>NZ_CP080494.1:1167500-6167549 GCF_019464415.1 Pseudomonas sp. So3.2b | reverse complement strand
ACAGGGTTTTGGGAGTCTTTGAGCGAAAAGGGCGGGCATTTTAACAGGCTGGCAAGATTCTGCCGCCTCTGAACGACAGTGTGACGTACCACTCGATCTAAATTTGCCGGTTTTGTTACTTTGCCGCAGGATGTGCGGTGTTTTTGGGTCTATTGTTCGATCTAGACCTGCACTGCGCGTATTTGATAACCAATATCATTGGTCATTATCAGGCTGCGCGTCATAATGCCCGCCGCCAACGAATTTTTGCAAAGTCTAGGGAGCTAGCTTGTCTACGCCTGTCGAACCCTTGCGTTTGCTGCTACTGGCCGATGAGCCAGCGTGGGCAGCGTTGTTGCGCGAGTGCCTGGCGCCGATGGGCGATGGGGCTGTGCTGGTCAGTGCGCCAAGCTGGGAGTCGGTGAGCAGCCTGTTCGACGACGACCGCACGGCTGTCTTGCTCACCACCCCGGGTCTGCAACCTGGCCCTGGCCGTTGTAACCTGCCCACCGTAATGCTGCTGGAGCAGGAACCGCTGGTTGCACCGTTGGGCGCCAGCGATTGGTTGATCCGTGGCGCGTTTGATGTGGATACGCTGCGCCGCTGCCTGCGCCATGTGCGCGAACGCGGCTTGCTGGAAAACACCCTGCAACGCCTGGCCGCACAAGACCCCTTGACCGGCATCGCCAACCGCCAGGGTTTCCAGACCCTGCTGGCCGCGCGCCTGGCGGAAAACGACGGGCGTGGCCTGGCCCTCGGCCACCTGGACCTGGACAACTTCCGCCATGCCAACGATGCCCTCGGCCATCAGGCGGGCGACCGGCTGATCCTGCAAGTGGTCTCGCGGCTCAAGAGCCAACTGGAGGTCGGCGACCAACTGGCGCGCCTGGGCAGTGATGAATTTGCCTTGTTGATCGACACCCGCCGTGCGCCGCAACGCGCCGAGTGGATGGCCGAGCGCATCACCGAGGCCATGGCCGAACCTTACTGGGTCGATGGCGAGAGCCTGCTGATCGGTTGCAGCCTCGGTGTGGCCCATGCCCGCGCCAAGGCCGGCGCCGACCCGTTGATGTGGCACGCGCATATCGCCATGCAACAGGCCAAGAGCACCCAGGGCTGCACCTTTCATATCTTCAATGAACGCATCAACCGCAATGCCCGTAGCCTCGCCGACCTGGAAAGCGAACTGCGCCGGGCGCTGCGCCGTGACGAACTGGAACTGCATTACCAGCCGCGGCTGGACCTGGACGATGGGCATATCGTCGGCCTCGAAGCCCTGGTGCGCTGGCGCCACGGTGAACGTGGCTTGCTGCCGCCGAGCGAGTTCGTGCCGCTGGCCGAGCAGAGCGGCCTGATCGTGCCGTTGGGCTACTGGGTGATTTCCCGGGCCCTGCGCGATATGCAGGACCTGCGCGAGCGCGGCCTGCCGCCGTTGCACATGGCGGTCAACCTGTCGTTCCGTCAGTTTCAGGACAGCCAGTTGCTCTCGACCCTGAGCCGTTTGATTGCCGAGCGTGGGGTGGAGGCGCAATGGCTCGAATTCGAGCTTACTGAAACCGCCGTGATGCGCCGCAGCGACCTGGTCAAGCAGACCATGGATGCCTTGGGCCGCCTGGGTGTGCGCTTCTCCCTGGATGACTTTGGCACCGGGTTCTCGTCCTTCGTGCACCTCAACAGCCTGCCGATTGCCTTGCTCAAGATCGACAAGAGCTTTGTCGGCGGTATGGAAGAGCGCGAAGAAAACCGCAAGCTGGTGCACGCCATGATCAACCTGGCCCACAACCTCAACCTGGAAGTGGTGGCCGAAGGCGTGGAAACCCCGGAGCAACTGGCGTTGTTGCGCTTGTTCGGCTGCGACCAGGCCCAGGGTTACCTGATCAGCAAGCCGTTGCCGCTGGCGGAATTGGTGGAATACCTGACGTTTGGCAGCAGCCAGCAGGCGTTGTTGGGCGATGTGATCTAGCCCTGTAAACCAATCAAAAAGGTGGGGGCTGGCAAGCCAGCTCCCACACTGACCGAGTACATCCTTCAGTTAGGCTGTGGGACCGCATCGACTTGCGGCTCCTGGGCAATCATCCGCTTCATCTTCGCCTCAAACGCCCAGGTCAGGGTAATCGCCGCACAGGCAAGCCCCAGCGCCAGACCCCACCACACGCCGGTCGGGCCCCAGTCCAAGGTAAACGCCATCAACCAGGCCGCCGGTGCGCCAATCAACCAGTAACAACCCAGGCCGACGAGGAACGTGGTCTTGGCATCCTTGAGCCCTCGGATGCAACCCATGGCGATGGTCTGCACGCCGTCGAACAGCTCGAACCACGCCGCCACGGCCAACAGGCTGACCGCCAGGCTGATCACTTGGGCGAAGGCCGGGTCGTCATGGTCGAGGAACAGGCCGATCAGCGGGTCTGAAAACAGCCAGAACACCATGGCAAACCCCAGCATCACGCTCGCGCCGAAGGCGATACCCACGCGTCCGGCCAGCCGTGCATCGAGCAGTTGCCCGCCGCCATAGTGCAAGCCGATGCGCATGGTGACGGCATAGGACATGCCCGCCGGCACCATGAACGCCACCGAGACGATTTGCAGGGCAATCTGGTGGGCCGCCAACTGCGTACTGCCCATGGTGCCCATGCACAGCGCCGCAAAGGCGAACAAGCCGACTTCCACCGCATAGGTACCGCCAATCGGCAGGCCCAGGCGCCACAGCTCGCGCAAGTAATGCAGGTTGGGCCGCAGCAGGCCCTTGCCCAGGGGGTAGGCCGCGTAGGCGCGGTTGTATTTGATGTACCACAACAGTGCCAGGGCCATGCAGTTGGCGACAATCGCCGTGACCAGGCCAATGCCCATCAGGCCCAGCTTGGGCAGGCCGAACATGCCTTCGATCAACGCATGGTTGAGCAGGTAGTTGAGCACCGTGCCGCACAGGCTGATCACCATCACCGGCGTGGCTTTGCCGATGGCGCTGGTGAAGCCGCGCAGGGCCATGAACGTCAGGTAGCCGGGCAGGGCGAACGGCAGGATCATCAGGAATTGCCCGGCCGACTGCACGTTGGTTTCGGTCTGGCCGAACATCAGCAGCACCGGCTTGAGGTTCCACAGCAGCAGGCCGGCCACCAGGGCCATCAGCCAGGCCAGCCACAGGCCGGCCTGGGTCAGGCGGGTGGCGCCCTCGATGTCGCCGGCGCCCTGGCGAATGGCGACCAGGGTGCCCACGGCGGCAATCACGCCGATGCAAAAGATCGACACAAACGAATAGCTTGCCGCACCCAGCCCGCCGCCGGCCAGGGCTTCGGGGCTGAGGCGGGCCATCATCAGGGTGTCGGTCAGCACCATCAACATGTGCGCCAACTGCGAGGCAATCAACGGCCCTGACAGCCGCAGAATGGCCCAGAGTTCGGTACGCGCCGGATGCTGCATGATCATCACGCTCAATAATTGCACAAGGGGTAGAAGGGTTGATTCTCGGCGCTCTCAGCGCTTTGCACAAAGGGATAAATGCGATCATTCGCATGATTAAAACTCATGCCAGGATGAATCTGGTAGGGTTTCGGAATCGTGCCGTCGGAGTTTTCCTCATGTCTCGTCGCCTGCCTCCGCTGTATGCCTTGCGTGCATTTGAAGCCGCCTCACGGCATAACTCCTTCACCCGTGCGGCCGAAGAACTGTCCATCACCCAAAGTGCAGTCAGCCGGCATATCCGCACCCTGGAGGAGCATTTCGCCTGCCGCCTGTTCCAGCGCAGCGGGCGCACCTTGCAGTTGACCGAGTCGGCGCGCCTGCTGCTGCCTGGGGTGCGCGAGGGCTTCGCCGCCCTGGAGCGCGCCTGCCATACCTTGAATGCCGAAGATGACATCCTGCGCATGAAGGCCCCGTCGACCCTGACCATGCGCTGGTTGCTGGCGCGCCTGAGCCGGTTCCGGCACTTGCAGCCGGGCAACGAGGTGCAGTTGACCAGCGCCTGGATGAGCATCGACGAAGTGGATTTCAATCAGGAACCGTTCGACTGCGCGGTCTTGCTGAGTGACGGGCACTTTCCGGCGGACTGGGAAGCCAGCTACCTGTTTCCCGAACTGTTGATCCCGGTGGGCGCGCCGAACCTGCTCAATGACGGCCCCTGGGATGTGGAGCGCCTGGCCAGCGCTGAACTGCTGCACCCCACGCCGGATCGGCGTGATTGGCGCCGCTGGTTGCAGCGTACGGGGCTGGCGTCCCGCGTCGCCATCAAGGGCGGGCAGGTGTTCGATACGCTGGAGCTGGGGATGATTGCCGCTGCCCGGGGCTATGGCGTGTCCATGGGCGATCTGCTGATGGTCGCCGAGGATGTGGCCCAGGGGCGCTTGAGTTTGCCATGGCCGACTGCGGTGGCCAGCGGCGAAAGCTATTACCTGGTCTGGCCCAAGACCCGCCCCGGTGGTGAGCGCCTGCGCAGGCTGTCGGACTTCCTGCAAAGTGAAGTCCGGGCCATGGCCTTGCCGGCGGTGGAACAGCTCGAGTGAAACGATGCAGCGTCCTACACACGGTGCCTTTGAGTGATGCCCCTGTAATTTGCTCAAGTATTGATTGGGGCCGCCGAAGTAGGTGTGTCGGAGTCGCCATTAGTTGCGGCTCAGCGTGCCCCCAATCCAAGAAATTTGCCGATTAGCGCTATGAGATCAGGACGATCCGGGCCTCGGCCAGGAGCTGTCATGTCTCAACCCCGCGCCCGCATCGCTTCGCAGCTGGGCATTGCCTTGGCGGTCATATTGGCTGTCGTGATCAGCGGCAGCACGGTATTTGCCCTGCGCTCCCTGGACTCGGCCAACCTGCTGACCCGGGAAGAACACCTGGCCAGCGAAGCGCGTTTGCTCGCCGACCAACTCAATACCTTCCACAGCACCCTGCGTGAGAGCACCCAGCGTTTGAGTGGGTTGTTTGAAAAGCGCTTCGGCGCCGGGTTGAGCGTACGTCCCGAGCAGATGGTGAGTGTGGCCGGGGTGCAGACCCCGGGCCTTTACCTGGGCACTGAAGTACTGAACAACAACTTCGACGAGGTCGATGAGTTCAAGCAGATGTCCGGCGGCGTGGCCACGGTGTTCGTGCGCAGCGGCGAAGACTTTGTCCGTATCAGCACCTCCCTGACCAAACAGGACGGCAACCGCGCCATCGGCACCGTGCTGGATCGCCAGGGGCCGGCCTACCAGCGCCTGCTCGCCGGGCAGAGCTACATCGGTCGCGCGGTGCTGTTCGAACGTTCCTACATGACCCAGTACAGCCCGGTACGTGATGCCAGCGGCCAGGTGATTGCGGTGTTGTTCATCGGTTTCGACTACACCGATGCGCAGAACGCCCAATTCGCCAACCTCAAGCGGTTCCGCATTGGCCAGACCGGCTCGCTGGCGCTGCTGGACGAGCAAAAACACTGGCTGGTGCCGCCTGCCGGCGTGCAGGCGTTGGAGCAGGCCGTTCCGGTGATCCTGGAGCTGGCGCAAAAGCCTGGCCAGGGGCGTTTCTGGAGTGACAAGGGCGAAGACTTCTACAGCGTTGCAGTGCCATTTGACGGCGGCCCGTGGTCGGTGGTGGCGAGCATGCCCAAGGCCGAGATCCGCGCGGTGACCTGGGCCGTGGGTATCCGCCTGGTGATCGGCAGCGTGCTGGCGATGCTGTTGGCGGTAGGCGCGGCGGTCTGGTTGCTACGCAGCAAATTGCAGCCCCTGGGCGACCTGGTGCGCCAGGCCGAAGCCCTGGGGGCCGGTGATTTGAGTGCGCGGCTGAATGTGTCCAGCCACGATGAAATCGGACAGCTGGCACGCAGCTTCAACCAGATGGGCGAGGCCTTGTCGACCATGGTCTCCCATATCCGCAAGGCGGCCGAAGAGGTCAACAGCCGCGCCCAGGCGCTGTCAGGTTTGTCGGGAGGCGCTTATGAGGGCATGGAGCAGCAATCCGGCGAGATCACCAGCATGGCCGGCGCGGTGGAAGAGTTCAGCGCCACTTCGCTGAACATTGCCGACAACATGGGCAATACCGAACGCATGGCCCAGGAAAATGCCCAGCAGACCCGCATTGGCCGCAACTCGATGCAGGAGGCGTCGTCGTCCCTGGAGCATATCGCCACGGCACTGAACAGCACGGCCAAGGTGATCAATACCCTGGGCCAACGTTCCCAGGAAATCGGCGGCATCGTCGGCGTGATTACCTCGATCGCCGAACAGACCAACCTGCTGGCACTCAACGCCGCCATCGAGGCGGCGCGGGCCGGGGAGCAGGGGCGTGGATTTGCCGTGGTCGCCGATGAGGTGCGCAACCTGGCCTCGCGTACCCGCCAGGCCACCGATGAGATTTCCGGGATGATCCAGAGCATCCAGCAGGAAACCGGCAATGCCATCAGCACCATGGAACAGGGCAATGTGCTGATGCAGGAAGGCTTGTCGCGCAACGCCGACGTGGCCTCGGCCCTGGCGCGCATCGACGAGCAAAGCCGCTCGGCGGGGCAGCAGTTTGCCGCGATTACCACAGCGACCCAGGAGCAAAGCAGCACCGCGACCTTGCTCAGCAGCAACCTGCAGAGCATTGCCCTGGCCAACAGTGAGCAGCGGGAAGTGGTCTCGAACCTGGCGATTACCGCCAGGGAGCTGGAGACGTTGGCGGCAGGGCTGCGGCAAGAGGTGGATCGGTTTCGGTAAGGCTGATCAATTCCCGAGTCCCGGATCCACCCGTTTGCCGATGTCCTTGAGCCGCGCCAGTTGATCAACCATCCCTGGCGCTTCGTCGAGGCTGCTGGCGAAGGTCCACAGGTACGTCATCACCGCATAGACATGGCCGGCCTTGACCGCTGGCGACAAGGCCAGTTGGCTGATCGCTACGATGAACAGTAGCGCTGCCAGCGCGCCGAGAAACAGGTAGGCGACGGCTTCGCGGTCCGACAGCCAGATACGCAGGCGTGACAGCAGTTGGTAATGGCGTCGCAACGTCTGGGCGCCAACCTTTTCCACCAGGCCAATCTCTTTCTCCAGGCGGTTATTCAACCGTTCGTGCAACTGCTCGTTACGGCGGGCAAAGCGCGGTAGCAGGATGATGCAAAGCAGCAGTGCCGCAAAGCAGGCCAGGCCCACCCAAGGTTCAATCACCAATAACATCGCGGCCGCGCCAACGATGGAGACCAAGGCTGTTGCGATCACCGGCACATGCTTTTCGAAGAAGTCGACAAAGTCCCGCGCCAGCACCACCCGTGCGGCGGCCTTGGACGTGCTGTGATTCTGTAGACGCTGGTTGAGAATCACAGGCACGGCAAGATCGGCGTAGATCCGCGTGAAGGTACGGGTATCCAACGCCCGGCGTGCGGCGCCGACCACCCAGAACGCCATCACCACGGCCGCATAGAACAGCGCACTGCTGGCATCGCCGCGCAGGATCGAGTCCACGGCGAAACCGGCAAACAGGGGATAGGCCAGCAGCAACGCGTTCTCCAGCGCAACCAACGACAGCGTGCAGAACAGCTTGCCGGGATAAGCCTTGGCGATTGCCTTGAGGGTTTGGCTGGCCGATTGCTGGCCGATTTTCTTGCTTTCTTCGATCAGGATCTGTGGCGTTGTGGATGGCATGGGTGCACCAAAGGAGTAATAGGCGCTACTATTGAGCGACTGCTCAAGTATCCTTGAGCAGTCGCTCAAAAAGCAAGCGCCGCTTATCTGACGGCGCCCGTAAGGAATTGCCCATGTCGCGTATCGACCGTAAAGACCAGATCATCGCCGCTGCCCTGGAGCTGTTTCACAGCAAGGGCTTTGCCGATGTCTCCACCCGCGATCTGGCGGAGCATGCGGGCTTGTCCCGCAGCCACGTGTATCACTACTTCAGCGACTGGAAAGAACTGCGCCGCGAAGCCTTTGTTCGCTTCGCCAATGAGCAGTTGGACGAAGTGCGCGGGCCATTGGCAGATGCGCCGCCGCTTGAGGCCTTGGTGGGTTTCCTCAAGGGTTGCCTGCCGTGTACCGCCGACGCCGGCTGGGCGCTCTGGCTGGATGCCTGGGATGAGGCGATGCATGACGCGGAACTGGCTCAGGCGTATCTGCTGGTCAATGCCCAGTGGCAAGCCATGCTTGCCGATGTGATCGAGCAGGGGATCGCTGCCGGGGTATTCCGCTGTGGCTCATCCAGTCGTGCGGCCCGCCAGATCTTTGCGGTGACGATGGGTTATACCGATGACCTGTTGCTCAAGCCCTCCGTCGAGTCGGCGCAAGTGGTACTGGGTGAGGTGATGGAAGTGGCGGGGCTGCTGCTGGATTTGCCCAGGGATCGCTAAGTCACGGCGGTTGGCCGGTACTGCAACGCTTCGGCCAGATGATGGCGAGCGATGGCGTCTGCCTGTTCCAGGTCGGCCAGGGTGCGCGCGACCTTGAGTAGCCGATGAGCTGCGCGCAACGACAGGGTCAGGCGCTCACAGGCGCTTTCCAGCCAACCCTCATCGGCTTTCGATAGCTCGCAGTGGCGCCGCAAACCCGTCAGGTCGAGGAATGCATTTGCACAGCCCTGGCGTTGTTGTTGGCGATCCCTGGCGCTGGCGACGAGGGTTGAAGCGCTGGCAGTGTCATTGCCGGTTTGTTTGGCTGGGTTCAGCGCGGTGCTTTCCCGGGCAACGGTCAGGTGCAGGTCGATTCGATCCAGCAACGGCCCCGAGAGCTTGTTGCGGTAGCGCTGGATCTGTTCCGGCGTACACCGACAGCGCCCGCTGGGTTCGCCCATATAGCCGCAGGGGCAAGGGTTCATGGCTGCCACCAGTTGAAAACGTGCGGGGAAGCTCACGCGGTCGCGCGCCCGGGAAATCACGATATGCCCGGACTCCAATGGCTCGCGCAGCACCTCCAGCACCTTGCGATCAAATTCCGGCAGTTCATCGAGAAACAACACGCCGTGATGGGCCAGGGTGATTTCCCCAGGTTGTGGCTTCGAACCGCCGCCCACCAGCGCCGGCCCGGACGCCGAATGGTGCGGCTGACGAAATGGCCGGTGGGGCCAGTGGCTCAACGGTGCGAGGCTGACCACCGACTGGATGGCCGCCACTTCCAGGGCTTCCTGTTCGCTCAAGGGCGGCAGCAGGCCGGGCAGGCGGCTGGCGAGCAAGGTCTTGCCGGTGCCGGGTGGCCCGCTGAACAGCAGGTTGTGGGCACCCGCTGCGGCAATCAGCAACGCGCGCTTGGCGGCAAGTTGGCCCTGCACCTCGCTCAGGTCCGGGTAAGGTTTGTTCAGGTACAGCAGCCCGTCGGACTTGTACGGCTCGATCGGCACCCGTCCATTCAGGTGCGCCACCACTTGCAGCAGATGATCCACTGCAATCACCTTCAACCCGGAGGCCAGGCACGCCTCCTCGGCATTGGCCCTGGGCACGATCACGCTGCGCCCGGCCTTGCGTGCCGCCAGCGCGGCCGGCAACACCCCTTTGACGGCCCGCACTTCGCCAGACAGGGCCAGTTCGCCAAGGCATTCAACGTCATCCAACTCCAGCGCCGGTACCTGCACGCTGGCCGCGAGAATCCCCAGGGCAATCGCCAGATCAAAACGCCCGCCGTCCTTGGGCAGGTCGGCGGGCGCCAGGTTGAGGGTGATACGGCGTGCGGGGTATTGCAGCGCGCTGTTGAGAATGGCGCTGCGCACCCGGTCCTTGCTCTCCTTGACCGCGGTCTCCGGCAGGCCCACCAGGGTCAGGGACGGCAAGCCATTGGCCATATGCACTTCGACAGTGACGGCGGGGGCTTCGACGCCGATCTGGGCGCGGCTGTGGACGATGGCGAGGGACATGCTCGTTCCTTGAAAGGGAGGGCCGCGTGCTGCGGTTTTTCAAGGGTAGACGAGGGAGGGTGAGGCGCTGTGTGCAGGTTTTACAGAACGTATCCAGGCGCTGTCATTGCAGGAGCCGGCAAGCCGGCTCCAAGAGGGGACGCGGTGGTTATTCCTGAGGTGGATTCAGCCGCGCTTCCAACTCCGCCACCTTCGCCTCCAGGCTCTCCAGCCGCGCACGGGTGCGGGCCAGGACTACCATCTGGCTGTCGAACTCCTCACGGCTGACCAGGTCCAGCTTGCTGAACCCGCTTTGCAGCAGCGCCTTGAACTGGCTTTCGATTTCATTGCGGGGCAGCGGGGTTTCGCCGCTGAACAGGCGAGAGGCGTGGCCGCTCAGGGCGTCGAGGAGGTCTTTGGGCGCGAGCATGGGAAACATTCCGGAAAACAGTTGGCCGGCAGTGTATCACGCAGCGCCTATAGTCTTTTCAGCGTGGCCTGCGCACGCTTTTCGCGCATTGGGCTGAATGCGGATGCACTGTTTTTGTGCGTATCCAGGCTGCTGCACCGGCCCATTGGTGGGCGTAGACGGGCAACGGATTGATTTCAGTGACTTTTACGGAGCTGGCAAGGTTTCTGCTTAGACGATCATGACCCATGCACTGATGCAGTCGCTGTGACGAATGCAGTGCGCTGACGGACCAGGGTACATGTTTCGTCACCAACGGTTAGCTGGCGTCGCAAAGGCATTTGCCGAGGCGACGATGCGTTACAAAGCCAGGCACTGCGCTTAGACTTGAGACGGGTTTGTTTTCCTGGGGCAAGTCCACCAATTCGGGAGAGAGTTTTCATGAAGCTAGTCACTGCCATCATCAAGCCGTTCAAGTTGGACGATGTACGCGAGTCACTGTCCGAGATCGGCGTGCAGGGCATTACCGTCACTGAGGTCAAAGGCTTCGGTCGGCAGAAGGGTCATACCGAGCTGTATCGCGGCGCGGAATACGTAGTCGATTTCCTGCCGAAGGTGAAGATTGATGTCGCCATTGACGACAAGGATCTTGATCGGGTTATCGAGGCGATAACCAAGGCAGCCAACACCGGCAAGATCGGTGACGGCAAGATCTTCGTGGTCAATCTGGAACAGGCTATTCGCATCCGTACCGGCGAAACCGATACCGACGCAATCTAAGCCGCCAAACCCCAACGCCCCAGGAGAAAACAATATGACTCTGCGTAAATTCGCAGGGCTAGGAGCCCTGTTGTCCATCGTAATGCCCAGCCTGGCCATGGCGGCAGACGAAGTGGCGGCTCCAGTCCTCAATTCCGGCGACACTGCCTGGATGCTGACAGCCACCGCACTGGTGCTGTTCATGACCATCCCTGGCCTGGCGCTGTTCTACGGCGGCATGGTCCGCTCCAAAAACATTCTTTCTGTGATGATGCAGTGCTTCGCCATTACTGGTCTGATCAGCATCCTGTGGGTCGTCTACGGCTACAGCATCGCGTTCGACACCACGGGCATGGAACAGGGCGTCGTCAACTTCAACTCGTTCTTCGGCGGCATGGGCAAGGCGTTCCTGGCGGGTGTCACACCGTCCAGCATCACTGGGCCTGCGGCGCTGTTCCCGGAAGCGGTGTTCATCACCTTCCAGATGACCTTCGCGATCATCACCCCGGCGCTGATTGTCGGTGCGTTCGCCGAGCGCATGAAGTTCTCCGCCATGCTGCTGTTCATGGCCATCTGGTTCACCCTGGTCTATGCGCCGATCGCGCACATGGTCTGGAGCGGCAACGGCGGCCTGATGTGGGACTGGGGCGTGCTGGACTTCGCTGGCGGCACCGTGGTGCACATCAACGCCGGTGTGGCTGGCCTGGTGGCGTGCATCGTGCTCGGCAAGCGTAAAGGCTACCCGACCACCCCAATGGCCCCGCACAACCTGGGCTACACCCTGATCGGCGCGGCGATGCTGTGGATCGGCTGGTTCGGCTTCAACGCCGGCTCCGCTGCTGCGGCCAACGGCACGGCCGGCATGGCGATGCTGGTGACTCAGATCGCCACTGCTGCTGCGGCACTGGGCTGGATGTTCGCCGAGTGGATCACCCACGGCAAGCCAAGCGCCCTGGGCATTGCCTCGGGTGTGGTAGCCGGCCTGGTGGCCGTTACCCCGGCCGCCGGTACCGTAGGCCCGATGGGCGCACTGGTGATCGGCCTGGCGTCTGGCGTGATCTGCTTCTTCTGCGCCACCAGCCTCAAGCGCAAGCTGGGCTACGATGACTCCCTGGATGCCTTCGGTGTGCACGGTGTGGGCGGGATTGTCGGGGCGATTCTCACCGGCGTATTCGCGGCGCCGATCCTGGGTGGCTTCGGCACCGTGACCGATATTGCTGCACAGGTCTGGATCCAGGCCAAGGGCGTAGGCTTTACCGTGATCTATACCGGCATCGTGACCTTCGTAATTCTCAAGGTGCTGGATTTGACCATCGGCCTGCGTGTGACCGAAGAGGAAGAGGCCGTTGGCCTGGACCTGGCGGAGCACAACGAACGTGGCTACAACTTGTAAGAACGTATGAAAAAAAACATGCCCGGCTTGCCGGGCATTTTTTTGTCTGGTATTTGCCTGTGGTGAAGGCGCGTGAGCATTTTTGTGCCGAGTTTGTGATTGGATCCACACGGTACTTTTCAGTGTGCGAATGTCTTACAGGCATGTAGGCGTATTCGGCACTTTGTTTTTTCCCAGAGCGCGCTAGAATGCGCGCCGATGGGCGCAGAACTGTATATGGCGACAGACCCTGATTACCCAGCGGGCCAAGCCCCGGGTCATTTCAAGGGCAGCCTATCGGGTCGCCAACTGAGTTTGCCGGTCAAGGCCGGCCACTTGGCAATGGGCACATGGCAACGCGTTTATCTGGACGAGCACCCTGATCATGGCGGTGCTCGTAAAGTCCTCGCCACCTGCACGGTGATGGGGCATAAGCCACTGGTTATCCGGTGGACGTTGATTTTTTTCCGGCAGCCTTCGACAGATGGTGAAGCTGGGCTATAACTAATCTGCTTTTCGCAAGTCATGAGGTAGAACATGAGCGACGATGATCTGGAAAACGACGAACTGGAAGTAGGTGACGAAGACGACACCGAAGAAGGCCTTGAAGCGGTAGCGGAAGACGTTGCTGACGATGACGGTGGCGATGATGCACCTGTTCCGGCCGCCAAAGGCAAGGCCAAGGCTGCTGTTTCGGTAGACGAACTGCCGAGCGTCGAGGCCAAGAACAAAGAGCGCGATGCGCTGGCCCGTGCGATGGAAGAGTTCCTCGCCAAAGGCGGTAAAGTGCAGGAAGTCGAGGCCAACGTGGTGGCAGATCCACCGAAGAAGCCGGATAACAAGTACGGCAGTCGGCCTATCTGAGGCCGGTTACTTGCTTGCTGAAAAAGCCCGCCGTCGCTGCGGGTTTTTTCATGCCTGGAATAAACTCCAGCAGGCTCCCACCTTGGATTTCCAGTGGTATCGCAGCCGCGTTATTTCCAGCTGTGGAGCAGCTCCGGTAGCTCGGTCAGGCTGCGAATCTGCGCATCCGGCAATGCCTCACCTTCCCAAACCTTGCCGGTCGGGTTGAACCACACGGCTCGCAACCCCGCCTGCTGTGCCCCGGCGATGTCATCGCCAGGGTGATCGCCAATATGCACCGCCGCACTGGCATCCACCCCGCCCCGCTGCAACGCCTCTTGAAACAAGCGCGCATCCGGCTTGGCGATGCCGATATCCTCGGCCCTCAGGGCAAAGTGGAAGTAATCCGCCAGGCCTACGCGCTGCACATCGGCATTGCCATTGGTGATCACCCCCAGCAGAAAGTGCTGGCGCAGGGCTTGCAGCATCGGCTCGGCTTCGGGGAAGACGGTGAGCTGGTGCCGCGCATGAATGAACGCTTCAAAACACACATCGGCCATCTCCGTGGCTTGCGGCTGTGGATAACCGGCCTCTTCAAAGGCGTGCATCAGCACCCGCTGGCGCAGCACACTGATCCGGTGTTTGAGCTCGGGATGACGTTGCAGCACCTGCTGGCGCAGGCTGGCGAAATGCTCCAGGGGCAGGTCGCCGACCTTGGACGCATGGGTCGCCAGCCATTCGCGCATCGACGCTTCGGCGCTGATGATGACGGGGACGTTGTCCCACAGGGTGTCGTCCAGGTCGAAGGTGATTAGCTTGATGCTCATGAGTCGCCGCCTTTAACACGTTTGGCCCTGGGATGGGCGCTGTCGTACACCGTTGCCAGGTGCTGGAAGTCCAGGTGGGTGTAGATCTGGGTGGTCTTGATATCCGAGTGGCCGAGCAGTTCCTGCACGGCGCGCAAGTCTTGTGACGATTCCAGCAGGTGGCTGGCAAAGGAGTGCCGGAGCATGTGCGGATGCAGGTTCTGCCCCAGCTCCCGCTCGCCGGCGGCCTTGACCCGCAACTGAATGGCTCGTGGCCCGAGGCGTCGGCCTTGCTGGCTGACAAACACCGCGTCGTCCGGCGGATTGCTCAGGGCTCGCAGGGGCAGCCACACCAGCAGGGCGTCGCGGGCCTTTTTGCCGATGGGCAGCACGCGGGTCTTGCTGCCTTTGCCATGCACTTGCACCAGGCCGTCGGCCAGGTCCAGTTGCTCGAGGTTGAGGCTGGTCAGCTCCGACAGGCGCAGGCCCGAGGAATAGAACAGCTCCAGGATCGCCTGGTCGCGGTGCGCCAGGAAGTCATCTTCGACCGCGCCATCGAGCAATTGCAGGGTGCGGTCGGCATCCAGGGTCTTGGGCAGGCGGCGCTCACCCTTGGGCGGCGCCAGGCCGTTGGCCGGGTCGTGATCGCACAGGCCTTCGCGGTTGAGGTAGTGATACAGACCACGTACCGCCGACAGCAGGCGCGCCAGGCTGCGGGAGGATTGGCCCTGCTGGTGCAGGCGTGCAATCAGGCTGCGCAGGCCCTGGATATCAAGGGCCTTCCAGCTGCTGATCTGGTGTTTCTGGCAGAACGCCAGGACCTTGTTCAAGTCCCGTCGGTAGGCTTCCAGCGTATGGGGAGACACCTGGCGCTCGCTGCGCAGGTGAGCGCAGTAGGCGTCCAGTTGCCGTTCCATGGCTAGCGCACCGCGCGCAGGGCAGTGGTAAAGCGCGGCAGGCTGCGGCTCAACACTTCAGCAATGTAGGTCAAAAACAGCGTGCCTACCGTGCTCTTGTAGTGCTGCGGATCACGGCTGGCAATGGCCAGGACGCCATGCAGGCCTTGATGGTTGAGGGCGACCACGGCAGTCGAGCCGATCTGCACGCGCTGGTCCTCGCCAAACAGGAAGTCCAGTTCATGCTCGCGCAGGGTGCCGCTGATGGTCTTGCCTTCCGACAACAGGCCGCCAATGGCGGTCTGCGCTTCGCTGCCCTTGACCCAGCGCCCGACCGGCATCGGGTTGTCACTGAACAGGATCAGGCTGACAAACGGCACCTGGAAGTCCTGGCGCAGGCTGTCTTCGACGGCAATGGTCAGGTCTTCCAGGCTGGCGGCATCCAGCAGTGCCAGGATCAGGCGGCGGGTCTTGTCGAACAGGCGGTCGTTGTCGCGGGCCACGTCCATCAACTGTGAGAGCCGATGGCGCATTTCGATATTGCGCTCGCGCAGGATCTTCATCTGCCGCTCCACCAGCGACACGGTATCGCCGCGCTGGTGAGGGATGCGCAGGGCCGGCAGCAGTTCGTCGTGTTCGACGAAGAAGTCCGGGTTAGCCTCCAGGTAAGCGGCGACGGCCGCTGCCTCCAGGCTTTCGCAAGGGGATCCTTCGGGCTGCTTGGCGGGTGCCTGGGGCTTATCGGTCATTGGCGAGTCGCTCTCATAGACGGACCTGTCCTTCGTATACACGGGATGCCGGGCCGGTCATCTTCACCGGTTGGCCTGGGCCTGCCCATTCGATGGACAGGCGTCCGCCGGGCAGGTCGATCAACAGGGGCGAATCCATCCAGCCCTGGCTGATCGCAGCCACGGCGGCGGCGCAAGCGCCGGTGCCACAAGCCTGGGTTTCCCCGGCGCCGCGTTCCCACACGCGCAATTGCGCACGGGAGCGGTCGATGACCTGCAGGAAGCCGACGTTGACCCGCGCCGGAAAGCGCGGGTGATGTTCGATCTTCGGTCCCAGTTCATGCACCGGCGCATTGTTGATGTCGTTGACCCGCAGCACCGCATGGGGGTTGCCCATGGACACAGCGGCCACCTCGACCACAGTGCCGTCGACATCCAGTGGATAACTCAAGGCCTGGGCCTCAGCCTGGAACGGAATATCGGCCGGCACCAGGCGCGGGGCGCCCATGTCGACGCTGATCTGGCCGTCGCTGCGGATATCCAGCTCGATAATGCCGCTTTTGGTCTCGACGCGAATCTGCCGTTTGGCGGTCAGGCGCTTGTCCAGCACGAACCGGGCGAAGCAGCGCGCACCGTTGCCGCACTGTTCCACTTCGGAACCGTCGGAGTTGAAGATCCGGTAACGGAAATCCACCTCCGGATTGCTTGGCGCCTCGACGATCAGCAACTGATCGAAGCCGATGCCGGTATGGCGGTCGCCCCACAGCTTGGCGTGCTTGGGCAGGATATGCGCGTGCTGGCTGACCAGGTCAAGGACCATAAAGTCATTGCCCAGGCCGTGCATCTTGGTAAAACGCAGCAGCATGGCTTACTCCGGCAGCAGGCTTTCGCCAGCAAACAACTCGGCTACCGTCTCGCGGCGACGCACTTCAAACGCTTGATCACCGTCCACCAACACTTCGGCGGTACGCCCGCGGGTGTTGTAGTTGGAGCTCATGACAAACCCGTAGGCACCGGCCGAATGCACGGCCAGCAGATCGCCTTCTGCCAGGGCCAGTTCACGGTCCTTGGCCAGGAAGTCGCTGGTTTCACAAATCGGGCCGACGATGTCATAGGTGCGCGGGGCGCTGTCGCGCGGGCGCACGGCGCTGACATCCATCCAGGCCTGGTACAGCGCCGGGCGGATCAGGTCGTTCATCGCCGCATCGACGATGGCGAAATCCTTGTGTTCGGTGTGCTTGAGGTACTCGACCTGGGTCAGCAGTACGCCTGCATTGGCAACGATGTAGCGGCCCGGCTCGAATATCAGCTTCAGGTCGCGGCCTTCGGTGCGCTCGCGTACGGCCTTGACGTAGTCGGCCACCAGCGGCGGCTCTTCGTCGCGATAACGCACGCCCACGCCACCGCCCAGATCAATGTGGTGCAGGTAGATGCCGCACTCGCCGAGGCGGTCGATCAGCGCCAGTAGGCGGTCGAGGGCATCGAGGAAGGGGGGCAGGCTGGTCAGTTGCGAACCGATATGGCAGTCCACACCCAGTACTTCCAGGTTTGGCAGTTGGGCGGCGCGGATATACACGTCTTCGGCGTCGGCAATCGCGATGCCGAACTTGTTCTCTTTGAGACCGGTGGAAATGTACGGGTGGGTACCGGCATCGACATCCGGGTTGACGCGCAGGGAGATCGGCGCACGCACGCCCATCTCGGCGGCCACCACTTGCAGGCGCTCCAGCTCGTCGGTGGACTCGACGTTGAAGCAATGCACGCCGATTTCCAGGGCGCGGCGCATGTCTTCGCGGGTCTTGCCGACCCCGGAGAACACGATTTTGTCAGCCTTGCCGCCTGCGGCCAGTACACGCTCCAGCTCGCCACGGGACACGATGTCAAAACCAGCGCCCAGGCGCGCCAGGACATTGAGTACACCCAGGTTGGAGTTGGCTTTTACTGCATAGCACACCAGGCTTGGCGTGCCCTCCAGTGCATCGGCAAAGGTGCGGTATTGCGCTTCGATATGCGCTCGCGAGTACACATAGGTCGGGGTGCCGAAGCGTTCGGCAATCGCGGACAGCGCCACGCCTTCCGCGAACAGCTCGCCGTTCCGGTAGTTAAAAGCGTCCATGAAATTCCCTTAGTAGGTGTCGTGCTTGTGCGCTTTGGATTGCGACGTTTGCGCCTGTTCATTCGGGTCTTTGCTGTCATCGGGCAGGTACAATGGGCCTTTTTGACCACAGGCACTGACGAGGCAAGCGACCGCGACGAGCGCAGCAAGGGAAGAGATCAGGCGCTTCATGGCTAAATCCTTGAATATGCATTAATTGCGCCCGAGTATACCGACCACCCGCCAGCTTGCCTATGTGCCGGGACACCCGTCCGGCGGGGCTTTGCCGAGTATGTCGTGAAGTGGCCTACATTAATTTGGGATATTTCTCGCGGCTGATGGGAACGAAATCGGTATTCTTTGCAATCATGATGGCGCCTCCGTATCGTGCGGCGCTTGAGCGTGAGTAGACACTTTTTGAGGTTCCCACCATGAGTTTGACCGAAGCCCGCTTTCACGACCTGGTCGATGCGACCCAGCAAGCGCTGGAGGATATTTTCGACGAGAGTGGCCTGGATGTGGATCTGGAAAATTCTGCCGGCGTGCTGACCGTCAAGTTCGAGAACGGCAGCCAATTGATCTTCAGCCGCCAGGAGCCGCTGCGTCAGTTGTGGCTGGCGGCACGTTCCGGAGGTTTTCACTTCGACTATGACGAAGAAGAAAAACGCTGGTCCCACGACACCAGCGATGAGCTGCTGAGCGAAATGCTTGCACGCATCACTCAGGAACAGGCCGGCGTCGAGCTGGATTTCGACGAGATTTGATCGTGACCCAGCCCACACCCGCCCGTCCGCCCAAGCCGCTGTTCAGCAATGTCAGCCCGGCAGTGCCGTCACCTTGTATCAGTTTGTGTCGGCTGGATGAGCAGAAAGTCTGCCTTGGCTGCTTCCGACACGTGGAAGACATCCGGGAATGGCGTTCCGCCGACGATCAGCGGCGCCGCGTGATCGTCGCACAGGCCGAGCAACGCAAGGCCGGTGCCTGACCTTCAGACCAGCCCATCTTGTTTATTTGGTGTGCTGTGGTAGTGTCCGGGTACACCTCAACTCATCGAGGTCCGTGAGAACCCCGCCGTTTATTGGCGGGGTTTTGCTTTTTTGTGCAGAAAAAAAGGAGTCTGCCGCAATCATGACTGCACCTTCCATCATCCTCACCCGTCTCGATGTGCAACGTCTTGAGCAACTGATCGACCGTATGGACGATAAACTGCCAGGCGTCATCGCCCTGCAAGCCGAACTTGACCGCGCTGAAGACGTGGTTGGTCACGATGAAGTGCCTGCCGGTGTCGTGACCATGAACTCCAGCGTGCATTGCCGCGAGCAAAGCAGCGGCAAGGACTATCACCTGACCCTGGTCTACCCCAAGGACGCGAATGCCGACGAAGGCAAGATCTCGATCCTCGCCCCTGTGGGCAGTGCGCTGCTGGGCCTGCAGGTTGGCCAGCACATCGACTGGCCCGCTCCAGGTGGCAAGACCCTCAAGCTTGAGCTGCTGAGTGTCGAAGGCCAGCCTAAAGACGGCGGCGCATTCACGCTCTAGACCTGATTCAAGGCCTGGTTGAGCGCCTGCTCCAACTCGGCCTTGTAGCGCAGGTAGAGATTGCTTGGGCTTTGAACATCACCGAGTAGCCCGGACAGGTCCAGGTCGGTGATGTAGCAACGATAGCGCTCGGTTTCCCGACGCTGCCCGACGATCTCCTGGGCGACCACTGCAAACAGCTGGTCGCCAAATTCCAGTTCACAAAACTCCCGCTGATTGCAGTACAGGGTAATCCCCACCTGGCCTGGCGCGCCCTTGCCGATAATCGCCTGCACGTCGTAGAACGGTTTGTTGGCCTGGACCTGGGGTGCCGGTCGTGGCTCGACCCGACGGGCCCGACCGCTTGCCGATGGCAACAGCTGGTAATACAGCGTTTGCACGGCCCCCAGTGGCTGCTGCGGGTCCAGCGGTGACAGCGCGTCCCGACGATAGATGACCGACTGCAGGAAGCGCTGCAAAGGGGCGAGCAAGCTTTGCTCATCATGAAACGGCAGGCGCTGTTGCCAGAGGGCGTTGAATTCGTCGAGCACGTACAGCTCGGCAAAACCGTCATTGATGCGGTAGAACACCTGCACACAATCCGCCTGGCCCATCGGTAGCAGCGCCGCCAGATCGTGGTCTTCCAGGGCCATGGCATCCAGGTGCAACGGGCTGTAGCTGGCCAGTTCTTCGCTGAGGTATTCCACCAGCGCCTGCTCGCTGGCCAGGGACACATGATTGGCCTGCCCCGGCGCCAGTTCCATGACGTGATAGTGCTGCTGCACCTGGATCAGATAGCGGTGGTTGAGCTGGCTGAGCATCAGGTTTTGCGCGGTATCGAAAATCTCTTCCACACGCTGGGCAATGAACTGCGCACGGTTATGGCAGAAACAGCGCACCCGCAGCCGTGGCAGTTGGTCGTGTGGTAACTGATTCAGGTAATCGCGCAGGCAATCGAGCAGGGCGTGAGGGCCCTCGTAACGGCTGACCATTACCTCGTTCCAGCTGTTGAGTGTCACCTGGTCCAGGGTCAACACCAGGTTTTCCCTGACGCCGGCGTAACTCAGGGAGTCGGTGCGCTCGGTGGTCATCAGGATATTCAAGTCACGGTGGTGCTTGAGCGGGTCGACGCCGACGTTGACCAGCAACAGCACCTCCTCGGGTATCGCCGTACGCAGCAGGCGTTCCTCATCCACCGTGGCCAGGGGCAGGGCGACGGTCTGTTGCAGGCTGCCCAGCAGATTGAACAGCTCGAATTCGCTCAAATCGCTGGTGCCCGGATGCAGGGCCAGGCGCGTGCTGCTGTCGATCACGCCGTTGCGATGGCACCAGGTGAGCATCTCCAGCAGGTCGCGGCTGCGTTTGATCGGCGCAAAGTGCTCCCATTCCAGGGCGGTCAGGCTGCCGTTGTACAGGCCCCAATGGTACTGGCCCGGCTCCTTGCGATTGGGCGAGTGGACCAGGGTGAGGGTGTCTTCGGCCAGGTCCGGGGCAATCCCCGGGTTGATGAACTCGACCTTGCCGGCCTTGCGTTCAAAGGCGGCGTACAGGCGCCGGCCCAGCACATTGAGGTCGCGCTTGTTGATCAGGCTCACGGTCTGTTCGGTGCGGGCGAATTGGGTCAGGAAGCGATAGCTGTAATTGAGCTCATTGACCAGGGCGCGGCGTTCGGACGCGACCTGTCGCACTTTCCACTGGCTGCGGCTGTCGAGCAGGGCCAGTTGCCGCTGGTCCCAGCCCCATTCGTGGGCCAGGCGCTCCAGCAGCGCGCGTTGCCAGCTGGTGGTGCGCTTGCGGTTGACCTTCAGGTACAGGCTGCGCCGCACCAGTTCCAGGCGCTCGGGTTCGTTGCGTCCGCGCAGGTATTCCTCGATGCGACGGTAGACCACGATATACGGGTCCAGCTCATCCAGGTCCAGTTGGTTGGCGAACACCGCGCGTTTGAAACGCAGGCTCAGGCACTGCACCTTGGGGTGCTCGCTGGCATACACCTCGGTGAGCAACAGCTTGAGCACCGACTTGTAGGGTGACTCGATACCCTTGAACAACTGCCACAGGCCGGCGCCGATAAATTCTCCCGGCGGGATATGGGCCAGGTGCCCGAGGTCGAGGGTTTCGTCGGCGCGGATAAAACGTTTGGAAATCAGCGCGTGGGTAAATTCGGCGTAGCGCGCTTCTTCGTAGACTGGCACCAGCCACCAGATTGGCGTGCGCCCGGCCAGCCAGATGGCGGTGCGGTAGAACTCATCGAGCAACAGATAGTGCTGGCTGGTGCCGCAGTCATCTGAGCTGAGCTGGGTATCGCGACCGCCCTGAGCAAAACGGCTGGGTTCGATCAGGAAAAAATGCGCCTCGGCGCCCATGCTCAGGGCCCAGGCCTCCAGCAACTGGCACTTTTTGCGCAATTCGACCAGCTCGGCCTCGTTTACCTCGGCGGCGTGGCAGACCCACACGTCCATATCACTCTGGTCGGCCTGGGCCAGTGTGCCAAGGCTGCCCATCAGGAACAGACCGTGGATCGGGGTGGGCGGGTTGCCGTGGCGTGGCTTGTAGGAAAACGAGCGGGTCAGGCGCTGGGCTTCGGCCAGGACCTGGGCATCCGGTTCAAAATTCGACAAACCGGCCGGCGTACTGCCCGAGACATAGCCAGGCAACAAGGGGTGATTGACATGGAAAAACAGCGGCAGCAGTGCCAGCACGCTTTGCTGGCGCGGCGTCAGGCCTTCGACAGCCCGGGCCATGCGGCCGGCATTGAGGGTGAGGAAACGCGAGCGCAGTTGGGCCAGTACCTTGCGGTCAATGCCTTCATCCAAGTCAGGGCGGATTTCATGGGTACTGGTCATGTCGAACTCAACGGCTCGCAGGCCCGGCGTGGGCGGCCGTGTAGGAGTTTACAGACAGAATCGTAGGAGGTTTAAGGGGAATTTGTTTTTGGCGCCAGAATTTTATCGTCGGCGCAGAAGTGCCCGCGGAATCCGTGAACAGAGGATTCCGTGGGCGATACGGTGGGTCAGGCGGCTTCTTTGGTGGTAGCGGTGGTCAGGATCGTCAGCAGTGTTTGCGCTTGTTCTGCTGCGTCGCGGCCCAGACTGGTCAGGTAGCCGCCATCTGGCTGGTCGATCAGTTTTTTCTCGAACAGGCGTTTGGCCGCAGCAATGGCAGTGGGAGCAGCGGTCTGATGGACTTTCAGACCTTCCTGGGAACTGCCCAGGTTGAAAAGTGCAAGGATTTCCAGTTCGGCAACCAACTCAGGGGTATACGACATAAGGACTCCAGACGTTCTAGGAATTGTCAGACGCTAGCAGCCCCTAAGGTGAACGTACTTGGGCGAACTGTCCAGTCTGGAGGAGCGAGCTTGCTCGCGAAAAGCGTTAACGTTGACCCGGGGCAGTTGGAGAAACGCGGCGCGCTCAGGTTTTTCGCGAGCAAGGGCAGGGTTACTGGTTTTCCGGCGGCAGCTCTGGCAGGGCGCGCAGGGCGGTTTCATACCAGTCGGTGTTGAACGGCCGGTCTTCTTCCAGCATCGCGTCGATTTCCACGGCCAGCACATGAGCCATCAGGTTCAGGATGTCTTCGCGCTCGTAGCCCACCAGGGTCAGCTTGTTGAATGTGGCCTTGGCCGCCGGCGGGTTATCGCTTTCGATCTGGTTTTCGATCGCTTGGGTCAAGGTGGATTCGGCGAACTCTTCGTCGTCGTTGTCGATATCGGTTGGCTCGCTCATGGCTGCCTCCTGTCAGGAAAGGGCGCCAGTCTACCTCCATTCAGCCCGGTGATGCTGCTGGTCAGGTGGCGCGTCACGTTCTATAACCTAACCAGCCAACCCCTGCACGGCCTGGAGGCTTTGTGATGCTCAAGCTCTACGGATTTTCGGTCAGTAACTACTACAACATGGTCAAGCTGGCGCTCCTGGAAAAGGGCCTGCCCTTCGAGGAAGTGGCGTTTTATGCCGGGCAAACCCCTGAAGCCCTGGCGGTGAGCCCGCGCGGCAAGGTGCCGGTGCTGAAGGTGGAAAACGGCTTTATCAACGAAACCAGCGTGATTCTCGAGTACCTCGAACAGACGCAATCGGGCCCGGCCCTGCTGCCAGGCGATGCGTTCCAGCGTGCCCAGGTGTTGGCGTTGTGCAGGGAAATCGAGTTGTACATCGAACTGCCGGCCCGGGCTTGCTATGGCGAGGCGTTCTTTGGCATGCCGGTACCGCAGGCGATCAAGGACAAGGCCAAGGCCGAGTTGCTGTTAGGGGTTGCTTCGCTGGGGCGGCACGGCAAGTTTGCGCCGTATGTGGCAGGGGAGCGTTTTACGCTTGCTGATGTGTACTTCATGTACAGCGTGGACTTGGCGTGCGCGGTTGGTGGGAAGCTGTTCGGCCTGGATCTGCTGGCTGAGTTGCCGAAGGCCAAGGCTTTGCTGAAGACGCTGCAAGACCTGCCCAACGCCCAGCGAGTGGCGGCGGACAAGGACGCGGCGATGCCGGCCTTTATGGCGATGATCGCGGCGAAGAAGTAATAAATGTGGGAGCTGGGCTTGCCCGCGATGCAGGCACCTCGGTGTGTCAGTGACACTAAGGTGATGCTATCGCAGGCAAGCCAGCTCCCACACAAGCGGGCTCCCACAGTTGACCGAGGTAGATTGAAGGCCCCGGTCAAAGGTGGGAGCTGGCTTGCCTGCGATGCTTTTAGCGGCTGGCGAGCAGGGCCTGGCCGCGCACTACGGCTGCCTTGACCTGGGCCGGAGCCGTGCCGCCGATATGGTTGCGAGCATTGACCGAGCCTTCCAGGGTCAGTACCGCAAACACGTCTTGCTCGATCTGGTCGCTGAACTGGCGCAGCTCTTCCAGGCTCATTTCCGCCAGATCCTTGCCAGTATCCACGCCGTATTTCACCGCATGGCCAACGATTTCATGGCAGTCACGGAATGGCAGGCCACGGCGCACCAGGTAGTCCGCCAGGTCTGTGGCGGTAGAGAAACCGCGCAGGGCCGCCTCGCGCATGATGGCGTGCTTGGGCTTGATCGCCGGGATCATGTCGGCAAACGCGCGCAGCGAGTCGCGCAGGGTATCGGCGGCGTCGAACAGCGGTTCCTTGTCTTCCTGGTTGTCCTTGTTGTAGGCCAGAGGCTGGCCTTTCATCAGGGTCAGCAGGCCCATCAGCGCGCCGAATACACGGCCGCTCTTGCCCCGCACCAGCTCTGGCACGTCGGGGTTTTTCTTTTGCGGCATGATCGAACTGCCGGTGCAGAAACGATCCGGCAAGTCGATGAACTGGAACTGCGCGCTGGTCCACAACACCAGCTCTTCGGAGAATCGCGACAAGTGCATCATCGCGATGCTGGCGGCGGCGCAGAACTCGATGGCGAAGTCGCGATCCGATACGCCGTCCAGGGAGTTGCCGCCCACGGCGTCGAAACCCAGCAGTTGCGCGGTGTATTCGCGGTCGATCGGGTAGGTGGTGCCGGCCAGCGCGGCGCTGCCCAGGGGCATGCGGTTGGCGCGTTTGCGGCAATCGACCAGGCGCTCGTAGTCGCGGCTGAGCATTTCGAACCAGGCCAGCAGATGGTGGCCAAAGGTCACAGGCTGCGCGGTTTGCAGGTGGGTGAAGCCGGGCATGATGGTGTCCGATTCACGCTCTGCCTGCTCCAGCAGACCTGTTTGCAGGCGGGTGATTTCGGCCAGGATCAAGTCGATTTCATCGCGCAGCCACAGGCGGATATCGGTGGCTACCTGATCGTTGCGGCTACGCCCGGTGTGCAGTTTTTTGCCGGTAACGCCGATGCGATCGGTCAGGCGCGCCTCGATATTCATGTGCACGTCTTCAAGGTCCACGCGCCAGTCGAAGGTACCGGCCTCGATTTCGCCACGGATCGTGGTCAGGCCGTCAATGATGCTGTCGCGCTCGGCATCGGTCAGCACGCCGACCTTGGCCAGCATGGTGGCGTGGGCGATGGAGCCCATGATGTCGTGGCGATAGAGGCGCTGGTCGAAATTGACGGAGGCGGTGAAGCGCGCGACGAAGGCGTCGACGGGCTCACTGAAGCGGCCGCCCCAGGACTGGTTGGTCTTGTCGGTGCTCATGGATTCGCTCGTGATCTGCTTAAAAGAGGCATGAAAGTGTGCCGCCGATAATAACAGGGTTGCTGATGGAGGCGTTGATACGCCGCGTCGGCATTTTTATTTGTTTGCTGGATGGCAAAGTGCCTTGCCGTCTGCCGCGTCCGGGATGAGACTGGAGGTGGGAGTGACGCGGGGGTTTAACCCGGCCGGTTCCTGAGGTAAACAAAGGATGTTTATTGAAACGATATTTGACGATTGAGCAATGTCGTCTTCATGAGCGTCTACAGTTGCACTGACAGGGGTGCACTGCACCAATGCCAGGCAATGAGGTCGAACTCCAGGCTAACCTTAAAGTAGAGGGGGTGTTCATATTGTGTATCAGCAAACCCTATGACGATGCCCTGCGGTATCGGGTTATGGGCGGTATTGAACAGGTCCGGGTAAATATTGGTGTCGCTCTCGGGGCACTTTTTGCCGCTCGCGCTAGTCTTAGCGTGGATCGCCGTGACGGAAGTCACCGCACCTGTCTACGCTATCCTTGTGCGAGACTCACGCAGGAATCCAGCGCAATATGAATGTCCTGATCGTTGATGACGAACCCCAAGCCCGCGAGCGACTGAGCCGTATGGTCAGTGAGCTTGAGGGGTACAGTGTCCTTGAACCCAGCGCTTGCAGTGGCGACGAGGCATTGGCCTTGATCGAAAGCCTGAAGCCGGATGTGGTGCTGCTCGATATCGCCATGCCGGGCCTTGATGGCCTGCAGGTAGCTGCCCGCTTGAGCGAGCGCGAGTCGCCGCCGGCATTGGTGCTTTGTGCCAGTGAAGAGGAGTTTCCCTCCCAGGCCCTGGAGGCCAGCGGTGTCAGCTTCCTGGTCAAGCCAGTGGCTGCCGATGCGGTACTCAAGGCCTTGAAGAAGGCTGAGCGACCCAATCGCGCCCAGCTCGGCGCCTTGACCCAGCCCGCAGCGCAAAGTGGCAACGGCCCGCGTAGCCATATCAGCGCGCGGACCCGCAAGGGCATCGAGCTGATTCCCGTGGACCAGGTGATTTACTTTATCGCCGACCACAAGTACGTGACCTTGCGCCACGAGGTCGGCGAAGTGCTGCTTGATGAGCCGCTCAAGGCCCTGGAAGACGAATTTGGCGAGCGCTTTGTGCGCATCCATCGCAATGCGCTGGTGGCCCGCGAGCGTATCGAGCGCCTGCAACGCACGCCCCTGGGGCATTTCCAGTTGTTCCTCAAAGGGCTCAACGGCGATGCGTTGATCGTCAGCCGACGCCATGTCGCAGGCGTGCGCAAAATGATGCAGCAGCTTTAGCCCGAGGGCTTGAGCGACCTGCATGCCCCGAATCCCGGAGTGACGCGGCCAGGGAGGCCCCGCACTTGCTGATTCAAATCAAGGCGGTTCTGCCTGAGCTGTTATTATCTGCCGTATCTATTCAGTACGGATTGATCCATGTCCTCTCGCGAAATCCGCATCGCCACCCGTAAAAGTGCCCTGGCCTTGTGGCAGGCCGAATACGTCAAAGCCCGCCTTGAGCAAGCCCATCCGGGCCTTACGGTGTCCCTGGTGCCCATGGTCAGTCGCGGCGACAAGCTGCTCGACTCGCCACTGTCGAAAATCGGCGGCAAGGGGCTGTTCGTCAAGGAGCTGGAAACCGCGCTCTTGGAGAATGAAGCCGACATCGCCGTGCACTCAATGAAAGACGTACCGATGGACTTTCCCGAAGGCCTGGGCCTGTATTGCATCTGCGAGCGTGAAGACCCGCGCGATGCCTTCGTGTCCAACACCTACGCCTCCCTTGATGAGCTCCCCCTGGGTAGCATCGTCGGGACTTCCAGCCTGCGTCGCCAGGCCCAGTTGCTGACCCGTCGCCCGGACCTGCAGATCCGCTTCCTGCGGGGCAACGTCAATACCCGCCTGGCCAAGCTGGATGCCGGCGAGTACGACGCGATCATCCTGGCGGCGGCGGGCCTGATTCGCCTGGGCTTTGAAGACCGCATCACGTCGGCCATCAGTGTCGAAGACAGCTTGCCGGCCGGTGGGCAGGGGGCCGTCGGTATCGAATGCCGTACCGCAGACCGTGAAATCCAGGCGCTGCTCAAGCCTCTCGATCATCAGCAAACCGAAATTCGCGTCACCGCCGAACGCGCCCTGAACAAGCACCTCAACGGTGGCTGCCAGGTACCGATCGCCTGTTACGCGGTCCTTGAGGGTGACAACCTCTGGCTGCGTGGCCTGGTGGGCGATCCCGACGGTGGTTTACTGCTCACCGCTGAAATTCGCGGGCCACAAGCCGAGGCCGCCAGCCTGGGTGTGAAGGTTGCCGAAGAATTGCTGGCCAAAGGCGCCGGCGCCATTCTGCAAAAAGTCTATGGCGAGGCCGGTCCGCAGTGACCGGTTGGCGTGTGCTGCTGACGCGGCCTGCCGAGGAATCGGCAGCCCTGGCGGCCTCGTTGTCCGAAGCCGGTATCTTCAGCAGCTGCTTGCCGTTGCTGGAAACCGAACCCTTGCCCATCACTCCTGAGCATCAGGCGGTTTTCCAGGGCCTGGATCGCTACTGCGCGGTGATCGTGGTAAGCAAGCCGGCCGCGCGCGTGGCGCTGCAATTGCTCGATCAGTACGCGCCAGCGGTGCCGGCGTTGCCGTGGTTCAGCGTCGGCGCAGCAACGGCCCAGGTTCTGGCTGACCAAGGCCTGGATGTGAGCTACCCCGAGGTTGGGGATGACAGCGAAGCCTTGCTTGAAGTGCCCCGGTTGCGCGAGGCTGTCGCCATTGCCGATGCCCGGGTATTGATCCTGCGCGGGCAGGGTGGGCGAGAGTTGCTGGCTGAGCGTTTACGCGGCCAAGGTGCTAGTGTCGATTATCTGGAGTTGTATCGTCGGTTTCTGCCAGCCTACGACCCGGATGTGCTCGCCCAGCGCATTGCTGTGGAACGCTTGAACGGCCTGGTGGTCAGCAGTGGGCAGGGTTTTTTGCATTTGCAAAGCCTTGCCGGCGCCCATTGGCCACGCGTGGCACAGTTGCCGTTGTTCGTGCCCAGCCCACGCGTCGCCGAAATGGCGCGGGCGGCGGGCGCGGAAAAAGTTGTGGATTGCCGCGGTGCCAGTGCCGCGGCTTTGCTAGTGGCGTTACGGAGCCAGCCCGTTCCCACTCTCTAATAACGCAAAGGATGGACACGTGAGCGAAACAGCCTTGCCTAAAGATGAAGCTCAGCCCGCGCTTGATGCGCCTGTTGAGACCCCGGTCACTGCGCCGCGCCGTGGCAACGGCCTGGCGGTCTTCGCCTTGCTGCTCGGTGCCGCCGGTGTTGCGGCCGGCGGCTGGGGGCTCTGGCAGGTCCGGGCCCTGCAAGCGAGCAGTCAGCAACAGTTGGGGCAGGTGCGTACCCTGGATGAACAATCCCAGGGTATTGAGCAGGCACAACAGCAGTTGGCCGCGCGCCTGGCGCAATTGCCGGGTGCTGATGAGCTGGAAGAACGCCGTCGATTGGTGGCGCAATTGCAGGGCGACCAGCAACGCCTGAATCAGCGTCTGGAAACCGTCCTGGGCGCTAGCCGCAAGGATTGGCGCCTGGCCGAGGCCGAGCATCTGCTGCGTCTGGCCAGCCTGCGCCTGTCGGCCTTGCAGGATATCAACAGTGCCCAGGCGCTGGTGCAGGGCGCCGATGAGATCCTGCGCGAGCAGAGCGATCCCGGTTCCTACGCCGCCCGTGAGCAGTTGGCCAAGAGTTTGGCGGCCTTGCGCAGCGTCGAGCAGCCAGACCGTACCGGGCTGTACCTGCAACTGGCGGCGCTGCGGGACCAGGTGGTGCAACTGGCCGCCGTGTCCCCGGAATATCAGCTGCAAGAGAGCCCACAGGGCCGTCCGAGCACCGACACGGACAGTCGCTGGAGCCAATGGTGGGAACAGATCTCCCGCTACTTCCGGATCGACTTCAACCCCGACGATAACATCCGCCCGCTGCTGGCAGGCCAAGGCTTGAACCAGGTGCGACTGGCCCTGAGCCTGGCGCTGGAGCAGGCGCAATGGGCGGCGCTCAATGGCGAACCGGCGGTGTACGCCCGTGCGTTGGGCGAGGCGCGCAGCGTCTTGCAAGACAACTTCAACCAGGACAACCCGCAAAGCCAGGCCATGCTGGCGCGTATCACCGAGCTTGAGCCCAAGGCCGTCTCGGTGGTGACCCCGGACCTCGCCGCGAGCTTGTCTGCGGTGCAGGCTTACCTTGAACGCCGCCATCTGTCTGCCGATGAAGCCAAGGCTTCCGCCGGTAAGCCGGCGACCCAGGAGTAAAGCCGATGAAGCGTTTCTATGTGATCCTGGTGCTGGCGATTGCCCTCGCCCTGGCGCTGGCGGTAGGCATCTCGAAACACACCGGCTATGTGCTGATCACCTATCCCCATGTGCTGCATTACGAGTCTGGCCTGTGGTCGACCCTGGTGGCGGTGTTTGTCGTCGGCCTGGCGATCTATCTGCTGCGGGTGCTGCTGGGGCTGGTGACAACCTCTGGTGGCGTGGTCAATCCCTGGTCGCGCCGCAATCGCAGCCGACGCGTGCAGGTCGCCATCGAGCAAGGGCAGATGGACCTGGCGGAAGGCCGCTGGGCCAGCGCCGAGCGACACCTGCACCGTGCTGCAGAAGCCGAGCGTCAGCCGCTGCTGTATTACCTTGGCGCGGCCCGGGCCGCCAACGAGCAGGGGCGTTATGAAGAGTCCGACGGCCTGCTTGAGCGCGCCCTGGAGCGTCAGCCCCAGGCCGAATTGGCCATCGCCTTGAGCCACGCGCAGTTGCAGATGGACCGTGGCGACACCGACGCCGCCCTGGTGACTCTGCAGGCCATGCATGAACGCCATCCGCACAACGCCCAGGTATTGCGTCAACTCCAGCGCTTGCACCAGCAGCGCGGTGACTGGTCTTCGGTGATCCGCCTGTTGCCGGAACTGCGCAAGGACAAAGTGCTGCCTGCCGCCGAACTGGCAGATCTGGAGCGCCGGGCCTGGGGTGAAAACCTGAGCCTGGCGGTCCAGCGTGAAGAGCACGGTGAAGCCGGCCTGCAATCCCTTGAGCGGGCCTGGCAGCAGTTGACCTCGGCCCAGCGCCAGGAGCCCCAACTGGTGCTGGCCTATGCCGAGCAGTTGCGTCAGCTGGGCGCCGATGCCAAGGCCGAAGAGGCGTTGCGTGTGGCGCTCAAGCGCGGTTATGACAGCCACCTGATCCGGTTGTATGGCCTGTTGCGCGGTAGCGATCCGGCACGCCAGCTGAAATTCGCCGAAGGTTGGCTCAAGGATCACCCGGGGGATGCCAGCCTGTTGCTGACCTTGGGTCGGCTTTGCCTGCAAAACAGTTTGTGGGGCAAGGCGCGGGACTATCTGGAAAGCAGCCTGCAAGTGCAGCGCAACCCCGAGGCCTGCGCCGAGTTGGCGCGCTTGCTGGCGCAGTTGGGTGATACCGAGCGCAGTAATCAGCTGTTCCAGGAAGGCCTTGGGCTGCTGGATAGCCGTCTGCTGGCTTCACCGCTGCCGGTGCCTGCACGGGTTTGACGTAGGATTTTTTGAAGGGTTGGCTGGGAAACATCTGGCAGCCAGCCCTTCAAATCCCCTTGGTTAGGGGCGTTTCAGGGGCTGAGGTGGTTTCCCACACTGAGCCACGCAAAGTTACCTACCTTCTGACGGTATATCCCTGCAATCTCACGGAAGCGTCTGCTCCAGCGCGTATTGAAAGGGGTAAGGTCTTTCCTCTACCGTAACTACCTATCTCTTGCGTTGCGGATAAACAATGTCTTTGGCCCCCTCACGCTCCTTGTTCTTCCTGGCGTTCATGGCCGGTGTGCTGACGTTGGGCGCGTCTTTTTATCTGGAATATGGGGCATTGCTGCGACCTTGTTTCCTGTGCCTGATCCAGCGCAGCCTGCTGGCGGTGTTCACCCTGATCAACCTGATAGCGACGCTCCATGGCCCCAGGCGTGTGGGCATTTACCTGTATTGGGCGGCGAGCATGGGCTGTGCATTGCTCGGCGCAGTGACAGCGGTGCGCCAGGTGCTGTTGCAGAATATCCCGCCTGACCAGATGCCCAACTGCTGGCCAAGCCTGGAATACATGATCGAAAACCTGACGCTGGGGCAAGCCCTGCAACTGGCATTCAAGGGCACTGTCGACTGTGTGGAAATCAACTGGACGTTGTTCGACTTGAGCATCCCGGAATGGAGCCTGCTGTTCTTCATTGCCATGCTCATCCTGGGAGGGACGCAGTTTTCACGCCTGTTGTCCGGTCAGGGTTTGCGGTTTGTGAAGCACTGATTGGGGTTGTTGGCTCGTAGGATGGGATTAAACACTTGTATGAACTTTCTGGTCTGCGTACCTTGAAGCCATAGTCATGCGGGCATAATCTGGCCCGCACGCGTTATTGAAACAGTTTGTTCGATGCGGCGTTGTCCGGTGCCGCTTTATCCTCGAAGTGTTGCGCGGGCAAAAGCGGCACCGCCCATAAGGGAAGAGATCATCATGTTGGAAAGTTGTCAGAATGCTCAGGAACGCTGGGGTGGTGTGCATAAGCTGATCGACAGCTGGTTGAAGGCACGTCACGAATTGGTTCGAGCCTTTGATGCTCTCGGTGAGAAGCCCGAAGCGCTGGCTGAGAACCGTGGATCTCTGCAGGACTTCTGTGGTGTCTTGGTGGATTACGTCTCGGCAGGTCACTTCGGGGTCTATGAGCAATTGACCAAGGAGGCCGAGGCCTTCGACGACCAGCGTGGCCTGGACTTGGCCGAGACTATTTACCCGCGCATTGATGTCATCACCGAAAAACTCCTGGCCTTTAACGACCTTTGCGACAAAGGCAAGTGCGTTGCCGAAAAATTCAAAGAGCTGGGCGGCCTGCTCCATGAGCGCTTCGAACTGGAAGACTGCCTGATCGAAGTGCTGCACAACGCCCACAAGGAAGAGCCTGCAACCCAGGCTTGAGCCTCAGCGGCAAGACAAAAAACGGTGCGCATGGCGCACCGTTTTTCGTTGGGTTCAGCTACCGATTGCGAGCAGCTCAATCTCGAAAACCAGTGGCGTGTAAGGCGCGATCAGCTCACCCGCACCGTCTGCGCCATAAGCTTGGGCCGATGGAATGACCAGGCGCCACTTCGCGCCAACCGGCATCTGTTGCAATGCGCTTTGCCAGCCGCTGATCACGCTGTCCAGGCGAAACCATTGGGGCTGGGCACTCTGGTCGAAAATCGTCCCATCGGGCAATCGCCCCACGTACTTCACTTGAACCCTGTCACGGGCGCCCGGCTTTTTCCCGCTGCCGGCGGCCAACTCTGTGAGCAAGATACCGTCGGCCAATTCGCGCACGCCGGCCCGGGCTTTTTCCGTGGCCATGAATTGTTGCTCGGCGGCGAGGGCCTTTTCGCTTTGCGGCACTTGGGCCTCGGCGCTGGCCTGTGCTTCGTGCTGGGCAAGAATTTGTGTGATACGCGCGTCATCCAGGGCCAGGGGCTTGCCTTGATAGGCCTGCTTGAGGCCTTCGAGCAAGGCCTGGATCTGCAAGTCGGGGACTTCCTGGCGCAGGCGTTCGCCTAGGCTGGCGCCCAGGCTGTAGGCCAGATCGTGGCTGTCTTTGGACGCCGTCGGCTCACTTGCGTTGGCCACTGAAAGCGACAAACCCAGGATGAAAAAAAGGTAACGCGACATGGGTGTTCTCCAGCCGAAAGTGCGGTGGATTATGCCAGTGTGGATGGGCAAAAACCGGAGCGGTTTTTCGTTATATCAATAAGAATTTTTGTGCGGTGCAACGCAACGCATTCGATACTGTCAACATGCCCTAGCGGCGGTAAGAGCAGAGGGCTAGTATGAGCCGCACCCACGTCAGCCAGGAGGTAAACCATGTCGGCCAAACAGAAGCCTGTTAATACCCCGTTGCACTTGCTCCAACAACTCTCGGGCAGCCTGCTCGAACATTTGGAAAGTGCTTGCTCCCAAGCCTTGGCTGATGCAGAGAAATTGCTCGCCAAGCTGGAAAAACAACGCGGCAAGGCTCAAGAAAAACTGCACAAATCCCGCACTAAACTGCAAGACGCCGCGACCGCCGGCAAAGCCAAGGCGCAAACCAAAGCCAAGGGCGCCGTCAAAGAACTTGAGGACTTGCTCGATGCCCTCAAGGATCGTCAATCCGAAACCCGCACCTACATCCTTCAACTCAAGCGCGATGCCCAAGAGAGCCTGAAACTGGCGCAGGGCGTGGGTCGTGTGAAAGAAGCTGTGGCCAAAGTGTTGAGCACTCGTACACCAGCCAAGGCAGTTGCGGCCAAGGCGCCGGCCAAAGTTGCGGCCAAGCCTGCTGCTAAAAAAGCGCCTGCTAAAGCTGCTGCTGCGAAACCAGCCGCCAAGCCAGTTGCTAAAACTGCTGCTGCGAAACCAGCCGCCAAGCCAGTTGCTAAAACTGCTGCTGCGAAACCAGCCGCCAAGCCAGTTGCTAAAACTGCTGCTGCAAAACCAGCCGCCAAGCCAGCTGCTAAAACTGCTGCTGCGAAACCAGCCGCCAAGCCAGCTGCTAAAACTGCTGCTGCAAAACCAGCCGCCAAGCCAGCTGCTAAAACTGCTGCTGCGAAACCAGCCGCCAAGCCAGCTGCTAAAACTGCTGCTGCGAAACCAGCCGCCAAGCCAGCTGCTAAAGCTGCTGCTGCGAAACCAGCCGCCAAGCCAGCTGCTAAAACTGCTGCTGCGAAACCAGCCGCCAAGCCAGCTGCTAAAACTGCTGCTGCGAAACCAGCCGCCAAGCCAGTTGCTAAAACTGCTGCTGCAAAGCCAGCGGCCAAGCCAGCTGCCAAACCTGCTGCTGCAAAACCAGCGGCCAAGCCAGCTGCCAAACCTGCTGCTGCAAAACCAGCGGCCAAGCCAGCTGCCAAACCTGCTGCTGCGAAACCAGCAGCCAAGCCGGTTGCCAAACCTGCGGCTGCCAAACCCGCGCCAGCTCCAGCAGCTGCCAAGCCAGCGACTCCTGCCGCACCGGCAGCGCCAGCCGCTACCACTGCACCGGCCAGCAGCACGCCTGCCCCGGTAGCACCAGGCACCACCCCAACCAGCGCTTCCTAAGTGCCGGTGGCCGCGGCGCGCAGCTGAAGCAGCGCGTCGTGGTCAAGGTTGGCGGCTTCGGTCGCCAGTCCTTCAAGCCATGTCTGATGCGTGGCGCGTTCTCCCGTTGGCCAAGCCTGTGCCAGCGCTTCCAGACGTAACAGCAACTGCTGTTCGGCTTCCAGTTCCAGGGCCTTGACCCGCTCGCGCAACGTTCCCAGCCCCACATCCTGCTGCGCTATGGCGCGCCATTGCTTGCGCACCCTGCGCAAGGGCTCCACAACGTCTGCCTGCCAGGGACCGGCGATTGCTCGCAGCGCCTGCACGCGTCCAGGTTCAAGGGCCACCCCGCGCTGTTCCAGCCACAGCCCGCACAACAACAGACACACATCCGCCCCTTGCTCCTGCAAGCGCAGGCAGGCATCTTCAGCGCCCGTACGGGCGTAGGTCGAGAGGGCAAAGCTCCACAGGTCAGCGCACATGTTCACACCCAAGCCAGCGGCCAACGAAGCTGGTAGACTCCGCCGCCATTATGATCCGACTTCAAAGCCTAACATTACAGCGTGGCCCGCAACGTCTTCTCGAAGACGCCGAGCTGACCCTGCACGCCGGTCACAAAGCCGGCCTGATCGGTGCCAATGGCGCCGGCAAATCCACGTTGTTCGCCCTGTTGCTCGGTGAGCTGACCCCTGATTCCGGGGACTGCCTGCTGCCAGCCGACTGGCGTATCGCCCACATGCGCCAGGAGATCGACACCCTGGACCGCATCGCGATCGACTACGTGCTCGATGGCGACCTGCGTCTGCGTCAGGTGCAACACGACCTGGCCGAGGCCGAGAAAGCCCAGGACGGTGCCGCCCAGGCCCGCCTGCACTCGGAACTCGACAGTGCCGACGGCTACACCGCCGACGCCCGCGCGCGCAAAATGCTCGCCGGCCTCGGGTTCACCAACGAACAGATGGACCGCCCGGTTGCCGACTTCTCCGGTGGCTGGCGCATGCGCCTGAACCTGGCCCAGGCGCTGATGTGCCCCTCGGACCTGTTGCTGCTCGACGAACCGACCAACCACCTGGATCTGGATGCAATCCTGTGGCTGGAGGATTTCCTCAAGAGTTACCCAGGCACGTTGCTGCTGATCTCCCACGACCGGGATTTCCTCGACGCCGTGGTCGATAACATCGCCCATGTCGAACAGAAGAAAATCACCCTCTATCGCGGCGGCTACACCGCGTTCGAGCGGGCCCGTGCCGAACGCCTGGCCCAGCAACAGCAGGCCTTCGAGAAGCAGCAGGCGCAACGTGCGCATATGGAAAGCTACATCGCCCGGTTCAAGGCCCAGGCCACCAAGGCCCGTCAGGCCCAGAGCCGGATCAAGGCCCTGGAGCGCATGGAAGAGCTGTCGGCGGCCCACGTCGATTCGCCGTTCGACTTTGTGTTCCGCGAGTCAGTGAAAATCTCTAGCCCCTTGCTCGACCTCTCGGATGCCCGCCTGGGTTATGGCGACAAGACCATCCTGGAGAAGGTCAAGCTGCAGCTCACCCCGGGCGCGCGCATCGGCTTGCTCGGCCCCAACGGCGCGGGCAAGTCGACGCTGATCAAGAACCTGTCGGGCGAGCTGCAACCCCTGGCCGGACGCCTGACCCGTGGCGAGAACCTGGTGGTGGGCTACTTCGCCCAGCATCAATTGGACTCCCTCGACGCCAAGGCCAGCCCGCTGTTGCACCTGCAACGCCTGGCGCCGACCGAGCGCGAACAGACCCTGCGCGACTTCCTTGGCGGTTTCGACTTCCGTGGTGCGCGCATCGACGAGCCGGTGCTGAATTTCTCCGGCGGCGAAAAAGCCCGCCTGGCCCTGGCCCTGATCGCCTGGGACCGTCCCAACCTGCTGCTGCTCGACGAACCGACCAACCACCTGGACCTGGAAATGCGCCTGGCGCTGACCATGGCCCTGCAGGAATTCAGTGGCGCTGTGCTGGTGGTGTCTCACGACCGCCACTTGCTCAAGAGCACCACCGACAACTTCCTGCTGGTGGCCGATGGCAAGGTCGAAGAGTTTGATGGCGACCTGGACGACTACGCCCGTTGGTTGACCGACTACCGTCTGCGCAACGCGCCGGTCAGCAACACCCCGGTCAACCCGGACAAGACCGACAAAAAAGCCCAGCGCCAGGCTGCTGCGGCCCTGCGCCAGCAGTTGGCACCGCACAAACGCGAAGCCGACAAGCTTGAAGCCGAATTGGGCAAGGTCCACGAACGCCTGGCCAAGATCGAAACCAGCCTCGGCGACAGCGCGGTGTACGAAGCGGCCCGCAAGGATGAGCTGCGCGACCTGCTGGCCGAACAGGCCAAGCTCAAGGTGCGCGAAGGGCAACTGGAGGAGACCTGGATGGAAGCCCTCGAACTGCTGGAAGGCCTGCAAGCGGAGTTGGAGGCGCTGTCCTGATGGAAGCCTTGCAGCTGCCACTGCCGGCGCAATGGATCGAACCGATGTGGGTCGGTGTGCAAATCCTGCTGATCCTGCTGGCCGGTTACCTGGCCCAGCGCTTCGTCGCCAAGGGCCTGACGCGCCTGGGTGAGCGCTATCCGTTTCCGCCGCAACTGCTGATGCCCCTGCGTGGTGGCCTGCGTTGGCTGATCATGGGCAGTGCGCTGATCTTCGTCCTCGAACGCCTGGGGGTCTCGGCCACCGTGCTGTGGACCGCGCTCTCGGGTTTTGTGGCCGTCGCGGCGGTAGCGTTCTTTGCCATGTGGTCGGTGCTGTCCAACCTGCTGTGCGCGATCCTGATCTTCACCGTCGGGCCGTTTCGCCTGGGTGATGTGGTCGAGCTGGTGGACACCGTCGACAAGCCCGGCGTCAAAGGCCGGGTGATCGCGATCAACCTGCTGTACACCACGCTGATCGAAGTGGCCGAAGCGGGCACCGACAGCGCCGTGGTGCAAGTACCCAACAGCCTGTTCTTCCAGCGCTCGGTACGCCGCTGGCGCGGTAGCGATATCAGCCCTTTACCTTAAAAATTCTCTAGCCAGCCCTCGGTCCTTGGCGTTAGCTTAGTGCTGACAACGAATTTGCTACGAGGTGTGTAATGGCGCTCGACACATGGCTGGCCTTCTTCCTGGCCAGTTGGATCATCAGTCTCTCCCCCGGCGCGGGCGCCATCGCCTCCATGTCCAGCGGCCTGCAATATGGTTTCCTGCGCGGTTACTGGAACGCCATTGGCCTGCAATTGGGCCTGGCGATGCAGATTGCCGTGGTGGCGGGCGGCCTGGGCGCCGTTCTGGCGACGTCCTCAACCGCGTTCTATGCGATCAAATGGTTTGGCGTGGCGTACCTGGTGTACCTGGCCGTCAAGCAATGGCGCGCCCTGCCCATGGACATGAGCGATGACGGGCCAGTCCGCCCGATCGGCAAGCCGCTGGCGATGATGTTCCGTGGTTTCCTGGTCAATGCCAGCAACCCCAAGGCTCTGGTGTTCATGCTGGCGGTGCTGCCGCAGTTCGTGAACCCACAGGCGCCGCTGCTGATTCAGTACCTGATCCTCGGTGCGACCATGATTGGCGTGGATATGATCGTGATGGCGGGCTACACCGGGCTGGCGTCGAAGGTGCTGCGCCTGTTGCGCACGCCCAAGCAGCAGAAACGCGTGAACCGCACGTTTGCCGGGTTGTTCGTGGGCGCTGCGGGTTTCCTCGCCAGCCTGCATCGCGCCACGGCCTGACTGAACAAGTCCAATCAAAACTGTGGGAGCAGGCAAGCCAGCTCCCACATTGATGTGTGCTAGCCGAGCCATTGAGCTTCAGTGCAGGATTTTCGGCGCCTCATCCCTTGGCAGGTTGTTGCGCAATGCCGGCTGCCCAGGCTCCTGGTAGCCACCGCCCAGTTGCTCCTGCAGCTGGCGCGCCACATCTTCACCCAAGGTTTTCGACACTTCCTTCACCACCCGTGGCCGGCTCAGGCTGACGCGCACGTCGCGACTGTTCACCAGCTTGGTGTCCTGGCCCTCACCCATGGCGGTAAACGCCGAGGTGATTTCATAGGTGCGGGTGTTGATCAGGCTGAAGTCCGCCACGACCGCCAGTCCCAGCACCGCTGAATAGCTGTTGGTGCGATCCAGGGCGTTGATGTCCTGGGTGAAGTCGATATCCGACAAAGTACCAAACAGCACATAGTCGGCGCCCTTGAAGTGGCCGGCCTTGATCCGCTTGATCACGTCGTACACATCGCCCTTGGCCTCGCTGGTGTAGGGCGTGCCCTGGACCAACTGGAACTGGCGCGACTTGAGAATCTCCCCCTTGATATCGCCGCTGAATTTACGCAGCTCACTCTGTTCGATGTAGCTGTTGCGGCTCTCGAACTCGGTGTAGCTGGACGCACCGCTGGCGTTGTACGGGCTGGCCTGGAAGTTATTGGTCGCCGCGACGGCGTGGATGTATTCCTCCACCCGCGCCTCGTAGGCCAGGTCCGTCACCGCGATTTTCGGCGCCGCCCAGGCGCCAACGCTGCACAGCAGGGCGATGATGCCGATCCATGGACGCATGGCTTAGCGCTCCGTGGTCTTGCGGATTTCTTTTTCGTCCATCCATTCCGCCAGGCCGCTTTCGACGTCGATCAACTGCAGGCTGAACTTGTAGAACACGTCCTTGTAGTCGGCGCTGCGCTTAACGATGGAGCTGATGGAGCCTTCCAGGCGGTACTTGGCGGCAACCATGTTGCCGGTCTTGCTGACCGTGGATTTCTTGTACAGGCCGCTCTGGTTTTGCAGCTTGAGCTGGTCGACCTGGCTTTGCATATCGGTGTTGTCGCTGGCGAAGCGGGCGGTGCCGGTCTTCATCAGTTGGGTCTTAATCGAGGTGGTGATCTCGCGGGTGTCGATGTACTCGCTGGTCTTGTTCTTCACGTCATACACCTGCACCACCGGGCGGCCCTGGAGGATGCCGGACTGCGCCAGGGAGCGGGTCATGCTTTCGGCGATCATCTGCAGGTCGGTGGAACCGAACTCGTTGGTCACCAGTTCCACGGCCTTGGTGTCGCCGTAGCTGATATTTTTACCGCCGATGACCGGCGAGGTGTTGGCGCAGCCGCTGGCCAGGACGGCGACTACGGCGAGGAACGAAAAGCGTACAAACATGGGAATGTCTCTCGAAAACTGAATAGGGGGCTGGCTCAAGGCGTCTTGACTTCAAGGCGGAAGTCGGCGGCCTGGGGCAGGTTGGCGATGGCCGGCAGGAAGGTGGCCTGGTTGGCGTAGAGGTTCAGCACTTTCCAGGTTTCTTCGTCACCCACCGGGAAGCCATCGGCGCCCAGCCAGGCGAAGCGGTAATACATCATCTGGTTGCTGCTGGTGATGTTGCTCAGTTGCACCTTGGCCGTCAGGAAGCCGTTCTCGCGGGCTACCCGAATGGCGCCGACGGCGATGCCCTTGAACTTGCCCATCACCACGACTTTGCTCGCGGCGCTGCCTGGTTCCGGCGGCGGGGTGGCGCAACCGGCGAGGAAGATCAGCGCCAGGGCGCCGAGGATGAAATGACGCATAGCGTGCTCCTTAAGGTTGTTTGAGGCTGGCGACGGCCTGGGCCGGGTTGCTCGCGACCACATGGGCGGCCACGCCGCTGGTGAAGACCTGGTTGCCGACCACTCGCAAAGTGATCACCTGATGGCGTTGTTCGGCCTTGACCGTCACCAGGGTGCCGCCCAAGGCATTGGGCAGGCTCACCTGGTGCTCACCGTGCTTGAGGCGCAGGCGCGTGACCTGGGTCAGGTCCGGCAGGGTGCGCCAGGTGCGGGTATCGGCGCCTTCGGTGACGGCGGACGCGATGCCCAGCACCAGGCCGGCCATCGGGTTGGTCTGGTTGAGGTTTTTTTGCGTCACGCCGCGGCTGATGGCGCGCACGGTGGTACGCAGGATGATCCCCGGCATGTCGTCGCGCAGGGCGCGGCGCGACATTGCAGTGGTGCTGTTGAGGGGCGTGAGGTTCTGCTGCCGACCATCGACGCCGATCTGCGCAAAGGTGGCCGTCGAAGTGTCTGGCTTGATCACCGGGAACGACAGCGGTGTGATCACCCAATGCCCGTCGATAGGGATCGGCAACGGCAGGCGGATCGAGTCGCGGGCCGGCGCCAGGCCGCTCTGCACTACGATCAGCACGTCGCTTTCGTCAGCTGCCACGCGGGAGGCATCCAGGTCGAGCAGGGCCTGTTCCAGCAACGGTGTATTGGGGCGCAGTTCGGCGGCTTTGCGGTAGCCCGGCGCGGCCAGGTCCTTTTCGCCCAAGGCTTCGTAGATGAAACCGGCCAGGTAATGACTGAACGCGCTCTGGTAGCTGTTCTTCAGGCCCACCACGTCCGGCGCATCGAGACTTTCCACCGGATAGCCGCGCAGATCCTTGAACTGCGTGGCCACGCCCTGGCGCTCGGCTTCGTTTTCGCGCTTGAGGTATTCCTTGTCCCGCAGTTCGGCGATCACCGCTTCGCGTTCGTGGGTTTTCTTGATTTCGGTGCGCGCGCCGTCGAAGTCATTGACGGCCAGCAGGTTCAACGCCATCTGGGTGGTGAGCATGACTTTTTCATAGTCATACCCTTCGTAGCGCCGCACCTTGTCGTTGACCAGGAAGCTACCGAATTGCGCGAGATAGCGCTCGGTGTCGAACCTGACCGACTCTTCCCACTTGTACACCACCAGGTCTGCCCGGTGCCAAGCCGCCTGGCTGCCGGTCAGATCGCCCTTGGCCCGCAGCAACTCGCCTTTTTCGAAGTAGTAGAGAAGGTCTTTGTCTTCGCTGCTGTTGTTCTTCTCCAGCAGGGTCAGCGCGCCATCGACATTGCCGCTGGCCAACTGCTGGTTGGTGGCTTGCAGTTCAGTGTCGTAGCTGCGGAACATCGAACAGCCCGACAGCAGCGTGAGTGCCGCGAGGGCAAGGGAGGTAAAGACGCGAGATGCCATTGAGGTGCTGCTTCCCTGAGCGTAATCGGCCGAAGGGGCTGGTCGGGCCAAATAACCAAGTGCAGGAAAAACCTTTTCCCACACATCCCTCATAAAAAGAGGAGCCTAAATGCCGTTTCGCGATAACGAAGGCGGCGCATTATAGGCCTCGTTACTGGCAAAACAATGGCTTTTCCGCTGCTTTATTTGAGGGTTGGCCCCTACCTGAGCGAGTCATTTCAGCGGCCAAAGCACTAACGTCTTGAGTCAAACCGATTAACATTCGACAATGTGTTACTTCTTGTTTCCATTTGGGATTCATTCATGACTGCCCCCTCCCGTTTTCTCGCCTGGCTGTTGCTGCCGGCGTTGGTGTCGTGCAGCTTCAATCTGCTGGCTGCTACCGCAGAGGGTGCGCCCCAGGCCCTGCATTTACTGGACTACATTGGCGCTGACTATCCGCCGACGGTGGAGGCGGGCAAGGTGGTCGACGACTCCGAATACCGCGAACAGGTGGAGTTTCTCGGCGTGTTGCAGGGGCTGGTGGTAGAGCTGCCCGACAAGCCCGAGCGTGCGAGCCTGGTCAAAGGCGTCGATGAGCTGCTGGCCGCTGTCACTAACCGCCAGGATGGCAACGCGGTAGCGCGCCAGGCGCGTCAACTGGGTGCGCAACTGGCGGCCGCCTATGAGGTCAGCCAGGCGCCGGCCATTACCCCGGACCCTACGCGCGGTGCGCCGCTGTACGCCCAGCACTGTTCGGTGTGCCACGGTGACGCCGGTGCGGGCGATGGCCCGGCCGGTGTCGGTATGGCCCCACCGCCGGCCAACCTGCGCGATGCCCAGCGTCTGGACCGTCTGAGCCTCTACGGTATCTACAACACCCTGGGCCTGGGCGTCGAAGGCACCGACATGCCGTCGTTCGCCGACCAGTTGGATGACCGGCAGCGCTGGGACCTGGCCACCTATATCGCCGGCTTTACTGCCGACCCGGCCGCCGCGAAAAGCGAAAAATCCTTCAACCTGGCCGACCTGGCACGCCAGACCCCGGAAGAAGTGCTGGCCGCCGAGGGGCCGGACGCGGTCCGGGTGTTCCGCGCCCAGCGCGCCCAGCCGCCCCAGGTCCAGCGTGGCCCGGCGCAGTTGCTGGAGTACACCGCTGCCACCCTGGACAAGAGCCTGGCAGCGTTCCGCAGCGGTGAGCACGAACAGGCCTACGACCTGTCGGTAGCGGCGTACCTGGAAGGCTTCGAGCTGGTGGAAAGCTCCCTGGACAACGTCGATGCCAACGTGCGCAAGGACACCGAGAAAGCCCTGATGGCGTATCGGCAGTCGTTGCAGGATGGTTTGCCGATCGAGCAGGTCCAGCAGCGCCTGGACGTGGCCAAGGGCAAACTCACTGAAGCGGCCGGCCTGTTGGGCGGCGACGGCCTGAGCTGGTCGTTGAGCTACATCTCGGGCTTGCTGATTCTGCTGCGTGAAGGGTTGGAAGCGATTCTGGTGCTGGCGGCAATCCTGGCCTTTTTGCGTAACACCGGCCAGCAATCGGCGGTGCGCAGTGTCAACGTCGGTTGGGCCCTGGCGTTGGTCGCCGGTGCGGCGACCTGGGCCCTGGCGGCGTATGTGATTGACGTCAGCGGCGCCCAGCGTGAACTGCTCGAAGGCTGTACGGCGCTGTTTGCCAGCGTGATGGTGCTGTGGCTCGGGGTGTGGATGCACGACCGACGCCACGCGGCCGCCTGGCAGGACTACATCAAGAGCAGCCTGGTCGGCGGTGGTGGGCGTTTTGGGTTTGCGGTCCTGGCGTTCTTCTCGGTGTACCGCGAACTGTTCGAAGTGATCCTGTTCTACGAAACCCTGTGGCTGCAAGCCGGTCCTGCCGGGCATAACGCGGTACTGGCCGGTGGCGCCACGGCGCTGGTGCTGTTGATGGGCTTGGCGTGGATCATCCTGCGCGGTTCGGCGAAGCTGCCGTTGGCGCTGTTCTTCGGGATTAACGCGGCGTTGCTGTGCGCGCTGTCGGTGGTATTTGCCGGGCATGGCGTGAAGGCGTTGCAGGAAGCGGGCATCTTCGGCACCCGGCCGGTGGCGTTCTTTGACTTCGACTGGCTGGGCATCCATGCCGATGCGTATTCGTTGAGTGCCCAGGCCGTGGCGATCATTGCGATTGTGGTGCTGTACAGCCGCAGCCGGTTGGCCGATAAGCGCCGGGTGGCGGCTTCCTGAAGGTACTGGCGGTCAAGTTGTGGGAGCTGGCTTGTGTGGACGCTGGCTCCCACACAAGCCAGCTCCCACATTTTTAATCGGTGTCGCCCATTCAGTCGCTCTCGTGGGTCAGCTCCAGCACCCGGTCCACCAGCTTGTTGATCCCCGATGCCACTTCGCTGATGTTTTTGCCCAGCATATAGGCCGGCGTGCTCACCAGCTTGCGCGCCTTGTCTTCGACGATTTCGTCTACCGCGCATTCCTGGTGGGTGGCACCCATCTTGTCCAGGGCGGCCGCGGTGTCGGCGTCGTTGCCGATGGTGCAGGTCACGCCAGGGCCGTAGATTTTTGCCGCCAGGGCCGGCGAGATGCAGATCAGCCCCACGGGCTTGCCTGCTTCGGCAAAGGCTTCGGCCAGTGCCAGTACGTCCGGGTTGACGCTGCAACCGGCGCCTTCGATGGCAAAGTTCGACAGGTTCTTCGCCGCGCCAAAACCGCCGGGCACGACCAGCGCATCGAACTCTTCCACGCGGGCCTCGCGAATGTCTTTCACCTCGCCTCGGGCGATGCGCGCCGACTCCACCAATACATTGCGCGACTCGGGCATTTCTTCGCCCGTGAGGTGATTGATCACATGCAGCTGCGCGATGTCCGGGGCAAAGCACTGAACCTGAGCGCCGCGCTGATCCAGGCGCAGCAGCGTGATAACACTTTCATGGATTTCAGCGCCGTCGTACACGCCACAGCCGGAAAGGATCACTGCAATCTTTTTGCTCATGGGCATTTCTCCTGATTTATGGCGTTAAATGTCTACTTATTTGTCTCGCATTGCCATTGGGATATCCGGTCACTGGCCTAACCTTGATGTAACAATAATTGACCGGACTGGCCCATGGACTTCGTCCCTTACGCGGTACCGTTTTTCATTGCCTTGATTGTGGTCGAACTGTTGGCTGACCGTTGGCGCGGCGAGCGCAACTACCGGGTGGCTGACGCCATCAACAGCTTGAGCACCGGTGTATTGTCCACCACCACTGGGCTGCTGACCAAAGGCGTGGGCCTGCTGACCTACGCCTTCGCCCTCAAGCATTTGGCACTGTTCGAGCTGCCAACCCAGAGCGCCTGGACCTGGGTGTTCGCCTTTGTCCTCTACGACTTCTGCTACTACTGGCTGCATCGCTGCGGCCACGAGCGCAATATTCTGTGGGCGGCGCACTCGGTGCATCACCAGAGCGAGGACTATAACCTCACCACCGCCTTGCGCCAGACCAGCACGGGCTTTTTGCTGAGCTGGATCTTCTATCTGCCACTGGCTGTCGTCGGCGTGCCGCTGCTGGTGTTTATCAGCGTGGCGTCGCTCAACCTGTTGTATCAATTCTGGGTGCATACCCGCCATGTGCCCAAGCTCGGTTGGTTCGAGTGGTTTTTCGTCACCCCGTCCAATCATCGGGCCCACCATGCACAGAACGCTCTCTACATGGATCGCAACTACGGCGGGGTGTTCATTATTTGGGACCGTTTGTTTGGCTCGTTCCAGGAAGAAGACGAAAACGAGCCGGTGATCTTTGGTGTGACCACGCCTCTGGCCAGTTGGAATCCGCTGTGGGCCAACCTGCAGTTCTATGCCCAGCTGTGGAGTGATGCCCGGCGTACCGAAAGTGGGTGGGACAAACTGCGCATCTGGTTCATGCGCACCGGCTGGCGCCCGGCGGACGTCAAGGCCAAGTACCCACTGGCCAAGCCGGACTTGAGCCAGTTCCGTAAATTCGAGGTGCCCCTGGACGCGCGCCAGCAGATTTACATCGCCCTGCAATTTGCCGCGTATGTGGGTTTGGGCAGCTATCTGATGAATGTTGGCGAGGGCATGCCGACGGCTGCGCTTGTGCTGGGTTGGAGTGTGATGGCGCTGGGCCTGTTTACCCTGGGCGTGGCCCTGGAGAATCGCCCGTGGGTCTTGAAGGCCGAGCTGCTGCGGTTGGGGCTGAATGTGCCGCTGGTGTGGCTGGCGCCGCTGGTCGGGTTGTGGCCGGCCAGTGCGTTGGGCTGGCCGGGGCTGGCCAGCTATAGCCTGCTCAGTGTCATCGGCCTCTACTGTTGCAGGGGCCGGCTTACTCGATGGGTGTCGTAGGCTCGGGCTTTTTCGGCTCGGCCAGTTGCTCCTGCTCCAGCCGGGCTTTTTCGGCCGCGCAGTTTTCCCGGGTCAGGCGGGCGTTGCGGATGCGCCGGCGCAGCCACAAGCCCAGGCCGAGTACCAGCAAGGCACCCAGCACCCACAGCTCATATTTCTTGACGCTACCCAGCATACCTTCGAGCACGGCGCCGAAGTGGTAGGCCGCCGCGCCCAGTGCTGCTGCCCAGATCGCCGCGCCGATGCCGTTGAGCAACAGGTAGCGCCCCGGCGGGTAGCCGGACAAGCCAATGGCCACGGGCATGACCGTGCGCAGGCCATAGACGAAGCGGAAACTCAGAACCCAGATATCGGGGTGTCGGCGGATATGCTCCAGTGCCCGATCGCCCAGCAGTTGCCAGCGTGGCCTGCGCGCCAACAATTTGCGCCCATGCTTGCGGCCCATGAAGTACCAGAGCTGGTCGCCGGCGTAGCTGCCGAAGAACGCCACCACCACCACCACGTTGATATCCATGTATCCGCGGAACGCAAGGAAGCCTGCGAGAACCAGGATGGTCTCACCTTCAAAGAACGTCCCCAGGAAGAGGGCAAAGTAGCCAAAGTCATTCAGAAATTGTTGGAGCATTGTCTGGGTGCTGGCGAAATGAACGCGCAGCCTACGCCTTCGTGAACATTCATGAAAGTATCGAGATGTGTCACGAAGTGAACATTTCCTACGGAAAGCATGAATGCGACTACAGGTCACATGCCGGTCGTATGAGTAAGCACAACTGTCATTCCTTCGTCATAATGGCCGCTTATAACTGTCACGCTCGCCCGTCAAGCCGGGCTCAGGAGTCTGCCGTGAGCTTTACCCCCGCCCAACGCCTGTTTCCCGCTACCCGCCTGCGCCGCAACCGTCGTGATGATTTTTCCCGTCGTCTGGTGCGTGAAAACGTCCTGACGGTGAATGATCTGATCCTGCCGGTGTTTGTGCTCGACGGTGAAAATCGTCGGGAAGCGGTGGCGTCGATGCCGGGTGTCGAGCGTTTGACCATTGATCTGCTGCTGCAAGAGGCGGCGCAGTGGGTTGAACTGGGGATCCCGGCGCTGGCGCTGTTCCCGGTCACACCCGCCGGGCTCAAGTCCCTGGACGCCGCCGAGGCCTGGAACCCCGAAGGCATTGCCCAGCGTGCGACCCGCGCCCTGCGCGAGCGTTTCCCGGAGCTTGGGGTGATTACTGACGTGGCGCTGGACCCGTTTACCACCCACGGGCAGGATGGCATCCTGGATGAAGAAGGCTATGTGCAGAACGACATCACCGTCGACGCACTGGTCAAGCAGGCGCTGTCCCATGCCGCTGCAGGCGCCCAGGTGGTGGCCCCGTCAGACATGATGGACGGCCGGATCCAGGCGATCCGCGAGGCGTTGGAACTGGCCGGGCACGTCAATGTGCGGATCATGGCCTATTCAGCCAAGTACGCCAGCGCCTACTACGGCCCGTTCCGCGATGCGGTCGGCTCGGCGTTGAACCTGGGCAAGGCCAACAAGGCCTCGTACCAGATGGACCCGGCCAATAGCCACGAAGCCCTGCACGAAGTGGCGGCGGACCTGGCTGAAGGCGCTGATATGGTGATGGTCAAGCCCGGTATGCCGTACCTGGACATCCTTTATCGGGTCAAGGAGGAATTCAAGGTGCCGACCTTTGTCTATCAGGTCAGTGGTGAATACGCCATGCACATGGCTGCGATTCAAAATGGCTGGTTGAGTGAAGGCGTCATCCTGGAATCCCTTACCGCCTTTAAACGTGCGGGTGCCGATGGCATCCTGACTTACTTTGCCGCCCGTGCCGCCCAATTGCTTAGAGAGCAACAATAGCCCTCACAGGAACACTCGATGAATACCGAAGGACTCACAGAAGTTGCCGTAAAAGATGCGCACCCGGTAGTTGAACAGGTCGCCGAAACCCCGCCGGAGCTTGCGCCTGAGCAGCCTGCCGTGGTCGCGGAGCCGGTGGTGGCGGCACCGCCTATCGTGATTCCGAACCTGGATGACAGCAGCCTGTACATCCATCGCGAGCTGTCGCAACTGCAATTCAATATCCGCGTGTTGGAACAGGCGCTGGATGAGTCCTATCCGTTGCTGGAGCGTTTGAAGTTCCTGCTGATCTTCTCCAGCAACCTGGACGAGTTCTTCGAGATTCGTGTCGCCGGCCTCAAGAAACAGATCACCTTTGCCCGTGAGCAGGCCGGCGCCGACGGCTTGCAGCCGCACCAGGCCCTGGCGCGCATCAGCGAGCTGGTGCATGGCCATGTGGATCGCCAATACGCCATCCTCAACGACATCCTGCTGCCGGAGCTGGAAAAGCACCAAGTGCGCTTCATCCGTCGCCGCAACTGGACCGTCAAGCTCAAGACCTGGGTCCGTCGCTATTTCCGTGACGAGATCGCGCCGATCATCACCCCGATTGGCCTGGACCCGACGCACCCGTTCCCGCTGCTGGTGAACAAGAGCCTGAACTTTATCGTCGAGCTCGAAGGGATCGATGCCTTCGGCCGTGATTCGGGCCTGGCGATCATTCCCGCACCGCGCCTGTTGCCACGCATCATCAAGGTACCGGAAGAGGTCGGGGGGGCTGGCGATAACTATGTATTCCTTTCGTCGATGATCCACGCCCACGCCGATGACCTGTTCCAGGGCATGAAGGTCAAGGGTTGCTACCAGTTCCGCCTGACCCGAAACGCCGACCTGGCGGTAGACACCGAAGACGTCGAAGACCTGGCCCGCGCCCTGCGTGGCGAGCTGTTCTCGCGGCGCTACGGTGACGCGGTGCGCCTGGAAGTGGCGGATACCTGCCCCAAACATTTGTCGGACTACCTGCTCAAGCAATTCAACCTGGCCGAGACCGAGCTGTACCAGGTCAACGGCCCGGTGAACCTGACGCGCCTGTTCAGCATCACCAGCCTGGACAGCCATCCGGAGCTGCAATACACGCCGTTCACCCCGCAGATTCCGAAACTGCTGCAAAACAGCGAAAACATCTTCAGCGTGGTCAGCAAGCAAGACATTCTGCTGCTGCACCCGTTCGAGTCGTTCACCCCGGTGGTCGATCTGTTGCGCCAGGCCGCCAAGGACCCCCATGTCCTGGCCGTGCGCCAGACCCTCTACCGCAGCGGTGCCAACTCGGAAATCGTCGATGCGCTGGTGGACGCCGCGCGTAACGGCAAGGAAGTCACGGTGGTGATCGAGCTGCGTGCGCGGTTCGACGAAGAGTCCAACCTGCAACTGGCCAGCCGCCTGCAAGCGGCCGGTGCGGTAGTGATCTATGGCGTGGTGGGCTTCAAGACCCACGCCAAGATGATGCTGATCCTGCGCCGCGAGGCCGGTGAGATCGTGCGTTACGCGCACCTGGGCACCGGTAACTATCACGCCGGCAACGCCAAGCTCTACACCGACTACAGCTTGCTGACTTCCGACGACGCGCTGTGCGAAGACGTCGGCAAACTGTTCAGCCAGTTGATCGGTATGGGCAAGACCCTGCGCATGAAAAAGCTGCTGCATGCGCCGTTCACCCTGAAGAAGGGCATGCTCGACATGATTGCCCGCGAGACCCAGTTCGCCCTCGACGGCAAGCCGGCGCACATCATCGCCAAGTTCAACTCGCTGACCGATCCGAAGATCATCCGCGCGCTGTACAAGGCCAGCCAGTCCGGCGTGCGTATCGACCTGGTGGTGCGTGGCATGTGCTGCCTGCGCCCGGGCATTGCCGGGGTGTCCCACAATATCCATGTGCGTTCGATCATCGGCCGCTTCCTGGAGCACACGCGGGTGTTCTACTTCCTCAATGGCGGTGAAGAGCAGATGTTCCTCTCCAGCGCCGACTGGATGGAGCGCAACCTCGACAAGCGTGTGGAGACCTGCTTCCCGGTGGAAGGCAAGAAGCTGATCATGCGGGTCAAGAAAGAGTTGGAGAGTTATCTGACCGATAACACCCACAGCTGGAGCCTGCAGTCCGATGGGCGCTACGTGCGCAACACCCCGACGGGCAACCAGAACCCGCGCAGTGCCCAGGCTACGTTGCTGGAGCGGTTGGGCAGCCCGTTGCTGGCGGTTCGCTGATATCGACTAGACCTACATCCCTCACTGGGAAATCGGACAGGACCGTCAGATTTCCCAGGTTGGGGATCCCATGCTCCCGTTCCTAGACTGACCTTGGGCTATCAGACGATAGCCTGTACAGGGCAGTTAAGGAGTTTTCGATGGTGGGATCAGGCATAGGTATCGGGTTCGGAACTGCGGGGCTATTCGAGGCGCTGGCCTTGCCGCCGAAGGGCTACCGCAGTGCACAGGCCATGGCGTCCGATATGGCTGGGGCGGTAGTCACTTCAGAGTCCCTGGTGCGGGACTCATTAAAAAGTATTGCCAACATCGATCAGGGTCTGCAGGGCGGCAATGCCTTTGTGCAGGTTAACCCCGATGCGCGTGAACAGGCTCGGGCGCGTGACCAGGAGCGAGCCAGCGGTACCGTGCGCGGTTTTTTGCACGGCGTGCCGATTGCCCTGAAAGATGTCTTCGAAACCAGTGGGAAAATGCACACCAGTGCCGGTTCCCGTGCGCTGGTCGGCTCACCGACGAGCAAAAACGCCAAGGTTGTGGATAACTTGCTCAAGGCCGGGGCCGTGATCGTGGGCAAGACCAATATGAGCGAACTGTCCAACTTCCGCTCCAGCGTGCCGGTGGATGGCTGGAGCTCCCGTGGTGGGCAAACGCTTAACCCCCATCGGCTGGGAGGGCAGGTGGCAGGGTCCAGTTCGGGATCGGCGGTGGCGGTCGCCCAGGGGCTTGTGCCGCTGGCATTGGGCATCGAGACCAATGGCTCGGTGATTGCCCCGGCGGCCTACAACGGCGTGGTCGGTTTGAAAACCACGGCCGGGCTGGTGAGTACCGAAGGGGTGATGACCAGTTCAAAACTGGACGCGGTGGGCACCTTTACGCGCAACGTGCGCGATGCTGGCGAAGCGCTCAATGCCATGACCGAAACAACGGCCTACACCGCCGGGCTCACACCGGATGCCTTGCAGGGCAAGCGCATTGGCTACACGCCGCTGCCGGTGCTGTCGCCTGAAGACGCCAGGGACCCGGCCCTGCGTGCGGACCGGAAGCACTTCGAAGACGCGATCGCGATGCTCGGGGCCAAGGGGGCAGTCATGGTGCCGATAGGCAGGCTGGACGCGGGTGTCTCACGTGAGGCTTACGATCAATACAGTGACGCGCTGCTGGCCGGGATCAAGCAAAACCTGAACAGCTACCTGGCCGGCCGGGAAGGCCTGCCAGTGAAGTCGCTGGCTGAACTGATTGCCTTCAACGAGCGCGACAAGCAAGCCGGGGAACCGGACCAGGCGTTGCTGGAGCACATCAACAGCCTGGACGTGACGGATGAGCAGCGCGAGCAACTGTGGGCGGCCGTTCTGCCGATTTTCAAAGGCACCCTCGACAAGCCGCTGAGCGAACACCGCCTCGATGCCATCGTGTCGAACTTTCGCGCCGACAGTTACTACTTTGCCGCCGCCGCCGGTTACCCCGGCATCTCGGTGCCCTCGGGCATGGATGATGAGGGTATGCCGACCGCGCTGCACTTTTACGGTACGGGCAACAGTGAAGCCACACTGCTCGCGGTCGCCTATGGTTATGAACAGGCCACGCAGGCTATCCGTGAGCCGGCGTTCCTGCCGGGGGCGCCGGTGTCGTCCGAGAGCGTCTAGGGGTTAGCGCACATTCAGGCTGAAGCCCACTCGCGTCAGCCACTCGGCTTCCTGGGCGAAATCCGCCTGGGTCAGTTGGTTCTCGTCCAGCCAGCCTTTAGGGAACACCACATCCAGGCTGTCGCCGTTGGCGCGCAGGGTGACTTGCGGCATCTGCTGAGTGCCGCGAATGTGGTGGAACAGGATCGCAAAGCGCAGCAGGGCACACAGGCGAATCAGCTTGATGCCCTCGGCGCCGAACTCGGCGAACTTGTCCCTGGGGATGTTACGGCGATGGCCGCGCACCAGCAGCGCCAGCATCTGCTGATCCTCGCGGGAAAACCCTGCCAGGTCGGAGTGTTCGATCAGGTACGCGCCGTGTTTGTGGTAATGGTAGTGGGCGATATCCAGCCCTACTTCATGGACCTTGGCGGCCCAGCCCAGCAGTTCACGCCAGACCCCGTCTTCCAGTTCCCAATCTGCAGCGACCTGGTCGAAGGCATGCAACGCTTTGCGCTCGACCCGCGCCGCCTGTTCCAGGTCGACGTGGTAACGCTCCATTAGCGAGCCCAGGGTGCGTTCACGCACGTCTTCGTGGTGATGGCGACCCAGCAGGTCGTAGAGCACGCCTTCACGCAGGGCGCCATCGCAATGGTCCATGCGTTGCAGTTCGAGGGCGTCGAAGATGGCTTCGAGGATTGCCAGGCCTGCAGGGAAGATGGTCCGGCGGTCGGGCTTGATGCCGTCGAAGTCGATCTTCTCGGCATCCCCAAGTTTGAACAGCTTGCGCTTGAGCCAGGCCAGGCCTTCGGCATTCACCTCACCGGTGCCATGGCCGCCGGCCTTCAGGGCCAGGCCGATGGCGCGGATAGTGCCGGATGAGCCGATGGCTTCATCCCAGGTCAGGCGGTGCAGGGCGTGTTCGATGCTCATGATCTCCAGCCGCGCCGCCGTGTACGCCTGGGCGTAGCGGGCCGGGGTGATCTTGCCGTCCTTGAAATAGCGCTGGGTGTAGCTGACGCAACCCATTTGCAGGCTTTCGCGCAGCAACGGCTCGAAGCGCTGGCCGATGATGAACTCGGTGCTGCCGCCGCCAATGTCGGCCACCAGGCGCTTGCCGGGGGTGTCGGCCAGGGTGTGGGAGACGCCGAGGTAGATCAGGCGTGCTTCTTCACGGCCGGAAATCACTTCTACCGGGTGCCCGAGGATCTCCTCGGCACGGCGGATGAATTCGCCGCGGTTACGCGCTTCGCGCAACGCGTTGGTGCCGACGATGCGCACGGCGCCCTGGGGCATGCCGTTGATCAGTTGGGCAAAACGCTTGAGGCAATCGAGCCCGCGCTGCATGGATTCTTCGTTGAGCTTGCGCTCGTCGTCGATTCCGGCAGCCAGTTGTACCTTTTCGCCGAGCCGCTCAAGGATGCGGATCTCACCGTTCTGGGCCTTGGCCACGACCATGTGAAAGCTGTTGGAGCCCAGGTCGATGGCGGCGATCAGGGACAGATTCTTGGCTTGGGATTGCGGCATGGGTAGGGGATCTCGGTCGATAACCTCGCCATCGTGCCACGATCAAACGCTGACGCCAACGCGTAGTGCGCAGAGGAGTTCTCCTACGGAGGTTCGGGACGCAGGTTTGTAGGGAATGTAGGGGGGCTCCATTGGTTCCTTGTAATTATTCCGTAGGATCTATGGGAAACAGTAGAATTTCAAAATTTGGAAACTTCTCTTGATTTAACCTACATCTTAAGAACAGTTATACCCATTGGTTATTTTTTTGGTACTACTCTTAAGCTTGGTTAAGGCGACGATTGTTTTTTATTGTTCTGACAGTAATTAGGGTATTGTCTTATTCTTTAGTGGGGTGCATGCGGGAGAGACTGTCACTCGGCAATTCTGCCTTGGTGTTATTTATTTACAGCTCATTTGTCACGGATGGCGGGATGTTGGGCAATGCAATTGCCCGGGTAGGAATAAAGGCACCTGATAACTTCTAGTGACAGGTTCAGCATGAAAAAAATATCTGGTTTGGTAATGGGTGTTGTCTGTTTGGCCGCAAGCGTGGTTGCACACGCCGATACAAGTGGTTCGGGGAACTTGAGGGTCATTGGTACTATCAAGCCAGCGCCCTGCACGGTCAGTATCAGCAGCGGCGTCATTGATTATGGTCAGATCAGTGCAGCTTCTATCTCGCCAAATGCTTTCAACCCCTTGCAGGAGAAAACCCTGCCGCTGTCCGTGAACTGCGGCACCGCGGCTACGCAGATGGCGCTGTCGGTATCTGACACGCAGGCGGCCAGCACCGTTGCGGGTATCCTGGGAACCGGCTTCGCCGAATCCCAGAACTTTGGCCTGGGTGCGGTGGATGGCCGGCGTACCGGTGGCTATTCGGTCAGGCTTTCGAACCTGTCCAGCGGCGGTGCCAGCCTGCTACCGCTCAAAAGGACCAGTTCTGTCGCAGCCTGGATGTATAGCGCCGATGGCCGGGTCGACAAGTTCCCGTACCAGCACTCCTGGAGCCGCACCACCAGCCCGGTTCCAGCACTGGTCAACGTTGTCAGCGGCACGATCAACGTCAAGGCCGTCATCAACCGGGGCAGCGCCCTGGACCTGAGCAAGGATGTTCCTTTGAACGGCCTTGCCACCTTAGTCGTTACTCGTATCTAAACAGGTAGTAAATCCGCACTGCAGTCGTAACTAGCTGTTGCGACTGCGTGCGGGCTGCTTACAGTCCTGGATCTATTGACGGTCTCTTAAATTGTGTGTGGGTAGAACTTGATGAGTTTTCTTTTCAATACAGTTACTGCCCTGCTAGGGGGCGTAAGTCTTTCTCTGCTATTACATGGCAACGTACTGGCTGACGGTATGGAGCCTGAAACATCTGTTGTAATTCTTTATGAAGAAAATGGCGAAGCGACTATTAATGTCAAGAATACTGATGCCGGTCCGGCTTTATTACATTCGGTCATTCAAAATCTTGCTGAAGACCCGGAACCATTATTGATTGTTACGCCGCCGATTGCGCGCGTGGAACCTGGCGAAACACAACTAGTGCGCTTTATCGCAACCCTCAAGGAACCACTCAAGACTCAACGCTTGAAGCGGGTCACTTTTGAAGGGATTCCCCAGGCCAGGGCCGAAGGGCGTGCGACCATTGGTATCACCATTCGCCAGGACCTGCCGCTGATCCTGCACCCCCAGGGTTTGCCGCGGCTTGAAGAGCCCTGGAAGTTGCTCAAGTGGACCCTGCAAGGCAATCGCCTGGCCGTGCAGAACGACAGTGCCTACGTTGTCCGCCTGGGTTTACAGGTGCAGCTGCTGCCGGCCAAGCGCCCGGCAATATTGTCGCGCACCTATGTGCTGCCTGGCGAAACGCTGTGGACCACGGTCGAGGGCAATGTCGCAGGGGTCAATGCCGTCGAGATTCAACCGGCGACGGTCTACGGCTATTCGACCTCCGTCTACCAGGCTCCCGTTGCTGTCGAGGCGGGTTGATCGAGCTATGAGAACTGTCGATAAAGCCGGTTGTTTCAATCAGTCCGCATCGTTCTTCCGGGCCCCGGGCTCCCTGGCGTATGGCTCGGGCATTGTCATCGGGCTGGCCTCACTGTGCAGCGGGCCTGCCCATGCCTTGGAGCTGGGAGAGGGGTTTGATCTTGCCGTTCTCTCTGCGAACGGTATTGACCCGAAGGTTGCCCATTATTTTCGCAGTGCGGCGCGCTTTCGCGAGGGCGTCCATGTGGTCGGGTTGAGGGTCAACGGCAACCCACTGGGCTTGGTGGAAGCGCGTTTCGACTATGAAGGGCAGCTGTGTTTTACCCCCGGCCTGCTGGAAAAGGCCGGGCTGCGCGTCCCGGCGACGGTCACTCGGCAGGGCATCGCGCGCGATCAGGCGTGCCATGATTTTGTCGGTGAGTACCCGGCGACCCTTGTGCGGCTGAGCCCTGGCAGCGATGAAGTCTCCCTGGTGGTGCCCACCCAGTCGATGCGCGAGTTTGAATGGGGCGGGGGCAATGCTTCCCAAGGTGGCATGGCGGCCTTGTTCAACTACGACGTGCAGGGTTTTGAGGATCGTTTCAACAGTGGCTCTTCCCGCTCCGTCTCCGCCTATACCGAGGCGGGGTTCAACCTGGGCAACTGGATTGTGCGCAGTCGCCAGTTTTATATCTCCGATAATGGCAAGGCCAGCAGCGAGCATGTGAACGCCTACGCCCAGCGCGACTTCGCGGGCCTGCGCTCGACCTTCCAGGTGGGTCAGATCTCCAGCAACAACCCGGTGTTCGGCGGGCTGCAGCTCTCCGGCCTGCAACTGTTCCCAGATGGGCAGTCGCGCGCGGCCGGCGGCAGCGCGGTGGTGGTCGAAGGGCTGGCTCGCAGCCCGTCCAGGGTGGAGGTGCGCCAGTCAGGGGTGTTGATCCATACCACCCTGGTACCGGAAGGCCCTTTTTCCCTGACTGACCTGCCGTTACTCAATGGCACCAGCGACCTGGAGGTAAACGTGATTGGCACCCGTGGCGGTGGGCACAGCTTCAGGGTACCAGCGGCGTCCTTTGGCGCGAGTGTGCCGGTGGTGCCGGGCTACTTCTTTTCCATGGGCAAGGTGCGGGGCGCAACGCTGGGCGAGCGGGAGCCCCCGGTGGTGGCGATGGCCAGTGGTACCTGGGGCCTTGGGCGCAGTTCTTCACTGGGCTTTGGCCTATTGAGCACTGACGAGTACCAGGCTGCGGGCGGAACATGGAGCAGCGTTTTTTTCCAGCGGCTGGCAGTGGGCGGGCGTCACAACCTGTCTCGCGATGGTTCAGGCAATGTCAGCGGCGCTCGCAGCTCCATTTCATTGAGTAGCCCGCTGTCTGCCAGCCTTGAGGCCAACCTCAGTGCTACACGCCAGACACGGGGGTATCGCGAAGTCACGGAAGCCGGGCTGTCGAGCGCCCGCGACGACCTGGACGCGCGCTTCAAGAACCAATACACCCTGGGCCTGAGCTGGGCTGACCCGCTGTTGGGTGGCTTCTCCATCAGCTACTCGCACAGTGCGCAATTTGACGGGCAATCGGCTGAACATGTCTTTGCCTCCTGGAACCGAGACTTCAGTGGCACCCAGGTGTCGTTGATCGCCGACTCCCGGGTGGGTGGGGCTCGACCGCGCAAGGAGCGGAATATCCGCCGCCACGAGCGCAATGATGCTCTCGAGACAGGGCTGTCGCTGCGGTTGCAAGTCACCATGCCATTTGGCGGCGAACGTCGTGTCACTTCCTATGCCAGCCGGCGCGGGGGCGAGGTGGAGTTCGGCAGTGCGTTCAGTGATCGGGTGAACGACTATGTGAATTATGAGGTGGGTGTTTCCCGGGAGCAGGCGAGTGGTGATCAGTCGGTTCAAGGCCGGGTAAATGCCATACCGCGTTACACCCAGGTTGGCTTGGGCATGCGTCGCGACTCTTTCAGTACCAGCTACACCGGGCAATTGCAGGGTGGCGTGGTGGCCCATGAACGCGGTGTGACGTTCTCGCCCTACGCCGTCCAGGACACCTTTGGCATCGTCTCGGTGGGCGATGTTGGCGCGGTCAAGGTCGCGACCCCCCAGGGCCCGGTCTGGACCGATTATCGCGGGCAGGCGGTGATCGCCGGTTTGCCGGCCTACCTCAACAGTAACGTTGAGGTGCAGACCCACTCCCTGCCCAAGCGTGTCGACCTGAAAAACGGCACCAAGGCACTCACGGCGGGTCGTGGATCCTTCAATACCGTTGATTTCGAGGTGGTGAAAGTGCGCCGCCTGCTGCTGGAAGTGCGTGACGAGCAAGGGCGCCCCTTGCCTCAAGGGGCCTCGGTATTCGGCCCGGACAATGCCTTCCTGACCAGCGTGGTGGGTGAGGGCATGGTGTTCCTGAACAATCTGGACGAGTCGCCAACCCTGAGCGTCTCCCTGCCGGATTCAACCTCCTGTGTATTGCAATTCAACCCTGAGCCAGAAACCGATGACGACAAACTCTACGAAACAGGTTCGGCAGTCTGCCGTGCGCAGTGAGTCCCTGAACCGCCTTGGGCCTGGCCTCGCTCTGTGCAGCGTGCTCCTGTGGGCGGGGCTGATGCCGGGGGAAGCGCTGGCGGGTGAATGCCGTATGTCCTTGAGCCAGCCCCGGGTCGACTACGGTTTGATCCGCAGCGCGGAGCGGGCGGGAGACCAGTTGGCCCTGGGGAAACGCACGCTGCAACTGAACATTGCCTGTGCCGAGTCGGCACCCATGGCCCTGCGTTTCACGGGGGTGTCTGCCGGGTCGAAAGGCTTTCGGTTCGGCCGCCAAGGCTATTTCACCCTGAGCCTGCAGCATCCTCAGGTGGATGGGCAGGCGGTGGAGTTGCGGGTGTCGGGAGAGCCGCCAAGCGGACAGTTGTTGCCCGGCCAGACGCTGGTCGCACGGGCAGGCGGCGCCCCGATACACGGGCGCCGATTTACAGCGCTGGTGAACATCGAGACCTTTGTGCCAGCGGTCGGGCTGGCAGTGCGTGACGAAACGGCCTTCGAGGGGCAGGGCAGTTTCGAATGGGTACCCGGCGCCTGAAGCCTCAGCCTGGTTGTTCCACCGAGCCTATAAAGTTAGCCAATTCGGGCGTGCGCGGTTGGGCAAACAGGACGTTCGGGTCGCCGACTTCATGCACCTTGCCCTGATGCATGAACACCAGCTTGTCGCCGACCTCCCGGGCAAAGCGCATTTCATGGGTGACCATGATCAGGGTCATGCCGTCCTTGGCCAGTTGGCGCACCACGCTGAGCACTTCATTGACCAGTTCAGGGTCCAGCGCCGAGGTGATTTCATCGCACAGCAACACCTTGGGCGACATCGCCAGCGCGCGGGCGATCGCCACCCGTTGCTGCTGGCCGCCGGACAGGCGATCGGGGAATGCATCGAACTTTTCCCCCAGGCCGACCCGCTCCAGCATCTGCCGGGCCAGCTCCGCAGCCTTGGCCTTGGCGACTTTTTGCACGACCTGGGGCGCGAGCATGACGTTTTCACCCACGGTCAAATGGGGGAACAGGTTGAATTGCTGGAACACCATGCCGACTTTTTGCCGCAGGCTGCGCAGGTCGGCGCGGGCCGCGTCGAGGTATTCGCCGTCGACCTCAATCACCCCGTCGTTGATCGACTCCAGGCCGTTGAGGGTGCGCAGCAGCGTGGATTTTCCCGAGCCGCTGCGGCCGATGATTGCTACCACCTGGCCTTCCTCGATACTCAAGTCGATGCCCTTGAGCACATGGTGATCGCCGTAATACTTATGCAGCGCGGATATTCTAAGCAGAGGCATGCAGTCTCCTTTCCAGGTAGCGGGCACTGAGGGACAAGGGGTAGCAGAGCAGGAAGTAACCGAGCGCCACCAGGCCGTAGACCATGAAGGGCTCGAAGGTGGCATTGGCGAGCATGCCGCCGGTCTTGGTCAGTTCGGTGAAGCCGATGATCGAGGTCACCGCTGTGCCCTTGACCACCTGCACCGAGAACCCCACCGTCGGCGCCACGGCAATTCGCAGGGCCTGGGGCAATATCACGTAGCGCAGTTGCTCATAAGGGTTGAGGGCCAGGCTGGCGGAGGCTTCCCACTGCCCGTGGGCGATGGAGTCGACACAGCCGCGCCAGATCTCGGCCAGGTAGGCACTGGTAAACAGGGTCAGGGCAATCGCGGCGGCCAGCCACGGCGAGATATCAATCCCCAGCAAGGCGATGCCGAAAAACACCAGGAACAGTTGCATCAGCAGCGGTGTGCCCTGGAACAGTTCGATATAGGTCCGGGCAATATTGCGCGGTAGCGCCTTTTTGCTGATGCGCAGGGTCATCACCAGCAGGCCAATCAGCCCGCCGCCGACAAACGCCACCAGCGACAGCAGCAGGGTCCATTGCAGGCCGGTCAGCAGGTTGCGCACGATGTCCCAGAACGAAAAATCACTCATCGGCTGTTCCTCATCACATAGCGGCGACCGATCCAATTGAGCAACTGGCGGATCATCAACGCCATGCACAGGTACACCAGCGTGGTCAGGGCATAGGTTTCAAAGGCGCGGAAATTGCGCGATTGAATAAAGTTGGCGGCAAAACTCAACTCTTCAGTGGCGATCTGCGAGCACACCGCCGAGCCAAGCATCACGATGATGATCTGGCTGCTCAGGGCCGGCCAGACCTTGCCCAGCGCCGGCAGCAGCACCACATGGCGGAACGCTTCGAAGCGGGTCATCGCCAGCGCTGCCGCGGCCTCCAGTTGGCCACGAGGGATCGCCTGGATCCCGGCGCGGATGATCTCCGTGGAATAGGCCCCCAGGTTGATCACCATCGCCAGTACTGCGGCCTGCCATTCGGAAATCTGTACCCCCAGTGAAGGCAGGCCGAAGAAGATAAAGAACAACTGCACCAGAAACGGCGTGTTGCGAATCAACTCGACATACACCCCGAAGAGCCAGCAGAACGGCTGGATTTTCCATGCCCGCACCACGGCGCCGACGATGCCCAGGGCCACGCCGAGGAGGGCGCCGATGGCTGTCAGCTCCAGGGTGAACAGCGCGCCGCGCAACAACAGGTCGGTATTGGCCAGCACCGGCACAAAGTCGAATTGATAGGCCATCAATCAGCTCCGCTTCAGAGATCGGCAGGCAATGGTTCTTTGAGCCACTGCATCGCGTTCTTTTGCAGGCTGCCGTCAGCCTTGGCGGCGACCAGGATCTGGTTGACCTTCTCCAGCAGTGCCGGCTCGTTTTTGTTCACGCCGACATATACCGGCGAATCCTTGAGTTTGACTTTCAACGCCGGTACCCGCTTGGGGTTGCGCTCGCTGATCGCCACCATCACCACGTTGCCACTGGCGATCAGGTCCACCTGGCCGGCGAGGTAGGCGGCGATGGTCGAGTTGTTATCCTCGAAGCGCTTGATCGTGGCTTCCTTGGGTGCGACGGCGCTCAACTCGATATCTTCGATGGCACCGCGGGTCACGCTGATGGTCTTGCCCTTGAGATCGTCCAGGGTCGCAATCGCCGCGTCAGGCGGGCCGAACACGGCGAGATAGAACGGCGCGTAGGCCTTGGAGAAGTCGATGACCTTCTCGCGATCCGGGTTCTTGCCCAGGCTGGAAATCACCAGGTCCACTTTGCCGGTGGTCAGGAACGGGATGCGGTTGGTGCTGTTGACCGGGGTCAGTTCCAGTTTGACCTTGAGCTGCTCGGCCAGCAGTTTGGCGGTGTCGATGTCCAGGCCGCGCGGCTTCATATCGGGGCCGACCGAGCCGAAGGGCGGGAAGTCCTGAGGCACCGCGACCTTGAGGGTGCCACGGGCGACGATATCGTCCAGGCCATTGGCCTGGGCTGGCGTCTGGCTGAGCATCAGGCTGGCAAACAAGGCAGTGAGCAGGGCGCTGCAACGCTTGGTCATGGCAACTCTCCGAAAAGGGCGAAGGGATTTTCTGAGTCTTGCCAGTGCACAGCCCATGCCATGCCGCGCCAAAGCGGCTGCAAGGCAGGGTTTTACAGGTGTATAGCGGTCTTACTGGTCTGAACAGTCAGAAGCGATTGCGCACCCTTTTCGAGCGCCCGCAAAACCCGGCGAGCCCCTTTGGGGCGTGGCTTGCCGGCCAGCGAGAATAGATTTACAACTAGCCTCACTGTTGACCGAAATCTTGAGTTTTTTATGAATTCCATCGCCCAAGCCGTACCGGAAGCGGCTTTGCAAGCCATCCGCAAACTGATCAAGCAACGGGGCTTCGGGCCAGGTGATGCACTGCCTTCCCAGCGCGACCTGGCATTGCAGTTGGGGGTCAGTCGGGCCTCGTTGCGCGAGGCCTTGTCTTCGCTCAGTGCGCTTGGGCTGGTCAGCGTGCAGCCGGGCAAAGGCGTGTTTGTGCAAGCGCCACCGACGGTCGACATGAGCGGGGTGGCCTGGCCCTTTACGGCGCAGGCCAGCCCCCTGGATATCTTCCAATTGCGTTATGCCCTGGAGGGCTTTGCGGCGGGGCTGGCGGCCATGACCCTGACCACCGAGGAACTGGATGGGCTCGAAGACAATGTCCAGGCCATGCGCCGGGAACTCAAGGCCGGGGATTTCGAGGCCGCTGCGCGGCTGGACTTCGCGTTCCACCAGCGCATCCTGTTGGCCAGTGGCAATCAGGCGATGATGAGCATCCTCAGCGCCAGTGCCGAGGTGTTTCTGGAAAGTCAGAAGCTACCGTTCATCCGACCGGAACGGGCGATGGAAACCTGGCAGGAGCATCGCAAGATCCTCCGGGCCCTGGCCCGGCGCAGCAGCGCGGCGGCGCACAAAGCTATGCAGGAGCACGTGCGTAACGCTGCGTTGCGCACGGGAATAGCCTTTGTGACTCCGACGGCCTCTTGAACCCGCCATATCCAAAATGATGACGCTCCATAGCAAGAGTCAATCAGCAGCGGCTTCCTGAACGCAGGAAGGGCGGCTATGATGGGCAACGTTTTTTTTGCTTACAACCCGGAGACATCCATGAGCAACGATCTTATCAAGCACGTCACCGACGCGACCTTTGAGGCCGAAGTACTGCAGGCCCAGGGCCCGGTGCTGGTTGACTACTGGGCTGAGTGGTGCGGTCCTTGCAAAATGATCGCTCCGGTCCTGGACGACATCGCAACCACCTACGAAGGCAAACTGACCATTGCCAAGCTGAACATCGACGAGAACCAGGAAACCCCGGCCAAGCATGGCGTGCGTGGTATCCCGACGCTGATGCTGTTCAAGAACGGCAACGTCGAAGCGACCAAGGTCGGCGCACTGTCCAAGTCGCAATTGGCTGCATTCCTCGACGCCAACATCTAAGCGTCGTCAAAAAGCCCCGCAAATTGCGGGGCTTTTTCGTAAAGCAGGGCTAGACGCTCTGAAATTCAGGTGGTACATTCGGCCCCGCACTGGTTTCTCCACTGCCCCCTGCAAGCCGTCGCCGACGCATTCCTTTCGATTAGTACGCGATCCTGTCGCCTTCTCTGCGGCGCGGCCTCATTAAGCCAAAAGCTTAATTCCCCCCCTCTATAAATGATTACGTCATTCCTATATGAATCTGACTGAACTCAAGCAAAAGCCGATTACCGACCTGCTCCAACTGGCCGAAGAAATGGGCATAGAAAATATGGCCCGTTCGCGCAAGCAGGACGTGATTTTCTCCCTGCTGAAAAAGCACGCGAAAAGCGGCGAGGAAATCTCCGGTGATGGCGTGCTGGAGATTCTCCAGGACGGCTTCGGCTTCCTTCGCTCTGCAGACGCGTCCTATCTCGCCGGCCCAGACGATATCTATGTCTCGCCGAGCCAGATCCGTCGCTTCAACTTGCGCACCGGTGACACCATCGTTGGCAAGATCCGCCCTCCAAAGGAAGGCGAGCGTTACTTCGCCCTGCTCAAGGTCGACACGATCAACTTCGATCGTCCTGAGAACGCGAAGAACAAGATTCTCTTCGAGAACCTGACGCCGCTGTTCCCGACCGTGCGCATGAAGATGGAAGCCGGTAACGGTTCCACCGAAGACCTGACCGGTCGTGTGATCGACCTGTGCGCTCCGATCGGCAAAGGCCAGCGTGGCCTGATCGTCGCACCGCCGAAAGCCGGTAAGACCATCATGCTGCAGAACATTGCAGCGAACATCGCGCGTAACAATCCCGAAGTTCACCTGATCGTGCTGCTGATCGATGAGCGTCCGGAAGAAGTCACCGAAATGCAGCGCACCGTGCGCGGCGAAGTGGTTGCCTCGACGTTCGATGAGCCGCCAACCCGCCACGTGCAGGTTGCCGAAATGGTGATCGAGAAGGCCAAGCGCCTGGTCGAACACAAGAAGGACGTGGTGATCCTGCTCGACTCCATCACCCGTCTGGCCCGTGCCTACAACACCGTGATCCCGAGCTCCGGCAAGGTATTGACCGGTGGTGTCGATGCCCACGCCCTGGAGAAGCCGAAACGTTTCTTCGGCGCCGCGCGTAACATCGAAGAAGGCGGCTCGCTGACCATTATCGCCACCGCGCTGGTTGAAACCGGCTCGAAGATGGACGAAGTGATCTACGAAGAGTTCAAGGGTACCGGCAACATGGAACTGCCTTTGGACCGTCGCATCGCTGAAAAGCGTGTGTTCCCGGCCATCAACATCAACCGCTCCGGCACCCGCCGCGAAGAGTTGCTGACCGCTGACGACGAACTGCAGCGCATGTGGATCCTGCGCAAGCTGCTGCACCCGATGGACGAAGTGGCAGCCATCGAGTTCCTGATCGACAAGCTGAAAACCACCAAGACCAACGACGAGTTCTTCCTGTCGATGAAACGTAAGTAATACGACGTTTCAGGTCCGAAAGAATGGCGCCCCCAGGGGCGCCATTTTTTTGCCTGAAATCTTTAACCACAGCTGGTGGGCAATTGCGCCGTCGATAGGGCTGCCAGCCGCCCTCAGAGCAGGTACGATGTACGCCTATTTTACGGGTGGCATGGTTAATGAAATTCAAGGATCTTCGGGATTTCGTGCAGCAACTTGAGCAGCGCGGAGAGTTGAAACGTATTCAGGTGCCGGTTTCCCCGGTCCTGGAAATGACTGAGATTTGCGACCGCACCCTGCGTAACAAGGGGCCGGCGCTGCTGTTCGAAAACCCCACAGGCTTTGATATCCCCGTGCTGGGCAACCTGTTCGGCACGCCCGACCGGGTGGCGTTCGGCATGGGGGCCGAGTCGGTCAGCGAACTGCGCGAGATCGGCAAGCTGCTGGCCTTCCTCAAGGAGCCCGAGCCGCCCAAAGGCCTGAAGGACGCGTGGTCGAAGCTGCCGATCTTCCGCAAGATCATTGCCATGGCGCCCAAGGTGGTCAAGGACGCGGTCTGCCAGGAAGTGGTCATTGAAGGCGATGATGTCGACCTGGCGATGCTCCCGGTGCAGACCTGCTGGCCCGGCGACGTCGGCCCGCTGATCACCTGGGGCCTGACCGTCACCAAAGGCCCGAACAAGGACCGCCAGAACCTGGGGATCTACCGTCAGCAAGTGATTGGCCGCAACAAGGTGATCATGCGCTGGCTGAGTCACCGTGGCGGCGCCCTCGACTTCCGTGAGTGGTGCGAGAAGCACCCCGGCCAGCCGTTCCCGGTTTCCGTGGCCCTGGGGGCCGACCCGGCCACCATCCTCGGCGCCGTGACGCCGGTGCCCGACAGCCTGTCCGAATACGCCTTCGCCGGCCTGTTGCGCGGCAATCGCACCGAACTGGTGAAATGCCGTGGCAACGACCTGCAAGTGCCGGCCACCGCCGAAATCATCCTCGAAGGCGTGATTCATCCGGGCGAGATGGCCGATGAAGGCCCTTACGGCGATCACACCGGCTACTACAATGAAGTTGACAGCTTCCCGGTGTTCACCGTCGAGCGCATCACCCACCGGGTCAAACCGATCTACCACAGCACCTACACCGGCCGGCCGCCGGATGAGCCGGCGATTCTCGGCGTGGCGCTGAACGAGGTATTCGTACCGATCCTGCAGAAGCAGTTCCCGGAAATCACCGACTTCTACCTGCCGCCCGAGGGCTGCTCGTACCGCATGGCCATCGTGACCATGAAGAAGTCGTATCCGGGCCATGCCAAGCGCGTGATGCTCGGTGTGTGGTCGTTTTTGCGACAGTTCATGTACACCAAGTTCGTTATTGTCACCGACGACGACATCAACGCCCGGGACTGGAACGACGTGATCTGGGCGATTACCACGCGCATGGACCCCAAGCGCGATACGGTGATGATTGATAACACACCCATCGACTATCTCGACTTCGCCTCGCCGGTGTCGGGCCTGGGTTCGAAGATGGGCCTGGATGCCACCCATAAATGGCCGGGTGAAACCACCCGTGAGTGGGGCCGGGTGATCGTCAAGGATGAAGCCGTGACGGCGCGTGTCGATGCGATGTGGAAAGAATTGGGAATAGATTGATGCGTGTAACCCTGCAACCTTCCGGCGCGGTCCTCGACTTGCAGCCGGGCGAGCGGATTCTTGAAGGTGCGCGGCGCCTGGGCTACGACTGCCCGCAGGCGTGCCGTAACGGTGTGTGCCATGTGTGCGCGGCGCTGTTGGTCGAGGGCCGGGTGCAACAGGCCGGCGAGGTGCGTGACCATGGCGAGTTCTACACCTGCATCGCCGAGCCGCTGGAGGATTGCATCGTGCTGTGGGATGGCGTGCTGGCGCCGGGGGAGTTGCCGGTGCGCACGCTGGCCTGCCAGTTGAGCGAGTGCGTGGAGCTGGGTGGCGATGTGTGGCGCGTGCGCCTGCGGGCCCCGGCCGGCAAAGCGGTGCGTTACCACGCTGGCCAGTACCTGATGATTGAGCGCGAAAACGGCGAGAAGTCGGCGTTTTCCCTGGCCTCGGCGCCCCACGCCGGGCGCGAGCTGGAATTGCATGTGCTGGTACGCGAAGACAGCGCCCGCAGCCTGATCGAGCAGTTGCAGCGTAACCAGATGGCGCGGGTCGAGCTGCCGTTTGGCGATACCCACCTGGCCGAGCTACCCGACGGCCCGCTGGTACTGATCGCGGCCGGCACCGGCATGGCGCAGATGCACAGCCTGATCGAACATTGCCGGGCCACGGGGTTCAAGTATCCGGTGCACCTGTACTGGGGCGTGCGTCGTCCTGAGGATTTCTACCAGGTCGAACATTGGGAACAGTGGCAGCAATTGCCCAATCTGTTCCTGCACAAAGTGGTCAGCGACCTGTGTGGTTGGGAAGGGCGCTGTGGCTTGTTGCATGAGGCGGTGTGCGAAGACATAACCGACCTCAAGGCCGTGCATGTCTATGCCAGCGGATCGCCGGCGATGATCTACGGCACGCTGGACGCGCTGGTGAATGCCGGGATGGATGCGCACCAGATGCGCGCTGACGTATTTGCCTACGCCCCTCGCTCCTGACCGCTACGAAAACATTCTCGTAAGCCGATCAAACTGTGGGAGCGGGCTTGCCCGCGATAGCGGAGTGTCAGCCAACAAATCTGGCACTGATACACCGCCATCGCGGGCAAGCCCCGCTCCCACATTGAACTGTGTCTACTCAGGTGTGCGGCGTCAGAACCGCACGCCCGTGGTCACCATCGCCGCATTGAACCCCAGCAACACAAACTCCGCCGCCACCGGCCCGTAGTGCGCACCCACCGACGGAATGATCACCGGTGCCACGCCGTAGCGGTTCAGCGGGATCTTGTCGCGGTACTTGCCGCGATAGCCCTGGATCGCCCCGCCGGTCAGTTTCAGATACACCGGATAGTCGGCCATGTCGAAGCGCTTGCCGGCGTAGGCGTAGTACGAGCGTTGGCGAAACGAGTTGCGAAAGGTCGCACCGCCATACACCCACCCCGCAGCGTCATTGCGCTCCAGGCCGATCAGGTCTTGATGGTTATTGTGCTCGGGGTCCGGCGCAAAGTGCCGGGTGTAGACGCTGGTCTGGGCGTACCAGAAGCCTTTGTCGTCGTTGGCCGGCGCTTCGGCGGCCAGGGCGGTGGTGGCCTGCGCCAGGAGCAGCAGGCCGGAAAGTCGGTTTTTCATGGTGCGACCTCGATAGTCGGTGAATGCGCGGCTAAGTGGGTCGTGACGTGACGCTATTTTGAGGTCCCGTCGGGCATAAAGGCTGAACGGGCGCTGAAAATAGCGCGGTTTTGCGCGGCGAACCTGACGAATGGGGCCTATTGCTTATGCTTTTTCATATTTTTAAAAGGTATTGATTGCAAGGGGAGCGGTATGGGGAGCGGTCGACATATTGAAGTGCTGCGCGAGGGTGCGTCGGCCCGCTACGGGTCTGACGCGATGGCCGGGGTGATCAGCCGCCAGCAGTGGCGGCAACCTGGCCCATAGTACTTTTTCGCCTTACGGTTACAGCGGCGCGTTCTATTACGGTAAAGTCACCTATAACTGGTAGTACACAGGAGACCTAAGCGATCTGCCATGACCGTTCTCGAATCCGAACTTCTGCAATTGGCTTACCCGCCGCGGCTTGATCTGGGGCCGCAACTCACTCACGAACAATTGATGAGCTCGATGCAGGCCACCATGGGTCTGCACAAGGGTGGGCCGGTCTGGCTGTTTGCCTATGGCTCGCTGATCTGGCGCCCTGAGTGTTCGGCAACCCAGCGCCTGCGCGCCCGGGTCCATGGCTATCATCGAGGCCTGTACCTGTGGTCCCACGAGCACCGGGGTACGCCGGAGTTACCGGGGCTGGTGTTTGGCCTGGATCGCGGCGGCTCGTGCAGCGGCTTTGCTTACCGCCTGCCGGAAGATCAACTGGAGGCCTCGCTCTATGCCTTGTGGCAGCGCGAGATGCCTTACCCATCCTATCGGCCACACTGGCTCAGTTGCCGGCTTGAAGACGGCAATCAGGTGCAGGCATTGGGTTTTGTGCTGGAGCGACACCTGCCCAGCTATGCCGGTAACTTGCCCGACAGCGTGCTGAACCAGGTGTTTGCCAGCGCTTGCGGGCGTTACGGCACCACTCGCGATTATGTCGAGCAGACCGTCAACGCCCTGCGTAGCCACGCCATGCCAGACAAGAATCTGGAGGCGCGGCTCAAGCGATGTGCCAAAGGCATCGCGGCGATTAACGTGCCGAGCTGACGCTATTGGTGTGCCACAGGGTTGGGATCAGGAACGCGATGGCCAGCAGGCACGCGCCGATCAGCAGCACAAAGCCGCCGTCCCAGCCGAAGTGGTCCACGGTGTAGCCCATGGCTGCACTGGCTGCCACCGATCCACCCAGGTAACCGAACAGGCCGGTAAAACCTGCGGCTGTACCTGCGGCTTTCTTCGGCGCCAGTTCCAGGGCCTGCAGGCCGATCAGCATCACCGGGCCGTAGATCAAAAAGCCAATGGAGAACAGCGCGATCATGTCGACCATCGGGTTGCCTGGCGGGTTGAGCCAGTACACCAGGGTCGCCACGGTCACCAGAGCCATGAACACAATGCCGGTCAGGCCACGGTTGCCACGGAAGATCTTGTCCGACATCCAGCCGCACAGCAGCGTGCCGGGGATCCCTGCCCACTCGTAGAAGAAGTACGCCCAGGACGACTTGTCGACGGTGAAGTGCTTGGCTTCCTTGAGGTAGGTCGGTGCCCAGTCCAGCACGCCGTAGCGCAGCAGGTAGACGAACACGTTGGCGAAGGCGATGTACCACAGCATCTTGTTGCGCAGCACGTATTTGACGAAGATTTCCTTGGCGCTGAATTCGTCTTCGTGGCTGGCGTCGTAGCCTTCCGGGTAGTCGTTCTTGTACTTCTCGATCGGCGGCAGGCCCACCGATTGCGGGGTGTCGCGCATGGTGATGAAGGCAAACGCCGCCACTGCCAAGGCCACGGTGGCCGGGACGTAGAACGCTGCGTGCCAGTCGTTGAACCAGGCCATGCCCAGCAGGAACAGCGGGCCGATCAGACCGCCGCCGACGTTATGCGCCACGTTCCACACCGACACCACGCCGCCGCGTTCTTTCTGCGACCACCAGTGCACCATGGTCCGCCCACTTGGCGGCCAGCCCATGCCCTGGGCCCAGCCGTTGATGAACAGCAGAATGAACATCATGGTCACGCTGGAGGTTGCCCAAGGCGCGAAACCGAAAATGAACATCACCCCGGCCGATACCAGCAAGCCAAACGGCAGGAAGTAGCGCGGGTTGGAGCGGTCGGACACCAGGCCCATGAGGAACTTGGACAGGCCGTAGGCAATGGCGATTGCCGACATGGCCAGGCCCAGTTGACCACGGGTATAACCCTCGTCGATCAGGTACGGCATGGCCAGGGAGAAGTTTTTGCGCAGCAGGTAGTAACCCGCGTAGCCAAAGAAAATACCGGCGAAGATCTGCCAGCGCAGTCGTCGGTAGGTACTGTCGATCTTTTCTTCAGGCAGGGGTGCCTGGTGGGGGGCAGGACGAAAGAAAGCAAACATTCAAGAGCTCCAAATTTCTTGTTTTGACTGCGGATGCGAATGTTACAGTTTCGTTACCGAAAATAGCATCGCCTCTTATCTGCAAACACAGGAAACGGGAGTAATTGCATGTTCTTTTACGAACATGTCGCGAATAGATAAGTATAGGGCGTGATCAGATTCCTCACGGCACTTGAGATCAAATGTAGGAGCTGGCTTGCCTGCGATGGCGGTGGACCAGTTACCAAAGACGTAGCTGACCCACCGCCATCGCAGGCAAGCCAGCTCCTACACTAATTGCATTTCAAATCACTGGCGGACCTGCACGACCACCTTGCCCACTGCCTTGCGCTGCCCCAGGTCATTGATCGCCTGCGCCGCGTTGTCCAGCGGATACACCTGCGACACCATTGGCTTCAACTTCCCCTCGGCATACCAACCAAACAGCTGCTGGAAATTCGCCGCGTTATCCTGCGGCTGGCGCTGGGCAAACGAGCCCCAGAACACCCCGACCACCGCTGCGCCCTTGAGCAGCGCCAGGTTCACCGGCAGCTCGGGGATACGCCCGCTGGCAAACCCCACCACCAACAGACGGCCGTTCCAGGCAATGGCGCGGATGGCCTGGTCAAACAGATCGCCCCCTACCGGGTCGTAGATCACATCGGCACCGTTGCCATCGGTCAGGCGCTTGATCTCATCCTTGAGGTTGCTTTCGCTGTAGTTGATCAATTCATCGGCGCCCGCCGCCTTGGCCACGGCCAGCTTGTCGGCACTGCTGGCGGCGGCAATCACCCGGGCACCCATGGCCTTGCCGATCTCCACGGCAGCCAGGCCCACGCCACCGGACGCGCCCAGTACTAGCAGGGTCTCGCCAGCGGCCAGGTGGCCACGCTGCTTGAGGGCGTGCATCGAGGTGCCGTAGGTCATGCTGAAGGCGGCAGCGGTGTTGAAATCCATGCTCGGCGGAATCGGCAGCACGTTATAGCCCGGTACCGCGACCTGCTCGGCAAAGCTGCCCCAGCCGGTCAGCGCCATGACCCGGTCGCCGACCTTTAGGTGGCTGACCTTTTCCCCGACTTCGCTGACCACCCCAGCCGCTTCGCCGCCCGGCGAGAACGGGAAGGGCGGTTTGAACTGGTACTTGCCCTCGATGATCAGCGTGTCCGGGAAATTCACCCCAGCGGCATGGACGTCCAGCAGGATCTCGTTCTTCTCGATCGCCGGGCTTTCGACGTCTTCCAACACCAGGGTTTCGGCAGGGCCGAAGGCTTTGCACAGCACGGCTTTCATCGGACTATTCCTTTTGGCGTATTGGCCGATAAGTGTAGGTGGGTAAGGTCACGGGTCAACGAGCATGCCCCGGCCTGATAAGTCGCCATAAGCTTGTGCTCTGCCTTGCTAGCGTTATGCTACTGGCAACCGAATGTGAGGAATGAACTGTGAAAGCGTGGATCCTGTTGATGCTGGCCCTGACGTTGCCGATGGCAGCCCATGCCGAAGAAGCCAAGGAAGGCGAAGCGCCGAAGGTCAGCTATTACAGCCTGACGCCGCCTTTTGTGGGCAACTATGCCCTGGATGGCGGCCCGAAACTTCGGGTGTACAAAGCGGATGTGGCCCTGCGCGTGACCGGCCCCGAAGCGGCGGCGGCGATCAAGGCCAATGAGCCATTGATCCGCAACCAACTGGTGGCGTTGTTTACCCAGCAGACTGTCGAGAGCATGGGCAGTGTCGAGGGTAAGGAAAAGTTGCGTCAGGAAGCGTTGAAGCAGACGCAGCAAGTGATGAATGACGAGACGGGCAAGCCGGTGGTTGAAGATTTGTTGTTTAACAATCTGATTATCCAGTAACGCCCATCCTGTGGGCGTCGGCTTGTTGGCGATGGGGCCTTGAAGCTATCGACGCTCACAAGACCGTCACCGTCAGCAACCCGAACTTTGGCGCCAACCTCAGGAGGGGTAACGCCTCTGCACGATGATGATAAAGATTCAGAGGCTCGGTTGGTTTCTATTGTGGAGGTTTTTCTATCGCAAACGTTATGCTTTTGGAGACGGAAATTGTGGGGCCTCCGCCTGATCCAGGATTATCGAATATAAAAGTAAAACGATAAGTTGTTCCTTTTGAAATATGGGTATCCTCGGAGGATATCCAGCTGTGCCAATTACCGCCCTTTATAGGTACTCTTGCCAGTACCACCCCCACTGGGGCATATAACTTCAAATATCGGATTTCTGCTTTGGTTGAGTCCACTAAATTTATACTGGATCGTGGAGAAAAGTCCGGGTGGGCGGGAGTTCAATGAGTTTGGAAAACCAGCAACTAAGTTGCTGGTTATAATAGGGCTTATATATAGATTTTCACTCTTTTTCTATCCGTTCGCCATACCCCGTCGGGGGGCGCGTCGAAGACAAAGTAGAACTCGAATGTGTCTACTGTGTTAGATGTTGTGTATTTTGTTGACGACCCCCAAACGCGCCATTGGCCATCTTGTGGAGGGTGGACTGCTAGTATCGGGCCGCCGAAGGTAACAGAGTGAATCTCGAAACGCGGGTTTTTTCCCGTCACCGCACCTCGCTCAAACATATAGCGGAGCGCATGTATGATGTAAATGCCATTACTCCAAGTGGCTTCAACCTCGATGGCTCCTTTGTATCCATGTAATGAATATTCCCCTCTCACTGTTGTTACGCTGGTTGGGTTATTTCGGTCGACCTTAATCTCTATTGTTTCTGAGGGGGCTTCGTCGCTGGAGCCCTTCTTGTCCGAGTCTGATATGTCGCTCATTTTTTGCTCTCCCGAGAGTCTCGATGCAATGAATTTGCGGTCGATTGTTATAGTTAATAACGAGAGATAAACGCCGGCTACTGTCAGAATTGACAGTTTTTCATTTTGTTTTTTAATAAGCTCAGTGATTTTTATAAGTGAAAGTTTAAGAGGCCAGACTCTTCCTGAACCGCGCCAACGCCACCGCAAAAAACAACAAGCCAATCCCCGCCAGCGCTAGCAAATCCGGCCACACCACGCTCACCCCCGCATCGCGAAACAGAATCGCCGCACTCAAACTCACAAAATGTGTGGATGGCGAGCCCTGCATCACCCATTGCAACCATTCGGGCATGCTGTCCAGCGGCGTACTGCCGCCTGACAACAGCAGCATCGGAATAATCACCGGGATCGCCAGCAAGCCAAACTGCGGCGTCGAGCGGGCGAGGGTAGCGAGGAAGATGCCCAGGGCAGTGCTGGCAAACAGATACAGCGCGGTTACCAGCAGGAACAGACTCAATGAGCCGGCCAGCGGCACGCCGAGCATGCCCTTGACCACCACTTCCAGTGACAGCCAGGTACACAGCACCACCACCAGCATGTTGCTCCAGATTTTTGCCAGCATGATTTCCAGGGCGGTCAGCGGCAGCACCAGCAAATGGTCGAGGGTGCCATGTTCGCGTTCGCGCAGTAGCGCGGTGCCGGTCAGGACGATGGCGAGGATGGTGATGTTGTTGACGATCTGGATCACCGCCAGGAACCAGCCGCCTTCCAGGTTGGTGTTGAACAATGCCCGGGTGGTGAGGGTCGCCGGTGCGCGCTGGCTGGTGTCCGCCTGGCCGCTGTAGGTCAGCAATTCACGCTGGAAGATCCGCCCGATATAGCCCGCGCCCATAAAGGCCTGGCTCATCGCCGTGGCATCCACATTGACCTGAACGCTCGGCTGGCGGCCGGCCAGGAGGTCGGCCTGGAAATTGGCCGGCACGTTGATCACGAAAGTGTACTGGCCGCTGTCCATGACCTTATCCAACTGGTCGTAGGCCAGTGGCACGGCGGGCTGGAATTCTGGTGGTTGCAGGGCTTCGGCCAGTTGGCGTGACAATTGGCCATGGTCTTCATCGACAAAGGCCACGCTGGCGTTATGCACGCCAATCACTGAACCGGCCGCTGGCATATAAATGGCGACGGTGAAGGCGTAGAACAGAAACAGCAGCAACACGCTGTCGTGGCGCAAGCTGGTGAGCTCTTTGATTCCCAGGCGCAGGATATGGGCGAACTTATGCATCAGGCCTCCTGCTTCTTGAGCATCACCAGGCTCAGCCCGGTGAACCCCAGGAAAAACCCGAACAGCGCCAGGCACTGTGGCCACAGCTGGCGCAGGTCCAGGGCTTTGGTAAAGGTGCCGACGGCGACATCCAGGAAGTAGCCGGCGGGAAACAGCATGCCCATCAGCGCGGCCGCCCCTTCCAGGGACGAGCGCGGCACGATCAGCCCGGAGAACTGGATGGTCGGTAGGCTGGTGATGATCATGGTGCCGAGAATCGCTGCGATCTGGGTGCGGGTGAACGCAGAAATCAGCAGGCCCATGCTGGTGGTGGCCAGCACATACAGCAGGCCGCCAAACGCCAGGGTCACGCCACTGCCCTTGAACGGCACGCCGAACAGCCAGCGGTTCATCGCCACCAGCAGCGCCAGGTTGATCAGGCTGATAACCAGATACGGCGCCTGCTTGCCGAGGAGAAACTCCAGGCGGGTCAGCGGTGTGGCGTAGAAGTTAGTGATCGACCCCAGCTCCTTCTCGCGCACGATGCCCAGGGCGGTGAGCATGGCCGGGATAAACGCCAGGATCAGTGCCATCACGCCGGGGCCGATGGCATTTACGCTGACCACGTCCTGGTTATAGCGAAAGCGCGTCTCCAGTCTGGCGGCGGCGGGCTGGGCTCGCGGGGAGCTGTTGAGTTCCGCCAACTGCTGCAGATTGGCCTGGTGTACCGCTTCGACATAGTTGCGGCTGGTCTCGGCGCGAAACGGCATGCCGCCATCCAGCCAGGCGGCCACTGCCGGTTGGCGCCCGGCGTACAGGTCGCGGCCAAATCCGGGAGGAATCTCCAAGGCGAGTTTGATTTCCGAGCGTTGCAGGCGCCGGTGCAGCTCGGCCGAATCGCTGATCGGCGGCTGTTCGGCGAAGTAGCGCGAACTGCGAAAGGCCTCCAGATAGGAGCGGCTTTGTGGCGTCTGGTCCTGGTCATACACGGCGAAGGCGAGCTTCTCCACGTCCAGGGAAATGCCGTAGCCGAAGATCACCATCATGAAAATCGCCCCGAGCAGGGCAAAGGCCATGCGCACTTTGTCGCGCAACAATTCCTTGCCTTCGCGACTGGCCACTGCCAGCAGGCGGACCAGGCTGAAGCCGCGCTTGCTGACTGGCGGCGTGGTCGGTGTGCTGACGGTTGCGCTGGGCGCGGCGGCTTCTGGGGCTTCCTGGGCTTGTTCCAGACAGGTGACAAATGCGGCTTCCAGGGTCTCGCCGTGGAAGTGTTGCTGCAGGGCGTCCGGGGTGTCGCAGGCCAGCACCTTGCCGGCGTGCATCAACGAGATGCGGTCGCAGCGCTGGGCTTCGTTCATAAAGTGGGTGGAGAGAAAAATCGTCACCCCTTGCTCGCGGGACAACTCCACCAGCAAACGCCAGAAATCGTCGCGCGCGGCGGGGTCCACACCGGACGTGGGTTCGTCGAGGATCAGCACTTCCGGGCAATGCAACACCGCCACGGCCAGGGACAGGCGCTGGCGCAAACCCAGGGGCAGCTCGCCGGAGGGTTGTTCGGCGACACTGCCCAGGTCAAAACGCTGGATCAATTCTTCGATGCGCGGGCCGCTGTCGGCCTTGGGCAGGTCGAACAACTGTGCGTGCAGCACCAGGTTCTGGCGCACGCTGAGCTCACCGTACAGCGAGAAGCTCTGGGACATAAAGCCCACGCGCTTGCGGGTTGCCAGGTCCTTGGCATTTACCGGGTTGCCCAGCAGTGTGGCGCTGCCTTCACTGGCCGGCATCAGCCCGGTGAGGACTTTCATGGTGGTGGTCTTGCCGCAGCCGTTGGAGCCGAGAAAGCCGAAGATCTCGCCACGGCCAATAGCGAAGCTGACCTTGTTGACTGCCGTAAAGTCGCCAAAGCGCAGGGTCAGGTCGTGGGCTTCGATGGCGATGTCGGTGTTGTCGTTTGCCCGAGGAGGGATCACCAGCGGCTGGTTGTTGTGCGCGCTGTCACCCTGGAAATGGGTGAAGGCCTCATCCAGCTTGCCGCTGGGCGTGACCGCCGCCAGTTCGCGGCTCAGGCCATCGGCGATCAGCTTGCCGCGGTCGAGCATCAGGCAGTGCTCGAACTGCTCGGCTTCTTCCATGTAGGCCGTGGCCACCAGCAGCGTCAGTTGCGGGCGTTCGCTGCGTACGGTTTCTACCAGCTCCCAGAAGCGCCGGCGTGACAAAGGGTCGACGCCGGTGGTGGGTTCATCGAGGATCAGCAAGTCCGGGTCGTGGATCAGCGCGCAGCACAGCCCCAGTTTTTGCTTCATCCCGCCCGACAGTTTGCCCGCCGGCCTGTCGGCGAAGCGTGCCAGGTCGGTGGCCAGCAGCAGGTTGTGCATGCGCTGCTCGCAATCGGCTTTGGACAGGCCAAACAGGGTGGCGAAAAAACGGATGTTCTCGCTGATGGACAGTTCGGGGTAGAGGTTGCCGCCCAGGCCCTGGGGCATAAACGCGATCAACGGGTACAGGCTGTTGCGGTGGCGGCGGTCTTCGATGGAGCCGCCCAGCACCTGCAAGTCACCGTCCTGCAGTTTTTTCACCCCGGCGATCAAGCCCAACAGGCTCGACTTGCCCGCGCCATCCGGGCCGATCAACCCGCAGCGGGTACCGGCCGGCAGGCTGAAGGCGATGTCGATCAGCGCCTGTTGCTTGCCGTAGCGGTGGTTGATGCCCGTGGCCTGCAGCGCCAGCCCGGTCATTGCAGGTTGGCCGGCCAGTCCAGGTCAGCGGTGCGCACATAGCCGGCGCCGGGCATGCCGGGCTTGGCCTGGGGCACGGCGCTCGGTTGAGTCAGGCGCAGTTTGACGCGGAACACCAGTTTCTGGCGCTCGTCGCGGGTTTCCACTTCTTTGGGGGTGAACTGCGACTTGGCGGCGACAAAGCTGATTTTCGCCGGCAGGGGTTGATCCGGCAGGGCATCGAGCACGATCCGCGCTTCACTGCCCACGGTCAGGCGACCGGTGACGGAGGCGGGCAGGTAGAGGTTCATATACTGGTCATTCGGATCTATCAGCAGCAACACGCGCCCGCCGGCACCGAGCACTTCGCCAGGTTCGGCCAGGCGCAACTGGATGATGCCGTCGATGGGCGCGCGCAGGCTGCTGTCTTCGATCTCGCTGGTCAGTTGTGCCACCTGGGCCTGGGCCGCACCGATGGCGGCCTTGACCGCATTGACCTGGGCCTGGGCTGCCGTCACCGCCGCATTGCCGGTGTTCTGCCGTGCCTGTTGCTGGTCGATCAGCTGTGCGCTGGCGAAGCCGCGGCGGTACAGCTCCTGGGTGCGCTTGAGTTCCTGGCTGGCCAGCAGGTTTTCGCTCTGGCGCAATTGCACGTTGGCTTCGGCGGCGGCGAAGTTCTCCTTGGCGCGCAGCACTTCGGCCTCGGCCTGGGAACGCTGGGCTTCGAGGGTGCGGGTGTCGATACGCGCCAGCAGTTGGCCCTTGAGCACTTTGTCGCCTTCATCGACCCGCACTTCAGCCAGGCGGCCGGGGATCTTGGTGGCGATCTGCACTTCGGTGGATTCCAGCCGGCCATTGCCCATGTTCAAACCTTCCGGCAGGCGGTCCAGGGTGGACTTCCAGTAGCCGAAGCCACCGGCGGCCACCAGCAATAGAATCAGGAGAAAGGCAAAGAAGTGCGAACTGCGATGTGACGTCGACATGGGTGCATCCTGCGGTGTTAGCGTCCTAGTTTGCCGGGATCGTAACCGATAGCCGTTGATACCGGTCAAATGAATACCGTTAGGCGTTAACGCAAGGCCATTACCGCCGCCCATTGCTGGGCCGTCACCGGCATCACCGACAAACGACTGCCTTTTTGCACCAGCGGCAGTTCGGCCAGGGCCGTCTGTTGCTTGAGGTAGCCCAGCCCGAGAACGTTGGGGAAGGTCTCGACATGCGCCACTGTAATGGCGCTCCATGGATTTTTTTCCGGGGTGGCCTTGGCATCGAAGTAATGGCTGTCAGCTTCCAGCGCTGTCGGGTCCGGATAAGCCGCCTCAATGATTTTCCCTACACCAGCAATCCCCGGTTCGGGGCAACTGGAGTGGTAAAAGAAGAACGCGTCACCCACGGCCATGGCCCGCAGGAAGTTGCGTGCCTGGTAATTGCGCACGCCATCCCAGCGCGCCTCGCCGAGTTTCTCCAGGCCCTTGATGGACAGCTCATCGGGCTCGGACTTCATCAGCCAATAGGCCATGGTTTTGCTCCTTTGCAGGGGATTGGGCAGGTTGTCTGTCAATTTCATGACAAACCGACGGTCGGTTGACGTCAAGGTTTGCGTGTTGGTTCACGTTACCGCAGAATGCCGGGATTTTAAGCTTGACGCAGCTGGAACGGACTACTTTGGAACGTTGCTGTCATCGTGTGTGATAGGCCTGAAGGGGGGCAATCGATGAAACGCAAACCGGATTTACTATGGATTTTGGTTATTTTGTTCGGTCTGGGCGTCGTGACCACCGGGTATGCGCAAAGCCTGTGGTCGAACAAGACCGAAGCCCCGGTTGAATTTGCACAGCAGCAGCCACAAACCTTCAAGCGTTGATGCTATTTCGGCGCCGTTGATTCCAGCGGCGTCCCCTCTGCGATATACCACTTCTTATCGGTAACGGTGCCATTCAACGGCACGTCCCAGCTGGCCTGTGCCAGTCGTTCGACTTTCTGACATTCATGGGCCAGGCCCAGCAGCGTCGGCTTGCGCCACGACGAGCGGCGCGCCAGGTACGCCAGGCTGCGATCGTAAAAGCCGCCGCCCATGCCCAGCCGCCCGCCCGCATCATCGAAACCCACCAATGGCAGCAGCACCAGGTCCAGTGCCCAGACCTTGCGCTGGCGCCCGATATTGACCCGTGGCTCAAGAATGCCGAAGCGATTGGGCGCAAGTTTTTCCCGGGGACGTACCCGTTGGAACACCATCTTGGTCCGTGGCCAGGCGCTGAGCACCGGCAGGTAGGTGGCCTTGCCCCGGCGCTGGGCAGCGCGCAGCAGCAAGCGCGGATCGATTTCGCCATCCGTTGGTAGGTATAAAGCAATATGTTTGGCCCGGCGAAACAGCGGGTGCTGTGCCAGTTGCCGATACAGGCCAAGAGCTGCCTGGCGCTGCTCGCCCGGCGTCAGGGCGCGGCGGGCATTGCGCAACATGCGTCGAAGTTGCGGACGGGAAAGCGGCGCAGGTTCGGTCATGGTGTTCGGCTCATAAAACAATGCCAGTCCGGGGACTGGCATTGAGTTTGGGAATTCAGGCTCCCCGACAGAACCGCTGTCGACTAAGCCCTTGAACCCGAAAGTTCAAGGTGGAAGAAGCAGTAGGCTTTAAGGCTTTCCGTCTAGCGGACATGCACACCAGCCCAACGTGCAACTTCCAGGGTAGTGCGAATCGGCTCCGGGACATCGCCGACTGGCAAGCACGCCAGGGAGTGGGGCGAGTATACCCCAAACAGACTCGGCAATCAGCCCTTGGGTGCGTCTGAATCGCTGGAAAGCACCAGATCCACACGTTCCAGCAGGTCACGCACCTGCTCGCGTGTCGAGCCGCTGGCCTGTACGTCAGGGCGCTCCTGCTTATGCAGCAAATCGTGGGTAATGTTCAGGGCGGCCATCACGGCGATACGGTCGGCACCGATGACTTTGCCGCTGCTGCGGATTTCACGCATCTTGCCATCCAGGTAGCGGGCAGCGCTCACCAGGTTGCTGCGCTCTTCCTGGGGGCAGATGATCGAATACTCTTTGTCGAGAATCTGCACGGTGACGCTATTGCTTGAACTCATGAGTCTTGCTCCAGGGCCTTCAGGCGCGAAATCATCGACTCGACCTTACGCCGGGCGATTTCGTTTTTTTCAATGAGGTGAGCGCGTTCCTCGCGCCAGGTCTTTTCCTGAGCTAATAGGAGTCCGTTTTGACTCTTTAGTTGCTCGACCCGGGTAATTAGCAATTCGAGTCTGGCCATCAGCGCTTGCAAGTCGGCGTCTTCCATAGGGTTCCACTGGATTTGTCTGATGAATGGCAACTGCAGGATAAACGATCTGACGCCCTTGATAGTCGGGTGCGTCTGCCGGTGCTAGGATACAGCGCTTCATTCTAGACATCGCGCCGCCTGGCGCCTAGCTCATCATGCCTATTCAGAATTCCCCGTACGACGCTTTTTCCAAACTGCTGAGCTCCAGCGGTCACCCTTGCTCGCCTGCCGAACTGCATGGCGTGCTGCTGGGCCGTAGCTGCACCGGTGTCGGCTTTGACGCCGACAACTGGCTGGCCGACGTCGCCGAGCTGCTGGAAACCGAGCCTACCGAAAACGTGCGCAACGCGTTGATCGGCTTGCAAGAAATGGTTAAAGGCGAGCTGACCGGTGATGACGTCACCGTAGTCCTGCTGCTGCCAACCGATGATGCGCCGCTCACCGAGCGTGCTGCTGCACTGGGTCAATGGTGCCAGGGCTTCCTCCATGGCTTTGGCGTGAACGCCGGCGGCCTGGAGTTGAGCACCGACGCCAAGGAAGTGTTGCAGGACCTGGCAGCCATCTCCCAGGTGCAAGACGCCCTGGAAGAGTCCGAAGACGGCGAAGGCGACTATATGGAAGTCATGGAATACCTGCGCGTCGCGCCGCTGCTGCTGTTCACCGAGACCAAAAAGTCTGCTGAACCCGCAGCAGTCAAGCCGTCGCTGCACTAAGAGAGGGAACCCACCTGCCCATGATCCATATCCCCAAAGCGGAATACACCCGCCGCCGCAAGGCGCTCATGGCGCAGATGGAACCCAACAGCATCGCGATCCTGCCGGCCGCCGCCGTGGCGATCCGCAACCGCGATGTCGAACACGTCTACCGCCAGGACAGCGACTTCCAGTACCTGAGCGGCTTCCCCGAGCCCCAGGCAGTGATTGTGTTGATGCCTGGGCGCATTCACGGCGAGTACGTGCTGTTCTGCCGTGAACGCAATGCCGAGCGCGAATTGTGGGACGGCCTGCGCGCCGGTACCGAAGGCGCGATTCGCGAATACGGCGCCGACGATGCCTTCCCGATCACCGATATCGACGACATCCTGCCCGGCCTGATCGAAGGTCGCGACCGGGTGTATTCGGCCATGGGCAGCAATGCCGAGTTCGACCGGCACCTGATGGAGTGGATCAACGTGATCCGCTCCAAGGCGCACCTCGGTGCGCAGCCGCCGAACGAATTCGTTGCCCTGGATCATCTGCTGCACGACATGCGCCTGTATAAATCCGCCGCAGAAGTGAAGGTCATGCGCGAAGCCGCACGGATTTCCTGCGCGGCCCATATCCGGGCAATGCAGGCCAGCCGCCCGGGGTTGCATGAATTCAGCCTGGAAGCCGAGCTGGACTACGAGTTCCGCCGGGGCGGGGCGAAGATGCCGGCCTATGGCTCCATCGTCGCTTCGGGGCGCAACAGCTGCATCCTGCACTACCAGCAGAATGATGCGGTGCTCAAGGACGGTGACCTGGTGCTGATCGACGCCGGTTGTGAAATCGACTGCTATGCCAGCGATATCACCCGTACCTGGCCGGTCAACGGCAAGTTTTCCGCCGAGCAGAAGGCGATCTACGAAGTGGTGCTGGCCTCCCAGGAAGCCGCCTTTGCGCAGATCGCGCCGAACAAACACTGGAACCAGGCCCATGAGGCGACGGTGCACGTCATCACCGCCGGGCTGGTGAAGCTGGGCTTGTTGCAAGGTGAGGTGGACGAGTTGATCGCCAGCGAAGCCTACAAGGCGTTCTATATGCACCGCGCCGGGCACTGGCTGGGCATGGATGTGCATGATGTGGGCGAGTACAAGGTCGGCGGCGAGTGGCGGGTGCTGGAAGTGGGCATGGCCCTGACCGTGGAGCCGGGCATCTACATTGCCCCGGATAACCAGAATGTGGCAAAGAAATGGCGTGGCATAGGCGTGCGCATCGAGGATGACGTGGTGGTGACCAAGCAAGGCTGTGAAATTCTGACCGGTGGCGTGCCCAAGACCGTGGCCGAGATTGAAGCACTGATGGCGGCCGCCCGATGAGCCGGGTCAACCTGGCGATTATCGGTGGCGGCCTGGTGGGCGCCAGCTTGGCGCTGGCGTTGCAGGCCGGGGCCAAGGCTCGCGGTTGGAAGATCGTGCTGATCGAACCCTTTGCCCCCGGCGACAGCTACCAGCCGAGCTACGACGCACGTTCCTCGGCACTGTCCTTTGGCGCGCGACAGATCTACCAGCGCCTGGGTGTGTGGCAAGACATTTCCCGGCGCGCCGAGCCGATCAAGCAGATCCATGTTTCCGACCGTGGGCGCTTCTCTACCGCGCGCTTGTCGGCGCTCGAAGAGGGCGTACCGGCCCTGGGCTATGTGGTGGAAAACGCCTGGCTCGGGCAGTGCCTGTGGCAAGGCCTGGACAAGGACGTGATCAGTTGGCGTTGCCCTGCAGAAGTCAGCCGCATGGAACCGCTGGCCGACGGCTACCGCCTGACCCTCAACGATGAAACTGTCATCGAGTGCGATCTCGCGGTACTGGCCGATGGTGGCCGCTCCGGCCTGCGCGAGCAGTTGGGCATTGGCGTCAAGCAACGGCCTTACAACCAGAGCGCCCTGATCGCCAACATCACCCCCAGCGAAGCCCATAACGGCGAGGCTTTCGAGCGTTTCACCGACGAAGGCCCGATGGCCTTGCTGCCGCTGGCAGACAACCGTTGCGCACTGGTCTGGACCCGCGTCGGCATGGACGCCCAGCGCTTGGCGCAACTGGATGAACGCAGTTTTCTCAGCGAGTTGCAGGGCGTGTTTGGTTATCGCCTGGGCACCTTGAAACAGGTTGGCGCGCGCCACTTGTATCCGCTGACCCTGGTGGAGGCCGAGGAGCAAGTGCGCTCGCACCTGGTGATCCTCGGCAACGCGGCCCACAGCTTGCACCCGATTGCAGGCCAGGGTTTCAATCTGTCGCTGCGCGATGCCTATGCGCTGGCCGAGGCCCTGTTGGCCGGGCCGCAAGTGCCGGGTGACCTGGCGACCTTGCAGGCCTACCGCGAACGCCAGCGCCTGGACCAGCAGTTGACCGTGGGCTTTTCCGACCAGGTCACCCGCCTGTTTGGCAGCGGCCAGCCGCTGGTCGCCATGGGCCGCAACCTCGGCCTGCTGGGCCTGGACCTGTTGCCGCCGGCCAAGCGCTGGTTCGCCCGGCAGGCCATGGGCCTGGGCACGCGTCCCGATGCGTAAGTGGCTGACGGAGCGCCTGGGCAAGGCGCGGTTGTTGCGCTGGATCATGACCCTGTATCCGCCGTATCTGGGCGCAGGCGTCCGTGTGCAGCACATGAGCGCTGATTTTCGTCAGGTGAAGGTGCGCATGGGCCTGGGCTGGTACAACCGCAATTACGTCGGTACGCAATTTGGCGGCAGCCTGTACTCGATGGTCGACCCGTTCTACATGCTGATGCTGATGGAGAACCTGGGGCGCGACTACATCGTCTGGGACAAGGCCGCGACCATTGATTTCATCTCGCCGGGCAAAGGCCCGGTGTTTGCCGAATTCTCCATCGACCAGGCCTTGCTCGATGAGGTGCGACGGCAGACCGAGGGCGGCGAGAAATACTTGCCGCACCTCAAGGTGCAGATTCACGACGGCTCCGGCACCCTGGTGGCGCGAGTCGACAAAACCCTTTACGTGCGGCGCAAGCCGCCAGCGAGACAGGCATAAAGCATGGACATGCGCGCAGATGTGCTGATTGTCGGGGCCGGAATGGTCGGAAGCGCCCTGGCGCTGGCGTTGCAGGGCAGTGGCCTGCAGGTGCTGCTGCTCGACGGCAGCCCAATGAGCGTCAAGCCATTCGACGCCGATGCGCCGTTTGAACCGCGGGTGAGCGCCTTGTCGGCCGCCAGCCAGCGCATCCTCGACCGCCTGGGTGTGTGGGATGGCATCGCCAGCCGCCGCGCCAGCCCCTACGGCGAGATGCAGGTGTGGGATGGCAGCGGCACCGGGCAGATCCACTTTTCGGCGGCCAGTGTGCATGCCGAGGTGCTGGGGCATATCGTCGAAAACCGCGTGGTCCAGGACGCCCTGCTTGAGCGCCTGCACGACTGCGACCTGGGCCTGCTGGCCAATGCACGCCTGGAGCAGATGCGCCGCTCCGGCGATGACTGGCTGCTGACCCTGGCCGATGGCCGCACTTTGCGCGCGCCGCTGGTGATCGCCGCCGACGGCGCCAACTCGGCTGTGCGTCGCCTGACCGGCACCGCCACCCGCGAATGGGATTACCTGCACCACGCCATCGTCACCAGCGTACGCAGCAGCCAGCCGCACCAGCGTACCGCCTGGCAGCGCTTCACCGACCATGGTCCGCTGGCGTTCCTGCCGCTGGTACGAGATGGCCAGGAAGATTGGTGCTCGATCGTCTGGTCGACCACGCCAAGTGAGTCCGAACGCCTGATGGCCCTGGACGACGACAGCTTCTGCCGCGAACTGGAGCGCGCTTTTGAAGGGCGCCTCGGCAGCGTGGTCAGCGCCGACCCGCGTCTGTGCGTACCGCTGCGCCAGCGCCACGCCAAGCGCTACGTCGCCGAAGGCCTGGCGCTGATTGGTGATGCTGCCCACGTTATCCACCCATTGGCGGGGCAGGGGGTGAATCTGGGGTTCCTCGATGCCGCCGTGTTGGCCGAGGTGCTGCTAAAGGCGTGCGAGCGCGGTGAGCACTTGGCGGATGTGAAGGTGCTCAGTCGCTACGAGCGTCGACGCATGCCGCACAACCTGGCGCTGATGGCGGCGATGGAGGGCTTTGAACGGTTGTTCCAGGCTGACCAGTTGCCATTGCGCTGGTTGCGCAATGCGGGGCTGAAGATGGTCGACCAGATGCCCGAGGCCAAGGCGCTGTTTGTGCGCCAGGCATTGGGCTTGACCGGAGACCTGCCGGATCTGGCCAAGGCCTGAGGCCTTCTGTCGCACCTTAAATGGCATTCGTGCAACATCTCGTAACTCCTCCGGCCAGTGTTCGGTTGAGATGCTAAATGTGAGTCCTTATCATTTGCGCTCACTTTTCCTACGAGAGACCGCACCTATGTTGGCACCCAAGCGCCTCCTGACTGCCCTGGCACTCACCCTTATCGCCAGCACCACCGCCCAGGCGGCTGACGAAGTGGTGGTCTACTCCTCTCGTATCGACGAGTTGATCAAGCCGGTGTTCGACGCCTACACCAAGAAAACCGGGGTGCAGGTGAAGTTCATCACCGACAAGGAAGCGCCGCTGATGCAGCGCATCAAGGCCGAAGGCCAGAACGCCACCGCCGACCTGCTGCTGACCGTCGATGCTGGCAACCTCTGGCAAGCCGAGCAGATGGGCATCCTGCAGCCGTTCACCTCCAAGGTGATCGACGCCAACATCCCTGCGCAATATCGCGCTTCCAGCCACGCCTGGACCGGCTTGAGCCTGCGGGCGCGGACCATCGCGTACTCCACCGACCGCGTGAAACCGGCAGAGCTGACCACCTACGAAGCCCTGGCTGACAAGCAATGGGAAGGCCGCCTGTGCCTGCGCACCGCTAAAAAGGTCTACAACCAGTCGCTGACCGCCACCCTGATCGAGACCCATGGCGCAGAAAAGACCGAAGAACTCATTAAGGGCTGGGTCAATAACCTGTCCACCGATGTCTTCTCCGATGACGTCGCGGTATTGCAGGCAATCAACGCCGGGCAGTGCGACGTGGGGATCGTTAACACTTACTACTACGGCCGCCTGCACAAGCAGGACCCGAAGCTGGCAGTCAAATTGTTCTGGCCGAACCAGGGCGATCGTGGCGTGCACGTCAACCTGTCGGGCATTGGCCTGACCAAGTACGCCCCGCACCCGGAAGCCGCCAAGGCTCTGGTGGAGTGGATGACTACGCCTGAGGCGCAGAAGATCTTTGCCGACGTCAACCAGGAGTTCCCGGCCAACCCGGCGGTAGAACCCTCGGCTGAAGTGGCGAGCTGGGGCAAGTTCAAGGCTGACACCCTGCCGGTGGAAGTGGCGGGCAAGCGCCAGGCCGAGGCGATTCGCCTGATGGATCGTGCGGGCTGGAACTGAGTACAATTTGTAGGACGCCGCAGTTCTAGTGTGGGAGCGGCTTGTGTGGGAGCTGGCTTGCCTGCGATAGCATCACCCCGGTATCGCTGATAAACCGAGGTGTCTGCATCGCAGGCAAACCAGCTCCCACACAAGCCCGCTCCCACAGTGCTTTGTGCAGGTTTCCACATCATCCACTGCTTGAGAATTCCTTTTGGCCCACCCCGCCCAACGCCGCTGGTACCTGCCAGTCTTCACTGTCGCCGCCCTGGTGCTGCTGCCGTTGAGCGTGTTGTTGCTGTCCTGGCAAAGCATCGACACGCAAATCTGGTCGCACCTGTGGGACACCCAGATGCCGCGTCTGCTGGGCAACACCTTGACCCTGGTGCTGGGCGTCGGGGTCGGTGTAACGGTGCTGGGCGTGAGCCTGGCGTGGCTGACCAGCCTCTGTGAGTTCCCCGGCCGGCGTTGGCTGGACTGGGCGTTGATGCTGCCGTTTGCCATCCCGGCCTATGTCCTGGCGTTTGTCTTCGTCGGCCTGCTGGACTTCTCCGGGCCGGTACAAACCCTGCTGCGCGAGTGGTTCGGCACGGGCCTGCGCCTGCCGCGCGTGCGCTCCACCAGTGGCGTGATCATCGTGCTGGTGCTGGTGTTCTATCCCTACGTCTACCTGCTGGCGCGCACCGCCTTTCTGGCCCAGGGCAAGGGGTTGATGGAAGCGGCGCGGGTGTTGGGCCAATCACCCTGGCAGGCGTTCTGGCGGGTGGCCCTGCCCATGGCGCGCCCGGCTATCGGCGCCGGCGTGGCCCTGGCGTTGATGGAAACCCTGGCGGATTTCGGCGCGGTGTCGGTGTTCAATTTCGACACGTTCACCACCGCCATCTACAAGACCTGGTATGGCTTTTTCAGCCTGTCCAGCGCCGCGCAACTGGCGAGCCTGCTGCTGTTGGTGGTGATGCTGGTGCTCTACGGCGAGCGCCGGGCCCGTGGCGCCAGCCGCCCGAGCAACGAGCGACCGCGGGGCAAGGCGCTCTATCACCTGAGTGGCTTCAAGGCCGCCGCCGCCACTGGCTGGTGCGCCCTGGTGTTTGCCTGCGCCTTTGTCATCCCGATGCTTCAGCTGCTGGCCTGGTTCTGGCAGCGCGGGCGTTTCGACCTCGATGAGCGCTACGCCGGGCTGATCATGCATACCCTTTACCTGGGTGGCATGGCCGCGTTGATCACAGTGAGCGTGGCGTTGCTGCTGGCGTTTGCCAACCGCCTGGCGCCAACCCGCGCCATCCGCGCCGGGGTCAGCCTGGGCAACCTGGGCTACGCCTTGCCGGGTTCGGTATTGGCGGTGTCGATCATGCTGGCGTTCAGCTATTTGGATCGCGAGTTGGTGATCCCTGTGTCCAGTTGGCTGGGCGGTGCTGGCAAACCGTTGCTGTTGGGCAGCCTGTCGGCGCTGCTGATGGCCTATCTGGTGCGCTTCCTGGCCGTGGCCTACGGTCCACTGGAAAACAGCCTGGCGCGCATCCGCCCGTCCTTGCCGGAAGCAGCGCGCAGCCTGGGGGTCAGTGGGCCACGACTGTTTTGCAAAGTGTATCTGCCACTGTTGTTGCCCGGCACCTTGAGCGCCGCGCTGCTGGTGTTTGTCGATGTGCTCAAGGAAATGCCCGCGACCCTGCTGATGCGCCCGTTCGGCTGGGATACGCTGGCGGTACGCATCTTTGAGATGACCAGCGAAGGCGAGTGGGCGCGCGCCTCCTTGCCCGCCCTGACCCTGGTGTTGGTCGGCCTGTTGCCGGTCATCGGCTTGATCCGACGTTCGGCGCGACGAATCGGTTAGGTGTCAGTCCTACGGCTTGAGGCTACAATGCGCGGCATTCGGTGCGGCCCGTCTTTCGGGTTGGGTTGCTGATTGTGGCTGCAAGCCTTGTATTTCAAGGTGTGTAGCCCGAACAGCAACCGTCCGCACCTTCGCCACGCCCGGAAGGAGAAACCCATGGGACAGCGTACGCCTCTGTATGACCTGCATCTCGCCCTTGGCGCGAAAATGGTCGATTTTGGCGGTTGGGATATGCCTCTGCACTACGGCTCGCAAGTCGAGGAGCACCATCAGGTGCGCCGTGACTGCGGGGTGTTTGATGTTTCCCACATGACCGTGATCGATATCTCGGGCCTGCAGGCCAGGGAATGGCTGCAGTACCTGTTGGCCAATGATGTCGATCGTTTGCATGGCTGCGGCCATGCGTTGTACAGCGCCATGCTCAACGAGCAGGGCGGGGTGGTGGACGACATGATTGTCTACCGCACCGAAGAGGGTTACCGGCTGGTGGTCAATGCGGCCACCCGCGACCAGGATATCGCCTGGATGCAGAGCCAGTTGGGCAGCTACCAGGTGCAGATGCGCGAACGCCCGGACCTGGCCATGCTGGCGATCCAGGGTCCCCAGGCCCGGCACAAGATTGCCGAGTTGGTCACCCAGTCTCGCGGCGTGTTGATCCAACAGCTCAAGCCTTTCGAGGGGCGTGCCGACGGTGACTGGTTTATCGCGCGCACGGGCTATACCGGCGAAGATGGCCTGGAAATCGTCCTGCCTGCCGATCAGGCCCCGGGGTTTTTCAACGACCTGGTAGGCGCGGGCATCTCGCCCATCGGCCTCGGTGCTCGCGATACCCTGCGCCTGGAGGCCGGCATGAACCTCTACGGCCAGGATATCCACCTGAATGTGTCACCGTTGGCCGCCAACATGGCCTGGAGCATCGCCTGGGAACCCGTCAGCCGCGATTTCATCGGGCGCGCCGCCCTGGAAGCCGAGCGTGCGGCCGGGGTGCAGCTCAAACTGGTAGGCCTGGTGCTGGAAGAACGCGGGGTTTTGCGCGCTCATCAAGTGGTTCGTATCGCCAATGTTGGCGAAGGAGAGATCACCAGTGGTAGTTTCTCTCCTACGCTGAGCAAATCCATTGCCCTGGCGCGTGTACCGATGGCAACCGCCGACCGTGCCGAGGTAGAAATTCGCGGTAAGTGGTACCCGGTGCGAGTGGTCAAACCGACCTTCGTGCGCCATGGTAAAACCTTGATCTAATCTTTTCCGGGCCAATGGCCGCTGACATTTCTTTTTGAGGACACAGACTATGAGCGATATCCCTGCCGCACTACGTTTTGCCGAAAGCCACGAATGGGCACGCCTGGAAGCTGACGGCAGTGTGACCGTCGGGATCTCCGATCACGCCCAGGAAGCATTGGGTGATGTGGTTTTTGTTGAGTTGGCTGAGGTGGGCAAAGTGTTCGCTGCAGGCGACGCAGCAGGCGTTGTGGAGTCGGTGAAGGCTGCTTCGGATATTTATTCGCCAGTGTCGGGCGAAGTGATTGCGGTCAACGAGGCGTTGGCCGATGCCCCTGAGTCGCTCAATGACAAGCCGTACGAGGCCTGGATCTTCAAGGTCAAGCCAAGCAATGCCGCCGAACTGGACAAGCTGCTGGATGCCGCTGGCTATAAAGCCGCCATCGGCGAATAACACCGCCCCCTGCAGGAGCCGGCAAGCCGGCTCCTGCAAAGGTCAGGGCTTGAGCGCCTGCTTCACCGCTGCGACAGCACGCTCCACATCCGCCTTGGTCATCGCTGTAAACATCGGCAACGACACAATCAAACGCCCGACTTTTTCCGCTACCGGGAACATGCCTTCCCTGAATCCCTGTGCCCGATACAAACTCAGCAAGTGGATCGGTGGGTAGTGATAGCCGATGCCCACGCCCTGAGCCTGCATGCGCTCCATAAACGTGGCGCGGGCCGGCAGGCCATCCCCACGCTCAGGCAGTACCAGTTGGAACAGGTGCCAGTTGCTGTTTTCAAAGTCCGCAGGCGGTAATTGTGCGCCGTACGTTGTCTCGAAGTCGCTGCCAAAACACTCGAAATAATGCCGGGCCAGCGCTTGGCGATGGGCAGTTATCTGCTCGATATGGGCAAACTGGCCCAGGCCAATGGCGGCGGCGATATCGGTCATGTTGAACTTGCCGCCCAATACATCCACGTCCAGGCCATCAAACCCGCTGCGGGTCACGCCTTGCAGGCGGTACTTCTCTGCCAGGCGCGCCTCCTCAGCATTGTTCAATACCAGGCAACCGCCTTCGGAACAGGTGATGTTCTTGTTCGCCTGGAAACTGAACGAGACAAAATCCCCGGTGGCGCCAATGCGCTGGCCATCCCAACGGGAGCCCAGCGCCTGGGCGGCATCCTCGATGATCCGCAGACCGTACTTGTTGGCCAGCGCGTAAAGCATCGGCATGTCCAGCGGCAGGCCGGCCAGGTACACCGGGATGATCGCCTTGGTGCGCGGCGTAATAGCCGCTTCCAGTCGGGCCAGGTCGATATTGCGGGTCACCGGATCAATATCGGCAAACACCGGCGTGGCGCCCACCTCCAGAATCACATTGGCCGTTGCCACCCAGGAAATCGGCGTGGTGATCACTTCATCCCCCGGCCCGACACCGGCGATGCGCAAGGCAATCTCCATGGTGCAGGTGCCGGAGTTGAAGGTGCGTACCGGCCGGCCGCCAAAATATTCCGACAGCTGCGCTTCGAACGCCTGCACCTTGGGCCCGCTGGTGATCCAGCCGGAACGCAACACATCACCGACCGCCGCGATGGTGGCTTCATCAATGGTAGGTTTTGAAAACGGCAGGAAGGGCAGTTGGCTCATGACGTTGAAGGCATCCGTTTTAAGAAGAACTAAGAATAAAAGCTCATATCAACCCCGGCATCGTCGCACGGGGCAACTGAATATAGCCTGTCGTCCGTGAACGAATCGTCGAACGACGAGCGCAAAAAAGCCGCTTCATAAGCGGCTTTTTTGCGTGTCGTGTATTACTCGGCGGCGATGGCGTTCTTCGCCAGGATGGCGTTGGCCAGTTCCATGTCAGTGGCCTTCAGGCCGGGGTTGTCGGCACGCACTTTCTGCATGGCGGCTTCCAGGTAAGGGCCACGGATGCCGCCGTCGCTGGCGACGAAGCTACCGGCGTCGTCCTGGGCGGCGACTACCAGCTTGTGGTCCTTGAAGGTCAGGTACGTGGAGCCGGTGGTGGCGCCCGATGAGATGACATTACGCCAGAAGCTATCGGCCATGGCCGATCCAACTGGGAGAGAGAGCACGGCGAGGGTGGCGACAGCATATTTGAGACGCATGATGGGTGACTCCGACTGGGTTATCTGAACGGTTTGATTGTAGATAACCCAGCCTAGTTCCATGACTGACTAAACAGTTTCGATCCGTAAAATCACGCCGTCCTGACCAATCACCCGTACTTGAGCCCCTACAGGCGCATCGGGGCCGGTGACCATCCAGACGCCGTCACCGACCTTGATCTTGCCCCGACCGTCGATAATTGCCTGATGCACCACAAAGGTGCGGCCAACCAGCTCCGATCCGCGCATATTCAGCCCTGGCTGGTCGCTGGCCTTGGCACTGCTGCGCTGGCGCTTCCACCAGTACACCGCCGTCAGTATGGACAGCACGGCAAACAGCAGCAGTTGCAGTTCCAGCCCAAGCCCCGGAATCAGGAACTTGAGTACGCCAACGGCCGCCGCCGCGATCCCCATCCACAGCAGATAACCGCCGGCACCAAACACTTCAAGAATCAACAGCACCGTGCCCAGCGCCAGCCAATCCCAGAACGACAGGTGTTGCAGGAATTCCCACATGGTGCCGGCCTCAGGCTTTCTTGTTGTCGAAGGTAGCCTTGACGATTTCGCCGATGCCGCCCACTGCGCCGATGACCTGGCTGGCCTCCAGCGGCATCAGGATCACTTTGCTGTTGTTGGCCGAGGCCAGCTTGCCCAGGGCATCAATGTATTTCTGCGCGACAAAGTAGTTGATGGCCTGCACGTTACCGGTGGCAATCGCTTCCGACACGACCTGCGTAGCGCGGGCTTCCGCCTCGGCCTGACGTTCACGGGCTTCGGATTCGAGGAACGCGGCCTGACGCCCCCCTTCAGCCTCGAGGATCTGCGCCTGTTTCTTGCCTTCAGCGGTCAGGATTGCAGAAGCCCGCAGGCCTTCGGCTTCGAGGATCTGGGCACGCTTGATCCGCTCGGCTTTCATCTGACCGGACATGGCAGCCATCAAGTCGGCAGGCGGGCTGATGTCCTTGATCTCGATACGGGTGATCTTGATGCCCCAGGGAGCAGTGGCTTCATCGACCGTGCGCAGCAGCTTCTCGTTGATGCCGTCGCGCTGGCTGAGCATGGCGTCCAGTTCCATGGAGCCGAGCACCGTACGGATATTGGTTTGCAGCAGGTTGCGGATCGCATGTTCGAGGTTGTTCACCTCGTAGGCCGCCTGGGCGGTGTTCACCACCTGGAAGAAACACACTGCGTCGATCTGCACCGTGGCGTTATCGGCGGTAATCACTTCCTGGGGTGGAATATCCAGCACGCTTTCCATGACGTTGATCTTGCGACCGATGCGGTCCATCACCGGAATGATGATATTCAGGCCCGGCTTGAGCGTATTGGTGTAGCGGCCGAAGCGCTCCACTGTCCACTGGTAGCCCTGGGGTACGACCTTGAAGCCCATGAATAGGATGGCAATGGCCAAGCCTACGAAGAGAAGAAGCACTGTTCCGATCTGCATAACGATTCCTTGTCTGGTGGTGGCGGTAACGCGAGGTCTGTCGATTGTAACGGGCTTGTCGCAGATAAGAACGGTTTACTCGTTCGCAGGCGTGACCCTTAACACTTCTTCCAGGGTGGTCAGCCCCGCCGCAACCTTGTGGGCGCCCGACAATCGCAGGCTGTGCATGCCGCCCTTGAGCGCCTCGCGACGCAATGCCTGCAGATCGGTATCGGCGCTGACCAGGGCCTTCGCCGCGTCATTCATCAGCATGATCTCGTAGACCCCGATGCGTCCACGATAGCCACTTTCCCGACACTCTGCGCATCCGTTGGCCCGGTATACGCTGGCGGGGGGCGGCGTGCAGGACTGGGTGACGCTGCGCCAATCGTCCTGGTTCAGTGCCACCGGGCCTTTACAGTGCGGGCACAACCGGCGCACCAGACGCTGGGCCATGACCCCAATTAATGTGGCCTTGATCAAGTAATGGGGGATGCCCAGTTCCAGCAGGCGACTGATCGCGCTGGGGGCGTCGTTGGTGTGCAGGGTCGACAGCACCAGGTGGCCGGTCAATGCCGCCTGGATCGCCATTTCAGCGGTTTCCAGGTCGCGGATCTCGCCGATCATGATGATGTCCGGATCCTGGCGCATCAGCGCGCGGATGCCGCTGGCAAAGGTCAGGTCGATATTGTGCTGGACCTGCATCTGGTTGAAGGCGGGCTCCACCATCTCGATCGGATCTTCCACCGTACACAGGTTGACCGTGCGGGTCGCCAGCTGTCGCAGGGTGGTATAGAGCGTGCTGGTCTTGCCTGATCCGGTGGGGCCTGTGACCAGGATGATACCGTTGGCCTGGCCGGTCATATGTTGCCAGCGCTGCAGGTCATCGGCCGACAGTCCCAACTGCGGGAAGTCCTGAAGCAGCACCTGGGGATCGAAAATCCGCATCACCAGCTTCTCGCCGAAGGCCGTGGGCAGGGTCGCAAGGCGCAGTTCCACTTCGATACCCGTGGGCGTCTTGGTCTTGACCCGGCCGTCCTGGGGTTTGCGCTTCTCGGCGACATTCATCCGGCCGAGGCTTTTCAGGCGGCTGACCACGGCGGTCGTGACCTGGGGCGGAAACTGATAGACATCGTGCAGCAACCCATCAATACGGAAGCGCACGCGGCCCTGGTCGCCGCCGGGTTCGATATGGATATCGCTGGCGCGCTGGCCAAAGGCAAATTGCAGCAACCAGTCGACAATGTTGACGATGTGCGCATCGTTGGCATCGGGCTCCTGGTCGCCGGCACCCAGGTGCAGCAGTTGTTCGGCAGGGACCGCCGTGGGGGTGGTCTGGTCGGCCCCGCTGACCGACCGGGCCAGCCGGAAGAACTCCTGGGTACAACTGCGGATCGTCTGGGGGTTGGCCAGTACGCGCTTGATCGAGCGTTTCAACACGTGGGCCAGGCCGGCCTCCCACTCTCGCAGGTACGGTTCGGCACTGGCCACCGTCACGCTGTCGCGATCAAGGGCGACGGCAAGGATATGGTGGCGCTGGGCGAAGGCGTGGGACATCAGGGGCACCATGCTTGCTACGTCGATTTTCAGCGGGTCGATGCGCAGATAGGGTTGCCCCACATGACTGGCGAGCCATTGCGTCAGTTGCTCCAGGGACAGCGCCATGCCGGGCCGGGCGGGATCGGGCAGTGACTGGTTGGCAAGCAATTCCAGCGGGTGCAAGCCATTGCCCGGGGTGCGCCGCAAGCGCTCGGCCAGGGCGTTGTCGAGCATGCCGTGGGCGGTGAGGGCGGGCAGCAGTTCGTCGAGGCAAAGCCTGCGATCCTGAAGTTCTGGCGCAGCGGGCATGGTGGTTTCCTGGGCGGTTTCAAGTGGTAGCGCCAAGGCTAGTCCGGTCCTGGTTGCTGTCGCCCCGAGGGTTGTTGCCGCTTTTTACTGCGCCACTGCCTGTACGGTTTGCAGCCTCGTGGATTCAACGGGTTGCAGTTCGAGCGAGCACACGCTGATCAGGTTACGAAGTTTTTCGCCGATCACCTGGGCGCGGTGCCAGCTCAGGCCATCCATCACCACGTCGATGTTCAGCAGGTCTTCGTCGCGTGTCACGCTCACCTGTTGTGGCACCAAAAACTGCAAGGCGAAGTAATTGAGGATCCGACACAGCACATCGGGTTCAGCCTCGGCGAGGATCTGATAGCGCGCCTGGCAATGGCTGTTGCTGACTGCCCAGGCGTCGAGGCGCGTGGCTGGGCTGGCGGGGACTGAATGCATGGCCGTTCTCCGAGTTTGACTGGAGAAATTTTTACATGGGCTGTGGGGTATTTCTTATCTATGTTGGAGTGATATGCCTTATAAATGAATCAGGCAATTCGCAGAATATGGATTGAAAGGTATTTTTATGCACAGTGAGTTGGATATCTACGACCGCCGGATTCTGGCGCTGCTCCAGGAAGACGCATCGCTCTCCAGCGCGCAGATTGCCGAACAGGTCGGCCTGTCGCAGTCGCCCTGCTGGCGACGGATCCAGCGGCTCAAGGAGGAGGGGGTGATTCGAGGCCAGGTGACGTTGCTCGACCGCAAGAAAATCGGCCTTAACACGCAGATCTTTGCCGAGGTCAAACTCAACGCCCACGGGCGTTCCAACTTCACGGAATTCACCGAGGCGATTCGCGGGTTCCCGCAAGTGCTGGAGTGTTATGTGCTGATGGGGTCGGTGGATTTTCTACTGCGCATTGTCACCTCGGATATCGAGGCATATGAGCGTTTCTTCTTCGAGAAACTGTCGATGGTGCCGGGGATACAGGAGGTCAACTCGATTGTGGCACTGTCGGAGATCAAGTCTACTACCAGTCTGCCAGTGTTGCGGTGAGAGGGCGGGTGTCATCGCGGGCAAGCCCACCTTCAAACCGGTCTACTTTAGAAAGCTCGGTCAAATGTGTGTGGGCTTGCCCGCGAAAGCAATCTTACATGCGCAACAAGGTCTTCCAGGCACGGTTCTGATACACCGCAATCACCTGATGCATCCGCGCATCCAGCGACTCATCGGTGATCGGCTGGTTGGCCAGTGCCGCCAACTTGTTCAGTTCACCGTACAAGCGATCCAGTTCTGGAACCTCCAGCAGGTGACGGGCATGGTGCAGCCAGGCCTGCAGACGCTCGATGCGCGGCAGTTGCTCGGCCAGGTCTTCCGGCTGTTGCTGGTAGCGCGGCAGGCGCAGGGCGACGGCTTCGTCGGCCAGCAGGCGTGGCAGCCAGTTGGCGACCTGGGCCGCACCTTGGCGGTTGCCGCGCACATTGCGCTCCAGGGTCCAGGTGCGGGCCAGCAGCCAGCGGGACGTGTTCAGTGAGAACAGGCCCCAGCGCACGTCGGTCAATTCTTCGAGGAACTGTTCCGGCGCGGCCTTGCGCACGTCTTCATCGTCTTCACCGGCCTGGACCAGCGGGCGCCAGTCTTCCAGCAGGGCGTCGAGGGCGCTGCGCAGTTCGCTGGTGGATTGGCGTGGCGCGGCCTGGCCAAGGCTGCCGATCAGGGCGCGCATTTCGGCGAGGTTGTCTACCCAGTCCTGCAACAGGCGCCAGTGACCGTTGAAACGGTACTGTTCGGCCAGGCGCTGGCTGCTGCCCAGCAAATGCCAGGTCAGTGCGGCGAAGGCGTCGTCCAGGGGCATTTCTGGTTGCAGTTGCGGGGCCGGCAGGCTCAGGGAATAGCTGTTGGCGTCGAACAGGCGATAACCGCGCTCGGCCTTGCTGATATCGCAGGGCATCAGTGCCAGGGTCTGGGCCAGTTCGGCAGCCAGTTCCAGCAGGGCGGCAGGTTCGCCTTCGCGCAGTTCCAGCTCCAGCTCGCAGATTTCTTCCTTCTGCTTGCCGGCAATCACATGGCCCAGGTCCAGGGCGGCTTCGATCACCACCTTGGCCTTGCCACGGCCCCAGGCGATCTCGGCACGTTCACGCACGAAGTCGGTGGTGAAGATCGGCTTGAGGGTCTTTTTGTCCAGCTCGGCCAGTTGCTCGGGCCAGCATTCGCCGTCGAGTTTTTTCACGTCGAGCTTGGCCTTGGCCAGTTTCCAGTCGTATTCATTACGCTCCGACAAGCCGGCAACGCTGTGGCCGCGGGTCTTGAGGGTCTGGATCACTTCGTCGCCATCCTTGCGCAGGCGCAGGGCAACCTTGGCCTGGGCCAGGTCGCGCTCGGGGGTGTCGAAGTACTGGTTCATCAACTCACGGCGTTCCCAGCCACTTTTGTTGCGTTTTTTCAGGAGCGGGTGCTCACGCAGCGCGGCGAGGGTCTCGCGGCTGACGCGGAGCTTGATTTCGGTTTCTTTTTGCATGGCCGGAACATCCAGGATCGGGAGTGCAGCCGGGAGAATAGGTGGCTGCCAAGGTCGTGCAGTGTACAGGACTGAGCCGGGCAACGTGCCGCAACGGGTTTATTGTGCAGCGCAGATGGTTCTATGATGGGTTTCATCTGTGGAAGTTGAGAGACAGCGCATGCCTTTACCGTCCATGAAAGAACAATTTGCCGCCCTGATTGCCGCGCCCTCTGTCAGTTGTACCCAAGCGTCTCTCGACCAGACCAACCGCCCGGTGATCGACTTGCTTGCCACCTGGCTCGGCGACCTGGGTTTTGCCTGCGATATCCAGCAAGTCAGCCCCGGCAAATTCAATCTGTTGGCCAGCTTCGGCAGCGGCCCCGGTGGCCTGGTGCTGGCGGGGCACAGCGATACGGTGCCGTACGACGAAGCGCTGTGGCAGACCGATCCGCTGGAGCTGACGGAAGTCGACGGCCGTTGGGTAGGGCTGGGTAGTTGCGACATGAAGGGGTTTTTCGCGCTGGCCATCGAAGCGGTCCTGCCGCTGTTGGATCAACCGTTCAAGCAGCCGCTGCTGATTCTCGCCACCTGTGATGAAGAAAGCTCCATGGCCGGCGCCCGCGCCCTGGCTGCAGCCGGACGCCCGCTGGGGCGTGCCGCGGTGATTGGCGAGCCCACAGGCCTCAAGCCGATCCGCCTGCACAAAGGCGTGATGATGGAACGCATTGATATCCTCGGCCGCAGCGGCCATTCGTCGGACCCGAGCCTGGGCCACAGCGCCCTCGAAGCCATGCATGACGCCATGGGCGAGCTGCGCGGCCTGCGCCTGGCCTGGCAACGGGAGTACCGCAACCCACAGTTCAGTGTGCCCCAGCCGACCTTGAATTTCGGCTGCATCCACGGTGGCGATAACCCCAATCGCATTTGCGGCCAGTGCTCCCTGGAGTTCGACCTGCGGCCCTTGCCCGGCATGGATCCCCAGGTGTTGCGCGAGGCCATCCGCCAGAAACTGCGGCCCATCGCCGAGCGCCATCAGGTGCAGATCGACTACGCGCCGCTGTTCCCCGAAGTGCCGCCCTTCGAGCAGCCTGAAGACGCCGAACTGGTGCGGGTCGCGGAACGATTGACCGGTCATCGTGCCGAAGCAGTAGCGTTCGGCACTGAAGCGCCTTATCTTCAGCGCCTTGGTTGTGAAACCCTGGTACTCGGCCCTGGGGACATCGCCTGCGCCCACCAGCCGGGCGAGTACCTTGAAATGTCACGCTTGACGCCTACAGTGCGTCTATTGCGGGAATTGATTGAACATTACTGTCTCAAGCCTGCATAAATTAACCCCATTGCATCCCGTACTTAAAAGGAGAGCGAGCGTGTCGCCAAGCCTGTTCCGACGATAACCATCAGCCCGCTGTGCGTTTAGCGATTCATCCTTTTTTGGCTGCTTTTTATTACAGGCCCAGGTTTTATGCCCGAATACGTCAATTGGCTTCGTCACGCTTCGCCCTACATCAATGCCCACCGTGACTGCACCTTTGTGGTCATGCTGCCGGGTGATGGTGTGGATCACCCCAACTTCGGCAATATCGTCCATGACCTGGTGCTGCTGCACAGCCTCGGCGTGCGCCTGGTACTGGTGCATGGTTCGCGCCCGCAAATCGAAACCCGCCTCGCCGCTCGCGGCCTGACCCCGCATTACCACGATGGGATGCGCATCACCGATGCCGCGACCCTGGAGTGCGTGATCGACGCGGTCGGCCACCTGCGTATCGCTATCGAAGCGCGGCTGTCCATGGACATGGCGTCCTCGCCGATGCAGGGCTCGCGCCTGCGGGTGGCCAGCGGCAACCTGGTGACCGCGCGGCCTATCGGCGTGCTGGACGGCATCGACTACCACCATACCGGCGAAGTGCGCCGGGTCGACCGCAAGGGTATCAATCGCCTGCTCGACGAACGCTCCATCGTCGTCCTGTCGCCCCTGGGCTATTCGCCGACCGGGGAGATTTTCAACCTGGCCTGTGAAGATGTGGCCACCCGCGCCGCCATCGACCTGGGCGCCGACAAGCTGCTGCTGTTCGGTGCCGACCTGGGCCTGATCGACGAAAATGGCCGGCTGGTGCGCGAACTGCGTCCGCAACAAGTACCGGCGCACCTGCAGCGTCTGGGCAACAATTACCAGGCCGAACTGCTGGATGCGGCGGCCGAGGCCTGTCGTGGGGGCGTGGGGCGCAGCCATATCGTCAGTTATGTCGAGGACGGTGCGCTGTTGACCGAGCTTTTTACCCGCGACGGCGGCGGTACCCTGGTGGCCCAGGAGCAGTTCGAGCTGGTGCGTGAGGCGGCGATTGAAGACGTCGGCGGCTTGCTGGACCTGATCAGCCCGCTGGAAGAACAGGGCATTCTGGTACGCCGCTCCCGGGAAGTGCTGGAGCGGGAAATCGAGCAATTCAGCGTAGTGGAACGCGAAGGCATGATCATCGCCTGCGCTGCGCTGTACCCGATTGCCGACTCGGATGCTGGCGAACTGGCGTGCCTGGCGGTCAATCCGGAGTATCGCCATGGCGGCCGTGGCGATGAGCTGTTGGAGCGCATCGAAACCCGCGCCCGCACCCAAGGCTTGAAGACCTTGTTCGTGCTGACGACCCGCACCGCCCACTGGTTCCGCGAGCGCGGCTTTGTGCCGAGCAGCGTGGATCGCCTGCCGTCGGCGCGGGCCTCGTTGTACAACTTCCAGCGTAACTCGAAGATCTTCGAAAAGACCCTGTAAACACGGTATTCGGTACACCCAATACCTAATGTGGGAGCGGGCAAGCCCGCTCCCACATTCTTTGTCCGGGTTTATTCTTTGATGAATTTTCCGGTCACATAGGCCGAATAGTCCGGTAACACGGTCTCTACTTTCCCTTGTTCCTTAAGAAATTTCGCCGTCTCCCCAATGGCCTTGGCTGTCCCACCATTGAGCAAGGCGTCGGTTCGCTGCGCCTGTGCATCGGGGAAGGTGCTGCCTTCCAGCAGTTCCGGGATATCCGCAGCATTTGCACCTGTCAACCGAGCGATCTTTTGCACCGGGGCGGAATCCACCGTCCAGCTGCTTTTATTGGCGGCATAGTCGGCAAACGAATCCAGGGTGATCTTGGCAAACTTGGCCACGACCTCCGGATGTTTCTCGGCAAAGTCCTTGCGCACTACCCACACCTCGAACGTCGGCGCGCCCCATTGGCCCACCTCGGTGGCGTCGGTCAACGTCTTGCCGGTCTTGCGGATTTCTCCCAGGGCCGGCGACCAGACAAAGGCGCCGTCGATATCCCCGCGTTTCCAGGCTGCGGCAATTTGCGCCGGTTGCAGGTTCACCACTTTCACCTGGCGGGTGTCCAGGCCCCAGTGTTTCAAGGCCCCGAGCAGGCTGTAGTGGGATGTGGAGACAAAAGGAGTGGCAATGGTTTTGCCGATCAGGTCCTTGGGTGCGTCAATTTGGCTACCGTTACGCACTACCAAAGCTTCAGAACTATTGATTTGAGCCGATACGATGAACGCCACAATGGGTAGATTACGGGATGCGGCGGCCGCCAACGGGCTGGAGCCGAGATTGCCGATCTGCACATCGCCTGAGGCAATCGCGGTGATGACTTGCGGGCCACTGTTGAAGCGGCGCCAGTCGATTTTCTCGCCAATGGCTTGTTCGTAAAGACCATCGGCCTGGGGCACTTTGCTCGGATCAATGCCGGTCTGGTAGCCGATGGTGAGGTTGGCTGCCTGCACGCCAATAGAAAGTGTAAGCGATAGTAAAACTGTAACAAATTGACTAGAGGATGCGCGTTTGGCCATGATGGCGTCGCCTTTTTGATCGTGAGTGACGTGTGCAAGATTCTGCTCACACTAAACGATCTAAAAAATGGCCAACAAATACCCTTTGGGAATTAGCTTATGGAGCGATACCCCACTGCGGGCTAGTTGCTCCATGGAAAGTGTTATTCCTGAATAGTATGAAAAAGGATGAAATAATTCTTTTTGGGTGTATGAAAAACTCATTACCCTGCAAGGACCAAATCAACTGCGGTTAGACGAAAGTAGTAGACACACAAGGTTACGATTGACTTGTCAGTCACTATCTGGCGCTAATCGCGCATCTGTGGATCGAGGGCGTCAGACCCGAGACCAAAGAACTACAAAAATTAGAAACGAGAGGAGCGGTACATGAAGAAGTCCACATTGGCGTTCGCCATCGCGGCTGGGGTTTTGGCTCAGCAAGCAGGCGCCGCTGGTTTTGTTGAAGACACCAAGGCATCCGTCAGTTCTCGGACCCTGTATTTTGATAACGATCAACGCGAAGGCGGTGCTGACCAGCGCGAAACGGCCACTGGCCTGAAGTTCAACGTCCAGTCTGGTTTCACTGAGGGCACCGTTGGTTTTGGTATTGATGCCCAGGCATTGGTCGGCATTCACCTGGACGGTGGCCGTGGTCATCACCCAGACAACAACTCTTTCGTTCCAAGCGACACCGACGGTTCGGCTGTGAGCAATTGGAGCAGCGCGAGCGCCAACGTCAAAGCCCGCTTCTCCAAGACCGAAGCCCACCTGGGTGGCGCTCTGGCGCCAAACCTGCCGATTCTGATTGCAAGCGACGGCCGTCTGCTGCCACAGACCTTTGAAGGCGGCACTGTCACTTCCAAAGAAATCGACAATGTGACGTTTAACGCCGGTCAACTTGAGCACGCCACCGGCCGTGCTTCGACCAACAGCACGGGCCTGTCTATCGCGGGCGCTACTCAGGAAAGTAACCAGTTCCGCTTTGGCGGTGCTGATTGGAAGGTCACCAAAGACCTGACCTTGCAGTACTACTACGCCAACCTGGAAGACTTCTATAAGCAACACTTCCTGGGCCTGGTTCACGTCTACCCGATCACCGAAGGTCAGTCGTTCAAAACCGACGTGCGCTACTTCGATAGCAGCTCCGACGGCAAGAATGGCCAGGCTGGCTATCAGTTCAGCAACAACGGCGGTTACGCGAAGGACGCTGGCGAGGTTAATAACAAAACCTGGAGCGCCATGTTCACTTACACCTTGGGTGGCAGTGCGTTCCTGCTGGGTCACCAGCGCGTCAATGATGATGGCGGTTTTGTCTGGATGAACCAAGGCAACGTTGTCGACGGCAATGGTCGTAACGAAGGTGCCGGTGGTTCCAGCTTCTACCTCTTCACCGATAGCATGATCAACCCTTTCGTGCGTGCGGGTGAAAACACCACCTTCGGTCAGTACTCCTATGACTTCGCTGCGTTGGGCGTTCCAGGTCTGAAAACCTCGATTGTTTACCTGCGTGGCGACAACATCAAAGCCAAGAACGGTGGCAGCGACCAGTCCGAGTGGGAGCGCGATATGCGCATCGACTACACCATCCAGCAGGGTGCCCTGAAAGGCTTCGGCACCACGCTGCGTCACGGTGTCTATCGCGGTAGCGGTACCGGCGTTCAGGACCAGGATCAGACTCGTCTGATCTTTAACTACACTTACAGCTTCCTGTAAGCCAAGTTAAGAAAAAAACCTCGCGTTTATCGCGAGGTTTTTTTTTGCATGATGGCCCACGTGCAGACTCTTCATATTCATTTATCATCTAAACAAATCGATATTTATTCTTTTTAAATTACTCCAGGCACAGGCACAGTGGGTTCCATAAGCACCCATCAGGAGCCACACCATGAGCCTCAGACTGGGCGATATCGCCCCCGACTTTGAACAGGATTCCAGCGCCGGCAAGATTCGTTTCCACGAGTGGCTGGGCGACAGCTGGGGTGTGTTGTTTTCCCACCCGGCGGACTTCACCCCGGTGTGCACCACCGAGCTGGGTTTTACCGCCAAGCTCAAGGACGAGTTCGCCAACCGTGGGGTCAAGGCCATTGCCCTGTCGGTGGATCCGGTGGACTCTCACCACAAGTGGATCGAGGACATCAACGAGACCCAGCACACCGTCGTCAACTTCCCGATCCTGGCCGATGCCGACCGCAAGGTCTCGGACCTGTACGACCTGATCCATCCCAATGCCAATGACACGCTTACTGTGCGTTCGCTGTTCGTGATCGACCCGAACAAAAAGATTCGCCTGACCATCACCTACCCGGCCAGCACCGGGCGTAACTTCCATGAAATCCTGCGGGTCATTGACTCGCTGCAACTGACCGACAACTACAAGGTCGCGACGCCGGCCAACTGGCAGGACGGTGATGAGGTGGTGATCGTGCCTTCGCTCAAGGATGAGGACGAGATCAAGAAACGCTTTCCCAAGGGCTATCGTGCGGTTAAGCCCTATCTGCGGCTGACCCCGCAGCCCAACCGGTAACCCGAATCCAATGTGGGAGCGGGCTTGCTCGCGAATGCGGTGGTTCAGCAAGAAATGTGCTGACTGATACGCCGCAATCGCGAGCAAGCCCGCTCCCACAAGTTAATCGCATTTCAGGACTCACATAGCAGGGGTTTTCAGGCCGTTTCGACGGCCTTTTTTTTCGCCCGCCGAATGCTCTTTCTCATATGCAATTTAAGAATAAACAAATGAATAAATAAGATTTATAGATATATGAATCTGCTGATATGGTCTGTTCCATCTTGGCGCCATCGCTGCACTGCGAACCGCCGACACTTGCTCAAGGAAACTCCAGATGCTGGTCGTAACACTTGGTGGCAGTCCCAGTCAGCGTTCCCGCTCCGGGGTCTTGCTGGATCATTCCCGGCGCTGGTTGCAGCAGCAAGGCGTGGAAGTGGTGAGTTATCAGGTGCGGGACTTCCCGGCCGAAGATTTGCTGTATGCCCGCTTTGACAGCCCGAAGGTGCTCGACCTGCTGGCCCAAGTGGCCAATGCCGATGGTCTGGTGATTGCCACGCCGGTGTACAAGGCCTCGTTTTCCGGCGCGTTGAAAACCGTCCTCGACCTGCTGCCGGAACGGGCCCTGGCCCACAAAGTGGTGTTGCCCATGGCCACCGGCGGCAGCATTGCCCACATGCTGGCAGTGGATTACGCCTTGAAACCGGTGCTGTCGGCGCTGAAAGCCCAGGAGCTGCTGCATGGGATTTTTGCCGAAGACAGCCAAATTGCCTACGGCGAAGGCAGTGCCCAGGCGCAGTTGGTGCCGATCCTTGAGCAACGCTTGAGCGAAGCCCTGGAGCAGTTCTACAGCGCCATGGCTCGCCGCCCGCAACCGCTGGACCCCCATGTGTTGAATGAACGTTTGTTGAGTGCTCGCTGGAGCATCTAAGCCGAACCCGAATACCAGAAACCCTCACCTTACTCAGCCGCCAACGGCCAAGCAGGTGCAGCCACAACCCTCATCGTCAATTTGGAGAGCGCCATGCGCACTGTCATCTTGCGTCGGGGCCTGGTCGCACTGTTTGCTGCGGCTGTGTCCTTCGGCGCCACTGTTCAAGCCCAAGCCGCAGAAACCCTGCGGATCGGTTATCAGAAGTACGGCACCCTGGTGCTGCTCAAAGCCAAGGGCACCCTGGAAAAACGCCTGGCTGACCAGGGCGTGAACGTGCAGTGGACCGAATTTCCCGGCGGCCCGCAGTTGCTGGAAGGGCTGAATGTGGGCTCCATCGACTTTGGCGTCACCGGCGAGACTCCGCCGGTGTTCGCCCAGGCCGCCGGTGCCGATCTGCTCTATGTGGCCTACGAACCGCCAGCGCCGACCAGCGAAGCCATCCTGGTACACAAGGACTCGCCGATCACATCGGTGGCCGAGCTCAAGGGCAAGAAAGTCGTGCTCAATAAGGGCTCCAACGTGCATTACCTGCTGGTGCGCGCCCTGGAAGACGCAGGCCTGAAATACACCGACGTACAGACCGTGTTCCTGCCGCCCGCCGACGCCCGTGCCGCCTTCGAGCGTGGCAGTGTCGACGCCTGGGTCATCTGGGACCCGTACCAGGCGGCTGCCGAGAAGCAACTGCAAGCCCGCACCCTGCGTGACGCCACCGGCATTGCCGATAACCACCAGTTCTACCTGGCCACCAAGCCTTACACCGAAAAACACCCCGAGGTGATCAAGGCGCTGATTGAGGAAGTGCGCGCCGTGGGCGAATGGTCCAAGGCCAACCCCAAGGAAGTCACTGAGCAAGTCGCACCGCTGCTCGGCCTGCCGGCGGACATCACCCTGACTTCGGTGAAGCGCCAAGGCTACGGCGCGCTGTTCCTGACCCCGGCAGTGGTCGCCGCCCAGCAGAAAATCGCCGACAGCTTCTACCAACTCAAATTGATTCCCAAGCCCTTGAGCATCAAGGACGTGATCTGGACGCCACCTGCGAGCGTTGCCAAAGCGCCGTAATCCGATTTCTTCAGGAGACAACTCCATGAGCCTCACTATTTTCTGGTTCCTGCCTACCCATGGCGACGGCCATTATCTGGGCACCGCTGAAGGCGCTCGTGCCGTGGATCACGGCTATCTGCAACAGGTGGCCCAGGCCGCTGATCGCCTGGGCTTTGGCGGGGTGTTGATCCCTACCGGACGCTCCTGCGAAGACTCGTGGCTGGTGGCCGCCTCGTTGATCCCGGTGACCCAGCGTTTGAAGTTTCTTGTCGCTCTGCGCCCCGGGATCATTTCCCCGACAGTGGCGGCGCGGCAGGCGGCGACCCTGGACCGGCTGTCCGGTGGCCGGGCGCTGTTCAACCTGGTGACCGGCGGTGATCCGGAGGAGTTGGCCGGCGACGGTCTGTTCCTCAGCCATGAGGAGCGTTACCAGGCCTCGGTGGAATTCACCCGCATCTGGCGTCGCGTGCTGGAAGGCGAAACCGTGGACTACGACGGCCAGCACATCAGCGTCAAAGGCGCCAAGCTGCTGTACCCGCCGATCCAGCAACCTCGGCCGCCGCTGTATTTCGGCGGCTCTTCCGAAGCGGCCCAGGACCTGGCAGCCGAACAAGTGGAAATGGTCCTGACCTGGGGCGAACCGCCGGCTGCGGTGGCGGAAAAAATCGAACAGGTGCGGGCCAAGGCGGCCAAGCTCGGGCGCACCGTGCGCTTCGGTATTCGCTTGCATGTGATCGTGCGTGAAACCAACGAGGAGGCATGGAAAGCCGCCGACAAACTGATCTCCCATCTGGACGACGACACCATTGCGCGGGCCCAGGCATCCCTGGCGCGCTTTGATTCGGTGGGCCAGCAACGCATGGCCGCCCTGCATGGTGGCAGTCGCGACAACCTCGAAGTCAGCCCCAACCTGTGGGCCGGCGTCGGCCTGGTACGCGGCGGGGCCGGCACGGCGCTGGTGGGCGACGGGCCGACCGTGGCGGCGCGGGTCAAGGAGTACGCGGACCTGGGCATCGACACCTTTATCTTCTCTGGCTATCCCCATCTGGAAGAGTCGTACCGGGTCGCGGAGCTGCTGTTCCCGCACCTGGATATCGAACGTCCCGAGCTGCCGAAAAGCGCCGGCTACGTCAGCCCGTTTGGCGAAATGGTGGCCAACGACATTCTTCCCAAAGCCGCGTCGCAGAGCTGAGGCGCCGTCATGAACAGTCAACGGATTTTGCATCGACTGGCACCGTGGGCGCTGCCGATCCTGTTGCTGGCGGTGTGGCAGTTGTCGGTGTCGGCGGGCTGGTTGTCGACACGGATTCTGCCGGCCCCCAGCGCGGTGATTGCAGCCGGGGTGCACCTGGTCAGCAGCGGTGAAATCTGGACGCACCTGGCCATCAGCGGCTGGCGCGCCGGCCTCGGTTTTGTGATCGGCGGCGGCATCGGCCTGGCCCTGGGGTTTATCACCGGCCTGTCGAAATGGGGTGAGCGCCTGCTGGACAGCTCGGTGCAGATGATTCGCAACGTGCCGCACCTGGCGCTGATCCCGCTGGTGATTCTGTGGTTTGGCATTGATGAAACGGCGAAGATTTTCCTGGTCGCCCTCGGCACGCTGTTCCCGATCTACCTCAACACCTATCACGGTATCCGCAACGTCGACCCGGCGCTGGTGGAGATGGCACGCAGTTATGGTTTGTCGGGCTTCAGCCTGTTTCGCCAGGTGATCCTGCCCGGGGCCTTGCCCTCGATCCTGGTGGGGGTGCGTTTTGCCCTGGGCTTTATGTGGCTGACGCTGATCGTTGCGGAAACCATCTCTGCCAGTTCCGGTATTGGCTACCTGGCGATGAATGCCCGGGAGTTCCTGCAAACCGACGTGGTGGTGCTGGCGATTGTGCTGTACGCGGTACTCGGCAAGTTGGCGGACCTTGCCGCGCGTGGCCTGGAGCGGGTTTGGCTGCGCTGGCATCCGGCCTATCAAGTGCATAAAGGAGGTGCGGCATGACCGCCCAACAACCTCCACGTCTGCTGCGGGGCATCCCGCTGGCAGTGCGCACGTTGCGCAAGGCATTTGGCGCGCGGGAAGTGCTCAAGGGCATCGACCTGCATATTCCGGCGGGTCAATTTGTCGCCGTGGTCGGGCGCAGTGGCTGCGGCAAAAGTACCTTGCTGCGCCTGCTGGCCGGCCTGGATGAAGCCAGCAGCGGCGAGTTGCTGGCCGGCTCTGCAGCGTTGAGCGAAGCCCTGGAAGACACGCGGCTGATGTTCCAGGAAGCGCGCCTGCTGCCGTGGAAAAAGATCATTGATAACGTCGGCCTGGGCCTTAAGGGCAACTGGCGACCCCAGGCCCTGGAGGCGTTGGAAGCGGTCGGCCTGGCCGAGCGTGCCGATGAATGGCCAGCGGCGTTGTCCGGTGGCCAGAAACAACGGGTGGCCCTGGCCCGCGCCTTGATTCACCAACCGCGCTTGTTGCTGCTGGATGAACCCTTGGGCGCGCTGGATGCCCTGACCCGGATCGAGATGCAGCAACTGATCGAGAACCTGTGGCGCAAACACGGGTTTACCGTGTTGCTGGTGACCCATGACGTCAGCGAAGCCGTGGCCATTGCCGATCGGGTGATCCTGATCGAAGACGGCGAAATCGGCCTCGACCTGCACGTCGAACTACCGCGCCCGCGGGTCCGTGGCTCCCATCGCCTGGCGGCCCTGGAAACCGAAGTGCTTAACCGTGTGTTGTCACTGCCCGGCACGCCGCCTGAGCCGGAACCTGTTTCACCGTTGCCTACGCAGTTGCGTTGGGCGCACTAACTCACTTGTCCCTTGAGGAATAACACCATGACTATCAAAGCGATCAACGTGCGTAACCAGTTCAAAGGCACCATCAAGGAAATCGTCGAAGGCGACGTACTGTCGGAAATCGACGTGCAGACCGCGTCCGGCATCGTCACGTCGGTGATCACCACCCGCTCGGTGAAAGAGCTGGAGCTGGTGATTGGCAGTGAAGTGATTGCTTTTGTGAAATCCACCGAGGTGTCGATCGCTAAACTGTGATGATCGCTCCCACGCTCCGCGTGGGAATGCACCCCGTGACGCTCTGCTTCACAAGAGCGGGCGCAGAACGTCCTATGAGGCGTTCCCACGCAGAGCGTGGGAACGATCATTGAGGGCGCTTGGGCAAAAACACCGGCAAATAAAGCCCCACATACGCATCAAACACCCGCATCCCTTCCTCCGCCATGCGCGGGGTGATCTGCCCATGCTGATGCACCGAGCGTGCATACACGCGGTCGCTCAGCTCCAGCGCCAGGGCAAACACGTCCACATCCGCCGGCAGCACCGGCACTTCAAAGTGGCGGTTGAACACTTGCTGCATCAAGTCCCCCAACTCCAGGTCATGCTGGCGGTCGGCCTGGGTCACTTCGGTGAGGCCGTGCTGGGCGAGGATCAGTTGGCGGGCGGCGGCGTCCTTGCTGTAGATCGCCAGCATGCGCAACTCCACCAGGCGCGACAGGTCGCGCCAGTGGTGCAGGCTGTCGTGGTCGATCGGCGCTTGCAGCGCGGCGCGGAAGGCGGCGTGAATGTCAGCGGTTAGGGCTTCGAGCAAGGCCGGGACGCTGGCGAAAAAGTGATACACCGATGACGGCGGAATCTGCGCCCGTTCGGCCACGCTGTAGATCGACAGACTGGCCACGCCTTCGGCGGCCAGCAAGGTGCGGGCAGCATCGAGGATCGCGTCGATCCGGGCCTGGCTGCGGGCGCGGGGTTTGCGAGGGGCGGCGGGGCGGGTCATGGATGTCTCCTACAGGGCAGCGGGCATTGTACGCGACCTTGATCGTTCCCACGCTCTGCGTGGGCACGCCTCTTAGGACGCTCTGCGTCCGCTGTTGTGACGCAGAGCATCACGGGCTGCATTCCCACGCAGAGCGTAGGAACGAGATAGCAGGCCATAAAAAACGCCGCAGGCCATAAGCCTGCAGCGTTCATTTATTGCAGCATCCGCTTACACGGTATGCAGGTACCAGTTGTACTCAAGGTCGGAGATGGAGTGTTCAAACTCCTCCAGCTCACTTTCCTTACAGGCGACGAAGATATCGATGTATTTCGGGTCGATGTACTTGGCCATCACCTCGCTGTCGTCCAACTCGCGCAGGGCATCGCGCAGGTTGTTCGGCAGGCTTTGCTCGTTCTGCTCGTAGCTGTTGCCTTCCACCGGTGCGCCAGGTTCGATCTTGTTGGTCAGACCGTGGTGCACGCCCGCCAGGACCGAAGCCATCAGCAGGTAAGGGTTGGCATCGGCGCCGGCCACGCGGTGTTCGATACGGACGGCGTCGGACGAGCCGGTCGGTACGCGAATCGCCACGGTGCGGTTGTCCAGGCCCCAGCACGGCGAGTTCGGCACGTAGAACTGTGCGCCGAAACGACGGTAGGAGTTGACGTTGGGGCACAGGAAGGCCATTTGTGCAGGCAGGGTCTCCAGCACACCGCCGATCGCGTGACGCAATGCGGCGTTCTGCTCGGGATCCTCGCTGGCAAAGATGTTCTTGCCGTCTTTGTCCAGGATCGAAATATGCACGTGCAAACCATTGCCGGCCTGGCCTGGGTAAGGCTTGGCCATGAAGGTGGTGTCCATCTCATGGTCGTAGGCAATGTTCTTGATCAAACGCTTGAGCAGTACCGCGTAGTCGCACGCCTTGATCGGGTCGGCGACGTGGTGCAGGTTCACTTCGAACTGCGCCGGGGCACTTTCCTTGACGATGGCGTCAGCCGGGATGCCTTGCTCTTTGGCACCTTCCAGAATGTCCTGGAGGCAGTCGACGTATTCGTCGAGGTCGTCGATCAGGTAGACCTGTGTCGAGTGCGGGCGTTTGCCGGAAATCGGCGAGCGGGGAGGTTGTGGCCGGCCGTTCACGTTCTCCTGGTCGATCAGGTAGAACTCAAGCTCGAAGGCGGCGCAGATGGTCAGGCCCATGTCGTCAAACTTGGTTACAACTTGGCGGAGCACTTCGCGCGGATCGGCGAAGAAAGGTTCACCTTCAAGTTCGTGCATGGTCATCAGCAGTTGCGCGGTAGGGCGCTTTTGCCAGGGTTCATTGCACAGGGTGTCGGGGATTGGATAACAGATTCGGTCAGCATCACCGATGTCCAGACCCAGGCCGGTGCTTTCCACCGTTGAGCCATTGATATCCAGGGCAAATAAAGAGGCCGGCAAGTTGATGCCTTTCTCGTAAACCTTGTGGAGGCTGGTGCGTTCGATGCGCTTACCGCGCACCACACCATTCATATCCGCAATTAGAAGGTCTACGTACAGAACCTCAGGATGATCCTTAAGGAACGCGTTCGCTTCGTTAAGCTGAACGGCACGCGGGGGTACCGACATGATGCAACACCTTTGTTGTTAAAAATATCAATCATTGATCTTTTCTGGTTTCAGTCAACCCGAACGGCTTGCCGAAGTCAAGCGAGGCCTTTTTTGCCCTAAAAAAGCGCCTTGAGGGGTTTTTTGCGGCTTTTTTGGGCAGTTTTGCCAGTTTGACCGGCTTGGGACTAGCAGGCTTGAGCGGGCCGTGTTGTATTTTTTACGGGGGTGTTGTGTAAAAAAATGAACAAGGCTAAGCTCGATTCAAACCCATAACAGCAATAATACCGGGGTGCTTCATGTCTGGCCTGCCGTTAATCGGCGTCACCGCCTGCTCCAAACAGGTTGGTCTGCATGCTTATCACATCAGTGGCGACAAATACGTCCGCGCCGTGGCAGTCGCTGCCAAGGGCCTGCCATTGATTATTCCGTCCCTGGCGGAGCTGTTCGAACCGGCCAATATTCTTGACGGTCTGGATGGCATTCTCTTTACCGGCTCCCCTTCCAATATCGAACCCTATCATTACGACGGTCCGGCCAGCGCGCCCGGGACTGCTCATGATCCTGCACGGGACCAGAGCACCCTGCCGCTGATTCGTGCTGCGATTGCCGCAGGTGTGCCGGTGCTGGGGATCTGCCGGGGCTTCCAGGAAATGAACGTGGCCCTGGGCGGCAGCCTGCACCAGAAGGTTCATGAGTTGCCGGGTATGCTTGATCATCGCGAAGACGATACCCAGCCGCTGGACATCCAGTACGGCCCGGCGCACGCCGTGGCGATCACGCCGGGCGGGGTATTGGCGGGCCTGGGCTTGCCGGCCACGATCCAGGTCAATTCGATCCACAGCCAGGGCGTTGAGCGCCTGGCGCCGGGCCTGCAGGTCGAAGCGACCGCGCCGGATGGCCTGGTCGAGGCTTTTTCGCTCAAACAGGGCAAGGCATTTGCAGACGCTTTTGCATTAGGAGTGCAATGGCACCCCGAATGGCAGGTAAGCTCCAACCCGTACTACCTCGCGATCTTCCAGGCATTTGGCGATGCCTGCCGAACGCGGGCGAAACAAAGAGACGCACACGCGTCAAACAACGCCTGACCTTTAATGGATGTCAGGAAACCCAGCCCAGAGGCATTTATGAGTAACAACCTCGACCAGCTCACCGATTGGTTGAAAGACCACAAGATCACAGAAGTCGAATGCATGATTGGCGACCTCACGGGGATCACCCGGGGCAAGATCTCGCCGACCAACAAGTTCATTGCCGAAAAAGGCATGCGCCTGCCCGAGAGCGTTCTGTTGCAGACCGTGACCGGCGACTATGTCGAAGACGACATCTATTACGAATTGCTCGACCCGGCCGACATCGACATGATCTGCCGTCCCGACCAGAACGCGGTGTTCCTGGTGCCCTGGGCCATCGAGCCCACCGCCCAGGTGATCCACGACACCTACGACAAGCAAGGCAACCCGATCGAGCTGTCGCCGCGCAACGTGCTCAAGAAAGTCCTCAAGCTCTACGCCGACAAAGGCTGGCAGCCCATCGTGGCGCCGGAGATGGAGTTCTACCTGACCAAGCGCTGCGAAGACCCGGACTTCCCGTTGCAACCGCCGATTGGCCGTTCCGGCCGCCCGGAAACCGGTCGCCAGTCCTTCTCTATAGAAGCGGCCAACGAATTCGACCCACTGTTCGAAGACGTCTACGACTGGTGCGAGCTGCAGGAGCTGGACCTGGACACCCTGATCCACGAGGACGGCACGGCGCAGATGGAAATCAACTTCCGTCACGGCGATGCCCTGTCCCTGGCCGACCAGATCCTGGTGTTCAAGCGCACCATGCGTGAAGCCGCGCTCAAGCACAACGTGGCCGCCACCTTTATGGCCAAGCCGATGACCGGCGAGCCCGGCAGTGCCATGCACCTGCACCAGAGCATCATTGATATCGCCACCGGCAAAAATGTGTTCTCCAATGAGGACGGCTCCAAGAGCGAGCTGTTCCTGCACCACATCGGTGGCCTGCAGAAGTTCATCCCCGAGCTGTTGCCGCTGTTTGCGCCCAACGTCAACTCGTTCCGCCGCTTCCTGCCCGACACCTCGGCGCCGGTGAACGTGGAGTGGGGTGAAGAGAACCGCACCGTGGGCCTGCGCGTGCCGGATGCCGGCCCGCAGAACCGCCGCGTGGAAAACCGCCTGCCGGGCGCCGATGCCAACCCGTACCTGGCCATCGCCGCCAGCCTGCTGTGCGGTTATATCGGCATGGTCGAAGGCATCAGCCCGAGCGCCCCGGTGGTCGGTCGTGGCTACGAGCGACGCAACCTGCGCCTGCCGTTGACCATCGAAGATGCACTGGAACGCATGGAAAACAGCAAGACCATCGAGAAATACCTGGGTCACAAATTCATCACTGGCTACGTCGCGGTCAAGCGGGCCGAGCATGAAAACTTCAAGCGCGTGATCAGTTCGTGGGAGCGGGAATTCCTGCTCTTCGCCGTCTGATGCGCCGGGTGCGGCCAGGATGGGCCGCACCTTCACCTACTTTTTGGAGATTGGTATGTCCAGCAACAACCCGCAAACCCGTGAATGGCAAGCCCTGAGCAACGATCATCACCTGGCGCCGTTCAGCGACTTCAAGCAGTTGAAAGAGAAAGGCCCACGCATCATCACCAACGCCAAGGGCGTTTACCTGTGGGACAGCGAAGGCAACAAGATCCTCGACGGCATGGCCGGCCTGTGGTGTGTGGCCATCGGTTATGGCCGCGATGAGCTGGCTGACGCCGCCGCCAAGCAGATGAAACAACTGCCTTACTACAACCTGTTCTTCCAGACTGCCCACCCGCCGGTGCTGGAACTGGCCAAGGCCATCGCCGATATCGCCCCGGCCGGCATGAACCACGTGTTCTTCACCGGCTCCGGCTCCGAAGGCAACGACACCATGTTGCGCATGGTCCGCCACTACTGGGCGATCAAGGGCCAGCCGAACAAGAAAACCATCATCAGCCGCAAGAATGGCTACCACGGTTCCACCGTGGCCGGCGCCAGCCTGGGCGGCATGACTTATATGCATGAGCAGGGCGACTTGCCGATCCCGGGCATCGTGCATATCGCCCAGCCGTACTGGTTCGGCGAAGGCGGCGACATGAGCCCTGAAGAGTTCGGGGTGTGGGCCGCCAACCAACTGGAAGAGAAAATTCTGGAACTGGGCGTGGACAACGTCGGAGCCTTTATTGCCGAGCCGATCCAGGGCGCCGGCGGTGTGATCGTGCCGCCAGCCAGCTACTGGCCGCGCATCAAGGAAATCCTCGCCAAGTACGACATCCTGTTTGTCGCCGACGAAGTGATCTGTGGCTTTGGCCGCACCGGTGAGTGGTTCGGTAGCGATTTCTACGATCTCAAGCCGGACATGATGACCATCGCCAAGGGCCTGACCTCGGGCTATATCCCCATGGGCGGCCTGATTGTGCGCGACGAAGTGGTGGCGGTGCTCAACGAAGGCGGCGATTTCAACCACGGCTTCACCTATTCCGGGCACCCGGTGGCTGCTGCGGTGGCCCTGGAAAACATCCGCATCATGCGCGATGAAAAAATTGTCAGCCGCGTCCATGACGAAACGGCACCGTATTTGCAGAAGCGTCTACGCGAGTTGGCGGATCATCCGCTGGTGGGCGAAGTGCGCGGTGTCGGCATGTTGGGTGCGATCGAGCTGGTCCAGGACAAGGCCACGCGCAAGCGTTATGAAGGAAAGGGCGTGGGTATGATCTGCCGCACCTTCTGCTTCGAAAATGGCCTGATCATGCGCGCCGTGGGCGACACCATGATCATTTCGCCGCCGCTGGTGATCAGCAAGGCCGAGATTGACGAGCTGGTGACCAAGGCTCGCCATTGCCTGGACCTGACTTTGGCGGCATTGCAGGGCTAAGTGCTAGGCTCAGGATGCAGCGGCTGCGGCTGTTGCATTCGGGTAATGATAAATGCGGGGCTTTGGTTGAAAGCCGGCCCCTGAACTTGCCAGACTGTCGCCCTGTTTTGTCGCCCTTCGACGGGCCATGAAACGTAGAAAAATGTGGCCCAAAAAAGAAAAATTGGAGCATGACCGAATGAAGGCATTAGGTTTGAAGAACGCCGGCAAGACCCTCCTGGCCTTGTCCCTGATGGGCGCAATGGCCGGCACGGCCCAGGCTGCCGACAAAGTGCTGCACGTCTACAACTGGTCCGACTACATTGCACCGGACACCGTAGCCAACTTTGAGAAAGAGTCCGGCATCAAGGTGGTGTACGACGTTTTCGACAGCAACGAAACCCTGGAAGCCAAGCTGCTGGCGGGCAAGTCCGGCTACGACATCGTCGTACCGTCGAACAACTTCCTGGCCAAGCAGATCAAGGCCGGTGTGTATCAGGAGCTGGACAAGTCCAAGCTGCCAAACTGGAAGAACCTCGACATCGACCTGCTCAAGGCCGTGGGTGATGCCAGCGACAAAGGCAACCTGCACGCATTCCCGTACATGTGGGGCACCATCGGCATCGGCTACAACCCGGACAAGGTCAAGGCTGCGCTGGGCGTCGACAAGATCGATTCGTGGGATGTGCTGTTCAAGCCCGAGAACATCGAAAAACTCAAAAGCTGTGGCGTGAGCTTCCTCGACTCGCCAACCGAAATGATCCCGGTGGCCCTGCACTACCTGGGCTACCCGACCGACAGCCAGGACAAGAAGCAACTGGCTGAAGCCGAAGCGCTGTTCCTCAAGATCCGTCCTTCGGTGGGTTACTTCCACTCCTCCAAGTACATCTCGGACCTGGCCAACGGCAACATCTGCGTGGCCGTGGGTTACTCGGGTGACCTGGAACAGTCCAAATCCCGCGCGGCTGAAGCCGGTGGCAAGGTTAAAGTTTCCTACGCCATTCCCAAGGAAGGCGCAGGCAGCTTCTACGACATGGTCGCCATCCCCAAAGATGCCGAGAACCTGGACGCCGCCTATCAGTTCATGAACTACCTGCTCAAGCCTGAAGTCATGGCTGAAATCACCAACAGCGTACGTTTCCCGAACGGTAACAAGGCTGCCACGCCGCTGGTGAGCAAGGATATCTCGGGTGACCCGAGCATCTATCCGACGGATGCAGTGAAAGCCAAGCTGTATGCAATCAGCGATCTGCCGGCCGCTACCCAGCGCTTGCTGACGCGCAGCTGGACCAAGATCAAGTCGGGTAAATAAGCCTTGATAGGTGTGGGAGGGGGGTTGGATGGGAGCGGGCTTGCTCGCGAAAGCGGCGTGTCAGTAGAGGCATATGCAGGCTGACACGCCGCCTTCGCGAGCAAGCTCGCTCCCCCACAAGCCCGCTCCCACCCATTAAATGACAGAAAGCTTTGCCGGATCGGTTTATCGAGGGTAAGTTGCGCGCCGGTTTTGTTGTCGGGCAACAACTTTGGGCCCAACTATTTAAGAGGACCTCCACTTGCCAATTTCTTTATTTCGCAAAGCCTTGCTGGTAGGGGCGGGTCTCACGTTGGCAGTCAGCGTGCAGGCGGCTTCGACTGTGCATGTTTATAACTGGTCGGACTATATCGGCCCCGACACTCTGGCCAACTTTGAAAAGGCCACCGGCATCAAGCCCGTCTATGACGTGTTCGATTCCAACGAAACCCTGGAAGGCAAATTGCTGGCCGGGCGCACCGGGTATGACGTGGTGGTGCCGTCCAACCACTTCCTGGGCAAGCAGATCAAGGCGGGCGCGTTCCAGAAAATCGATAAGGCGCAGTTGAGCAACTACGCCAACCTCGACCCGGCGCTGCTCAAGCGCCTGGAGAAGAACGACCCGGGTAACCAATACGCCGTGCCTTACCTGTGGGGCACCAACGGCATTGGCTACAACGTCGACAAAGTCAAAGAAGTGCTGGGTGTCGACAAAATCGACTCCTGGGCCGTGCTGTTCGAGCCGGAAAACATGAAGAAGCTGGCCAGTTGCGGCGTGTCCTTTATGGACTCGGCGGATGAAATGCTGCCAGCGGTGCTCAACTACATGGGCCTGGACCCCAACAGCACCAACCCGGCCGACTACAAGAAGGCTGAGGAAAAACTCCTGAAAGTGCGTCCCTACGTGACCTACTTCCACTCATCCAAATACATCTCGGACCTGGCCAACGGCAATATCTGCGTGGCCGCCGGGTTCTCCGGCGATGTGTTCCAGGCCAAGGCCCGCGCCAGCGAGGCAGGCAAGGGCGTAAACATCGCCTACGCGATTCCGAAAGAAGGCGGCAACCTGTGGTTTGACGTGCTGGCGATCCCCAAGGACTCGACCAACGTCAAGGAGGCCCACGCCTTCATCAACTATTTACTGCAACCTGAAGTGATCGCTCAGGTCAGTGATTACGTCGGCTACGCCAACCCTAACCCTGGGTCGGATACGTTGATGGAGCAATCAATACGCACCGACGAAGCGGTTTACCCACCGCAGGCGGTTCTCGACCGGACGTTTGTCAACTTCGAGCTACCCCCGAAAGTGCAACGCTTGATGACCCGTAGCTGGACCAAGGTCAAGACGGGCAAGTAAGGCTCACACTATCTAAGGTTCGTCTGTATTGGACGTTCTGCACTCTTTTTTTCTGGGAGTTTCGTAAATGGCAGTTGCCTCCGGCGCCTATAAGAAAGCCCTCGAGGGCGACCAGACACCGAAAAAGGTGTTGGTCAAAATCGACCGGGTCACGAAGAAGTTCGACGAGACGATTGCCGTGGACGATGTGTCCCTGGAAATCAAGAAAGGCGAGATCTTCGCCTTGCTCGGCGGATCGGGTTCGGGCAAATCCACCTTGCTGCGCATGCTCGCAGGTTTCGAGCGCCCGACCGAAGGGCGGATTTTCCTCGACGGTGTTGATATTACCGATATGCCGCCCTACGAGCGGCCGATCAACATGATGTTCCAGTCCTACGCCTTGTTCCCCCACATGACCGTGGCGCAGAACATCGCCTTCGGCCTGCAACAGGACAAGATCCCAAAGGCCGAAGTCGAGGCCCGCGTAGCCGAGATGCTCAAGCTGGTACAGATGAGCCAGTACGCCAAGCGCAAGCCGCACCAGTTGTCTGGCGGCCAGCGTCAGCGGGTGGCCCTGGCCCGTTCCCTGGCCAAACGCCCGAAACTGCTGCTGCTCGATGAGCCGATGGGCGCCCTGGACAAGAAGCTGCGTTCGCAGATGCAGCTTGAACTCGTCGAAATCATCGAGCGCGTCGGCGTGACCTGCGTAATGGTGACCCACGACCAGGAAGAGGCCATGACCATGGCCGAGCGCATCGCGATCATGCACCTGGGCTGGATCGCGCAGATCGGCAGCCCGATCGACATCTACGAAACCCCCACCAGCCGCCTGGTGTGCGAGTTCATCGGCAACGTCAACATCTTCGACACCGTGGTGGTGGATGACGCCGAAGGCCACGCAGTGCTCAAGTGCGCCGACCTGGACCGCGATATCTACGTGGGTTATGGCATCGCCACGTCGGTGGAAGACAAATCGGTGACCTACGCTATCCGCCCGGAAAAGCTGCTGGTCACCACCGAGATGCCGACCTGCGAGCACAACTGGTCCAGCGGCAAGGTGCATGACATCGCCTACCTGGGCGGCCATTCGGTGTTCTACGTCGAGCTGCCGAGCGGCAAGCTGGTGCAGTCCTTCGTCGCCAACGCCGAACGCCGTGGCGCGCGGCCGACCTGGGGTGACCAGGTCTACGTGTGGTGGGAAGACGACAGCGGCGTGGTACTTCGCTCATGAACATGAAGAAATTCAAACGGCGATTGCACCGAATAATTCCCAGCGGCAAGCAGGTGGTCATCGGGATTCCGTTCCTGTGGCTGTTCCTGTTCTTCATGCTGCCGTTCTTCATCGTCCTGAAGATCAGCTTTGCCGAAGCGGACGTGGCGATCCCGCCCTACACCGAGATCTACACCTACATCGAGCAGAAGCTGGAGGTGGTGCTCAACCTGGCCAACTACAGCCTGCTGGCCGGCGACGAGCTGTACATCGCCGCCTACCTGGGCTCGTTGAAGATGGCGTTTTTCAGCACGGCCTTGTGCCTGCTGATCGGCTACCCGATGGCCTACGCCATCGCCAGTGCGCGCAAAGAGATGCAGACCGTGCTGGTGCTGCTGATCATGATGCCGACCTGGACCGCGATCCTGATCCGCGTGTATGCGTGGATGGGCATCCTCAGCAACAACGGCTTGCTCAATGGCTTCCTGATGTCCATCGGCCTGATCAACGAGCCGTTGCAGATCCTCAACACCAATATCGCGGTGTATATCGGCGTGGTCTATTCGTACCTGCCGTTTATGATCCTGCCGCTGTACGCCAACCTGGTGAAGCACGACCAGAGCCTGCTGGAGGCCGCGTCGGACCTGGGTTCGAGCACCTTCAACAGCTTCTGGAAAATCACCGTGCCGCTGTCCAAGAACGGCATCATCGCCGGCTGCATGCTGGTATTCATCCCGGTGGTGGGCGAGTTCGTGATCCCGGAACTGCTGGGCGGCCCGGAAACCCTGATGATCGGTAAAGTGTTGTGGCAAGAGTTCTTCAACAACCGTGACTGGCCGGTGGCTTCTGCGCTGGCGGTGGTGATGTTGGCGATCCTGATCGTGCCGATCATTCTGTTTAACCGCAGCCAAGCCAAAGAGATGGAGGGCAAGGTATGAAGCGCTTCAGTTTCTCCAGCTTCATGCTGGTCGTAGGGCTGCTGTTCATCTACCTGCCGATGCTGATCCTGGTGATCTATTCGTTCAACGAATCGAAGCTGGTGACGGTGTGGGGCGGTTGGTCGATCAAGTGGTACGTGGGTCTGTTGGACAACTCCCAGTTGATGGGCTCGGTGGCGCGCTCCCTGGAAATCGCCTGCTACACGGCGGTGGCCGCGGTGGCGCTGGGTACGTTGGCAGCGTTCGTGCTGACCCGTATCAGCCAGTTCAAGGGCCGCACGCTGTTTGGCGGCCTGGTGACCGCGCCGCTGGTGATGCCGGAAGTGATCACCGGTCTGTCGCTGTTGCTGCTGTTCGTGGCCATGGCGCAGATGATCGGCTGGCCCCAGGAGCGTGGCATCGTCACCATCTGGATCGCCCACACCACGTTCTGTGCGGCGTATGTGGCGGTGGTGGTGTCGGCGCGCTTGCGTGAGTTGGACCTGTCGATCGAAGAGGCGGCCATGGACCTCGGTGCGCGGCCGTGGAAGGTGTTCTTCCTGATCACCATCCCGATGATCGCGCCGTCGCTGGCGGCGGGCGGCATGATGTCCTTCGCGTTGTCCCTGGATGACCTGGTACTGGCCAGCTTCGTCTCGGGCCCGGGTTCGACCACCTTGCCGATGGAAGTGTTCTCGGCGGTGCGCCTTGGGGTCAAACCCGAGATCAACGCCGTGGCCAGCCTGATTTTGCTGGCGGTGTCGCTGGTGACGTTCCTGGTGTGGTTCTTCAGCCGCCGTGCTGAAGAGCGGCGCAAGAAGGCCATCCAGCAAGCCATCGAAGAAGCGGCAGCGGATGGCTGGAAACAGCCGGATGTACGCCGGGCGCCAGCACCGGTCTAAACGCCGGAATAGGCTCAAAATGTGGGAGCTGGCTTGCCTGCGATAGCAGAGTGTCAGTCACTGAAGATGTGACTGAACCACCGCTATCGCAGGCAAGCCAGCTCCCACATTTGATTGCATTTCAAGTTGATTAAGCCGTCCACGGCGACTGGCGAATCACTTCGACAAAGTTCATCGGCTTGAACCCCGGTTCCTGATCCACCAGCACATCGGTCTTCACGTTGCCAAACGTGGTCTGCGGGCGATGGCGCAAACCGTCGGCAAACGCGCAGATGATGCACTCCTTGAACCCTTCACCCCGTGGATGCGCATGCACCACCGCCTCGCGCTGCACGTGGGTAAACGCGGCGTAGTCCATGCCCAGCACGTCCATCTCCACGCCAGCGGTCACCAGGGCAACGGTAGGGCGCAGGTGCTTGGGCACGCCTGGCGTGGTGTGCAGGGCGATGGACAGCCATACTTGCTCGATATCGTCATCGCTCAAGCCATAGGGCTTGAGAAAGGCGGCGGCCGCGTTGGCGCCGTCCACTTCAAAACGCTCGTCATCGCTGCGGTGCCCGTCCATCAGGCCCAGGTCATGGAACATCGCGCCGACGTACAGCAGTTCCGGGTTATAGGCCATCTGCTTGCGCTCGCCGCTCAAGGCACCAAACAGGAACACCCGGCGGGAGTGGTGGTAGAGCAGGTCGGATTCAATGTCGCGGATGTATTCGGTGGTGGCCTTGGCCAGGGCGCTGTCGGGGATTTGGATGCCGGCGATGGTGGTGCTCATGGTCATGATCCTCAAGAAAGCGCGGGGTTGGCGCTGATGAGTGCAGTCTGATCGCCCAGTTGCCAGGCAACCACCGCCGCAGGGGCGCGATCCCGGCCAATGTGCCTTCATATCGCGCCATGGTTGTACACGATCCAATGTGGGAGCTGGCCTGCCTGCGATAGCATCGCCTCGGTACATCAGGTATACCCAGGTGATGCCATCGCAGACAAGCCAGCTCCCACAGGGTTTTGCGACAGTCCGGAGGAAGGTTTACCCATGCACAAGACCGTCTCGATCCTGATCTTTCCCGGCGTCCAGTCACTGGATGTGACCGGTCCCATGGATGTGTTCTGCGAGGCCAATCGCTTCCTGGCGCCGGAGGATCATTACCAGCTCGAAGTCATCGGCCAGGTCCAGGGTCAGATCGCCTGTTCCAACGGTCTGTCCTTGCAGGCCCACACCCATTACAGCGAAGCCCTGCAAGCCTATGACCTGCTGTTGGTCGCTGGCGGCCCGCAGTTGCCCTTCGAGGATTTCGGCCTGGCGTTCAATCAATGGCTGCAGGACGCCAGCGCCAGGGCCCGGCGCTTCGGTTCGATCTGTAACGGCGCCTTCATGCTGGCCCGGGCCGGATTGCTGGATGGCAAAACCGTTACCACCCACTGGAGCGACGCGGCTGATCTGGCGCGCCTATGCCCCTCGACTCAGGTCGACGCCGACCGCCTCTACGTGCAGGACGGCAACCTCTACACGTCGGCCGGGGTCACGGCGGGTATCGACCTGTCGTTGTACCTGCTGGCCCAGGACCACGGCCCGCAAGTGGCCCTGAGCGTGGCCAAGCGCCTGGTGGTGTTTACCCAGCGCAGCGGCGGCCAATCGCAGTTCAGCCCGTTTCTCACGCCCCACGCCGAAGCCTCCTCAGCCGTGGCACAGGTGCAGTTGTATGTGCTGGCGAACCTGACCGGCGACCTGGGCATTGCTGACCTGGCCCGCGCGGCCAATATGAGTGCGCGCAATTTCTCGCGGGTATTTGCCCGTGAAGCGCAGATCACCCCGGCGGAGTTTGTCGAGCGGGCGCGGGTGGATGCGGCGCGGGTGCTACTGGAAAGCAGCACGGCGCCGCTGAAGACCGTGGCCTACCAATGCGGCTTTCGCGACGCCCAGCACCTGCGCAGTGTGTTCAATCGCCGGCTGGGGGTGACGCCGCAGCAGTTCCGACTCAACTTTGCGGCGCTGGTTTGAGCTCCCACATGTTTAGTGTGTTTCTTCAGGGCTGTTGTGGGGGGCGGGAGGGCAACAGTTTGAGGGTGCCACGGGTATTGGCCTGGACCTCTTCTTCATCAAAATGCGCCTGTTCGTACCCGCCTTCGATATAGGTCTCGGCCTGATCGGCATAGTGCTTGTCGAATGGCACGCCGCTTTGGCCCACCGGGTTGATGGTCAGGGCGTGAGCGGCGTCGGCGAAGTCCACCAGGCGTCGGGTGGACGGGCCGTAAGTCACCGGCCACGGTGCCGGGCCAATGATTGCCGACAGGTTGTTCGGCACTTCGTGGCTGCCCGGTGCGGCAAACGGCCCGACATTGACGATCTGGTCCAGCGGCTGCTTGACCCCCAGCGGATGGCCGTGGGTCAGGGTATGGGCCTTGCCCCACTGCCATTGTGCCGGGTCGTCGCCGAAGGTGCTTTTCAGATGGGCCAGGCTGTTGTCCCAGGCGCGCTTGACGGTCGCGGCGCGCTGCCCGTTCCACCACGGCGAATCGGCAGTAGCGGCCAGGCGCGGCAAGGCGGCGTCGACCACACGGGTGGTGATCAGGGTCTTGAACATCTCGTCACCCAGCTTGGGACGAAAGGCCGCGTCGGTCAGGTCGTATAACAGTTGGTTGAACAGCGTGGCGGGGATCGACTCCACCGGGTAATCACCTTTCCAGGCGGCCAACTGTTCCAGCAACTTGAGTTCGGCGGGATCCTTGACCACCTCGCGCAGCACCGGCAACAGCGGCGCCAGCAGGCGTGGCCCGTAGGCGGTGGTGGTGCCCAGTTGCAGGGCCTGGCTGTTGTCCAGGTCCCATTTGACCTGGTTGTCGCTCAATTGCGCGTTCAACTGTTGGCCACGGTCCGCCAGGTTGTAGTAGCCGGGGATCTGCACGCCAGTAGGCGACACCGGCTGGGCATTGGCCGAGACCACGTAGCCACGGGCCGGGTTTTCTTCCTGGGGGTTGGCGCTGAAAGGGTAGAAGCCCAGCTTGTCGGCCTGGGCCGTGCTGCCATCGAGGATGAATCCGGCGTTGGCCCCGGCCGGGCGGATCGGCAACTGCGCTGCAGCCCACCAGCCAATATCGCCCTTGGCATTGGCCCACACGATATTCAGCCCGGGCGCATGCACCTTGGCCACTGCCATGCGGGCCTTGGCCAGGGTGTCGGCGCGGTTGAGCTGGTAGAAACCATCGAGGATCGGGTTTTCGGTATCGAGGAACGCCCACCACATGGCAATCGGCGTGGTGCCGGCATTGGCGCCGAGCACGTCGTTGATGATCGGGCCGTGGGGCGACTGGCGCAGGGTCAGCGTCACCGGGGCCTGGCCCTTGACCGCGATCTGTTGCTCGCTGGTCGTCATGTCGACCCACTGGTCGTGGTAGCGCACCTGGTTGGGGTTGTCCGGGTTGACCTGCTCGGCGATCAGGTCGAGGTCATCGTTCTGGAACATCGTCAGGCTCCAGCCGAACGCTTTGTTGTGGCCCAGGAACGCCACCGGCACCAGGGCGTTGTGATAACCGTAGAGTTCAAAGCCGGGCGCCGACAGGTGCGCCTCGTACCACACCGACGGCACCGAGAAACGGATATGCGGGTCGCCCGCCAGCAACGGCTTGCCGCTCTTGGTGCGGTTGCCATTGATGGCCCAGGCGTTGCTGCCTTCGAACTGCGGCAGGCCATTGTCGGCCAGGGCCTGTTCGCTGAGGCGGGCGATGGCACTCAAGCCCTGCCAGTCGGCGGCGGCCAGGCTCAGGTCGCCCTTGGGTTTCCAGTCGAGGTCAAACACCTTCAGGTAGTCGCTGCCCAGTTGGTCGCGCACGTAGGTCAGCAAGGGCTCTGTGCGAAAAGCCGCAGCAAAGCTGTAGGCCAGGTAACCGGCGATGCTGATGGTGTCTTCGGCGGTGAACGGCCGCTTGGGGATGCCCAGCACGTCAAACTCCATGGGGCTGGCGTGGCGGTCCTGATATTGGTTGATCCCGTCCAGATAGGCTTGCAGGGCCTTCCAGTGCGGTGACTGGCGGTCCATCTGCGCCGCGTAGGTGGTGGCGCGCTCGCGGATGCGCAGGCTGCGGAATAGCTTGTCGGTGTCGAGCAACTTGGCGCCGAGCACCTCGGCCAGCTCACCGCGCGCCAGGCGGCGCATGATTTCCATCTGGAACAGGCGGTCCTGGGCATGCACATACCCCAGGGCACGATACAGGTCGGCCTCGTTCTCGGCGCGGATATGCGGCACCCCACGGTCGTCGTAGCGCACCGTCACCGAGCCTTGCAGGTTGGCCAGCTCCACCGTGCCCTGGCGGGTCGGTTGCTTGCTGTAGACGTACCAGCCAGCCCCGAGGGCGATCAACACCAGCAGGGCCGCGAGACCCGACAAGACGCGCTTCATGAACGATCCTTATTATTAGAAGTTGGGCTAGGAGCCTTTTGGCCAGGAACAATAGCAGCCCACCGCCAGGGTGTGGGTCGCATTCACCGCGCGGCCGCCGTTGAGCGCCTGCAGGATCGGTTCGATAAAGCTGTTGCTCGAATTACAGGTCAGGCCCTCGCTGTACGGGCCGAAATACGCCAGTTTGCCGTTGCGGTCCCAGATGCCTACCGCTGGGCTGGCGGGTACCTGGTCGGCGCCGGGCAGGGCGGTGATGATTTTCATCGCGCCGAGGTTCTCGGGCAGTTGGCCGTGGCTGCCGGCTTTTTGCAGGGCATAGAACTCCACGCCCTGGGGTGCGTATTGCTCGATCAGTTCGCTCAGGTGCTGCTGGTTGCCGACATTGCACGGGCAGGCCGGGTCCCAGAAGTGCACCAGGCGGATCGGGCCGGGCCCGGCGAGGTCGTCGGGCAGGCGCAGCAGGTCGCCGGAGAACACCGCCGTATGCTCGCTGAATGCCCGCAGGTAGCGGCCCTGGAACCAGTCATACGCGGCCCACAGCACGGCGGCGCAGATCAGCAGGATCAGGCTGGCGAGCAGGGCAGAGCGGTAGGGTTTTCGCATTCAGAACAATCCTCGACGGTGGCGTAGCTTGCCATGCTTGCCCTGACAGATGAATATCGCGACTCGATATTCATCTGTTCACTGCTGTGAAGCCCTAGTCTGGAAGTACTTATGCCCGTTACCTTTGACCCCGATCATCTGCGCGAAAGCTTGCGGCCCCTGGTGGACGCGCAGCCGCTTTCGGCTGAGGCCAGGGTCTACCAGCGCTTCTACGGGCTGGACCTGGCCGCGCGCAAAACCCTGGTGGCCAGCCGCCTGGGGCGCTTCGAAGTGGATGGGTTCGAGGTAGTCAGCCAGGTCTGGTGGCCGGCGCAACCTGTGGCAACACTGTTTATGTTCCACGGTTTCTACGACCACATGGGGTTGTACCGCAGCGTGGTGGAATGGGGTCTGGACCAGAGCTTCGTGGTGATTGCCTGCGATTTGCCGGGCCATGGCCTGTCCAGCGGTGAGCGCGCCAGTATCGACGACTTCGCGGTGTACCAGCATGTGGTGCAGGGCTTGTTCGCACAGGCCGACGCGCTGCAGCTGCCCAAGCCCTGGCATCTGTTCGGGCAAAGCACTGGCGGGGCGATTGTAGTGGACCATCTGCTCAACCAGGGCGCCAGCAGCCCGGCGCAAGGCCAGACCTTCCTGTTGTCGCCACTGGTGCGGCCGCGTGCCTGGGGTTGGTCGCAACTGAGCTATTACCTGCTCAAGCCGTTCGTCAAAGGCATCGCCCGACGTTTCAGCGATAACAGCAATGACCCGGCGTTCCGTCCGTTCCTCGAAGCCGATCCGCTACAGCCCCGGCAGTTGCCGACCGCCTGGGTGGGCGCGCTGGCGCGCTGGATCAAACGCATCGAGGCCGCGCCGCGCAGCACGCGGCGGCCCCTGATCGTGCAGGGCGAGGAGGATATGACGGTGGATTGGCAGCACAACCTGCAGGTGCTGCGCGGCAAGTTTGATCAGCCGCAGATCCTGATGTTGCCCAAGGGCCGGCATCATCTGGCCAATGAACTGCCGCAAATTCGCGAGGAATACTTCAAGTTCCTCAGCGACCATCTGACCTGACGCAATCAAATCTGGGAGCAGGCAAACCCGCTCGCAGATTGTTACGGGGCCGGGCTTGAAGTGCTTTGCCCCACCGCCAGCCCGGCGCGGATCGCCGCCAGTGCCGCCTGGTAGTAAGCCTTGCCTTCTGGCGATTCGGCAAAGGTGGCGAACTCTTCCAGCTCCGGGTCCGACAGATCCCGATAGACGTACAGCAAAGTGTTGTTCAGGTCATTGCCGATCTGCTGCATCAAGCGCTCGCGCTGGCCGTTGAGCATGCTTTGCGCCTGACCGCCGCCCAACAGGCCGGGGATCATCTGGCTCAGGCTATCTGCGGCCACGCCGGCAATCGCCAGGCTGACCTCGGCCCCGGCTTCGCGGGCGGGCAGGGCCTGGGCCAGGTGGCCGATGATCAGGCTGCGGGTGGCGTCGGCCTGGATCTGCGGCAAACCCTGGGCGTTCTTGGCCAGCTGGTCACGGCGGGTCGCCAGCAACTCGGCGGCGACAATCTTGCGCCCCAGCGGCGATTGGAAAAACGCCAGCGCCGGTTTGGGGTCCGCCAGGTTCTGGCGCAACTGGGCTTCGGCGCGCTGATCCATGGCCTTGGGGGCGAAGCGTTTATTGCTGTTGTCCACCAGCGCCTGGTACACCGCCGGCGGCAAGCTGTTGCGGTAGCGCTGCTGGGCAGCACTCAAGGCGTCATTAAAATGCGCGCGTTGTTCCGGCCAGCCGGCGACCGCATACAACTGGTCATGGCTGTCTGCCCAGGCGGGCAATACGCAGAACATCAGCAAGGATAAAAACAAACGACGCATAGGGACTCCTGTCAGTCGGCCACTATTGTCCGTGTCGGGCGTAGGATTTGTCGAGAAGTCCTATCAGTCACCTGACTAAAGTGTGTTTAGGCGCTAGGCGGCGCTGTCGGTTTGCCAGGCGTATGGATACTATGCGCGCCATGCAAATATCCCCTGATGACCCGCTGCTGCTACGCATTGTCGACGACCTGGCCGTGAAGGGCTGGTCGCAGCAGAACATCTTCCTGCCAGAGGCTCTGACCCTGGAACTGGCGGCTGAGTGCCATAAACGTGCCGCTGAAGGTGAATTGGCACCGGCCGCTGTCGGACGCGGCCCGGCCCAGGAGATTCGCGAGGGGATCCGTGGCGACCATATCCAGTGGCTGGAGCCCGGCCAGGCAGCTATCTGCGACCGCTATCTGGCGTTGATGGACAGCCTGCGGCTGGCGATGAACCGTGGGCTGTTCCTCGGCCTGGAAGAGTTCGAATGCCACTTCGCCATGTACCCGCCGGGGGCGTTTTACCTCAAGCACCTCGACCGTTTTCGCGACGATGACCGGCGCATGGTCTCGGCGGTGGTCTACCTGAACCAGGACTGGCTGCCCGAGCACGGCGGCCAGTTACGCATGTACCTCAAGGACGGCGTTGAGCACGATGTGGACCCCGCCGGCGGTTGCCTGGTGGTGTTCCTGTCGGGGGAAGTGCCCCATGAAGTCCTGCCTGCCCACCGCGAACGCTTGTCCCTGACCGGCTGGTTTCGCCGGCGGGGCAACGAGCCGTTTTGAGCATGCAAAAGATTCTGGTCAGCCGCTGCCTGCTGGGGCATCGCGTACGTTACGACGGTGGGGCCAGCGGGCCGTTTGACCAACTTGCGACCTGGCAAGCCGAGGGCCGAGTGGTCGCGGTGTGTCCGGAAGTGGCCGGTGGCCTGCCTACCCCACGGCCATCTGCCGAGATTCCGGGCGGGCAGGGCATGGATGTGTGGGAAGGCCGCGCCCAAGTGTTGACCGCCAATGGCGAGGACTTCAGCGAAGCCTTCCTTGACGGCGCGCGCCAGGCCCTGGCTTTGGTGCAGCTTCATGGCATCCGCATCGCCGTACTCAAGGCCAACAGCCCGTCATGCGGCAACCTGCTGACGTATGACGGCACCTTCAGTGGGGTGAAAGTCACGGGCGAAGGCGTGACGGCGGCGTTGCTCAAGCGCCATGGGGTACTGGTGTTCAGCGAGCTGGAGCTGGTTGAGGCGGCTGCCGCACTGGACCAGCTCTCAAACCCCGCTTAAATCCCATGTAGGACCAGCCTTTTGTGGGAGCGGGCTTGCTCGCGAATGCGGTTTATCAGTGCCAGATTTGTTGACTGACACACCGCTTTCGCGAGCAAGCCCGCTCCCACACAAGCCCGCTCTCACACAAACCTGGCCCCACATTGGTTATTTGGCGGGTTTGCTGGTATCTGCCTCAAACCACTTTTCCGACAGCGCCGTCAGCCGCCCATCGGCCTTGATCCGCTCCAGTGCCTTGTCCAGGCTCGATTTGAACGCCGGGTTGCCCTTCTGGAAGGGGATGGCCAGGGTCAACGTGGCCTTGGCATCGACACGGCTGCGCAAATCCACGCCCGCGGTGGGCTTGGCGGCAAATTGACTGCTGGTGAGTGTATTCAGGCCGCTCAACAGGGGTTTTTGCTGCTTGTTAGCAAGCATCTGGGCATTGGCATAGCTATACGGCGCGCTGAAATCGAAACGATCCTGCAGTTCAGGAGTCACAGCGATGTGGTTGATCGCCACGTCGTACTTGCCGCTTTCCACGCCGGGCAGCAAGTCGCTGTCGTCGGTGGTGATAAAGGAGGCGCGTACGTCCATTTCCCGAGCCAGTAACTCACCCAGTTCCACTTCAAAACCGGTGAGTTTGTCGCCTTCCTTGAAGTTGAAGGGCGGCGTGTCCGCTTCCAGGGCAATGCGCAGCTCCCCACGGTCAAACACGTCGTCGAACAGTTCGGCGTGAGCCAGGGGGCTCAGCAAAGGCAGCACAAGTAACAGGCCAGGCAGAAAACGCATGGTCACTCCTAAAGAATTCGAAGGTGCGAGACGCGGTTAAGGCTCGCTTTGCTATGGTGTCGAGTGCCTTGGACAACGTTTCGTCACTAAGTTGTCATAACCCTACAGATTTCACAGAAAAACTGGAGAAGTTAATGAAAGCCATTTTGTCTCGTGCAACCCTGGCCAGCCTGCTGCTGGGGGCTTCAATGCTGGCGTCTGCCGCAGATATCCCACGTACACCGGCGCCAAAGGGTGCTGAAGTGTTCATTGTTTCACCCAAGGATGGTGCTACGGTCGATAAGACCTTCACCGTCGAGTTCGGCATCAAAGGCATGGACCTGGAACCCATCGACAAACAGGTGCCAGGCGCAGGCCATCACCACCTGCTGGTCGACCAGACCCAATTGCCTGACCCAAGCCAGCCGATTCCGGCCACCGATACCGTGATCCACTTCGGCAAGGCGCAAACCAAGACCGAGCTGACCCTGGCCCCAGGCAAGCACACCCTGCAACTGGTGGCGGGCGATAACCTGCATCGTCAGTTCGAGCCTACTGTAGCCTCAAAAGTGATCACCGTTACCGTCAAGTAAGATTTGTTCAGACGAAAAAAAGGGAGCCTCGAGGGGCTCCCTTTTTCGTACACGCTTGAAACCTTAGAACAACACGCGGCTACGAATAGTGCCGCTGATGTGCTGCAGCTTCTCTTGCGCCAGGTCCGAGTACTCGGCGTCGACGTCGATCACCACGTAGCCGACCTTCTCGTTGGTCTGCAGGAACTGACCGGAGATGTTGATGCCGTTTTCCGCGAAAACCTTGTTGATCTCCATCATCACACCCGGGATGTTCTGGTGGATGTGCAGCAGGCGGTGCTTGCCAGGGTGAGCCGGCAGGGCCACTTCCGGGAAGTTGACCGAGGACACCGACGTACCGTTGTCGCTGTACTTGACCAGCTTCTCTGCCACTTCCAGGCCGATGTTGGCCTGGGCTTCAGCGGTGGAGCCGCCGATGTGCGGGGTCAGGATCACGTTGTCCAGGCCGCGCAGCGGGCTTTCGAAGATGTCGTCGTTGGAGCGTGGCTCCACCGGGAACACGTCGATGGCGGCGCCGATCAGGTGCTTGTCCTTGATCGCGTCGGCCAGGGCATCCAGCTCGACCACGGTGCCGCGCGCGGCGTTGATCAGGATCCCGCCCTTCTTGATGGCGCGGATTTCTTTCTCGCCGATCATCCACTGGGTCTCAGCGGTTTCCGGCACGTGCAGGGTAACGATGTCGGACATGCCCAGCAGTTCGGTCAGGCTCGACACCTGGGTGGCGTTGCCCAACGGCAGCTTGGTCAGGGTGTCGTAGAAGAACACCTGCATGCCCAGGCCTTCAGCCAGTACCGACAGTTGGGTACCAATGGAGCCGTAACCGACGATACCCAGCTTCTTGCCGCGGATTTCGAAGGAGTTGGCCGCGCTCTTGATCCAGCCGCCACGGTGGCAGGAAGCGTTCTTCTCAGGGATACCGCGCAACAGCAGGATGGCTTCCGCCAACACCAGCTCCGCCACGGAACGGGTGTTCGAGTACGGGGCGTTGAACACCGCGATACCGCGCTCGCGCGCTGCATTGAGGTCGACCTGGTTGGTGCCGATGCAGAAACAGCCGACCGCCACCAACTTCTTGGCGTGGTCGAAGATCTCTTCGGTCAACTGGGTGCGGGAGCGAATGCCGATAAAGTGCGCGTCGGCGATCTTTTCCTTGAGCTGGGATTCCGGCAGAGAACTGGTGATGTACTCAATGCTGGTGTACCCGGCGGCCTTTAGGACGTCGACGGCCGATGGGTGGACGCCTTCCAGAAGAAGGAACTTGATCTTGCTCTTATCGAGAGAAGTCTTGCTCATCTGCGTAAACCTGTATCCCGGAGAAAAATGGCAGGGAATCGGATCGCTTAAGCTGACCCGGACGGCAGGAAAGCCGTCACCGCAGAAACGCCCTTGGGCTCTGTCCTGCGGGGGCGGTATGCTAGCATACGCGCCCCGCTAAACACTCATTCCTGCGACGTGAAGCGTTCTCAGGATGACCATGAATTGTTCGAGAGTTCTGTCGATGACCCATCCTGCCCTGATTGATGAGCTAAAGACCCTGGTTGAGCCCGGCAAAGTGCTGACCGATGCCGACTCCCTGGAGGCTTACGGCAAGGATTGGACCAAGCACTTCGCCCCCGCGCCGACCGCTATCGTCTTCCCCAAGACCATTGAACAGGTGCAGGCCATTGTCCGCTGGGCCAACACGCACAAGGTGGCGCTGGTGCCATCCGGTGGGCGTACCGGTCTGTCGGCGGCCGCCGTGGCGGCCAATGGCGAAGTGGTGGTGTCGTTCGACTATATGAACCAGATCCTCGACGTGAACCTCACCGATCGCACCGCCGTGTGCCAGCCGGGTGTGGTCACCAAGCAGTTGCAGAACGTCGCCGAAGAAAACGGCCTGTACTACCCGGTGGACTTCGCCTCGTCCGGTTCCAGCCAGATTGGCGGCAATATCGGCACCAATGCCGGCGGGATCAAGGTCATTCGCTACGGCATGACCCGCAACTGGGTGGCGGGCATGAAGGTCGTCACCGGCAAGGGCGATGTGCTGGAACTGAACCGCGACTTGATCAAGAACGCCACCGGCTATGACATGCGCCAGCTGTTTATCGGCGCCGAAGGCACCCTGGGCTTTGTGGTCGAAGCCACCATGCGCCTGGACCGGGCGCCGAAAAACCTCACCGCCATGGTGTTGGGCACTGCTGACTTCGACTCGATCATGCCGGTACTGCACGCGTTCCAGAGCAAGCTGGACCTGACCGCCTTTGAGTTCTTTTCCGACAAGGCCCTGGCCAAAGTCCTCGGCCGTGGCGATGTGCCGGCTCCGTTCGACACCGAGTGCCCGTTCTACGCCCTGCTGGAATTCGAAGCCACCACCGAAGAAGTGGCCAACCACGCCCTGGAAACCTTCGAACACTGCGTCGAGCAGGGCTGGGTGCTGGATGGCGTGATGAGCCAGAGCGAAACCCAGTTGCACAACCTGTGGAAGCTGCGCGAGTACATCTCCGAGACCATCTCCCACTGGACGCCGTACAAGAACGACATCTCGGTCACCGTGTCGAAAGTGCCGGCATTTCTCAAGGAAATCGACGCGATCGTCGGCGAACACTACCCAGACTTCGAAATTGTCTGGTTCGGCCATATCGGTGATGGCAACTTGCACTTGAACATCCTCAAGCCGCAAAACCTGTCCAAGGACGAGTTCTTCGCCAAGTGCGCCACCGTCAACAAGTGGGTGTTCGAGACCGTCGAGAAGTACAACGGCTCGATCTCCGCCGAGCATGGCGTGGGCATGACCAAGCGCGACTACCTGACGTACAGCCGTTCCCCGGTTGAAATCGAATATATGAAGGCAGTGAAAGCGGTGTTCGACCCGAACGGGATCATGAACCCGGGCAAGATCTTCGCTGTTTAACCATCACGAAAGAGGAAGCGGGCCATGAGCTATCAGCACAAGTACGTCGACGGCACCAACATCCACTTTCCACTGGGTAAAGTGGTCTGCATCGGGCGCAACTACGCCGAACACGCGAAGGAACTGGATAACCCGGTGCCGACCGAGCCTCTGCTGTTTATCAAACCGGGCAGTTGCGTGGTGCCGTTGGAAGGCGGCTTTGCCATTCCAGCCGAGCGCGGTTCGGTGCATTACGAAGCGGAAATCGCGGTGCTGATCGGCAAGCCCCTGTCGAAAACCCCGAGCCGTGAAGAAGTGCTGGACGCCATCTCCGGCTTCGCCCCGGCCCTGGACCTGACCTTGCGCGACAAGCAGGCCGAACTCAAGGCCAAGGGCCTGCCGTGGGAAATCGCCAAGTCCTTCGACGGCGCGGCGGTCATTGCCCCGTTCGTGGTGGGCAGCACCTTCCCGGACTTTACCGATATCGGCATTCGCCTGACCATCAATGGCCAGGTGCGCCAGGACGGTAACAGCGCGCAGATGCTCAACCCGATCGTGCCGATGATCCAGCACATGGCCGGTTGCTTCTCGCTGCAGGCCGGGGATGTGATCCTGACCGGCACCCCTGTGGGCGTGGGCCCGCTGGAAGTAGGTGACGAACTGGTGCTGGAACTGCCGGGTGTCAGTCGCTTCGAAAGCGCCGTACGCTAACCCCATCTCTCTGTAGGAGCCGGCTTGTGTGGGAGCTGGCTTGCCTGCGATAGCATCACTGCGGTGTGCCTGATACACCACGGTGCTTGCATCGCGGGCAAGCCCGGCTCCCACACAAGCCCGTACACAGATTATTTGTGCGTACTGCGCACATCGGGGTTTTGCATTTTTTTCACACGCCATCCGGATAATCCTCGGCCATATGGCACCCAGGCGCTCTGAGCCCTGGGCCATCACCGACAGCCGATTATCTGGAATGCCTCCATGGCCGTACCCCTTTCTTCTGCGAATCCCACCCCGCGCCCGCGCCTGAATATGCGCTGGTACTCCTGGCTGTTGCTGGCCGGGGTGATCATGTATGGGGTTTCCTGGTTGATGCACTGGGATGACCGGGGCGCGTTATGGGTGTTGGAGCGCTTTGAAAGCCCGGTCGAACGCCGAGAAAGCGTCTGGCTTCCGGATTACCAGGCGGTGATCGACGCCAAGCCATTGCCCGGCATGGAAAAGGACGAAGCGTCGGACCTGGCCTACAACCCGCAGACCAAAACCTTATTCGCAGTGATGGGTCGCAACCCGTTCCTGGTGGAACTCAGCCTGCAGGGCGATGTGCTGCGCAAGATTCCCCTGGTGGGCTGGAGCAACCCGGAAGGCGTGACGGTCATGGAAAACGGCGTGCTGGGCATCGTGGATGAGCGCAGGCACAACGTGACGCTGGTCAAGGTGGATGCCGACACGCGCCAACTGGCTTTCTCCGACTTCCCAAGCTACGACCTGGGCCCCTCCGAGAACCAGAACAAGGCATTCGAGGCCATCACCTGGGACAAACGCAATCAACAGCTGGTGCTGGGTATCGAGCGTCCGGCGCAGTTGTTTACCTGGGCCAGCGACGGCGGCCAGGTCCTGGCGGGCGACAAGCAGAAGTTGCCCAGCTCCGAACTGGATATCCGCAACCTCTCGGCCTTGAGTGTCGATCCGCGTACCGGCCACCTGTTGGTGCTGTCCGCCGACTCTCATCTGCTGCTGGAGCTGGACGAAAAGGGTCAGCAGGTCAGCTTCATGACCGTACTGGGCGGCTTCAATGGCCTGAAAAACACGATCCCCCGCGCCGAAGGCGTGACCATGGACGAAAACGGCACGTTGTACATGGTCAGCGAGCCCAATCTGTTTTATCGGTTCGATAAGCAGAAATAGCCGACTAATACGTCGGACTCTTCTCTATGCGCGGCATTCCCCAGACATTGAGCTGCGTTTAAGTTTAAATTCAGACGGCTGTGATATTCATTTGCCAGTTTTGACTTTGAGCCAGCCCCCATGCGCCGATTTGCCCGCCCTAAACCTGCCCTTCTTATTCTGTTGCTGATCGCCCTGGTTGCCGTGGGCGTGGTCGCCCAGCAGTTTCGATTATTCGAGCGCGCCTGGTTCAACTGGCAGACCTGGCGCCAGCCGCTGGATGAACGCTCCATTGGCCTGGCGGACTATGAGGTGGTGCTGGAAGCCCAGGTGATTGAGGGCCTGGATGATGATGTCTCGGCGTTGACCTACGACCCGGTGCGCAAGAGCCTGTTTACCGTGACCAATCAAAACGCCGAACTGGTTGAACTGTCCCTGGACGGCAAGATCCTGCGGCGTATCAACCTGGTGGGGTTTGGCGATGCCGAAGCGGTGGAGTTCATCAGCGAGAACACCTATGTGGTCAGCGATGAGCGCCAGCAGCGGCTGATCAAGATTCACCTGGAGGACGACACGCAGTTCCTCGACGCGGCCGAGGCCGAGCAGATGACCCTGGGTGTGCACCTGAAGGGCAATAAAGGCTTTGAAGGGCTGGCCTATGACTCGGTGGGCAAGCGCCTGTTTGTCGCCAAGGAGCGGGACCCGATGCTGATCTACGAAGTGCACGGCTTTCCCCATTTCAAACCGGAAAAAACCTACTCGGTCCACGTAGTCAACAACCCCCGACGCGATGCCGGGCTGTTTGTACGCGACCTGTCCAGCCTGCAATACGACGAGCGCAGCGGCCATTTACTGGCGCTGTCCGATGAGTCGTACCTGGTGCTGGAACTGGATATCGACGGTCGCCCCTTGAGCAGCTTGTCGCTGCTCAAGGGGCGCAATGGCCTGAAGAAACGTGTGCCCCAAGCCGAGGGTATCGCCATGGATGACGATGGCACGTTGTACCTGGTGAGTGAGCCGAACCTGTTCTATGTCTTCAAGAAAAAGCCCGAGCAGCGGTAGGCGCGGATCAGAACATCCATTGCACACCCAGCGAATAGCCGGTCTGGCCGCCTTCGGCATGGCCCAGGCGGCCGTTCACTTCGGCGTACACCCCAAGCTGCGGGGTGATCGCCAATTGGCTGCCGACCTGCGCGCGGCCGAAACTCTTGTCCACTGAACCCAGGCGTGCGGTGCGGGCCTGGCCGTCGGCGCGGGCGGTCAGCTCGAGATCGTCGAGGCGGCCGTCGGCCAATTCCTTGACCCAGGCGATGTCGCCGTAGGGCATCAGACTCAGGCCGTAAGGCAGGGCCACGGCACCGCGCACACGCCAGCCGAGGCTGGCTTCCAGGGAGTCGAAGGATTGCTCTTCATATTCGAGGGCGGTGCGCAGGTTCTGCTTCTCGTGGAACTTGTCGATGCGCGAGTGGCTGTAATCGAGCCCGGCAAACGGTCCGGTCTTGATCGCGCCCAGATCGAAGTCATAACCGCCGAGCACTCGGGCACCCAGGGACAGGGCGTCGGTCTCGCCAGTCAGTTGCTGGTTAAGCAGCACGGGGCCACCATTGGCCTGGATCAGCAGGTTGCGTTTTGAGTCGAAGCTGCTGTGGCCCACGCTCAGGTCACCGGCCAGCCAGGTCGGGCCGCCATCGTTCAACAGGGCGTAGACCGCAGCTTGCCAGGTGTCGCTTTGCAGCTTGCCACGGTGTTCCAGCTTGTCGCGGCCGTTGAGGTAGCTGAGGCTGGCGCCGATGTTCAGGCTGCTGCTCAGTTGATAGTCGCCCAGGGCATGCAGGCCCAGGCGCCGGGCCTCGGGGTTGGGGGCGGTGTCGAAGCCGCTGTCCGGGTTGTATTCGCCGTCCACGCCGATCTCGCCATCGAAACTGCCCACTTCACGGCTGGCCGATTGCAGGGTCAGCCAGCGCCGGTCATGCAGGCGCACCATGGCCTGGTGCTGGCGCTGCAGGTTGTCCTGCATATTGCGCGCAACTGCGCCGCCCGAGGTGGTGGAAGCCATCAAGTCGGCATTGGTCAGCTCCAGCACCAGGCGGCTGAGCAGGCGCGAATAGTCGCGCAGGCGCTGGTCGATGCGTTCCTGGCCGAAGGCGTTGGTCAGGACCGTCTTGTTGTCTTCATCGGGGTCGTGCCAGGTCGAGCCGCCGGGGATCGCCGGGTTGTCGGTCTGGGTGTAGCCGTCCAGGGCACCCAGTTCCCAGTTGGTGGCTTCCACATACAGGATTGGGATATTGAGCCCCTCGAAGGCTTCGCCGTCACTGCAACAGCCGGTGCCGGCGGGGTATTGCGCGTCCAGGCCGGGGTTGGTGAACAGGTTGATGTTCAGCTCCTTGGCGATCTGGAAGGTGTGCTCGCGCAATGAGGCGAGGGCCGGGTTGGCGGTGCTGTTCTGGCCGGCGTGGGCGTACATCATGTCGCCGGTGATCAGGCTGTCGAGGTTGATCATGGCCAGCATATTGGCGCGCTGGCTGGCGCTCAACGAATCGACAAAGGCCCTGGAGCCACGCAAGCCTTCCTCTTCGGCGCCGAAGCCGACGATCTGCAAGCCGTTTTCCAGTTGCAGGCCGCCGAGGTTCTTCGCCACTTCGGTCAGCACGCTGGCGCCTGAACCGTTGTCGTCCAGGCCTTGCAGGGCCGGGCGGCCGAAGTAGGTATCGAAGTGCGCGCCAATCACCACGTACTGCGGTTTGGTGCCGGCGGCGTAGGCCACCACGTTCTGCGAGGCGCGGCTGCCGCCATTCCAGGTGAAATCCTGGCGGCTGATGTCATAGGCGCTGCCCATCTGGCTCTGCATCCAGTCGGCGGCCCCGGCGAAGTTGGCCGTGCCGCGATAGCGGCCGGGGTAGTCGGTGATCAGCTTTTCCAGGGTGACATTGGCGTGCTCGCCATAGTCGTAGGCATGGGATTGAGTCGACAGCAGGGCACAGGCAACGCTGACAGCGAGGGCTAGGGGCTTGATCACAAGGTCTTCCTTGAGGTGGTTGAGAGAGTGGCTCGGCGGGACCGATTGCACAATGCGCGCCTCATTCCATGGGGCAAGCGCGAATTGGCGCGTTGTTGGAAGTGGGGGTCGCCTGGCTATAAGTTGTAACGGATTTGATACCAGATGCGGCGGGGGCTGCCGTGACCTGGCGCACAGATTGGGGCAGGCGGGGGAGGGGATGCTGCGAAAAGTAGCGGTTTTGTTACATGTCCATCGGATGGAGCGCGGTCAAAAATGTGGGAGCGGGCTTGCTCGCGAATGCGGTGTGTCAGCTAGCAAAATCGGTGACTGGCACACCGTATTCGCGAGCAAGCCCGCTCCCACAGGGGTTCTGTGTGTACTTAGGCCTTGAGGGTCTTCACGCCTTCACGGGTCCCCAGCAGCAGCACATCAGCAGGCCGTGCCGCAAACAAGCCATTGGTCACCACACCGACGATGGCATTGATCTGGGTCTCCAGCTCCACCGGGTTGGTGATCTGCATGTTGAACACGTCGAGGATGATGTTGCCGTTATCGGTCAGCACACCTTCGCGGTACACCGGGTCGCCGCCCAGTTTCACCAGCTCGCGAGCCACGTGGCTGCGGGCCATGGGGATCACTTCGACGGGCAGCGGGAAGTTGCCCAAGACCGGGACCAGCTTGCTGGCGTCGGCGATGCAGATAAAGGTCTTGGCCACGGCCGCGACGATCTTCTCGCGGGTCAGGGCTGCGCCGCCGCCCTTGATCAGGTTCAGGTGCTCGTCGCTTTCATCGGCGCCGTCGACGTAGAACTCCAGGTCGCTCACGGTATTGAGCTCGTACACCGGAATGCCATGGCCCTTGAGGCGCGCGGCGGTGGCTTCGGAGCTGGCCACGGCGCCGTCGAATGCGCCCTTGTGCAAGGCCAGCGCGTCAATGAAGCAATTGGCGGTGGAGCCGGTGCCGACGCCGACGATGCTTTTATCGTCGAGTTTAGGAAGGATTAAATCGACGGCGGCCTGGGCCACTGCCTGTTTGAGTTGATCCTGGGTCATGCGGGCTCCGGAACGGGCGGGGAGTAAAGAGGGGCGCGAGTATAACCCAACAAAACCTCTGGATTCGTGTGGTCGTCCGGCCAAAAGGCGGGTTAGACTCCTCGGCCCTGCCCAACCCGCCCAGTGATGCTTTCCGATGCTCGAACAGTACGTCAAAAAGATCCTCACCTCGCGCGTTTACGACGTTGCCGTGGAAACCCCGTTGCAGACCGCCCGCCAGCTCTCCGAGCGCCTGGGCAACAAGGTCTGGCTCAAGCGCGAAGACTTGCAGCCGGTGTTTTCCTTCAAGATTCGCGGCGCCTACAACAAGTTGACCCAACTGACGGCCGAAGAACGCGCCCGTGGCGTGGTCACCGCCTCGGCGGGTAACCATGCCCAGGGCCTGGCCCTGGCGGCCAAGGTGCTGGGGGTCAAGGCCACGATCGTGATGCCCAAGACCACCCCGGAAATCAAAGTCGAAGGCGTACGCTCCCGTGGCGGCAAAGTGGTGCTGCATGGCGACTCCTTTCCGGAAGCGCTGGCGTATTCGCTGAAGCTGGTCGACGAAAAAGGCTACGTCTACATTCACCCTTACGATGATCCGCACACCATTGCCGGGCAGGGCACCGTGGCGATGGAGATCCTGCGCCAGCACCCGGGGCCGCTGGACGCGATTTTCGTCCCGGTGGGCGGTGGTGGCCTGATTGCCGGTATCGCGGCGTATGTGAAGTACCTGCGCCCGGAGATCAAGATCATCGGTGTCGAGCCGGACGACTCCAATTGCCTGCAGGCTGCCATGGCCGCGGGCGAGCGCGTGGTGCTGCCGGCCGTGGGGATCTTTGCCGATGGCGTGGCGGTGGCGCAGATCGGCCAGCACACCTTCGATATCTGCAAGGACTACGTGGATGAAGTGATCACCGTCAGCACCGATGAAATCTGCGCGGCGATCAAGGATATCTACGACGACACCCGCTCCATCACCGAGCCTGCAGGGGCATTGGGCGTGGCGGGGATCAAGAAGTATGTAGAAACCCGTGGTGTCAGCGGCCAGACCTTTGTCGCCATTGATTCCGGGGCCAACGTCAACTTCGACCGCCTGCGCCATGTGGCCGAGCGCGCCGAGTTGGGTGAAGGTCGCGAGGCGATCATTGCCGTGACCATTCCCGAGCGCCCGGGCAGCTTCAAGGCCTTCTGCGAGGCTGTGGGCAAGCGCCAGATCACCGAATTCAACTACCGCTACCATTCCGGCAGCGAAGCGCACATTTTTGTCGGGGTGCAGACCCACCCGGAAACCGACCCGCGCAGCGCGCTGATTGCCAGCCTGAGCGAGCAGGGTTTCCCGGTGCTGGACCTGACCGAGAACGAACTGGCCAAGTTGCACATTCGCCATATGGTCGGCGGCCACGCGGCGCACGTCAGCAATGAACTGGTGTTCCGCTTCGAGTTCCCGGAGCGTCCGGGGGCCTTGTTCAACTTTCTTAACAAATTGGGCGGGCGCTGGAACATCTCGATGTTCCACTATCGCAACCACGGCGCGGCCGACGGCCGTGTGGTCGCCGGGCTGCAAGTGCCGGCCAACGAGCGCCATCTGGTGCCGGCGGCGTTGGCAGCGATTGGTTACCCGTATTGGGATGAAAGCGACAACCCGGCCTATCAGCTGTTCCTCGGTTGAGCGACTACGCTGATTGGGCGGCCTTTAAGGAATCGAGAGCATGGAATATCTGACAACCCTCAAGACGATCCACATGGTGGCAACGGTGCTGCTGTTGGCCAGTGGCCTGGCCCTGGCCGTGCTGAGCTGGCGCAAGCGCGCCGCTGGCCCGGCGGTTACGTTGCATCGGCCATGGCTGTTTGTCTGGTTGTTGATGGGCGTAAGCCTGGTGAGCATGCCGTTTACCGGCTGGTGGCTGGTGCACCTGGTCGGCTGGCCGTTGGGGCAGACGTGGATCCTGGGTTCCAGCGTGATCTACAGCGTCGCGGCGCTGGCCTGGTTCTGGCTGGTGGTGCGCCTCAATCGCCTGCGGCTGGGCGGTACGGGCAGTGCGAAGTTCACCCTGGCCCTGGCGATTGTCAGCCTGGTGGGGTTTGTGGCGATTGCCGGGTTGATGGGCGCCAAACCCGTTTAAGGCTGGAAACCGGGTCGCCTTCATTCGCGAGCAAGCCCGCTCCCACATTCGACTGCATTCCAAAGGTGGAACCCGATCAAATGTGGGAGCGGGCTTGCTCGCGAAAGCTTTATCAGCCGCGTAGGCTAATCACCGGCCAACCACGCTTCTGGGCCTCGGCCCGCAGATTTGCATCCGGATCCACTGCCACCGGGTGAGTCACCTGCTCCAGCAGCGGCAGGTCATTCATCGAATCGCTGTAAAAATAGCTGTCTTGCAGGCTAGAGCCGGTTTCTTCCAGCCACCGATTCAAGCGCGTCACCTTGCCCTCACGGAAGCACGGTACATCGGTGCTGCGCCCGGTGTAGCGGCCATCGGCCATCTCGCATTCGGTGGCGATCAGGGTTTCAACCCCCAAACGTGCGGCAATCGGCGCGGTGACAAAGCGGTTGGTGGCGGTGATGATCACCAGCGTGTCACCGGCGGCGCGGTGTTTGGCCAGCAGTTCCACGGCCTGGGGCAGGATGATCGGCTCGATGCAGTCGCGCATGAAGTCGCGGTGCCATTCGTCGAGCTGGGCCATCTCGGTGCTGCCGAGGATTTCCAGGCTGAAGTTCAGGTACGCGGCGTTATCCAGCTTGCCGGCCAGGTAATCCTGGTAGAACTCGTCGTTGCGGGTCTTGTAGGCAACGGCATCGAGGATGCCGCGTTCACACAGGTAATCACCCCAGGCGTGGTCACTGTCGCCGCCCAAAAGCGTGTTGTCCAAGTCGAATAAAGCCAGGCGCATTGCGGTTACTCGCTGAAAAGTCTGTAAAAAGGCGTCCAGAATACGGTCTTTTCACAAGAGTGCACATAAGGTAAGCAGCCTCGTTGCCGCTGCAACAAGCTTTGTGGAACAATGCGGCGACATGCGTTTGCGAGGTTGTTGCCGTGATCGACCCCGATGGTTTCCGTCCAAATGTCGGGATTATTCTTACGAATGATGCCGGACAGGTGCTATGGGCTCGCCGAATCAACCAAGATGCCTGGCAGTTTCCCCAGGGTGGGATCAACCCCGACGAAACCCCTGAAGACGCCCTGTACCGTGAGTTGAACGAAGAAGTCGGCCTGGAGCGCGAAGATGTGCAAATTCTGGCCTGTACCCGAGGCTGGTTGCGCTATCGTTTGCCGCAACGCCTGGTGCGTACCCACAGCCAACCGCTGTGCATCGGCCAGAAGCAAAAGTGGTTTCTCCTGCGCCTGATCTCCAACGAGCAGCGGGTGCGGATGGATTTGACCGGTAAACCGGAGTTCGATGGCTGGCGCTGGGTCAGTTATTGGTATCCGTTGGGCCAGGTGGTGACATTCAAGCGCGAGGTTTATCGTCGCGCTCTCAAAGAGCTTGCCCCGCGCCTTTTATCGCGCGACTGACGACGGAGTTCGACCCCGAGCCATGCTCAATACGCTGCGCAAGATCGTCCAGGAAGTTAACTCCGCCAAGGATCTCAAGGCGGCGTTGGGGATTATTGTGTTGCGCGTCAAGGAAGCCATGGGCAGCCAGGTCTGCTCGGTTTACCTGCTGGACCCCGAGACCAACCGTTTTGTGCTGATGGCCACGGAGGGCTTGAACAAGCGCTCCATCGGCAAGGTCAGCATGGCGCCCAATGAAGGTCTGGTGGGCCTGGTGGGGACGCGTGAAGAACCCCTGAACCTTGAAAACGCGGCCGATCACCCGCGTTATCGCTACTTTGCCGAAACCGGTGAAGAGCGCTACGCCTCATTCCTCGGCGCACCGATCATCCACCACCGCCGCGTTGTCGGCGTATTGGTCATCCAGCAGAAAGAGCGCCGCCAGTTCGATGAAGGTGAAGAAGCCTTCCTCGTGACCATGAGTGCGCAGTTGGCCGGGGTGATCGCCCATGCCGAAGCCACCGGCTCGATTCGCGGCCTGGGGCGCCAGGGCAAGGGGATCCAGGAAGCCAAGTTCGTCGGCGTGCCGGGTTCACCGGGCGCGGCGGTCGGTACTGCGGTGGTCATGCTGCCCCCGGCCGACCTGGACGTGGTGCCGGACAAGTCCGTCGACGACATCGACGCAGAAATCAAACTGTTCAAGACCGCCCTGGAAGGCGTGCGCGCCGACATGCGCAACCTGTCGACCAAGCTGGCCACCCAGCTGCGCCCCGAAGAACGGGCGCTGTTCGACGTGTACCAGATGATGCTCGACGACGCGTCCCTGGGTAACGAAGTCAAGACCGTGATCAAGACCGGCCAGTGGGCCCAGGGCGCGCTGCGCCAGGTGGTCACCGATCACGTCAACCGCTTTGAACTGATGGACGACGCCTACCTGCGCGAGCGCGCCTCGGATGTGCGCGACCTCGGTCGGCGCCTGCTGGCCTACCTGCAGGAAGACCGCACCACCAACCTGGTCTACCCCGACAACACCATCCTGATCAGTGAAGAACTGACTGCCACCATGCTCGGCGAAGTGCCGGAAGGCAAACTGGTGGGCCTGGTCTCGGTGTTGGGCTCGGGCAACTCCCACGTGGCGATCCTGGCCCGGGCCATGGGCATCCCGACGGTGATGGGCCTGGTGGACCTGCCGTATTCCAAGGTCGACGGCATCTCGATGATCGTCGACGGGCACCGTGGTGAGGTGTATACCAACCCCAGCGAAGTGCTGCGCAAGCAATACGCCGAAATCGTCGAGGAGGAGCGCCAGCTGTCCCAGGGGCTCGATGCCCTGCGCGAACTGCCCTGCGTGACCCTCGACGGCCACCGTGTACCGCTGCTGGTCAATACGGGCCTGCTGGCGGACGTGGCGCGTGCGCAACAACGTGGCGCTGAAGGGGTGGGCCTGTACCGCACCGAAGTGCCGTTCATGATCAACCAACGTTTCCCGAGCGAGAAGGAGCAGCTGGCGATTTATCGCGAGCAACTGTCCGCCTTCCATCCGTTACCGGTGACGATGCGCAGCCTGGATATCGGCGGCGACAAGTCACTGTCTTATTTCCCCATCAAGGAAGACAACCCCTTCCTTGGCTGGCGCGGCATCCGCGTTACCCTCGACCACCCCGAAATCTTCCTCGTCCAGACCCGCGCCATGCTCAAGGCCAGCGAAGGCCTGAACAACCTGCGCATTCTCCTTCCGATGATCTCCGGCACCCACGAGCTGGAAGAAGCCCTGCACCTGATCCACCGGGCCTGGGGCGAAGTGCGCGACGAAGGCGCCGACGTGCCGATGCCGCCGGTTGGCGTGATGATCGAAATCCCGGCAGCGGTGTACCAGGCCAAGGAATTGGCACGGCAGGTGGACTTCCTGTCGGTGGGCTCCAACGACCTGACCCAATACCTGCTGGCCGTGGACCGCAACAACCCACGGGTGGCCGACCTCTACGACTACCTGCACCCGGCGGTGCTGCAAGCCTTGCAGAACGTGGTGCGCGACGCCCATGCCGAAGGCAAGCCGGTGAGTATCTGTGGGGAAATGGCCGGTGATCCGGCGGCGGCGGTGCTGTTGATGGCCATGGGCTTTGACAGCCTGTCGATGAACGCCACCAACCTGCCGAAGGTCAAGTGGATGCTGCGCCAGATCAACCTGAGCAAGGCCAAGGATCTGCTGGCGGAATTGATGACCATCGACAACCCGCAAGTTATCCACAGCTCGCTGCAGCTGGCCCTGAAAAGCTTGGGGTTGGCGCGGATGATCAATCCGTCTGCGACAAAAACCCTCTAGACCGAGGGGGGCCATCGCAGGCAAGCCAGCTCCCACACTTGGAATGCATTTCAAACTGTGGGAGCTGGCTTGCCTGCGATGACGGTCGCCCAGTCTCCACTAAATCCTCAGTTCCACCTCGCCCAGCCGCCCGCCATGGGGGCCAAAGCTGCGCTCGACCATGTGCCGCAGCCCATCGGCATGCACAATCAGCGCGGTACTCGCCCGCGTCCCGTAACTGGGGCTGGCGATAAACACACTCGATAACAGACTCTCCGTGGCCAACCCGACACCGGTATCCGGCAGTTCGGCAAAGGGTGCGGTCTGCGGGTCGCTCAAAATCCCCAGCAAGGCTTCAGGCTGCGGATCATCCAGCACTTGGGCCAGTGCTGCCTTGGCCTTGAGCAGCTTTGGCCAGGGCGTATCCAGCCCGGCATTGGATAAGCCATAGATCCCGGCCGTCAGTTGGGTAGGCGTCGACTCATTGGCGTTGTAGTGCCACAGCTCTTGAGGCGTGCCAATCAGCAGGTTGAAGCCGGCATATTCAATTGATCTGCCGTTAACATCGGCTAAATAGTGGTCAATCGGCAGGGAACCGTGGAGAAAACGCGCCACCAACTCGCCCCGGGACTTGCGCGCCGGTGGCTGGTGCGGGTCACGGATATTGGTCAGCGCGGCAAACCGTCCGTCGGCGCCGATCCCCAGCCAGGTGCCCCCGGCTTCCTGGTCGCGACCGGCATACACCTGCGGTGTATCGGGCCACTGGGCCAAGGGCAGGCTGGGCCGGGCGTAGAATTCGTCACGGTTGGCCGCGACGATCAGGGGCTGGGCATGTCCCGGCCGCCAGGCGAAAACAATCAGGCACATAAGGCGATCCTTTTGTGTTTTGCTCACTCTACCCATAGATCCGCCGGCTATCCATCGTATCCAAGTTGGGCCAGATGCCTCCCATCCGTTAACATGCCAGGCTGCTTGGCGCGGGTGCGAACTTCTTCATTTGATCGAGCCGCTGTAACGCAGGCTTAATCGTCCACCGGCAAGGTCCGTGCGCAATAACGAATGATTTAACGAGGAGTCGCAATGCTGCCTTACCCGCAGATCGACCCGGTGGCCCTGGCCATCGGTCCGCTGAAAATCCACTGGTACGGGTTGATGTACCTGATCGGCATCGGCGGCGCCTGGCTGTTGGCTTCCCGACGCCTGAACCGCTTTGATCCGACCTGGACCAAGGAGAAGCTCTCCGACATGGTGTTCTGGATGTCGATGGGCGTGATTGTCGGCGGGCGCCTGGGTTATGTGTTGTTCTACGACCTGAGCGCGTACCTGGCCAACCCGACCCTGATTTTCGAGGTGTGGAAGGGCGGCATGGCGTTCCACGGCGGTTTTATCGGCGTGATGCTCGCGGCCTGGTGGTTTGGCCGACGTAATGGCAAGTCATTCTTCCAACTGATGGACTTTATCGCGCCGATGGTGCCGATTGGCCTGGGTGCCGGGCGTATCGGTAACTTCATCAACGCCGAATTGTGGGGCAAACCGACCGACGTGCCGTGGGCCATGGTGTTCCCGCCGTTCAGCGACCCGGCGCAGTTGGCGCGCCATCCGTCGCAGTTGTACCAGTTCGCCCTGGAAGGCGTGGCGCTGTTCCTGATCCTCTACATCTACTCGCGCAAACCCCGCCCAACCATGGCGGTTTCGGGGATGTTCGCCCTGTTCTACGGGATTTTCCGTTTCATCGTCGAGTTCGTGCGGGTGCCGGATGCGCAGTTGGGCTACCTGGCGTTCGGCTGGCTGACCATGGGCCAGGTTCTCAGCATTCCGATGATTCTTGCTGGCCTGGGCCTGCTCTGGTGGGCTTACAACCGCCCGCAGGCGATCAAGACCAGCGCGCTATAAATTCGAACGCCGGGGCCTGAGGGCCTCGGCTTCACCGATACAGGTAATGTCATGAAGCAATATCTCGAGCTGGTTTCCCACGTCATCAACAACGGCACCAAGCAGGCCAACCGCACTGGCGTGAACACCATCAGCTTCCCCGGTGCGATGTTGCGCTTTGATCTGCAGGAAGGTTTCCCAGCCATCACCACCCGCAAAATGGCCTTCAAGTCGGCGATTGGCGAGATGTGTGGCTTTTTGCGTGGGGTGAATAACGCCGCCGAATTCCGCGCCCTGGGCTGCAAGGTGTGGGACCAGAACGCTAACGAAAACGCGCAGTGGCTGGCCAACCCGTTCCGCCAGGGCGAGGACGACCTGGGCGAGATCTACGGTGTGCAATGGCGCAAATGGCCGGCGTACAAGCAGATCCCGTTGAGCAACCAGGCCGCTATCGAGCAGACCCTGGCCCAGGGCTATCGCCAGATCGCCGAAGGCGAGGAAGACGGTCAGGCCTACGTGGTGCTGTACAAGGCCATTGACCAGATTCGCCAGTGCGTCGACACCATCATCAAGGACCCGGGCAGCCGGCGCATCCTGTTCCACGGCTGGAACTGCGCCCAGCTCGATGAAATGGCCTTGCCGCCGTGCCACCTGCTGTACCAGTTCCACCCGAATGTCGAGACCAGGGAGATTTCCCTGACCCTCTACATCCGCTCCAACGACCTGGGCCTGGGCACGCCGTTCAACCTCACCGAAGGCGCCGCACTGCTGAGCCTGATCGGCCGCCTGACTGGCTACACGCCGCGCTGGTTCACCTATTTCATCGGTGACGCGCACGTCTACGAAAACCACCTGGACATGCTCAACGAACAGCTCAAGCGCGAGCCTTTCGCCGCGCCGAAACTGGTGATCAGCGAGCGCGTGCCGGAGTTTGCCAAGACCGGGGTGTACCAGCCAGAGTGGCTGGAGCTGATCGAGCCGAGCGATTTCTCGCTGGAAGGCTATGAGCACCATGCGCCGATGACGGCGCCGATGGCGGTCTAGTCGAGACCGCATCGTCTGCATCGCAGGCAAGCCAGCTCCCACAAGTGACCGAGTACTCAGGCACATGTGGGAGCTGGCTTGCCTGCGATGGCGTCAACTCAGTCACCCCATTATCTAATGCCCGTGACTACGACCCACATGTGAATGCTCCGCCTCACTGGCCGCCACACTCCCACTGACCTCCAGCCGCTGCAAAATCCCACACTGGTCGATCTCCGGCCCTTCGCCACAGCGCTGGCGCAGGTCGATCAACTGTTTCTGCAAGGCCAGCAACCCATCAATCCGCGCCTTGACGTGATGGATATGCTCGTCGATCAGCGCATTTACATTTTCACACTGGTCCTGGGGGCTGTCGCGCAGGCCCAGCAGGCTGCGGATTTCCTCCAGGGTCATGTCCAGGCTGCGGCAGTTGCGGATAAACGTCAGGCGCTCGGTGTGGGCCTGGGTGTACAGGCGGTAGTTGCCCTCACTGCGCGCCGGTGGCGGCAGCAGGCCTTCCTTCTCGTAATAACGGATGGTCTCCACCGGACAGTCGGTCAGTTTGGCCAATTCACCGATCTTCATCGCAGCAATCTCCAAAAGGGTGCTTGACCCTATAGTGGCTACAGGGTCTTTACTTGGCAACAGGCACCTTCATGGACGCGACACAATGAGCGAATCCCTGCGCACCCCGCACAAGCACGACCACAGCCACGATCATGATCACGACCATGATCATAGCCATCACGACCACGGCCATGATCATGACCACAGCCATCATGATCACGTGCAAAAGCTTGCCCCTGTGAAAGAGCATGATCATGGCGGCGGCTCCTGCTGTTCCGGCGCGGCAGCCCCCTCGTTGGTGACATTGACGCAAACAACCAGCGCCAACGCGCGCCTGAGCACTTTCCGCATCGAGGCCATGGACTGCCCCACCGAGCAAACGCTGATCCAGAACAAACTGGGCAAGATGGCCGGTGTGCAGCAGTTGGAATTCAACCTGATCAACCGCATCCTCGGTGTCACCCACGACCTGCCGAGCACCGCGCCGATCGTCGAGGCCATCAAGTCCCTGGGCATGCAGGCCGATCCGATCGAGGAGGGCGTGCCGGCCGCCGCACCACCGGCCAAGAAGCACTGGTGGCCGCTGGCCCTGTCCGGCTTTTGCGCCCTGGCGGCGGAGGTGATCCATTTCACCGACGCGGCTCCGACCTGGGTGGTGGCGCTGGTGGCGCTGGTGTCGATCCTCAGTGGCGGCCTCACCACCTATAAAAAGGGCTGGATTGCCCTGAAAAACCTCAACCTGAACATCAACGCGCTGATGAGCATCGCCGTGACCGGTGCGATCCTGATCGGCCAGTGGCCGGAAGCGGCGATGGTGATGTTCCTGTTTACCGTGGCCGAGTTGATCGAGGCCAAGTCCCTGGACCGTGCGCGCAATGCCATCAGTGGCTTGATGCAGATGACCCCGGAGCAGGCCACGGTGCGCCAGGCTGACGGTAGCTGGGTCGAACAAGAGGTCAAGACCATTGAACTGGGTGCCATCGTGCGGGTACGCCCCGGCGAGCGCATTGGTCTGGATGGTGAAGTCACCGCCGGCCAGTCCACCATCGACCAGGCGCCGATCACCGGCGAAAGCCTGCCGATCGAGAAAACCGTGGGCGATAAAGTCTTCGCCGGCACCATCAACCAGGCCGGTTCCCTGGAATACCGGGTGACCGCTGCCGCCAATAACTCGACCCTGGCGCGCATCATCCACGCAGTGGAACAGGCCCAGGGCTCGCGGGCGCCGACCCAGCGCTTTGTGGACAGCTTCTCGAAAATCTACACCCCGGCGGTGTTCCTGTTTGCCCTCGGCGTGGCCGTGATCCCGCCGCTGTTCATGGGCGCGGTGTGGTTCGACTGGATCTACCGCGCCCTGGTGCTGTTGGTGGTCGCGTGCCCTTGTGCCCTGGTGATTTCCACCCCGGTGACCATCGTCAGCGGCCTGGCGGCGGCTGCGCGCAAAGGCATCCTGATCAAGGGCGGCGTGTACCTGGAGGCCGGCTACAAGCTCGACTACCTGGCCCTGGACAAGACCGGCACCATCACCCACGGCAAGCCGGTGCAGACCGACTACCTGGCGTTGTTCCCCAATGTAGAAGACAACGCGCCGGCCCTGGCCGCCAGCCTGGCCGCGCGTTCCGACCACCCAGTGTCGCTGGCGATCGCCAATGCGGCTGTGGATAAAAAACTCCCGCTGCAGGTTGTGGATAACTTCGAGGCCCTAGCCGGGCGCGGGGTCCGTGGCGAGATCAACGGTGAGGTCTATCACCTGGGCAACCACCGCCTGGTGGAAGAGCTGGGCCTGTGCTCGCCGGCCCTTGAAGAAAAACTCTTCGCCCTGGAAAAACAAGGCAAGTCCGTGGTGCTGCTGCTCGACAAATCCGGCCCGCTGGCGCTGTTCGCCGTGGCCGATACGGTCAAGGACAGCAGTCGCGAAGCCATCCAGCAGTTGCACGACCTGGGCATCAAGACCCTGATGCTCACCGGCGACAACACCCACACCGCCCAGGCAATTGCCGCCCAGGTGGGCATCGACCAGGCCCAGGGCGATCTGTTGCCCACCGACAAGCTCAAGGCTATCGAGGACCTGTACGGGAAAAACCACCGGGTCGGCATGGTCGGCGACGGCATCAACGACGCCCCGGCCCTGGCCCGCGCCGAGATTGGCTTTGCCATGGCGGCAGCAGGCACCGACACGGCCATCGAGACCGCCGACGTGGCGCTGATGGACGATGATTTGCGCAAGATTCCGGCATTCATACGCTTGTCGCGACAAACGTCGAGTATCCTCAAGCAGAACATCGCCCTGGCGCTGGTGATCAAGGCGATCTTCCTGGCCGTCACCTTCATGGGCATGGCCACCATGTGGATGGCGGTGTTTGCTGACATGGGCGTGAGCCTGCTGGTGGTATTCAATGGTCTGCGCCTGTTGCGCAAATAGTCGATGAGAGGGTGGTGTGCTGAGTGCCGAGTTGAAGGCGTTTTACATGGTCGCCCGCCTGGGCAGCATTACCCAGGCGGCGAAAAAACTCGGCCTGAGCCAACCCACGGTGACCACCCAGATCCGCCATCTGGAAAGCCAGTACTCGGTTGAGCTGTTCTATCGCGGTGGCCGCCGCCTCACCGTCAGCGACGAAGGGGCGCGGCTGTTGCCGATGGTCAAGGCGCTGTTGCAGCAGGAGGCGGATATCGAGTTTTTCCTGCGCAACAGCGGCCAGGTCCAGGGCACGTTGCGCATCGCCGCGACCGCGCCCTATTACATCCTTGATCTGGTGAAAACCTTCCGCGAACGCTTGCCCCACGTGGAAGTGGCAGTGGAAATCGGCAACTCCCAGCAGGTCCTCGAAGCGCTGGATGATTACCGGGTGGACGTCGCCGCCTCCTCGCAATTGCTGGAAGACCCGCGCCTGATCCGCCGGGTGTTGGGCACCGACCCGCTGGTGCTGGCGGTGCATCGCAATCATCCGCTGGCCGTGCTGGAGCATGTGCCGCTCAGTGCGCTGGCGGGGCATACCCTGTTGATGCGCGAGGCAGGTTCGACCACCCGGCGCTTGACCGAAGAGATGCTCAAAGGCGCTGGCGTGGGTTATGGGCCGCTGCTGGAAATCGGCAGCCGTGAGTCGATCCGCGAGGCGGTGCTGCGCAATATCGGCATCAGCATCATCGCCCGCCAGGAAGTGCCCCATGACCCGCAACTGCGGGTGCTGACCATCGAGAATGCGCCGCAGATTCCTGAATACCTGTACTGCCTCAAGGAGCGTAAAGGTGCGCGGTTGCCGGCGGCGTTTCTGGGGTTGGCGCAGGAAATGTCGCCGCTCTGAAAGATTTTGGGTGGTTTTGAGATCGCCATCGCAGGCAAGCCAGCTCCCACATGTGAAGGTATTCACAGCTCCAAATGTGGGAGCCGGCTTGCCTGCGATAGCGGTAGACCCAACACCCCATGGCTCTACCCCTACCCAAATCCACCAATACCACTATCACCCGCTTTTGCCTTCCTGCCACACCAGGGACGCATTTGCTGCCTAGCATGGCCTTCATCAGTTTGATGAGGTGCCACCATGAACACAGCCCAGCTCAACCCCGGCGCGCCGATGACGGTGCGTGGTATCCAGAAGCGCTTTGGCGCCTTTACTGCCCTGGACCATGTGTCCCTGGACGTCGCCGCCGGTGAACTGGTGTGCCTGCTCGGCCCCTCGGGCTGCGGCAAGACCACCTTGCTGCGCTGCATCGCCGGCCTGGAGCGCCAGGACAGCGGCGAGTTGTACCTGGGTGATCGTGACGTTTCCCTACTGGCACCCCAGGCGCGGGACTACGGCATTCTGTTCCAGTCCTACGCGCTGTTCCCCAACCTCAGCGTCGAGGCCAATATCGGCTACGGCCTGGCCGGCAGCGGTCGCGATGAAGTGCGCAAACGCGTGGCGCAGATGCTGGAACTGGTGGGCCTGACCGGCAGCGAAAAGAAATACCCCGGCCAACTGTCCGGCGGCCAGCAGCAACGGGTCGCCCTGGCCCGTGCCCTGGCGCCGGCCCCGTCGCTGTTGCTGCTGGATGAGCCGATGTCGGCCCTCGATGCCCGGGTGCGCGAGCACCTGTGCACCGAGTTGCGCCAGTTGCAACGCCGCCTGGGCATTACCACCCTGATGGTCACCCACAATCAGGACGAGGCCATGCTGATGGCCGACCGTATCGCCGTGATGAACAACGGCAAGGTCGAGCAGTACGCCACCCCTCAAGAGATCTATGACCGCCCGGCCACCCCGTTCGTGGCCGAGTTTGTCGGCCAGGGCAACTGGCTGCCCTTCAGCCGCAACAGCGCCAGCCACGCCCAGGTTGGCGGGATGAATGTGCGCCTGGCCGAAGACAGCGGCAAGGCCGCGTCGGGCCGCCTGTTCTGCCGGCCGGAAGCGATCAGCGTCAACCCGCCCGTACACGAGGAAAACCTGTTCCCGGCCAAGGTCCGCGAGATCACCTTCCTCGGCAACCGTTGCCGCATGAGCTTTGAACTGGACCAGTTGCCCGGCCATCCGCTGCTGGCCGAACTGGCGCCGGAAGCCATGCCACGCCTGGGCGCCCAGGATATCTGGGTGGCGCTGCCGCCGCGCAGCCTGCAGGTGTTTGCCTGAGATGGCCACTGATATGACCCTGCCAGTACCCGGCCGTGTGGCGCGTCAGGCTGCCCGTGCGCAAATCGGCGACCGTATCTTCGTACTGGGCGGCAAGTTACTGCTGCTGTGCCTGTTGGGCCTCGCCGTACTGCTGCCGTTGCTGGCGATCTTCTGGCGCGGTTTCAGCGCCGAAGACGGCCAGGGCGGCGGCCTGGTGGCGGCGCGTGAGCTGCTGACCAGCGCCAACTTCCACTGGCTGCTGGGCAACAGCCTGAAGGTTTCCCTGAGCGTCGCGATCATTGTCGTACCCCTGGCCTACCTGTTTGCCTACGCCTTGCAACGCACACTGATCCCCGGCAAGACCCTCTGGCGCGGCCTTTCGTTGCTGCCGCTGATGGCGCCGTCGATGCTGCCGGGCATCGCCCTGGTGTACCTGTTCGGCAACCAGGGCATGTTGCGTGGCCTGCTGTCCGACAACATCTACGGCTTCTGGGGGATTGTCCTCGGTGAAGTGATCTACACCTTTCCCCATGCGCTGATGATCCTGCTGTCGGCGCTGTCCCTAGCGGATGCGCGGTTGTTCGATGCCGCCTCGAGCATGGGCGCCAGCCCGGCCCGGGCGTTTCGCAGCATCACCTGGCCGGCGACGCGCCAGGCCGTGTTCGCCGCGTTCTGCCTGGTGTTCACCCTGACCATCACGGACTTCGGCGTACCGGTGGTGGTGGGTGGTGACTATCAAGTGCTGGCGCTGGAGGCCTACAAGGCCGTGGTTGGCCAACAGCAGTTCGGTCGCGGCGCCTTGATCGGCATGGTGCTGCTGCTGCCGGCGTTGCTCAGTTTCGCGGTGGATACCTGGCTGCGCCGGCGCCACGGCGACTCCATGAGCGGCCGCGCCCAGGTGTTCCAGCCGGCGCCATCGCGTCTGCGTGATGGCTGCTACCTGGCGATTGTGCTGCTGATCTGCGCGGTGCTGCTGTTGGTGTTCGGCATGGCGGTGTACTCGTCGCTGGTGAAGTTCTGGCCGTACAACCTGTCGCTGTCGCTCAACCACTACCAGTTCAACGACACCGCTGGCGGCGGCTGGCTGGCCTATCGCAACAGCCTGACCATGGCGATCTGCATCGCACTGATTGGCAGCGTGCTGATCTTCACCGGCGCTTACCTGATGGAAAAGACCAAGGGGCAGAAGGGCTTGAACCTGGCGCTGCGCATGCTCAGCTTTGTGCCGATGGCGGTGCCTGGCCTGGTGCTGGGCCTGGGCTACGTGTTCTTTTTCAACCTCAACGGCAACCCGCTGCATGTGCTCTACGGGACCATGACGCTGCTGGTGGTGTGCACCATTGCTCACTATTTGACCACCGCGCAAATGACCGCCACCACCGCCCTGCGCCAACTCGACGCCGAGTTCGAAGCCGCCGCGCTGTCGCTCAAGGCGCCGCTGTACCGCCACTTTATGCGGGTCACCGTGCCGATCTGCCTGCCGGCGCTGTTGGACATCCTGCGCTACCTGTTTGTCTCGGCGATGACCACCGTATCGGCCGCGATCTTTCTCTACAGCCCCGACACCATCCTTGCGGCGGTGGCGGTGCTGAACATGGACGACGCCGGCAACGTGGGCGGCGCGGCGGCCATGTCGACCCTGATTCTGTTCACCTCAGCCGGCGTCTCGCTGCTGCTGGCGTGGGCCTCACGCGGCTTGTTGCGCCGCTCCCAGGCCTGGCGCCAAACCGCGCCCGGTCAATAACTCTGCCCCACACAAGGAAACGCACCATGTTCAAGCCCCTGGCCCTCGCCGCTGCTGTGCTCACCGCGTTCAGCCTGAATGCCTTTGCTGCCAAGACCGAGTTGACCGTGTACACGGCCCTTGAAGCCGAGCAGTTGAAGACCTACAAGAAAGCCTTCGAAGCGGCCAACCCGGACGTCGAGATCAAGTGGGTGCGCGACTCCACCGGCATCATCACCGCCAAGCTGCTGGCAGAAAAAGCCCGCCCACAAGCCGATGCGGTGTGGGGCCTGGCGGCCTCCAGCCTGGCGATCCTCGATCAGCAAGGCATGCTGCAAAGCTATGCGCCGAAGGATCTGGACAAAATTGGCAAGAACTACCGCGACGCCGCCAACCCACCGGCCTGGGTCGGCATGGACGTGTGGGCTGCGACCATTTGCTTCAACACTGTCGAAGCCGAGAAACAGGGCCTGAGCAAGCCGATCAGCTGGCAAGACCTGACCAAGCCTGAGTACAAGGGCAAGATCGTCATGCCTAACCCGGCGTCGTCCGGCACCGGTTTTCTCGACGTCAGCGCCTGGTTGCAGACCTTCGGCGAGAAGCAGGGCTGGCAGTACATGGATGACCTGCACCAGAACATCGGCCAGTACGTGCACTCCGGTTCCAAGCCGTGCAAGTTGGCGGCTTCCGGTGAGTTCCCAATCGGCATTTCCTTCGAATACCCAGCGGTGCAGCTCAAGCGCCAGGGCGCGCCGCTGGATATCGTATTGCCCAAGGAAGGCCTGGGCTGGGACATCGAAGCCACTGCGGTGATCAAGGGCACGGCCCACCCGGAAGCGGCACAGAAGCTCGCCGATTTCTCTGCAAGCCCCGCAGCGATGGAGCTGTACAAGGAAAACTTCGCCGTGCTGGCCCAGCCGGGCATTGCCAAGCCGCAGACAGAATTGCCGGCGGACTATGAGCAGCGCCTGATCAAGAATGACTTTGCCTGGGCCTCGAAAAACCGCGATAACATCCTGGCTGAATGGCGTAAGCGCTATGACGGCAAGTCGGAGAAAGTGGCAGGTCAATAATATTCGTTGGGGCTGATGGCCTCGTCGCCGGCAAGCCAGCTCCCACATTTGAAGGTGTTCACAATTCACCCTGTGGGAGCTGGCTTGCCGGCGATGAGGCCTCAAATTCAGGACATCACTTAATGACACACCACAGCGATCTGCTGATCATCGGCGCCGGCATCCTCGGCCTGTCCCATGCCTACGCCGCCGCCAAACGCGGCCTCAAGGTCACGGTGTTCGAGCGCACGGCCACGCCCCTGGGCGCCTCGGTGCGCAACTTCGGCCAGGCCCTGGTCACCGGCCAACCGCCGGGGCAGATGCTCGACCTGGCCCGGCAAAGCCGCGAGATCTGGGGCCAGTGGGCGCAACAGGCGAACCTGCAACTCAAGCGCAATGGCTCTTACCTGTTTGCCCGCACCGAAGCCGAAGAGCACCTGCTGGAGGCTTTTTGCGCCGGGCGCGCCAAGGCGCATGGCTACCGCGTCAACCTGTTGCAAGGCGCAGCGCTGAACGACTTGTATGGCGGCCAGTTCCGCCATCACCGCGCCGCGCTGCACGGCCTGGACGATCAGCAACTGTATTCCCGTGAGGCGCTGCCGGCACTGATCGAGTACCTGCGCTGCGACCTCAAGGTGGAGTTCCACTTCTCCACCCTGGTACGTGACATCGAACCGGGCCAGGTGCACAGCACCGCCGGCAGCTTTCGTGGCAAGCAGATCATCGTGTGCTCCGGCCACGACTACCAAACCCTGCTGGCCGAACAGATCGCCGCACTCCAGCCGCAAATCTGCCAACTGCAAATGCTGCGCGCCCGGCCCAAGGAGGAGCTGAACCTGCAACACGCGCTGCTGACCGGCCTGAGCTGCGTGCACTACGGCGCCTTTGCCGACTTGCCGGAAGCGGCGCCGGTGCAGGCGCAGATCCTGCGTGACACACCGCACCTGCATGAACATGGCATCCACCTGCTGATCAGCCCGACGCCCCATGGCGAGTTGATCATCGGGGATTCCCACCATTACGGCAGTGATCCTTCGCCATTCAACGCCGAACAGGTGGACAACTGGATGATCGAACTGGCCGAGCAGACCCTGGGCTGTCAGATTCAGGTCGTCGAGCGCTGGCAAGGCGTTTATGGCTCCCGTGGGCCGGGGCCGTTTTCGTTCCTGCGCGCCGCCGAGGGGGTCAGCGTGGCGTTGATGCACACCGGCGTGGGCATGAGCGTGGGGCCGGCGCTGGCCGAGCGCAATATCACTGAACTGTGGGGGCAGGCGTGATGAACGCTGAACAGGTGGTCGCTGAAGTCTTTGGCCTGTACGAGCAGCATGGCGCTGCCGATTACATTGGCGAGCCGGTGTCGCAGATCGAGCATATGTCCCAGGCCGCGCAACTGGCCATGGCTGAAGGCTTTGACGATGAAGTGGTGCTGGCGGCGTTCTTCCACGATATCGGGCACATCTGCGGCCAGGGTGAGGAGAACATGGGCGGCTACGGCGTGGTCAGCCACGAACGCCTGGGTGCCGATTACTTGCGGCGTGCCGGGTTTAGCGAGCGCCTGGCGAAACTGGTGGAGTATCACGTGCAGGCCAAGCGTTACCTGACCTTCAGCCAGCCGGACTACTATGCGCGCTTGAGCGAGGCCAGCCGCCGCACCCTGGGTTACCAGGGCGGGGTGATGACGGCCGACGAGGCCCGTGTGTTTGAGCAGGACCCGCTGTGTGCGGTGAGCCTGCGCATGCGCCACTGGGATGAGCAGGCCAAGGTAATGCACGTGCCGGTGCTCGACCTTGAGGTGTTGAAGGCCAAGGCCCGGCACCTGCTGGCGGCTTAAGCCTCGTCCAGGCGCTGGGCCAGGGCTTCGATCTGTTCCTGGCGCTCGGCCTGGCTCAACCGTGCATGGGGGTTGAGCGATGACCATTGCGGATGGGCACGCGCCTTGTGCAGGGCCTCGGGCAGTTTGCCTTCGCGCCAGCTCTTGTCCTGCGGGGTGTCGACCTTGATGCTGTGCATCGCCGCATGCCCCCGCAGGTTCAGGGCCTTGAGCAACTGGCGCTGGCGCAGGGCCAACAGGCGCAACACGCTGTCATCCACGGTCAGCTCGCGCTGGCCCTTGATCTTGCCCAGCAAACGGCTGCCGTAGCTGCGCGCAGTTTGCAGGGCGCCCCCGGCAATCGCCCCGGCCAGGGCGGCGGCGCCCAGGGTCAGGCCGCCGACCAGCAAGTCCACGCCGGCACCGGCCGCAGCTCCCGCGGCAATCCCGCCGCCGACCCGCACCCCCAGTTGCTTGAGGGTTTCGGGGTTGAACAAATCATCGCCCCAACGTCCGTCCAGCAGCGGCAAGTCGCTGGCAGCGGCGTCTTGCGCACGGAAGCCGTAGAGTTTGAGCAGGGCCTCGACGCAACGTTGTTCGCGCTGGCGCACGGCTTTGCGCAGATCGCTGACGGCTTGCTGTTCATCCTCGATGACCACGCTGCGCCGGCACGCGGCGCAGTCGATCAGCAGCTCGGCGATCAGGCGTGCGGCGCTTTGCTGGCGCGCCTGGCGTTGGGCCTCCTGGTCGAGAATCAGCCGCTCCAACTGTGGCCGTGAGCTTTCCAGCAACAGGGCCAGGCTTTCATACAGCCGCCGCTCGCCATCTTCTGGGGGCGCCACGCTGTCAAAGCGCACCAACGCATGCAGGCCCAGGCGGGCCAGGGCTTCGCGCCAGTCCGGCTCGCGGTGTTCGGCGCTGCTGACAAAGTTGAGCACCGGCAGCAGCGGTTTGCCGCAACTGGCCAGCACTTGCAGCTCGTCGCGGTACTTGGCCAGCACCGGTTCCCGGGCGTCGATCACGTACAGGCCGGCGTCGGACGCCAATAACTGGCGCAGCACCTTGGCCTCCTGCTCAAAGCGCTGGCGGGCTTCGCTGCCTTCGAGGAAGCGCGCCAGGCGGGCCGGGCCATCCAGGCGTTCGCCGGGGCGGTCGAGGCGCTCCAGGTAATCGAGCAGGGCGATGGCATCTTCCAGGCCCGGCGTGTCGTACAGCTCCAGCAAGGCTTCACCGTCCACCGACAGGCGTGCGCCTTCGACATGCCGGGTGGTGCTGGGGCGGTGGGACACTTCGCCAAAGCCCACGTCCCGGGTCAGGGTGCGCAGCAGCGAGGTCTTGCCGACGTTGGTGTGGCCGACCACGGCCAGTTTCAGGGGTTTAGTCATGGCCCGTCTCCAGCCAGGTGAGCGGCGCGCAGTCGGCGAAGGGGAGGTCCAGTTGCTGCAAGGCCGTGTGCCAATCGCCAAGGCGCTCGGCATCCAGCGCCTGGCCCGGTGGCGCTTGCAACAGCCAGACCCGGGTGGCGCTGGCGCTGCGGGCCAGCTCGCCAATCAGCGCGAGGCTGCCGCGATCCGGCGAGCGGCGCGGGTCGCAGGCGATCACCAGGCGTGCGGGTGGGAAGCGGGTCAGTTGCTCCAGTAGTTTGTGGCGAGACTCACGGCTGTCGAGGATGCCGGCGTCCTTGACCATGGCCGGAAGTTTGGGCGGCCAGGGGTGCTGGTCGTCGAGTTCGATGGCCACCAGCAGGGCGCCATCGCTGTGCAGTTCGCTGGCACCGCCGCTGACGTGGTGCAACTGCTCAGGCGCGGCATCGCTGACGCCAAGGCGTTCGCTGCTGGGCATCAAGGCATCGCGCAAGTGGCTGTAGCCGGGCAGGTTGAGGTCCAGGCCCAAGGCCGCGCGCCCGCGTTTCCAGCGCCATAGGCACAACAGGGCGAGAATCAACCGGGGCAGCAGGCCATAGACCAGCAACACCCCCACCAGCCACGCAGCCCAGGCCTGGCGGGCGCTTTCGATAGTCAGCGCCGAATCGCCGCTGGTGCGAATCATCTCCACGCTGGGCACGCTGAAGCCGAGCAGTGCGGGCAGGCTGCCCAGGGCCTGGGTCACGCTGACAAAGGTGTCGGCCCCGAGAATGGTGGTTTCCCAGACAAACCCGTAGCGCCGGGTGGCCATCAAGGTCAGCAGGATCACCAGCGCGCTGCACAGCGCCAGCAGCCACAGGCCATTGACCAGCACGCCGACCGCCCAGCGGTTGAGCTTCTGGCGTTGCAGCAGCAACAACAGCGCCGGCGCCAGTTGTGCGGCCTTGGCATCGCGGGCAAGTTTTTCGCTGAGCCACAACCACAGGCGGCCGAGGCTGGCGCTGTGTTCGCCGGCAAACAACAGGCCCAGGGCCCAGCTCAGCAGCAGGATCAGGTTCAAGCCCAGCAGGCTGCCCAGGGCCCAGAACACATTGACCGGGGCTTGGCCGTTGCCCAGGGCGGCGAAGGCCAGGCCGGCGCCGCTGACGATGGCCAGCACCATCAGCACCATCAGCGCCAGGCGTGCGCCTTGCAGCCAGTGGAGCAGGGCGGCGCGCAGGCCGTCACGTTCGGCCAGCCACAGTGCGCGGTTTTGAATGCGCGTCGGCAGATCGCCGCCGTGGCTGCGGGCCAGGCGATTGGCTTCCTGGTCTTCCAGGGGGCCAGCGTGTTCTTCACGCAGGCGCACGGTTTCCGTCAGCCAGAGTGTGTGCAGAGGTGTAAGTGCAGTCACGCGCCATCCTGTTGTGTCAGTGAGCCTGGAGCATAACCGCTGGCCCGCGCCTCTGGTATTCTCGTCGCCATGAAAAAAACTCTCCCTTTAAGCCTGATCGCAGCCCTCGGTGAAAACCGCGTGATCGGCGTCGACAACAGCATGCCCTGGCATTTGCCGGGGGATTTCAAATATTTCAAGGCCACCACCCTGGGCAAGCCGATCATCATGGGGCGCAAGACCTGGGATTCCCTGGGTCGACCGTTGCCGGGTCGCTTGAACATTGTGGTCAGCCGTCAGACCGATTTGGTGCTCGAAGGTGCGGAAGTTTTTCCGTCCCTCGATGCAGCCGTGGCGCGGGCCGAGGCCTGGGCGTTGGAGCAGGGCGTGGATGAGCTGATGCTGATCGGCGGCGCGCAGCTGTATACGCAGGGGCTGGAGCAGGCGGATCGCCTGTATTTGACGCGGGTGGAGTTGAGCCCGCAAGGGGATGCGTGGTTTCCGCAGTTTGATACCCGCCAATGGAAGCTGGTGTCGAATGTGCAGAATCCGGCTGAAGGTGACAAGCCGGCCTATAACTTCGAAGTTTGGGAAAAAGCCTAAAAGCATCGCGGGCAAGCCCACTCCCACAGTTGACCGATTTTTACTGAAGAAACCGGTTCAACTGTGGGAGCGGGCTTGCCCGCGATAGCGGTCTATCAGGCCTGCGCCAACTCAGCATGCTCATCGGCATTGAGCAGCTCTTTATCCGTCTGCTGCATGATCTGGCTGGTAATCGCCCCCGCCGTCATCGAACCATTCACGTTCAACGCCGTACGGCCCATGTCGATCAGCGGCTCCACGGAAATCAGCAGCGCCACCAACGCCACCGGCAAGCCCATGGCCGGCAGCACGATCAGCGCGGCAAACGTCGCACCGCCGCCCACGCCCGCTACACCGGCCGAGCTCAGGGTCACAATCGCCACCAGGGTGGCGATCCACAGCGGGTCCAGGGGGTTGATGCCCACAGTCGGCGCCACCATCACGGCCAGCATCGCCGGGTACAGGCCGGCACAGCCGTTCTGGCCAATCGTCGCACCGAACGAGGCGGCGAAGCTGGCGATGGACTGCGGGATGCCCAGGCGGCGGGTCTGCGCTTCGATGCTCAGCGGGATGCTCGCCGCGCTGGAGCGGCTGGTGAAGGCAAAGGTCAGCACCGGCCATACCTTGCGGAAGAAGCGCAGCGGGTTGATCCCGGCCAGGGACAGCAGCAGGCCGTGGACCACGAACATCAGCCCCAGCGCCAGGTAGGACACCAGCACGAAACTGCCGAGCTTGATGATGTCTTGCAGGTTGGAACTGGCGACCACTTTGGTCATCAGCGCCAGTACGCCGTAAGGGGTCAGCTTCATCACCAGGCGCACCAGGCGCATCACCCAGGCTTGCAGGGTGTCGATGGCGTTGACCACTTTCTGACCTTTTTCCACGTCGTCCTTGAGCAGTTGCAGCGCGGCAACCCCCAGGAACGCGGCGAAGATCACCACACTGATAATCGACGTCGGCTTGGCCCGGGCCAGGTCGGCGAACGGGTTTTGCGGGATAAACGACAGCAGCAACTGCGGGATATTCAGGTCGGCGACCTTGCCTGCGTAGTCACTCTGGATCACCTGCAGGCGCGCCAACTCCTGGGTGCCGGCCACCAGGCCTTCGGCGGTGAGGCCAAACAGGTTGGTCAGGCCGATACCGATCAGCGCCGCAATGGCGGTGGTGAACAGCAGCGTGCCAATGGTCAGGAAGCTGATCTTGCCCAGGGACGCGGCGTTATGCAGGCGGGCCACGGCGCTGAGGATCGAGGCGAACACCAGCGGGATCACGATCATCTGCAACAGTTGCACATAACCATTGCCCACCAGGTCGAACCAACTGATCGAGGCCTTGAGTACCGGGTGACCAGCACCATAAATGGTGTGCAGGATCACACCAAAAACCACCCCGAGCACCAGTGCCAGCAGGACCTTCTTGGCCAGGCTCCAGTGGCTGTGACGGGTTTGGGCCAGGCCTAGCAGTAACGCCAGGAACACCAGCAAATTGAGAATCAGCGGCAGATTCATTGAAGCTCCAATTAAATGGCTGCCAGTCGCCTGAGCGTGCGACTGCGAACCGGAAAGCCTAACAGCTTGAAATATATTGATTTAATACCTTTATGGAATGACTACTGTCGTTTTTGGAATAAGGCTTTGGCGCCCAGGCGTATGCCGGTGGCGGTATCAGGACGCAGACGGTCGTGCTGGTGCCGGGAACGGTCATAAGGATTTGTTAGCGTTTATGCCTTTCACTCAGGGAGAAAACGCACATGAAGCTCGCGCCGAGACTGTTTGCCGCCGCGCTATGCCTGGGGCTTGTCAGCCAGGTCATGGCCGCCACCGAGTTGAAACACTGGCCGGCACCCGCCGCCAAGCAACTCAACGAAATGATTGCCGCCAACGCCAACAAGGGCAATTACGCGGTGTTCGACATGGACAACACCAGCTACCGCTTCGACCTCGAAGAGTCACTGTTGCCGTACATGGAAAACAAGGGCCTGATCACCCGCGACAGTCTCGATCCGTCGCTCAAACTTATGCCGTTCAAAGACACTGCTGACCATAAGGAAAGTCTGTTCAGTTACTACTATCGCCTGTGCGAAGTGGACGACATGGTCTGCTACCCGTGGGTCGCCCAGGTGTTTTCAGGCTTTACCCTCAAGGAACTCAAGGGCTACGTCGATGAACTGATGGCCTCCGGCAAACCGGTGCCGGTCACCTACTTCGAAGGCGACGTGGTGAAGAACATGGAGGTGCAGCCGCCGAAAATCTTCACCGGCCAGACCGAGTTGTACAACAAGCTGATGGAAAACGGCATCGACGTGTACGTGATGACCGCTGCCTCTGAAGAGCTGGTGCGCATGGTCGCCTCGGATCCGAAGTACGGCTACAACGTCAAGCCGCAGAACGTCATTGGCGTCAGCCTGTTGCTCAAGGACCGCAAGACTGGCGAGCTGACCACCGCCCGCAAGCAGATCAGCGCCGGCAAATACGACGAAAAGGCCAACCTCGGCCTGGAACTGACCCCCTACCTGTGGACCCCGGCAACCTGGATGGCCGGCAAGCATGCGGCGATCCTCACCTACATCGACGAGTGGAAAAAACCGGTGCTGGTCGGCGGCGACACCCCCACTAGCGACGGCTACATGCTGTTTCACGATGTGGACGTGGCCAAGGGTGGCATCCACTTGTGGATCAACCGCAAGGACAAGTACATGACCCAGATTAACGGCATGATGGCCAAGCATGCGGCGGCCCAGGCCAAGGAAGGGTTACCGGTGACGGCGGATAAGAACTGGGTGATCGTCAAGCCGGAGGCGATTCAATAAGGCCCCGCCACAGAGTTGCCAGGCTTTACCGTTGGGTGTAGAAAGGACCATCACGCTTTAATGCATTGTATGCGGTGCATTTGAGTGATTTTTCATGTTTTGCATTGTATAGGATGCAATTTAGCGTGGATGAATTAGGTCTTTTAATCAAACAATTGCGTAAAGCCGCTGGCCTCTCACAGACCCAGCTTGCGCAACGGCACGGGATGAGTCGTGCAACCATCTCTGGGATCGAGAACAACAGCATCCCGGAAGTGGGGATTCGCAAGGTTGCCGCGATCCTTGAGGGCTTGGGATACGAATTGACCGCGACTCCCAGGCGTCGGCGCATGACGCTCGATGAGCTGAAATCAGGACGCATCCATGACCAGGCACAATGACCGACTGTCCATCGGCACTGGTGGTGTGGTGGCAGGAACACTCGGCCGGAGCGAAGAAAACAGGCACGATTCGGTTTTCTCGTATAACGATGCGGTGGCCGAAGAGAATGCCGTCTCCTTGACGATGCCGGTGCGCCTGGAGAGTTACAACTGGGAGTACGGCATCCATCCGCTGTTCGAGATGCACCTTCCCGAGGGGTATCTCAAAGACGAGCTCGTGCGGCGTTTCAGCAAGTCAGTACGCGGCTTCGACGACCTGGCATTGCTGGGTATCGTTGGGCCACACCAGCTTGGCCGAATCAGCATTGTCCACGCTGGCGGTGAGGCATCGCTGCCGCAGATCAACCTGTCTGAACTGTTGGTCCATGACGGGGCAAACGATCTCTTCAGTGACCTATTGCGAACCTACGCCGCCTACTCCGGGGTTTCGGGCGTTCAGCCGAAAGTGCTGGTGCGCGATATTGACGAGATGGCGCCTGATATGGCGCGGTTTACCCACCGGGGTGTCACGCACCTGGTGAAGGCGTTCAATGAACAAGACTTCCCTCAGTTGGCGGCCAACGAGTTTTTTTGCATGCGGGCGGCATTGCACTGCGGCCTTGAAGTGCCGGTTTTTCAACTGAGCAAAAACGCGAAATTCCTTGTTGTGCAACGGTTCGACGTCAGTGATGGCGCCTACCTCGGGTTTGAGGATATGTGCGTTCTGTCAGGGTTGGCGACGCGCAGGAAGTACGACGGGACTTACCAGGGATGCGCCAGGCTGATCAAGTCTTATGTCACGCCAAGCCGGGTAACCAAGGCGCTGGAAGATTTTTTCATGATGGTGGCGCTCTCTGCCGGTATCCAGAATGGTGACGGGCACCTGAAAAACTTCGGTGTGCTTTATGAGAACTGTGCCGAAGAGGCTGACATCTGGCTCGCGCCGGCCTACGACCTGGTGACCACCACGGTCTACCAGGGCAGCGACATCATGGCCCTCTTGCTGGACGGTTCTAAGGCCTGGCCCAAACGCAAGATGCTGGTCCAGTTCGGTCGCCGTTCGTGCAATCTGACAGAGGCGCGCTGCAATGAGTTGCTCGCCAGGGTGCAGGATGGCATGAGCCGCGCAATGACGGAGCTTTTGGCCTATCGAAGTACTCATCCCGCGTTTGAAGGGGTGGCAGACAAGATGGTTGCTGCATGGTCGGCAGGTTTGGCCAGGAGTATCGCCCCGGGGTAATTTGCGCGATTTCTTCGGCGCAAAAAAATGCCCCGCACTTGGCGGGGCATTTTTATGGGCGGGGCTTACAGGCCGTCGAGCATGGCCTTGTTACGCACTGCACCCTTGTCGGCACTGGTGGCCAGCAGGGCGTAAGCCTTCAGGGCGGTGGTGACTTTGCGCGGACGCTTCTCCACCGGCTTCCAGCCTTTCTTGTCCTGCTCGACCCGGCGTGCCGCCAGTTCTTCATCGCTGATCAACAGGTTGATCGAGCGGTTCGGAATGTCGATCAGCACCTTGTCGCCATCCTGCACCAGGCCAATCGCGCCACCGGCAGCGGCTTCTGGCGAAGCGTGGCCGATGGACAGGCCCGAAGTACCGCCGGAGAAGCGCCCGTCGGTCAGCAGCGCACAGGCTTTGCCCAGGCCCTTGGACTTCAGGTACGAGGTCGGGTAGAGCATTTCCTGCATACCCGGGCCGCCTTTCGGGCCTTCGTAGCGGATGATTACGATGTCGCCTTCTTTCACTTCGTCGGCGAGGATGCCGCGTACCGAGCTGTCCTGACTTTCGTAGATCTTGGCGCGACCTTCGAACACATGGATCGACTCATCCACGCCAGCGGTCTTCACCACGCAGCCGTCGAGGGCGATGTTGCCGTACAGCACAGCCAGGCCGCCTTCTTTGGAGTAGGCGTGTTCGACACTGCGGATGCAGCCATTTTCACGGTCGTCGTCCAGGGTGTCCCAACGGGTCGACTGGCTGAAAGCAGTTTGCGTCGGGATGCCAGCCGGGCCTGCCTTGAAGAAGGTGTGCACGGCTTCGTCGTCAGTCAGGGTGATGTCCCACTTGGCGATGCCCTCGGCCAGGGATTTGCTGTGCACGGTCGGCAGGTCGGTGTGCAACAGGCCGCCACGGGCCAGGGAGCCTAAGATCGAGAAGATCCCGCCGGCGCGGTGCACGTCTTCCATGTGGTACTTCTGGATGTTCGGCGCGACCTTGCACAACTGCGGCACGTGGCGGGACAGGCGGTCGATGTCGCGCAGGTCGAAGTCGATCTCGGCTTCTTGCGCTGCGGCCAGCAAGTGCAGGATGGTGTTGGTGGAACCGCCCATGGCGATATCCAGGGTCATGGCGTTTTCGAACGCCTTGAAGTTGGCGATATTGCGCGGCAATACCGACTCATCGTTCTCGGTGTAGTAACGCTTGCACAGCTCGACGATGGTACGGCCGGCCTGCAAGAACAACTGCTCGCGGTCGCTGTGGGTGGCCAGGGTCGAACCGTTGCCCGGCAAGGCCAGGCCCAGGGCTTCCACCAGGCAGTTCATCGAGTTGGCGGTGAACATGCCGGAGCACGAACCGCAGGTCGGGCAGGCGCTGCGCTCGTATTCCGCGACCTTCTCGTCAGAAGCGCTGGAATCGGCGGCGATGACCATGGCGTCAACCAGGTCCAGGCCGTGGGAGGCGAGCTTGGTCTTGCCGGCTTCCATCGGGCCGCCAGAGACGAAAATCACCGGGATGTTCAGGCGCAGGGCGGCCATCAGCATGCCAGGGGTGATCTTGTCGCAGTTGGAGATGCAGACGATGGCGTCGGCGCAGTGGGCGTTGACCATGTATTCCACGGAGTCGGCGATGATCTCGCGGCTCGGCAGGGAATACAGCATGCCGTCATGGCCCATGGCGATGCCGTCATCCACGGCGATGGTGTTGAATTCTTTTGCTACGCCGCCAGCACGTTCGATCTCGCGGGCGACCAGTTGGCCCAGGTCCTTGAGGTGGACGTGGCCCGGTACGAATTGGGTGAACGAGTTGGCAATCGCGATGATCGGCTTCTTGAAGTCGTCATCTTTCATCCCCGTGGCACGCCACAGTGCGCGGGCGCCGGCCATGTTGCGGCCATGGGTGGATGTTTTCGAGCGGTAATCTGGCATTGGAGCACTCCGGGCGGCTAATCAAGTACTAAAGGGGAGTGAGCTTCTAATTGACGACTGGAACACCCGAAAAATGGCCGTGTGTCCGGAAGTTGCCACTCGCGTCGCGGGATCGCCGCTTGCTTGGGCCTCGAGCTCATAAACCCGCCGGGGGATGACTGGCGATGAATAGGGTCGATTCTACACCGCTGGCGTCGGGAGGGAATGGCGAGAAGCATGTCCCGGGGCTTTATCGCCCGACCCTCGTATTTGTCAGCCAGCCCCAGAGGCTGAAGGCGATGAAGCTTGCGGCAATGGTCATCAGCAAATGCGTTCCGGTTTGCGCAAGGGCGGCGCTGCTGATCGCGGCCGTGAGGAACATGATGCTGTTGCCCGCCGAGGCGGCCGTGCCCGCGCTGCTTGAGAACAACAGCATCGCCGCCGAAATCGCCGCCGGGCGCACCAGGGTCACGGCCAGGGCGCTGATCAGCATCGGGATCAGCAGGGTTATGGTGGTGATGGCGTCAAGGCTGACGATCAGCATCAGTAGCACACCGGCCACCAGCAGTAACCCCAGGCCGATATTGATTTGCCGGGACAGCGAGATGCGTTTTTGCAGAAACGAGGCCACCACGCCGCCCAGCAGATAGGCCACGCCGTAGACCATCAGCACCAGGGCGTACTGGTATTCGGAGAGTTTCAGCCCATCCATGAACATCAGGGGGGTGACACTGATCAAGGCGAAGTAGCAGGCGAACACCAGTGCGGCGATCCACCAGTAGCGCAGGAAGTCCCGGTTGCCGGCCACGGCTTTCAAGGTGGCGATGATCGACACCGGTGCGCGATGGGGGCTGGCGGACTTGGACGGCAGGATGCACAGCGCATGGATCAACATGGCCAATGCCATCACTGCGAACCCGTAGAAGCTGCCTTGCCAGTCAAAGGTGGTTTGCAGCCAGGAGCCGATCAGCGGCGAAAGGGCGACGAACGAGCCGCTCAGGGTCATGTAATACAGGCGCACGCGAGCCCGGTCCTGCTCCTCGAACAGGTCTTCCACCAGGGCGTGGCCCAGCACGAAGAAGCCACAGCCCATGGCCTGCACGCTGCGAAACAGCAGGAAGGTCAGGTAGTCCGATGCCAGCGTGCAGCCTATCGCCCCGAGGATCGACAGTGTGATGCAGCCAAGCAGGACTTCCTTGCGCCCCCATTTATCCGAGAGTGGGCCGGCGATCAGTTGGGAGACCGAAAAAACCAGGGTAAACAGGCTGATGGACAGCGCGACATTGGCGCTGGGCGTGTCGAACCTGGCGGCGAGGGCCGGAAATGAAGGCAGCAGGATATTGATCGGGAAGAAGCTGATCAGGGCAATGCAGGTGATGAGGATGAAGCGGGAAAGATACTGGCGTTTGGCTGGGCCATCGAGGACGGGCGAGCAGGTGGAGTCAGACATTGTTTTTGTTTTCCGCAGTGAAGCCAGAAACCGATACTAGTCTGCAAAAAGTGGAATTCAATCAAAACCTTTGAAGGAAATTTCCTGGGGGCGCGTGGCTGGCGACGGTAGGAAAAATCTTTCTGACACTGCACAAAAAAAGGTGGGAGCTGGCAAGCCCACTCCCACCTTTGATCTGCATGTTACTTAGCTATTGGGCAACAACCGGCACGTAATGCTCTTGATGTAGCGCGTCTCGGCAATCGCCGGGTGCACCGGGTGGTCCGGGCCCTGGCCACCACGCTCCAGCATCTGGATATTGCGGTCCAGGTGGCGGGCGCTGGTCAGCAGGATGTTTTGCAGGTCGTCTTCCGGCAGGTGCATGGAGCACGAGGCGCTGACCAGGATGCCGTCCTTGCTGAGCAGGCGCATGGCTTGCTCATTGAGGCGGCGGTAAGCGCCTTCGCCGTTTTTCATGTCTTTTTTGCGTTTGATGAAGGCCGGTGGGTCGGCGACGATCACGTCGAAGCGCTCTTCGCTGGCTTTCAATTCTTTCAACGCTTCAAACACGTCGCCTTCGATGCAGGTCATCTTCTCGGCAACGCCGTTCAGCGCGGCGTTGCGCTCTACGCCATCCAGAGCAAAGGCCGAGGCATCGACGCAGAACACTTCACTGGCGCCAAACGCGGCAGCTTGCACGCCCCAGCCGCCGATGTAGCTGTACAGGTCGAGCACGCGCTTGCCTTTGGCATACGGGGCCAGGCGTGCACGGTTCATGCGGTGGTCGTAGAACCAACCGGTCTTCTGGCCCTGGATCACCGGGGCTTCGAATTGCACGCCGTTTTCTTCCAGGGCAACCCATTCAGGGACCAGGCCGAACACGGTTTCGACGTAGCGGTTGAGGCCTTCGGCGTCGCGCGCGGCGGAATCGTTCTTGAACAGGATGCCGCTGGGCTTGAGCACTTGGGTCAGCGCGGCGATCACGTCTTCTTTATGGGCTTCCATGGTCGCCGAAGCGATCTGCACCACCAGGATATCGCCGAAACGGTCGACCACCAGGCCCGGCAGCAGGTCGGAGTCGCCGTAGACCAGGCGGTAGAACGGCTTGTCGAACAGGCGGTCGCGCAGGGACAGGGCGACATTCAGGCGGTGCACCAGCAGCGACTTGTCCAGCGGCAACTTGATGTCGCGCGACAGCAGGCGCGCGCAGATCAGGTTGTTCGGGCTCATGGCCACGATGCCCAGGGTCTTGCCGCCGGCCGCTTCGAGGATGGCCTGGTCGCCTGCCTGGAAGCCGTGGAGTGGGGTGGCGGCCACGTCGATTTCGTTGCTGTAGACCCACAGGTGGCCGTTGCGCAAACGACGATCGGCGTTGGCTTTGAGACGCAGGCTTGGCAGGGACATGACGTCGCTCCGGAAAAAAGAGCGGGAGTATACCCTTTGCGCGCCCGTTCATGTGGGAGCTGGCTTGCCTGCGATGCAGACGGCGCGGTGTATCTGACGTACGGCGGCGATGCAATCGCAGGCGAGCCAGCTCCCCTATTGGATCGGGGTTCGGTTCGGGTTTTTGAGGTGTCGGTCAGCTTTGCTTAGAGGTTAGAATTCGCGCCTAGTCCAGAGTATGTACCTATGTCCCAAGAGCTTTCCGCCGAACAGATCCAGCAGGCCCTGCAAGGCATCAGCGTGCCGCCCCAACCGCAAATCATGGTGGATTTGCAGATGGAGCAGTACATGCCCGATCCGGACCTGGAGGTGATTGCGCGGCTGATCTCCCAGGACCCGGGCCTCTCCGGCTCGTTGCTGAAAATCGTCAACTCGCCGTATTACGGCCTGAGCAACAAGATTGCCTCGATCCAGCGCGCGGTGAACCTGTTGGGCAGCCGCTCGATCGTCAACCTGATCAACGCCCAGTCGATCAAGGGCGAGATGAGCGATGACACCATCGTCACCCTCAACCGGTTCTGGGACACCGCCCAGGACGTGGCGATGACCTGCCTGACCCTGGCCAAGCGCACCGGCTCCCAGGCGGTGGACGAAGCCTATGCCCTGGGGCTGTTCCACGATTGTGGCGTGCCGCTGATGCTCAAGCGTTTCCCGGACTACATGAGCGTGCTGGAAGATTCCTACGCCAAGGCGGGGCCCGATTGTCGGGTGGTCGACACCGAGAACCGCGCGTTCCACACCAACCATGCGGTGGTGGGCTATTACACCGCCAAGTCCTGGCGCCTGCCGGAGCATGTGACCAACGCCATCGCCAACCACCACAATGCCCTGGCGATTTTCAGCGATGAGTCGGCGCGTAACAGCCCGCTGAAAAACCTGCTGGCGATCCTGAAGATGGCCGAGCATATCTGCGCGTCCTATCGGGTACTGGGCAACCAGACGGTGGACCATGAATGGGACAGCATCGGCCACCTGGTGCTGGATTACGTGGGCCTGTCGGACTACGACTTCGAGAACCTGAAGTTGTCGATCCGCGAGTTGGGCGCGCACTAACCTTTCTATCGCGAGACGAATATGCCTGAGCTGCCAGAAGTCGAAACCACCCGGCGCGGAATTGCGCCGCACCTGGAAGGCCAGCGGGTCAGCCGCGTGGTGGTGCGTGAACGGCGCCTGCGCTGGCCGATCCCCGAAGACCTGGATGTGCGCCTGTCCGGGCAGCGCATCGTGCTGGTGGAGCGGCGGGCCAAGTACCTGCTGATCAACGCCGAAGTCGGCACCTTGATCAGCCACTTGGGCATGTCGGGCAATTTGCGCCTGGTGGAAGTCGGTCTACCGGCAGCCAAGCATGAGCATGTGGACATCGAACTGGAGTCGGGCCTGGCCCTGCGCTACACCGACCCCCGGCGCTTTGGCGCGATGCTCTGGAGCCAGGACCCGCACAACCACGAACTGCTGCTGCGCCTGGGACCGGAGCCGTTGACCGACCTGTTTGATGGCGAGCGCCTGTTCCAGCTGTCCCGTGGGCGCTCGATGGCGGTCAAGCCGTTCATCATGGACAACGCGGTGGTGGTGGGAGTGGGCAATATCTACGCGACCGAGGCGCTGTTTGCCGCCGGGATCGACCCGCGCCGGGAGGCCAAGGGCATTTCCCGTGGGCGTTACCTGAAGCTGGCGATCGAGATCAAACGCATCCTCGCGGCCGCCATCGAGCGCGGCGGTACGACATTGCGCGACTTTATCGGTGGCGATGGGCAGCCGGGGTATTTCCAGCAGGAACTGTTCGTCTACGGCCGGGGTGGCGAGGCGTGCAAGGTCTGCGGGAGCGAATTGCGCAATGTGATGCTGGGGCAGCGGGCGAGTGTGTTTTGCCCCAAGTGCCAGAGCTGATTGTGTGTGACGGCGGCTGCCGTCATCGCGGGCAAGCCCGCTCCCACATTTTGCTTTGTGAATACCTTCAAATGTGGGAGCTGGCTTGCCTGCGATGAGGCCCGCCCAGCCACCACAAGGTCTCAGGCCTTGCCGGTAATCAACCGGTACTTCTCCATCAACTGCTCTTCAGTCTCAGGGTGTGCCTCATCCAGGGGGATGCAATCGACCGGGCACACTTGCTGGCACTGGGGTTCGTCGTAGTGGCCGACACACTGGGTGCACAGGTTGGGGTCGATCACGTAGATCTCTTCACCCTGGGAAATGGCAGCGTTCGGGCACTCGGGTTCGCAGACGTCGCAGTTGATGCAATCGTCGGTGATGATCAGGGACATGGAAACTCCTGCCAGGGCGCTCTGCCAAGGCATCTGAAAAACTAATGCGCGCAATTGTGCCGCATTGGCGCCCGCAGTGCGAGCGGGCGCCGGTCGAGCGGTCTTACTTCTTGAAGCGCAGCGTCAGCGCATCGGCGACCGCAGGGTGCACAAACTTGGTGATATCCCCGCCCAATGCCGCGATTTCCCGGACCAGGGTCGAAGAAATGAACGAATAACGTTCCGACGGCGTAAGAAACAGGCTCTCAACGTCCGGCGCCAGTTGGCGGTTCATATTGGCCAGCTGGAATTCATACTCGAAGTCCGACACCGCCCGCAGCCCGCGCAGGAATACATTGGCGTTCTGCTCCTTGGCGAAGTGTGCCAGCAGCGTCGAAAAGCCCACCACTTCCACGTTAGGCAGGTGCTTGGTGACCTCACGGGCCAGCTCCACGCGCTGTTCCAGGGGAAACAGCGGGTTTTTCTTGGGGCTGGCCGCGACCGCGATGATCACATGGTCGAACAAGCGCGAGGCGCGTTCGACCAGATCGCCATGGCCTTTGGTAATCGGGTCGAAGGTACCTGGGTACAACACTCGGTTCATCGCGTCGTCCTGGCGGAGTCCGTTGGGGAACCGGATGGTATCGCAGCCATCCCGGTCGGCCAAGTCAACTTATTCAGAAGAAAGCACTATAGACACCGCGAATACCTGGTTTTTTCATGCTGTTTTCAGACGTTCGGCCAGCGCCGTCGCCAGTTGCGCGGTCAGGCCGTACACCGAAAGCTGGGGGTTGGCGCCGATACTGGTGGGGAACAGCGAGCCATCGTGGATCGACAGGTTGCGCAGTTGGTGATGCCGGCCAAGGCTGTCGGCCACGGCATTTTTCGGCTCTTCGCCCATGGCGCAACCGCCCATCACATGGGCGCTGCCCAGGCAGGTGCGATGCAGCTCCAGGTTCAGGCCGTCGATCAGGCTGCGGGCCTCGGCCAGTGTGCTGACGTAGCGCGCATCGTGGTGCAGTGGCTTGACCGACTTGGCGCCGGCGGCGAACTGGATCTCGGCCATGCTATGAAACGCCCGGCGCAGGCCGTCCCAGGCGTAGGGCGAGACCTCATAGTCGAGCACCGGCGTGCCATCGCCGCGCAGGCCGACGCTGCCGCCCTGGCTGTCGGGGTGGAAGCCGTCCCGCAGCAGCGCCAGCATCGCGTGGGTCTTGGGCAACTGGCTCATGTCCAGGGCGTTTTGCGTGCCATACCCCCCGAACAACGTGCTGGCCAGCGCCGGGTGCAAGGGTGGCGCTTCGAGCTTGTAGGACATTTTACCGGTGGTGCCGTCCTGCCATTGGAAGTGGTCGGAGTAGATCGACTGCGGCGCGCCGTAGAACGGGTTGATCACCTCATCGAACAGCCCCGCGGAAAAATTCACCAGATGCAGGAAGGTGCGCTTGCCCAGGCGCGAATGCGGGTCGGGTGCGTCCGAGCGCATCAACAGCGCCGGGCTGTTGATGCCGCCGCCGGCCAGCACGTAATGCTTGGCTTTGACCGTGATCTTGCGGCCGGTGGGCGCGACGCAACGGGAGTCCATGGCCACGCATTCGAGGCTGGTGATGGTATCGCCACTGAACTTCAAGCGCTCGGCGCGGGCCAGGTAGAGCAACTCGCCGCCTTGCTCCAGGGTCGAGGGAATGGTGGTCACCAGCATTGATTGCTTGGCGTTGACCGGGCAGCCCATGCCGCAATAGCCCAGGTTGAAGCAGCCGCGCACGTTGCGCGGGATCACATGCCAGCTGTAGCCGAGCTTTTCGCAGCCTTTGCGGATCACATCGTTGTTGGGGTTGGGCGGCAGGGCCCAGGGTGCGATGCCCAGGCGCTGCTCCATCTTTTCAAACCACGGCGCCATCTCGGCGCTGCTGTGGCCCTTGACCGCGTACTCGCTGGCCCAGTGAGCCAGGGTCGGGTCGGGCGTGCGAAAGCTCGAGGTCCAGTTGATCAGCGTGGTGCCGCCCACGGCGCGGCCCTGCAGGATGGTGATGGCGCCGTCCTTGCTCATGCGCCCGATGCCTTCCTGATACAGGCTGGCGTAGGCCTCGTCTTCCAGCAGCTTGAAATCGCTGCTGGTCTTGAGCGGGCCTTCTTCGATCAACAGCACTTTGTAGCCAGCGGCGCTGAGGATTTCTGCGGTGGTGCCACCGCCTGCGCCGCTGCCGATGATCGCGACATCGGCCTCCAGCACCAGGTCCTGGTCGAGGGCGGCGCCGTTATGGGTCTTCCAGCCGCGGGCCATGCCATCGCGGAACACATCAGGTACGGGCATCAGCTTGTTCTCTTATTGTTATGGCTACGGAGTGGCTATCAACGTGGGTTACCCAGGCTAGATCCTCGGTGGCCCGGGGTACCCGCAATGGGCCCAGGACTCGGGCCGGAAGTACCAGGCCATGATCACCAGCTTGAGCAGCGAGCCCTGGCCCATGCGCAGCAGGTTGAGGAAGCTGTTTTCCCAGCGATGCAGGAAGTTGCGGATCTGCTCGCTGCTGGCGTTTTCCCAACTGCCCCAGATGCCGGTCAGCGGGCCACGGGTGACGGCCATGCCCAGTACGTCGAACAACTGCTGGGTCAGCTTGAACATCTCCGGTGACAGGTGCTGCAGGCTGTAATCGAGTTTTTTCAGGGTGTCTTCAATGCCTGCCGCCACCACCTCGGCGCTGGCCGCGCCTTCGAGCAACACCGGGATCACTGCGCGCAAAAACGGCAGGTCGCTGTTGCGCAACATGGCAAAGCCGCTGGCGGGGGTACTGCTGGAGCAGCCGCTGAGGCTGGCGCCAAGGCCGGCGGTGGCCAGGAAGGCGCTGGCGCACAGGCCGATTTTCAAGACGCCGCGCCGCGACAGCGCGGGTGATTCAGTCAGGCTAGGGTTCATTTTTATTGTTGTCCCGGTGGTAACGGTTTTAGCGCACGAACAGCTTCTGGATCAGTTTCTGGATGGCTTTGCCATACGGCGGGTAAATCAGCTTGGCCGCATTCAGGCGCTGCTTGATCAGCACCCCCTTGGCCTTGCTGAAGGTGAGAAAACCCTCATGGCCATGGTAGTGGCCCATACCCGACGGGCCGATGCCGCCAAACGGCATATCGTCCTGGGCCACATGCAGCAGGGTGTCGTTCAGGCACACGCCGCCGGAATGGGTTTCGTGGAGTACGCGATTCTGTTCGGCCTTGTTGTAGCCGAAGTAATACAACGCCAGCGGGCGCGGGCGCTGGTTGATGTAGGCAAAGGCCTGGTCGATGCCGCGATAGGGCACGATGGGCAGCACCGGGCCGAAAATCTCGTCCTGCATCACGGTCATCTCATCGCTGACATTCAGCAGCAGGCTATGGGCCATGCGCCGGGCCTGGCCCTGGTCGTAGAGCGGCAACAGGGTCGCGCCCTTGTCGGTGGCGTCCTTGATGTAGGCATTGAGCCGGGCGAGTTGTCGCTCGTTGATGATTGCGGTGTAGTCCGGGTTGTCGGCCAGGGTCGGATAAAACCCGCGTACCGCCTGGGTGTAGGCCTCGACGAAACCGTCCACCCGGTCTTCGGGAACCAGCACGTAGTCCGGCGCCACACAGGTTTGCCCGGCATTCAGCGCCTTGCCGAATGCGATCCGTTCGGCGGCGTCTTTGAGTGGTACATCGGCCGAGACAATGGCTGGGGATTTGCCGCCCAGCTCCAGGGTGACTGGGGTCAGGTGCTCGGCGGCGGCGCGCATCACATGCTTGCCGATGCTGGTGGCCCCGGTGAACAGCAGGTGATCGAACGGCAGCTTGGAGAACGCCATGCCCACTTCGGCTTCGCCGAGCACCACGCACACCAGGTCGTCGGGGAAAATTTGCGCCAGCAGGGTCTTGAGCAGTTGGCCGGTGGCGGGGGTGGATTCGCTGAGCTTGAGCATCACCCGGTTACCCGCCGCCAGCGCGCCGACCAACGGCCCTATGGCCAGGTACAGCGGGTAGTTCCAGGGCACGATCACCCCGATAACGCCCAGGGGCTGATAGATCACTTTGGCAGATGCCGGCTGGAAGGCTATACCTACAGCGCGGCGCGATGGTTTCATCCAGCCTTTGAGGTGTTTGCTGGCGTAGTGAATGCCGTGCAGGCTGGGCATCAGTTCGGCGAATAGGGTTTCATCGGCGCTGCGATGGCTGAAATCGTTGCTGATGGCCTCGATCAGCGCCTGGCGCTCATCGCTGAGCAGGTCACGCAATGCCTTGAGCCACTGCTGGCGCTGCGCCGCTGGCGGCATCGGGTTGGCCGCGTAGGCGCGGCGCTGGGCAGCGAACAGGTCCTGGAGCTGGTCCAGCGCCTGGGAATCTTGCAGGTAGGCAACATTGGCAGACATGGCGCAGTTCCCGAATATTATTGGAGTACCTGGGTTTTTAGAGTCATTACTCTAATTTGTCAAATGCCTTCGCAGTAACATGCAGTTTTATCCTGGCAAGGATAGACCGTAAGATGTTTGCATCAGGATTCAAGAAGCCGATACCCCATGGCACCACGAGTAAAGACCAGCGAACGCATCGTGCAAACCAGCCTGGAGTTGTTCAACCAGCAGGGCGAGCGCAGCATCAGCACCAACCATATTGCCGCCCATATGGAAATATCCCCGGGCAACCTGTACTACCACTTCCCGAACAAGCAGGCGATTATCGCGGTGCTGTTTCGCGAGTATGAAGCCCTGGTGGACAGCTTCCTGCGCCCGCCCCAGGGGCGCGCCATGGTGGTCGAAGACAAGCGTTTCTACCTGCAGGCGGTACTGGCCGGCATGTGGCGCTACCGTTTTTTGCACCGTGACCTTGAGCATCTGCTGGAGAGCGACCCGGAGCTGGCCACCGGCTACCGGCGTTTCTCCCAGCGCTGCCTGATTCAGGGCGGCGCGATTTACCGGGGGTTTGTCGAGGCCGGGATCCTGAACATGGACCCGGTGCAGACCGAAGCCCTGACCCTCAATGCCTGGATTATCCTCACCTCCTGGGTGCGCTTTTTGTGCACCACCAACGAGAACTCCGCACACCTGAGCGCCGAGGCGATCAAGCGCGGGGTGTACCAGGTGCTGGTGCTGGAGGCGGGGTTTATCACGCCACAGGCCAAAGAAGCCGTGGACGCGTTGTTCAAGGAATTTTACGTGCCGTTAAGTCAGGCACTGGAAGAAGTGAAGTAGGCCCTTTCCCGAACGTATTTCCAGGAGTCCGTTATGCCGCTTGCACAACTGATCAGCCCGCAACAACTGGCCGAGCGCCAGCAGCACGCAGGCTTAGTCATCCTCGATTGCCGGTTTGCCCTGGAAGATCCGGATTACGGGCGTTGCAGCTATGCCGAAGGGCATATCGAGGGGGCACAGTATGCCGATCTGGAACGCCACCTCAGCGGGCCGGTGACTAAAGGCGTGACTGGACGCCATCCGCTGCCGGCACCCGAGGCGCTGGTCCAGCAGTTGCGGGCCTGGGGCATCCATGCCGACAGCGAAATCGTGCTGTATGACGATGGTCCTGGCGCATATGCCGCCCGTGCCTGGTGGCTGCTGGCCTGGTTGGGCAAGCGCGACGGGGTGTCGATCCTCGATGGTGGCCTGAAGGCCTGGCACAGCGCCGGTTTCCCTTTGAGCCTGGATGCGCCGGGCACCGAGCCGGGGACCTTTGCTGGCACTGCCGACTACGACCTGCTACTGGACGCAGAGCACCTGCAAAAACGCCTGGGCCAGCCGGGCCTGACACTGATCGACGCCCGGGCCTTGCCGCGCTTTCGCGGTGAGGTGGAACCCATCGACCCGATTGCCGGGCATATTCCCGGCGCGCAATGTGCGGCGTTCAGCGAGAACCTGGGCAGTGACGGGCGCTTCTTGCCGGTGGAGCAGCTCAAGCAGCGGTTTGCCGACAAGCTGCAAGGTCGTTCGCCGAATGAGTTGGTGGCGTATTGCGGCTCGGGCGTGACGGCGTGTCACAACCTGTTTGCCCTGAGCCTGGCGGGGTATCCGTTGGGCAAGTTGTATGCGGGGTCGTGGAGTGAGTGGATCAATGATCCGCAGCGGGCAATTGCTACTGGCGACTGATTTCACCAGGCAAGCCAGCCACATTATTTATCGAGTTGGGACAGCAGCCATTGCGGGATCCGCCGCTCCAGGTAGTACCCGGGCTGTTTCAGCGAACCATCGACAAACCCCACGTGCCCACCCTTGGCCTGCAATTCAAACTCGATGCAGTCCGACAGTTCACTGGCCTGGGGCAGGCTGTGGGCAAACACAAAAGGATCATCTGCCGCCTGGATGATCAGCGTCGGTGTGCGAATCGCCCCGAGGAAGTAACGGCTCGACGCCCGTCGGTAATAGTCCTCGGCACTCAGGTAGCCATGCAATGGCGCAGTGACGCGCCCATCAAAATCCCAGAACGTGCGCATCTTTTCCAGGGAGCCCAGCTCGGCCAGGGTTTTCAGTGCTTCTTCGCGACCATCCTGTAGGAATTGGCGCTGCTTGACCCGGATATAGCCGAGCATCTCGCGCATGAAGTGCTTCTGATAGACCCGTGAAAAGCCCAGGCCGATACGGTCGGCGCACTGGTCCAGGCGAAATGGTACCGACACCGCGGCCGCGCCTTGCAGGCCGGAGTTGTCGCCGGTTTCGCCCAAGTGCTTGAGCAACACATTGCCGCCCAGGGAGTAACCCACGGCATACAGCGGCGCCAATGGGCGCTTGGCCCGCAGGTGCGAGATGGCGGCCGCCAGGTCTTCACTGGCACCGGAGTGATAACTGCGGGCCAGCAGGTTGGGTTCGCCGGAACAACCACGCCAATTCAACGCGACACTGGCCCAGCCCTGACTGGCCAGGGCTTTTTGCAGGCCGGCGACGTAGGGCGAATTGGACGAGCCGGTCAGCCCATGCAGCACCAGCACCAAGGGCGCATGCGGGTCGTGGGGGCCGTGCCAGTCGAGGTCGAGGAAGTCGCCATCCTCCAGCCATAGGCGCTCGCGTTGGCGTTCGAGGTGGGTGGTGGGGCGCCAGAGCGGGCCCCACAACGTTTGCAGGTGAGGGTTGCCGAGGCCGAAGGCGGGGGTGAAGCGGTGGGAGGGTTGCGGCACGATGGGTGGTCTCGACACTGCTTTAATGTTGGCTGAGTATTTTGTGGCTGTGGCGGTGGCTGTGGCTATGGGGGTGGCTGTGGCGAGCGGGCTTGCCCGCGTTGGACTGCGCAGCAGTCCCATTTTCTAGGGTCGCTGCGCAACCCAACGCGGGCAAGCCCGCTCGCCACAGTAAAGTGGCTTGCCACGTTATTTAGTCAGCGGTCTGGACCGTACGTTGCCACAACGCGTAATACACCCGCCCGGATTTTTGTTCGCGGTGCAGGCGCCAGTTGCCCGGCAGGCCCAGGGTCGACGGCGCGGTTTCGCTTTCGGTGTAGACCCAGGCGTCATCGGCCAGCCACTGGCGCTCTTCCAGCAGCGCGCAGACGGTTGGCAACAGGTTCTGGTTGAACGGCGGGTCGAGGAACACCACGTCGAATGCACTGGCTGGCTGGGTTTCCAGGTAGCGCAGGGCATCGGCGGTTTGGACGTGACCGGTGGTGCAACGCAGGGTGCCCAGGTGTTCGCGCAGGCTGGAAACCGCCACGTTGCTCGCGTCCAGCGCCTGGCCCAGGGCGGCGCCACGGGACAGGGACTCGAGGAACAGCGCGCCGCTGCCGGCGAACGGGTCAAGCACCTTGGCCCCTTCGATGTACGGCGCGAGCCAGTTGAACAGGGTTTCGCGGACCCGGTCCGGGGTCGGGCGCAGGCCCACGACATCGGGGAAGCTCAGCTTGCGGCTGCGCCATTGGCCGCCAATGATGCGCAGCTGGCCCACACCGTTATGCACGTTATGGACAGGTTTTTTAGGGCGGGATGGACTAGCCATTAATGCTCCGGAACCCCGAGCGGCTGCTCGGCAGGTTTATCAGTGGGGGGCGGTAGTGGCTTTTGCGCGGTGGTGGGACCAGCGGTCACGATCACCATTTTATCGCTGCTCAAGTGCTTGTTCATTGCGGCCTTGACCTGTTCGGTAGTCAGGGCCTGGGATTGCTTCATGAAATCTTCCAGGTAGTTGAGCGGCAGGTTGTAGAAACCCATGGCGCCCAGTTGCCCGACGATATCGGCGTTGCTCGCAGTGGACAGCGGGAAGCTGCCGGCCAGTTCGCGCTTGGCGTCATCCAGTTCTTTTTGCGTCGGCCCGGTCTTGAGGTAGTCGGCCAGCACTTGCTCCACCAGGCGCAAGGTGCCGCCGCTCATCTCGGCGCGGGTCTGCAGGTTGATCATGAACGGACCACGCACCTGCATCGGCGAAAAGCCCGAGTACACGCCATAGGTCAGGCCGCGCTTCTCGCGCACTTCGCTCATCAAACGGGTGCCAAAGCCACCGCCGCCAAGGATCTGGTTGCCCAGGGACAGGGCCGCGTAGTCCGGATCGGCACGGTTGATGCCCAGTTGTGCGAACAACAGGTGCGTCTGCTTGGAGGGAAACTCGATGTGCCCCAGGCCGGCCTTGGGCTCGGTCGGCTCGGCGATCTTCGCCAGTGCCGGGCCCTTGGGCAGGGATGCGGACACCTTGGCTGCCATGGCTTCGGCGTCAGCACGGGACAGGTCGCCGACCATCGCGATCACCGCGTTACCGGCGGCGTAGGCCTTGGCGTGGAATGCCTTCAGCTGTGCCTGGGTAATGGCCGGAACGCTCTCGGGCGTGCCTTCGCTCGGGTGCGCATAGGGATGATCGCCGTACAGGCGCTTGAACAGCTCGATGCTCGCCAGCTTGCCCGGGTTCTGCTTCTGGTACTCGAAGCTGGCCAGCAACTGGTTCTTGATCCGCGCCAGGGAGTCGGCGGGGAAGGTCGGCTGGCCGATCACCTGGTCAAACAGCGTAATGGCGGCCTCGCGCTTGTCGGCGGCACTGAGGCTGCGCAGCGACACCAGCGCCATATCGCGGTAGGCGCCGTTGCTGAAATCCGCCCCCAGGCCTTCAAAACCGGCGGCAATCTGCCCCACATCCTTGCCCGGCACGCCTTCGTTGAGCATGGCGTTGGTCAGCAGGGCCAGGCCCGGCGTGTTGCCGTCCTGGCTGCTGCCGGCAGCGAACAGGATGCGCATGTCGAACATCGGCAGTTCGTGGGCTTCGACGAACAGCACCTTGGCGCCTTCGGCGGTGTTCCAGGTCTGCACGTTGAGCTGGCGGTTGGTCGGGTTCTTGCCGTCCAGTTCTGCCAGGGATTGCAGGGTCTTGCTGGACTTGGCCTGCTCCAGCGCCGGGCTGGCAACGGAGTCGTCCGGGCGACCGATATACACCGCGACTGCCGCCACCAGAGTCACGACGATCAGGCCAGGCAGCACCAGGCGGTTGTTTTTGCGATCACTCATGAGTGCTCTCCTGTGGCATGACATGGGCGACACTCAGGCGTTCGCGGGTGAAATACGTGCGCGCGGCCTTCTGGATGTCTTCGGGCGTCACGCTTTGCAGTTCGGCAAGCTCGGTGTCCATGAGTTTCCACGACAGGCCGACCGTTTCCAGGGAGCCAATGGCTGTGGCCTGGCTGGTGATGGAGTCACGCTCGTAGACCAACCCGGCAATGACCTGGGCGCGAATACGCTCCAGTTCCTCGGCGGTCGGTGGCTTGGCCTTGAGTTCATCCAGCAGGCGCCAGAGCCCGGCTTCGGCCTGGGCCACGGTTTTCTTCTTCTGCTGGTTGGGGGTGGCGCTCAAGGTGAACAGGCTGTCGCCGCGGGTGTAGGCGTCGTAGCTGGTCGAGGCAGCCGACACCAATTCTTCACCGCGTTCCAGCTGGCTCGGGATGCGCGCGCTGTAGCCGCCATCGAGCAGTGCCGAGATCAGGCGCAGGGCGTTGACCGAGCGCTTGTCTTCGGCGGTGGCCAGGCCCGGTACGTTGAAGCCGAGGATGACGCTCGGTAGCTGCGTCTGCACATGCATGGTCAGCAGGCGTTCGCCCGGCTCGGCCAGTTCCAGGGGCTTTTTCGCCGGTGGTACGTCACGCTTGGGGATCGGGCCGAAGTAACGTTGGGCCAGGGTTTTCACCTCGTCCGGGGTCACGTCGCCGACCACCACCAGGGTGGCGTTGTTCGGCACATACCAGGATTGGTACCAGTGGCGCAGTTCCTCGACCTTCATGCGGTCCAGGTCGGCCATCCAGCCGATGGTCGGCGTGTGATAGCCGCTGGCCGGGTAGGCCATGGCCTTGAAGCGTTCGAAGGCCTTGGACATCGGATTGTCATCGGTGCGCAGGCGGCGCTCCTCCTTGATGACTTCGATCTCGCGGCTGAATTCGTCGGCCGGCAGGCGCAGGGTGGCCATGCGGTCGGCTTCCAGCTCCAGGGCCACGCCCAGGCGGTCGCGGGCCAGCACTTGGTAGTAGGCGGTGTAGTCGTCGCTGGTGAAGGCGTTCTCTTCGGCGCCCAGGTCGCGCAGGATCAACGAGGCTTCGCCGGGGCCGGTCTTGGAGCTGCCCTTGAACATCATGTGTTCCAGGGCGTGGGACAAACCGGTCTGGCCAGGGGTTTCATAGCTGGAGCCGACCTTGTACCAGACCTGCGAGACCACCACCGGGGCGCGATGGTCTTCGCGCACGACGACCTTGAGGCCGTTGTCCAGGGTGAATTCATGGGTGGGTTGTGGGTCGGCAGCCAAGGCTGAAAGGGGCAGACAAACTGTGCTGAGCAGCAGGCCTGCGGCGCGGCGGGCTAGAGCATTCATTCGTTTTTAAACCTGTTGGGCTGCCCGCTTGGTCTTAGCGTCGGCGGGCGAGGAGGTGCTAGGATACTGATCCGTATTAGCGGCGGCCACTGCGGCTGTCATATCGTTTCGGATCCAGTCGTCGTAAAGATGGAGTTATCCGTGGGTTTCCCCGGTTTTAATTCGCTTTTCGCCGATTTTATCGCTTCAGTCCTATATTGAATCGATTTGTTGAGGCTGTATTCACGCCTCACAAAATGCTGCGCATGAACAAGCTGGCTAAAAAACAGTCTGTTGCGCATCGAATATTATTTACCGAGGCGCCTCCTTGGCGCGTCGCTACCGTGAGATAGCCGTCCTCCATGTTTGGTTCCAACGACGACAAGAAGAGCCCAGCTGCGGCTGGCGAGAAAAAAGGCCTGTTCGGATGGCTGCGCAAAAAGCCGCAGGAAACCGTCGTCGAACAGCCGCAAGTCCAACCCGAGCCGGTGCCTGAGCCTGTTCTGCAAGCGGAACCGGCGATTGAGCCCGTGGCCGAGCCTGTCGTCGAGACGCCAGCGCCGGTGGTGCTGCCTATCGCCGAGCCGGTCTTGCAGCCGGAGGTGGAGGCTGCGCCAGAGCCAGAGCATAAGCCGTGGCCGCCATTGCCGGTGGCTGAAGAACCTGTTGCGTTGGTCGAGGATGTGCAGGCCGAACATGTGACGCCGCCGATCCCTGTGGTGGTGGAGCCGGTCCAGGTCGCCGTCGAGCCCCAGCCCGTTGTCGTTGAGCCGGCGCCGTTGGTGGTCGAGCCAGTGGTTGCCGAGCCCGTTGCGGTGGTCGCCGAACCCGTCGCTGTACCTGCTGAAACCAGTAAGACCGGCTTCTTCGCCCGCCTCAAGCAAGGCCTGAGCAAGACCAGCGCGAGCATCGGCGAAGGCATGGCCAGCCTGTTCCTGGGCAAGAAGATCATTGATGACGAGTTGCTCGAAGATATCGAGACCCGCCTGCTGACCGCTGACGTGGGCGTCGAAGCCACTGCCGTGATCATCCAGAGCCTGACCCAGAAGGTGGCGCGCAAGCAGCTCACCGACGCCGACGCGCTTTACAAGTCATTGCAGGCCGAACTGGCTGCCATGCTCAAGCCGGTGGAAGCGCCGCTGGTGATTACCGAGAAAAAACCCTTTGTGATCCTGGTGGTCGGCGTCAACGGCGCCGGCAAGACCACCACCATCGGCAAGCTGGCGAAGAAGCTGCAACTGGAAGGCAAGAAAGTCATGCTCGCCGCCGGTGACACCTTCCGCGCCGCCGCCGTAGAGCAATTGCAGGTGTGGGGCGAGCGCAACAAGATCCCGGTGATCGCCCAGCACACCGGTGCCGATTCCGCCTCGGTGATCTTCGACGCAGTGCAGGCCGCCAAGGCCCGCAACATCGACGTACTGATTGCCGATACCGCTGGTCGCCTGCATACCAAAGACAACTTGATGGAAGAGTTGAAGAAAGTCCGCCGGGTGATGGGCAAGCTCGACGCCGACGCGCCGCACGAGGTGCTGTTGGTGCTGGACGCCGGTACTGGGCAGAACGCCATCAGCCAGGCCAAGCAATTCAACCAGACAGTCCAACTGACTGGCCTGGCGTTGACTAAGCTCGATGGCACGGCCAAGGGTGGGGTGATTTTCGCCCTGGCTAAACAATTCGGGCTGCCGATTCGTTATATCGGTGTAGGCGAAGGTATTGATGACCTGCGCACGTTTGAGGCCGAACCCTTTGTCCAGGCACTGTTTGCCGAGCGGGAGCGTTCATGATTCGTTTTGAACAGGTGGGCAAGCGCTACGCCAACGGGCATGTCGGCTTGCATGAGCTGAGTTTCCGGGTGCGCCGTGGCGAGTTCTTGTTTGTCACCGGTCATTCCGGGGCCGGCAAAAGTACGTTGCTACGCCTGCTGCTGGCCATGGAGCGCCCGACCACCGGCAAACTGCTGCTGGCAGGCCAGGACCTGGCCACCATCAGCAATGCGCAGATCCCGTTCCTGCGCCGGCAGATCGGCGTGGTGTTCCAGAACCACCAGTTGCTGTTCGATCGCACGGTGTTCAATAACATCGCCCTGCCATTGCAGATCCTCGGGCTGTCCAAGGCCGAGATCGTCAAGCGTGTGGATTCGGCCCTGGAGCGCGTGGCGCTGTCGGACAAGACCGACCTGTATCCCGGCGACCTGTCCACCGGCCAGCAACAGCGCGTCGGCATTGCCCGCGCCATCGTCCATCGCCCGGCCTTGCTGCTGGCGGACGAACCCACCGGTAACCTCGACCCGCGCCTGGCGGCGGAGATCATGGGGGTCTTTGAAGACATCAACCGCCTGGGCACCAGTGTGCTGATTGCCAGTCACGACCTGGCATTGATCGCGCGTATGCGCCATCGCATGTTGACCCTGCAGCGCGGGCGCCTGATCGGTGACGGGGAGGCTGGCGTATGAGTGCCACACGCAGCCCTAAAGTTTCCGAGCGCGTGGCGCCGAAAGCCGCCGACCCGCAACCGCAGAAAAAGAAACGCGACGATGATGACGGTCCTGACTTCAGCACCTTGCTGCACGCCTGGATCGAAAGCCATCGCGCCAGCCTGGTGGACAGCCTGCGCCGCCTGGGCAAGCAGCCGATTGGCAGCTTCTTCACCTGCCTGGTGATGGCCGTGGCGTTGAGCCTGCCGATGGGTTTGTCGTTGCTGCTGAATAATGTCGAGCGCCTGGGCGGTTCCTGGCAGCGCGCGGCGCAGATTTCCCTGTACCTGCAACTGGATGCCAGCGCCACTGAAGGCGAGGCCTTGCGCGAGCAGATCAAGAACCTGCCGGGTGTGGCGGATGCCGAGTACATCAGCCGCGACCAGGCGCTGGAAGAGTTCCAGCAACAGTCCGGCTTGGGTGAGGCGCTCAAGGAGCTGCCGCAGAACCCGCTGCCGGGGGTTGTGCTGGTCACGCCCAATGAAATCGACAAGACGGCCCTTGAAGCATTAAGACAAAAATTGGCTGAACTGCCCAAGGTGCAACAGGCGCAGCTTGATTTAGTGTGGGTCGAGCGTCTGGCGGCGATTCTCAAGCTGGGCGACCGGTTTGTCTTCGGCCTGACGGTGTTGCTGGTTTCTGCATTACTTTTGGTGATAGGCAATACCATTCGTCTTCATATTGAAAACCGCCGCACCGAGATAGAAGTGATTAAACTGGTCGGCGGCACAGACAGCTATGTGCGTCGTCCTTTTCTATATATGGGCGCGCTTTATGGCTTCGGTGCGGGGATTCTGTCCTGGGGCGTCCTGGCGTTTGGCCTGGATTGGCTGAACGACGCGGTAGTCGGCCTGGCCGGATTGTATGGCAGTGACTTTGCCCTGGCTGGCGTACCTGCGGCCGATGGTCTATCACTCTTGCTTGGCGCGGTGTTGTTGGGGTATATCGGTGCTTGGATTGCGGTCGCACGGCATCTACGTGAGCTGGCGCCGAAGTAGTTAATGTCAGATTAATGTGGTTTCGTTTGTATTGACCGTATCAGTGGTTTAGGGAACTTGTCCTACGGTTCCCGGTCAATTTTCGCAGTGCTGAACTGCACGAGTTATGTGAGTCGGAGGTTTTTTCGTATGACCACTTCTTTGCAACCTGCTTATGCTCTGGTCCCGGGTGCGAACCTGGAGGCTTATGTGCACACGGTCAACAGCATTCCATTGCTGACGCCTGAGCAGGAGCGTGAACTGGCCGAGAGTCTCTACTATGAGCAGGATTTGGGGGCGGCTCGGCAGATGGTGCTCGCCCACCTGCGTTTTGTCGTACATATCGCCCGTAGCTATAGCGGCTACGGCCTGGCCCAGGCTGACCTGATCCAGGAAGGCAACGTCGGCCTGATGAAGGCTGTAAAACGCTTCAACCCGGAAATGGGTGTGCGCCTGGTGTCGTTCGCTGTGCACTGGATCAAGGCGGAAATCCACGAGTTCATCCTGCGCAACTGGCGCATCGTGAAAGTGGCGACCACCAAGGCCCAGCGCAAGCTGTTCTTCAACCTGCGCAGCCAGAAGAAACGCCTGGCGTGGCTGAACAACGAGGAAGTCCACCGTGTGGCGGAAAGCCTCGGTGTGGAGCCTCGGGAAGTGCGCGAGATGGAAAGTCGCCTGACCGGCCATGATATGGCCTTCGACCCGGCCGCCGAAGCGGACGACGACAGCGCTTTCCAATCGCCGGCCAACTACCTGGAAGACCACCGGTACGACCCGGCGCGTCAACTGGAAGATGCCGATTGGAGCGACAACTCCAACCACAATCTGCACGAAGCGCTGGAAGTGCTGGACGACCGCAGCCGTGACATCCTCTACCAGCGCTGGCTGGCAGAAGAAAAAGCCACGCTGCACGACTTGGCGCAGAAGTACAACGTGTCGGCCGAGCGTATTCGTCAGCTTGAGAAGAGCGCGATGAATAAGCTGAAATTGTCGATCGCCGCCTAGCACGCTGCGAACGACCAAAAAAATGCCCCGATCGAAAGATCGGGGCATTTTTGTTCGTGCCCGAGAAACCTCAAGCCTTACGCGGTCCAGGGTGTAGGCGCTGGCTGGCCTGCGATCGCGGTGGGTCAGCCAGCCCTATTGGGTGGTGTCAGTTGGCCCTCGGCGCCTGCCGCGTACTGTTCAGCTCATTCAAATAGCCGGTACCACCCAACTGCCCCATCTGCTGACGAATCCAAGCCGCCCGCCGCGCCACATACGCCGTCGGATGGCTGGCACTCCACACCCGTGGATTAGGCAGTACAGCGGCCAGATAGCTGGCCTGCTGCCGCGAAAGTCCCTTGGCACCCACGCCAAAATGATGCCGCGCCGCCGCCTCTGCGCCAAATACCCCTTCATCCCACTCCACGCTGTTGAGGTACACCTCAAGGATCCGCTGCTTGGGCCACAGGATCTCGATCAACCCGGTAAACCAGGCTTCCAGGCCCTTGCGCAAATAACTGCGGCCGGCCCACAGGAACAGGTTCTTCGATACCTGCTGGCTCAGTGTACTGGCGCCGCGAATCGAACCACCGCGCTCGTTATGCAGCAAAGCGGCCTGGATCGCACCAAAGTCAAAGCCCCAATGCTGCGGGAAGCGCTGGTCCTCGCCGGCCATCACCGCGACTTTCAGGTCATCGGAGATCTCATCCCACGGCACCCAGGTCCGTTGCAGGTCAATGGGCTCGCTGTCGATCCAGGATTCGATCTTGCGCTCGACCATCAGTGCGGTGAACGGCGGCGGGACGACACGAAACAGCAGCACCAGCAAAACACTGCCGATGACAAACCATTTCACGACTTTGAGAAAACGACTGAAGAGGACACGCAGCATAGAGATGGCTTGGCCGAACCCGTTGAGCGGGCCATTATACAGACCCTGCCCAATGAGTCTGACTGGAGTTCCTCATGTTGCGTGGCTTTCTGATGCTGGCTGCCTTTTTCGGTTTTACCGGTGTTGCCCTCGGCGCATTTGCCGCCCATGGCCTGAAAAAGAGCCTGAGTGCTGAGTACCTGGCGATTTTCCACACCGGTGTGACCTACCAGTTGGTGCACGCCCTGGCGTTGTTTGGCGTGGCCTTATTGGCCGCGCATATGCCTGGGCGGCTGGTGCTGTGGGCCGGTGTGTCGTTCAGCATCGGTATCCTGTTGTTCTCCGGCAGCCTGTACCTGTTGACCACCATCGGCATCGGCAAACTGGGGATCATCACGCCGTTTGGCGGCCTGGCGTTCCTGATTGGCTGGCTGTGCCTGGGGCTCGCCGCCTGGCGCCTGCAACTGACCGCCTGACGCTTGTAGCTGACCTTCAGGTCACGATCAGGCTAGAATGCTGGCCCCTAAAAACGATGGCGGCCCGTGGCATGCGCATTCAATTGAACGGCGAATCCTATGAACTGCCCGACGGTGAAACCGTCGCGGCCCTGCTGACCCGTCTGGAACTGACCGGACGTCGCGTCGCAGTGGAGCTCAACCAGGATATCGTCCCGCGTAGCCAGCACACCGAAACCGCCCTCACCGAAGGCGACCAGGTCGAAGTGGTCCACGCCATCGGCGGCGGCTAGGCCCGGGGCAACTACCCGAATTCTGCAGAACCTCACCCCAACTCGAGGATTTCCCATGAGCATCGTTCGTAGCGACAAGCCCTTCGTCCTGGCCGGTCGTACTTACCAGTCGCGTTTGCTGGTAGGCACCGGCAAGTACCGCGACATGGAAGAAACCCGCCTGGCTATCGAAGCCTCGGGCGCCGAAATCGTGACAGTGGCCGTGCGCCGCACCAATATCGGCCAGAACCCGGGCGAACCGAACCTGCTGGATATCCTGCCGCCGGATCGCTACACCATCCTGCCGAACACTGCCGGTTGCTACGACGCCATCGAAGCCGTGCGCACCTGCCGCCTGGCCCGTGAGCTGCTCGACGGCCACAACCTGGTGAAGCTGGAAGTGCTGGCGGACCAGAAAACCCTGTTCCCCAACGTGATCGAAACCCTCAAGGCCGCCGAAACCCTGGTCAAGGAAGGTTTCGACGTGATGGTCTACACCAGCGATGACCCGATCATCGCCCGCCAACTGGCCGAGATCGGCTGCATCGCGGTGATGCCACTGGCCGGCCTGATCGGCACTGGCCTGGGGATCTGCAACCCGTACAACCTGCAGATCATCCTCGAAGAAGCCAAGATCCCGGTGCTGGTGGATGCCGGCGTCGGTACCGCGTCCGATGCCACCATTGCCATGGAGCTGGGCTGCGAAGCGGTGCTGATGAACTCGGCCATCGCCAACGCACAACAGCCGATCATGATGGCCGAAGCCATGAAACACGCGATTGTCGCCGGCCGCCTGGCGTATCTCGCCGGGCGTATGCCGAAAAAACTTTACGCCAGCGCCTCCTCGCCGCTGGATGGTCTGATCAAGTAAGAGCCATTGATGACTGAATCAAACGAAACGCCGAACCCCGTGGAAGAAGGCGACGAGTCCAAGCACCGCCGCATCAAGAGTTTTGTGATGCGTGCCGGGCGCATGACCGAAGGCCAGCAAAAGGGCCTCGACCAAGGCGCGCCGCTGTTCGTCCTGCCCCTGGCTGACGCGCCGGTGGACTTTGACCAGGTGTTTGGCCGTTCTGCCCCGCGCTCCCTGGAGATCGGCTTCGGCATGGGCCATTCCCTGCTGGAAATGGCTGCAGCGTCGCCCGAGCAAGACTTTATCGGTGTGGAAGTGCACCGTCCGGGCGTGGGCGCACTGCTCAACGGCGTGCTGACCCAGGGCCTGAAAAACCTGCGGGTCTATGACTGCGACGCGATCGAAGTGCTCAACCGATGCATCGCCGACAACAGCCTCGACCGCCTGATGCTGTTTTTCCCGGATCCATGGCACAAGAGCCGTCACCACAAGCGCCGTATCGTCCAGGCGTCCTTCGCGGAGCTGGTGCGCAGCAAACTCAAGGTCGGCGGCATCCTGCACATGGCCACCGATTGGGAACCGTATGCGGAGTACATGCTGGAAGTGATGAACGTCGCCCCTGGCTACCGCAACCTGGCCGAAGATGGTCAGTGCGTACCACGCCCGGCCGAGCGTCCGATCACCAAGTTCGAACGCCGTGGCGAGCGATTGGGGCATGGGGTTTGGGATTTGAAGTTCGAAAAGCTGGCGTAATCAGCTAGCAAGCTGAAATGCGATTAACTGCGGGAGCTGGCTTGCCGGCGATAGCATCACTTCGGTGTCACTGATACACCGAGGTGCTTGCATCGCAGGCAAGCCAGCTCCCACAGTTGTTTTGTGGTGGGCTTTGAGTCAGCGGCGGTCGGCAACCACGCCAATCAACACCAGCACCACCAACAGCACCGGTGCCAGGCTGTAGTTATTGAACTGGCTCAACCCCCGCACAATCCAGGGTGTGGCGTAGATCAGCGCAGCACCGCTGCCGATCATGCACAGCAGGGCCATCAACGGTACGCGCAAGGCGCCGGCGATGTTGCCCAGGCGTGCTTCGACCCAACCCTTGATATCGGCGCCGAATAGCACCAACAGGCAGCCTACCAGCGCCAGGGAGATTTCCGACAGGTTGCTACGGCTCCAGCGGGATACGGTGGCGAGCAGGTCGAGTACCAGATCCATTCGATTTCCTTAGAGCGATCAGCTCAAAAACTTCTGCAGCAGGTCATTGAGAAAGAGTTGCCCACGGTCCGTGGCCGCCAGGCGTGACGGTTCGACCTGCAATAAGCCACTTTGTTCGGCATCCCTGCGGGCTTGTTCCAGGCTGGCCAAGTCCAGGCCGGTGCGCTCGGCATACAGCCTGGCTTCGACGCCCTCGGTCAGGCGCAGGGCGTTCATCAGGAACTCAAAGGGCAATTCTTCATTGGTCAGCTCTTTCGACCCGGCCTGGAAGGTTTTTGCCGGGTTGAGGTAGTCCTTCGGTGCGCGGGTCTTCCAGGTGCGCACGATGCGCCCGTCTGGATGGCTGAGCTTGCCGTGGGCGCCGGCGCCGATGCCGATAAAGTCGCCAAAACTCCAGTAATTGAGGTTATGCCGCGCGGGCCGGCCCGGCTGGGCGTAGGCCGAGACTTCATATTGCGCGTAGCCGTGTTCGGCGAGCAGGGCCTGGCCGGCTTCCTGGATATCCCACAGGGTGTCGTCTTCCGGCAGCGTCGGCGGCTGGTTCCAGAACACAGTGTTGGGTTCCAGGGTCAGTTGGTACCACGACAGGTGGGTCGGCTTGAGCGCAATCGCCTGGCGCAGGTCGCCCAGGGCGTCGTCCAGGGATTGGTCGGGCAAACCGTGCATCAGGTCCAGGTTGAAGTTATCAAAGCCGGCCTGGCGTGCCATGCCGGCGGCGCGTACGGCTTCGTCGCCATTGTGGATGCGGCCCAGGGCCTTGAGCTTGTCCTGCTGGAAGCTCTGGATGCCAATCGACAGGCGATTGATCCCCAGCTTGCGGTAGGCGACGAACTTCTCTTGCTCGAAGGTGCCGGGGTTGGCTTCCAGGGTGATCTCGATGTCGCGGGCAAACCGGATACGTTGCTCCACGCCCTCCAGCAACCGCCCCAGCGCCGCAGCACTGAACAGGCTTGGCGTGCCGCCGCCAAAGAAGATCGAACTCAGCTCGCGACCATACACCGCGTGCAGGTCCTGATCCAGGTCCGCCAGCAACGCGTCGACATACTCTTCTTCCGGCAGCACCTTGCTGGCGGTGTGGGAGTTGAAGTCGCAATAGGGGCATTTACGCACGCACCACGGGATGTGGATGTACAGCGCCAGGGGCGGCAGCACTGGCAGGGCCGCCCGAGGTGTTTGCGCGCCACCGAGGATCAGGGGCTGCGCGGAGGTGTTCTGGGTCATTTCAAGCCCAGACGCTGGCGCAGCAAATCCATTGCGCGGGCGCGGTGGCTGATCTGGTTCTTGTCGGCGGGGCTCAGTTCGGCGCTGGACACATTGCGCTCCGGCACCCAGAACAGCGGGTCATAGCCAAACCCGTGCTCGCCGCTGGCCGCGTGCAGGATGCGCCCGTGCCACAAACCTTCGCAGAGAATCGGCAGCGGGTCGTCGGCATGCCGCACCAGGGCCAGCACACAGACAAACTGCGCGCCGCGCATCGCGTCCGGCACGTCCTTGAGGGCGTCCAGCAGCTTGGCGTTGTTCGCCGCGTCGCCTTTGCCGTCGGCATAGCGCGCCGAGTAGATGCCGGGGGCGCCGCCGAGGAAGTCCACGGCCAGGCCGGAGTCGTCGGCCAGTGCCGGCAGCCCGGAAATGCGCGCGGCATTGCGGGCCTTGAGGATGGCGTTCTCGACGAACGACAGGCCGGTTTCCTCCGGCTCCACCTGGCTGAACTCGCCAATCGAGCGCAGTTGCACCGATTCGCCGAGCATGGCCTGGAGTTCCTTGAGTTTGCCGGCGTTATGGCTGGCCAGTACGAGTTGTGTCAGGTTCATTATTCGGCCGGGAACAGTTCTTGGGTGAAACTGAAGCCGTGGGCTTTGCCACCGGTTTCAACATTGATGGTAAAGGTGCGGAACTCCTGCTGCGGCACCGAGTAGGGGGCGAGGTAGTAGATCGCGCCTTTTTCGGTGATTTGCTTGAAGGTCAGCATTTCACTCTTGCCGGTCAAGTCCTTGATCGTGCCGGTCACTTGGGCCGCCACGGGCTCCACGCCCTTGATCACCGAGACATTGATCATGCCCTTGTTCTTGCTGCGCACCACGCCCACGGCCTGGGCCGTCTCGGGTTGCAGGAAGCTGGAGGTGAAGGTGCTGTAGTGCACGGTGATATCACCAAACGCCTTCTGCCGATTGCTGTCGATAGGGCCGGCGGCCAGGGCGCTGGCGCCAAGGCAGGCGGTGAGTAGAAAAATAGCCAGGCGACTCATGATCGTCCTCCTCGAAAATGGTTAGACGGCAATCTGATGATCGGTCAGGCCAGGACTGCTGACCCGATAAATCCCGATTTCACCTAAAAGATTAGGCCATAGCTTACTTGCCCAGCCGTGGCGATGCTGTTGATCGACGGCAAGGCGGTTGATCACCTTGGCTTCGCGCCCGCTGCACAGTGCTTCGAAGTCCTCGAAGGTGCAGAAGTGAATATTGGGCGTGTTGTACCAGGTGTACGGCAGGAAGTCCGATACCGGCATCCGGCCCTTGGTGGCCAGGTACCAGCGGCAGCGCCAGTGGCCGAAGTTGGGGAAGGTGATGATGCACTGGCGGCCGACGCGCAACATTTCGTCGAGGATCCGGTCCGGGTAATGCACAGCCTGCAGGGCCTGGGTCATCACCACGATATCGAAGCTGTTGCTGGCAAAGTTGCCCAGGCCCTTGTCCAGGTCCTGCTCGATTACGTTGATGCCCTTGGCCACGCATTGGGCGATGTTGTCCGGGTCGTTTTCCAGGCCATAGCCGGTGACTTGCTTGTTGTCGCGCAGCCAGCTCAGCAGTTCGCCATCGCCGCAACCCAGGTCGAGCACGCGGCTGCCGGCGGGGATCCAGTCTTGGATGATTTCCAGGTCGGCTCTCATGGCGTTCTCACAAAGTTATGCGGTTCATGTAATTGCTGAAGGCCTGCAGATAGCGCGGGATCGGGATCAGGAAGGCATCGTGGCCCTGCGGTGCGTCGATCTCCAGGTAGCAGACGTCTTTGCGCGCAGCCATCAGCGCATCCACCAGCTCCCGCGAACGGGCCGGCGAGAAGCGCCAGTCGGTGGTGAACGACATCACGCAAAACTTGGCCGTGGCGCCTTCGAAGGTCTTCGCCAGGTCGTCATCAAAGTTTGCCGCCGGGTCGAAGTAGTCCAGGGCCTTGGTCATCAACAGGTAGGTGTTGGCGTCGAAACGCCCGGAAAACTCCTCGCCCTGGTAACGCAGGTAGCTTTCGACCTGGAATTCGACGCTGTGGAAGTCGTAGTTGAGCTTCTCGCTCTTGAGCCCACGGCCGAATTTTTCGCCCATGGAGTCATCCGACAGGTAGGTGATATGTCCGACCATCCGCGCCAGCATCAAGCCGCGCTTGGGGATCACCCCGGCTTCCTGGAATGAACCGCCGTGGAACTCGGGGTCGGTGAGGATCGCCTGGCGCGCCACTTCGTTGAAGGCGATGTTCTGTGCCGACAACTTGGGGGCCGAGGCGATGGCCAGGCAATGGCGCACGCGGTCGGGGTAGGTAATGGTCCATTGCAGGGCCTGCATGCCGCCCAGGCTGCCGCCGATCACCGCTGCCCATTGCTGGATGCCCAGCCGGTCGGCCAGGCGTGCCTGGCTGTGCACCCAGTCTTCCACGGTCAGTACCGGGAAGTCGGCGCCAAACGGCTTGCCGGTTTCCGGGTTGAGGCTGCTGGGGCCGGTGGAGCCGTTGCAGCCGCCGAGGTTGTTCAGGCTGACCACAAAGAACTTGTTGGTGTCGATGGGTTTGCCAGGGCCGATGCAGCTGTCCCACCAGCCGGGCTTGCGCTCGTCGGCGCTGTGGTAGCCGGCGGCGTGATGATGGCCCGACAGGGCGTGACAGATCAGCACGGCGTTGCTGGCCGTGGCGTTCAACGCACCGTAGGTTTCATAGATCAGGTCATAGGCTGGCAGCGACCGCCCGCAGGCCAGGGCCAGGGGTTCGCTGAAGTGCGCCACTTGGGGCACGACCAGTCCAACAGAATCGGGGGGAAAGGCAGTTGGCATCGACCCTGCTCTCGTTTAAATGAGGCGTAAGTCTAAAGAGCGGGGGGCCTAGCGGCAAGCGAAGGCCTGCATGGATTCACTTCAAGACACAGTTACAAAAATGTGGGGGCTTGCCTGCCCCCACATGTTGTCCTGCGCAGCCCGCAAACAGTCGTCAGATCAGCAAGCGCAGGATGTCCGGCATCATGGTCATTGCCGCCAGGTTGTTGATCACCAGCATGTCCAGGAGCTTGAGCACCATGAACGCGAGGATCGGCGAGATATCCAGGCCGCCGAGGTTCGGCAGGATCTTGCGGAATGGCGCCAGGGCCGGTTCGCAGATCTGGTTGACCAGTTCGGCGCCAGGGTTATGGCTGCCCGGTGCGACCCAGGACAGGATCACGCTGATGATCAGTGCAAAGAAGAAAATCTTCAGGAACAGCGCGGTCACGCCGATCAGGGCCCAGACCAGCAGTTGCAGGAAGTTGCCCATGGTGCCGTAGGTCAGCAGCAGCGTCAGGGCCATCAGCGCCAGTTGCACCAGGATCGCCAGCACCAGCGACGACATGTCCAGGCCGAAAAGGCTCGGGATTACCCGGCGCAGCGGCTTGAGCAGCGGCTGGGTGGCCTTCACGGCGAATTGGCAGAGCGGGTTGTAGAAGTTGGCGCGTACCAGTTGCAGGACAAAGCGCAACAGCACGATCAGCAGGTAAAGGCTGCCGAGGGTTTGCAGTACATAGACGGCAGCGGTGTTCAAACCAATCATATTGGCTCCTTATTGACCCAGTTGTTCGGCAAGTTCAGCCGAGCGGTGCGCGGCGGCACCCAGTGCTTTTTCGACCAGGGCTTCAAAGCCCCCGGCCTGGAATGATTCGATGGCCGCCTGTGTGGTGCCATTGGGCGAGGTCACGCGACGACGCAATTCGGCCGCATCCACATCGCTGGAGACCACCATATGTGCGGCGCCGAGGGCGGTTTGCTGGGTCAGTTGCTCAGCGATTTCCCGTGGCAGGCCCAGCTTCACGCCGGCGGCGGTCATGGCTTCGACCAGCAGGAAGAAATATGCCGGGCCACTGCCGGACACAGCGGTGACGGCGTCCAGTTGCTGCTCTTCTTCCAGCCACAGGGCCACACCCACGGCCGACAACAGCTCCTGGGCCTGCTCACGCTGGGCGGCGCTCACTTGGGCGGTGGCGTACAGGCCGCTGACACCCTGGCGCAGCAGCGATGGGGTGTTGGGCATGCAGCGCACGATGGGCTGGGCGCCGAGCCAGTTGTTCATGCTGGCGCAGTTGATACCGGCGGCAATCGACACCACCAGTTGCTGCGGCGCCAGGTTTGGGCGCAAGGCTTCGCACACGGCTTTCATGGCCTGTGGCTTGACCGCCAGTACGATCACGTCGACGCCCTGGATGGCTTCGGCGTTGTCGGCGAAGGTTTCGATACCGTGTTCTGCGCTCACCCGGGCACGGGTCTCGGCGCCCGGATCGCTGGCGCGAATCTGCGAGGCTTGCAGGCCCTTGGCCCGCAGGCCACCGATCAGGCTGGCCGCCATGTTACCGGCGCCGATAAAGGCTATACGCGTGCTGCTCATGACAGGTCCTTACTCAGATGGAAGTCAGCCATTTCATGGCTGGCCGTAGTCGCGGGCACCAAACAGCGCGGTACCGATCCGCACCCAGGTGGCCCCTTGGGCAATGGCCGACTCAAGGTCATGGCTCATGCCCATGGAAAGTGTGTCGAGCCCCAGGTCCAGGCTCGCTTGCAAGTCACGCACTGCGGCAAACGCCGCATCTTGCTGTGCACGGTCGTCAGTGGGCTCGGGGATCGCCATCAGGCCGCGCAGCTTCAAGCGGGGCAGGGCCTGGATCGCCTCGGCCAGCGCTGGCAGGTCGGCGGGTGTACAGCCGGACTTGCTGGCTTCGCCACTGACATTGACCTGAATGCAGATATTGAGCGGCGGCAGGTCGGCCGGGCGTTGTTCGGACAGGCGTTGGGCAATTTTCAGGCGGTCCACGGAATGCACCCAAGCGAAGTTCTCGGCGATAGCGCGTGTCTTGTTCGATTGAATGGGGCCGATGAAGTGCCAACTCAAGGGCAGATCGGTTAAATCGGCCTGTTTGCCCAGGGCTTCCTGCAGGTAGTTCTCGCCGAAGTCGCGCATCCCGGCGGCGTAGGCTTCGCGCACGGCTTGCGCGGGTTTGGTCTTGCTCACGGCCAGCAAGTGCACGCTGGTTTCATCGCGTTGCACGGCCTGGGCCGCGGCACGGATCCGCTCGGTAACCAGGCCGATATTGTCTGCTATGGTCGACATTAAAGTTGCGCCCGCGGATATGGAGTCCGCGGCATTCTACTGGAAATGGATAGCCCTATGGACATCACTGAACTGCTGGCCGCAAGCGTCAGCCAGGGCGCCTCCGACCTGCATCTGTCGGCAGGCTTGGCGCCGAGGATGCGCGTCGATGGCGAGGTACTGCCACTGGATTGGCCGGTGCTGAGTGCTACGCAAGTAGCGGACTTGCTCAGCCCGATCCTCCATAAACACCAGCAAAAGGATTTCGAAACATCTCTTGAAACGGATTTTTCCTTCGATTTGCCTGGCGTCGCGCGCTTTCGCGCCAACGTGTTCTGCCAGCACCGGGGGCTGGGGGCGGTGTTCCGTGCGATCCCCTCTCGGGTCCAGAGCCTGGAAGCCCTGGGGCTGGGGGACATATTCCGGCGCATCGCCGAATTGCCCAGAGGGCTGGTGCTGGTGACCGGTGCCACGGGCTCGGGCAAGTCCACCACCCTGGCGGCGATGGTCGATTACCTCAACAGCACCCGTCAGCAGCACATCCTGACCCTTGAAGACCCTATCGAGTTTGTCCACGAACCGCGTAAAGCGCTGATCAGCCAACGCCAGGTGCACCGCGACACCCACAGTTTCTCGACGGCCCTGCGTTCGGCGTTGCGCGAAGACCCGGATGTGATCCTGGTCGGCGAATTGCGCGACCTGGAAACCATCCGCCTGGCCCTGACGGCGGCGGAAACCGGGCACTTGGTGTTTGGCACCCTGCACACCAGTTCGGCGGCGAAAACCGTGGATCGGCTGGTGGATGTGTTTCCGGCGGGGGAAAAGGCCATGGTCCGCTCGATGCTCTCGGAATCGCTGCAGGCGGTGGTGTCCCAGGTGTTGCTGAAGAAAGTCGGCGGCGGGCGCGTGGCGGCCCATGAAATCATGCTCGGCACACCGGCGATCCGCAACCTGATCCGTGAGGACAAGGTGGCGCAGTTGTATTCGGCGATTCAGACGGGCGGGGCGCTGGGGATGAAGACGTTGGATATGAGCTTGAAGGGGTTGGTCAGTCAGGGACTGGTCAGGCTTGAAGAGGCCCGGGAGCAGGCGCGGGTGCCCGCAGATATATAGGATGTGGGAGCTGGCTTGCCTGCGATGCAGGCAACTCGGTGTGTCAGTCACACTGAGGTGATGCTATCGCAGGCAAGCCAGCTCCCACACAAGCCAGCATTCACATTTGCATTTACTGTCAGCGCTGCACAATCCGCAGGTTGTTCTGCTCTTTGGGCAGCACGCGCTTGGCAATCACGTAGTTCTTGTTCCAGAACGGCTTTTTCAGGGTGTCGATGCTGACCGACTTGCCACGGCGCGGTGCGTGGATAAAGCGGTCGTTGCCCAGGTAGATGGCAACATGGTTGACCTGGCGGCTCTTGAGCTTGAAGAACAACAGGTCGCCGGGCTTCAGATCCTTGCGATCGACCTTCTGCCCGTGGCCGCTGGCCATGGCGTTGGAGGTGCGTGGCAAATCCACTGCAGCCACATCATTGAAGGCGTATTTCACCAGGCCGCTGCAATCAAAGCCTTTACTTGGGCTACTGCCGCCCCAACGATAAGGGGTGCCGAGCACGTTGACGGCACGGCTCAAGACTTTGCTGCTTTGCTGGTTATTGCTCGCTACCAGGCCCGGAACTGCTTTAACGTTGGCCTTGCTCAGCTGAGTCGGGCGCTTGACGGTGAGCTTTGCCGATTTGGCGGAGGTGGTAGTGGCGTGAACTTTAGGGGTAAAACCATTAACGTTCGGAAGTCGTTGCTCACGATTGGTGGCGTGGGCGGCCAGTGGCATCAATAGGCAAATGGTTAGCCATGTCTTTAAAAATGGTCGCATAAGGCAGGCTCTTGTTGGTTTGCGCGCAACTTTATAACAGCTTTTAGTGTCTTTCTCAGGCCGTCTGTCGACTGAACCTTGACGTCAAAATCAGGAAAACCGCGACGAACTGTCGCAATTGTCCTACACAAGTCAGGCGGTATAAGGCTTTGAGGGAAGCGACGATAACATTTGCCGTACGTCGGGTGCCTGTAAAAAAGTCACAAAGAAACCAGAAATATTTATCTATCGAGGCTTAAGAGGTCATTCATGAACACCTATCGACAGGATGTTTCGCAACAGGACACCCATAGCAAGGTGATCGGTTACCTGCTCTGGATCTTCGGTTTTACCGGGGCGCACCGCTTTTACTACGGCAAGCCGGTGACCGGGACGATCTGGTTCTTCACCTTTGGTTTGCTGGGTATTGGCTGGCTGATCGACCTGTTCCTGATCCCGGCGATGGACCGTGAAGCCGACCTGCGTTTTACCGCCGGGCCGATCGAGTACAACGTGGCCTGGATTCTTCTGACGTTTCTTGGGGTGTTTGGCTTGCACCGCATGTATCAGGGCAAATGGCTCACCGGCCTGTTGTATCTGGTAACGGGCGGCTTGTTCCTAGTCGGCGTGCTGTATGACTTCTGGACGCTGAATACGCAGGTTTCGATCCGCAATGCCGAGCGGCTGGGCGGGCGCTAAGCCTGGCTAGGCTCATGTGGGCACGGTCAAATGTGGGAGCAGGCTTGCCTGCGATGCAGGCACTTCGGTATGTCAGTGGCACTGAGGTGATGCAATCGCAGGCAAGCCAGCTCCCACACAAGCTGGCTCCTACATTTTTGACCGTGCCCACTTTAGAGCGGATCAGGCCTGGTAGCTGATCCGTCCATCCACCAGGGTGTAGCGCACAGTCGCCGGCAAGCTATGGCCGATGAAAGGGCAGTTTTCACCCCGAGACAGCCACTGCTCGCCAGCCACGGTGGAGCTGGCCGGATCAAACAGCACCAGGTCCGCCGCAGAACCCACCGCCAGCTTGCCCGCCGGCAGGCGCAGCGCTTGGGCCGGGCCTGAGCTCAGGCGTGCCAGCAGCGTTGGCAAGTCCAGCAACCCATCTTCCACCAGGGTCATCGCCAGCGGCAGCAGCAACTCGACGCTGCTGATCCCAGGCTCTGTCGCGCCAAACGGGGCCAGCTTGGCATCCCGCTCGTGGGGTTGGTGATGGCTGGAGATCGCCGAAACCACCCCGGACTTCACCGCTGCGCGCAAACCGTCGCGGTCGGCGCGGGTGCGCAGTGGCGGTTGCACGTGGTACAGGCTGGAGAAGTCGATCAACGCCTCATCGGTCAGAATCAACTGGTACAACGCCACATCGGCGGTCACCGGCAAGCCGCGGGCCTGGGCCTGGGCGATCAGGGCCACGCCCCGGGCGCTGGTCAGTTGGCTGAAGTGCGCACGCACCCCGCTTTGTTCCACCAGCAGCAGGTCACGGGCCAGGGCTACGGTTTCTGCGGTTTCCGGGATGCCTGCCAGGCCGAGGAAGCTGGCGGTAGGGCCTTCATGGGCCAGGCCGCCTTCAGCCAGGTCGTGGTCCTGGGAGTGGAAGATCACCGTCAGGTCGAAGGTGGCTGCGTATTCCAGGGCGCGGCACAGGGTGCGGGTGCTGCGGAAGCTTTCCAGGCCATTGCCGAAGGCCACGCAACCCGCGTCGCGCAGGGCAATCAGCTCCGCCAGTTGTTCGCCATCCAGGCCTTTGCTCAGGGCGCCGATGGGGAACACTTTGCAATTGCCGGCCTCGCGGGCACGGTCAAGGATCAGCTCGGCCACGGCCGAGGTGTCCAGCACCGGTTTGGTCTGTGGCGGGCAGCACAGGCTGGTGACACCGCCGGCAGCGGCGGCGCGGGTTTCGCTGGCGATGCTGCCTTTGCGGCTGTAGCCCGGCTCGCGCAGGGCGACGTTCAGGTCTACCAGGCCGGGAGCAGCCACCAGGCCTTTGGCGTCGATGCTCTGAACCGGGCTGAAACCGCTGGGGGCGGCGCCAATGGCAATGATCTTGCCAGCTTCCAGGTGCAGATCAGTGACTTGATCCAGGCCGCTGGCCGGATCGATGACTCGGGCGCCGAGAATGCTGAGCTTCACTGGGCGTTCTCCTGCTCGAATTGACGTTGGGCGGTTTGCCCGCTCATGGCCATGGACAGCACGGCCATGCGTACGGCGATGCCGTAGGTAACCTGGTTGAGAATCACCGAGTGCGGCCCGTCGGCCACCGCCGACTCAATCTCCACCCCGCGGTTGATCGGGCCGGGGTGCATGACAATGGCATCCGGCTTGGCACCGGCCAGGCGCGCGGTGGTCAGGCCGAACAGGCGGTAGAACTCGCCTTCGCTGGGCAGCAGGCCACCGGCCATGCGCTCGCGTTGCAGGCGCAGCATGATCACCACGTCCACATCCTTCAGGCCCGTGGCCATGTCGGTGTAGACCTTCACCCCGTATTGCTCGATGCCTACCGGCAGCAGGGTTTTCGGTGCAATCACGCGGATATCCGGGCAGCCCAGGGTTTTCAGGGCCAGCATGTTCGAGCGCGCTACCCGCGAATGCAGGATATCGCCGACGATGGCCACCGAGAGGTTTTCAAAGCCACCCTTGTGCCGACGGATGGTGAGCATGTCGAGCATGCCCTGGGTCGGGTGGGCGTGGCGGCCATCGCCGCCGTTGATGATCGCCACCTGCGGGCACACGTGCTCGGCGATAAAGTGCGCCGCGCCCGAGTCGCCATGACGCACCACGAACATGTCGGCCGCCATGGCCTCCAGGTTACGCAGGGTGTCGAGCAGGGTTTCGCCCTTGCTCGCCGACGAGGTGGAGACGTTCAGGGTGATCACGTCGGCTGACAGGCGCTGGGCTGCCAGTTCGAAGGTGGTGCGGGTGCGCGTCGAGTTCTCGAAGAACACGTTGCAAATGGTTTTGCCGCGCAGCAGCGGGACTTTCTTCACCGCTCGGCCGCCGACTTCAAGGAACGAGTCGGCAGTGTCGAGGATTTCGGTGAGCAATTCGCGGGGCAGGCCGTCGAGGGACAGGAAGTGTTGCAGCTGGCCCTGAGCGTTGAGCTGCAGCGGGCGCTTGGCATCTAGAGGCGTCATCGCGGGGACTCTTTACAAGGCGGTTTAAAGGGCGAGGTCTTGCAGTTCGAGTTCGAGCGGCGTGGGACCGGACAATTTTACCCGCTGCTGGGCTGAAAGCGACAGGGTCGCGCCCACCACATCCGGGCTGATCGGCAGTTCGCCAGCCTCGAGGTCTAGCAGGCAGACCAGGGTGATGCTGGCCGGGCGGCCGTAGTCGAACAGCTCGTTCATGGCGGCCCGGATGGTGCGGCCGCTCATCAGCACGTCATCAATCAGCACTAGGTGCTGGCCTTCGATCTCGAACGGCAGGGCTGACGGGCGCACTTGTGGGTGCAGGCCGTTCTGGCTGAAGTCATCGCGGTAGAAGGACACGTCCAGGGTGCCCAGGGGCGAGTCACTGCCCAGCTCTTGCAGCAACGCCTGGGCGACCCACACACCGCCGGTGCGGATGCCGATGAAGCGCGGCTCGCTGATGGCGCGGTGTTGCAGGTGGGCCTTGAGGCGAATCGCCATCTGGCTGATCAGTTCGGCGGGATTGGGCAGGCTCATGGTGGCTCCTTCAAGGGCTCGGCCAGCGTGACGCTGACAAAGTCCGGGCTCAAACGTAAGAAGACGCGGCAAGCCGCGTCAGTCAGGATTCAAATAAAGCAGTGTTTTCATCCAGCCAGCCCTGCAACAGCAAGGCGGCGGCAATGGCGTCGACCGGGTTGTCGCGGTAGCTGCCTTTCTGCCCGCCACGGTCGCGGCGCTCACCCTTGGCCTCGAAGGTCGTCAGGCGCTCATCGTGGGTATAGAAGGGCAGGTTGTAGCGGCCATTGAGGCGACGGGCGAACTTCTCGGCGCGCAGGCACATGTCGCTGGGGGTGCCGTCCATGTTCAGCGGCAGGCCGACCACCACCGCGTCGGGCTTCCATTCCTTGATCAGGGCTTCGACCTGATTCCAGTCCGGAATGCCGTTTTGCGCCTTCAAGGTACACAGCTCGCGGGCCTGGCCGGTGATGACCTGGCCCACGGCCACGCCGATCTGCTTGGTGCCGTAGTCAAACCCGAGGATCAGTCGCAAGGCCATCAGGCGTGCCCCGCCTGGCTGGTCAGCAGGTTGAGGTTGACCCCCAACTGCTTGGCCGCGGCATTCAGGCGCAGTTCGCTGGCGGTATTGAACAGAATGTCGGCATCGAACGGGCAGGTCAGCCAGGCATTATTGGCCAGTTCTTCTTCCAGTTGCCCGGCTTCCCAACCCGCGTAGCCCAGGGTAATCAGGCTCTGCTGCGGGCCGACGCCATCGGCGATGGCAAACAGCACGTCCTGGGAGGTGGACAGCGACACGCCCTCCAGGTCGACAGTGGCCTGGAACGTCGGGCCGCTGGGATGCAGCACGAAACCCCGGTCCGTCTGCACCGGGCCGCCGAAATAGATCGGCACTGCCTGGCAACTGGCGGGCGGGTCGATCTCCGGGCGCAGTTGCTCAAGGATATCCGCCAGGTTCAGGCTTTGCGGGCGGTTGACCACCAGCCCCATGGCGCCATCGGCCGTGTGCTCGACGATATAGGTCAAGGTGTGCGCAAAGTTCGGGTCGGCCATATGGGGCATGGCGATCAGGAATTGGTGCTTGAGGTAAGTCGGGCTGACATTTTTCATGTCCGCTAGTGTGGCGTTGGAGGGGCGAACTGACAAGCTGGGGATGTGTAGGAATACGGTTAGCGGATTTGTTTCCCGTGTAGGCGCGAGCTTGCAGTGGTCAGTTGCTGGAAAGCCGGTCGCCTTTGGCAAAACGCCAGGTGCGGATGATTTCCAGGCGGTCGATATCGTTCAGGTCGCCGGTAAACGGGGCGAACGGTGCAGCCAGGCGCACGATGCGTTGCGCCGCCTGGTCCAGCAATGGCTGGCCGGAGGACTCCAGCACCAGCACTTCATACAGGGAGCCGTCGCGGTTGATCGACACCAGCAGGCGCAAGTTGCCGTAGATCTGCTGGCGACGGGCCTCGTCCGGGTAGTTCAAGTTGCCGATGCGCTCGACCTTCTTGCGCCATTCGTCCTTATACCAGGCGCCTTTGTCGCGCATGGTGGAGGCGGCATTGAGCCGGTAGATGCGCGGGCGCTTGGCGTACAGCTGTTGTTCGTTGGCCAGTTCGGCTTCCAGGCTGGAGATTTCGCTGGAAAGCTGCGAGCTGTCAAATGTGGGGGCGGGTTTGCTTGGCGTAGGCTCGGTCTTCACGGCTTCGCGCTGGGTCACGGCCTTCTGGGGTTTTGGCGCAACGGTGGCGACGGCGGCCTTGGGCGCGGCCTGCTTGACCTCAGGCTTGGCCGCTGGAGGCGGGGTGACCTTATTGATCTTGTTGTCCTGGAAGGGCGCCACTTCGGTGGTCTTGGGCACCGCCTTTTTATCCAGGGTGCCGCTGCCCTGCTGATTGTCCTGGGCCAGGAAGTCAGCCTTTTCGGGCTTTTTTTCACTTTTGAAGGTGGCGAGGGTGATTTCCAGGGTTTTGCTGATCTGCTGGGGTTCGACGAAGGTGAAGCCCAGGCCAAGGATCAACGCCAAATGAATCAGCGCTGCCAGGAACAGGGTAAATCCGAGCCGATCAGCCGGGCGTACGCCGCTATGGGTGAATTGGGGGGGCAGGTCGGACGGAAGCGTCATAACAGGAAAACCAACATCGCGCGTCTCACGGGTGGCGCATGATAGCGCAATGTTGGTTTACATCTGGCTGTTCTATGTCACTTGGCTTGTAGCTTGTCGGCAATCGCTGCCATGAGCATTTCGCCGATATTGGTGCCGAACGCGTTGTCTATTTCGCGGATACAGGTGGGACTGGTCACGTTGATTTCGGTCAGGTGCTCGCCAATTACGTCAAGGCCTACAAACAGCAGGCCCTTTTCCCGCAGGGTCGGGCCAACCTGGGCGGCGATCCAGCGGTCCTTGTCGCTCAGCGGTCGGGCTTCGCCACGACCACCGGCCGCGAGGTTGCCACGGGTCTCGCCGGCCGCCGGGATGCGTGCCAGGCAGTAATCCACCGGCTCGCCGTCGATCATCAGGATGCGCTTGTCGCCGTCCTTGATCGCTGGCAGGTAGGCCTGGCCCATGATCTGCTGGGTGCCGAGGGCGGTCAGGGTCTCAAGGATCACCGACAGGTTCGGGTCGCCCGCGCGGTGACGGAAGATCGAGGTGCCGCCCATGCCGTCCAGCGGCTTGAGGATCACATCGCCATGCTTGGCGGCAAATTCACGCAATACATCGGCGCGGCGGCTGACCACGGTCGGTGGCGTGCACTGCGGGAACAGGGTGGCGAACAGCTTTTCGTTGCAGTCGCGCAGGCTCTGCGGCTTGTTGACGATCAGCACGCCGGCGCGCTCGGCCTGCTCCAGCAGGTAGGTGGAGTAGACGAACTCCATGTCGAACGGCGGATCCTTGCGCATCAGGATCACGTCCAGGTCGCTCAGGGGGCTGTCGATCTCGTCTTGCAGCTCAAACCACTTCTCTGGGTTGGCGAACACCTGCAAGGGGCGCATCCGCGCCCGCGCCTCGCCGTCGCCCTGGTAAAGGTCGCGCTGCTCCATATAGAACAGGGTCCAGCCGCGGGCCTGGGCGGCGAGCAGCATGGCCAGCGAGCTATCCTTTTTATAGGAGATGCTGGCGATAGGGTCCATGACAATGCCGACGCGAACGCTCATGGGGAATTCCTCTAACAAATAAGGGCGCATAAAAGTGGCGTCAGAGTGGCGCTGCGGCTGTTGTGGGTCAAGGAAAAACCACCTTGCCGGTCGGCCGATAGATTGCCTTCCCAGTCTGTGCTAAAAAGGCTGCCATGGCGTGTCGGCCCTTGCACGGCAAGGGTTTTGGCGCTGGTCCCAGGCCGCACCCGGCAGTACACACCGAAAACCGATTCGCTGTGGCGATGGTAGAGCAGATATGGAACAGCATTCCAACGCCTTGAAAGTGATGGTGATCGACGATTCGAAAACGATTCGCCGCACCGCTGAAACGCTGTTGAAGAACGTGGGGTGCGAAGTCATCACGGCCATCGACGGTTTTGATGCCCTGGCCAGGATCGTTGACCATCACCCGCACATTATCTTTGTCGACATCATGATGCCGCGCCTGGATGGCTATCAGACCTGCGCCCTGGTCAAGAACAACCCGGCGTTCAAGGCCATTCCGGTGATCATGCTCTCGTCCAGGGACGGCCTGTTCGACAAAGCCAAGGGGCGCATCGTCGGCGTCGATCAATTTTTGACCAAGCCTTTCAGCAAGGAAGAACTGCTGAGTGCGATCAAGGCCTATGTGCCGGGTTTCGCTGCAGTAGAACAAGCACATTGACCCAGCCCCCGGGGCTTGCGTCAACCAATGTAGTGGGGAAAACCATGGCACGTGTTCTGATCGTCGACGATTCGCCGACTGAAATGTACAAACTGACCGGCATGCTGGAAAAGCACGGTCACCAGGTCCTCAAGGCCGAAAACGGTGCTGATGGCGTTGCCCTGGCCCGCCAGGAGAAGCCCGACGCCGTCTTGATGGATATCGTCATGCCCGGCCTCAATGGCTTCCAGGCCACGCGCCAATTGTCCAAGGAACCGGAAACCAGCGGTATCCCGATCATCATCGTCACCACCAAGGACCAGGAAACCGACAAGATCTGGGGCGCGCGCCAAGGGGCCAAGGCATACCTGACCAAGCCGGTGGAAGAAGACAAGCTGATTGAAGTCCTGAACTCGGTGCTCAAACCCTGACGGCACGTTCCCATGACCGAGTCGCAAACCGCCTTTGAGCTGCTGCTGGACATCGATCGCCGCTGCCGCCTGCTGGCCGCTGATTTGCCGTCCCAGGAAACCCGGTCGCACAGCTGGAGCGGCATCGGCTTTCGCCTGGGCGGGCATTGGTATGTGGCGCCCATGGGCGAAGTCGCCGAGGTGCTGCATGAACCGCGCTGCACCTTGATGCCGGGGGTCAAGCCCTGGGTCAGGGGCGTGGCCAACCTGCGCGGGCGCTTGCTGCCGGTGATCAACCTGTGTGGGTTTTTCGGCTATGAGCTTTCGGCGGCGCGCAAGCAGCGCCGGGTGCTGGTGATCGAGCACGAAGACACCTTTGTCGGCCTGCTGGTGGATGAAGTGGTCGGCCTGCAACACTTTGCCCAGGACCTGCTGCTTCCGGCATCGGCCAGCGTGCCCGCCGCCAGCGCCGCGTTTATCCAAGGCCAGTTCAGCGGCGACCCGCTGTGGCAGGTCTTCAGCCCCTTCGCCCTGGCCCAGGCCCCGGGCTTTCTGGATGTTGCCGCATGAGCACCGCCACCCCCGTCAAACCGCAGGAAGCCTCCCGTAGCCGTTCGCAGATCATCGTGCTGTTTATCGCGCTGATCATCTTCATCATGCTGCTGTTCGCCAACTTCGCGTACCTCAACACCCAGTCCACCTACGACAAGCAGTACATCGGCCACGCCGGCGAGCTGCGGGTGCTGTCCCAGCGCATTGCCAAGAACGCCACGGAGGCCGCCGCCGGCAAGGCCGCCGCGTTCAAGCTGCTGAGTGAGGCGCGCAATGATTTTGCCCAGCGCTGGGGTTACCTGAAAAAAGGCGACCCGGCCACCGGCCTGCCCGCTGCACCCGCTGCCGTGCGCAGCGAAATGCGCGCCGTGCAGCATGACTGGGAAGCCTTGCTGAAGAACACCGACGTGATCCTGGCCAGCGAGCAGACGGTGCTGTCCCTGCATCAAGTGGCGGCGACCCTGGCCGAAACCGTGCCGCAATTACAGATCGAGTCGGAAAAGGTCGTCGAGATCCTGCTGCAGCGCGGCGCGCCCGCCAGCCAGGTGGCGGTGGCCCAGCGCCAGTCGCTATTGGCCGAGCGCATCCTGGGAGCGGTCAACACGGTGCTGGCGGGAGATGACACGGCGGTCAAGGCCGCCGACGCCTTTGGCCGCGACGCCAACCGTTTTGGCCAGGTCCTGGCCGGTATGCTCCAGGGCAGTGCCGGCCTGAAGATCAGCGAGGTGCAAGACTCGGACGCCCGGGCGCGCCTGGCGGAAATTGCCGAGCTGTTCGAGTTTGTCTCCGGCTCCGTGGATGAAATCCTCGAAACCTCGCCACAACTGTTCCAGGTGCGCGCCTCGGCGAGCAACATCTTCAGCCTCTCGCAGACCCTGCTCGATGAAGCCTCGCAACTGGCCACCGGCTTTGAAAACCTGGCCGGCGGGCGCACCCTCGACACCATCGGCGGCTATGCCCTGGGCTTGCTGGCGCTGGCCTCGATTATCCTGATCGGCCTGGTGATGGTGCGCGAGACCAATCGCCAGTTGCGCGAAACCGCCGAGAAAAACGAACGCAATCAGAACGCGATCATGCGCCTGCTGGACGAAATCGAAGACCTGGCCGACGGCGACCTCACCGTGACCGCCTCGGTGACCGAAGACTTTACCGGCACCATCGCCGATTCCATCAACTATTCGGTGGACCAGTTGCGTGACCTGGTGGCGACCATCAACCTCACCGCCGGTGAAGTGGCCGGTGCGGTGCAGGAAACCCAGGCCACCGCCATGCACCTGGCCCAGGCCTCGGAGCACCAGGCCCAGCAGATCGCCGAAGCCTCCACGGCGATCAACCAGATGGCCCAATCCATCGACCAGGTATCGGCCAACGCCGCCGAGTCCTCGGCCGTGGCCGAACGTTCGGTGGAGATCGCCAACAAGGGCAACGAGGTGGTGCACAACACCATCCACGGCATGGACAACATCCGTGAACAGATCCAGGACACCGCCAAACGCATCAAGCGCCTGGGGGAATCGTCCCAGGAAATTGGCGATATCGTCAGCCTGATCGACGATATCGCCGACCAGACCAACATCCTTGCCCTCAACGCCGCGATCCAGGCGAGCATGGCCGGTGACGCCGGGCGCGGCTTTGCGGTGGTGGCCGATGAGGTGCAGCGCCTGGCCGAGCGCTCGTCGGCCGCCACCCGGCAGATCGAGAACCTGGTGCGGGCGATCCAGACCGACACCAATGAAGCCGTGATTTCCATGGAGCAGACCACCACCGAAGTGGTGCGCGGCGCGCGGCTGGCCCAGGACGCCGGGGTGGCCCTGGAAGAAATCGAAGGGGTGTCCAAGACCCTGGCCGCGCTGATCCAGAGCATCTCCAACGCGGCGCAGCAGCAAACCTCGTCGGCGGGGCAGATCTCCCTGACCATGAACGTGATCCAGCAGATCACCAGCCAAACCTCATCGGGCTCCACGGCCACCGCCGAAAGCATTGGCAACCTGGCCAAAATGGCCAGCCAGTTGCGCCGCTCGGTATCGGGCTTCACCTTGCCGCCCGTGCGCAAGACCGATGAATGACATGCCCTCTCAACACCTGCACAAAACCCCTGTGAGAGCTGGCTTGCCTGCGATAGCGGTGGGTCAGCTCCCACATTTGTATTGCGGTGTTAACTCACTCCGGAGTCGTTATGGTTGACCGGCACGACTACGTCGCCCTCGAATGGGTCAAGGGCGAGATCGCCGACACCCTGAAGCAGGCCCGTGCGGCACTGGACGCCTTTGCCGACGACGCCAGCGAGCAAGCCCTCGCGCAGTGCCTGGAGGGCATTCATCAGGTCCACGGCGCCCTGCAGATGGTCGAGTTCTACGGCGCGGCACTGCTCGCCGAAGAAATGGAGCACCTGGCCCAGGCCCTGCAAGCCGGGCACGTCAGCCAGCGCGAAGAAGGCATCCGCCTGCTGCAACAGGCCCTCGGGCAACTGCCGTTGTACCTGGACCGTGTGCACAGCGCCCGGCGCGACCTGCCCCTGGTAGTGTTGCCGCTGCTCAACGACCTGCGCAGCGTGCACGGCAAAAGCCTGCTCTCGGAAACCAGCCTGTTCAGCCCGCAACTGCTGGTGATCGCCCCGCTGCCCGATGACGCTCTGGCCCAGCGGGCACCGGCCGACTTTGCCGAGCAACTGCAGCACTGGCGGCAAATGCTGCAACAGGGCCTGGCCGGGCTGCTGCGTGAAGACCACGGCCCGAGCAACCTGGAAGACATGGCACGGGTCTTCGCCCAACTGGAAGCACTGTGTCACGGCGCGCCATTGCTGCCGTTGTGGCAAGTCACCTCGGCGCTGGCCGAAGGCATGCTCACTGGCGTGATCGCCAATAGCCCGGCATTGCGCAGCCTGCTCAAGAGCTGCGACAAGGTGCTCAAGCGCCTGCAAACCCAGGGCATCGAAGGGATCAACAGCCCGGCACCGGACCAGTTGCTCAAGAGCCTGCTGTTTTATATCGCCAAAGTCACCCGGCCGACGCCGCGCATGCAAAGCCTCAAGGAACGCTACGGCCTGGATGAAGCCTTGCCCGACAGCACCGTGGTCGATGCCGAGCGCGCGCGCCTGGCCGGGCCGGACCGCAATGCCATGGGCTCGGTGCTCGGCGCGTTGTGTGAGGAGTTGGTGCGGGTCAAGGAACGCCTGGACCTGTTTGTGCGCAGTGACCGCCAGCACATCGCGGACCTCGACAGCCTGTTGGCGCCCTTGCGCCAGATCGCCGATACCCTGGCGGTGCTTGGCTTTGGCCAGCCGCGCAAAGTCATCATCGACCAGTTGGCGGTGGTCCAGGGCCTGGCCCAGGGGCAGCGCGAGCCCAACGACGCGGTGTTGATGGATGTCGCCGGGGCCCTGCTTTATGTCGAAGCGACCCTGGCCGGGATGGTCGGCACTGTCGAGCCGCAAAACCGTGAAGACAGCCGCCTGCCCACCACCGACCTGACCCAGATCCACCAGTTGGTGATCAAGGAATCGTGCCAGTGCCTCAAGCAGGCGCGGGAGTTGATCATTGACTGCCTTGAGGCGCAATGGGATACACAACGTCTGGAATCCCTGCCAGAGCTGCTGACCCAGGTGCGTGGCGCCCTGGCAATGATTCCGCTGCCCCGTGCGGCGAGCCTGATGCGTGGTTTTAATGACTACGTGGATGAGCAGTTGATGGTCCAGGACACTGCGCCCTCTGCGGCACAACTCGAGCATCTTGCCGACGTGCTCACCAGCCTGGAGCACTACCTCGAACGCATGCTCCAGGACCCGGACGCGCCCGGCGAACGCGTCTTGGACATCGCTTACGAAGGCCTCGCGGCGCTGGGTTACGCGCCGCTGCAGGCCCAGCAGACCTGGCGCCAGGAGCGCTCGGCGTTGAGCGATGAAACCACGGATAACACCCAGACACTGGCACAGGCGCTCGCCAGCCCGACGCCGCGCCTCAACCCGCCGGCACTGCAACGCCCGGGCAGCCTGTTGCCGCCACCGGCCGACGAAGAGTCGGTGGATGATGAACTGCGCGAAGTGTTCCTGGAAGAAACCGCCGAAGTATTGGAAGTGCTGCAGCGCTTGATACCCCAAGGCGCTGCCAGCCTCGAAGACAAGACCGCCCTGAGCGATATGCGCCGTGCCTTCCATACCCTCAAGGGCAGTGGGCGCATGGTGCGAGCCCTGGTGCTGGCGGAGCTGGCGTGGGCCGTGGAAAACCTGCTGAACCGCGTGCTCGAGCGGGTGGTCGCGCCGGGTGCCGAGGTCCAGGCCGTACTGGATGATGTGCTGGTGCTCTTGCCGGCGCTGATCGCCGAGTTCGCCGCCGACGCCCAGCGCCAGCGCGATGATGTCGACCTGCTTGCCGCGCGCGCCCATGCCCTGGCCAGTGGCGCGCCGTTACCCGAAGCCATGGAGCCGGACGACAGCGCACTCGACCCGCTGCTGCTGGAAATTTTCCGCAACGAAGCGCAGAGCCACCTGGATAGCCTCAACCAGTTCTTGCACCAGGCCACCGAACAGATGCCGCTGCCCGTCAGCGATGAGTTGCAACGCGCCCTGCATACCCTCAAGGGCAGCGCCTACATGGCGGGGGTGCTGCCCATCGCCGAACTGGCGCGGCCGTTGGACCACCTGACCCGTGAATACAAGGCCCATCGCTTGCCGTTGGACCTGGATGAAATCGAACTGCTGCTGGAGGGCGAAGCCTTGTTCCAGCGCGGCCTGCGCCAGTTGGACAGCGATCCTTTGGTGCCCATCAACGGCGCAGCCGACTTGATCAAACGCACCCAGGCGCACCTCGACAGCCATCTCGAAGCGGTGCTCAATGCGCCGAGCGCCGGCCTGCGGGTCAAGCGCGACCCACACTTGATCAGCAACTTCCTGGCCCAGGGCATGGACATCCTGCTCGACGCCGAAAGCCTGCTGCGGCGCTGGCAGCAACACCCTGGCGAGCGCCAGGAACTCAGCGCATTGCTGGACGAGCTGACCACCCTGGGCGAGGGCGCGCATCTGGCCGACCTGCACCCGATGGATGAGCTGTGCGAAGCCTTGCTCGACCTCTATGGCGCAGTGGAAGAGAGCAGCCTGGCGGTCAGCGAGCGGTTTTTCCAGGAGGCCGAGCAGGCCCATGAAGCCCTGATCAATATGCTCGACCAACTGGCCGCCGGCCAGGAAGTCAGCCCGGCGCCGGCGCGCATGAAAGCCTTGCGCGAGTTGCTCGATGAAGGGCTGGACCCCAGCGCCACAGGCCTGATCAAAACCGACGGCAGCCGCGCATTGAGCATTGCCGAACTGGGTGCGGCCACCACGCAGTTGCAACAGGACTGGGCGGTGGACGATGAAATCGTCGAGATTTTCCTTGAGGAAGCGGTGGATATCCTCGACAGCGCCGGGCAATCCCTCAAGCGCTGGTTGCTGGAGCCCGACGGCGTGGCGCCGCTGTCGTCCCTGCAACGGGACCTGCATACCCTGCGCGGCGGCGCGCGCATGGCCGAAATCGGCCCGGTGGGCGATCTGGCCCAGGAGCTGGAAAGCCTTTACGAAGGCCTGGTGGACCGGCGCTACAGCTACTCCGGTGAAATAGCGCAAGTGTTGATGGACAGCCACGAACACCTGGCCTTGCAGTTGGAGCAGTTGCAAGAGCAGCAACCCCTGAGCGACTCCAACGCCCTGATCAGCCGCTTGCGCGAGGTGCGCCAGAACGCTGCGCCGGTCGCGGCGCCCACTGCACCCGAGGCGCAGGGGGCCGGCAGTGATCCCGAGCTGCTGGATATCTTTCTTGAAGAAGCGGCCGACATCCTCGACAGCTCCGGCGCCGCGCTGTTGCGCTGGCAGGCCGAGCCCCAGGGCCGTCAGGAAGTCGAGACCCTGCTGCGCGACCTGCACACCCTCAAGGGCGGCGCGCGCATGGTCGAAATCGGCCCGATCGGTGACCTGGCCCATGAGCTGGAGTTTCTCTACGAAGGCCTGTCGGCGGGCTTGCTGGCGCCCACCAGCGAGCTGTTCGCGCTGCTGCAAGGCTGCCATGACCGTCTGGCGCAGATGGTCGAGGCGGTGGCGGCGGGGTTGCCGGTCGGCTCGGTGGAACGCCTGATCGAACGCATCAAAAGCCTGGTCCAGCCCAGCGAAGACCAGGCGGTACCGGTCGCCATGGTCGCCAGCAAACCGGAAGCGCCGGCAGCCAGCGAGCCGGGCGCGGACATGGTGAAAATCTCTGCCGAGCTGCTGGATGATCTGGTCAACCTGGCCGGTGAAACCTCGATTTTCCGTGGGCGTATCGAGCAGCAGGTCAACGATGCCCGCGCCGCCCTCAGCGAGGTGGAAACCACCATCGAGCGTATGCGCGACCAACTGCGCCGCCTCGATACCGAGACCCAGGGGCGCATCCTCAGCCGTCAGCACGCCGAAACCGAGCGCCTGGGCTATGAAGAATTCGACCCGCTGGAAATGGATCGTCATTCTCAGTTGCAACAGTTGTCCCGTGCGTTGTCCGAGTCAGCCTCGGACCTGCTGGACCTCAAGGAGACCCTCGACCAGCGTAACCAGGACGCGCAAAACCTGTTGCAGCAACAGGCGCGGATCAACACCGAGTTGCAAGAGGGCCTGATGCGCACGCGCATGGTGCCGTTCGAGCGCATGCTGCCGCGCCTCAAGCGTATCGTGCGGCAAGTGGCCGGCGAACTGGGCAAGGACGTGGAATTCGTGGTCGGCAATGCCGAGGGCGAGATGGACCGCAACGTGCTGGAACGCATGGCCGCGCCCCTGGAGCATATGCTGCGCAACGCCGTCGACCATGGCCTGGAATCGCGGGATGCGCGGTTGTTGGCGGGCAAGCCGGAGAAGGGCCGGATCACCCTGGACCTGAGCCACGAAGGCGGTGACATCATCTTCGACATGCGTGACGACGGTGCGGGCGTGCCTCTGGATGCGGTGCGGCGCAAGGCGATCAAGCGCGGCCTGCTGGACCCGGAGATGGAGATCAGCGATCGCGACGTGTTGCAGTTCATCTTGCAGCCGGGCTTCTCCACCGCCGAAAAAATCACCCAGATTTCCGGGCGCGGCGTGGGCATGGACGTGGTGCATGAAGAAGTGCGCCAACTGGGCGGCAGCATGGTGATCGACTCCACACCGGGGCAGGGCGTGCACTTTCGCATTCGCCTGCCGTTTACCGTGTCGGTCAACCGGGCATTGATGGTGCAGTGTTTTGAGGATCAGTACGCGATTCCGCTGAACACCATCCAGGGCCTGGTGCGCGTGCTGCCCAATGAGCTGGAAGGGCATTACCAACTGGACCCGCCGGTGTATGAATACGCCGGCCAGCACTACGAGTTGTATTACCTGGGCGAGTTGCTGCACACCGTGGCCCGGCCCAAGCTGCTGGGGCAAAGCCAGCCGCTGCCGGTGCTGCTGATGCAGTGCAACGAGCGGTACATTGCGGTGCAGGTGGACGACATGGCCGGTACCCGGGAAATCGTGGTCAAGGGCCTCGGCCCGCAGTTTGCGGCGGTGCAGGGGCTGTCGGGGGCGACCATCCTCGGCGATGGCCGGGTGGTGTTGATCATCGACCTGCTGGCGCATATCCGCGCCCTGGCCCCGGCCTTGCCGGCCCAGGCGGCGGACACCGCATTGGCGGTCAACGAGCCGCAGAAAAAACAGCGGTTGCTGGTGCTGGTGGTGGACGATTCGGTGACCGTACGCAAAGTCACCAGCCGCCTGCTGGAACGCAACGGCATGAACGTACTGACCGCCAAGGACGGCATCGACGCCATCGCCTTGCTTGAAGAACACACCCCCGACCTGATGTTGCTGGACATCGAAATGCCGCGCATGGATGGTTTTGAAGTGGCGATCCAGGTGCGCAACGACCCGCGGCTCGCGCGCCTGCCGATCATTATGATCACCTCGCGCACCGGCCAGAAACACCGCGACCGGGCCATGGCGATTGGCGTCAACGACTACCTTGGCAAGCCCTATCAAGAGTCGGTGTTGCTCGAAAGCATCGCCTACTGGAGCCCGAAACATGCTTGACCACCGCACCAGTCAACTCACCGGCTTGCTGCTGCCCCTGGCCGACCGCCACCTGTTGCTGCCCAACGTGGCGGTGGCCGAGCTGATCGACTTCCAGCGCGGCGAACCGGCCAGCGACGCCCCGCCGTGGTACTTGCGGCCAGTGACCTGGCGCGACCAGCAACTGCCCCTGATCAGCTTTGAAGCGGCCTGCGGTGGCACCAGCGTCGTCAGCGAACGCGCACGAATCGTCGTGCTCAACGCCCTGGGCGGGCGCCCGACATTGAAGTTTATTGCGCTGGTGATCCAGGGCATTCCCCGCTCGTACAAGCTCGACAGCCAACTGAGTTATGTGGACGTCCCCCTGTCGCCGCTGGAACTGGCGGCGGTACAGGTCGGCGAGCATGTGGCGAAAGTACCGGACCTGATGGGGCTGGAAGCGCTGCTGGTCGAAGCTGGCCTGGCCTGAACCCCCGTTCTCAGCACCTCTGAAGACCCAATGTGTGGAGACCTCCCACAGCTAGCTGCGCACGAAAGCTTGAAGCAGGCCGTAATCGTTCAGATCGGCTGCGCGCAGTGCCTGGATGTAGCGCATACGGACTTCATTGGCGGCGATCAGGTTAGCGCTTCCCCAGGAGAAAAGTGCGAGCCCTTGTTGTCTGAGCAGGCAGTCAGCCATCAAGCGCGCGTGGCGACCGTTGCCATTGGGGAATGGGTGCAGTGAAACCAGTTGGTGATGGAAGCGGACAGCAACCTCTTCGCACGGGAATACATCGTGTTCCAGCCAATACGTTGTGTTGTCTAGAAGGTGACGTAGGTTGACTGAAATCTTCGTCCAGTCGCAGCCGATATTTTTGTCGGAGTGCCTGAATGTCCCAGCCCATTTCCATGTATCACTGAACATTCTGACGTGGAGTTGACGGCAGAAATGTTCATTCAAGACATCAAGCTTGTTTTGTCGCCCCAGCCAACGCATTGCCTTGAGGATGTTTGCAGCTTCCCATTCATCCAGCTCGCCTTGGGTGGTGATGTGCCTAGGCTTGAGCCCTGCTACTTCGTCGGGATCCAGGGGTGTTTGGCCGGGTTTCAGCTCAAGTACTATCGCCACAATCGAGCCCATGAGCCGCGGAGCAATTCCATACGGCGAGCGGCCACCTGACGCTCGACGAACGTATCTGACGGGCGCTGGTTTTCGAGGCCCATCGTATGAGCGACACCCATCACTTCTTGCCTGGCCAGTACCTCGGCGCGCGCCTGCACCATCTCGCGCAGCGGTTTTCTTGGCACCAGAGCGTAAACAAGCTCACAGTCCAGACCTGCCGCCAACTTACGCAACTGGGCGAGTGTGATGCGATCATCGGCTTCGGCCTGCTCCGACTGCTGCAACGTCGCAAAGGCAACGCCAAGCAGGGCTGCCTGGGACCTCAGCGATCGGCCCAATGATTCTCTGATCGAGCGCAGCCATCCTCCAGGCGGGGTGGATTTACCGCTTAGTGTTTCAAACGGCTCCAGGGCCTTTTCTACTTGGGCAAGGCGCAGTTCGTTGAGTGAGGAGGAGGTCATGGGGGCACCCGTATTTGCCTATCAGATGTTCACACCGCGAAATTGCGGATGTGTTTGCATCGTTGATCTTAATTTATCGAATGCCTATAGGCATACATTTTCAGGCTATATGTATGCCTATAGGCAGTCAATATTGAATGTTTTGTATGTCTATAGGCATTCATTTTTAGTGTGGGCAAGAGGGTTCGGATACAAAAGGCTAGTGAGGCGATGTCCGAGCAACAACCCCCAAAACCTGTAGGAATGATCGTGCGGCATGATGCCTTCAGATTTTTCCCGCACGTTTACGCGCCGCCCATGAACTTGTCGCTCGCCGCCTTCGCGCCTAGGCTTGGTCGGTCATCGCAAAAAACGGTGACACGGACGTGCAAGTCCGGTTACATATCGGCGCACCAACGCCCATAGCCATTCAACGGGCGTTTTTTTTGCCTGCTGTGTTTGTTATGGCGGCTGTGCGTGGGAGACCTTCGGGTCTGCCGGGGGCCGATATGCCCGGTCTTGCACACCTGCGCACAGCTGCCACCCGATTTGCGTGCAAGCAAGTGGTGTCAGTCTCCTTCACATATCGGAGATGTTCACCATGATCAAACCCACCCCCAACCCACCTACCTCATCCAGTATCTTCACCGTCAACCCACACCAGAACACCGAAACCCTGCTGGTCAACGCCAGCGAAACCCTCGCCTCCCTCAACGCCCTGACCTGCGCCCTGGCCTTTGAGCTCAACGGCGCCCAGCGCGGCGTACTCCTGGCCATCCAACAAATGACCGAACTGGGCCAACTGCTGGTCGAGCGTGCGCTGGAGCAAATATCGCCTGCGGCCGCTGCGTAAAACTTGATCAGTCCCAGAAAGGGACCGTTCGTTCCCTTTTTGGGACTGATGCCTGCTCGGGTAAAGCCCCACGTAAACCCGCCGATAACCCGAGGAGTCTTTCGGTGGAAGCAACAACACAATGTGGCTATTTGACGTATTTGCCTGGCTGTATAACCTCACCCCGTTTACCGGTGCTTTGCTGTTGTGGTTCCTGGTGTTGGTGCTCACTGCCTGCGCGACGATGAAGTACCCGACACGGCGCGGCAAGCTCGTAGGCTTCGGGATTTCGGTGGTGGGCGCGGTGTTTATTCTGGGGTACCTGGAAACCCTCGTGCTCAACGCCACAGGCAAAGAAATCAAGGGTGTTGTGATCAACCTAGTGGTCATGAGCCTCGGCGGTTTGGGCTCGGGCCTGCTTGCGGTGGCCATTTCGAAAAGGCCAAGCAAGGCCGAAATTGAACAGAGCCTTACAAGCATCCGGAACTGGGGCCTGACGGTTTTTGAATACCTGTTCGTGTTTATCCTGGTGTGTTCACTGGTGTTGGCTGCTATCTGCCTGCTCTTGTGGCTCCTGGATTGGCCCGTGGTGTCGGGGCAGGAAGTCACTGGCCTGTTGCTGGCTTTCCTGGGCGCAGCGTCGGGCTGTGCGATCGTCTCCTATTTGCGTCGGTTGATGAAGTGGGAACAGCTGGGCGTGGCCGCGTTGTTTGGGCTGTTGCTGTTTCTGCTGCCCGTGTACGTGCAGGCGATTTGGGGGCTGGTGAGCTGGAGCCTGGCGGCGGTGCTGGGGTTCCATGGCGTAGCGGGCATTGCGATGGGCTGGACCGTGTGGCGCCAGCGCAGGGAATGGCGGCGCTCCTGACCGTTACTCCAACCGTAACAGTCCACCACCGAGCTTGATTGATACCCCCCCGATTCACTCCTATGGTGAGCTCCACGACAGCGAACCCGTGGAGCGATCATGACAACAACAATAACCCCCGACTCGCGCTGGACGCGGCGCCGCGACGAGAAGCGGCGCCGGCTCGGGCTGGTGCAGGCGTTTGCCGATGGGGCGGTGCTGCCCAGCGACCGGATCGTCGAGGCCCTGCAAGCCCTGATCCTGCCCGGCGACCGGGTGGTGCTGGAAGGCAATAACCAGAAGCAGGCTGACTTTCTTTCGCGCTCCCTGGCCAAGGCCGACCCGGCCGTGCTCCATGACTTGCACATGATCATGCCCAGCGTCGGGCGTTCCGAGCACCTGGACCTGTTTGAAAAGGGTATCGCACGCAAACTCGATTTCTCGTTTGCCGGCACCCAATCCCTGCGCATCAGCCAGCTCCTTGAAGATGGCCTGCTGGAAGTCGGCGCGATCCACACCTACATCGAACTCTATGCGCGACTGGTCGTAGACCTGATCCCCAACGTGGTGCTGTCCGCCGGCTTTATGGCCGACCGCGCCGGCAATATCTACACCGGCCCCAGTACCGAAGACACCCCGGCGCTGATCGAACCGGCGGCCTTCAGCGATGGCATCGTCATCGTGCAGGTCAACCAATTGGTCGACGACGTCAGCGACTTGCCCCGTGTGGACATCCCGGCCAGTTGGGTGGATTTCGTGGTGGTGGCCGACAAACCCTTCTATATCGAACCGCTGTTCACCCGTGACCCCCGGCATATCAAGCCGGTGCATGTGTTGATGGCGATGATGGCGATCCGTGGCATCTACGAAAAACACAATGTGCAGTCGCTGAACCATGGCATTGGTTTCAACACTGCCGCGATTGAACTGATCCTGCCGACCTACGGCGAGTCCCTGGGCCTTAAAGGCAAGATCTGCCGCAACTGGACCCTCAACCCGCACCCGACGCTGATCCCCGCCATCGAAAGTGGCTGGGTCGAAAGCGTGCATTGCTTCGGCACCGAACTGGGCATGGAAAACTACATCGCCGCGCGCCCGGATGTGTTCTTCACCGGTCGCGACGGCTCGTTGCGCTCCAACCGGATGTTCTGCCAACTGGCGGGGCAATACGCGGTGGACCTGTTTATCGGCGCCACCTTGCAGGTGGATGGCAACGGTCATTCGTCCACCGTGACCCGTGGCCGGCTCGCCGGGTTTGGTGGCGCGCCGAATATGGGCCATGACCCGCGCGGGCGCCGCCACGGCACCCCGGCCTGGCTCGACATGCGCCATGACGACGCCCCCGAAGCCTTGCTGGAACGCGGCAAAAAACTGGTGGTGCAAATGGTCGAGACCTTCCAGGAGGGCGGCAAACCGACCTTCGTCGACACCCTCGACGCGGTGGAAGTGGCGCGCAAAAGCGGCATGCCCCTGGCGCCGATCATGATTTACGGCGACGACGTGACCCACTTGCTCACCGAAGAAGGCATCGCCTACCTGTACAAGGCGCGCTCCCTGGAAGAGCGCCAGGCGATGATCGCGGCGGTCGCCGGGGTGACTGCCATCGGCTTGCGCCACAACCCCAAGGACACCGCGCGCATGCGCCGCGAAGGCCTGATCGCCTTGCCCGAAGACCTCGGCATCCGCCGCACCGATGCCACCCGCGAACTGCTGGCGGCCAAAAGCGTGGCCGACCTGGTGGACTGGTCCGGTGGCCTGTACAACCCGCCCGCCAAGTTCAGGAGCTGGTAAATGCACGCACTCAAACTGCACACACTGACCCTGGCCGAGCAACTGGCGGACCTGGCGGTCGAGGCGCTGATCGACGAAGCGGACCTGTCGCCCAAACCGGCGCTGGTGGATCGGCGCGGCAATGGCGCCCATCAGGATCTACACCTGGGCCTGATGCACGCCTCGGCGCTGTCCCTGTGGCCGGCCTTCAAGGAAATGGCCGAAGCGGCGATTGCCCTGGGTGAAATTGGCCTGCCGCTGCGCGAAGCCCTCGGCCGTATCGGCCGCGAAGGCGAGCAGGCGATGCTCGCCACTACCCAGGGCGTGAACACCCACCGTGGCGCGATCTGGGCCCTCGGTCTGCTGGTGGCCGCTGCCGCGCTGGACCCCACCTCCCGTCACGCCAGTGCCCTGAGCCTGCGGGCTGCGCGCCTGGCCCTGCTCAATGACCGTTTTGCACCGCAACCGCTCAGCCACGGCGCGCAAGTCGCGCAACGCTATGGCGTGCGTGGCGCCCGCGAAGAAGCGCAACTGGGCTTCCCGCCGTGCTGCAACGCGGCCTGCCGCAACTGCATGCAAGCCGCCTGCAGCACCACGGCGAGCAGAACGCGCGCCTCGACGCACTGTTGGCGATCATGACCCAACTGGCCGACACCTGCGTGCTCTACCGCGCCGGCACCGACGGCCTGCAGGCCATGCAACTAGGCGCCCAGGCCGTGTTGGATGCGGGCGGCAGCGCGAGCCTGGCGGGGCGGCGTCGCCTCAATGAATTGGACCAGCAACTGCTGGCGCTGAATGCTTCCCCCGGTGGCGCCGCCGACCTGTTGGCCGCGTGCCTGTTTATCGACCGCATCGAGTCTTGCGACGGAGCGTTTTGATGGAAACCCTATCCTTTGAATTCCCCGCCGGGCAGCCGCCCAAAGGCCGTGCGCTGGTGGGTTGCGTCGGTTCCGGCGACCTTGAAGTGTTGCTGGAACCAGGCACGGCGGGCACCTTGAGCATCCAGGTGCAAACCTCGGTCAACGGCGCCGAGCAACGCTGGCAGCACCTGTTCCAGCGGATCTTCCAGGAACAGACCCCACCGGCCTTGAACATTCAGATCCACGATTTTGGCGCCACCCCCGGCGTGGTGCGTTTGCGCCTGGAGCAAGGTTTCGAGGAGCTTGGCCATGACTGATTTACTCAATAGGCACAGCTTCGTCGAACTCGGTGCCCGCCAGCGGGCCAAGGCCTTGCTGGATGCCGGCAGCTACCGTGAACTGATCGACCCGTTCCAGCGCGTGATGTCGCCGTGGTTGAGTCGCCAGGGCGTGGTGCCGCAGGCCGACGATGGGGTGGTGATCGCCAAGGGCACGCTCGACGGCCTGCCGCTGGTGATTGCGGCCATCGAAGGCAACTTCCAGGGCGGCAGCCTGGGTGAAGTGGGCGGCGCGAAAATCGCCGGCGCCCTGGAACTGGCCGCCGAGGACAACCGCAACGGTATTCCCACGCGTGCGGTGCTGCTGCTGGAAACCGGCGGCGTGCGCTTGCAGGAAGCCAACCTCGGGCTGGCGGCGATTGCCGATATCCACGCCGCGATTGTCGACCTGCGCCAGTACCAGCCGGTGATCGGCGTGGTGGCCGGCAGCGTGGGCTGTTTTGGCGGCATGTCCATTGCCGCTGGCCTGTGCAGTTACTTGCTGGTGACCCGCGAAGCACGCCTGGGCTTGAACGGCCCACAAGTGATCGAACAGGAAGCCGGCCTTGAGGAATACGACTCCCGTGACCGGCCCTTTATCTGGAGCCTGACCGGCGGCGAGCAGCGCTTCAACAGCGGCTTGGCCGACCGTTATGTGGCGGACGATGTGGCGCAGATCCGCCAGCAGATCAGTGAACTGTTGCAGCAAGGTTTGCCGGCAGCGCCGCGCAGCCGCCAGGCCGACTATTACCTGGCGCGCCTGGCTGCGTTGGACGCCGAACCGCAGATCGAACCGGCCACGGTTCGCGACCTGTATCAGGGAGAACGCCCATGAGAGGCTTGCAGTGGTTCAATGCATTGAGCGCCGGCGCAGCGCCAGTGGCGGGTTTGCCGGCGTCGTTGAAAGTCGCCGATGGGGTACTCGGCGAGCATGCCGTACGCTTTATCGCGGTGGTGCCGGATGCTGCCAACCGCTTCCCCCGGGCGCGCCAGGGTGAAGTCGGTCTGCTGGAAGGCTGGGGCCTGGCCAAGGCGGTGGATGAAGCCATCGCCAGCGGCGATCAACGCCCGATTGTTGCCATCGTCGACGTGCCCAGCCAGGCCTATGGCCGTCGCGAAGAAGCCCTGGGCATCCATCAAGCCCTGGCGGCGGCGGCAGACAGTTATGCCCGCGCGCGCCTGGCCGGGCACCCGGTGATCGGGTTGCTGGTGGGCAAGGCCATGTCCGGGCGTTTCTCGCCCATGGCTACCAGGCCAATCGCCTGATCGCCCTGCGCGACCCTGGGGTGATGGTGCACGCCATGGGCAAAGCCTCGGCGGCGCGGGTGACCCTGCGCAGCGTCGAAGAACTGGAAGCCCTGGCCGCCAGCGTGCCGCCCATGGCCTATGACATCGACAGCTATGCCAGCCTCGGCTTGCTCTGGGAAACCCTGACGGTCAGCCAGATCGAACAGCCGACCGTCGACGACCTGGCGCGGGTCAGGGATTGCCTGGTGCAGGCGATCAAGGATGTGCAGAACAGCGGCGTGCGCGATTTGCGCGGGCGCCTGGGCGCCGCCAACCGTGCCGCGTCCAGCCATGTGCGCCAACTGCTGCGGGAACAATGGTGAACGCCCACGACTTGCTCTGGGGCATGACCCCGGCGCACCTGCCTGCTGACGCACCGGCCTGGGTCCTGGCGGTGATCGGGGCGGGGCATCCGGTGGTGGTACGCCGGGCGCTGGTCGATCCGGGCTACGTGGCGGTGGGGGTGCGTGGGCGTTTGCGCGAGCAGCGTTTTGCGGCCGTGATGCCCTGGCGGCTGTGCAACGGCGAGTGACACCCGAGGCCCTGCGCGGGGTGATTTCGCCCCGGAATCTACCGGCGTTGCGCGCCCTCGATCAACTGCGGCCGGTGCTGGCGCAAGAGGCTTGGGGCGTGACCGGCAGCGCGGGGTTCGAGTTGGCCACGGGCATTGAAGCGCTGCATGCCCAGAGCGATCTGGACCTGCTGCTGCGCACTCCCGAGCGTCTTGATCGCGGCGATGCCGAGGGTCTGTTGGCGATTCTGAACACCGCGCCGTGTGCCGTGGACCTGCAATTGCAAACCCCTTATGGCGCTGTCGCCTTGCGCGAATGGGCCGGCCCCGCGCAACGGGTGCTGCTGAAAAACGCCAGCGGTGCGCACTTGGTCAGCGACCCTTGGCAGGCGGTGGCATGAGCAGCCTCTTGGTGTTTCCGGGGCAGGGCGCCCAGCGTCCGGGCATGCTCCAGCAACTGCCCGCCAGCGTCCTGGATGAGGCCAGTGATGCGTTGGTCGAAGATGTGCGCCAGCTCGATTCGGCGCACGCCCTGGCCAGCACCCGCGCTGTGCAACTGTGCCTGCTGATCGCCGGCGTGGCCCATGCCCGGCAATTGCAACGCATCCCGGATTACGTGGCGGGTCTGTCCATCGGGGCCTATCCGGCGGCGGTGATCGCGGGCGCCCTGGAGTTTGCCGATGCGCTCCGGCTGGTCAGCCTGCGCGGTGAACTGATGCAGCACGCTTATCCACAGGGCTATGGCATGACCGCACTGATCGGCCTGGAGTTATCCACCGTCGAAAGCGTGCTCGCCGAGGTCCACAGCACGCAAACCCCGGTGTACCTGGCCAATATCAATGCCGACAACCAGTGCGTGATTGCCGGCAGCGATACCGGCATGCAGCGTGTCGCGGATCGTGTCAAAGGCCAGGCCGTGGCCAAGCGCCTGGCCGTCAGCGTGCCGTCCCACTGCGCTCTGCTGGAGCAGCCGGCCGAGGCCCTCGCCGAGGCATTCGCCAAGGTTGCGCTCCATGCGCCGGCCATCACTTACCTGAGCAGTACCCGGGCGCGGCCGATCCGTGATCCCGCGCAGTTGCGCGACGACCTGGCGTTCAACATGTGCCGCATCGTCGATTGGCGCGGCACCGTGCAAAGCGCCTATGAGCGTGGTGTACGCCTGCAGATCGAACTGCCACCGGGCGCAGTCCTCACTGGCCTGGCGCGGCGTGTGTTTGAGCAAGGCACCGTGATCGCCTTCGAAGGCGCGCGCCTGGACACCTTGCAGGCCCTGCTGGAACAGGAGGGCCGCCACCACCGATAAAGCGTGAGCTTGGCTTTCGAAGCACAAAAACAACAATTTCGATCAAGCATCAAGAGGACTACCAGCATGATTATTTACGGTGTGGCGTTTCTGGCCTTGTGTACCCTTGCAGGCTTGTTTGTCGGCGAGCTGTTGGGCAAATGGATGGGCATTCCGGCCAACGTCGGCGGGGTGGGAATCGCGATGTTGCTGCTGATCGGCCTGGGCAGTTACCTCGGCAAGCGTGGCCTGTTTACCGGCAAATCCGAGCAGGGCGTGAGCTTCTGGGCGGCGGTGTACATTCCCATTGTGGTGGCCATGGCAGCCCAGCAAAACGTGTATGGCGCGATCAGTGGCGGCCCCATGGCGATCCTCGCCGGTGCTAGTGCGGTGGTGGTGGCATTTGCCCTGGTGCCGGTGCTGGTACGCATCGGCAACCGTGAGCCGGATGCGGTCGTTCCCACCAAGTCGGCAGGGTGAGCGCCATGTACGAATCCTTGATGAAAGTCATCACCGGCTACGGCCTGATCAGTGGTTTTGCGGTGATCGGCCTGACCATGTGGGTGTCCTACTGGATCAGCGACAACTTCACCAAAGGCCGCCTGCATGGCTCGGCCATCGCGATCCTGCTGGGGCTGGTGTTGTCCTATGTGGGCGGTGCGTTTACCGGCGGGGCCAAGGGCGTGGTGGATATCCCGCTGCTGTCGGGCATCGGCCTGCTGGGCGGGGCGATGCTGCGGGACTTTGCCATCGTCGCCACCGCGTTTGGTGTGAGCGTCGATGAACTCAAACGTGCCGGGTATGTGGGGGTGCTGGCGTTGTTTGTCGGTGTCGGTTCGTCATTTATCGCCGGCGTCGGGGTGGCCATGGCGTTTGGTTATACCGATGCGGTGAGCCTGACCACCATCGGCGCGGGTGCTGTGACCTATATCGTCGGGCCGGTGACCGGGGCGGCGATTGGCGCCAGTTCCGAGGTGATGGCACTGTCGATTGCGGCGGGGTTGATCAAGGCCATTTTGGTGATGGTAATGACCCCGTTCGTCGCGCCGCTGATCGGCCTGAACAGCCCGCGCAGTGCGGTGATCTTTGGCGGGTTGATGGGCACCTCCAGCGGTGTGGCTGGCGGGTTGGCGGCGACTGATCCGAAGCTGGTGCCTTATGGCTGCCTGACGGCGGCGTTTTATACGGCGCTGGGGTGTTTGTTGGGGCCTTCGTTGTTGTTTTTGATGATGCGGGGGTTGGTGGGGTAGGGCACAACATTTCGATTGAATGATCGGGCCTCATCGCGGGCAAGTCGCACCGCCGCCCCCGCATTTTGATGTGTGAATACATTCAAATGTGGGAGCTGCGGTGCGACGATTCGACTTGCCTGCGATGGCGGTTTCAAATTTGCCGATTGGCATACATCCGACACTCCGCCAACAACGCCAGCAAGTTCGGATCACGCTCCTTGGCCTTCAAGAACACCACGCCAATGTGCTGCTGCAACCGGTAGCGTGGCTGCAACGGGATCAGCTTGACCCGGTTCTCATACACCGCCGCAATCCTCCCCGGCAGCAGCGCATAGCCAACGCCCGAGCTGACCATGCTCAGCAGGGTGAAGATGTCGTTGACCTGCATCGCCACCTTCGGCTCGAAGCCCGCCTGCTTGAACACCCGCGCACCGTCCTGGTGGGTGGCGAAGCCTTGGGTCAGGGTGATGAAGGTGGCGTCGCGCACCTGGGCCAGATCGATTTCCTGTTCGCGGTCCAGGGGCGAGTCGGCGGGGGTGGCGAGGAAGATGTCGTCGGAAAACAGCTGAATCTGCGCGCAGTCCGGCTCGACGGCCTGGTCGTCGAGGGAGATCAGGATCGCATCCACTTCCATGTTCTTGAGCTTGTACATCAGGTCGACGTTGGAGCCCAGGATCAGGTCGATATTCAGCTCGCTGCGCCTGATTTTCAGGCCCATGATCAGTTGCGGCACGGTCTTGACCGTCAGTGAATACAAGGCGCCGAGCTTGAAACGTTCGGCAGAGAAACCGGCGGCTTCGCGGGTCAGGCGCACGCTGTCGACCACCTCTTGCACCAGCTTCTGTGCGCGTTCTTCGAGGACGTAGGCGCTTTCCAGCGGGGTGAGGTTGCGCCCTTCGTGTTTGAACAGCGGGCAACGCAGGGCGTTTTCCAGGGAGTGGATGGCCCGGTGCACGCTGACATTGCTGGTCTGCAACTCGGCGGCGGCGCGGGCCAGGTTGCCGGTGCGCATGAAGGCCAGGAAGATTTCCAGTTTCTTGAGGGTGAATTCTTCGTCGATCAGCATGGCGATGACTCTTATTCGAATGCGTTCGATTGTGCCCGCAAAACCCCGCTGCTCCCAGCCATGTAGCGCCATCTGTACCGCAGTCGTCATAACGGTCTTGCACTCTCGTCTGGCAGGCCTGAGCCTTATGGGGTAGACGCAGCAGTTTTGGAGGTCGGCGACACATGTATCACGGAGAACGATTCAACGCCTGGAGCCATTTGCTCGGCGCCGTGGCAGCCTTTATCGGCGCGGTGTGGATGTTGGTGGTGGCGAGTATGGACGGCAGCCCGTGGAAGATCGTCAGCGTGGCGATCTACGGGGTTACGCTGCTGGTGCTGTACAGCGCCTCGACGGTGTATCACAGCGTGCGCGGGCGCAAGAAAGCGATCATGCAGAAGGTCGACCACTTTTCGATCTACCTGCTGATCGCTGGCAGCTACACGCCGTTTTGCCTGGTGACCCTGCACGGGCCGTGGGGCTGGACGCTGTTCGGGATTGTCTGGGGGCTGGCGGTGATCGGGATCCTGCAGGAGATCAAGCCGCGTTCCGAGGCGCGCATATTGTCGATTGTGATTTATGCGGTGATGGGCTGGATTGTGTTGGTGGCGGTCAAACCGTTGATTGCCGCGCTGGGCATGGACGGGTTTATCTGGCTGGCGTCGGGTGGGGTGTTGTACACGGTGGGGATTATCTTTTTTGCCCTGGAACACCGGTTAAGGCATTCCCATGGGATCTGGCACTTGTTTGTGATTGGCGGCAGCCTGCTGCATTTTGTGGCGATCATGCGCTACGTGCTCTGAAACTGTAGCCGCTGGCTTGTGTGGGAGCTGGCTTGCCTGCGATAGCATCACTGCGGTTTAACTGATGAACCGAGGCGCCTGCATCGCAGGCAAGCCAGCTCTCACAAAAGCCCAGTCCCACATGGGTTTTGTGGTGTTTTAGAGACGGTCTAACTGCTCCTGGGCACGGCTGCCAAAGATCTCCAACAGGCTCGCCAACATATGCGGCGGCGGTTCGTCGGCGCGGGTCAGGGCATACAGGGTGATGGGCAGCGGCGGGGCCAGGGGGCGGATGCAGGTGCTGTCGGTGGATGCACCCAGCGCGGTGAAAGGGTCGATCACCGCCAGGCCGGCGCCGGATTCGACCATGGCGCGGGCCAGGGAATAGGTCTGCACCGAGATCCGCACGCGCGGCGGCGGCTCGACCGCTTCCAGGTAGCTATCGAGCCGCGCCGACAGTGGGTCGGCACTCGACAGGCCAATCAACGGCGCGCCCGCCAGGGCCATCAAGGGCAAGGGCTTGCCCAGTTCCGCTGCCGGCCAGAAGCCCCGTGGCGCCAGGGCCACCAACACGCCGTGGGCCAATGCCTGGGCCTTGAGCCCCGGATGGTCCGGGGACTTGAGGGTCAGCGCCACATCCATCTCGCGCATCAACAGGTTTTGCACCAGCTCACGGCTGTGGGCGCTGGACAGTTCGCAGGCGATGTCCGGGTAGCGCTGGGTCCATTCGCCAATCGCTGGCGGCAGCAGCGACAAGGCCAGGGCTGGCGTGGCGCCGATGCGCAGGCTTTGGCCGGGTGCGCGCCGCAGGTTCTGCGCCAGGCGCCGCACGCCTTGCAGGCTTTCGCTGACCTTATCGACTTCGCGCTCCAGGGCCAGGGCTTCCGGGGTGGGCTGCAGCTTGCCGCGGATGCGCAGGAACAGCGGGAAGCCCAATTGCAGCTCGGCATGTTGCAGCACCTTGGTCACCGCCGGTTGCGAGACATGCAGCAACTGCGCGGCGGCGCTGACCGAGCCGGTCTGGCGGATGGCCTGGAAGATTTCGATATGACGCAAGCGCATGACGAGTCCATAACCTTTGTTTATAGGTGGCCCATCTTTATTCATTGTCCGGCGCCTGTCACCTGCCCCTACCCTTGGACGCTCATTACAACGCTTGGGAATCGACATGGCTCAGCAGGTTTGCATCATTGGCGGTGGGGTCATCGGTCTGGCGAGTGCCTATGCCCTGGTGCGCGCCGGCATGGACGTGACGGTGGTCGAGGCCCGCGACAGCCTGGGCAGCGAGACCAGCTTTGCCAATGGCGGCCAGTTGTCCTATCGCTACGTTGCGCCGCTGGCGGACAAAGGTGTGCCGCTGCAAGCCATTGGCTGGCTGCTGCGCGGTGATTCACCCTTGAAGCTGCGCCCGCGCCTGGACCCGGCGCAATGGCGTTGGATGGCCTCGTTCCTCGGCGCCTGCCGGGCTTCGGTAAACAAGCGCAATGCCGGCCACTTGTTGCGCCTGGCCAGCCTGAGCCAGGGCATCTTGCAGCAGTGGCGCGAAGAAGACGGGCTGGACGGTTTCGACTGGAAACGCAACGGCAAGCTGGTGACGTTTCGCAGCCACCACACGTTTGAACACGCTCGCAATAAGGTGCTCGATCGCCTGCAACAGCAAGTGCTGTCGGCGGCCGATTGCACGCGCCTGGAACCGACCCTGGGGGCCACGGATTTTGTTGGGGGCATCTACACACCCAATGAAGAAGTGGCGGATTGTCATGGCTTCTGCCAGCAATTGGCGGCACGCCTGGAAGCGTCGGGTCGTTGCCGGTTTGTGCTGGGGCGCAAAGTCACGGGCATCCGCCATGCCAACGGCACGGTGCAGGCGATTGAGTTGGGTGGCGAGGTGATGCCGGTGCAGCACCTGGTGCTGGCGGCGGGGGTGCGCAGCCCCGAGTTGGCCTTGCCGGGCATTGCGTTGCCGCTGTATCCGCTCAAGGGCTACAGCCTGAGCGTGCCGATTGGCGAGCAGCACGCCGCACCGAAAATCAGCATCACCGACTATGACCGCAAGATCGTCTACGCGCGGATCGGTGAGCAACTGCGGGTGGCGGCGATGGTCGACATCGTCGGCTTTGATACGGGCCTTGAGCCCAAGCGCCTGGCCCTGATCAAGCGCCAGGCCAGTGAGACGTTCCCCTTGGCCGGCGATTACAGCCAGGCCATCGAATGGGCCGGCATGCGCCCGGCCACCCCCAGCGGCGTGCCGCTGATTGGCGTCAGTGTGTACCGCAACCTGTGGCTCAACCTTGGCCATGGCGCCCTGGGTTTCACCCTGGCCTGTGGCAGCGGCCAGCTGTTGGCCGAACTGATCGGCCGGCATACCCCTTCCATTGATATGCAGGGCCTCGCGCCCCGCGCCGCATAGGACACTGCAATGACCATCACCCGGATCAACAGCAATAGTCGCCTGTCGGGCGCCGTGACCTACCAGGACCTGGTATTCCTCTCCGGCCAGGTGCCGGGCGAGGGCCAGGACGTCGCCACCCAGACCCAAGAGGTGCTGGCCAAAATTGATGCGCTGCTGGCCGAAGCCGGCAGCGACAAGGATCATCTGCTCAACGCGACGATCTACCTGAAAAACATTCAGGAGGGCTTTGCGCCGATGAATGATGTCTGGTCCGCCTGGCTCACGCCCGGCCAGGCACCGACCCGCACCACCCTGCAGGCGGAGCTGGCACGCCCGAGTGTGCTGGTGGAAATCAGCGTCATCGCTGTGCGCCGCCCATAACAAGAAAACCAACGGAGAATAACAATGCAAAAAATCACGTTGATCGGCACTGCGCTGGGGCTGTTGTTGACTGCCCAGGCCCAGGCCAATGAAGCGCCGCTGACGGGCACCCTGGCCAAGGTCGCGAACGCCAAGAGCATCACCCTGGGCTATCGCGATGCGTCGGTGCCGTTTTCCTATGTCGGCGACCATACCGGCAAGCCCATGGGTTACTCGGTGGACCTGGCGAGCAAGATTGTCGAGCGTATCCAACAGAAGACCGGCGTGCCCCAGCTCAACGTGAAGTACAACCTGGTCACCTCCCAGACCCGTATTCCGTTGGTGATCAACGGTACCGTTGACCTGGAGTGCGGCTCCACCGGGGTGACGGCCGAGCGGCAGAAGCAGGTGGCGTTTTCCTATGGCTTTATCTATGTGAAGGGCCAGTTGCTCACTGCCAAGGACAGCGGTATCCAGCGCTTCGCCGACCTGCGCGGCAAGAATGTGGTGACCACTGCAGGCACCACCAACGAGCGCTTCCTCAAGAGCTACAACCACGAGCATAAGCTGGATATGTCGGTGATCAGCGCCAAGGATCACGGCGAAGCGTTCCAGATGCTGCAATCGGGCCGGGCCGTGGCGTTTTATATGGACGATGCGTTGCTCTACGGCGAGCGCGCCAAGGCCAAGGACCCGCACAAGTGGGTGGTGGTGGGCGAGGAGCAATCGCGGGAAATCTACAGCTGCATGGTGCGCAAGGACGACCCGCAGTTTCTGGCGGTGGTCAACGAGACCCTGGGCGAGCTTTACAGCTCGGGGGAAATCAATGGGATCTACCAGCGCTGGTTTGAACAGCCGATCCCGCCGAAGGGCTTGAACCTGGAATTCCCCATGACCAGCGAGCTGAAGGCGATTATTGCCAAGCCGGTCAGCGATCCGGTGGAGTAACCCACCCATCCCGATGTGGGAGCTGGCAAGCCAGCTCCCACCGTTTTGATTGGGTTTGCACAGTGGGGTTAGAAGTCGCCCCACAGTTGTTGCGCAACGGATAGCGCAACTACGGGCGCGGTCTCGGTGCGCAATACTCGCGGGCCCAGGCGTGCGGCGTGGAAGCCAGCATTTTGCGCGCTCTGGACTTCGCCATCGGTCAAGCCTCCCTCCGGGCCGATCAAAAACGCCAGGCTCGACGGTTTGGCATGACTCACCAGTGGCTCGGCCACCGGGTGCAGCACCAACTTCAAATCCGCCTCAGCCTGTTTCAACCAGTCGGCCAGCAACAACGGTGGGTGAATCACCGGCACCGTGGAGCGCCCGCATTGCTCGCAGGCGCTGATTGCGACCTGGCGCCAGTGCAGCAGGCGCTTGTCGGCGCGTTCGTCCTTGAGGCGCACTTCGCAGCGCTCGCTGAAAATCGGTGTGATGGCGTTGACCCCAAGCTCGGTGGCTTTCTGGATGGCCCAGTCCATGCGCTCGCCACGGGACAAGCCCTGACCCAGATGAATGTGCAAAGGCGACTCCACCTGGCCGGCGAAGGCTTCAGTCAGTTGCACCTTCACGCGTTTTTTCCCGACTTCCAGCAGGCTGCCGCGAAATTCCTGGCCAGAACCGTCGAACAGTTGCACGGCATCGCCTTCGTTCATGCGCAGCACGCGGCTGATGTAGTGCGCCTGGGCCTCGGGCAACTCGTGGTCGCCAAGGCTCAACGGGGTATCGGTGAAAAAGCGGGACAGTCTCATTTCTGTTCTCGGGAAAATGCAAAACCTGTGGGAGCCGGGCTTGCCCGCGATGCGGCAGGCCAGGCGCCAGATTAATGGGGTGGGTTCAATCAGCCGGGGTCGCGAAAGCCTGGGTGGAAGTCCTTGGGTACGGCCACGCTGACTGTGCTGTTGGTGGCGATATCAATGCCTTCAGTGGCCACTTCAGCGAGGAAGTCGATCTGTTCCGGGGTAATCACGTACGGCGGCAGGAAGTACACCACACTGCCCAGCGGGCGCAGCAATGCGCCGCGTTCCAGGGCGTGCTCGAACACCTTCAGGCCGCGCCGCTCCTGCCAGGGGTAGGCGGTCTTGGTGGCCTTGTCCTGGACCATCTCGATGGCCAGCACCATGCCGGTCTGGCGCACTTCCGACACATGGGGGTGGTCCACCAGGTGCGCGGTGGCCGTGGCCATGCGCTGGGCCAGGGCCTTGTTGTTCTCGATGACGTTGTCTTCTTCGAAGATATCCAGGGTCGCCAGGGCCGCCGCACACGCCAACGGGTTGCCGGTGTAGCTGTGGGAGTGCAGGAACGCGCGCAGGGTCGGGTAGTCGTCGTAGAAGGCGCTGTACACATCTTCGGTGGTGACCACGGCGGCCAGCGGCAGGTAGCCACCGGTCAGGGCCTTGGACAGGCACAGGAAGTCGGGACGGATGCCCGCCTGCTCACAGGCGAACATGCTGCCGGTGCGGCCGAAACCCACGGCGATTTCGTCGTGGATCAGGTGCACGCCATACCGGTCGCAGGCTTCGCGCAGCAGCTTGAGGTACACCGGGTGGTACATGCGCATGCCACCGGCGCCCTGGATCAGCGGCTCGACGATCACCGCGGCGACGCTGTCGTGGTGGTCCGCCAGGGTCTGTTCCATGGCCTGGAACATGTTGCGCGAGTGTTCTTCCCAGCTCATGCCTGTGGGGCGCTGGTAGCAGTCCGGGCTGGGCACCTTGATGGTGTCCAGCAGCAGGGCCTTGTAGGTCTCGGTGAACAGCGGCACATCGCCTACCGACATCGCGGCGATGGTTTCGCCGTGGTAGCTGTTGGTCAGGGTGACAAAGCGCTTTTTATTCGGCTGGCCGCGGTTGAGCCAATAGTGAAAGCTCATCTTCAACGCGACTTCGATGCACGACGAGCCATTGTCGGCATAGAAGCAGCGAGTCAGGCCTTCGGGGGTGAGCTTGACCAGGCGCTCGGACAGCTCGATCACCGGCTGGTGGCTGAAACCGGCGAGGATCACGTGCTCCAGTTGGTCCACTTGGTCCTTGATGCGCTGATTGATACGCGGGTTGGCGTGGCCGAACACATTGACCCACCACGAACTGACCGCATCGAGATAGCGCTTGCCTTCGAAGTCTTCCAGCCATACGCCTTCACCGCGCTTGATCGGCACCAGCGGCAGTTGCTGGTGGTCTTTCATCTGGGTGCAGGGATGCCACAGCACGGCGAGGTCGCGTTGCATCCACTGGTTATTCAAGCCCATCTTTTAGTCTCCTCGAAGCGCTGCCACTGCCTGCGCAGGCAAAACAATCGCGCAAGCCTATGCAATGGTGGGCTGTGTCACAACCCATGGGCGGTGAATTGGCAGTAAATGTAGGACGGTCTGTCACGTTTGTGCTGAATAGTCCTTAATCCCTAGTTAATTTACTGTTCATAGGCTCAATATCGGATAAGTCGATCTTTTGAAGCGAAATTTTCCGCTTTATGTCGATAAGTAAAACGCTAGTCTTGGGCACGGCTCTTACGGGATTTGGGGAATGCAACTACGAAACACATCGACCCGCTACGGCTGGGTCAGCATCGTTATCCACTGGAGTGTGGCGCTGGTGGTGTTTGGTTTGTTCGCGCTGGGCCTGTGGATGGTCGGCCTCGACTACTACAGCCTGTGGCGCAAAGACGCCCCGGACTTGCACAAAAGCATCGGTATTACGCTATTCGCCGTGATGCTGGTGCGGATTGTCTGGCGCCTGCTCAGCCCGCCGCCGCCCGCACTGGCCAGCTATAGCCGCATGACACGTATAGGCGCGGCGTTTGGCCATGGGTTCCTGTACGTCGGCTTGTTTGCCGTGATGATTGCCGGTTACCTGATTTCCACCGCAGACGGTGTCGGGATCCCGGTGTTTGGCCTGTTTGAAATTCCTGCCGTGGTTTCCGGTCTACCGGACCAGGCAGACGTAGCCGGCCTGGTGCATTTTTACCTGGCCTGGGTGCTGGTGGTGTTTGCCGGCCTGCATGGCGTGGCCGCGTTGAAACACCACTTCATTGATCGTGACGCGACCCTGGTTCGTATGCTGGGGCGCAAAGCCTGATGTTCAACCTCGACTCACAAGGAATAGAAAGCATGTTGAAAAAGACTCTCGCCGCTCTGGCAATCGGTACTGCTCTGCTGTCTGCCGGTCAGGTGATGGCTGCTGATTACAAGATCGACAAGGAAGGCCAGCACGCCTTCATCGACTGGAAAATCAGCCACCTGGGCTACAGCTACATCCACGGTACCTTCAAGGACTGGGATGGTACGTTCAGCTGGGATGCCGCTAAGCCTGAAGCCAGCAAAATCGCCGTCGACGTGAAAACCGCCAGCCTGTGGTCCAACCACGCTGAACGTGACAAGCACATCGCCAGCAAGGACTTCCTGGACGTTGGCAAGTTCGCCGATGCCAAGTTCGTTTCGACCGCAGTTAAACCAACCGGCGAAAAAACGGCTGACGTGACCGGCGACCTGACCTTCCACGGTGTGACCAAGCCTGTGACCTTCAAGGCCACGTTCAACGGTGAAGGCAAGGATCCGTGGGGCGGCGAACGTGCTGGCTTCAACGCCAAGACTACGCTGAACCTGAATGACTTCGGCGTCAAAGGCCCTGGCCCGACTTCCCAGACTGTAGACCTGGACATCACGCTGGAAGGTGTCAAAACGAAGTAAATTCGCAGGCTGCATAAAAAACCGGATCGTGAGATCCGGTTTTTTTTAGCCTGGAATACGCTCAATGTAGGAGCTGGCTTGCCTGCGATAGCGGCAGGTCAGCCACCTGCGATGCAGGCTGAAGTACCGTCATCGCAGGCAAGCCAGCTTCTGCAGTTGATCGTTGTCGAGCCCATAAAAATGCCCCGGATCTTTCGATGCGGGGCATTTTTCATGGCGCTTTGAAAATCAGCGGTTGCGGGTCAGCAACGCTGGTTTTTCACCACGAGGGCGGCCTGGCAGTTGATCCAACTGCTCAGGTGTCGGGAAGCGATCGCTTTTCGACTCCTTGTGGATGATCTTCGGCGTCGTGCCGCTGCGCGGGTTCTGCACGGCAGGTTCCGAGGCGCGTGGCTGCTCATCACGTGCAGGGCGGCGGTTGCGCGACTCTTCGCGACGGGCCTGGCCATCACGCGGTGCGCCGTTACGCGGACCATTGCGCTTGGCCGGTGGGGTGCCGGTGGTAGCGCCGTTGCTGCTGCGCGGACCGTTCTGGCGACCCTGTGGCTGGCCGCCGGTGCGCGGAGCGCCTGCACTAGCGCCCGGTGCCGGGGCACCTGGGCGACGACCACGGCCCTGGGCCGGTTTGGCCTGTGGCACGTAGTCCACGCGGTTACCGAAGTTATCCACGTCATCGTCGAGGAACTCGTCCGGTGCGCGGTCGGCTGCGGCGCGTGGCGGCTGGCTCGGCTGGCGCTGTTCGCGGGCCGGGGTGCCTTCGCGGGGCTTTTGCTCGCGGGCTGGGCGTTCGCCACGGCCGTTGGTAGGTGCCTTGTCTTTGCCACCCTTGTCCTTGCCTTTGTCGCGACGACCACCGCCACCACCGCCGCCGTTCGGGCCATCGCCCTTAGGACCACGTGGGTTGCGCGGGTTACGCACGTCCGGACGCTCGCGCACTTCCGGTTTTTCGGCTTCTACGGTGCTGGCATCGAAGCCCATCAGGTCGCCGTCGGCGATTTTCTGCTTGGTCATGCGCTCGATGCTTTTCAGCAGTTTTTCTTCATCCGGGGCGACCAGGGAAATGGCCTCGCCCGAACGACCGGCACGGCCAGTACGGCCGATACGGTGCACATAGTCTTCATCGACGTTTGGCAGCTCGAAGTTGACCACATGCGGCAGTTGGTCGATATCCAGGCCGCGGGCGGCGATATCGGTGGCGACCAGGATCCGTACGGAGCCGGCCTTGAAGTCGGCCAGGGCCTTGGTCCGCGCGTTCTGGCTCTTGTTGCCGTGGATGGCGACGGCGGTCAGGCCGTGCTTGTCCAGGTACTCGGCCAGGCGGTTGGCGCCATGCTTGGTGCGGGTGAACACCAGCACTTGTTCCCAGGCACCGGCGGTAATCAGGTGGGCCAACAGCGAGCGCTTGTGGCTGGCTGGCAGGCGGAACACCCGCTGCTCGATACGCTCGACCGTGGTGTTGGGCGGCGTGACTTCGATGCGCTCGGGGTTGTGCAGCAGCTTGCCGGCCAGGGCGGTGATGTCGTTGGAGAACGTTGCCGAGAACAGCAGGTTCTGACGCTTGGCCGGCAGGCGCGCGAGGACTTTCTTCACGTCATGGACAAAGCCCATGTCGAGCATGCGGTCGGCTTCGTCCAGCACGAGGATTTCCACGTGGGACAGATCGACGCTGCCTTGGCCACACAGGTCGAGCAAACGACCAGGGCAGGCGACCAGCACGTCAACCCCACGGGACATGGCCTGAACCTGTGGGTTCATGCCAACGCCGCCGAAGATGCAGGCACTGACGAACTTCAGGTCGCGGGCGTACAGCTTGAAGCTGTCATGCACTTGTGCGGCGAGTTCGCGGGTAGGGGTCAGGACCAGTACGCGGGGTTGGCGCGGGCCGTGACGCTGGGATTTGTCCGGGTGACCATTGGGGAACAACCGCTCCAGAATCGGGAGGGCGAAGCCGCCGGTTTTACCAGTACCTGTCTGAGCCGCGACCATCAGGTCGCGACCTTGCAACACGGCGGGAATAGCCCGCTGTTGCACCGGAGTAGGCTCGGTATAGCCCGCTGCCTCGATGGCGCGGACTAAAGCCTCGGAGAGACCGAGGGAAGCAAAGGACATGAGTAATCCTGTTTGTAGTTAGGGCTTGGCCCAAAGGGATAATCTTGCCGGGCGTGAATCGCGTTTAGAGGAACGCAACCCCGTCCGGTCCTGCTGGGGCTGGCAGGCACTCCAACGGCTCGCGCGGGCTGCAAAGCTGCGCAGTAGCGGGGTTGGATGCCTGTTATACGACCACAACGGCCGGGCGTAAGCCTGGCGGAAAGGCCGGAGTATAACAGAGCAATCACCGCGCGCCGCTTTCCTGCTGCTCAACGGTTTGCTCCAGCGGCGGCGAGGGGGCAGTTTTGGCACTGTTGCCGGCATATTTTGCACTCAGGGCGGCATAGGCGGGCTCTTGCTTGAAGCGCTTGAGCTCGGCACCAAAGCGCTGCACCAGCAAGTCCATGCCCGCGCCACGGCGTACGGCGAGGAATTGTTTCTGGCTGCTGATCACCGGCGACGCCTGGGTAACGTGGTGTTCCAGGCCTAACTCCTTGAGCACATGCTGGCCAACCCGGCGGTCGGTGATCACCAGATCAATCCGGCCACGGGCCAGTTTACCGAAGTTGGCCTCATGGCTGGGGGCCGGCTCGCGGGTAAACAGGGTGGATTCGCTGAACCCGGCGCTATACAGGTAGCCGGGGGAGGTGCCGATGGTCAGCCCTTTGAGGTCATCCAGGGTCTGGAACGGATGTGGGCGCTCGTTGGCGTAGAACATCACAAACTCAACCTGGGACAGCGGTTCGCTGGGATAAAGCAGCGCCGCGTCGCGTTCGTGGCTGTGGAAAATATCCAGCGCGCCATCGGCCAGGCCCTGGTCGAGCATGGCCAGGCAACGTTTCCAGGGCAGGAACTGCCATTGCACCTCGATCCCCAGGCGCTCGAACACGATGACGGTGGCCTCGTAGTCGAGCCCGCGCATCTGGCCGTTTTCTTCGTAGACGTAAGGGGCCCAGGGTTCGGTGACAATGCGCAATTTCTCGCCGTGGGCGGTCAGGCTCAGGCAAGTGAAAAGGACAGCGGTCAACAGCTGGAAAATGACGGGCATACCCTGAGGTTACGACTGTCGCAGGTTAAAGAGAAGCTCTGGATCGGGGATCTTCAGGTCGCAAACCTGAACTTTTATTGTGCCGCCGGGCCGGGAAGGAATCCCGGCTGGCGGTACAAAGGGGTAGCCTCAGCGTGGCAGCTTGAGGTTGTTCCAGATCGCCAGGCTCGGGTCAGCCTGGTTCAGGGTGTAGAAGTGCAGGCCCGGCGCGCCACCTTGCAGCAAGGTTTCGCACATTTCACTGATGACTTGCTCGCCAAAGGCCTGGATGCTTTTGACGTCATCGCCATAGGCTTCCAGCTGCTTGCGTACCCAGCGTGGGATTTCTGCACCGCAGGCGTCAGAGAAGCGCGCCAGCTTGCTGTAGTTGGTGATCGGCATGATGCCCGGCACGATTGGGATATTCACACCCAGGGCCTGCACGCGCTCGACGAAGTAGAAGTAGCTGTCGGCGTTGAAGAAGTACTGGGTGATCGCACTGTTGGCGCCGGCTTCGGCCTTGCGCACGAAGTTGCGCAGATCGTCTTCGAAATTGCGCGCCTGAGGGTGCATTTCCGGGTAGGCGGCTACTTCGATATGGAAGTGGTCGCCAGTCTCTTCACGAATGAAGCTCACCAGGTCATTGGCATAGCGCAACTCGCCGCTGGCCATGCCCATGCCGGATGGCAGGTCACCGCGCAGGGCGACGATACGCTTGATGCCGGCGGCCTTGTATTGGGTCAGCAGGCTGCGCAGGTCGGCCTTGCTGTCGCCTACGCAGGACAGGTGCGGCGCGGCGGGCACTTTGGCTTCGCTTTCCAGTTGCAGCACGGTGTTGATCGTGCGATCACGGGTCGAGCCGCCTGCGCCGTAGGTGCAGGAGAAGAAGTCGGGGTTGTAGCTGGCCAACTGCTTGGCAGTCGCCATCAATTTTTCATGCCCAGCATCGGTCTTGGTCGGGAAGAACTCGAAGCTGTAGCGACGGTCTTGGGACATGGTCATACCCTTGGAAACTCAAAAAACCGGAAGACATACACCGTCAATGTGGGAGCGGGCTTGCTCGCGAAAGCGGAGTTTCAGTCAACATACCTGATACTGAAACATCGCTTTCGCGAGCAAGCCCGCTCCCACAGAAGCCTGCCCTCCACATGGAGAGCAGGCAACAGGCCGATCAGTAGCGGTAGGCGTGCGGCTTGAACGGACCTTCAACCGTCACGCCGATGTAGTCGGCCTGGGTCTTGGTCAGTTGCGTCACGACGCCGCCGAAGCCGCGGACCATTTCCAGGGCCACTTCTTCGTCGAGTTTCTTCGGCAGTACTTCCACGGTCAGGCGCTCGGCTTTCTGGGCGGGCGACAGGTCGGCGTATTTCTGGCCGAACAGGAAGATCTGCGCCAGTACCTGGTTGGCGAACGAGCCATCCATGATGCGGCTTGGGTGGCCAGTGGCGTTACCCAGGTTTACCAGGCGGCCTTCGGCCAGCAGGATCAGGTAGTCATCGTTCTGTGGGTCGAAATCGCCAGCGCCGGTACGGTGAACCTTGTGCACCTGAGGTTTGACTTCTTCCCATGCCCAGTTCTTGCGCATGAAAGCGGTGTCGATCTCGTTGTCGAAGTGACCGATGTTGCACACCACGGCGCGCTTTTTCAGGGCCTTGAGCATGTTGGCATCGCACACATTGACGTTACCGGTGGTGGTCACGATCAGGTCGATCTTGCCCAGCAGGGCTTTGTCGATGCTCGCTTCGGTGCCGTCGTTCTGGCCGTCGATGAACGGCGAGACCACTTCGAAACCGTCCATGCAGGCTTGCATGGCGCAGATCGGGTCAACTTCGGAGACCTTGACGATCATGCCTTCCTGACGCAGGGACTGGGACGAACCCTTGCCCACGTCGCCGTAGCCGATCACCAGGGCTTGCTTGCCCGACAGCAGGTGGTCGGTGCCGCGCTTGATCGCATCGTTGAGGCTGTGACGGCAGCCGTACTTGTTGTCGTTCTTGCTCTTGGTCACCGAGTCGTTGACGTTGATGGCCGGGATTTTCAGCTCGCCCTTGGCCAGCATGTCCAGCAGGCGGTGTACGCCGGTGGTGGTTTCTTCGGTCACGCCATGGACGCGATCCAGGATGGCCGGGTACTTTTTGTGCAACAGCTCGGTCAGGTCGCCGCCGTCGTCGAGGATCATGTTGGCATCCCAAGGCGCGCCATCTTTCAGGATGGTTTGCTCCAGGCACCACTCGTACTCTTCTTCGGTCTCGCCTTTCCAGGCGAAGACAGGGATGCCAGCGGCTGCGATGGCGGCAGCGGCCTGGTCCTGAGTCGAGAAGATGTTGCAGGACGACCAGCGCACTTCGGCACCCAGGGCAACCAGGGTTTCGATCAGCACGGCAGTCTGGATGGTCATGTGGATGCAGCCGAGAATCTTCGCGCCCTTGAGCGGCTGTTCAGCGGCGTACTTGCGGCGCAGACCCATCAGGGCTGGCATTTCGGATTCGGCGATAAAGGTTTCGCGACGGCCCCAGGCAGCGAGGGACATGTCGGCGACTTTGTAGTCGGTAAAACCTGCAGGCGTGATTACAGCGCTCATGAAGAGCCTCCATTCGTAGTGTGCGAATGGGCGCCGTTGTGCGTTTAGTATCCAGCCAGGACAACCCGGCCGGGCAACGCCCCATCCGAGCCTGACAGGCCAGGGCCTGCTGCAGCGCCCCTCGGACAGGTGGCGGGAGAACGGTATCAATCACAGATGACCGTTTTGAAGCGGTGGCGATTATAGCTGCCTGCGCCTGACTTCCCAAGCCTTTCTGTCGGGGGCATGAAGATCGTTCATGGTGCTGATAGGCAATGGCTCATAGAGCTTGGGCCGGCGCTCTGCCATGATGTTGCCCATCATTCGGCAAGACGCTTTGGAGTGAACATGAACTTCCACACCCGCAAATGGGTAAAACCCGAAGACCTCAACCCCAACGGCACCCTGTTCGGTGGCAGCCTGTTGCGCTGGATCGACGAAGAAGCGGCGATCTACGCCATCGTTCAACTGGGCAACCAGCGCGTGGTGACCAAGTACATCTCCGAGATCAATTTTGTCAGCGCCTCGCGCCAGGGCGACATCATCGAGCTGGGCATCACCGCCACCGAGTTTGGCCGCACCTCCATCACCCTGACCTGTGAAGTGCGCAACAAGATCACGCGCAAAAGCATCCTCACCGTGGAAAAAATGGTCTTCGTCAACCTCGGCGAAGACGGTCTGCCGGCACCCCACGGGCGTACCGAGATCAAGTACGTGAAAGACCAGTTCCAGGATGACAACCTCACTGAGTAACCCCGGCCCGGCCTGATTTGATTTACCAAATCTGTCCGGGTGGATCGCTTCCAGGCTTTCTCTGCACTCAGGACCACATCCTGTAGAGAGAGCCCGCAATGAAAGTGACCGCCAACCCGGCTGCCAAGACTCAGCCGTCATCGCGGCAACCCCCGCCGCCCCCCGCCCAAGGCAACAAGACACCCTTGGTCGAGGGCGTCGGCCCGCGAAAGCTGAGCCTGTTTCGAGACAGCAAGGGGCAGGTGGAGGTGGTGCTGTCACCCCCTGCGGTCAGCCATCTGGTACTCAGCGGCGGTGGTGCCAAGGGCATCGCCTTCCCCGGGATGGTCCAGGCCCTTGAAGAAACCGGAACACTGCCAGGCATCTCTGCCATTTCTGGTTCATCTGCCGGTGCGATTTCTGCAGCGCTGCTGGCCAGTGGCATGGGAGCCAAGGCCTTCGGCACGCTCTCAAACAGCATTGATCTGCCCAGCCTGCTCAACAGCCCCAACCCTGTGACGGCCTGGCTGCAAAATGCCGGGGCGAGCCTCGGCAAACTTGCCGGGCGCCTGCCAGGCCCGGCGGGCAACATTTCCCAATTGCTGCTGACCATGATGCCGCGCCTGCAAACCCAGGCGCACTCGCTCGAAGACCTGATCCGTAACGAGTCACGCAAGTCGATCCTGGCCCATATTGCCGCCATGCCCAGGGCAGCCCGCCCCGACGAAGTGATGAAAATCGCCGACAGGCTGAGCGCCGGAGGGGCACCGACCTTTGCTGATCTTGACGTGCTGAGCAGGCATATCCCGGCGATCAAGCAACTGAACATCACGGGGACCGGCATGTTCGATGGTCGCCCGCAGTTGGTGGTGTTCAACGCCAGCCTGACCCCGGATATGGACATTGCCCGCGCCGCGCATATCTCGGGCTCCCTACCGGGACTGTTCAAAAGCCCTGCCGAGCAAGGCCATGGGTTTCAGGCGGTGGGTGAAACCACTTTTTTCCAGGACGGTGGCTTGTTGCTCAACACCCCGGCTCCCGGGGTGATCGAGCGCTCGTTTCCCGAGAGCCCGCTGAGCCAGCCGGAGTCGTTGATCGTCAAATTCGAGTCCCAGGCTCCTGCATCGCAGAAAAAGAGCGGCAGCGTCATAAGCGCTGTTGGGGACAAACTGACAGGCACTGCCCATACGGCTGCAGGCGCCTATCAACAGCAACGCCTCAAGGAATTTAACGAGCAAACCGTGGTGCTGCCGCTCAAATCCGCCAAAGGTGACTTTAGTGGCCTGCTCAGTGGCACGGTCAATTTCACCATGACCGCCGAGCAGAAAAAGCATTTGCAGGCCCAGGCCCGGCAAGCGGTGACACAGCACCAGGAGCAGCGCAGCAAGGTACGTGAGCGGCACTTGTTCGAGTCATTGGACGACGCGGTGCTGGCGATGGACGATGCAATGCTTGCCAGCGTGCAAGTGGCACTCCAGAAGGATCCCGCCGCGGCGAATGTGCTGCGTTTTCGCAAGCAGGCACAGCAGGCATTGCAAGCCCTGGACGCAGCGATTACCGAGGCCAACAAGGCAGGCAATACTTTGGTCTTCACGCCTGGGTTGCTCTCTGCGCTGCGTAACCTGGATGCACTGGTTACCCGGCCCCAGCATATCGAGTGGTTGGGGCGGCGGCTTAACGCCCCTGGGCAGCATAACTTCCAGCAACTGTTGCAGGTGGTTGCCAAGCACAATCAGGGGGCTTCCACGCCAACCTCCAAGGTCATGACCAGTGCCGTGGCTCAAATGCAGCGACGGGATATTGCCGTAAAAGCCGACAACTTCACCCGCGAAGTCATCTACCCCTCCCTCTACCGTGCAGGCCAGACGGCCGCCAACGTCGAGCTTCTGCAGCGGGCCGCGCGCGACCTGGCCACGGCAGCGACGCCGGCCGAGTTCAATCGGGTGCTCGACGACATCATTGAACACTATGGTGCGCGTAATAAACCCTGGTCCAAGCCACTGAGCTCGACCACCGTGGAAATGGCCAAGGCCTGGCGCATCCCGCTTTAGTTCTCCGGCCACTGAACAGCCACTGCGCCAGCGTGTCGTAGCTACAGGCACCCCTTGGACACTGGAACATCATGGCCACCCAAAAAGACGGCAAAACTCCCAACCTGTCGCAGGAAGAGCAGCAGGATGTGGACAAGAACCAACCGCCCAGGGCAGCGGTGCTGCATGAAATCATTCGCACCCAGGGCGACCAGGAACTGGAGCGCAGCGTCGCGGCGCTGTGGTGGTCGGCGCTGGCCGCCGGCCTGACCATGGGCCTGTCATTAATGGCCATGGGGCTGCTCAACTCACGCCTGCCGGGCGGTGAAGGCTTCAAGGTGATTGCCAGCTTTGGCTACTGCGCAGGTTTTCTCGCGGTGATCCTTGCGCGCCAGCAACTGTTCACCGAAAACACCCTGACCGCCGTGCTCCCGGTGATGAGCAAGCCGACCCTGGGCAATGCCGGGCGCCTGCTGCGGTTGTGGACGGTGGTACTGGTGGGCAACCTTTGCGGCACCTTGCTGGTGGCCTACGTGATGCTGCACCTGCCGATTTTCGACACCAAGACTGACCTGGCCTTCCTCGACATCGGGCGCAAGGTCATGGAGAACGACACGGGCCAGATGTTTGCCAAAGGCATCGTCTCCGGCTGGATGATCGCCACCATGGTGTGGATGATCCCGTCCATGGAAAGCGCCAAGATGTGGATCATTATCCTGATCACCTACCTGATGGCCCTGGGTGATTTCACCCACATTGTCGTCGGTTCGGCGGAGGTGTCCTATCTGGTATTTGCCGGCGAGCTACCGTGGAAGGACTTCTGGCTGGTATTTGCCGGGCCGACCCTGGCGGGCAATATCATCGGCGGCAGTTTTATCTTCGCGCTGATCAGCCATGCGCAGATTCGCAGCGAAGGCAGCCTGCCGGGCAAGCAGGCTGCGGACCCGAGGCATCCGCAGTCGATTGACAAGGATCAGTGATGTTCAGGCCTTGGAATAACAGGGAAAACGGCAGCGCCGTTACCATTACACCGATGGTGGGTGGCAGGCCGATAAAGCGGAAATTCACATAGGTGAGCAGGGTGGTGAGGCAAATGAAGGCTGCAACAAGTTCAAGCATCCGGGGGGCCATGGGATAGAGGGCGGGGTGCAGCGGGGTGGTTTTTAGTATAAACAGGTGCTGAAACATGAAGAATCAACTCTGACCATTCTGACAAGGGGCTCCCTGTGGTTGCGACAGCCTTGGTGCTGGTAGCGGCGCTGTTGCATGCGACGTGGAACACCTTGATCAAGTTCAGCGGCGAGCGCCTGTTGGTGATCGCCTGCATGGACAGCGTGGCCCTGTTGTTTGTTCTACTGGCAGTCGGATTTGTGTCGTTGCCGCCCCTGGAAATCTGGCCGTGGATCATCGCATCGGCCTTGTTCGAGTTGCTCTATCGCTACCTGCTGATCCAGGCCTACCGCGTTGGCGACCTGGGGCTGGTGTATCCGCTGATGCGCGGCTTATCACCGCTGGTGGTGCTGGCGTTGACCCTGGTGTTTGCCGGGGAAGTGCTCAGTACCCAGCAGATTGTCGGCATCCTGCTGATCCCGTTCGGCATGCTGTGCCTGCTGTGGCAGGGCGGTGGCGGGGAGCGGCTGCCCTGGTCGATGTTGCCGGTGGTCGCGCTGATCGGCCTGTGCATCGGCTGCTACACCTTCCTTGATGGCCAGGCGCTGCGGCGCTGGTCGCACCCGTTGGACTACCTGGTATGGCTGACCCTGCTCAGTGCCTGGCCCTTTCCCCTGCTGGCCATGGTGCGCAAGCGCGCGGCGTTCAGCCTGTTTTGGCGCACGCAATGGCGGTTGGGGCTGAGCGTGGGGTTGTGCGTGTTGTTGAGCTACGCTCTGGTGCTTTGGGCCATGCAGTTGGGCTCGATTGCCGAGGCCGCCGCGCTGCGAGAAGTCAGCGTGATCCTGGTGGTGTTGTTCGGTATGCGTTACCTGAAAGAACCTTTCGGCCGCTCCCGGCTCTTAGCCTGTGGGTTGGTACTGATCGGCATGCTCGTGATGAAACTCTAACCAGCGGATAAAACTAAAAAAGGAATGAGTGATGACTGTTGCTTTCTGGTGTGTGTTGATCGCAATTTTTCTGCCTTACCTGTGTACTGGCGTGGCCAAGTTCAGTGGTGGCAAATTCGGGCCCCGGCAGAACCATGACCCCCGGGCCTTCCTGGAAACCCTCGAAGGCTTTGCCAAACGCGCCCATAGCGCACAGCTCAACAGCTTTGAAGTGACCCCGGCGTTTGCCGCAGCGGTGATCATTGCCCACCTTGCGGGCAACGCGGAACTGGTGACCATCAACGTACTGGCGGTGCTGTTTATCACCAGCCGCCTGCTGTACATCATCTGCTACCTGGCGGACTGGGCGATCTTGCGTTCGCTGGTGTGGTTTGTGGGCATGGCGTTGATTGCGAGCTTCTTCTTCGTTTCGATCTAAGGCACGCAGCCAACCCTTGTGGGAGCTGGCATGCCAGCGATGGCGGATTTGAAACCGCCATCGCCGGTAAACCGGTTCCTACAAAGGCGCGTCCGGCACTTGAGGCAGCGCCGCACCCTTGGGCCACAGCATCCAGATCTGGCCTTGCTGCTTCATGTTCCCGGCCAGCTCGCCCGCTGCATCACCCGTGCCCCAGAACAGGTCTGCACGCACCTCGCCGACAATCGCGCCCCCCGTATCCTGGGCCGCTACCGGCCGTACGATCGGTGCGCCATCGGGACGGGTGGTGGACAACCACAGCAGGCTGCCCAGTGGGATCACCTTGCGGTCTACGGCCACGCTGTAGCCTGCGGTCAGCGGTACGTTCAGCGAGCCGCGCGGGCCTTCATTGCTGTCGGGCCGGGTGCTGAAGAACACGTAGCTGGGGTTGCTCGCCAGTAACTCCGGGATCCGCTCGGGATGGGCCTTGGCCCAGGCACTGATGGCGCCCATGCTCACTTCTTCTTTCTTCAACTCGCCTTGCTCCACCAGCCAGCGGCCGATAGGGCGGTAGGGGAAACCGTTCTGGTCGGCATAGCCCACGCGCAGTTGACGACCGTTCGCCAACTGGATGCGGCCCGAACCCTGGATTTGCAGGAATTGCAGGTCCATCGGGTGGGTCAGCCAGGCGATGGGCTTGGCGCTGGAGCCTTGCTGGTTGAGGGTGCCGGCATCGTCATAGGGCTTGAGTACCCGCCCTTCCAGGCGCCCACGCAGGCGTTTGCCCTTGAGCTCCGGGTAGATGCTTTCCAGGTTGACGATGATCAGGTCGTCCGGCACCCCGTACACAGGAACATGGGCGGTCTTGGTTTCGGTAAGGCTGCCGGGGTAGACCGGTTCGTAGTAGCCGGTGATCAGGCCATTGGGCGTGTTGTCTGCCGAGCGCAAGCCATACACCTCCAGCTGTTGCTTGAGGAAACCCCGGATATCACCGGCATTGCCCGGCACATTGGCCGCGGCAGCGCAGGTGGTGCCCCACACCGGATCGTTCTTCAGGCGTTGGCAGGCACTGCGCCAGGATTCGAAGCCGGCTTGCAGGTCAGTGTCCGAAACTTCCGGCAGGGCTTCCCAGGTGGCGCTGACATAGGTCGCCACGGAGTGGGGTTTTTCCGGCTCGGGCTTGGGGGTCGGGGCGTTGCCGCCGTCGCATCCGGCGAGCAGCGCGATCATCGGCAGAGCCCATGCCAGTCGGCGGCTCCAGGGGTTCAACAGGTTATTCATGCAAGTAATTCCCAAGGCGGTAGCCGGTACCGATTACGGCACAAGCGTCCATATTATTAATAGGGCTATTGGTCTTTCCGGGCGGGGCGGGGATACTGGCCGCCGTTTCCCGTGACCCTGAGCCACCATGACTTTTAAAAAACTGACTGTTGTATTGCTGGCCGCTTTGACGCTGACCGCCTGCGGCGGCGTGGATCCGAACTCGCCATTGGGCCAGCGCAAGGCCATCTTCAAGCAGATGCTCAAGACCGGCGAAGACCTGGGCGGGATGCTGCGCGGCCGTATTCCGTTCGACGGGGCGAAATTTGCCGAGGGTGCGGTCAAGCTCGACACCCTGTCCCATGAGCCGTGGAAGCACTTTCCAACGGTGCGCGAAGAAGATCACACCAGTGCCAAGGACGATGTATGGCAGAAACAGGCCCAGTTCCAGGAACTGGCGCGCAACCTTGAGGCGGCCACCGGTGAGTTGGTGATCGCCAGCCAGGTGCAGCCGTACAAAGCCAGTGACCTGAAGCCGGCCGTGCAGAAAGTCGAAGATGCGTGCAGCGCCTGTCATAAGCAGTTTCGCGACCATTGAGGCATCGGTCGGATGCGTCTTACTTGTCCAGGTCGTCGAGGGCTTGCTGTAGCTCTTTGCGCGACTCGGCGAGCTTGTCCTTACGCTTGTTGATCTTCTCGGAGTCGCCTTTTTTCATGGCCTTGTCGAGGTCAGCCTGACGACGGCTGACTTCGTGCTTGGCATCCAGCACCTTGTTCTCGCGTTCCTTTTTCAGGGAGGCGTCGGTGCAGTGGGCGGTGACTTCGCTCAAGGCTTTTTCCAGACCGGCTTGTTGCTCACTGTTGCCATGGGCCTTGGCTTGTTCGATCTGCAGGCTGATGGCCTGGCGCTTGGCAGCGCAACCGGTCAGTTGCGGGGCTGTCTCGGCAGCCAGCAAGGGAGTGGTCAGAAAACTGGTGACGGTCAACAGGGCAAGCGGTGCAAGAAACTTCATAAGAACTCCAAAATAAACAAGATCGTTGTCAGGTGGGCAGGATGATTTCTGCCGGTACCGATGAATGTAGCGGGCCGGGCCTAAAAGCCGTCGATCCCGGCAGCCCGTAGTGTTTCGCTCATGGCCACCACCTGAGGGTCGCGAAAAAAGGCGCTCAACTGCGCCGCGCGTCCCGGGCCGATTCCTGCCTCGGCCTGCCAGGCTTGCGTGTCGCGGGCGGCCAGGGCATGCCAGCCACCCACCAGGTTATTGCGGGCGGTCGGTGGAACCCCCAGCGCCATCAGCCATTGAGCGAACGGTCGCTGACGTGCGGTCTGCAGGCTCGCAAGCAGGCGCGTCGTGCTGCGGTCGCCGAATCCGTCAATGGTAGCAAGCTCTGTCTCATCAAGGTTCAACCAATCCACCAAACCGCTGATTTGACCGGCCTGGATCAAGGAGTTCCAGGTCTCGCGGCCAATGTGTGGCAGATCCAGCCCCTGCTTGCCACTGAGCCAGGTCAGTCGGGCCAGCAGTTGCTCCTCGCAGGCCGGGGCCAGACGCAAGCAGCTCAGGTGATGGAAGTCGCCCGCCACCGGGGCCGCGACATCGACCCGTGGATAGCTGCGCAGGATGACCTGGTCGAGCCTGGGAATCACTTGGCCGGCAAGGCTGATGGACACTTGGTCGCCGGGCCGGATATCGAGCTGTTGCCAGCGTTTCAACGAGCCGATGCTGACGCGCTTGATCTGGCGATCGTCGAGCATTACCGGGTGCAGTTCCAGGACCGGGGTGATACGGCCGGTGCGGCCGATCTTGAACTGCACCTGGCGCACATGGGCCAGGGCTGTGATGACCGGGTATTTCCAGGCAACAGCCCAGTAAGGCGTACTGGCCTGCCAGCGTTCGGCCGGGGCGCGCTGGCTTTGATGCAGCACCACGCCATCAGTGGCGAAGGGCAAAGGGTGCCCATGCCAGAACGCTCGCCAGTGACGGGCCTGCTCGAAGGTGTCGATGGGCTGGCTGTAGCGACGGCTGTCGGTAAAACCCCAGTGTGCAAGGGTGTCCAACTGCTGCTTGAGGTCCGCCGGCCCTTGCGGCCAGGCCCAGACAAACAGGCCGATGCCGGCGGCGTCGGCGTCATTGAGGTGTTGGCGGTTCATCAGCCCGGAGATTTTGCTGCGGGCATTCATGCCGCCCGTCTCCCCTTGTATATGGGCGTCCAGGCGCCAGTACAGCTCGCCCTGCAAGAGCAGGTCGATGGCCTCGGGCAGTTGTTGCACAAGGCCGGGGATCTTGCGGGCCGAGTCCGTCCAGTCATGGCCGGACAGGCCGTCGCCGCGGCTGATCACCTGGGCCAGGCGACCCCCACGATAGACCAGGCTCACGGCCACCCCATCGACCTTGGGTTGTATCCACAGGTCGCTGCGTGTGCCGATCCAGTCTGCCACGGCGCGGTCGTTGACCAACTTTTCAAGGCCCGTGTGCGGGACGGGATGGGCGACAGTGCCCCGCGAGCTGGCCAGGGGATTTTGCGCAGGTGACGGCGCCTGTGCAAAGCAAGTCCGCCATTGCTCCAGGCGCATGCGGGCCTGGTCATAGAGCTCGTCGCTGACCAGGGATTGGCCGAGTCGGTGGTAGCTGTCGTCCCAGAGGTCGATTTGTCGTTGCAGGGCGGTGATTTCGTCCCGGGCCTTGTCGGCTTGCCAGTCCGGGCAGCCCTGCGCCCAAGCGACGATAGGGAAGAGCATCAATAGCAGGTAGGTCAGCAGGCGTGGTGTCATCATGAGCATCCTTGCTCTGAAGGGGCGCCCAGCCTAAAGCAAGCAAACGCCCATAAAAAAGCCCCGCAGGCGCGAGGCTTTTTACCGGGTGTTTCTGCTTACTTGAACAGACCGCCCAGGGCTTTCACGGTGTCGTTGCTGTCAGCCTTGGCCTGCTGCTTTTGCGCGGTTTCGTCGAGCTTGCCTTGGGACTCGCCGACTTTTTTGCAACCTTTGTTTACCTGGTCCAGTGCTGCCTGCATGGCCTTCACTTTCAGGTCCTCGCCATTGGCTTTGGCGGCGTCGACTTTGGCTTGCAGCTCCTGGCTCTGTTTTTCGCAGTTGCCGGTAGCGCCGCCCAGTTGGGAAGTCAGGGCGCCAGTCAGGCCGCTCAGGTCAGCGGCTTGCACTGGCAGGGCGAACAGGCTGAGCAGTACGGCGGCAGGAGCGAAGGTGGAAATACGCATGAAAAACCTCAATGTTCGATTGCCTGCGCACTTGGCTGTCCCGAGCAGGCGCAGTGCAGTATCCAATGTGGTTAAGGGCTCGGGAGGGCGCGAATTCTAGTGGGCCATCATTTAGCCTGCAAGGTTTGGATCCAATAAATGTGAACTATTTGCCAGGTTCGCCGTCGCGCTAACCCCCGCCCGCAAAAAAGCGCAACAAAAAGCCCCACCGGGAAAACCCGGTGGGGCTTTGGGTGCTACGTGCTGCGATTACAGACCGGCAGCGGTGCGCAGGTCGTCGGCGCGGTCGGTTTTTTCCCAGGTGAACGTGGTGAAGGTGTCGTCGCCGACGGTCTTCTGTTCAGGGGTACGACCGAAGTGGCCGTAGGCCGCGGTTTCCTGATACATCGGGTGCAGCAGGTCGAGCATGGTGGTGATTGCGTACGGACGCAGGTCGAAGATCTCACGCACCAGCTTGACGATCTTGTCATCGCTGATCTTGCCGGTGCCGAAGGTGTTCAGCGAGATCGACGTAGGCTGGGCCACACCAATGGCGTAGGACACCTGAATCTCGCAACGCTCGGCCAGGCCAGCGGCGACGATGTTCTTGGCCACGTAACGACCGGCATAGGCTGCCGAGCGGTCAACCTTGGAGGGATCCTTGCCGGAGAACGCGCCACCGCCGTGACGGGCCATGCCGCCGTAGCTGTCGACGATGATCTTGCGCCCGGTCAGGCCGCAGTCGCCCACCGGGCCGCCGATGATGAACTGGCCGGTCGGGTTGATGTGGAACTGGGTGTCCTTGCTCAGCAGTTCGGCAGGCAGCACGTGCTTGACGATCAGCTCCATCACACCTTCGCGCAGGTCTTTGTAGGAGACTTCCGGATTGTGCTGGGTCGACAACACCACCGCGTCGATGCCCACCACTTTGCCGCCTTCGTAACGGCAGGTCACCTGGGACTTGGCGTCCGGGCGCAACCAAGGCAGCAGCCCGGATTTACGGGCCTCGGCCTGGCGCTTGACCAACTGGTGCGAGAAGGTGATCGGTGCAGGCATCAGCACGTCGGTTTCGTTGCTGGCGTAGCCGAACATCAGGCCCTGGTCGCCGGCGCCCTGGTCTTCTGGCTTGGCGCGGTCGACACCCTGGTTGATGTCGGGCGACTGCTTGCCGATGATGTTCATCACGCCGCAGGTCGCGCCGTCGAAGCCGACGTCAGAGCTGGTGTAGCCGATGTCGGTGATCACGTCACGGACGATTTGCTCCAGGTCGACCCAGGCCGACGTGGTGACTTCACCGGCGATGATCGCCACGCCCGTTTTCACCAGCGTCTCGCACGCCACGCGGGCGAACTTGTCTTCAGCAATGATGGCGTCCAGCACCGCATCAGAAATCTGGTCGGCGATTTTGTCCGGATGCCCTTCAGACACGGACTCGGAGGTGAAAAGGGAATATTCGCTCATCTCGATGTTTTCCTGATATTTACCGATGGTGAGTGTCGCCAGTTGGCCGCTGAAAGTGGCGGACCTGAATCTGGAAACCATTACGTAAGCCTACATACAGGCTTTCCCCGGGAACGAGTCCCGCAGCGGTGGCCCAACGGGCCAGATCGTCCTGTTCAAACCCCAACCATAGATCACCGCAGGCCTCCCTGGCCCAACTCTGGTTGTGGCTGCATAAATCAGTTACTAGCAGGCTGCCACCCGGTTGCAGCAAACCGGCCATCTGCCTGAGAGCATCGGCCGGCGCGGCAAAATGGTGAAGGACCATGTTCAACACCACGCAATCGGCTTGCAGCCCGACCTCATTCAAGGCATCGGCCAGTTGCAGGCGGACGTTGCCCAATTGTTCGCGCTCGCACAGCTGGCGCGCCAGTTCCAGCATGGCCGGGCTGTTGTCCAGCGCCGTCACCTGGTGGAAGCGTCGTGCCAGGTCCGGCAGGAACCCGCCGTCGCCCGGGCCGACTTCCAGCGCCGTGGCACCTGGGTTGAAGCCCAGTTTGTCGAGCAGCGCCAATACGCTTTCGCGGTATTGAGGCAACCCGGCAATCAGGTCCTGCTGGGCGCGGAACTTGTCCGCCACCCGGGAGAAAAAGTCCTGGCTGGCCGCAGCGCGTTGCCCGTGGACCTGGGCGATCCGCGACTGCACGTCAGCCGGCAGGGCCAGGTTGTCCACTTCTTCGAGCAATGCAGCGTGCAGCTTGCCACCCAGCAAATCGGTGTGGGGCAGGGCGCGACGGTAAAAAATCGCATTGCCTTCACGGCGGGTGGCCACCAGGTCGGCCTGGGCCAGCACTTTCAAGTGGTGGCTCATGCCGGACTGGCCAATGGCAAAGATCCGCGCCAGTTCCAGCACACCAAACGAGTCGTTGGCCAGGGCGCGCAGTACATTCAAGCGCAGCGGATCACCGCCGGCCTTGCACAGGGCCGCCAGCTCATCGCAATCGTCGGGGCGAATGGAAGGCGCAGGTAAGTTCATAAGGCCAGCAGTCTAGTGATGAGGTCAAATCCCCGCAAGGCCAATATCAAAAAGTTTTGATATTGGTCGATAATCGGTGGTTATAAGCAGGCGCTATAACCTTTAGACGAACGGCGGGAAGTGTTCTTGCCGCCAATGCAGTCCAAACCACAGGAAAAACCTACATAAGTCGGTATCTGTCATTGCCCCTGAGGCCTTGGCTGAGGGAAAATGCCGGTCCTTTTTTCCGTTTCTTTTATTCAACCTCCAGGAGATCAGCGATGCCCAGCCGTCGTGAGCGTGCCAACGCCATTCGTGCCCTCAGCATGGATGCCGTGCAAAAAGCCAACAGCGGCCATCCCGGTGCCCCAATGGGCATGGCGGATATCGCCGAGGTACTTTGGCGTGACTACCTGAAACACAACCCGAGCAACCCGTCGTTCGCCGATCGCGACCGCTTCGTGCTGTCCAACGGCCATGGCTCGATGTTGATCTATTCGTTGCTGCACCTGACCGGCTATGACCTGTCCATCGACGACCTCAAGCAGTTCCGCCAACTGCACAGCCGCACCCCGGGCCACCCGGAATTCGGCTACACCCCAGGCGTCGAGACCACCACCGGTCCCCTGGGCCAAGGCCTGGCCAACGCCGTGGGCTTCGCCCTGGCAGAAAAAGTCCTGGCGGCGCAGTTCAACCGTCCAGGCCACAATGTTGTCGACCACCACACCTACGTGTTCCTGGGTGATGGCTGCATGATGGAAGGCATTTCCCATGAAGTCAGCTCCCTGGCCGGCACCCTGGGCCTGGGCAAGCTGATTGCTTTCTACGATGACAACGGCATCTCCATCGACGGCGAAGTCGAAGGCTGGTTCACCGACGACACGCCAAAGCGTTTCGAAGCCTACAACTGGCAGGTGATCCGCAATGTTGACGGCCATGATCCGGAAGAGATCAAGACCGCCATCGAAACCGCGCGCAAAAGCGAACAGCCGACCCTGATCTGCTGCAAGACCACCATTGGCTTCGGTTCGCCGAACAAGCAAGGCAAGGAAGACTGCCACGGCGCCCCATTGGGTGACGCGGAAATCGCCCTGACCCGTGAAGCGCTGAAGTGGAACCATGGCCCGTTCGAAATCCCGGCTGATATCTACGCCGAGTGGGACGCCAAGGAAGCCGGTCGCGCCGCAGAAGCCGAGTGGGACCAGCGTTTTGCGGCCTACTCCGCAGAGTTCCCGGAGCTGGCCAACGAACTGGTACGCCGCCTGGCCGGTGACCTGCCTGCTGATTTCTCGGAAAAAGCCTCGGCCTACATCGCCGAAGTCGCGGCCAAGGGCGAGACCATCGCCAGCCGTAAAGCCAGCCAGAACACCCTGAACGCCTTTGGCCCGTTGCTGCCTGAGTTCCTCGGCGGTTCGGCTGACCTGGCCGGTTCCAACCTGACCCTGTGGAAAGGCTGCAAAGGTGTCTCGGCTGAAGACGCCAGCGGCAACTACATGTACTACGGCGTGCGCGAGTTCGGCATGAGCGCCATCATGAACGGCGTTGCCCTGCACGGCGGCCTGGTGCCTTACGGCGCGACCTTCCTGATGTTCATGGAATACGCGCGCAATGCCGTACGCATGGCCGCGCTGATGAAGAAACGTGTGATCCATGTGTACACCCACGACTCCATCGGCCTCGGCGAAGACGGCCCGACGCACCAGCCGGTCGAGCAACTGACCAGCCTGCGCACCACGCCGAACCTGGATTGCTGGCGCCCAGCCGACGCGGTGGAATCCGCAGTGGCCTGGAAGCACGCGATCGAGCGCAAGGATGGCCCTTCGGCGCTGATCTTCTCCCGTCAGAACCTGCAACACCAGGTGCGTACTGACGCGCAGATCGCCGACATCAGCCGTGGTGGCTACGTGCTCAAGGACTGCATCGGTGAGCCGGAGCTGATCCTGATCTCCACCGGTTCCGAAGTGGGCCTGACCGTTCAGGCCTACGACAAGCTGACCGCCCAAGGCCGCAACGTGCGCGTTGTGTCCATGCCGTGCACCAGCGTGTTCGAAGCCCAGGACGCCGACTACAAGCAATCGGTCCTGCCGTTGCAGGTCAGCGCGCGTATTGCCATCGAAGCGGCGCATGCCGACTACTGGTACAAGTACGTGGGCCTGGAAGGTCGCGTGATCGGCATGACCACCTACGGTGAGTCGGCGCCGGCGCCAGCGTTGTTCGAAGAGTTCGGTTTCACCCTGGAAAACATCCTGGGTCAGGCTGAAGAGCTGCTGGAAGACTAAGTCAGTCTGCGTTGTCTGTACTGGCGCCATCGCGGGCAAGCCCGCTCCCACATTTGGATCTCGGTCTAATGTGGGAGCGGGCTTGCCCGCGATAGCGATGGAACATTCAACACTGAACGAACATTGATCGAGAACCCCATGCCTCAACCCCGTCCCTACAAAGTTGCACTCAACGGCTACGGCCGGATTGGTCGTTGCGTCTTGCGTGCGCTGTTCGAGCGAGGGGCGGCGGCCGGGTTTGAAATTGTCGCCATCAACGATCTGGCCGACATGGCCAGCATCGAATACCTGACGCGCTTCGACTCCACCCACGGCCGGTTCCCCGGCGAAGTGCGGATCGACGGCGATTGTCTGCATATCAATGGCAACTGCGTGAAGGTTTTGCGCAGTGCCACGCCCGAGGGCATCGACTGGGCGGCGCTGGGCGTCGACCTGGTGCTGGAATGCTCCGGGGCCTACCACACCCGGGCCGATGGCCAGCGGTTCCTCGACGCCGGCGCGCCGCGCGTGTTGTTTTCCCAGCCGATGGCCAGCGAGGCGGATGTCGACGCCACCATCGTCTATGGGGTCAACCAGGACTGCCTGACCGGTGACGAGTTGCTGGTGTCCAACGCCTCCTGCACCACCAACTGCGGTGTGCCGTTGTTGCGCCTGCTGGACCAGGCGATTGGCCTGGAGTATGTGTCGATTACCACTATTCACTCGGCGATGAACGACCAGCCGGTGATTGACGCCTATCACCATGAAGACCTGCGCCGTACCCGTTCGGCGTTCCAGTCGGTGATTCCGGTGTCCACCGGCCTGGCTCGTGGTATTGAACGCCTGCTGCCGGAACTTGCCGGGCGAATCCAGGCCAAAGCAGTGCGCGTGCCGACGGTGAACGTGTCGTGCCTGGATATCACCATGCAGACTGTCAGCGACACCGACGCCAGCGAGGTCAACCGGATCCTGCGCGAGGCTGCCACCAGCGGCCCGCTCAAAGGCCTGCTGGCGTACACCGAGTTGCCGCACGCCAGTTGTGATTTCAACCACGACCCGCATTCGGCCATCGTCGATGCCAGCCAGACCCGCGTTTCCGGCCCCAGGTTGGTGAATATCCTGGCCTGGTTCGATAACGAATGGGGCTTTGCCAACCGCATGCTGGATGTTGCGGAGCATTATCTGCACATCGCTTCTTCAAAATTAGCCCTTCAAAATCAAGTAATTCAGGAACTGCGACCATGACCGTGTTGAAGATGACCGACCTCGATCTGCAAGGTAAGCGCGTACTGATTCGCGAAGACCTCAACGTCCCAGTCAAGGACGGTGTAGTCACCAGCGATGCGCGAATCCTGGCTTCGCTGCCGACCATCAAGCTGGCCCTGGAAAAAGGCGCGGCCGTGATGGTCTGCTCCCACCTGGGTCGTCCGACCGAAGGTGAGTTCTCCGCCGAAAACAGCCTCAAGCCTGTAGCCGATTACCTGAGCAAGGCCCTGGGCCGCGAAGTGCCGCTGGTGGCTGACTACCTGGGCGGTGTTGACGTCAAGGCCGGCGACATCGTGCTGTTCGAAAACGTGCGCTTCAACAAAGGCGAGAAGAAGAACAGCGACGAACTGGCCCAGCAATATGCTGCGCTGTGCGACGTGTTTGTGATGGACGCCTTCGGCACCGCGCACCGCGCCGAGGGTTCGACCCATGGCGTGGCCAAGTTCGCCAAGGTGGCCGCTGCTGGCCCGTTGCTGGCTGCCGAGCTGGATGCACTGGGCAAGGCCCTGGGCGCACCAGCCCAGCCAATGGCTGCCATCGTGGCCGGTTCCAAGGTGTCGACCAAGCTGGACGTGCTCAACAGCCTGAGCCAGATCTGCAACCAACTGATCGTGGGCGGCGGCATTGCCAATACCTTCCTGGCCGCTGCTGGCCATCCGGTAGGCAAGTCGCTGTACGAGCCGGACCTGTTGGACACCGCCCGTGCCATCGCGGCCAAGGTCAGCGTGCCGCTGCCGGTGGACGTGGTGGTTGCCAAGGAATTTGCCGAAAGCGCCGAAGCGACCGTCAAGCTGATCGCAGATGTGGCGGCTGACGACATGATCCTGGATATCGGCCCGCAAACGGCGGCCAACTTCGCCGAGCTGCTGAAAGCCTCCCGGACTATCCTGTGGAACGGCCCGGTCGGTGTGTTCGAGTTCGACCAGTTCGGCAACGGCACCAAAGTGCTGGCCAAGGCGATTGCTGAAAGCTCGGCATTCTCCATTGCCGGCGGTGGCGACACCCTGGCGGCCATCGACAAGTATGGCGTTGCTGAGCAGATCTCCTACATTTCTACCGGTGGTGGCGCGTTCCTTGAGTTTGTCGAAGGCAAGGTCCTGCCAGCCGTTGAAGTGCTGGAAAGTCGAGCCAAGGGCTGAGTCCCGCAGCCTGGAAAAGGAGCATTCCCATGATCAAGCCATTCGCGCTGGTGATTGCAGCAGGCCTGTTGGCTGGCTGCGGCAGCGCGCCCAAGGCGCCGGCAGACGACGCCCCAGGGGCTGCACCGCACAAGGGCTGCTACCAGGCCGACTGGCAGGCTGAAACCATGCCGGTGATCAGCAAGCGCATAGGGCCCGACGGTCTGGAGAAATACGATTCCCCGCCCAAAGGTAAGGAACAGGGTTGCCCTTGATGGGTCTGATTCACTAACCGACAGCAGTGGCGGCCTCGGGCCGCCGTTCGAGGATTGGCAATGAAAGGCGTTATCGCCCTGGCAGCACTGGCTCTATTGGCCGGTTGTGCCAACCTGAACATGTTCAACAAGGCACCAGCGCAGCAAGAACCATGGACCACCTGGGTATGCGACAGCCAGGCCCAGGTGAACTGGCGGTTTGTCGATACCGACCACAAGCAGGTGGATGTGCGCCTCGGCGGCTCCGACCTGGTGTATCGCCTCAAGGAAGATGTGGCCGCTTCCGGCGCGCTGTACAGCAATGAGCAACTGGCGTTTCACACAAAAGGTGAGGAAGGCCTGGTTTATTGGGTTGCCACCGATGATTTGATCGGCCGGGGCTGCAAGGCCCAGTAATACAGAGCACATGGGATCCGGTTCCAATTCGACAAAGATTGCGAACCGCACCCTGCAATAACGATTCAGCAGGCCAAGGCTCAACCCCTTGATCTGCAATAACTTGAATAGCAGCCGCCGCTACGGCAGGCTTGCACGATTAACGACCCTCGACCGGGAGAGAGACACAATGGCACTTATCAGCATGCGTCAAATGCTGGATCACGCAGCCGAGTTCGGCTACGGCGTCCCAGCCTTTAACGTCAACAACCTTGAGCAGATGCGCGCCATCATGGAAGCCGCTGACAAGACCGACTCCCCAGTGATCGTCCAGGCTTCGGCCGGTGCCCGCAAATACGCCGGCGCACCGTTCCTGCGTCACCTGATCCTCGCGGCAATCGAAGAATTCCCACACATCCCGGTGTGCATGCACCAGGACCACGGCACCAGCCCTGACGTATGCCAGCGCTCCATCCAACTGGGCTTCAGCTCGGTGATGATGGACGGCTCCCTCGGCGAAGACGGCAAGACCCCGACCGACTACGACTACAACGTGCGCGTCACCCAACAAACCGTGGCCCTGGCTCATGCCTGCGGCGTTTCGGTAGAGGGCGAGCTGGGCTGCCTGGGCTCCCTGGAAACCGGCATGGCCGGCGAAGAAGACGGGATCGGCGCCGAAGGCGTGCTGGATCACAGCCAGATGCTGACCGACCCGGAAGAGGCCGCTGACTTCGTCAAGCGCACCCAGGTCGACGCCCTGGCCATCGCCATCGGCACCAGCCACGGCGCGTACAAGTTCACTAAGCCGCCTACCGGCGACGTGCTGGCCATCGACCGCATCAAGGAAATCCACAAGCGCATCCCCAACACCCACCTGGTGATGCACGGTTCTTCCTCGGTACCGCAAGAATGGCTGGCGATCATCAACCAGTACGGCGGCGACATCAAAGAAACCTACGGCGTACCGGTTGAAGAAATCGTCGAAGGCATCAAGCACGGCGTGCGCAAGGTCAACATCGACACCGACCTGCGCCTGGCTTCCACCGGTGCGATGCGTCGCCTGATGGCCACCAACCCGAGCGAGTTTGACCCGCGTAAGTTCTTCGGCGCCACTGTGACTGCGATGCGTGATGTATGTATTGCGCGTTACGAAGCGTTCGGCACGGCCGGTAATGCTTCGAAGATCAAGCCTGTGTCGTTGGAAGCGATGTATCAGCGGTATTTGAAAGGTGAGTTGAACGCTAAGGTCAACTAAGCCTTAGCGTTTAGTCGCGTTGATGAGAAACCCGCCAAGAGGCGGGTTTTTCTATCTTTTCTTTAACTATTAGACGTTGCGCTCTTCGATTCGTAATGTAATATTTTTTCCCACAAGCCCGACGCTACCGCTCACTGTTCGAACAAAAGCGGACCATTGTCTGCCTGCGCTTGGTTCGAGTACGATTTTATTGTACAGTTCTATCTCGCCATCTTTGCAGATCATTTCCAAGTCAGAAACTACATTACCTGTAATGTCGCTAAGTGTTAGGTACTTTCCGTTTTTCTTAAAAGAAAATTGTTCTTTTTTTCTCTTGATTTATAAGCGTTTACGTGTCCGTGGCTGGTGATTCCCAAATAGTGGCCAGGGAAAAAATTACCGTCTGCGCTGGTGGTTATGTACTCCCCATTGCCCACATGTTCAAAGTTAAATACTACTGCGATGCTATGTTCGCCTGTGCTCGCACACAGGTGGTTTGTTTTTACATAGTTAAGCACTGGGAATGGTATTCCGTCGGCGTATTTGGCGTGATCACCGCTTTCATATGTGCCGTTTTCAATTTTTTGGAAACCCAGCCTACAAGTGAGGGGGTATCCGGAAGTGTACATACGAGCAGTGAGAGAGCCTTCCTTGTTCATGATGTACCTCAACCTATATAGATGGATGGCCTTGCTTAGGCCTAGGGTATGACCAATTTTAAATATGTATTTTTTTGGAGTTGCTGTCAGAAATGACAGTGTTTAATGAAGTTTTGCGATAGGTGTTATAAGTGAAATTTTTAATGTACTTAACGAAGGCTGACTGTAAAAGGGGGGCTATTTAACTGCAAAATAAATTTGTTGCTAATATCTCTCCCTCTCCACCCTCCGAGCGCTTAGGGAAACCTGCAGCGATAAGGTTTTTTATGGGTGAAGACTTTTCATTTGAAAGTTTGTGCGTTGAGTTAGGTGTGTGCAAATAGACTGTTTTAAGATTTGGATGAAATATCCTTTGTGTGTTTAATGACGGAAAGTTCTAGGTTTTGCAGGATTTGACAGGTTGAATTTAATGGTTGTTGGTTTATTTTTTATTGTGTGGTTTTTAGCGATTTAGGGCGAGCCATAGAATGTATTTATTTTATTAACTTGTTTGGCGAGGTTTTAAGTCATGGAGTATGATTTTGTAAATCCACCCGTTGTAAGTGCTGAAACTAAAAATGCTTTGGAACGCCGGAAGCATCTGGAATCGATTAAAGGCACGGTGTGGGAAAAATATCCGCCGTTTGAAGGTGGTATGTCGAATAAACCTTTAACCCCTGAGGAAACAAAGCTGCTTCAGCAGTATGACGAGGAGCAGGCTGAATTTGATAGTCGTCACTACTACTTCGAAGAGTCCCCCACAGACGATCAAAGAATCACCTATATAATCGGGCATCGCGGTGGAGACGAGTTCCCAGGTTTTAAAGGCTCGGTTAGCTATGAAGAGTTAGCATCTGGGGTCTTGTCGCAATTAAGAGCCGGTACTTATAAGCGGGGAAGTGGTGCTGCTTATTCCTTGGCTGAATTTGAGAATAATGTGAGGAAGGCCTATGAAAAAGAGTTGAAATTTGGTTGGCTGCGAAAAAATTGATTTTTCGCAGCGGCATCGCCTAGTGGTGATGGGAGCTTCGTGCTCTTATAAAAAGTTGGACTGTAAAGGGGGAGGAACGATTTTACTTTTAAATAGATCTGGCCTCTTTATCTCTTGAGGTTCGGGTTTTTGTACTCGGAATTTGCAGGCACTCACAAACCAATGTGGGAGCTAGCTTGCCCGCGATAGCGGTGTATCAGTCGATAAATGGATGACTGATACGCCCTCATCGCGGGCAAGCCCGCTCCCACATTTGGATGGTGTTCGGCTTATTTATCGACCAGTATTTTGGGGTTTGAATTCCCCCACACCGTATAAAGGTCAGCCAACAACGCCCCATTGATATCCTCTACCTCCGCCTGGGTGGTCTGGACATTCCCCTGCTTGCCAAACAGCACCACCTCATCTCCGCTCTTCACGGTTGGCACATCCGTCACATCCACCATCAGCGTGTTCATCGACACCTTGCCCACCACCGGCACCCGATGCCCGTTGATCAGCACGATGCCTTTATTGGTGAACGCCCGGCGATAGCCGTCGGAATAGCCCACGGTGATGTTGGCCAGTTTTGAATCGCGCTTCAGGGTGTAGGTGCGGTCGTAGCCGACGGTGTTGCCTTTCGGGTAGCTGTTGACCGAGGCCACGTGGGATTTGAACTGCATCACCCGCTTGTATTCGGTAAACGACGGCACGGTGTCGCCAAACAGCAGGCCGCCGGGGCGCACCATGTCCAGGCGGGACTCGGGCACTTCCAGGGTGGCGAAGGAGTTGGCCGCGTGCAGGGTGATTTTACTGCGGTCCAGTTGGGCGACGTCGATCAGCCAATTGGCCTGCTCGTTGAAGGCCTTGAGACCGGTGCGTACGTCGGCGGCGTCTTCGACGGCGAAGTGGGTCATGATCGCCTTCACTTCCAGGTTCGGCACCTTGGTGATGGCTACGGCGTCGCGGCGGCCCTGGGCTGTGGTCATTTCTACGCCATTGCGGCTCATGCCACTGGAGTTCAGGCCCAGGTGTACTACCAGCGGGCGGCCATGATGTTCGGCGATCAGGCTGGCGCGCACGGCGAAGTCGAGGTTGCCCACCAGTTCTTCGACGTTGTACGGCAGCGCCGCTTCCAGTTCGCTCAGGGCGGCAGTACGCACGCGGATCAGTTGACCCTTGAAGCCGCTTTCGCGCACGACGCGGGCTTCTTCATTGCTGGCCACGCCCACGCAAGGCACACCGAGCTTGATCACCGATGGCATCAGCAGGCCAATGCCGTGACCGTAGGCGTCGGCCTTGAGCACGGCGCAGATTTTCGACTTGTCGGCGAGGCTGGTTTGCAGGGTACGGATGTTGTGTTCAAACGCGGCTTTGCTGATCTCAACCCAGGCGTTGCTGTCCTGGATACTGACCTGGGCCACCCCGTCGGTCATCGATAAGGGCGGGGCAGCGAAGGCCGGGTTTTGCAGCAGAACCATACCCATGGACAGGGCGAGTAGGGTGCGAGTGAAGGGCATTGATGAGTCTCCATGACTTTCTTATAGGTAAGCATTGCGCATGCGCGGCGCCATACTCGAATTGTCCTACAAAAAAGTCGAGACCCTGGGTCGCGGTTCTGTCCTAAAGCGTCGTGAGAATGATCAGACTGTCAGTTGTGATCAATATCCAGCTTGGCAAATGTCACCTTGCCGCCTTCCTTGCTGTCGCCACTGTTGTCTTGCACATATACGCCGGCCTTGAAGTACAACGGCTTCTTGCCCCAGGCGGCACCGAGGCGTTCGTTCCATTGGCCGTTGGCGGCCTCGATGCTCAGCAGGCCGGCTTTGTTCAGGTGGATGACGTAGGTGAAGTTGCGCTGCAGGGGCACATTCTCGGCCACGATAATCACCCGGCCTTTGCTGTCATCGGGGCGCATGCGCACCTTGGCGACGATGTTGCCGGTCTGGGTTTTTTCCTTGTATTGATATTCGACTTTGACCAGCGGTTTCTGGCTGTCATAGGCGTGAATCTGACCGATCACGATCTTGCCCGAGGAGGGCACCTGGTTGATGGCCAGGGTGGCGCGCAGGTAGTTGTCGGCCTCTGGGTAGGTCCAGTTGCGCAGCCGGCCGTCGGCATAGGTTTCCCGCAGTTCGCTGCGCGGGTAGATGGCGTTTTCGGTACGGGTACCGGTGACGGGGGACCAGAATTGCACGCTGCTGCCTTCGGCCTGGAAGTATTTGCCATTGAAACCACTGAGCAGTTTGGGGGTGTCGATGGTGGCTGGCGGGGTGCCAACAGGGATGCTCAGGTTCCAGGTGGACAGATCAATCATTGAGTGCGCCTTTGCTGTACGAAAGAAGGGTCAAAAGGCTTTGGCCCAAGGGCTGGCGCGTTCTTTATAAGCGGCTGGTAACGGTTTGTTAATGATTTTATGGCGGTTTATTGGCGCCAGTGGTCTGTCAAAAAGCCATCCTTCCCGTAATCCGTGGGCTGTAGGCGCTGACCGTTAGTCGGTTGTGTGGCCTTTGGCGCAATGATGGCATCGGCGCACCTTCTGCTTTATGGGATCCAAGGCTAGAGTGACTCCACATTGAATGTCCGGTTTTGTCGCAAAAATGACCGGAATGAACCCTCAAGGAAGAGATGCAGCATGGAATGCGCTCCAACCCCGGCCGAAGGCTGCTCAGTGCTCCTGGTGGTCGATGACTACCCGGAAAACCTGATCAGCATGCGCGCGCTCCTGCAGCGCGACGACTGGCAGGTGGTGACGGCAGCCTCCGGCGAGGAGGCCCTGGGGCTTTTGCTCGAAACTGACGTGGACCTGGTGCTGCTGGATGTGCGGATGCCGGGTATGGACGGCTTTGAAGTGGCGCGCTTGATGCGCGGCAGCCAGCGCACCCGCATGACCCCGATCATCTTCCTGAGTGCCACTGAGCAATCGCCCGCCGCAGTGCTGGAGGGCTATGCCAGCGGCGCTATCGACTACCTGTTCAAGCCCTTCGACCCGCTGATCCTCAAGCCCAAGGTCCAGGCCTTGCTGGAGCATCAGCGCAACCGGCGGGCCTTGCAGCGCTTGAGTCATGACCTGGAGCTGGCCCGGGCCTTCAATGCCTCGGTGCTCGACAACGCCGCCGAGGGCATTCTCGTGGTGGGCGAAGACGGGGTGATCAGCTACGCCAACCCGGCTATTTCGCGACTGCTCAACGCCACGGTGGGCGAGTTGCAAGGCCAGGCGTTCCTGGGCTTCCTGCAAAAACCCCATATGCCCGACTGGTTTGCCTGCGAGTTGTACACCGGCTACCTGCGCGGTGAAACCTGGCGCCTGCACGACGCGATCCTGCGCACGGCGCCCGGCCAGCAACTGCCGGTGGCCATGTCCTGTGCGCCCTTGCCCCGCGAACAGAAGGCCATGGTGGTGACCGTGCAGGACATGTCGCAAGTGCGCCATCTGCATCAGCAACTGGAGTCCCAGGCCGTCACTGACCCCCTCACCGGTTTGCTCAATCGGCGTGGTTTCTATCAGACCGTGGAGACGATCCTGTTGCGCAACGAGCGCAGCGAGCATGCCACGGTGCTGCTGTATATGGACCTGGATGGCTTCAAGCGGGTCAATGATTCCGTAGGGCACGATGCCGGCGACCGGGTACTGCGCTGGGTCTCGGAGCAATTGGCGCTGTGCCTGCGCAGTTGCGACATTCTTGGCCGCCTTGGTGGGGATGAGTTCGTCGCGTTGCTGGAACTGGAATACCCGGAGCAGGCTGCCAAGCTTGCCGAACAGTTGATCGAGCGGGTGTCGATCTGCCAGCAAGTGGACGGCCTGGAGGTGATGCTGGGGGTCAGTATCGGCATTGCCATCTTCCCCGATTGCGGCCGCGACCTGAGCGGCCTGCTGCGCGCTGCCGATATCGCCATGTACGAAGCCAAGCGCGCCGGGCGTCAGCAATATCGCTATTACGATCAGGAAATGAACGGCCGGGCCCGCTCGCGCCTGATGCTTGAAAGCAGTGTGCGCGAGGCCATCGACCATAAGCAGGTGACCTTGGTGTACCAACCCCAGGTGTCCCTGGTGGACGGGCACTTGCGCGGGGTCGAAGCCTTGTTGCGCTGGCAGCACCCGAGTGTCGGCGATGTGCCGCCCGGGTTGTTCCTGCCCTTGCTGGAGGAGGCGCGCCTGATCAGTCAGCTCAGCAGTTGGATCTTCCACCAGGTGGCGCTGGCGCGACACGCCTGGGCCCCGGTCATGAGTGACGACTGGGTGCTGAGCGTGAGCCTGAGTAGCAGCCAGTTCAATATGCCCAACCTGGCGACCCAGCTGCAGCAGGCACTGGAGCGACATGGGTTGCAGGGGCGGCAACTGGAAGTGGAAATAGCCGAAGAAAGCCTGATGCACAATATCGAAGAGTCCACCAAGCAGCTCAAGCAACTCCGGCGCCTGGGGGTGCGAATAGCCCTCGATGACTTTGGCTCGGGCAACTGCTCCCTGGCGCATCTGCGTGACCTGGAGTTCGACACGCTCAAGCTCGACCCCGGCCTGGTTGCCCGCGTACTCAACTCGCCACGGGAGGCCGCGCTGGCTCGCAGTATTATCGAGCTGTGTGGGCACTTCGGCTTGCTGGTGATTGCCGAGGGCGTGGAAACCCTTGAGCAATGCCACTGGCTGCAGGCCAATGGCTGCCAATTCATCCAGGGCCCGCTGGTGGCCCCGTCGCTGATGGCCGACGATATTTCCCAGTGGCCGCAGCCTTTCGCGCTGCGCGCAGGCCCCTGCTGAATTCGCTACACTGGCGGCCTCACGCCCCTGCCGTTCGAACCCATGACTGCGCTGAAATACCTCCAGGCCTATCCCGCCGCCCTGCAAGAGCAAGTGCGCCAATTGATCGCCAAAGATCAATTAGGCGACTACCTGCACCAGCGTTACCCCGAGCGCCATGCGGTGCAGAGTGACAAGGCGCTGTACAGCTACGCCCTGGCCCTGAAGCAGGAGCACCTGCGCAATGCACCGGCCATCGACAAAGTGCTGTTCGACAACCGCCTGGACCTGACCCATCGCGCCCTGGGCCTGCACACCACGATTTCGCGGGTGCAGGGCGGCAATCTCAAATCCAAGAAAGAGATCCGCATCGCCGCGTTGTTCAAGGACGCGGCGCCGGAGTTCCTGAAGATGATCGTTGTCCACGAGCTGGCGCACTTCAAGGAATCGGACCACAACAAGGCGTTCTACAAACTCTGCGAATATATGTTGCCCGGCTACCATCAGGTGGAATTCGACCTGCGGGTGTACCTGACCTATCGCGACTTGCAGGGCGCAGCGCGGGATTGAACCAAGAGGAAGCGAGCATGGATGTGAGCAAGACCAAGAGCAGTTTCTACCGCCGCCTGTATGTGGCGTATCTGATCGACAGCCAATTGGCCAGCAGCGTCCCGGCGTTGACCGAAGTGACCGGCATGCCCCGGCGCACGGCCCAGGACACCATCGCCGCGTTGGCGGACCTGGATATCGTCTGCGAGTTCGAGCAGGAAGACGGCGCCCGCAATCATGCCGGGCGCTATCGGATTCGCGATTGGGGGGCGATTGACCGTGGCTGGATCGAGCGCAACCTGGTGCAGGTCAAGCAGGTGTTGGGTTATCCCTGAAACTGGGTTGGCAGGTCTGACGCTATCGCGGGCAAGCCCACTCCCACATTTGATCGCAATCAACCTGTGGGAGCGGGCTTGCCCGCGATAGCATCCTCAAGCGCGCCGCATCCCAATATGCGGAATATCATCCTCCAGGTATTCCTCACCCTCGACCTTGAACCCATATCTGCCGTAGTACCCCTGCAAATGCGCCTGGGCTGAAAGAAAAATCGGTGTCTGCGGCCAGATATCGTCGATCTGCTTGAGGGTTTCCTCCAGCATCTGGTGGCCCAGGCCAGTGCCCCGGGCTGCCTCGGCCACCAGCACGCGGCCGATAACCACGTCACCGCCATGCAGCTCCGGGTCCAGCAGGCGCAGGTAAGCCACCAATTGGTTGTCCTTCCAGGCCATCAGGTGGTGGGTGTCGCCCTCCAGATCCTGATCGTCGATGTCCTGGTAGATGCATTTCTGCTCGACGACAAATACCTCTGCCCGCAGACGCAAAATGGCGTAGAGCTGTTCCTTGCCCAGATCATTGTGGTGCTTGCAAACCCAATCGACAGTCATCGTTCCATCTCGCATAAAGACCTGGCCTGGATAGTAATGCCCTGGCCGGCAACTGTCTTGGGGGGTGGCATAAACACCTGTGAAACCTTATTTTTTGTGAATGACGTCAATTTGCCATCATTGAGTGCTTTCGCGGTTCAGTTCTTTGTGTAATCTGCTGTACACCGCGAGCGATAAGCTACAGTCAGGTGCCTGGGCATTGTTCTTCCAGACGCCATTGCCCGCAAGGAACTGCCCGCTGTGCAAGGACATTAAGCATGCTGCGACTGTCTCGTGCCGTTGCTTTGCTGGTATTGCTGTTGCTGGTCCCGACGGTGGCCGCAGAACGTTTGCGCCTGGTGGCAGATGCATGGCCGCCGTTTACCGATGCGACCCTGCTCAATGGCGGGCTGGCCACCGATATCGTCAGCACCGCCCTGGCGCGTGCCGGCTTTGCCAGCGATTTCGAGCAAGTGCCGTGGGCGCGGGCGTTGATGGGGGTGGGCGACGGGCGTTATGACGTGTTGATCAATGCCTGGTACGACGAGGCGCGTACGCAGTTGGGGCAGTTTTCCGACGAGTACCTGCTCAACCGCGTGCGTTTTATCAAGCGCCGTGATGATCCCATCGAGTTCCAGAACCTGCAGCAACTGCATGACTATCCCGTCGCCGTGGTACGCGGCTACGCCTATTCGGCCGAGTTCGATGCCGATCCCCAACTGCAAAAAGTCCCGGTGCATAACTTCGCCATGGCCGTGCGCATGCTCGCGGCCCGGCGCGTGCGGCTGACGGTCGAGGATGAGTATGTCGCGCGTTTTCACCTGGCGCGGGAATCACCCAGGGTGCGCAACGCGGTGGAGTTCCTGCCCAAGACCTTGAGCGAGAACAGCCTGCATATTCTGGTCAGCCTGAAAAACCCCAGGCATGAGCAGATTGTTGCCGGGTTTGATCGGGAGATTGCCCGGATGAAGGCAGATGGCAGTTATGCGCGTCTTCTCAAGCAACACGGGATGTAGTGTTCTTGAGGCCGCGATCGCGAGCATGCCCGTATTCGCAGATCAAAATGTGGGAGCGGGCTTGTTCGCGATAGGGCTCTAAGCCGCACTGGTTTCCTTGATCAAATGCGCCGCCAGCGTGCGCAACGGCCCCAACTGCCGACAGATCAATGCCAACTGCGTCTGTACCAGGCGCTGTGCTTCGTCGATCTCATCCGGCATCTGCTCCAGCTCCACTGCCAGCGCTTCCTCAGCATCGCTCTGCACCGCAATCGGCTGTTTGTTCGCCAACCCACTGGCGATTTCGTCGATGCTCGTGGCGAGGGTCTTGCCCGCGCCTTCGATCAGGTGCTCGCGCACATCGGCCGGTAGTTGGGTGTCGCGGTGGGCACCCAACCCCGACAGGTAACTGAGCAAGGTGTGGGACAGCACCAGGAAGCGGAAGCCAACGTCGGCTTCCTTACGGAAGTGCCCCGGCTCCATCAGCATATTGGCCAGGGTGGTGGACAGCGCGGCGTCGGCGTTGTGCGCATTGCGCCGGGCCAGGCGGTAGGCCAGGTCGTCGCTCTTGCCGGCGGCATATTGCTGCATGATCTGGCGCAAGTAGATGCTGTTGCAGGTCAGGGTATTGGCCAGCACTTTGTTCAGGCGCCGGCCTTGCCAGTCCGGCAGGAACAGGAATACCGCCAGTCCGGCGATCAGGCTGCCGAGCAAGGTATCGAACAGGCGCGGCAGGAACAGCCCATACCCATCGCCCACCTGGTTGAAGCAGAACAGCACCATCAGGGTAATGGCGGCGGTGGCCAGGGTGTAGCGGGTGGTGCGGTTGATAAAGAACACCAGCCCGGCGGCGATGGCGAACATCGACTGCACCAAGGGGTTAGGGAACAGATCGAACAGGGCCCAGGCCACCGTCAGGCCGATGGCCGTGCCGACGATCCGCTGGCCAAGCTTGCGCCGCGTGGCGCCGTAGTTGGGCTGGCAGACGAACAGGGTGGTGAGGATGATCCAGTAGCCCTGGGACGGGTGGATCAAATGCACCATGCCGTAGCCGACACTCAGCGCCAGGGGCAGGCGCAGGGCGTGACGGAACAGCAGCGAAGTCGGGGTCAGTTGGGTACGCAGGCGCGTCCACATTTCCTTGAGGTTGCGCGGCGAGCGGTCCAGCAGGCTGCTGTCGCTGGCATCTGCCAGGCTGTCTGGGTTGCTGGCGTCGCTGAGCAGGCGGTCGAGGGTCGACAGGTTGGCCGCCAGCGCGCGCAACGAACGCAGCAGGCCACGCCAGGCCGGGTTGCTCTGGATGCGCAGGTGTTCGAGGGAGGCATTCAGGTCGCCCAGGGCCTCGGCGAAGCTGGCGTCATAGACAAACGGCTGGCGCAGCTGGATCGACTCGGCGAGGGCCTGGCAGGCCTTGCCTTGCTGGCGCAGCAGGCGCTGGCAACGGAACAGCACATCGCTGTGGAAGAAGGCTTCGGCCAGGGCGTTGTAGGGGTAGTGGGAGGAACTGGCGCGCTCGTGGATGTCCTGGGCCAGGAAGTACAGCTTGAGGTAGCGACTGACCTTGGAACCCGGCCGGCCATTGCCGACACGGTGCAGGATGATTTCCTTGGCCGCATTGAGCGCCGCCACCACCCGGCCATTTTGTTGCGCCAGCTCCAGGCGCCGCGCTTCGACGTCCAGTTGGCGAATGGGCTCGAACAGCGATGACTTGAGCTTGAGGTAACGCCCCAGCTCGCGAAACAGCCGGGCCAGGCTCTGTTGAACCGGCTGGTTGGAAAACATTGCCTGCCACAGCACCGACAGCGCGCCGTACCAGGCGGCACCGGCCACCAGCAGCAAGGGTTCGTGCCAGAAGTCGGTGACGGCGCCGCCGCGCTGGTCCACGCCGATCATGGTGTAGACCGACAGAATCAAAGTGGCCGAGGCAATGGCGCCATAACGCTCGCCCAGGGCGCCGAGCATGGTCAGGCAGAAACTCGCCAGGGCGATGGCGATGGCAAAAATCCACGGGTAGGGAAACAGCAACTCCACCGACAGCGCCGCCACGCTGAAACACACCAGCGTCACCGCCAGCGCATTGAGGCGGCCCTGCCAGCTGTCATCGGTTTCGGCCAGGGCGCTGGCGATAATCCCCAGGAACAGCGGGATCAGCAGCGACATTTCATCCTGATACCAGCACAGCGCCATGCTGCCGGTGAGGGCGATAAACACCCGTACGCTGTAACTGAACTTATCCAGTGCCCAAAGGCGCCGCATGGACTGCTTGAACGAGGTCGAGGACATGAAGTCTGGGGTCTTCCGGGACGATGCCGCTAAATTGAGCCAGTAATGACGTCACGGCAAGCGTGGCGATCACATTCATAAGCAAAAATTGTTTTGGCACACCCCATCAAACTGTGGGAGCGGGCTTGCTCGCGAATGCGGAGTGTCAGTCGCTGAATGAGCTGACTGACCCACCGTATTCGCGAGCAAGCCCGCTCCCACAGTTGATCACATTACCGTTCAGGCGTACTGCGCCGCCGCATACCCCGAAGCCCAGGCCCACTGGAAGTTGAACCCGCCCAGGTGCCCGGTCACATCCAGCACTTCGCCGATAAAGTACAGGCCGGGGCTTTTCAGCGACTCCATGGTCTTGGACGACACTTCCCGCGTATCCACCCCGCCCAGGGTGACTTCGGCGGTGCGGTAGCCCTCGGTGCCGGCCGGGACCAATTGCCAACTGCCTAGCTTGGTAACGATATCCGCCAGTTCGGCGTGGGTGTACTGCTTCATCGGCTTGGACACAAACCACGTCTCGGCCAGCAGGTTGGCCATCTTCTTGGTGAATATCTCGCCCAGCAGGGTCTTGAGTTCGCTGTTGGGGCGCTCGGCCTGTTGCTGTTGCAGCCAGGCGTGGGCGTCGTGGTCGGGCAGCAGGTTGATTTCTACCGTGTCGCCGGGCTCCCAGTACGAGGAGATCTGCAAAATCGCCGGCCCGCTCAGGCCGCGATGGGTGAACAAAATGTTCTCGCGAAAGCTCTGGTCGTTGCAGCTGACCAGGCAATCGACCGAGGTGCCGGACAGCTCGCCACACAGTTCCTTGAGCTGATCGGTGATGGTAAACGGCACCAGGCCTGCACGGGTCGGCAGCAGTTCATGGCCGAACTGCTTGGCCACCTGATAACCAAAGCCGGTGGCGCCCAGGGTCGGAATCGACAGGCCACCGGTGGCAATCACCAGGGACTCGCAGCGCAGCTCGCCGAGGGTGGTCTGCAGTTGGTAGCCGCTGTCGAGCCTGGCGATCTCCTGGATCGAGGTGTCCAGGTGCAGGCTCACGCCGGTCTGGATGCACTCGTCGAGCAGCATGCCGAGGATGTCGCTGGATTTGTTATCGCAGAACAGCTGGCCGAGCTTCTTCTCGTGGTACGGCACGCCGTGCTTGGCCACCAGCCCGATGAAATCCCACTGGGTGTAGCGGGCCAGGGCGGATTTGCAGAAGTGCGCATTGTGCGAGAGGAAGTTGGCAGGCTCGGTGTACATATTGGTGAAGTTACAGCGGCCACCGCCGGACATCAGGATCTTCTTGCCGGCCTTGTTCGCATGGTCGATCAACATCACCTTGCGCCCACGCCCGGCGGCGGTCAGCGCGCACATCAAGCCTGCGGCGCCAGCGCCAATGATCACAACTTCGGTCGAGCGCAAAACGGTGTCCTCACAAAATATTGATCTCAAATGCAATCAGAAATGTGGGAGCGGGCTTGCTCGCGAATACGGACTGTCAGCCAACCCATCTGGCGACTGGTACACCGCATTCGCGAGCAAGCCCGCTCCCACATTGGATCTCCATTGAATCGAAGAGCTTTACAGGATCCGCACGCGCAACGAGCGGCCCTTGATCTTGCCGTCATTCAAACGCTGCAACGCCTGCTTGGCGACGCTGCGTTCCACTGCCACATAGGCCTGGAAGTCAAAGATCGCGATCTTGCCCACCTGGGCGCCCGGGATCCCGGCTTCACCGGTCAGCGCGCCGAGGATGTCGCCTGGGCGGACCTTGTCTTTACGACCGGCAGCAATGCACAAGGTGCTCATCACCGGCAGCAGTGGCGCGCCGCCCTGGGATTTGAGGTTGCTCAGTTGATCCCAGTTCAGCGGGGCCTTTTGCAGCAGTTCGATGGCCTGGGCACGGTGTGCCTCGGACGGCGCCACCAGGCTGATGGCGATCCCGGTCTCACCGGCACGCCCGGTACGGCCGACGCGGTGAATGTGGATTTCCGAATCGCGGGCCAGTTCGACGTTGATCACCATGTCCAGCGAGTCAATGTCCAGGCCTCGGGCCGCCACGTCGGTGGCCACCAGTACCGAAGTACTGCGGTTGGCGAACATTGCCAGCACCTGGTCACGGTCGCGCTGTTCCAGGTCGCCATGCAGGCCGACTGCAGAAATGCCCTTGGCGGTCAGGTGATCCACGGTTTCCTGCACTTGCTGCTTGGTAAAGCAGAAGGCCACGCAAGAGGCCGGACGGAAGTGCGACAGCACCTTGGTCACCGCGTCCATGCGCTCTTCCGGGGAGATTTCGTAGAAACGCTGCTCGATCTGCTCATCGGAGTGGAACGCTTCGGCCTTGACCTGCTGCGGCGCGCGCATGAATTTGGAGGCCAGTTGCTTGATGCTCACCGGGTAGGTGGCCGAGAACAACAGGGTCTGGCGACGGGCCGGGGTCTTGCTGATGATGTCTTCGATGGCGTCGTAGAAACCCATGTCGAGCATGCGGTCGGCTTCATCGAGGATCAGCGTGTTCAAACCGTCCAGCACCAGCGAACCCTTGCGCAGGTGTTGCTGGATGCGGCCCGGGGTGCCGACGATGACGTGGGCGCCATGCTCCAGGGAAGCGATCTGCGGGCCGAGGGACACGCCGCCGCACAAGGTCAGCACCTTGATGTTGTCTTCGGCGCGGGCCAGGCGGCGGATTTCCTTGGCCACCTGGTCAGCCAGCTCGCGGGTCGGGCACATCACCAGGGCCTGGCAACCGAAGTAGCGCGGGTTGATCGGGTTCAACAGGCCGATGCCGAAGGCGGCGGTCTTGCCGCTGCCGGTCTTGGCCTGGGCGATCAGGTCCAGCCCCTTGAGGATCACCGGCAAGCTTTGCGCCTGGATCTGCGTCATCTCGGCATAACCCAGCGAGTCAAGGTTAGCCAGCATGGCGGCGGAGAGCGGCAAAGTATTAAAAGCGGTGGCGATGGTGGTCACGGGACAGGCTCTGCAAAAACAAAATGTCGCGCAGTGTACCAGCCCCGTGGGAATTTCCCTGCAAGTTCTAGACGAGACGCCGCCTAATGCTCAATGTCGTGCTCGCGGCTGACCACTCGTTTGCCGTCTTTTGGCGACAATTGCAAGAAGATCGCCGCCGCCAGCATCGCCATGATGCCCACGGTGAGGAACGTCAACTGGAACGCCTCGAGCACGGTGTTGACCCCATCGTTACCGGCTTGGGCAGTAAACCCGCCAAGCAGGGCACCGGCGCAGGCCACCCCCAGGCTCAGGGCCAGTTGCGCCACCACCGACAGCAGGCTGTTGCCGCTGCTGGCCTGGGCATCGTCGAGGTCGATCAGGGTCACGGTGTTCATCGCGGTAAATTGCAGGGAGTTGATCGCCCCCAGTACCGCGAGCATCGCCAGCAACAGCGGGTAGGGCGTCTGTTCGCTGACCAGGCCCATGCTCGCCAGCATCATGCCCAGCAGCAGGGTGTTGCCGGTGAGCACGACGCGATAGCCCAGGCGTTCGATCAACGGCCGGGCGACCGACTTGGCGACCATCGCCGCTGCCGCCAGGGGCAGCATGCTCATCCCTGCCTGGGACGGCGAGTAACCCAGGGCGATCTGCAGCAGCAACGGCACGAGGAACGGCAGGGCGCCGCTGCCCAGGCGCGCGAACAGGTTGCCGAGAATGCCCACGGCAAAGGTCCGGGTCTTGAACAGCACCGGCGAGAACAGTGGGTTCTCGATATGCCCGGCGCGCAGCCAGTAGGCCGCCAGGCACGCCATGCCGCCGAACAGCAGCAACATCACGCGCAAGTGCGGCAGGTGCAGCTCGCCCAGGCCTTCCATGGCAATGGTGATCAGCACCATTGCCGCGCCAAACAGCAAAAAGCCCAGGCTGTCGAAGCGAGTACGCTCGCTGCCGCGCAGGTCGGGGATGAATTTCCACACGGCGTAGCAGCCGATCATGCCCACCGGCAGGTTGATCAGGAAAATCCAGTGCCAGGTCAGGTACTGCACCATCCAGCCGCCCATGGTCGGGCCGAGCAGGGGGCCGAGCAGGCCGGGAATGGTGATAAAACCCATGATCCGCACCAGCTCCGAGCGCGGGTAGGCGCGCAGCACCACCAGCCGGCCCACCGGCAGCATCAGCGCGCCGCCCAGACCCTGGATCACCCGTGCGCCCACCAGCATGCTCAGGCTGCTGGACAGGGCGCACAGCAGCGAGCCGATGCTGAACAGCATGATCGCGCCAAAGAAAATCTTCTTGGTGCCGAAACGGTCGGCGATCCAGCCCGAGGCCGGGATCAGCAAGGCCACGGTGAGCATGTAGGCGATGATCACGCCCTGCATGCGCAGCGGGTTTTCCGCCAGGTCCTCGGCCATGGCGGGCAGTGCCGTGTTGAGAATCGTGCCGTCGAGCGACTGCATGAAGAAGGCAATCGCTACCACCCAGGGTAACCAGCGGGCGGTCTTGGCATCGAGCACGACACGATTCGGCATGAGATCCCTTTTTGTTAGCAGGCTATGGGTTGCCGATTATGCGCCAACCTCTGCCGATTTTCCCACTGGCGGTTCGTCTATATCAGCGATGGCCACGTCCTTGCCCACCAGGAAGTCGATCAGCGCGCGATGCACCGCCAGCGCCGCCTCCCGCGACTCCAGGTCGAGCAAATGGCCGGTGTGCTCGGCGCTGGCAAAGCTGCTGCGGCCCACGTATTGCTTGAACAGTTGGGCTTCATTGGCCGGGGTGTATTCGTCCAGCGTGCCGTTGAGAAAATGCACCGGGGTTTCGATCTGGCGCAATTGCGGCAGGTAGTTACCATCGCCCAGGGCAAGCACCTGATGAATATGAAAGCGCGCCTGGCGGTACTCGGTGGTGGCCATGGTCGACAGGTGCCGATGGTTATTGCGCTTGAGCCGGCTGGAGAGGAATTTGCCGACGGTCTCATTGAGCAAGTGGCCGACGGCAGACTTGTCATCGGCCTCGATCAGCACCCGCACTCGCTCCACATATTCGAGCATTGCCGGGTTGAGATTGGGCGCCAGGGCCATCACCACCGAGCTTTCGATGGAAGGCGGGTTGCGCGCCAGGGTCAGCAGGGTCGAGATGCCACCCCAGGAGGCCGACACCAGGTGGTTGACCTGGAAACGCTCCACCAGCGCCCGCAGGATCTCGACTTCGTCGTCCTTGGTCACTAGGTCCAGATCGGTGTTGTGGGGGCGCGAATAGCCGGAAAACGGCAAGTCGAACATCAACACATTGAAATGCTCGGCCAGGCACTTGCTGGTGCGGGCGAATGAGCGGGTGGTGGACAGCGCGCCGTTGACCAACAGCACGGTCTTGCGTTGCGGATCGTTACCCAATTGCTCTACGTGAACGTTGTAGTGCTTGAACAACTTATCAATGACAAAACTTCCTTGGTACATGTCAACGCTCCGGCTCGCCCAGTCCCGGGCGAGGTCATGCATCATTTGCGAACAAATGGGTTGAGAGTGGCGGGATGCCACTAACCGTTATAACGAGGTTTTCGAGCGTCGACAACAGTCCGCCAACCAACGGGATGCTGCCAGGGAAGGTTCATCAGAACCCAGGGTATTCCCCTGTAGGAGCCAGCTTAAATTGTGGCAAGGCGCGCGCTTGTTGTGGCGAGAAGCCCCCTCGCCACAGCACAAGCCGGGCGTTTACAAGGTCAGGGTCAGGCGTTTTACCAACGCGCCCGGCAGCAGGTTGGACGAGGTGTTGCGCTCGCCATAGGTGCTGGCCGACAGCAGCAACTCGCGCTCGGCGGTCAGCGCTTCCAACTGCGACCCCAGCAGGTGGTAGACGCTATCGTCAAAGCGCATGGTGCTGACCGGTGCCTTGATCTCGCCGTCTTCGACCCAGAACGTGGCGAAGCGGGTCATGCCTGTCAGGCGCGCCGCCGGCTGGTCGGAGTAGTTCAGGTACCACAGGTTGCTGATATACAGGCCGGTGCCCAGTTGCTTGAGGATATCGGCCTGGGCCAGGCTGCCGGCGGCCATCTGCAAGGCGCTGGGGGACTCATCGCCGCTGGCGCCGTTGGTGCTCAAGCCGTATTCGGCGGCGCTGCGCGAGTTGACCAGTTGCCCTTGCGCCTGGCCATTGGCGATCAAGGTCACGTCGCTGCGCGGGTAACCGTCCCGGGAAAACGCCGGGCTCAGGGAGCCGGTGATCTGTTCGCCCATGCCCACCAGCGGGCTCAGGGCCTGGTCGCCAGCATACAGGCGCTGCAACGGGCTGCCCTTGCTGGCGATGGCCTGCGCAGAAAAACCACCCCAGGCGAGCATGCCGATGATTTCTTCCATGGCCGCCGGTGCCAGGTAGGCGCGGTATTGGCCGGGCGCCAGGGTGTGCAAGGGCCGGCCAAGAAACTCCAGTTGTTCGCGGGCTTGCTGCAAGCGCTGGGCAAATGCCGCGCTGTCCCAGGCATCGCCGGCGTAGCTGGCCTTGACCGCCTCGCCATTGGCATGGAACAGACTGAAATCAAAGTTGAAGCTATTGGCCTGGTGCCAGCCAAAAGCCCCCGACGAGCTGGCGAACCCGCGGCTGATCGGCCCGGCGGCATAGATGCCGACCAGGTCGAAACCTTGGGCGCCCTGGCTGATTTCGCCCAGGACTTGATCGAAGTCCGGCAGCGCCTGGGCCTGCTCGCTGCTGTTTTGCCAGGCCGTGTGATTGAGTAGCAGGTAAGGATCTTTGGGCAGCAAGGGCAAGGTGTCGCGCAATTGCTGCAGGCCCTCGGCCAGGCGCTGGCGGTCCACCTCGGGGGCGCCGGCCAGGGTGATGGCCAGGTCGGCGTGCCGGCCATCGTTGATCAGCTTGAGGTTGACGCTGGCCTGCTGTACCTGGCCGGCCTGGCGCACCTTGGCGTGGTTGAAACGCACGAATTCGGACGACTCCGCCGCGTAGCCCAGATGAAACTGTTCCCCATCGGCGATGGCCTGCTTTAGCCATTCCACCAGGTCCTTGAAAGCCTTCATCAGGAGTCTCCCCCAAACACATCCACATCGCTGAAGACACACGCCGGCGATGCATGGCCGACGCGGATCACTTGGTTCGGCTCGCCCTTGCCGCAGTTGGGCGTGCCCAGCACCTTGAAGGTGCTGGCATCGCCCACGGCACTGAGCTTGCGCCAGAACTGCGCGGAAATCGCCCGGTAGTTGGGGTTCTTCACCACGCCCTTGAGTTCGCCGTTCTCGATCAACTGGCCCCACTCGCAGCCGAACTGGAACTTGTTGCGCGCATCGTCGATCGACCAGGAACGGTTGGTCGACATCAGGATGCCGTGCTCGATGCCGCCGATCAGTTGCGCCAGGCTCTGGTCGCCAGCCTCGATATTGAGGTTGGCCATGCGGTCGATGGGTGCGCGGTTCCAACTGCTGGCGCGGCTGTTGGCTACGCCGCCCATGCCCGAGCGGTACTGCGACAGCGCCCCGCCCAGGGGCTTGAGCAGCAGGCCGTTACGGATCAGGAACTGCTTGTTGGCGGGCGTGCCGTCGTCGTCATGGGCGTAGCTGGCCAGTTGCTCGGGAATGTCCGGGTCAAAGGTCACGTTGAGCAGGTTGGAGCCGTATTGCAGGTGCCCGAAGTCGCTGGCCTTGACGAAGCTGGTGCCGGCGTAATTGCGCTCGTCGCCGAGAATGCGGTCCAGCTCCAGCGGGTGGCCGATGGATTCGTGGATCTGCAGGATCATCTGGTCGGGCATCAACAGCAGGTTCCGCGGGCCCTGGGGCGTGTTGGGGGCCAGCAGCAGTTGCAGGGCCTCGTCGGCCACCCGTGGCGCGGCGCCTACCAGGCCGAAGCGGCTGATCACATCAAAGCCGCCCTGCTGGCCAAAGTTGCTGCCGCCCAGGGTGCGGGTCTGGCTGTCGTTGCCGTGGTAGGCGGTCACATTGACGCCGGGGAACACAAAACGCTGGGCCTGGCGCAGTTGCGCGCCGGCGCTGTTGAGGTAGATCTGTTCAACGTGGGTGGTGCCCAGGCTGACTTCCCAGTTCACCAGGCGCTCGTCCCTGGGCACGGCCGCTGACTCTGCGCCGAGCAGTTGGTAGCAGTCGCTCAGGGACGGGAAGGCTTGATCGAGCTCTGGCGACAGGTAGTCGGCGATGTCGCTGGACACCGGCTGGTCGCGCAGGTCGAGCAGGGCATGGGGCTTGATCCGCCGGGCTTGCTGTTCGGCACGCTCGAGGGCCGCTTGCAGGCCGGCCAGGGAAATATCGTGGGTGGCCGCGTAGGCTTCGACACCGTTGAGGCGCACGGTGAGCATGGCGCCTTCGTTGCGGCTCAGGTGCGGCGGTTCGGCGACATTCTTGCGCACCGACAGGTACTGGCCGGACTCGCGCACGTAGCGCAGGGAGAAGAATTCGGCGCGGGTGCGCAGGGCGGCGAAATGTTGTTTGAGTTGCGGGTGTTTGTCGAACATGGGGCCTTCCTTGTGGGCGGTGATGGCTTTGAGGGCCCCATCGCAGGCAAGCCAGCTCCTACCTTTTGAATGTGCTCACAAATCAAAATGTGGGAGCAGGCTTGCCTGCGATGCTTTTGCCTTGGCTTTAGACCGGGCAACCCTTGGCGCGCAGGATGGCGTCAAAGCGGTCAGGGTCCAGGGTGCCGGCTTCGATGGCAGCCAGTGTGGCTTTCTCGCGGGCCAGCAGGTCATGGCAGCGCACCAGCAATTCCGGCAGTTCGCTGCGCGAGGCGGCGACCACGCCGTCGCCATCGCCGATCATCAGGTCGCCAGGGGCTACCAGCATGCCAGCGCAGGAGATCGGCACGTTGATCTCGCCGCCGCCGTCAGTGCTCGGGCCACGGTGTACGCCGCCGATGGCGTAGGCCGGCAGTTCGCCGGTTTGCCATTCGTCGAGGTCGCGCAGGGCGCCGTTGATCACCACACCGACAATGCCAGCCTTCAGGGCCATGGCGCGCATGATGCCGCCGAACACCGCGCGGGTCAGGTCGGCGCTGCCGTCGATCACCAGCACATCGCCCGGGCGGGCCATCTGCATGGCTTTGAGAATCATCAGGTTGTCACCGGGGCGCACCCGCACGGTGAGGGCGCTGCCGAGCATCGGTGCATTGCCGTGGAAGGCTTTCAGGCCCAGGCCACCGACGTTACGGCCCAGGCAGTCGCTGACGGCCGCCGCCGGGATCTTGCTGAATTCCTTCAGCCATTTCGGGTCCAGCGGTTCAACGTTTGGATTGATCAGGAAGCCGGTAGGCCATTTGCTCGAAGAAACGACATCAAACATGAGAAAGCCTCGTGGCCAGGCAGAAGCCGGCGTGTCGGTAGGAAGATGAAACGTTTGCGCGAGGGACTAGATTAGGCCGGCGCGGGGGGTGGGATCAAGGGCGGGGCAGTGTAGGAAGAGTCTGGGAAGATGGGTGTTGGCTGGTCGGGTCTTATCGGGAGCAAGCCCCCTCCCACATTTTGATGTGTGAATACGTTCAAATGTGGGAGCGGGCTTGCCTGCGATAAGAGCGCCGCGGTGTAGCGGTTACTGCGCGGTCGGACCCACTTCACGCAACGGCTTGCCACGCACCGGCGCATCGCCGGCCACGTAGTAGTCCGCGGTGCTGCGCGGCAACTGGCGACCACGCATCTTGTCGGCGATTTTCTCGGCGATCATGATGGTTGGCGCGTTCAGGTTGCCGGTGGTGATGATCGGCATGATCGACGCATCGACCACCCGCAGGCCCTGCATGCCATGCACGCGGCCTTCGCCATCGACCACAGCCATTTCGTCGGTGCCCATCTTGCACGAGCAGGACGGGTGGAACGCGGTTTCGGCGTGCTCGCGGATGAACTTGTCCAGTTGCTCGTCGGTTTGCACGTCGATGCCCGGGCTGATTTCACGGCCACGGAACGCGTCCAGTGCCGGCTGCTGCATGATTTCACGGGTCAGGCGGATGCCATCGCGGAACTCCTGCCAGTCCTGCTCGGTGGCCATGTAGTTGAAGAGGATGCTCGGGTAGTCCCGTGGGTTCTTCGACTTCACTTGCACGCGGCCACGGCTCGGCGAACGCATGGAGCCCATGTGCGCCTGGAAACCGTGCTCTTTCACACCGTTGCTGCCGTTGTAGTTAATCGCGACCGGCAGGAAGTGGTACTGGATGTTCGGCCACTCGAATTCTTCACGGGTGCGGATAAAACCGCCCGCTTCGAACTGGTTGCTGGCGCCGATGCCGGTGCCGTTGAACAGCCATTCGGCACCAATGGCTGGCTGGTTGTACCAGAGCAGCGAAGGGTACAGCGAGACCGGCTGGGTGCAGGCGTATTGCAGATACAGTTCCAGGTGGTCCTGCAGGTTTTCACCGACGCCTGGCAGGTCGTGGACCACCGGGATGTCGAGGCTTTCCAGGAGTTTGGCCGGGCCTACACCGGAACGTTGCAGCAATTGCGGCGAGGCGATGGCGCCGCTGCACACCAGCACTTCCTTGCGCGCGCGGGCTTCAACACGCTCTTCGGCGGCACCGATCAGGTAACGCACGCCGACCGCACGCTTGCCTTCGAACAACACTTTGTCGGCCAGGGCATGGGTGACGATGGTCAGGGTCGAGCGCTTCTTGGCGGTGTCCAGGTAGCCACGGGCGGTACTGGCGCGACGGCCGTTCGGCGTCACGGTACGGTCCATCGGGCCGAAACCTTCCTGCTGATAGCCGTTCAAGTCTTCGGTACGCGGGTAACCGGCCTGCACGCCAGCTTCAACCATGGCGTGGAACAGCGGGTTGTTACCGGCTTTAGGCGTGGTCACGCTGACCGGACCTTCGCCACCGTGGTAGTCGTTCGGGCCGATGTCGCGGGTTTCGGCCTTGCGGAAATACGGCAGGCAGTCGAGGTAGCTCCAGTCTTCCAGGCCTGGCAGTTTTGCCCAGTTGTCGTAGTCCATGGCGTTGCCACGGATGTAGCACATGCCGTTGATCAGCGACGAGCCACCCAGGCCCTTGCCGCGACCACATTCCATACGACGCCCGTCCATATGTGGCTCTGGATCGGTTTCGTAGGCCCAGTTGTAGCGGCGGCCTTGCAGCGGGAATGCCAGGGCGGCGGGCATCTGGGTGCGGAAGTCCAGGCGGTAGTCGGGGCCGCCGGCTTCCAGCAGCAAAACGGTGACGCCTTCGTCTTCGGTCAGACGGGTCGCCAGGGTGTTACCGGCGGAGCCGGCACCCACAATGATGTAGTCGTATTCTTGGGACATAAATGCACCCTCTTTGGAGTTGGTCAGGTCGGGCCCCATCGCAGGCAAGCCAGCTCCCACAATCAAAATGTGGGAGCCGGGCTCGCCCGCGATAGCGGCCCCGCAGGCAATACAGAACTCGGGTTTAGAACACCGAGGCGTAGTCGCCCAGCTCAACCTGTACCGATTTGATGCGGGTGAAGTTGTTCAGCGAGCTGATGCCGTTCTCACGGCCAACACCCGACTGCTTGTAGCCGCCAACCGGCATCTTCGCGTCGGACTCGCCCCAGGCGTTGATCCAGCAGATACCCGCTTCCAACTGATGAATCACGCGGTGGGCGCGGTTCAGGTCCTTGGTCACCAGACCAGCGGCCAGGCCGAAGTCGGTGTCGTTGGCACGACGGATCACTTCTTCTTCGGTCTCGTAGGTGAGGATGCTCATCACCGGGCCAAAGATTTCTTCACGCACGATGGTCATGTCGTCGGTGCAGTCAGTGAACACGGTCGGTGCCACGAATGCGCCCTTGGCGAAGTCGCCGTCGGTCAGGCGGTCGCCGCCGCACAGCAGGCGTGCGCCTTCTTCCTTGCCCTTGGCGATGTAGCCCAGCACGCTTTCCATGTGGGCGAAGCTGACCAGTGGGCCGAAGTTGGTGTTTTCGTCTTCTGGGTTGCCAACGCGGATGCGCGCAACACGCTCAACGATCTTGGCTTCAAAGGCGGCTTGCAGGTGCTTTGGAATGAACACACGGGTGCCGTTGGTGCAGACCTGGCCGGAGCTGTAGAAGTTGGCCATCATCGCGGTGTCGGCGGCGCGATCCAGGTCGGCGTCGTCGAAAATGATCAGCGGGGATTTGCCGCCCAGTTCCATGGTGACGTCTTTGAGCGAGGAGCTCGAAGCGCTGGCCATGACCTTCTTGCCGGTGTCGGTACCGCCGGTGAAGGAGATTTTCTCGATGCGTGGGTGCTCGGTCAGCCAGGTGCCGACTTCACGACCGCTACCGGTCAGAACGTTGAACACGCCATCCGGCACGCCAGCTTCGGTGTAGATTTCGGCCAGTTTCAGGGTGGTCAGCGAGGTGACTTCGCTTGGCTTGAAGATCATCGCGTTGCCGGCAGCCAGGGCTGGGGCGGACTTCCACAGGGCGATCTGGATCGGGTAGTTCCACGCGCCGATACCGGCGACCACGCCCAGCGGCTCGCGGCGGGTGTAGACGAACGAGGTGGTACGCAGCGGGATCTGCTCGCCTTCGATGGCGGGCACCAGGCCTGCGTAGTATTCCAGCACGTCGGCGCCGGTGACGATGTCGACGTACTTGGTTTCAGAGAAGGATTTACCGGTGTCCAGGGTTTCCAGGGCCGCCAGTTCATCGTTGCGCTCGCGCAGGATTTCCACGGCGCGACGCAGGATGCGCGAACGCTCCATGGCGGTCATGGCGGCCCAGATTTTCTGGCCCTTTTCGGCGCTGACCACCGCACGCTCAACGTCTTCGAATGTGGCGCGTTGCACGTTGGCGAGAACTTCACCGTTAGCCGGGTTGATGGCTTCGAAGGTGGCATCGCTGCCAGCGTCGCTGTAGCCGCCGTCAATGTAGAGTTTTTGCAGTTCGAAACGGGCCATAAAGTCCTCGCAAGTGCATAAGTGGTTGGCGTTAACCACCAAAAGGTGCAGCCATAAGGTTCTGGCAACACCGTTCAGTAGCCGTTCAGGGGTTGAGCGTTTATGTGTGCTCTAACTCACCTGCTTGGCCAATTGGAAATCCATGTATTCGTAAGCGATCCGTTGCGCCTGCTCCGTGTCGAAAGCGTCTCCCGACAGGGCGCCGCGCAACCACAAACCGTCGATCAAGGCCGCCAGGCCTCGGGCTGCGCTGCGTGCATCTTCCAGCGGCAGCACACGGCGGAACTGGCAGCACAGGTTGGAATACAGGCGGTGATCGTTGATCCGCTGCAACCTGTGCAAAGACGGGTGGTGCATGCTGGTGGCCCAGAAGGCCAGCCAGGTTTTCATTGCCGGGCCGTTGACCTGGCTGGCGTCGAAGTTGCCGCCGATAATCACTTGAAGGTGCGCCCGCGGGGTGTCTTCCTTCAATGCCTGCCGGCGTTCGTGGACATTCTCGATCAGCACATTCATCAGGTACCGCATCGTTGCGGCGATCAGGCCGTTCTTGTCCTGAAAGTAGTGACTGATGATGCCGTTCGAGACGCCGGCCAAACGGGCGATCAGCGCAATGCTGGCATCCCCCATCCCGACCTGATCTATGGCCGTCAATGTGGCTTCGATCAACTGCTGGCGGCGTATGGGTTGCATACCGACCTTGGGCATGTAGCACCTCTCCTTAGGCCTGCCGACGGGCGTAAACGTTCGTCGGCGTGAAGGCCAGTCTATTTTGTTTTGATTGAACGTTCAATCAACAAAGAATAAGATCTGCGACAAATGGTCGCTGCCTACAGGTATTTCCTACGTGTCGGCAGACGCATCTGACATCCGTAAAAACCCTTGAAACAGCCCATGACAGCGCGTTGCTGGGGTCTGGGGTTTTTCGGGATGTCTTTATAACACCCGTCCGTCGACTGCCGAAAAATCGATGGCGTGGGTCAAGCGCTGCCTTGTGTCCTCTCTCGCACTGCCCGGAGCCTCTGTGCCATGAGTTCTGCCTCTCTAATAAAGACCCCACCGGAAAAAGTGCGGGTCAACGGTTGGGTGTTCTACACCTCTACCGCGTTGATCCTGTTGTTGACCGCCGTTCTGATCATCGCCCCGCAAGAGGCCGGCAGAATGCTGGGAGTCGCCCAGACCTGGCTCTCGAAAAGCTTTGGCTGGTATTACATGGTGGTCATCGCCGCCTACCTGGTATTTGTGGTGGGCCTGGCGTTTTCGTCCTACGGCAAACTGAAGCTGGGCAGCAAGGCTGATACCCCGGACTTCAGTTACGGCGCCTGGGCCGGCATGTTGTTCTCCTCGGGCATCGGCATTTCGTTGCTGTACTTCGGCGCGTCCGAGCCGTTGGACCACTACTTCAACCCGCCCGAAGGCGCCGCCGCCACCCATATGGCCGCGCGCCAGGCGTTGCAGCTGACCTTCCTGCACTGGGGCCTGCATGGCTGGGCGATCTACGCGCTGGTCGGCCTGGCCGTGGCGTACTTCGCCTACCGCCATAACCAGCCGCTGGCCCTGCGTTCGGCGCTGTACCCATTGATGGGCGAGCGTTGGGTCAAAGGCGCGGCGGGTCACGCGGTGGACGGCTTCGGCATGTTCGTGACCCTGCTGGGCCTGGTGACAAACCTGGGGATTGGTTCGATGCAAGTGTCGTCCGGGTTGGAAAACCTGTTCGGCATGGAGCACAGCAATACCAACCTGCTGATCGTGATCATCGTGATGAGCACCGTGGCGACCATCGCCGCCGTGTCGGGCGTGGAGAACGGCATTCGTCGCTTGTCCAACCTGAACATCGTGCTGTTCAGCGGCCTGCTGATTTTTGTGCTGCTGTTTGGCCCGACCCTGCACCTGCTCAACGGCTTTGTGCAGAACATCGGCGACTACATGAACGGTCTGGTGCTGAAAACCTTCGACCTCTACGTGTACGAAGGCGATGGTGAGAAGTCCGAGCGCTGGATGGGCCTGTGGACCCTGTTCTACTGGGCCTGGTGGATTTCCTGGGCACCGTTCGTGGGCATGTTCATCGCGCGTATTTCCCGTGGCCGTACGGTACGCGAACTGGTGGCGGGCGTGCTGCTGATCCCGCTGGGCTTTACCCTGGCGTGGCTGTCGATCTTCGGCAACTCGGCCCTGGACCTGGTGCTCAACCATGGCGCCGTGGAGCTGGGCAAGACGGCGTTGGAGCAACCCTCCATGGCGATCTACCAGTTGCTGGAGTACTACCCGGCGTCGAAAGTGGTGATCGGCGTGTCGATCTTTGTGGGTTTTGTGCTGTTCCTGACGCCGGCGGATTCCGGCGCGGTGATGATGGCCAACCTGTCGTGCAAAGGTGGCAACGTGGATGAGGATGCGCCGCACTGGCTGCGGATCTTCTGGTCGGCGGTGATCACCCTGGTGACCATCGGCTTGCTGTTTGCGGGCAACTTTGAAGCCATGCAGACCATGGTGGTGCTGGCGGGCTTGCCGTTCTCGGTGGTGCTGATCTTCTTTATGTTCGGTTTGCACAAGGCCATGCGCCAGGACGTGGCCATCGAACAGGAGCAGGCGCAATTGGCCGAACGCGGCCGTCGTGGTTTCAGCGAGCGCCTGACTGCCCAGGACCTGCAGCCGAGCCAGGCCGTGGTGCAGCGCTTTATGGACAGAAAGGTCACCCCGGCGCTGGAAGAAGCCGCCGTGGCCCTGCGCGCCCAAGGGCTGGATGTGCAGACGCTGCTGGGTAAATCCAAGCGCTGCATTGGCGTGCGGATCGAGATGGAAGGCAACCCGTTTGTCTACGAGGTGAGCCTGGACGGCTACCTGGCGGCGCCGAGTGAGTCGATCGAGGCCGACGAGGAGCGTGCGCGCTACTACCGCGCCGAGGTTTACCTGCACAACGGCGGCCAGGAGTACGACCTGATGGGCTTCACCCAGGAGCAGATCACCCGGGATGTGCTCGATCAGTTTGAAAGCCATCGGCAGCTCCTTGGCCGTGTCTATAGCTGATGGTTGAAGGCGGGTGGTGTCGTCACTGACACCATCTGGTCAAAATGTGGGAGCGGGCTTGCTCGCGATTGCGGTGTATCAGTACCAGGTTCATTGACTGATACATTGCAATCGCGAGCAAGCCCGCTCCCGCATTTGTTTTGTGTTGCCTTTTAGCCCAGGTTCTTGCCCAGCAGGGCGTGGTACAGCTCGCTGTCCCCCAGAATCCCCACCACTTTGTTGTTGTCGTGCAGCACCAGCTTGTTGCCGGTCTGGTAGCGAATCTGCAAGGCATCGCGCATGCCGATATTCGAATCCACCAAGGTCGGTAGCCGCCCCAGGCCTTCCACGGCTTGCCCCGGCGCCCAGTTCTGCAGGTTCATTGCCACGCCATTTTGCCGTGCGCCCTGGATGGTGTTGCCTTCGGCCAGGTCCAGCCACGAATCGCCGCCCGGATCCAGGCATACCGAGCCGTTGACCCGCTTGCAGTTGTCCAGGGTGCGCATCAGGCTGCGGCCGCACAACACGTTCAGCGGGTTGGTATGGGCGACGAAGGTGCGCACATAGTCGTCCGCCGGGTTCAGCACAATCTCTTCCGGCACGCTGTACTGGATGATCTTGCCGTCTTTCATGATCGCGATCCGGCTACCCAGCTTCAGCGCCTCATCCAGGTCGTGGCTGACGAACACGATGGTCTTGCTCAGTTTGCGTTGCAGCTCCAGCAACTCATCCTGCAGGCCTTGGCGGATCAGCGGGTCGAGGGCCGAGAAGGGTTCGTCCATCAGCAGGATATCGGCGTCCATCGCCAGGGCGCGGGCCAGGCCGACGCGCTGTTGCATGCCGCCCGAAAGTTCGTCGGGCTTCTTGTTGCGCCATTGGGTCAGGCCCACCAGCTCAAGCTTCTCGTCCACCAGCTTGCGCCGTTCCTTTTCGGGGCGGCCCTGCATTTCCAGGCCAAAGCTGATGTTTTCACGCACGGTCAGCCAGGGCATCAGGGCGAACTTCTGGAACACCATGGCGATGCGCTTGGTGCGCATCATTTTCAGCTCTGCCGGGGTGCATGAGGCGATGTCGATCTGGCGTCCTTCATGTTCGACAAACAACTGGCCACGGCTCACGGTGTTAAGGCCGTTGATACAGCGCAACAGGCTGGATTTGCCGGAGCCGGACAGGCCCATCAGCACGCAGATCTCGCCTTTCTCGATATCCAGGCTGGCCTTTTCCACGCCGACGATCTGCCCGGTCTTCTTCAGGATTTCATTGCGGTGCATTCCCTCGTCCAGCAGCTTGAGGGCTTCGCGTGGGTCTTTGGAAAAAATCACATCGACATTGTCGAATCGGATAATGCTCATGCATCACCCCCTACTTTGGCGTCGGGTTGTTTGCAGATGCGGTCGAGCATGATGGCCAGCAGCACAATCGCCAGGCCGGCTTCAAAGCCCAGGGCAATGTCGGCGGTGTTCAGCGCGTTGACCACGGGTTTGCCGAGGCCGTCGGCGCCCACCAGGGCCGCGATCACCACCATCGACAACGACAGCATGATGCATTGGGTAATACCGGCAGCGATGCTCGGCATGGCGTGGGGCAGTTCGATGCGCGAGAGCAATTGGCGGCGCGAGCAGCCAAAGGCCTTGCCGGCATCCATCAACTCTTGCGGTACATCGCGGATGCCCAGGTAGGTCAGGCGGATCGGCGCGGCAATCGCGAACACCACCGTGGAGATCAGGCCAGGCACCACACCCAGCCCGAAGAGGGTCAGGGTCGGGATAAGGTAAACAAAGGTCGGCACGGTCTGCATCAAGTCGAGCACCGGGCGCATCACGGTGTAGAACATCGGTTTGTGCGCGGCAACAATGCCCAGCGGCACACCGATGACCACGCAGACCAGGGTGGCGAACAGCACCTGGGCCAGGGTCTCCATGGTTTCCTGCCAGTACCCCAGGTTGAGGATCAGCAGGAAGGAGGCAATCACAAATACAGTCAGCCCCCACTTACGTTGAATGTAGTGAGCAAGCAGCGCAATCAGACCGATCAATGCCAGCGGATTGAACCAGGTCAGCGCAAACGTCACGCCGTGGATCATCGTTTCCAGTGTCGATGCGATCGCGTCGAAATAATCGGCGCCGTTCTGCGTCAACCATTCGACGAAGGCAGCGATGTACTGGCCTAGTGGGATTTTCTGTTCAGTCAGCATGGTAGTGAATGTCCACATGCGAAGAGGGAAACATCCTGGGCCGGCGCGCCGGCCCAGGGTCAGCGGTTACTTGTCGAGGTAGGCTTTTACGGCGGCAAGTCCTGGTTTGCCATCAAGGGTGGTGACCCCGGCGAGCCAGGTGTCGAGCACTTGCGGGTTCTTCTTCAGCCAGGCCTTGGCGGCGGCGTCGGGTTTCATTTTGTCGTCGAGGACGTTACCCATCAGGGTGCTTTCCATGTCGAGGGTGAACACCAGGTTTTTCAGGAGCTGGCCGACGTTGCTGCACTCCTGCACGTAGCCCTTGCGGGTGTTGGTGTAGATGGTGGCCTGGCCGTAGTTGGGGCCGAATGAATCGTCACCGCCAGTCAGGTACTTCATCTTGAACCGGGTGTTCATCGGGTGCGGTTCCCAGCCCAGGAATACAATGGCCTGCTCCCGTTTGGTGGCGCGCTCGACTTGCGAGAGCATCCCCGCCTCACTGGACTCGACCACCTTGAAACCTGCGTCTTTCAAGCCGAACTGATTTTTGTCGATCAGGCTCTGGATCGTGCGGTTGCCGTCGTTGCCCGGTTCAATGCCATAGATCTTGCCGCCCAGCTCCTTCTTGAACTTGGCGATATCGGCAAAGTCCTTCAGTCCCTTGTCGTACAGCGCTTGTGGCACTGCCAGGGTGTACTTGGCGTTTTCCAGGTTGGCGCGCACGGTTTCCACGGTGCCGGCATCACGGTACTGCTTGATGTCGTTTTCCATGGTCGGCATCCAGTTGCCGAGGAAGATATCCATGTTTTTGCCATCAGCCAGGGACTTGTAGGTCACGGGCACGGAAATCATCGTGGTCCGGGGCTTGTAGCCCAGGCCCTTGAGGATTTCGCTGGTGGTGGCGGTGGTGACGGTGATATCGGTCCAGCCGACATCGGAGAAGTTGACGGTGCTGCACTGCTCGGGATCAGCAGCGTGGGCCGCAAAGGGAAGACTCAGCATGGCGGCCAACAACAACGGGGGGGAACCTTTCATGGGTTTGGACTCCTGGTGTTTTTCCGGCGGTGCGAGACCGCGCTTATAAGTGTTGCAGTTGGGGCGTGCGAGCAACGTGCAGCCTCGGTACCTTGCAAACGAGTCGAGACTGATCATGTACCAGTGAAAATCTGACGCCTACAGGGTGGGTCGCATCCAGTACAGGGATGGTCGTATCCAGTGTCGGTGACGTCGCATACAGGTTTTTCCACAGGCAAAACTGCACTTTTTCTCGATCTGCGCCGCAAAAAACGGCGATTACGCCCCATTGCGAGGGGACGACGCTGGTGAGCATGGGTATGTCGGTGTCAGACGCCGGACGGCGCAACGAAAGCTTGATGATGCCGCCATCTGGGCGACTTGAGCGTAGCAGCTCCGCCACCAGGCGTTACTGCGCCTGGCCTGTGCTATCGAGGAGTTTCGCGCAATGGCTATCAGCGTTTTCGACCTGTTCAAGATTGGCATCGGGCCGTCCAGTTCCCACACCGTCGGCCCCATGCGAGCCGCGGCGTTGTTCGTCCAGGACTTGCGTGAACGTGCTCTTTTGGAACAGGTGCAGCGCGTCGAAGTTCAGCTGTATGGCTCGTTGTCGGCCACCGGCATCGGGCATGGCAGCGACAATGCAGTGATCATGGGGCTGATGGGCGAGTGGCCGGATGCGATTGATCCGTCGCAGATCGGCCCGCGTATCGAGACCCTGCGTGAGACGCAGACGCTGCTGCTGGACAACCGTGTGCCGGTGCCCTTTGTGTGGTCGCGGGACATGCGCCTGATCGACGAAAACCTGCCGTTCCATCCCAATGCCATGACCCTGGTGGTCTACGGCGCCCAGACCGAGTTGCATCGCGATACCTACTATTCAGTGGGTGGCGGTTTTGTGGTGGATGAGGCCCAGGCGCGCAGCGGCGTGGCGGATATGGACCGCACCGAACTGCCCTATGATTTTTCCAGTGCGGTGGAGTTGTTGCAGTTGTGCAACACCCACAACCTGCGGGTTGCCGACCTGATGCTGGCCAATGAAAAGGTGTGGCGCTCCGAGGAAGAAATCCGCAGCGGCCTGATGAAACTCTGGCATGCCATGCAGGATTGTGTCGAGCAAGGTCTCAAGCATGAGGGCATCCTGCCCGGTGGCCTGAATGTGCGCCGCCGCGCCGCCAAGTTGCACCGCAGTTTGCAAGAGCTGGGCAAGCCGAATGTGATCGGCTCGACCTTGAGCGCCATGGAGTGGGTCAACCTGTTCGCCCTGGCCGTCAACGAAGAAAACGCCGCCGGTGGGCGCATGGTCACCGCACCCACCAATGGCGCGGCGGGGATCATCCCGGCGGTGCTGCATTACTTTATGAAGTTCAGCGAAGAAGTCACCGAGGCCAATGTGGTGGACTACTTTCTCGGTGCGGCGGCCATCGGCATCCTGTGCAAGAAGAATGCGTCGATCTCCGGCGCCGAAGTGGGTTGCCAGGGTGAAGTCGGTTCGGCCTGCGCCATGGCGGCGGCGGGGCTGGCAGAGATTCTTGGCGCCTCGCCGGAGCAGGTGTGCAACGCCGCCGAAATCGGCCTGGAACACAACCTGGGCCTGACCTGCGACCCGGTGGGCGGCCTGGTGCAAGTGCCGTGTATCGAGCGCAATGCGATTGCCGCGGTCAAGGCGATCAATGCCGCGCAGATGGCCCTGCGGGGCGACGGCCAGCACTTTATTTCCCTGGACCGGGTGATCCGCACCATGCGCGATACCGGGGCGGATATGCATGACAAGTACAAGGAGACCTCGCGGGGTGGGTTGGCGGTGAGTGCTGTCGAGTGTTAAGCGAACGCAATGCTCAAAGCAGTGAAGATCAAATGTGGGAGCGGGCTTGTCGGATCGCCGCATCGCCGCGAAGACGTCGGCCCAGCAAACATTGATGTTGACTGACCCACTGCTTTCGCGAGCAAGCCCGCTCCCACAGGAGATCTGCGTTTAACTGACTGGCATTGGGGCTTGCCCGCGATGGTGGTGTGTCAAACCCCACTGCTCATAAAGTGAACACTCCACCCCCGATACGCCACCTTTTAGCGCGTCGCAAACAGATAAGTAGCCCCCAAACGATTTCCCTTCCGACCACCCATCACCTGTGCGTGTGGTGACACACTTTTCCTACGCCCTGAAAGCGCCTTCCCACAAGTGCTACCGATCTGCTCACAGACCCTGAGTGTAGGCTTTTTCCGGGTCATATCCCCACGCCGGGCGCGGGCTTATATAGACACCTCAACAGGTCGTTTTCAGGAGTTATTGAATACCTATTCAACTTTAGGCATGGCATTTGCTCTATCAATTCAAAGCCTCTCTCCTGACGGATGACGAGCGCAATAACAAGAGCCTCGCCTGAGGCCATTACCTGCTTTGTGTGAGGAGATACCGCGATGACGTCGTTCAACTCCGGGGCCCAACCCCAGAACCGTGCGCCTCAATCCATCGGCTTTTTGCTGCTGGACAATTTCACGCTGATTTCCCTGGCGTCCGCAGTGGAACCACTGCGCATGGCCAACCAATTGTCCGGCCGCGAGCTGTATCGCTGGACTACCTTGAGCGTCGACGGCAACCAGGTATGGGCCAGCGATGGCCTGCAAATCACCCCCGATTGCTCCATGCACAAAGCCCCGGCCCTGGACACCGTGATTGTCTGCGGCGGCGTGGGTATCCAGCGCACCGTGACCCGTGAACATGTGTCGTGGCTGCAAAGCCAGGCGCGCCAGTCCCGCCGCCTCGGCGCGGTGTGCACCGGCAGTTGGGCCCTGGCCTGCGCCGGCTTGCTCGACGGGTTTGATTGCAGCGTGCACTGGGAATGCCTGGCGTCGATGCAGGAAGCCTTTCCACGGGTGTCGATGAGTACGCGCCTGTTCACCCTCGACCGCAATCGCTTCACCAGTTCTGGTGGTACCGCGCCGCTGGACATGATGTTGCACCTGATCAGCCGCGACCATGGCCGTGAACTGTCGGCGGCGATTTCCGAGATGTTCGTGTACGAACGTATCCGCAATGAGCAGGACCACCAGCGCGTGCCGCTCAAGCACATGCTCGGCACCAATCAGCCGAAGCTGCAGGAAATCGTCGCGCTGATGGAAGCCAACCTGGAAGAGCCGATCGACCTCGATGAATTGGCCGTCTATGTCGCCGTCTCGCGGCGTCAGCTGGAGCGGCTGTTCCAGAAATACCTGCACTGCTCGCCGTCGCGCTACTACCTCAAGCTGCGCCTGATCCGCGCCCGGCAGTTGCTCAAGCAAACGCCGATGTCGATCATCGAAGTGGCCTCGGTGTGCGGGTTTGTGTCCACGCCGCACTTCTCCAAGTGCTACCGCGAATACTTCGGCATTCCGCCACGGGATGAGCGCGTAGGTTCCAACACCACCCAGCAAGTGGCGATGATGCCGATTCCGCAGGCGCTGGTGTTGTCACCGCTGGCCGGGCCGATGTCGGCGTTGAGCCAGGCGCGCAATGAGTCGACGTTTGCCAGTGTAAGGCTGTAGGCCGAGGCGTCTGCATCGCCGGCACGCCAGCGCCCACATTTTGATCTGTGAATACCTTCAAATGTGGGAGCTGGCTTGCCGACGATAGCGATGTATCAGGCCCCGGAATTCTGTTTGAACTGCATCAGGGCCGGCAACAACTGCTTATCAATCGCCTGGCGCACCGCCGGCAGAATCGTCGCGCTGCTGGTGTACATCTGCTCGACCATACCCTTGAGTGCCTTGGCCCGCGCCTCACTCAAACCGCGTACCGCGCATTCACAGGCCTGCTCGGCGGTGGCGCCGCTGGACACCTCGAAACCCAGGGAGCGCAGTTGGCTCAGCAGGTCATCCTGATCAATCAAATCCGCGTGCATCATGATGTTCATCCTGGTTAGGGGAGCCTTTGATTCTGGTGGGCCGCCAGCGGGTCGGCAAGGGCTGAATGACGCGATGGCTGGAACGACTATGAGCAGGTCGTTTTCGGGCCAGTTGCCGAGGGTGGTTGCGGGCACACTGGTTTTCAAGCAAGCAGAATGAAGGTTTGGTCACCCTCGGCCCGCACGCTCGCACAAAGCACTCTGCCCCGATCCTGTCACGGCTTGATCGGGGCTTTTTTTATTTGCCGGGTAGGCCGATGACGCGACCGAGCAGGGCCGGCCGGGGCAGGTCTGATTGCTCGGTGCTGATGGCCGTCAACCGCTGTGCAACCCCCTCACTGAAGGGGGCCGAGCGTGGCCCCGCCAGGTCGACATGCAGCAGCATCTGCTCATTGCCCGCCAGCTCCCGCTCTTCGCCCACCAGGTGCAGGCTGTGATACAGATGCAGGCGCTTGTTGTCATGGGCGATCAACTGGGTATGCACTTCGACCTCGGCGCCGAGTTTCACTTCGTGCAGGTAATTGAGGTGCAGTTCCAGGGTGAACAGCGAGTGGCCACTGGCTTCGCGGTGGTCGCTGTCCAGGCCCAGGGTGTCCATCAATGCATCGGTGGCGTAGCTGAAGATCAGCAGGTAAAACGCATCGCGCAGGTGGCCGTTGTAATCGACCCAGTCAGGGAGGATGTTGGTGGTGTAGGTCGTCAGTGCGGGCATGTCGTCAATTCCAGATCTGTACTCGGTCAACTGCAGGAGCTGGCTTGCCTGCTCCCACAGATATCAACCGCCGTTATTCGGCGAAGCTCATGCCGTGTTTTTGCTTGGTGGTCTTCACCGCCTCCAGCACCGCCAGCAGGCAATCATCACGATAGCGTTCCAGCGCCGAAATGCTATGGCTGCCCAACTGCTCACGGGTGCCATCAACCACATCATCAATCAGTTTGTCGGTCAGTTCCGGCGCCGGCAGGTACGTCCACGGCAACTGCAGTGCCGGCCCGAACTGCGTCATGAAATGCCGCATCCCGGCATCGCCGCCGGCCAGGGTGTAGGTCAGGAATGTGCCCATGAACGACCAGCGCAAGCCGGCGCCAAAGCGGATCGCATCGTCGATCTCGCCGGTGGTCGCCACCCCATCGTTGACCAGGTGCAACGCCTCACGCCACAGCGCTTCCAGCAAGCGGTCGGCGATAAACCCCGGGACTTCCTTGCGCACATGCAGCGGGCGCATACCGAGAGATTGGTAGACCTTGATCGCGGCCTGGATTGCTTCGGGCGCGGTGTGTTTGCCACCGACCACTTCTACCAGCGGCAGCAGGTAAACCGGGTTGAACGGGTGGCCGACCACGCAGCGTTCCGGGTGCGTGGCGCCTTCATAAAACTCACTGGGCAATAGCCCCGAAGTGCTGGAGCCGATCAAGGCATCGGGTTTGGCCGCCGCGCTGATTTTGCTGTGCAGTTCCAGTTTCAGTTCCAGGCGTTCGGGGGCGCTTTCCTGGATGAAATCGGCGTCTTGCACGCATTCTTCGATGGTCGCGACAAAACGCAGACGCTCCTGGGAGGCGCCCGGCGCCAGGCCCTGTTGTTCCAGGGCGCCCCAGGCATTGGCGACGCGCTTGCGCAGGGCGGCTTCGGCGCCGGGCGCCGGGTCCCAGGCCACCACATCCAGGCCGTGGGCGAGGGCGCGGGACACCCAGCCGCTGCCGATCACACCGCTGCCCAGGGCGGCGAAGGTTTTGATTTCGGTGATAAAGCTCATTTTGGTAATTTCCAGTGCTAAAGAGGTTCATTGCGGGAGCCGGTTGCGGCAGGGGGATTAGCTGCGTTTGGTCAGGCCCATCTTGGTTCGGCCTTCAGCCGGGGTCAGCACTCGCGCGCCCAGGCGGCTGAGGATCTCCCCGGCCCGCTCCACCAGTTGCCCATTGGTCGCCAGTACGCCCTTGTCCAGCCACAAATTGTCTTCCAGGCCGACCCGCACATTGCCGCCCAGCAGCACCGCCTGCGCCGCCATCGGCATTTGCATGCGGCCGATGCCAAAGCCGGCCCACACCGCGTCGGCAGGCAGGTTGTCGACCATGGCTTTCATGGTGGTGGTGTCGGCCGGCGCGCCCCACGGGATGCCCAGGCACAGTTGGAACAACGGGTCATCGAGCAAGCCTTCCTTGATCATCTGCTTGGCGAACCACAGGTGGCCGGTATCGAAAATCTCCAGCTCGGCCTTCACTCCCAGTTCCTGGATGCGCTTGGCACCCGCACGCAACTGGGCCGGGGTGGACACATAAATGGTGTCACCATCGCCGAAGTTCAGAGTGCCGCAGTCCAGGGTGCAGATTTCCGGCAGCAGCGCTTCGACGTGGGCCAGGCGGGTCAATGGGCCGACCAGGTCGGTGTTGGGGCCGAACTCCATGGGGTGCTCGCCGCCGCCGATTTCCAGGTCGCCGCCCATGCCGGCGGTGAGGTTGACGATGATGTCGATGTCCGCCTCGCGGATGCGCTCCATCAGTTCGCGGTACAGCGCTACGTCGCGGCTGAATTTGCCGGTGTGCGGGTCGCGCACATGGCAATGCACCACGGTGGCGCCGGCTTTGGCCGCTTCTCCTGCTGCTGCAGCGATTTGCTTGGGGGTGACCGGCACGTGGGGGCTTCTGGCGGTCGTGTCGCCAGCACCGGTGAGTGCGCAGGTGATGATGACGTCGTGGTTCATGGGGCAGGTTCCTTACAGGCGGGCGTAGTGATGCCGTTCGCAGCCGGTATCAGCTGCGAAGCGGTGATTTGAAAGAGGTTATTTACTGCTCAGTTGCAGGTTTTGCGCAGCCGGCTTGCCATCGAAGGTGGTCACACCTTCCAGCCAGCGCTGCTGGTCCTGGGGGTGATCCTTGAGCCACTGCCTGGCGGACTCGAACGCATCCTTGTGCTCCAGCAGCGGCTGCATCATCCGGCTCTCGTCGGCGGCGGTGAAGGTCAGGTTGGTCAGCAGCTTGTGCACATTCGGGCATTGCTCGGCGTAGGTCGGGGTGGTGACGGTCCAGACCGTGGCCATACCTTCGTTGGGGCCCAGGGCGTCCTCGCTGCCGGACAGATAGGTCATCTGCACATTGACGTTCATCGGGTGCGGCGCCCAGCCGAAAAACACCACCGCTTCCTTGCGACGCACGGCGCGGTCCACGGCGGCGAGCATGCCGGCCTCGCTGGACTCCACCAGTTGGAATTTGCCCAGGCCGAACTGGTTCTTGGCGATCATCGCCTTGATCTGGGTATTGGCCCCCGAGCCGGGCTCGATGCCGTAGATCTTGCCGCCCAGCTCTTTCTGGAACTTGGCAATGTCGGCGAAGGTTTTCAGGCCCTTGTCTGCCAGATAGGTCGGCACCGCGAGGGTCGCGCGGGCGTCCTTGAGGCTGGGCGCGTCGAGGACTTTGACCTGCCCAGCGTCGACGAAAGGTGTGATGGTCTGGGTCATCAGCGGGTTCCAGTAACCGAGGAACAGGTCCAGGCGCTGGTCGCGAATGCCGGAGAAGATGATTTGCTGGGATGCGCTGGTCTGCTTGGTGCTGTAGCCGAGGCCGTCGAGCAGCACCTGGGTCATGGCGCTGGTGGCGATCACGTCGGTCCAGTTCACTACGCCCATGCGCACGTTTTTACAGGAGGCGGCATCGGCGGCCCAGGCGCTGGTGCTCAACACGGCGCCGAGTGCGAGCACGCAGCGGCTGATCAGTCGGTTCATGATGGATCCCTCGGCAGGTCGTTATTGTGGGTTCCGGCGTCTTTGTGCGCCGTGCAGCCAAGTTACCCAGCTTGCTGCCCGGTAAAACGCACGGCGGCGACCCACTTTTGCACTGCAGCGACCTTGTGCCCTTGAATGGGCGATGGAACTGGCGTATCACAGACCACGCTACCCGTCTCACGAGTGCGCACCATGTCCCAGGATTTCTACTTCCTGCTGATGCCGGGGTTCTCCGCCATCGGCTTTATCTCCGCCATCGAACCGCTGCGCGTGGCCAACCGCTTTCGCGGTGAACTGTATCGCTGGCACGTATTGAGCGCGGATGGCGGCGCGGTGTTGGCGAGCAATGGCATGTCGGTCAATGCCGACGCCGGGCTGGAGCCCCTGAAAAAAGGCGCGACCCTACTGGTGGTGGCCGGCTTCGAACCGCTGGAATTCGCCACTCCGGCCCTGGAGCACTGGCTGCGCCGTCTCGACCACGACGGCGTAACCCTGGGCGCCATCGACACTGGCAGCTTCGTCCTGGCCCAGGCCGGCCTGCTCGACGGCTACCGCCTGACCCTGCACTGGGAGGCCATCGACGCCTTCAAAGAGTCCTATCCCGCACTGGCCGTGACCCAGGAACTGTTCGAGATCGACCGCCGGCGCATCACCTGTGCCGGCGGCACCGCGTCCATCGACCTGATGCTCGACCTGATCAGCCAGGCCCACGGCCCGGAGCTGGCGATCCAGGTTTCCGAGCAGTTCGTGCTGGGCCGCATCCGCCCGCGCAAAGACCACCAGCGCATGCAGATCGCCACGCGCTACGGCATCAACAACCAGAAGCTGGTGCAGGTGATTGGCGAGATGGAGCTACATACCGAGCCGCCCCTGAGCACCCTGGTGCTGGCGCAGATGATCAAGGTTACGCGGCGACAACTGGAGCGCCTGTTCCGCCTACATCTGAACGACACCCCGAGCAACTTCTACCTTGGCCTGCGCCTGGAAAAAGCCCGGCAGTTATTGCGCCAGAGCGGCATGAGCGTGCTGGAAGTGAGCATTGCCTGTGGGTTTGAGTCGCCGTCGTATTTCACCCGCAGCTACCGGGCGCGGTTTGCCAAGTGCCCGCGGGAGGATCGGCGGCGGGAGGTGGTGTAAGTCTATTGGGCATATGCCGACCCCATGTGGGAGCTGGCTTGCCTGCGATCGCGGTGTATCAGTTGGCAGATAAGTTGCTGACCCACCGCTATCGCAGGCAAGCCAGCTCCCTCATGGGATGTGTGGTGGGGCTTATTTTTTTACCAAGGCCGAGCACGCGGCTTTAAACGCCTCATGCTGATACTTGTTCAGCGTCGCCGGCAATGCAAAGTCATGCTTCTTGTTCTGCGCATTGATGGTCTGCGGCGACAGCAGCGTCACTTCAACGCCGTCCAGCAACTGCAATACCCCTTCAATCTTGAACGTGGTCGGGCCGCCGGCGAATTCGCCTTTCTTGCTGCGTTTCTTGATCGCGATACGGGTGATGCCGTTGTCGCGCACAAACGCGGCCACCTGGCGGGCAAAGGCTTTGACGTTGGCGGCCTCGTCATCGTCCTCGAGGGCGATTTTCTTGGTGGCCAGGGCGACGTGGGTCAGGTCCTGGGCGGCAACGGCGATAATGGCTTCGCTGCCTTTGATTTCGATGCCGCAGAGAGTCATGGATAGCCTTGTTTCAGAGAAAAGGATGGGCGCGATTGTCGCTTATTCCTGGGCAATCGACTCCAAAAACTCCGACCGCTCATCACTCATCCGCGCCAGGCAGTCATTCTGCGCAATGGCATAGGCCTGGGTGCCGGTCACCGCCGGGAAGGTATCCACCGCGCAATCAGCATCCCGTAACTTTTCCCACTTCTGCTGGGCATCCTTCAGACGAGCGGTGATGTCTGCCAACTGTGCCTTGTTGCTGGCGTAGGTAGTGCCCATGCGTTCCAGCAAGCTCTGGTAGTTATCCTTGAGCAGCTGTTCGGCGGTGGTTTTGTTGTAGGAGGCGCATTCCAGGGTCTGTTTGTCGTTTTCGATGCCATCACACGGCGTGCTGTCGGTGTCTTCAGCCGCGTGGACGCCGGTGGCGAGGAGTACCAAAGCCAGGAAAATCGGTTTCATTGCGCCTTCTCATGTCAGGGGATGGGTCGAATTCTGGCTCAAGCGTAGGCCAAAGAACAGATGCAGGACAGACACGTCCGTGCACCCTTTGTCGTGGATTGACGCTTTCGGCAATTCCCCTGTCGTTTTTGCACCCGGCTCCGTCAGCCCCTGGGCATATGCTGGCCCCAAAGCGCCGGCAGACGATTCGGCGCATGAATCGCCAATAAGGGGACGCCTGATGAGCCCAGCCGAACTGCACGCCGACAGCATCGTTATCGACGGGCTGATCATTGCCAAGTGGAACCGCGACCTGTTCGAGGACATGCGCAAGGGTGGCCTGACCGCCGCCAACTGCACGGTGTCGGTGTGGGAAGGCTTCCAGGCCACGATCAATAACATCGTGGCCAGCCAGACCCTGATCCGCGAGAACAGCGACCTGGTGATCCCGGTGAAGACCACCGCCGATATCCGCCGCGCCAAAGAGCAGGGCAAGACCGGCATCATCTTCGGCTTCCAGAATGCCCATGCCTTTGAAGACCAACTCGGCTATGTCGAGATCTTCAAGCAGCTCGGCGTCGGCGTGGTGCAGATGTGCTACAACACCCAGAACCTGGTGGGCACCGGCTGCTACGAGCGCGACGGCGGCCTGTCGGGCTTCGGGCGTGAAATCGTCGGCGAGATGAACCGTGTCGGCATCATGTGCGACCTGTCCCACGTCGGCTCCAAGACATCCGAAGAAGTCATCCTCGAATCGAAAAAACCGGTGTGCTACTCCCACTGCCTGCCGTCCGGGCTCAAAGAGCACCCGCGCAACAAATCCGATGCAGAACTCAAATTCATTGCCGACCACGGTGGTTTTGTCGGCGTGACCATGTTTGCGCCGTTCCTGGCCAAGGGCATTGACTCGACCATCGACGACTACGCCGAAGCCATCGAGTACACCATGAATATCGTTGGCGAAGACGCCATCGGCATCGGCACCGACTTTACCCAGGGCCATGGCCAGGATTTCTTCGAAATGCTGACCCATGACAAGGGCTACGCCCGCCGCCTGACCAGCTTCGGAAAAATCATCAACCCGCTGGGCATTCGTACCGTGGGCGAGTTCCCCAACCTGACCGAGACCCTGCTCAAGCGCGGCCACAGCGAACGCGTGGTGCGCAAGATCATGGGTGAAAACTGGGTCAACGTGTTGAAAGACGTCTGGGGCGAATAAGCCATCGTTTTTTCTCCCCCGGCCATTCGCGCCGGGGCATTACCAAGAATTTTCTGGAGTTAAGTTTCCATGGCCAAGATCGCCCCGCAATTGCCTATCGAAGTCGACAGCGAAACCGGTGTCTGGACCTCCGACGCCCTGCCGATGCTGTACGTGCCGCGCCATTTCTTCGTCAACAACCATATGGGCATCGAGGAAGTGCTGGGCGCTGAAGCCTACGCCGAAATCCTCTACAAGGCCGGCTACAAGTCGGCCTGGCACTGGTGTGAAAAAGAAGCCGAATGCCACGGCCTGGAAGGCGTCGCGGTGTTCGAGCACTACATGAAGCGCCTGTCGCAGCGCGGCTGGGGCCTGTTCAAGATCCAGGACATCGACCTCGACAAAGGCACTGCCAGCGTCAAGCTCGAACACTCGGCCTTTGTGTATGTGTACGGCAAGGTCGGGCGCAAAGTGGACTACATGTTCACCGGCTGGTTTGCCGGCGCCATGGACCAGATTCTGCAAGCGCGCGGCAGCCAGATCCGCACTGTCGCCGAACAAGTCTACGGAGGCTCCGAAGAGGGCCACGATGACGGCTTGTTCACCGTCAAGCCGTTGTAAGCCGAGGACCGTGCCATGGCTTTCGAAGCAATGTTTGCGCCGATCCAGATCGGCAAACTGACCATCCGCAACCGCGTGCTCAGTACCGCCCACGCCGAGGTGTATGCCACCGACGGCGGGATGACCACCGAGCGTTATGTGAAGTATTACGAAGAGAAAGCCAAGGGCGGTATTGGCCTGGCGATCTGTGGCGGCTCCTCGGTGGTGGCGATCGACAGCCCGCAGGAGTGGTGGAGTTCGGTGAACCTGTCCACCGACCGCATCATCCCGCACTTCCAGAACCTGGCTGACGCGATGCACAAGCATGGCGCCAAGATCATGATCCAGATTACCCACATGGGCCGTCGCTCGCGTTGGGACGGCTTCAACTGGCCAACCCTGATGTCGCCCTCCGGCGTGCGTGAGCCGGTACACCGTGCGACCTGCAAGACCATCGAACCGGAAGAAATCTGGCGGGTGATCGGCAACTACGCCAGCGCCGCAGCTCGGGCCAAGGCCGGTGGCCTGGATGGCGTGGAACTGTCGGCGGTGCACCAGCACATGATCGACCAGTTCTGGAGCCCGCGAGTCAACAAGCGTACCGATGAATGGGGCGGCAGCTTCGAGGGGCGGATGAAATTCGGCCTGGAAGTGCTCAAGGCCGTGCGTGCAGAAGTCGGCCCGGATTTTTGCGTCGGCATCCGCCTGTGCGGTGACGAGTTCCACCCGGACGGCCTGTCCCACGAGGACATGAAGCAGATCGCCAAGTATTACGACGACACCGGCATGCTCGACTTTATCGGCGTGGTCGGCTCGGGGTGCGACACGCACAACACCCTGGCCAACGTGATCCCCAATATGAGTTTCCCGCCGGAGCCGTTCCTGCACCTGGCCGCCGGGATCAAGGAAGTGGTCAAGGTCCCGGTGCTGCACGCGCAGAACATCAAGGACCCGAACCAGGCCACGCGCATCCTCGAAGGCGGCTATGTGGACATGGTCGGCATGACCCGCGCGCATATGGCCGACCCGCACCTGATCGCCAAGATCAAAATGGGCCAGATCGACCAGATCAAGCAGTGTGTCGGCGCCAACTATTGCATCGACCGCCAGTACCAGGGCCTGGACGTGCTGTGCATCCAGAATGCCGCGACCTCCCGTGAATACATGGGCGTGCCGCACATCATCGAAAAATCCACCGGGCCCAAGCGCAAAGTGGTGGTGGTCGGTGCCGGCCCGGCCGGGATGGAAGCGGCGCGGGTCGCTGCCGAGCGCGGCCACGACGTGACCCTGTTGGAGAAAAAAGACTTTATCGGCGGGCAGATCACCACGGCGTCCAAGGCGCCGCAGCGCGACCAGATCGCCGGTATCACCCGCTGGTTCCAGCTGGAACTGGCGCGGCTGAACGTCGACCTGCGCCTGGGCGTGGCGGCCGATGCCGCGACCATCCTCGACCTGCGTCCCGATGTGGTGGTGCTGGCCGTGGGCGGGCACCCGTTCCTCGAGCAGAACGAACACTGGGGCGCGGCAGAAGGCCTGGTGGTCAGCAGTTGGGACGTGCTCGACGGCAAGGTGGCGCCGGGCAAGAACGTGCTGGTGTACGACACCATCTGCGAGTTCACCGGCATGTCGGTGGCGGACTTTTTGGCCGACAAGGGCTGCCAGGTCGAGATCGTCACTGACGATATCAAGCCTGGCGTGGCCATCGGCGGTACGTCATTCCCGACCTACTACCGCAGCATGTACCCCAAGGAAGTGATCATGACCGGCGACATGATGCTGGAGAAGGTCTACCGCGAGGGCGACAAACTCATCGCCGTGCTGGAGAACGAGTACACCGGCGCCAAGGAAGAGCGGGTGGTGGACCAGGTGGTGGTGGAGAACGGCGTGCGTCCGGACGAAGAAATCTACTACGCCCTCAAGCAAGGGGCGCGCAACAAGGGGCAGATGGACGTTGAGGCGCTGTTCGCGATCAAGCCGCAACCGTGCCTGAGCGAGCCGGGGGAGGGCTACTTGCTGTTCCGCATCGGCGACTGTGTGGCCCAGCGCAATACCCACGCTGCGATCTACGACGCCCTGCGCCTGTGCAAGGATTTCTGACCCAACACCGAACCAATGTGGACTCGGTCAAAAATGTGGGAGCGGGCTTGCTCGCGAAAGCGGTGTGTCAGTCGATACATCCGGTGGCTGATGCACCGCCTTCGCGAGCAAGCCCGCTCCCACATTAGACCTGTGTGGTCTGTGGGAGCTTCACCATGTTGAACACCTTGCTTCCTGTTCTTTTGTTCGCAGCGATGGGCCTCGCCGTCCTCGGCGCCCTGCGCCGGGTGAATATGTGGCGCCGTGGCCGTGCCGCCAAGGTCGACTTGCTGGGTGGCCTGCTGGCCATGCCCAAGCGCTATATGGTCGACCTGCACCACGTGGTCGCCCGCGACAAATATATCGCCAACACCCACGTCGCCACGGCCCTGGGCTTTGTGCTGTCGGCGTTGCTGGCGATCCTGGTGCACGGCTTCGGCCTGCACAACCGTATCCTCGGCTACGCCTTGCTGCTGGCATCGCTGCTGATGTTTGTCGGCGCCACCTTCGTCTATCTGCGCCGGCGCAACCCGCCGTCGCGGCTGTCCAAAGGCCCGTGGATGCGTCTGCCGAAAAGCCTGATGGCGTTTTCGGTGAGCTTCTTCCTGGTGACGTTGCCGGTGGCCGGGCTCCTGCCTGCCGACTTCGGTGGCTGGCTGTTGGCCGCGCTGCTCGGTGTGGGCGTGCTGTGGGGCGTGTCGGAAATGTTCTTCGGCATGACCTGGGGCGGGCCAATGAAACACGCCTTTGCCGGCGCCCTGCACCTGGCCTGGCACCGCCGCGCCGAACGCTTTGGCGGTGGCCGTTCCACCGGCTTGAAGCCGCTGGACCTGGCCGACAAGAACGCGCCCCTGGGCGTGGAAAAACCCAAGGATTTCACCTGGAACCAACTGCTCGGTTTTGACGCCTGTGTGCAGTGCGGCAAGTGCGAAGCCGCGTGCCCGGCCTTCGCCGCCGGCCAGCCGCTGAACCCGAAAAAGCTGATCCAGGACATGGTGGTCGGCCTGGCCGGCGGCACGGATGCCAAGTTCGCCGGCAGCCCGTATCCCGGCAAGCCCGTGGGCGAACACGGCGGCAATCCGCACCAACCGATCGTCAATGGCCTGGTGGACGCCGAGACATTGTGGTCGTGTACCACCTGCCGTGCCTGCGTCGAAGAGTGCCCGATGATGATCGAGCACGTAGACGCCATCGTTGATATGCGCCGCCACCTGACCCTGGAAAAAGGTGCCACGCCGAACAAGGGCGCCGAAGTCCTGGAGAACCTGATCGCCACCGACAACCCCGGCGGATTCGCCCCGGGTGGGCGGATGAACTGGGCGGCGGATTTGAACCTGCCATTGCTCGGCGACAAGCAAACCACCGACGTGCTGTTCTGGGTCGGTGACGGCGCCTTCGACATGCGCAACCAGCGCACTTTGCGCGCCTTCGTCAAAGTGCTGAAAGCGGCCAAGGTCGACTTCGCCGTACTGGGCCTGGAGGAGCGCGACAGCGGCGACGTGGCCCGGCGTCTGGGCGATGAGGCGACGTTCCAACTGCTGGCCGCGCGCAATATCCAGACCCTGGCCAAGTACCGCTTCAAGCGCATCGTGACCTGCGATCCCCATAGCTTCCATGTGTTGAAAAACGAATACGGCGCCTTCGACGGCAACTACCAGGTGCAGCACCACAGCACCTACATGGCCGAGCTGATCGACGCAGGCCTGCTGAACCTGGGCCAGCACAAGGGCAACAGCGTGACCTACCACGACCCGTGCTACCTGGGGCGCTATAACGGTGAGTACGAGGCCCCGCGCCAAGTGCTGCGGGCGCTGGGGATTGAGGTCAAGGAGATGCAACGTTCGGGTTTCCGTTCCCGTTGCTGCGGTGGCGGTGGCGGCGCGCCGATCACTGATATTCCCGGCAAGCAGCGCATCCCCGACATGCGTATGGAAGACATCCGCGAGACCGGCGCCGAGCTGGTGGCCGTGGGTTGTCCACAGTGCACGGCGATGCTCGAAGGGGTGGTCGAGCCCCGCCCACTGATCAAGGACATTGCCGAGTTGGTGGCGGATGCCTTGCTCGAAGAGGCCGCACCGGCCAAGAACACACGTGTGCCAGCGGAGGTCCACTGATGAGCGACATTATCCGCCGCGACCCACGGGCCGAATGGATCGCCCGCAACCGCTTGCACCCGCTGCATGCGGCGATGCAACCGGAGCAGCACAGCTGGATGGGGCCTAACGGCATCATCCGTAAAAATGTGCATGGCATCGGTTTTATCGGCCCCAACGGCATCAAGCGGATCGACCGCAGCGGCGCCCAGCAGGGCGGTGCGACCAAACGTACGGCCGCGGCGCAAGTGCAGTTGCCGCTGCACCAGGTGCCAGCCCCGACGTTTTACATCAACGTGGTGCCGGACATGGTCGGCGGCCGCCTGAGCAGCCACGACCGCGACTTGCTGGGCCTGGCGCGGCAACTGGCCGGCAGCGACGGTGCGGTGCTGGCGGTGGTGTTTGGCGAACATAAGGAAAGTGCCTTCGACACGGCCGGCGTGGATCGCCTGCTGGTGCTCGACGGCCACGAATTCGAGGGTTATTCACCGGAGCAGCGGGTCCATGGCCTGCGGGCTGTGGATAACCAGTTCCGCCCGCGTCATTGGCTGCTGCCCGACAGCCGCAGTGGCGGGGGTGAACTGGGGCGGCGCTTTGCCGCGAGCCTCAAGGAACGCCCGGCCACCCGGGTGTGGCAGATCAAGGGTAATGAGTGCATCGGCCGTGCCGGCGCGGGCCAGGAAGACCTGGCGCGCCCGCTGCCACGGCTGATCCTCGCTGCTGTGGAATGTGCCGATCCCGTCAGCGAAACGCGCCATGAAGTGTTGCCGGTGGAGTTATCCACAGCCCTGGCGCGCGGCTTGCCGCGTATTGAGGATCTGGGTGCGGTGGCAGTGGATCCCGGTGCGATTCCCATGGCCGAGGCCGAGTTTATTTTCTCCGGTGGCAATGGGGTCAAGGACTGGGACTTGTTCCATCAGACGGCCGCGGCCTTGGGCGCTACCGAAGGTGCGTCGCGGGTGGCGGTGGATGATGGCTTCATGGCTCGTGATCGCCAGGTGGGTGCCAGTGGTATCTGGGTCACCGCCCGGGTGTATGTGGCGGTCGGGATTTCCGGGGCGATCCAGCACCTGCAAGGCATCGGTGCCTGCGACAAGGTGGTGGCGATCAACCTCGATCCGGGTTGCGACATGATCAAGCGCGCCGACCTGTCGGTGATCGGCGACAGCGGCGACATTCTCCGGGCCTTGATTGCTGCGGTCCAGGCCCACCGTAACGGCGCCAAGCGCGATGCGGCTTAAACAAAGGATATGGCCATGACCACCCATGTAATCAGCCTGGTATCCATAGGCGCCCACCCGACCTCCGGCCGGCCACGCCGCGCCGAACAGGATGCGCGTGCCGTCGAGCTGGGGTTGCAACTGGCTGGGGATAACCTGCAAGTGCTGCATGCCGGCGATATCGCCGAGCCGACCCTGCGTGCTTACCTGGGCATGGGGCTGGCGCAGTTACACGTGCTGGAACAACCGGCCGGCGCCGATGCCCTGCCAGTGCTCGGCGACTACCTGCGGGACACTGGTGCGCAGGTGGTGCTTACCGGCAGCCAGGCCGAAACGGGCGAGGGCTCGGGGATGTTGCCGTTCCTGCTGGCCGAGCAACTGGGCTGGCCGCTGATTGTCGGCCTGGCTCAGGTGGAGTCCATCGACAGCGGCGTAGCCCAGGTACTGCAAGCGCTGCCTCGTGGTCAGCGGCGACGCCTGAAAGTGCGCCTGCCGTTTCTGGCCACGGTGGATAACGCCGGGCCCAAGCCGCGGCAAAGCGCCTACGGCCCGGCCCAGCGTGGCGTGCTGCAGGAGCACGACGTGGCGGTGGTGGACGATGAGTTATTCACAGGCGCCGTGCTGCAACCGGCCAAGCCTCGGCCCAAGCGGCTCAAGGTGATCAAGGCCAAGAGCGGCGCCGACCGCATGAAGGCCGCCACGGCCAAGGCCAGCGGCGGAGGTGGGCAGGTGCTGAAGGGGGTAAGCCCTGAGGCGGGCGCTGAGGCAATTCTCAAGCTGCTGATTGAGGAGGGTGTGGTTCGCTAGGGCTGAAATAATCGCACATACATACCGCGATGCCAGCCTTTGCCAGTGCCTGGGTGTGAGCTTAAATAAATAAATTTTCAGCCAAAGGATCCAGCCCCATGCCCGTCAACTTCCGTGCGGCAGTGCCCGCCGATGCCCGCGATATAGCGCGTCTGTTCCTGATCTCTTCAGAAGGAGCCGCGGCTTACATCTGGAGCCAGCTCGCAGAGCCAGGCCAGGAACTCCTGGACGTTGGCGCCAGCCGTTATGCGCGCTCGGGTGTGGATTTCTCTTATGAAAATTGCCTGATCGCCGAATCAGAGGGCGTGGTGGTGGGCATGATGCACAGTTATGTCATGCGCCATGATCCGGATGCAGAGCCGGTTACCGATCCAGTCCTTGCTCCCTACGCGGACCTGGAGATCCCCGATACCCTTTATATTTCCAGCCTGGCGCTGCACGAAGGTTGGCGCGGCCAAGGCTTGGGCGTGCAATTTCTCGCCCATGCCCGACAGCGGGCCGAGCACCTTGGGCTTATCGGCTTGAGCCTGATTGACTATGCGGCCAATACCGGTGCCCTGAGGTTCTATGAGCGCCATGGCTTTCGGATTGTCGACAGTTGCCAGATAACCCCTCACCCGATGCTAGGTGTCACCGGCAAAGCTTATTTGATGCAGTACCCGTAGTCCTCGACTGGGGGTTACCCACAATCCCTGTTGGCTCACCTGTGGATAACCTGTTCGCGGTTGTCCACACCCCAGTGAAATCAAGCCCTGCAGCCCTCTGTACGAAAAACAACCAACCTAAGCGACGGTTTTTGCTCGGCTTTTTCTGTGGATAAGGAAATAGCCTCGCTCAGAGTTGCCCCCAAAGTCTGTTGGTGCTTCTGTGGATAAGATGTTCGCTATCCGCTGCAAGCCATAGAGATAAAGGCTTGTAGTGAGCTGGTTGAAAAATGATCAATATCGCTGTTTCAACCGATCTACGCGCGTAAAGCCTCGATTTTGCTCGGTTGCAGGCGGTTTTCCACAGAAGGGGCAAAGTTGCCCCCAAAGTCTGTTGGCGCTTCTGTGGATAAGGTGTTTGCGTTCCTCTGCAGGCCATATAGAACGTGGCTTGTGAGCTTCTGGTTAAAAACTGATCAATGTTGGATAAAACCTGCTGCTTTGAATAAGTCACGGATTTTCTTGGTTTTATTTCGAGGGAACAGGGCAGTTGCCCACAATTGCTGTGGGTGGGTTTGTGGATAAGTTGTTGGGCGATGGCTGGAGGGCAGGGTAGTAGCGGGCTGGAGCAGTGATGGTCAATTTATGAACAGATGAGTATCAAAATGTGGGAGCAGACTTGCTCCCACATTTTTGATCTCTGGTGCGTCGGTTACTCGTGTGCGGCGACACCTTTGAGGTACGGCGCCGGTGCCGCCCCCAGGTTGTTCAGCATGCGCTCGCTGTACCAGTCCACAAAGTTCACCACGCCAAACTCATAGGTCTTGGAGTACGGCCCCGGCTGGTAAGCGGTGGAGTTGATCCCGCGCTGGTTCTCCTCGGCCAGGCGCCGGTCCTGGTCGTTGGTCGCGTCCCACACTTGGCGCATGCGCTCGACGTCGTAGTCCACCCCTTCCACAGCGTCCTTGTGCACCAGCCACTTGGTGGTGACCATGGTTTCCTGGGCGCTGATCGGCCATACCGTGAAGACGATGATGTGATCGCCCATGCAGTGGTTCCACGAGTGCGGCAGGTGCAGGATGCGCATCGAGCCGAGGTCGGGGTTCTTGATGCGGCCCATCAGTTTCTTGCAGCCCTGCTTGCCATCCAGGGTCATCGACACGGTGCCCTTGAGCAGCGGCATGCGCACGATGCGGTTGCGCAGGCCGAAGCTGGCGTGGGCGTAAGGGATCTTCTCGGCGTCCCAGGCGGCGGCTGAAGCGGCAACGTGGTCCTTGAAGGCCTGGTCGGCCCGTGGGTCGGTGACGTCGTCCCATTCCAGCAGGGTTTTCAGCAACTCGGGGTGGGAGGCGTTGCAGTGGTAGCACTCGCGGTTGTTTTCCAGCACCAGTTTCCAGTTGGCTTTTTCGAACAAGGTGGTCTGGATCGCCACCTTGGTGTTTTCCATGTCGTAGGGTTCCATGTAATGGTTCAGCGTCGACAAAAAGTCATCAATGGCCGGTGGGTTCTCGGCCAGGCTGATAAATATGTAGCCGCCGGCGGTCTTCACGTTCACCGGTTTGAGGCCGTACTGCTTCATGTCGAAGTCGGCGCCCATCTCGGTACCGGCGAACAGCAAGCGCCCGTCCAGTTCGTAGGTCCACTGGTGGTAATGGCACACCAGTTTGGCGACCTTGCCCTTGTCGCTGGTGCACAGGCGCGAGCCGCGATGGCGGCAGACGTTGTGGAAGGCATGCACCACGCCTTCGGGGCCACGAATCACGATGATCGGGTTCTTGCCGATCTGCAGGGTCAGGTAGTTGCCCTTGGCCGGGATTTCGCAGGTCATGCCGGCGATCAACCATTCCTTCTGGAAGATCTCTTGCATGTCGATATCGAACAGCCGCTGGTCAGAGTAAAACGGCTGGGGCAGCGAAAAAGTGCGCTCGCGCTCTTGCAGCATTTGCGCGGTGGCCTTGCGTGCGGGTTCCAGCGGATCGCCCAAGCTCAAGGTTGCGGTGACGTCCATTATGTGTGTCCTCAAGGCCATTCTGTGTGGCCGCGATAAGTGGCTGATCAGGTTTGCAGCAAGGCGTAAAGAAAGCGTCGTTGTTGGCTGCGAGTGTGGGCCCGGTGCTGCCCGCAACCTTATCCATTAACGACATGGCCCACTCTGTTCCCGACGCGCAACCCCAGTGGTATGGGGGCTGGTCGCGATAAGTATGCGAATGTCGCAGATAGGTAAATGGCAGGTCGCGGCGTTACGCAGAATCGCCAGCATCAAGCCGAACTACGGCCGTGGAGAACAGCATGTCCAACAGCTTCCTGAATCCTGTCACCACCCAGACCTGGGCCAATGGTCGGCACATCGTCCGTTGCGTCAAAGTCATCCAGGAAACCTGGGATGTGCGCACCTTCTGCTTTATGGCCGACCAGCCGATCCTGTTCTTTTTCAAGCCGGGGCAGTTCGTCACCCTGGAGCTGGAGATCGACGGCCAGCCGATCATGCGCTCGTACACCATTTCCAGCTCGCCATCGGTGCCCTACAGCTTCTCGGTGACGATCAAGCGCGTGCCGGGTGGCAAGGTCTCCAACTGGTTGCACGACACCCTGCACGAAGGCCAGGAGCTGGCGGTACACGGGCCGGTCGGGCTGTTCAATGCCATCGACTTCAGCAACCCCAAGGTGCTGTACCTCAGCGGCGGCGTGGGGATCACCCCGGTGATGTCCATGGCGCGCTGGTATTACGACACCAACGCCAATGTCGACATGGTGTTTGTGCACAGTGCCCGCTCGCCGAAAGACATCATCTACCACCGCGAGCTGGAACATATGGCGTCGCGCATCGACAACTTCAGCCTGCACCTGATCTGTGAGAAACATGGCCTGGGCGAGCCGTGGGCCGGTTATCGGGGTTACCTCAACCAGAAAATGCTCGAACTGATGGTGCCGGACTTCCTTGAGCGCGAAGTGTTCTGCTGCGGCCCTACGCCCTATATGAACGCGGTCAAGCGCCTGCTGGAAGCCAATGGCTTCGACATGAGCCGTTACCACGAGGAATCCTTCGGCGCCACGCCACCGGAGGCGCGGGCCGATGCTGTGGAACAAGCCGAACAGGCCGCCGATGCGCCGGAAATCGACCTGGCGGATCTGCACCAGGTGGAATTTATCTCGTCAGGCAAAAGCATTCGTGTGGCACCCGGGGAAACCGTGCATGCGGCAGCTGCCAAGCTGGGCCTGCTGATTCCCAAGGCCTGCGGCATGGGCATATGCGGCACATGCAAGGTGATGAAACTGGGTGGGGAAGTGGAGATGGAGCACAACGGCGGGATTACCGAGGAAGACGAAGCCGAAGGCTACATCCTGTCGTGCTGCAGCGTGCCGAAGGGCGATGTGCGGATCGAGTTCTAATACCCCCCCTGATCGTTCCCACGCTCCGCGTGGGAATGCCTCCCGGGACGCTCCGCGTCCCTTGTGTGCGATGTGACGCGGAGCGTCACAGGCTGCGTTCCCACGCAGAGCGTGGGAACGATCTTCAATACCAGCGCTGGATGTCGATCAACCCCTCCATGCCCAAATAGTTGCGAGCACTGGAGTACCTCCAGTGTTCAGCAAGGTCCACATAACCCCGCTTCACTGGGTTGTGGTGGATGTAATCAAGCTTCTGGCGCATCACCGCCTCGCTGTATACCAACTCGGCATGTGAGCCTTCCTGCCAGAGTTGATACACCCGATCTACCTTGTGTGCACGTCTGCAAAAGCGCAGACGTTGTAATGCCCGTTCAGCGCCTTTGCTGTGCAGGTCATCGATGATGGTTCGAGCTGTGAAGGATTTGAATTGGCTGACGCATTTGCTCAGGTCAGGCGCCTGAGCGACGAAGTGCAGGTGGTTTTCCAGGACGACGTAGCCATAAAGGTTGAGGGCGTGGTGGTTTTGTTGATATCGCCAACAATCCAGAAGATGACTGACGAGGTAGTCACGGGTGAACAGTGGTAGCCACTCCATGACGGTACATGTCAGGAAGTGTGGTTTTTCGGGTTCGGTGATGACGTAGCGGCTTCTACCCATAGGCTCATCCTTGAGGGGGCGCAGAGCGTCCTGGGAGGCGTTCCCACGCAGAGCGTGGGAACGGTCAGGAAGTTAGCGGGCGTAGATATGAATCGCGAATTGCTCGCCTGAAGCTGTCGGTTCGAAGACTTTTTCGGTGATTCTCAAGGTCTGGCCAGGTTCCTGGATGATGTCACCGACCTTCGCCAGTTTGCGGAATTCATCCCAGCCGACGAGGGTGGTCGAGAGTTGGGTATCGCTTTGCAGGATGTTGCCGAAGGTTTGATTTTCCATGGTGCAGTCCTCTGCTGGATTTCCGTTTCCGGCCGATAGTTCGGCAGGCAGTGTGGCCCGCAAGGTGGCCTGTGCAGTGGCCTTTCCTTGCGGGTTCCAAGAGGCTAGCCCATGAAGAGCAGGCTGGGTGCTGTCAGAAATATCAAAAAATAGTCTCGGCATTCCGCCAGTATCAGGCCCACACCGGCAAGCCGGATGAGATCAGGCGCCCATCACCTCACGAATATCCGCTGCCAGTTCACGCACCCGTTCTTCCTCGGTATCCCACGCACACATGAAGCGCGCACCGCCCTTGCCGATGAAGGTGTAGAAGCGCCAGCCCTTGGCCGTCAGCGCCGCGATGGCCGGTTCCGAGAGTTGCAGGAACACGCCGTTGGCCTGCACCGGGAACATCAATTCCACGCCGGGAATATCCGCTACCAGGCTGCTGAGCAACTGGGCGCAGTGGTTGGCGTGGCGTGCATGTTTGAGCCAGGCGTCGTTTTCCAGCAGGCCGACCCAAGGGGCGGAAAGGAAGCGCATTTTCGACGCCAGTTGGCCGGCCTGTTTGCAGCGGTAATCGAAGTCTTCCGCCAGCTTGTGGTTGAAGAACAGGATCGCTTCACCCACCGCCATGCCGTTTTTGGTGCCGCCAAAACACAGCACATCCACACCGGCTTTCCAGGTCAGGTCGGCAGGCGAGCAGCCGAGGAAGGCGCAGGCGTTTGAGAAGCGTGCGCCGTCCATGTGCAGGTTCAGCCCCAGTTCCTTGCAGGTGGCGCTGATGGCGCGGATTTCATCCGGGGTGTACACGCTGCCCACTTCGGTGGCCTGGGTCAGGGTCACGACGCGGGGCTTGGGGTAGTGGATGTCCTGGCGCTTGAGGGCGATCTCGCGGATGGATTCGGGGGTCAGCTTGCCGTTTTCGGTGCGCGCGGTGAGCAGCTTGGAGCCGTTGGAGAAAAACTCCGGCGCGCCGCATTCGTCGGTCTCGACGTGGGCGGTTTCCGAGCAAATCACGCTATGGTAGCTCTGGCACAAGGAAGACAGGGCCAGGGAGTTGGCCGCTGTTCCGTTGAAGGCGAAGAACACTTCACAGTCGGTTTCGAACAGTTTGCGGAAACCGTCGGCGGCGCGGTGGGTCCATTCATCATCGCCATAGGCGCGTTGATGGCCCTGGTTGGCGAGCTCCATGGCGGCCCAGGCTTCCGGGCAGATACCGGAATAGTTGTCACTGGCAAATTGTTGGCTCTTGTCGGTCATGGCCCGTTCCTGTGGTCGATGTTGGTGCGCACTTTAACCAAGAATATCCGGCGCGCGCACGCACTGTTAATGCAAAGTCTCTGGGGAATTATGCACGGTACTGAAACGATTCCTTTACAGCGCGAGCGCGATGGCGCGCTGGACCTGCTCAAATGGCTGGCGCTATTGAGCATGGTGCTGGACCACTTGCGCTATGTCGGTTTAAGCCTCGATGGCCTGTACGTGCCGGGGCGCCTGGCGTTCCCGTGGTTTTGCCTGGCGATTGCGGCCAATTTGCAGCGGGTCCGTGATGCACCCGTCACCGGGCAATGGCGTTACCTGGGGTGGCTGCTGCTGTTCAGCGTGATCAGCGAGGTGCCGTATCGGCTGTTTATCGACAATGCCGATACATTGAATGTGCTGCCGACCCTGGCGCTGGGTTTGCTGGTTGCCCGAGGATGGCAGCAAAAGACGCTTTTTGACCGCGGATTGGCGCTGATTGCCCTGCTGGCCGGCGCTGTGTTCTCGGCGCAACTGATGTTCGGCTTTTTTGGTGTATTGCTGCCGCTGGCGATGTTGTTGGTGTTTAGTCGCCCCTGGTATTTCAGCGTGTTGCCGGGGTTGGTGTGTGTAGCTGCCAATCAATGGCAGGTCTTACTCAATAGCGGCAATCTCGTCGCGATGTTCGGGTTGGCCACCTGCCTGATTGCGCCACTGGCCGGATTGGTCTTGTTGCGCCATGCCCAAGGCGCCTCGCCCCCGGCCATGCGCCGCTGGGCGTATGCACTTTATCCCGCGCATTTCTTACTGCTGCTACTCCTTCGAAAGGTCATCACATAGCCCCTGTGGGAGCGGGCTTGCTCGCGAATGCGGTGGCCCAGCCAATGCATGTGCTGCCTGACACACCGCATTCGCGAGCAAGCCCGCTCCCACATTTGTTCAGTGTTGTTCTGGCCATGTCGTAAACGCACCTTTGCGTGGCGTGCGTAGGCATTTGACCTGCCTGCGCCAGCCCTACCATCGCATCAAAGGGCCCTGCACGGGCCTCAACAATACGAAAGGCTGGGAGAGACGCGATGTTCAGCAAACAAGACCAGATCCAGGGATATGACGACGCACTGCTGGCGGCCATGAATGCCGAGGAGCAGCGCCAGGAAGATCATATCGAGCTGATCGCGTCGGAGAACTACACCAGCAAGCGTGTGATGCAGGCCCAGGGCAGTGGCCTGACCAACAAGTACGCCGAAGGCTACCCTGGCAAGCGCTACTATGGCGGCTGCGAGCATGTGGATAAAGTCGAGGCCCTGGCCATCGAGCGCGCCAAGCAACTGTTCGGCGCCGATTACGCCAACGTGCAGCCGCACTCCGGTTCGTCCGCCAACAGTGCGGTGTACCTGGCGCTGATCAATGCCGGTGACACCATCCTCGGCATGAGCCTGGCCCACGGCGGTCACCTGACCCACGGCGCCAAGGTGTCGTCCTCGGGCAAGCTGTACAACGCGGTGCAGTACGGCATCAATACCGACACCGGGCTGATCGACTACGACGAAGTCGAGCGCCTGGCCGTGGAACACAAGCCGAAGATGATCGTTGCCGGCTTCTCCGCCTATTCCAAGACCCTGGACTTCCCGCGTTTTCGCGCCATCGCCGACAAGGTCGGTGCGCTGCTGTTCGTTGACATGGCTCACGTCGCCGGCCTGGTGGCTGCGGGTCTGTACCCGAACCCGCTGCCTTACGCCGATGTGGTCACCACCACCACCCACAAAACTTTGCGCGGTCCACGTGGCGGCTTGATCCTGGCCAAGTCCAACGAAGAGATTGAGAAAAAACTCAACTCCGCTGTATTCCCCGGCGCCCAGGGCGGCCCGTTGATGCATGTGATCGCGGGCAAGGCGGTGTGCTTCAAGGAGGCAATGGAGCCAGGCTTCAAAGCGTATCAACAGCAGGTGATCGACAACGCCCAGGCCATGGCCAGCGTGTTTATCAAACGCGGCTACGATGTAGTGTCCGGCGGCACCGATAACCACCTGTTCCTGGTCAGCCTGATCCGCCAGGGCCTGACCGGCAAGGACGCAGACGCCGCCCTCGGTCGCGCCCACATCACCGTCAACAAGAACGCCGTGCCCAATGACCCGCAGTCGCCGTTCGTGACTTCGGGCCTGCGCATCGGTACCCCGGCGGTGACCACCCGTGGTTTCAAGGTGACGCAATGCGTGGAGCTGGCGGGCTGGATCTGCGACATCCTCGACAACCTCGGTGACGCCGATGTCGAGGCCAATGTGGCCAAGCACGTGTCTGCGCTGTGCGCTGATTTCCCGGTTTATCGCTGAGCGCGGTTTTGGAGTAATGCCTATGCAACGCTACTCAGGCTTCGGCCTCTTCAAGCACTCCCTCAGCCATCACGAAAACTGGCAGAAGATGTGGCGCACGCCGACCCCGAAAAAGGTCTACGACGTGGTCATCGTCGGCGGCGGCGGGCATGGTCTGGCCACCGCTTACTACCTGGCCAAGGAGCACGGCATCACCAATGTGGCCGTGGTCGAGAAAGGCTGGCTGGGCGGCGGTAACACCGCACGCAACACCACCATTGTGCGTTCCAACTACCTGTGGGACGAGTCGGCGCATCTCTATGAGCATGCGATGAAGCTCTGGGAAGGTTTGTCCCAGGACCTGAACTACAACGTGATGTTCTCCCAGCGTGGCGTCTACAACCTGTGCCACACCCTGCAGGACATCCGTGATTCCGAGCGTCGCGTGAGCGCCAACCGCCTCAACGGTGTGGACGGTGAGCTGCTGAATGCCAAGCAGGTCGCGGACGAGATTCCGTACCTCGATTGCTCGAAAAACACCCGCTACCCGGTACTGGGTGCCACCGTGCAACGGCGCGGCGGCGTGGCCCGTCACGATGCTGTGGCGTGGGGCTTTGCCCGTGCTGCCGATGCCTTGGGCGTGGACCTGATCCAGCAGACCGAAGTCATCGGTTTTCGCAAGGAAAACGGCGTGTGCATCGGCGTGGAAACCAACAAGGGCTTTATCGGCGCCAAGCGCGTCGGGGTGGTCACAGCCGGTAACTCCGGGCATATGGCCTCGCTGGCCGGGTTCCGCCTGCCTATTGAATCCCACCCGCTGCAAGCGTTGGTGTCGGAGCCGATCAAGCCGATTATCGACAGCGTGATCATGTCCAACGCCGTGCACGGGTACATCAGCCAGTCCGACAAGGGCGACCTGGTGATCGGCGCCGGTATCGACGGCTATAACGGATACGGCCAGCGTGGCTCGTACCCGGTGATCGAGCACACCATCCAGGCCATCGTCGAGATGTTCCCGGTGCTGTCGCGGGTGCGCATGAACCGTCAGTGGGGCGGCATCGTCGACACCACGCCGGACGCCTGCCCGATCATCTCCAAGACCCCGGTACCGAACATGTTTTTCAACTGCGGCTGGGGCACCGGTGGCTTCAAGGCCACCCCCGGTTCAGGCAACGTGTTTGCCGCGAGCCTGGCCAAGGGTGAGATGCACCCGCTGGCGGCACCTTTCTCCATCGACCGTTTCCACAACGGTGCGCTGATCGACGAACACGGCGCTGCGGCCGTCGCCCACTAACAGGAGAAATTCCCTATGTTGCATATCTTCTGTCCTCACTGTGGCGAACTGCGCTCCGAAGAGGAATTCCATGCCTCCGGCCAAGCGCATATCCCGCGCCCGCTGGACCCGAATGCCTGCACCGATGAAGAGTGGGGCGACTACATGTTCTTCCGCGATAACCCCCGTGGCCTGCACCACGAACTGTGGATCCATGCCGCCGGTTGCCGCCAGTACTTCAACGCGACCCGCGACACCCTGACCTACGAAATTCTTGAAACCTACAAGATCGGTACCCAGCCGCAATTCACCGCCAAGGCTTCTGGAGAGAAGGTATGAGCCAGATCAATCGCCTGTCCAACGGTGGCCGCATCGACCGTAATAAAGTCCTGACGTTTACCTTCAACGGCCAGAGCTATAAAGGCTTTGAAGGCGACACCCTGGCTGCCGCCTTGCTGGCCAACGGTGTGGATATCATCGGCCGCAGCTTCAAGTACTCGCGCCCGCGCGGCATCTTCGCCGCCGGCGCCGAAGAGCCGAACGCGGTGCTGCAGATCGGTGCCACCGAAGCCACGCAGATCCCTAACGTGCGCGCCACGCAACAGGCGCTGTACCAGGGCCTGGTCGCCACCAGCACCAATGGCTGGCCGAGCGTGAACAACGACATGATGGGCATACTCGGCAAGGTCGGCGGCAAGCTGATGCCGCCGGGTTTCTACTACAAAACCTTCATGTACCCGCAATCGTTCTGGATGACCTACGAGAAGTACATCCGCAAGGCCGCCGGGCTTGGCCGCTCGCCGACCGAGAACGATCCGGACACCTACGACTACATGAACCGCCATTGCGACGTGCTGATCGTCGGCGCCGGCCCTGCCGGCCTGGCAGCGGCCCTGGCCGCTGCGCGCAGTGGCGCGCGGGTGATCATCGCTGATGAGCAGGAAGAGTTCGGCGGGTCGTTGCTCGATTCGCGCGAAAACCTCGACGGCAAGCCGGCGACCGAATGGGTCGCCAGTGTGATCGCCGAGCTCAAGGCCCTGCCAGACGTGGTGCTGCTGCCTCGCGCTACCGTCAATGGTTACCACGACCATAACTTCCTGACCATCCATGAGCGCCTCACCGATCACCTCGGTGACCGTGCGCCGATTGGCGTGGTGCGCCAGCGTATTCACCGTGTGCGTGCCAAGCGTGTGGTGCTGGCGACCGGCGCGTGTGAGCGTCCACTGGTGTACGGCAACAACGATGTGCCGGGCAATATGCTCGCCGGTGCAGTTTCGACCTACGTGCGCCGTTACGGCGTGGCGCCGGGTAAAAAACTGCTGCTGTCGACCAACAACGATCACGCTTACCGTGTGGCGCTGGATTGGTTCGACGCTGGCCTCACCGTGGTCGCGGTGGCCGATGCACGCCACAACCCACGCGGCGCGCTGGTGGAAGAAGCGCGCGCCAAAGGCATTCGCATCCTCACCGGCAGTGCCGTGATCGAAGCCCGTGGCAGTAAGCATGTGACCGGCGCCCGTGTGGCCGCCATCGACGTCAAAGCACATAAGGTCACCAGCCCCGGCGAGTGGCTGGACTGCGACCTGGTGGCCAGCTCCGGCGGCTATAGCCCGGTGGTGCACTTGGCTTCGCACCTGGGCGGCAAGCCGACCTGGCGTGAAGATATCCTCGGTTTTGTACCGGGCGAAGCGCCGCAGAAACGTGTGTGCGTGGGGGGGATCAACGGTGTCTACGGCTTGGGTGACTCCCTGGCCGATGGCTTTGAAGGCGGCGTGCGCGCGGCCAGCGAGGCTGGGTTTGCTCCGGTGGAAGGTACGCTGCCCAAGGCCCTGACGCGCTTGGAAGAGCCGACCCTGGCCCTGTTCCAGGTGCCTCACGAAAAAGCCACTGCACGGGCGCCCAAGCAATTTGTCGACCTGCAGAACGACGTCACCGCCGCCGCCATCGAACTGGCGACCCGCGAAGGGTTCGAGTCGGTGGAGCACGTCAAGCGCTACACCGCGCTGGGCTTCGGCACCGACCAGGGCAAGCTGGGCAACGTCAACGGCCTGGCCATCGCGGCCCGCTCGCTGAACGTGACCATCCCGCAGATGGGCACCACCATGTTCCGCCCCAACTACACGCCGGTAACCTTCGGCGCGGTAGCGGGCCGGCACTGTGGGCACATCTTCGAGCCGGTGCGCTACACCGCGCTGCAAGCCTGGCACGTGAAAAACGGCGCCGAGTTTGAAGATGTCGGCCAGTGGAAACGCCCGTGGTACTTCCCGCGCAACGGTGAAGACCTGCATGCGGCAGTCAAGCGCGAATGCCTGGCCGTGCGCGACAGCGTCGGCCTGCTGGACGCTTCGACCCTGGGTAAAATCGACATTCAAGGCCCGGATGCCCGCGAGTTCCTCAACCGCATCTACAGCAACGCCTGGACCAAGCTCGACGTGGGCAAGGCGCGCTACGGCCTGATGTGCAAGGAAGACGGCATGGTCTTCGACGACGGCGTGACCGCCTGCCTTGCCGACAACCACTTCCTGATGACCACCACCACTGGCGGCGCCGCCCGCGTGCTGCAGTGGCTGGAAATCTACCAGCAGACCGAGTGGCCGGACCTCAAGGTGTACTTCACCTCGGTCACCGACCACTGGGCGACCATGACCTTGTCCGGGCCCAACAGTCGCAAGCTGTTGAGCGAAGTCACCGATATCGACCTGGACAAGGACGGCTTCCCGTTCATGACCTGGAAAGAAGGTTTGGTGGGCGGCGTGCCGGCGCGGGTGTTCCGTATCTCGTTTACCGGTGAGCTGTCCTATGAAGTCAACGTGCAGGCCGACTACGCCATGGGCGTGCTGGAACAGATTGTCGAGGCTGGCAAACAGTACAACCTGACCCCGTATGGCACCGAGACCATGCACGTACTGCGGGCCGAGAAGGGCTTCATTATCGTCGGCCAGGACACCGACGGCTCGATGACCCCGGACGACCTCAACATGGGCTGGTGTGTGGGCCGCACCAAACCGTTCTCGTGGATCGGCTGGCGCGGGATGAACCGCGAAGACTGCGTGCGTGAAGAGCGCAAGCAACTGGTGGGCCTGAAGCCGATTGACCCGAAAGTGTGGCTGCCTGAGGGCGCGCAGCTGGTGTTCGATCCGAAGCAGAGCATCCCGATGAAGATGGTCGGCCACGTGACCTCCAGCTATGCGCACAACTCCCTCGGCTATTCGTTTGCGATGGCGGTGGTCAAGGGCGGCTTGAAGCGTATGGGCGAGCGGGTGTTCTCACCGCAGGCGGATGGCAGTGTGATCGAAGCGGAGATTGTGTCTTCGGTGTTCTTTGACCCGAAAGGCGAGCGCCAGAACATCTGATAGACCGAGGTGCGGCCTTCGCGAGCAAGCCCGCTCCCACTGGGGAAATGCATTCCGAAATGTGGGAGCGAGCTTGCTCGCGATGGCGGCAGAAGCCGCACAACAGAATTCAAGAAAGGTGCTTTATGACCGCAGCCAATGTGTACCAACAACGCCCCACCACCGGCGCCAAGGCCGAGTCGTCGCTGCACCATGCCGACCTCGCCAGCCTGGTCGGCAAGGGGCGCAAGAACGCCGGCGTGATCGTGCGTGAAAAGAAACTCCTCGGCCACCTGACCCTGCGCGGCGATGGCCACGATGCCGCGTTCGCCGCCGGCGTGCACAAGGCCCTGGGCATCGAACTGCCGGGTGCCCTGAGCGTGATCGTCAAAGGTGAAACCAGCCTGCAATGGCTCGGCCCGGATGAATGGTTGCTGATCGTGCCGAGCGGTGAGGAATTTGCCGCCGAGCAAAACCTGCGCGCGGCCCTGGGGGATTTGCATATCCAGATCGTCAACGTCAGCGGCGGCCAGCAGATCCTCGAACTGAGCGGCCCGAACGTACGCGATGTGCTGATGAAATCCACCAGTTACGACGTGCACCCCGACAACTTCCCGGTGGGCAAGGCCGTGGGCACGGTGTTCGCCAAGTCGCAACTGGTGATCCGCCATACCGCTGAAGACACCTGGGAACTGCTGATTCGTCGCAGCTTCTCGGACTATTGGTGGTTGTGGCTGCAGGATGCCTCGGCCGAATACGGCCTGAGTGTCCAAGCCTGAGCAGATGGGCTGTTGTGGCGAGGGGGCTTGCCCCCGTTGGAGCGCGCAGCGGTCCCGGTAAGGTCACTGCAGTTTTTCTGAAAGAACCGAGTGGCTGATTTCAGGGCTGCTTCGCAGCCCAACGGGGGCAAGCCCCCTCGCCACAAAGGCCTGAGGATTCAAGTATGAGCCGCGCACCCGATACATGGATTTTGACCGCCGACTGCCCCAGCGTGCTCGGCACGGTGGACGCGGTCACCCGCTATCTGTTCGAGCAGGGCTGCTACGTCACCGAGCACCATTCGTTCGATGACCGCCTCTCCGGGCGTTTTTTTATCCGCGTGGAATTCCGCCAGCCCGACGACTTTGACGAGCAAGGTTTCCGCGATGGCCTGGCCACCCGCGGCGAAGCCTTTGGCATGATCTTCGAGCTGACGGCGCCGAACTACCGGCCAAAAGTGGTGATCATGGTGTCCAAGGCCGATCACTGCCTCAACGATCTGTTGTACCGCCAACGCATCGGCCAATTGTCGATGGACGTGGTCGCAGTGGTGTCCAACCACCCCGATCTCAAGCCATTGGCCGACTGGCACCAGATTCCTTACTACCATTTCCCCCTCGACCCCAATGACAAACCGTCCCAAGAGCGCCAGGTGTGGCAAGTGATTGAAGAGACGGGGGCCGAACTGGTGATCCTTGCGCGCTACATGCAAGTGCTGTCGCCGGAGCTGTGCCGCAAGTTGGATGGCAAGGCGATCAATATCCATCACTCGTTGCTGCCGGGCTTCAAGGGCGCCAAGCCGTATCACCAGGCATACAACAAAGGGGTGAAGTTGGTTGGCGCCACTGCGCATTACATCAATAACGACCTGGACGAAGGCCCGATCATCGCCCAGGGCGTGGAAGTGGTGGATCACAGCCACTATCCCGAGGACCTGATTGCCAAGGGGCGGGATATCGAGGGACTGACATTGGCGCGGGCGGTGGGGTACCACATTGAGCGACGGGTGTTCTTGAACGCCAATAGAACGGTGGTGCTCTGACTGACGCCATCGCAGGCAAGCCAGCTCCCACCGGGTGATATGTGAACCCTGTGGGAGCGGACTTGCCCGCGATGAGGCCCTCACAAACAACGCAAAAACAGCATCTGTAACCCGAGCACTCAAACGCGCTGCCCATCCAAAGGGGCAACGCAGTTCCATAAAAACAACAGCGAGGTGAAAGCATGTCTGGTAATCGTGGTGTCGTGTATCTCGGCAACGGTCAGGTCGAAGTACAGAAAATCGACTATCCCAAAATGCAGGACCCCCGTGGCAGGAAGATTGAACACGGCGTTATCCTGCGCGTGGTCTCCACCAATATCTGCGGCTCCGACCAACACATGGTGCGCGGCCGTACCACCGCCCAGACCGGCCTGGTGCTCGGTCACGAAATCACCGGCGAGGTGATCGAGAAGGGCAGCGACGTCGAGAACCTGAAACTCGGCGACCTGGTGTCTGTGCCGTTCAACGTTGCTTGCGGCCGCTGCCGCTCCTGCAAGGAACAACACACCGGCGTATGCCTGACCGTCAACCCGGCCCGTGCCGGTGGTGCCTACGGCTACGTGGACATGGGCGACTGGACCGGCGGCCAGGCCGAGTACGTGCTGGTGCCCTACGCCGACTTCAACCTGCTGAAACTGCCGGATCGCGACAAGGCCATGGAGAAAATCCGTGACCTGACCTGCCTCTCCGACATCCTGCCCACCGGCTACCACGGCGCCGTCACTGCGGGCGTTGGCCCTGGCAGCACCGTGTACATCGCCGGCGCCGGTCCCGTAGGCCTGGCCGCTGCCGCTTCCGCACGCTTGCTGGGGGCGGCGGTGGTGATCATCGGTGACGTCAACCCGATCCGCCTGGCCCACGCCAAGGCCCAGGGCTTTGAAATCGCCGACCTGTCCACCGACACCCCGCTACACGAGCAAATCGCCGCGCTGCTTGGCGAGCCGGAAGTGGACAGCGCCGTTGACTGCGTGGGCTTTGAAGCCCGCGGCCATGGCCATGACGGCGTCAAGGCCGAAGCCCCGGCCACGGTGCTCAACTCACTGATGGGCGTGGTGCGTGTGGCGGGCAAGATCGGTATTCCCGGCCTGTACGTCACTGAAGATCCAGGGGCGGTGGATGCCGCCGCAAAAATGGGCAGCCTGAGCATTCGTTTCGGTCTGGGCTGGGCCAAGTCCCACAGCTTCCACACCGGCCAGACCCCGGTGATGAAGTACAACCGCCAGTTGATGCAGGCGATCATGTGGGACCGCATCAACATTGCGGAGATCGTGGGTGTGCAGGTGATCAGCCTGGACGACGCGCCGCGTGGTTATGGCGAGTTCGATGCAGGTGTGCCGAAGAAGTTTGTGATTGATCCGCACAAGCTGTTCAGCGCGGCTTAACAGCAACAACCACTCGCCAATGTGGGGGCTGTGGGAGCTGGGCCCCCACATTGGCGATTGGGTGTCTGGGGATCAGCGGATCGCCAGCGCACCCTGGTACACCATCGGGCCGGTAGGCTGCTTGCTCACCGAGCCACCCTTGGTTTCCGAACTGACCATCAATTCCACCGGCTGGCTGATAGTTTCCTGCTGACGTGGGTTGAGGCCGATGATGCCTTTGCCATCCTCCGGCAACAGGCCCAAAGACACCGGCGTGCCGCCTGCAGGCAGGGCCCACAGTTCGAGGCTGCGGTCCGGTTCCGGCGCAGTGGCCGCAATCGGTTGGACTTCCAGGTAATCCTTGTGCGCCATGATTTGCGCCGCCGGCTGTTGGGTGCTGCTGACCAGGGTCGCTGCAGACTTGACGCTGTCCTGGGTGTAGAGCGCGCCGCCGATACCGGCAACCACCACCACGCAGACGCTGATGAACAGGCGCGGGCGGGTCCAGAATGAGGGCTTGTGCTCGATCACTGGGGGTTGGGACGCAGTCATAAGGCTCTTCCTGACAAGTTTTGTAGTGTGTTGATTGACCCTGTGGCTGGCGATGGGTTCCTAGTGGCAGTTTGATGGTGTCGGTTTTTGGGGCTTTTCTGAACAAATCTGTGAGCTGGAACAACCGGTGGGATGCTGGGTCAAACGGCTGCTTTAGCTCCTACATTTACGAGGTTGTCTCGATGAAGATTTCACGCGGTTTTGCCCTGTCCTGCCTCCTGACCGTGGCGGCCAGCCCGGTATTTGCAGCAGGCTTCAGCCTGGGTGATGTGGCCAACGCCGTTGCTGGCGCCCAGGGCACCAACAAGGCCGCCGCCTCTGCGCCGAGCGCACAAACCGCAGGTTTGCTGGGGGCGTTGACCAAACAGTTGAATGTCACCCCGGAGCAGGCCGTCGGTGGCACCGGTGCGATGTTGGGCCTGGCCAAGAACCAACTCAGCAGCACTGATTATTCGCAGTTGGGCAAAAGCGTGCCGGGCCTGGATAAGCTGTCGGGTGGCAACGCTTTGGGCAGCCTTGGGGCCTTGAGCGGCATGCTCGGCCAAACCGGTGGCAGCAAGACCAGCGGCCTCGATGGCCTGTTGGGGAACGTCAAGGACACCAACGACCTGAACACTGCGTTCAGCGCCTTGGGCATGGACAGCGGCATGATCGGCCAGTTTGCCCCGGTGATCCTGCAGTACCTGGGTGGCCAGGGTGCCGACAGTTCAGTACTGGGCAAGCTAGCCGGCATCTGGGGAGCGGGGAGCTGAAAAACACCTCGGTGTGAAGTCATCCAGGGAACTGAGCGGTCGGCTCTAACCACTGATCTACACCCGCCTGGAACTCGGCCTTCTCCTCCCCCAGCGAGGGGGCTCCAGACCGGGTGTCGTTCCCTTTAAGGAGATCTTCCAATGAGCGAATCAACAATATCGCGCAATTCATTCCCGGTATTTGGCAAACCCCCGGTCGACTACAGCAAGATGACCAGGGAGGAGTTCGAGAAGGCTGCAGGCATGAAGTTCATGTCTTACGATGAAATGATCAACGGCAATAAGCCTGACTCGGAAACGGGTCGTGTCTCCGGCGGCGCGGACGCCTCCGGGAGCGTTGCCGGTGTGGGTTTTAGTGCCGGTGCCGGGGCATCGATCAAGTTTTAAATGAACCAGCCTGCCAGGTGGCCGTCACGGGCTGCGACGAGTCACCTGATAAGCTCATCAAGGCGCGCATCCTTCTCCAGCCAGAGCTGGTTGACCCAGTTCTGGACGCTCTGGCGAAACGCCGGATCATTCTCGTAATCCCCCTGCCACAACGCCGGATCCAGCTCGCGGGTGCGGATATCAACAATCACCCGGGGCACCGCGCCGCTGATCAAATCCCAGAATCCTGGAATCCTGTCCTGTGGATAGACCACGGTCACGTCGAGGATCGCATCCAACTGCTCGCCCATGGCCGCCAGTACAAATGCCACGCCACCGGCCTTGGGCTTGAGCAGGCGAGTGAACGGTGAGTTCTGCTGGGCCCGCTTGGCTTCGGTAAAGCGCGTGCCTTCCAGGTAGTTGACCACCGTCACCGGCTGGCGCTTGAACAGCTCGCAGGCCTGTTTGGTGATCTTCAGGTCCTGGCCCGCCAGTTCCGGATGCTTGGCCAGGAATGCCTTGGTGTAGCGCTTCATGAACGGGTAATCCAGGGCCCACCAGGCCAGGCCCAGGAACGGCACCCAGATCAGCTCCTTTTTCAGGAAGAATTTGAAAAATGGCGTGCGCCGGTTGAGGGTCTGGATCAGCGCCGGGATATCCACCCAGGATTGATGGTTGCTGATCACCAGGTACGAGGTATCGACCCTCAGCCCGGTATCGCCGCGAATATCCCATTGGGTGGGGATACACAGGGCAAAGATCAGCTTGTCGATCTCGGCCCAGGTCTCGGCAATCCACATCACGGCCCGGGAGGCATAGTCCCGTGACCGCCCGGGCGCCACCAGCTTGAGCAGGGCGAAGACCATCAGCGGGCCGATCAGGATCAGCGTGTTGAGTAACAGCAGCAGTGTGACGAAACAGCCGGTGAGCAGGCGGCGCATAAGGAACTCTTGCAAACGGTTGGACGGGCCATGATAAGCAGCTTGAGTCTAGAGGCCAAATCGCAATTGACCTGACGAATGTTTCACTTTGTGTTGCGTATGCTGGGTAACGATCCAACTTCGGGCTGTGTTTGCAGTCTAGTATTGGCCTACTTACCTTCAAGGAAACCTCCTACGTGAAATCCCTCCTTGCCCTGTTAGCCGTGGTTGCCCTGCCCGTGATGGCCGCCGAGCCGACCCTGTACGGGCGCTACGAATATATCCAGTTGCCGGAAATCGGCGAGACCTTCAAGGCCAAGATGGACACCGGCGCGCTGACCGCCTCGCTGTCGGCCCGCGACATCCAGACCTTCACCCGCGATGGCGAGGACTGGGTGCGGTTCCGTCTCAGTGGCAAGGATGTGAGCAACAAGGTCTATGAACACAAAGTGGCGCGCATCAGCAAGATCAAGAACCGCGCCGACGAAGACGAAGACAAGGAAGACAGCGGCGTGGCCAAGCGCCCGGTGGTGGAGCTGGAAATGTGCCTGGGCAACGTCAAGCGCACGGTGGAGGTCAACCTCACCGACCGCAGCAGCTTCAACTACCCGCTGCTGATCGGCGCCAAGGCGCTGCGCGAGTTCGGCGCTGCGGTGAACCCGGCCCGGCGCTACACCGCCGACAAACCTGACTGCTGATTGACGCCGCACAAGGCATGGGGCACCGTTCACCTTTAGCTCCCAGTGCTCGGACGCCATGCCCCATATCCTGATTGTCGAAGACGAAGCGGCGATAGCCGATACGCTGATTTTTGCCCTGCAGGGCGAAGGCTTCACCACCACCTGGCTGACCCTCGGCCAGGCCGCGCTGGAGCATCAGCGGCAGACCCCGGCAGACATGCTGATCCTCGACATCGGCCTGCCGGACATCAGCGGCTTTGAAACCTGCAAGCAACTGCGCCGCTTCAGCGAAGTGCCGGTGATGTTTCTCAGTGCCCGCGACGGCGAGATCGACCGCGTGGTGGGCCTGGAAATCGGCGCCGACGACTATGTGGTCAAACCCTTCAGCCCACGGGAAGTGGCGGCGCGGGTCAAGGCGATCCTCAAGCGCGTGGCACCGGTGGCAGTGCCGGCCAGCGGCGGGCTGTTCCAGGTGGACCACGAGCGGGTGCAGATCCAGTATCGCGGCCAGTTGCTGGGCCTGACTCGCCATGAATTCCGCCTGCTCAATTGCCTGCTGGAACAGCCCGAACGGGTGTTCAGTCGCGAGCAGTTGCTGGATGCGGTCGGCGTGGCCGCCGATGCCGGCTACGAGCGCAATATCGACAGCCATATCAAAAGCCTGCGCAGCAAGCTGCGGGGCGTGGTTGCCGAGGCCGAGCCGATCCAGACCCATCGCGGCCTGGGCTACAGCTACAGCCCGAGCCACGCCTGATGCGCCTGGGGCTGCGGATTTTCCTGGTGTATGCGCTGTTTATCGGCCTGACCGGCTACTTTGTGCTCAACACCGTCATGAAGGAAATCCGCCCCGGCGTGCGCCAGTCCACCGAAGAAACCCTGGTGGACACCGCCAACCTGCTGGCGGAAATCCTGCGTGACGATGTGAAGAACGGCACCCTTGGCCAAAGCCTCTGGCCCACCGTGCTCAAGGCCTACGGCGAGCGCCAGCCGGGGGCAACCATCTGGGGCCTGGCGAAAAACCAGGTCAACCACCGCATCTATGTGACGGACGCCAAGGGTGTCGTGTTACTGGATTCCAGCGGTACGGCAGTGGGCCAGGACTACTCGAAATGGAACGATGTGTACCTGACCCTGCGCGGTGAGTACGGCGCCCGCTCGACCCGCAGCGATGCCGATGACCCGGCGTCCTCGGTGATGCACGTGGGCGCGCCGATCCGCGATAACGGGCAGATCATAGGCGTGGTTACGGTGGCCAAGCCCAACAGCTCGCTGCAGCCTTATGTCGACCGTACCGAGCGCCGTCTGCTGTGGTACGGCGCCGGTCTGGTGGCGCTGGGCTTGCTGTTGGGGGCCCTGTTGTCCTGGTGGTTGAGCGCGGCGTTACGGCGCCTGACCACCTATGCCCAGGCGGTCAGCGAAGGGCGTCGCGCCGAGTTGCCGCATTATCGTGGCGGCGAGTTGGCGCAGTTATCCACCGCTGTGGAGCACATGCGCACGCAACTGGAAGGCAAGGCCTATGTCGAGCGTTATGTGCACACCCTGACCCACGAACTGAAAAGCCCGTTGGCGGCGATTCGCGGTGCGGCGGAACTGTTGCAGGGGGAAATGACAGTCGCCCAGCAGCAGCGGTTCGTCGGCAATATCGCCAGTGAAAGCGCGCGCTTGCAGCAGTTGATCGAACGCCTGCTGAACCTGGCCCAGGTCGAGCAGCGCCAGGGCTTGGAGCAGCAGATTTCGGTACCGTTGGCCGCCTTGGTCGATGAGGTCCTCAAGGCGCAATGCGCGCGGATCGAGCAGGCCGGGTTGCAGGTCGAACGTCTGATCGAAGCCGACGTAAAGCTGTTTGGCGAGCCGTTTCTGCTGCGTCAGGCCCTGGGCAATCTGCTGGAAAATGCCCTGGACTTTACCCCGCCCGGCGGCACGCTGCGTTTCAGCGCCCAGGTGCGGCACCATGCTGTGGATGTGCGCCTGTTCAACCAGGCCGAACCGATCCCCGAATACGCCCTGCCACGCCTGAGCGAGCGTTTCTATTCCCTGCCGCGTCCGGTCAGTGGCCGCAAAAGCACCGGCCTGGGCCTGAACTTTGTCGAAGAAGTGATGAAGCTGCACGGCGGCTCCTTGCAGATCGGCAACGTGCCGGGTGGCGTGGAAGTGGTGCTGCATCTCCACACAGTCTCCACATTGCCCTCATAAATCCCCCACAGGCCGCCGCCAGACTCTCCCCATCAAAACAGGGAGAGACCCATGAACCGCAGCCTGCTATTCAAACTGGGCGCCATCGCGCTGCTGATCCTGCTATTGCTGATTCCGTTGCTGATGATCAACGGCATCATCAACGAGCGCCAGGAACTGCGCGACGGCGTCGTGATGGACATTGCCCGCAGCTCCAGCTACAGCCAGCAGGTCAGCGGGCCATTGATGGTGGTGCCGTTTCGCAAGACCGTGCGTGAGTGGAAGCTCAACGAAAAACTCAACAAACGCTATGAAGTGCTCAGTGAAGAACAGGGCCGCCTGTACTTCCTGCCGGAGCAGTTCGAGCTCGATGGGCAGGTGCAAACCGAACTGCGGGCGCGAGGAATCTACCAGGCGCGGTTGTTCCATGCCGACAACCGCATCAGCGGCCGCTTTGTGCTGCCGGCGCAAATGGGCATCAAGGAGGACTTTGCCGATTACAAGTTTGGCCAGGCATTTTTGGCGGTCGGTATCAGCGATATCCGCGGCATTGAAAACGCCCTGAAACTGGAGCTGGGCAGCCAGCGCCTGGAGTTTGCCCCGGGCACCCAAGTGAGCTTTCTCGGCGCTGGCGTACACGTGATGTTGCCGACCCAGGACAGTAAGAACCCCGCGCCGCTGGATTTTGCCTTCGACCTGCGCCTGCAGGGTACCGAGCAACTACAGGTACTGCCGGTGGGCAAGACCAGCAAGGTCAAGCTGGCCTCCAACTGGCCCCATCCGAGCTTTGTCGGCAACTTCCTGCCGGCCCAGCGTGAGATCAACGACCAAGGCTTCAGCGCCAACTGGCAGACCTCGTTCTTCTCCACCAACCTTGAGGAATCGTTGTACGGCTGTGTGGTTGGCAGTCGCTGCGAGGACTTCAACGAACGCAGCTTTGGCGTGAACTTTATCGACCCGGTGGACCAGTACCTCAAGAGCGACCGCGCGATCAAATATGCGCTGCTGTTCATCGCCCTGACGTTCGCCGGTTTCTTCCTGTTTGAAGTGCTCAAGAGCCTGGCGGTGCACCCGATCCAGTATGCGTTGGTGGGGGTGGCCCTGGCGTTTTTCTACTTGCTGTTGCTGTCGTTGTCCGAGCATATCGGCTTTGCCCTGGCGTACCTGATCTCGGCCAGTGCCTGTGTGTTGTTGATCGGTTTTTACGTGTGCCATGTGCTGCGCAGCGTGGCCCATGGGCTGGGGTTTTCGACGGGGTTGGCGGCACTGTATGGCTTGCTGTACGGGTTGTTGAGTGCCGAGGACTACGCGCTGTTGATGGGCTCGCTGTTGCTGTTCGGGCTGCTGGGTACGGTGATGGTGCTGACACGCAAACTGGACTGGTATGGGGTGGGCAAGCGTAAGGCGGCCGAGTTGGAGGTGATGCAATGATCGGGCTACGGGAGGATCAGCGGGAGAAGGCACAACTGGTGGGGAAAATTAACGCGCTGTTTCCGGAGTGGCGCGACACCTTTGTGGCTAATGGCCTTGTTGTGGCGAGGAGGCTTGCCCCCTCGCCACAACAAGCCTCGCTCGCCACCCATAACGGGTTGCTACAGGAATCAGGCCGGCGGCTGGGTCGCCAACATTGACGGCCGCTGACTGACCTCGGCGTACCAGGCGGCCAGTTTGGGATTGCTTGAACGCCACTGCAGGTCGGGGTGGCGGAAGTCCACATACGCCAGGGCGCAGGCGACGCTGATCGCGGCGATGTCGAAATGGCTGGCCAGTTCAGCGATAGCGTCCTGTTCCAATTCGGCCAGGGCGCGGCGGATTTTGTTGCGCTGCTCCTGCAGCCAGCTATCCCAGTGTTTGTCGGCCGGGCGCATGGCGGTTTCATAGCGTACCAATACGGCCGCGTCCATGATCCCGTCGGCCATCGAGGCCAGGGTCAGGCGGCGCCAGCGGGCCGAACCGTCCCGGGGGATCAGCGGGTTGCCGACATGTTGGTGGTCGAAGTAGTCGAGGATCACCCGGCTGTCGTGCAACACATTGCCATCGGCCAGGCGCAGGGCCGGGATCTTGCCCAGCGGGTTGCCTTCGTTCAACGCGGTGATCGGGTTGACCGGCGTGACCAGCACAGTCTCCAGGACAACGCGGTCTTGCTGGCCGGTTTCGTGGAGCAGCACCAGGACTTTGCGGACAAACGGCGAGGCAGGGTTGTGGAACAAGGTCATGCTGGGCGCGAACATGGGCAATCCTCGGAAAGGGTCGGCCATAGACTAGACAGTTGCGAGGTGACTGGCGAGGGGGATCTTGGTTGTTTTTGCGGGCCTCATCGCAGGCAAGCCAGCTCCCACATTTTGATGTGTGAACACTGCCAACTGTGGGAGCTGGCTTGCCTGCGATGGCGTCCTCACGGCCGCCGCAGCAACCCCCAGACACCGATTACCGACGGGATCCCCAGTCCAATCCAGCTCAGGGAATCCCAACCCCCATCCCCCAGCAACGCCGCAAACAGTCCGGCAGCACTGAGCAGCCCGATCCCCAGCGGCACCCCGAACACCTTCCAGAAATTCGATTGCCTTGGCCTCATGACTTGGCCGCCTTGCGCCGCACCAGCCACAGGTATACGCCGCTGCCCAGCACGATGATGGTCAGCACATCCAGCACCGCCCAGAGGATTTTCATCGGCATGCCGCCATAGTCGCCAAAGTGCAGGGGCTGGGACATGCCCATGGCGTCCATGTACCACGGCCGCCCGGCCACGGCGGTGACGCTCAGGTCGCTGGCGTCGATCAGCACCGGGGTCAGCAGGTGCGAGGTCAGGTGCGTGCTGCCTTTCATAAACACTGCGTAATGGTGCTCGCTGGAAAAGCGCGTACCGGGGAACGCAATAAAGTCTGGGGTCATGCCCGGCGCGGCCTGCTCAGCAATTTTCAGCAGGTCGGTGGCCGGCGCACGCGAGGTCAGCGGTGGCGCGTTCTTATAGGGCTCGATCATCGCGGTGAGGCTGTCACTGCGCCATGCGGCGATGATCAAGTCGGCACTGGCGCTGATCACCCCGGTGACGCCCACCACCAGGGCCCAGGTCAGGGTGACAACGCCGATCAGGTTATGCAGGTCCAGCCAGCGCAGGCGTGTGGACTTGTCCTGGCGCACCGTGGCGAACTTCAAGCGCCGCATAAAGGGCAGGTACAACACCGTGCCGGAAACAATCGCCAGCACAAACAGCACGCCCATAAAGGCCAGCAGCAACTTGCCCGGCAGGCCGGCGAACATATCCACATGCAGGCGCAGCAGGAACATCGTCAAGCCGCCATTGGCCGACGGCATCTCCACGCTTTCCCCGGTGCGCGCATCGAGCATAAAGGTGTGGGACGAATTGGGCTCGGTGCCGGCGGTGGCCGCCATGATCGCAACCACCCCGTTCTTGTCGTCCTCATCCCAGGCCAGGTACTGCATGGCTTCGCCCGGGCGATGGGCCTGGGCCTTGGACACCAGTTGCTCAAGGTTGAGCTGCGGAGTATCGGCCGGCATCTGCTTGAGCTCGGGTTCGTTGCCCAGCAGGTGATCGATCTCGTGGTGAAAGATCAACGGCAAGCCGGTCAGCGCCAGCATCAGCAGGAACACGGTGCAGATCAGGCTGGTCCAGGTGTGGATGAAGGACCAGCGGCGGATGGTTGTGCTTTTCATTTTCTAGCCTTCAGACACACCAAAGCCGCCCACGGGGCGGCCTGGTTGTTAACTCAGCCGATTACCACTGGTAAGTGGCACTGGCGACGACGCTGCGCTGATCACCGTAGTAGCAGTAGGAGGCATCACAGGTGGAGATGTACTGCTTGTCGAACAGGTTGGTGGCGTTCAGTTTTACCGAGGCACCTTTGAGGCTGTTGTCCAGGCGGCCGAGGTCGTAATGCACCGCACCGTCGAATACGGTGTAGGCATCAGCCTTGCCTAGCCAGGTATTGCCTTGGTCGCCGTAGGTGTTGCCGGTGTAGCGGGCCCCAAAGCCGATACCGAAACCGTCGAGCACACCGTCGTGCCAGGTGTAGTCGGTCCACAGGGAGGCTTGCTGGTTGGGTATCAGTTGCAGGCGGTTGCCTTTGTAGATGCCTGTTTGCACCTCGGATTTGGCCAGGGTGTAGGCGGCGATGACCTTGAGGTTCTCGGTCACGTCAGACACCGCTTCCAGTTCCAGGCCCTTGACCTTGACTTCGCCGGCCTGGTCGGTGATCGACTCGCCAGCCGAGCCGAATCGAGTGACCAGCACGTTTTTCTGGGTCAGGTCATAGACCGCCGCGCTAAGCAGGGTATTGGAGCCAGGTGGCTGATACTTGACCCCCAGTTCCCACTGCTTGCCTTCGGTAGGTTTGTACGACTTGACCGGGTCGACGCTGGCGTTGCTCGCTGGCTGGAATGATTCGGCGTAGGACAGGTACGGTACAAAACCTGAGTCGAACACATAACTCAGTGCCGCGTTGCCACTGAAGTTCTTGCTGCGGTCGGTGTTGGTCGCGTCGCTCTTGTTGAGGTACGTGGTGCCTTGATGCACCCAGTCTTCACGGCCGCCCAGGGTCAGGCGCCATTTGTCCAGGGCCATCTGGTCTTGCACGTAGAGGCCGGTCTGGACGGTTTTTTGGTCGTAGTCGTAGTACGCATCTTTGCGCGCCGGGCGCTCAATTGGCTGCCCATAAACTGGTTTGTAGATGTTAACGGTCCCGGCGCCGCCGAAAATGGACAGATAGGAGGAATTAGTGCGCTGATGATCCAGGCCTATCAGCACAGTGTGGTTGATATTGCCGGTAGCGAAGTCGGCCTGGAAATTGTTGTCCACTGCAAACTGAGCGATGTCCTCGTCCACATTGGTCGAGGAACGGCTGATGTTGCCCTCAGCATCTACCTGGGACCAGCCGTGGGCACCGACAGTCAGCTGCTGAAACGACAACTCCGACTTGGTGTAACGCAGGTTTTGCTTGAACTGCCAGGTATCGTTGAAACGATGTTCAAAGGCATAGCCCAATGCGTAATAGGTACGGTCGTAGAACTCGTAGTCCGGGTCACCCAGGTTCTTATGGTGCGAGACCTCACCCAGCGGTGATTTGATCTTGGTGCCCACGATCGGCAGGAACTGGCTGGTGGCGCCGGTATCGTCGCGAGTGAACTGCGAGAGCACGGTCAGCTTGGTATCGGGATCAATGTTCCAGGTCAGGCTGGGCGCAATGTTGTAGCGCTTGTTGTCGATGTGATCGACCTGGGTGCCGGCATCGCGCACCACGCCGCTTAGGCCATAAAGAAACTGACCTTCATCGTCAATCTTGCCGGTGCTGGCGAAGTTGATCTGGCGATAGTTGTCGCTGCCGTATTGCACCTGGATGGCATTGCTCGATTCCGCGCTGGGGCGCCGGCTGACCATATCCAGCAGACCGCCTGGCGGGGTCTGGCCGTAGACCGACGAGGCCGGGCCGCGCAGTAGGGCGAGACGATCAAGGTTCCAGGTTTCCGCTTTCGGGTTGGCGTACACACCGCGAGGCAATGGCAGGCCATCGAGGAAATGGGTGGGTTCGAAGCCACGCACACGCATCCAGTCGTAGCGGGTATCACTGCCGTAGCTGGCGGACACGATTCCCGGCATGTATTTGACCGCGTCATCCAGGTTCTGAACGTTGCGGTCCAGCATTTGCTGGCGGGTGGCCACGGAAATCGAGCGGGGTGCTTCTACCAGGGCCGTATCAGTCTTGCTCCCCGCCGCCGTCCGCGTAGCAACATAACCCTCCACCGGCCCCCACGCGCTCTCGTAATTCCCCTGCCCGGTGATATTGGTCTCCGGCAGCGACACCACACCCTCTGGAATTGCCACCAGGGTGTAGGTGCCTGCGCTGCTCTGCTCCAACTGCAACCCCGTCCCACGCAGGGCCTCGCGCAGTGCGCCCGGTGCATCGAACTGGCCCTTGACCGGGGCCGAGGTCTTGCCGGCGGCCAGTGCTGGGCTGAGGGTCAGGGGGAGGCCGGCCTGGCTGGCGATCTGGTTCAGGGTGCTGGCCAATGGCGCAGCCGGCAGGTTGTAGGCGCGCACACTGGACGCCTGTTCGGCGGCGAACAGCGAGGTGCTGGTCAGCGGGGCGCTGAGGGCGATGGCCACGGCTAGCAGGCTGGGGCGCAACAAGGTGTCTAATGTGCGGGACATAGGGCGGCTCCGGAATGGAAATATTTCTCAATTGCCTAGGTGCCGGACGAGAATCAAAAAGTGATAGGGCCAAGTGAAAATAAATCTGTGAATGCTCACGCGCTCTTCGTAGCTTTTGCAGTCGGCGAAGCGATTGAGGTTGAGTGCACCGGCCACCCCGCAGCGCAGTCGGCATTCAGCGACCAGCGCCTCGGTAGCGGGGGCGCAGAGGGCTTTGTTTTCGACATTGCCTTTATTCAATTATTGCTAACGGAACCGTCTGGCACGGGCCTGGCGGCCACGTTAATCCACCACGGCGTATGTTGCTCGATCTGCACCGGCAGGGTCGGCAGCAGCGCGTTAAGCGCCAGCGTGGTGTCGTGCAGCGGGAAGCTGCCGGTGATGCGCAGGTCGGCGACGTTTTTATCCACACCCAGGTAGCCGGTGCGGTAGCGCGCCAGTTCCTCGACCACATCCCCCAGCCGCGCGTTGTCCACCACCAGCATGCCGCGGGTCCAGGCGTCGGTGCCGGGGGTTACGGCCAGCGACGGGCCGAGGCTGTTACGGCGCATCAGCACTTGCTGGCCTTCCTTGAACACCTGCTCCTGGTGCAACGCCTCGGGCTGCGCCGCAACCGCCGACTGCAACACGCTGAGCCGCGTGCCGTCGTCCTCGCGCTTGACGATAAACCGCGTACCCAGGGCGCGCAGGCTGCCGTCGCGGGTTTCGACAACAAAGGGGCGCCCATCGTTGTGCCCGGTTTCGACGAAGATCTCACCTTCCTGCAGCACGATTACTCGGCGCTTTTCGTCAAAACGCACGTCAATGGCGCTGTGGGTGTTGAGGTTGATCAGGGTGCCATCTGCCAGTTTCAGCGTGCGCTGTTCACCGGTGGCGGTGCGTTGGTCGGCCAGCCAGTAGTTGATCGGCACGTAGCGCTGGCCGGCGAACACCGCCAGGCCGCAGACCAGCACCACACTGGCCAGGCCGCTGCCGAGCTTGCGCACCCGTTGCCGAATGCCTTCGCGCGATTGCAGCAGCGCCGCCCGTGCCGGGCCGCTGGCCACGCTGAAGCGCTGGTCGAGCATGCCCAGTTGGCGCCAGGCGCGGGCGTGTTCTTCGCTGCTGGCCAGCCATTTGTTGAATGCTTCATGCTCCACGGCGCTGCTGTCCCCGGAGTCCAGGGACAGTTGCCAGGCAATCGCCGCATCCAGCACCCGTGCGCTGACCGGTCTGGAACTGACCTGGCTCACAACGGCTGGCCATACAGGGCGATGTAGCACTGGCGGATCCCCTGAGCCAGATATTGCCGTACCCGGGGCACCGACACGCCGAGGCGCTGGGCGATCTCGGCATGGCCCAGGCCGTCCAGGCGGTTATAGAGGAACGCGGCGCGGGCCTTGCTGGACAGCTTGCCAAGCAGGCGGTCGATGGCTTTGAGGTCTTCGAGGATCAGGTGCTGTTCTTCCGGGGAAGGCTGTTCGCTTTCCGGGATCAGCATCAGTTCGGTGAGGTAGGCCTGTTCCAGCGCGGCGCGGCGAAAGTAGTCGAACAACAGGCCCTTTGCGACAGCCACCAGAAACGCCCGGGGTTCGCGGGGTTCACGCAGTTCTTCACGGCCCAGCAGGCGCATGAAGGTGTCCTGGCTCAGGTCCTCGGCACGACTGGGGCAGGCCACGTTGCGCCGCAGCCACGCCAGCAGCCAGCCGCGATGGTCACGGTACAACGTGCCAACAAGCTCACTGTGGGGACTTTGGGCTGACGACAAGGCATCACCAATCGAGATGTTTAAACTAACGAGAATTATTCGCGATTGTGGCAGAGGTGGCGGATGGGTGCAATTGGCGTTGGTCGGGCGGGACGGATGTTGCTGAGGGGGCTTGCTCCCGTTTCAGGGCCGCTTCGCGCCCCAACGGGAGCAAGCTCCCTCGCCACAGGTTACCGATTGCCTCTCTTAACTGAGCGGCAGCCGTTAGAAGGAAGGGGCTTGTTTGCGACGTTTCCACTGGCTCAGGCGTTGTTGCAACGCGGCAGGGCTGTCCAGCCCTTGCTGGCGGGCACGGCTGAATAGAATCAACATCAACTCTGCGGTGGCCAGGGCATCGGCGCTGGCGTGATGGCGTTCGCCCACTTGCAGGTTGAAATGGGCAATCCAGTCATCCAGGCCGGCTTCGCGGATATGCGCCTGGGGGCACAGCATGGGCGCCAGGTCTGCCACGTCGAGGAACGGATGGGTCAGGCGATAACCCAGGCTGTCCTTGAGCGCTCGGCCAAGCATGTGCTGGTCGAATGGTGCGTGGAACGCCAGCAGCGGGCTGTCGCCGACAAAGTCCATGAAGTCCAGTAACGCCTCGGCTGGATCGCATCCGGCAGCGATCGCACTGGGGCCCAGGCCATGGATCAGCACGCTGGGGCTGATTTTGTTGTCGGCCCGTTGCAGGGTACGTTCGAACTGCTGGGAAAAGTCGACCGCGCCGTCTTCGATCACCACCGCGCCAATCGACAGCACCTGGTCGCGATTGAGGTTCAGGCCGCTGGTTTCCAGGTCCAGTACCACCCAGCGCTGCTCGCGCAGACTGTGTTCGCCGAGTGCCTTGGGGGCAGCCAGTTGTTGCAGGCGCGCCTGTTGCTGGGCATTCAGGCCTGGCCGGGCAGGGCGCAGCCAACTGAACAGGCTCACAGCTGATACCTCAGGGCCAGGCTGCTTTGCAGGCGTTGGGCCTGGCGCAGGGACTCACGCAGGATGCGCCGGTCCAGGTGGTTGAGGCTGTCGGGGTCGACCCGGTTGGAGTAGGGCTGGTTCTCGCGGGTTTGCAACTGGTGCTGCTGCATACGGGTTTGCTGGATAAAGTGGTAGGCCTCTTCATAGGCCGCGCCGTCCAGGCGTTCGATCACCTCTTTATCCACCAGCTGACGCAAGCGCTCCAGGGTGTTGTTGGTGGCGATGCCATTGGCCAGGGCCAGCAGGCGGGCACCGTCGACGAAGGGCGTGAGGCCCTGCACCTTGAGGTCGAGGGTGGCCTTGTCCGAGCCTTTGCGCGTCAGCACGAAGTCACGGAAACGCCCCACCGGCGGGCGCTGGCGCAAGGCGTTCTCGGCCATCATCCGTTGGAACAGGCGATTGTCCGCCACTTGCTCAAGCATGCCCTGGCGCAGTTGCTCGCAGCCTTGCTCATCGCCCCACACCACCCGCAGGTCGAAGTAGATGCTGGACTTGAGCAGGTTCTCTGGCGTCGCTTCGCGGATAAATGCGGCAAAGCGCCGGGCCCATTCGGCACGGGACAGGCACAGCTCGGGGTTGCCGGCCATGATATTGCCCTTGCACAGGGTGAAACCGCACAGCGCCAGGCTTTGATTGATTTGCTGCGCCAGGGGCAACAGCAGGCCACGAATCTCGGCGGCGTGGGCGGCATCGCGGGCATCGAACAGGATGCCGTTGTCCTGGTCGGTGTGCAGCGTCTGCTCACGGCGGCCTTCGCTGCCAAAACACAGCCAACTGAATGGCACGCCGGGGTCGCCCTTGTCTGCGATGCTCAGCTCGATGACCCGGCATACCGTGTGATCGTTGAGCAGGGTGATGATATGGGTGATCTGGGTCGAGGACGCGCCGTGGGCCAGCATGCGCTCCACCAATTGGCTGATCTCGCCACGGATCGCCACCAGGTTTTCCACCCGTGGTGCATTGCGGATGGTGCGTGCCAGGTGGACCAGGTCAACCCGTTGCAGGGAAAACAGATCGCGCTCGGACACCACTCCACACAGGCGCCGGTCCTTGACCAGGCACACATGGGCGATATGCCGTTCGGTCATGGCAATCGCCGCGTCGAAGGCGCTGTGATCCGGGCTGAGGAAGAAGGGCGCCTGGGTCATATGCTGTTCGATGGCCTGGGTGAAATCGCTGGTGCCTTCGGCCACGACATGGCGCAGGTCACGCAGGGTGAAAATCCCCAGGGGCGCCTTGTGTTCATCGACCACCACAATGCTGCCGACCTGCTGCTCATGCATCAGTGTGACCGCCTCACGCAGCGGCGTCCGCGGTCTGCAGGTCACGGGGTGACGCATGGCCAGCTCGCCCAGGCGGGTGTTCAACGAATACTGGGTGCCGAGGGTTTCCACGGCCTTTTGCTGGACTTGCTGGTTGACCTGGTCCAACAGGCTGCTGACCCCACGCAAGGCAAAGTCGCGAAACGGTCCGGACAGGGCAAACAACTTGATAAACGCCGGCTTGTTCAATTGCAGGCAGAACGTGTCTTCGGCGGCCTTGTGCTCAGTTCGCGTCGCCCGTTCCCCCAGTAGCGCGGCCAGGGGGAAGCATTCGCCGGTGGTGATTTCGAAGGTGGTTTGCGCCGAATCCGGCCGCTCGCCGATCACCCGCCCCTGTTTGACGATGTAGAAGTGCTCCACAGGGCCTGCCGACGGTTTGAGAATGCTCTCGCCGGGGCCGTAGAAGCGCAACTGGCACTGCTCCACCAGAAACGCCAGGTGGGCGTTTTCCATCTGATTGAACGGAGGGAAGCGTTGCAGGAATTGCAGGGTGCCGTGAATGTTCTGCAATACCGCAGTTTTCCCTGCCTGGGTGAAAGCATCAGCTTTACTCATAACCATGACCGCAGTTTTTTTGTCGTTATCGTCCCTCATGGTCGACCCCCACGCGGCGGGTGCCCATTGGACGTAAGTCTAGGTAGCTATCCGGCCTTCAATGACTAGGGAAAAACCTTACATGAATATCGTCCAGACCCCGTAGAACGCCCACTAGGAAAACTATCCGACGAAGTGCACATTGTTCGCCCTTCCGGTGATGTCTGACTTCTGTGCTGGGAGATTGAGTGCAACTGCTGAGAAATATATGCCCGACCAAGATATTTTGAGCGATGCCGAGCGCGAGGCGTTAAGCGCCGTGATGCTGGAGCCTGATCTACCGCCGCAGCGGGTACTGATCGTTGATGACGATAAAGATGCCCGTGAACTGTTGGCGGAGATTCTTGGGCTGGATGGCATTCGCTGCATGACGGCAGACAGCGGCGAGGCGGCCTGGGAACTCTTGAATGCCAGCACATCCATTGGTTTGTTGATCACCGATTTGCGCATGGCGCCCAGCAACGGCCTGGAACTGATCCGCAAAGTACGCGAGTCCACCCGGGCTGCGTTGCCGATCATCATCATGTCGGGGGATGCCGAGGCACCGGACGTGATCGACGCGATGCACCTGAGCGTGGTGGACTTTTTGCTCAAGCCGATTGATAGCGTGAAGTTGGCGAAGATGGTCAAACGCGAGCTGGGGATGGCGCAGTAGGGGGTGTTTTTACCGTTGGTCAGTACTGTCAGATTTCACAGTATCGGCGGTTTGAGTGGCGCTTGTTTAATCGTTGGGAGGGAGCTGGTTTGGGATCAGCGCCTCTAAATGACGCGAACAGGAGTTCATTATGAGTACTGAAAAAAACAACCCGCAACACAGCGCTAATATTCACGCCTCTATCAATGGTCAGCAGGAGGTATTTTCTCCGAATCAGTTTTTTGGTATCCCTTCCCAGGTCAGAATGGACACAGATATTACTACCCACCTGACAATTAATTACGGCCAGGACCTGAAGAACGGGACTCATACCCTGACGCATACTCAGTTTGGAATTGAATATTTAGATGCAACCGGAAGCACATTCACTCATCCAGTTGCAGGCACCATCGTTGTGAAAGTCGTCGGTAATAACCATACCGGTCAGTTGATCGGCTTGAAGGTTGACGGAACGGGCTCAGGGCAAGGCAGTAAGTTGGAGCTGTCGGGTAGTTACCTGATTGTGGTTTCAGGTTAAGCCTTGCAACATAAAAAAGCCCCGGTCATAGGACCGGGGCTTTTTCATTTCAATGACCAGTTACAAACCATTCTTGGCCTTGAACTCCCGCCGCCGACGATGCAACACCGGCTCGGTATAACCATTGGGCTGCTTGGTCCCTTCAATCACCAACTCCACCGCGGCCTGGAACGCGATATTGCTGTCGAAATCCGGTGCCAGCGGGCGGTACAGCGCATCACCGGCATTCTGCCGATCCACCACCGGCGCCATGCGCTTGAGGCTTTCCATGACCTGGGCTTCGCTGACCACGCCATGGCGCAGCCAGTTGGCAATGTGCTGGCTGGAAATACGCAGGGTGGCGCGGTCTTCCATCAGGCCCACATCGTTGATGTCTGGTACTTTCGAGCAACCCACACCCTGGTCGATCCAGCGCACCACATAGCCGAGGATGCCCTGGGCGTTGTTGTCCAGTTCGTTGCGGATTTCTTCCTCGGACCAGTCGGTATTCTGCGCCAGGGGGATGGTCAGGATGTCGTCCACCGACGCGCGTTCGCGCTTGGCCAGTTCGGCCTGGCGGGCGAATACATCGACCTTGTGGTAATGCAGCGCGTGCAATGCCGCGGCGGTCGGCGACGGCACCCAAGCGGTGTTGGCACCGGCCAGCGGGTGCGCGATTTTCTGCTCGAGCATGGCCGCCATCAGGTCGGGCATGGCCCACATGCCTTTACCGATCTGCGCACGGCCTTGCAGGCCGGTGCTCAGGCCGATATCGACGTTCCAGTTCTCGTAGGCGCCGATCCATTTTTCGGCCTTCATGGCAGCTTTGCGCACCATCGCGCCGGCTTCCATGGAAGTGTGGATTTCGTCGCCGGTACGGTCGAGGAAGCCGGTGTTGATAAACACCACGCGCTCGCTGGCCGCCTTGATGCAGGCCTTGAGGTTGACCGTGGTACGGCGCTCCTCGTCCATGATCCCGACCTTGAGGGTGTTGCGCGGCAGGTTCAGTACGTCTTCGATGCGGCCGAACAGCTCGTTGGTGAACGCCGCTTCTTCCGGGCCGTGCATCTTCGGTTTAACGATGTACACGGAGCCGGTGCGGCTGTTCTTGCGGCTGTTGTTGCCATTGAGGCTGTGGATCGCCGCCAGGCTGGTGATCAAGCCATCGAGGATGCCTTCGGGCACTTCATTGCCCTGGGCGTCGAGGATCGCGTCGATGGTCATCAGGTGGCCAACGTTACGCACGAACAACAGCGAACGACCATGCAAGGTCACGGCATTACCATCGACACCGGTGTAGGTGCGGTCGGCGTTCATGGTGCGGGTGAAGGTCTTGCCGCCCTTGGCCACTTCTTCGGCCAGGTCGCCCTTCATCAGGCCGAGCCAGTTGCGGTAGATCACCACTTTGTCATCGGCATCGACGGCGGCAACGGAGTCTTCGCAGTCCATGATGGTGGTCAGCGCGGCTTCCATCAGGATGTCTTTGACGCCGGCGGCGTCGGTCTGGCCGACCGGGGTGCTGGCGTCAACCTGGATTTCGAAATGCAGGCCGTTGTGCTTCAACAAGAGTGCGATGGGCTGGGCGGCGTCGCCCTGGTAGCCGATCAACTGGGCGTCGCTGCGCAGGCCGCTGTTGCTGCCGCCCTTGAGGCTGACCACCAGCTTGCCGTCGACGATCTTGTAACCGGTGGAGTCAACGTGGCTGCCGGCGGTCAGCGGTGCGGCTTCGTCGAGGAAGGCACGGGCGAAGGCGATGACTTTGTCGCCACGCACCTTGTTGTAGCCCTGGCCTTTCTCGGCGCCGTTGGCTTCGCTGATGGCGTCGGTGCCATACAGTGCGTCGTACAGCGAGCCCCAGCGCGCGTTGGAGGCGTTGAGGGCGAACCGCGCATTCATCACCGGCACCACCAGCTGCGGGCCGGCCATGCGGGCGATTTCGTCATCGACGTTTTGGGTGGTCGCCTGGAAATCCGCCGCTTCTGGCAGCAGGTAGCCGATATCTTGCAGGAAGGCTTTGTAGGCCACCGCGTCGTGGGCCTGGCCGGCATGGGTCTGGTGCCAGGTATCGATTCGCGCTTGGAAATCGTCGCGTTTGGCGAGTAGGGCTTTGTTCTTCGGTGCCAGGTCGTGGATGACCTTGTCGGCACCGGCCCAGAACTGGTCGGCGGTCAGGCCGGTACCGGGAATGGCTTCGTTGTTCACGAAGTCGAACAGGACTTTGGCGACCTGCAGGCCACCGACTTGAACGTGTTCAGTCATTGCTTGCCTCACTCTGCGGAGCTAATTCGCTTTTCAGCTTTTCAATTTACCAATGAAGCCTCTGGCCATTTAAACCACAAACCCGGCACCAGTACATGCCATCACGGCGGCTGGGTGGTTCCAATCAACGGCGCAAGGCTTGCTGACGGGGTGTTCGGGGTTACGACGGCGCCTGGGCAGACATCGACCTAACGTTATGTAGTGCGCGCCGAGGCATACTACATGATGAGTTGCGGTTGTGAAAATTAGACTAAATACGTCGTTTAGCGACCCACTTTGGTTGTACGGTCACAGCGGGGTATGGGATGTTCTCAAAAAACCAATGGATTGTTCCAGATAAATATAAAAATGGTACACGATTTGTTTTTCCTCACCGCCATGCGATCAATGTGGGAGCTGGCTTGCCTGCGATGGCCTCTACACCGCAGCACCCGCATCGCCGGCAAGCCAACTGCCACATGAGCCAACCGATACCCGTATCTGCCTATACTGGCTAATCCACAACAAGAGGGCTGTTGCCATGGACCATCTCGTACTCACCGTGATCGCCGCCGACAAACCCGGCGTGGTCGAACGTGTTGCCCACTGCATTGCCGAGCGCGGCGGCAACTGGCTGGAAAGTCGCATGGCCCATATGGCCGGGCAATTTGCCGGGATCCTGCGGGTCAGTGTGCCGATGGAAAACCGCAGTGAGTTGGTCAGCGCCCTGGAGGACCTGTCCACCCATGGCATCCGCGTGCTGGTGGGCGAGAGCAGCGGCGCGCAAGCCTCGGCGAGCAAACCGATCCTGATGACCCTGGTGGGCAATGACCGGCCGGGGATCGTGCGCGAGATCACCGCGCTGTTGAGCAAGCAAGGGGTCAACCTGGAACGCCTGAGCACCGACGTGCGTCCGGCGCCCATGAGCAGTGACCCGTTGTTTCACGCCGAGGCCGCGTTGGCGGTGCCGTCCAGCCTGGCACTGGACACGCTGCAAGCCGCCCTGGAAACCCTGGCCGATGATTTGATGGTGGAACTGCAACTGCGCAGCGAGGAATAACCGTCCACAGGGTTGTTCATCTAAATCTTGCATGGGCCTGTGGATAAGCTGTAGAGACCCGGCGCCAGGCCACGCCGGCCGCGGCGTGTAGTGTATTGAGCAAAAAACGAGCAATTTCAACGGCTTGTGCACAAACGCCGGGGATCAGGTTGTGGATAACCTTGGGGTGAAACCCTGTAAGCCACGCCGGCCGTGGTCTACAGGGTTTTGTACGTTATTTGATCAGCGTTTGCGCAGGCTCAGCCATGCATCAACGCTATACACCGCCAGCCCGGCCCAGATAAACACGAACGCCACCAGGCTGGCGGGGCTCATGTGTTCGTCGAACAACAGCACCGCTTGCAGCAGCACCAGGGTCGGCGCCAGGTACTGCAAAAAGCCCAGGGTGGTGTAGGGCAGATGCCGTGCCGCAGCGTTGAAGCAGACCAGGGGAATCAATGTCACCGGGCCTGCGGCCACCAGCCACCAGGCCTCGGAAGTACTCCAGAATGCCAGGTTGGCGCTATGGGCTGTGGGGTTGAGCAGCAGCCACGCCAGGGCAATCGGCACCAGCATCCAGGTTTCCACCACCAACCCGGGTAGCGCCTTGACCGGCGCTTGCTTGCGGATCAAACCATAGAAACCAAAGGTCAGCGCCAGCACCAGCGACACCCACGGCAAGCTGCCGACCTGCCACACCTGTTGCGCAACGCCCACGGCGGCCAGCCCGACGGCCACCCACTGCAAGCGCCGCAGGCGTTCGCCGAGGAGCAGCATGCCCAGTAGTACGTTGACCAGCGGGTTGATGTAGTAACCCAGGCTGGCCTCCAGCATGCGCCCGCTGTTGACCGACCACACATAGGTCAGCCAGTTGCCCGCGATCAATGAGCCGCTCAACGCCAGGATCGCCAGGCGCTTGGGGTTGTCCCGCAGTTCGCGCCACCAGCCGGGGTGTTTCCACACCAGCAACAGCAAACCGCCGAACAGCGCCGACCACAGTACGCGGTGGACGATGATTTCGGCCGCCGGGACGCTGGCGATGGCTTTGAAGTAGAGCGGGAACAGGCCCCAGATGACGTAGGCACTCAGGCCCAGAATGTACCCGCGACGCGGGTTGGCGGCTTGCATGCAGAATCCTTGCTTAGGCAGCTAACAATGCCGCAATTGTAAGGATGTTTGTCAGGAAATGCGTGCTGACTTTTTGTGGCGAGGGCACAAGCCCCTCGCCACAGCGAGGCCAGTGTCAGAACAGTTTCAGGGGCTCTTCGTTGAGCGCCGACAATTGCTCGCGCAGCGCCAGCACCTGGTCCCCCCAATACCGCTCGCTGCCAAACCACGGGAAGCTGTGCGGAAATGCCGGGTCATCCCAGCGCCGTGCCAGCCACGCGCTGTAGTGCATCAGGCGCAGGGCGCGCAGCGGTTCGATCAGCGCCAGTTCGCGGGGATCGAAGTCGTGGAATTCCTGGTAGCCATCCATCAGCTCCGACAACTGCCCCAGGCATTCCTGGCGATCACCAGCAAGCATCATCCACAAATCCTGCACCGCCGGGCCCATGCGACAGTCGTCGAGGTCGACGATATGGAACATCTCGTCGCGGCACATCATGTTGCCGGGGTGGCAGTCGCCATGCATGCGGATGTTCTTGTGCGGCGTGGCGCTGTACACATCCTCCACACGCTTGAGCAGGTCACGGGCCACGGATTCGTAGGCAGGCAACAGGCTCTTGGGGATGAAATTGCCTTCAAGCAGGGTGTTCAGGGAGTCGTGACCGAAGTTCTTCACGCCCAGGGCTTCGCGGTGCTCGAAAGGGCGGGTGGCGCCGACCGCATGCAAGCGCCCGAGCAACTGCCCGAGGCGGTACAGCTGATCGAGATTGCCCGGCTCCGGCGCCCGGCCACCACGACGGGGGAACAGGGTGAAACGAAAGCCCGCGTGTTCGAACAGGCTTTCACCGTTATGGATCATCGGGGCGACGACCGGGACTTCGCACTCGGCCAGTTCGAAAGTAAAGCGGTGTTCTTCGAGGATCGCCTCGTTGGTCCAGCGCTGGGGGCGATAGAACTTGGCGATCAATGGCTCGGAGTCTTCGATGCCGACCTGATAGACGCGATTTTCGTAGCTGTTGAGCGCCAATACGCGAGCATCGCTGAGGAAACCGATGCTTTCGACAGCATCGAGAACCAGATCGGGGGTCAATGTTTCAAACGGGTGGGCCATGCGAACTCCTGCGCGCAGCAGGTCGCCGCGTCCGGCCGGGTATGGTATCGCACCGGGCCTTGGATAGGTGGCGCGTGTCCCATCGCTATCGCGGGCAAGCCCGCACAATGTTTCTGTGTACACCGCTCAAATGTGGGAGTGGGCTTGCCCGCGATGAGGCCCTAAAGATCACCTAAACCGGCGTACCCAACAGCACATTGCTCGGCGCAAACTGCACCTGAACCCGCGTGCCTTCACCCGCCCCCAGCGCCTTGAGCTGCTCGGGCGCCGCCAGCGCACACAGCACCAGGCCATTGGGCAAGGCAATGCGCACCTCACTGGGGCCATCCTCTGCATCAAGAACCGCCTCGACCTGGCCGCCCATGCAGTTAAACCCAGGCACCGGCGCCTGGTCGGCAGCGATCAGCTCCAGCCAGCCGGCCTTGATCAATGCCACCACTTCAGTGCCGATTTCCAGCTCCAGGCGCAGCGTGCTGTCGTGGGTGATCTGTGCATCGAGGGTCAAGCCACCGGCCAGTTCCAGGCGCACCCGGTCATTGCGACCATGGCTATCCATGGCGATCACCTGGCCATGCAATTGGTTACGCGCACTGGTGCGCAGCATCAGGCGGCCCAGCAGGTTGAAGTCGCTGGCGTCTTCGGCGGCCTCCAGCACCTGGGCCTGCAGGGTTTGCAGGCGCTGATACAGGCGCAACACCCGCTCGCCCTCTGCCGAGAGTCGCGCACCGCCGCCGCCCTTGCCGCCGACGCTACGTTCGACCAGCGGTTTCTGCGCCAGGTTGTTCAGTTCATCAATGGCATCCCACGCGGCCTTGTAACTCAAACCCGCGCTTTTCGCCGCCCGGGTGATGGAGCCCTGTTCGGCGATGTGTTGCAGCAAGGCGATGCGTTGCGGGCGACGGACAATATGTTGGCTCAACAGCGACGGTAAAGGCATGGCGAACGGCTGCACACTGGCTTGGAATGCACCGGACGTTGCGGGCAGGCGGCGCCAGAGTCAAGTCATGTGCCGGGCTTGGGCGTGCGCGCCAGGCAGTACACGTCGACCCGGCGCGCGCCGGCGTGCAGCAGCAGGCGGGCCAGGCTGTGGGCGGTGGCGCCGGTGGTCAGCACATCGTCCACCAGCGCCAGGTGCTGGCCACGCACCTGTGCGTCGGGGGCCAGGGCAAACGCCTTGAGTAAGTTGCGCTGGCGTTGTTTGGCTGCCAATTGTTGCTGGGCGATGGTGTCTTGAGGGCGCAACAGCATGTGTTCATCCAAGGCCAGGTCGAGGTCTTGGCTTAGCCAGCGGGCGAGCATGGCGGCTTGGTTATAGCCGCGCTGGCGCAGGCGTTTGGCGGCCATCGGTACGGGAAGCAGGCGGTCGGGGCGGGTCAGTTCGGCGTTGTCGAAGCCGTCTTGCAGGCATTGCCCCAATAGATTGGCCAACAGATGGCCCAGAGGCCATTTGCCCTGATGCTTGAAGCGGCTGATCAGGCTGTCCACCGGGAAGCTGTAGGTCCAAGGTGCGGTCACCTGATGGAACGCCGGCGGTGAGCGCTGGCATTCGCCGCAGATCAGCCCGCTCATCGGCAGCGGCAGGGCGCACACGCGGCAGCCGTCCGTCAGCCACGGCAGATCGAGTTCGCAGGCGTTGCACACCGTTGAGGGCGAGTCGGTGGCTTCATCACAGATCAAGCAGGTTTGGTTGCTTTTTGACCAGATGTAAACTTCATGTTTGTGCCTGGGTTGACAGTGCATGAATCTTCCTTAAATATGCCGAGCATCCGTGTCGTGCCTGTGGGTATTGCCCTGCCCACAGCGCTTGCCCAAGCATAAACAAGGAATCGCCCATGAGCGCCAGCCTCACTGCCACTCTGCGTCACGACTGGTCTTTGGCCGAAGTCAAAGCCCTGTTCGTCCAGCCGTTCAATGACTTGTTGTTCCAGGCGCAGACCGTGCACCGCGCGCATTTCGATGCCAATCGGGTGCAGGTGTCGACGTTGCTGTCGATCAAAACCGGTGCCTGCCCGGAAGATTGCAAATATTGTCCGCAGTCGGGCCACTACAACACCGGCCTGGAAAAAGAAAAACTGATGGAAGTGCAGAAAGTCCTCGAAGAGGCTGCACGCGCCAAGGCCATCGGTTCGACCCGTTTCTGCATGGGCGCGGCCTGGAAGCACCTGTCGGCCAAAGACATGCCTTATGTGTTGCAGATGGTCAAAGGGGTGAAGGCCATGGGCCTGGAAACCTGCATGACCCTTGGCCGTCTCGACCAGGACCAGACCGAGGCCCTGGCCCAGGCCGGCCTCGACTACTACAACCACAATCTGGACACCTCGCCGGAGTTCTACGGCTCGATCATCACCACCCGCACCTACAGCGAGCGCCTGCAAACCCTGGCGTATGTGCGTGATTCGGGGATGAAGATCTGCTCGGGCGGCATCCTCGGCATGGGCGAATCCCTGGACGATCGCGCCAACCTGCTGATCCAACTGGCCAACCTGCCGGAGCATCCGGAGTCGGTGCCGATCAACATGCTGGTCAAGGTGGCCGGTACGCCCCTGGAAAATGCCGAGGATATCGACCCGTTCGACTTTATCCGCATGCTCGCCGTGGCGCGCATCCTGATGCCGAAATCCCACGTGCGCCTGTCCGCCGGCCGCGAGGCAATGAATGAGCAGATGCAGGCCCTGGCGTTCTTTGCCGGTGCCAACTCGATTTTCTACGGTGACAAATTGCTGACCACCGCCAACCCGCAGGCGGACAAGGACATGCAACTGTTCTCGCGCCTGGGCATCCTGCCGGAAGCCCGCGAAGAGCATGCCGATGAAGTGCACCAGGCGGCGATTGAGCAGGCGTTGGTCGAGCAGAAAAGCAGCGAGCAGTTCTACAACGCCGCCGTCTGACCCCCATCTCCCTGTTGGAGTGCAATCCAAATGTGGGAGCAGGCAAGCCAGCTCCTACAGTGGGTCGAGTCCAACCTGATCTACCGAGGCCAGCATGTCTTTCGATCTCGCCGCGCGCCTCGCTGCCCGCCGTACAGACCATCTCTATCGCCAGCGCCCGCTGCTGCAGAGCCCCCAGGGGCCGCAGGTGGTGGTAGACGGCAAGCCGCTATTGGCCTTTTGCAATAACGACTACCTGGGCCTGGCCAATCATCCGCAAGTCATCGAAGCCTGGCAGGCCGGGGCTTCCCGCTGGGGCGTCGGCGGCGGGGCTTCGCACCTGGTGGTCGGTCATAGCACCCCGCATCATGAGTTGGAGGAGGCCCTGGCCGAGTTCACCGGGCGCCCGCGTGCCTTGTTGTTCACCACCGGATATATGGCCAACCTCGGCACCGTCACCGCATTGGTGGGGCAGGGCGATACGGTGCTCGAAGACCGCCTCAACCACGCGTCCCTGCTGGATGCGGGTTTGCTCTCCGGCGCACGATTCAATCGCTATCTGCACAACGATGCGCTCAGCCTGGCCAAGCGCCTGGAAAAAGCCAGCGGCAATACCCTGGTGGTCACCGACGGTGTGTTCAGCATGGACGGCGACCTGGCGGACCTACCGGCGCTGGCCCGCGAAACCCGGGCCAAGGGCGCCTGGCTGATGGTGGATGACGCCCATGGCTTCGGCCCGTTGGGCGCCACGGGGGGCGGGATTGTCGAGCATTTCGGCCTGAGCCAGGAGGATGTGCCGGTGTTGGTCGGCACCCTGGGCAAGGCCTTCGGCACCGCCGGGGCGTTTGTGGCTGGCAGTGAGGAACTGATCGAAAGCCTGATCCAGTTCGCCCGCCCATACATCTACACCACCAGCCAACCGCCGGCGCTGGCCTGTGCGACCCTGAAAAGTCTGGAGCTGCTGCGCAGCGAGCACTGGCGACGCGAGCATCTGTGCACGCTGATCCGTCAGTTCCGCCAGGGCGCCGAGCAGATCGGCCTGGAGCTGATGGACAGCTTCACGCCGATCCAGCCAATCATGATTGGCGACAGTGCCCGGGCGATGCGCCTGTCTCAGATGCTGCGCGAACGCGGGATCATGGTCACGGCCATCCGCCCGCCCACGGTGCCGGCCGGCAGCGCGCGCTTGCGCGTGACCTTGACCGCCGCCCACAGCGAGGCGCAGGTACGACTATTGTTAGACGCATTGGACACGTGTTTGCGTTTGTCAGGCCGGGAGTCCGACCATGCGTGATCGACTGATATTGCTCCCCGGCTGGGGCCTGGGTGTCTCGCCGCTGGAGCCTTTGGCCGCCGCCTTGCGCGGTTTGGACGAGCACCTGCGGGTAGATATCGAACCGTTGCCGGCGCTGGCGGGCAGCGACCTCGACGAATGGCTCGACGAACTTGACGCCACCTTGCCCGATAACGCCTGGCTGGGCGGCTGGTCGTTGGGCGGGATGCTCGCCTCTGAGTTGGCGGCACGGCGTGGCGAGCGCTGCTGCGGCCTGCTGACTTTGGCCAGCAATCCATGTTTTGTGGCGCATGAGGGCTGGCCCAGCGCGATGCCGGCGCAGACTTTCGATGCATTCCTGGCCGGTTGCCATGCCGACTCGCAAGTCACCCTCAAACGTTTCGGCCTGCTGTGCGCCAAGGGCACGCAAGACCCACGGGGCATTGCGCGCTTGCTGGTCAGCAGCGCGCCGGCTACCCCCTCCAGTGTGCTGATGACCGGCCTTGAACTGCTCGCGCAACTGGATACTCGCGAGGCCTTGCAGGCCTTTCGTGGCCCGCAGTTGCATCTGTTTGCCGGCCTGGATGAGTTGGTGCCCTGTGAGGCGGCTATTGAGTTGTTGAAGTTGCTGCCAGATGTCGAAGTCGGTCTGATTGAACAGGCCGGCCACGCTTTCCTACTGGACAACCCCCACGGAGTGGCGGGGGCGATCCAGGCTTTTTTGCATGAGTGCGGTGATGACTGATTTGTCCCATCCTCCACTGCCGGGCGCCTTGCCCGACAAGCGCCAGGTCGCGGCGTCGTTTTCCAGGGCGGCGGCCAGTTATGACAGCGTGGCCGCGTTGCAGCGTGATGTGGGCGGCGAACTGCTGTCCCGTCTGCCGTCAGCCTTGCTTCCCCAGCGCTGGCTGGACCTGGGGTGCGGCACCGGGTATTTCAGCCGCGCATTAAACAGTGTATTCCCCGAGGGCCAGGGCCTGGCGCTGGATATCGCCGAAGGCATGCTTAATCACGCCCGGCCATTGGGCGGTGCTGAGTACTTTATTGCCGGGGATGCCGAGCGCTTGCCGTTACAGGATGCAAGCTGCGAGTTGATCTTCTCCAGCCTGGCAGTGCAGTGGTGTGCCGATTTTGCCGCGGTGCTCAGTGAAGCCCGGCGCGTGCTGCAGCCTGGCGGTGTGCTGGCGTTTGCCAGCCTGTGCGTCGGCACCCTGGACGAACTGCGCGAAAGCTGGCGGGCGGCGGATGGGATGGTGCACGTCAATCGCTTCCGCCCGTTCAGTACTTATCAACAGCTGTGTGCGGACAGTGGCTTGCGTGTGGTCAGCCTGGAGCAACGTGCCCATGTGTTGCATTACCCGGATGTGCGCAGCCTGACCCACGAATTGAAAGCATTGGGCGCGCACAATCTGAACCCGGGGCGCCCCGGTGGCTTGACGGGCCGGGCACGGGTTGTTGCACTGGTGCAGGCCTACGAGCAGTTTCGCCAGACCCAGGGGCTGCCGGCAACCTATCAAGTCGTGTACGCCGTATTGGAGAAACCATTATGAGCGCCGCCTATTTCATCACCGGCACGGACACCGATGTCGGCAAGACCACCGTCGCCGCAGGCCTGCTGCATGCCGCACGGCAAGCGGGCAAGAGCACGGCTGCCGGCAAGCCGGTGGCCTCGGGCTGCGAAGTGACCTCCCGTGGCTTGCGCAACGCCGATGCCCTGGCCTTGCTGGCCGAGTGCTCGTTGCCGCTGGCTTATGCCGAGGTCAATCCACTGGCCTTCGAGCCCGCCATCGCGCCGCACCTGGCGGCCCGTGAAGCTGGTGTGGCGTTGACCGTGCAAGCGCTGCTCAAGCCAATGCGGCACATCCTCGATAAACACGCGGACTTCACCTTGATCGAAGGCGCAGGCGGCTGGCGCGTGCCACTGGCCGATCAGCACAACCTCTCCGACCTGGCCAAGGCCTTGGGGCTGCCGGTGATCCTGGTGGTGGGCGTGCGTCTGGGCTGCATCAATCATGCATTGTTGAGCGCCGAAGCCATCGCCCGGGACGGTTTACCGCTGGCGGGGTGGGTGGCCAATATCATCGACCCGAAGACCTCCCGTCTGGAAGAAAACCTCGCCACCTTGGCCGAACGCCTGCCGGCGCCCTGCCTGGGCCGAGTGCCAAGGCTCAAGCAGCCCACGGCCGAAGCAGTGGCCGGGTACCTGCAACTGGACTTGCTTGATTAGTTTTTCCTAGCGATAAGGCATTATGCCATTAGTGTTATTGACGGGCCTTTTGCCAGATTGTCTGCTTCAATAAGGGTTCACGATTTATTGCAAGGCAGGTTCGCCATGGAAATCTCTGGAAACAGTGCGTTTTATTCAGGCCTGAGCACTATTCAGGCCGGGCAGAACCGCGTCGACCAGGCCGCCGGCAAAATCGCCAGTGCCGCCACCGGCCAGCCTTCGGATGCCCAGAATGATCGCTTGCAGGCGGTCAATCGCGGCCAGCCGACCGACTCGGCGAGCAATATGGTGGAACTGGCCGAAGGCAAGTTTCAGGTGGAGCTGGGCGCGAAAGTCGCCAAGGCTTCCGACGAAATGCTCGGCACGTTGATCGACACCTACGCTTGATCCCCTCTCGCCATATGGCGGGTGCTTTTCCTGTGGCGAGCGGGCTTGCCCGCGTCGGGCTGCGCAGCAGCCCCACACCAGCAATGCAATTCATCTGATACACCGCCAGTGCCTTTCTGGGGCGCTGCGCAGCCCAACGGGGGCAAGCCCGTTCGCCACAAACGCCTGATTCTCCCATCTTCCCATTGTTGAAACGCCGTGCGGCATCACGCTGCAGGCCTCGTCGCGCCTGGCGTTGACCTGCGTCATGACAAACGGCATCCGCTGGGCGCTTGACAAGGATTGGGCGTAAACGTATGTTTCAAACAACTGTTTGACCGCTACAACAAATCCACGCGGTTGTTCATTCCAGGATTCATCAGCAGAGGTTTATCGCTATGCCTGACTACAAGGCCCCCTTGCGTGATATTCGCTTCGTTCGTGACGAACTGCTCGGCTACGAAGCGCACTATCAGAGTCTGCCGGCTTGCCAGGACGCTACCCCAGACATGGTTGACGCCATTCTCGAAGAAGGCGCCAAGTTTTGTGAGCAAGTGCTGGCCCCGTTGAACCGCGTCGGTGACATCGAAGGGTGCACCTGGAGCGAGTCAGGCGTTAAAACCCCTACTGGTTTCAAAGAAGCCTACAAGCAATTCGTCGAGGGCGGCTGGCCGAGCCTGGCCCACGACGTCGCGCACGGCGGCCAAGGCTTGCCGGAATCCCTGGGCCTGGCCGTCAGCGAGATGGTCGGTGAAGCCAACTGGTCGTGGGGCATGTACCCAGGCCTGTCCCATGGCGCGATGAACACCATTTCCGAGCACGGTACCCCCGAGCAGCAGGATGCCTACCTGACCAAACTGGTCTCGGGCGAGTGGACCGGCACCATGTGCCTGACCGAACCGCACTGCGGCACCGACCTGGGCATGCTGCGCACCAAGGCCGAGCCTCAGGCCGACGGTTCCTACAAAGTCTCCGGGACCAAGATCTTCATCTCGGCCGGTGAACACGACATGGCCGATAACATCGTCCACATCGTACTGGCCCGCCTGCCGGATGCTCCGGCTGGCACCAAAGGCATTTCGCTGTTTATCGTGCCTAAGTTCCTGCCCAACGCCGATGGTTCGGTGGGTGAGCGCAACGCGGTGTCCTGTGGTTCCCTGGAACACAAGATGGGCATCCACGGCAACGCCACCTGCGTAATGAACTTCGACGCGGCCACCGGCTACCTGATCGGCCCGGCGAACAAAGGCCTGAACTGCATGTTCACCTTTATGAACACCGCTCGTCTGGGTACCGCACTGCAAGGCCTGGCCCACGCCGAGATCGGTTTCCAGGGTGGCCTGAAATATGCGCGTGACCGTCTGCAGATGCGCTCCCTGACTGGCCCGAAAGCGCCGGACAAGGCCGCTGACCCGATCATCGTGCACCCTGATGTACGCCGCATGCTGCTGACCATGAAAGCCTTCGCCGAAGGCAACCGTGCGATGGTGTACTTCACCGCCAAGCAAGTGGATATCGTCAAATACGGCACCGACGACGAAGCCAAGAAACAGGCAGATGGCCTGCTGGCGTTCATGACCCCGATCGCCAAGGCGTTCATGACCGAAGTCGGTTTTGAGTCCGCCAACCACGGCGTACAGATCTACGGCGGCCACGGTTTCATCGCCGAGTGGGGCATGGAGCAGAACGTTCGCGACAGCCGCATTTCGATGCTGTACGAAGGCACCACGGGCATCCAGGCCCTGGACCTGCTCGGCCGTAAAGTGCTGATGACCCAGGGCGAAGCGCTCAAGGGCTTCACCAAGATCGTGCACAAGTTCTGCCAGGCCAACGAAGGCAACGCAGCGGTCAGCGAGTTTGTCGCACCGTTGGCTGCCCTGAACAAGGAATGGGGCGAGTTGACCATGAAGGTCGGCATGGCTGCCATGAAGGACCGTGAAGAAGTCGGTGCCGCGTCCGTGGACTACCTGATGTACTCCGGTTATGCCTGCCTGGCGTACTTCTGGGCCGAGATGGCGCGCCTGGCTGCTGAAAAACTGGCTGCCGGCACCAGCGAAGAAGGCTTCTACACCGCCAAGCTGCAGACTGCGCGCTTCTACTTCCAGCGCATCCTGCCGCGCACCCGCACCCACGTAGCCACCATGCTGTCGGGCGCCAACAACCTGATGGACATGAAAGAAGAGAACTTCGACCTGGGCTACTAAGCCCCGGCGGGTTCCCTGCCAAGCCGCCGCTCTTTCGGGAGCGGCGGCTTTTTTGTGGGCGCATGAAAAAACCTGAGTAGCGCGCTCAGGGATTGCGCCTGGCTGCCGTTACAGTGGTGGCAATGTGATACAGGTCACATTGAGTGTGCTTAACTGTGTTCAGTGAAGGCACTATGCCATCTTTTTTGTGGGTCGGAGCTTTACCCTTGTCGCGCGCGTCTGCTGTACGTTTCAGTCATTTCCTACCGTCGTTGCTGTTATTGCTGGCGGGGTTGTCGGCTGCTTACGTCAAGGACCTCAACGTCTTCTTCACCTCCTTGTTCAATGTCCTGCCGACCTTGGTGCTGTTGCTCGGGGGGGCCTATTGCACGGTGTACCGTCGCCAGCGTGAGCTGTTCTTGATGGTGACGGTGTATGTCGCCTACTTCCTGCTGGACACCCAGACCGATTTCTACCGCGACCATGGCCGTGTGCGCGAAGACGCCGCCGTGGTGTTCCATCTGGTGTGCCTGCTGTTGCCGATGCTGTTCAGCATTTATGCCCTGTGGCAGGAGAAAACCCACCTGTTCCGCGACTTTGTCGCACGCTGCGCGGTGCTGCTCGCCGTAGGCAGCGTGGCCCTGGGCCTGGAGCAGAGTTACCCGGGGCCGTTGCTCAACTGGCTGGCGGAAATTCGCTGGCCGGCATTGCATGGCGCGTGGATGAGCTTGATCCAACTGTCGTACCCGATGTTCCTGCTGGGCTTTGTCGCACTGGCGGCCCAGTACTGGCGCGAACCGCGGCCGTTGCATGCGGCACAGCTGGTGGGATTGCTGGGGATGTTCTGGATGTTGCCGCAGACCTTTATCCTGCCGTTCACCCTGAACATCATGTGCAGCCAGGTGATGTTGATGATTGCTGCAGGTGTGTCCCACGAGGCCTATCAGATGGCCTTTCGCGATGAACTCACCGGCCTGCCCGGACGCCGCGCCCTCAACGAGCGTATGCAGCGCCTGGGGCGCAACTATGTGCTGGCGATGAGCGACGTCGACCACTTCAAGCGATTCAACGACACCCATGGCCACGACGTCGGTGACCAGGTGCTGCGGCTGGTCGCCAGCAAACTGTCGAAAGTCAGCGGCGGCGGCCGGGCCTATCGGTATGGCGGCGAAGAGTTTGCCGTGGTGTTTGCCGGCAAGACCCTGGATGAATGCCTGCCGCACCTGGAAGAAATCCGCGAGATCATTGCCAACTACCACATCAAGTTGCGTAACCCCGACAGCCGCCCCCAGGACGATCACCAGGGGCGCCAGCGCCGTTCGGGCACGGGGGCGAATAGTGTGTCGGTGACCGTGAGCATCGGCGTCGCCGAGCGCCAGGCCGAGCAGCGCACCCCCGAAGAAGTGCTCAAGTCCGCCGACCAGGCGCTGTACAACGCCAAGGGCGCCGGGCGCAACTGTGTGGTGGCGGCCGGCCAGAACCGCCGTGGCGCGGTGCGCATGCAGGGCGCTGCCGGTTGAGTGATGGTGGTGTATTCAGCGTCTGTACAGTGATTGTCCGGGGCTCCTGGCGGCAGTAGGTTTGAGTCATCTGCCGCCGGAGACATCACCATGCCTGCCTATAAAGCTCCCCTGCGCGATATGCGCTTTCTGATTGATCACGTGTTTGATTTCCCCGCTCACTACGCTGCTTTGGGCGCCACCGAGGCCAGCCCGGACATGGTCAGCGCAATCCTCGAAGAAGGCGCGAGGTTCTGCGAGAACGTGCTGGCGCCGTTGAACCGTCCGGGGGACGAAGAGGGCTGCCATTTCGACAATGGCGTGGTGACCACACCCAAAGGTTTCAAGGAAGCGTTCGCGCAATACGTCGAAGGCGGCTGGCACGGCCTGGCGGCGGATCCGGCCTACGGCGGGCAGGGCTTGCCGTCTTCCCTGGGCTTGGTGCTCAGCGAGATGATCGGCTCCAGCAACACCTCCTGGGGCATGTACCCCGGCCTGACCCACGGCGCCATGTCGGCGATCCACGCCCATGGCACTCAAGAGCAGAAAGACACCTACCTGACCAAGCTCACCGCCGGCCAGTGGACGGGCACCATGTGCCTGACCGAAGCCCACTGCGGCACTGACCTTGGCATCATCAAGACCCGCGCCGTGCCCCAGGCCAATGGCAGCTACGCGGTGACCGGCAGCAAGATCTTCATCTCGGCCGGCGAGCACGACATGAGTGAAAACATCATCCACCTGGTGTTGGCCAAGTTGCCGGATGCGCCTGCTGGCACCAAGGGTATTTCGCTGTTTATCGTGCCCAAGTTCCTCGCCGATAGCGGGGCGCGTAATGGCGTCAGTTGCGGCTCCATCGAGCACAAGATGGGGATCAAGGCTTCGGCCACCTGCGTGCTGAATTTCGATGGTGCCGAGGGCTACCTGATCGGCGAGGCCAATAAAGGCCTCAATTGCATGTTCACCATGATGAACCACGCGCGCCTGGGCACCGGCATGCAGGGGCTGTGCCTGGGTGAAGCGAGCTTCCAGGGCGCGATCAAGTACGCCAACGACCGCCTGCAGATGCGCGCCCTGACCGGCGCCAAGGCCCCGGACAAACCGGCGGACCCGATCATCGTGCATCCCGATGTGCGGCGCATGTTGCTGACCATGAAAGCCTTCAACGAAGGCAACCGCGCCCTGACGTACTTCACCGCGCAACTGCTGGACACCGCACACCTGAGCGACGACCCGCAGCAACGCCAGGAAGCCGAGGATTTGCTGGCGTTCCTCACCCCGATCTGCAAAGCCTTTATGACCGAGACCGGCCTGGAAGTGACCAACCACGGCATGCAGGTGTTCGGCGGCCACGGTTTTATCCGCGAGTGGGGCATGGAACAGTTGGTGCGCGATTGTCGCATCGCGCCGATCTATGAAGGCACCAACGGCATCCAGGCCCTGGATTTGCTGGGGCGTAAGGTGCTGGGCAGCCAGGGCAAGTTGCTGCGCGGCTTTACCAAGATTGTGCATAAGTTCTGTGCGGCGAATGCCGAGCACCCGCAACTCAAGGCCCAGGTTGCACAGCTCAACGAGCTGAACCAGCAATGGGGCGAGTTGACCACCAAGGTCGGCATGGCCGCGATGAAAAACCCTGATGAAGTCGGCGCCGCCGCCCTGGATTATTTGATGTACAGCGGTTACATCATCCATGCCTACCTGTGGTTGCGCATGGCCCTGGTGGCCCAGGCGCAATTGGATGCGGGCAGTGGCGATGGGGATTACGCCCGGGGCAAGCTGGTGACCTGTGAGTTTTATTTCAAGCGCCTGTTGCCGCGCACCAGTGCCCATCGTGCGGCGGTGGAGGCGGGCAGTGATTGCCTGATGAGTTTGCCCGCCGAATTGTTCGCCTTATAACTGTTGGTGTGACTGTAAAATACCAATTGGTCACAAGCAGACCCTATGTGTCACAAAAGTTGTTCGGTTACACTCTGGGTCTGTGAAACCGATCCTACCGAATCACTTTTAACGTTCTCACGAGGTTTGCCATGGCTGACTACAAAGCGCCGCTGCGCGATATGCGCTTCGTCCTCAACGAAGTATTCGAGGTTGCCAAGCTGTGGGCGCAATTGCCGGCCCTGGCCGAGACCGTGGATGCTGAAACCGTCGAGGCGATCCTTGAGGAGGCCGGTAAAGTCACCGCCAAGACCATCGCCCCGTTGAGCCGGAATGGCGACGAGGAAGGTTGCCGCTGGGACAACGGCGTGGTCACCACCCCGGCCGGGTTCCCCGAGGCCTACAAGACCTACGCCGAAGGCGGCTGGGTGGGCGTTGGTGGCGATCCTGCCTACGGCGGCATGGGCATGCCCAAGGCGGTCTCGGCCCAGGTCGAAGAGATGATCAACTCCTCGGGCCTGGCGTTTGGCCTGTACCCGATGCTGACGTCCGGCGCCTGCGTGTCGATCAACACCCACGCCAGTGACGAACTGAAAGCCACTTATCTGCCGAATATGTACTCGGGTGTGTGGGCCGGTTCCATGTGCCTGACCGAGCCCCATGCCGGTACCGATCTGGGGATTATTCGTACCAAGGCCGAGCCGCAGGCGGACGGTTCCTACAAGGTCAGCGGCACCAAGATCTTTATCACCGGTGGCGAACACGACCTCACCGAAAACATCATCCACCTGGTGCTGGCCAAGCTGCCGGACGCCCCGGCCGGGCCGAAGGGCATCTCGTTGTTCCTGGTGCCCAAGTTCATGGTCAATGCCGATGGCAGCCTGGGCGCGCGCAACCCGGTGACCTGTGGCTCGATCGAGCACAAGATGGGGATCCAGGCCTCCGCGACCTGTGTAATGAACTTCGACGAAGCCGTTGGCTATCTGGTTGGCGAGCCGAACCGTGGCTTGGCGGCGATGTTCACCATGATGAACTATGAGCGCCTGGGTGTCGGTATCCAGGGCCTGGCGACCGGCGAGCGCTCTTACCAGAACGCGGTCGAATATGCGCGTGACCGCCTGCAAAGCCGCTCGCCGACCGGCCCCAAGGCCAAGGACAAGATCGCCGACCCGATCATCAACCACCCTGACGTGCGTCGCATGTTGCTGACCATGAAGGCCGCGAACGAAGGCGGCCGGGCGTTCTCCACTTACGTGGCGATGCAACTGGACACCGCCAAGTTCAGCGAAGACGCCGCGACCCGCAAGCGCGCAGATGACCTGGTGGCGCTGCTGACCCCGGTTTCCAAGGCGTTCCTCACCGACCTGGGCCTGGAAACCACCGTGCACGGCCAGCAGATTTTCGGTGGTCATGGCTATATTCGCGAGTGGGGTCAGGAGCAGTTGGTGCGGGATGTGCGCATCACTCAGATCTACGAAGGCACTAACGGCATCCAGGCGCTGGACTTGATGGGGCGCAAGATCGTTGGCAGCGGCGGGGCGTTCTACACCCTGTTCGCCGATGAGATCCGCCATTTCATCGCCACTGCCAACAGTGACCTGGCCGAGTTCATTCAGCCGCTGAGTGCTGCGGTGGACGAACTCGACACCTTGACTGCCTGGGTCCTGGACCGCGCCAAGAGCAACCCGAATGAAATCGGTGCGGCCTCGGTGGAGTATCTGCACGCCTTTGGCTACATGGCCTACGCCTACATGTGGGCGCTGATGGCCAAGGCCGCCTTGGGCAAAGAGGCCGAGGAGGACTTCTACGCCAGCAAACTGGGGACGGCGCGCTTCTACTTTGCCCGCCTGCTGCCGCGTATCCACTCTTTGAGTGCTTCGGTGAAGGCCGGCAGTGAATCGCTGTTCCTGCTGGACGAAGCGCAGTTCTAAGCCGAAGAGGGCGTGTAAGCATTCTCTTACATGACGTGCTGCTAATCGTCCTCTATCGCCAGATTGGATCCACAGCTAATCTACTTCACATGGACGTCGCGCAGGAAGCGCAAAGCAACAACAGGGACACGTAGGATTCTGCCAGGATGGCGGAGTGAAATGGATGTCAGGGAAACAGTCTGCAAAGCCCCGCTTCGGCGGGGTTTTCTTATTGCCCGCGAAAAAGTTCAGGCCAGCCCGTCTACCGTGGCCGTCGGCCCATGTGGACCATTCATCACGTCTTCGAGCAAGGTGCGCAGCAATGCCAACGTTGCCTGCTGACGTTGTACATCCCGGCACACCAACCCCACCTTCAGCGGCACCCGTGGCTCACTCAAGGGCTTCCATAGCAGCGCCTGGCTGCTGTGTTCGTCCTGTGATCGGCCGGGCAGTACCGTCGCCAGTTTGGTATGGGGCAGGCTGTCGAGAATCCCCACCATAGTGTTCAGCTCGGCTTGCACCTGGGGCCGACGTCCCAGGTTCGCCAGTTGCGCTTGCCAGATCTGCCTGACCTGGAACTCTTCGCCCAACAACAGCATGGGCAACTCCGCCGCCTGCTTGAGGGAGACCTTCTTGAATTCACGCAAGGGATGGTCGGCCGGGATGACCACTTTCAGTTCATCTTCATACAGCAGCACACCGTGCAAACCGGGCTGGCGTGCCGGCAGGTAGCTGATGCCAATGTCCAGCGAGCCATTGAGCAGGCGGCGTTCGATCTCAAGGCCCGTCAGCTCGTAGATCTGCACCACCAGGTGCGGCTGGGCCTTGCGTACCCGCTCCAGCATCTGCGGCACCAGGCTGGTATGCACGGTTTGCAGCACGCCGATGGCCAGGGTGCGCAGCGCCTGGCCCTTGAAATGCCGCAGGGCCTCGACGGCTTGCTGCATACCATCGAGCAGCGGCAGGGCGTGGTTGTACAAGGTGTGGGCGGCCAGGGTTGGCAACAGGCGCTTGCTGCTGCGTTCGAACAGGCTCACATCCAGGTGCTGCTCCAACTGGCGGATCTGCTGCGACAGCGCCGGCTGGGAGATCGACAGGCGCTCGGCAGCCCGGCCGACATGGCCCTCTTCGTACACCGCGACGAAATAACGCAGTTGCTTGAAATCCATAAGTAATGCTTATCGAAAAAGCTGGAAAATCGAAATGGCTGTACGCCCCCAAGGCGCCTAGTCTAGCGCCTATTCACAAGGCTTACAGGGCCAGAAAGCGCGATGAATACCGTTTACAGCGATGGTGTTTACATAGGCAAGGCAAAAAACGACTTGCCGGGCTTCCGTCAATCGAGGGTTGCCAACAGCCTGCGGGGTGTGCAGGCATGAATCTGTTCAACTTGCGCCGCCCGGCACCGAGCCTGGATGACCTGTTACTGGACGCGAAAAAACCGATGCTGCGCGATGAGCTTTCCAGCCAATCCCTGATGCCCACCGTGGCCCGTCCGCCACAGGTTTTCGTACGCGGCCAGGGCTCCTGGCTGTGGGACAGCGAAGACCGTGCCTACCTGGACTTTACCCAGGGCGGCGCAGCCAACAGTCTCGGCCATAGCCCCTCGGTACTGGTGCGTGCGCTGGCTGACCAGGCGCAAGCGCTGATCAACCCTGGCATCGGGCTGCACAACCGCAGCCAACTGAACCTGGTGGACCGACTGTGCCACAGCACCGGTAGCGACCAGGCCTACCTGCTCAACAGCGGTGCAGAAGCCTGCGAAGCGGCCATCAAGTTGGCGCGCAAGTGGGGCCAACTGCATCGTGGCGGCGCCTATCGCATCATCACCGCCAGCAACGCTTGTCACGGCCGCAGCCTGGCGACACTGGCGGCCTCGGCAGGTGCTGGCGACAATCGTTTCGAGCCGCAACTGCCGGGCTTCTGCCACGTACCGTTCAACGATCTGCCGGCCTTGCATGCCGCCGTTGATGCGCAAACCGTGGCGATCATGCTGGAGCCGATCCAGAGCGACGCCGGCGTCGTTCCGGCCACCGAGCATTACCTCAAGGGGGTGGAGCGGCTGTGCCGGGAGCTGGGGATCCTGCTGATCCTCGATGAAGTGCAGACCGGGATCGGGCGTTGCGGCACCTTGCTGGCGGAACAGCGCTACGGTGTGCGCGCCGATATCGTCGCCCTGGGTAAAGGCCTTGGGGGCGGAGTGCCATTGGCGGCGTTGCTGGCCCGTGGCAAAGCCTGTTGTTTCGAACTGGGTGAGCTCGAAGGCACCCATCATGGCAATGCGCTGATGGCTGCGGCCGGCGTCGCCGTGCTCGATAGCGTGTTGGGGCACGGCTTCCTCGAACACGTACGTGATACCGCACAGTACCTGGGCGAAGGCCTGGCCCGTGTTGCTCACCGCTATGGACAGGGCGAACTGCGAGGCCAGGGCCTGTTGTGGGGCCTGACCTTGTCGGATGATTCGGCAGATGCCGTGGTAAAGGCGGCGCTGTACGAAGGCTTAATCCTCAATGCCCCACAACCCGACTGCCTGCGCTTTACCCCGGCGCTGACGCTAAGCAAGAGCAATATTGACGAAATGCTGCTGCGTCTGGCCCGCGCGTTTTCCCGCGTGCACACCGCCCAACTGCAATGCCGCAAGGGCATCGCTGTTTAACCCTTACTCCTGAACCGTCTCGCGTTATACGCGGCGCCTCCAGCCTGATTTTTTTGGCTGGGGGCGTTTTTTTGTGTGTCATTTTTGGATTGAAAAGGAGGCTTGAGATCCGTCGAAAAAAATGGCTTTTTTGCAGGCGCCGGCAGGGAGTGCCGGTAGGGTGCAGAGATTTTTGTGTGTGCCCTATTTTTAATGTCTACCACTGGGTGGTATGTTTGTGGGGAAGGGATGCCTATGAAGCTCAGACTGTTCAAAAGCCGGCATTTTGCTGATGCCGCCAGCAAAGCCTGGATCTGCGATTCGGAATTGGGGGAGGCATTTGGCGAAATGCTCGGGGGCCAGGCGGATAACTTGGGCGGTGGAGTCTGGAAGAAACGCCTCAATCACAACCGGCATCGTTCCATCGTTTTGGCAAAGGGCAGGCATTACTGGGTTTATCAGTTTCTGTTCGCCAAGCAAGATCAAAGCAATATCAGCCACAAGGAATTGGCTGGGTTTAGGGCATTGGCAAAGGCCTATGAAGGCTTAAACGAAATACAGATCCAGCAATTACTGGATCTCAGGGAGTTTGTGGAGATAGATCATGCGCAAAAAATATGAAACTGAAGCGCTGGAGTCCATTCACCAATCGGCCAGCGCGCTGCATTCGATTGGCGCCATCAGCAAGACCACCCTTCGGCAGTTCGATGAGCTATGCATTGCACCTGTGCCGGCGCAGATACCTGCCGCCCAGATCAAGCAGCTGCGCGAACGTAGCCATGTCAGCCAGCCGGTGTTCGCCCGCTACCTGAACACCAGCGCCTCGACAGTCAAGCAATGGGAGTCCGGCGAGAAGCAACCCAGTGGTATGGCGCTCAAGCTATTGAGCATTGTGCAAAAGCACGGGTTGGACATCCTCGCCTGAGGAGGATGGCCCGGTGCCAGATTCCACTGAACCCTCACGCGCGGCCAGGGTCGATTAGCTGTACGGCTCACACGAGCCGATTTTTTGGAGCTGACCCATGGACTTCATTCGTATCATCATCGCCATTCTGTTGCCGCCCTTGGGTGTGTTCCTGCAAGTGGGCTTCGCCGGCGCATTCTGGCTGAATCTCCTGTTGACCCTGTGCGGCTACATCCCAGGTATCGTGCATGCGGTGTACATCATCGCCAAGCGCTGAGCCGTCAGCCTTTGGCGATCAGCCGTGAGTTTCGCTCATTGCGAAAAGCCAATTGCTCGATGGTCTGCGTGGCGTGCTCGGCTTCGAGGCGGGCATTAAGGATGATGCCGTGATCGGCAGACTTGCTGCACACCGGGTCGGCGTTGCTGGCGTCACCGGTCAGCATGAACGCCTGGCAGCGGCAGCCGCCGAAGTCCTTTTCTTTCTCGTCGCACGAGCGGCACGGCTCGGGCATCCAGTCGTAGCCGCGAAAGCGGTTGAAGCCAAACGAGTCGTACCAGATGTGCTGCATGCTGTGGTCGCGCACATTGGGAAACTGTACCGGCATCTGTCGGGCGCCATGACAAGGTAGGGCGGTGCCGTCTGGCGTTACTGTCAGAAAGATACTGCCCCAGCCATTCATGCAGGCCTTCGGGCGTTCTTCGTAGTAGTCCGGTGTGACAAAGATCAGCTTGCACGGATGACCTTGCGCTTCCAGCTTGGCGCGGTATTCGTTGGTGATGCGCTCGGCGCGGGTCAGTTGTTCCTGGGTAGGTAGCAGGCCGACGCGGTTGAGCTGGGCCCAGCCATAGAACTGGCAGGTGGCAAGCTCGACAAAGTCCGCCTCAAGGGCGATACACAGCTCGATGATGCGGTCGATCTTGTCGATATTGTGTCGATGAGTGACGAAGTTCAGCACCATCGGATAACCATGGGCTTTCACTGCCCGGGCCATTTCCAGCTTCTGCGCGAAGGCCTTTCTGGAGCCAGCCAGCAGGTTGTTCACCTGTTCGTCGCTGGCCTGGAAGCTGATCTGGATATGGTCCAGGCCGGCCTTTTTGAAGTCGCTGATCTTCTGCTCGGTCAGGCCGATGCCGGAGGTGATCAGGTTGGTATAGAACCCCAGCTTGCGGGCTTCACTGATCAGCTCGGCGAGGTCCTGGCGCACCAGCGGCTCACCTCCGGAAAACCCCAATTGTGCCGCGCCCATTTCCCGGGCCTCGCGAAACACCTTGATCCATTGTTCGGTGCTCAACTCCTTGCCCTGCTCGGCGAAGTCCAGCGGGTTGGAGCAATACGGGCATTGCAGCGGGCAGCGATAGGTCAGCTCGGCGAGCAACCAGAGCGGCAGGCCAATCTCGGGCTTGTCAGGCAAGTTCGATCCAGTGCTCTGCACGTGCGACCTCCATGAATTGCTCGATGTCTTCACCGAGTTCGGGCACGCCGGGGAATTGCTGCTCCAGCTCGCCAATGATGGCCGCCACACTGCGCTCACCGTCGATCAAGCCACCAATCAACGCCGCACTGTCGTTGAGCTTGATCATGCCTTCGGGGTACAGCAACACATGGCCCTTTTGCGCCGGCTCGTACTGGTAGCGATAACCCTGGCGCCACGTCGGTTTTTTGCTGCGGTCGAAACTCATAGGGTGATCCCTTTATGCCAGACCCGCTGCGCGGTCACGCTGTGATAGGGCGGGCGGTTCAGTTCGTAGGCCATGCTCATGGCATCGAGCATGCTCCAAAGGATGTCCAGTTTGAACTGGAGAATCTCCAGCATCCGCTCCTGGCCGGCGCGGGTGGTGTAGTGCGTAAGCGTGATCGCCAGCCCGTGTTCGACATCGCGCCGGGCCTGGCCCAGGCGGGTGCGGAAGTATTCGTAGCCGGCAGGGTCGATCCACGGGTAATGCTGGGGCCAGCTATCGAGGCGCGATTGGTGGATCTGCGGGGCGAACAGCTCGGTCAGCGAGCTGCTGGCGGCTTCCTGCCAACTGGCCCGGCGGGCGAAATTGACGTAGGCATCCACGGCAAAGCGCACGCCGGGCAGCACCAGTTCCTGGGAGCGCAGTTGATCCGGGTCCAGGCCCACTGCCTGGCCCAGGCGCAGCCAGGCTTCGATGCCGCCGTCTTCGCCGGGGGCGCCGTCATGGTCGAGCAAACGCTGGATCCACTCGCGGCGGATTTCCCGGTCCGGGCAGTTGGCCAGGATCGCGGCGTCCTTCAGTGGGATATTCACCTGGTAGTAGAAGCGGTTGGCGACCCAGCCCTGGATCTGCTCGCGGGTGGCCCGGCCTTTATACATCGCCACGTGGTAGGGATGGTGGATATGGTAGAAGGCACCCTTGGCCCGCAAGGCCTGTTCAAACTCGGCGGGGTTCAGCGGTGTATCGGTCATTGGGGCTCTCCTACAGTTCAATGCTCATGCCGTCGTAGGCTACTTCTACATTGCGCCGGGCCAACTCGGCGCGCTCGGGCGAGTCTTCGTCGAGGATCGGGTTGGTGTTGTTGATGTGGATAAGCACCTTGCGCTGCTGGGGCAGTTGCTCCAGGACCTCTAGCATGCCGCCGGGGCCGTTCTGGGCCAGGTGGCCCATTTCGCGGCCGGTGCGGGTGCCGACGCCACGGCGCTGCATTTCATCGTCATCCCACATCGTGCCGTCCACCAGCAGGCAGTCGCTGCCGGCCATGATTTCCAGTAGCGGCGCGTCCACTTTGCCCAGGCCCGGGGCATAGAACAGTTTGCCGCCGGTGCGCAGGTCTTCGACGATCAGGCCGATATTGTCACCGGGGTGCGGGTCGAACCGATGGGGCGAGTAGGGCGGCGCGGCACTGCGCAGGGGCAGCGGGGTGAAGCGCAGGTTGGGGCAGGCGGGAATGGTGAAGCTGGCATCCAACTCGATGCGTTGCCAATCCAGGCCGCCATTCCAATGGGTCAGCATGGTGAACAGCGGGAAACCGGTGCTCAGGTCTTCATGGACCATGTCGGTACACCACACCTGGTGCGGGCAGCCTTCGCGCAAGCTGAGCAGGCCGGTGGTGTGGTCGATCTGGCTGTCCATCAAGATGATTGCGCTGATCCCGGTATCGCGCAATGCCCGGCCTGGTTGCATCGGTGCAAAGCCCTGCAATTGGGCGCGGATATCCGGCGAAGCGTTGCACAGCACCCAGTTCACGCCGTCATCGGAGAGGGCGATGGACGATTGGGTGCGCGCCTGGGCACGCAGGCTGCCGTCGCGAAAGCCGGCGCAGTTCACACAGTTACAGTTCCACTGCGGGAAGCCACCACCGGCGGCTGAACCTAGAATCTGGACAAACATCGCCGCTCCTTCACACAAGACTCAAAATAAAAACGCCCCGGCGAGCCGAGGCGTTGCATTGCAATACAAAAGCAATCAGCGGCTGGCGAAGTACATGGTGACTTCAAAACCGATACGCAGATCAGTGTAAGCAGGTTTGGACCAAGTCATATTCATACTCCTACGAAGGGATGGGACGTTTACTACCAAGTAATACATATAGTCCACCTCCTGGCGGAGATGTTCAGATGTGTGTGGGAATATTACCCATTTCTCGCCGAGCTAGCGCTGTCTTGGCAGAAAAAGCCTGTTGCAGCATCGGCAACGATTGGCTTCATTGCTGCCAGTAATCGCCCACCGCCGCACCATTGGCCAGGCACTGCCAGCCGCCGGCGGCTTGCTTGAGTTGCTGCGCCGCATCGACGAGGTTCTGACGGTTGCGGGCCTGGATCAGCTGTTGCAGTTGCTCAAGATAGTCCGCGCCATGCCCCGCCAAATGCGCCTGCCAGAGCAACTCGGCGGCTTGGGCGTTGGGCAGTGTCTGTGGCGAGAACTGCTGGGCCAGGGTGGTGTTGCCCAGGTCGTCGTTCCCCTTGATCAAGGCTGGCAGTTGTGTGAGGAAGGCCTGGATGTGTTCGAGCAGGCCCGCAAGCGCGACATTGGGCGACTGCACGCCAAACAGCAGGCCGGTTTGCCCATTGAACTGTCGGATGCCACTGAATACTGCGTAGCCCACTTGCAACTCGACACGTAGGCGTTGGTAAAACGGGACCTGCGCCAGGTGGGCGAGCAACCGCCAGTCGGCTTCGTCTGCGAGGGATTGGCTGGGGGCCGGGCAAAACAGCAGCAAGGCGGCTTCGTCGCCATCGGTTGTGACGGTTTGCCAGCGATGTTGGCCGTTGATGGGCAGGGCTTTGTGTTCACTGTCGGTGCAGTGTCCGGGTAGACGTGCCGCCGCATTTTTGATCGCCATTTCGCACGCAGCCGGCAGGCCAATGCCCAAGCCTTGCCAGCGAGCGGTGGCCCACCGGTCAGGTAGCGCGTTGCCGTTAGCGGTGTCGGCAAAACAGGTCGGTAGTACCTTGAGCAGTTCGCGAATGGCCATCTGCGGCGCCGGGCTGGCGAGTGCGTTGTGCCAAAGGTTGGCAGCGGGCTGGGTCAGGTCCCGTGCCAGTTGCTCGACGATGGCCGGCATCGGTTCATGCAGCCCGTTCATTTTCAGCAGCCAGTCATTGCCTACGGCTTCGAAGGATAATTCCACGCCGGCCTGACGGGCGTTGGTCCGCAGTGTTTGCAGGCTGTTGCCCAAGCCCTGCGCGGGCGAATCCAGTTGCCAGCGCAGGTAAAGGGCGCCTTCGTCGCTATCGGCAGGCAATGCTTGGCTGAACGACAGGCCTGGCAGTTCGCGCCGGCCACGGGAGCGGTCCTGGGCAAAAGTACGCAAGCCGCGATGGGCGCTGGTCTGGCCACGAATCAGTCCGGGACGTTGTTCCTGGGGTGCCCGTTGCAGGAATGGATTGCTCGGCGGCAGTTGCCAGGCCCGTTGCGCGGGTGTCGGTTGCAGCGTATTCAGCATGGCCTTGAGGGCTTGGCAGTGGGGCTCGGAAAGTTGCGCCTCGAGGTGTTCACTGTCCTGGCGCGCCAGAGCCAGGGCACCCCGGACTTGTCGCTGGCGGTCGACCAGCAGGGCGTACTCTTCACGCAGCGCGGTCCAGTCGCTGTGAGCGAAAAAGCCCAGCCAGTCGTTTAACAGTGCTTCAATGGCCAGGGCCTGTTGTGAACCCTTTGGCCCCAGGGTGAATTCGATATCCAGCAACGCCTGCCCGGCGAATTGGTACAGCACCTTGGCATGTAGCGCGCTTGCCCATTCCCGGCTTTTTAGCTCGGCGAGCAAACTGCCGGCCGCTTCGGCATTCAGCCAGGTGCAGAGGAACTCCAGGGCTTCACGGGGTGCATTACAGGCGATGAGGTGGTGCAGATGCTGTTTGTCGAGGTGTTGATAGCGATGTTGATCGCCGTCCATCAATGCCGGTGGCGCCTGCTGCGGGCGTAGGTGGCCTGAGGGCAGGCTGTCGGCAAAGCACTGGGCCAGGGCTTGCAGCTCCTCGAGCGACTGTGGGCCGGCAAGGCTCAAGGTCATTTGCCCGGCTTGATAGAAGTCTTGATAAAACCCGCGCAACCCTTGTTGGAAATCCTCCTGTGGCACCGGCAGACTGTCGCGATTACCCGCATGAAACCCCCGCAGCGGATGCCCAGTTGCCAGGCCTTCAAGTATCGCGACTTGAAGCTGTGCCTCGGCATCCTGGGACCAGGCGACAAACTCCGCCTGTAACACCTCACGCTCGCGCAGTTGCTCGTCCATGGCCAGGCGTGGGTGGGCGAGCATATCGCCCAGGCGCTGCAGCGCGTCGCCGAACACCGGGGTGGGCACTTCAAAGAAGAAGTCGGTGGTGCGCTCGCGAGTACTGGCGTTGACCTGCCCGCCGTGGCGCTGCACGTAAGCCATCAAACCGTCGGGTGCAGGAAAAGCCTCGGTGCCGAGAAACAACAGGTGCTCGAGAAAATGTGCCAGCCCCGGCCAGGCCAACGGCGCGTCATGGCTGCCAGCCGCTACCCGCAAGGCTGCTGCACAGCGCTTGAGGCGTGGGGCATGACGCAGGGAAACCCGCAGGCCATTGGCCAGGGTCAGTTGTAAATAATGAGGGTGGGCCGGCACAGGCATGAGCACTTCCAGAACGTAGGAAGTGCCTATGCTAGCGCAAAGCGCGGCGGTCAGTGCTTGTGCAGCGCTGCGTATAGCTCGGGGCGCCGGTCTGCCAAGTAGTGATTGGCCGCTTGCGCGTCGCGCATCGCCTGGCGGTCGAGGGTGGCGACGATCAGCGCTTCATCCAGGCCGGCCTGGGCGACACGTTGGCCATTCGGCGCCGCGATGCTGCTTTGCCCGCAATACTGGATCTGGTCCTCATGCCCGCAATAGTTGGCGTAGGCCACATAGCACTGGTTTTCAAAGGCCCGTGCCCGCACGGTGACATCCGCGACGAAGTCGAAGGGCACCATGTTGGCCGTCGGTACCAGGATCAACTCGGCGCCGGCCAGGGCCAGACGCCGGGTGTTTTCCGGGAACTCCAGGTCGTAGCAGATGAGGAATCCCAGCTTCCAGCCGTTCAACTCGACGATAGGGAATTCGTCGCCGCCGGCGCTGAACATCGAGTGATCGAGATCACCGAACAAGTGCGTCTTGCGGTAGTTGCACAGGCGCTGGCCATTGGCGTCGATCAGTTGCACGGCATTGTAGATCTGCCCATCTTCGGCGCGCTCCGGGTAGCCGTACAGAATTGCCAGGCCCGCGTTCTGTGCCAGTTCGGCAATGGTTTGTGCCGATGGCCCATCTTGCGCTTCGGCCAGCGCGCCCACTGCTTCAACACCGATGTTGTAGCCGGTGAGGAACATCTCCGGCAGCACCAGCACATCTGCATCGGACGCCTCATGGGCGACGCTATGCAGGCGCTTGAGATTGCCGGCCACATCCAGCGGCAATGGCGGGCATTGGTACAGGGCGACACGCATGGCTTGACTCCTTATTCGGCCAGGGCGATGGGGCCGATCTCATCGAATACATCCCCAGGCCCCGGGTTTTGCGGGTGGGTACTGCCACCGAAGTGGGTCATGATGCCCCAAACCGCGTTCAGTGAGGTCTGCACTGCGCCTTCGACCCAGGCTGGGGTCCAGGATACGTCGTCGCCGGCAATGAAAATCCCGCGCTGCTCGGCCGGCATATCCTTTTGCATGAAGTGCGCGTACATGCGCTGGTTATAGCGGTAGTGGCCCGGCAGCGCGCCCTTGAACGCGCCGAGGAAGTGCGGGTCGGCCTCCCAGGAGACGGTGATCGGGTCGCCAATGATCCGCGCCTTGAGGTCGACTTTCGGGTAGATTTTTTTCAGCGCATCGAGGGCCAGCTTCACCCGTTTATCAATGGGCTGCGGCAGCATTTTCAGGGCGTCGCTCATCCACGAGTAGGACAGGCAAATAACCCCCGGCTTGTCGTCGCCGTTGTCGAACAGATAGGTGCCACGGGTCAGGCGGTCGGTGAGGGTCATGCTCATCAGGTCGCGGCCGGTTTCCGGGTCTTTGTCCTTCCAGAAAGGCCGATCGACCATGACAAAGGTTTTCGACGACTGCATATAGCGCGTGCGATCCAGAGCCATCCACATTTTTTGCGAGAACAGGCTTTCGTCGCATTCGATCTGAGTGGTCAGCAGCCAGCTCTGGCAGGTGGTCAGCACGGCGGCGTATTCCCGGGTGTCGCCGTAATTGTCGGTGACCGCGAAACGCCCGTCGGCAGCATGGGCAATGCGCTTGACCCCAGCCCGTGGCGCGCCATGGTGCAGGGAGCTGAGGCTGGTGCCGGCTGGCCAATGGGCGCAACGCTCCGGCACGTGGCGCCAGATCCCCATGGGCACCTGCGCCACGCCACCGACCACCAGGTGCTGGTGGTCGTCGCAATTGGTCATCACCACCCGGAAGATTTCCAGCATCGAGTTGGGGAAGTCCGAGTCCCAGCCACCGGTGCCGAAACCTACCTGGCCGAACACCTCGCGGTGATGGAACGACAGCTTGGCGAACGCCTTGGACGTGGCGACGAAGTCGTAGAAGGTGCGGTCATCCCACAGCGGCACCAGGGTGTTCCACAGCTCTTTGAGCCGTGGTACATCGCGGTCGCGAATGGCTTGCTGGATATCGCTGAACTGCGAACCGGCCTCCAGGGCGTCGGCCCAGGCGTCAGCCACTTCCTGGAACAGCGCAGGAAGATCGGCGAGTTTCTGTGCGTAATGGGTCTGGCCTTCCAGGTCGATCACGGTACTGCCGGAGGCCGGCGTCAACGGGTTGGGGAAGGGCTTGGTTTCCAGCCCCAGCTTATCTACATAGTGGTAGAACGCCGTCGACGACACCGGGAAACGCATGCCGCCCAGTTCGGCGATGATGCCTTCGGCTCCTTCAAACGCCTGGGAGCGCAGGCGCCCGCCCATTTTCGAGGCTTCATACACCACCGGCTTGAGACCGAGCTTCATCAGCTCGTAGGCGGCCACCAGCCCGGCAATACCCGCGCCGACAATCGCCACTTCGGCGCCGTGGTTGGCGGCAGGAATACTGCCCAGCCCGGCCGGGTGTTCGATCCAGTCATCGAAGGCGAACGGGAAGTCCGGACCAAAGATGGTGATAGGCTTTTTACCGTCTGCAGGGTGGCGATTGTTCTTGTGAGTGGCGTTCATGGCTGACCTTGCTGGCAACTCCGCGGGGCACGACCCGTGAAGTATAGGAAAAGATGGCAGCCATTCTAGGGAGCGTAGCGCTCGTTAATAAGACGCAATGTGTCGTCGGTTTGATTTGTTTTTAGTCGAAGTGACGAAGCTGGCGGTCAGATTGGCTGGCCGCGATCCAATTTGCTGCTGAGGATGATCGAGGTGGTGGTCTTTTCTACCCCATCGACACTGCCGATTTGGTCCAGCAGTTGATCCAGCTGCTCCGGCGAGTCGGTGCGCAGCCAGGCTACATAGTCAAACTCACCACTGACCGCACACAATTGCTGGACCTGAGCCATGGCACTGAGTCGGCGCAGCACTTCCTTGCCGGAACGCGGTTGCACCGTGATCCCCACATACGCCTGCAGCCCCCCATCCACCACCCGCTGGCCAAGGCGCACGCCATAACCGGTAATCACCTGAGTCTTTTCCAGACGCGCCAGGCGCGAGGTCACCGTGGTGCGGGCAATCCCCAATTGCCGAGCAAGCATTGCCACGCTTTCACGGGCGTTGAGCTGCAAGGCGGCGATTAGTTGGCGGTCGATTTCATCGAGAACGGGAGGGCGGGTGGCGGACAAGATGGGCTCCGGCGTGGGCGGCAATGGGGGAGCATGTTACAGGCTCATGGCCAGTGGTGCTTGGGGGGACCGCCAGAAACGCGAAAGCCGCGCAGTGCGCGGCTTTTAGAGATGGTGGGCCCAGTAGGACTCGAACCCACGACCAAGGGATTATGAGTTGGCTCGCAATTCTGCTAGCCAAGCAAAATTTGGCGTAGGTTAGCATAGGTACAACGAGCTGAGGCCCCGTATTCAAAGGGCTTTACCGCATTTAGCCGCAATCAGTAACAGCTACGCGGTGTACCTGTCATGTACCTAAGAAAGGTGCCCTATGAACGCACCTCCATGGGCCTAAACCAGATATTTCGGTTGCTAGCCAAGCGAGTCGTGGTCTTGTACAGCGCGTTGATACGCCCCGCCGCGTAGACAGCTGGAGTAGCTCAGCGGTAGCATCACTTTGCTATCTACCCTTTATGGGGTTTTTGGATAGTGGTTTTTTACTAGCGTGTCGGCTTTTTCAGGCCACTGGTCATAATGGATGGATTTGCAGATGAAGGATCTCGTTGCGTCAAGCGCTCTATCCACGTGTATAGCTTTGATCGTGGTGCTGGCAGTTCTTCATTTTGCTCCAGTGTCAGATATTTTAATTAGCCATTCTCAATATGTCCCCTCTCGAGAGATGAAAGAGTTGGATAGTTATGAGCAGTTAGTAATCGAGCGGATGGTTAAAGAGAAAACCTTAATATCGGTTGATACGTTATGGTCTCTACAAGTTTCCTTTTACCAAACTATGATCAGTATACTGATTGCGTTGAACGCTGCTATCGTTGGTGGTGCGTTTGTTATTATCAGAAGCTCTTCCAGAGCTGAAGTTGTTAAAGAGTCTAAAGCGCACTTCGACGAGTTTTCAAAGACTGGCGGACTTGCCAAGATAGTTGAGCGTAAAGCAAAGAAGGAACTTAACAAGCTGAATGCTACTTATGGAGATTTGTTTGATGGTCTATCCGTTCAAGGCGCTGTAGTTACGGATCACGAAACTAGAATAAAGTCATCCGAAGATGCTATAATTCAGGTTAGTAGCCGGTTGGCGGAGCTTGATAAAGCTGAAAGCTGCGTTGACGGCAAGATTACTGAGTAGGTAAGCAAATGGCTTTTATCCGGAAGAGTGTTAAATCAAAGTCGACCGAAGCTTCACTCCAAGGTGAAAGCTCATCGGTGGATGAAAGATTTACAGTTGACCAGCTGCTTGCCCTAGCGAAGCAACACAGTGTTGATACTTCTCCCTTAGATGTGAAAGCTCTGCTGTCAGTGTTAGGCATTGGACTTATCAGTGTTCCAATGCATGACGATATTTCAGGAACTTTGAGTCTTGCTGACAACGGCAAGGACTGGGTGGTGAAAGTAAATGCGCTTCATCATCCTAATAGACAACGCTTCACGATTGCGCATGAAATCGCGCATTTCTCTCGGCATAGGTTCCAGCAAGCCGAATTTAAAGACTTAAATTTTTTCAGGAATGGTGAACGCAACCCAATGGAGGTTGAGGCCAACCGATTCGCTAGCGAACTTCTAATGCCCGAGTTGGCTTTTAGAGATAAAGTTAAAGTGTTTTCCGGCAGTATTGAAGAAATTGCACAGTACTTTAAGGTCTCAACCTTGGCCGTGCGCGTCCGAGCAAAAAATTTAGGGATGAAGGGTCATGGATTGGAATAGTTTAGTTTATTTTCCCGTACTAAAAACTAAAGATGCTGAGTTGAGAGCTATTTCAGCTGTCGATGTATCTTATAGAAAGAATATGCTACCTGTCTATGAAATCACAAAGTCGAGAATTACGAAAAAAGATTCGCTAGGTGATGTCGTCAAGCGACTTGATCAGATAAAAAACATTCAAGGTAAACTCCCGTATATTTTGGATGTTACAACTGATCCCAAGCAAAAGAACTCCCAGATAGAAAGTATCCTCTCACCTGCTAATGGTTATGAGTCTTGGAAAAGTTGGCTGGAGTTTAATTGTGGGGAGCAGATAGTTCCTATGATTCACGTAAACTTCGAGTTGGATGAGGACTTGATAGAAGCCCGAGCTTTTGTCGCTTCAGTGACTGGAAAGTACAAGAAAATGGCTTTGCGCTTGCCTGCTGATTTGGAAGATGATGAGTACGAGCAAGTAATCACCGATATCGTTTCAGAGTTGGTTGATACTCGGCTGTATATTCTTTTAGATGAGGGGTGCATTAGAGATAGAGTCAAGCTTTCGGGCTTGGCACCTATTACAGATATTTTTCAGAGAGCGTTCAAAAAAATATCTTCATTGAGCAATACCGATGTTTGGCTAGAAAAAATTGTTTGTATTTCGGGTTCTTTTCCTTATCTGGTATCTGCTGAAGGTAAGGATGATGAAGGGAATTTTGATATTTATGAGCATTCGCTGTACTTGTCCCTTAAGCATAATCGGCCAATGTTGCAATTTGGAGACTATGCTTCTATCAATATCAAGCAAATTGAAATGCGAGGTGGTACATTCGTTCCGCGTGTAGATTTTTGCAATGCTTCAAAATTTTATTACTATCGAAAGCGTCGTGACGCTGGTTCATATGTGTGGTGTGCGAAGAAAGTCGTAGTAGACCCGAACTACGTCTCGAACACTAGCTGGGGCGATGATGAAATTGCTAGTGCCGCTGCTGGAAGTCCTTCAGGCATTAGCCCATCTTTCTGGATCTCCGTTCGGGCATGCAATTATATGATTCGTAGGGTTAAAGAACTAAGGGTTTAGTCTGTTTGGCGCTAAGCTTAAAGAAAATACATCATCTAAGGTTAGTAGTTCGCTGATCTCGGTTTTTATGTGGTTGGTCTGGCTACCGTATTTTTGGATGATGTATTTTCTAAAAAAATATTTTATATTCTCTCGTTTATATTTTCGAGAGATAGCTTCGCAAGTTTCAAGTTTAGATTTTTCTACAATTTTGAACTCTCTGCGTAACGCTTCAATTGGTGTGGCATCTAGAGTTACAACGCTGTTGAAATTTTTTATTTGTTTGGCTTTGCGTAGCCTCTTCAAGCCATTTGATGAACATAGGTAGATTCCAACTCTCTCAGGCGCTATTTTTCGTATAGCAGTAATGTGTTTGCTGTCACATACGATATATACGTAATCAAAAAGCTGCTCGTATGATTTCAGTTGCTCTGCCAGTCTGTCGATCCGATCATAAGCTGACTTAATTTCATAGCCAATAATCATGCCATCTTCTGCCGATATTATATCTGCGCGGCGCCGTCCGAAATGAAATGGGTACTCAAAAAAAACCACTTCCGTACCTTCTAGCTTTAGAAGGTGGTAAGCGGCGATTCGTTTTATTTCGGCTTCTTTCATATTTCTCACGAATTACATATTTTGGCGCTTGCTTAGCGCTGTGTGAGTTGCATTATAAGTTTGTTTATTATTTTATATTGTACATGGGTCGAAAAAAATAGTCAGTAGCAAGTTTTTTGTTTTGTGAAACATATTCTTGCTTTTTCAATTTTGCGCGTGAGGTCGCGTCACTGGCGTTGGCTCGGATGATGGATTTATAAAAAACAATCATCTAATTTTATTTAATATAGTATATATCGTTTAGTTTTGGTTAGTGATTTATGTTTTATAAAATGCTAGATTTGTGATGTGCTTTTTTCATAGCTTCATTCTGGCTATTATTTTGCCGTTGTTGGATTGTTTTGGTTTGGAAAGTTCTGAAGCTAATTTACATTGACCTGTTTTTAGTTGCGAAGGCTGTCACCATATTATTTTAATTGAGCGACAGCTTGAGTAAGCAACGCTCGATCCCTAGATGACCGTTTACCTTGGCCAGTGTAGTGAGGTTGGTGAGAGCTACAGCTGAAGGTGTTATAGGTTTCCTGCCAGCCGCTCTTAGATACGCGGGTAGAAACATATTAACTTATTAGGTGCTGAGCTCTATATCGACGCAATTATCTTTGGGAACTCAGACTTCCACATGACGCAGATTTCTCTTTGTATAAGTTTTAGCGCTTGTAGCGTTCGGCCCGTCCCACGCCCCCCTCGCTCCTCCGTCACCCGTTTCAGCTCGGCACGTAGACGACGAACCTCAGCGCTTTGATCATCCTCCTCAACGCGCTGTTCTTGGGGCTTGGTGTAGCGCTTAACCCAGGCATAGAGGCTGTGCACAGACACACCCAATCGTGCAGCCACCTCCGAGACAGGAAGCTGCTTTTCGGTCACTTGCTTGACCGCCTGGATTTTGAATTCTTCGGGATATCGCTGGTTGCTCATGGCACCTCCTAATGGGCCTCATTTTAAGGCTTGGAGGTGTCTACGAAACTAGGGGGTGATTCAGGTGCTCCTAGGCGGCTGGCGAACCAGCACTGTACCTAAATTGTACCCTTGGACCATAGGACTGTATCTGAGATGGTTCCGCCAGAAACACGAAAGCCGCGCAGTGCGCGGCTTTGAGTGTGGTGGGCCCAGTAGGACTCGAACCTACGACCAAGGGATTATGAGCCCGAATAAAAGACCAGTCCCTATTGGGTAAACCCCGTAAATCTTAGATTTTATTGTGCTTTTGTTCATATTTGCCGAATAGGTTTACGGCTAGTGTGGACGCATTGTGGACGGTCATCTGTACCGTCCATTGCACTCCTTTGCAAAACCTCTCACACCGTGCAATTACCATTAACCCATGAAGCCCCACGGCCGGCCTGGCCTGAAGCCTTGATTGCACCACCCTAATGGTTTGCACAAAAAACCAACGCAAAGCCCGTCGGCGGGAGGGGGATAAGTGCTTTTTTACGTATTTTTTTCCCCACTCCCGTCAGATTGAACGAGACTGTCAGTGAGCGGGCCCTTATGGAGAGCCGTTTCAATTCTGGCGTTTATTGAAATAAACGAAGGCTTCGAGTAATCTCATTTCAAATTTAGAGACTTTTGAAATGGATATGATTAAATCCCCTCCTAAAGAAATTGCAGCCCCATTCAAGGTGATCATCGAGCAGCACGCAGATCAGATCAGTAAATATTTGGATCTCGCTCACTCATTAGACCCGAAAGGTCGCTATCTCCATTTTGACAAGCTGAGATTCCGCCTTCCAAAGGATCTAGATCCCGCGCTAGCGTGGGCGGTAATTAAGTCTGCGAGAAACAAACAGCTAACCCCTGCGATCCTCCTTGGAGAACCAGAGAAGGAATGCTGCTACCTCTATACCCCAGCAATGCATTTAGCGATTTCTTCCTGCGACCAGCATACGACGACAGCAGCGTTGGAGTGGATGTGCTCAAAAATCGGCGAAGGAAAACACCTTCAATATCTATTGAAGGACTTAATCGAAGACGAAGCGATTAGCAGCAGCCAGTTAGAAGGTGCTGCAACCACGACTAAAGCAGCCAAGGAGCTACTAAAAAGAAAAAAAGGACCGCGTTCTATAGATGAAAAAATGATAATTGGCAATTTCAAGATGATGAATCTTGCTTGGGAGAATAGAGACAAAAACTTAAGCGTAGAGCTTATACAAGAGTTACATCAAATCGGAGTCGACGGTATTGATGACGAAAAGTATCATCCGGGAGAATTAAAAAATACCGATGATGTAGTTGTTGAAGGCGGAGGTGAAATTGTGCATCAGCCTCCACCTGTTGCAGGACTTGAAAAAAGATTGGCGAAATTTTGTAAGTGGGTAAACCAAGATCACACGGATGCGTTGAGTAAAGATTATATGCATCCTTTGGTCAAGGCGATAATAATCCACTTTACAATTGGGTACGAGCACCCCTTCCACGACGGAAATGGCCGGGTGGCACGTTCCCTGTTCTACTGGTTCATGTTTAAAAAAGGTTTTAGCGCATTCCGTTATATTGCGATTAGCACTTTGTTAAAAGCAGCTCCAATACAATATGGAAAAAGCTACCTCTATACTGAAACAGACAATATGGATTTAACGTACTTCCTTGACTACCAGTGCAGAGTCATTGCTAGATCAATTAGTAAATTTAAGAAAACTTACGAGCAAACTGTTGATGGAATTATGGAATTTAACACATTCCTTTATAGTTCCGGCCTCTACTCAAAACTATCTGAAAAGCAGCGGGTAGTATTTAATGTCGCCAAGCAAGGCGTTGCATCACAATTCACAATAACAAATGTAAAAGAAAACTTAAACTGTGCATATAACACAGCCGCCACCGTACTAAATGGGCTTGTAGAGCTAGGGCTATTCCAAAAAGAAAAGCACGGAAACGAATGGGTATTCAGTATGTACAACAGTGATAAAATTATGAAAAGCTGGAAAGGAGGCTTATAATTTTATCGAAGCGTTATCAGGCTCATGGACTTGATAAGCCTCAAGCTTTCACCCGCGTACCCAGCGAAATCCCCAGCATTATTAGGTGCTGGGGTAATTCCATGAGTATGGATAGCTAACTGGGTGTTCATCTGCTGCACCAGGTCGAGCAGATCGCACAGCACCTGCAGTACGTTCACCCCTTCGGACCCCAACCAGGTCTTGGGCGCGACCAGTCGCTGGCTGACCGCCGCAACGCTCCTGCGCAGCCCTTCTATCCTTTCCTCCATGTCGCCACCTACCGTGGCGTTGTGCTTCTGCCCCACCACCAGGTTCAAGTCGCGCCCGGTCGCTTGGTGCAGATCATCCATTGCCGCCAGGCTGGCAGATCCGCCCGACAACAGCTTGAGCGCGCCCAGAGCTTCCAAGGTCTTGATGCCCCCCACCGACTCGGTGGAATGGTCGTCTACCGTCCTGGTGTGGTTCTGATAGCGCTCCGTGTTGCCCATAGCCTCCACTTCCCGCTCGATCGCCTTATCCAGGATCTTGCCGTCAGTCTGGCGCAGCCAGTTGCCGTCGGCATCGACACGCTGCTGGCACGCCTCGCTGTGTTGCCACACCTGGTCACCCTTCGGCACGCTGGGCATGCTCAGGCCGTGGGGCAGGATAGTTTGGATATAGGGCTTGTGTGGCAGGCCGTAGGCAAAGCACACCACCACCTGGGTGCCTTCCTCGGGAAAGGCATAGATGCCCATTTCCTCGCCACCAGTGGGCAGTGGCAGGGGCACACCGGCCAGGATCGGCAGCTTGCTGTCTGGCTCGCCATCCGGCCCCAGTACTTCGATATCAACTGCATAGCGCGGCCGGAAGTCATCACAGATCCCTGCGCCGGCCGGGGCGTCGGCCACGGCGACCACCCGGGCAAAGCGCGGCAGGTGGTAACCGCCGGTGAGTTCGGGGAATTGTCGTTCTACGCTACGGCGGATTGCGTCGTCCATCGGATGGCCATCTGGTTATCGACGAGGGCCACACTGGTGATGCGCTCGCCGTGATTTATCGTTGCACCTGGTCGTAGCCCGGGAAGGGCTGCAATCATCGCGCTTTGGTTGCCCTGGTAGTCGTCGAACAGTTCCGCCGGCAGCTGCAGCGGCGGGCGAACGCCAAAGAAGCTGTCAGCCCAACTGCCTACGAACACCTCCCCATCACCCTGCTGCTGCCAGATGAAGTCGGGGATGTTGAACACCCGGGCCAGGCTGTCCATCGCTTGATAGCCGGCGGCCAGGCTGTAGAAGAACGGCGCCTTAACCCCGGCATAGGGCTTGTCTGGTACGCGAAAGCGCAGGCCGGTGTGCTGGCTGATCTCGACCAGGACGGCGCGCAGATCGACGTGGCGCAGGTTCAGCGGCAGCGGGTTGGCCAGAATCGCCGCCAGCTCGCGGCAGAACAGCACCTGCTGGGTGCTGCTTGCCGTGCTGCAGCGTTCGACGTAGCCAATGAAGTGGCGCTGCAGCGTGCTGTCGTTGTAGCCGATATCGAGTGTCACCAACCCTTTGACCGGCGCTGTGGCCTGGATGGTGAAGGTCGCCCGGCCGGGGCTCTTGGCGTCCAGCCGCACTTCGTTTTTGACCAGGACATAGGGCACACCACCGATGGCCAACACCTTGTGCAGTTTCATGGGGTGCTACTCCCGCCCAGCCAGCCATCTACCTTTTTCAGCGTGGCTTCGAAGCCCGTCAGCTCTTCGGGGGCTTCGCTGGAGCCCCCACCACCACCGGTGCCGCCCACTGCCCCACCTGGGCCGGACTGGGCCGCCACCTTGTTACCCGGGCGCCGGCCTTCGACTTTCTCAGGGTTGGACAGCTTCTCGGTCAGGGTGAACTGGATCAGCCAGGCGCGCAGGCTGTCGTCTTCCCGGGCGCTCACGCCTTCAGTGAACGTCACCTGGCGCATGCCAAACGCGGCGGCCGTGTCGTTAACGATGCGGTACGTCTTGAGCTGGCCACCGCCGGCGGTCGCTTCCACCAGGCGCATCAGGTCGCGCAGTTGCACCTGGTCAACAAAAGGAATCATCAGCGTGACCGTTAGGGTCTTGGGCTTGAAGCCCTTGTGGCCCTTGTCGGTGTTGCTGGTCTGGCCTGACAGATCGTCGCTCTCAATGCGCAGATTGCCGGTGACCTTGAGGTTCTTCCCGCGTACCTCTTGCCCGTCGAGTAGTAGCGTCATAGCCCCACCAACTCACGAACAAAGCTCAGGCCCTGCTCAGATCCCACCAGCAGCGCGCCGGCGCACAACACCCACTCATGCCCGGGGGCCTCGCCTTGCAACAGCGCCTGGCGCAGCTCGGTGGCGTTGCCCGGGCCGATCAGGCGCGCGCGCATGCTGCTGTCGGGGTTGCCGTTGGCCAGTAGGGCTTTCAGGTCGTCCAGTTGTTTGTCGCGGCTCTGTTGCTGGGCGGCTTTGCGTGTGGCCAAAGCCGCAAGGGCTGGCGAAAGTGTCTACCTCATGGAGGGGCCCAGCAGACAAGCCGAAGAAGTTCTGAAGATACGGATTGGATCGCTTGTTCAGGTGCTGGATAGCGCCGAGAAGTCGTGGCTCTATGTGTCTGTGGTCTTAGATGACGAGTTGTACGAGGGTTGGATTCTTCGTCGCTACACAAAGAGAATTGAGTAATTGGCATTGTGGTGTGGACGTTTTGTGGACGTAACACCTTTTTTGAAAAGGGAGTGCTTCAGTTTTTCAGGCGTAAAAAATGATAAAAGCCGCGCAGTGCGCGGCTTCTAGAGATGGTGGGCCCAGTAGGACTCGAACCTACGACCAAGGGATTATGAGTCCCCTGCTCTAACCAACTGAGCTATAGGCCCTCAGTAGGTCGCGGATTATAACGATGGTTTCTCCACTGTGCTATCCGAAAAATCCGAATGGGTCATGTGAAGGAAGGTCGCGGCGAATATGTCGGGGGGCAGGGGCAGGCTGACGATGTAGCCTTGCATTTGTTCGCAGCCTTCGTCAGTGAGGAAGGCCTGTTGGGCGAGGGTTTCTACGCCTTCGGCGATGATGGTGAATTGCATGCTGTGACCCAGGGCGATGATGGCGCGCACGATGGCGGCGTCGTGGGGGTCATCGGGCAGGCCGCGGACGAAGGACTGGTCGATTTTCAGGAAGTCCAAGGGCAGGCGCTTGAGGTAGCTTAAGGATGAATAGCCGGTGCCGAAGTCGTCGATGGCCAGCTGTACGCCCAGGCGCTTGAGTTTATGCAGTACTTCCAGGGCTTCTTCGGCCTGGCTCATGATGAAGTTTTCGGTGATTTCCAGTTGCAGGCAACCGGGCTCCAGGTGGTTGTCCCGGAGCAGTTGCTCGATGCGCCCCAGCAGGTTGGGATGGCGCAGTTGGGCACCGGCGAGGTTGACGGAGAGTGGGCCAAAGTAGTCATAGGACTTGCGCCACTGGTGCAGTTGTCGGCAAGCCTGTTCCAGGACCCAGTCGCCGATTTGCAGGATCATGCCGTTTTCTTCGGCCAGGGCGATGAAGTGTTCGGGGGGCACGTCGCCGAAGGTCGGGTGGCGCCAGCGGATCAGGGCTTCGGCGCCGATCAGTTGTTGGGTCTCCAGGCTCAGCTTGGGTTGGTAATACAGAAACAGTTCTTCGCGCTCTAAGGCGCGCCGCAGTTCGTGTTCGAGGGCGACGCGCTCGTTGGCCTGGGCGGTGAGGTCCTGGGTGTAGCGTTCGACCCGATTGCGGCCCTTGGCTTTGGAGCGGTACATGGCGGCATCGGCGTTTTTGACCAGGGTGGCAACGTCGATGCCATCTTGGGGATAGAAGCTGGTGCCGATGCTGGCGCTGATAAAGAACTCGTGCTCGCCCGCCTGGAAGGGCGGGGTGAAGCAGGCCAGCAGTTTATTGGCCAGGTGCTGGGCGTCGCTGGCTTGTTGCAGGCCGGGTAGCAGGATGATGAATTCGTCACCGCCCAGGCGGGCCACGGTGTCGATATCGCGCAACTGCTCCTTGAGGCGCACGGCAATGTCCTTGAGCAGCAGGTCGCCAATCGGGTGGCCGAGGCTGTCGTTGATGTGTTTGAAGCGGTCGAGGTCGAGAAACAGCACCGCGCCCTGGCTGCCGGTTTCCTGTTGGTTATTGAGGGCGGCCTGCAGGCGATTCTCAAACAGAGTGCGGTTGGGCAGGCCGGTGAGTGGGTCGTGGTGCGCCTGGTAGTCAAGCCGCGCCTGGGCGTGCTTGAGGCTGGAGATATCGGCAAATACCGCCACGAAGTGGGTGATCGACTGGTCATGATTGCGCACGGCGCTGATGGTCAGCCAACTGGGATACAACTCGCCGTTCTTGCGCCGGTTGGAGATCTCGCCTTGCCAGTGGCCGTTGGCGGTCAATTGATGCCACATCGCTGCGTAGAACGCGCTGTCGTGCAGGCCGGAAGCCAGCAGGCGTGGGGTGTGGCCCAGGGCTTCTGCTTCGCTGTAGCCAGTGATTTCGCTGAAGGCGCGGTTGACGGCGCTGATGTTCTGCCGGGTATCGGTGATCAATACGCCTTCGGCGGTACTTTCGAAAACTGTTGCGGCCTGTTGCAGTTTTTCCTGCATCAACTGGCGTTCGGTAATATCGCGGGCGATGGTCAGCATGCAATCGTCATCACCGATGGGCAGTGGGCGGCTGGACACCTCGCACAGGCGAATCTGCCCGTCACTGCGTCGGATATGGCAGACGAAATCACGCACCAGGCCGTCGCGCTGCAGCAGCTCGAGCATGTGCTTGCGTTCGTTCAAGTCCACCCAGATGCCCAGGTCCAGGGTCGATTGGTCCAGGGACATCGCACTGTTGAACCCGGTGATACGGCTAAAGCCTTCATTGACTTCCAGCAGCAGGCCATCACTCTGGCGAGTCAGTAACAAGCCGTCCGGCGAGGCGTGGAAGGCCTTGGCGAACTTCTCTTCGGTAGTCTGCAGCAGTTGCTGGGTTTCCTTCAGTTGGGTGATATCCCGCACCACCACTACCAAGGCTGCGGTGGTATCGAGCTGGAAGGGTTCGGCAGAAATCAGCCCGGTAAACGCCTGGCCGTTGCTGCGCAGGAACGGCATCTCCAGGTTGCGGATACTGGTGGTCTGCACGCGCTTGAGCAGGTTGGGCCCCACACCCTGGATACCCCAGATGTTCAGCTCGGTAGCGGTCTTGCCAATGACGTCTGCGGCGCTCAGGCCAATCTGGTCCTCGAATGCCTTGTTGACCTCCAGCAGACAGCCATCGGACAGGCGGGCGATTACCAGGATGTCCGGGCACTGCTGGAACACCGAGGCGAACTTCTCCTGCGAGAGCCGCAACGCTTCCTCGGTGCGCTTGGCCTCGCTGATATCAATCATCAGACCACGCAGAACCGGCTCATGCCCATACTTGATCAGGCTGACAATGTCCCTGACCCACAGGCAGCGGCCGTCAGCGGTGATCACCCGGTAATCAATGCTGTGGTCGCGGTTGGCGCGGGTTTCCTGCTGGCAGAAGCTGTCGGCGCGGGTCAGGTCGGCGGGGTGAATGATGTTGCGCCAGAAGCCGGGGATCAGCCAGTGAGCGCGTGGATAGCCCAGTAGTTCTTCGGCGTGGGGTGACACGTAGCTGTAGGTGAAATCGTTGATGTCAGCTTCCCAGGCTATGGCGGAGAGGCTCTCTACCAGCCCACGGTAATGGTATTCGCTGCTGCGCAGTTTTTGCTCCAGGGCTACCCGGCGGGAAATTTCCGAACTGAGCCGGCGGTTGATCCGAATGACGATGGCCAGCACGGTACTCAACAGCAGCACGGCAGGCAGGCCGTAGAGCAGCAAGTCGGCCCAGAAGGCCCGGTGATCAATGACATTGCCAACCCAGTGCTTCTGGATCTCGTTAACTTCGCTGGGGCTGAGGTCGGCGAGCACTTTATCCAGAATGCCAATCAGCAGTTTGTTCTCTCGAGGCACGCCCATTGCCAGTTGGTAGCGATAGGGCGTTTCGCCACTGACATACAAGCCGTCGAGCTTGAGCTGGCGCAGGCTCCAGACGCTGGAGGCGAGGTCGCCGACGACGGCGTCCACCTCATCGGTGGCCAGGGCCTGCAACGTCGAGCTGACATTGGGCATCGCCACCAGGTTCAGGTCGGGATGGTGGGTGCGCAGCAATTCGTGGGGGGCATAGTTCTCCACCACGGCGATCTTCAGGCCATACAGGTCCTTGAGGGAGCGGGGCTGGGCACCGCCTTCATGGGCGAGAATGACGATGGGGAAGTCGAGGTAAGGCCGGGAGAATGCGAGGAAGCCCTGGCGCTCCGGGGTGGACATGATGCCCGGCAACAGGTCGAGCTGGTTGTTCCGCGCCTGCTCCAGCAATGCGCTCCAGTTGGCCGGTTCTATCAGCTTGATCTTGATGCCCAGGCGTTCCTGGAGCAGCCGCACATAGTCAGCGGCCAGGCCCTGATAGCGACCTTCTTCATCGCGATATTCAAACGGCGGCCACGAGGCATCAACGCCCAGGCGCAACTCTGGGTGGTCCGCCAACCAGCCATGCTCTTCATCTGTGAGAGTCAACGCGCCAGCCGTCGCGGTCCAGGTCAGCAGCGACAGCAGTAGCACGGTCGGCAGTCTGGGCATAACGGTCTCGTTATGGCACGGGGAATATTTCGAGTGTAGACGGGCATTGCGAGGGGGAGTGACGCGGGGAGGATTTAATCTGCACAAAGCAAAACCCCCAGGCCTGGGCCTGGGGGTTTTGTGATCACTCGTCGAGGAAGGAGCGCAAATGCTCGCTTCTCGTCGGGTGGCGCAACTTGCGCAGTGCCTTGGCTTCGATCTGACGGATCCGCTCGCGGGTCACGTCAAACTGCTTACCGACTTCCTCAAGGGTGTGGTCGGTATTCATGTCGATGCCGAAACGCATGCGCAGTACCTTGGCTTCACGGGCAGTGAGGCCGGACAGTACGTCGCGCGTCGCTTCTTTAAGGCTCTCAACGGTGGCGACATCGATTGGCGACTGCATGGTCGAGTCTTCGATGAAGTCACCCAGATGGGAGTCTTCGTCATCACCGATCGGGGTTTCCATGGAGATCGGCTCTTTAGCGATCTTCAATACCTTGCGGATTTTATCCTCAGGCATTTCCATGCGTTCGCCCAGCTCTTCCGGGGTCGGTTCACGACCCATTTCCTGCAACATCTGCCGGGAAATACGGTTGAGCTTGTTGATGGTCTCGATCATGTGCACCGGAATACGGATGGTGCGGGCCTGGTCGGCGATCGAGCGAGTGATCGCCTGACGGATCCACCAGGTGGCATAAGTCGAGAACTTGTAGCCGCGACGGTATTCGAACTTGTCCACAGCCTTCATCAAGCCGATGTTGCCTTCCTGGATCAGGTCGAGGAATTGCAGGCCACGGTTGGTGTACTTCTTGGCGATGGAGATCACCAGACGCAAGTTCGCTTCAACCATCTCTTTCTTCGCGCGGCGGGCCTTGGCCTCGCCGATCGACATGCGACGGTTGATGTCCTTGATCTCGGCAATCGTCAGACCGGTTTCGGTCTGCAGTGCAGTCAGCTTCTGCTGGCAACGAACGATGTCGGCCTGGAAGCGACCAATGGCTTCAGCGTATTTGCTTTTGCCCTTGGCCAGTGCGTCGGTCCAGCTTTCGTCAACTTCATTGCCCGGGAACTGGCGCAGGAAGTCGGCACGCGGCATGCGCGCATCACGGACACAGAGCTGCATGATCGCACGCTCTTGTGCACGCAGACGCTCAAGGGCGCTACGAACCCGCTCAACCAGGCCTTCGAATTGCTTCGGTACCAGTTTGATCGGCATGAACAGCTCAGCCAGGGCCAGCAGTTCGGCGGTTGCCTGCTTGCTGCCACGACCATGCTTCTTCAGGGCCTTGCGCGCCAGTTCCATCTGATCGGAGACCGCGCCAAAGCGCTGGGCTGCGATGATGGGATCCGGGCCGCTTTCGACTTCTTCGTCGTCGTCGGTGCTGGCTTCAGCTTCGTCGTCGTCGGTTTCGTCGTCCGCTTTCACGGCTTTCGGGTCGACAGGCGGCGGTATTTCGGCAGCCGGCGGGGTAATGCCGTCGTCCGGGTCGATATAACCGCTCAGGACGTCGGACAGGCGGCCACCCTCGGTGGTCACACGAGTGTACTCGGACAGAATATGGTCAACCGTGCCTGGGAAGTGCGCAATTGCGCCCATCACTTCACGGATGCCTTCCTCGATACGTTTGGCGATTTCGATTTCGCCTTCCCGTGTCAGGAGCTCTACCGTACCCATTTCGCGCATATACATGCGCACAGGGTCAGTCGTGCGACCGATGTCGGTCTCCACTGCTGCCAACGCGGCGGCTGCTTCTTCAGCGGCTGCTTCGTCGGTATCAGAGTCGGCCAACATAAGGGCGTCCGCATCCGGAGCACTCTCGTGTACGGGGATCCCCATGTCGTTAATCATGCGGATGATGTCTTCCACCTGCTCAGGATCTGAAATATCCTCAGGCAGGTGGTCATTGACCTCTGCGTAAGTCAGATACTTCTGCTCACGACCCAGGAGGATCAAATCTTTGATACGAGACTGCTGTTGCGCTTTTCCGGACATAACACCCTATCCACTGAAGGTCTTGGCGGGCAAAAAACAAGCCGAGGATTATACCCGAGCTATGACCTCACACGCCAGCTGAGGTCGGGTTTGATGCGGAAACATTCTGTTTTAAGAGGTCGCGCATCTGTTTTGCTATCTGAATTTGCTCTTCAGCCGACAATCCCGGCTGCCTTGCTCTCTTGATGAGTTCATCGAGGGTCTGCGTGTGCTGGCCCGCGGATAACCTAGTAATGGTGTCTAAAAACTGTTGTTCAAGGTTATCGCCGTCAATTAGCCACTCCTTTTCCGCGAGAGCCTTCAACAAGCGGCCTTGTTCCGTGCCGTGCCAGCGAGCCATAAGCTGAATAGAGTTTAGCTTAGGATTTTTCTGTACGGCCTCGATCAGGGCAATTAGCACCTGGGCATAGGTGTTGCTTTCGTTGGCAAAATGTTCGGCGCTTTCCACTTTTCCCGCCAGTTGCGGATGGTGGATCAGGGTGCGCAGGGCAATCAGCGTCGGCGCCTCCACGGCCACCGGCGTGCGCGGGGCGTAGGCCTCGTCGCGATCGCCGCGCTTGCCGTTTTTACTCCAGGGCTTCTTGTCCCATTTCTTGCCGCCGGCGCCGGGTTTCTTCGGCGTCCAGTCCTGTTGAGGCACAAAGGCTTCTTGGGGCTGGTGGAAGTCAGCGTAGTCCGGCATGGCATCGTAGTCGAAGCCCGGGTCATAGGCCGGTGGCGTATCCTGGGGCGCGCTGTGCACCAGCTGGCTGACCGCTTCGCCGCTCAGGCCGGTGATTTCCAGCAGGCGCTGGCGCATCAGGGCCTTGAGGTTGGCGCCGGGCACCTTGTCGATCAGCGGTGCTGCGAGGGTGGCCATGTGGGCCTTGCCTTCGAGGGAGCGCGGATCGGCTTCTTCGGTCAATTGCTGGAAAAAATAATCGGCCAGCGGCTGTGCGTGCTGGTGGATGCGCGCGCGAAACGCGTCGGTGCCTTCGGAGCGCACCAGGGTGTCCGGGTCTTCGCCTTCGGGCAGGAACAGGAAGCGTGCGCGGCGGCCATCCTGCAGGCTCGGCAGGGTGGCCTCGAGGGCACGCCATGCCGCATTGCGCCCGGCCTGGTCGCCGTCGAAACAGAACAATACGCTGGGCACCACACGAAACAGGCGCTTCATGTGCTCTTCGCTGGTGGCGGTGCCGAGAGTCGCGACGGCATTGCGCAGGCCTTGCTGGGCCAGGGCGATCACGTCCATATAACCTTCAACCACGATGATTTCATCGAGGTTGCGGTTGTTCTTGCGCGCTTCAAACAGGCCGTAGAGTTCCTGGCCCTTGTGAAATACCGGGGTTTCCGGGGAGTTCAGGTATTTGGGCTTGTCGTCACCCAGTACTCGGCCGCCGAAGGCGATGATGCGGCCACGGCTGTCGCGGATCGGGAACATCACCCGGTCGCGGAAACGGTCATAGCGCTTGCCGGTCTCGGCGTTTTCCACCAGGAGGCCGGCGTCGATCATGGCTTTTTGCTGCAGGGTGTCGCTGCTCAGGTGCTTGTACAGGTTGTCCCAGCCCGGCGGGGCGAAGCCCAGGCCGAAGTCGCGGGCAATTTCCCCGGTCAGGCCGCGGCCCTTGAGGTAGTCCACGGCGGCCTTGCGCTGCGGATGGCTTTTCAGGGCCTGGCGGTAGAACTCGGCGGCGGCGGTGAGCAACGGGTACAACGGCGAGTCGGTGGGCTGGCGTGGTTTGTGCGGCCGGCCACTTTCTTCGCGGGGGATTTCCATGCCGGCGGCTTTGGCCAGTTCCTCGACGGCCTGGGGGAAATCCAGGTTGTCGTGGTCCATGATAAAGCCGAGGGCGTTGCCGCCCGCGCCGCAGCCGAAGCAGTAGTAGAACTGCTTGTCGGGGCTGACGCTGAACGATGGGGTCTTTTCTTTGTGGAATGGGCAGCAGGCCGTGTAGTTCTTGCCGGCCTTTTTCATTTGCACGCGTGAGCTGACAACATCGACGATGTCGGTGCGGTTCAGAAGGTCGTCAATAAAGCTCTGGGGAATTAGCCCGGCCATGGCGTTCTCGTCATCACTGCGTGTAAATGAGAGCCCGTGACGCACTCAAGGCGCGCATGTTGGCGGCTTGATCATCAAATGTCTGTTTGGGCTGTCAGGAAGTGTATCTGTCGAGTGTTCACTGACGGTAGTTCCAATCAGTCTTCGACGTGTTTGAAAGTGTTGCCCTGGAGTCCGGTCGCGGCCAGTGCGGCCTCGGGAGCTCATCATGGGGCACAGTCGACCTATTGATCGCCTGCTTGGAAAATAAGTGTGCTCGTCAGTAGCCTTGATAGGCTCGTCAGAAGAGACGCGCACCGCTGGCAAAAGAGCCAGTCCTGACGTGTGAAGCTTTGTCTCGGTCGCATGTGCGGCGTCGACGGTGAAGCATCAAGCGATATCCGCAAATGCCAACAGCCCGGCTGAGGGCCGGGCTTGGCAGAAGCTTGCTACGAACGTCTGTGTATTAGTACAGACGAACGGCGCGGCGCTGCTCGCGCTGAACTTTCTTGGCGTGACGCTTAACAGCGGCTGCTGCTTTGCGCTTACGCTCAGAAGTTGGCTTCTCATAAAATTCGCGGCTACGAACTTCAGCCAGAACACCGGCTTTTTCGCAGGAGCGCTTGAAACGACGCAGAGCTACGTCGAAGGGTTCGTTCTCTTTTACTTTGACGGCTGGCATCCAGAGCTACCTTCTTTCATTACCGGGAATCAACGTTCTCGTCGCAAAAAATTCGCGGCTGAGGTCGTCGGTTTTTAAGGGTTGCGGATGTTAACCCCTCATTGCCCGGAATGCAAAGCCTCTGATCGAAAACCGCTAGTCGGGAGGGGAAGTGGCGACTATTATGCGCGCCTTCGAATTCAGCCTCTACAAGGCGCAAACCCATGTTAGTACTGGGCTTAGAAACCTCCTGCGACGAGACCGGCGTCGCGCTTTACGACAGTGAACGCGGGCTTTTGGCCGATGCGCTGTTCAGTCAGATCGACCTGCACCGGGCCTACGGCGGCGTGGTGCCCGAGCTTGCCAGCCGGGATCACGTCAAACGCATGCTGCCACTGATTCGTCAGGTGTTGGACGAGGCCGGTTGCGTCGCCACCGAGATTGATGCCATCGCCTATACCGCCGGCCCGGGATTGGTCGGGGCCCTGCTGGTTGGGGCCTCCTGCGCCCAGGCGCTGGCGTTTGCCTGGGGTATTCCAGCCCTCGGCGTGCACCATATGGAAGGCCATTTACTGGCGCCGATGCTGGAAGAAAACCCGCCTGGGTTCCCGTTCGTCGCTTTGTTGGTTTCCGGTGGCCATACGCAGCTGGTTCAGGTCGATGCAATCGGCCAGTACACGCTGCTGGGGGAGACCCTGGACGATGCTGCCGGCGAGGCTTTCGACAAGACCGCCAAGATGATGAACCTCAATTATCCCGGTGGTCCGGAAATCGCGCGTCTGGCGGAAAAAGGCGTGGCCGGGCGCTATACCTTCCCGCGCCCGATGTGTGATCGCCCTGGCCTGATGTTCAGCTTCAGTGGCTTGAAAACCTTTGCCTTGAACACCTGGCAGCAAAGCGTCAGCGCCGGGGACGACAGCGAGCAAGCCCGTTGCGACATCTCTCTGGCGTTCCAGCAGGCGGTGGTGGAGACTTTGACCATCAAGTGCAAGCGTGCCTTGAAACAGGCCGGCATGAAGCGCCTGGTCATTGCAGGCGGCGTCAGCGCCAACAAGGCCTTGCGTCTGTCATTGGAAAAAATGCTCGGCGATCTCAAGGGCGAGGTGTTTTACGCTCGCCCCGAGTTCTGCACCGACAACGGCGCGATGATCGCCTTCGCCGGTTGCCAGCGATTGCAGGCTGGCCAGCATGAAAGCCTGGCCATCAGCGTGCAGGCGCGTTGGCCGATGGAGCAATTGCCGCCGTTGTGATCGACGAACATGAGGCGGGTTCAGCCGGCGTATTTAAAAATGCCGTTCGCGCCCGGCAAACAGGTCGCGTAAATTGCCGCGATGGCGCCATACAATCAGCAGGGTGAGTACGCTCATCGGCAGCAGGGCCACCGGCTCCTGCCAGGCCAGCAATGGCAGGGTCAGGGGCGTGGCGATCAATGCGGCAAGGGAGCTGGTGCGGGTCAGGTAGAACGTCAGCAGCCAGGCGGCCACCGCTAGCAGGGCTGCCGGTGGGTAGATCCCCAGCAGCATGCCGGCCGCCGTCGCGACGCCCTTGCCACCGCGAAAGCGAAAGTACAGCGGGAACAGATGGCCGAGGACGGCGCATACACCGATCCAGGCTTGTTGTTGCAGGGAGAGGCCGGCGAGATCGGCGATCAGTACGGGCAAAAGGCCTTTGCACACGTCGCCAAGCAGCGTGAGTACGGCGAGCTTCTTGCCGGCCAGGCGCAACATATTGGTGGCGCCGGCATTGCCTGAGCCACTCATTCGCGGGTCGGGATTTCCCGTCAGGCGGCTGAGCAAGATGGCAAAGGACAGCGAGCCGAGCAGGTAGGCGAGGGTCGCCAGTAACCAAGACATGCTAACTATTCCGGGCGAGGACGCCTTGATTCTAACGGGGCATTGCGCCCTTGTCGTGCTGTGGAGAAGAGTGCTTGGACAGAGTGTTTATCGAAGGCCTGGAAGTTGACACCGTAATCGGGGCCTACGACTGGGAGCGCGGTATCCGTCAGTGCCTGCGCCTGGACCTGAGTTTCGCCTGGGACAATCGCCCCGCCGCAGCTGGTGATGACCTGACCCTGGCCCTCGATTACGCCAGTGTTTGCACCCGCATCCAGGCGTTTGCCGAGCAGGCGCAGTTCCAACTGGTGGAAACGTTCGCCGAGCGCCTGGCGCAAGTCTTGATGGAGGAGTTCCAGATCCCCTGGCTGCACCTCAAGTTGACCAAGCCCGGTGCCGTCCCGGCCGCCAAGGGCGTGGGCGTGGAGATCGAGCGCGGATGTCGCTAACTCAGGTTTACCTTGGTCTTGGCAGTAATATCGAGCGCGAGCCCCATTTGCAGGCGGGGCTTGAGGCGTTAGATGGCTTTTTGACCGATATGCGTTGTTCCGCCGTGTTCGAAAGTCAGCCGGTGGGGATCAAGAGTGGGCCGTTTTTCAACCTGGTGGTGTCGGCGTATACCGATCTGTCGTTGATGGAGTTGGACCGCAGGTTGAAGGTCATCGAGGCTGACAATGGCCGTTACGCGCCGGATCGCAAGGGCTTGCCCCTGGATATTGATGTGCTGCTGTATGGCGACCTGACAGGGAATTTCGATGGGCTGGTGTTGCCGCGCGCAGAGATCCTGAAGAACGCCTTTGTGCTGTGGCCGCTGTCGTTGATGGCGCCGGAGCGTGTGCATCCTGAAGTGGGCAAGACATTTGCCGTGCTGTGGCGGGATGCACAGATTGAGCAGGTGCTGGCCCCGGTTGCCTTCAAATGGCGCGACCGGCAACTGACCCCGGACGCTCTTCTGTAGGCGCGGGCAAGCACTAGGCGTCCCCCCGCTCCTGCAGTGAATGGTGTTCTTTGTAGGCTTTCAGGGCTTTGAGCCGCTCACGCTTGAGAGCCTCACCCAGTTCCGGGCCCTTGAAGCCTTTCTCCAGCAATGGCGCCACCGCCACCCCCCGTGCTACCCGCGCAGCACCGCGTAAATAATCCGCCTGTGGATAACTTCGCTGCTCAAGGCCCTTGCGGCCCCGTGCGTCCATTTCGCAGGCGACAACAAACTCTTCAAAACGCTGTGGTCGGCGGAATACGTCAAAACTCTGCAGCAACTCCAGCAGGGTCGAGGCTTTCAGCTCCAGGGCGCGATGACCGTGGGTGTGATACTCGCCAACCAAAAGTGCCAGTTCCTGGCAATCCTTCGGTACTTTGAAGCGTTCGTTGGCCGCTCTGATCAGCTTCAGGCCCCGCTGTTCGTGAGCAATATGCCGGGGCAACTTATCCACAGGCGTCAGGCCCTTGCCCAGATCATGCAGCAGGCAAGCCCAGCGCACAGTCAAGGGGTGGGCGTGGAGGGCTGCCTGTTCCAGCACGCTCAGGGTATGGATGCCGGTATCAATTTCCGGATGGTGGGCTTCGGGTTGGGGGACACCGAACAGCGCGTCCACTTCCGGCAGCAAGGTTTTCAGGGCGTGGCAGTCGCGCAGCACCTGGATAAACACCTGGGGTTGATCTTCCATCAGCGCCCGGGAAATTTCCTTCCAGCTGCGCTCCGGGGTCAGGGCATCCAGTTCGCCAGAGTCACTGAGTTGGCGCATCAGTTCCAGGGTTTCGGGGGCGACAGTGAAACCGAGGCTGGCATAACGTGCGGCAAACCGTGCCACCCGCAACACACGTAAGGGATCTTCGGCGAACGCCGGGGAAACGTGGCGCAACACTCGGGCTTGCAGATCGCGTTGGCCATGATAGGGATCGGTCAGGTTGCCGTCGTCGTCTTCAGCCATGGCGTTGATGGTCAGGTCGCGACGGATCAAGTCTTGTTCGAGGGTGACTTCAGGGCTGGCATGAAACACAAAGCCGCCATACCCCCGGCCGCTCTTGCGCTCGGTACGGGCGAGGGCGTACTCCTCGTTGTTTTTCGGGTCCAGGAACACCGGAAAATCAGAGCCTACAGGCCGATAGCCCAGGGCGAGCATTTCTTCGGTGGTGGCGCCTACGACGACCCGATCGACATCGGTAACGGGAATGCCCAGCAAGCGATCACGTACCGCTCCGCCGACTTTGTAGATTTGCATGAAAAAGCCTCCATTAGCCCTACAGGATAACGCCTGTGCCAGGCCAATGGAGGCATTGCTGCATCAAAGGTGAACCACGGCCAGGTCCAGGCGGCCGTAGTCGTTGTCGTTGTGTTCGTTGCGCGGCGGAACATGGTGGGTTTTCATGATCTGGTCGCCTTGCAGCGTCTCCAGATGGATATCAAAACCCCATAGCCGGTGCAGGTGCTTGAGCACTTCATCCGTGGATTCGCCCAGGGGTTTGCGGTCGTGCTGCTGGTGGCGCAGGGTCAGGGAGCGGTCGCCGCGCATATCGATGCTGTAGATCTGCACGTTGGGCTCGCGGTTGCCCAGGTTGTACTGGGCCGCCAGGGTCTCGCGGATGGTGCGGTAACCGGCTTCGTCGTGAATGGCAGGTACCAGCAGGTCGTCCTTGAGGTCGTCATCCATAATGCTGAACAGCTTGAGATCACGAATCACCTGGGGCGACAGGTACTGCAGGATAAAGCTCTCATCCTTGAAGCTGCTCATGGCGAACTTGAGGGTCGATAACCAGTCGCTGCCGGCGATCTCCGGGAACCAGCGGCGATCTTCCTCGGTCGGGTGTTCGCACATGCGCCGGATATCCCGGTACATGGCAAAGCCCAGGGCATAAGGGTTGATGCCGCTGTAGTAGGGGCTGTCGAAGCCTGGCTGGAAGACCACGCTGGTATGGGAGGTGAGGAACTCCATCATGAAACCGTCGGTCACCAGCCCTTCGTCGTAGAGGTCGTTTATCAGGGTGTAATGCCAGAACGTAGCCCAGCCTTCGTTCATCACCTGGGTCTGGCGCTGGGGGTAGAAATACTGGGCGATCTTGCGCACGATCCGCACGATCTCCCGTTGCCACGGCTCCAGCAACGGGGCGTGCTTTTCCAGGAAGTACAGGATGTTTTCCTGGGGTTCGCTGGGGAAGCGTGCATTGTCTTTGTCGCTGTTCTTGTCGGCGCGCTTGGGGATGGTGCGCCACAAGTCGTTGATCTGCTTTTGCAGATGCTCTTCACGGTCCTTCTGCCGCAGCCGTTCCTCTTCGGCGGAAATGGGGTAAGGGCGTTTGTAGCGGTCTACCCCGTAGTTCATCAAGGCATGGCAGGAGTCGAGCAGGTCTTCCACGGCGTCGATCCCGTGGCGCTCCTCGCATTGCATGATGTACTGCTTGGCGAACACCAGGTAATCAATGATCGAACTGGCGTCGGTCCAGGTGCGGAACAGATAGTTGCCCTTGAAGAAACTGTTGTGGCCGTAGCACGCGTGGGCCACCACCAGTGCCTGCATGCAGATGGTGTTTTCTTCCATCAGGTAGGCGATGCACGGGTCGGAGTTGATCACGATTTCGTAGGCCAGGCCCATCTGACCACGGCTGTAGGACTTCTCGGTGCTGAGGAAGTGCTTGCCGTAGGACCAATGGTGATAGCCCAGGGGCATGCCCACCGAGGCATACGCGTCCATCATCTGTTCGGCGGTGATCACTTCGATCTGGTTGGGATAGGTATCCAGGGCATAACCGGCCGCAATGCGGCTGATTTCCCGGTCATAGGCCTGGATCAGTTCGAAGGTCCATTCGGACCCCGTGGAAATGGGTTGGCGCTTATGCTCTTTGGCGGTCATGTCACTAACCTGCGCTGGAAGAGTTCACGGAAGACCGGATAGATATCGCCGGCCGAGACCAGTTGTTGCTGGGCGAAGGTATCGGCGAAGGCTTCACCGATGCGCTCGTATTCAAACCACAGGGCCTGGTGCTCGCGGGGGGTAATCTCCACATAAGTGTAGTACTGCACGAACGGCATGATCTGGTTGATCAGGATGTCGCGGCAGATGGGCGAGTCGTCGTTCCAGTTGTCGCCGTCGGAAGCCTGGGCCGCGTAGATGTTCCATTCGTTGGCTGGGTAGCGCTCAGCCATGATTTCCTGCATCAGTTTCAGCGCACTGGACACGATGGTGCCGCCGGTCTCCCGCGAATAGAAAAACTCTTCCTCGTCGACCTCGCGGGCGCTGGTGTGATGGCGGATAAACACCACGTCGATCTTGTCGTAGTTACGCTTGAGAAACAGGTACAGCAGAATAAAGAAGCGCTTGGCGATGTCCTTGGTCGCCTGGGTCATGGAGCCGGAAACGTCCATCAGGCAGAACATCACGGCCTTGGAGCTGGGGTTGGGTTGCTTGACCAGCAGGTTGTATTTCAAGTCGAAGGTGTCGAGGAACGGCACGCGGTGGATGCGCGCGCTGAGTTTCTCGATTTCTGCTTCGATTTCCTGGATATCGCCGAAGTTGTCCGGCTCTTCGCGCTTCAAGCGCGCCAACTCTTCCTTGGCTTCCCTCAGTTTGGCGCGGCTGCTGCCAGACAGGGCGATACGCCGTGCGTGGGCCGAACGCAGGGTGCGGATGATATTGATGCGCGAGGGGTTGCCCTCGTTGCTGATACCGGCGCGCACGGTCTTGAAGGTGTCAGTGCCGGTCAGGTTGCGCTTGACCAGGTTGGGCAGCTCCAGGTCCTCGAACATGAATTCGAGGAATTCCTCCTGGGTAATCTGGAACACGAACTCATCCATGCCTTCGCCGGAGTTGCCGGCCTTGCCTGGGCCTTTGCCGCCGCCACCGCCCTGAGGGCGCTGGATATGCTCGCCAGTGGTGAATTCCTTGTTTCCCGGATGAACCACGGTCTGTTTGCCGCCGCGGCCGTGATGCAGCACCGGTTCGTCGATGTCCCGGCCGGGAATGCTGATCTGCTCGCCGTGCTCCATATCGGTAATGGAGCGGCGACTCACCGCCTCTTCGACGGCCTTTTTGATGTGGTCACGGTAACGCCGCAGGAACCGCTGGCGGTTTACCGTGCTCTTGTTCTTGCCATTGAGGCGTCGGTCGATCACATAGCTCATAGGGAGCCCTCCGGGCAGCTTCACGTTACAAGCTTCAAGCCGCGAGCTGGAAGCTTAGAGACAAGCGGTCAACTGCCAGGCCAGGGGCCCGGCAGCGCACGCCTGTCGCTGCCTTACTGCGATTTGCGCACCCGCAGGTACCACTCGGAGAGCAGCCGTACCTGTTTGTCGGTGTAGCCGCGCTCGACCATTCGTGTGACGAAGTCGTTGTGTTTTTGCTGGTCCTCCTTGCTGGCCTTGGCGTTGAAGCTGATGACCGGCAGCAGATCCTCGGTGTTGGAAAACATTTTTTTCTCGATGACCACCCGCAGCTTCTCGTAGCTGAGCCAGGTCGGGTTCTTGCCGTTGTTGTTGGCCCGGGCGCGCAGTACGAAGTTGACGATTTCGTTGCGGAAATCCTTCGGATTGCTGATGCCGGCCGGTTTTTCGATCTTCTCCAGCTCTTCGTTGAGGGCTACGCGGTTGAGGATCTCGCCGGTTTCGGGGTCGCGGTATTCCTGATCCTGGATCCAGAAGTCGGCGTACAGCACATAGCGGTCGAAGATGTTCTGGCCGTATTCGCTGTAGGACTCCAGGTAGGCGGTCTGGATCTCCTTGCCGATGAACTCGATATAGCGCGGCGCCAGGTACTCCTTGAGGAAGCGCAGGTAACGCTCGCGGGTTTCGGCCTGGAACTGCTCCTGTTCGATCTGCTGCTCCAGTACATAGAGCAGGTGTACCGGGTTGGCGGCGATCTCATGGGGGTCGAAGTTGAAGACCTTGGACAGGATCTTGAAGGCGAAGCGGGTCGACAGGCCATTCATGCCCTCATCGACGCCCGCCGTGTCGCGGTACTCCTGGATCGACTTGGCCTTGGGATCGGTGTCCTTGAGGTTCTCCCCGTCGTAGACGCGCATTTTCGAGTAGATATTCGAGTTTTCCGGCTCCTTGAGACGCGAGAGCACCGTGAACTGGGCGAGCATCTTCAGGGTGTCTGGCGCGCAATGGGCCTTGGCCAGGGAACTGTTGAACAGCAATTTGTCGTAGATCTTGATTTCATCGCTGACCCGCAGGCAGTACGGCACCTTGACGATATAGATCCGGTCGATGAAGGCTTCGTTGTTCTTGTTGTTGCGGAAGGTGTGCCACTCCGATTCGTTGGAGTGGGCCAGCAGGATGCCAGTGAACGGAATCGCCCCGAGGCCTTCGGTACTGTTGTAGTTGCCTTCCTGGGTGGCGGTGAGCAATGGATGCAGCACCTTGATCGGCGCCTTGAACATCTCCACGAATTCCATCAGGCCCTGGTTGGCCCGGCACAGTGCGCCCGAGTAGCTGTAGGCATCGGCGTCGTTCTGCGGGAATTCCTCCAGCTTGCGGATATCCACCTTGCCCACCAGCGCGGAAATATCCTGGTTGTTTTCATCCCCCGGTTCGGTCTTGGCGACGCCGATCTGGTTGAGAATCGACGGATAGAGCTTCACCACCCGGAACTGGCTGATATCGCCGCCGAACTCGGCCAGGCGCTTGGTGGCCCAGGGCGACATGATGGTGTTGAGATAGCGCCGTGGGATGCCGAAGTCTTCTTCGAGAATCGCGCCATCTTCTGTGGCGTTGAACAGGCCCAGGGGCGATTCGAACACCGGAGAGCCCTTGATCGCGTAGAAGGGCACCTTTTCGATCAGTTGCTTGAGTTTTTCGGCCAGGGAAGATTTACCGCCGCCCACGGGGCCGAGCAGGTAGAGAATCTGTTTCTTCTCTTCCAGGCCCTGGGCGGCATGGCGGAAGTAGGAGACGATCTGGTCGATGCATTCTTCCATGCCATGGAAGTCTTCAAAGGCCGGGTAGCGGCGGATCACCTTGTTGGAGAATATTCGCGACAGCCGCGAGTTGTTGGAGGTGTCTACCAGCTCCGGTTCGCCAATCGCCAGTAGCAGGCGCTCGGCGGCAGACGCATAGGTGCTGCGGTCCTTTTTGCACAGCTCAAGATACTCCTGCAGCGTGAGTTCTTCCTGCTGGGTGGACTCGAAGCGTTGTTGGAAGTGGCTAAAAATACTCATGACGTCGTCACCTCGCTCGATACGTGGAGCCGACGCCGGATCAATCAGTCGATGCTGGCAGCCAGTGGCGTTTGCCGTGGCCATTTCCCCCCAGAACACCCTGAAACGCTACCGATGACCCGCACGCCGGTGTACCGGCTCTCCCCTGTTTTGGATGGCCTGCGCTTAATGATAGTTGGGAATCCGGGAGGTCAAGGCGAGATGCCTAATTAGTTTGGGTGCGCCGTTTCTCAGAAACGGCGCGAGCCCAAGCGTCACGCGGGGTAGCGGGGTTTGAAAAAAATTATTGCGAATTGCCTGTGGCAGTTTCCGCAGGATACGTCGTACGCCACAGCTCAAAGCCGCCGTCCAGGCTGTAGACATCGGAGAACCCCTGGCTGACCAGATAGGCCGCCGCGCTCTGGCTGGAGTTGCCGTGATAGCAGGCCACGATCACTGGCGCGTCGAGGTCGGCGGCGCGGATGAAATCGGCAATGTTGTGGTTGTCCAGGTGCTGTGCGCCCTTGATGTGGTTCAGGGCGTAAGTCTGGGGATCACGGATATCCACCACCAAGGCGCCTTGCTCACGCAGGGCCTGGGCTTGTTCGGGAGGGATACGTTTGAATTCGCTCATGGCGGGCTCCTTGGGCGGGCGGCAAGCGGCGTCTAGCGCTTGGCGGCAGCCGGCAGTGTAACGGGAAGGGGGGATTCACACTGGCAGCTCAGGCGCTCGCCGGTGTCGATGTTCATCAGGGTCATGGCTCCGCCCCAGACACACCCGGTGTCGAGGGCAAATACCCCAGGCTCGTCGCAGTGACCTTCAAGGGCGGCCCAGTGACCGAAGATGATCTTCGTTTCGCGGGTCTTGCGCTCCTTGTGGGTAAACCAGGGCTTGTAGCCGGGCAGGGCGGTTTCGGCGCCTTCCTTGCTCTTGAGGTCGAGTTTGCCTTCGGCGGTGCAAAAGCGCATGCGCGTGAAGTAGTTGGTAATGACCCGTAGGCGGGCAACGCCGGTCAGATCGTTATCCCACTTCACTGGCTCATTGCCGTACATGCCGTCCAGGTAGGTGGCGAACAGCGTGTCATCGGCCAGGGCGGTTTCAACCTCGGCAGCACATTTAAGGGCTTTTTTCAGGCTCCACTGCGGTGGGATGCCGGCATGCACCAGGGCGGTATTGCGGCCCTCGTCGTAGTGCACGAGCTTTTGCCGGCGCAGCCAGTCCAGCAACTCGGCGCGATCCGGAGCTTCGAGGATTTCGCGCAGGGTATCGCCTTTTTTCAGGCGCTCGATGTTATTGCCGACCGCCAGCAGGTGCAGGTCATGGTTGCCCAGCACGCACACCAGGGCGTCGCGCATGCCATAAAGAAAGCGCAGGGTTTCCAGGGATTGCGGGCCACGGTTGACCAGATCGCCCACCAGCCACAGACGATCTTGGGCTGGGTCGAAGGCTACACGGTCAAGCAGGCATTTGAGCGGCTCCAGGCAGCCTTGCAGGTCGCCGACAGCATAGGTCGCCATCAGTGCAGGGCTCCCGGTACCGCCAGGCGGAAGGGGGCGATGATGGCGTCGAAGTGTTTGCCGTCTTCGGCAAGCATTTGATAGCTGCCTTGCATCGTGCCGACCTTGGAGGTCATCACGGTGCCGCTGCTGTAGGTGTGGCTGGCGCCGCTGTCGATCAGTGGCTGTTGGCCGATGACACCCGCACCGCGCACTTCCTCGACATGGCCGTCGCCGTCGGTGATGACCCAATGGCGCGACAGCAGCTTGGCGGCCACCTGGCCGTTGTTCTTCACCGTGACGGTGTAGGCAAAGGCAAAGCGGTTCTGTTCAGGTTGCGATTGTTCCGCCAGGAAGCGGGTGACGACGCTGACGTCGATCTGATAGCGAGGATCGGACATGCAAGAGGCCTTAAGAGCAAAAGCGGAGGACAGCAGATGCGGATCAGTCTAGGCCATGAGGAGGGCACTAGGCCAGACATGTGTCTGGCTTGGTAAACGATGGCGTCCTGGCAGATGACGAAGCGCTACCAGTGTAGCGCGGCGCAAATGTGGGAGCGGGCAAGCCTACTCCCACATGTGGATCGCATTGCATCAAGCCTCTGCGGCTTATTCCGCCGTCGGCGCTGGCTGGATAGCTAGCTGGTCCGCCAGACGTACAAACGCGGCCAGGTCCAACTGCTCCGGGCGTAGGCTGCCGTCGACACCGGCGGCTTCGATCTCGGCGTTGCTCAGCAATGCCTTGAGTGTATTGCGCAGGGTCTTGCGGCGCTGGTTGAACGCTTCACGCACTACCCGCTCCAGCAGGCGATGATCCTTGGCCGGATGAGGAAGGACCGCGTGGGGCACCAGACGCACAATCGCCGAATCGACTTTCGGTGGTGGATTGAACGCGCCCGGCCCGACATTGAACAGGTGCTCGACCCGGCAGTGGTACTGGACCATGATCGACAGGCGACCCCAATCACCGCCGCCAGGGCCGGCGGCCAAGCGCTCGACCACTTCCTTCTGCAACATGAAATGCATGTCGCGGATGATCCCTGCGTTGTTCAGCAGGTGAAAGATCAGTGGCGTGGAGATGTTGTACGGCAAGTTGCCGACCACCCGCAGGCTGTTGGGGGCGGCATTGAGGCTGGTGAAGTCAAACTTCAGCGCGTCGCCCTGGTGCAGGTTGAAGTTGGGCATGCCAGCGAATTGCTGGTTGAGGATCGGGATCAGGTCCTTGTCCAGCTCAACCACATCCAGTTGGCCGCCGCTATTGAGCAGGCCCTGGGTCAGTGCGCCTTGGCCCGGGCCGATTTCCAGCAGGCGGTCTTCGGGCTTGGCATGGATGGAGCGCAGGATGCGGTCGATAACGCCGGCATCGTGCAGGAAGTTTTGCCCGAAGCGCTTGCGCGCCCGGTGTTGGTAATGCTCGGTCATATACGGGTCTCGGCCATCTGATAGGCGGTTTCCAGGGCCACGTGCAGGCTGCCGGTATCGATCTTGCCGCTGCCCGCCAGGTCCAGGGCGGTGCCATGGTCGACGGAGGTGCGGATGATCGGCAGGCCCAGCGTCACGTTGACTGCGGCGCCGAAACCTTTGTATTTCAGCACGGGCAGCCCCTGGTCATGGTACATCGCCAGCACTGCATCGCAGTGCTCCAGATATTTGGGGGTAAACAGAGTGTCCGCAGGCAATGGGCCACGCAGGTCCATGCCGTCTTGGCGCAGGCGCTCTAGTGTCGGTTCGATAATGTCGATTTCTTCATGGCCCAGGTGGCCACCTTCACCCGCATGGGGGTTGAGGCCACACACCAGGATTCGCGGCTGGGCGATGCCGAATTTTTGTTGCAGGTCAGCGTGCAGGATGCGCGTTACACGCTCCAGGCGCTCGGGGGTAATGGCATCGGCAATCTGGCGCAAGGGCAGGTGAGTGGTCACCAGTGCCACGCGCAGGCCGCGGGTTGCCAGCATCATCACCACTTGTTCGGTGTGGGTCAGTTCTGCGAGAAACTCGGTATGCCCGGAAAAGGCGATGCCGGCTTCGTTGATCACGCCTTTATGCACGGGCGCGGTGATCATCCCGGCGAAGTCGCCGTCGATGCAGCCTTGTCCGGCCCGGGTCAGAGTCTCCAGGACGAAGGCGGCGTTGGCCTTGTCCAGTTGCCCGGCGACCACCTTGGCCTGCAGCGGGGTGTCCCACACGTACAAGCTATTGGCAGGTGCCGGCTGGTCGGGCCAGTTGCCCGGCGAAACGGGCAGCAAGTCGACAGCCACGCCCAGTTGCGCGGCCCGCTCAAGGAGCAGGTCGCGGCTGGTAATGGCAATCAGGGGGTAAGGCTGGGCTTGCGCGGCGAGCAGCAGGCACAGGTCTGGACCTATGCCGGCCGGCTCGCCGGGTGTCAATGCGAAACGCTGGGGTTTCACTGGACTGCCTGGTCGGTGCCTGTTGTGTCGGCGCCAGGAAGCTTGTTTTCCACGTAGGCTTCGTCACGGATCTGACGCAGCCAGGTTTGCAGCTCTTCGTCGTATTTGCGGTTACGCAGTACGGTCAGTGCTTGCTGCTCACGGGCCTGGCTGGTGTTGTCGGTGGCGCGGCGGCCAAGGACTTCCAGGACATGCCAACCGTATTGGGTCTTGAACGGCTTGGACAGCACGCCTTGGGGCGTATCGTTCATGACTTGCTGGAACTCGGGCACCAGGGCTCGTGGGTCGATCCAGTTCAGGTCGCCGCCGTTGAGGGCAGAACCCGGGTCTTCCGAGAAGCTTTTGGCCAGGGTGGCGAAGTCTTCACCGCCTTCGATGCGCTCATAGATCTTTTGCGCCAGTTCCTTGGTTTGAGCCTCGGTGCGGATTTCGCTTGGCTTGACCAGGATATGGCGAACATGCACTTCGTCTTTCAACGAAGTTTCGCCGCCGCGGCGTTCCAGCAACTTCAGAATGATGAAGCCGCCAGGGGTGCGCGCAGGTTGGGTGATGCCACCTACTTCCATGGCGCTCAGCTCACGGTCAAATGGCGGTGGCAATTGAGCAGCTTTACGCCAGCCCATGTCGCCGCCTTCGAGAGCGTTGTCGCTACCGGACTGGGCGATTGCCATCTGGGCAAAGTCGGCACCGGCCTTCAGACGGTCATAGATCGCCTGGGTCTTGGCCGCTGCGGCATTGAGTTGCTCGGCGTTGGCGCTGTCCGGTGTCGGGATCAGGATATTGGCCAGGTGCAGTTCTTCGGAGAGCTGCATCTTGCCCAGGTCCGAGGCCAGGAAGTTCTTCACTTCCTGCTCTGATACCTGCACACGTTCGGCCACACGGCGCTGACGCACGCGGCTGATGATCATTTCGCGGCGGATCTGGTCACGGGCGTCCTCATAGGACAAACCGTCACGGGCCAGGGCCGCACGAAACTGATCAATGCTCATGTTGTTGCGTTGAGCGATGGTGCCGACGGCCTGGTTCAGTTCTTCGTCGGTGATGCGGATGCCGGAGCGGTCGCCAATCTGCAATTGCAGGTTTTCGACGATCAGGCGTTCCAGCACCTGCTGGTCCAGGACGCTGGTCGGCGGCACGCCACCACCACGCTTGGCGATGGTTTGCTGAACTTCCTTGACCCGTTGGTCCAGTTGGCTCTGCATGATCACGTCGTTATCGACGATGGCCACCACCTTGTCCAGCGGTTGCACTGCAGCGTGTGCCGCTGCAGTACCCAGGAACAGCGCGCCCAGCATCAGCGGGCGCAGACAATCAGAAAGCTTGATCTTCACGTTCACGATAACCTTGGATGCCTTTGTCGAGGAAGCTCTCTACCTTGGCGCCAGTCAGGCCGCCGAGTCCTTTGAGGACGATTTGGAGGAAGAGACCGTGGTCGCCTTTTTCGTTCTGCGGGGCGATCTGGGTGTATTCGTCGTTGGAAACCCAATAACGGTTGATCACGCGCAGTTTCCAGCAGCAGTTGTCGTACTCGAAACCACCGAAGGCTTCCAGGGTACGGTTGCGTGCATAGTCATACTGCCAGCGGGTGATCAGGTTCCATTGTGGAACGATCGGCCACATCATCGAGAAATCGTGTTGCTGGATTTTGTAGTAATCCTTCACGAAGTTCGGTTGCCCTTCGGTTCCGTAGTTGCCGCCAAACTGCCATTTACCGGTCAGTTGGTTGTAGACCACCTGGTCGTTGCGATAGCGATAACCAACGTTGATAACCTTGTTCAGGTTGTCTTCCGGCTGGTAGTGGAACATCGCGCTGCCGGAGCGGGCACTGTGGCTTTCAGTGTCCCAGTTGTAATCGGCAGTGGCGCGCCAGTCGCGGTTGAAGCGGAACTCGTAGTCCAGGGCGATTGGCGAGACGTCCGACTGCGAGTCTTCGCGGTCGGCAGCCACGACGCCAGGCAGTTGTACTTCGCGATCCTTGAAGTACAGGGCTTGGCCGACGGAAATGCGCTGACGCTCAAAGCCGTTTTCTTCGATCCAGCGGCTGGTCACGCCCAGGGACAGTTTGTTTTCGTCACCGATCCGGTCGCTGCCCGAGAAGCGGTTGTCGCGAAACAGCGAGTTGTAGCTGAACGTGGCTTCGCTGCTATCGAACACAGGGATATCGGACTGGTCTTTCTCTGGTACATAGAGATAGAAAAGGCGTGGTTCCAGGGTCTGGTTGTAGTTCTTGCCAAACCACTGGGTGCTGCGGTCAAAAAATAGCCCGCTATCGACGCTGGCGATCGGTATGGAGCGGTCTTGGGAACTCTTGAATTTCTGTCCCGCGGCAACCATTTGTTCTTTGCCGGTGCCGTCGAGATCAAGGTCGTATTTGGTGTAGGCGTACTTGAGTTTCGGCGTGACGAAGCCGTAACTCCAGTTCATCGGCAACGATATGCTTGGTGCTACATTCAATCGTGTTCCGTTGGCACGGGTCAATCCTGTTACATAGGTGTCTAGGCGGCGTTCACCTATCGTGCCGTTGGGGTTAAACGGCCCACCATCCTTGTTGGTAATATTGCCAGTCCTCAGATCCCGATCAAACCGGACGGCCTCGGCGTCATAATCAAAGTGCAGCCCGCCAGGGTTGTAAGGCAATGAACCCGTGAAGGTAATCTGTGGCAATCGATCATACGGAGTAATCTGCGAGATCGTCGCCAGCTCGTAGGCTTGCAGATTCAACCTGGCTTTATAGCTGTCTCCGCGATAGCTGACACTACCTTGCTGGTTGACGAATTCACGAGTCTCCACGCCAATCTGATTGGACTTCAGATCCTGGAAGTAGAACGGATCGCTGATCTTGGTGTAGTCGATCTCAGTCAATAAACGCGAATCCAACCCGCCCTTGTGCTGCCAATTGAGCATATAGCGGGTTTTGTCGTAGTCGCTCTGCTTCTTGCGTTCGTCGCTGTCATCGTTCAGATACGCACCGCCGAACTGACCTTCGCTGGACTTGGTGAGGTAGCGGAACTCGCCTTCCATCAACATGCCGCGCTTGGTCATGTATTGCGGGTACAACGTGGCATCGTAATTCGGCGCCAGGTTGAAGTAGTACGGTGTCACCAGCGTGAAGCCACTTTCCCCACCCGAGCTGAAGCTCGGCGGCAGGAAGCCGGACTGACGACGATCGTCAATCGGGAAGTAGATGTACGGGGTGTACAGGATCGGGATGTTCTTGACCCGCAACGTCGCGTTGGTCGCCGTACCGAAGCCGGTGGCCGGGTTCAACGTGATGTTGTTACCGCGCAGCTGCCAGGCATTGCTGTCTGGCTCGCAGGTGGTGTAGGTACCGTCCTTGAGGCGGATGATCGCGTTTTCGGCACGCTTGGCGTACAGCGCGTTACCGCGGATGCGCGACTTGTGCATTACGTACTCGGCGTTGTCGATCTGCGCGGCGCCGGTGTCCAGTTGGACCTGGGCATGGTCGCCGACGATCAGCGCGCCATTGTCGCGCATGCGCACATTGCCGTTCAGCTCGCCACGGTTCTCGGCCTGGTACAGGCTGGCCTCTTCGGCCTCGACCTGCATGCTGCCCTGACGCATGACCACGTCACCGGCCAGGGTGGCGACCTGGGTGTCCTGCTCGTAACGAGAGGCCTTGGCACCGATGAAGGTCGGTGCGTCGCTCTTGTCCGTCTTGTCGTTCATGCCAGGACGGAGCGGCTCGACGTACGCACCGGCGCAATAAGGACCGGTTTCGGCCAGTTGCGCTGCGGTGAGGTTTTCTCGAGGGACCCAGTCCAGGTGGCTGTAGTCGGCACTGCGCGAACGCAGGCCACGGCCCTTGGATTCGGTGACCAGCTTGGTCTGCGGTACGGCTTCGGCACCAGCAGCTTCGCCTTGCGGCGTGCCGTTGGCCGAGCTGACGGCACTGCCGTCATGCACCGGACGCGGTGGTAACGGGGCTGCGCTGGCTTTCGGCGCGCAATCCCAGGCACCCGAAGCAGAGACTGAGCAGTCATACTGTTCCGCGGCGACCACGAATGAGGTGGCGAAGGGTTGCATGGCCAGCAGACTGCCGGTTACCAGCAACGGAAATTTTCTACGAAACGCGGGGGATTTCAATGCCATCTTATTAGTCCGGGCTTCCTGCGTGCCATCTGCCCGCGGTGTGGGCCGCACGCCTCTCGATGGTCTGAAAAAGATGCGTGATAATAAAGCATGACCCGCTTGACGGCTAGCGCCGTCGGAGACCCTTGTAATGCCCGACCAAGATCTACGTTTGCAACACCTGAAAGTCTGGCTCGATCAGCAGTTACCCGAGCTTTTCCATGCCCAGGGATGGGGGGCCGTACCCCCGGCTACATTGACTGCGGCCAGCAGCGACGCGAGTTTCAGACGGTACTTCCGTTGGCAGGGCGAAGGTCGCACATTGATCGTGATGGATGCCCCACCCCCCCAGGAAAACTGCAAACCTTTCGTCGATATCGCGAGAATGTTGGCGAAATCGGGAATAAATGTTCCGCAAATTTATGCAGAAGATCTCTCCCAAGGCTTTCTTTTGCTCAACGACCTGGGCAAAAACACCTATCTGGATGTGATTGACGGTGAAAATGCCGATCAATTGTTTGCCGAAGCCATCGACGCGCTGCTGGCTTTCCAGCAATTGCCGATGGACGCCGGGTTGCCCAGCTACGACGTGCCATTGTTGCGCCGTGAATTGGAGTTGTTCCCCGAATGGTACGTGCGCCGGCATCTGGGCATTGAGTTCGACGAGCAGCAGTTGGCTCAATGGCAGCGGGTCAGCCAATTGCTGATCGACAGCGCCCTGGCCCAGCCCAAGGTCCTGGTGCATCGCGACTATATGCCGCGCAACCTGATGATCAGCGTGCCGAACCCTGGCGTGCTGGATTTCCAGGATGCGGTCTACGGCCCCGTGACCTACGACATCACCTGCCTGTTCAAGGACGCCTTCCTCAGTTGGCCCCAGGCGCGGGTGCGCGAATGGCAGCGTGGTTATTGGGCGCGTGCTGGCCAATTGGGCATCCCGGTGCAGGCGGACTTTGAAGATTTCCTGCGCGCCAGCGACTTGATGGGGGTGCAGCGTCACCTCAAGGTCATCGGTATCTTTGCGCGTATCTGCCACCGTGATGGCAAACCGCGCTACCTGGCGGACGTGCCGCGCTTCTTTGCCTATATAGACGCGGTGCTGGCCGATCGGCCGGAACTGGCCGACCTGGGCGAGTTGCTGGCCAGCCTGCGCCAACCGGCCGAGGCCCACGTATGAAGGCGATGATCCTGGCGGCCGGCAAGGGCGAGCGGATGCGTCCGCTCACCCTGCACACCCCAAAACCGTTGGTCCAGGCCGGTGGCAAGCGCCTGATCGAGTACCACCTGGAGGCGCTGGCGAAAGCGGGATTCACCGATATCGTCATCAACCATGCCTGGCTGGGCCAGCAAATCGAGAGTTATCTGGGAGACGGCGCGCAGTACGGCGTGCGTATCCAGTATTCGCCAGAGGGCGAGCCCCTGGAAACCGGTGGCGGAATCTTCCAGGCCTTGCCCTTGCTGGGGGAGGAGCCGTTCCTGGTGGTCAATGGCGATATCTGGACCGACTACGACTTTGTCCGCCTCAAGCAGCCCTCGAGCGGCTTGGCGCACTTGGTCATGGTCGATAACCCGCCTCATCACCCCAGTGGTGGCGATTTCTATATCAAGGATGGTTTGCTTCATGATGCAGCGCCCGGTGCCGATAACCTGACCTTCAGTGGCATTTCGGTGCTGCACCCCAAGCTGTTCGCGGGTTGCAGTGCCGGTGCCTTCAAGCTGGCGCCCTTGCTGCGCACGGCGATGGCTCAAGGCTTGGTCTCGGGGGAACACATGGATGGACGCTGGATTGACGTCGGTACGCTGGAGCGCCTGGCGCAGGTTGAAAGTCTGCTGACCGTGGGCCAGTAAGATGTTGTGGCCTGGGACTCTGATCGGCGCCGGGGCGGGTTTTGCCATCGCCAGCATTCCGGGGGCCATGTTGGGTGGGTTGCTGGGGCAGGCACTGGATCGGCGCCTGCAATTGCACAGTTGGGCCCAACTGCGCGAACGCCTGGGCGGCCGGCCGGCGCTGCGCAATGACGAACTGCTGTTTGTCCTGCTGGGCCGCCTGGCCAAGAGTAATGGGCGGGTGGTGGACGGCCATATCCAGCAGGCGCGGGTGGAGATGCGCTCGCTGGACATGAGCGAGCCGGCCCAGCGCCGGGCGATTGCCGCGTTCAACCGAGGCAAGTCGGGGACCGACCGCGTGCGCAGTTACCTGCGCGTGCTCAAGGTGCAGCCCCATGCGGCGGAAGGCGTGCTGCGCGCCTGCTGGCGCATGGTCTGGGCCGACGGCAAGGCCAGCCCCGCTGAGCGCGAGCTGATCGAGCTATGGGGCAAATGGCTGGGGTGGACGCCGCAACAACTCCAGGCACTGGCCCATGACTATGAGCCGGAACGCAAGCCCCTGGTCACCCGCGGTAGCACCTATCAAGAGGCCCTACGGATCCTCGGGGTAACCGGAACGACAGAGCCTGCGGTCATCAAACGTGCCTATCGACGGCTGCTCAGTCGGCACCACCCGGACAAGATTGCCGGCACTGGCGCGAGCCCCGCTCAAGTGCGCGAGGCCACGGAGCGCACCCGAGAGCTGCATAGTGCCTACACGATCATTCGCGAGCAGCGGGATTTCCGCTGACCCGACCGCCTGTGGCGAGCGGGCTTGCCAAAAGAGTCCACCCTGTCCCCGCACACCCGTCAACCATGTGCCCGGTCCGTAAAAAAAGAGCCCCAAAGTAACCAAGGGCTCCTGACATCGGAGGCCGGGGACCCACCACTCGGGACCTCGCCTGGTCTCGGTGTGCCTGCAGTCCAGCAGTGATTCGGGGGGCACCGAGATGGCGGTCTATCAGTCGATAGATGTATTGGCCGAGATATCTCTATCGCAGGCAAGCCAGCTCCCACAGGGGAATGTAGCTTCGCAGCTCTGGCTCTGCTGTTGCTCTGCTTTTGCTCTGCTTTTGATCTGGCTTTTGATCTTGATCTCAGGCGCCCCGTTAAACCACGCTGGCCGCAGGCAGGTATTGCGCAGTGAGCACCCCGGCAGGGATGCCGGGGTAGCCGCGACACGGCCATGGATGGCCGATCGCGGCGGGCCCACGGAGCAATGCCTGACTGCGGGCATGCCGAGCCTAGGCGAGGCACCGAGTGGTGGGGCAAGAGCGTTTTGCTTACTTTGGCGCTTCTCCAAAGTGAGCCGCCGTAAGGGCGGAACCCTAAGTGGCCATGACCGCAGCAACGGATATGTACACAAACCCAATAACCAAAAAAGAGCGAGTTGTGTAGATCCTCATGCCCCCACAGGGCCTCTTAGGTTTGTCAGATAAACCGAGCGGCGGGTTTTAGGGCTGCTGCGCAACCCAACGCGGGCAAGCCCGCTCGCCACAACCACAACCACAGACGGGGCAGTTGGGCTCAGCTACCGCTGCTTTGCGGGCTCAACCAGCCGCGAATCCGCCGGTACAACTGTTCCTGGGCCGCTGCGCTATTCCCGGGAATAGTCTTCAACGACACCTGCTTGTAGTTGTCATTCTTCAGCCGCTTGCTTGCCTGGCTGCGCTCCAGCGCCATTTTGCTGGCCAGGGCGTTGTCCTGATAGAAGACATCGGCGGTCGCCAGCTTCAATGTCGGGGTCAGCTGTTGCAGATCCGGTTGACGGCCCACCGGCGACTGCGCCGCGACCATGATGAACTTTTGCACCTGGGCCGGTTGTTTTTCGCTCAGGTAGCGCGCAGCCCACCAGGCCCCAGTCCCGTGCCCCAGCAGCACCACGCTGCGGGCGTTCTGGGTCTGGGCATAGGCGACGGCTGCGTCGATGCGGGCGAAGATCCGTGTCGCGTCGGTCTTGTCCTGCTCATCCACGCCAGGGACCACGGCCGGGTCGGTGCCCTCGGCTTCGGCGCTGGCCGCCTGTTCGATGGGCTTGGGCGCGGCGGTGCTGGCATCCTTGCTGCTGTCGACGACCGCATCGGGAGCCTGGATCACCCGCGGCGGCAGGGTATCGACACTCAGGTCGGGCAGCGACAGGCTCAGGCTGCCCCAGGCGGCATCCGGCAGCTTCTGGCGCAAAGGCCCGATGGCTTGCGGCCAGTCAGCCGTTTCTCCGGCGCCGGGGACGATAATCACCACACCCTGCGGTTCGGGGCTGTTCGCCGGTTTCCACAGTGCCAGGAACGACTCGTCGCCGGCCTGCAATTGTTGCTGCTCGTGGGGCGGCAGTTGTCGCTCCAGGGCCTGGGCTTCCTCCTGGCTACGCTCTGGCAGAGGCTGGCGTTCTGGTGGTTTTTCGGCGGCCGCCGGCGCGGTGTCAGCCGCCTGCACGCAAAAGGTGCTGGTAAACAGCAGTGACAGGCACAATGCTGGCAGTGTCGAACGGTGAAGCAGGGGCATAGTGGAATCCCGGCCAGAAGTGATCCCGGCAGCCTAATGGGTTGGATGTGAGATGTGAATGATGAATTTTCGCTGTCTGCTGGTTATCGGCTATCTGTGCTTGCCCTTGATGGTGAATGCTGCGCCTGCGTCTGTGGTGCCGCCGGCGGTGCTCAACCCGCAGCAGCGCGAGTGGTTGGCGCAGCACCCGCAACTGCGGGTCGGGGTGGTGTTGCAGGCGCCTTACGCGCAATACGACCGGCGCCTGCAGCGCTTGTCCGGAGCCAATGTCGAGCTGATGCAGGCGCTGGCCAAGGCGCTGAATATCGAGCTGACCTGGCGCAACTTCCCCACGCAGGAACAGTTGGAGGACGCCTTGCGCGAGGATGCGGTCGACCTCGCCCCAGGTCTGCTACAAACCCCTGCCGGCCTGCGCCTGTGGCAGTTTTCCGACCCGTATATGCGCGTGCCCCAGCACATTGTTGGCATTCGCGACGGCAGCGGCACCGTGGACCTGGAAAAGCTCGATGAACAGTCCCGGGTCGCCGTGCGCATGCCCAGCGGCGTGGCGGATTACCTGCGCAGCAATTACCCCAGGCTGAACCTGCAAGGTGTGCCCCTGGAGCGCCAGGCCTTGCAGCTATTGGTCAGCCAGCAGGCGCGCTATGCGGTAGTCGATGAGGCGCAGTTGAGCCGCTTGTCGATCGAGCCCGAGTTCGCCGGTTTGGCCGTGGTCGGCGATATTGGATTGCCGCAACTGTTGCGGGTGGCCACCCGGCGTGACTGGCCAGCCCTGGCAGAGATTGTCGAGAGCGGCCTGCGCGCCATTCCGGCCCGTGAGCTGGAGCAATTGCATGCCCGCTGGCTGCAACCCAAATACCCACGCCTGTCGGAATCACCGGGATTCTGGCAAAACCTCAGCCTGCTGCTGGGCCTGCTGTTGCTCGCGTGCCTGACGGTTGCCCTGTGGCAGCGTCGGCAAAAACATGCCCTGGAACACCAGTTGCTGGCCACGCGTGAGGAAAGCGCTGCCCGTGCGGCGGGCGCCGAAGCATTGCGTCTGACCCAGTTTTCGATTGATCAAAGTACCGTGGGTATCCTCTGGGTCAATTGGGACAGCCATGTGCGCTACGCCAACGTCGCCGCCGAAACCATGCTCGGTTACGCCTCGGGAGCGTTGATCGAGCGCCCGCTGATCGAGTTCGAACCCAATCTGAGCATGGACCGCTGGCTGAACCTGTGGAAGCGCGCCCGGGCCAGTGAAGACGGGCCGCAGAGCTTCGCCACCCAGTGCCTGCGCGCAGATGGCAGCCTGTTGCCCACGGATGTGTCCTTGAGTTTCCTGCGCTTTGCCGGTGGCGAATACCTGGTGGTGTACCTCAACGACGTTACCGAGCGCCGCCGGGCCTTGGCCGCGTTGCAGGAAAGTGAAGCGCGCCTGCAAGGCATCGCCGCCAATGTGCCAGGGCTGGTGTTTCGCCTGGAGCGTCTGCCGTTGAGCGCCGCCATCGACTTTGCCTATATCAGCGAAGGCAGTGAGCGCCTGGTGGGCTATTCGCCATCCGTGCTCAGCCACCGCGATGTGGGGATTCGCAGCCTGGTCCACCCGGATGATCGCGCCAGTTACCACCAGACCCAGGATCAGGCCATCGACACCGAGAGCAACTGGTCGTGGCAGGGCCGCATCCTGACCCGCCAGGGCGAGCAGCGCTGGGCCGAGATCAAGGCGGTCACCCGGCGTCTGGACGATGGGGCGGTGGTCTGGGATGGGATCGTCTGGGATATCAGCGACAGCAAACGCATTGAGCTGGAATTGGACGCCTCGCGGGCGCAACTGCGCGAACTCTCGGCGCACCTGGAAACCGTGCGTGAGGAAGAGAAGGCGCGGATTGCCCGCGAAGTTCACGATGAGCTGGGGCAGATGCTCACGGTGTTGAAGCTGGAAACCTCCATGTGCGAGTTGGCCTACGCCCAGTTGGACCCAGGCCTGCACGAGCGCCTGAACAGCATGAAGCGCCTGATCGCTCAACTGTTCCAATTGGTCCGTGATGTGGCCACGGCGTTGCGCCCGCCGATTCTCGACGCGGGGATCGCCTCGGCCATCGAGTGGCAGGCCCGGCGGTTTGAGGCGCGCACACAGATTCCGTGCCTGGTGCAGGTGCCGGATAACCTCCCGGCCTTGAGTGACGCCAAGGCCATTGGCCTGTTCCGTATCCTGCAGGAGGCGCTGACCAACGTCATGCGCCATGCCCAGGCGCATACGGTGGAGTTGACCCTGGTGGTGGAGGGCGCCAATCTGCGGTTGACCATCAGTGATGATGGCGCAGGCTTCGTCCCTGCGCCGGGGCGCCCGGTGTCGTTTGGTTTGGTGGGCATGCGCGAGCGGGTGCTGATCATGGGCGGGCAGTTGACCCTCGACAGCGAACTGGGGGAGGGCACCACCCTGAGCGTTACGGTGCCGTTGGATTCGCCATAGATCCCTTGTGGGCTTGCTCGCACATTTTGAATGTCGACGTTTAATCGCTATAGAGAGAGGAAATTGCCGTGATCCGCGTATTGGTAGCCGAAGACCACACCATCGTCCGTGAAGGCATCAAGCAGTTGATCGGCCTGGCCAAGGACCTGCTGGTGGTGGGCGAGGCGGGTAACGGCGAACAGCTGTTGGAAGCCTTGCGTCACACGCCCTGCGAGGTGGTGCTGCTGGATATCTCCATGCCCGGGGTCAACGGCCTGGAGGCGATTGCGCGGATCCGCGCGCTGAACAACCCGCCGGCCATTCTGGTGCTGTCGATGCATGACGAGGCACAAATGGCCGCCCGGGCGCTGAAGGTCGGCGCGGCAGGGTATGCCACCAAGGACAGCGATCCTGCGCTGTTGTTGACGGCAATCCGCAAAGTCGCCGCGGGCGGGCGCTATATCGACCCGGACCTGGCGGACCGCATGGTGTTTGAGGTCGGCCTCACCGATACCCGGCCGTTGCATTCGCTGTTGTCCGAGCGCGAGTTCTCGGTGTTCGAGCGCTTGGCTCAGGGCGCCAACGTCAACGATATCGCCCAGCAACTGGCCCTGAGCAGCAAGACCATCAGCACCCATAAGGCGCGGTTGATGCAAAAACTCAACATCAGCTCCCTGGCCGAGCTGGTGAAGTACGCGATGGAGCACAGGCTCCTATAGGCGCGTGTCTATTTGCGACATCGCTCAACCCCCAGGAAGCCCGTGCTTGCAGCTTGTCGCTTGAAGCTTGCTGCGCAACTGTCCCTTGCCCGCCATCCGTGTAGGGCAATCCCTACCCCGAACCTTCCATCCTGCTGATGCCAATCTCTCCTGCGCCCCGATTTCCGGGGGCTTGCGCCTGGATTACGCTAGCTTCACAGCAGTCCAAAACAAAAAGGTGCGGGTATGAGCGAGGCGGATTCAAATGATGTGCTGGTCAGCTTTCGTGGTGTGCAGAAGAGCTACGATGGCGAGAACCTGATCGTCAAAGACCTCAACCTGGACATTCGCAAAGGCGAGTTCCTCACCCTGCTGGGCCCGTCCGGTTCGGGCAAGACCACCAGCCTGATGATGTTGGCGGGCTTCGAAACGCCGACCGCCGGGGAGATCCTGCTGGCCGGGCGCTCGATCAACAATGTGCCGCCGCACAAGCGCGACATTGGCATGGTGTTCCAGAACTATGCGCTGTTCCCGCACATGACGGTGGCCGAGAACCTGGCGTTCCCCCTCACGGTGCGGGGCTTGAGCAAGACCGATGTCAGCGAACGGGTCAAGCGCGTGCTGAGCATGGTCCAGCTCGACGCCTTCGCCCAGCGCTACCCGGCGCAGCTCTCCGGCGGCCAGCAGCAACGGGTGGCCCTGGCTCGCGCCCTGGTGTTCGAGCCGCAGCTGGTGCTGATGGACGAACCCCTTGGCGCCCTCGATAAACAGCTGCGTGAACACATGCAGATGGAGATCAAGCACCTGCACCAGCGCCTCGGCGTGACCGTGGTTTACGTGACCCACGACCAGGGTGAAGCGCTGACCATGTCCGACCGGGTAGCGGTGTTCCACCAGGGCGAGATCCAGCAGATCGCTCCGCCGCGCACTTTGTATGAAGAGCCGAAAAACACCTTCGTCGCCAATTTTATCGGCGAGAACAACCGTCTTAACGGCCGCCTGCACAGCCACACCGGCGAGCGGTGCGTGGTTGAGCTGGCGCGCGGCGAGAAGGTCGAGGCGCTGGCGGTGAATGTCGGGCAGATCGGTGGCCCGGTGACGCTGTCGGTGCGCCCGGAGCGGGTCAGCCTCAACGGTTCCAGCGAAAGCTGCAGCAACCGTTTCTCGGGCCGGGTGGCCGAATTTATCTACCTGGGCGACCACGTGCGCGTGCGCCTGGAAGTCTGCGGCAAGGCCGATTTCTTTGTGAAACAACCGATCGCCGAGCTGGATCCGGCACTGACGGTCGGCGATGTGGTTCCGATTGGCTGGCAAGTCGAGCACGTTCGCGCACTCGACCCACTTCTAGAGGCGAATTGATCGCCCCCTTGGCTTCATCCAACCCTGCACGTGGAGAGAACAATAAATGTTGAGATCCCTGAAATTGACCGCCCTGGCCATTGGCCTGGCGAGTGCTTCACAGGTCATGGCAGGTCCGAACCTGACGGTGGTGTCGTTTGGCGGCGCGAACAAGGCGGCCCAGGTCAAGGCTTTCTATGCCCCGTGGGAAAGCGCGGGCAACGGCAAGATCATCGCCGGCGAGTACAACGGCGAGATGGCCAAGGTCAAAGCCATGGTCGACACCAAAAGCGTGTCCTGGGACCTGGTGGAAGTCGAGTCGCCGGAACTGTCCCGTGGCTGTGACGAGGACATGTTCGAGCCGTTGGATCCTAAGCTGTTCGGCAACCCCGACGACTATGTGAAAGGCGCGATCCAGCCCTGTGGCGTGGGTTTCTTCGTGTGGTCCACGGTGATGGCGTACAACGCCGACAAACTGAAGACGGCCCCAACCAGTTGGGCGGACTTCTGGGACACCAAGACTTTCCCCGGCAAGCGCGGCTTGCGCAAGGGGGCCAAGTACACCCTGGAATTCGCCCTGATGGCCGACGGTGTAGCGCCCAAGGACGTGTACAAAGTGCTGGCCGGCAAGGACGGCCAGGACCGCGCCTTCAAGAAACTCGATGAACTCAAGCCGTCGATCCAGTGGTGGGAAGCCGGCGCCCAGCCGCCGCAGTACCTGGCCTCGGGTGACGTGGTGATGAGCTCGGCCTACAACGGCCGGATCGCCGCCGTGCAGAAAGAGAGCAACCTGAAAGTGGTGTGGAACGGTGGTATCTACGATTTCGACGCCTGGGCGATCCCCAAGGGCCTGAGCAAGGAGCGCGCCGAGGCGGCGAAGAAATTCATCGCCTTCTCCGTTGCACCGCAGCAACAGAAAATCTACTCGGAAAACATCGCCTACGGTCCGGCCAATACCCAAGCCGTGCCGCTGCTGGCCAAGGACATCCTCAAGGATATGCCGACTACTCCGGAAAACATCGCCAACCAGGTGCAGATTGATGTGAGCTTCTGGGCGGATAACGGTGAGCAACTGGAGCAGCGCTTCAATTCCTGGGCTGCCAAATAACAAGCCCCACCGCTTAACCCCTGTGGGAGCTGGCTTGCCTGCGATGGCAGCACCTCGGTAGACCCGACACACCGAGTTGCTGCCATCGCGGGCAAGCCCGGCTCCCACAAGGGGGCCTTTCACACGGGTTTCAACTGTAGATTTTCCGGAGTTTGCCATGGCCATCGCCGTTCCCTCGAACGAGGTCACCACCCCCAGCTTGAAGCAGCGCCTGGCGCGTGCCGAGCGGCTTAACCGCTGGAAGGCCCAGGCCTTGATCGCGCCGCTGGTGGTGTTTTTGCTGCTGGTGTTCCTGGTGCCCATCGTTGCGCTGTTGTACAAAAGCGTCGGTAACCCGGAAGTGGTCGCTGGCCTGCCGCGTACCGTGGTGGCGGTGACCGCCTGGGATGGTCGTGGCCTGCCCGGCGAGTCGGTGTACCAGGCTGTCAGCGAGGACCTGGGTGAAGCCCGGAAAAACCAGACCCTGGGCGACTTGTCCAAGCGCCTGAACATGGAGCTGGCGGGTTATCGCAGCCTGTTGACCAAAACCGCGCGGGCGCTGCCGTTCAGCGAAGTGCCGGCCTCTTATAAAGAAGCGCTGGAAAACCTCGACGAACGCTGGGGCGACCCCGCGTACTGGCAGGCCATCCGGCGCAACACCAGCAGCCTCACGCCTTATTACCTGCTGGCGGCGGTCGATCATCGGATCGACGACCTCGGCGAAGTCGCGCCGGCCACGCCGGACCAGGCGATTTACCTCGATATCTTCGCCCGCACCTTCTGGATGGGCCTGGTGATTACCGTGTGCTGCCTGCTGCTGGCCTATCCGCTGGCGTACCTGCTGGCCAACCTGCCGGCGCGGCAAAGCAACCTGTTGATGATCCTGGTGCTGCTGCCCTTCTGGACCTCGGTGCTGGTGCGCGTGGCCGCCTGGATTGTGCTGCTGCAGTCCGGCGGGCTGATCAACGGCGCGCTGATGGGCCTGGGCATCATTGATAAGCCTCTGGAGTTGGTGTTCAACCGGCTGGGGGTCTACATCTCCATGGTGCATATCCTGCTGCCGTTCATGATTCTGCCGATCTACAGCGTGATGAAGGGTATTTCACCGACCTATATGCGTGCGGCGATCTCTTTGGGTTGTCACCCGTTCGCCAGTTTCTGGCGGGTGTACTTCCCACAGACTTACGCGGGTGTGGGCGCCGGTTGTCTGCTGGTGTTTATCCTGGCGATTGGCTACTACATCACCCCGGCCCTGCTGGGCAGCCCGAACGATCAGATGGTCAGCTACTTCGTGGCGTTCTACACCAACACCAGCATCAACTGGGGCATGGCGACTGCGCTGGGCGGCTTGCTGCTGCTGGCGACCGTGGTGCTGTACCTGATCTACAACTGGCTGGTGGGCGCCAGCCGCCTGCGCCTGAGCTGAGGAGCGCCTGAAATGTCCAGCAGTCCTTATATGTCACCCATCGAGCGGGTGTGGTTCTACAGCTTGCGGATCCTCTGCGGCCTGATCCTGTTGTTCCTGATCCTGCCGGTGCTGGTGATCATCCCGCTGTCGTTCAACTCCGGGAGTTTCCTGGTGTACCCGCTGCAGGGGTTTTCGTTGCACTGGTACCAGGACTTCTTTGCCTCGGCGGAATGGATGCGCGCCTTGAAGAACAGCATCATCGTCGCCCCGGCGGCCACGGTGCTGGCGATGGTGTTTGGCACGTTGGCCGCTATTGGCCTGACCCGTGGCCACTTCCCCGGCAAGGCGCTGGTGATGGCCCTGGTGATTTCGCCGATGGTGGTACCGGTGGTGATTATCGGCGTGGCGAGTTACTTGTTCTTTGCCCCGCTGGGGCTGGGCAACAGTTTCTTTTCGCTGATTGTGGTGCATGCGGTGCTGGGCGTGCCCTTTGTGATCATCACCGTGTCGGCGACCTTGCAGGGCTTCAACCACAACCTGGTGCGAGCCGCGGCCAGCCTGGGGGCGTCGCCGTTGACCGCGTTTCGCCGGGTGACGCTGCCGCTGATTGCGCCGGGCGTCATTTCCGGGGCGCTGTTTGCCTTTGCCACATCGTTCGATGAGGTGGTGGTGACGCTGTTCCTCGCCGGGCCCGAGCAGGCCACCTTGCCTCGGCAGATGTTCAGCGGCATCCGCGAAAACCTCAGCCCGACCATTGCCGCAGCGGCGACCTTGCTGATTGCCTTCTCGGTGGTGCTGTTGCTGACCCTGGAGTGGCTGCGTGGGCGCAGCGAAAAACTGCGGACGGCGCAGGTCTGACTGCTGAAACCCGATCACCTGTGGGAGCTGGCTTGCCTGCGATGGTCTCGACTCGGTACACCTGATGCACCGAGTCGAGGCCATCGCAGGCGAGCCAGCTCCTACATTGACCGCGCCCGCTTTGAATGACCCAACCATTCAGCCGCTGAATGGCAGACAACCCGCATTCCCCAGCTATTCTTGTGCCAGCCCACCAATTTATAAGAGGCCGCGCACATGAGTACCTCCTCATTCAAGATCGCCCACAAATTGCTCACCGGCCCAGGCGCCATCGAGCAATTGGCCGCCGAGCTGACCCGGCTGGATATCGACAACCCGTTGATCGTCACCGATGCTGCGCTGGTCAAGTCCGGTACGGTGCAACTGGCATTGGCGCAGTTGGGTGATCGGCCTTACGAGATCTTCGACCGGGTGCTGCCCGACCCGGAGATCGCCATCGTCGAAGACTGCATGCAGGCCTACCGCGAAGGCGGGCATGACGGCCTGATCGGCGTGGGCGGTGGCAGTGCCATTGATATCGCCAAGAGCGTCGCCGCCTATGCCGGTTATCACGGCGCACTCGAGGATTTGTTCGGTGTGGACCAGGTGCCGCGCAAAGGCCCGCCGCTGATTGCCATTCCCACCACGGCCGGCACGGGGTCGGAAGTGACCAATGTGGCGATTCTGTCGGACAAGGCCGCGCAATTGAAAAAAGGCATCGTCAGCGACTACCTGCTGCCGGATGTTGCGCTGATCAGCCCGCAAATGACCCTGACCTGCCCGCGCAGTGTTACGGCTGCCAGTGGTGTGGATGCCCTGGTGCATGCCATCGAGTCCTATCTGTCCCTGAACGCCTCGCCAATCACCGATGCCCTGGCCATTGGCGCGATCAAGTTGATTGCCAACGCCTTGCCCAAGGCCTACGCCAATCCGGCCAACCTGCAGGCGCGTGACGATATGGCCACGGCCAGCCTGATGGCCGGCATGGCCTTCGGCAATGCCGGGGTGGGGGCGGTGCATGCGCTGGCCTACCCGTTGGGCGGGCGTTTCAATATTGCCCACGGGGTGAGCAACGCGTTGCTGCTGCCCTATGTGATGCACTGGAACAAGCTGGCCTGTGTCGAGCGCATGCAGGATATCGCCCAGGCCATGGGGGTGAATATCACGGGCTTGAGCGTCAACGATGCAGCGGACCAGGCGGTGGAGGCCATGACGCGACTGTGCGCCGCAGTGGAGATCCCTTGCGGCTTGCGCAGCTTCGGCGTGCCAGAGGAGGCGATCCCGGCCATGGCCGTAGAAGCCGCGGGAATCGAACGCCTGATGCGCAACAATCCGCGCAAGCTCAGTGCGGCGGATATCGAGAAAATCTACCGCGCCGCGTACTAGTCATTGAGTCAGGTCACGGTGCGCGCAACAAAGCATGAGGTATACAATGCGCGCCATCGTGATTTAGCTCAGAAAAGGTGCGTCATGCAGCCCTTCGTAATTGCTCCATCGATCCTCTCCGCCGACTTCGCCCGCCTGGGCGAGGAAGTGGACAACGTGTTGGCCGCCGGTGCCGACTTCGTGCACTTCGATGTCATGGACAACCACTATGTGCCGAACCTGACCATCGGCCCGATGGTTTGCGCCGCGCTGCGCAAGTACGGCGTGACCGCGCCGATTGACGTGCACCTGATGGTCAGCCCGGTGGACCGCATCATCGGCGACTTCATCGAAGCCGGCGCGACCTACATCACCTTCCACCCGGAAGCCACGCTGCATGTCGACCGCTCCCTGCAACTGATCCGCGAAGGCGGCTGCAAGGCTGGCCTGGTGTTCAACCCGGCGACCCCGCTGGACACCCTCAAGTACGTGATGGACAAGGTCGACATGGTCTTGCTGATGAGCGTCAACCCGGGTTTTGGCGGGCAGAAGTTCATTCCCGGTACCCTCGACAAGCTGCGTGAGGCCCGTGCGCTGATTGACGCCTCTGGCCGCGATATCCGCCTGGAGATCGACGGTGGGGTCAACGTCAACAACATCCGTGATATCGCGGCGGCGGGCGCGGACACCTTCGTCGCCGGCTCGGCGATCTTCAACACCCCTGACTACCAGGCCGTGATTGCCAAGATGCGTGAAGAACTGGCGCTGGCGCGTCCATGAGCGGTTTTGAGCAGCTGTTCCCCGGTAAATTGCCGCGGCTGGTGATGTTCGATCTGGACGGCACCCTGGTCGATTCGGTGCCGGACCTGACGGCTGCGGTGGATCACATGTTGCTCAAGTTGGGGCGCAAGCCTGCCGGTATCGAATCGGTACGCGAGTGGGTCGGCAACGGCGTGCAGATGCTGGTGCGCCGTGCGCTGGCCAATCACATTGATGCCGAAGGTGTCGATGAGGTGGAGGCCGAGCACGCGCTGGAACTGTTCAACGCGGCCTACGAAGACGGCCACGAACTGACCGTGGTTTACCCCGGCGTGCGCGACACCCTCAAGTGGCTGCACAAGCAGGGCGTGGAAATGGCCCTGATCACCAACAAGCCGGAACGCTTCGTCGCGCCGCTGCTGGACCAGATGAAGATCGGCCGGTATTTCCGCTGGATCATCGGCGGCGATACCCTGCCGCAGAAAAAACCGGATCCGGCGGCGCTGTTCTTTGTGATGAAAATGGCCAATATCCCGGCGTCCCAGTCGCTGTTTGTCGGCGATTCGCGCAGCGATGTGCTGGCGGCGAAAGCGGCGGGGGTCAAGTGTGTGGCCTTAAGCTATGGCTACAACCATGGCCGGCCGATTGCCGAAGAGTCGCCGGCGCTGGTCATTGATGACCTGCGACTGCTAATCCCCGGTTGCTTGGGAGCGGGCGCTGAGATAACGTTGCCCGACGCTGTCCCATCCCCTTCTGGAAATCCCATCGTGGTGGTCACTCGCAAACTCTGGATGAAAGTCATCAAGGCCCTGGCCCGCTGGCGTTGGCGCGCCTGACTGATCCTGGCCGCGCTGCGGCACGTTTGCATACCTGACTGTTAGACCCTCACGCCACGAGGCACCCCATGATCCGCGAAGAATTCCTGCGTTTGGCCGCTGCCGGCTACAACCGCATCCCCATGGCCCGGGAAACCCTGGCCGACTTCGATACGCCGCTGTCGATCTACCTGAAACTGGCCGACGAGCCCAATTCCTATCTGCTGGAATCGGTGCAGGGCGGCGAAAAGTGGGGCCGTTACTCGATCATCGGCCTGCCGTGCCGCACGGTCCTGCGGGTGCATGACCATCACGTCAGCATCACCCATGATGGCGTCGAGATCGAAAGCCACGATGTGCAAGACCCGCTGGCCTTCGTCGAAGCCTTCAAGGCGCGCTACAACGTGCCAACCATTGCTGGTTTGCCGCGTTTCAATGGCGGCCTGGTGGGGTATTTCGGCTACGACTGCGTGCGTTATGTGGAGCAACGCCTGGGCAAATGCCCGAACCCCGACCCGTTGGGTGTGCCGGACATCCTGCTGATGGTTTCCGACGCGGTGGTGGTGTTCGACAACCTGGCCGGCAAGATGCACGCGATTGTGCTCGCCGACCCGACCCAGGCCGATGCGTTCGAGCAAGGCCAGGCCAGCCTCGAAGCGCTGCTGGACAAGCTGCGCCAGCCGATCACCCCGCGTCGCGGCCTGGACCTCAGCCGTCCGCCGGCGGCCGATCCGGTGTTTCGCTCCAGCTTTACCCAGGATGACTACGAGCGCGCGGTCGATACCATCAAGCAATACATCCTCGCCGGTGACTGCATGCAAGTGGTGCCGTCGCAACGGATGTCCATCGACTTCAAGGCGGCGCCCATCGACTTGTACCGGGCACTGCGCTGCTTCAACCCGACGCCGTACATGTACTTCTTCAACTTTGGCGACTTCCACGTAGTGGGCAGCTCGCCGGAAGTGCTGGTGCGCGTCGAAGACAACCTGATCACCGTGCGCCCGATTGCCGGCACGCGCCCCCGTGGCGCGACCGAAGAGGCCGACCTGGCACTTGAAGAAGACCTGCTGTCCGACGACAAGGAAATCGCCGAGCACTTGATGCTCATCGACCTGGGGCGTAACGACACCGGACGCGTTTCGGAAATCGGCTCGGTGAAGCTCACCGAGAAGATGGTGATCGAGCGTTATTCCAACGTGATGCACATTGTGTCCAACGTCACCGGCGAGCTGAAGGCCGGCCTTACGGCGATGGACGCGCTGCGCGCAATTCTGCCGGCGGGCACCTTGTCCGGCGCCCCGAAGATTCGTGCGATGGAAATCATCGACGAGCTGGAGCCGGTCAAGCGTGGGGTCTACGGCGGCGCCGTGGGTTATTTCGCGTGGAATGGCAACATGGACACCGCCATTGCGATCCGCACGGCGGTGATCAAGGACGGCGAACTGCATGTGCAGGCGGGCGGCGGGATTGTCGCCGACTCGGTGCCGGCCCTTGAGTGGGAAGAAACCCTGAACAAGCGCCGGGCGATGTTCCGTGCGGTGGCATTGGCCGAGCAGACCCCGCAAGACTGACGGTCGATCCCGAGCTAAATGTGGGGTTGGGCTTGTGTGGGAGCGGGCTTGCCCGCGATGGCGGTCTGCTAGTCACCGATGCAGTGACTGAACCACCGCTATCGCGGGCAAGCCCGCTCCCACATGGGTTTTATGTTGTTTTTAAGGCCGTATTAGAAATCCAGGCTCACTCCGACACTGAACCCTTGCTGGGTCAGGCTGTCATCCTTCCTCACGTTATACGCCGCGCGCAGTGCCAACTCCTGGGTGAGCTTGTGGCTGACCCCGAGACTCAAGCGATCCGAATTGCTGCGAGGGGTGTAGCCGTCGAGTTCGAAGCCGATCCCCTGCACGCTGTTGAGCGCAATGTTCACCTTCTGGGTGTCGTTTTCGAACTCATGCTCGTGGGCCACTTCGCCAAAAACCTGGGTTTGCGGGGTGACGCGGTAGCTGCCCTGCAGGCCAACGCCCAGGCGTTTGGAGTCGCGTTGCTGGTCGGCAAAGGTCAGCGCGGTGGAGCGGCTGCCTTTTTCCGAGTAGCCATCGACTTCGATTCGCGCATAGTCGGCGCTGATGAACGGCGACAGGTGCCAATCGCTGCCTACCCCGGCAATGTCATAGCCTACGCGGCCGCTCAAGGCCCAGAGCCAGCCGTCGGTGTCACCTTTTTCTGAGCCTTCGCTGACGCCCAGGGCGAACTTGCGCTTGAGGCTGTCGAAGTCCAGCCGGCCGCCGGTCAGCGCGGCATCGGCCCACCAGTGATTGTGTTGATACTGCGCGAATGCGCTGCCCATGTAGCTGTTGAGCTTGTAGTCCGAGTCGCTGGCGCCTGCTTCGAGAGTCTGGCGATACAGCCCGGCCGCGACACCTACGCGCCAGCTGTCGTCGAGACGATAGCTGCCGCCGACATTCAGGTTGTAGCCACTGCCGTCGCCACTGGCCGAGCTGCCTTGACCGTCGAAGTCCAGGCGCTGACCACCACCGGCGACAATTGCGCGCCATTGGCCGACGGCTTGCCAGTTGCCGTTGTCTGCCTGCCACTGGTTACGCAGCTCATCCTGATGGGCGCGCAGGGTGCCTTGGGCCATTTCTGGCAGCAGGCTCAGCTCCCAGGGGGCGGCGAGCAGCGAGTAGGCATAGTCGGCGATCAAGCGTTGCCCGGCGACGGTGGGGTGGACCGAGTCGTTGTAGATCAGCTTGGTCGGGTCCGGCTGGGTGCCGCCGATGCCATACGTCGGGTTGGCGGTGCAACTGTTGCCAGTGAAGCAGGTGCCGGTAAGGTTCTGCCCGGTCGCCAGGCCAAATCGGCCCGGGTCGGCGAAGGTTTCCTGCAACAGCAGTGGAATATTCAACGGGATGATCTGGGCGTCGATCTGCGACAGGCGCTGTACCAGTGCCTGGTTGAAAATAGTGCTCAGGGCGGACGTCCCAGCCTGCTGCGGCGTGCCGTTGATGGCGGGTGTCAGGCCCAGGTCGGGCAGCATCCACACCATGATGTAGCGCGCACCGGCTTGTTGCAGAGCCTGGGCGCTGTCGGCCAGGCGCCCGCCTGCGGCAACGGCTTGGCCTGGACTGAGGACGCGCTGTTGCAGGAAGTCATTACCGCCACCGGACAGAAAATACAGCGCGTTGGGGTCGGCCCGCCCACCGTTTGCCGGTAGATAACCCTGGCGACTGCGTAAAACAGTGCCCGCGCCCGCATTGCCGGGGGGGATCGCCGTGTCGGAGACTGAGGTGATGGAATCCAGGATGTTGTCGGTACGGTAGCCACCGACCGCCCAGTTATTGCCGTCAGGCAAGCCTTGCGCGGCGCGAACCGGCGAGGTGGAGGCGTTCAGATCGTTTGGCGCTACACCCAGTTTGGAGCCCAGCAGGGTCGATGAAACCAGGCCGTAGTCACCCTGGAATGTGGGGCCGGTACGGTTGGTAAAACGCAGGGTGGCACCGGACACACCATCGGGGAACTGGCCGGCGTCCGCCAGGCTATCGCCAAAAACCACCATGGTTGAATAAGGTGACGGTGCTGCAAACGCCTGCGCGCAGGCCAGTGCCAGGAGGCATCCGGCAAGGGGCGCAACAAAAGATGGTCTGAGCATAGGGATTCCATATGATTGTTTTTGTATCGGAAGTGAAACACTAGCAATGTAGAGGGAGTTTTCTGTGAGGAAAATCGTTTTTTCTTACAAAACCTTCGTCATGCCCCCCGTATTTGCTGCTCTATATTGCACCGCTGGCGAGGCTACGTTACTGTGCGGGAACGTATGAATGAGACCCTCCCCGTGTTGATCATCAGCAAACTCTTGATGCGAGTAGTCAAGGCACACGCCCGTTGGCGTTGGCGCGCCTGAATTTTCTCTGCCGGCCCGGCCGGACCTGTACCGATTTGCCTTCTTCACCCTTTGTTCGACGCCCCTTGCCGGCTGACCCTGGCAACCGGAACGTGCGTCTGGCAGCGGGTCACGCTCCTGGAAGGCGGTCATTCGAAATCAGTGAATTCAAGAGGTTTGAACCCACATGTTGCTGATGATTGATAACTACGACTCCTTTACCTACAACGTTGTGCAATACCTGGGCGAGCTCGGTGCCGAGGTCAAGGTGGTGCGCAACGATGAAATGACGGTGGCGCAGATTGCTGCCCTGAACCCGGAGCGTATCGTGGTTTCCCCAGGCCCCTGCACGCCGACCGAGGCGGGTATCTCCCTGGAAGCCATCCGTTTTTTCGCCGGCAAGCTGCCGATTCTCGGGGTTTGCCTGGGCCACCAGTCCATCGGCCAGGCATTTGGCGGCGACGTGGTGCGTGCCCGCCAGGTGATGCACGGCAAGACCAGCCCGGTGTTCCATAATGATCAAGGTGTGTTCCAGGGCTTGAACCTGCCGGTGACGGTGACCCGTTACCACTCACTGGTGGTCAAGCGCGAGACCTTGCCCGAATGCCTGGAACTGACGGCCTGGACCCAGCTGGAAGACGGCTCGGTCGACGAGATCATGGGCCTGCGGCACAAGACACTGAATGTCGAAGGGGTGCAGTTTCACCCTGAATCAATTCTGACCGAGCAGGGCTACGAGCTGTTCGCCAACTTTCTCAAGCAGAGCGGCGGCACGCGCTAAGGACTTTCCATGGATATCAAGACTGCCCTGAGCCGTATCGTCGGCCATCTGGACCTGAGCACCGCTGAAATGAGCGATGTCATGCGCGAAATCATGACCGGCCAATGCACCGATGCGCAGATTGGCGCCTTTATGATGGCCATGCGCATGAAGAGCGAGAGCATCGACGAAATCGTCGGCGCCGTCTCGGTGATGCGTGAACTGGCGGACAAGGTCGAACTCAAGACCCTCGACGGCGTGGTCGATGTGGTCGGCACCGGCGGTGACGGTGCGAATATTTTCAACGTTTCGACGGCATCATCCTTTGTCGTAGCCGCTGCCGGCTGCACCGTGGCCAAGCACGGCAACCGCGCGGTATCGGGCAAGAGCGGCAGTGCCGATCTGCTGGAAGCGGCCGGGATCTACCTGAACCTGACCCCGGTGCAGGTGGCGCGCTGCATCGACAACGTCGGTATCGGCTTTATGTTTGCCCAGTCCCACCATGGGGCGATGAAACACGCCGCGGGCCCGCGCAAGGACCTTGGCCTGCGTACCCTGTTCAACATGCTTGGCCCGCTTACGAATCCGGCCGGTGTGAAGCATCAGGTGGTGGGCGTGTTCAGCCAGGCGCTGTGCCGGCCATTGGCCGAAGTCCTGCAGCGCCTGGGCAGCAAACACGTGCTAGTGGTGCACTCCAAGGATGGCCTGGACGAATTCAGCCTGGCGGCCCCAACCTTTGTGGCCGAGCTGAAGAACGATCAGGTCACCGAATATTGGGTCGAGCCAGAAGACCTCGGTATGAAGAGCCAGAGCCTGCATGGCCTGGCGGTAGAAAGCCCGGCGGCGTCCCTTGAATTGATTCGCGATGCCCTGGGGCGTCGCAAGACCGAGAACGGTCAGAAAGCGGCAGAGATGATTGTTCTGAATGCTGGCGCGGCACTTTATGCAGCCGATCACGCCTATAGTCTTACAGAAGGTGTCGCCTTGGCCCACGATGCGCTGCATACGGGTCTGGCTCGCGAAAAGCTCGAAGAGCTGGGAGCATTCACGGCCGTATTCAAGATGGAGAATGAAGGATGAGCGTGCCAACAGTTCTGGAAAACATCCTCGCCCGCAAAGTTGAAGAAGTGGCCGAACGCCGCGCACGGGTGAGCCTGGCCGAGTTGGAAAATCTGGCAAAAAGCGCCGATGCACCCCGCGGCTTTGCCAATGCCCTGATCACCCAGGCCAGGCTCAAGCAGCCAGCGGTGATCGCCGAGATCAAAAAGGCCTCGCCGAGCAAAGGCGTGATCCGCGAGAACTTCGTGCCGGCAGAGATTGCTGCCAGCTATGAGAAGGGCGGGGCAACTTGCCTTTCGGTGTTGACCGATATCGACTACTTCCAGGGTTCCGACGCTTACCTGCAACAAGCCCGCGCCGCGTGCAAGTTGCCGGTGATCCGCAAGGACTTCATGATCGACCCGTACCAGATCGTCGAGGCCCGGGCGTTGGGCGCGGATTGCGTGCTGCTGATCGTTTCGGCGCTGGACGACGTGCAGATGGCCGAGTTGGCGGCGGTTGCCAAAGGCGTGGGCCTGGATGTGCTGGTCGAGGTCCATGACGGTGACGAACTGGAGCGCGCGCTGAAAACCCTCGACACACGACTGGTTGGGGTCAACAACCGCAACCTGCACACCTTTGACGTCAACCTGGAAACCACCCTGGACCTGCTGCCGCGCATTCCTCGTGACCGCCTGGTGATTACCGAGAGCGGGATCGTCAATCGTGCGGATGTGGAGTTGATGGAAATCAGCGACGTGTATTCGTTCCTGGTCGGCGAGACCTTTATGCGTGCGGAGAATCCAGGGGCGGAGTTGCAGCGCCTGTTTTTCCCGGAGCGTGGTCTACCGATCAGTGGTTCGACACTGGATTGATGTGAAACGCGGACACTGTGGGAGCTGGCTTGCCTGCGATAGCATCACCTCGGTGCAACAGAGACACCGAGGCGATAGCATCGCCGGCAAGCCAGCTCCCACATTTTTTTGTGTTTATTCAGAAAGGCAGGTGTTCGATGATCCAACCCGTAGCGATGACCGTTGAAGCAGGCCTTGCCGCCGAGCAGGACTTGCTGGCCGCCGTCTGCGCGGGTGAACAATCCTTCGGCCTGCTGTTCTGGCAGCCCAGCGACCAGGCACTGGTGATGCCTCGCCGTCTGAGTCGTCTGCCCGCCTTTGACGCGGCCAGTCAGGTATCGGCCGCCCACGGTTGGCCGGTGTTGCTGCGGGAAACAGGAGGGGAGCCAGTGCCGCAGTCTGCGGCGACGGTGAATATCGCACTGGTCTACGCGCCACCCCGTAGCGAGGGCGACCAGGGCCGCATCGAGACCGGCTACCTGCGCCTGTGCCAGCCCATTTGCGACTTGCTGACCGAGTTGGGCGGCGATGCCTCTGTGGGCGAAATCGATGGGGCCTTTTGCGATGGCCGCTATAACGTCAATCTCAACGGACGCAAGATGGTCGGTACTGCCCAGCGCTGGCGCCAGAGTGGCGGGCGCCCGGTAGGCCTGGTGCATGGCGCATTGTTGCTGGAGAACCATCGTGAGGAACTGATTGCAGCGGTCAATCGCTTCAATCAGGCGTGCGGCCTCGAGCAGCGGGTGCGTGCCGACAGCCATATCGCCTTGCATGAAGCCTTTGCTGCGCCGGATGCCATCAGCCGCCTCGACGGTTTATACCGGCAGATGCTCGCACAGGTGTTTGCGCACTAGCGAGTGCCGAACACCACCATCGTCTTGCCTTTGACGTGCACCAGGTTGCGCTCTTCCAGATCTTTGAGCACTCGACCGACCATCTCCCGTGAGCAACCGACAATCCGGCCGATTTCCTGGCGCGTAACCTTGATTTGCATGCCGTCTGGATGGGTCATGGCATCCGGCTGCTTGCACAGTTCCAGCAAGCAGCGGGCGACGCGCCCGGTGACGTCGAAGAACGCCAGGTCACCGACTTTGCGCGTGGTGTTGCGCAAGCGCTGGGCAATCTGGCCGCTCAGGGCATAAAGGATGTCCGGATCTTGTTGGGCCAGTTCGCGAAATTTCGCATAGCTGATTTCTGCGACCTCACACTCAATCTTCGCCCGCACCCAGGCGCTGCGCTCCTGTTCTTTCCCCGCTTGTTCAAACAGGCCCAGCTCACCGAAGAAATCACCGGTATTGAGATAGGCGATGATCATTTCGCGACCGTCATCATCCTCGATTAGGATCGTGACTGAACCTTTGATAATGAAAAACAGGGTTTCCGAGCGTTCCCCGGCGCAGATGATGTTCTGCTTGGCCGGATAGCGTTGCCGCTGACAATGGGTCAGTAACTTATCGAGGTTCTTGATCTTGGGTATGGGGGTAATAGCAACCATGGTTGTATCCCGAAAAGACTGCACGGTGTGGTTGGGCTGGTATTTTTATAGAGCGGATCCATCCGGAGGATGGCAATGCGCCATAGATTTGGCGTCAGCTTAACAGACACATTCTGACTCGATCAGGGAATTTACCTATCAAAGTCTGCTGTTGAACGTATTTGGGCAGAACACTGCGCTTGCGGGGGCCTGTGATAAGCTAGCGCCCCTTTTTTAGCAGTGGAGTCTGGGCGATGAAGGCACGCATCCAATGGGCGGGCGAAGCCATGTTCCTCGGTGAGTCGGGCAGTGGCCATGTGGTGGTCATGGATGGCCCGCCGGAAGCTGGTGGCCGCAATCTGGGTGTACGGCCCATGGAAATGCTCCTGCTCGGCGTGGGCGGTTGCAGCAACTTCGATGTGGTCAGCATCTTGAAGAAGTCGCGCCAGGCGGTGGAAAGCTGCGAAGCCTTTTTGGAAGCCGAGCGCGCGACTGAAGACCCGAAGGTGTTCACCAAGATCCATATGCATTTTGTGGTCAAGGGGCGTGCGCTGAAGGAAGCGCAGGTCAAGCGGGCCATCGAGCTGTCGGCGGAGAAGTACTGCTCGGCTTCGATCATGCTCGGCGCGGCAGGTGTGGCCATTACCCATGATTACGAGATCATTGAGTTGGGCTGATCGCAGGACCTTATGACAAAAAGAAAGGGCGCTTTGCAAGCGCCCTTTTTTGCAGCTCAGATTCGGTAGGTGCTTTTGGTCATGACCTTGGCCATCAGGCTCATGCCAAACCTCACCGGCGCCGGGAAGCGGAAACCGCCGGCATCCAGCGCACTTTCTGCGTGGTGTTCCTCGTCGATACGCATCTGCTCAAGAATCGCCCGGGACTTTTCATCCTCGGCCGGTAGTTGCTCCAGGTGCTCATCCAGGTGTTTGCACACCTGATGTTCGGTCGCGGCGACAAAACCCAGGCTGACCTTGTCGCTGATCAAGCCGGCAGCGGCGCCGATGCCAAACGACAGACCATAAAACAGTGGGTTGAGCACACTGGGGTGGCTGCCCAATTGGCGGATACGTTGTTCACACCAGGCCAAGTGGTCGATTTCTTCCTCGGCCGCGTGCTCCATGGCTGCGCGTACTTGCGGCAGCTTGGCGGTCAGGGCCTGGCCCTGGTAGAGCGCCTGGGCACAGACTTCGCCGGTATGGTTGATGCGCATCAGGCCGGCGACATGACGGGTATCCGTTTCGCTCATTTGTGCTTCGGGTTGCACGATGGCAGGTGACGGGCGATACGGCTGGCCGCTGAAGGGCAGCAGTGTGCGCATGGCTGTGTCGGCCTGCAGCAACAGTCGGTCAATCGGCGAGTAGTGACGTTGGGTAGTCATGCTGACCTCCGGGAAAAATCTCGGCGGTCAGTTTACCGCAAGAGAGGGGCGTGCGTTTGCGCTGGGTCATGCTTCTTGCAGGAGCCGGCAAGCCGGCTCCTGCAATGGCGGGTTTCAGCCGGGTGGCCAGTTCATCTGGCGTTGACCCAGTACATGCATATGAATGTGATAGACGGTCTGGCCGCCATCTTCATTGCAGTTCATCACCACGCGAAAGCCTTTTTCACAGCCTTGTTCTACGGCCAGGCGCTGGGCGGTGAACAGGATGTGTCCAGCCAGGCCTTTGTCTTCTTCCGTCAGGTCGTTGAGGGTACGGATCGGCTTTTTCGGAATCACCAGGAAATGCACGGGGGCCATTGGCGCAATATCGTGGAAGGCCAGGACCTGGTCATCCTCGTAGATAATCCTCGCGGGTATTTCTCTGTTGATGATCTTGGTGAACAGAGTATCCACAGCTGTTTCTCCATTATGAAAGTGCAGGGTGAGTGTACCCAGCAGGTCAACGCGGGCAATAGGCCTTGTTGATCGCGCCGGCAATCTTGCGGGTCAACCAGCGTGGGCTCAAGCGTGGGCTGAACGCCAGCCAGCGGTTACGGCGACCGGGAACAATGATCGCTTTGTTCTTTGCCAGGGCTCGTACGGTGTGCAGCGCCACTTCTTCCGGGCTCATCAGCTGCTGACGGTCCAGCTTGGCGGTGTCCATCTGTGCGGTGCCGAAGAAGGCAGTGCGGGTCGGGCCGGGGCAGAGCACTGAGACCTTGATACCACAGCTTTTCAGCTCTTCGCGCAGACCTTCGGAGAAGTGCAGTACATAGGCCTTGCTGGCGTAGTAGGTACTCATCCATGGCCCCGGCTGGAAGGCCGCGACGGAGGCGACGTTAAGAATCTGCCCACCACCGTGCAAGGCCATGGAGTTACCCAGCGCATGGCACAGGCGGGTCAGGGCGAGGATGTTGACTTCGATCAGGTCCTGCTCGGTCATCCAGTCCTGGGCCAGGAATGGGCCGCTGGTGCCAATACCGGCACAGTTGACCAGCAAGTCGATCTGCCGCTCGCCTTCTTCCAGCTCCAGCAGGAACCCGGACAGGCGCAGTGGCTCGCCCAGGTCACAGGCGCGGAACAGCACCTCGACGCCAAAACGTTGGGTCAGCTCTATGGCAATACTTTCCAACTGATCACGCTGGCGGGCCACCAGAATCAAGCTGCGGCCGCGACGGGCCAGTGCTTCGGCCAAGGCCAGGCCGATGCCACTGGAGGCACCGGTGATCAGAGCGTAACGGGTCATGCATTTCTCCATCGCAACGCCACCGCGCCTGCGACAGATGCGTCACAGGCGTGGGGCGTTTCTTCATTCTTGCGGAGAGTCTACAGGTTCGGCCGCATCGTCAGCACTTTGCACATCTTCTTCACCGGCGATGACGCTCTGGTCAGCTTCTTCATCGGTGGACATGGAGCTGCTTTCGTAGCCACTGTCCACGCTGGTTTCGAGCTGGTCCAGGTAACCGCCCATGGCCAGCATCACTGCGGCGGCGAATATCAATGGGAGCATCGCCAGCCACAGGGTGGCCAGGACCTTTACTGCGGTCGAGTTGCGTGGCGGTGGTGCACCATATTGGTTGGCGCCTGCATTGCCGGGCAGCACGATCAACAGGATCGGGAAAATGCTGCCCACGATCGGCACCAGGTTCAGGAACCATAACCAGCCGGACCAGCCCAGGTCATGCAGGCGCTGCACGGTGATCAGGACGCTCATCCACACCGATGCCACGAGCAAGACCAGACCAAGCAGTGAACCAATGATGATCGCCGCAGTGGGAGATGCCGCGGCAATACCCACGCCCACGGTGAACAAGGCGCCCACGATGGCGAACAGCGCCAGGCTCAGGACCAGGGTCCAGGCCAGGAAACGCAGGCGCCCGATACGGCCGTTGACGGTGAACACGTTGAGGGTGGAAAACTCTGGAAGGTCATCCCCCACGGCTGCGCGCGGTGGTGCATACGGCGATGTGGCCGGGCGCGAAAAATCGGAGGCGCCGGAGTCGGTCTCGTGGGTTTCAGCCAGGTTGAAAGCCACAGGCTGTTCAGCTTCGATGCGCGCATCCACCCCGGCGTTTTTCAGGGCGGCCAGGTAGGTTTCGGCATCGGGGCGAGACAGGTCGCGCTTGAGGGCGACTGGACGCCCGGTGAAGAGCTTTTCGATCGCCTCGACTTCGCTTTTGAACAATTCGGCCAGGTTCAGCTTGGCGGTGGTGCTTTCGACACCCGGGAGCAAGGCTCCATCAAACACAATCTTGAAACGGTTGTCGCTCATGCAGGCATCCTTGTCACTTTTCAGGGGGGTAATGCTGGCCTGCCTCATTCGGCAGGCCAGGCGGGTGGGTCAGCGCGGCCAGCGCAATTGTGCTGCGTGCTCGCGCGCCTTGCGGTATTCGGCATCAAGGCGGGCAACCAGTTCATCGACACTGGGTAAATCGTCAATCTCACCGACGCCTTGGCCGGCGGACCATACGGTCTTCCAGGCTTTGGCCTCGTCGCTGAGTGGTTTGAGCTTGGAGCCAAAGTTGACTTCGCCCTTGCCTTGCAGGGCGGCGAGGTCGAAACCGGCGTTTTCCAGACTCTGGCGCATAAAGCTTGCAGGCACGCCGGACACCGCCGGAGTGTGCACGATATCGGCTGCACGCGATGTGAGCAGCATCTCTTTATAGGCATCGGGGGCGTGGCTTTCGGTGGTGGCGATAAAGCGCGTGCCGAAATACGCGAGATCAGCCCCGAGCAATTGCGCGGCGAGGATTTCGTGCCCATGGTTCAGGCAGCCGGCCAGCAACAGGGTCTTGTCGAAGAACTGGCGAATTTCGGCGACCAGCGAAAACGGGCTCCAAGTGCCGGCGTGGCCACCAGCCCCTGCCGCCACCGCGATCAGCCCATCGACCCCGGCTTCGGCGGCCTTTTCGGCATGGCGCCGAGTGGTGACGTCGTGGAACACCAGGCCGCCGTAGCTGTGTACGGCGTCTACCAATTCCTTGACCGCGCCCAGGCTGGTGATAACGATCGGCACCTTGTGCTCGACGCAAATCGCCAGGTCAGCCTCAAGGCGCGGGTTGCTGTGGTGCACGATCAGGTTGACCGCGTAGGGCGCAGGGTTGTCCAGCAGCGCCAGGCCCGCTTCGATTTCTTCCAGCCAGGCCTTGAAGCCACTGCTTTCACGCTGGTTGAGTGCCGGAAAGCTCCCGACCACGCCATTGCGGCAGCACGCCAGGACCAGTTGCGGATTGGAAATCAGGAACATCGGCGCAGCCACCACGGGCAGGCGCAGACGTTGTTCAAGCAAAGCGGGCAGCGACATTGGAAGTATCCCGGATTAAGTGCGGCTAAGTAGAGTTAGAACGGCTTGACGACGACCAAAATTACAATAGCCAGCAATATCAGAACCGGCACTTCATTGAACCAGCGATAAAAGACATGGCTGCGGGTGTTTTCGCCACGAGCAAAACGTTTTACCTGAGCGCCACACATATGGTGGTAACCGATCAGGATCACCACCAGGGTCAGCTTGGCGTGCATCCAGCCACCCTGGCTGAAGATGCTCGGGTTAAGGCTGATCAACCAGATGCCGAATACCAGCGTGGCGATCATCGACGGCAGCATGATGCCCTTGTACAGCTTGCGCTCCATGATGCAGAAGCGTTCCTGGCTGACGGCATCCTGGCTTTGTGCGTGGTAGACGAACAGGCGCGGCAGGTAAAACAGCCCGGCAAACCAGCAGACAATGCTGACGATATGGAAGGCTTTGAGCCATAGATAAAGCATTTTTAGTTATTCCCAGGTTCACGGTAACTGGAGATAGTAGAGGTTAGAGCGTGCGTACGTCACCTTGACGGTTGTCGCAGAACGATACGGCCCCTATTATCGACGGCTTTCCAGTGGGTTCGTTGAGGGCAGGTTTATGGTCAAGGTCGGTATCGTCGGCGGCACGGGTTACACCGGTGTCGAATTGCTGCGTCTGTTGGCTCAGCATCCGCAAGCTGAGGTAGTGGTCATTACCTCCCGATCCGAGGCCGGCCTGGCCGTTGCCGATATGTACCCCAACCTGCGCGGCCATTACGACGGCCTGGCGTTCAGCGTTCCGGATATCAAGACCCTGGGCGCCTGCGATGTGGTGTTTTTCGCGACCCCCCACGGTGTTGCCCATGCGTTGGCCGGCGAGCTGCTGGCCGCAGGGACCAAGGTCATTGACCTCTCGGCGGACTTCCGTTTGCAGGATGCCGATGAGTGGGCCAAGTGGTACGGTCAGCCCCATGGTGCTCCAGAGCTGCTTGAAGAGGCGGTGTACGGCTTGCCAGAGGTTAATCGTGAGCAGATCAAGCAGGCGCGTCTGATCGCCGTGCCGGGTTGCTATCCGACGGCTACGCAGCTGGGTTTCCTACCGCTGCTGGAAGCTGGCCTGGCGGACGCCTCGCGCCTGATTGCCGACTGCAAGTCGGGCGTCAGCGGCGCTGGTCGCGGTGCAGCAGTAGGCTCCTTGTACTCCGAGACCTCGGAAAGCATGAAGGCGTATGCCGTAAAGGGGCATCGCCATCTGCCGGAAATTCGCCAGGGGCTGCGGCGTGCGGCGGGCAGTGACGTCGGTCTGACGTTCGTGCCGCACCTGACCCCGATGATCCGGGGGATTCACTCGACACTGTATGCAACGGTCGTGGATCGCTCGGTGGATCTGCAGGCATTGTTTGAAAAGCGTTATGCCAATGAGCCGTTCGTCGATGTAATGCCTGCCGGTAGTCACCCGGAAACCCGCAGCGTGCGCGGTGCCAACGTGTGCCGGATTGCCGTGCATCGTCCGCAGGATGGCGACTTGGTGGTGGTGCTGTCGGTTATCGATAATCTGGTCAAGGGCGCCTCGGGCCAGGCTGTGCAGAACATGAACATCTTGTTCGGCCTTGATGAGAAGCTCGGTTTGTCCCACGCCGGCATGCTGCCTTAAGGCGTTGGCTGCTGTGCAAAAGGCCCGTTGATCGGGCCTTTCGTGTTTTTAAGGGCCGCCGGGCAGATTGATATACCGTAACAATAGTTGACCGCTTTTCTAGGAGAAGCGGATAATGGCGGTCATCACGCATATGGCGGCGCTACGCCGGGAGATTATCAGCATGAGCGTTGAATCCTTCACCCCCACGGCTTTGCAATTCACCCACGGTGCTGCGCACAAGGTGAAGAGCCTGGTCGATGAAGAGGGTAATGATCGCTTGAAGCTGCGCGTATTCGTTACGGGCGGCGGTTGTTCAGGGTTTCAGTACGGCTTCACCTTCGATGAAGATGTGGCTGACGACGACACCATTGTCGAGCGCGAAGGCGTAAGCCTGGTCGTGGATCCGATGAGCTTCCAGTACTTGGCAGGTGCCGAGGTGGACTACCAGGAAGGTTTGGAAGGCTCACGCTTTGTGATCAAGAACCCGAATGCCACCACGACGTGTGGTTGCGGTTCGTCTTTCTCGATCTGATCAGTAGCGGATTAAGCAAAACGCCGCTTGGCTCTTATGGGGCCAAGCGGCGTTTTGCTATCTGCGTTTCAGGCGGGGTAGATCGCGCCAAGTACGCGAAGACCGCGGGCGCCTGTCACGCTGGGACGGTTGGCGGCGATACCTTCCAGGCAGCAATGGGCCAGCCAGGCGAAGGCCATGGCTTCCACCCAGTCGGGGTCTACACCGTGGGTGGCGGTGCTGCTGACACGGGTGGTCGGTAGCATGGCGGCGAGGCGGTTCATCAGCGTCGAGTTATGGGCGCCGCCGCCACACACCAGCAGGGTTTCGGTTTGCGGCTGTGCGGTTTTCAACGACTCGACGATGGTCTGTGCGGTCAGTTCCAGCAGCGTGGCCTGGATATCCTGGGCATTGAACGATGGCAGTCGACCGAGGTGGTGTTCCAGCCAAGGCAGGTTGAAGACTTCGCGCCCAGTGCTTTTCGGCCCCTTGGTCAGGAAGAAGGGGTCGCTGAGCAAAGCGTTAAGCAACTGTGGCTCGACCTTTCCCGTCGCGGCCCATTGGCCGTCGCGGTCAAAGTTTTCGCCTCGTTGCTGGTGAATCCAGGCGTCGAGCAGAACGTTGCCCGGGCCGCAGTCAAAACCCGCTACGGGTTTGCCGGTCTCGATCAGGCTCAGATTGCTGAAACCGCCGACATTCAGTACTGCGCGGTTGCCAGTAGCCTCGCCGAACAGCGCTTCGTGAAAGGCGGGCACCAGTGGTGCGCCCTGGCCGCCGGCGGCTACATCGCGGCTGCGAAAGTCGCTGACGACGGTTATTCCGGTCAGTTCGGTCAGTAGGGCGGGGTTGCCAATCTGCACGGTGAAACCGCGGGCGGGCTCGTGGCGAATGGTCTGCCCATGGCTGCCAATCGCACGGATGTCGTGGTGAGTGAGTTGCTGCTGCTCAAGCACGGCATGAATGCCCTGGGCTGCGAGCGTTACCCAGCTTTGCTGGGCAATCGCCGAGCGTGCAATTTCATCCGGGCCACTGGCGCAAAGGCCCAGCAGCTCGGCGCGCAGGGATTCAGGCATGGGGATGTAATGTGTGGCGATCAACTTGACCGCCGTATCTTGCTCGATCAGCGCTATGTCCAGGCCATCAAGGCTGGTCCCGGACATGACACCTATATAGAGCGCCATCGCTTAGCGCTTCGCCGAAGCCAGCATGGTGGCGCGTTCCTGGTCCATGCGTGCCATCAGCGGTTGGCTTTGCTGAAGGAAGCGTGCGCGCTCGGCCTTGGCGATCGGGTCGGCCATCGGCAGCTTCTGGCCCAGGGGGTCGACGTGCACGCCGTTGACCTGGAACTCATAGTGCAGGTGCGGGCCGGTGGACAGGCCGGTGGTGCCGATATAGCCAATCACTTGGCCTTGCTTGACGTTGCCGCCGGTCTTCACGCCTTTGGCAAAGCCTTGCATGTGCCCATAAAGCGTACGGTAGCTGTTGCCGTGCTGGATGATAACGGTGTTGCCGTAGCCACCACGGCGCCCGGCCAGCAGTACCTTGCCGTCGCCGGCCGCTTTGATCGGCGTGCCGCGCGGTGCTGCATAGTCCACGCCTTTGTGGGCACGGATTTTGTTCAGAATTGGATGCTTGCGACCCATGGAGAAACGCGAGCTAATACGGGCGAAGTCAACCGGAGTACGGATGAAGGCCTTGCGCATGCTATTGCCGTCGGCGGTGTAGTAGCTGCTATTGCCTTGTTTGTTGGTGTAACGCACGGCAGTGTAGGTCTTGCCGCGGTTGGTGAAGCGCGCCGAGAGGATATTGCCGGTACCGACAACCTTGCCGTTGGCCACCTTTTGCTCGTAGATCACATCGAATTCGTCACCCTGGCGAATGTCCTGAGCGAAGTCGATGTCGTAGCCAAATACGCTGGCCATGTCCATGGTCATGCTATGGGACAGGCCCGCGCGAGCTGCGGACTGGGACAGCGAGCTATTGATCACGCCGTGGATGTAGGCGGAGCGCACCACTGGCTTGGTGGTCACGCGATTGAAGGCAAAGCCCTTGGCGCCTCTGGTCAGGGTGATGCTTTCGAGGTGGTTGAGCTTGGTGTGCAGAGTGGTCAGTTGGCCTTCAGGGCTCAGCTCGAACTCAAGCTTTTGGCCACTCTTGAGCTGGGTGAATTGCTTGGCTTGCTTATCGCTGGCCAGCACATCGCTAACGGTGGTGGCGGGTAGGCCGACCTTTTCAAATAGCGTCGACAGCGTATCGCCTTTGGCCACGACCACTTCGCGATGCACGGGGCCTTTCGCTACCTGAGCGGTTTGTTTGGTGTCGTCTGGGCTTTCTTCAATCTGCGCAAATGGCGACTCTGCGCTCGCGGTTGTGGCTTGTTGCGCGTCAGAAGCGTCTTGATCTTGTGTCAGTTGTTCAACCGGACTCTCCAAGTCAAGACTCAGGGTCGTTCGTTTGGCTTCTACGTCACTGGAAGGGAATACCAGGAGTGCCAGGCTTAGAAGGGCGGCGATACCACTTGCGGCGAGCAGGTGGGTCTTCGGGTAAAGCGGTGGCGCTTTAGACGGTTCAGTGGTCATAGGTAATTTTGACTTTGAAAAGGTGAAATGGAAAAGATGAATGACATGATGAAGATGAAATAACTGTATAAAATATAACCAAATCATCTGTGGCGCAAGCTTGCGAATGCCGGGCTCGCCGAATGGTGTCCGTTTGCAGGGCAAAACTTGTAATTAGTCCCTGATCTTGTATGGTTGGTTCCCTTTGAATCTGAGCCTTGCGGGTCTGTTATGAAGTCGGTTGAAGAGCAGCTAGCGCTGATCAAACGTGGTGCGGAAGAACTGTTGGTCGAGGCCGAGCTGATCGAAAAGCTCAAGCGTGGCCAACCCCTGCGTATTAAGGCTGGCTTTGATCCGACGGCACCGGATCTGCACCTGGGTCACACCGTGCTTATTAATAAGCTGCGCCAGTTCCAGGAGTTGGGGCATCAGGTGATCTTCCTTATAGGTGATTTCACCGGGATGATCGGTGATCCGAGTGGTAAGAGCGCCACGCGCCCGCCGCTGACCCGTGAGCAGGTTCTCGATAATGCCGAGACCTACAAGACCCAGGTTTTCAAGATTCTCGATCCGGCCAAGACCGAAGTGGCTTTCAACTCCACCTGGATGGATCTGATGGGGCCGGCGGATTTCATTCGCCTGACGTCCCAGTACACCGTTGCGCGGATGCTTGAGCGCGATGACTTCGATAAGCGCTACTCCACCAATCAGCCTATTGCGATACATGAGTTCCTATACCCGTTGGTTCAAGGGTATGACTCGGTAGCGTTGCGGGCGGACGTTGAGCTGGGCGGTACTGATCAGAAGTTCAACCTGTTGATGGGGCGTGAGCTGCAGCGTGCGTATGGCCAGGAGGCTCAGTGCATTCTGACTATGCCGTTGCTGGAAGGCTTGGATGGCGTCAAGAAGATGTCCAAGTCGCTGGGCAACTACGTCGGCATCCAGGAAGCGCCGGGGGTGATGTACGGCAAGTTGGTTTCTATCCCTGATGCGCTGATGTGGCGCTACTTCGAGCTGTTGAGCTTCCGCTCGATGGATGAGATCAACGCGTTGCGTGCTGACGTGGAGGCGGGTGCGAATCCTCGGGACGTCAAGATCAAGCTGGCGGAAGAGATTGTTGCGCGTTTCCATGGCGAGGAGGCTGCGGCCAGTGCTCACCGTGCGGCGGGCAATCGTATGAAGGATGGCGAGCTGCCGGATGATCTGCCTGAGATCGAATTGACTGCTGGTGAGGCGATGCCGATTGCGGCCGTCCTTAATAAGGCGGGCCTGGTGAAGAACTCGGCGGTTGCACGTGACCTTCTGGGTTCCGGTGGTGTGCGTATAGATGGTGGGGTTGTCGATCGCACCTTTATATACGAGCTGGGTGCGACCCACGTTTGCCAGGCCGGCAAGAAGGCATTTGCGCGTATTACGCTTAAATCCGAATAAACCTGAAATTAACTGTTGACGGCGATTTATATCTGTCTATAATTCGCCCCACTTCCGGCGCAGTCGAAACGGAAAACTCCTTGGTAAACAAAGAGTTACGCAGAATTCGACAGCGAGTTGCTTCAGATCATCGAAGCCCAGAAGGAGTTGGTAGAGCAGTGTTGTTTGGCTCTATTAACGTTTCGATCCTCTCGGTCGAAAGCGGAGAAAAAGAGGTGTTGACAGCAGCGTGTAACGCTGTAGAATTCGCCTCCCGCTAACGAGAGATCGGAAGCGCAAGTGGTTGAAGTTGTTGAGGAAATCCTCGAAAACTTCTGAAAATAATCACTTGACAGCAAATGAGGCTGCTGTAGAATGCGCGCCTCGGTTGAGACGAAAGATCTTAACCAACCGCTCTTTAACAACTGAATCAAGCAATTCGTGTGGGTGCTTGTGGAGTCAGACTGATAGTCAACAAGATTATCAGCATCACAAGTTACTCCGCGAGAAATCAAAGATGTAACCAACGATTGCTGAGCCAAGTTTAGGGTTTCTTAAAAACCCAAAGATGTTTGAACTGAAGAGTTTGATCATGGCTCAGATTGAACGCTGGCGGCAGGCCTAACACATGCAAGTCGAGCGGTAGAGAGAAGCTTGCTTCTCTTGAGAGCGGCGGACGGGTGAGTAATGCCTAGGAATCTGCCTGGTAGTGGGGGATAACGTTCGGAAACGGACGCTAATACCGCATACGTCCTACGGGAGAAAGCAGGGGACCTTCGGGCCTTGCGCTATCAGATGAGCCTAGGTCGGATTAGCTAGTTGGTGGGGTAATGGCTCACCAAGGCGACGATCCGTAACTGGTCTGAGAGGATGATCAGTCACACTGGAACTGAGACACGGTCCAGACTCCTACGGGAGGCAGCAGTGGGGAATATTGGACAATGGGCGAAAGCCTGATCCAGCCATGCCGCGTGTGTGAAGAAGGTCTTCGGATTGTAAAGCACTTTAAGTTGGGAGGAAGGGTTGTAGATTAATACTCTGCAATTTTGACGTTACCGACAGAATAAGCACCGGCTAACTCTGTGCCAGCAGCCGCGGTAATACAGAGGGTGCAAGCGTTAATCGGAATTACTGGGCGTAAAGCGCGCGTAGGTGGTTAGTTAAGTTGGATGTGAAATCCCCGGGCTCAACCTGGGAACTGCATTCAAAACTGACTGACTAGAGTATGGTAGAGGGTGGTGGAATTTCCTGTGTAGCGGTGAAATGCGTAGATATAGGAAGGAACACCAGTGGCGAAGGCGACCACCTGGACTGATACTGACACTGAGGTGCGAAAGCGTGGGGAGCAAACAGGATTAGATACCCTGGTAGTCCACGCCGTAAACGATGTCAACTAGCCGTTGGGAGCCTTGAGCTCTTAGTGGCGCAGCTAACGCATTAAGTTGACCGCCTGGGGAGTACGGCCGCAAGGTTAAAACTCAAATGAATTGACGGGGGCCCGCACAAGCGGTGGAGCATGTGGTTTAATTCGAAGCAACGCGAAGAACCTTACCAGGCCTTGACATCCAATGAACTTTCTAGAGATAGATTGGTGCCTTCGGGAACATTGAGACAGGTGCTGCATGGCTGTCGTCAGCTCGTGTCGTGAGATGTTGGGTTAAGTCCCGTAACGAGCGCAACCCTTGTCCTTAGTTACCAGCACGTAATGGTGGGCACTCTAAGGAGACTGCCGGTGACAAACCGGAGGAAGGTGGGGATGACGTCAAGTCATCATGGCCCTTACGGCCTGGGCTACACACGTGCTACAATGGTCGGTACAGAGGGTTGCCAAGCCGCGAGGTGGAGCTAATCCCACAAAACCGATCGTAGTCCGGATCGCAGTCTGCAACTCGACTGCGTGAAGTCGGAATCGCTAGTAATCGCGAATCAGAATGTCGCGGTGAATACGTTCCCGGGCCTTGTACACACCGCCCGTCACACCATGGGAGTGGGTTGCACCAGAAGTAGCTAGTCTAACCTTCGGGAGGACGGTTACCACGGTGTGATTCATGACTGGGGTGAAGTCGTAACAAGGTAGCCGTAGGGGAACCTGCGGCTGGATCACCTCCTTAATCGACGACATCAGCTGCTCCATAAGTTCCCACACGAATTGCTTGATTCATTGAAGAAGACGAAAGAAGCAGCCCGAAATTGGGTCTGTAGCTCAGTTGGTTAGAGCGCACCCCTGATAAGGGTGAGGTCGGCAGTTCGAATCTGCCCAGACCCACCAATTTTGTGTGGGAAACGCCTGTAGAAATACGGGGCCATAGCTCAGCTGGGAGAGCGCCTGCCTTGCACGCAGGAGGTCAACGGTTCGATCCCGTTTGGCTCCACCACTACTGCTTCTGTCTGTATAAAGCTTAGAAATGAGCATTCCATCAATGCGATGGTGAATGTTGATTTCTAGTCTTTGACTAGTTCGTTCTTTAAAAATTTGGGTATGTGATAGAAAGATAGACTGAACGTTACTTTCACTGGTAACGGATCAGGCTAAGGTAAAATTTGTGAGTTACTCAAATTGAGTATTATCGAATTTTCGGCGAATGTCGTCTTCACAGTATAACCAGATTGCTTGGGGTTATATGGTCAAGTGAAGAAGCGCATACGGTGGATGCCTTGGCAGTCAGAGGCGATGAAAGACGTGGTAGCCTGCGAAAAGCTTCGGGGAGTCGGCAAACAGACTTTGATCCGGAGATGTCTGAATGGGGGAACCCAGCCATCATAAGATGGTTATCTTAAGCTGAATACATAGGCTTAAGAGGCGAACCAGGGGAACTGAAACATCTAAGTACCCTGAGGAAAAGAAATCAACCGAGATTCCCTTAGTAGTGGCGAGCGAACGGGGACTAGCCCTTAAGTGGCTTTGAGATTAGCGGAACGCTCTGGAAAGTGCGGCCATAGTGGGTGATAGCCCTGTACGCGAAAATCTCTTAGTCATGAAATCGAGTAGGACGGAGCACGAGAAACTTTGTCTGAATATGGGGGGACCATCCTCCAAGGCTAAATACTACTGACTGACCGATAGTGAACTAGTACCGTGAGGGAAAGGCGAAAAGAACCCCGGAGAGGGGAGTGAAATAGATCCTGAAACCGTATGCGTACAAGCAGTGGGAGCCCACTTTGTTGGGTGACTGCGTACCTTTTGTATAATGGGTCAGCGACTTATTTTCAGTGGCGAGCTTAACCGAATAGGGGAGGCGTAGCGAAAGCGAGTCTTAATAGGGCGTCTAGTCGCTGGGAATAGACCCGAAACCGGGCGATCTATCCATGGGCAGGTTGAAGGTTGGGTAACACTAACTGGAGGACCGAACCGACTACCGTTGAAAAGTTAGCGGATGACCTGTGGATCGGAGTGAAAGGCTAATCAAGCTCGGAGATAGCTGGTTCTCCTCGAAAGCTATTTAGGTAGCGCCTCATGTATCACTGTAGGGGGTAGAGCACTGTTTCGGCTAGGGGGTCATCCCGACTTACCAAACCGATGCAAACTCCGAATACCTACAAGTGCCGAGCATGGGAGACACACGGCGGGTGCTAACGTCCGTCGTGAAAAGGGAAACAACCCAGACCGTCAGCTAAGGTCCCAAAGTTATGGTTAAGTGGGAAACGATGTGGGAAGGCTTAGACAGCTAGGAGGTTGGCTTAGAAGCAGCCACCCTTTAAAGAAAGCGTAATAGCTCACTAGTCGAGTCGGCCTGCGCGGAAGATGTAACGGGGCTCAAACCATACACCGAAGCTACGGGTATCATCTTCGGATGATGCGGTAGAGGAGCGTTCTGTAAGCCTGTGAAGGTGAGTTGAGAAGCTTGCTGGAGGTATCAGAAGTGCGAATGCTGACATGAGTAACGACAATGGGTGTGAAAAACACCCACGCCGAAAGACCAAGGTTTCCTGCGCAACGTTAATCGACGCAGGGTTAGTCGGTCCCTAAGGCGAGGCTGAAAAGCGTAGTCGATGGAAAACAGGTTAATATTCCTGTACTTCTGGTTATTGCGATGGAGGGACGGAGAAGGCTAGGCCAGCTTGGCGTTGGTTGTCCAAGTTTAAGGTGGTAGGCTGGAATCTTAGGTAAATCCGGGATTCTAAGGCCGAGAGCTGATGACGAGTCATCTTTTAGATGACGAAGTGGTTGATGCCATGCTTCCAAGAAAAGCTTCTAAGCTTCAGGTAACCAGGAACCGTACCCCAAACCGACACAGGTGGTTGGGTAGAGAATACCAAGGCGCTTGAGAGAACTCGGGTGAAGGAACTAGGCAAAATGGCACCGTAACTTCGGGAGAAGGTGCGCCGGTGAGGGTGAAGGACTTGCTCCGTAAGCTCATGCCGGTCGAAGATACCAGGCCGCTGCGACTGTTTATTAAAAACACAGCACTCTGCAAACACGAAAGTGGACGTATAGGGTGTGACGCCTGCCCGGTGCCGGAAGGTTAATTGATGGGGTTAGCTAACGCGAAGCTCTTGATCGAAGCCCCGGTAAACGGCGGCCGTAACTATAACGGTCCTAAGGTAGCGAAATTCCTTGTCGGGTAAGTTCCGACCTGCACGAATGGCGTAACGATGGCGGCGCTGTCTCCACCCGAGACTCAGTGAAATTGAAATCGCTGTGAAGATGCAGTGTATCCGCGGCTAGACGGAAAGACCCCGTGAACCTTTACTATAGCTTTGCACTGGACTTTGAATTTGCTTGTGTAGGATAGGTGGGAGGCTTTGAAGCGTGGACGCCAGTTCGCGTGGAGCCAACCTTGAAATACCACCCTGGCAACTTTGAGGTTCTAACTCAGGTCCGTTATCCGGATCGAGGACAGTGTATGGTGGGTAGTTTGACTGGGGCGGTCTCCTCCTAAAGAGTAACGGAGGAGTACGAAGGTGCGCTCAGACCGGTCGGAAATCGGTCGTAGAGTATAAAGGCAAAAGCGCGCTTGACTGCGAGACAGACACGTCGAGCAGGTACGAAAGTAGGTCTTAGTGATCCGGTGGTTCTGTATGGAAGGGCCATCGCTCAACGGATAAAAGGTACTCCGGGGATAACAGGCTGATACCGCCCAAGAGTTCATATCGACGGCGGTGTTTGGCACCTCGATGTCGGCTCATCACATCCTGGGGCTGAAGCCGGTCCCAAGGGTATGGCTGTTCGCCATTTAAAGTGGTACGCGAGCTGGGTTTAGAACGTCGTGAGACAGTTCGGTCCCTATCTGCCGTGGACGTTTGAGATTTGAGAGGGGCTGCTCCTAGTACGAGAGGACCGGAGTGGACGAACCTCTGGTGTTCCGGTTGTCACGCCAGTGGCATTGCCGGGTAGCTATGTTCGGAATAGATAACCGCTGAAAGCATCTAAGCGGGAAACTAGCCTCAAGATGAGATCTCACTGGAACCTTGAGTTCCCTGAAGGGCCGTCGAAGACTACGACGTTGATAGGTTGGGTGTGTAAGCGCTGTGAGGCGTTGAGCTAACCAATACTAATTGCCCGTGAGGCTTGACCATATAACACCCAAGCAATTTGACTACTCTTGACTTGGAAACAAGCAAAAGCATCAGATTGCGGTGTGTGAAGACGAAATGAACCGAAAGTTCGAATCTCACAAAACACCGAAAGCTGTCACATACCCAATTTGCTGAAGCGAGGCCATCTGGTCACGACTCAGTACCCGAATTTCTTGACGACCATAGAGCATTGGAACCACCTGATCCCATCCCGAACTCAGTAGTGAAACGATGCATCGCCGATGGTAGTGTGGGGTTTCCCCATGTGAGAGTAGGTCATCGTCAAGATTAAATTCCAAAACCCCTGTTTGCTAACGCAAACAGGGGTTTTGTTTTGGGCGGTCGAAAAGGTTCTGGCCTATCGCCATTGCATAGAAGCAAGCTGTCCCTGCGCTCTCGCCATAAGCCAGCTTGCTTTCTATGCAATGGCTCTGCGCATGGCTATCATGCGTGCCTCATTGTGAGGCGAGACTTGCATGCTGACGTTGTTAAAACTTCTGAAAGATGGCCGATTCCACTCGGGTGAAGCGCTAGGCGCCGCCCTGGGCGTCAGTCGTAGTGCTGTGTGGAAGCAACTCCAGCATCTGGAGATCGAGCTGGATCTGACAATTCACAAGGTCAGGGGGAGGGGCTATCAATTGGCGTCCCCGCTGGTTCTATTGAGCGCTGATGAGATCGCCCTCAAGTCACAGGTCTGCGCAGGTTCAGTTTTTATATCCGAGACCATCGGCTCCACTAATGCCGAGGCTTTGCGCCTTATTGAGGCGGGGCAGGTGGCGCCGTTTCTTGTTCTCTCAGAACAGCAGACCGCAGGAAGGGGGCGTCGAGGGCGTAAATGGGTCAGTCCATTTGCACAGAATGTTTACTACAGCCTTGTGCTGCGTATCGATGGCGGTTTACGACAGCTAGAAGGGCTGAGTCTCGTCGTGGGCTTGGCGGTGATGCAAACGTTGCGCGACTTTGGTGTCCACGGTTCGGGTTTGAAGTGGCCTAATGACGTTCTCGTTGGTTCGAAGAAGATAGCTGGCATCCTTCTTGAATTGGTAGGGGACCCTGCTGACGTATGCCATGTAGTGCTCGGTATTGGTATCAATGCGAACATGCAGAGCGCCGCGGAAGTGGATCAGCAGTGGACATCAATACAGCTCGAAACAGGTCGTGCGGTAGACCGAAATCATCTGGTCGCACACCTGAGTCAGGCGTTACAAGGTTATCTCGATCATCATAGAGATTCCGGCTTTTCGGTAATTCGCCAGGAGTGGGAGCAAAACCATCTATGGCAGGGAAAGGCGGTGTCATTGATCGCAGGTGTTAACCAGGTGGACGGGGTTGTGCTGGGTATTGATGATCAAGGCGCTCTACGTCTCGAAGTAAACGGTGTTGAGAAAATATACAGTGGTGGTGAGTTAAGCCTGAGGTTGCGTGATGATTCTTGAGCTCGACTGTGGGAATAGTTTCATCAAATGGCGAGTACTCGAGGCAAGCCACGCAGCCGTTTTTGCTGAAGGGGTTGTTGATTCCGATGTGGCGTTGCTGGGTAGCCTTCATTCGTTGACTGGACTGTCGCTGCAGCATTGCAGATTGGTCAGCGTTCGCGCGCAGGAAGAGACGAACCGCCTGGCGGGTGTGTTGGTTGCGGCCTTTGGTGTTTCTATCAGCTGTGCTGCGCCGTCGCGTGAAATGGCCGGCGTGCGCAATGGGTATGAAGACTACGCCCGTCTAGGGCTGGATCGTTGGCTGGCGATGCTTGGAGGCTTCCAGCTAGCCTCGGGAGCATGCCTGGTGCTTGATTTTGGTACGGCGGCCACTGCCGATTTCATCACGGCTGATGGCGAGCATCTTGGAGGATTTATCTGCCCGGGCATGCCCCTGATGCGCAATCAGCTGCGAACCCATACCCGTAAAATACGGTATGACGATGTTGCTGCTGAGCGTGCGTTGGAAAGCCTGGTGCCTGGCCGTACCACTGCCCAAGCCGTTGAACGAGGTTGCACGCTCATGCTCCGCGGTTTTGCTCAGTCACAACTGGAACTGGCCCGCAGTTATTGGGGGGAAGACTTCTCGGTGTTTCTTACGGGGGGGGATGCGGAGTTGGTCGCTGACGCCTTGCCGGGCGCTCGCTTCGTTCCGGACCTGGTATTTGTTGGCTTGGCGATGGCGTGCCCTTTGTCCTGAGGTTTTTATGCGTTGGTTGTTTCTGTTGCTGCTGGTCCTCAATGTTTTTTATTACGTCTGGCACCAGCAAGAGGCTCCGCTGCGTGCAAAGGATGTCACTCCGTTGGCGCTGTACCGGGGCTCCCAGCAGGATATTCAGCTGCTGAGCGAGTCGGCGGACTCTGTGTCGCGGCGTGACAAGGCCAAGGCTCCGGAGGCGCCTGCTGGCTGCTTGTATATCGGAGGGTTTTCGAGTCATGAGCAAGCGCAGTTCCTGGAGCAGCGGCTTATCAGTCTGGATATCAGGGTCCGGATCCAGTCGTTGGTCTCAGCGGGTGCGCCTTCTTTCTGGTTGCGTGTAGCGCCTGAAAGCCGCCGCCTGGCTGACGATCTGCCTTTTGAAAGCCTTGCTAATGAATTCAATGAGTTAAAACATAAAATAATGCCGTGCGAAGGCATTGCAACTGTCGAATAGTTTGCATAGAATGGCGCCCGCTCCACAGTGATGACCCTCTTGGGAAGTTGGTGTGAAGCGATCGTCACGCAGCTAACCTCATATTTTTTATGAGAAAATGCTTGACAGAAGGTCGGCGTAATGTAAAATGCCGGCTCGCTTAGGAGGGGTTCCCGAGCGGCCAAAGGGATCAGACTGTAAATCTGACGTCTACGACTTCGAAGGTTCGAATCCTTCCCCCTCCACCATTTTTAGCGTGAGCTGCAAGCTCCGCGGGTATAGTTTAGTGGTAGAACCTCAGCCTTCCAAGCTGATGATGCGGGTTCGATTCCCGCTACCCGCTCCAAGTTTGCAGGTTGTGCAAAGTGTTTCGCTCTTGTAGCTCAGTTGGTAGAGCACACCCTTGGTAAGGGTGAGGTCAGCGGTTCAAATCCGCTCAAGAGCTCCATATAACAAGGCAGATATGAAAATATCTGCCTTTGTTTTAACAGCTGCCTCGGCTTGATGTTGTTTTGCCTGGTGTTATCGGGTTGTTTCAAGTCTATTGGGGTTGGTTGTTGTAAAGTCTTTTTCAGGCCTGCATAATGGTCGGCCTGATTTTGTTTTAGGTCAGTAGCTCAATTGGCAGAGCGACGGTCTCCAAAACCGTAGGTTGGGGGTTCGATTCCCTCCTGACCTGCCAGATTCACGTGGTGTATCTGGCTTTCTTTTCACAGGATCTTCATAGATGACTCCTAAGGCTGAAGCTCAAAGCTCTCGTTTCGATCTGGTTAAGTGGCTCGCTGTCGTCGCTTTGGTGGTCGTAGGCGTTGTTGGCAATCAGTATTATTCTGCTTCGCCGATCCTGTACCGCGTACTCGTATTGCTCGCTCTTGCTGCTGTGGCCGTTTTCATTGGTCTGCAGACAGTAAAGGGTAAGTCTTTCGCTGTGCTGGTAAAGGAAGCTCGCACCGAAATACGTAAAGTCGTTTGGCCAACTCGCCAAGAAACCACGCAGACCACGCTGATTGTTGTGGCTGTTGTTCTGGTTATGGCGTTGCTGTTGTGGGGTCTTGATTCCCTGCTCGGCTGGCTTGTTTCCTTGATTGTTGGCTAAGGGTGTCCCGTGGCTAAGCGTTGGTACGTTGTGCATGCTTACTCGGGTTACGAGAAGCATGTCATGCGCTCTTTGCTAGAGCGCGTAAAGCTGGCAGGCATGGAAGATGGCTTCGGCGAAATTCTGGTTCCCACTGAAGAAGTGGTTGAAATGCGTAATGGCCAGAAACGCAAAAGCGAGCGCAAGTTCTTCCCTGGCTACGTGCTGGTACAGATGGACATGAATGAGGGTACTTGGCACTTGGTCAAGGACACTCCTCGCGTCATGGGCTTCATCGGCGGTACCGCTGATAAGCCTGCACCGATCACTGACAAGGAAGCAGAAGCGATTCTGCGTCGTGTTGCTGACGGTAGCGACAAGCCAAAGCCGAAGACGTTGTTCGAGCCGGGTGAGGTTGTTCGTGTCACTGATGGTCCGTTTGCTGATTTCAACGGTACTGTCGAAGAAGTTAACTACGAAAAGAGCCGGATCCAAGTGGCGGTGCTCATTTTCGGTCGCTCTACTCCGGTAGAGTTGGAGTTCAGCCAGGTCGAAAAGGTCTAGCTGACAAAGCATCCCAACCCCGCAGCCTTAGGCTGTGGGGTTTTGTCGTCACTGGGATAAACGCGCAAGTAACCGGGGAGCCTTTCGAGGCGCTTGAACCCGTAATTGGAGTGCCTCATGGCCAAGAAGATTACCGCTTACATCAAGCTGCAAGTGAAGGCCGCTCAGGCCAACCCTAGCCCACCCGTCGGTCCAGCTCTGGGTCAGCACGGCGTGAACATCATGGAATTCTGCAAGGCCTTCAACGCCCGTACCCAGGGTATTGAGCCAGGTCTGCCGACTCCAGTGATCATCACTGTATACAGCGACCGTAGCTTCACTTTCGAAACCAAGTCGACCCCGGCTTCGGTTCTGTTGAAGAAAGCTGCTGGTTTGACTAGCGGTTCCGCTCGTCCGAACACCGTTAAGGTTGGCACCGTAACTCGTGCTCAGCTGGAAGAAATCGCGAAAACCAAAAACGCGGATCTGACTGCAGCTGATATGGATGCAGCCGTGCGTACCATCGCCGGTTCTGCTCGTAGCATGGGCCTTAACGTGGAGGGTGTGTAATGGCTAAGCTGACCAAGCGCCAAAAGGCTATCGCCGGCAAAATCGAAGCGGGCAAGTCCTACAACTTTGTAGATGCTGCTGCTCTGCTGACCGAGCTGTCGACTGTCAAGTTCAGCGAGTCCGTTGACGTTGCTGTAAACCTGGGTGTTGACCCACGTAAATCCGACCAGGTCGTTCGTAGCGCTACTGTGCTGCCACACGGTACTGGCAAGACTGTACGTGTTGCTGTCTTCACCCAAGGCCCGGCAGCTGAAGCTGCTCTGGCCGCTGGCGCTGATCGCGTTGGCATGGACGACCTGGCTGCCGAAATGAAAGGCGGCGACCTGAACTATGACGTAGTTATTGCTTCCCCGGATGCAATGCGCGTTGTAGGTCAGTTGGGTCAGATCCTGGGTCCACGTGGTCTGATGCCTAACCCGAAAGTCGGTACCGTAACTCCAGACGTAGCTACCGCGGTTAAAAACGCCAAGGCTGGTCAGGTTCGTTATCGCACCGACAAAAACGGCATCATTCACACTTCCGTTGGCAAGGTCGGCTTCGACGCCGTCAAGCTGAAGGAAAACGTTGAAGCCCTGATCGCTGATCTGAAGCGTATCAAGCCAGCTTCTTCGAAAGGTATCTACGTCAAGCGCGTTACCCTGAGCACCACTATGGGCCCAGGTCTGGTCATCGACCAGGGTTCGCTGGACGTATAAGACACAGGTTGGCGCGAGTGATTGCGCCAATTGAAAAATTGGGGTCCCTGCCTGGCGGGGGCTATCCAAGACCGTAGGCGACGCAAGTCTTAAACCATCAAGCCTACGCAGATGGTGCTCCCGGTTCCTTACCGAATCAGACACCAAAACGACATCCGGCCTAGGCCAGATGAAACGGTAACAAGCAGGAGTTAAACCCGTGGCAATTAATCTCGAAGACAAGAAGGCCATCGTCGCTGAAGTCAACGAGGCTGCCAAAGCTGCTCTGTCCGCTGTCGTGGCTGATGCCCGTGGTGTGACAGTAGGCGCTATGACCGGACTCCGTAAAGAGGCTCGTGAAGCTGGCGTATACGTACGTGTTGTACGTAACACCCTGCTCAAGCGCGCTGTTGCTGACACTGAATACAGTGTCCTCAACGACGTGTTCACCGGCCCGACTCTGATCGCGTTCTCCAAGGACCATCCAGGCGCTGCTGCCCGTTTGTTCAAGGAATTCGCCAAGAGTCAGGATAAGTTCGAGATCAAGGCAGCTGCGTTCGAGGGCAAGTTCCTCGCAGCTAACCAAATCGACGTACTGGCAACACTGCCGACCCGTAACGAAGCTATTTCGCAGCTGATGAGCGTGATTCAAGGCGCTACCAGCAAGCTGGCTCGTACTCTGGCCGCAGTTCGCGAGCAAAAAGAAGCTGCAGCAGCCTAAGGCTGAGCAACGTCTCTCGCGTTTTTTTGTTTATTTCGATGGCCGCGTAGGCCGTCCCCCAATTCAGGAAATACAGCAATGTCTATCTCCCAAGACGATATCCTCAACGCCGTAGCTGAAATGTCGGTTCTGCAGGTTGTTGAGCTGATCAAAGCTTTCGAAGAAAAATTCGGCGTTTCCGCTGCCGCTGCTTCCGCTGGCCCAGCTGTTGCTGCTGTTGCTGCTGAAGAGCAAACCGAATTCAACGTCATGCTGCTGGAAGCTGGCGAGAAGAAAGTAAACGTGATCAAGGCAGTACGTGAACTGACCGGTCTGGGCCTGAAAGAAGCCAAGGCTGTAGTTGACGGCGCTCCTGCCCAGGTTCTGGAAGCTGTGTCCAAAGACGCTGCTGACAAAGCCAAAGCAGTACTGGAAGAAGCAGGCGCTAAAGTCGAGCTGAAGTAAGCATCGACCTTGCGTTTCCAGCCCAAGCGTTAAGCTGAAGGCTGATGGCTGGTGGCTCTTGCCACCGGCCTTTTTCCGTTCTTGGCTGTCGACTCGGTCGCCGCCACTAACGCGCTGTAGCCACCCGATGCGGTGGTGCAAACCAAGGGGTTTGCAAGATTTTCTGGCTGCTCCCGTCGGGGGGGCCAAACAAGCAGGTGACCAAGCTGGGGAACGCTGATGGCTTACTCATATACTGAGAAAAAACGTATCCGCAAGGACTTTAGCAAGTTGCCGGACGTCATGGATGTCCCGTACCTTCTGGCTATCCAGCTGGATTCGTATCGTGAATTCTTGCAGGCGGGAGCGACCAAAGATCAGTTCCGCGACGTGGGCCTGCATGCGGCCTTCAAATCCGTTTTCCCGATCATCAGCTACTCCGGCAATGCTGCGCTGGAGTACGTCGGTTATCGCCTGGGCGAACCGGCATTTGATGTCAAAGAATGCGTGTTGCGCGGTGTTACGTACGCCGTACCTTTGCGGGTAAAAGTTCGTCTGATCATTTTCGACAAAGAATCGTCGAACAAAGCGATCAAGGACATCAAAGAGCAAGAAGTCTACATGGGCGAAATCCCATTGATGACTGAGAACGGTACCTTCGTTATCAACGGTACCGAGCGTGTAATCGTTTCCCAGCTGCACCGTTCCCCGGGCGTGTTCTTCGACCACGACCGCGGCAAGACGCACAGCTCCGGTAAGCTCCTGTACTCCGCGCGGATCATTCCGTACCGTGGTTCGTGGTTGGACTTCGAGTTCGACCCTAAAGACTGCGTGTTCGTGCGTATCGACCGTCGTCGCAAGCTGCCGGCCTCGGTACTGCTGCGCGCGCTCGGCTATACCACTGAGCAAGTGCTGGACGCTTTCTACACCACCAACGTATTCAGCCTGAAGGATGAAACCCTCAGCCTGGAACTGATTGCTTCGCGTCTGCGTGGTGAAATTGCCGTCCTGGACATCCAGGATGAGAAGGGCAAGGTCATTGTTGAGGCTGGCCGTCGTATTACTGCGCGCCACATCAACCAGATCGAAAAAGCCGGTATCAAGTCGCTGGACGTGCCTCTGGACTACGTCCTGGGCCGCACTACCGCCAAGGTTATCGTTCACCCGGCGACAGGCGAGATCCTGGCTGAGTGCAACACCGAGCTGAACACCGAGATCCTGGCAAAAATCGCCAAGGCCCAGGTTGTTCGCATCGAGACCCTGTACACCAACGATATCGACTGCGGTCCGTTCGTCTCCGACACCCTGAAGATCGACTCCACCAGCAACCAATTGGAAGCGCTGGTCGAAATCTATCGCATGATGCGTCCTGGCGAGCCACCAACCAAAGACGCTGCCGAAACCCTGTTCAACAACCTGTTCTTCAGCCCTGAGCGCTATGACCTGTCTGCGGTCGGCCGGATGAAGTTCAACCGTCGTATCGGTCGTACCGAGATCGAAGGTTCGGGCGTGCTGTGCAAGGAAGACATCGTTGCGGTCCTGAAGACTCTGGTCGACATCCGTAATGGTAAAGGCATCGTCGATGACATCGACCACCTGGGTAACCGTCGTGTTCGCTGCGTAGGCGAAATGGCCGAGAACCAGTTCCGCGTTGGCCTGGTACGTGTTGAGCGTGCGGTCAAAGAGCGTCTGTCGATGGCCGAAAGCGAAGGCCTGATGCCGCAAGACCTGATCAACGCCAAGCCAGTGGCTGCGGCGGTGAAAGAGTTCTTCGGCTCCAGCCAGCTCTCGCAGTTCATGGACCAGAACAACCCGCTCTCCGAGATCACCCACAAGCGCCGTGTTTCTGCACTGGGCCCGGGCGGTCTGACCCGTGAGCGTGCTGGCTTTGAAGTTCGTGACGTACACCCGACGCACTACGGTCGTGTTTGCCCGATCGAAACGCCGGAAGGTCCGAACATCGGTCTGATCAACTCCCTGGCTGCCTATGCGCGCACCAACCAGTATGGCTTCCTCGAGAGCCCGTACCGCGTGGTGAAAGACGCCCTGGTCACCGACGAGATCGTCTTCCTGTCCGCCATCGAAGAAGCTGATCACGTGATCGCTCAGGCTTCGGCCACGATGAACGACAAGAAAGTCCTGATCGACGAGCTGGTAGCTGTTCGTCACTTGAACGAGTTCACCGTCAAGGCGCCGGAAGACGTCACCTTGATGGACGTATCGCCCAAGCAGGTAGTTTCGGTTGCAGCATCGCTGATCCCGTTCCTGGAACACGATGACGCCAACCGTGCGTTGATGGGTTCCAACATGCAGCGTCAAGCTGTACCGACCCTGCGCGCTGACAAGCCGCTGGTAGGTACCGGCATGGAGCGTAACGTAGCCCGTGACTCCGGCGTTTGCGTCGTGGCTCGTCGTGGCGGCGTGATCGACTCTGTTGATGCCAGCCGTATCGTGGTTCGTGTTGCCGATGACGAAGTTGAAACTGGCGAAGCCGGTGTCGACATCTACAACCTGACCAAATACACCCGCTCGAACCAGAACACCTGCATCAACCAGCGTCCGCTGGTGCGTAAGGGTGATCGCGTTCAGCGTAGCGACATCATGGCCGACGGTCCGTCCACCGATATGGGTGAGTTGGCTCTGGGTCAGAACATGCGCATCGCGTTCATGGCGTGGAACGGCTTCAACTTCGAAGACTCCATCTGCCTGTCCGAGCGTGTTGTTCAAGAAGACCGTTTCACCACGATCCACATCCAGGAACTGACCTGTGTGGCACGTGACACCAAGCTTGGGCCAGAGGAAATCACTGCAGACATCCCGAACGTGGGTGAAGCTGCGCTGAACAAGCTGGACGAAGCCGGTATCGTTTACGTAGGTGCTGAAGTTGGCGCTGGCGACATCCTGGTCGGTAAGGTCACTCCGAAAGGCGAGACCCAACTGACTCCGGAAGAGAAGCTGCTGCGTGCCATCTTCGGCGAAAAAGCCAGCGACGTTAAAGACACCTCCCTGCGCGTACCTACTGGTACCAAGGGTACTGTCATCGACGTACAGGTCTTCACCCGTGACGGCGTCGAGCGTGATGCTCGTGCACTGTCCATCGAGAAGACTCAACTCGACGAAATCCGCAAGGATTTGAACGAAGAGTTCCGTATCGTTGAAGGCGCGACCTTCGAACGTCTGCGTTCTGCCCTGGTAGGCCACAAGGCTGAAGGCGGCGCAGGTCTGAAGAAAGGTCAGGATATCACCGACGAAATCCTCGACGGTCTTGAGCACGGCCAGTGGTTCAAACTGCGCATGGCTGAAGATGCTCTGAACGAGCAGCTCGAGAAGGCCCAGGCCTACATCGTTGATCGCCGCCGTCTGCTGGACGACAAGTTCGAAGACAAGAAGCGCAAACTGCAGCAGGGCGATGACCTGGCTCCAGGCGTGCTGAAAATCGTCAAGGTTTACCTGGCAATCCGTCGTCGCATTCAGCCGGGCGACAAGATGGCCGGTCGTCACGGTAACAAAGGTGTGGTCTCCGTGATCATGCCGGTTGAAGACATGCCGCACGATGCCAATGGCACCCCGGTCGACGTCGTCCTCAACCCGTTGGGCGTACCTTCGCGTATGAACGTTGGTCAGATCCTTGAAACCCACCTGGGCCTCGCGGCTAAAGGTCTGGGCGAGAAGATCAACCGTATGATCGAAGAGCAGCGCAAGGTCGCAGACCTGCGTAAGTTCCTGCACGAGATCTACAACGAGATCGGCGGCCGCAAAGAAGAGCTGGACACTTTCTCCGACCAGGAAATCCTGGATCTGGCGAAAAACCTGCGCGGCGGCGTTCCAATGGCTACCCCGGTGTTCGACGGTGCCAAGGAAAGCGAAATCAAGGCCATGCTGAAACTGGCAGACCTGCCAGAAAGCGGCCAGATGCAGCTGTTCGACGGCCGTACCGGCAACAAGTTCGAGCGCCCGGTTACTGTTGGCTACATGTACATGCTGAAGCTGAACCACTTGGTAGACGACAAGATGCACGCTCGTTCTACCGGTTCGTACAGCCTGGTTACCCAGCAGCCGCTGGGTGGTAAGGCTCAGTTCGGTGGTCAGCGTTTCGGGGAGATGGAGGTCTGGGCACTGGAAGCATACGGTGCTGCATACACTCTGCAAGAAATGCTCACAGTGAAGTCGGACGATGTGAACGGTCGTACCAAGATGTACAAAAACATCGTGGACGGCGATCACCGTATGGAGCCGGGCATGCCCGAGTCTTTCAACGTGTTGATCAAAGAAATTCGTTCCCTCGGCATCGATATCGATCTGGAAACCGAATAACACGTGACGCGAATCGAGAGCGGGGCAGTGATGCCCGCTCTCTGCTCCGCCAGGAGGAAAGGCCTTGAAAGACCTACTGAATTTGCTGAAAAACCAGGGTCAAGTCGAAGAGTTCGACGCCATCCGTATTGGATTGGCATCGCCTGAGATGATCCGTTCGTGGTCGTTCGGTGAAGTTAAAAAGCCGGAAACCATCAACTACCGTACGTTCAAACCTGAGCGTGACGGCCTGTTCTGCGCCAAGATCTTTGGCCCGGTAAAGGATTACGAGTGCCTGTGCGGTAAGTACAAGCGCTTGAAGCACCGTGGTGTGATCTGCGAGAAGTGCGGCGTTGAAGTTGCACTGGCCAAGGTTCGTCGTGAGCGCATGGCGCACATCGAGCTGGCTTCGCCGGTTGCCCACATCTGGTTCCTGAAATCGCTGCCGTCCCGTATCGGCTTGCTGATGGACATGACCCTGCGTGATATCGAACGCGTTCTCTACTTCGAGAGCTATGTCGTTATCGACCCAGGCATGACCACCCTTGAAAAAGGTCAGCTGCTCAACGACGAGCAGTACTTCGAAGCGCTGGAAGAGTTCGGCGACGATTTCGATGCCCGCATGGGTGCCGAAGCTGTCCGCGAACTGCTGCACGCTATCGACCTGGAGCACGAGATTGGCCGCCTGCGTGAAGAAATTCCGCAAACCAACTCCGAAACCAAGATCAAGAAGCTGTCCAAGCGTCTGAAGTTGATGGAAGCCTTCCAGGGTTCCGGCAACCTGCCAGAGTGGATGGTGCTGACTGTTCTGCCGGTTCTGCCGCCAGACCTGCGTCCGCTGGTACCGTTGGACGGTGGTCGTTTCGCGACGTCCGACCTCAACGACCTGTACCGCCGCGTGATCAACCGTAACAACCGCTTGAAGCGCCTGCTTGATCTGTCCGCTCCGGACATCATCGTGCGCAACGAAAAGCGTATGTTGCAAGAAGCGGTCGACGCCTTGCTCGACAACGGTCGTCGTGGCCGCGCTATTACCGGTTCCAACAAGCGTCCTCTGAAATCCCTGGCTGACATGATCAAGGGTAAGCAAGGTCGTTTCCGTCAGAACTTGCTCGGTAAGCGTGTTGACTACTCCGGTCGTTCGGTAATTACCGTAGGCCCGACCCTGCGTCTGCACCAGTGCGGTCTGCCTAAGAAGATGGCGCTTGAGCTGTTCAAGCCTTTCATCTTCGGCAAGCTGGAAATGCGCGGTCTCGCGACCACCATCAAAGCGGCCAAGAAAATGGTCGAGCGCGAACTGCCAGAGGTTTGGGACGTTCTCGCTGAAGTGATTCGCGAACACCCGGTCCTCCTCAACCGTGCACCGACCCTTCACCGTCTGGGTATCCAGGCGTTTGAACCGGTACTGATCGAAGGTAAGGCTATCCAGCTGCACCCTCTGGTCTGTGCTGCGTACAACGCCGACTTCGACGGCGACCAAATGGCCGTGCACGTACCGCTGACACTGGAAGCCCAGTTGGAAGCGCGTGCGTTGATGATGTCGACCAACAACATTCTGTCGCCAGCCAACGGTGAGCCAATCATCGTTCCGTCGCAGGACGTTGTATTGGGTCTGTACTACATGACCCGTGAAGCGATCAACGCCAAGGGCGAAGGTCGTGTGTTCGCTGACCTGCAAGAAGTTGACCGTGTGTTCCGTGCCGGCGAAGCCGCACTGCACGCCAAGGTCAAAGTGCGCATTCACGAAACCGTCAACGACCGTGACGGCGGCAGCGTGAGCAACACCCGTATCGTCGACACCACTGTCGGCCGTGCGCTGTTGTACCAGGTTGTGCCAAAAGGTCTGTCGTACGACGTCGTCAACCTGCCGATGAAGAAAAAGGCGATCTCCAAGCTGATCAACCAGTGCTACCGCGTGGTTGGTCTGAAAGAGACCGTGATCTTCGCTGACCAGTTGATGTACACCGGTTTTGCTTATTCGACCATTTCCGGCGTTTCCATCGGTGTTAACGACTTCGTTATCCCGGATGAAAAAGCCCGCATCATCAGTGCTGCTACTGACGAAGTGAAAGAGATCGAGAGCCAGTACGCCTCCGGCCTGGTAACCCAGGGCGAGAAGTACAACAAAGTGATCGACCTTTGGTCCAAGGCCAACGACGAAGTGTCCAAGGCAATGATGGCCAACCTCTCGAAAGAGAAGGTTATCGACCGTCATGGCGTGGAAGTCGATCAAGAGTCTTTCAACTCGATGTACATGATGGCCGACTCGGGCGCACGGGGTTCTGCTGCGCAGATCCGTCAGCTCGCCGGTATGCGTGGCCTGATGGCCAAGCCGGACGGTTCCATCATCGAAACGCCGATTACTGCGAACTTCCGTGAAGGTTTGAGCGTACTTCAGTACTTCATCTCTACTCACGGTGCTCGTAAAGGTCTGGCGGATACCGCGTTGAAAACCGCTAACTCCGGTTACCTGACTCGTCGTCTGGTAGACGTTGCACAAGATCTGGTTGTAACCGAGATCGATTGCGGCACCGAGCACGGCCTGCTGATGACTCCGCACATTGAAGGCGGTGACGTTGTAGAGCCGCTGGGTGAGCGCGTATTGGGTCGTGTTATTGCCCGTGACGTGTTCAAGCCAGGTACCGAGGAAGTTATCGTTCCTGCCGGCACCCTGGTGGATGAGAAGTGGGTCGAGTTCATCGAACTCAACAGCATCGACGAAGTGATTGTTCGCTCGCCGATCAGCTGCGAAACCCGCTACGGTATCTGCGCCAAGTGCTACGGCCGTGACTTGGCTCGTGGCCACCAGGTGAACATCGGTGAAGCGGTCGGCGTTATCGCTGCCCAGTCCATCGGTGAGCCGGGTACCCAGCTGACCATGCGTACGTTCCACATCGGTGGTGCGGCAAGCCGGACCTCCGCAGCCGACAGCGTTCAGGTGAAGAATGGCGGTACTGTCCGTCTGCACAACCTGAAACACGTTGAGCGAGTGGATGGCCACCTGGTTGCTGTGTCCCGTTCCGGTGAGCTGGCGATTGCTGATGACTTCGGTCGTGAGCGTGAGCGTTACAAGCTGCCGTACGGTGCTGTGATTTCGGTTAAAGAAGGTGACAAGGTCGACGCTGGCGCAATCGTGGCCAAGTGGGATCCGCACACTCACCCAATCGTTACCGAAATGAAAGGTACCGTGACCTACGTGGGCATGGAAGAAGGCATCACGATCAAGCGTCAGACTGACGAATTGACCGGTATGACCAACATTGAAGTACTCGACGCCAAAGATCGTCCAGCTGCCGGTAAAGACATCCGTCCTGCCGTGAAGATGGTCGATGACAACGGCAAGGATCTGCTGCTGCCAGGCACTGACGTTATCGCTCAGTACTTCCTGCCAGCCAACGCCCTGGTCGGTGTAGCGGATGGTGCGAAGATCGCGATCGGTGATGTTATCGCGCGTATCCCGCAAGAAACTTCGAAGACCCGTGACATCACCGGTGGTCTGCCGCGTGTTGCCGACTTGTTCGAAGCTCGTCGTCCGAAAGAAGCGTCGATCCTGGCTGAAGTCAGCGGCACCATCGCGTTCGGTAAAGAGACCAAGGGCAAGCGCCGTCTGGTCATTACCCCGAACGACGGTAGCGATCCGTATGAAGAGCTGATTCCGAAGTGGCGTCACCTGAACGTGTTCGAAGGCGAACAGGTAAACCGCGGCGAAGTTATCTCCGACGGTCCGAGCGATCCACACGACATCCTGCGTCTGCTGGGTGTGAGTGCGCTGGCCAAGTACATCGTTAACGAGATCCAGGACGTTTACCGTCTGCAAGGCGTGAAGATCAACGATAAGCACATCGAGACCATCCTGCGTCAGATGCTGCGTAAAGTTGAAATCGCTGAATCCGGCGATTCGAGTTTCATCAAGGGCGACCAGATGGAACTGACTCACGTACTGGTAGAAAACGAGCGTCTGGCAACCGAAGAGAAATTTGTTTCCAAGTTCACTCGCGTGTTGCTGGGTATCACCAAGGCGTCGTTGTCCACTGAGTCGTTCATCTCGGCGGCCTCCTTCCAGGAGACCACTCGCGTACTGACCGAAGCAGCGGTAACCGGCAAGCGCGATTACCTGCGCGGCCTGAAAGAAAACGTGGTTGTGGGTCGACTGATCCCGGCCGGTACCGGCTTGGCCTACCACAGCGAGCGTAAGCGTCGCCGTGAACTCGACAAGCCGCTGCGCGTAAGCGCCAGTGAAGTGGAAGCTGCACTGACCGAAGCGCTGAACTCTAGCGGTAACTGAGTTCTGCGATAAATAAGTCCGGGCCCTGGCAGCCCCGTTCGTCGGAACAAGACAGTTTTGTCGGGTTTCGATGGAGGGGGAGGTCGGGGCCTTGCCTTGACTGGGGGCAAGATCCTCTTTAGACTCTTGTACCCCTAAATTTGGCGGGAATTCGTTCCTGCCATTTTGCTTTTCTTGCAAGACAATAGCGTCGCAAGACAACAGTGGAGCTAGTAGATGGCAACTATCAACCAGCTGGTACGTCAGCCGCGTAAGCGTATCGTCGAGAAATCCGACGTACCTGCGCTGCAGAACTGCCCGCAACGTCGTGGCGTATGCACTCGCGTGTATACCACTACGCCGAAAAAACCTAACTCGGCACTGCGTAAAGTATGCCGTGTGCGCCTGACCAACGGTTTCGAGGTTTCCTCGTACATCGGTGGTGAAGGTCACAACCTGCAAGAGCACAGCGTGGTACTGATCCGCGGCGGTCGTGTAAAAGACTTGCCAGGTGTTCGTTACCACACCGTACGCGGCTCCTTGGATACTTCCGGCGTTAAAGGTCGTAACCAGGGTCGTTCGAAGTACGGTACCAAGAAGCCTAAGTAGTAGCGGCTTTTTGTAAACTGAATCATCTTATTTTCTGAGTCGATAAGAGTAAGGTCGGAGGCGTCCCGCAAGGGCACCGATTCCGAACGAACCTGAAGACCGTTTGAGGGCTTATCCATGCCAAGAAGACGCGTAGCAGCCAAGCGCGAAGTGCTTGACGATCCAAAATACGGAAGCCAAATTCTGGCCAAGTTCATGAACCACGTGATGGAAAGCGGCAAGAAAGCCGTTGCCGAGCGTATCGTTTATGGCGCGCTGGAAAAGGTTAAAGAACGCAAGAACAGCGACCCCCTGGAAATCTTCGAGAAAGCTCTCGACGCCATCGCTCCGCTGGTCGAAGTGAAGTCGCGCCGTGTAGGCGGTGCTACTTACCAGGTTCCGGTCGAAGTTCGTCCGTCCCGTCGTAACGCCCTGGCAATGCGCTGGTTGGTAGACTTCGCCCGTAAGCGCGGCGAGAAGTCTATGGCTCTGCGTTTGGCCGGCGAGCTGTTGGACGCTGCTGAAGGTAAAGGTGCTGCTGTTAAGAAGCGTGAAGACGTGCACCGTATGGCTGAAGCTAACAAAGCTTTCTCGCACTACCGCTTCTAATCTTAGCTTCACTAATTTTGCGAGGGCTTTATGGCTCGTACTACTCCGATTAGCCGCTACCGTAACATCGGTATCGTTGCTCACGTGGATGCTGGTAAAACCACCACCACCGAGCGCGTACTGTTTTACACCGGCAAAAGTCACAAAATGGGCGAGGTGCATGATGGCGCCGCGACCACAGACTGGATGGTTCAGGAGCAGGAGCGTGGTATTACCATTACTTCTGCTGCTATTACCGCCTTCTGGAAAGGTTCTGCCAAGCAGTACAAGGACGAGCACCGCTTCAACGTAATCGATACCCCGGGCCACGTAGACTTCACCATTGAAGTTGAGCGTTCCCTGCGTGTACTCGACGGCGCGGTCGTTGTGTTCTGCGGTACTTCGGGCGTTGAGCCTCAGTCGGAAACCGTATGGCGTCAAGCCAACAAGTACGGTGTTCCACGTCTTGTTTACGTAAACAAGATGGACCGTGCTGGTGCGAACTTCCTGCGCGTGATCGGTCAGATCAAGCAGCGTCTGGGTCACACTCCGGTGCCAATCCAATTGGCTATCGGTTCTGAAGACAACTTCCAGGGCCAGATCGATCTGATCACCATGGAAGCCGTCTACTGGAATGACGCCGACAAAGGTATGGTTCCTGTTCGTAAGCCTATCCCTGCAGAATTGCAGGAGCTGGCTGACGAGTGGCGCAATAACCTGGTTGAGGCTGCTGCCGAAGCCAGCGAAGAGCTGATGAACAAGTACCTCGAAGGTGAAGAACTCACCAACGTGGAAATCAAGGCTGCTCTGCGTCAGCGTACTATCGCTGGTGAGATCGTCTTGGCTGTTTGCGGTTCTTCCTTCAAGAACAAGGGTGTTCCCCTGGTTCTCGACGCCGTTATCGACTACCTGCCTGCTCCAACTGACATTCCTGCTATCAAGGGTACTAACCCTGATAACGAGGAAGAAGAGATGGAGCGTCACGCTGACGACAGCGAGCCGTTCTCGGCTCTGGCGTTCAAGATCGCTACCGACCCATTCGTGGGTACCCTGACTTTCGTCCGCGTTTACTCGGGCGTGTTGGCCTCCGGCGACGGCGTGATCAACTCGGTCAAGGGCAAGAAAGAGCGTGTGGGTCGTATGGTGCAAATGCACGCAAACGCCCGCGAAGAGATCAAGGAAGTACGCGCTGGTGACATCGCGGCCTTGATCGGCATGAAGGATGTCACCACTGGTGAGACCTTGTGCGACGCTGCTAAGCCAATCATCCTGGTTCGCATGGACTTCCCGGAGCCGGTTATCTCGGTTGCCGTAGAGCCTAAGACCAAGGATGACCAGGAAAAAATGGGTATTGCACTGGGCAAGCTTGCTCAGGAAGATCCATCTTTCCGCGTCAAGACTGATGAAGAGACTGGTCAAACGATCATCTCCGGCATGGGCGAGTTGCACCTGGACATCCTGGTTGACCGGATGCGCCGTGAGTTCAACGTCGAAGCCAACATCGGTAAGCCTCAGGTTTCCTATCGTGAGCGCATCACGAAGAACTGTGAAATCGAAGGCAAGTTCGTTCGTCAGTCCGGCGGTCGTGGTCAGTTCGGTCACTGCTGGATCCGTTTTGCTCCTGCTGACGAAGGTCAGGAAGGTCTGCAATTCGTGAACGAAGTAGTAGGTGGTGTTGTTCCTAAGGAATACATCCCTGCTATCCAGAAGGGTATCGAAGAGCAGATGAAGAACGGTGTTGTTGCCGGCTATCCGCTGATCGGCCTGAAAGCAACCGTTTTTGACGGTTCTTACCACGACGTCGACTCCAACGAGATGGCGTTTAAGGTGGCTGCTTCCATGGCAACCAAGCAACTGGCCCAGAAGGGCGGTGGTGAGTTGCTTGAGCCAATCATGGCGGTAGAAGTTGTTACACCTGAAGACTATATGGGTGATGTCATGGGCGACCTTAACCGTCGTCGCGGCATGATCTTGGGTATGGAAGACACGGTTTCCGGCAAAGTGATTCGCGCCGAGGTTCCGTTGGGTGAGATGTTCGGTTACGCGACCGACGTTCGCTCCATGTCCCAGGGTCGCGCAAGCTACTCTATGGAATTCAAAAAATACAACACAGCTCCGGCGCACATCGCTGAAACTGTATCCAAAAAACAAGGCTGATTCAGTCCTTTAGGCAAGGAGTTAATTGTCGTGGCTAAAGAAAAATTTGATCGTTCCCTACCGCACGTCAACGTTGGCACTATCGGTCACGTTGACCATGGTAAAACCACTCTGACTGCTGCTCTGACTCGCGTTTGCTCCGAAGTATTCGGTTCCGCAATCGTTGATTTCGATAAAATCGACAGCGCGCCAGAAGAAAAAGCTCGTGGTATCACCATCAACACCGCGCACGTTGAATACAACTCGCTGATCCGTCACTACGCTCACGTTGACTGCCCAGGTCACGCTGACTATGTGAAGAACATGATCACCGGTGCTGCCCAGATGGACGGCGCAATCCTGGTTTGCTCGGCCGCTGATGGTCCGATGCCACAAACCCGTGAGCACATCCTGCTGTCCCGTCAGGTAGGCGTTCCGTACATCGTGGTTTACCTGAACAAGGCCGACCTGGTAGACGACGCTGAGCTGCTGGAACTGGTTGAGATGGAAGTGCGCGATCTGCTGAGCACTTACGACTTCCCAGGCGACGACACTCCGATCATCATCGGTTCTGCTCGTATGGCTCTGGAAGGCAAAGACGATAACGAAATGGGCACCACGTCCGTTCGTAAACTGGTTGAGACTCTGGACAGCTACATCCCAGATCCAGTTCGTGTTATCGACAAGCCGTTCCTGATGCCAATCGAAGACGTATTCTCGATCTCCGGTCGCGGTACTGTTGTAACTGGTCGTATCGAGCGCGGTATCGTCAAGGTTCAGGATCCACTGGAAATCGTTGGTCTGCGTGACACTACCGTCACCACCTGCACCGGTGTTGAAATGTTCCGTAAGCTGCTTGACGAAGGTCGTGCTGGCGAGAACTGCGGCGTTCTGCTGCGTGGTACCAAGCGTGACGACGTTGAGCGTGGCCAGGTTCTGGTTAAGCCAGGTTCGGTTAAGCCGCACACCAAGTTCGAAGCTGAAGTGTACGTGCTGAGCAAAGAAGAAGGCGGTCGTCACACTCCGTTCTTCAAAGGCTACCGTCCACAGTTCTACTTCCGTACTACTGACGTGACTGGTAACTGCGAACTGCCGGAAGGCGTTGAAATGGTAATGCCAGGCGACAACATCAAAATGGTTGTCACCCTGATCAAAACCATCGCAATGGAAGACGGTCTGCGCTTCGCAATCCGTGAAGGCGGCCGTACCGTTGGTGCTGGCGTTGTAGCTAAAATCATCGAGTAAGCATCTCTTCTGAGATAGCTTCGATGCTTTGAAAAGCCCCCGCTCAGCGGGGGCTTTTTTATTGGGTTGACACCTATCTGGGGCGTCTATAGAATTGCGCCTCCTTTTAACGGGCGCAGTGCGCTCGGTGGGAATAGCAGCCGGAGTCTGAAATCCAATGCAAAATCAGCAAATCCGTATCAGGTTGAAGGCTTTTGACCATCGCCTGATCGACCAATCCACCCAGGAAATCGTGGAAACCGCGAAACGTACTGGGGCACAAGTGCGTGGTCCTATTCCACTGCCTACCCGCAAAGAGCGGTTCACCGTTCTGGTCTCCCCGCACGTCAACAAAGACGCGCGTGACCAGTACGAGATCCGTACTCATAAGCGCGTTCTGGACATCGTCCAGCCAACGGATAAAACCGTTGATGCACTTATGAAGCTTGATCTGGCGGCCGGTGTGGAAGTACAGATCAGCCTCGGCTAAGACTCGGGTCTTAGTCGTGTAACGCTCTGAAATGGGCGGCCATAGCGGGTGAAAGCCCCGTACACTCATGAGGTTTACAACATGACTATTGGTGTAGTCGGTCGTAAATGCGGTATGACCCGTATTTTCACCGAAGAAGGTGTCTCCATTCCGGTCACGGTCATTGAGATCGAGCCGAATCGCGTCACCCAGTTCAAAACTGAAGAAACCGATGGCTATCGTGCAGTGCAAGTCACTGTCGGCGAGCGTCGTGCTTCGCGCGTGACTGCTGCTCAAGCAGGTCACTTCGCTAAAGCAAACGTTGCAGCTGGTCGTACTGTTATGGAGTTCCGTCTTGAAGATGGTGACTACCAGGCTGGCGATCTGATCAACGCTGAAATCTTCGCCGCTGGTCAACTGGTTGATGTAACCGGTCAGTCCAAGGGTAAAGGCTTCCAGGGTACGATCAAGCGTTGGAATTTCCGTGGCCAAGACAACACTCACGGTAACTCCGTTTCCCACCGCGTCCCGGGCTCTATTGGCCAGTGCCAGACTCCTGGTCGTGTATTCAAGGGCAAAAAAATGTCCGGTCATATGGGCGCTGAGCGCGTGACCGTGCAGTCCCTCGAAGTAGTGCGCGTCGACGCTGAACGCAATCTGTTGTTGGTCAAGGGTGCTGTTCCTGGCGCTACTGGCGGCAACCTGGTTGTACGTCCAGCGGCCAAGGCTCGCGGTTAAGGGGAAGCTGACATGCAATTAAATGTAAATGACGCTCAAGCGATCGAAGTTTCCGAACTGACATTTGGCGGCGAATTCAACGAGACGCTCGTTCACCAAGCAGTCGTGGCCTACATGGCCGGCGGCCGTCAAGGTAGCAAGCAGCAAAAGACCCGTTCCGACGTTCGTGGTGGCGGTAAGCGCCCTTGGCGTCAGAAAGGTACTGGCCGTGCTCGTGCCGGTACTATCCGTAGCCCAATCTGGCGTGGCGGCGGTACCACTTTCGCAGCTCGTCCACAGGATCACTCTCAGAAGCTCAACAAGAAGATGTATCGCGCAGCACTGCGCTCCATCCTTGCTGAACTCGTGCGTACTGATCGTCTGGTCGTGGTTCAGGACTTCGCTGTTGAAGCGCCGAAAACCAAAGATCTGCTGAACAAGCTGAACGGCATGGGTCTGACTGATGTCCTGATCGTGTCTGAAGCTGTTGATCAGAACCTGTACCTGGCTGCTCGCAACCTGCCACACGTTGATGTACGTGACGTGCAAGGTTCCGATCCAGTTAGTCTGATCGCATACGACAAGGTGTTGATCACCGTGTCGGCCGTGAAGAAATTCGAGGAGCTGCTGGGATGAACCAGGAACGCGTATTTAAAGTTCTGCTTGGCCCGCACGTTTCCGAAAAGGCTACGGTTCTGGCTGACAAGAAAGGCCAGTTCGTTTTCAAGGTTGCAACTGACGCAACCAAGCTGGAAATCAAGAAGGCCGTCGAAAGCCTGTTCAGCGTGAAAGTAGAGCGTGTTACTACCCTGAATGTTCTGGGTAAGAGCAAGCGCACTGCTCGCGGTCTGGGCAAGCGTAATGACTGGAAGAAGGCAGTTATCTCCCTTCAGCCAGGCCAAGATCTCGATTTCAGCAGCAGTGCTGAGTAAGGAAGGGGTGCATCATGGCAATCGTTAAATGCAAACCGACTTCCCCTGGCCGCCGTTTTGTGGTCAAGGTGGTCAACCAGGAGCTGCATAAAGGCGCTCCTCACGCACCGCTGCTCGAGAAGAAATCGAAGACTGGTGGTCGTAACAACAATGGTCGCATTACCACTCGTCACATCGGTGGTGGCCATAAGCAGCATTATCGTCTGGTCGATTTCCGTCGCAACGACAAAGATGGCATCTCTGCCACTGTCGAGCGTATCGAATACGATCCAAACCGTACTGCTCACATCGCTCTGCTGCTGTACGCAGATGGCGAGCGTCGCTACATCATCGCGCCTAAAGGCGTGAGTGCTGGCGACCAGCTGATCGCAGGTGCCCTGGCACCGATCAAGCCGGGCAACGCTCTGCAACTGCGTAACATTCCAGTTGGTAGCACCGTACACGGCATCGAATTGAAGCCAGGTAAAGGCGCACAGATCGCTCGTTCCGCTGGTGCTTCGGCTCAGCTGATCGCTCGTGAAGGTGTCTACGTGACCCTGCGTCTGCGTTCTGGTGAGATGCGTAAAGTACTGGCTGAATGCCGTGCGACCCTGGGCGAAGTCTCGAACTCCGAGCACAGCCTGCGTTCGCTGGGTAAAGCTGGTGCCAAACGCTGGCGTGGCGTTCGCCCAACCGTTCGTGGTGTTGCCATGAACCCGGTTGACCACCCACACGGTGGTGGTGAAGGTCGTACCTCTGGTGGTCGTCATCCGGTATCGCCATGGGGCTTCCCGACTAAGGGCGCGAAGACTCGTGGTAATAAGCGTACCGACAAAATGATCGTCCGTCGTCGCAAGTAAATAGAGGGATACGACAGTGCCACGTTCTCTGAAAAAAGGTCCTTTTATTGATCTTCACCTACTGAAGAAGATCGAAGTGGCGGCGGAAAAGAACGATCGCAAACCAGTTAAGACCTGGTCGCGCCGTTCTATGATCCTGCCACAAATGGTCGGTTTGACCATCGCAGTACACAACGGTCGTCAGCACGTCCCAGTTCTCGTTAACGAAGACATGGTCGGCCACAAACTGGGCGAGTTTGCCGGTACCCGCACTTATCGTGGGCACGTGGCAGACAAGAAAGCCAAGCGTTAAGGGGTTAGGAAATGGAAGTAGCCGCTAAGTTGTCGGGCGCTCGAATCTCCGCCCAGAAAGCCCGCTTGGTCGCCGACCAGATCCGCGGGAAGAAGGTGGGCGAAGCGCTCAACCTGTTGGCTTTCAGCAGTAAGAAAGCCGCCGAGATCATGAAGAAAGTGCTGGAGTCGGCCGTAGCCAACGCCGAGCATAACGAAGGCGCAGACGTTGATGACCTGAAGGTCAGCACCGTTTTCGTCAACGAAGGGCGTTCGCTGAAGCGTATCATGCCGCGTGCCAAAGGCCGTGCTGATCGCATCGTCAAGCGGTCTTGCCATATCACTGTCAAGGTTGCTGACAAGTAACGGAGTCGAAGAGATGGGTCAGAAAGTACATCCCATTGGCATTCGCCTGGGAATCGTCAAGGAGCACACCTCCGTCTGGTACGCAGACGGTCGGACTTATGCGGACTATTTGTTCGCTGATCTGAAGGTGCGTGAGTATCTCCAAGACAAACTAAAAAGCGCGTCCGTAAGCCGTATCGATATCCATCGTCCGGCGCAAACTGCACGTATCACCATCCACACCGCTCGTCCAGGTATCGTTATCGGGAAGAAAGGTGAAGATGTTGAGAAACTGCGTCAGGACCTGACCAAGCAAATGGGTGTGCCTGTGCACATCAATATCGAAGAGATCCGCAAGCCGGAGCTCGACGGTATGCTGGTTGCGCAGAGCGTAGCTCAGCAGCTGGAGCGCCGCGTAATGTTCCGTCGTGCTATGAAGCGCGCTGTACAGAACGCCATGCGCATTGGTGCCAAAGGCATCAAAATCCAAGTGAGCGGTCGTCTCGGCGGTGCTGAAATCGCACGTACTGAATGGTATCGCGAAGGTCGTGTGCCATTGCACACCCTGCGTGCCGACATCGACTATGCCAACTACGAAGCTCACACCACTTACGGTGTGATCGGTGTAAAGGTTTGGATCTTCAAGGGCGAAGTAATTGGTGGTCGCCAAGAAGAACTGAAACCACAAGCACCAGCGCCTCGTAAAAAAGCTGCTAAGTAAGGGGTACGCCAAATGTTGCAACCTAAGCGTACGAAGTTCCGCAAGCAGATGACAGGCCACAACCGTGGTCTGGCTCAGCGCGGTAGCAAAGTCAGCTTCGGCGAGTTCGCGCTGAAGTCTGTAGCTCGTGGTCGTCTCACCGCTCGTCAGATCGAGTCAGCGCGTCGTGCTCTGACCCGTCACGTTAAACGTGGCGGCAAGATCTGGATCCGTGTATTCCCGGACAAGCCGATCTCCAAAAAACCTCTCGAGGTTCGGATGGGTAAAGGTAAGGGTAACGTGGAATACTGGGTAGCCCAGATTCAGCCAGGCAAAGTCCTGTATGAAATCGAGGGTGTAACTGAAGAGCTGGCGCGTGAGGCTTTTGCCCTGGCTGCTGCAAAGCTGCCGCTCGCCACCGCCTTTGTTAAACGGACGGTGATGTGATGAAAGCGAATGAACTTCGTGAAAAATCCGCACAGCAGCTGAACGAGCAACTGCTCGGCCTGCTGCGCGACCAGTTCAATCTGCGTATGCAGAAAGCAACTGGCCAGTTGGGGCAGTCTCATCTGCTCTCGCAAGTTAAGCGTGACATCGCTCGCGTGAAGACTGTGCTCAACCAGCAGGCAGGTAAGTGATCATGGCTGAAGCCGAAAAGACTGTCCGTACGCTGACTGGCCGTGTTGTCAGCGACAAGATGGACAAAACCATCACCGTTTTGATCGAGCGTCGCGTTAAGCACCCGATCTACGGTAAATATGTTAAGCGTTCGACTAAGCTGCACGCGCACGACGAAACCAATCAGTGCCACATCGGCGACAAAGTCACTATTCGTGAAACTCGTCCGCTGGCCAAGACCAAGTCTTGGGCACTGGTTGATGTTCTCGAACGCGCTGTGGAAGTCTAAGGACTAGGGGTCGGAGAAATTATATGATTCAGACTCAATCCATGCTCGATGTGGCCGATAACAGCGGCGCTCGCCGTGTTATGTGCATCAAGGTGCTGGGTGGCTCCCATCGTCGTTACGCTGGTATCGGTGACATCATCAAAGTTACCGTGAAGGAAGCAATTCCTCGCGGTAAAGTGAAAAAAGGCCAAGTGATGACTGCTGTTGTAGTCCGCACTCGTCACGGCGTACGTCGTGCTGATGGCTCCATTATCCGCTTTGATGGCAACGCTGCTGTTCTTCTGAACAACAAGCAAGAGCCGATCGGCACCCGTATCTTTGGGCCAGTGACCCGTGAACTTCGTACTGAGAAGTTCATGAAGATCGTCTCGCTCGCCCCAGAAGTGCTGTAAGGAGATCCGACATGCAAAAGATTCGTCGTGACGACGAGATCATCGTGATCGCCGGCAAAGACAAAGGTAAGCGCGGTAAGGTGCTGAAGGTTCTTGCTGATGACCGTCTGGTCATTGGTGGTCTGAACCTGGTCAAGCGTCATACCAAGCCTAACCCCGCGTCGGGCGTACAGGGCGGTATCGTCGAGAAAGAAGCGCCATTGCACGCTTCTAACGTCGCCATCTTCAACGGCGAAACCAACAAGGCTGACCGCGTTGGTTTCAAAGTAGAAGACGGTAAGAAAATTCGTGTCTTCAAGTCGACCCAAAAAGCGGTTGATGCTTGAACACTGCTAGGTAGATAAGACCATGGCACGACTAAAAGAGATTTACCGGAAGGAAATCGCTCCGAAGCTTAAGGAAGAACTTAAGCTTTCGAACGTGATGGAAGTTCCGCGCGTTACCAAAATCACCCTGAACATGGGTCTGGGCGAAGCGATCGGTGACAAAAAAGTCATCGAGCACGCTGTTGCTGACCTGGAAAAGATCACCGGTCAAAAAGTCGTTGTGACTTACGCTCGGAAATCCATCGCTGGCTTTAAAGTCCGTGAAGGTTGGCCGATCGGTGTCAAAGTGACTCTGCGCCGTGAGCGTATGTACGAGTTCCTGGATCGTCTGCTGTCGATCTCCCTGCCTCGGGTTCGCGACTTCCGCGGCCTGAATGCCAAGTCCTTCGATGGTCGTGGTAACTACAGCATGGGCGTGAAAGAGCAGATCATCTTCCCGGAAATCGACTACGACAAGATCGATGCTCTCCGCGGTCTGGACATCACCCTGACCACCACTGCCAAGAACGATGATGAAGGCCGCGCTCTGCTGCGTGCGTTCAAATTCCCGTTCCGCAACTGATTGGAGTAGGACCATGGCCAAGATGAGCATGAAAAACCGCGAGCTGAAGCGTCAGCTCACGGTTGCCAAGTACGCCAAGAAGCGTGCAGCACTGAAAGCTATCATCGTTGATCTGAACGCAAGTCCAGAAGCGCGTTGGGAAGCTACAGTAGCTCTGCAGAAGCAGCCACGTGACGCAAGCGCTTCGCGCATGCGTAACCGCTGCCGCCTGACCGGTCGTCCGCACGGCGTTTACCGCAAGTTCGGCCTCGGCCGTAACAAACTGCGTGAAGCGGCAATGCGTGGTGACGTACCTGGTCTGGTTAAAGCCAGCTGGTAAGTACTTTCGAAGTCTCGGTGGCCAGGATCGCAAGATACTGACCGCCGGTGGCCTAGAATCTGGAACAAGCCCCTTTTGGGGCTTGTTTCATTTCCGGAGTGTGTCTAAAATACGCGGCTCGCCTGAGCCCGTGTGTTTTATGCCCGGAGATTCTCGGTGACATATGTAGCCGCAAGGCTAATTTTTTTGTATTAGGAGCGTCTAGCCCATGAGTATGCAGGACCCGTTAGCGGACATGCTAACTCGTATCCGTAATGCCCAGATGGCTGAAAAGTCCGTCGTAAGCATGCCATCTTCCACGTTGAAGGTAGCTGTTGCCAAAGTCCTGAAAGACGAAGGCTACATTGCGGGTTATCAGATCAGCAGCGAAATCAAGCCACTGCTGTCCATCGAGCTGAAGTACTTCGAAGGCCGTCCGGTCATCGAGGAAGTGAAGCGCGTTAGCCGTCCAGGCCTGCGTCAGTACAAGTCCGTTGAAGATCTGCCGAAAGTTCGTGGCGGTCTTGGCGTGTCTATCGTCTCCACCAACAAAGGTGTGATGACGGATCGTGCTGCGCGCGCTGCCGGTGTCGGCGGCGAAGTTCTTTGCACTGTGTTCTAAGGGGGGATAAGCATGTCTCGCGTCGCTAAGAACCCCGTTAAGCTGCCAGCCGGTGTCGAAGTAAAATTCGCAGGCCAACAGCTTTCGGTGAAGGGTGCCAAGGGTACTCTTGAACTGAACATCCATTCGTCCGTTGAGATCGTTGAAGAAGCTGGTGAGCTGCGTTTCGCTGCTCGCAATGGCGATCAACAAACTCGCGCAATGGCCGGTACCACGCGTGCGTTGGTAAACAACATGGTCCAAGGCGTAAGCCAAGGCTTCGAGCGTAAGCTCCAGCTGGTCGGTGTTGGTTACAAAGCGCAAGCAAAAGGCACGGTTTTGAACCTGGCCCTTGGCTTCTCGCACCCAGTGGATTACGAACTGCCGGAAGGCATCACCGCTGAAACTCCTAGCCAGACCGATATCCTGATCAAGGGCATCGACAAGCAGCTGGTAGGTCAAGTGGCTGCCGAGATCCGCGACTTCCGTCCACCAGAGCCGTACAAAGGCAAAGGTGTGCGCTACGCGGACGAAGTCGTCCGTCGTAAAGAAGCCAAGAAGAAGTAGGGCATAGCAAATGACCGACAAAAAAGTTACTCGACTGCGTCGCGCTCGCAAAGCACGCCTGAAAATGCACGAACTCGAAGTCGTGCGTCTCTGCGTGTTCCGCTCGTCGCAGCACATCTACGCCCAGGTCATCTCGGCCGACGGCAACAAAGTCCTGGCAAGCGCCTCGACTTTGGATAAAGAACTGCGTGATGGTGCCACTGGCAACATCGACGCGGCCACTAAGGTTGGCCAGCTGGTCGCTACGCGTGCTAAGGCCGCTGGCGTCTCGCAAGTGGCTTTCGACCGCTCTGGCTTCAAGTACCACGGCCGCGTTAAAGCGCTGGCTGATGCTGCTCGTGAAGCTGGGCTGGAGTTCTAAGTTATGTCAAATAACGACCAAAAGCGCGACGAAGGCTACATTGAGAAGCTGGTTCAAGTTAACCGCGTAGCCAAAACCGTTAAAGGCGGCCGTATCTTCACCTTCACCGCGTTGACCGTGGTTGGTGATGGTAAGGGCCGTGTTGGCTTCGGCCGTGGCAAGTCGCGTGAAGTGCCTGCTGCGATCCAGAAGGCAATGGAAGCTGCTCGTCGCAACATGATCCAAGTTGACCTGAACGGCACCACTCTGCAGTACGCAATGAAGTCCGCTCACGGCGCTTCGAAGGTGTACATGCAGCCTGCTTCTGAAGGTACCGGTATCATCGCTGGCGGCGCTATGCGTGCTGTCCTCGAGGTTGCTGGTGTTCAGAACGTTCTGGCCAAGTGCTACGGCTCGACTAACCCGGTAAACGTGGTTCACGCCACTTTCAAAGGTTTGAAAGCTATGCAATCTCCTGAATCCATTGCCGCCAAGCGTGGCAAAAGCGTCAAGGAGATCTTCTGATCATGGCTACCGTTAAAGTAACGCTGATCAAAAGCATGACCGGCCGCATCCCTAACCACAAATTGTGCGTTAAGGGTTTGGGTCTGCGTCGCATCGGTCACACTGTAGAAGTCCAGGATACTCCCGAGAATCGCGGGATGATCAACAAGGCTTACTACATGCTGCGTGTCGAGGGTTAATCGATGAAACTCAATGATCTGAGTCCAGCGCCGGGTTCCCGTCGCGAAAAGCATCGTCCGGGCCGTGGTATCGGTAGCGGTTTGGGTAAGACTGGTGGCCGTGGCCACAAAGGTCAAACCTCCCGCTCCGGTGGCACCATCGCTCCAGGCTTTGAAGGCGGTCAACAGCCGCTGCATCGTCGCCTGCCGAAGTTCGGTTTCGTTTCCCTGAAGGCCATGGACCGCGCAGAAGTGCGTCTGTCCGAGCTGGCTAAAGTGGAAGGCGACATCGTTACCGTGCAGACCCTGAAAGATGCCAACGTGATCAACGTCAACGTACAGCGTGTGAAAATCATGCTGTCCGGTGAAGTGACTCGCGCTGTCACTATCGGCAAGGGAATCGGCGCCACCAAAGGTGCGCGTTCGGCTATCGAAGCAGCTGGCGGCAAGTTCGAGGAATAAATGGCTAAGCAAGGTGCTCTCTCAGCGCTCGGCAAAGGCGGTATGTCTGAACTTTGGGCTCGTCTGCGTTTTCTGTTCCTGGCGATTATCGTCTACCGAATAGGCGCACACATCCCGGTTCCAGGTATCAACCCGGACCGACTCGCAGACCTGTTTCGACAGAATGAGGGGACCATTCTTAGCTTGTTCAACATGTTTTCCGGCGGCGCGCTGGAGCGGATGAGCATCTTTGCACTGGGGATCATGCCGTACATTTCGGCATCGATCATCATGCAGTTGATGAGCGCCGTCAGCCCGCAGCTGGAGCAGTTGAAGAAGGAAGGTGAAGCTGGTCGTCGCAAGATAAGCCAGTACACCCGCTACCTCACTGTCGCTCTTGCTCTTGTCCAGGCTATTGGCATGTCCATTGGTCTGGCAGGGCAGGGCGTAGCGTTCACTGGTGACTTTGGCTTCCATTTCGTCGCGGTAACCACATTTGTGGCTGGTGCGATGTTCATGATGTGGCTGGGTGAGCAGATTACTGAGCGTGGTGTTGGCAACGGTATCTCGATGTTGATTTTCGCAGGTATCGTCGCCGGTCTTCCGAGGGCAATCGGGCAGTCTTTCGAGTCTGCACGTCAGGGTGATATCAATATCTTCGCCTTGGTTGCCATCGGTTTGCTGGCAGTAGCGATTATCGGTTTTGTGGTGTTCATTGAGCGTGGCCAGCGTCGTATTGCTGTTCACTACGCCAAGCGTCAGCAGGGCCGAAAGGTCTTCGCTGCGCAGACCAGCCACTTGCCGCTGAAAGTGAATATGGCCGGTGTTATTCCTGCTATCTTCGCGAGCAGCATTTTGCTGTTCCCGGCTTCGCTGGGTGCCTGGTTTGGTCAGTCTGAAGGTATGGGCTGGTTGCAGGACATCTCGCAGTCGATCGCTCCTGGTCAGCCGTTGAATATTCTGCTGTTTAGTGCAGGGATTATTTTCTTCTGCTTCTTCTATACGGCGTTGATGTTCAATCCGAAAGACGTAGCGGAAAACCTGAAGAAGTCCGGTGCCTTTATTCCGGGTATTCGTCCAGGCGAGCAGTCGGCGCGCTACATTGATGGCGTTCTGACCCGTTTGACCCTGTTCGGTGCTCTATATATGACGGCCGTGTGCTTGTTGCCCCAGTTCCTGGTGGTTGCAGCAAACGTTCCGTTCTACCTTGGCGGGACCTCGTTGCTGATCGTGGTCGTGGTTGTGATGGACTTCATGTCCCAAGTACAATCGCACCTCGTTTCGCACCAGTACGAATCCCTGATGAAGAAAGCCAACCTGAAGGGCTACGGCAGCGGCATGTTGCGCTGAGTACCCCATAAGGTTCGAGGAGTTGGTGATGAAAGTTCGTGCATCGGTGAAAAAGCTGTGCCGTAACTGCAAGATTATTCGCCGCGAAGGTGTTGTTCGAGTAATTTGCAGCGCGGAACCGCGTCACAAACAGCGCCAAGGCTGAGTGTGATCCGCTTGAAGCCCGGCAGCTAGTGCGCTGCCGGGTTGATTATTTGTTATTACAGCGATATTATCTCGCGCCCTATTTCTTGGCTTCCGGGGCGTAGGTAGCTGTCAATTGGAGTCCCACTGAATGGCCCGTATTGCAGGCGTTAACATTCCAGATAACAAGCACACTGTTATCTCGCTGACCTACATCTATGGTGTTGGTCGCACTACTGCGCAGAAAATTTGCGCAGTTGCTGGGGTAAACCCAGCCGCTAAGATCAAGGATCTGAGCGACGAGCAGATTGAATTGCTGCGTGGCGAAGTGGCGAAGTTCACCACTGAAGGTGACCTGCGTCGCGAAATCAACATGAAAATCAAGCGTTTGATGGACCTCGGTTGCTATCGCGGTCTGCGTCATCGTCGTGGTCTTCCAGTGCGCGGTCAGCGTACCAAGACTAACGCGCGTACCCGTAAAGGTCCGCGTAAGCCGATCCGCAAGTAATCGCCCCAGCGAATCGACAGGAAAATTATCATGGCAAAACCTGCTGCTCGTCCTCGTAAAAAAGTTAAAAAGACAGTGGTTGATGGCATCGCCCACATCCATGCATCTTTTAACAACACCATCGTGACCATCACCGACCGTCAAGGTAACGCGCTTTCTTGGGCTACCTCCGGTGGTTCGGGTTTCCGCGGTTCCCGCAAGTCCACCCCGTTTGCTGCTCAAGTAGCTGCTGAACGTGCTGGTCAAGCTGCGCTGGAATATGGCCTGAAAAACCTCGACGTTAACGTCAAGGGTCCAGGTCCAGGTCGTGAGTCTGCTGTCCGTGCTTTGAACGGCTGTGGCTATAAGATCGCCAGCATCACCGACGTGACGCCAATCCCGCACAACGGGTGCCGTCCGCCGAAGAAGCGCCGCGTGTAATCCAGGAGATTGTAAAGAATGGCTCGTTACATTGGTCCAAAATGCAAACTCGCTCGTCGCGAAGGCACCGATCTCTTCCTGAAGAGCGGCGTGCGCGCGATCGAATCGAAGTGCAACATTGAAGCAGCACCTGGTATCCACGGCCAACGCCGCGGTCGCCAGTCCGATTACGGCACCCAACTGCGTGAAAAGCAGAAGGTCCGTCGTATCTACGGCGTTCTCGAGCGTCAGTTCAGCGGCTACTACAAAGAAGCTGCTGGCAAGAAAGGTGCAACCGGTGAAAACCTGCTGCAACTGCTCGAATGCCGTCTGGACAACGTTGTATACCGTATGGGCTTTGGTTCGACTCGTGCCGAATCCCGTCAGCTGGTATCGCACAAATCCGTCAGCGTAAACGGCCAAACCGTTAACGTTCCGTCCTACCAGGTTCGTGCTGGTGACGTGGTCGCGATTCGCGAGAAAGCAAAAAACCAACTTCGCATTGTCCAAGCTCTCGATCTGTGTGCCCAACGTGGCCGCGTAGAATGGGTAGAAGTAGACACTGAGAAGAAGTCGGGCGTTTTCAAGAACGTTCCTGCTCGCAGTGATCTGTCCGCCGACATCAACGAAAGCCTGATTGTCGAGCTCTACTCCAAGTAAGGGCTAGAAAATAGGTGCATCCATGCAGATTTCGGTAAATGAGTTCCTGACACCCCGCCACATTGATGTGCAGGTTGTCAGTCCAACCCGCGCCAAGATCACTCTCGAGCCTCTCGAGCGTGGTTTTGGCCACACCCTGGGCAACGCGCTGCGCCGCATCCTGTTGTCCTCAATGCCCGGCTGTGCAGTAGTCGAGGCCGAGATTGACGGTGTGCTCCACGAGTACAGCGCCATCGAAGGTGTACAGGAAGACGTAATTGAAATCCTGTTGAACCTTAAAGGTCTGGCTATCAAGCTGCACGGCCGTGACGAAGTTACGCTGACCTTGTCGAAGAAGGGTTCGGGGGTGGTTACCGCTGCCGATATTCAGCTGGATCATGATGTCGAGATCGTTAACCCCGATCACGTAATCGCTAACCTGGCGTCTAACGGCGCTTTGAACATGAAGCTCACCGTAGCTCGTGGTCGTGGTTATGAACCGGCCGACTCGCGTCAGAGCGATGAAGACGAAAGCCGCAGCATTGGTCGCTTGCAGCTTGACTCTTCGTTCAGCCCGGTTCGCCGTATCGCATACGTGGTGGAAAACGCCCGTGTCGAGCAGCGTACTAACCTGGACAAGCTGGTTATTGATCTGGAAACCAACGGTACTCTGGATCCTGAAGAGGCTATTCGCCGCGCTGCAACCATTCTGCAACAGCAGTTGGCTGCGTTCGTCGACCTCAAAGGTGACAGCGAACCAGTGGTAATCGAGCAGGAAGACGAGATCGATCCGATCCTGCTTCGCCCGGTTGACGATCTGGAACTGACTGTACGTTCGGCTAACTGCCTTAAGGCGGAAAACATTTACTACATCGGTGACCTGATTCAGCGTACCGAAGTAGAACTGTTGAAGACTCCGAACCTGGGCAAGAAATCCTTGACTGAAATCAAGGACGTTCTGGCCTCCCGCGGTCTGTCCCTCGGCATGCGCCTCGACAACTGGCCGCCTGCAAGTCTTAAGAAGGACGACAAGGCGACTGCCTGATCGTCGTAATCACCGAACGTGAGTTTGGTAAGGAATGAACCATGCGTCATCGTAAAAGTGGTCGTCACCTGAGCCGTACCAGCTCGCACCGCAAGGCCATGTTTCAAAACATGGCGGTGTCGCTGTTCGAGCACGAGCTGATTAAAACTACACTGCCGAAAGCCAAAGAACTGCGTCGCGTTGCTGAGCCGCTGATCACTTTGGCCAAGACAGACAGCCTGGCTAACCGCCGTCTGGCTTTCGACCGTACTCGTTCGAAAGCTATCGTTGGTAAGCTCTTCAACGACCTGGGCAAGCGTTATGCTACCCGTGAGGGTGGCTACCTGCGCATCCTCAAGTGCGGTTTCCGCACTGGCGACAACGCGCCTATGGCGTACGTCGAGTTGGTTGATCGTGCTACTGCTGGCGAAGCTGTATCCGCCGAGTAAGACGACAGTCTGCTACGAAAAACCGGGCCTAGTGCCCGGTTTTTTGTGGGCGATTGAAAAGCAACGTGATGTTCACTCATTGCCCTTTGGCTATGCGAGTCGATTGGGTGTTAGTAAAAATCTATTGAGTGGCATGATTTAATACATTTGAAGGTGTCATCTTCCTGGTCAATACTGCCTCCAAGCCGATTAGCCGGCAGTTCCAAGACTGACCTGAGGAGATTGAGCATGAGCCAGAATAAAACCCTTACAACCGCCAGCGGTTCTCCCGTTGCGGATAACCAGAATTCCCGTTCCGCCGGCCCGCGTGGCCCGTTGTTGCTCGACGACTTTCACCTGATCGAGAAGCTTGCCCACTTCAACCGTGAAAACATCCCAGAGCGCCGCGTACACGCCAAAGGCTCGGGAGCGTATGGGACCTTCACGGTTACCAAAGACATCACCCAATACACCAATGCCAAACTGTTTGAAGCTGTCGGTAAGCAGACTCCGACCTTTCTGCGCTTCTCTACCGTAGGTGGTGAACGCGGCTCGGCAGACACCGAGCGCGACCCACGTGGCTTCGCGCTGAAGTTCTACACCGAAGAAGGCAACTGGGACATCGTTGGTAACAACACCCCGGTGTTCTTTATCCGTGACCCGCTGAAGTTCCCCGACTTTATCCACACTCAAAAGCGCCTGCCGCAAAGCAACCTGAAAAGTGCACAGATGATGTGGGACTTCTGGTCGCACTCGCCTGAGGCGCTGCACCAGGTCACCATCCTGTTTTCGGACCGTGGCATCCCTGACGGCTACCGTCATATGCATGGCTTTGGTAGCCACACCTACAGCTTGATCAACGCCAATGGCGAGCGTCATTGGGTGAAGTGGCACTACAAGACCAAGCAAGGCATCAAGAACCTGGCGCCTGCCGATGCAGCGCGTCTGGCTGGTACCGATCCGGATTACGCCCAGCGCGATCTGTTTGGGGCCATTGAGCGTGGTGACTTCCCTAAATGGCGTGTGTGCATCCAGATCATGACTGAGGCCCAGGCCAACGCTCACTACGAGAACCCCTTCGACGTAACCAAAACCTGGTCGCAGAAAGAGTTCCCGTTGATTGAAGTGGGTGAGCTGGAGTTGAACCGCAACCCGCAGAACTACTTCGCCGAAGTGGAGCAGGCCGCGTTCGGCCCAAGCAACATGGTGCCAGGCGTCGGTTTGTCGCCGGATCGCATGCTGCAGGGCCGTGTATTCGCTTACGCCGATGCGCACCGCTACCGTATCGGCACTAACCATCAGCACCTGCCAGTGAATGCTCCACGCAGTCCGGTCAACACCTATCAGCGTGACGGGTCCATGGCGTTCGGCACCAACGGAGGTGCGGCTCCCAACTACGAGCCAAACAGTTACGCCGATGCGCCAAAACAGGCACCGCAGTACGCAGAACCAGCCTTGGCGCTCAGTGGTGCGGCCGATCGTTACGACCACCGCGAAGACACTGATTACTACAGCCATGCCGGTGCGCTGTTCCGCCTGATGAACGCTGAGCAAAAAGCGCTGTTGATTAACAACATCGCCGGCGCGATGGCCGGGGTTTCCAGTGATGTGGTTCAGCGTCAACTGCAGCACTTCTTCAAAGCTGATCCAGCTTATGGAGAAGGAATCGCAACAGCGCTGGGTGTATCGCTTAACTGACTCTAAGTGATAAGCAGAACCGCCCTCATTTGGGCGGTTTTTGCGTTATTTCAGCTACTTTTCTCTGAAAATCTTCACTTTTCTGCCGTTCGTCTCGTGACCTGCAGGTCAGCATGGTTCAAACTAGGGCCTTTCAAGCAGGGAGATGTAGGGCGATGCAAGGTCACCCCGACGTAATCGATTACCTCAACACGTTGCTGACGGGCGAACTGGCAGCTCGTGACCAATATTTCATTCACTCGCGGATGTACGAAGACTGGGGCTTTACCGAGCTCTACGAGCGTATCAATCACGAAATGGAAGAAGAGGCACAGCACGCCGACGCGCTGATGCGCCGTATCCTGATGCTCGAAGGCACGCCGCGTATGCGTCCTGATGACCTGGATACCGGTACCACCGTGCCTGAGATGCTCGCCAGCGACTTGCGCCTGGAATACAAAGTCCGCGCTGCGCTGTGCAAAGGCATTGAGCTTTGCGAGAAGCACAACGACTACGTGACCCGGGAAATCCTGCGCGTACAGTTGAACGACACTGAAGAAGATCACACCTACTGGCTGGAAAAGCAGCTGGGTCTGATCAAGTTGATCGGTCTGGAAAACTACCTGCAATCGCAGTTCTGATTTCGCCGGCATAAAAAAGCCCCTGTCACCATAGCGGTGACAGGGGCTTTTTGTTGGGCCCGAAAACTCAGGCCCGGTCGCGCGCCAGCAACGGCTTCAGATAGTAGCCAGTGTGGGACTGCGGCATCTCGGAAACCTGCTCCGGCGTACCCACCGCAATAATCTGCCCACCCTTGGAGCCGCCTTCCGGCCCAAGGTCCACGAGCCAGTCGGCCGTCTTGATTACATCCAGGTTGTGCTCGATCACGACTACCGTGTTGCCGTGGTCGCGCAGGCGGTGCAGTACGTCGAGCAACTGCTGAATATCCGCAAAGTGCAAGCCGGTGGTCGGCTCATCGAGGATATACAAGGTCTTGCCGGTATCGCGCTTGGACAGCTCGCGAGACAGCTTCACCCGCTGCGCCTCACCACCGGACAGCGTAGTCGCCGACTGCCCTAGTTTGATATACGACAAGCCCACGTCCATCAGGGTCTGGAGTTTGCGTGCCAGGGCCGGCACTGCGTCAAAGAACACCCGCGCCTCCTCGATGGTCATCTCGAGGGTTTCATGGATGTTCTTGCCCTTGTACTTGATCTCCAGGGTTTCGCGGTTGTAACGCTTGCTCTTGCACACATCGCACGGCACGTAGATGTCCGGGAGGAAGTGCATCTCGACCTTGATCAGGCCATCGCCCTGGCACGCCTCGCAGCGCCCGCCCTTGACGTTGAAGGAGAAGCGCCCTGGCCCATAACCCCGCGAGCGGGACTCCGGCACACCGGCGAACAGTTCGCGAATCGGCGTGAACAGCCCGGTATAGGTTGCAGGGTTGGAGCGGGGCGTGCGACCGATCGGGCTCTGGTCGATATCCACCACTTTATCCAGCAGCTCCAGGCCCTTGATGCTGTCATGGGCGGCAGCTTCCAGGGTGGTGGCACCGTTCAGTGCCGTGGCACTGAGGGGGAACAGCGTGTTGTTGATCAGCGTCGACTTGCCAGAGCCGGATACACCGGTCACGCAGGTCAGCAGGCCCAGGGGGATTTCCAGGTCGACATTGCGCAGGTTGTTGCCGCGCGCGCCCTTGAGGTGCAGCGCTTGTTTTTTGTTGCGTGGCGTACGTTTGGCCGGCACTTCGATTTTTACCCGGCCAGACAGGTATTTCCCTGTCAATGAGTCCGGATGGGCCATGACTTCCGCGGGAGTGCCCTGGGCCACAATATGGCCGCCATGCACGCCGGCACCAGGGCCGATATCGACCACATAGTCCGCCAGGCGAATGGCATCCTCATCGTGTTCGACCACGATCACCGTGTTGCCGATGTCCCGCAGGTGCTTGAGCGTGCCCAGCAGACGATCGTTGTCACGCTGGTGCAGGCCGATGGACGGCTCGTCGAGAATGTACAGCACGCCCACCAGGCCGGCGCCGATCTGGCTGGCCAGGCGTATACGCTGTGCCTCGCCGCCAGACAGGGTGTCGGCACTGCGATCCAGGGACAGGTAATCCAACCCCACATTGACCAGGAACTGCAGACGCTCGCGAATTTCCTTGAGGATCTTGTCGGCAATTTCGCCGCGTCGCCCGGTCAGCTTCAATACGCCGAAGTATTCGCAGGCATCGCCGATGGGCAGGTTGGTCACGGCCGGCAGGGTTTTCTCGCCGACCCAGACGTGGCGGGCCTCGCGACGCAAACGGGTGCCGCGGCAATCCGGGCAGGGCTGGGTGCTGAGGAACTTGGCCAGCTCCTCGCGCACACTGGCCGACTCGGTTTCCCGGTAGCGCCGTTCCAGGTTAGGCACGATGCCTTCGAACGGGTGGGAGCGCTTGACGATGTCGCCACGATCATTCAGGTACTTGAAGTCGACGTTCTGCGAGCCGCTGCCGTGCAGGATGACTTTTTGCTGCTCGGCCGGCAGCTCGTTGAAAGGCACTTCCAGACTGAATTTATAGTGGGCAGCCAACGACCCGAGCATCTGGAAGTAGTACACATTGCGCCGGTCCCAACCACGTATCGCGCCCTCCGCCAGCGTCAGGTCGCCATTGACCAGGCGCTTGATATCGAAGAACTGCTTGACCCCCAGCCCATCACAGGTCGGGCAGGCGCCAGCCGGGTTGTTGAAGGAGAACAGCTTGGGTTCCAGCTCACTGATGGCGTGGCCGCAGATCGGGCAGGCGAAGCGCGCGGAGAAGATGATTTCTTCGCCCGGCTCGTCGTCCATCGGCGCCACCAGGGCAATACCGTCTGCCAGCTTCAGTGCGGTCTCGAACGACTCCGCCAGGCGTTGCTGCAGATCGGCACGCACCTTGAAACGGTCGACCACCACATCAATGGTGTGCTTCTTCTGTTTATCCAGCTTCGGCGCTTCATCCAGCTCATACAGCTTGCCGTTGATCCGGGCGCGGACAAAGCCCTGGGCGCGCAACTCTTCGAAGACCGACAGGTGCTCGCCCTTGCGCTCACGAATCACCGGCGCCAGCAGCATCAGCTTGGCGCCTTCCGGCTGGGCCAGCACCAGGTCGACCATCTGGCTGACGGTCTGGGCTTCCAGCGGGATATCGTGATCCGGGCAGCGCGGAATACCGACGCGTGCATACAACAAGCGCAGGTAATCGTAGATTTCGGTAATGGTGCCCACGGTGGAGCGTGGGTTGTGGGAGGTCGACTTCTGTTCGATGGAAATGGCTGGCGACAGGCCTTCGATGGTGTCGACATCAGGCTTTTCCATCATCGACAGGAACTGCCGGGCATAGGCCGACAGCGACTCCACATAACGACGCTGGCCTTCGGCATACAGCGTGTCGAACGCCAGCGATGATTTGCCGGACCCGGACAAGCCGGTGATGACAATCAGTTTGTCCCGGGGCAGGGTCAGGTCGATGTTCTTCAGGTTGTGGGTTCTAGCCCCACGAATCAGGATCTTGTCCAAGATGGCCTCGCACGGCGGGCGTATAAATAATGCAGGAGTATACGGTTAAAGACTGGATGAATATACACTGTCAGTTTGCCCATTTCAGCCTTACATGAAAGCTGCGCGGCAAAGCGCCGCATATACCCTCTCAAACGATGGGACTGGTAGAATCGCCGCCGGTTCACACGAGGTTTTTCCATGCACGATCCCCACAGCGAACGCATGAGTAGCGGCGAGACCCGAGCAGCAAGCGGTCTGGCCCTGGTGTTCGCCTTCCGTATGCTGGGCATGTTTATGGTGTTGCCGGTACTGGCGACCTATGGCATGGACCTCGCAGGCGCGACCCCGGCCCTGATCGGCCTGGCGATTGGCGCCTATGGCCTGACCCAGGCGATTTTCCAGATTCCGTTCGGGATCATTTCCGACCGCATTGGCCGTCGACCGGTGATCTACCTGGGGCTGATCATCTTTGCCCTGGGCAGTGTGCTGGCGGCCAATGCCGATTCGATCTGGGGCGTGATCGCCGGACGTATCCTGCAGGGCGCCGGGGCGATTTCTGCGGCGGTGATGGCGCTGCTGTCGGACCTGACCCGCGAACAACATCGCACCAAGGCCATGGCCATGATCGGCATGACCATCGGCCTGTCGTTTGCCGTGGCCATGGTGGTGGGCCCCTTGCTGACCCGCGCCTTTGGCTTGCACGGCCTGTTCCTGGCCACTGGCGGCATGGCCCTGTTGGGTATCGTGATCGTGGCCTTTATGGTGCCGCGCTCCACCGGGCCGCTGCAGCACCGTGAATCGGGCGTGGCGAAGCAGGCGCTGCTACCGACCCTCAAGCACCCGGATCTGCTGCGCCTGGATTTAGGTATCTTCGTATTGCACGCGATGTTGATGTGCAGCTTCGTCGCCTTGCCCCTGGCGCTGGTGGAAAAGGCCGGGTTGCCCAAGGAGGAGCACTGGTGGGTGTACCTGACCGCATTGCTGATTTCGTTCTTCGCCATGATCCCGTTCATCATCTATGGCGAGAAGAAACGCAAAATGAAACGAGTTTTGCTCGGCGCCGTCGCGACATTGATGCTCACTGAACTATTCTTCTGGCAGTTCGGCGACAGCCTACGGGCACTGGTAGTCGGCACGGTGGTGTTTTTCACCGCGTTCAACCTGCTGGAGGCGTCACTGCCTTCGCTGATCAGTAAAGTGTCACCGGCAGGCGGCAAAGGCACGGCAATGGGGGTGTATTCCACCAGCCAGTTCCTCGGTTCGGCGCTGGGCGGCATCATGGGCGGCTGGATGTTCCAGCATGGCGGTTTGTCGGTTGTGTTCCTCGGATGCGCCGGGCTGGCTGCACTTTGGCTGGTCTTTGCTGTTACCATGCGCGAACCTCCCTACGTCACAAGTCTGCGTTTGCCGCTATCGCCCGAGGCGATCCGTGAAAGCGGTCTGGTAGAACGCCTGAAGGCCGTCGTAGGGGTAACAGATGCAGTCGTGGTCGCGGAAGAAGCGGCCATTTACATCAAATTGGACACCGAACTATTGGATCGCGCGACGCTCGAGCAACTGGTCAACCCAGTGCCGACAGCGCGCCCAGCCTAGGAGAACGTTATGGCCCGTGGGGTTAACAAAGTCATATTGGTCGGTACATGCGGCCAGGATCCCGAAGTTCGCTACTTGCCTAACGGTAACGCCGTGACCAACCTGAGTCTGGCGACCAGCGAACAGTGGACCGACAAGCAGACCGGCCAGAAGGTCGAGAAAACCGAATGGCACCGTGTGTCGATGTTCGGCAAGGTTGCAGAGATCGCCGGTGAATACCTGCGCAAGGGTTCGCAGGTCTACATCGAAGGCAAACTGCAGACCCGCGAGTGGGAAAAAGACGGCATCAAGCGTTACACCACAGAAATCGTGGTCGACATGCAAGGCACCATGCAATTGCTGGGCGGCCGTCCACAGGGCGACCAACAGGGCCAGGGCGGCATGTCCAACTCGGCACCGCGTCCACAGCAGTCCCGTCCGCAGCCAAGCCAGCAGCCACAGCGTGAGTCGCGTCCAGCGCCACAGCAGGCGGCACCACAGCCAGCCGCTGACTTCGACAGTTTTGATGACGATATTCCGTTCTAAGGCCACCTTGGCCCGGACTATCCCGTAACACCAGGAACCCCCGCTGGCATTTGCCTCGGGGGTTTCTTGTTTTTAGGTAGGGAAACTCCCCGGCTCTGGCATTTGTCCCTAAGCGTCACAAGATTTAGGCTGTAGCGCACTCCCTTACCCAAGAAGGAAGCCCCGATGACCTGGTCTGCCCAGCAGTATTCGATGTTTGAACAACAGCGCACCCGTCCCGTCCGGGATCTGGTCGCCGCCATTCCCGCAGGCGACGTACGAACTGCAGTCGACCTGGGGTGTGGCCCCGGCAACTCCACCGAGGTGTTGGCCCAGCGTTTCCCCCAGGCGACGATTACTGGCTTGGACAGCTCGCAGGACATGCTGGTCAGCGCCCGTGAGCGGTTGCCGGCACTCAACTTTGAATTGGCCGATATCGGCGCCTGGAAGCCTGCGCGACAGTTTGATGTGATCCTCGCCAACGCCTCGCTGCAGTGGGTACCGGACCACGCCACCCTCTATCCGCACCTGGTGGCGCAATTGACGCCGGGCGGGACGCTGGCGGTGCAAACCCCGGACAACCTCAACGAGCCCGCCCACCGCCTGGCCCGTGAAGTGGCAGCGCAAGGGCCGTGGGCGGACAAGATCGGTGCGGTCAAGCACAACGAGCGCCACGGGGCACGTGATTACTACGAGATGCTGAACAAGCATTGCAGCACCGTCGATGTATGGCACACCACCTATTACCATCCGCTGAGCGGCCATGAGGCGGTGGTGGAATGGTTCAAGGGCACGGGCCTGCGGCCATTTCTGGCGCCGCTGGATGAGGCCGAGCAAGGTGCTTTTCTCGACGTCTATCTGGCGCGTATCCGCGAGGCTTACCCGGCCCTGGCCGATGGCACGGTGTTGCTGCCATTTCCACGGCTGTTCGTCCTCGCGACACGCTGACAGTCAGGCCTTCAGGAACTCGTCCGCCGACACCACGCTGGCGTAGGCAAAGGCCAGTGACGCCATGTAGGCATCATGCACCTGCGCCGCCGGAACGGTCTTGCCATTGAATTCCTGATCGCGGGTAGCACAGGCGTCGTGGATCACCGTCACGTTGTAGCCATAGTCCGCCGCTGCGCGAACCACGGCGTCGATGCACATGTGGCTCATGCTGCCGACGACCACCAGGTCGGTGATGCTGTGTCGTTCGAGTAATTCGCGCAGGTTGGTTTGGCGAAAAGCATTTACAAAGTGCTTGAGCACCACCGGCTCGTCGTTTTCGTTCTGCACCTTGGCATGTATATGGGCGCCTTCAGAGCCCGGGGTGAAGAAGGGCGCATCTGCCGAGGTGAACTCATGGCGCACGTGGATCACTGCATCGCCGGCCTGACGAAATGCGTGGAGCACTTGTTGCGCCTTGTCGGCCGCCGCTTCCACACCGGCTAATGGCCACTTGCCTTGGGGGAAGTAGTCGTTCTGGATATCAATTAGGATAAGTGCTTGCTTGGCCATGTGTGTTTTCTCGTGAGGGGTTGATGCGCCCAGTATCGTAGCTGGCGCATGGCGCGGGGATTGGCTCTACCGACAATAACAGGGGGAAAACTGACAATGGCTGTGGAACGCGCGATCGTCGAGCTCGGCGTGCTGATCTACCGTGGCGCGCAGATGGCGGCAGTACACGGTTTGACCGACCTGTTCGGCGTCGCCAATCGTATCGCCGCCGAGCATCAGAGCCAGCAGCTACCCTTGCTGCGTGTCAGCCACTGGCAGGTTAATGCAGAGGGTACGCCGGTTCGGGCATTTGACAGCCAGCCGGGCCCCGATCAACCGTTGATGGCCGTGCTGGTGCCGCCGTCGATTGGCGAATTTTGCGAAGAACAGGCGCCGCCCGCGCTGTTGCACTGGCTGCGTCAGCAACATGCGGCCGGCACCGTGCTGGGAGGTGTGTGCATCGGTTCGATCATGCTGGCGCGCAGCGGCTTGCTCGATGGGCGTAGCGCCACTGCCCACTGGTCTTCGGCCAGCGCCTTCGCCAGTCGTTTTCCTGCGGTGCGCCTGGAGGCCGATAAGCCTATCGTCGATGATGGCGACCTGATTACCACTGCCGGGCTGATGGCCTGGTCCGAGCTGGGCCTGCGCCTGGTCGACCGCCTCATGGGTCCGAGCATCGCCGCCGACACCGCGCGCTTTCTGGTGATTGAGCACAGTGACAGCGCCAGCCAGTGCGGCAGCAATTTTGCGCCGATCCTCGGCCATGGCGACGCAGCCATTCTCAAGGTCCAGCACGCGTTACAGGCCAGTGGCGCGGTGGATGTCTCCCTCGCGGCGATGGCCCAGGCCGCCGGCCTGGAAGAGCGCACCTTCCTGCGCCGGTTTCGCACTGCCACCGGCCTGAAACCCACCGAGTACTGTCAGCACCTGCGGGTGGGCAAGGCGCGACAGATGCTGGAGTTCACCACTACCACCATTGATCAGATTGCCTGGACCGTGGGCTATCAGGACCCCAGCGCCTTTCGCGGGATCTTCAAAAAAATCACCGGCCTTGCGCCCAGTGATTACCGCAACCGATTCGGCGTCAGGGCCCCGACCTGAATCCCGAACACGCCAACCCCCTATGTGCGAGCGGGCTTGCCCTAATGCCGATCAGTTAAGCGAACGCAATGCTCAAAGCAGTGAGGATCAAATGTGGGAGCGGGCTTGTCGGATCGCCGCATCGCCGCGAAGACGTCGGCCCAGCCAACATTGATGTTGACTGACCCACTGCTTTCGCGAGCAAGCCCGCTCCCACAGGGGATCTGCGCTTAACTGACTGGCATTAGGGCTTGCCCGCGATAGCGGTGGATCAGTCAGAGCGGTACTCACTGATAGACCGCTATCGCGGACAAGCCCATATTTTTAATCGCCCCGCGCCCTGGATCGTGCAGAACGCCGGACCCTCCTCGGCCCGTCGTGCAGAATGATGCAGGCCAAATGCTACTGCTTGCCCCCTAACCACTTGATCCGCCAACCCTTTGCCCCGACTGCGCCTTGGCCTGATCCCTGCAACCCTTGCACTACACACCTGCAAGCCTTGCCCAAGGGGGACGCATGACCCCGACCAACCGCAAAAAAGCCGTGGTGGCGCACTCGGTCCGGCCCGATGCACCGTTGCACGAAGTGGAAACCAACCGCGCCCTGGCCCGTTGGCTGGCGCAGATCCTCGGGCTCGACTACGGCGTCAGCTACAGCGCCGACCTGCATTCCCCCGCCGATCTTTACCTGCTGCCAACCCAGACCCTGATAGGCGCGGCCCAGGCACTGAGCCTGGGCGTGAAGGGGCCGGAGGACTTGTGGGGCGGTTATGTGGACCACGATTTTATCTGCACCAAAGCCATCACCCATGGCCTGCACGCCCCTGATGCAGTGGCCCCCGAGGGCTGGTCGCCGCTGTTTGCCGAGCGGGTACGCGGGGTGGTCCTCGATGGCTTGAGCGTGTTTGCCATGGAGGATGCCCGCATCGCCGCCACACAGTTGCTGGACAGTGGGCCGATTCGCCTGAAGCCGGTGCATGCCTGTGCCGGTCGTGGTCAGGAGGTGATCGAAAGCCTCAAGCAATTGGAGCTGATCCTCGCCCGCCCGGACATGCCAGAGCTGTTCACTCAAGGCGTAGTACTGGAGCAGGATTTACAGGAGGTCGTCACCCACAGTGTCGGCCAGAGCTTTATTGGCGGTCGTGTATTCAGTTACTGCGGCGAGCAATACCTGACCCAGGACGGGCAGGGCGAAGCGGTCTATGGCGGCTCCAACCTGCTGGTGGTACCGGGGTATTACGACGCGTTGCTGGCCCTGGCGCTGGAGGATGACGTGCGCCTGGCCATCGAGCAGGCACAAGTGTTCGATAACGCCGCCGATGAAGCCTATCCTGGGTTTTATGCCTCGCGGCGCAATTACGATATCGCCCAGGGCCTGGACAGCCAAGGCACGCGCCGCAGCGGGGTGCTGGAGCAGTCCTGGCGCATGGGCGGTGCCAGTAGCGCCGAGGTCGCGGCGCTGCAGAGTTTTATCAATGATCCCGGCCTGCGCGCGATTCGTGTGTCGTCCGTCGAAACCTATATCGACCAGCCACTGCCCGCCCATGCGATCGAGATCTATCGCGGCCCGGCAGAGCACGGCGACTTTCTTCTCAAGTACGTAACGGTCCAACCTTATGACGGCTAGAAGCGAAACCATCACCATTGATATCGACGACGAACAGATGAGCGGGACCTTCCTCAGCCCCAAATCAAAAGTGCCGGGTGTGTTGTTTGTGCATGGCTGGGGCGGTAGCCAGGAACGGGACCTGGAACGGGCCAAAGGTATCGCCGGCCTGGGCTGCGTGTGCCTGACCTTTGATCTGCGCGGGCACGCGGGCAACGGCATCCCCTTGTCGCGGGTCACCCGCGAAGACAACCTGCGGGACTTGCTGGCGGCCTATGATCGATTGCTGGCGCACCCGGCCATCGACACCTCGGCGGTGGCGGTGGTGGGCACCAGTTATGGCGGTTACCTGGCGGCGATCCTCACGTCATTGCGCCCGGTGCGCTGGCTGGCGCTGCGGGTACCGGCGCTGTACCGCGACCAGGAATGGCACACGCCCAAGCGCGACCTGGATAAAGTCGACTTGATGGATTACCGCAGCACCCTGGTACACGCCCAGAGCAATCGCGCATTGCATGCGTGTGCGGCGTTTACCGGTGATGTGTTGATTGTCGAATCGGAAACCGATGACCACGTGCCCCACGCCACCATCATGAGCTACCGGGCTGCGTGCCAGCAGACCCATTCGCTGACCCACCGGATCATCGACGGTGGCGATCACTCCTTGAGCGACCCGGTGTCCCAACAGGCCTACACCTCGATCCTGGTGGACTGGATCACCGAGATGGTGGTGGGCGAGCGCTTGAGCATCATCCAATCCTGATGACGGGTTTCACGCGGGTGTTTTCTTCACCCGCAAGGCCTTGGCCTTCGCCTCCACCGTGAGGTACATCAGCAGCGCTACCAGCAGTGGCAAAATAAAATAGATCGCCCGGTAAGCAATCAATCCGGCGAGCAGGCTGCCCCGTGACGCTTCATGTTGCAGCAGCGCGATAAACACCGCTTCCAGCACGCCAAGGCCGGCCGGAATATGCGTCAGCACCCCGGCGATCGCGCTGATCAGCAACACCCCCAGCACCAGCGGGTAGTCCAGCTTCGCCGGCAGCAAGGTGAAAATCACGGCCGCCATCAGCGACCAGTTCAACGCGCCGAGCGCCAGTTGCAGACACGCCATGCGCAGCGACGGCAGGTTGATCTCGATCCCGCGAATCGACCAGGCGCGCTTCTTCGAGAACTGACACGCAGCCAGATAGCCGAGGCTCGCAACGATCAGCAACACGCCAACCCCTTGCAGCGCGCCACTACTGAGCTTCCAGCCCGGCGGCATCGTCACCAGGCCGCTGCTGAACACCACGCCGGCCAGGGCCATATAGCCAAACCAATTGGTGGCCAGGCTCAAGCCGAGGATTTTTGCGATATTGCCGTTGCTCACCCCCAGCCGCGAATACAGCCGATAGCGCATGGCAATCCCGCCGACCCAGGCGCTGAGGTTGAGGTTGAACGCATAGCTGATGATGCCTACCGGCAGGATCTGCTTCCAGCGCAAGGGTTGGCGGATGTAGGTGCGGCCGATCAGGTCAAAGCACGCATACACCAGGAAACTGCACAGGGTCAGCCCGGCGGCGATCCACAAGGTGCGCAGCTTGAAGTCGCCGAGGGTGTCGAACACCTCGCTCCAGTCGATACGCCGGGCGAGCAGGGTGAAGAGCACGATCAGCAGCAGAAAGAACGCGATGGTCAGCGGTTTCTTCCAGCGCTTGAAACCGCGGGGGCTGGCATCAGCCGTGTGGGCTTGGCTCATGGTCCTGGCTCCGGTCATGGACAAAGGGTTTCAAGCGCGGTTTATGGGCAGGCAACCAGCCGGTCCAGGCCGGGAAATGCCGCAGCACATGGAACACCACAAACCCCACGGTCACCCGCCATAACCAGCCGCGTGGGGTACGGTTTTCCGGCATGGTCTTGCAGTGGTTGCGGCTCAAGTCTTCCAGGCGCTCGAACAACTGTTGATTGAACCCCCGGTCATGAATCAGCACGTTGGCTTCCAGGTTCAACGACAGGCTCAACGGGTCGAGGTTGCTCGAGCCCACGGTGCTCCAGGCTTCGTCCACCAGGGCCACCTTGCCGTGCAACGGGCGCTGGCAATATTCGTGGATCACCACGCCTTCCTTGAGCAGGTAGTCGTAGAGCATGCGAGCCGCCAGCTTGGCCAGCAGTACATCGGGCTGGCCCTGCATGATCAGTTGCACCTGCACCCCACGCCGCGCGGCATTGCGCAGTTCGCGCAGCAGACGATAACCGGGAAAGAAATAGGCATTGGCGATCACCACGCGCTGGCGGGCGTGGCGCAGGGCGTGCAGGTAGGCTTCTTCGATATCGGAGCGGTGTTGCAGGTTGTCGCGGTAGATCAGGCGTACCAGGCCATCACCTTCTTCTGTAGCCCAGGCAGGCCGTTGCTGACGTCGCCAGCCACGCCGCGTACGCACCGGGCGCCCGCTTTGTGCCAGGGCAAAATGATGCAGGTCGGCCACAGCCGGCCCGATCACTTGCACCGCATAATCCTGCTTGGCCTCGGGCCCGAAGTCCGCCAGGTGGTCGGCGGAAAAATTGATCCCGCCGATAAACCCCACCGTGGCATCTACCACCACGATCTTGCGGTGCAAGCGGCGAAACCAGTTGGTGCGAAACCCCAGGGTCTTGGGCGCCGGGTCAAACATCTGCACCGTGACCCCGGCCTGGGCCAATTCGCCGAGAAACCCCGGGCTCAGTTCGCCACAGCCAAAGCCATCAAGGCTGACCACCACCTTCACCCCGCGCTGTGCGGCCTCGATCAGAATCCCGTGCAGTTCATGACCGACCTTGTCCTCGAACAGAATAAAGGTCTCCAGGAGGATTTCCTGGCGAGCCTGGCGCAGGGCCTCGAACACCTTGGGGAAGTACGCCTCACCGTTTTCCAGCAACTCCACCTGGTTGCCGGGCTGCCAGGCGTAGTCCAGATCCCTGGCCCTGGTGTCATCTGGTGGCTGATCGGTGGCGATGTGTTCCACGGCGCCGTTCATAACTCAATCTCCACCGACAGCGGCGCGTGATCCGACAGGTGGGACCAGGGGCGAGTTGTCAGCACTTGCGGCTGATGGACCTTGAGGTTGCGCACATAAATGCGGTCCAGTGCCAGCAGTGGCAGGCGCGCCGGAAACGTACGGGCCGGTTTGCCGTGGGCTTGCACGAACACTTCTTGCAGGCCGCTGTGGCTCAGGTCGGCCTGCTGGCGCCAGTCATTGAAGTCGCCGGCGACGATCAACGGTGCTTCGCCGGGGATCTCGGCGATCCGCTGCGCCAGCAGTTTCAACTGCTGTTGGCGGTGAACCTCGCGCAGCCCCAGGTGCACGCAAATGGCATGCACCTCCCGGCCGGTGCCGGGCAGGCGCAACACACAATGCAACAGCCCGCGGCTTTCGTGACCGCTCTGGGAGATGTCGAGGTTGTCATAGCGAATGATCTGGAATTTCGACAGCAATGCATTGCCGTGGTCGCCATGGGGGTACACCGCGTTGCGCCCGTAGGCGAACTGCGGCCAGATACTGTCGGCGAGAAACTCGTACTGCGGCATGCTCGGCCAGTTGCTGTAGCGGCGCGGGTGGTGCTCATGGGTGCCATGCACCTCCTGCAGGAACACCACATCGGCAGCCACGCCGCGCACCGCCTCGCGCAATTCCGGCAGGATGAAGCGTCGATTGAGGGCAGTGAAGCCCTTGTGAGTATTGACCGTCAGCACCTTGAAGCGGGTGATGGCAGCGCTGGGCGTGACAGGCACCCATTCTGGAATCACAGCCATGGTGGCTCCCGTGGGTTGGCGGGGCAGTGGCCTCCGTTCGTTAATGGCTGACTGTGGTGTTCGAAGGAAAGTTTCGACGGTCCTACAAACGGCACATCCATGGCCTGACCATCCGCACCCTGCACCTGCGCGACGGCAAGGGCTTTTTGCATTCGGTGCAGTTCACCTATGACCCCGACGGGGACGGGGCCGTGGCGTTGATCCGCGAAGCCGGGCAGTCGATTCGCGACGATGTGTTCCTCAAGTACAACCTGCAAGGCCCGCTGGAAGTGTTTGGGGTCGATAAGATGGACCTCAATGGCGTGGTCCTGACGGCGCAGTTCCGTGCGGTGTCTGGTGGGCAGTACGCGGTCAGTCGCGCTTTCAACCAGCGTCTGAAAAAGCTTGTGGATAACTGCCCCGCAGTACACTTCGCGCAAACTTATCCACAGCCGGTGCTTTTGCCGCAGCGTGTGGCGCAGATTGAGGAGGAGGGCGCGCTGCCCAAAGCCACTTAGTAAGTGACGGTTGCGCTACAAACCCGCAAAATGCAACGATTCTGGCAAACACCTACGGCATGGCGTCACCGCCTGTCGATACTAGCCATCGTTCCAAACAGACCGGGCCTGCTCAATCTATGCGAATGCGCCTTATGTTACTGGGCGGCGGGAATGCTCTCGGGCAAGCGCTGATTCGCCTCGGTGCGGAGGAAGATATCGGTTTCCTCGCCCCGCGCCCGCCCCAAGACGGCTGGGATGCCGCCAGCCTTACCCAGTTGCTCGACGACACCCGTCCCGATGCCTTGATCAACCTCGCCTACTATTTCGACTGGTTCCAGGCCGAGAGCGTGAACGAGGTTCGCCTGGCCGGGCAGGAATCCGCCGTCGAGCGCCTGGCGGAGTTGTGCCAGCACCACAGCATCACGCTGCTGCAACCGTCCAGCTACCGGGTGTTTGATGGCTCGCGCGCCACCGCCTACAGCGAAAAAGACGAGCCGGTGCCCCTGGGCCTGCGTGGCCAGGCGCTATGGCGCATTGAGCAGAGTGTGCGCGCTACCTGCCCGCAGCATGTGCTGCTGCGTTTTGGCTGGTTGCTCGATGACAGCGTCGACGGCACGCTGGGACGTTTCCTGGCGCGTGCCGAGAAAACCGAGGAATTGTTGCTGGCCGACGATCGACGGGGCAACCCGACGCCGGTGGACGATGCGGCGCGGGTGATCATCTCGGTGCTCAAGCAACTCGATTGTGCGGCACCGTTGTGGGGCACCTACCACTATGCGGGGCAAGAGGCGACCACGCCTGTGGCCCTTGGCCAGGCGATCCTCAGCGAAGCGCGTAACTTCCATGCGCTGGCGGTCGAAGCGCCGACGGCCCAAGCCCATGCCGCGCGGCCGGATGCCGCCGACGAGCCGCAACATGCGGTGCTGGCCTGCAAGAAGATCCTGCATACATTCGGCATCAAGCCACGGGCGTGGCGTGCGGGACTGCCGGCGTTGCTCGATCGCTTCTACCGGCATCACTAGCTGACTGAACACAAAAAAATGTGGGAGCCCGGCTTGTGTAGGAGCTGGCTTGCCTGCGATGCAGACACCCCGGTCTATCAAAGACATTGAGGTGATGCTATCGCAGGCAAGCCAGCTCCCATACAAGCCTGCTCCCACATTGTTGTGTGGCGTTTGTTACGTCGGGTTTAGAACTTGTAGCCGATACCGACCATGTAGACCATCGGATCCACGTCCACATTGACCTTGGCACGAGTGCCCGCCGCCAGGGCGTTGTTGTCGACGGTGGCCTTGGTGCTGATGTCGATGTAACGCACCTGACCGTTGATCATCCACTTGTCGTTGATCATGTAGTCCATGCCGACCTGTGCGGCCCAGCCCCAGGAGTTCTCGGCCTTGAAGTTGCTGAAACCTTCGCCCTGGGCGCGGCTGCCGACGTGTTCGTCATAGATCCAGGTGTAGTTGATACCGGCACCGATGTAAGGCTGGAACGGCGACTTGCTGTCCAGCGGGTAGTACACCACGCTCAGGGTTGGCGGCAGGTGCTTGAGGGTGCCGAGCTTGCCGTTGGCGGCGCCGAGGGCGGTGTTCTTGATCTTCACATCATGCTCGAACGGGGTGGCGGCCAGCAGCTCGATACCGACGTGGTTGGTCAGCATGTAGGCGAAGTTCAGACCCAACTGCGTGTCGCTGCTCATGGTCGCCTTGCCACCCAGGTTGGTGCCGGCCAATGGGCCCTGGTCAACCTTGACGCTGCCGCTGTCGGCCTTTGGGTTAACGGTGATAGCACCGGCGCGAACGAGGATGTCGCCAGCCTCGTGGGCGTGGGCGATAGGGGCGGCGAGTGCAAGCGCGAAGAGGGAAGCGCTGAGCAGTGACTTGTGCATGAGTGGCTCCAAAGGACGTTTTTAGTTGGCTGTGTCCAATGGTAAAGATCGTTGCGGCCGGGCCTTTGACTCAGCTCAATGAAACGGCGATCAGCCAAATACACCGCGCCCACATTGGGATTGCGGTGTTATTGCGGGCGGGGTTTAGTTCGGCAACTCGTAGATGTAGATCTTCTCGGCGTCCATCTGATAGCCAGCATCCGCCAGTTCGCTGGTAGACGGCTTGACCTGCATCTGGCCTTCGATCCAATACGGCTGGTACAACTCCTCCAGCTTCACACCAATCTCACTGCGCACATGCACGATCTGGTTCGACGGCGGGGGCGGCACGTGGATGCAGGCGCCGAAGTACGGCACCAGCAGAAACTCAGTGGTGCGGCCTTCCTCGCTGACCTCCAGCGGCACGATGTAGCCCGGCAGGCGGATATGCTGGCCGTTGAGGGTGGCTACCACCGGCGCGTTGGGCAAATCCTGTTTGGCCGCTGGCGCAGCTTCCGCCGCCAGGGCGTCGGCCATGTTCGACAGGTTGTGCAGCGGTGTCATGTTCGGCACCTCCACCGGGGCATCCGGCGGAATCATTTCTTGCCATGACAAGTCTCGGGGCGCCTCGGCCCAGGCGGGCAGGGCCACCATCAGTAACAGCGCAAGCAGGGCACGGCGCATCAAAGCCTTCCTTATAAACGGATCGACAGACCATCGGCCAACGATTGGCGATAGGCGCGCCAGGCCGGCACGCTGCCCATTAGCAGGGCGGCGACCAGAATACCGGCGAGCAGCGTCCATTCATACGGGCTGGGCAGCGCGAGCGGCAGATCCAGGCCGTAATTGGCCTGCAAATAGCCACGGGACGCGGCGATGCACACATACAGCAGGCCAACCCCCGCGACCACCCCGGCCAGCGCCAGGGCGAAGGCCTCGAAAATCAGCAGGCTCGCAATGTGCCACGGCCGTGCGCCCACCGAGCGCAGGATCGCCATTTCCCGACGGCGCTCATTGAGGCTGGTGAGGATCGCGGTGAGCATGCCGATCAATCCGGTCAGCACCACAAACAGCGAGATCACGAACAGCGCCTTTTCTGCGGTGCCCATCATGCTCCACAACTCTTGCAAGGCCACGCCGGGGAGGATCGCCAGCATCGGCTCGCCGCGAAATTCGTTGATCTGCCGTTGCAGGGCAAAGGTCGAGATCTTGTTATTCAAACCCAGCATAAACGCGGTAATGGCTTGCGGCGTGAGGTCCATATTGCGCGCCTGGTCGGCACTGATCCGGCCTTTGCCCTGGGCGGGCACGCCGTTGTGCCAGTCGATATGGATCGCTTCCATGCCGCCCAGGCTAATGTGCAGCGTGCGGTCCACCGGGGTGCCGGTGCGTTGCAGGATACCGACCACGGTGAAGGGTTTGTCATCGTGCTTGACCAGGCTGACCACCGCCACGCCGTGGGCCAGTACCAGCTTGTCGCCGAGCTTGTAATGCAGGGCGTCGGCCACTTCGGCGCCGAGCACCACTTCAAACGGGTCGGTATCAAACGCGCGGCCACTGGCCAGTTGCAGGTTTTGTTTGCGGCCGTACTGGTAGTGTTCGAAGTAGGCTTGGGTGGTGCCCATCACCCGGTAACCGCGATGGGAGTCGCCCAGGGACATGGGGATCGCCCATTTCACCTGCGGGCTGGCGGCAAAGTGCTCGAAGCTGTCCCAGCGGATGTTGTTAGTCGCGTTGCCAATGCGAAACACCGAATACAGCAGCAGGTTGACCGAGCCGGAGCGGGCGCCGACGATCAGGTCGGTGCCGCTGATGGTGCTGGCAAAGCTGGCGCGGGCCTCGGTACGCACACGCTCTACCGCCAACAGCAGGCACACCGACAGGGCGATGGCGAATGCCGTCAGGATCGCGGTAAAGCGGCGGTTTGCCAGGCTGGCCATGGCTAGACGGAACAAATACATCTCAAACCTCGAGCGGCGTGGCGGCGCGATTAAGCTCGGCCAACGACAGGTTGCGGTCAAACAGCGAAGCCAGGCTCTGGTCATGGCTGACGAACAACAGGCTGGCGCCCGCTTCGCGGCATTCGGCGAACAACAATTGAAGGAAGGCTTCCCGGGCGTCGTGGTCCAGGGCCGAGGTCGGTTCGTCGGCGATCACCAGTTCCGGCTGGCCGATCAATGCCCGGGCGGCGGCCACCCGTTGTTGCTGGCCGATCGACAGCGCATCGGCGCGTCGCCCAAGCAAATCAGGGTCCTTGAGGCCCAGGTGTGCGAGCAAGGTAGCGGCGGCCTGGTCGACACTGCCGTGGCGCTGGATCGCCCGCTGTGCGCGTAGCTTGGAGAAATGGCAGGGCAGTTCGACGTTCTCGCGGACTGAGAGAAACGGCAGCAGGTTGAACTGCTGGAAGATATAGCCGGTGTGGTCGACCCGAAACCGATCGCGGGCGCCGGCCGACAGTTTGGTCAACTCCTGGCCCAGCAGGCGAATGCTGCCGCGATTGGGGATCTGCACTCCACCCAGCAGGCCGAGCAAGGTGGTTTTGCCACTGCCGCTGGGGCCTTTCAGAAACAGGGTTTCCCCTGGCTCCAGGCGAAATGCCGGGATGTCCAGCAACTGGGGGTGACCGGGCCAGTTAAAGCCCAGGTCGGACAGTTCGATCAGTGCTTGGGTCATGGGAACTCAGTATCACCTGCAGAGCGCGGTCAACTGTGGAGGCGGGCTTGCCTGCGATGGTATCGACGCGGTGTCACTGATCCACCGCGTCGTCTGCATCGCAGGCAAGCCCGCTCCTACATCAACCGTGTGGAGTCAGAATTTCAGGGTCGCGGCCTGAGGCGTCGCTTCAACACCCTGCTGGCCGCTCGGGCCGATCAGTTGTACCTGAATTTTCTGGGTGGCGGGGAAGGTCTTGAAGATGTTCGCCAGATCGAGGTTTTTCAGCGCTGCGGGGCTGGCGCAGGTGAACTGGTAGTGGGCGTGGATTTCGCTGTGATCATGGTCATGGTCATGGTCATGGTCATGGGCGGCCGCGCCTTTGCCATCAGTGGCGTGGTCATGATCATCGTCTGGCTTGTCGCCAAACAGCGGGCTTTCCAGCTCCTGGCTACTGACCACGCAACCGGCGGCCTTGGGCAGGCTGAACAGCACTAGTGGTTGTTCCAACTGCTTGCGGGCGGCGGCGAGCTTGGCTTTGTCGGCGTCGGTGGTGGCCAGGTGCTCGAAGCCCACCAGATTCATCGCCGGGCTTTCCAGCTCCAGTTCCAGCGCCTTGCCGTCCAGCACCGCGTTCAGGCGGCCGACACCGTGCTCGTGGGCGTCCAGGCTGCCATGTTCATGGTCATGATCGTGGTTATGTTCGTCAGCGGCCTGGGCGGCCAGTGGCAACAGGGCAAACGGCAAAGCGAGCAACAGGCGGCGCATAGCGAGACTCCAGGGCGTGAATGAAGATTTTGTTATGTGATCTTATAACAAAAGAGTCGAGAGTTTGACCGCCTGCTTGGCGTTGCGCAAGGCACATGGGAGCATGCTCGTCAGAAAAGTGCTGGAGGACGAGCAATGATGCGAATTCGTGGAACCATCGGCGAGCTGCCTGTGGATTTGACCCTGGAACTGGACGACAGCGATTGGGCGCGGCTGGGCGTGCACCTGCAGACGGCCACGCCGGTGACGGGCGAAGTACCGGCTGCCCCGGCGCCGGTCAACCAGGACGAGAGCCTGTGGCAGGCCGCCCAGGACCTGCTGCGTGAGGCCGGGCAACTCAGCGGGTTGGAATTGTCGGATCGCCTCGAAGGGCTGGCCGGCAGCGCCCAGACGGGCAAGCGCCTGTTGGTGCGCCTGCGCCATAGCGCCAAGGTGAAGGTGTCCAGCGGCGGGGATACGCCGCAGTACAGTTGGATCGCTGATTAGTACAGCGCGGCGAACAACTTGCGGCGATACACCGTGACCAGCGGGTGGTCGTTGCCCAGCAACTCGAACACTTGCAGCAGCGTCTTGTGCGGCAGGCCTTCGTTGTAGCTGCGGTTGCGGATAAACAACTTGAGCAAGCCTTCCAGCGCCGCGTCGTATTGCTGGCGAGCCAATTGCTGCACGGCCAGTTGATACGCCGCTTCATCGTCCTGCGGGTTTTGCGCCAGGCGGGCCTTGAGGTCAGCGGTATCCGGCAGGTCGGCAGCCTGGCGCAGGAACGTGATCTGCGCCTTGGCGCCGGCGAGGGCGGCCTTGTGAGCATCGCTCTTGACCGCATCCAGCACGGCCTGCGCCTCGCCCAGTTCACCGCGTTCGGCCAGGCAGCGGGCGTAGAGGATCAGCGCGGCGGCGTTGGTGTTGTCTTCACCGAGCAAGGCCACCAGCACCGCCTCGGCCTCACTGATGCGGCCTTCGGCAAACAGCGCCTGGGCCTGTTCCAGCGGGTCCGCCTCAGCCGGTGGCGGCATCTGCACATGGGGCTCCAGCAGCGCGCGAATCTCAGACTCCGGCTTCGCCCCGGCAAACCCATCCACCGGCTGGCCGTCCTTGAACAGCACCACGGTCGGCAGGCTGCGAATGCCAAAGCGCGCGACAACATCCTGCTCGGCTTCGCAATCGACCTTGGCCAGCAGCAACTCGCCCTGATAACTCTCGGCAATCTGCGCCAGCAGCGGCATCAACGCCTTGCACGGCGCACACCACTCGGCCCAGAAATCCACCAGCACGGGTTTGTGGAACGAATTTTCGATGACAGCCTGGTCGAAGGTGGCGGTGGTGACATCGAAAATGTACGGCGTGGGCTCACTCATGGAGGTTCTCAATGACGCGTGGGATGGGGCAACTATAAAGACTGGCGGGCTCTATCGGAAGCAGCGCAAGGATCAAGCACGAGATACGTGCCAAAAAGGGTCCTGATACCAGTCACGAGGGAACCCCATCGCTTTTAGGTTGAGGTGGGGGAAGTCGCTGATCAGGTGATAAAGGTGCTGGTCCCAGTGAGTGTGGGAGCTTATCTGATGCATCAAATGGTTAAGCATGCAAAGTGTCGAAAAAATGCGGGTATGGGGCCCTGGCTGGAGCAGATGGTTTGGCCACGGGAAGTTGGCTTTCCTGGGTAATTCAGGACGAATACCCAGTTGCCGATTCCACATTCTTGAGTGATGGGCGCACATGTTTCGCACAGTGGTCAAGGTGTGAAGCCAGGACTGCAGCAGTGGCGCGGGGAGCCCCAGTCGCCTGGCAACGGCTTTTTTATCCGCGTCCTTGGCCAGGCCCTTGTAGAGATGGGAGAGGTCGCCCAGCGTCAACTCTTCCAGCATGGCCCAACCCGGCATGAGAGAGGGGTGGTCATAGGTATTTGGATAGTGGCGCGCGTAGCTTTCTTTGGCTCTTTGACGCTTGAGATGGTCTTTTCGATTGTCGTCTGTGTGTAGTCGGTCGACGCGCAAACATTCGCGTTCATAGTCACGGGTCGCCACAGACTGTCTGGTGTGTAGCGTTGCAAGCAGGCGCTGGTGGTCAAATGTCGGGTGAAAAGCCTGGCTGTCGATGTACCAATGGCTGCCGTAGGTGGGGCCCATGTGATTACTGATGACTGCACGGGAGGCGATCTCGACCCGCTCAATGGCATCCATGGTCAATAGGCGCAGGCGACGGTCAAAATCGTAGAGTCGTGCCAACTGGTGAAAATGGGTGCCGGCATGGAAGTGGTGGTCGATATCTTCCGACTGTTGGAAAGGCCGCATATAGGGGCTTAATCGAAAGAAACTGACCGATTGCAGGAAGCGCCGGGCGCCTGTTTCATCTTCAATGATCAAGCCCCGAGACTTGAGCAGCTCCAACTGGGCCGGGACATCAAGGGCTGGTTTGTCGAACGCCCTCATGCTGGAAAACCAGCAGGCATAAAAAACCCGCACAATTTGTGCTTGGTTGCTGGCGCAACCAGAGGCATGGCGGGTGTATTGCCAAGCAGATTATGCAACTGCCCAGGTTTTTGCAACGCCCTTGGAGGGGCGCTGAGCGGCGAAAAAACGGGGAAATGCATGCAGGTCGATCGTCCAGGCCGCGTGCGGGAGAACGCTATTTTCCATGTCCTGCCGGGCGCTGTCTTAGCCACTCTATTGCTGAAAATTTGTAACTGAGAGGCCTAGCGTCGTGAATGGTACAGACTCACCCTGCGAAACTCCCAAGGCTCCGCCAGGTCCGGCAGGGTCAGCGCCTCGAGGATGCCCAGCCGCTGATAATCCGCATGCTGGAAATCCCGTACCCGCGAGTCGGCGACCAGCGCTTCGCGCCCGCGGGTGAGGAATTGATCCAGCAGCGGCAGGTTCGCCCGGTCGTACAGCACGTCGGCCACCAGGATCAGGTCGAAACGATCGGCTTCGGCAAAGAAGTCCGCCGAATAGCCCAAGGTCACGCCATTGAGTTCAGCATTCGCACGGCAGGCGCCGAGCGCCAGTGGGTCCAGGTCACAGGCCACCACTTCCAGGGCGCCGGCTTTCACTGCGGCAATTCCCGCCACGCCGGAGCCGGCGCCAAAATCCAGGACGCGCTTGCCCGCCACCCACTCGGGGTTGGCGGCCAGGTAGCGGGCCAATGCCAGGCCGCTGGCCCAGCAGAAGCTCCAGTAGGGCGGCTCATGCAGGATGCGCCGGGTTTCCTCGGGGCTGAAGGCGCGGTCCATGTTGTCGGCGTCCAGCAGCCACAACGACAGGTCGGTGCCGGGCAACGGGCAGGGCAGCAGTTGCGCGTCGCCGATCAGTTCGCTCAAGGCCCGTTGCAGGTGCAGCGGTGGCGTCATGGGGCGCGCACGAGTTGCAGGGGCCCGGTGGTCTGGGTGATAGCTTGCTCGATACGCACCGCCGGCAGGTGCAGGATCAACTGCCCGGACTGGCTGGCGCGGCCACGCAGTTCAACGCGGGCGCCGGCGGGAAACGCTTGCGGGTTGAAGCGCAGGCGGAAGGCCAATGGTTTGTTGTTGCCGATCAGCACGCTGCTGGCGAGCAGTTGTTGCGGGCGGCTGCGCGCGTCGATCACCAGCAGTGCCAGCTCCACTTCAGCGCCGGCGGGCACACCCGTGAGGGTGCCGCTCACTTCACGCTGGTAGGCCGGCAATGGCCCCAGCGGTTCCTGGCCGGGGATTTTTTTCTCTTGCTGCGGCGTGGGTTGCGGGGCGGCTGGTTTTGGCGCTTCGCTGCTGCAGGCGACCAGAAAACTGAACATTGTGAGTAAAACCAGCGGTCGTAACGGCATGTACGGCTCCAAAAAGGGCAAAAATCCGTGAACTGAACATAAGAAACATAATAGTCAGCCTATATACCGTAAAGGCTATGGCTTGTCTTGCCACGGGGATGCGCTACCATGGCCCTCCCTTTTTTTGTTGCCTGCCACCATGCACTGTCCCTTCTGCGGTGCCAACGACACCAAGGTCATCGACTCGCGTCTGGTCGCCGAGGGCGACCAAGTGCGTCGCCGGCGCGAATGCCTGGCCTGCGGTGAGCGTTTCACCACCTTTGAAACCGCCGAACTGGTACTGCCCCGTCTGATCAAGTCCGACGGCAGCCGCCAGCCCTTCGACGAAGATAAACTGCGCGCCGGTATGCAGCGCGCCCTGGAAAAACGCCCGGTCAGTGTCGAGCGGCTGGAAGCGGCGCTGGCGCATATCAAGCACAAGCTGCGGGCGACCGGTGAGCGCGAGGTCAAGAGCCTGGTGGTTGGAGAACTGGTAATGGGCGAGCTGCAAAAGCTCGACGAAGTTGCCTACATTCGTTTCGCCTCGGTGTATCGACGCTTCCAGGATCTCAATGAGTTCCGTGAAGAGATCGACCGCCTGGCCCGTGAGCCGGTCAAAGAATGAACCCTCCTTCTGCAGAACAGGCCGTGCTCGACGCCCATTACATGGCTCGTGCCCTCGAACTGGCGCGCAAGGGCCTGTACACCACCCATCCCAACCCTCGGGTCGGCTGCGTGATTGTGCGCGACGGGCAGATTGTCGGTGAAGGCTGGCATGAACGCACCGGCGAACCCCATGCCGAGCCCAACGCCTTGCGCGCCGCGGGCGATAAAGCCCGAGGCGCCACGGTATATGTGACGCTCGAACCGTGCAGCCATTATGGCCATACGCCGCCCTGCGCCGATGCGCTGGTGACCGCCGGCGTGGCACGGGTGGTCGCGGGTATGCAGGATCCGAATCCGGAAGTGGCCGGGCGTGGCATGCAGCGTCTGGCCCAGGCCGGCATCGAGGTGCTCAGCGGCGTACTGGAAAGCCAGGCACGCGCCCTGAACCCCGGCTTCCTCAAGCGCATGGAGCATGGCCTGCCGTTTGTGCGGGTCAAGCTGGCGATGAGCCTGGACGGGCGCACCGCGATGGCCAGTGGCGAGAGCCAGTGGATCACCGGCCCCGCCGCCCGCGCCGCCGTGCAGCGCCTGCGGGCCGAGGCCAGTGTGGTGCTGACCGGCGCCGATACTGTGCTGGCCGATGGCGCGCGCCTGACCGTGCGTGCCGCCGAACTGGGCCTGGATCCGCAAACCACCGCCCTGGCCATGTCGCGCCCACCGTTGCGCGTGCTGATCGACGGCCGCCTGCGGGTGCCGCTCAACGCGCCGTTCTTCAAGGCCGGGCCGGCCCTGGTTATCACCTGTGTGACTGCGGAAAACCAGTTCCCCGTGGCCCCGAATGCCTGGTGGTGCCGGGTGTCGACGGCCAGGTCGACCTGCGCTCGGCGCTGGTGGCACTGGCGGCCCGTGGCGTCAACGAGGTGTTGGTGGAAGCCGGGCCAAGCCTGGCCGGCGCGTTTGCCCAGCAAGGCCTGGTGGACGAGTACGTGATTTTCGTCGCCGGTAAATTCCTCGGTTCCGCCGCCCGCCCCTTGCTGGACTGGCCGCTTGAGAAACTGGCCGACGCCCCCCAACTCAAGATCATTGAAATGCGCGCTGTAGGCGACGACTGGCGAGTCACTGCCATTCCGCTCCCCCCAGCGAGCGTATAATTGCGACCGGTCGCCCCGGCGCCCGCACTGTTTTCCAGGAGAAGGCCATGTTCACCGGCATTATCGAATCCATCGGCAGCATCCGCGCCATGACCCCCAAAGGTGGCGACGTGCGCCTGCTGGTTGAAACCGGCAAGCTGGACCTCGGCGACGTCAAGCTGGGCGACAGCATCGCCGTCAGCGGCGTATGCCTGACGGTCGTCGAACTGCCGGGCAATGGCTTTGCCGCCGATGTCAGCCGGGAAACCCTGGACTGCACCGCGATGAATGACCTCAAGGCCGGCAGCCCGGTCAACCTGGAGAAAGCCCTGACCCCGACCACCCGTCTGGGCGGCCACCTGGTCAGCGGCCATGTCGACGGCGTCGGCGAAGTGGTGGCACGCAGCGAAAACGCGCGGGCCGTGGAATTCCGCATCCGTGCGCCGAAAGAACTGGCCAAGTACATCGCCCACAAAGGCTCGATCACCGTCGATGGCACCAGCCTGACCGTGAACGCCGTAAATGGCGCCGAATTCGAACTGACCATCATTCCCCACACCCTCAGCGAAACCATCATGGCCTCGTACCAGCCGGGTCGCCGGGTGAACCTGGAAGTGGACTTGCTTGCCCGTTACCTGGAGCGCCTGCTGCTGGGCGAAAAGGCCGCAGAGCCTGCAGCCGGTAACATCACCGAAAGTTTTCTGGCCGCTAACGGCTACCTGAAATCCTGACCAAGGGGGTGCCGCGTGGCGCTCAATAGCATCGAAGAACTGGTTGACGATATCCGCCAAGGCAAGATGGTCATCCTGATGGATGACGAAGACCGCGAGAACGAAGGCGACCTGATCATGGCCGCCGAGTTGTGCCAACCTGAGCACATCAACTTCATGGCCAAGCACGCCCGTGGCCTGATCTGCATGCCCATGAGCCGCGAGCGCTGCGAACTGCTCAAGCTGCCGCTGATGTCGCCGCGCAATGGCTCGGGGTTTGGCACCAAGTTCACCGTCTCCATTGAAGCGACCACCGGCGTGACCACCGGCATCTCTGCCGCTGACCGCGCCCGCACCGTGCAGGCTGCTGCCGCGAAAGATGCCAAGGCCGAAGACATTGTCAGCCCTGGCCATATCTTCCCGCTGATGGCCCAGCCGGGTGGCACCCTGGCCCGTGCCGGCCACACCGAAGCCGCCTGCGATCTGGCGCGCATGGCCGGGTTCGAGCCGAGCGGGGTGATCTGCGAAGTGATGAACGACGACGGCACCATGGCCCGTCGCGCTGAACTGGAAGCCTTTGCCGCCGAACACAACATCAAGATCGGCACCATCGCCGACCTGATTCACTACCGGATGATCCACGAACGTACCGTTCAGCGGATTGCCGAGCAGCCGCTGGACAGCGAACTGGGGCATTTCAACCTGGTGACCTACCGTGATTCGGTGGAAGGCGACGTGCATATGGCCCTGACCCTGGGCAACATCTGCGCCGAAGAGCCGACCCTGGTGCGGGTGCACAACATGGACCCGTTGCGCGACCTGTTGATGGTCAAGCAGCCGGGCCGGTGGAGCCTGCGAGCCGCCATGGCAGCGGTTTCCGCGGCGGGCAGCGGTGTCGTGCTGTTGCTGGGCAACCCGGTGGATGGTGATGTGCTGCTGGCGCATATCCGCGAAAGCGCTGACCAGGTGCCGGTGAAAAAACCGACCACCTACAGCATCGTCGGCGCCGGCTCGCAGATCCTGCGTGACCTGGGCGTGCGTAAAATGCGCCTGATGAGCGCACCCATGAAATTTAATGCGATATCCGGTTTCGACCTGGAAGTAGTAGAATACGTGCCCTCCGAATAAAGGCCGGCGATTATCGCTCCTTGTTCGCGGTTCAAATATCACTAAGGGGCGCGTCATATACGCGTCCCGGCTCTTTAAGAGATTTGTCGAATGACCCTGAAGACCATCGAAGGTACCTTCATCGCCCCCAAAGGCCGCTATGCCCTGGTGGTTGGCCGCTTCAACAGCTTCGTGGTTGAAAGCCTGGTAAGCGGTGCCGTGGACGCCCTGGTTCGCCACGGTGTGAGCGAAAGCGATATCACGATTATCCGTGCCCCTGGCGCCTTCGAAATTCCACTGGTTGCGCAGAAAGTTGCCCAACAAGGCGAATACGCAGCAATCATCGCCCTGGGCGCGGTCATTCGTGGCGGCACCCCGCACTTCGAATACGTGGCTGGCGAGTGCACCAAGGGCCTGGCCCAGGTGTCCATGGAGTTCGGCGTGCCAGTGGCCTTCGGCGTACTGACTGTTGATTCCATCGAGCAAGCCATCGAGCGTTCCGGCACCAAGGCCGGTAACAAAGGCGCTGAAGCTGCCCTGTCTGCCCTGGAAATGGTCAGCCTGCTGTCGCAGTTGGAGGCCAAGTGATTTCCGACGAGAGCGATCGTTTCAACCCGCGCGACCCCCGTCCTGCAGACGCCGGCAAGCCATCGAAGAACGAAAAGCGCCGTGCTGCCCGTCAGTTGGCGACCCAGGCGCTGTATCAGCGTCAGATGGCAGGTACTTCGTTGAACGAAATCGAAGCACAGTTTCGCGTCGACAACGATTTTACCTTCGCCGACCTGCCGTACTTCCACGACATCCTGCACGGCGTGCATGCCAACCTGACCGAGATCGACACGGCCCTGGCGCCTTGCCTGGACCTGACCCTCGAAGAGCTGGACCCGGTTGAACTGTGCGTGATGCGCCTGTCCACCTGGGAACTGCTCAAGCGCGTTGACGTGCCGTACCGCGTAGTGATCAACGAAGGTATCGAACTGGCGAAAGTCTACGGTTCGACCGACGGTCACAAGTTCGTCAACGGCGTGCTCGACAAGCTGGCCCCGCGCCTGCGTGAAGCCGAAGTGAAGGCGTACAAGCGCTAACCTGCGCTTGACTCCCTGATGGGCGAGTTCGAGCTGATCCGCACCTACTTCGCCGCCGCGCCCTGTGCGCAAGGCGGCGAGGGCGTTGCCCTGGGGATCGGCGACGACTGCGCCTTGCTGGCAGTTCCCCCCGGGGAACAGCTGGCGATTTCAACCGATACCCTGGTGGCCGGCGTGCACTTTGCCGACCCCTGCGACCCGTTTTTGCTCGGCCAGCGCTCGCTGGCGGTGGCAGTCAGCGACCTGGCGGCCATGGGCGCCCATCCCCTCGCATTTACCCTTGCACTCACTACACCGACGGTCGCGGCCGATTGGTTGCAGCGCTATGCCCAGGGTTTGAATGCCATGGCCCAGCGCTGTGGTGTGGGCCTGGTGGGCGGCGATACCACCCGTGGGCCGCTGAGCCTGACCGTCACCGTGTTCGGCCGTGTCCCGGCGGGGCTGGCGTTGACCCGCAGTGGCGCGCAGCCCGGCGACCTGCTGTGTGTCGGCGGCGAGCTGGGCAATGCGGCCGGGGCCTTGCCGTTGGTGTTGGGGCAGCGTAGCGCTGCTGCGCAGATCGCCGAGCCGCTGCTGGGCCATTACTGGTCGCCGCAGCCGCAACTGGCCCTGGGCATGGCGTTGCGTGGCAAGGCTACGTCTGCGTTGGATATTTCCGACGGTCTGCTGGCAGATTGTGGGCATATCGCCAAGGCTTCAGCCGTAAGCCTGGTGATCGAGCGGCACCGTTTGCCGCTGTCGGCGGCGTTGCTGGCCTTTCTGGGGGATGATCAAGCACGCTCCGCAGCCTTGAGCGGTGGCGACGATTACGTCCTGGCGTTCACCTTGCCGCCCGCTGAGCTGGCGTCATTGCTGGCCGACGGTTGGCCGGTGCATATTGTCGGGCGGGTAGAAGCGGGGGCCGGCGTGAAATTGCTGGATGCCGGCGGCCATGACATCACTCCCGCCGTGCGCGGTTATCAACATTTTCGCGAGACTCCGTGACCCGCCGGGCTGCGCTACCCTTTACAGCGTTGTAGAAACGATCGCTTTACTCTGGAGGGCGTCATTATGGAGCTACGACGCTGGTTGCTGATTCTGCTGTGTGTGGTCGCGTCTCCCGTGTGGGCCGATGACACCCCCGAAGTGCCCGGCCAGATCCGTCTGGCCAGTGAAACCTGGAATGACTACACCAACGCCGATGGCAGCGGCCTGGCCTGGGATGTGTTGCGGGAAATCTTCGAGCCGGCCGGGGTCAAGGTCAAGATCCGCAGCGTGCCCTACACCCGTTCGGTCGGTCTGGCCCGGCGTGGCGAAGTGGATGCCTGGGTCGGCTCCTATCATGATGAGACCGAGGGCGTGCTGTACGCCCGCTGGCACTACGACTCCGACCACATCTACGCCCTGGGCCTGGCGGGCAGCCCGGCGCCGACCCTGGTGACCCTGGGCTCTTACCGCCTGACCTGGGTACGTGGCTACAAGTACGAGGAATACCTGCCCAATATTCATCGTTTCAACCAGATCGAACGACGTAGCGGGATTTTGCCGATGCTCCAGCATGGGCGGGCCGACTTCTACATTGATGCCCTGGCCGAACTGCAGTACATCCTCGGCCAGGCTGACGACCCATCGGCGTTCAAACTCACGCACATTGCCGAATTGCCGTTGTTCCTGGGGTTTACCGACAGTGAGAGAGGGCGGTCATTGCGGGGGGTATTTGACCGGCGCATGGAGTTGTTGGTGAAAAGCGGCGAGTTGAAACCGATTTTCCAGCGCTGGAACCAACCGTATCCGTTTTGACGCCCATAGAACCAAGGCAAAGGCCAATCGAACCTATTGATCTTTATCAGCGATAATTCAGCTTAAGCGTCTGTAGGAACGTGCTGTTACAATGCCCGCCTCTGTGAAATCTGAAATCAGGAGCACACGGTGCCCGTCGTTTTCGTCGCTGCTTCCAAGCTGCCTACCCCTTTTGCCACGTTCACCATGCATGGCTTTCTTGAAAAAGCCTCCGGGCGCGAGCACGTCGTGCTCAGCCTGGGCGATGTGGCCGATGGCGCCCCGGTCCTGGGCCGCTTGCACTCTGAGTGCCTGACCGGTGACGCACTGTTCAGCCAGCGCTGCGACTGCGGCTCGCAACTGGAAGCCGCCATGCAAGCCATTGCCCGTGAAGGCCGTGGCGTGCTGCTGTATCTGCGTCAGGAAGGCCGTGGCATTGGCCTGCTGAACAAGATCCGCGCCTACGAACTGCAAGACGGTGGCGCCGATACCGTCGAGGCCAACGAGCGCCTGGGTTTCGCCGCCGATCAGCGCGACTACGCCATCTGCCTGCCGATGCTTGAGCATTTGGGCATCCAGTCCCTGCGCCTGATGACCAACAACCCGCGCAAGGTCAAGGCCTTGACCGAGATGGGCATCACCGTCGCCGAGCGTGTGCCGCTGCACACCGGGCATAACCCGCACAACAAACTCTACCTGGCGACCAAGGCCAGCAAGCTCGACCATATGATGGGCAACGAGCATCAGGGCGAGGCAGACCGGGCGTGACGCGCGGTCAGGTCAAGCGGCGCCTGTCCTTCAGTTGGTGGCAGTACCTGGCGCTGGCGTTGTTGCCGTTGTTCGTGATCAATCTAGTATTTGGCCAGGGCGAGCCGTTGTTGCCGGTGCTGGCAATGCCATTCTTTATCGCCGGCGTTGCCTCGATGTTTGCCAGCCTGCGTTACTTCCATGCCTATAAACATGCACTGATCGCCACCTCCAAGGCCCTCGATACGCCTGAAGAGCCGGCCGCGTGGATCACCCTCGCGGCCCGTCGGCGTACGGCGCTGCTGGTCGCGGCGTTTCCCGCCTGGATCGGTGCACTGGCAGTGTTCGTCGGCCTGGAAGCGGTGCCGCTGTTCCTGCTGGCATTGTCGACCCTGGTGCTGTTCTACCTCTATCGCATCCCGCGTCAACTCGGCTGATGCGCCTCTGGCTGGCGGGTCTGCTGCTGGCCGCCAGTGCGTCGGCGATGGCGGTCGAGCGGGTGGTCAGCCTCGCACCTTCCTTATCTGAAATCGTCGTTGAACTGGGCGCCAGCGATCTGCTGGTGGGCGTACTCGACGGCGGTGAACGGCCTGACGCGCTGCGTAGCCTGCCCTCGGTGGGGCGTTATGGGCAGTTGGATCTGGAACGACTGCTCAGCCTGCAGCCTGACTTGCTGCTGCTCTGGCCCGGCAGCGTCGGCCCGGCCCAGCGCGAGCAGCTCAAGCGTTTGAACATCCCTGTTTACGTCGCCGAACCCCATAGCCTTGAACAACTGAGCAGCCAGGTCGAAGCCATCGCCCGACAGCTAGGCCGCGCTGATGAAGGTCGCCAATTGGCTGCCCGCTTGCGTCAACGCTTGGCCGAGTTGCGCCAGCGCTATCAGCGCAGCCAACCGTTGCGGGTGTTCTACCAGGTGTGGAACCAGCCGCTGTACACCGTGGGCGGTGGGCAGATCATCAGCGATGCGCTTAGCGTGTGTGGCGCGCGCAATGTGTTTGATGACCTCAAGCTGCCAGCCCCGCAGGTCAGTATCGAATCGGTGTTGCAGCGTGATCCCGAAGTGATCCTCGCGGCGGATCAAGCGCAACTGGACGATTGGAAGGCCTGGCCCCAGGTGGCGGCGGTGGCTCAGGGGCGTTTGCTGATCGTGCCGGATAAAGGGCTGGAGCGGCCCAGTGGGCAGATGGTGGAGGCGGTGGGCCGGCTGTGTCAGGTGATTGCGCCGAACCGTTGAGAGCGCTATCGCAGGCAAGCCAGCTCCCACATTTGACTGTATTCACACATCAAAAGGTGGGCGCTCGGCAGTGCAGAATATTTTGGCCACACCACAGAACACATGTGGGAGCTGGCTTGCCTGCGATGGCGTCGGCCCGGACAACCTCAGAGCTGCGGCGTCCACGTCACCCCAAGCATCCACGTCCGGCCTTCTTCTCGATATGGCTGATTGCTCTGGAAGGTCGGATCGTTATAGCTGTAACGCGCCCGTGTATAGCGGCGATCCAGCAGGTTATCGACCTTCAGCGACAGCGCCACTTCCCGATTCAGCGCCCAACCGCTGCGCAATCCCACCAGGTAATAGCCAGCGAGCCGATTTTTATTGTACTCGTCGTCGTAGCTGCTGCTGATGCCCTGCCAGCTGGCGCCCAGGCTCAGTTGATCGAACTGCCGATCCAGGTCCAGGTTCAGGGTGCGCCTGGCACGACGGGCCAGGGTGTGGCCGCTGCTGCGGTCGCGCGGGTCGATGATCGACAGGCCGAGGTTGCCTTGCCAGCCGAAGAACTCTTGCTTGAGGGCGGCTTCGAAGCCGTTGATGCGGGCGTTGGCGACGTTGTACGGAATGTAGTTATTCTGCTGCTGCGCGATGATGGCGTCCTTGAGGTCAGTGCGATACAGAGAGGTTTCCAGGCGTGTGGTGTCGGTCAGCTGGCTGCGCCATTGCAACTCATAGCTTTTCGAGTGCTCGGGCTTGAGGTTGGGGTTGCTGCCGCCCGGGTAGTACAGATCGTTGAAGCTCGGCGCACGAAAGCCTTCGCTGTAACTCAGTAGTAAGTCGTTATCGCTATTGACCGGCAAGGTCAGCGTACCGCTCCAACTGTTCTGCCCGCCAAATTGCTGGTTCTGGTCGCGGCGTAGCCCCAGTTCGGTGGAAAACCACTCCCCCTTGAAACGATGCTGAATAAACGCGGCACGGTTCCACCGGCTGTTTTCGTTGTACGGTTTGTCGCTGTGAATGCGGTCCTCATACCAATCGCCGCCCAGGATCAGGCTGTTTTGCTGGTTGAGCGTCAGGTCGTTCTGCCAGTTAATCGAGTCGCGATAGGTGCTGAACACACTGAAGTCAGTGCTGAGCTTGTCGCGCTTGGTGTCGCGGTTTTCACTGTGGCCCAGTTCCACACGGGTCTGCCATGCCTCGTTGAGTTGGGCGTCGATATAAGCGCTGGCACTGCTGACGGTGTAGTCGGTATAGGGTTTTTGGCCGAAAGTTTGTTTGCTGACGTCGTCGTAGCGCCCGGCGCTGTTATCAAATTCCGACTTGCCCCGGCTATCCAGCAGGTTGAAACCCACCTCCAGCTCATCGCTGAACTCATGGCTCAGGTTCAAGCTCAGCGACTTATTGCGATAGGCATCATGGTCGCGGTCGCTGGGGAAGGAGGTGTGGCTCCAGTCGATACCGGCGGTGTCATCCAGGCTCGCGCCCAGGTTGAAGCGCGTGCGTTCATCGCCGCCCGACAGGCCCAGGCTGCGTTCCCAGGTGTTGTGGCTGCCAAAGCCCAGCTTCAAGCGCGGCAGCAGGCCTGGTCCGGCATTGCGGCGGGTAAATACCTGGATCACCCCGCCAATCGCATCGCTGCCGTAAATCACCGAGCGCGACCCGCGCAGCACTTCTACCCGCTCAATCTGATCAATATTCAGGTATTGCAGGCCGCTGTCGCCGGACGTGCTATTGGCAATCCGCTGGCCATCCACCAGCACCAGGCTTTGCGCGGACTTGGTGCCGCGTATGAAAATCCCCGGCAAGCTGCCCCGGCCACCGGTGCGCGCCACTTGCACGCCGGGCACGCGGCTGAGCAGGTCGGTCAGGCTGGAGGGTTGCAGGCGGTCGATATCGTCCCGGGTAAACACGGTGTTGGCAGCACTGCTGTCATTGCGTGCCTGCACCTGGCGGTTGGCGCTGATCACCACATCGGGGAGCTTCAGGGCGGCGTCGCGGGTGTCGGCGAGCAGGTCCGCAGTGGGCAAGAGCAGGAGTGGCAGGGCAAGTCGAAGGTGTTTCATGGGCCGTCCATGGATTCCAAGGCAATACAAAACAAATGTGGGAGCTGGCTGGCCTGCGATCGCATCACCCGGTCTCTCTGAAAGACCGAAGTGTTTGCATCGCAGGCCAGCCAGCTCCCACAGTTTGGTCCGGTTTACAGGCCGAGCAAAGCCATGCGATGGCGAACCGCAGCCTCGATCCCCGCTTCATCCAGCCCACACTCAGCCAGCATCTGCGCGGGTTTGGCGTGCTCCACATAAATGTCCGGCAAGCCTAGGTGCAGCACCGACTTGAGGATGTTCTCCCGCGCCAGGAATTCGCTGACGGCCGCACCGGCGCCGCCCATGATGGCGTTTTCTTCAACGGTCACCAGCAATTCATGGCTGCCGGCGATCTCGCGCACCAGGGCTTCGTCGAGGGGTTTGACAAAGCGCATGTCAATCACGGTGGCGTCGATTTTCTCCGCCACTTTCAGGGCTTCGGCCAGTTGCACGCCAAACACCAGGAACGCGGTCTTGCTACCCTGGCGCCGCACGATGCCCTTGCCGATCTCGATCGGTTCCAGGTCTTTCTCGATCACCGCATCCGGGCCGTTGCCACGGGGGTAACGTACCGCTGCCGGGCCGTTGTACAGGTGGCCGGTGCTGAGCATCTTGCGCAGCTCGTTCTCGTCGCTCGGGGTCATCACCAGCATGCCGGGGATGCAGCGCAAGTACGACAGATCGTAGCTGCCGGCATGGGTCGGACCGTCTTCGCCCACCAAGCCGGCGCGGTCGATGGCGAACAGCACGTCGAGGTTCTGCACCGCCACATCGTGAATAAGCTGGTCATAACCGCGCTGCAGGAAGGTCGAGTAGATCGCCACCACCGGTTTGGCGCCTTCGCAGGCCATGCCGGCGGCAAAGGTCACCGCATGTTGCTCGGCAATCGCCACATCGAAGTAACGCAGCGGGAAACGCTCGCTGAACGCCACCAGGTCCGAGCCTTCCTTCATCGCTGGGGTAATGCCCACCAGGCGCGGGTCGGCAGCGGCCATGTCGCACAGCCATTCGCCAAATACACCGGAGTACTTCGGCCCGCTGGCCTTTTTTGGCGCCGCCACGGGCGCGTCCAGCGGTTCGAGCTTGGTGATGGCGTGGTAACCAATCGGGTCGACTTCCGCCGGGGCGAAGCCTTTGCCTTTCTTGGTGACGATATGCAGGAACTGCGGGCCCTTGAGGTCGCGCATATTGCGCAGGGTGGCGATCAGGGTCGGCAGGTCGTGGCCGTCGATCGGGCCGATATAGTTCCAGCCCAGCTCTTCGAACAGGGTGCCGGGGACCAGCATGCCCTTGGCGTATTCTTCGGTGCGGCGGGCAATTTCCCACGCGCCGGGCAGGCGTGAAAGCACTTTTTTGCTGCCTTCGCGCATGCTGGCGTAGGTGCGGCTGGACAGAATCTTTGCCAGGTAATTGGACAAACCACCGACATTGCGCGAGATCGACATGTCGTTGTCGTTGAGGATCACCAGCATATTGGCGTCCACTTCCGGCGCATGGTTCAACGCTTCAAACGCCATGCCGGCTGTCAGCGCGCCATCACCGATCACGGCAATTGCCTTGCGATCGCTGTTTTGCAGACGGGCGGCAATCGCCATGCCCAGGGCTGCGCTGATCGAGGTGCTGGAGTGGCCGACGCCAAAGGTGTCGTATTCGCTCTCGGAGCGGCGCGGGAAGGCGGCGATGCCGTCCTTCTGGCGCAAGGTAGCCATGCGCTCGCGGCGTCCGGTGAGGATTTTGTGCGGATACGCCTGGTGACCCACGTCCCACACCAGCCGGTCGTCCGGGGTGTCGAATACGTAATGCAGCGCGATGGTCAGCTCGATGACGCCCAGGCCTGCACCAAAATGCCCACCGGTCTGGCCGACCGTGTAGAGCAATTCCAGGCGCAACTCATCGGCCAGGGTTTCCAGCTCGGCTTCACCCAGACGGCGCAAGCCGGCCGGCGTGTTGGCACGGTCCAGCAGCGGCGTGGTCGGGCGCTTGCGGGGAATCTCTTGAAACGTCGTGGGCATCAGGCGAATCGTTATAGGTATAGAAGAGGCGGCAGTTTACCTCAAGCATCGCAAACTGCCCACGCAGAGCACCGAACTTGGCCGATATGCGGCGGTAATCGCCGCCGTAATCAGTGGCGGCGTTCGACGATGTACCGCGCCAGGTCACGCAGCGGCTCGGCTGCCGCGTCGAATGGTCGCAGGGCGGCCAGGGCCTGGTCGCGCAACTCCAGGGCATAGGCCTTGGCGGCATCCAGCCCTAACAGCGACGGATAAGTCGGCTTGTCACGGGCAATATCGGCGCCCTGGCGCTTGCCGAGGGTCGCGGTATCGCTTTCCACGTCGAGAATATCGTCCTGTACCTGGAACGCCAGGCCGATGGCCCGGGCATAGATCTGCAAAGCGGCCAACTGCGCCGCTTCGGCGCGACCACTGGCCAGGGCGCCGAGGTGCACGGCAGCCTCGATCAGCGCCCCGGTCTTGTGCCGGTGCATATATTCCAGGGCTTGCTGGTCCAGCTTGAGGCCGACCGAGCCGAGGTCAATTGCCTGGCCGCCGACCATACCGGCCGGGCCTGCGGCGGCGGCCAACGCAGTGACCATGCGCAGGCGAATCTCGGCATTCACGCCGCTCAAACGCGGGTCGAGCAGGGCACTGAACGCCAGGCTTTGCAGGCCGTCGCCGGCGAGGATCGCACAGGCTTCGTCAAAAGCCTTATGGGTAGTGGGCTGGCCGCGACGCAGATCGTCATCGTCCATGGCCGGCAAATCGTCATGCACCAGCGAATAGGCATGAATCAATTCCACCGCACACGCCGCGCCATTGGCTTGCGCGGCGTCCACGCCCAGCGCTTCACAGGCCGCATAGGCGAGCAAAGGCCGTACGCGCTTGCCGCCGTTCATCACGCTATAACGCATGGCCTCATACAGCCTGGCCAACTCCGGGCTTGGTGCCACAAACAGCGGTTCCAGCGCAGCATTGACCCGGGCCTGACTGCTGGCCTGATAAACGTCGATCATTGCGCTTGTTCCGCGTCGAAAGGTTCTTCGGCCAACTCCCCATCCCGTTCCAGCAACACCTGGACCTTCTGCTCCGCCTGCGCCAGAGCGCTCTGGCAATCGCGGGTCAGGCCAATACCTTGCTCAAACGCCGTCAACGAGTCTTCCAGCGACAACTCGCCGTTCTCCAGACGCTCGACCAGGGTTTGCAGATCGGCGAGGGATTGTTCGAAATCGAGTGCAACTTTTTTGCGGGCCATGGCGGCTATTCCGGTTGACGGTAAACGGGCGCGACACTAGCAGATAGGGGGGGGAGGGGCAAATGAGGGGCGCTTGAGCGCACCGGGGTTTTTCAGTCATACAGCCAAGGCTTCAGCTCCTGCAGGTTCTTCACCACAATCTGCTGGGCCTCGGGTTTGGGGTCGAGGTTCTTCGGATCAATCTGGTAGCGCTGCAGGACGTACTTCACCAGGGCCTGGCGACTGGGGATCACCAACTGCCCATCGAGCATGCCGAAATCCGCCTCGATGATTGCACGTTGCGCCGCCGCCAGGCGCTGGTCCGGGGTGATCACCAGGTTCACGGCGGTTTCCCAGACGTGGTCATCGCCGATCAGGTTTTCGGATTTGCCCAGCAACTCCGGTTCGCCGCGCAGGCGGCTGAGCACAAAGTCGCGGTATTTGCCGTTCTTCTCACAGTAGGCCCGCACGTGCCAGCGCATGCCGGTGTACACCAGGGTGTGCGGGGCAATCAGGCGCACCTCCGGCTCGGGGTTGGCCAGGGACACGTACTCGGTTTCCAGGCGCAAACCTTCGCGGCAAGCCTTGAGCAGTGGGCGCAGGATTTGTGGGCGGATGCTGCGGTCCGGCACCTCCAGCACCTTGGTATGGGCATAGGCCAGCGCTAGCCCTTCAATGTGTGGTGCGCGTTCGTTGTTCTGGTACAGCAGGTGTAAATAGGCGCTGGCGCTGTCGTCGATAAAGCGCGGCTTGAAGTGCTTGCTCGGGATGTAGCCCTTGAGCTGCTTGTCATATGTCAAGTTTCGGGGCGCATGTTCGGTGATGTAGGTGTTGATGTCTTTCGAGGCCTGCTGGCGGCTGATGCCAAAGCTCTGGATCAAGTGCCCCGTGGTCAGGCGGCCCTCCCACCAGGCGACGGTCTCGATCAAACGATAGCGAAGTGCCAGGTCCCAGCGTACCTGTTCGACGGATTGTTTGCGTTTCATGACCCCTCCCATATGTGCGATTACTTTACCTGTATCTGTCTACAGTGTAGACCTGTAATAAAACACGACATATCTTTTGGCTGTCTTCGAGATCGCTCGAACTCACTAAAAGGAAGCAGGACATGGGGATGTCGGAGGTTATTTCGACAAGTGCGTTGGTACTCATTGGCGTGATTTTGCTGGTGCTGTTGATGCAGTACCTGCGCCTGCGGGAAATCTGGACGTTCGTTGCAGGGTGCCGTTCGGCGGCACGCTGGGCAAAGATCCGCGAGATGGAAAACCGTGAGCTCAAGCGCGCTTTGCGGGCAGAGCGGGCGCGGGTCCAGGAGCTGAAGGTAAGGCTGGAGCTGTCTTGAAGGGTGATCGGGATAGTGGCCTAGTGCTATTCTGCCGCGCAACCTCCGATGGCCAGGCGCAATGACGCTGAAAAAAATCAGAAAGGGAGATAGGGATATGTCGTTGTTGGAGTTTTTGCAGGCCCAAAAATATTCAAGCTCGGGACGGGTTCATGTCGCACCCAACATCCCGAAAAAACTCTTGAGCAACGCCCTTTCTGCCTACGGCCTGACCGTGGACCCCAGCGAAGTGGTCGTGCTGATTGATGACACCATGTTCGCCAGCGGCAAGGACGGTTGCTTGATCGGCCAGCAATACCTGGCCATCCGCGAGAGCTTCAGCGACGCGGTGGCCTACGCCTATGACGAAGTGGACGCCCTGGAGCTCAAGGGCAGCAAACTCTTCCTCAACAAGCGTCAGGCGATTGCCTTCAACATGCCGGACAAAGACGATCTGCACGATTGCTTTTCCCTGTTGCAGGAATGGCTGCGGACCCGGGGCGGCGAGCAATCGGCCCCGGTGGCGAAGCCTGCGGCGGTAAAGGCCTCGGCCGGCAACCAGGAGCTGTCGGCGGCCCAGGTTGATTCAATTGTGCACATGACCCTCAGCCTGGCTGAGCGGCTGGGGCTGGAGCGCGTGTACGTGCGCCCGCACATCCCGCAGAAAAAGCTGCAGGCGGCGCTGGACTCCTACGGCGCCAACATGCGCGAAGACGAGGTGTTGGTGCTGATTGACGACACCCTGTTTGGCGGCGCCAAGGAAGGCGTGTTGATGGGCGAGAGCAAGCTGGCGGTGAAGATGGTCTTCGACACCCCGCGCCTGTTTTTCTGGCGCCACCTGGATTCGTTGGCAGTGGAAAAGCGCGACCTGTTCGTCAACTCGCGCAAGGTCGGAACCTTTACCCAGGTGGGTGAGAAAGAGCTGGGTGAGTTCTTCTCGGTGATCAACGAGGCACTGGGGGATGCCCGCCGTGGGCTGGTTGATCAGCCGGTGGTGGCGGTGGCGCAACCTGCCGTCGCAGTGGTCGTCGCCAAGCCCGAAGCCGAGCCTGTGCTTGTAGAGCCGGTTGCCGAAGAAATCCTCGCCTTGGCGGTCATCGAACAGACAACGCCTGACGATCCGCAGAAAAAAGTCAGCGGCAAGGACAAGCTGTTGGGCTACGTGGCCGTGGCCATCGAGCAGAACAAATCGAAGATCCTGCCGTTCATCAAGGACAAGACCGGCGAGGCATCCCTGGCGGCCCTGCGCGATGACGGCAATGTCGAGAAGCTCGGCGCATTTATCTACGCCTTTCTGCCCGGTGTCGTGCGCCTGGCCCTCAAGGAAGAAACCTTCGTGCGTTTCGTCCTCGACAACCGCAACAAGCTCCTCGATAAACTGTTGGCCGGCGAAGCCGAGCGGGTTGCGGCGCTGCAAGACATCACCCCGACGGCGCGTCTGGCCCCGACCTACCATGCCGAACTCGATGACTTGCTGATGGACGACGAGCCGGTGGTGCAACCGGGGCAGCGGGCCATTGAAAAGATGCAGGCGATCCTTGCCGACCTTAAGCAGGAACAGCGTGACGACCCGGATTCAGCGGTTATCTGGCAGTTGCCGATTAACTACCTGGGGGCGGTGATTCCCAAGGCGCAAAAACTGATCGGTTTTCCGGATGAGGAGATTGAAGAACAGATCTTCTACGTGCTGGCCTTTATGTACGGGTTTTCGTTTCACAAGATTCCCGAGTCGATCCGTCAGCAGGATGGCCTGCTCGAGGGCTTTCTGACCGGGTTCCTGATGATGTGCGAGAACTACCAGGAGCGCAGCCCCCACAGCAAGGTAAGGCCGGAGGACGACCAGATGCTGATGGCCATGGCCATGGCCAAAATGGCTACCAAGCAGCAACTCAATGAAATGGTCAGGAAGCTGCTGGATGAGCACAAGGGGGCCGCCAAGCCCGGCGACTTTGAAGTCGACGACATCATGCTGCTGCTGCGTGAAGCCAATGGGTTTGCCCAGCAATGGGTCGACCACCTGACGCGGGAGATCATCGCTGATGAACGCGCCCTGCAAAAAAAATGGGGCGATCTGCTGAACTAGCCGTTGCGCGCAGTGCCGGTTTCCACCAGACGTGCAAACTGGCACTGACCCTGGGCCTGCTCCAGGCTGCCCTCAAACGCCACCAGCCCTGCATGCACCTGTTGCAGGGCTTGGATCTGCGTCATCAACTCGAGCTTCTTTTGCGCGATCGCCTGGTTGGCGCGCTGCCACGGCAGCTCATCGCCACGGTGCCCGTGGAGAATTCCCTGCAACTCCTTGAGCTTGAAGCCCAACTGCTGCGCGCACTTGATAAACGTCAGCAGCTCCACGCTCTGCGCCGAGTAAACCCGATACCGCCCCTCGCGTTGCGGCGGTGGCAGCAAGCCGATGTCCTCATAGTGACGAATCGCCTTGATCGTCGTGCCTGACAACTGCGCGGCTTTACCGATGTACATGCAGATCCATTCCTAAAAGAGTGTGCCAGCCTTTTTCAGCCACTTGTCGCGCTGCGCCGCAGTAGAGCCCAGCACAGGCCCGAACATGATTGTCTTGATCGGCTTGATACCACACAACTCAAGGGTGGTCTTGCGCATCTGGTGCAGGCCGGGCATGTGGTAGAACCAGCGGTAATACCACGGCGGCGTATCCAGGGCCACCAGCAGATGGGCGGTACGGCCCTTCAAGAGCTTGTCGGGGAATGCTTTGCCCTTGCGGTATTTGAAGGCGAAACCGGGCAGGAACACGCGGTCGATGAAGCCTTTCATCAATGCTGGAATTCCCCCCCACCAGATAGGGAAAATAAACGTCAGATGATCGGCCCAAAGGATGTCGGATTGCGCCATGAGCAAGTCCGGCTCCAAGGCTTGTACCTGAGCGTAACCGTGGTGCAGGACAGGATCGAAGCTCAACTCGCCCAGATACAAGGTGCGCACTTCGTGGCCGGCGCGGCTGGCTGATTCGCGATAGGCAGAGGCTAAGGCGTAGCAGAAACTGGTGCTGGCGGGGTGGCCAAGAATGAGCAGGATGCGGCGGGTCATGGGTGGGGAGTCCTGAGGTCGGGGCCCGCAGGATGGCGTGTGACCCTAGGGGGAGAGTCAAGTACCCAGGAATGGCCTGATCGGGCGCTATCGCAGGCAAGCCAGCTCCCATATTTGATCTTCGTTGTGTTGAATACCGGGTTCACTCTGTTTGGTCAGGACCTGAAATGCAGTCCCCCAAACCCTAACTGCCCCGATGGGTCTGCCGATACTCGCCCGGCGGCACACCGGTGCGGCTCTTGAAGGTGCGGTGGAACGAGCGGGGTTCGGTGAAGCCCAGGTATTGGGCGATGTCCTGGATCGGCAGGTCGCTGTGCAGCAGGTAGTGCTCGGCCAGTTCCTGGCGCAGGTCGTCGAGGATCTGCTGGTAGGACGTGCCGGCCTGCTGCAGTTGGCGTTGCAGGGTGCGCACCGACATGGCGAACTGTTCGGCCACCTGTTCTTTGCGCGGCAGGCCTTCCTTGAGCAACTGGCGCAGGGCGTTTTTCACCCGCAGCGCCAGGCTTGAATCGTCCAGCGAGGCCATCAGGGCCAGGGCATGTTCTTCCAGGGTGCGCAGCAACTGCGCATCGGCCTGGCGCAGGGGTGTCTGCAGGTAACTCAAGGGCGCCACCAGGGCCGAGCAGGGTTGCTCGAACAGCACCGGGCAACCGAAGAAGTCCTCGTATTGGCTGAGCTGCGCGCCGTCCGGCAACGGGTGTTCGAGCAACACCTGGCTTGGCGACAGTTCGGTGTCGGCGATCCAGCGGGCATACACCAGCCAGGACGCCAGCACGTTCTCCACCATATGCCGGCGGATGCGCGGCTGTTGGTGGCGGCAGTTCCAGATCAGGCGGACTTGGTCATGGACCATTTCGGCGCGGCTGGTGCCCATGTCGCCCACCAGTTTTTCGAACGGCATGATGCGGTTCATTGCCTCGCCCAGGGTCGCGCAGTTCATGGTGATGTAGCCGAGCACGCTCCACGAGTTGGGCAACACGAAGCGCGCTGAATTGAGCCCGAACAGCAGGTCCCCGGAATGTTCGCAGAAATACTCCAGCAGTCGTTCGTGGGCTTCCACAGGCAGGCGCAGGCTGTTGTCGTCCAGTTGGCCAGCAGTGATCCCGGCCGCCTCCAGTGCGGGGGCGGTTGCCATGCCGAGCTGTTCGGCATGGCGCAGGTACTTCAGCAGAGGAGGGACGGAGGTAGAGCCGAGTGTCTGCATGATCGGGTTCCTGGCGGGGTGTTGCCGGCGGCAGTGCCTTGCGCGCGTCGATGGCACGCAAGGTAATTTGAAATCGTGACTAAAGTAAATGCTCCCGTGGATACATCCGGTAATACAGCGAGTGACCCAATTGGCTACTCCATCTGTCCCGATGCGACCGTGACAGCCCGCGCCGGCTGATTAGTATGGGAGCACTGAAAATCACAAGATCTGCTGGGAGAAACAGGCATGCGACGCTGGAACGGCTGGGGCGAAGAAACCACGCAGATGGAGATGCCCGCCCATGGGGCAGCGTTTCTGCGCGAGCGATTGGGCGACGGGCACACCCTGCCGGACGCCAGCCTGGACAGTGCCCTGGCCGCAGTGCCCGCGTCGCGGCTGGCGCCCCACGCGCTTTACAGCATCGAGCCCCGGGACCGCCTGATGCATGCCCGCGGTCAGAGCCTACCGGACTGGCTGGCCCTGCGTGAAGGTGCGCTGGGTCGGTACCCGGATGCTGTGGCCCTGCCGGAAACTGTCGAACAGATCCGCCAGCTGCTGGCCCTGGCCGACAGTGCCGACCTGTGCCTGATTCCCTATGGCGGTGGCACGTCCGTGGCCGGACATATCAACCCGCCGGCGTCCACGCGCCCGGTGCTGACGGTGTCCCTGGCCCACATGAACCGCCTGCTCGACCTCGACGAACAAAGCCTGATCGCCACGTTCGGCCCCGGTGCCAGTGGCCCCCAGGTGGAGAGCCAGTTGCGTGCCAAAGGCTACACCCTGGGGCACTTCCCGCAGTCCTGGGAGTTGTCGACCCTGGGCGGCTGGGTGGCCAGCCGCTCGAGCGGCCAGCAATCGCTGCGCTACGGGCGGATCGAGCAACTGTTCGCCGGCGGCACCCTGGAAACGTTCGCCGGGCCCCTGGAAATCCCGAGCTTCCCGGCCTCGGCCGCCGGCCCTGACCTGCGGGAAGTGGTGTTGGGCAGCGAAGGGCGCTTCGGCATCATTTCCACGGTCAAGGTCCGGGTCAGCGCGCTGCCCGAGGACGAGCGTTTCTATGGCGTGTTCCTGCCCGACTGGCCACAGGCCCTGCAGGCGATCCGCCGACTGGTGCAGGCACGGGTGCCGCTGTCGATGCTGCGTCTGTCGAATGCCATGGAAACCCAGACCCAACTGGCGCTGGCTGGCCATCCCCATCAAATCGCCTGGCTGGAGCGCTACCTGGCACTGCGCGGGGCTGGCGAGGGCAAATGCCTGCTGACTTTCGGCGTCACCGGCAATCGTCGGCAGAATGCCTTGTCGTTGCGCCAGGCGCGCCAGCACCTCAAGGCTTTTGGCGGGGTGTTCACCGGCACCCTGCTGGGCAAGAAATGGCAACAGAACCGTTTTCGCTTCCCCTACCTGCGGGAGAATCTCTGGAATGCCGGCTACGTGGTCGACACCCTGGAGACTGCGACCGACTGGTGCCATGTCGACGCCTTGTTGCACGCGATCGAGGCCAGCCTGCGTGACTGCCTGGCGGCCGAGGGCGAGCGGGTCCATGTGTTTACCCACCTGTCCCATGTCTATGGCGAAGGTTCGAGCATTTACACCAGCTACGTGTTCCGCCCGGCGACGGACTACCCGGCCACCCTGGAGCGCTGGAAGGCCCTGAAGCAGGCGGCCAGCCGCACCATCGTCGACAACCACGGCACCATCAGCCACCAGCATGGCGTGGGCAAGGACCACGCGCCCTACCTGCCGAGGGAGAAGGGCGAACTGGCGATGGCTGCGCTGCACAGCCTGAGCCGGCATTTCGATCCGGCCGGGCGTCTGAACCCCGGCACCCTGCTGGAAGACTAGGCCCATGAGCGATGACTGGAATGCCCAGTGGCGCGCGGCCGTGCTGCCGCAACTGGCGAATGAAACCTGGGACTTGATCGTGATTGGCGGTGGTATCAGCGGCGCCGGGATCCTGCGCGAGGCGGCCCGGCGCGGTTGGCGCTGCCTGCTGTTGGAGCAACGGGATTTTGCCTGGGGCACCTCCAGCCGCTCGTCGAAAATGGTCCATGGCGGCCTGCGCTACATCGCCAAGGGCCAGTGGCGCCTGGCCCGTGATTCGGTACGCGAGCGCCAGCGCCTGATGGGCGAAGCACCGGGGTTGGTGGAGCCCTTGAGTTTCCTGATGCCGCACTATCGCGGCGGGTTCCCCGGACCGCGGGTCTTCGGCGGCTTGCTGCGCCTGTATGACGCCCTGGCCGGTTGTCGCAGCCGCCAGTTTCATAAACCTGCACAACTGCGCTACCTGGCGCCGGGGTTGATGGAGCCGGGGCTGCTGGGGGCGTCGCAGTTTCGCGATGCCCTGACCGACGATGCGCGCCTGGTCATGCGTGTGTTGGCCGAGGCCCGCGCCGATGGCGCCTGGGCGCTGAACGGCCTGCGGGTGCGCCAGTTGCTGCGCGAGGGCGGGCGGGTGTGTGGGGTCGAGGTCGAGGACACGCAAGGCGCTGCCGTTATGCAAGTGCGTTGCGCGGTGCTGGCAGTGGCCACCGGCGCCTGGGCTGAACGCCTGCAACCGGATGGTGGGCAGCGGCAGTTGCGGCCCTTGCGAGGCAGCCACTTGTTGTTGCCGGGCTGGCGCTTGCCGGTGGCCCACGCCTTCAGTTTCATGCATCGGCGCGACGGTCGCCCGGTATTCGTCTTTCCCTGGGAAGGGGCCACTGTGGTGGGCACCACCGACCTGGATCATCGCGAGGACCTGGACCTCGGGGCGAGCATTACCCGCGAAGAACTCGACTACCTGCTGGAGGCCTGCGCCCAGCCGTTTCCCAAGGCCGAGGTAACGGCGGCGGACGTGCTGTGCACCTGGTCCGGGGTGCGTCCGGTAGTGGGCGCCGCTGACTCCCAGGCCAAGCCCTCCAATGAAACCCGCGAGCATGTGCTGTGGCAGGAGCCGGGCTGCGTGACGTTGGCGGGGGGCAAGCTGACCACCTTCAGGCCCCAGGCCATCGAGGTGTTGCGGGCCTGTGCCGGGATGCTCGGGAAGACCCTGGAGGATGACGGTGCGCCAGTGTTCCAGGCCGTGCCACTGCAGGCGATTCCTGGGCTGAGCGCCGCCGGCCTGCGGCGTCTGGCCGGGCGCCATGGCCGCGACCTGCCACGTTTGGCCCGGCTGATACGCAGCCTGGGCAGCGAGTGTGTCGGCGCCAGCGATACCTTGTGGGCGGAGCTGGCGTTTGCCGCCGAGGCCGAGATGGTCCTGCACCTGGACGACCTGTTGTTGCGCCGCACCCGTCTGGGGTTGCTACTGCCCGACGGCGCCGCTCACTACCTGCCAGACATCCGCCGGCTATGTCAGCCGCGCCTGGGCTGGGACGACACGCGCTGGGAACAGGAACAGCAGCGCTACCTGCAACTCTGGCAACGCCATCACAGCGTCCCGTCCGCCTCGATCTGAAGAGCGCGTCATGAATAAAGAGAGCTTCGTGGATAACAATTCCCCCGACAAACACTATGTGCTGGCGATCGACAACGGCACCCAGAGTGTCCGCGCGCTGTTGTTCGACTTGCAGGGCAATCTGCTGGGCAAAGGCAAGGTCGAGTTGCAGGCCTACTACTCCACGCAGCCCGGCTGGGCCGAGCAGGATCCGGATTACTACTGGCGCAAACTGGGCGAAGCCTGCCAGCAGTTGTGGGCGCAGACCGGCATCGACCGCAGCCTGATCCGTGGCGTGTCCCTGACCACCCAGCGCGGCACCTTGATCAATGTCGATGCCCAGGGCCAGGCCTTGCGCCCGGCGATCCTCTGGCTCGACCAGCGTCAGTGCGAGCCCGAGGGCGGGATCAAGGGCCCGTGGGGCTGGCTGTTCAAGTTGATCGGCGCCGAGGCCACGGTGGACTATTTTCGCGCCCAGGCCGAGGCCAACTGGATCGCCCAGCATCAGCCGGATATCTGGGCCGCCACCGACAAGTTCCTGCTGCTCTCGGGCTTTCTCAGCCATCGCCTGACCGGGCGTTTTGTCGACTCGGTGGGGTGCTGCGTGGGCTACTTGCCCTTCGACTTCAAGCACCTGCGCTGGGCCGCGCCCCGGGACTGGAAATGGCAGGCCCTGGCGGTGCGTGCGCAGCAGTTGCCGCGCCTGTATAAGCCAGGAGAAGAACTGGGCCGCATCACCGCCGAGGCCAGCCGCCACACCGGGATCCCCGAGGGCCTGCCACTGATTGCCGCCGGCTCCGACAAGGCCTGCGAGGTGCTCGGTTCCGGCGTGGTGGAGGCGACGACCGCGTGCCTGTCCTACGGCACCACGGCGACCATCACCACTACCCGCTCGCGCTACCTGGAGATAGTGCCGCTGATCCCGCCGTATCCGGCGGCGATCCCCGATCACTACAACTGCGAAGTGATGATCTATCGCGGCTACTGGATGGTCAGCTGGTTCAAGAACGAGTTCGGCCTGCGGGAAATGCAGCAGGCCCGGGAGCAGGGCCTGGAACCGGAGCAACTGTTCGATGCGCTGGTCAACGCGGTGCCGCCCGGCTCCATGGGCCTGACCCTGCAACCCTACTGGTCGCCGGGCATCCGCGAGCCGGGCGTAGAGGCCAAGGGCGCGATGATCGGCTTTGGCGACGTGCACACCCGTGCCCATATCTACCGGGCGATCCTCGAGGGGCTGGCCTATGCCTTGCGCCAGGGCAAGGAGCGTATCGAGCGCCGGTCGAAACTGTCGATCAAGCGCTTGCGCGTGGCCGGTGGCGGCTCCCAGAGCGACGCGGCGATGCAACTGACCGCCGATATCTTCGGCCTGCCCGCCGAGCGTCCGCATGTCTACGAGGCGTCCGGGCTGGGGGCGGCGATTGCCTGTGCGGTGGGGCTTGGGCTGTACCCGGACTTCGATACCGCCATCGCCGCCATGACCCGCACCGCCGAGGTGTTCATGCCCCAGCCCGAGGCGCAACAGATGTACGACCGCTTGTACCGCGAGGTCTACCTGCACATGTATCGCCAGCTCAAGCCGCTATACCAAAGCATCCGCGAGATTACCGGCTACCCGGCGTAGGCCCAGGCTGTATGGCGCTATTGGAGAGTCGTTTTGGCAAGATCGGACAGTGTCGGGGGATACCCGGATTGTTAGGCTGAACGCATCTACAAAAAGAGCGTAAAGCCATGAAGTTGCCGTCGTTGCTGCTGTGCCTGGGGCTGTGCAGTCTGTCGCCTGGGGCCGGTGCATGGTCCAATCACAGCGTGGGCAGCTACCTGGCCCTGCGGGATTTGCCCGCGTTGCGCGAGGCGCCCGAGGTGGCGGTCGAGTCCCTTGAGCAGTTTGTGTCCGAGCAGTACCCAGGGCTGGTGGCCTTGCTGGACGAGCAGGAAAACTTCGCCCGCAAGCACTTTCCCGACTACCCGCCGCGCCCCGACAACCTGCGTCTGGCGCCGCAGCCTGGGGCCGATCTGCGCCGGGACTTGCTCATGGCCCTGCGGGTCAACCCACAGATCCACCTGGCCCAGGTGATCCAGCCTATGCCCGGCGAGGACCTGGCTGGGCGCCCGCAGCTCAAGGCCACCGAAGTGATGGTCGAACAGACCCTCTCGCCGTGGAATCGCCAGCGCTTTATCCAACTGCAGCCGGGGCAGACGGTCGCGCCGCTGGCCGTGCTGGCAACCGCCGCGGACGAGCCGGACTACGGCCACGATATCAACCTGTTCAGCGATAACCCAGGGGCGGTCGGCGCACTCTATGGCTTCGGTGTGCAGTCGTTTGGCGACGCGCGCTTCCAGTACAGCTCCCAGGCGCCGTTTCATATGGGCTTCTTTCACGAGAGCGCGGTGGTCTATGTCGCCGCGCCTTTCCTGTTGCGCAACTGGCCGGACTGGCGGGCCTACCAGTACTTCGGTCTGGCGCGTTTTGCCTTCGCCAATGGCCATCCCTACTGGGGCTATCGCTTCCTCGGATGGGGCATGCACTACCTGCAGGACCTGACCCAGCCGTATCACGCCACCACTCTGCCGGGCGATGACTTGACCAGCATGCTGCTGATGGAAGGCAAGGCCCTGGCCGGCTACGACAGCGACAAGCGGGCGGCGATCGAACGTGCCGCCACGCGCCACAATGAGGTGGAGCGCTACCAGTTCGCCTGGCTGCGCCACCTGCTGCTGACGGGGGCGGATAACCCGATGCTGACGGCCTATGCCGACGCCACTCAGGACGCCGATTACCCGGCTTACTCGACGGACTACCTGCGCCAAGTGGTCAGTGCCCAGGCGGATGCCCAGGCCGTGGCGTTCGACGAGGCCATCGGCCAGTGGCTGACCACGCCCGGGGCGATCCAGAGCTTCAGTGCCGGCAACCAGTTGCCCGCCGAACGCTACGACCATGCCCGGCTCAACGAACAGTTGGTGCAGTTGCTACGCCACTTTGGCGCCCACAGTCGCAACTACGTCAGGGCTGGTCTCGACCGCCCGGCGCCGGCGCCGTAACAACAGACAACGCAGTGCAATAACAACAAAAAAGGTTGCAGGGGAGAGACGGTAATGAGCACCACAGTGCGCGCGCAAGGCTCGGGATCCGAGGGTAAATGGTCCATCACATCCACTGGGGCGGGCGTCGGCCTGGTAGGTCTGTTGCAACTGTGCAGCGGCGGGACCGTGCAGGCCATGGAGTTCAGCGTGCTGGACAACCAGGTCACCGGCTCGTTCGACAGCACCCTGTCTTATGGGCGTCTGTGGCGGGTCCAGGGGCGTGACAAGGGCAACGACGACGTCAACACCAACGACGGCAATCGCAACTTCGATACCGGGCTGGTTTCCGAGGTGTACAAGATCACTTCGGAGCTGGAAGCCAACTATCAGAACTACGGGCTGTTCGTGCGTGGCACGGGGTTCTATGACACCCAGATCATGGACAAGCGCAACGACTACTACCGCAACAACAGCCCGTCGCAACCCAGCCAGAGCCATCCCCAGGATGACCACTTCACCGACCAGACCCGCGACATTGCCGGTAGCCGTGTGGAGATTCTCGACTCCTACATCTATGGCAACTGGGACGTTGGCCAGATGCCTCTGACCGCGCGACTGGGGCGCCAGGTGTTCAACTGGGGCGAGGGCATTTTCTATCGCGGCGGGGTCAATACCACCAACCCGGTGGACGCGGCCAAGTACCGCCTGCCGGGCGCCGAGGTCAAGGAAGTGCTGATGCCGGTGGAAGCCATCAGCTTCAATATCGGCTTGAGCGACAACCTGTCGATGGAGAGCTTCTATCAGTGGAACTGGAAGGAGACCCGCATCGACCCGGTCGGCACCTTCTATTCCCAGAGCGACCTGTTCGCCGATGGCGGCCGCACGGGGTATAACAACTTCACCGGCAGCGCCCTCGACACCCCGACGCCCATCGGCGGCAACGTCATCGGGTTATACGACGCCCTGGGCAACAACCCGATGTTCGGTGGCATGCTGCGCAGTACCGGGCTGTATGCCAACGGCATGACCCCGGCCTACGGCAACACCCTCAAGGTGGCGTCCATCGGCAAGGACTACAACGCGCGCAACGATGGCCAGTACGGCTTTGCCTTCCGCTACATCGCCGAGGAACTCAACAGCACCGAGTTCGGCCTGTACCTGGTCAACTACCACGCCAAGGAGCCGACCATCGCCGCAGACCTGGCGGGCTACAAGGGCATCGACATGGCGGCGCTGACCAGCATGCTGTCGTCGGTGGCCGGCAGCCAGGCCGCGGCCTTGGCCAATGGCCTGGCGACGGTGGATGTAATGGGCAATATCCAGGCGCACCGGCGTTATGCCGAAGACATCCGCATGTATGGCTTCAGCTTCAACACCACCCTGGGCAAGGCCTCGGTGTTTGGCGAGCTGGCCTACCGGCCGAACCTGCCGATTGGTATCGCCGCCACCAACGACCTGATCGGCGACCTGGCCAATGGCGCCGGCGCGGCGGCGGGCGGGCAGTTCATCAATGTCGGCGGGCAGATGGTCAACCTCAACAGCCAGATCGACAACTCCGAGCGCGTCGAGGCCTTCAACACCTCGCTGGGCAGCATCTACAACTTCGGCCCGGGCCTGAGCTTCGACTCGCTGTTCGGCGTGTTCGAACTGGCCTCCGAGCACCTGCGCGGCAGCAGCCTGAAGTACCAGGCCTACGATGGCAGCACCCGCTACTACGCGGGCAGCGGCAACACCTCTTATGTGTCGGGTGGTGAGCGTGATGACCAGGTCAGCCGTGATTCCTACAGCTATACAGTGATGTTCAACGGCACCTGGAACGACGTGTTCGCCGGGGTCAACCTGTCGCCCTACGCGGTCTACAAGGACGACTTCAAGGGCAACTCCTATCAGGCCGGCAACTACATCGAGGGACGCAAGGCTTACACCCTGGGGCTCAAGGCCAACTACCAGAACAAGCTGGAAGCCGAGCTGCAATACACCGAGTTCTTTGGTGGCGGCCAGAACAACGTGATCCGCGACCGCGACAACATCGGTTTCAACCTCAAGTACTTCCTGTAAGCCGCTGCCGTGCTGCGGCGCGAGGGCGGCTGCCCGCCCTCGTTTTTTTGGAGATTTGCCATGTTCCACACACCTCGAATACTCACCGCCAGCCTGGCCCTGGCCCTCGGCCTGGCCGCCGGCAATGCGCTTGCTGCGCTCTCGCCCCAGGATGCGCAACAGCTCAAGGCCCAGCTCACACCGCTCGGCGCCGAGCGCGCGGGCAATGCCGCCGGCACCATCCCGACCTGGGAAGGTGGGATCACCCAGGCCCCCAAGGGCTATGAAAAGGGTAAACACCATGTCGACCCTTTTGCCGGCGACAAGCCGCTGTTCACCATCACCAAGGCCAACCTGGAACAGTACAAGGCCAACCTGACGGCGGGCGAGATCGCCTTGTTCAACAGCTACCCCGACACCTTCCAGATGCCCATCTACCCAAGCCGGCGTTCTGGCTCGGCGCCCCAGTGGGTGTATGACAACACCTTCAAGAACGCCACCAGCGCCAAGCTGCTGGACGGCGGCACCGGCTTCGCCGACGCCTTTGGCGGCGTGCCATTCCCCATTCCGCAAAACGGTGTGGAAGCACTGTGGAACCACATCACCCGCTATCGCGGCACCTACGTGGTCCGCCGTGCTTCGGAAGCGCCCGTGCAGCGCAATGGCAGCTTCGCCCTGGTCACGTCGCAGCAGGAAGGGTTGTTTAACTATTACCGGCAGGGCGGGCAGTACGCCGACCTGAAGAACATCCTGTTCTACTACCTGACCTTCGTAAAAAGCCCGGCCCGCCTGGCCGGTGGCGCGACCCTGGTACACGAGACCCTCGACCAGATCAAAGACGCGCGCCAAGCCTGGATCTACGACGCCGGCCAACGCCGCGTACGCCGCGCGCCGAACCTGGCGTACGACACGCCGATCTCGTCCTCCGATGGCCTGCGCACGGCAGATGACACCGACATGTTCAACGGCTCGCCGGATCGCTACGACTGGAAACTGCTGGGCAAGAAGGAAATCTACATCCCCTACAACAACTACAAAGTCGCCAGCGCCGACGTGAAATACGCCGACCTGCTCAAGGTCGGACACCTCAACCCGCAATACACGCGCTACGAACTGCACCGTGTGTGGGTTGTCGAAGGCACCCTGAAACCGACGGCGCGTCACCTGTACTCCAAACGCGTGCTGTACCTCGATGAAGACAGCTGGGGCGCAGCGGTGGTTGACCAGTACGACGGTCGTGGCGAACTGTGGCGGGTGTCGATGGCCTACCTGAAGAACTTCTACGACCTGCCCACGACCTGGAGTGCATTGGATGTGTTCCATGACCTGCAGGCGCGGCGTTATTACGTGCAGAACCTGGATAACGAAGAACCGCAGACGGTGGATTTTGGCCAGGCGATTCCTGAGGACTCTTACTTTATGCCGTCGGCGTTGCGCTTGCGGGGCACGCGGTAGGTCTATCGGGATTTGAGAGAGCTGCGCAGGCGAGCGCAGCTCTGTGAGGGACCGCCCAGGCAGGGGCTATTCGAACAGCGCGGGATCTACTTTCTTGCGCCGAGCCTGTTCCAGGTGTTTGCGCATTTGGTCGGCTGCTGCAAGGCGGTCTCCTCGTTCGAGGCAATCGAGAATGGCCAGATGCTCCTGGGCCTGGCCTTTGCGTGGCGCTCGCGTGCTGGCTTGGCGGTATTCCACAAGCCTACGCAATTGGTTTAAACGGCGGACCGTTTGCTGCAGGAAGCGATTGCCGGAACACCCCGCCAGTGTCTCGTGAAACTGGGCGTTTGCTTCGAACAACTCCTGAGGCGTCATGCTCAAGTACCCACCGCCGGCAATGAACTCTTGCTGCTTGCGACAGGCCGCCAGCGTTTCACCATCGATCAGGAATGCGGGGGAGAGCAGGCCGGATGGCTCGATGGTCGCGCGCAAAGCATAGCTTTCTTCATACGCCTCCACTGAGTCGATCATGGGGAGAAAACGCCATCCTTGGCCGGCACGCTGTTCAATCCATCCTTCCTGTTGGATGCGTGATAGAACGGCCCTCAGCGCCGCCCGTGACACATCGAACTGACGCATGAATTCAATCTCGGTGAACAGCTCCGGGAGCTGCCTGCCCAGACGCAATTCGGCAAATTTCAGGTACAGCGGATCGTCACTGCCTTCCATGACTTGCGAGGCCAGATCGACGAGATCCTCGCTGGACCTGGCCAAGAAAAAGCCGCGATTGCGGTCGTAAGTGAGCATGCCTTTTTCGACCAAATGGCCCATCGCAAACTTTACCGGCGTGCGCGAGACGTTCAGCGCCGCCGCCAACTGCGACTCAACCAGGTGATGTCCGATAGCAAAGCGTTCACGACGCACGAGAGAAACAATGTCACGCGCAATGCGTGCTTGCAGCGGGCTTAGGGGCATCGGATCGAGACCAAGTAGAGCTGACCATGGAAGCCCCATTCTAGCGTGACGGTAAGCTTAACCACACCGTAGAAATCGTGGGCGTGGGTGGGCGCCCGATTTGACCGGTACGATGAAGCGGATAAAGCTTGGATTGATCTATATCGCGATAAAGTTCAATATGCGCCTCACAAAAACATTGCCCGTGCAGCCTGTGAGGATTAGCCAATGCCTATGTCAAAGCGTCGAACCGTTAGCGCCAACGGAGTCGAGTACCGTGTCAGCGATATCCGCGGGGTTGTAACTGATCTGGGGGGTGATTACGCAACGCTGCCCTACAGCTTGCGAATCCTGGCCGAGAACGTTTTGCGTGGCGAGACTGATCCTGAAGCCGCACTGAAAGTGATTTGTGCACGCTCCAAAGAATTCGACATTCCGTTTCGACCGGCCAGGGTTGTGCTGCAGGATTTGTTGGGCACGCCGGCACTGGTCGACCTTGCCGGGTTGAGAGATGCCGTCGCCGAGAAAGGTGGCAACCCGCGCCTGGTGAACCCTGTCACCCCCACTCACCTTGTTGTGGATCACTCACTCAATGTCGAGCGTTGGGGCGATGCCAGCGCGCAGGCCGATAACGAGGCCATCGAGCGCGTACGCAATGCCGAGCGTTTCCAGTTCCTGGACTGGTGCAACAAGGCGTTCAGCAATCTTTCGATCATTCCCTCGGGCAAAGGCATCCTGCACCAGATCAACCTTGAGCGCCTGACCACCGTCGTGGGTACTCAGCGCCGTGGCAATGAGCTGTGGGCTTTCCCGGATACGCTGGTAGGTACCGACAGCCATACAACGATGATTAACGCCATTGGCGTGTTGGGCTGGGGGGTTGGGGGGATCGAAGCCGAAGCTGCGATGCTGGGCAAATCGCTGATGCTGCGATTGCCGGACATTGTCGGGGTACGCCTGGAGGGCAACTTGCCTGGGGGCTATCTTGCGACGGACATCGCGCTGGCGTTGACTGAGCAACTTCGTAAAGCGGGGGTTATCGGTGCTTTCCTGGAGTTCTTCGGCCCGGGTGTCGCGCAACTGTCGCTGGCAGACCGGGGAACCTTATCGAACATGGCGCCGGAATTCGGTGCGACAGCGGCAATGTTCGCAATTGATGATCGCACGCTTCACTACCTTCGTATGACCGGGCGTGGCGGTGAGATTTCCGGCCTCACCGAGGCGTATGCGCGTGCACAGGGTCTGTGGCATGACAGTCTCGCGGACGCTGAATACAACCGGGTCGTGACCCTTGATCTCAGCACCGTCGCGCGCTCGATTGCCGGGCCGAAGCAACCTCACCAGCGTATTGTCCTGGGGCAAAAGGCGCCTGCTACCCAACTGCCTGGCGGCCTGGACAATGGCTCTGTGGTGCTCGCCGCCATCACCAGTTGCACCAATACGTCCAACCCCCGTGGAGTGATTGCTGCTGGGCTGGTTGCACGTAACGCCCGCAAGCGTGGACTGAAAAGAGCGCCTTGGGTTAAGACGTCCTTCGCACCGGGCTCGAGGGTGGTGTCGGACTATCTTGAGCGGTCTGGCTTGAATGAGGACCTGGATGCGTTAGGTTTCAACCTGGTCGGCTATGGCTGCACGACCTGCAACGGTATGTCCGGCCCGTTGCTCAGTACCGAAATCGAAGACGAAATTCGGGCTCGCAAGCTGGAAACCGTGGCCGCTACTTCCGGCAACCGTAACTTTGAAGGGCGTGTTCACCCGTTGGCCCGCGAAGTCTTCATCATGTCTGCGCCGCTGATCGTTGCGTACGCGATTGCAGGTACCTACCTGATCGACCCGGAAAAAGATGCATTGGGTCTCGACGACGATGGCGTGCCGGTCTATCTCCACGAACTGTGGCCGAGCGATGAGGAATTGACGCAAATCGAAGCCGATAATCTGACTGCCGATTTGTTCGACAAGGCCTATGAAGATGTTCCCCGTGAAGCGGGCTTGATTGCCAGCGACCTGCGCGCCGGCGTCAGCGATCAGTATCCCTGGCAGGCCAACAGCACCTACATCCGCAAACCTCCCTACTGGAGTGATGCGGTGAGTGCGACAGACACCACTCAGGACCTCAGCAACATGCGTGTGCTGGCCATGCTCTCGGACAACATCACCACCGATCACATCTCGCCCTCTGGCGCGATTCTTCCAGAAAGCGATGCGGGTCAATACTTGCAATCCCACGGCATCGCGGTACAGGACTTCAACTCTTATGGCACTCGCCGTGGCAACCATGAGGCCGCGCAGCGTGCGACCTTCGCAAGCCCCCGCCTGAAAAACGAACTGCTTGAAGATGGCCGTGAAGGCCCGTGGACATTGCTTCTGCCCGAGAAAAAAGTCACCACGATTTTCCAGGCCGCGCAGATTTACGCACAACGCAAGCAGCCGCTGATCGTTGTGGCCGGCAAAGAGTACGGCAGCGGTTCTTCCCGTGACTGGGCGGCAAAGGGCCCGCGCCTGTTAGGCGTGCGGGTGGTCGTGGCCGAAAGCTTCGAACGCATTCACCGCACCAACCTGGCGGGTCTCGGCATTTTGCCTTTGCAGTTTGAAGACGGTGTTTCTCGCCAGAGCCTGGGCTTGAACGGACGCGAATTATTCAGCGTTGAAGGCATCACCCAAGACTTCCAGCCGGGCGCAACAATCACCCTGGTGATCGAGCGTGAGAATGGCGAGAAAGAGCGGGTGTCGGTCTTGAGCCGCCTGGACACCTTCGAAGACGTTCGCTACTTGCGCAGCGGTGGTTTGCTGCCGCAGCTGCTGATCGAAAGTATGCAGAGCGCCTCCCTCAACTGATGCAACGCTGATTCGCTGGAGTAAAACTAGAATGACCCAAAGACGTATTCCTGCCGTTTACATGCGTGGTGGCTCGAGCAAGGGCGTTTTCTTTCTTGAGGAGCACCTGCCGCCCGCAGGTGCTGAGCGGGATGCCATCCTTCTGCGGGTGATCGGCAGCCCCGATGTGTATGGCAAGCAGATAGATGGCATGGGCGGCGCCACTTCCAGTACTAGTAAGGTGGTGATCATCGGTCAATCCAGGCGTGACGACTGTGATGTCGACTATCTGTTTGGTGCACCCGCCATCGAGACGGCGGTCATCGACTGGTCTGGTAACTGTGGAAATCTGAGTGCGGCGGTTGGCCCCTACGCGATATCCCAAGGTCTCGTCGAGGCACCGCTTGATGGCATGGCCGTTGTTCGTATCTGGCAGGCCAACATCCAGAAAAGAATCATTGCTTATGTTCCGATGCGCGACGGCGAAGTCCAGGAAGAGGGCGACTTCATGCTCGACGGCGTGGCATTTCCGGCAGCGGAAGTCGTTCTGGAGTTTCTCAACCCCGGTGGTGCAGACGGCAGCCTTCTTCCAACGGGGAATGCCGTCGACGAACTGCAAGTACCTGGCCTCGGTAAACTTGCAGTGACATTGCTGAATGCCGGCAACCCGACAATCTTTATAGGCGCGCAGCAGGTGGGCTTGAAGGGAACCGAGACACAAGACCAGGTCAACGGTGATACGCAGTTACTTGCCCGGCTGGAGACCATTCGCGCGCATTGCACTGTAGCCATGGGCTTGGCCGAGAGTGCTGACGAAGCAACACGGTGGCGTCCTCATACGCCGAAGCTTTGTCTGGTTGCCAGGCCGCAACCCTACAAAGCCGCCGGGGGTAAGCAGGTTGAGCCTGAGGACATCGATGTGATTGCGCGAATACTTTCAATGGGCAAGCTTCACCATGCGATCACTGGCACAGGAGCGGTTGCCGTGGCAGTTGCCGCAGCGCTTGATGGCACCTTGGTCAATCGCATCGTCGGCAATATCGGCGATCACCAGGTGCGCATGGGGCATACCGCCGGCAGCGTCGCGGTCGGCGCGAAAACCGTCCTGGAAGATGGCGCCTGGGTGGTTGAAAAAGCAGTAATGAGCCGGAGTGCACGCCGACTGATGGAAGGCTGGGTATGCCTCCCCGAACTCCTTGTTGACCCTATGCATCGACGTGCTCAGCCATGTTCCATGGCGGCTAAGGCGAGCAACCATGAACGTTGATATGGCTGCAGTACGAAATGATTTAGCGCCAAGTGGTGAACTGCGAGTGGCGATCAACTTGGGTAATCCCGTTTTGGCCCAGCGCGATGCGGTCACTGGCCGATTGGGAGGCGTCTCGGTTGCACTCGCGAACGAGTTGGCGAAGGAGTTGGGGATTGCAGTCAACCTGATGCCATACGACGCGGCTGGGAAAGTGTTCGCGGCCTTGGAGGAGGGGATTTGGGATTTGGCGTTTCTGGCTATCGAGCCTGTACGAGCGCAAAAGATCTGCTTCTCCAGTCCCTATGTGAGCATCGATGGCACCTACCTCGTTCATGCAGCAAGCCCTTTCGAACGTGCATCTGATTTGGATATGCAAGGCCACAGAATTTCTGTCGGCCGAGGTGCTGCGTATGACCTGTACCTGTCACGCACGCTGCAACATGCTGAGCTTGTTCGAGCGGACACCTCTGCAAGTGCCGTCGACCTCTTTTTACAGCAGGGGCTGGAAGCAGCGGCCGGGGTCAGACAGCCTTTGGAGCGGTTTGCAAACTCAACCACAGGGGTCAGGGTACTGAAAGACAACTTCACGGAAATTCGCCAGGCGATGGCTGTTCCGAAGGCACGCAGAATTGCGGCTGAATACATCGAAGACTTCATCTGCCGTCTCGTGAGGCGTGGTTTTGTGGCCAAGTTGTTAGCTGACAGTGGGCAAGGCGATGTACGTGTTGTGGTGCCGACTATTTGAACTGTGGCTAGTTAGCGAGGGCATCTTTGTTGGCGCCAAGGGGGTGGGCAAATCGAGGTTTGGGGGGAGGCTGAATGTCTCGGAGGAGGGGATAGGTACGCGCTTCTCGGTGCGGCGACACCGACGCAATCACTGCGTTTGCAACGCGAAGCTTCGCGCAAACTCATCCGCTCAACGCAAGTACTTCGTTCCGAACAGGACTTGATGTGGCCGCAAACACTGGATGAACATGTCGAACTGTTTATCCAGCATTTCCCGTGTATGTGCATGCAGATCTGCTTTTTCTTGTCCCAGGCAAGGAGCCCGGACGCCAAGTCGAAAGAATTTATCGCGCAACTACGTAGTTTTCTGATCTGGACGGCCTCAGAAACCGGTTAAGTCCAGATTGGAACGATTACATCCTATCGGCCTGCCCAAGGCAGGCCTTGGCAACGCTCAGGCAACGCCCTCCACCAATACCAACGCCCCCACCACCAACGCCTCCATCCCCCGCGCCAACTCCACCTCCATCTCCGCTTCTTCCGTATCCCGCGCCGTTTCCACCACTGGCTCCCGCTGCGTCACCGTATACACCGTATCCGCCACCGCCATGCAGTGAAACGCCACCGTCGCCAGTAGCCACCGCGCCTGTTCCTTGCTCACCCCAAACCCCTGCGCAATCAACGCTTGGTGCCCATCAATCTTGGCCAGCATCGGCGCGGTCGCTGCCGCGCGGCGGATCACGTAGGGAGTCAGCCCGGGGTGGGTTTTGACGAACTCGCGTACCGAGGTGGCGAACACGATCAGGTAGTCCTTCAACCCACCGTCGGCCTCGCCGCAGTCCTGGGGGATCTGCCAGCGGGTGAAGATTTCTTCAGCAACCATGGCCTTGAGCGCTTCGAGGTTGGCCACGTGTTTGTACAGCGCCATATGGCTGACCCCCAACGCCGCCGCCAGGCCGACGAAGGTGATGTTGGGCAGGCCCATCTCGATGCCGGCGTCGACGATGCGCTCGCGGGTGATGCTCGGCGGGCGGCCGCGGGTGGCGGTTTTTTTTGCGGGTTCCATGGGTATTCCTTAATCACTGAACACAAGGTTGTAGCTGTCTTGTCGGCTTTGCGCAAATTAGTTTATAGTCATGCAACTAAATATGATTCTGATTCTCAAACGGACTTTTTCTGTCAATGGACTCTCCTGAAGCGGCTTCGGCCAACCCTCAAGTCGCAGGCACGCTTAGCCGGATTCTGACGCCTATCCGTGGGCGTCTGTGTGTCGCCGCAGGGCTTGCCGCTGTCGGCGGCATGCTGACGCTGGTGCCGCTGGCGGCCATCGCCCATATCGCCGCACGTGTCCTCGGTGCTGGCGGTCAGCTGTCGAGCGAAGTGTGGTGGGTTGTTGGCCTTAGTGCTTTAAGCCTTTTCGCGGGGATGGCATTGATTTTTACCGCTGAGCTACTCGCCCACCTGGCCGACAATCGCCTCACTCACCATTTACGCCGCGCGATCACCCAGCGCCTGAGTCGTGTGCCGCTGGGTTGGTTCAGCAGCCGAGCATCGGGCGAAGTGAAACGGGCGATGCAGGACGATATCAATACGCTGCACAGCCTCACCGCGCATTTCTACACCACCGCCGGGCGCGCGGGCGGAGCGGTGTTGGTGTCGATGGTTTACCTGTTTGCGATGGACTGGCGTTTGGCGCTGGTGTCGCTGTTGCCGTTTGCCGGGTATTTCCTGTTTTTCTCGCGGGCCATGCGCGCCAGCGGCGCGAGTATGCAGGAATTTGTCAGCGGGATGGCTCGCATCGACAACGCGGTGGTGGAGTTCGTCAACGGCATTCCGGTGGTCAAGGCTTTCGGCGCCAGTGGCAAAGCGCACGGGGCTTATCGCAGCGCCATCGACACCTTTGCCACGACCTTTATCGACTTCACCCGCCCGCTGGTGGCGTCGATGGCGAATGCCAACGCGATGATCGCGCCGGTCACTGTGCTCGGCGTAGTGCTGGCAGCGGGCACGCTGTTTGTTAGCCTGGGTTGGATCGCGCCAGTGGACGTGCTGCCCTTCGTATTGGTGGCGCCGGGTCTGAGCGCGCCGTTGCTGCTGTTGCACTACATCACCCACGATTTGAACAACGCCACCGGCGCTGCGCAGCGCGTGCAGGGGTTGCTGGACACGCCGACGCTGACGCAATCGGCCGTGCAGTTGCCGAGCGGCAACGCAATCTGCTTTGAGCAGGTCGGCTATGCCTATGAGCGCGACCACGCGGTGTTGAGGGACATCAACTTCACCCTGCAACCGGGCACCACCACGGCCATCGTCGGCCTGTCCGGCGCCGGCAAGTCAACGCTGGCGCGCCTGCTGCTGCGGTTTTTCGATCCCAGCAGTGGGCGCATCACTTTGGGCGGTGCGGACCTGCGCCATATCGATACGCCGCTGTTGTACCAGCGCATCGGTTTTGTGCTGCAAGAGGTGCGCCTGATCAACGCCAGCGTGCGCGACAACATCGCCCTCGGCCGACCGTCCGCCACCGCGCAACAGATCGAAGACGCCGCCCGCGCGGCGAATATCCACGAGCGCATTCTGCGCCTGCCGCGTGGTTACGACTCGGTGATCGGCGAGGACGCCCAGCTCTCCGGCGGCGAGCAACAGCGCCTCAGTATCGCCCGTGCAGTGCTGCTGGACCCGCCAGTGCTGGTGCTCGACGAGGCCACCGCCGCTGCCGATGCCGACAACGAAGTGGCGATCCAGGAAGCACTGTCACGCTTCGCCCAGGGCCGCACATTGTTGGTCATCGCCCATCGGCTCGACACGGTGATGCACGCCGATCAGATCCTCGTGATCCACGACGGCACCCTGCACGAGCAGGGCCGTCACGCCGACCTGCTGGCCCATGGCGGGCTCTACGCGCGGTTATGGCAACTGGGCGATTACGCCCGCAGCGAATCACAGGTGGTGCAACCATGCTGAAGACTTTTGTGCGCCTGCTCGGTGAAGACGCGCCCACGCTGCGCCGCTATGCCGTGATGGCGGTGTTCTACGGCCTGCTCAGCGGGCTGACCCTGATCACGCTGGTGCCGCTGATCAGCCACCTGTTGGCCGGTGATGCGCTGGAGGCAGGGCGTTGGTTGGTTGCGCTGCTGTCCGGCGTGACCGCTTGCGCGCTGTGGCGTCGCACCCTCGACAAAGCCGGTGTAGCCGTCGGCGTGGCGGTGCTGCAAGGTGCGCGACAACGCGTCGGCGATCACGTGGCGCGCCTGCCGGTGGGCTGGTTCAGCGCGCAAAACAGTGCGCGGCTCGGCCATCTGATCACCCAGGGCATGATGGCGCTGGCGCAGTTGCCGGCGCATGTGTTCACCCCGGTGATCAGCGGCGCGGTGACGCCGTTGGTGCTGGTTGCCGCGCTGTTTGCCTTGCACTGGCCCTTGGGTGTTTTGGCGTTGCTGGCGCTACCGGTGTTGGTGGGCGTGATGCTGCTCACCGCGCGCCTGGGCCACAGTGCCGACAACACCTATCAGCAGAACTTCGCCCAGACCAGCCAGCGCATGGTCGAGTTCGCGCAGGCCCAGTCGGTGTTGCGCGCGTTCAATGGTAGCGGCGGCGCCACGCGTTTGCTGGACCAGGCCATCGACCAGCAACGCCAGTCCGGCCAGCGTTTGATCTATCGCTCCTCATTGTCGGCGGTGTTCAATGCCTGGGCGGTGCAAGGGATCTTCTGCGCGTTACTGGTGGCGGTCGCGCTGTGGTGCGACGCCCTGGATGCCCACGAAGCCATCGCCGCCTGCGTGGCCTTGGTGCTGGTGTGTCGTTATATCGAACCGCTGCTGGAAGTGGCCAGTTATGGCGAGATCCTGCGCAGAGCCAACGCCCAGCTCGATGAGGTGCACAGCATTCTTGCCGAGCAGCCGTTACCGGTCGCCGCGCAAGCGAAAATGCCCATGGATAGTTCGGTGGAATTGCGCAACGTCAGTTTTCGTTATGCCCCCGACGAACCCCAGGTGCTGCGCGGGGTGAGCCTGCGTATCGAGCCGGGCAGCATGACCGCGCTGATCGGCGCGTCGGGCTCGGGAAAGACCACGTTGGTGCGGCTGCTGGCGCGCTTCTTCGATGCGAACCGGGGCCAGGTGTTGATCGGTGGCGTGGAGGTGCGCGAGATGTCCGAAGCGGTGCTGGCCGCGCAGATCAGCCAGATTTTCCAGGACACCTACCTGTTCCAGGGCAGCATTGCCGACAACATCCGCCTCGGTAAACCGGGCGCCAGCCTGGCCGAGATTGCGGCGGTGGCGCAGCAAGCCGGCGTGGCCGAGATCATTGCGCGTTTGCCCCAGGGCCTGCACACGCCGGTGGGCGAGGGCGGGGCGCGGTTGTCAGGGGGCGAGCGCCAACGTATCTCCATTGCCCGTGCGTTGCTCAAGGACGCGCCGATCCTGCTGGTGGACGAAGCCACCGCCGCCCTCGACACCTACAACCAAGCCGCCATCGCCGATGCGCTGGCCAGGTTGCGCGGGCGCTGCACGTTGATTGTTATCGCGCATCAGTTGTCGACGGTGGCCATGGCCGATCAGATTCTAGTGCTGGATGACGGCGAGATTGTCGAGCAGGGCACGCCAGCGATCCTGGCGGCCAGCGCTGGGCGGTACGCGCAGTTTCTCGCCCAGCGCCGGGCGGCCCGTGGTTGGCGGATTGCATGATGCGTCTAGTGGGCTGCGGCGTGTTGCTGGTGCTGTGCGGCGTGTCGCTGCTGGTTGGCGCCCGCGAGATCGACCTGTTGGCAATCGACGGCGACGCGTGGCTGACGCTGACGGCCAGCCGCTTGCCGCGCTTGGCCGCGCTGGTGCTGACCGGCGTGGGCTTGGCGGTGTGCGGGGTGATCTTGCAGCACATCCTGCGCAACAAGTTCGTGGAGCCGGGGACCACCGGCGGCCTGGACGCGGCCAAGCTTGGCATCCTCGTCTCGCTGGGCGTGGCGCCGGCCGCCAGCGCCGGCGTGCGCATGCTGTTTGCGCTGCTGTGTTGCTTCGCGGCGAGCCTAGTGTTCCTGGCGATCATCCGGCGCCTGCGTTTTCACCATACCTTGCTGGTGCCGGTGATTGGCCTGATGTACGGCGGTGTGCTCAGCGCCATTTCCGAGTTTTATGCGTACCGCCACAACATCCTGCAAAGCATGCAGGGCTGGCTGCTGGGGGATTTTTCCAAGGTGGTGCAGGGCAACTACGAGATCATTTATCTGATCCTGCCCATCGTCGCGCTGGCGTACCTGTATGCGCAGCGTTTTACCGTGATGGGCATGGGCGAGGGCATGGCCACCAGCCTGGGCCTGAACTACGCGGCCACGGCGGCGCTGGGCCTGTTGCTGGTGGCCGTGACCGTGGCGGCGACGGTGATCACCATCGGTTCGATCCCCTTTGTCGGCCTGATGATTCCCAATTTGGTGGCCTTGTATTACGGCGAAAACCTCAGCCGCACTCTGCCCATCGTCGCCCTCGGCGGTGCCGCGTTGCTGCTGGCCTGCGACATTCTCGGGCGCCTGCTGATCTTCCCGTTCGAAGTGCCGATTGGCCTCACCGCGGGCATCGTGGGTGGCGGGTTGTTCCTCGCGTTGATCGTCTGGAGGCAGCGATGAAGCGGCTGTGGGCCTTGGTATTCGCCCTGGCGTTGGGCTTTGTGCTGTTCCGTTCGGGACTGGATTTTGACTACGTGATCCCCAAGCGGCTCGCGCGGTTGGCGGCGATGTGTATCGGCGGGGTGTGCGTGGCGTGGTCGTCGATCATTTTCCAGACCCTCACCGGCAACCGCATCCTCACGCCGGCGATCATGGGTTATGAAGCGGTGTACCTGTTGTTCCAGGCGTTGTTGGTGTTGTTGTTGGGCACCGCCAGCCTGATGCTGCTGGGCAGCCAGGGCAACTTTGTGCTGTCGGTGCTGCTGATGCTCGGCTACTCCTGGGCGCTGCAACGCTGGTTACTGCGCGAGGGCAACAGCAACGTGTACTTCCTGTTGCTGCTGGGCCTGGTGTTGAGCCTGGTGATCGGCACGGTCACGCAGTTTGTGCAGTTGAAGATCAGCCCCGGCGAGTTCTCGATCCTGCAAGACTTCAGCCAGGCCTCGTTCAACCGCGTGCAGCCGCAGCAACTGCTGTTCTCGGGGTTGTTGGTGGCGGCGCTGTGCGTGGGCTTTGCACGCACGTTGCCGACCCTCGATGTGCTCGCCCTGGGCCGCGACCAAGCCATGTCGCTGGGGGTGGATTACCCGCGTGTGGTGCGCCTGCAACTGGCATTGGTCGCGGCGTTGGTGGCGATCTCCACTGGGCTGCTGGGGCCCACGGCGTTCATGGGGGTGCTCGTGGCCAACACCACCTATGCGTTGGCGCGCACGTTCCGCCATCGGGTTACGTTGCCCATGGGCAGCACGATTGCCATCGCGATTTTTATCACGGCGCAACTGCTGGTCGAACACGTCTTCAACTACAAGACCACCGTCAGCATTCTTGTGAACCTGCTGTGCGGCACGTATTTCCTGGCGCTGATGCTGCGCACCCGAGGCACCCGATGATCACTGTGCACAACCTCCACAAAACCTACGGAACCCAGACCGTGCTGGCTGGCGTCAACGCGAACTTTGCCGCTGGGCGCCTGACCTCGCTGATTGGCCCCAATGGCGCCGGCAAGACCACGCTGTTGATGATGATCGCGAGGCTGATGGCACCGAGCGGCGGCGACATTCGCCTGGATGGCCGCCAGGTCGGCGATATCCCGCTGCGCGACTACGCCAAGCGCGTGGCCACCTTGCGCCAGGCGCCGGATTTCAACCTGCGCCTGACCGTCGAGGAACTGGTGGCCTTCGGGCGCTTCCCTTACAGCCGTGGCGCGCTGACCGGCGAAGATCACCGCGTGATCGATGACGCGCTGAGCTTTCTCGCGCTGCAACCCCTGCGCCGCGCCTACCTCGACGAGCTCAGCGGCGGCCAGCGGCAAATGGCGTTCCTGGCCATGACCATCGCTCAGCAAACCGACTGCCTGCTGCTAGACGAGCCGTTGAACAACCTCGATATCAAACACGCCGTGCACATCATGCGTGCGCTGCGCCGGCTGTGTGACGAGCAGGGCCGTACGGTGATCCTGGTGGTGCACGACATCAACTTCGCCGCCCATTACTCCGACCACATCCTCGCGATGAAAGGCGGTGCCGTGCATTGCGCCGGCAGCGTGGCCGAGGTGGTCAACGAAACCCGCCTGGGCGAACTGTACGAACTCGACTTCGAGATCACCCACGGCGCCCGTGGCTGCCTGTGTAACTACTTCAACCCCGCATGAGAACTCCCATGAACCGGACACACACAGCCTGGGCCTGCGCCCTGTTACTGGCCGCGCTTGGCGCAGGGCCGGCTTCGGCCGCCGCCCCGATCAGCGTGACCCACGCGTTGGGCAGCACACTGATCCAGCCGCCCGTACGGCGCGTGGTGGCCCTGGACATGAACGAAGTGGATTTTCTCGACCAACTGGGCGTACCGGTGGCCGGTATGCCCAAGGACTTCGTGCCGCAGTTCCTGCAACGCTACAAGAACGACGCGGCGGTGGTGGACACCGGCGCCATCGTCCAGCCGAACCTGGAGCGGGTGCACGCGGCCAAGCCGGACCTGATCCTGATCACCTCGCTGCAGGCCCCGCACTACGGCGAACTCAGCGAGATCGCGCCCACCGTGCATTTCGACGTGGATTACCGCGACAGCCAGAAGCGCCATATCGAAGTAATCAAGCAGCACCTGCTGACCCTCGGGCAGATCTTCGCCAAGCCGGCCCTGGCACAACAACAGGTTGCCGCCCTCGACGCCAAGGTTGCAGAAGCGAAACGCATCACCGCCGACCGCCCCGAACGCGCCCTGGTGGTGCTGCATAACAACGGCGCGTTCAGCTCGTTTGGCGTGCAATCGCGCTACGGCTTTGTGTTCACCGAGCTGGGCGTGAAACCGGCCAGCCCGACCGCCGAGGCCGGCTTGCATGGCCAGCCGATTTCCAGTGAATTCATCCAGCAGGCCAACCCGGACATTCTCTACGTAGTTGATCGCACGGCCGTCATGGAGCATCGCCCGTTGCTGAATGCGCAAACCCTGGGCAACCCGTTGTTGCGCCAGACCAAGGCCTGGAAAACCGGGCGCGTGGTGTTTGTCGATGCCGATGCCTGGTACGTCATGGCGGCCAGCCCTAGCTCGATCAAGCAAGTGATCGCCGATGTGATCCAGGGCTATCAACCCTGATTCCAGGCGTTAACCCCGCTTCAAGCTGCCAATACTAAAAAACATTCCACCTTACGGAGCCTTCCATGACTCACCGTACACGTACCCCTGTGCCCGCTCGTCCGGGCTTTACCTCCATGGCCTTGCTCGGCCTGGCAATCAGCAGCGCCCCCGCGTTCGCCGAAGAACTCGCGCAAGCCGAAGAAAACCGCGTGTCCACCTTGCCGGCGATTCGCGTCGAGGGTGAAATGCCGGCCGCTGACTTGCCGCTGAGCTACGCCGGTGACCAGGTGGCGTATGGCAGCCGGCTCGGCCTGCTGGGCAACAAGGACTTTATGGAAACGCCGTTCAGCACCATCAGCTACACAGAAAAGTTCATTGCCGACCGCCAGGCCCAGACCGTCACCGATGTGATCGCCGCGACCGACCCTGCGGTGTTCAGCAATGGCCTGAAGGGCACCTACAGCGAGAACTATTCGATCCGTGGTTTTGCCACCAGCATCAGCGACGTGACCATCGACGGCCTGTTTGGCGTGGCGCCGTACTACCGCATTTCGCCGGAGATGTACGAGCGCATCGAAGTGTTGAAAGGCCCGTCGGCGCTGCTCAACGGCATGCCGCCAGGCGGTTCGGTGGGAGGCATGGTCAACCTGGTGCCCAAGCGTGCCGGTGCTGAGCCGCTGACGCGCTTTACCACCACCTACATGTCCGAGGCGCAGTTTGGCGGCCACCTCGACGTAGGCCGTCGCTTTGGCGATGAGCAGCAATTTGGCGTGCGCTTCAACGGTGTGTACCGCGATGGCGACACAGCGACCGAGCAGCAACAGCAGAAAGCGCAGTTGAATTCGTTGGGCCTGGATTGGCGCGGTGAGCGGGCGCGGCTGTCGGCCGACCTCTACAACAGCGAAGACCGCGTGCGTGGGCAAAACCGTGGGATCAGCCTGGCGGCGAATGTGGCCGTGCCCAAGCCACCGAAGTCGGACACTTTGCTCAACCCGGACTGGGCGTTTGTCGATACCAAGGATCAGGGCGCGATTGTGCGCGGCGAATTCGACCTGACTGAGCAACTGTTGGCCTATGCGGCGTTCGGCGCCAGCGAGACCCACTACCGCTACAGCGGCGCGATGTCGGCCCAGGTGATCAACAATGCGGGGGGTTTGAAGACCAGCATGGGCCAACTGAAGATGGACATTGAGAAAACCTCGGGCGAGGCGGGGCTCAAGGGCAAATGGCAGACCGGGCCGATCGGACACCAGTGGGTGGTCAATGCCACGCGGTATGCTGACAAGCAAAAGGACTATGGCCGGCGTTGGGTGCCCGGTGCGGATTGGCTGACCAATATCTATCACCCGACCTGGGGGCCGGAGGCGCCGCGCAGCTTTGCGCCGGTGGCACACACCGAATCCACGCTGACCAGCTACGGCGTGGCGGACACCTTGTCGGTCCTTGACGACAAGGTGCAACTGACCCTTGGCGTGCGCCGCCAGAACGTGGTCACGGACACCTTCAATACCACCACCGGCGCGCGTAACAAGCCCGGCTATGACGAAAGCGCAACAACACCCGCCGCAGCCGTGGTGGTCAAGCTCACGGAACAGGTTTCGGTGTATGCCAACTACATCGAGGGCCTGAGCAAAGGCGCGATGGCGCCGATGACGGCAGCTAACTACGGCGACGTTTTTGCCCCGTACAAATCCAAGCAGAAGGAAATCGGCCTCAAGCTCGACCTGGGCACGTTCACCCACACCCTCAGCCTGTATCAGATCGAGCGCCCGGGCAGCTCGACCGATCCGGTGACCAACGTGTTCTCCTTTGGTGGCGAACAGCGCAACCGAGGCATCGAGTGGGGCTTCTTCGGCTCGCCCATCGACGACGTCCGCCTGATGGGCGGCGTTGCCCATGTTGATCCGAAGATCACCAAATCGCCAGGCGGCGATGACGAAGGCAAGACGGCCACCGGGTTGCCCAAGCTGCAAGGCAAGCTCGGCGCGGAATGGGACACGCCACTGGTGCCGGGCCTGACCCTGACCGCCAACGCGACGGCGGTTTCCCAGCAATACATCAGTGATGACAACTCGCAGTCGATCCCCGGCTACACCATTTTCGACCTGGGCTCGCGGTATGCAATGCAGGTCGCCGGGCGACCGGTGACCCTGCGTGGCACGGTGACCAACGTCACTGACAAGGCGTACTGGGGCATGCCGCTGACGTCCAGCCTGGGCCTGGGCGCGCCGCGCACGTACGAGTTGTCGGCGACCGTGGATTTTTGATGCTTTAGCAAGAGTAAAACTTCAACCTGTGGCGAGGGAGCAAACTCCCTCGCCACACAGCTATTCAGAATGCGACTCTTTTTCCCCCCATTTGTCCCCCCCGCTTCATCGTCGGATGAGGTCAAATGGCGTTGAACGCCATTGGACAGGGACGAACCTGAAACGCCCGTTATAGCTAAGTTATCGGCAGGACTCTCGGATGGAATAGGTTTATTTCGGACAATTAAAAAGCCGGCTTGTGGCCGGCTTCTCGGGGACTGGTTAAGTCTATTTTTGGTAAACCTCACCAGCCTTCAATCGTTCACTCAAGCGCTCGCCCAAGTGATAGAGGGGGGCATCAGCGGGAACTCCTCCGCATCGCCGGGTAGGGTGTGCTGGCTTCACGCCAACCCCTGCCAAATGTGCCGCGCATGATACTCACATTCCCCGCAGTTTCCCAGCGTCTAGTCTGATTTAGAGCCGTCGTAGCCTGTCAAGTGTTCGTCCAGCGGGACCGGTGGGCGGCGGTTGTTGAGGGTGGACCACCAGAATACCCAGCCCAGGATGTGTACGTTTTGCTCGAAGCGCTGGTCGTAGGTCAGGAATTCGTCGGGGTGTTCGCTGTTGTTGTGGCTGCGCATGCGCAGGCCGCCGCCGGGGCGGTTGTAGAGGTATTTGATGCGTAGCATGCCGTGGTGTTCGAGGGCGTAGATTTCGCCGTCGATGATTTGGGTGCGGCCGCGGTCGATGGCGAGGATGGCGCCATCCTGGATGATGTCGATCATGCTGTTGCCGACCATGTAGGCCCCCAGGGCGCGGTCGGCGGTGACGTTGAGTTGTTCCAGGGTGCGCAGGGAGAGGCGCAGGCTTTCCTGGGAGTTGAATGAGGCGTGGAGGGGGATCTCCACGTCGATCTTTTCCGGGCCGCTATTGGGGCCGCAGAGGTAATGGCCGCAGTCTTCACGGGCGGTAGCGCTGTTTCCGTGGTTGGGGCCTTCCAGCTGGAGGTTGGTCGGCGGGTGTTTAGGGCCTTCGCCGGTACGTAGCCAGCGGCTGGTGACACACAGCAGTTCTGCTATTTCGTCGAGCCGGGCCAAGGGCACGCCGCGCTTGAACCAGTTGTTCACATGCTGGGGCGTGACGTCGCGATTCTTGGCGAAGTCGGATGCGGAAAGATGAACTTCCCGAAGTAACATTCTTAAGCGATCACCTGATGTATTCATAAACGCAGAGTTTACTGTCCGGAAAACAAGATCAAATAAACCATGCGTTGAGTTGGTGTATGTAGGTGTTTCCTTATTGCAAGTAAAATCTTGGCTAGATTCTGTCTAGTTAAACGTTAGTTGTTGTTTTGTTTATTTAATTGAACTTGTTGTTTATTTTTTCCCACAAAAAAGCCCCGAGTGATCGGGGCTTTTTTAGATTGCCGTGGCAATGAGTAGCGGTATCAGCCTTTGTAGGCAGCTACCGACTTCATGATCTCGGCACGGGCGGCGTCTGCGTTGCCCCAACCGTCGATCTTCACCCATTTGCCTTTTTCGAGGTCTTTGTAGTTCTCGAAGAAGTGCTTGATCTGCTCCAGCAACAGCGGCGGCAGGTCGGTGTATTCCTTCACATCGACGTACAGTTGGGACAGCTTGTCGTGTGGCACTGCGATGACTTTGGCATCGCCGCCGCCGTCGTCGGTCATGTTCAGGATGCCAACCGGGCGGGCGCGGATGACCGAGCCTGGGGTGACCGGGTAAGGGGTCACGACCAGCACGTCGAGGGGGTCGCCGTCGTCAGCCAGGGTGTTGGGGATAAAACCGTAGTTGGCCGGGTAGAACATCGGGGTGGCCATGAAACGGTCAACGAACAGGCAGTCGCTGTCTTTGTCGATTTCGTACTTGATCGGCGCATGGTTGGCCGGAATCTCGATGGCGACGTAGATGTCGTTCGGCAGGTCTTTGCCAGCCGGAATCTTGCTATAGCTCATTGGGCGTTGCCCCCGTAGTTGGCCAAGTAAATTGGCCGGATTGGCCTAAAAGTGGCGGCGATTATAGGCATATTCCTGCGCCGATGCCACGCGCCAGACGTCGTACGGTACTTAGCCTTCAGTCTGATAGCGCGGGTCGCTGGCTTGCAGATGTTTCAGGCGTGCCAGTGGATCCTGGCGGTAAAACTGGCTCAGTTGCCCGTAGACCTGTGGATAACTGTCCACCAGCAAATCCGGGGCGCTGAAAAAATATTCGCTGGTGACCGCAAAAAACTCTGCCGGGTTTTCCGCGGCATACGGGTCGATGGCGGTTTCGGCGTCGGGGTTGTGGTCGAGCTGGCGGTTGAGGTCATCAAACGCGCTCTGCATCACGCTGGCCCACTCCTGGACGCGCATGTCGCTGTGCAGCGGCGGCAGGCCGTTGGCGTCGCCATTGAGCATGTCGAGCTTATGCGCCAGTTCGTGGATCACCAGGTTGTAGCCTTCCCAATTGCCGCTGGCCAGTACGCCCGGCCAGGCGAGGATCACCGGGCCTTGCTGCCAGGCTTCGCCGCTGTGCTCGCCATCCCATTCATGTTCCACGCCGCTGGCGTCGCGATGGCGCTGGGGGCTGCGAAAGTCATCGGGGTAGAGAATGATTTCATGGAAGCCCTGGTACCACTCCAACTCGCCCAGGTTCATCAGCGGCAGTTGGGCCTGGGCGGCGAGCAGTAGGCGTTGTTCCTGGTGCAGATCGACGCCGGGCAGGGCAGTCAGGTGTTTTTCGGCGAGGAACAGCACGCTGGCCTCACGTAACCATTGGTCCTGTTCGGCGCTGATGCCGTCGAGGAAGGTCAGGTGATGGCGCACCCGTTGCCACGTTTCATCGGCAACCGGGTGCTTGGCCAGGAGGCGCCGGCGACGCCAGGCGCTGAGGGACCACATGGCCGATCAGTGCGGCTTGGCTTCGGAGGAGGTGCGGCCAAAGCGGCTGCGGGCCACGCCAATGATCATTGGCACCAGCGACAGCAGGATGATGAACACCACCAGCAGCGACAGGTTTTTCTTGATGAACGGTACGTTACCGAAGAAGTAGCCGAGGGTGACCAGGCCACCGACCCAGAGGATGGTGCCCAGCACGCTGAAGCCGAAAAAGCGCGGATACGGCATTTTGGCGACACCGGCGACGAACGGCGCGAAGGTGCGCAGGATCGGCAGGAAGCGCGCCAGGGTCACGGTTTTGCCGCCGTGCTTGTCGTAGAAGTCGTGGGTCTTTTGCAGGTAGTCGCGGCGGAAGATTTTCGAATTGGGGTTGCTGAACAAGCGTTCCCCGGCGGTGCGGCCGATCACATAGTTGGTGCTGTCACCGAGGATCGCCGCCAGCATCAGCAGGCCGCCCAGCAGGACCGGGTCCATGCCGCCACCGGCAGCGACGGCGCCCGCAATAAACAGCAGGGAATCGCCGGGCAGGAACGGCATGACCACCAGGCCGGTTTCGCAAAAAATCACCAGGAACAGGATGGCGTAGATCCACGGACCGTAATTGGTTACCAGCAAGTCGAGGTACACGTCGAGATGCAGGATAAGGTCGAGCGGGTTGAAATCCATGGATGGCACCTGTGTGAATGGCCCGACTCAGCGGGCCTGTGCGGAGGCTTCGGGCAATAAGGCTACGTGTGTATGCCGTTTTTCCTACAACCCTAAAACGTCGGCATTATACGGACTGAGTGATGAAAAGCGTGCTGGTTTTGTAGCGGGGGATGTCGCGGCTATTCTGGCTAGCACTGATCCAAATGTGGGAGCGGGCTTGCTCGCGATAACGGTGGGTCAGTTAAAAATACATCAACTGAACCACCGCTATCGCGAGCAAGCCCGCACACATTTTTTGGGTGTTTGGGCGAATGGCTTCAGTCTTCGCTGATCGGCAATGTGTAGTTCTTGAACTCGGTATCTTCGCGAAAGCCCATGGACTCATAGGTCTTCTGCGCCACCGCGTTATTACTGCTGGTGGACACGCGCAAACGCACGGCATTGGTTTCCTTGGCCATTTTTTTCGCGGCGCGCATCAGGTTGTCGGCCACCAGTTGGCGGCGGGCGTCCTCGGCGACGTAGATGTCATTGAGGATCCACACCCGTTTCAACGACAGCGAAGAAAAGCTCGGATACAGCTGGCAGAAGCCCAGCAGCTTGCTGTCGTCGTCATCCGGCAGCGCCAGGTAGATCACCGACTCCTTGCGCCGCAGACGCTTCTCCAGAAACGCCCGGGAGGAGTCCGGAAAGGGCAGCGCGCCATAGAACTCGCGGTATTTGACGAATAATGGGGTCAACAGGTCCAGGTGTTCCAGAGTCGCTTGAGTAATCCGCATGCTAGGCCTCAACTTCTATAGGAATACAACGGCAAACGGTCCATTACTCGGGCGCCCGCTGCTTGATGCTGCCTAAAGCGGTGAAAAATCGCAATCGTGCCGGCATCAGTCCTTGGTTGGGCTGAGCAGGAAATTGCCTTTCATCAGGTCCGGATCATCCGATTCCAGGGTCTGAACCTGCGCCTCATCCTTGAGATTGACCCCCGACAACTGCCGCCGACAGGCCTCGCGCATCAGGTACAGCAGGCGGTGCGCGGCCATGCCGTAGCTCAGACCCTCCAGGCGCACATTGGAAATACAGTTGCGGTAGGCGTCGGTCAGGCCGACCTTGGGGTTATAGGTGAAGTACAGCCCCAGGCTGTCCGGCGAGCTGAGCCCTGGCCGCTCGCCGATCAGGATCACCACCATTTTTGCCCCGAGTAACTGGCCGATCTCATCGGCCACCGCCACCCGGCCTTGTTCCACCAGGATCACCGGCGACAAGGACCAGCCTTCAGCGTGGGTCTGTTCTTCCATGCGTGTCAGAAACGGCACGGTGTGTTTATGCACCGCCAGCGCCGATAAACCATCGGCCACTACCACCGCCAGGTCCACACCGCCCGGGTTGGCCTGGGCGTAGTCGCGCAGGGTCTGGGCCGACTCATCGCTCAGGCGCCGTCCCAGGTCCGGGCGTTGCAGGTAGCTGTGGCGGTCGGGCGCGGCGCTGTGCAGCAACAGGCTATCGCGGCCGCGCTCGGCCATCTGGCTGCTCAGGCCGGTATGGTCAAACGGTAGGTGTACCGCGTCGCGGGCCTGGGCATGGGCGAACTGGAAGTCCAGTTGCGCGCCGGTGGGAATACTGGTGCCGGTGCGGCCCAGGGCGATTCGCGCCGGGGTCAGGCGCCGCAGCTCCAGCCAGGGGTTATCGCTTTCAGGTGTGTCGATTTGCACTGGAGGTTCCTTCATCCCAATTGCGCCAAGGCGTGGCGGAAGGCTGGTGGCAGGTTGTTACCAAACCGCACCTTGCCATCGGCTTGCGTGAAGATGCCCATTTTCGCCAGCCACTGCTCAAACTCCGGCGCGGGCTTTAAACCCAGGGTTTGCCTGGCGTAGAGCGCGTCGTGGAAGGATGTGGTCTGGTAGTTGAGCATGATGTCGTCGGAACCCGGGATGCCCATGATGAAATTGATTCCGGCTACGCCCAGCAAGGTCAGCAGGGTGTCCATATCGTCCTGGTCGGCTTCGGCATGGTTGGTGTAGCAGATGTCGCAACCCATGGGCACGCCGAGCAGCTTGCCGCAGAAATGGTCTTCGAGGCCGGCGCGGATGATTTGCTTGCCGTTGTACAGGTACTCGGGGCCGATAAAACCGACCACCGTGTTGACCAAAAATGGCTTGAAGTGCCGCGCCACAGCATAGGCACGGGTTTCGCAGGTTTGTTGATCAATCCCGAAATGCGCGTTGGCCGACAGGGCGCTGCCCTGGCCCGTCTCGAAATACATCAGGTTTTGCCCCAGAGTCCCGCGATTCAGGCTCAGGCCTGCGTCGTAGCCTTCCTGCAGCACATTCAGGTTGATCCCGAAGCTGGCGTTGGCCGCCTCGGTGCCGGCGATCGACTGGAACACCAGGTCCAGCGGTACGCCGCGGTTGATCGCTTCGATGGAGGTGGTGACGTGGGTCAGCACACAGGCCTGGGTCGGGATCTCGTAGCGCTGGATGATCGCGTCGAGCATTTCCAGCATGGCGCAAATCGAGGCGATGCTGTCGGTGGCCGGGTTGATGCCGATCATGGCGTCGCCGTTGCCGTACAGCAGTCCATCGAGGATGCTCGCGGCGATGCCCGCCGGTTCATCCGTCGGATGGTTAGGTTGCAGGCGCGTGGACAAGCGCCCGCGCAGGCCCATGGTGCCGCGAAACTGGGTGACGACGCGGATCTTCTGCGCCACCAGCACCAGGTCCTGCACACGCATGATCTTCGACACGGCGGCGGCCATTTCCGGGGTCAACCCCGGCGCCAGTGCACGCAGGCTGTGTTCGTCGGCCGCGTCACTGAGTAGCCAGTCCCGCAGCCCGCCGACGGTCAGGTGGTTGACCACGGCAAAGGCCTGCTGGTCGTGGGTGTCGATGATCAGCCGGGTGACTTCGTCGCTTTCGTAGGGGATCAGCGCCTCTTCCAGGAAGTGCTTCAACGGGATATTGGCCAGGGCCATTTGCGCCGCCACACGTTCGCCGTCGTTCTGTGCGGCGACGCCGGCGAGAAAATCCCCGGAGCGGGCGGGACTGGCCTTGGCCATCACGTCCTTGAGGCTGTCGAAACGGTAGGTCAATGCACCGACCGAGTGGGAAAAACTTGCCATACAGACTCTCCATGACGACGCGGGCGGTGGCCCGCGCCGTGGTTTACGGCGTTAGTGCAAGGCGGCCTCTGCGGCCTGGATCGCCGCGAACTCTTCTTCCGGCGTGCCTGCTACCAAGTGATGCCGACTGTAGAAAGCGAAGTAAGCAATTAATACTCCATAGATGATCGCCGCGCCAATCACCACGCGCGGATCCACCAGGAAGCCCGCCACCACGGCGATGCAGGCCAGTATCAGGGCCAGGCCCGAGGTGAAGATGCCGCCCGGCGTGCGGTATGGGCGCTCCATTTTGGGGCGACGGATGCGCAGGGTGATGTGCGCGGCCATCATCAGCACGTAGGAAATGGTCGCGCCAAACACCGCCACCAGGATCAGCAGGTCGCCCTGGCCGGTCAGCGACAGGCCAAAACCGATGATCCCGGGAATGACCAGGGCCAGCACCGGTGCCTTGCTTTTATTGGTTTGCGACAGTTTGCGCGGCAGGTAGCCAGCGCGGGACAGGGCGAAAATCTGCCGGGAGTAGGCATAGATGATCGAGAAGAAGCTCGCGATCAGTCCGGCCAGGCCCACCAGGTTGACGAAGCTGCCCATCCAGGTCGAGCCACCGTAGGCCAGGGCCAGGGATTCCACCAACGGGTTGCCGGACTTGATCAGCGCCAGGGTGCCGGCGCCGCCGGGGGCAATCACCAGGATCAGCAGGGCAAAGCTGGTGAGCACCACAATCGCGCCGATCAGGCCGCGGGGCAGGTCGCGCTTGGGGTTCTTGGTTTCTTCGGCAGCCAGGGGCACGCCTTCGACGGCGAGGAAGAACCAGATCGCATAAGGAATCGCGGCCCACACGCCGACATAGCCGAACGGCAGGAAACTGCTGGCGCCCTTGGCTTCGGTCACGGGAATGTCCAGCAGATTGGCGACGTTGAAGTGCGGCACCATCGCCACCAGGAACACGCCCAGGGCAATTGCGGCGACGGCGGTAATCACAAACATCAACTTCAGCGCTTCACCGACGCCAAAGATATGGATGCCGATAAAGATGATGTAGAACGCCAGGTAGATCATCCAGCCGCCAATGCCGAACAGTGATTCGCAATAGGCGCCGATAAACACCGCGATGGCGGCGGGGGCGATGGCGTATTCGATCAGGATCGCCGTGCCGGTGAGAAATCCTCCCCAGGGGCCGAAGGCGCTGCGGGCAAAACCATAGCCGCCACCGGCGGTAGGGATCATGGAGGACAGTTCGGCCAGGGAGAAACACATGCACAAGTACATGGTGGCCATCAGGAGTGTGGCGAGGAACATCCCGCCCCAGCCGCCTTGGGCCAGGCCGAAGTTCCAGCCGGCGTAGTCGCCGGAAATGACATAGGCAACGCCGAGGCCGACTAATAGCACCCAGCCGGCGGCGCCTTTTTTCAATTCTCGTTGTTGGAAGTATTCGGAGCCGACTTTTTCGAAGTCGACGGAGGATCCTGTCGGTTCGCTAGGCATGGGAAAGTACCTTGTTTTTATTGTTTTAACTCGGCGGATGTCTGCCGAATGCACGTCGCAACTATTGATGAAGATCCAAGTGTGGGAGCGAGCAAGCCCGCTCCCACATTTAATTGCATTTCAAGTGTGGGAGCGGGGGAGGGTTAGAAGAAACCCAGTGGGTTGATGTCGTAGCTCACCAGCAGGTTCTTGGTCTGCTGATAGTGATCCAGCATCATCTTGTGCGTCTCACGGCCCACACCGGACTTCTTGTAACCACCAAACGCGGCATGCGCCGGGTACAGGTGGTAGCAGTTGGTCCACACACGCCCGGCCTTGATCGCCCGGCCCATGCGGTAGGCGCGGTTGATGTCGCGGGTCCACAAGCCGGCACCCAGGCCAAACTCGGTGTCGTTGGCGATCGCCAGGGCTTCGGCTTCGTCCTTGAAGGTGGTGATGCTCACCACCGGGCCAAAGATTTCTTCCTGGAACACACGCATCTTGTTGGTGCCCTTGAGCAGGGTCGGCTGGATGTAATAGCCGGTTGCCAGGTCGCCGGTCAGTTTCTCCACTTTGCCGCCCGTCAGCAGCTCGGCGCCTTCGCCCTTGGCGATTTCCAGGTACGACAGGATCTTGTCGAACTGTTGCTCGGACGCCTGGGCACCCACCATGGTGTCGGTGTCCAGCGGGTCGCCACGCTTGATCGACTCGACCTTCTTCATCACCACCTTCATGAAGTCGTCGTAGATCGACTCTTCCACCAGCGCGCGGGAGGGGCAGGTGCACACTTCGCCCTGGTTGAAGAACGCCAGCACCAGGCCTTCGGCGGCCTTTTCGATAAATTGCGGTTCGGCTTTCATGATGTCGGCGAAGAAGATGTTCGGCGACTTGCCGCCCAGCTCAACGGTGGACGGAATAATGTTTTCGGCCGCGCAATGCATGATGTGCGAACCCACCGGCGTGGAGCCGGTAAAGGCGATCTTGGCGATGCGTTTGCTGGTCGCCAGGGCTTCGCCCGCTTCCTTGCCGAAACCGTGCACCACGTTCAGCACGCCCGGTGGCAGCAGGTCGCCGATCACTTCCATCAGCACGTTGATGCCCAGCGGGGTCTGCTCGGCAGGCTTGAGTACCACGCAGTTACCGGCGGCCAGTGCTGGCGCGAGTTTCCAGGCGGCCATCAGCAGTGGGAAGTTCCACGGGATGATCTGCCCGACCACACCCAAGGGCTCGTGGAAGTGATAGGCGGCGGTGTGTTCGTTGATCTCGGCGCTGCTGCCTTCCTGGGCACGGATGCAGCCGGCGAAGTAGCGGAAGTGGTCAGCGGCCAGGGGGATATCGGCGTTGAGGGTTTCGCGTACGGCCTTGCCGTTGTCCCAGGTTTCGGTAATGGCCAGCAGTTCGAGGTTCTGTTCGATGCGGTCGGCGATTTTCAGCAGCACCAGCGAGCGGTCCTGGGCCGAGGTCTTGCCCCAGGCATCAGCGGCGGCGTGGGCGGCGTCCAGTGCCTTGTCGATATCTTTGGCAGTGGAGCGTGGGAATTCGGCGATGGGCTTGCCGTTTACCGGCGAAGTATTGGTGAAGTAGTTGCCATCTATCGGGGCCACAAATTCGCCACCGATGTAGTTGCCGTACTTGGCCTTGAACGAAACGATAGCGCCTTCAGTACCGGGGTGTGCATAACGCATGGTGGGTATCTCCTGACTTCTTATGTTTATTGGAGTGCAGCGTGGCTGCGCTTGATAAAGCGTAGAGCAAAGGTCGGGCCAGTGCCCTGCAGGCCAGGTAAATCAAGGCTTTAGGGTTTGTTGCAAGGCGTTGCTGTGACAGCTTTGGGACAGTCGGGGTGACAGTTTGTGCCACCGGCGATACAACCTGTGACCCATGGGTCGCCCCGGGATTGCAATGCGCCAAGGCGTGGAGGATGCTGGGCGTCCCGGTCCGCGGTGTGTCCCACGCAACAGGAGAACAATAAGAAGATGCAAAACGATCATTTCAGCCGCCATGCCCGGCAAGTCCTGACGGTCACCCGTGGGCAAGACCCGCTGCACGGTCCCGGCAGCGATCCCTCGATTGCCCGTTCCTGGCTGCGCTGCCTGGAGGACTATCACCTCGACCCGGCACTGACCATTGCCCCCACGGTGCTGGAGCACGATCGCCTGCTGGAAAGCCGCGAGCGCCTGCAGCAGGTGCTGCACATCGCCGGCACTGAAATGAACAATTTGCATCAACAGCTTTCCGGCGCCGGGCACGCGGTGCTGTTGACCGATGCGCGTGGGGTGATCCTCAACTGCGTCACCGCGCCTAGCGAGCGCAAGGTGTTCGAGCATGCCGGCCTATGGCTCGGCGCTGACTGGAGCGAGGCCTGCGAAGGCACCAACGGCATCGGCACCTGCCTGGTGGAGCGCCAGGCCCTGACCATTCATCGCGATGAACACTTTCGTGGGCGCCACACCGGCCTGACCTGTTCCGCCAGCCCGGTATTCGACCCCCATGGCGACCTGCTGGCAGTGTTGGACGTGTCCTCGGCCCGCGAGGCGGTATCGCGTCAGAGCCAGTTCCATACCATGGCGCTGGTCAATCTGTCGGCGAAGATGATCGAGAGCTGCTACTTCCTGCGCCACTTTGAAAACCACTGGTTGCTGCGTTTCCACCTGCAGGCCGAATCCGTGGGCCTGTTCAGCGAAGGGCTGCTGGCGTTCGACGGTGAAGGGCGGATCTGTGCGCTCAACCAAAGCGCGCAGAACCTGCTGGGGCTGCCACGCGGGCGTTTGCTGGGCCTGCCGGTGGAGATGTTTTTCGACTGCCGCCTGGATGACTTGCTCGGCCGCGCCAGTGCCAACGCCAGCTCCAGTTGGCCCCTGCGCACCCGCGATGGGCGCAGCCTGTTCGCGGTGTTGCGCGGCGAGGCCCGGCGGGCGCCCGGCCCACGGGTTCCGGTGCCGGCCAAGGTCGAGCGGCCGCGCGTGCCGGGCATCTGCCTGGGCGATGAGGCGCTGCAGAATGACTTTCGCAAGGCCCTGCGGGTCTTTGAACGCGACGTGCCGCTGCTGATCAATGGCGAAACCGGCTCCGGCAAGGAGGCATTCGCCAAAGCCGTGCACCATGCCAGCCAGCGTGCCGACAAACCCTTCGTCGCCCTGAACTGCGCGGCCATCCCTGAGAGCCTGATCGAGAGCGAATTGTTCGGTTATCGCGGTGGCAGTTTCACCGGCTCCCGCAAGGAAGGCATGCGCGGCAAGCTGCAACAGGCCGATGGCGGTACCTTGTTCCTCGATGAAATCGGCGATATGCCGCTGGCGTTGCAGACCCGGTTGCTAAGAGTGTTGGAAGACCGGCTGGTGGTGCCCATTGGGGGTGAGCCGCAAGCGGTGGACGTGCGGGTGATCAGCGCGACGCACCGCAACTTGCAGGAACGTGTGCGTGACGCCAGTTTCCGCGAGGACTTGTATTACCGGCTCAATGGCCTGGAAATCGCCTTGCCGCCGTTGCGCGAGCGCACTGACAAGTCGCAGTTGCTGGACTTTCTTCTGGCGCAGGAAGCGCAGGGGCAGACAATCGTACTTGATGACGATGCGCGTCAGGCACTGTTGGACTTCTCGTGGCCGGGTAACGTGCGACAAATGCGCACGGTGTTGCGTACTTTGGCTGCACTCTGCGAGGGCGCACGGGTCGGGTTGAGCGATCTGCCTGCGATAATTGGCCGGGTGCCTGTCCAGGCGCGAACCGTCGTCAAGCAGCCGTTGGAAGATGCCGAGCGGCTGGCATTGCTGAACATGCTGGAGCAGCAGCGCTGGCATATGACCCTTGCTGCAGAGCAGTTGGGCATTAGCCGCAATACGCTGTACCGCAAGCTGCGCAAGCATGGAATTGCGTTGCGTTCTGCGGGCTGAGCGAGGGTAAAGACCGCTCCTGTGCTTTGACGTCTGTGCTGATCAATTCGCCCTCATGATCTCTGTTCAATGGGCATGGGTGTAATAGGGGTTAATATATTTGTTGTGAAGTTGTGTGTGTTTGCTAGCGTGCTGGTTGCGACTTGGCGGGGTGATTATTTAATGCATTTATTGTTTTTAAGTGTTGGCATGATTCGTCGGTGTGAAAAGTGTTGCGGTTGAGGTGTGACGCTATTGGTTGTAATGGTTCATTTAATTTGTGTGTTGTGTGGAACTGAAGTCTGCCTATCTCATACTCAAGTGGAAAGGATGGTTCATCGTTTATGATGCTTTGACACTAGGGATGAATAAAATTGATAGTAATCACGTCGTTGACGTGTTTTTTACTATATAGGTGGCAATATGAATATTTCAGGTTTTCCTGTTTCGGTTCCGTTGCACGTGAATGATCCCGTGGATGGCTTGCCCCGGCAACAGGCATCAGCCGTTACGAAAAGTGCGTCCTACTTTGATGAAACGGCGCAAACTCCGGACACCCAGGCGTCCAGCGAGGCGAACAGTACGGGTGAAAATTCGGGTGAAGGCGCCGTGCGAGTCAGGCGCGGGTTTGGATCCCCTCGCCTTCCTCGACCGTTTTCCAGCGCAGGATCAAAGGCCCTTAAAGTCCCCTCTAACGGGATCGCCGGTAAATTTGTACAGACAGCGTCAGTAAAGCCCAATGTGGCTCCCCGTCCGACTGCAGGGGCCTCGAACAGCAAGGGGATAGCTAACTTCAGGGACATTGTGTTCAAAACGCAGCACCCTGGCGCCTCACTGCCCGTTGGGCCCAAGCCCGTGGTTGCGCAACCCAAGACATTTGGCGATGTTGCCACCAATCTGATTGCGGCTGATCGCCTGGTCAAGGCCGGTGTGTTTAAAACCGATACACCTTTGAAAACTGTAGCTCGCGATGCTTTTGTGAATGCGTCCGTAAATGGCCTGGTTAGTACTCCGTTGAGTATTGGTACTTATGCCGGATCGGTTTGGAGCGGTGAAACCATCAAGGGTAGCTTTAGCGCCACTACCCCATTATTGCCCCCGGCCCACCAGCCGGCTCCGAGTCAGCAATCCAATGGCGTTACGCCAGCGGCAGGCGGTACAGGAGAGCAAGACGCCACAATGATTAAGTTGCGGTTGGATAATGCCGAGACAAAGTTGCTGTACGCGGTTAACACTATTCAACTGCTGGCTGAGGGAGGGGATGGTGAGGCTCTTACGAAAGATCCGAACTGGCCAACCGAGACAAATGCGCGTATCAAAAAACTTGAGGAGCTGTACAGCGCAGCAGAGAAAAATATGGAGCTGACGGCTGCGGAAAACGGTTTTATTTTCAAGCCGTATAAAGAAGAATCAGTGGTCGAGCCTAAAACTGTTACCAGTCGCCTGGATGTACTTGATAAAAGGAACGAGACAATCAATAACTTCATTGCAAGGATGGTTGCCATTCGGGAAGTGGAAACAAAAGGCAAGAAAGAGATAGTTTGATAGTGGTCTGTCTGCTTTTGGTTCGGTGGTTTGAGTTCGGTTGTATGTTTTACTAAGTAGCAGCTGTCAGGCCCGGTATTTTGCGGGAGTTCTTAAATGCCGGGCTTGATTCCAGTGTACTGAATTGCAAAAAGAGTAGAAAAGTCCCTCGACTGTTTATCAGTGAACGCCACGCTCAGTGGCGGAAAAGATCGCACGCTAATCGCTAAAAGAGTGCGAATTTTCCCACCCTAAGCTAACCTGCCTCGATGTTTTACGAGGTCGACTATGCACATTCATATTCTCGGTATTTGCGGCACCTTCATGGGCTCAATGGCGGTCCTGGCCAAAGAGCTGGGGCATCACGTCACCGGCTCCGATGCCAATGTCTATCCGCCCATGAGCACGCAGTTGCAGGCCCAGGGCATTGAGCTGACCCAGGGTTACGACCCGGCGCAATTCGATCCGGTCCCGGACCTGGTGGTGATCGGCAATGCCATGTCCCGTGGCAACCCTGCCGTGGAGTACGTGCTGAACAAAGGCCTGCCCTATGTGTCCGGCCCGCAATGGCTGGCCGATCACGTGCTGCAGGGCCGTTGGGTGCTGGCGGTAGCCGGTACCCATGGCAAGACCACCACCAGCAGCATGCTGGCCTGGGTGTTGGAACATGCAGGCATGAGCCCCGGCTTCCTGATCGGCGGCGTGCCACAGAATTTCTCGGTGTCGGCGCGTTTGGGCGATACACCGTTTTTTGTGATCGAGGCCGATGAATACGACAGCGCCTTCTTCGACAAGCGCTCCAAGTTCGTTCACTACCGCCCGCGCACGGCGATTTTGAACAATCTGGAGTTCGATCATGCGGACATCTTCCCTGATCTGCCGGCCATCGAGCGGCAATTCCACCATCTGGTACGCACCATTCCCAGCGAAGGCCTGGTGATTCACCCCACCACCGAGCCGGCTTTGCAGCGCGTGATCGAGATGGGCTGCTGGACGCCGGTACAAACCACTGGCGCCGGCGGGCAGTGGCAGGTCAAGTTGTTGAGCGAGGATGGCAGCCAATTCGAAGTGCTGTTTGAGGGCGAGGCCCAAGGCATCGTCGATTGGGACATGACCGGCCAGCATAACGTCGCCAACGCCCTGGTGACCCTGGCTGCAGCCCGGCATGTCGGCGTGGTACCGGCCATGGGCATTGCCGCGCTGAGCGCGTTCAAGAGCGTCAAGCGGCGTATGGAAAAGGTCGCCGAAGTGAACGGGATTACCATCTACGACGACTTCGCCCACCACCCCACGGCGATCGCCACCACCCTCGACGGCCTGCGCAAGCGCGTTGGCGATGCGCCGGTGATTGCGATTATCGAGCCGCGGTCCAACTCCATGAAGCTGGGCGCGCACCGTGATGGCCTGCCGGAAAGCGTCAACGATGCCGACCAGGTGGTGTGGTACGCGCCAGCCAACCTGGGTTGGGACCTGGCAGCCGTGGCCAGGCTTTGCACGGTGCCGTCGATTGTCAGCGACTCCCTGGAAGGCATCATCGAACGGGTCAAAAGCCAGGCCAAGCCCGGTACCCACGTGGTGATCATGAGCAATGGCGGCTTTGGCGGCCTGCACGGCAAACTCGCCGAGGCGCTGCAATGAGCGGGCCGGAGCGCATCACGCTGGCGATGACCGGCGCCTCCGGCGCGCCCTATGGCTTGCGTTTGCTCGATTGCCTGGTGCGCGAAGACCGCGAGGTGCATTTCCTGATTTCCAAGGCCGCGCAATTGGTGATGGCCACCGAGACTGATGTTTCGCTGCCGCCCAAGGTGCAGATGATGCAGGCCTTCCTGACCGAATACACCGGTGCGGCGGCGGGGCAGATCAAGGTCTATGGCAAGGAAGACTGGATGTCGCCCGTGGCCTCCGGCTCCGGTGCGCCGGCGGCAATGGTGGTGGTGCCGTGTTCCACCGGCACCCTGTCGGCGATCGCCACCGGTGCCTGCAACAATCTGATCGAGCGCGCGGCGGACGTGACCTTGAAGGAGCGCCGCCAGTTGATCCTGGTGCCGCGCGAGGCGCCGTATTCGAGCATTCACCTGGAGCACATGCTCAAACTGTCGAATATGGGCGTGACCATCCTGCCGGCGTCGCCGGGCTTTTATCACCAGCCGCAGACCATTGATGACCTGGTGGATTTCGTGGTGGCACGGATTCTCAACTTGCTGAACATCCCCCAGGACATGTTGCCGCGCTGGGGTGAGCATCATTTGAGCAGCGATGAATAAAGTCCTGCTGATCGTGCTGGGCCTGCAACTGGCAGGCTGCGCCACCGTACGCACCCTGGATGCGGCGAAACCCGGTGCGCCAGTGGTGTATGCGGGCACGCGCCTGGATCTGTATGCGCTGCAGGGTGGTTGCTGTGCCATGGACCGTTTTGGCGCCGAAGCGCCGAGCTACCCGGGCCTCGACCTGCCGGCCAGCGCGCTGCTCGACACGCTGCTGTTGCCGCTGTCGGCGTTGACGGTATTGGGGGTTGGGTTTAATGCGACGGGTGGGTTGTAGCCTGTAGCGATGGTTGTGGTCTGGGCGGGCCCCATCGCAGGCAAGCCAGCTCCCCCATTTGATCGGTGAATGCATTCATGTGGGAGCCGGGCTTGCCCGCGATGAGGCCCGCCCGGTCACCGCAGATTCACTTGCCGAGCTTACGCAACTCATCCGACTCGACAATCCGCACCCCGTCCTGCTCCTCCAGGGCCAGGCGCCACATGGCCCGGGCCAGCTCACACACTTCGATGCCACGATACTTGCCGGGAATCAGTCGCGACAACGGCCCTGCGAGTTTCTCCGCCAGGCGTGTCTCCAGGCGCTCGCCCAGTAGCAGCGAGGGCCGCACGATGGTCAGTTGCGGCCAACCCTGAGCCTGCAAGGCCTGCTCCATCTCACCCTTGACCCGGTTATAGAACACCGAGGATTTGGGGTCGGCGCCTATCGCGCTGATCACGATCAGGTGTCGTGCGCCCATCTCCCGGGCGCGCTTGCCGAACGCCACCACCAGGTCCAGGTCTACGGCGCGGAACGCCTGCTCGGAACCTGCCTGCTTAAGCGTGGTGCCCAGGCAGCAGAAGGCCAGGTCGACCCGGCCGCTCAGTTGTGGCAGCAATGTGCTGGGGTCGCCGACCGGGTTTTCCAGGTGCGGATGTTCGGCCAGTGGCCGGCGGCTGGGCGCTAATACGCGGGTGACGGTAGGCTCGTTGAGCAGGCGGTCCAGCAGATGTTCCCCGGTCAAGCCCGAGGCTCCGGCAAGCAATATATGCTGAGGCGTCAAGTACATAGTGTTTCCCCCCTTGATACAGTTTCAGCTTAGTTGCTCTTTGCTTCCTTGCTATTGATAGAGACGCTTTCCAGCGCCTTTCGTGCCTGCTGTTTACGTAATTGTTGCCAACGGGCGATCACGCTCTTGGGGGCCCAGATCTGTGGTTCGGAGGCTTCGAAGTTGTCCGCCATTTCCCGTTCGGTCACATGCCGTTGGGCCAGCTTGAAGGCGTGCAGCAAATCGTCGGTCTGGGTCAGGGCCTGGGCGAACAGGGCGTCGCCAAAGTAGGTGAAGTCGGCTTCTTCCGAGCAGCCAAACGACACGCGGTCGGCGCGGGAGGCGGTCATGATCAGGGTGTGTTCATCCTTGAGCGCCGGGATGAAACCGCCGGAGTAGCAGGCGGAAATCACGATGACTTTGTCGCGGTTTTTCAGCGGCGCCATCACCGCCGCCAGCTCGTCGCTCGGCAGGTCGGCCAGCTCCATGCGCGGTTGGTCGAGCACCAGTTGATGTTCGTGGGTGCCGTGGCTGGTCAGGTAGATAAACACCAGGTCTTCGGGGCCGGCGCGCTCGGCCAGGGTCTGCACGGCGCGGCGCAGGCTTTCGCGGGTCGCCATCGGGCGGTAGGCGATATGGTCGCGGTGGTTGACCAGGCGGATCTGCCCGCGGGCGCCGAAGCGGCTGCTCAGTAGGTTGCTGACGTAGTCGGCCTCGCGCAGGAATACGCTTTGCTTGCCGTCACCGGCCACCACCAGGCTGTACAGCTCGACAGCCGGGGTGGATGCCGGCACGGCGGCGAGGGCGTCGTCGAGCAAGCGGCCCTGGGCCAGCACCCCGACTTCCAGGGTGTCGGGCAACAGCTTGCCGTCGGCATCGCGTACGCGCAGGCCGTTGGCCCAGGTCCCTGCTTGCACCGTGCCATCGGTGAGTACCAGGGTGCCTTGGCCGTGATAGCTGTCGTTGTCGAAGCCGCCGATGTAGAAGCTGCCATCGCTGAGGTTCAGGCGCCCCTCACCGGTAAAGCGCCAGTCACTGAAGTACCCGATGTAATGGCTGCCGTCCACGCCGGTCAGCTCACCCTTGCCGCTCAGGGCGCCTTCGCGGAACTCACCGGTCCACACGTCGCCGTCGGCGTTTTCGTAACGACCCTTGCCGTTGAGTTGGTTCTGCTTGAAGTGGCCGACGTACATGTCGCCTTCGGCGCTGTTGAAGGTACCGTTGCCTTCCAGTTGGCCATTGACGAAACGGCCGCTGAACTGGTTGCCGCTGTCGTCGTTGCGCTGGCCTTCGCCGTTGGGCTTGCCGTGGGCAAATTGGCCCTGGTACTGGCTGCCGTCGGGCAGTTCCAGGCGGCCGAGGCCGGAGTATTGGTCGTCTTTGAATTCGCCGCGATAGGTCATTTGCCCCTCTTTGAGGGTGCCTTCGCCGTTGCGCCGGCCTTGCTTGAAGCCGCCGACGTAGGTGTTGGCCGCCGTGGTCAGGGTGCCCTGGCCATCGAACAGGCCCTGCTGGAACTGGCCTTTATAAACCTCGCCATTGCTGCCATGCCATTCGCCCTGGCCGTGCCATTGGCCTTTGTCGAATTGCCCGGCGTACCAACTGCCGTTGGGATAATCCACCCGGCCCTGGCCTTGCAGCAGCCCATCGACCACATCCCCGCGATAACGCCCGCCGTCCGGCAGCCGGGCGTCGGGCGGCAACAGGGATTCGCCGTCGCCGCAAGCGGTGAGCAACAAGGCGAGAGCAAGGGGGACGAGTGGGCGCATAGCGGGATCCGGGTAATTGAGCGCCGAGTATGCCGCAGCGGGGGAAGCTATACCTAGTGGTCTGTGTGCGAATAAGGACTTGTCGGCGATGGCGCGGCTGCTGGCGCTATCGCCGGCAGGCCGGCTCCTACAGGTGTGTCAGACGAAGCACAGTGACAGCGACTCGGCGATGTAGGCCGGTTTTTCCTGGCCGTCGATTTCCAGGGTGCAGGTGGCCTTGAGCAGCCACTGGCCAGGCTTTTTCTCGGTGGCGTCGGTGAGGGTCACCGCCAGGCGTACCTTGGAGTTGACTTTCACCGGCTGGATAAAGCGCACGCTGTCCAGGCCGTAGTTGACCGCCATCTTCAAACCCTCGGGCATGATCAGGATGTCTTCGATCAATTTGGGGATCAGCGACAGCGACAGAAAGCCATGGGCTATGGTGCTGCCAAACGGAGTCTGGGCGGCTTTTACCGGGTCGACGTGGATGAACTGAAAATCGCCGGTCGCTTCCGCGAACAGGTTGATACGCTCCTGGTCGATGGTGAGCCATGCGGAACGTCCCAGTTCCTTGCCGACATATTCATTGAGTTGCGCTACAGGTACAAAGGGCATTGCGACTCTCCTTGGTTCATCTATCTCTCCCTGGCGGCACGGGCACGCTGGCGCCGGCAGGGGGTTGTTGTTTTAGGTGGTTTGCAGAGAACCAATGTAGATCATCATGGGCAAATGGCCCGGTCAACCCACCATGCTTTTGGCGAATGCCTGTTCATAGGAGCGGCGTGCTTATAATGCCCACGGGCTTTTGGGGGAGAAAAACCCATGTTGTTACGCGGTTTGACATGGCTGGTGTTGTTTCAATTGCTGGGCACGGCAATCAATCACTTGTTCCTGCCGGTTTTGCCGGGGCCGATTGTCGGCCTGCTGTTGCTGCTGGCGTATCTGGTGTGGCGCGGCGAGGTCGGTGAGCCACTGAGCCTGGCGGCCGGCAGCCTGTTGCGTTACCTGCCGTTGCTGCTGGTGCCGCCGGCAGTGGGGGTGATGGTGTATGCCAAGGACATTGCCGCCGACTTCTGGGCCATCGTCGGGGCGCTGGTGTTGTCGCTGGTGATTGCCATGGCCTTTGTCGGCGTGCTCATGCAAAAGCTGGTCAAGCGCCAGGCACAGCGGGAGGAGGGGCAATGACCTTCGATTGGCAGGGCGCGTGGGCCGCGGTGATCCACCATCCCTTGTTTGGCATCGGCATTACCCTGGGTGCCTATCAACTGGTGTTGGCGGGGTTCGAGAAAACCCGCTGGATCTTCCTGCAACCGGTGCTGGTCTCGATGTTGCTGGTGATTGGCGTGCTCCTGGGGTGCGGCCTGACCTATGTCGAATACCGCAAAAGTACCGAGATCATGAGCATCCTGCTGGGCCCGGCCACCGTGGCACTGGCGGTGCCGCTGTACCTGAACCTGCGACGGATTCGCCAGTTGTTCTGGCCGATTTTTACTACGCTGGTGGTGGGGGGCGTGTTTGCCACTGGCCTGTGCATTGGGCTGGGTTGGTGGTTTGGCGCCGAACACATGGTGCTGATGACCATGGCGCCCAAGTCGGTGACCTCGCCCATCGCCATGCTGGTGGCCGAGCAGATCGGCGGCGTCGCGGCACTGGCGGCGGTGTTCGTGCTGATCACCGGGGTCATCGGGGCGATGATCGGGCCGGCCTTTCTGTCGTACCTGGGCGTGCACACCCCGGAGGCGCGGGGCATGGCCCTGGGCATGACCGCCCACGCGGTCGGCACCTCGGTGGCCTTGCAGGAAAGCGAGGAGTGTGGCGCCTTTGCGGCATTGGCGATGAGTTTGATGGGCGTGGCTACGGCAGTATTCCTGCCATTGGCCGTGTCTTTGGCGATTTAAGTCGGGTTTAAGGAACGCTTTATGAGTCTGGCGCTGTTCCCTCTCAATACTGTGCTGTTTCCAGGTTGCACACTCGACCTGCAGCTGTTCGAGGCGCGCTACCTGGACATGATCAGTCGCTGTATGAAAAAGGGCGAAGGCTTTGGCGTGGTGTGCATCCTCGATGGCCAGGAAGTCGGTCTCGCGCCGGACGGCTATGCATTGATGGGGTGCGAAGCGCTGATTCGGGATTTCAAGCAGCAGGACAATGGCCTGCTGGGGATCCGTGTCGAGGGTGGGCGCAGGTTTCGGGTGCGGGAGGCGCAGGTCCAGCGCGATCAACTACTGGTCGCCGATGTCGAGTGGCTGCAAGAGCAGCCCGAGCGCCCGTTGGATGAGGAAGACGCCGACCTGTTGGCCCTGCTGCAGGCATTGGCCGAGCATCCGATGGTCGCCTCACTGGATATGGGCGCCGACGTGCACGGGCAGCAGGAACTGGGCAACCGCCTGGCCTACCTGTTGCCGTTTACCGACGCCGACAAGATCGAGCTGCTGCAGCTCGACGATCCGGTGCTGCGCCTGGATGCGATTCAGGTGCTGCTGGATGAATTGCAGGGCGAGCTGTTCGCTTGAGTGCCGTTATCTCGGAATAATCCGTGACCGCTTCGGATTTTTCATCGTTGCCGCGTGCCCATCGCCTGAAATAGTGGAGGCTCCGCCACCACTATCAGGGAATGAACATGATTCGATTATCGCCATCGGAGCAACTGGTCTGGGACGCATTTTTTGTCAGTGTGACCGCGCAAGTGATTCAGCAGGCCCGCGATCGCGGCCCCGAATACATTGCCGAGCGGGCTGCCGAAATTGCCGATGAAATGTTGCTGGAGCGCCGGGAGCGCTGCGCCGAACGGCGTCACGCTCCCGTGGACTGGGTCGGCCCGGCCTAGCTCAATAAGCGTAGCGCAGCAGGGCATGGGAGGTGCCGGTCAGGGCAAAGAACCCCAGGACCGCCACGCACCCCGGCACGATCAACCACCATACCTTCGGCGCCATGGGCGGCAGCAGGCTGTGGCGCTGGCTCAAGGTCAGGCTGAAGGCGCAGACCGTCATGGCCAGCAAGGTGCCGGCGAGGATATCGCTCGGCCAGTGGGCCCCCAGATATACCCGCGACAACGCAATGGCAGCGGCCGGAATGGCGCCCAATAGCAGCCATGCCAGGCGCATGCGGGTCGGTTGGCCGCGACCGGCCAGCACCGCCAGCGCGAGGAAGAACGCAAACGAGCCAGAGGCGTGGCCGCTGGGCATGCTGAAGCTGGTCAGCGGGTCGACGAGGATTTCTGGCCGGCCGCGGGCAAAGAACAGCTTGCTCCCGGTGTTGATCAGCGCGGCCCCGAGCAGGGTGGCACCGACGAAAATCGCCTGGCGCCATTGTCGCGCCAGCAGCAGCAGGCCGGTCAGCACCGCGCTGGCGACGAACATCTTCTTGAACTCGCCCAACTGGGTGGTCATCACCATGATCCGGTCCATCGCCGGGCCTCGGTGTTCCTGGACCAGGGCCATCAAACCCTGGTCAAAATGGTTCAGGTACGGATAACCGATAAACATCGCGATCAACAACGCCAGGCTGGCGCAGCCCATCCACAACGTGGCCCGGCGATGGCCGCGCAGGGTGCTGTTGAGGGCGATGCCGAACAAGACGGCCAGGCACGCGGCAACCACCCCGGCCTCGGGCCAGAACCCTTCGGGCAGCGGCAACCGAAACGCCGCGCCGGCGGCCCAGCCCGGCAACAGATAGGCGATAGACCAGCCGGTGGCGGCCAGCACGCTAACGGCGGCAAAGCGCGGGAACGGCATATCACACATCCCGGCGACCATGGGCAGCATGGGGCGCAATGGGCCGATGAAGCGTCCTACCAGCAGGCTGACGATGCCGTACTTCTGGAAGTAGGCCTCGGCCCCGTCCATCCACTCGGGATGATGGCGCAAGCCGGGCAGGCGCCGGATGTTCTGGTGGAAATGCCGGCCCAGGTAGTAGGAAATTCCGTCGCCCAAAAGCCCGCCGAGCAAGCCCAGCAGCAGGGTTTCACTCAGGGACAGCGCGCCGCTGCCGGCCAGTGCGGCAATCGCAAACAGCAGCACCGTGCCTGGCACGATAATCCCGGCGATGGCCAGGCATTCCACAAAGGCGACGATAAACACCGCCGCGGCCAGCCATTGCGGGTTAAGGGTCAGCCAGCCAGTAATGCCATCGAGCCATGGGCCCATACAATCCTCTCCATCAGTGGTGATGTCCCTCTATAGGGGCGAGCTTGTGTGGGAGCGGGCTTGCTCGCGATGCAGGCGACTCGGTATGACTGACAGACCGAGGTGATGCTATCGCGAGCAAGCCCGCTCCCACATAAGCCCATTCCTGCAGGGCATATTTCAAATCAAAACGTAATCGCGGCCTTCGACCTGGCCGCGTCGCAACGGGTTCCGTGTGCAATAGGGCGCATAGCCGCCATCGACAAAGCGATACATCAGGTGTTCATCGCGCCCGCCGGGAATGCCCAGGCGGGTGGTCTGGATAATCTGCGTGGGGGCCAGGCCCACATCCTCGACGTACAGCCGCTCCTGGTCGAAGCGCTTGGCGTCCCACATTGGCACCTTTAAACCCAGGGCCTTGCACAGCAGGGTTTGCCCGGCGCAAAGCTTCTGGGCCGGGCGCGGACGGCCGCTGGCGTCGGGGTTGTTGAGGAGCATTTGCGCCAGGCTGGCAGGCCCTGATACCTCATCCACCCAGGGGTAGGCCGACTTGATCAGCACGGCATTGCCTGGCCCCTGGGCACTGAAGTTCAGGGAGTCACCGCCACGGGCGTAGTACATATAGATGTGGCCGCCATCCAGAAACAAAGCCTTACGCTTTTCTGTGTAGCCGAGGGACGCATGGCTGCCTTTTTCGGCCAAATAATAGGCTTCGGTTTCAATAATTCGCGCCGACAGCCACAACTCGCCGACCCGATGGCGGATGACTTTGCCCAGCAAATCTTTCGCGAGCGTTTGCGCGTCGCGGTCGAAAAAGCCATCCGGCAGGGGGTTGGCGGGGAGCTTTGGGGGAGAACTGGACATGACGATGGACGGTTGCGCAGGCCAAATGTGACAGGATGATATCAACTTCAGCCTTAATCACCGCTGAACGTCGAGTTTTTACAGTTCATTTCGACCATCCGCCCCTCACCGCTGTCCGTAGGACGGCGCGACAGCTATAATCTGCCGCTTTCCTCTTTGCCAAGACCCCACCAGACCATGACTGAGTCCGTTCTTGACTACATGACCCGCCTGGGTCGCGCTGCCCGTCAGGCCTCGCGGTTGATCGCCCGTGCGAGCACCGCGCAGAAGAACCGTGCCCTGCTGGCGGCCGCCGATGCTCTGGATGCCTCGCGCTCCGAGTTGACCGCTGCCAACGAGCTGGACCTGGCCAACGGCCGGGCCAATGGTCTGGAGCCGGCATTGCTGGATCGCCTGGCGCTGACGCCGGCCCGTATCGACGACATGATCGAAGGCTTGCGCCAGGTGGCCAAGCTGCCGGACCCCATCGGTGAGATCCGCGACATGCGCTACCTGCCGTCAGGTATCCAGGTCGGCAAGATGCGCGTGCCCCTGGGCGTGATCGGCATCATCTATGAGTCGCGGCCCAACGTGACCATCGACGCCGCGAGCCTGTGCCTGAAGTCCGGCAACGCCACCATCCTGCGCGGCGGCTCCGAAGCGATCCATTCCAACCGCGCCATCGCCGCCTGCATCCAGCAAGGCCTGGCCGTGGCCGAGTTGCCGGCTGAAGTGGTGCAAGTGGTGGAAACCACCGACCGCGCCGCCGTCGGGGCGCTGATCACCATGCCGGAGTTTGTCGACGTAATTGTTCCACGCGGCGGCAAGGGCCTGATCGAACGTGTCAGCCGCGATGCCAAGGTGCCAGTTATCAAGCACCTGGATGGCGTCTGCCATGTGTTTATCGACGTGGCGGCCGATCTCGACAAGGCGATCCGCATTGCCGATAACGCCAAGACCCACCGCTACGCGCCGTGCAACACCATGGAAACCCTGTTGGTCCACGCCGGCATTGCCGAGCGCGTGTTGCCGCCGCTGGCTGCAATCTACCGTGACAAAGGCGTGGAGCTGCGGGGTTGCGAGCGTACCCGGGCATTGCTGGGCAGCGACGTGATCGAAGCCACCGAGCAGGACTGGTACACCGAATACACGGCGCCGATCCTGTCGATTCGTATCGTCGATGACCTGGACCAGGCCATCGAGCACATCAATACCTACGGCTCCAAGCATACCGATGCCATTGTTTCCGAGCATTTCAGCGATGCCCGGCGTTTCCTCACCGAAGTAGACTCTGCTTCGGTGATGATCAACGCCTCGACGCGTTTTGCCGACGGCTTCGAGTACGGCCTGGGGGCGGAGATCGGGATTTCCACGGACAAGCTGCATGCCCGTGGCCCGGTGGGCCTGGAAGGCCTGACCAGCGAGAAGTACGTGGTCTTTGGCGATGGTCATGTGCGCACTTGATGGGTAAACGCATCGGGCTGCTCGGCGGTACCTTCGACCCCGTGCACATCGGCCATTTGCGCAGTGCCCTGGAAGTGGCGGATACCCTCGGGCTGCAAGAGCTGCGGCTGATCCCCAATGCCAGGCCGCCGCACCGGGACACACCGCAGGTCAGCGCGCAGGAGCGCCTGGCGATGGTGCAGTGTGCGGTGGCCGGGATTGCCCCGTTGGTGGTGGACGACCGCGAGCTCAAACGCGATAAACCGTCCTACACTATCGACACCCTGGAACAGACGCGGGCCGAGTTGGCCGCCGATGACCAGTTGTTTCTGCTTTTGGGCTGGGACGCATTTTGCGGACTGCCCACTTGGCATCGCTGGGAAGAGTTGCTCCAGCATTGCCACATCCTGGTTTTGCAACGCCCGGATGCCGACAGCGAACCGCCGGATGCCTTGCGCAACCTGCTGGCAGCGCGGTCGGTAAGTGACCCACAGGCCCTGACCGGGCCGAGCGGGAATATTGCATTCGTCTGGCAGACCCCGCTTGCGGTGTCCGCCACCCAGATCCGTCAACTGCTGGCCAGCGGTAAGTCGGTACGTTTCCTGGTGCCTGACGCGGTCCTGGCCTACATCGATGCGCACGGGCTTTACCGTGCGTCGAACTGAAAAGGCGCGCTTGAAGGCACGAATAGTCGTGTATTGAAGCGCCCGAACTAATGAGCAAAACGAGTTTTATATGACGAACAAAGACGTAAGCAAAGTTAAGCGCAAAGGCACGTTCAAGAGCGCACCGTTGCCAGTGGAAGCCCTGCTGGTCCCGGCCCCTGAAGGCGAAGCGCTGGTTGCGCTGGCCGTAGCCGCCCTGGAAGACGTGAAGGCCCAGGACATCCAGGTCCTGGACGTGCGCGACAAGCAAAGCATCACCGACTTCATGATCATCGCCACCGGTACCTCCAACCGCCAGATCGGCGCAATGCTGGACAAGGTTCGCGAAGCCGTCAAAGCCCAGGGCGTCAAGCCACTGGGTGAAGAAGGCAAGGGCGATAGCGACTGGGTGCTGGCTGACCTGGACACCGTGATCGTACACATGATGACCAGCAACGCTCGCCAGTTCTACGACCTGGAGCGTCTGTGGAAAGGCGCCGAGCAGAGCCGTGCTGCCGATGGCAAGCACCACAGCCCTGAAGTCGGTCACGCGCACTTCGACAAGCTCAACAAAGACCAGGAATAAGGAACGGCTGTGCGCCTGCGTCTGATCGCTGTCGGTTCACGCATGCCCAAGTGGGTGGAAGAAGGCTGGCATGAATATGCCAAGCGTCTGCCATCCGAACTTGCGCTGGAACTGGTGGAAATACCCCTCAACACCCGGGGCAAGAACGCCGATGTGGCGCGCTTTATCCGTCAGGAAGGCGAGGCGATGCTGGCCAAGGTCGGTGCCAACGAGCGCATCGTCACCCTTGAGGTGCACGGCAAACCCTGGAGCACCGAGCAGTTGGCGGTGGAACTGGATCGCTGGCGCCTGGATTCGCGCACGGTCAACTTCATGGTCGGCGGCCCCGAGGGGTTGGCGCCGGAAGTCTGCGCGCGGGCCGATCAGCGCTGGTCGCTGTCGCCCCTGACGTTGCCCCATCCGCTGGTGCGGATTCTGATTGGTGAACAGCTGTATCGCGCCTGGACAGTCCTGTCCGGGCACCCTTACCACAAATAGTCTGCGCCCTGCCTGATGACCCAGCCGATCCGCATCAAGGACCACGAGAAAGACGCACGTCTTGTACGCGCGCGTGTGATCTTTGGCGCGATCGCGGTGGTGGCGTTGATGTGCGTGTTGATCGCCCGTCTGTATTACCTGCAGGTGATCCAGTACGAGTATCACTCCACGTTGTCGGAAAACAACCGGGTGCATGTGCAGCCGATCCCGCCGACCCGTGGCCTGATTTTCGACCGCAATGGCGTGGTGATTGCCGATAACCGGCCCAGTTTCAGCCTGAGCATGACCCGCGAACGGTCCGGTGACTGGCAGCAGATCCTCGATGTGATTGTCGAGGTGCTGCAACTGACGCCGGAAGACCGGGCGATCTTCGAGAAGCGCATGAAGCAGGGGCGGCGCCCGTTTGAACCGGTGCCGATCCTGTTTGAGCTGACTGAAGAGCAGATCGCCAGGATCGCCGTGAACCAGTTCCGCCTGCCGGGGGTGGAGGTGGTGGCGCAACTGGTGCGGCATTACCCGCAGGGGGCGCACTTTGCCCACTCGGTCGGTTATATGGGGCGGATCAACGAAAAAGAGCTGAAAACCCTCGATCCGGTCAATTACAGCGGCACCCACCATATCGGCAAGACCGGTATCGAGCGCTTCTACGAGCCGGAGCTGCACGGCCAGGTGGGTTACGAGGAGGTCGAGACCAACGCCCGTGGCCGCGTGCTGCGGGTGCTCAAGCGCACCGACCCGATTCCCGGCAAGGACATTGTTCTGAGCCTGGATATCAAGCTGCAGGAGGCCGCGGAAATGGCCCTCGGCGGGCGTCGTGGTGCGGTGGTCGCGCTGGACCCGAACACCGGCGAGGTCCTGGCCATGGTCAGCCAGCCGAGTTTCGACCCCAACCTGTTTGTCACCGGGATCAGCTTCAAGGCCTATGCCGAGTTGCGTGATTCCATCGACCGGCCGTTGTTCAACCGGGTGCTGCGCGGTCTGTATCCACCGGGTTCGACCATCAAGCCAGCGGTGGCGATTGCCGGCCTGGATGCCGGTGTCGTGACTGCTTCCAGCCGGGTCTACGATCCGGGTTACTACATGTTGCCCAACTACGATCACAAATACCGTAACTGGAACCGTACCGGCGACGGCTATGTGGATCTGGATATGGCGATCATGCGTTCCAACGACACCTACTTCTATGACCTGGCCCACAAGCTGGGGATTGATCGTTTATCGACCTACATGGGCAAGTTCGGCCTCGGTCAGAAAGTGTCCCTGGATATGTTTGAAGAGTCCCCTGGCCTGATGCCGTCCCGCGAGTGGAAGCGCGCCACCCGGCGCCAGGCCTGGTTCCCCGGTGAGACGCTGATCCTGGGGATCGGCCAGGGCTATATGCAGGCCACGCCCTTGCAACTGGCCCAGGCCACGGCGCTGGTGGCCAGCAAAGGCAAGTGGATTCGTCCGCACCTGGCCAAGACCATCGAGGGTGAACAGCCGGTGGATGAAAACCCGATCCCCGACATCGTCCTGCGCGACCCGTCCGACTGGACCAAGGTCAACCACGGCATGCAACAAGTGATGCACGGCGCGCGAGGCACGGCGCGCAAGGCGGCCATTGGCGCGCAGTATCGGATTGCCGGCAAGAGCGGGACTGCCCAGGTGGTCGCAATCAAGCAGGGCGAGAAATACGACCGCTCCAAAGTCCAGGAACGCCATCGCGACCACGCCTTGTTCGTCGGTTTCGCCCCGGCCGACAACCCGAAAATCACCGTGGCGGTGATGGTCGAGAACGGCGAGTCCGGTTCCGGCGTGGCCGCCCCGGTGGTGCGCCAGATCATGGATGCCTGGTTGCTGGACCAGGACGGCAAGCTCAAGCCTGAGTTTGCCAACCCTTCAAGCGCGGAGGCTACGGCCCGTGAAGAGTAATTTCGACCGCATTCTCTCCAGTGAGGATGTGATGCGCCGCCGCGCCACCTTGTTGCAACGCATGCACATTGATGGCCCGTTGCTGATCCTGCTGCTGACCCTGGCAGCCGGTAGCCTGTTCGTGCTGTATTCGGCCAGTGGCAAGAACTGGGACCTGTTGATCAAGCAGGCGTCCTCGTTTGGCCTGGGCCTGTTGTCGATGGTGGTTATCGCCCAGTTGGAGCCGCGCTTCATGGCGCGCTGGGTGCCGCTGGGGTATGTCGTCGGGGTGCTGCTGCTGGTGGTGGTGGACGTCATGGGGCACAACGCCATGGGCGCCACCCGTTGGATCAATATCCCGGGGGTGATTCGCTTCCAGCCGTCGGAATTCATGAAAATCCTCATGCCGGCCACCATCGCCTGGTACCTGGCCAAGCGCACCTTGCCGCCGCAGCTCAAGCATGTGGGGATCAGCCTGATCCTGATCGGCATTCCGTTCATTCTGATCGTGCGCCAGCCGGACCTCGGCACCGGCCTGCTGATTCTTGCCGGCGGTGCATTCGTGTTGTTCATGGGCGGCCTGCGCTGGCGCTGGATTGTCAGTGTGCTGGTGGCGGCCGTGCCGGTGGCTGTCGCCATGTGGTTCTTCTTCATGCACGACTATCAGAAGCAGCGGGTCCTGACCTTCCTCGACCCTGAGAGCGATCCGCTGGGCACCGGCTGGAACATCATCCAGTCCAAGGCGGCCATCGGTTCCGGTGGCGTGTTTGGCAAGGGCTGGTTGCTGGGCACCCAGTCGCACCTGGACTTCCTGCCGGAAAGCCACACCGACTTTATTATCGCGGTGATGGGTGAGGAGTTCGGCCTGGTGGGCATCTGCGCACTGTTGCTGATCTACTTGCTGTTGATCGGGCGTGGCTTGGTGATTACCGCGCAAGCGCAGACGTTGTTCGGCAAATTGCTTGCCGGCGCGCTGACAATGACTTTTTTTGTTTACGTTTTCGTCAACATCGGTATGGTCAGTGGCCTGCTGCCGGTGGTTGGGGTGCCGTTGCCGTTCATTAGCTACGGCGGAACTTCGTTGGTGACATTACTGTCAGCGTTTGGGGTCTTGATGTCGATCCATACCCATCGCAAGTGGATCGCACAGGTTTGAATAAGGTGAAGATGTCAATGCAAGCAATGCGTGGCTGGGCTGCTCGGTATGCGTCCTGTCTGGGCTTGGTGGGCGCCTTTGGCGCTGCACAGCCAGCCCTGGCCGGCGATTACGACGGCTCGCCCCAGGTCGCCGAGTTTGTCGGCGAGATGACGCGTGACTATGGTTTCGCCGGCGAACAACTGATGGGCGTGTTCCGCGAGGCTCAGCGCAAGCAGTCGATCCTCGACGCGATCTCTCGCCCCGCCGAGCGCGTCAAACAGTGGAAGGACTATCGCCCGATGTTTCTCACCGACGCCCGGGTGGCGCGGGGTGTGGACTTCTGGCGCCAGCACGAGGCCGTACTGGCCCGTGCCGAGCAGGAATATGGCGTGCCGGCCCAGGTGATCGTGTCGATTATCGGCGTTGAAACCTTTTACGGGCGCAATACCGGCAGTTTCCGGGTGATCGACGCCTTGTCGACCCTGGGCTTCGATTACCCGCCCCGTGCCGAATTCTTCCGCAAGGAACTGCGCGAGTTCCTGCTGCTGGCCCGTGAAGAGCAGATCGACCCATTGACCCTCAAAGGCTCGTACGCCGGGGCCATGGGCCTGCCACAGTTCATGCCGAGCAGCTTTCGCGCCTACGCCGTGGATTTCGACGGTGATGGCCATATCAATATCTGGAGCAACCCCGATGATGCCATCGGCAGTGTTGCCAGCTACTTCAAACGTCACGGCTGGGTGGCTGGCGAGCCGGTGGTGATTCGCGCCGATGTCACGGGCGATCGCGCCGATGAAGGCCTGACCCAGGGCATCGAGCCGGTGAAAACCGTCGGGGAGTTGCGGGCGCTGGGCTGGTCAAGTCATGATGCGCTGCGCGATGATATACCGGTTACCGCCTTTCGCCTGGAGGGCGCAGACGGCCCGGAATACTGGATGGGCCTGAAGAATTTTTACGCAATCACGCGTTATAACCGCAGTGTGATGTACGCCATGGCCGTACATCAGCTGTCAGACATGCTGGTTCAAGCACGGGGCGTCAAGTAATGCGGGTATCGCCGATCAATAAACCGCTCAAGCTGGTGGCGCTTGCCGCATTGTCCTTGCTGGTTGTCAGTTGCTCCACCAGCCGTGCGCCGGCGCAGAAGGCCGGTGGCCCGGTAGTCCGCGCGCAGCCGGGGCTGGATATCAACCGGGCTCACAAGGACGGCGCGCCGTGGTGGGACGTTGACGTCTCGCGCATCCCGGATGCCACGCCGACCCTGCATACCGGCAACTATAAGGCCAACCCCTACACGGTACTGGGCAAGACCTACTTTCCGCTGCAGGAATCCAAGAACTATGTGCAGTCGGGTACCGCGTCCTGGTACGGCACCAAGTTCCACGGGCAGAACACCGCCAACGGCGAGGTGTATGACCTGTACGGCATGAGCGCGGCCCACAAGACCTTGCCGCTGCCGGCCTATGTACGGGTGACCAACCTGGACAACAACCGCGTGGTAATCCTGCGGGTCAACGACCGTGGGCCGTTCTACTCCGACCGCATCATCGACTTGTCCTACGCAGCCGCGAAAAAACTCGGCTATGCCGAATCCGGCACGGCGCGGGTCAAGGTTGAAGGCATCGACCCGGCCCAGTACTGGGCCCAGCGCGGCAAGCCAGCGCCATTGATGCTCAACGAACCACAGAGCGCACAACCGCAGATCACCGCTTCGGCAGGCAAGGTCGAGCAGTGGACGCCGCCGCCCCAGCAGCACGCCGCGCCAGTCGTGGCCGTGCCACAGGCGGCGCCGGGCAATGCAGCGGGCGGGCAGTACCTGCAAGTCGGCGCTTTCGCCAACCCGGATGCGGCAGAACTGTTAAGGTCCAAGCTCAGCGGGATGGTCAGCGCGCCGGTCTTTATCAGCTCCATTGTGCGTAACCAGCAGACCCTGCACCGGGTACGCCTGGGCCCCATCGGCTCGGCGGGTGAGATTGCCCAGGTACAGAACAGCGTGCGATTGGCCAACCTGGGCCAGCCCAGCGTGGTCGGCGCCGAATAAGCAGTAGCGGATCGAGGGTGCTGGCGCGCTTGCGCGCCGGGGCCCTGGTTGCAGGCTCTTCGAATAATAAAAACCCGAAGGCAAGGGTTGAGCTGGCAACTGAATACGCGACAGCCTGGTGACGGGCTGTCTGAATGTTTTGCCCGCGAGGGCAAGTTTCCATAAGCAATTTCGAGAGACGGATGAACATCACCACCTTAGCCAAACGCCTGTGCCTGCTTGTCCCGCTGATCATTGCGCCCGCTGCCTGGGCCGTCGAAATGATGCCAGCACCACCGCAACTGGCTGCCAAGTCCTACGTGCTCATGGATGCCGCCAGCGGCAACGTGCTGGTCGAAAACAACGGTGACCAGCGCCTGCCGCCGGCCAGCCTGACCAAGCTGATGACCGCCTATATCGCGACCCTGGAAATCCGTCGCGGCCAGATCGGTGAAAACGATCCGGTGACCGTCAGCGAAAACGCCTGGCGCACCGGCGGTTCGCGGATGTTCATCAAGGTCGGCTCCCAGGTCTCCGTCAGCGACCTGCTGCACGGCATCATCATCCAGTCCGGTAACGACGCCAGCGTCGCCCTGGCCGAACACATTGCCGGCAGCGAAGATGCATTTGCCGACATGATGAACAAAACCGTGACTGACCTGGGCATGACCAACAGTCACTTCATGAACCCGACCGGCCTGCCAAACCCAGACCACTACTCGTCGGCCCATGACATGGCGATCCTGGCGCGCGCGATCATTCGTGTCGACCCGGTGCACTACGCCATCTACTCCCAGAAAGAGTTCTTCTGGAACAACATCAAGCAGCCTAACCGCAACCTGTTGCTGTGGCGCGACAAGACCGTCGACGGCCTGAAAACCGGGCATACCGACGAAGCCGGCTACTGCATGGTGTCCTCGGCTGTGCGTGACGGCCAACGTCTGATCGCCGTGGTGTTCGGCACCAACAGCGAACAGGCCCGTGCGGCGGAAACCCAGAAGCTGCTGACCTATGGCTTCCGTTTCTTCGAAACCCAGACCTTCTACCAGAAGGGTGCCGAACTGGCCCAGGCTCCTGTGTGGAAAGGCACCGAGCGTCAAGTCAAGGCCGGCCTGGCTGACGACCTGACCCTGACCATGCCTAAAGGCCAGCTGAAGAAACTGGCTGCCAGCATGACCATGAACCCACAACTGACCGCGCCAATCGCCAAGGGCGATGTGATCGGTAAAGTCGAAGTGAAGCTGGACGACAAAGTCGTACACAGCGCCGATCTGATCGCGCTCGACGCCGTTGAGGAAGGTGGTATCTTCCGCCGCGTGTGGGATAGCATCCGTCTATTCTTCTACGGCTTGTTCAACTGATTGTGTGCACCCGCAAGGCCCCGCGTTGATCCGACGCGGGGCTTTGCCCGTCGCCACGGCTTACCGCTTACGAGGCCGTTTCGCCATGACCGATAAAGAAGTAAAGGCGCCAAAGATCGAATTCCCGGTGACGGACTATCCCGTCAAGGTGATCAGCGATACCGGTGTGGGCAACAAAGACAAGATCCTCGAGATCATGCGTAAACACGCAACGATCAACGACAACCGTGTGGATGAGCGCTTGAGCACCAACGGTAAGTACACCACGATCCAGTTGCACATCGTTGCGACCGGTCAAGACCAGCTTTACGACATCAACAGCGAACTGCGAGCCACCGGTTTCGTACATATGGTGTTGTGATGTCGCAGGTCCTGGGCTTTCGCGAGCTCGGCCAGATGGCGTACGAGCCGGTCTGGCACGCCATGCAGCGCTTTACCAATGAGCGCGGCAGCTCGGCTCCCGACGAAATCTGGCTGGTGGAACACCCGCCGGTATTCACCCAGGGCCAGGCTGGCAAGGCTGAGCATCTACTACTTCCGGGTGATATTCCGGTGGTGCAGGTCGACCGAGGTGGTCAAGTGACTTACCATGGGCCTGGACAACTGGTGGCTTATTTGCTGCTGGATGTGCGCAAGCTGGGTTACGGCGTGCGTGAGCTGGTCAGTCGCATGGAAAACTGCCTGATCGAGCTGCTGGCCAGTTATGGTGTGACTGCCGTGGCCAAGCCCGATGCTCCAGGTGTGTATGTCGACGGCGCGAAAATCGCCTCCCTGGGCCTGCGCATCCGCCATGGCTGTTCCTTTCATGGCCTGGCCCTGAACGTGGACATGGACCTGGCGCCGTTTCGCCGGATCAATCCCTGTGGTTACGCCGGTTTGGCCATGACCCAGTTGAGTGATCACGCAACACCCCTAGAATTTGCCGAGGTAAGTGCCCGGCTGCGCGCGCAGCTCGTCAAACACCTCGACTATGCTGAGCAGACGACCCTGACGGGCGGAATCGACTGATATGACTACTGATGTTGTGCAAACCATGATCCCGACGCTGGACATTACCGAGCGTCCGGCCCCGGCTCCGCGTGCCAAGGTGGAAGCCGGCGTCAAGCTGCGCGGCGCCGAGAAGGTTGCACGCATCCCGGTGAAGATCATTCCGACCACCGAACTGCCGAAAAAGCCCGACTGGATCCGCGTGCGCATCCCGGTCTCGCCGGAAGTCGACCGTATCAAGGCGCTGCTGCGTAAGCACAAGCTGCACAGTGTGTGCGAAGAGGCCTCCTGCCCGAACCTGGGCGAGTGCTTCTCCGGCGGCACCGCGACCTTCATGATCATGGGTGACATCTGCACCCGTCGTTGCCCGTTCTGCGACGTTGGCCATGGCCGGCCGAAGCCACTGGACGTCAACGAGCCGGAAAGCCTGGCCATCGCCATCGCCGACCTGAAACTCAAGTACGTGGTGATCACCTCGGTAGACCGCGATGACCTGCGCGACGGCGGTGCCCAGCACTTTGCCGACTGCATCCGCGAAATCCGCAAACTGTCGCCGAACGTGATGCTCGAGACCCTGGTCCCGGACTACCGTGGCCGTATGGACGTCGCCCTGGAAATTACCGCCGCCGAGCCGCCAGATGTGTTCAACCACAACCTGGAAACCGTTCCGCGCCTGTACAAGGCTGCGCGTCCGGGTTCGGACTACCAGTGGTCGCTGACCCTGCTGCAGAAATTCAAGCAGATGATGCCGCACATCCCGACCAAGTCCGGGCTGATGCTGGGCCTGGGCGAAACCGACGAAGAAGTCATCGAAGTCATGAAGCGCATGCGCGAACACGACATCGACATGCTGACTCTCGGCCAGTACCTGCAACCGTCGCGCAGCCACTTGCCGGTGCAGCGTTTCGTGCACCCGGACACCTTTGCCTGGTTTGCCGAAGAAGGCTACAAGATGGGCTTCAAGAACGTCGCGTCGGGCCCGCTGGTACGTTCGTCGTACCACGCCGACGAACAGGCCAAGCTGGTCAAGGCTAGCCTGGTTTCCTAAACCTTGGCGCCGATCCATTTGTGTGGATGGGCGTGTAGGGGGGCTGGTTTGTGTGGGAGCGGGCTTGCCCGCGATAGCATCGCCTCGGTGCAACTGATACACCGAGGCGTGTGCATCGCGGGCAAGCCCGCTCCCACAGTTCGTTGTGCTGTACAGAATAGGGAGAACCAAGGATGACTAACCCGCTTGCCACCGCCGTACCCGCCCTGCGCGCCGAAGGTGTGATCGGCCTCATTGCCCCCGCTGGCCCCGCCGCGCTGGATGTTGAAAAGGCCGGGCAATGGATGCGCGCCCGTGGCTACGAGCTGCGGATTTTCTCGGGGGTGTATGAGCGCGATGGCTATCTGGCCGGCAGCGATAAAGTACGCCTGCGCGACCTGCACGCTGCCTTCGCCGACCCCGAGATCGACGCCATCTTCTGTCTGCGCGGTGGCTACGGCACCCCACGCTTGCTCGATAGCGTGGATTTCGAGCTGCTGGCAGCCAATCCCAAGCCCTTCGTCGGCTACAGCGATATCACCGCGCTGCACTTGGCGATCAGCCGCTACGCCGGCTTCGTGACCTTCCACGGCCCGATGCTCAATGCCGACCTGCTCGGTGACAAGCAACAGCCCACTGAGTCATCACTGTTCAGCCTGCTGCGCGGCCAGCTGGGCGCTGGCAGTGTGCTGGCGCACCCAGTGGCGTACCCGCTGACCACCATTGAGCCTGGCATCGCCTGTGGGCGCTTGCTGGGGGGCAACCTGTCGATGATCGCGGCGGTGATGGGCACGCCCTTCGAGCTTGATGCCGAGGGCATCATCCTGTTTATCGAGGACGTCAACGAGCCAATCTATCGCATCGACCGCCTGCTGATGCACTTGCGCCTGGCGGGCAAGCTGGCGCAGGTGCGCGGTGTGCTGGTGGGGGATGTGGCGGGAGTGGATAACGTCGCGCTGGAGCGGCTGTTGAAACAGACCTTCCAACCGTTCTGTATTCCGGTCCTGTCCGGCTGGCGCAGCGGCCATTGCGACCCCAATCTGACCTTGCCGATGGGCGCCTTGGTGCGCCTGGATGCGGGGGAACAGCGGCTGGTGCTGGAGCAGGATGTGGTGTCTAGGCTCTGAGTGTTTTGCCGCCTGTCGGCACGCTATCGCGAGCAAGCTGGCTCCCACAGGGAATTGCATTCCAAATGTGGGAGCGGCAGTCGCCCTACACCGATCTAGCGGCTACGCAACGACTCCAACAACTTCACCGTCGGATATCCATCCGCCGGCCAGCCCAACGACTGCTGCGCCGCACGAATCGCCTTGCGCGTATTGGCGCCGATAATCCCGTCCGGGTTGCCGGCCTCATAGCCATTGGCGCTCAACACCGTCTGCAACTCGATGCGCTGGGAGCGGGTCAGTGGCAGTTCATCGGTTGGCCAATCGCCGCGAATCACCCCACCGCCGCCAAAACGCTCGGACAACAGGCCGACCGCCAGGGCGTATGACGACGAGTTGTTGTACTTGAGGATTGCGCGGAAGTTATCCAGCACCAGGAACGCCGGGCCACGGTGGCCGGCCGGCAGCAGCAGGGCGGCCGACAGCGTTTCTACGTTGGGCGGCACGCTGGCACCGGCCGGCACCTGCAGGCCCAGCTTCAACCATTCGCCGACCGGCTTGCGCACCACGCCATCAGCCAGGGCGTAATCGAAGTTTGTCGGCAATTGCTGCACCTCAAAGCCCCACGGCTGGCCTTTCTGCCAGCCCGAGCTTTGCAGGTAGTGCGCAGTGGAGGCGAGGGCGTCGGCCGAGCTGTTCCAGATGTCGCGGCGACCGTCGCCGTCGAAGTCCACGGCGTGGGTGTTGTAGGTGGTCGGTATGAACTGGGTCTGGCCCATGGCGCCGGCCCACGAGCCGCGCATCTGTTCGGCTGGAATGTCACCGTGCTGGATGATTTGCAGCGCGGCCAGCAACTGCGCCTGGGCGAATGCCGGGCGGCGGCCTTCATAGGCCAGGGTCGCCAGGGAGCGGATCACCGAGTTATTGCCCTGGAACGAACCGAAGTTACTTTCCATGCCCCACACCGAGACCAGCACCTGGCGATCAACGCCGTAGCGCTGTTCGATGCTTTGCAGGATATCGGCGTGCTTGATCAGCAAGGCCTGGCCATTGCGTACGCGCAGCGCCGACAAGGCACCGTTGAGGTATTCCCACACCGGGCGGGAAAATTCCGGCTGGCTGCGGTCGGCGCGGATGACCGCCATGTCGGGGGTGACGTTGGCGAAGGCGGTGTCGAATACCGTCGGGGTGATACCGGCCTTCAGGGCCTCGACGCGAAAACCTGCCTGCCATTCGGCGAAGGTCTGGGTCGGTTGGATATCGAGATTGGTCACGGCCAGGGGCGCAACTATGGCGGGGGCGGCAACCGGTGCGGTCTGGAGCGTGGGCAGGGGCTGAGCGTCGGCGGCGGTGGGTTTTTCGGCGCAGGCGACTAACAGGATCAGGCTGGAGGCAGCAATCAATTGGCGAAGGTGCCAACGACGGGAAAGACTAGAGGGCATGCACAGGTCCAGGAAATACGAATCAGGTGCAGACCTTATCATGCCAGAGGGGCGCTTGCCTTCAGGCAGCCAGAAAGTAAGAAGCCTCCCAGCTATTAGACTGGAAGGCTTCGCGGCGGTAGCTGCCTTTGCCTTTGCCGGCGCGTTCCTGGCGACTGCGGAACAACGGCTGGGCGATGATGGATTTGGCCTTGTTGGGGCCATGCTTGGATGGCTTTTTGCTCATGATCGGGACTCTCCGATGGGGTGGGTGATGCGGTGCAAATCATCTGCCGAAGTCTGCCGGCTGTCCAGCCCGGCGCGATGTAGGAAATATCAAAAACCTGAATACGGCGACGATCAAAACTGTAGGAGCTGGCTTGCCTGCGATGGCATCACCACCGCGTGACTGACACACCGAGGCGCCTGCATCGCAGGCAAGCCAGCTCCTACATTGGTTTTGTGGTGGTTGGGCGAGCGTGCTATTCGGCGGGCAGTGCCAGGCGCTGGCCGGACATCAGCAGCGACAAACGGCTCAAGCTCATCCACGGCGACCCTGCGGCCTGGCCCTTGATCTGCGCGTCGATGCGTTGGGCTTCGAGCAACAATTGCGCCCAGCGTTGCGCCGAGTGCCGTTGCAGGGCCTTGCTCATCAGGGGCTTGCGCTTGTCCCACACCGGCGGGCGGGCCTGGCTGAAGGCCTTGTCCAGAGGGGTGCCCTGGCTGTACTGCAGGGCGATATTGGCCAGCAAGCGCAGTTCCCGGGCCAGGGCCCAGAGAATCACCGGCGGCTCGACCCCTTCACCGCGCAGCCCTTCGAGCATGCGCAAGGCGTGGGCCGCATCACCATTGAGGATTGCGTCCACCAGCCCGAATACGTCAAAGCGTGCGCTGTCGGCCACCGCGCCCTGCACGGTCTCGACGGTGATCTGGCCACCTTCGGCCATCAGCTTGAGCTTTTCGATTTCCTGGGCCGCCGCCAGTAGGTTGCCTTCAACCCGGGCCGCGATCAGTTCGACCGCGTCCTGGCTGGCAGACAATCCGGCTTGCGACAGGCGCTGGCGAATCCATTGCGGCAACTGACTGCTGTCCACCGGCCAGATCTGGATGAACTGGGTCTGTGCCCCTTCCACCAGCGCCTTGCCCCATTTGGTTTTCTGCGCACTGCCATCGAGCTTGGGCAGGCTGATCAGCAACAGCGTGTCCTCGGCGGGGCGGGCGCAGTATTCCATCAGGGCCGCCGCGCCTTTGTCGCCGGGCTTGCCCGAGGGCAGGCGCAGTTCCAACAGGCGTTTTTCGGCAAACAGCGACATGCTGGCCCCGGCCTGGAGCAGGGTGCCCCAGTCGAAGCTGGCGTCGGCGCTGAACACCTGGCGCTCATCAAAGCCTTGCTGGCGCGCAGCCTGGCGAATGGTGTCGGCGGCTTCCTGGCACAACAGCGGATCATCGCCACTGACGATGTACACAGGCGCGAGGTTGCCTTGCAGGTGTTTGGCGAGTTGGGCGGGGGCGAGTTTCATAGGCTGGATGGACAGGGCGCATGACGCGCCCCGTCTGGTTTACTCGGCAGGGACTTCAACAGGCGATTGCTTGGGAATGCTGTTTTCATAGTCCTGCGCGGCTTTCAGCGCCTCCGCATCCGCCTTGGCCTTGGCGTCGGCAGTCTGCTGCAGGGCATCGAGCTGGGCCGGGCTGATCATCTGCAGGCGCAGGACCATACGCTGGACCAGGTCACGGCGCATTTCACTGAGCACCTGATTGACCTCAGTGTCGGAACCGACCAGGTTGTTGCCGTCATGCGTCACGACTTTCTGCACCTGCAGCTTGTCGCTGATCAGCGGCAACTGGTCGCGGCCCTGGATCTGGAAAAACAGCACGTTGCTCATCTCGATATCCGAAGAGCGGCCGGCACTGGCGTAGCTGAGGTTACGCTGGGTTTCTTTTTCGTCGACCAGTACCAGCTTGTAAGGCGCTCCGGTATAGACTTTGACGCCGCTGTTTTCCAGGGTTTGGCGCAGCTGGGTCACGGTTTCGCCATAGGCGTTGCGCGCGCTGACATCCAATTCCTTGATCGCCAGTTCCGTGGTGCCGGTGCCGCGCAGCTGGAAGCCGCAAGCGCTCAGCAGTACGGCAAGGCCCATAACCAGCAGGTTGCGTTTGATCATTTTATTGCTCCCCTTGAAACCATGTGGGCCTTATCGAGGCCCTGGAGGTTTTGTTCGGCGCCAGGGCTCTTGCCCTGGCGCCCGATCCGATTAGCTAGCGACGATATTGACCAGTTTACCGGGCACTACGATCACTTTGCGGATCGTCAGGCCTTCGGTGAAGCGCAGCACGTTCTCATTGCAGCGCGCGGCGGCTTCTACTTCTTCGCGGCTGGCGCTGGCAGGCATGTCGATCTGGCCGCGCAGTTTACCGTTGACCTGAATCACCAGTTGCAGCGTGTCCTGGACCAGGGCGCTGTCATCCGCGACCGGCCATGCAGCATCGATCACCGCGCCGCTGTGGCCCAACTGGCTCCACAGGTCGTGGCTGATGTGCGGGGTGATCGGCGCCAGCAGCAGGACGACTGCTTCCAGACCTTCCTGCACCAGTGCACGGTCCTGTTCGCTTGCCTGCGGGGCTTTTTCCAGCACGTTCATCAGCGTCATCACTTGGGCGATGGCGGTGTTGAATTTGTGGTGCTGGCCCACGTCCTGGCTGGCTTGCTTGATGGCCAGGTGGGTGCTGCGGCGAATGAGTTTCTGCTCGTCGCTCAACGACGCCACGTCCAGTTTGCCCGGCAAGCCCTGGCTGATATGGGCATGGGCCAGGCGCCAGACGCGCTTGAGGAAGCGGTGCGAACCTTCGACGCCAGAGTCCGACCATTCGGCGCTCATATCGGGCGGCGAGGCGAACATCATGAACAGGCGGCAGGTGTCGGCGCCGAACTGGTCGATCATCGACTGCGGGTCGACGCCGTTGTTCTTCGACTTGGCCATCTTCTCGGTACCGCCGATTTCCACCGGCAGGCCGTCGGATTTCAACTTGGCACTGATCACCTTGGCTTTGCTGTCACGCTCCAACTCGACGTCCGCCGGGTTGAACCAGGTGTAGGCGCCATTGGCTTCGCGGCGATAGTAAGTCTCGGCGATCACCATGCCCTGGGTCAGCAGGTTCTTGAACGGCTCGTCGGAGCTGACCAGGCCTTCGTCACGCATCAGCTTGTGGAAGAAGCGCGCGTACAGCAGGTGCAGGATCGCGTGTTCGATACCACCGATGTACTGATCCACCGGCAACCAGTGGTCGGCTGCGGATTTTTCCACCAGGCCGCCTTCATAGTGCGGCGAGGCGTAGCGGGCGTAGTACCACGAGGACTCGACGAAGGTGTCCATGGTGTCGGTTTCACGCTTGGCAGGCTGGCCGCATTTCGGGCAGTTGCACTCGTAGAACTCGGGCATGCGCGCCAGCGGCGAACCGGCGCCGTCCGGCACCACGTCTTCGGGCAGGACGACCGGCAGTTGGTCTTCCGGCACCGGCACGTCACCACAGGTTTCGCAGTGGATGATCGGGATCGGGCAGCCCCAGTAGCGCTGGCGGCTGATGCCCCAGTCGCGCAGGCGGAATTGGGTGCGCGAGGCACCGAGGTTTTTCTTGATCAGGGCGACTTCAATGGCGTCGAAAGCGCCTACGAAGTCCAGGCCGTCGAACTCGCCGGAGTTGATCAGGGTACCGTGTTCGCCGTAGGCGTCTTGCCATGGGGCCGGGTTGGTATCACCGGAACTGGTACGCACCACAGACTTGATCGGCAGGTTGTACTTGGTGGCGAATTCGAAATCGCGCTCGTCGTGAGCAGGCACTGCCATTACTGCACCATCGCCGTAGTGCATCAGCACATAGTTGGCGACCCAAACCGGCAGTTTTTCACCGGTCAGTGGGTGCTCGACGAACAGCCCGGTCGGCAGGCCTTTTTTCTCCTGGGTGGCGACGTCGGCTTCAGCCACGCTGCCGCCTTTGCATTCGGCGATAAAGGCCTGCAGCTCAGGGTTGTTCTGTGCAGCTTGGGTGGCCAGCGGGTGTTCGGCGGCCACGGCGACGTAGGTCGCGCCCATCAGGGTGTCCGGACGGGTGGTGAAAACTTTCAGAGCGCCCGTTTCACCGATGGAATCGACGTTGTACGGGAACTGCACTTCCATGCCCTTGGACTTGCCGATCCAGTTGCGCTGCATGGTCTTGACCTGTTCAGGCCAGCCCGGCAGGTCGTCTAGGCTCGACAAGAGTTCATCGGCGTAGGCGGTGATCTTGAAGTAGTACATCGGGATTTCGCGCTTTTCGATCAGCGCGCCGGAACGCCAGCCACGGCCGTCGATCACTTGCTCGTTGGCGAGGACGGTCTGGTCGATCGGGTCCCAGTTCACGGTGCCGCTTTTTTTGTAGATCACGCCTTTTTCGAACAGGCGGGTGAACAGCCATTGTTCCCAGCGGTAGTAGTCCGGCTTGCAGGTGGTCACTTCGCGGGACCAGTCCACGGCCAGGCCCAGGCTGCGCAGCTGGGTCTTCATGTAGGCGATGTTCTCGTAGGTCCACTTGGCGGGCGCTACGTTGTTTTTCATCGCGGCGTTTTCCGCAGGCATGCCGAAGGCGTCCCAACCCATAGGTTGCAGGACGTTTTTGCCGAGCATGCGCTGGTAGCGGGAAATCACGTCGCCGATGGTGTAGTTACGCACGTGCCCCATGTGTAGTTTGCCGCTGGGGTAAGGGAACATGGATAGGCAGTAGTAAGTCTCCTTGCCTGGCTGTTCACTGACTTCAAAGGACTTTTGCTCGTCCCAGAAAGTTTGGGCGGCATTTTCTATTTCACGGGGCTGATATTGTTCGTGCATGGCTACTTTTGAACTGAATAGGGGTGGCCTAATCCTCTTCGGTGCATTGTCCGGGTTGAGCGACACCAAAAAGCGGCGCGTCCGTGCCCAAACCCTGCGGGAAGTGGAGTTACAGGAAGCGCCGTAGCATACATGACCCCACTCTATCGAGGGAAACCCTGATTGCGCCGCGCAGGCCGTTGGTCGCGGCGCGCGGTTGGTTGCGTCAGCGCAGCTACGCTGTTTATTGGGGAGTGAGACTTATCTTTAATGAGGTGAGGGGATGGTTGATTTGCAGCGAATGAGAACGAAACCGGAAGTGTATGAAGGACTGATCGACCGCTTGGGTCGAGCACTGGACGCAGCAAGAACCGCAGGCCGATTGCGTGACGAACGGCCTGATGAGCTGGAACTGCGAGGCTTGAGCCCTGCAGAGTTTGAAGTGATCAAGGCCTACCTGGACTTGAACGCGCGCCCGATCCCGCAATGGGTGGCTCCTGTGCCAGCCAGGGAAGCGGTGCGATCGTCCAAGGTGGTATGGCTCAAGGACTTGTCCGCCGGCCGCAGCCCGGAAAAGCTGCGGTCTGTGCGATTCAAGTAACCTGATCAGCGTTATCCACCGCTGGTAAAGATTGTCGCTAAACCCCGTTACACCTTAGGCTTCGGGCATCTTTGGAGATGCTCGATGCCTATTCGTTATTTCATCAAACAATTATTGCTGCCGCCCGGCATTCTCTTGCTGCTGCTGGCCCTTGCCTGGTGGTTTCGCCGCACCCGTCCACGCTTGGCCGGCGTGTGCTTTGCCCTCGGGTTTGGCGGGATGTGGCTGATCAGCTTGCCGGTGATGGTGGAGTGGGGCGCACGCGCCTTGGAAACCGAGCCGCCATTGGCCGTGGAAGACTGGGCCAGCCTGGCAGAACGGGCCGATGCCATTGTGGTGCTGGGCTCGGGCCGCGAGCGCGGTGATCCGGCCTGGGGCGCCGATCAGCCGACCGGTATTGGCCTGGAGCGCCAGCGCTACGCGGCGCGATTGGCCAAGGCGTCCGGGCTGCCGGTGCTGACCAGCGGCGGCCTGCACTACGGCACGCCGCCCAGCGAGGCGCAGTTGATGGCGGTGTCGATGCAGCAAGACTTTGGCGTGGCCGTGCGCTGGAAGGAAGAGCGCAGCCGCACCACCTGGGAAAATGCGCAGATGAGTGCCGAAATCCTGTTGCCCCAGGGCGTCAAGCGCGTGGTAGTCGTGACCCAGGCCTGGCATATGCCGCGTTCGGTGTGGAGCTTCGAGAAGGCCGGCTTTACCGTGGTGCCGGCGCCGGTCGGCTTCCTGGGGGTGGACAATGCCCGGCCGCTGGGCGGCTGGATGCCGGAATTCAAGTCGATCTGGCAGAGCGGGCAGTTGATCAATGAGGCGGTGGGGCAGGTAGGTTACCGCCTGTTCTATCGTTAACGCCGCAAATCAACATATGGGGCTTGTGTGGGAGCGGGCTTGCCCGCGATGGCGGTGGGTCAGTCACTAAAAATGCTGACTGATACACCGCCATCGCGGGCAAGCCCGCTCCCACAAAAAGCCCGCTGCCACATTGGGTCTTGGGTGTCTGTCAGACGGTCTTGGCCATGCGCCCGGCCAGCAGGGCCCAGCCAAACAGCCCCAGGCACAGGATGATCAGCGGCCACGAACGCCATTGCAGGTACGGCGTCAGGTTGTGCATCGGTACGACCTCGCCGTAGAGAATGCCGCGCTCGAACTGCGGGATCTGCTCGGTAATCTGCCCGAACGGGTTGATCAGGCCGGTCACGCCGTTGTTGGTGGCACGGATCATCCAGCGGCCGGCTTCGAGGGCGCGCATTTGGGCCATTTGCAGGTGCTGCAAGGGGCCGATGGAGGTGCCGAACCAGGTGTCATTGCTGATGGTCAGCAGTAAGTCGCTGCGGGCGGCGAGGCCGGCGGCGAACTCCGGATAGACCACTTCGTAGCAGATATACGGCGCGATCTGATAACCCTTGGCTTGCAGCATGGCCTGGTCCTCAGGCCCGCGGGCGAAGTCCGACATCGGCAGGTCGAAGAACGCGATCAGCCCGCGCAATACATCCTGCAGCGGTACGTACTCGCCAAAGGGCACCAGCTTCTGCTTCAAATAGGTGCCATCGCCTTGACCGACCACGGTGATGCCATTGAAGTAGCGCTTCTCATGGCGTACTTCCTGGCGGATCGGCACGCCGGTGATCATCGCCGCGTTCCGGTCGGCAGCGAATTTGCCCATCATCCCCAGGTAGCCCTCGACGGACTCCTTGAGCACCGGCACGGCGGTTTCCGGCCAGATCAGCAGGTCCACGCGCTTGGAGGCAAAACTCATGTCGCGGTACAGCGCCAGTTGCGCGTTGAGCTGGGCTGGGTCCCACTTCATGCTCTGCTCGACATTGCCCTGGATCGCCGCGACGGTCAGCGGTTCACCGGCGGGGCTGGTCCAGGCGTAGTGCTTGAGCCCCAGGCCAATGGCCCAGGGCGCAACCAGCAGCACCAGGCCTGCGCCGATAAACGCGTTGCGCCTGGCTGCCAGCAAACGCGGCAGGTTGACGAGCAGTGCCGCGCTCAAGGCCAGGGCAAACGAAATCAGCCACACCCCGCCCAGCGGCGCGAGCCCGGCCAGCGGGCCGTCAAGTTGACTGTAACCGGAGTACAACCAAGGGAAACCGGTGAGGAACCAGCCGCGAAACGCTTCCTGGCCCACCCATAGCGCGGCAAACGCCAAGGCATCGGCCAGCGGCGCTTCGTTACGGCGCAGCCAGCGCGCCCAGAGCCAGGCGGGCAGGGCAAAGAACAGCGCAATCGCGGCGGTGAACGCGAGCATCAACAGCCCGGCCAGCAACACCGACGCGCCGCCAAAGTGATGGATGCTGTAGTAGATCCAACTGGTGCCCGCGCCAAACAGGCCAAAGCCGAAACACCAGCCACGCCCGAAGGCCTGGCGGGGTGTCAGTTGGCGCATCCCGGCATAGAACACCCCGACCGCCACCAGCGCCAGCGGCCAGATATCGAACGGCGCCAGCGCCAGGGTGGTGATAGCACCGGCCACCACGGCCAGCAGGTTACCGGGCCAGCCGGGTGCGGTGAGACGGCGCATATCAGTCCTTAGCGGGCAATAGGTGTCAGGCGGATCAGGTGGATGCGACGGCTATCGGCATTCAGGATGCGGAAGCGATAGGCGCCGATCTCGGTGGTTTCGTTACGCTTGGGCAAGTGACCAAACGCACTCATCACCAGGCCACCGACAGTGTCGAACTCATCGTCGGAGAATTCGCTGTCGAAGAACTCGTTGAAGTTCTCGATCGGCGTCAGCGCCTTGACCAGGAAGTCACCGCTGGGCAGCGGCTTGATGTAGCTGTCTTCTTCAACGTCGTGTTCGTCTTCGATATCGCCGACGATCTGTTCCAGCACGTCTTCGATGGTCACCAGGCCGGCGACACCGCCGTATTCGTCAATGACGATGGCCATGTGATTGTGGTTGGCGCGGAACTCGCGCAGCAGCACATTCAGGCGCTTGGATTCAGGCACGAAGGTCGCAGGACGCAGCAGGTCCTTGATGTTGAAGCTGTCGCCGTTCTCCTTGAGGATCAGCGGCAGCAGGTCCTTGGCCAGCAGGACACCCATGACGTCGTCATGGCTCTCGCCGATCACCGGGTAGCGCGAGTGCGCCGAGTCGATCACGGCCGGGAGGAATTCCCGTGGGGTCTGGGTCGCCTTGATGCTGATCATCTGCGAGCGCGGGACCATGATGTCCCGAACCTGCAGGTCAGCCACCTGGATGGCGCCTTCGACGATGGCCAGCGCTTCGCTGTCCAGCAACTTGTTCTGATGGGCCTCGCGCAGCAGCTCCAGCAGCTCCTGGCGGTTTTTCGGCTCGTGGGCAAAAGCCTGGGTCAGTTTACCCAGCCATGACTTTTGCCCGTTGCTCGATCGGTCTTCGCTCATAGCGATTACTCTAAATCCTTGATTGTTTCAGTTGAGTGTCGATTAGTGTTCGTCGTCTGCATAGGGGTCAGGATGACCCAACTCTGCAAGCAACGTTCGTTCCAGTGCTTCCATTTCTTCGGCTTCTTCATCATCTATATGGTCGTAACCCAACAGATGCAAGCAGCCGTGCATGACCAAGTGGGCCCAGTGGGCCTCCAGGGCCTTGCCTTGTTCCTTTGCTTCGCGCTCCACCACCGCGACGCAGATCACCAGGTCACCCAGCAGCGGGATATCCAGCAGTTCATCCGGCACATCGGCGGGGAACGACAGTACATTGGTCGCGTAGTCTTTCTGGCGCCAGGTGTGATTCAGCTCGCGGCCTTCAGGTTCGTCCACCAGACGGATGGTCAGTTCCGAGTCGGCGCTGCGCTGGCGCAGGGCCAGTGTGCACCATTGGCGGAACTGTTCTTCGCTGGGGGCTGGCGCTTCAGTGGCCAGTTGCAGATCAAGCTCAAGCATCGCGGCGGTTGTCCTTCGACAGCCCGTCGTCGCGGTGTTCGAAGCGCTCGTAGGCCTCGACAATGCGCTGTACCAGCGGGTGACGCACCACATCCTTGGGCATGAAGTGGGTAAAGCTGATCCCCGGCACGTCCTTGAGCACCTCGATCACCTGGCCCAGGCCCGACTTGGTGCCCTTGGGCAGGTCGACCTGGGTGATATCACCGGTGATCACAGCGGTGGAGCCGAAACCGATACGGGTCAGAAACATCTTCATCTGCTCGACCGTGGTGTTCTGGCTTTCGTCGAGGATGATGAAGCTGTTGTTCAACGTGCGACCGCGCATATAGGCCAGCGGGGCGATCTCGATCACCTGGCGCTCGATCAGCTTGGCCACATACTCGAAGCCGAGCATTTCATACAGCGCGTCGTACAGCGGGCGCAGGTACGGGTCGATCTTCTGGGCCAGGTCGCCGGGCAGAAAGCCCAGTTTCTCGCCAGCTTCCACCGCCGGGCGCACCAACAAGATGCGTCGCACCTGTTCGCGCTCCAGGGCGTCTACCGCACAGGCTACGGCCAGGTAGGTCTTGCCGGTACCGGCCGGGCCGATGCCGAAGTTGATGTCGTTGCCGAGGATTTCTTTGACATAGCGCTGCTGATTCAAGCCGCGCGGGCGAATCATGCCTTTTTTGGTACGCAGTGCCACGCTGGCTTCGGCCACCGGGTTGTTGGCCAGGTCTTCCACGGCGGATTCCTGCAGGTACAGATGTACGGTTTCCGGCGACAGCTCGCTACCCTTGGTTTCGCGGTAGAGGCGACGCAGCAGGTTTTCTGCAGACGTGGTGTTTTGGGGGTCGCCAATCAGCTCGAATTGATTTCCGCGGTTGCGGATCTCGATGCTCAGGCGTTGTTCGATCAGGCGCAGGTGCTCGTCGAACTGTCCGCACAGATTGGCGAAGCGACGAGCCTCAAACGGCTCGAGGAGGAAACGATGGGGTTCTGCTATGGGTGCGTTCAAGGTTGCTTTTAGCCGCCCTTTGGCTGTTTAGGTGAAATAGAGGATAACGCCAGCCGCCGGTGTGCGAAAGCACTTAAGTTATCGGAATGCTGCGCGGTTCCCATGTGGGAGCGGGCTTGCTCGCGAACGCGGTGTGTCAGTCAATGCATCTGTCACTGATCCACTGCCTTCGCGAGCAAGCCCGCTCCCACATTTTGATCTCCACCAGTCAGGAGTATTGATGGGTTACTGGATCAGTGAGCCGCGCAGCGAGTGCGGTTGCGCCGCGTCGATGTGCACGTCGGCGAACTGGCCGATCAGCGTCGGGTTGTCGCAACGGAAATTGACGATCCGATTGTTCTCGGTACGTCCCTGCAACTCGCCCGGGTCTTTCTTCGAGTAATCGGTGACCAGGATGCGCTGGGTCGAGCCGACCATTTGTCGGCTGATCTCGAAACCTTGCTGGTTGAGGCGATGCTGCAAGGCGTTGAGGCGCTCCTTTTTCAGCTCCTCCGGGGTTTCGTCGACCAGGTCGGCAGCCGGTGTGCCGGGGCGCTGGCTGTAGACGAAGGAGTAGGAGAAGTCGAAACCGACGTCTTCAATCAGCTTCATGGTCTGCTGGAAGTCCTTCTCGGTCTCGCCAGGGAAACCAACGATAAAGTCCGAACTGATGCAGATGCCCGGCACGGCGGCGCGCAGTTTGCGCAGCTTGGACTTGTACTCCAGGGCCGTGTGGTTGCGCTTCATCGCCGAGAGGATGCGGTCCGAGCCCGATTGCACCGGCAAATGCAGGTGCTTGACCAGCTCCGGCACTTCGGCGTGGGCCTGGATCAGGCTGTCGGAGAACTCCAGCGGGTGCGAGGTGGTGTAGCGAATCCGCTCGATACCGTCTACCGCCGCGACCACGCGAATCAGCTCGGCCAGGTCCGCCAGGCGCCCATCGTGGGTCTGGCCGCGATAGCCGTTGACGTTCTGCCCCAGCAGGGTCACTTCACGCACGCCGTTTTCGGCCAGGTGGATGATTTCCGCCAGCACATCGTCGAACGGTCGGCTGACTTCTTCGCCCCGGGTATAAGGCACCACGCAGAAGGTGCAGTACTTGCTGCAACCTTCCATCACCGACACATAGGCGCTCGGGCCGTCGATGCGTGGCTCGGGCAGGTGGTCGAACTTTTCGATTTCCGGAAACGAGACGTCCACCTGCGGCAACTTGGTGATACGCGCAGCGTCGATCATTTCCGGCAGGCGGTGCAGGGTCTGCGGGCCGAAGACCACGTCGACATAGGGCGCGCGGTCGCGAATGGCCGCGCCTTCCTGGCTGGCCACGCAACCACCGACGGCGATCACCATGTCCGGGTTGGCCAGTTTCAGTTCACGCCAGCGGCCCAGCTGCGAGTAGACCCGATCCTGGGCCCGTTCGCGGATCGAGCAGGTATTGAGCAGGATCACGTCGGCATCTTCGGCGCGAGCCGTGACTTCCAGGGCCTGATGTTCACCCAGCAGATCGACCATGCGCGAGCTGTCGTACTCGTTCATCTGGCAACCGTGGGTTTCGATGTAAAGCTTCTTGGCCATGGGAATCGTCAACTGGTGGTAAAGAACCGCGCATTATAGGGGGCATGCCCATTGGTTCCTAGCACTGTGCATCGGGTGCCATGCTATAGTTCGCGCCCTCATTTATATCCGCCGATGTGCTGCCCGCCCCCCATGACCAAACGTGAAGCTCCAATCTACAAGGTGATTTTCCTTAACCAGGGCCAGGTGTTCGAAATGTACGCCAAACAGATCTATCAAAGTGATCTGTGGGGCTTCCTGGAAGTGGAAGAGTTCGTCTTTGGCGAGCGCACGCAGCTGGTCGTCGATCCGGGCGAGGAAAAGCTCAAGGCCCAGTTCGAAGGCGTGGTGCGCAGTTTTGTGCCGATGCATTCGATTGTGCGCATCGACGAAGTCGAGCGCCTGGGCACGCCCAAGATCAGCGAGGCGCGGGGTGTGAGCAATGTCATGCCGTTTCCGATGCCGATGCCGGAAAAGTAGAACGCTGGGCTCCAGACCCTGATTTGTAGGATTGTTCTGATAGTTATCTGTCACGTATTGACTGAGTGATAGAAAAATATCAGTTTGTGCTCATGCGCAGAGGACGCCATGAACACACCTATAAAAACACGCCTCCAACAGCAGCTGTCATCCAGATCGCCTTCCTATCGCGCGCTGGCGGCTTATATTTTGTCGAACTTGAGGGATCTGCCCTTCGAGAACTCGGCGATGGTGGCGCAGAAGCTTGCCATCAGTGAGTCCACCGTTGGCCGCTTCTGTCGCGCCGTGGGCTACAAGCATTTCAAAGACCTCAAGAACGAACTCAAGGATGACTTGGGCGATAGCCCCTGGTTGATCGGCGACCGGCTGCGCGCTTTCCAGCAGGAGGGTTCTGATAGCCAGCGTTCGTTGGCCCGCAGCCTGGAGTTGGAAATCGCGGCCCTGGTGCGGGTTTATGAATACACCCGTACCGTTCCCTGGCAGGCAGTGACCAGCAGGCTTGCGCAAACACCGCAGATTTTTGTCGCCGGTTTCGGGACTGAGCGCGGTACTGCCTGTTCCATGGCTCATATGCTGCAGTATCTGCGCCGTGGCGTGCATCTGCTGGATGGCGCCTCCGGTCATTTCGGCGAGGTATTGCTCGCTTCCCCGGCCGGTTCGATGCTGATTGTCTATGAAGCGCGACGTTATTCGCGCCAATCACTGCTGTTATGTCGCGAGGCTCGCAGCCGCAATATTCCCGTCACGCTGATTACCGATAACTTTTGCGAGTGGGCCGAGCAAAATGCCGACGAGGTATTCCGGGTGTCCACGGAGCTTGAGCTGCTATGGGACTCGACGTCGACCATGTTGTCCCTGACCCATTTGTTGATTAACGATATGTCGAAAAAGCTCGGTCCAGAGATGGAAGAGTATTTGCGTTCAATCGCACAGTTGCATCAAACATTTGTAGGTTATGTACAAAGTTGAACCTGCGTTGCAATTCGACTGTTAACGCACGACTGATTTTTATATAGCTCTTTGAGCCTTTATCAACGGACTTATTCGTTCGGGAGTAGCCCTGTGCGCGATCCTCGGTATGACATTCTTTTTGAATCAGTTCAAATAGGACCGGTTCGCACCCGTAACCGCTTTTATCAAGTGCCTCATTGCAACGGTATGGGGCATGTGCACCCCTCCGCCATGGCGAGTATGCGTGGCATCAAGGCCCAGGGAGGATGGGGCGTAGTTTGTACGGAGGAGTGCGAGATCAGCCCATACAGCGAGTTTTCTCCTTATATAGAAGCACGGTTGTGGGACGAGCGAGATATACCGGCGCTGGCGCGCATGTGTGAGGCGGTCCACCAGCACGGTTCACTGGCAGGCGTTGAACTGGCGTTCAATGGCTACTCCGCGCCGAATCGCTACAGCCGCGAAGTGCCGTGGGCCCCCTCTGACACTCCAGTGCGAGGGTATGACCCGGTCCAGGCGCGGGCCATGAGTCTTGCGGATATCAGGCAACTGCGTCAGATGCATCGGGCGGCCGCCTTGCGGGCGCGCTCGGCGGGTTTCGATATCGTCTATGTGTACGCCGGCCACGATCTGGGCTTGCCGTTTCATTTTCTGACACCGCGCAACAACCGTCGTACCGATGAGTACGGAGGGGTGTTGGAGAATCGCGTGCGCTTGTTGCGCGAGTTGATTGAAGACACTCGGGACGCGGTGGGCGACCGGTGTGCGGTCGCTGTGCGGTTGGCGGTGGATGAGCAGATCGCCGCTGGCCTGTCCCACGAAGGGGAGGGGGCCGAAATCTTCACCATGCTGGCTGACTTGCCAGACCTGTGGGATATCAATGTGGCCGACTGGTCGAACGACAGCATGACCTCGCGTTTTGCCAGCGAAGGTTATCAAGAGACCTTTTTATCCGGGCTGAAGGCGTTGACCAGCAAACCGCTGGTGGGTGTGGGGCGTTTTACCTCGCCGGATACCATGGTTTCCCTGGTCAGACGTGGCGTGCTGGACCTGATCGGTGCTGCCCGCCCGTCGATTGCCGACCCGTTCCTGCCCAAGAAGATTGAAGAAGGGCGGATGGATGAGATCCGCGAATGCATTGGCTGCAATGTCTGCGTCAGTGGCGACCACACCAGTACGCCCTTGCGATGCACGCAGAACCCGACCATGGGCGAAGAATGGCGGCGGGGCTGGCACCCCGAGTCGGTGAGCCCTGCACGCAGCTCAAGCCGCGCCCTGGTGGTCGGTGCAGGGCCCGCCGGGCTTGAATGTGCGCGTGTGCTGGGCGCGCGCGGCATGGAGGTCGCCTTGGTGGAGAGCTCGCGGACCCTGGGCGGGCGTGTGGCGCTTGAGTCAAAATTGCCCGGGTTGTCGAGTTGGTCGCGGGTGATCGACTATCGGCTGGATGCCCTGAGCCGCATGGACAGGGTGCAGATCTATCGGCAAAGCCCCCTGGAGGCTCAAGACGTACTGGACTTCGCCGCCGCGCACGTTTTTATTGCGACCGGCGCTCGCTGGCGTCGTGATGGCCTGGGCAGGGCGCTGCGTCAGGCCTTGCCCGGACTGGAAAGCCTGCCGATCCTGACCCCGGATGATGTGATGGGCGGTGCGCTTGCCCCTTCGCCAGTGCTGTTGTTCGACGACGATCATTACTACATGGGCAGCGTGCTGGCCGAGCGGTTGGTGGCCCAGGGCGTGGAGGTTGTCTTCGTCACCCCGGCAGCGGATGTTGCGGCCTGGACCCATAACACCCTTGAACAACATCGCATCCAGCGTCGCCTGCTAGAACTGGATGTCACCATCATCGCTTCCCACTCGCTGATGACGGTGACGTCTGATGGTGTGATTGCCAGCTGTGTCTATACCGGTCGGCCTCGTGTGATTGCTGTGGCCTCGCTGTTACTGGTGACGTCCCGCGAGCCCGAGCAGGCTTTGTTCCGGGCGCTCGACCGGCCTGACGAAGAGTTGCGAGAAGCCGGTATCCAGACTCTGCTCCCGATAGGTGACTGCCTGGCGCCGGGGACCATAGCGGCGGCGGTGTATGGCGGTCATCGCCAGGCGCGAGAATTTGACGCCCCTGCCGGCTCATTATTCATGCGTCGAGAAATTACATGTCTGGAGGTTATGTAGCGTTCTGTTGTTCTACAAATAACGAGGAATAAAACAATGAAAAAAATAGTCCTGATGTTATCGCTGTCTATTATTTTTTTATTCAATGGTTCGGTACTTGCCAAAAACTACGAAGTTATTCGCTTTGGCGTTGACCCCAACTACGCGCCCTTTGCCTATAAAGACAACACCGGTCAACTGGTCGGTTTTGAAGTTGATATCGGCAACGCTATCTGTGCACACCTGGATGTCCGTTGCCAGTGGGTCGAGATTGACTACGACGCTATGATCCCAAGCCTCAAGGCCGGGAAGATCGACGCCATACTGGCCTCGATGAGCATTACTGCCGCACGCCTGAAGGTGATTGATTTCACTTCCGAAGTGTTCTCCAGCCCGACTGCCATGGTGTACAGGCAAGGTACCCGCCTGGAGGCGCCCAGCGGTCAATCTGTCGGCTATTTGCAAGGCTCCATCCAGGAGGTCTATGCCAAGCAAGTGCTGGCCAAGGCGGGCATGAAGGTGGTGGCCTATCCCGACCAGGAGCAAGTCTATGCCGATCTGATAACGGGGCGTTTGCAGGCTTCGCTACAAGACGCACAGCAAGCCCGCAGCGGATTTTTACGCTCGCCCCGTGGTGCCGGTTTTGTCCTTGGTCCTGTGATTGAAAGCGAATTGATGCCAGCAAAAAGTGCCATCGGTCTCGCCAAGGGCAACGCCGCCTTGAAAGGCATGCTGGACCAGGGGTTGGCGGCGCTGCACACGGATGGCACCTATGCCCGCCTGCAAGACCAGTACTTCGACGGCATGGACATGTTCAGCGGCAATTGACCGCTCTTTATCAAGTAAGGAGCGGGCACTTATGTTTGAACCATTATTGCCGGTCGCCGCGCACTTCATGACGAGCCTGCTGGGCTATGGCCCCCTGTTGCTGCAAGGCATCTGGCTCACACTCAAGCTGGCGTTGTTATCCCTGCTGCTGGGGCTGGTCTTTGGCTTGATCGGGGCGTGCGCGAAACTGTCCAGAGTGTGGGGCTGGCGCTTCTCGGCCCAGCTTTACACCACGCTTATCCGAGGGGTGCCGGATTTACTGCTGATGCTGCTGATTTTCTATGGTCTACAAACCGGGCTGAGTCGCCTGACAAACGCCTTGGAATGGGCCTACATAGAAATCGACCCGTTTAGCGCGGGGGTTATTACCCTGGGGTTTGTCTATGGGGCTTACTTTACCGAGACGTTCCGTGGGGCCTTGCTGGCGGTGCCCGGTGGGCAAGCGAATGCTGCCAAGGCATTGGGCCTGACTCCCTGGCAGGGCTTTGTGTATGTGGTGTTCCCGCAGATGATGCGGTTCGCTTTGCCAGGCCTTGGGAATAACTGGATGGTCTTGCTCAAGGCCACGGCGCTGGTATCGATCATTGGCTTGGCCGATCTGGTGAAGGTGGCGCAAATGGCGGGCAAGGGCAGTCAGCAGCTCTTGGGTTTTCTGCTGTTTGCGGCGCTGATCTATCTCTTGCTGAGCAGTGTGTCCAACGCGCTGTTGCGTTGGCTTGAGCGCCGTTACAGCAGCGAGAGCCGGCTATGATCGAGCTGATCCAGGAGTACTGGCGACCCTTTCTCTACTCCGACGGCGAACAGCTCACTGGGCTGGCGATGACCTTGTGGTTGACCAGCCTGTCGCTATGCCTGGGATTCATCGCGGCGCTGCCCTTGTCCATTGCCCGGGTTGCATGCCGGCGGCGGCTGCGCTGGCCGGTGCAATGCTTCACGTACCTGTTTCGTGGTTCGCCGCTCTATATCCAGTTATTGATCTGTTACACCGGCATTTACAGTATTGCTGCAGTACGCGAACAGCCATTGCTGGATGCTTTTTTTCGCGACGCGCTCAATTGCACCGTACTGGCCTTTGCCCTCAATACCTGTGCCTACACCACCGAAATATTCGCCGGGGCCATTCGCGCCATGCCCCGTGGCGAAGTCGAGGCCGCTCGAGCCCTGGGGTTTGACGGCTGGAAGCTCTACGTTTACCTGGTCATGCCCGCCGTGGTGCGTCGTTCATTGCCCTACTACAGCAATGAAGTGATTTTCATGCTGCATTCTACGACGCTGGCCTTTACGGCCACGGTTGCGGACCTTCTGAAAGTGGCGCGGGATGCGAGTTCCACGACGTTCCTTACGTTTGAGTCCTTTGCCATTGCCGCGCTCCTTTACCTGTTGACCACGTTTGCCCTGGTGGGGCTGTTCCGCCTGGCGGAGCGGCGCTGGTTGAGCTTTTTGGGACCCGGCCGATAGGAGGTCGATATGCAAATAGAACGACATGAACTGTTGGCGGCGGTGCCGGGCATGTCCCGGCAGATTTACAGCTTTCATTACGGACCGCCGGCGTCCTGCGGAAAAATCTATATCCAATCTTCCCTGCACGCCGATGAGTTGCCGGGCATGTTGGTGCTCTGGCATCTCAAGCAACGGCTGGCCGCCCTTGAGGCATCGGGCGCGCTGCGTCGACACATTGTGTTGGTACCCGTCGCCAACCCGTTGGGTTTGGAGCAGGTGTTGATGGACGTGCCCCAGGGGCGCTTCGATAACGAAAGCCGGGAGAACTTCAATCGGTTTTTCCTCGACCTCAGTCAGCAGGTGGGCGATGAAGTGGGCGCGAAACTGACCGATGACCCTGTCCGCAACCTGCATCTGATCCGCGCAAGCCTGAAAGCCGTCCTGGCCCGTCAGGTCCCCACGACGCAACTGCAATCCCTGCGCCTGACCTTGCAAACCCTCGCCTATGACGCGGATATGGTGCTGGACCTGCATTGCGACTTCGAAGCGGTGCAGCACCTGTACCTGGCGCCGGACTTCTGGCCACAAGTCGAGCCTCTGGCGCGCTACCTGGGTGCCGAAGCCTGTTTCATGGCGCACGAGGCGGGGGGGCAATCGTTCGACGAGTGTTTCACACTGTTCTGGAGGCAGATGCAGGCGCGCTTTGCCGGACGTATTCAGCCGCCGGGCTTCGCGGTAACCGTGGAGTTGCGCGGTGTGGCCGATGTGGATCACGGGCTGGCGCGCCGGGACAGCCAGGCGCTGATTGATTACCTGACCTATATAGGAGCCATTGAGGGCTTGGTACCGCAACTGCCCCCTCTGCTTAACCCACCCACACCGCTGGCGGGGGTGGAGCCGATAGTGAGTCTGGCGCCTGGGCTGATCGTGTTTTGCGCCAGGGTTGGCGACGCCCTACAGGAGGGGCAGCGGGTCGCCGAGATCATTGATCCGATCACCGAGCGCTCGACACCGGTGGTCTGTGCTCATGGGGGGATGTTGTATGTGCGCTCGTTACGGCGGATGGCGACGGCGGGTATGACGATTGCCCATGTCGCGGGTGTCAGGGCCTATCGACAGGGCGACCTGTTATCGCCTTGACAGGTCAGGGCAGCGGCGAAAAGGGCGAACGCCCATCCGCACTCTGCAATTCCTGCAGGTAATTGCGGAAAATCTGCCCCAGCACCTGGGTCGCCACTTCCAGCTCATCGCGCTGCATGTGCTCGGCCACTTCGTCTGCGGTGTCGAGCGCATCTTCGGCGCCGTTGACCGCCGCCATCTTCAGCACGATATACGCCTGCACGTTGTTGGCCGGCACGCCTTCGCCATGGAAGAACATGCTGCCCAGCTTGAATTGCGCCTGGGCATGACCCTGCAGCGAGGCTTTTTCGAAGAAGCTCAAGGCTTTGTTCAGGTCGCGGGCAGGGTTTTTGTCGTCGTAGAAGAATTCGCCCAACTCGTATTGCGCCTGCGCATCCCCGCCATCGGCCAGGGTTTGGCAGGCGCTCAGCGCCTCGGCCTGGCTGTCGGACTGAGTATCGAGGGTGCAACGACCCATCGCTGGGATCAACAACGAGTTGCCGCCCGCTTGTGCATGTGCAAGCAGCGGTTGAAGGAGCAACAGGCAGCCCAGAACCAGGGTGCGGCCGGTGCGTTTCATGGGAATCGACTTACCTCTGACGGGGCGCGTGGAGCCACGTGGGGATCCAATAAGCGCGCATTATGAAATAAGCAGGCCTCTGCTTACAAAGTCTTTACTCGTTTTTCTGCTGCGTGGGCAAGTTATCTGCCGGATTGCAGGTGTTTTCTCGAAAAAACGAGGAAATTTCTGTAAGCAAGGTAACAAATCTGACGCCGCCAGGGGCGACGTCAGGTTATGGCTGTCTTACTTCAGTGCGGCGAAGGCGCGCTCGGCAGCATCCAGGGTCAGTTTCAGCTCGGCGTCGCCATGGGCGATGGAGGTGAAGCCGGCTTCAAAGGCACTTGGTGCCAGGTACACGCCACCTTCGAGCATCAGGTGGAAGAAACGCTTGAACAGGTTGGCATCGCTGCCCATCACATCGTCAAAGGTCACGATGTCGTCGGCACCGCTGAAATACAGGCCGAACATGCCACCGGCCTGGGTCGTGACGAACGGGATACCCGCTGCATCGGCGCGTTGTTGCAGGCCGTCCAGCAAACGCGTGGTGTAGTCGCTCAGCTCGGCATGGAAGCCAGGGCGGCTGATCAGGCGCAGGGTGGTCAGGCCGGCGGCCATGGCCAGCGGGTTACCGGACAGGGTGCCGGCCTGGTAGACCGGGCCCAGCGGCGCGATGTGCTGCATGATCTCGCGCTTGCCGCCGAAGCAGCCTACCGGCATGCCGCCGCCGATGATTTTGCCGAAGGTGCTCAGGTCCGGCGTTACGCCGTAGTGAGCCTGGGCGCCGCCGAGGGCAACGCGAAAGCCGGTCATCACTTCGTCGAAGATCAATACCACACCGTGTTTATCGCACTGCTCACGCAAGCCTTCGAGGAACCCCGGGGCCGGCGGTACACAGTTCATGTTGCCCGCCACCGGCTCGACGATGATGCACGCCACCTCCTGACCGACTTCGCTGAGCATTTGCTCGACGGCGCCGATGTCGTTGAACGGCAAGGTCAGGGTGTGCTTGGCAAACGCAGCTGGCACACCAGCCGAACTCGGAACGCCCTGGGTCAGCAGGCCGGAGCCGGCCTTGACCAGCAGGCTGTCGGAGTGGCCGTGGTAGCAGCCTTCGAACTTGATGATGCTGTCGCGGCCGGTGAACCCACGGGCCAGGCGAATCGCGCTCATGGTCGCTTCGGTGCCGGAGCTGACCATGCGCACCATCTCCATCGACGGCACGATCGAGCACACCAGGTCGGCCATTTCGGTTTCCATGGCGGTGGGCGCGCCGTAGGACAGGCCGTGTTCCAACTGCTTGCGTACTGCGTCCAGCACGTCGGGGTGGCTGTGGCCGAGGATCATCGGGCCCCAGGAACCCACGTAGTCCACATAGCGCTTGTCATCTTCGTCGGTGACGTAGGCGCCTTCGGCGTGCTTGAAGAACAACGGCGTGCCGCCGACGCTCTTGAACGCACGCACGGGGGAGTTCACACCGCCGGGGATGTGTTTCTGGGCATTGGCAAACAACGTTTCGGAACGAGACATGGGCAGGCTCTCTGAATTCAGGATTTGAGGAGTTCGTTGAAGGCGCGGGCGCGGCGCGTCACGTCCTGGGGGCTGTCGGCACCGAACAGGCCGTGGACCACTGCCAGCAGGTCGGCACCGTGCTCCACCAGGGGCGCGGCGTTTTCCAGGGTGATGCCGCCGATCACGCAGATCGGCACCTGCAGGCGCGCGCGGGCCTGGGCCAGCATTTCAACGGTGGCTGCGGGTGCACCGGGTTTGGTCGTGGAGTTGAAGAAGCGGCCAAAGGCAACATAGCTGGCACCTTCGCGCGCAGCCTGTTCGGCCAGTTCGATCTGGCTGTGGCAGGTGGAGCCGATAATGGCATTGCGCCCGAGTAACGCCCGGGCCGGTGTCAGCGGGCCGTCGGTCTGCCCCAGGTGAACGCCGACGCCCAGGCGCGCGGCCAGTTCGGCATCGTCATTGATGATCAGATGGGTCTTGTAGCGCGAGCACAGTTCACGCAGAGCCTCGGCTTCGCGCAGGCGACGGGCCTCGTCGCTGCTCTTGTCGCGGTATTGCAGCAAGGTCACGCCGCCTTCCAGCGCGGCCTCGACGTAGGACAGGAACTTACCGGCCAATAGTTGGCTGTCGGTAATGGCGTACAGGCCACGTAGTTTCATCGAGCAGGCCCCTTGATATTACGAACAGAAATCCAATGGCAGGCGACGCGGCACAAATTGCCCCTGGCCCAGTTGTTCGGCGTCCCGCAGGGTGCGCCAGGTGTAATTGAGTGCCGACTCCACGGCGCTGGCCAGGCTTTGACCCTGGGCCAGGCGGCCGGCCAGGGCGCTGGCCAGAGTGCAACCGGAGCCGTGATAGCTGCCGGGCAGGCGCTGGCAGGTAAACGTGTGGCGTGTGCCGTCGCGGCTGTAGAGGCGATTGTGCACCTCATGCTCGTCGCCATGGCCGCCGGTGATCAACAGGTGCTTGATAAACGGCAGCAGTTTCTCGGCGCATTCATCCGCCGTGCCGTTGGGCAGTTCGGCGAGGATGCGCGCCTCAGGCAGGTTGGGCGTGGCAATCAGCGACAAGGGCAACAGCCGCTCGCGCATCGCATAGCCGACCTCGTCCTTGCCCAGGCTACCGCCGCCGCCGGCGCGCAGCACCGGGTCGCAGACCACCGGCAGGTGCGGGTGCTGCTGGAGCAGTTCGACCACGGTATCGACCATCACCGTGGACCCGAGCATGCCCAGCTTGACCGCCGCGACTTCGGAGTCACCGAGCACGGCGTTGGCCTGGGCCAATACCCACTCGCGGTCGAGCACGCGGAAATCGCTGACATTCACGGTGTTCTGCACGGTCAGCGCGGTCACGGCCGGGGCCGCATGACAGCCTTGGGAGAGCAGGGCTTCGATATCTGCCTGCAAGCCGGCGCCACCACTGGGATCATGGCCGGAGAGACAGAGGACAACGGGGCGAGAGCTGTAGATATTCATGGTGCGCGAGCTTACCACCAAACGCTTTTTGCGTGGCTGTCGGGCAGTGCTGGTATTTGACGCCGAAATACACTGGTAAATGGCTATAAGCCATCATCCATTTCTAGCAATTAGTGCGCTGAAAGGCCCGGGCTAGAGCCTTTCAAAAAATTATTTCAATGGTGTCTTTTGGCCTTTACCGGCTATGCTAGAGTGGATCCAAACAACTTAAATGTATCGCCGGTGTACGTCATCTCAAAAGGAATGGGGGGCTTTTGACATAACCGGACAGGCCACGCTGGGGCTCTATGCGCTATTTGCTGATGTTTCTCTTGTGCGGGCTGCCGATGCTGGCCGGCGCCGTCGAGTTCAATGAAACCACCCGAAGTCTTCCCCTGGGCCGGGTCATGCAAGTACTCGAAGATCCAAGCGGCAATCTCACCATCGCCGAGGCCCGTTCAGCGGCACTCGCCAGTCGCTACACCCCGCACGATAAAGACACCTTGAATGCCGGCTATTCGCGCTCGGCGTTCTGGCTCAAGGTCGACCTGCATTACCTGCCCAAGGATCCCGACGCCCTGCGCACCTGGCTGCTGGAGCTGGCCTATCCGCCCCTTGATCATCTTGAGTTGTACCTGCCCGAGGGTGACGGCGACTATCGCCTGGCCGGGCGTACCGGGGATGCATTGCCCTTTGCCAGCCGTGAGATTCGCCAGAACAATTACCTGTTCACCGTCGACTTCAGTGCGGGCGAGCAGAAAACCCTCTATCTGCGCCTGCAAAGCGAGGGTTCGATCCAGGCGCCGCTGACCCTGTGGTCGAGCACCGCCTACCTGGAAGATCAGCCGCTGCGCCTGTATGTGCTGGGCCTGATCTACGGTGTGCTGCTGGGCATGCTGGTGTACAACCTGTTTATCTACCTCAGCGTGCGCGATACCAGTTACCTCTACTACATCCTCTATATCGCCTCGTTCGGTATGTACCAGCTCTCGGTGAATGGCGCGGCCGTGGAGTATTTCTGGCCCGACAACCCCTGGTGGGCGAATGCGGCGACGCCGTTCCTGATCGGCGCCTCCGCGTTGTTCGGCAGCCTGTTTGCCCGCAGCTTCCTGCACACTGCTCTCTACAGCCGCTGGCTGGACCGGGTGCTGCTGGTGCTGGTGGGGACGGGGGCGGTGGTGATGGTGTTGTCGCTGATGACCAGCTACGCCCTGGCCCTGCGCCTGGCGACCGCGCTAGCCCTGGTTTTCACCGTGACCATCTTTGTCGCCGGGATCAAGGCCTGGTGCTGTGGCCAGCGTGTGGCGCGGTATTTCATCATCGCCTGGTCGGCGTTCCTGATCGGCGGGGTGATCAACACGCTGATGGTGCTGGGCTACCTGCCCAATGTGTTTCTCACCATGTACTCCAGCCAGATCGGCTCGGCCATTGAAGTCGCCCTGTTGTCCCTGGCCCTGGCCGACCGGATCAACGCGATGCGCGAACAGCAGGCGCAAATCCTGTTTGATGCCAGCCAGAAACTGGAAGTGCTCAACCAGCAACTGGCCCACAGCAACCAGTTGAAAGACGAATTCCTCGCGACCCTGACCCATGAACTGCGCACCCCGATGAACGGGGTGATTGGGTCGTTGGAACTGATGCAGACCGAGCCTCTGGCCGGCGACCTGGCGCAGTACCAGCAAACCGCCGCCGGCTCTGCGCGGGACATGATGCGCATGGTCAATGGCATCCTCACCCTCACCGAGTTGCAAGCCGGTCGCCTCAGTGTGCAACCGCAGGTGTTCAGCCTGCGCGGGGTACTCGATACCTTGCGTCAGCAGTTCCTGGGCAATGCCCAGAGCAAGGGGTTGGCGTTCTCCATCGACGTGGCGAGTGAGTTGCCGGATCGCCTGGACGGCGATGCAGGCAAATTGATGCAATGCCTGGAATGCCTGCTGGATAACGCCTTCAAGTTCACCCACGACGGTGCGGTGCGCGTGCGCGTAGTGGGCCTGCCCCAGGCGGATGGCCATTTGCATCTGACGTTTATCGTTAGCGACTCCGGGATTGGCTTTGCGCAACTGGATGAGGCGACCCTGTATCAGCGCTTCTTCCAGGTGGACGGCTCGACCACTCGCGAATATGGCGGCCTGGGCATTGGCCTGGCGATCTGCCGGCAGTTGATCGAGTTGCTCGGCGGGAGCCTGACCCATCATTCCGAACCGCGTAAGGGCAGCCGATTCCAGCTGGAGGTGGCCGTTATCGCGGTGCCGCCGGAGCCGGCCCGGGCCGTGGACCTGCACCGCGCGCCACAAGACTGCACGGTATTGCTGGTGGAGGACAATTGCGTCACCCAGTTGGTCTTGCGTGGCATGTTGCTCAAGCTCGGTTACCGGGTGAAAGTCGCGGACAGTGGCCCCACGGCCCTGGCGATGCTGCAGGAGGGGGCGTTTGATGCGGTGTTGCTGGATGTGCCCGAAGATGGCTTCTCCCTGTGCTGCCAGATCCGGGCCTTGCCAGGGTGCGGCGAGCTGCCGGTGATCGCCCTGAGCGACGCCCTGCAAGGCAGCGCCCGCCAGCATTGTCACGGCGTCGGCCCGACCGAGCAGTTGCTCAAGCCGGTGCGTTTCGAGCTGTTGCAAGCCGTGTTGCAGCGCCGCCTGCTGTGCCCGTTAGAGGGTGAAAGCGCCGGCAGTTAGGCGCTTATGCCACTTTTTTAAGCGCAGTGACGATGCTTAACTGAATTCAAGGCCTCAATCAACGCGGCCTTTTATCAGGAGGCCCGTCATGAATCTGCACCAGTTCGCCGAAACCCACGACGTTACCAACCAGCCACCGTCACTCGATGGCGCCAATTTGTATCGCCTCGACCTGCCCTTGCAGGAGTGGTCGCGGCGCTTTGGGGCAGGCTGGGCCGAGGCCCGCATCGACGCCTACGGCGCCTTGGCGGGTGGGCCACTGATGGCGGCGGGGTTCCTGGCGAATCAGAACAAGCCGGTGTTCAACAGCCATGATCGCTATGGTCACCGCATTGATCTGGTGGAGTTTCATCCGGCCTATCACGAACTGATGCGCACCGCCGTCGAGCATGGCCTGCCTTCGCTGCCCTGGGCCCATCCCCAGGCGGGTGCCCATGTCGCCCGCGCGGCCATGACCTACCTGCATAGCCAGGCCGAAGCTGGCACGGGGTGCCCGCTGACCATGACCTTCGCCTGCGTGCCGGCCCTGCGCCTGCAGCCGGATCTGGCTGACACCTGGCTGCCGAAAATCCTCAACACTGAATACGACCCGCGCAATGTCGGCATCGCCCATAAAGCCGGCGCAACCATCGGCATGGCCATGACCGAGAAACAGGGCGGCACCGATGTCCGGGCCAATACCACCCGCGCCTACCCCGTGGGCGCCGGCGGCCCAGGCCAACCCTATGAGCTGGTGGGCCATAAGTGGTTCTGTTCGGCGCCGATGTGCGACGCCTTCCTGACCCTGGCTCAGACTGACAAGGGTTTGACCTGTTTCCTACTGCCCCGGCAGCGCCCGGACGATACGCGTAACCAGTTCTATATCCAGCGCCTTAAAAACAAACTCGGCAACTGCTCCAACGCCTCCAGCGAAGTCGAATTCCGCGGCGCCCTGGCGTGGATGGTCGGCGAAGAAGGCCGTGGCGTACCGACCATTATCGAGATGGTGGCCATGACCCGTTTCGACTGCATGGTTGGCTCCAGTTCCTTGATGCGCCAGGCGCTGACCCAGGCCAGCCATCATTGCGCCCATCGTTTGGTCGGTGGCCGCGTGCTCAGTGAACAGCCGTTGATGCAGAACGTGCTGGCGGACCTGGCCCTGGAAAGTGAAGCGGCCCTGGCCTTGAGCCTGCGCATGGGCCGGGCGCTGGACCATCTGGCCGATGAGCAGGAAGCCAAGTTCGCGCGGCTGGTGACGGCGGTGGGCAAGTATTGGATCTGCAAGCGTGCGCCGGCGATGATCAACGAAGCCGCCGAATGCATGGGCGGCGCCGGCTATGTCGAGGACAGCATCCTGCCGCGCCTGTACCGTGAGGCGCCGGTCAATTCGACGTGGGAAGGTTCCGGCAACGTGCAATGCCTGGACGTGCTGCGGGCCTTGTCGAAAGAACCCGGTGTGCTGGAGACATTGTTTGTCGAACTGGGCGATGGACATGGCGATAAACGCCTGGCCCGACATATCGAGCAATTGAAGTCGGCGTTTATGGATACCCAGGATATCCAGTACCGGGCGCGGCAGTTGACCGAGGATATTGCCGTGGCCCTGCAGGCCAAATTGCTGCTGGAGGCGGGCAATGCCAGTGTCAGCGATGGGTTTATAGCCAGCCGCTTGGGCGAGTCGTCGGGACGGGTATATGGCACCTTGCCACGAGGTGTGGATGTACAGGCCATCGTCGCCCGCTCAACTCCGTCTCTCTGAATAAAACCGGTAAAAAATCTGGGAGCTGGCTTGCCTGCGATGGCAGCGGGTCAGCCACCTCTATATTGGCTGACCCGCTGCCATCGCAGGCAAGCCAGCTCCTACAGCGGTTGCATTGATCTTCAGTGGGCATTCCAATTCAGAGTTTGCGTCTGGCAGCGATGCAGGCAAGATGACCTCCTGCATGTAAGAAAACAGGAAGCCTACCGTGACCGAAGCTTTTGTTGTCGTTCAAACCGCCGAAGAGGCCGTGGACCGGCTGGCGGCTCTGCATGAGCGTGCTACCGGCGCGCTCAACCAGGCCCTCAAGCAATACCTCAAGGATCGCGTCGAGCCCGACGCCGCACAGCGTGCTTTGTTTCGCTATCCGGAACTGCGCCTGACCTACCACTGCCACGGCGAAGTCCCACAGACCACCCGCGCGTATGCCAAGGTGCAGTTGCCGGGCACTTACAGCGTCACCGTCACCCATCCGTCAGCGTTTCGCAAATACCTGCTGGAACAACTGGTGCCGCTGATGCACGACTTCACCGTGACGGTGGAAGTGGGCGTCAGCCAGCAGAACATCCCTTATCCGTACGTGGTCGAGCAGGGCGATGAACTGGCCGGCTCCGGTGTAACGGCCGCGACCCTGGCACGGGTGTTCCCCAGCACCGACCTGTCTGCCGCCACCGATGGCATCGCCGATGGCCTGTATGACTGGGAAAACACCGACCCACTGCCCCTGGCACTGTTCGATGCGGCCCGCGTGGACTTTTCCCTGCGTCGCCTGGTGCACTACACCGGCAGCGACTGGCGCCATGTGCAGCCATGGATTCTGCTGACCAACTACCACCGCTATGTCGACCAGTTCATCGTCCATGGCTTGGAACAGTTGCGCAGCGACCCACGCTTTATCCGCATGGTGTTGCCGGGCAATGTGATCATCGAAAAAGGCATGGACCATGGTGAAGCGTCTGCCATCGCCGCAGGCGTGGTCTGGCACCGTTATCAGATGCCGGCCTACCACTTGCAGGCCAGTGACGGCCACGGCGTGACCCTGGTCAACATCGGTGTCGGCCCGTCCAACGCCAAGAACATCACCGACCACCTGGCGGTGTTGCGTCCCCATTGCTGGCTGATGATTGGCCACTGTGGTGGCCTGCGCCAATCCCAGACCATCGGTGACTATGTGCTGGCCCACGCTTATATGCGGCGCGACGGCATTCTCGACCGCGTGGTGCCGCCGAACATTCCGATCCCGGCCCTGGCCGAAGTGCAGATGGCATTGCAACAAGCGGCGGCTAACGTCACGGGCGAGAAGGGCGAGCAACTGAAAAAGCGCCTGCGCACCGGTACCGTGTTGACCTACGACGATCGCAACTGGGAACTGCGCTGGGCCCAGGAGCGGCCGCTGATCAACCTGTCCCGCGCCGTGGCCGTGGATATGGAGAGCGGCACCATCGCCGCGCAAGGCTACCGTTTGCGGGTGCCTTACGGCACATTGCTGTGCGTGTCGGATAAGCCGTTGCACAGTGAAATCAAGTTGCCAGGTTCGGCCAACGCGTTCTATGAACGGGCTGTGAGCCAGCACTTGAAGATCGGTATCGAGGCAGTGGACTTGTTGCGCACCGAGCTCAACTCGTTGCACTCGCGCAAGCTGCGCAGCTTTGACGAGCCGCCGTTCCGCTAAATAGCGGGGTGGTTATTTAACGGTCAGGCCACTAGCATGGTCGGTCCTGACCGTTAGATGTTCCATTGCCATGTCCCGTCCTGCCCGCCCTGACTCGCGCCGCCCTGGCGTGAAACCTCCCCATGCCGCTGCTCGCCGTGTCGCCAAGGCGCCGCCGGCCGAGCCGAAGCTGATCCTGTTCAATAAACCTTTTGATGTGCTGACCCAGTTCAGTGACGAAGGCGGTCGCGCCACGCTCAAGGATTTTATTGATATCCCGGGCATCTACCCGGCTGGGCGCCTGGACCGGGACAGTGAAGGCCTGTTGCTGCTGACCAACGATGGCCAGTTACAGGCGCGGATTGCCGACCCCAAGCACAAACTGGCGAAAACCTATTGGGTGCAGGTGGAGGGCGAGCCCACCGAGGAGCATCTGCAACGTCTGCGCGCCGGTGTGGAGTTGAACGATGGCATGACCTTGCCGGCTGAAGCCCGGCGACTGGACGAGCCGGTACTCTGGCCGCGCAACCCGCCGGTACGTTTTCGTAAAAACATCCCGACCTATTGGCTGGAGCTGGTGATTCGCGAGGGGCGCAACCGTCAAGTACGGCGCATGACCGCCGCCGTGGGCTTGCCGACCTTGCGTCTGGTGCGGGTGAAAATCGGCGACTGGTCGATTGAAGGCCTGGGCCAAGGCCAGTACCGCGAAGTGCCGGCGCGCTTATAAAGCCCCGGACTCAATCAGGCCGATCACCACGCTCTTGATGATAAACGCGGCCACGCCCAGGCCCAGCACGAAGAACAGAATCAGCGAGCCAAAGCGCCCAGCCTTGGATTTCTTCGCCAGGTCCCAGACGATAAAGCCCATGAAAATGATCAGGATGGTGACCAGGCCGGTCATCATCCACTCTTCAAACAGCACGGGGTCAATCGAATTCATTGGGCAGTTTCCGACAAAGGCAGGCGCGGAGTATAAGGCAAGGGGGCAGGTTCAAAGTTGACCTGCGTCGGTGCGTCGCACCCTGATGTCATTGCCTGAACATGGGCAAAAAGTGGCAGCTGGCTTGCCTGCGATAGCGGTGTGCCTGCAAGACCGCTATCGCGGGCAAGCCCGCTCCCACATGGGATGGGGGTGGCGTCTTAGGTACGCAGGTGAGTCAACGGCAACTCCGTGCTGTTGAGCACCTGGTTCAGCACAAAGCTGGAGCGCACGCTGGTCACGCCCTCAATCCGGGTCAGGTGCCCCAGCAGCAGTTTTTGATAGTGGTCCATATCCGGCACCACCACCTTCAGCTGATAGTCGGCATCCATCCCGGTGACCAGGCTGCATTCCAACACTTGCGGCAAGGTGCGGATCGCCGCTTCAAAGTTCTCGAAACGTTCGGGCGTGTGTCGGTCCATGCCGATCAACACGTAGGCCGTGAGGCTCAGGCCCAGCATCTTGCGGTCGAGCAGGGCGACCTGGCGTGAGATGTAGCCGTCGTCCTCCAATTGCTTGACCCGGCGTGAGCAGGGTGACGGTGACAGGCCGATCCGCTCGGCCAGCTCCTGGTTGGAGATCCTCGCGTCGCGCTGTAATTCCGCCAAAATACTCAGGTCGTATCGGTCAAGTTTGCTCATGGGGCTGGCCTTTGTCGTAACTATTGCTGCGAATTATCTATCCAGGGTTAAAAATTGCGCAAGCACTGTTTATTGACGCAATCTTCGCAATCATCTGTCGGGCCCTCACGCCTATGATTACCAACAGAATCACTGCCCGGACATAGAGTCCACAGCAGCCCGCCCAATCAGGCCGGCTGCGGCCCGCCAACCCCACCGGGTTGTGCCGGCCCCCGGGCTGCACACTGTCCACAAGACGGCGTGAGGTGAGCCAACGTCATAAGCGTTGAGCCAGGACGAAGTTCTCAAGGGGCGACCGACGGGTCGCCCCTTTTCTTTTGCCGGCGAAAATTGTGCTGGTGACTGATAACCTGTCGCAGAACCGGGCCCGGCTTTTCCAGTCTCATGCACAGGCCCTAATCCGCAGTGAGGAATAGCATGAAGCGCATCTGGCGTTTGGCAGGTGTAGGTGTGTTGATGGTCACCTTGGGCACGCAGGTGATGGCCGACGAACGAGACAACGCACCCCGCCAGGGGCAAGGCCCGCAGGGCGGTGGTGGACCGCATGAGCGGGGGCCGGAACACAGCCAGCCGCGCCCGCAAAACCAACCGGTAGAGCGCGCCGGCCAGAACGGCCAGTGGCAGGCTCGCCCTCAAGGTAATGAAGCGCCGCGCCCGGCACCGCAGGCGGGGAGCAATCTGCCGATCCAGGGCCGGCCCGATTCCGTGGGCCAGACCCAGGAGCCGCGCCAGGGCAACTACCGTGACATTCCCCGGCGCAATGATGGCAGCCCGCATTGGCAAACCGGTGGCCCTGGCTCGCGGCCTGGCTACAACGGCCACCCCAATGATAACCGCTGGCCAGGCCGCCCCGACGGCCATGGCAACGGCTGGGGCCCCGGCCCGCAGTATCGGCCCGGCTACACGGTGGACCGCTTCCCCGACCGCAATTACCGTGTGCCCTATCGCGGCCAGGATTACTTTTTCTCGGGCGGCTATTGGTACCGGCCCCAGGGCCCGCGCTACGTCGTAGTCACGCCACCCTATGGGATCCGCGTGCATTACCTGCCGGACTATGCGCGGGAAGTGTGGGTCGGCAGTGCGCTGTTTTTCCTCGCCGCTGGCGCCTATTACAGCTACGAGACCAGCACCCAGCAGTACGTGGTGGTGCAACCGCCGGTGGCCATGCCGCCGCAGCCGACGCCCCAGGGCAACGGGTATGACGTGGTGGCCTATCCCGCCAATGGCCAATCTCCCGCCCAGGTGCAGCAGGACGGTTACGATTGCTATCGCTGGGCGGTGCAGCAAAGCGGCTTCGACCCCCAGACCGTCACCTACGCGCCTGCGCCGGCGGTGGTGCAAACCTACCGCCAGGCCCAGGGCAACTGCCTGAGCAGTCGCGGGTACCAGGTGACCTACTAGGCCTTGCTGCCCGTGACCACTTCCTGCGGGTCGGCGTGCACCAGCACCTCGGCCCGTGGGTAGGCCTGATGGATGGCATCGGCGGCCTGGTCGCTGATGCCATGGGCTACCGACAAGCTCAACTCCCCCGGCAACTCCAGATGCAACTGCACAAACCAGTGGTTGCCGGAAATCCGCGTGCGCAAATCATGGGCACCCAGTACGCCGGGCACGCTACAGGCCAGTTCCAGCATGTGCTGGCTGACGTCTGCCGGCAGTTCTTCGTCCATCAGCACGGCAAAGCTTTCCCGGGCGATCTGGATCGCGCTCCACAAGATGTACAGGGCGATCGCCAGGCCAAACCAGGCATCGACCTGATGCCAGCCGAAGGCCGCCAGCACCAGCGCCAATAGAATGCTGCCATTGAGCAGCAAGTCGGAACGGTAGTGCAGCGAGTCGGCGCGCACCGCGTTCGAGCCGGTTTCGCGGATCACCCGGTGTTGCACGGCCAGCAGCGCCACGGTCAGCACCAGCGACATCACAATCACTGCAATACTCAGCCAGGGCGCGCCCACGGGTTCCGGGTGCTGCAGGCGTTGGTACGCCTGGAAGGCGATCAATACCGCGCTGCCGGCGATAAACAGCGCCTGGGCCATGCCCGCCAGGGATTCCGCCTTGCCATGTCCGTAGCGGTGATCATCATCCGCCGGGCGCAGCGCGTAGTGCACCGCCAGCAGGTTGAGCAGTGACGTCACGCCGTCGAGCAGCGAATCGGTCAGCCCGGCCAACATGCTCACCGAACCACTGAACCACCAGGCGATGGCTTTGCCGATAATCAGAATACTGGCCACGCCGACCGAGGCGCGGGTGGCCAGGCGCAATAGCCGGGCGTGTTCGGTGCTGGTGTTCATGGGGCAATCAGGTCCTTACGCAGCAGGTTGCAGGCCGAGGGACGCGAGTTGTTGCACGCTGCCCTTGAACTGGATCAGGCGCGGGTCGTCCAGCGGCAGGTTGCGGCCGGTTTCGTGCTCGATGATGGTTTGCAGCTTGGTGTTATCCACCTTGCCGTCGGCGCCGATGGCTTCTTGCAGTTTTTCGGGGGCCACTTGTGCGGTTTTGCCGGGCTCGAAGTAAATTGCGCCGGTGGCGAAGTCCACGCCAAAGGCGATCAGGCCGGGGATCACATAAAACAGCAGGCCGACCGCGTCGAGCACGGCAATTGCCGGGTCGATCTTGCCGTCGATCTGGCCACGGCGATCAGGATAGAAAATCGAACCGCAGGCCGTCAGCTGGCTCAACAGGGTGACGGCCAGAACACCGCCGATGACACGGGAAGCAATACGCATGAGACTCTCCTGAACACTTGTAGGGTGTGACTATAAAGCAGATCTACCAGGTGCCACCCCTCTAATGTGGGAGCCCTTCCAAAGGGACATGGCCGCGCCTGAGAGAGCACCGATATCCAGCCGTTCGCCGTTATACTCGCCGCTCTGCTTTGGAGCCAGTATGAATTCGTTGCCAATCGATGATGTTTTACCCGCCTTGCGTGAAGCCTTGGCGACGCGCCATGAAGCCGTGCTCGAAGCACCGCCCGGCGCCGGTAAGACCACGCGGGTGCCGTTGGCGCTGTTGCACGAAACCTGGCTGGCCGGGCAAACCATCCTGATGCTTGAGCCCCGCCGGCTCGCCGCCCGCGCCGCAGCCGAACGCCTGGCCAGTGAGCTGGGGGAAAAGGTCGGGGAAACCGTCGGCTACCGGATCCGCCTGGACAGCAAGGTCGGCCCCAACACCCGTATTGAAGTGGTCACCGAAGGCATCCTCACCCGGCGCCTGCAGGATGACCCGGCACTGGATGGCGTGGGTCTGCTGATCTTCGACGAATTCCACGAGCGTAGCCTCGACGCCGACCTGGCGCTGGCCCTGAGCCTCAATGGCCGCGAGCTGTTTCGCGATGAACAACCGCTGAAAATCCTGCTGATGTCCGCCACCCTTGAAGGTGAACGCCTGTCGGGGCTGCTCGACGACGCGCCGATCCTGCGCAGTGAAGGGCGCATGTACCCGGTGCAGATGCGCTGGGGGCGGCCGTTCCAGCCTGGGGAATTTATCGAGCCGCGGTTGGTGCAGACCATTCTTGAAGCCCTGCACGACGAAACCGGCAGCGTGCTGGTGTTCCTGCCGGGGCAGGCGGAGATTCGCCGGGTCCATCAACAGTTGGCGGATGCCCTCGGTGAGCGCGGCGATGTGCTGCTGTGCCCGCTGCATGGCGAGCTTGACCTGGCAGCGCAGCGAGCGGCCATCGACCCGGCGCCGGCGGGCAAGCGCAAGGTGGTACTGGCCACTAACATTGCCGAGACCAGCCTGACCATCAATGGCGTGCGGGTGGTGATCGACGCCGGGCTGGCGCGGGTTCCGCGTTTCGACCCCGGCAGCGGCATGAGCCGTCTCGACACCCAGCGCATCTCCCGCGCCAGCGCCACCCAGCGTGCCGGCCGGGCCGGGCGGCTGGAGCCGGGCGTGTGCTATCGGTTGTGGTCCGAGGACCAGCATGAAGGGCTGGCGGCCTATGGCAGCGCGGAAATTCTCTCGGCAGACCTGGCCGGCCTGGCCCTGCAACTGGCGCGCTGGGGCGTGACGCCAGCACAATTGGTGTGGCTCGATGTGCCACCCACTGCCGCTTATGCCCAGGCCCAGGACTTGCTCGAACGCCTGGGGGCGCTCAAGGACGCGACCTTGACCCCCCACGGACAGAAAATGGCCAGCCTGCCGGCGCACCCGCGTATCGCCCATTTGTTGTTGCGCGGCCAGGACTTGGGGCTGGCGAACATGGCGTGTGATGTCGCCGCGCTGCTGGGCGAGCGCGACATCTTGCGCGGTGCCGGTGCGGATGTGCACAGTCGCCTGGCCTTGTTGTCCGGCGAGGAACGCGCCCGTGGTACTCAAGGCGGCGTACAGCGGGCCCGGCAATTGGCCCGGCAATATCGCGGCTATCTAAGAGGCAAGGCCGAACAGCCGGTGGCTGATCCCGATCACCCGCGCTGGCTGGGGGCGCTGCTGGCGCTGGCCTACCCGGACCGGGTGGCCCAACAACGCCGTGCGGGCGGTGCCGAATATCGTCTGGCCAATGGGCGCGCCGCGCTGTTTGCCGAAGCTGACAGCCTGATGAAGCAGCCGTGGCTGGTCATCGCCGACCTGGGCAGCCGCCAGGGCCAGCGTGAAGAGCGGATTTACCTGGCTGCAGACTTCGACCCGACGCTGTTCGACTCGGTATTGGCCGAACAGGTGCGCTCTTTCGACCAGCTGGATTGGGACGAGCGCGAAGGCGTGTTGCGTGCCGAACGCCAGCGCAAGGTCGGTGAACTGGTACTCAGCCGCGAGCCGCTGACCGGCCTGGACGAGTCCGCCCGCAGCCAGGCGCTGGTCAACCTGGTGCGGCGCAAAGGCCTGGAACTGCTGCCCTGGACCCCGGAGCTGCGCCAGTGGCAGGCCCGTGTCATGCTGCTGCGCCAACTGGACTCCGGCAAGCCCGGCGAATGGCCCGACGTCAGTGACAGCGCGTTGCTCGCCAGCCTGGAACATTGGCTGATGCCGTACCTGGGCAAGGTCTCGCGCTTGAGCCATTTCGCCAACCTGGATCTTTCCAGCTTCCTGCATAACCTGCTGCCCTGGCCGCTGCCCCAGCGCCTGGACGAACTGGCGCCCCATCATTTGAAGGTGCCTTCGGGCTCATCGGTGCGCCTGGACTATAGCGAGCATCCGCCGATTCTCGCGGTGCGCCTGCAGGAACTGTTTGGCCTGGCCGATACCCCGCGCATCGCCGGTGGACGGCAGGTGGTGAAGTTGCACTTGTTATCGCCAGCGCGGCGTCCGGTGCAGGTGACCCAGGATCTGGCGAACTTCTGGCGCAGTACCTACGCCGAGGTGAAGAAGGATCTGAAGGGGCGGTATCCCAAGCATTACTGGCCCGATGACCCGTTGGTGGCAGAAGCGACCGCGCGGATCAAGCCGCGCAAGTAATCGTGCTTAATATCTGAATGTAGGAGCTGGCTGGCCTGCGATAGCGATCTGTCCGCCAGAACCTGGCCAACTGACCCAGCGCTATCGCAGGCAAGCCAGCTCCTACACCAACCCTATTCCACATCGGGTTGTGTGCTGTGGGCTATTGCGCGGCGGGCAGCAGGAACCGTGCAATCACCGGCAAATGATTGGAAATACGCAATGTATCGTCCTGCCGCACCCGCGCTTCAACCTTCTTCAGCCTCGGGCTATAGAACAGATAATCCACCGTACGGTCCGGCCCATCGAGGCCCGGGTCATTGGGGAAGTGGGTCAGCCACTGGGCGCGGTCGATCCCGCTGGATTGACTGTTGCTGGGGACCATCGGGTATTTATCCCACAACAGATGCAGCTCACTGTCCGGCGAATACTGCCCGCGTCTGTCGGCGTCCAGGCGCAGGAACTGCCCCAGGGGCAACAGATTGAAATCCCCGCCAATCAGCCACGGCGTGCCCCGGCTTTCGAATTTATCCAGCAGCTTGATGGTCGCCTCGACCTGCTCGCGCACCGCGCTGTGGCCGGGTGCGGCGTTGTCCAGGCGGGTGTTGAGCACCGCCAGTTGGCCGCCGTCGCTCAACGGCAGGTAACTGAGCAGCAGCGCGGGCTTGGGTTGGAACTGACGGCTGATCAGGTTGGCCGGGGCCACCGGCAGTTGCAGGCGTTCGGCATGTTCGATCTGGTAGCGGCTGAGGGTCACCAGCTTGCGGCCGACACTGCCGAAGATATGCCGGTCGGGCACAAAGTCGGCTTTCCAGTCGAAGGCCTCGACGCTGCACGGGTAGAGGTCCACCAGCCGCTCCTGAAGCAGCGCCAGTTGGTCCTGGTAGTGGGATGGCTTGGCGCCTTCGTCCAGTTCCTGCAGCAACAGCACGTCCGGTTGTTCGTCACGGATCACCCGCGCCACTTCGTCCAGGCTGGAGGCCATGTCTTCAGGGGTGGGGCGCTCGTCCGGGCCACTGCCGTCGGGGGTGTCGTACCAGAACACATAGTTCTTGCCCGCCAGGTATTGCACGTTCCAGGTCATCACCTTGAGTGCCTGGCCGGGCAGCAGCGTCGGCGCACGCGGGGCCACGCAGCTGACGGGTAGGGTCTGTTTGTCGGCGGGGCGCCAGGTCAGGCTGTAGATCAGGGCCGTCAGCAAGCCTGCGAGGATCAGCAGGCCTACCAGGGTTTTACGCAGTAAACGGGTCATCGGCTCGCCTTATGGCGCTGCGGGACAGGCCCCGAGCATACCCGACCGGTGGCCGGGAGCCCAGGGAGCACGTTAGCGAGCGTCGGCATCACCGGCGATCAGCATGAACAGGCGGAACAGCACTACGCTGGTAAACAGCTGCAAGAAGCTATGGGCACTGTCGATCAGCACCGCCAGCAGCGGGTTCTGCGGGTCGGGCCAGGCTGCGACGCTGGCACCTTTGAGTAGCCACAGTGGGGTCATCACGCACAACAGGCAGACCAGGATGCGCAGAAAGTGCCCACGGGTCAGACGGAAACTTTCCTTCATCGCCGCCAGCGCGGGCATCCCGCGCAGCACCAGCAAGTACTCGGCGAAGGCCAGGGTGACCATCAGCCACAGCCCAGGCAGGAAATACAACGACAGCCCCAGCAGGATCAGCAGGGTGCTCATGGCCGTCAGCAACGCGTAGCGTGGCCACAAGGTCAGCGCCATGGCCAGCACGGCGGCGGTGCGCGGCGACTCGCCACGGCTGCGGGCGTCGAGAAACAGGATCAGGGCGGCGGTGTACAGCGGATACACCAGCAAACCCACGATCATGCTGTAGCCGGTAAACGCCTCCGGGCCCAGGGTGCGATCGAGCACTTGTTGCAGCACGGCCTCCAGGATCACCAAGGGCAGGCACAACTGCACGATGGCGCCCAGGTTGCGCTGGAAAAAGTAGAAAGAGTCGCGCAGAACGGTCAACGGATTCATCAAAGTCATCACAGGCGGAAAAAGCAGCGGACACTTTAACCGATCACCGACAAACGTAAACCTTGGGTAAAGATCATTGAAACGCTGCGGGCCAGCCCCATTACTGGTGGCGTACCTTGCCCATTGCGGGCGGGACGCAGATTTTTACCGGCAATCTAACGAGGTCGCCATGAACAGCGAAGAGCAAACCCTGATCGACGGACTGTTTTCACGGTTGCAGCAAGCCGAAACGGACTCAGCCCCCCGCGACGCCCAGGCAGAAGCGCGGATCAAGGAGCACATCACTCGCCAACCGGCCGCCGGGTATTTCATGACCCAGGCGATTCTGGTGCAGGAAGCCGCGATCAAAAGCCTGGATGCGCAGAACAAGCAGCAGGCGCAACAGATCCAGCAATTGCAGGATGAACTGCAACGGGCCAAGACAACGCAGCCGGCCACCAGCGGTGGTGGGTTCCTGTCGAGCATCTTTGGCGGCAGCTCCCGCGAGCCGCAGCCTGCGCCGAGCGCGCCGGCCTCTGGCGCGGGTGGTTGGCGCGAGCCGACTCGGCCCGGCTTCAGCGCGCCGACGCCGCAACAGAGCTTTGGCACCCCACAACAGAACTATCAGCAACCCCAGCAGGCGGCGCCCGCATGTGGTGGTTTTCTCGGTGGCGCCCTGAAAACCGCCGCCGGGGTGGCCGGGGGTGTGATGCTGGCCCAAGGTATCAGCAGCCTGTTCAGCCACAACCAGCAGCCGCAGGTGGTGGAAGAGATCGTTCGCGAAGAGCCGGCGCCTGCCAGTGACAACGGCGGCTGGGGCAATGACGAGCAGCGTTTCGCTGACAATGACAGCGCCGACAGCGGTTATGCCGACGATTCTTCCTTCTTTGGCGACGACGACTCCTTCGTCTGACACCCACTGAACCGGGGCGCGCTGTCGCCCCGGTCTGATTTTTCTCGGAAACCTCCTCTTGGCTGGCATACTGGCGACCTTTGCGGGCCATCACGTCCGCCAGTGCGATGAGGATATACGGTGAAAAAAATTGCAGTGTTCGCCGATGTGCAGAACCTCTATTACACCGTGCGCCAGGCCTATGGCTGCCACTTCAACTACGCCGCCCTGTGGGCCGATATCAGCCAGCGCGGGCAGATCGTCGAGGCGTACGCCTATGCCATCGACCGTGGCGACAGCAAGCAGCAGCAATTCCAGCAGATCCTGCGCAACCTGGGCTTTACCGTGAAGCTCAAGCCGTACATCCAGCGCAGCGATGGCTCGGCCAAGGGCGACTGGGACGTGGGCATCACCATCGACATCATGGACGCCGCCGCCCATGTCGATGAAGTGGTGCTGGCCTCGGGTGATGGCGATTTCGATATGTTGCTCGACCGCATCATCCATAAACATGGCGTCGAAGCCGTGGCCTACGGCGTGCCGGGGCTGACGGCCAATTCGTTGATCCGCGCGGCCAGTCGCTACGTGCCTATCGAAGGCGCGTTGTTGCTCAAATAGATTTTCAGATGGGGTTGGAACAGGTTTGGAACGTATAGCGGTCATCGACTTTGAAACCACCGGCATCTCGCCGAGCAGCAGTTGCCGGGCCACGGAAATCGCCGTGGTCATCCTGGAGCAGGGCCAGATCGTGGACCGCTACCAGAGCCTGATGAACGCCGGTGTGCGCGTGCCGGGGTTTATCGAGCAGCTGACCGGCATCAGCAATGCCATGCTGCGCAGCGCGCCGCCGGCCGAGCGGGTGATGAACGAGGTCAATGAATTTGTTGGCACCACGCCGCTACTGGCGCACAACGCCGCGTTCGACCAGAAGTTCTGGGACTTCGAACTGGGCCTGATCCGCCGCACCCGCCTGCAAAAATTCGCCTGCTCGCTGCTCCTGGCCCGCCGGCTGATGCCCACGGCGCCCAACCACAAACTCGGCACCCTGACGTCTTATGCGCAATTGCCCCACACCGGCAAGGCTCACCGGGCGATGGCGGATGCTGAAATGGCGGCCAACCTCACCGCCCACCTGGCCCAGGAACTGCGCCGCACCCACGGCTTGCGCGAGTTGACCCATGATCTGCTGTGCAGCCTGCAAAAAGTGCCGGCAGCGAAGATCAATGACCATCTGAAGAAACATCGCGGGTTCTGATCCCGATTCTCAGAACGATAAAGAGCAAAATGTGGGCGTCGGGTGTGGGTAGGCCAGTTGGTGTATTCGTGGCTGATACACCGCTATCGCAGGCAAGCCAGCTCCCACATGGGATCGCATCCAGCCCAAGCAATCGGGTTAGCTGTGGGGCCGGGTGTGCTCGCGATGGTGGTGTGTCAGTTGAGATATTTTGGCCTGATACACCGCTATCGCAGGCAAGCCAGCTCCCACATGGGATCGCATCCAGCCCGGGCAATCGGGTTAGCTGTGGGGCCGGGTGTGCTCGCGATGGTGGTGTGTCAGTTGAGATATTTTGGCCTGATACACCGCTATCGCAGGCAAGCCAGCTCCCACATGGGATCGCATCCAGTCCGGGCAATCGGGTCAACTGTGGGAGCCGGGCTTGCCCGCGATAGCGCTCGCTCAGGCGCCGCCATTCTTTCCCTCCAAATACCCCAACGGCAACCGCCGCTCTACGGCGCTCGACAAGATGATCGAGGTTTTGCTGAACCCGAATTTCGCCACCCTGTTGATCAGGCTTTCCAGTTCCGGCATCGAACCCACCGCCGCCTGCATGATCACGCACGGGTCGCCGGTGACCCGATGGCATTCGGTCAGTTCGGGGATTTCTGCCAGCGCGTCGTAGACTTTCTGGCTGCCGTTTTTGGTCAAGCGCAGTTCAATCGTGCACTGGATCGGCAGGCCGATCTTGGACAGGTCGACCTTGGCCTGGTAACCGGTGATCACTCCGCTGGCCTCCAGCTTGGCCACGCGTTCAGCCACGGCGGGGGCGGAGAGGTTTACGGTGCGGGCCAGTTGCGCGTAAGTGGCGCGCCCATCCTTGAGCAGGGCGCTGAGAAGCATGCGATCGTATTTGTCCATGAATAAGGCTCTGGCAATGGCGGGCTTTCGAATACAAGGCTTATAGCCCTGATAACCATGATTTGAAAAGTGTATGGGCGCTTTAAACAGGTTTTGTAACTTATGTTTACTGGTGTGGATTTCTAAAATAACGATCCCTTGTCCTGCTGCAGAGCTGCCCATGCCTGGCCCACGTCGTTTTCCCTTACCGTTGATCGCAGCTTTTTTTGCGCTGTATGTGATTTGGGGGTCTACCTACCTGGTGATCCGTATTGGCGTGGAGTACTGGCCGCCGCTGATGTTGGCGGGGATTCGCTTCTGTACTGCGGGGGCGCTGATGTATGGCTACCTGCGCTGGCGCGGGGTGCCGGCACCGACCTGGGCGCAGTGGAAGGCCGCGGGCATGATCGGCATCTTGCTGCTGACCTTCGGTAATGGCGCAGTGAGTGTGGCTGAACACAGCGGCGTGACTTCCGGTGTCGCTGCGCTGGCCGTGGCGACGGTGCCGTTGTTTACCTTGCTCTGTGGATATTTCTGGGGCGCGCGTAATACCCGTCTGGAGTGGGCCGGGGTGATTCTGGGGATGATCGGCATTGCCATGCTCAATATGGGCTCCAACCTGCAATCGAGCCCGTTGGGCGCTGGGCTGCTGTTGTTTGCCGCCGCTTCCTGGGCTTTTGGTTCGGTATGGAGCCGGCACTTGCCGTTGCCCCAGGGCGCCATGGCCAGCGCCGCCGAAATGCTGATCGCCGGGGTGGTGCTGTTGATCGGCAGTGCACTCAAGGGCGAGCACCTGCAAGCGATGCCCCCGGTGGAAGGCTGGCTGGCCCTGGCTTACCTGACCGTCTTTGGCTCGATCATCGCCTTCAACGCTTATATGTACCTGCTCAAGCACGTGCGTCCGGCAGCGGCCACCAGCTATGCCTACGTCAACCCGGCGGTGGCGGTGTTGCTGGGCATCGTGTTTGTCGGCGAGACCATTGGCCTGGAAGAAGCCCTGGCGATGTTGGTGATTATCAGCGCCGTGTTGTTGATCAGCCTGCCCCAGTGGCGCAAGCCGAAGCCGGAAATAAGGTAAACTGCCGCGCATTACGCCCTTGCGCTGAATTTTTCCTACGGTAAACACATGACTTTCGCCACACTTGGCCTGATCGAACCCTTGCTGCGCGCCCTTGAGGCGCTTGGCTACCAGACCCCGACGCCGGTGCAGGCGCAAGCCATTCCGGCGGTGCTGGCCGGTCGCGACCTGATGGCTGCGGCCCAGACCGGCACCGGCAAGACTGCCGGCTTCGCCGTGCCGCTCCTGCAACTGTTGACCATGGAAGGGCCAAAAGTCACCGCCAACTCGGTGCGTGCGCTGATCCTGTGCCCGACCCGCGAGCTGGCCGAGCAGGTTCACGCCAGCGTCGCCCAGTACGCCGAGCACCTGCCGTTGACCACCTACGCGGTGTATGGCGGCGTCAGCATCAACCCGCAAATGATGAAGCTGCGCAAGGGGGTCGACGTGCTGGTGGCCACCCCTGGTCGCCTGATCGACCTGTTCCGCCAGAACGCGCTGAAACTCAATCAGCTGCAAACCCTGGTGCTGGATGAAGCCGACCGCATGCTCGACCTGGGTTTTTCCGAAGAGCTGGCGAACATTTACCGCATGCTGCCGAAAAAGCGTCAGACCCTGCTGTTTTCTGCGACCTTCTCCGATGACATCCGCCTGCTGGCCGGGCAGATGCTTATTGACCCGCTGAGCATCGAAGTCAGCCCGCGCAACGTCGCTGCCAACACCGTCAAGCAATGGGTGGTGCCGGTGGACAAGAAGCGCAAGGCGGAGCTGTTTGTGCATCTGATGCGCAAGGGCAAGTGGAAGCAGGTGCTGGTGTTCGCCAAGACCCGCAACGGTGTGGATGCATTGGTAGACAAGCTACAAGGCCTGGGGATCAATGCCGACGGCATCCACGGCGACAAGCCACAAGCCACGCGCCAGCGGGCACTGGACCGTTTCAAGGCCAGCGAGGTGCAGATCCTGGTGGCCACTGATGTGGCGGCCCGTGGCCTGGATATCGAAGATTTGCCGATGGTGGTCAACTTTGACCTGCCCATCGTTGCCGAGGACTACATCCACCGTATCGGCCGTACCGGCCGGGCCGGCAATACCGGCGAGGCGATTTCCCTGGTGTGTGCCGACGAAGTGAACATGCTCTCGGCCATCGAAATGCTGACCCGCCAGACCCTGACCCGCAAAATGGAACAGGACTTCGAACCGGAGCACCGCGTACCCGACACCGATGCCAGCGGGCAGGTGGTGAAGAAGCCGAAAAAACCGAAGAAGCCTAAGACGTCTGGTGGTGGCGGTAAGCGCAACCTGGGCAAGTGGGTGGAAAGCGGGGAAGTGGCGGCGGAACCGTCGATCAAGCCGGTGCGCAAAGTGCCTGTGTTTAATACCGGGCCGCGTAAGAAGAAGTAACTTCTTTGGCGTCTGTCAGGGCCTCATCGTAGGCAAGCAGCTCCCACATTTGAATGTGTTCACAGATCAAAATGTGGGAGCTGGCTTGCCTGCGAAGGCGGACCTGAGCTGCCCGCAACTATCGGCGCTGGAGCCACTCCAGCATGCCACGCCCCGCCATCCGCCCACTGGCAAAACACCCCGTCAGTAAATACCCACCTGTCGGTGCCTCCCAGTCCAGCATCTCCCCGGCACAAAATACCCCCGGTAGCTGCGAGAGCATCAAGCGCTCATCCAGCGCTTCAAACGGTACGCCGCCGGCGGTACTGATGGCTTCATCCATCGGCCGGGTTTTTACCAGCGTCAGTGGCAGTGCCTTGATATCCACAGCCAACTGCGCCGGATCATTGAAGTGACCTGTGGGCGCCAACTCGCGTAACAGCGCAGCCTTTACCCCATCCAGGCCCAACTGGCTGTGCAAATGCTTGCTCATCGAGCGTGAGCCACGGGGCTTGGCCAATGCGGCCTGCACCTTGTCCAGCGGCTTGCCCGGCAGCAGGTCGATGTGCACGGTGGCTGAACCGTCGCGGTGGATCGCTTCGCGAATCGGCGCCGACAGCGCGTAGATCAGACTGCCTTCGATACCGGTCGCGGTGATCACGCATTCGCCCAGGCGGGGTTTGTCATCCGCCAACCCTATGGCGACGTTTTTCAGCGGCGCGCCGGCGAATTTGCTCACCATTAATTCGCTCCAGGCTGACACCTCGAAGCCGCAGTTGCTGGGCTGCAGCGGGGTGCAGGGCACGCCTTGGTCTTCCAGCAACTTGAGCCAGGCGCCGTCCGAGCCCAGGCGCGACCAACTGCCACCACCGAGGGCCAGCAGTACGGCATCGCTGTGGACAGTCTTGTCGCCCTCCGGGCTGTGGATAATTAAGCCGCCGTCGGCATTCCAGCCCTGCCAGCGATGCCGGGTGTGGATAACTACCCCCTGGTCGCGCAGGCGCTTGAGCCAGGCGCGCAGCAGGGGGGCGGCTTTCATGTCGGTAGGAAACACACGGCCGGAGCTGCCGACAAAGGTTTCGATGCCCAAGCCATGAATCCATTCGCACAACGCCTCGGCACCAAACTGGCGCAGCAAGGGGGCAATGTCCGACGCGCGTTCGGCGTAGCGTGAAAGAAATGCCGGGTAGGCTTCGGAGTGGGTGATATTCATGCCGCCCACGCCCGCCAGCAGGAACTTGCGCCCCACCGATGGCATGCCGTCATACAGGTCCACCCGGACCCCGGCCTGGCTCAGGACTTCGGCAGCCATCAGCCCGGCGGGGCCGCCGCCGATGATCGTGACGTGAAAAGGCTGGGCTGGGATCTGAGGCATGGGGGTGACTGCGGTTCGGCGAAGTAGGGCGAGCATTCTACCCGAGGACCGCGAAACTGCCTGATCAAAAAACGTACACCTTCCTACATGCTATGTGGTGCCTGCCTTGCAGGCGGTTACGCTCAAGTTATCCACAGGCCGTTCCACAGGCATTGTGGGTAACGCCCAGGTTTCAATGACAACCTGATGACGTCCACACCCGCTCCGCACTGTGGTGCAGGATGCCGTGGCGCCGGGCCAGGGCGTGGCGGTCCTTGCTGTAGCCGCCACCGATCACGCCCACCACCGGGATATCGCGGCCCAGGCAATGGCGCATCACGCTTTCGTCACGGGCGGCGACGCCTGCGTCTGTCAGCTTGAGGTAGCCGAGGGCGTCGTCCTTATGCACATCGACGCCCGCGTCATACAGCACCAGGTCGGGCTGATACAGCGGCAGCAGGTAGTTGAGGGCATCGTCCACCACCGTGAGGTAGTCGGCGTCGCCCATGCCCATGGGCAGCGGGATATCCCAGTCGCTGGCGGCCTTGCGCGCCGGGAAGTTCTTTTCGCAGTGCAGGGACACGGTAATGGCGTCCGGTGTGTCATGGAGGATGCGCGCGGTACCGTCGCCTTGGTGCACGTCACAGTCGAAGATCAGCACCCGGTTGACTCGCCCACTGGCCAGTAGGAAATGGCTGATCACCGCCAGGTCATTGAAGATGCAAAAGCCCGCCGGGTAATCGTAATGGGCGTGGTGGGTGCCCCCCGCCAGGTGGCAGGCCAGGCCATGTTCCAGAGCCTGCTCGGCCGCCAGCAACGAGCCACCGACCGCGCGCACGGTGCGTCGGGCCAGGGCTTCGCTCCAGGGCAGGCCCAGGCGCCGCTGGTCTTCGCGGGACAACTCACCGCTCATATAACGTTCGATATAGCCAGGGTCATGGGCCAGGGCGAGCACTTGGGCCGGGCACAATTCGGGGCGCAGCAGTTGGCTGTCCTGGGTCAGGCCGCTGTCGACCAGGTGATCGCGCAGCAGCCGGAATTTATCCATGGGGAAGCGATGATCCGCCGGGAACTCGGGGCTGTAGTCGTCGTGGTAGATCAATGGCAAAGGCATGGCAATTTCTGACAGGAACCAACGACGGATCTTAACAGCGCTGTACACTCACGCACATGGCAAGGGAGGGGAACGATGGAGCCGATACTGCAGTTGGAAAGCGCGCGCCTGGTGTTGCGCCAATGGCGCGACAGCGATTTGCCGGAGTTTGCCCGGATGTGCGCCGACCCGCAGGTGATGCGCTATTTCCCGGCACCCCTGGACCGCTTGGAAAGCGCGGCATTGATCGGGCGAATACGTGGGCATTTTGCCGAGTATGGGTTTGGTGCGTGGGCCCTGGAGCGTAAGGACAGCGGCGAATTTATCGGCCTGACGGGATTGATGAATGTCGGCTTTGACGCCGACTTCACCCCGGCGGTGGAGATTGGCTGGCGCCTGGCCCGCGAGCACTGGGGCCTGGGTTTTGCCAGTGAAGCGGCCTGGACTGCATTGCGTTGTGGTTTTGACCGTTTGCAGTTGGAAGAAATAGTGGCCTTCACCACCGAGGCCAACCTGCCGTCGCAGAAAGTCATGCAGGCCATCGGTATGCATTACGATCCGGCGGCAGATTTTCAGCACCCCAGGCTCGCGGCGGACGATCCGCTGCGCCATCATGTGTTGTACCGCATCACCCGCGCCCAATGGTTGGATACGCTGCACGGATAGGCAGGCCGCCCGATGTTATTACCCGCCGCAGCCAAGACTGCGCGGTTTTGCTTTGTGTGAGGAGAGTTTGAATGAGCCAAGTGTTGGAAGATCTGGTCGACTTGCTGACCCTGGAACCGATTGAAGAAAACCTCTTCCGCGGCCGCAGCCAGGACTTGGGCTTTCGCCAACTGTTCGGCGGTCAGGTCTTGGGCCAGTCGCTGTCGGCAGCCAGCCAGACCGTCGAAGAAGCGCGGCATGTGCATTCGTTGCACGGCTATTTCCTGCGCCCTGGCGACGCTGGGCTGCCAGTGGTCTATCAAGTGGACCGGGTGCGCGATGGTGGCAGCTTCAGCACGCGCCGGGTGACGGCGATCCAGAAGGGCAACCCGATCTTCACCTGCAGCGCCTCGTTCCAGTACGACGAAGAAGGCTTCGAGCACCAGACCACCATGCCGGTGGTGGTGGGCCCGGAGAACCTGCCGTCGGAGCTGGAACTGACCCGGCAGCGTGCGCACCTGATCCCCGAGACCATGCGCGAAAAACTGCTGTGCCCCAAGCCGATTGAAGTGCGCCCGGTGACCGAAAAAGATCCGTACAACCCGCAGCCGTCCGACCCGGTCAAGTATGTGTGGTTTCGCGCCGATGGCGCCCTGGCCGATTTGCCGGCGCTGCATAAATATCTGCTGGCCTACGCCTCGGACTTCGGCCTGCTGACCACCTCGTTGCTGCCCCATGGCAAGACCGTGTGGCAGAAGGACATGCAAGTGGCCAGTCTTGACCATGCGCTGTGGTTCCACGCTGACCTGCGGGCCGATGACTGGTTGCTGTACGCCATGGACAGCCCATGGGCCGGCAATTCCCGCGGGTTCTCCCGTGGCAGCGTGTATAACCGCGCGGGCCAACTGGTGGCCTCGGTGACCCAGGAAGGCCTGATTCGCCATCGCAAGGATTGGGCATGAGCCTCACGGACGTAAAACACTGGGTGTTCGACATGGACGGCACCCTCACGGTGGCCGTGCATGATTTTGCGGCGATCCGCGTGGCCCTGGATATTCCGCCTGCCGATGACATCCTCACCCACCTGGCTGCGTTGCCAGCAGCGGAGGCGGCGGCCAAGCATGCCTGGTTGCTGGAGCATGAGCGCGAACTGGCGCTGGGCTCGGTAGCGGCCACGGGCGCGGTGGAGTTGGTGCGCGACCTGGCAGCACGGGGCTGTCGCCTGGGGATCCTGACGCGCAACGCCCAGGAGCTGGCGCACATCACCTTGAAAGCCATCGGCCTGGCGGACTGTTTTGCCGTGGAAGATGTGCTGGGCCGCGACGACGCCCCGCCCAAGCCTGATCCCGGTGGCCTGTTGAAACTGGCCCAGGCCTGGGATGTGGCGCCGGCCGAGATGGTCATGGTGGGCGACTATCGCTTCGACCTGGATTGCGGCCGGGCGGCGGGGACGCGGACGGTGCTGGTCAACCTGCCCGAAAACCCATGGCCGGAACTGGCAGATTGGCATGCGCAAGACTGCGCAGCACTGCGCCAGATGATCTAGCCCAGGCACCACGCATCACCGGTAGGAGCTGGCTTGGGTTTTCCCTGGGGGATTAGTGGAACAAGGCCTTCTGCCCCAGCGGCGAGGTAAACATCTTGTCGCCGTCATGCCCAACCCCAGGCACTTCAATCAACCTCTGGCTCAACTGCGGATGCCGCTGCTTGAGGTAGTCAAAGTAGTTATGCCCGCGAATCAGCCGATACGCGCCCTGGCTCTCGGCCGCGCAGCTCTTGTCCAGGGCCGGGTGGTTGGGGTCGGTGTCCTGCTGGCCCAGCAGGTAGGTGATATCCCGCGCGGCGTAGGCTTTTTCCAGTTGCTGGGGGCTTTGGCCGTTGGCGTAGGCCGGCAGTTTTTGCATGCCGTACTTCCAGTCATTGAACTGCGGGCAACTGCCCGGCGCTAACTGCACTGGGCGCTGCGGGCTGAAGTAGGCGTAGGACGATGGGTTGGCGATCACATAGCGCAGGCTGATGCCGGCGGCTTGCAGGGCCGGGTGATCATGGCCGGTCAGGGCAAAGCGCTGTACCACCTGGCCGCCACCGGAATGCCCGGCGACCACTATTTCCTTGAGGGCCGGGAACAGTTGGCGGTTGCCCAGGTGCTTGATGATCTGGTCCAGGGCGCCGTAGGAACTGATCTGGCCATGACCGATTGACGAATCGCCCGCCATCCATCCATTGCCGTGCCAGCGCAGTACGCTGTCGCCCAGGTGATGGCGCTGGATATCGGCATCGTTGAGAAACTGCGGTGCGATCACCAGGGTGTTGGCGCCTTGCCCCGCGTGGGCGGCGGCATCTTCGGCGCTTTTGAGGTAGGTCTGGGCGTTGCGCAGGCGCCCATGCACGATGATCAGCGCCCGAGTGATCTGCGGTAGTGGCTGGCGCCAGTCCTGGCTAAGGCCCAGGCTCAGGTCGCCGGCTTGCAGGGAGAAACGCTCGGGGCTGACAACCTTGACCGCCTGCCCGGCGGCGAAGGGGGTGGTGGCGCAACCGATCATCAACCCCAGCAGCCATCCGGCTCGTTTACTCATTTACAGACTCTTGGCCGAAAAGGTATCGCATTGGCTGATCTGGCCCTGGGCAAACCCGGTCTTGAACCAGCGAACCCGCTGTTGCGACGTGCCGTGGGTGAACGAGTCGGGAACCACACGGCCCTGGCCCTGTTGCTGCAAGCGGTCGTCGCCGATGGCGTTGGCGGCGTTCAGCGCTTCTTCGATATCGCCCGGTTCCAGCCAGTTCAGGCGCTTTTGCGCGCGGTTGGCCCAGACCCCGGCGAAACAGTCGGCTTGCAGTTCCTGGCGGACCAGCAGGCCACCATCGCCCTGCATCTGCCGGCCTTGCTGGCGTGCGACCTGGATTTTCGAGGAAATGCCCAGCAGGGTTTGCACGTGGTGGCCGACTTCGTGGGCGATCACATAGGCCTGGGCAAAGTCGCCGGCCGCCTGGAAGCGCTGGGACATTTCGCGGAAGAAATCCAGGTCCAGGTAGACCTGCTGGTCGGCCGGGCAATAGAACGGGCCGCTGGCGGAGGTCGCGCCACCGCAGGCAGAATTCACCCGGCCACGGAACAGGATCAGCTTGGGGTTCTTGTAAGTCAGGCCGTTTTCCTGGAACACCTGGCCAAAGGTGTCTTCGGTGTCGCCCAGCACGGCGCGTACGAAATCTGCCTGCTCATCATTGGCGGGCGGCGCCTGGCGTGTTTGCGGGCTGACCGAAGGGGCCTGTTCAGTCATCTGGCCGCTCAGTTGCCCGAGGATCTGCATCGGGTCCTGGCCGGTGAGCAGGCCGATGCCGACGATCAGCACAATGGCGGTCAGGCTCAGGCCCTTGCCACCCCCAAAACGCATGCCGCCGCCACCGCCGCCGCCGTCATTGCGCGCGTCGACCACGTTGTCGCTGCGTCGACCCTTTTTCCATAGCATGGGGCAATCCTCTTGATGATCGTGTTGTTAGCGCCGTGATTGAGTATGGCCGTTATTCGCGGCAATACCCTTCGCCCGTATTGACCACCAGGCAATCTTTTTTATCAGCCAGCCATTTCAAACCGGTGGCGGCGCCGTCGCCGGCACGCAGTATTTGCGGGCCGTCCGGGCGGTTGAAGGTGATGCCGTCTTCGCTGGCCTGGCCCTTGAAGGTGCCGGAGGCGTCGGCATCGAGGCCGTACTGCATGCTCAGCAAGTAATGCCCGCGGCCGATGCTGTCGTCCTTGCTGACGGTCAGGTGCAGGCCTTCGACGCCGACCCACTTGCCGACCCATTTGTCGGTGGGCAGGGTCTCCGGGACCAGGGTCGCTTGTACGGAAGGCGGCGCCGGCTTGGGCGGCTCGGGTGTTTTATCGCAGGCACTGAGCAGGGCGAGGGTCGAGAGAATAAACAGTGTTTTTTTCATAATGGATTGGCCTTGATTAAAAAAAGCGCAATGGCTGGCTGGCGTGCAGCGTTGGACTGGGTTTAGGCGATTTAGTGCGCTGATCGCCCGCTGTTTGGTTATGCTCTTGAGACCGATGCACCACCCGCTCTAGATTAGCGCGTTGAGTGCCACTGCTTGCGGCGGTCATTTCAGCCTGTCACGCACGAGAATTCAATGACCCTCAGCACTCCTCTTTCCGGCGTCAACCATCCCTTCAAGGGCATCGTGCTGATTGTGCTGGCGACGTTTCTGTTTTCCAGCCATGACGCGTTGTCCAAATACCTCGCCGGCTTTTACCCCATCGTGATGGTGGTATGGGCCCGGTACATGGTGCATACGTTGCTGATGGCGGGGATTTTCCTGCCGCAATCGGGCTTGCGTGTACTGCGCAGCAAGCGCCCGTTGTTGCAGGTGGCCAGGGCGTTGTGCCTGCTGGGCACCAGCCTGTTTTTTACCGCTGCCCTGCATTACATCCCGCTGGCCGAAGCCACCGCAGTGAACTTCCTCGCGCCGATCCTGGTGACGGCCCTGTCGGTGCCGCTGCTGGGCGAGCATGTGACGCGGGGCCAGTGGCTGGCGGTGATCTGCGGGTTTGTCGGGGTGATCATCATTGTGCACCCGGGCGGTGAGCTGTTCACCCCGGCGGTGTTGTTGCCATTGGTCTCGGCGTTGTTCTTCTGTTTCTACCAACTGCTGACCCGCATCCTCAGCCAGTACGACAGCCCGACCACCAGCAACTTCTTCGCCGGCCTGTGCAACACCCTGGTGATGAGCGCGCTGGTGCCGTTCTTCTGGCAGGTACCGACCCTGGGCCATGGCCTGTTGATGCTGGCACTGGGCACCTGTGGGATGACCGCGCACTTGATGCTGACCCAGGCCTTCCGCTTCGCTGCACCGGCGTTACTGGCACCGTTCGGCTATTGCCAGATCGTGTTTGCGGGGCTGTTGGGCTGGCTGGTGTTCAATCACACCCCGGACCTGACCACGGTGGTCGGGATCGGGGTGATCTGCCTGAGTGGCTTGGCCGCTGCCTGGCAGCAGCGGCGGCGTTGAGTCACACCGCGACGGTGGGGATCTTGCGCGGCGCCATGAAGTACATCCAGGTCAGGGCGATGAAGTACATCGCCGGGATCAGGGTGAACAGCACGGTGTAGTTGTTATTGGTCACGGTCAGGATATGGCCGACGATCTGCGTCATAAACATCCCGCCGATAGCCGCGCACATCCCGCCAAAGCCAAATACCGTGCTCATCATGTGCTTGGGGGTGTAGTCCATCACCAGGCTCCAGATATTGGCGGTCCAGGCCTGGTGCGCGCCGATGGCCAGGGAGATGGCAAACACTGCGACCCACAGCTGGCTGGAGCCGGCGGCCATGATCACGCCGACGATGCAGCAGGCAAACAGCAGCATCGACAGCAGGCGCGCCTTGATCGGCTGCATGCCGCGTCCGATCAGGAACGAGGACAGAATCCCGCCGCCCACACTGCCGAAGTCTGCCGTCAGGTAAATGATGATCAGCGGGATACCCATCTGGGTCACGTTGATCCCCAGGCTGTATTGCTGGTTGAGGAACGGCGGCAGCCAGTAGAGGTAGAACCAGAACACCGGGGCGGTCAGGGCGTAGGCAATGGCGAAGGCCCAGGTGCCACGCATGCGCAGGATACGGCTGAAGGGCACGCGGGGTTGTTCGGGCTCGACTTCCTGTTGCACGTAGTCCAGTTCCGACTGTTTTACGCTCGGATGGTCTTCGGGGTTGTAGTACTTCAGGCCCCAGAACACCAGCCAGATCCCACCCAGGGCAGCCATGCATAAAAATGCAGCCTGCCAGCCCCACACATGCAGCACCAGTGGCAACAGCATTGGCGTGAGCATGGCGCCGACGTTGGTGCCGGCGTTGAAGATCCCGGTAGCCACCGCGCGCTCGCCGGCGGGGAACCACAGGCGGGTAGTCTTGACGCAGGCGGGGTAGTTGGCCGCTTCGGTGAGGCCGAGGATAAAGCGGCAGACCATAAAGCCCACCGCCGAAGTCGCCAGGCCGTGGGCGCCGGTGGCGATGCTCCACAGCAGCACCGCGCAGAAGAACACACGCTTGACGCCGACGCGGTCGATCAGCCGGCCTTGCAGCACAAAACCAATGGCATAACCGACCTGGAACCAGAAGTTGATGTTGGCGTAGTCCATCGCCGTCCAGCTCATCTCTTTGGCCAGGATCGGTTGCATCACGCCCAGAGCGGCGCGGTCGATGTAGTTCAAGGTGGTGGCGAAAAACACCAGGGCCAACATGCCCCAGCGGGTTTTGCCGACGGCGAGGGCGCCGCGAATCTTGTCGCCAATGGCCGCTTGCGGGTTGCCAGGGCGCGGGGCCACGGCGGAATTTTGCGAAGGCATGAGAGGTACCCGTTTTTTGAAATTTTTATGGTGTGTTCTGGGTCTTGATCACAGGTTTGCGCCTTAAAAAAAGCGGCCCTGGATGCGCATTCGATGGTGCGCAGTGGCTAAAAAATCGTCAATTCGCCAATCGCCATTGTGTTCGATAATCGCCCGAAAAACTAACTGATTGGTACATTTTGAATTGCTGCTTTATCGCGCGCGGCCAATAATTTGCTGCAAACAAGACCACCCATCATTGCCGGGAGTCACCCCATGCAACGTTCCATCGCCACTGTTTCCCTGAGCGGCACCCTGCCGGAAAAGCTCGAAGCCATTGCTGCGGCCGGGTTCGATGGGGTGGAAATCTTCGAGAACGACTTGCTGTATTACGACGGCAGCCCGCGTGAAGTGCGGCAGATGTGTGCCGATCTGGGCATTGCCATCACGTTGTTCCAGCCGTTTCGTGATTTTGAAGGATGTCGCCGCGACCGCCTGGCGCGCAACCTGGAACGGGCCGAACGCAAATTCGACCTGATGCAGGAGCTGGGCACCGACCTGGTGCTGGTGTGCAGCAATGCTTCTGCCGATTCCACGGGCGAACATTCGATCCTGCGCGATGACCTCAGCCTGTTGGCCGAACACGCCGGGCGCCGTGGCTTGCGCATTGGCTATGAAGCCCTGGCCTGGGGGCGGCACGTCAACACCTGGCAACAGGTCTGGCAACTGGTGCACGAGATTGACCACCCCAGCCTCGGGGTGTTGCTGGACAGTTTTCATACCTTGTCGCTCAAGGGTGATCCGACGGCTATCGCCCAGATCCCTGGCGACAAGATCTTCTTTGTGCAAATGGCCGACGCGCCGCTGCTGGCCATGGACGTGCTGGAGTGGAGCCGGCACTTTCGCTGCTTCCCCGGCCAGGGCGAGTTCGACCTGCCGGGTTTTCTCGCGCCGATCATCCAGAGTGGCTACACCGGGCCGCTGTCCCTGGAGATTTTCAACGATGGCTTTCGCGCCGCACCCACCCGGGCCAACGCGGCGGATGGTTTGCGCTCGTTGCTGTACCTGGAAGAGAAGACCCGCCAACGCCTGCAGCAACAGGCCGCGCCGCTGGATATCCTGTTTGAGACCCCGGCTGCCAGCGAGTACGACGGCATCGAATTCCTCGAGTTTGCGGTGGATGAAAACCTCGGCGCCCGCCTGACCCAATGGCTGCAACGCCTGGGCTTCGTCAAGGCCGGGCAGCACCGTTCCAAGAGCGTGAGCCTGCTGCGCCAGGGCGATATCAACCTGATCCTCAACTGCGAGCCGTACTCCTTTGCCCACAACTTTTTCGAGGCCCATGGCCCGTCGTTGTGCGCCACGGCGATTCGCGTCAAGGACAGTGCCAAGGCCCTGGAACGGGCGGTGGCCTACAAGGGCCAACCCTATCGCGGGCTGGTCGGGCCCAATGAGCTGGAGCTGGCGGCGGTACGCGCGCCGGATGGCAGCCTGATCTACCTGGTGGACCAGCACGCCGGCGGGATCTACCACACTGATTTCAACCTGCAGGCCGCCAGCACCGGCGGCGGCGGGCTGCTGCGCATCGACCATATGGCCATGGCCCTGCCGGCCGACAGCCTCGACAGTTGGGTGCTGTTCTACAAGAGCCTGCTGGATTTCGAGGCCGACGATGAGGTGGTGTTGCCGGACCCCTACGGCCTGGTCAAGAGCCGGGCGCTGCGCAGCCGTTGCAGTTCGATCCGCTTGCCGCTGAATATTTCCGAGAACCGCAACACGGCGATTTCCCACGCGTTATCCAGCTACCGTGGCTCGGGCGTGCATCACATTGCCTTCGATTGCGCGGATATTTTCGCCGAGGTCAGCCGGGCCAAGGAGGTGGGCGTGCCGCTGCTGGATATCCCACTCAATTACTACGATGACCTGGCGGCGCGTTTTGATTTCGACGATCAGTTCCTCAGCGAGCTGGCGTACTACAACGTGTTGTACGACCGTGATGCCCAGGGCGGTGAGCTGTTTCACGTGTACACCGAACCCTTTGAAGGGCGGTTTTTCTTCGAGATTATCCAGCGCAAGAACGGTTACGCCGGCTATGGCGCCGCGAATGTGGCGGTACGCCTGGCGGCGATGGCCAAGTCGCGCAGTGGGGCAGTGCGCCAGGCCAGGCTGTAGGGCGTTGCCGCTTCCTTCGTACGGCATGGCAGCCCATAATCACGGCCTGCATAAATGGCCGTGAGCGCACCATGACCCCGACCTCCGAACTGCCCGACGTCTCCCTGGCGCCGCGCAAGAGCCGCAAGAACAACCCGGAAAAGACCCGCGAGAACATTCTGCAAGAAGCCATTGTCGAGTTCGTGCAGCAGGGGCTTTCGGGGGCGCGGGTGGATGCCATCGCTGAGCGCATCCACACCTCCAAGCGCATGATCTATTACTACTTCGGCAGTAAGGAACAGCTGTACGTCGAGGTCCTGGAAAAGCTCTACGGGGATATCCGCAACACCGAAACCCGGATGAACCTCACTGAACTGGAACCCCGTGAAGCAATCCGGCGCCTGGTGGAATTCACCTTCGACCACCACGACCAGAATGTGGATTTTGTGCGGATTGTCAGCATCGAGAACATTCACAACGCCGAGTATGTGAAACAGTCGGATGCGATCAAGGCGATGAACAGCAATATCCTTGAAGCACTGGGCGCGACCTTGCGCCGGGGCGCGGAGCTGGGGGTGTTCCGCGCTGGGCTGGAGCCGCTGGATGTGCATTTGCTGATCAACTCGTTCAGCTTTTACCGGGTATCCAACCGGCATACCTTCAGTGAGATTTTTCAGATCGAATTGTCGGATGAAGCAATCAAGCAGCGGCATCGGGCGATGATCTGCGAGTCGGTGCTGCGTTACCTGCAGGCCTGATCCACCGCCGAATTCAATTGTGTGGGAGCAGGCAAGCCAGCTCCCACATTAGGATCCGGTTTCTACAGTGAAGTATTCATGCTCTGGAAATGAGCGAGCATCCTTTGTGCATCTGCTTTCTCACCACTGAACAATTCAAACGCCTTCACCGCCTGGAACACCGCCATATTCCCCCCATCCAGGGTGCGGCAACCCAGCGCCCGGGCGTTGCGTAGCAGCTCGGTTTCCAGCGGGAAATAGACGATCTCCGCGACCCACAAATCCGCGCGCAACAATGCTGCTGGCACGGGCATGCCCGGTAGCTTGGCCATGCCCATGGGCGTGGTGTTGACCAGGCCGTCAGCCGCCGCCATCGCGTGACCCAGGTCGCTGCCGGCACACGCTCGGTCAGGGCCAAAGTGTTGGTTGAGGTTGGCGGCCAGGCTTTGGGCGCGGTCGTGATCCATATCGAAAATACTCAACTGGCCGACACCTTCGGCCAACAGCGCGTGGGCCACCGCCGCGCCTGCGCCACCGGCGCCCATCTGCACCACGCGTTGGCGCGCAGCGTCATGCAGGCCACGGCGAAACCCTTCGGCAAAACCCAGGCAGTCGGTGTTGTGACCGATGCGCTTGCCATCGCGCCAGACCACGGTGTTGACTGCGCCGATGCCCCGGGCTTCGGGCGACAGCTCATCGAGCAACGGCAGGATCGCTTGCTTGCATGGGTAGGTGATGTTCAATCCGGTGAAGTTCATCTGTTCGGCGGCCTTGAGCAGATCGGGCAGGGCGCTGCTGTCCAGTTGCAGCGGGTCCAGGTCGATCAGGCGATACAAGTAGCGCAGACCCTGGGCATCGCCTTCCTGCTCATGCAGGGCCGGCGTGCGGGACGCCTGGATGCCGGCGCCGATCAGCCCGGCAAGAATGCGCGGTTTCATTTGAGCTCCCGGCTGAAATGCTCGAGGGCCAGGTGATAACCGTGGCTGCCAAACCCGGCGAGCACGGCCTTGGCAATGGGCGAGACGAAAGAGTGATGACGGAACGGTTCGCGGGCATGCACGTTGGACAAATGCACTTCGATCACCGGCAGTTCACTGGCCACCAGGGCGTCGCGAATGGCCACCGAGGTATGGGTCCAGGCCGCCGGGTTGATCACAATGCCCGCACAACGAGCGCGGGCGCCATGGATCCAGTCCAGCAACTCGCCTTCGTGGTTGGTCTGGCGAAATTCCAGTTTCAGCCCGAACTGTTCGGCGCTACGCCCGCATAGGGCGGCGACGTCAGCCAGGGTCTCGTGGCCATAGGTGGCCGGTTCGCGGGTGCCGAGCAGGTTCAGGTTGGGGCCGTTGAGGACCAGCACAATAGGCGGCATGGGGGTGTCTCCACTGTTGTTTTTATGGATGGAGACAAAATGTACTGAATGGTTAATTTGGTCAATTGGCCAAGCGCGGTGCTGCAGATAACCGTTCGATTATCGAACGGTGAATGCAGCCTGTCGGGACTGTCCAAGAGTTGATGTCAATTGGAAACCATTCTCGACAAAACTTAAGATGCCCGCCTGTTTGCTTTACATCCCCCGGGATCCGCAGCACCGCGCTCAAGGGCCAGGTCACTGACCGGTCGCCCCCATGGCGGCAACTCGGCAGAGCGGGTGTTTCCCAGCCCGTATCTCAAGGCTGAAGAGTCGCGGGATTGGGAGATGGGCGTCAATGTGTTCAAGGAGGGGCTGTTTTTCAACGACGACCGCCTGGGCATCTGCGGTTACAACCCGGCATTTGAAGCGGTGCCAGTCGTTACTAGTCTGTGAGGCAGCTCTGGCAATTTGAAGAGGCCGGCTGTCGGCTGGGGCTGGATAAAGCATTGGTCGGCGACAAATAACCTAACGGATGGGTTACGATGAAAGTAGGCACTTACAAGGGATATGTGATTGCAGTGTTGCTCAGGGATGAGCATTGCCCGCCGCACGTACATGTCATGGGCAAGGACTGGGATGCGCGTTTTCGCTTCAGTTTCCTGGATGGGGACGTGGCGTTGTGGGATGTGTATCCCGAGCGGCGGTGACCAGCCACTAGCGTTCTGGAAGGCATTCGCCAGACCTTGATGCAGCCGCATTATCTGGCGCGGGCACAAAGGATCTGGTGGGAGAAGCTGCAAACAGTCTGCCTGGAGAACCATTCCTGGGATTGGGAGGCCGACGAGGTCGTGCCGGGGTTGGTCATCCGGCGAGGTGTCTACGTGATCGCCAGGGCCCGGCACGATGTGGCGGGGCGGCGAACCATCTTGAACCTGGTGAGGGCGCCAGGATCCGTGGAGATTGAGTTATGAAAACGGTAAAAGCCAAAGTCCGGCCTGATGCACCGATCACTGACGCCGATGTTGATAAGGCCGTGGCCCGTGGGCGCAAGCTCAAGCGGGTGTACGCCAATGCCAGCTCCGTGCACTACCAGGACGACTGCATTTCCATCGGCTTCGGCGACGGCAGCCGCATCCTGTTGCCGGTGGCCGGTCTCTCTGAATTCGAAGGTTTTTCTGCGCAGGACTTCCAGGCGCTGGAGGTCGGTTTTGGCGGCAAGGCACTGTGCTGTGAAGCTCGTGATCTGCATGTTTCCATCACTGGCCTGGTCGCTACGAGTCAGCCCCTGATGGACCTGGCGGCGAGCATGGTGGCATCGCGCAACGGCCGTAAAACCAGCGCCGCCAAGTCCGCAGCCGCCCGTGCTAATGGCAAGAAGGGCGGGCGGCCACGCAAGGAGGAGTGATGCACAGCCGGGGGAGTGGGCTTATGTGGGAGCGGGCAAGCCCACTCCCACATTTTTCTAGGTGTGCCGGGGCCGAGGGTTAGCGCCGGGTCAGCAGCACGCCTGATTCCATATGGTGGGTCCACGGGAACTGGTCAAACATTGCACACTGGGTAATGCGGTGCGTGTCGTGCAGTTGCGCGATGTTCGCCGCCAGCGTCTCCGGGTTGCAGGAGATGTACAGGATGTTCTCGAAGCGCCGGGTCAATTCGCAGGTGTCCGGGTCCATGCCTGCGCGGGGCGGGTCGACGAAGACGCTGCCGAACGCGTAGCTCTTGAGGTCGATACCGTGCAAGCGTCGGAACGGCCGTACTTCGTTCAGGGCTTGGGTCAGTTCTTCAGCGGACAGGCGCACCAGGGTGACGTTATCCACCGCGTTTTCATCGAGGTTGCTCAGGGCGGCGTTGACCGAGGTCTTGCTGATCTCGGTGGCCAGCACTTTGCGCACGCGGGTGGCCAGGGGCAGGGTGAAGTTGCCGTTGCCGCAATACAGCTCCAGCAGGTCATCGCTGCGATCGCCGAGGGCCCCATAGGCCCAGTTGAGCATCTTCTGGTTCACCGTGCCGTTGGGCTGGGTGAAGGCACCTTCGGGCTGACGATAGCTGAAGGTGCGACCGCCGACATCGAGTTTCTCGACCACGTAGTCGTGGCCGATCACATCGCGCTTGCCCTTGGAGCGGCCGATGATGCTGACGTTCAGATCGGCAGCCAGTTTGTTGGCCGCCGTGTGCCAATGCTCGTCCAGCGGGCGGTGATAGCACAGCGTGATCATCGCGTCGCCGGCCAGGGTGGTGAGGAACTCCACCTGGAACAGTTTGTGGCTCAGGGCAGCGCTGGCTTGCCAGGCGGCCTTGAGTTGCGGCATCAACTGGTTGATGCGCAGGCTGGCGATGGGGAATTCTTCGATCAGGATCGGCGTGCGCTTGTCATCCTGGGAGAACATCGCGTAATGGCGCTGACCCCCTTCGCGCCACAGGCGAAACTCGGCGCGCAGGCGGAAGTTCTGCAGGGGCGAATCGAACACCTGCGGCTCGGGCGCGTCGAACGGCGCGAGCAGGTCACGCAAGCGCGTGACCTTTTCTTGCAGTTGCAGGGCGTAACTTGCTGCGTCAAAAGTCATGCGGGGAACCAGCCTAGCTTGATCACGAACAGAATCGACAGGATCACCAGCGCTGGGTTGAGTTCACGGTAGCGGCCCGTAAGCAGCTTGATACCGGTCCAGGCGATGAAGCCGAAGGCGATGCCGTTGGCGATGGAGTAAGTGAAGGGCATCGCCAGGGCGGTGATTACCACGGGCGCTGCAACGGTGATGTCGTCCCAGTCGATTTCCGCCAGGCCCGAGGTCATCAGCACCGCGACAAACAGCAGCGCGGGGGCGGTGGCAAACGCCGGGACGCTGGCCGCCAGCGGCGAGAAGAACAGTGCCAGCAGGAACAGGATTGCCACGACGATGGCGGTCAGCCCGGTGCGGCCACCGGCACTCACGCCAGCAGCCGACTCGATGTAGCTGGTGGTGGTCGAGGTACCCAGCAGCGAGCCGGCCATGGCTGCGGTACTGTCGGCGATCAGGGCGCGGCCCATTTTCGGCATGTGACCGTCCTTGCCCATCAGGCCGGCGCGCTTGGCAACGCCGATCAGGGTGCCGGAGTTGTCGAACAGGTCCACGAACAGGAAGGCGAAGATCACGCTGATCAAGCCCACGTCCAGGGCGCCGGCGATATCCAGTTGCAGGAAGGTCGGGGCCAGGGAAGGTGGCATTGATACCACGCCGCCAAAGGGGGTGACGCCCAGCGCGATGGCGGCGATGGTCACCGCGAGGATGCCGATCAGTACTGCACCGCGCACTTTTAGCGCTTCCAGGGCCACGATCAGGAAGAAACCCAGGGTGGCGAGGATCGGTGCCGGCTTCGCCAGGTCGCCCATGCCCAGCATGGTCGCTGGGTTGCTGACCACGATCCCGGCGTTATGCAGGGCGATCAGCGCCAGGAACAGGCCGATACCGGCAGCAATCGCCGAACGCAGGGGCAGGGGGATGGCATTGATGATCCATTCGCGGATGCGGAAGATCGACAGCAGGAAAAACAGCACGGCAGAGATAAATACCGCACCCAGCGCCACCTGCCAGGTATGGCCCAGGTGCAGGACCACGGTGTAGGTAAAGAAGGCGTTCAGGCCCATGCCCGGTGCCAGGGCAATCGGGTAGTTGGCGATCAGACCCATGATCGTCGAGCCGATGGCCGCTGCCAGGCAGGTGGCGACAAACAGCGCGCCCTTGTCCATGCCGGTCTCGCCGAGAATGCTCGGGTTGACGAACAGGATGTAGGCCATGGCCAGGAATGTCGTGATACCGGCCAGAATCTCGGTACGCACGTTAGTGTTGTGTGCCTTGAGTTGAAACAGCTTTTCCAGCATGCCTGCTCCCTGTGGCGCATTCGGCGCCGTGATTTGTTGACCTCAAAGTCAAAGCACAAACTGCGCCAAGCGCCGCGTGTTTTCTACAGAGGATCGGAAAAAGCGGCGCATCATACCAGCAGGTCGACGACCTGTGGCGCCCGGCCTCGGTTTTGTTGAGTGTGGCCTTGAGGCATACTCCGTCGACGTTCAGTCCAGGGTCATCCAGAGCATGAAAAAAGCCATCGCGTGGAGTCTAGCTCCGTTCGCCTGTCTCGGCCTGTGGCTGGCGGTGGCACCGGCGTGGGGCGCGCCTGCACCGGCCTTGAGCGAAGTGCGGGTGTTCCAGGTGCAGTCCCAGGGCTGCAGCGAGTCCATCGCCGAGGGCGCCGACCGTACCCGGCAGTGCCAGCACCGTGGGGCGACGCGGGTCTCGGTGATGGAAGTGGGGCTGGGCAACAATTCCATCGCGACCTTTGATGGGGCGCGGCTTGCGGGACAAAAGACGGCGATTTGCCAGGTCGGCTCCGTCAGCCAGGCCTGCAATGGCGCTGGTACATTGATGGGCTACATCTATGTATTTGACGTGGATATCCGCGCCGCAGGCTGGTTCGAGTACAGCAACACGTCGATCAACGCGCCCCGCAATACCCTGGTGACTCAGTTACGCATCCAGTGATGGCTCCTGCAGGTTCAGGGCGCTTCGGCCGGCATATGCATGCGGTCCCGATTGGCCAGGGTCGGGAACAGCTTGATCCACACCCCGGTCACCACCAGCGTCCCGACCCCGCCCAGCACCACGGCGGGTACCGTGCCCAGCCAGTGGGCCGTGACGCCGGACTCAAATTCGCCCAACTGATTGGACGCGCCAATAAACAGCCCATTGACCGCGCTGACCCGCCCGCGCATTTCATCGGGGGTTTCCAGCTGTACGAATGAGGCACGGATCACCATGCTGATCATGTCCGCCGCCCCCAGCACCACCAGCACCGCCAGGGAGAACCAGAACGAGGTGGACAGGCCAAAGGCAATGGTCGCCACGCCAAACACGCCGACCGCGGTAAACATCACCCGGCCCACACGCCGGTCCACGGCAAACCGTGCCAGCCACAATGACATCAACAGCGCGCCGACTGCCGGAGCCGAGCGCAGCAGCCCCAGGCCCCAGGGGCCGGTCAACAGGATGTCCTTGGCAAACACCGGCAGCAACGCCGTGGCGCCGCCCAACAACACGGCAAACAGGTCCAGGGAAATTGCCCCGAGGATGTCCGGCCGGCTGCGGATAAAACGAATCCCGGCGAGCAGCGAGTCGAGGGTGGCCTTGCCCTTGTTCAGCGGGGTCTGCCGCGCGGGGAGGTTGAGGGTCAGCATGCAGGCAATCAGGTACAGCAGCACCGTCGGGCCATACACCCAGGCGCTGCCGAAGGCATAAAGCAGGCCGCCCAGGGCCGGCGCGACGATGGTTGCCGATTGCTGGGCCGACTGCGCCGCCGCCACTGCCCGAGGGAACAGGGCGCTGGGCACGATGCTCGGCAGCAGGGCCTGGGTTGTGGGCATTTCGAAGGAGCGGGCAGAGCCCAGCAGGAAGGCGAGGATAAAAATCATCTCGCGGGTGACATTGTCCGTCAGGCTGCCAATCACCAGCGCCAGAGCAATCAATGCTTGCAACGTCTGGCAAATGGCAGCGACTTTACGCCGTTCATAACGGTCCGCCACATGCCCGGTGTGCAGCATAAACAGCACCCGCGGCACAAATTCCACCAGGCCCACCAGCCCCAGGTCCAGCACATTGCCAGTCAGTTGGTAGAGGTTCCAGCCGATGGCCACGGTGAGCATCTGGAAGCCGCTGGCGGTAAAAATCCGCGCCAGCCAGAACGCGATGAAAGGGCGGTGATGACGTAACAGCAGCGGGGTTTCACTGGGCATCGGCAAGGACTGGACTGAACCTGGGAAGCGCCGAGATTAGCATCAAGCTGTAACAAATAGTTGCTGGAAAAGAAATATCCTTAGCAAGACATCTATTTCGCTGAGTCAACCTGTCACGCGGCAAAAGACCACACAGTCCAACCTGGAAAATGGGACTACTCTTTCATCGATGCTTGATCCAGATCAATGCTGATTGCAGCGCTGGTGTGGCGGCCAACAGGCCAGAATCCCTACGTGGTTGGTAAAAAAAGAACGAATTGCAATTCGCCACACTCCATATCCGTGGGGGCAGTGGGTGCAGGCCCCCAGCCAGCAGCCGGTATTACCTGACAGAGGAAGACTTATGTTCGGTTTGGAGGCGCTAGATCTCGCCCGAATTCAATTCGCATTCACCATCTCGTTCCATATCCTGTTCCCGGCCATCACCATTGGCCTGGCCAGTTACCTTGCGGTGCTGGAAGGTCTGTGGCTCAAGACCCACAACGATACCTACCGTGACCTCTACCATTTCTGGTCGAAGATCTTTGCCGTCAACTTCGGCATGGGGGTGGTCTCGGGCCTGGTCATGGCCTATCAGTTCGGTACCAACTGGAGTCGTTTCTCGGACTTCGCCGGCTCCGTCACGGGGCCCTTGCTGACCTATGAAGTACTCACCGCGTTCTTCCTCGAAGCCGGCTTTCTTGGGGTGATGCTGTTCGGCTGGAATAAGGTCGGGCGCAAGCTGCACTTCTTTGCCACGGTGATGGTGGCCGTCGGTACGTTGATCTCGACCTTCTGGATCCTCGCCTCCAACAGTTGGATGCAGACCCCCCAAGGTTTTGAAATCGTCAATGGTCAGGTGATTCCAACCGACTGGATGGCGGTGATTTTCAACCCTTCGTTCCCCTATCGCCTGGCCCACATGGCCACGGCAGCGTTTGTCGCCACCGCGTTCTTCGTCGGCTCCTCGGCGGCCTGGCACCTGCTGCGGGGCAAGGACAACCCGGCGATCCGCACCATGTTGTCGATGGCGATGTGGATGGCCTTGATCGTTGCGCCGATCCAGGCGGTGATCGGTGACTTCCACGGCCTCAACACCCTCAAGCACCAGCCGGCGAAAATTGCGGCGATTGAAGGGCACTGGGAAAACGTCGGTAACGAGCCGACCCCGCTGATCCTGTTCGGCTGGCCGGACATGAAGGAAGAGCGCACCAAGTACAAAGTGGAAATCCCCTACCTGGGCAGCCTGATCCTTACCCACTCCCTGGACAAGCAAGTGCCGGCCCTCAAGGAGTTCCCGCCTGAGGATCGCGCCAACTCGACCATCGTGTTCTGGTCGTTCCGCATCATGGTCGGCCTGGGCCTGTTGATGATCTTCACCGGCCTGTTCAGTCTCTGGCTGCGCAAGGGCGACAGGCTGTACACCAACAAACCGTTCCTGTACCTGGCGCTGTGGATGGGCCCGTCGGGGTTGATTGCGATCCTGGCCGGCTGGTTCACCACCGAAATCGGGCGCCAGCCCTGGGTGGTCTACGGCTTGATGCGCACGGCGGACGCCTCTTCCAACCACAGCTTTGTGCAGATGAGCATCACCCTGGCCCTGTTTGTGGTGGTGTATTTCGCTCTGTTCGGTGCCGGCCTGGGCTACATGATGCGCCTGGTGCGCAAAGGCCCGGTCACCCACGAAAGCACCGAACCGGCCCACGGCGGCCCCGGGCAGCAACGCACCCCGGCGCGCCCATTGTCGGCGGCCGATGACAGCGGCGACGCCGATCACGGCGACACTCTGAACAAGGGGAATTGAGTCATGGGTATTGATCTTCCGCTGATCTGGGCCGTGATCATCATCTTCGGCATCATGATGTACGTGGTCATGGACGGTTTTGACCTGGGGATCGGCATTCTCTTCCCGTTTATCCCGGGCAAGACCGACCGTGACGTAATGATGAACACCGTCGCCCCGGTGTGGGACGGCAACGAGACCTGGCTGGTGCTGGGGGGCGCGGCGTTGTTCGGCGCGTTCCCGCTGGCCTACTCGGTGGTGCTCTCGGCGCTGTACCTGCCGCTGATCCTGATGCTGATCGGGCTGATCTTCCGTGGTGTGGCTTTTGAGTTCCGTTTCAAGGCCAAGGATGACAAACGCCACCTATGGGACAAGGCGTTTATCGGCGGCTCGCTGGCGGCGACTTTCTTTCAGGGCGTGGCACTGGGGGCATTCATTGAAGGCATTCCGGTGGTTGACCGCCAGTTCGCCGGCGGCTCACTGGACTGGCTCTCGCCGTTTGCCCTGTTCTGCGGCGTGGCCCTGATCGTGGCGTATGCGCTGCTGGGCTGCACCTGGCTGATCATGAAGACCGAAGGCAAGTTGCAGGAGCAGATGCACAACCTGGCGCGGCCCCTGGCGTTCGTGGTGTTGGCGGTGATTGGCATTGTCAGCATCTGGACGCCCCTGGCCCACCCGGACATCGCCTCGCGCTGGTTCACCCTGCCGAACCTGTTCTGGTTCCTGCCGGTGCCGATCCTGGTGTTGGTGACCATGTATGCGCTGGTGCGTGCCGTGGCCCGCAACGCCCATTACGCGCCGTTCCTGTTGACGCTGGTGTTGATCTTCCTGGGCTACAGCGGCCTGGGCATCAGCCTGTGGCCGAACATCATCCCGCCTTCGGTCTCGATCTGGGAGGCTGCCGCGCCGCCACAGAGCCAGGGCTTTATGCTGGTGGGCACGCTGTTCATCATCCCTTTCATCCTGGGTTACACCTTCTGGAGCTACTACGTGTTCCGCGGCAAGGTGACCCATGAAGACGGCTATCACTAGGAGGCTTGGACCATGACCGGTAAACCTTCACTGGACGAGATCGAACAGGCCGAGAAAAAGCCGCTGTGGCAGCGCCTGGGCTGGCTGGCGATGATCTGGACCGGCAGCGTCCTGGCCCTGTTCGTGGTGGCCAGCCTGATGCGCATGTTCATGAACGCCGCGGGCCTGAGCACCCACTGACATCCCGCACCTTTATGACCCTCCTCACGGAGGGTTTTTTTGCCTGGGTTTACTTGCGTGCCTTGAGGATCACGAACTTGGGCGTCGCCGCTACCTGCTCCACACCACGGAACAGCCGCGCCAGCTTGCTGTGATAACCCAGGTGACGGTTGCCGACGATATACAAGGCGCCGCCCACCACCAGTGCCTCGCGGGCCTGCTGGAACATGCGCCAGGCGAGGAAGTCCCCCACCACCTGTTGCTGGTGGAACGGTGGGTTGCACAGCACCACGTCCAACGATTGCGGCTCCTGGTCCGCCAGGCCGTCGCCGGGGCGAATCGTCACTGGCCGCTCACCCAGCGCCGCGCGCCAGTTCTCGGCGGCCGATTGCACAGCCATATAGGATTCGTCCACCAAGGTGTACTGCGCCTCGGGGTTTTGCAGGGCACTGGCGATGGCCAGGACCCCATTGCCGCAACCCAGGTCCGCCACGCGGGCGCTGCCCAGGTTGGATGGCAGGTGCGGCAGAAAGGCACGGGTGCCGATGTCCAGGCCTTCACGGCAGAACACATTGGCGTGGTTGAGCAGCTCGATGGCCGGCGCGTCCAGGCGATAACGCGTGGGGTAGGGCGAGACCACCCGGGGCCGATCAGCCAGGGTGGCAATCAGCAACCGGGCCTTTTTCACTGCCAGCGACGCGTGCATCGGCCCGATGTAGCGCTCCAGCAGTTCACCGGCGGCGCGGGGCAGATGCTTGACCATGGCGCCTGCGATCACTTCGGCGCCGGGCGCCAGTTGGCCCTGCAGGCGGATCAGTTGTTCTTCCAGTAGCGCCAGGGTTTTCGGCACTCGGATCAGCACGCGGTCGAAGGGCCCGCTCGGCACTTGGCTGGCAGGCACGAACGACACGGCATCGAAGGTCTTGTGGTTGCGCACCAGGTTTTTTTGCAACGCCTGGGTGCCTAGAAACGAATCACCACTGGTGGTGACACGCATCTGCCCTTCAAGGCTGGCCGCCAGCGCGCCAAAGCTGTCATTGAGCACCAGCACGCGGGTGCTGCTGGCCGGTTGCTGCTCGGCCAGGTAGGCGAGCAGATACCCGTCAGCCGCATCGAAGGCTTGCAGCGGTTCGTTTGGCTGCTCGGGCTGGCGGATCAGGTCGAGTTGGGCGAAGGGGCTATCGAGCAGGGGCATGGCGGGGGAAACTCTGGATAATCGACGGGTGTTCCAGGCTAGGCGAGGAACCTTCTGAGTGGACTGCGACGCGGGCTTTGACGAGCGGCGTCATCACTCAGAACTGGCCGTAAATGTTACGTTTTTTTCTCCGGGATTACATTCGGTGTTTTCAAGAGGATTTGAGCCGGTTGCGCTTAAAAAAGACCGTTTCTCACGGCGCTGATCACGGCGGCGATTTTATTGCTGACCCCCAGCTTCCTCATCGCACTGCTGATGTGAAAACCGACGGTACGTTCCGATAGGCAGAGAATTGTGGCGATATCAGCCGCAGTTTTGCCCAGTGCCGACCATTGCAGGATCTCTGTCTCGCGGCTGGTGAGTTTGGTGGGGCACTGGAAAGTCGGCCCCAGGCTGTAGGTTTGCGCCGCCACGGCATGCAAGGCATGGCATATCCACAGAACCTGGCCCGCTTTTTCATAGAGCTCATGGGCCTGCACCGGCCCCTTGCGTCGTCCCAGGTTGATCATACTGAAGAAGCCCCGGAAATCGTGCACCGACTGGGCCCAGCCGAAATTCAGGCCTTGGGCTTGTACGTGAGCCCACATGTCAGGTACTGCGGAAAAGGTTTTCTCTTCCCATACAAGCGGCAGCACATCGCGCTTACAGTGAACAACCAAAGGGTCGATTTCAAAGTAGTTTTCTGTTTTGTAGATTTTGTTCCATTCATCCGGATAGTTGTTGAGATGGATACTTCTGTTAGGGCGGTAGAGAGCATTGGAGCCCATGATAAAACCGCAATATTCAAAACCTAGCTCATAGGTAATGTTCAGAGCGGCTTCAAACATCGTCGTTACCTCATCTTCACCTTCAAGTTTGGGTAATCGTGTGTTTCGCCAGTTGACCATCGGTAACACTCCCTGAGTTTCACGCTGATTGTTTGCGACGCACGTCCTCATAGCGTCACCGAATCGAGTGTAGGACAGCATGCAAAACTGGGGTGGGAATTTTCGCACTTAGCAGGGCGTTTCTTATTGTTAATAATCTTCCTCGCGCCTTGTAAGACGTGGCGGGTGGTGGCCGTGATTCAGATTTAATACATATTTTTCATTGGCTTGCCGAAAAGCCTGGCGGCGTGGCACCGATGGTTGTTAGTGGGAAGCAGCGCCTGTGGGGAGAAGGTAATAGCTAAATGTTTTTAGTTGAAATCATATTGCTATCGCTCTGTTTTTTTATATTCAAGCGTAGGGCGTTCGGCTTTTCTGCGCGGATAAATCACCTGGATGGATGTCACTACAAACCAGCGGTGTTTCCAGGCTCCGCTTTGGGCCACACTAGGGGTTACCTGTAGACCGGAGCCCCCCATGACGGCCAGTGCGGAAAAATTCACACGCCAGACCTTGCTTGATGTGCAGTCGTTGACCCCCAGCCTGTTTACCCTGCGGACCACTCGCGACGCGGGTTTTCGCTTTGTCGCCGGGCAGTTTGTGCGCCTGGGTGTGACCAAGCCCGATGGAAGCCTGGTGTGGCGCGCCTATTCGGTGGTGTCGTCGCCCTTCGACGAGTTCCTCGAGTTTTTCTCGATTGTGGTGCCGGGCGGTGAGTTCACCAGTGAGTTGAGCCGCCTGCGGGTGGGTGATGAGCTGCTGGTGGAGCGACAGGCCACGGGTTTCTTGACCCTGAACCGCTTTGTCGATGGCCGCGACTTGTGGCTGCTGGGCACGGGCACCGGGATTGCGCCGTTTCTGTCGATCCTGCAGGACTTTGAAGTCTGGGAAAAATTCGAGCGGATTATCCTGGTCTATAGCGCCAGGGAAGCCAGGGAGCTGGCTTACCAGACCCTTATCAAGGAACTGGCTGAGCGTGAGTACCTGAGCGAACACGCCCATAAACTCACCTACCTGCCCATCGTCACCCGGGAGCAGCACCCAGGGGCATTGAATGGGCGTATCACCACCCTGATCGAAAATGGCGAATTGGAACGCGCGGCAGGCGTGGCGCTGACACCGGAACATTCGCGGGTGATGATTTGCGGCAACCCGCAGATGATTGATGACACCCGGCAATTGCTCAAGCAACGCGATATGCAGTTAAGCCTGACGCGTCGGCCAGGGCAGGTGGCGGTAGAAAACTACTGGTAAAAAAAGGCGCCCGGTGAGAGGCGCCTTTTTAGTAGCTGACAGGTATTGCGGATCGGCTACAGCGGCTTGTTGTTCTGGGCCTTGAGCAGATCGCGGATCTCCCCCAGCAATTCCTCTTCCTTGGTGGGCACCGGTGGCAGGCTTGGCGCAGCCGCTTCTTCACGCTTGAGGCGGTTGATGGCCTTGACGCCCATGAAGATCGCGAACGCGACGATCACGAAGTCGATGATGCTCTGGATGAATTTGCCATAGGCCAGGACCACCGCCGGAATATCGCCCTGGGCCGCCTTGAGCGTTACTGCCAGATCACCGAAGTCCACACCGCCGATCAGCAGACCGATAGGCGGCATCACCACGTCGCCTACAAAGGACGAAACAATTTTGCCGAAGGCGGCGCCGATGATAATACCGACCGCCATGTCGACCACATTACCTTTGACCGCGAAGGCCTTGAACTCACTGATCACGCCCATAGGTTATTCCTTGTTACAGTTGAGAGGAGAGGAACTCAGTGTAAATCAGTCTGCAAGAGCTTGCTCGACACAACGGTTAACACTGTTCGTTGTAATCGACACATTAAAACGCAAATAGTTTGCAAAGTGCCATCAGTCGCGCGCGAAATACCCGTTATTTCAGGGCCTTACCACACTATTTTTTTAATCGTGATGGTGTGGGTTTTCTATTTATCTTCTGGCGTCAGCATCACTAGCCTCTGGCAAGCACCCATAAAAGTGCATTAAAAAAACCAGAGGATTGCATGATGAAAAACCTTATTAGTCGCAGGTCTATTGCTGCGCGCAATGTGCTTTTGATTGCCAGTACCAGCCTGTTGTCGTTAGCCGTCAGTGCCGCCAACCTGACCCGCGATAATGGTGCAGCGGTGGGTGATAACCAGAACTCGCAGACCGCCGGCGCAAACGGCCCGGTCTTGCTGCAGGATGTGCAACTGATCCAGAAACTGCAGCGTTTTGATCGTGAGCGTATCCCCGAGCGCGTGGTGCATGCCCGCGGCACCGGCGCCCACGGCACCTTCACCGTCACCGACAACCTCAGCGACCTGACCAAGGCCAAAGTGTTTGCCGCCGGTGAGGCCACGCCGGTGTTTGTGCGTTTCTCTGCCGTCGTCCACGGCAACCACTCCCCGGAAACCCTGCGCGACCCGCGCGGCTTCGCCACCAAGTTCTATACCTCCGAAGGTAACTGGGACCTGGTCGGCAACAACTTCCCGACGTTCTTTATCCGCGATGCCATCAAGTTCCCGGACATGGTGCATGCCTTCAAGCCCGACCCGCGCACTAACCTGGATGACGACTCCCGTCGTTTCGACTTCTTCTCCCATGTTCCAGAGTCCACCCGCACCCTCACCGAGTTGTACTCGGACTCCGGCACACCGGCCAGTTACCGGGAGATGGACGGCAATGGCGTACATGCCTACAAGTTGATCAATGCCAAGGGTGAAGTGCACTACGTCAAGTTTCACTGGAAGAGCCTGCAAGGCATCAAGAACCTGGACCCCAAGGAGGTCGTGCAAGTGCAAGGGCGTGATTACAGCCATATGACCAACGACTTGGTTACTCACATCAACAAGGGCGACTTCCCCAAGTGGGACTTGTATGTGCAAGTGCTCAAGCCTGAAGAACTGGCCAAGTTTGATTTCGATCCCCTGGATGCCACTAAGATCTGGCCCGATGTTCCCGAGCGCAAAGTCGGGCAAATGGTGCTGAACCGCAATCCGGCCAATGTCTTCCAGGAAACCGAGCAAGTGGCCATGGCCCCGGCCAACCTGGTACCAGGTATCGAACCGTCGGAGGACCGCTTGTTACAAGGTCGGGTGTTCTCCTATGCCGATACGCAAATGTACCGTCTGGGCGCCAATGCCCTGCAACTGCCGATCAACGCTCCACGGGTCACCGTCAATAACGGCAACCAGGATGGTGCGATGAACTTTGGCAAGACCAGCACGGGCGTGAACTACCAGCCAAGCCGCCTGATGCCGCGGGAAGAGCCGCAAAGTGCGCGTTACAGCCAGATGCCCCTGGCCGGCAGCACCCAGCAGGTGAAAATCCAGCGCGAGCAGAACTTCAAGCAGGCGGGCGACTTGTATCGTTCCTACAGCAAGAAAGAGCGCCAGGACTTGATCGAAAACTTCGGTGGCTCCCTGGCAACCACGGATGACGTCAGCAAGCACATCATCCTGTCATTCCTCTACAAGGCCGACCCGGAGTACGGCACGGGCGTGGCCAAAGTGGCCAAGGGCGATCTGGCGCGGGTCAAGGCACTGGCTGAAAAGCTGACCGACTAATCCACCCCTCCTGTAGGAACGAGCTTGTCGCCGCCAGTTCAAGCTCGCTCCTACAGGGACCTGCAGAGGATGTTGATGATGCGTAACTTTATAGGGGCACTACTGGCCTGCTGGTCCTTGAGTGTGTTCGCCGACCCGCAGGCCCTCAAGGCGCAGTTACAGGATTACTACTTCGACGCTGCCCGACGTGGCGACGTGGAAATGCTCAAGACTTTTATCGAATCCGGCTATTCCCTGAATACCGTCGATGACAAGGGCTACACCGCGCTGATCCTCAGCGCCTATCACGGGCACGAACCGGCCGTGGAGCAACTGCTGGCAGCCGGTGCCGATGCCTGTGTGCAGGATAAACGCGGCAATACGGCGCTGATGGGCGCGATCTTCAAGGGCGAGTTGCGCATTGCCCGGCGTTTGCTGGGCACCGCCTGCAACCCCGACCAACGCAACGGCGCCGGACAGACGGCGGCCATGTATGCCGGGCTGTTCAAGCGCGTCGAACTGCTCGATGCGCTCAAGGCCCAGGGCGCCGACCTGAATGCCGAAGACCCGCTGGGCAACAGCGCTACACGATTGGCCAACGGTGAAATCCGTACCGCAGCGCCACGCTGAGCTATCATCGCGGTTTTTCGGTTGGAGGTTCTCAGATGGCAAAGGCCAAGCGCATGTACGGCTGCACAGAGTGCGGCGCGACCTTTCCCAAATGGGCGGGCCAGTGTGGCGAGTGTGGGGCGTGGAACACCCTCACGGAAACCATGATTGAAAGCGGTGGCGCCGCAGCTCCCAGCGGGCGCTCCGGCTGGACCGGGCAACAAGCCCAGATCAAGACCCTGGCGGAAGTCAGCGTCGAGGAAATCCCGCGCTTTTCCACGGCGTCCGGCGAGCTCGACCGGGTACTCGGTGGTGGCCTGGTGGACGGCTCGGTGGTGCTGATCGGTGGCGATCCGGGCATCGGCAAGTCGACCATCCTCTTGCAGACCCTGTGCAGCATCGCCAGCCGCATGCCAGCCCTGTACGTCACCGGCGAAGAATCCCAGCAACAGGTGGCCATGCGCGCCCGCCGCCTGGGCTTGCCCCAGGACCAATTGCGGGTCATGACCGAGACCTGTATCGAAAGCATTATCGCCACCGCCCGCGTGGAAAAACCCAAGGTGATGGTGATCGACTCGATCCAGACGATCTTCACCGAGCAACTGCAATCGGCGCCGGGAGGGGTGTCCCAGGTGCGGGAAAGTGCGGCGTTGCTGGTGCGTTACGCGAAACAGAGCGGCACGGCGATTTTCCTGGTGGGCCATGTCACCAAGGAAGGCGCACTGGCCGGCCCGCGCGTGCTGGAGCATATGGTGGATACGGTGCTGTATTTCGAGGGCGAGTCCGATGGGCGCCTGCGCCTGTTGCGGGCGGTGAAAAACCGTTTTGGCGCGGTCAACGAGCTGGGGGTGTTCGCCATGACGGACCGGGGGCTGAAAGAAGTCTCCAACCCTTCGGCGATCTTTCTGACCCGCGCCCAGGAAGAAGTACCGGGCAGCGTGGTGATGGCAACGTGGGAAGGTACCCGGCCAATGCTGGTGGAAGTCCAGGCTTTGGTGGACGACAGCCATCTGGCCAACCCGCGCCGCGTGACCCTGGGCCTGGATCAGAACCGCCTGGCGATGTTGCTGGCGGTATTGCATCGCCATGGCGGGATTCCGACCCATGACCAGGACGTGTTCCTCAACGTGGTCGGCGGCGTCAAGGTGCTGGAAACCGCGTCTGACCTGGCCTTGATGGCGGCGGTCATGTCGAGCCTACGCAATCGGCCGTTGCCCCATGACCTGTTGGTATTTGGTGAAGTGGGCCTGTCGGGCGAGGTACGCCCGGTGCCCAGCGGCCAGGAGCGCCTCAAGGAAGCCGCCAAGCATGGTTTCAAGCGTGCCATCGTGCCCAAGGGCAACGCGCCGAAGGAGGCGCCGCCCGGGTTGCAGGTGATTGCGGTGACGCGGCTGGAACAGGCACTGGATGCCTTGTTCGAATAACCCGAAGTACCACAGAACCCTGTAGGAGATGGCTTGCTTGCAATGGTGTCGAATCAGTCGCTGCGTCCCTGACTGACACGCCGCCATCGCAGGCAAGCCAGCTCCTACATTGATGTGTGCACATCGTCAGATGTTCAGCAGCTCGCCCAGCTCCCGATGCAGCTCCTCTTCATCCCCCAGGTTCAGCTCGATCAGCCTGCGCAAATGGCTGATCGAGTCCAGGTCGATATATTCGCAGACGAACCCCAGTTGCCCCTTTTCGTCATGGCTCAGTCGCACTTGCATGCTCACGTCGGTGTCGGCGTCCAGGTGAATGTCCACATCAAAGGGCTCGTCACCCTTGCCCAGCCATGGCGCAGGCTTTTGCACCAGCAACCCTTTGAGCGATAAATCCACCAGTTGCACCGGCCATTGCTGGCCGTTTTGCTTAAGTTCGGTCTTGGCATTGAAGGCAATCCGCCGAAAACGGCGTCGATCTGACGGCTGGTCGCTCATGGTGAAACCCTCTGTTAGTCCAGGGATTGTAGCCTTGCGCCATTATCGGGCGTTTATTTCTGTTTTTTTCGCCCCGGCAAGGCTCTAGACCAACGTAGGGGGCTGGTCTTTAGGGCACAGCGCGCTAAACTCGGACTGGCTGTCTTTCTGTCCACCCTGGCTGGAATATAAAAATGAAAAATAATAATAGCCTGCTCCGCCATCTACCCTGGCTGTTGCTGGCAATCGTAGGAGCGTGCGCCCTGGGCGTAGTGGCTTTGCGGCGCGGCGAGGCAATCAACGCCTTGTGGATTGTAGTCGCGGCAGTCGCCATTTATCTGGTGGCTTATCGTTACTACAGCCTGTTCATCGCAAATAACGTGATGCAACTCGATCCACGGCGGGCCACCCCCGCAGTGATCAACAACGACGGTCTGGACTATGTGCCGACCAACAAACATATTCTCTTCGGTCACCACTTTGCCGCCATTGCCGGCGCGGGGCCTCTGGTCGGCCCGGTACTGGCTGCACAGATGGGCTACCTGCCCGGTACCCTGTGGCTGATTGCCGGCGTGGTGCTGGCGGGTGCGGTGCAGGACTTCATGATTCTGTTCCTGTCCACCCGTCGCAACGGCCGCTCCCTGGGGGACATGGTTCGCGAAGAAATGGGCCGCATTCCCGGGACTATCGCGCTGTTTGGCTGCTTCCTGATCATGATCATCATCCTCGCGGTGCTGTCGCTGATCGTGGTCAAGGCCCTGGCCGAAAGCCCGTGGGGCATCTTCACGGTGATGGCGACCATCCCGATCGCGATGTTCATGGGCGTGTACATGCGCTACATCCGTCCGGGCCGCATCGGCGAAATTTCGATCATTGGCGTGCTGTTGCTGCTGGGTTCGATCTGGCTCGGCGGGCAGATTGCCGCTGATCCGGTATGGGCCAAGGCCTTCACCTTCACCGGGATCCAGATCACCTGGATGCTGGTTGGCTACGGATTCGTGGCCGCGGTACTGCCGGTGTGGCTGATCCTGGCCCCGCGCGACTACCTGTCTACCTTCCTGAAAATCGGCACCATTATCGCCCTGGCGATTGGCATCCTGGTCACCATGCCTGACCTGAAAATGCCGGCGCTGACCCAGTTTATCGACGGCACTGGCCCGGTGTGGAAGGGCGGCCTGTTCCCGTTCCTGTTCATCACCATCGCCTGTGGTGCGGTATCGGGTTTCCACGCGCTGATTTCCTCGGGCACCACGCCCAAGCTGTTGGCCAATGAAGCCCACTCGCGCTACATCGGTTATGGCGGCATGTTGATGGAGTCGTTCGTCGCCATCATGGCCATGGTTGCCGCTTCGGTGATCGAGCCAGGCGTGTACTTCGCCATGAACAGCCCTGCGGCGATTGTCGGCAGTGATGTGGTGACTGTTGCGCAAACCGTCAGCAGCTGGGGCTTTGCGATTACCCCGGAAGCGCTGCAAGCGGTGGCCAATGACATCGGTGAAACCACCATCCTGGCCCGTGCCGGCGGTGCGCCGACCCTGGCGGTCGGCATCGCGCAAATCCTGCACAGTGTGCTGCCGGGTGAAAACACCATGGCGTTCTGGTACCACTTTGCAATCCTGTTCGAAGCGCTGTTCATCCTGACCGCTGTGGACGCCGGTACCCGTGCCGGGCGCTTCATGCTCCAGGATCTGCTCGGTTCCTTCGTGCCGGCGCTCAAGCGTACCGAGTCCTGGACGGCCAACCTGATCGCCACTGCAGGCTGTGTGGCGATGTGGGGCTACTTGCTGTACCAGGGCGTGATCGACCCGCTGGGTGGTATCAACACCTTGTGGCCGCTGTTCGGCATCTCCAACCAGATGCTGGCCGGTATCGCGCTGATGCTCGCCACCGTTGTGCTGATCAAAATGAAGCGCCAGCGCTACATCTGGGTGACCCTGCTGCCGGCTGTCTGGCTGCTGATCTGCACCACCACCGCAGGCTTCATCAAGCTGTTCGACGCCAACCCGGCGATCGGCTTCCTGTCGCTGGCCAAGAAGTACAGCGATGCGCTGGCCAATGGGCAGATCCTGGCCCCGGCCAAGAGTATCGACCAGATGCAGCACGTGATCTGGAACGCCTACACCAACGCGACGTTGACGGTGTTGTTCCTGTTCGTGGTCTTCAGCATCCTGTTCTATGCCATCAAGGTCGGCGTTGCCGCCTGGGGCACCAAGGAACGTACGGATAAAGAAGCACCATTCCAAGCCATGCCGGACGCGTGATAGAGGGTTGCAGACATGTTCAATGACATCGGTCGCCTCGGTAAATACCTCGGTCAGGCTGCACGCCTGATGGTCGGCATGCCCGACTACGACACCTACGTCGAGCATATGCAAACCAAGCACCCGGACAAGCCGTTGATGGACTACAAGGCGTTCTTCCGGGAGCGCCAGGAAGCCCGTTACGGCGGCAAGGGCGGGCCCAAGTGCTGTTGATCCAATAGGGTTGGGCCTATGTGATCCCCTGTGGGAGCGGGCTTGTGTGGGAGCGGGCTTGCTCGCGATAGCATCACCTCGGTATACCAGATAGACCGAGTTGCCTGCATCGCGAGCAAGCCCGCTCCCACACAAGCCCGCTCCCACATTTGTTTTGTGTTTCCTCAAGGAGAATATTTTGTCCTCTCCCATCCCCGTCACCGTCCTCAGCGGCTTCCTCGGCGCTGGCAAGACCACCTTGTTGCGCCATCTGCTCAAGGCCGAGCACGGCTTGAAAATCGCCGTGATCGAAAACGAATTCAGTGACGCCGGCATCGACACCCAGCTATTGGGCGATGAGCCGGTCCAGGTCATGACCCTGTCCAACGGTTGCGTGTGCTGCACCATCCACACCGACCTGACCAAAGCCCTGTACCTGCTGCTCGAACGCCTGGACAGCGGCGAGATCGCCTTCGACCGCCTGGTGATCGAGTGCACCGGTCTGGCTGACCCGGCGCCGGTGGCCCAGACCTTTTTTATCGACGAGGAATTGCGCGAGCGCTATCTCCTCGACGGCATCATCACCCTGGTGGACGCGGCCCACGCCGAGCACCACCTGACCCAGACCATCGCCCAGGCCCAGATCGGCTTTGCCGACCGCCTGCTGATAAGCAAGCGCGACCTGGTGGACGACGCCAGCTTCGAGGCGCTCAGTCAACGCCTGACCCGCATCAACCGTCGTGCGCCGATTCGTGTGGTGGAACATGGCAAGATCGACCTGGCTGAGCTGCTGGACGTGCGCGGCTTTAACCTCAACGCCGGCATGACCCTGCGCCCGGTCAGCCAGGCGCCGTCCATCGACCGTATCTCCAGCCTGGTGCTGCGCACCGACCAGCCGCTGGATATCGACCGGCTCAGTGAGTTCATGAACGAACTGTTGGAAGAACACGGCAAACAACTGCTGCGTTACAAGGGCGTGCTGAACATCGCCGGGGAAGATCGGCGCATGGTGTTCCAGGGCGTGCTCAAGCTCTACGGGTTCGATTGGGACACCGAATGGGCCGAGGGTGAGGCGCGGGAGAGTGTGATTGTGTTTATTGCCGATGAGTTGCCGGAAGACAAGATCCGCGAAGGCTTCCAGCGGGTCTACCAACCCTGACTTGAAACGCGGTCAACAGGCATAAAAAAGCCCGGCTCAAGAGCCGGGCTTCTTATTCAAGCAACTGCAATCAAGCGCCGTATACCGGCAGCTTCTTGCAGATGGCCTTGACCTTCTCACGTACCGCGTCAATCACGGCTTCGTTGGAAAGGTCAGCCAGGATGTCGCAGATCCAGCCAGCCAGTTCCTTGCACTCTGCTTCCTTGAAGCCACGAGTGGTCACGGCCGGGGTGCCGAAGCGCAGGCCCGAGGTGACGAACGGCGAACGTGGGTCGTTCGGTACCGAGTTCTTGTTCACGGTGATGAAGGCTTTGCCCAGGGCAGCGTCAGCATCTTTACCGGAGATATCCTGCTTGATCAGCGACAGCAGGAACAGGTGGTTTTCAGTACCGCCGGACACCACGTCAAAACCGCGCTCGATGAACACAGTGGCCATGGCCTGGGCGTTTTTCACCACTTGTTGCTGGTAAGTCTTGAACTCAGGCTGCAAGGCTTCCTTGAAGCAGATCGCTTTAGCGGCGATCACGTGCTCCAGCGGGCCACCTTGGGCGCCTGGGAATACGGCGGAGTTCAGCTTTTTCTCGATATCGGCGTTGGCGCGCGCCAGGATCAGGCCGCCACGTGGACCGCGCAGGGTCTTGTGGGTCGTGGTGGTCACGACGTCAGCGTAAGGCACTGGGTTCGGGTAGACGCCAGCGGCGACCAGACCGGCCACGTGGGCCATGTCGACGAACAGGTAGGCGCCCACTTTGTCAGCGATTTCACGGAAGCGTGGGAAGTCGAGGATCTGCGAGTAGGCAGAGAAACCGGCCACGATCATTTTTGGCTTGTGCTCGACGGCCAGGCGCTCGACTTCGTCGTAGTCGATCAGACCGTTGCCGTCGATGCCGTACTGGACAGCGTTGTACAGCTTGCCGGAGGAGGAAACGCTGGCGCCGTGGGTCAGGTGACCGCCGTGGGCCAGGCTCATGCCCAGGATGGTGTCGCCGCCTTGCAGCAGGGCCAGGTACACGGCCGCGTTGGCTTGGGAGCCGGCGTGTGGCTGGACGTTGGCGTAATCGGCGCCGAACAGTTCCTTGGCGCGGTCGATAGCCAGTTGCTCGACGATATCGACGAATTCGCAACCGCCGTAGTAACGCTTGCCCGGATAACCTTCGGCGTACTTGTTGGTCAGAACCGAACCTTGAGCCTCCATCACGGCAGGGCTGGTGTAGTTTTCCGAAGCGATCAGCTCAATGTGCTCTTCCTGGCGCTGAGCTTCTTGCTCCATGGCGGCAAAGAGATCGGCGTCGTACTTGGCAATAGTCAAATCACGGCTGAACATGGCGGTCCTCAAGGATCGGGGGCAGAAAAGAGGGGCATTCTAACCCAATGGGTTTTAGATGGCATATGAAAGGACATCATGTCGCGGACAAGTGGCGTTCATCCAGAGATGGATGGCGTATTTGATGGCCCCTTCGCGAGCAAGCCCGCTCCCACATTCAACTGTGGGAGCGGGATTGCCCGCGATGAGGCCATCAGCCCCACCGCAAAACCTCAGTCAAACATGAAAAGGGCGTCGTTACTGAACTGCGCCTCAAACCGATTGGCCGGCATCGGCCGCCCGAACAGGTAGCCCTGCACCTCGTCGCAGCCATGCTCGCGCAGGAAGTCCAGTTGCTCATGGGTTTCCACGCCTTCGGCGATCACCGCCAGGTTCAGGCTGTGGGCCATGGCGATGATTGCCCGGGCGATCTGCGCATCCTGTTCGCCGGACGGCAGGCCGTCGACGAAGGTGCGGTCGATCTTCAGCACGTCGATGGGGAATTGCTTGAGGTAATTGAGCGATGAGTAGCCGGTGCCGAAGTCGTCCACAGCGATGCTCAGGCCGAGGTTTTTCAGGCTGGCAAGGATCTGCAGGGCCTCGTTGACCTCGCGCATCAGGATGCTTTCGGTCAATTCCAGCTCCAGGCACGCCGGCGGCAGGCCGGTTTCCTTGAGGATGGTGGCGATCCGCGTGCCCAACTGCCCGTCGGAGAACTGCCGCGCCGAAATGTTCACCGAGACCTTGGGCACTCGCACCTTGTTCTGGTGCCAGGTCTTGAGTTGGCGGCACGCCTCATCGATCACCCAGTCGCCCACGTCCACCACCAGGCCCAGCTCTTCCAGGACCGGGATGAAATCCCCCGGCGGCACCAGGCCACGGCGTGGGTGACGCCAGCGCAGCAGGGCTTCGGCGCCAGTCAAACGTTTGCCATCGCCACTGAACTGCGGCTGGTAATAGAGCACGAATTCGTTCTGGTCCAAGGCATGGCGCAGGTCGCTTTCCAGTTCCAGGCGCTCCAGGGCGCTGGCGTTCATGTCGGCCTGGTAGAACTGGAAGTTGTTCTTGCCACGTTCCTTGGCGTGGTACATCGCCGTGTCGGCGTTTTTCATCAACTGGCTCAGTTCGTTGCCGTCCTGAGGGCTCAGGGCGATACCGATACTGGCGGTGACAAAAAACTCGCGGCCTTCCAGCACAAACGGCTTCACCAGGCTGGCGAGGATCTGTTCGGCCACATGAATCGCCCGGTTCAGCGCCATTTCGCGGCTGACCCGGGGTTGCAGGAGCAAAGTGAACTCGTCACCGCCCATACGCGCCACCGTGTCGTCCTCGGCCACACAGCCAAGCAGGCGGGTCGCCATTTCCTTGAGCATGCGATCGCCGGCGGCGTGGCCCAGGGAGTCATTGATCGGTTTGAAGCGGTCGAGGTCGAGGAACATCAGCACCACCCACGACTTTTGTCGTTCGGCCGACTGCAACGCGGTGTGCAGGCGGTCCTGGAACAGCGTGCGGTTGGGCAGGTGGGTCAGGGCGTCGTAGTAGGCCAGGCGGTGGATGCGTTGTTCGCTGGCCTTGCGCTCGCTGATGTCGCTGAAGAAGCACACATAGCTGGCCAGGTCGCCCTCGTCATCGAGCACAGCGGTAATGCCGACCCAGGCCGGGTAGTGCTCGCCGCTGCGGCGCTTGAGCCACACTTCGCCTTCCCAGGTGCTGTGCTGGTGCAGTTGCTTGAGCACATAGCGCAGGTGGGCTTCCTGCTGTTCGTCGACGGTGAGCATGTTCGGCAGTTGGTCGAGCACATCGGCCACGGCATAACCGCTGACCCGGCTGAAGGCTTCGTTGGCCTGCACGATATAGCCGGCCGGGTCGGTGATCAGGATCGCCGAGGTGGAGTGCTCGAATACCGTGGCCGCCATGCGCAGGTCTTTCTCGGCGCGGCGTTGCTGGCTGATATCGCGGCCCACGCCGAGGATGCCTTCGAACGCACCGTGCTCGTCCCACACCAGTACCAGGCGCAGTTCGATCGGCACCTTGCGCCCGTCGGCCCGCAGGCAATCGAACAGGAACAACTGGGTCTGCACATCGTCGCGCAACAGGGCCAGGGCTTCGGGCTGGTCCAGGGCGCGGCTGACCCGCTCCACCAGGGTGTAGATGCCGGTCAGTTGCTGCGGGTTGGCGATGGTCGATTGCCAGCCGTTCTTGAAGATCCAGTCGACTTCATAGCCCAGCACCGCATTTACCGACGGGCTGACGTAGTTGAGGGCCAGCTTGCTGTCGGTGGAGAAAATCACGTCGCTGATGCTTTCGGCCAGCATGCGGTAGCGCTGCTCGCTGTCGCGCAGGGATTCGCTGGCCTCGATCTGGTCGGTAATGTCCTTGGCCACCCCGATAATCCGCGTGACCTGGTCGGTCTTGTCCCGTGCCAGGGCCTGTTCGCGGATCTCGAAGCGCCGCCATTGGTTGTTGCGGTGGCGAAAGCGCAACTGGCATTGCAACTGCGCCAGGTACCCGGCGGCGCGTTGTTGCTGGCGCAGGTCGTGATAGCTCTCGGCGTCTTCGGGGTGCAGCAGGATCTCCCAGAAGTACTCGCCCATTTGCTGCAGTTCGTGTTTGTTATAGCCCAGGGTGTGGCCCAGGTGGTGGTTGCTGAAAATCATGCGCTGGCTGATTACATCCTGCACATACAGGTGGTCCGGCACGGTGCGCACCACGTCCGACCAGAACGCTTCGCGCTCCACCAGCGACAGTTCCACCAGTTTGCGGCTGGTGATATCACTGATACTGAGGATCACCGCCTTATAGTCGTGCTGTTCTTCCGGCAGGCGCATGACCAGCCACAGGTACTGGTCGTTGCCCTCGATGTCGCTGAGTTGAATCTCCAGCTCCAGCTGTTTGTGCTGGGTCAGCACCGCTTCAAGCACTGCGTAGCCGATGGCGCTGGTGTTCAGCGGGCAACCGTCGATCAAGCGTTCCCAGGCCTGTTCGCAGGACGCCACGTTCAGCAGGCGCACGGCGACCTGGTTGACCTCGGTGATGCGCAGTTCCTTGAGCAGTTGCTGGCGTTGCTCGGGGCTGTTGTGCAGCCACTCCTGCAATTGCTCGCGGGTGTGCAACTGGGCCTTGTCGAAGAAACCGCGCAGGCCCGACAGGTCGAGCACGCACAAGGCCACACCGGTGCCGTCGAAAATATCCTGATAGCGGCGCCGGCCTTCATTGACCTGGCGCTGGCGCCGCCGCATGTTCAGCAGCACCAGCACCGGGATCAGCGAAAAGGCCAGGCCCAGCAGGCATTTGCCGATAAACGCCGGCAGCAGTTGCTCCAGCACAGCGGCGCGATCAAACAGCCCGCGCAGTTGCCAGTCGCTTTTGCTCAAAGGGGTGACCAGTACGGTTTTATTCAGCTCTTCGGGGGTCAGCCCGGCCGACCACTGGCTGGGCATGCCGCTGTCACGGCTGACAACCCGGTGGTTCACCTGGTTTTCAATGGCCCACATCGGGCGTGAGCCCTGGCCGTCCTGGCGCGTCAGGTTGGCCAGGTAATTGGGAGCCAGGCGCAACACCCAGTACATCTTGGCGCCGCCGCTGGGCTGGTGCAGCAGCAGGTAGATGATGGAGCCGTCGCCGTTATTGCTCAAATAATAGGACTGCGCATGGCTGCGCTTGACCAGTTCTTCGAGCCAGGCACTGTCCTGGCTGTTATCGGCGGAGTCACTGAGGATCGCGCCGCTGGGGGCGAGCAGGGCAACGCTGCGCAGTTCCGGCAACGAGCGTTGCAAGCTGCGCATCAGGGCCTGGTGTTGTTCTTCATTGCGTGGCGGTTCGACGATCGGCAGCAGGTTGAGGGCGATTTGCGCGCTCAGGGCCATGTTCAGGCTGATCTGTTCGGCCAGGTCGGCGCTGTAGTTGATGGTGTATTGCTGTTGGTCCTTCTGGTTCTGCTGCAATTGATCCAGCAGTTGCCAGAACAATAGTGCGAGCAGCAACAGGACCAGCGTCGCCAATGCGCCCTTGAGGGGGCCGTGCAGGGGGGCGCCCGGCGCAATATGGGCTGCGCGCAACGGGCTCGGCTTTGTTACGTTGGTCAAGCTGTGATCCTGCGGTTTGGCTGGATTGGCGCGCGACGTGCACTATAAGCCGGACGCCCGAAGGGCGGCTAGCATGCCTTGAGTTGTGGCAAAGTGCCAGCCCCGCCTGGCAGGACTACAGCGCCGGGCCAGTACTGATCAAGCCATCCGCCAGTTTGAATAGAATGGCCAGTGCAAAGCAACTAATAACCACAGAAGCGGTGCGGTTTATGTTCTGCGGCGTCAGCCAGGCATGCCCGCTGCGTTTGATGCGTGCGCCGAACAGCACCCAGGCGCAGCCCACTGGGATCACCACTGCGGTGAATTGCATGACGAACTGCCCATATAAGGCCAGATCGGCAAAGGTCTGCACCGGCACGATGAACGAAACCACCAGCAAACCCTTAGGGTTGATCAGCGTCAGTAAAAAGAAGTGCCACCTCGACACCCGCGCTCCGGGCAGCAGGGACAGGTCGACGGCGGGCTCGCGCCACAGGCCGTACGAGGTCTTGACCAGGTAACAAATAGAGACGAACTGCATCACCTTCAGGCACCAGGGCGCATTGACGCCAATATGGCTGAGGGCGTAGCCCCAAAAAGAGATCTGCAGCAGGTAGGCCAGGCACTCCAGCAGGCTCAGGGTCCAGGCCCGCCTGAAACCCGAGAGCACGCCCGAGCGCAATAGCAGGGTATTGGTCGGCCCCGGCATCAAGAGCAATAGCCCAAGTGCAGACATGACGTTAAGCATCGAAGCTGTCTCCCGGGCCAGTCAGGGGGTAAGGCGTGGTCCAGAATGCAGGTGGCATGTGTCTTCTTCATCAGGGGGATGTTGCCGGGTATTGTGTTCCATCTGGCCCACAGCAGGAAAAAGCGCGGCTCAAAAGCGCCTGTCAATCTGCCCGCCGTCGCTGACTTAGGTTAACCTTGATCATTCGATGTGCTACGTACAGCGCCATGACGCTACGCAGGCCCTGTTCTCATCTTTTTACGAGGTCCACATTTTGGCTCAATACGTTTTCACCATGCATCGGTTGGGCAAAGTTGTTCCACCGAAGCGGGAAATCCTGAAAAACATTTCGCTGTCCTTCTTCCCGGGCGCCAAGATCGGCGTACTCGGCCTTAACGGTTCGGGTAAGTCCACGCTGCTGAAAATCATGGCCGGCGTCGACACCGAGTTTGAAGGCGAAGCCCGCCCAATGCCCGAACTGAACATCGGTTACCTGCCGCAAGAGCCGATCCTGGACCCGTCCAAGACCGTGCGTGAAGTGGTCGAGGAAGCCGTCAGCGTGATCAAGGACGCCCAGGCCCGCCTGGACGAAGTCTACGCGGCCTACGCCGAGCCGGATGCCGACTTCGACAAACTGGCCGCCGAACAGGCCAAGCTCGAAGCCATCCTGCAGGCTGGCGACGGTCACAACCTGGAGCGCCAGCTGGAAGTCGCCGCCGATGCGTTGCGCCTGCCGGCCTGGGACGCCAAGGTCGAGCACCTGTCCGGTGGTGAAAAGCGCCGCGTGGCCCTGTGCCGCCTGCTGCTGTCGGCCCCCGACATGCTGCTGCTCGACGAACCGACCAACCACCTGGACGCTGACTCCGTGGCCTGGCTGGAACACTTCCTCCATGACTTCCCGGGCACCGTGGTCGCGATCACGCACGACCGGTACTTCCTGGACAACGTCGCGGGCTGGATCCTGGAACTCGACCGTGGCGCCGGTATCCCTTACGAGGGTAACTACTCTGGCTGGCTGGAAGCCAAGTCCGACCGTCTGGCGGCCGAATCCAAGCAGCAGTCGGCCCATGAAAAGGCCATGAAGGACGAACTGGAGTGGGTGCGCAAAGGTGCCAAGGCTCGTCAGTCGAAATCCAAGGCCCGTCTGCAACGCTTCGAGGAAATGCAGTCCCAGGAGTTCCAGAAGCGCAGCGAGACCAACGAAATCTACATCCCGGCCGGTCCGCGCCTGGGTGACAAGGTCATCGAGTTCAAGAACGTCTGCAAAGGCTATGGCGATCGCGTGCTGATCGACAACCTGTCGTTCTCCATGCCTAAAGGCGCCATCGTCGGCGTGATCGGGGGTAACGGTGCGGGTAAATCCACGCTGTTCCGCATGCTGATGGGCAAGGAACAACCGGATTCGGGCACCATTGAAGTCGGCGAAACCGTGCAGTTGGCCTGCGTGGACCAGAGCCGTGAAGACCTCGACGGCAGCAAAACGGTGTTCCAGCAGATTTCCGACGGTTCCGACCAGATCCGTATCGGCAACTATGAAATCCCGTCGCGCACCTACGTTGGCCGTTTCAACTTCAAGGGTGGCGACCAGCAGAAGTTCGTCAAGGACCTGTCCGGTGGTGAGCGCGGGCGCTTGCACCTGGCCCTGACCCTGAAGGAGGGCGGCAACGTCCTGCTGCTCGACGAACCGTCCAACGACCTCGACGTTGAAACCCTGCGTTCCCTGGAAGAAGCCCTGCTGGACTTCCCGGGCGCCGCGATTGTGATCTCTCACGATCGGTGGTTCCTGGACCGCGTGGCAACGCACATCCTGGCGTACGAAGACGACTCGCAAGCGGTGTTCTTCGAAGGCAACTACACCGAGTACGAAGCCGATCGCAAGAAGCGCCTGGGCGAAGCGGCTGCCCAGCCGCATCGTGTACGGCACAAAAAACTGGCCTGATTCGGGTTGGTTTGAACAAAACGGAGCCTTCGGGCTCCGTTTTTTTTGGCGCAATTGAGGTGGCCCGAGGTGCCTGCATTAGCGGTTTAACTATTGGTGCATAGCTCTTGTTGAAATCCCTGTTAAGGGGCAGAAAATCAGGGTTATTTATATCCATTGCACCATTTAAATTCACAAAGGCGACATTTTGCCCTGTCACGGTGCGGCGCGAATTGATAAAGTCCTGGGCAAATCGCCATTAATGACAATAAATCTGCCGAGACTTTTCATGATCGAATCCGTCGAATCCTTCCTTGCCCGCCTCAAAAAACGCGACCCGGACCAGCCGGAATTCCACCAGGCTGTGGAAGAAGTCCTACGCAGCCTGTGGCCGTTTCTTGAGGCCAATCCCCACTACCTGACTTCGGGCATTCTGGAGCGCATCTGCGAGCCGGAACGCGCGATTACCTTCCGGGTCTCGTGGGTTGATGATCAGGGCAAGGTCCAGGTCAATCGCGGCTTCCGTATCCAGATGAACAGCGCCATCGGCCCTTACAAAGGTGGCCTGCGCTTCCACCCCTCGGTCAACCTTGGGGTGCTGAAATTCCTCGCCTTCGAGCAGACCTTCAAGAACTCCCTGACCTCGCTGCCCATGGGCGGCGGCAAGGGCGGCTCGGACTTTGACCCCAAGGGCAAGAGCGACGCCGAAGTCATGCGGTTCTGCCAGTCGTTCATGAGTGAGCTGTACCGTCATATCGGTGCAGACGTGGACGTCCCGGCCGGCGATATCGGCGTGGGCGCTCGGGAAATCGGTTTTCTGTTTGGCCAGTACAAGCGCCTGAGCAACCAATTCACCTCGGTATTCACCGGCAAGGGCATGAGCTACGGCGGCAGCCTGATCCGCCCGGAAGCCACCGGCTTTGGTTGCGTGTACTTCGCCGAAGAGATGCTCAAGCGCCAGGGCCAGCGGGTTGAAGGCAAGCGCGTGGCAGTCTCTGGCTCCGGCAACGTGGCGCAATACGCGGCACGCAAAGTCATGGACCTGGGCGGCAAGGTGATCTCCCTGTCCGACTCCGAAGGCACCCTGTACTGCGAGACTGGTTTGACCGAGGAACAATGGTCGGCGCTGCTGGAGCTGAAAAACGTGCAGCGCGGGCGCATCAGCGAGTTGGCCTCGCGTTTTGGCCTGGAATTCCGCGCCGGCAAGACCCCATGGGAACTGGCATGCGACATCGCCCTGCCCTGTGCGACCCAGAACGAACTGGACGCCGAAGCCGCCAGCGCTCTGCTGCGTAACGGCTGCATCTGCGTGGCCGAAGGCGCCAATATGCCAACGACCCTGGAGGCTGTGGATATCTTTATCGACGCCGGTATCCTGTTCGCGCCGGGCAAGGCATCGAATGCCGGCGGCGTGGCAGTGAGTGGCCTGGAAATGTCCCAAAATGCCATGCGTCTGCTGTGGACCGCCGGTGAAGTGGACAGCAAGCTGCATAACATCATGCAGTCGATCCACCATGCCTGCGTGCACTACGGTGAAGAAAACGGCCGGATCAACTACGTGAAGGGCGCGAACATCGCCGGTTTTGTGAAAGTGGCGGATGCAATGCTGGCGCAGGGCATCGTCTAAACCGTGAGCTGAGCGCCACCGAGGATCAATTGTGGGGGCTTGCAGCTCCCACATTCGCTCTGGGTGGTGTCACTGGCTGCGATACGCCCGTGCGGCGTCGCGGTCCTTCTCCTGCTGCCAGGCGCGCTCGCGCTCGTCCCAATGGCGTTCCCTATACTCATCGCGGTCTTCGCTCTCACGCATGGCCTTGCACTGGCGAAAGCCATCTTCCCAACCTTCGGCGTAGGCGCGGTCTTTCAAATAGCGCGGGACGTCCTTGCGAAACGTCCCGGTGATCACCCCGGCCGCCTGGCGCCCACTGCTACAGCCATCGTCAAACCCGTCGGCGAAGGGCGGTGGATAACCCTTGGCCAGCAACTCATCGCGGGTGGACTGGCAGCCTGAAAGCGCCATCACCACCCCCAGCATTACGGCGAACCGCCACATCTCATACTCCCAGGCCGTTAAGCGGCTGATAAGGGAAGTCTAGAAGGGGATTCGTCGGGGAGATGTGAAAAGCGGGTGAGTAATGTGTTTGGGCGGCTTACTCGCCACAGGGGCTTATGTGGTGGGTTGCGAGAGAGCGGCGTGTTCGGCCAGTTCCTGCTGGATGAATGCGGCAATCATCGCGCGGTACACCTGCTCCGTGACGTCGGGGTTGGCGCCCAGGGTCTGCGCTAAATCGCGAACCTTGCTGATGACCTGTTCGACGCGCTGAGGGGCCTTGACCCCATCGCTGTCTTTTTTGAAACCGGCGGCCTGGGACACGAAGCTGCCGCGTTCGGCCAGCAGGGCGACGATCTGTCGATCAAGACGGTCGATGTTTTCCCGGACTTGTTCAAGGGTGGTGCAGGTAACGGCCATGTCGTAAAAACTCCTTAATGTGTGGGATAAACGCGGGCCCAATGTGGGAGCGGGCTTGCCCGCGATGGCGGTGGATCAGTCATATCCACAGCGACTGACACACCCCTATCGCGGGCAAGCCCGCTCCCACATTGGATCTTCAATAGGCGTTGGGGCCGGTCAGTAGTGATACCACTTCACTTCAAGCATCACTTCGTTCACCGGCGTTGCCAAGTGGCTGAACTCCCGTTGTGCACTCAGGCGCACACCCAGGTTGCGTGATACTTCCCACTGCTGATTCAGGCTGATACTACGCCTTACCTCGCCATTGGTGAAAAAGTCGCCCTTGGCCTCCAGGCTCAGGTTGCCCAGTGGGTTTTTCCACAGCAGGCCGGTATTAAAGCCGGCCGCAGGGGAGATGAATTCGCTGAAGTCGTTGTTATGTTCCACACGTACGGTGCCGAGGGCGAAGCCGAGCATGTCGTCGTGCAGTTGCCAGGTGCCGCCGGCGCCGCCGTTGACATGGCTGACCAGGGTTTCGTCGTCATGTTTGCCCGGTACCCGTTCCAGGCCGCCGGTGACCTGCCAGGACAACGGCTGCAGCAGCTCATTGCGCGGAGTCAGGGAGCGGATGGTCGCCAGGTCCAATTGCTGCAATTGCCAGTTGTTGCCTTCGTACTGGCGCAGTTTCATTTGCAGGATCTCGATCTGCGCGCCCAGGGGGAAGCCTTCGGCGTTGTCGTTGAGGTCGTGGTAGGCCATGCGCAGGCCGTACTCAGCAAAGGCCTTGTCGCCACGGGTGCCGATACCGGCCTGCCAGGTGCGCGACTCATGGCCGTTCTCCGGCAGGCCGGGGCGCTCGATCTGCAGGTCGGGCGCCGGGTTCTGGTTGATCGCCCGCAACAACTCGAAGCTGCGCTGGGAGCGTTCGCTGTCGCGCTCCAGGCCGTTGGCGCGGTAGCGGCCCAGGCGGTAGGCGGCGTCGATGATCAGGGCCTGGCGGTCTTTGCCGAGGGCTTTGAATGTCGGGGCTTGCAGCTGCTTCTGGTCATCGCTGATCTTTAGCACCCATTGCTGCTCGTCACTGTCCAGGGGCTTGGCGCGCTCCAGCAATTCGCGTTCGCGGGACGGACGGTAGTCGATCTTTTCCACCAGGCCCGCGTCCTTCACCGCTTTCACGGTGTCGGTGGGGATGGCGGTCAGCGGGAACTGTTCGGTCAGGCGCAGGCCGGGGCGGGCCACTTGCAGCAATTCCAGCAGGCGGTACGAGCAGTTTTCATCGAAGAAGAAGTAGTCGAACTGGATCTGTTTGAGTTCCCACACATGCTCGACCATGCGCTCGGTCTCGACCTGGGTCAGGTTCAGGCGGTATTCCCACAGGTCGCGGTTCTCCAGGCTACGGTATTCCGAGAGTTTTTCCTGGTAGGGCACCAGGGCGAACAGGCCGGGATAACCACCCATCAGGCCTTTCCAGGCGTAGAGGATGCTGTTGTCCGAACCTTCAATGTAGGCGCCGAAGTTGATCGCGTAGCTGAGCAATGCGGTCTTGTTGCTTTGCACGTCAGCCTGGTCGATACGCAGCAAGGTATGGCCGAACATCGACGACGGGCTGTTGAGGTAGGCCGCGGGGAAGATCATCACCGCGCTGTGGGGCGCGACATCCTTGAACCATTGCTTGAATTCGACGCAGTCCACGGCGGGCAGGTCGGTCAGGTGCAACTGGTCCTTGAGCCAGCGGGTGCGGGCCGGGTACACGCATTGAGCATGTTTTTCGCCGAGGCTGGCCGGTGCGTAGAGCGCGTCGACGGTGGCCTTGAGTTCGGCGTCCGGGTGGTGCGCGCCGTCTTTGGCGAGGAAGAATTTCGCGTCGCTGACATAGCTGCGCCAGCCTTTGAGCTTGCCGGCTTCGTAGTGCCCCAGCGAGAGCCAGAACGGATCATTGGCCAGGTGCTGCAAACGTTGATCATCAAGGTGCGGCGCCGCATATAGCGGGGCGCAGGCGAAGAGTGCCAGGCTGGCAAGGCGTTTGAGCATAGGGGCAACTTAAGTCGGAATAAATAAAGACCCAAGAAAGGGGCAGGTCCAAAAAATAAAACCCGCGCCGGGTAAGGGCGCGGGCAGGTCGAGCTTAAGCCTGGGTGGCGTATTTCGCCAGGCGGGCGTCGCCTTTGAGGATTGCCAGGGTGTTGGAATGCACGTCTTCTGCGGTCACGTCAGCCTTGCTGAAGATCTGCTGGAAGTGCTCGTGAGTCACAGCGGCGAAGTGATCACGATCTTCTGGAGCAACGCCCAGGACCACGGCATAGGTGGTCAGAGCTTCGCCATTGCCTTTGGCCATGTCTTCGGACAGCTCGTTCATCATGCCATTCATGGCAATCCACGATTTGCCGCCGTAAGTCAGGGCGCTGTTGGTGCTGCAACCGTTGGTGCCCGAGGTCATGCCGAAGGTGGCGTTACCGGAGGTGCCGTTGGTGGTGGAAGCGAGGAAGTGAGCCGGCGTGCCGCGCTGGCCTTCGAACAACATGTTGCCCCAACCACAGTTCGGGCCACCTGGCGCTTCGGCCATTGCATTGAGGGAGACAACGGTGAAGAGAGTACCGAGAAGGATCCGTTTCATAGCTTTGTTCTCTTAGTGTGCAAACCAATGGACAAGGGTTCAGGCGCCGCAAAGCACCCTAGGGGCCAGTTATTAGTCCAACCCGCGCAGTTTGGAGTTTAGGCATGTTCCAAGGGTTCCGTGGTTTTTTGTAAAACAATCAATGCAGACTGGTTTTTTTGCAGGCGGCATCCCGTGTCTATGCTTTACCTCAGTCGTGCCTTGCCAGCCGGCTACGCACGGCGCCAGAATGCCGCCATTGCCCCGCCTGATGTAAGGAAGCCCGATGCCTGATCCTGTTGCTGCCAGCTTGCGTCTAGCGCCCGAAGCGCTGACCCGTCCTTTCTCCGCTGAACAGTTCAGCTTCTCGACCACCAATGATTTGGAGCCCTTTCGCGGTGTGCTTGGCCAGGAACGCGCGGTTGAAGCCTTGCAGTTCGGTGTGGCCATGCCGCGCCCCGGTTACAACGTATTTGTCATGGGCGAGCCCGGTACCGGCCGTTTCTCGTTCGTCAAACGCTACCTCAAGGCCGAAGGCAAGCGCCTGCAGACCCCGGCAGACTGGGTCTACGTCAATAACTTCGACGAGCCCCGCGAGCCCCGCGCCCTGGAGTTGCCTGCGGGCGGTGCGGCGCCCTTTATCGCCGATATCAGTGGCCTGATCGACAACCTCGTCGCCACCTTTCCGGCAGTGTTCGAGCACCCAACGTATCAACAGCGCAAAAGTGCCATCGACCGTGCCTTCAACCAGCGCTACGACCGTGCCCTGGATGTGATCGAGCGCCTGGCCCTGGAAAAGGACGTGGCGCTGTACCGTGACAGCACCAACATCGCGTTTACCCCGATGCTTGATGGCAAGGCCCTGGACGAGGCCGAGTTCTCGCAGTTGCCGGAAGCCGACCGCGAGCGTTTCCACACGGATATTTCCGCGTTGGAAGAGCGCCTCAACGAAGAACTCGCCAGCTTGCCGCAGTGGAAGCGCGAGTCCAACAACCAGATGCGCCATTTCAACGAAGAGACCATCACCCTGGCCTTGCAGCCGTTGCTGGCGCCGTTGTCGGAAAAGTACGCCGAGAACGCCGGGGTGTGCGGCTACCTGCAAGCCATGCAGGTCTATCTGCTCAAGACCGTGGTCGAGCTGCTGGTGGATGACGCGAAAACCGACGCCCAGGCGCGCAAGTTGCTCGAAGAGCAGTACTGCCCGAGCCTGGTGGTAGGCCATCCGCTCAATGGTGGGGCGCCGGTGGTGTTCGAACCGCACCCGACCTACGACAACCTGTTTGGCCGTATCGAATACAGCACTGACCAGGGCGCGCTTTACACCACCTATCGCCAACTGCGCCCGGGGGCGTTGCACCGCGCCAACGGTGGTTTCCTGATCCTTGAAGCCGAGAAAATGCTCAGCGAGCCATTTGTCTGGGATGCGCTCAAGCGAGCCCTGCAATCGCGCAAGCTGAAGATGGAGTCGCCCCTGGGCGAGTTGGGCCGCCTGGCCACTGTGACCCTCAACCCGCAAGTGATCCCGTTGCAGGTCAAGGTCATCATCATCGGCGCCCGTTCGCTGTACTACACCCTGCAAGACCTGGATCCGGACTTCCAGGAGATGTTCCGGGTGCTGGTGGATTTCGATGAAGATATCCCGATGGTCGATGAGAGCCTGGAGCAATTCGCCCAGTTGCTCAAAACCCGCACCTCGGAAGAAGGCATGGCGCCGCTGACCTCGGATGCCGTGGCGCGGCTGGCGACCTACAGCGCTCGTCTGGCGGAGCACCAGGCGCGCTTGTCGGCGCGGATCGGCGACCTGTTCCAACTGGTCAGCGAGGCGGACTTCATCCGTCATCTGGCGGGCGACGAACGCACCGACGCCGGGCATATCGAGCGTGCACTGAAAGCCAAGGCCACGCGCACCGGGCGGGTCTCGGCGCGGATTCTCGATGACATGCTCGCCGGGGTCATTCTCATCGACACGGCGGGTGCCGCAGTGGGCAAATGCAACGGGCTGACCGTGCTGGAGGTCGGTGATTCGGCGTTCGGTGTGCCTGCGCGGATTTCCGCCACGGTGTACCCCGGCGGCAGTGGCATCGTCGATATCGAGCGCGAGGTCAACCTCGGCCAGCCGATCCACTCCAAGGGCGTGATGATCCTCACCGGTTACCTGGGCAGCCGTTATGCCCAGGAATTCCCCCTGGCGATCTCCGCAAGTATCGCCCTGGAGCAATCCTACGGTTATGTCGATGGCGACAGCGCCTCGTTGGGCGAGGCCTGCACGCTGATTTCGGCACTGTCGAAGACGCCGCTCAAGCAGTGCTTTGCCATCACCGGCTCGATCAACCAGTTCGGCGAAGTGCAGGCGGTGGGTGGGGTCAACGAGAAGATCGAAGGTTTCTTCCGCCTGTGCGAGGCCCGTGGTTTGACCGGGGAGCAGGGTGCGATCATTCCCCAGGCCAACGTCGCGACGTTGATGCTCGACGAGAAGGTCTTGCAGGCGGTAAGGCAAGGGCAGTTCCACGTGTATGCCGTGCGCCAGGCCGACGAAGCCTTGAGCCTGTTGGTGGGCGAGCCAGCCGGTGAGCCGGATGCCGAAGGGCAATTCCCCGAGGGCAGCGTCAATGCCCGCGTGGTTGAGCGTCTGCGGGCCATTGCCGAGATGATCAGCGAAGAAGACCTCAAGGAGGCGGAAAAGGAGCTGGCGCAGCAGGCGTTGGCCGCAGCCAAGCCAAGCTGAGGTTTCCACTGTAGGTGCGCGAGCTCGCTCGCCCCTACAGACAGCGTGTCATGATTTTGACTGGGTTTTTCGGGACCAACCGCCGTTGGTCCCTACGGCCTTGGTTTGTACCGGTTTTCTTCTATTCTCAGCTCTAGGGATAGCTACAGGGGTCATGGGATAGAGACAGCCTTGTGTCTGGAGGCTGAACACCGGATCTACCGAGGGTCGCCGCCATGCCGCGCAGCCTTTGCCTCACTCGCCAGTGCCTGGGCCTGGTCACCCGAATTGAATGTTCCATTCGCCCTCTTGCGGGGGATACCGGGATGTGGACGTTGCTGTTTGCCGCCGGAATGACCGGCGAGCAGCCCTCGACCATCAAGTCCCAGGGGCCCTTCCCTGGGCCGTTCGTCGCAGAAAATATGCTGGATTCCATCGTGCAAAGCCTGACCCTGCACGGCTATGAACTGGCCGACGATCCGCAGATATGGTGCCTGCACCTGCAGGCACACCTGCGCCAGCTCAATGGCGGGCGGGTTCATGCGGTTCACCTCTAGCCCACGGCTTATTTGGTCTCGGGCTTGTCCAGCTTGACCTCAAAGCCGTATTGCAGCGTGTTCAGCGCAGTGCGCTGGTAGGTTTCAAGCACGGTCGGCTGGCCATAAAAGTAATGCACGTCAAACAGTGCGGTGCCGTATTCCTCGGCGCGGTGGCTGACGCCTAGGATTTCCTTCAGGTAGTTGCCGCTGGCATCCTTGGCAAAGAACCGCCAGCTATCGGAAGGGAACAGCGCCTGGTCGACGATCAGGGCGTTATCTTTCAGCAACAGGCCCTTGGGCAAGTGCGTGGTGTCGAGGGTGTTTTTTTCGATCGTGGCCAGGAACAGCGGGATGGATCCCACCGCATAGGCCGGGGTTTCCGGGAATAAATTGAGATCGTAGGTGATGGCGCCGCGCCATGGGTCGACTTCAAAGGCTTCGGTGGGCAACTCGATGGGTTCCCCGCGGTTGCCTTCATCATCTGCGGTAAAGAACGTCAGCGGGGCGTCGCTGCTGGTGCGTGTCGAGCCGACCAGGTCGTCATTGAAGGTGAAAGGATGGTCGAAGGTGATGTGGGCGGCGCTGGCGTCCTCTACTGACTGGCTGATGGTGATGCTGCTTTTGAGCTGGTCTTCGGAGAGCGTGGCACTTTTGAGCCAGTCCGCAGCTTGGTCGTCATACACGGTGACCGGCATGGGCAGGCCCTGGACGGTCTTTTCCAGGCTGTTCTTGTCGAAGCGCCGTACAGGCAGCTCCAGATCCTTATGGGTGACTGTCGCGTCGGAGAAATCCAGCACGTTGACCTGCAGCGTATCGATCACCCCATTGAAATAGACCTTGGCGTAGTGGCTGGCCTGCTTTTGTTCAAAGGCTTTTTGCGCGTCCTCCAACTGTTTCTCAAAGGCCTCGGACCAGGTGTTCTGCTTGCGCATTTGTGCCAGTTGCTGCTCGTAGAAGGCGACCTGGGCGGCACTTTCGTTGATCGAACCGGAGCGGGAAAGAAACTGCCCCGTGGTGTCCCGGGCCTGGACCAGCAGCGGGTTGGGTGATTCATCTGCCACTTGTGGCGCCAGGGGGCTGGTGTTGCTCAGCTCGATCTCTGCGTAGTTGTTTTCCAGGGCCAGCAGGGTCAGCGTGATGTTTTCCTGAGTGCGTTTCTGGCCCACGTCCTGGCGGGTCAGGTCGAAGGCCAGGACTTTACTCGGGGCAATCACCTCGACCTGGCCTTTGAGCATGACAGGCTGCGGCTGGCTCTTGTTGTCCGTCTCGATACCTTCGATAAACGGATAGGTCACGGTCAGGTCGTCCGGGTTGGTCAGGTTGGAGCTGCTGGGGCTCAACTGAATGCCGGGGTCGGTTTCCGACCATTCCGGCTGGAACGGGATGATCTTGTTGTTGCTCAGGGTCACCGACTGCCATTCCAGGCCATGGGGAAAGGGGAATTGGTCCGGCATATTGAAACTGAACGGGAACACCGGTTGCAGATCGGTCAGGTAGTCCGAGTGCGAGTTCTTGCGCAGGACAAACAGCCCGTTGATGTAGGTATCTACCAGGGCTTGCGGGGTAGGGTAGTGGGCAAGCACGGCCAGGGCGTTTTCCCCGTACTCGGTCTCGACAGGCCTGGTGTCGAGCTTGATGCGCGCCCGCTCCAGTAGCAGCAGCGAGCCGCCCAGTTCGCCTACGGCCTCTTTGAGGCGGGGATCCTGGATGGTATCCAGGGACTGTTCGAACTGGGCGGTTTTTTCTTCGAGAGTGGCTTGCTTGTGCTCGTCGCTGGGGGAGCAGCCGCTGGCCGCCAGCAATGCCACACACAGGCCAAGACTGGCCAAGGGAGATCGCACATCCATTATTTGAGATTCCTGTCCGGCAGCATCGAGCCACGTTGATGGGGCCGACACTAGCAGAAAAATTGTCTTACAGAAGCGCTACAGGTCAGTTTCCGGGTGGTTATGGCGCGATGCGCGCGGCTGATATACTCGCCGCCATTTCTAGCCAAGCTGTGTGAGATTCCATGGAACGCTTTATCGAAAATGCAATGTACGCCTCCCGCTGGCTGCTGGCGCCGATCTATTTCGGCTTGTCCCTCGGGCTGCTGGCGTTGGCGCTGAAATTCTTCCAGGAAGTGATCCATCTGCTGCCCAATGTCTTTGCGATGGCCGAGTCGGAGCTGATCCTGGTGCTGCTGTCGTTGATCGACATGGCCCTGGTGGGTGGCTTGCTGGTGATGGTGATGATCTCCGGCTACGAGAATTTCGTCTCGCAACTGGATATCGACGACAACAAGGAAAAGCTCAACTGGCTGGGCACCATGGACTCTTCGTCGCTGAAGATGAAAGTGGCGGCCTCCATCGTGGCGATTTCCTCGATCCACCTGCTGCGTATCTTCATGGATGCCAAGAATGTCGATCCACAGCACCTGATGTGGTACGTGATCATTCACATGACCTTCGTGATCTCGGCGTTTGCCATGGGCTACCTGGATAAACTCACCAAGCATTGATCCGCGCCGGGCGCCTGTTTGCCTGGGATTTTGGGCTGATCAAGCGTAGGGCGAGTGTGCTAGTCTGCTCGCCCTTTTAGTTTGGATGACACGCAAGAAACTGCGCTTTTGCAGGATCTTGGGTTTGTCCTACAGCGGAGCCTTTCCATGTCCGAAGTCAATCTGTCCACCGACGAAACCCGCGTCAGCTACGGCATTGGCCGTCAGTTAGGTGACCAACTGCGCGACAACCCGCCACCGGGCGTCAGCCTGGACGCGATCCTGGCCGGTCTGACCGACGCGTTCGGCGGCAAGCCAAGCCGTGTTGACCAGGAACAAATGGCTGCCAGCTTCAAAGTGATCCGCGACATCATGCAAGCCGAAGCAGCCGCCAAGGCTGAAGCGGCCGCGGGTGCTGGCCTGGCTTTCCTGGCTGAAAACGCCAAGCGTGACGGCATCACCACCCTGGCTTCCGGCCTGCAATTTGAAGTGCTGACCGCTGGCGACGGCGCCAAGCCGACCCGTGAAGACCAGGTGCGTACCCACTACCATGGCACCCTGATCGACGGCACTGTGTTCGACAGCTCCTACGAGCGTGGCCAGCCGGCAGAATTCCCGGTCGGCGGCGTGATCGCTGGCTGGACCGAAGCCCTGCAACTGATGAATGCCGGCAGCAAATGGCGCCTGTACGTGCCGAGCGAACTGGCTTACGGCGCACAAGGCGTTGGCAGCATCCCGCCGCACAGCGTTCTGGTATTTGACGTCGAGCTGCTCGACGTTCTGTAAGACCCGCTGCAGGTTACGCCTGGCTCTCTATAGGGCCGGGCTTGTGTGGGGGCTGGCTTGCCTGCATCGCGAGCAAGCCAGTTCACACATAAAGCGGGTGGTGGCTCATGGGTGAAACTTGCCATTGAGCTCCGTCACCGGGCGCAACGCTCTGGCATAGCAGAACAGAAACAGATTCCTCACCACCTCCTTCAGCACTCCAGGCTCACTGGAACTCAGGCCGTTGACGTCCAGGTCGCCCTGGTCCTGCAGTTCATTCAGCGCTTCTTCTTCCAGCACCGCACACACTTCGCCGGTTTCCCGATGAAGGATCCGCAGGTAAGGGTGCGGACGGTCCAGCCAGGCATCAATCAAATAAGTCATGGGTCGCATCTCCTTGAAAGGTTTCAATGAGAATAATTCTTATTCGTAGAATAGCAAGTGCCTATTGGCAATTTCCTGGTTTTTCGGAGTGGGCATTGTGCAAGGTCAGCAGGGCTGGCCTTTTGCTACTGGGGAGGTCATGGGGGGAGGGTGAAACGCCATCCCGCGTCAGGCGCGGGATGGGGGGCAGGCCGGTCAGACCTTGCGGACGAACTCGGACTTGAGCTTCATCGGGCCGATACCGTCGATCTTGCAGTCGATATCGTGGTCGCCATCGCACAGGCGGATGTTCTTGACCTTGGTGCCGACCTTGACCACCAGCGAGGTGCCCTTGACCTTGAGGTCCTTGATCACGGTGATGGTGTCGCCGTCTTGCAGGACGTTACCAACAGAGTCTTTTTTTACGGTTTCATCGCTGGTTGTTTCGGCTTCACCACCGGCGGACCACTCATGGGCGCATTCCGGGCAGATCAGCTGGGCGCCGTCTTCGTAGGTGTATTCGGAATTGCATTTTGGGCAGGGTGGCAACGTGCTCACTAAAGCTCCTTGAAAGTCAGGATGGCTAAAAGTCGCACATTATATAGGGTTTTGTCGGGGGGAGGGGCGATGCGGTCTAAATGTGGAAGCTGGCTTGCCTGCGATGCAGGCACCTCGGTCTATCAGCTGTAGCGAGGTGATGCTATCGCAGGCAAGCCTGCTTCCACAGAGCGTTAGTGAGTACGGGCTACCGCAAACTCACTCAACTCCACCAGGGCATCCCGGTATTCGCTGGCTGGAAGGGCTTCCAGGCATTTGATGGCGCGGGCCACGTAGTCACGGGCCAGTTGTGCGGTGTAGTCGAGCGAGCCCGAGGCTTCCACGGCGGCGCGGATGCTTTCCAGGTCTTCGATGCCGCCTTTCTGGATCGCCTTGCGCACCAGTGCCGCTTGTTCCGGGGTGCCTTCGCGCATGGTGTAGATCAGCGGCAGGGTCGGCTTGCCTTCGGCCAGGTCGTCACCGACGTTCTTGCCCAGGGTTTCTGCGTCGCCGCGATAATCGAGCAGGTCATCCACCAACTGGAAGGCCACGCCCAGGTGATCGCCAAAGGTGCGCAGGGCTTCGGCCTGTTCGGCGGTCGCCTCGCACAGGGCAGCGGCGCTGTGGGTCGAAGCTTCGAAGAGCATCGCGGTCTTGCCGCGAATCACTTCCATGTAGGTTTCTTCGGTGGTGCTGGCGTCGCGTACCTTGGACAGTTGCAGCACTTCGCCTTCGGCGATGATGCGCGTGGCCTGGGACAGGATCTTCATCACCGGCATCGAGCCCAGTTCGACCATCATTTCGAACGAACGCGAATACAGGAAATCACCCACCAGCACGCTGGGCGCGTTGCCCCACATGGCATTGGCGGTCTCGCGACCCCGGCGCATGCCAGACATATCGACCACGTCGTCGTGCAGCAGAGTGGCGGTGTGCAGGAACTCGATAGTGGCGGCCAGCAGGCGCAGGTCATCGCCTTCGCGGCCCAGGGCCTTGCCACACAGCAGCACTAATAAAGGACGCAGGCGTTTACCGCCGGCCGAAGTAATGTAGTCGCCAATTTTGGAGACCAGCGGCACTTTAGAAGTCAGCTGCTTCTTGATGATGCCGTCGACGGCGCTAAAATCGTCCGCCACCGCGCGGTAGAAAGCTTGGGGTTGCATCAGCGACTGTCGCTCCAGAAGGGTTGCGCGGCATGCTAGGACCCGCGCCCCTGGGTGTCAAGGCGCGATAGACGGCTACTTGCAAGCCTTCCACAGCTTGCGTACAATCGCGCACCCTGAACTTCCTGGGCAGCACCTGCCTTACGCAATTGCATTCGGGACGTCCATCCCATGCAGCCATGCCAGCCAATACCTCTTCTTATAAAGCGCTGGGTGAGCAGGATTATCGGAGAAATACCATGTCGTACGCAGTAATTGTTACTGGTGGCAAGCAATACAAGGTCGCCCCAGGTGAATACCTGAAGATCGAAAAACTGGAAATCGCTACCGGCGAATCCGTTACTTTTGATCGCGTTCTGTTGGTCGCCAATGGCGATGACGTGAACATCGGCGCTCCAGTTGTTGCTGGCGCTACCGTTGTGGCTGAAGTGATCTCCCAAGGTCGTCACGATAAAGTCCGCATCATCAAGTTCCGTCGTCGTAAGCACCACATGAAGCGTATGGGCCACCGCCAGTGGTACACCGAGATCAAAATCACCGGTATTCAGGCTTAATTTCAGCCTAATTCCTCACTAGGAGAATTGACTCATGGCACACAAAAAAGCTGGTGGTAGTACCCGTAACGGTCGCGACTCAGAAGCCAAACGCCTTGGCGTTAAGATGTATGGCGGCCAGAAAATCATTCCGGGCAACATCATCGTGCGTCAGCGCGGCACCCAATTCCACGCCGGTTACGGTGTAGGCATGGGTAAAGATCACACCCTCTTCGCGAAAATCGAAGGCGTGATCAAGTTTGAAGTAAAAGGCGCGTTCAACCGCCGTTACGTGAGCGTTGTCTCGGCTTAATTGCGAGCTCGCTGGAAAAGCCCTGTCTTGCGACGGGGCTTTTTCGTTTGTGGGGTGAGTCTCTTGCAAAGCTGTTTGTGGTGGGCGAAGGCAGCGGGATTTGCGGTCGCTGATTGAGGTTGCTGCGCTCATTTTTGCAAGAGTCTTATGTCTTGGTTTCTTAAGCTCGTCCGTGCGGCGAGAGGCGTTTTGTTATGAAGTTCGTTGATGAAGTTTCGATCCGAGTAAAAGCTGGCGACGGCGGCAATGGTTGCATGAGTTTCCGTCGCGAAAAGTTCATCGAAAACGGTGGCCCGAACGGCGGCGACGGTGGTGATGGCGGTTCCATCTACATGATGGCCGACGAAAACCTCAATACCCTGGTGGACTACCGTTACACCCGGCACTTCGATGCCGAGCGCGGCTCCAACGGCGGCAGCACTGACTGCACCGGTAAAAAGGGTGAGGATCTGGTGCTGCGTGTGCCGGTCGGCACCACGATCATCGACTCTGCCACCCAGGAAGTGATTGGCGACCTGACCAAGGCCGGCCAGAAACTGATGGTTGTGCAGGGTGGCTGGCACGGTCTGGGTAACACCCGATTCAAGTCCAGTACCAACCGTGCGCCGCGCCAGACCACGCCGGGCAAGCCGGGCGAGCAGCGTGACCTGAAGCTGGAAATGAAAGTGCTGGCGGATGTGGGCCTGCTGGGTCTGCCAAACGCGGGCAAAAGTACCTTCATTCGCTCGGTGTCGGCCGCTAAGCCGAAAGTTGCGGACTACCCGTTCACCACTCTGGTGCCAAACCTGGGTGTGGTCAGCGTCGATCGCTGGAAGAGCTTCGTGATCGCGGATATTCCGGGCCTGATCGAAGGTGCTTCCGATGGTGCGGGTCTGGGGATTCGCTTCCTCAAGCACTTGTCCCGTACCCGTCTGTTGCTGCACCTCGTCGACATGGCGCCGCTGGATGAAACCAGTGCGCCGGACGCGGCTGAAGTGATCGTCAACGAATTGACCAAGTTCAGTCCGTCCCTGGCTGAGCGTGACCGTTGGCTGGTGCTGAACAAGTGCGACCAGATCCTCGAGGAAGAGCACGAAGAGCGGGTCAAGGAAATCGTTGACCGCCTACAGTGGGAAGGTCCGGTCTACGTGATCTCCGCCATTGCCAAAGAAGGCACTGAGCGTTTGACTCGCGACATCATGCGCTACCTGGAAGATCGTGCTGATCGCCTGGCTGCCGACCCAGCCTACAAGGCTGAATTGGCTGACCTCGACCAGCGTATCGAAGACGAGGCGCGTGCCCAGTTGCAGGCGCTGGATGATCAGCGTGCCCTGCGTCGCAGTGGCGTCAAGTCGGTCCATGACATCGGTGACGATGATTGGGACGAGGAAGATGTGGATGATGAAGATGGTCCAGAAATCATTTACGTGCGTGACTGATCTGTTGCGATAAACTTAAGCGCCGCTCAATAGAGCGGCGTTTTAGTATCTGGAAATCGGTAGTCACGAATAACGTTATGGGCGGCGCTGGGTCGCGTGGCCCTCAATCTAAGGTTGAAGATGATGCGGAGCAAAGTGACGGGTGCGCAACGCTGGGTCGTAAAGATCGGGAGTGCGCTGCTGACGGCGGATGGCAAGGGGCTGGATCGCGCAGCCATGAGCGTCTGGGTTGAACAGATGGTGGCCTTGCATGAGGCAGGTGTCGAGTTGGTGCTGGTGTCGTCCGGGGCGGTTGCTGCCGGGATGAGCCGCCTTGGCTGGACCGCGCGACCCAGCGCGATGCATGAGTTGCAGGCCGCTGCTGCGATTGGTCAGATGGGGTTGGTGCAGGCCTGGGAATCCAGTTTTGCCGAGCACGGCCGCCATACCGCGCAGATTCTGCTGACCCATGACGATCTGTCCGACCGCAAGCGCTACCTCAATGCCCGTAGCACCTTGCGTGCCCTGGTCGAGCTCAAGGTGATCCCGGTGATCAACGAGAACGACACCGTGGTGACCGACGAAATCCGCTTTGGCGATAACGACACCCTGGCGGCCCTGGTGGCCAACCTGGTGGAGGCTGACCTGCTGGTGATCCTCACGGATCGCGATGGCATGTTTGACGCCGATCCGCGCAACAATCCTGACGCTCAGCTGATTTACGAAGCGCGGGCCGATGATCCGGCGCTCGATGCGGTAGCGGGCAGTGTCGGTGGTGCGTTGGGGCGTGGTGGCATGCAGACCAAGCTGCGCGCGGCGCGCCTGGCGGCCCGTTCGGGTGCCCATACCATCATCGTCGGCGGGCGCCTGGAGCGCGTGCTGGATCGCCTCAAGGCAGGCGAGCGCATCGGCACATTGCTGTCGCCCGAGCGTGGCATGCTGGCGGCGCGTAAGCAGTGGCTGGCTGGCCATCTGCAGACCCGTGGCACCCTGGTGCTGGATGCGGGTGCGGTGTCGGCGCTGTCCCAGGGCAACAAGAGCTTGTTGCCGGTAGGCGTCAAGCTGGTCCAGGGTAGCTTCCGGCGCGGTGAAATGGTGGTGTGTGTCGCGCCGGACGGTCGTGAGATTGCCCGTGGGCTGGCCAACTACAGTGCCCTTGAGGCGCAGAAAATCATTGGGCAGTCGTCTGAGTCGATTGTCGGTCTGTTGGGTTACATGGCTGAGCCGGAACTGGTTCACCGCGATAACCTGATTCTGGTCTAAAGGGAAAATTGCGATGCGCGTAATGAAGGGGTTGCTGGGGCTGCTGATGGCGATGCCGCTGCTGGCTTCGGCCGAAGAGATTGGCCAGGTGTCGACCGTGTTCAAGTTTGTCGGCCCCAATGATCGGATCGTGGTCGAGGCTTTTGATGATCCCAAGGTAGAGGGCGTGACTTGCTACCTGTCTCGCGCCAAGACGGGTGGGGTGAAGGGTGGTCTGGGCTTGGCCGAGGATCGCGCCGAGGCATCCATTGCCTGTCGTCAGGTGGGGCCGATTCGCTTCAAGGGCGAGCTCAAGGATGGTGATGAGGTGTTCAAGGAGCGCACCTCGCTGGTGTTCAAGACCATGCAGGTGGTGCGTTTCCTCGACAAGAAGCGCAATACCCTGGTGTACCTGGTCTACAGCGACCGTCTGATCGAAGGCAGCCCGCAGAATGCGGTGACGGCGATTCCGATCCTGCCGTGGCCTGGCGCGCAATAAGCCTGGCAGCTCCGCTCTGCTTTATGTGGGGGCTGGCTTGCCTGCGATAGCGGTTTAACAGTCGACTTCAATGTTGGATGTTATGTACCTGTCGCAGGCAAGCCGGCTCCCACATTTGTTTTTGGGAGGCGGCATAAATCGTAGGCAATAAAAAACCGACCCTGGGGTCGGTTTTTTAACAAGCTTATCGCTTAGGCTGCAGCAGCAAGGTTCAGAGCCTTGATGTGGCCATTCAGACGACCTTTATGGCGAGCAGCTTTGTTCTTGTGGATGATGCCTTTATCGGCCATACGGTCGATAACTGGCACGGCCAGAACGTAAGCAGCTTGAGCTTTTTCAGCGTCTTTTGCGTCAATGGCCTTAACTACATTCTTGATGTAGGTACGAACCATGGAACGCAGGCTGGCGTTGTGGCTGCGACGCTTCTCAGCCTGTTTTGCACGTTTTTTGGCGGAAGGTGTGTTGGCCACCGTCGAGCTCCTCGAAAGACTTTTTAGGAAATAGCAAACAAAATAGGCCGCGAATCATGCCGATGAGTTGAAGTCTTGTCAAGGGCGGCTGATGCGAACTGCTGAGTGGTCGATCTGAAGAGGCGGGTGATTTATTTCCGGCGCTTGACCTGTAAACTCGCGAGCTTTGGCTCTGTGCTGTTGCAGGCGCGCAGTATCGCATAAGTAGGCGCTTTGTTCGCCTGCTCTTTATCTATAGGCAAAAACTCTTTCAATGAATCTGCTCAAGTCGTTGGCCGCCGTCAGCTCGATCACCATGATTTCCCGGGTTCTGGGGTTTGTGCGTGACACCCTCATCGCACGTATTTTTGGCGCGAGCATGGCCACGGATGCCTTCTTTATCGCGTTCAAACTGCCCAACCTGCTGCGGCGGATCTTCGCCGAGGGCGCGTTTTCCCAGGCGTTCGTGCCGATCCTGGCGGAATACAAGACCCAGCAGGGCGAGGAGGCCACCCGCACCTTTATCGCCTATGTCTCGGGCCTGCTGACCCTGGTGCTGATGCTGGTGACCGTCGCCGGGATGCTCGCTGCGCCCTGGATTATCTGGGCCACGGCGCCCGGGTTTGCCAACACTCCGGAAAAATTCGCCCTGACCAGTGATCTGTTGCGGGTGACCTTTCCTTATATATTGCTGATTTCCCTGTCTTCCCTGGCGGGCGCGATCCTCAATACCTGGAACCGGTTCTCGGTGCCGGCGTTTGTGCCGACCCTGCTTAATGTCAGCATGATCATCTTTGCCCTGTTCCTCACGCCGTACTTCGATCCGCCGGTGATGGCGCTCGGCTGGGCGGTGCTGGCCGGTGGCCTGGCGCAACTGTTGTATCAACTGCCTCACCTGAAAAAGATTGGCATGCTTGTGCTGCCGCGCCTGAACCTCAAGGACACGGGTGTGTGGCGGGTGATGAAAAACATGCTGCCGGCGATTCTCGGGGTGTCGGTCAGCCAGATTTCCCTGATTATCAACACCGCATTCGCTTCGCTGCTGGTCTCCGGTTCCGTGTCGTGGATGTATTACGCTGATCGCCTGATGGAATTGCCCTCCGGTGTGCTGGGCGTGGCGCTGGGTACCATTTTGCTGCCGACCCTGGCCCGCACCTATGCCAGCAAGGACCGCCACGAATACTCGCGTATTCTCGATTGGGGCCTGCGCCTGTGCTTTGTGCTGGTGCTGCCATGCTCCCTGGCCCTGGGGATCCTGGCCGAGCCGCTGACCGTTTCGCTGTTCCAGTACGGCCAGTTCAGCGCGTTCGACGCCTTGATGACCCAGCGTGCATTGGTCGCCTATTCGGTGGGGTTGCTGGGGATTATCGTGATCAAGGTCCTCGCGCCGGGCTTTTACGCCCAGCAAAACATCCGGACCCCGGTGAAAATTGCGATTTTCACCCTGGTGGTCACCCAACTGTTCAACCTGATCTTCATCGGGCCGCTGGCTCACGCGGGCCTGGCCCTGGCGATCAGTGCCGGGGCGTGCATCAATGCCGGCCTGTTGTTCTATCAATTGCGCAAACAAAAAATGTACCAGCCGCAGCCAGGCTGGGGCATGTTCGCCCTCAAATTGCTGGTAGCGGTGGCGGTGATGTCAGCGGTATTGCTGGGGTTGATGCACTGGATGCCGGCGTGGGGCGAGGGGCAGATGCTTGAGCGATTCCTGCGCCTGGGCCTGCTGGTGGTGGCCGGGGTGATCGCCTACTTTGGCATGTTGCTGCTGCTGGGCTTCCGCCTGCGGGATTTCAATCGCAAGGCGCTGAATTGATCGCAATCAACAATAAGCCGGCTGTTTTTTCGATTCGGATCATTTGGCCTGTGCTGTTGCCTGTCGTCCGGGGCCGGGTGTGGTTATAATCGACCACTTTATGAGCAAGAAGCGCGTTATGCAGCTGGTTCGAGGTCTCCACAACCTGCGCCCCGAGCATCGGGGCTGCGTCGCCACTATTGGCAACTTTGACGGTGTTCACCGTGGCCACCAGGCGATCCTGGCGCGGCTGCGCGAGCGCGCAGTCGAGTTGGGCGTGCCCAGCTGCGTGGTGATTTTCGAGCCGCAGCCCCGTGAGTTCTTCACTCCCGAGACGGCTCCAGCCCGTTTGGCCCGCTTGCGGGACAAACTGCAACTGCTGGCCGAAGAGGGCGTGGACCGGGTTCTGTGCCTGGCCTTCAACCAGCGTTTGCGCAGTCTCAGCGCCACCGAGTTCGTCGACCGTATCCTCGTCGATGGCTTGGGCGTGCAGCATCTGGAGGTCGGCGACGACTTCCGCTTCGGTTGCGACCGGGTAGGGGATTTCGATTTCCTGCAGCAGGCCGGCGTGACCCAGGGGTTTACCGTCGAAGCCGCGCAAACCGTCGAACTGGACGGCCTGCGCATGAGCAGCACCCAGGTGCGAAATGCCTTGGCCGCTGCCGACTTCGCCTTGGCCGAGCGTTTGCTCGGTCGCCCGTTCCGGATTGCCGGGCGGGTCCTGCACGGCCAGAAGCTGGCGCGCCAACTGGGCACGCCAACCGCCAACGTGCAACTCAAGCGCCGTCGCGTGCCACTGACCGGGGTGTACCTGGTGAGTGTCGATATTGACGGTAAACCCTGGCCCGGAGTCGCCAATATAGGCGTCAGGCCAACGGTTGCAGGTGATGGCAAGGCCCACCTGGAAGTTCACCTTTTGGATTTTGCCGGGGATTTGTATGACCGGCGTTTGACGGTGGTTTTCCACCAAAAGCTGCGTGAAGAGCAGCGATTCGCCTCCCTGGAGGCGCTGAAAACGGCGATCAATGCGGATGTCGCCGCCGCCCGTGCACTAGCCGCACCTAGCGCCCATCGCTAATGAAGAGCCTTAAATGACCGACTATAAAGCCACGCTAAACCTTCCGGACACCGCCTTCCCAATGAAGGCCGGCCTGCCACAGCGCGAACCGCAGATCCTGCAGCGCTGGGACAGTATTGGCCTGTACGGAAAGTTGCGCGAGATTGGCAAGGATCGTCCGAAATTCGTCCTGCACGACGGCCCTCCTTATGCCAACGGCACGATTCACATCGGTCATGCGCTGAACAAGATTCTCAAGGACATGATCATCCGCTCGAAAACCCTTTCGGGCTTCGACGCGCCTTATGTCCCGGGTTGGGACTGCCATGGCCTGCCGATTGAACACAAAGTCGAAGTGACCCACGGCAAGAACCTGGGCGCCGACAAGACCCGCGAGCTGTGCCGCGCCTACGCCACCGAGCAGATCGAAGGGCAGAAGTCCGAATTCATCCGCCTGGGTGTGCTGGGTGACTGGGACAACCCGTACAAGACCATGAACTTCAAGAACGAGGCCGGGGAAATCCGTGCCTTGGCCGAGATCGTCAAGGGCGGCTTCGTGTTCAAGGGCCTCAAGCCCGTGAACTGGTGCTTTGACTGCGGCTCGGCCCTGGCCGAAGCGGAAGTCGAGTACGAAGACAAGAAGTCCTCGACCATCGACGTCGCGTTCCCGATCGCCGACGACGCCAAGCTGGCCGAGGCCTTTGGCCTGGCAAGCCTGGCCAAGCCCGCCGCCATCGTGATCTGGACCACCACCCCGTGGACCATCCCGGCCAACCAGGCGCTGAACGTGCACCCGGAATTCACCTACGCCCTGGTGGACGTCGGTGACCGCCTGCTGGTGCTGGCCGAGGAAATGGTCGAGGCCTGCCTGACTCGCTACGAGTTGCAAGGCTCGGTGATCGCCACGACCACGGGCTCCGCGCTGGAGCTGATCAACTTCCGTCACCCGTTCTACGACCGTCTGTCGCCGGTGTACCTGGCTGACTACGTCGAACTGGGCTCGGGTACTGGGGTGGTTCACTCCGCGCCGGCCTACGGTGTGGACGACTTCGTGACCTGCAAAGCCTATGGCATGGTCAACGATGACATCCTCAACCCGGTGCAGAGCAATGGCGTATACGTGCCGTCGCTGGAGTTCTTCGGTGGCCAGTTCATCTTCAAGGCCAACCAGCCGATCATCGACAAACTGTCGGAAGTCGGTGCGCTGCTGCACACCGAAACCATCAAGCACAGTTACATGCACTGCTGGCGCCACAAGACCCCGCTGATCTACCGCGCCACCGCGCAGTGGTTCATCGGCATGGACAAAGAGCCTGTCGCCGGCGAAACCCTGCGCAAGCGTGCGATCAAAGCCATCGAAGACACCAAGTTCGTACCGGCCTGGGGCCAGGCACGCCTGCACTCGATGATTGCCAACCGTCCCGACTGGTGCATCTCCCGCCAGCGTAACTGGGGCGTGCCGATCCCGTTCTTCCTGAACAAGGAAAGCGGCGAACTGCACCCACGCACCGTCGAACTGATGGAAGTGGTGGCCCAGCGTGTGGAGCAGGAAGGTATCGAAGCCTGGTTCAAGCTGGACGCTGCCGAGCTGCTTGGTGACGAAGCGCCGCTGTACGACAAGATCAGCGACACCCTCGACGTGTGGTTCGACTCGGGTACCACCCACTGGCACGTGCTGCGCGGCTCGCACCTGATGGGTCACGAGACCGGCCCGCGCGCCGACCTGTATCTGGAAGGCTCGGACCAACACCGTGGCTGGTTCCACTCGTCCCTGCTGACCGGTTGCGCCATCGACGATCACGCCCCGTACCGCGAGCTGCTGACCCACGGGTTCACCGTCGACGAGAACGGTCGCAAGATGTCCAAGTCCCTGGGCAACGTGATTGCGCCGCAGAAGGTCAACGACACCCTGGGCGCCGACATCATGCGTCTGTGGGTGGCTTCCACCGACTATTCCGGTGAAATGGCCGTTTCGGAGCAGATCCTGCAACGCAGCGCCGATGCCTACCGCCGTATCCGCAATACCGCACGCTTCATGTTGTCGAACCTGACCGGCTTCAACCCGGCCACCGACATCCTGCCGGCCGAGGAAATGCTCGCCCTGGACCGTTGGGCTGTGGACCGTACCCTGTTGCTGCAACGTGAGTTGCAGGAGCACTACGGCGAATACCGCTTCTGGAACGTCTACTCGAAGATCCACAACTTCTGCGTGCAGGAGCTGGGTGGTTTCTACCTCGACATCATCAAGGACCGCCAGTACACCACCGGCGCCAACAGCAAGGCCCGCCGCTCGGCGCAGACCGCGCTGTACCACATCTCCGAAGCGCTGGTGCGCTGGATCGCGCCGATCCTGGCCTTCACTGCCGACGAGCTGTGGGAATACCTGCCGGGCGAGCGTAACGAGTCCGTAATGCTCAACACCTGGTACGAAGGCCTGACCGAATTGCCGGCCGACTTCGAACTGGGCCGCGAGTATTGGGAAGGTGTGATGGCCGTCAAGGTTGCGGTGAACAAGGAACTGGAAGTCCAGCGTGCGGCCAAGGCCGTCGGTGGCAACCTGCAGGCTGAAGTCACCCTGTTTGCCGAGGAAGGCCTGACCGCCGACCTGGGCAAATTGAGCAACGAACTGCGCTTCGTGCTGATTACCTCCACGGCTAGCCTGGCACCCTTCGCCCAGGCCCCGGCTGATGCGGTCGCGACCGAAGTCCCGGGCCTCAAGCTCAAGGTCGTCAAGTCCGCCTTCGCCAAGTGCGCCCGTTGCTGGCACTGCCGTGAAGACGTTGGCGTGAACCCGGAGCATCCGGAAATCTGCGGTCGTTGCGTCGACAACATCAGCGGTGCCGGTGAGGTTCGCCACTATGCCTAAATCCAGCCGTTTCGGACGTCTGGGTTGGCTCGTACTGAGCTTGCTGGTCCTGGTCATCGACCAGGTCAGCAAGGCTCACTTCGAGGGCACCCTGGAAATGTTCCAGCAGATCGTGGTGATTCCTGACTACTTCAGCTGGACCCTGGCCTATAACACCGGTGCCGCTTTCAGCTTCCTCGCTGACGGTGGTGGCTGGCAGCGTTGGCTGTTCGCCCTGATCGCTGTGGTGGTCAGTGCGGTGCTGGTGGTCTGGCTCAAGCGCCTTGGCCGCAATGACACCTGGCTGGCTATCGCCTTGGCACTGGTGCTGGGCGGTGCGCTGGGCAATCTGTACGACCGCATCGCCTTGGGCCATGTGATCGACTTCATTCTGGTGCATTGGCAGAACCGCCATTACTTCCCGGCGTTCAACTTTGCCGACAGCGCCATCTGCGTTGGCGCAATCATGCTGGCGCTGGATATGTTCAAGGGCAACAAGCCCGGAGAAGCCGTAAATGACTGAACAAGTATTGGCCGAACAACGCATTGGCCAGAACACGGAAGTCACCTTGCATTTCGCACTGCGCCTGGAGAATGGCGACACGGTCGACAGCACGTTCGATAAAGCCCCGGCGACCTTCAAGGTCGGCGATGGCAACCTGCTGCCGGGTTTTGAGACGGCGCTGTTCGGCTTCAAGGCCGGTGACAAGCGCAACCTGCAGATCCCGCCGGAAAACGCCTTTGGCCAGCCCAACCCGCAGAACGTACAAATCATCCCGCGTTCGCAGTTCCAGGACATGGAGCTGTCGGAAGGCTTGCTGGTGATCTTCAACGATGCGGCGAATACCGAACTGCCCGGAGTGGTCAAAACCTTCGATGACACTCAGGTGACCATCGACTTCAATCACCCGTTGGCCGGCAAGACCTTGACCTTTGATGTTGAAATCATCGACGTTAAAGCGCTCTAACTGACGAAACCGGTTCCTGTAGGCGCTGGCTGGCCTGCGATAGCAACGCCTCGGTGTACCAGTTGCACCGAGCGCAGGCAGACCAGCTCCCACAAAGACACGAGGCCCAGCATGCAAATCAAACTCGCCAACCCCCGTGGCTTCTGCGCCGGGGTGGACCGGGCGATCGAAATCGTCAATCGCGCCCTGGAAGTCTTCGGCCCGCCGATCTACGTGCGCCATGAAGTGGTCCATAACAAGTTCGTGGTCGAAGACCTGCGCGCCCGTGGCGCCATTTTTGTCGAAGAACTGGATCAGGTGCCGGACGACGTCATCGTTATCTTCAGCGCCCATGGCGTTTCCCAGGCAGTGCGCACCGAAGCCGCAGGCCGTGGCCTGAAAGTCTTCGATGCGACCTGCCCGCTGGTGACCAAGGTGCATATCGAAGTGGCGCGCTATAGCCGCGACGGCCGTGAGTGCATCCTGATCGGCCACGCCGGTCACCCCGAAGTCGAAGGCACCATGGGTCAGTACGACGCCCGCAATGGCGGCGCGATCTACCTGGTGGAAGACGAAAAAGACGTCGCCGAGTTGCAAGTGCATAACCCTGAGAAGTTGGCATTCGTGACCCAGACCACCTTGTCGATGGATGACACCAGCCGGGTCATCGACGCCCTGCGTACCCGTTTTCCTGCCATCGGTGGGCCGCGCAAGGACGACATCTGCTATGCCACGCAAAACCGCCAGGACGCCGTCAAGCAACTGGCCGACGAGTGTGACGTGGTGCTGGTCGTCGGTAGCCCTAACAGCTCCAACTCCAATCGTCTGCGTGAACTGGCCGAACGCATGGCTACCCCGGCGTACCTGATTGACGGTGCCGAAGACCTGCAGCGCAGTTGGTTCGACGGTGTCGAGCGCATTGGCATCACTGCGGGCGCCTCGGCGCCGGAAGTCCTGGTACGTGGCGTGATCCAGCAGTTGCAGGCGTGGGGCGCGACAGGTGCCGACGAGTTGTCAGGGCGCGAAGAGAACATCACTTTCTCCATGCCCAAGGAGCTGCGGGTTCGTTCGCTGCTCTGAGCCCCAGATCATCGTAGCCCCGGCACAATGCCTGCTCGGCCTTGTCGCTGCGCAGGCTGATGCGGCCGGTGGGCGCCAGCACCACTTGATGCAGGCTCAGCGGCTGGTCCGTTGAGCACACATGCACGGTGCCGGCGCGAAACCCACCCGCAGACAGCAGGGGTTCGCCCAAACCGCTGAAGCGAATCTGCGTGCGCACCGGGGTATTGCCCACAATGGGGATCCGCCCATTGTCCTGGCGTTCCAGCAGTACGGGGTTGTCGTCGTCCAGATGACCGCGGCCATTCATGTCCACCACCACCCTCCAGCCCCGACTCCAGTCATCATCCAGCGCGTGGATGATCACCGTTCGATTGCGCGCAATGGCCTGGGTGCGGGCGTAGCGCAAGCCAGACGCCAGTGTCTGCGCGGCGCTCAGTCGCGTTTGTGAGTCCAGCAGGCTCTTGAAGCCGGGTACCGCCAATTGCGCCAGGATGCCGCTGACGATCAAGCCGAGCAGCAATTCGATCAATGTGAAACCGCGTTGTTTCATACCTCGTCCCTCCGTGGACCGTGTGCCTGAACTAGTTATAGCGGCACTGCGTGGGGGGGCAGTGATGGCCTTCCTGTCCAAAGTATTTCCCTTTATTCCGAGGGGCAGCGCGACGGCAACAGCGGCGCTAGTCTTGGGCAACGCACGGCTATCTCGGCCGTCTGGATGACCCTCGACAAGGATGACGATGGCTATGCGAGCTTGCCTGGTAACGTCTTGTACACCCCCGACCGACACGCAACAGATCGGTATGAGCCTGATCGAAGTGCTGGTTTCGCTGTTGATTCTCGGCGTTGGCCTGCTGGGGGCCGGGCTGATCCAGCTGAATGCGCTCAAGTACACCGACAGTTCCAGGATGATCAGCCAGGCGAGCTTCGTTGCCTACGACATGCTCGACCGGATTCGCGCCAATGCCGCCGCCGACTATTCCTGGGGAGGCGAGGATATCTCGCTCGCCAACACCTTGGCCGCGAGTGTCCGGGACCTGGACTTGCACGACTTCGAGGCCAATATCCGCCACTTGGCCGGCGATACCGCCAAAGGTTCGATTGCGATCAGCCAGCGCGAAGTCACCATCAGCATCAGTTGGGACGACTCACGCGCAGCCCATGCCGGCGGCGCCCGGGAAACATTCACCCTGACCAGTCGCGTCGCGGTCGATCCGAGGCCTGCGCGATGAGGCGCTCCAGTACGGGTTTTGGCCTGGTCGAGGCATTGCTGGCGGCGACCCTGGGGTTGGTGGTGGTCCTGGCGGCCGTCCAGGTAACGCTGGCCGCCCGAAGCACCGCAGCCAGCCAGCATGCCTCGGCGTTGTTGCAGGATGATGGGCGATTTGTCCTGGGCAAGATGATTCAGGAGATTCGCCTGGCGGGGATGTTCGGTTGCCTGTCCCTTCCCGCGATTGTTCAGGCGCCGGCTGACTTTTCCACGCCGATCAGTGTGGCGGTCAGCGGTGCCTCAACCAGCCTGACCCTGGTCACTGGCGATGTCGGCGGTCAGGGCAGTCGGCCCGACTGGACCGTGCTCAGTAATTGTGTCGACAGCGCCCAGGCCTACTCGGGGGTACCGCCCAAGCCTGGTCCTGGGCAGATTGCTTTCCCGGTTCGCAAACTGACCTACACCTTTGAGTCAGGGCAGTTGAAGCTCAGCACACCGACAGCGCCGGCCAGGGCGGTGCTGGTGGATAACGTGGGGGCGTTTGAGTTGAGTTTCGGGGTGGCCAGCCGGCCAGGGTCCAGTGTCGTGAGCCGCTATGACAGCCATCCCGGCGACGAGTCGCTGATCCGCAGTGTGCGGGTGATGTTGACGCTGCGCGATCCGCTTGGTCGCGTGCGGGACCAGGTCTACAGCGTCGTCGCTGCCGTGCGTAATCGTCTTGAATAGCGAGTGCCGGGTACCGGCCCCTGGGCAGCGCGGCATGGTGCTGTTGATCAGCCTGGTATTGCTGCTGTTGTTGACGGTTGTCGGCCTGGCTTCGATGCAGGGCGCGACGTCGCAGGAACAGCTCGCCGGCAGCCTCAGGCATCGCAACCAATCGTTCCAGGCGGCCGAAAGCGGGCTCAGGCGCGGTGAGTCGGCTGTACAGGCGCGCGGGTTCGGTTTGCCGGCCTGTCAGTCGCTGGTGACCTGTGCCCCGCCGAACGAGGCGTATGCCATCAGCCAGCCAGGCGTCGACCCAGTCTCGGCTATCACCTGGGTCGGCATGAAAGCGGGTGTGTACGGTATTCAGAACCTCGGCCCCGCTAGCGGGTTGGCACATTTGCCGCCCGACACCCCAGCGACGTTGTATCGGGTTACGGCAGTGGGGATCAGTGGCCAATCGCGCACCGTTCTGGAAAGCGTCTATGCGCGGGTAGCCGCGGATGCTGATGCCAGTGAGCGATTCCGGCGAATTCTATGGCGACAACTCCAGTAGGTAATCATGACGATGAGCGGCAATTGCAAGGGGTTCACTTTGATCGAGTTATTGATCGCGCTGGCGATCATTGCCACCTTGGCGGCGGTGATCTATCCGGGGTACGCCGCCCACGTGAAAAAGGCTTACCGCACAGAAATCGTCGGGCTGCTCACGGAGCAAGCCCAGCATCTGGAGCGCTATTACGTGAGAAATGGCACTTTTATTGATGCCAGCGGCGTCAGCACCGGCAATGATCGCTATAGAATCACGGTGATGCTGAACCCCCAGGATTTCACCCTGACCGCGACGCCTTTTGCTGGCGCGATGCTGGGTGATCCTTGTGGTGAGTTCAGTTTGACCAGTACTGGCGCGCGGGCCAATCCCGGCGCCGCACCCGGCACCACGCGTCAGGAGTGCTGGGGGCGATGACGCTGGTGGGCGACGGGGTGCCTGGAGCACTCCTTTCTTTTTATGAGCTGGATCGAACAATGACCAAGCAACAGCAAGTCGTGGTTGTGGGTGGTGGTGTTATCGGGCTGTTGACGGCGTTCAACCTGGCAACCCAGGGGCTGGCGGTGGTGGTGCTTGACCGTTCGTCGGTTGGGCAGGAGTCTTCCTGGGCCGGTGGCGGGATTGTTTCGCCGTTATACCCCTGGCGCTACAGCCCGGCCGTCACGGCGCTGGCCCATTGGTCCCAGGATTTTTACCCGCAATTGGCCCAGCGCCTGTTTGCGGCCACCGGCGTGGATCCCGAGGTTCATACCACGGGCCTGTATTGGCTGGACCTCGATGACGAGGCCGACGCCCTGGCCTGGGCTGCGCGGGAAGGCCGGCCCTTGAGCAAGGTGGATGTGTCGTCCGCCCGTGACGCGGTGCCGGTATTGGGCGCGGGGTTCGCCGAGGCTATCTATATGGCGAACGTGGCCAATGTACGCAATCCACGCTTGATCAAGTCCCTGAAGGCGGCGTTGCTGGCATTGCCGGGTGTGACCCTGCATGAGCAGTGCGCGGTACAGGGCTTTATCCAGGAGGGCGGCAGCATTGTCGGGGTCAATACTGCGCAGGGCGAGGTGCGAGGCGACCAGGTAGTGCTCGCGGCCGGTGCCTGGAGTGGTGAGCTGCTCGCCAGCCTGGGGCTGACGCTGCCGGTGGAGCCGGTCAAGGGCCAGATGATTTTGTACAAGTGTGCTTCGGACTTTCTGTCCTGCATGGTCCTGGCGAAGGGGCGCTATGCGATTCCCCGCCGGGACGGACATATCCTGATTGGCAGCACGCTGGAGCATGAAGGTTTCGACAAGACACCGACCGAATCGGCTCTGGACAGCCTCAAAGCCTCGGCGGTGGAACTGATTCCGGCTCTGGCGGATGCCGAGGTGGTGGGGCATTGGGCCGGTTTGCGGCCTGGTTCGCCGGAGGGCATTCCCTATATCGGCAAGGTGCCAGGGTATGAAGGGCTGTGGCTCAACTGCGGGCATTACCGCAATGGCCTGGTATTGGCGCCTGCGTCTTGCCAGTTGTTTGCTGACTTGCTGCTGGGGCATGAGCCGGTGATCGACCCGGCCCCTTATGCGCCCACTGGTCGGATATAAACCGGGGGGCCTACCGTTCCAGAGGACTCAGCGCTCGATAGACTTCGGACCCTGCTCCAGATGCGCCTGGGTGCAATACCAGTCCTGGCGCTGGCTCAGTGCCCGGTCCTGCGGCAGATGCACGCCACAGTGTGCACAGCGAACCATCGGCGCGGCGCCTTGTTCGCCGGGCTGTTGCTGCGTCGAAGCGGGGCGCTTGAACTTGCGCCAGAACCATACCGCAGCAGCAATCAGGGCAATCCAGAACAGTAAACGAACCATGGCAGGCAGCTTCTCAACAGGGAATCCGGCAGTTTAGCCAAGGATGTTAGCGGCGCACAGGGTAATAAAGTCGCGCCATGAAAAAAGGAGCCCCGAGGGGCTCCTTCTTGCGCTGCCAAGACGGGTTTCAGTCAAAGACACCGAACGTCATGTAGCTGAACCACGAGCGATCCTGGTTGTTGCCCAGGGCTTCTGGTGCTTCTTCCTCGATCACGTCGCCGTTCTCGTCATGGGGCTTGAGCTCCGACGGAATGGCGTCCTTGGCATCCTGGTACTGCTTGAGGATGTCCTGGTTGGCGCGGGTTTCGCCCGGCGGCAGCGGTGGACGGGACTCGATCATGCCCAGGGTGTACTTGCTCAACCACGAGCGGTTGTCCGCTTCGGCAACCTGCGGCACAAACTGGCCGTCTTGCAGGCTAGGGTGGTCCGGGTAGTTGAGTTTCAGGGTCTCCAGGCTGGTGGCGGCCAGGGTATCGAGGTGCAGGCGCTGGTAAGCCTCGGTCATCACTGCCAGGCCGTCACCCACGGAAGGGGTTTCCTGGAAGTTCTCCACCACATAGCGACCACGGTTGGCGGCGGCGACATAGGCCTGGCGCGTCAAGTAGTAGTGGGCTACGTGGATTTCGTAGGAAGCCAGCAGGTTGCGCAGGTAGATCATGCGCTGCTTGGCGTCCGGCGCGTAGCGGCTGTTGGGGAAGCGGCTGGTCAGCTGGGCGAACTCGTTATAGGAGTCGCGCGCGGCACCTGGGTCACGCTTGGTCATGTCCAGCGGCAGGAAGCGCGCCAGCAGGCCAACGTCCTGGTCAAACGAGGTCAGGCCCTTGAGGTAGTAGGCGTAGTCCACGTTCGGATGCTGCGGGTGCAGGCGGATAAAACGCTCGGCAGCGGACTTGGCAGCTTCCGGCTCGGCGTTCTTGTAGTTCGCATAGATCAGTTCGAGCTGGGCCTGGTCGGCATAGCGGCCAAACGGATAACGCGACTCCAGGGCCTTGAGTTTGGCCGTGGCGCTTGTGTAGCTATTGTTGTCCAGGTCGGCCTGAGCCTGCTGGTACAGCTCGACTTCACTGAGGTTTTCGTCGACGACGTCCTTTGTTGACGAGCAAGCAGCAGTCATGGCGAGGATGGCGATCAGCAGCAGGTGTTTCACTTGCATGGCGGCTTGCGTCCCTATGACGGCCGCTGTCTTGGGCGGGGCCGTCCTGTTATGATGAGCGCCCCGATGAAAGCCTCGGGGCAAAAGACGCCGTATTTAACCACAAGCGCGCAGCCGAAACCAAAGGCTGTGCCACGCCTAGTCTGAGCATGTCCGATAAAATTGAACTTCGCGCAGAGGTGCCGTCCGAATTGGGCGGCCAACGCCTCGATCAAGTCGCCGCACAACTATTCGCTGAGCACTCGCGCTCGCGCCTTTCCGCCTGGATCAAAGACGGCCGCCTGACTGTGGATGGAGCGGTTATCCGCCCGCGAGACATAGTGCATGGCGGTTCGGTTCTTGAGCTGACTGCCGAGCAGGAAGCCCAGGGAGAATGGATCGCCCAGGACATCGAGCTGGATATCGTCTATGAAGACGACGACATCCTGGTGATCAACAAACCCGCAGGCCTGGTGGTTCACCCGGCGGCCGGGCACGCTGATGGCACCTTGCTCAATGCCTTGTTGCACCATGTGCCGGACATCATCAATGTCCCGCGCTGCGGCATCGTCCACCGCCTGGACAAGGACACCACTGGTCTGATGGTCGTGGCCAAGACCATTCAGGCGCAGACGCAGTTGGTCACACAATTGCAGAGCCGCAGTGTCAGCCGCATCTATGAGTGCATCGTGATTGGTGTGGTCGTGGCCGGTGGCAAGATCAACGCGCCTATCGGTCGTCACGGCCAGCAGCGCCAGCGCATGGCGGTGATGGAGGGCGGCAAGCAGGCCGTCAGCCACTACCGCGTGCTGGAGCGTTTCCGTTCCCACACCCATGTGCGGGTCAAGCTGGAAACCGGCCGTACCCACCAGATCCGGGTACATATGGCGCATATCAACTTCCCGTTGGTCGGCGATCCGGCCTACGGTGGTCGCTTCCGTATTCCGCCGGCCGCCAGTGTGACCATGGTCGAGTCGCTGAAGTCGTTCCCGCGCCAGGCGCTGCATGCACGCTTCCTGGAACTGGATCATCCGACGAGCGGTGAGCGGATGAGCTGGGAATCGCCTCTGCCCGACGATTTTGTCTGGTTGCTGTCGTTGCTCAAGCAGGACCGCGAGGCCTTTGTCGGATGAATGACTGGCTGATTCCTGACTGGCCTGCGCCGGCCGGGGTCAAAGCCTGCGTCACCACCCGTGCGGGCGGCGTCAGTCTGGCGCCGTTCGACAGCCTCAACTTAGGCGATCATGTCGAGGACAGCCCCGAAGCTGTGCTTGAGAATCGCCGTCGTCTCACCGCCGCATTTGCTATCCAGCCCGCCTGGTTGCGCCAGGTGCATGGTGTGGTCGTGGTCGAGGCCGATCCGGGACGGATTGCCGAGGCCGACGGCAGTTGGACCGGTACGCCCGGCATCGCCTGCACGGCGATGACCGCCGATTGCCTGCCGGCCTTGTTTTGCAATAAGTCCGGAACTCGTGTTGCTGCCGCCCATGCCGGTTGGCGTGGCCTGGCGGCGGGTGTGCTGGAAGCGGCCGCCGACAGCCTGGATGCTGCGCCTGCCGACGTACTGGTGTGGTTGGGCCCGGCGATTGGCCCAAAGGCCTTTGAAGTCGGCCCGGAAGTGCGTGAAGCCTTTATGCAGCAACACCCGCAAACCGCGCAGGCTTTCGTTCCCAGCCACAACCCTGGCAAGTTCCTGGCTGATATCTACCAGCTGGCGCGCCTGCGCCTGGCTGCGCGTGGTATCACCGCTGTCTACGGTGGCGGTTTGTGCACCGTGACTGACCCGCGCTTCTTTTCTTACCGGCGCAGCCCGCGTACCGGTCGATTTGCCTCCCTGATCTGGCTCGAACGCTAGACTCTCCTGATCCATATCAAGCATTGCCGGCTTGAATGTTCCAGAATCCCCCCCATCTATAGGGGTATCTGGCAGGTTTCTTCATTCAGGATGCGTTTCTCGCGAGCAAGCTCGCTCGCACATAGCTCCGGCCTGCTCAAAAGGAAGGTGACTAATGCGTATTGATCGTTTAACCAGCAAATTACAATTGGCGTTATCGGATTCCCAATCCCTGGCCGTTGGCCTCGACCATCCGGCCATCGAGCCCGCGCACTTGATGCAGGCACTCCTCGAACAGCAGGGTGGTTCTATCAAGCCCCTGTTGATGCAGGTGGGCTTCGATGTCAACAGCCTGCGCAAGGAGTTGAGCAAAGAGCTCGACCAACTGCCGAAAATCCAGAATCCGACGGGTGACGTGAATATGTCCCAGGATCTGGCGCGCCTGCTTAACCAGGCCGATCGCCTAGCCCAGCAGAAAGGCGACCAGTTCATCTCCAGCGAACTGGTGCTGCTCGCCGCCATGGATGAAAACAGCAAGCTCGGCAAGTTGTTGCTGGGCCAGGGCGTGAGCAAAAAGGCCCTGGAAAATGCCATCAACAACCTGCGCGGCGGCGACGCGGTGAATGACCCCAATCATGAGGAGTCGCGCCAGGCCCTGGACAAATACACCGTCGACCTGACCAAGCGCGCCGAAGACGGCAAGCTGGACCCGGTAATCGGGCGTGACGACGAGATTCGTCGCACCATCCAGGTCCTGCAGCGCCGCACCAAGAACAACCCGGTGCTGATCGGTGAGCCTGGGGTGGGTAAAACCGCCATCGCCGAGGGCCTGGCCCAGCGCATCATTAATGGTGAAGTGCCGGACGGCCTCAAGGGCAAGCGCTTGCTGTCCCTGGACATGGGGGCCTTGATTGCCGGTGCCAAGTTCCGTGGTGAGTTTGAGGAGCGTCTGAAATCCCTGCTTAACGAGCTGTCGAAGCAGGAAGGGCAGATCATTCTGTTTATCGACGAACTGCACACCATGGTCGGCGCCGGTAAAGGTGAAGGCTCGATGGACGCAGGCAACATGCTCAAGCCTGCACTGGCTCGGGGTGAGTTGCATTGCGTGGGGGCTACCACGCTCAACGAGTACCGCCAGTACATTGAAAAGGACGCGGCCCTTGAACGTCGTTTCCAGAAAGTCCTGGTGGAAGAACCGAGCGAAGAAGACACCATCGCGATCCTGCGTGGCCTGAAAGAGCGTTATGAGGTCCACCACCGCGTGGCAATCACTGATGGCGCGATCATTGCGGCGGCCAAATTGAGCCATCGCTATATCACTGATCGTCAGTTGCCGGACAAGGCCATCGACTTGATCGACGAAGCGGCCAGCCGGATTCGCATGGAGATCGACTCCAAGCCTGAAGTACTGGATCGCCTGGAGCGTCGCCTGATTCAACTGAAAGTCGAATCCCAGGCGCTGAAAAAAGAAGACGATGACGCGGCGAAGAAACGCCTGGAAAAACTCCAGGAGGAAATCGGCCGTCTGGAGCGTGAGTATTCGGACCTGGAAGAAATCTGGACCTCGGAAAAAGCCGAAGTGCAGGGTTCCGCACAGATCCAGCAGAAGATCGAGCAATCGCGCCAGGAACTGGAAGCTGCCCGCCGTAAAGGCGACCTGAACCGCATGGCCGAGTTGCAGTACGGGGTGATCCCGGATCTGGAACGCAGCCTGCAAATGGTCGACCAGCATGGCCACAGCGAAAACCAGTTGCTGCGCAGCAAGGTGACCGAGGAAGAAATTGCCGAGGTTGTGTCCAAGTGGACCGGCATTCCTGTGTCGAAAATGCTGGAAGGCGAGCGTGACAAACTGTTGCGTATGGAAAGCCTGTTGCACCAACGCGTGATTGGCCAGGAAGAGGCCGTGGTAGCAGTGTCCAACGCGGTGCGGCGTTCCCGCGCCGGTTTGTCCGACCCGAACCGTCCGAGCGGCTCGTTCATGTTCCTCGGCCCGACCGGTGTGGGTAAGACCGAGCTGTGCAAGGCCCTGGCCGAGTTCCTCTTTGATACAGAAGAGGCGATGGTGCGCATTGATATGTCCGAGTTCATGGAGAAACATTCCGTGGCGCGTTTGATCGGGGCGCCACCAGGCTATGTGGGCTACGAGGAAGGCGGCTACCTGACCGAAGCGGTACGGCGCAAGCCTTACTCGGTAATCCTCCTGGATGAGGTCGAGAAGGCCCACCCGGATGTGTTCAACGTGTTGCTGCAGGTGTTGGAAGATGGCCGGCTGACGGACAGTCACGGACGTACCGTGGACTTCCGTAATACGGTGATCGTGATGACCTCCAACCTGGGCTCGGTACAGATCCAGGAGATGGTCGGTGATCGTGAAGGCCAGCGTGCTGCGGTAATGGATGCGCTGACCAGCCACTTCCGCCCGGAATTTATCAACCGGGTTGATGAGGTAGTGATCTTCGAGCCTTTGGCGCGGGATCAGATCGCCGGTATCACCGAGATCCAACTGGGCCGCCTGCGCAGCCGTCTGGCAGAGCGCGAGCTGATGCTGGAACTGAGCAGCGAGGCTTTGGACAAGTTGATCGCCGTCGGTTACGACCCGGTGTATGGCGCGCGGCCGTTGAAGCGTGCGATCCAGCGCTGGATCGAGAACCCGTTGGCCCAACTGATCCTGTCGGGCAGCTTTATCCCGGGGACCAGCGTCAAGGCCACCGTGGAAAACGACGAAATTGTCTTCCACTAAGCCCGAATTGGGTGGTTATGAGCAGAGGCCCCGCATTGCGGGGCCTTTTTTTTCGATAGGGCGTTGAACTGTAAGGCAAAGGCTTGTAAAGTGCGCCCCGCAGCAACGTCAGCCCACGGGTTTCTTCTCCCCAAGGAGAAATCAGAAAGAAGCGCAAATCATTGTCTTAAAAGCAATTTAAAGGGTTGACAGGGGTTTTTAAGATTGTAGAATAGCGCGCCTCAGAGACACGAACGTAGCGATACGGACAAGTCGAAGAGAAGGTAACAAGCAGCACCGTAGTACTTTGAAATATGTAGTTCCGTGATAGCTCAGTCGGTAGAGCAAATGACTGTTAATCATTGGGTCCCAGGTTCGAGTCCTGGTCACGGAGCCAATTTCAAACCGGGGTATAGCGCAGTCCGGTAGCGCGCCTGCTTTGGGAGCAGGATGTCAGGAGTTCGAATCCCCTTACCCCGACCATATTTGGGTCGTTAGCTCAGTTGGTAGAGCAGTTGGCTTTTAACCAATTGGTCGTAGGTTCGAATCCCACACGACCCACCATTTTTGAGACCAGTTAACGCTGGAATCGAATCTTAAGATCAGAGGCCAAAAGCCCTGATCGAAGAAGGCGACTTGAAAAGGTCGCCTTTTTTTTACCGGGGTATAGCGCAGTCCGGTAGCGCGCCTGCTTTGGGAGCAGGATGTCAGGAGTTCGAATCCCCTTACCCCGACCATATTAAAAATCCTCGTATCGAAAGATACGGGGATTTTTTTTGCCTGCGCAAAACCTGAAGGTGCATGGTGATCAAAGGTGGGAGCTGTCTCGCCCTGCGAGGCTGCGATGGCGGCGTCACTGCCATGTCGCCTGGCACACCGCTATCGCAGCCTCGCAGGGCGAGACAGCTCCCACAGGGGAGGGCAGGGCGCGCATGCTTATAAAATCGCCTCGCTTGCGCCCCGTCCGGAACCGTATTGTCAGTGAAGTTTGAGCCGCGGCTCGGTGCCCCGTCCGATTTTGCTGCCCAGCATCAACATCATCGTGCGGAAGAACCCGTACAACGCCATCTGGTGCATGCGGTACAGCGACACATAGAACATCCGCGCCAGCCAGCCTTCGAGCATCACACTGCCGGTCAGGTTGCCCATCAAGTTACCCACAGCCGAAAAACGCGACAGCGAGATCAGGGAGCCGTAATCGGTGTACTTGTAGCTGGGCAGCGCCTTGCCGTCGATGCGCAACTTCAGCGATTTAGCCAGCAGCGACGCCTGCTGGTGCGCTGCTTGCGCCCGTGGCGGAACGTTGCGGTCGGTGCCCGGTTGCGGGCAGGCCGCGCAGTCACCGAAGGCGAAGATATTCTCGTCACGGGTAGTCTGCAGGGTTGGCAGCACCTGCAGCTGGTTGATGCGATTGGTCTCCAGGCCGTCGATGTCCTTGAGGAAACCTGGCGCGCGAATCCCCGCCGCCCAGACCTTGAGGCTGGCAGGGATCACCTGGCCACTGCTGGTAATCAGGCTGTCGGCGGTGACTTCACTCACAGCCGAGTTAGTCATCACCGTCACCCCGAGCTTTTCCAGGGTTTTATGCACAGGCCCGCTGATTCGCTCTGGCAGGGCCGGCAATACCCGGGGCCCGGCTTCGATCAGGGTGATGTACATGTTTTCCGGCTTGATCCGGTCCAGGCCATAGGCCGCCAGTTCGTGGGCCGCATTGTGCAGCTCGGCGGCCAGTTCGACGCCGGTGGCGCCAGCGCCAACGATTGCCACGCTGATCTGTTCCACCACATCGGTTTGCCCGGCATGGGCGCGCAGGTAGTGGTTGAGCAATTGCTGGTGGAAACGTTCGGCCTGCTTGCGGGTATCGAGGAACAGGCAGTGCTGCGCCGCGCCTTCGGTACCGAAGTCATTGGTGGTGCTGCCGACGGCAATCACCAGGGTGTCGTAACCCAGCACGCGCGCAGGCACCAGTTCCCGGCCTTCTTCATCGAGGGTCGCGGCCAGCTGGATTTTCTTCTGTTCACGATCGAGCCCGCTCATGCGCCCCAGCTGGAACTCGAAGTGGTTCCATTTTGCCTGGGCAACATAATTGAGTTCGTCTTCAGAGGAGTTCAGCGAGCCGGCGGCCACCTCGTGCAGCAGGGGCTTCCAGATATGGGTCAGGTTGGTATCCACCAGCGTGACACTGGCGGTACCGCGCTTGCCCAGAGTCTTACCCAGGCGGGTAGCCAACTCCAGGCCGCCGGCGCCGCCGCCGACGATAATAATACGATGGGTCATGGGGGTATCTCGCAAGGCTAAAAGAAATCGGTGCAGTTACCCGAGCGAGCGCCAGGCAGCTCATAGCGTCAGGTAACTCAAAAGGCGGCTCAGGACGCCCAGGCCAATCACCACAACCAGTACCACCCCAAGGAGCAGCCACGGCCGGAAAGGCTTGCGCTCAACCTGGTGCTGGGACAGTTGCAGGTACTCTTCGACATGTTGTTGGTCGTCAGGGTTCAGGCGGCTGGTCATAAAGGCCTCGTCAGGGAGACGTTGCAAAAGGGCATCACGTTACAGGCTGATACCCACATCGAACACTATGCTGCGCCCCAGGTTGTTGCGCAAGAAATCCGGTGCGTCGGGATGGGCGAACAGCACCCGCGCAAAGGTCGGGCCGACCAACGACAGCGAGCGCCAGCCCTGGCGCAGGTATTCGGTGGGCGGCGGGAAATGGCTGTTGAGGTCCAGCACTTCGCGCTTGAGGCTGGCGAAGGCGATGATATCCAGCTCTCCCAGGTCCATGCCGCGTTCTTTGTAGTTATGGGCTTTCTTGCGCAGGGTCGGGGCCAGGCGCAGCAGGAATTCATGAGCGGGAATGCGCCTGGGCTTGGCCTCGCGCCGCACCAGTTGGCTCAGGGAAAAAGCGCTGCGCCGACGCACCAGTTCGTCGCGCCACTCGTCATTCAGGCGCCGGCCTTCATCGAGGACAAAAAACACTTCGAAGCTGGCATCGCGAAACAGTACGTCCGGCGGCTCCTGACCGGCGGCATGAAACTCTTCGGCGCGGTACGGCACATTCAGGCCTTGCAGCAGGCGCTGGCAGACCCAACGCTCACGCTCCCATTTGCGGGCATTGGACAGGAACGCGTTGGCTTGTTCGGCCGCTATGGTGAGCAGGCGCAAATAATCTGAGTCATCCATGCTTGCAGCTTAGCGTTCAAATGATGACTGCAGGAAGTCCTGTGTGAAAAGGCTCGGTGTAGACTGGCGGTTCTGTCGACGGTTTTGCACAAGGAGTTCGCGGTGAAGTTTTTGCTTACGGTGTTGCTCAGCCTTTTGCCCCTGTGGGCCCAGGCGGTTGAACTGGGGGAGCGGCTGGCGCCGTGGACCCTGCTCGATCAATTCGACCAGGCCTATACCCTGGATAACCAGGCGCAGGTCTTGCTGGTGGCGCGCAGCATGGATGCCGCCAAGTTGGTGGATGCGGCCTTGCAGGGCCAGCCCAAGGGGTATCTGGAGGCGCGCCATGTGGTGTTTGTCGCTGATATCCAGCGTATGCCGAGGCTGATCGCCAAGCTCTTTGCCGTCCCGGCGATGCAAGCCTACAACTACCGGGTGATGCTTGACCGTGATGCGCGGATCGCTCCGCGTTATCCGGCGCCTGTGGATAAAGTGCTGTGGTTGCAACTCGAAGACGGCAAGCTGGTTGCGCGCCATGAATACGCGACTGCCGCCGAGCTGCACCAGGTCCTGGAGCAGGTGCAGCCGTGATCAGTGCCGCCGTGCTGGCGCCGCAAACCCTGTGGCTGGGCTGGCTGCTGTATGCGCCGGTAATTGTCTGGGCGATCCTGCGCTCGTCCTGGGTCGAACTGTTTGCCGACCGGCGCCGCCAGCACCTGTTGTTTGGCACGGTGTTCGCGCTGTTCATGCTGTGGCTGGTGCGTCGGGACTTCGATACCGGGGTGTCCTACCACTTTATCGGCATGACCGCCGTGACCCTGCTGCTCGACTGGCCCTTGGCGATTGTCGGTGGGCTGGCGGCACAATTGGGCCTGGTGCTGCTCGGGCGCCAGGACTTGGCGGCGGTCGGGGTCAATGGTGCGCTGCTGGTCCTGCTGCCGGTGTTGGTGACAGAGACGTGCGCGCTGCTGGTGGAGCGGGCGCAGCCGCGCAATCCTTTTGTGTATATCTTTTGTTCGGGTTTTTTTGCCGCTGCTCTGTCGGCGTTGTTGTGCCTATTGGCGGGCCTGGGCCTGCTGTGGCTGGACGGCCGCTTCGCCATGCCGGAGTGGATCGAGGATTTTATCGGTTACCTGTGGCTGATCATCTTTCCCGAAGCCTTTATCAACGGCACCGTGATCAGTGCGCTGGTGGTGTTTTGCCCGGAGTGGCTTGAGACGTTCAACCGCACGCGCTACCTCTCGGCGCCCTGGAAAGACGACAATTCGCGCCCTTGATCCAAATCAAGGGTGCCACGCAAAAGTGGTCGCATGCTCTGCGAAACTTCCAGGAGCACGATCATGAGTGTGTACGAGTGGGCACGGCAGGAGTTGCGCAGAAGCCAGGACGCAGCACAGGAAATCGGTTTTGACCCGGGTCTGAGCCTGCGCGCCTTGCTCAGCGCGGTGGTGCAGCAGAGCAAAGGCGTGCGCAGTGCCGAAGACCTGGCCGACGAGTTGCAATTTCTCGCGGAAAACCTCGACGACCAGCAGGATTACGGCTTTATGCGGCCTTAGTGGGCGCGCGGTGGCAGGTCTTCGGAGAACAATTCGTCTTCGGCGTCCGGGCTGACCGGAATCTTGTGTTCTTCCGCAGCCCAGGCGCCCAGGTCGATCAGTTTGCAGCGATCCGAGCAGAATGGCCGGTTGAGGTTGGTCGCTTTCCATTCCACGGGGGCGCCGCAGGTTGGGCATTCGACGGTCAAGGGTTGGCTCATGTTCGGCCTCCACGCAAAGTAAGGTAAAAGTGGTGCAGTCGCTCGACCTCGGCCTTTAGCCAGGTCAGGTCCTGATCATTGACCAGTACATCGTCGGCTTGGCGCAAACGGTCTTCCCGTGAGGCCTGGACCTTGAGAATCGCCTGCACCTGTTCTTCGCTGATGCCATCGCGCAGCAGGGTACGCTGAATCTGCGTTGCTTGCGGCACATCGATCACCAGGATGCGCTGGGTCATGGTGTGCTGGCCCGACTCGATCAACAACGGCGACACCAGGATCGCATAGGGTGAGCGGGCGCGGGCCAGATGGCTACGGATCTCGTCGGCAATCAACGGATGCAGCAGGGCCTCAAGCCACAGGCGTTCTTGCGGCGCCTCGAAAATGCGCTTGCGCAAGGCTGCGCGATCCAGTTGGCCATCGGGCAGCAGGATCTCGCCGCCGAAGTGCTCGGCAATCTTCGCCAGCGCCGGGCGGCCGGGTTCCACCACCCAGCGCGAGGCATGGTCGGCGTCGATAAGGTCCACGCCAAGGTCGATAAAGTGCTGGGCCGCAGCGCTTTTACCGCTGCCGATGCCGCCCGTCAGGCCAAGAATCCAGGGTGTTGCGACAGAAGTGGTCATCTGAAACCGACAGACTGCAAATAGAAGTCGGTTATTTGACCACCCCAGAGCAATGCAATCCAGCCGGCAATCGCCAGATAGGGACCAAAAGGCAAGGGCACTGACGTCTGCGCGTTGCGTATGCGCAAGACAATCACCCCTGCGATCGCCCCCACCAGCGATGCCAGCAACAGCGTCAGCGGCAGGATCTGCCAACCGCCCCAGGCACCGAGCAGGGCCAGCAGCTTGAAGTCGCCATAGCCCATGCCGTCCTTGCCGGTGCACAACTTGAACAGCCAGAACACCGACCACAGGCTCAGGTAACCGGCAACCGCGCCCAGCAGGGCATCGGGCAGGGTCGTGTACAACTCGAAATAATTGAGGATCAACCCCAGCCACAGCAGTGGCAGCACCAGCACATCCGGCAGCAGTTGGTGATCGGCGTCGATCAGGCTCATGGCTAGCAAGCCCCAGCTCAAGAACAGCACGCCAGCGGCTGGCCAGCCGAAGCCGTAATGCCAGGCAATAAATGCCGAAAGCAGCCCGCACGCCAGTTCGGTCAGCGGGTAGCGTGGGCTGATGGAACCGTGGCACTGCGCGCAGCGCCCCCTCAGCAGCAAGTAGCTGAGCACCGGGATGTTTTGCCACGGGCGAATCGGCTGTGAGCAGTGCGGGCAGCAGGAGTTGGGGTGCAACAGGTTATAGGTCGGGCCGCCGGGTTCCGGGGGCAGGCCGAGTATTTCATGGGCCTGGGCGCGCCAGTCGCGCTCGAGCATTTTTGGCAGGCGCCAGACCAGCACGTTGAGGAAGCTGCCGACGATCAGCCCCAGCACCAATGAAGCCCAGACGAACAGCCAGGGATGGAGGGTCAGGAGGAGGTCCAGGGTCATGTTTAAAACGCCGTGCCGAGCTGGAAGATCGGCAGGTACATGGCGATCACCAGCGCCCCGACAATGCTGCCGAGCACCACCATGATCAGCGGTTCCATCAGGCTGGTCAGGTTGTCCACCAGGTTGTCGACGTCCGTTTCATAATGGTCGGCGACCTTCTCCAGCATGCTGTCCAGTGCGCCCGATTCTTCGCCGATGGCTGTCATCTGGATCGCCATGCCAGGGAACAGGCCGCTGGCGGTCATGGTTCGATTCAATTGCATTCCTATTGCTACGTCCTGGCGCATACGCGTGACTGCTTGTTTGAAGCGTTCGTTGCCGGCGGCTCCCGCCACTGAATCCAACGCCTGTGCCAGCGGTACGCCGGCGGCAAAGGTGGTGGCGAGGGTGCGAGCGTAGCGGGCGACAGCGGTTTTTTTCAGCAGTGTGCCTGCCAATGGCACTTTCAACAAACCAGCGTCCAGCCACAGACGAAAACCACTGTGTCGACGATAGCTGCGACGTATGCCCCAAGTAGTCGCCGCCACGGCCAGCAACAGCATCCACCACGCGCTTTGCATGAATTCGGACAGCACAATAACCAGCAGGGTAAAGCGCGGCAGCGGCGTGTCGATGCCGGCGAACAGGCTTTCGAACTGGGGCACGACGTGGATCAGCAAGATACTGCTGACCAGGGTGGCCACGAGCAGGACCACCAGTGGATAGGTCATGGCTTTCTTGATCCGGGCCTTGAGGCGTTGGCTTTTTTCCAGGTGTGTGGCGACCCGCTCCAGCAGGGTTTCCAGGGTGCCGGCCTGTTCGCCGGCCGCGATCAGGCTGCAATACAGGGCGTTGAAGCACTGCGGTTGTTTCAATAACGCGCCGGTCAGGCTGTTGCCGGCGGCAATCTCCTGCTTCAATCCCTGGACCATTGTGCGCATGGCCCGGTTTTCAAAGCCTTCGCCGATCATGTCGAAGGCTTGCAGCAGGGGGATTCCCGCCTTCAGCAGGGTCGCCAGTTGGCGGGTGAACAGCGCAACATCGGCTGGGGTGATGGGGTTGCGCAGGCCAGACAGGAGGCTGGAGCGTATCTGGACCCGAACCGGATTGATCCCTTGCCGGCGCAATTGGGCCTTGATCACGGCCGGGCTATGCCCGCGGGTTTCGCCGGACACCTTGCGGCCATTGCCCAGGGTGCCTTCCCAGGCGTAGGTGGCGGTGGGGGCCGGGTTTACGGTGACATCATTCATGGGGTGCTACGGCTCATCGACAGGTGACGATTTACAGCTTAGTCAGGGCTGTGTGTCCGTCAGGCGATTGGGCAAGGGAAAAATGTCAGATTGTGCGTCTTGTGAGGGCCTGGCCCGGCGCGGATGAGTACACTGGCGCGGTTGTTGAGGGCAGGGCGCAGGAGGTGCCCTGCGATGGGTTTTATTCTGGAGAGTGAATGTGATGCGTCAGAACGGCTTTACTTTGATCGAGTTGTTGATCGTCGTGGCGATCATCGGCATCTTGGCCACGATTGGCCTGCCCATGTATACCAAGCACCAGGCCAAGGCCAAGTTCACTGCGGGGTTGGCGGAAGTCTCGGCGTTGAAGGCGGGCTTCGAAGACACCTTCAACCAGGGCACGGCACCCACGCTGACGCTGATCGGCGGCACCAGCCCGACCGCCAATTGCGTGATCAGCGTGGCGGGCGATGTGGCTGCGGGGACGGGTTCGATTGCCTGTGAGATCCTCGATGCGCCTGCGCCTGTCCAGGGCAAGCTCATTACCCTGGCGCGCAGTGCCAGTGACGGTTGGAAGTGCACCACCAACGCTGACGAGCAGTACGTTGCAAAGGGTTGCACGGCTGGCAACTGAGCCCGGGCCACCTAAATCAGTGATGGGGGCCTGGCGTGACGGGCTCCCAGGCACTTCACAGGGAAGTAAGGGGTGCCCATGACGTTATCCGTGCAACAGCGAGGAAGCGTGTTTTTAGTGATGGCGCTGAGCCTTTTGCTGCTGGGCATCACCCTGTCCTTCAGTGGTCATGACTGGCAGCGTGTGCTGCAGGTCGGCGTGGCTGTGTGTGCGTTGCTCTATGGCCTGGCGACTCCCGCCGGGCGCCTGGTCGACAGACCCACCGCTATCGGCCTGGGGCTGGTGTTCGGCCTGGGCCTGATCTCCTCGTTGTTGGCCCACCAGCCTCTCTGGGCGCTGACCGAGTGGGCGCTGATGATCACCTGCGGGGTGATTGCCGCAGCTTTTGCCCGCTTGCGACGCAATGGCGATCAAACCCTGGATCAGGTGCTGATCCTGTTTGTGTTGCTGCTGTGCCTGATCAAGAGCCTGCAATATGGGTACGCGGGTGTCCTGGCGTTTACCAGTGGCGAACCGACACTGGACACCGACCTGCTGCTTTCCGGGTTCTCCAACAAGCGTTTCTACGGCCAGTTCCAGACGTTTACCTTGCCCTTGCTGGCGTTGCCGCTGCTGCTCACGGGCACCTCGCGGTTGGCGCTGGGGCTGGTGTTCGCCCTGTTGTGTGCATGGTGGTTGATTGCAATCAGTGGCGGCACCCGTGGCACCTGGCTGGGCTTCGGCGTTGCGGCACTGGTCCTGGCTTTTCTGGGGGCGGCGGGGCGCCGCTGGTTGACCTGGCAGCTGGCTGCGCTGTGTGGCGGGCTGGTTTTATACGGATTGTTGTTCACGGTGTTGGCGCCTTACCTGGGGCTGGAAATGGCCAGTCTTTCCAATGACCGGCTCACCACCAGCCTTTCGGGTCGTGAAGTGATCTGGTGGCAAGCCTGGGACATGATCCGCGAACGGCCGTGGCTCGGTTTCGGGCCGATGCACTTTGCCGATATCCCCAACCCGATTGCCGCCCATCCGCACCAGGCAATCCTGCAGTGGGCCAGTGAGTGGGGTGTGCCCTCGGCCCTGTGTGTGGCGTTGCTGGCGCTGCGCGGCGGCTGGGCCACACTGAGGGTCATTCATCGGCAAGGGCCGTCAGGGGCACCGCAAGACCTGCTGCGCCTGTGTCTATTCGCCGCGCTGCTGGGCGCGACGGTGCAGGCGATGGTCGACGGGATTATCGTGATGCCCTATTCGCAACTGTGGTTGGCGCTGGTGGTGGGTTGGTTGATGGCATTGCATCCGTGGCGCACGCCGGTTGTCGAGCCGATGCCGCTGTTGCGCGGGGCCTGGCAGGTGTCGGCTGTGCTGTCGGTGGCGTTGCTAGTATTTGTCGTGTACCGCGACCTGCCAGGCGCCACCGAGCGCAGCCAGCACTATATCGACATTGCCAAAAGCCATCTGCAGCCGCGCTTCTGGGTCCAGGGAGTCATTGCGCCGCACATTCGGTAAGTTGCCGGGCGCCCATTGCAGTGCTAGCTTTAGCCCACCGCCCGTGTAGCTCAGTTGGTAGAGCAGCGCACTCGTAACGCGAAGGTCGCAGGTTCGATTCCTGTCTCGGGCAAATAAGGCACCACAGTTTTCAGATGATCCCAGAATGGTTCTGAAGGCCAGACGAACCGGTATTCGTGCCCGTTCTTTTGTATCTGCGCAACCTTGATGACCCAGATGCATCCCCATTCCTTCGATCTAAGAGAACGACATGACCACGACAGAAATGACCCAGGAAGTGCGGCACGCAGAAGCCCTCAAGAAATACCTCGAGGAGTCGGCGCAGCTTAAGGAAGAGATTAAGGACCTGAGCGCTGATGATCAGCGTGACCAGATCCAGTGGGCATTCGAGGACGAGGCCGAGAGCCAGGGCTTCCAGCCTTGGGAACTGACCCTCAAGTACACCTGCACAGCGGAAGAATTCGAAGCTGCGCGCCTGGCCCTGCACAAAGAGGCGGCCGAGGTGCTGGGTGTCGAGTGGGAAGAGTATTGCGAGATGAACAATCTGGTGGTTTAGAAGCCACGGCAGGTTTCAAGCTGCAAGTGTCGCCACGCGCCCTTGCAGCTTGAAGTTTGCAGCGACTCAGATACTGAGCCGCATCGACAGATCCACCGCCTTCACATCCTTGGTCATCGCGCCGATAGAGATGTAGTCCACGCCGGTCTCGGCAATGGGCAGCAAAGTGCTTTCGTTGATCCCGCCACTGGCTTCCAGCTTGGCCTTGCCGCCGTTCAGGCGCACGGCTTCGCGCATGTCGTCCAGGCTCAACTCATCCAGCATGATGATGTCGGCACCTGCCGCCAGGGCCTCGCGTAACTCTTCCAGGCTTTCCACTTCGACTTCCACCGGCTTGCCCGGGGCGATCTTGTGGGCGGCAGTAATGGCCTGTGCAATCCCCCCGCAGGCGGCGATATGGTTTTCCTTGATCAGGAACGCGTCATACAGACCGATGCGGTGATTGTGGCAACCGCCGCAGGTCACCGCGTACTTTTGCGCCAGGCGCAGCCCCGGCAGGGTCTTGCGGGTGTCCAGCAGCTTGACCTGGGTGGTGGCGACAAAGTCTGCCAGGTACTGCGCGCGGGTGGCCACGCCTGACAACAGTTGCAGGAAATTCAGTGCACTGCGTTCGCCGGTCAGCAATGAGCGGGCAGGCCCTTCGAGGTGGAACAGCGCCTGGTTGGGGCTGACGCGTTCACCGTCGCGTACCTGCCAATGCACGGCAACCCGTGGGTCCAACTGGCGGAACACGGCATCGACCCAGGCGGTGCCACTGATAACCGCAGCATCACGGGTGATGATCGTGGCCTTGGCCAGGCGTTCGGCCGGGATCAGTTGCGCGGTGATATCGCCGCTGCCGATATCTTCCAGCAGTGCGCGGCGCACGTTGGCTTCGATTTCGGCGGTGAGGTCGGCGAGGCGTAGATTCGGCATAGCGGGCTCCACATACAAAGTGCCTCGATTATAGGGGCATGGCAGCGCCGAACCCAAGGTATGCCGGCATAACCTGGCTGATTACAAAGCCCGTACAGAGTTTGCTGGCGCTACAGGGTCTATTTGCAAGATAATCTCGCGCCTTGCAATTGGCGTCATAGCTTTGACGTCTCGGTGATCTACAAATAATCGTGGTAGCCACCGGTATTCCATCGGTGGTTGTGGCGATCGTTCACAAAACCGAACCCCGTCGCTCCAGGAGGCCAGCATGCACAATGACGCAAAGGTGGTGCCGATCAACAGGATCGCCGCACAAGCGATGCCGTCGCCGCTCGCCCGCCTGCCTGTGATTGTGCTGCAGGTGCGTGACAAGGCCACGCAGCAACTCGACCGGGGGCTGCAGGAGTTGTTCGATAACGCCGACGACACTCTGTTCGAGATGGCCGACAAAGCCCGCAGCAGCGCCGACCACAATATTTTTTTTGAAGCCATGCGCGACCTGCGCCTCAAGCGCAAGAACTTCGAGCGCATGTTCATGGAACAGCTCTTCGACGCATTTGCCAACCTGGGGCAGGCCGGGCAAGGCGAGTTGCTGTTGCCGACGGTCTCCTACGAAGCAGCGCCCGGCGCGTGCGCCGATGACCTGGAAAAAGCCGTGGCCCTGGAGGCCATGCTCGACAAGGTCATGCACCGTGACGGCCTGGCCCTGGGGCAACTGACCGCCCGCCTCGGTGCGCTGCTGGGCAAGCACCTCGACGATCGGGAAAACCCCCTGGGCCCGGCGATGCTCTGCGAGTACTTCCTGCGGGCCGGGCGCAGCCTGGGGGTGGAGATCCGGGTCAAGCTGATCATTTTGAAACTGTTTGAAAAATACGTGCTCAGCGATGCCGACCTGCTGTACGGCGAGGCCAATCAGTTACTGGTGGCCACGGGTGTGCTGCCCGAGCTCAAGGCCGTACCCTCACGACGTCCCGGCGAACGTGCCAGCCGGGTCCGCCCGCCGGCGGAGGTAGCTCCGACTGCCGACGCCCAGGCCGATGAGGGTGAGCAACAAGTGTTCGCGGCCCTGCAGGAACTGTTGCTGACAGTGCGCGGCAGCGTCGCCCCGACCTTGGAGGCCAGCGCCCAGGCCCAGCCTATTTCCACCCGCGACCTGCTGCGTCTGCTCTCCCACTTACAGCAATATGTGCCAGACCCTGCGGTCGAGGACGATTTTGACCTGCGCCGCCAGTTGGAAGAACTGCTGACCCGGGTCAGCGTCAAGAGTGGCAAGTCGCGGGTGGTGGAGGATGCCGACGAGGACGTGATCAACCTGATCGCCATGTTGTTCGAGTTCATTCTCGACGACCGTACCTTGCCCGACTCCCTCAAGGCGTTGATTGCGCGCCTGCAGATTCCCATGTTGAAAGTGGCCGTGCTGGACAAGAGTTTTTTCAGCCGTGGCAGCCACCCGGCGCGGCGCCTGCTCAATGAAATCGGCACGGCCGCCTTGGGCTGGGGCAAGCGTGATGACTATCAGCGTGACAGTCTTTATGTGCGCATCGAGCAGGTGGTGCAGCGCCTGTTGAACGACTTTGTCGATGACCCGGCGATTTTCGCCGTACTTCTGCAGGAGTTCACCGCGTTTACCCAGGACGAGCGCCGCCGCAGTGAGCTGCTCGAACAGCGTACCCGCGACGCCGAAGAAGGGCGCGCCCGCACCGAACAGGCCCGGCAGCGGGTCGCCGATGCGGTGAATCAACGGTTGCGGGGCAAGGTCTTGCCGCACTTCGTGGTGCAGTTCCTGCAACAGGCCTGGAGCCAGGTGTTGTTGCTCGAATGCCTCAAGCACGAGCAACCCTCGCCGCAGTGGCAGGCGCGGCTGCGGGTCATGGACGAATTGATCTGGAGTGTCGGCCTGAGTGAAGACACAGAAGCCGGCCGCCGCCTGCTGGAACAATTGCCCGCGTTGCTCAAGGCCCTGCGTGAGGGGCTGAGCGAGGCGGCGTTTGATTCCTTTGTGACCCGTGAGTTTTTTATCCAGTTGCAGGCCCTGCATACCCAGGCGTTCCAGGGGGCGGCGCTTCCCAATGTGACGCTGATCGAAGTGCGCGAAAACTCAGGCGCTGCGCCGCCGGTGGAGGCGGTCAGGCTGGCAGAGGACGATCCCGATCTGCTCAAGGTCCGGCAATTGCGCATCGGCAGTTGGGTCGAGTTCCGTGAAGATGAGGAAAACACCCTGCGCTGCAAGCTGACGGCGATCATTGCCCCGGCCAACAGCTATATATTTGTCAATCGCACTGGCCTCAAGGTCCTGGAAAAAACCTGCACGGAGCTGGCCCTGGAGTTCAAGCGTGGCGGGGTCCGCACCCTGGATGATGCACTGCTGTTCGACCGCGCGCTGGCGTCGGTGATTGGCAGCTTGCGCCAACTCAATCGCGCCAAGTGATCGCAACCACCCTGCGTATCACGGCATACTGAGCGCTCCCAAGTCGTGCGCAAGGAACCTGTATGCAGTTGGACCCCACCAGCGGTTGGTGCCAGGGCATTGCCCATTGCCCGTCGCCCAACTTCAATGAACGCCCAGGCGGCGAGATTTCCCTGTTGGTGGTGCACAACATCAGTTTGCCGCCGGCCCAGTTCGCCACGGGCAAAGTGCAGGCGTTTTTCCAGAATCGTCTGGATGTCACGGAACATCCCTACTTTGCAGGCATCGCTGACCTACGGGTATCCGCGCATTTTCTGATTGAGCGTGATGGTACGGTGACGCAATTTGTCTCCTGCCGGGACCGTGCCTGGCATGCTGGCGTCTCCTGTTTCGAGGGGCGCGAGACCTGCAATGACTTTTCCCTGGGGATCGAGCTTGAAGGGACCGACGACCAACCCTTTACCGACGCCCAGTACCATTCCCTGATCGAACTGAGTCGCCAATTGCTGGCCGCCTACCCGGGCATCACGCACCAGCGCATTTGCGGTCATAGTGACATCGCCCCAGGACGCAAGACCGATCCTGGACCGGCTTTTGATTGGGCGCGTTTTCGCGGCGCCTTGCAGGATGGAGGACATGCACAATGAGTTTCCTGGTGTTGGTGCTGGCAGTGTGGATCGAGAAGTTCTCGGCCTTGCGTCAGCGGGTACAGCGTGATGGCCGTTGGCTGCGCCAACTGGCTCGGCTTGAGTCGAGCGCGCGGCTGGGCAAACAACCCTGGCTGATCCTGGCGCTGCTGGTGTTGCTGCCGGTGGCATTGCTGGGGCTGTTACTGCTGGTCCTGGAGCCGCTGGCCTATGGTTTGCTGGCGCTGCCGGTGCACCTGTTGGTGGTGATCTACAGCCTGGGCCGCGGCGATTTGCTGGGCCAGTTGGGGCCGTTTCGCGATGCCTGGCGCCGGGGTGACTTGCAAGCCGCTGAACACGTTGCCGAACGTGACCTGGGCATTGGCGCCGACAGCGGCGAGCAACTGCTGGAGCGGGTCCAGGGCCATTTGCTGTGGCAGGCCTATCAGAGTTTTTTTGCGGTGATTTTCTGGTACTTCCTCCTCGGCCCGGTGGTGGCCCTGGCCTACCGCCTGTTGGCCCTGGCCAGTGAACACGGGCAGAACCCGCTGGTGGTCGAGCGCGCCGGGCAATTGCGCCATGCGTTCGACTGGTTGCCGGTGCGGTTGCTGGCGGCGAGCTTTGCCTTGGTCGGCAATTTTGTCGCGGTCAGCCGGGTAATGCTGCATGAACTGTTGAACTGGGATATCAGTGCGGCGCAGTTGGTGGAAAAGGTTGGCCTGGTGGCCGGCGAAATTCCTGCGCCGGTGGTCGGTGCCGAAGGGATCAACAGCCTGGATCGGTTGTGGGAACTGCTGCTGCGAGCGGCCGTGTTGTGGTACGCCGGGTTTGCGATCTGGACCGTCCTGCCCTGAAAAACACCTCTTGTGGGAGCGGGCTTGTGTGGGAGCGGGCTTGCCCGCGATGCGGTGTAGCAGTCAAAAAATCCGGTACTGACACACCGCTCCCACACAAGCCCGCTCCCACAAAGAGCCCGTAGTGGCTTCAAAAATCGGTCGGCCGCCAGGCCCCGCCGATCGCGTTAACCTTAAGTTACAAAACTTCCCGCCGATTTAAGCTATACAGACAGCGCGCCCAATAGTGGCTTTCTGCCGCTGCCCTGCGCCTTCAATAAAAATAAAAGAAAAGGGAGTTCATCTGTGAAGAGCTTGCTCTATCCCGCCATCGCGCTGATGAATCGCCTGAGCTTCGGCATGAAGTTCAGCCTGATCAGTGTGTTGTTTTTCCTGCCCATGCTGGTGACCAACTATTACCTGGTCCGCGATTCCTGGCGTGAGTTCCAGGGCACGCAGGTTGAGTTGCAGAGCCTGGACCTGTTGGGCAGCAGCCTGATCCTGCGGCGCGACCTGGAAACCCTGAACAATCAGGTGCAGATCAACGCCACCCTTGGGCAGGCGGGCAAGGCGGGGGATATCGAAAGTCAAATCAGCGCTTTGGAGCAGCGCGTACTGGAGCGTCTGCAAGGTTTCCAGGCGATGACGACCGATCCCGAGCAGGTCGCGGTGTTCGACGGCAAGCGCGATGAGATGATTGCGGCCTTCAAGGCCCAGCAAAGCGAGTCTTCACTGCTGAGCAAAAGTGCCTTGATCGGCAAGTTGCTGAACAAGGCGCAGATGTTCAGCCAGATCATTGCCAGCCAGTCGGGATTGAGTCGTGATGTCCAGGGCGACGTGCGCCAACTCAGCGAACTGATTACCAGCGTCACTCCGCAAGTCACCCAGACCCTGGGCGAAGGCCGGGCCATGGGCGCATATTCCCTGGGCCAGGGTTTTCTCAACTCATCGTCCAGCACGCGTTTTGACGAACTGCTGCAGCAACTGGAAAAACTCCAGGCGGAATACGGTTTGAAAGTGCAGGACGCCCTGGGCTCCAGCAAGGCCGCCCATGGTTCACTGGATGCCTTGGCCCAAGCCAGCCAGGCCAGCCTCAAGCAGGGCAGCGAGCTGTTTGAAGAGCAGGTGGTGATGGCCGAAACCCTGGAGGCGCCGTGGCAGACCTTCTATGACGAAGTGACGGCCTTGATGGCCAAGACCTATCAACTGGACGACGCGACCCTGTCCTTCCTCGACCAGCAACTGCAGCAGCGCCTGGCCCAGAACCGTACGCACATGGTGCTGCTGGTCACAGCGCTGGCGGCGGTGTTCTTGTTGATTTTCTATCTGTACGGCGGCTTCTACGCCTCGACCCGCACCACCCTGCGCCACCTGGGGGCAATGATGGATAAGGTCGCTGCCGGGGACATGACTGTCAGCTTCAAGTCCCAGAGTCGCGATGAGCTGGGTGAATTGGGCGAAGTGTTCAATGGCACCGTGGCGAAAATCCACGACCTGATCGAGCGGGTAGGGCAGACCGTCCAGGAGGTCGAGCATCAGGCCGGGCAGGTGGAGTCGGTGTCGGCGCGCAGCAATCAGGCGGTGTCGGGCCAGCGCAGCCAGATCGAGCAGGTGGCGACGGCCATGAACCAGATGTCGGCGACTGCACATGAAGTGGCGCGCAGTGCCGCGGCGGCTGTCAGCAGTGCCCATAGCGTCAACGATGAAACCCTTAACGGGCGTGGCCTGGTGCAATCCCAGCAGGGCAGCATCGCGCTACTGGCATCGGAGATCGACCAGTCAGTGCTGGTGATCAACCAACTGGCCATCGACAGTCAATCCATCAGCAGCGTGCTGGAAGTGATCAAGAGCATCGCCGAACAAACCAACCTGCTGGCCCTGAACGCGGCCATCGAGGCGGCGCGGGCGGGGGAGCAGGGGCGTGGGTTTGCCGTGGTGGCCGATGAGGTGCGCACCCTGGCCCGGCGCACCCAGCACTCCACCGAAGAAATCGAGCAGATGATCGCCAAGTTGCACCAAGGCGTCGGCGCGGCCGTGAAGGCCATGGGCAGCAGCCATAAAATGGCCAGCGGCACGGTCGGGCAGTCGGAACAGGTCCAGTTGGCCCTGGAAAATATCCTCGGTGCGGTGGGCATGATCGTCGATCAGAACCAGCAAATCGCGGCGGCGGTGGAGCAGCAGACGGCGGTGGCCCACGACATCGACCAGAATATCGTCGAGATCAATCGGGCTGGCGAGCACGCGGCCCAGGGCGCGCACCAGACCGAAGAGGCCAGCCGGCAATTGTCCTTGCAGGTGATTGAGTTGAAAAAGCTGATCGGTGCCTTCCGCGTGTAAGACTTGGTTGTAGGCTTTATCCCTTTGCTATGTGGTGCATGTCCTGTTTTCCCGCGTGAGCTTTTTTTGCGCTGGGATTGGGTGAGAATTTGTTTCACCCCATCCAGCGCTTCCGGGAGGCAGGGCCATGACCGCGACAACTCCAGGCGTGAAAGGGCATTGCGCCCATTGCGATATCACCTTTGTGCTCAAGCCCTGGCAGCTCAATGCCATTGCACTCAACGAGCCCTTTGATTGCCCGTATTGCCACAAAGTCCTGCTGCTCAATTGCCCCAGGCAACTGCGTCAGTTGAAGTCCCTGGACAACCTGGCCCTGCTGCGCCCGAGCATGCTGGTGCTGACCTGCGTGGCCTTGTTGGTGGCCCTGGTGGTCGAGTGGGTCGGCTTGATCAGCAAGATCGGGCAATTGAATGTGTCGCTGGTGGCGATCCTGATTCACTTCCTGACCCTGCGCCACGCCCGCCACCGGCACCGCATGACCCTGACGCTAGAGGCGGTCAACCCCGTCATCGACGGGCCAGTGGAACACTTCGCAGGCGTTGCGGGTGCTCGCTTTGGCCAGCGCTGAAGGGCTGATGCCCATCAGTTCGGCCAGGGCGCTGCAGATGGCCGGCAGGTGTTGCGGGCTATTGCGTTGGCCGGGGTACATGGCGGGCGCCATGTCCGGCGAGTCGGTTTCCAACACCACTGATTCCAGCGGCAGTTGGGCGATGACCTTGTGCATGCGCAGGGCCTGAGGCCAGGTTGGCGCGCCGCCCAGGCCCAGCTTGAACCCCAGCTTGATGTATTCGCGGGCTTCTTCGCGGCTGCCGGCGAAGGCATGGATGATCCCGCCCCGGGGCAGGCGAATGCGCTTGAGGGTGGCGATAACGGCCGCATGGCTGCGCCGCACATGCAGCAGCGCCGGCAACTGGAAGTCCACGGCCAACTGCAACTGGGCTTCAAACAGGGATTGCTGGCGTTCGCGGTCCAGGTGCGCCAGGAAGTAGTCCAGGCCGATTTCACCCACGGCGCAGAGTTGGCGATGGCCCTTGAGGCGGGTCAGCCAGTCGCCCAACTCGATCAGGTCTGCGGGGCGATGCTCATCCAGGTATACCGGGTGCAGGCCGAAGGCCCCGTGCAGGTCCGGGTCCTGTTGTGCCAGGTCCCATAGCCGTTGCCAATTGCGCTGGTACACCCCTAGCACCACCATGCGCCGCACGCCGAGCTGGCGACTGTGCCTGAGCACCTCGTCGCGATCAGCGTCGAAGTCCTCGAAGTCGAGGTGGGTGTGGCTGTCGACCAGCTCCATGTCTATATCTCGTGAATCCGCTGCTTGAAGGTCCGGCCAATGGCATGCACACCCGGCTGGTAGTGTTGCTCTTCAATCGCCGCGAGTGCCAGGCGCAGGGCCGTCTCGGCGATCAGCGCGTGCTGCTGGGCCATGGCGTTGACCGGCAGCGGCAGGAAGTCCAGCAACTGGGTGTCACCAAAAGTGCCCAGGCGCAGCGGCCGGGATTTGAGCGGGAAATCATGCAGCGCGTCAAACACCCCTTGCAGCAGGACGTAGGAAGTCGTCACCAATGCATCGGGTAAATGCCCCAGGCGTTGCAGGAGTTCTTCCATCAACTGGCGACCGCAGTCGCGGCTGAAGGCTTCGCCGTGCTCGACCAGCACATCACCTTTGAAGTCTTCAAGTGCTTGCTGGAAACCCGCCGCGCGCTCCTGGCTGATGCTCAGCTCGGGGCGGGCACCGATCAGTACGATCTGCCGGGGCAGGGGTTGCAGCAGGCTGCTGGTCAATTGCTGGCAGGCCTGGCGGTCATCGCTGACCACCGAGCAGAATTGCTCGGCGTCCATCACCCGGTCGATGGCAATCACCGGCAGGCCCTTGGCTTGCAGCTCGCGATAGCTGTCATCGCTGGCGGGCAGGCAACTGGCGACGAACAGTGCATCGCAACGCCGCGCGCGGAACAGTTGCAGCAACTGGCGCTCGCTGTCGGCATCGTCATCGGAACTGGCGATCAGCAACTGATAGCCACGGGCCCGTGCGCCTTGTTCCAACAGCTTGGCGATCCGTGCATAACTGGGGTTTTCCAGGTCCGGCAGGATAAAACCCAAGGTACGCGTGTGCCGGCTGCGCAAGCCGGCGGCCTGGGGGTTGGGGGTAAAGCCGTGCTCCTCGACCACCGCCCGCACCCGTTCCACGGTGGCGGTGCTGATCCGTTGCTGTGCGGCCTTGCCATTGATGACGTAGCTGGCGGTGGTCACGGACACACCGGCTAAGCGTGCAATATCACTGAGTTTCAAACCGGGATTTCCTTGTTTTTTAGAGCTTGCCCCGACATTTTGTCCAATCGTAACCGATTCCTGCACGCGACCATTGTCGCAACTCAAGCGCCGAGCGGTGCTTCAAGGATGCAGAATTACCCAGTAATCTGCCATAAATTCTAGATTAAACGTTTCAGCAGGCGTATTTTTACGATGATCGCTGCTGAGTGCCTACTGCCAATTGACCACTCAGTCAGTTATTTTTGCACGGTTTAATCAAAACAATACCTAGTGCGCACCCCGCACTAACTAGGAGAAAGGCATGCTTGAGCTCACCGTAGAGCAGATATCCATGGGCCAGGTGGCTGTGGATAAGTCTGCTGCCTTGCAACTGCTCGCCGAAAAACTGGTGGCCGATGGCCTGGTCGCCGAGGGTTACCTGAGCGGCCTGCAAGCCCGTGAAGCGCAAGGCTCGACCTTCCTTGGCCAAGGTATTGCGATCCCCCACGGCACTCCCGAAACCCGCGACCAGGTATTCGCCACCGGCGTGCGCCTGCTGCAATTTCCCCAAGGCGTGGATTGGGGCGATGGCCAGATCGTCTACCTGGCGATTGGCATCGCGGCCAAATCCGATGAACACCTGCGCCTGCTGCAACTGCTGACCCGCGCCCTCGGTGAAACCGACCTGGGCCAGGCGCTGTGCCGCGCCACCTCGGCCGACGCCTTGCTCAAACTGCTGCAGGGTGCGCCCCAGGAGCTGGCGCTGGATGCACAGATGATCGGCCTGGGCGTGTCCGCCGACGATTTTGAAGAACTGGTGTGGCGCGGCGCGCGCCTGTTGCGCCAGGCCGATTGCGTGAGCAATGGTTTTGCTGCCGTGTTGCAGCAAGTCGATGCATTACCCCTGGGTGATGGCCTGTGGTGGCTGCACAGTGAACAAACGGTCAAGCGCCCGGGCCTGGCCTTTGTCACCCCGGACAAACCCATGCGCTACCTCGGCCAGCCATTGAGCGGCCTGTTCTGCCTGGCCAGCCTCGGTGAGGCCCACCAGGCCCTGCTTGAGCGCCTGTGCGCCTTGCTGATTGAAGGGCGCGGCCAGGAACTGGGGCGCGCCACCAGCAGCCGGGCGGTCCTCGAAGTACTGGGTGGCGAATTGCCCGCCGACTGGCCCAGCGCACGCATTGCCCTGGCCAATGCCCACGGCCTGCATGCGCGGCCGGCCAAGGCCCTGGCGCAACTGGCGAAGGGCTTCGACGGCGAGATCCGCGTGCGAATCGTCGACGGGCAGGGCGGCGCAGTGTCGGTCAAGAGCTTGAGCAAGCTGCTCAGCCTCGGCGCCCGCCGTGGCCAGGTGCTGGAGTTTGTCGCCGAGCCGGCGATTGCCGACGATGCGCTGCCGGCGTTGCTGGCGGCTGTGCAAGCGGGGCTCGGTGAAGACGTCGAGCCGCTGCCGGCCGTCAGCGCACGGGTTGAAGTCATCGAGGCCGAACCACCGCTCAGTGCGCCACTCTCCGGCAGCCTGATTCAGGCAATCCCTGCGGCACCGGGGATCGCCATCGGTCCGGCCCATATCCAAGTGTTGCAGCCTTTCGATTATCCACTGCGGGGCGAGTCGGCCAGCGCCGAGCGCGAGCGCCTATCCGCTGCGCTGCGTGATGTGCGCCACGATATCCAGGGCTTGATCGAGCGCAGCACGTCCAAGGCGATCCGCGAGATTTTCATCACCCACCAGGAAATGCTCGACGACCCGGAACTGACCGACGAAGTCGACACCCGCCTCAAGCAAGGCGAAAGCGCCGAAGCGGCGTGGATGAGCGTGATCGAAGCGGCCGCCAAACAGCAGGAGTCCTTGCAGGACGCGTTGCTCGCCGAACGCGCCGCCGACCTTCGGGATATCGGCCGGCGGGTGCTGGCGCAACTGTGTGGCATCGACACCCCGCAGGAGCCCGACGAACCTTACATTCTGGTGATGGATGAGGTCGGCCCGTCGGATGTGGCGCGCCTCGACCCGACGCGCGTGGCGGGGATCCTCACCGCACGCGGTGGTGCCACCGCACACAGTGCCATCGTCGCCCGCGCCCTGGGGATTCCCGCATTGGTTGGCGCGGGGCCGGCGGTCTTGCTGCTGGCCTCGGGCACGCCACTGTTGCTCGACGGCCAGCGTGGGCGCCTGCATGTGGATGCCGATGCCGGCACCTTGCAGCGCGCCACGCAGGAGCGCGACACCCGCGAACAACGCCTGCAGGCCGCCGCCGCCCAGCGCCATGAACCGGCCATGACCCGTGATGGGCATGCCGTGGAAGTGTTCGCCAATATCGGCGAAAGCGCAGGAGTGGCGGCGGCGGTCGAGCAGGGCGCCGAAGGCATTGGCCTGCTGCGTACCGAACTGATTTTCATGGCCCATTCCCAGGCCCCGGACGAAGCCACCCAGGAAGCCGAATACCGCCGGGTGCTCGACGGCCTGGCTGGGCGACCGCTGGTGGTGCGCACCCTGGATGTGGGCGGTGATAAACCCCTGCCTTACTGGCCGATTGCCAAAGAAGAAAACCCGTTCCTGGGTGTGCGCGGCATCCGCCTGACCCTGCAACGCCCGCAGATCATGGAAACCCAACTGCGTGCGCTGTTGCGTTCGGCGGACGGTCGCCCGCTGCGCATCATGTTTCCCATGGTCGGCAGCGTCGATGAGTGGCGCCAGGCCCGGGACATGACCGAGCGCCTGCGCGAGCAGATCCCGGTAGCGGACCTGCAACTGGGGATCATGATCGAAGTGCCTTCGGCGGCCTTGCTGGCGCCAGTACTGGCCAAGGAAGTGGACTTTTTCAGCATTGGCACCAATGACCTGACCCAGTACACCCTGGCCATCGACCGTGGGCATCCCACCCTGTCGGCCCAGGCTGACGGGCTGCACCCGGCGGTGCTGCAACTGATCGACATCACCGTGCGCGCCGCCCATGCCCATGGCAAATGGGTCGGGGTGTGCGGTGAGCTGGCGGCCGACCCGCTGGCCGTGCCGGTGCTGGTCGGCCTTGGCGTCGACGAGTTGAGCGTGTCGGCCCGCAGCATTCCCGAGGTCAAGGCCCGTGTCCGTGAATTCACCCTGAGCGAGGCCCAGACTCTCGCACAAAACGCCTTGGCCGTGGGCTCTCCCGCGCAAGTGCGCGCCCTTGTGGAGGCTGTGTAAATGGCAAGGATTCTAAGCCTGACGCTGAACCCGGCGTTGGACCTGACCGTACAACTGGCGCGCCTGGAGCCAGGGGCGGTCAATCGTAGCCAGGCCATGCTGACCCATGCGGCGGGCAAGGGCGTGAATGTCGCCCAGGTGTTGGCGGACCTTGGCCATCAAGTGACGGTTGGCGGATTCCTGGGGGCAGACAATCCCCAGGCGTTCGACGCGTTGATTGCCCGTCGGGGTTTTGTCGATGCGTTTATTCGTGTGCCGGGGGAAACCCGCAGCAATATTAAAATCGCTGAGCACGACGGCCGGGTGACCGATATCAACGCCCCGGGGCCACAGGTCAGCGCGCAGGCGCAAGAGGCGATGCTTGAGCAGTTGACGCGGATTGCCCCCGGCCATGATGTGGTGGTGGTCGCTGGCAGTCTGCCCCGTGGGGTCAGCCCGCAGTGGCTGTACGCCTTGTTGCAGCACCTGAAAACCCTGGGTCTCAAAGTCGCCCTGGACACCAGCGGCGAGGCTTTGCGTGCCGGGTTGCAGGCCGCTCCCTGGTTGATCAAGCCCAACACCGAAGAACTGGCCGATGCGCTGGATTGCCCAGCCGACACGCCTGCTCAACAGGCCCAGGCGGCCAAGCGCCTGCATGCGCAAGGTGTGGAGCATGTGGTGGTGTCCCAGGGTGCCGAGGGGGTCAATTGGTTCACTGCAAACGGCGCGTTCCATGCCACGCCGCCCCGCGTCACCGTCGCCAGTACGGTGGGCGCGGGTGACTCGTTGCTGGCCGGCATGCTCCACGGTCTGCTGGTACAGGACAGCGCACATACGACCCTGGCGCGGGCCACGGCCATCGCCGCCATGGCCGTCACACAGATCGGTTTCGGCATCAGCGATGACGCGCACCTGGCGCGCCTCGAAAGCGGCGTGCAAGTACGCCCGCTGACAGAACAATAAGAGGGTTTGTCATGAAGTTAGCCATTGTTACCGCCTGCCCCAACGGCATGGTCACCAGTGTGCTGTGCGCCCGCTTGCTGGACGCCGCCGCACAACGCCAGGGCTGGAGCACCAGCGTGGAAGTGGTGGACGTGAACCACCCCGAGCGCGCCCTTTCCCAGGCCACCCTCGACGCGGCCGAATGGGTGTTGCTGGTCGCCAGTACGCCCGTGGACATGCAGCGCTTTGTCGGCAAGCGCGTGTACCAGAGCACTCCGGCCCAGGCGTTACAGGACGTTGAAGCGGTGCTGCAACGGGGCGCGCAAGAGGCCCAGTTGTACGTTGCCAGCACCACAGTGCCGACGGTAAAAAACGTGCCGCGCATTGTCGCCATCACCGCCTGCCCCACCGGCGTGGCCCACACCTTTATGGCCGCCGAAGCGTTGCAGCAGGCCGCCAAGGCCAAGGGTTACGACCTGCAGGTAGAAACCCAGGGCTCGGTAGGCGCACGTACGCCCCTGAGCGAGCAAGCCATTCGCGATGCCGACGTGGTGCTGCTGGCCGCCGATATCGAAGTGGCCACCGAGCGCTTTGCCGGCAAGAAAATCTACCGCTGTGGCACTGGCATTGCGCTCAAGCAGTCCGCCGCGATCCTCGATAAAGCCCTGGCCGAAGGCCAGCAGGAAAGCGCCGCCAGCGGTACGACGGCCAAACCAGAGAAAACCGGGGTCTACAAACACCTGCTGACCGGCGTGTCATTCATGTTGCCGATGGTCGTGGCCGGGGGCTTGTTGATTGCCCTGTCCTTCGTCTTCGGTATTCACGCCTACGAAGAGCCCGGCACCCTGGCGGCGGCCCTCAAAGCGGTCGGCGACCATGCCTTCACCCTGATGGTGCCGCTGCTCGCCGGCTACATCGCCTATTCGATTGCCGACCGTCCGGGCCTCGCGCCGGGGATGATCGGCGGCCTGTTGGCCAGCACCCTGGGCGCAGGTTTTATCGGCGGGATCTTTGCCGGGTTCCTCGCCGGCTACAGCGTCAAGCTGATTACCCGCGCGGTGCCATTGCCGCAGAGCCTGGAGTCGCTCAAGCCGATCCTGATCATCCCGTTGCTGGCGAGCCTGATCACCGGCCTGGCGATGATCTACCTGATCGGCCCGCCGGTGGCGCAGATGCTGGCGGGCCTGACGGACTTCCTCAGCACCATGGGCACCACCAATGCGGTGCTGCTGGGCATCCTGCTGGGCGGGATGATGTGCGCCGACCTTGGCGGGCCGATCAACAAGGCGGCCTACGCGTTCTCCGTCGGCCTGCTGGCCTCCCAGAGCGGCGCACCGATGGCCGCCACCATGGCCGCGGGCATGGTGCCGCCGATTGGCATGGCAATCGCGACGTTCCTGGCCCGGCGCAAGTTCGCCCAGACCGAGCGCGAGGCCGGCAAGGCCGCGTTGATCCTGGGCATGTGCTTTATCTCCGAAGGCGCCATCCCGTTTGCCGCCAAGGACCCGCTACGGGTGATCCCGGCCAGCATCGCCGGCGGCGCATTGACCGGTGCCTTGTCGATGTACTTCGGCTGCAAGCTGATGGCACCCCACGGCGGGCTGTTTGTGATGCTGATCCCGAACACCATCAACCATGCGCTGTTGTACCTGTTGGCGATCGTCGCTGGCAGCGTGCTCACCGGCTTGGTGTATGCCGTGATCAAGCGCCCCGAGGCCGTCGCCTGAATGTAGGTGTCGGCGCCTGTCATCTGTGCTTCATCCGCCCATGCTTTAGTTTTCCTTTTGCTGTGCAGAGGGAAAGCCATGAGCCACTTCAACCCCGGCCGTCGCCGGGTGATTCAGGGTGTCGGCGCCGGCCTGCTGTTGCCGGGGCTGGCACCGGCGGTGATCGCGTCGGTCAAGGACCGGCCGCAGTTGACCGATGGCGTGCAGTCCGGCGACTTGCTGGGCGACCGCGCCATGATCTGGAGCCGCTGCGACCGCCCTGCACGGATGGTGGTCGAGTGGGATACCCGCAGCCTGTTCAGCAACCCGCGCCGATTCATCTCGCCTTTGGCCGACAGCCGCAGCGACTTCACCGCCCGCGTCGAGTTGACCGGGCTGCCCGCCGACCAGGCGATTTTCTACCGTGTGCAATTTGAGGACGCGCAGACCGGCGTGGCCAGCGAGCCCTGGTTCGGCCACTTGCGCAGCGTGCCGCAACAGCGCCGCGATATCCGCTTTGTGTGGAGCGGCGACACCGTCGGCCAGGGCTTCGGCATCAACCCGGACATCGGCGGCATGCGCATCTACGAAGCCATGCGTCTGCGCCTGCCGGATTTTTTTATCCACAGCGGCGACACCATCTACGCCGACGGCCCGGTGCCGGCGCAACTGACCACCGAAAGCGGGCGTATCTGGCGCAACCTCACCACCGAGGCCAAGAGCAAAGTCGCCGAAACCCTGGATGAATACCGTGGTAACTATCGCTACAACCTGATGGACGAAAACGTGCGCCGCTTCAATGCCCAGGTGCCGCAGATCTGGCAATGGGACGATCACGAAGTGGTCAACAACTGGTCGCCTGGCAAGCAACTGGACGAGCGTTACCAGACCAAGGACATCACCACCCTGGTGGGCCGCGCACGCCAGGCCTGGCTGGAATACGCGCCGATGCGCTTGCAGGGCGCCGACCAGGGCGGGCGCATCTACCGCAAGCTCAGCTACGGGCCGTTGCTCGATGTGTTTGTACTCGACATGCGCAGCTATCGTGAGGCCAACGATGACAACCTGGGCGCTGCCAAGCCGTTTCTGGGGCGGGCGCAATTGGACTGGCTCAAGGGCGGACTCAAGGCATCGAAGGCGCAGTGGAAGGTGATTGCCGCCGACATGCCTATCGGCCTCGGCGTGCCCGACGGCGAAGTCAGCCCCGGTGTGCCGCGCTGGGAAGCGGTGGCCAACGGCGACCCTGGCGCGGCCCAGGGCCGTGAGCTGGAAATTGCCGAGTTACTCGGTTTCCTGCGCGCGCAACAGGTGCGCAACCATGTGTGGCTGACCGCCGATGTGCACTACTGCGCGGCGCACCACTACCACCCGGACCGGGCGGCGTTCCAGGATTTCGAGCCGTTCTGGGAGTTTGTCGCGGGGCCCTTGAATGCAGGGAGCTTCGGGCCCAATCCGCTGGATAAAACCTTTGGCCCGCAGGTGGTGTTTGAAAAAGCCCCACCGGCGCAAAACACGTCGCCGTTTGCCGGGTTCCAGTTTTTTGGCGAGGTGCAGATTGATGGGCAAACGGCGGAGCTGACGGTCACGTTGCGCGACCTGGATGGCGTGTCGGTATTCGAACAAAAACTCCAACCCACCTGACCTGAAATGCGCCCAAACCTGTGGGAGCGGGCTTGCCCGCGATTGCGATAGATCAGCCAGCCAATCGGTTACTGACAGACCGCCATCGCGGGCAAGCCCGCTCCCACATTTGGATGTGTGCGTGTCCAGAGATCGTAGACATCCCGCCGTTTGTGGGCTCCCAGTCTTCTTGATTTGGAGTGCTCCCACATTTTGATGGCTGTAGGTCAGTAGACATCCCGGCGGTAGCGGCCCTGTTCGATAAGGCGTTGCACCGCCTCGCTTCCCAGAACATCCACCAACACCTGATCCACCCCGGCCGCCATGCCCTGCAAACTCCCGCAGACATAAATCGCTGCGCCCTCGGCCAGCCATTTACGCAGTACATCGGCGGATTCGCGCAGGCGGTCCTGGACGTAGATTTTCTCGTCTTGATCCCGCGAAAACGCCAGGTCCAGCAACGCCAGGTCGCCACTGGCCAACCAGCCTTGCAGCTCGTCCTGGCAGTGGTAGTCATGGGCGATGTTGCGTTCGCCGAACAGCAACCAGTTGCGCTGCTGGCCATCGGCGATGCGCGCCTTGAGCAGGCTGCGCAAGCCGGCCAGGCCAGTGCCGTTGCCCAGCAGAATCATTGGCACAGGCTCCGTTGGCAGATGGAAGCCGCTGTTGCGCCGCAACCGCAGGCTGATCGCGGCACCCAGCGGCGCGTGCTCGGTCAGCCAGCCCGACCCCAGGCCCAGGCTGCCGTCAGGGTGGCGTTCCTGGCGCACGATCAGCTCCAGCACGCCGTCGCTGGCAATCGAGGCGATGGAGTATTCGCGCATGCCCACTGGCACCAGTGCCTCCACCAGGGCCTGGGCGTGCAGGCCGACCAGATGGGAGCGGTTGTCCGGCAATTGGCGGCTGGCCAGCACCTGTTCCAGGGGCCGCGCCAGGCCATCGACAAGCACTTCGTCCGTGCCGGCGATGCCCAGGCCATCGAGGAAATGCTCGACGGCCCACGGGCAATGGCGTGGCAGAATTTCCACCAGGTCGCCGGCCAGCCAGTCGCGCGGGGCGGGCGGGTTGAGGCCCAGCAGGTAGACACCCGTGCCGCTGCTGTCTGGGTTGAGCAGGGTACGCCGGCTCAGGGTCCAGCTTTCATAGTGGGCGCTGGCCCAGGCGGCCGGTGCATGGCCGGTGATCTGCCCCAGTTGGTGTTGCCAGTGCAGCAGGGCCTCCTGGTCGCCGCTGTCGACTTCGACCGGGGCGAACAACGCGTTGCCGCCCTGGTGGGTCAGCCAGAAGTGCAGGCGCCGGGCAAAGCCGCAGAAGTGCTGGTATTGGCGATCGCCCAGGGCCAGCACCGAGTAGTTCAGGCCCTGGAGAGAAAGGTCGCGCCCCAGCACGCTGCGTTCGAAGCCGCGCGCGCTGTCCGGTGCTTCGCCATCGCCGAAGGTACTGACCACAAACAGTGCGTGTTCCGACTGGCGCAAGTCCTCTTCGCTGACGCTGCCCAAGGGCTGGACCTTCACCGGCAACCCGGCGGCCTGCAACTGGCCGGCGGTCTGCCAGGCCAGTTGCTCGGCAAACCCGCTCTGGCTGGCGAAACCGATCAGCCAGGCCGGTGCATCGCTGTGGTTCTCGCCCAGGCCTTTACGGGCATCGCGCACCTGGCGCTTTTTGCGGCGGCGGTCCAGGTACAGCAACCAGCCGGTAATAAAGAACAGCGGCATGCACAGTGCAGTGACGGTAAGAATGATCCGCCCCACCAGGCCGAAATAACTGCCCACATGCAGGGCATAGATGCTGGTCAGCAGCTGCGCCTTGAGGCTTTTGTCGCCATAGCGCTCGACGCTTTTGACGACGCCTGTGGCCGGGTCGAGGTTGATCTGGTTCAGCGCGCGGTCATGGGGCGAGCTCTGCAACAGGTAGTAGACCGTGGCCGGTTGCCCGGCGACAGGTGGCATACGGATGTTGTAGGCGCTCAAGCCCGGGCCGGCAGTGCTGTAGATGCTGCTCCAGATTGCCTCGTAATTGGCGATGGGCGCCGGGCCCGCAGGCGCCGGGCCGCGATTGCGCACCCGCTCGTTCTGCGGTGCATCGGACAGCAGCCGGGTCAGGCCTTTGTTGTACCACTCGTAGGACCAGGACAGCCCGGTAAGCGCGGCCAACAGATAGAACAGCAGGCACCAGGTGCCGAACACCGAGTGCAGGTCCCAGTTGAAGCTGCGGCCTTTCTTGCGCCAGTCCAGGGTCAGCCAGGCACGCCAGCTCGCCACCTGGCGCGGCCAGCGCAGGTACAGGCCGGAAAGGCAGAAGAAAATCAGAATCAGCGTACAGGCGCCGGTGATTTGCCGGCCGGTGTCACCCATGGCGAGGAAGCGGTGCAGTTGCAGCATCAGGCCGAAAAAGTCCTGGCCGACGGCGTCGCCCAGGTAGTCGCCGGTGTACGGGTCGAAGTAGCGCATCTGCCCCCGGCGCTCGCCCGGTGGCGGGGTGAAGAACACCCGGGCAGCGTTGCCGCTTTCGCTTTCTACCCACAGCATGGACACGGCCTTGCCTTCGGTGCCTTCGAGTTTGCGTACCAGTTCAGCGGGCGGCAGCACCCCGGCGGGTTGTTTTTGCACGGTCAGTACCGTGGGGTTGAGCGCCCGCAGGATTTCATCCTGGAACGAGTACGCGGCCCCGGTAATCCCCATCAATGCCAACACCAGCCCGGCGGTAATGCCGAAAAACCAGTGCAACTGGAACAGGGTTTTCTTCAACACGTCGGACGGCCTCGCTGAGCTGGATATGATTTTTACGGCGCGCATTATGCCGTGGGTGGTCGAGAAACTTTCTTTTTTACAGACGAAAGCCCCGGGCAGCCAATGCGCGGGGCTTTTGCATGAAACGTCTAGCGCCTTAGAAGTGGAAGCTGGTGGTCAACAGCGCGGTACGACCGGCTGCCTGGTTGGCGAAGTGCGCGCCATAGGCCTTGTCGTAGTAGGTCTTGTCGGTCAGGTTTTGCACGTTCAATTGCAGGTCGACGTTTTTGGTCAGCTTGTAACTGGCCATGGCGTCGTAGCGGGTGTAGGACGGCACGTAGACGGTGTTGGCCGGGTCGCCGTAGACGTCGTCCACATAGAACGCGCCGCCACCGACGGTGAGTTTCGAGGTGATGTCATAGGTGGTCCACAGGCTGAAGGAGTGCTTCGGCGTGTTGGGCATTTCGTTGCCTTTGTTGGAGCCAGCAGTCACCACGCCTTGGCGGTTGCCGTTTTTGCCTGGGTCCACCAGTTCGCTTTTCAGGTAGCTGTAGCCGGCGAATACCTGCCACTGCTCGGTGAGTTTGCCGCTGGCGGAAAGCTCCAGGCCATCGACCCGGGATTCGCCGGCATTTTCATAGGTGTTGGAGTTCACCAGGATGCGCGCGTTTTTCTTCTCAGTGCGGAACACGGCAGCGGTCAGGGACAGGCGGTCGTGGAACAGATCCCACTTGGTGCCCAGCTCGTAGTTGACGGTTTCTTCCGGCTTCATGTCGCTGGTGTTGATGCCGGTTGGGATGGCGTTGGAGTCGACACCTTCACCCACCAGGCCGCCAGCGGGCGAGGCCGAAGTGGCATAGGAGGTGTAGATGCTGCCGTTTTCCATCGGTTTCCAGACCAGGCCGGCCTGCCAGTTGAAGAACTGGCTGTCGTCTTTGAGCTTGGTACGGCCGGTGGCTGCGTTGCTGTTGGCTTCGGTGTCGAAGGTGTCATAACGCAGGCCAACGTTCAGCAGCCACTGCGGATCGAGTTCGATGGTGTCGAACACGTACGCGGCGCGGCTGGTGGCCTTGGTGTTGGTGCCCATGTAGTTGCGGGCGACGCTGCCGGTCCAGGCATCGTTTGGGTTCGGGTTGCCCAGCGAGGTGCATTGGCCGCCGCTGTTGCCGACCTTGCCAGGTGTGCAGCCGCCGGTAGGGTTGCTGTTAGGGCTGACGGTGTAACCGCTGACACGGGTTTCTTCCCCGGTAAATTCCAGGCCGGTGGAGTAGCTGTGCTTGAAGCCCAGAGCCTGGAAGCTGCCAAACAGATCGGTCTGGTTGGTGGTGGTCGTGGTGGTCGACACACGGCTATTGGCCCGGCGCCAGACGGTGCCGAACTGGTTGACGTTGAGTTTGCTGTCGTCCGGCTGAGTGAGGACGTAATCCTGACCCGTACTGCCATGACGCAGGGTGTTCTTGATCGTCATGTTGTCGTTCAGGTCGTGCTCGATGGAGAATGTACTGATATCGGCGCGGGTCTTGCGGAAGTCGCGATCCTTGAGGCCGTAGAAGTTGCTGCTGTCGCCGCCGTCGGTAGGCTTGTCGTGACCATGGGCGGTGGCTGCGGCGGAGCTATAGCCATAAGGAATACCCGAATCCGGCAGGTCGTTGCTTTCCATATGGTAGTAGCTGAGGTTGACGCGGGTCGGGGTGCCCAGGCCAAAGGTCAGCGACGGTGCCACGCCCCAACGGTCGTAGTTGACTGCGTCGCGGCCGGCCACGTTCTGTTCGTGGCTCATCAGGTTCAGGCGGAACGCGGCGCTGTCGAGGAACTGGCGGTTGACGTCGAGGGCATAGCGACGGGTCTGGTCGGAGCCGTAGGTAAAACCGCCGTTGAGGAAGTCCCGTGCTTGTGGGGTTTTGCTCACCAGGTTGAGGCTGCCACCGGCCGAGCCACGGCCACCGAACGAGGAGTTGGGGCCCTTGCTGACTTCGATGGACTCGATATCGAAAATTTCCCGGCTCTGGCCGCCGGTGTCACGCACGCCGTCCAGGTAGGTGTCGCCCTGGGCATCGAAGCCGCGGATGAACGGGCGGTCGCCCTGGGGGTTGCCGCCTTCGCCAGCACCAAAGGTAATGCCCGGCACGGTGCGCAGAGCGTCCTGCAGCGAGGTGGCGGCAGTGTCCTTGAGTACCTGCGCCGGTACCACGGTGACGGAGCGCGGGGTGTCGACCAGCGGCGCGGTGTATTTCTGCGAAGAGGCGTTTTCGGTCTGGTAGGAGGTCGCGTCCTGTTCCTGGCCGGTGATGCTGGTGGCTCCCAGGGAAATGCTGTTGCGCTCGCCTTTTTGTTCGGTCTCTTCGGCCGCTTGCGCCATGTGGGCGACGGAGCTGGCGCTGATGGCCACGCCAATGGCCGAGGCCAGCAAGCGCGGTGAACTGTTTGGTGTTTTTGTAATGTGGCGCGACATGAAATTCCCTACCCCAAGGATGTTAGGGCGCGAAATATATTGTAAACAATTATGCATAGCAATTGAGAGGCATTGCTATTTGCATCCTATTTACAAAATTTACACTTCGGGAGTTACGGTTTTTGCGGGCTCATACGTCTGCCCGTCGGATCAGGGTTTTACAGCGCCAATAGTAATCAATACCATTGGCGCCCCTCTGCTCTCAGGTAACGCCCCATGCTGCTGCATATTCCCGGCCTGTTCTCCCGCGACGAGGTATTGCGCATCCGCGAAGCCCTGGAGCAGGCGGACTGGGCTGACGGCAAGATCACCGCCGGTCATCAGTCGGCCAAGGCCAAGCACAATCTGCAATTGCCGGAGGGCCATCCACTGGCCAAGGAAATCGGCGCGGCGATGCTCGAGCGCCTGTGGCAAAACCCGCAGTTCATGTCGGCGGCGCTGCCGCATAAAGTCTTCCCGCCCCTGCTCAATTGCTACACCGCCGGCGGCAGCTTCGACTTCCATATTGATAACGCCGTGCGCCAGCCCAAGGGCAGCCACGAGCGGGTACGCACTGACCTGTCCTCCACGCTGTTTTTCAGCGACCCGGATGAATACGACGGCGGCGAACTGGAGATCCAGGACACCTTCGGCCTGCAGCGGGTCAAGTTGCCGGCAGGCGACATGGTGTTGTACCCAGGCTCCAGCCTGCACAAGGTCAATGCCGTGACCCGGGGTGCGCGCTATGCCGCGTTTTTCTGGACCCAAAGCCTGGTGCGCGAAGACAGCCAGCGTACGTTGCTGTTCGAAATGGACGGTGCGATCCAGCAACTGAGCCGTGACGTACCGGACCACCCGGCGCTGATCCAGCTCACCGGCACCTATCACAACCTGTTGCGTCGCTGGGTCGAGGTCTGAGCATGGCTTTTCACTTGCGCCGCGAAGAACGCCTCGACGGCGAACAACTGCGGGCCATGCTCGACGAATCACCGGCCCGCGCGGCCCAGGCGATCCTGATGGCGGCGAAGGAGGGCGTGCTCGATGCCCAGGCGCTACTGGGGCAAATCCTCCTGGAAGGGCGCGGGATCGAGCGCGATGAAGCGCTGGCCCTGCGCTGGTTCCGGATTGCCGCCCAGGGCGGCCACTTGATGGCCCGCAATATGGTGGGGCGCTGCCAGGAGCATGGTTGGGGTTGCGCCGCCAATGAGCGGGCGGCTGCCGGGGAGTACCGCCAGGCGGCAGAAGCCGGGTTGGATTGGGGGCTGTACAACTACGCCAACCTGCTGGCCACCGGGCGCGGGGTGACGCAAGACCAGCAGCAGGCACTGGCCTGCTATCGCCAGGCTGCCGAACGGGGGCATGCCAAGTCGATGAACCTGTTGGGGCGTTACCTGGAAGAAGGGCAGTTCTGTGCGCAAGACGTGCCCGCAGCGCTTGAGTGGTATCGCCGCTCGGCGCAAGGTGGGGATTTTCGCGGGCAGTTCAGTTATGCGGCCATGCTGGCTGAGCATGGGCAGATCGAAGCGGCGCTGGAGTGGTTGCACAAGGCACTGGAGGGCGGGAATCTGAAGTTCTTGCGGGTGGCCCATAAAGCGCTGGCAGCGGCCAATGATCCGCAGATTCGCGCCATGGCCGATGCCTACCAACAACGCGCAGAGGAATTGCAGGAGCCGGCAAGCCGGCTCCTAAGGGATCAGACGTAGAAGGATTTCAGCGGCGGGAAACCGTTGAATTCAACTGCGCTATAGCTGGTGGTGTACGCACCCGTCGACAGCCAGTACAGGCGGTCACCAATGGCCAGGTTCAGCGGCAGGCCGTACTTGTAGTTTTCGTACATGATATCGGCGCTGTCGCAGGTAGGGCCGGCGATCACCACTTCTTCCATCTCGCCCTTTTTCTCGGTCCAGATCGGGAACTTGATGGCTTCGTCCATGGTTTCGATCAGGCCGGAGAACTTGCCCACATCCGTGTACACCCAACGCTCGACGGCGGTGCGGGATTTGCGGGCGACCAACACCACTTCACTGACCAGGATCCCGGCGTTGGCGATCAACGAACGGCCTGGTTCCAGGATGATTTCCGGCAGCTCGTCACCGAAGTCTTCCTTGAGGAAGCGGATGATTTCCTCGGCGTAGGTTTCCAGGCTGTTGGTGCGGGTGATGTAGTTGGCCGGGAAGCCACCGCCCATGTTGATCAGCTTGAGGTGGATGCCGTCTTCTTCTTTCAAACGCTCGAAGATCACCTTGACCTTGGCAATGGCGGCGTCCCACACGCTGATATCACGCTGTTGCGAACCCACGTGGAACGAGATGCCGTAAGGCACCAGGCCCAAATCGCGGGCGAGGATCAGCAGGTCCATGGCCATGTCGGTCTGGCAGCCGAATTTGCGCGACAAAGGCCAGTCAGCCGTGGTCGAGCCTTCGGTGAGGATGCGCACATAGACTTTCGAGCCCGGCGCGGCCTTGGCGATGTTGCGCAGGTCGGCTTCGGAGTCGGTGGAGAACAGGCGCACGCCCTTCTCGTAGAAGTAGCGGATGTCCTTGGATTTCTTGATGGTGTTGCCGTAGCTGATACGGTCGGCGCTGACGCCGCGGTCCATGACCTTGTCCAGCTCGTAGATCGAGGCGATGTCGAAGCTCGAACCCTTGTCTTTCAACAGGTCGATGATCTCGACAGCCGGGTTGGCCTTGACGGCGTAGTACACCTTGGCGAATTCGAAACCGGCGCGCAGGTCATCGTAGGCCTGGCTGATCATCGCGGTGTCGATCACCACGAACGGGGTTTCTTGCTTGTCGGCGAACGCCTTCATTTTGTCAAAAGTGGCGCGCGCGAAATAATCTTCGACGTTGATCGACATGCTGGGAACTCCTAAGGGCAAACTGAAATTAACAATGGGTGCAAATGAACGTCCTCCGTATCCCCACTTTGGTTCGCCTACTTCCCAAGGCATGTCGCCGAAAGCAAAAAGGCCATGGGATAAGCTTCCCTTGGCCTTGCTGTCTCGTCGTCAGTACTTGAGCCGGATGGATCGTTTCCAGCATGGACGTTCGGCGCGAACTTTAGGGCGTGAGGGGCTTGAGATCAACTAAAAATGTCGCGTTTTTGCACGCGTTCGTCGCGTGACCCAGTTCAGCTACTTATGTAACCGACCGGTGTGACGGATTGATGTTCCCCAATGAGGAGGAATCAGGCTATTTCCTGACACCCAGCAGAACTAAATGCGGGAGCGGGCTTGCTCGCGAAGGCGGTGGGTCAGCACCCATTCAGTGACTGACACACCGCTTTCGCGAGCAAGCCCGCTCCCACAATTTTGACCGAGTGGTCTCAGGCCAGTGCGGTCTCGGCAGGCGACACAATACTGGTCTTGCCCCCACGGGACTTACCAGAGCTCAGGTACTCGGCAATCGACTCCTGGGTCACTTCACCCAAAAACACCCGCTCGGCATCCATCACCGGCAGCCACGAGCGGTTGAACTCGTACATGCGCGACAACAGGATGCGCAAGTGCTCGTCAAACGCCGCCGTGGCGTTGAACTCGCGCAGGTATTGGGCGCAGGTACCCGTCTGACGATGCAGGTCGCGACGTCGTACATAACCCAGCGCCTTGTTCTCGGCGCAGGTGACCACCACATAGCGGCGGTCATGCTCGTCCATCAGCTCCAGGGCATCGGCCACCGGGGTTTCCGGGCTGACCGACGGGGCGTTGTCCGCCGCGTCTTCGGCCTTGACCAGCAGCAGGCGCTTGAGGGTGCTGTCCTGGCCGACAAAGTTGCTGACAAACTCGTCGGCAGGATGGGCCAGCAGAGTGTCCGGGTGGTCGATCTGCAACAACTTGCCGGCGCGGAAGATGGCGATTTTGTCGCCCAGCTTGATCGCCTCGTCGATGTCATGGCTGACCATGATCACCGTCTTGTTCAGCGCGCGTTGCATCTCGAAGAACTCGTTCTGGATCATCTCGCGGTTGATTGGGTCGACCGCGCCGAACGGCTCATCCATCAGCAGCAACGGCGCGTCGGCCGCCAGGGCGCGGATCACGCCGATGCGCTGTTGCTGGCCACCGGACAGCTCGCGCGGGTAGCGGTGCAGATACTGCTTGGGTTCGAGCTTGATCATGCTCATCAACTCGCGGGCGCGGTCGTGGCATTTCTGCTTGTCCCAGCCCAGCAGCTTGGGCACGACCACGATGTTTTCCTCGATGGTCATGTTGGGAAACAGGCCGATCTGCTGGATCACGTAGCCGATATTGCGGCGCAGGGTCACTTCATCGAGGTCGGTGGTGTCTTCGCCGTTGATCAGGATCTTGCCCGAGGAGGGCTTGATCAGGCGGTTGATCATCTTCAGCGTGGTGCTCTTGCCGCAGCCCGAGGGACCGAGGAACACGCAAATCTCGCCTTCATTGACAGTCAGGCTCACGTCGTTAACGGCGGTGACAGTCTTGCCGTTGCTTTGGAAGGTCTTGGACAGGTTTTGAAGTTCGATCATTTGAGCAATCCTTTTGGAGTCAGCGAGCGTTGCAGCCATTGCAGAAGCAGGTCGGCGAAGATGGCCAGGAGACTGACCAGCACGGCGCCAACGATCAGCATCGACATGTCGCTGCGGCTGATGGAAGCCAGAATAAGTACACCCAGGCCACCGGCGCCGATGGTGGCGGCAATGGTCATTACACCGATGTTCATCACCACGGCGGTGCGCACCCCGGCGAGGATCACCGGCACTGCAATCGGCAGCTCGACCATGCGCAGGCGCTGGCCGAAGGTCATGCCGATGCCTTTGGCGGCTTCGCGGATGCCCGGCTCGACGCCGGTCAGGGCCAGGTAGGTGTTACGCATGATCGGCAGCAGGGAGTAGAGGAATACGGCGGTGATCGCCGGCATCGGCCCCAGGCCCTGGCCAAATTTGGAGTAGAACGGCAGCAGCAGGCCGAACAGGGCAATCGATGGCACCGTCAGCAGCACCGTGGCACTGGCTTGCAACGGGCCGGCCAGGGTCGGGAAGCGGGTCATCAGCACGCCCAGGGGCACGCCTACGACGATCGCGAGGATCACGGCGATCCCGACCAGGGTGATGTGCTGCCAGGTCAGGTGCAGGACTTGGGCCCAATCAAGATGGGAAAAGGCGTTCAGAAATTCCATGTCTTCTCCTCTTTTAGTTGAGTGGGTGCTGGCGCAGGAAATCAGCGGCTACAGCCGATGGGCTTTCATGGTCGACGTCGACCCGCGCGTTCAGCTGGCGCATGGTTTCATCGTCGAACAGCGCTGCCAGTGGCTTGAGGTCGGCGGCCAATTGCGGGTGGGCATCCAGATAAACCTGACGCACCACGGGGGCTGCGGTGTAATCCGGGAAGTAGTGCAGGTCATCTTCCAGCAGCTTCAATTTGAAGGCATTGAGGCGACCGTCGGTGGTGTACACCAGGCCGGCAAATACCTGGCCATTGCGCAAGGCGGTGTAGACCAGACCGGCGTCCATCTGCCGGGTGTTCTTGCGGGTGAGGTTCATGCCGTACAGCTTGACCATGCCGGCCATGCCGTCGGAACGGTTGGCGAACTCGGTGTCCAGGGCCACCAGGCGGTTTTCATGGGTTGTCTCGGCCAGCGCCTGGGTCAGGTCGCTGATGGTGTTGATCTGCGGATACTCCTTGGCCACGTTTTCCGGCAGGGACAGGGCGTAGGTATTGCTGAATTTCGACGGCGACAGCCAGACCAGGCCTTTTTTTGCGTCGAGTTCTTTAACCCGTGCGTAGGACTGTTCGCTGTCGAGCTTCTCGTCCACATGGTTGTAGGCCACCAGGGACACGCCGGTGTACTCCCAGATCAGGTCCAGTTGCCCGCTTTCCTGGGCACTGCGCGCCAGGTTGCTGCCCAGGCCGCCGGTCACGCGGGTGTCGTACCCCTTGGTGCGCAGGTACTGGGAGGTGATTTCGGCGAGCAGGGTCTGTTCGGTGAAGACCCGGGCGCCGATGCGGATCACCGGTTTTTCAGCAGCTTGCGCAATGCCTGCAAACAGCAGGACGCAGCTCAGTATCAAAGTCAGTTTTTTCATGTGAATTCCTTTGCCAAGCCTTAAGACGGACGCAACCCGCGTTCCAGCCAGAGGCGGCTGGCCATGGTCACCAGACCGTCAAGCAGCAATGCCAGCAGCGCGGTGCACGCGGCGCCGAGCAGCAATTGCGGCTGGTTGTTCAGGGCGATGCCGGGGAAGATCAGGCTGCCCAGGCTATTGGCGCCAATCAGGAACGCCAGCGGTGCGGTGCCGACGTTGATTGCCAGGGCCACACGTACGCCACCGATAATGATCGGCACGGCGTTGGGCAATTCGACGCGAAACAGCACCTGGCGTGGGGTCATGCCGATGCCGACGGCGGCTTCCTTCAAGGAACCCTGCACGTTTTTCAGGCCTTCGTAGGTATTGCGCACGATGGGCAGCAAGGAGGCGAGGAACAGGGCGAAGATGGCCGGGCCACTGCCGATGCCGAGGACGCCGAGGGCGATGGCCAGTACGGCCAGGGGAGGGACGGTGTTGCCGATGTTGAAGATCTGCATGAAGCGTTCTGCGCGCCCGACCATATTCGGTCGGCTGAGCAGGATACCGGCGGGGATCCCTACGATCAGGGCAGCCAGCATGGAGACAAGTACAAGAATCAGGTGAGCTTGCAGGTAAAACAACAAATCGTCGCGGTACAGTTCGATCGTGTTGATGCCGATCCAGTGGACCAGCAGGGCCAGGAGAGCGACGACAACCGCTCCTCCTATCAGCCCTTTGCCATAGCGAATAGCCACAGGCGGACTCCTTTTTTCTTTTGTCGGCGAACACATTTCCGAGCGGCAATGCCATTCCTGGCTGTCGGCGAATATGTTCGCGAAAAGCAGCTCGCCGATACCGGCAACGCGGTATGCGACCAAGCCATGAGCGCAGCCTCGTCAGGCTAACTTGCTGATTTTTCAGCCCCTGTTCCGAGTGCGGTAGCAGGGGAGTGGACGTCTCTACCTTTTAAAAGGTTCCATACTTGGCAGCATTTAGCCACCCCCCCAATCGGGTGAACGGTGGTCCGGCTCCCTGGGTTTGCGCTATACTCGCCGCCCTTTTTTGACTCACCTGCCAGGCGATTTCCCATGACCCACCAGGCCGCCGAAGTCGCGAAACGCCGCACTTTCGCCATTATTTCCCACCCCGATGCCGGTAAAACCACCATCACCGAAAAGCTCCTGCTGATGGGCAAGGCGATCGCAGTGGCCGGCACGGTGAAATCCCGCAAATCCGATCGCCATGCCACCTCTGACTGGATGGAGATGGAGAAACAACGGGGTATTTCCATTACCACGTCGGTCATGCAGTTCCCCTATCGCGACCACATGGTCAACCTGCTCGACACCCCGGGCCATGAAGACTTCTCCGAAGATACCTACCGCACCCTGACCGCGGTGGACTCGGCCTTGATGGTCCTCGACGGCGGTAAGGGCGTCGAGCCACGCACCATCGCGCTGATGGACGTGTGCCGCCTGCGCGATACGCCGATCGTCAGCTTTATCAACAAACTCGACCGTGACATCCGCGACCCGATCGAACTGCTGGATGAAATCGAAGCCGTCCTGAAGATCAAGGCCGCGCCGATCACCTGGCCGATTGGCTGCTACCGCGACTTCAAGGGCGTGTACCACCTGGCCGACGACTACATCATTGTCTACACCGCCGGCCACGGTCACGAACGCACCGATGTGAAGATCATCGAGAAACTCGACTCCGATGAGGCCCGCGCCCACCTGGGTGACGAGTACGAGCGCTTCGTCGACCAACTGGAACTGGTGCAGGGCGCCTGCCACGCGTTCAACCAGCAGGAATTCCTCGACGGGCAACTGACCCCGGTGTTCTTCGGTACCGCCCTGGGCAACTTCGGCGTCGACCACGTACTGGATGCGGTGGTCAATTGGGCACCGAAACCACTGGCGCGGGTTGCCAACGAGCGTACCGTGGAGCCGGTTGAAGAGAAATTCAGCGGCTTCGTGTTCAAGATCCAGGCGAACATGGACCCCAAGCACCGCGACCGTATCGCCTTTATGCGTATCTGCTCCGGCAAGTACGAAAAAGGCATGAAGATGCGCCACGTACGCACCGGCAAGGACGTACGCATCGGCGACGCCCTGACGTTCTTCTCCTCGGAGCGTGAGCAACTGGAAGAAGCGTTTGCCGGCGACATCATCGGTTTGCACAACCACGGCACCATCCAGATCGGCGACACCTTCACCGAAGGCGAAGCCTTGAGCTTCACCGGTATCCCGCACTTCGCCCCGGAACTGTTCCGCCGCGTACGCCTGCGCGACCCGCTGAAATCCAAGCAACTGCGCCAAGGTCTGCAGCAATTGGCGGAAGAGGGCGCCACCCAGGTGTTCTTCCCCGAGCGCAGCAACGACATCATCCTCGGCGCCGTGGGTGTGCTGCAGTTCGATGTGGTGGCCAGCCGCTTGAAAGAGGAATACAAGGTCGAATGCTCCTACGAGCCGATCACCGTGTACTCGGCACGCTGGATTGATTGCAGTGACAAGAAGAAGTTGGAGGAGTTCTCCAACAAGGCCGTGGAAAACCTCGCCATCGACGGCGGTGGCCACCTGACCTACCTGGCGCCTACCCGGGTGAACCTGGCGTTGATGGAAGAGCGCTGGCCTGATGTGAAATTCCGTGCGACCCGCGAACACCACTAAGGGTTAGCGGTATAAAAAAAAGGCGAAGCTGTGATGGCTTCGCCTTTTTTTGCGGTAGATTACCGGGTGTTGGGGCCAACTTTAAGTTGTTTAAGGGACAGTTCAGCGCCGGCCATTAGCGTTTCAACTTGTGCGGCTATTGCATCCTTGACAATGGCTTCGCCCACATCAGTGATTTCCTGGTCCTTTATGTAGTTCAGGCTCAAAAACAATAAGTGCATGGCAACATCCATCGAACTTTGAAATGCCAGCAATGTATTGTTTTTCCCCAGTTCATCGACCACCCTTCCCCAACGCAGGTCGGATTCAACCTGCAAGGCCTTGAACTCCATCAGCGACACGTCGCCGTCCTCGTAGATATCAGACAGCAGCTTTTTCAGAGATTTTGAAATTTCTCTCATGACAGTTCTCGCAAAGAATATAGGAAGTTGTAGCTGGCGGACTTTATTCTTCTGAGATTGCGTTGCGCAATTGCGGAAACATGGTAGTTACAAGTTGCAGAAAGTTTGCCTTGTTGTTGGGCGATAGTACTGTTTTTAATGTCGGACTTGTCGTTGGTTTGCTCGCGAATAAACGGTAATTGCTAGCGCTTAATTAAAGGTAACACCCACTGGTGGCGAGGGGATTTGTCCCCTCGCCAAAGTGTCCAGATACAGCTGACTATTCAAAGACCTTCAATAGCATGGCCCTTAGAACGAAGCCGTCACCGACGCAAAGTAAGCCCGACCCGGTTCGTTATACGTCTGGGCACCGGCATCGTCAGCATTGCCTTTGCGATACAGGCGCTTGTCCAGCAGGTTCTCGATGCCCACGCGCACACTCAGGTTCTTGGTGAACTCGTAGCCGCTGCTCAACCCCATCAAACCGTACGGGTCCACATCCTGTTGGGCGCTGCGATCATAGCGGTTGGCGCTGCGGGAGTTGAGGGTCGGCGCCTCCTGCTTGCCGTAGTAGGTGCCGCTGACCTGGAACGACAGCTTGTCGGTGGCCTGCCAGTCCAGGGTGGTGTTGACCGTGTACTTGGGAATGACACTCAGCGGTTCGCCGGTGTCCTTGTCCTTGGAGTCGATCATGTAGGTCAGGTTGGTGTTCCAGTCCAGGTCGTCGCGCAGGGTCATGAACAGGTTGCCCTCGACCCCCTGCACCAGTGCCGCCCCGCTGTTTTCCCACTCCAGCACGCGGCGCCCGCCGTCCAGGCGGTAGGCGGCGGTGTTGCTGGCGTTGATTTTGTTCTTGTAGTCATTACGGAAGTAGGTCGCGCTGGTGCGCCAGGTGCCTTTGTCATAGGCCAGGCCGATTTCCTTGTTGACGCTGATTTCCGGTTTCAGGTCCGGGTTACCCACCAGGTAGCAGCCGCCGGAGTTGGCTTCGCTGGCGTTGCAACCGTTGCCACGGCTGTACAGCAAGTAGTTGGGGTTGGACTGGTACAGGTTGGGCGTCTTGTAGGCGCGGGCAATACCGCCCTTGAGGCTCAGCTCATCGGTCAGTTGGTGCGAGGCGTTGAGGCTCGGGCTCCAGTTGCCGCCGTACTCTTCATGATCGTCGTAGCGCAGGCCGGGGGTGATGATGGTCTTGCTGCCGACTTCGATGTTGTCCTCGGCGAACAGCGCATAGCTGGAGGCCGTGGTCTTGGTACTGCTGCGGCTCATCCCCGGAATGCTCGGTACGCCACCTGTGCCAGGGTCGTAGCTTTGTGGGCGCAGCGACCCCGGATCGTTCATCGACTCGTAGAGGTATTCGCTGCCCAGGGTCAGCACCTGCTCGGTGCCGAAACTCAGGGGCAGGTTGACCTCGGCCGTGGCCCGGGTGTTGCGCAGCCGCGATTCGAAACGGCCAGCGGTGGCGGAGGGCGCGCCCTCGCCGGAACCCGCCAGGCCTTCGTTGAGGCGTGCGTTGCGGGTCAGGTCGTGGCTCAGCGATGCCATGGTCGAGCCCCAGTCGAACTCGCCACGGTGGGTGGCGGAGAAACTGCTGCGCTGGATCACGCTGGTTTCCTTGCCGACCAGGCTGTTCACGAATACACCGCCGCCGTTGAGCATGGTGTCGCCGGCGAAGATATTGCCCTGACGGCTGTAGCTGGCTTCCAGGTCCAGGGTCTGCTCGGGGGTGAATTGCCAACTGAGCAAACCGTTGACGTCCTTGTTGCGCACACCCTCGCGGCCGGCGACCAGCGAGTCTGCGCTAGCCTGCTCGGCCTGGTTGATGGTGGAGTCATCGGCATCGGTCTTGTTCAGGCCGCCATACACCCGGAACGCCAAGGTGTCGCTCAACGGGCCGCTGAGGTTGAAGTTGGTGCGTTTGCTCATGCCTTCGGCATCGTCTTCGGGCAGCGACACGTAGGTGGTCAGCGAGCCGTGCAACTGGTCGGTGGGGCGCTTGGTGATGATGTTGATCACCCCGCCCATGGCCCCGGAGCCGTAGCGAGCAGCCGCCGGGCCACGCAGGATTTCAATGCGTTCGACTTCTTCGGCCGGCACCCAGTTGGTTTCGCCACGGGTGTCACGGTCGCCGCTCCAGCCGTAGCGCACGGCGTTGCGCGAGGTCGAGGGCTTGCCATCGATCAGGATCAGGGTGTTTTCCGGGCCCATGCCGCGCAGGTCGATCTGGCGGTTGTTGCCTCGGCTGCCGCTGGAGCTGTTGCCACTGAGGTTGACGCCCGGTTCACGGCGGATGATGTCCGACAGGTCGTTGGTCGGCGGGCGTTTCTTGATGTCTTCGGCGGTGATGATCGACACGCCGGGGGCTTGTTTGAGTTCTTCGGCAGCGGTGCCCAGGATTCGTGTTTCGCTCAACTCCAGGGCTTGGGAGGTGCCGTCGACGGGCAGGTCGGTAGCGGCTACCGGCACTTTGCCGTGTTCTCTTTCCAAGGTATCCGCCAGCAGTGCGGGAGACGAGAGGGCGGCGATAAACGCCAGGGAGAAATGGCTGAGCCTGAATCGAGGTGACATGTCCGCAGAATCCTTTAGGGAAGGTGGCAACTGAGCGAGATGCACCAGAACTGCCTTCCAGCAGGATTCGGCGCCCTCTGTGCGCCGGAATGCTAGTCATTATCAAATACAAGTAAATGTCATTTACAACTTTTACACTTTGCTAAAAACAAAAAAGCCCCTCCCGCCAGACTGATGCGCAATCTGGCGGGAGAGGCTGTACAACGCTGTATCGCCCTGTGGGAGAGGGCTTGTGTGGGATAGGGCTTCGCACTGTCAGTTAAACCGCGCTGATGCTATCGCGGGCAAGCCCGCTCCCACACAAGCCCACCCCTACAGGGGGTTAGGCCACGAACTGCTCCGCGTGATGGCAAGCCACTTGGCGGTTGTCCAGTTCGCGCAGCAGCGGCTCTTCACTGCTGCAGCGCTCGGTGGCATACGGGCAGCGCTTATGGAACGCGCAGCCGGAGGGCGGGTTAAGCGGGTTGGGCAGCTCGCCGACGATCTTGATCTTTGGCTTGTTCGGGTCCGGGTGAATGGTCGGGGTGGCCGACAGCAGCGCCTGGGTGTAAGGGTGCAGCGGGCGCTCGTAGATGTCGTTCTTCGCGCCCATTTCCACCGGGCGACCGAGGTACATCACCATCACGTGGTCGGCAACGTGTTGCACCACCGCCAGGTTGTGGGAAATGAACACGTAGGCCGTGTTGTACTGCTGCTGCAGGTCCATAAACAGGTTGAGCACCTGGGCCTGGATCGACACGTCGAGGGCCGAGGTCGGTTCATCCGCCACCAGCACCTTGGGTTGCAGCATCATGGCGCGGGCCAGGGCAATGCGCTGGCGCTGGCCACCGGAGAACATGTGCGGGTAACGCTGATAATGCTCAGGGCGCAGGCCCACTTGCTTCATCATCGCCTGCACTTTTTCGCGGCGTTCGGCGGCGGACAGGTTGGTGTTGATCAACAGCGGCTCGCCCAGTTGATCACCGACTTTCTGCCGCGGATTCAACGAGGCATAGGGGCTCTGGAACACCATCTGCACGTCTTTGCGCAGTTGTTTGCGCTGGGCCTTGTCGGCGCCGGCGACTTCCTGGCCGGCGATTTTCAACGAGCCGGACGACGGCTCTTCAATCAGCGTCAGCGCCCGGGCCAGGGTGGATTTGCCACACCCCGACTCACCCACGACGGCGAGGGTCTTGCCGGCTTCCAGCTCGAACGACACGCCATTGAGGGCGCGCACGGTGGCGTGGCCCTTGAACAGGCCACGGGACACTTCGTAATGACGGGTCAGGTCGCGGGCGGTAAGAACGACGGCCATTACGCCACCTCCTGGTTCAAGGGGTAGAAGCAGCGCACAAGGCTGTGGGCTTGCGGGTCCAGGGTCGGACGGGTCTGGCGGCAGCTGTCCTGCACATATGGGCAGCGTGGCGACAGCAGGCAGCCTTGCGGGCGGTCATACCGACCGGGGACGATGCCCGGCAAGGTCGACAGACGGGCGGCGCCCATGCTGTGTTCCGGGATCGCCGCCAGCAACGCTTCGCTGTACGGGTGCGCCGGCACGTCGAACAGGCCGGGCACCTGGCCGACTTCCACCGCTTGGCCGGCGTACATTACGCACACGCGCTGAGCGGTTTCCGCGACGACTGCGAGGTCGTGGGTGATCAGCACCAGGCCCATGTTCTGTTCTTTTTGCAGAGCCAGCAGCAGTTCCATGATCTGCGCCTGGATGGTCACGTCCAGGGCGGTGGTGGGTTCGTCGGCGATCAGCAGCTTTGGTTCGCCGGCAATCGCCATGGCAATTGCCACACGCTGGCTCATGCCGCCGGACAGTTGGTGCGGGTAGGCATCCATACGGCTGGAGGCGCCAGGGATCTCGACCTTTTCCAGCAGTTCAATGGCCCGCTTGCGCGCTTGCTTGCCGGACATTTTCAGGTGCAGGCGCAGTACTTCTTCAATCTGGAAGCCCACGGTGTAGCTGGGGTTCAGCGCGGTCATCGGGTCCTGGAACACCATCGCCAGGTCTTTGCCGACGATCTGCCGGCGCTGGCGATTGCTCAGCTTGAGCATGTCCTTGCCGTCGAAGGTCAGCGAGTCGGCGGTGACAATGCCGGGATGCTCGATCAGGCCCATCAGCGCCATCATGGTCACGGACTTACCCGAACCCGACTCGCCAACGATGGCCAACACTTCGCCTTTGTCCACGGACAGGTCGAGGCCATCGACCACCGGCACAGCGGTTTTGTCGCCGAAGCGCACATTGAGATTCTTGATTTCTAGCAGTGACATGGGAATCTCCTCACGCGGCATTCTTGAGTTTCGGGTCCAGCGCATCGCGCAGGCCGTCGCCCATCAGGTTGATTGCCAGCACGCTGAGCAAAATGGTCAAACCAGGCAGGCTCACGACCCACCAGGCACGTTCGATGTAGTCACGGGCCGAAGCCAGCATGGTGCCCCACTCAGGTGTCGGCGGTTGCACGCCAAGGCCGAGGAAGCCCAGGGCGGCGGCATCGAGAATCGCCGAGGAGAAGCTCAAGGTGGCCTGCACGATCAATGGCGCCATGCAGTTGGGCAGCACGGTCACGAACATCAGGCGCGGCAGGCCGGCACCGGCCAGGCGCGCGGCGGTCACGTAGTCACGGTTGAGCTCGCCCATCACCGCCGCGCGGGTCAGGCGCACGTAGGACGGCAGCGACACAATGGCAATCGCGATCACGGTGTTGATCAGGCCAGGGCCGAGGATGGCGACAATCGCCACGGCCAGCAGCAGCGATGGCAGGGCCAGCATGATGTCCATCAAACGCATGATGGTCGGGCCGAGCAGACGCGGGAAGAACCCGGCGAACAGGCCTAGCAGGATCCCCGGGATCAGCGACATCACCACCGACGACAAACCGATCAGCAACGATAGGCGTGAGCCCTGGATCAGGCGCGACAGCAGGTCGCGGCCCAGTTCGTCGGTGCCCAGCAAAAACTGGATCTGCCCGCCTTCCAGCCACGACGGCGGGGTCAGCAGGAAGTCGCGGTATTGCTCGCTCGGGTTATGGGGCGCCACCCAGGGGGCGAAGATCGCGCAGAACACGATCAGCAACATAAACAGCAGGCCGGCAACCGCGCCCTTGTTCTTGGAGAAGGCTTGCCAGAATTCTTTGTACGGCGACGGGTACAGCAGGCTTTGATCGACTGCTGACACTTGAGTAGGTGTGGTCATGGTCATGATCTCAGCGCTGGTGACGGATGCGTGGGTTGGCGAAGCCGTAGAGGATATCCACCACGAAGTTCACCAGGATCACCAGACAGGCGATCAGCAGGATGCCGTTTTGCACCACCGGGTAGTCCCGCGCGCCAATGGCTTCGATCAGCCATTTGCCGATGCCGGGCCAGGAGAAGATGGTTTCGGTCAAAACCGCACCGGCCAGCAGTGTGCCGACTTGCAGGCCCACCACTGTCAGCACCGGGATCAGCGCGTTACGCAGGCCGTGCACGAACACCACGCGCGCCGGCGACAGGCCCTTGGCCTTGGCGGTACGGATGTAGTCTTCGCGCAGCACTTCAAGCATCGAGGAACGGGTCATCCGCGCAATCACTGCCAGCGGGATGGTGCCCAGTACGATGGCCGGCAGGACCAGGTGGTGCAGGGCATCCCAGAATGCGTCCGGCTCGTCGGCCAGCAGGGTGTCGATCAGCATGAAACCGGTGCGCGGCTCGATGTCGTAGAGCAGGTCGATACGCCCGGAAACCGGGGTCCAGCCCAGGCTCACCGAGAAGAACATGATCAGGATCAGGCCCCACCAGAAGATCGGCATCGAATATCCCGCCAGGGAGATGCCCATCACCCCATGGTCGAACAGGGATCCTCGCTTGAGTGCCGCGATCACCCCGGCCAATAGCCCGAGGATGCCGGCGAACAACAGGGCGGCCATGGACAGTTCCAGGGTCGCGGGGAACAGGGCGGTGAACTCGCTCCAGACGCTGGTGCGGGTGCGCAGGGATTCGCCGAGGTCGCCCTGGGCGAGCTTGCCGACGTAGTCCAGGTATTGCGCATACAAGGGTTTGTTCAAGCCAAGGCGTTCCATTGCCTGGGCGTGCATCTCGGGGTCAACTCGCCTTTCGCCCATCATGACTTCTACGGGGTCGCCAGGGATCATGCGAATCAACGCAAAAGTCAGCAACGTGATGCCGAAGAACGTGGGGATCAATAACCCCAATCGGCGGGCAATAAAACTAAACATCGTGTTGTCTACCTCAATCAGCCGGTTAGGCAGGTCCGGCTCCGTCAACGTCGACGGAACCGGGCGTCTCTTATTACTTCACCTGGGTGGTGGCGAAGTTATTGTTGGTCAGGGGGCTTTGGGTATAACCCTCGACGTTCTTGCGCATGGCGGTGAACATTTTCGGGTAGGCCATGGGGATCCATGGTTGGTCCTTGTCGAAAACGGCCAGCGCTTGTTCATAGAGTGCGGCGCGTTCGGCGGGTTCAGCCACGGCGCGGGCCTTGTCGATCAAGCCCTGAAACTCTTGGTTACACCAGCGGGCGTAGTTTTCGCCGTTTTTAGCGGCATCGCAACTCAGGTTGGGGGTGAGGAAGTTGTCTGGGTCGCCGTTGTCTCCGGCCCAGCCGGCCGAGACCATGTCGTGTTCGCCGGCTTTGGCGCGCTTGAGCATTTCGCCCCACTCCATGACCCTGATATTGACCTTCAGGCCAATCTTCGCCAGATCCGCCTGCATGCGCTGGGCGCCGAGCATCGGGTTGGGGTTGGTCGGGCCGCCGCCGTTGCGGGTGAACAGGGTGAATTCGGTGCCTTCCGGCACGCCGGCTTCCTTGAGCAGGGCACGGGCCTTGTCCAGGTCGCGGGGCGGGTTTTTCAGCTGGTCGTTGAAGCCCAGCAGGGTCGGCGGGTACGGGCCGGTGGCGTCGATGGCATTGCCTTTGCCGTACAGGGATTCGTTATAGCCCTGTTTGTCGAACGCGATGTTGATCGCGTGGCGCACCCGCGCGTCGCTCATGTACTTGTGGGTGGTGTTCATGGCGGTGTAGGCGGTGGTCATCGCCGCCAGTTCCGCGACCTTCAGGTTGGGATCGGCCTTGATACTCGGCAGGTCGTCAGGCTTTGGATACAGCGCGATCTGGCACTCATTGGCCTTGAGCTTTTGCAGGCGCACGTTGTTATCCACCGCGATGGCCAGGATCAGCGGGTCGGCGGGCGGCTTGCCACGGAAGTATTCCGGGTTGGCCTTGAAGCGCACCTGGGCATCTTTCTGGTAGCGGGTAAAAATAAACGGGCCGGTGCCGATCGGCTTGCTGTTGAGCTCGCCGGTCTTGTTGGCGGCCAGCAGTTTGTCGGCGTATTCGGCGGAGTGGATGGCGGTGAAGGGCATCGCGACATCGGCCAGGAACGGGGCTTCGGGGCGGGTCAGGGTGAAGACCACGGTGTGGTCATCGGTCTTCTCGACGCTTTTGAGCAGTTCCTTGAAACCCATGCTTTCGAAATAGGGGAAACCGGTGGTGGACTTGTTGTGCCACGGATGTTTCGGGTCCAGTTGACGCTGGAAGCTCCAGAGCACGTCGTCGGCATTCAGGTTGCGCGTGGGCTTGAAGTAGTCGGTGGTGTGGAACTTGACGTCATCACGCAGGTGGAAGGTATAGGTCAGACCGTCTTCACTGATGTCCCACGATTTGGCGAGTGCAGGCACGATTTCAGTAGTGCCGGGCTTGAAGTCCACCAGGCGGTTGAACATGGTTTCGGCCGCAGCATCGGCGGTGACGGCCGTGGTGTACAGGACCGGGTCGAAGCCTTCCGGACTGGCTTCGGTGCAGACCACCAGCGGCTTGGCCGAAATGCCCAGGGCCACACTCAGCAGTGCAGCGGTCATGGCGGCTTGTAACGGGAGCATTTTCATTGAAGAGCCCTCTGCAAACGATTCAACCACACAAATGTAGACGGCAGGCTCGTCCTGAGCCTGCCGTTTACCTGGCGCTAATTAAAGGATGTTGAATGGGATGGTGGTGACCAGACGGAATTCCTTGACGCTGCCGTCAGATTGGAACTCGCTGCCACGGTGTTCGACGTAGGTCGCACGGATAGCAGTGGCCTTGAGCGGGCCGCTCTGGATCGCATAACCGGCGCCTACACCGTATTCCTGGTGTTTCTCGCCGTCTTGCTTCTGGATACCGTCGTAGCCCTTGCCGACTACCCCACGGTTGCCGGTGTAGTGGGTACCGTCAATGCCCCAGCCGCGAGCCGAGTAGATGTTGAACTTCAGGCCCGGCACGCCGTATTCGGCCATGTTAATGCCGTAGGCGACCTGGAAGGATTTCTCGTTCGGGCCGTTGAAGTCCGAAGTCAAGGAGTTGGCCAGGTAGATGCCGTTGGTTTCGTGCAGGTAGTCGAAGTACTCGTTACCGTTCACCGCCTGGTAGGAGAAGGTCAGGCTGTGGGCTTGGTGCGCCAGGCCCAGGGACAGGGAGAAGGTATCGTTGTCGATATCCCCCATCAGCTTTTTGCCTTCGTCGACGGTCTTGTAGTAGTTGAAGCCAGTGGTCAGGGCCAGTTGCTGGCTGTCACCCAGTTCGTGGGTTGCACCGAAGTAGTACTGGTTCCAGAAGTCCTTCACGTTGGCACCGAAGAAGCTGGTCTTCAGGCTTTTGAACGGCTGATAGTTGGCGCCCAGGGTGTAGACCTTGTCGGTCTCCACGCTGGCATCGGATGTGTATTCGGTACGGAACTTCGACAGGCTCTGCTCGGTACGTGGCGAAACACGATCAAACACACCGCCCTGGAACGACAGGTTGTTGAATTCTTCGCTGTTGAAACTCACACCCTCGAAGCTCGAAGGTAGGGCACGGTTGCCGATAGTGTCGACGATAGGGCTGCTGAAGTTCTGGCGACCGGCAGTCAGGGTGGTGTTGGAAACACGGAACTGGACGTTGGCCAGGCCCAGTTTGCTCCACTGGTCTACGGCATTGCCGTCAGAGTCAGCCAAGGTGCGGTTAGAGCCGCCCTTGATATCGCGTTTGCTGCGGTCCAGAACCAGAGCGTTGTACACCGCTACTTCGGTCTTGACACCAACAGTGCCCTGGGTGAAACCCGAGCTTGCGTTGAGGATGGTGCCCTGAACCCAGTTGGTACGGTTGCGGTCGGTCTTTACGACACCGTGCTCTTTGTATTTGAAGCTGCCCCCCCGGTAGAGGCTTTCGTGGGAGTACCAGTTGCGCGTACTGCCGCCGAGGCTGAAGTCTTCGATAAAGCCCTTGGCTTCGCTTTGGGCGCTGGCGCCGGCCAGTGTGGTCGGCACGAATTCCTGGCTTGCAGGTTCGGCGTAAGCGGTCGCGGTGATGCTGCTGATGGCCATGGCCAGTAGCACTTTGCTGCTTAGTTTCATGGGTGGAGCTCCTTTGGTTCTCTTTTTTTTATGCCGGCCTTTTTAGATGAGCCGGCTATTGGGTGTGTAACTCTTCAAGCACTTGCAAACGTTTGCTGTAGGACATTTCGCGAATTACAGCTGCACGTTTGCGGCAGAGCCCACTTCGCTCTGCGCATCCGGTTATTTTCTTATGGGGTGATACTGACGCCCGAGAACACGTTGCGGCCGAAGGGGCTGACTTTGAAACCTTCGACCTTGGTGCTTAACGGTTGGTTGACCGTCGAGTGGGCGACAGGCGTGATCGGCACCTGTGTTTTAAGCAGTTGCTGCGCCTGTTTGTACAGAACAGTCCGTTGTTCACGGTCGGTGACGACCTTGGCTTGCTTGATCAGCTTGTCGTACGCCGGGTCACACCACATCGAGTAGTTGTTCCCGCCGATGGCGTCGCAGCTGTAGAGGGTGCCCAGCCAGTTGTCCGGGTCACCGTTGTCGCCGGTCCAACCAATCAGGCTGACATCGTGCTCGCCGTTTTTGGTGCGCTTGATGTACTCGCCCCACTCATAGCTGACGATCTTGACCTTGAGGCCAATCTTGGCCCAGTCGCTTTGCAGCATCTCGGCCATCAGCTTGGCGTTGGGGTTGTACGGGCGCTGGACGGGCATGGCCCACAGGGTGATCTCGGTGCCTTCCTTGACGCCGGCCGCCTTGAGCAATTCCTTGGCTTTTTCCGGGTTGTAGGCGGCGTCCTTGATGCTGTCGTCATAGGACCACTGGGTCGGCGGCATGGCGTTGACCGCCAGTTGCCCCGCGCCCTGGTACACGGCATTGAGGATGCTCTGCTTATTCACCGCCATGTCCAGGGCCTGGCGCACTTCGAGCTGGTCGAAGGGTTTGTGCCGCACGTTATAGGCGATGTAGCCGAGGTTGAAGCCGGGTTTGGTCAGCAGTTGCAGGTTCGGGTCGGCCTTGAGCGCGTCGACATCGGCGGGGCGTGGATGCAGGGTGACCTGGCATTCATTGGCCTTGAGCTTCTGCACGCGTACCGAGGCGTCGGTGTTGATGGCGAAAATCAGTTGGTCGAGCTTGACCTTGCTCGGGTCCCAGTAGTTTTTATTGCCGGCGAAACGGATCTGCGAATCCTTCTGGTAACGCTGGAACACGAACGGCCCGGTGCCGATCGGCTTCTGGTTGATATCGCTGGGTTTGCCGGCCTTGAGCAGTTGCTCGGCGTACTCGGCCGAGAGGATCGCGGCGAAGCTCATGGCGATGTTCTGGATAAACGCGGCATCGACCGTGTTCAGGGTCATCACCACGGTATGCGGGTCGGTTTTCTCGACCTTGGCGATGTTCTTGTTCAGGCTCATCCCGTTGAAGTACGGAAACTCGGTGGGGTAGGCCTTGCGAAACGGGTGGTTGGCGTCAAGCATGCGGTTGAAGGTGAACAGCACGTCATCGGCGTTGAAATCCCGTGTCGGCTTGAATTCCTTGTTGCTGTGGAACTTCACCCCTTCGCGCAAGTGGAAGGTGTAGGTCAGGCCGTCTGGCGAGATATCCCACTTGGTAGCCAGCCCTGGTACGACGCCGGTTTCACCCTTTTCGAACTCAACCAGGCGGTTGTAGATCGGCTCGGCCGCATCGTTGTCGGTGGCGGTGGTGTACTGCGCAGTATCGAACCCGGCCGGGCTGCCTTCGGAGCAGAACACCAGGCTTTTCTTTTCGGCAGCCTGGCCCATCGAAGCGACGGCCAACAGGCTGGTACCCAATATCGCGGATAGAACGGTGGTATGGCGCATGACGGTCCCCAATCCATGTTTATCGTTTTCGTCAGTGAACAATCAGCACGCCTTACCTGGCATGGAGAAAGCACTGCTCCCATCCACAGCAAATGCCGTATCGGAACTGCGCGTTTGCCTACCTCGACGTTAGGGAACGAGGGCAGGGCGGTAAATGCGCAGAACCGGACAGACCTTGTAGGTATCGGACGTAACCTGCGCAGTTAGCTGCTGTAGGACGGCAGCCCATGCGGGGGTAGTTCGATTCCTAGGATCTGGGCGGATGCAATAACGGCGACGTTATGAAACGTCGCCGCTAGAGATCACTACTTGCTGACGCTTACCCCGTAGAAGGAATTCAAGCCAAATGGGCTGATCTTGAAGTCCTGCACGTTGTTGCGCATGGGTTGATACACCGTCGAGTGTGCGATAGGTGTCATGGGCACTGCATCTTTGAGGACGTGTTGCGCCTGCTTGTACAGTTCGGTGCGCTTGGCGACGTCCGATGTGGCCTTGGCTTCTTTCACGATGCCGTCGAATTTCTTGTCACACCATTTGGAGAAGTTGTTGCCGGCCAGGGAGTCGCAGCCAAACAGCACGTTCAGCCAGTTGTCCGGGTCACCATTGTCACCGCTCCAGCCGATGATCATGGCCTGGTTCTCGCCGCCCTTGGAACGCTTGATGTACTCGCCCCACTCGTAGCTGACGATGTTGACCTTCAAGCCGATCTGCTTCCAGTCGTTCTGCAGCATCTCGGCCATCAGCTTGGCGTTGGGGTTGTACGGACGCTGGACCGGCATGGCCCACAAGGTGATCTCGGTGCCTTCCTTGACGCCGGCCTCCTTGAGCAGTTCCTTGGCCTTGGCCACATCGTGCGGGACGTCCTTGATGGTGTCGTCATAGGACCATTGGGTCGGCGGCATGGCGTTGACCGCCAGTTGGCCTGCGCCCTGGTACACCGAGTCGATGATCTGCTGCTTGTTGACCGACATGTCCAGCGCCTGGCGTACGCGCAGGTCGGCCAGGGGGTTGGCGGCCGTCTGGCCCTTGAGCACTGGCATGACGTTGTAGGCGATATAACCCAGGTTGAAACCGGCCTGGTGCGGCAGTTTCAGGGTTTTGTCCTCGCCCAGGGCCTTGAGGTCGGCCGGACGCGGGAAGAGGGTGACCTGGCATTCATTCTTCTTGAGTTTCTGCACACGCACCGACGGGTCGGTGGTGATGGCGAAGATCAGGTTGTCGATCTTCACGTCTTCAGGCTTCCAGTAATCCTTGTTGCCGGTGAAGCGGATGTTGGAGTCTTTCTGGTAGCTCTTGAACACGAACGGACCAGTGCCGACCGGCTTCTGGTTGATGTCCTGGGGCTTGCCGTCCTTCAACAGTTGGGCAGCGTATTCGGCCGACTGTACCGAGGCGAAGCTCATGGCCAGGTTCTGGATAAACGCGGCGTCCACGGTGCCAAGGGTGAACTTGACGGTGTGGTCGTCGATTTTCTCGATGTTCTTGATGTTGGTGTCCATCCCCATGTCCGTGAAGTACGGGAACTCGGTGGGGTAGGCCTTACGGAACGGATCGTCTTTATTGATCATCCGGTTGAAGGTGAAGAGCACGTCGTCGGCGTTGAATTCACGAGTCGGCTTGAAATACGGCGTGGTGTGGAACTTGACCCCTTCGCGCAGGTGGAAGGTGTAGGTCAGGCCGTCTTCGGATACATCCCACTTGGTGGCCAGGCCAGGAATCACGGCGGTGCCGCCGCGCTCGAACTGGCTGAGCCGGTTGAACATGGTTTCGGCCGAAGCATCGAAGTCTGTTCCGGTAGTGTACTGGCCTGGGTCGAAACCGGCCGGGCTCCCTTCGGAGCAGAACACCAGATTAGTCGCCGCCTGGGCGAAAGGTGCAGCGGCCATTAAACCGGCGCTGACTAAAAACGGAATGACTGCGTGTTTAAGCATGTTGGCCTCATGATTTGTTGTCATTTTTGGAATTGAGGGCGACCTCGTGAGTCGGCCTGCGGATACTTATGCAGGCCCCATACCCAATGCAAGACGTTGAGAGGCAACAAGCGGCAAAGAGTGGTACGAACGTACAGGAATGTCGCATTCATATAATTTTCGGCACAAAACTGCATTTTTGAGGGTGTTTTTCGGTGCGTGACGCGCACCGAATCGGTTCGGTCGAGGTGTCTGGCGCACTCGATTGGGGCGTAGCTGTTACTTATTCAGACTTACGCCGTAGAACGGCGTCAGGCCAAACGGGCTGATTTTTCAATCCTGGACGTCCTTGCGCAGGTGCTGGAAAACCGTCGAGTTCACAATTGGCGTTATAGGTATTTGATTGTTAGGTATTTTTTGCTCCTGTTAATACCACTTGATGGGTTCGTCATGGTCACTGCTGAGCCTGGCCTTCTGCACCTGTTGGCCGTACTCCGGGTGACACCATTTTGCATAATCGCGGCCCTTGATCGCGGCACACCTGTAGAGCACACCGAGCCAGTAATCCGGTGCGCCGGTCCAGGCGTAAATCATCACATCGTGCTCGCCGTTTTTTGCACGTTTGATGCATTCACTCACTCATAGCTGACGATATTGGCGGTGATCCCGAATCTGGTCCAATCCTGGCGGACCATCTGCGCTGACATTCGCGTGTTGGGAGTGGAGGCGCGCCCCATCGTCATCGCCTATAGATGGGGGGGTGATACCTGGTGCAACTCCTGCTTCTTTTAGTAGCGCCCAGGCCTTGGCCGGATCGTGCGGTGAGTCTTTGATGTTGAGGGCATAAGACCATTTGGTCGCAGGCCGGGTGCTCTGCGCCAATTGCCCGCCAGCGTTTTTGAGCCTCTCCCAACGGGGGCGGCAAAAATCGCTGACTGCTTCAGATCGTCCTTAAGCGCCGAAATGAGCGGGCTTATAAGTGAAAAACCACCACTTTATTGGGTTCCAATGTGGGTTTTTCTTGGTGGGGTTGAACGTCTTGGCCAAATTATCGTTGACGTATTCTTCGGCTTGTATCCTGACCGCTCGTCTCACCGCAGGGGTCAGATTTGTGTTGCTCTGTTTTAAGTGTTCTAAGTAGAAGGTTTCTACTTTGCCGATGGCTTTTGTAATAACTTCTGGAGCGAGGCGTGCCGTTAATGTTCCCTCGTAACCTTTTACTGGGCGGTTTATGAGCTTCTGGAATTCAGCGGCAAATGACTGTTCAGCACCGTTTGCGGAGTAGCAAGATAGAAGGCGTACTTTTTGAAAGTTTTCCGGCCGGATGCCTTGTTGATGTAGTGTGTCCAGTAGCTCCTGTGGAGTATTTAGTTTTCCATTGTATGAAACTTTGCTTGTTCCCGTTGATTTGTCGAGCCCGCCATGTACCACAATGTTCAGGCGAGAATCTTTGCCTAGTTTTGAGTCATCGACAAAAGTGTAAAGATCTTTGTTGATGTGGTTGAGGTCCTTTGCGTCTCCGCTGAGTATATTGACGCTATCGGCGGTGGAAAATAGCTCTTCACCTGTTGGAAGATTTTTAATTGATTTAAGCTTTTCAATACTGGTGTTTTCGGCGTCGGTCAACGGGAGGGACGTTAATATACCGCCTTCTTTGGGCACCTGGTTCGGGGAGGGCTCAGTACCGCTATTAGCCTTGGGGGGGTGCTCAAATTCGTAGCTGCTTGTATCTGCGTTATATTTCCACTGATAATCATAGCCGGCAGAAGAGTTAAAGCGTATGGCTGCTTTCTCTGCCTCAACCTCGGCCCCCCCGACAACGGCAAATGCAGCTTCTTGTGCCAGTTGCAGTCCTGATATAACCGCTGCGCTAGTGCCTCCCGCGCGATCTTGTGCGGTCATGCCATAGAGGCTGTCATGGGCTCCGAAGACAATATTGCCCGTATTGCCGACGACGGGTAAATATCCGAAAGTATTCCCCCAAAGTTCCTTTGCCTTCTTCCAGCCCTGCTGTGAGGATCCAAATACTTCAGTTTGGTCAGACCATACGGCATTCTTGGCATTCTCTTTTTGAAATTCTGAAGCAATGCCATTGCTCAGGTTGCCGAACCTCAAATAATAGTCACTGTCCCGTGATTGGGTGTAATTGAACAGTTCCGAAACCGGTACTTCCTTATCCTTCACAAAGTTCTGGCGTCCGGGGTAGAGGGCGGGGGCGCCTTCAATCAAGTTGTCGAGGACGCCGACTGCGCTTGGCCAATGGGCATCCTTTCCGCCTTGCCGGTCTCTGGCATTAAAGCTTTGCACTAAGTTGTCACGGTTGACTTTAGCCCAGGCCGCGAAATCTTTATCACCATGAATCTCGCTGATAGTGCCATTTTTTAAATCAACCATCAGCCCCTGGTTGGGCCTGTTATTAGCGTTGCCATCATAGGGGGTGTATGGAATAAATGCATACCCTGCCAGTGGGTAGCCGTATATGTTGGGGATGATAACCTGCCCATTTTTATTCAGTGTCCGGTTGATGGCTTCTTGACCTTCAGGGCTTAAGGTCTTGAATGCATTTTTATCGCTATGCAGGCTTTTTAAAGTTCCCTTTAAAGTATAGGTGTCTGCTTTGCCTGATCTTTCTGCCAATTCTCCCGAGGCGTTTCGCATTGGCGTGGCTACGGTTTTTTCCCAACTGTTTTGGAGTTTTTTGCCCAGCGACTCTAAGTTGCTCACCATCTGCTTGTCTTCAGGCTTTATTTCCATAAAGCTAAAGTTTATCGGCCCGCCTCGTTCTACTTTATCGTGCTGAAGTGCGCCTGCTGCAATTTCCCATGCTGAGTAGGTGCGTTTCTCTACGTTGCTTAAGTTTTCGGGAGTGCCCCGTCCCACATAGGACTTGAATGTCACCGTGATTTTTTTATGCGGGTCGTATCCCGCTGCCAACAAACCAGCACTGAAGTAACCTGCGGGCTCCATGAATTGACGAGTGTCTTGGAATTTAATGTTCCTTTCGCCTTCGCTACCGGATTCCACATTCTTGATTTTCAGTTCTACACGATACGCATAGTCATCAACACGTTTCTCCCGTTCCTGCATGGAGGCGCTCGCCCCGGGCGGAGTGAGGCTCCAGCCATAAATGACCCCCTTGTAATTACCCGGTTTAAGGTCTTCATTGGGCGAATGCCCACTAAACCCACCGCGATAAAACTGCTTGTTACGCGGAACATTGCCCCTCGATCTATCCCCGGGGGCTATTGAGCGAGAGACGCGATTCGACGCAGGTTCTTGCTCTGGGTAGTCTGCTTTTGAGCCCAGGGGGTTGGCTGTTGATGGGGAATTAGTGGTGGCGGGAAATTGTAGTCGAGAGGGTTCCTGTATGCGCATTTTCGGCTCGATCACGGAGTGGGTTGTAGGCTAATCATCGATCATCTATGTGCTGCCACTCAGCAATGAATTTAAATACCGTGCATTAGCGGTACCGCACAGAGATTTTCGAAGAATCACGTTCCTTTAACTAAGGTGGCGGTGACAGTAATCAAGTGGCTGTCTGGATACATTGAGTTCCACTGTTACACTCGGGCTGAGCGTATAGAGTGGGTTTTAAGCTTATCCCCACAGTGCTGAAGAAGATGTTTACGCAGAAGTACCGTAACCTTGTTACAGGGCGGTTTGAGTTTGGAGGGCACTTAAGCTTTACTGCCGTCGTTACTGAAACATTGCCTGCATGGTCTTCAATAGCGGCAATGTAAGTAGTGATTTTATTCAGGCGGTGTAGGTGCTGATAGTCGAAAAAGTTGCCCAAAAAAAAGCGCAGCCGTTGAGGCTGCGCCGTTTCTAAGGCTGCAAAGGTTACTGCAAGACTTCAATCACCCCGTCGGCGCTCATGCTGACCTGGCTGGTGCCGGCCTCGACCTCAGGTGTCGGCGCCGAATCCATCGCTGCCGCCTTCATCATCATCCCGCCATTTCGCGCGTACGGCATTGGGTAGCCGTTGGTATTGAAGTTCAGGTTGACGATCTTGTAGCCCTTGCCGCCGAGTGCATCGGTGGCCAGTTGGGCGCGGGCCTTGAACGCGGCGACCGCATCCTTGAGCAACGCGTCTTCGCTGGACTTGCGCGTGGCGTCGGCGATGGCGAAGTCCATATTGTCCATTTTCAGGGTGTTGAGCAGCTCGCCGGTGAGCTTGGACAGCGCGGGGAAGTCCGCGCTTTCCAGACGCAGTTCGGCGCGCTCGCGCCAGCCGGTGATCTTCTGGTTCTTGTTGTCGTAGATCGGATAGCTGTTGCGGCTGCCCTGGCGCAGGGTCACGGCTTTTACTTCGCGAGCTTCGCCCAGCGCCTTGTTCATGATGGTTGTGACTTCGGCGGCGAGCTTGGCCGGGTCAGTATTTTGCGACTCGGTGTAGAGGGTGACGATCATCTTGTCACGGGCCACTTCCTGGCTGACTTCGGCCCGCAGGGAAATCTGGTTGTAGTGCAGTTGGTCGGCGGCCAGCGCGGGCAGGCTGGCAATGCTGCCAACGCTGAGGGCAATAAGGGCGGCACTGCGAGTGAAACGTGACATGGAAGCTCCTTGAGAGTGATCGTGTTCGGTAAGACTGTAGACGGGGGATTCGGGTTCGGCGGGTTACAAAATCTCTACATCTGGCGACGATGCCGACGAACGGTCATAAAGCCATGACCTGCGTCAAAGGGCCACAGACTCGCAGACTGTATCGTCGCTTCGTTTATACTTGCTGCGATCCGCCTGGAGCGCTCATCAGGAGAGCTCATGCTCGCCCCCGTAAAACTGACTTCCGCCACTCGCCAGAACCTCTGGCGCCTGACGTTTATCCGCACCCTGGTGCTGGCCGCCCAGGCCGGTTCCGTGGGGCTCGCCTATTGGTTTGAACTGCTGCCGCTGCCTTGGCTGCAACTGTGGGTGACCCTGGCCTTTTCCACGGTGCTGTGTGTGTTCACGGCCATCCGTCTGCGCACCACCTGGCCGGTGACGGAGCTGGAGTACGCGCTGCAACTGGCCTGCGACCTGTTTATCCACAGCGTGTTGCTGTATTTCTCCGGTGGCTCCACCAACCCCTTCGTTTCCTATTACCTGGTACCGCTGACCATCGCTGCCGTGACCTTGCCGTGGCGCTATTCGGTGATCCTGTCGGGGATTGCCCTGGCGCTTTACACCTTGTTGCTGGCGCAGTTCTATCCCCTGGAAACCTTCCCGATTGCCCGGGAAAACCTGCAGATCTACGGCATGTGGCTGAGCTTCGCGCTGTCGGCGGCGGTGATCACCTTTTTTGCCGCGCGCATGGCCGAAGAGCTGCGGCGCCAGGAAGAACTGCGCGCAATCCGCCGTGAAGAGGGCCTGCGTGACCAGCAACTGCTGGCCGTGGCGACCCAGGCCGCCGGTGCGGCCCATGAACTGGGCACGCCGCTGGCAACCATGAGCGTGCTGATCAAGGAAATGCGCCAGGACCATCACGACCCGGCCTTGCAAGACGACCTCGGCGTGTTGCAGGAACAGGTCAAGCAGTGCAAGCAGACCTTGCAGCAACTGGTGCGCGCCGCTGAAGCCAACCGGCGCCTGGCGGTGGATATGCAAGACGTCACCCAGTGGCTGGACGAAGCCCTGAACCGCTGGCACTTGATGCGTCCCGAAGCCAGTTACCGTTTCCACCTGCTGGGGCAGGGCGCAGTGCCGCGTATGGCGCCACCGCCGGACCTGACCCAGGCGTTGCTGAACCTGTTGAACAATGCAGCCGACGCCTGCCCGGAAGGGTTGGAAGTGCAGTTGGACTGGGATTGGGAAAACCTCACCATCAGTATTCGCGACCACGGCGCTGGCGTGCCGCTGGCGATTGCCGAGCAGATCGGCAAGCCATTCTTTACCACCAAGGGCAAAGGCTTCGGCCTGGGCCTGTTCTTGAGCAAGGCCAGCGTGACCCGTGCTGGCGGCTCGGTGAAACTTTACCCCCATGAGGAAGGCGGCACGCTCACCGAGCTGCGCCTGCCCCGTGCTGCACGAGGAGACATCGATGAGTGACGAGATCCAAGTCGAAGGCGAAGAACTGCCGCACCTGTTGCTGGTAGATGACGATGCCACCTTTACCCGCGTAATGGCGCGAGCCATGAGCCGTCGCGGGTTTCGCGTCAGCACTGCAGGTTCCGCCGAAGAAGGCCTGGCCATCGCCCAGGCCGACCTGCCGGACTACGCGGCACTGGACCTGAAAATGGACGGTGACTCGGGCCTTGTGCTGCTGCCCAAGCTGCTGGAGCTGGACCCGGAAATGCGCGTGCTGATCCTCACCGGGTATTCGAGCATTGCCACCGCTGTCGAGGCGATCAAGCGCGGTGCCTGCAACTACCTGTGCAAGCCGGCGGACGCCGATGATGTGCTGGCCGCCTTGCTCTCCGAGCATGCCGACCTCGACACCCTGGTGCCGGAAAACCCGATGTCGGTGGACCGCCTGCAGTGGGAGCACATCCAGCGCGTGTTGACCGAGCACGAAGGCAATATCTCAGCCACGGCCCGTGCCCTGGGCATGCACCGCCGGACCTTGCAGCGCAAGCTGCAGAAGCGCCCGGTACGGCGCTGAACTACGGTGAGTGGGCTTGTGTGGGAGCGGGCTTGCTCGCGAAGGCGCAGTGTCAGTCAAGTCTTTAACAACTGACACTCCACCTTCGCGAGCGAGCCCGCTCCCACATTGGATCTCCATTGTTCTGCCGATCCAGTTCCAACAAAAAGCCCGGCTGATCATGGATCAGCCGGGCTTTTTGTATGGCTTGAAAACGACTTACTTTTTCAAGCCGTAATGCTCATCCAGCATGCCGGGGGCGTTCGGCGCCTTTGGCGCGTAGTCCCGCGGCGGCTCCTGGTTTTCCCGTGGCGGGGTCAGGCGCTCCCGTGGGGCTTGCGTGGCATCGGAATGCAGCGCGGCCAGCAGACGCTGACGGGTAATATCGTCCAGGGCCAGGCGGTTGGCGCCATCGGCGAGGTGATCCTGTACTTCCTGGTAGCTCTGGGTGAGCTTCTTGACCAGGGTCGCGGTGCTGTTGAAGTGGGTAACAACCTCGTTCTGATAACTGTCAAAACGTTCCTGGATGTCATCCAACTGACGCTGCGTGCGGTTAGGCGCGGCATTCGGCAGGAGGCGAGCAACCAGGAATCCAATGGCGACACCGGCAACCAGGGCAAGAGTCGGCAACAACCAAACTAAGAGCGAGTGTTCCACGAGTCCTTCCTCTATAAACGGCTTTGCTTTACGTTAACGGCTCGGACCTGCGCTGTATACCGCGATTAAGCTCGCAATGATGCCATGCACAGACTTTTAGCTAGACGAGTCGACCCCTTGAGAGGTCACGGAGTTCATTCCTTGCTCATGCGTGAAACCCCTGTTTTGATTGATGGCCCGGTAGGCCAATTGGAAGCCTTGTACCTCGATCACCCCGAGCCACGTGGCCTGGCGCTGATCTGCCACCCTAACCCGGTGCAGGGTGGGACCATGCTCAATAAAGTCGTCTCGACCCTGCAACGTACCGCCCGCGATGCCGGTTTGATTACTTTGCGTTTCAATTACCGTGGCGTCGGTGCCAGCGCTGGTAGCCATGATATGGCCACAGGTGAAGTGGACGATGCCGAAGCCGCCGTAAGCTGGCTGCGTGAAAAACACCCGGACCTGCCCATCACCTTGCTGGGTTTCTCGTTCGGTGGATTTGTTGCCGCCAGTCTCGGCGGGCGCCTGGAAGCCAAGGGCGAAAAACTCGCGCACCTGTTTATGGTGGCTGCGGCCGTCATGCGTTTGCGTGACGAGGACCCGCTTCCACAGGGCTGCCCGCTGACCGTGATCCAGCCGGAAACCGACGAAGTGGTCGACCCGCAGCAGGTCTACGACTGGTCTGCCGCCCTCAAACGCCCCCATGAGCTGCTGAAAGTGGCAGAATGCGGGCACTTTTTTCATGGCAAGCTCACCGATCTCAAGGATCTGGTGCTGCCGCGCCTTTCGAATTGATAGCAGTCTGATAAGCGATTACCCATGACGACTCGTACCCGTATCCTCACCGGCATCACCACCACCGGCACCCCGCACCTGGGCAACTACGCCGGTGCCATCCGCCCGGCGATCCTCGCCAGCCAGGATGCCAATGCCGATTCGTTCTACTTCCTGGCCGACTACCACGCCCTGATCAAGTGCGATGACCCGCAGCGCATCCAGCGCTCGCGTATGGAAATCGCCGCGACCTGGCTGGCCGGTGGCCTGGATGTGAACCGGGTGACCTTCTACCGTCAGTCCGATATCCCGGAAATTCCCGAGCTGACCTGGCTGCTGACTTGCGTCGCGGCCAAGGGCCTGCTCAACCGTGCCCACGCCTACAAGGCCTCGGTGGACAAGAACCTGGAAAACGGCGAAGACCCGGATGCCGGGATCAGCATGGGCCTGTACAGCTATCCGGTGCTGATGGCGGCGGACATCCTGATGTTCAATGCCCATAAGGTCCCGGTCGGCCGCGACCAGATCCAGCACGTGGAAATGGCCCGTGATATCGGCCAGCGTTTCAACCACCTGTTCGGCAAGGGCAAAGAGTTCTTCACCATGCCCGAGGCAGTGATTGAAGAAGGTGTCGCCACCTTGCCGGGCCTGGATGGGCGCAAGATGTCGAAGAGCTACGACAACACCATTCCGTTGTTCACCACCGCCAAGGACATGAAGGACGCGATCTCGCGAATCGTCACCGACTCCCGCGCGCCGGGTGAGGCCAAGGATCCGGATAACTCGCACCTGTTCACCTTGTACCAGGCGTTCGCCACCCCTGAACAGGAACAGCAACTGCGCAGCGAACTGCTCGACGGCCTGGGCTGGGGCGAGGCGAAAAACCGCCTGTTCCAACTGCTGGACGGCCAGTTGGGCGAAGCCCGCGAGCGCTACCATCAATTGATGGCGCGCCCTTCGGACATGGAAGACCTGCTGCTGGTCGGCGCCAAGAAGGCCCGTGCCGTCGCCGGTCCATTCCTGCAGGAGCTGCGGGAAGCCGTGGGCCTGCGCTCGTTCGTCAACCAGGCCAGCGAGGCTGCCAGCACCAAGAAGAAGGCAGTCAAGGCCGCGCGGTTTGTCAGCTTCCGTGAAGACGACGGCAGCTTCCGCTTCCGCCTGCTGGCGGCTGACGGCGAGCAGCTGTTGTTGTCGCGCAACTTTGCCGATGGCAAGGCGGCCGGCGCTGTCACCAAGCAGTTGCAGTCCGGCCAGGCGCTGGATGTGCGCAGTGAGGCCCTGGGCTTTACGGTGTGGCTCGACGGCGCGTGTATCGCCGACAGCCCGGCCTTCGCCGATAGCGCTGCGCGGGATGCCGCCATCGAAGCCGTGCGCGTAGCATTGACGCCAATCGAAGACTGACCCGACCAAGGGTTGATTGCCATTATCCGGGGCCGTCGTTACAGTGACGGCCCGTTTTTGTTGCCTTGCTAACGAAATTATGACGCCCCTAGAACGATATCAAGCTGATCTGAAGCGCCCCGACTTCTTCCATGATGCTGCCCAGGAAACGGCGGTGCGTCACTTGCAGCGCCTGTACGAAGACCTGGTCGCCTCTTCCCAGAGCAAGCCGGGGATGCTCAGCAAGCTGTTTGGCAAGAAAGACCAGACGCCGGTCAAAGGCTTGTACTTCTGGGGCGGTGTGGGTCGCGGCAAGACTTACCTGGTCGACACCTTCTTCGAAGCGCTGCCGTTCAAGGAGAAGTCGCGCACTCACTTCCACCGCTTCATGAAGCGCGTGCACGAAGAGATGAAGACCCTGCACGGCGAGAAAAACCCGCTGACCATCATCGCCAAGCGTTTCTCCCAGGAAGCGCGGGTTATCTGTTTCGATGAGTTCTTCGTGTCCGATATCACCGATGCGATGATTCTCGGCACCCTGATGGAAGAGTTGTTCAAGAACGGCGTGACCCTGGTCGCCACCTCGAACATCGTGCCTGACGGCCTGTACAAGGACGGCCTGCAGCGTGCGCGTTTCCTGCCGGCCATCGCTCTGATCAAGCAGCACACCGATATCGTCAACGTCGACAGCGGCGTCGATTACCGCCTGCGGCACCTCGAGCAAGCCGAGTTGTTCCACTTCCCCCTCGACGAAGCGGCCCACGAAAGCCTGCGCAAGAGCTTCCGTGCGTTGACGCCGGAATGCACCCAGGCGGTGGAAAACGATAAGTTGATGATCGAGAATCGCCAGATCATTGCCCTGCGCACCTGTGACGACGTGGCCTGGTTCGACTTCCGCGAGCTGTGCGACGGCCCCCGCAGCCAGAACGACTACATCGAACTGGGCAAGATCTTCCATGCCGTGATCTTGAGCGGTGTCGAGCAAATGAGCGTCACTACCGACGACATCGCCCGGCGCTTTATCAACATGGTCGATGAATTCTACGACCGTAACGTCAAGCTGATCATCTCGGCTGAAGTCGAACTCAAGGACCTCTACACCGGCGGTCGCTTGAACTTCGAGTTCCAACGGACCTTGAGCCGCTTGCTGGAAATGCAGTCCCACGAGTTCCTGGCGCGGGCGCACAAGCCTTAGGCAAACACCGAACCAAAATGTGGGAGCGGGCTTGCTCGCGAATGCGGCGTATCAGTCGACTTATTCGTTAACTGACACACCGCATTCGCGAGCAAGCCCGCTCCCACATTTGATTGTGCCCGGCTTTAGTTAGGCGGCCTGCTGGAACTGCTGGCGATACTGGTTCGGCGACAGTTCCGTGTGCTGCCTGAACAGCCGCGCAAAAAAGCTCGCATCGTCGTAACCCACCTCATAGCTGATGGTCTTGATGCTCTTGCGGCTGCCCGACAACAACCCCTTGGCTGTCTCGATGCGCAGGCGTTGCAGGTAGTGCAGCGGCTTGTCGCCGGTAGCGGTCTGGAAGCGCCGCATAAAGTTGCGGATGCTCATGCCGTGTTCTCGGGCCACGTCTTCAAAGCGGAACTTGTCGGCGAAGTGCTCTTCGAGCCAATGCTGGATCTGCAGGATGATCACATCCTGGTGCAGCTTCTGCCCACCAAAACCGATGCGTCCCGGCGCGTAGCTGCGCTGCACTTCGTAAAGGATGTCGCGGGCCACGGCCTGGGCGATGTTGGCGCCGCAGAAGCGCTCGATCAGATAGATGTAGAGATCGCAGGCCGACGTGGTGCCCCCGGCGCAGTACAGGTTGTCGGCGTCAGTCAGGTGCTTGTCCTGATTGAGCTGGACCTTGGGGAAGCGTTCGCTGAAGGCGTTGAAGAAGCGCCAGTAGGTGGTCGCCTCCTTGCCATCAAGCAGGCCGGCTTCGGCGAGCCAGAACACCCCGGTGGCCTCACCGCATAACACCGCCCCGCGCGCATGTTGCTCGCGCAGCCAGGGCAGGATCTGTGGGTAGCGTTTGCTCAGGGCGTCGAAGTCATCCCAGAAGGCCGGCAGCACAATGATATCGGCGTTTTCCAGGCCGCCGTCGACCGGCATGATCACATCGCTGAAGCTGCACACCGATTGCCCATCGGGGCTTACCAGGCGGGTTTCAAAGGCCGGCGTGAGGCCCAGGCCCTGCTGTTTGCCGTAACGCAGGCTGGCGAGGTGGAAGAAATCCTTGGCTTGCATGAGGGTGGAAGCAAACACCCGGTCAATGGCCAAAATGCTGACGCGCCGCAAGGGCGTGGAGACGAGGTTAGACATAATTTCGATTATTCTTATAGGGGAAAGTGGTCAACTAACGGCTGGATCGTCTTATTTTTTGTCGCATGTGTCCAGTGTCCTGTGACGTCCGTGCAGCTTAGGCTCTGTGATCTTGTTTTTGTCCGACAATCGACGCAGGTGACTCATGATTCCCAGAACCTTGTTCAGCTCCGAGCACGAACTCTTCCGCCAGAGCGTGCGCACCTTCCTCGAAAAAGACGCGGTGCCGTACCATGCGCAATGGGAAAAGCAGGGCCATATTGATCGCGCCCTGTGGAGCAAGGCGGGGGAGGCGGGGATGCTGTGCTCGCACCTGCCGGAAGAATATGGCGGCCTGGGCGCGGACTTTATCTACAGCACCGTGGTGATCGAAGAGATCGGCCGCCTGGGGCTGACCGGGATTGGCTTCTCCCTGCATTCGGACATTGTTGCGCCGTATATCCTGCACTACGGCAGCGAGGCGCTGAAGCACAAGTACCTGCCCAAGCTCGTTTCCGGGGAGATGGTCACGGCCATTGCCATGACCGAGCCGGGTGCCGGGTCGGACCTGCAGGGGGTCAAGACCACTGCCGTGCTGGACGGCGATGAGTATGTAATCAACGGCTCCAAGACGTTTATTACCAATGGCTTCCTGGCGGACCTGGTGATTGTGGTGGCCAAGACCGATCCCAAGGCCGGCGCCAAGGGCACCAGTCTGTTCCTGGTCGAGGCCAATACGCCGGGCTTCGACAAGGGCAAGCGCCTGGAAAAGGTCGGGATGAAGGCTCAGGACACCTCCGAGCTGTTCTTCCAGGATGTGCGGGTGCCCAAGGAGAACCTGCTGGGCCAGGCGGGGATGGGCTTTGCCTATCTGATGCAGGAGCTGCCCCAGGAGCGCCTGACCGTGGCGATCGGCGCCCTGGCGTCGGCCGAGGCGGCGCTGCAATGGACCCTGGACTACACCCGCGAGCGCAAGGCGTTCGGCAAGGCGATTGCCGACTTCCAGAACACCCGCTTCAAGCTGGCGGAGATCGCCACCGAGGTGCAGATTGGTCGGGTGTTTGTCGACAAGTGCCTGGAACAGCACCTGCAAGGCAAGCTGGATGTGCCGACGGCGGCGATGGCCAAATACTGGACCACTGACCTGCAATGCAAGGTGCTCGATGAGTGTGTGCAGTTGCACGGCGGCTACGGTTACATGTGGGAATACCCGATTGCCCGGGCCTGGGCGGATGCGCGGGTACAGCGCATTTATGCGGGGACCAATGAGATCATGAAGGAGATCATTGCGCGGGCGCTTTGAGTCTCTGGTGCTGTTGAGGGGGCCCATCGCAGGCAAGCCAGCGCCCACATTACCGAGCAAATGCGGGCGCTGGCTTGCCTGCGATGGCGGCCTGAAGGTCAATCAAGGCGCAGGATTCGGGTGATCCTTCTGAATCGCCTCGATCCCTTCCAACACCTCTTTCGACAGTTTCAGATCAGCACTGGCGATATTGCTGTCCAACTGCGCAAGCGTCGTCGCGCCTATGATATTGCTGGTCACAAACGGCTGCTGCGTGACAAACGCCAGGGCCATCTGCGCCGGGTCCAGGCCGTGCTCGCGGGCCAGGGCCACATAGCGGCTGCACGCGGCTTCCGATTGCGGGTTGAAGTAGCGGCTGAAGCGGCTGTAGAGGCTCAAGCGACCCTTGGCCGGCCGTGCGCCGCCTTCGTACTTGCCGCTGAGCATGCCGAATGCCAGTGGCGAATATGCCAGCAAGCCACATTGCTCACGGATGGCGACTTCTGCCAGGCCCACTTCAAAGCTGCGGTTGAGCAGGTTGTAGGGGTTCTGAATCGACACCGCGCGGGTCCAGCCACGGGCCTCGGCCAGGGCCAGGAACTTCATGGTGCCCCACGGCGTTTCATTGGACAGGCCGATATGGCGGATCTTGCCGGCCCTGACCTGCTCGTCGAGGGCTTCGAGGGTTTCTTCCAGCGGTGTGAGGTCGGGCTCTTCCTGGTGCTTGTAGCTCAGTTGGCCGAAGAAGTTGGTGCTGCGTTCCGGCCAGTGCAGTTGGTACAGGTCGATCCAGTCGGTCTGCAGGCGCTTGAGGCTGGCGTCCAGGGCGTCGACGATGTGCTTGCGGTTGTGCTTGAGCTGGCCGTCGCGGATGTAGTCGATGGTGTTGCCGGGGCCGGCGATCTTGCTGGCGAGGATCCAGTCGGCGCGGTCACCCCGACTCTTGAAGTAGTTGCCGATGTAGCGTTCGGTGGTGGCGTAGGTGTCAGCCTTGGGGGGGACCGGGTACATTTCTGCGGTATCGAGGAAGTTGATCCCCGCACCTTTGGCTCTTTCAATCTGGGCGAAGGCCTCTGCCTCGGTGTTTTGCTCGCCCCAGGTCATGGTCCCGAGGCAGATCGCGCTCACGTTCAGATCGGTCCGGCCCAGCTGTCGATAATCCATCGGGTGCTCCTTCGGGGAAAACAATCATAAAAGCAGGTTGAATTTTTTTTCGCAATCTGCATAATTGCCCACCTCTTTCTGCAGTGGAAGTGATGCGCCGCCTGCCGAAGAATCTTGCCGTTGAACGGACGCGCTGACCCGAGCCCCCGATAGCGTCTGTATCCGGCTGCCTTTGACTTGTCAAAGTACGCACTATTCAGTAAGATCCGCCGTCTAATTTACAGGGCGGCCCCTGAGGCTATTAAAGAATGACAACTTTTACTGCAAAACCGGAAACAGTTCAGCGCGACTGGTTTGTCGTCGACGCCGCTGGTCAGACCCTGGGTCGTCTGGCCACTGAAGTCGCCAGCCGTCTGCGTGGCAAGCACAAGCCTGAGTACACCCCTCACGTTGATACCGGTGACTACATCGTAATCATCAACGCTGAGCAGGTTCGTGTAACCGGCAACAAAGCAAGCGACAAAATGTACTACCGTCACTCCGGTTTCCCAGGCGGTATCAAGTCTTCGAACTTCGAAGGCCTGATTGCCAAGAAGCCTGAAGCCCCGATCGAGATCGCGGTTAAAGGTATGCTGCCGAAGGGCCCACTGGGTCGCGACATGTATCGCAAGCTGAAAGTCTATGCGGGCGCTGCTCACCCTCATGCTGCTCAGCAGCCCCAAGAACTGAAGTTTTAACGGAATAGTTCATTATGTCGGCGACTCAAAATTACGGCACTGGCCGTCGCAAAACCGCAACCGCACGCGTTTTCCTGCGTCCGGGCACTGGTAACATCTCGATCAACAACCGCACTCTGGACAACTTCTTCGGCCGCGAAACTGCCCGCATGGTAGTTCGTCAGCCGCTGGAACTGACCGAGACCGTTGAAAAGTTCGACATCTACGTCACCGTTATCGGTGGCGGTGTAAGTGGTCAAGCTGGCGCAATCCGCCACGGTATCACTCGCGCTCTGATGCAGTACGACGAAACCCTGCGCGGCGCTCTGCGCAAAGCTGGCTTCGTGACTCGCGATGCCCGTGAAGTTGAACGTAAGAAAGTCGGTCTGCGTAAAGCGCGTAAGCGTCCGCAGTACTCGAAGCGTTAATTCGCTTTACGTTCCACAAAAACGCCCAGCCTCCTCGCGGAGCTGGGCGTTTTTTATTGCCCGCTTTTTATGCAGGTTTTTTCTGTGTGACAACTTGCCACATCCGTAGACCCCCTATACTACAAGGCTTGGGGCTTAGGCTCCGGGTAATTACCTTGTCAGAGGTGGGGCTTTTCATTACCATTCGGCAAAATTTTTATAAGTTCAGATTTAATACTTAGTAGACGCCTGATTTAACAGGCCAAAAAGCTGATGGGAGAGGACTGAATGAGCAATGACGGCGTGAATGCAGGCCGGCGTCGCTTCTTGGTAGCAGCCACATCCGTTGTGGGTGCTGCAGGAGCGGTGGGGGCTGCGGTCCCGTTCGTGGGGTCATGGTTTCCCAGTGCCAAGGCGAAAGCCGCAGGTGCACCGGTGAAGGTGAATGTCAGCAAGATCGAGCCAGGCCAGCAGATGATTGCTGAGTGGCGCGGCCAGCCAGTATTCATCGTTCGTCGTACCGAGGAAATCCTGGGGAATCTGAAGAAAATCGAGGGCCAGTTGTCTGACCCCGAATCCAAGAATTCCGAACAACCCGCCTACGCCCAAAACGAAGCGCGTTCGATCAAGCCAGAGATTCTGCTGCTGGTCGGTCTTTGCACGCACCTGGGCTGCTCGCCGACCTTCCGCCCGGAAGTCGCGCCTGTGGATCTGGGCAAGGACTGGGTTGGCGGCTATTTCTGCCCTTGCCACGGTTCCCACTACGACCTGGCCGGTCGCGTCTACAAATCCCAGCCTGCTCCGTTGAACCTGCCGGTTCCGCCGCACAACTACGAATCTGACGACGTTATTGTCATTGGTGTCGATAAGGAGAGCGCGTAATGAGCAAGTTCATGGATTGGGTGGATGCGCGCTTCCCCGCCACCAAAATGTGGGAAGACCATCTCAGCAAGTATTACGCGCCGAAGAACTTCAACTTCTTCTATTTCTTTGGCTCCCTGGCATTGCTGGTACTGGTCAATCAGATCGTGACCGGTGTCTGGCTGACCATGAGCTACACCCCGTCGGCGGAAGAAGCATTTGCCTCCGTCGAATACATCATGCGCGACGTCGAGTACGGCTCGATCCTGCGTCTGTTGCACTCCACTGGCGCTTCGGCGTTCTTCATCGTGGTCTATCTGCACATGTTCCGTGGCTTGCTCTACGGCTCGTACCAGAAGCCGCGTGAACTGGTGTGGGTGTTTGGCATGCTGATCTACCTGGCACTCATGGCAGAGGCCTTCATGGGCTACCTGCTGCCTTGGGGCCAGATGTCCTACTGGGGTGCCCAGGTGATCATCTCGCTGTTTGGCGCGATCCCGGTCATCGGCAACGACCTGACCCAGTGGATCCGTGGTGACTACCTGATTTCGGGCATCACCCTGAACCGCTTCTTTGCCTTGCATGTGGTGGCCTTGCCGATCGTGATCCTCGGTCTGGTGGTGCTGCACATCCTGGCGCTGCACGAAGTCGGTTCGAACAACCCCGACGGCGTGGACATCAAGAAGCACAAGGACGAGAACGGCATTCCGCTGGACGGCATTCCTTTCCACCCTTACTACACCGTGAAAGATATCGTCGGCGTGGTGGTGTTCCTGTTCGTCTTCTGCTCGATTGTGTTCTTCTTCCCGGAAATGGGCGGCTATTTCCTCGAAAAGCCTAACTTCGAACAGGCGAACGCATTCAAGACCCCGGAACACATTGCCCCGGTCTGGTACTTCACGCCGTTCTACGCCATTTTGCGGGCGATCCCCGACAAGCTCATGGGCGTTATCGCCATGGGTGCGGCCATTGCGGTGCTGTTCGTGTTGCCTTGGCTCGACCGTAGCCCGGTCAAGTCCATGCGCTACAAGGGCTGGCTGAGCAAAATCTGGCTGTGGGTGTTCTGCATCTCGTTCGTGATCCTGGGCGTGCTGGGCGTACTGGCGCCGACCCCTGAGCGGACGTTGCTGTCGCAGGTCTGCACCTTCCTGTACTTCGCCTACTTCATTCTGATGCCGTTCTACACCCGGCTCGAGAAGACAAAACCGGTTCCGGAAAGGGTGACTGGCTGATGAAAAAATTATTCGCTGCATTGATTCTTGCTGCCCTGCCGACACTGTCCTTCGCGGCCGGGTCTGGCGTGGCACTGGAAAAAGTCGACATTGACGTTTCTGACAAGGCTGCCATGCAAGACGGCGCCCGTACGTTCGCCAACTACTGCATGGGCTGCCACAGCGCCAAGTTCCAGCGTTACGAGCGCGTGGCCGATGACCTGGGCATCCCTCATGAGCTGATGCTCAAGAACCTGGTGTTCACCGATGCCAAGATTGGCGACCACATGAACATCGGCATGCAACCGGCCGACGCCAAGGCCTGGTTCGGGGCTGCACCGCCCGACCTGACCCTGGTAGCACGCGTACGTGGTACCGACTGGCTGTATGGCTACCTGAAATCGTTCTACGAAGACCCTACGCGCCCATGGGGCGTGAACAACAAGGTCTTCCCGAACGTGGGTATGCCTAACGTGCTGGTCGGCCTGCAAGGCCGTCAGGTGGTCGGATGCAAGCAGGTTCAAGTCGTGGAAAACGGCAAGAAGCAATATGACCCGCTGACCGGCACGCCGTTGACCCACGAAGCCTGTGACCAACTGACCATCGTGCCCAAGAGCGGCGCGCTGAACGAGGAGCAGTTCGACGAGAAGGTCAAGAACCTGGTGACCTTCCTGGCTTACTCCGCCAACCCGGTCAAACTGGAGCATCAACGCATCGGTACCTATGTGTTGCTGTACCTGGCTTTCTTCTTCGTATTCGCTTATTTGCTCAAGCGTGAATACTGGAAGGATGTGCATTGATCCAACCTTAGGCAATTGCTGTTAATCTTGCGCGCCCAGCGACGTCTCTGAACGGGTAACGCTCTGGTTGATCCAGGTGTTACAGGAGATGCTTTCTGGGCGCGCTCGTTTTTGAGCTTTCGATAATTTCAACAAGCGAGGAGGACCGCCATGGGCGTGACCAACCGGTTGGCCTGTTACTCCGACCCCGCCGACCACTATTCCCACCGAGTACGCATCGTGCTCGCAGAGAAGGGTGTCAGCGCCGAGATCATCAGTGTGGAGGTGGGACGTCACCCGCCGAAACTGATCGAAGTGAACCCTTACGGCAGCTTGCCCACCCTGGTCGATCGTGACCTGGCGTTGTGGGAGTCAACCGTGGTGATGGAATATCTGGATGAGCGTTACCCCCATCCACCTTTGCTGCCGGTGTATCCGGTGGCGCGTGCCAACAGCCGCCTGCTGATCCATCGGATCCAGCGTGACTGGTGTGGGCTGGTGGATCTGATTCTGGATACACGCAGCAAAGAAGCGGCCCGTGTGCAGGCGCGTAAGGAATTGCGCGAGAGCCTGACCGGCGTTTCTCCATTATTCGCCGACAAACCTTTTTTCCTCAGTGAGGAACAAAGCCTGGTGGATTGCTGCCTATTACCCATACTCTGGCGTTTGCCGATTCTGGGCATTGAACTGCCGCGGCCTGCCAAGCCGCTGCTTGATTACATGGAGCGCCAGTTTGCGCGTGAGGCTTTCCAGGCAAGTCTGTCTGGCGTCGAACGTGATATGCGCTAAGGCTTAAGGAGCCGTTGATGAACTCCAGTCGACCTTACCTGGTCCGCGCGCTCTACGAGTGGATTGTGGACAACGATTGCACCCCGCATATGCTGGTCAATTCCGAGTTTCCTGCGGTGCAGGTGCCACAAGGTTTTGCCAGTGACGGACAGATTGTCCTGAACGTTTCACCCAGTGCCGTGCGTCAACTGCACATGGACAATGAAGCGGTCAGCTTTGAAGGGCGTTTTGGTGGGGTACCCCATACGCTCTATGTGCCCATCGGCGCGATCCTGGGCATTTATGCCCGGGAGAATGGCCAGGGCATGGTGTTTGATCTGGAGTCGTCCCTTGAAGACGACGAAGCGATTGAAATTGAAGATGATCTGCCGCCACCTGATTCCGAGCCACCGCGCCCTAGCGGCCGGCCGAGCTTGAAAGTGGTGAAGTGATAAAACATGCGCCTTCGGGCATGTGTTGAAAATGCCCCGGCTTAGGCTGGGGCATTTTTTTGCGCGCGATAAACCTTGGGCAAATCATGCAGGGCGGTGATCGTACAACTCGCTTGGGCTATGATGCCCTTTTGAATCATCGAGATAGTTGCCTGCCCATGGAAAACCTCAGCACAGCCCCGCGTCTTCCCCGCAAGCGCCGTAGCCTTGCCCAGGAACTGGTCACGGTGTTGTCCGAACAGATCCGCGATGGCCAGCTCAAGCGTGGCGACAAACTGCCCACCGAGTCAGCCATCATGGAAGCCCATGGGGTCAGCCGCACGGTGGTGCGCGAAGCGATCTCGCGGCTGCAGGCAGCCGGGCAGGTGGAAACCCGGCATGGCATCGGCACCTTTGTGCTGGATACGCCGAGCCCCAGCGGGTTCCGCATTGATCCGGCGACCGTGGTCACGCTGCGTGATGTACTGGCGATCCTCGAATTGCGCATCAGCCTGGAAGTGGAGTCTGCTGGTCTCGCGGCCCAGCGTCGCAGTGACGAGCAGTTGGCAGCGATGCGCGCGGCCCTAGATGCCCTGAATGAAAGTGCAGCGCACGCCAGTGATGCGGTAGCGTCGGACTTCCAGTTCCACTTGCAGATTGCCCTGTCCACCGGCAACCGTTACTTCACCGATATCATGACCCACCTGGGCACCAGCATTATTCCGCGGACCCGCCTGAATTCTGCGCGCCTGGCCCATGACGACCAGCAGCACTACATGAGCCGCCTGAGCCGTGAGCACGAAGAGATTTATGAGGCGATTGCCCGCCAGGATTCGGATGCGGCGCGGGCGGCGATGAGATTGCATTTGACCAATAGTCGAGAGCGGCTGCGCCAGGCTCATGAAGAAGCGCAGGCGCAGCGGGGGTAATTCGGTGATTGCTAGGGAGGCATTTACGCCAGGAAAAAGTCGATTTGCTTAACTTCGCCATTTTTGATTTGGAAGTTTTTGCCTATGATCAATTCAGGCGGACCACCATCAAGTTGAACGGTATCACCGATATTGGGTAGGTCCACAGCATCGATATTCTGCGTCGCTGCTTTGAATTTATTGGATTTGGATGTAAACGTGCATTTTCTAGTAGCCATGGCATGCCTCGCTATTTCTCGATTACTGAAGGGCCTCCAGGGTGACTGCACCTCTTGCGGCTGAGGTTGCCCGGTGGTGGCGTTCAATCTAGGGGCGACGGGTACATCGCTGATACTGTCAGAATTCACAGTGACGACGAACGGTCCCCTGTATACGAATCATCCGTACACAGGGGCGCTGTGGCTACATCAAGGCAGCGGGTTATTTGGCTTGTAGTCCTTAAGCAACAGATACGTACTCCACCCCCACCAATCATTGGTCCACTGCTTGTCATTCAAGTTGTTGACGTCCTTGCGCCGCAACACCTTGTCGCCCTCGGCCTTGAACAGCGGCGAAAAGTTATTCGCTGGATTGTTCGCCGCGTTCAAGTCCGGCACATGCAGTGGTGCCTTGAATGTGGCCGGGGAGGGCGCGATACCGCTGATGTACGCGTCGAAGATCTCATCGGCCGAAGCCTGTACCGCACGCTTGACCTGGGTGCGGTTGGCGGCGTCATTGCTATCGAAATAGCGTTTGTCGCCATAGGCATGCCACTCATCGCCCAGGGCATTGCGCACATTGAGCCCGAACTTGCTGTCTTCATCGTGCATAAAGCGGCTGATCAACGACCCCAGTTCACCCGGTGTCACCACGGCCGCCAGTTGTTTGCGTGGGACGCGCAGGTGCCCTGCGGAAAACAGGTCGGTCAAGAAGTGATCAGCAAAGCTGTTCATGGCGTAAGCCAGTTCCAATTGCTGGCCGCTGCCGCTTTGGTGAGCCACCACCGCTTGTTGCAGGGCGGCAGAATGCCCGGCCAGGTAGGCAGACAGCGCCCACTCGCCGAAATGGTCGGCATTATCGGCCGCCAGCTTCAAGTAGCGCCCCAGGGGAACCATGGCTGAAACCACGCTGCCGCCGCCGGTGATACGGTTCCACTCTTCAGACAACGTATCTCCTAGTGCGTCGTAGGCCTCATGGGGTTGCTTGCCATCCTGAATGGCCTGCTTCACTGCGTTGATCTCTTTTTGCATGACTGCGAGGATTTTGCCCGCTTCCTCCCGTGACGCCGGCAAAGTCGCCAGCGAGTTAAACGCGGCGGTGAAGCGCTGCACACGCTCGGTGGGTGACGCACCGTCACTGATGGGCTGGCCGGGAATTCCGTAGAAGTCACCGCCCAGGGAGATGATCTGACCATAGGTCAGGGCCAGGCCGTTGGGTAGGTGAAGCTTGACTTGCGCGCCCGGAATAGAGGGCGCGCCCTGCACGAAGCGCAGCTGGGTGTCATCGCCAATGGCGGTGTGCTCGCCGCCTTCAAAGCGCAGGGAGGGGAGGGTTTTGCGGGTAATGACCGATTCAAGTTCTGACATGTTAGCTCCTTGCTATGTCGTAGGAATCTTCCTTAATAACTGTATGCATATACAGTCATTGCGAGAATAGAGGAATAATTCCCTACGTCAAGGCGCTCGCTACTAATGACCTCGAAATACCGGCAAGCCGACAAAAGAAGGTTGACGAACATTTTTATAGTTGTACGATGACGTACGACATCAATAATAACGTTCCAGTCTTCGTCTTTGCCCAGGGTGTTCAAATAATGAATCCACAAGAACTGAAGTCCATCCTCTCCCACGGTCTGCTGTCTTTCCCGGTCACCGATTTCAATGCCCAGGGTGAGTTCCACCCGGCGGGCTATATCAAGCGCCTGGAGTGGCTGGCCCCGTATGGCGCCTCTGCGTTGTTTGCGGCGGGCGGCACCGGTGAGTTTTTCTCCCTGGCAGCCAGTGAATACGCCCAAGTGGTGAAAACCGCCGTTGATACCTGCGCCACCAGCGTGCCGATCCTCGCCGGTGTCGGCGGCTCCACCCGCCAGGCCATCGAGTACGCCCAGGAAGCCGAGCGCCTGGGAGCCAAGGGCCTGCTGCTGTTGCCGCACTACCTGACCGAAGCCAGCCAGGACGGCGTCGCCGCCCATGTCGAGGCAGTGTGCAAGTCGGTAAAAATCGGTGTGGTGGTCTACAACCGCAACGTCTGCCGCCTGACCGCGCCGCTGCTGGAGCGCCTGGCCGAACGTTGCCCGAACCTGATCGGCTACAAGGATGGCCTGGGTGATATCGAGCTGATGGTGTCGATCCGCCGTCGTCTCGGTGATCGTTTCAGCTACCTGGGCGGCTTGCCGACTGCAGAGGTTTACGCCGCTGCCTACAAGGCCCTGGGCGTGCCGGTGTACTCCTCGGCAGTCTTCAACTTTATTCCCAAGACCGCGATGGACTTCTACCACGCGATTGCCCGGGAAGATCACGCCACCGTCAACAAGATCATCGACGACTTCTTCCTGCCTTACCTGGACCTGCGTAACCGCAAGGCCGGCTATGCCGTGAGCATCGTCAAGGCGGGCGCAAAAATCGCCGGCTATGACGCAGGCCCGGTACGTACCCCGCTGACCGATCTGCTGCCAGAAGAATACGAAGCCCTGGCCGCGCTGATCGACAAGCAAGGTGCGCAGTAACCCATTAATAAAGCCGCTGAGTGATCAGCGGCTTTTTGCGTAAGGAGAAGAGGCGTGTCCCAAACCAAGCGTTTTGACAACTACATCGGCGGCCAATGGGTGGCCGGTGCGGACTACTCAAGCAATATCAACCCGTCGGATCTTTCGGATGTCATCGGCGATTTCGCCACGGCCGACCTGGCCCAGGTCAACGCCGCCATCGACGCGGCCCGCGCAGCGTTCCCGGCGTGGTCGACCTCCGGCATCCAGGCCCGGCATGACGCCCTGGATAAAGTCGGCAGCGAGATCCTCGCCCGCCGTGAAGAACTCGGTACGCTGCTGGCCCGCGAAGAGGGCAAGACCCTTCCGGAAGCCATCGGCGAAGTGACCCGTGCCGGTAATATCTTCAAGTTTTTTGCCGGCGAGTGCCTGCGCCTGTCCGGTGATTACCTGCCGTCGGTGCGCCCAGGGGTCAATGTCGAAGTCACCCGCGAAGCCTTGGGTGTGGTGGGCCTGATTACCCCGTGGAACTTCCCGATTGCCATCCCCGCCTGGAAAATCGCCCCGGCCCTGGCCTACGGCAACTGCGTGGTGCTCAAGCCGGCAGACCTGGTGCCCGGCTGTGCCTGGGCCCTGGCCGAAATCATCTCCCGCGCCGGCTTCCCCAGTGGCGTGTTCAACCTGGTGATGGGCAGCGGCCGCGTCGTCGGCGATGCGCTGGTCAACAGCCCGCAGGTCGATGGCATCAGCTTTACCGGCTCCGTGGGCGTGGGCCGACAGATCGCAGTCAGTTGCGTGTCGCGCCAGGCCAAGGTGCAGTTGGAAATGGGCGGCAAAAACCCGCAGATCATTCTCGACGATGCCGACCTCAAGCAGGCCGTCGAGTTGTCGGTGCAGAGCGCGTTCTACTCCACTGGCCAGCGTTGCACGGCGTCCAGCCGCTTTATCGTCACGGCGGGGATCCACGACCGGTTCGTCGCGGCCATGGCCGAGCGCATGCAGTCGATCAAGGTCGGCCATGCCCTGCACGCCGGCACCGATATCGGACCGGTGGTGTCCCAGGCCCAACTGGACCAGGACCTGAAATACATCGACATCGGCCAGGGCGAGGGTGCGCGGCTGGTCAGCGGTGGTGGTTTGGTGACGTGTGACACCGAAGGTTACTTCCTGGCGCCGACTCTGTTCGCCGACAGCCAGGCCGCCATGCGCATCAGCCGTGAAGAAATCTTCGGCCCGGTGGCCAATGTCGTGCGCGTGGCGGACTACGAAGCGGCACTGGCCATGGCCAACGACACCGAGTTCGGTTTGTCGGCAGGCATTGCCACCACCTCGCTCAAGTATGCCAACCACTTCAAGCGCCACTCCCAGGCCGGGATGGTGATGGTCAACCTGCCGACGGCGGGTGTGGATTATCACGTTCCCTTTGGTGGGCGTAAGGGCTCATCCTACGGTTCGCGTGAGCAAGGTCGCTATGCGCAAGAGTTCTACACCGTGGTGAAAACCAGCTACATCGGCTCGTAAACGCAATACGTGTGGGAGCCGGCAATCCAGCTCCCACAAAAAAGCAGTGCGCAGCACCAAAATCATTACCCGCAAAAAAAATAATTAGTGGGAGTACATCTACATGCAAGCGACCAAGCCGACGCACGTCCGTTATTTGATCTTGCTCATGCTGTTCCTGGTGACCACGATCAACTACGCCGACCGCGCCACCATCGCCATCGCAGGTTCCAGCCTGCAAAAAGACCTCGGCATCGACGCGGTCACCCTCGGTTATATCTTCTCTGCGTTCGGTTGGGCCTATGTGGCCGGGCAAATCCCCGGCGGCTGGCTGCTCGACCGTTTCGGCTCGAAAAAAGTCTATGCCCTGAGCATCTTCACCTGGTCGCTGTTCACCGTGCTGCAAGGCTATGTCGGTGAGTTCGGGGTCTCCACCGCCGTGGTGGCGCTGTTTATGCTGCGATTCTTGGTGGGCCTGGCAGAGGCGCCATCCTTCCCCGGTAACGCACGGATTGTCGCGGCCTGGTTCCCCACTGCCGAACGCGGTACGGCTTCGGCGATCTTCAACTCGGCGCAGTACTTCGCCACCGTGTTGTTTGCACCGCTGATGGGCTGGATCGTCTACAGCTTCGGCTGGCAGCACGTGTTTATCGTGATGGGCGTGATCGGCATCGTGTTCTCGCTGATCTGGCTGAAAGTAATCTACAGCCCGCGCCAGCACCCGCTGATCAACGAAGCCGAGTTCAACCACATCGCTGCCAACGGGGCGATGGTCGATATGGATCAGGACAAGGCCAAGGGTAAGAAAACCGACGGGCCGAAGTGGGATTACATCCGCCAGTTGCTGACCAACCGCATGATGCTCGGGGTCTACCTGGGCCAGTACTGCATCAACGGTATTACCTACTTCTTTCTCACCTGGTTCCCCGTGTACCTGGTGCAGGACCGTGGCATGACCATCCTCAAGGCCGGTTTTATCGCCTCGTTGCCGGCGATCTGCGGTTTTATCGGCGGCGTGCTGGGCGGGGTGATTTCCGATTACCTGTTGCGCAAGGGCCACTCCCTGACCTTCGCTCGCAAGGCGCCGATCATTGCCGGTTTGTTGGTCTCCAGTAGCATCATTGCCTGCAACTACGTGGATGTGGAATGGATGGTGGTCGGCTTTATGGCCCTGGCCTTCTTCGGCAAAGGCGTTGGCGCACTGGGTTGGGCGGTGGTGTCTGACACCTCGCCGAAACAAATCGCCGGCCTCAGCGGCGGCTTGTTCAACACCTTCGGCAACCTGGCTTCCATCACCACGCCCATCGTGATTGGCTACATCATCAGCACTACCGGTTCGTTCAAGTGGGCCCTGGTGTTCGTCGGCGCCAATGCGCTGGTGGCGGTATTCAGCTACCTGGTGATCGTCGGCCCGATCAAGCGCGTGGTGCTCAACGAGCCACCGAGCAAAGGCCCCGAGTTGACTAACCTTTCCCAAGCGCAATCCTGAAGGGGCCGTGTGATGCAGTTGATTGAACATGCCGACTCGCCGCGCTCCATTCGTCTGCACGAGCGCGACAACGTAGTAATCGTGGTCAATGACCAGGGCGTGCCGGCGGGCACCGAGTTCCCGGACGGCCTGGTGACCGTGGAGTTCATCCCCCAGAGCCACAAGGTGACCCTGGAAGATATCCCGCAAGGTGGTCAGATCATTCGCTATGGCCAAACCATCGGTTACGCCTTGCAGCCGATACCGCGCGGCAGTTGGGTCCAGGAAGATCAACTGCGCATGCCTACCGCACCGCCGCTGGACAGCCTGCCGCTGTCCACCGAGGTCCCCGAGGCCCAGGCGCCATTGGAAGGCTTTACTTTCGAAGGCTATCGCAATGCCGACGGCACCGTCGGTACGCGCAATATCCTTGGCATCACCACCACTGTGCAGTGTGTGACCGGCGTGCTGGACCATGCGGTCAAGCGCATCAAGGACGAGTTGCTGCCCAAGTACCCGAATGTCGATGACGTAGTGGCACTGACCCACAGCTACGGCTGTGGCGTGGCCATTACCGCCACCGATGCCTATATCCCGATCCGCACTGTGCGCAACCTGGCGCGCAACCCGAACCTGGGGGGCGAAGCGCTGGTGATCAGCCTGGGCTGCGAGAAATTGCAGGCCGGGCAAGTGATGCACGACAACGACAGCTCGGTTGACCTCAGCGAGCCGTGGCTGTACCGCCTGCAGGACGCCAGCCACGGCTTCAGTGAAATGATCGAGCAGATCATGGCGCTGGCCGAAGTCCGCCTGAAGAAACTCGACCTGCGCCGGCGGGAAACCGTACCGGCCTCGGAGCTGATCCTCGGCATGCAATGCGGCGGCAGCGACGCGTTTTCCGGGATCACCGCCAACCCGGCGCTGGGTTACGCCTCGGACTTATTGCTGCGGGCCGGGGCGACGGTGATGTTTTCCGAAGTCACTGAAGTGCGCGATGCCATTTACCTGCTGACCTCCCGTGCCGAGAGCCAAGACGTTGCCCGGGAACTGGTACGGGAAATGGACTGGTACGACCGCTACCTGGCCAAGGGCGAGGCCGACCGCAGCGCCAACACCACGCCGGGCAACAAGAAGGGCGGGTTGTCGAACATTGTCGAGAAGTCCCTGGGCTCCATCGTCAAATCCGGCAGCAGCGCGATCAACGGCGTACTGGGGCCGGGCGAGCGCTTCAAGGGCAAAGGCCTGATCTTTTGCGCGACACCGGCCAGCGATTTTGTCTGCGGCACCTTGCAACTGGCGGCGGGGATGAACCTGCACGTCTTCACCACCGGTCGCGGCACGCCTTACGGGCTGGCGATGGCGCCGGTGGTGAAGGTCTCGACCCGCACGGAACTGGCCCAGCGCTGGCCAGACCTGATCGATATCGACGCCGGACGCATCGCCACCGGCCGTGCGACCATCGAGGAGCTGGGCTGGGAGTTGTTCCACTTCTACCTGGATGTAGCCAGTGGCAAGAAGCAGACCTGGGCCGAGCGGCATAAATTGCACAATGACATTACGTTGTTCAATCCCGCTCCTGTTACGTAGTTTGTGGGGGCTGATTGTGTCGGATAATGGGTCAAGGCAGTGAACTCAGTAGCGCCTGAATATGAGGATAAACACTGCCTGGACTGGTTGCTCGACGTACTTGACCTGTCAGTTCGGGCAGGGGTTGTTTGACGTAGTAATCAGCACATACAAAACCATCCGCCCAGCCATTGGCATAGACCTGATAGTCAGAGGTGGCGTCTCCGACGATGAGCGTGCGGCCTTTCAAACGACCACTTTCGCGCCAATGCCGGGTAATTTTGCTTTTGCCACTGCTGGGGTTGATCAGTGGCGACGGGCGAGGGCACAGTGCCCGTGAGCCTAACCAGAACAGTCGATTAGCAAGTACGTTTCGTGGGTTGATGCCCAGGGCACGGACAATGGGCGTAATCCACTCCATGTAGCCACCGGAAAGAATATGTACCTGTACGCCGTCTTGCTGTAATTGGTGCAGTGTTTCGCGCAAGGCCGGTTCGATGTTGTTCACGGTCGCTTCGATATAGTGCGTGAGATGACTGCGTCGGATGCGTGGAATCACCTTCATCAAACTCAATAGTTCCCATGCACTGGCCGTCCCTGCCAGCACCTTGGGGGCAATCAGCCTCAGCTCTTTCAATTGGTCTTGTGCCTTGCTGCTGTCGGCGATGGTGGACTTGATGATCTCGATTGTACTTTCGTGATCGATCAGGGTTTGATCGAAATCAAAGATGACATGTATGTCGTCGGCACTGTTCATGAATTGGGCCCTGAACTTGCTTTTCGGTAGTCATGCTTGTCCTCACGGGTCCATGGGGTCGCGGCAATGCCTAGCTCTGTCGCAATGCACACTTGTATCTGTCGGGCGAAATCTTCGGGACTCTGATTTTCGTTGCGTTGCTGGGGCGGTAGATAGGTCATTTCGAACGAAAGCCACGGCATCAGCAGCAGTCGCAAAAAACTGCGAGTGGCTGAACTGTGCAAGGGGGCAGCCGTCAGGCCCAGCGGCAGGCTGAGGCGCATTGCCAGTGGCACCACAGCAAATCCGCGGTTCAGTAGGCTGGGACGAAAAGCGTAGAGGCCAAGGCCATTGTTAATGGTCGCTTCTGGAGCGACATACAGCGCTGTGCCTTGGGGGGTATTACGAAAAGCATGCAGGTTTTTTGCGAGTTCTCTTTTGTCATTGACATTCCAGAAGCATTTCCCAGAGCATTTGGACAATAGGAAAAACATCGCTTTGACCAGCGGGTGGGTGACGTCAAACATTGTGCCGACTGCTGACGGCATCGCCAACAGTGGAAAGTAGTCGCAAACACTTAGATGGTTAAGGGCGATCACCCGACCGTCGGTGAGGTTCTTGACCTCCTGCGTTGATAGGTTGCACTTGAGTTTGATACCCATGACAAACAGCAGCGTGCAGTAAATAACCCGTTTGGCGGCCGGCGGTAACGGCCAGGCTAAAAGGCTCAAGACAAGCAAGGACAGGAGTCGTATCGTTGCAAGCAGGCACCCGAGTGGTAAATAGGCGTAGCGGGGGAGTGCGGGGCCTTCCCAAGTATGATGGGTGCATAGTCCTGCCACGCAATTCGCGGGGTCTTTTTTTATGCAGTGTTTTGGCAATTGATTATATTCCCTGTGATTGACGGGAGGTTGTTTTCAATAATCTCTGGTGGTGAGTTTTTTTGCGTGCGCTCCAGAATTCGACGAACTCTTGCAATGTTGTGTGGGAATACTTCCATGAATTTTTTATGGGTGACAACTATTTTAAGGTGTGGCCCGAAAGGGGTGTTTACTATTGTTCCGGTTGGCTTTTTTTGTAGTAGGAAAGTGCTGATGTTGTTGAGTGCGTATTTATGGTTGATGTTAACTCTTAGATGGATTTTTTCAAACTTCAGCTGCTTGAATCCATACTCAAGCGCCAGGCAATTAGCCGCCATTGGGTAAGGCGTTCCCCAATATTCGCTGAGGTAACGTGCGCCAAAGTTTATTCCGCATTCCTTTTCGGCAAATCCGCTATAACCGATAAAAGGTGCATTGGCACCGAGGCTTACGGCCCAGCGTGACCAACCCCTCTTAGCGATTTCCTGTTGAAATGTGTAAATCTCCTTGGTGGCGGCGTTATGGTCGCGAATAGTTCCGGCAGAGATGTATTTCATTGTTTCTGGGTCACTGAGTAAGTTGGCATAGCCCTCTATGTCACTTGAGTCCCAGGTTCTGAGGTGGACGTTATGAAATTGATTGATTGTTTTGCGCATTAAGTCTCTCCGCCTGTTTGCGTCTGATCCATTAATTGTTTCGGTTGTTCGTTTGGGCTTATTTGTATCTGGTAAGTTAAAGAGAGGAGGTAAGCTTAAACTGGCAAGATTGTCAGAACCTATACCGTTTTTTGTCAGGGTATTTATTTCTGTCGAAGGGGCAACTCTTACTGGTTTGTAGGAATTTCAAGGGCTGAGAGGCTCCGACTCGTAAGTATTATCTTTTGGAATATGAGTAAAGCCATGCCACAGGGCCGTGGTCCTGTTTTATCATGGGAGATCTTCGACTATTTGTATTAAGGGTTACCCGCATGCTGGCTATCTTCCTGCAAACCCTGACCATCACCGCGCCGGTGTTTGCCATGCTGTTCCTGGGCGTCCTGCTCAAGCGCATCAACTGGATCAACGACGACTTTATCCACACTGCGTCGGCCTTGGTGTTTAACGTCACCATGCCGGCGTTGCTGTTTCTGGGGATTCTGCACGCCGACCTGCATTCGGCGCTCAAGCCAGAACTGCTGATCTATTTCTCGGTTGCGACGTTGGTCGGCTTCGCCCTGGCCTGGGGCTGGGCGATTTTCCGTTGCCCGCGTGAGGACCGGGGTATTTATGCCCAAGGTGCATTTCGTGGTAACAACGGGGTGATCGGCCTGGCACTGGCGGCCAGTATGTACGGCGACTACGGGATTTCCCTTGGCGCGATCCTCGCCGCCCTGGTGATCCTGTTCTACAACACCCTGTCGACCATAGTGCTGGCGGTCTACAGTCCGGTGATCAAGTCCGATCCGTGGAGCATCTGCAAAAGCGTGCTGGCCAATCCATTGATTATCAGCGTGATTGCGGCCACACCCTTCGCGTATTTCCAGATTGGCTTGCCCGGCTGGCTGGAAAAGTCCGGGCAATACCTGGCAGATACCACATTGCCATTGGCGTTGATCTGCATCGGCGGCACGTTGTCCATGGCGGCCCTGCGGAAAAGCGGCAGCATTGCCCTGAGCGCCAGCCTGATGAAGATGATTTGGCTGCCCCTGGTGGCGACTGCCGGCGCGTGGCTGTACGGGTTCCGCGGGCCGGAACTGGGGATCCTGTTTTTGTATTTCGGCGCGCCGACGGCTGCCGCCAGTTTTGTCATGGCTCGCGCGGCCCAGGGCAACCATGAGTTGGCGGCAGCGATCATTGTGATCACCACCTTGATGGCGGCGGTGACCACTAATATCGGGATCTTCGTGTTGCAGGCGGGTGGCTGGATCTGAAATGTTCTGGTGAAGGTGTGCACAATCAAAATTGTGGGAGCGGGCTTGCCCGCGATAGCGATCTAACAGTCACTGCGGGCCTGACTGATACGCCTCAATCACTTCCTGCGCCGCCCGAAACGCATCAATCGCCGCCGGCACGCCGGCATACACCGCGCAATGCAGCAGCGCCTCGCGAATTTCTTCAACAGTACAGCCATTATTCAGTGCGCCGCGCACATGGCCCTTGAGTTCCTGCGGGCACTTCAAGGCGGTCAATGCCGCGAGTGTAATCAGGCTGCGGGTCTTCAGTGGCAGGCCTTCACGGTTCCACACCCCGCCCCAGGCATGTTCGTTGACGAAGTCCTGCAGTGGCTGGGTGAATTCGGTGGCATTGCCCAGCGCGCGGTCGACAAACACATCACCCATGACCTGGCGACGCATTTGCTCGCCGGATTTCGGTTGATCGGTCATTGCGATTCCCTCTTGTGGTGTTGGCGGCGCCAGGCTCGCAGCGAGGTGAACAACAGGAAAGCCACCAGCGCTGGCAGGACGTAGTACAGCATCAGTTGTTCGAGTTTATTGGCCAGCGGCATGCCGGTGGTGAACGACAGCACATGCAGCCCATACGCCAGATACAACCCCAGCAGCAGCAAGCCTTCGGCGCGGGTAATGCGGTAGCCGGTGTAAAACACCGGCAAGCACAACACCACGACGCCGAGCATTACCGGCAGGTCGAAATCCAGGGCATTGGGCGATACCGACAAGGGCGACGGCGCCACCAGCGCGGTAAAGCCCAGTACCCCTAACAGGTTGAACAGGTTGCTGCCGATCACGTTGCCTACCGCAATCTCCCGCTCGCCGCGTACGGCGGCGATCAGGGATGTGGCGAGGCACGGCAGGGAGGTACTGACAGCAACAATGGTCAGGCCGATCACCCGCTCGGACAGGCCCAGGTCGCCGGCCACTTCCACAGCCGCCCCCAGCACCAGATGCCCGGCGAACACCAGCAGCACGAGCCCACCGATCATCCACAGCAAACTGCTCAACCACGGCGCCTGCACCACGGTGTCGCGGGTCCGTGGGCGGCGCGAATGGCGGGTCTGGTACAGCAACAGGGCTAGGTAGGCGAGTAGGGCGACCAGCAAGGTCAGGCCGTCAAGCGGGGTCAGGGCTTCATCGCTGGCGAGAATAAACAGCAGCAGGCTGGCGCCGATCATCACCGGGATATCCAGGCGCACCAGTTGGCGCGACACGCGCAAGGGAATGATCAGCGCCGACAGGCCCAGGGTGACGAGGATATTGAAGATGCTGCTGCCGATCACACTGCCCACGGCAATATCGGTATTGCCGGCCAGGGTGGCCTGCAGGCTGACGGCGATTTGCGGCGCGCTGCTGCCAAAGGCCACGATGCTCAAGCCAATGATCAGCGGCCTGACCTTGAGGCTGGCGGCCAGGCGCACGGCGGCGCGTACCAGCATTTCGGCGCCGGCAATCAGCAGCAGCAGGCCGCTGATCAGTTCAATCAGGCTGATGGGCGAGAGGGCGCTTAATCCGAAAATGGTCAGGGCTCCGACAGTCAGTTGCTCAGGGCTTGTACGCGCACGCGCGCGATTCCGCTGCGCAGCATACCCAACTGCTCGGCGGCCTGGCGTGAAAGATCAATCAGTCGGCCACGAATGTGTGGGCCGCGATCATTGATGCGTACCACCACGGATCTATCGTTGGACAGGTTGGTGACCTGAACCCGCGTGCCGAATGGCAGGCGTCGGTGGGCAGCGGTCATTGCGTGTTGGTTGAAGGGTTCACCGCTGGCGGTTTTCTTGCCGTGGTGCTTGGCGCCGTAGTAGGACGCGGTGCCGGTTTCGTCGTAACCGTTGGGGTCGATCAGGCCACTGGCGCAGCCGGTGAGCAGGGAGAACAGGGCGCAGAGGCCGAGTAGACGCTTCATTATCAAAATATCCCCATTACAAATGTGGGAGCGGCGGTGCGACGCTTCGAGTCGTCGCACCGCCGCTCCCACATGGGGTCCGAGTCGCAAGTAAAATCCCGCTCGGACCATTCATTGCTATCAGCCTTCGAGCTTGCTCTTGAGCAATTCGTTCACCTGTTGCGGGTTGGCCTTGCCTTTGGAGGCTTTCATCGCCTGGCCCACAAAGAAGCCGAACATCTTGCCGCGCTTGGCTTCATCCGCCGCACGGTATTGCTCGACCTGCTCGGCGTTGGCCGCCAGCATTTCATCCAGCACGGCCGAGATGGCGCCGCTGTCGGTGACTTGCTTGAGGCCGCGCTTCTCGATGATCTCGTCGGCGTTGCCTTCACCGCTGGCCATGGCCTCGAATACGGTCTTGGCGATTTTGCCGGAGATGGTGTTGTCCTTGATGCGCAGCAACATGCCGCCCAGTTGTTCGGCCGAGACCGGGGCTTCGTCGATTTCCAGGCCCTGTTTGTTCAACAGGCTGCCCAGTTCGACCATGACCCAGTTGGCGGCCAGCTTGGCGTCACCGGCAATGCTCACGACTTTTTCGAAGTAGTCGGCTTGCTCGCGGCTCGAAGCCAGCACGCTGGCGTCATACACCGACAGACCGAACTGCGCCTGGAAACGCTCGCGTTTTTGCGGTGGCAATTCCGGCAGGGTAGCGCGCACGTCATTGAGGAACGAATCCTCGAGCACCACTGGCAACAGGTCCGGATCGGGGAAGTAACGGTAGTCGTTGGCTTCCTCTTTGCTGCGCATGGCACGGGTTTCGTCTTTGTTCGGGTCGTACAGGCGGGTCTGCTGGATCACTTTGCCGCCGTCTTCGATCAGCTCGATCTGGCGACGGACTTCGGTGTTGATCGCCTTCTCGATGAAACGGAACGAGTTGACGTTCTTGATCTCGCAGCGGGTGCCGTACTCGACCTGGCCTTTTGGCCGCACCGACACGTTGCAGTCGCAACGCAGGGAGCCTTCGGCCATGTTGCCGTCGCAGATGCCCAGGTAGCGCACCAGCGCGTGGATGGTCTTGACGTAGGCCACGGCTTCCTTGGCACTGCGCATGTCCGGCTCGGACACGATCTCCAGCAGCGGCGTGCCGGCGCGGTTCAGGTCGATGCCGGTGGCGCCATTGAATTCTTCATGCAGGCTCTTGCCGGCATCTTCTTCCAGGTGCGCACGGGTCACGCCGACGCGTTTGATCGTGCCGTCTTCCAGAGGGATATCCAGGTAGCCCTTGCCGACGATCGGCAATTCCATCTGGCTGATCTGGTAGCCCTTGGGCAGGTCCGGGTAGAAGTAGTTCTTGCGCGCAAACACGTTGTGCTGGCCGATCTCGGCGTCAATCGCCAGGCCGAACATCACCGCCATGCGCACGGCTTCCTGGTTCAGTACTGGCAGTACGCCAGGCATGCCCAGGTCTACCAGGCTGGCCTGGGTGTTGGGCTCGGAGCCGAACGTGGTGGCGCTACCGGAGAAAATCTTCGATTGGGTGGCGAGCTGGGTATGAATCTCCAGCCCGATCACAACTTCCCATTGCATAGTGTTCTCCTCAGAAGCCGGTTGGGGTGCGAGTGTGCCAGTCAGTGTGCAACTGGTACTGGTGCGCCACATTGAGCAAGCGGCTTTCCTGGAAATACGGGGCGAGTAGTTGCACGCCCACTGGCAAACCGTCGACAAAGCCTGCAGGCATGGACAAGCCCGGCAGGCCGGCGAGGTTGGCGGTGATGGTGTACAGGTCTTCCAGGTATTCGGCGATCGGGTCGCCGGTCTTGGCGCCGATCTTCCAGGCCGGGTTTGGCGTGGTTGGGCCGAGGATCACGTCGACTTCATTAAAGGCTGCCATGAAGTCGTTCTTGATCAGGCGACGGATCTTTTGCGCCTTGAGGTAGTACGCGTCGTAGTAACCGGCCGACAGGGCGTAGGCACCGACCATGATCCGGCGTTGTACTTCCACGCCGAAACCTTCGCCACGGGAGCGCTTGTACAGGTCGGTGAGGTCTTTCGGGTCTTCACAGCGGTAGCCGAAACGCACGCCGTCGAAGCGCGACAGGTTCGACGAGGCCTCTGCCGGGGCGATCACGTAGTACGCCGGAATTGCGTGCTGGTTGTTCGGCAGGCTGATTTCCTTGATCACCGCGCCGAGCTTTTCCAGCTCCTTGACGCTGTTATGCACCAGCTCGGCGATACGCGGGTCGAGGCCGGCGCTGAAATACTCTTTCGGCACGCCGATGCGCAGGCCTTGGATCGAGGTATTGAGGCTGGCGCTGTAGTCCGGCACCGGTTCATCAATGCTGGTGGAGTCCTTCGCATCGAACCCGGCCATGCCTTGTAACAATATTGCGCAGTCTTCGGCAGTGCGGGCCAAAGGGCCGCCCTGGTCGAGGCTGGACGCGTAGGCAATCATGCCCCAGCGGGAAACACGACCGTAGGTCGGTTTCAGGCCGGTGAGGTTGGTGAACGCGGCAGGCTGGCGGATCGAGCCGCCGGTATCGGTGGCTGTGGCGGCCGGAAGCAGGCGGGCGGCCACGGCTGCAGCCGAACCACCGGACGAACCGCCGGGCACGTGCTCCAGGTTCCACGGGTTTTTCACCGCGCCGTAGTAGCTCGATTCGTTGGCCGAGCCCATGGCGAATTCGTCCATGTTGGTCTTGCCCAGGGTCACGGCCCCGGCTTCGGCCAGCTTGGCGACCACGGTCGCATCGTAGGGCGCCTTGAAGTTGTCGAGCATCTTCGAGCCGCAGCTGGTGCGGATGCCCTGGGTGCAGAACAGGTCCTTGTGACCGATTGGCGCACCCAGCAGCGCGCCGCCTTCACCGTTGGCGCGACGGGCGTCAGCGGCCTTGGCCTGGCTAAGGGCCAGCTCTTCGGTGAGGCTGATGAAGCTGTTGACCTTCGGGTCCAGCGCGGTGATACGCGCCAGCAGGGCCTTGGTCAGCTCTTCGGAAGAAAACTTTTTGTCGGCGAGACCGCGGGCGATCTCGGCCAGAGTCAATTGATGCATTGCAGGCTCTTTCCCTTTAGTCGATGACTTTCGGAACCAGGTACAGGCCGTTTTCGACCGCTGGTGCGATGGACTGGTAGGCCTCGCGATTATTGCGTTCGGTCACGACGTCTGCGCGCAGGCGCTGGCTGGCTTCCAGTGGGTGGGCCAGGGGTTCGATGCCATCGGTATTCACCGCTTGCATCTGGTCGACCAGCCCGAGAATGCTGTTCAGGGCTGCGGTGGTCTGTGGAAGATCGGCTTCATTGAGGCCCAGGCAGGCCAAATGAGCGATTTTTTCCACGTCGGAGCGTTCAAGCGCCATGGGATTCTCCAGTGGAAAACAGAACGGAAGCTATCCGTGTGTTAGATTGTCGGAACACTACCGCATTTCTACGGTCATAAGGCCGCGATTGTGGGGTTAGGTGCACAGAAAGTCGGCCAATTTAGCACATTGGCGCCTTGCCCAAAATCCCTGTCGTTGTTAGAGTTTGCCGCACTTTTTTACCCACGCGTTGCCTAGGGTCCCTTTCCCATGTTCAAGAAACTGCGTGGCATGTTTTCCAGCGATCTTTCCATCGACCTGGGCACTGCCAACACCCTTATTTACGTGCGCGAGCGCGGTATCGTCCTGAATGAGCCATCGGTTGTGGCCATTCGGACCCATGGTAATCAGAAAAGTGTCGTTGCCGTGGGCACCGAGGCCAAGCGCATGCTCGGCCGTACACCTGGCAACATTGCCGCCATTCGTCCGATGAAAGACGGCGTGATCGCCGACTTCAGTGTCTGCGAGAAGATGCTGCAGTACTTCATCAACAAGGTTCATGAAAACAGTTTCCTGCAGCCCAGCCCTCGTGTGCTGATCTGCGTACCGTGCAAATCCACCCAGGTGGAGCGTCGTGCCATCCGTGAATCGGCCCTTGGTGCCGGTGCCCGCGAAGTGTTCCTGATCGAAGAGCCAATGGCCGCTGCCATCGGTGCCGGCCTGCCGGTTGAAGAAGCGCGCGGTTCGATGGTGGTGGATATCGGTGGCGGTACCACTGAAATCGCCCTGATCTCCCTCAATGGCGTGGTGTATGCCGAATCCGTACGGGTTGGCGGCGACCGCTTCGACGAAGCGATCATCACGTATGTGCGTCGTAACTACGGCAGCCTGATCGGCGAATCCACCGCCGAGCGCATCAAGCAGGAAATCGGTACCGCCTACCCGGGTGGCGAAGTGCGCGAAGTCGATGTTCGCGGTCGCAACCTGGCCGAGGGCGTGCCACGTGCCTTTACCCTGAACTCCAATGAAGTGCTGGAAGCTCTGCAAGAGTCCCTGGCCACCATCGTTCAGGCGGTCAAGAGCGCGCTGGAGCAGTCGCCGCCGGAACTGGCTTCCGATATCGCCGAGCGTGGCCTGGTGCTGACCGGTGGTGGCGCCTTGCTGCGTGACCTCGACAAGCTGCTGGCCCAGGAAACCGGCCTGCCGGTGATCGTCGCCGAAGACCCGCTGACCTGCGTTGCCCGTGGCGGTGGTCGTGCACTGGAAATGATGGATAAACACACCATGGACCTGCTCTCCAGCGAATAAGATCGTTGGTTGCACCATGTTTCATCAACAGGCAGCACTTTGCAGTGCTGCCTGTTGGCGTTTATCTTCTTCAATCTGCATCCAGGCCGGTTTGATGCCGTATGAATAAAGAGAATATCTGCCCGGGAGTAGCGGCCTATTAAACCGCTCTTCACTAAAGGCCCCTCATTGGGCGTGCGCTTGTTGGTGCTGGTCGTGCTATCGGTCGCGCTGATGGTGGTCGATGCCCGCTTCACACTGCTCAAGCCAGTGCGTAGCCAGATGTCGCTGGTATTGATGCAGTCCTACTGGATCACCGACCTGCCGCAACGGCTATGGCAAGGTGTGGCCAGCCAGTTTGGCAGCCGCACAGAACTGGTGGCCGAGAACGAAAAGCTCAAGACCGAAAACCTGCTGCTGCAGGGGCGCATGCAAAAGCTGGCGGCCCTGACCGAGCAGAACGTCCGGCTGCGCGAGTTGCTCAATTCTTCCGCGTTGGTCAACGAAAAGGTCGAAGTGGCCGAGTTGATCGGCATGGACCCCAACCCCTTCACCCATCGCATCATCATCAACAAGGGCGAGCGCGATGGCGTGGTCCTTGGCCAGCCGGTGCTCGATGCCCGTGGCCTGATGGGCCAGGTGGTGGAGTTGATGCCCTATACCTCCCGCGTGCTGCTGCTCACCGACACCACCCACAGCATTCCGGTGCAGGTCAATCGCAATGGCCTGCGGGCGATTGCCAGTGGTACCGGCAACCCGGAGCGCCTGGAATTGCGGCATGTGGCCGACACCGCCGACATCAAGGAAGGCGACCTGCTGGTCAGCTCCGGCCTCGGCCAGCGATTCCCGGCGGGCTATCCGGTGGCGACGGTCAAGGAAGTGATCCACGATTCCGGCCAGCCTTTCGCGATTGTCCGTGCCGTGCCGACAGCCGCGCTGAACCGTAGCCGCTACCTGTTGCTGGTGTTCAGTGACACGCGCACGCCAGAAGAGCGCGCCAACGAGGCTGCCCAGGCCCAGGAAGCGCAGGACCGGCAGGACGGCACCGCAACCGTACCCAAGCCTGCGACACCGGCAGCGCCAGTGGCGACACCCGCCGCACCCGCTTCGGCAACACCTGCCCGGCCGGTCAGGCCTGCGGCGTCCACGCCTGCTGCTGCACCTGCGCCAGCAACCACTCGACAGGGGGCGCAATAATGGCCGGTACATATTCACGCAATGGTTGGATGGTCTGGTTGACCTTCGCCATCGGTATGTTGCTCAGCGTTTCGCCGATGCCGCAATTCATGGAAATCCTGCGCCCGCTGTGGCTGGCCTTGCTGCTGGCCTTCTGGGCCCTGGCCTTGCCGCACAAAGTCGGCATGGTCACCGCGATGTGCCTGGGGCTGGCTGAAGACGTGATGTATGGCACCTTGCTCGGCCAGAACGCCTTGATTCTCACGCTGATTACCTTCCTGGTGCTGTCGCTGCAGCAACGCCTGCGCATGTTTCCGATGTGGCAGCAATGCCTGGTGATCCTGGTGATCTTCGGTCTGGCCCAGTTGGTGCAACTGTGGCTTAGCGCCTTGACCGGTAACCGCCAGCCGACCCTCGCGCTGGTCTTGCCGGCGCTGGTCAGCGCGCTGTTGTGGCCATGGGTCAGCTTCGGTCTGCGTGGGTTGTGTCGCCGCTATAAAATCAATTGAGTGGGGCGCGAAGCTCTGCCTGGTTATCGAACCCGCAGGGAGAGTTTGCAATGCAATCGCTTTATCTGGCCTCCGGCTCTCCTCGGCGGCGTGAACTGCTGACCCAGATTGGCGTGCCGTTCACCGTGGTCAACGCCGCTATTGATGAAACCCCCCTGGGCGACGAGTCGCCTGCGTCCTACGTCGAGCGCCTGGCCCGCGGCAAAGCCGCTGCAGGCCTGGCGACATTGGCCGATACCGCAAATGCCTGCGTGCTGGGGGCCGATACTGTCGTCATCCTGGATGGCCGGATCCTCGGCAAGCCCGTGGACCAGGCCGATGCCCTGGCCATGCTGCTGGCCCTTTCTGATCGTGAACACGAAGTCCTCACCGCCATTGCCCTGCTCGATGGTCAGCGCTGCGAAACGCGCCTGGTCAGCAGTCGCGTGCGCTTTCGTCAGGTTTCCACACAAGAAGCAACGACTTACTGGCACAGTGGTGAACCCCAGGACAAGGCGGGCGGCTATGCTATCCAAGGGTTGGCGGCGGTATTTGTCGCCGGGCTCAATGGCAGCTACTCGGCAGTCGTTGGCCTGCCGGTCTGCGAAACAGCAGAACTGCTGGGCCATTTCGGCATACCCTGTTGGCAACACCTTTCCGTGCGCTGAACGCTCTACTCCAGCGCCACCTTTTAGCGATCGGCCACTATTGTGAAAACGCCTGAACGAGACCCAGCCATGAGTGAAGAGATTCTGATCAATATCACGCCGATGGAATCGCGCGTGGCGGTGGTAGAAAACGGTGTTTTGCAGGAAGTGCACGTCGAGCGCACCCAGAAGCGCGGGATCGTTGGCAATATCTATAAAGGTAAGGTTGTGCGGGTGTTGCCGGGCATGCAGGCAGCCTTTGTCGATATCGGCCTGGACCGTGCCGCATTTATCCATGCCTCGGAAATCTCCCTGCGCGAAGGCCCAGCGGTCGAGAGCATCAGCGCCCTGGTGCACGAAGGGCAGAGCCTGGTGGTGCAAGTCACCAAAGACCCGATTGGTTCCAAGGGCGCGCGCCTGACCACGCAATTGTCGATTCCTTCGCGTTACCTGGTGTACATGCCGCGCACCGCCCACGTCGGTATTTCCCTGAAAATCGAAGACGAAGGTGAGCGTGAGCGCCTGAAAAAGGTGGTCAGCGATTGCGTGGCGGCCGAAGGTATCAAAGAGGCGGGCGGCTTTATCCTGCGCACCGCCGCCGAAGGTGCCGGTGCCGATGAAATTCTCATGGACATCCGCTACCTGCGGCGCCTGTGGGACCAGATCGCGGCCCAGATCAAGACCGTCGGCGCGCCGAGTGTCATCTACGAAGACCTGGGCCTGGCCCTGCGAACCCTGCGTGATCTGGTCAGCCCGAAGATCGAGAAAATCCGCATCGACTCGCGGGAAACCTTCCAGCGCACCACGCAATTTGTCGCCGAACTGATGCCGGAAATCGCCGATCGCCTGGAACACTACCCCGGCGAACGGCCGATTTTCGACCTGTATGGCGTCGAGGACGAAATCCAGAAGGCCCTGGAGCGCAAGGTGCCGCTCAAGTCCGGTGGCTACCTGGTGGTCGACCCGGCCGAAGCCATGAGCACCATTGACGTCAACACCGGCGCCTTCGTCGGCCATCGCAACCTTGAAGAAACCATCTTCAAGACCAACCTCGAAGCCGCCACCGCCATTGCCCGTCAACTGCGCCTGCGCAACCTGGGCGGGATCATCATCATCGACTTCATCGACATGGAAGATGAAGAACACCAGCGCCAGGTGTTGCGCACCCTTGAAAAGCAGCTGGAGCGCGATCACGCCAAGACCAACATCATCGGGATCACCGAGTTGGGCCTGGTACAGATGACCCGCAAGCGCACCCGCGAAAGCCTTGAGCAAGTGCTGTGCGAGCCGTGCAGCAGTTGCCAGGGGCGCGGAAAGTTGAAGACCCCGGAAACGGTTTGCTACGAGATTTTCCGGGAAATTCTACGAGAGGCACGCGCTTACCAGGCCGAGGGTTATAGAGTCCTGGCCAATCAGAAGGTGGTTGATCGGTTGCTCGACGAAGAGTCGGGCAACGTTGCGGAACTGGAGGGCTTTATTGGCCGTACCATCCGTTTCCAGGTCGAAACCATGTATTCCCAGGAACAATACGACGTGGTGCTGCTCTGATTCGCATCCGTCCTGTTCAACGAGACCGCCAGACCTTGATCTGCCGTCCGACTATTACCTTGAGGGTCGCCTGACATGGAGCGTCTACAACGCTTTTTTGCCGCACTGACCCGTTGGGGCCTTGGCCTGTGTGCATTGCTGTTGGTACTGGCGGCGGTCTACGTCAGCCTGGGCCGTGAATTGACGCCATTGGTGGCGGAGTACCGTGCCGAAGTCGAGGCCAAGGCGCAGGCGGCGGTCGACATGCCCCTGAGCATTGGCAGCCTGGAAGGGCGCTGGAGCGGCTTTGCCCCGGTCTTGCTGGCCCATGACGTGATGGTCGGCGAGGGCAGCAGTGCCTTGCGCCTGGACCAGGTGCAAGTGGTGCCCGATCTCTGGGCCAGCTTGCTGGCGTGGGATGTGCGCATTGCCCACTTGGAAGTCAGCGGATTGCAGCTCAGTGTCAAGGAGGACCAGGACGGCCGTTGGGCGCTGCAAGGCCTGCCTGTGCAGGACGACCAGCCCCTGGACCCGGAACGACTGCTCACGCGCATGCAAGCGGTGGCGAAGATTTCGCTGCTCGACAGCCAGGTCACTTTGCAACCGTTTGAACAAGCGCCGCTGACCTTGACCTATGTGGGCCTGAGCCTGCAAACCGGTGCCACCCGCCAACGCCTGGATGCACGCCTGACCTTGCCCGATGGGCAGCCGCTGGCCCTCAGCCTGCGCACGCGGATCCGCGCTAGCCAGTGGCGCGATGGTGAAGTCCAGGCCTACCTGAGCCTGCCCCAGAGCAATTGGGCGCAATGGATTCCGGCGAAGTTGACCCGGGACTGGAAACTCAATGAGCTGAAAGCCGGCGGCGAACTCTGGCTGACCTGGGCCGGCGGAGCGCTGCAAAGCGCCGCCGCGCGGCTCAATGCGCCGCAAGTGAAGGTGCGGTATGCCCAGCGCAAACCCGTGAGCATCCACAACCTGGGCCTGACGGCCTACCTGCAACGCAGTGACCGCGGCCTTAAGGTGGTCTTCGACTCGCTGGCCATGAACCTGGGCGACACCCGTTGGGAGTCGCACCTGCAATTGCAGCAAACCCTGGCCACCGACAAGGCCCAGGAAACCTGGAACCTTCAGGCCGACCGCCTGGACCTGACGCCGATCACCCCCTTGCTCAACGCCCTGGCACCATTGCCCGAGGGGGTTGCCAAGACCGTCGAAGCGTTGAAAGCCACGGGCGTGCTGCGCAATGTCCTGGTGGATTATCGTCCCCAGGAGACGGGCGATCAGCGCATCAGCTTTGCCGCCAACCTCGAGCGGGTGGGCTTTGATGCGTATTTCGGCGCACCGGCGGCCCGCAATGTCTCCGGCAGCATCAGCGGCGACCTGGGCCAGGGCGAGCTGCGCATGGACAGCAAGGACTTTGCCTTGCACCTGTACCCGATTTTCGCCAAGCCCTGGCAGTACATCCAGGCCAACGCGCGCCTGACGTGGAAGCTGGATGAACAAGGCTTCACGCTGATCGCACCGTATATCAAGGTGCTGGGGGAAGAGGGCAAGGTCGCGGCGGACTTCCTGATTCGCCTGCATTTCGATCATAGCCAGGAAGACTACATGGACCTGCGGGTCGGCATGGTCGATGGCGATGGACGCTTTACCCCCAAATACCTGCCGGCGGTGTTGAGCCCGGCCCTGGATGAATGGCTGCGTACGGCCATTCTCAAGGGCGCGGTCGATGAAGGCTTCTTCCAGTATCAAGGTTCGTTGAACCACGATGCGGTGACGGCGGCGCGCAATATCAGCCTGTTCTTCAAGGTGCATGACGCCGAGCTGGCGTTCCAGCCTGGCTGGCCCCATGTGAGCAAGGTGACCGGTGAAGTGTTTGTCGAAGAAACCGGTGTGCGCATCCTGGCCAGCAAGGGGCAATTGCTCGACACCAAGGTCAAGGATATCTACGTCAACATTCCCCATGCGCTTCCTGGCCATGACAGTCATCTGCTGCTGACGGGCGGGTTTGCCGGTGGGCTGGGTGACGGCCTGAAGATCCTGCAGGAAGCCCCCATCGGCACGGCGTCGACGTTTGCCGGCTGGAAAGGCGAGGGCGACCTGCAAGGTTCACTCGACCTGGACATCCCCCTGGCCAAAGGCACCGAGCCGAAAATCGTGGTGGACTTCAAGACTGACAAGGCGCACCTGCAACTGGCCGAGCCGACCCTGGACCTGAACCAGCTCAAGGGCGAATTCCGCTTCGACAGCACCAAGGGCCTGAGTGGCCAGAACATCAGTGCCCAGGCCTTTGACCGGCCGATCACGGCGCAGATTGCTGCCGGTGGCAAGCCGGGCAATCTCAGCACGCGGGTCACCGCCAAGGGCCAGGTGACGGTCAAGCGCCTCACCGACTGGCTGAAAGTCGGCCAGCCGCTGCCGGTGTCCGGGGATATCCCGTATCAACTGCAACTGGACCTGGACGGTGCCGACAGCCAGTTGCGGGTCAGTTCCAACCTCAAGGGCGTGGCGGTGGATTTGCCTGCTCCGTTTGGCATGTCCGCCGGTCAGGGCCGCGCCAGTGTGTTCCGCATGACCTTGCAGGGCGCAGAGCGACGCTACTGGTTTGATTACGGCGAGCTGGCGAACTTTACCTTTGCAGCCCCGGCGAACAACTTTGCCCAGGGCCGTGGCGAACTGTTCCTCGGGGATGGCGATGCCTTGCTGCCCGGTGGCAAGGGCCTGCGGATTCGCGGGGTGCTGTCGGAGCTGGATATAGATCCGTGGAAGAAACTGGTGGACCGCTACGCCGGCAATGATCCGAGTGGCAATGCCAAGCAACTGTTGAGCAGTGCCGATTTCAAGATCGGCAAGCTGACAGGCTTTGGTACTCAATTCGACCAGGTCAGCCTGCAACTGGAGCGCAAGCCCGCGGCCTGGGGGCTGCAGCTCGACAGCCAGCAAGCCAAGGGGGCTATTGGCCTGCCGGATGCCAAGGGCGCACCCATCGCCATCAATCTGCAATACGTGAAGCTACCGGCGGTTGACCCCACGGTACAGGCCGACGAGAACGCGCCTGATCCCCTGGCGAACATTGATCCCAAGGACATTCCGGCGCTGGATATTTCCATTGGCCAGTTGTTGCAGGGGCCCGACTTGATCGGTGCCTGGTCCTTGAAGGTGCGCCCGACGGCCAAGGGCATGGCCTTCAACAACCTCGACCTGGGCCTCAAGGGTATGCGGCTCAAGGGGGCCGGTGGCTGGGAAGGGGCGCCGGGCGCCAGCAGCAGTTGGTACAAGGGGCGCCTGGACGGCAAGAATATCGCCGATGTGCTTAAAGGCTGGGGCTTCGCGCCCACCGTGACCAGCCAGAGCTTCCATCTGGATGTTGATGGACGCTGGCCGGGTTCGCCTGCGTGGGTTGGGCCCAAGCGGTTTTCCGGGAGCCTGGATGCATCGTTCCGCAAGGGCCAGTTTGTCGAGGTCGAGGGCGGTGCCCAGGCGTTGCGGGTGTTTGGTCTGCTGAACTTCAACTCGATTGGCCGGCGTTTGCGCCTGGACTTCTCGGACTTGCTCGGCAAGGGCCTGAGCTACGATCGGGTCAAGGGCCTGCTGGCCGCCAGCAATGGTGTGTTTGTGACCCGTGAGCCGATTGTTCTCACCGGGCCGTCGAGCAACCTGGAGCTTAACGGCACGCTGGACCTGGTGGCTGACCGTGTCGATGCCAAGTTGCTGGTGACCCTGCCGGTGACCAACAACCTGCCGATCGCCGCGTTGATCGTGGGGGCACCGGCCATTGGCGGCGCACTGTTCCTGATCGACAAACTGATTGGCGATCGGGTCTCGCGTTTTGCCAGCGTCCAGTACAAGGTGGAAGGGCCATGGAAAGATCCAAAAATCACCTTCGACAAGCCATTTGAAAAACCGCAATAAGCCCCTGTGGAGTAGCATGGCCCCATGCTTTTTATGGAGTGTCGGCCCATGTCCTTTGCGGTAATCCAGATGGTCAGCCAGAGTGATGTTCTGGCCAACCTGGCCCAGGCCCGGCGGTTGCTGGAGCAGGCGGCGGCGGGGGGCGCGCAACTGGCAGTGCTGCCGGAAAACTTCGCCGCCATGGGCCGCCGTGACGTGGCCGCTATCGGCCACGCCGAAGCTGTGGGCGAGGGGCCGATCCTGCCGTGGTTGAAACTGGCCGCCCGTGACCTCAACTTATGGATAGTGGCCGGTACCTTGCCGTTGCCCCCGCTCGGGCAGCCCGACGCCAAGTCCAATGCGTGCTCGCTGTTGATCGACGCGCAGGGGCAGATTGTGGCGCGCTACGACAAGCTGCATCTATTCGACGTGGACGTGGCGGATGCGCGCGGTCGTTATCGCGAATCTGACGACTATGCTTACGGTAACCAGGTAGTGGTGGCCGATACGCCGGTTGGGCGCCTGGGGCTGACGGTCTGTTATGACCTGCGCTTCCCCGAGTTGTACAGCGAATTGCGTGCGGCGGGGGCCGAATTGATTACTGCGCCTTCGGCCTTTACGGCGGTAACGGGGGCTGCGCACTGGGATGTGCTGATCCGGGCCCGGGCCATAGAAACCCAGTGCTATCTGCTGGCGGCCGCCCAGGGCGGTGTGCATCCGGGGCCACGGGAAACATTTGGCCATGGGGCAATTATCGACCCATGGGGGCGCGTACTGGCGCAACAAGATCAAGGCGAAGCGGTGTTGTTGGCCGAACGCGATAGCAGCGAACAAGCGTCGATACGGGCGCGCATGCCGGTGGCAGGCCACCGGCGCTTTTTCTCGCAGGGCGCACAGCGACCTGCTTCAGAACGATGAATTTAAGGCCGAACCTATGAGCGAGTTGTTGTCCTCAGTCAGTGAACACCTCCTGGCGCCCGGTGGCGTGACCATCGAAAGTCTGCAAACCGTACTGGGTGACCTGGCCGGGCCGGGTATTGATGCTGCAGACCTGTATTTCCAGGGGCAGATTTCCGAGTCATGGTCCCTGGAAGACGGGATCGTCAAGGACGGCAGCTTCAACCTTGACCAAGGGGTTGGCGTGCGCGCGCAGTCCGGTGAGAAGACCGGCTTTGCTTATAGCAATGCCATCACCCTCGAAGCCCTGGGCCTGGCCGCCCGCGCGGCGCGTTCGATTTCCCGCGCCGGGCAGCACGGCACCGTGCAGGCGTTCAGTACCCAGGACGTGGCCCAGTTGTACGGCCCGGATAATCCACTGGAAGTAATGACCCGTGCCGAAAAGGTCGAGTTGCTCAAGCGTGTGGATGCTGCAACCCGGGCCCTCGACCCGCGTATCCAGCAAGTGAGCGTGAGCATGGCCGGGGTCTGGGAGCGCATCCTGGTGGCGTCCACCGATGGCAGCCTGGCGGCGGATGTGCGCCCGCTGGTGCGCTTTAATGTCAGTGTGATCGTCGAGCAGAACGGGCGTCGCGAGCGCGGCGGCCACGGTGGCGGTGGGCGTACGGATTATCGCTATTTCCTAACCGACGACCGCGCCATGGGCTACGCCCGCGAGGCGTTGCGCCAGGCGCTGGTCAACCTGGAAGCCATTCCGGCGCCAGCGGGTACGCTGCCGGTGGTCCTGGGTTCGGGCTGGTCCGGGGTTTTGCTGCATGAAGCGGTGGGGCATGGCCTGGAAGGTGACTTCAACCGCAAGGGCAGCTCCGCCTACAGCGGGCGCATGGGCGAAATGGTCGCCTCCAAGCTCTGCACCATTGTCGACGACGGTACATTGGCCGGTCGCCGTGGTTCCCTGAGCGTCGACGACGAAGGTACGCCGACCGAGTGCACCACGTTGATCGAAAATGGCGTGCTCAAGGGCTATATGCAAGACAAGCTCAACGCGCGCCTGATGGGCGTGGCGCGTACCGGCAACGGCCGTCGCGAGTCCTACGCGCATTTGCCGATGCCGCGCATGACCAACACCTACATGCTCGCGGGCGAAAGCGACCCGGCAGAGATCATTGCCTCGGTGAAGCGTGGGATCTATTGCGCCAATCTTGGTGGCGGCCAGGTGGATATCACCAGCGGCAAGTTTGTGTTCTCCACCAGCGAAGCCTATCTGATCGAAGACGGCAAGATCACCGCGCCGGTCAAGGGTGCAACCCTGATTGGCAACGGCCCGGAAGCCATGAGCAAGGTGTCGATGGTCGGTAACGACCTGGCGCTGGACAGCGGTGTGGGGATGTGTGGCAAGGATGGGCAGTCGGTGCCGGTGGGTGTCGGCCAGCCAACCCTGAAAATTGATGCGATCACCGTGGGTGGTACGGGGTCGTAAGGCGTGGAGCTTCGGGTGGCGAAGATCGCCACCCGGGGAAGAGGATCAGCGCAGGCCGCGTTGAGTCTCGTCCAGCTCACGGATGTACTTGAAGATTTTACGGCTGGTGGCCGGCGCCTTGTTCTGTGCCAGTTCGTGCTGGGCCTGACGGATCAGGGAGCGCAGTTGCTGGCGGTCGGCGTCCGGATAGTCCAGGACGAACTTCTCCAATACAGCGTCGTCACCGCCGATCAGGCGGTCACGCCAACGTTCCAGGTTATGGAAACGTTCGTTGTATTGGCGGGTGGAAGCATCGAGTTGATCGAGCAAAGTCAGAATGGCGTCAGTGTCCTGGTCGCGCATCAGCTTGCCGATAAACATGATGTGCCGTTTACGCGCGATATTCGCGGTGTGCTTGGGTGCATCCGCCAAGGCCCGGCGCATTTCGTCGGTCAGTGGCAGTTTGGCAATCAAGTCCGGCTTGAGTGTTGTAAGGCGCTCGCCGAGATCAACCAGAGCATGCAGCTCGCGTTTGACCTGGGTTTTGCTTTTCTCCCCATCGAGGGAGTCGTCGTAAGAATCAACCATGGTGGCAGTCCGCAAAGAAACGCCGCCATGATAACCAGTCGGGGGCCGCTTGTCCGGCCCGGTCGCTCGATGGCCTTAACCGAAAGCAGAATTTGAGTGGAGAGAACCATGAGTGCAGCCCAAAGCGTCGGTCCACAAGCGTTACCGGCACTGCAGGAACAAGTTGAGCAGATCATCGCCGAGGCCAAGCGCCAGGGCGCCAGTGCCTGTGAAGTGGCGGTGTCGCTGGAGCAGGGCCTGTCGACTTCGGTACGCCAGCGGGAAGTGGAAACCGTTGAGTTCAACCGCGACCAGGGTTTTGGCATCACCTTGTATGTGGGGCAGCGCAAAGGCTCGGCCAGCACTTCGGCCAGCGGCCCGGAAGCGATTCGCGAGACGGTTGCCGCCGCACTGGCGATTGCCAAGCACACCTCCGAAGACGAGGCCTCGGGTTTGGCGGATGCGGCCTTGATGGCGCGGGATCTCAAGGATTTCGACCTGTTTCACGCCTGGGATATCACTCCCGAGCAGGCCATCGAAAAGGCCCTGGCCTGCGAAGCCGCGGCGTTTGATGCCGACAGCCGGATCAAGAATGCCGATGGCACCACCCTGAGCACCCACCAGGGTTGCCGGGTGTATGGCAACAGCCACGGGTTTATCGGCGGCTATGCGTCGACGCGCCATAGCTTGAGCTGCGTGATGATCGCCGAGGCCGATGGCCAGATGCAGCGTGACTACTGGTATGACGTGAGTCGCCAGGGTGAGCTGTTGGCGGACCCGGTGAGCATCGGCCAGCGCGCCGCGCAACGGGCGGCGAGCCGCCTGGGTGCGCGCCCGGTGCCGACGTGCGAAGTGCCGGTGTTGTTTTCGGCGGAACTGGCGGGTGGTCTGTTCGGCAGCTTTCTCGGGGCGATTTCCGGGGGTAATCTGTACCGCAAATCGTCGTTCCTTGAAGGCGCGCTGGGGCAGAAGCTGTTTCCGGAGTGGCTGACCCTGGACGAACGCCCGCACCTGATGCGCGCCATGGGCAGCTCGGCCTTTGATGGCGACGGCCTGGCAACCTACGCCAAGCCGTTTGTCGAGAACGGTGAGCTGGTGTCCTACGTGCTTGGCACCTACGCCGGGCGCAAGCTCGGTCTGCCGAGTACCGCCAACTCCGGTGGGGTTCACAACCTGTTCGTGACCCATGGCGACGAAGACCAGGCGGCGCTCCTGCGGCGCATGGGCCGTGGTTTGCTGGTGACCGAGCTGATGGGCCACGGCTTGAACATGGTGACGGGCGATTATTCCCGAGGCGCGGCGGGGTTCTGGGTGGAGAATGGCGAAATCCAGTTCGCGGTCCAGGAAGTGACCATCGCCGGCAATATGCGCGACATGTTCAAGCAGATCGTCGCCGTGGGTAACGATCTGGAATTGCGCAGCAATATCCGCACCGGCTCGGTGCTGATCGAACGCATGACCGTCGCCGGCAGCTAAGCCGCAACCCGTTACACAACAGCGCCACCCCCAGGGTGGCGCTTTTTTTTGCCTGGAATATCACAAGGCCGACAAAGGTATCGGTTCAATAGCTTGTTTTGATTCTCAATATCATTTAATAATAAATATCATTATCGAGTGAGCATGGGTCATGAGTTCTGTCCTGCACGAGGATCCCTACCTGGAAAGCTGGCGCTGGATGAGTCGTCAGATTCGCTGCGGGCTCAACCCTGACGAGCCGCGCCTGATCGAACACTACCTCAGCGAAGGCCGCTATCTGGCCTGTTGCACGGCCACGCACCCGTGGACCATCGCCGAAACCTCGTTCCGCCTGCTGCTCGACACCGCCACCGATATCGCCTTGCCCTGGCATTGGCGCTCCACATGCCTGGACCAGGCCTGGCGCCCGCTGCGCGACCTGGAAAACCTGTCTCACTGTGCCTGCCGCCTCAAGCGCTGGCAGACCTTTGCCTGGCAATTGGCGACTTGCGAACTGCAACCTTCGATTTCTCACTCCGACTTGGTGCAAGGATCTTCCGATGAGTAACACCCGTATCGAACGCGACAGCATGGGCGAACTACAGGTACCGGCCGACGCGTTGTATGGCGCGCAAACCCAGCGTGCGGTGGATAACTTCCCGATCAGCCGCCAGCGCATGCCGACCCAGTTCATCCGCGCCCTGATCCTGGCCAAGGCCGCCGCCGCCAAGGCCAACGTCGATCTCAAGCAGATCAGCGCAAGCCAGGGCAAAGCCATCGTCGACGCCGCCCAAGGCTTGCTGGAAGGCGACTTCATGCAGCACTTCCCAGTGGATATTTTCCAGACCGGCTCCGGCACCAGCTCCAACATGAACGCCAACGAAGTGATTGCGACCCTGGCCAGCCGCCTGCTGGGCGAGCCGGTCAACCCCAATGACCACGTCAATTGCGGGCAAAGCAGCAACGACATCATCCCGACCACCATTCACGTCAGCGCCGCGCTGGTGCTGCATGAACAGACGTTGCCGGCGTTGCTGCATCTGGTTGCGGTGATCGAGCGCAAGGCGGTGGAAGTTCATCCGTTCATCAAGACCGGGCGTACTCACCTGATGGACGCCATGCCGGTGCGCATGAGCCAGGTGCTTGAAGGATGGGCGCAGCAACTCAAGGCCAATATCGCGCACTTGCAGGGCTTGCTGCCAAGCCTGCAGGCCCTGGCTCAGGGCGGCACGGCCGTTGGCACCGGTATCAACGCGCATCCTGAGTTTGCTGCGCGTTTCAGTCAGCAGTTGAGCAGCCTGACCCAGGTGCAGTTCACTCCGGGCAAGAACCTGTTTGCTCTGATCGGCTCCCAGGACACCGCCGTTGCCGTCTCCGGCCAACTCAAAGCGATTGCCGTGTCGCTGATGAAAATCGCCAACGACTTGCGCTGGATGAACTCCGGCCCCCTTGCCGGTCTCGGTGAAATCGAACTCGAAGGTCTGCAGCCGGGCTCGTCGATCATGCCGGGCAAGGTCAACCCGGTGATTCCAGAGGCTACGGCCATGGTCGCGGCCCAGGTGATCGGCAATGACAGCGTAATCACCATCGCCGGTCAGTCCGGCAACTTCGAACTCAACGTGATGCTGCCGATCATCGCCCAGAACCTGCTCAACAGCCTGGAACTGTTGGCCAACTCCAGCCGTCTGCTGGCAGACAAGGCCATCGCCAGCTTCAAGGTCAACGAACCCAAGCTCAAGGAAGCGCTGTCGCGTAACCCGATCCTGGTTACCGCACTCAACCCGATCATTGGTTACCAAAAGGCCGCTGAAATCGCCAAGAAAGCCTATCAACAAGGCCGGCCGGTGATTGATGTGGCGCTTGAGCACACCGACTTGCCCCGCAGCCAACTGGAAATCCTCCTGGATCCGGAAAAGCTCACGGCGGGTGGCGTGTAATCACCGACCCTGCTTTGGAGGCTCACCATGGAGCATTGGAAACGCACGATCGAACGGGCCAATCACTGCTTTATGCAGGGCGAACTGGTGGATGCCCGCGAGCATTACCTGCAAGCCCTGGCCCTGGCCCAAGTGTTGTTCGAGCGCTGGGGTGATGCCGACGAAGCCGTAGCCGCTTGCGTCATTTCCCATCACAACCTGGCGGACCTGCACCTGCGCCTGAACCAGCCGGAAGAAAGCGCGGAATACCTCTGCGCCATTCACCAGCGCTTGCTGCAGACCATGCAGGACACCCGGCTGCCTCAGCCCCTGCGCGAGGCGGCCTTGCGCCAGAGCAGCAAGACCTACGTCGAACTGTTGAATTTCATCAGCGATCACGGTGAATACCCCCGTACCCATCGCTTGCTAGGCAGCCATACGGCGTCGACGGATGCGCCGACCCGCAACAGCCCTTTTTATGGAGCACATTGATATGTCCTACACCTTGCCTGCCTTGCCTTACGCCTACGATGCCCTGGAGCCGCATATTGATGCGCAAACCATGGAAATCCACTACACCAAGCACCACCAGACCTACATCAATAACCTCAATGCGGCGGTCGAAGGCACTGAGTTTGCTGGCTGGCCCATCGAGAAACTGGTCTCCAGCGTCCAGCAACTGCCGGAAAAGCTGCGCGCAGCGGTGATTAACCAGGGGGGCGGGCATGCCAACCACTCATTGTTCTGGGCAGTCATGTCACCCAAGGGCGGCGGCAAGCCCGAAGGTGCCCTGGGCCAGGCGATTGATGAGCAGCTGGGTGGGTTTGACGCCTTCAAGGAGGCCTTTACCAAAGCTGCGCTGACCCGCTTCGGCAGTGGCTGGGCCTGGTTGAGCGTGACCCCGCAAAAGACCCTGGTAGTCGAGAGCAGTGGCAACCAGGACAGCCCGTTGATGAATGGCAATACGCCGATCCTCGGTCTGGACGTGTGGGAGCACGCCTACTACCTGCTTTATCAGAACCGCCGTCCTGAATACATCAACGCCTTCTACAGTGTTATCAACTGGCCGGAAGTCGCTGAGCGCTACCAGGCGGCCCTCGCTTAATGACCTTTCATAACAAGACTTAAGGCCGACTATGGGCACTGAAACACTGGCGATCAGCAGCGTACGAATGTTTCGTTATGCGTTTGGCTCGCTGCTGCTGTTGGCGGGAATGGCATTGCTGGTGGCCCACGGGCTGGCCTGGCTGAACCTGGAGCCGCGGATCCTGCGCGCACTGCAAGGTGGCGCAATCTGCGCCCTGGGTACGGCGCTGGGGGCGGTGCCGGTGCTGGTGATCCGGCGGATGCCGTTAGCGGTCAGCGATACGTTGCTGGGCTTCGGTGCTGGCGTGATGCTCGCGGCGACCGCGTTTTCGCTGGTCGTGCCAGGGGTCGCCGCCGCCGAAAACCTGGGGCTCACTCCCTGGGCGTCCAGCGGCCTGGTCAGCTTCGGCATCATGCTCGGTGCCTTCGGCCTGTTTCTGGTGGACCGCAAGGTCTCCGGTGCCAGCCCGGAGATGCTGGTCGGTACGCCCGATAAACCGGTGATCCCGCCGCGTATCTGGCTGTTTGTGTTCGCGATCATTGCCCACAATATTCCCGAAGGCATGGCGGTAGGCGTCTCGGCGGGTGGCGGTATGCCCGATGCCGACAGCCTGGCCATGGGCATTGCCTTGCAGGATGTGCCGGAAGGGCTGGTGATTGCGCTGGTGCTGGCAGGGGCGGGGATGTCGCGGGTCAAGGCATTCCTGATTGGGGCGGCATCCGGCCTGGTAGAGCCGGTGTTTGCCGTGCTCTGTGCCTGGCTGGTCAGCCTGGCCGAGATGCTGCTGCCTCTGGGTTTGGCCCTTGCGGCCGGGGCGATGCTACTGGTGGTGACTCACGAAGTAATCCCCGAGTCGCGACGCAATGGCCATGACAAACTTGCCAGCCTGGGGTTGTGCATCGGGTTTTGCCTGATGATGGCCATGGATACAGCGCTGGGCTGATGCCTAACGCAAAAAGCAATGTGGCAGCTGGCTAGTGTGGGAGCTGGCTTGCTTGCGATGCAGACACCTCGGCATAAAAAATGTGGGAGCGGGCTTGCCCGCGATAGCGGTGTATCAGTCAAGTATGTATCGACTGACTCCCAGCTATCGCGGGCAAGCCCACTCCCACATTGATTTGTGCTGCATTCAGGAAAGAAGGGCTATTCGCCTTCATCGAAGTAGTTGTTGATCAACTTCACCAGCGCATCCAGCGCTTCCTGTTCCTGCTCACCCTCGGTCTTCAGATGAATCGTCGTGCCCTTGCCTGCGGCAAGCATCATCATGGCCATGATGCTTTTGCCATCGACCATGGACTCTGGCGTACGCCCGGCACGCACCTGGCAAGGAAACTGGCCCGCAACTCCGACGAACTTGGCCGACGCGCGGGCATGCAAGCCCAGTTTGTTGATGATTTCAATTTCCAGAGCGGGCATCGCGAAGGTGTTCCTTTCAGCTGAGGTCGCGGTGGCGAACCTGGACATTCTTGAGGGTTTGCTGCAAGACCTGGCCCAGGCGCTCGGTCAGGTAGACGGAGCGGTGATGCCCGCCGGTACAGCCGATAGCGATGGTGACATAGGCCCGGTTGCTGGCGGCAAAGCGCGGTAGCCACTTGAGCAGGTAGCTGGAGATGTCCTGGAACATCTCCTCGACATCCGGTTGCGCCGCCAGGTAATCGGCAACCGGTTGGTCCAGCCCGGACTGGTCGCGCAGTTCCGGCTTCCAGTAAGGATTGGGCAGGCAACGCACGTCAAATACCAGGTCGGCGTCTATCGGCATGCCCCGCTTGAAGCCAAAGGACTCAACAAGGAACGCGGTGCCGGGTTCCGGCTGGTTCAGCAGGCGCAGCTTGATGGCGTCACGCAGTTGGTAAAGGTTCAGGCTGGTGGTGTTGATCTTGAGGTCGGCCAGGTCAATGATCGGCCCCAGCAGCTTGGTCTCGTCCTCGATGGCTTCGGCCAGCGAGCGGTGCGGGCTGCTCAGTGGGTGGCGGCGACGGGTTTCCGAAAAGCGCTTGAGCAGCGTTTCTTCGTCGGCATCCAGGTACAGCACGTCGCAATGGATATGCTTGGCGCGTACCTCTTCGAGCAATTCCGGGAAACGCGTGAGGTGGCTGGGCAGGTTGCGTGCGTCAATGGACACGGCCACCAGCGGTTGTGCCAGCTCGGTATGGATCAGCGCACGTTCTGCCAGCTCGGGCAGCAGGCCGGCCGGCAAGTTGTCTATGCAATAGAAACCACTGTCCTCAAGCACATTGAGGGCCGTACTTTTACCTGAGCCGGAACGCCCGCTGACGATGATCAAACGCATGATTACTGCCCGCTTTGTTCATCCAGGACAACCTGATACAGCGCTTCATTGGTGCTGGCGCTACGCAGTTTCTTACGTACTTCGTCACGGTCAAGCATGCTGGCGATCTGCCGGAGCAGTTCCAGGTGTGCATCGGTGGCCGCTTCCGGGACCAGCAGGACGAACAGCAGGTCAACCGGGGCGCCGTCGATAGCGTCGAAATCAGTGGGGGCGTCCAGGTGCAACAGGGCGCTCACCGGTGTTTCACAGCCTTTTAGGCGGCAATGAGGAATAGCGATGCCGTTGCCAAAACCGGTCGAACCGAGTTTTTCACGGGCAATCAGAGCCTCGTATACATCTTGCATCACCAGCTCAGGCACTTCGCGGCTGATCAGGTTGGCAATCTGTTCGAGGGCTTTCTTTTTACTGCCACCCGGCGCGTTCACGAGTGAACGGCCGGGGGTCAGGATGGTTTCAAGTCGAATCATGGGTGGGGAGTGTTAGCGGCCTGTGCCTTGAAGAAGGCTCTGCTGCTTTTCCTTATGCTTTTTGATTTGGCGATCCAGCTTGTCGGTCAGGTCGTCAATGGCGGCATACATGTCTGAATGCTCTGCATTGGCGACTACTTCCCCGCCGGGTATACGCAAGGTGGCTTCGATTTTCTGCTTCAGCTTTTCGACAGACATGATGACTTGCACATTGGTGATCTTGTCGAAATGCCCCTCAATTCGTTTGAGTTTCTCGCTGATGTAGGCGCGCAGCGGTTCGGTCACTTCCAGTTGGTGTCCACTGATGTTGACTTGCATACAGCTTCTCCTTCGTTGCCAGTGCATAAAGCGGCGGGTAGGAGTACCCGCCACTGGAACGCTATGGCCCGCCCGTCACATCAATCGCTTACGCTCGCTGGAAGGCGCGATCCCAAGGGACTCGCGGTACTTGGCGACGGTTCGACGGGCGACCTGAATGCCTTGTGCCTCCAGTAAACCAGCGATCTTGCTGTCACTCAACGGCTTTTTCTGATTTTCCGCCGCAACCAGTTTTTTGATGATCGCGCGGATCGCCGTGGACGAGCATTCACCGCCTTCGGAGGTGCTGACGTGGCTGGAGAAAAAGTATTTCAGCTCATATATACCCCGTGGGGTATGCATGAATTTTTGGGTGGTGACCCGGGAAATGGTCGATTCGTGCATGCCCACTGCTTCGGCAATGTCATGCAGCACCAACGGTTTCATCGCCTCGTCGCCATATTCCAGGAAGCCGCGCTGATGCTCGACGATCTGGGTGGCCACTTTCATCAGGGTCTCGTTGCGGCTTTGCAGGCTCTTGATGAACCAGCGAGCCTCCTGCAACTGATTGCGCATGAAGGTGTTGTCGGCGCTGGTGTCGGCCCGGCGTACAAAACCTGCGTATTGCGGGTTGACCCGCAGGCGCGGCACTGATTCCTGGTTCAGCTCCACCAGCCAGCGCTCGTTGTCCTTGCGCACGATCACGTCGGGGACGACATACTCGGCTTCGCTGGACTCGATCTGCGAGCCGGGACGCGGGTTGAGGCTCTGTACCAGTTCGATGATCTGGCGCAGGTCATCTTCCTTGAGCTTCATCCGACGCATCAACTGGCTGTAGTCGCGGCTGCCCAGCAGGTCGATATAGTCGGTGACCAGGCGTTGGGCTTCGGCCAGCCACGGTGTCTTGGCGGGCAGTTGGCGCAGTTGCAGCAACAGGCACTCGCTGAGGTTGCGCGCGCCGATGCCGGCGGGCTCGAACTGCTGGATGCGGTGCAGGACCGCCTCGATTTCGTCCAGCTCGATGTCCAGTTCCGGGTCGAAAGCCTCGAGGATTTCTTCGAGGGTCTCGTCCAGATAGCCCTGATTGTTGATGCAGTCGATCAGGGTCACCGCGATCAAGCGATCGGTGTCGGACATCGGGGCAAGGTTCAGTTGCCACAGCAAGTGGCTCTGCAGGCTTTCGCCGACGGAGGTGCGGGTGGTGAAGTCCCACTCGTCATCGTCGTTGCTGGGCAGGCTGCTGGCGCTGGTCTGGTAGACATCTTCCCAGGCCGTATCCACCGGCAGTTCATTGGGAATACGTTCGTTCCATTCGCCTTCTTCCAGGTTATCCACCGTGGGTGCGGTTTCCTGGTAGGACGGCTCCTGGACGTCGGGATTGGGTTTTTGCTCTATGTTGTCGGCCAGTGGGTCGGCATTATCGAAGTCGTCGCCTTCTTCCTGGCGTTCGAGCATCGGGTTGGACTCCAGGGCCTCCTGGATTTCCTGTTGCAGGTCCAGGGTCGACAATTGGAGCAGGCGGATGGCCTGTTGCAGCTGCGGTGTCATCGTCAGCTGCTGGCCCATTCTCAGGACTAGCGATGGTTTCATGGCAGGGGCTTAACACCTTATTCGCCGGCGCAATGCGCCATCCACGACAGGGCGCGTGAGCGCCAAACATAAGCAAATTATATGCCTGATATCGGGGGCTTTGCCTAGAGCGCGGTAACAATAAAAACAATAAGGTTTTTATTGACTCCCGCGCCTGATGGCGAATGTCCTGACACCCCAGTGTTTACAGGCGGAACTCGTGCCCCAGATACACTTCCTTGACCAGTTCGTTGGCCAGGATGGTGGCGGAGTCGCCCTCGGCAATCAGTTGGCCGTCGTTGACGATATACGCGGTTTCGCAGATATCCAGGGTCTCACGCACGTTGTGGTCGGTGATCAGCACGCCGATCCCCTTGGCCTTGAGGTGATGGATGATCTGCTTGATGTCGCCTACCGAAATCGGGTCGACACCGGCGAAGGGTTCGTCCAGCAGGATGAACTTCGGTGCGGTGGCCAGGGCGCGGGCGATTTCCACGCGGCGCCGCTCGCCGCCGGACAGGCTCATGCCGAGGTTGTCGCGAATATGGTTGATGTGGAACTCCTGCAGCAGGCTTTCCAGCTCCTGGCGGCGTCCGTCGCGATCCAGTTCCTTGCGGGTTTCCAGGATCGCCATGATGTTGTCGGACACTGACAGTTTGCGGAAGATCGACGCCTCCTGGGGGAGATAGCCGATACCGGCCCGTGCACGGCCGTGCATCGGCTGGTGGCTCACGTCCAGGTCGTCGATCAATACACGGCCCTGGTCCGCCTGGACCAGGCCGACGATCATGTAGAAGCAGGTGGTCTTGCCGGCACCATTGGGGCCAAGCAGGCCGACGATCTGGCCGCTGTCGATCGACAGGCTGACGTCGCGCACGACCTGACGGCTTTTATAGGCCTTGGCCAGATGCTGGGCTTTCAGGGTCGCCATTACTGGGCCTTCTTCTTCGGCTGGATAACCATGTCGATGCGCGGACGTGGCGCAGTGACCTTGGTGCCATTGGCGCGGCCGGCAGTGGCGACCTGCTTGACGGTGTCATAGACGATTTTCTCGCCTTCGGTCGAGTTGCCGTCGCTGCTGATCACTTTGGCGCGGTCAGTCAGTACGATACGGTTCTGCGGCGCGTGATACTGGATGGTCACGCCATAGCCTTTGATCGGACCTGGATCGGCGGCGTTTTGCTTCTGTTCGAAATAGGCAAGGTTGCCCACCGAAGTCACGACGTCGATGTCGCCGGCCGGGGTACGGGTCAGGGTCACGGTGTTACCGGTAATCTTCATCGAACCTTGGGTGATGATGACGTCGCCCTTGTAGGTCGCGATACCTTGCTTGTCATCCAACTGCGCATCGTCAGCCTGGATGTGGATCGGTTGCTGGCTATCGTTCGGCAGAGCCCAGGCGCTCACGCTTCCCAGTGCTGCGCCCAGACCGAGCAAAATAGGGAGGGTTTTAACGAGCCTCATACTGTCCTCTTACGTTCGATAGCAGGTGTATCCTGCTTTCTTTCAAATACGCTTTCATTCCCTTGCCAGTCGATACACCGCCAGCGCCGTCGATTCTAACGTCTTGCTCGGTCTGCGCATATTGCTTCTGTGGGAATACGGTCATGCGACTGCTGGTAATGATGGTGTCGCGCTTCTGGGCGTCGGTGCGCGCAACACGCACCGAGTCGATCAGTTCCACTTCGGTGCCGTCCGGGTTGACCTCGCCACGCTTGCTGGTGACGTGCCACGGGAATTCGGTGCCGCGATACAGGTTCAGGTCCGGATTGGTCAGCAATGTGACCTCGGAAGCCTTCAGGTGTTCGACCTTGTCCGACGTCATTTCGTATTGCACCTTGCCGTCAGGCAGGAACTGCACGCTGTAGGCGTTGGTGGCGTAATAGTCGATAGCGCCCTGGTCGACCTGCGCAACAGGCTGGTCGAGGAAGCGCTCCGGGCTGATATTCCAGTAGCCCACAGCGAGGAACAGCGCGGCGATGGCTCCGAATATCAGGAAGTTGCGAATCTTTTTACTCAGCATAGAGGGCTCTATAAGTAGGCGGCGTGGGCCGCTTCAAGGCTGCCCTGGGCTCGCAGGATCAGTTCGCAGAACTCGCGGGCGGCGCCTTCGCCGCCACGGGCCTGGGTAATGCCGTGGGCGTGTTCGCGAACAAACGACGCGGCATTGGCTACAGCCATGCCCAGGCCGACGCGGCGAATCACCGGCAAGTCAGGCAAATCATCGCCCAGATAGGCGACCTGCTCATAGCTTAGGTTGAGTTTGCCAAGAAGCTCGTCCAGAACCACGAGTTTATCCTCACGGCCCTGGTAGAGGTAAGGAATCCCCAGGTTTTGTGCGCGGCGCTCCACGACCGGGGTCTTGCGACCACTGATGATCGCGGTTTGTACGCCAGAGGCCATCAGCATCTTGATGCCCTGGCCGTCCAGGGTATTGAACGTCTTGAATTCGCTGCCGTCTTCGAGGAAGTACAGGCGACCGTCGGTCAGCACGCCATCCACGTCGAAAATCGCCAGTTTGATGGCCTTGCCCCGTTGCAACAGGTCGGTGTTCATTTACATCACTCCCGCGCGCAGCAAATCGTGCATGTTCAGGGCGCCAATCGGGTGATCGGCATCATCGACCACCACCAGGGCGCCGATCTTGTGGTCTTCCATAATCTTCAGGGCTTCAGCCGCGAGCATTTCGGCGCGGGCGGTCTTGCCGTGAGGGGTCATGACCTGATCAATGGTGGCGGTATGGATATCAATGGTGCGGTCCAGGGTGCGACGCAGGTCACCGTCGGTGAAGACCCCGGCCAGGCGCCCGTCGGCCTCGAGGATCACGGTCATGCCCAGGCCCTTGCGGGTCATTTCCATCAAGGCATCCTTGAGCAGGGTGCCACGTTGTACCTGTGGCAGCTCGTCACCCGCATGCATCACGTTTTCCACTTTCAGCAGCAGGCGACGGCCGAGGGCGCCACCGGGGTGGGAAAAGGCGAAGTCTTCGGCGGTAAAACCACGGGCTTCCAGCAGGGCCACGGCCAGCGCGTCGCCCATGACCAGGGCGGCGGTGGTGGAGGAGGTGGGCGCCAGGTTAAGCGGGCAGGCCTCATGGGCTACATGTACATTCAGGTTCACTTCGGCGGCCTTGGCCAGCGTCGAGTCCGGGTTGCCGGTCATGCTGATCAGCTTGATGCCCAGGCGCTTGATCAGGGGCAGCAGGGTCACGATTTCGTTGGTGGTGCCTGAGTTGGACAGGGCGAGGATCACGTCATCGCGGGTGATCATGCCCATGTCACCATGGCTGGCTTCGGCCGGGTGCACGAAAAATGCCGTGGTGCCGGTACTGGCCAGGGTGGCGGCAATCTTGTTGCCGACATGGCCTGACTTGCCCATGCCGACCACGACAACCCGGCCTTTACTGGCCAGGATCATCTCGCAGGCGCGTACGAAATCTGCGTCGATATGGGCCAGCAAGCCTTCTACGGCTTCAAGCTCGAGGCGGATGGTGCGTTGTGCGGATTGAATAAGGTCGCTGGATTGGCTCATGTCTGAAATCGTATAGCCTGACGAAAAGTCGGCGATTATAGCGGTAATGATCAATTCCCTCACGCAAGTTCGTCAGGCGTTGTTCTACTTAAGAGTGAGATCGCTCTCAAATGCGCAATTACCTGTCCTCTTTCTGAACAAGCACAGCTCCGGCCTTGGGCGCTTTATGTCAGCAGTGATATAGTTCGCCGCCAGTTCGGTCCGCGCAGCGCACATGTGTCTAACTGTCGCAAGCAGTTGTCCCAAGCATGGTGTCTGAGTGAGAAGCTGCATCCCAAGGAGTTTAGATGAGTGCCGATAACGCCTACGCGGTCGAGCTGAAGGGTCTTTCCTTCAAGCGCGGTACGCGCAGCATCTTCAATAATGTCGATATTCGCATTCCCCGCGGCAAGGTGACGGGCATCATGGGCCCTTCCGGCTGCGGCAAGACGACCCTGCTGCGCCTGATGGGCATGCAACTGCGGCCTACCGCCGGGGAAGTCTGGGTCAATGGCCAGAACCTGCCGACCCTGTCGCGCAGCGATCTGTTCGATGCGCGCAAGCACATGGGTGTGCTGTTCCAGAGCGGTGCACTGTTCACCGACCTCGACGTTTTCGAAAACGTCGCGTTCCCGTTGCGGGTGCATACCCAACTGTCGGAAGAAATGATCCGTGACATTGTGTTGTTGAAGCTGCAGGCCGTAGGGCTTCGCGGTGCCATCGACCTGATGCCGGATGAGCTTTCTGGTGGTATGAAGCGGCGCGTGGCTCTGGCGCGGGCGATTGCCCTCGACCCGCAGATCCTCATGTATGACGAGCCGTTCGTCGGCCAGGACCCTATCGCCATGGGCGTATTGGTGCGCCTGATCCGCCTGCTCAATGACGCGCTGGGTATCACCAGCATCGTGGTGTCCCATGACTTGGCCGAAACCGCGAGCATTGCCGACTACCTCTATGTCGTCGGCGATGGCCAGGTATTGGGGCAGGGCACGCCTGAAGAACTGATGAACGCCGATAACCCGCGAATTCGCCAATTCATGACCGGCGACCCTGATGGCCCGGTGCCTTTTCATTTTCCGGCAGCGGATTACCGCGCAGATCTTCTGGGGAAGCGCTGATGCGCAAGACATCTTTAATCGAGAAGGTGCGCCTTTTCGGTCGTTCCGGCATCGACATTGTCGAAGTGCTCGGGCGTTCGACGATTTTCCTGTTTCACGCCTTGCTGGGCCGCGGTGGTATCGGCGGTGGTTTTGGCTTGCTGCTCAAGCAACTGCACTCGGTGGGCGTGATGTCCCTGGTGATCATTGTGGTTTCCGGGGTGTTCATCGGCATGGTGCTGGCGCTGCAGGGCTTCAATATCCTGTCCAGCTACGGTTCCGAGCAGGCGGTGGGGCAGATGGTTGCACTGACGCTGCTGCGTGAGCTGGGGCCGGTGGTCACCGCCTTGCTGTTTGCCGGTCGCGCCGGCTCTGCGTTGACCGCCGAGATCGGCAACATGAAGGCCACCGAGCAACTGTCCAGCCTGGAAATGATCGGCGTGGACCCGCTCAAGTACATTGTTGCCCCGCGCCTGTGGGCCGGCTTCATCTCCCTGCCACTGCTGGCAATGATTTTCAGCGTGGTCGGGATCTGGGGCGGTTCGTGGGTGGCGGTGGACTGGCTGGGGGTCTACGACGGCTCCTACTGGGCCAACATGCAAAACAGCGTGACCTTCAGCGGTGACGTGCTCAATGGCATTATCAAGAGCATCGTCTTCGCCTTCGTTGTGACTTGGATCGCCGTATTCCAGGGCTATGACTGTGAACCCACTTCAGAAGGGATCAGTCGAGCCACTACCAAGACCGTTGTGTACGCCTCGCTGGCGGTACTGGGCCTTGACTTCATTTTGACCGCCTTGATGTTTGGAGATTTCTGATGCAAAACCGCACTGTGGAAATCGGTGTAGGCCTTTTCTTGTTGGCTGGCATCCTGGCTTTGCTGTTGCTCGCCCTGCGAGTCAGCGGCTTGTCGGCCAGCTCGGGCGCCGATACCTATAAACTTTACGCCTACTTCGACAATATCGCCGGTTTGACGGTCAGATCCAAAGTGACCATGGCCGGTGTGACCATCGGCAAGGTCACAGCAATCGATCTGGACCGCGACAGCTTCACCGGCCGCGTGACCCTGCAACTGGACAAGAAGGTAGATAACCTGCCGACTGACTCCACAGCGTCCATCCTCACGGCCGGTCTGCTGGGCGAGAAGTACATCGGTATCAGCGTGGGCGGGGAAGAAGCCTTGCTCAAGGATGGTTCGACCATTCATGACACACAGTCGTCGTTGGTATTAGAGGACCTGATCGGTAAATTCCTGCTTAATACGGTTAGTAAAGACGCCAAATGAGGAGTTTGTTCATGATCTCAACCTTGCGACGTGGCCTGTTGGTGCTGTTGGCAGCCTTGCCATTGATGGCTAACGCCGTGGCGGCACCTTCGGCGCACGACATTATTGATAGAACCACCAAAGAGCTGCTGGCTGACCTTGCCGCGAACAAGGAACAGTACAAGCAGAGCCCAAGCGCGTTCTACGATGCCCTCAACGGTATCGTGGGTCCGGTGGTCGACGCTGACGGCATCTCGCGCAGCATCATGACCGTCAAGTATTCGCGTAAAGCTACGCCTGCGCAGATGCAGCGCTTCCAGGAAAACTTCAAGCGCAGCCTGATGCAGTTCTACGGCAACGCCCTGCTGGAATACAACAATCAGGGTATCGTCGTTTCCCCGGCCAAGGATGAGTCTGGCAACCGCACCAGCGTGGATATGCAGGTCAAGGGCAACAATGGCTCGATCTATCCGGTTTCCTACACCCTTGAGAAAATCAACGGCGAATGGAAAGTGCGCAACGTGATCATCAACGGCATCAACATCGGCAAGCTGTTCCGTGATCAGTTCGCCGATGCCATGCAGCGCAATGGCAACAACCTGGACAAGACCATTGATGGCTGGGCCGGCGAAGTGGCCAAGGCCAAGGAAGTGACCGAAGAAGCTGCAGAGAAGCAGGCCCCATGACTGAGTCGGCTGTTCGTCAAGGCCAGGCCGGCGAGCTGCTCCTCAGTGGCGTGCTCGACTACAGCACCGGGCCGGCCCTGCGTAAGCAGGGCCAGGCACTGATCAATGCCAGCACTGCGCCGGCATTGGTCCTCGATTGCTCGGCGGTGGTGAAGTCCAGCAGTGTTGGCTTGTCATTGCTCTTGTGTTTCCTACGTGACGCCGCGGCGGTCAACAAACCTGTCAGTATTCGCGCATTACCCGAGGATATGCGTGAAATTGCCCAGGTTTGCGGTCTGGCCGAGCTGTTGGCGCATCCTTAATACACATTATTGAAGAAGCCCCCCGTCAGAGTCCTGCTATGCGGGGTTCGCAGGCGCGGGGCTTTTTTGTATGATGTGCGACCCGCGCGCACTGGGCGCCGATAGAGGTTGAGCATGCAGGCCCTAGAAGTTAAAAGCTTCCTTGAAGGAAAGCTGCCGAATACTGAGGTTGCAGTTGAAGGCGAAGGCTGCAATTTCCAGCTGAACGTGATTAGCGATGAACTGGCGGCATTGAGCCCGGTCAAGCGTCAGCAGCAGATCTATGCCCATTTGAACCCGTGGATCACCGATGGCAGCATCCATGCGGTCACTATGAAATTTTTCAGCCGCGCGGCCTGGGCCGAGCGCACCTGAGCCCCCAAGGCGTCGAGATTCTTATGGATAAATTGATTATTACCGGCGGTGCCCGTCTTGATGGCGAAATCCGTATCTCCGGGGCTAAAAACTCGGCCTTGCCGATCCTGGCCGCCACCTTGCTGTGCGATGGCCCGGTTACCGTAGCCAACCTGCCGCACCTGCACGACATCACCACCATGATCGAGCTGTTCGGTCGCATGGGCATTGAGCCGGTGATCGACGAGAAGCTGTCGGTCGAAATCGACCCGCGCACCATCAAGACCCTGATCGCACCGTACGAACTGGTGAAAACCATGCGTGCCTCGATCCTGGTACTGGGCCCGATGGTCGCCCGTTTCGGCGAAGCCGAAGTGGCACTGCCTGGCGGTTGCGCCATTGGTTCGCGTCCGGTGGACCTGCACATCCGTGGTCTTGAAGCCATGGGTGCGACCATCGACGTCGAAGGTGGCTACATCAAGGCCAAGGCGCCGGAAGGCGGCCTGCGTGGTGCAAACTTCTTCTTTGATACCGTCAGCGTGACCGGTACCGAGAACATCATGATGGCCGCTGCCCTGGCCAATGGCCGCAGCGTCCTGCAAAACGCCGCGCGCGAGCCGGAAGTGGTCGACCTGGCCAACTTCCTGATCGCCATGGGTGCCAACATCACTGGCGCCGGCACCGACACCATCACCATCGACGGTGTGAAACGCCTGCACTCGGCCACCTACAAAGTGATGCCGGACCGTATCGAGACCGGTACCTACCTGGTTGCGGCTGCCGTGACCGGTGGCCGCGTCAAGGTCAAGGATACCGATCCGACCATCCTCGAAGCGGTCCTGGAAAAGCTGCGCGAAGCCGGTGCCGAAATCACCACCGGCGAAGACTGGATCGAGCTGGACATGCACGGCAAGCGGCCAAAAGCCGTCAACGTGCGTACCGCTCCGTACCCGGCGTTCCCGACCGACATGCAGGCGCAGTTCATCTCCTTGAACGCGATTGCCGAAGGCACTGGTGCGGTCATCGAGACCATCTTCGAAAACCGCTTCATGCACGTGTATGAACTGCACCGCATGGGTGCCAAGATTCAGGTCGAAGGCAACACTGCCATCGTCACCGGTATCGAGCAGCTCAAGGGCGCGCCAGTGATGGCCACCGACCTGCGGGCTTCGGCCAGCCTGGTGATCTCGGCGTTGTGCGCTGACGGTGACACCCTGATCGATCGCATCTACCACATAGACCGTGGCTACGAGTGCATCGAAGAAAAACTGCAGATGCTCGGCGCGAAAATCCGCCGCGTACCGGGCTAACCCCCACTGCTCGGGCGCAGGGAAGCGCCCGCCCGAGGTGTGCACAGGCACGCCTCGGCTGAATTTGTTTCAAATCGAGGCTGTAATGGCCTCGATCTGTGTCTGGCGCCATTTGCGACCGGACAGCAATAGCCTGATGAAGGATTGACGTTTCCCATGTTGACCATCGCACTGTCCAAGGGCCGCATCCTTGACGATACTTTGCCGCTTCTGGCTGAAGCGGGCATCGTGCCGACCGAGAATCCGGACAAGAGCCGCAAGCTGATCATCCCCACGACCCAGGACGACGTTCGCCTGTTGATCGTGCGTGCTACCGACGTGCCGACCTACGTTGAACATGGCGCCGCCGACCTCGGTGTCGCCGGTAAAGACGTGCTGATGGAATACGGCGGCCAGGGCCTGTACGAGCCGCTGGACCTGCGTATCGCCCTGTGCAAGCTGATGACCGCCGGCCGTGTCGGTGACGTCGAGCCAAAAGGCCGCCTGCGGGTAGCCACCAAGTTCGTCAACGTCGCCAAGCGCTATTACGCCGAGCAAGGCCGTCAGGTCGATATCATCAAGCTCTATGGCTCGATGGAGCTGGCGCCGCTGATCGGCCTGGCCGACAAGATCATCGACGTGGTCGACACCGGCAACACCCTGCGTGCCAATGGCCTGGAACCCCAGGACTTTATCGCTGACATCAGCTCTCGCCTGATCGTCAACAAAGCTTCGATGAAAATGCAACACGCCCGGATCCAGGCGTTGATCGACACCCTGCGCAAGGCAGTGGAGTCTCGACACCGCGGTTGACTCACCTGCGCGGCCCTAGGTCGCGCCCGTCTATCCGCCTCATAGCCAGAATTCTCAGGTGCCCAAGCGGAAACGACTGCTAGTTTAGGGCGCCTGAGTTTTTGCCAATTCTATTGAGGCCCTCGCTATGACCACGTCCACTGCAATTGCCCGACTCAACGCTGCCGACCCGGATTTCGCCCATCATCTGGATCATCTGCTGAGCTGGGAAAGTGTGTCCGACGATTCGGTCAACCAGCGGGTGCTCGACATCATCAAGGCCGTGCGCGAGCGCGGCGATGCGGCGCTGGTGGACTTTACCCGCCAGTTCGACGGCCTGGACGTCAAGTCCATGGCCGACCTGATCCTGCCCCGCGAACGCCTGGAACTGGCCCTGACGCGTATCACTGCGCCGCAGCGCGAAGCCCTGGAAGTCGCAGCGGCGCGGGTGCGCAGCTACCACGAAAAACAGAAACAGGACTCCTGGAGCTACACCGAAGCCGATGGCACGGTGCTGGGCCAGAAAGTCACACCGCTGGACCGCGCCGGCCTGTACGTGCCGGGCGGGAAGGCTTCATACCCGTCGTCGGTGCTGATGAATGCCATTCCCGCCAAAGTGGCGGGCGTGACCGAGGTGGTCATGGTGGTCCCGACCCCGCGCGGTGAAATCAACGAGCTGGTGCTGGCCGCTGCCTGCATCGCCGGCGTTGACCGCGTGTTCACCATCGGGGGGGCCCAGGCCGTCGCCGCGTTGGCCTATGGCACCGAAAGCGTGCCGAAAGTCGACAAGGTGGTCGGCCCCGGCAACATCTACGTTGCCACTGCCAAGCGCCATGTGTTTGGCCAGGTCGGTATCGACATGATCGCTGGCCCCTCGGAAATCCTCGTGGTGTGTGACGGCCAGACCGATCCGGACTGGATTGCCATGGACCTGTTCTCCCAGGCCGAGCACGACGAAGACGCCCAGGCGATCCTGGTCAGCCCCGACGCCGAGTTCCTCGACAAGGTGGCGGCGAGCATCAATAAGCTGCTGCCGACCATGGAGCGTGCCGAGATTATCGAGAAGTCGATCAATGGCCGGGGTGCGTTGATCCTGGTGCGTGATATGGAGCAGGCCATCGAAGTGGCCAACCGCATCGCCCCCGAGCATTTGGAACTGTCGGTGGCCGACCCACAGGCCTGGCTGCCGTCGATTCGTCACGCCGGTGCGATCTTCATGGGCCGCCACACCAGCGAAGCCCTGGGCGACTACTGTGCGGGCCCCAACCACGTGTTGCCGACCTCCGGCACAGCGCGATTCTCGTCGCCGCTGGGGGTGTATGACTTCCAGAAGCGCTCGTCGATTATCTTTTGCTCGCCACAAGGTGCTTCCGAGCTGGGCAAGACCGCCTCGGTGCTGGCCCGTGGTGAATCGTTGAGCGCGCACGCCCGCAGCGCCGAATACCGCATCGTCAAGGGAGAGTAAGACATGAGCAAATTCTGGAGCCCTTTCGTCAAGGACCTCGTGCCTTACGTGCCCGGCGAGCAGCCGAAGCTGACCAAGCTGGTCAAGCTCAACACCAATGAAAACCCCTACGGCCCGTCGCCCAAGGCGCTGGCAGCGATGCAGGCCGAGTTGAACGACAACCTGCGTTTGTACCCCGACCCCAACAGCGACCTGCTCAAGCAGGCCGTGGCCAAGTACTACGGGGTGGATGGGAGCAAGGTATTCCTCGGTAACGGTTCCGACGAAGTCCTGGCGCATATCTTCCACGGCCTGTTCCAGCACGACCTGCCACTGCTGTTCCCGGACATCAGCTACAGCTTCTACCCGGTGTACTGCGGGCTGTATGGCATCACCTCGGCCCCGGTGCCGCTGGACGAGCAGTTCCAGATCCGCGTGGCGGACTACGCCAAGCCTAACGGCGGGATCATCTTCCCCAACCCGAACGCGCCGACCGGCTGCGTGATGGCGCTGGACGCGGTGGAGCAACTCCTCAAGGCCAGCCCGGATTCGGTGGTGGTGGTCGATGAAGCCTATATCGACTTCGGCGGCGAAACCGCCATCAGCCTGGTGGACCGCTACCCCAACCTGCTGGTGACCCAGACCCTCTCCAAATCGCGCTCACTGGCCGGTTTGCGGGTAGGCCTGGCGGTGGGCCACCCGGACCTGATCGAGGCGCTGGAGCGGGTCAAGAACAGCTTCAACTCCTATCCACTGGATCGCCTGGCGATTGTCGGCGCGGCGGCGGCCTTCGAAGACCGTGAATACTTCGAGAAGACCTGCCAACTGGTGATCGATAGCCGCGAGACGCTTGTGGCGCAGTTGCGAGAGAAGGGCTTTGAGGTGTTGCCGTCAGCGGCCAACTTCATCTTTGCCCGCCACCCACGGCACGACGCGGCCGGCCTGGCGGCCAAGTTGCGGGAGCAAGGGGTGATCGTGCGGCACTTCAAGCAGGAGCGGATTGCCCAGTTCCTGCGGATCAGCATCGGGACACCTGAGCAGAACCAGGCGTTGATTGATGGTTTGGGTGATCTTTAAGGCTTGAATCTATATGGGCTGGACGGGCCTCATCGCGGGCAAGCCCGGCTCCCGCATGGAAATGCATTCCAATGTGGGAGCCGGGCTTGCCCGCGATGAGGCCATCAGCTACACCGACACTCCGTAGCCTTTAGAGCAACGGCTCGTCCGGCTTCTTGTGCTTCCAGCCATCATTGCCCGGCAGCAGCAGGTTCAAACCAATCGCTACCACGGCGCAGAGGGCGATGCCCTTCAGGCCGAAATCATCGGGACCGGTACCGGTGCCGATCAGCACACCGCCAATCCCGAACACCAGGGTCACCGACACAATCACCAGATTGCGCGCCTCACCCAGGTCGATCTTGTGACGGATCAGGGTGTTCATCCCCACCGCGGCAATCGAGCCGAACAACAGGCACAGAATCCCGCCCATCACCGGCACCGGAATGCTTTGCAGCAGCGCGCCGAACTTACCGACAAAGGCCAGGGTGATGGCAAATACCGCCGCCCAGGTCATGATCTTCGGGTTGTAGTTCTTGGTCAGCATCACCGCGCCGGTCACTTCGGCGTAAGTGGTGTTGGGCGGGCCGCCGAACAGGCCAGCCGTGGTGGTGGCGATACCGTCGCCCAACAGCGTGCGATGCAGGCCGGGCTTTTTCAGGTAGTCACGACCGGTTACGCTACCCACGGCAATCACGCCGCCGATGTGTTCAATGGCTGGGGCCAGGGCCACCGGGACGATGAACAGAATCGCCTGCCAGTTGAATTCCGGCGCGGTAAAGTGGGGCAGGGCAAACCAAGGTGCGGCGGTGATCTTCGCGGTGTCGACCACGCCGAAGTAGAACGACATGCCAAAACCCACCAGCACCCCGGCAATGATCGGCACCAGGCGGAAAATGCCTTTGCCGAACACGGCCACGATCAGCGTGGTCAGTAGCGCCGGCATCGAGATCAGCATTGCCGTCTGGTAAGGGATCAACTCGGCACCGTCGCCCGACTTGCCCATTGCCATGTTCGCGGCAATCGGCGCCATGGCCAGGCCGATGGAGATGATCACCGGTCCGATCACCACGGGCGGCAGCAGCCGGTCGATAAAACCGGTGCCCTTGATCTTCACGGCGAGGCCGAGGAAGGTATAGACGAAACCCGCCGCCATCACCCCGCCCATGGTCGCCGCGAGGCCGAACTGGCCCTTGGCGAGAATGATCGGGGTGATAAACGCAAAGCTCGATGCCAGGAACACCGGCACTTGGCGCCCGGTGACAATCTGGAACAACAACGTGCCAAGGCCTGCGGTAAACAGTGCAACGTTTGGATCAAGACCTGTGATCAGCGGCATCAACACCAGCGCGCCAAATGCTACGAAGAGCATTTGTGCGCCAGACAGGATCTGGCGCCAAAGCGGGTCGTTGAATTCATCCTGCATGTTCACGCGTCCTTCTGCTTGGTGCCGAAGATCTTGTCGCCAGCATCGCCCAGGCCCGGAATGATGTAGCCGTGCTCGTTCAGGCGCTCATCAATGGACGCGGTGTAAATCACTACATCCGGGTGAGCTTTTTCTACGGCGGCGATACCTTCGGGTGCCGCTACCAGCACCATGGCGCGGATATCCTTGCAACCGGCTTTCTTCAGCAGGTCGATGGTAGCGACCATGGAGCTGCCGGTGGCCAGCATCGGGTCGATGATCATCGCCAAGCGCTCGTCGATCTCGGGGACGAGTTTTTCCAGGTAGGTGTGGGCCTGCAGGGTTTCTTCGTTGCGGGCTACGCCCACAGCGCTGACCTTGGCGCCCGGGATCAGGCTCAGCACGCCTTCAAGCATGCCGATACCGGCGCGCAGGATCGGCACCACGGTAATTTTCTTGCCAGCGATTTTCTCGACCTGGACGGGACCGCACCAACCGGGGATCTCGTAGTTTTCCAGGGGTAAATCTTTGGTGGCTTCGTAGGTGAGCAACGCTCCGACTTCCTGAGCAAGCTCACGGAAGTTCTTCGTGCTAATGTCGGCGCGGCGCATAAGGCCGAGCTTGTGTCGGATCAGCGGGTGGCGGATCTCACGGATGGGCATGGGGAAAGGCTCCGGCGGCGGGCAAAAAAACCGGCCTAGATTAATCTATCCGAGGGTGTTGTCCTATAGACAACCTGTACGTTAGTCCATAAAGGCTTGAACGTTGCGCCCCAGAGGCGTACCTTCGCCCGCTTTTCTTGCCACAGTACCCCTGGAGAGCGCCATGTCCGCTGATCTCGAGCATATCCGTCAAATCATGCGCGAGGCTGACTGCCTGTACACCGAAGCACAAGTCGAAGAGGCTATCGCCAAGGTCGGCGCGCACATCACCCGTGAAATGGCTGAAACCAACCCGGTGGTGTTCTGTGTGATGAACGGTGGTCTTATTTTCGCCGGCAAATTGCTGACGCATCTGCAATTCCCGCTGGAAGCGTCCTACCTGCACGCCACGCGCTATCGCAATGAAACCAGTGGCGGCGACCTGTTCTGGAAAGCCAAGCCGGAAGTGTCGTTCATCGACCGCGACGTCTTGATCATCGACGACATCCTCGACGAAGGTCACACCCTGGGCGCGATTGTCGACTTCTGTAAACACGCCGGCGCGCGCAACGTGCACACCGCCGTGCTGATCGACAAAGACCACGACCGCAAGGCCCGCCCGGACCTGAAGGCCAATTACGTCGGCCTGCCGTGCATCGACCGCTACATCTTCGGTTACGGCATGGATTACAAAGGCTACTGGCGTAATGCCAATGGCATCTTTGCTGTGAAGGGGATGTAAGTCGTGGCGCGTTTTCTTGATCAGTCGCTGTTTGCCGAATTGGCCGAGAAAGCCGCCGCCAACCCCCGTGGCCGGCAGAACGTCAACTTCCACCAGATGGAAGAGCCGTGCCATCGCATGGCTGTCGGTTTGCAGCCACACACCTATGTGCAGCCCCATCGTCATCTCACCGCTGACAAGGCCGAGACCCTGCTGGTACTCAAGGGGCGCCTGGGTATTTTGATTTTCAGCGAGTCTGGCGCGGTTCTGGAGCGGCGCATCTTGCAGGCCGGTGGCGATTGCCAGGGCGTTGATCTGTCGCCAGGGGTTTTCCACGGTCTGGTGGTGCTTGAGCCAGACACGGTGATGTTCGAGTGCAAGGCAGGCCCTTATCGCCCGGTGGGCGAGGGCGAACTGGCGACCTGGGCACCCCGGGAAGGTGAAGCCGGCATGGCTGAGTATCATCGCTGGATGCTTGCCCAGTTCGATTGAACCTGGCAGCGGAAAAAAGGTGGGTGGGGTTTGTGTGGGAGCGGGCTTGCCCGCGATAGCGGAGTGGCAGGTTAGATATGTTCGACTGACCCACCGCCATCGCGGGCAAGCCCGCTCCCACATTAGAGCCTCGTGGCTTCCGAACCTTGTGTCCCGCAGGTAGACTTCTACCCCCGTGTACATGTCTGCAGGCTGGAGTCGGCAATGCGTAAAGATAAGAAACAAGTGATTGGTGACGAGATCGGCGACGATCAGATCAAGCTGTTCCTGGATTTTGAACCGGTCGACGCCACCTCACCGTCCCTGCACAAGCTGATCAAAGCCTATCGCGGCCTGCGCATCGACGATTTCGAGCGGTTCCTGGGCTTTTTCAAGGAAGCCGGGCTGGACCTCGACGGTAAGGACGAGCATGGCCAGACCTTCGTCGATCTGATCAAGGACCAGCGCAACGCGGACGAGTACATCGAGCTGATCAAAATCGCTCGCGGCTGAATAGCCAGGACATAAAAAAACGCCCCGTTCTCATCACGAGAGCGGGGCGATCGTTCCCACGCTCTGCGTGGGAATGCATCCGGTGACGCTACGCGTCACGACCTCAAGCGTAGCTTTCGGCCTCGCTACCTTGCTCAACCAGTTCCAGGCTGATGTTGTTCTGCACGCTGATCTTGCGATACAGCTCGGCATCGGTCTCCAGGACTTTTTCCCGAGCCGGGAAGATTTCCTGCAACTTGGCCGCCCATTCACCGGCCGCCTGGGCCGGGAAGCAGCGTTCGATCAGTTCCAGCATGATCGAAACAGTCACCGAAGCCCCTGGGGACGCACCTAGCAGCGCCGCCAGCGAACCGTCTTTGGCCGCGACCAACTCGGTACCGAATTGCAGCACGCCGCCTTTCTTCGGATCCTTCTTGATGATCTGCACCCGTTGGCCAGCCACTTCCAGGCGCCAGTCCTCGGCTTTGGCTTCGGGATAGAAGCGGCGCAGGGATTCCAGGCGCTGCTCCATGGACTGCATCACTTCGCTGACCAGGTACTTGGTCAGGTCCATGTTGTCCCGGGCCACGGCCAGCATCGGGCCGATATTGCCGAGGCGAATCGACATGGGCAGGTCAAGGAACGAGCCGAACTTGAGGAACTTGGTGGTGAAGCCAGCGTATGGCCCGAACAGCAGGGATTTCTTGCCATCCACCACGCGGGTGTCCAGGTGCGGCACCGACATCGGTGGCGAACCCACGGCCGCCTGGCTGTAGACCTTGGCCTGGTGCAGCTTGACCACTTCCGGGTTGTCGCAACGCAGCCACTGGCCGCTGACCGGGAAGCCGCCGAAACCTTTGCTTTCTTCAATACCCGAGGCTTGCAGCAGCGGCAGGGCCGCGCCGCCAGCGCCGAGGAACACGAACTTGGCGTCGACATTGCGCGTGTTGCCGCTGTTGACGTCCTTGATGCTCACGGTCCAGCCGGCGCCATTGCGCTTGAGGCCGGTAACGCGCTTGCTGTACTTGACGTGGGCATCTGCCGAGCTGCTCAGGTGCGCGAGCAATTGGTTGGTCAGGGCGCCGAAGTTGACGTCGGTACCGTTCATCACGCGGGTCGCGGCGATTTTCTCGTCGGCCGGGCGGCCCGGCATCATCAGCGGCATCCACTCGGCCATTTCTGCGCGGTCTTCGGTGTAGTGCATATCCGAGAACGCGTGGTGCTGGCTGAGGGTTTCAAAGCGTTTCTTGAGGAACGACACGCCTTTTTCGCCCTGCACGAAGCTCAGGTGCGGCACGGGGCTGATAAAGGACTTGGACGAGCCAAAGGTGCCTTTTTTGGTCAGGTACGCCCAGAACTGCTTCGACACTTCAAACTGGGTGTTGATGTGCACGGCTTTCTTGATGTCGATGGAGCCGTCACCCGCCTGCGGGGTGTAGTTCAGCTCGCACAGCCCGGCGTGACCGGTACCGGCATTGTTCCACGGGTTGGAACTCTCCGCGGCACCCGAATCCATCAGCTCAACGACTTCCAGCTTGAGGCCGGGGTCGAGCTCCTTGAGCAGTACGGCGAGGGTGGCACTCATGATGCCCGCACCTACCAGTACTACGTCGACTGCTTCGTTATGCGCCATTTAACGCGTCTCCAAAATCTGCAGCACCAAATTGACGGCATGGCTGCCAGGAGTGACGGGGCGGTTCACGTAATGCCCCAGGTTACCCATGGCCAGGATCGCCATGTCCGATTCTTCGCAATTTTTTTGCAACTTCAGCGGACGCTGCCGACCAGGCCTTATCTGCATATGAACGCATTTAAGGGCCCCTGTGGCAATTCGACTTATGGTCAAGTACGTCCGATCGTGCAACCAAATCCGTAGCGGACAGGCTTCAAGCTCCGGTTTTTGAGGAGTACTCGGTCCTGTGTGGTTGGGCAGTGCCAGACGTTGATGGTGCTTGTACAAACGCAAAACTATTCATTTGCTCGCCACACTCTTGTGAAGTTGTGAAAACCCGTTTTTTTCACGCTCTTTTGAAGACGTGAACCTCAAAAAAGGGCTGCCCCAGCCTGGCACCTGGCCCGAAATCACTGCCGACACGCGGCATAACGGGCAAACAACTCAAGTGGCCGAGCGCAATGGCAGCTCTGGCAGATTCGGTAAAGGCGCAGGTTTGCAGACAAAACAGCCAGCTCGCCAGCTTCACTCGATCTGTGTGGGCGGCTCTCTGTGGGCGGTGCGGGGGAGCTAATACCGGAGCATTAGCGATGCTGCGAGGCCCGATCAGGAGACGTCCTTATAATCGGGGGGAGATTGTAGCGAAGAACTGCAGGGAAATGGACGTGTTTTATGACTTTTATTAGCGCTTCGGTCAGGCGGTCAACGGCAGGCGGTGTGATGACCGTGCGCGGCGCGGGCTGATGCGGGCGCGGGCGGGCAGTGGCTGGTGCATCCAGCTCAAGCGGATCTCCTCGACTTCGACCCAGCCTCCACCCACCGGTGGCTGGCTGCAGTGCTTGAATGCCTGGCAACGACCTTGCGCGTCGAGCAGGGCAAAGTGTCGAAAGGCGGGCTTGCGTGCGAATAAGCGCCAGAGAAAGTCGAACATGGTGGGCCTCCTGATAATGGGGCCAAGCATGCCAGCCCAGCATGACATATCGGTGACACTGAACCGCAGCCGGCGGGCCTGTGTCTGAGGTTGTAACTGGCGCTAGTTCCCGGCAGCGGCGCACCGCTATACTGCTCGGCTGTCGGTACCTGATTTCTGGAGAGAAAAGCATGTTGCAACGCCTGTTGTTCGGTTTGATCACTGTGACCAGCTTGACCCTGGTTGGCTGCGCCCACAGCCCGCAGCAACTCAGCCCGCAACCCAAGCTCACCACCCAGCTGGCGCCTGTAGGCCATGGCCAGCCGGTCTCGGTGCGGGTGGTTGACGGTCGTCCGTCGCCGACCCTGGGCACCCGCGGTGGCCTGTACCCGGAAACCAGCGCCATCACGGTGACTGGTGCCGACGTGCTGCCCAAGCTGCAAGCCCAGGCCGAAGCGGCTGTGCGCCTGCTGGGCTTCACCCCGACCAGCAACTCGCCTGGCGCGCCGCAACTGACCGTGACCCTGGCAGAGCTGAAGTATCAGTCGCCCAAGGAAGGCCTGTACGTGACCGAAGCCACCATCGGTGCGACCTTCCGCTCTGATGTGTCGGCCGGCAACCGTCGCTACAGCGGCCGTTACGGTGCGTCCCTGGACCAGCGCTTCGGCATGGCGCCGAACCAGGAAACCAACACCAAGCTGGTCAGCGACGTGTTGAGTGACGCCCTGACGCGTCTGTTCAAGGATCCAAGCATCGGCCAGATCCTCAGCTCGCAATAATCAGCTGAAAAAAGCCGGGCCCCGTTACGGGCCCGGCTTTTTTGTGTCTGCGCTCTTCATGCCGCCGTTTCGACATAAAAGTCCAGCACACTCACGCCTGTGAGCAGGTCCAGCTCCGGCAGGTCGGCATGTTGGTGCCCGCCGAGGGCGCAATACACCAGCCAGTGCCGGTCCTGGACATTGAACGCCAGGCCGCCGACCAGCGCCTCTTGCTCATCGCTGGGGGCGATCAGATACAGCCGATCCTGGTTCTGCGCGTGCAACATGACAAGCTCCCTTGTGTGCGAAGGGCAACAGAGTGGCTTGTTAAGGTGACGTTCAGGTGACGCTGTAAATTACTCGATACAGTAGTCGTCAATGGGGGAGGGAGCTGTGATGCGCAGGAGGGCGCAGTCCGTTCAGGTTTGTATCTGGATGGACACCCGGTCACTGTTACACCGAGGTTTTTTGATGTCGCTGCCGGCATTACTGCTAAATACCACTGCATTGTTGATTGCCTGCCCCGGCGCCGGGCTGCTGTTTGTGACCCGCCTGCGGGAGCAGCGGGCGATGGCCCAACTTGCCGCGCAAAGTGAAGGGCGGGCAATCGACCAGCCGATGCTGTTTCTGGATGTGCGTACCGAGCGCCGTCATCGCCTGGGCTACCGCCTCGGGTTTGCCTGTATCGGGCTGGCGCTAGTGATCTCCTGGCTCAGCACTCAATTGTAAAAATACCCCAAAACCACTGTGGGAGCGGGCTTGCTCGCAATAGCGGTGTGTCAGTCAAATAGTTATCAACTGACCCACCACCATCGCGGGCAAGCCCGCTCCCACATTGTGTTGTGTGTTGTTCACGCTATTGGCTTACAGGACAATCCCTGCTTTAACCCGATACTGATTACGCACCGGCATCGCATATTGCAGCACCAGATACGGTCGGTGCTCCGCCGGGCAGGCAATCAAGCGTCGCTCCCACTCTGCTTTCGCCTTGGCCAACTCGTCCGCCGGGAACACCTCGGCAGCCGTCGGCACCTGCAATTGCGGGTCGGCGTCGCTCCATTGTGCGTAGGCCAGGTAATGCACGGGAAATAACCGGTAGCCCCCCAGAATCTGTCGGTCCATCTCGATGGCCAACTGTTTGGTGTCTTCAAAACGCTCGACAATCGGCGGCGCGAAGTTGACGTGGACCCGGCCCTTGTAGCCCGTGATGCCCAGGGCAATGCTCACGTCATCTTCACCTGGCGCTTTGGCGTAGGTGCCGGTGGTGGCGCGGATATACAGTTCGCGCGCCTTGGCCGCGTCGCACGGGTCGTATTCGTAGCTGATGGACACCGGCGTCAGGTTCAGCGACAGGATGACGTCAGCAAACGGCTCATCCTTGCGGCTCATATGGAACATCTTGAGGATCGCCGACTCAGTGCGATCATCCCCATCCTTGGCGCGGCCTTCGGCCTGGGCAATCCAGATCGACTGGCAGTCGTTACGGATCGAATGGTTGATGTAGGCCGACAGCAGTTGGTACGCCGCCATCTTCTCGCGTCGCCCGGTAATGGAGCGATGTACGATAAAACTCTTGTTCAGGCGCATCAGATCGCTGACAAACGGCTTCTGCAGCAGGTTGTCACCGATGGCAATGCGCGGTGTTGGCAGGCCGGCGTGGTACACCGCATAGTTGACGAAGGCCGGGTCCATCACGATATCGCGGTGGTTGGCCAGGAAAACATAGGCCGTACCGGACTTGAGCTGTTCGACCCCGGTATAGGTGACGCCGTCGGTCGCCCGGTCGATGGTGTGGTCGACGTAAAACTCGACTTTGTCCTGCAAGGTGGCGACGGTGGTCACACCGGCGAACTCACGGCGCAGCTTCTGGGCGATCAGCGGCTTGAGCAGCCAGCCGAAGGCGCCGGCAAAGCGCGGGAAGCGAAAGTGGGTCAGGATGTCCAGAAAGGCCTTGTCACTGAACAGCCGGGCCAGTACTGCCGGGACTTCGCTGTCGTTGTAAGGTCGGATGGTATCGAATTCGCCCATCATGCTCTCTTGTTAGAAACGGCTAGGGTAAGTAAAGGTTTGGATCGATAAGTGACAGGGCAGGTCTGAACAAATGGCATCAAACGAAAAAGCCCTGCAAATAGACCGGCGATTATACGCACAAGTCACCTGGGAGAGACCGCGATGCTAGAACCTGCGCTGTACGATTGTCCTTATTGTGGTGAAGAGGTCGAGACATCTGTGGATTTGTCCGGCGGTGACCAGAACTATATAGAGGACTGCCAGGTGTGCTGTCGGCCGATCAATTTCTACCTGCAGGTCCACGGCGAGGAATGGATGCTCGAAGTGCGCAGCGAGAATGAATAAGGGGGGCAGCCATGCAACGAATCTACGAACCGGAAAACCTGATGGAGGGCGAGTTGCTGCAGCAAATGCTCGCCAGCGAAGGTATCGACGCCCATCTGGTGGGGCGCCATCTGCTGGGTGGTACGGGTGAACTGCCGATCTTCGGCCTGTTGGGCCTGGAAGTGGAGAACGACCAGGCTGGTGAAGCCCGCGAGTTGATTACCGCCTATATCGGCGCCCAACCGCTACCCGGCGATGAACCCGACAGCTACCCCGACGTGCTGGTCTGTTAGGCTGTCGTTCGGTTTACCCAAGAGTCGTGTTGCCCCATGTGTGGACGTTATGCCCTGTTTCGCTGGAACCCCGCCTTCGCTGCCTTGCCGGGGTTCCCGGCGGATCAACAGGCCCAGTGGAATATTTCTCCCAATGATTCGGTGCTGATCCAGCGCGCTACCGACGGCCAGCGCACCCTGGCGCGGGCCCGCTGGGGGCTGACGCCCCCCTGGTTGACTGATCTGTCCCGCACCCCGGCCCATGCCCGCGCCGAAACCCTGGCCGAACAACCGATGTTTCGCGAGGCCTTTCGCCTGCGCCGCTGCCTGCTGCCAGCCAATGGCTTTTATGAATGGCGTGGCACCCAGCGCAAGCGGCCGTACTGGCTCACGCCGGGGGAGGGCTCGACGCTGTTCTTTGCGGCGATCTGGGAGGCTTATCCGGTGCAGGAGCAGGTGTGGTTGAGCGCGGCAGTGGTGACCCAGGCCGCGCAGAGCCAGCGCCGGCCGCTGATTCTGGATGCGGCGGGGCAGGAAGCCTGGCTCGATCCCGAGACGCCTTTGCATGTGTTGCAGGGGTTGCTGGCCGGTGAGCCGGCGGCGTTGCGTGAGCGGGTGCTGGCTAACATGGTCAATGATCCGAAGCTCAATGGGCCGGAGTGTTTGACCCCGGGTTGAGGCTGGGGGTTGAGTGGGGGATTCGCTGGCGCCATCGCAGGCAAGCCAGCTCCCACATTTTGATGGGTGAATACCTTCAAATGTGGGCGCTGGCTTGCCTGCGATACGGCCCTGAAGGCCGCTGAAACCTTTATACCTTGAACTGATTGATCAACCGCCGCTGCTGCTCCGCCAACTGGGTCAGCCCCGCACTGGCAGCACTGGACTCATCGGCACCGCCCGCCACCTCATTGGCCACCTGGCCGATATTGATCACATTGCGGTTGATGTCCTCGGCCACCGCACTCTGTTCCTCTGCCGCACTGGCAATCTGCGTGTTCATGTCATTGATCACCGACACGGCCTGGGTGATGGTCTCCAGGGCCTGGGCCGCCTTGGCCGCGTGCTGCACGCTTTCATCGGTACGCTGCTGGCTGTCTTCCATGACCCGTACCACGTCCCGCGTGCCTTGCTGCAATTGCTGGATCATGGCCTGGATTTCTTCGGTGGCCTTCTGGGTTTTCTGCGCCAGGTTGCGCACCTCGTCGGCCACTACCGCAAAGCCCCGGCCCTGTTCGCCAGCCCGTGCAGCTTCGATGGCGGCGTTGAGGGCCAGCAGGTTGGTCTGCTCGGCAATGCCGCGGATGGCAATCAGGATGGCATTGATGTTCTCGCTGTCCTTGGCCAGGGTCTGGACCACGCCCACTGCCTTGCCGATCTCCAGGGCCAGGGCGCCGATGGACGTGGAGGTGTCGCGCACAATCTGCATGCCCTGGCTCGCAGCCTGGTCGGCATGGGTGGCGGCTTGTGCGGCCTGGGTGGCATTGCGGGCCACGTCCTGGGCGGTGGCGGTCATCTCGTGCACGGCGGTGGCGACCTGGTCGATCTCGACCATTTGCTTGTGCACCCCGAGGTTGGTGCGGATGGCGATGTCGGCGGTGTGTTCCGACGAATCGCTGACTTTCTGCACCGAACTGACCACCTGGGTAATCATGCCCTGCAGCTTGATCAGAAAGGTATTGAAGCCGGCGGCAATCGCGCCCAGTTCGTCGGCGCGGTCACTGGTCAGGCGGCGTGTCAAATCGCCTTCGCCCTGGGCGATGTCATTGAGCATCGCCACCATCTGCTTGAGCGGCCGGGCAATGCCATGCCCCACCAGCCAGATCACCAGCAGGCCGATGCCGGCAATCACCAGGCCAACCATGGTCATGCCGAAGATATCGGTTTTGCGCTGGGCGTCCAGGTCGCCCTGCAGCGCTTGCAAGTCGGCCATCACCGTGCCCAACGGCAGTTGCAGCATCAAGGTCCAGCGCGCATCGGTCTGGCCGATGTTGAAGGGCAGGAACAACTCGATCAGCCCCTGGGCCTGGTCGACGTCGTAGCGGACTTCGCCGACGTTCGGCTGGTTGAGGTGATCGATTGTATTTTTGTCGAACAGGTCGCTGGCTTTCTCTCCCAGCTTGCTGGCGTCCTTGGTATAGGCGACCAGGCGGCCATTGTTGGAAATCAGCGCCATTTCGCCGGCACCGTTGTACAGCTTCTGGTCGGCAGCGGTCAGCATTTCCTGGATGAAGTTAACCGACAGATCGGCGCCGACGATGCCCTGGAACTTTGCGTCGATCATGATCGGCTCGATAAACGAGGCCAGCATCACCGTGGTATTGCCTACGCGATAGGGCGCGGGGTCGATGACGCAGGGTTTTTGGGTTTCCTTGGAGCAGAGGTAGTACTCACTGGCGCGGATGCCGGTGGAGAGAATTTTCTGGTCGGTCAGGTCGGCGAGTTTTTCCAGGCCCAGGCTGCCGTCCTGGTTGCGGAACCACCAGGGCATAAAGCGCCCGTTTGTGGGCTCTATGCCAACCACGGCGGTGTTCAGGTAGTTGGCGTCGTTGTGGTCGATGGCATTGGGTTCCCAGGCGATATAGGAGCCGAGGACTTTCGGGTTGCGCACCACGGTTTCGTGCAGCAGGTTGATCAGTTGTTCGCGGCTAACCTGCAATGGGGCGCCGCCGTTTGCGTCTTTCATGCCCATCAGTGCGTTGGTGGTGGCCAGGCCTTTGGCGGTCACCAGTGGCGCTTCCAGTTCGCGCTGGATCAGTGTGGCTTGAGTGTGGGCGAGTGCCGTGAGCCGTTGCTCGATGATCTGCTCGAATTGCGCCTGGGTGCGTGCCTGCACCATGTCCTGGGTCCGTGCGCCGGCGAACAGCGCGTACAGCACCAGGGCCGCCACGACGCTCAGCACGATGGCCCCGGCCAATGCCGCAACAGAAAACTGAATCGACTTGAATTTCATGGAAGCTCCGGGCGCTTAGGGCATCATCTGTTTTCTTATATCGGCCACAGGCGCTGCAGACATGAGGTGCTGCCCTGTAAAAGAATCAGGGGTGTCGTTTATAGAATGGTTGTGGGCGTGGGGGATGTCTGAAATCAGCGGTTATGCGTCAGGTGTATCTGGCGCAGATACAAGGGAGGGCCTAGGATATGCGCCATAATTTCAGGGAGAAGGCGCATGAAAAAATATTTGGCGGTAACGGCATTGAGCGCAGCCTTGCTGCTCGCCGGTTGCCAGTCGGTCAACACCACCAGTGGCGGCGCCGTGGGTGTGGAGCGCAAGCAGTACATGTTCAGCATGCTGTCGAGCCAGGAAGTCGACCAGATGTACGCGCAGTCGTACCAGCAGACCCTTGGCGAAGCCAGTGGCAAGGGCCTGCTGGACAAGACCAGCACCAACGCCAAACGTGTGCAGGCTATCGCCAAGCGCCTGATCGCCCAGGCTCCCACCTTCCGTCCGGATGCGGCGCAGTGGAAGTGGGAAGTGAACCTGATCAAAAGCGACGAGATGAACGCCAACTGCGGGCCTGGCGGCAAGATATTTGTCTACAGCGGGCTGATCGACACCCTCAAGTTGACCGATGATGAGCTGGCGGCGGTCATGGGCCATGAAATTGCCCACGCCCTGCGTGAACATGGCCGCGAAGCCATGTCCAAGGCCTACGGCATCGAGATGGCCAAGCAGGGCGCCGGCGCATTGTTGGGCCTGGGCCAGGACAGCATGGCGCTGGCCGATACCGTGGCCAACTACGGCATGACCTTGCCCAACAGCCGCAGCAACGAGAACGAAGCCGACCTGATCGGCCTGGAACTCTCGGCCCGCGCCGGTTACAACCCGAACGCGGCCATCACGCTCTGGAACAAAATGGCCAAGGCCTCCGAAGGCGCACCGCCTGAGTTCATGAGCACCCACCCGGCCTCCAGCAGCCGGATCGCCTCGTTGCAGGCGGCGATTCCCAAGGTGATGCCGTTGTACCAGCAGGCCAAGAAGTCCTGATAATCCAGGCCTTGTGACGATCCAAAGCTGGGAGCGGGCTTGCTCGCGATAGCGGTGGTTCAGTTAATTAATACGTGACTGATACAGCGCTATCGCAGGCAAGCCAGCTCCCACATTTGCAAAGGGTTACAACCAGCCGCTGCTTTGCATGGCCTTGTACACCGCCACCAGCGCCAGGATAAAGAACGCCGAGGCCGCCAGGCGCCGAATCAGGGTCAGCGGTAGTTTCTCCGCGGCGAAATTCCCCGCCAGAACCACCGGCACGTTGGCAATCAGCATGCCCAGGGTGGTACCGATAATCACCAGCCACAACTCCGGGTATTGCGCCGCCAGCATCACCGTGGCGATCTGCGTCTTGTCCCCGATTTCTGCGATGAAGAACGCAATCAGCGTGGTCAGGAACGGCCCGAACTTGCGTGAAGTACTGGCCTCGTCATCGTCGAGCTTGTCCGGCACCAGGGTCCACAGGGCCGTGGCGCAGAAGCTCGCAGCGAGTATCCAGTGCAACACCGCATCCGAGAAGAAACTGCCAAACCAGGCACCCACGGCACCGGCGGCGGCGTGGTTGGCCAGGGTCGCGGCGATGATGCCGGCGATGATCGGCCAGGGTTTGCGAAAGCGTGCGGCGAGGATGAGCGCGAGCAATTGCGTCTTGTCGCCGATTTCGGCCAAGGCAACGATTGCGGTAGGAACGAGGAGTGAATCCAGCATCAGGTAGGTTTCCAGGGGCGGGTCGACACGGCTATGACACGTACAGCCTTCCCGCCCCGGGTAAGGTGTGCGTGTCATAGGTCTTGTCAAACCCCGGTCCGTCTGTGCGGACTCCTGGGTCGCATACGCCATGGTCTGCTGACCAAGTATGTTGACGTATGCCGGACGAGCATGTTGCTCGTGGGAGACTACTCCCCTAGGACGGAGCGGATTCTGCCTTGGCAAAATCCATTCGGCAAGCGTTCTTTTTCAAACGCCCGTCAGCCGCGCTTGGCACGGTAGATGCGAAAACCCTGGCCCTCGGCCTTGACTGCGCACACGCCCAGATGCTCTTCGATCAGTGGTTGGTACTTCAGGAAGCTGTTGGCAACTAGCCGAAGTTCGCCACCGTTTTTCAGATGTTGGCGTGCTTTTCGCAGCAGGTTTTCCGTAGCGAAATAATCCGTATGCACCCCGACATGGAACGGCGGGTTGCTCAGAATCGCATCCAGGCCCATGGGCGCGGCGTCGATGCCATCACCGGTCAGCACTTCGCCTTCCAGGCCATTGGCCTCCAGGGTCAGGCGACTGCTGGCGGTGGCGAAGGCGTCCACGTCGAGCAGCGTCACGGTGTTGTGCGGATAGCGCCGCTTGACCGCCGCGCCGAGCACGCCGGCGCCACAGCCGAAGTCCAGCAGATGACCGCTGGGCAGCTTGTCCAGGTGTTCGAGCAAAAGCGCGGTGCCGCGATCCAGGCGGCCATGGCTGAACACGCCGGGCAAGCTGACGACCTTGAGCGGCCCGTCGGCCAGTGGCACTTCAAAGACCTCGGCCAGGCTTGCCAGGTCGGGGGCTGCCGGGGCGTCGGCCACGGTGGCCAGCCACAGCTGGCAGTGCCGCGCATTGTCGAGCTTGCGTGGTTTGCCGAAGGCGTTCAGTTGTTTGGCGGCGCTTTCGATGCCGCCGCGTTTTTCGCCCACCAGGTACAACTCGGCGCCCGACAGCCGTGCCGCCACAGCCTTGAGGATGTAGTCGGCGAGGTCCTTGGACTTGGGCAGGAATACCACGGCTGTGTCGAAGGCACGCTGCGGTACATTCACCCCGAAATGGCTGCGCTCGGCAAACCGCGCATCCAGCGCCGCCTGATCGCCCGCATGCCAGCACCAGCCATGGGCATTGGGCAGGCGGCCCAGCAGGTCGTCGGCGGGCAGGCCGGCCAGTAACACATTGCCTTGAAAAAGTTCGGCCTGACGAAGCAGTACTTCACTGCGCGGATCCATGGTCTGCTCCCTGAAAAAGGAGCGCAGTTTATCAACTGACGACGCGCTGCGGTGCTCCGCTGAAAAAGCCCCGGGCGTTTTCGGTCAATTGGCCGACGATCCGTTGCCGCGCTTCGCGACTGCCCCACGCACTGTGTGGGGTGATGATCAGCCGTGGGATGTCGCTCGCCAGCAGCGGGTTGCCGGCGGTCGGCGGTTCGACGCTCAGCACATCGGTGGCCGCGCCCCCCAGATGACCGCCGCGCAGGGCGTCTGCCAAGGCCTGTTCATCAATCAGGCCACCGCGTGCGGTGTTGACCACGAACGCGCCCGGCTTGAGCAGAGCCAGTTCGCGGGCGCCGATAAAGTGCCGCGTATGTTCGTTGAGCGGGCAATGCAGGGTCAGGGCGTCGATCTGCGGCAGCAGTTCGTCCAGTGGCACCCGATCTGCGCGGGGCGGGCGACCGGGGATGGCGCCCAGCACTACGCGCATGCCAAAGGCTTCAGCCAGACGCGCGACGGCGCCGCCCAGTTCGCCATGGCCCAGTAAACCCAGGGTTTTGCCTTCCAGCTCGACAATCGGGTAGTCCAGCAGGCAGAACTGCTTGGCTTGCTGCCACAGCCCGGCATCGACGTCTTTTTGATAGTCCTTCAGGCGCGTGGCGAGGTTGAGCAGCAGCATGATCGTGTGTTGCGCCACTGACGGCGTGCCGTAACCCTGGCAGTTACTCACGGTAATGCCCTGGGTGCGGGCGGCGGCCAGGTCGACGTTGTTGGTGCCGGTGGCGGCGATCAGGATCAGTTTCAGGTCAGGGCAGGCGGCCATCGTCTGGGCGTTGATCAGGATCTTGTTACTGATCGCTACCTGGGCGCCTTGCAGGCGCTCGACCACTTGATCGGCCGAGGTCTGTTCGCACAACTGCAAGTCGCTGAAGGTCTCCCGCAACCCGCTGAGGTCAAGGTCCCCCTGGTCCAGGGAAGGGTGATCAAGGAAGACGGCGCGGCGATTGTTCGTCATCAACTGTACCTTTTGCGACAGGGTTCGAAGGCGTAATCTGCCGAGCCTACCAGATGAAATAATCAGTTACTTCTTGGAGTGTGCATGTACCTCACCGAGTTTTTGACCGTGGCGTTGATTCACCTGCTGGCCGTGGCCAGCCCCGGGCCGGACTTTGCCGTGGTGGTACGCGAGAGCGTGACCCATGGCCGGCGTGCCGGCACTTGGACGGCGTTGGGCGTCGGTTCGGCGATTTTCCTTCACGTTGGCTACTCGTTGCTCGGTATCGGTTTGATCGTGTCCCAGTCCATCGTGCTGTTCAACGCCTTGAAATGGGCGGCGGCGGCCTACCTGTTGTATATCGGCTTCAAAGCCCTGCGGGCGCAGCCGGCCAAGCCTGCCAGTGAAGAAGACTTGCACCGCGAAGTGGGCGAGCGCAGTGCCCGCGGCGCCTTTACCTCGGGCTTTGTGACCAATGGCCTGAACCCCAAGGCCACGCTGTTTTTCCTGTCGCTGTTCACCGTGGTGATCAACCCCCACACGCCGCTGGCCATCCAGGCCGGTTATGGCCTGTACCTGGCCGTGGCTACCGCCCTGTGGTTCTGCATGGTGGCCATGTTGTTCAGCCAACAGCGCGTGCGCGCCGGGTTTGCGCGCATGGGCCATTGGTTTGATCGGAGCATGGGTGCGGTGCTGATTGCCATTGGTGTGAAAGTGGCCCTCACCGAGCGCTAAAGGCGCCGCTGGCTGAATGAATGCTGGCGCAAAGCTAGCATTCATCCGGCTCTGCAAATCATTCCTTCGGCTGATTTGGCCGGCGTGCAAGGTCTCTACAGTGCAAATCCTTTAGCCAAGACCGTGCAGTCATAAAAAGGGATTCGTATGTTGCAGACTCGTGTTATCCCGCCCGCCGAAGGCGCCTACCAATACCCGCTGTTGATCAAGCGCCTGTTGATGTCGGGTGCGCGCTACGAGAAAACCCGGGAAATCGTCTACCGCGACAAGCTGCGCTACACCTACCCCACCCTGATCGAACGCGTCGCCCGCCTGGCCAATGTGCTGACCGCAGCCGGGGTCAAGGCCGGTGATACCGTGGCCGTGATGGACTGGGACAGCCACCGTTACCTGGAATGCATGTTCGCCATTCCGATGATTGGCGCGGTGATTCACACCATCAACGTGCGCCTGTCGCCAGAGCAGATCCTCTACACGATGAACCACGCCGAGGACCGCTTTGTGCTGGTCAACAGCGAGTTCGTCGGCCTGTACCAGGCCATTGCCGGCCAATTGACCACCGTCGACAAAACCCTGCTGCTGACCGATGGCGACGAGAAAACCGCCGATCTGCCCAACCTGGTAGGCGAGTACGAAACGCTATTGGCCGCTGCCAGCACGCACTACACCTTCGAGGACTTCGACGAGCATTCGGTGGCTACCACCTTCTACACCACCGGTACCACCGGTAACCCCAAGGGTGTGTATTTCACCCACCGCCAACTGGTGCTGCACACCATCGGCGTGGCGACCATCATGGGCAGCGTCGACAGCGTGCGCCTGCTGGGCACCAACGATGTGTACATGCCCATCACGCCGATGTTCCACGTCCACGCCTGGGGCTTGCCGTATGTGGCGACCATGCTCGGCCTCAAGCAGGTCTACCCTGGCCGCTACGACCCGGAATACCTGGTGGAGTTGTGGCGCAAAGAGAAGGTCACGTTCTCCCACTGTGTGCCGACCATCCTGCAGATGCTGCTCAACGCCAAGGCCGCCCAGGGCGTGGATTTTGGCGGGTGGAAAATCGTGATTGGCGGCAGCGCCCTCAACCGCTCGCTGTATGAAGCAGCCAAGGCCCGTGGCATCCAGTTGACAGCGGCCTATGGGATGTCCGAGACCGGCCCGCTGGTGTCCTGTGCCCACCTCAACGAAGAACTGATGGCCGGCAGCGAAGACGAGCGCACCACCTACCGGATCAAGGCCGGTGTGCCGGGGCCGTTGGTGGAAGCCGCGATCATCGACGGGGACGGCAACTTCCTCCCGGCCGATGGCGAGTCCCAGGGCGAACTGGTGCTGCGCGCGCCATGGCTCAGCGAGGGGTATTTCAACGAGCCGCAGAAGGGCGCCGAACTCTGGGAAGGCGGCTGGATGCACACCGGCGACGTGGCCACCCTCGATGCCTTCGGTGTGATCGACATTCGCGACCGTATCAAGGACGTGATCAAGACCGGCGGCGAGTGGATTTCATCCCTGGCCCTTGAGGACCTGGTCAGCCGTCACCCGGCGGTACGCGAAGTAGCGGTGGTCGGGATTGCCGACCCGCAGTGGGGCGAGCGTCCGTTTGCCCTGTTGGTGGTCCGTGAAGGCCACGGGATTGGCGCCCGCGAACTCAAGGAACACCTCAAGCCGTATGTCGAGCAGGGCCACCTGAGCAAGTGGGCAATTCCAAGTCAGATTGCCATTGTTACGGAAATTCCCAAGACCAGCGTCGGTAAGCTGGACAAGAAACGTATCCGTATCGACATCATTGAATGGCAGGCCAATAACAGCACCTTCCTGTCCACGCTCTGAGCCCTTGTGCCGTGCCCGTTCGGGCACGGCAATGCTCTATTACAAGCCTTCGCCTTGTCATTTTCCGAATTTCAGCCATCCTCTTTTGCGTCAGCCCTCGCTGACATGGCGAAAGGGCTGTCGCAGACGGGTTGGTGATGCAAATCACACTTTAGAGGGATCAAGCGGTACCCCCTGCTGGCTATAGTCCCTCCCAGAGTTTTTCAAGGATGCGGCGCTGCGGTCCTGGGTGGTCCGGTGGCTGTCTGGCATTGGAATCGTTGTATTCCGGCCGTTACAAGCGTGTTTGAAAAGGCTCACTGCCATAACAATAAAATGCACATGGAGTAGCGTCGATGACCTCAGTAAATCAGTTCTGGCGCCGGGCGAGATTACCCCTGGCGGTCAGTCTTGCCTCGACCCTCGCCGGGCCCGCATTCGGCGTCAGTTTCAACATTGGTGAGGTCGAAGGCAGCTTCGACTCGTCCCTGTCGGTGGGGGCCAGCTGGAGCACGGCCAAGCCCGATCGCGACCTGATTGGTGTCAACAACGGTGGCAAGGGGCTGTCGCAGACCTCCGATGACGGTCACTTGAACTTCAAGCGCGGGGAGACGTTCTCGAAGATCTTCAAGGGCATCCATGACCTGGAACTGAAGTACGGCGATACCGGTGTATTCGTGCGTGGCAAATACTGGTACGACTTCGAACTCAAGGATGAAGGCCGCGAGTTCAAGGACATCAGCGACCACAATCGCAAAGAGGGCGCCAAGTCTTCCGGCGGGCAGATTCTCGATGCGTTCATCTACCACAACTACTCCATTGCCGATGCGCCGGGTTCGGTGCGTTTTGGTAAGCAAGTAGTGAGCTGGGGTGAAAGTACTTTCATTGGCGGTGGTATCAACTCCGTCAACCCGATCGACGTGTCTGCGTTCCGTCGTCCGGGCGCCGAAATCAAGGAAGGCCTGATTCCGGTCAACATGTTCTACGTGTCGCAATCCTTGACCGATAACCTGTCGGCAGAAGCGTTCTACCAGTTGGAATGGGATCAGACGATCACCGACAACTGCGGGACATTCTTCTCGCAGCCGGATGTGATTGCTGACGGCTGCAACGATAACTTGCGCTTGCTCAGCAAGCGTTCAGTGATCGCGGCGGGCGGTGGTTTGCCGTTGATGAACGCGTTTGGCGTGAACATCAATGAGGAGGGTGTGCTGGTCAAGCGTGGCCCTGATCGCGACGCACGTGATAGCGGTCAGTTCGGCGTGGCGATGCACTACAACTTTGAGCCGCTGGACACTGAGTTCGGCGCGTATTTCATGAACTATCACAGCCGTGCGCCGATTTTCAGCGCCAGGGGCGCCTCCGCTGCGACCTACGCAGCAGCTAACGCATTGACGTTTACACCCGGCGCCAGTCAGTTGCGTCCTCTCATTGTGGCCGGTAACTCCAGCTACTTTGTCGAGTACCCGGAGGATATTCGGCTGTATGGCTTGAGCTTCTCCACCACGCTGGCGACAGGGACCGCATGGAGTGGTGAATTGAGCTATCGGCCGAATGCGCCAGTGCAACTCAATACCACCGATATTTTGTATGCGGGCGTAACGCCGCTGTTGGGCCTGGGGGACGCTTCGCCACTTAAAGGCTCTGCTGACCAGGATCTGAACGGCTACCGGCGTAAGGAAGTTACCCAGTTCCAGACGACCTTTACGCACTTCTTCGATCAAGTGATGGGAGCAAGTCGCTTGACGTTGGTCGGTGAAGTGGGCGTGACCCACGTCGGTGGCCTGGAAAGCAGTAACAAAGCACGTTACGGGCGTGATCCGGTGTATGGCCCTGGGCAAGGCGCTCTTTGTGCAACGCTTAACGGCGGAACAATTGCCGGTGCCGGACCTGGCACCGATGCCAGCAACCTTACTGCCAATTGCAACAATGATGGCTTCACTACCGCCACTTCCTGGGGCTACCGTGGCCGGGCAATCTGGGAATACCCGGATGTCTTCGCCGGCGTGAACCTCAAGCCTAACGTGGCGTGGTCCCATGATGTGAACGGTTACTCGCCAGGTCCTGGCGGCAACTTTGAAGAAGGTCGCAAAGCGGTGAGCCTGGGGCTGGACGCGGAATACCAGAACACCTACACGGCGAGCCTGGCCTACACCAACTTCTTTGGTGGCGACTACAACACCTCGGTTGACCGCGATTTCGTGGCCCTGAGTTTCGGCGCGAACTTCTAAGTACACTGCATTTCAGGAAGACCAGAACATGAAAATAACCAAAAGTCTGTTGCACGTGGGTGTGCTGGGACTGTCGATCATGGCCAGCAGCGTCATGGCGGCCGTCTCGGCGGATGAAGCCGCCAAGCTGGGCACCACGTTGACCCCGATGGGCGCGGAAATGGCCGGCAACGCTGCCGGCACCATCCCTGCCTGGAAAGCCCTGCCAACCAACGCCGGCGCCGTGGACGCCAAAGGCTTCCTGGCCAACCCGTATGCCAGCGAGCAGCCGCAGTTCATCATCACCGCGCAGAACGTCGAGCAGTACAAAGACAAGCTGGCGCCGGGGCAGTACGCGATGTTCAAGCGCTACCCTGAAACCTTCAAGATGCCGGTGTACACCACCCATCGCGGTGCCACCGTGCCGGCGCAAGTGTTCGCCTCCATCAAGAAAAACGCCACCAGCACCAACCTGGTAGGCGGTGGTAACGGCCTGGAAAACTTCGAAACCGCGATTCCGTTCCCAATCCCGAAAAGCGGGGTCGAGGTGATCTGGAACCACATCACCCGTTATCGCGGCGGCAGCGTGACACGCCTGGTAACCCAGGCCACGCCACAGGCCAACGGCTCGTACAGCCTGGTGTACTTCCAGGACCAGTTCGTGTTCCGCGACAAGATGAAGGATTACGATCCGGCAAATCCGGGCAACATCCTGTTCTACTTCAAGCAGAAAGTGACCGCTCCTGCGCGTCTGGCCGGTGGTGTATTGCTGGTGCACGAAACCCTGGACCAGGTAAAGGAACCGCGCGCCGCGTGGGTCTATAACGCCGGCCAGCGTCGTGTGCGCCGCGCGCCTCAAGTGTCCTATGACGGGCCGGGGACTGCCGCCGATGGCCTGCGGACTTCCGACAACCTCGACATGTACAACGGCGCTCCGGATCGCTACGACTGGAAGCTGGAAGGCAAGAAGGAAATCTACATCGCCTCCAACAGCTACAAGCTCGACGATCCGAAGCTCAAGTACGCCGACATCATCAAGGCCGGCCACATCAACCAGGACCTGGCGCGTTATGAACTGCGCCGCGTCTGGCACGTGGTCGCCACCTTGAAGGAAGGCCAGCGCCATATCTATGCCAAGCGTGACTTCTACATCGACGAAGACACCTGGCAAGCAGCGGTGATCGACCATTACGACGGTCGTGGCCAACTGTGGCGTGTAGCGGAAGCCCATGGCGAGAACTACTACGACAAGCAAGTGCCGTGGTACGCCCTCGAAACCCTCTACGACCTGCAGTCCGGCCGCTACCTGGCCCTGGGCATGAAGAACGAAGAGAAACAGGCCTATGACTTCGGCTTCACTGCCACCACCAGCGACTTCACCCCGGCGGCTCTGCGTCAGGATGGTGTTCGCTAAACAGCGCTAGACAAGTCCGCACCTGTGGGGGTGGGCTTGTGTGGGAGCGGGCAAGTCCGCTCCCACACAAGCCCATCCCCACATTTGTTTTTGGGCATCCGGAAAATAGTTGGTTATTTCTTGTTGTAGTCTTTTTCAGACAAATGTTGCAAAGATCTACAAAGCGACGGCTTTTAACGCTAGTCTGCGGACATCTGCAATGCCGACCACAGCCTACTACAAGAGCCCGGCGATGACTGATCTGTCCCCAATCCAAGGGCCTGCCAGTGCGATAATCCCCACGCTGGAAGGGCGCTTCTACCGACCCCCGCTGCCCGATGGCTATGTGCTGCGCCCGCGTTTGTGCGAGCGCTTGAGCGCCGGCCTGGACGGGCGTCTATTACTGGTCAGCGCGCCGGCCGGGTTTGGCAAGAGCTCGCTGGCGGTGGAGTTCTGCCAAAGCCTGCCTGATCACTGGCATAGCCTGTGGCTGGGCCTCAGTTCGCGGGACAGTGATCCGGGACGCTTCCTTGAGCGCCTGCTGGAAGGTTTGCAGCAGTATTTCCCGCAGGTCGGCACCCAGGCCCTGGGTTTGTTGAAAATGCGCCAGCGCCATCAGCCGTTTGCCTTTGAAGAGTGGCTTGATGGCCTGCTCGACGAATTGACCGTCCACCTGTCCACACGTACCCCGTTACTACTGGTGCTGGATGACTACCACCTGGCCCAGGGCCCGGTGCTGGATCGCTGCCTGCAATTCTTTCTCAACCATTTGCCCGATGGCCTGTTGGTGCTGGTCACCAGCCGCCAGCGTCCCGACTGGCATTTGGCACGGTTGCGTTTGTCCCGGCATCTGCTGGAGTTGCATGAACAAGACCTGCGCCTGACCAACGACGAATCCCTGGCCTTGCTCGAGAGTCATAGCAGCTCGTTGCGCGGTGAAGCCTTGGACAACCTGATCCGTCGCAGCGAAGGCTGGGTGGCCGGCCTGCGTTTCTGGTTGCTGGCGGCCTCCGAAGCCGGCAACGAGGCCGACTTGCCCCAGGGCCTGCATGGTGGGGAGGGGCTGATCCGTGACTATCTGCTGGAAGAGGTGATCGACTGCCTGCCGCCGGAAGTCCAGGCCTTCCTTTACGACACGGCCTCCCAGGAGCGTTTTTGCAGCGAGTTGTGCGATGCCGTGCGCGAGGCCCATGACAGCGCGGAAATCCTGCGCTACCTGCAAGCCCATCAGGTGTTCCTGGTGCCGCTGGACGAGCAGGGCCACTGGTACCGTTATCACCACCTGTTTTCCGATTTACTGCGCACCCGGCGCTCGCCAAATGCGATGTTGCCGGCCGCCAGCCTGCACCTGCGCGCCTGCCGCTGGTTCAACGCCCAGGGCTTGCTCGATGAGGCCGTGGAGCAAGCACTGCGTGCCGGGCATCCGGATGTGGCGGCGAATCTGGTGCAGAACCTGTCCGAAGAACAACTGCTGGCCGAGCAGAACGTCGGCATGCTCCTGCGCTGGAAGATGGACTTGCCCGACAGCCTGTTGATCAGCACGCCGCGCTTGATCGTGCTCTATAGCTGGGCGCTGGGGCTGGCTTGCCAGTTGGATGCGGCGGAAGAGTTGTCCAGCCATCTCAGCCGCTTCCTGCCGGCACCGTCGGCCACTGCGCAGAAGTCGATGCTCGCCCAGTGGCTGGCCCTCAGCGGCATCATCGCCCGTGGGCGCGGCGACCGGGAACTGACCCACTTGTATTGCACAGAGGCCCTGGAAAGCCTGCCGCACAAGCGTTACGGCCAGCGTTTGATGTGCCTGTCGACCTTGTCGAACCTGGCCATCGTCGACGCCGACCTGTGGCGTGCGCGGGGCTTGAATCGCGAATCCCTGGAACTGGCGCAACGCGTCGGCAACCCGCTGTTCGAGGCCCTGGCCCATTACGACCGGGCACGGGTGCTGCAGGCGCGTGGGGAAATCCTGCGTTCCCTGGAGGAGGTGCGCGAGGGCCTGCAACGCTTGCAGGGCCTGGCATCCCAGCGCCTGTATGCGGTGCGCGCACGCCTGTCGTTGTATGAAGGGTTCCTGCTGCTGATGCGTTGCCAGCCGGAGGCCGGCCTGTTGCGTTTGCGTACAGGGCTTGCCGAAGCCCGCGCCTGCCGGGATATCAGCGTGTTGATCGGCCACTGTGTCATCGCCAACCTTGAGGGGCGCCGTGGCGATTTTCCCAAGGCCTTTGCCGAACTGGCCGAAGCCGAGCGCTTGATGCATATCTGGGACGTGCCGCCGATCTACTACCTGGCCATGATCACCCTGATCAAATGCGAGCTGTGGCTGGCCCAGGGCCGTACCGACCTGGCCGATGCCTGGCTGGTGCGCCTGGGGCAAACCTATAACGGCGAGCAGGCCGCCGCCGCCCCGGAGTTTCATCCACACCTGGCGCAACATATCGAACTGCAACAGGCGGCCCTGGACGCCATTCGCGGCCAGTGTGAAAGCGCCCGGCGGCGACTCGATGGGCTGGCGCGACAAGCCGAAGGCAAAGGCCAGCAGATGATTGCGGTGATGGCCCTGAACCAGCACGTGCTGTTGTTGCTGGATGACGGTCAGGCAGTGTCAGCCCGGCCGCTGTTTGCCCGCGCCTTGCAAATGGCCAGCGGTGGCGCGTTGCAACCCTTCCAGCGCCTGTTGGAGCGTTATCCCGACTGGGTACGCGAGCAACTGGGCCAGGCGCCGAACGATTTGATGCGGCAAAGCCTCTGGGCCCTGCTGCCGGCGGTTGCCCCGCGCGAGCCGGTCGAAACCAGCCATTCCAGCGAAACCTTGAGCGCCCGTGAGCTGGCAGTGCTGCAGTTGATCGCCCAAGGGTGCTCCAACCAGGAAATCAGCAACCAGTTGTTTATCTCGCTGCACACCGTCAAGACCCACGCCAGTCATATCAACAGCAAACTGGGGGTCGAGCGCCGCACCCAGGCAGTCGCGCGGGCGCAGGAGATGGGGTTATTGGGGTAAGGGGGAGACTTGCGCCGCAAAAGCCGGATAATGGCGGCCAATTCGTTTGCTCCGCTATTCTGGTAATCCCGCATGGAAATCAAGGTCAATTTTCTCGACAACCTCCGGCTTGAAGCCAAGTTCGATGACTTCACCGTGGTGGCCGACCAGCCGATTCGCTACAAGGGCGATGGCTCGGCCCCCGGTCCGTTCGACTACTTCCTGGCTTCGTCGGCGTTGTGTGCGGCTTACTTTGTGAAGTTGTACTGCAGCACGCGCAATATCCCCACGGACAATATCCGCCTGTCGCAGAACAATATTGTCGACCCGGAAAACCGCTACAACCAGATCTTCAAGATTCAGGTCGAGTTGCCGGCGGATATTTCCGACAAGGATCGCCAGGGCATCCTGCGCTCCATTGACCGCTGCACGGTCAAGAAAGTGGTACAGGCCGGGCCCGAGTTTGTTATCGAAGAAGTGGAAAACCTCGACGCCGACGCCCAGGCGTTGCTGATGCCGGCGGCTGCGTCAGACGCGGGCACCTTCATCGCGGGCAAGGACCTGCCGCTGGAGCAGACCATCGCCAACATGTCGGCCATTCTCGCGGGCCTGGGCATGAAGATTGAAATCGCCTCGTGGCGCAATATCGTGCCCAATGTCTGGTCGTTGCATATCCGCGATGCCCATTCGCCGATGTGCTTTACCAACGGCAAGGGCGCGACCAAGGAAGGCGCACTGGCGTCGGCCCTGGGAGAGTTTATCGAGCGCCTGAACTGCAATTTCTTCTACAACGACCAGTTCTGGGGCGAAGACATCGCCAACGCGGCGTTTGTGCATTACCCGGAGGAGCGCTGGTTCAAGCCCGGCCGTAAAGACGCGCTGCCGACGGAAATCCTCGACGAGTACTGCCTGAAAATCTACAACCGCGATGGCGAGTTGCGCGGCTCACACCTGATCGATACCAACTCCGGCAATGAAGAACGTGGCATCGTCTCACTGCCGTTTGTGCGTCAGTCTGACGGCGAGGTGGTGTATTTCCCCTCCAACCTCATCGAAAACCTCTACCTGAGCAACGGCATGAGTGCCGGTAACACCTTGGCTGAGGCCCAGGTGCAGTGCCTGTCGGAGATTTTCGAGCGTGCGGTGAAGCGCGAAATCATTGAAGGTGAATTCGCCTTGCCGGATGTCCCGGCTGAAGTGCTGGCCAAATACCCAAGCATCCTCGCCGGTATCCAGGCCCTGGAAGAGCAGGGTTTCCCGGTGCTGGTCAAGGATGCGTCCCTGGGCGGCGAGTTCCCGGTGATGTGCGTGACCCTGATGAACCCGCGCACCGGCGGCGTATTTGCCTCGTTTGGCGCCCACCCAAGCCTGGAAGTGGCGCTGGAGCGAAGCCTTACCGAGTTGCTTCAGGGCCGCAGCTTCGAAGGCCTGAACGACTTGCCGCAGCCGACCTTTGAAGGGCATGCGGTGACCGAGCCGAACAACTTTGTCGAGCACTTCATCGACTCCAGCGGCGTGGTGTCGTGGCGCTTCTTCAGTGCCAAGTCCGATTACGCGTTCGTGGAGTGGGATTTTTCCGGCCAGGGCGAAGACTCCAACGCCGAAGAGGCCGCGACTTTGTTCGGTATTCTCGAAGGCATGGGCAAGCAGGTCTACATGGCGGTGTACGAGCATATCGGCGCCAAGGCCTGCCGCATCCTAGTGCCGGACTATTCGGAAATCTATCCGGTTGACGACCTGATCTGGGATAACACCAACAAGGCGTTGTTCTTCCGCGCCGATATCCTCAACTTGCACAGCCTGGATGAAGACGGCCTGCAAGCGCTGGTCGAGCGCCTGGTGGAAAGTGAACTGGATGATTACACCGATATCACCACCCTGATCGGCATCGAATTTGACGACAACACGGCTTGGGGCCAGTTGACGATCCTTGAGTTGAAGCTGCTGATCTATCTCGCCTTGCAGCAGTATGAAGAGGCGAAGGAAGCGGTGGAGATGTTCCTGCAATACAACGACAACACCGTCGAACGCGGCCTGTTCTACCAGGCAGTGAATGCGGTGCTGGAGATGCAGTTGGACGAGGATTTGGAGCTGGAAGACTACGAGGCCAACTTCCGCCGGATGTTTGGCAACGAGCGCATGGACGCCGCCATTGGTTCGGTGGAGGGCAGCGTGCGGTTCCATGGTTTGACCCCGACCAGCATGAAGCTCGAAGGCCTGGATCGACACCTGCGGCTGATCGACAGCTACAAAAAACTGCACGCCGCACGGGCCAACAGCTAGAAGGGAGTCCTTATGCACGCCACAACCCCCGACTGATCCGCGAAACCTTCCCCGTCGGCCCTTTGCAGTGCAACTGCACAATCATCGGCGGGTCACCAAGAAGGCCATCGTGGTCGATCCGTATGGCAACCATGAGCTGATCCTGGCGCGGCGCGGCTCGACGCGCTGGGCCTGGGCCTTAAGGTGGTGAGCATCATCCACACCGATGCGCACCTGGACCACTTCCTGGCTTCCGGCCAGTTGAAAGACAAGACCTGCGCCACGCTGCACCTGCACAAGGAAGATTGTCTTTCTGGGCTGCCCAATACGCTTGGTTTTAGCAACTGAAAAAGTAATCCGAATCGCTCAATCACGAAGCCAAATGTCATAAGCGAAAGACTGGTTCGGTTCCAAGCCGGCAAGGCTCCCTCAGCGGCAAAAAACACTCATGGATCGTTCAGGTCAGATATTAAGTTATCCTTGTTTGAACGATTGTAGATTCGATTCCGGTCAGCTAGCAGCGATTGTTAAATTTATAAGTAAGACACGTAGACGTGTAGATGTTTTTTTCTTACTTAGGCTCCATATGTAGTGGTCTAATAAAAATTGAAATGCTCTAGTGTTCGGCTCAAGGATCGAATGTTGTAGGCTTAACAGAAATACCGCTCACCCAGAATGGGTATTTTTTTGCGTTCCTAAGTTAATCATTTGTTGTCTCTATGATTCGGCGTAGAGTAAATGCACCGCGCAACTCTCCTAGAGCAAAGCCGCGGGCTTTATCCTGTGGGTATCGTTGATCTATTACCGCAGCCAGTTCCGGCTTTAGCTCCTTACCATGGCATCCTAAACACGCCTCACCTGTGGGAATAGCCTTCATCATTCGGAATTCACCCTTTACGATTTCCGAATACGCTAAACCAGATAATGCTTCACCTGCCGCAGCGCGCTTAACAAACTGCTCAAGGATCTGCCTTTCCCAAACATCTGGCGCGTTATCCGGATTTCGAACCTTTAATGCTGTCCGACCCACAACCCACGGTGTTTGACTATGCTGATCAGCAATTTGTGGTGCGAGCAACTGGCAAGCCTCAACGGCGTTAACCGCTCCGCCTGTTTGCATCGCTGATTTCACGGTGTCCATAAGATGCTGCTGGAAGGGGGGAATAAGAGTAGCCCCTTCAGCAGTCATCTTTTCGAGGTCGTCAGCATAGGCTGCAACGCTCAATGCTCCGCTCAGAAAAATCGTTACCATCCGCATATCAATTTCCTCATACTTTTCTCGATCGAACTGTTGGGGTTAACAAACATGGCCTTGACGGGGTGGTGAGTCACGATCTAAAACGTGCATCTGCCCTTGTCAGGTAGCGACGGTATTGACGCATGCCAATTATTTAAGTGAGTCAATTAACGACAGCAACTCAGAGCACGTTAAGAGTCATTTTCAGGTAGCAAGTGCCACTTCCTTAAAATGGAGGTAACTGACCGGCCCGCATGTTCACTTGCACGGATGGGTGGATAAGTGTCGGCGTACCGAAGGTGGCATTCCGCGCTTGGCGCATAGCAACGAAATCTGCTTCGCTGGTGCCCATGATGCACATGGACGTTATGAGTTCGTTGCTTTGCAATGGTTGTTTCATTGCGGTATTCATCTCGACCCGGGACCTTATAGTCGGGTCACTGACAACATAGCTATAGGTATGCTTAGCGGAGTCAAAAAAAGCTTCTACATGTGGTTTCATGATGGAATTCTCTTTTCGATATACGAAGTGGAGTGCTGATCTACCAACGGGCTCTGGTAAGGAACCGTGATCAGTGCTGCGATCTAAACCACCAGGGGCACCTTCAGGCGCCCGCTAGTGTGCAACGGTTGCCGCTCAGCAACGGTTACAGGTTTTGATGCCTAGCAACGTATAGACAGGGCAGAAACGGAAAATGCCAGTGGCCAGCGGCACCAAACCTATCCAACCCCACACGCCGATCACACCGGATAGACTGAGGCCAATGAGAAGCAGACCAGCGACAACGCGCAGGCTACGGTCAATGGTTCCAATGTTCGCTTTCATGGCGATCTCCCGATCAATGGCTGCGCCGGGTCTCCAGCGCAGTAAACAACAACATGCCGGCCAGCATGGCCAACATGAACACAATCACTTGCCAGCTTCCTGTCAGCAGAATTGCCACGGCGGGGCCAGGACAGATGCCTGCTATTCCCCAGCCGATGCCGAACAACAGGCTCCCGCCAATCAAGCGCGGGTCCAACTCACGTTTGATCGGTAGCTGCATTGGCCTTCCCAGCAGAGAACTTGATTGCTGTCGCGCCCAGGTTAGCGGGCCAACGGCTATGCCGATCGCCCCGACCATGACCAACGCCAAGGAAGGATCCCAGGCACCGGTTAAATCGAGGAAAGCGAGTACTTTGCTCGGATTGGCCATGCCTGCCAGAAGCAGACCCAAGCCGAACAGCAAACCCGCAATGAATGCACTCAGTTTGGTCATGTCCAACCCCCCAGCAGATGACGCAAGACAAACACTGTGGCGAAACCACTGAACATGAAGCACGCAGTGGCAACCATCGATCGCGGCGAAAGGCGCGATATGCCGCACACCCCATGGCCACTGGTGCAACCTGAACCATATCGTGTGCCGATGCCCACCAATACACCGGCGACGATCAATTCGAACCAGCCACTTTGGAACTCAATCTGCGGCAGCGTGGCGAACAAGCCCCATAGAAGAGGCGCGATGAGCAGGCCCAGGAGAAAAAGTGCTTTCTCACTCACCCCCTCGCTCCCACGCTGTAAAAAACTGCCGATCAGACCGCTGATGCCTGCGATACGCCCGTTGGCGACGACGAATAGACTGGCCGCCAAGCCAATCAATGCACCGCCTGCAAGGGATGACCAGGGAGTGAAGTTGAGCCAGTCGACATTCATGAAGCTTCTCCGGCACAAAATTGTTGATACAGGGTTTGGATGACTGCCGATGCTGCTGGACTGCTGATGCGATAGAACGTCACCAACTCCAATACCAATCGGGCACTCTAAGCCACAATGTTTTACCTATCCGCTGCAAGTTTTCACGCCCCTGTCGAAGCGGGTTCAGTGGAAGCATGCAGATCACCTTTTAGTACCAGCCCTTCGGAGTCTATGACTCGTAATTGGACTGGGATGCCTTGGGCCACGCTTTGTGTAACGGTGCAAAAACTTTCGAATTGGCCAAGGATGCGCGGTAAGTGCTCCAGCTTGGCAGCTGATTTTCCTAACTGCAGTTCAATGTCTATATGGAGTACCCGTAGGCGATTTTCAGCATTGCGTCCGACCTCAGCAGTGGCCTTGCATGAAAGCGGCTCGGCATCCTGCTTGTACTTACGCAGGGCGAACAGCAGACTGTTAGTCAGACAGTTAGCAACCGCACCGAGCAGCAGTTCCACCGGGCTGGGACCAACAGCCTCACCCAGTGGGGGTGGCTCATCCACGGTCAGAGTCGGCGCACCTTCTTCGAAGTGCAGCGTGCAGCGATAGTCATGTTGTTGCTCCAAACGCAAATTCACACGAGTGCTGTCGTTCATGAGTCCAATCCTTCGTTCATTTGACGGTAGGTTCAATCCAGCTCTGCAGCAGCGGACCAGGAAGTGGATCAGTGGGGTGGCCGAGATAAATACCAGCAGAAGAACCATCGCGGCCGGATCTGGCAGTCATGGATTGGCTGAAGGCTTCCAGGGCAGCCGTCAACAGGCGGATAAGTCCTCCGCCCTGATCTACTGAATAGCTTTTACCAGCAAGGCCACTGCAACCACTGCAGATACAATGGCAAACCCTTTTTGTAAGTTTGGCCCCGACAGCTTGGCAGCGACCAAGCGCCCGCAGATCATGCCGGCTAATGCGCCAATGGAAAACGGAATGGCAACTGCCCACTGTAAGTGCCCAGCTGCCGAGCTTGCAGCAACGCCGGAAATTGAAACCAGTGCAATAACGGCTAGAGACGTTGCGAGCACGGACTGCGCTGTCAAATTGGTGTATCGCTGGAGCGCCGGCACCATCACGAAGCCACCGCCCACGCCGAGCAAGCCGGAAAGCCCGCCCGCGACAATCCCAGAAACGGTGAGCGCCCATGCACAGGGTGCAGTCCAGTTCAGCTTTCCGCGATTTGCGTCCAACAGACAAGGCGGTTGTTTGTTCATGGCCGGTGTCTTTGATTCCGCGGAAGAAGGCAATGAGCGTTGAAACACCCGGAACGCTACGTACATCAAGACAAAGGCAAAGATGATCGTCAACGGACGGTTCGGCATGCGCTGCGCCAGCCAAAGGCCAAGCGGAGAACAGACGATCCCCGCACCTGCGATCAAAAGCGCTGCTTTATAGCGGACGGTGCCGTTTTTGAGTCCCATCACGGCACCCAGAGTCGCGGCTAAACCGACAGCCAGTAAACCGATTGGCCCAGCTTCGGCCATGCTCAACCCCACTCCAAACACCAGCAAGGGAACAGCCAGTATTCCTCCGCCAGCGCCGGTCAGCGCCAGAATGACCCCAACAGTAAGCCCGAGCAGTAGGATCACGATCATCTCAGTCTCCTTGCTTTCAGGTCTGGTTTCATAGGTCGGCCAACTCAGGTTTCGCCATCCACTCATGGCCCTTGAGCATTCCCTTCCAATACAGCGGTGGAAGAATCCGTTCCTTGAGCAGCCATGCCAGCCTCGATGGCCGGGTGCCGTCGATTAGCCAGGATGGGAAGCTGGGGGCGACCTTGCCACCATAGGTGAACTCAGCCAGTACGATCTTGCCGCGTTCAACCGTCAGCGGGCAGGAGCCGTAACCGTCGTAATGGGCGCTGCCTTTCGCTTTACCCATTGCAGCCAGCACATTATGGGCAACGACTGGCGCTTGCTTGCGTGCTGCTGCGGCGGTTTTGGCGTTGCTGGAGTTGGCCGCGTCTCCCAGCGCGTGAATATTGACCCAGGTTTTATGGCGCAAAGTGGCAGGGTCGACATCAATCCAGCCAGCCGTGTCAACGAGAGGGCTGACCCGGATGAAGTCCGGCGCAATCTGCGGTGGCACCACATGAAGTAGATCGAAGTCGCGCGCAACAAGATGGGAGCTGCCATCCGAATCGACGCAGTTGAACGTTGCAGTCCGTGCGGGCCCATTCACGCTGGTGAGTGTGTTGCCGAAATTCAGGTCGACACCATAAGCCTTGATGTATGACATCAGTGCGGGCACATAGTCGGGAACTCCGAACAGCACCGCGCCAGCGCTGCAAAACTCGATCTCGATGTTGTCCAATACACCGGTACGTTTCCAATGATCGGCGGAGAGGTACATTGCCTTTTGCGGTGCCCCGGCACATTTGATCGGCATGGGTGGTTGAGTGAAAATGGCTCGCCCACCACGCAGTTGCTGCACCAGTTCCCACGTGTAAGGGGCAAGGTGATACAGGTAGTTTGAAGTCACACCGTTGCGGCCTAGCGTGTCCGACAACCCCTCGATGGCATGCCAGTTAAGCTTCAGGCCAGGGCATACAATCAGCTGCTCGTATTTGACGACTCGGCATCCATCAAGAATGACGGCATTTCTCTCTGGTTCGAATGCGGCGACCGCCGACTTGATCCAGTGCACGCCTCGCGGGATGGTTGTGCCCATCGTGTGGGCAGTTTGGGGTGCATTGAAGGCACCACAGCCGACAAGCGTCCAGCCTGGTTGGTAGTAGTGCACATCTGCCGGGTCGATGATGGCAATGTCTAGTCCAGGCTCTCGTGCCAGCAAGCTGGATGCAGTCGCGATACCCGCCGCACCGCCACCGATGATGACCACGGAATGCTCCGCCTCAGAAACTTCGACCGGTGTGCGCCCCTGATTCGCAATTCGGCGAATGACGCCTTTCATATCGAACCCGGCTTTTTTGGCAGTATCGACGATGTGTGGCAGGGATTGTTGGCCGGCTTGTGACAGTGCCCACATCGTTGTCGAGCGCATGCCGGAACGGCAATAGGCCAACACGGGCTTTGGAAGCGTTTCAAGGAGCTTGCCAAAGGCAATACCTTGCTCGTCGGTGACTTTGCCTGATTCAGCAGGAAGGTAGTGCGCCTCAATACCGATCGCCTGGGCGGCTCGTTTGATTTCGGCAAACAACGGTTGATCGCCGCCTTCGCCATCGGGACGGTTACACACAATGGCGCGAAAACCAGCTTCTTTCAGTTCCGCCAATTGGTTGGGGAAAATTTGTTCTGATACTGACAGTCCAGGCACAAGGCAACGAATGTCCATAAAGGTCTCCGTTATGGGTATTTTTCTTATAGGTTTTTCAGGGGAGGCAACGTCAGGCGACGTTGAGTGGGATTTTCAGGTAGCGCGTCCCGTTCGCTTCAGGCTCAGGCAAATGCCCGGCTCGCATGTTGACCTGAACCGATGGCAGGATCAGCGTTGGCATGTCCATCAATGCGTCACGCTTTGTGCGCATCGCCACGAACTCTTCCTCACTGATCCCATTACGCACGTGGACGTTTTGCGTGCGTTGGTCTGCAACAGTACTGACGAACTGCACCTCGCGGCCATCTGGCTGGTAGTCGTGGCACATGTACAGCAAGGTATTGGCCGGCAGACTCAGTACCTTGTTGATTGATTGGAACAGCGTACGCGCATCACCACCGGGAAAATCACAGCGTGCAGTACCGTAGTCCGGCATAAACAAGGTATCGCCGACGAATGCAGCCTTTTCGGTCCCATCGCTGATCACATAAGTCATACAGGCTGGTGTATGGCCCGGTGTATGGAGCGCGTGGCATTGCAGCGTGCCGATGGCGAACAGCTCGTCATTGACGAACAGGTGATCGAACTGGCTTCCATCGCGGGCCATATCACGACCTGTATTGAACAGAGTGCCGAATACCTCTTGCACCGTCGAAATCTGGCTGCCGATCCCTATTTTTCCACCGAGCTTTTCCTTCAGGTATGGCGCGGCCGTCAGGTGGTCTGCGTGGACGTGAGTCTCAAGAATCCAGTCGACCTTCGCATTGAGTTCGTTCACCCTCGCAATCAATTTGTCGGCAGACGTTGTGGCGGTGTGGCCGGATTTAGGGTCGTAGTCAAGTACGCTGTCTACTAAAGCGCAGTGGTTGGTCGCTTCATCCAGCACAAGGTAGCTGACGGTATTGGTGGCAGAATCGAAGAATCCTTCGACGTGAAGTTTTACGCTCATGACCTGTCTCCTTAGGGGGGCTTTTATCGAGCCGCTCACACTAAGGACTGACATAGCAATAAGCCTGCCAAGGTTGTTGTGTGCGAAAAATGGTTTTTATCTTGTTGATTTCAATAGATTTATATTTTTTTTAGGGATTTGTTTTTTTATAAGACCCTGAAATTCGCTGCCATTGGCAGTGCCTGTTGACAGAGCTGGCAGTGCCACAACAGGATGGTGGATTCTCAGGAGCCACCATGAAGACCATCCTGCCCGCCCCGGACAACTCACTCCCACACCCGGATCAAGTGCAGTCGCTTGTTTCGTTTCTTGAGCACGAACCCCAGCCGATGATCGTGCTCGATCCGGAGTACAACATCCTGGCCGCCAACACTGCCTATCAGCGGCAGTTTGGCAGCGCTGACAAACCCTTTATCGGTCATAAGTGTTATCAAGTCTCACACCATTACGATGTCCCTTGTGATCAGGCGGGTGAGAATTGTCCGATGAAAAAGGCGCAGGAAATGCGCGGGCCGGATCGTGTTTTGCACATTCACCACACGCCTCGCGGTCCCGAGCATGTCGACGTCGAATTGCGTCCGATCCTAGACGAGCACGGAATAATTACCGCGTATGTTGAGCGTCTCACACTGGTCCGAAGCGCCTCAGCGCGCCCCAGTAACGAAGGGCTGGTGGGCTGTTCACCAGCCTTTAACCTCGCCCTGTCTGAGCTGCAGCGGGTCGCACCATCAATGCTGCCGGTACTGCTGTTAGGCGAGTCCGGTACGGGCAAAGAGTTGTTCGCTCGCGCGGTGCATGAAACCAGCGAGCGGGCCACTGGACCCTTTGTAGTCGTAGATTGCTCAGGATTGACCGAAACGTTGTTTGAGAGCGAGCTGTTCGGCCATGAAAAAGGAGCATTCACCGGTGCCTCCACGCGTAAACCTGGTTTGGTCGAAACGGCCCAGGGCGGCACGTTGTTTCTTGATGAGATTGGCGATGTTCCGCTGGCAATGCAGGTGAAACTGTTGCGCCTGATCGAATCGGGCACCTATCGCCGTGTCGGCAGTGTCGAGACCCTTCACGCCAACTTCAGGTTAATTGCTGCGACCCATAAACCACTGGAAAAAATGATGGAGAGAGGTGAGTTCAGGCAGGACCTGTACTACCGCATCAGCGCCTTTCCAATTCAGTTACCCCCCTTGCGTAACCGAGTTGAAGATATTGGCTTGCTTGTGAATTCATTTCTACAACGTGCCGGTACAGGCAAGCGCCGGCTGACGATAGATGCGGATGCTCTGACACAATTGCAGCGCCTTCCCTGGCCCGGCAATATCCGTGAGTTACGCAATGTTCTAGAAAGAGCCAGTCTGTTCGCTGACGATGGAGTGATCCGCTCCATACATTTACCCCTGCCCAGCGTCGTGATACCTCCTCAGTCCTCGACGTCCACCCCTTTAGGCGGCAGCACGCTGGTACAAGCACTCGCGACTTTTAAAGGTTCCCGCAGTGAGTTGGCCAAGCAAATGGGGATTAGCGAGCGTACGTTGTATAGGCGACTGAAAGAGCAAGGGTTGGCGTAGTCGCTAGCGCTCACACCGCATGACTGCCAATGACTGCCAATGACTGCCACTCTGGCAGATTGGCAGCGTATTAACCTGCCATGGCATCCTCTGCCTTGACGGATTCACTTCTAACATACTGTTATTAAACAATAAAAATAAAAAAGATCCCCTTGGCATGCCGTGTGCTAACTGCATAGTCATGACCATTTCCGACAAACGACTACGACGCCATCTGCTCACAGCAGTACTGATCAAGCTACTGGTGCTGACAGTGCTGTGGTGGCTGTTCATCCGGGATTCGCACGTCAGCGTCGACTCGAACACTATCGGCGACAGGTTCGGTGTACCCACCTCGACTCAAGGGGCAAGCAAGTGATTTCAGAACAACTGGTGGATTTGTCTCGGCTGCAGTTTGCAGCCACTGCGCTTTACCACTTTCTTTTTGTACCGCTCACGGTTGGCATGGTGTGGCTGCTGGTCATCATGGAAAGCGTTTATGTGATGACCGGTAATGTCATCTGGAAAGACATGACGCGCTTCTGGGGCAAGCTGTTCGGCATCAACTTCGCCCTCGGGGTGACTACGGGTATCACCCTGGAATTTCAGTTCGGCACCAACTGGGCGTATTACTCGCACTACGTCGGCGACATCTTCGGTGCCCCGCTGGCCATCGAGGGTTTGATGGCGTTCTTCCTTGAATCGACCATGATCGGCCTGTTCTTTTTTGGCTGGGATCGCCTGAAAAAAGAGCACCACTTACTGGTCACGTTGCTGATGGCCATTGGTACAAACCTCTCTGCGCTATGGATTTTGATCGCCAATGGATGGATGCAGAATCCGGTGGGCTCGGAGTTCAGCTACATCACCATGCGCATGGAGATGGTTGATTTCTGGGCAGTGGTGTTCAACCCGGTTGCCCAGGCCAAGTTTGTACACACGGTCTCTGCCGGCTATGTCACCGGCTCGATGTTTGTGCTGTCGATTTCAAGTTGGTATTTGCTCAAGAATCGTGATGTCGAGTTTGCCAAGCGCAGCTTCCGGGTGGCGGCCGCCTTCGGTCTGGCATCCGTGTTGAGCGTGATCGTGCTGGGGGATGAGTCGGGTTACACGGTAGGTGAGGCGCAGCAAACCAAACTGGCGGCCATGGAGGCCATGTGGGACACCAAACCGGCACCTGCGGGTTTGACCCTGGTCGCCAGCATCAATGAAGCCGAGTCCAGGAACAACTGGGAGGTTGATATTCCATGGGTGATGGGCTTGATCGGCACTCGCTCGGCCAGCAAGCAAATCCCAGGCATACATGACATTAAAGAAAAAAACCGCGCTCGAATTCTCCGCGGCATTACCGCCGTCAATGCGCTGGAAGCGCTGCGAGCCGACCGCACCGATAAAGCGGCATTCGAAACCTTCGAAGCTTATAAGGCGGACCTGGGCTTTGGTCTGCTGCTCAAAAAATACGTCGAGGACGTCAACCAGGCCACGCCGGACATTATCGACAAAGCAGTGAACGATACCGTCCCACGCGTAACCCCCATGTTCTGGGCGTTCCGGATCATGGTGGGGCTTGGTTTTGCGATGTTGATGCTCTTCGGGCTTGCCTTCTGGAGCACGTTGAAGTCGACCTGCACGCGCAGCCGCTGGTTACTGCGTTGGGCTCTTTACATGCTGCCTGCGCCATGGGTTGCCTGCGAGTTGGGCTGGTTCGTCGCCGAATATGGTCGTCAGCCATGGACCATCTATGGCGTGCTGCCTACCCACATGAGTGTGTCTACCCTCAGCGTCAATAACCTCTATGGCTCGCTGGCGGGATTCATCGTGTTCTACACCGTGCTGCTGGTGGTTGAAATGTTCCTGATGGTCAAGTTTGCCCGTCAAGGTCCCGGCAGCCTCGGTACAGGTCGTTATGCCCACGACGCCCATTTGAAGGAACTCCACCATGCTTGATTACTTCACCCTGAAAATTATCTGGTGGGCGCTGGTTGGCGTACTGCTGATCGGTTTCGCCATCATGGACGGCCACGACATGGGGGTTGGCACACTCCTGCCTTTTGTCGGCCGCAACGACCTGGAACGACGCGTGGTTATCAACACCGTAGGGCCGCACTGGGATGGCAATCAGGTGTGGTTCATCACTGCCGGCGGCGCCCTGTTCGCGGCGTGGCCAGTGGTGTATGCCACTGCATTCAGCGGGTTCTATTGGGCGATGATCATGGTCCTGTGGGCGCTATTCTTCCGCCCGGTGGGTTTTGACTATCGCAGCAAGATTCAAAACTCCACTTGGCGCAGCACTTGGGATTGGGGCCTCTTTGTCGGAGGCGCGGTGCCGCCCCTGGTGTTCGGGATCGCGTTCGGCAACCTGTTGCAAGGGGTGCCGTTTCATTTCAACGACCTTCTGGTATCGACGTACACCGGCAGTTTTTGGCAACTGCTCAATCCCTTTGCGCTGCTGACCGGGGTTGTGAGTAGCGCAATGATTACCTTGCAGGGCGGTACCTATCTGGCACATCGCACTGAAGGTGTCATCCAGGCCAGGGCGATCAAAGGTGGAGTGGCTGCGGCAATCGTATTGTCGTGCTCGTTTATAGCGGCCGGCATCTGGCTGCAATGGATCGACGGTTATCGCATTACATCGTTGGTTGATACCGCCGGATTGCCCGATATTCTTAATAAGTCCGTGGTGCGCGAAGCGGGCGCCTGGATGGCTAACTATGGTCATTATCCGTTGTTGTGGCTGTTGCCCGTACTGGGATTGGTTGGCGCAGGAGGTGCCGCCATATTGCTGATGATGCGTCGCACACTCTCGGCGTTTGTTGCCTCATCGCTTGCGGTGATCGCAGTCATCAGCACGGCGGGTGTGTCGATGTTTCCATTCATCATGCCGTCATCAACAGTACCTGCGGCAAGTCTCACCGTGTGGGACAGCGTCTCCAGTCATTTAAGCCTAGCCATCATGTTCTGGGCCACGTTGATCTTCATGCCACTGATCGTGATTTACACCTCGTGGGCGTATCGCGTTATGCGGGGCAAGGTCACCGTCGCACACATCAAAGCCAACGAACATTCAGCCTATTAGTGCCAGCAAAGGAGTAAAGACTATGTGGTATTTCGCCTGGATGCTGGGAGTCGGTTTTGCATTGCTACTGGCTATATTGAATGCGATGTGGGGCGAGAACGAGGGCGGCCGAGCCTTGAGTGACAATGAGGAGACGCGGACATGATGCCGCGTGTTGCTAACGCTCCACCATCCTCACAAATTAATTTGCTGAGTTTGCTTATCGCTGTGGCGATCATGCTCGCATGTACGCTGTATCCCCCCATGATGGCAGCCCCCGATGGGAAAGCTGACCATGTGCTGGCTACTGCGTTGTTTGCGGCCATGAGTGTGGCCTTCGTGAGAGGTGTGGGTTTTGTCCCGCGGATGCTCGTCTGGCGTTGGCTTTTCTCAGGCTGGACCTGCTTTGCGGCACTTGCGCTTGCTGGTTGGGCAAAGTTTCTACATTGAGGACCGACGATATGACTGAGCTATTGAGTGACCAATATAAAGAAGGCGCTAGTACTTATCTCCAGTTAGGGGGGGAATCAGGCGTCCGTAAACTCGTCAACCGCTTTTACGAGCTGATGGATACGCTATCTGAAGCGAGAGTGGTGCGCCTGATGCATCCATTGAGCCTCGCCGACAGTGCTGACAGTCTATTTAAGTTCCTCAGCGGCTGGTTTGGCGGCCCGCCGCTGTTCCAACTGGAGCGCGGCCACCCGCGTCTGCGCATGCGACATGCGCCCTTTGCAGTCAGTATTGTTGAGCGCGACGAATGGATGCTGTGCATGCGTCAGGCAATTGATGAACAGGTGAATGACATAGCGCTAAATAGCAAGCTACAACGTATGTTTTCCGAAATGGCCGATCATATGATTAATACTGATGGGCAAAGTGCAGGTATTGCGGCACCCGTCTGAACGTTGCGTCTACTTTCAGCATCCGCACAATCGCAATGTTTTTAATTGGTTTTACCTGCTGCTTGTGAGAGCAGTTTGATAGATGTTCTTCAGTCTGAACTTTCTGATGGTGCGTATCTATGCCCAGATGGTTTTCCAATGCTGTCTCACCAAACAGAAGTAATCACCTCACTTAATTGGACTTTTAAAAATATCATGATAAAAACTGCCCATGACCTAGTAACTGAGGCAAAAGCACTGATTGAAGAGGTCTCCATCAAGGACGCAGAGCAGGCTATCCAGGATGCAGATGTGCTTATCGATGTGCGCGAAGCGGACGAGTATGCTGCTGGACACATTTCAGGCGCGATACATGCTTCGCGCGGCATGCTGGAATTTAAACTTACTAACGACAGTGCCCTCAGTTCTCGAGAGCTTAAAGTTGTAGTTTATTGCAAGACAAGTGGCCGTGCCGCACTAGCGGCCGCGTCAATGAAAAATATGGGCTATCTGTATGTCAAGTCGATCATGGGCGGATTTGATGCTTGGATCAGTGAAGAGAAACCAATTGCAGTTCCGCACCTGCCAACCTTTGATTAATATCTTATGTTCAAGTGGATTACGTGTTAGTGGTGCAATTCAAGGCAGGGGATCGTTGCGCGTTAATCCTGACAAAGAAATCGAATCGCCAGTGGTTTAGTCTAAGTGATGCCAGTATGTCATAATCAAATTTTTTTACAGTTTTTGACATGTTCCGCCCGCCGCTATACGGGTATCAATGGTCGCTGCAGCAGACTTCGAACTGACTGAGGGAAGTAGGCGCTGTATTTCATGCTCGTTCTATCATTACGCCTGTATGCACCAAGCCAAGGGGCTAATACTGTCCGGTGCCGGAAGGTCAGCAGTGCTCTAGCGACAGTGGCGAGCAAGACCCGTGTTAGTGAAACTCGCTCGCCATTGACGCCACGCTTGGAGCGACGGATTGGGTATCTGACCGCGTTGCAACAAAAGCTTGAGCTTCTGGAGCGTGACCAGCCATTCAGACACCTGAAGTCTCGGCGTCTGTCTGCGGCAGGATTGAATGTGATCTCCGCCCATCCGGCTTACGCGCGGGCCTACCGTTACGACCGGTATGCCCTGCGCTCTGGTATCAGTAGAGCGGTCGGGGAGGAGTCTTTATGGATCAGTCCCACCTAGGAAATCTATGAGCGTTGGTGCTACGTGATGCTTGTGAGCGTGCTCAGGCAACTGTTAGCTCATTTCGAGAAGTGCCGCCGCTTCAAAACCACTGATCGCGTGCTGTGGCGCGCCAGGCATGAGGGGGGGCACGCGTTGTACGCCGTTATGAGAGCCTTGCTCTTGAGATCTGAATCTCGATGTATGGTGATGTAATTGATATAAGGGTGTTTGTCAGGGCCTGACAGGGCAAGGCTCTGCTAGGGTTTAGGTGAGCGTGCCGGTGTTTATCTTTTGTCACAGGTGCGCGGCGGAGCACGGAATTTTTGCCGTTTGTCGCGTTCCAAACTCGGCACAGGTCCATTGCCAATGTCCTCTGCATCACAGAATGCAAAAGTAGGAGCTTCCCTCATGTTCACTTCGCGTCGTCTGCTTGTTGTTGCTACCGCGGTAGCCCTATTGTCGGGCTGTGCTTCCCCTAACCCTTACGATGGCAGCCAGGGACAGGCGGACAACGGTTCACAAGGCATGAGCAAAACCGCCAAGTACGGCGGCCTCGGCGCGCTGGCGGGTGCCTTGGCCGGTGCAGCCATTGACCACAACAACCGTGGCAAGGGCGCGCTGATCGGCGCCGCCGTGGCCGGTATCGGCGCTGCCGGTTACGGCTATTACGCTGACCAGCAGGAAAAGAAACTGCGGGAAAGCATGGCCAACACCGGCGTCGAGGTGCAGCGCCAGGGTGACCAGATCAAATTGATCATGCCGGGTAACATCACGTTTGCCACCAACTCCGATGCTATCGCCAGCAGCTTCTACACCCCCTTGAACAACCTGGCCGGGTCGCTCAAGCAGTTCAACCAGAACACCATCCAGATTGTCGGCTATACCGACAGCACCGGCAGCCGCCAGCTCAACATGGACCTGTCCCAACGGCGTGCGCAAAGCGTGGCCAACTACCTGACCTCCCAAGGTGTGAGCCCGACCAACCTGACCACCCGTGGTGCCGGCCCGGATAACCCGATTGCCAGCAACGCTGACGTCAACGGTCGTGCGCAGAACCGTCGTGTCGAGGTCAACCTCGGCCCGATCCCGGGTCAGCAGTACGGCCAGCCTGCGCAGCAACAGCAGCAGAACAACCAGTTCCAGGGCAATCCGTACCAGCAGTACCAGTAACCGCCAGCCAATAAAAAGGGCGCCGTGCAGTCGATGCACGGCGCCCTTTTTTGTGGCTGGCGATTACATCAGTCGATGTATTCGAACAGCTTCACAATTTTCTGTACCCCGGACACACCCTGTACCAGGTTGGTGGCGCGGGTGGCTTCCTGCTGGGTCAGCAGGCCCATCAGGTAGACGATGCCGTTGTCAGTCACCACCTTGATCCGCGAGCCGGGGATCGCGCTGTCGGTGAGCATCTGCGCCTTGATCTTGGTGGTCAGCACAGCATCATTGCTGATTGCCAGCAGGGTGATGGGTTGTGCGACCTGCAATTCGTTATGGACTTTCTTGACCCGTTGCACGGTCGAAGCAGCTTGCTCGGCCTGGGTCTTGAGGTCGGCGCGCGGGGTTTGCCCGGCGAGCAGCACGATGCCGTTGAAGCTGGTCACGACGATGCGCGATGCGCCGTTACCCAGGTCGGTGGCGGCCTTGGCGACGTTGACGCCGACCTTGGTCTCGATCAGCGAGTCATCGATCTTGCTGCCAAAGGTGCGCGTGCCGCGGTCGTCCTGGATAGGGGAGTCGCGGGTCGCGGTGATGGCCGAGGTGCAGCCGCTGATAGCGAGGCACAGCGTGATGGCCATAAGGCTGAGGCGGTTAACGGTCATTCTTCACTCCCGAACAGTTGGCTGTCGATCAGATCGCACAGGCAGTGGATCGTCAGCAGATGGACTTCCTGAATACGTGCAGTGACATGGGCCGGGACGCGGATCTCCACGTCTTCGGGCAGCAGCAGTGAGGCCATGCCGCCACCGTCGCGCCCGGTCAATGCTACGACAATCATTTCGCGATCATGTGCGGCCTGGATCGCTTGAATAATGTTTGCCGAGTTGCCGCTGGTGGAAATCGCCAGCAGCACATCGCCCGGTTGGCCGAGGGCACGGATTTGTTTGGAAAAGATTTCGTTGTAGCTGTAGTCGTTGGCGATCGAGGTAATCGTCGACGAATCGGTAGTCAAGGCGATAGCCGGCAGGCTCGGCCGCTCGCGCTCAAAGCGGTTGAGCAGCTCGGAGGAGAAGTGCTGGGCGTCGCCGGCCGAACCGCCGTTGCCGCACGAAAGCATTTTGCCTTCGTTGAGCAGGGCGTTGACCATGACCTGGCTGGCTTGCTCGATGTGCGGTGCAAGTACGTCCATCGCCTGTTGCTTGGTATCGATACTGGCCTGGAAAAGCTGGCGAATTCGGGATTGCATGTCCATCTGTGTGACCTTAAGTAGCGCGGCTGTATGGCACACGAATGTGCAGCCCGCAAAGCAAAGAGCAAAAGTGTGCGGTGAAGATGTCCGATCTGTGCCGGTGGCGCTCAGCCGTCGAAGGCGTTGCGCAGCCAGTTCAGACCAGCGGTTCCGTGGGGGCTGCTTTCTATGGCAACCACATCGAAACGGCAGGGGGAGTCGGCCCAGCGACGTTCACTGAGCAAGAAAAACTGCGCGGCGAGTATCAGCTTTTGACGTTTGCGCTCGTCGATACTGGCGAGCGCACCACCCCATTGTGCGTATTTTCTGTAGCGGACTTCGACAAATACTACTGTATCGCCGTCAAGCATGACCAGATCAAGCTCGCCGCGTTTACACAACCAGTTCTGCGCCAGCAGGCGCAGACCTTGTCGCTGCAAGTGTTCAAGTGCTTGTTGTTCGGCATCCTTGCCGGTTTTTGCGCTGGAGCGTGGGGGCATCAGCGCGGGGTATCGGGCAAGCGTTCGATCTGGCCACTGACAAACTTGGCCCACGGCATCTGGCGTTCGATCCGTTGGCTCGGGCTCATGCCCAGGTTGCCGGAATGGCCGTCGATGCGGGTGTCGGGCAGCGCCTTGAGTTGACCCAGGCGTGGCGCCAGGCGGTAGGCGTCCACACCCATCGCATAGAGGCGGCCCAGGCTGCCATTGGCTTGTGGCCATTGTGTAGCAACCTGATTGCGCAGCGGGTCGGTGGTGTTGAGCAGCCACGGCGTTTCGCAGAACATAATGCCGTTCATGTCGTTGTACTGGTTCTTGTCGCCACTGGCACTGAACACGTGGGAAGTGGCATATACCGGCACATCGCCCGCGTATTGGAAGTTCAGCGTCGGCTTGATCTGTTGGGCCTGTTGCGGTGTCACGGCGAGGAAGATGAACTCGATATCCTGGCGACGCGATGGCTGTGCCGCGATGTCAGTGCCGACTGTGCTTTGCAGGCTCTTGGCGCGGCCTTCGCTCTGGCGCAGCTTGAACAGGTCGGCGATCTGCTGGGCGAGGGCCACAGGCTGGTCGACATGTTCGACACCGATCAGGGTGCCGCCGTTGGCTTCCCAGTCCTGGCGGAAGGCCTTGAGCACACGGTCGCCCCATTCGCCTTTCGGCACCATGGCCGCTGCGCGGTGCAGGCCATCGGCGCGGGCACGGCGCGACACTTCACGGGCTTCGTCCTCGGCAGCCAGGCCGAACTGGAACAGTTGCGCAGGGGCTTGGTCGCCCTCGCTGTAGTTCAGGGCCAGGGTGGTGATGGGCAGTTGCGAGCGGGCGCTGAGTTGCTTGACCAGCGGTTTCTCCAGCGGGCCGATCACCAGTTGCACGCCATCAGCCTGGGCCTTTTTGTAGAACTCATCGATGGAGCTGACGCGCGAGCTGTCATAGAACTCGATGACAGGTGGCTTCTGCCCGGCCTGTTGCGCTTGGTAGTGCGCGGCCATGAAACCTTCGCGCAGGGCCCTGGCCACGCTGGCCAGCGGGCCTTGCTGCGGTAAGAGCAGGGCGATTTTATTCAGCGGCTGGCTGGCCAGTTCCTTGAGCTTGGTCAGCGGCGTCGGCAGTTGCACCGCCGCCGGGTGCGCAGGGTTCTGCACGCGCCAGGTGTCGATGGCGGCTTGCTGCTGCTCCAGGGTGCCGGCGTTCTTCACGGCCTGGGCCAGGCTGATCCAGCCGTCGAGGACCGGATTGCCGCTGGCCTGCAACTGCTCGCCAGGTACGGCGGCAATCAGGCTCCAGATGGCTTCGTGGTTGCTGGCGGCAGCATCGCCCGTCAGCAACGGGGCCATGGCCACGCGTTCGCGGGCGGCGGCCAGGGTCTGGCCGTCGGCTTCATAGGCGCGGGCATGCACGCTGCCAGTGCGGATCTGTTGTTCCGGCGGCAACTCCTTGAGGTTTTGCAGGCTCGGATGGCTCAGCGCGGTCAACGCAGCCTTGGGCTGGTTGCGGCCCATGGCCAGTTCTGCAGTCAAGGTGCTGGCGAAGACCTGGGCGGCCGGCTTGAGGCTGTCCAGCGGCACTTGCGCGAGGATCTGCGCGGAGCGCCCAGGATTGTTCTGGTGGAAGGCCATGTCCGCTGCGCTCAGGCGCAGCAGTGCAGCTTTTTCTGGAGTCTTGGCCGAAGTCGCCTGTTCGAGCAGTTGCTCGATGGTGGCATCCGGGGTCCGTGGGAGTTCGCCAAGGCTTGACGAGGGCGAGCTTGCGCAAGCCGCCAACAGGGCAGCCAGGCAAAGGGCGGAGAACAGCCGCAGGCAAGCGATCATGTAAGTGTTCCTGATACCGATCAAATTAGCGTGGAATTGTACCCAAGCACTGGCCCGGGCGCGATGTTACTGGCGTGAAACCGTCTATTTAGATCGTTTAAATGTTGCAGGGCGTCAGTAACCGCAGCAAACAGACCCGATGGACACGACCCCGTTGGCGCATTTTCTTGACGTCTACGCGCTACAATATGGCTTTTGCCAATCTTTGAGGTGTGCGCTTTGACTGCTCCAGGTCCTTTGAATTCCACTGCTGGCTCGCTTTTTGTGGTGGCGACGCCCATTGGCAACCTGGACGACATCAGCGCACGGGCGCTGAAAGTGTTGCGCGAAGCCAAGTTGATTGCGGCGGAAGACACCCGGCACTCGCTGCGCCTGATGCAGCACTTTGGCATCACCACGCCCCTGGCGGCCTGCCATGAGCATAATGAGCGTGACGAGGGCAGTCGCTTTATTACCCGCCTGCTCGCGGGCGATGACGTGGCGTTGATTTCCGATGCCGGTACGCCATTGATCTCCGACCCTGGTTACCACCTGGTCCGTCAGGCCCGGGCGGCGGGCATCAATATAGTCCCGGTTCCCGGGGCGTGTGCGTTGATTGCCGCCTTGTCAGCCGCGGGCTTGCCGTCCGACCGCTTTATCTTCGAAGGTTTCCTGCCGGCCAAGGCCGTGGGGCGCCGGGCGCGTCTGGAACTGTTAAAGGAAGAGCCGCGCACCCTGATCTTCTACGAGGCGCCGCACCGTATCCTCGAGTGCCTGCAAGATATGGAGCTGGTCTTCGGTGGCGAACGCCTGGCCTTGCTGGCACGGGAGCTGACCAAGACTTTTGAAACCCTCAAGGGCCTGCCGCTGGAAGAGCTGCGCGCGTTTGTCGAGGGTGACAGCAATCAGCAGCGTGGCGAATGCGTCGTGCTGGTCGCGGGCTGGGCCGCGCCAGAGACTGAAGATGCCGTGGGCAGTGAAGCCATGCGCGTGCTGGACCTGCTGCTCAAGGAAATGCCACTCAAGCGCGCCGCAGCCCTGGCCGCAGAAATCACCGGTGTGCGCAAGAACGTGCTGTATCAGGCCGCGCTTGATAAGCAAAAGAGCGAATAGTTCCAGGGTTTAACCTGCACGGCGTCGGAACATGATGGCAATGCTGTCTTTTAATACTTGTTCTAAGGCCGCCGTGCCGTTAACCTTCGCGGCGGAGAGTCGATTGGACAGTCGCTGCCCTCTATGAAAATTAGGGGGGGGAGGAAAGTCCGGGCTCCATAGGGCGAAGTGCCAGGTAATGCCTGGGGGGCGTGAGCCTACGGAAAGTGCCACAGAAAATAACCGCCTAAGCACTTCGGTGCCGGTAAGGGTGAAAAGGTGCGGTAAGAGCGCACCGCGCGACTGGCAACAGTTCGTGGCTAGGTAAACCCCACTTGGAGCAAGACCAAATAGGGTTCCAAGGCGTGGCCCGCGCTGGAACCGGGTAGGTTGCTAAAGATGTCCAGTGATGGCCATCGTAGACGAATGACTGTTCAAGACAGAACCCGGCTTATAGATCGACTCTCCACCTTTTTCCCTCTGCACGAGTCTCGGGCAGAAACCAGGTAGTAGCGCAAGAATCCCTCCCTGCCAAATCATTGGCAGATGCGTCTTCGTAATACCGAAAAAATCTTACTCTTAATAAATTACTTTAAGTTCAAGCTCTAGCTCTTTGAGCTATTTGCGTTTGTTGAGTCAAAAACATCGTCGAACTCTCGTTTCTCCTCCTTTTACGCTCCTAAATCTCCGTTCTGTAAGGCTTTTCCTTTAATCCGCGCCTTGACGGTGTGGTAGGCGCATTCCTATAGTGTGCGCAAGTGGCGGAAAGTGGCACAAAGTGGGTTTTTTGAACGTAAAACGCTAAAATTTGGAGAAACGCACCTGTGTTTCGCGGAGCTAACGCTATCAGTCTCGATGCAAAAGGCCGTCTCGCCATGCCGAGCCGGTATCGTGACGAGCTCATTTCGCGAAGTTCCGGGCAGTTAATCATCACGATTGATGCCGTTGACCCTTGTTTGTGTGTTTACCCCCTCGATGAGTGGGAGTTGATTGAAACCAAGTTGCGCGCTCTGCCTTCGTTGCGTGAAGAAAACCGCCGTTTGCAACGCCTGCTGATTGGTAATGCCGTCGACCTCGAACTCGATGGCAGTGGTCGTTTCCTGGTTCCACCGCGTCTGCGCGAATACGCCAAGCTGGATAAGCGCGCGATGCTGGTAGGCCAACTGAACAAGTTCCAATTGTGGGACGAAGATGCCTGGGATGCTGTGTCTGCAGCTGACCTGGCTGCTATTCAACAACCGGGCGCCATGCCTGATGAACTGCGTGATTTGATCCTGTGACTATTGATAGCGGCTTTAACCACATCACCGTGCTGCTTGACGAAGCCGTCGAGGCTCTCGCCGTGCGCCCTGATGGCTGCTATCTGGATGGCACGTTCGGGCGCGGCGGGCATAGCCGGTTGATCCTCCGCCAGCTTGGCCCGGAGGGCAAACTCCTCGGGTTCGACAAGGATCCCCAGGCGATTGCCACCGGGCAAGCGCTAGCGGCCGAAGACGGCCGCTTTGTCGTTGTGCAGCGCAGCTTTGCCGAGTTGGGCGCGGAAGTCGCCGAGCGGGGCATGGCGGGCAAGGTGGCCGGGGTTTTGCTGGACCTGGGCGTGTCGTCGCCGCAGTTGGACGACCCTGAGCGCGGTTTCAGTTTCATGAATGATGGTCCGCTGGACATGCGCATGGACCCGAGCCGTGGCATCAGCGCCGCGCAGTTCATCGCCACCGCGCCCCACGAAGAAATCACCCGCGTATTCAAGGAATACGGCGAAGAGCGTTTCGCCGGCCGCATGGCCCGTGCCGTGGTAGAGCGCCGGGAAATCCAGCCGTTCGAACGCACCGCCGACCTGGCCGAAGTGCTGAAAGTCGCCAACCCGGCATGGGAGAAGGGCAAGAACCCTGCGACCCGTGCATTCCAGGGCCTGCGCATTCACGTCAACAACGAACTGGGCGACCTGGAGGCTGGCCTCGAGGCTGCCCTGGAGTCCCTGGAAGTGGGCGGTCGTCTGGTGGTGATCAGCTTCCACTCCCTGGAAGACCGCATCGTCAAACTGTTCATGCGTCGTCTGGTCAAGGGCGAAACCGACAACCTGCCGCGCAACCTGCCGGTACGTTTCGAAGCCTTTGTGCCGAAAATCAAAATCCATGGCAAAGCGCAGTTCGCTTCCGAAGCCGAACTCAAGGCCAACCCACGTGCTCGCAGCGCCGTCATGCGTGTTGCGGAGAAGTTGCGGTGAGCAAGCTTTTCGCCAAGCCCCTGCCGGGCGGCAGCTTCTTTATGATGCTGCTGTACGTCGGCGTACTGGTGTCTGCAATTGCGGTGTCCTACAGCGCCCACTGGAACCGTCAGCTGCTCAATAGCCTGTACGGCGAATTGAGTGTGCGCGACAAGGCCCAGGCGGAGTGGGGCCGGTTGATTCTTGAACAAAGCACCTGGACGGCCCATAGCCGCATCGAAGTGCTGGCCTCCGAACAGCTGAAGATGCACATTCCTGGCGCGGCGGAAGTCCGCATGGTGGCGCCATGATGAAACTCGAAGGCGCACTCTACCCGTGGCGCTTCCGCGTCGTGCTGGGCTTGCTCGCGTTGATGGTGGGTGCGATTGTCTGGCGCATCGTCGACCTGCAAGTGGTGGATCGCGACTTCCTGATCGGCCAGGGCGATGCCCGCAGCCTGCGTCATATCCCGATTCCTGCGCACCGCGGGCTGATCACCGACCGTAACGGTGAACCCCTGGCTGTCAGTACACCGGTGACTACGCTGTGGGCCAACGCCAAGGAACTGCAAGGGTTCAAGGACAAATGGACCGAGCTGGCCCACGCCCTCGGCCAGGATCCCAAGGCCCTTAAAGAGCGTCTTGAAGCCCAGGCCAGCAAAGAATTCATCTATCTGGTTCGCGGCCTGACCCCGGAACAGGGTCAAGGCGTGCTCGACCTGAAAATCCCCGGTGTCTACGGCATCGAGGAATTTCGGCGTTTCTACCCGGCCGGCGAGACCACTGCCCACATGGTCGGCTTCACCGACATTGATGACCATGGCCGCGAAGGGGTGGAGCTGGCCTACGACGAGTGGCTGGCCGGGGTTCCCGGCAAGCGGCAGGTCATCAAGGATCGGCGCGGCAGACTGATCAAGGATGTCCAGGTCACCAAAAACGCCAAGGCCGGTAAGCCCTTGGCGTTGTCGATTGACTTGCGCCTGCAGTACCTGGCCAACCGCGAGCTGCGCAATGCGATCATCGAGAACGGCGCCAAGGCCGGCAGCCTGGTGATCATGGACGTGAAGACCGGCGAGATCCTCGCCATGGTCAACCAGCCGACCTACAACCCGAACAACCGTCGCAACCTGCAACCGGCGATGATGCGCAATCGCGCGATGATCGACGTGTTCGAGCCGGGTTCGACCATGAAAGCCATCTCCATGAGTGCGGCCCTGGAATCCGGGCGCTGGAAGCCGACCGACAAGGTCGAGGTCTATCCGGGCACCCTGCAGTTGGGCAAATACACCATTCGCGACGTGTCCCGCAGCGAAGGCCCGGTGCTGGACCTGACCGGCATCCTGATCAACTCCAGTAACGTCGGCATGAGTAAAATCGCCTTTGATATCGGCGGCGAAAACATCTACCACCTGGCGCAGAGGATCGGCCTGGGCCAGCCTACCGGCCTGGACTTCCCGGGCGAGCGCGTCGGCAACCTGCCCAACTACCGTGAGTGGCGCAAGGCCGAGACCGCGACCCTGTCCTATGGCTATGGCCTGTCGGTGACCGCGATCCAGCTGGCCCACGCCTTTTCCGTGCTGGCCAACAATGGCCGCATGACGCCGTTGAGCCTGATCCACCTGGACGAAGCGCCGAAATCCGAACAGGTCATCCCGGAAAACGTCGCCAAGACCATGCAGACCATGCTGCAACAAGTGATCGAGGCGCCACGCGGCGTGTTCCGTGCCCAGGTCCCGGCCTATCACGTGGCCGGCAAGTCCGGTACCGCACGGAAGACGTCGGTGGGCACCAAGGGCTATGCCGAAAACTCCTACCGCTCGCTGTTCGCTGGCTTCGGCCCGATGAGCGATCCGCGTTACGCCATCGTCGTGGTCATTGATGAGCCGAGCAAAGCCGGCTACTTCGGTGGCCTGGTCTCGGCCCCCGTATTCAGCAAAGTCATGTCCGGCACCCTGCGTTTGATGAACATCACGCCGGACAACCTGCCGCCGACCCAACAAGCCAACGCCGGACCACCGGTCGCTGCTGTAAAAGCCAATGGAGGGCGCGGCTGATGTCTCTTAGCCTGAACAAGATTTTCGCCCACGCTGGCCGCGATCTGTTGATTCGCGAACTGAGTCTGGACAGCCGTAACGTACGTGCTGGCGACCTGTTCCTGGCTGTGCCGGGCGGCAAGTTCGATGGTCGTGCCCATATCGCCGACGCCCTGCAGCGCGGCGCGGCGGCGGTGGCCTACGAAGTCGAAGGCGCCACTGTATTACCGATTACCGATGTGCCGTTGATTCCGGTCAAGGGCCTGGCGGCGCAGTTGTCGGATATCGCCGGGCGTTTTTATGGCGATCCGAGCCGCCAGCTCAACCTGATTGGCGTCACCGGCACCAACGGCAAGACCAGTGTCACCCAGTTGGTGGCCCAGGCGCTGGACCTGCTGGGCCAGCACTGCGGCATCGTTGGCACCCTGGGCACCGGTTTCTATGGCGCGCTGCAAAGCGGCCTGCATACCACACCGAACCCGATTGCCGTGCAGGCGACCCTGGCCGACTTGAAAAAGGCCGGGGCCAAGGCCGTGGCGATGGAAGTGTCGTCCCATGGCCTGGACCAGGGCCGGGTCACCGCCCTGGCGTTCGACGTGGCAGTGATGACCAACCTGTCCCGCGACCACCTGGACTACCACGGCAGCATGGAGGCGTACGCCGCCGCCAAGGCCAAGCTGTTCGGCTGGACCGATCTGAAGTGCCGCGTCGTGAACCTCGATGATGCATTCGGGCGCCAACTGGCCGCAGAAAAAAGCGAAGCGCGCCTGATCAGCTACAGCCTGGAAGACTCCAGCGCCTACCTGTATTGCCGCGAAGCCCAGTTCAATGATGAAGGTGTACTCGCGACGCTGGTCACGCCCCAGGGCGAGCACCACTTGCGCAGTGCCTTGCTCGGTCGCTTTAACCTGAGCAACGTCCTCGCGGCCATCGGCGCCTTGCTGGGCCTGGATTACGCCCTGGACGAAATCCTGCGTGTATTGCCCAAGCTTGAAGGCCCGGCCGGGCGTATGCAGCGCCTGGGGGGCGGGACGCAGCCGCTGGTGGTGGTCGATTATGCCCACACCCCGGATGCCCTGGAAAAAGTTCTCGAAGCCCTGCGCCCTCACGCCAAGGGCAAGTTGCTGTGCCTGTTCGGCTGCGGCGGCGACCGCGATCGCGGCAAACGCCCGCTGATGGCCGAGATCGTCGAGCGCCTGGCCGATGGTGTGCTGGTGACTGACGACAACCCGCGCAGCGAAGCGCCAAGCCAGATTTTCGATGATATCCGCGCAGGCTTCCAAGACGCCTCTCGGGTGAGCTTCGTCGCCGGTCGCGGCGCGGCCATTGCCCAATTGATCGCCAGCGCCAGCGCTGACGATGTGGTGGTCCTGGCCGGTAAAGGCCATGAGGACTACCAGGAAATCAACGGCGAACGCCATGCCTTCTCCGATCTGGTCGAGGCCGATCGCGCCTTGACCGCGTGGGAGGTGGCCCATGCTTAAGGCCATGCAGTTCAGCGAACTGACTCAGGCCTTGTCGGCCCGTGTGTTGTCGAGCGATTGCAGCTTCGACGGCGTCAGTATCGACAGTCGCAACATCAAGCCGGGGCAACTGTTTGTCGCCCTGGCCGGCCCGCGCTTCGACGGGCATGACTATTTGAATGAGGTGGCCGCCAAAGGCGCGGTCGGTGCCTTGGTGCAGCGTGAAGTCACTGACGCGACACTGCCGCAGTTGCTGGTGGCCGACACCCGTCTGGCCCTGGGTCAATTGGGCGCGTTGAACCGCGCGGCGTTCACCAATCCGGTGGCGGCGATCACCGGCTCCAGTGGCAAAACCACGGTCAAGGAACTGCTTGCCGGTATCCTGCGCACGCGCGGGCCGGTGCTGGCGACCCGTGGCAACCTGAACAACGATTTCGGCGCACCGCTGACCCTGCTTGAACTGGCGCCGGAACATACCGCCGCCGTGATCGAGCTGGGCGCGTCGCGCATTGGCGAAATTGCCTACACCGTAGCCATGACCCGGCCGCACGTCGCCATTATCAACAACGCGGGCACTGCCCACGTTGGCGAGTTTGGTGGCCCCGAGAAGATCGTCCAGGCCAAGGGTGAAATCCTTGAGGGACTGGACGCTTCCGGTACCGCAGTCCTGAACCTCGATGACAAGGCCTTCGAAACCTGGCGTGTACGTGCCGCCGGGCGCAAGGTCTTGAGCTTCGCCGTGCACAACGCCGCGGCGGACTTCCATGCCTCGAACATCACGCTCGATGCCCGTGGCTGCCCGGCCTTCACCCTGCACAGCCCGCAAGGTGATGAGCACGTGCAATTGAACCTGCTGGGCAACCACAACGTTGCCAACGCCCTGGCCGCCGCCGCCGCTGCCTACGCCCTGGGCGTGTCGCTGTTCGGCATTGCTACCGGCCTGGGCGCAGTGCAACCGGTCAAGGGGCGCACCGTGGCGCAACTGGCGAGCAACGGCATGCGCGTGATTGATGACACTTACAACGCCAACCAGTCCTCGATCTGCGCGGCCATTGACCTGCTCAAAGGCTTTGACGGTCGCAAGGTGCTGGTGCTGGGTGATATCGCCGAGCTGGGCGACTGGGCCGAACAGTCCCACCGCGAAGTGGGTGCCTACGCCAGTGGCAAGGTCGACGCCTTCTACGCCGTCGGCCCGAACATGGCCCACGCCGTCGCCGCGTTTGGTTTGGGCGCGCGGCACTTCGCGAGCCAGGCCGAGTTGATCCAGGCGCTGGGCGTAGCCGAACAAGACAAACACACAACCATTTTGATCAAGGGATCGCGCAGCGCGGTGATGGAAAACGTCGTCGCGGCCTTGTGTGGCTCAAGTACGGAGAAACATTAATGCTGCTGCTGCTGGCTGAGTATCTGCAACAGTTCCACAAAGGCTTCGCGGTCTTTCAGTACCTGACCCTGCGCGGGATCCTGGGTGTGCTGACCGCGCTGTGTTTGTCGCTGTTTCTGGGGCCATGGATGATCCGTACTCTGCAAAACCTGCAGATCGGCCAGTCCGTGCGCAATGACGGCCCGCAGTCGCACTTGTCCAAGTCCGGCACACCGACCATGGGCGGCGCGTTGATCCTGTCGTCCATCGGCATCAGCACCTTGCTCTGGGCCGACCTGGCCAACCGCTATGTCTGGGTGGTGTTGCTGGTGACCCTGCTGTTCGGCGCCATCGGCTGGGTCGATGACTACCGCAAGGTAATCGAGAAGAACTCCAGGGGGCTGCCAAGCCGCTGGAAGTATTTCTGGCAATCGGTGTTCGGCCTGGGCGCGGCGATCTTTCTTTATATGACTGCGCCGAGCGCGGTGGAAACCACCCTGATTTTCCCGATGCTCAAGGATGCCAGCATCCCGTTGGGCATTGGCTTCGTGGTGTTGACCTATTTCGTGATCGTCGGCTCCAGCAACGCGGTCAACCTGACCGATGGCCTCGACGGCCTGGCGATCATGCCGACGGTGATGGTGGGCGGCGCCCTGGGCATCTTCTGCTACCTGTCGGGTAACGTGAAATTCGCTGAATACCTGCTGATCCCGTATGTACCGGGCGCGGGTGAATTGATTGTGTTCTGTGGCGCGCTGATCGGTGCCGGACTGGGCTTCCTGTGGTTCAACACCTATCCGGCCCAAGTGTTCATGGGCGACGTCGGCGCCCTGGCGCTGGGCGCTGCCCTGGGCACCATTGCCGTGATCGTGCGCCAGGAAATCGTCCTGTTCATCATGGGCGGCGTGTTCGTGATGGAGACCCTGTCGGTGGTGATCCAGGTTGCATCTTTCAAGTTGACCGGTCGCCGCGTGTTTCGCATGGCGCCGATTCATCACCACTTTGAACTCAAGGGCTGGCCGGAGCCACGGGTGATCGTCCGTTTCTGGATCATCACCGTGATTCTTGTGCTGGTTGGCCTTGCCACCCTGAAACTGAGGTAGAAACGAGTGTCCCTGATCGCTTCAGACCACTTCCGCATCGTTGTCGGCCTCGGCAAGAGCGGCATGTCCCTGGTTCGCTTCCTGGCGAACCGGGGCACGTCGTTTGCCGTGGCCGATACGCGGGAAAATCCACCGGAGCTGGTCACGCTGCGCCGTGACTACCCGCACGTGGAAGTGCGTTGTGGCGAGTTGGATGTCGAGTTTCTGTGCCGTGCCGACGAGCTCTACGTGAGCCCCGGCCTGGCCCTGGCGACCCCGGCCCTGCAAGCGGCAGCGGCGCGTGGCGTGAAGTTGTCCGGCGATATCGAGCTGTTTGCGCGTAACGCCAAGGCGCCCATCGTCGCGATCAGCGGTTCCAACGCCAAGAGCACCGTCACCACCCTGGTCGGCGAAATGGCGGCTGCGGCCGGCAAGCGCGTGGCCGTGGGCGGTAACCTCGGTACGCCGGCGCTGGATTTGCTCAGCGACGATATCGAGCTGTATGTCATGGAGCTGTCGAGCTTCCAGCTGGAGACCACCGATCAACTCGGCGCCGAAGTGGCCACCGTGTTGAACGTCAGCGAAGACCATATGGACCGCTACAGCGGCCTGCCGGCTTATCACCTGGCCAAGCACCGGATCTTCCGTGGTGCGCGGCAAGTGGTGGTCAATCGCCAGGATGCCCTGAGCCGTCCGCTGATGGGCGAGGGCCTGCCATGCTGGACCTTCGGCCTGAGCAAACCCGATTTCAAGGGCTTTGGTATCCGTGAAGAGAATGGCGAGAAATACCTGGCCTTCGAATTCCAGAACCTGATGCCGGTCCGTGAACTGAAGATCCGTGGCGCCCACAACCAGTCCAATGCCCTGGCGGCCCTGGCGTTGGGGCATGCGGTCGGCTTGCCGTTCGACGCGATGTTGTCGAGCCTGCGCACCTTTGCCGGCCTGGAGCACCGCTGCCAGTGGGTGCGCGACCTGGATGGCGTGAGTTACTACAACGATTCCAAGGCCACCAATGTCGGCGCCGCGCTGGCCGCCATCGAAGGCCTGGGTGCCGATATCGACGGCAAACTCCTGCTGATCGCCGGTGGCGACGGCAAGGGTGCCGACTTCAAGGACCTCAAGGGCCCGGTGGCTGCTCATTGCCGTGCCGTGGTGCTGATGGGCCGTGACAGCGACTTGATCGCCGCTGCCCTGGGCGACGCAGTGCCGCAAGTGCGCGCCACCTCCCTGGACGACGCCATCGCCCAATGCCGCGCCCTGGCCCAGCCCGGCGATGCCGTGCTGCTGTCGCCGGCGTGCGCCAGTTTCGACATGTTCAAGAACTACGAAGAGCGCGGCCAATTGTTCGCCCGTGCCGTGGAGGGCTTGGCATGAGTCTGGACCTGAAGAACATTATCAAGCCGTACCCGTCGCCGATCATTACCGGGCGCGGGATCGACCTCGACTTCCCGATGCTCGCCGGTTGCCTGGCGCTGCTGGGCCTGGGCCTGGTGATGATCACCTCGGCCTCCTCGGAAGTGGCCGCCGTACAGTCGGGTAACACCCTGTACCACATGATCCGCCACCTGATTTACCTGGTGATCGGCCTCGGTGCGTGCATCGTCACCATGATGATTCCTATCGCCACCTGGCAGCGCCTGGGTTGGCTGATGCTGCTCGGTGCCTTCGGCCTGCTGGTGATGGTAATCGTCCCCGGCATCGGCCGTGAGGTGAACGGTTCGATGCGCTGGATTGGCTTCGGTGCCTTCAACGTGCAGCCTTCGGAAATCGCCAAGGTGTTCGTGGTGATTTACCTCGCGGGCTACCTGGTGCGTCGTCAGAAAGAAGTGCGGGAAAGTTGGATGGGCTTCTTCAAGCCATTCATCGTGCTGCTGCCCATGGCCGGTCTGTTGCTGATGGAGCCGGACTTCGGCGCCACCGTGGTGATGATGGGCGCCGCTGCTGCGATGCTGTTCCTCGGCGGGGTGGGCTTGTTCCGCTTTGCCCTGATGGTCGGGCTCGCCGTGGCGGCCGTGACGATCCTGGTGCAGGCGCAACCCTATCGGATGGCGCGCCTGATCACCTTTACCGACCCCTGGTCTGACCAGTTCGGCTCCGGCTACCAGCTGACCCAGGCGCTGATCGCCTTCGGTCGCGGCGAGTGGCTGGGCGTGGGCCTGGGCAACAGCGTGCAGAAGCAGTTCTACCTGCCGGAAGCCCATACCGACTTCGTGTTCTCGGTACTCGCCGAAGAGCTGGGCGTGGTCGGCTCCCTGGCCACCGTCGGGCTGTTCGTGTTCGTCTGCGTGCGGGCCATGTACATCGGCTTGTGGGCGGAGAAAGCCAAACAATTCTTTGCCGCCTATGTGGCTTACGGCCTGGCCTTCCTGTGGATCGGCCAGTTCCTGATCAACATCGGTGTGAACGTCGGCCTGCTGCCGACCAAGGGCCTGACCCTGCCGTTCCTCAGTTATGGCGGCAGCTCGTTGGTGATCTGCTGTGCCTGTCTCGGCTTGTTGCTGCGTATCGAGTGGGAGAGTCGAACCCATTTGGGCAGCGAAGAGATGGAATTCAGCGAGAGCGATTTTGCCGAGGAGCCGACCCATGGGCGCTAACGTGCTGATCATGGCGGGCGGCACCGGCGGCCACGTGTTCCCGGCGCTGGCCTGTGCCCGTGAGTTCCAGGCCCGCGGCTACACCGTGCATTGGCTGGGTACGCCCCGTGGCATCGAAAATGAACTGGTTCCGGCGGCCGGCTTGCCCCTGCACCTGATCAACGTCAGCGGCCTGCGCGGCAAAAGCAAATTGTCCCTGCTCAAGGCGCCGTTCGTGTTGCTCAAGGCGGTGTGGCAGGCGCGCAAGGTTATCCGTGAGTTGAAGCCGGTGTGTGTGCTGGGCTTTGGTGGCTATGTCACCGGTCCCGGCGGTGTGGCCGCGCGATTGGCCGGTGTGCCGGTGATCGTCCACGAGCAGAACGCTGTGGCCGGTACTGCCAACCGCCTGTTGGCGCCATTGGCGGCGCGAGTCTGCGAGGCATTCCCGAATACGTTTGCAGCCATGGACAAGCGCCGCACCACCGGTAACCCGGTGCGTACCGAGCTGTTTATGGACATTGCCCGCCAGGCCCTGACCGGGCGCAAGGCGCACCTGCTGATCCTCGGCGGAAGCCTGGGCGCCGAACCGCTGAACAAGCTGCTGCCGGAGGCGCTGGCGCAACTGCCTGTGGAACTGCGTCCCGAGATTTTCCATCAGGCAGGCAAGAACCACGATGAAGTGACTGCCGCCCGCTATCGCGAGGCCGGTGTCGAGGCGACTGTAGAGCCTTTTATCAAAGACATGGCCCATGCCTATGGCTGGGCCGACCTGGTGGTCTGTCGCGCAGGTGCGTTGACCGTCAGTGAACTGGCTGCTGCCGGTCTGCCGTCCTTGCTGGTGCCTTTGCCCCATGCGATCGACGATCACCAGACCCGCAACGCCGAATATTTGGCCGGGGAGGGCGCTGCCTTCCTGCTGCCGCAAAGAACGACTGGCGCCGCCGATCTGGCCGCACGCCTGACTGAGGTTTTGATGCAACCCGAACGACTGAACAGCATGGCGAGCACCGCAAGCCGCCTGGCCAAACCCGACGCCACCCGTAGCGTGGTCGATATCTGCCTGGAGGTGGCCCATGGTTGAGAATCAAAAAGCCATGCCGCAACCGGAAATGCGCCGCATCCGTCGCATCCACTTCGTCGGTATCGGCGGCGTGGGCATGTGCGGGATCGCCGAGGTGTTGCTGAACCTGGGTTACCAGGTCTCCGGCTCCGACCTCAAGACCTCGCCGGTCACCGAGCGCCTGGAATCGTTTGGCGCACAGATCTTTATCGGCCACCGTGCCGAGAACGCCGCGCAGGCCGATGTACTGGTGGTCTCCAGTGCCGTGAACACCTCCAACCCGGAAGTGGCCACCGCCCTTGAACGCCGTATTCCCGTGGTGCCCCGCGCCGAGATGCTGGCCGAGCTGATGCGTTACCGTCACGGCATCGCCGTCGCCGGTACCCACGGCAAGACCACCACCACCAGCCTGATCGCCTCGGTATTTGCCGCCGGCGGCCTGGACCCGACCTTCGTGATCGGTGGCCGGCTGAATGCAGCAGGTACCAATGCACAACTGGGTACCAGCCGTTACCTGATTGCCGAAGCCGATGAAAGCGATGCCAGCTTCCTGCACCTGCAGCCGCTGGTGGCCGTGGTCACCAATATCGACGCCGACCATATGGCGACTTACGACGGCGACTTCAACAAGTTGAAGAAAACCTTCGTCGAGTTCCTGCATAACCTGCCGTTCTACGGTTTGGCCGTGGTGTGCCTGGACGATCCGGTAGTGCGCGAAATCCTGCCGCTGGTCAAGCGTCCGACCGTGACCTATGGCTTCAGCGAAGACGCCGACGTGCGCGCGATCAATGTACGTCAGCAAGGCATGCAGACCTTCTTTACCGTGTTGCGCCCGGATCGCGAGCCGCTGGACGTCTCGGTGAACATGCCGGGCAACCACAATGTGCTCAATTCCCTGGCGACCATCTGCATCGCCACCGATGAGGGCGTCAGCGATGAAGCCATCGTCGAAGGCCTGTCGGGCTTTGCCGGTGTGGGCCGGCGCTTCCAGGTCTACGGCCACCTGCCGGTAGACGGCGGCGACGTGATGCTGGTGGATGACTACGGTCACCACCCGACCGAAGTCGCGGCCGTGATCAAGGCCGTGCGTGGTGGCTGGCCGGAGCGTCGCCTGGTGATGGTCTACCAGCCGCACCGCTACAGCCGCACCCGTGACCTGTACGACGATTTCGTAAATGTATTGGCCGATGCCAACGTGCTGCTGTTGATGGAAGTCTACCCGGCCGGTGAAGAACCGATCCCCGGCGCCGACAGCCGCAAGCTGTGCAACAGCATCCGTCAGCGCGGGCAACTGGACCCGATCTATATCGAGCGCGGCGTGGACCTGGCGCCGGTCGTCAAGCCGCTGTTGCGTGCCGGCGACATCCTGCTGTGCCAGGGTGCCGGTGATATCGGCGGCCTTGCCCCTAAATTGCTCGCGAGCCCGCTGTTTGCTGCCGCGCCTGCCCAGGGGAAGTCGAAATGACCACCAACTACGGCTCCCTGTTCTCCACCATCGCGCCTGCCGACTTCGGCCGCGTGGCGGTACTGTTCGGCGGCAAGAGCGCTGAGCGCGAAGTGTCGCTCAAGTCCGGCAATGCTGTGCTCCAAGCGCTGCAAAGTGCCGGTGTGAACGCCTTTGGTATCGACGTGGGCGATGACTTCCTCGCTCGCCTGCAGGCCGAGAAGATCGACCGAGCCTTCATCATTCTTCACGGCCGTGGCGGTGAAGACGGCAGCATGCAGGGCCTGCTGGAGTGCGCCGGGATCCCTTACACCGGCAGCGGCATCCTTGCCTCGGCACTGGCCATGGACAAGTTGCGCACCAAGCAGGTGTGGCACAGCCTGGGCATTCCGACGCCGCGTCACAGCGTTTTGTGCAGCGAAGACGATTGTATTTCTGCGGCCAAGGAACTGGGCCTGCCTTTGATCGTCAAACCAGCCCATGAAGGCTCCAGTATCGGCATGGCTAAAGTGAACTCGGCCGCCGAATTGATCGACGCATGGAAAGCGGCAAGTACCTACGATTCGCAAGTGTTGGTGGAACAGTGGATCTCCGGTCCCGAATTCACCATCGCGACCCTCCGTGACCAGGTATTGCCGCCTATCGCGCTGGGCACCCCCCATACCTTTTACGACTACGACGCCAAGTACCTGGCCTCCGATACCCAGTACCGGATCCCATGCGGCCTCGATGCAACCAAAGAGCAGGAATTGATGGACCTCACAGCGAAAGCCTGTGAGGCGTTGGGTATCGCCGGTTGGGCGCGGGCAGACGTGATGCAGGATGACCAGGGGAACTTCTGGTTCCTTGAAGTCAACACCGCACCGGGCATGACCGACCACAGCCTGGTCCCCATGGCTGCACGCGCAGCCGGCCTGGACTTCCAGCAGTTGGTGCTGGCGATCCTGGCCGCCAGTTATGTGGCCGGTAATGTGGCCGGTAATGAAGAGGCACGAGGTTAAGACCATGCAAGGCGCATCGCTTCGCCATCAGCCACCCGCTCCCGGCCGCAAGCCGGTGCCGCGTGGTGCCAGTCGAATGGTGGCTAAAGAGCCGATGTCGGCGCGCCTGCCGAAAGCCAACTTTGGTTTTCTCAAGGCCCTGTTCTGGCCGGTGCTGTTGGTGGCGTTGGGCTTTGGCACCTATGAAGGTGCGCAGCGCCTGTTGCCGTATGCCGACCGCCCCATCACCAAGATCAGCGTGCAGGGCGACTTGAGCTACATCAGCCAGCAAGCGGTGCAGCAGCGGATCGCGCCTTTTGTCGCGGCGAGCTTCTTCACCATCGACCTGGCAGGCATGCGTGCCGAACTGGAGCAGATGGCGTGGATTGCCCACGCCGAAGTACGGCGCGTGTGGCCGGATCAAGTGACGATCCGCCTGGAAGAACAACTGCCCGTGGCCCGTTGGGGTGACGAAGCGCTGTTGAACAACCAGGGCCAGGCGTTCAACCCGCGTGAGCTGGCCAACTACGAGCATTTGCCGCAGTTGTTCGGGCCGCAACGGGCGCAACAACAAGTGATGCAGCAGTACCAGGCGTTGAGCCAGATGCTGCGGCCACTGGGCTTCTCCATTGCGCGCCTGGAATTGCGCGAGCGGGGCAGCTGGTTCCTGACCACCGGGGCAGGCAGTTCCGGCCCGGGCATCGAGTTGTTGCTGGGACGCGACCACTTGGTGGAGAAGATGCGCCGCTTTATCGCCATCTACGACAAAACCCTGAAAGAACAGATTACGAACATTGCGAGCATCGACCTGCGTTACGCCAACGGCCTGGCCGTTAGCTGGCGCGAACCGGCTGCGCCCACGGCAGCGCAACCCGCTGTCGCGAAGAATTAAGAAGAGGCAGGACCCATGGCAAACGTGCAAAGCGGCAAAATGATCGTCGGTCTCGATATCGGCACCTCCAAGGTGGTGGCGCTGGTAGGCGAGGTCGCGGACGACGGCACGCTGGAAATCGTCGGAATCGGCACGCATCCGTCCCGGGGCCTGAAGAAGGGCGTGGTGGTCAACATCGAATCCACCGTGCAGTCGATCCAGCGCGCTATCGAAGAAGCGCAACTGATGGCGGGCTGCCGAATTCACTCGGCATTCGTCGGCGTGGCGGGCAATCACATCCGCAGCCTGAACTCCCACGGCATCGTGGCGATCCGCGACCGTGAAGTCAGCTCGGCCGACCTTGAGCGCGTCCTCGACGCTGCCCAGGCCGTGGCGATCCCGGCTGACCAGCGTGTGCTGCACACCCTGCCGCAGGACTACGTGATTGATAACCAGGAAGGCGTACGTGAGCCCCTGGGCATGTCGGGCGTCCGCCTGGAAGCCAAGGTCCACGTGGTGACCTGCGCCGTGAATGCCGCACAGAACATTGAAAAATGCGTGCGTCGTTGCGGCCTGGAAATCGACGACATCATTCTTGAGCAGTTGGCCTCGGCCTACTCGGTCCTGACCGACGACGAAAAAGAGCTGGGCGTGTGCCTGGTGGACATCGGCGGCGGCACCACCGATATCGCGATCTTTACCGAAGGTGCGATCCGTCACACCGCGGTGATCCCGATTGCCGGCGACCAGGTGACCAACGACATCGCCATGGCCCTGCGGACACCGACCCAGTACGCCGAAGAAATCAAGATCCGCTACGCCTGCGCCCTGGCCAAGCTGGCCGGTGCCGGCGAGACCATCAAGGTGCCGAGCGTGGGCGACCGTCCACCGCGTGAACTGTCGCGCCAGGCCCTGGCCGAAGTGGTCGAGCCGCGCTACGACGAACTGTTCACCCTGATCCAGGCTGAACTGCGTCGCAGCGGCTACGAAGATTTGATCCCGGCCGGCATCGTGCTGACCGGTGGCACCTCGAAGATGGAAGGCGCGGTCGAACTGGCCGAGGAAATCTTCCACATGCCGGTCCGCCTGGGCGTGCCCCATGGCGTCAAGGGCCTGGGCGACGTGGTGCGCAACCCGATTTATTCCACCGGTGTGGGCTTGCTGTTGTACGGCCTGCAAAAGCAGACCGACGGCATTTCCCTGTCGGGCATTGGCAGCCGCGAAAGCTATAGCAGTGACGAGCCCAAAGCGCCGTTGCTGGAGCGCCTGCAGGCTTGGGTGAAAGGCAATTTCTAAAGATTTACCGCAACACCGTTTCAAAGTAGTAGGCGAAAAAACTAGAGAAATGAAAGGAGAGGGAAAATGTTCGAACTCGTAGACAACATCCCCGCAAGCCCGGTTATTAAAGTAATCGGTGTCGGCGGTGGCGGCGGCAACGCTGTCAATCATATGGTCAAGAGCAACATTGAAGGCGTTGAATTCATCTGCGCCAACACTGATGCCCAGGCGCTGAAGAGCATCGGCGCGCGGACCATCCTGCAATTGGGCACAGCCGTGACCAAGGGCCTGGGCGCTGGCGCCAATCCGGAAGTCGGCCGTCAAGCCGCCCTGGAAGACCGCGAGCGTATTGCCGAAGTGCTGCAAGGCACCAACATGGTGTTCATCACCACCGGCATGGGCGGCGGTACCGGTACCGGTGCGGCGCCAATCATTGCTGAAGTAGCCAAGGAAATGGGGATCCTGACGGTCGCTGTCGTGACCCGTCCGTTCCCGTTCGAAGGCCGCAAGCGTATGCAGATCGCCGACGAAGGTATCCGTCTGCTGTCTGAAAGCGTTGACTCGTTGATCACCATCCCCAACGAGAAACTGCTGACCATCCTCGGTAAAGACGCCAGCCTGCTGTCGGCTTTCGCCAAGGCCGATGACGTACTGGCCGGTGCCGTTCGCGGTATCTCCGACATCATCAAGCGTCCGGGCATGATCAACGTCGACTTTGCCGACGTACGCACGGTCATGAGCGAAATGGGCATGGCAATGATGGGCACTGGCTGCGCCAGCGGTCCTAACCGTGCACGTGAAGCGACCGAAGCGGCCATCCGCAACCCGTTGCTCGAAGACGTGAACCTGCAAGGTGCACGCGGCATCCTGGTGAACATCACCGCCGGTCCTGACCTGTCCCTGGGTGAGTACTCCGACGTGGGTAGCATCATCGAAGCCTTCGCTTCCGAGCACGCGATGGTCAAGGTCGGTACCGTTATCGATCCAGACATGCGCGACGAGCTGCATGTGACCGTGGTTGCCACGGGTCTGGGCGCTAAAATCGAGAAACCGGTGAAGGTTATCGACAATACCGTGCACACCAGCCAGGCCTCGGCCGCCGCTCCAGCACCTGCTCGTCAGGAACTGCCGTCGGTGAACTACCGTGATCTGGATCGTCCGACCGTGATGCGCAACCAGGCCCAGGCCGGTGCTGCGGCGTCCCGTAGCCCGAATCCGCAAGATGATCTGGACTATCTGGACATCCCGGCTTTCCTGCGTCGTCAGGCCGATTAATGGAATGTATCAGGGCTATGAAGGTGATTGGTGTTCAGCAAAGGTCTGGTCTGCTATTATCGCCAGCCTTTGTTGATACCAGTTCGCAATTTGCGCTGAAGCGGTCCAAGCCATGATTAAACAACGCACCCTGAAGAATATTATCCGTGCCACAGGTGTAGGTCTGCACTCCGGGGAGAAGGTATACCTGACTCTCAAGCCCGCACCTGTCGACACCGGCATCGTGTTTGTTCGTGCCGACCTGGACCCTGTGGTGCAGATTCCTGCTCGCGCGGAAAACGTTGGCGAAACCACCATGTCGACCACATTGGTCAACGGTGACGTCAAAGTGGACACGGTGGAGCACTTGCTCTCGGCCATGGCTGGCCTGGGCATCGATAACGCCTACGTCGAGCTCTCCGCGTCTGAAGTCCCGATCATGGATGGTAGCGCTGGACCTTTCGTATTCCTGATTCAATCTGCCGGCCTGGAAGAACAGGACGCAGCCAAGAAGTTCATTCGCATTCTGCGGGAAGTGACAGTAGAAGACGGCGACAAGCGCGCCACCTTCGTCCCGTTCGAAGGCTTTAAAGTGAGCTTTGAGATCGATTTCGATCACCCGGTATTCCGTGACCGCACCCAAAGTGCAAGCGTGGATTTTTCCAGCACTTCGTTCGTAAAAGAAGTCAGCCGCGCCCGTACCTTTGGTTTCATGAGTGACATCGAGTACCTGCGCAAGCACAACCTCGCACTCGGCGGCAGCGTTGAAAACGCCATCGTGGTCGACGCGGATGGTGTACTGAACGAAGACGGCCTTCGCTATGAAGACGAATTCGTGAAGCACAAGATCCTCGATGCAATTGGTGACCTCTACCTGCTGGGCAATAGCCTGATAGGCGAGTTCAAAGGCTTCAAGTCGGGCCATGCACTTAACAACCAGCTCCTGCGCAAGTTGATTGAGCAGAAAGATGCTTGGGAAGTCGTGACCTTCGAAGATGCCAGCACCGCACCGATCTCTTACATGCGTCCCGTTGCGGCGGTGTAAGTAACAACTCTCTTTCTTTAGTTTTTAAAGGCTGCCTTCGGGTGGCCTTTTTTTATGGCGGTGGTTTGTGGCTCCGCCAATGTTCAATCAAGGCGCAAAACAGACCTGCGGTGACAAGCTCCCTCGCCACAATAGGTACGCAATCACTACCTCACCAGGGCCGCATCGACGACGCGGTTACGCCCGCTATTTTTCGCCTCATACAATGCCCGGTCAGCACTGAGCAGCAACTCCTCCAATGACGCGCTGCTGCGTTTGTCCCAGGTGCTCAGGCCGATACTCACCGTAATAGGCTCGCTATCACCGGCAACCGGCGGCAAGTGCTGGATCCCCTGGCGGATATGCTCGGCAATCGTCCTGGCACCGCTGGCATCGGTATGCGGCAGGATCACCGCAAACTCTTCGCCGCCGTAACGTGCCGCCAGATCGGCCGGGCGGCGGATTTGGCGGCCGATCACCTGCGCCACGCTGCGCAAGGCTTCATCCCCCCCCTGATGGCCATGGCGGTCGTTGAAGGCCTTGAAGTGGTCGACGTCGATCATCAGCACAGACAAGGGCTCGGTCGAGCGGCGGGCGCGCTCCCATTCCAGAGCCAAGCGCTGGTCGAGGGTCCGGCGGTTGGCCAGGCCGGTCAGGCCGTCCGTGGCTGCCAGTTCTGACAGCACCTTCTCGGCGCGATAGCGGCGCCGCAGCTCCAGGCGCAACATCCAGCTCAGCCACAGCAGGCCCACACACAACACCCCGGTGGCCCCTGCCGTCAGCCACGCGGCGCGCTGCCAGGCGGCGAACACATCGTCGCTGGCCAACGCCACCACCACGATCAATGGCAACCGCCCCACATTGGTAAAGGTATACAGCCGTGGCGTACCGCTGATCGCAGAGATGGCCCGGAAGCTGCCGCTGCCTTCTTTCAGCATGCGCTTGAAGTTGGGGAGTGAACTCAGGTCCTTGTCGATCATGTCCTGTTCGAGCACGGGGTGCTGGGCCAGCAGGATGCCCTGGTTGTTCAGCAGGTTGATGGTGTTACCGTTGCCGATGGTCAGGCTGCTGAACAGTTGGTCGAAATACGCCAGGCGCATGGTCGCCACGGCCACCCCGGCAAACTCGCCGTCGGGCCCGGTCACGCGGCGGCTGAAGGCGATACGCCAGACCTGCTCGCACTGACAATGGATCTTGAACGGGCGGCTGATAAACAGTCCGGCCTCGGGGTTCTGTTGATGGACCTGGAAGTAGTCGCGGTTGGCGAAGTTACGTCGGGTTGGGGTCAGCGTCGACGAGTCGGCAAGCACCGCGCCCTGGGCGTCCAGCAGCAGGACTTCACCTTTATAGGGGGCTGCGGTGGACTGGTCGAATTGCAGTTGATGCCGCACATCCGCCGGCAGTCCCGACAAGTCCTTGCCGGCCGCCTCAATCAGGCCGTGCAGTGCCAAGTCATAGAGCTCGACGTTGCGCAGCACATCGGCATTGATCAGTTGGGTGATATTGCTGGTAGACCGTTGGGCGGTCTGCAGCGTGCTGGCATGTTCGCGGATCAGCAGCACGGCGACGATGATCAGGATCAGGGTGACGGTGAGGCCACTGCCCAGAATCAGCAAAAGCTCCGGGCGTGCAGGCAGGTTAAGGGCGCGGCGTTGACTCATCGGACGGACTTCGGCGGTGACGATGAGGGCAGTTTAGTTCCGCGCGCCTGAAATTAGCTCATCGGCAAAAAAGATAATTGGCCGTCAGAACACATTGATCGGGTAGTCGACGATCACCCGGTACTCATCCACATCGCGGTCCACCGCCGAGTAGCCATTGCTGCCCCGGTTGGTCGCCCATTGCAGGCGCACCGCCAGGTCCTTGGCCTTGCCGCCCTGCACCACGTACTTGAGGTCGATATCCCGCTCCCAGTGCTTGGCGTTCTTGCCGTCGGCGCTGTACCAGGCCGAGTAGCCGCGGCTGTTGGGGTCGACTTTGGTCAGGTCGGTCTTGCCGCTGATGTACGACACCGCTGACGTCAGGCCAGGGACGCCGAGCCCGGCGAAGTCATAGGCGTACTTGAGCTTCCACGAGCGCTCGTTGGGGCCGTTGAAGTCCGAGTATTGCTGGGAGTTGTCCAGGTACACGCTGTCGCCCTGGGCGATGTAGTCGAACGGCGTGTTGCCGTTGACCCGCTGGTAGGCGGCCATGACGCTGTGATTGCCCACGCCCACGGTGAAATGCAGGCTGTAGGTGTTGTTGTCGATATCCCCCAGCAAGGCATTGCCGGTGTCCTGGGTATGGTAGAAGTGCAGGCCCGGGTTGAGGCTGACCAGGTCATTGACCGCGTAGGTGTAGTCCAGGTCGTAGTAGTACTGGTTCCACACGTCCTTGAGTTCGGAGGCGTACAGGTTGCTGGTCAGCCCTGGCAGACCGCTCCAGGCCACGCCTGCCCAGTTCATATGCTGGCTGTCCTGGCCCGTGGGCAGCGCGCCATAGCTGGTGCCGATGCGCCCGTGGCCGCTCTGGTTGTAGAGCTTGGCAAAGCTGGCCTGGCCGCCTTCGAACATCCAGCCGTCGAGGCTGTGGTTGGTCAGGCTGACGCCACGGAAGGTCTCGGGCAGCATGCGGGTCATGCCGCCGGCAATTACCGGGTTGTTGAGGAACAGATCGCCGGCTTTGAATTCGGTATCCAGAGCGCGGATTTTCAAGGTGCCGCCACCGGTGGAAAACGAGCCCGGCGCTTTGCCGTTGCCGCTGCCGTACGGCAGGATGCTGGAGCCGTCGGTACCGCCGCCGCCGTCCAGTTTCAGGCCGAGCATGCCATGCACATCCAGGCCGAAACCCACGGTGCCCTGGGTGTAACCGGACTCGAAGACCCCGAGGAAGCCTTGGCCCCACTCTTTGCTGTCGTCGGTGTGAATGTCGCGGCGGTCACGATTCATGTAGTAGTTGCGGGTGTTGATATTGAGGCTGGAGCCTTCGACGAATCCGTCGGTGGGAGGGGTGTCTGCGGCATGGGCGATAGGGGAGATAGTTGCTGCAATCGCGAGGAATAACGGGGTGAATGTCAGCGCGGTTTTCACCGGGGGAGCTCCTTTGGGTCAGTCTGAACGGCCAATGTTGTGGGGTGTTCCTGGCCTTTTTTACGGCAAAAAAAAGCCGCTGAAGTCAGCGGCTTTAAGACAGATTCCCAGTGTAGAGCCCTGGAAATAAGTCGAGGGAAATGGCAGGGCGGGTCGGCTGTCTTTGCCGTCTCGCTCGTCGATGCGACATATTGGCGCAGGCGAGCGGTACGGTACAGAGTGTAACAAGATAATGACTGTTGCCCAAATCGCAACAGTCGAGACGATGAAGACCCTCTATGGGAATGGGCTTATGTCGGAGTGATTTTGAAATTCAGATCGGCAGGGTGATACCAAAGGTGTTGCCACCGTGTTCACTGCGCACAAACACCTCCCCGCCATGCATCAAGGCAATCGCCTTGACGATGGCCAACCCCAACCCATGATTGGCCCCGCTGTTGCTGCGCGAGGCGTCGACGCGGTAGAAACGCTCGAACAACCGTGGCAAATGCTCGCTGGCGATCCGTTCTCCAGGGTTGGTCACGCCAATCAGCACCTGCTGCTCGTGCGTTTCAATCCGCACCTCGATCACTTGCCCCGGCGAGGTGTGCTGCACGGCGTTGTTCAGCAGGTTGATCAGGGCCCGGCGCAAATGGGCCTTTTCGATCCTCACCTGGGCATCGCCGACCACCGTGACCTGCACCTGGGCGTCTTCAAGGATAAAGTCCAGATAGTCGAGGGTGGTCGCCACCTCATCGGCCAGGGAGCTTTCAACCAGCTTGGTGGCTTTGCTGCCCTGGTCGGCGCTGGCCAGGAACAGCATGTCATTGATGATCGAACGCAGGCGCTCCAACTCCTCCAGGTTCGATTGCAGCACTTCAAAGTAATGCTCGGCCGAGCGGCCACGTGTCAGCGCCACCTGGGTCTGGCCGATCAGGTTGGTCAGTGGCGAGCGCAGTTCGTGGGCCACGTCGGCGTTGAACGACTCCAGGCGCGAGTAGGCGGTTTCCACCCGCTCCAGGGTGGAGTTGAAGGCATTGGCGAATTGCTTGAGTTCCGGGGGCAGCGGCGACAATTGCAAGCGCCCGGACAGTTTCGGCGGGGCCAGTTTTTGCGCTTCGTCCGAGAGCCTGATCAGCGGCTTGAGGCCGATGCGCGCGACCCAGAAGCCCAGCAGCGAAGCCAGCACCACGCCGATAAACGCCAGGCTGATCAACGCCATCAGCAAATGGTGCTGGGTGGCGCGGAAGTTGGCGGTGTCGATGGCGATCATAAAGCGCAGCGGCGGGCGCAGGTCCTTGGCCGGGAACTGGCTGACCAGCACCTTGAACGGATACGCATGCCCCGGCAGGTATAAATCACGCTTGCCCGTGGGGCCGGCGGCGAACTCGCGAAGGTGCGCGTCCGGGTTGCCGTACTCATAGGCCGGGTCGCTGCTCACTACCCAGAAGCGTATGCGTGCATCCTCTTCGCCCAGCAGCTTGAGTTTGTTGGTCATTTTCACCCAGTGATCCGGCGTGCCGAAACGTGTGATCGACGACTCCAGCACACTGTAGCGCGCATCCAGTTCGGCCTCCGGCAACAGGCCCAGGCCACGGTCCACCTGCTGGTAGAGCGCGCCGCCGATCAGCAGGAAAATCACCAGCGCGACCAGGGTGAACATGCCGCTCAGGCGCAGGGCAATCGAGTTACTCGACACTGCGGTTCTCCAGTACATAGCCCATGCCACGGATGGTGTGCAGCAGCTTGTGCTCGAAGGGCCCGTCGAGCTTGGCCCGCAGGCGCTTGATCGCCACTTCGACCACATTGGCGTCGCTGTCGAAATTGATGTCCCAGACCATTTCCGCAATCGCCGTCTTGGACAGGATCTCGCCCTGGCGCCGCGCCAGGACGCTGAGCAGCGAGAACTCCTTGGCCGTCAGGTCCAGGCGCAGGCCGGCGCGGCTGGCCTTGCGGCTGATCAGGTCGATCCACAGGTCGGCAACGGTCACCTGCACCGGTTCATGCCCGCCGCTACGGCGGGTCAGGGCTTGCAGGCGGGCGACCAGTTCGAGAAAGGAAAACGGCTTGCCCAGGTAATCGTCGGCGCCTTCGCGCAGGCCGCGAATGCGGTCTTCCACGCGCTCGCGGGCAGTCAGCATGATCACCGGGGTTTGTTTACGCGCCCGCAGTGCGCGCAGCACGCCGAACCCGTCGAGGCCGGGCAGCATCACATCGAGCACGATTACTGCATAGTCGCTTTCCAGGGCCAGGTGCAGGCCCTCGATGCCGTCGCGGGCGACGTCCACCGTGTAGCCTTGTTCCGTCAGCCCGCGATGCAGGTAGTCGGCGGTTTTCTCTTCGTCTTCAATAATCAGGACACGCATGACCCCGCCTCAATGTGTGGTCGCCAGCCCGAGGGCCGGAGTGGGTCTGTGGAACAGCTTCTCAAGGTACAAGTATATGACCGGCGTGGTGAACAGCGTCAGCGCCTGGCTCACCAGCAACCCGCCGACCACCGCGATGCCCAGGGGCTGGCGCAGCTCCGCGCCGGGGCCTGCGCCGAGCATCAGCGGGACTGCGCCCAGCAGCGCGGCGAGGGTGGTCATGATGATCGGTCGAAAACGCGTGACACAGGCTTCATAAATCGCATCCGCCGGTGCCAGCCCACGAACCCGTTGGGCTTCGAGGGCAAAGTCGATCATCAGGATGCCGTTTTTCTTGACGATGCCGATCAATAGCACCAGGCCGATCAAGGCCATGATGGAAAAATCCTGGCCCAGCAGCCACAGCATGATCAACGCACCCAGGCCGGCCGAGGGCAGGGTCGAGATGATGGTCAGCGGATGCACGAAGCTCTCATACAGCACGCCGAGGATGATATAGACCGCCACCAGCGCCGCGAGGATCAGCCACGGCTGGCTGGCCAATGAACTCTGGAACGCCTGGGCCGCACCCTGGAAATTGCCAATGAGGGTGCTCGGCATGCCGATCTCGTTCTTGGCCTGGTCGAGCATGATCACGGCGTCGCCCAGGGCCACGCCCGGCGCGAGGTTGAACGACAGGTTGGCCGCCGGGAACATGCCGTTGTGGCTGATGGATAACGGCCCGACCGTCGGCGGGTCGACCTTGGCCAGCGCCGACAATGGCACCATTTCGCCGCTGAGGGGCGAGCGCAGGTAGAAGTAGTTCAGGCTCTCGGCCTTGCCCCGTTGCTGGCTGTCCAGTTCCAGCACCACCTGGTACTGGTTGGTCTCGGTCTGGAATTCATTGACCTGGCGCTGGCCGAACGCATCGTACAGCGCCTGGTCGACATCGGTGGCGGTCAGGCCGAAACGCGCGGCGGCCTGGCGGTCGATGCTGATGTGGGTGATGCTGCCGCCCAGTTGCAGGTCGTTGGACAGATCGCGGAAGGCCGGGTTGGTGCGCAGTTTTTCGGTCAGGCGCTGGGTCCAGGTATTCAGGGTCGCGCCGTCGTTGCTCTTGAGCACGTACTGGTACTGGCTGCGGCTGGGCCCGGAGCTGAGGTTGATGTCCTGGCCGGCGCGCAGGTACAGCACGATCCCCGGTACCCGGGCCAGTTTGGCGCGGATCCGGTCGATAAACTGGCTGGCCGACACATCGCGATCACCGCGATCTTTCAGGGCAATCCAGAAGCGGCCGTTGGCGATGGTCTGGTTACTGCCGGTCACACCCACCGAGTGGGAGAAGTTTTCCACCGCCGGGTCGGCCTTGATGATTTCGGCCAGGGCCTGGTGCTTGGCCACCATGTCCGGGTAGGACACATCGGCCGCTGCCTCGCTGGTGCCAAGAATAAAACCGGTGTCTTGTACCGGGAAAAAGCCCTTGGGGATAAACACGTAGCCGGCCACGGCCAGGCCCAGGGTCACAGTGAAGATGCCGAGCATCGTGCGCGGATGGGCCAGGGCCCGGCGCAGGTTCCTCGCGTAACCGGCCAGCAGGCGTTCGCCAAAGCCCGGTTTGTCGTGGGGAGGGTGGGCGGGGGCGCGCATAAACTGCCCGGCCAGCATCGGCGCCAGGGTCAGGGACACCACCACCGAAATCAGGATGGTCGAGGTCGCGGTCAGGGCAAATTCCTTGAACAGGCGCCCGACCACGCCGCCCATGAACAGCAACGGGATAAACGCGGCCACCAGCGAAAAGCTGATCGACACCACGGTAAAACCGATCTCGCCGGCGCCCTTGATCGCCGCTTCGCGCTTGTCCAGGCCCGCCTCAAGGTGACGGTGGATGTTCTCCACCACCACAATCGCATCGTCCACCACAAAACCCACGGCAATCACGATGGCCACCAGGGTCAGGTTGTTCAAACTGAAGCCCATCACATACATCAGGGCAAAAGTGGCCACCAGCGACACCCCCAGCACACTGGAGACAATCAGGGTTGCCGACCACTGGCGCAGGAACAGCGCCATCACCGCCACCACCAGCAACACCGCGATCAACAGGGTGATTTCCACTTCATGCAGCGAGGCACGAATGGTCTTGGTGCGATCCGACAGCGAGCTGACTTCCACCGACGCCGGCAGCATCGCCTGCAAGCGCGGCAGCTCGGCCTGAATGCGGTCCACGGTGTCGACGATATTGGCCCCCGGCTGGCGGAAAATCACCAGGTTGACCCCCGGCGTATCACCGGACCAGGCCTGCACGTAGGCGTTTTCCGAACCGTTGATCACCCGTGCCACGTCGCGTAACTGCACCGGCGCGCCGTCCTTGTAGGAAACAATCAGCTCGCCGTATTCCTCAGGATGAAACAGCTGATCGTTGGTCGACAGCGTCGATACGCTGTCGCGCCCATACAGCGCGCCCTTGGCCAGGTTCAGGCTCGACTGCTGCAGCACCAGGCGGATATCGGCCAGGGTCAGGCCGATGGCGGCGAGTTTGTCCGGCGAGGCCTGTACCCGGATTGCCGGGCGTTGCTGGCCGGTGATGCTGATCTGGCCGACGCCGTCGATCTGGCTGATCTGCCGGGCCAGCAGGGTTTCCACGTAGTCGCTCAGTTCGGTGCCGGGCATATTGTTGGAGCTGATACTGAGGATCAGCACCGGGCTGTCCGCCGGGTTGACCTTGCGCCAGGTCGGCAGGTTGGGCATATCGCTGGGCAACTTTCCGGCCGCCGTGTTGATCGCCGCCTGCACTTCCTGGGCGGCGGTGTCGATGCTCTTGTCGAGGGTGAATTGCAGGGTCAACAGGCTGGAGCCCAGGGCGCTGCTAGAGGTCATCTGGGTCATGCCGGGGATGGCACTGAATTGCACTTCCAGGGGCGTGGCCACCGACGAGGCCATGGTGTCGGGGCTGGCGCCGGGCAGTTGGGCGGTGACCTGGATCGTCGGGAACTCCGCCTCCGGCAATGGCGCGACGGGCAGGCGCGGAAAGGCGATCAAGCCCAGCAGCACCAGGGCAAAGGTCAGCAGCAGGGTGGCGACCGGATGGTCGACGCACCAGGCCGATACTGAACCACGGCCCTTCATGGCCGGGCCTGCGCTTGGGCGGTCTGGATCACCTGCGGCGGCTCCTTGAGCACCTCCACCTGGGCACCGGCCTTGAGGCGCGACTGGCCGTCGCTGACCAGCACATCACCGGCCTGCACACCGGTGACAATTGTCAGGTCGCTGTTCTGGTAGGTCACATGTACCGGCACCACGTCCACCTTGTCGCCATTGACGCGGTACACGAAGTGCGAGTCCAGGCCGCGCTGGACCACGGTCGGCGGCACCACCAGGGCCGCCTTGTCGAGGGCGGTCTGGATCTTCACCGTGACCAGTTGCCCCGGCCACAGTGTTTGCGTGGCATTGCTGAATTCGGCCTTGGCGCGGATGGTGCCGGTGGTGGCGCTGATCTGGTTATCAATCAGGCTCAGGCGGCCTTTGCCGAGCAGGATGGCGGCCGGGCTGTCGGTGTCGGCGCCGAGGAACGCATCGACACTGGCCGGGTGTTGCGCGGCGATCAGGCCCTGCAGGGTCGGCAGCATCTGTTGCGGCAGGGAAAATTCCACGGCGATCGGGTCGATCTGCGTCACCGAGAACAGGCCCTGGGCATCGCTGGTACGTAGGAAGTTGCCTTCATCCACATTGCGAATCCCCACCCGCCCGCTGACGGGGGAGCGAATCTGTGTGTAGGAAAGCTGAACCTGGGCCGCATCAATTGCCGCCTGGTTACCCAGGGCCGTGGCCTTGAGCTGGTTGACCAGGGCTTGCTGCTGGTCGTAAGTCTGCTTCGACACGCCGTCGTCGATGCTCAGCTCTTTGTAGCGCTTGAGATTGACTTGTGCCACCTGCAACTGCGCCTGGCTTTCGCCCAACTGGGCCTTGGCCTGGTCAAGGCTGGCGCGGATCGCCCGGTCATCAATGCTCGCCAGCAGGTCGCCGGCCTTGACCCGTTGCCCCTCCTTGACCAGCAACTGGGTGAGAATGCCGTCGACCTGCGGGCGGATCACCACGCTATGCAGCGACAGTACCGAGCCGATACCGCTGACAAACCGTGGGATATCCTGCTGCGCGACACTGACCACCCGGACCGGGATTGCGCTGGAAGCCGACAGCTTGGTCTTGGCCGGCCGGGTCGCCACCCAGGCCACGACCGCCAGGGCCACGACGGCGAGCACAATCACGGTGGTTTTGCGTGGAATGGGCATGGTCTCGCGGCGTCCGGACAGGGAAAGGGAGGAGTGGAGGCTCTTTATAGCCTGTAAAGCCGGTCAGCAAAGTGACCGGTAACTGACAGGGCTGTCAGCAAAGGTCGACCATTCGTACGGGCAGTGGTTAAAGAACCAGGGCGCGCAGGTATACTGCGCGCCAGTGTGGCCCGCAAGTCGGGCCCGCGTCATTTTTTGCACGCTCCGGAGCTTCCATGAATTCCCCGACACAACCGCCTGTTGAAAGCGCCGAACTCGCTGATCCAGACAGCCTCGACAGTGAAGCCAAGCCGGTGATCCCGGCGTTCAAATTCCCCTTCAAGCCGGGTGAGCTGGCCGGGGCGAAAGACAGCAATCAGCCGTGGTACAAAAACGGCGCGAAGAACGGTCACACCAAGACCCCCGGCATGGCGCCGCCCGGCACCCGTCGTTCGATGGGCAAGCGCTGACTGCCTACAGCCATTGCTGACTTTTCGCCTTGTCGGCCCATGACCTTTTCTTGAAAGCTTGCTCGATACCCCTTCGCCGCGCCTGGTTGGCAGCACGGGGTGAAGGAGTGGGATTTTCAAGAAAGGGATGTCTTCATGGCTTGGGCAAAGATCTTTGTTTTATCCATTGGGGCGCTACTGTCGGGCGCCTTTCTGATAGGGCCGGTGGCCGCCGCGGCGCCGCGCAGCGAGATCCGCTTCGCGATTTCCCCTCTGTTTCCTCCCTATGAAAGCCGCAACGCCCAAGGGCAGTTGGTCGGCTTGAACATCGAACTGGGCAATGCCTTGTGCGCGCAACTCGATGTTCGCTGCACCTGGGTCGATCAAGTCTTCACCCATAGCATCGCAGCCCTTGAAAGCCGGCGTTTCGACGCAATCATGGGCATGGCTTCTACCCCGCAACGCCGGCAGTTGATCGACTTCACCGACGATTTGTACCCCCTGACCACGCACTTGGTGGCGCGCCGTTATTCCGGGCTGATGCCCACGGTACGCGCCCTCAAGGGCAAGCGCGTGGGGGTGTTGACCGGCAGCAATCGCGAAGCGTTCGCCCTGGCGCAATGGGCGCCGGCCGGGGTGATCATCAAGAGCTTCTGGCTCAATGACCAGTTGATCCGCAGCCTGGTGGCCGGTGATATTGACGCGACTCTGCAAGGTACAGCCGAAATTCGCCAGGAGCTGCTCGACACCGAGCAGGGGCAACCTTTCGATTTCGTCGGCCCGCCGGTCACCGGCCAACAGATGGGCACTGCCGTGGCCATCGGCGTGCGCAAGTCCGATCGTGAATTGCGCAGTGACCTTAACCGGGCGCTGGAGCAGCTCAAGCAGAGCGGCGAGCACCAGCGCATTCTGCGAGGGTATCTGCGGGAGGAACTCGACATTGCAGCGGCGCAACCGGGCGATGGGCCGCGCTTTTACCCCAGCGAGCTGACGCTGCCTTTTTCCGAGGCGGTGCGGGTCGGCGACACGTTGTACATCTCCAGTATCTCGGGGTTGGATATTCGCGGCAATCCGGTGAAAGGCGGGACGGGCGCACAGATGAAGCAGGTGATGAAGAACCTGCACGACCTGTTGGAGCGTCATCATTCGTCGTTGGATCGGGTGGTCAAATGCACCTTGATGCTGGCCGACCTGGATGATCTGGCTCTGGTCAATGAGGTGTACCTGGGCTACTTCGCCCGTAGCCGCTTACCCGCCCGCAGCGTACTGGCCGTGCGCAGGTTGCCGCGCAGCGCACGGGTGGCGCTGGACTGTGTCGCCCTGATTGAGGAGTACCACGAGCCGCAGGCGCTGGCGCCGGGCAACTAAATGCGTGGAACATGAGCTGGATCAGTATTTGCTCAACCGGTGCGCTTAGAGTCGGTGCCCCTGCCGACTCCCCCAATAACCCCCGAGCGCGCTTTCCATGAAGATCAATCTCCCGGTCACGGGGCGAAATGTGGACATTGCCCAAGATGCCAACATTCTCTCGACCACCGACCTCGGCAGTTCGATTACCTACGCCAACCAGGACTTTATCGACGTCAGCGGCTACAGCCGCGAGGAGCTGCTGGGCGCGCCACATAATCTGCTGCGCCATCCGGACATGCCGTCGGCGGCCTTTGCCCATATGTGGCAGACCCTCAAAAGCGGTCGCTCGTGGATGGGCATGGTGAAGAATCGCTGCAAGAACGGCGATCACTACTGGGTCAGTGCCTATGCCTCGCCGGTCACCCGCGACGGCGTGGCGGTGGAGTACCAGTCCGTGCGGACCCGGCCCGATGCGCGGCGGGTGATGGCGGCGGAGCGCGTGTATGCCCGTCTGCGCACGGGCACTCGGCGCATGCGGCCGGTGCTGGAGATGCCCTTGAAGTTGTCGCTGGTCACCGGCGCGACATGCGCCTTGACCTGGGGGCAGGGGTCGGCTTGGCGAGCTATCCGTGGGCGGTGCAAGTGCTGGGCCTGGCGGCGGTGGGCGCGGTGGGGATATTAGGCGTCAACCTGTTGTTGCGCCCCCTGCGGCAACTGAGCGAGCGGGCGCGGCAGATCGCCGATAATCCCGTCAGCCAGGCGATCTATACCGGGCGTGCGGATGAGCTGGGGCAAATCGAATTTGCCATGCAGATGCTTGAAGCCCAGGTGGGCGCGGTGGTCGGCCGGATTGGCGATGCATCGCAGCGTTTGTCCGGGCACGCCGCCGCCCTGGTCGAGCAACTGGACAGCAGCCACAGCAGCACCCTGGGCCAGCAGAGCCAGACCGACCAGGTGGCCACCGCCATCCACGAGATGGCGGCCAGCGTGGCGCAAGTCGCCAACCATGCCCAGCAAGCTTCGAAAGCCGCCGACCAGGCCGGCAGCGCGACCCGTGAAGGTCATCAGCGAGTGGACGAAAGCCGCGATGCGGTGCTGCGTCTGTCCCAGGAACTGGCCAGGGCCACCACGGTGATCCATCAATTGGAAAGCCATAGCGGTGATATTTCCGGTGTGCTGGAGGTGATCCGGGCGATTGCCGAGCAGACCAACCTGCTGGCCCTCAACGCGGCCATCGAGGCAGCGCGAGCGGGCGAACAGGGCCGTGGTTTTGCGGTGGTGGCCGACGAAGTGCGCGGCCTGGCACAACGTACCCAGCAATCGACCAATGAAATCCAGCGCATGATCAGCACCCTGCAGGGCGGCGCCCGGGATGCGGTGATGGCCATGGAACAGAGCAGCCAGCATGTCGAAGCCAGCGTCGATCACGCCCAGCGCGCCGCATCGGCCCTGGATGGCATCAGCCAGCGGGTCAACCAGATCACCGCCATGAGTGTGCAGATTGCCACTGCAGTGGAAGAACAGAGCGCGGTCAGCGAAGACATCAATCGCAATATTGTCGGCATCCGCAATGCCGGCGAAGCCACCGTCACTGCCGGTCAGCAGAGCCAGCTCAGCTCGGGCGACGTGGCGGCCCTGGCGGAAGATCTGCGGCGGCTGGCAGAAGAGTTCTGGGGCAAACGCCACTAGGTTGTGGATGCCCTTCAGTTCAGAGAGGGGGCAGGGCAATCAGTCACCTGTGGCGAGGGAGCTTGCTCCCGTTGGGGCGCGAAGCGGCCCTAAAATGGGACTGCTACGCAGTCCAACGGGAGCAAGCTCCCTCGCCACAGCTACAGCTACAGCCCCAACCCCATTTGACGCGCCTCAGGCAGCGCGCAGCGAGATAAACGCATAGTTGGCCGGCACCTCGGTGGCGATCTGTGCCCCGGCATCCAGCAACTGTTCGGCGATGTCCATGCCGGACACATGAAACACCCACTCATTGGCCATGGCCGGTTGTTCCACCGCCAATTCAATGGCCTGGGCAAACGCGCCCATATCCGGCAGATACGCGGTAAAGCCATCGCCCTTGAGCGCCGTGGTGCGAATCCCCAGCAGGGCGCACACCGCTTCCTTGGTCTGCACGTCGTCACGGTCGGCCTGGCGTGAGCGGCGGATCAGCTCCGCCAGTTCAGGGTCCACCAGTTCACCCCCGACGATCAGCGCCGGGCCCTGTTCCCAGGAGTGCGGCGGGCAATCCTTGGCGGCCGGGTTCAGCGGGATATGCGGGTTGATCTCCATCGGGTAGATACGACAGACCAGTGGCCGCCGCTCATAGATGCCGCAGCGGTTGTCTTCGTCAAGATTCCGGCAGGGCCCCGCGTTGTAGGCGGCAAAAGTAATGGCCACAAACGCCTCGGTCGTGCCGCTGGGCACCACCACCGAACGCCGTTCGGCATGCTCGCGTTGTTGCAGCGGCAGGCCCAGGCCATTGCCCAGGAAGCCTTCCACCAGGACGATGACATTGCCGCCGTCCGCCGCCCACTGGCGGGCTTCGTCGAGTGTCAGGGGGACATGATGGTCGGTGCAGCATTTGCCGCAACCAACGCAGGAAAAATGGGTATTCATGGAAGATCTGCTACCAGGCCAGGTCAGAGGGCGCTCTTGGACGGTGACGGGTTTTTGCCTCTATCCGCCGTTCAGAGACTCTGGAAGCAAGTTATGCGCCAGTGCCGGTCAGTCGTCGCTGACCACGTCGCGCAGCACAAACACCATGCCCGCACTTTCATACAGCTGGCGTGCGCGCAGATTGCTCTCCAGCACCTTGAGGTCCACATAGGGCTCGCCGCGTTGCTTGAACACCTGGAAGCTGTGCAGCAACAAGGCGCGACCCAGCCCCTGGCCCTGGGCACAGGGGTGAATGGCGAGATTCTTGATAAAGGCACTGGTCCAGCATTGGGCCACGCCAAGAATGCCTTCGGCGTTGCTGACCACCAGGCACAGCCTGGGGTCGAACTCTGCGTTGCTGATGAACTGCTGCTGCCAGGTGTCCAGGTTGGCGACATGGCCGCCGCCCTGTTCCTGGGTCATGCGTAACACCGCATGAATCGCCGGGGCCAGTTCGTCGCGGTAATGGTCCAGGCGGATGCCGGCCGGCCATTGCGGCGCGGGCAGGCTGGTGGTGAGGTCGCGGCGCAGCAGTCGGTAATACGCTGTCAATGTTTACAGGCCTTTTTGCGCCACGGTCTGGGCCGCGACCACCAGGCATTTGGTCAGCTCGGGTGACGAAAACTTGGTCAGCACCGAGTCGGCACCGGCCAGGCGGGCTTTTTCGCTGTTCATCGCGCTGTCCAGGGAGGTGTGCAACAGCACGTACAAATCCTGGAAGTCCGGGGTTTCGCGCAGGGTGCGGGTGAGGGCGTAGCCGTCCATTTCCGACATTTCGATGTCAGACACCACCACATTGATCTGCCCGGCGCTGCCTTGCAGTTCCAGCAGCACGTCGATGGCCTCTTTGGCACTGCGAGCGGTGTGGCAGGTCAGGCCGAGGTTGCGCAGGGTGTGCACCGATTGCTGCAGGGCCACCTGGCTGTCGTCCACCACCAGGATGCGCGCATGGCCGAGCACTTCGGCTTCTTCCATGGTCAGGTCGGTCGGTGCCACTTCGATCTGCGCGGGGGCGATGGCGTGGATGACTTTTTCGATGTCCAGCACCTGCACCAGCACCCCGTCGACCTGGGTCACGCCGGTGATAAACGAGCGCGTACCGCCGGAACCAAAGGGCGGCGGACGGATATCGGTGGTCAGGCAATGCACGATCCGGCTCACCGCCTGCACATGCAGGCCCTGCTTGGAGCGGCTGACATCAGTGACGATCAGGCAACCGCCGTCGGGGTCTTGCAGGGGCATTTCGCCCAGCGCCCGGCTGAGGTCGATCACCGACAAGGCCGCGCCACGCAGGGTGGCGATGCCTTTGACGTGCGGGTGGGACTCCGGCAGCTTGGTCAGCGGCGGGCAGGGAATGATTTCGCTGACTTTCAGCAGGTTGATGGCCATCAGCTTGCCGCTGCGCAAGGTAAAGAGCAGAAGCGAGAGTGAATCTGCGCGGGCTTTGGTGGTGGACATAAAAACCTTCTGTGGATCAGCGATAACAATCTATAGCGGGTTATCGACGTTCGCGCCAAAAACTGTAGGGGCTGGCTTGCCAGCTCCTACAATGCCGATCAGCCTTTCCACACCTGCGGGTTCACCAGATCCTGCGGGCGCTGGCCCTGCAGGGCGCTGCGCAGGTTGTCCAGGGCACGGTTGGCCATGGCTTCACGGGTTTCATGGGTGGCCGACCCGATGTGCGGCAAGGTCACTGCATTGCTCAGTTGGAACAGCGGCGACTCGGCCAGGGGCTCGCGCTCATACACATCCAGCCCGGCGCCGCGAATGCGCTGGGTTTGCAGGGCTTCGATCAGTGCCGGCTCGTCCACCACCGGGCCTCGGGAAATATTCACCAGGATTGCGCTGGATTTCATCAGGCCCAACTCGCGATGGCTGATCAGGTGCTGGGTCTTTTCACTCAACGGCACCACCAGGCACACAAAATCCGCCTCGGCCAGCAACTGGTCCAGGCTGCGCATCTGCGCGCCCAGTTCCTGTTCCAGCGTGGTCTTGCGGCTGTTGCCGCTGTAGATAATCGGCATATTGAAGCCCAGGCGCCCACGGCGGGCGATGGCCGCGCCGATATTGCCCATGCCGACGATACCCAGGGTCTTGCCGTGTACATCACAGCCAAACAACGGCGCGCCGACGCTGGCTTTCCACTGCCCGGCCTTGGTCCAGGCGTCCAGCTCGGCCACGCGGCGGGCGCTGCTCATCAGCAGGGCGAAGGCCAGGTCGGCGGTGCTTTCGGTCAGCACATCGGGGGTGTTGGTGAGCATGACCCCGCGTTCGTTGAAGTAGTCCACGTCGTAGTTGTCGTAACCCACGGAGACACTGGACACCACTTCCAGCTTGCTCGCCCCTTCGAGCTGCGCCCGCCCGAGCTTGCGGCCGACGCCGATCAGGCCGTGGGCGTGGGGCAGGGCTTCAGTGAACTGCGCGTTGATATCACCCTGCTTGGGGTTGGGGACGATGACCTCGAAGTCCTGTTGCAGGCGTTCGATCATCGCGGGGGTGACACGGCTGAAGGCGAGGACAGTCTTTTTCATCGCAAGTGAGGCTCATCGACAGGGAAGAATGCCAAGCACGCTAACATTCCTCGCTGCGAATGTCAGGACACCGCTAGACCTCTGTGGGCACAGGGCAAAATGTGGGAGGCTGGCTTGCCTGCGATGACGGCAGGTCAGCTACCCAGCCGCACCCCACCCAAACTGCCACTCAGTTCATACGCAACCAGTTCCGCCTGGTGCGCCGCGAGGATCTCCGGCAGCGAGCCGCGCAGGTATTCCACCCAGGTCTTGATCTTCGCATCCAGGTACTGGCGCGACGGGTAGATGGCGTACAGGTTCAGTTCCTGGGAGCGGTAATTCGGCATCATCCGTACCAGGGTGCCGTTACGCAGGCCTTCGATGGCCGCGTACACCGGCAGCAGGCCGACGCCCATGCCGCTGATGATCGCGGTCTTCATCGCGTCGGCGGAGTTCACCAGGAACGGCGAGCTGTTGATGCTCACGCTTTCCTGGCCGTCCGGGCCGTTGAAGGCCCATTTGTCCAGTTGGATCACCGGGCTGACCAGGCGCAGGCAGGCATGGTTGAGCAGGTCACTGGGCCGCTGCGCGCAGCCGTTGGCTTTGACGTAGGCCGGCGAGGCACAGACGATGCTGTAGGTGATCCCCAGGCGTTGGGAGACAAACCCCGAGTCCGGCAGCTCGCTGGCGAGCACGATGGACACGTCGTAGCCCTCGTCCAGCAGGTCGGGCACGCGGTTGGCCAGGGTCAGGTCGAAGGTCACGTCGGGGTGGGTGCGGCGGTAGCGGGCAATCGCGTCGATCACGAAATGCTGGCCGATGCCGGTCATGGTGTGCACTTTGAGCTGCCCGGCGGGGCGTGCATGGGCGTCGCTGGCTTCGGCCTCGGCTTCCTCGACATAGGCGAGAATTTGCTCACAGCGCAATAAATAGCGCTTGCCGGCCTCGGTCAGGGCGATGCGGCGGGTAGTGCGGTTGAGCAAGCGGGTTTGCAGATGGGCTTCCAGATTGGAGACCGCGCGCGAGACGTTGGCCGTGGTGGTGTCCAGTTGTACGGCGGCGGCGGTGAAGCTGCCGGCCTCGGCGACACAACTGAAGGCGCGCATGTTTTGCAAAGTGTCCATGGGGTGCTCTCAAGGGAGATGGCAAATTGTGACACGAAGTTACGGGGGCGAGTGAGCCCGACCAATGGATTATCGCCTGAACGGTAATAAAGATTCACAGGAATCCCACCTTATCGCCATTCCCCGTGCCCCCTAGAATTGCCGCACCGTCCCCGCAACACCACCTCAGGAATTCGCAGCAGTGCCGCGTCGCATCAGCAGAGAGCTGAAGACTCTCAGTGTTTGGGCTTTATCGTTAGCAATCAGCGGCTGCATCGGAACCGGAGGAATTGCCCCCCAAGGCAAGCACCTCGCCGCCAATACCCTGGCCACCGACGACGCGATCCAGAGCGCCGCCCGGGATGCCCACTGGCCGACCAGCCAGTGGTGGCAGGCCTATGGCGACCCGCAACTCAATCGGTGGATCGACCTCGCCGTACAAGGCAGCCCGAGCATGGCCGAAGCCGCCGCCCGGGTGCGTGAAGCACGGGCCATGGCCGGGTTGGCCGAGTCGGCCGAGGCCGTGCAGATCAACGGGGATGCCACCTTCAAGCGCCACAACTGGCCCAGCGATCAGTTCTACGGCCCCGGCAAGCTGGACAATTCCACCACCTGGGACAACAACGCTGCCCTGGGCCTGAGCTACGCCCTCGACCTGTGGGGCCGCGAGCGCAATGCCAGCGAGCGCGCCGTCGACCTGGCGCATAGGCGTGTCGCCCAGGCACGCCAGGCCCAGTTGGAATTGCAGAACAATGTGGTGCGCGCCTATATCCAGCTGTCGCTGCATTACGCCCAGCGCGATATCGTCGCCGCCACCCTGGCCCAGCAACAGCAGATCCTCGACCTGGCGCAAAAGCGCCTGGATGGCGGGATCGGCACGCACTTTGAAGTCAGCCAGGCCCAGACGCCGTTGCCGGAAACCCATCGGCAACTGGACGCCCTCGACGAAGAGATCGCCCTGACCCGCAACCAACTGGCGGCTTTGGCCGGCAAGGGGCCGGGGGAGGGTGCAACCTTGCAGCGGCCGACCCTGGCCCTCGGTGCGCCGCTGAAATTGCCCTCGGCACTGCCCGCGCAATTGCTCGGCCAGCGCCCGGACGTGGTCGCCAGCCGCTGGCAAGTCGCGGCCCAGGCCCGGGGATTGACGTGGCCCACGCCGGTTTCTACCCCAACGTCGACCTGGTGGGCAGCCTCGGCTACGTCGCCACCGGCGGCGGCATGCTGGAGTTCCTCACCGGCAAGAAACTCAACTACAGCGTCGGCCCGGCGATCACCCTGCCGATCTTCGACGGTGGCCGCCTGCGTGCGCAATTGGGCGAGGCCAGCGCCGGCTACGACATTGCCGTGGCCCGCTACAACCAGACCCTGGTCAATGCACTCAAGGGCATCAGCGACCAACTGATCCGCCGCGAATCCATGGCCAAGCAGCAAACCTTCGCCGCCGAATCGCTGGCCTCGGCGCAGAAAACCTATGACCTCGCAATGATCGCCTATCAGCGCGGGCTGACCGATTACCTCAATGTGCTCAATGCCCAGACCCTGCTGTTTCGCCAGCAGCAGGTCGAGCAACAGGTCCAGGCCGCGCGCTTGAGCGCCCATGCCGAACTGGTGACAGCCCTGGGCGGTGGCCTGGGTGCTGGCAGCGATGCTCCGACACCCGATAAGACACTCCCGAGCAAGACCCCGGCGGCTTTGGCCGTGTTCGATCACTGATCAGGTTCCCCATGACTCCCTTGCCTGCACCGCTGCGTTGGCTGCATTCCCTGGAATGGCGCCGTGGCTTTTTCGACTGGGCGCGCAGTGATGGCGTGACCTGGGTGTATATCTTCAAAGTACTGATCGCCGCGTTTCTCACCCTGTGGCTGGCGATGCGCCTGGAACTGCCGCAACCGCGTACCGCGATGATCACCGTGTTTATCGTGATGCAACCGCAAAGCGGCCAGGTGTTTGCCAAGAGCTTCTACCGCTTCCTCGGCACCCTGGCGGGGTCGGCGGTGATGGTGTTGTTGATCGCCTTGTTTGCGCAAAACACCGAGCTGTTCCTTGGCGCGCTGGCGATCTGGGTCGGCGTGTGCACGGCCGGTGCCACCCGTAACCGTAACTTTCGCGCCTATGGTTTTGTGCTGGCCGGGTATACGGCGGCGATGGTCGGCCTGCCGGCGCTCGCCCACCCGGACGGCGCCTTTATGGCGGCGGTCTGGCGGGTGCTGGAAATCTCCCTGGGGATTTTGTGTGCGACCCTGGTCAGTGCCGCGATCTTGCCGCAAACCAGCAGCGCGGCCATGCGCAACGCCTTGTACCAGCGTTTCGGCACCTTCGCGCTGTTCGTCACCGATGGCCTGCGCGGGCGCAGCCAGCGTGAAGGTTTTGAAAGCAGCAACGTGCGCTTTATCGCCGAAGCCGTGGGCCTGGAAGGGCTGCGCAGCGTCACCGTATTCGAAGACCCCCATATGCGCCGGCGCAATGGTCGCTTGAGTCGCTTGAACAGTGAGTTCATGGGCATCACCACGCGCTTCAACGCCCTGCACCAGCTGCTCGAACGCCTACGCAGCGATGCCGCCGACCATGTGGTGGCCGCGATCAAGCCCGGCCTGCAGGACTTGGCCGAACTGCTCGATGGCTTCAGTGGGCGCGCCCTGACCAGCCCCGATGCTGCGCGCCTGGTGAGCCAACTGACGGCCTACAAGGAGAGCCTGCCGGCCAAGGTCCGCAGCCTGCGGGCGATGTTCCAGGAGAGCAGCCCGAGCGATGCCGAGCAGTTGGATTTCCACACTGCCTACGAGCTGCTGTACCGCTTTGTCGATGACCTGCACAACTATGCGCAGACCCATGCTTCCCTGGCCGAGCACAGCCACGCACGGGAGCACTGGGACGAGTCCTACACGCCGAAAACCAACTGGCTGGCCTGTGCCGCGTCGGGAATTCGCGCGTCATTCATTCTGCTGGTGCTGGGCAGTTACTGGGTGGCCACCGCCTGGCCCAGCGGCGCGACCATGACCCTGATCGCGGCAGCCACCGTGGGCCTGTCGGCCGCCACGCCGAACCCCAAGCGCATGGCCTTCCAAATGGCCTGCGGGACGCTGATCGGCGCCGTGGTGGGCTTTGTCGAAATGTTCTTCGTGTTTCCCTGGATCGACGGCTTTCCCTTGCTCTGCGTGATGCTCGCCCCGGTGATCGTGCTCGGTGCGTTCCTCTCGTCGCGCCCGCAATACGCCGGGGTCGGCCTGGGCCTGCTGATCTTTTTCAGTACCGGTTCGGTGCCGGACAACTTGACGATCTACAACCCCTACACCTTTATCAACGACTACATCGCCATGATCATCGGCATGCTGGTGTGCGCCGCGGCGGGGGCGATTATCCTGCCGCCCAACAGCCCTTGGCTGTGGCGCCGCCTGGAGCGCGACCTGCGTGAGCAAGTGGTATATGCCATCAGCGGCAAGCTCAAGGGCCTGGCCTCGGGTTTTGAAAGCCGCACCCGCGACCTGCTGCACCAGGCCTATGGCCTGGCCGCCGGCCAGCCACAGGTGCAACGCAACCTGTTGCGCTGGATGTTTGTGGTGCTTGAAGTCGGTCACGCGATCATTGAGTTGCGCAAGGAACAGGCGATTCTGCCGGTGCACCCGGCGTACGCTCAATCCCAGCCCTGGCGCCAGGCCATCCGGGTCATGGGGCGTTCGCTGGTGCGGCTGTTTTTGCAACCGAGCCAGAGCAACCTGGAGCGCGCCCTGGTGGCGGTCGATCACGCCATCAGCCGCGTGCAGGCCACCGACGAACCCTTCGCCCCGCACTTCGACACCTCGGCCCTGCGCCGGGTGAAAAGCTACCTGCACTTTATCCGCACCTCCCTGCTGGACCCGCAATCGCCCCTGGCTGCCTTCAAGCCTTCCGGAGTCGCCCATGCCTCGTGAAATCGCGTTCCACGGCATCTATATGCCGACCATGACCCTGATGTTTTTTATCGCCGCCGCACTGGCCTGGGCCCTGGATCGCTTCCTGGCGGGCTTTGATTTGTACCGTTTTTTCTGGCACCCGGCGCTGCTGCGCCTGAGCCTGTTCACCTGTCTTTTCGGCGCCATGGCGCTGACTGTCTACCGTTGAGAATGCCCCGATGAAAAAGTTTTTCAGCCTGCTCGCAACCCTGCTGGTTCTGGCCCTGGCGATCTGGATTGGCCGCACCTTGTGGGTCCATTACATGCAGACCCCATGGACTCGCGATGGCCGGGTGCGCGCCGACATCATCAACGTGGCCGCCGACGTCACCGGCGAAGTGGTGGATGTGCCGGTGCGTGACAACCAGTTGGTGAAAAAGGGCGACCTGCTGATGCAGATCGACCCCGAGCACTACCGCATCGCGGTCAAGCAGGCGCAATCTTTGGTCGCTTCACGCAAAGCCACCTGGGAGATGCGCAAGGTCAACGCCCACCGCCGTGCCGACCTCGACGCCCTGGTGATCTCCAAAGAGAACCGCGACGACGCCAGCAACATCGCCGACTCGGCCCTGGCCGACTACCAACATGCCCTGGCGCAACTGGAGGCCGCCGAACTGAACTTGAAACGCACGCAAGTCGTGTCAGCGGTCGACGGCTATGTCACCAACCTCAACGTGCATCGCGGCGACTATGCGCGCATTGGCGAAGCCAAGATGGCCGTAGTCGATATGAACTCGTTCTGGGTCTACGGCTTCTTCGAAGAAACCAAGCTGCCCCATGTGAAAGTCGGTGATAAAGCCGATATGCAACTGATGAGCGGCGAGACCCTCAAGGGCCATGTGGAAAGCATCTCCCGCGGCATCTACGACCGCGACAACCCCGAGAGCCGCGAACTGATCGCCGACGTGAATCCGACCTTCAACTGGGTACGCCTGGCCCAGCGGGTACCGGTGCGGATCCATATTGATGAAGTGCCGGAGGGGGTGTTGCTGGCGGCGGGGATTACTTGCACGGTGATCGTCAACCAGGCACAAAACTAAACAGAGGGCATCAGGCACGTCGCCTGCCGGCTCCTGCAGGGGAGGGTTATTGGCCCTGGATATAGGTCTCATGCAGGTGCCGCCACAGCAGTGCGCCGCTGGCCTGTTTCTCGAACACCACGGTGGCCCGGCGATCCGTCTGGCTGGCGCTGTGATCAACCTGATGCTCACGGTAGGTCACCGTGGCACCCCGCGCATGGCGGTCGATGCCGGTCAGTTCACTCAAGGTGATTTTCAATCCGGGCCGCATGCCGCCCAGGCGAGTGAACAGGGCCTGGACCCCGGCGGCATTCACCCGTGCGCCGGTGGCGGGGGCGATCATGCTGAACTCGGGGGAGAAGCGCGCCAGCAAGTTCTGCAGGGTGCCTTCGGGGGCTGTGCCGGCAAACCACTGCTCGATCTCGATGTGGGTCTGGATCACTTCTTCAAAAAAGTCGCTGTAATCAATCATCATTGAGTCTCGCTGGCTGGGTGAAGCAGTGCGCGAACCCTGGAGGTATCCAGGCTCAGCGCTGCGAAGAGCGGCAGCAGTGTCAGGGCTGCCGCGATCAAGAAGGTCATGGTGAAGGAATCCGAGGCCGATAGCACGGCGCTGAGTGCCGCTGCGCCGAGGCAAAAGCTCACTTGCCGATTGATATTCCACAGCGCGCTGGCGTGGCCCATGCGTTCGGCAGGAATATCCAGAAAGGCCAGGGTCTGCGCGGTGCTGCTGCACAGGCTGCCACCCAGGCCCATCAGGGCATAGGCGCCCACCAGCAGGGCGGGCTGGGCAGCATTGAGCAGCAGGATGCCGGCGCATTGCAAGGCCATGCCGGCCAGCAGCAATGGCTTGGGCCCGCACCGGCTGAACAACTGCTTGCTCAGGTAGATGGCCAGGGCCGAGGCCAGTGCCCACGGCAGCATCAAGGCCCCGGTGCGTGTCGCGTCGTATCCAAGGCCTCGCAGGTAGAGGATGGCGACCAGGCTGGTGCCGATAAAGACGCCGGGGATAAACAGATACACCAGCATCGCCACTCGCAGCATCGGGTGGCGGATCTGCTTGAACAGACTCCCCAAGGCCAGGGCCGGTCGCGAGGTTGCGGGCACATCGGGTTTTATCCACAGCAGTGCCAGCAGCAGGGTCAGGAGGGCCAATGGCAGGTTGGCATAGAAGATCCAGCGCCACGACACCGTGTCCACCAGCAAGCCGCCCAGCGCCGGGGAGAGTGCTGGCACCAGCAGCGTCACCGACATCACTCGGGCCGTCAGTTGGTGACGCTGCCCAGGGGCAAAGTGTCGGTACGCCAAGGCCTGGCCCACCGGTATCAGCAATCCACCCCCCAAGCCTTGCAACAGCCGCCAGCCGATCAGGGCCTGAATCGACTCGGCCTGGCCTACCAGCACCGATGCCATGCCAAACAGCCCCAGGCTCGCGGCGATCAAGCGCCGCTCGCCCAACACTGCGGCGAGCCAGACGCTCAGCGGAATAATCAGGGTCAGGCCGAGCAGGTATGCGTTGCTGATCCACGCCAATTGCGTGACCGAAGCCTGCAGTTCATGGGCGATATCCGGGTAGGCGACGGTGGCGACAAACATGTTCACCAGGTCCAGGGCGAAGCCCAGTAAAAAGATCCAGGCGACTTTCGAGCGGTAGGTCATAGGGGCGATCCAGCGTTTGAGGCTGGCAGGGTAGGCCGGTTGCAGAGCTTGGGATACACGGGTTTGCCTGTTAGTTTGTCAAAAATATTTTGACAAAGGGGGGCTGTGGCCATGGTCAGTCTGGACCGATTCGACACTTTCAAAGCCGTGGTCGAGGCCGGCTCGCTGACGGCCGCCGCCGATCTGCTGGGCCAGACCCGCGCGGTGGTCAGCTTCAATCTCAAACGTCTGGAAGCCGAACTGGGCGTCACCCTGCTCACCCGCAGTACCCGCCAACTGGCGCTCACCGATGCCGGCGAACGTTTCTACCTGCGCTGTACACGCATGCTCGAAGAAGCACGGCTGGCAGTGGAAGAGGCCCGTTCTGAGCACGCCCAGCTCAAAGGCACCCTGCGCATCACCACGACTGTTGAATATGCGTTGGCGGTGGTCGCGCCGGCCGTGGAAGGTTTTCGCCGCCTGCACCCGGACCTCAACATCCACTTATCCACATCCTCGACCCATGCCGACCTGATCTCCGAGCGGTTTGACGTGGCGATCCGGCTGGGGCGCCTGGTGGACTCCAATCATCGTGCGGTGCAGTTATCCACCTATCAGGTATTTGCCGTTGCGGCGCCTGGTTTGGGTAGTGCCCATACGTTGGATGAACTAGAACGACTGCCCAAGCTGGGGCATGGCCGCCTGACTGAGTTGAGCGTGACCGACCCGGCAGGTGGCGAACATCAGTATCGCTCTGGCCCCAGTGCGCTGGTGGTCGACAGTGCCGCCGTGCTGCAAGCATTTGCCGTGCGCGGGCATGGCGTGGCGGTCCTGCCGCAGTGGCTGGTGCAGGAGGACCTGGACGCGGGGCGGCTGGTACGCCTGTTGCCGGATCATCGTTTCGCGCCTCAGGGGGTGTATGCGCTGTATCCGGACACGCGGCATTTACCGCTGAAGGTGCGGGCGTTTATTGACTTCATGAAATAGCGAAGACCCCGTGCAGAGGGCAAGTCCGCTCGCCACGGTGATCAAAGTGCTCCACCCAGCCCAAATCGCTTCTTCAACACCGTCTCCAACAACCCCTTGGGCAGCAGCGCCGCCATCAACGGCAACGCCCGGCTGCCATTCCCCGAACGCAGCAGGCGCGGTGGTTCACTCTGTTGCACGGCCTTGAGCACATCCGCCGCAAAGGTGCTGGCCGGGGTCGGTTTGTCCTGGGAGGCCTGGGAGCGGGCACGGATGCTTTCGCGCAGTGGCCACCACGGCGATTGTTCATTGATCAGCAATTCGGCCTGGGTGCCGGCGTTCTTGGCAAAGTGGGTATTGATCGCCCCCGGCTGCACTTCCATGACTCGCACGCCAAACGGTGCGAGTTCCATGCGCAAGGCATCGCTCAAGGCATGCACGGCGGCCTTGGAGGCGCAGTAGGCGCCGGCAAACGGCGTGACCAGCACCCCGGAAACGCTGCCGATATTCACCACCAGCCCTTTGCGCGCGCGCAGGGCGGGGAACAGCGCCTGGGTCACGCCGACGATGGCGAACACGTTGGTCTCGAACTGGCGCTGCAGGGCCTCGGTGCCACCATCGAGCAGCGGGCCCATGGCGCCGTAGCCGGCGTTGTTGATCAACACATCCAGCTCGCCCACCTGTCCGGCCAATTGCGCCAGGGCCGCGCCATCGTTGACGTCCAGTTGCACGGCCTTGAAACCGGCAGATGCGAGGGCCGCGACGTCTTCGGGACGACGGGCGCTGGCCCATACGTCATAGCCGGCGACTTTGAAGGCATCGGCCAGGGCACGGCCGATGCCGCTGGAGCAACCGGTGATAAGCACGTTAGGCATGGGGCAATCCTTGGTAGTGGTTAGTCGGAGAAGCTGCCTTGCAGGTGTTCGGCGCGAAACTCCAGGGTTTGCGGGCGGTAGCCGGGGCGCAGGGGCGGCACTGGCAGACAGTCTTCCCAGGTGGCGCCGGCCTGCAGTTCGCCGGGGCCGCGATAACGCGGGGCAGCATAGACGTTGTCCGCCAGGTTCACCGTATCGCCTGGTGCGTAGGCGGCGACGCGCCAGCGCAGTTCGGTCAGGGGGACGTCGTTGCCGTTGTTGAGCTTGAGCTGCAAGGGGCGGTCGGCGGGGCACTGATCGGGGGCATAGTGGATGCGCAGTTCCAGGCGCGCCAGTTGCGAGGCTTCGCGGTTGTCCAGCCAGACCACCCATATCGCCACGAAGCCCAAGCCCACTGCTGCGGCGAGGGAAACCGGCAATGCCTTGGCCGGGTAGCGCAGGAGTAGGACCAGCCAGGTGATGATGAGCAGAACGCCGAAGAACATGGGGGCAGCCTCGTGGGTAGATGAACCATCGTACCGTTGACAGCATGCGGTTGCCTATCGGGTTGCGGTCACCCCCGAACGGACACTCCACGTAACCTTCGCGCTGGAATCAAGGGGGTTGTTCGCTTCACACACCTATATACAGCCACAGACTGACGGTCGTTGTTCTGTGAGCTTTTTTTATACGTGCCGAGAACAACGCCATGACCTTATCCGTACAAAATTTTGCTGTTCCAGCCTACCGCTCCTTCGCTTCTGACGATGAGAGCAGCCCAATGAAGTCCGCCTCCAATCCCCAAGCCACCACCGTTGCCGGCAACAGTGCCCTGGACAACCGTAACGCGCTGATACTGACCCTGGCAGGCCTGGAGCAAGGACTTGCAACGGGCCGTATATCCAATGAGCATATTCTCCCGGCCTTGCAAACCGCCAAAATACAATTGGCTCCCGATGCGCAACACCCAGGCCCGACAATGGAAGTCAGCCTTGCGCAATACATCACCGCCAATGGCTGGAGCATTCCGCAAAACCGAGAGGGGCTCATCCAACTCAGGCAGACCGTGTCTGCCCTGGCACCGACAAGCCCCTCGAATGCCTACGCAGTCATTACCGAGCGAGCCGCCAAGGCCAATGTCGAAAAAACCAAATTCAAAAAGATTGTGTTGGACACGGCCGTGGCGTTTCCAGATGTGCGCAAAGAAGCCAAAAAGCGTGCAGAAGAAATTGTGTTCGGGTTGACCGGAATCCATGTAGACGCCGACAAGACTTATTTGAATCGTTTTAACAGTTCGCAATCAGGGCAAACCGCTACCGGTTGGGAACACATGAAGGAAGAACCCACGTCATCCATCAGTTTGACTGACGCCGTGTTGAAGAACTTTTCCGAGTACGACGGGATTCCCGGCACTCTGGACTCGGAAGCGGGCTTGTATAAAGACGGCCCCGGACAAAGCGCCAAAGCAGGCTATGGCGCCCACAACGAAATCCCCCTGGCGCCTTCGGCCTTTATGAAGGCCCTTTGGAAATCCGATTTCCAGACGACCATGTCGGCAAAAATCGACAGCTTCTGGAAAGACCACGCCGATGGCTACCGCACAGTCCAGAAAGGCATATTCATCTATAGGGCAGGCGAGCAACTCAAGGCCCAGGAGGCGAAGTTACCGGCCGAACGTGCGCTGCAGCCGCCCGAGCATCAGCTCACCAGGAGTGACTATAGACGGCTGATGAAGGCGGTTACCGGTGCAGAAATAGCCGAAGACCAGCCCATGACCGTGGAGAAACTGCAGGCAACCTCCCCGGTAACCGGCGATGTCCAGGTTCATGCATTTGATATCAATGGCTTTCAGTCCAGTGATATTTTGCGTTTTACCCTGCCCGCAGAGGGGCTCCAGAAGGATGCCAGCGGGCGCCTGGACGGCGTGCAAATTCTCTATATTCCTGACGCCAAGCCAGCCTTTCTGAAATTCGCCTCACTGGAAAAAATGGATCAATGGGTCAGCGATCAAGGCAAGACGCCCCAGACGCGCAAAGCCCTGGAGTCGCACTTCTCGTTGGCTGATCGGCAGAACAGTGAGTCCGGTGGTTTTGGGACCGCATTCTTTAATGCAATCGTGCCGCTGGGTTCCCTGATCTCTGAGATACGGCCAAAAAACGGCGTCGATTCATCCCTGGAATACCTCAGTACGGATAGCGTCAGCAGCCAGGAGGGCAACGTCATTGACCGCAGCAATATCGCGATCAAGGGCGATGTGTTCAGTCACATGGCGGACAGTGGCCAGCAGCGTATGAGGAACGACGCAGACACCGCGATCAAATCCAACAGCGAGGTCACCCGTGACACCTGGCTCAACGACATTTCGGTCGGCGCAGAACTGCTGGTCAAACTGGCCCCGCTGGCTGCTCCGGTCGCCGCCGCTGCCGTCATCACAAGTCTCACGGAAGTGGTATTGGGCACCGAAAAAGAGATTTCGGGCGACACCCAGGCTGAACGTCATGACGGGGCGTCGAAGTCATTCGATGGCATGATCAACACCTTGTTCTCCTCTGCCGGTCTCAGCTCAAATGCCGCGGATCCCTTTGCGCTGCCCAAAGAAGAACCGCTAGCCCCTGAACCCTCCGTGGAGTCCGCGTCCGAACCGGCGCCTGACTCTCCAGGCGTTGATGCCGATGTGCCCAATCGCCTGCAACCGTCACAAACGGACAACATCAGCGCCTACGCCATTGCCGATGGCGAATCGTTACTGGCCAAGAGCACAGTCAATGCTAGAGGGATTTATCAGTACAAGAACGAGGCGGGGCTAGATCGTTGGTTTATCCGTTACACCGATCAGTCCGGTATCGCCAAGACGTATGAGATTAAAGGTGATTTCAAACTCAGTGACGGCTATGTCCAGATTATTGATCCCCAGACCGGTAAACCCGTACTGACCGTTGAAACAGGTGCCGATAACCAATGGCGCGCGAGCAAGATGCTCGGGGGCAATAGAAAAGGCAAGGGGGTCAACGCTGCCCGCGAGCAGCCTGCCGGGCAGGGCCCGCTGGCATCAAGCTCAGCAACCAATCAACCCTTGGCCAATCATCAGGATTGGCAGTCGATAGTGGATTCGGGCACTTACAACGGCAAGCCGGTTTACATTCACTACACCAGCAAGGCCGGCGCAGAAGCGATCGCTCGCGAGCGAAGCATCAATGATCTGGCGCGTGGTGAAAGGCGTGCGGGTTCAAAGGGCGGTGTGTACGTTAACCCCCCAGGCCAGCAATTTAACAGCGAGAACGTTGAGAACCTGTTGTTTTTAGGGAATGAACGCTATGTGGGCAGTGGCGACTATATGGTGATCTTCAGCTCTGACCAGGTGCCCACGGATTTAGGCCCGGTCACGGCCGGCAGCCAGTTCGTCGAGCTCAAGATGGCCAAAGAAATCAAGCTGACGCCGTCGAACTTTCTGTATTTGGGGCCGAACAATTTCAAGGACTATTTCGAGTGAAGGGAACAACGCTGAGTGGGTGATCGCTGCCAATCTGCAAAGTGGCCCGATCAGAAAAAGCCCCCGCCCAGCCCATTGCGGATAGGGGACGCAACGGGCTGGGCGAGGGCTTTTTGTTTTGCGGTGTTACTGCGCGATGGTTTTCACTGACACACCACGCTCGACGGGAGTCGAGCGCCCGTAGATATCTTCAAACCGCTCGATATCGTCTTCGCCCAGGTAGCTGCCCGATTGCACTTCGATGATCTCCAACGGGATCTTGCCCGGGTTGCGCAGGCGGTGCACCGAGGCAATCGGGATGTAGGTGGACTGGTTCTCGCAGAGCAGGAACACATTCTCGTCGCACGTCACTTCGGCGGTGCCGCTGACCACGATCCAGTGTTCGGCGCGGTGGTGGTGCATCTGCAGCGACAGGCACGCGCCCGGCTTGACCGAGATGTGCTTGACCTGGAAACGCCCGCCCATGTCCACCGAGTCGTAGGAGCCCCACGGACGGTAGACCTCGCAGTGGTTCTGGGTCTCGCTGCGCCCCTGTTCGTTCAGGGTGTTGACCATCTGCTTGACGCCCTGGACCTTGTCCTTGTGGGCAATCATCATCGCGTCCTTGGTTTCCACGACCACGATGTTTTCCAGGCCGATCACCGACACCAGCTTGCCGTTGCCGTGGATCATGCAGTTCTTGCTGTCCTGGATCACCACGTCGCCCTTGGTCACGTTGCCGTTGGCGTCTTTGTCATTGACCGCCCACAACGAGGCCCAGCAACCCACGTCGCTCCAGCCGGCACTCAGCGGCACCACGCAGGCGCGCTGGGTTTTTTCCATCACCGCGTAGTCGATGGAATTGTCCGGGCAGCAGGCGAAGGTGGCTTCGTCGAAGGTCACGGTGTCGGCGGTGTGTTCGCTGCGTTCCAGGGTCAGCACGCAGGTGTCGTAGATGTCCGGATCGTGCTTTTTCAGCTCTTCGAGGAAGCGGCTGGCGCGGAACAGGAACATCCCGCTGTTCCAGAAATAACCGCCGCTTTTGACGAACTCGACGGCGCGTTTTTCATCCGGCTTCTCGACGAACTGCTGCACCCGGCTGACACCTTCGGGCAGCAGCGAATCGTTGGTGGACTTGATATAGCCGTAGCCGGTTTCCGGACGGGTGGCCGGTACACCGAACAGCACCATCTCGCCACGCTCGGCCGCCACGGTAGCCAGGGCCAGGGCGCGTTGCAGGGCTTTCTGGTCATCCAGCACATGGTCGGCTGGCAAGACCAGCATCAGTTCATCGCGGCCTTCATTGACCAGCATCATCGCGGTCAAGGCCACGGCCGGCGCGGTGTTGCGGCCAAACGGTTCCATCAGGATGCGCTGGCTGTCGAGCTTGCGAGTGCTCAGTTGCTCATTGACGATAAAACGGTGGTCTTTGTTGCAGACGATGATCGGTGCGTCCATGCCTTCAAACACCAGGCGCTCGAGGGTTTGCTGGAACAGCGTGTGCTCGCCGGTCAGGGCCAGGAACTGTTTAGGAAACTGTTTACGGGAAAGCGGCCAAAGACGTGAGCCGCTACCACCGGAAAGGATTACTGGGATCATGTGTTTCTCCTTGAATCGATTTGGGTCAGAGCTACGAAGGTTTGTCGTTTCACTCTTGTTTTTGTCTCGGTCCTGAGTCGACACGCGGACAGTGTGGGAGCAGGCAAACCAGCTCCCACAAGGGGGCGTCTCAACTCAGGGAAATCATCAACGGGTCGACACGGGGCGCTTGACCCACACTGGCGACAGGTTGCTGCCGGAGCCGGTGACATACAGCACCGCCGCCTCACCACGTTCCAGGGCCACCGGCTTCACATCGCCAACTTTCTTGTCACCGTCGTACAGCGCCAGGCTGACCTTCACCGGGTTGATCTCGCGCTCGCCACGGCCCTTGGCGGCCACGGCCTTGACCACATCGGTCTTGCCGTCGGCGGTTTTCAGGGTCAGGGCCTTGTCGCTGAGGTTCTGCACGCGCACCAGGGATTTCTGCTTGTTCTTGAACGGCGGTTCTTCGATCAGTTGCGGCTGGCCGCTGGCGCTGTTGACCAGGGTGTAATAGTGATCGGCGGCCAGTTTGACCGTGACGTTCTGGCTACCGACCTTGGCGCTGTAGTCACCGCCCGGCAGGAAGCTGAAGTCACTGCTGGCCAGCGGTGCCACATCGCTCAACGCCGTGTTGCCGACGCTGGCGCTGACTTCCTGGTTGCTGGCGTTGAACAGGCGCACGAAGCTCGAGCCTTTCGGTGCGACGGGGCCATAGAGGGCGGCGTCGCCTGCGAACGCGGACATGGATACGAAGCTCATGCCGGCGGCCAGGGCCAGAGTCTTGGCGAGACGACGCGGAGTAGTAGTGAAAGTCATGTGAGTTACCTCTCTTTCAGTTTTGCGCCCGGTCGGGCGTCTCGGATTTTTCGGTTTTAACTGGGGTGTTGCTTGCCATGTTCTGTTGGCGCGTACCGGCTTGTTTGAGCTGCGCGACCCACTCGGGGTCGGCTTCGCCGATTTCGTTGTTCACCGGCAGATAGCGTTCCGGAAACTCCCAGATCAGCACTTGCGGCGGGCTGTTCTTGAAGTCATCGCTTTTCAGGTAGCTGAGCATCGGCAGGATCGGGCCGTGGCCGTCTTCGGAGTAGTTCACCACTTCGCTGCCCAGGGCTTGCTTCAGGGCGCCGACGAAGTTCCAGTTGGGGTTGGCGCTGTAGCTGGTGCCCACCAGGGCCACCGGCATCTCGCTGTCGGCAAACAGCGCGTCGTCGCCTGCGGCCTGGGCCTGCACTGCGTGGGTCACGCGTTTTTGCAGGGGCTCCTTGGGCGGCATCAGGTTTTCGAACAATGGGTCCAGGGGCAGGAACAGGCGCAAGTCACCGCTGTGGGGGGCGATGCCCTCGGCGTCGGTGACAAAGCGCTGGGGCTCGCCGCTGAGCAGGGTCTTGGCGTTGATGGTCCTGGCCAGCTGCTTGGCGGCGACTTCGGCGCCATCCGGGGTCCAGTGGGTGTCGGTGCGCAGGAACACCTGCTGGCCGTGGAGCTTGGCCTGTTGCAGCGGGCCCAGCAGGTCGGGGGCGAGGATTTTGTCGGCGGCAACCCGCGCATGGAAGTCCTGATAAAGCCCGGCATGAATGCTCGCCGGTTGCACTTCACCCAGATGCTCCGGGTACAGGCGCACCTTGGCCGGGACAATCGCCATCACCAACTGCACGCCCTTGGCCTTGAGGGTCTGGCGCACGCCTTCGACCAGGGCGTAGTTGTCTTGCAGGTTCTGCTCTTCGTTGACGGCGGGGTTGAACTCCTCGTCGCTGTACAACCAGTGATCGCGACCCAGCACCACGCCGGGACGGCCTTCGTTGAACAGCTTGTAGTCCAGGGCGGCCCAGAGGTTGGTGCCCAGGCGCTTGATCGGGAACTCGTCGTCGTAATGGGTCTCGACGGCCTTGGCCCAGCGCCCGTTGAGCACGGTGGCCTCGGCGTTGGTGTTGAAACCGAAGAAACTGCGCACCGACCACGCGCCCAGGGCCATAAGCAGGGCCATGAACAGCGCGGCGTAGAGGATGCGGAATGAACGGGTCATGGTCGGCTCCCTCAGAACTGGAAGTAAAGGAACGGCGAGAAGCTTTGCGCCGAGAGTTTCAGAATCGAAGCCACAAACAGCAGCAGGATCACCGCGCGCATGGCATAGCGGGGCCAGTCGGCGGTCCAGTAGGCCGGTTGCACGGCGGCGTTGCTGCCGACGCTGAAACCGGGCTCCTGGATGCTGCCGGGGGTGTCGCCAGGCACTGCCTTGATCAGGCTCGGATCGGCCGGCTTGGCCTTGTCGGCCGGGCGATTGTTGTAGAAGTCGCGCAGGCCGAAGAACGCCAGCGTGGCGTAGGCCACCACCATGGTTGCCACTTGCAGGCCCGTCAGGTTGGCGCGGTTGAGTTCCGACAGCGACCACTCGCCAAAGCTGAACATCGCGCCGTACATGCGACCGGCGACGTGCAGGTTTTCGGCACGGAAGATCACCCAGCCCATCACCACCAGCAGGAAGGTGAAGGCCCAGCGCACCGGGTTGAAGCTGCGTGGCGAGGTGTTGAGGCCGATGGCTTTTTCAATCGCCAGCCACATGCCGTGCCAGGCGCCCCAGACGATGTAGGTGATGTTCGCGCCGTGCCACAGGCCACCGAGCAGCATGGTCAGGAACAGGTTGCGATAAGTGGTCAGCGTGCCTTTGCGGTTGCCGCCCAGGGTGATGTACAGGTAGTCACGCAGCCAGGTGGACAGGCTGATATGCCAGCGCCGCCAGAACTCGGTGATCGACTGGCTGATATACGGCTGCTTGAAGTTTTCCATAAAGCGGAAGCCCATCATCAAGCCCAGACCGATCGCCATGTCGCTGTAGCCGGAGAAGTCGAAATACAGCTGCGCGGTATACGCCAGCGCGCCGAGCCAGGCGTCGCCGGTGGTGGGGTTTTGCAGGGCAAAGCAATGGTCGGCCACCACCGCCAGGGTGTCGGCGATAAACACCTTCTTGATAAAGCCCTGCATGAACCGCGTGCAGCCCTCGGAGAATTTATCCAGGGTGTGGGTGCGGTTGTTGAACTGGTCGGCCAGGTCGCGAAAGCGCAGCACCGGGCCGGCAATCAAGTGCGGGAAGATCGCCACGAACGCCGCAAAGTCGATGAGGTTGCGGGTGGCCGGGGTGTCGCCGCGGTACACGTCGATGATGTAGCTGATGGACTCGAAGATGTAGAACGAGATCCCGATCGGCAACAGCACGTGGGTCAGGATAAACGGCTCCAGTCCCGCCGACTTCATCATCAGGTTGATGCTGTCGACGCCGAAGTTGGCGTACTTGAAGTAGCCGAGGATGCACAGGTCGACCGCCACGCCGAGCAGCAGCCAGCGCTGGGCCGGCTTGGTGCGCACGCCTGCGGCACCGACCTTGAGGCCGATCCAGTAGTTCCACAGGGTCACGGCGGCGAACAGCGCCAGGAAGTCCACTCGCCACCAGGCGTAGAACACATAACTGGCAATCAGCAGCAGCAGATTGCGATAGCGTTGCCCGCTCAAATAGTACAAGCCGAGAAAGATCGGCAAGAACAGAAACAGGAACACATTGGACGAGAAAACCATCCCGATCTCTCCATGTTTAACCAACAGTCAAGGGCCAACGGCCCCCCCAAACCCCCCACGAAAACCGGGGAGGGCGATCGTTCCCACGCTCTGCGTGGGAATGCCTCTTGTGACGCTCTGCGTCACGCTGTGGGACGCAGAGCGTCCCGTGCTGCATTCCCACGCGGAGCGTGGGAACGATCAGCGGCTAACTGCCTTTTTCATGTGCCGGGTCGTAGACCTTGGTCAGGTCGCCACCCAGGCGGAAGGTCTTGAACGGCTGCATCTCGTGCTTGCGCTCCAGTACCTCCGGGGCGCAGGTGTAGAGGGTGCAGAAGGGCTCCAGCCAGGCGAATTTCGAGTCCTGCTCCAGATCCTGCATGTCCTGCTCTTTGCCGTTCTTCTGCTCGAAGAGTTCCGGATCCTTGACCCCGGCCAGCACCTTGTCGCCCAGGCGCTTGAGTGCGCCGTTGTTTTCCGGGCGTACATCCACGCCATTGACCAGGGCGAAACTGGCGATCATCGCCAGCGGTGGCAGCGCATAGTTGTGGTAGGCCAAGGCCCGTTGCTGGCGCTTGAGTTCGTTGGGCAGGTAGCCCTGGGCGTCGACCTGATTGGCACCGACCTTGTATTCCTTCACCGCCCAATCGAACAGGTCGCGACGGTTGGTGGCGACGGATGTGGCCATCACCGACCAGGCGGCCCAGTACGAATGGTTGTTGGTTTTTTCCAGGGGCAGGTTGTCCCAGTCGCTGACCACTTGCTCGGCCAGTTTGTTGAACCAGGCTTCGATCAACTGCGATTCCTGTGGGTGCCTGGCCAGCGGTTGCGACTCGGAGAACTTCAGGCGCACATAGGCCGACGCCATGCTGCCCAACGCCCATTTGCGCATCGACTTGCCGGTGTGGTTGAAGTCCTTGGACATCAACGCATCGGCCTTGGCCCAGCTCACCAGCCAGTTCAGCGTGCACTGCAATTGCTCCGGGCGACCGTCGCGCATGAACTGCATCACCCGCTTGCTGGTGTCTTTTTCCAGTTTGGTGATGTCGGCGGTGCTGTCGCGAAAGGCTTTTTCCGACTGCACATTCAGGGTCGAACGGGCTTTGTCGGAGCCTTCGTATTTGCTGCGAAACTGCAGCGAGCCGGTGTAGGGCGTCGGCATGGCGTCGCAGTCATTCTTGAAGTCGCCGGTCTTGAACGCTTCAATCGGCGCGAAGTAGCCCTGGGGCGGACGCAGCGGCGCGGCGGCGTTGGCGTGGCCGGCAAATATCGCCAGGCCGAGCAACGTTGGAATCAATAACTTCTGCATAGGTAACCTCATTGCCCGGCGGAAGCAGTCTGCTGACCACCCGCGGGGAATACGTTGCGTGTGCAAATTTTCGCTTCGACTTTCTGCGCCGCAGCGCCCGCTTCGGGGCCCTGCACTTCCACGGCCAGCAGGTTCTGCGAGGCCCAGTCTTCATCGGTGCGCAGTTCAAAGGCGAAACGCCCGTCTGTCTCGGATGTTTCGGGTTTGTCGATCTTGATGTCCTCGTGGCGCCCGTTCATGTACCAGAGGGTGGCTTGCAGGGTTTTCACCGAGGGATCGGCGAAGCGAATGTCGACCTGATGACGGCTGTTGCGCAGGTCCATGTTCTTGCTGTTAACCATCAACTCGTTCTTGCCCGGCTTGAGGGTGGTGCTGGCGCTCATCTGCGCCGGCTTGCCCTCACAGCCGTTGTCGAGCAGGGCCATCATCTGGCGGTAGGTGGTTTCCTGGTCGAGGCGATACAGCGGTGAGAATTCCCAGATCAGAATCTTCGGTGGGCTCTTCTGGAATTCTTCGCTGCCCAGGTACTGGATCATCGAGCCTTCCAGGCCACCGCCGGGGAAGGCGACGTTAAGGATGTCGGCGCCGATTTCCTGTTGCAGGAAGCCGGCGAAGTTGTAGTTCTTGCCACTGTGGCTGGTGCCCACCAGGGTGATCTGCGGGTTGCCGGAGTCGCCGAACAGGTCGCCGTCCGCCGCTTCGCCCTTGGGCTCGGTGCTGAACTGGTCCATGTACTGGATCGCGTAGCTGGTGCCGCACAGCTGCCCGGCCATGTTGTGCAGGGTGCCGGTCTTGCCCATGCGCCCGGACTTGTTGGTCTCGAATTCACGCTGGGGGATCCCGGCGAACTCGGGCATGGCGCGCACCTTGGCCCCGACGATTTTGGCGGTGCGCTGGGCGCCATACGGGGTCCAGTGCTGGTCGCCACGGAAGTAGAAGTCGTGGGCCGGCTGTTCGTCCGGCAATTGCTCGTTGGTCAGCGGCGACAGGTCCGGCACCACATAGCCCATCTTGGCAAAACGCCCGAGCATGCTCTTGTAGTTGCCCAGGGCCTTGTCGAAATCGAAGCTGGCTTTCTCTGCCGGGTTGAGTTTGTTGCGGTTCACCAGGCCACGGGTCGGCTGGTAGACCACCACCAGTTCCACGCCCTTGCTCTTGAACGCATCGCGCAGTTGCTGCATGCGCTTGTAGCCGGCCGGGGTGGTGTCGAATTCGGTGCGCAGGTCTTCCTGGGTACGGAACAGCCAGTCGCCCTGGGCCTGTACCAGGGTGGTGAAGTTCTGCTGGTAGCGGGTGGTGTAGTTCTTTGCGTCGTGGGCCTCGGGGCACAGGTTGCAGCACGGCTCGGCGGTAAAGCTCGGCGCCTGGGCTTCATCGGCGCGCACGCCGCTGCTGGCGGCCAGGATGCCGAGGGTCAAACCCGAGAGGCTGAGTAGCTTGATCATGTGTGGGTGCATAAAGGTCATCCTCAGTCCTGCAATGGGGTCTGGCGTTCGACAGGGTCGATCAGCACGGCTTTTTTCTGGCGTACCAGCAAGTCGAGAATCTCTTCCTGGCGCTCACCTAGAACGCCGGAGAAGCTGATGCCACTGGATTTGGTCGGCGCGAGCATCGACACGCGGTACAGCTCGATGCTCAACGGCGAGTCGATGGACAGCGGCCCGCTGCCATTGGCCGCCAGCTCGCCGCCAACCACGATCAGCGAGACCTTGGTGTCGAACGGATCGAGCGCGATGTCGCGGTCGGTGTCGGTCAGGTCCTTGATATGGCCGTAGACCCCGGTCAGGCCGTTGGCCATGGCGAGGTTCTCGTACAGGCGGATGTTCACGCTGTTACGGACACGGATGCCGTGGCGACGGTTGCTGATCACCTTGTTGCCCCACAACAGGTTATCGCCGCTCTCATAGAGGGTGATGCCGTCGGTGTGGTTGCGGTAGATCTCGTTGTCGGCGATCAGGTTGTTCACGCTGTTACGGTCGATCACCAGGCCCGACAGCTTGTTGTCGTAGCTGCGGTTGTTGAAGATGAAGCTGTCGTTGACTTCACGGGAAATAATGATGCCGTGCTTCTTCTTGGTGCCGTATACGGTGTTGTCGGCAATGATCAGGCCGTGGGAGCGGTCGTGGGGGTCGATGCCGTAGACGATGTTGTCTTTGTAGGTGCTGCCCTTGATCACAAAACCGGTGGTTTCGTAGCAGTAGAAGCCGTACCACATGTCGGAGAACTCGGAATCGACAATCCAGCCGGTCGGCTCCGGGCGCTTGAGGACCTTGGCCATGTTCGGCGTGTACTGGGAAATACTCACGCCGTAGGACTTACTGTTGGCATAGCCGAAGCTGGCCATCTTGCTGTTGACGATATAGGTCTGGGTACCGCCCCAGGCCAGCAGGAACGGGCGGAATTCCGTGGGCGAGCGGAAGGTCGCCGGGCCGTTGGTTTTCTCGCGCCAGCCGGTGATCCTGGTGTCGCGCACAAACAGCTGGCCGTCGTTGACCAGGAACGAGCCGGCTTCCTGGGACAGGCGCAATTCCTGGGTCTGCCCGTCGATTTCGAGGATGCCTTTTTCGCCGACCACAATCGGCAGCCTGGCCAGGAACACGCCGGGCGAGGTTTCGCTCAGGTATTGCTTGGGCACCTTCTTGAGCAGGTCCTTGAGGTTCATGTAGCCGTCGTCGATAAAGATCGCCTGGGGAATGCCGTGCTGGCGCACCACCCATTCGGCCATCTTGTTGTCGCCGCCGATGAAGTCCTTGAGGGCGTTTTCCTGCATCATCCGGCGCACGCTGACCTTGCCGGCCTTGCTGCGCACGATTTTTTTCGCCACGGCTTCGGCGGTGTAGCCCGAGAGGTCCGGCAGCGGCGGCTTGGCCATCTCCAGCGGCGCCGTAGGCGGGCTGGTGATGGTGTAGGTCTTGGCCTGTTGCAGTTCCTTGGCGAGGGTGGGCGCCTTGACCTGCGGCTCGACATTGGCAAAGGCCGGGGCGCACGCCAGCAGCATTGCCGCAGCGAGCAGGGCCGAGCCTTTGAGGGCGTGAGGATTCATTGCGCAGGCTCCCATCAGAAACGCCAGATCACATCGACAAAGGCGCGGTGCATGTACGAGTCGACTTGCTTGCCATAGGCGTCGCCCGGTTTGAACACACCGCCACGAAAGCGCACCAGGGCCGACGGTTCGTCGATCGACTGGCTGAGGGCGGCGGGCAGCAGGCCTTTCTTGAAGTACTTGGTGACCACCAGGTCCATCTCCTGGCCAAGGTCTTTCTTACCGTCTTCCAGGGGCAGGGAGGCGCTGGACAGCACGGCGCCGGTGACGTCGTCGTAGTTGTTCTGCACCGCGTCGATGCCATTGCTGCCCACTGGCTTGTTGCCGTCCACACGCCAGAACTTGTGGTAGACCAGGCTGGCGTCGTAGTCATCGCGCAACTGCCAGGAACCGAACAGGCTCATGGACTGCATATTGTTCATCTCGCCGCGAAACGCCTCGCCAAAACGATGCATCCGCGATTGGGTGCCGGTGAAGTTCGAGCGGTTGCTTTGCAGGCCGTTCTGCTCGTAGTCGGCACTGGCGCGGGCATAGGCCGCACCCACTTGCCACTGCGGGTCGAGGCGCAGGCGCACCCCCAGGTCGGTGGCCCAGCCATCCACATCGGTATTGCGCTTGGCGTTGGCCGGGCGGCTACCGTCGGCGTTCAGCGCGTTGACGTTGCTACGGTCGCCCTGCATGCCGGTGACGCTGGCCCAGTAGTTGACGGTGTTGGTGTTGCGCCAGTTATAAGCGTCGCTGTTGGCCTCAATGCCGAGCCAGGTCAGGTCGCCGTTCTGGCGCTTGTCCAGCGAATCGGCGGCCACGCCCGGTTGCGGGTAGTCGAGCTTGCCGTCGTCATGGCTGTGATGACCGCGCACGCCAACCCAATGGCCCGGGGTCCACTGGTAGGCCGCGTCGGCGTAGAAGTGCTGGCGGTCCTTGTCTTCGGGGGACAGTTCCTTGAGGTCGGTGCGGTACTCGCTGAAGCGTTCGGCGGCGCCGACATTGGCCTTGAGCAGGGTGGTGTCGAAGGTCCAGTTCAGCGCTTCGATGTTGGTGTCGCGCCATTGCCCGTCATCATTGCGCAGGCGCTGGCGGCCCAGCTTGAGGATCTCGCCGGGGTAGGGGGTGAAGCCGCTGTAGCCGACCCAGAACTCACGCAGGGCCAGGTAGTTTTTCTTGGTCTTGCGGTCGTTGTTGCTCGATTGCTCGGTGGTGTCGCCATCGGACTGTTGCAGGGTGTCGGTCTCGATGATGTCGCTGGACGCCACCGCCTGGCCCATGGCGTAGGCGCTCCAGGCGCCGCTTTCACCGTAGATCCACGGGCGCACATCCAGGCCGATGCCGTTGACGTCGCCGCCTTTTTGCGTGCCCAGGTCGCGGTCGTCTTCGGACTGGCCGGTGACTTTCACGTCCAGGCCGAAGTTCTTGTCTTCGGTCAGCGCGGCCAGGGTCGGGCACGACCACAGCAGGGCGAAGGTCAGGCCAATACCGGCCTTGACGAATGGATTGAGTTTCATAGGGATTCCTCGCCGTCTTCTTCTTGCAGGGCGTGCAGTTGCAGCGTGCTTTGGCTCAAGGCACCACGGGCGGCCAGCTCTTGTTGCAGCAGGCGCTGGCCCTCGGCGCGCTGGGCGGGCGGCAGTTGTTGTTCGAGTTGCGCGGCCAGTTCATTGGCCTGCGGCGTGTCCTGGCGCTTCGCCAATTGGCTGAACACATAGGCGTTGAGCGGGTCGGGCTGGGTGCCCTTGCCTTGGGAAAACAGCTGGGCGATAGCGAAGTCGGCGCTGTTCTGGCCGTTGCGCGCCGCCGTCAGCAAGTGATCCAGGGCTTTTTGCGGGTAGACCTGGCCCAGGTAGCCACGGCGGTAGATCTGGCCGAGGTAGTAATCGGCGGCCACTTCCCGGCCCTGGGCATTCTGGAAGTGGGCTTCGGCGGCCTTGGCATCGGCCGGCACCCACTTGCCTTCGTAGTAGAGCTTGCCCAGCAGCAACTCGGCGCGGGGCTGGTCGGCGGCGCGGCCGTTGTCGAGGTACTTCATCATCTGCTCGACGTCGCCCAGTTCCGGGAAGTCGTAGAGCAGTTGCGCGAGGCTGACCCAGGACGCCGGGTAGCCGGGGGCGATTTTTTCCAGCAGGGCCTGGGCGCTTTTTTCATCGGTCTTGCCCAATGAGGCATCGCCCAGCACACGGGCCACACTGTCGACCCGCTGGGCGCTGACGGTGCCACGGCTGTAGCCGGCTTCCATCTGCTTGAGCAGTTCGGCCTGTTGCTCCGGTTGCTCGCGCTTCTGGTAGACAGTGGCCAGTTCGACGTAGCAGATATCGGTGCTGTTCAGCGCGGCCTTGCAGATTTTTTCGATGTCATCCAGGTGCTGATCGTAGGTGCCCTGGGTGCGGTACAGCAGCACCTGTGCCAGGCCGGCTTCCGGGTAGCCGGCGGAGCGCCAGCTATCAATCTGCTGCTGCGCGTTGACGCTGGGGAAATCGTGGGGGTATTGCAGGTACAGCATGGCCAGCGGGATCAGGGTGTTGCCTTCGCCATTGGCAAAGGCTTTTTTCAGCAGGCCTTCGGCTTCGCGGTGCTCGGCTTCGGTGGCGCCGGGCTTGGCCACCAGCAGGCGACCGAGACGGGCCTGGGCGCGGGGCGAAATATCGGCCGCCGCACGGTAGGTGGCTTCGGCTTGCTTGATCTGCGCCGGGTCACGGCTGCCGACCTGGATATCGGCCAGGCCGACCTGGGCTTCGCTGTAGCCCAGCTCTGCCAGTTGCTGGTAGTTCTGCGCGGCGGTGGTGGTGTCGCCACGCTTGAGGGCTTCATTGGCCAGGCGCTGGTCGGGCAGGCCGGCGCAACCGGCCAGTGTGACGGCCAATGCCAGCAGCGCCACAGGTCGCAAGGGGGAGCGAGCTTTTGTGGGCGCTGGCTTGCCTGCGATGGCATCGCCGCGGTGTATCTGCTGCACCGAGTCGATGCCATCGCGGGCAAGCCCGGCTCCCACAGAAGTGGGCTCCCACAAGGATTGTGTTGTTCTAGAAATAGGCTTCACAGGCAAATCCTCGCTTACAAACCAGCAGCCATGGCTTTATCAATCAGCCAGTTCAGGGACGGACCACGGTCGCTGGTCACTTCCACGGGGCGGCCGGCATAGGCGCTGTCCAGCGGGGCATCGGGCTTGATCTGCACGCGGATATCCGAGGACAGGTCGGCGCTGTTGAGGCTGGTGCTGCTGACGATGGTGCCGGTGCGGGTCTGTTCTTCATCGGCGACCTGGAAGCTCACCGGGGTGCCTGGGCGCACGTCGCCGAACTGGCGATAGGAGAAGCGCGCCTCGACATTCGCCTGACTGCCGCGCGGCACCAGTTGGAAGATCACATCACCCTTGCTCGCGTATTGACCATCAGCCACCAGTTGCTGGGCGACGATGCAGTCGCAAGGGGAGGTCAGGGTGCCGGTCATTTGCTTGCCGAACAGCTCTTCGACCTTGGCCGGTTGCAGCTGGTCTTCGTCCAGGTGGCCCTTGAGCACATCCAGCATGCTGGTGCTGAAGGTCGCCAGTGGCGCGCCTTTGGCGGCAACGCCGTGGTCTTTGATCAGGCTTTGCACGGTGCCGTCGCGGGGCATCGTGACGTTCATCCCCGGCACGCTGACCAGGCCGGCCTGGGCATGACTGACGAAGTACATGCCATACACCGACTTGAACACAAACCCGAATGCCGCCAGGCCCACCAGGAAGATCGCCAGGCTGAACGTCACGGCGCGCAGGCGACCAAAGGCGCTCATGCCGCTGCCGCTGTCCTTGACCTTGCGTGCCTTGGTGAAGTTGTCGCGCTGCAGGGTCGCCAGTACATCGCCCATGGTCACGATATCGCCGGACAGGTGCGAAGTGATCAGGTGCCGCAGGGTGGAAATATCCTGGGCATCCAGGTTCTGGAACTGGCAGCCGGTGCGGCCGGTCTGGCGGTCGTGGGAGCGGATCAACAGCTCCACGTCCATCGCCAGGCCGAGGTTGTCGATGACAAACTGCAGGCGCGCTTTATGCACATCGCCGACCTTCAGCGGTTGCTGGGCGGCATTGAAGGCCAGGCCGCCGGCGGACAGGTCGATGACCCGTACTTCCATGGGCGTGCGGTCGGCACCGAAGAAGCGCAGCTTGGCCGGGATTTTCACCCGGGCGTGTTGGCGCTGGGCTTCGGATTCGTGGACAACGTTGGCGTTTACTTGACTGTTCATCAGGGCATTTCCTTAAGTTAATTCAGGCTTGGCAGGGTCAGACCATCATCAGCAACACGGCGACGAAAATGCTGCCGGCGGAGAAGGTCATGGTCCGAGACGACCAGGTGTTGAACCAACGTTGAAAGCTGGCCAAATCGCGGGTCAGTTTGGTGTCCTGGCGGGTCCAGGACTGTTGATCGAGGCGGAAGAACACGTAGATCTTCACCAGCGCGCCCATGATCTGGTTGTAATAGAGAATCACCGGGTAGGCGGGGCCGATCTTGTGCCCCGAGCACGACAGCAACAGGGTCAGAATCAGGCGGGTGATGCCGATCCACAAAAGGTAAGCGAGGATGAACGCGCCGCCGTACTTGAAGGTGGCGATGATCGCCACGGTCAGGCCGAGCAGGGAGGTCCACATCGACACGCGCTGGTCGAACAGCACCACGCTGGTGAACAGACCCAGGCGGCCCATGCCCAGGCCCAGGGCCCGGGAGTTCTGGCGCAGGTTGTTGCCGTACCAGCGGAACATCAGCTTGCGGCTGGCCTTGATAAAGCTCTTTTCCGGCGGGTGTTCCACGGTGTTGATCGCCGCATCGGGCACGTAGAAGGTGTCGTAACCCAGGCGCATCAGGCTGAACCAACTGGACTTGTCATCGCCGGTCAGGAATTTGAAACGGCCCAGGCGCCAGTGTTGCAGCGAGTCGCTTTCCACGTCGGCGATAAAACCGGGGTCGGTGACGACGCTGGCACGGAACACCGACATGCGTCCGGTCATGGTCAGCACGCGCTTGGACAGGGCCATGGAGCACATGTTGATGTGGCGTTGGGCGAAGCGCAGTTTGTGCCACTCGCTCATGATGTAGCCGCCGCGCACTTCGCAGAACTCGTTGGTGGTCAGGCCGCCGACATTGCCGAACAGCTGGAACCACGGCACGGTCTTGCGCACTACGCCTTCGGCGAGCACGGTGTCGCCGTCGATCACCGCCACCACGGCGCGGTCGTCCGGCAGGTGACGGGAGATCGCCCGAAAACCGAAGGCCAGGCCGTCGCGCTTGCCGGTGCCGGCGATACGCACGAAGTCGAGCTTGACGTGAGCCGGTGGGTTCATCTTTTCCCAGAGGCTCTTGACCAGCAGCTCATCGGACATTTCCACCAGGGAGCAGACCACAGTGGTGGGGAAACCGCACTCGATGGCCTCGCGGATCACCGAGCTGTAGACCTGGGCCGTGGTCAATGCGTCGATACGAAAGCTGGTAACCATCAGGAACACATGGGACGGGTCCGCCGCCTTGCCCAGCTTGCGCACTTTGCGCCGCAGGTGCGGGTAGACCACGTACAGGAACAGCATGCCGCGAAAGAAATGCGTAGCACCCATCGAGTAGCGCCAGATACCCACGGCGCCAATCAGGAAAATAAAATTCTTCGACTCGGAGTCGAACGTACTCGCCGGCAGCAGCAGGGCGAGTCCCATCAGCAGGCTCAGAAAGACCAGCCAGCCGGCGGATTGGAGCAGTACGTGTTTTAACTTGGACATAAGCGTCATCCGAAGGTGAAGAAGGCTTCAAGCTGCAAGCGCTGGGGATCAGGACACTTGCAGCTTGAAACTTGCCGTTGCTGTTACCAGCAAATGCCTTCGGTACGGCCACTGACGCTGGTGGCCTGGGTCATAAAGCCCACCAGGTCGACCACTTGCTTGCCGTGCGGGGCTTGCTGGGCCAGGGCGCGGAATTTCTCGTCGCGGTTGCCGAGGATGATCACGTCGCTGTTGTTGATCACATCGTCGAAGTCCGAGTTGAGCAGGGACGACACGTGGGGAATCTTGCCTTCGATGTAGTCCTTGTTGGCCCCATGCACACGGGCGTATTCGACGTTGCTGTCGTAGATGCTCAGGTCGAAGCCCTTGCCGATAAGCATTTCCGCCAGTTCCACCAGTGGGCTTTCACGCAGGTCATCGGTGCCGGCCTTGAAGCTCAGGCCCAGCAGGGCGACCTTGCGCTTGTCGTGGCTGGAGACGATGTCGAAAGCGTTCTGTACCTGGGATTCGTTGCTGCGCATCAGCGAGTTGAGCAGCGGCGCCTCCACGTCCAGGGAGCTGGCGCGGTACGTCAGGGCGCGCACATCTTTTGGCAGGCACGAGCCGCCGAAGGCAAAGCCGGGGCGCATGTAGTACTGGGACAGGTTGAGGGTCTTGTCCTGGCAGACCACTTCCATCACTTCGCGACCATCGACGCCTACGGCCTTGGCGATGTTGCCGATTTCGTTGGCGAAGGTGACTTTGGTGGCGTGCCACACGTTGCAGGTGTACTTGATCATCTCGGCAACGGCGATGTCCTTGCGGATGATCGGCGCATCGAGTTCTTCGTACAGCGATTGCAGGACATCACCGGAGGCTTTGTCCAGTTCACCGATCACGGTCATCGGTGGCAGGTCGTAGTCGGCGATGGCCGTGGATTCGCGCAGGAACTCCGGGTTGACCGCGACACCGAAGTCGACGCCGGCTTTTTTGCCGGAGCAGTCTTCGAGGATCGGGATCACCAGGTTGGCCACGGTGCCGGGCAACACGGTGCTGCGCACCACGATGGTGTGGCGGGTGGTCTTGTCACGCAGGACAAAACCGATCTCGCGGCATACCGCCTCGATGTAGTTGAGTTCCAGGTCGCCGTTCTTTTTGCTCGGTGTGCCGACACAGATCATCGACAGGTCGGTATCGCGGATGGCGTCGGCGAAGTTGGTGGTACCGCGCAAGCGGCCGGTGGCAATGCCCTGGCTCAACAGTTCGCCCAGGCCGGGTTCAACGATGGGGGATTTGCCCGCGTTGATCAGGTCGATCTTATCCTTGGAAATGTCTACGCCGACCACTTCGTGGCCCCGTGCAGACAGGCAACCGGCACATACTGCGCCCACGTAACCCAAACCAAATATGCTGATGCGCATCGCATTTACCTCTATCTTTATCACGCCATTAGATGGCCGGAGTTCATGTTTTCAAGCGTCACTCATGCACTAGGTAATGCGGTGAATAGACACAGCATTGCCATGTACAGGCATGTTAAAAGTCGAGTGACTAACTAATGCACTCAAGTTGTGCGCAACTTGGCCTTATTGTTGGGGCTTGCCCTGAAATGCAGCCAGCCTTCGGTGAGAAGGGTCTGGCGTCAGTGCCGCAACGCCTTGATATGGATATAAAGCCCTTATCTATCAACGCATTGGGTTGTCTCACTGACCCATTTGGGTAGGCTCAGCCTTGGCCTTGTAGGGGATGGTCATGCAACCTTATCGCCCGCCCTCAACTAAACAGTTGTTAATCAGACCGAAGGGTCAAAGTTGAATATGACAACTTTGCTACTTCCGTTGGTCGCTGTGTAAGTCATATCGCACAAGAACAGAGATAATCGTTACCGGTGGTATGAGCGGCACTGAAGGACATAGTTCCTGGCCGCTCATCCTGTTTCTGGAAATTTCTTGAAATATTAGGAAAGATGGCACTAGTACTATATTGATAGCACTTGCGGATTGGGCTAGTGGTTATAGGGAGTTGGCGCGGGGATATAGTTTTGTGCCACTACTGTTTGAAAAAAGTGGTGCCACTACGAAAAATTCTGACGAATGTCGAGTGAAAGAAACGTTAGGAAATCTGAAGAAATATTTTTGACGTCAAAGTAATGACGATTCCGCATTTGAAATACGGAAAAAATGTGGGAGCAGGCTTGCCAGCTCCCACATCGGATTTGCGCTGTACTGGCGACCTACTCCGGTGCGTGATCGCGCAAAAATACCAGGTTATCCGGCTTGGACTGCTCGGCACTGAAGCGATAACCCTGGACATCAAACTGCTTGAGCTGCGCCGGGTCGTTGATGCGCTCTTCGATGACAAAGCGGCTCATCATGCCCCGGGCCTTCTTGGCGTAGAAGCTGATGATCTTGTATTGGCCGTTCTTCAGGTCCTTGAACTCGGTATTGATGATCCGCGCGTTCAAGGCCGGGCGCTTGACCGCCGAGAAGTATTCGTTGGAGGCCAGGTTCAGCAGCACATCATCGCCCTGCTCAGCCAGGGCCTCGTTGAGCCATTCGCTGATCCGCGTGCCCCAGAAGGCGTACAGGTCCTTGCCACGGGCGTTGCCCAGCTTGGTGCCCATCTCCAGGCGGTACGGCATCATCAGGTCCAGGGGGCGCAGCAGGCCGTACAGGCCCGAGAGCATGCGCAGGTGGTCCTGGGCGTAAGCGAAGTCGGCGTCGTTGAAGGTCTGGGCATTGAGGCCGGTGTAGACGTCGCCCTTGAAGGCCAGCAGCGCCTGCTTGGCATTGGCCGGGGTGAAGGCCGGGGTCCAGCTGCCGAAACGTGCGGCGTTGAGGCCGCCGATCTTGTCGGAAACATGCATCAGTTCGCTGATCTGCGCCGGGCTCAGCTCGCGCAACTGCTCGATCAACTCCTGGGAGTGGTCGAGGTATTGCGGCTGGGTAAAGCGCTGGGTTACCGGCGGGGTCTCGAAATCGAGGGTTTTGGCGGGGGAAATCACCGTCAGCATGAAGTCGTCTCCTGTAATCGTCGGGGGATTCTAGGGGGTTGGGGCGTTGGACTCCACCTATCACGCCAATAGCTGCCATACGGTTATCCCTGTGGGAGGATAGTGATCGGCTATAGTGGCCGACGAATCAGGAGGGGGAGACCTGTTGTGCGAATTGCGCTTTTAGTGTGCGCCTGGCTGACGTGCCTGGGCGCCCAGGCGGCCAGTGTGGATGTCGCGACCCTGGACCGTGGCACCTGGCCGGAAAAACTCAGCAGCCCGGCGCTGTTTGATGTGGCATCACGCGCCGAAATCCTCATGTTCGCCAACGCGCTGCTGGCCAGCGAGGCCCTGGATGAACCGGCCCTCAAGCAGCGCCTGGGGCTGAAGATCGTCAACCAGGGCGCTATCGACGACCTGCGCCGCCACCTCTGGCAGCGGTTGCTGGAGAACTACATGTTCGCCCAGCAAAGCTGCGAACAGGACGCCTCATTCTGCTATCTGGTGGACAACCTCGACGACCTGCGCGATCAAGCCGGCAAGTTCGAGGTGAGCGAGCAATCTTTCTATATAGGCTGGGCCGGTCCCAGCCGCGCGTTTCACCAACGCTACCTGGATGAACTGTTGCGCAAGGCCGCGCTGTTCCCGCAGATCGGCAGCGAAGTGGCGCGTTTTGGGGATTTCGAGCGCAATGGCGATGAACTCAACGACCGCCTGTTTTTACTGACCTTCGATGGCGGCCCGTCACCGCTGGGCGGTCAGACCGACTGGCTGGCCGACTACCTGCGCAAGCAGAAAATGACAGCCACCTTCTTTGTCCTGGGCAACAGCCTGCAAACCCGCCTGGAAAAGACCTCGGCCGTCGATGTGCAGGGTTTGTACCAGGGCCAGTGCGTGGGTATCCAGGGCTGGCAATACCGTTCCCACAGCCATTGGGTCGACTGGCAAAGCTCGATCACCCGCAGTGCGTCGCTGACCCAGAACCTGCTGCCGGAAAACTACGTGCCGCTGTTCCGCCCACCCTATGGCCAGCGCCGGGCTGACAGCCAGGGCTTTTTCCAGGCCCAGGGCCTGCAAGTGGCATTGTGGGATATCGACTCCCAGGATGAACCGGGCCTGCTCAAGGCCGACGAGTCGGCCCAGCGGGTGCTGACGCTGATGTTGTTGTGGCGCAAAGGGGTGATTGTGTTCCACGACACCCAGGACAAGGCGCGGGTCGCATTGCCGCTGTTGCTACAGGCAACGGCGCAAAGTGGGCTGGGTTGGCAGGATTGTCGGGAAGCGTTTCGCTGAAAAGGGCAAAAGCCCGGCCCTGTTGGGGATGAGGGTTTTTTGGGGTGATTTGCTGCGACATTTCGATGCAGGCGGACTTCCGACTTTAGCGGGGTGCGTGGCGGCCCGCCAGTGCTATTCGTCATCCTGAAAAATAAACTTCAAAAAAGCGTCAAAGTGCTTTTTCCTGTCATGGGTTTTGCGGTATTACGAAGTCAGATCGCCGAAACCTGCACCACAGGTGGCGTCTTCCCAGACTCCCTTTGCGGTGTATTCGGCGCTCGAATCGAGGCGCAGCACTGTTGTGGTATTGCGTCGACTGGCTCCCACAAAGGTGACCGAGTATGGATGATCATGGACGTAACCCTTCTTCCGACCAGCCAATCCTTTATGTGCTTGATACCAATGTATTGATTCACGATCCAAACGCGTTGCTCAATTTCGAAGAACACCACGTCGCCATCCCGATGATCGTGCTTGAAGAGCTCGATAAACTCAAAAGCGGGCACCACAGCGTTGCCGCCGAATGCCGCCAGGCGATCCGCCTGATTGACAAGACCCTGGGCGAGGCCTCGCCCGATGATGTGGAAGTCGGCGTCCCGATCCAGCGTGGCAAGAGCGGGCCCAAGGGCTTGCTGTCGATCCTGATGAGCAAGCGCAGCGAGCCCAACAGCCTGCTGCCGGAAAACCTCAACGACAACAAGATCATCAACCAACTGATCGACCTGCACGCGCGCGACAAGGACCTGCGCCTGGTGCTGGTGACCAAAGACATCAACATGCGCCTCAAGGCACGAGCGTGTGGGATCGCTGCCGAGGACTACAGTACCGATCAACTGGTCGACGATGTGTCGATGCTGTCCCGTGGTTATCACACCATGACCGGCTCGTTCTGGGACCGCGTGAGCAAGGTCGAGACCCGCCAGGACCATGGCCGCACCTGGCACCAGGTGCAACTGACCGACAACCTGCCGGCGGTGCATATCAATGAATTCATCATCGACGAACAGGGCTTCGTGGGCTGGATCAAAGAGATTCAGGTCGACAAGCTGCTGATCCTCGATCTGCATCAGGAGCCCCTGTTGCACCAGGAAGCCTGGGGCCTGAAACCGCGTGATATCTACCAGAGCCTGGCGCTGTACGCGCTGCTCGACCCGGACATTCACCTGGTCAACCTGACCGGCGCGGCGGGTTCGGGCAAGACCATCCTCGCCCTGGCGGCTGCCATCGAGCAGACCATGGTCACCAAGCGTTATCGCCGTATCATCGCCACCCGTAGCGTGCAGGGCCTGGACCAGGAAATCGGCTTTTTGCCCGGCACCGAGGCAGAAAAAATGGAGCCGTGGCTGGGGGCGATCACCGACAACCTCGAAGCCTTGCACATGGATGACGAAAACACCCATGGCAGCGTCGACTACATCCTCAGCAAAGTGCCGTTGCAGTTCAAATCCCTCAACTACATTCGAGGTCGCAGCTTCCAGCAGAGCCTGATTCTGATTGACGAATGCCAGAACCTCACGCCGCACCAGATGAAAACCATCATCACCCGTGCCGGCGCCGGTTCCAAAGTGGTGTGCCTGGGCAACCTGGCACAGATCGACACCCCCTACCTGTCCGCGACTAGCTCCGGGCTGACCTACCTGACGGAACGCTTCAAGGATTTCCCGAACGGCGTGCACATCGCCTTGCAGGGTGTCCCTCGCTCGATTCTGGCCGAATACGCCGAATCCCACCTGTAATCCGAAACCGGGCGATGCCTCCATCGCCCGGTTCACCTCAATTCCTGTGGGAGCCGGGCTTGCCCGCGATGGCGTTGGTGACTGACACTGCGCTATCGCAGGCAAGCCTGCTCCCACCTTTTGATCTGCGTTGGGTTTACAATCGGGGCTTCTGATCAGGAGTATCCCCGTGCTGACTCATCTCGATTCCCAGGGCCGTGCCCATATGGTCGACGTCACCGATAAAACCGTGACGTTCCGCGAAGCCGTGGCCGAGGCGCGGGTGCGCATGCTGCCCCAGACCCTGCAAATGATTGTCGACGGCGCCCATCCCAAGGGCGACGTGTTCGCCGTGGCGCGCATCGCCGGGATCCAGGCGGCGAAAAAGACCAGCGACCTGATCCCCCTGTGCCATCCGCTGATGTTGACGGGCGTCAAGGTTGAGCTGGCAGCCGAAGGGGAAAATACCGTGCACATCATCGCCCGCTGCAAGCTGTCCGGGCAGACCGGCGTGGAAATGGAAGCACTGACTGCCGCCAGTGTTGCCGCGTTGACGATCTACGACATGTGCAAGGCGGTGGACCGTGGCATGACCATCGAGAACATCCGCCTGCTGGAAAAGCTCGGCGGCAAAAGCGGGCATTTCAAGGCGGACCAGGCATGAGCATCAACGTACTGTTTTTTGCACGCTACAGCGAGGCGATAGGCCTGGACTCCCTGGAGGTCGAAGGCGACTTCGCTACGGTCGATGCCGTGCGCCTGGCACTGGCGGCTGATGCGGGCTTCGAGGTGCTCAACGAGGCCAGCCTGATGTGTGCGCGCAACCAGGAACTGTGCTCCCTCGACGAGCCTTTGCAGGCCGGTGACGAAGTCGCCTTCTTCCCGCCCGTGACCGGAGGCTGACCATGGCCATTCGTGTGCAAGCCCAGCCCTTTGACCCCGGCGCCGAAGTCAACGCCATGCACGCGGCCAACGTGGGTGTGGGTGCGGTGGTGAGCTTTGTCGGCTATGTACGCGATTTCAACGATGGCCTCGATGTGGCGGGGATGTTCCTTGAACACTACCCCGGCATGACCGAAAAAGCCCTGGCCAAGATCGCCGTCGAAGCCGAGCAGCGCTGGCCGCTGCTCAAGCTCGAAGTGCTGCACCGCATCGGCGCCCTGGAGCCCGGCGAACCCATCGTGTTCGTCGCGGCCGCCAGTGCCCACCGCCAGGCGGCGTTTGATGCCTGTGCGTTTGTGATGGACTACCTCAAGACCCGGGCGCCGTTCTGGAAGAAGGAGAACACCAGTGAGGGGGCGCGGTGGGTTGAGGGGCGAGAGAGTGATCATGCGGCGGCGGGTCGCTGGAAAGCCTGATTGTTTATCATTGGGTGGCGCTTGCAAGAACACGCAGTCATGGCTGTGGTTTATAGTTATAAAGGTTCATTAAGTTATTTCTATTTCAGCTAATTAACTGTCATTTTTAACAGTTACTTTCTCTTTTTTCCTGGTCTCTAATCTCCCTAAGTGTTCGATATCTAAGTTCGTGGAATTTCAGCTCGAATTTGGTTTCGAGAAAGTTCGCGCTACGGCGATGGATGTGGTTTTTGGAGAACGAGATGATCAGGCAATCACATAATATGCGGCTTGTGCATTTTAAGGTCAGGTTTGCTGATGGCACTGACTATACGGATGCACTTTATGCCAATGGGCATCATCAAGTTGAAGTTGTAGTTGAGGTTTTAAAGCAGGTTTTGGGGAAAAAAGGTGTCTGGAGTCAAGCCTCCTTAACCGATAGTGAGCGAGCGAGTGTAAAAATCGTACCTGTTTCTATCGCGGATAATGCCAGTGTAGGCAGCGGGTGGAGTTGCGATACGCAGAAGAACGAATATGATCCAGGACTCTGGAATCGTACTGGGGAAGAACTCGGCGAGAGTCTGCCAAACAATACGGTTGTTGACGCGGGGGTAGAGATTGTCAGGCGTTATATGCGCGTTGAGGAAAATGTCTCTCTCAAGGCTGTACAGTTCATGGCGACTATTGTGTTGGACGGAGAGACGGTTACTAACAGCTATTCCGAATATCCGACTGATTTTAAGTCGTCGGTATTTATCAAGCCCACGGTGCCCCCAGTATTGCTTTCTACAGAGCTTGATTTGATTGTTGATTATGATGCTTTAAATATTACAGGGCTTCTTGATATTGATATGTACTATTGGGAAGGTGTTAATGGTTTGTGGTTTGTTCATAATTATGGGTTGAATGAGTCAGTGGAGGTGCCAAATGAAGGGACCTCCTTTCAGACGTCTTATGGACTTTCGGGTAATTATAAAGGAGGGGTTTTCTCTGGGTCTGCGAGCAGTACTTTACGGTTGAGTATGGTTCACCAGTATCTTCCAGTTGTAAATCCAGGTGAGGATCCAGTGATTCATCGGATAAGTAATCGTGTCATGTGCGCGGTTAAACTTACTACACAGATTCCGGACCTTCCGCATGAGGTTTTGAATAGCAAGTGGCGGTTGCGGGATAACTATGGGAATCTTCATGTATTTAAAATAGTTCCCTATGAAAGTGGCAATCGTCTGACGGTGGAGCCCGTTAAGTTAGCAAGGCGACCTCAGCACTTCCACATCGTCCTTGCTAATGGTCAGGATTCTACTGACGCGCTGTATGCCAATGGCCGGCATCAGTGCAAAGTTCTTATTGAAGTCACTATGGTGCAGGAAGGGATTAATGGTAATTGGGAGAGCACGCTCCTGCGGGAGGATGAAAAAGCCAGTGTAGCGGTCACATTATATTCTCCAAATGTGAACCAGCCTCTACCGGGGGGGTGGTCCTGCGATACCGTGAAAAATATATATGATACCGGACTTTGGATTCGAGAGATACAAGACGCAGAGGGGGGCGGAATTGGGGAGAACACTACGCAACAAAAGAGTGGGGCGCTGGATACTATAGAGATAGTTGAGCGATTTATGCGTTTGGAAACCGGCGCTTCAATGGAGAGTCGGAGGCTTATGGCTAAGATAATTATAGATGGTAAAGTTTATACCACGAATTTTAACGAAGGGGATTCAAAGTTTAATGCTTGGGTGAATATCTCGCCTCGGCAGCCTTATCGAGTGAGAGTTCGTGATCTTATACTTACTGTGGATCACGCTTATTGGAATCACAATACGAAGACCGATATTGATGTTTGGTATTGGTTGCCCCCGCCTGGGGTGAGGTTTATCTCCCAAATGGGGTTAGACGCACCCATGTGGGTCCCTTGGGAGGGGCGTTACTTTCAGACGTCTTTTGTTAATGGGGCCGGTGGAGTTGATAGAAAAGGCGGAGTTGTAGTGGGCCACGATAAGCCTGGGTCAAGCCCCTCTCTTGATGAGATACATGAAAACTTGTCAGATAATTATCATATTCTGAGATTTAATCGAGTAAATACGATTATGCGTGCGTTATGGGTTTCCATTGAGCTCCCCATGTTTGAAGGGGAGGGCAACACACCTTGGCGACTAGTCGATAATTATGGCTGCATGCATGTATATACTATGCGTGGAAGTAGGCAAAATATTGAGTTGTTGGATTATGAGAGCTGATTAGATTTGTGCGTCTCGTCTTCAGAACAGGTGCTTACCATGAATGTCTATTCCAACGCATTTAATTTTTCCTCGTACTTGAACGGTTCCGTCGATCCACGAACAGGTCAGTATGGTGCCCAAATCAATTTGGCTCAATTATCTCCTGAGGGGCCTCTCGAGGTCAGTCGCAGTATTGTTTTGTTATTTTCAATGTTTGAGCCTGGCCGTGTACCTTATGGGTTGGGGTGGCGCCTGAGTAATACGGAATTTGACCTTTCCAGTGCGCAACTCACGTTGATTAGCGGCGAGCGATTTAAGACGCAAGGTATGCCTTCTGTTGGCGGAACGATGGTTTTCAAGGATCGAAAACTTAAAGATCTAGTGGTAAGGCGAACGAATGAAACCACGCTGCATGTGATTTATCGGGATGGCACGATTGAAGTTTTGGAGCGTACCAGTAGTACGCTCCCTTATCGAATTACTTCCATAAGATTTGAAAATGGTGAGGTCTTCAGATTCGGCTATGCCCCAGGTGGTTCTCTTGAGCGTATCCTCAATCACAAACAGGAAGAGTTGCTGCTACTGACCTACGCGAGTGGGCGCCTGCAAACGGCTGATAGACGTGTCGAGGGGGGGCGTTATGCGCGTACGCGATTTACACAGATCAATGATCGCCTTACAGGTGTCACTGCGCCTTACGATCGTAGTGGTGCGCCGGGGGTTGCTGCCTATACGTTTGTATACAGGACGCCGTTTCGTAATGGCTTGGTTGCGATTGAGCGGGTGCAAACGCCGATGGGCGGAACTGAGCAGATCAACTATACCGAAAACGGTCATCAATATGGCAACAACCAATTCATCCCCCGTGTGTCCAGTTGGACGCAGACTCCAGGTGCCAATCAACCTCCAATGATCCGGACTTATGATTACAGTCCAGGGCAGAACTTCACGGGGTTCCCTTATGCGGGTGGTTTCAAAGAGGGTGAGGACAACCTGTATCTGATTAGCGGCGCCTATGACTATTGGACTGAGGAGAAAAGCATTGACGCGGCCAATAACAATACGGTCTTGAGCGTCACTCGTACCACCTACAATAAGTTTCACCTGTTGACCGAAAAGCAGGTCCTACGCGAGGGAACGCGCAGTAAAGTAAATATCACCTATAACACGCTCCCCGGTCTATTTCCCAGCCAGCCCGCGAACTTCCAACTGCCCAAAACCGTTACCAATCGCTATGAACTCGTAGCTGGTGGCACCTCGAGGGAAGAGATCCAGCAGATCGAAACCGATGATTATGGCAACGAACTCAGCCGCACCGAACCCTCTGGCATTCGCACCGAATACAGTTATTACCCGATTGCCGGCGAAAGCGGCAAATGCCCGGCGGACCCCCACAAATTGTTCCAGCGCTACCTCAAACAAGAGCGACTCGTACCTGTAGGAGGCACGCCTACCGCGCGACTCACGGAATATACCCATACGCGCGTCCCCCAGACGGGCAGTAGTTATTTTGTGCTACAGCAATCGAGCAGCCAGGCTGGTGTGCTAGTGATGCAGCAGACTTACTACGAAACCCCTGTGGCGCTGGCTGGCCGGTTGAAGAGCAGCACCAGTACGGTCGGCGGGCAGCTGTTGACCAGTGATTTCAGTTACGTCATTGAAGGCGATAACCTGATCGAAACCCGACGGTTGAAAGGGCGCGAAGAACAAGGAAATCAATGGCTTGAGGCAAAACGCACGCTTTCGATGGTCAGTCGACGCCTGTTGTCGTTAACGCGAGATGGCGGCAGCACGATGGGCCTGGCGTACGACGTCAATGGCCGGCTGACCGCAGAAACCGTAGCTCTTGGAGCGCCGCAGAAAGCGACCCGGCAATACGCTTACCATTTTGCCGAAGAGAATAAGCGTGCCCATCTGATTACCGCGGACGCGCAAGGTAACAAGACGATTACCTACTACGACGGTGCCGGACGCCAGGTGTCCGAAGCACAATTGATCGGCTCGAGCCAGGAGCGAGTCGCCTGCACTTGGCGTTATGACGCGCTTGGGCAAACTGTGGAAGTGGTCAAGAGCGACTACGTGACCAACGGGCAACGCTCGTTGCGCAGCGTCCACTCCTACAGTAAGTGGGGCAACGCCAGCCGCGTCACCCACGCCGATGGCCGTGTTGTCATCAACGAGTATGACCCGCGGCTCAATCTTACGGAGGAGGGCGTGGTTGGCGGTGAACGGCTGTTGACCTATTTCAATACGCATAACCAGCCAATGAAGGTGGAGCGCCTGGATGCCAACAATAATAAAGTGGAGCTGGCGTCGTATACCTACGATGGCCTGGGGCGCTGCGTGACGGCAGTGGATGTCAATAAAACGTCCACTGAGCTGACCTATGACGTGTTCGACCGGGTGCTGACGACCCTTCAAAAACCAATAGATGGCACTCCTCATCGGCTGCGTAAAATGGATTACGCCCCCGGCACCAGCAGTGAATTGGCCAGTGCTTTTACGGTCGACAACAAGCGGCTGGGGGCCCGTACCTACGATAGCCTCGGCAGAATGACCAGCCAGACGCGTGGGGCATTGGGGCAGGCCACGACCTGGGAGTACAAGGCCGGAGAGATGGAACCGTTCACCATGGTTTCCTCCCGTGGGGTTCGCCAGACCCTGACTTATGACACAGAGTTGGATGTGCCGACTCGGATTGAGATGTCGGGCCATCCGGCGAGCACCTACCGGCATGACCCGGTTACCGGTGCTATGACACGTTCCGAGACCAATGGCTTGATCCATGAGTTCGTTATGGATGCCAACGGCCGTCCTGAAAAGGATATCCAAACCGCCAACGGCAACGTCCTGACCTCGCAGTATGGCTATTCCCCTGGCGGGCGCCTGCTGCAGCAAACTTCCGCCGACGGCCAGTCCAGCCAGCTTGAGTACGATGTGTTCGGGCGGTTCTCCAAGATGACCACTGGCGCCATGGTCATCGAGCAAACCTACGATACATTGGGCCGGCCGCATGTCCTGACCACCGCCTATGAAAGCACGCGAGTCGTTACCAAGCTGTCCTATGACTCGCTGGGTCGGGAAGCCGAGCGCCGCTTCGAGCAGAACGGTGCGCTGTTCCAGGTCATGACCAGCACGTATCACCTCAACAGTATGTTGGCGACACGGGAACTCAAGGACGCCGGCTCACGCCTGGTGATCGGCGAGACCTTCACCTACGATGCCTTTCTGCGGCTCAAGACCTATCGCTGCACGGGGCCCGAACACCCCAAGGATCATCTGGGGCGTGGCATTGTCGGGCAGGATTTCAGCTTTGACAGCCTCAATAACATTACTCGGGTTGTCACGACGTTTGCCGACAGCACGCAAGACACCTGCGAGCGTTATTTTACCGGTGCCGATCCCACTCAACTGACCCGGCTGACCCATACACGCCCGGCGCAGGATGTCACACTGACGTATGACGCGGCGGGCAACTTGCAGGCACACCCGGCGGGCCAGGCCTATACCTACAATGGTTTTGAGCAGTTGACCACAGTGCAGGCCGGTCCCCTCAAGTACAGCTACCAATACGATGCCGAGGCCCGCCAGGTACTGGCGTCCCGGGGCAGTGAGCCGCCGGTGATGCTGGCATACGCCGGCGACCGGCTGGAGACTCTGGTTGAAGGCAATAAAAAGATCCGCTACGCCGACGGCGGGGATGAGGTGATGGCACGCAGCGGGGGCGTCGACGGGCTGCAACTGCATATGAACGATGCCAGCGGTAGTGTGCGCGGCGTATCGGCCCCAGGCCAGGCCCATGTGCGGCGACACTACACGCCCTACGGCGATACGAAAATCCCGCTGGATGACGGCAAGGTCCGTAGCATGGCTGATCTGCAACTGCCGGCGTTGAATGGTCAACGGCTGGATGCGGCGATCAACCTCTACTTTCTCGGCAACGGTCAACGGGTCTACGATCCTCACCTGATGATGTTCTTGCAGCCTGATCCGCTGAGCCCTTTTGACGAGGGGGGGATCAACAGCTATGCCTACTGTGCTGGTAATCCGGTCAACCTAATGGACCCCAGCGGGTTGTTGCCGAACTGGTTGAAGTGGGTATTGACCGGAGTTGCGCTGGTGTTGTCGATAGTGACGGTAGGGTTTGCGGCTCCCGGATTTGTTACCGCGGTAGCGGCATATGCGGCGGCAGCTGGAACGGCGGCGGCATCTGCGGCGGGGATGGTTGTTGCTTCCAAGGCGGCGCTGCTGGGGGCTGCATCGTTGGGGGTGGTTGGGGGAACGCTTAGTGTCGCAGCCTTGAGTATCGCTGAGGTCGACAGGGCGATGGGTTGGGACCGTTCGCACCACATCCAAAACCTGGGGTGGGCATCTTTCGGGTTCTCTGTGGCGTCATGGGTAGTTAGCTTTGCGGGGGCCTACACGTCGGCAAGTATGGCCTACACTGCGGCTCTCAAGGCCAGCACGGCCAAGGACTTTGTCAAGTACAGCAGCTTTTTTGACGCCCCACTGGGGGCCAGCTTTCTGGCGGCTGGCAAGCGGATGCTGGGCTTGAGCTATAAGTTCACCGATAAACAGGGAATCACTAGCTTCAGCAAGATTTACGGGGTCACCCGTTTCGTATTGAGAAGTACCAACTTTGGTCGCTCGGTAGAGGCCAGAACCACATCGGCAGGCTCGGGTGGTGGCGATCCTGCCCAACCCGTGCCAGGTGCTCCCGGTTCGGCCCATCCCCAGCCGCAAGCCACGGGCAGTCGCCTGGTGGATATGCCGGCCAGCAGTGCAGGCTATTACCAGGCATTCAGAGACGAGGCGTCGCGCATTCGCCAGCCCATCATTGCGCAGTTGTATCAAGGATGATCCAGCAGGGCACCGTGCCTGCAATCAACCCAGGCGCCGGGGCGATAACATCGCCTCCGTCAGGCCGGCACGCTGCAACGCCTCGGGTAACGCCAGGTGGCGAACCAATGCCGCACTGGCCTGGCCCATCGCCGGTGAGGTCTGGATGCCATAACCGCCCTGGGCCGCGACCCAGAATAAACCCTCGACCTGTGGATCGAACCCGCACACCAGGTCGCCATCGCTGACAAAGCTGCGCAACCCTGCCCAGGTGCGGGTCGGGCGGCGGATGCTCAGGGTGGTGGCTTGTTCGATGTGATAGATGCCCGTGGCAATGTCCAGCTCTTCGGGTTGCACGTCGTGGGGCGCCACCGGGTCGGCATTGGCCGGTGAGCCGAGGAACATGCCGGCGTCGGGCTTCATGTAGAACGAGCCGTCGAGGGCCGCCAGTTCCGGCCAGGTGTGGCTATTCACCTCGGCGGGGGGCGCGAAGATAAAGGCGCTGCGCCGCTTGGGTTGCAGGCCGATCTTCCGCGCTCCGGCCAGCTCGCCAATGGTGTCGGCCCAGGCGCCGGCGGCATTGAGGATCACCGGGGCGCTGAAGCGTTGTTGCGAAGTGCGCACGTGCCACTGGCCCTCGCCGTCGCGGGTCAGTTTCTGCACTTCATTGTCGGTGTGGATTTCTCCGCCATTGCGCCGGATACCACGTAGATAGCCTTGGTACAGCGCGTCGGTGTCGATGTCGCAGACCGTCGGGTCGTAGATCGCCCCGTGGACTTTTTCCGGGCGCAGGATCGGCAGCCTGTGCAGCGCCTCCTCGGCACTCAGCAGCTGCGTCTCGGGTACCAGGGCCTTGGCACTCAGGTATTGGCGCTGCAGTTCGTCAGGATCGCCCAGCAGGTCCACCAGCAGTTCGCCACGGGGCGTGAGCAACGGATGCTCGCTGAAACCTGCGGGCGGGTGATCGAAGAAGTCGCGGCTGCCCAGGGTCAGGGCGCGCACTTGCGGGGTACCGTAGGCGGCGATATACAGCGCGGCCGAGCGGCCAGTGGAGTGATAGCCCGGCATGGACTCACGCTCCAGCACGATGACGCGGGCATGTCGGGACAGCCAGTAACCGGCGGAGGCACCGGCAATACCGCCGCCGATGATGATGTAGTCGGCCTGGTTCATGTGTTCCTCCTTGAATGTGAAAGCGCTGAAAGCAAATGTGGGAGCGGGCTTGCTCGCGAATGCGGTGTGTCAGTCTCTGGACATATTGACTGATTCACTGCGTTCGCGAGCAAGCCCGCTCCCACATCTTTTACCGCATTCCAGCTTAAGGGCGTTTACGCTCTACGGGACGCAGCAAGTGCGTCGGCGGCGTTTCGCAGCTGATCTTGCGGCCCAGCAAGGTTTCGATCGACGGCAATTGATACGAATCGTCTTCCCCGGCAAAGCTGATCGACACACCGGCAGCGCCTGCACGCCCGGTACGGCCGATACGGTGTACGTAGTCGTCCGGCACTTCCGGCAGGGTGAAGTTGATCACGTGGCTGATGCCGTCGATATGAATCCCGCGGCCTGCCACATCGGTGGCCACCAGCACGCGGATCTTGCCTTCGCGAAAGCCTTCCAGGGTCTTGATGCGTTTGTGCTGCGGCACGTCGCCGGACAGTTGCGCGGCATTGACGCCGTCGCGAACCAGGCGTTCTTCAATGCGCCGCACTTCGTCCTTGCGGTTGGCAAATACCATGACCCGCTCCCAACCGTTGTCGTTGACCAGGTTGTAGAGCAGCTTGTATTTGTCGGCACCGGCCACCGCATAGATATGCTGTTCGACGTTTTCGCTGGCGACGTTCAGCGCCTCGATCTCGACGATGGACGGGTCGGTGGTCCACTGCTTGGCGAGGTTCATCACGTCTTCGGTGAAGGTCGCGGAGAACAGCAGGGTCTGGCGTTCGTTTTTCGGTGGGGTCTGGCGAATGATCTGACGCACTTGTGGGATAAATCCCATGTCGAGCATCCGGTCGGCTTCGTCCAGCACCATCACTTCAACCATGTCCAGGTGTACGTCACCACGCTGGTTGAAGTCCAGCAAACGGCCCGGGGTGGCGACCAGGATGTCGCAGTGCCGCGCTTCCAGGTGCTTGAGCTGTTTGTCGAAGTCCATGCCGCCCACGAACGTCATGACGTTGAGGCCGGTGTACTTGGTCAGGTCGGCGGCATCCTTGGCGATCTGCACCACCAGCTCCCGGGTCGGGGCGATGATCAGTGCCCGTGGCTCGCCCATGTAGCGCTCTTTGGGCGGCGGGGTTTGCAGCAGCTGGGTAATGATCGAGATCAGGAACGCTGCGGTCTTGCCGGTACCGGTCTGGGCGCGGCCAATGGCGTCTTTGCCGGCCAGGGTGAAGCCCAGTACCTGGGCCTGGATCGGCGTGCAGTATGGAAAGCCCAGGTCCTGGATGGCATGCATCAGTTCCGGGGCCAGCTTGAAGTCGTGAAAGCGGGTCTTGCCCTCTTGGGGCTCAACCACGAAGTCTTCCAGTTTCCACGGCTTTACCACCGGTTTTGGCGCACGTTCGCGGCGCGGTTTTTCTACTCGCGGTGGTTCTTCTACGGGCTGGGCGGCTGGAGCCGGGGCGGCAGGCGTGGCAGGCGCTGGTTTTGGCGAGGCAACGGGCGCGGTTCGGCCAGGCTGTTTACCGTCATTGCGGCTGCCGGAAGTTTGGGCCGGGGCGCTGGGAACAGGGGCGAGTGGTTCAGCCTCGCTTTTACCGAACATCTTCTTGAGTGCTTTGAGCACGGTCATCTCATCAATTGGTTAAGGAATGTACGCCGGCCAGTGTAATGCAAGAATCGGGCGCGGCGTAGTGCGTTGGACACGCGGCTACACAATGGCGGTTTTTTAGCCAAGGCGCTGGCTTAGCCATTGACCGATATCGCGGATCTCTTCGGGTAACACTTCGTGACCCATTGGGTATTCTTGCCATGTCACGGTGACACCCTGCTGCTTTAAATGCTCATAGGCGCTGCGGCCCATGGCGTTCTGCACCACTTCATCGTACTGGCCGTGCAGGCACAGGGCCGGAATGCGCTGCTGGCTGGCGGACAGTTCCAGTTCATCGCTGAACGTCGGTGCATAAGTGGAGAGGGCAAGCACGCCACCCAAGGCTCCCTGCCATTTCATAAAGGCGGCGTGCAGGACCACCGCGCCGCCTTGGGAAAAGCCGGCAAGGAAAATGCGCGAGGCGTCTATTCCGCTGGCTTTTTGTTGGTCGATCAAATCAATGACCATTTTTGCCGACTCATCCAGCTGTTCACGGCTGATGGCCCGTGCCGGGGTCATGGCCAATATGTCGTACCAGCTTGGCATCTCGTAGCCGCCATTGATGCTCACCGCACGGGTCGGTGCCTGGGGCAATACAAAGCGCGTGGACAGCAAGCTTTCCTGCAACGCCTCCGCCACTGGCAAGAAGTCGTAGCGATCGGCACCCAAGCCATGCAACCAGATTACGCAGGCGTCTGCGGGCTTGGCGGGCTGAAGAATCAAGGGGTCGGTCATGTTTGCTCCATAAATGTGCGTGCGCGCCGAAGAGATGCGACAAGGCAGTTCGTGCAAGGCGGCTCAGTTAACAAGATGTCGCATGGTTGACTGTTTTGCGATTGATCCTGGGCTGAAACGACTCAGCTGACACTCTGGTACGGCGCTTGCTATGTGTAGGTCGATGTCAGAACTATCCGGGGACGGTAACACTATCAGTGACTACCGCCTCTGGGATAGCCGCTGCAATGACAGCGACAGCCTCTTGCTGCTTGACCCCAAAAAAAGCCAACACGGGTCGATATCGCCTCATAAGGGTGCGCAGAGGTTCGAGCTCCGACACAACAAGAGCAACTGGAGGTTTGAATGAAGGTATTGAAGTCCACCCTGGCCATCGTGACTGCGGCGACCGTATTGGGGATCAGTGGTCTGGCCCAGGCCGGTGCCACCCTGGATGCAGTGCAGAAGAAAGGGTTTGTGCAATGTGGCGTCAGCGACGGCCTGCCGGGTTTCTCGGTGCCGGATGCCAGCGGCAAGATCCTCGGGATTGACGCTGACTACTGCCGCGCTGTGGCCGCTGCGGTGTTCGGCGACGCGACCAAGGTCAAGTTCAGCCAATTGAATGCCAAGGAGCGTTTCACCGCGCTGCAGTCTGGCGAAGTCGACATCCTCTCGCGCAATACCACCATGACCAGCTCCCGCGATGCGGGCATGGGCCTGAAATTCCCGGGGTTCATCACCTACTACGACGGCATCGGCTTTTTGGTCAACAACAAGCTGGGCGTGAAAAGTGCCAAGGAACTGGACGGTGCAACCATCTGCATCCAGGCCGGTACCACCACCGAGCTGAACGTTTCCGACTACTTCCGTGGCAACAACCTCAAGTACACCCCGATCACCTTCGACACCTCCGATGAAAGCGCCAAGTCCCTGGAGTCCGGGCGCTGCGACGTGCTGACCTCCGACAAGTCGCAACTGTTCGCCCAGCGCAGCAAGCTGGCCGCGCCGAAAGACTACGTGGTCCTCCCGGAAACCATTTCCAAGGAGCCCCTGGGCCCGGTCGTGCGTAATGGCGACGACGAGTGGCTGGCCATCGTGCGCTGGGTGGGCTACGCCATGCTCAACGCTGAAGAAGCCGGTATCACCTCGAAAAACGTCGAGGCTGAAGCCAAGGCCACCAAGAACCCGGACGTTGCCCGTCTGCTGGGCGCTGACGGCGAATACGGCAAAGACTTGAAAGTGAAGAAGGACTGGGTGGTCCAGATCGTCAAGCAGGTCGGTAACTACGGTGAAGTGTTCGAGCGCAACCTGGGCAAGAGCACCCCGCTGGAAATCGACCGTGGCCTGAACGCGCTGTGGAACAACGGTGGCATTCAATACGCACCTCCTGTGCGCTGATCGCTGATGGTTCTATCACCCGGTGGGCCAACCGCCGGGTGATGTTCTGTTCCATTTTTTGCGGGGCACTTAATGCAAACTCAAATCGGCGCACCAAAACAGAAGCTCAGCTTCAGTGATCCAAAAGTGCGTGCGTGGCTGTTCCAGATCATCACCATCGTGGCGGTGGTCGCGTTGGGCTGGTACCTGTTCAACAACACGCAAACCAATCTTCAGCACCGGGGCATTACCTCCGGCTTCGACTTCCTGGAGCGCAGCGCCGGTTTCGGCATCGCTCAACATTTGATCGACTACACCGAATCGGACAGCTATGCCCGGGTCTTTGTGATCGGTCTGCTCAACACCTTGCTGGTCACCGTGATCGGTGTGGTCCTGGCCACCATCCTCGGGTTTATCATCGGCGTGGCCCGGCTGTCACCGAACTGGATCATCAGCAAACTGGCGACGGTGTATGTGGAGGTGTTTCGCAATATTCCGCCGCTGCTGCAAATCCTGTTCTGGTATTTCGCGGTGTTCCTGACCATGCCGGGGCCGCGCAACAGCCATAACTTCAGCGACACCTTTTTTGTCAGCAGCCGTGGCCTGAACATGCCGGCGGCCGTCGCGGCCGATGGGTTCTGGCCGTTTGTCGTCAGCGTGATGGTGGCGATCATCGCCATTGTGTTGATGAGCCGTTGGGCCAATAAACGCTTTGAAGCCACCGGCGTGCCGTTCCACAAGTTCTGGGCGGGTCTGGGGCTGTTCCTGGTGATCCCGGCGTTGTGCACGTTGCTGTTTGGTGCGCCCGTGCATTGGCAAATGCCGGAACTCAAGGGCTTCAACTTCGTCGGCGGCTGGGTTCTGATCCCCGAGCTGCTGGCGCTGACCCTGGCGCTCACGGTTTACACGGCAGCGTTTATTGCCGAGATCGTGCGTTCGGGCATCAAGTCGGTCAGCCACGGCCAGACCGAAGCCGCGCGCTCCCTGGGCATGCGCCCCGGGCCCACGCTGCGCAAGGTCATCATCCCGCAAGCCCTGCGGGTGATCATCCCGCCGCTGACCAGCCAATACCTGAACCTGGCGAAAAACTCGTCCCTGGCCGCCGGTATCGGTTACCCGGAAATGGTTTCGCTGTTTGCCGGCACGGTGCTCAACCAGACCGGCCAGGCCATCGAGGTCATTGCCATCACCATGAGCGTGTACCTGGCAATCAGCATCAGCATTTCCCTGCTGATGAACGGGTACAACAAGCGCATTGCGCTGATCGAACGGTGAGGACACCCGCATGACTTCCCATACTTTCAAACCTGATATGCCGCCGCCGAACAAAGTCTTCGGCCCGATGGCATGGATGCGCGCCAACCTGTTTTCCAGTTGGCTCAATACCCTGCTGACCTTGCTGGCGTTCTACCTGGTGTACCTGGTGGTGCCGCCGATCCTGCAGTGGGCGATCCTCGACGCCAACTGGGTCGGCACCACCCGCGCCGACTGCACCAAGGAAGGCGCCTGCTGGGTGTTTATCCAACAGCGCTTCGGGCAGTTCATGTACGGCTACTATCCCGGCGACCTGCGCTGGCGCGTGGACTTCACCGTGTGGCTGGCGGTGATTGGCGTGGCCCCGCTGTTTATCTCGCGGTTTCAGCGCAAGGCGGTCTATGGCCTGGGCTTTCTGGTGCTGTACCCGATCATCGCCTACTTCCTGCTGCACGGCGGGATCTTCGGCCTGACCAACGTCGCCACCAGCCAATGGGGCGGCCTGATGCTGACCCTGGTCATCGCCACCGTTGGCATCGCCGGGGCCTTGCCCCTGGGGATTGTGCTGGCGCTGGGGCGACGCTCGAACATGCCGGCGATTCGTGTGGTGTGTGTGACCTTCATCGAGTTCTGGCGCGGCGTGCCGTTGATTACCGTGCTGTTCATGTCGTCGGTGATGCTGCCGCTGTTCCTGCCTGAAGGCATGGGCATCGACAAGCTGCTGCGGGCCCTGATCGGCGTGATCCTCTTCCAGTCGGCCTATGTGGCTGAAGTGGTGCGCGGTGGCTTGCAGGCGATTCCCAAGGGGCAGTACGAAGCGGCCGCCGCGATGGGCCTGGGCTACTGGCGCAGCATGGGCCTGGTGATCCTGCCGCAAGCCCTGAAGCTGGTGATCCCCGGCATCGTCAACACGTTTATTGCGCTGTTCAAGGACACCAGCCTGGTGATCATCATCGGCTTGTTCGACCTGCTCAACAGCGTCAAGCAAGCCGCCGCCGACCCGAAATGGCTGGGCATGGCCACTGAAGGCTATGTGTTCGCGGCCCTGGTGTTCTGGATTTTCTGTTTTGGTATGTCGCGCTATTCCATTCATTTGGAACACAAGCTCGACACTGGCCACAAGCGTTAGGAGTTTTTTGATGAGCGAAGCAATCAAACAGCCGGTGAGCCCTGAAGGCATTATCCAGATGCAGGGCGTCAACAAGTGGTACGGCCAGTTCCATGTGTTGAAAGACATCAACCTCAACGTCAAGCAGGGCGAGCGTATCGTGCTGTGCGGCCCGTCGGGCTCGGGTAAATCCACCACCATTCGCTGCCTCAACCGCCTGGAAGAGCACCAGCAGGGGCGGATCGTGGTCGATGGCGTGGAACTGACCAATGACCTCAAGCAGATCGAAAGCGTGCGCCGGGAAGTGGGCATGGTGTTCCAGCACTTCAACCTGTTCCCGCACCTGACCATCCTGCAGAACTGCACGCTGGCGCCGATGTGGGTGCGCAAGATGCCCAAGCGCAAGGCCGAGGAAATCGCCATGCACTACCTGGAACGTGTGCGTATTCCGGAGCAGGCCCACAAGTTCCCGGGGCAATTGTCGGGCGGCCAGCAACAGCGTGTGGCGATTGCCCGTGCCCTGTGCATGAAGCCGAAAATCATGCTGTTCGACGAGCCGACCTCGGCCCTCGACCCGGAGATGGTCAAGGAGGTGCTGGACACCATGATCGGCCTGGCCGAAGACGGCATGACCATGTTGTGCGTGACCCACGAAATGGGCTTTGCGCGCACCGTGGCCAACCGCGTGATCTTTATGGACAAGGGCGAGATCGTGGAACAGGCGGCGCCCAATGACTTCTTCGACAACCCGCAGAATGAGCGGACCAAGTTGTTCTTGAGTCAGATTTTGCATTGATGGATGTTTGAGACCAACCCGGCCTGGCGCCGGGTTTTTTTTGCGGCTAGGAAGCGTTGAGTACTTCAGTGTCGCTGTTCACGGTAGAGGTGAAGGCACCGAACAAATCAGCACCCTCGGCGAGAGCTTTTGCGTCTGCCAGCAAATGTGGGTGACGATCCAATAACCGCATCAACAGCACCAAGGGTTTGGGTGCCATCAACTCACCGCGCTCGTACCGAGAGAACGCGTTGTGGCCGCCCCCGGACAGCAATTGCACTGCTTCTTTTTGTGTAAGGTGCCGTTTTCGGCGGATGCGTTTTATCTCGGCGCCGATCATTTTTCGCGCGGCGAGAACCAGCTTATCACCCGCTTCTGCATAGCGATCCGCACTATCGGTATCGGGGTCCCAAAAGCCGTCGCCACAGGCTTTGCATCCCCAGCCTGAAAGAGTGTCGACCCGACGCCCCATGCCCTGGACACTGATGGTTTTGCGTTCCTTCCAAGCCGCCTGACATCCGCCTTTATCACCGCCAAATCGTAATGAGGTGTGTACTTTTCCATAAGACACCTGAGGCCAATAATTACCCTTGAAGGGTAATTTTACTGATCGAAAATTCGCTTCCTTTGCCCGCCTGAAAACCCTGGTGCGTTGCTTCTGTAGGCAACTCCGAATAGGCTGTACGAAAATTCATCCTATGATTGGACGAAAGTACAAAACCCATGCCGGACATCGCCCCTCTGATCAAACGCTCCCTGGTCGACCAGGCCCTGGACCAACTGCGCCAGCGCATCACCCAAGGCAAATGGGCGATTGGCGAGCGCCTGCCCACCGAGCCGGAGCTGTCGGCCGAGCTGGGCATCAGCCGCAATACCGTGCGCGAGGCCATGCGGGTGCTGGCGTTCTCCGGGCTGATCGAGGTTCGCCAGGGAGACGGTAGCTACCTGCGTTCCATGACCGATCCGTTGGGGGTGATGAATGCCATGTCCCAGTGCACCCTGGAGCAGGCGCAGGAGACGCGGCAGATTCTTGAGGTCGAGGCCGTCGGCCTGGCGGCCTTGCGCCGCACCCCTGAGGATCTGCAACGCCTGCACCAAGCGCTGCGGGCCAGTGGCGAGCACTACCACGGCGACCTGGAGCACTACATCCAGTGCGACCTGGTGTTCCACAAGCGCCTGGTGGACGCGGCCCACAACCCGGCCTTGAGTGAGCTGTACCAGTACTTTTCCAGCATCGTCGGCGCCCAGTTGCGCCAGACCCTGAATATCAAGCCGCGTCGCCAGGCAGTGTTCGACCTGCATGTCGAACTGCTCAATGCCGTGGAGCAGCAGGCCCCGGAGCGCGCCAAAGCCCTGTCCCGGCAGTTGATCAATGAACCTTGAACCCGAGAACGCCATGCCCCGCCCAGAAAATGCCCTTGAAGAATTGCTGATCGACGCCGAGGCCGACGACGAGGTGGTCCAGCACAGTCCGCCGCAGGTGCATCGTCCGTGGCTGTTATTACTGGGCCTGATTCTGGTGGCGTTGAACCTGCGCCCGGCGTTGTCGAGCATGGCACCGCTGCTCAGTGAAGTGTCCGCCAGCTTGGGGTTGTCGGCGGCCCAGGCCGGCCTGCTGACCACCTTGCCGGTGCTGTGCCTGGGCCTGTTTGCGCCCATGGCGCCGATCCTCGCCCGACGGTTTGGCGCCGAGCGTGTGGTGCTGGGGATTTTATTGACCCTGGCCGCCGGGATCATTCTGCGCAGCTCGTTCGGTGAGGTCGGGCTGTTCGCCGGCAGTCTGTTGGCCGGGGCCAGTATCGGCATTATCGGGGTGTTGTTGCCGGGGATCGTCAAGCGTGACTTCGCCAGGCAGGCCGGGGCCATGACGGGGGTCTACACCATGGCCCTGTGCCTGGGCGCGGCGTTGGCAGCAGGGGCCACGGTGCCGTTGAGTCATTACTTCGCAGACAGCTGGAACATCGGCCTGGGCTTCTGGATGCTGCCGGCACTGCTGGCGGCGCTGTTCTGGTTACCGCAAGTCGGGCAGAAACACGGCGCCCACCAGGTGGCGTACCGGGTCAAGGGCTTGCTGCGCGACCCGCTGGCCTGGCAGGTGACGTTGTATATGGGCCTGCAATCGTCCCTGGCCTATATCGTGTTCGGCTGGCTGCCGTCGATCCTCATCGGCCGTGGCCTGAGTGCCACTGAAGCCGGGTTGGCCCTGTCCGGCTCGATCATCGTGCAACTGGCCAGCTCCCTGGCCGCACCCTGGCTGGCCACCCGTGGCAAGGATCAACGCCTGGCCATTGTGGTGGTGATGCTGCTGACCCTCGGCGGCCTGTTCGGGTGCCTGTATGCACCGTTGGACGGTCTGTGGGGCTGGGCGATTCTGTTGGGCCTGGGACAGGGTGGCACGTTCAGCCTGGCGCTGACCTTGATCGTGCTGCGCTCGCGCGATTCCCATGTGGCCGCCAACCTGTCGAGCATGGCCCAGGGCATCGGCTACACCCTGGCGTCCCTTGGCCCGTTCGCGGTCGGCCTGGTGCATGACTGGACCGGCGGCTGGACGGCCATTGGCTGGATTTTCGCGGTAATCGGCCTGGGTGCAATCGTCGCCGGGCTGGGCGCAGGACGTGCGCAGTATGTGCAGGTCACCAGCGAGAAACTCTAGAGATACAGCACTTCCAGGGTTGCCGAGCCATCCAGCGGGGTATCGGTGCTCAGGTCCAGGTTCTGCCGGGCATTGATCACCGCCTCGACTTTGACCGTGCTGATCAGAACCTGAATCGCCGAGGGTCCGGCGACACTGTCTTTGGTTTCGGTGAAACCCAGGTAACTGTTGGCGCCAATCTCGATGGTGTTGAGGTTGGCGGTACGCCAGGCCAGGCCGCCGGTGGTGGACTCGGTGCCGTAGATCAGCGAAGTACTGTCGACCAGCGTTTTTCTGGGATCAAACGTCATGGAATACAGCCCGATGCGATTACCACTGTTGTCGAACCCCAGCCCGTAATAGATCTCGCTGTTGACCGTGGCCGAACCGTTGCGATTGTCGCGCATGCGCAGGGCAAAGCGCGCTGGGGCATTGCAGCCGATTCTGACTTGCAACTGCTTGATCGGCAGGCGTGTGCCCTTGTCGAGGTTCAGGTCATGCTGGGAAATCTTGCCGTAGTCGATCATCCCGCCGCTGGACAGCAGCGGGGTACAGGCTGTCGGCGTGACCTGGCCTTTGACGCTCAGGTCCACGGTCGAGGCGGCCAGCGCAGGTTGCGCCGAGACCAGTAACAGCAGGGCGGGCAAAGCCAGGCAGTGCTTGTGCATAAAGAAGGTTCCAGAGGTCAGAGGTAGATGATTTCCAGGGTGCCGGAGCCGTTGATACGCACCACGTTGCGCAGGTCCATGGATTGGGTGGGGGCCAGGTAGGGCTTGATGCGCACCGTGCCGACCAGGTGTTGAGCGGCAATCGGCCCCAGGGTGCTGCCGATGCTGTCGGTAAACCCCATCAGGCTATTGGCGGCGATCGGGATCTGCCGGGCGGTGGCGCTGCTCCAGGCCTGGCCGTTGCTGGTGGAGTCGGTGCGATAGAGGGTGCCCAGGTTATCGGCGCTGAAGTCCGCCGGGTCGATGTTCAGATAGTAGCGACCGATTTTGTTGTGACTGGCATCCACGCCCAGGCCGTAGGCGGTCTCATCGGTGCCGCCGGTGGCCGAGCCGAATCGGTTGTCGTGCATCACCAGGGCGAAGCGTGCGGGGGCATCGCAATTCACGGAAAACTGCAACGTACGGGTGGGCAGCGGGGTTTCTGCAGTGGCGCTCAGGTCCTTGGCCAGCAAGGTGCCGTAATCCACCAGGCCGCCGTTGGATAACTGCGGTGTGCAAGCGACGGGGGCGAAGTGGGCGCGCAGGGTCAGTTCCCGGTAGCGTCCGCTTTGGGGGGCGTCGAAGGTGCCCGACACTTCCCAGGTGGTCGCATCGCGCACGTGGGTCGCGGCCACGTCGGCCCAGGCACTGAGGCTTACTTGCAGGGAAAAGTGCTGGCCTTGCACCGGAGTGCCGCGGACCATCGGCACCACCCCATGGCCTGGACGCCAGTTCAACGCTGTGGCGACGGTGGCGGGAGGCTGGCCGGCGCCCGGTAGTAACCCCAGCTCCACTGCCTGGCCATCCAGCACGCCATCGCTGACTTGCAGGGCGTAGTGTCCATGTTCGGTAAATTGCAGGTATTGCGCATTCGCCGCCAGGGCCCGATAGAACACACTCATATCCGCCGGTTGCGGACAGCTCAGGTTCAGGCTCAGGCGGCGTTCGCCGAGCAGGCGCTGGGGGGCGCTGTCGTTTTGTGCAAGGCGGCTCATCAGGCCCAAATCCAGCAGGGATTCACTGAGGGTCAACTGGCACTCGTCATCGGCCAGGGCATTGCCGGCAAGGCCGACGGTAAGCACGACCGCCATCAGTCGCTTTGGAGCGCGGAAAAGGCGCATGGTGATCGTCCTCATAAGGCGTTGCAGCTCGCTGGCGCGGTTTCGAAGTACACCTGGGGATCGCCCTTGGCCGACAGTTCAAACTGCAGCCGGCAGCGCTCCATCTCTGGTGCGCTGACCCACAATTCGGACTGCTCCAGCACGTTGGGCAGGAACACCTGGCCACCGTCCTGCACCAGGGTCACGAACTCGCCGCTGGCGGTACTGACAGAGGCGCCACGGGGCAGCAACTCCCCCTGCGCGGTGCGCGCGGTGAGCAACACTCGACGGGTCAAGGTCACGCCGAATTCGACCCGTTGCACGGCGCCGCGCCCGGCCGAGATCATGGTCAGGCCGTTGTTGATATCGGCGTTGCGCGGCAGCGAGCGGGTCTGCACTTCTACCGGGCTGCGGCCATAGGCGCTCACCTGGGGCACCACGGCCTGGCCTTGCCAGTCGGTCCACACCGGGCCGCTGGGCGTGCTCAGCTTGATACCGCCCATGTCGCCCAGCGCCACCACGGCAAAGGTGTCGCGCACCGCATACGGCGACAACGTGACACCGCCACCATGCAGCACCACGCCCCCCGGGCGCTGCCCTGATAGCTCGAACGCTCGGCATCGGCGCGGCTGTAGCTGAAATCGAGTTGGCTGTAGCGGGGCAGGGCCGAGAGGCCGAGGGTGGTTTCGACCTGCTGGTCGCGGGTGTCGTGTTCGGCGCTGACGCGGTAACTCAATTGATCGTCGATCTGTTCGTTCAGCCCCAGCCCCGTGCGATGTTCGCCACCCGAGTTGCGGACCCAGGCCCGCACGCGGCGGCTCTCGCCCAGGGGCAGGCTGACGTTCAGGTACACCGCGTTGTCCTGCTGCTGGCGCCCGCCCATCTGCCACTCGGCACTGGCCGACAATGACACCCCGCCGACGCTGGTGCCCCAGGACGCCAGGCCGCGACTGCTGCTCTCGCCGTCAGCGCTGCTCGAGCGCGAAACCCCGGCACTGAAAGCCCCCAGCCACGGGTGGGACCAGCCCAGCGTGGCGCTTTGTTGGTCGCGATAACGGGAGCGCGGTTGCTGGGTGGTGTCGGGCGCGTAGGTGGCTTCTTCCAGTTCCCGATAGCCCGGTGTCCTCCAGGAATTGGCCACGCTGAACGACCACTGATCATTCAGGCGCTGGGCCCAGGACAGGTCGGTTTGCAGGCCACGGACCTTATCCCGCGCCTGGGTATCGGCGAGCTGTGTGGACAGCTGGATCTGACTGTCCAGCCACGGCAGCCAACCCAGGCTCAGCCCCGCAGCCCGGTATTCACTGGACATCAGCACGCCGCTGCCCAGGGACAGTTGCGAGTGCACGGCACCGGTCCAGCCCGCGCTGGCGACCCACGGATCGTCGCCCTGGGCATCGCCGATATTGCGCACACGGCCCACCGCCACCGAGTACCCCGGTGCTGGCAACCCGAGGCCGAGCATGGCGGCGGGGACGGTGAAGCGTCGCTCGCCGCCGCTGCTTTCCTTGACCGTGACTTCGACGTCCGAACGCGAGTTCGGGCGCCGTACGTCCGTCAGGGAGAACGGTCCGGCGGGCACCACCGTGGAGTGAATCAACGCGCCGTTCTGCCGCACCTCGACTTGCGCCGGGCTGTTGGCAATACCGTCGATGGTCGCGCTTTGCCCCTGTTCCAGTAGAGCCTGTTCGGTCAGGACCTGGACCCCGGTGATCTGCGCACCGGATAACACCGGGTTGTAGAGGCTGATCTGCCCGGCTTGCAGCACGGCTTGATGGCTGGCAAAGGTGCGCTGGGCATAGGCCTCCAGATGGGTGCTGCGCGACAGCCCATCCTGCCAGGTCTGTACTTGGCGGCTGCGCACGATCCAGTCGCCGGCGTTGAAACCCACCTCGGTATTGGCCGAGCCAAACCGGCTGTTGCCGTCGCCGAAGCGGTTATAGAACCCTGTGAGATCGTAATTGAGCAAGCCGGCGACGCCGCCGGTTTCATAGCCCGAGACGTCCTGTTGCACCGGGCGCAATGCATCGGTCGGCACCACCAGGGACACGCTGAGGCTGGCGGGGTCCGGCTCCACCAGGCTTTGTGGGTACTGCGCGAGAAAATCATGGCAGGGCCCTTCGTCGCCGGGGATCGTCAGGTTGGCGGCGTCCAGCAAGGATCGGTCAAAACACAGTACGCCCTGTTGATCAAAACCCACCTCCAGGCGCCCACGAGGCTGGCCGTTGACCCGCAGGCTCACCGCCTGCCTGCCGGCGGCAAAGCGCGGGGCGTCCAGCAGCAGGTTGGCCAACTCTGGGTCAATGCCGCGCTGGTGCAGGGTGGTGGCGTCGAAGCCGGGCCGTGCTTCGGCCCAGGCTTTGCCCGGCAATAAGGCACAGGCCAGCAGCATCGCGGGGAAGGCAAGGCGAGCGGGAGTGTCGGGCACTGCTTCGCCGTCACGGGAGCTCAATATTGTTTTCACGAAAGGCACTCGATTGAAGGGCGTCTGTGGCGGGTCGGGAACCTCTTGTTGCTCGTCAGATGATCGGGGCTTCGTAGGCGGCAGCCGCAAAGCCGTAGACGGTGGCCGGTTGCAGTCGCACTTTAGTGGCGGGGCCGCCGCTGGCCTGCACACTCAGGGTCTCCCCGGGCAACACGTAGGTGCGAGGCAGCATGGCTTTGCCGTCACCGGGCAGCAGGCGCAGGTCCTGGGCCAGGCGCACCACATACGGGCTGTCGTTGCGCACGTGCAAGGTACTGCCCTGTTGCGACCAGGTCAGGCTGGTCCAGGGCGTGCGATTGAGGGCCAGACCCTTGGGGTGGATGATCACCGGCAGGTTCTGGCGCACCGTCACGCCGACCTGTGCGTGCCCGGCTTTGGCCGCGGAACGGCCCTGGGGCATACCTTCGAAGATCGCCCGTTTGAGCCGCTGGGTACGCAGCGGTTGTTGGCTTTGCAGGATGAAACGGACCAATTGCGATTTGTCCGGCTCCACCCGCGACAGTGGCGGCGTGACTACCAGCAGGGGTTCGGTGTCTTCGGGAATGTCTTCCAGGGTGACGTGCAACAAGGCGAGCTGGCCGTCGGTGTTGGTCACTGAAACGGCGGCCTCACCCTCGGCTTCGTAAATAATCACCACGGAGGTGTCCGGCACCATGCCGTCGGCCTGGGCCTGTGCGCCAAGCAGCAGCGACAGGGCAAGCCAGCAGGTTGCTGTTTTGAGTAAGGTTGTGGTCATGCCGGGGTCTTCCATTGGGGCAGCGTGAAGAGGTCAGAGGTAACGCAGGTCCAGCACGATGGAGCCATCGAGCGGCACCTCCTGATTCAGGGTCAGGTACTGGGTGAAGTTGATCGACGTGTCGATGCGCAATTGAGTCGTCAACTGGCCGATGAAGTCCGGCTGGCGATCTCCGGGCAGGGCAAAGCCGACATAGGATTTGGGGTACGCATTGGGTTCCGGGCGCCAGGTTTCGCCACTGTCGGTGGAGGCCAGGACCTGCATGGGCTGTGAGTCGCCCTGGGGGTTGCGATAGGACAGGGCGATGGACCCCAGGCGCTCGGCCGGGACGTGGATGTTTCGGCCCAAGCCATAGAAGAACCCAGGGGCCAGTGAGGATTGCGCGCGGTTATCGAGCCCCACCAGGGCGAACAACATCGGCCTGGTGCATTGCACCTTCAGTTCCAGCAACTGGCCCGGTAGTACGGTGAACTCGTTGGCGTTGAGGGTGTGTGCGGGAATTTTCCCATGATTAACCGTGCCGTCCTCTGACAGCGTCACGTGGCAGGCATCCGGCGTCAGCCGCCCCGTTACCGTGATATCGACAGAAGACGCGGCGAAGGCCGCTGCGCCATTCGTCAGCAAAAGCCAGATCGCCAGAAGGCGAGGGTAGGTGTTCATCGGTGGGCGCCACTGGCCGAAGTAGACACGGCCGATACGAAAGAAATACCCATGCCCGCAAGTCTCAGCCAGGCATGGGCGTCCAAGGGTTACAGGTACTTGACTTCAAGGGTGGCGGAACCATCGAGGGTGACCTCGTTGCTCAGGTCCAGGCCGTCGGTACGGGCAATGCTGGTTTCCACCACCAGTTCCGCCACCAGCTCCTGGATGGAGGCCGGCTGGGTGGCGTCATCCATGGTGGCTGCGGCCATGTACAAACCTGGATTCCAGAACTTTTCGCTGTACCAGGTATTGCCGCCGTCTGCGGATGCAATCGGCTGCATCGGTATTCCGTCGGCGACCGCGTTGCGTAGCGTCAACCCGAACCAGCCCAGTTTTTGCGTGCCGTTGATCAAGCCCAGGCCGAACTGGGCCGCAGTGGGGGACGAGCCGGCGCGGTTGTCGATGGCGTGCAGGGCAAATTGAATCGGGGCATCGCACGTGACCCCCAGGATCAGGACGTGGGTGCCGATTTGTGTGGGGCTGTCCGCACGCAAGTCTTTCGCGGAAATCTTGCCATGGTCGACGATTCCGCCATGGTCCATGTTAGGCGTACAGGCGCTGGGGACGATCAGACCCTTGACGGTCAGGTCGACGGTGGAGGCCGCGTAACTGGTGGCAGAGCCAAGCAGCAGCAGGCTGGTGGCGATGGCGGTGAACACGGGTTTCATGGGAGCGAGTTCCTTTCGATTGGGGCTGTGTGTGGCGTTACAGATAGTTGACCTGGACCGTGGCGTGCCCATCGACGGGGACTTCGTCGGTCAGGGTCAGGCCATCGGCAGGCGCAATGTGGGTGTACAGGCGGATCTCCGCGTCCAAGGCGCGGACGGCGATAGGTACCAGGTCATTGCCCCTCGCAACTGCCGTCACCAGGGTGTGGTTGAGCATATTGGTCAGTTCCCACGTCACGCCGCCGTCTCGCGAGGTAATGGTCCGTACCGGGGCACCGTCAGCTATCGGGGTGTAGAGATGAAAGGCGGACCCTCCCAGTTTCTCGCCCCCGGGCGTCATGCCCAGGCCATGCCAGTTGTCGTGGTTGGCCGAGGAGCCGGCACGGTTGTCGACAGTGTTCAGGGTGAAAAGCGTCGGTGCTTCACAGCGCACGCTCAGTAGCATGGATTGATTGGGCAGTTTGGTGTGCTGGTCGGCGTTGAGGTCCTTGGCCGACATTTTCCCGAAGTCGATGGTGCCGTCGCCTGAGATCAACGGTGCGCAGGCGCTGGGCGTAATGGTGCCTTTGACGGCGAGGTCGGTGGTGCTGGCGGCGAATGCCGCCGGTGTGAACAGCAATGTCAGTAGGAGTCTGGAGGCAAAAGCGTTCATAGACATAGGGCCCTTTATCTGGAGTGGTCCAAGCAGCGTCGACCGGTTTAGAGGTACTTCACTTCCAGGGTTGCCGAACCGTCCAGCGCCACCTCATCGGTCAGGGTCAGCGTGTTTGCCGGGGCAATCCAGGTATTGAGCACGATCTCCACGGATGCGGTTTCGAGGGGGTGCGGCAAGTAGCCGACATCCGGGACAAAGCTGCCGAATGCAATCAACCGGTTGGGCGCGACATAGTCGTCGTCCCACTGCATGCGCCATGTGCCATCGCGAAATTGCAGCATTTGCGATGGGATGTCGGCGACGGGGTTACGCACGATCACTACATACATCCCGAGTTTTTCCGTGCCATTGATCAGCCCCAGGCCATAGCCTGAGGCATTGGTGCCGTGCGATGTACCTGCCCGATTATCGACAGGGTTGATCGCAAACAGCGTCATGGCCTCGCAATTCACAGTCAGTTGCAGGGTCTTGTCTTCAATTCGTGTTTGTGTGTCCGGGTTCAGGTCTTTGGCCGAGATTTTCCCGAAGTCGATAGCGCCCGGCACGGTGAGGGTGCAGGCGCTTGGGGTGATAAGCCCTTTGACCGTAAGGTCCACGGTGCTGGCGGCAAAGGCCGATGAGGCACTGGCGAGCAACAGGGCGGTGCCCACCAGGTTTAACGACTTGTTCATGTTCAGGTTGTTCCAGTGCAGGTTCGGCTGATAAGGCGCACACGGCAATACCTGCCCTTTGTGAAGGGTGGCTTACAAGGCGGCTTGGCTTATGGGTTTCAGGGCTGCTGCGGGGCGGCGCCTGAGCTCCCTCTTCTCGGGGTAGGCGCAATTTAGCGGGGAGACTGGGCAGGGGAAATACAACTATTACGACAATCGGCGGGAGAGGGAAATCAGTTTGGAGCGTGTCGGAATAAGTTAATTTGTTTTGTAGGAAAGTTGGTTTTTTCGTAGTTTTTGCATCGTCATGACCGCCTTCATAAGGCTACTTTTGTAGTGCGATAGCAGTCGTGTGAAGTGTTCGCACGTCCCCTGGCTGTTGCGTCAGCGTTGCCGGCCTACTACGAGCGCTGGGCGTTGCAGGACCCATCGCAATCATGAGGTGACCATGGAGACTGGCGTATTTTCCAACGCAGTGCTTTCCCGTGAACCGACACCTTCGCCTACACCGCCTGTGCACTGGCAGCACCTCAAGGTACTGGTGGTGGAAGACCACTCCGCCTACCGCATCTTAATGGGGTGGTTCCTCAAACAGCTCGGGCTGGGCCATCAATTGGTCGGCGACGGGCAGCACGGGCTGGCAGCCCTTACCGAACGGCGATTCGACCTGGTGATCAGTGATTGCCAGATGCCGCATATGGACGGCTACACCATGAGCCGTGCAATCCGTCTGCGTGAACACGCTAACGCCCAGAGGCGGGTACCGATCATTGCCTTGACCGGTAACCTGGTACATGACGACCCCCAGCGTTGCCGCGATGCAGGCATGGATGCCTGGTTGCTCAAGCCGTTGTCCCTGGGGCAATTGCATAGCGTATTGGCATTGTGGCTGCCAGGCCCGGCCGATGTGCAGGCGCCGGTGCCCGTTTCGGCACTCTGGCCGACCCGTGCCGGCCTGATTGAAACCTTTGGCGATGCTCTTGTAGTGGACCAGATGCTCGCCAGCCTGCTTTGCGAAGCCCGGGAGGACAGTGTCGGCCTGGCTCATGCGTGCCGGACTCTGAATGCGCCGTTGACCGCCGAGCGCTTGCATCGCCTGGTGGGGAGCCTGGCCTTCCTCGGGGTGGCGGACCTGGAGTTGCGAGGCATGCGCCTGATCGAGCGCGTCCATGCCCAGGGCATAGCATTGAGCGCGTCGCAGCTGGAAGCGTTCCAGGCTGACTTGCATACCTACCTCACTTACTTGGGCTCGCTGTGATGCCTTTGTCGATTTGTAGGTAAATGGAAGTCTGTGTTGAAAGTTTTTGGTGTAGGCGTTTTCTTTTTATTTTGTAGGTGTTGCCGGGCTGGCTACCAAACATTGATCGTGATGAAAAAACCGGGAGCTCAGGCAGTTGTTGAAGGGGACCGGCGCAGGTATTTTGCGCGGATTCAAGTTGCCATCATCCGTGGGTATTTATGCTTCGCGTAATTATTGCTGACGATCATCCCATTGTGCGTATCGGGCAGAGAGTGGTAATCGAGGCGAATGGTCGGTGCAAAGTCGTGGGGGAGGCCGATGGCCCCGATGAACTGCTGCGGTTGCTGGAAACCACGCCCTGCGACGTACTGGTGACCGACTTCGCTATGCCGGGCGGCCAGCAGGCTGACGGCTATGGCCTGCTGAGCCTGTTGCACCGCCAGTACCCGAGGTTGCCGGTGATTTTGGTGACCATGTTTGCCAACGTCGCCACCTTGCGCGCCTCCTTTGCCCACGGCGCACAGGCGATCGTCGCCAAAAGTGCCTCGGCCAAGGAGTTGCCCCTGGCTATCAAGACGGTGCACGCCGGCCAGACCTTTGTCAGCGAATGCCTGCGGGTGCAGTTGGTGGAGGCGGGTACGGGCGACCAGTCGCAACAGCCGCAGTTGTCCGGCAAGGAGCGCGAAGTGGTGCGCATGCTCGCCAGTGGCATGACGGTCAGTCAGATCGCCGCGCGGGTCAATCGCAGCATTTCCACCATCAGCAAACAGAAAAGCACGGCCATGAACCGCCTGTGTATTTCCACCGACGTGGATCTGTTCGCCTATGCTCGCAGCTGCGGGATGGTGCCCTAGGTATTCCGCAGATCAATGCCGATGGTGTTGCAGGCCCATGCACACTATCGTAAGTGACTTTCAACCCTTCGCCGGATGCTGCCCATGAGCGACGCCCATAACGCCCTGATCAACGAGTTCTATGGCGCCTTCCAGCGCCTGGATGCCGAGGCCATGAGTGCCTGCTACACCGAGGATGTGCTGTTCAGCGACCCGGCGTTCGGCGAATTGCGCGGGCGCGATGCCGGCGACATGTGGCGCATGCTCACCACCCGGGCCAAGGACTTTTCCCTGACCTTCGACCAGGTACACAGTGACGACAACAAAGGCAGTGCTCATTGGGTGGCGACCTACCTGTTCAGCCAGACCGGCCGCACGGTGGTCAACGATATCCAGGCGCGCTTTGTGTTTCGCGACGGCAAGATCTGCGAGCACCACGACCATTTCGACCTGTGGCGCTGGTCGCGTCAGGCCCTTGGCACCAAGGGCCTGCTGCTGGGCTGGACGCCGCTGGTGCGCAACGCGGTGCGCGGCCAGGCGTTGAAAGGGTTGAAGGCGTTCCAGGCCAGTCGTTGATAAGATTGGCGCTCTTTTCGTTTGCCAGAACCTTTTGTGAACAGCCCACCTGAACCTGTCGCGCCCAAACCCTGGTTTGTCTACCTGGTCCGGGCGGCCAATGGCGCGCTCTATTGCGGGATCAGCAACGATCCGCTGCGCCGCTTTGCGATGCACCAGAGCGGCAAGGGCGCGCGGTTTTTTCTGTCCAGCCCGGCGGTGGCGCTGGTGTATACCGAGGCTTGCGCGAGCAAGGGCGAAGCCCTGCGCCAGGAACGCCTGATAAAGAAGCTCAAGAAAAGCGCCAAGGAGTGTCTGGCCCGGGCTTATCAATCTGACTGATCAGTTCCCATCAGGCCAATGGCTAGGCCGCCGGGGTTTTGCGCGATAATCTGGCCGCTCCTTCATCTGGCGGAGTCCGGCATGTCTGAGTTGATCCTGCACCACTACCCCCAATCCCCTTTCGCGGAAAAAGCCCGCCTGCTCCTGGGCTTCAAAGGGCTGTCCTGGCATTCGGTGATCATTCCCCCGGTGATGCCCAAGCCGGACCTGACGGCCCTGACCGGCGGTTACCGCAAAACCCCGGTGCTGCAGGTGGGCGCGGATATTTATTGCGACACCGCGCTGATCGCCCGCCGCCTGGAACAGGAAAAGGCCACGCCGCCGCTGTTTCCCGAAGGCCAGGAACTGCTCAGCCAAAGTTTTGCCGCCTGGGCCGATTCAGTGGTGTTTTCCCATGCCGTGGCCCTGGTGTTCCAACCCGAATCCCTGGCCGTGAAATTTGCCAAGGTGCCACCGCAGTTGCTGCAGGTGCTGGTCGCCGACCGTAGCAAGATGTTCGGCGACGGTAGCGCCGCCCGCATGCCGCTGGAGGTGGCGCGGCACCAGTGGCCGGCAATCATTGCGCGGCTTGAGCAACAGTTGCAGCGTCAGTCAGGGGATTTCCTGTTTGGCGAACCGTCGATTGCCGACTTCGCCATGGCCCATCCGTTGTGGTTCCTCAAAGGCTCATCAGTGACCTCGCCGCTTGTGGATAACTATCCGGCTGCCAGCGCCTGGCTTGCTCGGGTGCTGGGCTTCGGGCATGGCACCGCCAGCGAGATGAATGCCGGGCAGGCCCTGGAAATCGCCCGCGATAGCGCGCCTGCGGCGTTGCCGGATGAAGTGTTTGAAGATCCCAACGGGTTCAAGGTCGGCCAGCAAGTGACCATCGCCGCGACCGACTACGGCGTCGACCCGGTGGCGGGGGAGTTGGTGTTTGCCGGTCGCGAAGAGTTGATCCTGCGCCGCGAGGATGAGCGTGGCGGCACCGTGCATGTGCACTTTCCGCGCCTGGGCTTCTTAATCCGTTAATCAAACCGCTGTAGGCGCGGGTTTGCTCGAATGCCGTTCAGTCAGGCGTAGATCCCACATTTGGTCTTCGCTGCGTTGAGCATTGCGTTCGCTTAACGGGTCGGCATTAGGGCTTGCTCGCGCCTACAGGTTCAGGGCGGACAGGATGGCATCCGGGTTGTAGTCGCGGATCTGCGTGCCATTCACGTCCACAAATGGAATCCCGCCGCCTCCCAGGGCCTCATAAGCCTTGCGTCCCTGGGCGTCCTTCTCGATGTCCACGGTCTTGTAGGGGATACCCTTCTGATCGAGGAACCGCTGGGTCTGCTTGCAGTACCCGCACCACTCGGTGCTGTACAGCGTGACCCGGGCAGTGGCGCGTACCTGCTCCGGGACGACCTGCGACGGATTGAACAGTCGCTCGATCTTGCCCCAGTTCTGGATCGCCACCACCACCAGCAACACCAGCAGGACTTTCTTCAGTACCCCGCCGAGCATCAGTTACGGCGCTTGAGCTGGTCGGTCAGTTGGGTCGGCAAGCCCTTGATGATCAGGGTGCCGGCGGCTTCGTCATACTCGATCTTGTCGCCCAGCAGGTGCGCTTCAAAGCTGATCGACAGGCCCTCGGCGCGCCCGGTGAAGCGGCGGAACTGGTTGAGGGTGCGTTTATCCGCCGGGATTTCCGGCGACAGGCCGTAATCCTTGTTGCGGATATGGTCGTAGAAGGCCTTTGGCCGATCTTCATCAATCAGGCCCGACAGTTCTTCCAGGCCCATCGGCTCGCCGAGCTTGGCCTGGCTGCTGGCGTAATCCACCAGGGTCTTGGTTTTCTCGCGGGCGGACTCGTCCGGCAGGTCTTCGCTTTCGACGAAGTCACTGAAGGCCTTGAGCAGGGTGCGAGTCTCGCCCGGACCGTCGACGCCTTCCTGGCAGCCGATAAAGTCGCGGAAGTACTCCGAGACCTTCTTGCCGTTCTTGCCCTTGATAAACGAGATGTACTGTTTGGACTGCTTGTTGTTCTGCCATTCGGACACGTTGATGCGTGCCGCCAGGTGCAACTGGCCCAGGTCCAGGTGGCGCGAGGGCGTCACGTCCAGCTCGTCGGTCACGGCCACGCCTTCGCTGTGGTGCAGCAGGGCGATAGCCAGGTAGTCGGTCATGCCCTGTTGATAGTGGGCAAACAACACGTGGCCGCCGACGGAGAGGTTGGACTCCTCCATCAGTTTTTGCAGATGCTCCACGGCAATCCGGCTGAAGGCGGTGAAATCCTTGCCGCCTTCGAAGTATTCCTTCAACCAGCCACTGAACGGGTGCGCGCCGGACTCGGCATGGAAGAAACCCCAGGCCTTGCCTTGTTTGGCGTTATAGCTCTCGTTGAGGTCGGCGAGCATGTTCTCGATGGCGGCGGACTCGGCCAATTCGGAGTCACGGGCGTGGAGAACTGCGGGCGTGCCGTCGGGTTTTTTGTCGATCAGGTGGACGATGCAATGACGGATCGGCATGGGCTTCTCGGCTGGTTGAGCGGGAGCGGTTGGCCTCCCGGAAAAAGTCGCCAGTGTACCGCACCCGTTGGTCGCGGCGTCGTTTGAAGCGGTTTCGGGAGGCCTCTGACGGGTCAGATGCCTTTTTTTCACGGTTTAGAGCGATAAAGCTGACCAAATGGGTAGGTAGAAGCGGATATTTCCCCGTCTCTGTGCTAGTTTTGCCCGGTCTTACGCGATGTATCGGCGTTAAGCGTGCATTCAGCATTTGTCAGGTCGAACCAAACCCCGTTTCAGGCATCTATAACCCCGATCTCTCGCGGTTATGGCCAGGGGTGCCAGGCCATGACGGTCGGGCTCGATGGCTGACACTGCACTCTGCAATCCAAATGAATTTGATAGGGAAGGAACACCACAATGGCTTTGACTAAAGACCAACTGATCGCTGATATCGCCGAATCCACTGATACCACCAAGGTTCAAGTACGTGCCGTACTGGAGCAACTGGCTCAGATCGTTGGTGACCAGCTGGACAACGGCGGCGAAATCACTCTGCCAGGTGTTGGCAAGCTGAAAGTGACCGAGCGTCCAGCCCGTACCGGCCGTAACCCTTCGACTGGCGCTGCCATCGAAATCGCTGCGAAGAAAGTGATCAAGCTGGTTGTGGCCAAAGGCCTGACCGACTCGATCAACAAGTAAGACGCAGCAAAAAAAACCGTGCACCGGAGCGATCCGGGCACGGTTTTTTGTTGCCTGCGATTTACCTCTAGCGCACCCAGCGCTGGCGCCAGATCTGCTGCTCGTTCTTGGTCTGGAAGGTCCAGGCCACAAAACGGCTCTGTTTCTGGCCTTGGGACATCTCCACTACCTGGCTTTCCAGGGCACCGGCTTTTTTCAGCGCGGTCTCGATGGCAGGCAGGTTCGAGGCTTTTGACACCAGGGTGCTGAACCACAGCACTTTATGGGCGAAATGCGCGCTTTCGGCGATCAATTGCGTGACAAACCGCGCTTCGCCGCCCTCACACCATAGCTCTGCCGACTGGCCGCCGAAGTTCAGTACCGGCAACTTGCGCTTGGGGTCGGCCTTGCCCAGGGCGCGCCACTTACGCTCGCTGCCTTTGGTCGCTTCGTCCATGGAGGCATGGAACGGCGGGTTGCACATGGTCAGGTCAAAACGCTCACCCGGCTCCAGCAGCCCCAGCAGAATATGTTTCGGGTTGGTTTGCAGGCGCAGTTGGATGACCTTGCTCAGGTCGTTGGACTGCACGATGGCCTTGGCGGCCGCCACGGCGGTAGGGTCAATCTCGGAGCCGAGGAAATTCCAGCGGTAATCCATGTAGCCGATCAGCGGGTAGACGCAGTTGGCGCCCATGCCGATATCCAGCACCTTGACGATCGAGCCACGGGGGATCTTGCCGTCGTTGACACTGGCCAGCAGGTCGGCGAGGAAGTGCACGTAGTCGGCACGCCCTGGCACCGGTGGGCACAGGTAGTCAGCCGGGATATCCCAGTGCTGCACGCCATAGAACGCCTTGAGCAGCGCCCGGTTGAACACCCGCACCGCGTCCGGGCTGGCGAAGTCGATGCTTTCCTTGCCGTAGGGGTTGAGGATCACGTACTGGGCCAGTTCCGGCGTAGTCTTGATCAGTGCCGGGAAGTCGTAACGGCCCTGGTGGCGGTTGCGCGGATGCAGAGTGGCCTCTTTGCGTGGCACCACGGGCTTGGCTGTGGCGGCGGTTTTCGGCTTCTTGCGGGGCGGTTTGGGTGTGCTGGGGGCGGTCATGATGATTCTGGTGTTGGCTCAAAGTGGCGGCCATTGTCACACATCCTGAGCCCGCCCCGGGCAAATGTGGGAAGCGGGGTGTTTTCCAGGGCCAAAAAAAAGAGACCCGAAGGTCTCTTTTTTTACCCGGGTTGCCTCTTACAGGCTGGAAATCCGCGCACGTTGCTCCGCCAGCTTGCCCAACGCCTGTTCGGCCTCGGCCAGCTTGGCGCGTTCCTTGTCGATGACTTCGGCCGGGGCCTTGTCCACGAAGGCTGCATTGGACAGCTTGCCGCCCACGCGCTGCACTTCGCCCTGCAGGCGCAGGATTTCCTTGTCCAGGCGCGCCAGCTCGGCACCTTTGTCGATCAGGCCGGCCATCGGCACCAGCACTTCCATCTCGCCGACCAGTGCGGTGGCAGACAGCGGTGCTTCGGCGCCGTCAGCCAATACGGTGATCGACTCCAGCTTCGCCAGCTTCTTGAGCAGGGCGTCATTCTCGGTGAGACGGCGCTGGTCCTCGGCACTGGCGTTCTTCACGAACACCGCCAAAGGCTTGCCTGGGCCGATGTTCATCTCGGCGCGGATATTGCGCGTGCCGAGCATCAGGGTCTTGAGCCATTCGATATCGCTTTCGGCAGCCTCGTCGATGCGTGCTTCATTGGCCACTGGCCAAGGTTGCAGCATGATGGTCTTGCCTTCGATACCGGCCAGCGGCGCCAGGCGCTGCCAGATTTCTTCGGTGATGAACGGCATGAACGGATGCGCCAGGCGCAATGCCACTTCCAGCACGCGCACCAGGGTGCGACGGGTACCGCGCTGGCGCTCGACCGGCGCGTTCTCGTCCCACAGCACCGGCTTGGAGAGTTCCAGGTACCAGTCGCAATACTGGTTCCAGATGAACTCGTACAAGGCCTGGGCGGCCAGGTCGAAACGGAACTGGTCGAGTTGGCGGGTCACTTCGGCTTCGGTGCGCTGCAGCTGCGAGATGATCCAGCGATCAGCCAGGGACAGCTCAAAGGCTTCGCCGTTCTGGCCGCAGTCTTCGCCCTTGTCCAGCACGTAGCGCGCTGCGTTCCAGATCTTGTTGCAGAAGTTGCGATAGCCTTCGACGCGACCCATGTCGAACTTGATGTCGCGACCGGTGGACGCCAGCGAGCAGAAGGTGAAACGCAGGGCGTCGGTGCCGTAGCTGGCGATGCCGTCGGCGAACTCGTCGCGGGTCTGCTTCTCGATCTTTTTCGCCAGTTTTGGCTGCATCATGCCCGAAGTGCGTTTCTGCACCAGGGTTTCCAGGTCGATACCGTCGATGATATCCAGCGGGTCCAGGACGTTGCCCTTGGACTTGGACATCTTCTGGCCCTGGCCATCACGTACCAGGCCGTGTACGTACACGGTCTTGAACGGTACCTGCGGGGTGCCGTCTTCATTCTTCACCAAGTGCATGGTGAGCATGATCATCCGGGCAACCCAGAAGAAAATGATGTCGAAGCCGGTGACCAGCACGTCGGTGGAGTGGAATTTTTTCAGGAACTCGGTCTGTTGCGGCCAGCCCAGGGTGGAGAACGTCCACAAGCCCGAGCTGAACCAGGTGTCGAGTACGTCGTTGTCCTGTTGCAACGCGACGTCCGGACCCAGATTGTTCTTGGCGCGTACTTCGGCTTCGTCGCGGCCGACATAGACCTTGCCCGACTCGTCGTACCAGGCCGGAATGCGATGGCCCCACCACAACTGACGGCTGATGCACCAATCCTGGATGTCACGCATCCATGAGAAGTACATGTTTTCGTACTGTTTAGGCACGAACTGGATACGGCCGTCTTCCACAGCCGCGATTGCCGGCTCGGCCAGCGGCTTGGTGGACACGTACCATTGGTCGGTCAGCCACGGCTCGATCACGGTGCCGGAACGGTCGCCTTTTGGCACTTTCAGGGCGTGGTCGTCAACGCTGACCAGCAGGCCAGCGGCGTCGAAGGCGGCAACGATCTGCTTACGCGCTTCGAAACGGTCAAGGCCGGCGTATTCGGCCGGGATCCTGCCGTCGATGCTGTCGTTCAGCGTACCGTCCAGGTTGAACACCTGGCAGGCCGGCAATACGGCGGCGTTCTTGTCGAAGATGTTGAGCAGCGGCAGGTTATGGCGCTTGCCGACTTCATAGTCATTGAAATCGTGGGCCGGGGTGATTTTCACGCAGCCGGTGCCGAATTCAGGGTCGCAGTAGTCGTCCGCGATGATCGGGATGCGGCGGCCTACCAGCGGCAGCTCGACGAACTTGCCGATCAGCGCCTGGTAGCGCTCGTCGTTCGGGTTAACCGCTACGGCGGCGTCGCCGAGCATGGTTTCCGGACGGGTGGTGGCGACGATCAGGTAGTCGTTGCCTTCGGCGGTCTTGGCGCCGTCGGCCAGCGGGTATTTGAGGTTCCACAGGAAACCCTTCTCGTCGTGGTTTTCCACTTCAAGGTCGGAAATCGCTGTGTGCAGCTTGGTGTCCCAGTTGACCAGGCGCTTGCCACGGTAGATCAGGCCATCTTCATGCAGGCGCACGAAGGCTTCCTTGACCGATTCCGACAGGCCATCGTCCATGGTGAAGCGCTCGCGGCTCCAATCCACCGACGAGCCGAGACGACGGATCTGACGGCTGATATTGCCGCCGGAATGGTCTTTCCATTCCCAGATCTTCTCCAGGAACTTCTCGCGCCCCAGGTCGTGACGGTTTTGGCCGGTGGCTTCCAGTTGGCGCTCTACCAGCATCTGGGTGGCGATACCCGCGTGGTCGGTGCCTGGCTGCCACAGGGTGTTGCGGCCCTGCATACGGCGGAAACGGATCAACGCATCCATGATCGCATTGTTGAAGCCATGGCCCATGTGCAGGCTGCCAGTGACGTTCGGCGGCGGAATCATGATGGTGTAGGACTCGCCCGCACCTTGCGGAGCGAAATAATTCTCGGACTCCCAGGTCTGGTACCAGGAAGTTTCAATAGCGTGCGGCTGGTAGGTCTTATCCATGCGCGGCGGGACCCTAGTTGGCATTTATTCAGGAAAGCCGGCAAGTATAACGAGGGATAGGGGAGAGGGCGAGACGAAGAGAGGGGCTAAGGCTGGCGCGGGTCAAATGTAGGAGCGGGCTTGCCCGCTCCTACAGGGGATATCTATGTGGCTTAGGACTGGTACTGGCTAAGCAACCGCTCCATCCGCGCATCCATCCGGCGCTTGATCTCGGTTTCGATATGCGGGGCAAAGTCGTCGATCACGTCCTGCATGATCAATTGCGCAGCGGCGCGCAGTTCGTTGTCCAGGTGCAGCAACAGGGCATCGGGGGCTTTTTCGGCGGCGGGCGCTGCCTGGACGACGGGCGGCTCGACCGGCGCGGCGGCGGCTGGCTTGGCGCCGACCGTATCGAACAGCAGGGGGATCTGTACCTCTTCTGCGACAGTATCGGTCAGCAGCGGCGGTTGCAGGTTGTCATCACCCAGCAACTGGCGGATCGACTCGAGGTCGTCCAGCAGGTGGTCAGACGGTTTTAGCGGATTTGAAGTGTCCATCATGTGCTCAGAGTCGCTGTAATCGGTGATCTTGCAGAGAATAGCCCTGTTCGCGGTAGAAACGGAAACTCTCACGCGCGGCCTGACGAATAGCCGGATCTTCCACCACCACTTCCGCGACCCGGGCAAACCCCTTGGCGAAGGCTGGCACTTTCAGGTCCAGGTTGACCAGCAGGTCATGGTGATCGCCACAACTGTCGCCCACACCCAGCACCACCTGGCTGTCCGGCTCCGATTCTGCGGGGCCGTGGGGCACAAAGCTCTCGCCCTTGAAGCGCCACAGGCGGGCATCGAGGTCGTCACGCTGGGCGGCATCGCTGCAGTGCAGGTAGATGCGGTGGCCCATGCGCCAGGCTTTTTCCGTGAGTTTGCAGGCAAAGTCCAGGCGAGCCGACGGATCGGCGCTGGGCAATATATAGAAGTCGACTTGGGTCATTACATTTCCAGGCAGGCACGCAAAAACCTGTAGGAGCCTGTAAATCGGCTCCTACAGAGTTGCGTTTAGGCTTTGGCGCGATCCAGCAGGTACTGGGTCAGCAACGGCACCGGACGGCCGGTAGCGCCTTTGTCCTTGCCACCGCTGGTCCAGGCGGTGCCGGCGATATCCAGGTGAGCCCAGTTGAAGTTCTTGGCAAAACGCGACAGGAAGCACGCCGCCGTGATGGTGCCGGCCTTTGGCCCGCCAATGTTGGCGATGTCGGCGAACGGGCTGTCCAGTTGCTCCTGGTACTCATCGAACAGGGGCAATTGCCAGGCGCGGTCGTCGGCCGCCTTGCCGGCGCTGAGCAATTGCTCGACCAGCTCGTCGTTGTTGCCCAGCAGGCCCGAGGTGTGGGAACCGAGAGCGACGATGCAGGCGCCGGTCAGGGTGGCGATATCAATCACTGCCTGGGGCTTGAAGCGCTCGGCGTAGGTCAGGGCATCGCACAGCACCAGGCGGCCTTCGGCGTCGGTGTTGAGGATTTCCACGGTCTGGCCGCTCATGGTGGTCACGATATCGCCTGGGCGGGCAGCACCGCCGCTCGGCATATTTTCGGCACAGGCCAGGATGCACACCAGGTTGATCGGCAGCTTGAGCTCCAGCACGGCGCGCAGGGTACCGAACACACTGGCGGCGCCGCCCATGTCGTACTTCATCTCGTCCATGCCGGCACCCGGCTTGAGGCTGATGCCGCCGGTGTCGAAGGTGATGCCTTTACCGACCAGGGCGAACGGTTTGTCGGCCTTCTTGCCGCCGTTGTATTGCATGACGATCAGGCGGGGCGGCTGGTCGCTGCCCTGGCCCACGGCATAGAACGAGCCCATGCCCAGTTCTTTGATCTTCTTCTCGTCGAGGACTTCGACTTTCAGGCCCTTGAATTCTTTGCCCAAGGCCTTGGCCTGTTCACCGAGGTAGGTCGGGTGGCAGATGTTTGGTGGCATATTGCCCAGGTCGCGGGTGAACGCCATGCCCGCAGCGATGGCCTGGGCGTGGGTGGTGGCGCGCTGTACTTCAGCCTGGGCGGCCTTGATGGTCAGCAGGGTGATTTTCTTCAGGGCGCCGGGTTCGGCTTTCTGGCTCTTGAACTGTTCGAACGTGTAACCACCGTCCAGCAGGGTTTCGGCCAACAGGCGGGTCTTGCCGTAGCTGTCGCGGCCCTTGACCACGATTTCGTCCAGCGCCAGTGCCGCATCGCTGCCGCCCAGACCCTTGAGGGTGTTGAGGATGGCGCTGATGATCTTGCGGAACGGGCGGTCGCCCAGTTCGGCATCCTTGCCCACACCCACCAGTAACACGCGGTCGGCTTTGAGGTTCGGCAGGCCTTGCAACAGCAGGCTTTGCCCGACTTTGCCGGCCAGGTCGCCACGCTTGAGCACCGCGCTGATGGCGCCACCGCTCAGTTCATCGACTTGTTTGGCGGCCGCGCCGAGCTTGCGGCCTTCGCCGATGGCGACCACGAGGGTGGCGGTCTTCAACGTTTCGGGGCTAACGCTTTTTACAACCAATTCCATGTTCGGGTCCCTTATATAAGGTCAAAGAGCCTGGAGTCTGTACTCCGGCCTGTGGGCTGGGCCGCCTGTAGACGGCCGCGACAAAGCCCGCAGTTTGTACCGCGCCGCCCGAGCCTGACAACCCTTGACGCCAGCTTTGTGCATGGGTGTGAGCAAGCTCCGTGACAGGCGCGGACAATCACAGGATAATGCGCCATCTTTTTCGCCGGCCCGTGTCAACGGGGCGACTTGATATGCTTGCTTGTTTGGCCGCCTTAGCCTGACAACCCTGGAGTGTCTGGTTTGATCGTCTTCCGTTATCTGTCCCGCGAAGTTCTGCTGACCCTGAGTGCCGTAAGTGCGGTACTGCTGGTCATCATCATGAGTGGTCGTTTCGTCAAATACCTGGCCCAGGCCGCCTCGGGTGCCCTGGATCCAGGCTCGTTGTTCCTGATCATGGGGTTCCGCCTGCCTGGCTTCTTGCAGCTGATCCTGCCCCTGGGCCTGTTTCTCGGGATCCTGCTGGCCTATGGCCGGCTCTACCTCGAAAGCGAGATGACCGTGCTGTCGGCCACCGGCATGAGCCAGCAGCGTCTGCTGGCCATGACCATGGTCCCGGCCACCGGCGTAGCGCTGGTGGTGGCCTGGCTGAGCCTGAGCCTGGCGCCCCAGGGCGCCATGCAATTTCAGCTGGTGCTCAACAAACAGGACGCGATGACCGAGTTCGACACCCTCGAACCGGGGCGCTTCCAGGCGCTCAACGACGGCACCCGCGTAACCTACACCGAGCGCATGACCGACGATCGGGCCAACCTCGGCGGTGTGTTCATCTCCGAGAAGCGCCTGGGCCAGGACAAGAAAGACCGAGGCATTTCCGTGCTGGTGGCCGATAGCGGGCGCCAGGAAGTGCGTCCGGACGGCAGCCGCTACCTGATCCTGGAAAACGGCTACCGCTACGACGGCAGCCCCGGCCAGGCCGACTACCGTGCCATCAAGTACGACACCTACGGGGTCATGCTGGCCCGGCCGGATGTGAGCAACGAGGTCACCGACCGCGATGCCATCCCGACCTCAGCCCTGATCGGCAGCAAGCAACTGCGCTCGATTGCCGAGCTGCAATGGCGTATTTCCCTGCCACTGCTGGTGTTTATCGTCACCTTGATGGCGGTGCCGCTGTCCCGGGTCAACCCGCGCCAGGGCCGCTTCCTCAAGCTGCTGCCGGCGATCCTGCTGTACATGGCCTACCTGACCATCCTGATTTCCGCCCGTGGCTCCCTGGAGAAGGGCAAGCTGTCGCCGACCCTGGGGCTGTGGTGGGTCCACGGCATCTTCCTGGTAATTGGCCTGGGCCTGCTGTATTGGGAACCGATTCGCTTGAAAATGCAGAGCCGTCGCGGCATGAAGGAGATGGCTCGTGGGTAAGTTGGATCGCTACATCGGTAGCAGCGTACTGGTCGCCATCCTGGCGGTATTGGGCATCATCCTCGGCCTGGCGTCGTTGTTTGCCTTCATTGATGAAGTGGGCAACGTCACCGATACCTATACGGTCACTGACGTACTGAGCTACGTGGCGCTGACCGCGCCGCGCCGGCTCTACGACATGATGCCGATGGCCGCACTGATCGGCTGCCTGATCGGCCTGGGCAGCCTGGCCAGCAACAGCGAGCTGACCATCATGCGCGCCGCGGGGGTGTCCATTGCCCGTATCGTCTGGGCGGTGATGAAACCCATGCTGCTGCTGATGGCCACCAGCGTATTGATCGGCGAATACGTGGCGCCACCGGCGGAAACCACCGCCCAGGCCAACCGTGCGCTGGCCCAGGGCTCGGGCGACGCGCAGAGCTCCAAGCGGGGCCTGTGGCACCGCCAGGGCGATGAATTTATCCACATCAACGCCGTGCAACCCGGTGGCCTGCTGGTGGGTGTGACCCGCTATCGCTTTGATGAAGAGCGCCACATGCTGTCGTCGAGCTTTGCCAAACGGGCACAGTTCAATGACAACCAGTGGGTGCTGAGCGATGTCACCACTACCCATTTCCGCAACCCCGGCAAAGGCACCGAGGCCAGCACCGAGGTGATCAACGAGCCGACACAGACCTGGGACATCGCCCTCAAACCGGAACTGCTCAATACCGTGGTGATGGTCCCGGAAAGCCTGCCGATCTCCGGTTTGTGGAGCTATATCCACTACCTCAAAGACCAGGGCCTGAACAACGGCCGCTACTGGCTGGCATTTTGGGTCAAGGTGTTGCAGCCGGTGGTGACCGCTGCCCTGGTGCTGATGGCGATTTCGTTTATTTTCGGCCCGTTGCGCTCGGTAACCCTGGGCCAGCGGGTATTTACCGGGGTATTGGTCGGTTTCACCTTCCGCATTGCCCAGGACCTGCTGGGGCCGTCGAGCCTGGTATTCGGCTTCTCGCCGCTGTTTGCGGTGCTGGTGCCGACCGGCATCTGTGCCCTGGCCGGGTTCTGGCTGCTGCGGCGGGCCGGTTGATCCGCGGTTGTTGAATAAAAAATGCCCCATTCGCAAGAACGGGGCATTTTTGTTATTGGTCGTCAAAGATGACGTCTGGCCTGAGCATCAGGTACAATTCCCGGCTATTTTTCAGCGGGCAATCTGCCTGCAGCCTTTTTGAGTGTTGATCCGTGAGTGATTTGAGTCATATCCGCAATTTCTCCATCATCGCCCACATTGACCATGGTAAGTCGACGCTGGCCGATCGATTCATCCAGATGTGCGGCGGCCTTGCCGAGCGTGAAATGGAAGCCCAGGTCCTGGACTCCATGGACCTCGAACGCGAGCGCGGGATCACCATCAAGGCCCACAGCGTTACCCTGTACTACACCGCCAAAGACGGTATCAAGTACCAGCTGAACTTCATTGACACCCCGGGCCACGTCGACTTCACCTACGAAGTCAGCCGTTCCCTGGCCGCCTGCGAAGGCGCGCTGTTGGTGGTGGACGCGGGGCAGGGCGTTGAAGCCCAGTCCGTGGCCAACTGCTACACCGCGATCGAGCAGGGCCTGGAAGTCATGCCGGTGCTGAACAAGATCGACCTGCCACAGGCCGATCCGGACCGTGTGAAGGAAGAAATCGAAAAAATCATCGGCATTGACGCCACCGACGCCGTCGAGTGCAGCGCCAAGACCGGCCTGGGTGTCGACGAAGTGCTCGAGCGCCTGGTCAAGACCATTCCTGCGCCAACCGGTAACTACGAAGATCCGCTGCAAGCGTTGATCATCGACTCCTGGTTCGACAACTACCTGGGCGTTGTGTCCCTGGTACGCGTGCGCCATGGCCGGGTGAAGAAGGGCGACAAGATCCTGGTCAAGTCCACCGGCAAGATCCACCTGGTGGACAGCGTCGGTGTATTCAACCCCAAGCACACCGCTACCACTGATCTGAAAGCCGGTGAAGTAGGCTTCATCATCGCCGGTATCAAGGACATCCACGGTGCGCCGGTCGGTGACACCCTGACCTTGAGCTCGACGCCTGATGTCGACGTGCTGCCAGGCTTCAAGCGCATCCAGCCCCAGGTCTACGCCGGCCTGTTCCCGGTCAGCTCCGATGACTTCGAGGATTTCCGCGAAGCCCTGCAAAAGCTGACCCTCAACGACTCGTCGTTGCAGTACACCCCGGAAAGCTCCGACGCCCTGGGCTTCGGCTTCCGCTGCGGGTTCCTGGGCATGCTGCACATGGAAATCATCCAGGAGCGCCTGGAGCGCGAGTACGACCTGGACCTGATCACCACCGCGCCAACCGTTATTTTTGAGCTGGCGCTGAAAACCGGTGAAACGATTTACGTCGACAACCCGTCCAAGCTGCCGGATCTGTCGTCGATCGAAGACATGCGCGAACCGATCGTGCGCGCCAATATTCTTGTGCCGCAGGAGCACCTGGGCAACGTCATTACCCTGTGTATCGAAAAGCGTGGCGTGCAGCACGACATGCTGTTCCTCGGTACCCAGGTCCAAGTGACCTACGATTTGCCGATGAACGAAGTGGTCCTGGACTTCTTTGACCGTCTCAAATCCACCAGTCGCGGCTATGCTTCGCTGGATTACCATTTCGACCGTTATCAATCGGCCAATCTGGTGAAGCTCGATGTGCTGATCAACGGCGACAAGGTCGATGCCCTGGCGCTGATCGTGCACAAGGATAATGCGCACTACAAAGGTCGCCAGTTGACCGAGAAGATGAAGGAACTGATTCCGCGCCAGATGTTCGACGTTGCGATCCAGGCCGCCATTGGCGGGCAGATCATTGCGCGGACCTCCGTCAAGGCTCTCAGAAAGAACGTACTGGCCAAATGCTATGGCGGCGACGTCAGCCGTAAGCGCAAGCTGCTTGAGAAGCAAAAGGCCGGTAAAAAACGCATGAAGCAAGTGGGTAACGTGGAAATTCCACAAGAAGCCTTCCTTGCGGTGCTCAGGTTGGATAGTTAGGTCCTATGTCACTAAATTTCCCGCTGTTGCTGGTCATCGCCGTTGCCGTCTGTGGCCTCCTGGCGCTGCTCGATCTGCTGTTCTTCGCCCCGCGTCGCCGGGCGGCCATCGCGTCCTATCAGGGCAGCGTCAGCCAGCCCGATGGCGTGGTGATCGAGAAGCTGAACAAAGAGCCCCTGCTGGTTGAATACGGCAAGTCGTTCTTCCCGGTGTTGTTCATCGTGCTGGTGCTGCGCTCGTTTCTGGTAGAGCCGTTCCAGATTCCTTCGGGTTCGATGAAGCCAACCCTGGATGTGGGCGACTTTATCCTGGTGAACAAGTTTTCCTACGGGATCCGCTTGCCGGTGATCGACAAGAAAATCATCGAGGTGGGTGATCCGCAGCGCGGCGATGTGATGGTGTTCCGCTACCCAAGCGACCCGAACGTCAACTACATCAAGCGTGTGGTCGGCCTGCCGGGTGACGTGATTCGCTACACCAGCGACAAACGCCTGCTCGTCAATGGCGAGTCGGTGGCTGAGAAACTCATCGGTGCCGAGCCTAATACCCTGGGCAGCGCCGAGCTGTACGAGGAAAAACTCGGGGCGGTAGAGCACCAGATCCGCAAGGAAATGAGCCGCTACCGTTCGCCGCCCGACAACCAGTGGACCGTGCCTGCCGGGCACTACTTCATGATGGGCGACAACCGCGACAACTCCAACGACAGCCGCTACTGGGATGATCCAAGCATTCCCAAGGAGCTGCTGGGCATGGTTCCGGACCAGAATATCGTCGGCAAGGCCTTCGCGGTCTGGATGAGCTGGCCCGAACCCAAACTCAGCCACCTGCCGAACTTCTCGCGGGTGGGGCTGATCAAGTAATCCATGCGGCGCTGTGAACACAGCGCCGAATGCTTTTCTGGGGCTTGGACATTGGTCCGGCCTCGAGCGATACGCAGCATTGCCAGGATTTGAATTTGAACACAGCGTTAATCGTCGATGGCCTTTGCCGCCACGTACTGAAAGTAGGTAAACCGTGAGCGTTTCTTTGAGTCGTCTTGAGCGTCAGCTCGGCTACACCTTCAAGGACCAGGAATTGATGGTCCTTGCCCTCACACATCGCAGTTTTGCCGGGCGCAACAATGAACGCCTGGAATTCCTCGGTGATGCCATTCTCAACTTCGCCGCGGGCGAAGCCTTGTTCAACCGCTTCCCCCTGGCCCGTGAAGGCCAGCTGTCGCGCCTGCGTGCGCGCCTGGTGAAAGGCGAGACCCTGGCCGTACTGGCCCGTGGTTTTGACCTGGGCGAGTACCTGCGCCTGGGGTCCGGCGAGTTGAAAAGCGGCGGTTTCCGTCGCGAGTCGATCCTGGCCGATGCCCTGGAAGCCCTGATCGGCGCGATCTATCTCGATGCCGGGATGGAAGTGGCCAAGGAGCGGGTCATGGCCTGGCTGGCGTCGGAAATCGACAGCCTGACCCTGGTGGATACCAACAAGGATCCCAAGACCCGCCTGCAGGAATTTTTGCAGTCGCGCGGCTGCGAACTGCCACGCTACGAAGTGGTGGATATCCAGGGTGAGCCGCATTGCCGTGTGTTCTTCGTCGAATGCGAAGTCACCTTATTGAACGAAAAAAGCCGAGGTCAGGGTGTGAGCCGTCGTATTGCCGAACAGGTAGCGGCCGCTGCAGCACTGATTGCCCTGGGCGTGGAGAATGGCCATGACTGATTCAACCGCAACACGCTGTGGCTATGTTGCCATCGTCGGCCGTCCCAACGTGGGCAAGTCCACGCTGCTCAACCACATCCTCGGGCAGAAGCTGGCGATCACCTCGCGCAAGCCGCAGACCACTCGCCACAACATGCTGGGCATCAAGACCGAAGGCAACGTGCAAGCGGTCTACGTCGACACCCCGGGCATGCACAAAGGCGGCGAGAAAGCCCTGAACCGCTACATGAACAAGACCGCTTCGGCGGCGTTGAAAGACGTCGACGTGGTGATCTTCGTGGTTGACCGCACCAAGTGGACCGATGAAGACCAGATGGTGCTGGAGCGTGTGCAGTACGTCACCGGCCCTTTGATCGTCGCGCTGAACAAGACCGACCGCATCGAAGACAAAGCCGAGCTGATGCCGCACCTGAGCTGGTTGCAGGAACAACTGCCGAACGCCCAGATCATGCCGATCTCGGCCCAGCACGGGCACAACCTCGAAGCCCTGGAGCGGGTGATCGCCGGCTACCTGCCGGAGAACGAGCACTTCTTCCCGGAAGACCAGATTACCGACCGCAGCAGCCGCTTCCTCGCCGCTGAACTGGTACGCGAGAAAATCATGCGCCAGATGGGCGCCGAGCTGCCGTACCAGATCACCGTGGAAATCGAAGAGTTCAAGCAGCAGGGCAAGACCCTGCATATCCATGCGCTGATCCTCGTCGAACGTGACGGCCAGAAGAAAATCATCATTGGCGACAAGGGCGAGCGCATCAAGCGCATCGGCACCGAGGCGCGCAAGGACATGGAATTGCTGTTCGATTCCAAGATCATGCTTAACCTGTGGGTGAAGGTTAAGGGTGGCTGGTCCGATGATGAGCGTGCACTGCGCTCCCTGGGCTACGGCGACCTGTAATCAGCCTTTAGTAACACCGCAGGACAAAATGTGGGAGCGGGCTTGCTCGCGAATGCAATGGATCAGTCACCAGATGCTTTGGCTGACCCACCGCATTCGCGAGCAAGCCCGCTCCCACATTGGATAGTCGTTGTTTTCCAGACCGTGTTCCCGCAGCGAGAACCCCATGTCCCCAACCCCACCCCCCAGCCAACCCGCCTACGTCCTGCACAGCCGCGCCTACCGCGAGACCAGCGCCCTGGTGGACTTCCTCACGCCCCAGGGCCGGCTGCGCGCGGTGTTGCGCAGTGCGCGGGGCAAGGCGGGCACGCTGGCGCGGCCATTCGTGGCCCTGGACGTGGAGTTTCGCGGCAAGGGCGAGCTGAAAAACGTCGGCCGCCTGGAAAGCATCGGCACCTCGGCCTGGCTCAATGGCGAGGCGCTGTTCAGCGGCCTCTACCTCAATGAACTGCTGATCCGCCTGCTGCCCGCCGAAGACCCGCACCCCGCGGTGTTCGATCACTACGCTGCGACCCTGCTGGCCCTGGCCGAAGGCCGCCCCCTGGAGCCGCTGTTGCGTGCTTTCGAGTGGCGTCTGCTCGACGACCTGGGCTACGGTTTTGAACTGAGCAACGACCTGCACGGCGAGCCCATCGCCAGCGACGGCATGTACCGCCTGCAGGTGGATGCAGGCCTGGAGCGCGTCTACCTGCTGCAACCCGGCCTGTTCCAGGGCACCGAGTTGCTGGCCATGGCCGACGCCGACTGGAGCGCCCCCGGTGCCTTGTCTGCGGCCAAGCGCCTGATGCGCCAGGCCCTGGCCGTGCATCTGGGCGGTCGGCCGCTGGTCAGTCGCGAGTTGTTTCGAAAGCCCTGACATCCCCGTGTATGCTGTGCGCCGATTCTTTCCCTTTTCAGGAGCGCTTCCGTGACCACCAGCAATCGCATTCTTCTTGGCGTCAACATCGACCACGTCGCCACCCTGCGCCAGGCCCGGGGCACTCGCTACCCTGATCCGGTCAAGGCCGCGCTGGATGCCGAAGAAGCCGGCGCCGATGGGATCACCGTGCACCTGCGCGAAGACCGCCGGCACATCCAGGAGCGCGACGTACTGGTGCTCAAGGACGTGCTGCAAACGCGCATGAACTTCGAAATGGGCATCACCGAAGAAATGATGGCCTTCGCCGAGCGCATCCGTCCGGCGCATATCTGCCTGGTCCCGGAAACCCGCCAGGAACTCACCACCGAAGGCGGCCTGGATGTCGCCGGCCAGGAAGCGCGGATCAAGGCGGCGGTCGAGCGCCTGTCGCAGATCGGCAGTGAAGTCTCGCTGTTTATCGACGCCGACGAACGGCAGATCGAAGCCTCGCGCCGCGTGGGCGCCCCGGCCATCGAGTTGCACACCGGCCGCTACGCCGATGCCACCACCCCCACCGAAGTGGCCGAAGAACTGCAGCGCATCATCGACGGCGTGGCCTGTGGCCTGCGCGAGGGCCTGATCGTCAACGCCGGCCATGGCCTGCACTACCACAACGTCGAAGCCGTGGCGGCGATCAAGGGCATCAACGAACTGAACATCGGCCACGCGCTGGTGGCGCACGCGCTGTTCGTCGGTTTCAAAGGAGCGGTTGCCGAAATGAAAGCGCTGATCCTGGCTGCCGCCAAGCCCTAATCAACGCCAAAGATTCAACGTGGCGCGGGCTTGTGTGGGAGCGGGCTTGCCCGCGATAAGGGCGTTTCAGTCGATACCTCTATTGACTGACACAGCGCTATCGCGGGCAAACCCGCTCCCACACAAGCTTGCTCCCACATAAGGCCTTTCCCACATGCGGCAATGCGAAGCCTTACTGTTTAGCCGGCAGGGGTGTATCGTATTTGCCCTTTGCGGGCCTTGGGCCTGCGCAGATTTGTGAGGTTGTTGTGTCCCGATCCTTTTCCCGTCGACAAATCCTTGGTGGCCTCGTCGGCCTGGCAGTCGTGGGTGTCGGTGCCGGTGGCGCCTATCGCTACTGGCTGGGGAAAGTCGCGGACGCCAGCGCCGGGCGCGATTACGAGTTGATCGCCGCACCGTTGGACGTGGAACTGGTGCCGGGACACAAGACCGAGGCTTGGGCCTTTGGCCCTTCGGCGCCGGGCACCGAGTTGCGCGTACGCCAGGGCGAATGGCTGCGGGTGCGCTTTATCAACCATCTGCCGGTTGCCACCACCATCCACTGGCACGGCATCCGCCTGCCCCTGGAAATGGACGGCGTGCCCTACGTCTCGCAACTGCCGGTATTGCCCGGTGAGTATTTCGACTACCAGTTCCGCGTGCCGGATGCCGGCAGCTACTGGTATCACCCCCATGTCAGCAGCAGCGAAGAACTGGGTCGTGGCCTGGTCGGCCCGTTGATTGTCGAAGAGCGCGAGCCCACCGGCTTCCAGCACGAACGCACCCTGAGCCTGAAAAACTGGCATATCGACGAGCAGGGTGAATTTGTCGAGTTCAGCATCCCCCGCGAAGCAGCCCGTGGCGGTACGGCCGGGCGCCTGTCGACCATCAACGGTGTGCCGCAGGCGGTCATCGACCTGCCTGCCGGGCAAATCACCCGGGTGCGCCTGCTCAACCTCGACAACACCCTGACCTATCGCCTGAATATCCCCAACGTCGAGGCGCAGATCTACGCGCTGGACGGCAACCCCATCGAGCCACGGCCCCTGGGCAAGGAATACTGGCTGGGCCCGGGCATGCGCATCTGCCTGGCAATCAAAGCCCCGCCGGCCGGCGAAGAGCTGTCGATCCGCAATGGCCCGGTGCGCCTGGGCACCTTCCGCTCGGTGGCCAACACCGACGCCCCCGGCGAGTGGCCACCGGCGTTGCCGGCCAACCCGATTGCCGAGCCCGACCTGGCGAATGCCGAGAAGCTCAACTTCAATTTCGAATGGGTCGGCTCGGTCTCGGTCGATGTCGAAAACAGGCCGCCGAGCCTGTGGCAGATCAACGGCCAGGCCTGGGATATCACCGACAAGACCTGCGCCGACCGCCCGATTGCCAAGCTCGAGTTGGGCAAGAGCTATATTTTCGAACTGAAGAACATGACCCAGTACCAGCACCCGATCCACCTGCATGGCATGAGTTTCAAGGTCATCGCCTCGAACCGCCACAAAGTCACGCCGTACTTCACCGACACCTACCTGCTGGGCAAGAACGAGCGCGCTCGCGTGGCGTTGGTGGCGGATAACCCTGGGGTGTGGATGTTCCACTGCCATGTGATCGACCATATGGAAACCGGCCTGATGGCCGCCATCGAGGTGGCGTGATGCGCCAGATACGCCCGACGGCGATTATCGACCGCAGCCGCGACCAGGACTTTATGCGCGAAGCCCTGGCCCTCGCCGCCCAGGGCGCGGCCCTCGGCGAAGTGCCGGTGGGTGCGGTGCTGGTGCAGGACGGCGAAATCATCGGGCGCGGCTTCAATTGCCCGATCAGCGGCAGCGACCCCAGCGCCCACGCCGAGATGGTCGCCATCCGCGCGGCGGCCCAGGCCGTCAGCAACTACCGCCTGCCGGGCAGCACCCTGTATGTGACCCTGGAACCGTGCAGCATGTGTGCCGGGCTGATTGTCCACTCGCGCATCGCGCGGGTGGTGTACGGCGCGCTGGAGCCCAAGGCGGGGATTGTGCAAAGCCAGGGGCAATTCTTTACCCAGGGCTTTCTCAATCATCGGGTGATGTATGAAGGCGGGGTGCTGGCCGAGGAGTGCGGAGCGGTGTTGAGTGAGTTCTTCAAGGCGCGCCGGGCTAAACCCTGACCTCAATGTGAGAACCAGATCAATGTGGGAGCAGGCAAGCCAGCTCCCACATTTTTGATCTGTATTTTCTCAGGGCGATTGGGGGTTACTTCTTGGCGATGATCACCGCACGCATCGGTGCCGGCAGCCCTTCAATCGTCTTGCTGTGATCCTCAGGGTCGAGGAAGTCACTCAGGGACTGATACTTCATCCACTCTGTCCCGCGTTGTTCCTCGACCGTGGTCACGCTCACATCCACGCAGCGCACCTCAGTGAAGCCGGCACGCCGCAGCCATAGCATCAGCGCCGGCACCGAGGGCAGGAACCACACATTGCGCATCTGCGCGTAACGGTCTTCCGGCACCAGTACCTGTTGTTGATCGCCCTCGATCACCAACGTTTCCAGCACCAGCTCGCCGCCCTTGACCAGGCAATCCTTGAGCGCCAGCAAATGCTCGATTGGCGAGCGGCGGTGGTAGAACACGCCCATGGAGAACACCGTGTCAAAACCTTCCATGTTTGGCGGCAGGTCTTCGAACGGGAAGGGCAGGTGCCAGGCGTTGGGCGCCGACAGGTAGCGCTGCACCGCCTGGAACTGGCAAAAGAACAACCAGTTGGGGTCCACGCCAATCACACTGTCGGCGCCGGCGCCGAGCATGCGCCACATGTAGTAGCCGTTGCCACAGCCCACATCGAGGATGCGCTTGCCCGCAAGGTTCAGGTGCGGCGCGACCCGCGACCATTTCCAGTCCGAGCGCCATTCGGTGTCCACGTGCACCCCGAACAGGTTGAACGGGCCTTTGCGCCACGGGCTCAGGCCCATCAGCGCGGCATGCATCTGCTCACGGGTTGTGTCATCGCAATCGGTGTCGAGGGTCAGGCCGTTCAGCAGGTCGACTTCGCTTGGCAGGATCTTGGGCAGCGCATCCAGCGCACTTTGCCAGCGCGCCAGGTCGCCATGGCCCTTTTCCATTTTTGCATCGAGTTGTGCTTGCAGGCCCTGGGCCCACACGGCCAGGGGAGTGCCGACCAGATGGCGGGCGAGGGGGGACAGATCAATCATGGCAAGGCAATCAACGAGGCAAAGTTAAGACACTGGAACCACGGCACGACTTTCGAGAACCCGGCCGCCAGCAGGCGTTCGCGGTGTTCTTCGAGGCTGTCGGGCTTCATGACGTTTTCGATGGCGCTGCGCTTCTGGGCGATTTCCAGTTCGCTGTAGCCGTTGGCGCGTTTGAACGCTACGTGCAGATCGGTGAGCAATGCATGTTCTTCGGGATCATTGAAGCGCAGTTTTTCCGAGAGAATCAGCGCGCCACCGGGCAGCAGCGATTGGCGAATCCGCCCGAGCAAGGCCAGGCGCTCCTCGGGGGCGATAAATTGCAGGGTGAAATTCAGCGCCACCACCGAGGCCGGCTGGAACTCTAGGGCGAGGATATCGCCTTCGATCACCTCCACCGGCAGCAGCTCCTGGAACATCGAGTCCTGGCCGTTGAGGTATTCGCGGCAGCGCTCGACCATCGCCGCCGAGTTATCCACAGCGATCACCCGGCAACCGTCGGTGCGCACGTGGCGACGCAGGGCCTGGGTCACCGCGCCCAGGGACGAACCCAGGTCGTACAGCACGCTGCCCGGCTGGGCAAACTGCGCCGCCAGCACGCCGAGGTTCTCGACAATCGTCGGGTAACCGGGCACCGAGCGCTTGATCATGTCCGGGAACACCCGCACCACGTCCTCGTTAAAGGCGAAGTCCGGCACCTGGGGCAAGGGCTGGGCGAATAGGCGATCGGGTTCTTTGCTCACGGCTGTTCCGGCGACGAAGTGGAAAAGGCCGGCATTTTAGCCAACTTGGCCGAGCGATGCGCGCCTTCTCTGATCTGTGGCGAGCGGGCTTGTTGTGGCGAGCGGGCTTGCCCGCGCTGGATTGCGCAGCAGTCCCATCTAGGGGGCCGCTGCGCGCCCCAACGCGGGCAAGCCCGCTCGCCACAGGGGGAGTCAGGTCAGGGGCGTGCGGCGCGGCTGGGAAAAGGCCGATGCGGTGATGCCCCACTGTCCCAACCAGTAGGTGATGATCAACAGGTACGGTGCGGCATCGAAGGTCACCACAAAGCGGTTGGTGCCGATCAGCGTGTCGGAAAACACAAACAACGCCGCGCCGACGGCCGCCAGCTGCGCCGAGCGCTTGGGTACGTCGCTGCCCAGGCGCGCCAGTGCACGCCAGAGCATGGCGCTGATCACCAGCGCATACACCACCACCGGAATCAGCAAGTCGCCCAGGCCGTGGGATATCAGGATGCTCAACAGGATCGCCCCAACCCCCAGGGCCAAGGCCAGCGGCAACAGGGCCGGGCGCCGGCAGTCGCTGAAGTAGGCTTTGAGATACGCCAGGTGCGCGAACAAAAACGCGCCCAGGCCGAAGATAAACAGGTCGCCGGGCCAGGCCAGCAACACATCGCCCACCACGGAGAAGATCAACCCCAGGCTGATCCAGCGTCGATAGTCACTGGGCGGCGCATCATGCAGCCAACCCAACAGCGCCAGTACCGGCAGCGGCTTGACCAACAGGCACAGCAAGGTGGCATGCGTGCTCAGACCGTAGATAAAGGTACCCGCACCCATCAACGCAAGAATCATCCATGGCATATCAGTTCACCGTAATGGCGCAGTCAAAGGTGTCCACCGGATTCACTTCCGGGGCCCAGGGTTGTTGGGAGGTCAGGCGCAGGCGGCCGCTACCTGCGGTAAAGGCCTGGAAGCGCCAGGTGGATTGCCCGGCGGCACCCACTACACCGGCGTCCTCGGGGTTGCTGTAGACCTCGGGGCCGAGGCTGCGCAGCACGCCGCCGGCCGAATCCTGGATCGCCCAGCGATAACCGGTGGTGGGGTTGCTCGGCAAGGTCAGGGTCAGGTTTTGCCCGGCCTTGAGCTTGAGCGGGCAGGCGCTCTGTTTTTCGACGGTGACGTTTTGCTTCGGTGCACTGGCGCAAGCCGCGAGCAGGGCGAGGCTTAGCGGAAGAAGCAGGCGGGCAGCGGTCATGAAGGCTCCGTTTATTGGCGACGAAGGGCGAGCATAACCGAAGATGAGACAAGGTGTTACAGCAGGGTTTTGTGTTGAGGCGGCTGACGCCATCGCGGGCAAGCCCGCTCCCACACTTGAATGTGTTCACATATCAAAATGTGGGAGCGGGCTTGCCCGCGATGAGGCCAGTGCCAACGCTACAGATCTATCAGAACAACACCTTCGCCACATCCGCAAAGCGCTTGGCAAAGTGCACCGTCATGCCTTCCTTGAGGTACTCCGGCAATTCTTCAAAGCTGCCCCGGTTGGGCTCCGGCAGGATCAGTTCATGGATCTTCTGGCGCCGCGCCGCAATCACCTTCTCGCGCACGCCACCAATCGGCAGTACGTGCCCGGTCAGGGTCAGTTCGCCGGTCATGGCCACGCCTTTTTTCGGCGGCTGGTTGCGCGCCAGCGAGAGCAGCGCACTGGCCATGGTCACCCCGGCACTCGGGCCGTCCTTGGGCGTGGCGCCTTCCGGCACGTGCAGGTGCACGAAGGCTTCGTCGAAGAACTTCGGGTCACCGCCAAACGACTTCAGGTTGGAGCTGATGTAGCTATAGGCGATTTCGGCGGATTCCTTCATCACTTCACCCAACTGCCCGGTGAGCTTGAACCCACGATTGAGCGTGTGGATACGCGTCGCCTCGATCGGCAAGGTCGCGCCGCCCATGCTGGTCCAGGCCAGGCCGGTGATGACACCCGTGCCCGACAGTACCTGCTCGTTGCGGAACACCGGCATGCCCAGGGAGCTTTCCAGGTCCTTGTTGCCGATCTTGATCACCGAGTCCGGCTCATCCAGCAGCTTGACCACCGCCTTGCGCACCAGCTTGCCCAGTTGCTTCTCCAACTGGCGCACCCCGGCTTCACGGGCATAGCCGTCGATCAGCGCGCGCAGGGCGCCATCGGTGATGCTCAGGCTGTTCTTGGCCACGCCGGCTTTTTCCAACTGCTTTGGCCACAGGTGACGCTTGGCAATGGCGACTTTTTCTTCGGTGATATAGCCCGACAGGCGAATCACTTCCATACGGTCCAGCAACGGGCCGGGGATCGAGTCCAGGGTGTTGGCGGTGCACACGAACAGCACTTTGGACAGGTCCAGGCGCAGGTCCAGGTAGTGATCGAGGAATTCGACGTTCTGTTCCGGGTCGAGGGTCTCCAGCAGGGCCGACGCCGGGTCGCCCTGGTAGCTCTGGCCCATCTTGTCGATCTCGTCGAGCATGATCACCGGGTTCATCACCTCCACATCCTTGAGCGCCTGCACCAGCTTGCCCGGCAGGGCGCCGATGTAGGTGCGGCGATGGCCCTTGATTTCGGCCTCGTCGCGCATGCCGCCGACGCTGAAACGGTAGAACGGCCGCCCCAGAGACTCGGCGATGGATTTGCCGACGCTGGTCTTGCCCACACCCGGCGGGCCTACCAACAGCACGATGGAGCCGGCGACTTCGCCTTTATAGGCGCCGACCGCGAGGAACTCGAGGATGCGACTCTTGATGTCGTCCAGCCCCGCATGGTGTTTATCCAGGACTTTGCGGGCGTGTTTGAGGTCGAGTTTGTCCTCGCCATACACGCCCCACGGCACCGAGGTCGCCCAGTCCAGGTAGTTACGCGTGACCGCGTATTCCGGCGAGCCGGTTTCGAGGATCGACAGCTTGTTCAGCTCTTCATCAATGCGTTTCTGCGCCTGGGCCGGCAGCACCTTGCCTTCCAGGCGCTGCTCGAACTGTTCGACGTCGGCGCTGCGATCGTCCTTGGTCAGCCCCAGCTCCTGCTGGATCACCTTGAGTTGTTCCTTGAGGAAAAACTCGCGCTGGTGCTCGCCGATCTTGCGGTTCACCTCGGCGGAGATTTCCTTTTGCAGGCGCGCGACTTCCACCTCTTTGCGCAGCATCGGCAACACTTTTTCCATGCGCTTGAGCATTGGCACGCAGTCCAGCACTTCCTGCAACTCGTTACCGGTGGCCGAGGTCAGCGCGGCGGCGAAGTCGGTCAGGGGCGACGGGTCGTTGGGGCTGAAGCGGTTGAGGTAGTTCTTCAGCTCTTCGCTGTACAGCGGGTTGAGCGGCAGCAGTTCCTTGATCGCATTGATCAGGGCCATGCCGTAGGCCTTGACCTCATCGGTCGGCTCGCTGGGCTGGTGCGGGTATTCGACTTCCACCAGATACGGTGGGCGGTGGTGCTTGAGCCAGGTCTTGATGCGCACGCGGGTCAGGCCCTGGGCAACGAACTGCAGCTTGCCGTTTTCGCGGCTGGCGTGATGCACCTTGACCAGGGTGCCGTACAACGGCAGGGCAGAGGTATCGAAATGCCGCGGGTCTTCGGGCGGCGTGTCCATGAAAAACAGCGCCAGGGAGTGGTGGTCGGATTTGCTCACCAGCTCCAGGGTCTCGGCCCAGGGCTCTTCATTGACGATCACCGGCAACACTTGCGCCGGGAAGAACGGCCGGTTGTGGATCGGGATGATATAGACCTTGTCCGGCAGATTTTGCCCAGGCAGGGCCAGGCCGGTGTTGGACGACGGAGTTTCAGCGTTTTCGGGGTCGGCGTAGTCGTTGAGGTCGATATCGGGGAATTCTTGCTGGTCGCTCATGGGGCACCTGCACAGTGAAGTATGGAGGTTAGATGGGGCAGGTGAGCGGTGGTTTCAATGGCCCGGCGTGGTTAGCAACAAATTGCATGACATTTACGACGTCACCGCAGTCCCCCTTCAGCAAATCGGTGGCGATTTTTGGGGTGCCTGCGCGGTTTAGACGGCGATCTGTCGTCAAAATAATGTCAGCCAACCTCCCGTATTTATTAGGTTTACTTCTGCCCGGCGAAGGCTAATCTGGGTTTTCCAAATGCCCGGTATGAACGGGCATTTATTTGACACCGGGCCGCCAGTCGCGAGGGATGCGTATGACAAAAGGGCGCTTGAGCTGGGGCGTGGGCACGCTGCCAGGAGGCAAGCGGATGAAATGGCGCCACGCCTTCCAGGCGCGGCTGGCGGGGGTGTTGGCGTTGCTGCTGCTGGTCGTGGTGGGCGCGGTGTATTTTGCCGTGAAAGTGGCCACCACCCGGGCCGTGGAAAATCAGGCCCTGGTGCAACTGGAGACCGGCAGCCGAGTGTTCGAGCGCCTGCTGGACCTGCGCGGGCGGCGCCTGCAATACGGCCTCGACTGGCTGACGGTGGACGAACAGTTCCGTCGCGCCGTCGCTGAGGGCCAGCCGGCGGCGATCCTCGCGGCCCTGCACCGGCAGGGCAGCGGCATCCGTTCCAGTGAGGTGTTTGTGCTGGGGCTGGATGGGCAGGTCATCGTCAGCACCCTGGCTGACGTGTCGGCGCAGCAAGTCTTTCCCTACGCCGAGGCGCTGCGTCAGGCTCGGCGCAATTCCCTGCAGATGCTCGTCGTCTCCCTGGCCGGCCAGCCTTTTTTGCTGGTCCAGGAAGATGTGCTGGACCCGCTGCCCATTGCGCGGGTGGTCATGGGCTTTTCCATGGATGAGGAGTTCGCCGCCGAGTTGCGCTCCCTGAGCAACCTGGAGGTGTCGTTCATGAGCGTGGACAAGGGCCAGCCGGGGGCCTTGTTCAGCACCCAGCCCGTGACCGATCGCCCGGCCATTATCGAGGCGCTACAGGCGTCGCCTCCCAGGGCGCTGGCACAAATGAGTGAGTTTCACGGCCAGCGTTTTCTCAGCCAGGTGCTGCCCCTGGCCAACACCGGCGATGGCGGGCAAGTCATGGCCTTGCTGCAAAGCCCGCTGGACCACGCCCTGCAATCCTTTGCGCCGCTGGACCGGCAATTTCTCGGCATCGCCCTCGCGGCCCTGTTGGTCTCGCTGGTGGGCGCGCTGTTGATGGCGCGCCGCGTGTCGCGCCCGCTCGATGCCCTGGTGCAGGCCGCCGAGCGCATTGGTGGCGGGGATTACCGCACGCCAGTGGCGGTGCGCGGCAAGGATGAATTCGGCCTGCTGGCCCGTGCCTTCAATGCCATGCAAAGCGGCATCGCCGTGCGCGAGCGGCAACTGGCGCACAATGCCCTGCACGATGCGCTGACCGGCCTGCCCAACCGCGCCCTGGCCATGGAGCGCCTGGGCAGTGCGATCAGTGCGCGGCGCCCGGTTGTGTTGCTGTACCTGGGGATTGAAAACTACCGGGTGATCAACGAAGGCTTTGGCCCCCAAGGGGTCGAGGAAATGTTGCGCGAAGCCAGCCGCTGCCTGCTGTCGAGCCTGGCGGCCGGGGATTCGGCGGCGCGCATTACCGGCAGCGAATTTCTGGTGCTGTTGGAAAACACCAAGCTCGACAGCGCCGTGGCCCGCGCCGACCGCCTGTACAGCCTGTTGACCGAGCCGCAGCGGGTGGGTGTCGATGAACTGCGCCACGAAGTGAGCATGGGCATTGCCGCCTACCCCGAAGATGGCCAGCAGGTCGAAGAACTGATCAGCCGCGCGGCCATTGCGCGCCACGATGCGGCCGCGTTGCCCGGCTATCTGCAGATCTATCAACAAGACCGCGACCTTGCCCATCAACGCCAGATCAGCCTGATTCGCGACCTGCGCCGCGCCGCCATCGAAGACGAATTGTTCCTGTGCTATCAACCCAAGCTCGACCTGCGCCACGGCTACGTGCGCCAGGCCGAGGCACTGTTGCGCTGGCAGCACCCGACCCTGGGCTTGGTGTCCCCCGTCGAATTCATCCCCCTGGCCGAACGCTCCGGCAGCATGGCCAGCCTGACCCACTGGGTGATCGAAGAGGCGATCCGCCAGTTGGCAGAGTGGAGCGTGCGCGGGCTGGAGGTGCAGCTGTCGCTGAACATTTCGGTGGACGACCTCGGCGACGAAGGGTTGGCGCCGCGGGTGACCGAACTGCTGGAATTGCACGGGGTGCTGGCTGGGCAGTTGATTTTCGAGATCACCGAAAGCGCGATCATGCACAACCCGGAACAGGCCTTGCGCATCCTCGAGCAACTGCGCGGCTGTGGCATCAGCCTGTCGGTGGACGACTTCGGCACGGGCTACTCGTCCCTGGCCCAGTTGCAGCGCCTGCCGGTGCAGGAGCTGAAGATCGACCAGTCCTTTGTGCACAACCTCGACAGCACCAGTGGTGACGCGGTGATCGTGCGTTCGACCATCGAGATGAGCCACAACCTGGGGCTCAAGGTGGTGGCCGAAGGGGTGGAGTTCGAACCCAGCCTGAGGCTGCTCAAGCAATGGAATTGCGACACCGCCCAGGGCTACCTGATCAGCCGGCCGTTGAATGCCATGGCCTTTGAGATGTGGATGCGCCGGGATCGCAGTACGGTGTGACGGGGCCGGCGCGGTCAAAATGTGGGAGAGGGCTTGTGTGGGAGCAGGCAAGCCAGCTCCCACATTTGAGTTGTGTTTCAAATAAATAACCCCGGAATTCCGGGGTTTTTTTGTTGCCGCTGTCGCTTAATCCGCCAGCTTGAACGCCATCACATAGTCACCCTGCTTGGTTCCCAGGGAACCATGACCGCCCGCCACGACCAGCACGTACTGCTTGCCGTCCTTGCCGGTGTAGGTCATCGGGGTGGTTTGCGCGCCTGCAGGCAGGCGGCCTTCCCACAGTTGCTTGCCGTTTTTCACGTCATAGGCACGCAGGTACTGGTCGAGGGTACCGCTGAGGAAGGACACGCCACCGGCGGTGGTGAAGGCCCCGCCCAGGCTTGGCACACCCATGCTCAGGGGGATGGGCACTGGCGAGCTGTCACGCACGGTGCCGTTCTTGTGCATCCAGATGGTCTTGTTGTTGGTCAAGTCCACGGCGGCCACATAACCCCAGGCCGGTGCCTGGCATGGCAGGCCCATTGGCGAGAGCATGGCTTCCAGGACCACGCCATAAGGCGTGCCTTTGTTCGGCTGCACACCTTCGGTCTCGCTGACACGCGGGCCCATGGCGGCGATTTTTTCTGCCGGGATCATGGTCGACTTGAACGCCATGTAGCTTGGGTTGACGAAGGCAATCTGGCGCACCGGATCAACCGAGATGCCGCCCCAGTCGAACACGCCGAAGTTGCCGGGGTAAACGATCGAACCTTGCAGCGATGGCGGGGTGAACGGGCCATCGTAGCGCAGGGATTTGAAGTCGATCCGGCAGAGCATTTGGTCGAACGGGGTCACGCCCCACATGTCACGTTCCTTGAGGGGCGGTGGCATGAAGTTGAGGTCGGACTTGGGCTGGGTCGGCGAGGTGTGATCGCCTGCCACTGCGCCTTGCGGTACCGGGATTTCGTTGATCGGCACCACCGGCTCGCCCGTTGCACGGTCCAGCACGTAGATGCTGCCTTGCTTGGTCGAGGCCATCACGGCTTGCTTCACGCCGGCCGCTGTCTTGATGTCGATCAGGCTTGGCTGGCCGCCCACGTCCATGTCCCACAGGTCATGGTGGGTGAACTGGTAGTGCCAGCGCACTTTACCGGTGTCGATATCCAGGGCGGTCAGGCCGGCAGCGTGCAGCTCGGAAGCCGGGGTGCGGTAGCCACCGAACTGGTCCGGGGTCTGGTTGCCCATCGGCAGGTAGAGCATGCCGAGTTTTTCATCGACGGCGAACATCGACCACATGTTGGGCGAGTTGCGGGTGTAGGTCTTGCCTTCGGCAATCGGCGTGGTGTCGTCCGGGTTGCCGCTGTCCCAGTTCCACACCAGCTTGCCGGTGTGCACGTCGAACGCGCGGATTACGCCGCTTGGTTCGTCGGTGGAGACGTTATCGGTGACGTGACCGCCAATGACCACCAGGTTCTTGGTGATGGCGGGCGGCGAGGTGGAGTAGTAACCACCGGGGGCGAAGGTGCCAATGTTGGCGCCCAGGTCGACCTGGCCTTTGTCGCCGAAGTCTTCACACATCTTGCCGGTGTCGGCGTTCAGTGCGATCAGACGGGTGTCGGCGGTCGGCAGGAAAATGCGGCGCGGGCAGGCATTGGCGGCTGGCGTGGCGGCGCCGGTGGCCGGGCTTTGCTCGGTGGCGGCGTAGGCCGCGTCATCGTGATACGACACGCCACGGCAGGTCATATGCGCCCAACCCTTGAAGTTCTCGGCTTTCTGCGTCGAGAGCTTAGGGTCGAAACGCCAGATTTCCTTGCCGGTATCCGGATCAAGGGCAATCACCTGGCTGTGCGGTGTGCACACGTAGAGCATGCCGTTGACTTTCAGCGGGGTGTTTTCCGCAGTGGTTTCACCAGGGTCGCCCGGGCCAGGCAGGTCGCCGGTGCGATAAGTCCAGGCCGGCACCAGCTTGTGGGCATTTTCCGGGGTGATCTGCGCCAGCGGCGAGTAACGATCACCGAAACCCGAACGGCCATAGGAATTCCAGTCGCCATCGGCCTGGGCCGGCGCGGCATTGGTCATGCCCGGTACCGCGTCGCGGTCCAGTTGGCCCTTGATTTCACCGGGGTTGGTGAACTGGCTGGCCACGGCGGTTGCGCCGGCCAGTACCACGGCTACGCTCAGCGCGCCGGTGCCCAGCGGGGCGGGTTGGCCACGCAGCAGGGGACGGCGGAACCACGGCAGCAGCATGACGATGCCCAGGCCGAACAACAGGGCCAGGCGCGGCACCAGTTGCCACCAGTCCAGGCCGACTTCCCACAGAGCCCACACCGTACTGGCGAACAGCACCACAGCGTACAGGCCCAGCGCCGCGCGGCGCGTAGCCAGCAGCAGGACGCCGGTCAGAGTGATGCCGATACCGGCCAGCAGGTAGTACAGCGACCCGCCGAGCATGCTCAGCTTGATGCCCCCGGCCAACAAGGCCAGGCCCATGATCAGCAGCAAGATCCCCAGCAGCCTGGGCAGCAGGCGGCTTGGGCTTGAAGCACCATCAGTGCTCATAGTGTGATTCTCCGTGACGTTTAAAGTAGTCCCGCGCTTGTTCACTGTAGATGACGTTTGCGCGCGGGCTTGGTTCAGGTCTCATTGCGTTTATTGCGATTCAGAAGGACGCTTGCAGCTTGATCCCGCCGACCAGCGCGTCATCCACCTGGGCAACGGCCCCCGGATGCCGGATGTATTGCAGGTTCGGGCGCACCGTCAGCCAGTTGCTGACATGCACGCCGTAATAGAGCTCGGCGCTGTATTCGGTGTCTTGCACCGGCAGGTAGGCGGCGTCGTCGAAGTCGTAGACCGCACGGGCCTGGTTGCTGGCCTGGGCGTTCTTGCGATAGGCCGGGTTGACGTGCACGCGGGCCACGGCAAAGCCGATATCGTCCTGGGCGCGGGCATCGAACGGGCCTTTGTAGACCACCCCGGCCTGCACATAGTTATCCACAGCGTTGGTCTTCTTATCGTGCATCGTCGCGTTGGCGAACACGCTCAAGCCACGGCTGTTGTCGCTGGCGAGGCGGGTGACCTGCTGCTGCACGCCCAGCCACACACCGTGCTTGCTGGAGGCACTGCGATAGGCCTCGCCACTGACGGCGGCGGGCTGGTCGTAGCGGTCCTTGTAGACATCGCTGGCCTTGGCGCTGCTGTAGTAGTAACCGGCGCGGTATTCGCCCGGCAGGCCGTGAAACGTTGGCGTCCACACCAGCTCCACCGGCAGCAGGGCGCCCTGGGTGCCGCTGCCACTGAGCTTGAAGCCATTGCCGCGATCGAGGTTGGACGGGTTCTGTTCATAGGCGCCGAGCTGCGCGTACAACTCGGGCGTCAGGTGGTATTTGACCCGCAGCGCCCATTGGCTCACGGGCCAGTTGTACCAGATGCCACCGACCCAGTTGCCCACCTGGGAGCCGCAGAACGCCAGGTTCTGGAAGTCACAGGGGAAGCTGTTGAAGTCTTCGCCTTCGCCAAAACGCCCAGCTTTGATATCCAGTTTTTGGTCGAAGAATTTCTGCTGGTACCACATCTGCGTCAGGCGCCAGGTCTGGCCACGGCCCCAGACTTCCTGGGACGAGGTAAAACCGCCGACCCGTGGGTCGTTGATGCGGTCATTGCTGATGTTATTGCCACTGCGCTCGGTGATCGTCAGTTGGAACTCGGCGTCGTGCCAGCCGAGGATCTTCTGCAGGTCCAGGTGGCTGCCGAAGGCCCATTGGTCGCTGTAGCGGGCGGTGCGGTCATGGTCCGAGCCGCCATGCAGGTTGCTGCCCATCTCGCCGGTGTAGTCGATCTTGAAGTCGTAGCCTTGTTGAGACAGCGCTGTCCGGGAACCGCCGAAATCACCCAGCATCCACGGTGACTCGCGGTCAAAGGCAGGGGCGGCCTGGGCACAGGTGATCAGGCACAAAGGCAGCAGCGCAGCGCACAGGCGCAGTGTTGGGAAAGCAGGCATAGGCAAGGGCAGGTCTTAATAGTTTTTGGTTTTAGTACGCAAACGGCGACCGGCAGGGCGGGCGCGCATCAGGTTTTTGGGTGGCAGATGAAACGTTTCAGGTTGTTGCCGACAAGGATAAAGCGCCGGCACGGGGAGAGAAAGGGCTAATCGCAAGATGGATTATTTCGGATTTGGTAACAGTCGGCGCAGAGACCGCAAAGCAGTGAGGGAGCTGGCTTGCCCGCTCCCACAGGGGATCTCGTTTACAGCACGGGTTTGGCTAGACCACACAACTTGATGTGGGAGCTGGCTTGCCTGCGATAGCGTTGGGTCAGCACCGGATAGGCTGGCTGACCCACCGCCATCGCGGGCAAGCCCGCTCCCACAGGGGGGGCTCGTTTGCAGTACGGGTTTAGCTAGACAACACAATTTGATGTGGGAGCTGGCTTGCCTGCGATAGCGTTGGGTCAGCACCGGAAAGGCTGGCTGACCCACCGCTATCGCGGGCAAGCCCGCTCCCACAAGGGAGCTTGTCTGCAGCACGAGTTTGGCTAGACAACACACAGCTCCCACAGGTTGAACATCCCTGTCTGTCAGAAGGTCGTGCGCAGGCCTACCTGCACGCTGCGCCCCGGTGCCGGTGCGATATCGCGCAGGATCGAGCTGGCGTAGCGCACGGTCTGGTTGGTCAGGTTCTCGCCGTCAACAAATGCCAGCCACTGGCTGCCACCCAGGTTGAAGCGATAGCCGGCGCTGGCGCCCAATGTGGTGTAGCCGTCGGTGCCGCTTTCGTTGTTCGGCACCCGACCCTGGCCAGCAGCATGCTCGACATCAATGCGCGCCTGCCAGCGATCCAGTTCCCACAGCAGGCCACTGTTCAGGCGCAGCGGCGCAATACGGGGCAGGGCTTCGCCGGTCTCCAGGTTGGTGGCGCGGGTGTAGTCGCCCGACAGTTCCAGGGCAAATTTGCCGTAGGCGCTTTCGCCAAGTTTCCAGTGATCCTGGGCTTCGAAGCCAACGAAACGTGCGCGTACGCCGGAGTAGGTGTATTCCGGGATGCCGTCGGCGTCTTCTTCGCCTTCGTCATTCAAGGTGCGACCGCTGTTCAGCAGGCCGATGTAGTTGGAGAAGTGGCTGTAGAACACGCCAAAACTGCCCTTGTGCGTACCATTGTCAAAGCGCAGGGCCAGGTCGCTGGCCACGGCTTTTTCCTTGGACAGCTTGGCGTCGCCCACTTCATAAGTGCCGGTGGCGACGTGGGCGCCGTTGGCGTACAGCTCGTAGAAGGTCGGCGCGCGCTCGGTGTAGCCCAGGGTCGCGGCCAGCGACCAGATGGGCGTGAGGGTATACACCGCGCCCGATGACAGGCTGCCAGCGGTGAAGCTGCTGGAGGTGTTGGCATTGGCAAAGCGCTCGTTGCCCTTGCCGTCCGGGTCGACAGTGGTGTGTTCCAGGCGCCCGCCCAGGCTCAGTTTCAGGCGCTCGGTGGCCTGCATTTCTTCGAGGATAAACAGCGCGCCGGCATTGGTCTCGGTCTGCGGTACGAAGGCTTCCTCGCCCAGGGCGGAAAATTCGCTACGGCTGACCTGGGCACCGACGATGCCGTCGAAAGGCCCCATCGGCTGGTGCCGTGCTTCGATGCGCGCCTCATAGCCTTTGTTCTTGAAAGTGGTACCGGTTTCGCCGCCTTCGATTTCCCGGTGTTCGTAATCGGTGTAGCCAGCGTCGAGTTTGACCGAGGTAAACGGCCCTTGCAGGTTGCGGATTTCGGACGCAAAGGCGTAATGCTCTTGTTGCATACGGATGCGCACATCCTGTTCGGCGGGCGAGCCGTAGTTGCTGTCGGAGTTGCTGTAGGACAACCCGGCGTAACCGTCGTCCCAGGTGTAGGAACCGCCCACTGCGCCACTGTCCTGACGCCCATCGCTGTTGCCCAGGCGGCCGTTTTTGCCGGGGCCGTTTTCACTTTGCGGGGCATGGCGGCTGCGGGCGTAACCGGGGATTTTCAGGTCGTTGAATTGCCGTGCGCTGGCATCCAGGTGCAGGGCGAAGCTGCCGTTGCCGGCTTCCAGCTTACCGGCGCTGCTGCGGGTGGTGTCGGCGCCGCCGTAGCGCAACTCGCCCGCGCCATGGATGCCTTCGATGGCTTCGGTGGGGATGCGGTTGTCGAAGGTATTGACCACGCCGCCGATGGCGCTGCCGCCGTAGAGCAAGGCGGCCGGGCCACGGACGATCTCAATGCGCTCGACATTGACCGGGTCCAGCGGCACCGCATGGTCATAAGACAACGACGAGGCATCCAGCGCGCCGACGCCGTTGCGCAGGATGCGGATGCGGTCGCCATCCTGGCCACGGATGATCGGGCGGCTGGCGCCAGGGCCAAAGTACGACGACGACACCCCCGGCTGCTTGTTCAGGGTTTCGCCAAGGCTGCCTTTTTGTTGCAGGGTCAGGTCATCGCCTTCCAGCACCGTGGTGGGCGAGGCCAGTTGTTGGCTGCCCAGCGGGTTGCCGGTGATGATTTGGGGTTGCAGTTCCAGGGCGTGGGCCTGGGTGCCGATCAGCAGGGCGGCGGCCAGCGGCGTCAGGCGCCAGAGAGGGGAGAGGGACATCGGGGGTTCCTTGGCAAAGCAGAGAAGGTTTGATATGAATGGTTACAATATAACATCTCTTTTTCGTCCGGGAAGCGGAACTTTTTCAACGGCTATAGTGAACACGGTGCTTCCGCCTGCCTGGCCTCTCGGCTAAGGTGCGCGGCTTCCTCTTTATTTACTTGGCAAAGGCCCGGCATGACCGCATCGAATAACAACCCCCTGCACGGCGTTACCCTGGAACAGGTGCTCACTGCACTGGTGGCGCATTACGAATGGGAAGGCCTGGCCGAGCGCATTGATATCCGCTGCTTCAAGAACGACCCGAGCATCAAGTCCAGCCTCACTTTTTTGCGCAAGACCCCGTGGGCGCGGGAGAAAGTCGAAGGCCTGTACGTCAAGCTGATGCGCACCAAACGCCCGCTGGACTGATCCCATGAAGCGCTTTATCGCGTCAGCGGCGCTGGCCGGCTGGGCGGGCCTGGCGATCCAGCAGTACCTGGTCCTCTACTCACGCTGGATGGCCGATGCCAGCCTGTTGGGTGGGTTGGTGAGTTTCTTCAGCTTCTTCACGGTGCTGACCAACACCCTGGCGGCGGTGGTGCTCAGTTATGCACTGGTGAATCGCCCTTCAGCCGGGCGCCGCTTTTTCCTGCAGCCTGCGGTCAGCAGCGGGATAGCGGTGAGTATCGTCGTGGTGGGGCTGGCGTATAGCCTGCTGCTGCGGCATTTGTGGAGCCCCGAGGGCTGGCAGTTTATCGCCGACGAATTGCTCCACGATGTGATGCCGCTGCTGTTCCTGGGGTATTGGTGGCGGTGTGTGCCCAAGGGGACGTTGCGCCTCAGGCACATCGGCTATTGGGCGATCTACCCGTTGCTGTATTTCGTGTACGTGCTGTTGCGCGGGCATCTGCTGGGGCAGTATCAATACCCGTTTATTGATGTCGACACCTTGGGATATCCACAGGTGTTTATGAATGCGGGGGGGATATTGCTGGGGTTTGTGGCGGTGGCGTTGGCGCTAGTGGGGCTGGACAAGATCCCCAAGGTAACGAAGGACTAATGTGGGAGCGGGCTTGCCCGCGATTGCAGTGGGTCAGTAGCAAATGTGCCGACTGATACAGCGCAATCGCGGGCAAGCCCGCTCCCACATTTTGACCGAGTGAGTCCTATTCTTCGTCGCTGCCCTGGGCTCGCCAGTAGCCCACGGCCTTGACGAACTCGTCGTTGAGCTGGTGCTTATCCAGCAGCACCCGCCGAACCTGGCGTGACAGCTTGGTCTCGGTAGCCACCCAGGCATACAGCGCCCCGGCCGGTGGCTGCAGGTGCTCCACCGTGGCCAGCAGGTCATCGACCCCGCGCATCACCCAGATCACTTCCACATCCGCCGCACTGTCCAGCGCCTGCCTTTCGTGCTCATCGGCAATTTCAATCACTGCCAGCACCTTGCGCCCCGCCGGCAGTTCTTCCAGGCGCCGGGCAATGGCCGGGATTGCGGTTTCGTCGCCGATCAGCAGGTAGCTGTCGAAGATATCCGGCACGATCATCGAGCCCCGTGGCCCGCCGATGTACAGGTGTTGGCCGACGGCAGCCTGCTCGGCCCAGGTCGACGCCGGGCCGTCGCCGTGCAGCACAAAGTCGATATCCAACTCCCCGAGGGCCAGGTCGAAACGCCGTGGTGTGTAGTCGCGCATCGCCGGTTGTGGGCCCTCGCCCTTGATGGTGAAGGTCGGGCTTTGCAGCGCGGCCAGTTCGGCGGCGTTCTGCGGGAACAGCAGCTTGATATGGTCATCGCTGCCCAGGCTGATAAACCCGGCCAGTTGCTCGCCACCCAGGGTGATGCGGCGCATGCGCGGGGTGATATCGACCACCCGCAATACCTGCAGGCGGCGGCGTTTGATCTCGTGGGTGACGCGGTGGATGACGGGCTTGTTCATTCACTTTTCCCCTGTACAGGTTGGACGGCCGGGCCATCCACAATGGCTTGGGCGGTGCTGTTGAGCAGCCCCGCAACACGGGTGATTTCTTCCGGGCTCCAGCGCCCGTGGTGCAGTTGCAAGGCATGGCGCAGGTTGTGCACCGCCTCGTGGATCTCGGGTGGCCGGTCGTGGCCGCGCAGCGAACGCTTGCTGACGTCGATGCGCATGCGCACACCGTCCAGGGCAATTTTCTGTTCACTCAAGAAGAGACGTCCGGCGTCGGTGATTGTGTAGCGTTTTTTCCCGCCTTCGGCGTCGCCACTGATCAACTCGCTTTCTTCGAGGAAGGTCAGGGTGGGGTAGATCACCCCGGGGCTGGGGCTATAGGCGCCGTCGAACAGTCCTTCGATCTGGCGGATCAGGTCGTAGCCATGGCACGGCTGTTCGGCGATCAGCGCCGGCAGGAGGATTTTCAGATCGCCCGGGGCAAAGACCCGGGGCCCCCGGCCACCGCGCTCGCGGCCTGGGCGTTTCTCGAAGCCGTCGCGGCCGTCACCGGGTTCACGGTGGGAATGATGGTCTCTCATTGTCATGCTCTCTGTGGGTATCTAAGACATAACGTAAGATATATCTTATGACTCGAGCAATGCCTTCTGACGAACGGTAGGGCGCCAACCCCGGGTGCTATCACCGGCACCACAGGCCGATTTATAAATGGTCGGTTTAAATGGCATTGTGGAGTTTTTGCTCTAAAGTAAGTTCTGCTTAGCTATAGCTATTCGTGTACTCCATTTCTTACGGAACGATGTCTTATATAGGTAAGCCGAACTAATGTTGCATGTATTACCGGGATGACAGGTAATACGTGACTTATTGAGTTTTCAGGATTTTTTCTGCCTGCATAGAGGGTTTGATAACTACGCGCTACACGGAAATAGCTGGCTTACCTGAAGTTGGAATCGGCAGATCATTTACTTGCGTCTTAGGACTCAACTTGGAGTTGGGCTTGTGGCGCGTCATGAAGTTTCGATCGAGTCGAATCTTTAACTTACTTAAAGTGACAACAGGTATTTAACGATGCTGAAAAAAACTGCTTTCGTCCTGCCACTGGTCTTGTTGGCTATCGGCTCTTCCAGCGTGTTTGCTGCCGGTGAAGCCACCAGTGTCATCAACATCAAGGCAACCATTCCTACCAAACAGTTCCACGCCCAGCCGGTGGATCCGGATTTCGGTAAGGATGAAACCATGTCCTACAACACCGTCACTGGCCAATTGAGCCAGATCCGTGCCACCTACGCGGTAAAAAATACTGACGGTTCGATCAAGGCCTACATCGAAGGCGGCCCGGCATCCCTGAGCAACGGCACGTCCTCCATCCCCCTGACCACCTCCTTCAACGGCGTGACCCTGACCGGTTCGCCACTGGAAGTCGTGGATGACGCCAGCTCCACCCCGGGCACCCAGGCCGACATGGTGGTTGTGGCCGCCAAGCCAGCCGACACCGACGCAGGCCTGTTCACCACCAACTACACCGTGGTGTTCGATCACGAGCCACGCGTTACGCCGTAAAGGCGACCTGTTGATCAGTAAGCATCGGCTTATTGCTTAGCCCTACCGATCGACAGGCAGTCGCTGTCGGTTGATCGGTATTCAAGTATTCCCTGTGCGTAATCAGAGTATCCGTTCATGTTCCCGATGATTTTCATCGCGGCAGCGCTCGCCTTGTTGTTTTGTACGGGGGCGTTTGCAGCTGACGCGGCAACTGGCACAACCCCAAGAAGTTTGCTGTCCCAGGCCAAGGGTTTACCGGCGGACTTCGAAGAGCATTTTTTTGATGTGCCGTTGGCGGTACGGGTCGAACTGGATGAGGAGTTCGTCTCTGAGGCGATGATTGTCCTCACCCGCGACGACCGCCTGACCCTGCTGAATTTCACTGACCATGAAGGCAGTGTGATCAAGGATGTCGAGCGCGACCGCTGGGGCGACTACCTCAAGCAGGGTGTGCCGTTGGGGGCCTGCGAAAGTGGCTGCCCGGATCAGTTGCTGGCGGTGCACTACAACCTGGAAAAGTCCCTGCTCACATTGCTCACCGAGAATGCCGAGCGTGAAGGGCAAGAATCGAAGTACTACTCCCTGCCCACGGGCGGCAGCACGGGCCTGATCGTGCGTAACCAGCTGAATATCAGTGGCGGCCAGGGCCAGGACCTGGGCGGACGCCTGGGGCTGGACGCCAGCGGCAGCCTGGGCAATTGGAACCAGGTGCTGAACATGCAGTTCTCGCGCTTGGGCGGCCCGGATGACGATGCCCTCAACCACGCCGTGTACTCGTTGTACTCCCAGCGTGAAATGCACGGTGAGTTCCTGCGCCTGGGCTATTTCACGCCTAACGCCGAAGGCCTGACCCGGCAACTGCGTACGTTCGGCGCGAGCCCCGACACCGCCGTGGGCGTGATGTACGGCAGCTCCGACAGCCTGATGATCAGCAATCCCAAGCCGAGCATCTACCCCATTTACGTCACGGCCAATCGCCAGGCCTCGGTCGAGATTTACCGCAACGGGCTGTTGATCAACACCCAGGCCGTTACCACAGGCTTGCAGAGCCTGGACACACGGCCCTTGCCCGGCGGCATCTACGAGGTGGAAGTGCGCCTGGTGGAAGACGGCCAGATCACCAGCACCACCCAGGAGTTGGTGTACAAGCCCAATAACTGGCGCAATCTCGACAACCGCTGGCGCTACAACGTTTTTGCCGGGCAAGAAAGCAAACTGCTCAGCAACTGGGACGAGCAATCCAGTGGCGACCTGACCGCCGGTGCCTCCCTCAACTATCTGGCTCACCCGCGAGTGGTACTGGGGTTGTCCGGGCGCCAGGTCAAGGACAACATGCAGTACGGCACGTCCGTCGACTGGTCCCTGGCCAATAACGCCAGTCTCTACGCCAACATCTACCAGACCGATAACTACGGCACTGGCGTCGACTTCAACAGCCTCTACAACTATGGGCTGGGCAGTGTGGTGTTCAACCACACCCGCAGTTGGCTGGACAACCGTAACACCTACGAAACCCTGCCCGACGGCACCCGCATTCGCCAGCTCGATATCTTTGTCGGCCAGACCAGCCAGTCGTCGCTGTCCGTGAACCATCGCCTGAGTAACCTGCGTTCCATCAACGCCCGGTTGGCTTACAGCGAAGGCAACGTTCAAGGTCTGGGGCTGGACCTGGGCTGGACCGAACGGGCTCACCTGTTTGGCAACGACGCCAACTGGCGACTGTCGCTGTTCGACCGTCCTGCCAGCTCCAGCACCGGCGACAAGCGCAATCGCGGGGTCGACCTGAGCGTCAGCCTGGCCCTTGGCAGCCCGGGCGAACAATGGTCGGCCAGCATCGGTACACGCACCTCCCGTGACGGTGGCCGCGACAACAACGGCTCGCTGAGCTATCGCCGCGACCTGCAGGATCATGTTCTGCAAAGTGTTTCGGCCACCGCCCTGGTTGACACCTACGGCGTCGGGCTGTCCGGCATGGCCAGCTTCCAGACCGATGCGGTCAATGGCGATGGTTTTGTGCAGCGCTCATCGTTCAATAACGACCTGACCGGTGGCCTCAACCTGGACAGCACCTTTGCCGTCGGCGGGCAGCGGATGGTGCTCACCAGCCAGTATGCCGGCAGCGGTTCGGGGATGATTGTCGACGTTGAAAGCGATGTGGACGACATCGTCCTGCGGGCCGATGACTTGAGTGGCGGCAGCACCATCTTGCGACCTGGGCGCAACTTCATCCCAATCGCCGCCTACAAGGGCAGCTCGGTCAGCTTCGACTTCGACGGCAACCACGCACCTGCGGCCAACATCCAGCCGCCGCGCACGGCCTACCACCTGAACAAGGGCGGCGTGGACTATCGCAAGATCAGCGTGATGCGCACCGTCACCGTGCTCGGGCGCCTGGTGGACCCCCAGGGCAAACCGCTCAAGGGCCACCACATTCTCAACCACGCCAGCCGTGGGGTGAGCGAGGTCGATGGGTTCTTCTCCCTGGAAATGAACGCCAGCTCGCCGACCCTCGAAGTGCGGCGTCACAACCAGCTGCTGTGCCAGTTCCGCCTGGATACCGCCAATGCGCACAGTGAAAACGACGTGCTGATGATTGGGGATTTGCGCTGCACGCCGGACACCCTGGCCGACTCCACCTTTACCCAGCAGACCGCAGGTTGAGTGGCATGACGAGATTACCGACCACCATGAAACGCATCAGAACTTTGATCTGCCAGTTGGGAGGCGTAGGCGCTACGTTGTTGTTCAGTTCGACGGCGGTGGCGCTGACCCAGGACATCACGGCCGTGTTTACGCCGGACCCCAGCAATCCCTTTGTGAACACGTTTCGCAATACCACTCCTATCAGCTCGATCTGTGAGTCCCACATTCCAAATCAATGCAAGGCATTGAACCTGTTCAGCCTTCGGATTCCCGCCTTCGACGCCTTGAGTAACGCCCCCATCCTGGCCAACCACCAGGATGAGCGGCAGGGCTTTATGGTCCAGGTGCCGTCGAACTGGCGTGATGCGCAGGTGACTCATACCAGGACTGGGGAAGTGGAAACGGTACAGATGCGTATTGCGGGTTTCGGGGGGCTGTGGACTATGCCTCGCCCGCCCGGTGTTTCTGCATGGGCGCTTCCAGGTTCTGGTTGGGGGAATCAATGGGCCAGGGCCCCTAGCCCATGTGTCAGTACTGGACACCTCAAGGCTACTGCTCAGACGGCTACCTATTTTTGGATCGTGCCGGAAGGGGCGGGTGTGTGTAGTCGCCAGCCGACTCAGGACATCTCCTACTTTCGTATCTACCAAATGGAATACGCCTATGAAATCCGTACGCCTAACCCGCTGGGCATGTCCAGCGGCGAGTACACCGGCAGCCTCACCTATACCCTGGGGCCACGGGGAGACTATGACTTCGGTGATGTACTGATTCCCACTGACAACCAACTGACCTTCAATTTCGCCCTGGAAGTGCAACACCAGCTTCAGGTGGACGTCCCCCCGGGCGGTAACCGTGTCGAACTGGTGCCCCAGGGCGGCTGGCAAGGCTGGGTGAACCAGGGGCGCAAGCCGGCACGGTTGTTCCGTGACCAGACGTTCAATATTTCCGCCTCGTCGCGCTTCAAGATGCAGATGGCCTGCGATCAGGTCGTAGGGGACACCTGCGCCTTGAAAAACACCACGGACGGTCATGAAGTGCCGCTGGACGTCAGCGTCAGCCTGCCCCATGGCCTGAACCGTGAAGACGGCAGCGCGGTGAATCGCCAGCCGCTGCTGCTCAGCGGCGCCGGCACCGAGCAGTTCAATCCGGGCTTCTACGTCAACAGGCGGCCCGGCACGTTGCACTTCGAGGTCAAGAAAGATTACGCCGAGCAGATGCTCAGTCGAGGCGGTAGCACCTACACGGGCCAGGTCTCAGTGGTCTGGGATTCACAAATATGAGCTGCCGTCAGATAGAGGCCGTCAGTGGTAGCGGCATGAATGTAGCGAAGTGGCTAGGGCGTGGCTCGCAGGTGGCGGCCAGCGTGTTACTGGCGTCGCTGGCAATGCCTGCAATCGCAGTGGAGATGAGCATTCATGCTGAGTTTCGGCCGGACCCTGCACAGCCGCACTTGAATAAGTTCGAGAACAAAACGCCCAGTGTTGGTTACTGTGTGTCATTCCCTGCCCAATGTAACTCCTTGAACATATTCAGCCTCAGGGCTGCTATTTCGGCTGAGACCGTGACGCAGATCTCTGCGTTTCATACGGATCAACGGCAAGGCGCAATGTTTAAGGTCCCAACGGAGTGGCAGGATCTGACCGTGGTGCATCGGCAGACTCAGGAGACCGAGACGTTAAAGGTACGGATCATGGGGGTCGGTTCGACATATTCCATTCCCAACCTGATTAGCCTGGTCGGAGGGGGTGTGACCCCTTTGCAGGCTCATCAGAGAATGTGGACCGGCTCCAGTTGGGTGTACCCGCCGCGCACCTGCCTGGGCACCGGAGTGAGCCTTTATGGGACGATAACCTATGGGTTTTTCTGGCGAACACCCGTCGGCTCTCTATGTGCCAGACAGGCCAGGTTCGACATTCCCACCATGCGCTTAAACAGCCTGGAGTTTGCCTATGAACTCATCACGCCCAACCCGTTGGGCATGTCTTCAGGGGAGTACATCGGTAGTCATCAATACACCGTAGGGCCCGGCAAGGACTTCGATTTGGGCGACGTGATGATGCCCAGCAGCCCTACGCTGACCCTGAATTTCACCCTGGCGGTGCAACATGACCTCAAAGTCGAAGTTCCCCCCAACGGCAACCGTATCGAGCTGGTGCCCCAAGGCGGTTGGCAAGCCTGGCTGAATCAGGGCCGCAAACCTGCGCGTCTGTTTCGCGACCAGACCTTCAGCATTTCTGCCTCGTCGCGCTTCAAGATGCAGATGAGCTGTGAGCGGTCTATCGGCGACACCTGTGCCTTGAAGAACACCACCGACGGCCACGAGGTGCCGCTGGACGTCAGCGTGAGCCTGCCCCATGGCCTGAACCGGGCCGACGGCAGCGCCGTGATTCGCCAGCCGCTGCTGCTCAGCGGCGCCGGTACCGAGCAGTTCAATCCGGGCTTCTACGTCAACAGGCGGCCCGGCACGTTGCACTTCGAGGTCAAGAAAGACCACGCCGACCAGATGCTTGAGCGCGGTGGCAGCACTTACTCGGGCCAGGTCACGGTGGTCTGGGACTCGGAACTTTAAATGAGACTGATGAAGATGAAACATCTGTTGGCGCTGTGTGCGCTGTGCTGGTTGCCGATCTCGGCACCGGCCGCTCCCAACATCAATGTCGGGGTGTTCTATGACTACCTGGACGGCGATAAAAGTACCTACCTCAAACGGGTTTTCAACGGCGGTGACAGCACGGCATTTATCAAAGTCTCGGTGATGGAGATCCTCTACAACGCCGACGGCACCTCCGAGGAAGTGGAGCTCAAGAGTAACCTCGAGAACACCGCCCGCGACGGCTTGATGGCCACCCCGGCACGCCTGATCGTCCCTGCCGATGGCATGCAAGGCACACGTTTGCTGTACCTGGGCGAGCGCGACAAAGAGCGCTATTTCCGCGTGCGTTTTGTGCCGGTGATGCCGGAGCCGGAGGACGATTTTGCCGTCTCCAGCGACGAGCGCGAGGCCTATAAAACCAACCTCTCGGCCGGCGTCACGGTACTGGCGGGGTTTGGCACAGTGTTTTTCGTGCGGCCCAAGGTCACGCGCTTTGCCACCCGTATCGACGATCAGCCCACTGAGTACGGGATGCATAACGATGGCAACAGCGTGGTGGTGGTCGACCAGTTCAAGGACTGCGCCAGCGACGGTGCCCAGGAATGTTTGCCCGTCACCAAGAACCACATCCTGCCGGGCCGTGCCTTCAGCTTCCCCAAGCAGGCAGGGCGTACGTATCGCTTCACTCTGGTCGAGGGCAGCGAGAAAAAACCATATGAGGTCAAAGGCTAATGGTCATTGAAAGAGCACATAGGCACGGGCACCGCCCATGCAGAGGCTGCAAAGTCGTGTTGGCAGCACTGTTGCTGGTGGTTGTCACGTTGCTCAGTACCCAGGCCCACGCGATCCGTGAAGAGCAGGTGTTCGAGGTCTCCGTCACCATTCCCACCGCCGACTTTTATGTGCTGCCGATCAACCCGGTGTTTTTGGAGCGTGAGCAAGAAATGGCGTGGAACCTGGTGACCCGCACGCTCAAGCCGTTGCGCGAACACTTCGACGTGAAAAACAGCGCCGGCGGGATTGTCGCGCGCCTGGGCGATCTGCCGGTGCTGTCCAACGGCCGGCGCCTGATCCTGTTGAACGTGTCCTTCAACGGCCAGGCGCTGGACCTGACGGACACCCTGGTGGTGCCCGCCGATCAAGCGCGGGTCGGCAAGCGAGTGCTGTTGGACATTGCTGCCGTCGAGCCGGAGGACGGCTACGTGCCGGGCGACTATTTTGGCAGCGTTAACCTGATATTCGACGCGTTGCGACCGTAAGAGGTGGTTATGAAATACGTTTATGCAGTACTGGGCGCGTGGCTGTGGTCCTTCAATGCCTATGCCGGGCCGGCCATCAATGTCGGGGATTTTTACGATTACTTGAATGGCGACAAAAACACTTATCTCAAGCGCGTGTTCAATGGCGGCACCAGCACCGCGTTCGTCAAGATCAATGTCACCGAAATGCTCTACAAACCCGATGGCAGCTACGACGAAGTACCGCTCCAAAGCCAAGGCGACGGCATGGTGCGCGATGGCCTGATGGCCAGCCCGGCACGCTTGATCGTGCCCGCCAATGCGATGCAAAGCACGCGCTTCCTGTTTATGGGGGAGCGGGACCGGGAGCGTTACTTCCGGGTGCGCTACTTGCCCGTGGCGCCGGAAAAGGACGATGACTTTGGCGTCAACGACGAGGACCGCGCGGCGTATGAGGCGTCATTGACGGCAGGTGTGCGGGTGATGTCGGGGTACGGCACGGTGTTCTTTGTGCGGCCCGAGCACAGCCGTTTCGATACCCGCACCGAAAACGGTGGCCGCACCTACACCCTGCGCAACGCCGGCAACACCGTCGTGGTGGTGGATGAGTTCAAGGACTGTTCGGTAGCGGATCGTACGGACTGCGCCCCCGTGACCAAGAACCATATCTTCCCGGGGCGGGTATTCAGCTTTGAAAAACAGGCCGGGCGGACCTACCGGTTTTTCCTGGTGGAAGGCAGCTCCGAGAGAGTCGTCGAGATCAACGGCTAGGGCGCGCTGCACAAGGTGTGGCCAGCGGGCTGCAGATAGGGCGTCAGCACCGGCGCCATGCCCTTGAGCACCTGGACCGGCAGCGCCGAGGTAAACGTGAAGTTCTGCGCACCGCTGCCGGGGACAAAGGCGGTCAAGGTACCGAAATGCCGATCGCCGATATAGAACACAAACGTCGCCGTGCGGTTGATTGCCTTGGAACTGAGGACGCGCCCGCCGGCGCCAATGGCTTCGATGCGATTATCCCCGGTGCCGGTCTTGCCGCCCATGGCCAGTGGCGTGCCGTCGGCCAACTTGAAGCTGCCCGACAGCCTTTTTGCGGTGCCTGCGTCTACCACCTGGGACAACGCACTCCGTAGGGCTGTGGCGACTTCGCTGGGCATCACCCGCTTGCCTTTATCGGGGTGGTTCACCAGTCGGGTTTCATAGGGCGTGCCAGGGGCGAAGTGCAGGCTGTCGATCCGCAGCGTCGGTTCACGTACCCCATCGTTAAGGATCGTCCCTACCAGTTCCGCCAAGGCTGCCGGGCGGTCACCGGAGCTGCCGATGGCGGTGGCCAGGGACGGCACCAGGTGGTCGAAGGGATAGCCAACCGCCTGCCAGCGCTGATGAATATCGAGGAACGCCTCAATCTCCAGCATGGTGCGGATACGGGTGTCCCGGGCGCTTTTGTGGCGGCTCTTGAACAGCCAGCCATAGACTTCCTGGCGCTCGTACTGGCTGGCGGCGACGGCCTGGGCGAAGGTGGCGTCGGGGCTGTTCAGCAGGTAGCCAAGCAGCCACAAGTCCAGTGGGTGGACCTTGGCGATGTAACCCTGGTCCGGCAGGTCATAGGCGCCGGGGCCGTAGTCTTGATAGAGCTTTTCCAGGCGTGCATCGGTAAGTTTTTCCGCGGCCTTGGTCCCGGTCAGATGGGAGCGCACAAAGCTGTTGAAGCTCTGCTGGCTGGCCTGGGGCAACAGGTACCGGTGCACGGCGGCCAGGCGAATGGCGGTGGGGTGAATGCTGTCGAGAAAAGTCGCTAGCCGGGCCTGGGTGTCCTTGTTGCGGTATTTTTTCCAGAACCGCAGCAAAAAGGTCTTGCCCTCGCGGTCGGCGAACTGGGCCAGGTATTCCTGGCGGCGCGGGTCGCTGTCGTCCTTGAGCAACTGGGCGCTGTTGCCCGGTGCCTGGTAGGTGCTGTAGCGCACCAGGTCACGCATCAGCCGGATAAACGGCAGGTTGATGGATTCGCGCAGGGCATCACGCAGGGTCGGGTTGCGGCCATTGTCTTCGTTGCGAAAGTTATTGAAGCGATGCAGGCCGCCGCCGGTAAAAAAACGTTCGCCGGGGCTGGCGGAGTACTGCCGGTCGAGGGCCGCGTCGAGCATGTTCGCCAGGCTCCGGTCGCTGTTTTGCACCAGGTAATCCACGGCCCAGCGGGACAGGCGGTCCTGCTCGTCGAGCACGACTTTTTTCAGCGCGGCGGGCGTCTGCCCGGCATAGCGCTCGTGCAGTTCGCCGATGATTTGCAGGTAGGTGGTGAGCACCCGCAGCTTGGCGGTGGAGCCCAGTTCCAACTTGCTGCTCTCGTTGATATCGAAGGGTTGGTCGGTGTTGTCGGTTTGCACCCGCACCCGGGCGCCGTCGGGTGTCATTTCGTAGAGGTTGAAGCTGTAGCGCACCTGAGCGGTGCCGGCCGCGGTCAGCAGGCGCGGGCCGAGCAGGCCGAGTTGGCCGGCAACGCTCGGGTCTGCCAGGCGCTTGAGGTACTCGGTGGCCTGGGTTTGCAGATCGCTTTGCAGGGTACTGGTGGCGGCCAGGTCGAGGCGGTCCAGGTCGTACAGCGAACGATTGAGCAGGGCGGCCAGGCGGCTGCGGGCGACGCTGATGCCCTTGTTGGTTTCGATTGGCCGGAGGGTGGGTTGCTGCTGCCAGTCCCGATAGTTGACCTGACTGGCCAGGGCCGCCGTGGACAGTGCCGGTTCGATCACGCCGTTCTGGGCCAGCAGGCGGATATGGCTGTCGGTGAGCTGCGCCAGTTCATCGCGGCCCTTGGTCAGGTAATGGGACGGGCGGCGCTGGGCAATCATCAGCGACAGCACTTCACGCAGGGCCAGGCCTTTTTGCGCCAGGGATTGTGGGTCGCTGCCGGCGAGCAGGGCGTTGGTCTGGTTGAAGTCCGCGCCGTACCACACCCTCAGGCCCTCGGCCATGCCATGCACTTCGCCATGCCCCGGCACTGCCGACAACGGCACGCTGTTGAGGTAATCGCGCACGAGGTTTTGCCGTGCCTTCAGCGTCTGCGGACCATTCTGATAAGTGCGCACACTGGCGGAAATCATCTGACGAATTTTTTCGCCGCCGGACAGGGTCAGCCCGTCGGGGGAGTGGCGGTACTTTTCCAATTGCGTGGCGAGGGTACTGCCGCCCGCCGTCTGGCCGGGCAAGTGCAACACTTTGGCGACCTGGGACCAGGCGGCCTTGGCAAAGCGCGGCCAGTCCACGGCGGGGTTGGCCTGGGGCTGGGCGGGGTTGAGCAACTCGCGGTTTTCGATAAACAGCAGGCTGTTGACCACCAGTGGCGGGATATCGGCAAAGGAAGGGTAGAGCTGCTGCGGGTAGCTGAACTGGTACAGCGCGGTGCCACGGCAATCGGTGATCGACAAGCCCGCCTGGACTTTCTCGGCATAGGGCACGAACAGGCCGTGGCGAGTGTGGTTCATCAGCGCGTCGGAGAAGCGCGCCTGGGACTGGATCAGGTAATCGCGCTTGAGCAGCCTGGGTAAGAAGTCACCCAGGGCGCTGTAGCCCAGGCGCTGATCGAACGGGCCGGCACCGGGGTAGACGATGGCATCGCTGGGGCCGGGCTGCACGCTGTAGGTCAGGGTTGCCGCCAGGCGACTGAACTCCCGCGCCTGCCACTTGGACGTGCGCATTTCCCGGGAAGCGGCAAACCCCAGCGCGATCAGGCCCATTACCAGCAACAACCACAACATACGCCAGGCATAGCGTCGTTTGCGGGGCTTTTGGGGCGGTGGCTGTTCATCCGGGCTGTCGGTTGGCACCGCAGCCTTGGCCGAATTGGTTTGCCACGAAGCACCCATAGTCGATTGATCCATTCACGCAGATTGATCGGACTTGTCTGAAGCTTAGACGCTGGTAGGCGTGTAGGAAGGATTTGTGTGGAGTGTGAGATTTTGGCCGAATGCACGTGGCGTGGTGCGGGGGGATCTACCTATCTCTCCTGTGCAGTTGTTTGGGTGGGTGTGCATACCCGTTGTTTACAGCCAGCCCTCTGAATGTCTGCAAACACCGCGAGCGGTGGTCAGGCAAGGGGACAAGCCCCCACGCCAGCACACCGCAGGGAAGGCCCGTCCTAGAGCCATCCCCGCAGGTAAATCCGCCAAAGGTAGGGGCATGACTGTGCACCATCCTTGTGCAATACTCGCCGCCGTTTAATGAAGGCAATTCCTACATTGCCCAGGTGATGCTCCTCCGTAAAAGGCGCTTTTGCCGAGAGTTCTCGCTGAATCTTGCTGTTTATTGAGTGAAAAGCCCTGCTCATGGCTTTTTATACTGCACCCCCGCTGAGCGGGCCCGGTTTCTAGGGCCAGGCAGGTTTGCCCAAAAGGCAGCCTGGCAGGAGGGCGTCGTGGCGATCCGCCGTGATGCCGGACACTCGGTGGTTCATATCCAATAACAAAATGAGGTTGTACCCCTATGCCTGTTGGCAACCATCTGCCCCATGGCGAGACCGCTCAAGGCGGTCCGCTCAAACGCGAACTCGGCGAACGGCATATTCGCTTGATGGCGCTCGGCGCCTGTATCGGTGTCGGTCTGTTCCTCGGTTCGGCCAAGGCCATCGAGATGGCCGGCCCGGCAATCATGCTGTCCTACATCATTGGTGGCCTGGCGATCCTGGTGATCATGCGCGCCCTCGGTGAGATGGCCGTACATAACCCGGTGGCCGGTTCCTTCAGCCGTTATGCCCAGGATTACCTCGGCCCGTTGGCGGGCTTTCTTACCGGCTGGAACTACTGGTTCCTCTGGCTGGTGACCTGCGTTGCGGAAATCACCGCCGTTGCCGTGTATATGGGCGTGTGGTTCCCCGATACGCCGCGCTGGATCTGGGCCCTGGCGGCTCTGATCAGCATGGGCACGATCAACCTGATCGCGGTAAAAGCCTTCGGTGAGTTCGAGTTCTGGTTCGCCCTGATCAAGATCGTCACCATCATTGCCATGGTTATCGGCGGTGTCGGCATCATTGCCTTTGGTTTCGGCAACGACGGCGTGGCGCTGGGGATTTCCAACCTGTGGGCCCACGGCGGCTTTATGCCCAATGGCGTGCAGGGCGTGTTGATGTCCCTGCAGATGGTGATGTTCGCCTACCTCGGCGTGGAAATGATCGGCCTGACCGCCGGTGAAGCGAAGAACCCGCAGAAGACCATCCCCAATGCCATCGGCTCGGTGTTCTGGCGCATTCTGTTGTTCTACGTCGGTGCGTTGTTCGTGATCCTGTCGATCTACCCGTGGAATGAAATCGGCACCCAGGGCAGCCCGTTTGTGATGACCTTCGAGCGTCTTGGCATCAAGACGGCTGCCGGCATCATCAACTTCGTGGTGATCACCGCCGCGCTGTCGTCGTGCAACGGCGGGATTTTCAGCACCGGGCGCATGCTCTACAGCCTGGCGCAGAACGGCCAGGCCCCGGCGACCTTCGGTACCACCTCCAGCAACGGCGTGCCGCGCAAGGCCCTGCTGTTGTCGATCTTCGCCCTGCTGCTGGGGGTGTTGGCCAACTACCTGGTACCGGACAAGGTCTTCGTATGGGTCACCTCCATCGCCACCTTCGGTGCGATCTGGACCTGGGTGATGATCCTGCTGGCCCAGCTCAAGTTCCGTAAGAGCCTGAGCCCGGCCGAACAGAAGGCCCTGAAGTACCGCATGTGGCTGTACCCGGTCAGTTCGTACCTGGCCCTGGCGTTCCTGGTACTGGTGGTGGGCCTGATGGCTTACTTCCCGGATACCCGCGTGGCGCTGTATGTGGGCCCGGTGTTCCTGGTATTCCTGACCGTGCTGTTCTACGTGTTCAAGCTGCAGCCGACCCAGGACGGTCTTGGCGCGCAACGTTCGGCGTAATCCCCTGACCCCTGGCCTGCCTGTTTGCTTCACAGGCAGGCCAGTCGCGCTTCAGACGTGCATCAACGTTCGTTGCGTGCCCTCGGTCAACTGACGCACAAGGCGGTTCTGTTCGGCCGTTTCCTCGTCGAGCAGTTGCTGGTGGCGTGTCCAATACTCATCCGAGTCCTTGGTCGGAAACTCCTGATTCAGCGCGCCGACTTTGTAAGCGATGGTGCCCTTGACGGTGAAAAACGCTTCCGGCTCGCTGCTGGCCAGATACTCGATCCAGAAGTCGGTCATCAAGATTGCTTCCTGCAACGCCGGTGACTGGCCGAGTGCCCGCAGACTCCTGCGCGCTTCATTGACCACCTCGTCGGTGACGTAATCATCCACGGTGTACAGCAACTCCAGTGGATAAAACGGCAGGTTGAATTCACGGGCCAGTTTGTCCCGCAGGTAAACGGTGACCTCGGCGGGGTCGACTTCAAGCCCGGCCTGCTCGCGCTCAAGAATAAACCGGTCGCAAAAGTGATCCAGCTGGTTCAGGTAAAAGCAGCTCTTGGCCAGCTCCAGCAATGCCCTGTCGGCCAGGTAACTCCTTGGCTGCTGCTTGGCCTGATGGATCCGGTGATGCAGCTCCATGTTGGTAAATGCCAACAGGACGCTGTCGCCGCAATTGCCTGAGCCATAGGTATTGAGGCACACCGCGTTGCGCAGTTGCGTCGACTCGCCCATGGCGATCAGCAAGGTCCAGACCCGCTCGGTCAGGCGCGCCCTCGATGCCGTGTGGCGATAGGCGTGGGTCCGCTTCAGGTCACGCAGCACCCGGAACACATCATCGGCCCTGGCGGTTTCATTCGCTTTCAACTGTTCCCACAGCTCTCGGCGGGCGGGCACGTCTTGTGCCGCGACGCCTGTCAGCCAGGTGTCGAGGTCGTTTGCCGCTACGGGAGCATGGGCCGGTGTGCGAAGTTGCCCGCCCAGGCGGATGCCGGTATCCAGGCGGTATGTGTCGATGCGCGCCAGGGTCTCGGCGGACAACGGGTTTTCATGGAGCAGGGTGTTGCGATTGGCAGTTTGCAGCCATGGGTTGGTGAAAACCTCTTCAGGGACGGTGGTGATCCCGTTTGCCTGCAAGTGCAGTTCTGTCAGGCTTGGCAGGGCGCTGGCGCCGATGGGCCACTGAGTGATGCCTGTATTGGCCAGGTGCAAGGTATTCATCTGCAGCATCCGGCTGACATCCGGTACGAGGGTCAGGTCCGGATTATCGTTCAGATCGAGTTTCTGCAGGTTGACCATGCTTGCCAGGCGTTGCACAGACTCTTGGGTCAAGTGCAGGTCGTTGTCGTTCAGGTCAAGGTGGGTAAGTGTGGTCATGTCGGTGATCGCCTGAGGCAGTTCAGTCAGGCGACAATCAATGCGCAATGCCTTGAGCTGGGTGAACTTGCCAAGAAACTCCGACCCTGTCGCAGGGAACGCATTGCCGGAAATCCGCAGGTATTCAATGTGATTGAAGCCGGTGGTGCCCGTCAGGAATGACGCAGGAGGCAAGCCTTCGTCGTCCAGTTGCAACTCCAGCGAGGGCACGTTGAATAGCCCGGCGATGTAAAACGTAGCGTTTTCCTGACGCCATGCGCTGCGCAGTTGGTAGGCAATATGGCGTCGCCTTCCGCGGTTCATGCCCAGGGGATCGTTGAGTTCGTTGTCGGTCGGCAACAGGGTTTCACTCCAGCGCGACAGCTCCACATCCATGGCCTGATACTCCGCCTGGCGGCGTTCCAGCTCGAGCAGTTTTTCTGGGTCGCTCATGTTCAATGACTGCAGCAGTCGCCGTGCATCGTCATTGTTGAAATGGGGGTACAGCTCTTGGACCTTGGCCACCAGGTCCGGTGGCCGGGGGCCGCGAAAAGGCCAGATTCGTTGCCATAACGGATACACCAGGAACGAACGGTCAACGCCCATCGCCGGTTGCATCCAGGGTTGCAAGTGTGGGATATCCAGCAGGCCCTTGATTTCAATACGGCGGGCGAAGGCCAGTTCGGCAAGCTGGTACTGCAACTCGGCGATACCGCTTTGGGTGTCAACCTGAATCAAGCTCTGCTCGGCAGCAGACAAGGTACTGAGAATGACCCGCAGCAATCTGTTCGATGGCTGGCCCAGCGGTTCGCCCTGTTGGTCATAGGCCTGATAACCCCGGTTGGTCCTGGCGATCGTCTTGCGTGATGTCCCCACCAGATGCCCTGCCGTTTCCAGCAAGCGTCCCTGGTTGTCCCATTCGCGAATATCAATACGCAGGGTTTTCGGCCAGGCGGGCAGGAGTCGCAGCAGGTACAGGGTGATCCGGTCGCTGTCGGCATTGGCGCAGGCATCCACATACAGGCCTTCGTACGCACGGTTCAGGCGCAAGTCGTGGGCACTTGTGCGCGCCTGTTCCGCCAGGCGCAGGCTCAATTGGTTGTGCTTATGCAGTTGTCTGAGCTCCCGTGACGAGGCCTGGCCCAGGATCGCCTTGACCGTGCTGGTGGGCAGTTCCGGGTGTTTGGCCTTGAAACGCCGCTCTTGCTCGGTGCCGCCGGACTCGCTGCGTCGGTACAAAGACTTGAGGAGTTGCGCCCGCTCCCGTTCGGTGTACTCGACGATCCGGGTGACCAGTTGGACCAGACGCTGCTCGGTGGTCTTGGGGACCTGCCCCAGGAGGCCCTCGATAACGTCATCGTGGGGGACGATGGCCTCGAGCAGCCGGGCACTTTTGAACTGCGCATCGGTGACCGTCACCACCTGGTTGTCGGGCCGCTGGTGCTCGGGGTATTGGTGGGTGACGCGATTATCGCGGTCGACAATCTGCAACACGTGGGTGTCGGGCCATCCGGGCAGGCTGGAAATCACCAGCAATTGCAGGTCCGGACGGGCGAAAGGGTTGCTGGGCAGGGCATACATCGCCTCGATGAACCGGTTGATTTCCTGGTCGATGCGCAAGCGCTTGCACGTATCGGCCAGCAGCGGCGGCGATGCCCGATTGCCACGGTGTATCTGGCGCAATACATGGGGCGGGGTGTCGGTCAGGGCGAGAATGGACGTGGCCATATCCTTGGGGAATGCGTAGTGGTCGCTGCCGAGGCGATAGAGCAGGCTGTGGTCATCCCAGCTCATCGGGTTCTCGCTGGACAGGCGCCAGGCACCTTCACCGTTGTGCTCCAGGGTCGGGGTGTCGACGCCGACCTTTTGCGGGTGCATGAGCCGCCACTTGAATACCCGTCTGTCATAGATGATCCGATACCAGGAGCCAAACAGGGGCAGGTAATGGTCACCGCTGAGGGGAAGCAGGCCCAGGGCATCGAGCTGCAGTTTGTGTGGCAAGGACAGGGTGTGTTCGTACTGCGCCAGCGAACCGTTGGCCAGCCTGACAAAGCCTGAAGGGCCGCGCTGGTTGCTCATGTAGTCGCCCAGGGTAGCGCGCAGGCCCAGGGCATCGGTTTCGCTGCTCATGCTGAGTAGCTGCCGTTCATGGGGTTGCAGCACTGAGCCAATGGCCAGGTAGAAGCTGTCCACCGCCGGTGACACGGCAATCGTGCCGGCATTGCGCATGTCATAGGCCTCGTAGACGCCTTCGCCGAAGTGGCGCAGTTCCACGGTGAGGTCGTCGGGGCCGCTGGAGACATAAGGGCTGGCGATGGTGTCAGCGATCACTTCGGTGATGACGAATCTGCGTTTGAGACGTTGCTGTATCAAGGCGGAAGCGAACTCCCTGGCCCATTGGTCGGCGTCGTTGTTGAACTGACGGGGGTGATACAGCGCGTCGATGGCGGCGTCGATGCGCAGGGCGGTGCGGTGAGTCTCCAACAGCTCATAAAAGGCCGTCGGCAAAAGCCCGCCACGCAGGTAGGCCTGTTGTTGGCTTGGGCTCAGTGGATGCTGTTCCAGCAGCCGTTGGAGCAGTGCCGGTGACAATGGGCTGTTGAGGTCGCGCATTTTTTTCAGCAGCGGGGTGACGGCCACCAGGGGCTCTGCTGCCTTGACCGGCAAGAAACGCCGGACAGTGGGGGGCGGCAGTTGCTCGCTTTTTTCATAACTGGCGTAGTTCACCAGGGCCGCGAACAAGGCTGTGCGTTCGCGCCGTGCCAGGTCTGCAACGGCACGGCGCACTGCCATGATCCGCTGGGCGGGCGTGGCATCGGCTTGCTCCGTCAGGCCCAGTTGCGAGGTGTCGGGCTGCAGGCTGATGACCAGGTCCAGCAGGGGGTCGGCGCGGTAGCGCGGCTGGCCGCGATGACGTTCGGCCTGGTAACTGCCGTCTTCGTTGCGCACGATTGTCAGGGTCGTCAACCCAGGCACCCGCTGTTCAGTCTTGCCAAAGGTTTCGATCACTGAGCGTTGTGGGTCGCTGATGCTCAACAGGACTGCGGCGGGCCACTCGGGCAGTTGGGTCAGCAGGCACAGCACCACGCTATCGCCATAGGGGGGCAAATAACCGGCTTCGTGGAAGTGTTCGATAATCTGCTGGATCACCTGATCGGCCTGCAGGCGCCGCACGCCTTCGATCAGGTTCAGGGGGGGCGGTGCGCCGCGCCAGACATTTTCCAGGATGGCGCGGGAGGTGGCGGTGCTGCGCAGCATCCGTTCCAGGTCGACCGGGGAGATGATCGACGAACCATTGTGCAGCATCTGTTGCAGCAACTGCGTATCCGACAGGTCTCGGGTGTGGTGCAAGTCGAAGGTCCAGGCTTGCAGGTGCGGGGCAAACACAATCGCAGGCTTGTAGGCGCTGCGGCTGTTCTTGAGCACGTAGCGCTGATTGTGCTGGTCGTGGATGACCTCGGCCACCAGGGTCTGGCGCTCGTGCTGCAGTTTGACGTACTGCCTGCCTTGTACGGTGAACACGCACAGGGCATCGGCACTTTTACCTTCGAGCAGGTATTGCTGGTCATGGGCGTAGTGGCGGGCGTCGGGTTTCCACAATTCATCCACGCCGTCGGGGCGCGTGACCTTGCGCGGGTTACCCAGCTGTTGCAGGTAGTGGAGCATGCGCTGGCGATGGGCTTTGCCGGCAACGCTGATCAAGCGCCCGCTGACGGCCAGATCGGCGACATCGGTCAGGGTCGAAGCGAAGCCGCTGGCGTCGCCCTTGATGGCCTCATCCAGACCTGCGCTGACGCTGTAGGTCATGCTGCCGAGCACCGCCAGTTGCATGACCCGATTCATCCCCGTGACCCCACCGGGCAGGGGGGTGAGCAACAGTTGCAGGACTTCGTTGGCGATAGCGGCGGTGGCGTCCTTGAGCGCTTGCCAGTCGGCTTCGGAGCGGGTGTTGGCGAGGGTGTCGATATCGGCCTGGCAGCGCTGGATCTGGCGATAAGTCAGGGCTTGCAGCAGGGTTTCGGTGGGGCCGGTGGCAGGGTCGGTGGCGAAATGAATGTCGTTGAGCGTCTGTTCCGGGAAGGCTTTGTGAAAGCCGTCATACAGAAGCCCGGCCAGCCAGCTCATGCCCTCGGGGCGTGGTTCCTGGGTCAGCAACGGCCGGAACAACGACAGGCCTACCAGCGGCAATTGGCGGGAAAACCAGCCGAGGTCGCCTTGCTGGTGACTGTCGAGCAACTGCTGGCGAAAATCAGCCTCGGCCGAGCGCGCGTCGCGGTGGTAGCGGAACGCGCCGCCGGGGCGAAAGGGGAAATAGGACAGCACCGCGAGGCTGGCCACTCTGATCAGCAGCAACGGAACGGGAATCGCACTCTGCCAGGGCACAAAGGGCACGGCAATCACGGGGGTGACGCCGGAGGTCAGGCTCAGGCTCTCGACGACCAGGGGCGGCCCGTTGCCCTCGATCAACGCCGTGAGGCTGTCGTATACCGCCTGGGTCATGCCGTTGTGGGCACGGTTGCGCCAGGCGTCCAGCGCATCGAACCGCAAGAGTGCCAGCGCCGCCTCGCTCATCAACCGGCGCAGCGTGCCGTTCTCGCCGAGTGCGGCCTTGATCTTTACTTGCAACTGGTGGCCCAGGTCCAGCTCGCGGGCGATGGTGATGAACGCCCGGGCGCTGAGGCTGCGATCGCCATCGGGGCCGACCACGCGGCTGGCGTCCACCAGGCTGTAGCCGGAGTCCTGGCGAATGGCGGAGGTAAAGCCGAAATTCACGCAGGCGGCTTCCCACAAGGTCATGCTCTTGATGTGTTCGATTTCGCGCAGATTGCTATCGGAGCGGCGGGGCACGCGGATATGGCTGCCCGGTTGACGATCCCAGGGCAAGGCATGCTCGACCTTTTCCAGATAGGTGGTCTCGAAGCGGTATAACTGCGGGTCGCGTCCGCCGATCCGGTTGCGCAACTGCATCAGGCTGTCTGTCTTGAAGGCCCGGACCACTCGCTCTTTCTCGGTTTCAACCGCCGCCAGGGCTGCGAGAGCGTCGCGTTGCAGCTGCAGAAAGCGTTGTTTTTCCTGGGTGTCCAGGCCATCGAGGGCCTGGAGAACGTTGCGCTGGATCAGCTCCAGCGCCTGTTGTTGGGCCCAGGCGGTACTCGATTGCAGATTGCCAGACAGGCCGTTGAGTAATTGATGAGTCGGCATGTGCTCTACCTTTCACGATAAGTGGAAGGTAGATGGAATCAGCCCGCACCCAGGCTCGGGGGCTAACTATTTAAGGGGCGTTCGTCACTGCGCCGAGCCAGGTTCAGTTGCTTGTTGAACTCCAGCCATGCCGCCAGCCCAGCCATCAACCCCAGGCCCAGCAGTGCGCTGAATATCTGCATCGGCCAGGCGTCGTCGACCTGGGCGTTGAGCATATCCGCCAGCGGCGCCAGTAAGACCCCCAGGCAGAACACTTCCAGGGAATAGCGCCCCATGCGGCAGCTTTGTTGCGCCAGCCAGTTTTGTGTCCAGGCGCGGCCGGGCAGCAGCTTGGCGGTGACATAGGCCAGGGCGAGGAAGTGCAGCAGGCGCACCGGCGACAGATCGGTCTTGCTGATCGGGTACAGCAGGTTACTCAAGGCGGCGGGCATCAGCTCATCGTGGATCTCGGGCCAGCGCCAGGACACGGTAATCACGCCGGCCAGCAGTGTGTAGGTGGCGGCGGCAAGAAACAGCGGTTGTCGCTGCAACGGCCGGGTCTCAGGTGCATGGGGCTGCCCGGCGCGGATTGCCGCCGCGCCGCCGAGCACGAACAATAACTGCCAGGTCACCGGGTTGAAGTACCACACGCCATCGGCAATCGCCGCCAGGTTCCAGCCCAATTTGGGCGCCAGCAGGTACACCACCAGCGACACCGCCACCACCGCCAGGGGCGCGCGCACCAGTACCGGCAGCACCAGCGGCAAACCGAGCAGCAACACGATGTACAGCGGCAGTGGGTCCATCAGGTTGGGCTTGAAGCGCAGCAGCAATTCATCGGTCAGGGCTTGCTGCGGGTTGGTGATGAAGTGCGTGAGGCCCATTTCCTGGACCAGGTCGCGGGTCTCCACCTTGCTGTTGGCGAAGAAGACGATGCCCATCAGCATCGCCAGCAAGAAAATATGCACCACATACAACACCCAGGTACGGCGCAGGATTTTCAGGCTGGCCATCCAAAAACCTTCGCGCTGCAACACTTTGCTGTAGGCCAGTATCGAGGCGTAGCCGGCGAGGAACACGAAGACTTCGGCGGCATCGCTGAAGCCGACGTTACGCAGGGTGATCTGACCAAGGGGGTTGTGAGGCACGTGATCCCAAAAAATGAAAATCAACGCCAGGCCTCGAAAAAAGTCGATGCGCGGGTCGCGTCCGTTAAGCATGGCTCGGGCTCTTGAACAGTGGGTTAAATACTGACCCGCGGGTGTCGGCAATGATCCTGCCGCGCGTCGGGCGGGCGCAGGTTGGCGGTATTTGTAAGCAATTGCAAAGGATGGATATTACGGAATGTCTCAATTTCGGGATGGAATTGTACCGCCGGTCGCATAACCGCCCCTACCTGTTAGTTCTGACAGTAGACGAGGCTTTGTCGGCATGGCTTGCTTGCCCATCGACCGCGATGGGCAACGAGGCGCGATGGTGGCATGGGCAGACTATGGATGGGGTTCTCCACCTACACGGTGATCGGCATCGCCAATACGGTGATCCACTGGCAGCTGTTTTTCGTGCTCAGGGCCGCCTTTGATCTGAGCCAGGCCTTCAGCAATTTCCTGGCCTTTTGCGTGGCGGCGACCTTTTCGTTTTTTGCGAATGCCACTTTCACCTTTGGTATGGCGGCTTCGCTGGGCCGCTACCTGCTGTTCATCTTCTGCCTGGGCAGCTTGAGCCTGGCGGTGGGGTGGCTGGCGGATCGCTGGCGCTTGCCCGGGCTGGTCACCGTGGTGGTGTTTTCCCTGGTCAGCCTGGTGTGCGGTTTCCTGCTATCGAAGTACTGGGTGTTCCGCAGGTCCGCCCCATGAGGCTCTCGCTGATCGTGCCGTTGTTCAATGAGGAGCAGGCGATACACCTGTTTTACCGGGCCGTACGCCAGGAGCCGTCGTTGCAGGATCACGAAGTCGAGATCGTGTTTATCAATGACGGCAGCACCGACCGCACGGGTGATATCGCCAGGGATATCGCGTTGGCCGATAGCGATGTGGTGTTGATCAACTTTTCCCGCAATTTTGGCAAGGAACCGGCACTGTTTGCCGGCCTGGCGTACGCCAGCGGTGAGGCGGTGGTGCCCATGGACGTCGACTTGCAAGACCCGGTTGAAGTGGTCGCGCGCCTGATCGAGAAATGGAAGGAGGGCGCCGATGTGGTCCTGGCCAAGCGTCGTGATCGCTCCAGCGATGGCTACCTCAAACGCCACAGTGCCTCGATGTTCTATCACCTGCTCAATCGCATCGCCTACACCCATATCGAAGAAAACGTCGGCGACTTCCGCCTGATGGACCGCAAGGTGGTGGACGTGATCAAGGCGTTGCCGGAGCAGCAACTGTTCATGAAGGGCGTACTGTCCTGGGCCGGGTTCACCGTGGCGATCGTCGAATATGACCGGGTTTGCCGGGTGGTCGGCCACAGCAAGTTCAATGCCTGGAAACTGTGGAACCTGGCGCTGGAGGGCATCACTTCGTTCAGCACCTTGCCCTTGCGGTTATGGAGTTACATCGGTGCCGGTATTTCGTTATTGGCGCTGGGGTACGCGGGGTATCTGATCATCGCCAAATTACTGTTTGGCAATGAGGTGCCGGGGTATCCGTCGCTGATGACGGCGATTCTGTTTTTAGGCGGTGTGCAACTGATCGGGATTGGCATATTGGGGGAATATGTGGGGCGGATCTATATGGAAGCCAAGCATAGGCCGCGGTATGTAGTCGCCAATGTAGTGAAGAACCAGGAGACGCCAGATGAGTCAATTTGACGGGGTGGCTATGGGCGTTGCTGATAACTCGAAGCGAACAAAAATTGATATTTCCCTGGCTCTTATAGCGTTCTATTTTTTTGTGTTGTTGGTTTCAGTGGGGGTGCGGTTTGCCGAGTTGACTGAAACCGGTATATGGCTTGATGAGGCTTTCAGCCTGCTGCTGAGTATGAAGCCGCCTTCTGAAATTCTGTTTCATACGGCCCGTGATGTTCATCCGCCACTGTACTATCTGATGTTGCATGAGTGGATCAAGGTGTTCGGTAATGGCGCTTTTGCCGCCCGCAGTCTGAGTGTGTTTTTTGGGGTTGTTTCGGTGGCGCTGGGGATCTGGTTGTCGCACCTGTTGCTCCCTCGACGTGCGGCAATGCTGGCAAGCATATTATTGGCGATCTTTCCGGCGGCCGTTCGCTACAGCCAGGAAGTTCGTATGTACTCGTTCCTGGGGGCTTTGATGCTGGGCGCGACGATTGCATTTATCTACTGGCTTGACCGTCCGCAGAGTAAAGTTCCGCTCGCCCTGTACATCCTGCTGATGGTGGCAGGGCTTTATACGCACTATTTTGCGGCTTTATGCCTGTTGTCCCATTGGGCCTATATTTCGCTTCTGGCAACGTCTCGACAGATAAAATATAAGTATCTGTGGAGTCGTAGTTGGTGGCTGGCCAATGGTTTGATTGTGATTTGTTTTTTACCCTGGTTGCCCAGCCTGCTAAATCAATTGACGTATTCGAGGTTGGACTGGATCGCCCAGCCGGGTATTAAGGAGTTGGTCGAGCTGACTTGGTTTTTTCTGAATTTCAGTGAAGGTCAGCAGGTGCCTGTTTGGGGGTTTTATGGCCTGGCCTTGGTGGTGTGGATCGCGTCCGTATTTATTTGTCTGTGGGATGCAAGTGATCGAAAAAATAATGCACTTCTTGTTGTGTATGTATGGTGCCCGATAGCGGCGATCATGCTGGTGTCATTGTTTTGGCCGCTGCTGTATCCACGTTATTTTTTATTTGCCGGGCTGGCGTTGCCTCTCGTCATTGCCATGGCGCTGGAGGGCGTGTCGACACGAAGTAAGTCGGCGTTCGTCATCGGTTTGTCAGCGGTTATTCTGCTTGAGTTGAATGGTTTGTGGCATGTGTATAACAAGACGTGTACGTGGTGTTATGAAAACAATCAGCTGGGCGCGCTGGCCGATTATGTTGACCACACTTCGCAGCCGGGAGACGGGGTGTTGGTGCTGGAGCCTTTCATGCACTTGTCCATGATCTATTACCTCAAGAACGAACGCCCTGCGATGCAGTACACACCAATAAACGCGGATGGCACATCAGGGCGTCCCAACGGGTATCAGATTTCCACACTGATTCAAGACAAGGCCGATCAGATCTATGTCGATGACCTGGAATTGCTCACAACGGCCTCAGGCCGACTTTGGCTGATTGATGCCCAGGACCGTGGCACCCTCACGCGAAAGCTTCCTGCCTATTGGCAGTTGCTTGGCACCTATAGGGTAGGTAAGGAAAAAGCCCAGCTTATGGCTATTTGCCCGTTGGCGAGTGGCTGCCAGAAACCGCCTCTTCAATGAGGGATTAAAACCCATCCATCAACAACACCCGGCAAGGCTTGGCCTGATACGCGTTGATCTGCGGCACCAGCCGGGTGAAGTGTTCGGTCTGGCAGTGGGCATCCAGCGCGGCCTGGTCGGGCCATTGCTCGATAAACACAAAGTGCCCCGGGTCTTTCTGGTCGACGAACAAGTCGTAGGCGATGCACAGCGGTTCCTGGCGGGTTTTTTCCACCAGTTCGGCGTACCAGGGGCGCACGATTTCCAGGTGTTCGGGTTTGATAAAGTCTTCGGCGATCACTTTCAACACAACAGTTGTCCTTTAAGCCGCTTCTACTTCATGGGGCTCGAAACTGTCGGCCCGCGCCATTTGCCACATCCGCGAATAAAACTCGCCGTTCACTTCACCGGTCAGCAGTTCCCCTGGCTTGAGGAACACATGCAACTGCGAGAACAGCTTGATCTCGGTGGCCGACATGCGCCGTACCAGGTGTTTGGCCGACAACTGCGAAGGGTGATCCAGGCCGGCCGCCGCGAGCATTTCCGCGAGGGCCTTGAGGGTGTTGCGGTGGAAGTTGAACACGCGCTGGGCCTTGTCCGGTACCACCAGTGCGCGCTGGCGCAACGGGTCCTGGGTGGCCACGCCGGTTGGGCATTTGTTGGTGTGGCAGCTCTGCGACTGGATGCAGCCGATGGCGAACATAAAGCCCCGGGCCGAGTTGGCCCAGTCGGCGCCGATGGCCAGGACGCTGGCGATATCGAAGGCGCTGACGATCTTGCCGCTGGCGCCCAGTTTGATTTTGTCCCGCAGGTTCAGGCCCACCAGGGTGTTGTGCACAAACAACAGACCTTCACGCAGGGGCACGCCGATATGGTCGGTGAACTCCACGGGGGCGGCGCCGGTGCCGCCTTCCTTGCCGTCGACCACGATAAAGTCCGGCAGGATCCCGGTCTCGAGCATGGCCTTGGCGATGCCCATGAACTCCCACGGGTGGCCCAGGCAGAATTTGAAGCCCACGGGTTTGCCGCCGGACAATTCACGCAACTGGGCAATAAAGTGCATCAGCTCAATCGGCGTGGAGAAGGCACTGTGGCGTGACGGCGAGATGCAGTCTTCGCCCATCATGATGCCACGGGTCTCGGCGATTTCCTTCGTCACCTTGTGCTTGGGCAGGATCCCGCCATGGCCGGGCTTGGCGCCCTGGCTCATCTTGATTTCGATCATCCGTACCTGCGGGTTTTGCGCCTGCACGGCAAAGCGTTCGGGGTCGAAACGGCCGTCGCTGGTGCGGCAGCCGAAGTAGCCGCTGCCCAGCTCCCAGGTCAGGTCGCCGCCGTTTTCCCGGTGGTAGGCGCTGATGCTGCCTTCGCCGGTGTCGTGGGCGAAGTTGCCGAGCTTGGCGCCCTGGTTGAGGGCGCGGATGGCGTTGGCGCTCAACGAGCCAAAGCTCATGGCCGAGATATTGAACACCGACGCCGAGTACGGCTGGGTGCACTGCGGGCCGCCGACCACCACGCGAAAGGCGCTGGGGTCGCTCAACGGGGCCGGGCGCATGGAGTGGCCGATAAATTCGAAACCGGACTGGTACACGTCGATCAGGGTGCCGAAGGGTTTGTCGGCGCTTTCATTCTTGGCCCGCGAATACACCAGCGAACGCTGGGCCCGGGAGAAGGGCAGGGCGTCGCTGTCGGACTCCAGCAGGTACTGGCGGATTTCCGGGCGAATGCCTTCCACCAGGTAGCGGATATTGCCCAGGATCGGGTAGTTGCGGCGCACCGCGTGGGGGCTTTGCAGCAGGTCGAACACGCCGATCAGGCTGAGCACGCCGGTCACCAGGGTCATCGGCCAGAGCCATTCGTGTTGGATAAAGGGGAGGCTGGCGAGGGTGAAAATGACACACACGGCAAAGAATGCATAACGGCTAAGCAACGACAGGCTCATACGGTTTCCTTGGGTTCGGACGCTCTATGACCTGTAGGAGCCTGCTCCTACAAGGTTCTATTCTTTATGCGGGTTCACGGTTCAACACGGGGCCCAGCTTACGGTCGAGTTCCTTGCCGGGGCAACCGCAGAGAACCCAAGCCTCTCTTGGTATTGCAATACGTTCTCGTTTGGGTGCATTATTTACGTTACTGTATAACGTATTAATCCTGCCCAGATGCCCCGGAGGCCCTATGAAAGCTGGTATTCACCCCGACTACCGCACCGTGCTGTTCCACGATACTGCCGCCGATGTGTTTTTCCTGATCGGCTCCACGGTCGACACGGATCGCACCCACCAACACACCGATGGCAACACTTACCCTTACATGGCCCTCGACGTATCCAGCGCGTCCCACCCGATCTACACCGGGCAGCAGCGCAAGACCCAGGTCGAAGGGCGGATTGCCGGGTTCAACAAGCGGTTTGCCTCGTTTGGTTCCAGCCCCAAGCCCGCTGAAGCCTGAACAGCAGAGGCGTCACGCCGCTGTCTGCCGGATCGGTAGCACCACCCGAAAGGTGGTGCCCCTGCCGACTTCACTGCTCACCGAGATATCTCCGTGGTGTTTCTTGACGATGCCATAGGACAGCGACAACCCCAGGCCCGTGCCTTCGCCCACCGGCTTGGTGGTGAAAAACGGGTCGAAGATTTTCTGCAGGCTGTGGGGCGCAATCCCGCAGCCGTTATCCGCCACCTCCAGCCACACCCGATCGCCCTCGACCCCATTGCTGAGGGTGATCGTGCCGCGCTCCGGGCCCATGGCCTGGGCTGCGTTGATCACCAGGTTCATCACCACCTGGTTGATTTGTGAGGCCAGGCATTCAATCTCGGGCAGGGGCTGGTAGTGCTTGATCACGTCCGCCTTGTGCTTGAGTTCACTGGCCACGATGTTCAGGGTCGAGTCGATCCCTTGCTGCAGGTTCGCCCATTGCCATTGCTCGTCGTTATCGACCCGGGAGAAGTTCTTCAGGTCTTTGACGATCTGCGTCACACGGCCGATGCCGTCCTTGGATTCGCGGATCAGGATCGGGATGTCCTCCTTGAGGAAGTCCAGGTCCAACTCGTTGCGCAAGGCGCTCAGTTGTTCAAGGCAGTCACCGGGCGCCAGGGCCGCCTCAGCCTGTTGATAGGCGTCGAGCATGCGCTGCAATTGCTTGAAGTCACTCTCCAGCGTGCCAAGGTTGGAGGTGACGAAGCCCACGGGGTTATTGATTTCGTGCGCCACCCCGGCAGCCAGTTGCCCCAGGGAGGCCAGCTTCTCCGATTGGATCAACTGGCTTTGCAGCTGCTTGCGCTCGTCGATTTCCTGCTGCAAGGCCTGGCTGGCAAGGGTCAGCGCCTCGGTGCGCTGTTCTACCAACTGCTCCAGGTGCACGGTTTTCAGGCTGGCGCGGCGGGCCATGTCCCATTTGGCCGCCAGGGTATTGGCCATCTGTTGGACTTCGATATTGTCGAAGGGCTTCTTCAGAATAAGCAGTCGATCATGGGCATTGAGGCGCGACAGCAGTTCTTCCCAGGAATAGTCCGTGTAGGCGGTACAGACCACCACTTGCAGGTCCGGGGCGACTTTCCACAGCTCTTCGATAGTCTGAGCACCGTCCCAGCCCTGGGGCATGCGCATGTCGACAAACGCCAGGGCGTAGGGTCGTGCTTGTTGCATGGCCGCACACAGTTGCTGCAAGCCTTCCTGGCCGCCGTAGGCCGAGTCGAGTTCAAAGGTCTGGGCCTGGGGTTTGGCGGCTTCGCCAAACAGCGCGCTCTCCATCTCATCCAGCGCCGCGTTCTGTTCGAGCGTCGGCATCAGGATCTTGCGAAAGTCCTCGTGGATCGAGGGGGTGTCATCAATCAGCAGAATGCGCCGGTTGTAAAGAGAGGGCATGGTCAGGTCTCGGCACGTTCAAGAGGGATAGACAAGGTAAACAGGGCGCCCTGGCCCGGCCCATCGCTGTGGGCGGTGAGACGGCCTTTCATTTCGATGGCCGCCAGGGCGCAGCTATGCAGGCCGAAGCCGTGGCCTTCCTTGCGGGTGGTGAAACCGTGGGTAAAGATCCGCGTCATGTTCTCTGCGGGAATTCCTTCGCCTTCGTCTTTTACGCTGATTTGCAGCGTATGGTCATCCAGGGGGCGGACCGTCAGGGTTATCTGGCGTGGCCGGTCGCTGAGGTTGGACATGGCGTACTTGGCGTTGCTGATCAGGTTCACCAGAATCAACAGCAACCGGTGTTTGTCGGCCATGACCTCGGGGACCGGCTGATAGTCCTTGACCACGGTGACATGGTGGCGACTCAAGGCCCCGGAATTCATGCGCAGCGCGTCTTCGACCAGGGCGCTGATATGGACCGGTTCCAGCAGCTTGGAGGCGCCAGCATAGGACTGCTGGGTGGAGACGATGTCCTTGATGTGGTCGACGCTCTTGGTCAACTGCACCAGTTCATCGGCCATGCCTTGCTGCTCGATGGCAATCGCGTCCACCAATTGATTGAGGTATCCCGGCAACATTTTGCCCTTGTCGTCGTCCGTCAGGAAGGTGCCCAGGTCATGGGGATGCTCGTTGATCAACTGCATGGCCTTGCCCAGCCCCAGGGCCTTGCTGGCCCGCAGCTTACGGGTGACCAGGTCGGCGGACACATTCACGCTGTTGAGCACGTTGCCGACGTTGTGCAGCACATTCGTGGCAATTTCCGCCATGCCGGCCTGGCGGGCGCTGTCGAGCAGCTCGCTCTGGGCGTCCTTGAGTTCCCGGGTGCGTTCCTCGACCCGTTGTTCGAGGCTTTCGTTGACAGCCAGCAGGGCGCGGTTGACCCGGTTGATCTCGGCGAAGCTGCGTAACAGGCGAACAGCCAGGTACACCAGTACCAGCATCAATAACGTCGAAAACACCAGCAGGTAACGGTGGTACTTCTGCTCGGTCAGTTCGGCGACCCGTTGATCCTGGTCGAGTTGGTTGGTCATGACGTCCAAGTGCTCGGACAGCGGGATTGCGGCGATGCGCTCAAGCAAACTGTTGACCACCGGTTGCTCACGCAGAATCAGGGCAATGTGCTTGCTGAGAAGCTCGATAGGGCTCTGGAAATCCCCAGGCAGGTGTTCCTTGTTGATCGCCAGTTTGTTCAACCCGACAAGAATCTCTGCGGCCTTGTCATCACTGGCAACCAGCGCGAACTCAAGACTGCTGAGCAACAAGTCGTAGGTGTCGCTGGTAATGTCCTGCAACTGCAGGCGATTGTTGTCGTCCAGCAGACCGAACTGCATCTGGATATCGTCCTCGGCGTTCGGCAGGAAGGCCAGGGAGTTGCGCAGCAACGCGTTATGGGCTTTGAACTGGTCCACCAGCCGCGCTTTTTCCTCGATCGCCGCTTGATAGGTGCTCTGTGCCAATTGCCAGTTGGCTGGATCGGCATGCTGGTGCAGGTGCTCGCGCGCTTCCAACTCGGCCCAGAGGCTGTTCATCTCGTTGAGCGGCGCGACCAGCGGGTCGTAGTTGTGGGTCAGGGCGATCCGCGCCTTGAGCACCTCGCTGTCCCATTGCGCGTTCAATTGCTTGATATGGCGGATCAGGTCCCGGGACGGGGTGTAGTTGCTGCTCTGGTCAGTAGAAGACTTGATGTATAAAAAAACCAGGATCGAGGCCAGTACCACGGTGACGACACCGAGCAGTGCCAGGCTGGCGCGGCGAGTCAGCTTCATAGCGGCTTGCCCTCCCATTCGCCGGTCAGCGTCTTGAGAAACAGCGCAATCAGGGCCCTGTCATCCGCCGACGGCGTGCGCCCCAACTGGTACTTGAACATCACGTCGATCGCCTCTTCCAGAGTCTTGGCCGAGGCATCGTGAAAGTACGGGGCGGTGACGGCGACGTTACGCAGGCTGGGCACTTTGAACACATGGCGGTCTTCCTCATCCAGGGTGACCAGGTAGCGCCCCAGGTCCGCGTCCACCGGGTTGCCGCGGTCCTTGAAGTAGTCACCCAGCACGCCGAACTTCTGGTACATGTTGCCCCCGATGTTGACCCCTTGATGACAGGCAATACAACCGTACTCCTTGAAGCGCAGGTAACCCTGTTTTTCGTCATAGCTGAGGATGTCGGTGTTGCCCAGCAGGTACTGGTCGAAGCGTGAGTTGGGCGTGAGCAGGGTGCGCTCGTACGTGGCCAGGGCATTCTGCACGTTGGCGGCCGTGACGCCGTCGGGGTACGCCTGGGTGAATGCGCGTTGATATTCAGGCGCAGCGGACAGCGTCGCGACCACGGTTGGCCAGGTGTTACCCATTTCCACGGGGCTGGTCACCACTTGTTCGATCTGTGCCTCCAGGGTGTCTGCCCGGGCGTTCCAAAACTGTTTGAAGTTCAGGCTGGCGTTGAACACCGTGGGCGTGTTGAGGGCCACGGGCTTGCCGTCGAAGCCCAGGGAGAAGGGTTTGTCATCCGCGCCGCCTTTGTCCAGGCGATGGCAACTGGCGCACGACAGGGTGTTATTGATCGAAAGACGCGTTTCATTGAACAGCCGACGCCCCAACTCGACACGGGCGGCATCCAGCACCGGCGTTCCAGGCAGCGGTTTGAGCGCCTCATCGAGTGGCGCTGCGAGTGCCGTTGAGCCGCCCAGCCATACGCCGAATACCAGGCTTATGACCCATACCGACGGGTAACGCGGTGATGTATTGCTCAACTTCAATTCCTTGTGAGCAGAGAATCATTGATCCGGCATCAGATGATGTGGGCCGGTTTGCAGCAGCCGGGCAAAATCCTCGGCCGCCACGGCTTTGCTGAACAGATAGCCCTGGCCCTCCTCGCAGTGCCGGGCCTTGAGGAACTCCAGTTGTTCGACGGTCTCCACGCCCTCGGCAATGATATTGAGGTCCAGGCTCTTGCCCAGGCTGATAATGGCACTGATCAATTGCATGTCCTGGGTGTTCTCGCCCAGGCCACGAACAAACGACTGGTCGATTTTTAGCACATCGACGGGAAAGCGCCGCAGGTAACTGAGGCTGGAGTAGCCGGTGCCGAAGTCATCAATGGCCAGCCGCACCCCCATTTTTTTGATCTCGTGCAGGATGGCAACGGTGTCTTCGACGTTTTGCATCAATACACTCTCGGTAATCTCCAGCTCCAGCAGGGCGGGCGCCAACCCTGTCTGCTCGAGTATGGTCGCAAGGTTGCTGACAAAGTCGCGCTGACGGAAGTCGATAGCCGAGATGTTCACCGAGACACAAATGGGCGCCAAGCCCTGGGCTTGCCAGCGTTGCGCCTGTTCGCAAGCCTGGCGCAAGACCCACTGGCTCAAGGGCACGATCAGGCCGCTGTCTTCGGCCATCGGGATGAAGTCCGATGGGTAGACCCAGCCATGAGCCGGTTGAAACCAGCGAATCAACGCTTCGGCGCCGACAATCCGCCCACTCTTCAAGTCCAGCTTCGGCTGATAGTGCAAGACGAACTCATCGCGCTCCAGGGCCAGGCGGATAGCGGCCTCCAGGGTCTGCTGCTGGCGCGCGATGAGGTTCATGTCTTCGATAAAAAAGCTGAAGTTGTCCGGCCCCTGTTCCTTGACGTTACGCATGGCGGTTTCCGCCTTCTTGATCAGCTCCACGGCGTTGAAACTGTCATTGGGGTAAATGCTGATGCCAAGGCTGGCAGTGACACGCAGGTCATGGCCCGCCACATGGCGGGTGCGGCCCAGAGCCTTGAGGACCTTCTCGGCAATGCTTTTGGTTTGCTGGGGGTGATGAATGTCGTTGAGGATCATCACGAACTCGTCGGCGCCATAGCGGAACACCGAGTCGGATTTGCGGACCGTTGCCGCCAGATCCTCGCCGACCTGTTGCAACACTTGATCGCCCACGGGGTGGCCCAGGGCGTTGTTGATACGCTTGAAGCGGTCCAGGCCAATAAACATCACGGCCAGTTGAGTATCGTGGCGCCGGCCCAGGGCAATGGCCTGTGTCAGTCGGTCGCCTAGCAACGTGCTGTTGGGCAGGCCGGTGAGGGCGTCGTATTGCAGCAGGTGCGAGACCTTGAGCAGTTCCTGGACCCGTTCTTCGATCGTGCGCTCCAGGTTCGACACCTTGAGCAGCGCATCCTGTGCCAACTGCCATTTCCAGGTCAGGGCACTGGCCATCTGACGGATTTCCAGATGGTCGAAGGGCTTTTTCAGGATCAGCAACTGATCGCTGAACTTCAGGCGCGCTTCAATCGCTTCGAAGGAGTAGTCGGAATAGGCGGTACACAGGGCGATTTGCAGGTTGGAGTCGATGTTCCACAGCTGCTCGATGGTCTCCAGGCCATCCCATCCCGGCGGCATGCGCATGTCGATGAACGCCAGGGCGTATGGCGCGCCATCAGCCAGCGCCTGGCTCACCAACGCCAGGGCTTCCTGGCCCTGGTAGGCGGAGTCCAGGGTGTAGCGCTGGTGAACCGCGGGTGCCGTACCGAACAGGCTTTGCTCGATACTCTCCAGCGTCTGGTCAGCGATGGCCTCGGCACAGAGGATTTTGCGGAAGTCCTGATGGATAGAGGCCGTATCGTCGACGATCAGAATGCGTCGGTTTGCATGTTCCGGTCGCTGGATCATGACACGCATCTATTAGCGCGCAACAACATGGAGGTGCGCATAAGGCTTCCTTTCCCCAAGGGATGAGTGGAGTGAGTCAATCGCTGACTTTACCTGTAAGCGTAGTCGGCTCCCTTGAATTAGTCGGCCAGTTGGCGTCAAATCAACGGCAGCTCACCCTTTGACGTAGAGCGCTGATTGCCTGGGCAAGCACCGCGCAGTCAACGGCAGGTGCAAGGGTTCAATCTAGTTCAAGTTTGAGTAGGTGTCGCCATGGATGAGCAACTCGCTACAACTTCTCCCTACAGGCCCACGGTTTTGCTGGTCGATGATGAAGAATCGATCCTCAACAGCCTGCGCCGCCTGCTGCGCGGTCAGCCTTATGACGTCTTGCTGGCCGGCAGCGGTGCCCAGGCGCTGGAAATCATGGCGGCCCAACCCGTGGACCTGATCATGACCGACGCCCGGATGCCGGCCATGGACGGGGCGACGTTGCTGGCCGAAACCCATCGCCTGTACCCGGCGACGTCGCGCATCCTGCTGACGGGCTACGCCGACCTGACGATGATCATCAAGGCCATCAACGAGGGGCAGATCCACCGCTATATCAGCAAGCCGTGGAACGATGATGAACTGCTCCTGATCCTGCGCCAGTCCCTGGAGCATCAGTTTTCCGATCGCGAAAGGCTGCGCCTGGAGCAACTGACCCGCGAACAGAACGATCAACTCAAGGCGCTCAATGCCACCCTGGAAAAGCGCGTCCTCTCGCGCACCAGCGAGCTGCAACAGACCGCCGACATGCTTGACCTGGCCTACGATGAGCTCAAACGCAGCTACGTGACCGGCACCGAAGTCTTTTCCCTGCTGGCCAACCTGCGCCTGCCCAAGGAAAAACAGACCAACCGCCCATTGATCGAGCTGATCCGGGTGTACTGCCGAGCCCAGTCGATGGATGAGTCCAGTGTGCGCGACCTGACCATGGCTGCGGCGCTGTACAACGTCGGCAAGTTGAGCTGGACCGACAGGATGATGATCGCTCCCGCCGACCTGTTGCACAGCACCGACCGCGAGCTGTATCGCACCTACCCGACCCAAAGCGAATCGCTGCTGATGACCCTGGAGCCGATGAAGGATGCGGCGCGCATCATCCGCCATCACCAGGAACGCTGGGACGGCAGTGGTTTCCCCGACCACCTCAAGGGCGATGGGATTCCGTTTGGCTCGCGTTTGCTGAAGTTGGCGGTGGACTTTATCGAATTGCAGCGCGGCTTGATTCTGGAGCGGCAGATGAACAGCGACGAAGCGCTGCTGTACATCCGCAAATACGCCGGGCGCCTGTATGACCCGGATATGGTGGAAGACTTCGTCCAGGCCTGTGCGGCCTTCCTCAGCGACGTGACCCTGGGCGACCCGACGGTCAAGGTGCTTGGCACGCGGGAATTGGCCGAAGGCATGATCCTGGCGCGCAATCTCAATGCCGACAACGGCATGCTGTTGCTCAACGCCGGCAAGGTGTTGAACCTGCCGCTGGTGGACAAGCTGATCGCCTTTGAAGCCATGGAAGGCGCCAAGTACAGCGTGTTCATCAAGGAGCCTGACGAACCGCTCCCCGCTCAATAAAAAATCACACAACCTGTGGCAACGGGGCGACCAGCCTTGTTATGGCGAGCGGGCTTGCCCGCGCTGGGCTGCGAAGCAGCCCTAATCAGGCCACCGTGTTTTCTCAGTTGGAGCTCGGTGGGTGGTCTGGGGCGGCTTTGCCGCCCAGCGCGGGCAAGCCCGCTCGCCACAACAAACCCGTCATCACAAAAAAACGGCCACAAAGCTGGCAGCGCAGCGCAGGGTCGTGTGATCCTTTGCGCCCTTTACTCCAAGGCGTTTATTTCATGTCCCAGACTATCCGTATCGCCGCCGCCCTGTTGATCGGCAGCGACGGCCAGACCCTGCTGGTGCGCAAGCGCGGCACCCAGGCGTTCATGCAGCCGGGCGGCAAGATCGACGCGGGCGAACAACCGGTGCAGGCCCTGGCGCGTGAGCTGTACGAAGAGCTGGGGCTGCGTATCGACTCGGCCCAGGCACACTACCTGGGCCACTTCTCGGCGCCGGCGGCCAACGAGCCGGGGTTTACCGTGGCGGCCGAGCTGTTTGAAGTGCGTATCGACGTGCCGGTAACGCCCGCTGCCGAGATCGAAGAAGTGTGCTGGATCGACCCGGCCGGCGACGGCGGCCTGCAGCTGGCGCCCTTGACACGTGACTTGATCCTGCCGTTTTATCGAGCATCGCTGACCACTACTGCCTGAACTGTCGGGCGCAAAGGACTGAGCCGTGATCCCCCTCAATGAACTGCTGATTTTTGCCGCCGCCTCGCTGCTGCTGGTACTCACGCCCGGGCCGAACATGATCTACCTGATCTCCCGCTCGATCTGTCAGGGCCGCAAGGCCGGGGTCACGTCGTTGCTGGGGGTGGTCGCAGGTTTTTTTGTGCACCTGTTCGCCGCGGCTGCCGGGTTGACCGCAGTGTTTCTCACGGTGCCGGTGGCCTACGAAGTGCTGAAGTGGGCCGGCGCGCTGTACCTGCTATGGCTGGCCTGGCAAGCAGTGAGACCGGGCGCCCGTTCGCCGTTCGAGGCCCAGCAACTGCCCGCCGACTCGCCGCGCAAGCTGGTGACCATGGGCTTTCTGACCAGCGCCCTGAACCCGAAAATCGCGGTGTTCTACCTGTCGGTATTCCCGCAGTTCATCACCCCGGAGCACGGTTCGGTCTTCACCCAGAGCCTGATGCTCGGCTTTACCCAGATCAGCGTCAGCTTTGTGGTCAACCTGCTGATCTCGCTGTGCGCCGCGAGCATCGCCGCCTGGTTTATCCACAACCCCACGTGGCTGGCGGTGCAGCGTTATTTCATGGGGTTTGTGCTGGCCGCCCTGGCGGTGCGCCTGATGCTGGAGCAACGGCGCAGCGCGTGAGCAATCAACGGACTGCGCTGACCCCATCCAGGGTCGAAAACGAGGTGTCCTTGGCCGTCAGCAAAAAGTCGCGCATGTACGGCGCATCCAGCATATCCGCGCGGATCCCGGCGTACAGCGTGGCAAACAGGCCCTTCTCGCCCAACCGCTTGGCCTTCACATAACCCCGCGAGCTGTACTCGTGCAGCGCCCAGTGGGGCATGCCACATACGCCGCGTCCGCTGGCCACCAACTGCATCATCATCACCGTCAGCTCCGAGGTACGGACCTGGGCCGGCTCGACGTCGGCCGGTTCCAGGAAACGGGTGAAGATGTCCAGGCGGTCGCGCTCCACCGGGTAGGTGATCAGGGTTTCGCTGAGCAGATCCTCGGGCACGATGTACGGCTTATTGGCCAGGGCGTGCTGGTTGGCCACGGCGAGCATCGCTTCGTAGGTGAACAACGGCACATAGGTGATGCCCGCCAGCTCCAGCGGGTCGGAGGTCACTACCAGGTCCAGGTCGCCACGGGCCAGGGCTGGCAGCGGGGCGAAGGCAAAGCCGGAAGCCAGGTCCAGCTCGACTTCCGGCCAGGCATCGCGGAACTGGTCGATGGTCGGCATCAGCCACTGGAAGCAGCTGTGGCACTCGATCGCCATATGCAGGCGCCCGGCGGTGCCGCCGGCCAGGCGTGCGATATCCCGTTCGGCACCGCGCAGCAGCGGCAGGGTGGCGTCCGCCAGTTGCAGCAGGCGCAGGCCGGCGCTGGTGAAGCGTACCGGTTTGGTCTTGCGCACAAACAGCGGCATGCCCATGCGCTCTTCCAGCTCTTTGAACTGGTGGGACAGTGCCGACTGGGTCAGGTGCAGGCGCTCGGCGGCTTCCACCAGGCTGTCGGCTTCGCGCAAGGCGTGCAGGGTCTTGAGATGACGGATTTCGAGCACGGGCTCTCCATGAAGATAATTTGTGACAAGTTCGGATAGCGTGAGTTTGTCTCATGTTGCCAATTCTGTCGACCATGACCGCTGGGCACTCTTCATCAAACTGTCACGTAACTGTGGCAGCGCGCTTGAACAAACTTCATCAGACTCGCGCTCTACTGGGGTTCTGCGTTTCGGTGTTTTTCATGCGCGTGTTGCTTTTACTGGCCGCCTTATTGTTCGGCCTGCCGTCTTTTGCGGCTTCTCGATGTGATGTCAATGTCCCGACTGAGCGGGTCGACCTGGACCAGGTGAGCCTGGCGTACCAGAGCATCGGCCGTGCTTCCGACCCAGCGTTGCTGCTGGTGATGGGCCTGGGCGGGCAGTTGATCCACTGGCCGGACGAAGTGGTGGTCGCCTTGTGCCAACAAGGTTTTCGGGTGATCCGCTACGACAACCGTGACGTTGGCCTGTCCACCTGGCGCCAGGCCCCGGCCAGCGCCAACCTGACCTTTGAAGTGCTGCGCTACAAACTCGGCCTGCCGGTGGCTGCGCCCTACACCCTGACCGATATGGCCGACGACGCCCTGGGGTTGATGGATGCGTTGCAGGTGCGCCAGTTCCATGTACTGGGCGCGAGCATGGGCGGGATGATCGCCCAGCACCTGGCGGCGATGGCCCCGCAGCGCGTAGAAAGCCTGACCCTGATCATGACCAGCTCCGGCGCCGAAGGCCTGCCCGCGCCGAATGCCGCGCTGGTGCAGCTGCTGTCGCGGCGCAGTGCGCCCAACCGTGAAGTGGCCCTGGAGCAGCAGGCCGACTTGCTGGCCGCCCTGGGCAGCCCCCAGGTTGAGGATGATCGCCAGGCGTTGCTGCAGCAGGCGGCGCAGTCTTACGACCGGGCATTCAACCCCGAGGGTGTGAAGCGCCAGATCATGGCCATCCTTGCCGAACCGAGCCGGGTGCCATTGCTCAACCAACTGCGCGTGCCGACCCTGGTGGTGCATGGCACGGCCGACCCGTTGTTGCCGGTGATGCATGGTGTGCACCTGGCGGCGCATATCCAGGGCAGCCAGTTGCGGCTGATCCCGGGTCTGGCCCATCGTTTTCAGGAAGCGTTCAAGGCGCCGTTGCTGGCGGCGGTGTTGCCGTACCTGCAAGCCCACCGCGAAGAGGCGGCGCATTGGGCGCAGGTTGAGCCCCTGGCCCCCGCCAAGGTTTTATGACGGCCGCGTAGAGGTGTATGGTGCGAACTTTGTGGCGTGTAATGCCTGCGAGGTTGCCTGAATGAGTACTTCCCTGAAAATCGACTTTGTCAGCGACGTGTCCTGCCCCTGGTGCGTCATCGGCCTGCGCGGCCTGACCGAAGCCCTGGACCAACTGGGCGCCGAAGTGCAGGCCGAGATCCACTTCCAGCCCTTCGAGCTGAACCCGAACATGCCCGCCGAAGGGCAGAACATCACCGAGCACATCACCGAGAAATACGGCTCCACTGCCGAAGAGTCCCAGGCCAACCGCGCGCGCATCCGCGACATGGGCGCCGCCCTGGGCTTTGCGTTTCGTACCGATGGCCAAAGCCGTATCTACAACACCTTCGACGCCCATCGCCTGCTGCATTGGGCCGGGCTCGAGGGCTTGCAGTACAACCTCAAGGAAGCGCTGTTCAAGGCTTACTTCAGCGATGGCCAGGACCCGTCCGACCACGCCACGTTGGCAATCATTGCCGAGAGCGTTGGCCTGGACCTCAAGCGCGCAGCCGAGGTTCTGGCCTCGGACGAGTACGCCGCAGAAGTCCGCGAGCAGGAGCAGCTGTGGGTATCACGCGGGGTGAGTTCGGTGCCGACCATCGTGTTCAACGACCAGTACGCGGTCAGTGGTGGGCAGCCGGTTGAAGCGTTTGTCGGTGCAATCCGCCAGATCATCAACGAAGCCAAAAGCTAACAAACACCACCGACCAAATGTGGGAGCGGGCTTGCTCGCGAAAGCGGTAGATCAGCTAAGTATCTCTTGACTGACCCACCGCCTTGGCGAGCAAGCCACATGGGTTCCTGGCCCATCCCTTGCATTACCCCCCTAAAGCCCCGCCGGTAAGCGGCTGGGCACTGCCAGGGGGTGAAACATTACCTTGAATATTCTTGATCTCGACCACAGCCTCACAGCCCAGGCACCCATCGCCCGGCGTCTGGCCAGTGGTCAAGCGACGCGCCTGGACCTGCTCGACCTGGGCCCGAAACTGCGCCTGTGGTCCACCGAAAAAACCTGGAAACGCTTTGTCCAGCGCCTGGCCCAACGGCCCCGGCCAAGCACGGCGCGCCCGGAAATCTTCTTTGTCGGCTCCGGCGACTATCACCACCTGACCCCGGCTTTTCTCGCCGAAGTGCAGGAACCTATCAGCCTGATCCACTTCGACAACCACCCCGACTGGGTACGCCTGGCCCCGCGCCGACACTGCGGCTCATGGGTCAATCAGGCCCTGAAGATGCCGGCGATCCAGCGCATCGTCACCCTCGGCCCGTGCAGCGATGACCTGCATAACCCGCAACTGCGCGGCGGTAACCTCGGCGCCCTGAAGCGCGGGCATTTGCAGTTGTTTCCCTGGCAGCACGCGCCGTCGAAAGTCTGGGGGCGGGTAGGGGATGGCGCCGGCCATGCACAACAGGAAAACCACTTGCACTGGCGCAACCTCGCTGAGCTCGACTGGCCTGCATTCCTTGAGCAAATGATCGCCAGCCTGCCCACCGAGGCGGTATGGATCACCCTCGACAAGGACGTGCTGGCCAGCGAAGACGCGGCCACCAACTGGGACCAGGGCGGCATGCGCCTGACGCACCTGCTGCAAGCCCTGCGTGCGTTGGCGGCGAGCAAGCGGATCCTTGGCATCGACGTGTGCGGCGAGTTTGCCCAGCCTGCGTTCAGCAACGCCTTCAAACGCTGGGAAGCCAAGTCCGACCAGCCGCCGGCCGCACGCTGGAGCGCTGACGACCTGCTGCGTAACGCCACCACCAATGAAGCGTTGATCAACCTGTTCGAGGAGCTGTTCCCGTGACCCTGACCGTCGTGTTGCTGGTGGCCTTTTCCATCGTTCTCGATGTGATCGGCCAGTTGTGTTTCAAATTGGGCCTGGACCGCTTGCCCGAACTCGAAGGCGGCTTTCGCCTGAATGCCTTCTGGGGCCAGGTATTTAATGCGCCGTTGCTGTGGGCGGGCATCGGCGCCTATGTCATCGAATTTTTTGTCTGGCTTGAAGCCTTGTCCCGCGCGCCGTTGAGCCTGTTGTTCCCGGCCGCCGCACTGGCTTACTGCGGGGTGGTGTTGGCGGGCAAGGTGATACTGGGCGAAACCGTCAGCCGCCGGCGCTGGCTGGGCACGATGGTGATTACCGCCGGCGTGATGTTGGTGGCTGTAGCAGGAGCACAATCATGAGTGCGCAAGAGATGGCTATCCGTCCGGTTGGCTGGCTGCATGGGCGCCTGGGCACCGTAGTGTTATGGGCGTTGTTGATCCTCACCGAAAGCGCCGGCCAGTTGTTTACCAAGGTGGCTGGCGATCAAATTGGCCAGATGGATTTCAATTGGCAGTGGTTGGCGGCGGTGGCGGTCAACCCGGGGATCCTCGCGGCGATCGCCTGCTATATCGGCGCGTTCTTTGTGTGGATGCTGATCCTGCGGCGCAGCAGCCTGTCCCTGGCCTTCCCCCTGAGTTCGCTGGTGTTTGTGGTGGTGCTGCTCGGCTCGTGGTTGGGGCTGGGCGAGCACATCAGCTTCCTGCACTGGGTGGGCGTGGTGGTGATTATTGGCGGGATTGCACTGCTGGCCGAGGGCGAAGAAAACTGAGCCCAGACTGGAATGACGGACAAATATGGGAGCGGGCTTGCCCGCGATGCAGGCGCCGTGGTGTATCAGTTACACCGCGGTGATGCTATCGCGGGCACGCCCGCTCCCACACAATCAATCGAAGGTGTAGCTGATCGCCGTCTGCACCTGTCCCTGGTTCACCTCGCCGGTCTGGCGCACGATGCTGCTGTCCGCCGCTGACCCCAGTAGATGCACCCAACTGGCACTGGCCAGCAACGACCATTTGGGCGCCAGGGGAATCTGCACGCTCTGGGTCAGTGTCAGGTTCTGGAACCCGCCGCTGGCGTTGTACGGGCGAATCCCGGAGCCTGCCGCTTCCTGCTCATCCACCCCGAAAAACGTCTGGGTCTGGCGACCATCGGCAAAATGCGCGACCAGCCCCGTGCTGCCAATCACTGCGCCGCCCAACGGGTAACCCAGCTCCCCGCCGAGCTTGCCGAGCACGCCGCTTTGCGCGCGGGCACCGCCCACGGCCCGCCCCAGTTGCGCGTAGACCCGCCAGAAGTCCGCTGGCGCGTACTGGATAAACCCGCCGACCTCGGCCATGTCCGATACATCCCGCAGGCCCTTCAGCGGCCCGTTGGCCGTGCGTCCCGCCAGGTAATTGAGGTACGGCCCGGCACTCAAGCCATTGCTGTTGAGCGCACTCCAGGTCAGGCCGTCATCGGTATCGAGGCTGACATCTCCCCAATCCAGGTCGAAGTAGGGCACCGGCACGGTCTGATAGCGGCTGGCGGCGGGCTCCCGTGGCTGATAGCTCAGGCCCAGGCCCACCTCGCCGCTGATGTCGGCCGCTGCTGCCGAACCCATCCACAGCCCCAGGACGCCGGCGAATACCCGCGAAGTCACCCTGAACATATTGCTTGCTCCTCTTGCAAAATATGCGCGCATGAACGCGCAGGCGCAGGGCCCCACGCAAGCACTCATGTTGTTTGTAGCGACCTACAAAAATTGTAGCTTGGGCACTGGGTATTTCACCGCGACATGCGGCAGAAGCCCGGCCCCATTGGGTTTTGTGCACTTGGCACAGTCCCTGCTCTAACCCTGGTACAAGCGCATCCGCGCTGTCATCTCCAAGGTAAACGCAGATGAATGACTGGCATATCGTGTGTGACTTCGATGGGACCATCACACCCACCGATGTCATCGACAATGTTCTCCAACGCTTCGCCGGCCCCGAGTGGGAAACCATCGAGCAACAATGGCTGGACGGCCATATCGGATCCCGCGAATGCCTGAGCCGCCAACTGGCATTGATCAAGGCGACACCGGCCGAACTGCTGGCGTATTTCGACACCGTCGAGATCGACCCGGACTTCCCGGACTTCGTCGACCATGTCCTTGGCCTGGGCGCGTCCCTTGAAGTGGTCAGCGACGGCATCGAGCAAGGCATCGCGCGGATCCTTTCGCGCAACTACGTGACCCTGCTGCCGATCATCGCCAACCGCCTGCGCCAGGTTGACCAGAACAGCTGGCGCATCGACTTCCCCCATGCCAGCGACGCTTGCCGCGCGGCCTCGGGCAACTGCAAATGCAAGTCCACCCCGCGTAACAAACGGGTGTTGGTGATCGGCGACGGCAAGTCCGATATGTGCGTCTCGACCACCGCCGATTTTGTTTTCGCCAAGGGCAGCCTGGCCCAGTACTGCCAGGCCCACGCCATCCCCCATCTGCGCTTCGACACCTTTGCCGAACTGCCGGCCTTGCTGGCCAGGCTGCCCCAGGGCATCGCCGCCAACGCCACCCATTTCACTTCCGAAAATCAGGAACTCTTTCATCATGTCTGATATCCGTATCGCTACCGCCGAAGACCAGGTTCTGCTGGATAAAGAAGCCAAATACTGCTCCTACGGCGACACCGTCCACTACATCGACCCGCCGCGTATCTTCAGCCGTTGCGAAGGCTCCTACGTGTGGGACACCGAAGACCAGGCCTACCTCGACCTGCAAATGTGGTACTCGGCGGTCAACTTCGGTTATGCCAACCCGCGCCTGAACAATGCGCTGAAACAGCAGATCGACACCCTGCCGCAAATCGCCAGCCAGTACCTGCACAAGGGCAAGATCGAGCTGTCGGAAATGATCGCGGTGGATGCCAAGAAAAAATTCGGCCTCGATGGTCGGGTGCATTTCAACGTCGGCGGTTCGCAGTCCATCGAGGACTCGCTGAAGGTGGTGCGTAACGCCACCAACGGCAAGAGCCTGATGTTCGCCTTCGAGGGCGGTTACCACGGGCGCACCCTCGGTGCGTCGTCCATCACCTCCAGCTACCGCTACCGTCGCCGCTACGGCCACTTTGGCGAGCGCGCCAACTTCATCCCGTTCCCGTACCACTTCCGTGGTCCCAAGGGCATGACCAAGGAAGAGTACGGCAGCCACTGCGTGCAGCAGTTCGCCCGTCTGTTCGAGACGGAATACAACGGTGTGTGGGACCCGAAAGTCGGCCAGAGCGAGTACGCAGCGTTCTACGTCGAGCCGATCCAGGGCACTGGCGGCTACGTGATCCCGCCGATGAACTTCTACAGCGAACTCAAGCAGGTGCTCGACCAGCACGGCATCCTGATGGTGGTCGATGAGATCCAGATGGGCTTCTGGCGCACCGGTAAGTTGTGGTCGATCGAGCACTTCGATGTGCAGCCGGACGTGATCGTGTTCGGTAAGGCCCTGACCAACGGCCTCAACCCCCTGGGCGGCATCTGGGCCAAGGAAGAGTTGATCAACCCGAAAATCTTCCCGCCGGGTTCCACCCACTCCACCTTCGCCTCCAACCCGCTGGGTACGGCGGTGGGCCTGGAAATGTTCAAGATGACCAGCGAAGTCGACTACGGCGCGATGGTCATGGCCAAGGGCAAATACTTCCTCGAAGGCTTGCAAGAGTTGCAAAAGCGCTTCCCGATCATCGGCGACGTCGATGGCCTGGGCCTGGCCCTGCGCTGTGAAATCTGCGGTCCCGATGGCTTCACCCCGGACAAGGCGACCCTGGACTACATGGTTGACGAGGGCATGAAAGGCGACATGCTGGTAGACGGCCAGAAACTCGGGCTGATCCTCGATGTGGGCGGCTACTACAAGAACGTGATCACCCTGGCGCCGTCCCTGGAAATCAGCTACCCGGAAATCGACCTGGGCTTGAAGCTGCTGGAGCAACTGCTGACCCGAGCGATGAAGCGGTGAACCAGGCCGATATCGATCTCGGCGAAGGCAACGCCGGCTTCGTTCTCGGCAACGGTCCGGTCGGGGTCTTGTTGATCCACGGCCTGACCGGCACCCCGACCGAGTTGCGTCGGGTGGCCCAGGGCCTGGCCAAGGAGGGCAACTGCACCGTGTATGTGCCGACCCTGGCCGGGCACTGCGGGGGCAACGAAGACCTGCAGGCCACCGGTTGGCGCGACTGGTACGAGGGCGTGCGCAAGACCTTTGTCGGCGTGCAGCAGCGCCATGCGCAGGTGTTCGTCGGTGGCTTGTCCATGGGCGCGGTAATGTCGATGTACCTGGCCTCGGAGTTTCCGGGCCAGGTCGCCGGGTTGCTGATGTACTCCACGACCCTCAAGTACGACGGCTGGAGCATCAACAAATTTGCCTTCATCACGCCGTTGCTGATCCGTATTCCGTTCGGTGTGCGCCTGTTCCGTTTTACCGAGAAACCGCCCTACGGCATCAAGAACGAACGCCTGCGGGCCATTGTCGAGCGGCAGATGAAAGAGGGCGAGAGCAGCGAGGCCGGGTTGTTGACCATGGAAGGCGTCACCGTGCGCGAGCTGCACTGGATGAATGCGGTGGTGAAGAAACGCATGCCGTCGATCAAGACCCCGGCGCTGGTGCTGCACTCCATCGAGGACGACATCACCAGCCGCTGGAACGCCGACTACGTGGAACGCCACCTGGGGGGGCCGGTGACCAAGATCCTGTTGGACAACTGCTATCACATGATCACCGTCGACCTGCAATACCGCCGGGTGATCGAGTTGAGTGCCGACTTTATCGAGCAACACACCGGTTCAAAAATGGGCGATGTCTCGTTCTGCGAGCCCGCGCTGGCGGCGGCACAGTAAACATTGATGTTGCCTGAGCCACCGCTATCGCAGCCTCACGGGGCGAGACAGCGCCCACAGGAGCACTTACAGGGATATTCCGATGTGATCACCGCACACACCTTCCCGAGCATCCACGCCATCGAACGCAGTGCCTGGAATGACTGTTTTCCCCTGGCGTTGGAGGATTGGGATTACTACGTCGCCGTAGAAAACGCTGCCATCGACGACTTCCAGTGGCGCTACCTGGCCCTCTATGAGGACGGGCAACTGCTGGCCGTCGCCCCGGCGTTCATCACCCATTACCGCCTCGATACCACCGTGTCGGGCATCGCCAAACGCTTTACCCAGCGCCTGGAACGCTGGTGGCCGGGAGCGTTGCGCCTGGGCTTGTATGCCATCGGCTCGCCGGTGGCCGAGCAATGCCATGCCGGTGTCGCCAGCCATGTGCCCGCTGCGCGCCGCAGTGCGCTGTTGGAGCAATTACTGGTCGCCGCGCGTCGGGATGCCGATGCATTCGGCATCGGCCTGCTGGCGGTCAAGGACGCGCCAAGCCTGGATCAGGACTGGGCCGACAGCTGCAAGACCGTCGGCCTGCACAGCATGCCGAGCCTGCCTACCGGGCTGCTGCCGCTGCCCTACGGCTCGGTGGATGCCTATCTGGGCTCCCTGGGCAAATCCACGCGCAAGGATTTGCGGCGCAAGCTGCGTGCGCCGGGGCCACAGGTGGAGTGGCGGGACAATGTCGATGATGTGTTGCCGGATATCATGCGCCTCTACGAAGCCACGCTGGCTCGCGCCGACCTGCAATTCGAGCGCCTGCCTGCCGGTTATTTCAGCCAGGTGCTCGCCCAGCTTGAACAACGGGCGCGCTGTGTACTTTACTGGGTGGATGGGCAACTGGTGGCGTTCAACCTGGTGCTGCTGGACCAGCACCGGCTGATCGACAAGTTCTTTGCCCACGACCTGGCCCACAGCCGCGAACATAACCTGTACTTTCGCAGTTGGCTGACCAACGTCGACTACTGCATCGAGCACAATATTGCGTTGTACGAGTGCGGGCAGGCCGGGTATGCCAGTAAGCTACGCCTGGGCTGTGAGTTCGCCGGCAATACGCTGTTCTTCCAGCACCGCAACCGGCTGCTCGATACCCTGCTCAAGCTGGTAAAAGTGTTTATTCGCCCGGACCGATCCGACCCTGCCATGGCTGCTGCAATAAGCGAAACCCGATGATCGCCAAAACCCGCCAGAAAGCCCGCCCATTTGCCATTTCCCGCTGGAGCCTGCAGCGCAAGCTGGTGTTGGCGTTCTGGCTGGTGACGGTGATCCCGACCATGATCGCCGCCGAGCTGGCGGCCACCACCCTGTCGCAGATTTTCGACAGCAACGTGCGCATCTGGCTGCAAGAGTCGACCCGCATCGTCAAGGATGAAGTCAGCGACATCCTGCACGACAACGCCCGTGTGGCGCAGATCTTCCTGCGGTATGTGCGTCCGCCTTCCAGCCATGAAGCGATGCGTCATGACCGTTTGATCGCGGACATTGCCCGCGCCACTGATATTGACGTGGTCACGCTGATTCGCAGCAGTGACAGCAAGGTGATGTTCAGCACCGTGGGCGATGATGTGGTGAAACAAATCAGCCTCGCTCCCAATGCCGTGTTGCAAACCGTGCAGGTCGGCGGCGTGGCCACCGGGGCCGTGATTTCCTCGTTCGAGACCAGCCAGGATGGCGTCGACTACGAACTGTTGGTCGGTACCTACCTGGACAGCAGCTTCCTGACCAGCGTCGCCGAGGTGCACTCCCTGGACTTGCGTCTGTACCTGGCCAATACCGAAGGCTTCTCGGAGATCTTCTCTACTCAGCGTTTTGAAGACCACCCGACCCGCGTGCCGAAATCCGTGGAAACCCTCCTGCGCAGCACCAAGCAGCCCAGTGAACAGTTCACCAGCAACTACAGTGGCCTGTACTGGCCGATCTTCAATGACACCGGCGAGTTACAGGGCGTGATCTTCAGCGGCCTGCTGCGCCACACCAGCCTGGTGGGGCTGGTGAACCAGAGCAATCTGTTTGTGCTGATCTTCCTGCTCAGTTCCGCTTTGTCCCTGGGGGCCGGTGTGCTGGTCTCCCGGCACCTGACCCGGCCACTGCGCGAGTTGTCCCAGGGGGTGAGCGCGGTGATCAGCGGCAACTACCAGCACCGCGTGGCCGTCACCGGCGGTGACGAACTGGCGCAATTGAGCAGCACCTTCAACCATATGACCGAGCGCCTGGGCGAGTTGCATCACCTCGAAGCCCAACTGCGCCGCCGCGACCGCCTGCATGCCCTGGGCGAAGTGGCGATGGGCCTGGCCCATGAAATCCGCAACCCGCTGGGCATCATCAAGACCGCGACCCAACTGCTGCACCGTCGCACGGACCTGCCGGAGACCGACAAGCGCCACCTGGAATACGTGATCAGCGAAGTCAGCCGGATCAATGACCTGATCACCGATTTCCTCGACTTCGCCAAGCCCAGCGAACCGCTGCGCAGCCAGCAACCGGCGCGGCCGCTGGTGGAAGAAATCCTCGGTTTCTGCGCGCCGGAGCTGGCCAGCCACGCCATCGACGCCCATCTCGACGACCAGGCGCCGGGTGCGACCCTGTATGTGGACGCCAAGCAATTCAAGCAGGCGTGCCTGAACCTGATCCTCAACGCCATCGACGCCATGCCCCAGGGCGGGCGCCTGACCTTGAGCATCAGCCGTGTCGATCACTACACGGTGATCAGCATCAGCGATAGCGGCCAGGGCATCCCCCCTGAAATGATCGAGCGGATCTTTACCCCCTTTGTTACCACCAAGGCCTCGGGCACCGGCCTGGGCCTGGCGAAAGTCTATTCAATCATGGAGAGTCACGACGCCAGCATCGAATGCACCAGCGAGAAAGATGCCGGCGCCACCTTCAGCCTGTACATTCCGGCCAACGGTGAAGATGACGGCGACGACGAGGACAGTCATGACACATAACATATTGGTGGTCGACGACGAGCCCAAGCTCTGCGATTTGCTGTCGTCGGCCCTGAGCCAGAACCATATCCAGGTGTTTATCGCGGGCAATGGCCTGCATGCGCTCAAGGTGCTGGAGCAGGAGGACATCGACCTGGTGATCAGCGACTGGCGCATGCCCGGCATGGACGGCCCGCAACTGCTGGCCGAGATCAAGGTGCGCTACCCGCAATTGCCGGTGATCGTGATGACGGCCTACAGCACCGTGAAAAATGCCGTGCAGTCCATGCGTAACGGTGCCTACGACTACATTGCCAAGCCCTTCGATATCGACGAGCTGGACATCACCGTGGCCAAGGCCTTGCAGTTTCGCGACATCATGCGCGACAACGCACGGCTGCGTGCCGAACTCGATGAACATGCCCAGTTCGATAGCCTGGTCGGGGAAAGCCCGGCGTTTCGCCGAGTGTTGCAGGCGGTGGATTCGGTGCGTGAAAGCAACGCCACCATCCTGTTGACTGGCGAAAGCGGCACCGGCAAAGAAATGGTCGCCCGCGCCATTCACAAGCATGGCAACCGTGCAGACAAGCCTTTTGTGGCGGTCAACTGCGCCGCGATCCCCGAAGGCTTGCTGGAAAGCGAAATGTTCGGCCATCGCAAGGGCGCGTTTACCGGCGCCGTGGCCGACCGGGTAGGGCGCTTTATGCAGGCCGACAAGGGCACGCTGTTTCTCGACGAAGTGGGGGATATGCCCCTGGCGTTGCAGGCCAAGATCCTGCGCGCCTTGCAGGAACGGGTGATCGAGCCGGTCGGCGACCCGCGTGAGCGCAAGGTGGACGTGCGGGTGATCGCCGCCACCAACAAGAACCTGCTGGAAGCGGTGGCGAACAAGGAGTTTCGCGAAGACCTCTACTACCGCCTGAATGTGTTCCCGATCCCACTGCCAGCATTGCGCGAGCGCGTCGAAGACATCGCCCCGCTGGCCCGCCACTTTGCCCGCAGCCTGAGTGCCAACGCCGGTAAACGCATCACCGGCTTCAGCCCCGACGCCTTGCAGGCCATGGCCGCCTACAACTGGCCGGGGAACATCCGCGAGCTGCAAAACTGCGTGGAGCGCGCGACCATCGTCGCCTCCAGCCCGGTGATTGAAGATATCGACCTGCCGGCCTACCTGTTCGCGTCCCAGCCGACCGAGCGGGATGTGACGACAATCCTCAGCGAAGGCCCAGGCGTGCCCCAGGACCTGGACGCGGCGCTGGCCGAGGTGGAAAAAGCCTACATCCTTGCGGCCTTGCAGGAGAGCAATGGCGTACAGGCGGCTGCGGCGTCGCGGATTGGCATCTCCGAACGCAGCTTTTGGTACCGCTTGAAAAAGCTGGGGATCCAGATCGACAAAATCGTACGCTGAGCCCTGGGAGCCACACATAAGCAAATGTGGGAGCTGTCGAGCTTTAGCGAGGCTGCGATGCAGGCAACTGGGTTTTACAGGTGTACCGAGTCGACCCCATCGCAGCCTCGCCGGGGCTCGACAGCTCCCACAGGGGATTGGGGAGGCACACTGAGCAAAGGTGGGAGCTGTCGAGCTTTAGCGAGGCTGCGATGCAGGCAGCTGGGTTTTGCAGGTGTGCCAAGTCGATCCCATCGCAGCCTCGCCGGGGCTCGACAGCTCCCACAGGGGATTGGGGAATCACAAGGATCAAATGTGGGAGCTGTCGAGCTTTAGCGAGGCTGCGATGCAGGCAGCTGGGTTTTGCAGGTGTACCGAGTCGATCCCATCGCAGCCTCGCCGGGGCTCGACAGCTCCCACAGGGGATTGGGGAGGCACACTGAGCAAAGGTGGGAGCTGTCGAGCTTTAGCGAGGCTGCGATGCAGGCAACTGGGTTTTGCAGGTGTGCCAAGTCGATCCCATCGCAGCCTCGCCGGGGCTCGACAGCTCCCACAAGGGATTGGGGAATCACAGGGATCAAATGTGGGAGCTGTCGAGCTTTAGCGAGGCTGCGATGCAGGCAGCTGGGTTTTTCAGGTGTACCGAGTCGATCCCATCGCAGCCTCGCCGGGGCTCGACAGCTCCCACAGGGGATTGGGGAATCACAGGGATCAAATGTGGGAGCTGTCGAGCTTTAGCGAGGCTGCGATGCGGGCAGCTGGGTTTTGCAGGTGTACCAAGTCGATCCCATCGCAGCCTCGCCGGGGCTCGACAGCTCCCACAGGGGATTGGGGAATCACAGGGATCAAATGTGGGAGCTGTCGAGCTTTAGCGAGGCTGCGATGCAGGCAACTCGGTTTTGCAGGTGTACCGAGTCGATCCCATCGCAGCCTCGCCGGGGCTCGACAGCTCCCACAGGGGATTGGGGATGCACACTGAGCAAATGTGGGAGTTCTCGAGCTTTAGCGAGGCTGTGATGCAGGCAGCTGGGTTTTATGGGTGTACCGAGTCGATCCCATCGCAGCCTCGCCGGGGCTCGACAGCTCCCACAGGGGATTGGGGATGCACACTGAGCAAAGGTGGGAGCTGTCGAGCTTTAGCGAGGCTGCGATGCGGGCAACTCGGTTTTATGGGGGTACCGAGTGGGTCCAGTTCCCACAGTGGAGCCGTGGAGTGTCAGGCGTGAATTCGAATCCACACACTCACCAGCACCGTCGCCGCCATCAGCCACGCCACCGCGGCCACCGCCAGGGAGGCCTCCAGGCGCATGCGGTCGACCATCACATACAGCGTCGCCAGGTACACAAAGTACGGAATGATCGACCACATGCCGAACACAATGGTGGTCTTCAGGTCGTCCACCGAGCGGCCCTTGCCGACGATGTAGTGGGCGATCAGTGCAAAAGTCGGAAACAGCGGCACCAGGCCGGCGATGTAATAGTTCTTGGTTTTGGCCAGCACCGCCAGGAGCAACACCACCGCCGCTCCGAGGGCGGCCTTGAAGACTAAATCCACGCATGACTCCTTAATGGCTCAGGCCGTATTTCTTGACCTTGTCGAACAGGGTGGTCTTGGCCATTCCCAGTTCCTGGCTGGCCTGGGTCAGGTTGCCGCCGCTGCGTTGCAGGGCGTCGCTGAGCAGGTTGCGTTCAAAGGCTTCCACCGCTTCGGTAAAGGCCAGGCCATGGTTGTCGGGGCTGGCGCCGCTTTTCTTGAAGGCGGGCAGGCCCAGGGCAAAACGTTCGGCGACGTTGCGCAGTTCACGTACGTTGCCGGGCCAGTCATGGCTCATCAGGCTGGACAGGGTCTGGTTGTCCAGCTCCGGGGCGATGCGGTCGAAGCGCAGGGATGATTGCTGTAGAAAGTGTTCGAACAACTGCAGGATATCTTCGCGGCGCTCGCGCAGCGGCGGCAGTTCCAGGGTCACCACGTTCAGGCGGTAATACAAGTCGCTGCGGAACTGGTTGGCGCGGCTCAAGTCGTCGAGGTCGGACTTGGTCGCGGCAATCACCCGGCAATCCACCGCCACGCTCTGGTTCGAACCCAGGCGTTCCAGGGTGCGCTCTTGCAAGACCCGCAGCAGTTTGATCTGCAGGTTCATCGGCATGCTTTCCACTTCGTCGAGGAACAGCGTGCCTTCGTGGGCATGCTCGATCTTGCCGATCCGCCGTTTGCCCGCACCGGTGAAGGCGTTGGCTTCGTGACCGAAAATCTCGCTCTCAAACAGGTTTTCCGGCAGGCCGCCGCAGTTCAGGGCGACGAACTGGTGGGCGTGGCGGCGGCTAAAGTCGTGCAGACAGCGGGCGACCAACTCTTTGCCGGTGCCAGTCTCGCCTTCGATCAGCACGTTGGCCGAGGTGTCGGCGACGTTGGCGATCAACTCGCGCAGGTTCTGCATCGCCGGCGAGCGCCCGATGATCCGGCCTTCCAGGGAGTCACGTTCGGCCAGTTGCCGGCGCAGCGCCCAGACTTCCCGGGCCAGGCCACGCTGTTCGAGGGCGCGGCGCACCACGTCCACCAGGCGCTCCGGAGAAAAGGGTTTCTCCATGAAGTCATAGGCACCGTTGCGCATCGCGCCCACGGCCATGGAAATATCGCCGTGGCCGGTGATCAGCACCACCGGCAGGCTTTTATCCAGGGCCTTGAGGCGGGTCAACAGTTCCAGGCCGTCAATGCCGGGCAGGCGGATGTCACTGATCACAATGCCGGCAAAGTTCTCGCCGACGCGCTTGAGTGCCTCTTCAGCACTGGCCACGCCGACGCTGGGAATATCTTCCAGGGCCAGGGCTTGCTGGCAGCCGAGCAACACATGGGGATCGTCTTCGACAATCAGCACGGTCAGCTCGGTGTTGGGTTGGCTGTTCATATCGACTCGCCGGGTTGATGGCCTGCCAGGGGCAGGCTCAGGACAAAGGCTGTACCACCAGCGGCCGGATGCTCGACGGCCAGGTTGCCGCCGGTGGCTGCGGCAAGGCTGGCCGACAGGGTCAGGCCCAGGCCCAAGCCTTGCTCGCCGGGTTTGGTGGTGAAAAAGGGTTCGAACAAATGCTTGCGGGTCTCAGGGTCGATGCCATGCCCGTTGTCCCGCACCCGCAGGCGGTATTTGCCTTCGCTGATGTCACTTTCCAGCCACAGCTGCGGGGCGGGTTGGGCGTGCATCGCGTCCAGGGCATTGCCGATCAGGTTGACCAGGATTTGCTCCAGGCGCGTCTGGTCGATCTGCAACATGGCCTGGCTGAACTGACGGTGTACGGTCAGCGGCAGGCTGTCGAGGCGGCTGCCCAGGACCTGGAACGCCGCATCCACGGCCTTGCCCAGACTGGCTTCGCCCTGGTCGTCGCCCCGCCGGGCAAACGAGCGCAGGCTGGCGGTGATGCGTCCCATGCGGTCGATCAGTTCATTGATGGTCTTGAGGTTGGTGCTGGCAGTATCCAGGGCGCCGCGCTCGAGGAAGCGCACGGTATTGCCGGACAAGGTGCGCAGGGCCGCCAGCGGCTGGTTCAGTTCATGGGCGATGCTGGTGGACATCTGGCCGATGGCCGCTAATTTGCCGGCCTGGACCAATTCGTCCTGGGCCCGGCGCAGGGTTTCTTCGGCCTGGCGCCGCTCGCGGATCTGCGCCTTGAGCCGTTCGTTGCTGGCGCGCAGGTCGGTGGTGCGCTCGGCAATCCGCCGCTCCAGCTGGTTGTTGGCTTCCTGCAGGGCCTCGCGGGCGGCCAGGCGTGTGGCGATTACCTTGCGCCGCTCATTCCAGGCAATCAGCAGGAACGCCACCAGGGCAAAGGCCACCGCAACGAGGATGCCCTGGTTGATCGCGGCCTGGCGCAGGTCGTTGAGCGGGGTGAGCAGGGTGAAATTCCACGGTGTGTCGTTCAGGGGCCGGGTCTGGGCCAGGTAGGTGACTTCCCGGTCGTCGGCCACCACTTCACTGTTGGCCGGGAAGGTCAGCTTTTCGGTGCCAGTGTCGAGCTGTTCGCGGGCCAGGGGTTGCAGTTCGTTGAGGGTCGCCCAGTAATATTGCAGGCTGCGGGCCAGGCGCTCCTTGGTATCGTCGCTCAGCGGGCGCACCGCCTTGAGCCGGCGTGCCGGGTCGCTGGAGAGGATGATGATGCCGTTCTCGTCGCTGACAAAGGCTTCCAGACGCGCGCGCTGCCAGCGTTCTTCCAGCGCTTCGAGGCGCACCTTGACCACTGCGACACCAATGATCTTGCCGTGTTCTTCCAGGCCATGGGCCAGGTAGTAGCCAGGCTCGCCATTGGTGCTGCCGATGCCATAGAAACGGCCGGGCTGGCCACGTACGGCATTCTGGAAATAGGCGCGGAACGACAGGTCTTCACCGAGGTAGCTGTCGACATCGCGCCAGTTACTGGTGGCCATCACGCGGCCGGTGGTGTCCATCACATAAATCGCCCGACTGCGGCTGCGCCGGTTCAGGCCTTCGAGGTATTCGTTGACCCTTTGCCGGTGTTCCGGGTTCGGGTCGGCCAGCAGTTTGGAGACGCTGGATTCCAGCTCCAGCAGGCTGGGCAGGTAGGTGTACTTGCTGATCTCACTCTCGACCGTGCGCGCATGCAGCTCCAGCTGGCGCTCGCCGTTCTCGCCCAGGGTCCGGATGCCGTAATGCTCGCTGGTCCAGAAGCCGATAAAACCCAGGCCGATCATCAACAGGATGATCAGGGGCGGCAGGAACAGCTGGCGAATCAGACGAGGCTTCACGGCAAGGGATGGCGGTGCGGCGCGATAGAGGGTGGGGTCGCATTTCATCACAGATGCCTTGGGTCAACCAGCGCTTGCCTGGACCGGTGTGGGGGGCGGGCTTGCCCGCGATGACGGTAGGTCAGCCACAGAGGTTGACTGATATGCCGCAATCGCGGGCAAGCCCGCTCCCACAGGGCCCGGTTTCTACAGTGGACGCTGTGTTGTGCTTAGTGCTGCAGGATTTTCTCGAGGAAGTGCTGCGCACGTTCGGAACGGGCGCTGATATCGCCGAAGAACTCTTCTTTAGGGCAGTCTTCGATGATCTTGCCGGCATCCATGAAGATCACGCGGTCGGCCACTTTGCGGGCGAAGCCCATTTCGTGGGTCACGCACATCATGGTCATGCCTTCCTGGGCCAGTTGCACCATCACGTCCAGTACTTCGTTGACCATCTCCGGGTCCAGGGCCGAGGTCGGTTCGTCGAACAGCATGACGATCGGGTCCATTGCCAGAGCACGGGCAATCGCCACGCGCTGCTGCTGGCCGCCGGACAGTTGGCCCGGGTGCTTGTCCTTATGTGCCGACAGACCTACACGCTCCAGCAATTGCAGGCCTTTCTTCTCGGCTTCTGCCTTGCTGCGGCCCAACACCTTGATCTGCGCAACCGTCAGGTTTTCGGTGATGGTCATGTGCGGGAACAGTTCGAAGTGCTGGAACACCATGCCTACGCGCGAGCGCAGTTTCGGCAGGTTGGTCTTCGGGTCGGCAATCGAGGTGCCATCGACCACAACGTCACCTTTCTGGAACGGTTCCAGGGCGTTGACGCACTTGATCAGGGTGGATTTGCCCGAGCCGGAGGGCCCGCACACCACGATCACTTCGCCTTTTTTGACCTCGGTGCTGCAATCGGTCAGCACCTGGAAGTCGCCATACCACTTGTTGATGTTCTTGATAGAGATCATACGGCAAACCTTTTTTGCAGACGCTTGACCAGCAGCGAGGCGGCAAAGCTGATGATGAAGTAGACGACACCGGCAAAGATCAGGAACTCATTGGAGCGGCCGATAATGTCGCCGTTGGAACGGGCGGAGTTGAGGAAATCCACCAGGCCCACGGTGTAGACCAGCGAGGTGTCCTGGAACAGGATGATGCTCTGCTGCAACAGCAGCGGGGTCATCTTGCGGAACGCCTGGGGCAGGATGATCAGGCGCATGGTCTGGCCGTAGGTCATGCCCATCGCTTGTGCCGCAGCCATCTGGCCCTTGGGGATCGACTGCACGCCGGCCCGCACGATTTCGCAGAAGTACGCCGCCTCGAACATCATGAAGGCCACGACGCAGGAGGTGAACGCACCGATTGGCGTGTCTTCGCCGGTGATCCAGCGCAACACGAACGGCACCGCCAGGTAGAACCAGGTGATCACCAACAGCAGCGGGATCGAGCGGAAGTAGTTCACATAGGCGCCGGCCAGGCTGGACAGCAGTTTGCTGGAGGACAGGCGCATCAAGGCCAGGATAGTACCGAGAACGATACCGCCGACCACGCCCATGACCATCAGCTTCAAGGTCATGACCATGCCGTTCCACAGGCCAGGCATGGCCGGGATAATGCCGCTGAAATCAAATTCCATTATTTGCCCCCCACGGAAATCAGGCCGGGCACAGCGACTTTCTTCTCGACCAGGCGCATCAGCAGCATCAGGCTCATGTTCAGGGTGAAGTAGATCAGCGTGGCCAGGGTGAAGGCTTCAAACAGGTTGGCCGAGAACTCGGCGGTCTGCTTGGTTTGCGCCAGCAGTTCCATCAGGCCGATCAAGGACGCCACGGAGGAGTTCTTGAACACGTTGAGGAATTCCGAGGTAAGCGGCGGAATGATGATCCGGTAGGCCTGGGGCAGCAGCACGTTCCAGTAGATCTGCGACAGGCTGAAGCCCATGGCGCGCGCGGCGGCTTCCTGGCCACGGGGCAGCGCCTGGATACCGGTACGCACTTGTTCACATACGCGGGCGGCGGTGAACAGGCCCAGGCACACGACAACGCTCAGGTAGGCCGAGGTGGTTGGGTTTAAGTCTTGTTTGTACCAGTCCTGCAGGTTTTGCGGCAGCAGGTCGGGCACCAGGAAGTACCAGATGAACAGCTGTACCAGCAGTGGCACGTTACGAAACAGTTCCACATAGCAGGTGGCGATGCCGGCTACGAGGCGGTTAGGCATCGTGCGCATCACACCCAGTATCGAGCCCAGCAGCAAGGCGACGATCCACGCCACGATGGCGATGGCGATGGTCCAGCCCAAACCGGAGATGAACCAGTCGAGATAGGTCTCGCTGCCCACGCCGGTGGACTTGAAGAATACGCCCCAGTCCCAGTTGTAATTCATTAGGGTCTCCCCCGAAATCAATCGATGTACAAGCACCCGCTTGGGGAAGATCCATTCCCGCCTGACGGTGAACGTCAGGCACACGCGATCGGCTCGGAAACCGCCAGGTCGAGTGTTCCAAATAATGCCAGCAGGTAGTAACAGACGCCTGAGGGAGGGTTGGCTCCCTCAGGAGATAAGGTTAGTTCGGAATCAGGACTTTTTTTCAGCCGTTTTGTCGTCGGCTGCTTTGTCGGTCGGATTGGCGATCAGGGCCTTGAGTTCGTCGCTCATCGGGAACATCAGGTTCAGGCCTTTTGGTGGGATCGGCGAGCTGAACCACTTGGTGTAGATGTTGTTGATTTCGCCAGACTTGTAGGTGGCGACGATAGCGTCATCCACAGCCTTCTTGAACGGTGCATCGCCTTTGCGAACCATGCAGCCATAGATTTCGAAGGATTGCGGCGTGCCGGTCACGGCCCAGTCGGTAGGCTTCTTGGCCTTGGCCATTTCACCGGCCAGCAGCGCATCGTCCATCATGAAGGCAACGGCGCGGCCGCTTTCCAGCATCTGGAAGGACTCACCGTGGTCTTTGGCGGAGATGACGTTCATGCCCATCTGCTTGTCAGCGTTCATGGACTTGAGGATGCGCTCGGACGTGGTGCCGGCGGTGGTCACGACGTTCTTGCCCTTGAGGTCAGCGAAATCCTTGTAGGTCGAGTCCTTTTTGGACAGCAGACGGGTACCGATTTCGAAGATGCCGACGGAGAAGTCGACTTGCTGCTGACGCTCAACGTTGTTGGTAGTGGAACCACACTCAACGTCCACGGTGCCGTTCTGCACCAGCGGGATACGGGTTTGCGAAGTGACCAGGTTGTATTTGACCTTCAGCTCGCCTTCCTTCATGCCGAGGTCTTTCTCGACAGCTTTGACGATGGCCAGTTGAATGTCGTGGGAGTAGCCCACTGGTTTGCCCGAACCATCCGCAATGTAGGAAAACGGAATGGAGGCGTCGCGGTGGCCCAGGGTGATGGTGCCCGACTCTTTGATTTTCTTCAGCGTGCCGGTCAGTTCGGCGGCGAAGACTGGAGTGCTAATCAGAGCAGCAGCGATAGCTGCGCCCAAAATATGGGGAACGATACGCATCAATACTTCCTCGACATTTGTTTTTTTTATGAAGCCTGGACGGCTCTTTCGATACAGCGAATGCCTGTGACGGCTCCTGAAGCATCTCAGACAAACACGTACCAAGTGTAGAGCATGAGTCGTGCCAGACTCTGATTAAAAGTCTAACTGTATGATTTATATGGCGATTAACTTTATATGACGAGGTTTATCCGGTGTTTAAATCCGGCAAACCGAATAGGTGGCGTTACCACGTTCGGAAAACCGAATCTGTAGGCATTGGCTGCCGGCGATCACCGCCCGTTGTTGCAGGCCAGCCAGCTCCCACATTGATCGCATTTCACATCAAGACGTCCATAAAAAAGCCCCTGGGCCTTTCGGCGCAGGGGCTGGATGCATCAGGCTGCTTCGATCTTGCTGCGGTTCTGTTCGACCTTGACCAAGTAAAGCTGCAGGTTCTCCTGCTCCTCGGGGGTGGTGAACAGCCCGAGTTTGGTGCGCCGCCACAGGATGTCGTAGGCCTGGGTCGCCCATTCCTCGGCGCACAGGTAGTCGACTTCCCGGGTGTACAGGCCGCCACCCAGGTGCTCGCCCAGGTCGGCCAGCGATTGCACGCCTTCGAGCAGGCGCCAGGTGCGGCTGCCATAGGTGGTCGACCAGCGGCGGGCGATCTCGCTGGGGATCCACTCGAACTTGCTGCGAATGTCGGTGGCCAGGGCTTCTGGCGTGCTCATGTCTTCACCGCCGGGCAGGCTGGCCTTGGCGGTCCAGCTCGGCTTGATATGCGGGAAGTAGGGGGCCAGTTGCGCCAGGGCCGACTCGGCCAGCTTGCGGTAAGTGGTCAGCTTGCCACCGAACACCGACAGGATCGGCGCTTCTTCGCCGCTGCCGGACAGTGCCAGGGTGTAGTCGCGGGTAATGGCCGACGGGTTATCCGACTCGTCGTTGCACAGCGGGCGCACGCCGGAATAGGTGTGCACGATATCGTCGCGGCTCAACTGCTGCTTGAAGTGGGCGTTGACCACCTTGAGCATGTAGTCCGTTTCACCTTCGGTGATCGCCACTTTCGCGGGGTCGCCGGTGTACTCACGGTCGGTGGTGCCGATGATGGTCAGGTGATTGAGGTACGGAATGGTGAAGACGATACGCCCATCCTCGTTCTGCAGGATGTGCGCATGGGCGCCTTCGTACAGTTTCGGCACGATCAGGTGGCTGCCCTGGATCAGGCGGATGCCATACGGCGAATCGAGCTTGAGGTCATCCTTGATGAACTTGGCGACCCATGGGCCGGCCGCGTTCACCAGAGCCTTGGCGCGGATCGACAGCAGGCTGCCATCGGCGCGCTCCAGGTGCAGGTGCCACAGGCCCTTGCTGCGACGGGCGCTGACGCAACGGGTCTGGGTGTGGATATGTGCACCCTTTTCCCGGGCGGCCATGGCGTTGAGTACAACCAGGCGCGCGTCGTCGACCCAGCAATCGGAGTATTCGAAGCCCTTGGTGATTTCGCTTTTCAGCGGGCTGTCGGCGCCGAACTTCAGGCTTTTGGAGCCTGCAAGTTTCTCGCGCTTGCCGAGGTGATCGTACAGGAACAGGCCGGCACGGATCATCCAGGCCGGGCGCAGGTGCGGGCGATGGGGCAACACAAAACGCATCTGCTTGACGATGTGCGGGGCCTTGGCCAGCAGCACTTCGCGTTCGGCCAGGGCTTCGCGCACCAGGCGGAATTCGTAATGTTCAAGATAGCGCAGGCCGCCATGGATCAGCTTGCTGCTGGCAGACGAGGTGTGGCTGGCCAAGTCATCCTTTTCGCAAAGGAATACCGACAGGCCGCGACCGGCTGCGTCTGCCGCGATGCCTACACCATTGATCCCGCCGCCAATCACGGCAACATCATAGACTTCGGCAAGGGGTGGAGCAGGCAAGGTAGAAGGGGTCATCGGCTGGCCTCGCGATCTTTTTTAATATTGGAATTCGAACATTAATGTTCATTTGCGAAAATGGTAGCTCATAAACGCGGGCACAGCCAGCTGACTTCGATTGAAAAAACTCATCGAAGGGCGGGAAAAGGAAAAATTGTGAACATTGAGCCGGGTGCTGGCTCAAGAGAGTTGTGGCCCTGGGCCGCCATCGCGGGCAAGCCCGCTCCTGTGGGAGCGGGCTTGCCCGCGATGGCGCAGGTCCAGGCGCCAGCGAGCTCAGGGGGCGCTCAGACGACTTCCAGGCGAATCTTGTTCTGGCTCAACAACTGCACCAGCGCCGGCACCGGCTGCTGATCGGTGACCAGGCAATCAATCAAACTGATCGGCCCCAGGCGAATCATGGCGTTGCGCCCGAATTTGCTGGAGTCCGCCGCGAGGATCACCTTGCGTGCGTTGGCAATGATCGCCTGGGAAACCCGCACTTCCTGGTAATCGAAGTCCAGCAGGCTGCCGTCCTCGTCGATACCGCTGATACCCACCAGGGCGAAGTCGACCTTGAACTGATTGATGAAGTCCACGCTGGCCTGGCCCACCACGCCGCCGTCACGGCGTACATTGCCGCCGGTCAGCAGCACGTCGAAGTCGTCCTTGGCGCTGAGCATCATGGCGACGTTGAGGTTATTGGTGATGATCTTCAGGTGACTGTGGTTGAGCAGCGCCCGGGCAATGGATTCGGTGGTGGTACCGATATTGATGAACAGCGAGGCATGATCGGGGATCTGTGCGGCAATGGCTTCGCCGATACGCTGCTTTTCATCGCGCATCTGGTCGGCACGCATGGCGTACTCGGTGTTTTCGACACTGGAGTCATAGGCGGCGCCGCCGTGGTAGCGACGCAGCAGATTGGCGTCGGCCAACTGATTGATATCGCGGCGGATGGTTTGCGGGGTAACAACGAACAACTGCGCCATTTCCTCGATACTGACGTAGCCGCGTTCGCGAACCAGTTCGAGGATTTGTTGCTGACGGGGAGGCAGATTCATTGGGCGTCCTGTGGGCTGCCATACAAAAGTGGCCCATGATGACGCAGGAATCCGCTCCCTGCCAGTTACAACCCGATGTGGGTCCTACGCTTGGCTTATTCAGCGCCTTCGTGGGGTTCCCAGTCACGGGTGCGGCTGACCGCTTTTTTCCAGCCGGCGTAGAGTTTTTCTTTGGCGGGCTCGTCCAGTTGTGGTTCGAACTCGCGTTCGATCACTGCCTTGCCACGCAGCTCATCCAGGCTGCCCCAGAAGCCACAGGCCAGGCCGGCCAGGTAGGCAGCGCCCAACGCCGTGGTCTCGCGCATTTGCGGGCGCTCGACCTGGGTGCCGAGGATGTCGGCCTGGAACTGCATCAGGAAGTTGTTGGCCACTGCGCCGCCGTCTACCCGCAGGGATTTGAGGCGTTCGCCGGAGTCCTGCTGCATGGCGTCGAGCACGTCGCGGGTCTGGTAGGCAATCGACTCCAGGGCTGCACGAATAATGTGATCGACACGTACGCCACGGGTCAGGCCGAACAGCGCGCCACGGGCGTAGGGGTCCCAGTACGGAGCGCCGAGACCGGTGAACGCCGGTACCAGGTACACGCCGTTGCTGTCTTTGACCTTGTTGGCGAAGTATTCGGTGTCGTGGGCGTCATTGATGATCTTCAACTCATCGCGCAGCCACTGCACGGTGGAACCACCGTTGAACACAGCGCCTTCGAGGGCGTAAGCCACTTCGCCACGCGGGCCGCAGGCGATGGTGGTGAGCATGCCGTGCTGGGATTTGACCGCTTTGTCGCCGGTGTTCATCAATAGGAAGCAACCGGTGCCGTAGGTGTTTTTCGCCTGGCCCGGCTCAACGCACATCTGGCCGAACAGGGCGGCTTGCTGGTCGCCGGCAATGCCGCCGATGGCAATCCCGCTTTTGGTGCGGCCATAGATTTCCGAGGAGGACTTCACTTCCGGCAGCATCTCGCGCGGGATGTCCAGGACCTCCAGCATCTTCGCATCCCACTCCAGGGTGTGGATGTTGAAGAGCATGGTACGTGAAGCGTTGGTGTAGTCGGTGACGTGGGTCTTGCCGCCGGTAAATTTCCAGATCAGCCAGCTGTCGATGGTGCCGAACAGCAGCTCGCCATTGCGCGCGCGTTCGCGGCTGCCTTCGACGTTGTCGAGGATCCACTTCAACTTGGTACCGGAGAAGTACGGGTCGGTGACCAGGCCGGTGGTGTCGCTGATGTATTGCTCATGGCCGTCGCGCTTGAGCTGCTGGCAGATTTCGGTGCTGCGCCGGCACTGCCAGACGATGGCGTTGTAGATCGGGCGGCCGGTGATCTTGTCCCAGACCACGGTGGTTTCACGCTGGTTGGTGATGCCGATGGCGGCGACCTGGTCGTGGTGCAGGCCGGCTTGTGCCAGGGCCTCGACCATCACGGCGCTCTGGGTGGCGAAGATTTCCATCGGGTCATGCTCGACCCAACCGGCTTGCGGGTAGTGCTGGACGAATTCACGCTGGGCGGTACACACCACGTTGGCGTCACGATCAAAGATGATCGCCCGGGAACTGGTGGTGCCCTGATCGAGGGCAATGATGTAGTTCTTATTCTGTGTGTCGGTCATGTCGATTGCCTTGGACGGAAAAAAGGAGTGGGTAAGTAGCCTGGGCCGCAAGGGGCTGAAGGGCTCAGGCTACCGCTTTCAAGAAGTTCGGGTGTTGCCGCTGGTGGCGGTTTCGGCTGCATCAGTTGTAGCAGCTGCGGCGTTGGGCAGATGGCGGGCAATCAACCCGCGATAGGCCGCAGCGCCGAGGCAGGCACCGACAATCGGTGCAATGATCGGAATCAGGACGTAAGGAATATCGCGCCCGCCGGTGAAAGCCATTTCACCCCAACCGGCGAAAAAGGTCATCAGCTTGGGGCCGAAATCCCGAGCCGGATTCATCGCAAACCCGGTCAGCGGGCCCATGGCGCTGCCGATCACGGCGATCAGCAAGCCGATCAACAGCGGGGCCAGGGGGCCGCGGGGCAAGCCGTTATTGTCGTCGGTCAGGGCCATGATCACGCCCATCAGGATCGCGGTGATGACCATTTCCACCAGGAACGCCTGGGCCGTATTCAGCAGGGCGTGCGGGTAGGTGGAGAACACCGAGGCCAGTTCCAGGCTGGCTGCGGAGCCACGAACCATCTGGTGAGTTTGTTCGTAATCGAAAAACAGGTTGCTGTAGAGCGTGTAGACCAGCGCGGCGGAGCAAAAGGCGCCGGCAACCTGGGCGATGATATAGAAGGGCAGTTTGCGCTTGTCGAAATCGGCAAAGATGCACAGCGCGATACTGACGGCTGGATTGAGATGAGCCCCGGAAATGCCGGCGCTCAGGTAGATCGCCATGCTCACGCCGATCCCCCAGATGATGCTGATTTCCCACAGGCCAAAGCTGGCACCCGCGACCTTGAGCGCAGCGACGCAACCGGTACCGAAGAAGATCAGCAGCGCGGTGCCGAGGAACTCGGCCATGCATTGGCTGGATAGTGAAGGCTGTTGAAGAGCAGTTGTCATTGAAAACCTCGATTTTTTTTCTTGTCTGGCGCTGTGCCACAACGGGCGATGCGCGATTTTCACCGTGGTCAGGATCCCCATCCTGCTCACGGCTTACTGCTCGGACACTGTGGATAGATTCTTACAGTATTCGGAAACGAAAAAATATAGACAAGAAACGCCGCTGTCAAAGGTCGAAAGTGAACGGTTGGTCATTTTCAAACTATTCGCGTGATGAATGATCTCGGCAACCCATCGGCGGGGCTGGCGGCAAGCGTGGCCAGGATCTGCGCGGATTCGTCGCACGACCCCCTGCACTAGAGCGTTTTGCCTGGGTTTGTCCTAGAATCGACGGTCTGTTTTTCCACGTTTTCCCCAAGCCTGGAGCCTCCATGACACCTGCATTGGACTTGTTGAAAAAAGTTCGCGCCGAACATCGCATCCACAGTTATGAACATGATCCCAAGGCGGCATCCTATGGCCTGGAGGCCGCGGAAAAGTTGAGCCTCGACCCGGCGCAGGTGTTCAAGACCTTGCTTGCCAGCAGCGAAAAAGGCGAATTATTGGTGGCGGTGGTGCCGGTCGTCGGAAGTCTTGATTTGAAGGCCCTGGCTCACGCGGCGGGCGTAAAGAAAGTCGAGATGGCCGACCCGGCGGCGGCGCAGCGCTCGACCGGTTATTTGTTGGGCGGGATCAGCCCTTTGGGGCAGAAGAAGCGCTTGCGCACCTTCATTGATGTGAGCGCAGAGCCTTTTGCGACAATTTTTGTCAGCGCAGGCAGGAGAGGGTTGGAAGTGGAGTTGGCGGCGGCGGTGTTGGCCGAGCATACCCAGGGAAAATTTGCGCCGATTGGCCGGGCGTGACTTCAAGAACGGAGGAATCAGATGTGGGAGCCAGCCTCTGTGGGAGCTGGCTTGCCTACGAGAGCCTCACCTCGCTGTAGCTGATAGCCCGAGGCGCCTGCATCGTGGGCAAGCCCGGCTCCCACACAAGCCCGCTTCCACCTTTTTGACTCGGTTTGTTCAGCCGGCGGTGCTGTAGCGCCGCACACCGGACTCCACCTGCGGGATCTGCGCCGCCGTGCTCCCCGAAGCCTGGAACAACACCAGATGCTCGGCTGCCACGCGGATCCCCACGTGTACACCCACCTGATGATCGGCATGGCTGGGGAAAATCGACTCCAGCTGGGCGCCGGTCGGCAACTGCAGGCGGTACAGGGTCGAGGCACCCAGGAAGGTCTTGCCGACGATCAGCGCGTTCAGCGGGCTGTCCGGTGCATACACGATGTCATCCGGGCGCAGCAACACATCCACCGCGCAGCCGGTTGGCCAGGTATAGGCACGATTGCCGCGCAGCTCGCCCAGTTCGGTAGTGACCGACTCCGGAGTGCTCAATTGGCCACGGATGAAATAACCCTGGCCAATAAAACTCGCGACGTAGGGCGTCAGCGGTTCGTGATAGAGGTTGTAGGGCGTATCCCACTGCTCCAGGCGGCCTTCCTTGAACACGCCGACATGGTCGCTCACCGCAAAGGCTTCTTCCTGGTCATGGGTCACCAGGATCGCACTGGTGCCACGGGCCTTGAGGATGTCGCGCACTTCATGGCTGAGCTTGCGCCGCAGTTCGCCGTCGAGGTTGGAGAACGGCTCGTCCAGCAACAGCAATTGCGGTTCCGGCGCCAGAGCACGGGCCAGGGCCACGCGCTGTTGTTGGCCACCGGACAGTTCGTGGGGGAAGCGCTTGCCCAGGTTCTTCAGGTTGACCAGCTCCAGCAGTTCGGCGACCACCCGCTCTTTGTGCGGGTGTTTGCGAATGCCGAAGCCGATATTGTCGGCCACGCTCAGATGTGGAAACAGCGCGTAGTCCTGGAACACCATTCCAATGCGACGCTTCTCCGGGGCCAGGGTAAAGCCGGCGCTGGAGATCACTTCGCCAGCCAGGTTGATCTCGCCTTCGTGCACCGGCTCAAACCCGGCAATCGCCCGTAGGGTGGTGGTCTTGCCACAGCCCGAGGAGCCCAGCAGGCAACCGATATCTCCAGCGTTGAGGTGCAGGTTGAGATTCTGCACCACCCGTTGGTCCTGATAGCCGCATGCCAGATTGCGCAGGTTCAGCAGAAGTGGCTGGCTCATGCGTGGTGATACGCCGGTGGGACCAGGAATTCCAGCAGGGCCTTCTGCGCATGCAGGCGGTTTTCTGCCTGGTCCCAGGCGACGGAGCGCGGGTCGTCCAACAGGTCGAGGCTGATTTCTTCGCCGCGATGGGCCGGCAGGCAGTGCATGAACAGCGCATCCGGGGCGGCGAGGTCGAGCAATTCACGGGTGACTTGATAAGGCGCGAACAGGGCCAGGCGCTTGGCGGTCTCGTCTTCCTGGCCCATGGAGGTCCAGACGTCGGTGCTCACCAGGTGCGCGCCGATCACCGCGTCTTTCGGGTCGCGCACGATTTGCACGCGGGCGTCGGCCTTGGCCAGGAATTCGGCGCTCGGCTCGTAGCCCTCGGGGCAGGCGATGCGCAGGTGGAAGTCGAACTGGATCGCCGCTTCTATATAGCTGTTGCACATATTGTTGCCATCGCCGATCCAGGCCACAGTCTTGCCCTGGATCGAGCCGCGATGTTCGAGGAACGTCTGCATATCGGCGAGCAACTGGCACGGATGCAGGTCGTCGGACAGCCCGTTGATCACCGGCACTCGCGAGTTGGCGGCAAATTCAGTCAGGGTGCTGTGGGCGAAGGTACGGATCATCACTGCATCGAGCATGCGTGACATGACGATGGCGCAATCGCTGATCGGCTCGCCACGGCCCAGTTGGGTATCCCGAGGCGACAGGAAAATGGCCTGGCCGCCGAGCTGGATCATGCCGGCTTCGAAGGACAGGCGGGTACGGGTGGACGACTTCTCGAAAATCATCCCGAGTACGCGGTTTTTCAGAGGCTCGAACAGTACGCCGCGATTACGCAGGTCTTTAAGCTCAATGCCTCGACGGATCACGCTGACCAGCTCTTCGGGCGTGCAATCCATCAGGGAGAGAAAGTGCCTTGCGCTCATCATTAACTACCTTTTTGCAACAGACCGCAGATACTCAAAGCCTTGTTTATTGTGACAACGGGCGAGACCTGCGGCGAAAGCCGCACGGGGCGACGAAATAGGGGAAGGCGCGATATTGACATTAAATGTCGCGTCTTACCAATAGGCTACGGTTTTTTAGGGGTGTTCAAAGGGGCGGGAATTGCACTTTTGAGGCCTGTTTACGGACAGCAGCGGGTCATTTGTACACTGGCGCCGCGACCTTTTGCAATGTGTGATGGCGGCCCCGGGCCAGGTTGCGTCGGTTTCTGGGGCAGTGTGGGCGGTTTCTGAAACATTTGCTCATGCTTGCCCATGGTCTGGCCTGATGCCCATTGATTCACGGGGCGAACGTTGCTGGTGCCGCCGCTGGGCGCAGCCCATAGTCAGGCCAAAGCCCTAATAAAGAGACTGGCCATGACCAAGACTCTCCATCACCGTGCCTGCCACCTGTGCGAAGCCATTTGCGGCCTGACCCTGGAAACCACCACCTCGGATGATGGCAGCATTGCCATCACCTCGATCAAAGGGGACGCCCAGGATACCTTCAGCCGTGGCCATATCTGCCCCAAGGCCGTGGCCCTACAGGATATCCAGAACGATCCCGATCGCCTGCACCAGCCGATGTTGCGGGTGGGCAGCGAGTGGCAGCCGATCCCCTGGGACGAGGCGTTCGCCCTGGTGGCCGAACGGCTGGCGGGGATCCAGGCGCGGCATGGGCAGAATGCGGTGGCGGTGTACCAGGGCAATCCCAGTGTGCATAACTACGGCTTGATGACCCACAGCAACTACTTCCTCGGGCAGTTGAAGACGCGCAATCGCTTCTCCGCGACGTCGGTAGACCAACTGCCCCATCACCTCACCAGCCACCTGATGTACGGCCATGGCCTGTTGCTGCCCATCCCGGATATCGACCAGACCGACTTCATGTTGATCCTGGGCGGCAATCCACTGGCCTCCAATGGCAGCATCATGACCGTGCCGGACGTGGAGAAACGTCTGAAGGCCATTCAGGCACGGGGCGGCAAAGTGGTGGTGGTCGACCCCCGACGCAGTGAAACGGCGGCCATGGCCGACCAGCACCTGTTTGTGCGCCCCGGCGGGGATGCGGCGTTGCTGTTCGGGCTACTCAACACATTGTTTAGTGAGCACCTGACCCGCGACAGCCATTTGCCGGTGGACGGCCTGGAGGAGGTGCGCCGGGCCGTCGCAGGCTTTACCGCCGAGGCCATGAGCGCCCACTGCGCGGTGCCGGCCGAGCAGATCCGCCAGTTGGCGCGGGATTTTGCGGCGGCAGACAAGGCGGTCTGCTATGGGCGGATGGGGGTATCGACCCAGGCGTTCGGTACTCTTTGTCACTGGCTGGTGCAGTTGATCAACCTGGTCACCGATAATCTGGACCGGGTAGGGGGCGCCTTGTGCACCGAACCGGCGGTGGACCTGGTGGCCGCCACGTCTGGTGGGCACTTCAACCGTTGGCAGAGCCGGGTCTCCGGGCGTCCCGAATACAGCGGCGAGCTGCCGGTGTCGGCCTTGGCCGAAGAAATGCTCACCGAGGGCGAAGGACAAATCCGTGCGCTGGTGACAGTGGCCGGCAACCCGGTGTTGTCCACCCCCAACGGACGCCAATTGGAGCAGGCCCTGGACGGTCTGGAGTTCATGGTCAGCGTGGACCTGTATATCAACGAAACCACGCGCTATGCCGACCTGATCCTGCCATCGACCTCGGCCCTGGAGAACGATCACTACGACACCACCTTCAATATGTTTGCAGTGCGTAACGTCACGCGCTTCAACCGGGCGATCCTGCCCAAGCCCGAGGGCGCGTTGCACGACTGGGAGATTTTTGTCGGGCTGGCCCAGGCGTTTGCGGCCCGCACTGGCAACCCGCTCAAGCCAACCCTGGCGCCGGCGCAGATGATTGACCTGGGCCTGCGGGCCGGGGCCTATGGCGATGCTTCCTCGCACAAGCTGTCGGTGGCGATGCTGGCCGAGCATCCCCATGGCCTGGACCTGGGACCGCTGAAGGCCAACCTGGCGGGACGCTTGAAAACCGCCAATGGTCGGGTGCAGGCGGCGCCAGCAGTGATCCTCGCGGACCTGGCGCGGTTTGCCGCATTGCCGTTGCCCAAGGTTGATGAGTTGCTGCTGATCGGCCGCCGGCACGTGCGCAGCAACAATTCGTGGATGCATAACTATCACCGGCTGGTGAAGGGCAAGCCGCGGCATCAGTTGCTGATGCACCCGGATGACCTCGCCAGTCGCCAACTGAGTGACGGCCAGCGCGTGCGGGTCAGTTCGCGGATCGGCATGATCGAGGTCCACGTACTGGCCAGCCTGGAGATGATGCCCGGCGTGGTCAGCCTGCCCCACGGCTGGGGTCATGACCGGCCGGGTGTGCAGATGAGTATTGCCAGCGCGCAGCCGGGGGCGAGTGCCAACGACCTGACGGATGAGCGTCAGTTGGACGAACTGTCAGGTAACGCGGCGTTGAACGGCGTGCCGGTGCAGGTCGCGGCGGCGTGACGCAGTGAGTCTGTCGGGGAGCCCGAGCACCACGCTGGGATTTTGCGTTACAATGCGCCACCGTGCCGACCTGTGAGTCGCAAAGTTCCAGCCGAGGTGTTCCATGGATATCATCGAAACGATTAAAGAGCAGATTGCTAACAACACCATTCTGCTTTACATGAAGGGCGCACCGAATGCCCCGCAGTGCGGCTTCTCCGCGAAGGCCTCCCAGGCCGTCATGCAGTGTGGCGAAAAGTTCGCTTACGTCGATATCCTGCAAAACCCGGAAATCCGCGCCAACCTGCCGAAGTACGCCAACTGGCCTACTTTCCCACAACTGTGGGTGGCCGGTGAGCTGGTCGGCGGTAGCGACATCATCACCGAAATGGCGGCTGATGGTTCGTTGCAAGCGCTGATCAAGGACGCAGCTGAAAAAGCAGCGGCCAAGACCGAAGCGTAATTCGCGCGCAATAAAAAGCCCCGCTTCTCATTCGAGAGCGGGGCTTTTTTGTGCCTGTTGGCGCGGTTATTCACCCATCTGCGATTGCAGGTAGTTTTCCAGGGTCACTTTGTCGATCAGGCCGATCTGGGTTTCCAGCCAGTCGATATGCTCTTCCTGGTCTTCGAGGATATCTTCCAGCAGTTCGCGGCTGCCGAAGTCGCCCTTGGTCTCGCAATGTGCAATGGCGGCCTTGAGGTCGGCATGGCTCTTGCGCTCGAAGCCCACATCGCTGTTGAGCATTTCCAGGGTGTGCTCGCCGATGTTCAGCTTGCCCAGGTCCTGGACGTTCGGCAGACCTTCGAGGAACAGGATGCGCTTGATCAGCGCGTCTGCGTCCTTCATGGCCTTGATCGACTCTTTGTACTCACGCTTGCCGAGCTTTTCCAGGCCCCAATCGTCATACATGCGTGCATGCAGGAAATACTGATTGATCGCGACCAGTTCATTGGCAAGGATTTTGTTGAGTTGCTGGATGACTGAGATGTCGCCTTTCATGATTGGGGTCCTGCCCTGTATTCGTTGTATATAAGGCGGAGTTTGAGCTGCACAACTACTAGTGTCAAACCTAAGTTATTGAATAATAAATGAAAATTAATCGGAATAAGAATGTTTGTGTTCCGCGTCTTGGCGCTAACTATTTGAATTACAGGCATAAAAAAACCGGACGCTAAGTCCGGTTCTTTAAAACACGCCACTTCAGGCGTGTGTAAATTCTGCCGAGTAGGGGATCGCGGCCTGGGCTGTTTGCAGCGATGTCAGGGTTTCCCGTACCACTTGCTTGGCAAGGCAGGCACATTTGCCACATTGGCTGGCAACGCCGGTGGTTTCACGCACTTCCTTGTAGCTGCAGCAACCTTCATAGATCGCTTCGCGGATTTGTCCGTCGGTGACGCCAGTGCAGAGGCAGACATACATAAGGGAGAACCATCGCGGTTTAAGGCTTAAGTGCGATGGATCTTAATGTTAACGAGAATGATTGTCAAAGTGCTTTCTCAAACCTTTGCCCGCCGTGGGCCCCTCACTGACGAACGGCTTTTTTCAGGTATGATGGTCGGTCTTTACGAAGCGTGATCGCGTCACAGGCCTGTCGTCAATTCACGGCAGACTCAGGGGCGGTCCATTTACTTCAATTACCATCAGGAGATAACCAATGAGTGTACTCGTCGGCAAACAAGCCCCGGATTTCGACGTACCTGCCGTCCTCGGCAATGGCGAAATCGTTGACAGCTTCAAGCTGTCTGAAGCCATCAAAGGCAAATACGGCCTGGTGTTCTTCTACCCGCTGGACTTCACTTTCGTCTGCCCATCCGAGCTGATCGCCCTGGATCACCGCATGGACGACTTCAAGGCACGTAACGTTGAAGTGGTTGCCGTGTCCATCGACTCCCATTTCACCCACAACGCCTGGCGCAACACTGCCATCAATGATGGCGGCATCGGCAAAGTCAAATACACCATGGCTGCCGACATGAAGCACGACATCGCCAAGGCCTACGACGTTGAGTCCGAAGGCGGCGTGGCTTTCCGTGGCGCGTTCCTGATCGACGACAAGGGCGTTGTGCGCTCGCAGATCATCAACGACCTGCCGCTGGGCCGTAACATGGAAGAGCTGATCCGCCTGGTCGACGCTCTGCAATTCCACGAAGAGCACGGCGAAGTCTGCCCAGCCAACTGGAAAAAAGGCGACAAAGGCATGAACGCTTCGCCAGAAGGCGTTGCGGCTTACCTGACCGAGAACGCTGGCAAGCTGTAAGCCAGATTCGCGGTAAAAAAAACCGGCCTGAGAGGGCCGGTTTTTTTATGCGTGGGATTTAGCGACCTGATCAGTCGCTGAAATCTTCCCAGCCGCCCATCTGCTTCCAGCGGTTGACGATGCCGCAGAACAGATCGGCAGTCTTCTCGGTGTCGTAGCGAGCCGAGTGGGCTTCACGACCGTCGAAGTCGATACCGGCAGCCTGGCATGCCTTGGCCAGTACGGTCTGGCCATAAGCCAGGCCAGCCAGGGTCGCGGTGTCGAAGCTGGAGAACGGGTGGAACGGGTTGCGCTTCATGTCCAGGCGCGCCACGGCGGCGTTGAGGAAGCCCAGGTCGAAACTGCTGTTGTGGCCGACCAGGATCGCGCGTTTGCAGCCGTTGGCCTTCAGGGCCTTGCGAACGCCACGGAAGATGTCGGTCAATGCCGCTTCTTCGCTGACGGCCATGCGCAACGGATGGTCGAGCTTGATCCCGGTGAACTCCAGGGCCGCCGCTTCGATGTTGGCACCTTCAAAAGGCTCGACGCGGAAGAAGTGGGTGTGTTCTGGATACACAAAGCCCTGTTCGTCCATGCCGATGGTGGTCGCGGCAATTTCCAGCAGCGCATCGGTGGCGCAATTGAAACCGCCGGTTTCTACGTCGATAACGACAGGCAGATAGCCGCGAAAACGCTCGGCCATCGGGTGGCGCGAACCGCCGCCACTGTGTTCCTGTTCGTCGTCGTAATGGTCTTCACTCACGTGTGTTCCTCCAGCAGGCGCCAGCGCAGTGTTTCACCGGCGCGCAGCGGGATAACGGTCAGCTCGCCAAATGGCAGGCTGGTGGGGGCGGTCCAGTCTTCACGGACCAGGGTAATGCGGTCGGTATTCGCCGGCAGGCCGTAGAAGCGCGGGCCATTGAGGCTGGCGAAGGCCTCGAGTTTGTCCAGGGCGTTGCGTGCCTCGAAAGCCTCGGCGTACAGCTCGATCGCCGCATAGGCGGTGTAACAGCCGGCACAGCCGCAGGCAGCTTCCTTGGCGTGCTGGGCGTGGGGGGCCGAGTCGGTACCGAGGAAGAACTTCGCATTGCCACTGGTGGCGGCATCGAGCAGTGCCTCCTGGTGGGTGTTGCGCTTGAGGATCGGCAGGCAATAGAAGTGCGGCCGGATCCCGCCCACCAGCATGTGGTTGCGGTTGTAAAGCAGGTGATGCGCGGTGATGGTCGCGCCAACGTTGGCCGAAGCTTCGGTGACGAATTGCACGGCGTCGGCAGTGGTGATGTGCTCGAACACCACCTTGAGGGTCGGGAACAGCTCGACCACACGGCGCATGTGTTCGTCGATGAAGATCTTCTCGCGATCGAACACATCGACATCACCACGGGTGACTTCACCGTGGATCAGCAGCGGCATGCCCACTTCGGCCATGGCTTCGATGGCGGGCAGGATCTTGTCGATACTGGTCACGCCGGAGTCGGAGTTGGTCGTGGCGCCGGCCGGGTACAGCTTGGCGGCATGCACGTAACCGCTGGCCTTGGCCTCGCGGATTTCTGCGGGCTGGGTGCGGTCGGTCAGGTAGAGCACCATCAACGGTTCAAAGCGGCTGCCGGCCGGTCGTGCAGCGAGGATGCGCTGGCGATAGGCGTCGGCTTCTGCGGCATTGCGCACCGGAGGTACCAGGTTAGGCATGATGATGGCACGGCCAAACGTGCGCGCTACATCAGCCACGGTTTGGGGCAACGCAGCACCATCGCGAAGATGAATATGCCAGTCGTCGGGACGCAGCAGGGTCAGGCGGTCGGACATTGGGGATTCCAGGCGGGTCAATCTGGTGGGAATGCTACCGGAAAAGACTCTTGCAGGCACTCGCTATCAAGTTTTGCAGGGCGCGACCGATATCCCTGGGTATGCCTTAACGATGTATGACGCCTTGTTGTGTTGTAGAAACCAGTGGAGCCGCCCGTGCGCCAGCAATATCTAGCCCTGCTCAGCGTGTTCGCCAGCCTGCCTGCGATGGCCCTGACCTTCCAGACGCGCCTGGAAAATATCGAGTGGAAGGTGGAAGGCGACAAGTTCGAGTGCCGCCTGAGCCAGCCGATCGCCGATTTTGGTTCGGGTGAGTTCGTGCGCCGGGCCGGCGAGCAGGCGACATTTCGCTTGAAAGCCTACAACAGCGCGCTGGGCGTCGGCTCCGCAACACTCTTGGCGGCGGCGGCGCCGTGGCAGCCGGGGCGCGGTGATATCAACCTCGGAGCGGTGCGTGCGGGCAGCGGCGATGTGCTGTTCAACAGCTCCCAGGCCCAGGCCGGGCGCCTGTTCAATGGCTTGCTCGATGGTCGCAGCCCGACTGTGCGCCACTATTCCCGGGATGGCGGCTATTCGGAAATCCGCTTGCTGCCGGTGCGCTTCAACAAGGCCTACAGCGATTACCAGTTATGTACTGCGAAATTGCTGCCGATGAATTTCGAGCAGGTCAAACAGGCTGAAGTCGGCTTTCCGGGTGGCGGTATCGACCTCGACCCGGCGGCCAAGGCCAAGCTGTTGGTCATGCTTGAGTTCATCAAGGCCGACCCTACGGTCAACCATATCGAACTGGACGGCCATTCGGATAACAGCGGCAATCGCCTGACCAATCGCGACCTGTCCCGGCGTCGAGGCCTGGCGGTGATGGACTTCTTCAAGGCCAATGGCATTCCCGAATCGCAGATCGTCCTGCGCTTCCACGGCGAGCGCTATCCGCTGGTGCCCAATACCAACCCGGCCAACCGGGCGAAGAACCGGCGGGTGAATATCCATCTCGACCGGGTGCCAGCCCCCGAGAAACCGGCACCCCAGGCCACCGCCCCGGCGAATGCGGCGGCGACCTCGTAGGCATCGGCCACTCGTCGCTCGCCCGACATAATCTGTCGCTTTATCTTCATTTGCTGTCGCGCCCCTGTAATTTCACGGTTTTGATCGGTAGAATCGACGCCTTTCCGTAAAACCCCGTGGAGTGATGGCATGGCCGACGTAAACAAGGTCGTTCTCGCGTATTCCGGCGGCCTGGACACTTCGGTGATCCTCAAGTGGCTGCAGGATACTTATAACTGTGAAGTGGTGACCTTTACCGCTGACCTGGGTCAGGGCGAAGAGGTCGAACCTGCACGAGCCAAGGCGCAAGCCATGGGCGTCAAAGAGATCTACATTGACGACCTGCGCGAAGAATTCGTCCGCGATTTCGTTTTCCCGATGTTCCGCGCCAACACCGTCTACGAAGGCGAGTACCTGCTGGGTACTTCCATCGCACGTCCGCTGATTGCCAAGCGCCTGATCGAAATCGCCAACGAAACCGGCGCTGACGCCATTTCCCATGGCGCCACCGGCAAAGGCAACGACCAGGTGCGTTTCGAACTGGGCGCCTATGCCCTGAAGCCTGGCGTGAAAGTGATTGCTCCTTGGCGTGAATGGGACCTGCTGTCCCGTGAAAAACTGATGGATTACGCTGAAAAGCACGCCATCCCGATCGAACGCCATGGCAAGAAGAAGTCCCCGTACTCGATGGACGCCAACCTCCTGCACATCTCCTATGAAGGCGGCGTGCTGGAAGACACCTGGACCGAGCACGAAGAAGACATGTGGAAATGGACCGTCTCCCCGGAGAACGCTCCTGACAAGCCGCAGTACCTGGAACTGACCTACCGCAACGGCGACATCGTCGCGCTGGACGGCGTCGAAATGACCCCGGCCACCGTACTGGCGACCCTCAACCGTATCGGTGGCGAGCACGGTATCGGCCGTCTGGACATCGTCGAAAACCGTTACGTGGGCATGAAGTCCCGTGGCTGCTACGAAACCCCGGGCGGCACCATCATGCTGCGCGCTCACCGCGCCATCGAGTCCATCACCCTGGACCGTGAAGTGGCTCACCTCAAAGACGAGCTGATGCCTAAATACGCCAGCCTGATCTACACCGGTTACTGGTGGAGCCCTGAGCGTCTGATGCTGCAGCAGATGATCGACGCCTCCCAGGTCCATGTGAACGGTGTGGTGCGCCTGAAGCTGTACAAGGGCAACGTGATCGTCACCGGCCGCAAGTCCGATGAGTCGCTGTTCGATGCCAATATCGCGACCTTTGAAGAAGATGGCGGTGCCTACAACCAGGCTGACGCTGCTGGCTTCATCAAGCTCAACGCACTGCGCATGCGCATTGCGGCCAACAAGGGCCGCAAGTTGTTCTGAAGTACCTGAAGCGTCATAAAGAGTGGCCCCTTGAAAAAGGGGCCATTTTTTTTGTCCGTCATTCAGGAGGTCCGGGTTTTGTTTATCAGTGTTTAATGTCTTGCCGATGTGTTTGGGGCGTTGCTGTTTATTAGTTTTGCTTTTGTTTTTTTGTGTCGGGAAGTTGATGCTTCAGGCATGCAGCCTTGTTTGTGTTTAAAATCATTCGGTTGTTTAGTAGGAAAGAGATGGAGTTCTATTTTATTTGTGGAAATATCTGTCAGATAATTCCAAGTGTTGTTAATGACTGTTGCACCGAGGGAACTTTTTTGCAGGGGCAATGGCCGCGTCGAGGCACGCAGGTCTGGCCCGTGCAAGGGGCATTTCCTGAAAATGGCGTGCGTCATGTTTACTTTTCTAGGGTAAACGGTGCTTTTTTTGCTCAAAATATGTTTGCCCACGGAAAGTTCTGAAAGGCTGAACAATAACCGACACATCCATAGAGGCGTTTTTTTGTAGGTCTATTCTCATAACTTTGTGGGTTGGGTCTCTGCTTGTCGTTACTTGGGGGGGAGTGCTATGCCAAGGAGGAAACGACTAGGCTATTGTGCTGGCTCTGAATAATTCGAACAGCGAAATTGGACTTGCCCATGAATAAAGTGCTGATCGTGGATGATCATCCCGTCATTCGCCTTGCTGTACGCATGCTAATGGAACGTCATGGTTATGAGGTCGTTGCAGAGACCGATAACGGAGTCGACGCGTTACAACTAGCGCGGGAGCATATGCCGGATATTGTCATCCTGGATATTGGAATTCCCAAACTTGACGGTTTGGAAGTTATTTGTCGCCTGTCTTCCACAAAGCAGGCGCAACCCTTCAAGGTGCTGGTGCTGACCTCCCAGGCACCCGGTCACTTCTCCATGCGCTGCATGCAGGCGGGGGCGGCGGGCTATGTGTGCAAGCAGCAGGACCTTACCGAGCTGCTGAGCGCAATCAAGGCCGTGCTGTCTGGCTACAGCTATTTCCCCAACCAGGCACTCAACTCGGTGCGGTCCACCCAGGGCAATACCAGCGAGGCGGATATGGTCGAACGGCTCTCAGGCCGGGAGATGATGGTGCTACAGCAGTTGGCCCAGGGAAAAACCAACAAAGAAATCGCCGACGGCATGTTCCTCAGCAACAAGACGGTGAGTACCTACAAGACGCGTCTGCTGCTCAAGCTCAATGCCCGGTCCCTGGTGGACCTGATCGAGCTCGCTCAGCGCAACGGCCTGGTTTAAGAAGCAGGGAGCAACAGGCAGGAAAAGCCTCCATCGCGGAGGCTTCTGTGTGATCGTTTGGCTAGAGATCGAAATCGTAATCGGCCAACTGTTTTTGCAGGCGTCGCTCTTCCAGAAGATTGTCGATGGTGCGGCGTTTGCTCAAATTGGTCTTGGCCACTTCTACGGGCGCCTCGGCTACTTCGTCAGTGTCCGTTGCCACAAAGTCATCTTCTACATCCAGTTGTTCTTTGCCAGTGCTCATAAGGTTAACTCCAGGCTAAGACTGCCGTTGGCGCTCCTTATATCGGCAATTGCGCACCGGGTAAAAAAGATTTTTTCAATCGACTCATCAATAAAAGCAATGACGGCTCAATCGTCAGACGTCTTTTCCTTGTATTCACACAGATCCTCGATGCGACAGCTGCCACAACGCGGCTTGCGGGCCTGGCACACATAACGGCCGTGCAGAATCAACCAGTGGTGGGAGTCGAGCAGGTAAGGCTTTGGCACAAATTTCATCAGTTTTTTCTCCACCTCCACCACATTCTTGCCCGGTGCGATCCCTGTGCGGTTACTCACGCGGAAAATATGTGTGTCCACCGCCATGGTCAATTGGCGAAACGCTGTATTGAGCACCACATTGGCCGTCTTGCGACCCACGCCGGGCAAAGCTTCAAGTGCTTCCCGGGTTTGTGGCACTTCGCCGCCATGCAACTCGACCAGCAGTCGGCAGGTTTCTATGACGTTTTTTGCCTTGCTGTTATACAGGCCAATGGTCTTGATGTACTGCGACAGCCCCTCCACCCCCAGGGCATGGATCGCCGCTGGAGTATTGGCCACCGGAAACAGCTTGGCCGTGGCCTTGTTGACGCCTACATCCGTCGATTGCGCAGACAGGATCACCGCAATCAGCAGCTCGAACGGCGACGAGTAGGCCAGCTCGGTCTTGGGGGCTGGGTTGTCCTCGTGAAACCGACGAAAGATCTCCAGGCGTTTTGCGGCATTCATGGGGCGAGCGGTTCCTTCAGTGTGGTTTGCGGCGTTGGGTCCAGGCTTGCCACCCGGCAAGCCACAACCCGAGCAGGATAAACCCTGTGGGGGCGAGGGTGGCGATGCTGCTGCCGAGTAACAAGCGCGAGAGGGTGATTGCAACCAATAGCCCGGTAGCAACGGTGAATAGCTGAAGCTGCGCCCTGCGCTGGTTGGCGGCGAACAGGCCGGCATGTTCAAGCAATACGCATTGCACGCCAATTAACCCCAGGTACGCTCCCAGGGCCATAGACGGGCCAAAGGCCAGGGCCTGGGCCACCAAGTGTGCGCAACTGACCCAGGTGGTGGCCAGCAACACATTGGCAATCAGCCGCCAATTGCCACTGAGGCGATTACGCACCCAGGCGCAGCTCCAGCCATGCAGCGTCACGATCAGCACACACAGCGCCCAGAAGGCAGCGGCGCCGGCCGGGGTGGCGCTGACACCCAGCAGCGCAGGCAGCAGCAACAGGCTGCCAAGGGCGAATGGTTTAGTCATGGCTGGCAGTCTCCAGCAGCGCCTGACGATGTTCGTCAAAATACCGCAAGGCATCATGGGTTGCGTTAATCACCGCGCGGGAGGTGATGGTCGCGCCCGCCATCTGGTCGAACTGGCCACCGTCTTTCTTCAGCGCCCATATCTGCGGACTTTCCCGCGACAACCCTTTGAACGAGGCAAGCCAGGGATTGCCGGGCTCGCCAATAGGTCCGCCCAATGTCGGGGTTTCTGCGTGGGCCAGGGTCTTTACCCCGAGCAGCTTGGCGTTGTGGTCGATGGCAATCAGCAATTGGATACGTCCACCGTAACCATCGACCTGCGCGCGCAGCACGACGGCGCTGGGTTTACCGGCCAGGGTCGCGAGGTAACCACCCAGCAGTTGACTGTTATCCAGCATTTCCGAGGCGATACCCAGCGGGCGCTCCAGGGGGTGATTGTCATAACTGCCAGCGGGCAGTACATCCAGCAACGCCCGACTTTGCATTTCACGCTGCTGCGCGGCAATGGGCTTGCTCGTCAGCTGTTGCAGGCCAACGGTCAGGCCCACCGCGCCGACGGCGATCATCAGCACGATCAAGGCTTGCCAGGTGCGCGTCATGCCTTCACCGCCTGCGGCCGTGCCCAGCGCTCCAGTGTCGGCACTGCCAGGTTCATCATCAGTACGGCGAACGCCACGCCATCCGGGTAGCTGCCCCAGGTGCGGATCAGGTAGGTCAGCAGCCCCACGCCCACCCCAAACAGCAAGCGTGCCCGCGCACTTTTCGCGCCCGACACCGGTTCGGTGACGATAAAGAAGGCGCCGAGCATGGTGGCCCCGGTCAGCAGGTGAAACAGCGGCGAGCCATTGGAGTCCGAGCCCGAGCCGTTCCAGCCCAGCAGGCTGATGACAAACAGGCTGGCGAGCATGCCCACCGGCGCATGCCAACTGAATACCCGTTGCTGCAGTAAAAAGACGCCGCCGGCGAGAAACGCCAGGTTTACCCACTCGCTGCCGGTGCCGCCGATCTGGCCGAACGCCGGGTTGCTGGCAAACAGTTCATCAATGGTCAGGCTGTTATTGATGCGTAACGTATCCAGCGCCGTGGCCCGGGCCCAGGCATCGGCGGTGTCGCCGTGCAGGCCGAACACCTGTTGCAGGCCGGCCAGCAGGTCCAGGCCGTGGGATGCCGGCCAATGGGTCATTGGCTGGGGAAAGGCCAGCAGCATCAGCGCATAACCGAGCATGGCCGGGTTGAAGGGGTTCTGCTTGCCACCATACAGATGTTTGCCCAGCAGCAATCCACTGCTCACAGCGCCCACGCATAGCCACCACGGGCAGTAAGGTGGCAGCGCCAGGGCCAGCAGGACCGCGCTGACCAGGCCACTGAGGTCGCCACCGCCCTGGCCGCGCAACCGGCGCACCCCGGCTTCGACGGCCCAGGCACAGGTGCCGGCCAGCAACAGATTGATCAACACGCCCCAGCCATACAGCCAGAACAGCACCAGCACGCCGGGCGTTACCGCCATCAACAGGCGCTGCATGGCCTGTTGCTGGCGCTCAACAACGTCAGGCCCCGACATGTTCATCCACCAACCGCTGAGCGTCAGCCAGGCGTTGTCTGGCGTCCATTAACGCGTTGGTACTGCTGGCGGGCTGGCGTTCGAGTTTGTTCAGGTCGGCGCGGGCATAGGCCAGGGCGGTCTTCAATTGGCGCAGTTGGCTGTCGATGGGCCGTTTCTCGACACGTTGCAAATCAGGCCTGGGCTGCTCGGAGGCTTCTTCGGCCGCATGCAAGGCTTGTTCAGCGTCGGCCAGGGCTGCGCCCAGGGCGGCCAGTTGTTCGGCATCGGCAAGCGCGTCCTGGGCTTTTTTCAGCTCGGCGCGACGCATGGCCAACTGGATTTTGGCGCGTTTGAGCGCTGGATCTTTATTGGCCTGGGGGATCACAACAGCGGGGGCGTTGGTTTCAAGGGCGGCCAATGCCTGTTCGGCGGATTCAAATTGCTGTTGCAGGATGATCAACTGCGACTGTTGCTCAAAGGTCGGCGGATGGCCGAAGGCTTTCAGGGATTTATGCAGTTGCGCCCGGCTCATCGCCAGGTTGATCTTGGCCTTTTTTAGCGCGGCGTCGATGTCGGCGTCTTTTTGCGCGCGCACGCGCTCGATGGCAGCCTGCAGCGGGTCGCCGTTGCTCTCTGCGCTGGGGGCCGGGCGTTTACTGCGGGCCAGGCGTTCTGCCAGCTTGTGCTCTTCCTCGCGTTGCAGCCTGGCGTTGCGTTGCTCGAAGCGGCGGCGGGCGCGCTCACGCTTGGCCCCGCGCTCTTGGCGCTCCTCGGCGGTGCTGGCATAGCCCGCGACAATTGGCAGCACCGTGGCCAGCGGCAAGGGCAGCATGTCGATGCAGTCCACCGGACAGGGCGCGACACACAAGTCGCAACCGGTGCATTCATCCACGATCACGGTGTGCATCAACTTGGCCGCGCCGACAATCGCATCCACCGGGCAAGCCTGGATGCACTTGGTGCAACCGATGCACTCGGCCTCACGGATAAAGGCAATCTGCGCGGGGGCTTCACCACGGGTGCTGTCCAGCTCCAGGGGCGCCAGGTTCAACAGCTGCGCCAGCTCGGCGATGGTTTCCGTGCCGCCTGGCGGGCACTTGTTGATAGCCTCACCCCGGGCGATGCCTTCGGCGTAGGGGCTGCAACCAGGGTGCCCGCATTTGCCGCATTGGGTCTGGGGCAGCAGGGCGTCGATACGTTGAATCAGGCTCATGGTTTGATCATTGCGTTTAAGCCCAGCAACGCCACGGCCATCAGCCCGGCACTGAACAGGTCCACGGGCAGGCCTTTGAAGGGCTGGGGGATATCGTTGTGGTCTATGCGCTGGCGCAAATCGTTGAACAGGCTGAGGGTCAGCCAGAATGCCGGGCCGATCCCCAGGCTATAGATCAGTTGGGTGGTATTGCCAGGGCCCAGGAATACCACGCTGAGCACACCGGCGTTCGCCAGCAGCGGCAGCCACAACCCGTCGAAGGGCAGTGCGGGCACGCGGCGGGAAAGTACCGTCAGCAATGGCTGGCTCAACAAGATCGCCACCGGCACATAAGCAAACAGCCATACAGCGTCCAGCGCCAAGGGTTGCAACACAAAGTGAACAACCAGGTAGCTGAAAGCGCCGCTGAGGGCGACCAAGAGTGTGGTCGCCAACCCTAGGGCGTGCACCCGCCGTCGTTCCAAAGGCGGATCCCCAGGCAGCGCAACACGCAGCAGGTATTGGCTGATCAGGGCAGCGCAGAGAAGGGCGACAAGCAGTTCGGTCATGGTCGAGCCGGTTAAGCAAACAGGGCCTGATTATCCGGCAAGCAGGGAGAGGGTACTAGCGCAAACCGCCCTGTCGCGGCCAATCACCGCGACAGGGTTTTCCGGTTACTTGATGCGCTGGCCAGGCTTGGCGCCACTGTCCGGGCTGAGCAGGTAGATTTCCTCGCCGCCAGGGCCGGCTGCCATCACCATGCCTTCGGAGATGCCGAACTTCATTTTGCGTGGCTTGAGGTTGGCAATCATCATGGTCAGGCGACCATCGAGCTTAGACGGGTCCGGGTAGGCACTTTTGATCCCGGAGAACACGTTGCGTTGCTCGTCACCGATATCCAGGGTCAGGCGCAACAGCTTGTCGGCGCCTTCCACGGCTTCGGCCTTGATGATCAGCGCGACCCGCAGGTCCACGGCGGCAAAGGTATCGAAGTCGATTTCCGGCGACAGCGGATCCTTGGCCAGCTCGCCATTGCCCGCTGGGGCGGCGTTGCCGGTGTCGGTCTGGCTGGCGGTCAGGTCTTCCTTGGAAGCATCCGTCATGGCCTGCACCTTGACCGGGTCGATACGGGTCATCAGCGGCTTGAATTCGTTGAGCTGATGGTTGTTGAGCAGGCTGGTGTGGTCATTCCAGGTCAACGGTGCAACGTTGAGGAACGCCTCGGCGTCGGCGGCCAGCAACGGCAGCACCGGCTTGAGGAAGATCACCAACTGGCGGAACAGGTTGATGCCGGTGGCGCAGATGGCCTGGACTTCATCCTGCTTGCCTTCTTGCTTGTTCAGCGACCACGGTGCCTTGTCGGCGATCCAGGCGTTGGCGCGGTCGGCCAGGCCCATGATCTCGCGCATGGCGCGGGCAAAGTCGCGGGCTTCATAGGCGTCGGCGATGCTTGGCGCGGCCGCCAGGAAGGCGTCGGTCAGCTCTGGTGCGGCGTTGACCGGCACCATCACCCCAGCGTTGCCCTTGTGGATAAACCCGGCGCAGCGGCTGGCGATGTTGACCACCTTGCCCACCAGGTCCGAGTTGACCTTCTGCACGAAGTCTTCCAGGTTCAGGTCCAGGTCGTCGACGCCACGGCCCAGCTTGGATGCGTAGTAGTAGCGCAGGTATTCCGGCGACAGGTGGTCCAGGTAGGTGCGCGCCTTGATAAAGGTGCCACGGGACTTGGACATCTTCTGGCCATTGACCGTCAGGTAGCCGTGCACGGCGATGCCGGTCGGCTTGCGGTAGCCCGACCCTTCGAGCATTGCCGGCCAGAACAGGGCGTGGAAGTTGACGATGTCCTTGCCGATGAAATGGTACAGCTCGGCGGTGGAGTCCTTGCCCCAGAACGCGTCGAAGTCCAGCTCCGGCGTGCGGTCGCAGAGGTTCTTGAAGCTGGCCATGTAGCCAATCGGCGCGTCCAGCCACACATAGAAGTACTTGCCCGGCTCATCGGGGATCTCGAAACCGAAATACGGCGCATCGCGGGAGATATCCCACTGTTGCAGGCCGGCATCCAGCCATTCGGCGATCTTGTTTGCCACGGCGTCCTGCAAGGTGCCGCTACGGGTCCAGGTTTGCAGCATTTCCTGGAAATCCGGGAGCTTGAAGAAGAAGTGCTGGGAATCCTTGAGCACCGGGGTGGCGCCCGAGATCGCCGACTTCGGATCTTTCAGATCGGTCGGTGCGTAGGTGGCACCGCATTTTTCGCAGTTATCGCCGTACTGGTCTTCGGTGCCGCACTTGGGGCAGGTGCCCTTGATGAAGCGGTCGGCCAGGAACATTTTCTTTTCCGGGTCGAAATACTGGGTGATCGAGCGGGTGGCAATGTACCCGGCATCACGCAGTTTCAGATAGATCTGGCTCGACAGCTCGCGGTTCTCTTCGGCGTGGGTCGAGTGGAAGTTGTCGAAATCCACCAGGAACTCGGCAAAGTCGGCGCTATGTTCAGCCTGGACGTTGGCGATCAGTTGTTCCGGGGTGATGCCTTCCTTTTCGGCGCGCAACATGATGGCCGAACCGTGGGCGTCGTCCGCGCAGACATAAATGCATTGATTGCCGCGATGCTTCTGGAAGCGCACCCACATATCGGTCTGGATGTACTCAAGCATATGGCCAAGATGGATGGAACCATTGGCATAGGGCAGGGCGCTGGTGACGAGGATCTTGCGTGGCTCGGACATGGGGCTCGGCTACTTGATGAAACGGAGGTCGGCCACTATAAAGCGCTGGGGAATTTATTTCACCCCGTGAGGCTGTTTCAGGGTTTTCCAATATCGCGAAAGCATGCCCCTCACGCCTCGGAACGGTTAGGATAGCCGCCTGTTTTAGTCTGTCTTTTCCGGGAGTAGCCCATGAGCGCCGTCAATCGCGCAGCGGTGGAAGCCGTTCTTCGCCAGTACACCGACCCCTACCTGAACCAGGACCCGGTCAGCGCCGGCTGTGTCCGGGCCATTGAGGTGCAGGGCGATCAGGTCACGGTCCAGCTTGAGCTGGGCTACGCCGCAGGCCTGTTCAAGAGTGGCTGGGCGCAGATGCTGCAAATGGCCATTGAAGGCCTGGACGGCGTGCGCTCGGCCAAGGTCGACATCCAGTGTGTGATCGCCGCGCATAAGGCCCAGGCACAGATCCCCGGCCTGGCCAACGTCAAGAACGTGGTGGCGGTGGCGTCCGGCAAGGGCGGCGTGGGCAAGTCGACCACGGCGGCCAACCTGGCCCTGGCCCTGGCCCGTGAAGGCGCGCGCGTGGGCATCCTCGACGCGGATATCTATGGTCCCAGCCAGGGCGTGATGTTTGGCATCGCCGAAGGCTCGCGGCCAAAGATCAAGGACCAGAAGTGGTTCGTGCCGATCCAGGCCCATGGCGTGGAAGTGATGTCGATGGCGTTCCTGACCGATGACAACACCCCGATGGTGTGGCGCGGGCCCATGGTTTCCGGGGCCTTGATGCAACTGGTGATGCAGACCGACTGGGGCAACCTGGACTACCTGGTGATCGACATGCCGCCGGGCACCGGTGATATCCAGCTGACCCTGGCGCAAAAAGTGCCGGTGGCCGGTGCAGTGATTGTCACCACCCCCCAGGACCTGGCGTTGCTGGATGCGCGCAAAGGCGTGGAGATGTTCCGCAAGGTCAACATCCCGGTGCTGGGTGTCGTGGAGAACATGGCGGTACACATCTGCTCCAACTGCGGCCATGCCGAGCATCTGTTCGGTGAAGGCGGCGGCGAAAAACTCGCCACCCAATATGACGTTGAGCTGCTGGCTTCGTTGCCGCTGGCGATGGGCATTCGTGAGCAGGCAGATGGTGGCAAGCCGACGGTCGCCGCCGAACCCGATGGGCAGATCGCCATGGTCTATCAGGAACTGGCCCGTCATGTAGGTGCGCGGATTGTCTTGCAGGAAGCCGGTGCCCAGGCAATGCCGACCATCACTGTCAGCGACGACTGATCGACCTGAAGGCAGACAAGCCTCGACCCTGTCGGGGCTTTTTCTTGCCTGGCGTAAACCTTTTGGGAGGGCGGGTGCGCATTTCCCTAATGGACGGTGTAAGCATTCGCTTACTTTTTCGTAAGTGTTTGGTTTTTTAACCGGACCTGGATGCCTCGAATCACCTGGACATATTTCTATATCATTGAAATATAACGCTTATTTATTTGTGATCGAGAGCGACGGCGGGGTGTGCTTGGGAATGGATCCCGTTGAACTTGTCTGGGAAGTCTCTACTATCAGCCCTGTGTCCACGGATTGACACAGTCATCACGGAACGATGATTCAGGGAACCTCGCAGGATGCGATTCATCAGGACGATGAAAAGGAACACAGGGACTAGGGAAAAAATGTGGGCGGGTCAAACCGCCCCTTTTTTTTGCCTGCAGAAAAGTAAAAGACCCGCGCGCAAAAACGCAAAAAGGCCCGCAAGGGGCCTTTTAGAGGGGCGCGACGCTGTTAGCGTTCGAGGTCTTTGATCTTGCCTTTAACGCCATCCCACTCTTCCGCATCTGGAAGCGATTCTTTCTTCTCAGTGATGTTGGGCCAGATTTCCGCCAGCTCGACGTTCAACTGAATAAATTCCTGCATGTCCTCCGGTACTTCATCCTCGGAGAAAATCGCAACGGCCGGGCATTCTGGCTCACACAGGGCGCAGTCAATGCACTCATCCGGGTGGATTACCAGGAAGTTCGGGCCTTCGTAAAAGCAGTCCACCGGACACACTTCTACGCAGTCGGTGTACTTGCACTTGATGCAGTTGTCGGTGACGACGAAGGTCATTTCTAGTTTTCTCCTCAGGCGGCGGCAGCGAAACCCCTTCTGGCAGGGCTCGCGAGGTTTGGGAGCGATAGTCTGCAGGCCAGGCTAAAAGCCCGCAGCATCCCAAACCGCGCGAGATTCTATCAGCTTGCACGCGTCTGCGTTAGACCCGTGTCTTCAGTGCATAGAGCAATTCCAACGCTTTTCGTGGAGTCAAGTCGTCCAGGTCAAGCTTTGCCAACTCATCCAGTACCGGGTGGGGCAGGCTGGCGAACATATCGCTCTGCATGGGCACACCCGGTTTGCTGGTGGCCTTGGCTGGGCTTGCAACCACGGTTTCGTGGGGCAGGGCGGTGGTTTCCAGGCGGCTGAGGTGCTCGCGGGCGCGCAGGATCACATCGTTCGGCACACCGGCCAACTGGGCCACGGCCAGGCCGTAACTCTGGCTGGCCGGCCCTGGCAGCACATGGTGCAGGAACACGATGCGCTCGTTGTGCTCGGTGGCATTGAGATGCACGTTAGCCACCAACGGCTCGCTTTCCGGCAGCACGGTCAGTTCGAAATAGTGGGTGGCGAACAGCGTGTAGGCCCGCAGGTGGGCCAGGCGCTCGGCAGCAGCCCAGGCCAGGGACAGGCCGTCGAAGGTACTGGTGCCGCGCCCCACTTCGTCCATCAGCACCAGGCTGCGGTCGCTGGCATTGTGCAGGATATTGGCGGTTTCGCTCATTTCCACCATAAAGGTCGAACGGCCACCGGCCAGGTCATCGCTGGAGCCGATCCGGGTGAAGATGCGGTCTACCAGGGACAGCTCGCAACTGGCCGCCGGCACAAAGCTGCCGATATGCGCCAGCAGCACGATCAAGGCGGTCTGGCGCATGTAGGTGGATTTACCGCCCATGTTCGGACCGGTGATCACCAGCATGCGGGTATCGTCGTCTAGCGACAGATCGTTGGCCACGAACGGCGTGGTCAGCACTTGCTCCACCACCGGGTGGCGACCCTGGACGATGCGCATGCACGGCTCGCCGACAAAACGCGGGCAGTTCAGGTCAAGGTTCAGGGCGCGCTCGGCAAGGTTGCTCAACACATCCAGCTCGGCCAGGGCCGCAGCGGTGTCCTGCAGCGGTGCCAGCTTGCCGATCAGGTCTTCGAGCAGGGCTTCATAGAGCATCTTTTCCCGGGCCAGGGCGCGGCTCTTGGCCGACAGCGCCTTGTCTTCGAATTCTTTGAGCTCAGGGGTGATAAAGCGCTCGGCACCTTTAAGGGTCTGGCGACGCTGGTAATCAATAGGTGCCTGCTCGGCCTGCTTGCTTGGCAACTCAATGAAGTAGCCGTGCACACGGTTGTAGCCGACCTTCAGGTTGGCCAGGCCGGTGCGGGCTTTTTCGCGGGCTTCCAGGTCGATCAGGAACTGCCCGGCGTTCTCGCTCAAGGCTTGCAGCTCATCCAGCTCGCTGTCGTAACCGGTCTTCAGCACGCCGCCGTCGCGGATGATCGCGGGCGGGTTGTCAATAATGGCTTTTTCCAGCAGCGCAGCCAGTTCCGGGTAGGTGCCGGCCGTGACAGCAAGTTGTTGCAGGTGCGGCGCGTCCAGTTCGGTCATCGCCTGTTGCAACTCGGGCAGCACGCCCAGCGCGTCACGCAGGCGCGCCAGGTCACGCGGGCGGGCGTTACGCAGGCCGATCCGCGCAAGAATCCGCTCGATATCACCGATTTCCTTGAGCTGCGGTTGCAGCTTTTCAAAGCGGTAGCCGTCCAGCAGGCAGGTAATGGACGACTGGCGCGCCTGCAATACGGTCAAGTCGCGCAGCGGACGGTTCAGCCAACGGGTCAGCAGACGGCTGCCCATGGCGGTCTGGCAACGGTCCACCACCGACTGCAGGGTATTGTCGCGCCCGCCGGCCAGGTTGGTGTCCAGCTCCAGATTGCGCCGGCTGGCGCCATCGAGCACCACCGTATCGTCCAGGCGCTCATGGCGCAGGCTGCGCAAATGCGGCAGGGCGGTGCGCTGGGTTTCCTTGGCGTAATTGAGCAGGCAACCGGCGGCGCCGATGGCCAGGGTCAGGGTCTCGCAACCAAAACCCTTCAGATCCTGTACGGAGAACTGCTGGCACAGACTTTTCAGCGCCGAATCGCGCTCAAAATCCCACGGCGCACGGCGCTTGGTCCCACGGCGTTTTTCCGCCGGCAGATCCTTTGGCCAATCATCCGGGATCATCAGCTCCACCGGATTGATGCGCTCCAACTCCGCCAGCAGGTTCTCCCAGCCCTTGATTTCCAGGACCGTGAAGTTGCCACTGGTGATATCCAGCACCGCCAGGCCGAACAACCGCTCGTCCCCCAGCACCGCCGCGATCAGGTTGTCGCGCCGCTCATCCAGCAGCGCCTCATCACTCACCGTCCCCGGGGTAATGATGCGCACCACCTGACGTTCCACCGGCCCCTTGCTGGTCGCCGGGTCGCCGATCTGCTCACAGATCACCACCGACTCACCGAGCTTGACCAGCTTGGCCAGATAACCTTCCAACGAATGATAAGGAATCCCGCACATTGGAATCGCCTGCCCAGCCGACTGCCCGCGCGCGGTCAGGGTGATATCCAGCAGCTTGGCGGCCTTCTTCGCGTCTTCATAGAAGATCTCGTAGAAGTCGCCCATGCGATAGAACATCAACTGATCAGGGTGCTGGTTTTTCAGGCGCCAGTACTGCTGCATCATTGGAGTGTGGGAGGACAGATCGGAGGTGTTTTTACTCATTGGGTAGTAGGCAAATTCGTTGAAAGTGATGGGGCAAAGGGGGCGCTTGGCCCAGCATTTTTTGCGATGGCGGCAAGGTTAACATGCGAGGTCCGTGCTTCGCAGTTCACAAACGGCCAGTACACCCGCATACCCCATGCACAAAATATGCAAATTAGCATTTGCCAACCCCAAAAACTCCCGTCACTATCCCCGTTATGCAAAAACGCAACGTTTCAATCGTCTTAAGAGAGCTGCTCGATCGCGACGGGATCTCCCCCACGGAGCTTCACCGGCGTACCGGCGTGCCTCAATCCACTCTGTCCCGGATTCTCAGCGGCAAGATCGTTGATCCGTCGGACAAGCACATCTCGCGGATCGCCGATTACTTCCGGGTGAGCACCGACCAGTTGCGCGGGCGCGCGGGGTCGGCGTGGCAGGATGAGCGCGACCCGATGCATTCGGAGCTCAAGGATATAAGCCTGTGGGACGACGACACGCCCGTTAATGATGACGAGGTGTCGATCCCCTTTTTGCGCGAGGTTGAATTGGCTGCTGGATCAGGAAGATTCGTCATCGAGGAAAGCGAGAAGGCCAGCCTGCGTTTTGGTAAGCGCAGCCTGCGGCATAACGGTGTGCAGTTCGACCAGGCCAAGTGTGTGACGGTACGCGGCAACAGCATGCTGCCGGTGTTGCGTGATGGCGCCACGGTGGGGGTGAATGCCGGCAAGAGCGGGATCGGCGATATCGTCGATGGCGACTTGTATGCCATCAATCACAACGGTCAATTGCGGGTCAAACAGCTCTATCGTCTGCCTTCGGGGATCCGCCTGCGCAGTTTCAACCGTGATGAGCACCCGGATGAGGACTACAGCTTCCAGGATATCCAGGAAGAGCAGATCAGCATCCTCGGTCACGTTTTCTGGTGGGGCATGTACGCCCGCTAACCCTTCTCTGTAAGAAACAGCCCGCCTGAGAGCGGGCTTTTTTTCGCCTATGGAAAACCGCCCAGGGCCCACCACTCAAGGGTCTTATGCGTCAATGCATTACCAAGGTAGAAATAAATGCATTTGTGCATTGACTGTATATGCATACATGCATATTCTCCATCTCAAGCCAGCCAACAAGGTCTGGTGGAGGCGGCAAGGATGCTGCCAAGGAAGACAAGGAAGGCACGCAACACTGGCATGGACGCCACTGAGTGATGGCAAGGACGCCAGGCAATACCGGCAAGGATGCCGACGCTCTTTAGTTTCACGGTTTTACAACAGGCAGCGATGAACCGGCCTTGACGGTTCAGAGGGTTGGCAACTGACCCGGGTGTGCAGCGTAAAGCACCACAAGCAGTTATCCGGCAGACAGGGATCGTGGTCGGAAAAACATCGAGGAAAGATCCGTACCGCGCCAGTAGCGCCGAAAGATCCAAGGACCGCATTACTGAAAAGCCCGGGCTACCGGGCTTTTTGGAATGCCTACCGACACACCCATCCATCTATTTATCAAAGCACCGGCCACCTGCCGGTTTTACGCATTCCAGGAGGCGTGACATGACAAACGAGCAGCAAGCGTTGGCAGAAATGCCTATCTGGCTGGTGATTATTCTGGCCCTGATCGGCGGCGTGTCCGGGGAGATGTGGCGCGCCGACAAGGAGGGCGCCCGCGGTTGGTCGCTGGTCCGCCGTCTGGCCCTGCGTTCCGGGGCGTGCATGGTGTGCGGGGTGTCGGCGTTGATGCTGCTGTACGCCGCCGGCATGTCGATCTGGACGGCGGGCGCCCTCGGCTGCCTGACGGCCATGGCCGGTGCCGACGTCGCCATTGGCCTCTACGAGCGCTGGGCCGCCAAGCGCATCGGGGTGAATGAGCCGCCCGGTTCGCCCCCGGACTCAAAGTGATCGTTGCAAGGAAGCCACACCATGACCCTCATTGAAAAACCGTCACAACTGCCAATAGCCATCGGCCAGGCCCTGCGTACGGCATTCCCGGCGTTACGGGTGGGCAGCCCGCCGGGCATCCTGGCGGCGGATGAAACCGCCGTGGCAATCACAGTCGAGCGCAATGGCCCGGGCGTACGTTCCCTTGAAGGACGCAAGGCCCATGTGTTGTCGATCTCGCTCAAGGTCATGGCCGCCGAAGGCGCGCAAGCTTTTGACGCCTGTGACCTGGCGAGCCGGCTGATGGACCTGGTGCTGGATAACCGTTGGCAGTTGCCGGCGGCCCAGTGCGATGTGCCAGTCAACATTGTCGCGCTGCCATCGACCCTGGCGGGGGCCGACACCCAGTACGACAGTTGGACCGTGTCCTTCAACCAAACCCTCTACATCGGCCCGCCGCTGCTTGACGACCCTATGGGCAAGCCGCTGTTTGCCCGCACCTGGGAGGTGTCGAATATCGACGACCCCGATCAATACCGGCCCCTACAGGAGTAGCCCCATGTTCGACGCACTGTTACGCCTGCAATTGGCGCCCATCGTCGAGCGCCTGGCGCAGATGGAAACCCAGCTTGAAGACCTCTATCGGCGGGCCGAGAGCTTTTGCCGGATCGGCGTGTGCCAGGAGGTCGACGCGGCCAGCAATACCTGCAAGGTCAGGCATGGCGAGTTGCTGACCCCGGCGATTCGCTTTTTCAACCCCAGCGCTGGGGCGCATACCGAAACGCGAATCCCCACGGTGGGAGAGCAATGCCTGCTGCTCAACTACGGCGGCGGCGAGGGCGGGGGGCAGTCGGTGGCGCTGTTTGGCCTGAACAGTGATCGCTTCCCGCCGCTGTCCAGTGTCGCCAGCCTGACGAGCCGGCGTTACCCGGACGGTACGCAAAGCGCCTACGACGCCGCCGGTCATGTGCTGGATTGGAGCAACGGCCCCACGGCATTCACTGGCTCTCGCGAGCAGGTGGAAATGAGTCTGGGCGCTGCCCGTTTGGTCATGACCGCCGCAAACATCAGCGTGCAGGTCGGTGCAGTCGGCCTGCTGCTGGATGCGTCCGGCGTTCACTTGAGCGGCCCGGTGGTGGACCACCAGGGTCGAGTTATCAGCACGGCATAAGGATTTGCCATGATCGGAATAGAGAGAAACACCGGAGCCGTGTTGGACGACTGGCCGCAATTTGTCCAGCGCGCCACCCGGGCCCTGACCACACCTTTGGGCACACGGCAGAAACGCCCGCTGTACGGTTCGCTGATCCCGCAACTGCTGGGGCAGAACCTGGGCGACGACCTGTTGATTCTCGCCCAAAGCCACGCCGCCCAGGCTTTTTACAACCCACAGAACGGCATCGCCGATTTTGATCCGCAAGTCATCGTCGCCAATCGTCAGGGCGCTGGCCTGTTGCTGCGGTTTGCCGGCACCTGGAAAAACCGCAAGCAATCCTTCGAGGTGGTGACATGAGCATGTTGATCCCCGGGCAGAACCAATTGGCGCCGCCCGACCTGATCGCCGTCGACGAGTTCGAGCCGCTGTTGGCGCAGTTCAAGGCGTTTGTCGTCGACTATGTCGCCGTCCGCGCCCCGCAAAGTGCGGCCAAGCTCAAGGTCAGCCTGGATAACGAAAGCGAGTTGCTGACCCTGGCCCTGGAAGCGTTTTGTGTGCGCCTGCAAACCCATGAGCGCAAGTACAACGCGCGCATCCAGCAGATGCTGGCGTGGTGGGCCACCGGCAGCAACCTGGATGCGCGCCTGGCCGATATGGGCCTGGAGCGCCAGGTGCTCGACCCCGGCGACCCGGCGGCATTCCCGCCCGTGCCGCCGACCCTGGAAAGCGATGATGATGCCCGTCTGCGTTACTACCTGGCCCCCCACGCACCGGCTGCCGGTTCGCGCATGCAGTATCGGCGCGAGGTTTTTACCCTCGGCGAGCGGCCGGCGGTGAAAGTCCATGGTACGGCTGCGGGGGTGGTGACGGTCAGCTATACCTTCGACCCGGATGGCTATGCCGCCCAGGTCAAGGACGGCAACGCCCGGCGCACCGCGCCTGGGCAAGTCATGGTCACCGTGCTGTCCCGCACCGGCAATGGCACGCCGTCGGCGGATTTGCTTGAAGGGGTGCGGCGCCATTTCGCCCGGCCCGATGTACGTCCGGAAACCGATTGGGTCACGGTGCAGGGTGCGCAGATCGTGCCGTACAAGATCCGCGTGGTGGCCAAGATCAACGCCGGCCCGGACTCGGGGCTGACACAAGTGGCGGCCCAGCAGTTGCTGCAGACCTATGCCGAGTCCTGTCACTGCCTGGAAGGGCGTGTGGACCCGAGCTGGATCGACTACACCATCCACACCGCCGGGGCGGCGCAGCTGGAGATTCTCGAGCCGCTGGCGCCGATCATCACCACGGCGTTCCAGGCCCCGTACTGCACGGGTGTCGAGGTGGAGGTGCGCAGCTTATGACTGAACAATCTCCCAGCCTGTTGCCTGCCAACAGCTCACCGCTGGAGAAGGCTTTGGACCTGGGCTTTGGTCGACTGCTCGAACGGGTCGTCCCGCCCTTCCCGGCGCTGATGAACCCGCTGCAAACGCCTGCGCCGTTCCTGCCTTACCTGGCCGCCGACCGTGGCGTCAGTGAGTGGAATGCCTCTGCCGACGAAACCGAAAAACGCCTCACGGTGGCGCTGTCCTGGCAAATCCAGCGCCAGGCCGGCACGCCCAAGGCGTTGAGCCACGCGGTCGAATCCCTGGGGTTTACCCCCAATATTCTGGCCTGGTACCAACAGCGCCCGCAGGCCCAGCCCTACACCTTCGACGTGCAGGCGATCATCGGGCGCAGTTGGTCCAGTGGCGACCACAACCGCTTGATCCGCCGTATCAACGCGGCCAAGAGCGAGCGCGACCTGGCCACCATCACCCTGGTGCATGAAGTGCACGGTGGGCTGCCGATGACCGGCGCCGCCCACCGGGCGTTGAGCGACGGCGAGTTGTCGCTGTGGGGCGCGCTGCCGGAACTGATGCTCAGTTCAAGGCTTAACAGTGCGGGCGTGGCCCAGCACTACACCATTAACGACTACGACCTCAGGGCGCAGCCATGACCGATGACATCACGCGCCTGGTGCGCTTCACCTCCAAGGGATTGGATGAAGTGCTGCAGGCAAAGAACCAAGGCTTGAAAGGCGAAATCACCCACATCGCCGCCGGCACCGGCCGCTACAACCCCACCGGCAACGAAACCGCCCTGCGCAATGAGCGCCAGCGGGTAGCGATTGTGGACTACGAAGACCTGGGCCAGCGCCAACTGCGTATGGCCGCGCTGTTTGATGGCGATGGCGAGTATGAGATTGGCGAGTTTGGGTTTTATCTCGCCAGTGGGACGTTGTTGGCCGTGTATTCGGTGGCGGGGCAGTTGCTGACGTATAAGGCGGCGGCTGCTCGGGTGCTGCAGAAGTTTACGTTGGATATTTCGCCGTTGCCGGCGGATAGCGTGACGATTGTGGTGGGGAGTGAGAACTTGAATGTGTTGTTGACCGAGGAGATTGCAGAGCTTGCCACGGCCAGCGTTGACAATATGGCTCGGCATGTTGGTGTGCTATTTCGAGTCATGGCTCTGGAAGCCAAGTGACGAGCTGATTCATAAGATAAGCAATATAGGGAGTTGAATATGAGTATGGAAACTACGATCACTAGTTTGGTCGCGGCTGCAAATAAGTTAACCAGTGCGATAAATGGGAAGGTCGCTGAAATAGATGCTTCTGTTTTGGCGGCGGTTCGTGCAATTCCTGAAATGTCCCGGTCATTTTATGTCGATGCGGTAGGTGGTAGCGATCTGGCCTTGGGATCGGTGGAGGCCCCGCTCAAATCTATTAAAGAGGCGATGGGGCGATCTAATATTACCCCTTATGTAACGATTTACCTGAAGGCAGCTCAGACGCATGAGTATGCGGCTCCTACTGAGCAAACCCCTTACTGGTCAATCGCGAATAAGCTGGTTTTCATGAGGTATGGTTCAGGGAGTAACCCGGTTTTTTCTCCGAAGGTTGGCGAATATATGGCTGGTAGCTCAAATATTCACTTCTTGTCGCTCGAGGGTGGCAGTGTCTACTTTCGATTCGTTGATGTTGTTATGCCGACTGTATTAAAAGCAGGAACGTCTGGTTGGTATTCCTTTGCTTCGTCTCTGTTTCATCGCGCACATGGTCCGGCCGCTTCCGTGCAGGGCTCGGTTACCTTCTCGGGGAGTAAGCTGACGTTGGGTGCGGTAAACGTTTTTTACTCCGGGTACTCTGCTAACTATAAGGTGGAGCTTACGTCCTCCGTTGTGGATGCGGAGTTTTCAACGAAATTTGCTGAGTTGGCCGGCGCTACGATGTTGTTGTCGGTATTTGCCTCGTCGATTACAGGAAATAAAACTTGGTCGCACCTTGTGACTGGTTTGGTAAAAGACTCCGGAGGGAGTCTGTCTAATTTGCTGAGTAATGTTGGCAACGTCGTGGCTGCTGGAGTTTGATGATGATTAAAGAATTCAGAAATAAAGATCAGACTTTCTACAATGTGACTGTAGAGCAGTTGCTTGAGATGGGGTTTTCTAAAGCCGAAGTCGACGCCGCTTTGCAGGTCGAACAGGCCGCTGATATAGCTTTCAATCGTCGCCTGGCTTACCGAACAGATTCGGACCCGCTCTATATGGAGTGGCAGTACGATCAAACCGAGGCCAAGGAGAACGCATGGCGGGCTAAAGTCGCCGAAATCAAGGCTCGTTACCCACTGCCAGGTGAGTAATCCGGCAGCAATCATAAACACCGCGAAAGCGGTTTTTTTTCGCATCCAAGAAAGCCCCATCGCTGGGGCTTTCGCGTTTCTGGAGTCCCCCCATGGCCAACCGCCAAACCTACACCGTCCTCATCCCATTCCCCACCGGAGGTGGCCACTGGTCCGCCGTCGGCCAGGAACTGGACCTGCTGGACGTCGAAGCAACCGCCCTGCGCACCGCCGGCCGCCTGGAATTGACCAGCGTGCTGGCTGCCGCCCAAGACACCCCACCGGCCAAGAAGGCCGTCACCAAGAAGGCTGAATAATCATGGCTGAGGTTTTGAACTTCGAGCATAACGGCATCACCGTCAATGCCAGCGAATCCCCCGAGGCCATGGGTGGCCTGGGTGACAACGTGATCGGTCTGGTCGGCACCGCGCCTAATGCGCACCTGTCGATCCCGAAAAACGCCCCGTTTCGCATCAACAGCTTCACCGCCCAGGCGCTGCTGGACCCGACCGGCGCCGAGTCGGGCACGTTGTTTCATGCGGTGTACCAGATCCTCAAAGTGGTCAAGGTGCCGGTGTATGTGGTGATCGTCGAAGAGGGCGCGACCCCGGCCGATACCCTCAACAACGTGATCGGCGGCAACGAGCCGGTAACCGGTCGCAAACTGGGCCTCGCGGCGCTGAGCAGCGTCCCCGAAGACCTGACCATCATCGGCGCCCCGGGCTTTACCGGGACCAAAGCGGTGGCCGGTGAATTTGCCGCGTTCGGCAAGCGTATCAAGGCCCGTGTGGTGCTGGACGGCAAAGACGCCAGCGTCGCCGACCAAGTGACCTACAGCGGCGAGCTGGGTGGTGCCGACCTGGGTTTCGACCGTTGCCTGCTGGTGCACAACATGCCGTCGGTGTACTCCAAGGCGGCGAAGAAAAACGTGTTTCTCGCGCCGTCGTCCCTGGCCATCGCCGCATTGGCCAAGGTCAAGCAATGGGAAAGCCCGGGCAACCAGGTGACCTTCGCCGAAGACGTGTCCCGCGTGGTCGAGTACAACATCCTCGACACCTCCACCGAAGGCGACCTGCTCAACCGTTACGGCGTGAGCTACTACGCGCGCACCATCCTCGGCGGCTTCTCGCTGCTGGGTAACCGCTCCATCACCGGCAAGTTCATCAGCTATGTCGGCCTGGAAGACGCCATCAGCCGCAAGCTGGTCAAGGCCGGGCAGAAAGCCATGGCGCACAACCTGACCAAATCGTTCATGGACCAGGAGGTCAAGCGCATCAACGACTGGCTGCAAACCCTGGTGGCCGACGAAACCATCCCTGGCGGCAGCGTGTACCTGCACCCGGAACTCAACAGTGTCGAGAAGTACAAGAACGGCACCTGGTTCATCGTGATCGACTACGGCCGCTACGCGCCGAACGAACACATGGTTTATCAACTCAATGCCCGCGATGAAATCATCGAGCAGTTCCTGGAGGACGTTCTCTAATGTTTACCAACCGAGTCAGACAGGCCATTGCGGCCACCCTCCAAGGCCTGCCGCTGTCGGCGACCGTTGAGGAATTCAGCCCGCCGAAGATCGAGTTCGAGATGGAGCCCATGTCCGGTGGGCGCTTTATCGCCGAAGAAATGGCCAAGAGCGCCAAGGTGCTGAACGCCAAGCTGGTGCTGCAAGGCGCCGGTCCCGAAATCATGCTGGCCCTGGGCGTGCGCCTGGGCGAAGACATCCTGCTCAACGTGCGCGAAGCGGGCCAGGACCAGGACGGCAAGACCTACTTCACCTACCACACCGTCGGCGGCAAGCTCAAATCCCTGGAGGAAGCCAAGCTGAAGATGGGCGAAAAGGTCACCACCACCCTGGATCTGTCCTGCCGCACCTACCATCGCCTGGACAACGGCGTGCCGGTGATCGACATCGACGTGCGCACCCAGAAGTTTGTGCTCAACGGCGTCGACATCCTCGGCGATGCCCGGCGTGCGGTGTTGATGCCGTAAGCCCTTCCACGAATCGGAAATAGGCACGGCCAGTGTGGGAGATTCTATGGTTTTGGGGAAGCCCCCAAAACCGCTTTTGACTGGTATTCGCTCAGGTTTTTCATGAGCGAAAAGGCGATGCGCGCCAGCTTGCGGCCAATGATGACCAGGGCTTGAGTCGTTTTCAGGCCCCTGGCCAGATAACCCTCGTATAAAGGTTTCCAGGCTTCTGACCTGATACCTGCTGACGCCGCGTTATGCAGCAATCTGCGTATCTCTGAATCTCCCTTCTTGCTCAATGAGCGGCGTCCGCTCATTTGCCCGGAATCGGATACTCTCAAGTCCATTCCCAAGAACGCGATGTAAGCGTCAGCACTTTCAAATTCTCCTCGCTGAAACGCCATTACCAGGGCAACCGCTGTCAGAAAACCAATGCCCTCGACGGCTTGGCAGCGCTTGACCTGATGCAAAAGCCCCGCCTCAGTAACAGCATCTAATATCCTTTTCTCAATGAGCCCCTCATGCCTATCAAGACACGCTGAAATGCTCTTGGACGAGGCCTTGAGTGATGGCTCGCCCGCCCAGCTCTGATTCAGTGCAACACGCATTTTCACCAGCGCTGCGCGTCGACGCAGCAAGCTTTGAAGCTTGGTATAAATCTTCGGCGGCGGATTCCAGGCGCGTAAATCAGCCTGTTCATTCTTCAAGTAGCGAGCCAGCAACTGCGCATCACTGAAGTCTGTTTTAGCGCGACCACCTGTGCCTTTGCGGTAATGGCTAAGGCGATATCCATCAATCACGTAAACGATATGGCCCATCGAATGAGCCAAATTGACGGTATCCACGTGATAGATATTGGTGGCTTCAATTGCGATGGCGCTGCCCGCAGGCAAAGACTTCAGCCATGCCTTCAGCTCGCTTTTCTTGTTCGATACGATCTTTGTTTCAGCAGTTTCACTTTGATAAACAACTACTTCGGCTTTAGCGACATCCACTCCAATGATTGATTGCGAGACAGTCATTGCCATGAGAAAAGCTCCGGGTTAGGGTTTACGGGCTTGTCGGGGCTTCACCGTTGCGCTGGCTTGCTTCTATCGTCGGTCATGGCCGATGCATTCCTTATCGGCGCTTTGGTGAAGGGGTGGGACGAAGTCTCCCACGGTCTGTACTGGCTAGAGTCAGATGCTGGCTTTTAGTCCCACCACCCCTACAAGTCTAACCATACAAGCTGGCTTGCCTGCGATAGCGGTCTACCAGTGACAAATGAGGCTGCTGACACAGCGCGATCGCAGGCCAGCCAGCTCCCACATTGACCGTGTCCACGTGTTCAACATTGTTCATCAAGGAATTTCGCCCATGGCCTGGAAGCCACCCCTGCATATCCTGCTGGCGCCCATCACCGCCGACAGCGGTGCGACGATCGAGCAGATCCAACTCAAACCCTTGTTCTACGCCCCACAAAAACAGGCCCTGGCCCGTGCGGGCGACGATGAGGACGACCAGTTCTTCGAGCTGGCCAAACTGGCCACCGGCCTCTCGGAAAAGGAACTCGACCAACTCAAGCGCCCGGACTACGTGAGCATCGTCCAGTACGTGCACGACCTGTCGACGCGCCCGGCTTCGTTCTTTCTGGAAGGTTCCACCGAGCCCGGCGAGCAAGTGCAACTGCTGCTGCCACTGGAAGTGGCCGGCCGCGTATTGACCAGCGTCACCCTGGAAATGCCTGCCCTGCGTGCCACCAAAGTGATGAAAAAACTCGCCACCAACAAAGAGCGCGCCGAGTTCATTACCTCGCACTGCACCGGCCTGATGATCCCCGATCTGGACGGCCTGACGGTGCCTGATTGGACGGAATTGCAGGAGCGCATTGACGATTTTTTAAACAAACCGGCGGACTTCTTTCGCAGCGCGACATCGAAGTAATCCTCGACGTTGTACCGCTGGTTTACTCGGTAAACGAAGCGGAAATCCTCGAATGGGATGCCGCAAAAGCATTGCGCCGCTACGACATCGCGATCAATCGCCTTGGCGTCAAATAGGAGTAGAGCGAGATGCAAGACCCTCGATATACGCTCAAGCTCGCCGACGAAGACAAACGCTGGATGACCTTTCCCGCACTGGCCGAAAGTGGCGCCTTGCAACTGCCGGGCCTGCTTGAAGCACAGGACGAAAGTCTGGTTGGCGCCTCCAGTGTGGGCGGCGCAACCGAGCCGCCGTCTGAGCTGAGCCTGGCCCTGGCCAACGCCAGCCTGCATATCCACGCGTTGACCGAGGAACAGGTGCGCCTGCGCGAGAGCCTGGAAACCCTTAATGGCACCCTGTTTATCACGGGTGGGCCGCTGGGCGGCACGGTCGCTGAAGCCATGACCAGTGCGCCGCAAGCTGCGTCCGAAGACAAGGCCTCGGCGACTGAGTCCTGGTTGAGCAAGAGTTCCAAATGGGTGGGTGAAAGCTTGCTTGATACGGTCAAGAGCCGGGTATCGGGCAAGGTAGTCGATGCAACGCTGGGCAAGTTGCCCTACGTCGGGAAATTGTTCCGGGACGATAGCAAGGACTGCTGCTGCCCAGGCGCCAGCGAACCCTTGACCGGGCGGGCTCGTTACGGGCCCAAAGGGTCACGAAAAACGGTGAGGCAAAACGGCACTGGCCGCACAAGCCCACCGATGCCGAGAAAAACCTCAGGGACCGGCAGGAGCGCCACTGGGCCCATGGCAATCATGAGGAGCCTGGGCGAGCGCGCAGGCAAGGTGTTTGACGGCCTGAAAACGGGGTTCCTGGCGCGGGTGACTTCCGTAAGCGCCAGCCTGCGAAGGGTTTCTACCCGTGGGTTGAGCGCAGGCAAGGCGTTGCTATTAAAGAGTGCATCAGCCCTCGGCCTGCGCAAGGCCCGAGCCTCCCGCCTGGTCCCAACCCTGAGCCGGCTGGGGTCTATCGGCGTGCGCAGGTTGACGCCATTGCGCTCCGCCGATGCCGCCATCAACGTCGTCCAGGGCGTGCGCAGCGGCAACATGCGAGCCGTCGGCAGCGGCCTCGGTACCGCCGGTGCCGCATGGGCCGGCGCTTCTGCCGGAGCGGCCCTTGGCACCCTGGTATTCCCTGGCGTGGGCACTGCGGTGGGCGGCGTTATCGGTGGCCTGTTGGGCGGCGAGGGCGGTAACTGGCTCGGTGAAAAATTGTTCGGCCCCAGTGACCGCCTGCCATCGCCCGATGCCGTGAGCAAAGAGCTCAACAGCGCCCGCTCGGACAACGTCCAGGTCACCCTGGCGCCGAGCATCCAGATCACCGGCGTCAACCCTGCCGACGCCCAGCAGGTGGTCGACCGGGTCCTGCAAAGCCTGCAAAACCAATGCGTGCCGATGCTCAGCGATTCACTGGCGGTTCGGCGCAATGCGGCACTGACCGACGGAGGTGATTGATGCGACAGCAGATGGTGTTGGGCGACTTTATTTTCGGGCTGTCCCGAGGGTTCGCCTATTCCGCGCTCCAGCGCAGCAGCGATGGTGGCTGGGGCGACCTGGAGATTATTGCCAGCAAGCCCCAGTCGCGACAGAACGGTCAGAAGCTGGAAAAACTGACCTTCAATGGAACCGCCATGGCGGCCGTCGGCATGCAGCGCCTGGACCAATTGCGCGCCTTGCAGGATGCACGGGCACCGCTGCCGCTGGTCGATGGCATCGGCCGCAATTGGGGGTTGTGGCGCATTACGGCGGTCACGGAAAACCAGGCCAGTGTGATTGATGACGGCACTGCCATGGTGATCAAGTGGACGCTGGTGCTTGAGGAATTTATCAATGCGTAGAGTCCGAAGTATTGCCGGTGATTCGGTCAACCTGCTGCTCTACCGTGAGCTGGGGCGGTGCGATGACGCGGCCGAAGAAACCCTCTGGCGCTTGAACCCCGGGCTTGCCGAGTATGGCCCAGTGTTGCCGGCGGGCATCGGGGTAATCGTGCCCGAGATGGACGCGCAACCGGGTGTTGCAAAGCCGGTTTCGGCCTGGGATTAAGGAGGCAACATGGCAATGGGATTTACCCCGGTCGTGGAGATTTATGGCGCCAACGCGGCCTTGATCAACCCACGGCTGATGCAGTGGAAGCACACCGACGCGGCGGGGATCGAATCCGACCGCCTCGAACTGACCATCAATATCGAGGGCCTGGAAGGCCTGCCGAGCCTGGGCGCCAAGATCGGTTTGCGCGTGGGTTACCGCGAGTCGGGGCTGGTGGAAAAAGGCGAGTTTGTGATTACCCAGCGCACGCCTTACCTGTTTCCCATGCGCCTGGTGATCGTGGCCACGGCGGCGCCGTTCAGCGTGATGGACCAGAGTGGCTACCGCCAGCGCCGTTCCGCCAGCCATGGGCCCACGACCCTTGGAGCGCTGTTTCGCCAACTGGCGACGCGGCATGGGTTTTCGCCCAGGGTGGCGCCGTCGCTGGATGGGATTGCGATTGATCATATCGACCAGTCCAACGAGACGGACATGGGCTTTATCACCCGCCTGGCCGGGCGTTACAACGCGGTGACCAAGCCGGTCAACGAGCTGTATGTGCTGGCGGAAAGCGGCCAGGTCAAGTCGCTCTCGGGCCAGCAACTGCCGGATGTGCGGCTGTCGGTGACCCATGACAACCGTCCCGGCGAGCAGGCGTTTATCAGTGCCCGGGTTGATGAAAATGCGCGGGCCAAATACCAGGGGTGCCGTGTCAGTTGGTGGGATGCCGCGGCCTCTCGCCAGCGCGTGGTCGAGGTGGGGATCGCGCCGTTCAAGACGTTGCGCCAACGGTGCCAGAGTGAAACCGAAGCGCGCTCAGTGGCACAGGGCGAGTTGCGCCGGGTGGGGCGTGAAGGTTTGAGCATCACCATCGACTGCCCTGGTAACCCGTTGCTGTCCGCCGAAGGCCTGTTGTTGCTGGATGAAACCTGGCCGGGCTATATGCAGGGGCGCTGGTCGATTGACAAGGTGACCCATGTAGGCGACACGACGACGGGGTATCGCAGTTCGATCATGGCCCGTGGATTGGCCTCTTAAATGGTTGGAGATCAAGGATGATCACGCTGACGCAGTTGCAACAGATCCTGCCTAACGCCCGCGCCCAAGCGGGCGTTTTTATTCTGGCGCTGAACGCCGCCATGCTCCATCGACACATCACCGGGCCTAAGCGGATGGCGGCCTTTATCGCCCAGGTCGGGCACGAGTCCGGCGAGCTGCGTTACGTGCGTGAACTGGGCGGCGAGCACTACCTGAGCAAATACGACACGGGCGCCTTGGCTGCACGCCTGGGCAACACTCCCGACGCCGACGGTGACGGCCAGAAGTACCGGGGCCGCGGCTTGATCCAGATTACCGGGCGACGCAATTACCTGGCCTGCAGCCGGGCGCTGTTTGGCGATGAACGTCTGCTGCATTTCCCCGAACTGCTGGAGCAGCCGCAATGGGCGGCCGAATCCGCCGCCTGGTTCTGGCACAGCAATGGCTTGAATGAATTGGCCGACCAGGACCAATTCACCACCATCACCCGCCGTATCAATGGTGGCCTCAACGGACTGGAGCACCGCCAACATCTGTGGGAAAAGGCGAGGGCGGTGTTATGCCGTTGAGCGGGCGCATATGGGCGGTTGCCCTGCTGATGGCTATCTCGGCGGCAGCCAGTTGGCAGGTCCAGGCCTGGCGTCATGGCCTGGCCTTTGAGCGCCAGGCCGCACGGCATTCAGCCCTGCTCAACCGGCAAAGCCAGGAAGCACAGGGCCAATACCGGGCCGAACAGGATAGGCGTCGGGCGTTGGAGCAACAGCTTCACGCCAGCGATCAACAACACACGCGGGAGTTGAGCGATGCACAGCGTCACCAGGTTTATCTGCGCGATCGGTTGGCCACTGCTGATGTGCGCTTGTCAGTCCTTCTCGACGCCACCGACCCCGCCAATGGCCGCGCAATGCCGGCCACCGCCGCCGGCAGCGTGGTTCATGGAGCCCCGCGAGGTCGACTTGACCCGGCGCATGCTCAACGAATTATCGGCATCACCGATGCCGGCGATAACGGACTGATCGCGTTGCGGGCCTGCCAGGCGTATGTAAGTGCCATCACCCGGTAATCTGTTGAAGCCGTCTGCTGCTTGCGTGGCCGATGGGCTCCTGTAGGGTAGGCAAACCCCCGCACTTTCCTGGAGACGACCGTGAAGGAAATTACCCAACTCGCCGCCGAACTTGGCCGACGTTTGCAGGTGCTCAATGCCCACGTCACCACCGCCGAATCCTGCACCGGTGGCGGCATCGCCGAAGCCATCACCCGTATTCCGGGGAGTTCGGCCTGGTTCGAGGCCGGGTATGTGACCTATTCCAATCGCCAGAAGACCCGTCAGCTCAATGTGCCGGAAGGGTTGTTTCCCAAGGTCGGCGCGGTGAGCCGTGAAGTGGTCGAGGCCATGGCCCGGGGCGCCCAGGAAAAAAGCCTGGCGCGGTTTGCGGTGGCGGTCAGCGGCGTGGCGGGCCCCGATGGCGGCTCGCCGGACAAACCGGTGGGTACTGTCTGGCTGGCCTGGGGTGTCGGTGACGAGGTTACGGCTGAGTGCCAGCACTTCCCCGGCAACCGCGACGAGGTCCGCCGACAAACGGTAAAAGCCGCATTAGAGGGGCTGTTGCGACGAGCTGCAGCAGAAATAGAAAATCAGGGGTAGGCGATCCCCGATCTTTATGGAACAATACTGTCTACTTATACAGGTGTTGGCCGTCAGGCCTTATTGATTACGTGAGGACTTTAATGGACGACAACAAGAAGAAAGCCTTGGCTGCGGCCCTGGGTCAGATCGAACGTCAATTCGGCAAGGGTGCCGTAATGCGTATGGGCGATCACGACCGTCAGGCGATCCCGGCTATTTCCACTGGCTCTCTGGGTCTGGACATCGCGCTCGGCATTGGCGGCCTGCCAAAAGGCCGTATCGTTGAAATCTACGGTCCGGAGTCTTCTGGTAAAACCACCCTGACCCTGTCGGTGATTGCCCAGGCACAAAAAATGGGCGCCACTTGTGCGTTCGTCGATGCCGAGCACGCCCTGGATCCTGAATATGCTGGCAAGCTGGGCGTCAATGTCGACGACCTGCTGGTTTCGCAGCCGGACACCGGCGAGCAAGCCCTGGAAATCACCGACATGCTGGTGCGCTCCAACGCCATCGACGTGATCGTGGTCGACTCCGTGGCAGCCCTGGTACCAAAGGCTGAAATCGAAGGCGAAATGGGCGACATGCACGTCGGCCTGCAAGCCCGTCTGATGTCTCAGGCGCTGCGTAAAATCACCGGTAACATCAAGAACGCCAACTGCCTGGTGATCTTCATCAACCAGATTCGGATGAAGATCGGCGTGATGTTCGGTAGCCCGGAAACCACCACCGGTGGTAACGCGCTGAAGTTCTACGCTTCGGTCCGTCTGGACATCCGCCGTACCGGCGCGGTGAAGGAAGGTGACGAGGTTGTCGGTAGCGAAACCCGCGTCAAGGTTGTGAAGAACAAGGTGGCTCCGCCATTCCGTCAGGCTGAGTTCCAGATCCTCTACGGCAAAGGTATTTACCTGAACGGCGAGATGATCGACCTGGGCGTGCTGCACGGCTTTGTCGAGAAGTCCGGTGCCTGGTATGCCTACAACGGTAGCAAGATCGGTCAGGGCAAGGCCAACTCGGCCAAGTTCCTGCAGGACAACCCGGATATCGCGGCGACCCTCGAGAAGCAGATCCGCGACAAGCTGCTGACCCCGGCGCCAGACGTCAAGGCAGCAGCCAACCGCGAACCTGTTGATGACATGGCAGAAGCCGACGCTGATATCTGAGTCCAACGATGACAGTTGTACTCGATACGCTGGTTGCCGTACGGCGTACGGCAATGGACCTGCTCGCACGACGCGAGCACGGTCGTGTCGAGCTGACGCGTAAACTGCGTCAGCGTGGCGCCCCTCCCGAAATGATCGAAACAGCCCTCGACCGCTTGACGGAAGAGGGGCTGCTTTCCGAAGCCCGTTATCTCGAAAGTTTTGTTTCCTACCGGGCACGCTCGGGCTACGGCCCTGCGCGGATTCGTGAGGAATTGAGTCAGCGGGGCTTGCAGCGCGCCGATATTGAACTGGCGTTGCGTGAGTGTGGCATCAGTTGGCAAACGCAACTGGAGGACACCTGGCGTCGCAAGTTTGCCGGCCATCTGCCGATTGATGCCCGTGAGCGTGCCAAGCAAGGGCGCTTTTTGAGCTATCGCGGGTTTTCAATGGAGATGATCAGCCGCTTGTTGAGCGGTCGAGATCTGGACGACTGATTCTTCGGCAAGCGGCGATCAAAGGGGCTCGACAGCTCCCACATAAAACAGCACTAAAACAAAAGGCCCGCTATGAAAATAGCGGGCCTTTTTTGCGTTTTACGGCCTCACGCCGGTTCCGGCGCTACGCGTTGCTGTGTTTTACCCTGGGCTTGGGCCCAGTTCTCCGGCAAGTTGATGTAATCCACCAACTCCCGCAACCGCCCCTGATTACGCCCGGTGAAGTTGAACACCAGTCGCGTCAGGTGGCTGAAGTGCGCTTCATCGTGCTCTTCGCCCCCATAGGCCAATTGCTGGAAGTCATCACTCAGCCGCAGGTCAGCGAATGCCGTCTGTATATGCGCCAACGCACGCTCGCTGAGAGGGTGGTTCATGCGCACCACAAACTGGCGTTTCAACCAGCGGGTGGAGTGGAAGTTCGCGTAGAACTGGTTGATTTCGTTCACTGCCTCTTCGGCGCTGTGCACCAGGCGCACCAGCTTGAGGTCGGTGGGCAAGATGTAGCGGTTGGCCTCCAGTTGGTTGCGAATAAAGTCCAGGGCGCCTTGCCAGAATCCACCGCCGGGCTCGTCCAGCAGTACTACTGGAACCAGCGGACTCTTGCCGGTCTGGATCAGGGTCAAGACTTCCAAGGCTTCATCCAGGGTACCGAAGCCACCCGGGCACAGCACCAACCCATCGGCTTCCTTGACGAAAAACAGCTTGCGGGTAAAGAAGAAGTGGAACGACAGCAGGTTTTCCGTGCCATCAATGGTCGGGTTGGCATGCTGTTCAAAGGGCAGGGTGATATTGAACCCCAGGCTGTGGGCCAGCCCGGCGCCTTCGTGGGCGGCAGCCATGATGCCGCCGCCGCCACCGGTGATGACCATCAGATCCGAACGGGCCAGGGCCGCGCCCACTTCGCGGGCCAGGGCGTAGAGGGGGCTTTCCACTGGGGTGCGGGCCGAACCGAAGACGGTGACCTTGCGGCGGCTTTTGAACTGTTCGAGCACACGAAACGCGTGGTCCAGTTCATTGATTGCTTTCAAGGTGATCTTGGCGTTCCAGCGGTCACGGTCGTCCTGGGCCATGCGCAGCACGGTGAGGATCATGTCGCGATACAGCGAAATATTCGGGCTACTGGGGGCAATCAGGTTGAGTTGCGCTTCGACCTGCTGGGCGAGGTCGGTCCCGTTTCCTGGAAAATGACGATTCAGCAGGTCATTCGGTTGATCAGGCATTCAGCTTCTCCTTCGTTACAGAGCCCCGGCGTCTTATTGCAGGCTGCTGACGGCGACGAAACAGGCTCTGTATGTTCCTTGTGATTAAAAACCTTTGCACTGCAAGTCGCGCGAGGGCAACCTTTTTTGCCCTGGAAATGTTACCGGATGGCTCGATCATGAGCCCCTAAAGTCTTGTCTGGCAATAACTTAATAGGGATTGATCAAGGTTTTGCAGGAAGGGTTGTGGCAAGGAGGCTTGTCTGCCGTTGGGCTGCGTAGCAGCCCCCCTGAGGTCTGGCAGATAGGCCGACAACTCAGGTTCCAGGGCTGCTGCACAGCTCAACAGGGGCCATGTTGGCGCTTGGGGAGGGACTTACTTTTTCTTCTTGGCCGGAGCCGGGCAATCCGCTTCGACGAACTTGACCGACGCCACCGGGCGGTTGGTCTTGTTTTCGGTGATTTCGTAGCGCATCACCGCTCCCTTGGCCATCAATTCGCGATAGCCTTTATTCAGGCAGACGCTCTGTCCCAGCTGGAAATACACGGCCTTGGGGTTGGCGCGCATCTGTTCGGCGCGCTCTGGCAGGACGCTCAGGTGGTCAATCAGTTGCATGCCTTCGACGGTGTAGGCCACTTCCAGGGTTTGTTCATCAATTTCCCTGGGCAGGTCCTTGTTGCTTTCTGCCGCGACGCTTTGCAGTTTCTTGTTCATTTGCAGCTCCACCAGGGAGGCTGCCTGGGCGCCTACGGGTAATACCAGCGCCAGGGCGACGGTCGGGGCGGCAAGACGCAACATAAGACGCAGCATGAAACTCTCCTGATTCGGTTACTGGTCCATAGACCCGTCACTGCGCTATGCGTTCAGTGGCGCGGGATTATAGGTGACCTGTCGCCGCGACGGCCAGGCGTATTGGTTGGGCGGCTCTGGTAAACTGCCGGCACTTTTGCTGCCCCGAGTTTTGCCCGTGTCGATTTTCATCGTTTCACAACGGCACCCGCTATGAGTCATGCGGTCTTCCGTCTGCGTACCCAACGCCTGGCCCGTGCCGTCAGCCCTTTTGTCGCACGCGGCTCGCGTGCCGAACGTTGCCCCAGATGCCGGGTCATCCCCGAATACTGCTTGTGTGCGTGGCGCCCCAAGGTTCAGGCCAGGTCGGCCATGTGCCTGTTGATGCATGACGTGGAACCGATGAAACCGAGTAATACCGGTTGGTTGATAGCGGATGTAATCGACGATACAAGTGCTTTTCCCTGGGCGCGCACGGCCGTCGAACCTGAGCTGCTGGCGCTGCTGGCCGACCCGCAATGGCAGCCCTATATCGTCTTCCCCGGCGAGTTTGTAGCGCCGCAGCGGGTGGTCAGCGAGGTCAAGGTGGCGGATGGCAAGCGTCCATTGTTTATCCTGCTGGACGGCACCTGGAGCGAAGCGCGCAAGATGTTCCGCAAGAGCCCTTATCTGGAGCACCTGCCGGTACTGAGCCTGGAACCGGAGCAGTTATCGCGCTACAAGTTGCGCCGCTCCAAGCGCGATGACCATTTCTGCACTGCCGAAGTGGCTGCCTTGTGCCTGGAATTGGCCGAGGACCAGCAGGCTAGCGAAGTGCTGGACGCCTACCTGGATGTTTTCAGTACCCATTACCTGGCGGCCAAGTTCCAGTTGGCGCTGGATCCGACGGACAGTGTCCATACCCGTCTTGCACCTTATCTGTAGGACTTCGCGGCCAGATGACATTTGCATGATGGCACTGCATCGCCTGAGCCGGCTAAAATGCCATCAAGCGTAACTGTTCGTGACAGCCGCTGGCTGGCACCTCGTACGTTGGTGAGCACCGAACCCATCGGTACTCCCATAAAAAACAGGATCATTTAATAAATGGCCACATACGAAATCCTGATTGCCGATGACCATCCGCTGTTCCGTAGCGCGCTGCACCAGGCGGTTACGCTGGAGCTGGGCGTGGATGTACGCCTGGTTGAAGTGGGCAGCATCGCTGAACTGGAAACCCAGCTCACTGACAAGACTGATTGGGATCTGGTGCTGCTGGACCTGAACATGCCCGGCGCCTACGGGTTTTCCGGCCTGGTACTGTTGCGCGGGCAATATCCGCAGATTCCGGTGGTGATGGTGTCGGCCCAGGAAGAGGCCGACGTGGTAGTGCGCTCTCGTGAGTTCGGGGCCAGTGGCTTTATCCCCAAGTCCAGTTCCATGGAGCAGATTCGAGCTGCGGTACGTACGGTGCTGGACGGTGATGTCTCATGGCCGCCCCAGGCATTTGAAGAAATCAACGTGTCTGCCGAAGCCAAGGCCGCCCAGGAAGGGCTCGCCAGCCTGACGCCCCAGCAGTTTCGTGTGCTGACCATGGTCTGCGAAGGCTTGCTGAACAAGCAGATCGCCTATGAGCTGAGCGTATCCGAGGCGACCATCAAGGCGCACGTCACCGCGATTTTCCGTAAGCTGGGCGTGCGCACCCGCACCCAGGCGGCGCTGCTCTTGCAACAGCTTGAGTCAATTTCCCATTAATAGAGCGGTGCTGTTCACGCTTTTTTGACTTGACGTGCTCTAGCTTCCTTCCATCATTTTTTGCTCAGTTGCCTGCCTATGTCGCCGTTCAAGGGTCAAACCGGTATCAAACGTATCTTCAACGCCGGGGGCTATTCCCTGGATGGTTTGCGTGCGGCTTTCACCGGCGAGGCGGCCTTTCGCCAGTTGGTCCTGCTCAACGTGATCCTGATTCCGGTGAGCTTCTTCCTCACGGTCAGCCGCGTAGAGCGCGCACTGTTGATTGCCGTGTGCCTGCTGGCGCTGATTGTCGAGTTGCTCAACTCGGCCGTGGAGGCGGCGATTGATCGGATTTCCCTGGATCGCCACCCGCTGTCGAAAAACGCCAAGGACATGGGCAGCGCCGCGCAATTCGTGGCGCTGACCATGATCACCGTGGTGTGGGCAGTCATCCTGATCTAGGCGATATTCGGCAGCACGATCTCGTCACTGCGCTGTACCCCGGCGGTAAAGGCGCGGCACAGCTCGAGAAATTCGCGCATGGCCGAGGTCTGGTACTTCTGTTTATGCCAGATAAAGTAGAACTGCCGGGCCAGGTCCAGGTCCGGGGTCTCCACCGGCACCAGGCTGCCGCGCCGGAACGCATCCCGTAGTGCCAGCCGGGAAATGCAACCAATCCCCAATCCCGACTCCACTGCGCGCTTGATCGCCTCGGTGTGCTCCAGCTCCAGGCGAATATTCAGCGCGCTGCGATGATGGCGCATAGCCTGATCAAACGTCAGGCGCGTCCCTGAGCCCTGTTCCCGCAGGATCCAGGCTTCATGGGTCAACTGCTCCATGGTCGCCTGCCCGCGCAGGGCCAGGGGGTGCTGGGGCGCGCAGAACACCACCAGTTCATCCTCGACCCAGGTTTGCACCTCGATGTCCGGGTGGCTGCAGTCACCCTCGATTAGACCCAGATCAATTTCGTAATGCGCGACCTGATGCACGATATGTGCAGTGTTCTGTACATGCAGCTTCACCTGGCTCTCGGGATGCTGCTGCATGAAGCTGCCGATCAGCAGCGTCGCCAGGTAATTGCCGATGGTCAGGGTGGCGCCGACCGCCAGGGAGCCGAAGCCGGACTTGCCGTTGAGCAGGTCTTCGATTTCCTTGGCCTGGTCCAGCAGCGCCACCGCCTGGGGCAGCAATTGATGACCCAGGGCATTGAGGCTCAGGCGTTTACCGGCGCGGTCGAACAATTGGCAGCTGGATTGGCGCTCCAGCTCGGTGATCGAGGTGCTGGCGGCGGATTGAGATAAGGCCAGAAGGCCAGCAGCGCGAGACACGCTTTCCTGCTGGGCGACGGCGACGAAGACTTGCAGTTGACGGAGAGTAAATCGCATATCTATATAACCGATAACCCTTATCTTAATAATCCAGTTAACAGATATTGTCGCCGCCATTAGAATACTGTGCAATTGCGCACCTATCATTTTTGGCGCTGACCCATTTCCAGGAGTTCCCCGTACATGAGCAACATGAACCACGAGCGTGTCCTCAGTGTTCATCACTGGAACGACACTCTGTTCAGCTTCAAGTGCACCCGCGACCCGGGCCTGCGCTTTGAGAACGGTCAGTTCGTGATGATCGGCCTGCAACAGCCCAATGGCCGCCCGCTCATGCGCGCTTACTCCATCGCCAGCCCGAACTGGGAAGAGCATCTGGAGTTCTTCAGCATCAAGGTTCCGGATGGCCCGCTGACTTCCCAATTGCAGCACTTGAAGGAAGGCGACGAGATCATCATCAGCAAAAAACCGACGGGCACCCTGGTGCTGGACGATTTGAAGCCGGGCAAACACCTGTACCTGCTCAGCACCGGTACGGGCCTCGCGCCCTTTATGAGCGTGATCCAGGACCCGGAAACCTACGAGCGCTTCGAAAAAGTGATCCTGTGCCACGGCGTGCGTTACGTCAACGAAGTCGCCTACCGCGAGTTCATCACCGAGCACCTGCCGCAGAACGAGTTCTTCGGCGAGGCGCTGCGTGAAAAGTTGATCTACTACCCGACCGTGACCCGTGAGCCGTTCGAAAACGAAGGCCGCCTCACCGACCTGATGCGCAGCGGTAAGCTGTTCAGGGATATCGGCCTGCCGCCGATCAATCCTGAAGACGACCGCGCCATGCTGTGCGGTAGCCCGAGCATGCTCGACGAGACCAGCGAAGTGCTGAACAGCTTCGGCCTGAAGGTTTCGCCACGCATGCGTGAGCCGGGTGACTACTTGATCGAGCGTGCGTTCGTCGAGAAGTAAGCGCGACTATAAAAATGTGGGAGCTGCCCGGTGGGGGAGCTGGCTTGCCTGCGATGGCATCACCGTGGTGTAGCTGATACACCGAGGTGCCTATATCGCAGGCAAGCCAGCTCTCACACTGGCCAGCTCCCATATTTGTTTTTGGCGTTTATTCGGCCGCAACCACTTCAAGCACGCAAATCACCCCAGCCTCGGGATAGTGCCAACGCACGTCCACATCCCAGAACCGCACACCATACTCGCGCTCCGGCCCTGGCGTCTGATACGCCGGCCGGGGGTCCTGTGCCAGGCACTGCTCAATCAGCTCCACCAACGGCTCGCCAAGGCGCTGGGCGTGGCCTTGTGCCTGGTGCAGCGCGGTCTTCAGCCACTGCACGGGAATCAGCTGTGGCGCGCTGCTTGCGATGCGGTTGGTGGCCGTGTCGATGATGTCGGCATAAGGCACATACGGCTTGATATCCAAGACCGGCGTGCCATCGAGCAAGTCGATCCCGGAAATCCACAGCCGGCCCGGCTCCACCTTGTCCAGCTTCACCACCGACTGGCCGATGCCATTGGGGCGATGGGTCGCACGGGTGGCAAATACGCCCATGGACGTGTTGCCACCCAGCCGCGGCGGGCGCACTTTCAAGCGCGGCTTGTCTTCCAGGGCCTGATGAAACAGGAACAGCAGCCACACATGGCTGACCTGCTCCAGGCCCTGTACGGCCTCGCCCTGGTCGAACGGCGCCACCAGCTCCAGCAAGCCCCTGGCGGCGGGCGCCAGTTGGGGTTGGCGCGGGATGGCGAACTTCTCCTTGAAGCAGGAGCGCACGAAACCTACGGGTGAGACGTTGTAGTTCATGGCTTACGCGCGAACCCGCAGGGTCAGGCCCTTGAGGAAGTTACGCAGCAACTGGTCGCCACACGGGCGATAGTTGGTGTGGCCGAACTTGCGGAACAGTGCGCTCAATTCCGGCTTGGACACCGGGAACTCGGCCGCCTTGAGGATGGCGTGCATGTCGTCTTCCTTGAGCTCGAAGGCCACGCGCAGCTTCTTGAGGATGATGTTGTTGGTCACCGGGGTTTCGATCGGCTGCGGGGGACGGCTTTCGTCCTTGCCGCGCTTGAAGATCACCAGGCCATCGAGGAAGTGCGCCATGACTTCGTCGGGGCAGAACACGAAGCCTTCTTCCTCGTCTTTCTTGAGGTAGGTCAGCAGGTCGTCCTTGGACACTTCCATGCCGCCGATCTTGATGATCTCGACCATCTTGTTGTCGCTGATGTCGAGCATGTAGCGCACGCTGCGCAGTACGTCGTTGTGAATCATGGTGGGCAATCCTGGTATTCGACTGTAGACATCGCCCGGGCGGGCGATCTCGAGAAATAGGGTGGCTTAGAACTTTTCCTTGCCGGACATGTAGCGCCATTGGCCGACCGGCACCTTGCCGATGGACACGCCGCCAATGCGGATGCGGCGAATGGCCACAACCTTCAGGCCAATGGCTTCGCAGAACAGGGCGATGATGCCGGGCTGCGGGTTTTTCAGGGCAAAGCGCAGGCGGTTCTCGTTCTGCCAGCTGGCTTTGACCGCCGGCAATTCCTTGCCTTTGTACATCAGGCCATGGGCGAGGCGGTTCAGGCCGTGCTCTGCCACGTCGCCGGAGACCTCAACCACATACTCCTGCTCGATCTTGGCGGCATCGGCCGTCAGCTTGCGCAGGATTTTCCAGTCCTGGGTAAACACCAACAGGCCGCTGGCCTTGGCCTGCAGATCGGCGCTGGCGGTCAGGCGCAGGAAGTGGCCCTTGAGCGGGCGCTTGCTGAAGCGGTGCTCTTCAGACAGGGTTTCGGCGCTCAGGGACTGCATCGCGCTGTCGACATCCACACCAACCGGTGCATGAAACAGGATAGTCACAGGCTCTGGAGCCGTGGCCTTGGCCTCGGGATCAAGTTCGACTTTTTGTGTCGTGACCTTGAGCTGTGGCTCATCAATCACTTCGCCATCTACCGAGACCCAGCCGCCTTCGATGAACAGCTCGGCCTCCCGACGGGAGCAACCGACCAGTTCGATAAGGCGTTTGGAGAGGCGTATGGGGTCAGTCATGACAAGGGCCGTAACAAAAGGGGGCGGCTATTGTACCTGCCTGGAGCCGGTTAATCCCGGCCCCATTTCGCCGCAGTTGCTTTTTGTGGGCGCAGGCAAGCCAGCGCCAACATTTGATTTGGGCTGTGTCAGCCGCTGCGTGTTTGCTGCACCTGGCGCAAACGCATATGCAGCAACGGATAGGGCTGGCCCATGCCGTCATGCTCGGTGCGCCCGATCACTTCAAAACCCTGCTTGAGGTAGAAGCCCAGGGCCTGGGGGTTTTGTTCGTTGACGTCCAGTTCATCGGCATTCATCGACGTAACCGCATACTGCAGCAACTGCTGCCCCAGCCCCTGGCCCCGGTAGTGCGGGTCGATAAACAGCATTTCCACCTTGCCCGCCGCAACGCCGGCAAACCCGGTGATCCGCTGGCGCGCGTCCTTGGTGCAGATCAACATCACGGCATCCAGGTAGCGCGTCAGCACCAGGTGTCTCAGGCGCTCAATGTAGCTATCCGGCAGGAAGTCATGGGTGGCTCGCACCGAGGCCTCCCAGATCCGGGTCAATTCCGGATAGTCGCTGGTTTTCGGGGTGTGGATAACCGAGTGCTGGTCCATGCCCGCTGCTCCTTGCTGCTTGTTGGCGGTGATGGGGCAAACGATAGACCTAAAAAAGCCCCGCATCTTGTCCAGAAGCAGGGCTTTTTCAATTTTTTACCGCTTAGTCGCGTTTTTGCGCCCAGAGGTCGTACTCGTCGGCGTCGGTGACCGTGCACCAGACCTTGTCGCCGGGCTTGAGGCCGCTGGCATCGTCGATAAATACATTGCCGTCGATTTCCGGCGCGTCGAAGAAGCAGCGGCCGACCGCGCCTTGCTCGTCCACTTCGTCGATCAGCACTTCGATTTCCTTGCCGATGCGCAGTTGCAGGCGGGCCGAGCTGATGGCTTGTTGATGGGCCATGAAACGCTCCCAACGCTCCTGCTTGACGTCATCCGGCACCACCGCCAGGTCCAGCAGGTTGGCCGGGGCACCTTCCACCGGCGAGTACTGGAAGCAGCCGACGCGGTCCAGTTGGGCTTCGGTCAGCCAGTCCAGCAGGTACTGGAAGTCTTCTTCGGTTTCGCCGGGGAAGCCCACGATAAAGGTCGAGCGGATGATCAGGTCCGGGCAGATCTCGCGCCAGTTCTTGATCCGCGCCAGGGTCTTGTCTTCGAAGGCCGGGCGTTTCATGGCCTTGAGCACTTTGGGGCTGGCGTGCTGGAACGGGATGTCCAGGTACGGCAGGATCTTGCCGGCGGCCATCAACGGGATCAGTTCGTCGACGTGCGGGTACGGGTACACGTAGTGCAGGCGCACCCACACACCCAGGCTGCTCAGGGCTTCGCACAGTTCGGTCATGCGGGTTTTCACCGGCGCGCCGTTCCAGAAACCGGTGCGGTACTTCACGTCGACGCCGTAGGCACTGGTGTCCTGGGAGATCACCAGCAGCTCTTTGACCCCGGACTTGACCAGACGCTGGGCCTCGTCCAGTACATCGCCCACCGGGCGGCTGACCAGCTTGCCGCGCATCGACGGGATGATGCAGAAGCTGCAACTGTGGTTGCAGCCTTCGGAAATCTTCAGGTACGCATAGTGACGCGGGGTCAGCTTGATGCCCTGGGGTGGCACCAGGTCGATCAGCGGGTTGTGGTCCTGGCGCGGCGGCACCACATCGTGCACGGCGTTGACCACCTGCTCGTACTGCTGCGGACCGGTCACCGCCAGCACGCTTGGGTGCACGTTGCGGATATTGCCTTCTTCCACGCCCATGCAGCCGGTGACGATGACCTTGCCGTTTTCCTTGATGGCTTCGCCGATCACTTCCAGGGACTCTGCCTTGGCCGAGTCAATGAAGCCACAGGTGTTGACCACCACCACGTCAGCGTCCTGGTAGGTGGACACAACGTCGTAGCCTTCCATGCGCAGTTGCGTGAGGATGCGCTCGGAGTCGACCAGAGCCTTCGGGCAACCCAGGGAAACAAAGCCAACCTTTGGGTTGGCTTTTGCGATGGTGGTGGACATGTCTAACCTCGGTATTGAATGACGCCGCCAGTCGGGCACGACAGGGCAACGGATGGGCACTTGATGTGCCTCTGATCAAAAAGTGCGCAATTCTAGCGACGGGAAACGCGCTTGACCAGCTTTATGCAGGGAAATACGACGAGTGCTGCGTTATGCTGCGCGCCGTTGCATCGGGGTAGATCGGTAGTCAACAAATAATCTGTTACTAGAAGTACAGCAGTACACGCTGTGTATAGCTTGGCGTTGGGCTTAAGTGTATAGCTGTGCTGCTTATAGAAGACCTCAGGTCAAAAGGGCGGGAGTGGTTGATGGGTCAGGTAAATAGTCAGGCGGCAGGTGCCGGGCACTCCAGCGCAAAGCCAATCGGCATGTTGGTGGCCGCGGTCGGGGTGGTTTATGGCGATATCGGCACCAGCCCGCTCTACACCCTTAAAGAGGTGTTTTCCGGCAATTACGGGGTCCAGGTCAATCATGACGGCGTGCTGGGGATCCTGGCGCTGATTTTCTGGTCGCTGATCTGGGTGGTGTCCATCAAGTACATGTTGTTCGTGCTGCGCGCCGACAACCAGGGCGAGGGCGGCATCATGGCTCTGACGGCGCTGGCCCGACGGGCGGCGGGCAATCACCCGCGGCTGCGCAGTTTCCTGGTGGTGTGCGGCCTGTGCGGTGCGGCGTTGTTCTATGGCGACAGCATGATCACCCCGGCGATTTCCGTGTTGTCGGCCATCGAGGGCCTGGAACTGGCGTTCGACGGCCTGAAGCATTGGGTCGTGCCCGTGGCGCTGGTGGTGCTGGTGGGGCTGTTCCTGATCCAGAAACATGGCACCGACCGCATCGGCAAGCTGTTCGGGCCGGTGATGGTCACCTGGTTTTTGGTGCTGGGTGGCCTGGGTATCTATGGCATCGTCCAGCACCCTGAAGTGCTCAACGCGATGAACCCGATGTGGGGCGTGCGCTTCTTCATGGTCCACCCGGGTATCGGCGTGGCGATCCTCGGCGCCGTGGTGCTGGCCTTGACCGGTGCCGAAGCGCTGTATGCCGACATGGGCCATTTCGGCCGCAAACCCATTGCCCGCGCCTGGTTTATCCTGGTGCTGCCGGCCCTGGTGCTCAACTATTTTGGCCAGGGCGCGATGCTGCTGGGTGACCCCGAGGCCGCGCGCAACCCGTTCTACCTGCTGGCGCCAAGCTGGGCACTGCTGCCGCTGGTGGGCTTGTCCACCCTGGCCACGGTGATTGCTTCCCAGGCGGTGATTTCCGGTGCGTTCTCGTTGACGCGCCAGGCAATCCAGCTTGGTTACATCCCGCGCATGCATATCCAGCACACCTCCAGCGCCGAGCAAGGCCAGATCTACATTGGCGCGGTGAACTGGTCGCTGATGGTTGGCGTGATCCTGCTGGTGCTGGGCTTCGAGTCTTCGGGCGCCCTGGCCTCGGCCTACGGGGTGGCCGTGACCGGAACCATGCTGATGACCACGATCCTCGTCTCCGCGGTGATGCTGCTGCTGTGGAAATGGCCGCCGGTCCTGGCAGTCCCGGTGTTGCTGGGCTTTTTGCTGGTGGATGGCCTGTTCTTTGCGGCCAACGTGCCGAAGGTAGTGCAGGGCGGTGCGTTCCCGGTATTGGCGGGGATCGTGCTGTTTGTGCTGATGACCACCTGGAAGCGCGGCAAGCAATTACTGGTGGAGCGCCTGGACGAGGGCGGGCTGCCGCTGCCGATCTTTATCAGCAGCATCCGCGTCCAGCCGCCCCATCGCGTGCAGGGCACGGCGGTGTTCCTCACCGCCCGCCCGGACGCGGTGCCCCATGCCTTGCTGCATAACCTGTTGCATAACCAGGTGCTGCACGAGCAGGTGGTGCTGCTTACGGTGGTCTATGAAGATATCCCGCGCGTCCCGGCCCAGCGCCGCTTCGAGGTGGATTCCTATGGCGACGGTTTCTTCCGCGTGATCCTGCACTTTGGCTTTACCGATGAGCCGGACGTACCCGAAGCCCTGAAGCTGTGCCATCTGGACGACCTGGACTTCAGCCCCATGCGCACCACCTACTTCCTCAGCCGCGAGACGGTCATCGCCTCCAAGCTCGAAGGCATGGCGCGCTGGCGTGAAGGGTTGTTTGCTTTCATGCTGAAGAACGCCAATGGCAACCTGCGCTTCTTCAAGCTGCCGGTGAACCGGGTGATTGAGTTGGGCACCCAGGTAGAAATGTAGGCCGTGTTGAAAACAGAACCGCGATGGGCTGTATGCCATCGCGGTTTTTTTTGGCCTGTCGATCCTTGGTTGAATCATCGCCTTTTAAAGCCTGGGGGGTGTGCTAACGTCTTTTTATCCAAGTTTGTCGTCTGGCCCATGAGGATCCACTTACTAGGGGAAGCCAAAGATGAAGCGCACGCTCTCAGGATTGGTGTCAGGCATCACGCTTTTAGTTGTAGGTTGTTCGTCCAGCAGCATTGATATACCGCCCGTCGTCCCCCAGGCTTTGCCCTTTGCCGACGCTCACTTCCACCCTTCCAATTACGCCTATCAGGGCGTTTCGTTGAAAACCCTACTGTCAGACTATTTATCGGCCAGTGTGGTCCGTTCGGTGGTGATGCCGCTGCCGTTGCAGCAGCGCTGGGACAGTTTTGAACACTATCAGGTGATGGACCCTTCCGGTCGTTTGTATGGCGCCAACTACTACATCGGCCCCAAGGCGGACTTGTACTATTACGCCTTCGCGGACGCGATGTATGCCAGGGAGTACCTGCAGTTGTCAGCGGCGGATCAGGGGCGGCTGGACCTTATGATTACCGGCTTCAACCCCATGGACCGGTATGGGGCCCAGCACATCAAGCGGGTGCTGCTGACCTTTCCGGGGGCGTTTGCCGGTATCGGTGAGTTCACGGTGCACAAGGAGTTGGTGTCACGCAAGATCGCCGGCGAGACCATCCGCAGCACTGCCACCGTGCCGCTACCCGCTGACCTCGATAAGAAAGGCACGATGTCGCTGTATGCCCAGTCCCTGGTAGATCTGCTGAAGGTGGCCGAAGAGACCGGTCTGGTCGTGACGCTACACAACGACTTGTACCAGACCGAAGTCAACTACGACGGTACGGTGGAGGATGTCTTCCCTGGCCGGACCTATGAGGCGGCCCTCAAGCATTTGTGCAGCGCGGCCCCCAGTGCTTCGGTGATCTGGGCGCACACCGGGCTGGGGCGCTATGTAAAACCGACGTCCACCCACTTGAAGACCGTTGCTCGTATTCTCGACAGCTGCCCGGCATGGGTAGTGGATATTTCCTGGGATCTGGTCCAGGAAAATATTATTCACCCCGGACCTGGCATGCCGCCCGTCAATGAGTGGATCGGCTTTTTCAATCAGTACAGCAGCCGGGTGTTATGGGGCTCCGATACCGTGATGTTCAGCAAGAACACGCTAGAGTTGCCGGACAAGGTGGTACCTGGCCAGCGCCTCACGGTCGAGCAATACCTGGCGCTTCCCGAGTTGATCCGACCGCTGTTCAGTCGACTGCCACCTGATGTCGCGGAAAAAATCAGTCACGGCAACTACGTGCGTCTGTTTGATGAAGCGCGGCGCAAGGTGCGAGCCTGGGAGGCCAGTCACGCGCAGGATGATGTGTGGGATCTTTCCGGACCGTCGGCAGCGGTGCGCTGAGGCCCACTAAAAAGCCCTCGTTACCGTGAGGCAGCGAGGGCTTTTTGTTGTACGGCGATTAACCTGCAATGGGATCTACGGTAGGAGCAGACGTTACTCTGCCTTGACCTGACGCTTCTCGATGATATCCACCAGGCGCTTGGCCAATGCCGGGTAGTTCTCGTCGAAGTGATGGCCGCCCGGTAGCTTCATGGCTTCGCCCACGGCGGTCTTGTCGGTGCAGCCGCTCTCATCGACTTCTTCCTCACCGTAGATGCACACCACTTTGGCCGCTGGCAGCTTGGCCATTTCCGGGCCGGTGGCGGCTTCCTTGCCGGCGTTGCCCAGCCAGCCTTCCACTTCGATCTCGAAGCTGCCGGTGCGGGCAAAGGCCAGCAGGATAATGGCGTCGACCCGCTGCTGTTCGGCTTCCGGCAGGCGGTTGTAGATAGCTGGCAGTACATCGGCACCGAACGAGTAACCCGTCAGCACAAAGCGTTTGGTGCCCCATTTCTGCCGGTAGTGCTGCATCAGTTCGGTCAGGTCTTTGGCGCTCTGTTCCGGGCTTTTGTGCTGCCAGTAGTAGCGCAGGGTGTCGACGCCGACCACCGGGTAGCCGATCTTCGCCATCTCGCCGGCCACGTCGCGGTCCAGGTCGCGCCAGCCGCCGTCGCCGGAGAGGAACAGGGTCACGGTGTCCTTGGCCTGGCCGGCCGGTACTTCGACCACCGGGATCGCCAGGCCGCCATTGTCCGAGCCCACCAGTTGCTTGCGCAGTTCATTGTTCAGCACTTGCGGGTAGTTGATGTCGTAGTCGCTGATGCTGGTGGTGGCACGCGGGGTGTCGCGTACGAAACTGGCGCTTTCGTCGTCGGGGTTGTCGTTCCAGGCCACCAGCCAGTTGCCGTGGGCGGCGGTCTTGGGCAGTGGGTCCGTGCAACCTTCCTGGACCAGGGCAAAGCCCACCGAGATGGCGTTGGCCTTGTCGTCGTTCTGCGTCGCCAGCCAGCGCCAGGCCAGGCCGGCGCCAGGGCCGATGCCGCTGACCAGGGTGGCCGGGCCCTTGAGTTGGCCCAGCGCCGCTTGCAGGGCTTGTTCCTGCAGTTTGCAGTCTTCCTTGGGCAGGATCACTTGCACGATCTGCGCGCTGCCGCCCTGGCTCAAGGCAATCAGTTGATTATCGGTCAGGCTGGCGTCGGCCATCACGGCGACCGCTACGCGGGCCTTGGTGGGGGTACCCGGTGTTACGCGGGTCATGCTCGAGCCGTCGGCCTGGGGCAACTGTTCCAGGGTCGGTTGGGGGGCAGGGCGATTCCAGTACCAGTAGCCGCCACCGAGGATCAGGGCCAGCACCACCAGACCTGCCAATACATACCGCCAGGAGCGTCGAATCATCAGCGTTTCACCAATCCAGTCAAGCCGCCTGCGATCAGGGCGGCGGTATCGGCCAGTGCCACCAGCGGATCAAGTCCTGCGGGCACGGCCATGTAGCGAGGTTCCCAGTCAGGCTGGAACTTGTCTTTGAAGCGGCGCAAACCTTGGAAGTTATACAGTTGCTCGCCACGGCGGAATACCATCGAGCCCAGGCGCTGGGTCAGCGGTGCGCCACGACGCGGTTGCAGGCCCGACAACGGCACCATGCCGAGGCTGAAGCGTGCATAGTTGTGGCTTTTATAATGCTGGATCAAGCCGACCATCATGAACTCCATGGTCAGCTTTGGTGCGTCGGGGTGCGCGCGCATCAGGTCCAGGCTGGCCAGGTCATGGCTGTAGGTCTCCAGCAGGTTGGCGAAGGCCACCGGCTGCCCCTCGAAGCGAATCACCGCGATGCGAAAATGCTTGAGGTATTCATCGCTGAAACGGCCGAGGGAGAAGCCCTTTTCCCGCACGTTCTTGCCGGTCAGCCAGGCATCGGAAATGACTTTCAGCCCGTCCATGGGCGCCTGCCCCGGCTCGAAGATTTCCAGAGACAGGCCGTCCCGCGTCCCGCGGTTCCAGGTGTAGCGCAGGTCCTTCATCTCCTTGCCCTTGGCTTCCAGGTCAAAGCGCTTGAGATCGACCCGGGCTTCTTCGCCCAGCTTGATCGCCGTCAGGCCGATATCCATATAGAAGGGCAGGTTCTCTGCGCGCACCTGGTAGAACACCGGGCGGGCGTGATGGATATCGCACAGGTCGCGGAACTGCCAGATCATCTCGGCCCTTGGCTGGGTCGGGCCGATCGGGTCGTACAGCGCCACCAGGCTACGGCCACGGCGGGCATACATCAGGAAGGCTTCGTCGTTGGGGTGGAACAGTAGGGCCTTGTCGCCGGTCAGGGCCAGGCCGCCGTCGGGTTGCGACGAGGCCATCAGGATCTTGGTGGCCCGCTCCAGCTCATCGGCGCTCGGCAGGTGGATCACCGGGCGTGCGGTGCGCAACAGCCAGGTCAGCGAGACAATCACCAACAGGATTGCGGCGCCCAGCAGCGAGCGCAGGCCACGCGGGGCGTTGGCGTCGAGGGTGAACTGCCACCACAGTTGATGGCTATAAGGCACATCCTGATAGGCAAACAGCAGCAGCCAGATCGACGCACCGAGCACGCAGACGCTGGCCACCAGATACAGCGGCGAGAACGGCAACTCGGTCAGGCGGCTGGCGCGGTAGAACGAGCGCCGGAAGATCGCCAGCAGCACGGCGGTGGTGGTCATCAGGCTGGCTTCTTCCCAGTCGAAGCCTTTGAGCAGTGAGAGCAGGGCGCCCACCAGCAGCAGCACCATGGTCAGCATCCAGGCTGCCGACAGGCGTCGACGCAGGCCCTGGGCCAGCAACAGGCACAGCACGCCGATCAGGCTGGCGCCAAAGTGCGACGCGTCAATCAGGCGGTGGGGAATCAGGAAGCCGATGTTTTCCAGGCGTGAGTCGATTTCCGGGGTGGCGCCGGAGAACAGCAGCACCACCCCGGACAAAAAAACCAGCACGGCCAACACCGGTGCCGCGAGGCCCGAGGCCACCCGCAGGCTCTGCTGGGTCTGGAACAGACGCTGAGCCTCGCTGATCAGTAGGAAGATGCATGCGATCAACAGCGGCAGCACCACGTAGATCATGCGGTACAGCAGCAGTGCGGCGGCCAGCGGCGCGGCGCCGAGCGTGTCGGCAAATGCGGCCAGCAGGATCGCTTCGAATACCCCGACGCCGCCTGGTACATGGCTCAGGACACCGGCGGCAAGCGCCAGCAGGTAAACCAGCAGGAACGGACCGAATGGCGGCGCTTCTGGCAGCAGCAGATAAAGCACGGTAGCGGCAGCGGCGACGTCCAGGGCGGTGATGATCAATTGCAGGAAGGTCAGTCGGCGCCCTGGCAGGCGCAAGGTGCGGCGGCCGACTCTGACTAGCAGGTTGTCGGGGTAGGGTTGTTCTGGCGTTCGACGGCGATAAATCCCGATACACAGTACGACCGAGAGTAATAGCACCGCACCGGCGATTGCGCCGAGCAACGTTGCGGGCAAGTGCAGGGCATTGGAGGCGGCGGGCAGGTTGCTCAGGGTGGCCAGGGCGGCGAGTGGCGGTAGGGCGCAGCCCAGGGCCAGGCTGGCAAACACCGTCATCCGGGCAACTTCCGAAGCCCCGATGCCATGCCGTGCATATAAGCGGTAGCGCACCGAGCCGCCGGACAGCATCGACAGGCCAATCGCATTGCCAATGGCGAACGCGGTAAAGCCGCCATAGGCCAAAGTCTTGGCCGGCAGTTTTACCCCTGCGTAGCGTGCGCCGGAAAATTCGTAGCCCAATAGAATGATGAAACCGGCGATCGCGGCGGCGAAGGCGCCCAGCAAGGCGGGCTGCGGCACCTCCAGGATCGAGTCGTGGAGGGCGTAAAGATCCAGCTCCAGGAGCAAGTGGCGGCAAGCGATCAAGGCAATGGTAAACAGCAGCAAAGTGACTGCCAGCCCAATGGGTTGACGATACTTGCTCAACCGATCCAGCCAGCGCAGACGGGTGGGGGTGATCGGTTGTGTGGCTGTGACAGTGTCTTGTGGTTCAGACGAATTGGCGCGCATCAATCACCTCGTGGATTGTGCGCGACAGGATGGGGGTATCCAGCCAAGTTACCAATCCCTATGTACAAAATAATTACAAATAGTAACGCGGATCACCGGGGCCGGCGACAGCGTCCATTGGTCGCGCAAGGGTGTGCTCGGTACTCGAGCATGGCCTGCAATTGGATGGAGTCCGAAACCCATGAGCGGTTTCCTGAAAGATGCCATGCCATTGTTTCAAAAGAACTTTTCAGTCAGACACAAAAAAGGCCACTCTTTCGAGTAGCCTTTCTTGATGTTTGGTTGCGGGAGCCGGATTTGAACCGACGACCTTCGGGTTATGAGCCCGACGAGCTACCAGACTGCTCCATCCCGCGTCTGTGGGCGGCATTCTACAGCGCAACGACGAGGTGTCAACCGTTAATGGCATAAAGGGCCAAATAACTGCAAATTAGCCTAAGTGCTCGATTGAACACGACTTTTCACTGCGTCGGCATATTGCATCCGGCGGCAGGGCAAAAACCTGCGCGCACAAAAAAGGCCACTCTTTCGAGTAGCCTTTCTTGATGTTTGGTTGCGGGAGCCGGATTTGAACCGACGACCTTCGGGTTATGAGCCCGACGAGCTACCAGACTGCTCCATCCCGCGTCTGTGTGTCGGCATTCTACAGAGGAATGACACGGTGTCAACCGCGGATTCAAAGAAAAGCGCTTGTGCTTCAATCGCTTAGCTCTCCAAATCAACTGCTGGAAGGGTTTGCGGCCAGTCTGGCCGTGGCTTCCAGCTCTATTGGGGCGTGTTCTTCGATTGAGAAAATAAATTCATCCGGGCTTTTTCCTACCGCTTTGTCAGATGATTCAAAGTACTGGTGCTATATACAGGTGTGAATGCGATACTGGCGATCCGTCCACTTTATGTCCTGATCACGCCTCTCTTTATATGACGCAGCGCAAAATCATCCACGTCGACTGTGACTGCTTCTACGCTGCCATCGAAATGCGGGATAACCCGAGCCTGGCGCAAAAGCCCCTGGCGGTAGGTGGCTCGGCGGACCGGCGCGGGGTGATCGCCACCTGCAATTACGAGGCGCGGGCCTACGGCGTGCGGTCGGCCATGTCCTCGCGCCATGCGTTGAAACTGTGCCCCGACCTGACCATCGTCAAGCCGCGTATGGATGCCTATAAAGAAGCATCGAAAGAAATCCACACGATTTTCCGTGAATACACCGATCTGATCGAACCGTTGTCGCTGGACGAAGCCTATCTGGATGTTTCCGATTGCGCGCATTTCGGCGGCAGCGCCACGCGTATTGCCCAGGATATCCGTCGGCGGGTCTCCAATCAGTTGCATATCACGGTTTCTGCGGGGGTGGCGCCGAACAAGTTCCTGGCCAAGATCGCCAGCGACTGGAAAAAGCCCAATGGACTGTTTGTGATCACCCCGGATCAGGTGGAGGACTTTGTTTCGGCGCTGCCCGTGAGCAAGTTGCATGGCGTCGGCAAGGTCACTGCTGAAAAACTGGCGCGGCTGGGAATAGAGGACTGCCTGCAACTGCGCGAGTGGAACAAGTTGGCGCTGGTGCGGGAATTCGGCAGTTTTGGTGAGCGGTTATGGAGTTTGGCGCGTGGGATTGATGACCGTGCGGTGCATAACGACAGCCGCCGGCAATCCATCAGCGTAGAGAATACCTACGATGTCGATCTACCGGACCTGCCCAGTTGCCTGGAAAAACTCCCTGAGCTGATGGAGACCCTGGCCGGGCGCATGCAGCGTATCGACAGCAGTTATCGGCCGGGTAAACCCTTTGTCAAAGTGAAGTTCCATGATTTTACCCAGACCACCCTGGAACAGGCGGGGGCAGGGCGGGACCTGGAGAGTTACCGGCAGTTGCTGACCCAGGCGTTCAATCGCGGGGGTAAGCCGGTGCGATTGTTGGGGATTGGTGTGCGCTTGCTCGATTTGAGCATGGGCAATGAACAGCTGGAGCTGTCCTGGTAGACGGCTGGAGGTGGGCCTTATGTGGGAGCGGGCTTGCCCGCGATGGCAGTGGGTCAGTCGAATAAATCTAACCTGACACTCCGCTATCGCGGGCAAGCCCGCTCCCACACAAGCCCGCTCCTACATTGAGTGCTGCCTCAGCGGGTACCCGGGTCAGCCACCAGCCGGCCGCCATCCTGGGTCAGTGCCTTGAGAAACTCCTGCTGCAACTCCGGATCATTGCGCGTCAGTTCAATCAGGCTCTGTTCCAGTTCGCTGGCTTCTTCTTCCAGGCCCAGTTCCGACAAGCGCTTGACCCGATGCACCCATTGGCTGACTTCGTCATCCTCCAGGTCGTCGTAGATCAAGGCATGGGCTTCCAGCAGCTTGCCGCGCAAAGTGGTGCTGATGGCCAGGGATGAGTCCGAGTGCACGTCGTCCTGGGCATCTTCAATGCTGATCCGCAAGGTGCGGACCTGGCTCAGGTCCTGCTCGGCAAACGGGCTGTCCAGCAGGTTCAGGCGCAGGACGCCATTGCGGTCGGTGGTCATCTCGTGGGTCTGCTTGCCGGCCTTGACCTGCACCGGTCGCTCGCTCCACGGCAGGCTGGTGTACTCCAGGCGGCGGTCACGCTGGATTTCGTCGATGCCTGCCAGGTTCTGCTGCGCCCGGCCGTGTGACTGCACGTTCATGAACGGGTTGAGCCCGGCCACGCCGTAACTGATCCAGTCATGGGTCATGCTGTCGGGCAGGTTGCCCAGGGCAAAGATGTTCGCCACGTTGGCCCCGGCGCCCGCGACTACTGCCACGGCACCCAGCGGGATCTCATAGAGTTCGCGCCAGGGCTGGTAGGGCGTGTAGCGATCATAGTGGCGCGTGACTTCAAACTCAGTGACTTCGAAAGTCCGCTGTTCATGAATACGCACGCGGCGTTGCGGCAGCTCAAGTACTTTGGGTTCGCCGACATCAATCTGCAGGCTGTGGTCGAGCAACTTGCGCTCGATCCGTTCCTCGTGCTCGCTACGCTGCGACATTTGATTGGCGCAGCCGCTGACCAGCAGGGCGCCGCACAAGGCGGCGCCCCCCAGGGCTTTGGTGTTTCGCTTGAACATGACTTCTCTTGATCTGGTTTTCAGCGACGAATACGCGCCTGAAGGAAGGGCAGCACGTCAGCCACCGGCAACGGTTGGGCTTCGGCTTCGGTCCGGCTCTTGTATTCCAGATTGCCATCGGCCAGGCCGCGGTCACTGACCACGATCCGGTGAGGGATGCCAATCAGTTCCATGTCGGCAAACTTGATGCCCGGGCTGGTTTTCTTGTCGCGATCATCCAGCAGCACTTCGAAACCGGCGGACGTCAGTTCGGCATACAGTTTGTCGGTGGCTTCGCGAACCTGCTCGGTTTCGTAGCGCAGCGGTACCAGGGCGATCTGGAACGGCGCCAGGGTGTCGCTCCAGATAATGCCTTTGTCGTCGTGGTTCTGCTCGATGGCAGCGGCCACCACGCGGGAAACGCCAATGCCATAGCAGCCCATTTCCAGGGTCACCGGCTTGCCGTTTTCGCCCAGCACTTCGCACTTCATCGCCTTGCTGTACTTGTTGCCCAGCTGGAAGATGTGCCCCACTTCGATGCCGCGCTTGATTTCCAGGGTGCCCTTGCCGTCCGGGCTTGGATCACCGGCCACCACGTTGCGCAGGTCGGCCACGGTTGGAACCGGCAGGTCACGCTCCCAGTTGACGCCGAAGTAGTGCTTGTCGTCGATGTTGGCACCGATACCGAAGTCGCTCATCAGCTCGACCGAGCGGTCGATGATGATCGGCAATGGCAGGTTCAGCGGGCCCAGGGAGCCGGCGCCGGCGCCAATGGCGTCACGCAGTTCGGCGTCCGAGGCCATGACCAGCGGGCTGGCGACGCCAGGTTGCTGGGCAGCCTTGATTTCGTTGAGTTCGTGGTCGCCACGGATCACCAGGGCGATCAACTTGCCTTCTTCCTCGGCATGCACGATCAGGGTCTTGATGGTCTTTTCAATCGGCAGATTGAATTTTTCGACCAAGGCCGCGATGGTCTTGGTGTCTGGGGTATCGACCAGGCGCAGTTCTTCAGCCGGCGCAGGACGGGAAGTTTCCCGTGGCACCGCTTCGGCTTTCTCGATGTTGGCCGCGTAGTCGGAGCCGTCGCTGAAGACGATATCGTCTTCGCCGGACTCTGCCAGCACGTGGAACTCATGGGAACCCGCGCCGCCGATGGAACCGTTGTCCGCTTCGACCGGGCGGAATTTCAGGCCCAGGCGGGTGAACACGTTGCAATAGGCCTGGTGCATGCGGTCATAGGTGACCTGCAGCGAAGGCTGATCGGCGTGGAACGAATAGGCGTCCTTCATGATGAACTCGCGGCCACGCATCAAGCCGAAGCGTGGGCGGATTTCGTCACGGAACTTGGTCTGGATCTGATACAGGTTGAGGGGCAGCTGTTTGTAGCTGCTCAACTCGTTGCGCATCAGGTCGGTGATCACTTCTTCATGGGTCGGGCCTGCGCAGAAGTCGCGACCATGACGATCCTTGAAGCGCAGCAACTCAGGGCCGTACTCTTCCCAGCGCCCGGATTCCTGCCACAGTTCAGCCGGCTGAGTGCTCGGCATCAATACTTCCAGAGAGCCGGCGGCGTTCATTTCTTCGCGAACGATCGCTTCGACCTTGCGCATCACCTTCAAGCCCATGGGCAGCCAGGTGTACAGGCCAGAGGCCAGTTTGCGGATCATACCGGCGCGCAGCATCAGCTGGTGGCTGATCACGACCGCGTCGGAAGGCGTTTCTTTCTGTGTGGCGAGCAAATATTGACTGGTGCGCATGGTAGGCCGTTGTCGGTTGCTTGGACTTGAAGTGACCTGGGATTGTACGGGCGGTCGCCGCCAGAGTACAGGCATCAGGTGGTGACTGGATTTCTGTGGGGCGCTGGCTTCACGTGGGAGCGGGCCAACCCCCACAGGTATCAGCCTTCTTCGGGCGGGTTCAAACGGATCCGCCGGCTTTCCTGGTACCAGTGCAAGGCAATCAGCAGCAGTGTCGGCACACCGAGCATCGCGGTGATCAGGAAGAAGTTGTGATAGCCGAACTTTTCCACCATGACCCCCGAGTAACCACCGATCAGTCGTGGCAACAGCAACATGATCGAGCTGAGCAGGGCGTATTGGGTGGCGGAGAACTTCAGGTTGGTCAGGCTCGACAGGTAGGCGACGAACGCCGAGGTCGCCAGGCCCGAGCTGAAGTTGTCCAGGGAAATGGTGAAGATCAGCATCTGCAGGTCGGCGCCCATGTCGGCGAGCATCAGGAACAGCAAGTTGGTGCCGGCCGAGGTGATACCACCGATAAACAGGATCGGCAGGATGCCGAATCGCACGATCAACAGGCCACCCATGCCGGCGCCGACCAGGGTCATGATCAGGCCGAAGATCTTGCTGACACTGGCGATCTGGTCCTTGGTGAACCCCTGGTCGATATAGAACACGTTGGCCATCACGCCCATCACCGTGTCCGACATGCGGTAGGTGGCGATCAGCCCCAGCAGCAACAGGGCCTGCCAGCGGTAGCGCAGGATAAAGTCGTTGACCGGCGTCAGCACCGGCGCCAGGCCTCGACGGCCCATGGCCGAGAGGCACAGGGCGGTGAGGGTGATATAGAGGATGGCGCGCAGGAAGGCGCGGTCTTCCAGCAGCAGGTCGAGCAGGCTTACGCCTTCGAACAGTACGCTGGCGAAATCGGTGTTGTACAACTGGGTGAACATCGCCGGGACCGACACCAGCAGGACGATCAGCACAAACACCGACATCAGTTGGTGGGCAAACGTGTAGCGCCCGGCCTGCAACTGGGTGCGCAGGGGCACGTCGGGTTCACGCATGAAAAAGCTGGTGAGCAGGGCAGGGATCATCAACACGCCGAACAGCACGTAGGTGCCGGTCCACGCCGAATGCTTATAGTTGAAGCCGGTGGAACCAAAGCCTTCGGCAAAGAACAGCGCGCCCGCCGTGGCCAGCAGGGCGGCGATGCGGTAGCCGGACATATAGCTGGCGGCCAGCGCGGCCTGGCGGCTGTCATCGGCGATTTCCAGGCGATAGGCGTCAACTGCGATGTCTTGGGTTGCGGAGGCGAATGCGACGATAACGGCAATGGCGATCAGCCAGGACAGGTGTTTCTGCGGGTCGCAGAAGCCCATGCCGATCAAGCCGAGAATTACCAGGGATTGGGACAGCACCAACCAGGAACGACGACGGCCCAACTTGCCCAATAGCGGCAGGCGCCATTGGTCCAGCAGGGGTGACCAGACCCACTTGAACGCATATGCCAGGCCGATCAGGCTCGCATAGCCAATGGTCTCGCGTGCCACACCGGCTTCGCGCAACCAGACTGAGAGCGTCGAGAACACCAACATGTAAGGCAGACCGGCGGCAAAGCCGAGCAATAACAGCACTAACGTCGAGGGGCTGGCATAGGCAGCGAGCGCGGCGCGCCAGGTTTTACGGGGCATGGGCTGGAGTCTGCCTCAGATTTACGGAAACAAAGCGCGCACTCTAACCGCTGTGCTCTACCGGGCGCCAGCCATGGCGCTGAATATCAACGCGATTGTTCAGGATACTGACACCTTCGCTGCGCAAACGCGCACGTTGTTCATCACCTGAAGCGCTGCCCGCCGGCAGACTTATCCGACCGCCGGCGGCGACCACCCGGTGCCAGGGCAATTTCGAACCCTCTGGGAGCTGGCTCAGGGTGCGGCCCACGAAGCGTGCGGCACGCCCCAGTCCAGCCAGGTGCGCCAGTTCGCCATAACTCACCACGCAGCCTTCGGGCACTTGGGCCAAGGTAAGGTACAGCGCAGTACGGCGCATTTCGGACGGGGTTTGCGGCGTTTCGGCGGGCTCGTTCACAGTTCTGGCTGGCTCGGTTGAAATCAGTCGTTTCTATGTAAGAAACGTCTGTAAAGATGGCGTTGAGAATTGAACTCAATAGAAAACCTTGAGTCAGTCCTTGCTAAGACGTCAGCTACGCCGATAATGCCCCTTTTTTCGCCAAACTTGAGCCCCGTAACCGCTTATGTTGTCCAGAACCCTGCTGTGCCTCGCTGTTTTTACTGCCTCTACCCCTGTGCTGGCCGATACCATCTGGTTGAAAAACGGTGATCGCCTGACCGGCAAGATCAAGGTTTTCGACGGCGGCAAGCTGTTGATCCAGACTGAATACGCCGGGGCGATCCCGGTGGACTGGAAACAGGTGAAAACCCTGGAAAGCGACCAGGAGCTGCTGGTCAAGCAAGACGCCTACACCGGCGAGAAGGCCAAGTCCCTGCACCCGGCCGAGGACGGCAAGGTGATCCTGGCCAACGGCGAGTCTCCCAAGACGGTGGAGTTGGCCAGCATCCAGCAGATCATCAAGCCAAAACCGGTGATCGAGGATCTGGTGTGGAAGGGTAATGTCGACGTGGCGCTGGACTACAAGCGTGCGGAAAAAGACACCGACGACTACGACATCGACTTCAAGACCACCGCCCGTCACGGCAAGTGGCGGCATATTGCCGAGGGCGAATACAACCGCGAATTCCAGAACGATGTGGTCACCACCGACAACTGGAGCGCCGAGTACGCGCTGGACCGCTTTATTACCGACCAGTGGTTCTGGCAGGGGCGCCTGACGTACAAGCACGACAGGGTTGAAGACCTGCGTCGCCAGCGCACGGTCGGTACCGGTCCGGGTTATCAGTTCTGGGACGATGAGCTGGGAGCGTTCTCCCTGGGCTCGCTGCTCAACCGCACTGACTATGAATACCAGGACGGCGGCAAGGACAACTTCTATTCCCTGGCCATGAAGTGGGACTACAACCGCTACCTGATCGGCAAGACCGTGGAGTTCTTCACCAACGGCGAAGTGGGCAAACCCCTGGCCGGTCCGGCCGACTACGCCCTCGATGCCGAAATGGGCCTGCGCTACAAAGTCACCGAATGGGCCTCGCTCAATCTCAAGGCCGAGCGCGACATCATCAGTGGCGGCTCGGACAGCGACCTGAGCAAGACCCGTTACACCGCAGGGTTTGGCGTGACCTGGTAACTGGAATGTAGGCGCTGGCTTGCCTGCGATAGCGCCACCGCGGTTTCTCAGTATTACCGAGGCGATGCTATCGCAGGCAAGCCAGCTCCCCCACAAGCCGCCCTACATGGGATTTCGCGGTGTCAGTTACAACCGCAGCCCGCCATCCAACTCCAGGATGCGCCCGGTGTAATAGTCGTTCTCGAAGATGTACGCCGCCGAATGGGCGATTTCTTCCGGGCGGCCCATGCGCTTGAGCGGGATCCCCGAAGTCATCTTTTCCAGCGCTTCAGGCTTCATGCCCAGTGTCATCTCGGTCTCGATAAAGCCCGGCGCAATACCCGCCACGCGAATGCCATAGCGCGCCAGTTCCTTGGCCCAGGTCACCGTCGCCGCGGCCACGCCGGCCTTGGCCGCCGAATAGTTGGTCTGGCCCACGTTACCCGCGCGGGAGATCGACGAGATGTTGATAATGGCGCCCTGGTTGTTCAGCTCCACCATTTTTGCTGCCACTTCGCGGGTGCAGAGGAACACGCCGGTCAGGTTGACGTCGATCACCGCCTGCCACTGGGCCAGGCTCATCTTGGTCATCTCGCCGTCCTTGACCTTGAGCAGCAGGCCATCACGCAGGATCCCGGCGTTGTTGATCAAACCGTGGATCGCGCCGAAATCCTCGGCGATCTGCGCTACGGTATGAGTCACCTGGTCTTCATCTGCCACATTGCACAGATAGCTGCGCGCGGTGACACCATGGGACTGGCAGGCAGCCACGGCCGCATCGAGCTTTTCCTGATTGAGGTCCACCAGTGCCAGATGGGCACCTTTGCTTGCAAAATACTCGGCCATGGAGCGGCCCAGGCCCTGGCAACCGCCGGTGATAATGATTACTTTGTCGTTGAGATGCATTCGCATGTCCTATGAGCAGATTTGAGCGGTTGCCCCAGTCCGTTTTCTGACGGAATTTATCGAAGGAGTCATAAGTTGAGCGTCCACGTTGCCAAGAATGCACGAGAACTACTGCTCAAGGAATACCGTGGGGCGCTGGCCACCCACTCCAAGGCCATGCCCGGCTTCCCCTTTGGTTCGGTGGTGCCTTATTGCCTGGATGCCGAAGGCCGGCCGCTGATCCTGATCAGCCGTATTGCCCAGCACACCCACAACCTGCAAAAAGACCCCAAGTGCTCGCTGTTGGTGGGCGAGCGCGAGGCTGATGATGTGCAAGCTGTCGGGCGCCTGACCTATCTCGCCGAAGCCGAAAAGCTCGAGGACGAGGCGGCCATTGCCGCCGCCGCCGAACGCTACTACCGGTATTTCCCGGACTCGGCCAACTACCACAAGGCCCATGACTTCGATTTCTGGGTGCTCAAGCCGGTGCGGCATCGCTACATCGGCGGTTTTGGGGCGATCCACTGGGTCGATCAGTTGACCCTGGCCAACCCGTTCGCCGGCAAGGCCGAGTTGAGCATGATCGAGCACATGAACAGCGATCACACCAAGGCCATCGCCCACTATGTCGAACTGGCCGGCCTGCCGACGTCCGAGCCGGCGCAACTGGCCGGTATCGACAGCGAAGGCATGCACCTGCGCATCGGTCAGGGCCTGCACTGGTTGCCCTTTGCGGATACTTGCAACACGCCGACACAAGTGCGCGAGGCCTTGGTTTTCCTGGCTCACGCCGAGGCTTGGCCGAAAAAAGCCACCTCGCAAGCTTGAATTCACGAAAGGGCGACGTCATCTAGGGTCTAGTAGCAAGGCATTCTTGCGTTGAGGAACCATTTGATGCGCCCTTTTTTATTGCTCTTTCTGCTGTTTCCGGTGCTGGAGCTGTTCGTATTCGTCAAGGTCAGCGGTGCTATAGGGTTTTTCCCGGCGCTGCTGCTGATTATTCTCGGCTCGATGCTCGGCGTGTTCGTGCTGCGTATCGCCGGCCTGGCCACAGCACTGCGTGCCCGTGAAAGCCTGAATCGCGGCGAGTTGCCGGCCCAGACCATGCTTGAAGGCTTGATGATGGCTTTGGCCGGTGGCCTGTTGATCGTGCCGGGTTTTGTCAGCGATGTGCTGGGTTTGATCCTGCTGCTGCCATTCACCCGGCGCTTGCTGGCAGGCAAGCTGCGCCAGCGTGCCGAAGAAGCGGCGATCCGCCAGCGTGCGTTTGCCGATGACCTGCAGCCTCGTGGTGGCCCGGCACCTCGCCAGCCGTTGGGGCGTGAAGGTGATGTGATCGAAGGTGAGTTCGAGCACCGCGACTCCAAGTAACGCCATCCCTGGCAGGGCACCTTCGGGTGCCCTGCTGACACAAAAATTTTCATCTGCGGCCCTTGTAATAAGCATATACGCCCTTATGTAACGGTCACCGCAAGGTTTCTGGTGGCGACACCAGACAGACTTCCGCGTTTCGCTTGGCGAACCGCGACCGGCACCGCCGGAATACCACCCGCCGGTACTGATACCGGCCGATGAAACTTACAATTAGGAGAGATCGACAATGAGCAAGCTTCGTCCTCTGCACGACCGCGTCGTTATCCGTCGCAGCGAAGAAGAAAAGAAAACCGCTGGCGGTATCGTTCTGCCAGGTTCGGCTGCTGAAAAAGCCAACCACGGTGTGATCGTCGCTGCAGGCCCAGGCAAGACTCTGGAAAACGGTGAAGTGCGTGCGCTGGCCGTTAAAGTCGGTGACAAGGTTGTATTCGGTCCTTACTCCGGCAGCAACACTGTGAAAGTCGACGGCGAAGACCTGCTGGTTATGGCTGAGAACGAGATTCTCGCTGTACTGGAAGGCTGATTCCCCGCTCATTTTCCCGTTACTACAAAGTATTTAAGGAATATCGATCATGGCTGCTAAAGAAGTTAAATTCGGCGATTCCGCCCGTAAGAAAATGCTCACCGGTGTCAACATCCTGGCTGACGCAGTAAAAGCGACCCTGGGCCCGAAAGGCCGTAACGTGATCATCGAGAAGAGCTTCGGCGCTCCGACCATCACCAAGGACGGCGTTTCGGTCGCCAAAGAAATCGAACTGGAAGACCGTTTCGAAAACATGGGCGCGCAGCTGGTCAAAGACGTTGCCTCCCGTGCCAACGATGACGCCGGCGACGGCACCACCACCGCCACCGTTCTGGCTCAGGCCATCGTCAACGAAGGCTACAAAGCCGTCGCTGCCGGCATGAACCCGATGGACCTCAAGCGCGGCATCGACAAGGCGACCATCGCCATCGTTGCTGAGCTGAAAAACCTGTCCAAGCCATGCGCTGACACCAAGGCTATCGCTCAGGTAGGTACCATCTCCGCCAACTCCGACAGCTCCATCGGCGACATCATTGCCGAAGCCATGGAAAAAGTCGGCAAAGAAGGCGTGATCACCGTTGAAGAAGGCACTGGCCTGGAAAACGAACTGTCGGTTGTAGAAGGCATGCAGTTCGACCGTGGCTACCTGTCCCCGTACTTCGTCAACAAGCCAGAGACCATGGTTGCCGAGCTGGACAGCCCGCTGATCCTGCTGGTCGACAAGAAGATCTCGAACATCCGCGAAATGCTGCCAGTACTGGAAGCCGTTGCCAAAGCCGGCCGTCCACTGCTGATCGTTTCCGAAGACGTTGAAGGCGAAGCCCTGGCGACGCTGGTTGTGAACAACATGCGCGGTATCGTTAAAGTCGCAGCCGTCAAGGCTCCAGGCTTCGGCGACCGTCGCAAGGCCATGCTGCAGGACATCGCCGTCCTGACCGGCGGTACCGTAATCTCCGAAGAGATCGGCCTGAGCCTGGAAAGCGCCACCCTGGAAAACCTGGGTAGCGCCAAGCGCGTGACCATCTCCAAAGAAAACACCATCATCGTTGACGGTGCTGGCGTTGAGCAGGACATCCAGGCGCGCATCACCCAGATCCGTGCCCAGGTTGCCGAGACTTCCTCGGACTACGACCGTGAAAAACTGCAAGAGCGCCTGGCCAAGCTGTCTGGCGGCGTTGCAGTGATCAAGGTTGGCGCTGGTTCCGAAGTTGAAATGAAAGAGAAGAAAGCCCGCGTTGAAGACGCCCTGCACGCAACCCGTGCGGCCGTTGAAGAAGGCGTGGTACCTGGCGGTGGCGTTGCACTGATCCGTGCTCTGGAAGCCCTGACCAACCTGACCGGCGACAACGCTGACCAGAACGTCGGTATCGCTGTGCTGCGTCGTGCTGTTGAAGCACCGCTGCGCCAGATCGCTGCCAACTCCGGCGACGAGCCAAGCGTTGTAGTCAACGAAGTCAAGAACGGCAAAGGTAACTACGGTTACAACGCTGCGACTGGTGTCTACGGCGACATGATCGAAATGGGCATCCTGGATCCAACCAAGGTGACTCGTTCCGCGCTGCAGGCTGCAGCCTCCATCGGTGGCCTGATCCTGACCACCGAAGCTGCAATCGCTGACAAGCCGAAACCAGAAGGCTCGGCTGGCGGCGGTATGCCAGACATGGGCGGCATGGGTGGTATGGGCGGCATGATGTAAGCCAGCCTTACCCCCGATGCATAAAAGCCCCGCCTGAGTGATCAGGCGGGGCTTTTTTATCGATTGAAAACAGTAATCGGTTGACCGTTCAGGCCTAGCGGTAAGCCATACTTGGCCTTAAGCTGCGCGAGCCAACACGGCTGTTACCGCGTACGGAGACACTGCCCATGCGAATTTTATTGGTTGAAGACAACCGCGATATTCTGGCCAACCTGGCGGATTACCTCGGACTCAAGGGCTATACCGTGGACTGTGCACAGGACGGTTTGTCTGGCCTGCACCTGGCGGCCACCGAGCATTACGACCTGATCGTGCTCGATATCATGCTGCCTGGGATTGATGGCTACACCCTGTGCAAACGCCTGCGTGAAGACGCGCGCCGCGACACACCGGTGATCATGCTCACCGCCCGCGACCAATTGGACGATCGCCTGCAAGGCTTCAAGTCGGGGGCCGATGACTATCTGCTCAAGCCGTTTGCCCTGTCGGAACTGGCCGCACGTATCGAAGCCGTGCTGCGTCGCGCCCAGGGTGGCGGCCGGCGCGAGCTGCAAGTCGGCGATCTGTCCTACGATCTCGACACCCTGGAAGTGACCCGCGAAGGACGCCTGCTCAAGCTCAACCCTGTCGGCCTGAAACTGCTCGCGGTGTTGATGCAGAAAAGCCCGCATGTCCTGCGCCGCGAAGTGCTTGAAGAGGCCCTGTGGGGCGATGACTGCCCGGACAGCGACAGCCTGCGCAGCCATGTCCACCAACTGCGCCAAGTGATCGACAAGCCATTTGCCAAACCCTTGCTGCAAACCGTGCATGGCGTGGGTTATCGCTTGGCCGAGGGTCGTGATGGAGTTTAAGCAAAGCCTTGCCCAGCGAATCATCATCGCCTTTGCGCTGATGAGCGCGTTGGTGGCGGGGGCCTTCGCCATGGGCATCGTCGCCACGGTGCACCTGGTGGAAGAAAAACTGATTTCGGCGGGGCTGGGCGGCGACCTGCAGCGTCTGCTGTTGATGGACAGTGTTGAAGACTGGCGCCACCGTCCCGAGCCGGACCAGCTGTTTTATTTCAGCGGCGGGCGTGGGGATTTCCAACTGCCCAAGGACTTGCGGCATCTGGACGCCGGCTTTCACGAAGTATTTCGCGATGCGCTTTCCTACCATGCCATGGTCGAGATCGTCGACGGCCGTCGATATGTCCTGCTGCAAGACCAGAGCGATTTCGAAGAGCGCGAGCGCGTGTTGTTTGCAGTGGTGCTGGTAGGGTTTGTACTCAGCCTGGCACTGGCGGTATTCCTCGGCTGGGTCCTTGCTCGTAAGGTGATGGCACCGGTGGTGCGCCTGGCGCGCCAGGTGCGGCATCGTGACCAATTACTGGGGCTGGCGCCGCCGCTGGCGCCGGACTATGCGGCCGACGAAGTGGGTGAACTGGCAGTGGCCTTCGACGCCACGCTTGGCCGTCTGCGCCAGGCCCTGACCCGTGAGCGCCTGTTCACCAGCGATGTCAGCCATGAACTGCGCACGCCGTTGATGGTGCTGGCCAGTTCCTGCGAACTGCTGCTGGAAAACCCGGCGATTGATTCACGGGGGCGTAAACAGGTCGAGCGTATCGCCCGGGCCTGCGAGGAAATGCGCGAGCTGGTGCAGACCTTCCTGATGCTGGCCCGTGCCCAGCATGACGACACCACGATGTCGCCCCAGGTCAGCCTCTCCGAGGTTGCGGAGGGCTTGCTGGGGATCTGGCGCGAACCTATCGAGCGCAAGGGCATCGAGTTGTTCTACCTGCCGGGCAACCCACTCGACACCCGCTACAACGCCACCTTCCTGCATGCGGTCATGGGCAACCTGCTGCGCAACGCCCTGCACTACACCGAACACGGGTTTATCCGCCTGACCCTGGAGCCTACTGGCTTTGTAGTGGAAGACAGCGGGGTGGGGATTCCCGAAGACAAGCGCGAGGCTATGTTCGAGCCGTTTGTACGCGGTAACGAAAAACGCGGTGACGGCCTGGGCCTGGGTTTGTCACTGGTCCAGCGCATCTGCGAGAGCCAGGGCTGGGTGGTCAGCCTCAGTACCATGGAGCCCAGTGGTTGTCGCTTCCATGTTGAATTGAATCAGGTCAAATCCTGAGCCCTTTCCTGCCCCTTCCCCAGGGGCAGGTTCCCGCCTGTTCGGCGAAGATGGCTTCATGCCATGCTTTTTCCCTGTAAAACCTTGTAATTCTTTAGGGTTAGACGGGACGTTTTTTTCACAAAGGGTTGACCTGCGGATGACGTGCGACTGCTTAAGGTTGCAGGCATCAGTCTAGGAGATCCGTGGATGGCTACCCCTATCAAACTTGAATTTTCCGCCAAGTACGACGACCGGCACGCTCAACAATATCTGCTTAAACATCAGGGCAAGTTGGCGCGGCGGCTGTCGCACAAACGGGATGAGCAATTGGCCCGCGGTGCGCTGGCGATGGCCGGTGAGCCTGGTCTGGTGTTGGATTTACCGTGCGGTGCCGGGCGCTTCTGGCCACTGCTGGCCGAAAAGCCCAACCGGGTGATTATCGGCGCGGACAATTCCGAGGCCATGTTAAGCATCGCCACTGCGTCGCAACCGGCGGATGTGCTCAAGCGGGTACGGCCCTTGCAGACATCAGCGTTTGATATCGACCTGCCAGACAACGCAGTGGACAGCATTTTCTGCATGCGTCTGCTGCACCACATCGGCGACCCGGCGCATCGGCTGGCGTTATTGAAAGAATTTCAAAGGGTTACCCGCGATAGCGTGATCATTTCGTTGTGGGTGGATGGCAACTTCAAGGCCTGGAAACGCAAGCGCCTGGAAGTGCAGCGTCGCAACAAAAGTGAGCAGGAGAGTTACCGAAATCGTTTTGTGTTACCGGCTGCTACTGTTGAAGCTGAGTTTGAGCAAGCTGGTTTCCGCGTCCAGGAGTATTTGGACTTCATACCGCTGTACGCCATGTGGCGAGTGTATGTATTGCGCAAGAGGTAGCAGGATGGCAGTTGAGTACGCAGCAGGCAGTCACGTAGCTCCCGAAGAGCGCTTCGATTACTTCTGGCGGCAGCAGGGCGAGTGGGTCGAGGAGCCCAATCGGCGTCGAGGGGGCGAAAGCGGTGTACAGCGGGTAATCGGCACCAGTGGGCGCTTGCTCTACAGCAAGCGCCAGACAGGTCACACTTATCGCAGCTGGCTGCATCCTTTTGGGCGGCCCACGGTGTTGCGCGAGCGCGATGCGCTCAGGGGCCTGCGCTTGCTCGATGTGGGGGTTCCGGAACTGGTGTTCTGTGGCGCCCGTCGTGATCCGGACCAACAGTGGAAGGCTTTGCTGGTGACGGCGGCTTTGGATGGCTTTGTGGATATCGACAGCTGGTACGCCGCCGGTGGCCGCGCGCAATGTGGGGAACTGGTGCATGAGCGCCTGCTAGCTGAGTTGGCGCAAACCCTGGCGCGCATGCACAAGGGGCGCTGGCAGCATGGCTGCCTGTACAGCAAGCATATTTTTGTGCGGGTCAGCGGGGCGGCAGAGGGCGCGACGGTCGAAGTGGCGCTGCTGGATCTCGAGAAGAGTCGCCAACGCTTGACCGCCCGCCGGGCCGCTGACCATGACATGCAGCAGTTGCGGCGCCATTCGTCGTGGAATGCCGCCGACTGGCAAAAACTCAGCTACTTTTACGAAGCGGCGTTTGGCAGCGCTATCAAGGGTTTAACCTAATGAAGCTAGAAATAGCACGAGGTTTGTTTCTGTTGGGGGCCTTGGGCATCGCCTCCCTGGCCCTGGCTGCCTGGGAGCAGCCCCGCACAGAAGTCCTCAGCGCGGCGCACAACGGCGGGCAATGCCCGGTGCCGCGGATCGCCAAGACCACGGGGGTTACGCAGCCTGATCATCAGCTTTTGCTGTTTATGTTTGGGATGTCCCAAGGGATGAGGCCTGCGAGTTGAAGAGATTGACGCCCCTGTAAAAGGCCCCGCAGTGCGGGGCCTTTTGTTTTTTGCGTGTTGCTGCGTTCTTGGTCTGGGATGGCGGCTATACGCTCAGCCCTGGCGGGGCGCCTCAGATCAAGATCAAAAGCAGAGCCACAGTAGAACCGGAGCGCGAAGCCGCGTTCCCCGGTGGGTGTGGGAGCTGGCTTGCCAGCGATGGCGCCGGCACTGCTAGCCTTTATGTTGTCTGACACACCGCTATCACAGCCTCGCAGGGCGAGACAGCTCCCACAGGGGCCGCAGAAACGGATAGGTACTCAATCAATCCGCCGCCGCCAAGGCCTCACGCTTGGCCAACAACGTATAAACACACGGCAACACAAACAGCGTAAACAACGTACCCACAGACATCCCCGTAGCAATCACCATCCCGATATCAAACCGACTGACCGCCCCGGCCCCTGTGGCAAAGATCAACGGCACCATGCCAAACACCATCGCTGCCGTGGTCATCAACACCGGGCGCAGGCGAATCGCCGCCGCTTCTTCCACTGCTTCACGGGGCGTCAGGCCCTTGTCCTTGCGCAACTGGTTGGCAAACTCGACGATCAGGATCCCGTGCTTGCTGATCAGCCCGATCAAGGTCACCAACCCCACCTGGGTGTAGATGTTCATGCTCGACCAACCCAGGAACAAGGGGATCAACGCGCCGCAGATCGACAGCGGCACCGTCACCAGGATCACCAGCGGGTCACGGAAGCTCTCGAACTGTGCCGCCAGCACCAGGAAGATGATGGCCAACGCCAGGCCAAAGGTGACCCACAGCGCGCTGCCTTCCTGGATGAACTGGCGTGAGGCGCCGCTGTAGTCGAAGGCGTAGCCGGCCGGGGTTTCTTCGATGGCGATCTGACGCACGGTGTCGATGGCCTCGCCCATGCTGACAATCGGGAAGCCCGAGATCAGCGCCGAGTTGAGTTGCTGGAACTGGTTCAGTTGGCGCGGGCGCGCGCGGTCACTGATGCTGATCAGGGTCGACAGCGGCAACAACTCGCCCTGGGTGTTTTTCACGTAGTAACTGTTCAGCCACTCGGGGTTGTCCCGGTAGGCCCGCTCGACCTGGGCGATGACCTTGTAGCTGCGCCCATCAATGGTGAACCGGTTGATTTCCGCCTCCGCCAGCAAGGTCGCCAGTGTGCTGCCCAGATCCTGCATCGACACCCCCATCTGCGCCGCCTTGGCGCGGTCGATGTCCACCACCACCTCGGGTTTGTCGAACGCCAGGTCGATATCGACAAAGGCGAACTTGCCCGACTCCATGGCCCGTTTCTTCACGCGGTCGGCCACTTGCAGCAACGACTCATAGTCATTGGGTGTGTTGATCACAAAACCGAAGGGCAGGCCTTCGCCTGTACCGGGCAGTGATGGCAGGTTGAAGCCGAATACCTGCAAGCCGGGGATCTGCTCCAGGCGTTTCTGTACCTCAGGCAGGATCTGCATCTGCGTGCGGTCGCGCTCGTTCCACGGTTTGAGCAGGAAGCCGCCGATGCCCGATTGCACCCCGTTGAACCCATTGATCTGGAACGAGGAGTAGTACTCCGGGAAGTCCTTGAAGATCGTGATGAACTCGTCGGTGTAGGTGTTCAGGTAGTCCAGGTTGGTCGGCTGCGGTGCGCTGGCCATCATAAAGATGATGCCCTGGTCTTCATCCGGGGCCAGTTGCGACTGGGTGAATTTGAGGAATACCGGGATCAGGCACAGCACGATCAGGGCAAATACGATCACCACCGGCCGGGTGTTCAATGTGCCGTGCAGCATTGTCTGGTAGCGGCGCTTGAGGCCTTCGAAGATGCGGTCCAGGCGATGGGCCAGGCCCGTGGGGTTTTCGTCGTGGCGCAACAGCAGGGCGCACATCATCGGTGACAGGGTCAGGGCGACGATGCCGGAAATCACCACCGCACCGGCCAGGGTCAGGGCGAACTCCTTGAACAACGCCCCGGTCAGCCCCTCGAGGAAACCGATGGGCGCATACACCGCCGCCAGGGTGATGGTCATCGACACCACCGGCACGGCAATCTCCCGCGCGCCTTCCAGCGCAGCGTCCAGTGGCGTCTTGCCTTCTTCAATATGGCGGTGGATGTTCTCCACCACCACAATGGCATCATCCACCACCAGGCCGATGGCCAGCACCATCGCCAGCAGTGTCAGCAGGTTGATGGAGTAGCCCATCAGTTGCATGAAAAACAGCACGCCAATCATCGACAGCGGGATGGTCACCACCGGGATCACCACCGAGCGCAGCGCCCCGAGAAACAGGAACACCACGACGATCACGATCAGCACCGCTTCAAACAGGGTCTTGACCACTTCGTTGATGGACGCCTGGATAAACAGCGTGGCGTCGTAGGCGATTTCTGCCTTGAGATTGGGCGGCAACTGGGATTCCAGCTCCGGCATCAGCTTGCGTACTTCTTTGATCACATCCAGCGGGTTGGCACTGGGCGTGGCCTTGATGCCGATGTACACCGAAGGCGTACCGCCAAAGGAACTGATGGCGTTGTAGTTTTCCGCGCCCATTTCCACCCGGGCCACGTCGCCCAGCAGCACCCGGCTGTCGCCATCGGTCTTCACGGTGATGGCGGCGAAGGCCTCGGCGGTCTTCAAATCGGTGTTGGCGTTGATGCTGGTGACCACATACTCGCCCTTCACTTCGCCGGCGGCGGAGAGGAAGTTGTAGTGGCGCACGGCGTCGGTGACGTCACTGGCGCTCAGGCCAAAGCCCGCGAGCTTGACCGGGTCCAGCCACAGGCGCATGGCAAATACCTGGTTGCCGAGGATCTCGGCTTCGGCCATGCCGGGCAGGGTCGCCAGCTTGGGCTGGATCACCCGCGACAGGTAGTCGGTGATCTGCGGGTTGCTCAGTTGCTGGCTGGAGAAGCTGATGTACATCAGCGCCGAGGCATCTGCGGCCTCCTTGCTCAACACCGGGTCTTCGGCGTCCTGGGGCAGTTTGTTCTTGACCTCGTTGGCCTTGGCCAGCAGCTCGGTGAACAGCCGGTCGCTGTTGGCGCCGATCCGCGCATAGATGGAAATCACCGAGAAGTTCTGGCGACTGACCGAGGTCATGTAGTCGATACCTTCGGCACTTGCCAGGCTTTGCTGCAGCGGCTGTGTGATGTAGCCCTGGATCGTCTCGGCATTGGCCCCGGGGTACGCGGTAGTCACCGTGATCAGGGCATTTTCCATGGATGGGTATTGGCGCAGAGGCAGTTTGCTGTAGGCCTGGAAACCCAGGAGCACGATCAGCAGGCTGACCACCATGGCCAGCACCGGGCGGCGGATAAACGTGTCGGTAAACGCCATGGCTCAGTTCCTTGAACCGTCGTTGCGCGGAGGTTGGCCAGGGGCGGCCGGCAGGTTTTTATCCGCAGTGATGGCGATATGCGCACCGGTGTCGAGCTTGATCTGCCCGGCGCTGACCACTTGCTCGCCACTGCTCAGGCCTTTGGTGATCAGCACCAGGCCATCGCGCCGTTCGCCGGTTTCGATAAAGCGCCGTTCGGCGATCAGGATCGGTTGACCGTTGGCATCTTTTTCGAGGCTGCCGTCCTCGGTCTTTTTCTGTGTTACCACGTAGGCTGAGTTGCCGTAGAGGGTGTAGGTAATGGCACTTTCCGGTATCACCACCTGCGCTTGCGGGTCGGGCAGCAGCACTTGCAGGCTGCTGAACATGCCCGGTAGCAGTTTATTGTCCGGGTTGGCCAGGGTCGCTCGAACCAGCACGTTACGGGTGCTGCTCTCGACTTTCGGGTTGATCGCACTGAGGGTGCCGGGGAAGGTCAGTTTCGGGTAGGCCGAGACTTGCACCTGTACCCCCTGGCCCACGGCCAGCTTGGGCACCGACTGCTCGGGCACATAAAAGTCCACATAGAGGCTGCTCAGGTCCTGCAAGGTGGCAATCACCGTGCCGCTGGCCAGATAGTCGCCCACATCGACCTGACGAATGCCGATAGTGCCGCTGAACGGCGCGACGATGTGTTTCTTGGCCAGGGACGCTTTGAGCTGGTTGACCGTGGCCTTGTTTTTTTGCAGTTGCGCCGAGAGCCGGTCGAACTCGCCCTTGGAGATCGCCTGGCTGCCCACCAGTTGGCTGCCGCGCCCGTAATCGAGCTGGGCCAGGCCCAGGTCGGCCTGGGCGGTTTGCAGCAGGGCGTCTTCCACCGCACTGTCGAGTTGCACCAGCGGTTGCCCGGCCTTGACCTTCTGCCCCGACTCGAACTGCACGTCCTTGACCGTGCCGGCAATCTCCAGGGCGAGGTTCACCCCCTGCAAGGCCTTGAGCGTACCCACCGCCGGCAGGCGCTGTTGCCACGGTTGTTCGACCGCGGTGGCCACCGCCACGCTGATCGGCGGTTTGGGCGCGGAAAAGACCTGGATCTGCTGATAGATGGAAAAGGCTTTATAGCCCCCCAGCAGCAGGACGATGAGCAGCACAACGGCCAACATGATCAGCATGCGACGACGCAGCATATTCCGGTTCCTTGGAAAAAACTGAGGCAGACGAAGACGAACGATTCGGCACATTACTCCGAGTTTCGGGGGGATTCCAACTGGTAAATTTCAGCGTTCGCGGGCAGGCTCAAGCGCAATGGTTTTAAGGCGTAGGGGAATAGGGAAAGGGGTGTCAGGCCTTTCCCATATGAGGTCAGGGTGCGGGCATGTCGCGCTTGGCCAGCGCCGTATACACCGACGGCAGGACGAACAAAGTGAACAAGGTCCCGATCGACATGCCGGTGGCGATCACCATGCCGATATCAAACCGGCTGACCGCGCCGGCACCGCTGGAAAACACCAGCGGGATCACCCCCAGCACGGTAGCGATGGTGGTCATCAGCACCGGCCGCAAGCGGATCGCGGCGGCTTCTTCGATGGCGGCACGCGCCGACAGCCCCTGCTCCTTGCGCAACTGGTTGGCGAACTCGACGATCAGGATGCCGTGCTTGCTGATCAGGCCGATCAGCGTGACCAGGCCGATTTGTGTGTAAATGTTCAGGGTCGACCAGCCGAGGAACAGCGCAATCAATGCCCCGCAGATCGACAGCGGCACCGTCACCAGGATCACCAGCGGGTCACGCAGGCTTTCAAACTGGGCCGCCAGCACCAGGCCGATGATCGCCAATGCCAGGCCGAACGTACCCCACAGCGCATTGCCCTCCTGCACAAACTGGCGCGTGGCGTTGCTGTAGTCGAAGGTGTAGCCCGCCGGAGCCTCTTCCTGGGCGATGGCATGTACGGTCTCCAGGGCGTTGCTCATACCGACAATCGGGTAAGCCGAGACCAGCACCGAATTGAGCTGCTGGAACTGGTTCAACTGTCGCGGGCGTACCTGTTGGCTGGAGACGGTGATCAACGTCGACAGGGGCAGTAATTGGCCCTTGGCATTTTTGACGTTGTAGTGACTCAGCCAGTCCGGGTTGTCGCGGTAGGTGCGCTCGACCTGGGCAATGACCTTGTACAGATTGCCATCAATCCTGAAGCGGTTGATTTCCGTTTCAGCCAGCAGGGTCGCCAGGGTCAGGCTCAGGTCCTGCATGGACACGCCCATTTGCGCGGCCTTGGCCCGGTCAATGTCGATCACTACTTCGGGCCGGTCGAAGGCCAGGTCGATATCCACGTAGGCAAACTTCCCGGAGTCGATGGCCCGCTGTTTGACGCGCTCGGCCACCGCCAGCATCGACTTGTGGTCCTGCTGGGAACTGATGACAAAACCAAAAGGCAGGCCTTCGCCCGTACCCGGCAAGGACGGCAGGTTAAAGGCAAATACTTGCAGGCCGGGGATGCTGTCGAGCTTTTTGCGCAGCGGCGCCAGCACCTCCATCTGCGTGCGCTCGCGCTGGTCCCACGGGCGCAGTTGGAAACCGCCCACCCCCGAATGCACGCCATCGAGGCCATTGATCTGGAACGAGGCCTGGTACTCGGGCAGGGTCTTGAACAGCGCGATGAAGTCCTGGGTGTAACGGTTGAGGTAGGCCAGGTTGCTCGGCTGCGGTGCGCTGGCGAGGATAAAGATCAGGCCCTGGTCCTCATCGGGGGCCAGCTCGGAGAGGGTGAAGGTGAGCATGGCGGGAATCAGGCCGAGGATCAGCAGGGCGAACACGATGACCACCGACTGCGCCTCCATGATCTGATGCAGGCGGCGCTGGTAACGCTGCTTCAGATGGTTGAACAGCCGGTCCAGGACCAGGGGCAGGCCCCGTGGCTGTTCTTCAGGGCGCAATAACAGGGCGCACATCATCGGTGACAGGGTCAGCGCAACGATACCGGAAATCACCACGGCCCCGGCCAGGGTCAGGGCAAACTCCTTGAACAGCGCCCCGGTCAACCCCTGCAGGAAACCGATGGGCGCATACACCGCGGCCAGGGTAATGGTCATCGAAATGACCGGCACGCACACCTCCCGCGCGCCTTTGATCGCGGCCTCAAGGGGCGACTTGCCTCGTTCGATATGCCGATGAATGTTCTCCATCATCACAATGGCGTCATCCACCACCAGGCCAATGGCCAGGACCATGGCCAGCAGCGTCAGGACGTTGATCGAGTACCCCATCAGTTGCATGAAGAACAGCGTGCCGACCAGCGACAGGGGAATGGTGATGACGGGAATCACCACGGCGCGCAAAGAGCCCAGAAACAGGAACACCACCAACACCACAATCAGGATGGCTTCCAGCAGGCTCGACAGCACATGGTCGATAGAGGCGTTGATGTACAACGTCGAGTCGTAGGCGATATCGGCTTGCACATGAGGCGGTAACTGCGCCTGCAGCAGGGGCATCAGTTCGCGTACGCGCTTGCCCAGCTCCAGCGGGTTGGCGTCGGGGGTCGGCTTGATGCTGATGTAGGTCGCGGGCAGGCCATTGAATGAACTGAAGCTGTCGTAGTTCTGCGCTCCCAGCTCCACCCGCGCCACATCCCCGAGGCGGACCTGGCTGTCGCCGTTGGTTTTCAAGGTGATGGCCCGGAAGCCTTCAACCGACTGCAGTTCGGTATTGGCCGTGACACTGGTAACGACCAATTCACCTGTAGCGTCGCCGGCAATGGACTGTACGTTGTAGCGCTTGATGGCCTGGGTCACATCGCTGGCGCTCAAACCAAAGCCTGCGAGTTTCAGCGGATCAAGCCAGATACGCATGGCAAAGCTTTGGTTGCCGATGATCTGGGCCTCGGCCATGCCCGGCAGAGTCACCAGGCGAGGCTGGATCACACGCAGCAGGACGTCGGTGATTTGCGCATTGTTCATGGTGTCGCTGGAAAAACCCAGGTACATCAGCGCGGTGTTATCCGCCGCGACCTTGTTCAGCACCGGATCCTCTATGTCCCGAGGCAGTTGGTTCCTTACTTCATTGGTCTTGGCCAACAGCTCGGTGAACAACCGGTCGCTGTCGGCCCCGACCCGCCCGTAGATGGAAATAATCGACACGTTCTGCCGGCTGGTGGAGCGCATGTAGTCGATGCCTTGCGCGCTTGCCAGGCTTTTCTGCAGAGGTTGTGTGATGTAGCTCTGCACGGTCTCGGCACTGGCGCCTGGAGAGACCGTGGTCACCGTGACCAGCGCACTTTCCATCTGCGGGAATTGGCGCAATGGTAATTGCCCAAAGGCCTGCCAGCCCAGCAACACGATCAACAGGCTGACCACCAGGGCCAGTACGGGGCGGCGGATAAACAGGTCGGTGAACGTCATTTTTCGTTCTCCCGTTGGGCCGCCAGTGGACGCTCATCAGGTTGGTTCCGGTGGATGCTGATGCGCACTGGGGTACCGTTTTGCAATTTGATCTGGCCGGCAGTAACGACCTGTTCGCCCTTGGCCAGCCCTTTGGCAATCACGATGGTGCCATCGCGTCGCTCGCCCGTTTCGACCAGGCGTTGTTCGGCGATCAGCAGCGGCTTGCCCTCGGCATCCAGCTCGTCACGGCCTTCGCTGTTTTTGCGCGGGGCTACGACGTACACATACTGGCCATAGGGGCTGTAGGCGATTGCGCTCTCCTCGATCACGATATGCAAACCCGGGTTCGTCAGCAGCACCTGCAAGTGGGCGAACATACCCGGCAACAGGTCGGCGGGCGGATGAGTCAGGGTGGCGCGTACCAACACATTTCGCGTGTGGGTGTCGACGATGGGGTCGATGGCGCTAATGGTGGCGAGACTGGAAAGTCCTGGGCGTGCCGAGACTTCAATGCGCACGGACTGGCCGATCTTGATCAGTTGAACGGCGTGCTCGGGGATGTGGAAATCGACGTAAAGGCTATGGGCGTCCTGCAGGCTGGCGATCACGGTGGCGCTTTGCAGGTAGTCACCGATGTTGACTTGGCGGATGCCAAGGGTGCCGTTGAACGGGGCGACGATGCGTTTTTTGTCCAGCGCCGTGCGACGTTGTGCAACGACGGCATTGTTGCGGTTGAACTCGGCGGACAGTCGGTCGAACTCCTCTTGGGAGATGGCGTTGATCGCCACCAGCTCGCGGCCGCGCTGGAAGTTCTGCCGGGCCAGGCTGCGGTCCGCCAGGGCCACGTCCAGCGCGGCCTGCTCGGCCTGATTCTCAAGTTGCAGCAGGGTTTGCCCTTGCTTGACCACTTGCCCGGAGTCGAAGTGCAACTGGGTGACGACGCCGGGCACCTCGATACTCAGGTTGATGCCCTGCAATGCCTTGAGGGTGCCAGCGGCGGGCAACTGGCGCTGCCAGGGTTGTTCGAGGGCGGTTGCCACCGCCACGCTGACGGGCGGCTTTGGCGCATGCAGCAGCTGCAGCTGTTGGTAAACCCAGAACGCTTTATAGCTGGCGAGCATCAGCACGACCAGCAGTACGATGCTGAGCATGGTAATCATCCGGCGGCCCGGCATAGTTGCTTCCTTGTGAAGGTGACAGGGTGCGGAGGGCGCGCGCAGGGGCGCTCGCTGGCACGATGAGCCAGGCAGTCTTCATCAGAAAGGCGAGTGCTATAAGGCGGAAAGTCGGACGTGTCTGTGAGATGAGTAGTCCCCGTGGCGGGGTTTTTTCACAGGTTGCGTAGGGTTTTTCTGGTGAGTCGGCTCCCAGGTGTGGGCCCGGGAGCGCGACAGTGGTTTTAGATCAGATGCAGGTGGTTATCCCAAAACCCAGCTGGCAGATCCAGGGGCTTGGCCACCAGTTGGGGCTGCCGGCAATCGTAGAAACGGCAACGACCCTGGCCAGAGGTCACGACAAACCCGTCGGCCACTGCGCCGACGCCGGCGCAGTCAGGCAACGGCCCGTCCAGGCGCAGTTCGCCACTGTCCATGTCCCAGATAAAGAAGCGATTGCCCCGTGGCGCGGTCAGTGCCACCAGACGCAACTCGCTGTGTACGGCCACGCTGGCGGTGTAGTGCCCCATGGCCTGCAATTGCTCATCGGCCACCGGGAACGCCACGAACGGTTGCCCCGGACGCTTGATCGCCAACAGTTCGGAACGCTCCTGGGAAGGCCCCATAAACTGTTGCCCGGTGAGGATCGTGCCATCGCTGGCGATCCCCATATGGCGCACGCTGTTCATTGGCTGGCTCAGGGTTTCCTTGCTCAGCAGGGTGCCGTCGCGCTGCATCAGCACCAGGCTCGGCTCCATGGCGTTGAGGTTCATCTCGACCCGGCTTTCGGCCTCGGTGCGAATGCCACCATTGGCCACGATCAGAGTCTCGCCATCGGGCATCCACGACACCTGGTGCGGGCCGATGCCGTGGGTGGACATCTCCCCGCTGTGTACCAGGCGCTCACCTTCGAACCTGTACACGCCCAGTAGGCCGCGACCGGGGTCGGTGGTGTCGTTTTCCGTGGCGTATAGCCAGTCGCCGCTCTTGTGGATGACTGCATGCCCATAAAAGTGCCGGTTGGCCTGGGACGTCACGGTTTGCAGCAGCGTGCCGTCGCGCAGGTCTACCAGGTAGCTCTCGGTGCCGGGGCGGCGCGCCACGAACAGCGCGATGGGCAGGCTCGGGTGGTTGATGATGTCGTGGCAACGCTGACCGACCTGGGTGGCGAACACCTGGCTGCCGTCCAGGCGATAGCCCACGGCGTAGTGCTTGCCGTCGGCATCATCCCGGGCCGACAGCAACAGCGGGCTGTCGCCCTTGCGCTTGAACAGCGTCCAGCCGCCCAGGGTGATTGCACTGAGCAGCACGCTGCCGATGGCCAAAGCCTGTCGCCTGAGCATCATCAGTCACCGTCGTTGGCATTGAAGCCCAGTTGGATGCCCAGCGCCTTGGCCAGTTCGCCTTCATGCAGGCGGTGGACCACGTTGAGGCTGTCGTAGATAGCGTTGAGTTGCTCGCGCCCGGCGTCGTCGGCCAGCAGTTCATTGAGCGAACGCTGGTTGCTGTCGAACAGCTTCAGGGCGGCGGCGTAGGCGGCGTCGATCTTTTCGGCCAGAGGTTTCTGGTCGGCAGGCAGCAGGCCGCGCAGGCCTTTGTTGTCGACCCCGACCCACACGGTCTGGGCCGCCGCGAGGCTGGCTCGCAAGCCTTGCAGGGACGACTGGCTGCGCCACGCATCGGCCTGGAATGGCTGCGGGATACCCTTGGACAGGCGACCCATCGGCGTGCCGAGTTTTTTCTTCAGGGTATCCAGGGCCGTGACCTGCACGCGCAGCAGTTCGGCGATGGCTTCGTGGGAATCGGCGTAGCGCTGGTTAGGAAACTTGGTCATCTGCGCGAGCATGCCGTCGGTGCTGTTCCAACTGGCCAGAATTTCTTCGGCCAATTGCTTCTGGCGCTCGCCGATGGCCATCAGCAGCGGGCAGTAGCGGGCTTTCTGGGCGTCGTTGGCGATGTCGGTCTTGGCGTCATACAGGATGTATTCGTAGGCCGACAGGCCTTGCACTACCACGCTGGACTTGGCCAGGGCGGCGGCGTCGATCTGTGGCTGGGCAGTGGCCAGTTGCTCGACCTGGCGGCCGACGAGGTTTTTCTTGTCGGGCCAGAACTGCACCTGCCAGGCGCGATTGCCTTCAGCCAGCGGGCCGATCAGCAGCGGTTGCAACTCGGCCCAGGCTTTTTGCGCGTGGAGGAAGTCGGCGCGGGCGGTCTCCAGGGATTCCTTGCCTTGGCAGTAAGCCAGGGCGCTGACGGCCAACTGCCGGTCAGCTTCGACCCAGCGGCTGTAGGTCGGCAGGATCACTTGCTTGGCGATGGCTGCCGAGGTGACCGCTTGCGGATCCTGCGGCGAGCAGGCGCCAAGGGCCAGGGCGGCCAGGCTGGTGAACAACAACTTGGGACGGAACATGTCGAGCTCCCTTCAATAATTGGGGCAAAGCTTATAGAGAATTCAGGAACGCGAGCAATGCTGCTCGCTGCTGCGCATTAAAAGACAACACCTGTTGCTGCGCCGCCTGGGCCTCACCGCCGTGCCACAGCACGGCTTCGAGCAGGTTGCGGGCACGGCCGTCATGCAGGAACTGGGTGTGGCCACTGACGTTTTGCGTCAGGCCAATGCCCCACAACGGCGGCGTGCGCCAGTCGCGGCCACCGGCCTTGAACTCGCTGCGGTTATCGGCCAGGCCCTCGCCCATGTCGTGCAGCAGCAAATCGCTGTACGGTCGGATGACCTGGTTGGCCAGCTCCGGTTCGGCGGCATTGCTGGCGGTGGTGAACTTCGGTGTGTGGCATGCCTGGCAACCGGCCTGGAAGAACAGGTTCTTGCCGTCCAGCACTTGTTGCGCGTTGACGTCGCGTCGGGCGGGCACGGCCAGGTTCCGGGTGTAGAACAGCACCAGGCGCAGGATGTTATCGCTGACTTCCTGCTCGCCATTTTCGCCGTTGCCGTTGGGCGCCTGCTTACAGGCAACCTGTGCGTCGGTGCAGTCGTCCATGGGCCGCAGGCTGGTGGTCAGGCCCATATCACCAGAGAACGCGTGAACATTTTGTTGATTGAGGTTCGGCTGCCCGGCTTTCCAGCCAAAGCGCCCGAGCACGGTTTTTTGCTGGGCATCGTCCCAGACCCAGTTCGGGCGGCCGAGCACGCCGTTTTTGTCCGGGCGTTTGCTGGCGTTTTGCAGGATGTCCGCGTCGCTGATGGCTTCGAGCAGGCCCAGGCCGATCATCGGCGGTGCTACACGGGCGGAAAACCGCGTATCCGGGTGCATCGGCCCGTAGCCGAGCTGGGTGATCTGCAGGCTCGGCTTGCGCAACTCCACCACCGTACCGTCATTGAACGTGACGTTGACCGGTGTGTAGTCGACCCGCACCTTGCCTTCCGGGACGACACCGGGCACGGCCATGTCCTGCAACTGCCCGCCATACACCGGCTCGGGCACGATCCCCAACTGTTCGATGACCTTGGCATAGGGCGGCGAATCCGGGATCGACAGGCGTACCAGCATCGACACCGCATTGTTGGCCTCAGGCGCGGGCGGATGGCCGCGCCCGTCCTTGATATGGCAGTTCTGGCAAGCATTGGTGTTGAACAGCGGCCCCAGCCCGTCGCGGGCGGTGGTGGTGGCCGGGGCGATCACCCATGGATTGCGGAAAAAACTGTTGCCGACGCTGAAGTCCAGGCGGCGGGTTGGTGCCAGGTTGGCCGACGGCAGAGAAAAGGCATTCTGGTCGGTCTTGCGCACCGTGGTGCTGCCCCCCGAACGGGCTTCACCGGGCTCGGCCTGGGTAAACGTCGGCGGCGGGGCGTCATCGCAGGCACTCAGACTCACGGCCATCAAGAGTGCAGACAGGCGAAGAAGCAAACGGGGCATCAAGAATCCTGGAAGACGGGCGAGGGTGGATGAAATTCAGGGGCAAAGTCTAACAGGGCGGGGCGGATTGAATAAGAGCAATTATCGTTTGCTCCAATCTGATGCATTCCCGCTAGAATGACCGCACATTTTTTTTGGAGGTGGCCAATGCAGGCTCTCGACGCTTTGCTCAACCGTGTTTCCGTACCGCGCCTGCTGGAACCGGCCCCTACTGCCGAGCAGCGCGAAGTGCTGTTCGCGGCAGCCATGCGTGCGCCGGACCACGGCCAACTGCGGCCGTGGCGCTTCCTCACCGTGGAAGGCGCAGCCCGCGAGCAAATGGGCACCCTGCTGGCCGAAGCGGCCCGCCTGCAAGACCCCGAGGCCCCGCAAGCGGTGATCGACAAGGCGCAGAATGGCCCGTTGCGTGCGCCGTTGGTGGTGGTGGTGATTGCCCGTCTGCAGGAGCACTTCAAGGTGCCCAAGTCCGAGCAATTGCTGGCGGCGGCCTGTGCGGCCCACGGTATTTTGCTGGCGGCGTATGCCCAGGGCATTGGTGCGGTGTGGCGGACCGGGGATTTGTCGTATTCGGCGCATGTGGCCAAGGGGTTGGGGCTGAGTGCGGGTGAGGAAGTGATTGGCTTCCTTTATTTGGGCACTGCGCAAAACCCGCCGCGGACGGCGGCGAAAGAAGACATCACGGCGTTTGTCAGCGCCTGGACCGGTGTCTGACTCACTGCAAATCTGCTGGTGCTGTATGTGGGAGCGGGCTTGCCCGCGATAGCGCAGTGTCAGTCGCCGGATTTATTGACGGGTCCACCGCTATCGCGAGCAAGCCCGCTCCCACATGGGGTATTTCATCGTTTTCCGGACCTGGGTCTACACCCGGAACTGATCCATCAGTTTCATCTGCTGGTTGGCCAATGCATTCAACTGGCTGCTGATCGCCGCCGATTCAGTGGCCTGACCGGTCAAGGTCTCGGTCACGGTACGGATCGCCGAAACGTTGCGGTTGACCTCTTCGGCCACGGCGCTCTGTTCTTCGGCAGCGCTGGCGATTTGCAGGTTCATGTCGCTGATCACCGTCACCGCATCGCTGATCTTGCCCAGGGCCTGGACCGCCTGCTGGATCTGCCCGGCGTTGTTCTGCGCCTGGCTCTGGCTCGAATGCATGGTGGTCACTACCCCACGGGTAGCGCTCTGGATACGTTCTATGACCAGGCGGATTTCTTCCACTGAGTCCTGGGTGCGTCGCGCCAGGTTGCGCACTTCGTCTGCCACTACCGCAAAACCCCGTCCGCTTTCCCCGGCGCGTGCCGCTTCAATCGCCGCGTTGAGCGCCAGCAGGTTGGTCTGCTCGGCAATGCTGCGGATCACCTCCAGCACCGAGCCGATCTGCTCACTGTTGACCGCCAGGGCTTCGACCTCGGTCACCGCCTTGCTGACTTCTTCGGCGAGGGTGGTGATATCGCGGGTACTGCGCTCGATAATCGCCATGCCTTCACGGGCCGATTGATCGGCGCCGCGTGCTGCACTGGCCGCATTTGAGGCGCTGTTGGCCACCTCATGGGCGGTGGCGCTCATCTCGTTGGAGGCGGTGGCCACCTGGTCGATCTCGCGAAATTGCACCTGCATGCCTTCGCTGGTCTGGCGCGCGATTTCCGAGGACTGATCCGCGGTGCCACGGGCTTCAGTGATGCTCTGCTTGATCTGGGCGATGGTCGGCTGCAGCTTGTCGAGGAAGCGATTGAACCAACTGACCAGTTCTCCCAGTTCGTCTTTTTTCGTGTAAGTCAGGCGCTGGGTCAGGTCGCCGTCGCCGCTGGCAATATCCTTGAGCATCGCCGCCACGCTGTTGATCGGGCGAGTCACACCCGTCGCGGTCAGCCATATCAGCAGCAGGCCCAGCAGGCCAGCCACGGCGCCCACCAGCAACGCCTGGAGTGTGCCGCGGGCCTGGGCGTCGTCGAGCACGCCTTGCAACTTGACCGAATCGGCCAGCAGCACGTCCTTGGGCAGCGAAATCAACACGCCCCAGGGCTTGGCACCGGCAATCGGCTTGAGCGGATATACCGCGTGGATCGTGTCGTTTTGCTCGCGGACCTTGCGCGTTTCACTGGCCAGCAGTTGCACGATCTCTTTGCCTTCGCCGCCAAGCATATCGACGATGCTCTTGCCGACCTTGTCCGGCTCGCCACTGTAGCCGGCGATCAGGCCACTGCTGGAGAGGATTTCCATGATTCCGGCGCCGTCGAACAGCTCTTTTTGCGCGGTATTGGCCGCCGCTTGCAGGGCGTCCAAGGCAATGTCGATGCCGATCACCCCAATCACCTTGCCGTCGGCCAGCAGCGGCAGGGAGATGGTGGTCATCAGCATCGACTTGCCGGCCACTTCGTCGGCGTACGGGTCCAACAGGCAAACGCTGCGGGTATCCCGTGGGCAGGTGTACCAGATGTTGTAGGGCGTGCCGCTGAGATTGAGGGTGGTCTTGGTCAGGTCCGCTTCCACCATGATCGTGTTCAGGCCTTCACCGCCGGCCCGGCTCCAATAGCTGGAGAAACGCCCGGCTTCGTTGGAGGCGCGCAGCTTGTCGTCGATAAATTCGCTGTCCTTGCCATCCAGGCCGTTGGGTTCAAACGACAACCAGATCCCCAGCACCTTGGTGTTGCGCTCGAAGGCGGTCTTGATCTGCTGATTGAGCTCCTCGCGCACGGCCCCTGCTTCCAGCGAACGCTTGGCGGCCATGTTGCGCAAGTCCTTGACCTGATCGGCGAGGGCGGTGACCACCAACAGGCTCTCGCCGAAGGCTTTCTGTACTTGCACCGCCTGCTCGGCGGCCTTGGCTTGGAGCAGGTTTTCCACGCTGGTGGTGAGCATCTGCGAACTTGAGGCGCTGACCAGTTGGTCGTTCTGGTTGGTCTGGTAGATGTTCAGGCTGACGATCAGCGCAATCACCCCCAACAGGCAGAGGCCGGAGAGCAGCACGATTTTCAAGCGGATGGAGAGGGTGTCGAACATGGGCTTACTCGCGATTGGACTTGTTGGTGTGCAAGCAGGGCAACGGCCAAGTCCATTCGGCGCTATGCCCGGAACATCGGCACCGACGGGTAATTCATGAGGAATAGGCGATGAGCGGTAGGGCGCTCAGGCGGGGGGTCGCGCCAGGCGCTCGGGGCGTGACCAGATCCACAGGTTGCCCAGGCACATGCCGGCGATCGCCAGGTAGATCGGCCACCCGTGATCGAGCATCACCAGCATCAGGCCGGCACACAGCAGCATGCTCATGGTGGCGCTGACCTTGGCCCGGCGCGCGATGATCTTGCCGTTGCGCCAGTTGAACAGGATCGGCCCGAACAGCCGGTGGTTTTCCAGCCACGCGCTCAGGCGCGGCGAGCTCTTGGTGGCAGCCCAGGCGGCCAGCAGGATGAATTCGGTGGTGGGCAGGCCCGGTATGACAATTGCGATCAAGCCGATCCCCAGGCTGACATAGGCCAGCAGGCCGAACAGGATTCGGGCGAGCTTGGAGGAGGAGGGGGCGGGGGCTGTCATAGGTACGATTTGTCTGGGTTTCGAAAAATCTGAAAATGGAGCGCGATCAACATGTGGGGGCTGGCTTGCCTGCGATGCGGACGCTTCGGTGTATGAGTTGGACCGAGGCGATGCTATCGCAGGCAAGCCAGCTCCCACACAAGCCAGCTCCCACATTCATGGCATGCCAGCAGCGGGTCAGGCCAGTTCTGGGGCGCTAGCGTACGCCTGTTCCAGCAACACGGTGAAGCGTACAAAGGCATCCACTGCACCTTTTTCCGCCGCCGCTTCTTCTTCGGCGCTCAGTTCCAGGCTATCGAGGGTGCGGGTGAAGCGCTTCCAACCTTCGGCACGGCCACCGGCCGGCTCGCCGAGGTGGCGGGCCCCGAAGGTTTCGCTCAGGCCCAGGCCAACGGCACGTTTGATCAGGAATGCCGCGCCCAGCTTGGAGCCTTCGGAGACGAACAGCCAGCCCAGGGCCTCGGCCTTGCTCGGGTTCTGCACGGCACCGGCCACGGGGGCAGGCACTTCGGTGTCCAGGTCGGCCAGGTCCAGCTTGGCGGCGTCGGCGCGGCAGCGCTCGGCCAGGTCGGGTACCAGCTTGATCAGCTCGGGATCGTTGTACAGCGCCACCAGTTCCGACTGGAACAGGTACTGCGCGACCACGAAACGGGCGAAGTTGGCCTGGGTTTCAAACGGGGCGTGAGCCTTGACCAGGGCGTCGAGCTTGGTGTGTGGCTCGTGGGTGATCTGGTTCAGGCGCTGGGAGCGCAGGCTTGCGCGTTCTGTGGTGGTGGAAGCGGTCATTGGATGTCCTTGAGAAGGAAAAGCGCCTTGTTGCCAGGCTGTTATTACTAGACGAACAAGAAGACGCGTCACAGTAAAAAATCCTCACCCCGGCCGGCGATAAAGCCGGCGAGGCGGGGTTGCGTGGGTCAGATGTCCCAGATCAGGTTGATCGCAAAGTTACGCCCTGGCTGGGTCAGGCGGTCCAGGCTGGCCGGCGAGGTCACGCCGGCTTCGCCCACGCCGTCGTAGCTGCGCACGTCATCCCAGTTCCAGTATTTCTTGTCGGTCAGGTTGTACAGGCCGCCGTTGACGGTCAGCTCGTCGGTGACTTTGTAGAAGCCGGTCAGGTCGACGATGCCAAAGCCCGGGGTCTTGAACGGGCCGTTGGCCTTGATGCCGGTCGGGGTAAAGAACGTGGCGCTGTCCACCCGGTTCTGTTTCTTGACCAGGGTCCAACTGACCAGCGCACCGTAGGTGTCCTGGTCGTAGCCCAGGCCGAATACACCCTTGAGCGGGTTGACGCTGTTCAGCGGCTGGCCGGTTTCGTCGTTGCGGCCGTGGGCGTAGGCAATCGCGCCTTTGCTGTACAGGCCTTGCGGCGCGCCGAAGGCGTCCAGGTTCAAGCGCCCTTTGACCTCCATACCCTTGATGGTGGCGCGCTTGATATTGCCGGGCTGGAAGATGGTACCGGTTGGGCTCAGTGCGGCGTTGTCCTCGTCAATGAAGTCACGGTACTTGTTATAGAACACCGCGACGTCGAAATTGCCTGAGTCGAAGTTGCCACGGATTCCGGTTTCGTAGCTCTTGCTGGTTTCCGGCTTGAGGTTCGAGTTGGGCTCGACGACATAGTTTTCTTCCAGGTTTTCAAAACGGCCATACAGCGCTTTGGCTGATGGCGTGCGGAAACCTTCGGCGTACTGGCCAAACCAGGTGTACTGCTCGGTCAGTGCGTAGGTCACGCCCAGTTTTGGCGAGAAGCGATGCCAGGTTTTGTTCGAGTCGTCATGGGGGTACTTGCGGTCCGGGTCGGTGGTATTGAGGAACGCTTCGGTCAGTTTGGGTTTGAGCTGGATGTAGTCGTAGCGCAGGCTGGGCAGGAAGGTCCAGTCATTCCAGCTGATCTGATCCTGGGCAAACAGCGCGTAGCTGTTGATGGTCGGATCGGGGAAATCGCTGGCTTTTTTCACGCTGTCGGCAGGGGTTGGGCTCGGTGCGCCGATGGCAGTGCAGCCCGCGCCTACAGCCAGGCAGGTCGCCGCACCTTCGCGCGAACCGGTGACTTTCTGCTGCTTGATCGTGGTGCCGTAGGTCAGCAGGTGATCGGTATCGCCGATGACGAAGGCCTTGTCCAACTGCGCGTCGAACACCCACTGCTTTTCTTCGTAGAGGGTGTCGCGGGTACGCAGCACGCGGCGGCCGGCCTGATAGATTTCGCTGGTGGCCTGGTCGGTCTTGGCGATCTGGTAGTTGAGGCTGGTCTTGATGTGATCGGCAATCGGCGAGTCGAGTGAAAACTTGTTCTCCAGGCCAAAGCGTTCGCGGGTGATGGTGTCGTTACCGCGGCGGTCACGGTACATGTTCGTGCCCTGGCCCTCGAGGAAGATCCCGCCCACCGCACTTTTCTGGTTGATGTCGCGGTCGTCCTTGTACTTCTCGTAGGTCAGGCCCAGGCGGTTGTCTTCGCCGTAGTTCCAGCCCAGCTTGGCCAGCACGTTGGTGGTGCGCACGTCTTCCGGGTTGGCGCCGGTGCGGGCCAGGCCGGTGGCGTTGTTGCCGTTATGAGACTCCATCTCGTGGCCGTTGCGCTGACTCAGGTGCAGCAAACCGTCGAAGTCCTGCACCCGGCCGGCGACGGTGCCGGAGGTCAGCCAGCTTTCGTCCGCCGAGCTGTAGCCGGTCTTCAGCCGCGCGCCCACATCCTGGCCAGGCTTGATGATGTCATCCGGATCCAGGGTGAAGTAGCTGACGGCGCCGCCGATGGCGCTGCTGCCGTACAGGGCCGAGGCCGGGCCACGGATGATTTCCACGCGCTTGACGATTTCCGGGTCGACATAGTTGCGCCGGGTCTTGGCGTACGGGCCGTTGAAGAAGTTGTCCGGCACCTCTACACCGTCGACCTGGGTGAGGATGCGGTCGCCGTCGATCCCGCGAATGTTGTAGCCGGAGTTACCGGAGCGGGTGCCCGCGCCACCGACCGAGACGCCCGGTTCGTAGCGCACCAGTTCGCGGATGGTGTTGACGTTCTGGCGGTCCAGCTCCTCGCGCTCATGCACGGTGACGGTGCTGGGCACGCTGTCTACCGCTTGTTCCTGACGGGTGGCGCTGATGGTCATTTGCTGCAGGGTGATAGCACTGCCCGGCGTGCGCTTTTCCAGGACGATGTTGTTGTTACCCAGTTTGCGGTAGTTCAGGTTGGTCCCCACCAACAGCCGATCCAGGGCTTTTTCCGGTGTCAGTGAGCCCCGTGCGCCGGGGGAGGAAACCCCTTGGCCCAGTTCGGCGGGCAGGCCGATCTGCCAGCCGGTGACGGCGGTAAAGGCGTTGAGCGCCGACACCAGGGATTGCTGCTCGATGCTGAAGGTGTAATTGGCGTGGCTGCGCGCAGCGGGTTCGGCGGCAGCGGCCGTCAGGACCGGGCTGCCTGCCAACAGGATCGCGGCGGCCAGCAGGCAAAGCGTGGGCGAAGAGGACCGGCGGTTGAAACGAGAGGACATCGAGAGCGCTCCGAGGTACGAGTCTTATAGTTGCGAGCCTGAATCAAATAGGAATCAGTTGCATTGGCTAAGACGAGACGTACCAGCAGAGGTTATCGAGTAAAAATAATTATTCTCAATTGAGAATGACTAGCGCGGGGAACTCCGAGAGCCTGGCCGAGGTGATATGCGCCAGGGAGCGCACCACGTCCAGGGGCTGGTCCAGGCGGTAATTACCGGTCACTGCGACGCTGGCCAGTTGCTCGTTGGTGTTGACGATCCAGCCCGGGTAATAGCGCCGCAGCTCTGCCAGCACTTCACTCATCGGGCAGTTTTCAAAGACCAGTCGGCCCTGGACCCACGCCAGCTCCTTGGTCGCATCGAGTTTGGAGGGTTGGCCGAAGCCCTCGGGGCCGACGCGGATGCTTTCGCCGGCACTCAGGCGCACCCGGTTGTTGCCGAAGGGGGTACTCAGGTCAACGTCTCCGCGTTGCACCTGAACCTGGGCCTCACCGTTGAGATAACGCACAGCGAATGCCGTATCGCTGACACTGGCGCGCACTGGGCCGGCGTCGATTTGCAGGGGCAGGCCACGGTTGGCCGCGACTTCGAAAAACGCCTCGCCCTGGTACAGGCGGGCGATGCGCTGATGTTCGTCGATGGTGCTGGAAAACGCCGAATTGGTATTGAGCAGCACCTTGGAGCCGTCATCCAGCTGCAGGCGCTGGCGCTCGCCGACCACGGTCAAATGGTCGGCCTGCAGGCGCACCGGCAGGTTGCTGAAGCTGAACAGCCCGAGCAGCAACACCGCCGCCGTGGCCAAGGGCTTCCAGTGCGGCTTGATGCGCCGCCAGGCGCTGGGCTTGCGCGGTGCATTGAGGGCCACGGCGGCGCTGTGTACCGGCGCACCGCCCCAGGCGGCCTGGGCTTTGGCAAAGGCTTGGGCGTGACTCGGGTCGGCGGTGAGCCAGGCCTGGAACTCGGCCTGCTGGCCTGGCTGCGGGCATTGCAAAGCGATCAGCCAGTCGAGGGCTTGGTCCATGGCCGCATGTTGCAACACCTCATGAGCCAGCTCATGGGGGCGCAGTTTGTTCGGGTCCGTCACGGTGTTCCTCGGGTCTTCGCCACGTTTTATTCAGTGTCTTGCGTATTTTTGCGACATTTCTGTCGGCTTGTCCCGACAAAGCTTAAGGGTGATCGAGTCGTTCGGCCACACCTATGCAGATGGCCATGATCAATTTCAGTTCCTTTTGCACGGTGCTCAAGGACACCTGCAACTGGTCGGCAATCTCCTGATAGCTGCAGCCGTGCAGGCGGCTGAGGATAAAAATCTGCTGCTGGCGGGCGCTCAACTGTCCGAGGCTGACACTCAGGTGCTCCAGCAATTGCTCGGCGTGGGCGGCATCTTCGGGCGTCGTGACCGGGGAGGCGACGCTTTGCAGGACATCCAATGGGACATCTTCCTGCAAGGTGCGGGACTGGATCCGACGCGCGCGCAGATGGTCGAGGGCCAGGTTGCGTGCGGTCTGGAACACGAAAGGTTCGAGGTGATCAATCGGTCGCTCGCTGAGCGCCCGGGTGACGCGCAGGTAGGTTTCCTGCAACAGGTCCTCGGCGGTGCTGTGGTTATTCACCATCCGCTGCAAGGTGCGCAGTAGCACCACCCGTTGGGTGAGGAAGACTTGATTGAAGCGAGATAGGCTCACAGTGATACCGGACCAATTGGCAGTTAATGATAATGCTTATCATCAACGCAAATGGCAAGTGGCTATTTCTCTGAACCCACGCAAGACAAATGTGTGCGGGCTTGCTCGCGAATGCGGTGGGTCAGTCAATACATTTATTACTGACCCACCGCATTCGCGAGCAAGCCCGCTCCCACAGGGGGGGGTTACTCGGCGTTACACAGCGCCAGGCAGTTATCCAGCATACGGTTGGAGAAGCCCCATTCGTTGTCGTACCACGCCAGTACCTTGAGCAGCTTGCCGCTGGACTTGGTGTGGTTGGCGTCGAAGATCGACGACAGCGGGTTATGGTTGAAGTCACTGGAAACCAGCGGCAGGGTGTTGTAGCCGAGGATTTTCGAGTGTTGGCTGGCTTCTTTGAGCAGCGCGTTGACCTCATCGGCCGTGGCTTCTTTTTTCAGTTGCACGGTCAGGTCCACCAGCGACACGTTGATCACCGGCACGCGCACCGCCATGCCCGTCAGCTTGCCCGCCAGTTCCGGCAGGACCAGGCCCACCGCTTCGGCTGCACCGGTCTTGCTCGGGATCATGTTCTGCGTGGCCGAGCGGGCGCGGTACGGGTCGGTGTGGTAGACGTCGGTCAGGTTCTGGTCGTTGGTGTAAGCGTGGATGGTGGTCATCAGGCCGCTTTCGATACCCAATTCGCGGTGCAGCACCTGGGCCACCGGCGCCAGGCAGTTGGTGGTGCAGGAGGCGTTGGAGATGATCTGGTGGGATTGACGCAAGATGTCATGGTTGACCCCGTAGACCACGGTGGCATCCGCGCCCTTGGCCGGGGCCGAGATGATGACCTTGCGCGCGCCGGCGCTAATATGGGCAGCAGCCTTGTCACGGTCGGTGAACAGACCGGTGCATTCGAACACCACGTCGATCTTGTGCGCAGCCCACGGCAGATCGGCGGGGTTGCGAATGGCACTCACGGCGATCCGGTCGCCATTGACGGTCAGGCTTTCCTGATCGTGAGCAACCTCTGCATCGAAAGTGCCATGGACGGTGTCGTATTTGAGCAGGTGGGCATTGATCGAACTGTCGCCCAGATCATTGATGGCGACGATCTGCAAATCCTGGCGGTAACCTTGGGTATAAAGTGCACGCAGGACGTTGCGGCCAATACGGCCAAAACCATTGATTGCAATCCGAAGAGTCATTTGAAAGCGCCTGTCGTCGATTTGTTGTAAGAATTACAAGATTATTCGCATAAAAATAGAAAACAAGCCTTTTTAGTGGCAATATTTTGTTCAATCTACAACGAGTGACCTGAATCAACTGGTCCGATGATCCAAACGACTCCCTGCCATCCCATGAGCGGTGGGCGTTTGATCAGCATAGACACTCAGGTCGCCACATCCGTTAGCCTGGAGTTCTACACATGCATCCCCGCGTACTTGAGGTCACCGAACGCCTTATCGCCCGCAGCCGGGCAACCCGTGAGGCGTACCTTGCGCTGATTCGCGGCGCGGCCAGCGACGGGCCGATGCGCGGCAAGCTGCAATGCGCCAACTTTGCCCACGGCGTGGCCGGGTGCGGCACTGAAGATAAAAACAGCCTGCGGATGATGAATGCCGCCAACGTGGCAATTGTTTCGTCATATAACGACATGCTCTCGGCGCACCAGCCGTACGAACATTTCCCGGAACAGATCAAAAAAGCCCTGCGCGAAGTCGGCTCGGTCGGCCAGTTCGCCGGCGGCACCCCGGCCATGTGCGACGGTGTGACCCAGGGCGAGCCGGGCATGGAGCTGAGCCTGCTCAGCCGCGAAGTGATTGCCATGTCCACGGCGGTAGCGCTGTCCCACAACATGTTCGACGCCGCGCTGATGCTGGGGATCTGCGACAAGATCGTCCCGGGCCTGATGATGGGGGCCCTGCGTTATGGCCATCTGCCGATGATCTTCGTGCCCGGCGGGCCGATGCCCTCGGGGATCTCCAACAAACAGAAGGCCGATGTGCGCCAGCGCTATGCCGAAGGCAAGGCCAGCCGCGAAGAGCTGCTGGAATCGGAGATGAAGTCCTACCACAGCCCCGGCACCTGCACCTTCTACGGCACCGCCAACACCAACCAGTTGCTGATGGAAGTGATGGGCCTGCACTTACCCGGCGCTTCGTTCGTCAACCCGTACACACCGCTGCGCGATGCACTGACCCGCGAGGCTGCGCACCAGGTCACGCGCCTGACCAAGGCCAATGGCAACTTCACACCGATCGGCGAGATCGTCGACGAAAAATCCCTGGTCAACTCCATCGTCGCTCTCAACGCCACCGGCGGCTCGACCAACCACACCCTGCATATGCCGGCCATCGCCATGGCCGCGGGCATCATCCTCACCTGGCAGGACATGGCCGACCTCTCGGAAGTGGTGCCGACCCTGTCCCACGTCTACCCGAACGGTAAAGCTGATATCAACCACTTCCAGGCGGCGGGCGGCATGTCGTTCCTGATCCGCGAGTTGCTGGAAGCCGGCCTGCTCCACGAAGACGTCAACACCGTGGCCGGCCATGGCCTGAGCCGCTACACCCAGGAGCCATTCCTGGTGGATGGCGAACTGGTCTGGCGTGAAGGCCCGATCGAAAGCCTCGACGAAAGCATCCTGCGCCCGGTGGCCCGTGCCTTCTCCCCGGAGGGTGGCTTGCGAGTGATGGAAGGCAACCTCGGCCGTGGGGTGATGAAAGTCTCGGCCGTGGCCCTCGAGCATCAAATCGTCGAAGCGCCGGCCGTGGTGTTCCAGGACCAGCAGGACCTGGCGGACGCGTTCAAGGCCGGCCAGTTGGAGAAGGATTTTGTCGCGGTGATGCGCTTCCAGGGGCCGCGCTCCAATGGCATGCCGGAATTGCACAAGATGACGCCGTTCCTTGGTGTGTTGCAGGACCGGGGTTTCAAAGTCGCATTGGTGACAGACGGGCGCATGTCCGGCGCCTCGGGTAAGATTCCCGCCGCGATTCACGTCAGCCCCGAAGCCCAGTGCGGTGGGGCGCTGGCGCGGGTCAAGGATGGCGATATCATTCGCGTCGATGGCGTCAAAGGCACCCTCGAGCTTAAGGTGGACGCCGAAGAATTTGCAGCGCGCGCGCCTGCCACGGGCCTGTTGGGCAATAACGTGGGGGCCGGTCGCGAGCTGTTTGCATTTATGCGCCTGGCCGCAAGCTCCGCAGAGCAGGGCGCCAGCGCCTTTACCTCTGCCCTGGAGACACTTAAGTGAAACTTGCGCTGGTTGGTGACATCGGCGGTACCAACGCCCGGTTTGCGTTATGGCGGGACCAGGCACTGCATTCGATCCGGGTGCTGGCCACGGCGGATCACGCCAGCCCTGAAGAGGCGATCAAGGTCTACCTCGCCGAGGAAGGCCTGGCGCCGGGTTCCATCGGCGCGGTGTGCCTGTCGGTGGCCGGGCCGGTAAGTGGTGATGAGTTCAAGTTCACCAACAACCATTGGCGCCTGAGCAAGACCGCGTTCTGCAAGGCCCTGCAAGTGGACGAGCTGCTGCTGGTCAATGACTTCTCGGCCATGGCCCTGGGCATGACCCGCCTGCAACCCGATGAGTACCGCGTGGTCTGCGCCGGCACCCCGGAGCCGTGGCGCCCGGCCGTGGTGATCGGCCCAGGCACAGGGCTGGGCGTGGGCACCTTGCTGGACCTGGGCGCCGGCCGCTGGGCCGCGTTGCCGGGTGAGGGCGGGCATGTCGACCTGCCCCTGAGCAGCCCACGGGAAACCCAGTTGTGGCAACACATCTACAACGAGATCGGGCATGTCAGCGCCGAGACCGCCCTGAGCGGTAGCGGTCTGCCACGCCTGTACCGGGCGATCTGCGCGGTGGACGGCCATCCGGCGGTATTGGAAACCCCGGAGGCGATTACTGCGGCAGGGTTGGCTGGCGATCCGGTGGCGATGGAGGTCCTCGACCAGTTCAGCATCTGGCTGGGCCGCGTGGCCGGCAATAACGTGCTGACCACCGGCGCCCGGGGTGGGGTGTATATCGTGGGCGGGGTGATCCCGCGGTTTGCCGAGTTCTTTATCAACAGTGGCTTTGCCAAGAGCTTTGCGGACAAAGGTTGCATGAGCGACTACTTCAAAGGGATCCCGGTGTGGTTGGTGACGGCGCCGTATTCCGGGTTGACCGGGGCGGGTGTGGCGTTGGAGCAGGCATTTGCGTAGGCAGTGATGGCCTCTTCGCGGGCAAGCCCACTCCCACATTTGATTGTGTTCACAAATCAAAATGTGGGAGTGGGCTTGCCCGCGAAGAGGCCCTAGAGAGCACCCCATAACAACAAGGAGGCCCCCGTGAGCGTAATCAGTAAATCCATTCTTCTCGTCGATGACGACGAGGAAATCCGCGAGTTGCTGCAAACCTACCTCAGTCGCGCCGGCTTCCAGGTGCGGGGCGTGCCCAATGGCGCAGGGTTTCGCCAAGCCATGGACGAAGCCCCGTGCGACCTGGTGATCCTCGACGTCATGCTGCCCGACGAAGACGGCTTCAGCCTCTGCCGCTGGGTACGTCAGCACCCGCGTCAGGCCCAGGTGCCGATCATCATGCTCACCGCCAGTTCCGACGAGGCCGACCGGGTCATTGGTCTGGAGCTGGGTGCCGACGATTACATCGGTAAACCTTTCAGCCCCCGTGAGCTGCAGGCACGCATCAAGGCCCTGTTGCGCCGCTGCCAGTTTGGCCAGGAGCGCAGCGGTGGCGATGTGCTGGTGTTTGATGAGTGGCGGCTGGACATGATCAGCCATCGCTTGTTTCACGTTGATGGCGAGGAAGTCATCCTCTCCGGCGCCGACTTTGCCCTGCTCAAACTGTTCCTCGATCACCCGCAGCAAATCCTTGATCGCGACACCATTGGCAATGCCACCCGTGGCCGTGACCTGATGCCCCTGGACCGCATTGTCGATATGGCCGTCAGCCGCCTGCGACAACGCCTGCGCGACACCGAGAAACCGCCACGGCTGATCCGCACCGTGCGCGGCAGCGGTTACCAACTGGCGGCCAGTGTGGTTGCCAGCAATGCCCACTGAGCGCCGGCGCATTCCGGTCCCGCGTTCCTTGTTGGGGCGCATGCTGCTGCTGACCCTGTTGGCGGTGCTGTTCGCCCAGGCTTTATCCAGCGTGATCTGGGTCTCGCAGCTGCGCGCCACCCAGCTTGAGGGCCTGGTCACCAGCGCCCGCAGCCTGGCCCATTCGATGACCGCCAGCGTCAGTTATTTCCGTTCCCTGCCGGTGGCTTATCGCCCGCTGGTGCTCGACCAGTTGCGCAGCATGGGCGGCACGCGCTTTGTGGTGACGCTCAACGACAAACCGCTGGATATGCAGATCTTGCCGCAAACCCCGCGCAAACAGGCGGTGCTCGGCGCGGTGGACGAAGTGCTGCGCCAGACCCTGGGCAGTGATGTACATTTTTCGGTGGAATTTGTCAGTGCCAAAGACCTGCGTATCTTCAATGCCGGCCTGAAACTCGATGAGCTGCCACGTTCCTGGGCGCATTACGCGCTGACCCTGGAGCCGGTCAACCCGCCGGTGCTGGTGACGCAGATCGAATTGGGCGCCGGCGAATGGCTGTATATCGCCTCGTTGCTGCCCGAGCCCTACACCAGCCTCGAAGAACAGGGTCTGCCGTCCCAGCAAGTGTGGTTTATCGTGCTGACCAGCGGCTTTCTGTTGCTGTTTATCGGCTTGCTGGTGCACTGGCAAAGCCGGCCGCTCAAGCGCCTGGCGCGGGCGGCGCGGGACCTGTCCCTGGGCGCCGACGTGGAGCCGGTGGCCGAAGGCGGCGGCAGCGAAGTGGTGGAGGTAGGCCGCGCGTTCAATGCCATGCGCGAGCGGATCAGCCGCTACCTGACCGAACGCAGCCAGTTGTTCAGCGCAATTTCCCACGACTTGCGCACACCAATCACACGCCTGCGGCTGCGGGTGGAACTGCTGGAAGACGAAAAGCTGCAAGCCAAGTTCGGCCGTGACCTGGATGAGCTGGAACTGCTGGTCAAGGGCGCGTTGCAGTGCGTCAAGGACACGGACATCCACGAGAACATCGAGCCGGTGGACCTCAACCATGTGCTCGACTGCCTGGTGGAGCCGTATCTGGCGCCCAACGGCAATGGCCGGGTGACCCAGCACGGCCGGGCGTTGACGGCCTATCCGGGCAAGCCGCTGGCGCTCAAGCGCTGCATTGGCAACCTGATCGACAACGCCTTGAAGTACGGGCAGAACGCCCATCTGCGTATCGAGGACGATGGTGCGCAGTTCATCCTGCATGTGGATGACGAGGGGCCCGGTGTACCGGAGCAGCGTCTGGAGCAGGTCTTCGAACCGCACTTTCGCCTGGCCGGGCAGCAGCAGGGCTATGGCCTGGGGCTGGGGATTGCACGCAATATCGCCCATAGCCATGGCGGCGAAGTGAGTTTGCAGAATTTGCGCGAAGGTGGCCTGCGGGTGACCTTGCAACTGCCCCGCACCCCGGACTAAGCAGCGCTGCCGAGCCTATGTGGGGGCGGGCTTGCCTGCGACAGCGGTACATCTGACCCACCGCCATCGCAGGCAAGCCAGCTCCCACAGCGGTCCGCAGTAGGTCAGAGGCTCTGGCGCAACCTGGCTAAATCTCTAAGCGGCGGCGCCCCAAACAATCGGCTGTATTCCCGGCTGAACTGCGACGGGCTCTCATACCCCACCCGATACCCCGCCGCCGAGGCTTCCAGGCCTTCGGCGATCATCAGGCGCCGCGCTTCCTGCAAGCGCAGTTGCTTCTGGTACTGCAACGGACTCATGGCCGTGATGGCCTTGAAGCGGTGGTGCAGGGTCGACACGCTGAGATTCACTTCCTTGGCCAGGTCATCAATGCGTAGCGGTTGTTCGTAGTTGCCGTTCAGCCAGGTGATTGCGCGGCTGACCCGATGGCTCTGGCTATTGGCCACGGCAATTTCGTACAGGCGATAGCCCTGTGGCCCACGCAGCAAGCGGTAGAGGATTTCGCGATTGATCAACGGCGCCAACATCGCGATATCTTTGGGCGTATCCAGCAGGCGTGCCAGGCGCAATACGGCGTCGAGCAACTGGGTGTCGATCCGGTCGACATACATACCGCGCGCGGTCGGGCGCGTGGGCACCCCCATCGGGCCGGCTTCGGCAATCAGGGCGGTCAGTTGCGCCGGGTCGATATTGATGCGCACCGATAGGTTGGGGTCTTCGACCGTGGCGTCGATGACTCGCCCGGCCACCGGCATCGCGACCGAGAACACCAGGTAGTTGAGGGGGTCGTAGGCAAAGATTTCGTCGGCCAGGCGCACTTCCTTGCTGCCGTTGGCGAGGATGCACAGGGCAGGTTCAACCAGCACCGGCATGAAGTCGCGCGGCGTATTGTGGCGGTTCAGGTAGAGCGAAGTGATCGCGGTGCCGTAGGAACCGTCCTCCCAAGTGTGCCGGTGCACAATGCTGGCCAGTTCGGCGCGCTGTTTTTCCATCTCGGCATCGAGGGGAATGGACTGCTGTTCGGGCGACGACATGGAGCGTCCTCTGCATGCTTCTTTGATGGGCACAGCTTAGCGGTGGCGCTGCAAGCAGTGTTATGTCGATTCTGCACAATCCTTGCCTGATCCTGCGGCGCGTCTGGAATCAGGCAAGCCCCCCGGCCTGTCATCTGCCTGAAACAAGGCGCTTGTCCCTGCAATAAAGCCTGGGGCCGAACCGGGTGTCTACGCTTCTGGCAGGATTGTGCAATAAGCCGGCAGGAATCGACTAACCGCGCAGGGGCCTGCGCCCGTATCTTTGATTGTGTGGCAACACGCCCTCACAGTGCTTGCCGAGCATCACTTCTCAACGGGAGAGTCGAACATGTCCACCCCCATTCCCGCGAGCCATCTGGCCTTTATCCGCGCCCGCAGCGGGTGCAGCACCGAACTGGGTGCACGCTTGAGCAGTTTGATCGAACCGGGCCGTCAGGCTCAGGGTTGCCTGCAATTCTCGTTGCAGCATTCCCAGGTTGACCCCGATGTCTGGCTGGTTTCAGGTTTCTGGAGCAGCGAACAGGCCATGAGTGCCTACTTCAGCTCGCCGGCGCTGGTGCTGTTTACCGAGTTGTTGAACGACAGGGTCGTGCGCAGCATGGACTTCCAGACCTTCACTGACGCCTGCGCCGACAAGGCTTATGGCGAGTACCTGCAACTGGCCGGTTAGGGTTTAGAATGGCCGACTTTCCATTGGCCAGGACCTGCAACATGGCACGTAAAGAATTTGCCCACCACGAAGCTGTTTCCGCCCTAGTGCGCGAAGACCAGGGCGGCTATAGCGCCGCCATTGCCGTCAAGGCACTGGACGGCATGAGCGCACCGCGCTTTCACAAGATCCTCGATGGCCAACTGTTCAAGACTGCCGACGACGCCGACGATGCGGCGGCCCAGCAACTGGAGCGCTTGAGCGATATCGATGAAGAGGGCCAACTGGCCTGGGCAACCGCAACAAACTAAAGAACACCACCGACCCAACGGTGGGCGCGGGGTTTGTGTGGGAGCGGGCTTGCTCGCGAAAGCGTCGTGTCAGCCAGCCAATTTGGAACTGATCCACCGCTTTCGCGAGCAAGCCCGCTCCCACATTTTTAATTGCATTCGATCCAATCAGGGTTTGGTAGCCCCTGGGCGGTACATCTTGAACAGCGCTTCCGGCCCCATCTGGAAATAATCCGCCGGGCCGCCGCCCCGCAGAATCGGCTCGGCCGCCGCAGTGTCGTACACCCCATCCTTGAGCAACCATTTGGCGATATGCACCGCGACCACTTCGCCAAGCACCAGCCAGCTGGGCACCAGTTCCTTGTCGGCCCGCTGTAGCTGAATGATCTGCGTGACCTTGCACTCGAACGACACCGGGCTTTCGCCGACCCGCGGCACAGCGATCACTTTGGAGGCCACTGGCGTCAGCCCGGCCAATTCAAACTCGTTGACCTCTGGTGACACGGCGGCGCAGCTCTGGTTCATCTGCTCGGCCAGCGGGCGCGTGGCCAGGTTCCAGACAAATTCGCCGGTCTGTTCGATGTTATTCAGGCTGTCTTTACGCCCGACGCTGGAAAAACCAATGATCGGCGGGATGTAGTTGAAGGCATTGAAAAAACTGTAGGGCGCCAGGTTCAGGCGGCCTTCGCGGTCCTGGGACGAAATCCAGCCAATCGGGCGTGGGCCGACGATGGCGTTGAACGGGTCATGGGGCAGGCCGTGGCCGTTGGCGGGTTCGTAGAAATGGATATCGTCAGGCATGGACGGGGGTTCCTGCGGCGGGGAAAAGCGCAATAGTGCAGGCCCAAGGGCAGGATTTCCACCGGATTGGCGGTGCCGCATGGAGTTTTCATCCGGCAACCACCTGTTTTTTACCGCCCTGCGGCCAGTCTGCACGCCCGGTCGATGATCCTGCTCGTCTGGTTGCTGGTGATGATCGCCGGTGCTTGGTAGGTCCAGCGCGGGGACAACCGTCAGCTGCTGGCAGAGCTGCCCTGACGGGATGAAAAAAGGGCCATGTCATTGGATGACATGGCCCTTTTCTACACCTGGAGAACCCTTAGTCCGTGGTGATCCGCGAATGTTTGCGGGTGTCTTTCATGGTGATGTAGACCAGCAGCGACACGGCAATACACGCGGTGACGTACCAGTAGTAGCCGGTTTCCATGCCGATGCTCTTGAACCACAGGGCGATGTATTCAGCGGTACCGCCGAAGATCGACACGGTCAGTGCGTAAGGCAGGCCGACACCCAGTGCACGGATTTCGGTAGGGAACAGCTCGGCCTTCACCACGGCGTTGATCGAGGTGTAGCCGCTGACGATGATCAGCGCCGCCATGATCAGGAAGAACGCGCCCCACCAGGTCTGGACGGTGTGCAGAGTGGTGAGGATCGGCACGGTGAACAGGGTGCCGAGGATGCCGAAGGCGATCAGGATCGGCCGGCGACCGACCTTGTCCGACAGGCCGCCGACAATCGGTTGCAGGCACATGAACAGGAACAGTGTGGCCGCAGAAATGGTGGTGGAGTCGGAAATGCTCATGCCGACAGTGTTCACCAGATACTTCTGCATGTAGGTGGTGTAGGTGTAGAAGGCCAGGGTGCCGCCCATGGTCAGGCCGACCACGGTCATCAGTTCCTTGGGGTGGCGCATCAAGGTGCGCATTGCGCTTTCCTTGGCTTTTTCCTTCTTGGTGAACGACTCGGTTTCTTCCATGCCGCGTCGCAGGTACAGGGCTACGACTGCGCACAGTGCGCCGATGGCAAACGGGATACGCCAGCCCCAGGCATACAGCTCTTCGGTGGTGAGGATCTGTTGCAGCACGATCAGCACCGCCAGCGCGATGAGCTGGCCGGAGATCAGGGTCACGTACTGGAAGCTGGAGAAGAAACCGCGACGTTCCTTGGTCGCCATTTCACTCAGGTAGGTGGCCGAGGTGCCGTATTCGCCACCGACCGACAGGCCTTGCAGCAAGCGGGCGAACACCAGCAGGATCGGCGCGCCGACACCAATGGTTTCATAACCGGGGCTCAGGGCGATGATCAGCGAGCCGAAGCACATCAGCAGCACCGACGCCATCAATGCGGCTTTACGGCCTGCGCGGTCGGCGTAGAGGCCCATCAGCCAGCCGCCAATCGGGCGCATCAAAAAGCCCACGGCGAAGATCGCGGCGGTGTTGAGCAGTTGGGCGGTAGTGTCGCCTTTAGGGAAGAAGGCCTTGGCGAAGTACAGCGAGAAAGCAGCGTAGACGTACCAGTCGTACCACTCGACCATATTGCCGACCGATCCGCTGAAGATCGACTTGATGCGGCTGGAGGTGGTGCGTGCTTGCGCCGGCGCAGCCGCCGACCCCAGAGGCAGGGTATTGGAGTTATCCATTGAAGGATCCTTCATGTCATTGTTTTTGTGGAGCGCGCGTCAGCGCAGCCTGGTTGGACCTATAGCAGGAGCTGTGCCAAGCAGGTGAGGGCCCGATCTAGAAGGGTTGGGGGATTATTTTGAGCGGAAAGTCGCTGATCATTTTTTGTTGATGAGCGGAAATCCGCTTATGGCGGCTGTCCTCATCGCAGGCAAGCCAGCTCCCACATTCTGATTTGCGAATACATTCAAGTGTGGGAGCTGGCTTGCCTGCGATGAGGCCCTCAGGGGGCCCTCAATCCATCGACAAAAACATTTCCCGGGTCAGCCCATGGCGCTGCATCTTTTCATTGAAGGTCCGCCGTGGCAGTTGCAGTTCGGCCAGAACCGCCTTGATATCGCCCTTATGCCGAGTCAGCGCGGCTTTCAGGCAATGGGCCTCGAATGCCTCCTGCTGCGCCGCCAGGGATTGCCCGACCTCGATACCTTCCGGCTCCGGCTCGCCCAGGCCCAGCACCTGGCGTTCGGCGACGTTGGCCAGTTCGCGCACGTTGCCCGGCCAGTCATGGCTCAGCAACTGCCCCAGTTGCGGCCCGTTGAGGGGCACGGTCTCGCGGCCCAGGCGTTCGGCGGCTATCTGGGTAAAGTGGTCGAACAGCAGTGGGATATCTTCGCGGCGTTCGCGTAACGGTGGCAGGCGCAGTTGTGCCACCGTCAGGCGGTAGGCCAGGTCTTCACGAAAACGCCCGGCGCGGGCTTCGTCCAACAGGTCGGGCTTGGTGGCCGCAATGATGCGCAAGTCGACCTTGATGCTCTGGTTGGAACCCAGACGCTCCAGTTTCTGTTCCTGCAACACCCGCAGCAGCTTCACCTGCTGGGCCAGGGGCATGCTTTCGATTTCGTCGAGAAACAACGTGCCGCCGTTGGCGTACTCCAGCTTGCCGATGCGCTTGCCCTGGGCGCCGGTGAAGGCGCCGCTTTCATGGCCGAACAGTTCGGCTTCAAACAGTTGCTCGGGAATCGCCGCACAGTTGAGCGCGACAAATGGCTTCTTTGCCCGGGGCCCGAAGTCATGCAGGCAACGGGCGACGAGTTCCTTGCCGCTGCCGGTCTCGCCGCGGATCAGCACATTGACCGGCAAACCGGCCAAGTCCAGCACCTGGCGCCGCAGGTTCTGCAGGCTGCGCGACACCCCCAACAGGGTCGACTCCAACTGGGCGCGATGATCGGCCTGTTGGTGCAGGCGGCGGTTTTCCAGGATCAGTCCGCGTTTGTCCAGGGCCCGGCGCAGGCTGGCGAGCAGGGCGTCGGGGCTGAAGGGTTTCTCGAGGAAGTCGTAGGCGCCGTCGCGCATGGCTTCGACGGCCATCGGCACGTCGCCATGGCCGGTCAGCAGGATCACTGGCAAATCGGTATCGCGCCGTTGCACCTCGGCCAGCAGCTCCAGGCCGCTGAGGCCCGGCATGCGCACGTCGCTGAGAATCACCCCGGGGAAATCCCTGGGCAGCTTGGCCAGGCAGTCCTCGGCACGGCTGAACAACTGCACCTCGAACCCGGAGAGGCTCAGCCACTGTTCCACGGCCGTGCGGATGCTGGCCTCGTCATCGACCACGATCACCGCGTTCAGCATAGGTCTGGCGCCTCCAGCGCGATGGGCAGGATCAGGGTGAAGACGGCGCCGTCTCCCTGGTTGGCAGCAATCAGGCGCCCCCCCAGTTCATGCACGATAGCGTACGACACCGCCAGCCCAAGTCCGAGCCCGTCCCCCACTGGCTTGGTGGTGAAAAACGGGTCGAACACATTGTTCAGGTGTTCCTCGGCAATCCCACCGCCGCTGTCGCTGACGCTCAGGTGCCACAGTTGTTGATCGGCATGCAGGCGGATTTCCAGGCGCTTGCGTGGCTTGTTGGCCATGGCGTCCAGGGCATTGCGCAGCAGGTTGATCAGTACTTGTTCCAGGCGAATGGCATCGCCGCGCACCCAGGCCGGGCGGGTCAGGTCGAGCACGGTGCCGATGGCTTCGTCCCGCAGGCGTGCGTCGAGCAACTGCAGGGACTGGTCGACCACGGTCGCCAGGTCCAGGCGTTCGCGCAGGCCACTGGGGCTTTTGCGGGCGAAGGTCTTGAGGTGGCCGGTGAGGGCGGCCATGCGGGTGAGCATGTCGTCCAACGGCGTCAGGGCCTGGTAGGCGTCGTCGATACGCCCGTGGTCGAGCAGCAGGCGCAAGGTGGCCAGTTGCATGCGCTGGGCAGTCAGTGGCTGGTTGATTTCATGGGCCAGGGCCGCGGACATCTGTCCCAGCGCCGCCAGCTTGGCCGATTGCACCAGGCCATCCTGGGCGGTGCGCAAGGCACGGGTGCGTTCTTCCACCAGGCTCTCAAGCTCTGCGCGGCTGCGCTGGCGCAAGCGAGCGAGGCGCCAGCGCTGGCTGAGGAACAGCACCAGGAACACCAGGGTCAACCACAGGCCAGCGGCGGCGAGGCCGGCGTTACGTTGGTCTTCAAAGGCGACCTGGGGTTTGCGCAGCAGGTGCAGGGTCCAGCCTTCGGCTTTGAGAGGCAGGGATTCCCAGATGTAGTTGGCATTGCCTTCGGGCCCGGCGACGCGCATCAAGTGACTGTTTTCGTCAAAGCGCTGCAAAGTCTGGGTGTCCAGGGGCTGCAGTTGTTTTTTATCGTATTGGCGCGTGGCTTTGAGCTCGGCCAGATCGTTGGCCGACAGCGGGCGCAGGTTGCGGTAACGCCATCCGGGTTTATTGGCGATAAACACAATGCCCCGGGCATCGCTGACCAATAGCAGGTCGTCGCCCTGGGCCCATTCGCGCTCCAGTTCCGGGAACTCCAGTTTCACCACCATGGCGCCGAGAAACTGCTCCTGCTCATCCAGCACTGCGCTGGACAGGAAATACCCCGGAATCCCGGTGGTCACCCCCACCGCATAAAAGCGCCCGGTGCCCTGGCTGCGGGTCTGGCTGAAATACGGGCGAAACGCATAGTTGTGGCCGACATAGCTACTGGGCAACCGCCAGTTGCTGGCCGCCACGGCCAGGCCGGTGCGGTCCATCAGCTCCAGGGTCGACGACTGCGCGGCACCGTTGATGCGTTCCAGTTTGTGGTTGAGCACGTCCTGGGTCGCCGGATCCAGCGGGCCTTGCAAGGCGCGGATCATTTCCGAATCCAGGGCCAGTACGGCGGGCAGGGCGCGGTAACGTTCAATCAGGGTGTGCAGGGAGTTGGCGTACAGCGCCAGTTGCTGATTGGCACGGCCGGCATCGTCCACCAGGGACTGGCGTTCGGCCTGGCGCATGGCAAGAGCGGCGGCCAAAACGGCACCGGCGATAATCAGCAGGGAGTAGAAGGTCAGACGCAATGGGCGAGGGATCGCGATCATACGAGAATGAACAGCTGCAGTAGGGGGCGAGCACCATACCATGCAGCAGGACGAGCGCAGTACTTGTGGGAGCGGGCTTGCCCGCGATTGCATCGACGCGTTCTGCAGCCAGACCGCAGTGCCTGCATCGCGGGCAAGCCCGCTCCCACAAAATCGTCGGTCATAAAAAAGGCGACTGCGGCATGGAGCCACAGTCGCCTTTTATCCTTGCGGGGAGGTGCTTACTGCACCTCTACCGCCAGGCTCTCACTGATCTTTTTCTGCCAGATGGCAGGACCGGTGATGTGTACCGACTCGCCCTTGCTGTCGACCGCAACAGTGACCGGCATGTCCTTGACGTCGAACTCGTAGATCGCTTCCATGCCCAGTTCGGCGAAAGCGACCACGCGCGACTTCTTGATGGCTTGCGCCACCAGGTAAGCAGCGCCGCCGACGGCCATCAGGTACACGGCCTTGTGGTCCTTGATCGCTTCGATGGCGGTCGGGCCGCGCTCGGATTTGCCGATCATGCCCAGCAGGCCGGTTTGTTCGAGGATCTGGCGGGTGAACTTGTCCATCCGCGTGGCGGTGGTCGGGCCAGCCGGGCCAACCACTTCTTCGCGCACCGGATCTACCGGGCCGACGTAGTAGATAAAGCGACCCTTGAGGTCCACCGGCAGGGTTTCACCCTTGTTCAGCATCTCGACCATGCGCTTGTGCGCCGCGTCGCGACCGGTGAGCATCTTGCCGTTGAGCAGGACGGTTTCGCCCGGCTTCCAGCTTTGCACGTCTTCCGGGGTCAGGGTGTCGAGGTTGACGCGACGGGCCGACGGGCCGGCTTCCCAGACGATTTCCGGGTACGCGTCCAGCGGTGGCGCTTCCAGCGAGGCCGGGCCGGAGCCGTCGAGCACGAAGTGCGCGTGACGGGTGGCGGCGCAGTTGGGGATCATGCACACCGGCAACGAGGCGGCGTGGGTCGGGTAGTCCATGATCTTCACGTCGAGCACGGTGGTCAGGCCACCCAGGCCCTGGGCGCCGATCCCCAGTTGGTTGACCTTCTCGAACAGCTCCAGGCGCATCTCTTCGATACGGTTGGACGGGCCGCGCTTTTTCAGCTCGTGGATGTCGATGGATTCCATCAACACCTCCTTGGCCATCACTGCGGCTTTCTCGGCGGTGCCGCCGATGCCGATGCCGAGCATGCCCGGTGGGCACCAGCCGGCGCCCATGGTCGGAACGGTCTTGAGCACCCAGTCGACAATCGAGTCGGACGGGTTGAGCATGGCCATTTTCGACTTGTTCTCGGAACCACCGCCTTTGGCGGCCACGTCCACTTCCACGGTGTTACCCGGGACGATGGAGTAGTGGATCACGGCCGGGGTGTTGTCCTTGGTGTTTTTGCGCGCACCGGCCGGGTCGGCGAGGATCGAGGCGCGCAGGACGTTTTCCGGCAGGTTGTAGGCGCGACGCACGCCTTCGTTGATCATGTCGTCCAGGCCCATGGTGGCGCCATCCCAACGCACATCCATGCCCACGCGTACGAACACGGTGACGATCCCGGTGTCCTGGCAGATCGGGCGGTGGCCGGTGGCACACATGCGCGAGTTGATCAGGATCTGCGCCATGGAGTCACGGGCTGCCGGCGATTCTTCGCGCAGGTAGGCCTCGTGCATCGCCTGGATGAAGTCAACGGGGTGGTAGTAGGAAATGAATTGCAGGGCGTCGGCAACGCTCTGAATCAGGTCGTCTTGCTTGATCACGGTCATGAGTCGCGCTCCTCTATAAGGGAACATTCAATAAAGGTGGCTTCAGATGGGTGCATCGGTCGCTGAAGCCACCTTTTCCAAGGCACGCCGGGTAGTGCTGGCGCGACGCTAAAAAGGCGCGGCAGTATAACCCGGCGCGATGGCCGATACACCCGACGATGGTCAAACGCTGCCGACCACCCTCCTGGAGGAGCCGACGCCTGCAAAAAGCAGTTACAGTGATCGCACATTTTGATGCGAGGCCTTTCATGCCTGAACTGCACGTCGGCGAACGCCGCTGGTCGGTCTCCACCGGCAGCAATCTGCTGGATGCCTTGAACCAGGCCGGTGTGGCTGTGCCCTACAGTTGTCGCGCGGGCAGTTGCCATGCGTGTTTGGTGCGCTGCCAGGGCGAGGTTGACGACAAGCAGCCCGATGCCCTGAACCCGGCACAACGCCAGGACGGTTGGCGTCTGGCCTGCCAGTGCCAGGTCGTGGGCGATGTACAGGTCGAGACCTTTGACCCCTTGCGCGACGGCGCGGCGGCAACGGTGCTGAGCGCCGACTGGCTGAACCCGACAGTGTTGCGCCTGCGCCTGCAAGCGGAACGTGGGTTGCGCTACCGGGCCGGCCAGCACCTGGTGTTGTGGGCGGGCACGGTGGCGCGGCCGTATTCCCTGGCCAGCCTGCCCGAGGAAGATCCGTTCCTGGAGTTCCACCTCGATTGCCGCCTGCCCGGCGAATTCAGCGACCTTGCGCGGCAGTTACAGGCCGGCGATCCATTGCGCCTGGGCGAGTTGCGCGGCGGCGCGTTGCACTACGATCCGGACTGGCAATCCCGGCCGCTGTGGCTGCTGGCATCCGGCACCGGAATGGGCCCGTTGTGGGGCGTGTTGCGTGAGGCGTTGCGCCAGGATCACCAGGGCGCCATTCGCGTGATTCACCTGGCCCATGATGCTGATAGCCATTATCTGGCCGAGCCCCTGAGGCAACTGGCCGCGAGCCATCCCAGCCTCAGTGTGGAGCTGTGGACGGCGGCGCAGTTGACCGAGGCTTTGGCGCAACTGCGGCTTGTTTCCCGGCAAACCCTGGCCTTACTCTGCGGGCACCCCAGCAGTGTCGAGGCCTTTTCCAAGCGCCTGTTCCTGGCTGGCTTGCCGCGCAATCAACTGCTGGCCGATGTGTTCCTGCCCCGTGGTTGAGCGCTGATGTCTATCTGCGAGACTCACCATGACCGACGCCATCCTGCTGCACCGTGACCGTGGGCTGCTGATCCTGCAGCTCAATCGCCCCGACAAGAAAAATGCCCTGACCCGCGCCATGTACAGCCAATTGGCGGCGGCGCTGGAGCAGGCCGATGCCGACACGACGGTCAATGCCGTGCTGATCCAGGGCAGCAGCGACTGCTTTACCGCCGGCAACGACATCGGCGACTTCCTTGAGCAGCCGCCCACAGACCTGGACAGCCCACCCTTTCATTTCATGCAAAGCCTGCTCAACTGCCGTAAACCGGTGATTGCCGGCGTGGCCGGGGCGGCGGTGGGCATTGGCACCACGCTGCTGCTGCATTGCGACCTGGTGTATGTCAGTCGCGATGCCCGGTTGCGCATGCCATTCGTCAACCTGGGGCTGTGCCCTGAGTTTGGCTCCAGCCTGATCCTGCCGCGCTTGCTGGGGCACGCGAAAGCCGCCGAGTTGCTGCTGCTGGGCGAAGGGTTCAGTGGAGAGCAGGCTGCGCAGTGGGGGATCGCCACCGAAGCGTTGGGCAGCGGCGAAGCGGCCCTGGCCAAGGCGCGGGAAGTCGGCGGGCGCTTTGAGACCCTGGCGCCGGGGGCGGTGCAGGTGACCAAGCAATTGATGAAGAGCGTCGACCGCGAGCAATTGCGCCAGGTGATCGAGGAGGAGGGTGCATTGTTTACCCAGCGCTTGAGGTCGCCGGAGGCGATTGCGGCGTTGTCTGGGTTTATTGCCCGGCGCTGAAATCCAAGTGGTTGGACTGGCGTTATCGCGGGCAAGCCCGCTCCCACACTTGAAATGCGCTCCAATGTGGGAGCGGGCTTGCCCGCGATAACGCCAGTCCAGTCACCACAGCAGCGTGACTTGAAATGCAAAAGGCCCTGTCACTCACGTGCCAGGGCCTTTGCTTTTCAGCGGGTCACTCAGACCATTGGATCGCCAACGTGCAGGATCTTCATGCCGTTGGTGCCACCGATGGTGTGGTAGCTGTCGCCCTTGGTCAGGATCACCCAATCGCCTTTCTCGACTACGCCACGCTTGAGCAGTTCGTCGATGGCAGCCTGGCTGACTTGCTCAGGCGGCAGCGACGCCGGGTCGAACGGTACGGTGTAGACGCCACGGAACATGGCCGCACGGGCCTGGGTTTCGCGGTGCGGGGAGAACGCGTAGATCGGGATCGAGGAACGGATACGCGACATGATCAACGGCGTGTAGCCACTTTCGGTCAGGGCGATGATCGCCTTCACACCCGGGAAGTGGTTGGCGGTGTACATGGCGGCCAGGGCGATGCTCTGGTCGCAGCTTTCGAACACTTTGCCGATGCGGTGGCTGGAGGTTTTGCTGGTCGGGTGTTTTTCAGCGCCGACGCAGATACGCGCCATGGCCTGGACTGCTTCCAGCGGGTACGGGCCGGCAGCACTTTCCGCCGAGAGCATCACGGCGTCGGTGTAGTCGAGCACGGCGTTGGCCACGTCGGACACTTCGGCACGGGTCGGCATCGGGTTCTGGATCATCGACTCCATCATCTGGGTCGCGACGATCACCGCTTTATTGTGGCGGCGTGCGTGCAGGATGATTTTCTTCTGGATGCCGATCAGTTCTGCGTCACCGATTTCTACACCGAGGTCGCCACGGGCAACCATCACTGCATCGGACGCCTTGATCAGGCCGTCGAGGGTTTCGTCGTCGGCCACGGCTTCGGCGCGCTCGATCTTCGCCACCAGCCAGGCGGTACCGCCGGCTTCGTCGCGCAGTTGGCGGGCGTACTCCATGTCGGCAGCGTCACGCGGGAAGGATACGGCGAGGTAGTCCACTTCCATTTCGGCGGCGAGCTTGATGTCAGCCTTGTCTTTTTCGGTCAGGGCCGGTGCAGTCAGGCCACCACCGCGACGGTTGATGCCTTTGTGGTCGGACAGCGGGCCGCCGATGATCACGGTGCAGTTGAGCTCGGTGACGGTGGCGGTGTCGACACGCATGACCACGCGGCCATCGTCCAGCAGCAGTTCGTCGCCGACGCCGCAGTCTTTGACCAGGTCCGGGTAGTCGATACCCACGACCTGCTGGTTGCCTTCGGTCAGCGGATGGCTGGTTGAGAAGGTGAATTTGTCACCAATCTTCAGCTCGATGCGCTTGTTGGCGAATTTGGCGATACGGATCTTCGGCCCTTGCAGGTCACCCAGCAGCGCGACGAAGCGGCCATGCTTGGCGGCGAGGTCACGTACCAGCTTGGCGCGAGCCTTGTGCTCGTCCGGGGTGCCGTGGGAGAAGTTCAGACGGGCAACGTCCAGGCCAGCCAGAATCAGCTGTTCGAGGACTTCCGGCGAGTTACTGGCCGGGCCAAGGGTGGCGACGATTTTGGTACGACGGACGGACATGCACGGACTCCTGAGTTCTAGCGCTGGGGAAGGCTACTATGCTCTTTGGCTGTAGTCATTGTTCGTTTGCACTACTTATTGTCGATTCGCTTGTTTTCACGCGATGACGCCAGACGAACAACCTTGAAGATTTTCGCCCAAGGGTCGATACACTGCTCAAGACAGGAGAACACCCATGCGAGTTTTGATCATTGCAGCCCTGGCCGTCAGTGTTGTCGGCTGTACCCGTTGGTCGATGGACCATCATTTGAACAATGCCTACCGGGCCTACAATGTAGGCGACTGCGAACGGGTCACCCTGGAATTGTCCCAGGTCGACCGTCAAAGCCGGTCCCGGCGCTACGTGCAGCCGGAGGTCTCGATGCTGCGTGGGCAGTGCCTGGAACGGCAGAAGTTGTTCGTGGATGCCGTGCAGACCTATCAGTTCATCATCAGCCAATATCCGTCGAGCGAATACGCATTCCGTGCCCGCGCACGCCTGGATACCCTGCAACAACTGGGGCATTACCCCGGTGCAAGCACTGCCCGCGCACGGCCAGCCGCCTTGTGATGACATTTGTAATTTGACAGCTGGCCTCTTGCCGGAGTTGGGCTATTCTTCGAATGTCTGTTTGTACAACTTTCAATCCAAATAGATGTAGCCCCTGATTCGATGGCGTTTAAGCGACAGGGCAAAGGCTGCTGTTGTAGCGAAATCCGGGGGAGAGCGGGGTGCTGCTGGCAGCGCTCCGGTCCGAATCACAGGAACGGCCAGAATCATGGCCATTGGACGGCGATCTCATCATGTTTACCGACCGAAGGATTGAGCGACACCAGTTGCCCTGTTTTTTACAGGTGTTCAACCGCCACACGGATAAACCCATCGGTTACTTGGGTAACATCTCCAGCGAGGGGCTGATGTTGGTCAGCCGATTACCCATGATGGTCAACGCGGATTTTGAGCTGCGCTTGAAGATCCCCGGACCTGAGGGGGATGTGCATGCCATTGACTTCACTGCCACCTGCCTGTGGAGTCGTGAGGATATCAACCCCCAGCATTACGATTCGGGGTTCACCCTGCTGCAGGCCCCCGACGAGTACGGGCAATTGATTGCCGCGCTGTTGCAGTACTTCAGCTTTGATCCCTTGCAGGCTTCGGCCTAGCGTCATGCGCCACTCATAGCACGCCGGCCTTTTTCCAGCCCAGGTAACGGGTTACCAGGTCTGCGCCGAGGTCCGAGGGTCGGGCGTCCAATACCGCCAGGCCCTGCGCCTTCATGCGGTCATGCAATTCTTCCCGGGCATTGAGGTAGTCGACGCTGCCACAGTAGGCCAGCGCTTCCGGCAAGGTTTGCACAGGCGCCTGGTGCACTTGATCCAGCACTTCTTCGCGCAGGCTCGCGACCAATACCCGGTGCTGGCGGCTGATGCGCTTGACGGCGGTCAGCAGATCCTCGTCGTCCTCATCACGCAGGTTGGTCACGACAATCACCAAGGCCCGGCGTTTCTGGCGGGCCAGCAGTTGGTTGGCCGCAGCCTGGTAGTCGGCCGCGCGCCGGGTGGTGTCCAGGTCGTATACCGCGTTGAGCAACTGGTTCAACTGGCCGCTGCCCTTGACGGGTGCCAGGTAGCGCGGCTGGTCGCAGGCGAAGGTGCACAAGCCCACGGCATCGCCCTGGCGCAGGGCCACATAGCTGAGCAGCAGGCACGCGTTGAGAGCGTGGTCGAAATGCGCCAGCTCGTTGTCCTGGCTGCGCATCCGCCGGCCGCAGTCGAGCATGAACACAATCTGCTGGTCGCGCTCATCCTGATATTCCCGGGCAATCGGCGTGCGTTGCCGGGCCGTGGCCTTCCAGTCGATCTGGCGCAGGCTGTCACCCTCGCGAAATTCCCGCAACTGGTGAAACTCCAGGCCCAGGCCGCGACGCTGGCGCTGGCGTACACCCAGTTGGCTGAGCCAGTTGTCTACCGCCAGTAATTGCGCGCCGTACAGTCGGGCAAAATCCGGATAGACCCGGGTGGCATCCTTGACCGGCACCTGGCGCTTGGCAGTCCACAGCCCCAGGAGGCTGGGGAGGTGCACCTCACAGCGCTCAAAACTGAAATGCCCACGGCTCAAGGGGCGCAGGCGGTAGCCCAGTTCGCTCTGTTCCCCGGGGCGCAGGGTGATGGACTGGGGCAGGTTTTGCACGCTCAAACCATCCGGTACGTGATCAAACACCTCCAGGACCAACGGCTGTGGATAGTCATGTTCCAGGGTGATCCGCACCTCGCTCCAACGCCCCAGCGCCAGGCTGCCCGGCATCTGCCGGCGCAGGCGTGGCGAGGGGCGGCGTTTCAGCCGGCCAGCATCGAGCAAGGCCAGCAAGAGCAGCGCCAGGAGCAGGCCCCAGGCGATGGAATGCAGAGCGGCCGGCACGTTGAGTTGCAGGGCCACGGCCGTCCCGAGGGCGATGTTCAGGCCCAGCAACACGGCAAGCCAGGCCAGCAACAGGCGAGTCGGTCTCATGGGCATGTCACTGGCGTGGTGCCGGCACTTGGTCGAGTAACTGGGTCAGCACCTGATCCACCTCCAGGCCTTCGATATCCAGCTCCGGGGCGATGCGTACCCGATGGCGCAACACTGCCAGCGCACAGCTCTTGATGTCGTCCGGCGTGACGAACTCGCCACCTCGCAGCAGGGCGCGAGCACGGGCACCCCGCACCAGGGCGATGGACGCACGCGGGCCCGCGCCCAGGGCCAGACCGGGCCAGGTGCGGGTGGTACGAGCCAGGCGCACGGCGTAGTCGAGTACCTGTTCATCCAGGGCCAGCTCACTGGCGACCTGCTGCAACAGCAACACGTCAGCGGCTTGCAGCACGGTGCGCAGTGGTTGCACGTCGAGCATGTCGGCGCGCGATGAACGGGTCACTTCACGCACCATATCCACCTCTTGCTGCGCCTCGGGGTAGTCCATGCACACCTTGAGCATGAACCTGTCGAGTTCGGCCTCCGGTAGTGGATAAGTGCCTTCCTGTTCGATGGGGTTCTGGGTGGCCAGCACCATAAAGGGCTGGCCGATAGGCAGGGCTTCGCCTTCGAGGGTGACCTGGCGTTCCTGCATGGCTTCGAGCAGGGCGGCCTGGGTTTTTGCCGGGGCCCGGTTGATCTCGTCCGCCAGCAGCAAGTGGGTGAACAACGGCCCCTTGCGCAGTTTGAACTGCTCGGTGTGCAGGTCGTACACGGCATGCCCGGTTACATCACTGGGCATCAGGTCCGGGGTGAACTGGATACGCGCGAAGTCGCCGTCAAAGCAGCGGGCCAGGGCCCGTACCAGCAGGGTCTTGCCCAGGCCGGGAACCCCTTCGAGCAACACGTGGCCGCCGGCGATCAATGCGGTCAGCACATCATCAATCACCCCATCCTGGCCAATCACGGCCTTGCGCAACTCGGTGCGCAGCGCCTGGGCCAACTGGGTGGCCCGACCGGTGTCGAGGGTGTTGGGTGAATCCACTGGAGAGTCGCTCATAGGGCATTCCTGAGGGTTTGCAGGCAGGCCACCTGGCGGCTGAAGTCGGCGCTGGAAAGCCGCTTTGCCGGGAGTGGGCCCAGGGCCTGGCTGATAATGGATGGCGGTTGGCGAGTCAGGCGTTCAAGGGCTTGCCATTGCCCGGCAGTGTCCAACTGTTCGAAGCCGGGGTGGCGGCGGCGGGCGGTGCGCAGGATGTCCCGCTGCAGGGCGTGCAACAGGCTGTTTTGCCCACTGCGGCGCAGCAGGAAATCGGCACTGGCATTCAAGTGTTCCAGCAGTTGCCGGCGTGCCTTGGGCGCGGGTGCCTGGATGGGCCCCTGGCGTACGCCGGCGCGCCACAACCCCAGCACAATCAAGGCGGCGAGTGCCAACAGGGCCTGGGGGAAGTAACGCAGCAACAGGCTGAACAGGTTCTCGACATCCGTGTTGGACAGTAGGGTGACATTGCTGCCCTGGGTCAGGTACCAGAGCAGCCAGGCATTATCGTGCAGGCCTATATCCGGGGTTTTCCACAGTTCGCTGTCGGTGATCACTGTCACACGGCCCTGCCCGAGATCGAGTTGCATCAGGTGGCTGGACTTGGCGCTGTTGGCCGAAAACTGGGCCAGGTGCCTGGGGTCGATCAAGGTGAAGTCGGTGTCGAAACTGAAGAAGGCCGGTGCGGTTTCATTATCGACATACAGGCGTGTCAGGTCCGGCTTCTTGCCCTTGCGAGGTGGGACTGGCTGGTCGAAGTCATCGCTGAAGGCCTGGCGCAACTGCAGGCGATCGAGCAGCAGGTCGCCGCTGTCCTGGGTTTCTTCATCCCATATAGCTTCGGCCACCAGCAGCAGGTGGCCGCCGGCCTGGGTCCACTCCAGCAACTGGTCAACCTGGCGCGGGGTCATGTTGCTGCGTTCGCTGAGCAACAACAGGCTGCCGCCCTTGGTGGGCAGGGTAGCCAGGCGTTCCAGGCTGTTGGCGTGCTCAACGGCTATGCCTTGCTGGCGTAGGAAATGCTCCGCCGCCAGGTAGGGATTAGCCTGGGCTTCGGGTGATGGCCCGCGCTCGACCACTTCCCCGTAAGGGATCGCCTTGTGCCAGGCGTAGAAGCCCCCCGCCGTCAGCAGGCAGGCCAGGATCAGCGCGAGCCAGATCAGTGGCCGGTTCATCCCGTGGCCTCGCTGTCGAACAGCGCGCGCCAGTGGGCGCACAGTTGTTGTTGGGCCAGGGCAGGCGGTACGCGATGGCCATAGGCGAGGTTTTGCCAGTGGCGGGTCAGGTCGTCGCTGAATGCCAGCAATTGCGGCTGTTGCAAGTGACGCACGCGCTCCAGGACCTGGCCTTCGGTATCGGCGTTTTTCAGGGGCAGGTTGAAGTCATGCAACAGGCGGCTAAGCAGGCCGCGATAGAGCAGGCCAAGCGCTTCACGGGGCTGCGAGGCCCACAGTTGCTCGGCGGTACCGGCGATGTCATCGGGTAATGTTTCCACGCCCATGTCCAGGCCGAACAGTTGTGACGGCACTGGCTGGTCAACGGTGCGGGGGGCGCGGCGATGGCTGACAAAGGCGTGCAGCCAATCACGATAGCGCCAGGCCACCAAGGCAATGCCGGCGATCAGCAGGCTCCACAACAGCACCTCCATGACCAGGGCCAGGGACTTGAAGGTGTCGCTGTTGAGGTTGTCGAGCAAGGATTTAAGCCAGGCAGGCAACCGGGCATCCCCTGTGGGCTTTGGTTTGTCGATGGTCTTGTCTTCGCCGAAACGGTAGCGGGTCACGGATTCCGGATTCTTGAACGGGGGCTCTTCCAGCAGGCGCTTGATCGCCTGGCTGGCGGCTGGCGTACTCAAGGGTTGTGCAGCCACGGGTTGATCGGCCATGGCCTGGGGTGTTGGCGGGAGCAGCAGCAGGCCGACAGCCAGCAGCAGGACGGCCACCGTTGACCCCAGGCGCTGGCGCAGACGGCGGAACACCAACTCCAGGTCCCAGGCTTCGAGCACGGTACGCCGGTTCAGGTAGAGGCTGAACCCGCAGGCCACATAGATCGGCTCCCAGAGCACCAGGACCAGGGCGTACAAGGCATTGGTCAGGTGTTCCAGCCAGAGCCAGTCCTGGCTGCTGGCCAGCGCCAGTTGTTGCCAGTCCCAGTCGAGCTCTACCTGTTGTGGCAGGAACAGGTAGAACAGCGCCATCAAGCCAATCCACAGTGCTGTTTCCAGGTGAATACCGATCAGCGTCAGCCAGCGCGCTGCACCGGCATTGCGCTGTTGCAGCACCCCCAGCCGTTGTTGGCGGGCCAGGCCGCCGAGGCCTTCGAGTTGCACCACGGGCATGACGAAGCTGCGACTGAGGCTCAAGCGTCTCCAGGTCAGGCTGGCCAGCAGTTGACCTTTGAGCAGGCGGGGCCATTGGCGCAGCGCCTGCTTGAGGGTAGGCGTTTCGCCAAACAGTGCTGTGGACAGGATATACAGCGGCAGGCGCTCAAAGGCCGGTTTCAACCACCAGAACACCAGTACAGCAACAGATGGGTAGTCCCACAGCGCAAGGCTGATCAGGATAAAGATCGGCAGGCTGACCAAGGCCCAACTGCTCATCAAGAGCACGCGGTGCTTGCGGGCCAGCAATACCCCCAGGTCCATGGCTTCCCACGTAGTGCGGGGGCGGATTACCACGCTGGCGTCACTCAGGCGCATGACGACCCCTGCCGGCAAACAGCAGATAGGCGAGCACCATCGCCCAGAGCGCGGCGCCCACCAGGTACTTGCCCCAAGGTTCCACGGCGGTGGTGGAGGACCAATAGGCCTCTATAAAGGCCGCGATCAGCAGGAATAAAATCACGCCGCAGATCATTTTCACGCTTTTGCGGGCTGCCAGGCGCAGTGCTTCACCCCGGGGCAATGCTCCCGGCGCGATCAAGGCCCAGCCCAGTTGCAGGCCGGCCGCGCCGGCCAGGGCGATGGCCGTCAGTTCAAAGGCGCCGTGGCCGATGACAAAGGACCAGAAGGTCTGCCCATAGCCGATTTCGGTCAGGTGACCGGCGATGGCGCCGATCATCAGGCCATTGAAAAACAGGAAAAACACGCTGCCCAGGCCAAACAGCAGGCCGCCGGCAAAGGTCTGGAACGCGATGCCGATGTTATGCATGACGTAGTAGCCGAACATCATCCAGTCTTCGCTCGACGCCCGTGCGGCTGCGCGGCCCAGGCGACTGGCATCGGGGTCGTACATCTCCTGCATCTCGGACACTTGCGGGGCACTGACGATGGTGTAGATCAGTTCGGGGAACAGGTAGACCAGCAGCGCAATGCCGATCAGGCTGCCAAAGAACAGCAGGCTGGCGACCAGCACGAAGCGCCATTGCTCGCGAACCGTGCGGGGGAAATCCGCCAGCAGGAAGCCCAGCACCTTGGCCCCGAGCTGGCTGCGATGGCGATACAACTGTTGATGGCCGCGCAAGGCCAACTGTTGCAGCGGGTCTATCAGGTAGCTGCTATAGCCCCGCTCCTGCGCCAGTGCCAGATGTTGGCACAGGCGTCGGTAATCTTGAGGGAAACGCGTCAGGTCCTCGGCCTTTGCCTTGCCTTGTTCAAGCAGGGCCAACTGGCTGGCAAATGCCTGCCAGTGCGGCTGGTGACGGGTTTCGAACAGGCTTTGCTTCATGTCGGCCCCAACAGGCCGCGGGCCACGCCATTGAGCTGTTCCACGGCGCGCGCGGGGGAGACCTGCAGGGGCGTGGCCAGAATCGCCGCCAGCTCGTGGGTCCGTTCGGCGGACAGCTCACCCTGGCGCTCGGCAAAACCCAGGATCGCACGTTGCTCGTCCAGCTCGAGGGCAAAGGGCAGGCGCAATGCCGGGGCCTGGGGCAGGAGGGGGCGGGCCAGGGGCTGTTCGCGATAGATCACCAGGGTACCGGCCGCAATGTCGCCCAGGCGTTTGAAGTGGGGATGTTGCAGGCAACTGATGGCCCCGAGGAAATAGCCGAACGGCAACATATCGACAAACCGCAGCAGGTTGCGGATCAGGGATGCGGACCAGCCAATGGGCGTGCCGTCATCCTGTACCACGCGCAGGCCCATGATCTGTTTGCCCGGTGAACTGCCCTGGTTGAGCACTTCGAACAGCACCATGTACCACCAACTGACGAGGAACAGCAGGATCGAGCCCAGGCCGATGCCCAGGTTGCCGAGAAACGCCAGGGCGATGAACAGGACACCGAGGATCAGGCCGCGCAGGCCCAGGTCGAAGCCGAATGCCAGTGCCCGGGGCATCAGCCCGGCGGGGCGCAAGGGCAGGTCGATGCCTTCCGGGGTCTCGATCTGATAGCGGGTGTCCAATGGTGCGGTGGGCATTGCATTCCCTGGCAGTGCGGTGTGGCTGGGCATGGGCAACCTCGTCGGGCAGCCGGCAATTCGAGAGGCCGATGCTAGCAGTGTCGCGGACGGAAGTAACACCTGAAAATGCGCCAAGGTTTCACTGAATGTTTATCCAGTGCACACGGCGCTGGCCCCGGGCGGCGTCCAGCGCCTAGACTTTGTCGGTCTTCAGCACAGGAATAGCCCGTGACCTCGATCTTCTGGTACGACTATGAAACCACCGGCATCAACCCGCGCAGCGACCGTGCGCTGCAGGTTGCCGGGATTCGCACCGACCATGACCTCAATGAGGTCGGGCCGCCGGTCAATCTCTATTGCCAGCCCAGCGACGATATCCTGCCGCACCCGGCCGCGTGCATGATCACGGGCATTACCCCCGGCCAACTGGCGGAAAAGGGTCTGGCCGAAGCCGACTTCATGACGCGGGTGCATGCCGAGCTGGCCGCCCCCGGCACCTGTGGTGCGGGTTACAACACCCTGCGTTTCGATGACGAAATGACCCGCTACAGTTTGTATCGCAATTTTTTCGACCCTTACGCACGGGAATGGCAGAGCGGGAACAGCCGCTGGGACTTGATCGACGTGATGCGCACGGCCTATGCCCTGCGTCCCGACGGCATTGTCTGGCCCGAGCAGGACGGACGCGTGACCCTCAAGCTGGAGCGCCTGACGGCGGCCAATGGAATTGACCATGGCCAGGCTCACGAGGCTTTGGCTGACGTGCGGGCCACCATCGCCCTGGCGCGGTTGGTCCGGGAAAAACAACCCAAGTTGTACGATTGGTTGTTTCAACTGCGCAGCAAGCAGCGGGTCATGGATCAAATCCGCCTGTTGCAGCCCATGGTGCATATTTCCGGGCGCTTTTCCGCTGAGCGCCATTACCTGGGGGTGGTCCTGCCCCTGGCGTGGCATCCGCGCAATCGCAACGCGTTGATTGTCTGCGACCTGGGGCTCGACCCACAGGCGCTGCTGGACCTGGATGCCGAAACCCTGCGCCAGCGCTTGTATACCCGGCGCGATCAATTGGCGGAGGGTGAGTTGCCGGTGCCGCTCAAACTCATTCACATCAATCGTTGTCCGGTCGTCGCGCCGCTGAATGTGTTGCGGGCGCAAGACCAGCAGCGATTGAACCTGGACATGCGTGAATATCAGGCCCGGGCACTGCGGCTAACTGACGCACAGGAACTTTGGCGGGATAAATTGCCGGCGATTTATGCCGAGGACGATTTCGCCGCAAGCGCCGACCCGGAGCAACAGCTCTACGATGGTTTTATTGGTGATCGGGATCGACGTTTATGTGAGCAAGTCCGCACTGCTGAACCCGAGCAACTAGCACGCCAGCAGTGGCCTTTTGATGATCATCGTTTGCCGGAATTATTATTTCGCTATCGTGCCCGCAACTTTGCGCACACCTTGGACAGTGAAGAGCAACAACGCTGGAAACTCTTCTGTCAGCAACGCTTGTCAGATGCGGATTACGGCGCGCCAAATACCCTTGAGAGTTTCAATAAGGCCAGGCTTGAATTGGACGCTAGTGCTACATCGTTTCAGCGTCAGGTGCTGGATGAGTGGCAGGAATATGCTGACGCTTTAAGCCAGCGCCTGGGCCTGTAATCGACGTTTGATAAAAAGTGGGCAATAAAAAACGCCAGCGAACTGGCGTTTTTTATTGTGTCGCGAATCAGGTGACGATCTGGCGAACCTTAGTCCAGCAGGGTAGCCCAGCCTTCAACCACGTCACCGCCCCACTTGGCTTTCCACTCTTTCAGAGTCTTGTGGTTGCCACCTTTGGTTTCAATCACTTCGCCGTTGTGCGGGTTTTTGTATTGCTTGACCTTGCGCGCGCGCTTGGTACCGGTAACTTTCACGGCGGCGCGTGGTGCTTTAACTTTCGATTCCGGATCCAGCAGCGCGATGATGTCACGCAGGGATTTGGAGTATTCACCCATCAGGGTGCGCAATTTGCCTTCGAATTCCAGCTCGGTTTGCAGTTTGTCGTCTTGGGACAGATTCTTCAAACGTTCTTGCAGCTCTTTGATAGCGGATTCGGTGGCACGGTATTCGTTGATCAGGGACATGAGGACTACCTTATACGGGACGCTGAGGGACAGGGATAGTGGCCTAATAATAGTCAGACAGTTTGCCCAAGTAAACATTTAAGCTCGGTTTTATGTGATTTACTTTGGTTGTTTGTAGCGAAAGGCTCGGAGTGCATTATTTAGTGCGTCCAGCCGGCTAAAGATAATCTCATTAGATCTCGGCTAATTGCGGTAACAGATGCTTGTACTGACATAGTGCCCAGGTAAAAACCATACGCTGTTTAGGGCCGCCGCAAGGAATCGCGCGAATAAGCGCTGAGGAGTACTGCAGTTTTTCTACGGTGTCGCTAGAATGGCGGCCTTTGCGAAGTTCTGGAGTTTGCCCCTAATGCGCACTTTTCGTCTGGTGATTGCTTGCCCGGATCGGGTTGGTATCGTCGCTAAAGTCAGTAACTTTCTGGCCTCCCACAATGGCTGGATCACCGAAGCGAGTCATCACTCGGACAATCTCAGTGGTTGGTTTTTCATGCGCCACGAAATTCGCGCGGACACCCTGCCGTTTGGCCTTGAAGCGTTTCGCGAGGCGTTTGCGCCCATCGCCGAAGAGTTTTCGATGACCTGGCGTATTACCGACACCGAGCAGAAAAAACGCGTGGTGCTGATGGCCAGCCGCGAATCCCACTGTCTGGCGGACTTGCTGCACCGCTGGCACAGCGATGAACTGGATTGTGAGATCGCCTGTGTGATTTCCAACCACGACGACCTGCGCAGCATGGTGGAGTGGCATGGCATTCCGTACTACCACGTCCCGGTCGACTCGCAGAACAAACAGCCGGCCTTCACCGAAGTCTCGCGTCTGGTCGAGCAGCATCAAGCGGACGTTGTAGTCCTGGCGCGCTATATGCAAATCCTGCCGCCGGAACTGTGCCGCGAATACGCAGGCAAGGTAATCAACATTCACCACAGCTTCCTGCCGTCCTTTGTCGGGGCCAAGCCGTATCACCAGGCGTCGCTGCGTGGCGTGAAGCTGATTGGTGCAACCTGCCACTACGTCACCGAAGAGCTGGACGCAGGTCCCATCATCGAGCAGGACGTGGTCCGCGTCAGCCACAGCGACAGCATTGAAGACATGGTGCGTTTCGGCCGCGACGTCGAGAAGATGGTCCTGGCCCGTGGCCTGCGCTATCACCTGGAAGACCGCGTGCTGGTGCACGGCAACAAGACCGTGGTGTTCTGATCGACTGTTTTGGGTTGAAGCAAAAAGGGCCTGGGCGTTAAATCACCCAGGCCCTTTTTATTAGTGTCAGTTGCGAGGATCGAACCATGAATGATCCCCTGGATAAAGCCACGTCCAAGGCGCCCGCCACCTTGGGGGAGGGCTGTTTGAGCCGCTATGACCCGGATGCCCTGGATGCCGAGGACGGCACGGATTTCCCCGATGCCGCCCGGTTGTGGGAGCAGTTGCAGGAAGAGTCAGGGCCGCACGACAAGCCCGGCCCTGACAAAAACAACGCTGGCTGAATGTAGGCGCTGCTGTGTTGAGGTCTAGATGCGGAAGCTCCCCACCAATTGTTTCAAGCGCGCCGCTTGCTGCTCCAGATCGGAGCAGGCGCGCAAGGTGGACTGCAGGTTTTCCACACCCTCCTGATTGAGCGTGTTGATCTCGGTGATGTCGATATTGATCGACTCCACCACCGAGGTCTGCTCTTCCGTCGCGGTAGCCACTGATTGGTTCATGCCGTCGATTTCACCGATGCGCTGGGTCACGCTGCTCAGGCGCTCGCCTGCCAGGTTGGCGATTTCCACGCTTTCGAGGCTGTGGCGCTGGCTTTCGCTCATGGTGCTGACCGAATCCCGGGCGCCGACCTGCAGCTCCTCGATCATCTTTTGCACCTGTTGCGCCGATTCCTGCGTGCGGTGGGCCAGGTTGCGCACCTCGTCGGCCACCACCGCAAACCCGCGTCCGGCTTCCCCGGCTCGCGCAGCTTCAATGGCTGCGTTGAGTGCCAGGAGGTTGGTTTGCTGGGAAATACTGGTGATCACTTCGAGGATCTGGCCGATATTCACGGTCTTGCTGTTAAGTGCCTCGATATTGCTGCTGGAGGCACTGATCATCTCGGACAGTTGCGTCATGGCCTTGATATTGCGCTCCACCACTTGCTGGCCATCTTCGGCCAGATGGCGTGCGTCGCTGGCCTGGTTCGAGGCCTGGGCGGCGTTGCGGGCAATTTCCTGGGCAGCGGCACCCAACTGGTTGATCGCTGCCGCGACACTGTTGGTGCGGTTGGCCTGTTCGTCGGAGTTGACCATCGACGAGTTGGAGGCGCTTACCACGCGCAGGGCCACTTCATTGACCTGGCCGGTGGCGGAGGACACTTCGCGAATCGAAGTATGAATCCGCTCCACAAAGCGGTTGAAGGCTTTGCCCAGAATGCCGAATTCGTCGTGGTTCTGGATCGTCAGGCGGCGCGTCAGGTCACCTTCGCCATCGGCGATGTCTTCCATGGCCCGGGTCATGACATGCAGCGGTTGCATCAGCACGCGGATCAGCATGCCCAGCAGCGCGATGATGATTGCCACGGCAATCACCGTGGCAATAATGGCCGAGGTGCGGAATTCGCTGAGCATTGCGAAGGATTTGTCTTTATCTACCGACAGACCGATATACCAGTTCACTGACGGCAAACCCTTGATCGGGGCGAAAGTGACGATACGGGTTTTGCCCTCGACCTCGATTTCGCTGAAGTCGGCACTGATCTTGACGGTCTGGTTCGGGTACGCCTCGCCCAGGGTCTTCATCACCAGGTTTTTTTCCGGGTGCACCAGGATCTTGCCGTCGGCACTGACCAGGAACGCGTAGCCCATGCCGCCGAAGTCCAGCGCGCCGATATTGTCCACCAGGGTTTGCAGGCTCAGGTCACCGCCGACCACGCCGACGCTTTGCCCGGCCTTGCTGCTGGGGGTGGCGATGGAAATGATCAACTGGCCGGTGGCGGCGTCGATATAGGGCTCGGTCAGGGTCGAGCCATTGCTGCTCTGGGCACCCTTGTACCAGGGGCGCACGCGTGGATCGAAGCCGTCGGGCATCTTGGCATCGGGGCGAATGGTGAAGCCGCCTTTGCTATCGCCCAGATAGGTTGCCATGAACGAAGATGTCAGGGCTTTCTGCTCTAGCAGGCTGGCGATGACGCTCGGCTCGGGGTTGATGGCGATGTTCTGGGCGGCGTTTTCCACCAGCACAATACGTCCGGCCAACCAGCTCTGGATATTGCTGGCGGTGACATCCCCCATTTCGTGTAGGTAGCTGTCGAGGTCATTGCGAATCGCGTTGCGTTGCAGGTAGTCGTTGTACAGCGTAAACAACGCAAATGCGGCAATGACGATAAGGGCGGCTGCAAGCAGGATTTTGTGGCTGAAGCGCAGATTTTTATTCATGGCTCGTCGTGTCCGCTAGTGTCTTAATGTCCAAGGCGCGTCTTTTATGGCAACGCATAAATGACAGCGTTAAATAAAGTGTGATATTTCCATTTGCTCCTGCAGGAATTATCTGACCTAACTTTTTTAGGCTTTTTGGGTCTCTCGCTTTATCTGTATCGACCGTGCAGGGCTAAAGATTAATCATGGGTGACAAAATGCCAGACTCCTCGCAACTTCTTATTGGTGCAGACCTCGAAGGCCAAGTCATCGCCCAGGCCATGCGCCTGGGTAACCGCCATGGCCTGATAGCCGGCGCTACCGGCACCGGCAAGACCGTGACGTTGCAGCGGCTGGCAGAGGCGTTCAGTGATGCTGGCGTGGCGGTGTTCGCTGCAGATATCAAGGGTGACCTGTGTGGCCTTGGCGCTGCAGGCAATCCCCAGGGCAAGGTGGCCGAGCGGATCGCCGGCATGCCGTTCCTGAATTACGCGCCTAAGGCATATCCGGTAACGCTGTGGGATATCCACGGTCAGTCCGGTCATCCACTTCGTACAACCTTGAGTGAAATGGGCCCACTGTTGCTGGGCAGTCTGCTGGAGCTGACCGACAGCCAGCAGTCGACCTTATATGCAGCGTTTAAAGTGGCCGATCGCGAGGGCTTGTTGCTCTTGGATCTCAAGGACCTCAAGGCCCTGCTCAATCACCTCAAGTTCCACCCCGAATTGCTCGGCGATGATGCGGCCCTGATGACCACGGGCTCCAGCCAGGCTTTGCTGCGGCGCCTGGCCGTGCTGGAACAGCAGGGCGCCGAAGCTCTGTTCGGCGAGCCGGCGCTGCAACTGGAAGATATTCTGCAACCGGCCAGCGATGGGCGAGGGCGTATTCATTTGCTGGATGCCAGCCGCCTGGTGCACGAGTCACCCAAGGTCTATGCGACCTTCCTGCTGTGGTTGCTGGCGGAGCTGTTCGAGCAGTTGCCGGAACGCGGAGATGCCGACAAGCCGCTGCTGGCACTGTTCTTCGACGAAGCGCATTTGCTGTTTGCCGATACGCCCAAGGCCTTGCAGGATCGCCTGGAGCAAGTGGTGCGGTTGATTCGCTCCAAAGGTGTGGGGGTGTATTTTGTCACCCAGTCGCCGGGCGACTTGCCGGATAGCGTACTGGCGCAACTGGGTTTGCGGATCCAGCATGGCCTGCGGGCGTTCACCACCAAGGAGCAAAAATCCCTGCGGGCGGTGGCCGATGGTTTCCGGCCAAATCCTGCATTTGATGCGCTGGCGGTATTGACCGAGCTGGGCACGGGTGAGGCGCTGGTGGGTACGCTGCAGGAAAAAGGCACCCCCGAGGTGGTCCAGCGGGTGCTGGTCTCGCCGCCGCAGTCGCGGATCGGGCCGTTGACTGCCGCCGAGCGGGCAGGGTTGATTGCCGGCTCGCCCCTACAGGGGCGCTATGACAAGCCGATTGATCGTGAATCCGCCTATGAAGTGCTGATGGCACGCAAGGAGCTGGGGCCCGAGGCGAGTGCTGCGCCTGCCGCTGAAGAACCGAGCTTCACCGACAAGGCCGGGGCGTTTCTTGGCACGACTGCGGGCAAGGCCCTGAAATCGGCGATGCAGCAGGCGGCCAACCAGATGGGCCGCCAGTTGGTGCGCGGGCTGTTGGGGTCTTTGCTTGGCGGTAGCAAGCGCAAGTAGCCATCCAGGTCTATGCAACCCAATGGGGGAGCGGGCTTGCCCGCGATTGCGCTGTATCAGTCGATACATGTGCCGACTGGCACACCGAACTCGCGGCTGCCCGCTCTCAGGTCTTGGGCTTGGCGTGACTGGCCAGGCGCTCCAGCGCTGCGCGCAACTTCGGATCTGTAATCCCGTCTGCCGTCGCCTGGATGGTTTCGGCGGCATTCACCGACAAATCCATGGTATGCCCCACCGCACCTTGCTGCACGGTCGGTGGCTGGACCTTGAACTGGATGCGCTGCAGGCTCTCAAATACCTCAAATGCCTGTAGCTGGCGCTGCAAGCGTTTTTGTTGGTAGCGCAGGCGGGTTGCCCAATGCCCATCGGTGACGATCAGCAGCAGCGTACCTTCACGCCACGACGCCACATGACAGTGCTCGCGGGCTGCAGGTTGCAGTTGGCTTTCCAGGAGGCGTTGCAGATGGCCCAGGCGTTGCGCATGGCCAAAGATGGCTTTTAAAGGCTTGGCTTCGCGCAGCAACACGGCGGGAGCACGGGCCGTAAGAGGGCGAAATGCCATGATCTAGACACCTTAGGTAACAGAGCCGCCATGGTAGCAGAAAGCGTGTGCGGCACCGTGGTCATTGCTTTGTCAGCAGTTTATCCATTAAATCAATAAGTAACTTCTCACTCGAATGGGTTGAAGTTCAGCAAAAAGCCCCTATTTTAAACAAGCCCTCTGGGAACGCTGTGCCTGCATCGTGGAACAACGCCACTTTCCTCACCCTCGTTTCCGGGTAGAATGCTCGTTCGCATGCGGCCGTGAGGGCTGCTCGGGCGACTCACGGGGCGCCCCTTCATCCCTAATGTGTGGAAGAACCTGCCGATATGTTTGCGCCTTTGTTAAAGAAACTTTTTGGAAGCAAGAATGAGCGCGAAGTCAAACGCATGCTCAAGACGGTGCAGCTGGTCAATGCCTTCGAAGAGCAGATGGTTGCTTTGTCGGACGAGCAATTGCGCGCCAAGACCGAAGAGTTCAAGGCCCGCATAGCCAAAGGTGAGACCCTCGACAAACTGCTGCCCGAAGCCTTTGCGGTCGCCCGCGAAGCCGGTAAGCGGGTGATGGGCATGCGCCACTTCGACGTCCAGTTGATCGGCGGCATGACCCTGCATGAAGGCATGATTGCCGAAATGCGCACCGGTGAAGGCAAGACCCTGGTGGCAACCCTGGGTGTTTACCTCAACGCACTGTCCGGCAAGGGCGTGCACGTTGTGACGGTGAACGACTACCTGGCCCGCCGGGACGCCAACTGGATGCGTCCGCTGTATGAATTCCTCGGCCTGACCGTCGGCGTCGTGACGCCGTTCCAGCCGCCGGAAGAGAAGCGTGCCGCCTACGCCGCCGACATCACCTACGGCACCAACAACGAATTCGGTTTCGACTACCTGCGCGACAACATGGCGTTCAGCATGGAAGAAAAATTCCAGCGCGAACTCAACTTTGCCGTGATCGACGAAGTCGACTCCATCCTCATCGACGAAGCCCGTACTCCGCTGATCATCTCCGGCCAGGCCGAAGACAGCTCGCGCCTGTACACCGAAATCAACAAACTGATCCCGCGCCTTGAGCAACATATCGAGGAAGTGGAAGGCGTGGTGACCAAAGAAGGTCATTACTCCATCGACGAGAAGACCCGTCAGGTCGAACTCAACGAAGCCGGTCACCAGTTCGTCGAAGAAATGCTGACCCAGATCGGCCTGCTGGCTGAAGGCGAAAGCCTTTACTCGGCGCACAACCTGGGCCTGTTGACCCACGTGTATGCCGGCCTGCGCGCCCACAAGCTGTTCCATCGCAACGTCGAATACATCGTCCAGGACGGCCAGGTGGTACTGGTCGACGAACACACCGGCCGTACCATGCCCGGTCGTCGTTTGTCCGAAGGCCTGCACCAGGCCATCGAAGCCAAGGAAGAGCTCAATATCCAGGCCGAGAGCCAGACATTGGCCTCGACCACCTTCCAGAACTACTTCCGCCTGTACAACAAGCTGTCCGGCATGACCGGTACTGCGGATACCGAAGCGTTCGAATTCCACCAGATCTACGGTCTGTCGGTGATGGTCATCCCACCGAACAAGCCGCTGGCGCGTAAAGACTACAACGACCTGGTGTTCCTGACCGCCGACGAGAAATACGCGGCCATCGTCGCCGACATCAAGGAATGCATGACCCACGGCCGTCCGGTCCTGGTGGGTACTGCCACCATCGAAACCTCCGAGCACATGTCGAACCTGCTCAACAAGGAAGGTATCGAGCACAAGGTCCTCAACGCCAAGTTCCACGAAAAAGAAGCCGAGATCATTGCCCAGGCCGGTCGCCCAGGCGCGCTGACCATCGCGACCAACATGGCCGGTCGTGGTACCGACATCCTGTTGGGCGGCAACTGGGAAGTGGAAGTGGCGTCCCTGGACAACCCGACCCCTGAGCAGATCGCCCAGATCAAGGCCGACTGGCAGAAACGCCACCAGGCAGTGCTGGAATCCGGTGGTTTGCAGGTGATCGCGTCCGAGCGTCACGAATCGCGTCGTATCGACAACCAACTGCGTGGCCGTGCCGGTCGCCAGGGTGACGCCGGTTCCAGCCGTTTCTACCTGTCCCTGGAAGACAGCCTGATGCGCATCTTCGCCTCGGATCGGGTGAAGAACTTCATGAAGGCCCTGGGCATGCAGTCCGGCGAAGCCATCGAGCACCGCATGGTGACCAACGCCATCGAAAAGGCCCAGCGCAAGGTCGAAGGTCGTAACTTCGACATTCGTAAGCAACTGCTGGAGTTCGATGACGTCAACAACGAACAGCGTAAAGTGATTTATCACATGCGTAACACGTTGCTGGCCGCCGACAACATTGGCGAAACCATCGCCGACTTCCGTCAGGACGTGCTCAACGCCACCGTCAGCGCCCATATCCCGCCACAGTCCCTGCCTGAGCAGTGGGATGTTGCCGGCCTGGAAGCGGCGTTGAAGAGCGACTTCGGTGTCGATCTGCCGGTCCAGCAATGGCTCGACGAAGACGACCACCTGTACGAAGAAACCCTGCGCGAAAAACTGATGGCCGAACTGCTGGCCGCGTACAACGAGAAAGAAGAGCAAGCCAGTGCCGAAGCACTGCGCACCTTCGAGAAGCAAATCGTTCTGCGCGTGCTGGACGACCTGTGGAAAGACCACCTGTCGACCATGGATCACCTGCGTCATGGTATCCACCTGCGCGGCTACGCCCAGAAGAACCCGAAGCAGGAGTACAAGCGCGAGTCGTTCACGCTGTTCTCCGAGTTGCTGGATTCGATCAAGCGCGATTCGATTCGTGTGCTGTCCCACGTTCAGGTGCGTCGCGAAGACCCGATCGAAGAAGAAGCCCGTCTGCGCCAGGAAGCCGAAGCCCTTGCCGCGCGCATGCAGTTCCAGCATGACGAAGCACCGGGTCTTGAAGCACCTGAAGTGCTGGGCGAAGAAGTCGACGTGGCCCTGGCCCAGGCGCCGGTGCGCAACGAGCAGAAGCTGGGTCGCAACGAGCCGTGCTGGTGCGGTTCGGGCAAGAAGTTCAAACACTGCCACGGCGAAATCAACTAAGATTTTTGCCTGACGCTGCAATACCCCCGCGCCGCGACCGGCATCAGCCGTCGCGGCGTTTTGCCATTTAATCACCGTCGACGACGACGGTGCAGACATCGTTAAGGAGCGCATTCATGGCTGTTGGTCTTGGTCCTTTGCCCACGTTGCACCCGGTTGCCGGTTTTGAACTCGGTATCGCTTCGGCCGGCATCAAACGCCCTGGGCGCAAAGACGTGGTGGTGATGCGCTGTGCCGAAGGCTCGACCATCGCCGGCGTGTTCACCCTGAACGCGTTTTGCGCCGCGCCGGTGATTCTCGCCAAGCAACGCGTCGAAGGCCCGGTACGTTACCTGCTGACCAACACCGGCAATGCCAACGCCGGCACCGGCGAACCAGGCCTGGCCGCTGCCGCGCGCACCTGCGCCAAGCTGGCGGAGTTGACCGGCGTGGACGCCAGCCAAGTGCTGCCGTACTCCACCGGGGTGATCGGTGAGCCATTGCCCGTGGAAAAAATCGAAGGCGCCCTGCAAGCCGCGCTGGACGACCTGTCGGTGGATAACTGGGCGGCCGCGGCTACCGGGATCATGACCACCGACACCTTGCCCAAGGGCGCCAGCCGCCAGTTTGTGCATGACGGCGTGACCGTCACCGTGACAGGTATCAGCAAAGGCGCGGGCATGATCCGCCCGAACATGGCGACCATGCTCGGCTACATCGCCACCGACGCCAAAGTCTCCCGTGACGTGCTGCAAAACCTGATGCTTGATGGCGCCAACAAGTCGTTCAACCGCATCACCATCGACGGCGATACCTCGACCAACGACTGCTGCATGTTGATTGCCACCGGCAAGGCCGATCTGCCGGAAATCACCTCGTCCAACGGCCCGCTGTTCGCGGCGTTGAAGCAGGCGGTGTTTGAAGTGTGCATGGAAGTGGCCCAGGCCATCGTGCGTGACGGCGAAGGCGCGACCAAGTTCGTTACCGTTGAAGTCAACGGCGGCGGTAATCACCAGGAGTGCCTGGATGTGGGTTACACCGTGGCCCACTCGCCATTGATCAAGACCGCGCTGTTTGCGTCCGACCCGAACTGGGGCCGGATCCTCGCGGCGGTTGGCCGTGCCGGCGTACCGAACCTGGATGTGAGCAAGATCGACGTGTTCCTCGGCGATGTGTGCATCGCCAGCCGTGGTGCCCGTGCCCAGACCTACACCGAAGCCCAGGGCTCGGCGGTGATGCAGCAGGAAGAAATCACCATCCGTATCGAGTTGGGGCGCGGTGAGTGCAGCGAAACCATCTGGACCACCGACCTGTCCCACGAGTACGTGAAGATCAACGCCGAATACCGTACTTGATACCTGCCCGGGGCATTGGCAATGCCCCGGCAGGCGCCGGCTTAGAGGACGTAAAACCGTGAAACGAGTTCATGTAGCAGCCGCAGTCATTCGCGGTACCGATGGCCGGATTCTGTTGGCCCGTCGTGCAGATACCCAGCACCAGGGCGGCCTCTGGGAGTTTCCCGGTGGCAAGGTGGAGGCCGATGAGTCGGTGCTCACCGCACTGGGGCGAGAGCTGCAGGAAGAATTGGGTATCCAGGTCACCACGGCCCGGCCGTTGATCCAGGTACAGCATGATTACCCGGACAAGCAGGTGTTGCTGGATGTCTGGGAGGTCTCGGCGTTTACCGGCGAGCCCCACGGCGCGGAAGGGCAGCCCCTTGAATGGGTGGCGCCACGGGACTTGCAGAACTACGAGTTTCCCGCGGCCAATGCGCCCATCGTGGCTGCTGCCCGTTTGCCCGCCGACTACCTGATCACCCCAGGCGAACTGGAAACCCCGGTGCTGTTGCGCGGTATCCAGAAAGCCGTTGCCGGTGGCATCAAACTGATCCAGTTGCGTGCGCCCAATGGCTACGACCCCAAATACCGCGACCTGGCGGTGGACGCCGTAGGCCTGTGTGCCGGCAAGGCGCAATTGATGCTCAAGGGGCCGTTTGAATGGCTCGGTGATTTCCCGGCTGCTGGCTGGCACATGACCTCGGCGCAACTGCGCAAATACGCGAGCAAGGGCCGACCGTTGCCCAAGGACCGCTGGTTGGCGGCGTCTTGCCACAATGCCGAGGAACTGGCATTGGCCGAACTGATGGACGTGGATTTTGTCACTCTGTCGCCGGTGCAGCCGACCCAGACTCACCCTGATGCGCAGCCTCTGGGTTGGGAAGAGGCGGCGCAGTTGATCAAGGGCTTCAGCAAGCCGGTGTTTCTGTTGGGCGGGGTTGGGCCTGACGAGCGGGAGAAGGCCTGGGAGAGCGGGGCGCAGGGTGTGGCGGGGATTCGGGCGTTCTGGCCTGAGGTGTGAGTTGTCATTGCTGGCCCCATCGCAGGCAAGCCAGCTCCCACATTTGAATGTATTCACAAATCAAAATGTGGGAGCGGGCTTGCCCGCGATGAGGCCCCGCCAAACAATACAAAACCCGCAGAATCTCAGTGCGGCCTAGCCGCCTGCCACAAAATCCCCACATTTGAATGTATTCACAAATCAAAATGTGGGAGCGGGCTTGCCCGCGATGAGGCCCAGTCAAACAATACAAAACCCGCAGAATTTCAGTGCGGCTTAGCGGCCTGCCACAAAATCCCCACATTTGAATGTATTCACAAATCAAAATGTGGGAGCGGGCTTGCCCGCGATGAGTCCCTGCCAAACAATACAAAACCCCGCAGAGTCTCAGTGCGGCTTAGCCGCCGCCTGCCACAAAATCTCCGCAATCCCTTGCCTCCGGGCAATCACCCTTGCTGCCACAAACAGCAAATCCGATAGCCGATTGATATATGCCAACCCCGCCCCTTCCAACGGCTCCAGCGCATTCAGTTGCTGGCAGCGCCGCTCGGCGCTACGGGCCAGGCTGCGGCACACGTGGGCCTGGGCAATCAGCGCCGAACCGCCGGGCAGGATGAAGTTCTCCAAAGGCCCGACTTCTTCATTCCAGCGATCAATCGCGGCTTCCAGGCGGTCCACCTCGCCCGCATTGAGCGCCTTGTAGACCGGCATTGCCAACTCGCCACCCAGGTCAAACAATCGATGCTGGCAGGGTGTCAGTACCTCGATCACATCCTTCAGCGCGGGATGCTGGCCGCTTTGCTCCTCAAGGCCAGCCAACAGCAGGCCCAGTTGGCTGTTGAGGCTGTCCACTTCACCGATCGCCTCCACCCGGGGGTGATCCTTGGGCACGCGGCGGCCGTCACCCAGGCCGGTTTCGCCCTTGTCGCCGGTACGGGTGTAAATTTTCGACAGGCGAAAGCCCATGGTCAGTGCTCCAGTTGAGTCAGTTCGTGGTGGGCAAGCTGGCTACCGGCCAGTGGCAGGCGCAAGGTGAAACAGGTGCCCTGGCCCAGGGTGGAGTGAACCTCCATCTGGCCCTTGTGGTTGTTGGTGATGATGAAGTACGAGACCGACAGGCCCAGCCCCGTGCCCTGGCCGATTTCCTTGGTGGTGAAGAACGGTTCGAACGTGCGTTTGCGCACGTTCTCACTCATGCCGATGCCATTGTCTTCCACCTGGATCTCGGCCCAGGGTGGGTTGAGCCGGGTGCGCAGGATGATGCGCCCCGGCTCGCTGTCGTCTTCGCGCAGGTGGATGGCCTGGGCGGCGTTTTTCAGCAGGTTGAGCAGGACCTGCTCCAATTCGTTGGCGGTGCCCGGCACGGGGCCCAGCAAAGGGTCGAACTGGCGGATGATCGCCTGGCCCTTGAAGTCGAAGCCGATGGTCAGGTCGAAGTCGTTACCGGCAATTTCCACGGCCTGGTCAATCAGGGCCGGCAGGTCGCAAGGCGCCATCTGCCGGTTGCTGCGGCGGCTGAAACTGAGCATATGGGTGACGATTTTCGCTGCACGGGCCCCGGCTTGCTGGATGCCGTCGAGCAGCTGCGGCACTTCGCGGCTTTGCAGGTAGCGGTTGACCGTTTCCAGTTCCACGCCCACCTGCTCGGCATGCTCCTGGTTTTTCGGCAGGTCCGCCGACAGGCGTCGCCGAATGTTCTGCACGTTGTGCAGGATTGCCCCCAACGGGTTGTTGATTTCGTGGGCCATGCCTGCGGCGAGCCCTCCGACTGACAGCATTTTCTCCGATTGCACCATCATTTCTTCCAGGGACAGGCGCTGGGTGATGTCGTCGATACGGATCACCACCCCGCGCCCGGCGCCACCCATCAGCGGGTAAAAGGTCAGGGCATAGTGCTTGGGTTCGTCGTCCTTGATCCAGGTAACGCGCTCGATGCGCTCCACCGTGTGCTGCTCCACCGTGGCCTTGAGCTGGGGCAGATAGGGCTTGAGCGGTTCGAAGGCGAGGAAGATCGGCTGGTTCAGGGCTTCATCCAGGCGCGTGCCGGACAGGGCGCTGGCTTCCTGGTTCCATTGGGTGACGTAGAGCTGCTCGTCCAGGGCAATCAGGGCGGAGGGCATGGAGTCGATGATGCTGTTGAGATAGTTCTGAAAGCCGGTGAGTTTTTTCTCGATCTTGCTGCGAACCTGCACTTCCAGTTCCAGCTTGCGGTTGGTATGCCGGGTTTCCTCGGCCAGACCCTGGGCCTGGTCGTAGGCGGCCTGGGAGTCGTCCCGTGCGCGCTTGAGTTGCTGCTCCCGGGCTTCGATACGCGACAGCATGGTATTGAACGCTTCGGCCAGGCTGCCGATTTCGTCATGGTTGCCGCGACCGGCCCGCAGGGCGTAGTTCTCCTCGCGGGTGACCTGGCGCGACAACTCTTCCAACTCGTGGATGGGCCGGGTAATCAGGCGTTTGATCTGCCGGGCAATCACCATCCACAGCAGGATGCTGAAAATCAGGATGCCAAGGCTGGCGGTCAGGGTGCCGGTGTAGAAAGCGACTGGCAGTTCGCTGCTGGCCACCAGCAGCAGATGCCCTGAGGGCAGGCCGGGGCGGGGCAGGGTGATGACTTGATTGCTGCGAAACTCGGTAACCCGCCACGCCTCGATGTCGCGATAGTGCGCCGGCAGTTGCAGGCGATCACCGTGTTGCAGTTGCGCCAGGCGGCTGCCTTCGCCGTCATACAGGGCCGCCGCCCGCAGTGGCGAATAGCTGGTCAGCTCGTTGAGCAAGGCATCGGCGTTGGCGGGAGAGTCCAGGGCTTGCGCGGCGAGGGCGGGGTTGGAAACCAGCCGGCCAATTGCCTGCAAGGCTTGCGGGGCCATGCTTTCCTGGGAGATCCAATAGGCGGCGCTGATAAAGGTCAGGTTGGCCACCAGCAGCACGGTGGTCAGCAGTACCAGCAGGGCCGCCAGCAGTTTCTGCCCGACGGGGAGGTTTTCGAGACGCTGGCGCAGTGGCATCAGGTGGTTCGCAGGCAAGGATCCAGTTGGCAGGGTAGCGCGTGCCTCAGTCGCTGGGCAATCCGTGTGCGTCCAGGTAGGCGGCCAGGCGTACCTGCAGTTGTTGCAGATGCGGCAGGCTCAAACGATGGCGCAAGGCCGCCTGGCAGGCATGGCCGAGCAGATAGCTGATCTCGGTGCGCCGCCCGTTGGCCACATCCTGGTACATCGACGAGAAGTTGGCCGCTGTCGCCTGGATCACCCGCTCCACTTCGGCCTGCAGATTCTCGGCCGCCGCGGGCTGGCCGCAGCACGTCAGCAGCTCGCCGAGCTCGGCACACAAGGTCGCCACCTCGCAGTGATGCGCCTGCAATCCGCCATTGCGGCATTGATAGAGCACCGTCAGTGGATTGATCGCACAGTTGAGTGCCAGTTTTCGCCAGAGCCGCGTGAGGATGTCGGTGCTCCACTGGTGGGGAATGCCGGCAGCGTGCAGGTCGTCCAGCCACAGCGGCGCCGTGGGATGGCTGGCGTCACCGAGCCAGGTGAAGCCGTGGCCGGCAAATACCACGCTGCCATCACTTTGCCGAAACGCACCCTCGGTGCTGGAGGCGAAGATACAGCGTGCCTGGGGCAATAGGGCGGCAACCGCATCCTGGCTGCCCAAGCCGTTCTGCAGCAGGATTACCTCGGCATTGGGTGTCAGGCGTCGTGCCAGCTGTGCGACAGCGCCAGGAGCATCGTAGGCTTTACACGCGACCAGCAGGCGATCAATTGGCTCGGGGCTGTCGGATGTTTGTGCAACCACCGGATAAGTCTGGGCATGCCCTTGTTCGACCAGGGTCAGCCCGGGAGATGCCTGATAGCGGGTCAGGCGCGCCTGATCGCGCAGGATCAGCGTGACGGGCAGGCCCGCGCGGGCCAGGCGTGTGGCCCATAATGTGCCGAGACTGCCTGCGCCGAGGACATGCCAGGTGGTGGACATCAATTTTGCTCCGTAAGCCGCTGGGTGAGCCAAGCAGCTCAGGGTAAAGAGTCGTTATAATGCCCCGGCATTTTACCCGCAAGCCAGGCGCGCTCCATCTTTACTGAGCCGCGCCCCTTTTTTATTGGAGAAACTACATGCCGTCGTTCGACGTGGTATCTGAACTGGACAAGCACGAAGTCACCAACGCCGTCGAGAACGCCGTCAAGGAGCTGGACCGTCGTTATGACTTGAAAGGCAAAGGCAGCTTTGAGTTCAAGGAAAAAGAACTGACGGTCAACCTGACCGCTGAAGCCGATTTCCAGCTGGAAGCGATGATCGAGATCCTCAAGCTGGCCCTGGTCAAGCGCAAGATTGATGTGCAGTGCCTCGAAGTCAAGGATGCCTACGCTTCGGGCAAGTTGATGAAGCAGGAAGCCGTGCTCAAGGAAGGTATCGACAAGGAGCTGGCGAAGAAAATCGTCGCTCACGTCAAGGACGCCAAGCTCAAGGTCCAGGCCGCGATCCAGGGCGAGCAGGTGCGTATCACCGGCAAGAAGCGTGACGATTTGCAGGATGCGATTGCCGCCCTGCGCGCCAAGACCTTTGATATGCCGCTGCAGTTCAACAACTTCCGCGACTGACCCGGTTCTCGGGAACCCGTGAGGGATTTCGACGTCCCACGCCACAGAACCTGCAGAAACGATTGAGCCCTACGGGGCTCAATTGCTGTGGCGACCTTTATATGCAGTGCTAAACAGGAGAATCTAGATGGACTTGAATGCTGAAGTGGATCAATTGATCAAGGCTTCCCAAGCCTGGGTCCCGATGATCATGGAGTACGGCAGCCGGGTATTGCTGGCGGTGCTGACCCTGGCCATTGGCTGGTGGTTGATCAACAAGTTGACCCACAAGGTAGGGCGCCTGCTGGCCCTGCGCAATGCCGACCTGGCGCTGCAGGGCTTTGTGACCAGCCTGGCGAACATCGTGCTCAAAGTGATGCTGATCGTCAGCGTCGCCTCGATGATCGGTGTCGAAACCACCTCGTTCGTCGCCGCGATCGGTGCCGCGACCCTGGCTATTGGCCTGGCGTTGCAAGGCAGCCTGGCTAACTTTGCCGGTGGCGTGCTGATCCTGCTGTTCCGCCCGTTCCGCATCGGTGACTGGATCGAAGCCCAGGGCACAGCGGGTACCGTCGATAGCATCCAGATCTTCCACACGGTGATCCGCACCGGCGACAACAAGACGGTCATCGTGCCTAACGGCATCTTGTCCAACGGCATCATCACCAACACCAACCGCCAACCGACCCGCAAGGTGGTGTTTGACGTAGGTGTCGACTACGAAGCCGACCTGCAAAAGGCCCGTGAAGTGCTGCTGGAACTGGCCAAGGACCCACGGGTTCTGGCGGACCCGGAGCCGGTTGCCGTGATTTCGACCCTGGGCGACAGTTCGATCACTGTTTCCCTGCGCGTATGGACCAAGACTGCAGATTATTGGGATGTGATGTTCATGTTTAATGAACTGGCGCGGGATCGTTTGAAAGCTGTAGGGATAGATATCCCATTCCCGCAGCGCGTTATTCGCATGATGCAGGAAGCACCTGCCAAGTAATAACGGGAGCAGGGATCGAACTTGGCTGAATGGTCAGGTTTAATCGCAGTAACAAACTAGATAGCTAGCTTGCTAGTTATTTAAGCAGTAGAAATATTAGTGCAATAAAAAGCCGCTCACTGATTAACAGTGAGCGGCTTTTTAATGAGGGGCCGAAGCCCCTGGGCATCTTCGATTACAAGATGTTCAGCGGGTATTGCGCGATCAGACGCAGTTCGTCGATCGACGAAGAACCGTAGTAAACGCCATCAGACGAGCGATAAGTCGCTTGGCGAATACGCAGGCTCAGGTCTTTGGCCGGGCCGCTCTGGATCACGTATTTGGCTTCGAGGTCGCGTTCCCACTCTTTGCCGTTCGAGGTCAGGGCGGTGTTGGCGCCGCTACCGGTGACGTACGAAGCCAGGAAGCTCAGGCCAGGTACACCGAAGGTGGCCATGTCGAGGTCGTAACGGGCCTTGAAGGATTTCTCGCCTTCGGCGTTGAAGTCGGAACGGGCGACGGAGTTGGCCAGGAACACTGTGCCGCCACCGTCAATGCCGTAGCCGTAGTCGCCGTCACCGGTAACCTTCTGGGCAGCCAGGGTGAAGGTGTGTGCACCGATGGTGTAGGCACCCTGCAAGCTGAACGCACGGTTGTCGAGTTTGGTCACGTCGTCTTTGAAAGCGCGTTGCAGGCCGGCACCGTCGCTCTTGGTGTCGTAGATGTTGAAGTCTACAGCCACCGACTGGTCGTCGCTCAGGGCATGGGTCCAGTTGACGTTGGCGTAGTATTTGCGCCAGTAGTCTTCGACTTTCGAGTAGTAGAGGCTGGTGGTGAACTCAGGCGTCCAACCGTAGGTACCACCCACGAAATTGGCTTGCTTGATGCCCCGGGAGGTTTCAGGGAAGTCGATGATACTGTCCCTGTAGGTTTGCGCCTGGGCAACGCTGGAAGTGAAGTGACCGGCTTCAAGCTTGAGGTCTTTGATCTCGTTGCTGACGATCGAGATACCTTGCGGCAGCTCCGGCAGCAAGCGACTGTCGTCGGACGCGAAGACCGGCGCAGTGGTGTACTGGTCGCCGACTTTCAGCACGGTATTGGAGAGACGGAACTTGATAGCGCCGCCGCCCTTGGAGTACTCATCCTCTGAGCGGCCATCCGAGCCTTCCGGGAACAAACCAGTGCCATTCCGGCCTCTGCCGCTGTCCAGTTTCACGCCCAGCAGGCCGATTACGTCAACACCCACACCGATGGTGCCCTGGGTGAAACCCGACTGGTACAAACCGTTGAAGCCCAGGCCGCTTTCCCGGGTGTAGCTTTTACCCGACGTGTTGTTGCGGTTATCCCGGCTGAAGTACAGGGCACGGGTGTTGATGCTGAAGGTGCTGTCTTCGACAAAACCTTTGGCATCATCTTGGGCGGACGCCATTGCGAACTGTGAGGTGCCTGCTGAGACAGCGAGGGCGATCATGCTCCACTTCATCACGCGCATCGTGATTTGCTCCTTTGGTTTTAGGAAGAGTACTGCCGTCCCACCTGTATTTTTGTCTGGGCGGCTCTTTCTTTTTTGTGACAACGCAAACTTATAGCACGCTGGCAATAATTGGCGATACTTGCACATCTGTCCTTTCAGCTTCTTTACGAGGCTGTCGTAAATTGCTAGATCCATGTCGCAAATCTACAGTCTGTTTGTCACCAGACTGACAACTTCAATACTGTCTTTAATACCCTGAGCAGGGGTGCAAAGTACCCTGTTCAAAGTTTTAAAACTTCCTGTAGGTGTATTGACTCACTGTTGTTTTTATCGTGAAACACTGCCTTCCTGGCAAGTGCCGTTGTCGACGATATGAGAGTGAATGCAACAAGCGTGCTCAAACTGCCGGGCGGATGTCATTTTTTCGTGAAAAATGTGTTGGATCTGTGAAAAGCGCCTGGAAACGGGGCTTTTGCGTGGTTTTTTTTGGAATTCGTGGCGCCAGTTGTGCGGGATTTCGAACGCGCAATAATACGTTTCTGTCAGAAATGTTACCGGTCCACCCTGTGGGGTGGGTAATCGGCGGATAAGCCCTGCCCGATGTAGGGCATAAAAGACTCATTTTGGTGCATCTGCCGATTGCCGCAGGTGTCGCGCGGATTGCCCCGTGAAGCAGTCGCCATTCGCAGGTATGCTGGGCGCCTGAAACTGACTAGCCGAACGGAGTGACTGCGGTGTTCGCCTTGGATCCACGTCTGCAAAACGACACCTTGCCCATCGGGGAATTCCCCCTGTGCCGGCTGCTGCTGTCCAATGACTCTAACTACCTCTGGCTTATCCTGGTGCCGCGCATTGCCGGCATCAGCGAAGTGTTCCAGCTCGACGCTGGCGACCAGTCCCGGTTGTGGCGCGAAACCACCACGTTGGCACAGTTGCTCAATGACGGGTTCGGCGCCGATAAAATGAACATCGGTGCGCTGGGTAACGTGGTCAACCAGTTACATGTGCACGTGATTGTGCGCAAACGCGACGATGCGGCTTGGCCTGCACCGGTCTGGGGCAAGCATCCGGCAGTGCCTTATAGCGACGATCAGGTGGCGCTGATTCGTACCCGCCTGCGGGAGCTGCTGCCGCCCGAATTCATTTTTGCCCAGGACTGAACCATGGACCTGCAAGACCGCGTGATGGACCTTGAGAGCCGCCTGGCTTTCCAGGACGACACCATCGAGACATTGAATGACATCCTGGTCGCCCAGCAGCGGGCGGTAGAGCGTCTGCAATTGCAGATGGCGGCCTTGCTCAAGCGTCAGGAAGAAATGGGCGGGCAGTTCGAGTCTTCCGAGGAAGAAGCGCCACCGCCTCATTATTGAGGGCTCGGGAAAAGTCCCGGCGATAAAAAACCGCGATGCAGTGTCAGCTGCATCGCGGTTTTTTTTGGGGCGTGCTCTGGGTTCAGCGACGCGGCAGGGCGGCGATCACGTCTTCAGCTTGCAGGCCTTTGTCGCGGTTCATCACGGAGAACTCCACGCGCTGGCCTTCCACCAGGACGCGATGGCCTTCGCCGCGGATGGCCCGGAAGTGGACGAAGATATCGTCGCCCGAGTCCCGGGAAATAAAGCCGAAGCCTTTAGAGGTGTTGAACCACTTGACGGTCCCGGTATCCCGGTTGGTCATGTCGTAGTTTTGCGAGCTGGCCGGGGCAGACGAACGGTAGAAGCTGATGGCCAGGTGAAGAACGATCGCGACCACCGCAATGGCCAGGCTGAGCAGGATGGCTGGATGGCCGCCGACTTCAGGCATAGGGGCCAGGAGGGTGAGGGTTTGTACCACGACAGCCAGCACCAGCAGGGCGCTGACCAGGTTTTGCAGTTGATGGCGTGTGCCTTTGTTCCAGTAGGGAATCACTGGCGCCAGCGTCAGGTTGAGAAGGCCGAACAGAGCCAGGTACAGCGCGTCGTGTTGTTGCAGGTACGGCAGGCTTTCTGGTTGCAGGCTCGGGATAAAGGACAGCAGCAAAGCTGCAGCGCCCGTTAGCAGGTGGACGATTTTCAACATTTTGATTAACTCACGTTAAGACGGATCACGAAGGAAGAGCTGACTGGCACGGTTCGCTTCTGAACAATGGGAGGCGTTGGGCACGTGCGCGATTATTCAGCCTATGCCGCTTGCCGCAGGAAATAGCGGCGGCGACACGCAGCCTATTTAACAGCAAAGCCTGTGCCTTCTCAAATCAAGCGTTTCAGGGCGTTGCAAAGATCATCGCATTTGTGCGGCAAACCCTTGTCCTAGACAGGTGTGGGTGTTTTTAACCGTGCCAGGCCTTGCCGCCCGTGGTCGAGCGCGATGCAAAGGGGCGATTTGCCGCAGGCCACCTGCGGCAGTAGGGCTGCGCAAGGCGAGGACTCTTGCTAGAGTGGGTAAGCACCTGATCAATGAATTTTCATCAATTGAAGGGAATAGACATGGCAATCGATATCGGTATCAGCGAAGAAGATCGTAAATCCATTGTTGACGGACTTTCACGGCTGCTTTCAGATACCTATGTACTTTATCTGAAAACCCATAACTTTCATTGGAACGTCACGGGGCCACAGTTTCGTACATTGCACTTGATGTTTGAAGAGCAATATAACGAACTGGCGCTGGCGGTTGACTCCATTGCCGAACGTATTCGTGCCCTGGGCTTTCCTGCGCCGGGTGCCTACTCTATCTATGCCCGTCTGTCTTCGATCAAGGAAGAAGAAGGCGTGCCCAGTGCTGAAAACATGATCAAGCAACTTGTCGATGGGCAGGAAGCTGTTACCCGCACCGCACGTGGGATCTTCCCGTTACTTGATAAAGTCAGCGATGAGCCGACTGCGGACTTGCTGACCCAGCGTATGCAGATCCACGAAAAGACCGCCTGGATGCTGCGTTCGCTGCTCGAAGGCAAATAAGCACCGCAGGCCAGTGGTGCCTGGCAGGCGCCACTGGCTTCAGCTGATTGCTTCCTGATACCTGCGTTGGCTTGTCCTACGCACAACAACTCTCCGTCTTCTGGCTGCACTTGCCTGCTTGATGTTTTATAGGCTCAACGGCCAATAACAGCCGTTTGTTCAAGAGCCGTTTGGCAAGGGAGTGTCAGGTGTATGTCGCGTAGTACGGGTAAAGGTGTGCTGGAAACTTCCGGCGTCTACAAGATAAAGATCGACCCTTTCGTCAAAGGGTTCGATATGGCATTGGCACGGCCACTGTCGCGCTCTGTCCGGTTGAATGGTTTTTCAACATGCCTGCGGCTTGAAGAAGTGTATTGGAATATTCTTGGCGAAATCGCCAGGATCAATACCTGTTCGGTCAGTGCGTTGCTGTCCTACGTGGATCGCGAGGTGCACTTGCGTTATGGCGGGGTGAAGAATTTCAGCGGTCTGGTCCGGGTCGTGTGTGTGGTTCATGCGTTGAAAGGGCAGGCTTCAGCCGTCAATCAGGCGGGCCTTATATAGCCGGGTTAGCCGAGACCGGAGCCGCAGGGGTGTTTCTATATAGTGCGTTGCACGTTGCCACGGCTGCACAGCCTCGATTTAACGGATATAATCTCGCCCTTTGCTGCGCAACCGGCTCTACCCGGGCGCAGCGCAGCAATGACGTGATCGCCGAGACATCCCATGCCCATGTACGATTACCAATGCGCTTCCTGTGGTCACCAGTTGGAAGCCATTCAGAAGATCAGCGACGCGCCGTTGGTCGATTGCCCTGCTTGCCAGGCGCCAGAGCTGAAAAAGATGCTGTCCATGCCGGGTTTTCGCCTGAGCGGTAGCGGCTGGTACGAGACCGACTTCAAGACCGGCGCCAAGAAGAATCTGGCGGGCGGCGACAAAGCAGACTGAGTTGAACTCTACGCGCGAGCTCCTGCATTATCCGTGGCCTGACTTAAAAGGTGCGGTGTCCGAGCAGGAACTCCACCGAATTTCGAATTACGAGAAGTGAAACCACTACCATGATGCGCAGCCACTATTGCGGCCAACTGAACGAGACCCTGGAAGGTCAGGAAATCACCCTTTGCGGATGGGTTCACCGTCGCCGCGACCATGGCGGGGTGATTTTCCTCGATATCCGTGATCGTGATGGTCTGGCCCAGGTGGTATTCGACCCGGATCGCGCCGAGAGCTTCGCCGCCGCCGACCGCGTGCGCAGCGAGTACGTCGTGAAAATCACCGGCAAGGTCCGCCTGCGTCCGGCCGGTGCCACCAACGCCAACATGGCGTCGGGCATGATCGAAGTCCTGGGCTACGAGCTGGAAGTGCTGAACGAGTCGGAAACCCCGCCGTTCCCACTCAACGAGTTCTCTGACGTTGGCGAAGAAACCCGCCTGCGTTATCGCTTCCTCGACCTGCGTCGCCCGGAAATGGCCGAGAAGCTGCGCCTGCGTTCGCGCATGACCACCAGCATCCGTCGCTTCCTGGACGAGAACGGCTTCCTCGACGTCGAGACGCCGATCCTGACCCGCGCTACGCCAGAAGGCGCACGTGACTACCTGGTGCCAAGCCGTACCCACGCCGGTAGCTTCTTCGCCTTGCCGCAATCGCCACAGTTGTTCAAGCAACTGCTGATGGTCGCCGGCTTCGACCGTTACTACCAGATCGCCAAGTGCTTCCGCGACGAAGACCTGCGCGCCGACCGCCAGCCGGAATTCACCCAGATCGACATCGAGACCAGTTTCCTCGATGAAAAAGAGATCATGGGCCTGACCGAAGAAATGATCCGCAACCTGTTCAAGGAAGTGCTGGGTCTGGAATTCGGCGAGTTCCCGCACATGACCTTCGAAGAGGCCATGCGCCGCTACGGTTCCGACAAGCCAGACCTGCGTAACCCGCTGGAACTGGTTGACGTTGCCGACCAGCTCAAGGAAGTCGACTTCAAGGTGTTCAGCGGCCCGGCCAACGACCCGAAATGCCGCATCGCCGCACTGCGTGTGCCAGGCGGCGCGAGCATGCCGCGCAAGCAGATCGACGACTACACCAAGTTCGTGGGTATCTACGGTGCCAAGGGCCTGGCGTACATCAAGGTCAACGAGCGCGCCAAGGGTGTTGAAGGCCTGCAGTCGCCAATCGTCAAGAACATCCCGGAAGACAAGCTCAATGTGATCCTCGATCGCGTTGGCGCAGTCGATGGCGATATCGTGTTCTTCGGTGCCGACAAGGCCAAGATCGTCAGCGAAGCCCTGGGCGCGCTGCGGATCAAGCTGGGTCACGACCTCGACCTGCTGACCTGCAAGTGGGCCCCGATGTGGGTTGTCGACTTCCCGATGTTCGAAGAAAACGACGACGGCAGCTTCAGCGCCCTGCACCACCCGTTCACCGCACCCAAGTGCACGCCACAGGAGCTGGAAGCCAACCCGGCCGGCGCGTTGTCCCGTGCCTACGACATGGTGCTCAACGGTACTGAGTTGGGCGGCGGTTCGATCCGTATCCACCGCAAGGAGATGCAACAGTCGGTGTTCCGCCTGCTGGGCATCAACGAAGCGGAACAGGAGGAGAAGTTCGGCTTCCTGCTCGATGCCCTGAAATACGGTGCTCCACCCCACGGTGGCCTGGCCTTCGGCCTTGACCGCCTGGTGATGCTGATGACCGGTGCCCAGTCGATCCGTGAAGTGATTGCCTTCCCGAAAACCCAGAGTGCTGCGGACGTCATGACCCAGGCTCCAGGTGTGGTGGATGCCAAGGCACTGCGCGAGCTGCACATCCGTCTGCGCGAGGCGCCGAAGGCTGAGTAAGGCTGCGGCGTGAAAGCGCGATAACGTTGTACGCAGTCAAAAAGGCGCATCTTCGGATGCGCCTTTGCGTTTAAAAGAGGGAAATCTCGCCTGGGGCGGGATTGAAAGGTTTCTAGAGAATTTCGGAGTTGTGTTATGGCTGGCCATTCCAAGTGGGCGAACATCAAGCACCGCAAAGAGCGTCAGGATGCCAAAAAAGGCAAGATCTTCACCAAGTGGATTCGTGAACTGACGGTTGCTGCCCGCCAGGGTGGCGGTGATCCGGGCTCCAACCCGCGCCTGCGCCTGGCGCTGGACAAGGCCCTGGGCGCCAACATGAGTCGCGACATCATCGACCGTGCCGTGGCCCGTGGCGCCGGTGCGGCGGATACCGACGACATGGTCGAGCTGACCTACGAAGGCTACGGCCCGGGCGGCGTCGCGGTGATGGTCGAGTGCATGACCGACAACCGCAACCGTACTGCGGCAGCCGTGCGCCATGCGTTCAGCAAGTGTGGCGGTAACCTCGGCACGGATGGCTCGGTGGCCTATCTGTTCGAGCGCAAGGGGCAGATTACCTTTGCGCCGGGTACGGATGAAGATGCGCTGATGGAAGCCGCGATGGAGGCGGATGCCGACGACGTGGTGACCAACGAAGACGGCTCCATCGACGTGTTTACCTCGTTTGCCGGCTTCTACGCGGTGCGTAACGCCCTGGAAGCCGCTGGTTTCAAGGGCACCGACGCGGAAATCGTCATGCTGCCGACCACCAGTGCCGAACTGGACCTGGACGGCGCGCAGAAGGTGCTCAAGATGCTGGATATGCTTGAAGACCTGGATGATGTGCAGAACGTCTACTCCAACGCCGACATTCCAGAAGACGTGGCCGCACAGCTAGTCTGAAGGCTGGTGTAGACCAAAATGTGGGAGCGGGTTTGCTCGCGAAAGCGGTCTGTCAGTCAGTCCATGCGTTGACTGAAACACCGCTTCCGCGAGCAAGCCCGCTCCCACATTGGATCTTCGCTGTATCAAAAAATGTGTTTACCCAACCTGCAGGCGTTATGACTTTAATCCTAGGTATCGACCCCGGTTCACGCATCACCGGCTTTGGCGTGGTGCAGCAGACCCCGCGTGGCTGCGTCTACGTGGCGTCGGGTTGTATCCGCACCGGCGCCGGCGAGTTGGCCGAGCGTTTGCAGATCGTCTATCGCGGCGTGCGTGAAGTGATCCAGACCTACGGGCCGGTGACCATGGGCATTGAAAAGGTGTTCATGGCCAAAAATGCCGACTCGGCCTTGAAACTGGGCCAGGCCCGGGGCGCTGCGATTGTTGCCGGGGCGGAGGAGGGCATGGAAATCGCCGAATACACCGCGACCCAGGTCAAGCAGGCGGTGGTCGGTACCGGCGCGGCGAATAAAGAGCAGGTGCAGATGATGGTCATGCATATGCTCAAACTCACCTCCAAGCCACAGATCGACGCCTCTGACGCCCTGGCCATTGCCATTTGCCATGCCCATACCCGTTCCAGCCTGCTGCCCCATGGCCTTGGCACGGCACGCAGTCGTGGCGGGCGCCTGCGTCTCTGATAGCATCAGCGCAATCGTTATGGTCGGGCCTCGATCTGACCTCAAGCTTTAAGGATCTGAACCGTGATTGGACGCTTGCGCGGCACCCTGGCTGAGAAACAGCCGCCGCACCTGATTCTGGATGTAAACGGGCTGGGGTATGAGCTGGAAGTGCCCATGACCACCCTGTACCGCCTACCGTCGGTCGGTGAGCCGATAACCTTGCACACCCATCTGGTGGTGCGCGAAGACGCGCAACTACTCTATGGTTTCATCGGCAAGCGTGACCGTGACTTCTTCCGTGAGCTGATCCGCCTCAATGGTGTGGGCCCGAAACTGGCCCTGGCCTTGATGTCGAGCCTGGAAGTGGACGAACTGGTACGTGCCGTTTCGGCCCAGGACACCTCGGCGCTGACCAAGGTGCCGGGGGTCGGTAAGAAAACCGCTGAGCGCCTGTTGGTGGAGCTCAAGGACCGCTTCAAAGCCTGGGAAGTGGTGCCAAGCATGTTTGCCCTGGTGCCGAACCAGCCGGATATGCCGGCGGCCCAGGTCGCCAGTGCCGAAAGCGATGCCGTCAATGCGCTGATCTCCCTGGGCTACAAGCCGCAGGAAGCCAGCAAGGCAGTGTCGGCCATCAAGGACAAGAACCTGAGCGCTGAAGACATGATCCGCCGAGCCCTGAAGGGAATGATTTAAGTGATTGAAGCTGATCGTCTGATTGCGGCCACCGGCCCTCGCGACCGTGAAGAGGTCCAGGACCGGGCCATCCGCCCCCTGAGCCTTGCCGACTACATCGGCCAGCCCACTGTGCGTGAGCAGATGGAGCTGTTCATCCAGGCGGCGCGCGGGCGTGCCGAGTCCCTGGACCATACGTTGATCTTCGGTCCGCCGGGGCTGGGCAAGACCACCCTGGCCAATATCATCGCCCAGGAAATGGGGGTGTCGATCAAGAGCACCTCCGGTCCGGTGCTGGAGCGCCCCGGTGACCTGGCTGCGTTGCTGACCAACCTTGAACCCCATGATGTGCTGTTCATCGACGAAATCCACCGGCTGTCGCCCATCGTCGAAGAAGTGCTGTACCCGGCCATGGAAGATTTCCAGCTGGATATCATGATTGGCGAAGGGCCGGCGGCGCGCTCGATCAAGCTCGACCTGCCACCCTTCACTCTGGTCGGCGCCACCACCCGTGCCGGCATGCTGACCAACCCGTTGCGAGACCGTTTCGGCATTGTTCAACGTCTAGAGTTTTATAGCACTGCCGATCTGGCGACGATTGTCAGTCGTTCGGCTGGGATTCTCGGCTTGCCGCTGGACCCTGAGGGTGCCTTCGAGATTGCCCGTCGGGCGCGTGGCACGCCGCGGATCGCCAACCGCTTACTGCGGCGGGTGCGCGATTTTGCCGAAGTGCGGGCCAAGGGGCATATCACCAAGGCCGTGGCCGACCTGGCGCTGAACCTGCTGGATGTCGATGAACATGGCTTTGACCACCAGGACCGGCGCCTGCTGTTGACCATGATCGAGAAGTTCGATGGCGGGCCAGTGGGCGTGGACAGCCTGGCGGCGGCGATCAGTGAGGAGCGCCATACCATCGAAGATGTGCTGGAGCCGTACCTGATTCAACAGGGTTACATCATGCGCACGCCGAGGGGCCGCGTGGTCACGCGCCATGCGTATTTGCACTTTGGGTTAAACATTCCGTCACGATTGGGGGAGATGCCTGTGGTAGACGAATTCCTCGATGCAGTGGACGATTAAAAAGGTATGGCGGGTCGATTTATTCGACGTTTGTGCTGTCCTAGTGGCTGGCGTCGTCATTCTTTCGTTAGAAATGCTGCAGAGAATGAAAAACAGTTGCCTGGCCGGATTGGCAACCTGAGGAGTAAGCACTAGAGTATGCGCGCGCAAAACGGGGATCAGTCGTTCGCACATCGCTGTCGCGTTTATTACGAGGACACCGATGCGGGCGGCATCGTGTATTACGTCAATTATCTAAAGTTCATGGAGCGGGCTCGAACCGAGCGGCTACGGGAGCTGGGCTTTGCCCAATCCCAGCTGGCAGGGGAGGACCTGTTATTTGTCGTGCATTCCAGCGAGGCCCGTTACTACGCGCCGGCGCGACTGGACGATGAATTGCTGGTCAGCGCGGAAGTAATCGAATTGAACCGTGTCAGCCTGCGCTTTAAACAGCAGGTCAGGCGGGCAACGGATGCAACGCTGCTCTGTGAGGGGCAGTTCCTGGTGGCGTGTGTGCGCACCAACAGTTTGAAACCCAGGGCCATTCCCGAAACTCTACGTGCGGCCTTTGCCAACGTGAGCGGCGCGGGTCAACAATCAAAGCAGGAGATTTAGCGTGGAACCTACCGTCGTCGACCATTCCTCCATGTGGAGCCTGGTCAGCAATGCCAGTGTCGTGGTTCAACTGGTCATGCTGACCCTGGTAGCCGCATCGGTTACCTCATGGGTCATGATTTTTCAGCGCAGCAACCTGCTGCGTGCCGGTCGACGTGCCCTGGAGAGCTTCGAAGAGCGCTTCTGGTCGGGTATCGACCTGTCCAAGCTGTATCGCCAGGCGGGCAGCAACCCGGACCCGGATTCGGGCGTCGAGCAGATCTTCCGCGCTGGCTTCAAGGAATTCTCCCGCCTGCGCCAGCAGTCCGGCGTTGACCCGGAAGCCGTCATGGAAGGCGTGGCCCGTGCGATGCGCGTAGCGATCTCCCGTGAGGAAGAAAAACTCGAGCAGAGCCTGCCATTTCTGGCCACCGTCGGTTCGGTCAGCCCGTATATCGGCCTGTTCGGTACCGTATGGGGCATCATGAACTCCTTCCGTGGCCTGGCAACGGCCCAGCAAGCGACCCTGGCCACCGTGGCCCCGGGTATCGCCGAAGCGCTGATCGCCACTGCCATCGGCCTGTTCGCTGCAATCCCCGCAGTAATCGCCTACAACCGTTTCGCCGCCACCAGCGAAACCCTGATTGGCCGTTACTACACCTTCGCCGATGAATTCCAGGCGATCCTGCACCGTAAAGTGCACACCAGCGAAGAATAAGCAGGTAATTCCCAATGGCTTTAATCGCTCGAGCTCGCAAAAAGCGCAAGCCGGTCGCCGAGATGAACGTAGTGCCTTACATCGACGTGATGCTGGTGCTGCTGGTGATCTTCATGGTGACCGCGCCGATGCTCAATCAGGGGGTGAAAGTTGATCTGCCCAAGGTTTCCAGCGAAGCCTTGCCGCAGGACAACAACACCCAGGTCCTGACCATTTCGATCAAGGCTGACAAGACCTATTACTGGAACCTTGGCAGCGAAGTCGATACCCAGAAGCAGCAGGACAAGGCCATGACCTTGCCGCAAATGACCGACGCCGTGACCAAAATCATCCGCGCCGGCAACGAAGGCGGCAAGCACACCCAGGTGTTCATCCGCGGTGACAAGTCGGTCGACTATGGCTCCGTCATGGGCGCCATGGGTGGGCTGCAGAAAGCCGGGGTCGGTAATGTTGGCTTGATTACCGAGGCGCCCTGATGCAGCAACAGCGAGAGCCGTCCGCCTCGGAAAGCTTCTTCTGGCCTAGCGTCTGGGCAATAGCCCTGCACGTTCTGGTGTTTGGCATGCTGTTTGTCAGCTTTGCCATGACCCCGGAGCTGCCGCCAGCCAAGCCGATCGTGCAGGCGACCCTGTATCAGCTGAAATCGAAAAGTCAGGCCACCACCCAGACCAATCAGAAGATTGCGGGTGAGGCCCAGAAGTCGGCTGCGCGCCAGACTGAAGTCGAACAGATGGAACAGAAGAAGGTCGAGCAGGAAGCGGTGAAGGCTGCTGCGGAACAAAAGAAAGACGAGGCGGCTCAAAAGGCCGAGGAATCGAAAAAGGCTGACGAAGCGAAGAAGGCCGACGAGGCGAAAAAGGCTGATGAAGCCAAGAAAGCCGAGAAAGCTGCCGAAGCTAAAAAAGCCGAAGAGAAACAATTGGCTGATATAGCCAAGAAGAAATCTGAAGAAGAAGCCAAGAAAGCGGCTGAAGAAGAGGCCAAGAAAAAGGCCGCTGAAGAAGCCAAGAAGAAGATAGTCGAAGACGCGAAGAAGAAAGCCGCCGAAGACGCCAAGAAAAAAGCTGAAGCAGACGAGGCGAAGAAGAAAATCGCCGACGACGCGAAGAAAAAAGCTGCCGCCGACGCCTCCAAGAAAAAGGCCCAGGAAGCAGCGCGCAAATCCGCCGAAGATAAAAAGGCCCAGGCCCTGGCAGATTTGCTTTCCGACACGCCGCAACGTCAGCAAGCCTTGGCCGATGAACGTGGTGATGAAGTCGCGGGCAGTTTCGACGATCTGATTCGCGCGCGCGCAGCGGAAGGCTGGACACGTCCACCTTCGGCACGCAAAGGCATGACAGTCGTGCTGCAGATCGGCATGTTGCCGGACGGTACGGTGACTTCGGTCAGCGTGGCCAAGTCCAGTGGCGATGGTTCGTTCGACAGTTCGGCGGTTGCAGCGGTCAAGAATATTGGCCGGCTGACCGAGATGCAGGGAATGAAACCAAGCGACTTCGCTCCCTATCGTTCATTCAAGATGACATTCACACCTGAGGATCTAGCCTTGTGAGAAACCTTCTTCGAGGAATGCTTGTCGTTATTTGCTGCATGGCAGGGATAGCGGCGGCGGATGAAAAGAACATCCTGGTAACCAGCGGTAGCGATCGGGCCACTCCGATTGCGGTTGTACCGTTTGGCTGGCAGGGCGGCAGCGTGCTGCCGGACGATATGGCGGAAATCATTGGTAATGACCTGCGCAACTCGGGTTACTACGCGCCAATTCCGAAACAGAACATGATCAGCCAGCCGACCCAAGGTAGCGAAGTGATCTACCGTGACTGGAAAGCCCTGGGCGCCCAGTACCTGATGGTCGGTAGCATTGTTCCAGCAGGCGGTCGCTTGCAGGTGCAATACGCCCTGTTCAACGTGGCCACCGAGCAGCAAGTGCTGACCGGTAGCGTATCGGGCAGCGTCGACCAACTGCGGGACATGGCGCACTACATCGCCGACCAATCGTTCGAGAAACTGGTCGGTATCAAAGGTGCGTTCTCCACCCGCATCCTGTACGTGACGGCTGAGCGTTTCTCGGTGAACAACACCCGCTACACCCTGCAACGTTCGGACTACGACGGTGCCCGTGCAGTGACTCTGTTGCAATCGCGCGAGCCAATCCTGTCGCCGCGTTTTGCCCCGGATGGCAAGCGTATCGCCTACGTGTCGTTTGAACAGAAGCGTCCGCGCATCTTCGTTCAGCACATTGATACCGGTCGCCGTGAGCAGATCACCAACTTCGAGGGCCTGAACGGCGCGCCAGCCTGGTCGCCGGATGGCAATCGCCTGGCATTCGTGCTGTCCAAGGACGGTAACCCGGATATCTACGTGATGAACCTCGGTTCGCGCCAGATCACCCGCGTCACTTCCGGTCCTGGCATCAACACCGAACCGTTCTGGGGCAAGGATGGTTCGACCATCTACTTCACTTCAGACCGTGGCGGCAAACCGCAGATCTATAAGAGCAGTGTTGGCGGTGGCGGTGCGGAGCGTGTGACCTTTATCGGTAACTACAACGCCAATCCGAAGCTTTCGGCTGATGAAAAGACCCTGGTAATGATCCATCGCCAGGATGGTTTCACTAATTTCAAGGTGGCGGCCCAGGATTTGCAGCGCGGAAGCGTAAAAATCCTCACAGATAGCACTCTTGATGAGTCGCCTACTGTTGCGCCCAACGGCACCATGGTAATCTACGCCACCCGCCAGCAGGGCCGGGGAGTCTTGATGCTCGTGTCCATTAATGGACGCGTAAGGCTCCCGCTTCCTACCGCACAAGGCGAAGTCAGAGAACCATCCTGGTCCCCTTACCTGAACTGACGCGGCGCTACAAAAAGAAGTACTTAACACACTGGGGTTCATTAGGAGTTTCACGATGGAAATGCTGAAGTTTGGTAAGTTTGCTGCTCTGGCTCTGGCTCTGTCCGTAGCCGTTGGTTGCTCGTCTAAAGGCGGCGACAATGCCGGTGAAGGCGCAGCTGTTGATCCAAACGCTGGTTACGGCGCTAACACTGGTGCAGTTGACGGCTCCCTGAGCGAAGAAGCTGCTCTGCGCGCAATCACCACTTTCTACTTCGAATACGACAGTTCGGACCTGAAGCCAGAAGCCATGCGCGCTCTGGACGTTCACGCGAAAGACCTGAAAGGTAACGGCGCTCGCGTTGTTCTGGAAGGCAACACCGACGAACGTGGTACTCGTGAGTACAACATGGCACTGGGCGAGCGTCGTGCGAAAGCCGTTCAGCGCTACCTGGTACTGCAAGGTGTTTCCCCAGCTCAGCTGGAACTGGTTTCCTACGGTGAAGAGCGTCCAGTTGCTACCGGCAACGACGAGCAATCCTGGGCTCAAAACCGTCGCGTCGAACTGCGTAAGTAATTCGTCATGCGAACGTGCCGTCGTGTAGTAACCGTATTGGCTCTCAGCCTCGCACCGCTTGCGGTGTGGGCTGCGGTTCCCGTGGAAGATAGCAACTCTGGCTATAACAATAGTGGGAGTAGTTATCCACCAGCAGGTTATGGCACGAACGGCGCCTATGCAGGGGGAGCGGTTACTGCCGCTCCCTCGGCACAGGGCGAGCTGTTCAACCAGCTGCAACGCATGCAGGATCAATTGGCACAGCAACAAGGTGCGATTGAGGTTCTGCAAAATGAAGTGAACCGCCTGAAGCAAGAAGGCCTGGAGCGATACCAGGATCTTGATCGGCGTATAGGAACCGGCGTTACACCTGCCGCGACTCCTGAGAATTCTTCTGCCGGTGGCGCTGCAAGCGCCGCCGGTGGTGCAGCCGCCCAGGCCCCAGCGGCCAGCAGTGAACCGGCTGATCCGGCCAAGGAAAAGCTGTATTACGATGCAGCCTTCGACCTGATCAAAGCCAAGGATTTCGACAGGGCCAGCAAAGCGTTCACCGCTTTCCTGGGACGTTATCCAAACAGCCAGTACGCGGGCAACGCCCAGTACTGGTTGGGTGAGGTCAACCTGGCCAAGGGTGATTTGCAAGGTGCAGGCCAGGCGTTTGCCAAGGTCAGCCAGCTTTACCCCAAGCATGCCAAGGTGCCTGATTCGTTGTACAAACTGGCTGACGTAGAGCGCCGCCTGGGTCATACCGACAAGGTCAAAGGCATTCTGCAGCAAGTAGTGGCCCAATATCCTGGGACCTCTGCTGCCCAGTTGGCTCAGCGCGATTTGCAGCGTTTGTAAGCAGTGCTGTCCCGCTTGGAAGAAACCCGCGCCTGTCGCGGGTTTTTTCGTTAGAATCCACGCCCTTTTATGAAATACGCTTTTTGGGGTTCACGCTTTGCCGGGATCCCATGAAGTGCCTGACGGAGGCGGACAGCCTGTTTAGCTGTTACGCCCGTGGCGACTATGCAAGACACATTACGCATCACCGAAGTTTTTTACTCGTTACAGGGTGAAACGCGCACTGCCGGCCTGCCCACAGTATTTGTGCGCCTCACTGGCTGCCCGCTGCGCTGCCAGTACTGTGACAGCGCCTACGCCTTCAGCGGCGGCACCATTCGTACCCTCGACGACATCCTGGAGCAGGTTGCAGGCTTCCGGCCGCGCTACGTCTGCGTGACAGGCGGCGAGCCCCTGGCCCAGCCCAATGCCATTCCTTTGCTCAAGCAACTGTGTGACGCCGGTTACGAAGTGTCGCTGGAAACCAGTGGTGCCCTGGACATTTCCGCGGTCGATCCTCGCGTCAGCCGAGTGGTTGACTTGAAAACCCCGGACTCCAAGGAGGCGCATCGCAACCGTTATGAGAACATCGAGCTGCTGACGGCCAACGACCAGGTCAAGTTCGTCATTTGTTCGCGGGACGACTATGACTGGGCCAACTCCAAGCTGATCCAGTACGGCCTGGACCGACGCGCCGGCGAGGTGTTGTTCTCTCCAAGCCACCATGACTTGAACGCTCGCGACCTCGCTGATTGGGTGGTTGCGGACAACCTGCCGGTGCGCCTGCAATTGCAGCTGCATAAATACCTTTGGAATGACGAGCCGGGACGCTGAAATGACTGAACAAACGACTGATCAAAAACGTGCGGTAATCCTGCTGTCCGGCGGCCTTGACTCCGCCACCGTGGTGGCGATGGCCCGTGCCGAGGGTTACAGCTGCTACACCATGAGCTTCGACTACGGCCAGCGTTCCCATGCCGAGTTGCACGCCGCCGCCCGGGTTGCCCGCGACCTCGGTGTGGTGGAGCACAAGGTAATCGGCCTGAACCTCAATGGCATTGGCGGCTCGGCCTTGACCGACAACACCATCGACGTGCCTGAGGCGCCCACAGAGGGCATTCCGGTCACCTATGTGCCGGCCCGTAACACCGTGTTCCTCTCGCTGGCCCTGGGCTGGGCAGAAGTGCTCAACGCCCGTGACATCTTTATCGGCGTCAACGCCGTGGACTACTCCGGCTACCCGGACTGCCGCCCAGAGTTCGTCGAATCGTTCGAGCGTATGGCCAACCTGGCGACCAAGGCCGGCGTAGAAGGCCACGGCTTCCGTATCCAGGCGCCGCTGCAAAACCTGAGCAAGGCGGATATCGTGAAGGCGGGTGTAAGGCTGGGTGTCGACTACTCGCTGACTGTTTCCTGCTACCAGGCGGACAATGATGGTCGTGCCTGTAGGAAATGTGACAGCTGCCGCCTGCGCGCTGAAGGCTTCCAAGCGGCCGGAATTACTGACCCAACGCGTTATTTCTGATTTATTTAAAATAAGGTGTTGAATAATCCTTAGAAATCAGTATTATACGCGCCACCACACAGCGGGTCGTTAGCTCAGTTGGTAGAGCAGTTGGCTTTTAACCAATTGGTCGTAGGTTCGAATCCCACACGACCCACCATTTTTGGCGGTTTAGAAAATCCGGAAGGCCCACGCAAGTGAGGATTTCCGGGTTTTTTTTTGCCTGGTGCAAAAGCACGCGCAGGGCTCTCTGGCAGCGTGACGTGCTGCTTGCCGGTTAGACAGGCAGCCGTCTGCGGCGACCATTCATTTCGTGGGTGGGTTGATGTCGATCGGCTGAAGATGGGCTTCGGCTGCCCCTGAACCGCGCCGCAACCCTAGGCTCAAAGCTGCTTGGCTCCATTCATCCAAGGGCTGTAGTCCACCTCCACGTAACCCTGGGGCAGGCCTTGAGGGTAGTTGGCAAACCCCTGCATCTGTCGCAAGTCCAGTCGTTTGCACTGCGTGACAAGGCGCTGCTGCAACGCGCTATCTACCTTGAAGCCTTGTGAGCGGTACGGGCTTTGATTCAGGTTGACCATGCACTCACTCACTTTGCCCTGGGCATCGGCGATGAAGTGGAAGCTCGCGACGCCAATACTCTGGGGGTCATGCCCGACAAACAATTGCTCACGGAAGAAGCGGATCTGCCGGTAGAGGTCGATGCGCTTTTTCTGCAGTTGTTGCTGTTCTTCCGAAAGCCCAATCAGAGGGGTGAACACCATGGGGGCGATAATCTTTTGGGTGTCCTTGGCATCGGCGAAGACCTTGGGCGAGACTTCGGGAAACAAGGTGGTCCAGCACAGTTCGGTGACCAGTTTGGCCAGCTTTGCCTGGCGCAGGTTGTTCTGGCCCTCGTTGGGCAGCAGGGTTCCGCGTTGGGCTGAGCAGTCCACTACGTGGTTCTGCGCATCGACGGTCAGGATCATATTCATCACCCCCGTCAGTTCCTGTTCATTGGCGGCCAGGGCATAGCCGCGCAATATCGTTTGGAACGTAGTGACGAATTTTTCGTCTTTTTGTTGCAGCTGTGCTGCCGCTGAGGCTGCCGCCTGTTCGGGGGTGTGGCTCTGGCAGCCGGACAGTGACAGCAGGCTTGCACCGAACAAGGCCAGGAGCCAGCGGGACGAAGAAGGCGCGTTGAATTCCATTTCTTGGGGGCTCGTGCACAAAGAGATTGGGAAGAGGTAGACGGGAACCATTCTCACCCATCAGGCGGTAAAGTGCGATTCGAAATACAAAAACCACACTGCTGATGGTTTTGGTTGTAATAGCTGACGTTTATCCAACGCTGGTTTGCTCTGTAGACTCATATTGTCTATATTTGAATCTATAGATTAATTCCGAGGTGGCAACCATGAGCCTAGCCCTTCAAGCACAGCCCTTCACCCGGGAGCAATGTGTCGCCGGACTCCGGGCGGCCGTGGGCATCCTGGAAAAATGGCAGGCCAGCAGCGACCAGGCCTGTCGCATCCTGCGTATCTCGCGCAGCACTTATACCCGTGCGCGGCAGCGCGATGCCGCGTGGTCGGTGAGCCTGGATGCCGACCAGATGCAGCGCATCAGTTTTGTGCTGAACATCCACGCCACGCTGCGCATGGTGTTCGATAACCCCGAGAACGTGTACGGCTTTGCGGCGATGGCCAACGACAATGCGTTTTTCAACGGGCGCTCGCCCCTCGAGGTTATGGCCCAGGGCGATATGATTTCCCTGTACGAGACCTTCCGCCGTATTGACGTGTTGCGTGGTGCGCAATGGTGAAGGTGAGCCAGTTGGGCGATTTGCCCAGCGGGCTGTTGCACGCCCATCGCCTGGTCAATTCCAAATTCCCGCCGATTGCGTTGTTTGACGATGTGGCGGATGCCGACGAGTTTGAGGCGCTCTATCAGATCCAGGCCCTGACCAACCCACGACTGGGTAATGAGGTCGGTCGGATCGAGCTGATACCCCGTAGGGAAATCCCCTTCGGGATCGTGGGATGTTCCTACGCCATTGCCCCGTTCACCCACGTCAATCCGGGCGGATCGCGTTTCAGCGCGGGTGATTTTGGCGTGCTGTACCTGGCGGCCACGGTCGAGACGGCACTGGCAGAAGTGCGTTATCACCAGAACCAGTATTGGTCCGGAGTTCATGGCCTTAACTATGAGCGCTTTGTTTTTCGTGGGCTGTCTTGCACCTTTGCCGGCGACGCCATGAAGGATGCGACGTCGGTGCCGATGAGCGATCCGATCTACGACCCTGACGACTACAGCCACGCCCAGCGCTTGGGGGGCGCGCTAAAGAAGGCCGGTTGTCCCGGCCTTCGTTACCTGTCGGTGCGCTCAGAAGGCGATCACTGCTGGGCGTTGCTGACACCCAGGCCGGTGTCGTCGATTGTCCAGGCCGCCCATTACGAGATGGTCTGGAATGGACAGATCACCAGTGTCAGCAAAATCAGCGAAGCCTGAGGCTGGCGGGTCAGATCTGCCCGCGCACCAGGATTGACTCATCAATCTGCGCAATCGACGTAACCCCGGTCAGGGTCATGGCCACGCGCATTTCCTTGGCAAAGATATCCAGCAGATTCTCTACACCGCGCTGGCCATCGGCAGCCAGCGCATAGGCAGGCGCTCGTCCCAGCAATACGCCACGGGCGCCGAGGGCGAGCATGCGCACCACGTCCAGCCCCGAACGCACCCCGGAGTCCACCAGCACCGTGAGGTCGCTGCCAACCGCCTGGGCAATCTCAGGCAGAGCCTTGGCGGTGGACAACACGCCATCGAGCTGGCGGCCGCCGTGGTTGGACACGACGATGCCGTCGGCGCCGAAACTCACCGCGTCCTTGGCGTCCTGTGGGTCGAGGATGCCCTTGATGATCATCGGGCCCTTCCAGAACTCGCGGATCCACTCCAGGTCTTTCCAGCTGATGGAGGGGTCGAAGTTGGTAGCGAGCCAGCCGATGTAGTCTTCAAGGTGGGTCGGTTTGCCCAGGTATTTGGAGATATTGCCCAGGTCGTGGGGGCGGCCCATCAGCCCTACATCAAGAGCCCAGGCCGGTTTGGTCACGGCCTGCAACATGCGCCGCTGGGCGGCGTACGGGCCGGACATGCCGGAATGGGCATCACGGTAGCGGGCGCCGGGGGTGGGCATGTCGACGGTAAACACCAGGGTTTTCACCCCGGCGGCTTGCGCACGCTCCAGGGCGTTTTTCATGAAGCCGCGGTCTTTCAGCACATACAGTTGAAACCAGATCGACTGCGCCGTCTGCGACGCTACTTCCTCGATCGGGCACACCGACACGGTCGACAGGCAAAACGGCACCCCTTTATTGGCCGCCGCGTTGGCCACCTGGACTTCCCCGCGTCGGGCAAACATGCCGGTCAGGCCTACCGGGCTCATGACCACCGGCATCGCCAGCGGTTGGTCGAACAGCGTGGTCTCCAGGCTCAGGCTCTCGACGTTGCGCAGGACACGCTGGCGCAGGCTGATGTCTGCCAGGTCCGAACTGTTGGCCTTGAGGGTGTGCTCGGCGTACGCGCCACCGTCAATATAGTCGAACAGGAAACGCGGCAGTTTGCGGCGTGCGGCTTCGCGGTAATCCGATGCGGACGAAATGATCATGAACAGTGAGGCCCCGGAATAAAGAAAACGGTGGGTGGAGGATAGTCAAAGGCATTTCATGGTAAAAACAACTTTTACAACTTCATTCAAGTCGCAAATGGAATAGTCATGAACCTGCGAACGCTGCGAGCCTTTGTCGAAGTGGTGCGCCAAGGCAGTTTCTCACAGGCGGCCGAGATGGTTTCGCTTACCCAATCGAGCGTCAGCAAAGCGGTCAAGACCCTTGAAGAAGAGTTGGGCACGCCGTTGTTCAGTCGTATCGGCCATAAGAGCGAACTGACAGCAGCCGGTGAAATTGCCTACCGCCGCGCCCTGGTGTTGCTCGCCGAGCGCAGTGACTTGGTCGCCGAGATCAACGACCTGCTGGGGCTCAAGCGTGGCGTATTGCGCATTGGCTTGCCGCCGGTGGGCAGTGGTGAATTGTTTGCGGCGATGTTTGCAGTGTACCGCCAGCGTTACCCACAGATAGAGATTGAGCTGATCGAGCACGGCAGCAAGAAGCTGGGCGAGTGCCTGCAAGCGGGGGAGGTGGATGTGGCTGCGCTACTGGTGCCGGTGGAGGGCGAGTTTGAGTATCAGGACGTGCGCGTCGAGCCGCTGATGGTCGTCCTGCCCAGCAGCCATCCATTGGCCGGGCGTGAGAGTGTGGATTTTTCCGACCTGTCCGACTCGCCATTCATACTGTTCGAAGCCGGTTTTGCCTTGAACCGCATCATTCTTTCCGCCTGCGAGCGTCGGGGTGTATCGCCGAAGGTTTCGGTGCGCAGCGCCCAGATCGACTTTATCGTCGACCTGGTGGGCGCGGGCCTGGGAGTCGCCTTCCTGCCGCGCATGCTGGCCTACAAACACTTGCATGCCGGCATTGCCCTGATTGCCCTGGATGAGCCTCAGACCGACTGGCATATTGCTTTGACCTGGCGGCGCAATGCTCATCTGCCGCCGGCTGCACGAGCCTGGTTGGACCTGGCCAGGGAAATGGGCAATGTCCCTGCGCCCTAAACGATGCCAATGTCGCGGGATATCACCCGTATGCTCCCGCCGGGTAGGCGTTTTGCGGCATATTAGGCTTTTGAATCCATTCGATATTCTGTAGCCTTGCGCAGCTTCACCTTAACCCGTGCTTGATGAACACAATCACTTCGTCCGGCGGCGCCCGAAGGGCTCCGGAGCCGGTGGTACACTCGACTTTCGCGCAACTGCGCCTGCAGGTCTTGCGAACATGACGCAAATTTCCGAACGCCTTCTGGTCCAAGCCCACCTCGATGCCAAGCAGCCCAAGGTGCTCAGTGCCGAGCAAGAGGCAAGCTTACGTTCTGCCATTGCTGCCGAGCTCAAGGCTCAAGACGCGGTGCTGGTGGCGCACTTCTATTGTGACCCGGTGATTCAGGCCCTGGCCGAAGAAACCGGTGGCTGTGTTTCCGACTCCCTGGAAATGGCCCGCTTCGGCGCCGCCCACCCGGCCAAGACCGTACTGGTCGCCGGCGTGCGCTTTATGGGCGAGACAGCGAAAATCCTCACCCCCGAAAAGCGCATCCTGATGCCGACCCTGGAAGCCACATGCTCTCTGGACCTGGGTTGCCCGGTGGAAGAGTTCTCGGCGTTCTGTGATCAGCATCCGGAACGCACCGTGGTGGTGTATGCCAACACCTCGGCGGCGGTCAAGGCCCGTGCCGATTGGGTGGTGACCTCCAGTTGCGCCCTGGAAATCGTCGAAAGCCTGATGGATAACGGCGAGACCATTATCTGGGGCCCGGACAAGCACCTGGGCACCTATATCCAGCGCCAGACCGGTGCCGACATGCTGCTGTGGGACGGTGCCTGCATCGTCCACGAGGAGTTCAAGTCCAAGCAGTTGGAAGACATGAAGGCGCTGTACCCGGACGCAGCGATCCTGGTACACCCGGAGTCACCGACCTCGGTCATCGAGTTGGCCGATGCCGTGGGTTCCACCAGCCAGTTGATTGCGGCGGCGCAGCGCTTGCCGAACAAGACGTTTATCGTCGCCACTGACCGCGGCATTTTCTACAAGATGCAGCAGCTGTGCCCGGACAAGGTGTTTGTCGAAGCGCCAACCGCCGGCAACGGCGCGGCGTGCCGCAGTTGTGCGCACTGCCCGTGGATGGCGATGAATACCCTGGAGCGCACGTTGCAATGCCTGCGGGAAGGCAGCAACGAGATCTTTGTCGAGCCGTCCTTGATCCCCCATGCCGTGCGCCCACTCAAGCGCATGCTGGACTTTACCCAGGCGGCCCGCCTGAAGCTGGCGGGCAACGCCTGATCCACGGCTGATGCAGCAAAAAATGTGGGAGCGGGCTTGCCCGCGATAGCGGTGGATCAGTCTGCACATGTAGTGACTGACACACCGCCATCGCGGGCAAGCCCGCTCCCACATTTAGATTTCATTGGCCTGGGGCTATTTCTTTTTCTTCGGGATCCGCACCAATTGCGTGTCCGAATAGATGTCATGCCAGGCCCGCTGTTTCTTGTCCACCAGCGACCAGATAAACCCCAGCCCCGCGCACAACCACGACGCAATCGACACCACAAAACGCAACAGCGCCTGCCACAGGCTGATGCGCGAGCCGTCCGCATTCTGCACACGTACGCCCCACACCTGCATGCCCAGGGTCTGTCCGGAATGGGTCCAGAACTTGGCGAAGAAGCCAAACAGCACAAAAAACAGAATCGTCGACAGCAACGGATCACCGTCCAGGGCGCCGGACTCCGAGAGCGTGCGCATCTTCGCTTCACCGACAAAGGCAATCCACACCAGCTTATAGAGGAAGGCGGTGACGATCAGCAGGGCGGTACACAACAGGAAGTCATAGAACATCGCTGCCAGACGACGGCCCAGGCCAACGGCGGGGAATTCGCCTTGGGGGCTTAGCAGGTGTTTCGACATGGCTCGGCTCTCTGGAGGAAAAAAGCCATTTTACGGACAAACGCACATAAAAAAGCCTCTGATGTCACCATCAGAGGCTTTTTGTCGCAGTAAGGATCAGGCTTCTGCTTGTACTTCGTCAGCCTGCATGCCTTTCTGGCCCTGCACGGCGATGAAGGTCACTTTCTGGCCTTCTTTCAGGCTCTTGAAACCGTTGCCCTGGATAGCGCGGAAATGCACGAACAGATCCGCACCGCTTTCTGGAGTGATAAAACCAAAACCTTTCTCGTCGTTAAACCACTTGACGGTACCGCTCTGACGTTCAGCCATTTTCTTATTTCCTTGACGCTAAAAATTAATGACAGCCCCTTTCACCTGAAAGAGTACTGGGCTGGGTTGCAGGAAAGTAAGAGACGTCGAACGGGTTGTAGCAAACTTTGGCTACTGCCCAGGTCCAGGTTCAAAGCGACCCATGCAAACACAGTGGGCAAACTCTACGACAACTAACACAGAAAAAACAAGCCCTCTGCAAGCCACGTATTTACTCGCCTTCATGACACTTCGGTCAACATTGCGGCACTGTGTTATTCGATAGCGTGGGTCACTTGTTATAGGTTAATCGATATAATATTGACTATCGTCAGTGCACTATTTTATGGCGGTTGCGTTACAGATTAGTGCAAATGAACACAACCGCGTTACTTATAGGAACAGTCGATCAGCCACGGTAGTAACGTTGTGGCACGAATGGCATTTTACTTACACGAAGTGGCACCTTTTTCCCACGCACTAATGCAGAGACTTCGCTCTCCAGCGCGGTAAAGGCCGTGTCGAGGTAGCCCATGGCGAGCGGGCCGCCGAGGCTCGGGCCAAAGCCGCCGCTGCACACACGGCCGATCACGGTGCCGTGTTCATCGACAATCTCGGCGCCTTCACGGACCGGGGTGCGTTCCTGGGGCAGCAGGCCAACGCGTTTGCGGCTGACGCCGGTTTGCTGCTGGGTGAAAATCCGATCTGCCCCCGGGAAGCCCCCGGCACGCGCGCCATCGGCGCGACGGGCCTTGGAAATCGCCCACAGCAGGCTGGCTTCAATCGGCGTGGTCTCGGTGTTCATATCGTGGCCATAGAGGCACAGCCCGGCTTCCAGGCGCAGGGAGTCGCGGGCGCCGAGGCCGATAGCTTCGACTTCAGTTTCGGCCAGCAGGCTACGGGCCAGGCTTTCGGCACTGGCCGCAGGCACCGAGATCTCAAAACCGTCTTCGCCGGTATAGCCGGAACGGCTGACGTAGCACTCGACCCCCAGCAGGCGCAGGGGCGCGAACTGCATAAAGGTCATCTTGGTCACTTCCGGCGCCAGGCGCGCCAGTACTTTCACCGCTGCCGGGCCTTGCAGGGCCAGCAGGGCGCGCTCTTCAAACAGTGGCTCGATCTGGCATTGCTCGCCCAGATGCTGGCGCAGGTGCGCCAGGTCCTGATCCTTGCAGGCGGCGTTGACCACCAGAAACAGCTCGTCGTTACCCAGGTTGGCGACCATCAGGTCATCGAGGATGCCGCCCTGGTCGTTAGTGAACATGGCGTAGCGCTGCATGCCCACGGGCAGGTCGATGATATCCACCGGCACCAGGGTTTCCAGGGCCTTGGCGGCGTTGGACCCGGTCAGGCGGATCTGGCCCATGTGCGACACATCAAACAACCCGGCCTGTTCACGGGTGTGCTGGTGTTCTTTCATCACGCCCAGGGGGTATTGCACCGGCATGTCATAACCGGCGAACGGCACCATGCGTGCGCCCAGTTCAAGGTGCAGGGCGTGCAGCGGGGTTTTCAACAGGGTTTCGGTGGACATATTCAGCTCCTGAAAAACGTGCTGGCGCGTTTATAAGCATCAGCACTCGATAATGTTGACGGCCAAACCGCCACGGGCGGTTTCCTTGTATTTGCTTTTCATATCGGCGCCGGTCTGGCGCATGGTGCGGATCACCTTGTCGAGGGACACGAAGTGCTGCCCATCACCGCGCAAGGCCATGCGCACCGCATTGATCGCCTTCACCGAACCCATGGCATTGCGCTCGATGCAGGGCACCTGCACCAGGCCGCCAATCGGGTCGCAGGTCAGGCCGAGGTTATGCTCCATGCCGATTTCGGCGGCGTTCTCCACCTGGGAGACGGTGCCGCCCAGCACTTCACACAAGGCTCCGGCGGCCATGGAACAGGCCACGCCCACTTCGCCCTGGCAGCCGACCTCAGCCCCGGAGATCGAGGCGTTTTCTTTGTAGAGGATGCCGATGGCCGCGGCGGTCAGCAGGAAGCGCACCACCCCGTCCTCATTGGCGCCGGGGATAAAGCGCATGTAGTAATGCAACACCGCCGGCACAATCCCGGCGGCACCGTTGGTGGGCGCCGTGACCACGCGCCCGCCGTTGGCGTTTTCTTCGTTGACCGCCAGGGCATACAGGTTGACCCAATCCAGCACCGACAGCGGGTCGCGCAGCGCCGATTCCGGGTTCTTGCACAACTGGCGATGCAGCGCGGCCGCACGGCGCTTGACCTTCAAGCCACCGGGTAGGATGCCTTCATTGCGACAGCCGGCCGCCACGCAGTCCTGCATGACCTGCCAGATCTTCAGCAGGCCGCTGCGGGTCTCGGCTTCCGGGCGCCAGGCGCTTTCGTTGGTCAGCATCACCTGGCTGATGGACAGCCCGTAGGTGGTGCAATGGCCAAGCAAATCCTTGGCGTGCTTGAAAGGGAAGGTCAGGGGCGTGGCGTCTTCGACGATCCGGTCGGCGCCGGCCGCGTCTTCATCCACCACAAAACCACCGCCCACCGAGTAGTACTCACGGCTGCGGATCTGGATGCCGGCTGCGTCAAACGCACGAAAGATCATGCCGTTGGGGTGGTAGGCGAGGGGTTTGCGAATCATCGCCAGGTGTTCTTTCTCGTTGAACGCAATGCTGTGTTCACCGAGCAGGTTCAAGCGAGCGTCGCCGCGCATCTGCACCAGGCGCGCGGCCACGGTTTCGGTGTCGACGGTGTCCGGGTGTTCGCCTTCCAGGCCCAGCAGCACGGCCTTGTCACTGCCGTGGCCTTTGCCGGTGGCGCCGAGTGAACCGTAGAGTTCCACCTTGACGCAGGTGGTGGCGTGCAACAGGTCGTCCCGCTTGAGGCCCTCGGCGAAGCGGGCGGCGGCACGCATCGGGCCAACGGTGTGGGAACTGGAGGGGCCGATGCCAATCTTGAACAGGTCGAACACGCTTAAAGACATGAGTTGTTCTCCGGTTTCTTATTATTGGAAGCAAGCTGTTCTGCGCAATGCGATCACTGTGGGAGCCGGGCTTGTGTAGGCGCTGGCTTGCCTGCGATGCAGACACCTCGGTCTATCAGTAGCTCCGAGGTGAGGCTATCGCAGGCAAGCCAGCTCCTACACTGACTGCGTCTCTTCAGTCAGATCACGCGTAGCTCTCGATCGACGGGCACGCACACACCAGATTGCGATCGCCAAACACGTTGTCGACCCGGCCGACCGGCGGCCAGTACTTGCCTTCGATCAACGACGCTACCGGATACACCGCCTGTTCACGGCTGTACGGGTGGCTCCATTCACCGACGATTTCAGCTGCCGTGTGCGGCGCGTTTTTCAGCGGGTTGTCGTCCTTGTCCAGCGTGCCGTTTTCCACCGCGCGGATTTCCTCGCGGATAGCGATCATGGCGTCGCAGAAGCGGTCCAGTTCTTCCTTGGATTCGCTTTCGGTCGGCTCGATCATCAAGGTGCCGGCCACCGGGAACGACATGGTCGGGGCATGGAAACCAAAGTCGATCAGGCGCTTGGCCACGTCATCCACGCTGATGCCGCTGCTGTCCTTGAGCGGGCGCAGGTCCAGGATGCACTCGTGGGCCACCAGGCCGTTGCTGCCGGTGTACAGCACCGGGTAGTGCTCTTCCAGGCGACGGGAAATGTAGTTGGCATTGAGGATCGCCAGCTGCGAAGCGCGCTTGAGGCCCGCACCACCCATCATGCTGATGTACATCCAGGTGATCGGCAGGATGCTCGCACTGCCAAATGGCGCCGCGCAGACTGCGCCTTCCTTGCGCTGCATGGCCGCGTGGCCGGGCAGGAATGGCGTGAGGTGCGACTTGACGCCAATCGGGCCAACGCCCGGGCCGCCACCGCCGTGGGGGATGCAGAAGGTCTTGTGCAGGTTCAGGTGCGACACGTCGCCGCCGAACTTGCCCGGGGCGCACAGGCCGACCATGGCGTTCATGTTGGCGCCATCGATATACACCTGGCCGCCGTTGTCATGGATGATCCCGCAGATTTCGCGGATGCCTTCCTCGAACACGCCATGGGTCGACGGATAGGTGATCATCAGCGCGGCGAGGTGCTCGCGGTGCTCGATGGCCTTGGCGCGCAAGTCTTCGATGTCCACGTTGCCACGGGCATCGCACGCGGTGACGACTACGCGCATGCCGGCCATGTTGGCGGTGGCCGGGTTGGTGCCGTGGGCCGAGGAAGGAATCAGGCAGATATCGCGGCGTTCTTCGCCACGGCTCTGGTGATAGGCACGGATCGCCAAGAGGCCCGCGTACTCGCCCTGGGAACCGGCGTTCGGCTGCAGGGAGATGGCGTCGTAGCCGGTGGCCGCGCAGAGCATGGCTTCCAGTTCAGTGGTCAGTTGCAGGTAGCCGGCGCTTTGCTCGGCCGGGGCGAACGGGTGCAGGGCCCCGAACTCGGCCCAGGTCACCGGGATCATTTCACTGGCAGCGTTGAGCTTCATGGTGCACGAGCCCAGCGGGATCATGGTGCGGTCCAGTGCCAGGTCCTTGTCGGCCAGCTTGCGCAGGTAGCGCATCAGCTCGGTTTCCGAGTGATAGCGGTTGAACACCGGGTGGCTGAGGATCGGCGATTGGCGCAGCAGCGCGGCCGGCAGAGTGCTGTCGACGCTGGCGGCGAGGGCGGCGAAGTCCGGCAGGGCTTTACCGCCTGCGAACACGCTCCACAGGGTTTCGATATCGGCCTGGGTGGTGGTTTCATCCACCGACAGGCCCAGGCGTGCCGCGTCCACGACGCGCAGGTTGATGCGCTGGGCACGGGCCTGGTCGTGCAGGGCCGCAGTGTTGGCGCCGGTGGCCAGGGTCAGGGTGTCGAAGAACGTCTCTTGTTCAACCTTGAAGCCCAGGGCACCCAGGCCTTTGGCGAGGATTGCGGCCAGGTGATGAATGCGCGTGGCGATCTGCACCAGGCCTTTGGGGCCGTGGTACACCGCGTACATGCTGGCAATGTTGGCCAGCAGTACCTGGGCGGTGCAGATGTTGCTGGTGGCCTTTTCGCGGCGGATATGTTGCTCGCGGGTCTGCATGGCCAGGCGCAGGGCCGGCTTGCCGAAACGGTCTACGGACACACCGACCAGACGCCCCGGCATGTCACGCTTGAACGCGTCCTTGGTGGAGAAGTAAGCGGCGTGCGGGCCACCAAAGCCCAGCGGCACGCCGAAGCGCTGCGCACTGCCGATGGCCACGTCGGCACCGAACTCACCCGGTGGGGTCAGCAGGGTCAGGGCCAGCAGGTCGGCGGCCACGGCCACCAGTGCGTTGGCGGCGTGGAAGCGCTCGGTCAATTCACGGTAGTCGAACACATCACCGTTGCTGGCCGGGTATTGCAGCAGGGCGCCGAAGAACGGGCTGACATCCGTCAGTTCACGCTCGTCGCCCACTACCACCTCGATGCCCAGCGGCTCGGCACGGGTGCGCAGCACGTCGAGGGTCTGCGGGTGGCTGTGCACGGAGGCAAAGAACTGGTTGCTGCCCTTGTTCTTGCTCAGACGCTTGCAGAAGGTCATGGCCTCGGCGGCGGCAGTGGCTTCGTCGAGCAGGGATGCGTTGGCGATCGGCAGGCCGGTAAGGTCACTGATCAGGGTCTGGAAGTTCAGCAGCGCTTCCAGGCGGCCTTGGGAAATCTCGGGCTGGTAAGGCGTGTAGGCGGTGTACCAGGCCGGGTTTTCCAGGAGGTTGCGCAGGATCGGCGACGGCGTGTGGCAGTTGTAATAGCCCTGGCCGATGTAGGTCTTGAACAGTTGGTTCTTGGCGGCGATGGCCTTGATCGAGGCCAGTGCATCGGCCTCGCTCAGGCCGTCGCTCAGGCCCAGCACGGCGGTGCCCTTGATGCTTTCCGGGATCACGCTGGCGCTCAAGGCTTCCAGGGAGTCAAAACCCAGGGTCGCGAGCATCTGTTGCTCGTCGTCCTGGCGCGGGCCGATGTGGCGGGCGATAAATTCGTTGGCGGTGCTCAGGTTGATACTCATGGCGCGCTCCTCAAGCTTCAGCGTTGGCTTTGATCAGGCGGTCGTACGCATCCTGATCCAACAGCTTAGCTACTGCATCGGCGTCAGCCGGTTTAAAGCGGAAGAACCAGCCTTCGCCCGTCGGGTCTTCGTTGACCAGTTCCGGGCTTTCGCTGAGCTGGTCGTTGACTTCCAGCACTTCGCCGGTCAGGGGCATGTACACGCCGCTGGCGGCCTTGACCGATTCCACAGTGGAGGCTTCGGCGCCCTGCTCGTAGGCCTGCAGCTCCGGCAGTTGCACGTAAACCACATCACCCAGGGCGTTTTGCGCGAACGCGGTAATACCTACGGTGACGCTGCCGTCAGCTTCGGCACGCAGCCATTCGTGATCTTCAGTAAAACGCAATTCGCTCATGGAAACTCCTCAGGGCCAGAATCGTCTGGTGGACGGGATTGGAATGGGAGAGTCCTTAGCAAAAATGCGGCCAATATAAATTTATTGTTATTAATCAATTGTTTATAGATATGTGGTGGTGAGTGAGGGGCACGCCCTGTAGCGAAATCGCTACGGATCGACAGTGGAAAAAAAGCCTATTTGGATCAAAGCCTTGCATGGCGAAGGCGGGCCAGACGTGTATTGAAAACGTTCCGCTGTAGCGTTTTCGATACGGCTGCGCGAGATGTATGTAGCGCACGGGCCGGCAGGGGGCGGCTTATTTTGCCGTTATCCAATGATTAGGACGCGCGGCATGAGCCATTCAATAGCGGCATTTCAGGGCACTTCCCAGCTAAACGCATCCCGCGACTTTCTCCGGCGCCTGTTTGCCCAGCGCCCGACGTTGACGCAAGTGGCCGAGTCCATGGTCCAGGACTGGATCGCCGACGGGTTCGCGGCCTCCCGTTTACGGGCCAACATCACCTGGATCGGCGTGAGGCAGCCCGCTCAAGCCGGCGCTGACAGCTATACCCAGCTCACGACCCTGGGTGATGCCTTGATCAGGCGCTGCATGAGCAGCGAAGTGCTGAACTACGTGGCCGGTCATCACTACCTGTTGGTCAGTTCCATAAGCCATGGCCTCGTGCCGATAACCGATGTGGTGTCGGTCGATGATATTGAGTTCATGCTCAACGCCCTGGCCCCCCAGTTGCTCGCCGGTTTTAACGCAAGGCTGGTGGCCTACTGGAACGCGCCTGCCCCCGGCGATGCAGGGCTTAGTCGCTGGGGCGCAGTCGGCACGCAGTTGCGTGAGTGTTTGCTCAGCGCCCGGCAGACTCCGCCCCTGACACCGCAGCAAGCAAGCGCGCTGCTGGGGCTGGGGGACGGGCCGCAGGAACTGTGGGGCCATCAGGTGGACCGGCAAGCGCTGGGCGGGGCCGATGTGCTGCGGATCTATCAAGTCTATGCCGGCCAGGAGGGGCGGCCCGGCGAGTGGCTGCCGTTGTTGGTCTTGCAGCGTCAGGTCGCGCAGCAACAGGTCAACCTGGTTTATGTTCCCGCGATAAGCCTGCTCAAACTGACTGCGTTGGACGAGTTGGGCAGCCTGCTGCCACGCTACATGAGCCACTACACCCCTGGACTGCTCGTCAATTGGGTGCTCAAGGAGCCGCAAGGTGATGTGTTCGATGCACAGGCCCAGACCTTGCTGGAGCGCCAGTTAAGGGCGTTGCAGCAGCTCAATTGGTCGGCCCTGCCCGGCGTCGACAGCTACAAGCGCCTGTTCAGCCAACTCACCGCACCCGAGGTGTGGTTCGAGGGCGACTATCTCCAGCAGCCCCACGAAGAGCAGTTGCCGCTGTGGTTGCAGGTCGCCAGCGGGGCCGACCGGAACACCTACGGCCAATGGCTGGAGCGTCTGGCAGACCTGCAAAAACGCACGGGCGGTGCATCGTTTCTCGACGGGCTGGAGCCGATTGACGTGTATGCCCGCCATGCGCTGCAACGCCAGATGCACCTGGATTTCCCGCAAGAAGCCGCGATCAATCCGGATGATTACCTGCTGACGTTTGAACGCACCCAAGGCGCCACGGTGGGCTGGACGCAGCGCACCACCAAGTCCTTGACCTCATGGTCGTTGGAAAACCCCTTTGCAACCCCCTATGCCAGTGTGCAGATCGCCCATCAGGCGGCGCCGGGGCAGGAGGTTGCCGGGTGGATCAGGCCGGCGTACCTGGAAAAACTGATTGAGACGGTCGATGTGGGGCGGCATTACCCCGCGCTACTCAAGCGGGCGCTGGTGTCGGACCCGGCAGAGTCTGCACGGCGCCGACGCTTGTTTGTCGAGCAGATGGCCTTGCAGCTTCCATTGCGCGCCCTTGAGAACAGCCTGCGCCAACGCAACGGGTTTACCCCGCCCGGCGCAGAGGTGGTGCAAGCCTTGCTGCAGAGCGACCCGCTCAAGCGGGCGGTCGGTAACCAGGTGATCATCGCCCGGCCCTTGGCTTTTCTGACGCATGCCGGGGGAACGGTGCATAAAGCCAGCAACCTGTTTGTCATCGGTCCGCGGGATAACAGCCCGTTGCCCCATATTCTGTACCGGCCTGATCAGGCCGAGGCGCTGCTCCAGCAGTTCGCCAGCCGCCAGGCGCTGCTCGACGAGATCACTCGAACGGGCAGTGACCTGCAGGCGGTGGTGCTTGAGCAACTGTCTGAAAGCAGCCGCGCATTGTTTGCCAACGGCGGGTTTTCAAGCCCCCATGTCCAGCGCTTTCTACAGGGGGACGAATACAGCGAGCACGCTGCGGCGAGCCCGGCATTGCTCAGCGACGAGCCAGTACCTGGGGTGTTTCTTGAGACGGTATTTGATGAAAACGCCAGGAGCCTTTGGCAGTCCGCCGAAAAACGCGCCACCTCTATCGAGGCGCTGCGTTGGACGCTGTTCAAGAATAATCTCTGGCAGATCTTCAATGCCCTGCTGCCCCTGCTCAGGGGATCGGTGGCAGTGGCGGGGTGGTTGTCCCAGGTGTATGTCAGCTTTCGCACGGTGCTGGCTTTGCCGGCCGCAGCCAGTCAGGAAGACACCGCCGGTGCCCTGGTCGATTTGCTCGGCAGCCTGGCCGGCCTGCTGTTGAGCCCGGTGGTCAGTCTTGATCAGCGTTTGCGGTTGAGTGAGACCCGGTCACTGTCTACTGGCGCGATCGAAACCACGGCGGTCAGGCATGTCCAGCAGACGCCCTCGACCTTTGCCTGGCAGCGTTCACTGGCCGATGTCACGGGCATGGACTTTTCCTGGGCCAACGCGCGGTTGCGCCTTGATCCCGCGCAACAGGCACAGCTTGAGACCTTCCGCTGGTCCCCAGGGCAGGGCGAGCAGTGGCCGGGAACGCCCACGGTCAGCTCGCCAGACAGCCCTATACGCGGCCGGGTCGCGGTGCGGCGCCCCGGCGGCACGGTCAGCCATGAAGATTACCTGTTGATTGACAGCCAGCTGTATGGGGGCAAGCAGGTGGATGGGCGTTGGCGCATCGTGGACCTGAGAACCCCCCTGCGCGCCGGCCCCTGGCTCAGGAAAGATTCACGCGGGGTGTGGAAAGTCGACCTGGGCCTGCAATTGCTCGGTGGCCATCCCAAGCTGTCGGCTGCCAGCCGCCGCGCCAATATCCAGCGTCAGAACCAGATGTTTGAACGTCATTATCAAGAGATGACGGAACGCCTGATGGAGGCTGAAAAAGCCGCGGCGGCCGCTGAAGAGCGCTTTGAACACGCCCACGGCGGCGATCAGCAAAAACTCTTTGATCCATCCCTGCAAGCGCTGCGGGCCAGCTATCTGACCGCCCTGGAGAAACAAAGCCGGGCGCAGTTCAACCGGCTGGACGCGTTGATCGCAAAAAATGCCAACAAACCCGTGGAGCGGTTCGAGCCGGAAAAGATCCTGCAGTTGGAGGACCTTGTCCAGACCCTGCGTGTGCAGATGGTGATGCTGATCGCAAACCGCTCGAACGAGGTGTTTCCCGGTGAGCGTCGCAGCCAGTTGGGTGAACAGCTGGAGCATGAAGACGTAGCCGTTGTTCAGGCTGCGCACCACACGCTCGTCGAGTCGATGCAGACAATTATTGGCTACAACGAGCAACTGATCGACTTGAGCATCCTGGAGCGAAACAACTATGCCAGGCTGGCCCAAGTACCCGGGTATGACTCGCGGCCTGAAGCCTTGCTTCCCTCCACACTTGGCACGCCGCTGGACTGGAAGTCGCTGCAGTTGAAGGCATTGGGCGGGGTGATAGTGCGCAGGCCGCCGAAGCCCGAGGAATATGAGGATTTCATCCGGATCGGCTCGTTGGTCGATGAGGCGACCCAATCGGTGCAGTCACAAAAAAACCTGCAGGAGGCAGGCCCCCTGAGTGTGCAACAGCGCATCGACGGCTATGACGCGATTTTGCTCGACTATGACAACACCCAAGCGTCCCTGCGTGAGTACGGCGACATGGATTCCGACCTGCTCTATGAGGGCAGCATCGAGCGCTTGAATCGCATGCTCAACGCCTTGGAGCATGAAGCGCGCGGTTCCCTGGCGGCGCTGCTGCGTGAGCGCGAGCAGACTCCTGCACGCGCGCCCGGGCCCGCGCTTGGCTCTGGCAAGCGCCTGATCCGTGACCGCAAGAGCCGCTATCTGGTGGGCCAGGTTCGGGCGCGTACGCCGCAGATGAACGAGCACATTGTCGATGTCATCAACCCGGTCGATCAGAGTGTGGTGGCGAGCTTTCGGCAGGCACCTGGCAGTGATGAGTTTGAGGCAATCACCCAGGCCAGTACGCCGCCAGTGCGCCCGGTGCGTTCCCTGGAAAGGCTCAGGGACGATGGGCGCAAGCTGCTGGCGCGCCAGTCGACTGTGCTTGAGCAGACGCGTAACGAAGCGCGCCTCTCCAGCCAGCCCGCCAGCGTCGAGGCCCGGTTGTTACGGCATGCCGGGAAAATCAATGGGGTGGCCGATAAGATCCGCAAGGCCCTGGGGCAGGAGCAAAGCCAAACGCAGGAGCCCCTGCTCAAGGAACTGGGTCAGGCCTCCAGCCGCCTGGCGGAGCACGGCAGGCTGATCCGTATCGAGATGGTCAAGCGCCTGGCGCCTGATGAAGAGGGGATTGCTTACCTCAAGAGCCAGAATGAGGTGCAAATCCTACCGATAGAGGGGCGCATAGCGCTTAAACGGGAGAATGATTTCCTGCAGGAATACCTGGTCAAGGACACTGGCGGCAAGGTATTGGCCTACGCCCATTTTCATTACCGCACACGCGAGGCGGCCAACGCGCCATACAGCGCCGGCCATTTGAAACGGCCGGAACAACGCTTTATGAGCTTTCGCAGTCTGGCCGACAAGACCGACAGCGATGTGATTGCGATCTACTATTCGCGGATCAGTCCAGCCATGGCCCAGCAGCTGTTTTTCAGCGCGACGGGGGCGGTGATCCAGCGTGGACGCAGGGTCCTGTGGTGATCAGGGTTTGCCGGGGATGCCGTATTTGCGCAACCGATGGGCGATAGCGGTGTGAGACGTCTGTAGACGGTTGGCCAACTGACGTGTCGAGGGGTAGGTGCTGTAGAGCTTTTCGAGCAGGCTGCGCTCAAAGTCCTCGACGGCCTGCTCCAGGCTGTTCACTTCGCCGTCGCTCTGGCGGGCGACCGAGGTGCCGGCAATATCCAGGTCGCCAATGTCCACCAGGTTGCTTTCGCAAATGGCGGCGGCGCGGAAGATCACGTTCTGCAACTGGCGCACATTACCCGGCCAGCGGTTGCCCAGCAGCGCCGGGTAGGTGCCCGGTGCCAGGCGGCAGACCGGGCGCTGGATCTGCGCGCAGGCCTGCTGCATGAAGTAGCGGGCCAGCAGCAGGATGTCCTGGCCACGTTCGCGCAGGGGCGGCACTTCCACATTCAGCACATTGAGGCGGTAGAACAGGTCTTCGCGGAAGGTGCCTTCGCTGACCATCTTTTCCAGGTCGCGGTGGGTGGCGCTGAGGATGCGCACATTGACCTTGACCTCGCGGTCGCCGCCGACCCGGCGAAAGCTGCCGTCATTGAGAAAACGCAGCAGCTTGGCCTGCAAGTACGGCGACATCTCGCCGATCTCATCGAGAAACACCGTGCCCTGGTTGGCCAGTTCCATCAGCCCTGGCTTGCCGCCGCGCTGGGCGCCGGTAAAGGCGCCGGGGGCGTAGCCGAACAGCTCGCTTTCGGCGAGGTTTTCCGGCAGCGCCGCGCAGTTCAGCGCCAGGAACGGTGAGCTGTGGCGTGCGCTGATGGCATGGCAGGCGCGGGCCACCAGCTCTTTGCCGGTGCCGGTCTCGCCCTGGATCAACAGCGGGGCGTCGAGGGCCGCCACCCGTTGCGCACGGGTCTTGAGGGTGCGGATGGCCACGGACTCGCCCAGCAACGCATCGAAGCCTTCGGCATGGTCATGGTGCAGCGCCGAGAGCCGCTCGCCGATGCGATTGGGTTGGTACAACGTCAGCAGCGCGCCGGCATCGGTAATCGGCGTGGCATCCAGCAGCAAGGTCTGGCCGTTGACGCTGATCTCGCGCAGGGGCAGGCGAAAGCCATGTTCGAGCAAGGCCTCCAGCAGCGCCGGATCGTCAAACAGCTCGGCGATACTTTCGCCAGCCGGCTCGCGGCCATAGAGGGCGATCAGCGCCGGGTTGGCCAGCAGCACCTTGCCGGCGCTGTCCAGGGCCAGGACCGGGTCGGTCATGGCCGCCAGCAGGGCGTCGAGTTGCAGGTGGCGGCGCTGGCCGGGAAGGATATCCACCACCGTCACCGCCTGTACGCCATGGACGCTGAACAGCGCGTCGCGCAACTCTTCCAGCACCTCCACGCTCAGGGTCGGTGCGTCGATGTAGACGTTGGGCGGGATCATCTCCACCGCATCCAGGTTGAGATTGCGCCCACCGAGCAGGGCCAGGACTTCCTGGGTAATGCCGACGCGGTCGATGAAGCTGACGTGGATACGCATGGGGCGGACTTTGATTCTGCAATGCGGAGGGTGGCCAGTATGCCTGAGCGACGGTGGAGATCAAAAATGTGGGAGTTGGCTTGCCTGCGATAGCCTCATCGAGGTGTGACTGATACATCGAGGTGCCTTCATCGCAGGCAAGCCAGCTCCCACACAAGCTGGCTCCCACATTTGATCTGTTTTGGCCGTGGAGCAGGGGTTATTCCAGGTGTTCAGGCTTGATCGGATCGCCCGGCTTTACATCCAGCTGGTGGCGCACATCCTCGAACATCAAGTCGTACTGTTTATGCATGCCTCCGTTGAGGACCGCGGTTTTCGGCATGCCGTATTTCTGCGCAATGTTCATGGCATGGCGGGCAAAGTCGAAGGCCTGGTCCTTGGGCAGGAAGAATTCTTCCTTGAGCTCTTTGCCCTGCACCGAACCATGCATCTTGAAGAGCATTCCCTTGCCTTCCTTTGGATCCTGGCTGACTTCATAGTCGATGCACAGGTCGTAGCTGTGGTCCTGGGCATTCAAGGCGTGGCGTTCAACATGCAAGTGACCGGGTTCAAAAATGGCCATAGGCGTCTCTCCCTAACAAGGCATTGGAGAAGGGCGGCTGCAACAGCCGCCCGGGGTGTATTTATAAGTAGGTGATGCCAGGTTTTGCCGTGCTGATACGGGTACCGGCGGTGCCCTGGACGATCGCTTCGATGTCCGAGAGTGAACCGATCACTGCGGTTTTGCCAGTGTTGCGGGCGAACTCGCAGGCGGCCTGGACCTTGGGCCCCATGGAGCCGGCGGCGAAGCCGAGTGTTTCCATGTCGTCGGGGTGGGCCTGGGCGATAGCCTTTTGCGTCGGCTTGCCGAAGTCGATAAAGGCGGCGTTGACGTCGGTGGCGATCACCAGCAGGTCGGCTTCCAGTTGCTGGGCCAGCAGCGAGGAGCACAGGTCTTTGTCGATCACGGCCTCGATGCCCTTGAGCTTGCCGTTCTCGTCATACATGGTCGGGATGCCGCCGCCGCCGGCACAGATCACGATGCTGCTCTTTTCCAGCAGCCACTTGATCGGGCGGATCTCAAAGATGCGTTTGGGCCGTGGGCTGGCCACCACCCGGCGGTATTTATCGCCATCGGGGGCAATCGCCCAGCCTTTTTCGGCGGCCAGTTTTTCCGCTTCGGCTTTGGAGTAGACCGGGCCGATCGGCTTGGTCGGGTTCTGGAAGGCCGGGTCGTTGGCGTCCACTTCAACCTGGGTCAGCAGGGTGGCGAATGGCACCTCAAAGTCCAGCAGGTTGCCCAGTTCCTGTTCGATGATGTAGCCGATCATGCCTTCGGTTTCGGCACCCAGCACGTCCAGCGGGTAGGGCGAAACCTGGGTGTAGGCGGCGGCTTGCAGGGACAGCAGGCCGACTTGCGGCCCATTGCCGTGGGCGATCACCAACTCGTTGCCGGGATGGATCTTGGCAATCTGTTCGGTGGCGATCCGGATATTGGCGCGTTGGTTGTCCGCAGTCATGGGTTCACCACGGCGGAGCAGGGCGTTACCGCCCAGAGCAACGACGATACGCATAGCGGTTGTCCTTTTAGAGTGCGGCTTTGTGAACACCGGACAAAATGTCGGAGCTGGCTTTATGTGGGAGCTGGCTTGCCTGCGATGGCATCACCTCAATATGCCTGGCAGACCGAGGTGACTGTATCGCGGGCAAGGCCGGCCGCATAAAGCCCGCTCCCACATTGACCGTGTTACATCAGTGGGAGCGGTGTTGGGTTACAAGTCAGCCAGCGTCGAAACCAGGATCGCCTTGATGGTGTGCATGCGGTTTTCCGCTTGCTCGAAGGCGATGCAGGCTGGGGACTCGAACACGTCGTCGGTCACTTCGATGCCGTTGGCCAGGTGCGGATACTGCTCGGCAATCTGTTTGCCGATCTTGGTATCGCTGTTATGGAACGCCGGCAGGCAGTGCATGAACTTGGTGCGTGGGTTGCCGGTGGCTTTCATCAGTTGGGCATTGACCTGGTACGGCAGCAGTTGCTCGATACGCTCGGCCCAGGCTTCCACTGGCTCGCCCATGGAGACCCAGACGTCAGTGTGGATAAAGTCCACGCCCTTGACCGCCGCTTTCGGGTCTTCGGTGAGGGTGATGCGTGCACCGCTTTCTTCCGCGTATTTTTTGCAGCGACCGACCAGGTCATCGTGGGGCCACAGGGCTTTGGGTGCGCAGATGCGTACGTCCATGCCCAGTTTGGCGCCGACCAGCAGCAGCGAGTTGCCCATGTTGTTACGGGCGTCGCCCAGGTAGGCGTAGCTGATGTCGTGGATCGGCTTGTCAGCGTGTTCACGCATGGTCAGCACGTCGGCGATCATCTGGGTTGGGTGGTACTCGTCGGTCAGGCCGTTGAACACCGGTACCCCGGCAAATTTCGCCAGTTCTTCGACGATTTCCTGCTTGAAGCCACGGTATTCGATGGCGTCGTACATGCGCCCGAGTACGCGGGCGGTGTCTTTCATGCTTTCTTTGTGGCCGATCTGCGACGAGTTCGGGTCGATATAGGTGACGTTGGCGCCCTGGTCATAGGCTGCGACTTCGAAGGCACATCGGGTGCGGGTCGAGGTTTTCTCGAAGATCAGCGCGATGTTGTTGCCTTTGAGGTGCTGCTGCTCGGTGCCGGTGTACTTGGCGCGCTTGAGGTCGCGGGACAGGTCCAGCAGGTAGCGCAGCTCGCGCGGGGTGTGGTGTTCCAGGCTCAGCAGGTTACGGTTGTGGATGTTGAACGCCATGATGATTCTCCTTGGATTCGGTAATCGGCCCGGTCGGCATCGGGTAGGTGCCGACCGGGGAGACGGTCGTTTAGTAGTCGATAGGATCGCGGATGATTGGGCAGGTCATGCAGTGGCCACCGCCACGGCCGCGACCCAGTTCACCGGCACTGATAGTGATGACTTCCACACCGGCCTTGCGCAGCAGGGTGTTGGTGTAGGTGTTGCGGTCGTAACCGATCACCACGCCAGGCTCTACCGCTACCACGTTGTTGCCGTCATCCCACTGTTCGCGTTCGGCGGCGAAGCTGTTGCCGCCGGTTTCCACTACGCGCAGGGTCTTGAGGCCAAGGGCTGCGGCCACGGTGTCGAGGAAGTTGGTTTTCTCCCGTTGGATATCAATGCCGTGGGGCTTGCTTTCGTCAGGGCGCAGGGTGAAAGGAACGATCTGGCTTACCACTTCGGGGAAGACGGTGACCAGGTCGCGGTCGCAGAAGCTGAACACGGTGTCCAGGTGCATCGCGGCGCGGGATTTCGGCAGGCCGGCAACGATGACTTTTTCCACGGCCTTGTTCTTGAACAGGTTGCGCGCCAGTTGGCCGATGGCCTGGTGGGACGAGCGCTCGCCCATACCGATCAAGACCACGCCGTTGCCAATCGGCATCACGTCGCCGCCTTCCAGGGTGGCTGCACCGTGTTGCAGGTCAGGGTCGCCGTACCAGATCTGGAAGTCGGCGTTGGTGAACTCGGGGTGGAACTTGTAGATGGCGGTGGTCAGCAGGGTTTCCTGACGTCGCGCCGGCCAGTACATCGGGTTGAGCGTTACGCCACCGTAGATCCAGCAGGTGGTGTCGCGGGTGAACTGGGTGTTGGGCAGCGGCGGCAGGATAAAGCTTGAGTGGCCGAGGAAGTCGCGGAACATCTCGATGGTCTTGCCACCAAAGCTGCTCGGCAGGTCATCGGCCGACACGCCACCGATCAGGAACTCGGCGATCTTGCGCGGCTCCAGGCTGCGCAGCCAGGAACCGACTTCATCGGCCAGGCCCAGGCCAACTGTATCGGCAGTGATCTTGCGCTCCAGGATCCAGTCCAGGGCTTCGGGGATGGCAACAATGTCGGTCAGCAGGTTGTGCATTTCCAGCACATCAATATCGCGTTCGCGCATCTTGGTGACGAAGTCGAAATGGTCCCGCTTGGCCTGGGCAACCCAGAGCACGTCATCGAACAACAGTTCGTCGCAATTGTTGGGGGTCAGCCGCTGATGGGCCAGACCTGGGGAACACACCATGACTTTGCGCAGTTTGCCGGCTTCGGAATGTACGCCGTACTTAACTTTTTCCGTGGTCATTACAGATCCTCCAGTGAACATAAAGATTCAGGTGTTACAGGGTCAGGAAGCCGTCGTAGAGCCCATAGGCCGCCACCAGGGCGCCAATGACCACTGCGGCGAAAATCAGCTTCTCGACGTTGGTGAAAATCGGTTTGCCCAGTTCACGCTTGGCCTTGGCGAACAGGATCGCGCCAGGGGCGTAGAGCAGGGCGGACAGCAGCAGGTACTTGGTGCCACCGGCATACAACAGCCAGACCGCGTAGATCAGAGCGACGGCTCCGATAAACAGGTCTTTCTTGCGCTCGGCCAGGGCCGCCTCGTAGGTCTCGCCGCGCACTGCCAGCAGCAGCGCGTAGGCCGCCGACCACAGGTAGGGCACCAGGATCATCGAGGTGGCGAGGTAGATCAGCGACAGGTAGGTACTGGCGGAAAACAGGGTGATCACCAGGAAGACCTGGACCATGGCGTTGGTCAGCCACAGGGCGTTGACCGGCACATGGTTGGCGTTTTCCTTACGCAGGAACTCCGGCATGGTGTGGTCTTTGGCAGCGGCGAACATGATCTCTGCACACAGCAGCACCCACGACAGCAGCGCACCCAGCAGCGAGATGATCAAGCCGACGCTGATCAGCACCGCGCCCCAGTGGCCGACCACATGCTCCAGCACGGCGGCCATCGACGGGTTCTGCAGCTTGGCCAGTTCCGGTTGGGTCATGATGCCCAGGGACAGCACGTTCACCAGCATCAGGAACAGCAGCACGGTGATAAAGCCGATGACGGTGGCCTTGCCCACGTCCGAGCGTTTTTCGGCACGGGACGAGAAGATGCTCGCGCCTTCGATACCGATAAATACCCAGACGGTGACCAGCATCATGTTGCGCACCTGGTTCATTACGCTGCCCAGGTCGGGGTTTTTCAGGCCCCAGATATCAGCGGTGAAGATGTCCAGCTTGAACGCGAACAGCGCGATCAATACAAACAGCACCAGCGGTACGATCTTGGCGACGGTGGTCACCAGGTTGATAAACGCCGCCTCCTTGATCCCGCGCAATACCAGAAAATGCACGGCCCACAACAGCACCGAGGCGCCGATCACCGCCGCCGGGGTGTTGCCTTCGCCGAAGATGGGGAAGAAGTAGCCCAGGGTGCTGAACAGCAACACGAAGTAGCCGACGTTGCCCAGCCAGGCACTGATCCAGTAGCCCCAGGCTGACGAGAAACCCATGTAGTCGCCAAAACCGGCCTTGGCGTAGGCGTACACGCCGCCGTCCAGGTCAGGTTTGCGATTGGCCAGGGTCTGGAATACAAAGGCCAGGGTCAACATACCCACGGCAGTGATAACCCAACCAATCAACACCGCACCGACATCGGCGCTGGCGGCCATATTTTGCGGCAACGAGAAGATCCCGCCGCCAATCATTGAGCCCACAACAAGAGCAACAAGGGCGCCTAATCGAAGTTTTCCGGGAGATTCAGACATTGCGTGACTCCAATGCAGGAGAAGAGAGACCACAGAATAAAACTGTGCGCTGTTCAAATAGCTGACTTAGATCACTTCATTGGCACATTCCATTGTGAATTAAAGACTTATGAATAAATGCTACAGGCGTATAATTGCCCGGATATGCTCATTTCAGAGCATCTCTCCGTTCGGGTTAATCCTTTTGTGCGCAAGACGTGGACGCTTGAAGCTAGCCCGTTTTCGCAGATGTGCAAACTTTTTCAGAGGCTTTGCCAAATACCTCCCATGGATAAAAGACAAGCCGTATTTAAATTCTAAATTTACCTAAACTCGATTAATTGAAATGTCATTAAGTTATGAGGCGAGCAGTTTTATTCGCTATAGCTAATAAACATTGATTGATTTCGATAAATTAGCCGAGTGCAGCGCTCAATAACTGTTTTATCTGCAGGAGTTTCTATGTCGCAACCGGCACAAAAGCTGCGTCTCAGTGCTCTGGTGGCATTGGTGGTGGGCTCGATGATTGGCGGCGGAATCTTCTCGTTGCCGCAGAACATGGCTGCGCGGGCCGAGGTGGGGGCGATCCTGATCGGTTGGGGGATCACTGCCGTGGGTATGTTGACCCTCGCGTTCGTGTTCCAGACCCTGGCCAACCGCAAGCCCAACCTCGACTCCGGGGTGTATGCCTACGCCAAGGCGGGGTTTGGCGACTACATGGGCTTCTCGTCGGCCTGGGGCTACTGGATCAGTGCCTGGATGGGCAACGTCGGCTATTTCGTGTTGCTGTTCAGCACCCTGGGCTATTTTTTCCCGGTGTTCGGCCAAGGCAACACGCCGGTGGCGATCGGTTGCGCGTCGTTGCTGCTGTGGGCTGTGCATTTTCTGGTGATGCGCGGGATCAAGGAGGCAGCGTTTATCAACCAGGTCACCACCGTGGCCAAGATCGTTCCGCTGCTGATGTTTATCGTGATCGCCGCCGTGGCCTTCAAGGCGGATGTATTCACCCGGGATATCTGGGGCCTGGGCAACCCGCAGTTCGGTGGGGTGATGGACCAGGTGCGCAATATGATGCTGGTCACCGTGTTTGTGTTTATCGGTATCGAAGGGGCCAGCGTGTACTCGGCGCGCGCGGAAAAACGCTCGGACGTGGGCCGCGCCACGGTGATCGGGTTTGTCGGAGTGCTGGCCCTGCTGGTGCTGGTCAACGTGCTGTCCCTGGGGATCATGAGCCAGCCCGAGTTGGCCAACTTGCAGAACCCCTCACTGGCGGGCGTGCTGGAACATATCGTCGGCCCCTGGGGCGCAATGTTGATCAGCATCGGCCTGGCGGTGTCGCTGCTGGGGGCGTTGCTGTCATGGGCCTTGCTGTGTGCCGAAATTCTCTACGCCACTGCCCATGACAAGACCATGCCGGCCTTCCTGAAAAAGGAAAATGCCAACCGCGTGCCGGTCAATGCGTTGTGGCTGACCAATGTGATGATCCAGCTGTTCCTGGTGATCACGCTGTTTTCGGCCAGCACTTACACCACGTTGATCTACCTGGCGTCGTCGATGATCCTCGTGCCGTATTTATGGTCGGCGGCCTATGCCGTGTTGTTGTGCGGGCGCGGAGAAACCTACGAAGAAGCCCATGGCCAGCGGCTCAAGGACCTGCTGGTCGGCGTGATTGCCCTGGGCTATGCGGTGTGGCTGCTGTATGCCGGGGGCTTGAAATACCTGCTGCTGTCGGCGTTGCTGTATGCACCTGGGGTGATTTTGTTTGCCCAGGCCAAGCGCGAGCAGGGCCAGCCGCTGTTTACCTTGCTGGAAAAGGGGATTTTCAGTTGCGTGATTGCCGGGGCGAGCCTGGCGGCGTATGGGTTGTATAGCGGAGTGCTGACCCTGTGAGCATGACGCCTGGTTGATTGTGCTGGGGAGGGCCTTATCGCGGGCAAGCCCGCTCCCACAGTTGATCGTGTACACGGTCAACTGTGGGAGCCGGGCTTGCCCGCGATGACCATTTCAAGGTCACCACCGTGCTCGATGCGCGCCCAATTCCCCAGCCGGCAAATCCCACTGCAGCGGTGTCCCGGCAAGAGTGACCGGCGCCAGCAACCGATGCGCCGGCCCCCAGGCCGTCTGCTCCACCAGCAGCCCCTGATCACCCGGTTCTTCTTCACGCAACGCTGGCTGCTTCACGCCTTGTCCCGCCTCGATCAACAATTTCGCCGTACGCGCCAGCGACAGCCGGGCCGAACCCCCATGCCCGCTGCTTAAGCGCTCGGCCAAGGCCAGTATCGCACTGGCCGCCATCAGGTAACCGGTGGCATGGTCCAGCGCCTGCACCGGCAGCGGCACGGGTTTATCCGCCTGCTTCCATTGCATGCCGGCGTGGGCGATACCGCTGCTCATCTGCACCAGGCTGTCGAAGCCCCGGCGATTGCGCCACGGGCCGCTCCAGCCGTAGGCGTTGAGGCTGACGTCGATCAGGCCGGGGGCGAGTTGCTGCAGTGCGCTCGCGTTGTAACCCAGTTGCTCCAGTGCATCGGCCCGATAACCGTGAAACAGAATGTCGGCATCCTTGAGCAAACCTTCGAATAATTGCCGGTCGTCGGTGTTTTTAAGGTCCAGGCGCGCGCAGCGTTTGCCCAGGGTCATTTCCGGCACGACCCCTGGTTCGTTCCAGGTGGGGGAGTCGATGCGTAATACGTCGGCGCCAAGCCCTGCGAGAAAACGGCTGGCCACAGGACCGGCCAGAACGCGGGTCAGGTCCAGTACCTTGACCCCCGCCAACGGGCGCGCCACGTTGCCCAGCCAGGTGGTGTTGCCGGCTGCCTCGAAGCGCTCCCATGCCACCAACGGTTCCTGATTGACCGCCAACCCTTGGGGATGAGCCTGCCAGTGCTGCCAGGTGCGCATCTGCGCGGCGCAGCCGGCCTCATCGACAAACGCCTGCTCAAGCTCGGCGGCGTTCCAGGAGGCGACCCTGAGCGCCATCGCCGCCCGATCCGCGACCTGCCCCAGTACACGCTCGGCAGCTGCGCGGTGGTGGGGGGCGTTGGTGTGCAGACGAATCCAGCCGTCAGCGCAGGCGTAGTCACCGGCAATCGGATCCCACAGCGGCGGTACGCTCCAGCCCAGTGGGCGCAGGGAGCTGGAGAACCAGAAGGAGGCCAGGCGCGGGTCGACGCTGACCAGGGGCAGGCGCCCGGTGTGTTGTTCCAGCAGCCGGGCTATGGCCTGGCCGGCAGCCCCGATGCTGGCGCAGGCCAGCTCGGTGACAGCGAAGGTTGACGGCAGGGCGCCGGCTGCAGTGGTCGCCAGCGGCGTGGGCGGCAGATCGAGTGCACGCTGGATCGAGGTGAGCAGATCAGTCATCAAAGGCCCTCCATAAGAGAGGGGCCATCATAGAAGATCTTCAGGGGTGTGCTGCAATCCCCGGCTGCAAGGGCAAGTCCAGGGTGGCGATAAATCCGCCCTCGGGATGATTGGCCAGGCTCAAGCTGCCGCCATGACGTTCGGCGGCCCGGCGGGCGATGGCCAGGCCCAGCCCATGACCTTGGGCGGTTTGCCCGGGGGCGCGGTAAAACGGCTCGCCCAGTTTTTGCAGGTGTTCGGCCTCCACGCCCGGGCCGTGGTCGCGCACGCTGATCACAATGCGTTCGCCTTGGCGCTGGGCCTGGACTTCAATCGGCTGGGTGGGAGGGTTGAAGCGCTGGGCATTACGCAACAGGTTGTCCAGCGCCCGCTCGATCATATGGGGCCAGCCCTTGAGTTGCAGCGCCGGCTCGGCTTGCAGTTGCACCAGCTGCTCCGGGGCGCCGAGCTGGGCGTCCTTTTGCAGGGTCTTGAGCAGGGCGTTGAGGTCGATGTCTTCGGCGCTGGCGTTGTCGGCGTCGACCCGCGCCAGCACCAGGATCTCGCTGATCAAGGCTTCCAGGCGATCACATTCCAGGGTCAGGCGCGGCCAGAGCTTCTCCCGGGCTTCGGGCGTGGCCCGTTCCGCCAGGGCCAGGGCGATCCGCAGGCGCGCCAGGGGCGAGCGCAGTTCGTGGGACACATCGCGCAGCAATTGCCGCTGGCTGCCGATCAGGCTTTGCAGGCGAGCGCCCATGCGGTTGAAGTCGGTGGCCAGTACGCCAAATTCATCACGTCGGTCGGCCAGGCGCGCCAGGCTGTTTTGCTGGTACGTGGTCTGGCCCAGGTCATGCACTGCACCGCGCAGACGGCTGAGGGGGCGAGTGATGGACAGGGTCACCAGCAGGCTGAACAGGGTCAGCACCACCAACGCAATCGCCAGGGCACTCAAGGGCCAGAGCAGGCTGCTGCGGTGCCAGGCATCCAGCTCCGGCAGGGCGATGCGGTAGATCAGCAGGTAGGTATCGCCGGTTTTTTCACTGGTGTACTCGGCCGTCAGGCGGCGCCACGGTAGCCGGCCCTCGTGGCTCTCATGCTGGCGGGCTTCAAAGGCGGCGGCGCGGCGCGGGAAGGTGCCACGCACCACCGGGTCGCCGCTCTCGTTGAGCACCTGCACATCGACGTGGTACTGGCGTTTGCGCTGTTGCAACAAATCCTGGGCGGCGTCCTCGCCCTGGGTTTCATAACGCTGGGTCCATTCTTCGGCCAGGTTGTTGAGGCCGGGATGGCGGCTGAGAATCCAGGCGTCCTGGTTGAGCATATGCCCAAGCAGGACCGACAGCCCGGCAACCAGGGCGATAGCCAGCCAGAAACTGGCAAGGATGCGCCAGAAGAGTGAACGCACAGGAAACCCTCAAACAGGAAAAGCCCAGCGGCACGGGCCACTGGGCTGGGAGGTTGCTAACGCATTATTGCGCTTTTTGCGGTTGTTGCGCTTTCCAGGCCTGGAACTGCTGCCACTCGGCTTGACGCTCGGCGCGTTTCTTCGCCATTTCGTCGAACTTCTTCTGCTGGTCAGGCTTGAGCAAGGCGCGGATATCCGCCTGGGTTTTCTGCTTGGCGGCGGCCATTTCGTCCTTCATGGCCTTCTGGTCAGCGGCCGGGAGTTTGTCCAGGTACTTCTTGACCAGTTGTTGGCGGCCTTCCCGTTGTTCGCCCATCAGTTTGCCGATCTGCTGGCGCTGCTCGCGGGTCAGGTCCAGTTGGCTGAACGGGCCGCCTTTGCCGCGCATGCCGTGTTCACTGCCGTGGCCCGGGCCACCCATCATGTGGCCTTCAGGGCCGCCCATCGGGCCATGGCCTTCTGGCATGGCCATGGCGACGGTCGGCAGGGCTGCGGCGAACATCAGAGCGATAAGGGTCTTGCGCATGGTGTTTCTCCTTGTCTCGGTTCCGGTGAGTCCGGATGTGAGTAGATTACGAAGATCAAGGTCAGCGGCGGTCAGGGAAGGGTAAAGCTTGGGTAAAGACGGATTGGGTGGGGGCTTACAAACCTGTAGGCGCCGGGTTGCCGGCTCCTGCTGGGGATGTCAGAGGCTGTAGTAGTAGCCACGGCTGCGCAATGCAACGATCCGCGGGCGGCCGTCGGCATGCGGGCCGATTTTCTTGCGCAGGTTGCTGACGTGCATGTCCAGGCTGCGGTCATACAAGGTCAGCTTGCGCCCCAGGGCGATCTGCGCCAGCTCCTGCTTGTCCAGGGGCTCGCCCGGCTGGCGCAGCAAGGCTTCCAGCAGGCGGCTTTCGGACAGGGTGAGGGTCAGTTCCTGATGGTCGATGATCACCACACCACGCACTGGGCTGAAGCACAGGTCGCCCAGTTCCAGCTGGGTCGACACCGCCGTCGGGTGGCTGCGGCGCAGTACCGCCCGCAGGCGGGCGGTCAGTTCGCGGGGGTCGCAGGGCTTGGCCAGGTAGTCATCGGCACCCAGTTCCAGGCCGAGGATCCGGTCCAGGGGCTCGCCCCGGGCCGAGAGCATCAGTACCGGCAGCTCCGGGTGGTCGGCGCGCAATTGCTTGAGCAACTCCAGGCCGCTGCCGTCGGGCAGCATCACATCCAGCACCACCGCCGCCGGCGCGGCTTCGGCCAGGGCTTTGCGCGCGCTCACGCCGTCATGGCAAGCGCGCACCTGGAAACCTTCCTGGCTCAACCAACTGGTCAGCAGCTCACAAAGCTCCTGGTCATCATCTATCAGTAACAGCTCGCTCATGACTCACTCAATTTAGCCATTGTCGACGGCGCCGATGCCCGCCACTGGCGAAGATACCGCACAGCAGGGCGACCAGCGCAACTCCCGCACCAATCACAAACCACTGCTGCTGGTCAGTGAGCCAGCGTGGCAGGGCGCCACCTTGTGCTTCCTTGAGTTGCTGGGCCAGGCGCTGATTGTCCTGGCGCAGCCGGCTCAGTTGCGCACTCTCGCGGGCAGCATCGGCAGTCTGCAATTGTTTGCTCAGCTCTTCGCGCAGGCGTTCGCTTTCTTTCAAGCGTTGCTGCAACTCGGTGATCTGGCTGCCGGCACTCAAGGACAGGGGCGTGGAACTGCCGGTGTTCGAGGTTTCTTCAGCCTGGGCCGTAGCCCCGATCGTTAACACTGCCAACAGACACAACTGACGTAAGCGCATCGGAACTCCTGATTCCACACGAATATTCAGAACGTTGTCGGCAGGTTACCGAGAATAATGAGCGATTAGGCGTTTGCCGAGCCCAATAGGTTCAGCACCACCGGGATCAGGGCAGGACTTGTTTGAACGGTTTGACCACGACATCGGCATAGGCGCCGGCCGCCACATACGGATCGGCCTTGGCCCAGGCCTGGGCATCGGCCAGGGAGGCGAACTCTGCGATGATCAGGCTGCCGGTGAAGCCAGCGTCCCCCGGATCATTGCTGTCGACCGCCGGGTGCGGGCCGGCGATCACCAAGCGCCCCTCGGCCTGCAGCGCCTTGAGGCGTTCCACGTGGGCCGGGCGAACGGACAGGCGTTTTTCCAGGGAGTTGGCAACGTCGGTGGCGATGATGGCGTAGAGCATGTCAGTCCTCGGTTTTTGGCGTGGTGGGGTCGGTGTCATGCAGATGGCGCGACAGGTAGATACCCTGGGCAACCAGGAACACCACGGTCATGCCCAGGCTGCCGAACACCTTGAAGTCGACCCAGTAGCTCTGGAAGGTAAAGGCCACGAACAGGTTGGCCGCGCCACAGAACAGGAAAAACCCGATCCAGGCGATATTCAGGCGGGTCCAGATCGGCTCCGGCAGGCTCAGGGCGTGGCCCATGATCCGCTTGATCAGCAGGCGATCACCAATGAAGTGGCTACCGATAAAGGCCAGGGCAAACAGCCAGTTGACCACTGGGGCTTTCCATTTCAGGAAGGTCTCGCTGTGGAAGGCCAGGGTCAGGCCGCCAAAGACCAGGCAGGCGATCAGGGTCAGCCACTGGCTTTTTTCCAGCTTGCGCTGGGAGATGAAGATCGCACCGTAGACCACCAGGGAGCTGATGATCAGCACCGCCGTGGCGCTGTAGATGCCGCCGAACGACAGCTCATGGCCGCCGATATCAAGGACCCGTGGGTCGGTTTTGAAAACGATGAAGAACAGCAACAGCGGGATGAAGTCGATGAATTGTTTCACAGTAAGAGCCAGAAGCTGGATGTGGCGGCATAATAACAAACATCCTTGGTAGCGAAAGCGCCAGCTGACTTGAGGTTACACACTTCCGTGAATGTTGATTTGCACTGCCACAGCACGGCCTCCGACGGCGCCCTGGCGCCCGCGGTACTGGTTGCGCGTGCGTTTGAAAAAGGCGTGCGAGTCCTGTCGCTGACTGACCACGACACCCTCGAAGGCCTGGAAGAGGCGCGTAGTGCCGCCACGGCCCTGGGGATGCATCTGGTCAATGGCGTCGAATTGTCCTGCACCTGGGGCGGCGCGACCATTCATGTCCTGGGCTACGGTTTTGACGTCACGGCCCCGCCATTGGTGGCGGCCATTGCCAATTTGCACGATGGCCGCTGGCTGCGGTCCGAAGAAATAAGCCGCAAACTGGCGCTCAAGGGCATGCCCAACGCGCTGGAGGGCGCCCGAGCGATCCAGCAGGAGCTGGGCGACAGCGGCAACGCGCCGGCCCGTCCGCATTTTGCCGACTGGATGGTGCGTGAAGGGTTCGTCAAGGACCGCGCCGAAGCGTTCCGCAAATGGCTGGGCGCCGGCAAGCTGGGGGACGTCAAGCTGCACTGGCCGACTCTGGAGGACACGGTTGCCACGTTGCGTGCTTCCGGGGCCTGGGTCAGCCTGGCGCACCCCTGGCATTACGATTTTACCCGCAGCAAGCGTCGCAAGCTGATAGGCGACTATATTCAAGCGGGTGGCCACGCCATCGAAGTGGTCAATGGGCATCAACCCGCCGAACAGGTTGGCAGCCTGGCGATTCTTGCCCGTGAATTTGGTCTGCTGGTCAGTGCCGGCAGTGATTTCCATGGCCCAGGCGGCTGGTCGGAGATCGGCGAATATCGTCCGGTCCCGGAAGACTTGCCGCTCCTGTGGGGGCGATTCAAGCATGACCCCATTACCGCCACCGTCTGAACAGGTAGAGAACGTGAGTCAATTTTTCCAGATTCACCCGGAAAACCCGCAAGCGCGGCTGATCAAGCAGGCCGTGGAGATCATTCGAGGCGGCGGCGTGGTGATCTACCCCACGGATTCCTCCTACGCCATCGGTTGCCAGATCGGCGACAAGAACGCCGTGGAGCGCGTAAGACGCCTGCGCGAACTGGACAAGAATCACAACTTTGCGCTGATCTGCAGCGACCTGTCGCAATTGGGCCTGTTCGCCAAAGTCGATACCGGCACTTTCCGCCTGCTCAAGGCCCATACGCCGGGGCCGTACACCTTTATTCTGAATGCCACCCGCGAGGTGCCGCGCCTGTTGCTGCACCCGAAAAAGCGCACCATCGGCCTGCGGGTGCCGGAGCACCCCATTGCCCTGGCGCTGCTGGCCGAGTTGGGTGAGCCGCTGATGAGCGTGTCGTTGATCATGCCCGGCGACACTGAGCCGCTGGAAGATCCCTATGAAATGCGCCAGCTCCTGGAAAAGCACGTAGACCTGATCATCGACGGCGGGTACGGCGGCAACAAGGCGTCCACCGTGATCAACCTGGCCGACGGCGAGCCGGAGGTGATCCGTGTGGGTTGTGGCGACCCGGCACCGTTCCTGGTCGAGGCCTGAATGTCGGCCGTGGAAACCGTCGACAGCCAGGCCGGCGCCCAGCAGGAGCTGCCATTTGCCATGGTCTACGGCCAGGCGGTCATGGAAATGCCCCTGGACCTGTATATCCCGCCGGATGCCCTGGAAGTGTTCCTTGAGGCCTTCGAGGGTCCGCTGGACTTGCTGCTGTACCTGATCCGCAAGCAGAACATCAATATCCTCGATATCCCTGTGGCGGAAATCACCCGCCAGTACATGGGCTATGTCGAGTTGATGCAGTCGGTGCGCCTGGAGCTGGCCGCCGAGTACCTGGTGATGGCGGCGATGCTGGCGGAGATCAAGTCGCGCATGCTGCTGCCGCGTTCCGAGACAATCGAAGCCGAAGAGGACGATCCCCGCGCCGAACTGATCCGCCGCCTGCAGGAATACGAGCGCTTCAAGGCTGCCGCCGAAGGTATTGATGGCTTGAGCCGCGTGGGCCGTGACGTTGTGGTGCCCAAGCTCGACGCCCCGGAAGCCCGGGCGCGCAAATTATTGCCGGATGTGAGCCTGGAAGAACTGTTGATGTCCATGGCCGAGGTGCTGCGCCGTGGCGATATGTTTGAAAGCCACCAGGTCAGCCGCGAAGCCTTGTCCACCCGTGAGCGTATGAGCGATGTGCTGGAGCGCCTCAAGGGCGGCGGCTTTGTGCCGTTTGTCGAGCTGTTTACCGCCGAAGAAGGGCGCCTGGGCGTGGTGGTGACCTTTATGGCGATCCTCGAGCTGGTCAAGGAATCCTTGGTCGAGCTGGTGCAGAATGAGCCTTTTGCGGCTATCCACGTGCGGGCGCGAGCCGAATAACGAGCTGAATTGATGAATCTGACTGAACCCCGCGAACTGGCACCGCTGTTGGAAGCCTTCCTCTTGGCCTCGGGCAAGCCGCAATCGCTGGAGCGCCTGTTTGAACTGTTTGAAGAGGCCGAGCGCCCGGAACCGCCGGTGTTCAAGAAGGCCCTGGAAATCCTGCGCAAATCCTGTGACGGCCGTGCTTTTGAACTGCGCGAAGTGGCCTCGGGCTATCGCTTGCAGATCCGTGAGAAATTTTCGCCGTGGGTGGGGCGCCTGTGGGAAGAGCGCCCGCAACGGTATTCCCGGGCGATGCTGGAAACCATGGCGCTGATTGCCTATCGCCAGCCCATCACCCGTGGCGAGATCGAAGACGTGCGCGGCGTGGCGGTCAACAGCCATATCGTCAAGACGCTGCTGGAGCGCGAGTGGATCCGTATCGTCGGCTACCGCGACGTACCCGGCAAACCTGCGATGTTCGCCACCACCAAGGTGTTTCTCGATCACTTCAACCTGAAGAACCTCGACGACCTGCCGCCTTTGGCCGAGCTGCGTGAGATCGAGGCCGAACCGGTGCTCGATTTCGACGATGCCCCGGTGCCGCCCGGCTTGCAGGAGCTGGCTGATGCCAGCGCCGAGCCGGAAGAGCCGAAGGACGAGACCAGTTTCCACACCTTGCTGCTGGAGCTGGACGATATGGAGCAGGGGATCAAGACCGACTTTGATGACTTGCTGCGTGATGGGGCGGGCGAAATGCCGGTGAACGTTGAAACGGCGCCTGCGGTCGAACCTGAGCCTGAGGAAGACATCCTGGGTGTGGCGGCCGCCCGCGAAAAACTGCTGGCCGCCGTCGCCGCCCTGGAACAGCCCGAGTTGAGCGAAGAAGAAGCCGAAGCCCGGGCACTGGCCGAAGCCATCGAAAACGAACGCCGCGAATTCGAAGACTGACCCAGAACCAAATGTGGGAGCGGGCTTGCTCGCGATTGCGGAGTGTCAGCCACTGGATATATGACTGATCTACCGCAATCGCGAGCAAGCCCGCTCCCACATTGGATCTTCTGCACCAGGGAGAATGTATATGAGCTCCACCAAAGACCCCTGTATCAGCCTCTGCAAGTTCAGCGACGATATCTGCGTCGGCTGCGGGCGCAGCAAGCGTGAGATCCGGGCCTGGAAGAAGCTCGACAAGGTCGACAAGCGCGCGGTGCTGGCCGAAGCCGAGCTGCGGCTGATCGCCCTGGGTGCCACCGGTCGGCGGAAAAGCAAATGAGCCGGCCCATATCGACTAGTCTCTGATGCGCAATGCGCGCCATGAGCGTATGATTCGCGACCCTTCGGCGATGCGTTCGCCCAAGACAACAGTTTCAATACCTTCAGGCCACGCCTGAATCGACACACCGGGAGGTGCTTAAGATGAAAGACCAAGACCAGAACGACAGCCAGGAAATCGGCCCAGCCGGCGAGAAGCTGCAAAAAGTCCTCGCTCGTATCGGCGTCGGCTCGCGCCGCGACGTAGAAGCCTGGATCACCCAGAAGCGCATCAAGGTCAATGGCGTCGAAGCCACCCTGGGCCAGCGCGTCGATCTGCATGATGCGATCACCATTGATGGCAAGGTCATCAAGCGTGAAGAGGCCGCCGAATCGGTGCGCCGCGTGATCATGTACAACAAGCCCGACGGCGAGATCTGCACCCGTGACGACCCGGAAGGCCGTCCAACCGTGTTCGACAAGATGCCCAAGCCTAAAGAAGGCCGTTGGATCAACATCGGCCGCCTGGACATCAACACCACCGGCTTGCTGATGTTCACCACCGACGGTGAGCTGGCCAACCGCCTGATGCACCCGTCCTACGAGATGGACCGTGAGTACGCGGTACGTGTACGGGGTGAAGTCGATGACGAGATGATCGAACGCCTCAAGGCTGGCGTGGTGCTGGAAGACGGCCCGGCCAAGTTCACCGACATCAAGCAGGCCCCCGGTGGCGAAGGTTTCAACCACTGGTACCACTGCGTGGTGATGGAAGGGCGTAACCGTGAAGTACGTCGCCTGTGGGAATCCCAGGGCCTGGTGGTCAGCCGCCTGAAGCGCGTGCGTTTCGGCCCGGTGTTCCTCAACTCGGACCTGCCGATGGGGCGCTGGCGCGAAATGAGCCAGTACGAAGTCGACATCCTCAGTGCTGAAGTGGGCCTGACCCCTGTGGCCATGCCGCAGATGAATGCCAAGAGCAAAGACAAGCTGGAGCGCATGCAGCGTAAATCGTCGCGCCCGGTGGCACGTACCGAACGCGTTGCGCGCACCTTGCGCCCGGCGCTGGATGCTCCGGCCACAGGCGGTCGTATTTCCCGTCAGCCGCAGATCGAGGGCGATCGTCGTCCATCGGCTCCAGCCCGTCAGGATGGCGAGCGTGCACCGCGTACCCCGCGGCCTGCCGGTCGTGGCGAAGCACCAACGGGCGGTCGCAGCAACCGTGGCGATACCGGCCGTGGTGCTCCGCAGACCGATCGCCCAGCCGAAGGTGCCAAGCGTCCAGCCAAGCCCGCGCCGAAAAAGCGCCCAGGGCTCAAACTGGTCGCGGACGAGCCGTCGGGCAAGCGCCGTGGCGCACCGGCAGGTTCCGGCCAGCGTCCGGGGTTTGGGCGTAAGAAGCCTTAAGAGCAGCAGCAAGCTTTAAGCTTCAAGCTGTAAGAAAAAGCGTCAACCTGCGGGTTGGCGTTTTTTTTTGCGCGCTGTGTGGCGAGCGGGCTTGCCCGCGTCGGGCTGCGCAGCAGCCCCACACTCTGCTGTCTCGGTCTGCCTGGTTGACTGGGTTGTTCTTTCAAGGGACTGCTGCGCAGTCCAGCGCGGGCAAGCCCGCTCGCCACGGGGTAGTCGGTGGGGTGTCAGGAATGGCTTCCGCGATGTAACGATTATTTTACGGTTGGGCCGAGCCTACGCAGGGCGTGCTCTTGATGAACTTTCTGTGTAAAGAAAATCTTCCATTTGACGAACAATCTCTCCCGCAACCCTCCCTAGCGGATCGAGCGGTGTACAATGCGCCGCGTTTTACTGTGACCCCCCTTGCGTACCCACGCAAAAGGCCTTCAAGGCTAGCTGCCTTGTTAACTCCGCCCGGCCATAAGCCGGACGGGTTCGATTTCGTCACAGATAAAAACAAACAGGTGACGCATGACCGTTAGAAAGACGCTGGACTCCTGGTGTTTGCGCTGGGGTTTGATCGGCGCTGCTTGAGTCGGTTTCAAAGCAGCATCGTGTATTGAACATCATCAAACCTTGCGTGAGACCCTTTTCATGAGTGGACCCAACTCGCATTCAGGCGAACTGAAGCGCGGCCTGAAAAATCGTCATATTCAATTGATCGCCCTCGGTGGCGCGATCGGTACCGGCCTGTTCCTGGGCTCGGCGGGGGTGCTAAAGTCAGCCGGCCCGTCGATGATCCTCGGCTATGCCATCTGCGGTTTCATTGCCTTTATGATCATGCGCCAGTTGGGCGAAATGATCGTCGAAGAGCCAGTGGCCGGTTCCTTCAGCCATTTTGCCCACAAGTACTGGGGCGGTTTCGCAGGCTTCTTGTCGGGCTGGAACTGCTGGATCCTCTATATCCTGGTGGGCATGTCGGAGCTGACGGCGGTCGGCAAGTATGTGCATTACTGGTGGCCGGAGATTCCGACCTGGGTCTCGGCGGCGGCCTTCTTCGTGCTGATCAATGTGATCAACCTGGCCAACGTCAAAGTGTTTGGCGAAGCCGAGTTCTGGTTTGCGATTATCAAGGTGGTGGCGATTATCGGCATGATCGCCCTGGGCAGCTACCTGCTGGTCAGCGGCACCGGCGGGCCCCAGGCGTCGGTGACCAACCTGTGGGAGCACGGCGGGTTCTTCCCCCATGGTGTCGGCGGCCTGGTGATGGCCATGGCAATCATCATGTTCTCCTTTGGCGGCCTGGAAATGCTCGGTTTTACCGCCGCTGAAGCGGACCAGCCACGCACCGTGATCCCCAAGGCGATCAATCAGGTGATCTACCGCATCCTGATTTTCTACATTGGCGCCCTGGTAGTGCTGCTGTCGCTGACGCCGTGGGACAGCCTGCTGGTGACCCTGAATGCTTCCGGCGATGCCTATAGCGGCAGCCCGTTCGTGCAGGTGTTCTCGATGCTGGGCAGCAACACCGCCGCGCATATCCTCAACTTCGTGGTGCTGACGGCGGCGCTGTCGGTGTACAACAGCGGCACCTACTGCAACAGCCGCATGCTGCTGGGCATGGCCGAGCAAGGCGACGCCCCGGCGGCGTTGGCGAAGATCGACAAGCGCGGTGTACCGGTGCGTTCGATCCTGGCCTCGGCGGCCGTCACCCTGGTGGCGGTGTTGATGAACTACTGGATCCCGCAGCATGCCCTGGAATTGCTGATGTCCCTGGTGGTGGCCACGTTGGTGATCAACTGGGCGATGATCAGCTTCTCGCACTTCAAGTTCCGCCAGCACATGAACCGCACCGGTCAGGTGCCGCTGTTCAAGGCGCTGTGGTACCCCTATGGCAACTACGTGTGCCTGGCGTTTGTGGTGTTTATCCTGGGGGTCATGTTGTTGATTCCGGGGATTCAGGTCTCGGTGTATGCGATTCCTGTCTGGCTGGCCTTTATGTGGGTGTGCTATGTGCTCAAGAACAAGCGCAAGGCTCAGGCTGACGTGAGTGCTGTATCCTCGCTGAACCCCTAGCCCACCGCGTAGGGGCCGGCAACCCGGCCTCTACCCTCGCTCACGGACCCGCTTTCGATGTTGGTGATCTCCAGTAACGTGCACCTGCCCGATGCCGAAATCGAGTTGACGGCCATCCGCGCCCAGGGCGCTGGCGGGCAGAACGTCAACAAGGTCTCCAGCGCCGTGCATTTGCGCTTCGATATCGGCGCTTCGTCGCTGCCGCCGTTCTACAAGGAACGCTTGCTGGCACTGCGTGACAGTCGGATTACCAGCGACGGCGTGTTGATCCTCAAGGCCCAGCAATACCGGACCCAGGAACAGAACCGCGCCGATGCCCTGGAGCGCCTGGTGGAGTTGATCCTCAGCGCGACCAAGGTCGAGAAAAAACGCCGCCCGACCAAGCCCACCCTGGGCTCGAAAAAGCGTCGCCTGGAATCCAAGACCAAGCGCGGCAGCATCAAGGCCGGGCGCGGCAAGGTGGATTTCTAGCCGGCGTTACGTTCGTCGCGGTATTTGGGGGCCTGGCGATACAGGTACAGGCTCAGCAGCAGCCCGGCGAAGGCCGCCAGCGCGGCAAACAAAAAGATCGAGGCAAAGCCGAAACCCGCCGCAATCGCCCCGGCCAGCGGCCCGGTGATACCCAATGACAAGTCGATAAACAACGAATAGGCCCCTACCGCCGCGCCACGGCTGGAGGCGGGTACCAGGTTGACCGCTTCAACCCCCAGCGCCGGGAACACCAGGGAAAACCCGAAACCGCTCAAGGCCGCGCCCGCCAGGGCCAGCTCGGCGCTCGGGGCCAGCCACAACAGCAGCAGGCCGAGGGTTTCTACCGACAGGCAGGCAATCGCCACGCGAAACCCGCCGATCCGGTTGATCAGGTTGCCGAACAGCAACCGCGCCCCGATAAAGCTGGCGCCGAACAGGCTCAGGCACAGCACTGCGTTATCCCAGTTGCGGGTCGCGTAATACAGGGTGATAAACGTGGCGATGGTGCCAAAACCGATGGAACCCAGGGCCAGCCCGCAGCCGTGGGGCAGCACGCGGCCGAGCACATGCATAAAGGGCAGGCGCTCGCCGACCACAATGGGCGCCGCGACTTTCGGCCAGGCCAGCAACAGGCCCAGCACCGCCAGGGCAATAATGCTGGCACCCATGCTCCACAGCCCGAACCGACTGACCAGCAGCACCCCCAGCGGGGCGCCAATCGCCAGGGCGCCATAGCTGGCAATGCCGTTCCAGGAGATGACCTTGGCGGTATTCACCGCGCCGACCCGGCCGATGCCCCAGCCAATGGAGCCCGAACCCACCAGGCTTTCGGCACTGCCCAGCACCAGCCGGCCAATCAACAGGCTGGCCAGGCTCAGGGCCGGCAGGTGGGTCAGGGCGGCGGATGCCAGCATGAACACCCCGCTCAAGCCGCAACCGGCCAGGCCGTACATCACCGCGCGCTTGCTGCCGCGGTTGTCGATGATGCGCCCGGCGTAGGGCCGGCTCAGCAGGGTGGCCAGGTACTGCACGCTGATCACCAGGCCCGCGATCACGGCGCCAAAGCCCAGGTCGCTGTGGACATAGCCCGGCAATACGGCCAGGGGGATGCCGATATTCAGGTAGCCGATAAAGGTGAACAGCACGATGGAAACGACTTGCAGCGTGACCGCCATGGGGCGCTGGGTATCTGGCATGGGAAAGATCCACTGTCGCGGCAGGAAAAGATAGGTTGCTTATGATACCGGTGCTTTACGCTGCCAGAAAATCATTCACCACGGCAACTGTGGCAAAGGGGCTTACTGTAACCAGAGGGCTTGTGGTGGCTAGGGGGCTTGCTGTGGCGAGGGGGCTTGCCCCCGTTGGGTGGCGTAGCCGCCCCAAAACCAGCCACCTCGGTTTACCTGACAGGGGGGCTGCTGCGCAGCCCAACGGGGGCAAGCCCCCTCGCCACAGGATAAAAATCAGGGGGTTTCGGGGTCGAGCATGCGCGTGGTCACCAGCGCGGCCAGGGCGTTTTCCTGGGTGCCAAAGCGCTTGAGCAGCAGCGCCTGTTTTTCCGGGCTGAGGCGGCTCCAGACGTCGACCATTTGCAGGGCGGCGCCGAGTAACGCTTCATCGGGGGAATTGTGGGGGGTATCGGGCATGTGGCGTGTCTCTTGATTCAGGCGGTGTGGAAAGCGCGCAATGTCACGCTTTCCACACGGTCTGGGTGCTGCGGTCAGTCGTCGCTATCGCTGTCGACCGGTGTTGCCTGTGCCGGCGCTTGTTTGTCACTGCCGGCCTGTTGCGGGGTTGGCTGCTCAGTCTCGTGCAGGCTTGGGAAGGGGAGATTGGGAATTTCGTGCATCGTCGTCGCTCCTCGCAAGGTCTGTTGTGCAATTGCAGATGTGCCACGCTTTTCACAAAGCCTGGGCAGGATACAGCACTGCAAATGACAAAAAGACTTTTATCTCGCCAAATGCGCAAACCTTCATCTACCCGGCGCAAGTGACAAGAGGTCACAGGCTGGCCTGGCGTTCCATGGCGGCCTTGTAGAGCGAGTTTTTTGGCTGGGCAAAGACCCGCGCCAGCTTCGGTTCGAAAAAACTCAGGGGCAGGGTGGCATAGGCGGGGTCGAACGCCGCCGCGTCATACAGTGCGCAGAACTCGATGGTTTGCTCGTACTGCGGGTGTTCGCCAAATTGCTCGCGCAGGTGGCGATCCATGCCCAGATGATGAAAGAAATAGTAGCCCTGGAAAATCCCGTGCTTTTCCACCATCCACAGGTTCTGCGGGCTGACGAACGGCTTGAGGATGGCGGCGGCAATGTCCGGGTGATTGTAGGAGCCCAGGGTGTCGCCGATGTCATGGAGCAGCGCGCAGACCACATATTCTTCGTCGCGGCCATCGTGCCAGGCGCGGCTGGCGGTTTGCAGGGAATGGGTCAGGCGGTCCACCGGGAAACCGCCGAAGTCACCTTCCAGCAGGCGCAGGTGCGCGAGGATCCGTCCGGGCAGTTGGCGGGCGTAGGCACTGAAGTCGGCAGCGATGATTGCCCAGTCTTCCTGGGTGCCGTCCTGCATATGGGTAAAGCGGGCCTGTTGGCTCATCGACATGTCTCTTATTGTTTTGCGGGTTTAGAACGGTACCTTGCCCAGAATCATGTCGCGGTACATCACGAAATCGCCCAGCAGGCTGTAGAACGGATGCTGGAACGTGGCCGGGCGGTTCTTTTCAAAGAAGAAGTGGCCGATCCAGGCAAAGCTGTAGCCGGCCACCGGCAACACCCACAGCAGCCACCAGGCACCTTTGCCGACGGCGAAGGCGAGAATAAAAATCACCAGGCTGGTGCCGATAAAATGCAGGCGCCGGCAGGTGCTGTTGCCGTGTTCGCTCAGGTAATACGGATAGAACTCGGCGAAGCTATTGAATTGTCTGACATTTTCCACGTTGGCCGGCCCTCTGTTTGTTGTTGTGCCCGACGGATGTTCGGCGGGGAGCTTATTTGAGTCTAGAGTCATTACAGGCAAGGGCCAGTGACAATAGACGCCACTTTAGTATCCTTGGGTTCCGGGCTGCGGTTTCAGCCGTCCCTTCATAGAACGCGCGCAAGAAAACGCCATGAACGAACGAACCACTTCTGCAAGTTGGGCGATGGGGATAGTCAAGGCGCTGGAGCTCGATGGCCTGGATTGCCGTGCCCTGTTCCAACAGCTGGGCCTGGATTACCGCGCCCTGGATGACCCCGATGCGCGTTTCCCCCAGGACTCCATGACCCGGCTCTGGCAGCGCGCGGTTGAGCTGTCGGGCAATCCGGCCATTGGCTTGAATATGGGCAAGGTGGTGCGTCCGGCGTCCTTCCATGTGGCGGGTTATGCCTTGATGTCCAGCAGCACCCTGGCTGAAGGCTTTGCCCGGCTGGTGCGTTACCAGCGAATCATTGCCGAAAGTGCCGACCTGAGTTTCCGCCTGTTACCCGAAGGCTATGCGCTGATCCTTACGGTCCACGGCGACCATCTGCCACCCACCCGGCAAAGCGCCGAGGCTTCACTGGCCTGTGCCCTGGCGTTATGTGGCTGGTTGACCGGGCGCACGCTGCAGCCGCGCAAGGTGTTGGTGCAGGGTGATCAGCCAGTGGACCTGGAGCCTTACAAGCAGGCCTTTCATGCACCGCTGGTGTTCAACGCGCCGTATGACGCGCTGATCTTCGAGCGGGCGGACATGGAAGCGCCGTTGCCCACCGCCAATGAGGCTATGGCGCTGCTGCACGATCGATTTGCCGGGGAGTACCTGGCGCGGTTTTCCGAGAGCCGGGTGACCCACAAGGCTCGCCAGGTGCTGTGCCGGCTGTTGCCCCAGGGCGAGCCCAAGCGTGAGGTGGTGGCGCAGACGTTGCACTTGTCCCAGCGCACCTTGCAGCGGCGCTTGCAGGAGGAGGGCACCAGCTTCCAGGCTTTGCTCGACGACACCCGCCGCGAGCTGGCCGAGCAGTACCTGGCGCAGCCGAGCATGACCCTGCTGGAAATCGCCTACCTGCTGGGGTTCGCCGACCCGAGTAACTTCTTCCGCGCGTTTCGCCGCTGGTTCGATGCCACGCCCGGCGAATACCGGGCGCGGCTGCAGGCTACGTCGGTGAGTGTCAGTGGCGCCAGAACGCCGGAATGCACAGCACCAACACCGTAATGATCTCCAGCCGGCCCAGCAGCATGCCCAGGGACAGGATCCACTTGGCGGCGTCCGGCAGGGTCGCGAAATTGCCAGCCGGGCCAATGGTTTCCCCCAGCCCCGGACCTACACCGGAGACGGTACTGGCGGCGCCGGTCAAGGCGGTCATCCAGTCCACGCCCAGCAGCGACAGGGCCAGGGCAATCATGCAGATGGTGATGGCGAAGAAGAACGAGAACGTCAGGATCGAGCGCACGATTTCTTCGTCGAGGCGATGGCCGTTGTATTTCTGCTTGATCACCGCCCTTGGGTGAATCAACTGGTTCAAGTTGGCCTTGAGCAGGATATAGGCGACCTGGAAGCGGAAGATCTTGATCCCGCCGGCGGTGGAGCCCGAGCAACCGCCGACAAAGCCCAGGTAGAAGAACAGCATCAGCGAGAAATTGCCCCACAGGCTGTAATCGCCCAGGGCAAAGCCGGTGGTGGTCACCACGGACGTGACGTTCAGCGCGACATGGCGCAGTGCATCCAGCCAGTGCAGGTTGGTGGTCCACCAGTACCAGGTGCCGAGCACCACCCAGGTCACCAGCAGCATCGCCAGCAAACCTTGTACTTGCTGGTCCTTGATCAGCGCCTTGCGGTTGCCACGCAATGTCGCGACATACAGGGCAAACGGCAGGCTGCCCATGATCATCACCACGATCGCCACCCAATGCACCGCCGGCTGTTTCCAGTGGGCCAGGGACTCATCGGAGGTGGAGAACCCACCGGTGGAAATGGCCGACATCGCGTGGTTGATCGCGTCGAACAGGCCCATGCCGGCCCACCAGAACCCGAGGCTGCCGAGGATGGTAATCCCCACATAGGCCGCCACAATCAGGCGCGCCACCATATGGGAGCGCGGCATGACCTTCTCGGAGCGGTCCGAGGATTCGGTCTGGAACAGGCGCATGCCCCCGATGCGCAGCAGCGGCAGGATCGCCACCGCCATGCCGATAAAACCGATGCCGCCGAGCCAGTGCAGCATCGAGCGCCACATCAGGATGCCCGGCGACATGGTGTCCAGGCCGCTGAGCACGGTGGCGCCGGTGGCGGTGATGCCGGACATGCTTTCAAAGAACGAGTCGGTATAGCTGATGTGTTGGGTCAGCAAAAACGGCAGCGCGGCAAAGATGCACACCACCACCCAACTGCTGACCGTCAGCAGGTACATGTCCCGGGGGCGCAGTTGCACCTGCTTCGGGCGCCCGGGAATCACCAGGGCCAGGCCGGCGATAAAAGTGATCATGCTGGCCCAGAGAAAGGACGGCAGGTCGCTGGTGCGCTCGAAAAATATCAGGGTGGCCATGGGCACGACCATGGCGACCGCGAGGGTAATCAGGAAGATGCCGATGATGAAACCAATGATCCGCAGGGTCGGCATTGCCATGAATAGCGCTCGGGTAACAGTCGGAGGCGCCATTCTACCTACGGTGCAGGGCTTGTAAACCGGGGGCTGCAAAGGGGGCGCGGATATGATGTAGGACTTGGCTTAATGGGGAGCTGGCTTGTGTGGGAGCTGGCTTGCCTGCGATGGCGGTGGGTCAGGCCCGAATGCTTGACTGAACCGCCGCCATCGCAGGCAAGCCAGCTCCTACAGGGGAGGTGGCGAGGGCAAACGATGAATACAAAAAAGGCGACCCGAAGGCCGCCTCATTCAAACCGCGTGGATCAGAACTCGTGATCAGCGGTATCCGGGTTCAGGTCTCCGATGCCCAGCTTGCCAGCTGCTTGCTCGATGGAGCCGGTCTGCTTGACCAGGGCGGCGATGGCATCGCGCACGATTTGGTTGCCCGCCGTGTTGCCGGCCGCGATCAACTGGTCGTAGTGCTCACCCTTGTTGGCGTGGTCGACCATGACCTGGATCTTCGCTTCGGTAGCAGCCAGGTCAGCCTTGAGGGCTGCATCGGCGGCCGGGTCGATCTTGGCCACCAGGGACGACAGGCTGGCGCCGGTCAGCTTGGTGCCATCGGCGCGGGTGTACTCGCCCAGGTAGACGTTGCGGATGCCCTTGGCGTCGTAGAACTGCGAATTGTGGGTGTTGTCGCTGAAGCAGTCGTGCTCGTCTTCCGGCGAGTTGGCTTCCAGGGACACCTTCATGCGCTCGCCCGCCAGTTCACCCAGGGACAGGCTGCCCATGCCGAACAGCATCTTGCGCAGGCCGTCGGTCGCAGGTTCTGCTTCCAGGGTGGCGCGGTAGTTGTCTTCGACGTTGGGTTTCCAGTTGCCGACCATTTCTTCGAGGTCGCTGACCAGCAGTTGGGTCACGGCGCGCAGGTAAGTGCGGCGACGCTCGTTATGCCCACCGGTGGCGCCGTCGCCTTGCAGGTAGTCCGACGCTGGACGGTTGCCGGCGCCAGGGCCGGTGCCGTTCAGGTCTTGGCCCCACAGCAGGAATTCGATGGCGTGGTAGCCGGTGGCGACGTTGGCTTCGGAGCCGCCCAGCTCATTGAGGCTGGCGAGTTTTTCCGGGGTGATTTCCTTGACGTCGACCTTGTCTTCGCCGACCTGGATCTCGGTGTTGGCGATGATATTGGCCGTGGCGCCCGGGTTGCCGAGGGCGTGTTCGTAGGACTTGTCGACATAGTCGATCAGGCCTTCGTCCAGCGGCCAGGCGTTCACCTGACCTTCCCAATCGTCAATGATGGTGTTGCCGAAGCGGAACACTTCGCTCTGCAGGTACGGTACGCGCGCGGCGATCCAGGCGGTACGGGCGGCCTTCAGGGTCTCGTCGTTGGGGTTGGCGAGGAAGGTGTCGATCGCGGTCTGCAGGGTTTTTGCGGTGGACTCGGAGTCGCTGTACACCGCGAACACCAGGTCTGCGTAATGCGCGACGACTGCCTTGGCGGCCGCCTCGTCAACCTGGCCGGCGGTAGCGGCAGCCGCTGGAGCGGTAGTGCTGGCAGTTGGCGTCGGCGCCTGAGGCGCGGCAGCCTTGTCTTTGCCCTCGCCGCAGCCGGCGAGAGAAATGGCGATGGCCAGCAGACTGGCGGTGGCCAGGGGCATACGAATCATGGCGAACATCCTGCTTCGGTAGTGGATCGGGGCGCAGTGCAGCGCGCAAAACTGCAACATAATGCGAAAGATTTGCATTTTCTGTAAAGGGTTAACGCAGGAAAAGTTTCATAGTCAGGCGCCAGCCGCCCAAGGCCGTGCCTTGGGCGGCATTAAGGCTTTACAGGATGGCGGCGTTATTGCGCTCGGCTTGCTTGAGGTAGGCCGCCAGCTCACGGGCGGGCAGGGGTTTGCTGTAGTGATAGCCCTGACCTTCGTGGCAGCCTTCGCTGATGATGTAGGCTTCCTGCTCGGGTGTTTCCACACCTTCGGCGATGACCTGCATGCCCAGGCTTTTGCCCAGCTGGATGATCGCCCGCACGATGGTCGCATCGTCGTCGTCGTCCAGCAGGTCCTGGACAAAGCTCTTGTCGATCTTGATTTTGTCCAGAGGCAGGCTTTTCAGGTAACTCAGTGACGAGTAGCCGGTACCGAAATCGTCGATGGCAATCAGCGCGCCGGAGCGGCGCAGGCTCAGCAAGTGCTGGGCGGCGGTGCTGATGTCTTCCATCAGGCCGGTCTCGGTCACTTCCAGTTCCAGGCTGCGCGGCGGCAGGCGATAGATCTGCAGCAGGTTGTTGACCACCCGTGGCAGTTCGGCGTGGTGCAGTTGCACCGTGGACAGGTTGACCGCCATGCGCAGCTCGGTAAAGCCCTGGTCATGCCATTCGCGCAATTGCCGGCAGGCCTGGTCCAGCACCCACTCGCCAATGGGGATGATGGTGCCGTTCTGTTCCGCCAGCGGGATAAACAGGTCCGGTGGCACCAGGCCGTGTTCCGGGTGTTGCCAGCGAATCAGCGCCTCGACGCCGACCACGCGATGATCGGCATAGCTGATCTGCGGTTGGTACACCAGATGAAACTGGTTGCGGCCCAGGGCTTCGCGCAGGTCTTTCTCCAGTTCGCGGCGACGGCGTATCTCGCTGTCGACACTGGCGATATAGAACTGATAGCGATTGCGCGAGCGGCTCTTGGCCAGGGTCATGGTCTGCTCGGCCTTTTGCAGCAGTTTCTCGGTGCTGTCGCCGTCTTCGGGGAACAAGGTGATACCGATGGTGGCGCGCAGGCGGATCTGTTCGTGGTCGAGGGCGAACTCGGCTTCCAGGTCATCGAGGATGCTCTGTGCCAGCTCGGCGGCTTCGTAGGGTTGCTCGATATCGGCCTGGACCAGGGCGAACTGGTCGCCGCCCAGGCGCGCCAGGGCGCCGAGGCGCCCACTGTGGGCACGCAAGCGGTCGGCCAGGGCCAGCAGCAACTGGTCGCCGGCCTGGTAGGTGTACTGCTCGTTGACGCTCTTGAAGTCATCCAGCCCCACGCACAGCACCGCGACCCGGCGTTGTCGGCGCCCGGCGTCGACCAGGATCTTGTCCAACTGTTCCTGCAGTTTCTGGCGGTTCGGCAGGCCGGTAAGAAAGTCGTACTGGGCCATGCGCAACAGGCTGTTTTCTGCTTCGTGGCGCAAATGGGTGTTGCGCTCGATAGACGCCAGCAACTGGTTGGCAGTGTTGATCCACAGCCCCAGTTCATTCTTTTCGTGGCCCTTGAGTTGCGGGATCTTGTGCTCGCTGGGGCGGTCGGGATTGATCGAACTCAGGTGGCTGATGATCCGCGACAGGGGCTTGGTCAGCAGCCAGTGATAGACCAGGTACAACACCAGGCCCATGGCCAGGGCGCGCAGCACCCCGGAGATAAAAATGATCCCCGAATTGACGATAAAGCCCCGGCCATAGGTGGCGGTGTCGAGGGTGATGCTCAGGTCGCCGTAATACTCGCTATAAGGCCCGCGCCCTACCAGCGGGGTGGTAAAGCTGCGTTCCCGGCCCAGAATCACGTCCGTCAGCCAGCGGCTGGGGGACTGCTGCAAGTCCCGGCTTTTTTCGGCGAGCATGGGTTCATTGGGATGGCCAATAGAGGCCATGCGCACCGCATCATCCTGAAACAGGCCTTCGATGACCTGCATGCCCATCTCACGGTCCAGGCTGTAGACGGCCTGGGTCGAGGGGTCGCGAAACATGTCGAGGATGCGCTGGGCATCGCCTGCCACCGCCTGGCGCGTCTTGTAGGCATCAAAGACGATCTGCGCCACGCTTAGTGCCACGCCCACTATCAGTGCCGACAACAGCACCACCCGGAGCAACTTCACCGACAAGCTGTTTTTGAGTTCCAGCTTCAAAGGGTTATTCCTTGTTCCATGCGGGTAGCCTCAATATGCCATGAGTATTGGCAATCCCGTGGTGGCAGTCAAAGGAACATTGCGGTGCGTGGCGTCTGGACGCTAGCGGGGCAAGATCTGGAAGGCGATGGGCGGATCAAATCTTCCGCCCTTTTGCACGGCTGGCGGGCGTACAGGCGTAGGCTTTTCTGCCTGTCGCAAGAGCACGTCGATGGCCTCAAGGGTGCGGGTAGGTAATCTGCATATCGACTTTGGCGTGTACATCTTCGGCTATTTTGCCGGGTTCTTTCTCCTCGTCTTCACCTGACTTGCCCTTTATTGCATTCCCCAGCACTCCCGCCAAGGCACCCACAAGCTCTCCGATCCCTGGCATGGCGCCCTTGGCGAGTTCCATTATTCCAAGCATGGTTGATACTCCTAAAATAGATGAGGGAGTTATTTCTCTCACCGGCTCAGTGGTCAATTCCTGTCGGTGAGTTCCACGGGTGTTGGGGTGAGGTGGTTTCAATCTGGCACAAAAAAGCCCGGCAATTGCCGGGCTCTTTTTTACTGCAAGGGTTACTTACGCAGTGAAGGTTTTGCCTTCGAACTGCTCGGCAACGAACTTCCAGTTGACCAGGTTCCAGAACGCTTCCACATACTTTGGACGCACGTTACGGTAGTCGATGTAGTAGGCGTGTTCCCAGACGTCGCAGGTCAGCAGCGGGGTATCGCCGCTGGTCAGCGGGTTGCCGGCGCCGATGGTGCTGGCCAGGGCCAGGGAACCGTCAGCCTTTTTCACCAGCCAGCCCCAACCGGAACCGAAGGTGCCGACCGAAGTCTTGGTGAACTCTTCCTTGAACTTGTCGAACGAACCGAAAGCGGCGTTGATCGCCTCGGCCAGTGCGCCAGTCGGTTGGCCGCCGGCGTTTGGCGCCAGGCAGTTCCAGTAGAAAGTGTGGTTCCAGACCTGGGCGGCGTTGTTGAAGATGCCACCCGAAGAGGATTTGACGATCTCTTCCAGGGTCTTGCCTTCGAACTCGGTGCCAGGCACCAGGTTGTTCAGGTTCACGACATAGGTGTTGTGGTGCTTGTCGTGGTGATACTCCAGGGTTTCCTTGGAGATGTGCGGCTGCAGGGCATCGTGTGCGTAGGGCAGCGGCGGCAATTCGAAAGCCATGATAATTCTCCTAATCAGGTCAGTTGCGGTGAGCGCAAGGCCGATCACGGGCGGCCAAACAAGCGCCGGGGAGTTTGTACTCTTTGCGGCGCAGGGGCTGGATCATAGCACCGGGGGTGCGGCAAAACCACGCAACAACTGTGTGGGATAGAGGTTCCAGAGCGTTTTGGAATATTCCTCAGGTGCTGATCAATTGATAGGCCACGCTGAACATCATCACCGCCACCAAAAGGTCCAGCAGGCGCCAGGTCGCCGGGCGCGCGAGCCACGGGGCCAGCCACGCCGCGCCCAGGGCCAGGGCGGAAAACCAGAGGAACGACGCACTGGCGGCGCCTGCGACATAAGCGCCCGGCTCGGTTTGCTGGGCGCCCAGGGAACCGATCAGTAACACCGTGTCCAGGTACACATGAGGGTTGAGCAGGGTTACGGCCAGGGCGCTGAGCATCACCGCGCGCAATGAGCGCACCTTCTGGCTCTCGCCTTGCCCCAGGCTTTGCCGCGAACAGGCGCGGCGCAAGGCCAGGGCGCCATACCACAGCAGGAAAGCCGCGCCGCCCCAGCGGGCAATCGCCAGCAATAACGGGTTGTGCGCCAGCACCGTCGCCAGGCCAAATACCCCGGCGGCCACCAGCAGCGCATCACACACCACGCACAAGGCCGCCACTGGCAGGTGATGTTCGCGACGCAGGCTCTGCGCCAGCACAAACGCGTTTTGCGTACCGATAGCCATGATCAGCCCGAGGGCCACCAGCAAGCCGTTCACATAACTTTGCCACATAGGATTTACTCCGCGCCCGCTGCCAGTTGTTTCAATACATCCATTGCCCGCTCGGCATCGTTGCGGCCGACAAACAAATGGTCGTGGTAGTAGCCGGCGACCACGTTGCAACTGATCCCGGCACGTCCCAGGGCAGTGGCGAAGGCGGCGGTCAGGCCGACGGCCTCCAGGGCTGAATGCACGTTCAAGGTGATCCACGCCGCCACATACTCAAAGGCCAGGCCGGCCTGTTCGGCCTGTTGGCGCTCGACAATCACCGTCAAGCCTTCCTGTTCGCGAAAGCTGCCGATCACTTCGCAGGCGGGCAGGCGGTTGTCGGCCAGGGTGCAGAACACATAGTCGCCCGCGTTGAGCTGTGGGCTCATGCTGCGCAGTAGGGTTGCCAGGGCGGTTTCGCCAGCCATTGGAAGATCCTTGAAAGAAGATAAACACGGGATGCTGGTCATTCTCCGGTCTGGCGCTGTATAAGAAAAACCAATATTGCTCATCGCTCATTAGGAAAACTGATGTTCGACTACAAATTGCTCTCTGCCCTGGCGGCGGTGGTGGAACAGGCCGGCTTCGAACGTGGCGCCCAGGTGCTGGGCGTGTCGCAATCGGCCATTTCCCAGCGCATCAAATTGCTCGAAGCGCGTATCGGCCAGCCAGTACTGGTGCGCGCAACGCCGCCCACCCCCACGGAAATCGGCCGGCGCCTGCTCAACCATGTGCAGCAGGTGCGCCTGCTGGAGCGCGACCTGCAAAGCCAGGTGCCGGCGTTGGACGAGGAGGGCATGCCGGAGCGCCTACGGATTGCCATCAACGCCGACAGCCTGGCCACATGGTGGGGGCAGGCGGTGGGGGATTTTTGCGCCGAACAGCATGTGTTGCTGGAGTTGGTGGTGGAAGACCAGACCGTCGGCCTCAAGCGCATGCGCGCCGGCGAAGTGGCGGCCTGCGTCTGCGCCAGCGAGCGCCCGGTGGCCGGTGCCCGCAGCCTGCTGCTGGGGGCCATGCGCTATCGGGCCCTGGCCAGCCCGGCGTTTATCGCCCGGCACTTTCCCGGCGGGGTGCGCGCCGATCAGTTGGCCCGGACCCCGGCGCTGGTATTTGGCCCGGATGATTTCCTGCAGCATCGCTACCTCGCCTCGCTGGGCGTGGACGGCGGTTTCGAACACCATTTATGCCCGTCTTCCGAAGGGTTTATCCGCCTGGCCGAGGCCGGCCTGGGCTGGGGGCTGGTGCCGGAGTTACAGGTGCGTGAGCAACTGCAGCGTGGGGTGTTGGTGGAGTTATTGCCAGATAAACCCATTGATGTGCCGTTGTACTGGCATCATTGGCGCAGCGGTGGGCAATTGCTCGGCTTGTTGACCGAACATCTGGCGCGGGCGACCGGCCAGTTGTTGGTGCCGTTGGGGTGACGGCTGGCGTCAACGCAACTGCGATGAAAAATGTAAAGAACACGGAGTAATACATGAAAATTCTGGTCACCGGCGCAAGCGGCTTCATTGGCGGGCGCTTTGCGCGCTTCGCCCTGGAGCAGGGCCTGGACGTGCGGGTCAACGGGCGGCGGGCCGAGGGTGTCGAGCACCTGGTACGGCGCGGCGCCGAGTTTATCCAGGGTGATCTGAATGATCCGGATCTGGTGCGCAACCTGTGCCGCGACGTCGAAGCCGTCGTGCATTGTGCCGGTGCCGTAGGGTTGTGGGGGCGTTACCAGGACTTTTACCAGGGCAATGTGCAGGTGACCGAAAACGTGGTCGAAGCCTGCCTGAAACAGCGGGTCGGGCGCCTGGTGCACTTGTCGTCGCCGTCGATCTATTTCGATGGCCGCGATCACCTGGGGCTGACCGAAGAGCAAGTGCCCAAGCGTTTCAAGCATCCCTATGCGGCCACCAAGTACCTGGCCGAGCAAAAAGTCTTCGGTGCCCAGGAGTTCGGCCTAGAAGTGCTGGCCCTGCGCCCGCGCTTTGTCACCGGGGCCGGGGATATGAGCATCTTCCCGCGACTGTTGAAAATGCAGCGCAAAAACCGCCTGGCCATCGTCGGCGACGGCCTGAACAAGGTTGATTTCACCAGTGTGCACAACCTCAACGAGGCCCTGCTCAGCAGCCTGCTGGCCACTGGCTCGGCGTTGGGCAAGGCCTATAACATCAGCAATGGCACGCCGGTGCCGGTGTGGGACGTGATCAACTACGTGATGCGCCAGATGGAAATGCCCCAGGTCACGCGTTACCGTTCCTACGGCTTGTCCTACAGCGTCGCGGCGCTCAATGAAGCCTTCTGCGCGATGTGGCCGGGGCGTCCGGAGCCGTCACTGTCACGCCTGGGCATGCAGGTGATGAACAAGGATTTCACCCTGGACATCAGCCGCGCGCAGCACTACCTCGATTACCAACCCAGGGTCAGCCTGTGGACAGCGCTCGACGAATTTTGCCACTGGTGGAAAGTCCAGGAACCGGGCTCCCAGTAGCCTTCGCAACACCGGGAACCGATTTTTCGGTTGCCGCTCGACCAAGGCGACGGGCCAGGGGTTTATACTCCCGCCGCTTGGTTTTTTATGTGGCTATCTCAAGGTTGATTCATGCGTAACGATACTAAAGACGACTTCGACAATGTGCCGAGCCTGCGGGCCGACGTTGGCGATGACGATGATTTTGTGCCGACAGCTGCCACCTCCATCCGCTCGCGCCCGGCGCCGGTGGTCAAGGTCAAGAGTGCCAGTACCGGGCCGTTGTGGGCCCTGGTCGGCGCGCTGCTGTTCGCCTTCGTGGGCCTGGCCTGGTGGAGTTTCCAGCAGATCTCCCTGATGGGGCAGCAACTGGTGGCCACCCAGGAAAGCTTTGCACGCATCAGCGAAGAAGCCGCCGGCCGCTTGCAGGACATTTCCGGCAAGGTGGTGGCCAGTGAGGCCATCGTCAATACCGGTAGCGAAGCGCTCAAGCTGCAGATCAAGCAGTTGGAAAGCCAATTGCTGGAGCAGGGCAAGCAGCAGTTGGGCGTGGCGGGCCAGGCCACCGACCTGGACAAGCGCCTGGCGCAGATGAGTGCCAGCACCACGGACCTGGCCACCGCCAATACCCAGTTGCAGGCCCAGGTGCTGAGCCTGGTCAATGAATTGACCGCCCTCAAGGCCGCACAGGCCGAAGCCGCCAAATTGAATGCCGACGTCAAGGAACTGGGCACGGAGGTGGCCGCCTTGAAGAAGCAGGGCAATCCGGCCACGGCCATTGCACGCCTGGAACAGGACCTGCTGGTGGTCAAGAGCGAACTGGACAACCGCGCCGCCACCGAAGGGCCGTCGAATAAAGAGTTCGACGTGTTCCGTATCCAGACCACCCGCAACATCACCACCTTGCAAACCCAGATGCAGAACCTGCAACGGGAAGTGAGTGCGCCGGCCAAGGTCACGCCCCTGGGCCAGTGACGCCATTGTTACTCTTGGGGCCGGCTTGCCGGCTCTTGCCAATGTCACCAATCGGTGACATTTCCTCGCTCTTTCGTTACATGCCCTCTCCCGACCCTTGTTTAGACTGCGGTCATCCCATAAAAACAAAAAGGGCCACCCATGATCATGCAACCACTGCCTGCCAGCAGTTGGCTGAACGCCCCTGCCCATCACGCCTGGCTCGCCGCCGAAGGCCAGCGCCTGCTGGGTTTTGCCAAGGCCTCGCGGCTGCCTGAAGGCTTCGGCAACCTCGATGTACAGGGCCGTCTGCCCGTCGATGCCCACGCCGAAACCATGAACACCGCCCGCATGACCCACAGCTTCGCCATGGCTCACGCCCAAGGGCTGCCGGGCTATGCCGAGCTGGTGGAGCACGGTGTGGCCAGCCTCGGCGGCCCGTTGCGGGATGCCGAGCATGGCGGCTGGTTTGCCGTCGCCGGCGCGGGTGATGGCAATACGGGCAAGGCCGCCTACCTGCACGCCTTTGTCGCCCTGGCCGCCAGTTCCGCCGTGGTGGCGGGTGCCCCTGGGGCGCAAGCTCTGTTGACGGATGCCATGCAGATCATCGACCAGCATTTCTGGTGCGAGGAGGAGGGCGCAATGCTTGAATCCTTCGCCCGGGACTGGAGCGGTGAAGAAGCCTATCGCGGCGCCAACAGCAATATGCACGCCACCGAAGCCTTTCTGGCCCTGGCCGATGTCACCGGCGACACGCGCTGGCTGGGGCGGGCGCTGCGTATTGTCGAACGGGTGATCCATCGGCACGCCGCCGCCAATGAATTTATGGTGATCGAGCATTTCGACCGCTATTGGCAACCCCTGCACCGTTACAACGAAGACAACCCGGCCGACGGCTTTCGCCCCTACGGCATCACTCCCGGGCACGGCTTTGAATGGGCGCGCCTGGTGTTGCACCTTGAAGCCGCACGCCAGCAGGCGGGGCTCGTCACGCCAGCGTGGTTGCTGGAGGATGCCAAGGCTTTGTTCGCCAGCGCCTGCGAGTATGGCTGGTCGGTGGACGGTGGCCCGGGCCTGGTCTACACCCTGGACTGGCACTACCGCCCGGTGGTGCGCGAGCGTCTGCATTGGACCCACGCCGAAGCCAGCGCGGCCGCCCAGGCCCTGCTCAAGCGCACCGGCGAGTGGCATTACGAGGTCTGGTACCGGCGCTTCTGGGAGTTCTGTGAAACCCACCTGATCGACCGGGTCCAGGGCAGTTGGCACCACGAACTCGACCCGCAAAACCTGCCCGCCAGCAAAATCTGGGGGGGCAAGCCGGACCTGTACCATGCCTGGCAGGCCGTATTGCTGCCGGGCCTGCCGTTATCCCCAAGCATGGCCAGTGCGCTGGGGGCCGGTTGCTATGTCACCAAGTGGTGACATTTGCCCGTCCCTTTGTTACGTGCCTGGCAAAAATCCCTGTTTAGAATCCTATGCAGCGCAAGCTCCAGACTTGCATGCATAACAACAAGAAAAAGGTACTCAGATGAACGCGATTAATCGCCTCGCCGTTGCTATTTCCATTGCCTCGTTGTTTCCCCTCAGTGCATTTGCCGCCGACTCCAAAGGGACGGTTGAAGTTGTGCATTGGTGGACCTCGGGCGGTGAGAAGGCGGCGGTGGATGTCCTGAAGGCCCAAGTTGAGAAAGACGGTTTTACCTGGAAAGACGGGGCCGTCGCAGGCGGCGGCGGTGCCACGGCCATGACCGTGCTGAAAAGCCGCGCGGTCGCCGGCAACCCGCCAGGCGTAGCCCAGATCAAAGGCCCCGACATCCAGGAATGGGCGTCCACCGGGCTGCTCGACACCGACGTCCTGAAGGACGTGGCCAAGGCCGAAAAGTGGGACGAACTGCTCGACAAGAAAGTCTCCGACACGGTGAAGTACGAAGGTGATTACGTGGCCGTGCCGGTGAATATCCACCGCGTCAACTGGCTGTGGATCAACCCTGAAGTCTTCAAGAAAGCCGGCATCAGCAAAAACCCTACGACCCTTGAAGAATTCTATGCCGCCGGTGACAAGCTCAAGGCTGCCGGCTTCATTGCGCTCGCCCACGGTGGCCAGCCTTGGCAGGACAGTACGGTGTTCGAAGCCGTGGTGCTCTCGGTCATGGGCGTGGACGGCTACAAGAAAGCCCTGGTCGACCTCGACAACGCGACCCTGACCGGCCCGGACATGGTCAAGGCGCTGACCGAGCTGAAAAAGGTCGCGACCTATATGGACGCCGACGGCAAGGGCCAGGACTGGAACCTGGAAGCCGCCAAAGTCATCAACGGCAAGGCCGGCATGCAGATCATGGGTGACTGGGCCAAGAGCGAGTGGACAGCCGCCAAGAAAATCGCCGGCAAGGACTACGAGTGCGTAGCCTTCCCGGGCACCGACAAGGCCTTCACCTACAACATCGACTCCCTGGCGGTGTTCAAGCAGAAAAATGCCGGTACCTCGGCCGGTCAGCAAGACATCGCCAAGGTCGTGCTGGGTGAGAACTTCCAGAAGGTCTTCAGCATCAACAAGGGCTCGATCCCGGTGCGCAACGACATGCTCGGCGACATGGCCAAATATGGCTTCGACAGCTGCGCCCAGACGGCGGCCAAGGACTTCCTGGTGGATGCCAAGTCCGGCGGCCTGCAACCGAGCATGGCGCACAACATGGCGACCACGCTGGCGGTGCAGGGCGCGTTCTTTGATGTGGTGACCAACTTCATCAACGACCCGAAAGCCGACCCGGCCGACACCGCCAAGAAACTTGGCGCGGCGATCAAGTCTGCCAAGTAACCCCTAGGGGCAATCGGTTTCAGTGTGGGAGCGGGCTTGCCCGCGATGCAAGCGCCTCGGTGTAGCAGTGACACTCAGGTGATGCCATCGCAGGCAAACCAGCCCCCACCCAAAGCCGACTCCCACAAGGTTATCCATTAGTCCCTTATTCCCTGCCCTGGATTTCCCCATGAGTTCTGTTGCTGTGTTCAGCAAGGCCTCGCCGTTCGATGCATTGCAGCGCTGGCTCCCCAAACTGGTGCTGGCCCCGAGCATGTTCATCGTTCTGGTGGGCTTCTATGGCTACATCCTGTGGACGTTCGTGCTGTCGTTCACCAACTCCACCTTCCTGCCCACCTACAAATGGGTGGGCCTGGCGCAATACGCACGGTTGTTCGACAACGACCGCTGGTGGGTGGCGAGCAAAAACCTGGCGCTGTTCGGCGGCATGTTTATCGGCATCACCCTGGTGATCGGCGTGCTGCTGGCGGTCTTTCTCGACCAGCGCATCCGCCGCGAAGGCTTTATCCGCACCATCTACCTGTACCCGATGGCGCTCTCGATGATCGTCACCGGTACTGCCTGGAAATGGCTGCTCAACCCCGGCATGGGCCTGGACAAACTGCTGCGCGACTGGGGCTGGGAAGGCTTCCGGCTGGACTGGCTGATCGACCCGGACCGCGTGGTGTATTGCCTGGTGATTGCGGCGGTATGGCAAGCCTCGGGCTTTATCATGGCGATGTTCCTCGCCGGCCTGCGTGGGGTTGATCAGTCGATCATCCGTGCCGCACAGATCGACGGCGCGAGCCTGCCGCGTATCTACTGGAGCGTGGTGCTGCCCAGCCTGCGCCCGGTGTTCTTCAGCGCGGTGATGATCCTTGCGCACATCGCCATCAAGAGCTTTGACCTGGTGGCGGCAATGACGGCCGGTGGCCCTGGCTACTCGTCCGACCTGCCGGCGATGTTCATGTATTCCTTCACCTTCAGTCGCGGCCAGATGGGCATGGGCTCGGCCAGTGCGATCCTGATGCTCGGCGCGATCCTCGCGATCATCGTGCCTTACCTGTACTCCGAGCTGAGGACCAAGCGCCATGACTAGTCTCGCCAAACCTTCCATCAGCTTCAGCCGCCTGGCGATCCATGCGGTGCTGATCCTCGCCGTGGTGCTGTACCTGGTGCCGCTGGTGGTGATGCTGCTGACCAGCTTCAAGACCCCGGAAGACATCAGCACCGGCAACCTGCTGAGCTGGCCGACGGTGATTACCGGGATCGGCTGGGTCAAGGCCTGGGCCACGGTAAACGGGTACTTCTGGAACTCGTTCATGATCACCATCCCGGCGGTGCTGATCTCCACCACCATCGGTGCGTTGAACGGCTACGTGCTGTCGATGTGGCGTTTTCGCGGTTCGCAGTTGTTCTTCGGCCTGTTGTTGTTCGGCTGCTTCCTGCCGTTCCAGACCGTCTTGCTGCCGGCCTCGTTCACCCTCGGCAAAATGGGCCTGGCCAGCACCACCACCGGCCTGGTGTTCGTGCACGTGGTCTACGGCCTGGCATTCACCACGCTGTTCTTCCGCAACTACTACGTGAGCATTCCGGATGCGCTGGTCAAGGCTGCGCGCCTGGATGGCGCAGGATTTTTCACCATCTTCCGTCGGATCATTCTGCCGATGTCGACCCCGATCATCATGGTCTGCCTGATCTGGCAGTTCACCCAGATCTGGAACGACTTCCTGTTTGGCGTGGTGTTCTCCAGCGGTGATTCGCAGCCCATCACGGTGGCGCTGAACAACCTGGTCAACACCAGCACCGGGGCCAAGGAATATAACGTTGATATGGCGGCGGCGATGATCGCCGGGCTGCCGACCCTGCTGGTCTATGTGGTCGCAGGCAAGTATTTCGTGCGCGGCCTCACGGCTGGCGCGGTCAAGGGGTAATCATGGCTACGCTCGAACTTCGCAACGTAAACAAGACCTATGGTGCCGGCCTGCCGGACACCCTGAAGAACATCGAACTGTCGATCAAGGACGGTGAGTTCCTGATTCTTGTCGGGCCCTCGGGCTGCGGCAAGTCGACCCTGATGAACTGCATCGCCGGCCTGGAAAACATCAGCGGCGGCGCGATCATGATCGGTGACCAGGACGTCAGCGGCATGAGCCCCAAGGACCGGGATATCGCCATGGTGTTCCAGTCCTACGCCCTGTACCCGACCATGAGCGTGCGCGAGAACATCGAGTTCGGCCTGAAAATCCGCAAGATGAGCCAGGCCGACATCGACGAGGAAGTGGCGCGGGTGGCCAAGCTGCTGCAGATCGAGCACCTGCTCAATCGCAAGCCGGGCCAGCTCTCGGGCGGCCAGCAACAACGCGTGGCCATGGGCCGGGCACTGGCGCGGCGGCCGAAGATCTACCTGTTCGACGAGCCCCTGTCCAACCTCGACGCCAAGCTGCGGGTCGAGATGCGCACCGAAATGAAACTGATGCATCAGCGCCTGAAAACCACCACGGTCTACGTGACCCACGACCAGATCGAAGCGATGACCCTGGGCGACAAAGTGGCGGTGATGAAGGACGGGATCATCCAGCAGTTCGGCACGCCGAAAGACATCTACAACGACCCGGCCAACCTGTTTGTGGCGAGCTTTATCGGCTCGCCGCCGATGAACTTCATCCCCCTGCGCCTGCAACGCAAGGAGGGCCGCCTGCTGGCCCTGCTCGACAGCGGTCAGGCGCGTTGCGAATTGCCACTGGGCATGAACGATGCGGGTCTTGAAGACCGCGATGTGATCCTCGGCCTGCGCCCGGAGCAAATTGTCCTGGCCAGCGGCGAGGGCAATGGCCTGCCGAGCATTCGTGCCGAAGTCCAGGTGACCGAGCCCACAGGCCCGGACACCCTGGTGTTCGTGCAGCTCAATGACACCAAGGTCTGCTGCCGCCTGGCGCCAGATGTGGCGCCGCAAGTGGGCGAGAGCCTGACCTTGCAGTTCGATCCGGCCAAGGTGCTGCTGTTCGACGCCAAGACCGGCGAACGCCTGGGCACCGCCGCGTCAGTGCCAGTGCCACACGCCGACAACGTCACCCAATTTAAAGGCCGCTGAAAATCAAAATGTGGGAGCGGGCTTGCCCGCGATACAGGCCGCTCGGTCTACCAGGCACACCGCAGTGATGCCATCGCGAGCAAGCCCGCTCCCACACATTCGATGTGGATGTTTCGGAAATAGCTGTAAACCGCGTTAGATAAAAACAGTTAATAACAATAAAGACGAGGATGTAGGGATGAAAAAGCAACACAACAACACTCGCTTGATCTGCCAGCTGTCAGCAGCGGCAGCGCTGGTTTTGTCCGCCAATGCGATGGCAGACGAGGCCTTCAGTGCCGATTCCAAATGGATGACCGGCGATTGGGGCGGCGAGCGGACCAAGCTGATCGAGCGGGGTATCGACATCAAGGCCGACTACGTTGGGGAAGCGGGCTACAACGCCCACGGCGGCTACAACGATGACAAGACCGGTCGTTATGCTGACCAGTTCGGCCTCGGCGTAGCGCTGGACCTGCAAAAACTCTGGGGCTGGGACAACACCCAGGCCAAGATCCAGATGACCAGCCGTAATGGCCGCAACATCTCCAATGACCGCATTGGCGACCCGCGTGCCGGCACCTTGAGTTCGTCTCAAGAAGTGTACGGCCGTGGCCATATGGTGCGCCTGACCCAGTTCTGGATTCAGCACCAGATGTTCGACAACAAGCTGGATGTGAAACTCGGTTACTTCGGTGAAGGCGAAGACTTCAACACCTTCCCGTGCGACTTCCAGAACCTCTCGTTCTGCGGCTCCCAAGTGGGTAACTACGTCAACACCTGGTACAACTGGCCGGTCAGCCAGGCCGCGATCCGCGTGAAGTACCACATCACGCCTGAGCTGTATGCGCAGATCGGCGCGTACAACCAGAACCCCTCGCAGCTGGAGCACGGCAACGGCTTCAAGCTCAGCGGCAGTGGCACCAAGGGCACCGTGATTCCGGTGGAGCTGGTCTGGTCGCCGAAGGTCAATAACCTGCCGGGCGAATACCGTGTGGGTTACTACAAGAGCGCCGCCGATGCTCCCGACGTACGTGAAGACGTCAACGGCGACAATGCGGCCACCACTGGCGCAGACTACCGTACCCGCAGCAGCAAAAAAGGCTATTGGTTCGTTGCCCAGCAGCAGCTCACCACCCATAACGGCGACGCTTCCCGTGGCCTGAACATCGCGGCCAACGCCACCTTCCACGACAAGGAAACCAACACGGTCGACAACTATCAGTCGATCATGCTGGTGTACAAAGGCCCATTCGATGCGCGTCCAAAAGATGACGTCGGCATTGGCGCCGCTCGCCTGCATGTCAACGATGACGTGCGCAAGAACGCCCAGCTGTTGAACGAAGCGGGCGGTTTCACCGATTACAGCCAGGCAGGTTATGCGCCACTGCGCGGCACCGAGTACAACTACGAAATCAACTACGGCTTCCACGTCACCAACTGGTTGACCGTGCGTCCCAACCTGCAATACGTCACCCACCCAGGTGGCGTGGATAAAGTCGACAACGCCTTGGTCGCCGGTCTGAAAATTCAGTCGGTGTTCTAACGCGGTTGCGATAAGCTCCTTCCTCTGTGCGCATTTTGCGGGTAGCCATGGCTATCCGCTTTTTTTTGAGCGGGTGCGCATAACGCGTGTGGGAGCTGGCAAGCCAGTTCCCACAGGTTCACCAAAGAGGTGAGCGATAGTGATCTACAGGACCGTGGCACATGCATGAGCATCCGCTGCAACGCTTTTTCAAATCCCTGCGCGAGCAACCGATATTCGCCTGGGAGCGCTTCCAGATGCGCGACGTATTGGTGATTGACCACCCCCTGTGCCAGGCGGTATTCAGCCGCCAGGGCGCGCAGTTGCTGCACTTCCAACCCACGGGCCAGAAGCCATGGCTGTGGTGCGCGGCCAAGTGGCCGCAGGTCGGGGCGATCCGTGGCGGGGTGCCAGTGTGCTGGCCGTGGTACGGCCGCCATCCCAGCGAAAACGCCTGGCCCTCCCATGGTTGGGCACGCTTGATTGACTGGAAGCTATTGGACAGCAGCACCGATGACGACGGTGTGCGCCTGCATTGGCAATTGCAGCTGTGCGATTGGCAGGTGGACCTGCATGCGCACCTGGGCGAAACCCTCGAACTGCGCCTGAGCACCGAGCATCAGGATGAGCTGCCGTGCCAGTTGAGCCACGCTTTGCACGCCTATTGGCGGATTGGCAACGTGGGCGAGATAGCGCTGTCTGGGCTCGACGGGGCGCAGGGTTACGACCAGTTGAGTCGTCAGGTTTGCCAGCAGCAAGGTGAGTTGCGCGTCGATGGCGGCTGCCAGCGCGTGTTCCAGCATGAGGGGGAGTTGCAGCTCAAAGACCACGCCTGGCAGCGCGAACTGTGCATCGACACTGGCGACAGTGCCGACACGGTGGTCTGGCATCCGGGCAGCCGGCCATTGCTGGGGGTGAGCTTTAACGAGGCGTCGGGCTTTGTGTGCGTGGAGTCGGCCATGGCTGGGGCCAGCCTGGCGCCGGGGGAGAGGGCGCATTTGAGTTTGCAGGCCCGGGCGGGGGGTTAGTGGTGTTGCCCTGGGCCTCATCGCGGGCAAGCCCGCTCCCACAAGGTAGCGGGCTGGGCTGGCCCTGCTGGAGGCGATTCCAGCTTTAGTTGAACTCATCCCCCACCGGATACCGGCTGTCATTCAAGCTCTCTTTGATCTTGCGCAGATGGGGCTGGAAATCCACACCACGGCGCAAGGTCATGCCGGTCGCCAGCACATCCAGCACTGTCAACTGAATGATCCGCGAGGTCATTGGCATATAGATGTCGGTGTCTTCCGGCAGCGGTATGTTCAAGCTCACCGTACTGACCTTGGCCAATGGCGAGTTCTCGGCCGTCACGCCCAGCACCGAGGCGCCGTTCTCCCGGGCAATGCGCGCCACTTCCACCAGCTCGCGGGTGCGGCCGGTGTAGGAAATGATCACGAACAGCTCGCCGGTATGCGCCACCGAGGCAATCATGCGTTGCATCAATACGTCGGCGTGGGCCGTCACCGACAGGTTGAAACGGAAGAACTTGTGCAGGGCATCCATGGCCACTGGCGCCGAAGCACCGAGGCCGAAGAAGTGGATCTGCCGTGCCTGGATCAGCAAGTCCACGGCCTTGCTGATAAGCGCGGGGTCCAGGGCCTGGCAGGCGCTGTCCAATGAAGCGATGGCGCTGCCAAAAATCTTCTGCGTGTAGGCCTCGGGGTTATCATCGGCCTCCACGGCGCGGCTGACATAGGCCGCGCCACTGGCCAGGCTTTGCGCCAGTTGCAATTTCAGTTCAGGGTAACCGCTGACGCCGAACGAGCGGCAGAAACGGTTGACCGTCGGTTCACTGACCGAGGCGGCTTGGGCGAGGGCGGCGATCGAGAAGCGGGTCGCCTGCTGTGGGTTGAGCAGGATGACCTCGGCGACTTTTTTCTCGGCCTTGTTCAATTCTTCGAGGCGGTTCCGGATCTGTTCCAGAAGATTGCGCACGCGGTCCATTCAGTCTTTCCTTCGGGCGACGATGCAAGTAAGGGCCAGTAACAGGTCGACGAGCGGCCCTTGGCGGTGGCCTATCCTACTGAGGGTAGTTGAACACCACCACTCGCAATGCGTATTTTGGGAAAATGTTGTGGTTATTACTACATTTTTCCTTGAGTGATGCCTTGAAAAAAGGTATTTGTAGCTTAACTTGATAAAAGAACAAACATCATGCCTTCGATAACCGTGGAACCCTGCACCTTTGCCCTGTTTGGCGCCTTGGGTGATCTGGCGCTGCGCAAGTTATTTCCTGCCCTTTATCAACTCGATGGCGCCGGGCTCTTGCACGCCGACACCCGCATCCTGGCCCTGGCCCGTGAAGCTGGCTCCGAGCAGCAGCACCTGGACCACATCGAGCACGAACTGCGCAAATACGTCGGTCAGGAACTGGATGAAGCGGTAGCTGCGCGCTTCCTCGCGCGCCTGGCCTATGTGCATGTCGATTTCATGAATGCCGATGACTACGTGGCCCTGGCCGCCAAGGCCGGCACCGAACAACGCCTGATCGCCTACTTCGCCACCCCGGCGGCGGTGTATGGCGCGATCTGCGAGAACCTGTCCAAGGTCGGCCTGGCGGAAAATACCCGGGTGGTCCTGGAGAAACCCATCGGCTCGGACCTGGAGTCCTCGCGCAAGGTCAACGACGCCGTGGCGCAGTTTTTCCCGGAAAACCGCACTTACCGCATCGACCACTACCTGGGCAAAGAGACGGTGCAGAACCTGATCGCCCTGCGTTTTGCCAACAGCCTGTTTGAAACCCAGTGGAACCAGCATTACATCTCCCACGTGGAAATCACCGTGGCCGAGCAGGTGGGTATCGAAGGCCGCTGGGGCTACTTCGACAAGGCCGGGCAACTGCGGGACATGATCCAGAATCACCTGCTGCAACTGCTCTGCCTGATCGCCATGGACCCGCCGGCCGACTTGTCCGCCGACAGCATCCGCGACGAGAAGGTCAAGGTGCTCAAGGCCCTGGCGCCGATCAGCCCGGAAGGCCTGACCACCCAGGTCGTGCGCGGCCAGTACATTGCTGGCTACAGCGCCGGCAAGCCGGTGCCGGGTTACCTGGAAGAAGATAACTCCAACACCCAGAGCGACACCGAAACCTTCGTCGCCCTGCGGGCCGATATCCGCAACTGGCGTTGGGCCGGGGTGCCGTTTTACCTGCGCACCGGCAAACGCATGCCGCAAAAGTTGTCGCAGATCGTTATCCACTTCAAGGAACCGTCCCACTATATCTTTGCCCCCGAACAGCGCCTGCAGATCAGCAACAAGCTGATCATCCGCCTGCAACCGGACGAAGGTATTTCCTTGCGCGTGATGACCAAGGAGCAGGGCCTGGACAAGGGTATGCAACTGCGCAGCGGGCCACTGCAACTGAATTTTTCCGACACCTACCGCAGCGCACGGATTCCCGATGCCTACGAGCGGTTGTTGCTGGAAGTGATGCGCGGCAATCAGAACCTGTTTGTCCGTAAAGATGAAATCGAAGCCGCGTGGAAGTGGTGTGACCAGTTGATCGCCGGGTGGAAAAAATCCGGTGATGCACCCAAGCCGTACGCGGCGGGTTCCTGGGGGCCGATGAGCTCCATTGCACTGATCACGCGGGACGGGAGGTCGTGGTATGGCGATATCTGATTTGAAACTGCCCCAGGGCGTAACACCCCATGAGTACCGCACGCCGGTACTGCTGGCCGAAGGCTTGGCCAACGACGTGGCCGAACAACTGCGCGCGGCCATCAGTGCCCGTGGCGAGGCGACCCTGGTGGTGTCCGGTGGCCGCAGCCCGGTGGCGTTTTTCCAGAACCTGGCCAGCCAGGGGCTGGACTGGTCCAAGGTCACCATTACCCTGGCCGATGAGCGCTGGGTGCCGGTGGAACATGCCGACAGCAACGCCGGCCTGTTGAAGAAATATCTGCTGCAAGGCCCGGCGGCCAAGGCCAAGTTCTTGAGCCTTTACAGCGCCGCCGCGAACCTGGACGGCGCTGCCGAGCAGGCGGATCGCCTGCTGGCCGAACTGCCGGCGATTGATGTGCTGGTGCTGGGCATGGGCGATGACGGGCATACCGCGTCGCTGTTCCCCAACAGCCCGAACCTGGCCGAAGCGCTGCAGCCCGATGGCTCCCGCCGGTGCTGGCCGATGCTGGCGCCGAGCGTGCCCCATCAGCGCCTGACCATGAGTCGTGCATTGCTGGCCAGCGCCCGTTACACCGTGTTGTCGATTGCCGGCGATTCGAAACTCCATACCCTGAGCGAAGCGCTGGCCAGCGACGATGTTGCCGGCATGCCGATTCGCGCGTTTTTGCAACCCACTCTAGAGATTTACTGGTGCCCATGAGCCAAGGATCAGCCGCTATGAAAAGCCCTCACCCGACCGTGTCCATGGCGGATAAAGTTGCCCTGATCGACAGTCTCTGCGCCAAGGCGCGGATCCTGCCAGTGATCACCATTGCCCGCGAACAGGACATTCTGCCCCTGGCCGATGCCCTGGCGGCGGGTGGCTTGACCGCGCTGGAAGTGACCCTGCGTTCGCAGTTCGGCCTCAAGGCCATCCAGGTCCTGCGTGAGCAGCGTCCGGAGCTGGTGACGGGCGCGGGCACGGTGCTCGATCGCACCATGCTGGCGGCTGCCGAGGCGGCGGGTTCGCAGTTTATCGTCACCCCCGGTATTACCCGTGACCTGCTTGAAGCCAGTGTCGACAGCCCAATCCCGCTGCTGCCCGGCATCAGCAATGCCTCCGGCATCATGGAAGGCTATGGCCTGGGCTATCGTCGTTTCAAACTGTTCCCGGCGGAAGTCAGCGGCGGTGTGGCGGCAATCAAGGCCCTGGGCGGACCGTTTGGCGAAGTGAAATTCTGCCCCACTGGCGGCGTTGGCCCGGCCAACATCAAACACTACATGGCGTTGAAAAACGTGATGTGCGTGGGCGGTAGCTGGATGCTTGATCCGGAGTGGATCAAGAACGGCGACTGGGCGCGCATCCAGGAAGTCACCGCCGAGGCGTTGGCACTGCTGGACTGATTGGCTTTACCGAATCGTTGTTGCTGTGCTTCACGGCATGTTTGCGGTGCACTTGGTCGGTGTGCCGCTTTTTTTTGCCTATAGAAAAGCGAAATTTCACCGTAATTCAAATGGGGGTGGCTTGTGTGGGAACTGGCTTGCCTGCGATGGCCATAGGTATCTACACAACTATCTTCTTGGTCTGTGTACATATCCATTGCTGCGGTCACGGCCACTTAGGGTTCCGCCCTTACGGCGGCTCACTTTGGAGAAGCGCCAAAGTAAGCAAAGCGCTCTTGCCCCACCACTCGGTGCCTCGCCTAGGCTCGGCATGCCCGCAGTCAGGCATTGCTCCGTGGGCCCGCCGCGATCGGCCATCCATGGCCGTGTCGCGGCTACCCCGGCATCCATGCCGGGGTGCCCACTGCGCAATACCTGCCTGCGGCCAGCGTGGTTTAACGGGGCGCCTCAGATCAAGATCAAAAGCCAGATCAAAAGCAGAGCAACAGCAACAGCAAAGCCGGGGCGCGAAGCTGCATTCCCCCCCTGTGGGAGCTGGCTTGCCTGCGATGGCGGTGTATCAGCCAATACATTTATCGACTGAGACACCGTCATCGCAGGCAAGCCAGCTCCCACAGGAATCCGCGTACGCCTCGAGGATCAGGTCGGCTGTCAGGCCGCCTCGCTTTGCTTTGATTTTGATCTTAGGCGCCCCGTTAAACCACGCTGGCCGTCATCCGATTTTGATTTGGGGGGTAAACCGGCAGGACGCCGGTTTAGCCGCGCTGGGCCATGGATGGCCCATCGCGGCGGCCCCCCAAATCAATGTCGGATGACGGGCACACCGAGCCTAGGCGAGGTGCCGAGTGGTGGGGCAAGAGCCCTTTTGGTTACTTTTGGCTGGGCCGGCACTCCGGGCTCTTTTCCAAAAGTGACCCGCCGTAAGGGCGGAACCCTAAGTGGCCGTGACCGCAGCAACGGATATGTACACAACCCCAGAAAAGAGTTGTGTAGATACCTACGGCTATCGCAGGCAAGCCAGCTCCCACATTTTAATCAGTGTTCAGCTTGGTAATGGCATTGACCAGCACGTCGATGTCCGCCGCCGACGTCACCACCCCCGGCGTCACCCGTATGCAGGTACCAAACGCTGCCCCACTGCGCAGGGTGGTAAACAGGTTGTATTCATCAAGCAGTCGATCCGCCATCACCTGTTGATCACGCCCGTTGAACTTGAACGCCGTAATTGCGCAATACAACCGTGGATCATCCGAGGTCAGCACCTCGATCCCCGGCAATGGCCGTACCTGGCTCACCCACAGGTCACGCAGGTATTTCACCCGCGCCCCCTTGGCCTGCGCGCCGCCCAGGGCCCGATGCTCTTCGAGCACCAGCGGCAAGGTCATCAGCGCTGGAAAGTTCGGCGTGCTGTAGGACGTACGGGCGCGCACGTCGCTGGCTGGGTAATGGAACTCGCCCATGTCCGGGTCAATGTCCGCCAGCCGCTGCGGGGCGATATAGAGAAAGCCCAGGGTCAGCGGTGCACCGATCCACTTGTGCAGGTTGAAGCCGGCGAACGAGATGCCCAACTGGGCCAGGTCGAACTCGATCTGGCCAAGGGCATGGGCGCCATCGAGGATGATTTCGACGCCATATTCCCGCGCAACCTGGGCGATGGCCTCCACCGGCATGACCAGGCCGGTGCGGTGGGTGACATAGGTCAGCGCCATCAGCCTCAGGCGTGGGTAGCGGCTGAAGGTGTCGCGATAAGTCTGCAGCAGGCTGTCGAAACTGGCCGGATGGGCGTGGGACAATTCGATCACCTCTACCCCCCGGTAGCCGGCGAGCCAGCGCATGGCGCCTTTGACCGTGTCGTATTCCAGATCGCTGATCAGCACCTGGTCGCCCGGCTGCAGGTGGTTGTAGTTGCGGATCAGCGACTGCAGGGCTTCGGTGGCATTGCGGGTGAAAGCAATCGCTTCTGGGTCGACGTTGACCAACTCGGCCAGTTGCCGGCGAATCTCGACATGTTGCCCTTGCTCGAAGCGCTGGCGCACATGCACCGAGTTGCTGCGATTAATGAAGGCCACGTGCTCCTGATACTGGGCCAACACGGCCCGGCTCATGCGGCCAAAGTAGCCGTTTTCCAGGTTGATGGGGCCGGGCTCCAGGTCATAGCGCTGGGCAATGGCCTGCCAATAGGCTTCGTCGCGGGTGTGGGGCATGGGCGGGCTCGGTTAGTGGCGCGGGGCGGGTTTACCGTGTTTGGCGCGTAGCGGTTCCAGCAATTCGGACAGGCCGTTGTGGTCGATTTCCTGCATCAAGGCCAGCAAGCCGCCCAGCTCGCCGTGGGGGAACCCTTCGCGGGCAAACCAGTTCAGGTACGGCCCGGGCAGGTCGGCAATGATCCGGCCCTTGTACTTGCCGAACGGCATTTGGCGGGTGATCAGCAGTTCGAGTTTTTCGGGGTTCATACGGGCTTCAGGCAATCAGGAGGATGCCTTGGAAAATACAGGCATTCTGCATGAAGGCCAAATGACAGATCATGCAAATAAAGCGGATACAGATTTGAGGATTATTTATAACTTTTTGAAAAATAAGGAATAAATATTGATTCAAGACCTGGCACGGGCGCTGCAACTACCCCAATACCTTTCTAAACCCGCGAAGGAATTGAAAAATGACTGATATCAACAAAGAGTCGATCTCCGTACTCAATGACCTGATCGAAACCAGCAAAGACGGCCAGGAAGGCTTCAAGACCTGCGCAGAAGACATCAAGCACCCTGAGCTCAAGGCGCTGTTCATCAAGCGTTCCGCAGACTGCGCGTCGGCGGCTGCCGAACTGCAAACGGCGGTGCGGGCCTTGGGTGGCGATCCGGAAGATTCCGGCAGCGTGGCCGGCGCACTGCACCGTGGCTGGGTCGACGTAAAGTCGATGGTCACCGGCAAGGACGAAGAAGCGGTACTCAACGAAGCTGAGCGCGGTGAAGACCACGCACTGAAGGCTTACAAAGAGGCCATCGAGAAAATCAACAAGCACAACCTGGTCGGTATTCGTGACCTGGTTGAGCGCCAGTATCATGGTGCGCAACGCAATCACGACCAGGTGAAAGCCCTGCGTAACCAGGCTCGCGCCCAGTCCTGAGCTGCGCTGAAGTAACAAATGTGGGAGCAGGCAAACCTGCTCCCACCGGTAATTGCGCCGTACCCCGATACAAATGTGGGAGCTGGCTTGCCTGCGATAGCGGTTGATCAGTCGATGTATGTATCGACTGACAGAACGCCATCGCGGGCAAGCCCGCTCCCATATTTTTTATTTCACATGCCTGATCAGCCGATGCTGATCGCCGGCAACTCGGTCAAGGTCACAACCTGCTGTTTGCGTGGCGCGAGGATCTCGGCTTCGCCATCCACCACCAACTCATCACGCTGGTTGAACACCTGGGTGGCAATCCGCACGCGGAACTTGGGCAGCTTCTCGAGGATTTCCAGACGTACGGTCAAGGTGTCGCCGATTTTCACCGGCTTCTGGAAGCTCATCTGCTGACCGATATAGATGGTGCCCGGCCCAGGCAGCTCACAAGCGACTGCCGCGCTGATCAAGGCGCCGCTGAACATGCCGTGGGCGATCCGCTCCTTGAACATGGTCGCCTTGGCGAATTCGGCATCCAGGTGCACCGGGTTATGGTCGCCGGACATTGCCGCGAACAGCTGGATATCGCGCTCTTCTACGGTTTTGCTGTAGGTGGCTTTCTGGCCAACTTCGAGGGCTTCGTACGGAGTGTTGGTAACCTGGGTCATCTGATCCTGCATCCTGTGGCTAATCGGTAATCTTAATTCGTTGATTTTAAACGAAAATATTTATGCGTTCACTCGCAGCGCGCCGGCCGGCGATGGTTCACGGCCTGGGCCATCCAGGCCAGCACATCAGCGGTGACCGCATCGCGGTTGGTTTCATTGAAGAGTTCGTGGCGCGCCTGCGGGTAGATGTTCACGTGCAGGTTCTGGCAGCCGGCATCGCGCAATGCGTTGGCCAGGCTGGTGAGACGCTTGCCTTCACTGACCGGATCACATTCGCCGCCCATCACCAAAATCGGCAGGCCCGGATCAATCTGTTTGAGATTGGACGCTTTGCTGATTTGCTGCAAGCCACCCAGCAGGTCGATCCATAGCTGGTTGGTGCAACGAAAGCCGCACAGGGGGTCGTTGACGTACTTGTCCACTTCGTCCGGGTCGCGGCTCAGCCAGTCAAACGCCGTGCGGTTGGGCTTGAAGGCCTTGTTGAACGAGCCAAACGACAGAAACTCGATCAGTGCGCTGCGGCCCCTGAGGCCCTGGCGCAGGCGTTCGGCCCGGGCGATCAGGCGGGCGGCGCGGTACAGGGCCACCGGCTGGAAGTTCGACCCACTGAGAATCGCCCCGTGCAGGCTGGCACTGTGATGCAACAGATAGGCCTGGGCGATATAGCTGCCCATGCTATGGCCCAGCAGGAGGATCGGCACACCGGGGGCTTGCTGGCCGATGTGCTGGTTGAGCGCGGCCAGGTCACCTACCACTTTGTTCCAGCCATCGCGCTCGGCAAACAGGCCCAGGGTGCCTTCATCGGCGGTACGGCCATGGCCGCGCAGGTCCGGGGCGTACACGCCGTAGCCGGCATCACACAGGGCCTGGGCCAGGCGCGCATAGCGGCCGCTGTGCTCGGCCATGCCATGGGCCAGCATCACCAGCGCCGTGGGCGTGCCGTCCGGTAGCCACTGGTTGACGTACAGGCGGCTGCGGTCGTTCGCGGTCAGCCAGAAAGTGGTGTGGTTCATGGCGCTTCCTTTGCTCAGGGTCGTTGCAGTGTATAGCTCATCCGAGGGCCGGCGTCTGATCACCCGCGGCCTCAGGGGCAAGATTCATACAATCAATGACACGTTTTAGTGTATTTGCCTGTTTGGCCATAGCTGCTAACGTCCCCGAAGCTCCGCTTCCCTTAAACAGCCGGAAGCGGTCGGGCACACTCGGGTAAGAGGACAAGAATAATGCAACCTGATTTCTGGAATGACAAACGCGCAACAGGCGTTCCCAACGAGCTTGACCTGTCGGCGTACAAGTCAGTAATCGAAGTCTTCGAGCGTTCCTGCAAAGCCTTTGCCGACCGTCCGGCATTCAGCAACATGGGGATCACCCTGACCTACGCCGACCTGGAGCGCCAGAGTGCGGCGTTCGCCGGCTACCTGCAACACCACACCGATCTCAAGCCGGGCGACCGTATTGCGGTGCAGATGCCCAACGTCCTGCATTACCCGATTGCCGTGTTCGGCGCCTTGCGCGCCGGGCTGGTGGTGGTCAACACCAACCCGTTGTACACCCCGCGGGAAATGCGCCATCAGTTCAAGGATGCGGGCATTCGTGCGCTGGTCTACCTCAACCTGTTTGGTTCCCGGGTCCAGGAAGTGGCGGCCGACACCGAGATCGAGTACCTGATCGAAGCGAAGATGGGCGACTTCATGCCCGCCGCCAAGGGCTGGCTGATCAACACCGTGGTCGACAAAGTGAAGAAGATGGTCCCGGCCTACAGCCTGCCCCGGGCGGTGTCGTTCAAGCGCGCGTTGCGCATGGGCGCGGGCCTGGCCGTGACCCGCCACCCGATAACCCTCGATGACATCGCCGTGCTGCAATACACCGGCGGCACCACCGGCCTGGCCAAGGGCGCGATGCTCACCCACGGCAACCTGGTAGCCAACATGCAGCAGGTGCGGGCGTGCATGTCACAGCTGCGTGAAGACGGGCATCCGCTGGTCAAGGAAGGGCAGGAGGTAATGATTGCGCCGCTGCCGCTGTATCACATCTATGCCTTTACGGCGAACTGCATGTGCATGATGGTCACCGGCAACCACAACGTGCTGATCACCAATCCACGGGACATCGGCGGCTTTATCAAGGAATTGAAGAAGTGGCGGTTTACCGGGTTGCTGGGGCTCAACACACTGTTTGTCGCCTTGATGGAGCACCCGGATTTCAAGACCCTGGACTTCTCCCACCTGAAGATCACCAACTCCGGCGGTACCGCCCTGGTCAAGGCCACCGCCGAGCGCTGGAAGCAGATCACCGGCTGTTCCATCGGTGAAGGCTACGGCCTGACTGAGACGTCGCCAGTGGCCAGCACCAACCCCTACGGTGATCAATCGCGCCTGGGCACCGTGGGTATTCCAGTGCCGGGCACGGCGATGAAGGTTATTGATGACGCCGGCGTCGAGTTGCCGATGGGCGAGCGGGGCGAGTTGTGCATCAAGGGCCCGCAGGTCATGAAGGGCTACTGGCAGCAACCGGCGGCCACTGCCGAGACCCTGGACGCCGAGGGCTGGCTCAAGACTGGCGATATTGCGGTGATCGACCCCGACGGTTTTGTGCGCATTGTCGACCGCAAGAAAGACCTGATCATCGTCTCGGGCTTCAATGTGTACCCCAACGAGATCGAAGACGTGGTGATGGCCCACCCGAACGTTGCCAACTGCGCGGTGATCGGCGTGCCTGACGAGCGTACCGGCGAGGCGGTGAAACTGTTCGTGGTGGCGCGGGCCCAGGGTGTCAGCCTTGAGGAGCTGAAGACTTACTGCAAGGCCAACTTCACCGGCTACAAAGTGCCCAAGCACATTGTGTTGCGCGACTCGCTGCCGATGACGCCGGTAGGCAAGATCCTGCGCAGAGAGCTTCGCGATATCGCCTGACCTGAATTGAAATGCGATTCAAATGTGGGAGCTGGCAAGCCAGCTCCCACATTTACGGTGTACACCCTTAAAGTAGAGCGGTTTCGCAGGTTATAGAATCTTTGCTCTAAAAATGACTACTGCATATTCTTGAGTCATGTTTATGACTGTAGGGGCCTCTTTTGGCTCTAGGCGGCCCTTGGCAAAGCTGCTACTCTCGGCGCGCTTTGTGACCTCTCGGCCTGCTTGAAACAGCCGGAATCACCTAAAAACACACAAATAATAATCGCATCAAATGCGGTGAATGAATTCGCGTCGCTGAGGAGTGGGCTTCCATGATCGAAGACTTTTGGAAGGATAAGTACCCCGCCGGGATTGCTGCAGACATCAATCCAGACGAGTATCAAAATATTCAGGCGGTACTGAAACAGTCCTGCCAACGCTTCGCCGACAAACCGGCTTTCAGCAACCTGGGCAAGACAATCACCTACGGTGAGTTGTACGAATTGTCCGGTGCCTTTGCCGCGTACCTGCAACAGCATACCGACTTGCAGCCGGGTGATCGAATCGCCGTGCAATTGCCCAACCTCCTGCAGTATCCGGTCGCCGTGTTTGGCGCTATCCGCGCCGGCCTGATCGTGGTCAACACCAACCCGCTGTACACCGCGCGGGAGATGGAACACCAGTTCAACGACTCCGGGGCCAAAGCCCTGATCTGCCTGGCCAACATGGCGCACCTGGCAGAAAAAGTCGTGCCCAAGACTGGCGTCAAGCACGTGATCGTCACCGAAGTGGCTGACCTGTTGCCGCCGCTCAAGCGGTTGCTGATCAACAGCGTCATCAAGTACGTGAAGAAGATGGTCCCGGCCTATCACTTGCCCCAGGCGATCAAGTTCAACGACGTCCTGGCCAAGGGGCATGGCCAGCCGGTCACCGACGCCAGCCCGGCCAGCGAAGACGTCGCCGTACTGCAATACACCGGCGGCACCACCGGCGTGGCCAAGGGCGCAATGCTGACCCATCGCAACCTGGTCGCCAACATGCTGCAGTGCAAGGCGCTGATGGGCTCCAACCTCAACGAAGGCTGCGAGATCCTGATCACGCCGCTGCCGCTGTACCACATCTATGCCTTCACCTTTCATTGCATGGCGATGATGCTGATCGGCAACCACAACATCCTGATCAGCAACCCGCGCGACCTGCCGGCGATGGTCAAGGAGTTGTCGAAGTGGAAGTTCAGCGGCTTTGTCGGCCTGAACACCCTGTTCGTGGCCCTGTGCAACAACGAAGGCTTCCGCAAGCTGGACTTCTCGGGGCTCAAGGTCACGCTGTCGGGTGGCATGGCATTGCAACTGGCGGCGGCCGAGCGTTGGAAGGCCGTGACCGGCTGCAATATCTGTGAAGGTTACGGCATGACCGAAACCAGCCCGGTGGCCACGGTCAACCCGATCCAGAATATCCAGATCGGCACCATCGGCATCCCGGTGCCCTCGACCCTGTGCAAAGTCATCTCGGATGAGGGCGTCGAGTTGCCCCTGGGCGAAATCGGCGAGCTGTGCGTCAAGGGCCCGCAAGTGATGAAGGGCTACTGGCAGCGTGAAGACGCCACCGCCGAAGTGCTCGACAGCCAAGGCTGGCTGAAGACCGGCGATATCGCGATCATCCAGCCAGACGGCTACATGCGCATCGTTGATCGCAAGAAGGACATGATTCTGGTCTCCGGTTTCAACGTCTACCCCAACGAACTGGAAGACGTGCTGGCAAGCCTGCCGGGCGTGCTGCAATGCGCGGCCATTGGTGTACCGGACGAGAAATCGGGCGAGCACATCAAGCTGTTCATCGTGGTCAAGCCAGGCGCGACCCTGACCAAGGAGCAGGTGATGGAGCATATGCGCGCCAACGTCACCGGCTACAAAGTGCCGAAGGCTGTCGAGTTCCGCGAAGCACTGCCGACCACCAACGTGGGCAAGATCCTGCGTCGTGAGTTGCGCGATGAAGAGATGAAGAAACTGGGCCTGAAGAAGTAAACAAAAAGCCCCGCGAATGCGGGGCTTTTTATTGGGCGCTGAGTGTCGACTGACCCGCCGCTATCGCCGCGATGCGGCGACCCGACAAGCCATTTGTCCTGGGCCGCACTCAAAACACCTGTACAGCACAACCCCTGTGGGAGCGGGCTTGCCCGCGATGGCGTCCTGTCAGCCCCCACATTTCTGATCGGGTGTCTACAGGGCGAACTGCGCGAAGCTCACGCCAGCGCCTGCCGGGCGTACATCCTTCAGGAACGAGTCCTTGTCCGCGCTCAGCTCCAGGGTAATCTCCGGCTTGCGCTTGCCTGCATTGCGTACCACCAACCCTTCAAGCTTCTCACGCAGGTACACGGTCGGTACTTTCAGGTGCAGTAGCTGATCGGTTTCGGCGTTGTGCATCAACAAATGAATCCACTCGTACTGGCCAATGGCGATGCGCGCCACCGGCAGGTCGAACCACCAGATGTTGCGCTTGCGGTCCAGGTCGGTGAAGTGGCAGTTGTTGACACCGAGCACGGCACCGCCCAGTTCCAGGTTTCTGCGGGCGATGGCCTGTGATTTATTGAGTTTCATAACCTTCCTACGGGATCTGTTATTCAGCGGTTGAGCCTGAATCTGCCGGGCATTCTCGTGGGTTGGCCGCAAAACATAAAGCCAAACCTGTGCGGGGTGATGAAATGCCTGACGCAAATAATTGAAACTCTGCGCAAATGCCCAGGGTCAATCCTTAGGTAATGACCAAAATCCTTGATTGTTCTTACGGAGAAATACCATGGGCAGCACAGCGGATAAGGCAAAAGGTTTAGCGAACGAAGCCATTGGCAATATCAAACAAGGTGTCGGCAAAGCCACAGACAACACCCAGCTTGAGGCCGAAGGCAAGATCCAAGAGAAGAAGGGCGAAGCCCAGCAAGCGATCGGCAAGGTCAAGGACGCGGTAAAGAATACGGTCGACAAAGCCTGATTCACCCGCCTGCCAACACGCAGCATAACGGTCATCCACGGATGGCCGTTTTTATGTCAAACCGGCGGATTAAAGTTTCGAAATTGTTTCAAGGTCGCCAAATAGGCTACCTTGATGTAGAAAACGGCCCCTGAGTCGCCCACGAACTCAACCTTTTTGCGGCGAAAGGAGACGCTATGATTTTTCCGGTATTAAAAGATCTGCCGCTGCACCGCGTATTGATGCGCACCGTCACAGAGTTCATCGACGACGAGATGCCCACCTACGCCTCGGCACTGGCCTACCAGATGCTGTTTTCATTGTTTCCCTTCCTGCTGTTCCTGATTGCCCTGATTGGTTTCCTGCACCTGCCGGACTTCTTCAGTTGGTTGCGCCTGCAATCGGAGCTGGTGTTGCCGCCCCAGGCCCTGGAGCAGGTCAACCCGGTGATTGACCAATTGCAGCAATCCAAGGGTGGGCTGTTGTCGGTGGGTATCGTCATCGCGCTGTGGACCGCCTCGGCGGGCGTGCGCCTGATGATGAGTGCGATGAACGCTGCCTACGACGTGGTGGAAGGCCGGCCGATCTGGAAACGCTTCCCGCTGTCGATTCTCTACACCGTGGGTATCGCCGGCATGTTGCTGGCCGCTGCCGCGTTGATGGTCCTGGGGCCGCAAGTGATGGAGTGGCTGGCCGGGCAGATTGGCATGCAGGAATTCGTCGTTACCCTGTGGACCATCCTGCGCTGGCCGTTGATTGTGATCCTGCTGATGTTCGCCGTGGCCTTGATGTACTACGTGATGCCGGACGTGAAGCAGAAATTTCGCTTTATCACGCCAGGCTCGGTGCTGGCGGTGGTGGTCTGGATCATCGCTTCCCTGGGCTTTGGCTATTACGTGAAAACCTTCGCCGACTACAACGCCATGTACGGCAGCATCGGCGCGATCATTGTCCTGCTGTTGTACTTCTATATTTCCGCCGCCGTATTACTGCTGGGCGCGGAGATGAACGCGGTGATCGAGCACATGTCTGTCGAAGGCAAAGACCCGGGCGAAAAGGACTTTGGCGAACACCACCCTGATCAAAAACAGCATGTCTCGGGCCTCGGCCGGGACCATTCGCAGCCCAAACCCACCTCTGATGAAAGTTGATCGATGATTCGTGAAATCCTGAAAATGGGCGATGAACGCCTGCTGCGTATCGCGCCCCCGGTGCCCCCGGAAATGTTCGATAGCCCCGAGCTGTGGCAACTGATCGACGACATGTTCCAGACCATGGAACACGTGGGTGGCGTTGGCCTGGCCGCGCCGCAGATTGGTGTCGACCTGCAACTGGTGATCTTCGGCTTCGAGAGCAGCGAGCGCTACCCGGATGCCCCGGCGGTGCCCCAGACCATCCTGATCAACCCGCTGATTACCCCGCTGAGCCCGGTGTTGGAGGAGGGGTACGAAGGCTGCCTGTCGGTGCCAGGCCTGCGCGGTGCGGTGGATCGCTACCAGCAGATTCGCTACGAGGGTTTTGACCCCAAGGGCGAGCCGATTGTGCGGATTGCCGATGGCTTCCACGCGCGGGTGGTGCAGCATGAATGCGACCACCTGATCGGTCGCCTGTACCCGTCGCGGATCACAGACTTCAGCAAATTCGGGTTTATCGAGGTGATGTTTCCGGAGCTGGATCCCGCCGCCGACGCTTAACCCTGGCGGCACAGGCCCATGGCAATCATCGGCTTGTTGCGTTTATAGCGCACCAGGCGCTCTGCCAGCGACTGCGGCAACACGGTCTGCTGGCTGAAGCCCTGGGCTGTATAAAACCCTTCCAGGTCGGGGTGGCACAGTAGCCACACCGTGCCTTCGACAGGCGCAATCGCTTCAGCGATCAGCCGCGCCGCCAGCCCTTGTCCGCGTAATGCCGGATCGACAAACAGCCCGGTCAGCCACTGACCGCAGACCACGGGGCTCAGGCACAGGCCTGCGACGATCTCGCTGTTGCGCGCGACCCACAACTGGCCGCCCTTGAGGGCCTTCATCGGCGAGTTATGGCGGCGGTAGAACTTGTTCAGCAACGGCCACAGGGGCTCCGCCAGTAGATCAATGTGCAACTCGGGCATGGTATTTGGACAAGCGTGATCAAGGGCTGGGGATTATAAGTCGGGCAAAGCGCCTTCTGTTGGGCAATAGGTGTTATACCCATGCTTACTTCCTCTGTTAGTGGAGCATGCATCATGGCCAAAGGTATGGATTCAAAGAAAGCCGCGAAGAAAAAACCGGCAAAGACCGCCGATGAAAAACGCGCGGACAAAAAAGCCAAGAAAACTGAGACAGGCCTGTTCGGTCACTAAGCCCTTCACTGTGGGAGCGAGCAAGCTCGCTTCTACACGGCAAGATACATCCTGATATCCCCCTCGCACGCCCCTCCAACATCTTTTTATCAATGATGGCTGATTAATGGCCTTGCAGAGTGCCAAGCCCTGTCTATGCTCATCCAGAACCACTTATGTCGCTTGCCATATGAAGCGTCTTGGGTGGTTTTTGGCATAGCGAGCGCGTACCTCAAAGCGCCGGGAAAAAGGAGCCTCAAGTTAAATGGATTTGCGTGTGTCGGTTGAAGCAGGCCCCAGAGAGGGTCATCAAGAAAAGGATGCCTTGAAGCGAGTGTTGCCCCATGGACTCTCCGATTAGCCATCATTTATCTATCGCCTGACACTTGTCCTGTCTCTGGACGATTGCGTTTGCCTGTTTTGTGGAAAGTTGTGCTGGGTCAAATCCAAGAACTAACCGTCATTCAAAGACAGCGCTGAAGGTGATCCGACCATGTTTAACCTGCACCACAAATCCGACCTGTTGCAAATCGAACGTTTTTCCTGCGCGTTGACCCAGGCCCAGGCCAAGCTGGCGGCGATCAGCCGCTCCATGGCGATGATCGAGTTTGATCGCGACGGCATAGTCCTGGATGCCAACGAAAACTTCTGTAAGACATTGGGTTACAGCGCCGAGGAAGTACGTGGCAAACACCACCGAATTTTCTGTGAAGAGTCCTACTACCGCAGCGACGTCTACGCCAAGCTATGGCGCGACCTGGCCCAGGGCGAGCCCCTCAGCGGCACGTTCATGCGCTTGACCAAGAGCGGCGAGGAAGTGTGGCTGGAGGCCAGCTACATGCCGGTGTTCGGCCCGGATGAACAGGTGCAGAGCGTGATCAAGGTGGCGTCGGACATTTCCGAACGGATCCACCGCGAACATGAAAACCAGAGCCTGATTGATGCCATCGGCCGCTCCATGGCGGTCATCGAGTTCACGCCCCAGGGGCAGATCCTCAATGCCAACCAGAACTTCCTGAAGACGGTGCAGTATTCCCTCGGTGAAATCGTTGGCCAGCACCACAGCATGTTCTGTGACCGCGCTGAGGTGGACTCACCGAGTTACAAGGCGTTCTGGGCGTCGCTCAACCGGGGTGAGTTTCACTCCCATCGTTTCGAACGGCGCAACAAGCATGGCCAGACGCTGTTTCTGGAAGCCTCCTACAACCCGATCTTCGATGCCAATGGTCGCCTGTACAAGGTGGTGAAGTTCGCCAGTGATATCACCCACCAGGTCACCACGTTGCGGACCGCTGCCGATTCGGCCCACGCCACCTCGGTGCAGAACGACGCCTGCGCCCGTAAGGGGTCGGAAGTGGTGCAGCAGACGGTGCAGATCATCGAAGAAATTTCCCGCGACCTGAATCAGGCGGCGCTGAGTATCGACGCGGTAAGCAAGCAGTCGGACATTATCGGCACCATCGTGCAGACCATTCGCGGTATTGCCGATCAAACCAACCTGTTGGCGCTTAACGCGGCCATTGAAGCTGCACGCGCGGGTGAGCACGGGCGTGGGTTTGCGGTGGTGGCGGACGAGGTGCGCAGCCTGGCGGCGCGTACCAGCCAGGCGACGATCGAGATTGTCGACGTGGTGCGCAAAAACCACGACTTGTCCCTGAGCGCGGTATCGAGCATGCAGTCGAGCCTGAGCCGTACCGGCGTGGGGGTGGAGTTGGCCAATGAAGCGGGGCAGGTGATCCTGGAGATCCAGGAGGGCTCACGGCATGTGGTGGATGCTATCGGCCAGTTCAACTCCACCCTGCAATTGCAGTAGCGGGACCGTGCCCACCCTGTGGTGAGGGAGCAAGCTCCCTCGCCACAGGTCAACGGGAGAGTGGGTTGCCAGGCTCAACCCGCGCAGAGCGGCAGTGGCGGGCCATATCAGATGGCAGCCAGGGCATCTTTCACGGCCTTGATCTGCGGGTCAGCGGTCTTCTCGGCGAACTGCTGCGCCGCCTGCATCTTCAGGCGCTCAGTCACTTCCAGGGCAATGGCATTCTGCTGTTCGATAGGCATCGCTTTCACATCTTCTTCGGTCAGGCCCTTTTCCTTGAGGATCTGATCGCGAATGCGCTCGGCCGGCGTCTTGGCCATGTAGTCGGTGAACTCTGTCCGGGCCTGGGTGCTGGTCGCGGTGGTTGGCGTGGCGCTGGTCGGCGGTGTTGCCTGCAACTGCAGGCGGGTCTTGGCAAACGCCGCATCCACGTTGCTGGCCGTGGTGTCGGTGGCCTTTTGCGTGGCTTGCACCTGGGTCGCGGCGGCAGCGTTCTGCACGTTTTGCATCACGCCGCTGTACAGCGCGCTGGCGGCGGCGTTGGCCGGGTCCAGGTCGGGGCGTTTGGACTGTTGGATCACGGACGAGACTTGGGTATTGACCAACATGATCGGGCACCTGTGGTTTTGAACGGTCCATAGGGTTTAGCAATTAGCGTGCCGGGAACTAAAACCCCGTATTCATTGGCTGTGAGGGCAATACCGAGGCAAGAGGCGGGTTGCCGACGGCCAATGTTTGCCGTCGGCGGCCATTGCCTTCAGTAAGTAATGGGAATCTCGAAGACCTGGAAAGCATCGTCCTGCGGCTGATACCCCAGAACCCGTGTGGTCTCGCTCAAGTCCAGGCGCTTGAAGCGGTTATTGGAAATGCCATGGGCGATCAGGTGCTTGACCCCCTCGGCCTCCACCGAGCGCTGCAACAACTGCACGGCATCCCGAGGGCTGAGCCAGGCGCTGAGGTCGCGGGCGTTGTTCAGGTCGTGGGTTTCGGTAAATTCAAACGCGCCAATGCGTAATGCGATGGTGGAGAGTGGGGTTTTGGCTGCGTAATACCCGCACAGCGCTTCGCCGTAGCATTTGCTCACGCCATACAGGTTGGCCGGCAGCACCGGCATGCCCGGGGTGATTTGCCGATCCACCGGGTAGCCTTCGATGGTCTGGGCGCTGCTGGCGAAGACCAGGCGCTTGACGTTGGCGGCCACGGCGGCCTCGAACAGATAGGTGGTGGCGAGGATATTGTTGGGGAGCAGTTCGTCGAAGGTGGCGCTGGCGTGGGGAATGCCCGACAGGTGCACAACCACGTCGATGCCGTCGAGCAGTGCGGTGAGGGCCGTTTTGTCACTCAAGTCGGCCTGCACGAAGCGATGGCCGTCGAGGGCGAAGCCCGGTGCGACGCGGTCGGTGAGGGTAAAGCAGTAGCGATCTTTCGACGCTTCGAAAAATGTCTTGCCGATCCTGCCGCAGGCGCCGGTGAGCAGTACGTTGAGTCCTTTCATCGTGTAATCCTTAGTTGTGACCGTCGAGGGCAAAGGCCTGGAAACCTGGGCGCTGGCTGAGCAGGGCGTAGTACGCATCGACAGCCGGGTAGCGAGGGCGCTCCATGGGCGTCATCCGCCAGCGGTGCACCGACAGGCCGACCAGGATATCGGCGAGGCTGAAGCTGTCACCGGCCACATAGGCGCCGGTCTTGATCAACTGCTGCTCCAGCAATCCCATTTTGTCGTTCCAACCGCGCACGCCGGCAGCAATGCGCTGCGGGTCCTGGAAGTCCGGGTTCTGGCGCACCAGGGCGTGGAAGGCATAGCCCCAGGAGGGGTTGAGTTCGGTGGCTTGCCAGTCCATCCATTGCTCGACCCTGGCGCGAGGCGCGGGGGCGGCGGGCAGCAAGTCATGGCGCTGGTGCAGGCCCACCAGGTAACGGCAGATGGTGTTGGATTCCCACAGCACGCCGTTGTCGTCAATGATCACCGGCACCTGGGCGTTGGGGTTCAGGGCGAGGAAGGCGGGTGATTGGGTGGGGGTGAAGCCGATGCCCCAGTCTTCGCGCTCGTAGGGGATGTTCAGTTCCTGGCAGGTCCACAGGACTTTTCGTACGTTGATGGACGAAGTGCGACCCAAGATTTTCAGCGCGTGTCCCATGGTGCTTCCCTGGCAGGTGTGAGTTGGCGTTGGCCAATTTAGCAGGGGCCAAGTGGGCACGGTAAAAAAAGGTGGGAGATTCTATGGTTTTGGGGAAGCCCCCAAAACCGCTTTTGACTGGTATTCGCTCAGGTTTTTCATGAGCGAAAAGGCGATGCGCGCCAGCTTGCGGCCAATGATGACCAGGGCTTGAGTCGTTTTCAGGCCCCTGGCCAGATAACCCTCGTATAAAGGTTTCCAGGCTTCTGACCTGATATTAACCCGGCAATCAAATACACCAAATCATGCTGCGTAGGCGATACGTGGATGCCGGAAATAAGAACGGATTCTTTGAGGGCGTAATTGCAATCGTCTCATGACCGAGCGAACACGCCTTTCCAGTTCGTCCTGATTACGCGCCGGCAAGCCCGTGCGGACCTGATGTTTCAAATCACAATTCAAATACTCGTCAGGGTTCAACTCCGGGGCGTAGGCCGGCAAGAAGAACAGTTCGATTTGCTCTTTGCGGTCGCCAACCCAGGCGCTCACCTTTTTGCTGTGGTGTACGCGCAGGTTGTCGAGAATCAGGAACACCTTGCGGCCCTGAGCATCGCGAATCAGGCGGCTCAGGAAGCGAATCAGCACTGGGGCTGTCAGCGTTTCCCGATACAGCATGAAGCGCAGTTTGCCCCGATTGGTCACGGTGGAAATCATGTTGGTGGAAAAACGACTGCCGCTGACCAGGCGCACCGGCGTTTCGCCAATAGGGGCGTAGCTGCGGCCAGCATGGCTGTCACTGCGCATACCGGTTTCGTCGCCCCACTGAATCTCACCATTCTCAGCCTTGGCCCGCTGTGCGATGCGTGGATATTCATTATCCAGCCAGTGCTGAACCACTTCAGGTTTCTGCTGATAAGCCCGATGCAGTGGGCGCTGCGGGGTGTAGCCCCAACGCTTGAGATATTCACCAACCGTTCGAACCGGCATGAGAAAACCACAGCGCTGGCGGATCAGTTCTCGCACCGCATCACGCGTCCAGAGCGCAAAGCCGAGCTTGAGTTGGTCGGGCATCTTATCGGTCATCAAGGTGCGAATCAGCACTTCCTGGCTGGAGCTCAAACTGCGGCGATCACCCTGGCGCACACCACGCTGGCCGCCGGCAATGGCAGCCTTTTCGCCTTTATGTTCTGCGACCTGCGCCCAGTGAGCAATAGTGCGGGGGTGAACACCAACCGCTTCGCCAATAGCCTTGTAGGTGTAACCCTGCTCACGCATGCGTAGGGCCGTGGAGCGCTTTTCACGTTGTTCTTGGGGGCTGAGTTTGCGGGCATCTATTTTCATGGAGACAGATTATCTAATATGCCCTATTTATTTGCCAGGTTAATACCTGCTGACGCCGCGTTATGCAGCAATCTGCGTATCTCTGAATCTCCCTTCTTGCTCAATGAGCGGCGTCCGCTCATTTGCCCAGAATCGGATACTCTCAAGTCCATTCCCAAGAACGCGATGTAAGCGTCAGCACTTTCAAATTCTCCTCGCTGAAACGCCATTACCAGGGCAACTGCTGTCAGAAAACCAATGCCCTCGACGGCTTGGCAGCGCTTGACCTGATGCAAAAGCCCCGCCTCAGTAACAGCATCTAATATCCTTTTCTCAATGAGCCCCTCATGCCTATCAAGACACGCTGAAATGCTCTTGGACGAGGCCTTGAGTGATGGCTCGCCCGCCCAGCTCTGATTCAGTGCAACACGCATTTTCACCAGCGCTGCGCGTCGACGCAGCAAGCTTTGAAGCTTGGTATAAATCTTCGGCGGCGGATTCCAGGCGCGTAAATCAGCCTGTTCATTCTTCAAGTAGCGAGCCAGCAACTGCGCATCACTGAAGTCTGTTTTAGCGCGACCACCTGTGCCTTTGCGGTAATGGCTAAGGCGATATCCATCAATCACGTAAACGATATGGCCCATCGAATGAGCCAAATTGACGGTATCCACGTGATAGATATTGGTGGCTTCAATTGCGATGGCGCTGCCCGCAGGCAAAGACTTCAGCCATGCCTTCAGCTCGCTTTTCTTGTTCGATACGATCTTTGTTTCAGCAGTTTCACTTTGATAAACAACTACTTCGGCTTTAGCGACATCCACTCCAATGATTGATTGCGAGACAGTCATTGCCATGAGAAAAGCTCCGGGTTAGGGTTTACGGGCTTGTCGGGGCTTCACCGTTGCGCTGGCTTGCTTCTATCGTCGGTCATGGCCGATGCATTCCTTATCGGCGCTTTGGTGAAGGGGTGGGACGAAGTCTCCCACGGTCTGTACTGGCTAGAGTCAGATGCTGGCTTTTAGTCCCACCACCCCTACAAGTCTAACCATACAAGCTGGCTTGCCTGCGATGGCGGTGTGTCAGTCATTATCTTGGCTGGCTGACACACCGCCATCGCAGGCAAGCCAGCTCCCACCTTTTTGATCGCGTCTGGGCTTTAGTTGTGCAGTGTTTGCTGGTCCATCAATGTGCCCATCAGCAACACGCCCAACTCGCTCAACTGGTGAATCGCTAGGGCCCTGTCGCGGTCTTTGCCGGTCAGGTCTTCGGACAAGTCCAGCAGCAATGTGGTGACGGAGGATAGGGTTTCATAGCTGTTGGCAATCAGGCTTTCGCTGCTGGCGCCGGAAGTGACGGTGAACAGAGTGGAAGGTTCGGGCGCGGGGGCGGTTGGTGGATTGAGGTAGTGATCAATGGCGCGGTGGGCGGCCAGGTTGAGTTTTGCGTCGTGAAGCGGGGGGTTGGGCGTTATTTTGAACATAGGGGTGTTCCTGATTCGGGCCGCCACCTCATCGCTACTAAACGAATTAGGGTGGCGGCTGCACGCAGGTTAGTAGACCGGTGAACACCCAAAGCCGGCGCGCCCGAAGGCGCCCTGCGCACAGCCACCATCAAGCACAGACGAGAACGTCTGACAGGGGAGGCTCATGCACTTAGGTTGTTCAAGCTCAGGCTACTAAACCCGATCACCGAGACATTCAGCGACCGAGCCACCTTAGAGAGCCCCACCCAGGCGCACAAGCCGGCGGATTCTGACGCAACCGTAGGTAACGGAGCAAGGCGCGGCCGCACAGTCAGCTCATTCCTACAGCCAATGCTTAACTGCTCTCGCGTACCTTCAACTCAAACCCCATATCCACCACCGGCCGGGCGATTTTGTTGCCGGCCATCACCGTCAGCAAATGCTCTGCCGCGCGTCGGCCAATGGCTTCGCGTGGGGTGCTGATGCTGCTCAGGCGCGGCACCATGAAGCTGGAGGCGGGCAGGTCGTTGAAGCCCAGTACCGCCACTTGCTGCGGCACCTTGATCCCGTGGCGCAGGGCTTCGAGCAGCGCACCCTGGGCCAGGTCGTCGTTGCCGAAGAAGATCGCGTCCACATCCGGATGGCTGGCCAGCAGTTGCAGGAACAACTCGCCACCCAGGCCCACCGACGAGGGGCGCGGGGTCAGCAGTTCGAGGGTCGGGTCATACAAACCGGCCTGTTGCAGGCCACGGCGGAAGCCTTCACCGCGCAGCAGCGTGCGCTGGTCCAGTTGTGCGCCGACGTAGGCCAGGCGTTTGCGGCCCCGGGAGATCAGGTGCGCTGCTGCGGTTTCGCCGGCACTGATCTGCGAGAAGCCGACGCAGTTGACCCCGGCCGTCGGGTCCAGGTCCATCATGTACACGCAGGGCACATTGCTCGACTCCACCATGCGCCGGGCGCTTTCGGTGCGGTCAAAGCCGGTCAGCAGCAAGCCGCGTGGCTGATAGGCCATGTAGTTGCGCAACAGGTTTTCTTCTTCGTCCCGGGAATAGTGGGTGTTGCCGATCAGCACTTCGAAGCCCTTGGGCCGTAGCACCTGATGAATGGCTTCGAGGGTTTCGATAAACAGCAGGTTGGACAGCGAGGGCACCAGCACCACCACCGACTGGCTGCGGGCGGAGGCCAGGGCGCGGGCGGCCGGGTTGACCACGTAGTTCAGCTCGGCAGCGGCCTTCTGCACTTTTTCCACCAGTTCGGTGGCCACGGTGCTGATCCCGCGCAGGGCCCGGGAGGCGGTAATCGGGCTGACGCCGGCCAGGCGCGCGACTTCGTTAAGAGTAGGGCGACCCGTGGTGCGGGTATTTTTATCGTTCTTGGAGGTCATCAGGCGGCTTGCCAAACAAAAATCGAGGCACTAAGGTAGCGCTGTCTCCAAAAGCCTGCAAATACTTGCGCAAAGGGTTGCCTGATCCTGGTGCAAGCGGTGGCAGAGGATGCACGCGTCACTCCATAAAAATGACAATTAGGCGCGGGAAAAGCCTGTTTTTGCACTAGCCTTAGGGCGTGCAAAGGTAGCGCTATCTGCGTCCTGAGGTGTTTCATGAGTCAACCTGTTACTGCCCTGGTCATCATGGGTGTTTCCGGATGTGGCAAGTCCAGTGTCAGCGAGGCCCTGTGCCTGTTGAACGGCGCCACCGCCATTGAAGGCGACAGCTTTCACCCGGCTGCCAATATCGAAAAGATGAGCGCAGGCCATCCCCTGAACGACGACGACCGCGCCGGCTGGCTCGACATCCTCTGCGATGAGTTGCGTCGTGCGCTCAAGGCCGGCGAGCATCCGGTGCTCACCTGTTCGGCCTTGAAGAAAAAATACCGCGATCACTTGCGCGAAGCCGCGCCGGGCCTGGGGTTTGTCTTCCTCGAACTGACCCGCGAAGTGGCCGCCGACCGCGTGTCCCATCGCCCCGGCCATTTCATGCCGGCCAGCCTGATCGACAGCCAGTTCGCCACCCTCGAATCGCCCATTGGCGAGCCGCTGACCCTGGCCCTCAACGCCAGTAAAGACAGCATCGAGGCGTTGGCCGCGCAGACCCACGCGTGGTGGCTGACCCACGGTTTTGAACCTTCCCGATGATTTTTTGCCCGAAAGACAGCGCTATCCGACGGCACGAAATTCAACACCCGCTTTAATAACAACAACAAACAGGAGACGACCCCCATGTTTGGCATGTCCCACGAGTCTTACCTGCTGCTTGATGCAGTGGTCACTATCATCGGGCTGATCGTGTTGATCACCCGGTTCAAGGTCCACCCCTTTATTGCGCTGATCATCGCCGCAGGCTTTCTCGGCCTGACCTCGGGCATGCCCGTGGACAAGATCATCAAGGCCTTCCAGGACGGTTTTGGCGGGGTGCTCGGGTTTGTCGGGATTATCCTGGCGCTGGGTACGATGCTCGGCAAGATGATGGCCGAATCCGGCGGTGCCGATCAGATCGCCCAGACCCTGATCCGCGCCTTTGGCAAGGAAAAGGTGCAGTGGGCGATGATGTTCGCGGCCTTCCTGGTGGGCATCCCACTGTTCTTCGAGATCGGTTTTGTATTGCTGATCCCGCTGGTGTTTATCGTTGCGCGGCGCACCGGTGTGTCGCTGATCAAGATCGGCATCCCGTTGCTCGCCGGCCTGTCGGCGGTGCACGGCCTGGTGCCGCCGCATCCGGGGCCGTTGCTGGCCATCGGCGTGTTTGGCGCGGATATCGGCAAGACCATTCTTTACGGCCTGATCGTCGCCTTGCCGACCGCCATCATTGCCGGGCCGATCTTCGGGACGTTCATTGCCAAGTACATCCCCGGCAACCCGTCCCAGGAACTGGTGGACCAACTGGCCCGCGAGTCCGACGCAAAAAACCTGCCGAGCTTCAGCATCACCCTGATCACCGTGCTGCTGCCGGTGTTCCTGATGCTGCTGAAAACCTTCGCTGACATCGCCCTGCCAGACGGGCACATCGTGCGTAACTGGATGGACATGATCGGCCACCCGATCAGTGCCTTGCTCCTGGCGTTGCTGCTGTCGCTGTACACCTTTGGTCATCGCCAGGGCATCCATTCCAAGCAAATCCTCAAGCTGCTGGATGCGAGCCTTGCGCCGACCGCCGCGATCATCCTGATCATCGGTGCCGGTGGTGGCTTCAAGCAGATGCTGGTGACCAGCGGTGTGGGTGACGTGATCGGCCATATGGCGGTGACGGCGCAGATCAACCCGATCCTGCTGGCCTGGCTGGTAGCCGCAGTGATTCGGATTGCCACGGGTTCGGCGACCGTGGCCACCATTACGGGCGCAGGCATTGTGGTGCCGGTGGTGGGCATGGTGCCGGGGGTCAACCTGGAATTGCTGGTGCTGGCGACGGGGGCGGGGTCGTTGATTCTGTCGCACGTCAACGATGCAGGGTTCTGGCTGGTCAAGCAGTACTTCAACATGACCGTGGCCGAGACGTTCAAGACGTGGACGGCGATGGAGACCATCCTGTCCATCGTGGCGCTGGGCTTTATCATGTTGCTGTCGTTGGTGGTGTAACCCAACCTGGGGTGACTGATCGTTCCCACGCTCCGCGTGGGAATGCCCCTTGTGACGCTCTGCGTCACGCTTTGGGACGCAGAGCGTCCCGGACTACGTTCCCACGCAGAGCGTGGGAACGATCACTCGGTCAGGCTTTGGTGACCAGGCCATCGGCCCGGAACATTGCCCGTATCCCGCGTACCGCCTGGCGAATGCGGTCCTGGTTCTCGATCAGCGCAAAGCGCACATGGTCATCGCCATACTCGCCAAAGCCGATCCCCGGCGAGACACACACCTTGGCTTCGAGCAGCAGCTTCTTGGCAAATTCCAGCGAGCCCATGGCGGCATACGCCTCGGGAATTTTTGCCCAGACATACATCGACGCCTTCGGATTCTCTACCATCCAGCCCAGTTCATGCAGGCCCTTGACCAGCACATTGCGGCGCTGGCGGTACTGCTCGGCAATGTCTTTCACACATTGCTGGTCGCCTTCCAGCGCGGCAATCGCCGCCACTTGCAGCGGGGTGAAGGTGCCGTAGTCGTGGTAGCTCTTGATGCGCGCCAGGGCGTTGACCAGTTCCGCGTTACCCACCATAAAACCGATGCGCCAGCCGGCCATGTTGTAGCTCTTGGACAGGGTGAAAAACTCCACCGCAATGTCCTTGGCTCCCGGTACCTGCATGATCGACGGGGCTTTCCAGCCGTCGTAGACGATATCGGCGTAGGCCAGGTCGTGGATCACCAGCACGTCGTACTGCTTGGCCAGGGCGATCACCCGTTCGAAGAAGTCCAGCTCCACGCACTGCGCGGTCGGGTTGGACGGGAAGCCGAGGATCATCATCTTCGGCTTGGGGATCGAACCGCGGATCGCCCGCTCCAGCTCGGCAAAGAAGTCCACGCCGGGAATCAGCGGCACCGAGCGCACCTGGGCGCCGGCAATCACCGCACCGTAGATGTGAATCGGGTAGCTGGGGTTGGGTACCAGAACGGTATCGCCCTGGTCCAGGGTGGCCAGCATCAGGTGCGCCAGGCCTTCCTTGGAGCCGATGGTCACGATGGCCTCGGTTTCCGGGTCGATATCCACCTCATAGCGGTCCTTGTACCAGCGCGAAATGGCGCGGCGCAGGCGCGGGATGCCTTTGGAGGTGGAGTAGCCGTGGGTGTCTTCGCGCTGGGCGACGGTCACCAGTTTCTCCACGATATGCGGTGGAGTCGGGCCGTCGGGGTTACCCATGCTCAAGTCGATGATGTCTTCGCCGCGCCGACGCGCAGCCATCTTCAGCTCGGCAGTGATATTGAAAACATAAGGGGGGAGTCGATCTATGCGCGCAAAGCGGCGCGGCGAACCTTGGTCTGCCATTGTTGCCTCGGAATACGTAAGCGCCCGGAACCGTCCGAGCGACGTCGGCCACTGCGGTGGCCTGCGGGGCAGACAATACGGGCGATGAGGGTAGGTTGTCCAGATGGCGCCGGAAAATTTTCGGCCTGGAGTGTTGGATGACTATGCCCCTATACTCAGTATGGTTTTGGTCATTTATCAATGGAGATTGTGCAGATGAACCAACAGGTAACGTTACCCCTGGAACCCCGCATGGAAGAGGGCAGGGCGATGGTCATTGCCGGGGTCGGCGGTCATTACGGCAAGGCCACGCTGGGGGACATTCCGAAGCTGTGGGAGTTGTTCGACAGCTGCATCAAGGACATCACAAAGCGCATGGGCGGCGTGACCTACGGCGTTTGCTACAACGCCACCCAGGAAGAGTTTGATTACATCGCCGGGGTCGAAGTGCCAGCCAAAAGTGATGTGCCGGGCAACTTTCAATCCATTGAAGTGCCGGCCAATCATTATGCGGTCTTCGCGCACTACGGGCCGGTGTATGCGCTGTCGCAGACCTATGAACGGATTATGTACGAGTGGTTGCCGACCTCGGGGTACAAGGTCGCCGGGCCGGATTTCGAGCGCTACAGCGCCGACTTCGACGTGGATAAGGGCACCGGTACCGTGGAAATCTGGCTGCCTGTCGAAAAGTCCGCATAACCTGTACATCGCCTGATCCACCGCCATCGCAGGCAAGCCAGCTCCCACATTTGTATCGGGGGTTTACTCAAAGCCAGGTACGGCGCAATTACCTGTGGGAGCGGGCTTGCCCGCGATGGCGATCTCAAGGGCGCCCGAGCCGCCCAGGGCCTCAATACAACGTGGCCTTGACCCGCTCCGGCATTTCCCGGTCGTAGGCCTCGGCATCAAACTGCCCATCATTCAAACGCTTGTGAAAAGCCCCTGCTGACGGCAGCGTCGAACGCTCCACATGCTTGTCCGGGTTCCAGCAATCGGAGCGCACAAAAGCTTTCGAACAGTGGAAATACGCCGCCTCTACCTGCACCACAATCACCGACCGCGCCGGCTTGCCGTTGACCGCAAAGCTCTGCAGCAACTCAGGTTCGATGGAAATCTGCGCCCGCCCGTTGACCCGCAACGTTTCCCCGATCCCCGGAATAATGAACAGCAAGGCAATCCGTGGATCCACCAACAGGTTACGCAAGGTATCGAGGCGGTTATTGCCCGGCCGATCGGGGATCGCCAGCGTGCGCTCATCAATGATCCGCACAAACCCCGGCACATCGCCCCGAGGCGAGCCGTCGAGGCCATCGGCGCCTGAAGAACTGACAATCACCAGCGGCGAGGCTTTGACCATCGCCTGGTAATCCTCATTGAGAAACGCGATTTCCTTGCGTAGGGCACGCTCCTGGGGCAGGCCGTAGAGGGTTTCGAGTTGGTCCAGGGTGGTTAGCATGGGGGTCTCCTTGCCCAGGGAGCGCTGGCGATTATCCGCCAAAGCTGCGTTGGTAGCCCTGCGCTGATTGCCGGATGGCCTGAGCAACGTGGGGTGCTTGCCGACAATAATCGTCTTCACGTGCGAGTACCACTTCAAGGGTCTGCAGCAGAGCCCGGATGCGCTCCTCGGCGTTTTCTATGCTGCAGGTCTTGGCAAACTCAAGGATTCCCAAGCGTGACGCAAAGAATGAGCGGTTGCCGTCCAGGTCCAGAGCCAGGGCGTCTTCGGGAATATAGGCGGTGGTATTGGCGATGTCATAAGCGGGTGCAAGACGGGCGTCACGTTTGAGTGGATCGCTGTAGAGCAAGCCAAAATTTTTCAGATGGGCATCACCATTGCCGACGATACAGCTCAGCGCAACGCTATCGAACAACTGCTCCAGGGAGCTGCGTTCATGTTCGATTGCACAAAAGAGGCGAACAGCCTTGGCAATCATGTTGTAGCTCTTGCTGTATTTCTGCTCGGCGGAAAGGCCCATCAATGTGGTCATGTCTTCAAAGCCCAGGGGGTTGAGTTTTTCGTCCCGATCAAAGCGGCGCATGATGAAAAGCTTGTGGTTCTGTGACAAGTAGAAGGGTGGCACGGGGATACCTGCCTCCCTTGCAATCGACATACACAGGTATTCGTTGATCGCCAGGCCTGGAAACTCGTCACGCCCGCTCTTGATGATCAGATCGTTGGTTTTCGATGTGAATTTCTGTTCCGGTACCAGCGGGATTTCGGGTACCAATACCTTAGGCTGTACCCCGGAAATGCCGGCGCGAAGGATGTAGCGATCGACCAGATGGGTAAACAAATCCTCGGCACCATCCCAGGCGAGGATTTCATCCAGACGCTCACCGTACGACACGGGGCTGTTGCGCTCAATCAGTTGGTTGACTTGCGCGGACGAGGTGAAGACGCGGCCGATAGGTGCGCTGCTGCCTGACAGGGCCAACAACAGCATTGGATCTACCTTGACGGTCTTCGCCAGACGGTTTTTCAGTTGCTCCAGTACATAACCTTCGGGCAGGTTCATTTGAAAGATCGGGTGCAGTTCATGCCGTCGATACTCCTCGGCCCGCACTGGCATCAGCAGGCTGATTGCACTCTGCTCCAGGGCATCATCAGCGTAGCGAAAGTGGTAGTGCTCAGTGCCGACGAACACGCTGCCACTTGCGCCTTCGGGCGTACGGACCTGCAGTTTGTAGCTACTCATTGAACAAATCCTCCACTTCCTCCAGCGTTGGCATGGAAACGGGGACCAGTTTGACCTCACTGCCCAAGGCTGCAAAAACCCGTGCGTAGGCATTCATCGCCACCGACAAGCTGCCGTGCTCAATCTCGATCAGTTTTTGCCGCGTCGTACCGGCCAGCTGTGCCAGCTGTGCTTGTGTATGGCCACGGCTGAGGCGCATCGAGCGAACCTGGTTGCCGATTCTCTGGCTCAGAAGTGCAGGATCCATGTCGCGTTACCGTTACTTTGGTATTTTAAAGTTATATATACGTTACATTTTGGGGTTGTCAACGCTGATATCAACCGAGTGTCAGTGCCAACCGCCGTTCATAACCCACCCGCCCCTTATACGCCTCGCCCCGGTCTACCCAGCCCTGCTGCAAATACAAGCCCATTGCCGCCACATTGTCGCTGTCCACCGACAACTCCAACGCCGTGATCTGTGGCCAGGCCAGGCGGGCGGCAGCGGGCAGGGCTTGCAGGCAGGCTTTGCCCAAGCCGCGGCCCTGTTGGTGGCGATCGACTTGCAGGGCATGCAGTGTGGCGCTGTGTTCGTCGGCCCAATGGGGTAGGCAGGGCGGGCGCTTGAGCAGCAGGAAGGCCACGGGGATTTCGTCGGCCAGCAAGGCAAAGCCCTTGATGCCGGGGTTGGGGTTGACCAGCAGGCTGTTCAGCGCGCAGTCGATATCGCCGCTATAGGCCAGTTGCTCGGGGTGGACTTCGAGGCTGGCGAGTTGCTGTTGCTGTGCAGCGGTCAGCGTCTCATAGGGCGCGAGGCGGGTTTCCATCGAGCAGATATCCGAAGTCCTACAGGGAAGTCGCAAATTCTAGCGGCTTTGCCCTTGGCGAAATTATTTTTTGTAGGCTTGTCGATTGGCAGGCGGCCCATTCGACCAAGGGTGTCTTCTGTGATTTTCCACCCCGAGGAGTATCGCCATGAGCAACGCAATCAACACCCTGATCGAGCAATGGAAGCAAGCGGTGGTCGCCAAGGATGTCGAGCAGATTGTCAGCTTTTACGCCGAAGATATCGTCGCGTTCGACGCCGTCAATGCCCTGCAGTTCAAAGGCAAGGCGGCCTACCGTGCCCATTGGCAGGCCTGCATGGAGTTTTGCCCGGGCCCCGGTGTTTTCGACTTTCATGAACTGCATATCGTCGCCGCCGATGACAGCGCCTTTGCCCACTGGCTCGCCCACTGCGGCGGCACCGGGCCCGATGGCGTGCTGAAAACCTGCTGGATGCGGGTCAGCGCCGGCTACCAGCGAATCAACGGCCAGTGGAAGGTGGTGCACGAGCATTGGTCCGCACCGTTCGATATGGAAACCGGCGCCGGTCTGTTCGACCTGGAACCGTGAGTACCGCGAACTATAGTCATTAGTCCGAAAAACGGAGAACGCCATGAAATACCTGTGCCTGGTCTACAGCGCCGAAGCTTTGCTGCACAGCCTGCCCGACAGCCCCAAGGACCCGGAATGCCACGCCTACGCCGAGGCGGTCCACGGCAGTGGCCGCATGCTTGCGGCCGAGGCCCTGCAGCCGGTGAGCACGGCCACCACCGTGCGCATGCGTAACGGCAAGTTGTCGATCACCGATGGGCCGTTTGCCGAAACCAAGGAGCAGCTTGCCGGCTTCTACCTGATCGAAGCCAAGGACTTGAATGAGGCGCTGCAGGTGGCCGGCGGCATTCCGGCGGCGCGGGTCGGCAGCGTGGAAGTGCGCCCCGTGCGTGATTTGAATCTCTGACTCAACACTTATAAAACTCAGGAGGTTTAACCATGAACACTCAACCTGCTGCATTTGAACTGTCCATCAGCCGGGTGATCGACGCCCCGCCCAGCCGGGTGTTCCGCGCCTGGACCGAGCCTGCGCTCTTGCAACAATGGTGGGGCCCCCACGGCATGACCACGCCCGAGTGCGAAATGAACCTGTGGGTCGGTGGCCTGTTTCGCACCCTGATGCGCGCGCCGGACGGCAGTGAATATCCGACCCAGGGCGTGTTCCTGGAGATCGACGCGCCGCGCCGCCTGGTGTTTACCGATGCGTTCCTGCCGGGTTGGATCCCCTCGGGCAAGCCGTTTATGAGCGCCGAAGTGACCTTCGAGGAGGTGGCTGGCAAGACCCGCTACACCGCCCGCGCCATGCATTGGAGCGAAGCCGACAAACAAGCCCACGAAGCCATGGGTTTTCATCAGGGCTGGGGCGAGAGCCTGGACCGGCTGGTGACCCTGGTGACCACGGGCATGCCCGATTGACCGTCAAGGCCCAAGTCGAGGCGGTCTACCGCAGTGAGTCGCGGCGCATCCTGGCGACGTTGATTCGCCTGCTGGGGGATTTCGACCTCGCCGAAGAAGCCCTGCACGAGGCGTTCTTCGTCGCGGTCGAACGCTGGCAGCAGGACGGTGTGCCCGACAATCCCCGAGCGTGGCTGGTGTCTGCCGGGCGCTTCAAGGCCATCGACCGCTTGCGTCGCCAGGCCCGTTTCACCCCGTTGTTGCAGGAGCAGGCCGATGCGCTGGAAGCGGCTGACTGGAGTGCCGAAGACGTGGAAGACGACCGCCTGCGCCTGATCTTTACCTGCTGCCATCCGGCGCTGGCGGCGGATGCGCAAGTGCCGCTTACCCTGCGTGAGATTTGTGACCTCACCACCGAGGAAATTGCCCGGGCCTTCCTGGTCACGCCGGCCACCATCGCCCAGCGCATCGTGCGGGCCAAGGGCAAGATCCGCGAGGCCAGGATTCCCTACCAGGTGCCGTCCCTGGCGGAGTTGCCCGAGCGCCTGGACAGCGTATTGCGGGTGATTTACCTGGTGTTCAACGAGGGCTACTCGGCGTCCATGGGCGCTGACCTGACCCGTGACGACTTGACCCGCGAGGCCATCCGCCTGGGCCGCCTGCTCCTGGAGTTGCTGCCGGAGCCGGAAGTCATGGGCCTGCTGGCGTTGATGCTGCTCCATGAATCCCGGCGCCCGGCCCGGCTTTCTGCCGCCGCTGAGCTGGTGCTGCTGGATGAGCAGGACCGCACGCTGTGGGATGCAGCGCTGATTGCCCAGGGCTGTGGGTTGGTAGAACAGGCCCTGGCCACCCGGCGTTTCGGGCCTTACTGCCTGCAAGCGGCGATTGCCGCGGTACACGCCGAGGCCCCGAGTGCGGCGCAGACCGACTGGCCACAGATTGTCGGCCTGTATGACGTGCTGCTGCGGATGCTGCCGTCGCCCGTGATCGAGCTCAACCGCGCCGTTGCCCTGGCCATGCGCGATGGGCCGTTGGCGGGGTTGCAGCAAGTCGAGGGGATCCTGGTGCGTGGCGAGTTACGGGATTACCACCTGGCGCATTCGGCACGGGGGGAGTTCTGTCGGCAACTGGGGCGGATGAAAGAGGCGCGCCAGGCGTATGAAACAGCCCTGGGCCTGACCCAGCAGGCCCCGGAAAAACGCTTTATCGAACGACGCCTGGCAACCTGCACCGATAGCCCTTTGTAGGCGCCGGCTGAGGTTACTCAAGCATCTTTTGCAGCAACCAACTGCCGGCCGGGCCCGGCGGCTGTTGTCGTGACCACAAGGCATCCACCGCCACCGAACGTGGCCAGCCGCGCGCCTTGAGCTCCACCAGCTGGCCATTGGCAAAACGCTCCACCAGCCAGCGCGGCAAGGGGGCCCAGCCAAAACCGAGGATGGCCATTTCCATCAGCATCAAAAAGCTGGGGGCGGACCATACACGGCCGCTCGGCCGGTTTTCATTGGGGTTGATGATGCTTGCCAGGCGCAGCTCCCGGTGTTGTTCCAGGGTTTGCTGGTTGATGCCCTCAAGGCCGGCCAGTGCATGCAGCGGTGATACAAACAGCGCAAGTTGCGCGCGCTCTTCGACGGTGGCATGGGTCAGGTCTGGCGGGTAGACCTCCTGCGCCTCGATAAACGCGAGCTGCGCCCGCCCGCTTTGGACCAGGGCGATAAGGTCTTCACATTCGGCAATCAGCCACTCCAGCTCCAGGTCCGGATAACGCTGCTCAAGGGCGCTGAGCAGCGTTTCAAAACGTCCCGACTGATAGGTGTCGGACATGGCAATACTGAGCTTGGGTTCCAGCCCCTGGGACAACTGGCTGGCGGCAAGCTCCAGGCGGCTGCTGGCTTCCAGCACCTGCTCGGCGCGCTGCAACAGGACATGCCCGGCCGGGGTCAGGGTGGGTTTGCGGCTGCTGCGGTCGAACAGCACCACGTCCAGATCAATCTCCAGGCTGGCCACTGCGGCGCTGACGGTCGATTGGCTCTTGCCCAGCTTGCGTGCCGCTGCCGAAAACGAGCCTTGGGTCGCCGCCTGCACAAACGCTTGCAACACTTCATGAGAGGCCATCATCTATCGCCTTGGTCGATGGTTATTGATTATGAAGTATCGAGTGCGGGAGTGATGATGGCAACCCTCGACATTCACAGAGCAAGGCTTATGAACACCACCAAGTCCATCACTGAACGCGCTTTGCAGGCCCTGGGTTTCGAAGGCCTGGCCTTGTTGATCTGTACGCCGCTGCTGGTGTGGATCACTGGCCGGCCGGCCCTGGAAATGGGTGCTGTGACCCTGGCTATCAGCTTGTTGGCGCTGACCTGGAACATGATTTTCAACAGCCTTTTCGACCGCCTCAAAGTGCGCCTGCAGTTGGCCAATAGCGTCAAGACCCGGATCATGCACGCGCTGCTGTTCGAGGGCGGGCTGATTCTGTTCGCCGTGCCGCTGATTGCCGCGTGGCTGAACATCAGCCTGATGCAGGCGTTTATTCTGGATATCGGCGTGCTGCTGTTCTTCCTGCCGTACACCTATGTGTACCACTGGGGCTATGACGTGCTGCGGGGAAAATTCTTCAACAGCGAGCTTGCTCGCGAAGGACGTTAACGATGACGCGGGCATCCTGAATGTACGCGGCACTCTCGGGTTATTCACGAGCTACCGGCGTGACCTTGTCGGTCACGCCCGGGTGCCGGTGTTTCAGAAGATTTGAGTAAACAACCAGTACAAACTGCCCGACAGTACAATCGCCGCCGGCAACGTCAGCACCCAGGCCAACAGCAGATTGCGGATGGTCTTCATCTGCAAGCCGCCACCATTGGCCACCATGGTCCCGGCCACGCCCGACGACAGCACGTGGGTGGTCGATACCGGCAACCCGAACATGTCGGCGGCGCCAATGGTCAGCATGGCCACGGTTTCCGCCGAGGCGCCCTGGGCGTAGGTCAGGTGGGTCTTGCCGATTTTCTCGCCGACGGTCACCACAATGCGCTTCCAGCCGACCATGGTGCCCAGGCCCAGGGCGATGGCCACGGCGATCTTCACCCATAGCGGGATAAAGCGCGTGGCATTGTCGATCTGTTGCTTGAACAGTTGCAGCTTGCCCTCGGTGTCGGCGTCGAAATTTCCGACTTTGCCCTTGTCCATCAGGCGAATGGTTTCGCTGGTCAGGTACATGTCGTTACGCACGTTGCCCATGGCCTCGGCGGGCACCTTGGCCAGGGAGCCGTAGCCTTTGACTTGCTCGCCGATATGCCCGGTCAGGGCGGCGAGGGCGGGGATCAGCTCGGGCGTGATGTCCTTGGTGCGCACATAGGTCGACAGCGTCGGTCGTGGGTCCACCGGCGCCGGTTGCGGGGCGATTTTGACCAGGGCTTGCTGGGTGACTTCAGCCACGGCGGAAAATTGCAGGGATTGATCGGCCGGCATGGTGCGGTTCAACGCGTAGGCCATGGGCAAAGTGCCCACCAGGATCAACATGATCAGGCCCATGCCTTTCTGGCCATCGTTGGAGCCGTGGGCAAAAGATACGCCGGTGCAGGTCACGATCAGCAGGCTGCGAATCCACCACGGCGGCGGGGTGTTGCCCTTGGGCGCCTTGTACAGCGCGCGGTTTTTCACAAAGGCCCGCAGCGCCAGCAACAGCAGGGCGGCAAAGCCGAAACCGATCAGTGGTGACAGCAGCAGCGCATAGCCGATCTTGATCGCCTGTGCCCAGTCCACGCCACTGGTGCCATCCCGGCCATGCATCAGGGCATTGGCCACGCCCACCCCGATGATCGACCCGATCAGCGTATGGGAGGACGACGCTGGCAAACCCAGCCACCAGGTGCCCAGGTTCCACAGGATCGCCGCGATCAGCAGGGCGAAGATCATCGCAAAACCGGCGGAAGAGCCAACCTGCAAAATCAACTCCACCGGCAGCAAGGCAATGATGGCAAAGGCCACCGCGCCACTGGACAGCAGCACGCCGAGGAAATTGAAGAACCCCGACCAGACCACCGCGAATTGCGGCGGCAGCGAGTTGGTGTAGATCACTGTCGCCACGGCGTTGGCGGTGTCATGGAAACCGTTGACGAACTCGAACCCCAGGGCAATCAGCAGCGCCACGCCCAGCAGCAGGAATGGGGTCCAGGTGGTGACCACCGTGCCCAGTTCGTGCATGTCGCGCATCAGGCTGTAGGCGGTGAACAACAGGCCCATGGCGAGCACGGAAAAGAACACGATCACCGTGAGCAGGCTGGGTTTGGTGTCCAGTTGCGGTTTTGCGTCAGGGGCGGCTGCCTGGTGGGAGGCGGTCAGGGAAGGGGTGGCCATGCCGGAGCATCCAGAGTGGGGAGGATGTTTCCCATGGTCATTGCAGAATGTTACAGAGGTGCTGCCTCAAGTCAGTGTTTGGTGTCGTCAGCCGGCCGCTGGTCTAAAAATCACCGCCGCTCCCATAGGTTGTTTGCATTTGAGCCTTAGTCATCCTGGCGCTTGCGAAACGCCCATCTGCCGGCAATCAAGGTGAACGTCGCCACCAATGCCACCCACGTTCATGCCAAAGAAGCCCGCGATGATATTGATCGGCAGCGCCAGTACCGTGACCACCGTCAGGGTAAACAGCGTGCGGTTGCTTTGTTCGTTGAGGTTGGCGGCGATTTCTTCCTGCAACAACTCGATCCGTTCGCCTATTTTTTGTCAGTCACAGGCCGCCGCTGCCCGGCCACTCATCCACTGGGCTCAAGAAGTGTCTAGTCCGGCCGATTCATGGTGCAAGCATGCCATTGGATTGGCCATGTGTTGGCTGACAGGGATGTTGCGGTGCAGGTCCCCATTTCCCTGTTTCGAGGCTTTTCCCCGATGAGTTTTTTGCGAAAGTCCTTGAGAGCACAGATCCTGTCGTTGCTCGGTGGCAGCCTGTTGGCAATGCTGTTGATTGCCCTGGCGTGTTTTCATTTTCTCTCCAACGGTGTGCAGAGTTACCGCAGTTTGCTGGAGGGGCCGTTGCAAACCTCACAGCTGATTGATGAAGCCAACCTGCAATTCAAGGTCCAGGTCCAGGAATGGAAAAACGTCCTGCTGCGTGGCAAGCAGCCCCAGGACATGAACAAGTACTGGGGGCAGTTCCAGGATCGGCAGCAAGACGTGCAGGGCATCCTGGCGCGCCTGGTGAGCAACACCCAGGGCGACCCAGCCTTGAGCCGTCGCCTGGAAACCTTGCGTCAAGAGCACCAGATGCTGGGTGTCGCCTACCAGAAGGGGCGAGATGCTTACTTGGCCGCCGGGGCTGATGCAGCGGCTGGGGATAACGCAGTCAAGGGCGTGGACCGCACGGTGAGCGAGCAGATGAGCGCGCTGGTCACCCTGCTGCGTGAGCAGGGCAAGCAGCAATCCCTGGCAATCAGCGCCTATGCCGAACGTACCGTGATGCTGGGTCTGGCGGTGATGGTGCTGTCTGGAGGGCTGATCGGTCTGTTCAGCCTGTGGTTGATCAACCGCAACCTGATTTTGCCGATCCGTGGCCTGATCGACTATGTGGCCCAATTGAGCCATGGCCGGTTTGCCGAGCGCGTTGCCAGCCAGCGCCAGGATGAACTGGGGCACTTGGCCCAAGCCGCCAATACGTTGCGCGACTTCCTCGCTGAAACCTTTGGCCGCCTACAGCGCAGTGCCAAGGACCTGGTGAGCGCCAGTGGCGAGTTGAACTCGATTGCCGGGCAGATGGCGACGGGCACCCAGGATCAGTTCAGCCGTACCGATCAAGTGGCGACGGCGATGACCGAAATGTCCGCCACCGCCCAGGAAGTCGCGCGCCACGCCGCCAGCGCTTCGCGGGCAGCAGACGAGGCCGATCATTCGGCCCGTGAGGGCGGCGAGGTGATGCAAGTGACCATTGCCACCATCGGCCAGATGCGCAACGAGATCCTCAACACCGGTGGCATCATCCGCCGCCTGGAAGCAGACAGCGTGCGCATCGGCACGGTGCTGGAAGTAATTCGCGGCATCGCCGAACAGACCAACCTGCTGGCCCTCAATGCGGCGATCGAGGCCGCGCGAGCAGGCGAAGCCGGACGTGGGTTTGCGGTGGTGGCCGATGAGGTGCGCAGCCTGGCGCAACGCACAGCGGCGTCGATCATCGAGATCAACCAGATTATCCAGGCAGTGCAGACCGGCGCCGTGGATGCCGCCGAGGCGATTGTCAGCGGCCAGTCATGCAGTGATGAGAGCGTCGAAAAGGTCACCCAGGCCGGGGCGATGCTCAGTCATATCACCCAGGCTGTAGAGGCGATCCGCGATATGAACCGGCAGATTGCCACAGCGGCCGAAGAGCAAACCTCGGTGGCCGAGGATATCTCGCGCAACATCACGCAAATCACCACGGTGGCCACTGCCAACCTGGACAACGTGCAGCGCACCGAAGCGGCCAGTCATAACCTGCGTGGGCTGTCTGCTGAGCTGAATGAGGTGACGGCGCGCCTTAGCGCCTGACCAGACACAACTGCGCCGCCCGAAGGCGGCGCGTTGTGTTGCCGGGGCAACTTAAGTGTCTTGCTTGTTTTCCAGCACTTCGCCGGTCTTGGCGTCGAGCTTCACATCCCACTTCTTGCCAGTGGTGTCGGTCAGGTCAACTTCGTAGACCAGGCGCCCGGCTTCGTTATCCAGCTCAGTGTCGTTGATGGTGGCGCCGGCATGTTTGGCCAGGGCGGCGGCATTCAGCTGTTCAAATGGCTTCACGGCGCCCGATTGCAGCAGGCTTGGAATCTGGTCCGGGCGAACATCGGCCTGGGCCAGGCCGGCAGTCAGAGTCAGGGCAGCAGCAGCGAACAGAGCGGTCAGGTTTTTCATGATGTGGTCCTTTGGGGTGAGCTGTTTAAGTGGGATCAGATTACCCCGCGCAACTTAATTCACCCTTAATTGTGTAGGACGTTTGCGTTGTTTGTTCAATCGCCCCGCGCCGGGGGATTTCATGCTGGTGTCTCACCCACGGGAGACACTTATGAAACAGATATTGGCTTGGCTGTACGCGCCCTTGTTCTGGGCAGGCTTTATTGGCGCGGGGCTCTGGTTGGTCATGTTAGGGGCATCGCAGTGGCTGCTGGCGGTGTTTGCGCTGGCCATCGGCGTGTCGTTTATCGCCGAGCTGTACTTGCCCTACGAGCCCCAGTGGAACCGCCCTCTGGGCGACCGACGCCGGGATGTCCTCCACGCGCTGGTCAATGAAAGCCTGAATGCCCTGGGGTTGCTGGCATTGCCGCTGCTCACGGCATGGCTGGCGATCGAGGGCGCCTGGCCGCGCGCCTGGCCGCTGTGGGCGCAATTGCTGCTGGCAATCATCATTGCTGATGCGGGCATCACCCTGATGCATTACGCCAGCCACCGCATCGCCGCACTCTGGCGTTTGCATGCGGTGCATCACAGCGTGCAGCGGCTCTATGGGTTCAATGGCTTGATGAAGCATCCCTTGCACCAGATGCTGGAGGCCACGGCCGGCTTGCTGCCGTTGATCCTGCTGGGCATTCCGCTGGAGGTGGCGATGCTGCTGGCGTTGGCCATTGCCATCCAACTGTTGCTGCAGCACTCCAATGTCGATATGCGCCTGGGGCCGTTGCGCTGGGTATTTGCCTGGGCGCCCGTGCATCGCTTCCACCATATGAAGTACGGGCGCGCAGGGGATGTGAATTTCGGTTTGTTTTTCAACCTGTGGGACTGGCTGTTGGGGACTGCGTTTTACACCGAGGACTATCGAATGGGCGAGGGCGACCTGGGGATTGGCAGCCGGCCGGATTTTCCGGTGGATTACGTCGAGCAGTTGCGTGATCCCTTCAGTGCGGCGCAACTGAGCAAGGAACCTGCGGTGCCAAGCGCACTACTGTAGGAGATGTACTTGAAGATGGCGCAAGGAGGCCCCGGCGGTCACGCCAAACAGTTGCTTCATGGTCCGCGAGAAGTGCGCCGAGTCGGCAAACCCCGCGCCATGGGCCGCTTGGGTCAGGGTGTGACCGTTCAGGGCCAGATCCAGGGCCCGGCGCAGGCGGCGCCACATCACCAGGCGCCGCACCGGCACGCCGAGCTGGCTGACAAACAGGCGCTCCAACTGGCTCAACGACAGGTGCGCCGCCTGCGCCAATGACTGCGCCGAGACCTTGCCGCTCAACTGTTGATCGAGGGTGTGCAGGGCGCGTTGCACGCGCTCATCGTCCGCCTGGCGACGTGGTAGCTGGCGCAATGTCTGCTCCAGGCGCTCGTGGGAAAAATCGGCGGTCTCCAGGGCGTGTTGCAACGACTCGCGTTCAAACGCACCGGGTTCCACATAAGCCATCAACACCGTAGCAGGGGCGTGGACGATGGCATGGGGCTGGCGAGAGGGGATGAACAGGCGGTAAGCCGTTTGCAGGTGCCCATCAAGGCTGACCGTGATGGGGCTCTCCGCGGACAGGATAAATTGATGGGCGTAATGCGCGTGGGGCGCCGTACGCCCCGTCTCACCGAGGATCAGGCCGTAATCAGGCCCCAGCCACAGTTGGCCTGACCACTCGCTCACTCAGTAACCGCTGTCCTGCAGCAGATCCTGCACGCTGGAAGACGGCCAGCGCTTGTAGAACTTCAGCAGTTCGGCGGCGCGGTTGGTGAAGATGCCATCGACCCCGGCGCTCATGACCTTCTCGAAATCCACCGGCTCGTCGACGGTATAGACGTGCACCAGCAGGCCCTTGTCGTGGGTCAGTTGGTTCATCTCGGGCTTGACCAGGTCCGAATAGCTCTGGTCGCCCAGGTTCGTCAGTTGTGCCGATGGGCCAGTGCCAATCGCCCCGAGGCTCTTGGCTTCATCGACCCACTTCTCGAATTCGGCCGCGTCCTTGGGTTCCTGCTTGGCATAGTAGGCCGCCTTGGTCGGTTCGCCGGATTCGGCGAAAGTCACCTTGGACTTGGGCTCGATGCCGCCTTCACCTACCCACAGCAGCAGGATCTTCGGGGTGTTGGGCATCTCTTTCTGCAGTTCCTTGAGGCTGGCCGTCTCGAACGTCTGCAACACCACGCGGCCCTTGCCCTGGCCGACCCCGGTGTTGCTCTTGCCCAGCTTGGAACCCACGGAACTCAGCCAACCCTTGTCCAACAGCTTGTCCTTCAGATCGGCTTCGATCCCCGGGAACTGCTTGGGCTCTTTGGTTTCGATGTACAGGCCGGGTTTATGCTGGGGGTTGCCTTCGGCGATCTTGATGATTTCGTCCAGGCTGAGGATTTTCAACCCGACGAAGCCCGGGCGCGCACGCTCTGGGTAGGCGGTGTTGAACCAACTGCCGGCATCCAGGGTTTGCAGCTCTTTCCAGGTGAACTCGTTGGCCGGGCTGTCCTTGCGCTCGGGGAACTTGGTGGCCACGTCGGTGGTGCGTTGCAGGTTATCGTCGTGCAGGGCGAACAATACGCCGTCCTTGCTGCGTTGCAGGTCCAGTTCCAGGTAGTCGGCACCCAGGTCGCGGGCGACCTTGTAGGCGGCGGCGGTGGACTCCGGTGCATCGTAGGACGCACCCCGGTGGGCGATCACGGCAGGGTGCGGAATGCCGTCCTTGGTCGCCAGTTCTACCGGGCTGATGGGGCTTGCAGCCTGTGCGTGGCCAAGGCCCATCATCAGTGCGAGCAGCAGGGCACTCTTGGTAAACGTAGCAGGCATGTGCGAGGTCCTTTCGTGGGGGGAGCTTCAAGAAGGCTTCCTTTTTAACAATTGCATGCAAATCGCGCTATCACCAAACCGACATTAACGTGCGCATGCGCTATTTTTCTGCGCTTTTGTGCCGTGCTATGCAGTATTCTTGGCCCGAGTTTCCCCGCCAGAGGGAAACCTGCATTGCCTTCTTTCGCCGCCTCGCGTGTAAACCATCGTTCACTTCCCCTGTGGGATTTTTCAGTGAGGTTTAGCATGCGCATCACTTCAGAACTCATCTGCCAGGCCGCCGACCAACTCAACGGCTTTGTCGGCCTGAACCGCAAGACCGGCCATTACATCGTGCGTTTCAGCGAAGACTCGTTCGGCATGGACGTCGCCGACGACGGCATCATCCCCACCAGCGAGTTTGTCTGGCAGCCGGCGGCCGACCAGGCCATGACCCTGTCCCGCGAGCACATCCAACTGCTGCTGGACCAGAACATCGACGACCGCATCAACATCACCGAGCCGCTGCGGGTGTATATGCGCCGGGTGGAGATCCCGCAGATCAGCGCGGTGCGCAGCCTGGTGGGTTGATCGCCATCACGCCAATCCCGTAGGCGCGGGGGTGGTGCCGTTTGCGGTGAAGGCATAAGCCCGTTCTACCTTGCATACCCGTGTCTGAAACGCGCCGTACCAGATGGCCCTGCCCTGTTCGCGGGTGTTGCGGTGCTCGGCGTGTTGTTTCCAGGCCAGGATCGCGGCCTCGTTGCTCCAGTAGGACACGGTAATCCCCAGGCCATCATCGCCGCGGGCTGATTCGACACCGAGAAACCCCGGTTGCTGGCGGGCCAGTTCGAGCATGCGGTCGGCGGCCTGTGCGTAGCCTTGGTCGGTCTCGGTGCGCAGGGAAGTGAAGATCACTGCGTAGTAGGGCGGGGAGGGTGTCTGGGCGATCATGCCGAGCGCTCCAGGCAGGCCTGGAGCCATGCGCTGACCAGCGGCACGCTGGCACCGGTAAGTGCCGCGCGTTCTGGCTGGAACAGAGTGGCGACAAAAAACGGATGGTCCAGCAGTTCTATCGCCCGCACCTCGCCCGCCGAATCATGGGCGCTGCCAATCAGATTGTCCTCCAGCAGTGCCTGTTTGAAGTCGGCATTGAGGCCATAGCGGCAACGATAACCCTCCTGGATTTCAAGGGTGCCGTAAGCCTCGGCGATACGGGTGAAGGCCATCAAGTGGATGGGCGCGATGGTTTCGATCAGAGCACACGACAAGGGGGCGATCACCGCCCGTGGCGCATCAGGTGCCAGCTCGCCATGTTCGGCATCGGCCCACCTCAGCACATTGCGTGCATATTCCAACACGGCATGTTGAAAACCGCCGCAGGTGCCGAGGAAAGGACGCCGCTGTTCGCGGGCAAAGCGGATCGCCCGCAACGCCCCGTCGGCATCGCGATAGGGGCTTGCAGGTACGCACCAGAACCCGTCGAAAGGCTGCAAGGTGTGGTTGTCCTTAAGGGTGTCGGTGGCCAGCCACTCAATCTGAAGTGTCAGCCCCAGGTGTGTACTCGCCTGTTGCAGGGCAAGGGGAATGGCTTGGTGGGCGGTGACTTGAGGATCGTAATCGCCGATCAGGGCGAGGTGCAGAGCAGTGAGGGTCATGGCGTGCGTCCAATGGCTTGTCGAGTCCTGAAGGGCACTATAGATTGGCGTTCGCGCAATCAATATTGGCGTTACCCCACATGTTCAATGCAGCCACGCACTATCAAATCGACTATTCCGACCTGGCGCTGATCCTTGCCCTGGTGCGTGGCGGCACTTTGGCGCGGGCTGCGGCCTTGCTGCGGGTGGATGTGTCTACGGTGTTTCGGGCCGTGCGGCGTCTTGAGTCGTCTTTGGGGCAGGCACTGTTCGAAAAAAGCCGCGCCGGTTACCTGCCGACCAGCTTGGCCACCACCTTGGCCCAGCAGGCCGAGCGTGCCGAACAGGCGCTGCAAGCAGCCCGCGTGGGGGTCGAGCAGGGCGGTGAAGTGATCAGCGGCACGGTGCGCCTGACCTGCACCGACTCAGTGTTGCAGGGCCTGTTATTGCCGGCCTTGGCGCAGTTCATGCCCGCTTACCCGGCACTGACCCTGGAATTGAGTACGTCCAATGATTTCGCCAACCTCAGCCGCCGCGACGCGGATATTGCCTTGCGCCTGACCAGGACGCCGCCGGAGCACCTGGTGGGACGGCGTTTGGGGACGGTGTCCTATCGGGTCTGCGCCAGTGCCGGTTACATAGAGCAACACGCTACTCAAGATTTGGCGGCCCTGGCGTGGATCGCTCCGGATGATTTCTTGCCCGACCATCCCACCGTGGCTTGGCGTCGCCAGCATTTACCCGGCGTAAGGCCCAGTTATCGGTGCAATAGCATGTTGTCTGCAACCCAATTGGTACGTGCCGGTCTGGGCGTGGCGGCGCTGCCGGATTTTCTCTTGGCGGATGGCCTGGGATTGCAGCCGTTGGGGCCGGCGCTCACGGGTTACGACACGGCCTTGTGGTTACTGACGCGCCCGGACAGTCGGGCGCTGCGTTCAGTGGTGACGTTGTTCGATGAGCTGGGCCGGCACCTGCGTCGCCCTTTATAGACATCGGCCAGCCGGCGCCTACAAGCCCAGCCGAGCATTGGCAACCATGCTCAGCGCCCGCCGGCGAGCCGGCTTCTACAGGGTGGACGAACATGCGGTCTGAATAATTAGCCCCTTCAGGCAGAGCGTGCGACCAGTGAATCGGCGACGGTCACCCGATTGCGCCCAGTGCCCTTGGCGGCGTACAGGGCTTGGTCCGCCGCGTTGAGCCACATATGCGCCTGGGTGAATTGCACCTGGTAGGCCGCCAGGCCAATGCTCAGGCTGACCCGTAGTTCTGGAACCTGCGGGTCGCGGTAGCGGCTGAACAGTTCCCGCAGGCGTTCCATCACATAACTGGCTTGCTCCAGCGACACGTCCGGCAGGATCACGCAGAACTCGTCGCCACCGTAGCGGCCCGTCAGGTCATTTTCCCGTACATTGCGCTGCAATTCCTTACTCAGTTGCCGCAAGACCCGGTCACCGACGATATGGCCATAGGCATCGTTGATCTGCTTGAAGTGGTCGACATCAATCAGTGCGATGGTGGCCTGGGATTGTTGCTGCTGGCACTTGTGAAACTTCAGTTGCAGCAAGTCCTTCCACGACCCGTGATTGAGCAGGCCGGTCAGGCTGTCGGTACGGCTCAAGGCACTCAGGGCGCGCTTGTGTTCCGAGAGCTTGATGGCCAGGCGATAGCTGGCCATGCCGATGGCGACGGGGTAGAGAATCAGCATCGGCAGGCAGGCATACACCTGGATCAGGCCGACATTGGGGTTGAACGAAGGACCGAACACCAGCCAGGCCACTGCCACGCCCACCAGTTGCGCGAGCATGCCCTGGATCATCAGCTTTTTGCCGCCCGCCGCGACGTTATGCATGGTCATCATCGCGAGGATGGTCACTGCAGTCAGGGGCGTGAATTGTGTGGCTGCGGCCCAGAACCCGCCGGACACTGAGTCATAAAGCAGATTGCGTCGCTCGGCCTGGTACGGAAACGCTGAATGGCTTGATAGCTGGTATGCCAGGTGCGGCCAGATAAACCCATTGAACAGCCACAGTGCCCAGACCCATCCGGGCATGGCCAGCGGGTATAGGGCGGCCAGCACGCAAAGGCTGCCGATGCCCAGCCCGAGAATGCGCGGCCGATAAATGCGCCGGGCAAACGACAGCCCTTTGCCTCGAAGGTTTTCCATAGATTCCTGCGTCAGGTTGTTCTTTTTTTAAGTTGCGAAGGCGTGCCTTGTCAAAAGGCCATTTACGCCAGATGACAGGTGATTATTGTCAGTGATTTACGCAGGAATAATCAGTGTCCTTCCAGGCCATTTGCGCGGGGATCCGCAGGATTCAGGCAAAAACGACCCGCCAGTGTCGTATTGACGACAGAGGGATTTATTGGGGGCGGGTGGCAATCTCGTAGCCGGCCAGAAACAGGTCCATCGCTGACTCGATCACGTTGGCCTGGGTAGCCGCATCCAGGGTGGGTTGGCCCAGGGTGATTTGCGGCCAGAAGGCGAAGGCCTTGAGCAGGCTTTGCACCTGATGGGCGGCAAAGCACGGGTCCACGGCCTTGAGGCGACCGTCTTCCTGCGCTGCGCGCACCCATAATGTGAACCCTTCTTCACGTTCGCTCAGACGATTGACGATGCCCTGGGCCCGCTCCGGGGAATGGATGGTCGCGGCAATTGCCACGCGGGCCAGGTCGAGGAAGTTGGCGTCTGACATCATCTTCATCTTCGCGTGCAGCAACACCCGCAATTGGTCGCGCAGGGGCTGGGCGCTGCTGTAGCTGACATCCAGTTGTGCAACGCTGCTGGCCCATAACTTATTCAGGATCTCGGTGAACAACTCCTCCTTGCTGGGGAAGTGGTTGTACACCGTGCGCTTGGATACGCCAGCGGTGGCGGCGATCTTGTCCATGCTGGTGACCTCGAAACCGTTATCGCGAAACTCGGCAATGGCCGCTGCCACAATGGCTTCGCGTTTACGGTCGGTGAGGCGTTGAGGTGCAGTCATGGGGCTTTCGGCTCTGGGAAGAAAATTACACTCGGTAGTTTACTTGGTCCGGGTTTTGTTGCAATCTTGAAACTACACTGTGCAGTGTAGTTGTTGACCTGCATCAGCAGAACGTACCGGAGTCACTCTGTAATGGCCACGATCTCTACCCGTGTCGATACCTCTTCCCCAGCGCTCAAATCGTCCGAGCAGCAGCAAGGTCAGTTCAATAATCATGCGCCGGTCAGCCGTGCAGGCTTTGGCAAAACGCTACAGATTTTCTGGAAGATGCTCTTTCATAAGCCCCGCAGCACGCGGCCGGTAGGTGAAATCCCGGTACAGCGCCTGACGCGTGAGCAGTTATTGAGCGCCCCGAATCACAGTGTCTACCGCCTGGGGCATTCCACCGTCCTGCTGAAAATGCGCGGCAAGTTCTGGCTGACCGATCCGGTGTTCGCCGAGCGGGCTTCGCCTTTCAATTGGGCCGGCCCCAAGCGCTTTCATCAGCCGCCTATCAGCCTTGAAGAACTGCCGCCGATTGAGGCGGTGATCTTGTCGCATGACCATTACGACCACCTGGACCGCCAAGCCGTTGTGCAATTGGCCGCCAAGACGCGCTATTTTCTCGCGCCATTGGGCGTGGGTGACACCTTGATCAAATGGGGTGTGGCGCCAGGCAAGGTGCGGCAGTTGGATTGGTGGCAGGGCACTGAAGTGGAGGGCATCCACTTTGTCGCCACCCCCGCCCAGCACTTTTCCGGCCGTGGCCTGTTTGATGGCAACCAGACGCTGTGGGCGTCCTGGGTGATGGTCGATGATGCCCGGCGTATCTTTTTCAGTGGCGACACCGGCTATTTCGAAGGTTTCAAGCGTATTGGCGAGCAATATGGGCCATTTGACCTGACGCTGATGGAAACCGGTGCTTACAACGTCGACTGGCCCGATATCCACATGCAGCCCGAACAAACTTTGCAGGCCCATATCGACCTGAAGGGGCGCTGGTTGCTGCCGATCCACAATGGCACCTTTGACCTGGCATTTCATGCCTGGCATGAGCCGTTTGACCGCATCATGGCCCTGGCCTGGGAGCGCAATGTGTCAATTGCCACACCCGCCATGGGCCAGGCTTTTATGCTGGCTGCCCCTGAACGTGGGCATGCCTGGTGGCTGGATGTCGAGGCCCAGGCGGCAGAACAGTTAGTGAGTTGAAAGGGGTTGCTAAAGCCACACGGTAAAAGGGCTTTCAAGGTATTTCTGCCCGGAGAATCGACTGGAAAAGGGTGCGATGATCTCGGAAAGCCATTTTCTGGGAGTGGGGCCTGATGGAGGACAAATGTAGGAAAACCTTGTCGCCCGGTGCACCCTGTTCCGTGGGGTTGCCTTTGGTGCTCAACGCCTTTAACGCAATGCCTTGTGGGCCTGCCGCTCCTTCCGGGTCGACAGACAATGTGTCAACGTCTCGCGGTGGCATTGAGTTTCAGCCTGCTGCTGCGCCTGTCGTCCAGGGCCCCAGGTTTGATATCCCTGGCCCGATGATGAAGACCGTACGTGATCCGTCGCTATCGCTTATTGCCTTGAGCGGCCTGGACCCTGTAGGCCAGGTCATGGTGGAAGTTCCGCCCATCATGGAAAACAACGCCGCCAAATCCGCTCCCGCCCTGGCCGATTGGCGTATCGGTTTTGCCGACGGATATTTGCGCAACGGTGTACGTGAAACGGTGGAGCATTCCAGCGGATTTCTCCAGGCTTTGGAGGTGTTAAAGGCTGCCGGCGCCCAAGTGGTGCCAGTGGAGGCACAGTTACCGGATGCCGCGTACTTCACCCTGGAGTCCAGCAACGAGATCGACAAGCGAACGAACGAGCATCGCCTCGACGCGTTGGTGTCAGACGGCCAAAGCCCAGCCTTCCACCTCTTCTGCAAAACCGGATACCCAGGCGTATGCCAGATATTCAGCGACGGTCTCCAAGGCACGAGGGTCGTACTCTGGTTCTACGGTGCCCGTTGGGCACGGGACTCGCTGTCGGTCTTGGTGCGGGTCTATCAACAGGCGATGCAGGCTCACGCCGACATGCCCGTGAGGTGACCCTTTGCGCGGTCATCGGGCCTAAGCGCCGTTGGGTTGAGGCGTGTTCGAGGATGGCGAGCCCAGCAGCCGGGCGATAAGGCTCCGACGAGCCGGTTCGGCATCCGCCTGTGGCGCAGGGGAGCGCCGCCCGCTCATGCCCCATCCCGGCGCAAACCCTGGGAAAAACACCAGGCCTTCGTGCTCCAGACGAAATGCCAGGGCGATGCGGATGGCGTCATCCACCTCCTGATGGCTTTCAAAACGCTGGATAGCGTCCACCCCAACCCCGGCTTGTCGGGCCAGGTCTTCCCGGCTCCAGCCCAGCAGCGCGCGGGCCTGCACACTGTGCCGTGGGGTGAATTGATGAAGGACGATTTGCTGATCTACGGTGGTGCTCACTGCCAGAGAGGACATGGGGTTCTCCAGGAATCCAACGGGGGAGGGCAAACTATACTGTGTTTTTGTACAGTTGTTTTGACCGTTCATCAACTGGATTCTTTCTCGGCTGATCGGCCCGCGATTGGCGGGCGCTCCCGGTCACTTCTCCTCCAGCCCCGGCGCCTCGCGGATCAGCAGGTGGTCCAGGTTCTGGATATCGGCACTGAACACCCCGAACGTCTGCTCGGGGTTTTTCTTGCTTGGTACCTGTTTCAACTCCGGCGTCACACCATAAAAGAAGCAATACAGCGGGCGATCGCTGTTTACGGCGGCCCTGATCTGCTCCAGGAACGCCTTGCGCTTGCGGTAGTTCTCGATCAGCTTCTTGTTCAGGTAGACGTTGACGGAGTATGGCTTCTTGTCGAGCCACACTTTCTTTTCAAAGTCGATGCGAACGCTGCTGGTGTAGTCCTTGATCGCTTTGATCCGACCCCAGTAGATCAAGCCCTTGTTGTCTTGCAGGTATTCGATCTTCTTGAAAAACGCCCAATACGTCGCGGTGTGCTCACCGATCTTCAACGGCATGCCCTTGAGCTTGTCCTTGTCGTCGATATTGGACACGTAGCATTCCACCGGGTGGGCGAAGACGCTGGTCTTGTCCGGGGTGGTTTCGCTGGCGCTGTGGGAAGTATTGGAGATTTTCGAAGGTGCTTTCGCCGGATCTTGTGGGATAGCGTCTGCGGAACCTTGGATGACTGTCTTGCGTTCGTACTGACGCCGAGTCAGCACAAACTCCGACGGGAAGTTCTCCTCGCGCTCGTCCGCAGCGTCTCCCGCAGCGGCCTTGTGGCTGGCATAGCGGCAGCCGTCGATATGCCGGGTGCTGGGCAGGTTCTTGAAATGCGGGGTGCGCAGGTAGTTGACGTTCTTGCCATTGAACGTACCCAGCACATTGCCCGCCGCAAACGCTGCACGGCAATCATCGTTGGGGCAGAGGAAGCTGTCCTTATCGGAGTCGAAGGCGGCGGTTTCGTCGAAATTCAGGTCGCGCACGTCATAGATCGACAGCTTTTCGTCCAGGCTCAGGCAATAGGCTGTGTCGAATTTCATCGGGGCGGGTCCGTGGCAAGATTCGCTATTAATAGCGGGGTTGCGCAGGTAGCACAAATGTCCGCTATCGGGGCGCAGCCCTTTCAACGCGTCTGAAAGGGCTGGTTCCAAGCGGCTTACGGCTTCGGTTTGCCTCGGCGCTTGGCCGAATGAAAATGCCGCCAATGCGCATCTTGCGCCGCCGCCAGCAACTCGCGATCCCCGCGCGTGTCACCCCAGGCCCTGAGCCGATACTCACCCAGGTCGCCATACACCGCCTCAAGCCGCAACACCTTGTTCTCGCAACGGCAGTTGTTGCCCGTAAGGCGTCCACTCAACACCCCATCGACCACCTCAAGCTCGGTCCCGATTAGTTTGATTCCCAGGCGATCGGCAAAAGGTTGCAACACGATTGCCGGCGAAGCCGAACACAACGTCACTTCGGCACCGGAGCCAATTTCATCGGCCACCGACTGCAAACCGGCAGGGCGCATCAGCTTGTTCCAATAAGCCTGGCAGTATTCTTCGGCTTTGCGTTGCACCCAGGCCTTCTCTACGCCGGTCATAAAGGTGCGAATCAACTGCGCCTTGAGCTCATCACGGCTCATCCGGCGCACCAGAAAGCGCAAGCCCGGCAGCGCCAGCTTGAGCATCCGGCGATTGAATTCCTGCTTGCCGAAAGCAAACTTGAGAAACGGCACAAAACTGTCGTGGCGGGTCAGGGTGCCGTCGAAGTCGAACACTGAAAGTACCTTGGCGCCCACGGGGCCGGCTTCTAGCATGTCTGGGTTCACGGGGTGGCCTCGGTCCTATCTACTATTTTTTTGGAATGCATAAGCTGTGACCGCAGGAGTCTACTCCGGTATCAATCTGCTGATTCTCGAGTAAAACCCCGCAGTGAAATCATCCCGGTCGCTCGACCGGTGACAACGCTGATGGCAATTGGGGCACAAGGCTACAGCATTGGAGATGCGATCCGAACCCTTACGGGCCAGGTGCTTGAGGTGATGTACTTCAAGAAATGGCAAACCGGCGGCCATAAAAAAGCCCCGGGTGCGACCCCAGGGCTTTTTCACGCCGCGACTATGAGCTGATCAATCCCAGCTCAACGCCCCACCGGTCTGATACTCGATCACCCGGGTCTCAAAGAAGTTCTTTTCTTTCTTCAAGTCCATGATCTCGCTCATCCACGGGAACGGGTTAGTGGTCCCTGGGTATTCTTCCTTCAAGCCGATTTGCGACAGGCGACGGTTGGCGATGAACTTGAGGTAGTCCTCCATCATCGCCGCGTTCATGCCCAATACGCCGCGTGGCATGGTGTCGCGTGCGTATTCGATCTCCAGCTGGGTCCCTTGCAGGATCATCTGGGTCGCTTCTTCCTTCATGTCGGCATCCCACAGGTGTGGGTTTTCGATTTTGATCTGGTTGATCACGTCGATGCCGAAGTTCAGGTGCATCGACTCATCGCGCAGGATGTACTGGAACTGCTCGGCCACGCCGGTCATTTTGTTGCGGCGGCCCATGGACAGGATCTGGGTGAAACCGCAGTAGAAGAAGATGCCTTCCAGCACGCAGTAGTAGGCGACCAGGTTGCGCAGCAGTTCTTTGTCGGTGTCGACGGTGCCGGTTTCGAACTTCGGATCGGAGATCGAACGGGTGTACTTCAGGCCCCAGGCTGCCTTTTTGGCGACCGATGGAATCTCGTGGTACATGTTGAAGATCTCGCCTTCATCCATGGCCAGCGATTCGATGCAGTACTGGTAGGCGTGGGTGTGGATCGCTTCTTCGAAGGCCTGGCGCAGGATGTACTGGCGGCACTCCGGGTTGGTGATCAGGCGGTACACGGCCAGCACCAGGTTGTTCGCGACCAGGGAATCGGCGGTGGAGAAGAAGCCCAGGTTGCGCATGACGATGCGACGTTCGTCGTCGGTCAGGCCTTCGGGGTTTTTCCACAGGGCGATGTCGGCGGTCATGTTGACCTCTTGCGGCATCCAGTGGTTGGCGCAGCCGTCGAGGTATTTCTGCCAGGCCCAGTCGTACTTGAAGGGTACGAGTTGGTTGAGGTCGGCGCGGCAGTTGATCATGCGCTTTTCGTCAACGGCAACACGGGCGGAAGCGCCTTCGAGTTCGGCGAGGCCTTCGGCGACGTCGAGTTTGTCCAGGGCAGCCTTGGCGCGCACGATGGCGGCGGAGTCGTTGGCGGTGACGGCGCGGGCTTCGATGGCGGCGGCAGCGCCGGCACCGTCGAGGCGGTCCATGTTGGCTTCGGTGGCGTGGCCGGCGTTGGCGCCTTTAGCGGCTACTTCGCCTTCTTCTTCTTTGTCGAATTCGTCCCAGCTCAGCATGACGTGTCGTCTCCTGCGTGTGGGCCAATGGTGCCCGTGTGAAACCGGATGGTTGGGTGTTCACACGGCCCAAGGGCCGCGGTGGATCTTTAAGGAATCGTTTGTTGCAACAGCTCGCGCAGGCATTAAACGGAATAGGGCTACGGGTGTTCTGCTTGAGGCCTGAGGGGCGGAGCGACAGTGTCGTACTCCTGCGGGGCCTCAGGTCTGGCTCGTTACCCCATGTAAAGGGATATTGCAGGCCCGATTTACCCGCGCATTATAGGGAAAAATTTGCCTTTGTGTTGCGGCGGATAGCCTCAGTCGAGGGGCAAAATGAGGGTATTTCCGGCCGGGGCACGGGTTTACAAGGGTTTGCCGGGGTAGGATTTTTTTGACGGGCGGTGAGGGATTTTTGAAGCAGGGGGCAAGGCGAGGATTTTGCGGGTGATTCTTTGCCGCAAGGACAATTCCTTGCGGCGAACATTGCCAGGTTAAGTTCTAACTAACTAAGTTATTAACCGTTAGAGCAACCATTACCCATGACTTTGTAATTAAGAATATGACGCTGGCCCTGGTGGTCTTCATATTCCATGCGCGCTGGAACAACTTCGCAGACATTCGGGATGGCGCTCATGGACACCACTTTGGCGATATCCAGATCGGTGGAGTAGGTGTATTCCTCAACAATGGCGGTGTGCTGGCTGGCTACGTCAGTCGGGATCTCGTCGGCCAGGGCGGCGGTGGCGCACAGGCTGGCAAGGGCCATAACTAATAAAGCTTTCATTTCCAATTTACCTTTTTACAGTCGAAGGGGGTCACGGGGCCCTTGTGAGGCCACGTGTGTAACTTGAGTAGTGAGTTCGGATTAACGTGCCTTCGTGGGGGCTGCAACTTGGTTAATCACGGTGCCTTGTTGGCGAGGCTGATTTTAGGCGCCTGGGTTGCATTCATATACCCGTGCTTTTGATAAACACTTTTGGCGGTTTTCGTAACAATCCACCACAGAGGTTTTTTTAGAGGCTGAGAAAAGCGCCACAAGCCCCGAGCCAGAGCATTGCAAGGGGATATCAGGGTAATTTGTAGGGGCTTGTTACTACCATCGTCGAATGGTTCTATAGGCCTACCCCGGCTAAAACAGGGGCATACAACAACAACTATTGTCACCGAGGTAAGAAAGATGAGTGCGGCTTCCCTGTACCCCGTTCGCCCCGAAGTAGCAGCCAACACGCTGACCGACGAGGCGACCTACAAGGCCATGTACCAGCAGTCGGTGGTCAACCCCGACGGCTTCTGGCGCGAGCAAGCCAAGCGTCTTGACTGGATCAAGCCTTTCACCACGGTCAAGCAGACCTCGTTCGACGACCACCATGTCGATATCAAATGGTTCGCAGACGGCACCCTCAACGTTTCCTATAACTGCCTGGACCGTCACCTCGCCGAGCGTGGCGACCAGGCGGCAATCATCTGGGAGGGCGACGACCCTTCCGAGAGCCGTACCATCACCTATCGCGAATTGCATGAACAAGTCTGCAAGTTCGCCAACGCCCTGCGTGGCCAGGATGTGCACCGCGGCGACGTGGTGACCATCTATATGCCGATGATTCCCGAAGCCGTGGTCGCCATGCTGGCCTGTACCCGCATCGGTGCGATCCACTCGGTGGTGTTTGGCGGTTTCTCGCCTGAGGCCCTGGCCGGTCGCATCATCGACTGCAAATCCAAAGTGGTGATCACCGCTGACGAAGGCATCCGTGCCGGCAAGAAGGTGCCGCTCAAGGCCAACGTCGACGACGCGCTGACCAACCCGGAAACCAGCAGCATCCAGAAAGTCATCGTGTGCAAGCGCACCAATGGCCAGATCAAGTGGAACCAGCATCGCGACATCTGGTATGAAGACCTGATGAAAGTGGCGGGCACTGTCTGTGCGCCAAAAGAGATGGGTGCCGAAGAAGCGCTGTTCATCCTTTACACCTCCGGCTCCACTGGCAAGCCCAAGGGCGTGCAGCACACCACCGGCGGCTACCTGTTGTACGCGGCCCTGACCCACGAGCGTGTGTTCGACTACCGCCCGGGCGAAGTCTACTGGTGCACCGCCGACGTCGGTTGGGTCACTGGCCACACTTATATTGTCTACGGCCCGCTGGCCAATGGCGCGACCACGCTGCTGTTCGAAGGCGTGCCGAACTACCCGGATATCACCCGGGTCGGGAAAATCGTCGACAAGCACAAGGTCAATATCCTCTACACCGCGCCGACGGCGATCCGCGCAATGATGGCTTCCGGCACCGCCGCCTGCGAAGGCACTGACGGCAGCAGCCTGCGCCTGTTGGGTTCGGTGGGTGAGCCGATCAACCCGGAAGCGTGGGACTGGTACTACAAGAACGTCGGCCAATCCCGTTGCCCGATTGTCGATACCTGGTGGCAGACCGAAACCGGCGCGACCCTGATGAGCCCATTGCCGGGCGCTCACGCGCTCAAGCCGGGTTCGGCGGCACGCCCATTCTTTGGTGTGGTACCGGCGTTGGTGGACAACCTGGGTAACATCATCGAGGGCGCCGCCGAAGGCAACCTGGTGATCCTCGATTCGTGGCCAGGCCAGGCGCGTACCCTGTACGGCGACCATGACCGTTTCGTCGACACTTACTTCAAGACCTTCCGTGGCATGTACTTCACCGGCGACGGCGCGCGTCGCGATGAAGACGGTTACTGGTGGATCACCGGCCGTGTGGATGACGTGCTCAACGTTTCCGGGCACCGCATGGGTACCGCCGAGATCGAAAGCGCCATGGTTGCCCACCCGAAAGTCACGGAAGCAGCAGTGGTCGGTGTACCTCACGACATCAAGGGGCAGGGCATCTATGTGTATGTCACCCTGAAAAACGGCGAGGAGCCGACTGAAGCATTGCGCCTGGAGCTGAAGAACTGGGTACGCAAGGAAATTGGCCCGATTGCTTCGCCGGACGTGATCCAGTGGGCACCGGGTCTGCCGAAGACCCGTTCGGGGAAAATCATGCGTCGTATCCTGCGCAAGATTGCCACGGCCGAGTATGACGGGCTGGGCGATATCTCCACCCTGGCCGATCCAAGCGTGGTGCAGCATTTGATTGATACCCACAAGACCATGAACGCCGCGTAAGCGGGTTGATGGGACCAAGCCCCATTCGGTGTAAGCCGGGTGGGGCTTTTTTGTGGGAATTCACTTTGAAGTACCAGCAATGTGGCAGTTGGCGGCTGACAGACCGCTCTCAGTAGCAAGTCAATAAATATCGGTTTATCTCGTAGGGCGTTTCTGAATGTTACCCAGCGGTGCAAATGTGTAACCCTGCGCCCAAACATGAGGCAAAGTGCTACATCAGTGCCCCGAAAATGCCCGTTTTAGACACCCGGCAAAATAAGATCAAACGCTACACTTGCCGGGATAGAAGGGTTTGCGAATAATAGGCCCGCAATTTGCAGCGTTAATAGGTTTAATATCTTTTGCCTCTGCATAGATTTCAGGGGTTGTCAATGTATTGGAGTCGCTTTCTCGGTGCTTCTGTAAATTGTTGTCGCATTGAGGAAATATCGGCTTCCGGCCTGTCGTTAGAATGCCGATCACTCGCTCGTCGTCGCCGTGTTGAACTGGTGTAGGACGCAGCACCGCTATTCGGTTTCACTCAGTCGCATCGTGGGCCATGGCTCATACTGCTGTTTTTGTCCTATACCGATGGAGTCCCAAGATGAAGAAACTCGTGCTGTTGGGCGCCCTGGCGCTGTCCGTGCTGTCCATGCAAGCCTTCGCTGAAGAGAAGCCGCTGAAAATTGGTATCGAAGCAGCCTACCCTCCGTTTGCCTCGAAGGCGCCGGACGGCAACATCGTCGGTTTCGACTACGACATCGGCAACGCCCTGTGCGAAGAGATGAAGGTCAAGTGCACTTGGGTCGAGCAGGAATTCGACGGCCTGATTCCGGCGCTCAAAGTCCGCAAGATCGACGCGATTCTGTCGTCCATGTCCATCACTGACGACCGCAAGAAGTCCGTGGACTTCACCAACCGCTACTACCTGACCCCGGCGCGCCTGGTGATGAAGGACGGCGTTGCCGTCAGCGACAGCCTGGTTGAGCTCAAGGACAAGAAGATCGGCGTACAGCGCGGTTCGATCCACGACCGTTTCGCCAAGGAAGTCCTGGCGCCTAAAGGTGCGACCATCGTTCCTTACAGCACCCAGAACGAAATCTACCTGGACGTGGCTGCCGGTCGCCTTGATGGCACCGTGGCTGACGCGACCCTGCTCGAAGACGGTTTCCTGAAGACCGACGCGGGCAAAGGCTACGCGTTCGTAGGTCCTGCGTTCACCGACGCCAAGTACTTCGGCGACGGCATCGGTATTGCAGTGCGTAAAGGCGACAAGGCCAACCTGGAGCGCATCAATGCAGCCATCGCTGCGATCCGCGCCAATGGCAAGTACAAAGAAATCGAGAAAAAGTATTTCAACTTCGATATTTACGGCGCTGACGCCAAGTAAACCTTCGCAGTTGTCTGTCCAGAATGGCGCAAGCACCAGGGTCTCTGAAGTTTGCGCCATTTTTTCATCCGCCTTTTCGAGGACCTGAATCATGTTGAAAGGCTACGGGGCCGTTATCCTCGATGGCGCATGGTTGACGCTTCAGCTCGCCTTGTCGTCCATGGCCTTGGCCATTGTTCTGGGTCTGATCGGGGTTGCATTGCGCCTGTCGCCGGTCCGCTGGCTGGCGTGGCTGGGCGACCTGTATTCCACGGTGATCCGCGGGATCCCCGACCTGGTGCTGATCCTGCTGATTTTCTACGGTGGTCAGGACCTGCTCAACCGCGTCGCGCCGCTACTGGGCTACGACGACTATATTGACTTGAACCCCTTGGCCGCCGGTATCGGCACCCTGGGTTTCATCTTTGGCGCCTACCTCTCGGAAACCTTCCGTGGCGCCTTCATGGCTATCCCCAAGGGGCAGGCCGAGGCGGGCATGGCCTATGGCATGAGCCCGTTCCAGGTATTTTTCCGGGTGATGGTGCCGCAGATGATCCGGCTGGCAATCCCTGGTTTTACCAACAACTGGCTGGTATTGACCAAGGCCACTGCGCTGATTTCGGTGGTGGGCCTGCAAGACATGATGTTCAAGGCCAAGCAGGCGGCGGATGCCACCCGCGAACCTTTTACCTTCTTCCTCGCGGTGGCGGCGATGTACCTGGTGATCACCAGCGTCTCGTTGCTGGCCCTGCGTTACCTTGAGAAGCGCTACTCGGTAGGCGTAAAGGCGGCTGATCTATGATCTTCGACTACAACGTCATCTGGGAGGCCATGCCGCTGTACCTTGGCGGCTTGCTGACCACCCTCAAACTGCTGCTGATCTCGCTGTTCTTCGGCCTGCTCGCCGCCGTGCCCCTGGGCCTGATGCGGGTGTCCAAGCAGCCGCTGGTCAATGGCGCGGCCTGGCTCTACACCTATGTGATCCGCGGCACGCCGATGCTGGTGCAGCTGTTCCTGATCTACTACGGCCTGGCCCAGTTCGAAGCGGTACGCGAGAGCTTCCTCTGGCCGTGGCTGTCCAGCGCAACCTTCTGCGCCTGCCTGGCCTTTGCCATCAATACCAGTGCCTACACCGCAGAAATCATCGCCGGCAGCCTCAAGGCCACGCCCCATGGCGAGATCGAAGCCGCCAAGGCCATGGGCATGTCGCGCTACAAGCTGTACCGCCGCATCCTGCTGCCCTCGGCCCTGCGCCGGGCACTGCCGCAGTACAGCAATGAAGTGATCATGATGTTGCAGACCACCAGCCTGGCCTCCATCGTTACCCTGATCGACATCACCGGTGCCGCGCGCACGGTGAACGCCCAGTACTACCTGCCGTTCGAAGCCTATATCACCGCGGGCCTGTTCTACCTGAGCCTGACGTTCATCCTGGTGCGCCTGTTCAAGCTGGCCGAGCGTCGCTGGTTGAGCTACCTGGCTCCGCGGAAGCACTGATATGGAACGCATCGACCACGTATTGCCCTGGGGGCACCTGGGCTGCGAGCGCCAACTGACGGTGTTCCGCTTCGGCCACGGCGAGCGCAAGGCGTACCTGCAGGCCAGCCTGCACGCCGATGAGTTGCCGGGGATGCGCGCGGCCTGGGAGCTGAAAAAGCGCCTGCTTGAGCTGGAGCAGCAGGGTGCGCTCAATGGGGTGATCGAACTGGTGCCGGTGGCCAACCCGATGGGCCTCGGGCAGTTGCTGCAAGGCAGCCACCAGGGGCGTTTCGAGATTGGCAGCGGCAAGAACTTCAACCGTGATTTCGTCGAGTTGAGCGCGCCGGTGGCGGCCCTGCTGGAAGGCCGGCTGGGCGACGATCCTCACGCCAACGTGCGCATGATCCGCCAGGCGATGAGCGATGCGCTCAATGCATTGCCCGAGCCGAGCAGCCAGTTGCAAGGCATGCAGCGGGTCTTGCTGAGCCATGCCTGCACCGCCGATGTGGTCCTCGACCTGCACTGCGATGCCGAAGCTGCGCTGCACATGTACGCGCTGCCCCAGCACTGGCCGCAGTGGCGTTCGTTGTCGGCGCATTTGAATGTGAAGGTCGGCCTGTTGGCGGAAGACTCCGGCGGCAGCTCGTTTGATGAAGCCTGCTCGTTGCCGTGGCTGCGTTTGTCGCGGGCGTTCCCCGAGGCGCAGATCCCCCTGGCTTGCCTGGCAACCACCCTGGAGCTGGGCGGTCAGGCCGACACCGGTCGGGATGAGGCGATTTTTCACGCCGAAGGCATCCTCGCGTTCCTCGCCGAGCAGGGCCTGATCAAGGGTGAGTGGCCGGCGCCGCAACATGAGCCGTGTGAAGGGGTGCCCTTTGAAGGCACCGAATTGCTGTTCGCACCCCACGCCGGGGTGATCAGTTACCTGCGTAAAGCCGGTGACTGGGTGGAAACCGGCGAACCGATTTTTGAAGTGATTGATCCTTTGGCCGACCGCGTCAGCATTGTCTGTGCCGGTACGTCGGGGGTGTTGTTTGCCGTTGAACGGCTACGTTATGCCCAAGCGGGTTTCTGGCTGGCCAAGGTGGCGGGGCGCGAAGCGCTGCGTCACGGGCGCTTGCTCAACGACTGACCAACTGTTTTTGTGAGAACCGACCGCATGTACAAACTTGAAGTCCAAGACCTGCATAAACGCTATGGCAGTCATGAAGTGCTCAAAGGCGTGTCCCTGGCCGCCGCGGCCGGTGATGTGATCAGCATCATCGGGTCCAGTGGCTCGGGCAAAAGTACCTTTTTGCGCTGCATCAACCTGCTGGAGCAGCCTCACGCCGGCAAGATCCTGCTCAATAACGAAGAGCTGAAGCTGGTGGCCAACAAGGACGGCGCGATGAAGGCCGCCGACCCCAAGCAGTTGCAGCGCATGCGTTCGCGCCTGTCCATGGTGTTCCAGCATTTCAACCTGTGGTCGCACATGACCGCCCTGGAAAACGTCATGGAAGCCCCGGTACACGTGCTGGGCATGTCGAAAAAAGACGCCCGCGAAAAGGCCGAGCACTACCTGGCCAAAGTGGGTGTGGCCCACCGCAAGGACGCCTTCCCCGGCCATATGTCCGGTGGCGAGCAGCAGCGCGTGGCAATTGCCCGGGCGCTGGCGATGGAGCCTGAGGTGATGCTGTTTGACGAGCCGACTTCGGCCCTCGACCCGGAGCTGGTCGGCGAAGTCTTGAAAGTCATGCAGGACCTGGCCCTGGAAGGCCGGACCATGGTGGTGGTGACTCACGAAATGGGCTTTGCCCGTGAAGTGTCGAACCAGTTGGTGTTCCTGCACAAAGGCATTGTCGAAGAGCGCGGCAACCCGCGTGAAGTGCTGGTCAACCCGCAGTCCGAGCGGTTGCAGCAGTTCTTGTCCGGTAGCTTGAAGTAAACAGGGCTGCGTTTATGCACTGAAATAGTGCATGCTTCGCAGCCTTGAGGTTGGCCTCGATTCCCTGTGGGGGCGGGCTTGCCTGCGATGGCGAGGTGACTGGCCCGCCGCTGTCGCAGGCAAGCCAGCCCCCACATCAGATCTCTGTTTGTGTTGAGTTTTGTGTTTACTTACGGGCTAGCATTGGCCCATGCCTCTACTCCCGTTTTTCGTTTCGGATAGCATTCCATGACAGCCCATCGCATCGGTTTCCTGATTTGGCCCAGCACTAAAGCCCTGACGCTTGCGCTGGCTGAGGAGGCCTTGCGCGTTGCCCAGCGGGTGCATCCGGATGTGGTCTACGAGGTGTCATTCCTGCAGGCCGAGCCGCCGGTCGAGGGTGAGTGGAAATTGCCCGGCGAACCCTGGGCCGGCAAGCTGGAAGGTTTCCAGAAGCTGTTCCTGCTGGCCGATGAGCCGCCGACGGTGATCGCCTCGCAACTGGGCTCTGCGCTAAAGCAGCTGGTACGCGCCGGCTGCGTGATCGGTGGCTTGTCGGCAGGGGTGTATCCCCTGGCGCAACTGGGGTTGCTCGATGGCTATCGTGCTGCCGTGCACTGGCGCTGGCAGGACGACTTTGCCGAGCGTTTTCCCAAGGTCATTGCCACCAGCCATTTGTTCGATTGGGACCGCGATCGCCTGAGCGCTTGTGGCGGCATGTCGGTCCTCGACCTGATGCTGGCAGTGCTGGCCCGTGACCACGGCGCCGAACTGGCGGGCGCGGTCTCCGAAGAACTGGTGGTGGAGCGCATCCGTGAAGGTGGCGAGCGCCAGCGCATCCCTCTGCAAAACCGCCTGGGCTCCAGCCATCCGAAGCTGACCCAGGCGGTGTTGCTGATGGAGGCCAATATCGAAGAGCCGCTGACCACCGACGAAATCGCCCAGCATGTGTGCGTGTCGCGACGACAACTGGAACGGATCTTCAAGCAATACCTCAACCGCGTTCCCAGCCAGTACTACCTGGAACTGCGCCTGAACAAGGCGCGCCAGATGTTGATGCAAACCAGCAAGTCGATCATCCAGATCGGCCTGTCCTGCGGCTTCTCCTCGGGGCCGCACTTCTCCAGCGCCTACCGCAACTTCTTCGGCGCCACCCCGCGTGAAGACCGCAACCAGCGTCGCAGCAGCAGCCCGTTCGAGTTGTCGTCGGTGCCGTCCGAGCGCGGCTGAGCAGCGTCTTGTCCGGCGCATGCAACTGAGCAAAATTCCCACGGCACTGCCGCAACCGCCTGTCTTCTGTTTAAACTGCGCCATTGCGAAGCTATTTGTCGCATTGGCGTAAACCCGCGTAAAACGGGGGTTGGCGCTATAAGAAGTTGTCGCTTGGCGGCAAGGCCGCGCTGAAAACTGTCCTTACAATCCCTGCATCGCCCGCCAGTTTCAGGCAGGCGTTCCTCTTCAGGAGACTCCGATGTCCGTTGAGCAAGCCCCGGTGCAACGTGCCGATTTCGACCAGGTCATGGTGCCCAACTATGCCCCTGCCGCCTTTATCCCTGTGCGTGGCGAAGGTTCCCGTGTGTGGGACCAGTCGGGTCGCGAGCTGATCGACTTTGCCGGCGGCATCGCAGTGAACGTGCTGGGCCATGCCCACCCGGCGCTGGTCGGTGCACTGACTGAACAGGCCAACAAGCTGTGGCACGTCTCCAACGTGTTCACCAATGAGCCGGCCCTGCGCCTGGCCCATAAACTGATCGACGCCACCTTTGCCGAGCGCGTGTTCTTCTGCAACTCCGGCGCCGAAGCCAACGAGGCCGCCTTCAAGCTGGCCCGTCGCGTGGCGTTCGACCGTTTCGGCAGCGAGAAATACGAGATCATCGCCGCACTGAACAGCTTCCACGGCCGCACCCTGTTTACCGTCAACGTCGGTGGCCAGTCGAAGTACTCCGATGGTTTCGGTCCTAAAATCACCGGCATCACCCACGTTCCTTATAACGACCTGGACGCGCTGAAAGCTGCGGTGTCGGACAAGACCTGCGCCGTGGTGCTGGAGCCGATCCAGGGCGAAGGCGGCGTGCTGCCGGCCGAACTTGCGTACCTGCAAGGTGCCCGCGACCTGTGTGACGCCAACAATGCACTGCTGGTGTTCGACGAAGTGCAGACCGGTATGGGCCGCAGCGGCCATCTGTTTGCCTACCAGCACTACGGCGTTGTGCCTGACATCCTTACCAGCGCCAAGAGCCTGGGCGGTGGTTTCCCGATTGCCGCGATGCTGACCCGTGAAGACCTGGCCAAGCACCTGGTGGTCGGCACCCACGGCACCACCTACGGCGGCAACCCGCTGGCATGCGCGGTGGCGGAAGCGGTGATCGACGTGATCAACACCCCTGAGGTGCTGGCCGGCGTGAATGCCAAGCACGACCTGTTCAAGGCCCGCCTGGAGCAGATCGGCCAGAAATACGGGATCTTCACCCAGGTGCGTGGCATGGGCCTGCTGCTCGGTTGCGTATTGAGCGACGCCTTCAAAGGCAAGGCCAAGGACGTGTTCAACGCGGCCGAGAAAGAGAACCTGATGATCCTGCAAGCCGGCCCGGACGTGGTGCGCTTTGCGCCGAGCCTGGTGGTGGAAGATGCGGATATCACTGAAGGGCTGGATCGTTTTGAGCGTGCTGTAAAAACACTGACGCAAGCCTGATAGATACACATTTATCTAACGAACCGGATCAAATGTGGGAGCGGGCTTGCCCGCGATAGCGATCTGTCAGTCGACGTTGTTGTGACTGGCCCACCGCAATCGCGGGCAAGCCCGCTGCCACATTGGAACCTGGGTGATTCCAGGTTTGGTGTCCGGCATTTTTTTATGAAGTTTTCGAGTTAAGGAGTGACACCATGCTGGTGATGCGCCCCGCGCAAATGGCTGATCTGGGCGAGGTACAGCGTCTGGCTGCGGACAGCCCGATTGGTGTCACCTCCCTGCCGGATGACGTTGAACGCCTGAGCGACAAAATCGCCGCCAGCGAAGCGTCCTTCGCCGCCGAAGTGAGTTTCAACGGCGAAGAAAGCTATTTCTTTGTTCTCGAAGACACCGTTGCCGGCAAGCTGGTGGGCTGTTCGGCCATCGTCGCCTCGGCCGGTTATTCCGAGCCGTTCTACAGCTTTCGCAACGAGACCTTCGTCCACGCCTCCCGTGAACTGAAGATCCACAACAAGATTCACGTCCTGTCCCAGTGCCACGACCTGACCGGCAACAGCTTGCTGACCAGCTTCTATGTGGTGCCGGAGCTGGTGGGGTCGGCCTGGTCGGAACTCAACTCCCGTGGCCGCCTGTTGTTTGTCGCCAGCCACCCGGAGCGGTTTGCCGATTCGGTGGTGACCGAGATTGTCGGCTACAGCGATGAGAACGGTGACTCGCCGTTCTGGGACGCCATCGGCCGCAACTTCTTCGACCTCAACTATGCTGCCGCCGAGCGCCTGTGCGGGTTGAAGAGCCGCACCTTCCTTGCCGAACTGATGCCGCACTACCCAATCTACGTGCCGCTGTTGCCCGACGAAGCCCAGGAAGCCATGGGCCAGGTACACCCGCGTGCGCAGATCACCTTCGACATCCTGATGCGCGAAGGCTTTGAAACCGACCATTACATCGACATCTTCGACGGTGGCCCGACCCTGCATGCACGGGTCTCGGGCATTCGTTCGATCGCCCAGAGCCGCGTGGTGCCGGTGAAGATCGGCGAGATGGTCAAGGGCGTCGGCCGCCAGTACCTGGTGAGCAACGCGCAGTTGCAGGATTACCGCGCGGTCATGCTCGAACTGGACTACGCGCCGGGCAAGCCCGTGACCTTGGACTTGGAAGCGGCCGAAGCCCTGGGCGTCGGCGAAGGCGCCAGCGTGCGTCTGGTCGCGGTTTAAAAGCAGAGTTTCGCGGGTGGCTGCAGCCAGCGGCCCGTTTGAGGAGATAGCATGATCGTTCGTCCCGTACGCAGCAGCGATTTACCGGCCCTGATTGAATTGGCGCGCAGCACTGGCACCGGTCTCACCACCTTGCCGGCCAACGAAGAGCGCCTGACCCACCGGGTGGGCTGGGCTGAAAAAACCTTTCGCGGCGAAGCCGGGCGCGGGGATGCCGACTACCTGTTTGTGCTGGAGAACGACGAAGGCCGCGTGGTGGGGATTTCCGCGATTGCCGGCGCCGTCGGCCTGCGCGAGCCGTGGTACAACTTCCGGGTCGGCCTGACGGTCAGCGCCTCCCAGGAGCTGAACATCTACCGCGAGATTCCTACGCTGTTCCTGGCCAACGACCTGACGGGCAACTCCGAGCTGTGCTCGCTGTTCCTGCATGCCGATTACCGCAACGGCCTCAACGGTCGCATGCTGGCCAAGGCGCGGATGCTGTTTATCGCCGAGTTCCCGCAGCTGTTTGGCAACAAGATCATCGCCGAGATGCGCGGGGTGTCCAATGACGCCGGGCGTTCGCCGTTCTGGGAAAGCCTGGGCCGGCACTTCTTTAAGATGGAGTTCAGTCAGGCCGACTACCTCACCGGCGTGGGCAACAAGGCGTTTATCGCCGAACTGATGCCCAAGTTCCCGCTGTACACCTGCTTTTTGTCCGAGGACGCCCGCAACGTGATCGGCAAGGTTCATCCCGACACCGAGCCGGCCTTGAGCATGCTCAAGAGCGAAGGCTTCAGCTACCAGGGTTACGTCGATATCTTCGACGCAGGTCCGGCGGTGGAGTGTGAGACCAGCAAGATCCGCGCGGTGCGCGACAGCCAGGCGCTCGTACTGGCCATTGGCACGCCGGGGGACGACGCCACGCCGTTCCTGATGCATAACCGTAAACGTGAAGAGTGCCGCATCACCGCCGCACCGGCGCGCCTGGCTGCCGGCACGCTGGTGGTCGATCCGCTGACCGCCAAGCGCCTGCAACTGGTGGCTGGTGATCAAGTGCGTGCGGTACCGTTGTCTGCTGCCCGGGAGTCGAAATAATGAATGCGTTGTATATCGCAGGGAGCTGGCTGGCTGGCCAGGGTGAACGCTTTGAGTCGCTGAACCCGGTGACCCAGCAAGTGGTCTGGGCCGGCAATGGCGCCAGCGTCGAGCAGGTCGAATCCGCGGTGCAGGCCGCACGCCAAGCGTTCCCGGCCTGGGCCAAGCGCCCGCTGCAAGAGCGCATCAGTGTGCTGGAAACCTTTGCCGCCACCCTGAAAAGCCGCGCCGATGAAATCGCCCGCTGCATTGGTGAGGAAACCGGCAAGCCTCTGTGGGAATCGGCCACCGAAGTCACCAGCATGGCCAATAAAATCGCGATCTCGGTGCAAAGCTACCGCGAACGTACCGGCGAGAAGAGCGGCCCTCTGGGCGACGCCACCGCTGTATTGCGCCACAAGCCTCACGGTGTGGTCGCCGTGTTCGGCCCTTACAACTTCCCAGGCCACTTGCCCAATGGGCATATCGTCCCGGCCTTGCTCGCGGGTAATACCGTGTTGTTCAAACCGAGCGAGCTGACCCCTAAAGTGGCCGAGCTGACGGTACAGTGCTGGGTCGAAGCCGGCCTGCCAGCGGGCGTGTTGAACCTGCTGCAAGGCGCGCGCGAGACCGGGATTGCCCTGGCCTCAAATCCAGGTATCGACGGGCTGTTCTTCACTGGCTCCAGCCGCACCGGCAACCACCTGCACCAGCAATTCGCCGGGCGCCCGGACAAGATCCTCGCGCTGGAAATGGGCGGCAACAACCCGCTGGTGGTGGACCAGGTGGCCGATGTGGACGCTGCGGTCTATACCATCATCCAGTCGGCCTTTATTTCCGCCGGCCAGCGCTGCACCTGCGGCCGGCGCCTGCTGGTACCGGAAGGCGCCTGGGGTGATGCACTGCTGGCGCGCCTGGTGGCGGTCAGCGCGACCATTGCCGTCGGTGCCTACGACCAGCAACCGCCGCCGTTCATGGGCTCGGTGATCTCCCTGGCGGCGGCCAAGGCCTTGATGGAGGCCCAGGAGTTGATGCTGGCCAACGGCGCCGTGGCGCTGCTGGAAATGACTCAGCCCCAGGCGCAGGCAGCCTTGCTGACGCCAGGCATCATCGACGTCACGGCCGTGACCGAGCGCGAGGACGAAGAGCTGTTCGGCCCGTTGCTGCAAGTGATTCGTTACGCGGATTTCGAAGCGGCGATCAGTGAAGCCAACAACACCCAGTACGGCCTTGCCGCTGGTCTGTTGTCGGACTCCGAGGCGCGTTACCAGCAGTTCTGGCTGGAGAGCCGGGCCGGTATCGTCAACTGGAACAAGCAACTGACCGGCGCCGCCAGCACCGCGCCCTTTGGCGGGGTAGGGGCATCGGGCAATCATCGCGCCAGTGCGTATTACGCGGCGGATTATTGCGCGTACCCGGTGGCGTCCCTGGAAACCCCGAGCCTGGTCTTGCCGGCCGCGCTGACTCCGGGTGTGACGCTGATCTAAATGTGGCAACTGGCGTGTGTGGGAGCTGGCTTGCCTGCGATGCGGGCACCTCGATCTTTCAGTCAGATTGAGGGGATGCCATCGCAGGCAAGCCAGCTCCTACAATTGATCGGGTTTGCAGAGACAGATTTGTGGTGTGTTGAAGACCTTTGATGCCTATAAAAACAGATGTTCGTGGAGCCTCGCCGATGAAATCCTGTGAAGTCAATTTTGACGGTCTCGTGGGGCCGACCCATAACTACGGCGGTTTGTCCTACGGCAACGTCGCGTCCCAGAGCAACAGCCAGCAATCTTCCAACCCCAAGGAAGCGGCGTTGCAGGGCCTGGCGAAAATGAAAGCCCTGATGGACATGGGCTTTGTGCAAGGCGTGCTCGCCCCCCAGGAACGCCCGGATGTGGGCGCATTGCGCCGCCTTGGCTTTGCCGGTAGCGACGCCCAGGTGATCCAGCAGGCGGCCAAGCAGGCCATGCCGTTACTGGTGGCCAGTTGTTCCGCATCGAGCATGTGGGTGGCCAACGCCGCCACGGTCAGCCCGAGTGCCGACACGGCCGACGGCCGCGTGCATTTCACCGCCGCCAACCTCAACTGCAAATACCACCGCAGCATCGAACACCCGACCACCAGCCGCGTGCTGGGGGCCATGTTTGCTGACCAGAAGCACTTCGCCCACCACGCCGCGTTGCCGGCCGTGGCGCAGTTCGGTGACGAAGGCGCGGCTAACCACACGCGTTTCTGCCGCGAATATGGCGAGGCGGGCGTGGAGTTTTTTGTGTTTGGGCGCAGTGCGTTCGACACCCGTTACCCGGCGCCGCAAAAGTACCCGGCGCGCCAGACCCTCGAAGCGTCCCAGGCGGTTGCGCGCTTGCATGGCCTGCAGGATGACGGTGTGGTCTACGGCCAGCAGAACCCGGCCGTGATTGATGCCGGTGTGTTCCACAATGATGTGATCGCGGTGGGCAACGGCGAAGTGTTGTTCTATCACGAGGATGCGTTCCTCAATACCGAGCAAATGCTGGCTGAGCTGCAGGCCAAGCTGGGCAAGGTTGGCGGCAACTTCCAGGCGATCTGCGTGCCCCGCGCCCTGGTCAGCGTCGAAGACGCCGTGCGCTCTTACCTGTTCAACAGCCAGTTGCTGAGCCGCGCCGACGGTTCGATGCTGTTGATCGTGCCCGAAGAGTGCCACAACAACGAGCGCGTCTGGCACTACCTGCAAAGCCTGACCCGTTCCGGTGGGCCGATCGGCGAAGTGAAAGTCTTCGACCTCAAGCAGAGCATGCAGAACGGCGGCGGCCCGGCCTGCCTGCGTTTGCGCGTGGCGCTGAAGGAGGCTGAACTGGCGGCGGTCAACCCAGGGGTTATCATGACGGCACCGCTGTATGAAACGTTGACCCAATGGGTCGGCAAGCACTACCGCGACAGCCTGCGCGAAACCGACCTGGCTGACCCGCAGTTGCTGCTCGAATGTCGCACGGCATTGGATGAACTGACGCAAATCCTTAAACTGGGCTCGGTTTATCCTTTCCAGATCAATTAAAGCCCCACGGCTGAGACTTATTTATGACCACCGATACCCTGAAGCTGATCCTTGAAGACACCGACGGCACCCAGCTGGAAACCTCCTGCACCCGCCTCGCCGTGGTGTGGCAGGGCAAGGAAATCTGGATCCAGCACGACGGCCGTGGCCAACTGCTGATCGGCGTGGACGTGGAAGAGGGTGATGCCGAATACGCCAACCTGCTGATGCGCCCCCTGGCGACCAACCTGATGAGCCTGCAACTGGAAATGGAACCGGCCGACGTTGAAGGTGATGACGACGATCACGTCCACGGCCCAGGCTGCAACCACTAAGGAAGCTGCTCTATGCTCGCCCTCGGCAAACTGCTTGAACTGACCCTCGCCGGTCGTGAACCGGCGCAAAAAATTCAACTGACTGTCGACGGCGTGCAGATGCGCTGGCTCAGTGAGGGCGCCCTTGAAGTGCGGCCTCCCGAAGCCCGGGACAACGGCGCCGATGTGCTGCTGTCGTCCGGTATCCATGGCAACGAAACCGCGCCGATCGAATTGGCCGACCGCTTGTTGCATGGCATTGCCCGTGGGGAGATCAAGCCTCGCACCCGTATTCTGTTCCTGTTCGGCAACCCCGAGGCCATACGCCGCGGCGAGCGTTATCTCGAGCAGGACGTCAACCGGCTGTTCAACGGCCGTCACGAACAAAGCATCGGCCCTGAAGCCATGCGTGCCGCCGAGCTTGAGCAGTTGGCCCGCACCTTCTTCAGCGTGCCCGGCCGTAGCCGCTTGCACTACGACCTGCACACGGCCATCCGTGGCTCGAAGATCGAACAGTTCGCCCTGTACCCCTTCAAAGAAGGCCGTCAGCACTCACGCGCCGAACTGGCCCGTTTACGTGCGGCTGGCATGGAGGCGGTGCTGTTGCAGAACAAGACCTCCATCACCTTCACCGCGTTTACCTACGAGCAACTGGGCGCCGAGTCGTTCACCCTGGAGCTGGGCAAGGCCCGGCCATTTGGGCAGAACCAGGGGGTGGATGTGTCGCGCCTGGAAACCCGTCTCAAGCAGATCATCGAAGGTAACGAGCCGGCCACCGAGGGCCTGGACGGCCTGAAGTTGTTCAGCGTGGCGCGGGAAATCATCAAGCACAGTGACGCCTTCACTCTGCATTTGCCGGCGGACGTGGAGAACTTTTCAGAGCTGGAGAAGGGCTATCTGCTGGCCGAAGACATCGCCAAGACCCGCTGGGTGATCGAGGAGGAGGGCGCGCGCATCATCTTCCCCAACCCGAAGGTCAAGAATGGCTTGCGGGCGGGCATCCTGATTGTGCCGACCACAGATGTTGGCCTGGCCTGAACCCCGAGACTGACTCGGTCGAATGTGGGAGCGGGCTTGCTCGCGAAAGCGGAGTGTCAGTCATACAGGTATTGACTGACACTCCGCTTTCGCGAGCAAGCCCGCTCCCACATTTGCTTTGCAGTGTCGCTTAAACCGCTACAGCACGCGGCTCATTGCGACGGATCGCGCGGATCTTGTGCAGGGTGTCGGCGCAGGTCTGCGCGGCTTCCTTGCCCTTGTGCACAAAGTGCTCAAAGAAGAAGTTGTGGTGCTCGCTGCCCGCGTGGAAATGATGCGGCGTGAGGGACACCGAGAACACCGGCACTTCGGTTTCCAACTGCACCTGCATCAGGCCGCTGACCACCGATTGCGCGACGAACTCATGGCGATAGATCCCGCCGTCCACCACCAGGGCGGCAGCGACGATGCCGGCGTAACGGCCGGACTTGGCCAGCAGTTTGGCGTGCAGGGGCATTTCAAAGGCGCCGCCGACTTCAAAGAAGTCGATATCCGACTCCTGGTAGCCCTGGACGAGCATTTCGGCGAGGAAGCCTTTACGGCTTTGATCAACAATATCTTTGTGCCAGCAAGCCTGGATAAACGCGACGCGCTCACCGTGGTGGTTTTTGCTCTTGCTGTCGATTGCGGTGGGTTGCATGTTCTGACTCCTGTTTATGAAAAAAACAGGGCGTTATGAATCGAATGGGATTTAAGGGTGCGAGCGGCTGGAGCATGCAGGCATGCCATCAGCGTTCGGCCCTTAGGCGCCAATCCCGTTCTCTCTTCATCCGGACTATGACCGTCGGCCCCGGGATCACACCGGGTCTGCTGACCTTGCCGCCGTCCTGCGTGAGCAGTTCGAGGCGCCAAGCGCTCGCGGGCTATGCGCATTGCGCGCAATTACCGCCGGTGGGGAATTACACCCCGCCCTGAGAACGTTGCCGCCAGAACCCTGGCGGCGGAGAGTTTTTACCATACATTTCGAAAAACTGCATAGGGTGCTTGTTAATATCGACTATCGACAGGTTTGCTGGCAGCTCCATTCAGAAGCCGGCTTGATATTTGCCGGTGATGCCCGCAGTAATCGGTTACAACAGGGAATTCCCCACTCGCAGAGGCAGATTTGATGTCGGTTATTGATCTTCGTAGTGACACCGTGACCCAACCCACCCCTGGCATGCGAGCTGCCATGGCCGACGCCCCCAGCGGCGATGATGTCTACGGTGAAGACCCCAGCGTCAACCTGCTGGAAGCCGAACTGGCCAAGCGCCTGGGCTTCGCTGCGGCGCTGTTCGTGCCTACCGGCACCATGAGCAACCTGTTGGCGCTGATGGCCCACTGCGAGCGGGGCGAGGAATACATCGTCGGCCAGCAGGCCCACACCTACAAATACGAAGGCGGCGGCGCGGCGGTGCTGGGTTCGATCCAGCCGCAGCCCCTGGAAGTCCAGGCCGACGGTTCGCTGGACCTGGCCCAGGTCGCAGAAGCGATCAAGCCGGACGACTTCCACTTCGCCCGCACCCGGCTGTTGGCCCTGGAAAACACCATGCAGGGCAAAGTCTTGCCCATCAGCTACCTGGCCGCTGCCCGCGCATTTACCCGTGAGCACGGCCTGGCCCTGCACCTGGACGGCGCGCGCCTGTACAACGCGGCCGTCAAGCTGGGCGTGGATGCCCGGGAGATTACCCAGCATTTCGATTCGGTTTCGGTGTGCCTGTCCAAGGGCCTTGGCGCGCCGGTTGGCTCGGTGCTGTGTGGCTCCAGTGCGTTGATCGCCAAGGCCCGTCGTTTGCGCAAGATGGTCGGCGGCGGCATGCGCCAGGCCGGCTCGCTGGCGGCGGCCGGGCTGTATGCCCTGGACCATCAGGTGGCGCGCCTGGCCGACGACCATGCCAATGCCCACTGGCTGGGCGACGAGCTGCGCAAGGCCGGCTACAGCGTGGAGCCGGTGCAGACCAATATGGTCTACGTGCAGATCGGCGAGCAGGCCCAGGCCCTGAAGGCGTTTGCCGAGGCCCGTGGGATCAAGTTGAGCACCGCGCCGCGCCTGCGCATGGTCACGCACCTGGACGTCAGCCGGGCGCAGATCGAGCAAGTGCTGGCGACATTTGTCGAGTTTTCCCGGAAATGACCGTGTATACCGTCTAATTGACTGTTTCTATCGTATAAACACGCTGTACCACGGGCAAAGGGCCGATATAATGCGGCCCTTTGCCGTCGCTCCGTCTGATGACGTTTAGCACTGGCCTTTGGCCGCAGCCTCCGTGGAAGAACCTAATGAAAAGCGCAGAAATCCGTGAAGCCTTCCTTCGCTTCTTCGAAGAGCAAGGTCACACCCGTGTCGCCTCCAGCTCCTTGATCCCAGGCAATGACCCTACCCTGCTGTTCACTAACGCGGGGATGAACCAGTTCAAGGACTGCTTCCTGGGCCAGGAAAAGCGCGCCTACACCCGCGCCACCAGCAGCCAGAAGTGCGTGCGCGCCGGCGGCAAGAACAGCGACCTGGAGAATGTTGGCTACACCGCCCGTCACCACACCTTTTTCGAAATGCTCGGCAACTTCAGCTTTGGCGATTATTTCAAGCAAGACGCGATCAACTTCGCCTGGACCTTCCTCACTGGCGTGCTGAAGCTGCCGAAGGAAAAACTCTGGGTCACCGTCTACGCCACCGATGACGAAGCTTACGACATCTGGACCCAGCAGATCGGTGTGCCGGTCGAACGCATGATTCGCATCGGCGACAACAAGGGCGCGCCTTACGCCTCCGACAACTTCTGGACCATGGGCGATACCGGCCCGTGCGGCCCGTGCACCGAGATTTTCTACGATCATGGCGCCGACATCTGGGGTGGCCCGCCGGGCTCGCCGGAAGAAGACGGTGACCGTTACATCGAGATCTGGAACAACGTGTTCATGCAGTTCAACCGCACCGCCGATGGCGTGTTGCATCCGCTGCCTGCGCCGTCGGTCGATACCGGTATGGGCCTGGAGCGGATCAGCGCGGTGATGCAGCACGTTCACTCCAACTACGAAATCGACCTGTTCAAGAACCTGCTGAGCGCGTCGGCCGCGGCCATTGGCTGCGCCAACGACAACCAGTCTTCGCTCAAAGTGGTGTCGGACCATATCCGTTCTTGCGGTTTCCTGATTGCCGACGGCGTGCTGCCTTCCAACGAAGGCCGTGGCTATGTGCTGCGCCGCATCATCCGTCGTGCCTGCCGCCACGGTAACAAGTTGGGCGCCACGGGTAGCTTCTTCTACAAAATCGTTGCCGCGCTGGTGGCCGAGATGGGCGAAGCCTTCCCGGAACTCAAGCAGCAGCAAGCCAACATCGAGCGCGTGCTCAAGGCTGAAGAAGAGCAGTTCTCCAAGACTCTGGAGCACGGCCTGAAGATCCTGGAACAGGACCTGGCTGAGCTCAAAGGTACCGTGGTGCCGGGTGATGTGGTGTTCAAGCTGTATGACACCTATGGCTTCCCGATGGACCTGACGGCCGACATCGCCCGCGAGCGTGAATTGACGGTCGATGAGGTTGGTTTCGAGCGTGAGATGGAAGCCCAGCGTGTACGCGCTCGTTCCGCGAGCTCTTTTGGCCTGGACTACAACACCCTGGTCAAGGTTGACGTGGCGACCGAGTTCACCGGCTATCACGCTACCGTCGGCTCGGCCAAGATCGTGGCTATCTATAAAGATGGCAAGTCGGTCGATGTCTTGAGCGAAGGCGAAGAGGCGGTCGTGGTGCTTGATCAGACGCCGTTCTACGCCGAATCCGGCGGCCAGGTCGGTGACTGTGGTTTCTTGCGTTCGACATCCGGTCGTTTCGACGTGCGCGACACCACCAAGACCGGCGGTGCTTTCCTGCATCACGGTGTGTTGGTGCTGGGTAACCTGACGGTCGGCGCTCCGGTAGAAACTCAGGTTGATGCTGAGGTGCGGCATGCAACCGCCTTGAACCATTCGGCCACCCACTTGCTGCACGCCGCGCTGCGCCAGGTATTGGGCGAGCACGTCCAGCAGAAGGGTTCGTTGGTCGACAGCCAGCGCCTGCGCTTCGACTTCAGCCATTTTGAAGCGATCAAGCCTGAGCAATTGAAGGCACTGGAAGATATCGTCAACGCCGAGATTCGCAAGAACACCCCGGTAGAAACTGAAGAAACCGATATTGAAACCGCCAAGAAAAAAGGCGCCATGGCGCTGTTTGGCGAGAAGTACGGCGACGAAGTGCGCGTGCTGAGCATGGGCGGCAGCTTCTCCGTGGAGCTGTGTGGCGGTATCCACGCCGCGCGCACCGGCGACATCGGCCTGCTGAAAATCACCAGCGAAGGCGGTGTGGCTTCCGGTGTACGGCGTATCGAGGCAGTGACCGGTGCTGCGGCCCTGGCCTACCTGAATGCGGCCGAAGAACAACTCAAGGAAGCGGCGACCCTGGTCAAGGGCAGCCGTGACAACCTGATCGACAAGCTCTCTGCCGTACTGGAGCGCAACCGCCAGCTGGAAAAACAGCTGGAGCAGTTGCAGGCCAAGGCGGCCAGCGCCGCGGGCGACGATTTGTCGGCCTCGGCCCTGGACATCAAGGGCGTGAAGGTTCTGACTGCACGTCTGGACGGTCAAGATGGCAAGGCGCTGTTGGCCTTGGTCGATCAGTTGAAGAACAAGCTCGGCCGCGCAGTGATCCTGCTCGGCAGTGTCCATGAGGAAAAGGTCGTACTGGTTGCCGGTGTAACCAAAGACCTGACTGGCCAACTCAAAGCCGGTGATTTGATGAAGCAAGCCGCCGCGGCAGTGGGCGGGAAGGGCGGTGGTCGTCCGGACATGGCACAAGGCGGTGGTGTAGACGCCGGAGCCCTGGACGCGGCCCTGGCCCTGACCGTGCCGTTTGTCGAGGCCGGTATTTAAGGCGCTGTTAATGAGCCCATGGTCTAGTCATGGGCTCGCTTAGCTGCTGGAAGATTTGTTTATTGGGCGCTCCTTTACGGGCTGAGGCGGCTTAGAAATGGCTTTGATCGTACAGAAATTTGGAGGCACCTCGGTCGGCTCTGTCGAAAGAATCGAGCAGGTCGCCGACAAGGTTAAGAAATTCCGCGATGCCGGCGACGACCTGGTGGTGGTGCTGTCGGCCATGAGCGGCGAGACCAATCGCCTGATCGACCTGGCCAAGCAAATCAGTGGCGATCAGGCGCCGCTGGCGCGTGAGCTGGATGTGATCGTGTCCACCGGTGAGCAGGTGACCATTGCCCTGCTGGCCATGGCGCTGAACAAGCGTGGCGTGCCGGCGGTGTCCTACACGGGCACCCAGGTACGGATCCTGACGGACAGCGCGCATACCAAGGCGCGCATCCTGCAGATCGACGACCAGAAGATTCGTGGTGACCTGAAGGCCGGTCGCGTGGTGGTTGTCGCCGGTTTCCAGGGCGTCGACGAGCACGGCAATATCACGACCCTGGGCCGTGGCGGTTCCGACACCACCGGTGTGGCGCTGGCGGCAGCCTTGAAGGCTGACGAATGCCAGATCTATACCGATGTGGACGGCGTCTACACCACCGACCCGCGCGTCGTGTCCGTGGCCCAGCGCCTGGACAAGATCACCTTCGAAGAGATGCTGGAAATGGCCAGCCTCGGGTCCAAGGTGTTGCAGATCCGGGCGGTGGAGTTCGCCGGCAAGTACAACGTACCGCTGCGCGTATTGCACAGCTTTAAAGAGGGTCCGGGCACCCTCATTACTATTGATGAAGAGGAATCCATGGAACAGCCGATCATTTCCGGCATCGCTTTTAATCGCGATGAAGCCAAGCTGACCATCCGTGGCGTGCCAGACACCCCGGGCGTGGCGTTCAAGATTCTCGGGCCTATCAGCGGCGCGAACATTGAAGTCGACATGATCGTGCAGAACGTTGCGCACGATAACACCACCGACTTCACCTTCACTGTGCACCGCAACGAGTACGATGCGGCCGAACGTATCCTGCAGAACACTGCCAAGGAAATCGGTGCTCGTGAAGTGGTCGGCGACACCAAGATCGCCAAGGTCTCGATCGTCGGTGTGGGCATGCGCTCCCATGCGGGTGTTGCCAGCCGCATGTTCGAATCCCTGGCCAAGGAAACCATCAATATCCAGATGATCTCCACGTCGGAGATCAAGGTATCGGTGGTGATCGAAGAGAAGTACCTGGAACTGGCTGTGCGTGCACTGCACACCGCTTTCGAACTAGACGCGCCGGCCCGACAGGGCGAGTAACGCGTTGCCAGGAAGGCGCGGTTGATCCGCGCCTTTCTTTTTTGTCGGCTGAGGGCGCAAGCCTGTTCTTTTGCCCGTGCTCGACAATACTAAGGCGTGCAGGTCCATGGCCGTTTGGTCATAGGCCCAGGGCCTTTTTTTGCAGACTGTTGTTCCCGAAATGAAATGCGTGAGGAGAAAGGTATGCTGATTCTGACTCGTCGATGCGCAGAAAGCCTGATTATTGGTGATGGCGAAATCACCGTGACCGTGCTCGGCGTCAAAGGCAATCAAGTGCGGATTGGGGTCAATGCCCCCAAAGAGGTGGCCGTCCACCGTGAGGAAATCTACCTGCGGATCAAGAAAGAGAAGGACGACGAACCAAGCCATTAATTTTTATCGTTTTTTATGTTTGCAAACGGGGATGAAGCTGGTTAATATACGCCCCGTGTTGCGGAGAGCTGGCCGAGTGGCCGAAGGCGCTCCCCTGCTAAGGGAGTACACCTCAAAAGGGTGTCGGGGGTTCGAATCCCCCGTTCTCCGCCATTATTTGCTTAGTACGTTGCAATCTGGTTTTTTCGCTAAGTGCTTGAAACTAAACGAAAAAATAGCTTTACATAGAGATTGAACGGCCTATAATGCGCGGCAACAAATGCACTCGTAGCTCAGCTGGATAGAGTACTCGGCTACGAACCGAGCGGTCACAGGTTCGAATCCTGTCGAGTGCACCATTTAAGAGTTAGTTGCAGCAATGCAGATAACTTGGCTTCAACCAGTTGTGATCTGGTATAAAACCACAATCTGCACTCGTAGCTCAGCTGGATAGAGTACTCGGCTACGAACCGAGCGGTCACAGGTTCGAATCCTGTCGAGTGCACCATACAAACAAAAAGCCCGCCTAGTGCGGGCTTTTTGCCGTCTGGGGTTTTTATTTTCCCGTGGGGGTGTGCTTGTGTAGGAATCGTCTGCGGCCTGCATGTTTTTCTCTCGGCCATGTGTTTTCTTTTCTGTCAGCGTCGTCGCAGTTTCATACGTGCGGCCAACACTCAGCTTTGTTGCGCAAGCGCTTGTTCTTTCCAGTTTTTTAACGTTTAAAACGGCCGGGCGGTGTATCATTGCGCCCGTCAGCCCCGCCGGGGCTTGTGGAATACCTCCATGGACTTACCCAGTAGTTACTCAGTACCCCGTTTTACCAATCATGAATTGACTGATTGATCCTTCCGGCGTGCCCCGCTGCTGGGAGTGGAGTTCGCCTATGACCGAAGTAGAAGTAAAGAAAACACAAGAAAGCCTGCAGGATCGCCTGGCTCAAGTCGTTGAGCTGCTGCAGCGCCAGCGTGTGGTCGAAGATCTGACCCATCGCCAGGAAGGCCCTCATCAAGACCGGGTCGAGAACCTGGTCCATCGGCAGAATCTCGTCGAGTTGCAGCGCAAGCTCGATGACCTGCACTCTGCCGACGTTGCCTACATCCTTGAAGCCCTGCCGCTGGACGACCGTCTGACGCTTTGGCAGTTGGTCAAGGCGGATCGCGATGGCGACATCCTCCTCGAAGTATCCGATTCGGTTCGTGAAACCCTGATCGCCGACATGGACGATCACGAGCTCCTGGCCGCCGCCAAGGAGATGGACGCTGACGAACTGGCCGACCTGGCCCCTGAACTGCCCCGTGATGTTGTCCATGAGCTGATGGAGACCCTCGACGGTCAACAGCGTGAGCGTGTGCGCTCCGCGTTGTCCTATGACGAGGAACAGGTCGGCGCATTGATGGACTTCGAAATGGTCACCATCCGAGAGGATGTCAGCCTGGAAGTGGTCTTGCGTTACCTGCGGCGTCTCAAGGAGCTGCCAGGGCATACCGACAAGCTGTTTGTGGTGGACTACGACGGCATCCTCAAGGGCGTGCTGCCGATCAAACGCCTGCTGGTCAACGACCCGGACAAACAAGTGGCTGAGGTCATGGCCAGCGACCCGGTGAGCTTTCATCCTGATGAAGACGCCTACGATGCCGCCCAGGCATTCGAGCGTTATGACTTGATTTCGGCCCCGGTGGTCGACAAGAACGGCAAGCTGATTGGCCGTTTGACCATCGACGAGATGGTCGACCTGATCCGTGAGGAAAGCGAAAACGAAGTCCTCAACATGGCGGGTCTGCGTGAAGAGGAAGATATTTTTGCGTCAGTCTGGCGCTCCCTGAGCAACCGTTGGGCGTGGCTGGCGGTCAACCTGGTCACTGCGTTCATTGCCTCGCGGGTGATTGGTCTGTTCGAGGGCTCTATCGAGAAGCTGGTGGCGTTGGCGGCACTGATGCCGATTGTCGCCGGTATTGGGGGTAACTCGGGTAACCAGACCATCACCATGATCGTGCGGGCGATGGCCCTGGATCAGGTAAGCACCGGCAACACCTCGCGCCTGATGCGCAAGGAGCTGGCTGTGGGCCTGATCAATGGTCTGGTATGGGGTGGCGTGATCGGCGTGGTGGCCTACCTGCTGTATGGCAGTTGGTCCCTGGGCGTGGTCATGACCGCGGCCATGACCCTTAACCTATTGCTGGCGGCACTGATGGGGGTATTGATCCCCATGACCCTGGCGCGCCTCGGGCGCGATCCTGCGATGGGGGCCAGTGTGATGATCACGGCCATGACCGACAGTGGCGGCTTCTTCATCTTCCTGGGGCTGGCGACGATCTTCCTGCTTTGAACCTATTGGGAGCCGGCACGCCGGCTCCTGCACAAAAGTAAAAATCCCGGGCAAAAAAAAGCCAGCGCAAGGCTGGCTTCAGCTTTCAGTTGCCGATTATTCGGCTTCTGCGGCTGCCTCAACGTCATGAGCAATCAGCGACACAAGCGCATTTTGCTGGCGGTGGGACAGTTGGCGAAACCGCTGTAGCAGCTCGCGTTCGTGCAGTGACAGCTCCGGGCTGTCCATACGCATGCTCGGCTCATCACCCAACGCGCCTTCCTGAATAAGGCTTTGCTCCATGCGCGCGATAATTTCAGAGTTCATGCTGCGATGATGATTGCGAGCCACCTCGGCAATGCGTTCCCGCATTCCGTCTGGCAGACGTACGACGAACTTGTCAGCCGTACGGCTGGAATAAATTGCCTGTTTCAATGGGCGCATATATTTAACCGGTTAGTTCAGGGGAGCGGTTTTTGGAATTGGCCGCAACATGTGTGTTAGGACAAGGCTTGCGGACAAATGTTCAACCCGAATTGCAAAGAGGCCGCATCATGCCTCAGTTTTGCCGGTTCCTTGGCGTCAATTCTGTGACAAATATTGAGCTTACTACAGGCTTTGTGCCAGTACTCATTTTCAAATTTGCGGACTGGTTGGAAAACTTTTCTGCGCAAGAACCGGGCCGCAGGCTCTCGCTCCGATGGGGTTTTCGGGCGCATATCCTATAGCAATGTGGCCTTTTGCCCTTAATTTTAAGACTAGTGGCAAATGGCCGATTTGCGAGCCGGGGCGACATAAGGTAGGGCGGTCAGGCGAGCAGGATTGAGACGGTATCAATCTCTCGTCACAGGCAGGGTCAGCGCAGGATCGGGTCGAACTTGAAGCGACGCCCGACGACCATGGCGATCACCAGCGCGACTGTGAATAGGGCACAGGCGCCCAGGCAAAGGGCTTGCCAGTCATTCGACGGAAGGTTGAGTCCCAGAATACCGGTGGCAAGGGCCAGGATCAGAAATAGCCAGACTGTCTTGGTCATGATGGGCTCGCTTAGAAAATCAGGTGTTCAGAAGAGCTGGCGGCCTGTGCACCCTGTGCCAGGTGCACCGATGATTGTCCATCGCCTGTCATCAGGGCCAGTTGAGGCCGTTGTTGAGCGTGGTAGCTGCCCGTTTGGCTGATCTGCGCTGAATCGCTGTCGTTGCCGGCCTGGAAGTGGAATGTCACCAGTACGGCCAAGGCCACGGCGTTCAGAAGCAGAAGGGTGCTGTTCATGGGTCTTTCCCCGTGTTCACGTGCAGGACAGTTTTATAAGTACATAGAGTGCAGTCATCATGCCAGCTATTATTTTGATTTAAATCCTTTTAAAACAATAACTTAAGTTGATCTCAAAAGTATGGCTCATTGCAATATGCAATGATGGCATTTCGCGCCAATGCATTTTGCACGATGGGCTCGGCAGGCCCGTGGGCAACGGCTTATCGCCGATTGGGTGGGATAAAGGCTTACGCCTAAAAAGCTGACGGACGACATGACAAAACCCACCCTGACCGTTAACATGCACGCCGTCCGTCGCAACGCCGTCTGGCCCAGCGCCTGTCATTAGTCCCAGTAGCTCAATTGGATAGAGCATCCCCCTCCTAAGGGGAAGGTTGGCCGTTCGAACCGGCCCTGGGACACCATATTTAGCCGGGTTTGAGCTTTTCTCGCACTTCACCCTCGGTTTGGGCTATAGCCGGGCCAGTGAAAGACATGCGCAAGGCATTTCAAAGCACATCCTCCCCGGCTCAGGATTCGTTCTGCGCTTTGTCACCTCGATTGGGTTAACTGGCTGGTGCAGCCTGCCTCGACTGTCGGGCTGATTGAAAACTGACCCTTCGTCGGAACTTTGTTGGAATGTTGGAGCATCATTTCCAAGTGATGACTTCAAGGCTACAGACGTTGAGTAGCATGGCGATTGCCTGACGCCATTAAGATTAGGGGCTTATCTCCACTTCCCGAACGTCCAGGCCGAGCGCTAGGGCGGGGCCCCCATTTTTCTCTCCCGCCCAGCCCCGCCAGCCCCACATCCCACCCTGCCTTCAAAGCAACTCCTGCGGAGAAATCACCCAAGCGCTGCAGGGCATCTTGTACAGCAGGTGTTCCACAGTGCTGCCGATTAATCGGTCCATGGCCCGATGGCCTATTCGGCCCATCACAATCACATCGGTCTCATAGGCACTCGCGTAGCTGGCAAGCACCTTGGCGGGGTTGCCCATGATCATGTGCTGGCGCTCCGGTGGAATACCGTTGCGCTCCGCCAGTTCGTGGAAGGCATCGGCCTGGGCATCAAACAGTGTCCGGGCTTTGCTGGAGGAGAAGAAGCTTGCGCCATTTTCGAAACCGAATTCATCGGCACTGATAGCTGAAAGGTCGTGGGCATAAATGACGTCTAGTTCTGCGTGACAGATGCTCGCTAGTTTCGCGGCCTCTTGCACAATGGTGTCGTTGAAATCTTTGTATTGCCCGTCGCGATGAAAAGGGTCTACTGCAGCGATGATCTTGCGGGGCAGGGCGTGGTGCATATGGCTGACGAAATGCAAGGGTACCGGGCATTCGCGCAACAGGTGGACATCCAGTGGCGTAAACATCAGGCGTGAAAGCAGCGATTCATGCTCCAGCGCCTTGATCAACACCGCCATGGGTTGTTCTTTGAGGTGGATGAGGATTTCCTGCAAGGGGTCGTTCACCCAGACCACTTCAGTGGTGACATGCACCCCGATTCTGCGCAACGGGCGGGCCTGGTCTTCCAACCATTGGCGATGGCGTTCGACATAGCCGATGCGCATTTGCTCCAGCGCTTGCTCGTTGACCAGCCCGGCCGTTGCCAGCCCCTCGAGATAGTCAAATGCCACGATGTGCAATGCCGCATCCGCAGCCTTGGCCAGGGCGGCGGCTCGATCAAAAGCGGGGCTGTTCTCCATCAAGGGTGGGACGACCAACATGAAGCGTGATTGATCAGACATGACATCTCTCCCGTAGGTAAATGCGCAGGTGCCCGCCCCAATCGCCGCGCAGCCATTGGAACCTGAAACCTCGCAATTAGAGTGTGGCGGACTGCGGGAGGTCGGGTTGATCTTTGTCAAACCCAGGGGGCAATCGGGTGGCAACCCGACGTGCGGTCGGTCAGCGACGAAATTGTTGACCATTATCAATCTTTCCAGTGTTTCCTCGGCGCAGTCTTATAGGCGTGCCGAACCTGGCGCACCCACAGTGGCGGAGGATCACCATGGCGACCATGAAAGCGGCTGTTTTCGTTGAAAAGAACCGGATCGTCCTGGAAGACAAACCCATCCCCACTGTGGGGCCTCTGGATGCTTTGATCCGGATTACCACGACGACCCTCTGCGGTACCGACGTGCACATCTTGCGCGGTGAGTATCCGGTGGCCAAAGGGCTGACGGTGGGGCATGAGCCCGTAGGGGTCATTGAGCAGTTGGGCTCGCAGGTGCGCGGCTTTGTCGAAGGGCAGCGGGTCATTGCCGGTGCCATCACTCCCAGCGGGCAAAGTTACGCTTGCCTCTGTGGCTGTGCTTCGCAGGATGGCCCGGACACCCGCCACGGTTTTCGCGCCACGGGTGGCTGGAAGTTCGGCAATAGTATTGACGGTTGCCAGGCGGAGTACGTGCTGGTGCCAGACGCCACCGCCAATTTATGCCCGATTCCGGACGGCCTCAGCGATGAGCAGGTGTTGATGTGCCCGGACATTATGTCCACCGGTTTTTCCGGGGCAGAGCGCGCCGAGGTCAGCATCGGCGATACCGTTGCGGTGTTCGCCCTCGGGCCAATCGGCCTCTGTGCAGTGGCCGGCGCGCGTCTCAAGGGCGCGACTACCATCATTGGCGTCGATGCCGTGCCTGCGCGGATGAGTGTTGCGCGGCGCCTGGGGGCCACCCATGTGGTCAACTTCAAGGACGGTAATGTCGTCGAGCAAATCATGGCCTTGACCGATGGGCGTGGGGTGGATGTGTCCATCGAGGCATTGGGCACGCAAGGCACGTTCGAGTCCGCTTTGCGGGTCTTGCGCCCCGGTGGTCGGTTATCCAGTCTCGGCGTTTATTCCAGTGACTTGCGCATACCCCTGGATGCCTTCGCCGCCGGGCTCGGGGACTACAGTATTGTCACGACCCTGTGCCCCGGCGGCAAAGAGCGTATGCGCCGGCTGATGGCGGTGGTTAACAGCGGCGGTGTGGACCTGTCACCCCTGGTAACCCATCGTTTCAAGCTCGACGACATTGAAGCGGCCTATGAGCTGTTTGCTCACCAGCAGGATGGTGTGATGAAGGTCGCGATTACGCCGTGAAGATGGGGTTAGAGGGGGTCTGGAGGTCGTCAATGCTAATTGATATCACGCAGGAGCAGGCAACCGCATGCTGGGTTGTGCACATGGAAGGTGTCGCAGTGGAGTTCAAAACCCTGGAAGGTGCGCAGGCATTCGTCAGGCGACTCCGGACGCGTATAGACGCGCCGCATGCCTGGCCGATCAATGTCGATCCGCCCCCTGTCCGGCGAGCGGCCCACGCAGCTCGATAGCCCAGCGACATGGTTGCAACGGTTCGGCCGACCTCGTGGAGTCACGAGTGGGTCGCAAGACAAGGCCAGCATCGATGACAAAACCATGAATGAAACCCTCGGCATGGCAGGCGCGGCAACCGCACTGGGGATCGGTATGCTCATTGGGCTGGAGCGCGAGCGGCACAAAGGGCAGGGACAAGGCCGCGCCTGTGCAGGACTGCGCACGTTTGCGATCACCGCGCTGTTGGGTTATGTGGCGATGCAGGTCGGCGCCGGTCTGCTGGTCGGGATCGTGGCGATAACCCTTGGGTTGCTGGTCACCGTGGCGTACTGGCGCAGCCTGAGCGATGACCCGGGCGTCACCAGTGAAGTGGCATTGATCACGGTTTTGCTGCTGGGGGCGATGTGCAGTACATCGCCCGAACTGGCCATCGCCATCGCCGTGGTGATGGCGGGCCTGCTGACCTATCGACAGAAGCTGCACTACTTTGCCCGTAACCAACTGACTGATGTGGAAGTGCGCGACGGCCTGGTACTGGCGACTGCCGCGCTGGTGGTGCTGCCGCTGGTCCCTGACCGCTTTATCGGCGCCTACGCCGCGATCAACCTGCGCACCATTTGCACGCTCACGGTATTGCTCATGGTAGTGGGGGCGGTGGGGCATATTGCTGTGCGCACCCTGGGCACCCGGTATGGGTATGCAATCAGTGCCATTGCTTCGGGATTTGCCTCCAGCACCGTGACCATTGCCACCATGGGGAATATCGCCGCCAGGGAGCCGGAGAACATCAAGGTCTTGAGTGCCGCCGCGATCTTCTCCAACCTGGCGACTGTCACCCAAGTCGGGCTGATCATGGGGGCGGTCGACAGCAGTCTGTTACGTCATATCTGGGGACCGCTGTTGTGCGGCGCCGCTGCTACAGCGCTGTATGGACTGTGCTTGATGTTTCCCCGGCCTGCGAATGACGTGGGGCAACCGATCAAGGTCGGCGGCGCGTTCAATCTCAAGCTGGCGCTGGTGGTCTCATTGACCATGACCGGCATCACTTTCCTGTCGTCGGTGATGCTCAATCACTTCGGTGAAATCGGAGTCATGCTCACGGCGACCCTGTCCGGCCTCGCCGATGCCCATTCCTCGACAGCATCAATTTCGACATTGGCCAAGTCCGGTCAGTTGCCACTTAGCGCCACCACTATTCCTATACTGATTGCAGTCAGCAGTAACACGCTGAGCAAATGCCTGGTGGCGTGGATCAGCGGCGGGCGACGGTTCGCCGCTTACGTTATCCCGGGCCAGGTCTTGCTGACGCTGGCCATGTGGGCCGGGATCTTGCTTCTTTGAAACACATTCAACCTGGTACCTGATGAAGATCAAGTTGGCTGAGTCGGGTGCGTTCACTCTATAGGTGTCAGCAACCAAAAGGCCACGTGCCGAGGTGTCCCATGTCGCAGGCTCAGCGTTTACTGTTAATTGCCCCCTCAACCCTGACCCGTACACCCGCGTTCGAGCGGGCCGGCGCGTTGGCCAAGGCGATGCAAATGCCTTTGCACATTGTCGCATTTGACTACTTGCAGGCCTTGGCGGTGGCCGGCCTGTTCGCCCCTGAGCAAATGAACCGGGCCCGTGACGGTTATTTGCAAAACCACAGGCAGTGGCTCACGGAGCAGGCGGGGTTGATCAGCCAACACGGGGTGCAGGTCACCAGCGAAGTGGTGTGGGTGCAACACCCTTACGAAGAAATCCTGCACTTTGTCAGTGAGATGCCACTGGCGTTGATCATCAAGGATGCGCAGGAAGAATCAGCCTTGCAGCGGATCTTTTTCGCACCCCTGGACTGGCAGTTACTGCGCGATTGTCCGGTACCTGTGCATTTGGTGACCAACGCGCTCAACCCTCGGCCGCGCAATATCCTGGCCATCGTCGATGTGCTGCGCAATGAGGAGCAGGACAATGTGTTCAACGACCAGATCATCAACGCAGCGGTAAAGCTGGCCAACGAGTGCGATGCCCACCTTGAGTTGATGCATGTGTATGACTGGGCGGCGATCTACGTCCAGGACATGGGCTTTGGTGCCTTGCCCCTGGCCACTGGGATTTATGAGGCGCTGGGCACGACTCAGCGGGAAGTGTTTGCCGCCATGGCTGAACGCCATGGTGTACCGCCAGAGTATCGCCACTTCATCGAGGGCAACCCGGTGTTGAGTATTTGTGAGTTCGCTGCCGAGCATCGCACGGACATCATTGTGATGGGCACGATTCAGCACAAGGGGTTGAACAAGTTGCTCGGGACCACCGCTGAACAACTCCTGCAGCGAGCGCCATGCAGTGTGCTGGCAATCAAGCCCGGGCGGGTATTGCAATCCTGAGCAGGCCACGGCCCCGCGCTGGAGCGTTGAGCGCAGCAGCGCGGGGCCGTAGCTCTACAGGTGACGGCTATGGATCACTTGGTGGGGGTCACGGGGATCAATGCATGACTCGAAGCCCAGGGCTCTGACCAGGTTACGCATGGGGATATTGCTCGCGGCATCCACCGAATACATCCGGCGGTAGCCATTCTTGCTGGCGGCGTTGATCAAATGTTTCATCAGTAGAGTGCCCAGGCCCAGGTGCGCCCATTCATCGGCTACTGTTACTGCGCACTCACAGTCATCCTTGCCGGTAGCGGCGTAACGGCTGATGCCGATCTCGATCAGATGACCGTTTTCGTGCGCCAGCGCGATATAGGCCACTCGATGTTGCTTATCGGTGTCCATCAACGTATTGAGCAGGCTGTCACTGGGCTCGTTGATCTGCGCCAGGAAGCGCATATGTCTCGATTCGGGGGACAAGCGTTTGATAAACGCATACTCACGCTCGCGATCCTTGTCCTCGAGCGGCCGTATCAGTACGTGGCGACCGTCCCTGAGCGCTTCGATCCAGTGTTCTGCGGTGACGGTGGCATAAACTGCCGCCGCCCGATCATTGTGGTCTTTGAAGGTGAGCATGGGTGAGCCTCCATCTGATGTAAAAGGCCGGCGCGCGCAGATAAACCTCGCGGTGCTTCCTTTCTACGTCGTTGAGGGCTTTGGGCGCTGATCTGGATCAGCTACTTGTGTTGGCATCCTTGATTTTCGGATGACTGAGGTGGATTTCGCGGCGGCCCTGGGCGGATCAGCCATTTACGGAATTGGCGGCCCGTCACCCAGGCAGTTGATTGAAATCAACTGCACCTGCGTCATTAAGAGCGATCAATGGCACTTCCCTTGAGTATTCATGGAGACGGCTATGCATATGACATTTCTCGGTGCTGCGGGCACGGTCACCGGCAGTAAGTACCTGCTGCAGCACCACGACCATCATGTCCTGATCGACTGCGGCCTTTTCCAGGGCTATAAACAGCTGCGGCTGCACAATTGGGATGCGCTGCCGTTTCCGATCGGTGAACTCGATGCGATTGTGCTTACCCATGCCCACCTGGATCACAGTGGCTATCTACCGGTCCTGGTGCGCAATGGCTACCGCGGGCCGGTCTATGCCACGCCTGCGACCTGTGACCTGCTGAAGATCCTGCTGCTAGACAGTGGTCGCCTCCAGGAAGAAGAGGCTGAGTTTGCCAATCGGCATGGCTTTTCCAAGCACAGCCCGGCGGCGCCGCTGTATACCGAACAGGACGCCGAGCGAGCGCTGAAGCTGTTACGGCCGATCGAACTGCATAACAGGATTGAGATCGTCACCGGCATGACCCTCCAGCTGCGCGGCGCCGGGCATATATTGGGCGCGGCCACGGTCGAGGTGGTCGCCGATGGCGTTACGCTTGTGTGCTCGGGAGACTTGGGGCGACCCGACGACCCCTTGATGTTCGCTCCGGAGACCATCGAGCAGGCGGACTACCTGTTGGTGGAGTCGACCTACGGTGACCGCAAGCACCCGGCCGAGCTGCCAGAGGAGCAATTGGCCGACGTCATCACCCGCACCGCGCTGCGCCATGGCATTACCCTGGTACCTTCCTTCGCCGTCGGTCGGGCGCAGTTGCTGATGTACCACTTGTATCGGCTCAAGCAGCAACACTTGATTCCCGATGTGCCGATCTATCTCAATAGCCCCATGGCCACCGACGTCACCACGTTGTACCAGCGTTTTCGCAGCGAACACCGTTTGACCGCGCCGGAGTGCGAAGGCATGTGCCACGTCGCGAAGTTTGTGCGCACCACCGAAGATTCGATCCGCCTGGACCAGCAGCGCACGCCGGCGGTGATTATCGCTGCCAGCGGCATGGCTACCGGGGGGCGGGTGATCCACCACCTCAAGGCGTTGGCCCCCAACCCGATCAATACGCTGCTGGTTCCCGGCTTCCAGGCGGGCGGTACCCGCGGCGCGCAAATTGTCGCGGGGGCTCCTTCCGTGCGTATTCATGGCAAGGAGGTGCCCATCAGGGCCGAGGTGGTGCCGATGCAGTCCCTGTCGGCACATGCGGATGCCGATGAAATCATGCAATGGCTTCGCGGGTTCAAGCAGCCACCGAAACACACCTATGTGGTGCACGGCGAACCCAATGCCTCGGATGTGCTGCGCCGACGTATCAGCCTGGAGCTGGGCTGGTCGGTCTCGGTGCCGGAGTATCGCGATAGCGTCGAACTCAGCGCCACCGATCACCCTTCGAACATATCCGGCTGATAGCAAACAGTCCTTGCCGCTTTACGGCAGGCTCCAGACTGGCCAAGGGGTTGACGCAGCCAGCCGCTGACGCTCGGGTTTTTTCCAGGAGCAGGGCCTCGTTAGCCGTTTGGCCAGTGCCGTCTGGCTGGCGGGCGCGATATATTGTGCAGACCTTGTACCTTGCCCCCGGTCTGAGTGCGTCTGACACGTAACTCACAGAAGAAGGAACTGTTGGGTGTCGAGTTCATCGAAGGCTTCATGCTTCGATAAACCCGAAGTTGTCCCGCTTGTCGGATCAAAATATTCCCGGGTGCCTTAGGTGCCAGGGCTTAACGAGGCTTCGTCTTCAGGCTATCGTGTAAATAGCCTGACACCCACTGCAAGGAGCCGCTCGGAACGCCGATGCGCCAAATCTGGAAATCTTTTCGAGCCCTTTATTTCGCCTCCTTGATGATGCTGATCGGCTCCGGCCTGCTCAGTACTTACCTGGCCTTGCGCCTGGCGGCGGATAACGTCGACAGCCTGTGGGTCGGTGCGCTGATGGCGGCCAACTATTTTGGCCTGGTGCTGGGGGGCAAGATCGGGCATCGCCTGATCGCCCGGGTCGGGCATATCCGGGCCTATGCCACGTGTGCCGGGATCGTCGGTGCGGCGGTGTTGGGCCATGGCCTGGTGGATTGGCTGCCGGCCTGGATCGTGCTGCGGATAATCGTCGGCCTCGGCATGATGTGCCAGTACATGGTCATCGAGAGCTGGCTCAACGAGCAGGCCGACGCCAAGCAGCGGGGCGTGGTGTTCAGCGGTTATATGATCGCCTCCTACCTGGGCCTGGTGCTGGGCCAGCTGATTCTGGTCATGCACCCCCAATTGGGGCTTGAGCTGCTGATGTTGGTGGCGCTGTGTTTCGCCCTGTGCCTGGTGCCGGTGGCCATGACTCGGCGTATTCACCCGGCGCCCTTGCATCCGGCGCCCATGGAGCCACGCTTCTTTATCAAGCGCGTGCCGCAGTCCCTGAGTACGGTGTTGGGTGCCGGCCTGATCGTCGGCTCTTTCTACGGTCTGGCGCCGCTGTATGCGGCCCAGCAGGGGTTGAGCACCGAGCAGGTCGGTCTGTTCATGGGTAGCTGCATTTTTGCCGGCCTGCTGGTGCAGTGGCCGTTGGGCTGGCTGTCGGATCGTTATGACCGTGCGCTGCTGATCCGCTGCTTCGCCCTGTGCCTGGCGGTGGCGGCATTGCCGCTGGCGATCATGACTCAGGTGCCGTTGGAAGTGCTGTTTATAGCCGGCTTCCTGTGCTCGCTGGTGCAGTTCTGCCTGTATCCGCTGGCCGTGGCATTTTCCAATGACCATGTCGAAGGTGATCGCCGGGTCTCGCTCACGGCGATGTTGCTGGTGACCTACGGGGTGGGCGCCAGTGTCGGGCCGTTGCTGGCAGGCGTGGTCATGAAGCTGTTCGGCAACCAGATGCTGTATGCGTTCTTCAGCTTGTGCGCCTTGATCCTGGTCTGGCGCATCCGCCCCAAGGCGGTGACCAATCTGCATCAGGTGGACGATGCGCCGCTGCATCACGTGGCGATGCCCGACAGCATGTCCAGCTCGCCCCTGGTGGCTGCCCTCGATCCGCGTGTGGATGAGCAAGTGGTGCAGGACCAGATGCAAACCACCGCGCCGGAACCTGCGCCCGAAGCCGAACCTGAAGTGGAGCCACAACCTGAGCCCGAGCCGCCGGAGCATCCGGACCCGGAAGACCACCCGCATGACCTGAGCCGGGCCCGTCCCTGAAACGAAAAACGGGCAGTTCCCCAAGGAGCTGCCCGTTTTTTTGTGCCTGTGGTTCGGCGCTTACATATCGTCGTCTTTATCGAACCGGCGCGCCTCGCGCTGCAGTTGATAGACAAAACGCTCAACCTGACGCTGCACCAGGCCGCTCATGTTGTGGAAGCGCACACCGGCAAAGGTGGTGTTGATCCTTTCTTCAAAGTGCAGGTAACGCAACTCCACCGCCGTGGTCATGCTGCCGAAGGGCAGGGCGGCGATAAAGCGGTCGTAGACCTGGCCCAATTGCAGGCGCTCGGAGATATCACCTTCAAAGCGCAGCTTGCAGCCGGTGGCGGAGATGTCCAGCAACTTGCCGCTGAGAGGCGCCTTGAGTTTCTCGCCGCCCAATTCGATATTCACCAGTTGCGCCAGTTTCAATGCCGCACGAAAGGCATTGCGGCGCTGATGGTAGACCACTTCTTCAGGCAGGCTGCCCTTGTAGATGCGGTGGCCGTCTTTTGTGCCGATGGTCAGGCTGCCATTGCTGTCCCAGGCCACGCGCACGCCTTCGTGGAAACCTTCGATGCGAAATGCTTCGCCATTTTCCAGATAGCGCTCACCTTCGGGCGGGATCATTTCGTCCAGGCTCAGGGTCTTGCTGTCCTTGTCGACATCCACCAGGTAGCTCTGGAAGCGCTGGTTGCGTTCGTGGAAGGTGATGATCAGCGGGTCGTGGCTCTCTTGCAGCAGCCGCAGGGTGCCGGCAATTTCCAGAGGGGTGGTGAGGACCTTGGGTGGCTGCGGAGCATCTTCCGCGTTGAGGGTGTTGAACACGGTTCTTCCATCTCCAGACAAAATACGACTACACGCAAGAACCGGCATTTTGCCAGTATGTGGCGCGCCTTGATAGGGCGCGCGATAAACCGGCGTCAGGCTTGGCTGAGGGTGCTGGGCTTAACCAACCGTGAGGTGGAGCCCTGGGCGTTATACAGTGCTGGAGGTTCGCCACCGTGGAGGATGCGCAACTGGTTGGCGGTGGTGGCTTGCTGCAGTTGGATCGACTGGCCATTGAGCACATTGGCCTCCTGGCAACTGATCAACAACTGATTGAGCGCTGCGCTCTGAGCCAGCAACTGGTCACCGACCGATGAATGGCTGGCGAGCTGTTCCAGGCCGCTGTGATCAGCGGGCAGGCCCAGGCTGAGCAGGATCTGGCTGCGTTTCTGGCCGTGTTGTTCAAGCAGGATGATCAGCGATTGCTTGCGTGCCAGGATGTCTTCCAGCACGCGCATGTCGCGGCCGCACAGGGCCACGAATTCGTCTTGAAGCAGCTCCAGCAACTGTTGCGCCGGAGCCAGGTCTTCATTGATCAGTTGCAGCAGATTTTCGTCGTGCATGGCTGGCCTTGGGGTTTAAGCGTCCAAAAGCCTGGCGCAGGCCTTGGCCTAGCGCTCGGCTTTGATGATTTTGCCGGCTAAACGGTCGTTGTCGATCTGATAGCTGCCATCGGCAATTGCCTGCTTCAATTCGGCCACACGGGCTTTATTGACCACCGGCTGATCGCGCAGCGAGTCTGTGATCTTCTGCAACTGTTGAGCCTCGTTGCTCAAATGCACCGATTCGCCACTTTGGGTCGAAGCGGTCTGTTCTGCCTTGGCAGGCAGTGCCGGGGCCTTGGCTTCAACGCTGTCCTTGGCCGCGTTGGTACGCGTGCCGCCGGGCGTTGCCTGGGCGCTGTTCAATCGGCTGAAATCAATGACCATGTTAAAAAAACCTCTGGGTAATTGGACGCTTGCCATGTTTTCGGCCATACCCGGACAAACTTTAGGCGCGATCGACAATAAACCTGTGCACCGCCAGATCATGCGCACAGTGTAGGAAAAGCCAGCGTCCCACGCCAGTGATCTATAGCGCCACCTCCACTTGGCCAGGGGCTGTTACCCGAGCCTTGATCACACGTTTGGAGTTGAGGTTCTTCACGCGAATCTGCTCGCTCATCCCGCCACTGGCCAGGGCTTCCCCCGGCATTTTCACGTTCAGCCCCCCGCTGCTGGCGGATATCACCACATGGTCGCCCTTGCGCACCACTTCTGCCTGTTCCAGGTGAACCAGGGTGATGACCTGGTCGGTGACCATTGGTCGGGTCAGTTTTTGCCCGACGGCCTGGTCCACGGAGGTGAGGTAACCCTGTCTGATCTGGCTGATGTCCCGTTCGCGCAGGGCCACGTCTTCAAAACCGATGATGCCGGTGCGCTTGAGCGGGCGGGTGACGGTCACCACGTCACGATACAGGCGGACCTGGGCCGGCACGAACACGGTCCAGGGCGAACTGCCGTCGCAGCGCACGCGCACGGTCACGCGGCCAATGGGCTGGGCGGGGCTTTCCAGGGAGCCTGTCAATTCCTTGTCACACATGGGCATGCGCAAACGCGGGTCCAACTGGTTGACCTGGATTTCATAACGGCCCGGTGTCTGTGTGGTTGCCAGATAATCTTCTACAGTGAACTCAAGAAAGCCTTGAGTGACGCCGATAAGTAGATCAGGCAAGGTGACGTTGTCGGCACGGGCTGCAAGGCCGGTACCCAAGGCAAACAACGCCGTCCAGGCGCAGAGCAATCTGCGGTACTGTGGCGAGCGAAGGCGTCGGGAAACTGTCGTTTTGATGTCCATGGCCAATAAATAGCAAAGCGCGTGCCGTTTTGTGTTGGGTACGCGTCGTACCCGTAAGTTTTGTAGCGTAGGAGTCTGGGCATGGCGGGTGTAATGGATTCAGTGAACCAGCGCACACAGCTGGTAGGGCAGAATCGCCTGGAGTTGTTGCTGTTTCGTCTCGATGGCAAGCAGCTCTATGGCATTAACGTCTTTAAAGTGCGGGAGGTGCTGCAATGTCCCAAGCTCACCATAATGCCCAAGTCCAACCCGGTGGTGTGTGGCGTGGCCAACATCCGGGGTGCGACGATTCCTATTCTTGACCTGGCGATGGCCACCGGCTCTTCCGGCTTGCAGGATCGTGAGAGCCCGTTTGTGATCATCACCGAGTACAACACCAAGACCCAGGGTTTCCTGGTGCGCTCGGTGGAGCGCATCGTCAACATGAACTGGGAAGAGATCCATCCACCACCCAAGGGCACCGGGCGCGATCACTACCTCACGGCAGTGACGCGGGTCGATAACCAGTTGGTGGAAATCATCGACGTCGAGAAAATCCTCGCGGAAGTGGCACCGACGTCGGAGCAGATTTCGGTGGGGGTCGTGGATGAGCAGACCCAGCAAAAGGCCGTGTCCCTGCGGGTGTTGACGGTGGATGACTCCTCGGTGGCGCGCAAGCAGGTGTCCCGTTGCCTGCAGACCGTGGGTGTCGAAGTGGTGGCGCTCAATGATGGCCGCCAGGCGCTGGATTATCTGCGTAAGCTGGTGGACGAAGGCAAGAAGCCGGAAGAAGAATTCCTGATGATGATTTCCGACATCGAGATGCCGGAAATGGACGGCTACACCCTCACGGCCGAGATACGCAACGACCCACGCATGCAAAAATTGCATATCATCCTGCATACTTCATTGTCCGGTGTATTCAATCAGGCGATGGTCAAGAAGGTCGGTGCCGATGACTTCCTGGCCAAATTCCGTCCTGATGACCTGGCATCCCGGGTAGTCGACCGGATCAAATCTGCAGATCACGGCTAGGGGCTTTCTCCCTGGCGGTCACACGAGTTAAGAGGCGGTTTCATTGTCTACGGGTAATTTGGATTTCGAACAGTTCCGGGTATTCCTGGAAAAAGCCTGTGGCATATTGCTTGGTGAAAACAAGCAATACCTGGTATCAAGCCGTCTCAACAAATTGATGGAGCAGCAGGGCATCAAGTCCCTGGGCGAGCTGGTGCAGCGCATCCAGGGCCAACCGCGCAGCGGGCTCAAGGAGATGGTGGTCGATGCCATGACCACTAACGAAACCTTATGGTTTCGCGATACTTATCCCTTCGAGGTGCTCAAGAACAAGGTATTGCCCGAGGCGATCAAGGCCAGCCCTGGCCAGCGCCTGCGCATCTGGTCGGCGGCGTGTTCGTCGGGGCAGGAACCGTATTCGCTGTCGATGTCCATCGACGAGTTCGAGCGGACCAACATGGGCCAGTTGAAGGCAGGGGTGCAAATTGTCGCCACTGACTTGTCCGGCACCATGCTGACCAACTGCAAGACGGGCGAATACGACAGCCTGGCCCTGGGCCGCGGTCTGTCGCCGGAGCGCCTGCAGCGTTATTTCGACCCCAAGGGGGCCGGGCGCTGGGCGGTCAAGGCGCCGATCAAGAGCCGGGTGGAGTTCCGCTCGTTCAACCTGCTGGACAGCTACGCCAGCCTGGGCAAGTTCGACATCGTGTTTTGCCGCAACGTCTTGATCTACTTCTCGGCTGAAGTGAAGAAGGACATCCTGTTGCGCATCCATGGCACGCTCAAGCGTGGAGGCTATCTGTTTCTCGGTGCTTCCGAGGCGCTCAATGGCTTGCCGGATCATTACCAGATGGTGCAGTGCAGCCCCGGTATTATCTACCAGGCCAAGTGATGGTTTGAGCCCGTTCTTCAGGACGCGGCAAGCCGTGCAAACAAGGGAGACCCGCAAGGGTCTCCCTTTTTTTTGCGCGGGATGTTCCCCCTTCTGGAACTTATGTTTCTCAGCTCGCCACGGATGGGTGGGCAAGTTCCGTTCGTTCAAAACGTAAGCCGTGTTGACGAGGGCGCGAAGTCTTTATCGCCACGTTCACCGGAAGGAGGAGGGTATGGGAAACATTTCGACAGAGCATCGTCCGGGAGGTGCACGTTTTGCGTTCGATCCGGTTATTGAATCGCGGCGTGTGCAGGATCCCCCCGCAGGGGCGGCAAGGGGGTGGGCAGGTTCCAGCCCTATGCCTGGCACTCAGGCGTCCGGGGCGCCGAGCATCAGCTTTTCCCCGGTCAATAGTGGGGTTTCGAGACAGGCTTTTAGCTACGACTCTTTTGCCTCCAGTGACTCTCTACCGACAAACGATTTCTCTTCTTTTGGAGGGGGCGATTCAGTCCGTGCCGGACTCAAGGCCGGGAAAGATACCGGGGATGTTTTTGCAGGGTTTTTTCAAGGGCGAAATGGTAACTGCGCCACGGTTTCAGCCATCAAGGCAATGATGGAGCGCTATGGCAAGAAGGAGACCGACCTCTTCAAGGATGTGAAGGAAACCCAGAATGGCTACCACATCACGTTGAAGGACGGGAGTGAGGTGAATTTGACTCGCCAGGAGATGGAGGCGGCAGAGCGTCATGCCGGCTTTAAAGGTAATGATCCTGTGATGAAAAAGACCGCAGTCCTGGCCTATGCGACCAGTGCCAAGAAAGCACAGGAAGCCAACCATGAAAATTCGAAATATGACTTTTCCAAGGCCCTGGACTCCCTTGGCAATGGTGAGCACACCAAGGACGCCTTTATCCGGCTGGGCATGAAGGATCATATTCGGCAGGGAACCGTAAGCGATCTGCAGAATGGCCGGCTGGGCATCATAGAGAAGGACGTCGCGGGGCCCGGTACGGCCCATTCGATGGTGGTGGTTGGAGGGGTAGAGGATCACTGGGGGAGCAAGGGCGGCAGGGTCCAGAGGGGAACCATGACCGGAAACGGCGTCGTATTTAAGGAAAACGTAATCCTTTTGACTTGATGGCGCCTTTAAGGCGCTTGATGCCGATAGTGGAAACCTTGCAAGAAAAGACCTTTGGTTGCTCATCGTCAACCAAAGGTCCCGGCCGGCCATCGCTGGCGGCAACGCCATCGATTATCTCCCCGGCATAAAACGGCAACACCCATTGCCGCTTTCCTGACGTTTCGCGGTCAAGCGTTGCCGCTTTTCCGGCATTGCCACCGGCAATATCTCCCTAAGCCCTTGATTTATGGGCTCTGAAAAACCTGGCATGGCGCTTGCTATAACCCTGTTACAGAAAAGCAGGTCAGCCCCTAAAGGTTTCCGCCATGAGCATCAGCTTCGATAAAGCGCTCGGTATCCATGAACAGGCCCTGGGCTTCCGCGCCCAGCGTGCCGAAGTCCTGGCTAACAACATCGCCAACGCCGATACCCCGAACTACAAGGCTCGGGACCTGGACTTTGCCGCCGTGCTCGCCGCACAGAGCGACAAGACCAAGAACGGCTCCTTCGCCTTGAACATGACCAATAACCGTCATATCGAAGCGCAGGGCCTGAGCAGTGGCGATGAGTCGCTGATGTATCGCACGCCGATGCAGCCGTCGATCGACCAGAACACGGTCGACGCGCAGCTGGAACAATCGAACTACGCCGAGAACTCGGTGAACTTCCAGGCCAGCTTCACCCTGCTCAACAGCAAATTCAAAGGGCTGATGTCAGCCCTGCGCGGAGAATAAGCCATGTCTCTATCCAGTGTTTTCAATATTGCCGGTAGTGGCATGAGCGCCCAGACCACGCGTCTGAACACGGTCGCCAGTAACATTGCCAACGCCGAAACGGTGTCGTCGAGCATCGACCAGACCTATCGCGCCCGGCACCCAGTGTTCGCCACCATGTTCCAGGCCGGTCAGAACGGCGGCAGCGACTCGTTGTTCCAGAGCCAGGATGCTGCCGGCCAGGGCGTGCAGGTGCTGGGTGTGGTCGAAGACCAGAGCAACCTCGACGCCCGCTACGAACCCAATCATCCCGCTGCGAACGAAAAGGGCTACGTGTACTACCCCAACGTCAACGTGGTCGAGGAAATGGCTGACATGATTTCCGCCAGTCGCTCGTTCCAGACCAACGCGGAAATGATGAACACCGCCAAAGCCATGATGCAGAAGGTCCTGACCCTCGGTCAGTGATAAGGGGCGCTAAAGCATGTCCGTCACTAACGATGTGTCGAGTAACTCGACGGTCCAGAGTCTGTTCGACTCCAAGGTCAAGGATGCCAAGTCCACTCAGGGCAACCTGGCCGATACGGCCAAGGCGGCCTCGGGCAACCAGTCCCTGGGCAAGGATGCATTCCTGCAACTGCTGGTCACCCAGCTGAAGAACCAGAACCCGCTGTCGCCCCAGGACAACGGCGCGTTCGTGGCCCAACTGGCGCAGTTCAGCAGCCTGGAAGGCATCAACACCTTGAACGACTCGGTGAACACCATCACCGGCAACTATAAGTCGTCGCAAGCGCTGCAAGCGTCTTCGCTGGTAGGGCGCTCGGTGATTATTGAAACCGACAAGGCCCTGGTTGATACCAGCAAGAGCTTTACCGGCTCGGTTGCCGTGGGGGCGTCGGTGGGCAGTGTCACCGTCAAGGTCACCGACAAGGACGGCAAGCTGGTCAAGACCATCGAGCTGGGCGCCCAGAGCGCCGGCAAGTCGGACTTTATCTGGGACGGTAAAAACGAAGCGGGCGAGCAGCTTGATTCTGGCACCTACACCTTCGCGGCCAGCACCAAGAATGACGCCGGTGATTCGGTCTCCCTGAAAACCTCGCTGCCGGCCACGGTCACCAGCGTGACCTTGAGCCAGACCGGCGGCGAAATGCTGCTCAATCTTTCTGGCGGCATGGGCAGCATCAAGCTGTCGCAAATTCAGACTATCGGTACATAGAGCCGGCTAAATACGGCAAGAGGAGAGAAACATGTCTTTTAATATCGGCCTTAGCGGCCTCTATGCGGCCAACAAACAACTGGACGTGACCGGCAACAACATCGCCAACGTCGCGACCACCGGTTTCAAGTCGTCCCGCGCAGAATTCGGCGACATTTATGCCGCGTCCCGCCTGGGCACCGGCAATAAAACCATCGGCACCGGCGTGAACCTGGCGGCCGTTTCCCAGCAGTTCACCCAGGGTGAAGTCAACGGCAGCGGCGGCGTGCTGGACATGGGTATCCAGGGCGGCGGCTTCTTCGTGCAGAAGGGCAGCGACGGTTCGCTGGAATACACCCGTAATGGCTCGTTCCAGGCGAACAAGGACGGCTACATCACCAACAACACCGGCACCTCGCGCCTGCAGGGCTATGCTGCCGATGAAGATGGCAAGATTTCCAAGAGCGGCCTGACCGATCTGCGGATCAACCTGTCCAACCTGCCGCCTAAAGCGTCGACCAAGGTTGACTCCAGCAGCAACCTGAACTCCTCCAAACCGGTGATCGACCAGACGACCAACCCGTTTGACCCGACTGTAGCGAGCTCGTTTACCGAGCAGTACGGCACCACCTTGTATGACACTCAAGGCAACGCCCATGAGATGGTGCAGTACATGGTGAAAACCGGCTCCAATACCTGGAACTCCTACACCCTGATCGACGGACGTAACCCTGACGGTACGCCGCTCAAGGGAACCGGTGCGGTTGCTCCGGTGGCCTCCACGGTGACATTTGATACCTCAGGCACCTTGACGGGGATCATTACCCCGCCAAGCACCGTATCCAATACCACCCTGACCATCAGCGACTGGAAGCCGGGCGTCATGGAAAATGGCGTGTGGAACCCTGACAACGGGGCTGCTGCCAACCCGGGCGGTATCGCGATCAACATGTCCGACATCACTCAGTACAACTCGGCCAGCTACCGTAACCCGCCGATCACTGATGGCTATGCCACCGGCGAAATCACCGGGCTGAAAATCGACGGCAGCGGTGTGCTGTTCGCCACCTTCAGCAACCAGCAGAGCAAGGCCATTGGCCAGATCTCCCTGGCCAGCTTCAACAATGAGCAAGGCCTGCAGCCTGCCGGTGGCACCACCTGGAAAGAAACCTTTGCCTCGGGCCAGCCTGGCTACGATACACCGGAAGCCGGGACCCTGGGCTCGATCGTGGCCAACTCCCTGGAGAACTCCAACGTCAACCTGACCAATGAGCTGGTGGACCTGATCAAGGCCCAGAGCAACTACCAGGCGAACGCCAAGACGATCTCCACCCAGAGCACCATCATGCAGACCATCATTCAGATGACGTGATGCGCTAGCGCTGGACAAGAAGCCCCTCGGAAGAGGGGCTTTTTTGTGGGCGTTGGAAAATCCCCCGCGACGCGTCAGGTAACGCGGTGAAATCCTTAGGAAGGAACACGCCGCTTCTGCCTTGCCACTGATTGGTCCAGAGCCCTGCGGGCTCATCCATCAGGGGGGCTGAGAATGTGGAGTTCAGGGGTGTCTGCGCCAGGTGCTGGGCGCGCAATGTTTGTACCTGCAGCATCAAGTGTGCCATCGCCTGCCCAGTCCGTAAGCGCAAAGTCTACGGTCAAGACGTCGCTGCGCCAGATGTTCGATGCTGAGCAAGGCGCCAGGACCCAGACGGTTCAGGATCTACGCGACAAATTGAATGTTCTGCGCGAGAAGCTGGGTGACGAGAAATTCAAGGAAATTCTCAACAGTGAGATCAAAGACGCGGATGACAAGTTTCTTGAATTTCTCAAGCGGTTGCTGGAGGAATGGTTTCCCGAGGATGTAGCACCACCGACCCCGCCATCGCCAAGAGGTGGCGGCGGGGGGGGTGGTGGCGGCGGTGGCGGTAGAGTGAGTCCGGGTGGGTTTGGCCCCACCGAGTCCATGAGCAATAAGCCGATTACCGAAGGCTCAAAGTATTACAACTACAAACCGGACAATAGTAACCCCGGGAAAAAGCCGAGCAATATCTGGAGCGGCTTCAGCCAGGGCGATGATGGCAACTGCATTACCGTTTCGGCGATAAAGGCCGCCATGATGCGGTACGGCCAGAAACCTACGGACATCTTCAAGGAGGTGAAGGAGACGGCCAACGGCTATGAAGTGACCATGCGCGATGGGGTCAAGGTGTCTTTTACCAAGGACGAATTGAAGCAGGCGGCCACACACGCTCGTTTCAAGGGTGACGACCCTCAGATGTTGACCGATGCCAACTTCCTGTATGCCGCAAGTGCCAAGCGCGCGCAGATGGAAAACAACGACGGCACGGCCGGACGCAGTTTCACGGCTGCGATGGACAGCCTCAACGATGGTGAGTACTCCCGCGAGGGGTTGGATCGTTTGGGCCTGAAGGGGCTTTACCGGCCGGCGACCGATGCTGACTTGAGAAACAGCAAGGTGGGAACCGTGGAATATAATGGCCACTCAATGGCCGTGATTGATGGCCGCATCGAGTTGTGGGGGCGGCGAGGCGGTGTACCTCAGTCGGGTCTGGCGACTGTGTTGATCTAGCCTGGGCCGGGTTTTTTGCCAGGCAAAAAAAGCCCCCGATACACCACTGGGCATATCGAGGGCTTTTTAGCCTAGGGAGTTAAACCCAAGGCGGGCTCAGCTTATTGGCAAGCTTCGCAATCCGGCTCGTCAATCGCGCAGGCCTTTGGCACTGGTGCCGGGCCGGCTGGAGCAGCGAGTACCGAATCGTCACCGTGGTTGCCGCTGGATACAGCGTTCAGCTTACCGGTGTTGATGGTCGACTTCTCGGTGCTGGTCGCGGCCAGGGCACGGAGGTAGTACGTGGTTTTCAGGCCACGGTACCAAGCCATGCGGTAGGTCACGTCGAGTTTCTTGCCCGAAGCGCCGGCGATGTACAGGTTCAGGGACTGGGCCTGGTCGATCCACTTCTGACGACGGCTGGCGGCGTCAACGATCCACTTGGTGTCCACTTCGAAGGCGGTCGCGTAGAGCTCTTTGAGTTCTTGCGGGATGCGCTCGATCTGCTGCACGGAACCGTCGTAGTACTTCAGGTCGTTGATCATTACCGAGTCCCACAGGTCGCGGGCTTTCAGGTCGCGGACCAGGTACGGGTTGATCACGGTGAATTCGCCCGACAGGTTCGATTTCACATACAGGTTCTGGTAGGTCGGTTCGATCGACTGCGATACGCCGGTGATGTTGGCGATGGTCGCGGTCGGTGCGATGGCCATGATGTTGGAGTTACGAATGCCTTTCTGCACACGGGCACGTACCGGTGCCCAGTCCAGGGATTCGTTCAGGTCAACGTCGATGTACTTCTGGCCACGCTGCTCGATCAGGATCTGTTGCGAGTCCAGCGGCAGGATGCCCTTGGACCACAGCGAACCCTGGAACGTCTCGTAGGCGCCGCGCTCGTCGGCCAGGTCGCAGGAAGCCTGGATCGCGTAGTAGCTGACCGCTTCCATGGACTTGTCGGCGAACTCGACCGCAGCATCCGAACCGTAAGGAATGTGCTGCAGGTACAAAGCGTCCTGGAAGCCCATGATCCCCAGGCCGACCGGACGATGCTTGAAGTTGGAGTTCTGCGCCTGTGGCACCGAGTAGTAGTTGATGTCGATCACGTTATCGAGCATGCGTACGGCGGTGTTGACGGTGCGTTCCAGCTTGGCGGTGTCCAGCTTGCCGTTGACGATGTGGTTCGGCAGGTTGATCGAGCCCAGGTTGCAGACGGCGATCTCGTCCTTGTTGGTGTTCAGGGTGATCTCGGTGCACAGGTTCGAGCTGTGGACCACGCCCACGTGCTGCTGCGGGCTGCGCAGGTTGCACGGGTCTTTGAAGGTCAACCATGGGTGGCCGGTTTCGAACAGCATCGACAGCATCTTGCGCCACAGATCTTTGGCCTGGATGGTCTTGAACAGCTTGATCTTGCCTGGGTACTGGGACAGGGCTTCGTAGTACTCGTAACGCTCTTCGAAGGCCTTGCCGGTCAGGTCGTGCAGGTCCGGCACTTCGGATGGCGAGAACAGGGTCCACGGGCCGTCATCGAAGACGCGCTTCATGAACAGGTCAGGGATCCAGTTGGCGGTGTTCATGTCGTGGGTACGACGACGATCATCACCGGTGTTCTTGCGCAGCTCGATGAACTCTTCAATGTCCATGTGCCAGGTTTCCAGGTAGGCACATACCGCGCCTTTGCGCTTGCCACCCTGGTTCACTGCGACGGCGGTGTCGTTCACTACCTTGAGGAACGGCACGACGCCCTGGGACTTGCCGTTGGTGCCCTTGATGTACGAACCCAGTGCACGCACCGGCGTCCAGTCGTTGCCCAGGCCGCCAGCGAATTTGGACAGCATGGCGTTATCGTGGATCGCGTGGTAGATGCCCGACAGGTCATCCGGCACGGTGGTCAGGTAGCAGCTCGACAGCTGTGGACGCAGGGTACCGGCGTTGAACAGGGTCGGGGTCGACGACATGTAGTCGAAGGACGACAACAGGTTGTAGAACTCGATGGCACGGTCTTCTTTGTTCTTCTCTTCGATCGCCAGGCCCATGGCCACGCGCATGAAGAACACTTGCGGCAGTTCGAAGCGGATCCCGTCCTTGTGGATGAAGTAACGGTCGTACAGGGTTTGCAGGCCCAGGTAGGTGAACTGCTGGTCACGCTCGTGGTTGATCGCCTTGCCGAGTTTTTCCAGGTCGAAGGTGGCCAGGATCGGGTTGAGCAATTCGAACTCGATACCCTTGGCGATGTAGGCAGGCAGGGCCTTGGCGTACAGGTCGGCCATTTCGTGGTGGGTCGCGCTCTCGGCGACTTTCAGGAAGCCCAGGCCTTCGGCACGCAGGGTGTCCATCAGCAGGCGGGCGGTGACGAACGAGTAGTTCGGCTCACGCTCGACCAGGGTACGGGCGGTCATCACCAGGGCGGTGTTGACGTCGGTCAGGGCCACGCCGTCGTACAGGTTCTTCAGGGTTTCACGCTGGATCAGGTCGCCGTCGACTTCTTCCAGGCCTTCGCAGGCTTCGGTGATGATGGTGTTCAGGCGGCCCAGGTCCAGCGGCGCGAACGAACCATCAGCCAGGGTGATGCGGATCGACGGGTGAGCTTGCACGGCTTCGGCGGACGGCGCGTGTACGGCACGCTCCTTGGCGCGCGAATCACGGTAGATCACGTAGTCGCGGGCCACTTTCTGCTCGCCGGCACGCATCAGGGCCAGTTCGACCTGGTCCTGGATTTCTTCGATGTGGATGGTGCCGCCCGAGGGCATGCGACGCTTGAAGGTCGCGGTAACTTGTTCGGTCAGGCGGGCAACGGTGTCGTGGATACGCGACGAAGCGGCAGCGGTGCCGCCTTCAACTGCAAGAAACGCTTTGGTGATGGCGACGGTGATTTTGTCATCGGTATAAGGAACGACAGTGCCGTTACGCTTGATCACGCGCAATTGGCCGGGCGCGGTGGCGGACAGATCCATATTCGAATCAGCGGCCTGCGGCACGGAGCCTTGCGGGTTCTCGCGAGTTGTGTCGGTTTGCATGGGGGGGTGTCTCCACATTCTATATTTATTTGGGCACCATCACGGTGCCCACCGTTCCGTCCTGAAGCACTTACAACAGGCCTTGGCCTGGCATAACAACCTCGGGGCAGGAGGAAGGGAGCTGTTCGCGCCGCTTCCATGCCGAAGTCTTCGGTTCCGAGCCTTAAGCTCTTTGCCGTATTCCTGAGTGGGTGTTGCTTGTATTGCAACACCCGTACCGCTTTCTCCCATTCGGGGTTGGAAAACAGCAGCCATCCGCGTGCGCGGTTTGGGCTTTCGAAAAAGGTTTAAGTTCCACCAAACAGGAGCAAGAAAGGGCTTGAGTTTCTTGTCTGATTTGTGTTTGGTCTTTTCGCTTGAAACCCTACATGTAGGGTTTTTTTAGCGACGAGGTACAAGATAATGCGTTTTGGAAGGCTTAGCAACGCACTGCCTGTGGATAACGCTGTGGGTAAAATGTGTATGAAAGGTGGAACCGCCGTGTAGGCCGCAGTACTGCTGCATCGCACCGTTTGTCACCGAATATGCCAAGCCGAGAACACCCGCTTGGATTTTTGCGGGCGCGAACCCTATCACAAAAAAAGGCGATCACCGAATGCATTTCCTGGCTTGTGTTTGAGGGCGGGGCCATGGCTACAATCGGCCTTCATTCCTACACGATTATGCCCTTTGTGCATGACAAATTAGGTACGGCTGGCGAAGATCAAAATAGGGGGGCTGGCTTGCCCGCTGCCACATTTGAACCTGCGCAGTCCTGACAGATCGCTTATAAAAACGAGGACCACCCGTGGAGCAAGAAGCCTGGCAGGTATTGATTGTCGAGGATGACCAGCGTCTGGCTGAGTTGACCCGTGACTACCTGGAAAGCCACGGCCTGCGGGTCTCGATAGAGGGCGACGGGGCCCAGGCGGTGGCGCGGATCATTGCCGAGCAGCCGGACCTGGTGATCCTCGACCTGATGCTGCCCGGCGAAGACGGCCTGAGCATCTGCCGCAAGGTGCGCGAGCGCTACGACGGGGTGATCCTGATGCTTACCGCGCGAACCGACGACATGGACCAGGTCCTGGGCCTGGACATGGGCGCCGACGACTATGTGTGCAAGCCGGTGCGCCCGCGCCTGCTGTTGGCGCGGATCCAGGCCTTGCTGCGGCGCAGCGAAAGCCCCGAGCCCGCCGTCCCGGAAAAGCAGCGGCGCCTGCAGTTCGGCCCGCTGGTGGTGGACAACGCCCTGCGCGAAGCCTGGCTGCACGACGGCGGCATCGAACTGACCAGCGCCGAATTCGACCTGCTGTGGTTATTGGTGGCCAATGCCGGACGTATCCTGTCCCGCGAAGAAATCTTCACCGCCCTGCGCGGCATCGGCTACGACGGCCAGGACCGCTCCATTGACGTGCGCATCTCGCGGATCCGCCCGAAAATCGGCGACGACCCCATCCACCCGCGCCTGATCAAGACCATTCGCAGCAAAGGCTACCTGTTCGTCCCCGAAGCTGCTGCCGATATGCTGCCGTGAACTCGATCTTCCTGCGCATCTACGGCGGCATGTGCGCGGCGCTGATCCTGGTGGCGCTGCTCGGCGTCCTGGCCCTGCACCTGCTCAATGAGGTGCGCAGCGGCCAGTACCGCGAACGCCTGGCCCACGGCACCTTTGCCCTGATGGGCGACAACCTGCAACCGATGAGCAGTATCGAGCGCCAGCGCGCCCTGGCGGTGTGGGAGCGGTTGCTGGGGATTCCCTTGCAATTGCAGGCGGTAGCGGACGCCCGCCTGGACCTGAGCCAGCGCAATCGCCTGCAACGCGGCCAGGTCCTGGTGGAGCAGACCGGACCCCATGCGGCGCGGGTCTTGCGCCTGGTCAGTGAGAAAGAGGAACTGCTGCTCAGCGGCGAAGTGCAGCAGATCAGCGAGCAATTGGCCCGGGCCACCATTTATTTGCTGGCCGACGAACTGGTGCGGTTTCCGGTGGCCGAGCAGCCGCAACGCTTGGCTGACTTGAAAGAGGCCAAGGGCTTCGGCTTTGAAATGCACCTGCTGAAGCTGGATGAAGCCGATATGGACGAGGACCAGCGGCGTCGCGTGGCCGAAGGCGATACGGTGATGGCCCTGGGCAAGGGTGGCGACTCAATCCGCGTGTTTGCCGGCATGGTCGGCACGCCATGGGTTCTGGAAATCGGCCCGCTGTACCAAATGAACCCTTATCCGGCGCAATGGCTGGTGCTGATTGCCCTGATCGGCCTGACCCTGATCGGCCTGATCGTGTACTTGCTGGTGCGTCAACTGGAGCGCCGCCTGCGTGGCTTGGAGGCGGCCGCCACGCGCATCGCCAAAGGCAACCTGGAAGCCCGGGTGCCGGCGCGCGGGGCCGACTCGGTAGGGCGTCTGGCGGCGGCCTTCAATGGCATGGCCGAGCACTTGCAGCGCCTGCTGGCGATCCAGCGCGAACTGGTGCGCGCGGTGTCCCATGAGCTGCGTACGCCGGTGGCGCGCCTGCGTTTTGGCCTGGAGATGATCGGCGACGCCGCCACGCCCGAAGCCCGGCGTAAATATATGGAAGGCATGGACAGCGATATCCAGGACCTCGACGGCCTGGTGGATGAGATGCTGACCTATGCGCGCCTGGAGCAGGGCTCGCCGGCCCTGAGTTTCCAGCGGGTCGACCTGAGTGCCTTGCTCGATCAGGTGATCGAGGAACTGGCGCCGCTGCGGCCGGGGATCGAAGTGGCGCGGGGGGTGTGCCTGTCATCGGCCCATCTGGACGCTGCCTGGGTCGATGCCGAGCCGCGCTACCTGCACCGCGCCCTGCAAAACCTGGTGAGCAATGCCATGCGCCATGCCCAGTCGCGGGTGCTGATCAGCTACCAGGTGGGCCAGGTGCGATGCCGTATCGACGTCGAAGACGATGGCCCGGGAGTTCCGGAAAGTGCCTGGGAACGGATCTTTACCCCCTTCCTGCGCCTGGATGACAGCCGCACCCGCGCCTCGGGCGGGCATGGCCTGGGCTTGTCGATTGTGCGGCGGATTATCTACTGGCACGGCGGGCGGGCGTTGATCAGCAAGAGCAACAACCTGGGTGGCGCCTGCTTCAGCCTGAGTTGGCCTCGGGACCAGGACAAAACTTGAGCCTGCGGTAGCTATCTATCAGGCGCCGATAGCCACCAAACTCAACAACTGCCCCTCGTGCACCACAAACTGCGCCTCCAGCTCCTTGCCATAACACCACTCACTGGACAGGTCCGTCAGCAACCGCAGGCGCAGCGAGCCTGCCTCAGACCACTCCAGCACCTCGGCATGTTCAAAATAGAAGCGCTTCTGCACGATCGGGTAGAGCGCCTTGAACAGGCTCTCCTTGGCCGAAAACGTCAGCGTCACCCATTGCGCAATCTGCTCTCGTGGCCCGGCGGCCATGCGTTGCAGTTCATCCGGGGTGAGGATTTCCCCGGCCAGGCGCTCGGCCCGTTCAAGGGACAGCAGGTTTTCCAGGTCCATGCCCAGCCCGCGCCATTGCGACTTATGCCCGACGATGGCCGCGGCGTGCCCGGTGCTGTGGGTGATCGAACCGCTGATATGGCCGGGCCATACCGGGGCGCGGTCCTCGCCGATGGCGGGGATGCAGTCCAGGCCTTCGAGCTGTTGCAAGGCGGCGCGGGCACACAGTCTGCCGGCGAGAAACTCGGCCTGGCGCTTGGCCACCGAGCGCTGGATACTGGCCGGTGGCGGCACGGCGCAGCGCTGGAAGTCGCCGGCCTCAAGCAATTTAGGCTCGAAGCGGGTGCTCAGGAACACCGTGCCGGGCAACGTGTCGGGCAGCGGCCAATGGTCATCAAGTGGGGTGCAGCAGGCGGGTATCGGGTTCATGGCGGCTATTCTGCACGGGGCGGCACACACCTGGGTAGCCCGCCGGTTCAGACTGTGTTCAGTTCAATGGCCGTAAACTGCGCAAGCATACCTGCAGGGCCGCTATGATGTTTCCCTGCAGGACAGTGGATTGGCCTTGGAGAGTGTTATGAAATTGCTGGTTGTCGAAGATGAGGCGTTGTTGCGCCATCACCTGTTGACCCGTCTTGGCGACAGCGGCCACGTGGTCGAAGCCGTGGCTAACGCCGAAGAAGCGCTGTACCAGACCGGGCAATTCAATCATGACCTGGCGATCATCGACCTGGGCCTGCCAGGCATGGGCGGCCTGGACCTGATCCGTCAATTGCGGGCCCAGGCCAAGACCTTCCCGATCCTGATTCTCACGGCACGCGGCAACTGGCAGGACAAGGTCGAAGGCCTGGCCGCCGGGGCTGACGACTATGTGGTCAAGCCGTTCCAGTTCGAAGAGCTGGAAGCGCGGATGAACGCACTGCTGCGCCGCTCCAGCGGTTTTACCCAATCGACCATCGTCGCCGGCCCGTTGCTGCTGGACCTCAACCGCAAGCAGGCGTCCCTCGACGAGCAGCCCCTGGCGCTGACGGCCTATGAGTACCGGATCCTCGAATACCTGATGCGCCACCACCAACAAGTGGTGGCCAAGGATCGGTTGATGGAACAGCTCTATCCCGATGACGACGAGCGCGATCCGAATGTGATCGAAGTGCTGGTCGGTCGCCTGCGTCGCAAGCTCGAGGCCCCGGCCGGGTTCAAGCCCATCGACACCGTGCGCGGCCTGGGCTACCTGTTTAACGAGCGCTGCCGTTGATCCGTTCGCTCCGTGTGCGCCTGATGCTGGCGGCCACCACCCTGGCCGTGTTGTTCATGCTGGGGCTGTTGCCGGCGATGCAGGGCGCGTTCAGCCTGGCGTTGCAGGATTCCATCGAGCAGCGCCTGGCGTCGGATGTGACCACGCTGATTTCTGCCGCGCGGGTCGATAACAACCGCTTGCTGATGCCGGCACAGTTGCCCGATGAGCGCTTCAACCTGACCGACAGCCGCCTGCTGGGCTACATCTATGACCGCGAAGGCCATCTGGTCTGGCGTTCGCGGGCCACCAGGGAAGAAAACATCAACTACCGCCCGCGCTACGACGGGCGCGGCAGCGAGTTTGCGAAGATTCGCGAGGCCAATGGCCAGGAATTCTTCGTGTATGACGTCGAGGTCAAGCTGCTGGGGGGCAAGAGCGCGGCGTTCAGTATCGTTGCCCTGCAACCGGTGCGCGAATACCAGGTGACCCTTGAGGGGCTGCGGGAAAACCTCTACCTGGGCTTCGGCGCCGCCTTGCTGGTGTTGTTGAGCCTGTTGTGGATCGGCCTGACCTGGGGCTTGCAAGCCTTGCGCCGGCTCAGCCAGGAGTTGGATGAAATCGAAGGCGGCACCCGCGAAAGCCTCAGCGAGCAACACCCACGGGAGCTGCTGCGCCTGACCGGCTCCCTCAACCGCCTGCTGCACAGCGAGCGCGAGCAGCGCACCCGTTACCGCGACTCCCTGGATGACCTGGCCCACAGCCTGAAAACCCCGCTGGCGGTATTGCAGGGCGTGAGTGAAGACATGGCCCAGCGCCCCCAGGACCTTGAGCAGGCGCGGGTGCTGCAGTCGCAGATCGAGCGCATGAGCCAGCAGATCAGCTACCAGTTACAGCGTGCCAGCCTGCGCAAAAGTGGCCTGGTGCGTCACCAGGTGCGCCTGCGCCCGGTGTTGCAGAGCCTGTGCGACACCCTGGACAAGGTCTACCGCGACAAGCGGGTGCGGGTGTCTTTTGCGTTGCCGGAGCAATGCGATGTGCCCATCGAGCAGGGCGCTTTGCTGGAATTGCTTGGCAACCTGCTGGAAAACGCCTACCGCCTGTGCCTGAGCGAGGTGCGCGTGACCCTGGATGAAAGTGCCGATGGCGTGCGCTTGTGCATCGAAGACGATGGCCCCGGCGTGCCACCCGACCAGCGCGCGCGGATCCTGCAGCGCGGCGAACGCCTGGATCGCCAGCATCCAGGGCAGGGGATCGGGTTGGCGGTGGTCAAGGACATTATTGAAAGCTATGGCGCGCGGTTGACCCTGGGGGACTCTCCTTTAGGGGGCGCGGCGTTCAGGATTCATTTTCCGGCGCTGTGACCTTTATTGATTCGCCGGCCCCATCGCAGGCAAGCCAGCTCCCACATTTAACTGTGTTCGCACATCAAAATGTAGGAGCTGGCTTGCCTGCGATGACGCCCGACCAAACACTGCATCTTCAACTCTCCTGCGCCCGATAAGCCCCCGGCGTCACCCCCGTCCACTTCTTGAACGCCCGATGAAACGCCGACGGCTCGGAAAACCCCAGTTGCTCGGCAATTTCCTGCAACGACAAATCCGCCCGCCCCAGATGAAAAATCGCAATATCGCGGCGCAATTCATCCTTGAGTGCCTGGAAACTGGTGCCTTCCTCCCGTAAATGCCGGCGCAGGGTCTGCGGGCTGATGTGCAGGTGCTGTGCCACGGCTTCCAGGTCTGGCCAGGGTGTGCGGTCGCGGCTTAGCAGGCGACGTAGCTGGCTGCTCAGGCTGTCGCCTTCGTCTGGCCGGGACAGCAGGTCGGCGGGGGAGCGTTCGAGGAAGTGTTTGAGGGTGCGTTCATCCTGCAACAGCGGCAGGTTCAGGTAGCGACTGGGGAACACCAGGCTGCTGCTGGCCGCGCTGAACACCAGGGGGCAAGGGAACAGCAGGTCGTATTCGCTGGCATGGGCCGGCATCGGGTAGCTGAAGGTCGCTTGCTCGAGGCGGATACGCTGGCCAATCAGCCAACTGCCGAGGCGATGCCAGATCACCAGCAGGGACTCGCTCAAAAAGTGATCCGGATCCCACAGGTGCGAGTCATCCAGGCTCAGGCGTGCCATATCGCCTTCACGGCTCAACCGCCAGCGCGGCCCCTGGGGGAACAGGCTGTAGAACAACAATCCGCGCTCCAGCGCCTTCTCCAGGGTGCGGCAATGAATCAATGCGTGGCACATCATGGCGAAAGTCCCGCGCTTGCTCGGTCCATCGGCAAAGCCCAGGTACTCGTCATCCAGCGCCTGCCACAACCGCTGCAACAGCTGCGTGAATTGCTCTGGCGCGATGCGCGCGCGGGGTTCTGCCAGCAGTTCCGGGGCAATCCCCAGCTGCTGCAACAGGCTCGAGTAATCGTAGCCGGCCCGGCGCGCGCCGCCCAGGGCAGCGCGGGCGTAATGACTGGCGATGGTGCGTTCGCGCATGCAGGGGCCTCGTCCATTGAGTGGCCGATGGTAGCCATCGCGCCTGGGGCGGACAAGGCGGATATCCGCCAAATTGTAGGACGAGATTGGAGTGGTGGGCGGATATCCGCCACCTGACTCAACCAAGAATGCTGCCGGTGCACAGCCGACAGGCCCATGGTTTGTGGGCTCCAGGGCTTTTGCGGAAAGTGGCACGCCGTTTGCGATAAGGAATACAGATCTGCCAGCCAGCAGCTCGCCAAAACAAATCCCTCCAGTGCAGGAGGGTTCGCAATTCAAGTGTCGTGGGCAATGGCGGATATTTGCCCCACGGGACTCTTGAGGAAACTTTGCAATGACGACTCGTCAGCCGTTCTACAAAACCCTGTATTTCCAGGTAATCGTTGCCATCGTTATCGGTATCCTGCTCGGTCACTTCTACCCGCAGACCGGTGTGGCCCTCAAGCCATTGGGTGACGGCTTTATCAAGCTGATCAAAATGGTCATCGCCCCGATCATCTTCTGTACCGTTGTCAGCGGCATTGCCGGCATGCAGAGCATGAAGTCGGTGGGCAAGACCGGCGGCTACGCGCTGCTGTACTTCGAAATCGTCTCCACCATCGCCCTGCTGATCGGCCTGGTGGTGGTCAACGTGGTGCAGCCAGGCGCTGGCATGCACATCGACGTTGCGACCCTGGACGCTTCGAAAGTCGCAGCCTACGTCACTGCCGGTAAAGACCAGAGCATCGTCGGCTTTATCCTCAACGTGATCCCTAACACCATCGTCGGCGCCTTCGCCAACGGCGATATCCTGCAAGTGCTGATGTTTTCGGTGATCTTTGGTTTCGCCCTGCATCGCCTGGGTGCCTACGGCAAGCCAGTGCTGGACTTCATTGATCGCTTCGCCCACGTGATGTTCAACATCATCAACATGATCATGAAGCTCGCGCCGATCGGTGCCCTGGGCGCCATGGCGTTCACCATCGGTGCCTACGGTGTTGGCTCGCTGGTGCAACTGGGCCAGTTGATGATCTGCTTCTACATCACCTGCATCCTGTTCGTGCTGGTAGTCCTGGGTGGCATCTGCCGCGCCCACGGCTTCAGCGTCCTGAAACTGGTGCGCTACATCCGTGAAGAGCTGCTGATCGTACTCGGGACTTCCTCCTCCGAGTCCGCACTGCCACGCATGCTGATCAAAATGGAACGCCTGGGTGCGAAGAAGTCGGTGGTGGGCCTGGTTATTCCGACCGGCTACTCCTTCAACCTCGACGGTACTTCGATCTACCTGACCATGGCTGCCGTGTTCATCGCCCAGGCGACTGACACCCACATGGACATCACCCACCAGATCACCCTGCTGCTGGTGCTGCTGCTGTCCTCCAAAGGCGCTGCTGGCGTGACCGGTAGTGGTTTCATCGTACTGGCTGCAACCCTGTCGGCGGTTGGCCACTTGCCGGTTGCCGGCCTGGCGCTGATCCTCGGTATCGACCGCTTCATGTCCGAAGCCCGTGCCCTGACCAACCTGGTCGGTAACGCCGTAGCGACCATCGTTGTGGCCAAGTGGGTCAAGGAACTGGACACCGACAAGCTGCAAAGCGAGCTGGCTTCCGGCGGTACCGGTATCTCCGAAACCCGCGAACTGGATGACCTGGGCGTGGCCGAAGGCCCGGCACCAGCGCTTAAGTAAACGCTGACGCAGTACTGAAAAACCCATCTTCGGATGGGTTTTTTTATGGGCGTACGAGCACAACGGTCACTGTCGATGATGCTTACGGTGATTGCCGCTGCCGCGCAAGATTGCCTACTCTGTGTTCCATCGAATCGGAATCGGAGCTCCCATGTCAGGCCCCTTGGCGTCCCTCAAAGTGCTGGATTTCTCGACCTTGCTGCCGGGGCCTTTTGCTTCGCTGCTGTTGGCAGACATGGGCGCCGAGGTACTGCGCATCGAATCCCCCACGCGCATGGACCTGCTGCGGGTGTTGCCGCCCCACGACCGTGGCGTGTCGGCCAGCCATGCCTACCTCAACCGCAACAAGCGCAGCCTGGCCCTGGACCTCAAGCAGCCCGAGGCGCTGGAGATCGTGCGGCAACTGGTGGCGGAGTACGACATCGTGCTGGAGCAGTTCCGCCCTGGGGTCATGGAGCGCCTGGGGTTGGGGTATGAAGCGTTGAAGGCGATCAACCCGAAGCTGATCTATGTGTCCATCACCGGCTATGGCCAGACCGGCCCCTACAAGGACCGCGCCGGGCATGACATCAATTACCTGGCTTTGTCCGGCGTCGCCAGCTACACCGGGCGCCAGGACAGCGGCCCAGTGCCCCTGGGTGTGCAATTGGCGGATGTGGGCGGCGGCTCGTTGCATGCCGTGGTCGGCCTGCTCGCGGCGGTGATTGCGCGTCAGCACAGTGGGCTGGGGCAGTACCTGGATGTGAGCATGACCGACTGCGCCTTCAGCCTCAACGCCATGGCCGGCGCGGCTTACTTGGCGTGTGGGGTGGAGCCTGGGCGCGAAGACCAGGTGCTCAATGGCGGCAGCTTCTACGATTACTACCGCTCGCGGGACGGGCGCTGGCTGTCGGTAGGCAGCCTGGAACCGGGGTTTATGCAGCAATTGTGTACTACGCTGGGGCACCCGGAGCTGGCGGCCCAGGGCTTGTCGCCCAAGCCCGAACAGCAAAAGGCCCTCAAGCAGGCGCTGCAAGTGGAGTTTGAGCGGCACAGCTTCGAGGAGCTGTGTGCGTTGTTTGCCGGGGTCGATGCTTGCGTCGAGCCGGTGCTCAGTCTGGGCGAAGCCCTGCAGCACCCGCAGTTGCAGGCCCGCGAGCTGGTGAGCCAGGTGCCCCGCGGGGATGGCTCGTTCCAGGCGCAGATGGCCTGCCCGCTGAAGTTTTCCGAAGGGGTGCCGGAGCCGAGGCATATCGGTGCTGCGGTGGGGGCGCACAGTGATGAGGTGCTGGGGGAGTTGGGTTTCAGTACTCAGCGGATAGCCGAGCTGCGGGGGGCCAAGGTGGTGGGGTAGTGGCTGTTCGGGCCCCATCGCGGGCATGGGTATCTAGACAACTCTTTTATCTAGTGCTGATTGGGTTTGTGTACATATCCGTTGCTGCGGTTACGGCGGCTATTGGTTCCGCCCTTACGGCGGCTCACTTTGGAGAAGCGCCAAAGTAAGCAAAGCGCTCTTGCCCCACCACTCGGTGCCTCGCCTAGGCTCGGCATGCCCGCAGTCAGGCATTGCTCCGTGGGCCCGCCGCGATCGGCCATCCCTGGCCGTGTCGCGGCTACCCCGGCATCCATGCCGGGGTGCCCACTGCGCAATACCTGCCTGCGGCCATCGTGGTTTAACGGGGCGCCTGAGATCAAAAGCCAGATCAAAAGCAGAGCAACAGCAACAGCAAAGCCGGGGCGCGAAGCTGCATTCCCCCCTGTGGGAGCTGGCTTGTCGGGTCGCCGCATCGCTGCGATGACCCGACAAGCCAGCTCCCACAGGAGTTCGCGCACGCCTCGACGATCAGGTCGGCTGTCAGGCCGCCTCGCTTTGCTTGTGATTTTGATCTTAGGCGCCCCGTTAAACCACGCTGGCCGTCATCCGATTTTGATTTGGGGGTAAACCGGCAGGACGCCGGTTTAGCCGCGCTGGGCCATGGATGGCCCATCGCGGCGGCCCCCCAAATCAATGTCGGATGACGGGCACACCGAGCCTAGGCGAGGTGCCGAGTGGTGGGGCAAGAGCCCTTTTGGTTACTTTTGGGGCTCTTTTCCAAAAGTGACCCGCCGTAAGGGCGGAACCAATAGCCGCCATGACCACAGCAACGGATATGTACACAAACCTAGGAATCACTAAAGAGATGTGTAGATACCTATGCCGCGATGGGGCCAGTGAAACCACCCCAAAACCTCACTCCACCCGAGTCTCCCCGGTAAACACCAACGTCCCCCGACACTTGCGGCACAAGTACCGCCGACCCTGGTTCACCAACCCATGGCGCTGGGCCGAGAACGGAAAGTCACTGTCGGCACACGGGCACCGATAGATATAGCGGGTCACCCGCCGACGCTGAATCTCATAGGTATGGCAGCGATCGGGCGGCAGTTCGTAGACCCCGCGCATGATTAACTGCCATTCCTCGCCATGGGGCTGGATGCGCTCGCCGAACAATTGGTGGGCGATCAGGTGCGCCACTTCGTGGGCCACCGTTTGTTTGAGAAAGTGTTGGCTGTTTTCCCGGTACAACTGGGGATTGAAGCGCAGCAGGTTCTCGTGCAAATGCGCGACACCGGCTTTCTGCCCACGCAGCTTGAGGCTGACCTGGGGGCGTTTGAAGCTTCGTTTGAAAAAGGATTCGGCTTGCAGGAAACAATCTTCGACGCGGGTATTGAGTTGCTCGGGCATGCTGTACATATCTCCAGAGATGTCCAGTATGCCGCATCCAGGGGTGTTTCCGAATCGGTCAGGCGCCGAATGGTCATGCATAACGCAAAAGCCACCTTGCGGTGGCTGTTCCTGCGCTGAGAAAGACGGCTAGTTGGTGTAGATCGGACCGACGCCCAGGCCCCAGACAATCACGGTAAACGCCATGATCGCCACCAGGACCACCAGGCCTACCGCCAGTACCGAGCTGGAAAACAGGAAGCCTTCATCGGGGTCGATGCTCATAAAGGTCGGTAGCCCCACATAGAGCAGGTACACCGTGTAGCAGATGGCGGCCGTACCGACGATCATGCCCAGCCACATATGCGGATACAGCGCTGCCAGCCCGCCGATAAACAGGGGCGTGGCGGTATAGGTGGCGAACGCCACGCAGCGCGCCATGCTGGGGTTGGCGTCATAGGTGCGCGCCATCCAGTGGATGAAGGCGCCCATTACCGCAACGCCGCCGAGCATCGCCAGGTAGGACATGATGGTCATCCACAGCGCACTTTCCTGGGTCAGCATGACCGGGGAGCGATTGCCGATGACCCAGCCGACCTGGGTGGTGCCGATAAAAGCTGATACGGCGGGGATCGCCGCGAGAATCAGCGTATGGGTGAGGTACATGTGGCCGATGCTTTCTTCTTTATCGCCACGAATTTCCCGCCATTCCTGGTCGGGATGGGTGAAAAGCCCCACGACGTGATGGATCATGCCAGTCACTCCTGTCGTTATTGCCATCGCCCCCCAAGCGGAGCGCCCGCCGGCCAAGTGGCCTGAAAGGTCTGGATATGTGTGCGACCTTATGTCGCAGTATAGGAAGTCATGACCGGAAAAAGTGTGGGGCTTTAGAGCAAATTGCGCTGTAAACACTGGGCTTAATCGCGCCTGGGTCTGTGACGTGGAATGCAGCCCCCTGTGGGAGCTGGCTTGCCTGCGATGGCGGTGGGTCAGCCATGAATTTGTCGACTGACCTACCGCCATCGGGAGCAAGCCCCTCCCACATTGGAACTCGGTCGTTCATATCGTTAAAATACCCGGCTTTTCGTCCCACACCTTTTCGCGGATCCAAGCGCCATGGGCACCCTTACCGTCAATCAGAACAAACTGCAAAAACGCCTGCGGCGCCTGGCCGGTGAGGCTGTCGCTGACTTCAACATGATCGAAGAGGGCGACAAGGTCATGGTCTGCCTGTCCGGCGGCAAAGACAGCTACACCATGCTGGACGTGCTGCTGCACCTGCAAAAGGTCGCGCCGATCAAATTCGACATAGTGGCCGTCAACATGGACCAGAAGCAGCCCGGGTTCCCCGAGGACGTGCTGCCGGCCTACCTCAAGACCCTGGGCATCGAGTACCACATCGTCGAGAAAGACACCTATTCGGTGGTCAAGGAGCTGATTCCGGAAGGCAAGACCACCTGCTCGCTGTGTTCGCGCCTGCGCCGTGGCACGCTGTACACCTTTGCCGATGAAATCGGTGCAACCAAGATGGCCCTGGGTCATCACCGCGATGACATCGTCGAGACCTTCTTCCTCAATATGTTCTTCAACGGCTCCCTCAAGGCCATGCCGCCCAAGCTGCGCGCTGACGACGGGCGCAACGTGGTGATCCGCCCGCTGGCGTATTGCAACGAGAAGGACATCCAGGTCTACTCCGACTTCAAGCAATTCCCGATCATCCCCTGCAACCTCTGCGGTTCCCAGGAGAACCTGCAGCGCCAGGTGGTCAAGGACATGCTCCAGGAGTGGGAGCGCAAGACGCCGGGGCGTACCGAAAGCATCTTCCGCAGCCTGCAGAACGTGATCCCCTCGCAGTTGGCCGACCGCAACCTGTTTGACTTCACCAGCCTGCGCATCGACGAAACTGCGGCTTCGCGCTTCGTCAACATTGTGAACCTCTGAGCCTTTTCCAGGCTCTGACAGACGGCGCTGATGGGCGCCGTTTTCATTTCAACCCGTAGGAGAGGGCATGCGCGATTACAAATGGCTGCACGAATACTGTCTGAACCGCTTTGGTTCGGCAGCCGAGCTGGAAGCCCACCTGCCCGTGCCCAAGACCCCGGCGCAACTGCGCCAGATCAGCGACGACCGCTACCTGTCGACTCTGTCGCTGCGGGTGTTCCGCGCCGGGCTCAAGCACAGTGTGGTGGACGCCAAATGGCCGGCGTTCGAGCAGGTGTTCTTCGGCTTCGATCCTGAGAAAGTCGTGCTGATGGGCGCCGAGCACCTTGAGCGCCTGATGCAAGACACGCGGATCATCCGCCACCTGGGCAAGCTCAAGAGCGTGCCGCGCAATGCGCAGATGATTCTCGACGTCGAGCAGGAAAAGGGCAGCTTCGCGGCATTGATCGCCGACTGGCCGGTGACCGATATCGTCGGTTTGTGGAAATACCTGAGCAAGCACGGCCATCAACTGGGCGGGTTGTCGGCGCCACGCTTCTTGCGCATGGTCGGCAAGGACACGTTCGTGCCGAGTTATGACGTGGTTGCGGCATTGAATGCGCAGGAGATTGTCGACAAGGCCCCCACCAGCCTGCGGGACCTGGCGACGGTACAGGCGGCGTTCAACCAGTGGCATGCCGAGAGTGGGCGGCCGATGTGCCAGTTGTCGATGATGCTGGCGTTTACCGTCAACCATTGAGACCGCGATGGGGCCTGATCGGCCCCATATAACCCTCAGGCTGGCTGACCTTCCCCCGCCAACCGCCGATTCAACTGGAACCGCCAGCGCACATACAGCAGCGCTGTGCAGAACACCGCCAGGCTTGCCAGCATCTCCAGCACGCCAAACCACTGGCGGTTCGGGTCATAGGCCGCCAGGGCGCCTTTGATGAAATACAGGTTCACCACAAAGCACATCCACGAATGCCCCCGCGCACTGCCCATCAGCATGCCCGGCGCAAGGATCAGCAGAGGCACCAGTTCGATCAGCAGGATGACCCAGGGCCGTGCGCCATGCAGGTCGGCGATCAGCAGGTAATACACGCAGAGCAACCCCACCAGGCCGAAAAACGCCAGCAGGCTCAAGGCCCGTGCCACTTTGACCCGGGGCTCCAGCCAGGCCTGGGCCGGCAGGACTTTAGGCTTCTTGGCCACGGCCACTCTCCAGTTTCGCCGCAGTCTTCGCCAGGCGCAGGCCCAGGGCACGGCACAGGGCGATTTCATGGGGGTCCAGGGCACGTTTGCCATCGGCGCCGGAATGGTGGCTGGCGCCGTAGGGCGTACCGCCGCCCTGGGTGTCGAGCAGGGCCTGTTCGCTGTAGGGCAGGCCGGTGATCAGCATGCCGTGGTGCAGCAACGGCAGCAGCATCGACATCAAGGTGGTTTCCTGGCCGCCGTGCAGGCTGGCGGTCGAGGTGAAGACCCCGGCCGGCTTGCCGACGAGGGCGCCGGTCAGCCACAGGTTGCTGGTGCCGTCGAGAAAGTACTTCAAGGGGGCGGCCATGTTGCCAAAGCGCGTCGGGCTGCCCAGGGCCAGGCCCGCGCAGTTCTTCAGGTCGTCGAGGCTGGCATACAGCGCGCCTTCGGCCGGGATGCTCGGGGCGACGGCTTCGCACTCGCTGGAGATCGCCGGCACGGTGCGCAGGCGCGCTTCCAGGCCGCCTTGCTCGATGCCTCGGGCAATCTGCCGGGCCATTTCGCTGACCGAGCCGTTGCGGCTGTAATACAGCACCAGGATGTAGGGCGCGCTCACGGCAGAAGCTCCAGGATGTTTTCCGGCGGCCGGCCAATCACGGCCTTGTCGGCAGTGGCCAGGATCGGCCGTTCCATCAGCTTGGGATGGGCGGCGATGGCGGCAATCAATTGCGCCTCGCTGAGGCTGGCGTCGGCCAGGTTGAGGGTCTTGTATTCGTCTTCGCCGGTGCGCAGCAATTGCCGGGCGCTGATCCCCAGCTTGCCGAGCAGGGCATCAAGCTGCGTGGCGTCCAGCGGGGTTTCCAGGTAGCGCACCACGTTCGGCGTGAGGCCACGGGCCTGCAGCAGTTCGAGCGCACCGCGGGATTTCGAGCAGCGCGGGTTGTGATAAAGCGTCAGATCGGTCATGTGCGGGTCGCATCTTGCGTAAGGTGGCGGGTATTCTACCTGCGCTGCGGTGTGTCCTTAAACCGTAAGAGGCGATCGGCCGCAGCCCACGTTCATTTTTGCTAAGGATTACCCCATGACACGGCGACTGATAGGCGCACTGGCAGTTATCACCACACTCCTGCTCAGCGGCTGCGGCAATGATTATGGCGTTGACCAATACGGCCAGAAAGTCGCGTCCGAGCGCGTCGACAAACAATGGTTGGTGATCAATTACTGGGCCGAATGGTGTGGCCCGTGCCGCATCGAAATCCCCGAGCTCAACGCCCTGGCCGAGCAGCTCAAAGGCCAGCCGGTAAGCGTGTTCGGCGTCAACTTCGATAATGTGCAGGGCGAAGAGCTCAAGAGCGCCAGCGAGAAGCTGGGCATCAAGTTCACGGTACTGGCACAGAACCCCGAGGCGATTTTTGATATCCCGCGCAGCGAAGCGTTGCCGGTGACCTACATCATTGATGACAAGGGCAAGGTGCGGGCGCAGATGTTGGGCGAGCAGACGGCGGCGGGGGTATTGGCCAAGCTCAAGGAACTGCGCGGCTAAACGGTTGTTCGCTGGCGATTGCGGTATGACCGGCACACCGCAATCGTCAACGGATCAGCCTTCTTCCAGCCACAAACGCAGTGGCTTGCCCTCGGCAGGCCAGAAACGGGTCTGCTCGATGGGCGAGATGTCCCAGCGCTGCACGGTTTCCAGGGCCTTGAAGAAGCGCTGTTCCTGCTCCATCAGGGCTTCGGCACACAGCTTGCGGGTGCTGCCGATCTTGCCGAAGCTGAGTTTGTCACCCTCCAGGCTGTACGGCGCGAACCAGTGGTTGCAGCCGCCATTGCCATAGGCCCGGCCATCGGCACCGAGGGTCACGGTCAGGTGGGCGTAATCCATCAGGGGCCGTTCGCCGATCCACTCCACGATGTAGCTGTGATCCTGCTTGAGCTTGACCTCGTCGCTGGCGCAGCCGGCAAGGCCTGCGCCCAGCACTGCGATCATCAGCAGGCTCTTCATGGCGCGGCCTGCTGGCATTTCGGGCAACGGTGCGTGTCGCCGACGGTGGCCCAGCCCAACTCGGCAATGCGCGCAGTGGCGGCCGGTTGCAACGGTTCCTTGGTCAACTTGGTTTCCACCGCGAACTCAAACTCCAGCACGGCGTCGCAGCTGTCGCAATTGACCTTCCAGGTGTGAATCTCCAGCTCGCCGAACTTCGGCCCTTGCGCCATGGCAACCCATTGCCCGGCCGGGCGGATGGAGTAGCGCGCATCGCCTTCGACGGTCAGGCGCATCGACAGGGTTTTGCTGCCGCGCAAAGTGACGATCAGCACGTCGCCATGCTTGATCGAGCCACCATTGCCGGTGACTTGATAACGACCGGGCACCAGGGCGCGGCATTCGATCAGGGTGTGTTGTGGGCTCAGCAAACTGAAGCGGAAATCGTGTTCGGCCATGGATCCTCCAAATAGGCGCGGCATCCTATCACGCTCGCCTGTTCACCATGCGCGCGGTAGATGACCGTTGATCATCCCTGTACCAGGTTTTGCGCCTGGCCGTTGGCCCAGGCCTGGATATTGGCCAGGGTGGTCCCGGCAATCGCCGCCAGGGCCTCGCGTGTGAGGAATGCCTGGTGCGCGGTAATGATCACGTTGGGGAAGGTCAGCAGGCGTGCTAGCACGTCGTCCTGCAAGGGCAGGTCCGAACGGTCTTCAAAAAACAGCTGGGCCTCTTCTTCGTACACATCCAGGCCCAGGTAGCCCAGCTGTCCATCCTTGAGCGCTTCGATCAATGCCGGGGTGTCCACCAGGCCGCCGCGCCCGGTGTTGATCAGCATCGCTCCCGGCTGCATATGGGCCAGGGATTGCGCATTGATCAGGTGCTTGCTGTCGGCGGTCAGCGGACAGTGCAGGCTTATGATCTGTGCCTCGGCCAACAACTGGGGCAGGCTGACATAGCGCGCGCCAAGGGCTTCGACCTGCGGATTGGGGTAGGGATCGTATGCCAGCAAGCTGCAGCCAAAGCCGGCCATGATCTTGGCAAAGGTCGCGCCGATCTGCCCGGTCCCCACCACACCCACGGTCTTGCCCACCAGGTCGAAGCCGGTCAGGCCGTGCAGGCTGAAGTCGCCGTCGCGGGTACGGTTGTAGGCGCGGTGCAGGCGGCGGTTGAGGGCCAGCACCAGGGCCACGGCATGTTCGGCCACTGCATGGGGCGAGTACGCGGGCACCCGCACGATGGTCAGGCCCAGGCGCTTGGCGGCGGCCAGGTCCACATGGTTGTAGCCGGCCGAGCGCAGGGCAATCAGTTGCGTGCCGCCGGCCGCGAGGTGTTCGAGCACCGGGGCGCTGAGGTCGTCGTTGATAAAGGCACAGACCACTTTGTGCTTATCGGCCAGGGCCACGGTGTCGAGGTTCAGGCGTGCCGGTTGGAACTGCAACTCCATGCCCGCGGGCAAGGGTTCGGCGAGAAAACTGTCGCGGTCATAGGTCTGGCTGCTGAAGAGGATGATGCGCATCAAGGGGCTCTCTGCAAAATAGCGTGTGGTGACACAAAACCTGTGGGCGCCGGCTTACCGGCGCCCACAGGAGATGTTGCCCGTCATTGGCGTTGGGCGTGTTGCTCTGCATCAGGCGTTGACCCGGGCCTCGCTGGCAAGGCGGGCGATGGCCATGTCCAGTTCATCCAGGGCAGCCATGGCCTTGGCGTCATCCTGCTTGAGCAAGGTTTCGGCGCGTTGGCAGGCTGCGCGCAATTGCGGCACGCCGCAGTAGCGGGTGGCGCCGTGCAGGCGGTGGACGCGTTCGATCAGGGCATTGTTGTCGTTGGCTTCGCGGGCGACGCAGACGGCCTCACGGTCAGCTTCCAGGGACGCCAGCAACATGGCCAGCATATCGGCGGCCAAGTCCGCCTTGCCGGCCGCCAGGCGCAGGCCCTCTTCATGGTCGAGTACCGGCAGTTGCGCGGCAGGGCCATGGCCTTCGACTGCGCGTTCCGGGCCTTGATTGCGCAAGGCCAGGCCGGTCCATTTCAGCACCACCTGGGCCAGTTGCCGCTCGCTGATGGGCTTGGTCAGGTAGTCATCCATGCCGCTTTGCAGCAGGGCGCGTTTTTCATTGGCCATGGCGTGGGCCGTCAGGGCGACGATAGGCAGTGGCGTGCCGTGGCGCTCGCTTTCCCACTGACGAATCGCCTCGGTGCTCTGGCGCCCGTCCATGCCGGGCATCTGCACGTCCATCAGCACCAGGTCGAAGGCTTCTTTCTTCACCGCTTCGATGGCGCTATAGCCGCTTTCCACGGCCTGGACCTTGGCGCCCATGTCTTCGAGCAGGGTCTGTACCAGCAGCAGGTTGGCCGGGTTGTCGTCGACACACAGCACCCGTGGCGCACGGCTGGACAACGGCTCGCCCGGTTCACTGCGCAAGGGGCGCGGGCTGATCAGGTCGGACAGCGCCCGGCGCAATTTACGGGTGCAGGCCGGCTTGGCCTGCAACTGGCTATTGGGGTTGGGCACCGACAGGTTGAACAGCATCTGCTCGGTGGTCGGGCACAGCACCAGCACTTTGCAGCCCAGGTGCTCAAGGTCCCACAGGTGTTGGTTGAGGCGCTCCGGCGGAATATCGTTGGCGGTGATGCCCAGTACCGCGAGGTCGATGGCCTGCTCGGTCTGGTGTGCGCTGGTGATGCCGTTGGTCAGGTTCTCCAGGCTGTTGAACGGCGTGACCTCCAGGCCGCAGTCTTCCAACTGGTGTTGCAGGGCCTGGCGCGCCAGTTCGTGGTTCTCCAGCACCGCCACACGCCGGCCCAACAGCGGCGGGGCGGGCAAGTCTTCGATATCGTCGCGGGTTTTTGGCAGGTTGAGGCTGATCCAGAACTCCGAACCCTCGCCTGGCGTGCTGTCGACGCCGATTTCGCCGCCCATCTGCTCGATCAGGCGCTTGGAAATCACCAGCCCCAACCCGGTGCCACCGGGCTGACGGGACAAGGAGTTATCCGCCTGGCTGAAGGCCTGGAACAGGGCGCGCACATCCTGGTTCGACAGGCCGATGCCGGTGTCCTGCACGCTGATGCGCAGTTGCACGCTGTCTTCCTGCTCGTCTTCGAGCATGGCCCGGGCAACGATGGTGCCTTCGCGGGTGAACTTGATGGCGTTGCTGACCAGGTTGGTGAGGATCTGCTTGAGACGCAGCGGGTCGCCCACCAGGGACAGCGGAGTATCGCGGTAGACCAGGCTCACCAGCTCCAGCTGTTTGGCATGGGCGGCCGGGGCGAGGATGGTCAGGGTGTCTTGCAACAGGTCGCGCAGGTTGAACGGGATACTGTCGAGCACCAGCTTGCCGGCTTCGATTTTCGAGAAGTCGAGAATCTCGTTGATGATGCCCAGCAGGTTGTCGGCGGATTTTTCAATGGTGCCCAGGTAATCCAACTGACGGGGCGACAGTTCGCTTTTCTGCAACAGGTGGGTGAAACCGAGGATGCCATTGAGCGGTGTGCGGATTTCATGGCTCATATTGGCCAGGAACTCCGACTTGATGCGGCTGGCCTCCAGGGCCTCCTTGCGGGCCAGGTCCAGCTCGATGTTCTGGATCTCGATGGTTTCCAGGTTCTGGCGCACATCTTCGGTGGCCTGGTCGATGCTGTGTTGCAGTTCTTCCTGGGCGTTTTGCAGGGTTTCGGCCATGCGATTGATGCCGGACGCCAACTGATCCAGCTCCTGGCTGCCCAGGGGCGGCAAACGGGTTTCCAGGTTGCCGTCCTTGAGCTGCGCCACCGCTTGTTTGATCTGGCCGATAGGCGAGTTGATCGTGCGGCTGATGCGCAGGGCCAGGGCCGCCGTGCAGATCAGGCCGATGGCAATCAACAGCAGGCTGGCGAACAGGCTGCGATAGCCGCGCAGCAGCATGCCGTTGTGGGACAGTTCCAGCTCGACCCAGCCCAGCAGGCGATCGGCTTCGTCGGGAATCAGCTCGCCGGCGAGATTGCGATGGCGGCCGAACACCGGCAGCAGGTAGCGGGTGGCGTCATTGCCGGTGCGTTGCAGCAGGTGTGAGCTGTTGCCGATGGGCGGCTGGTTGAGCATGGTCGGGCCGGCATGGGCCAGGGCCGAGCGGTCGGGCGCCAGGAAAGACACGGCCCGCACGTCGACTTGCTCCAGGGACTGGGTGGCGATGCGTTCCAGCAGGTCGGTGTTCTTGTTACCCAGTGCCGGTGCCACCAGCGGCGCTAGCTGTTCGGCGATCATCTCGCCGCGATTGAGCAGTTGGGTTTGCAGCTCCGAGAGCTGCATCCAGGTGAAATATCCGCCCAGGAGCAATGCCATCAGGCTGGTAGGCAACAAGGTCAGCAACAGTACGCGGCCTTTTATCCCCATTCTTCTTAGCACGCCACTCTCCTGCTACCACACTGATGTCGAGATTCTACGCAGGCATCCGGCCTGCGCTACCTGGGCAGTGTAGCCATATGAGGGGCTTGGAATCTTGCAAAAGATGCTTGAGGGGGATGATGGCGGGCTTATTGAGCCCATGTCCATTGCTGCGGTGCTCACCGGGACACCTCGGGTTGTCAGGCAGACAAACCAGCTCACAACAGGGGCGTTCGCCGACTACCGATTACGTTGCTGCCGTTTTTTCCACTGATGCCCCACCCACCACCGCCAATACACCATGGTCATGCAGTACGCCAGCGCGCCCAATACCAGGCCCATCACCACCGAGCCCAGGAGGAACGGCTGCCACATGGTCGACAGTTGCCCGCTGATCCATTCCCAGGTCAGTTCATCGGGCAGGGTGCGGGCGGGGATGTTCATCAGCCAGGTGCCGGTCATATAGGTGCAGAAGAACACCACGGGCATGGTAATCGGGTTGGTCAGCCACACCAGGCTCACGGCAATGGGCATATTGCCGCGCACGGAAATGGCGAGGAAGGCCGCCAGCAGCATCTGCATGGGTATGGGAATGAAGGCGGCAAACAGGCCGACAGCCATGGCCCGGGCAACTGAATGCCGATTGAGGTGCCAGAGGTTGGGGTCATGGAGCAGCGTTCCGAGAAAGCGTAAGGACTTGTGTTCCCGAATGCTGGTCGGATCGGGCATGTACCGTTTGAATAAGTGCCGTGGCATAAGGGGTCCAGATCAGTTCGAGGGTCAAGTATGCCCGTATTCTACGAACGGGAAATTCAGACTTTGTGACAAAAAATCATAGTTTGCCCTGAACCACTCGGCTAACACTCAATGGGTCACTCTCAAGGAATGATCCATGCGTACAGGGATGTTTGCGCTGGCGTTAGGGCTGCTGGCGTTGCGCCTGCTGCCCGTCTTGCCGCCGGTCGGTTGGTTGCTGGTGTTGCCGGTGGTGGCGTTGATGCTACTGCCGTTTCGTACTTATCCGCTGGCGTTTTTCCTGTTGGGCCTGGCGTGGGTCTGTTTCAGCGCGCAACGGGCGCTCGACGACCGGCTCGTACCTGCGCTGGACGGCCAGACCCGCTGGCTGGAAGGGCGCGTCAGCGGGCTGCCGCAGCAGAGTGGTGGGGTGGTGCGCTTCGAACTGAGCGACAGCCGGTCACGCCAGGACCGGCTACCCCAGCGCATCCGTGTGAGCTGGCAGGGCGGCCCGCCCGTGCGCAGTGGTGAGCGCTGGCGTTTGGCCGTGACCCTCAAGCGACCCTCCGGCCTGTTGAATTTCCAGGGCTTCGATCAAGAGGCCTGGCTGTTGGCCCAGCGTGTGGGGGCGACGGGGTCGGTCAAGGATGGCCAGCGCCTGGCGCCGGCCCGACATGCCTGGCGCGATGGGGTCCGCCAGCAGCTATTGGCGGTAGACGCCCGGGGGCGTGAAGCCGGGCTGGCCGCACTAGTGCTGGGCGATGGCTCCGGCTTGGCCGCCGAGGATTGGCGCATTTTGCAGGACACCGGCACCGTGCATCTATTGGTCATTTCCGGCCAGCATATCGGCCTGTTGTCGGGGTTGATCTATGCCTGGGTGGCCGGGCTGGCCCGCTACGGCTGCTGGCCCAGGCGTTTGCCCTGGCTGCCTTGGGCCTGCGGCCTGGCATTTGCCGCAGCGCTGGCCTATGGCTTGCTCGCCGGCTTTGCCGTGCCAGTGCAGCGGGCCTGTGTGATGGTGGGGCTGGTGTTGCTGTGGCGCCTGCGGTTTCGCCACCTGGGGATCTGGTGGCCACTGCTGCTGGCCCTGAATGCGGTGCTGCTCCTCGAACCCCTGGCCAGCCTGCAACCGGGTTTCTGGCTGTCATTTGCCGCCGTGGCCGTGTTGCTGCTGGCCTTTAGCGGCCGCCTGGGGCCCTGGCGGGCGTGGTGGGCCTGGACCCGTGCCCAATGGCTGATCGCGATAGGGCTGTTTCCGCTGCTACTGATCCTCGGTTTGCCGATCAGCTTGAGTGCGCCGCTGGCCAATCTGTTTGCGGTGCCGTGGATCAGCCTGTTGGTGTTGCCGCTGGCGCTGGCGGGCACGCTGTTGCTGACGGTGCCATGGCTGGGCAGTGGCCTGTTGTGGCTGGCGGGGGCGCGCTGGATTGGCTGTTCAAGGCCCTGGCCTGGCTGGCCGGGCACGTGCCCGCCTGGATGCCGGCCGAGGTGCCTGTGGGCTACTGGTTGCTCAGTCTGCTGGGCGCGGTGCTGTTATTGATGCCCAAGGGCATTCCCTTTCGCCTGCTGGGTTGGCCCCTGTTGCTGCTGGCGGTGTTCCCGCCCCGTGAGTCGATCCCGTTGGGCCAGGTGGCGGTGGAGCAACTGGATGTCGGCCAGGGCTTGTCGATCGTGTTGCGCACCCGCAACCACGTGCTGTTGTATGACGCCGGGCCACGGGTGGGGGATTTCGATCTTGGCGAGCGCGTGGTATTGCCGGCGCTGCGCAAGCTGGGGGTTGGCCAGGTGGACTTGATGCTGCTCAGCCATGCCGACGCCGATCATGCCGGTGGCGCGGCGGCGGTGGCCCGTGGGTTACCCGTCCGGCGCGTGGTGGGCGGGAAACCCAGGGGTTGCCGGCGTTCCTCGACACCCAGGCCTGCGTCAGCGGTGAGCAGTGGGAGTGGGACGGCGTGGTGTTCCAGCTGTGGCAATGGGCAGATGCCCGCAACGGTAACGCGAAGTCGTGCGTGCTGCAGGTCCAGGCCAATGGCGAGCGGTTGCTGCTGACCGGCGATATCGACCGCGAGGCCGAGCGGGCCTTGCTGGCCACGCCGCTGGCGGTCGCCACGGATTGGCTGCAAGTGCCCCATCATGGCAGTCGCAGTTCCTCGTCCTGGCCGTTTGTCCAGCAACTGGCACCCAAGGCGGTGCTGATCTCCCGTGGGCGAGGCAATGGTTTCGGTCATCCGCACCCGCAAGTGGTGGCGCGTTACCAGCATTTGCGCAGCACCCTTTATGACAGCGCCGAACAGGGCGCGGTGCGTCTGCGCCTGGGGGCTTTCGAGGCGCCGGTCATGGCACGCAGCCAGCGCCGTTTCTGGCGCGCGCCTGTCATCGACAGTTACCAAAGGCCGGTGCCTGCGACATGATGGCTGTCGGCCGGCAGGCCCTTCCTCGCCAGCCTATATGCTAAAGTGGCGCACTTTTTCGAGGGGACATTCACTGTGTGGGAATTGGTCAAATCCGGCGGCTGGATGATGTTGCCGATCATTCTGAGCTCCATCGCCGCACTCGGCATTGTTGCCGAACGCCTGTGGACCCTGCGCGCCAGCCGTGTAACCCCTGATCATCTGCTGGGGCAGGTCTGGCGCTGGATCAAGGACAAGCAACTGGACAAGGAAAAGCTCAAGGAACTGCGGGCCAATTCCCCTCTGGGCGAGATCCTCGCTGCGGGCCTGGCCAACTCCAAGCACGGTCGCGAGATCATGAAGGAGTGCATTGAAGAAGCCGCCGCCCGGGTAATCCACGAACTGGAGCGCTATATCAATGCCCTGGGCACCATCGCGGCAATGGCGCCATTGCTGGGCTTGCTTGGCACCGTGCTGGGCATGATTGATATCTTCAGTGCCTTCACCGGGTCCGGCATGACCACCAACGCCTCGGTATTGGCCGGGGGTATTTCCAAGGCCCTGATCACCACGGCGGCGGGCCTGATGGTGGGGATCCCAGCGGTGTTTTTCCACCGATTCCTGCAACGCCGCATCGACGAGCTGGTGGTGGGCATGGAGCAGGAAGCAATCAAGCTGGTGGAAGTGGTCCAGGGCGACCGTGATGTCGACCTGGTCGAGGGCAAAGCGTGAAATTTCGCCGCAAGCCCCGGGAAACGGTCGATATCAACCTGGCGTCGTTGATTGATGTGGTGTTCATCCTGCTGTTGTTTTTTGTCGTCACCACCACCTTTACCCGGGAAACCCAACTACGGGTCGAACTGCCGGAAGCCGTCAGCGGCTCGCCGGCCGAAGACCAGCAGCTCAAGCAACTGGAGATCACCATCAGCGCCGAAGGGGTGTTTTCGGTGAACAACCAGTTACTCGAGAAAAACGACGTGGCCAGCGTGATGGATGCGCTGCAGAAGGAGTCCGGCGGTGATACGCAAATGCCGCTGTCCATCAGCGCCGATGGCAAGACCCCGCACCAGGCTGTGATCACCGCGATGGATGCAGCCGGCAAGCTCGGTTTCAGCCATTTGCGCATGACCACCGTCGAGGCGGCGGGGCAACCCTGATGGCCTTGTCCGATCGTTTGCTCAAGGCCTGGTATGACGGCCACCCGGCGCTCAAGCTCCTGCAACCACTGGAGGCACTCTATCGCCGGGTGGTCAGGCGCAAGCGCGAGCGGTTCCTGGCGGGTGAGGGCACGATCTACCAAGCGCCGGTGCCTATAGTAGTGGTCGGCAATATCACTGTGGGTGGCACCGGCAAGACGCCGTTGATCCTGTGGTTGATCGAGCATTGCCAGCGCAGTGGCCTGCGGGTCGGTGTGGTCAGCCGTGGCTACGGGGCCAAGCCTGCGCAGTTGCCATGGCGGGTGCAGGCCAGCGACAGCGCGCAAGTGGCCGGCGACGAGCCCTTGTTGATCGTGCAGCGCAGCGGCGTCCCGCTGATGATCGACCCCGATCGCAGCCGGGCGGTGCAGGCGCTGTTGGCCAGTGAGCCCCTGGACCTGATCCTGTCCGACGATGGCTTGCAGCATTACCGTCTGGCCCGTGACCTTGAGTTGGTGCTGATCGACAACGCCCGTGGCCTGGGCAATCGCCGCTGCCTGCCTGCCGGGCCGTTGCGCGAGCCGGCCGAGCGCCTGCGCAGCGTCGATGCCCTGCTATATAACGGCGCCGGAGCTGATCGCGAGGATGGCTTTGCTTTCCGTCTGCTGCCGACCACGTTGGTCAACCTGCTGACCGGCGAGCGGCGGCCGCTGGACCATTTTCCCGTGGGGCAACGGGTGCATGCGGTCGCGGGCATCGGCAACCCGCAACGTTTCTTCAATACCCTCGAAACGCTACACTGGCTGCCGATACCCCATGCGTTTGCCGACCATGCGCCCTACAGCGCCGAGGTCCTGAATTTTACGCCGTCACTGCCGCTGGTCATGACCGAAAAGGACGCGGTGAAGTGCCGCGCCTTTGCCCAGGCACACTGGTGGTACCTTGCAGTCGATGCCGCACCGTCACCGGCGTTTATCGCCTGGTTCGACACGCAACTGATGCGTCTGCTGCCCGCTCGACTTTTGCCTTAAAACGTTTTTATCCAGGAAACCCCCATGGACACCAAACTGCTCGATATCCTCGCTTGCCCGATCTGCAAAGGCCCGCTCAAGCTCAGTGCCGACAAGACCGAGCTGATCAGCAAGGGCGCCGGCCTGGCGTACCCGATCCGCGACGGCATCCCGGTGATGCTGGAAAGCGAAGCCCGCACCCTGACGACCGACGAGCGCCTGGATAAATGACCACTGCCTTCACTGTTGTCATCCCCGCGCGCTACGCCTCCACCCGCCTGCCCGGCAAACCGCTGCAGATGATCGGCGCCAAGCCGATGATCCAGCTGGTCTGGGAGCAGGCCTGCAAAAGCAGCGCCCAACGCGTAGTGGTGGCCACTGATGATCTGCGGATCATCGAGGCCTGCAAGGGTTTTGGCGCCGAAGCGGTACTGACCCGTGAAGATCACAACTCCGGCACCGACCGCCTGGCCGAAGTGGCCACGCACCTGGGCCTGGCGCCGGACGCCATCGTGGTCAATGTGCAAGGCGACGAGCCGTTGATCCCGCCGTGTGTCATCGACCAGGTCGCGGCCAACCTGGCCGCCCACGCCGAAGCGCGCATGGCGACCCTGGCCGAGCCTATCGAAGACCTCGAGACCCTGTTCAACCCGAACGTGGTCAAGGTGGTCAGCGACATCAATGGCCTGGCCCTGACCTTCAGCCGTTCGACCCTGCCCTGGGCACGTGACGAATTCGCCAAACAGCGTGATGTGTTGCCGGCGGGCGTGCCGTATCGCCGCCATATCGGCATTTACGCCTACCGCGCCGGCTTCCTGCATGACTTCGTCACCTGGGGCCCGTGCTGGCTGGAAAACACCGAGGCCCTGGAGCAATTGCGGGCCCTGTGGCACGGCGTGCGCATTCATGTCGATGATGCGATAGAAGCGCCGCCGGCCGGTGTCGATACGCCGGAAGACCTCGAGCGCGTGCGTCGGTTGCTGGGGGCTTGATGGAAGTCCTGTTTGTCTGCCTGGGCAATATCTGCCGCTCGCCCACCGCCGAGGGCGTGCTGCGCCACAAACTGCGGGCCGCCGGGTTGGCGGACCAGGTCGAGGTGGCGTCTGCCGGTACCGGTGAATGGCATATCGGCAAGGCCCCGGACAAGCGCAGCCAGCAAGCAGCGCTGCGTCGTGGCTACGACTTGTCGGCCCAGCGCGCTCAGCAGGTGTCGCGCGCCGACTTTGCGCGCTACGAACTGATTCTGGCGATGGACCAGAGCAACCTGCGCAACCTCAAGGCCATGCAACCGGCCCAGGGCAAGGCCGAGCTGGACCTGTTCCTGCGCCGCTACGATGGGGCGGTGGATGAAGTGCCGGATCCGTACTACGACGGCGAGCAAGGTTTCGAGCAGGTCCTGGACCTGATCGAGGCCGCTTGTGATTTGCTGGTGATCGAATTGAAGGGGCGGTTATGAGTCTGGATGTGCAGCCCCAGGTTTCCCTGAAGGCCTTTAACAGTTTTGGCATTGATGTGCGTGCGCAATGGTTCGCCGAAGCCCATAGCGACGCCGATGTGCGCGAGGGCCTGGCCTATGCGGCCGCACAGCAGTTGCCGTTGCTGGTGATCGGGGGCGGCAGCAACCTGCTGCTGACCCAGGATATCCCGGGGTTGGTGTTGCGCATGGCAACCCAGGGGATCCGAGTACTGCACGACGACGGCCAGCAGGTGGTGGTGGAAGCCGAGGCGGGCGAGGCCTGGCATCCGTTTGTGCTATGGACCCTTGCACAAGGGTTCTCTGGCCTGGAAAACCTCAGCCTGATTCCCGGCACTGTCGGGGCGGCACCGATGCAGAACATTGGCGCCTACGGTGTCGAGATCAAGGATGTCTTCGCCGGGCTGACCGCCCTCGACCGCCAGACGGGCGAGTTGCGGGATTTCAGCCTGGAGGAATGCAACTTCGCCTACCGCGACAGCCTGTTCAAGCACGAAGTGGGGCGCTGGCTGATCCTGCGGGTGCGTTTTGCCCTGAACCGCGTCGCACACCTGAAACTCGGCTATGGCCCGGTGCAGCAGCGCCTGGCGGAGCAGGGCATTGCCCAGGCGACCCCGAGCGATGTCAGTCGGGCCATTTGCAGTATCCGCAGTGAAAAGCTGCCCGATCCTGCGGTCTTGGGCAACGCCGGCAGTTTCTTCAAGAACCCACTGGTCTCCCAGGAGCTGGCGGCGCAGTTGCAGCTGCAATATCCCGATCTGGTGGCCTATCCCCAGGCCGATGGGCAAGTGAAGCTGGCGGCCGGCTGGTTGATTGAAAAGGCCGGCTGGAAGGGCTTTCGCGAGGGTGATGCCGGCGTGCATCGCTTGCAGGCGCTGGTGCTGGTCAATTATGGCGCGGCCACCGGCCTGGATATTTCCAGCCTGGCCCAGCGCATCCAGCGCGATATCGCCGAGCGCTTCAAGGTCGACCTGGAAATGGAGCCCAATCGTTATTGAGCTACGCTTCTAGCGTGTTGAACCAAGCCCTGCATTGCAGGGCTTTTTTGTTAATGCTGGGTTAACTTAGCAGGCTAACGATGCCTGTTTATTGTTCGATAGACCCTGTTTATCAAAGGCCCGGTGAAGACCTGTCTTCACAAGAGAGCCCGATTAGCCTGAGCCATCTGCGTGTACCGACTCCGCTCCCTTGAAAGCGGCAGATAGCTCGACCCCATAATCCAATCACTATGCGGGCGTGCCCATGATTACTCTGAAACTCAACGGTCAAGATCATCCACTGGATGCCACCGAGGATATGCCTCTGCTGTGGGCGATCCGCGATGTAGCGGGTTACAACGGCACCAAGTTCGGTTGCGGCATGGGGCTGTGTGGCGCCTGCACCATCCATATCGACGGTGCGCCGGCGCGCAGTTGCATCACGCCCATCGGCTCGGTCAAAGGGCAGAACGTCAGCACTATCGACAACCTGCATAACGACCCGATTGGCCAGGTGGTGCAGCAGGCGTGGCTGGATACGGCGGTGGCGCAATGCGGTTACTGCCAGGGCGGGCAGATCATGTCGGCCACGGCCTTGCTGAAAACCAACCCCAACCCCAGCGATGCACAGATTGAAGAAGCCATGGTCGGCAATATCTGCCGCTGCGGCACCTATAACCGCATCAAGACGGCGATCCGCCAGGCCGCGACTCAGTTGCAGGGGGCCAAGGCATGAGCCAGTTACCGAGCAATTTCGCCCTGAGCAACCTTAGCCGGCGCGGTTTCCTCAAGGGCGTCGGCGCGACCGGCGCCCTGGTGGTGGCTGCCAGTTGGGGCTTGCCCCAGGCCTTTGCCGACGAAGTGAAGCAATACGGCGGGGCCGCGATGCCCAATGGCCTGGTCGATGATCCCAAGGTCTATGTCAGCATCGCCACCGATGGCACCGTCACCGTGATCTGCAACCGCTCGGAGATGGGCCAGGGCGTGCGCACCAGCCTGACCATGGTGGTGGCCGATGAACTGGAGGCCGATTGGGCGCTGGTGAAGGTTGCGCAGGCGCCGGGTGACGAAGCGCGTTTTGGCAACCAGGATACCGACGGTTCGCGCAGCATGCGCCATTGGTTCGAACCGATGCGCCGGTGCGGCGCCGCCGTGCGAACCATGCTGGAACAGGCCGCTGCCGAGCAGTGGAAAGTCCCGCTGGGCGAATGCCGTGCACAGTTGCATAAAGTCATTCACCAGCCCAGCGGCCGCGAACTGGGCTATGGCGCCCTGGCCGCTGCCGCCAGCGCGTTGGCAGTGCCGGCGCGCGACAGCCTGCGGCTCAAGCAGCCCTCGGAGTTTCGCTATATCGGCAAGGAAGCCACCAAGGCCATCGACGGTGCCGATATCGTCAACGGCCGGGCGGTGTACGGCGCCGATGTGCATTTTGACGGCATGCTGTTCGCGACCATTGCGCGGCCCAAGGTATACGGCGGCAAGGTCAAGTCGTTCGATGCCAGCGCGGCGCTGAAAGTCCCCGGGGTGATCAAGGTCCTGCAAATCGAAAGCCGACCCATACCCTCGGAATTCCAGCCATTGGGTGGTGTGGCGGTGGTTGCTAGCAATACCTGGGCGGCGATCAAGGGCCGTGAGGCGTTGCAGATTGTCTGGGACGACGGCGCGAATGCTGGCTACAACTCCATCGACTATCGCAAGACCCTGGAGGCCGCGGCGCTCCAGCCCGGCAAAGTGGTGCGCAATACCGGCAGTATCGAGCAGGCCCTGAACGATGCCGACAGCACCCTCGAAGCCACGTATTACTTGCCACACCTGGCGCAGTCGCCGATGGAGCCGATGGTGGCCGTAGCCCGTTATCAAGACGGGCGATGCGAGGCCTGGGCTCCGAGCCAGGCGCCGCAGGTCACGCGGGAACGGGTGGCCGAGCGCCTGGGCTTGCCCTTCGATAACGTCACGATCCACGTCACCCTGTTGGGCGGCGGCTTTGGGCGCAAGTCGAAACCGGACTTCATCATCGAAGCTGCGCTGCTGGCCAAGGAATTCCCCGGCAAGGCCGTACGCGTGCAGTGGACCCGTGAAGACGATATTCATAACTCCTATTTCCATACCGTCTCCGCCGAGTACCTCAAGGCCGGCCTGAACAAGGACGGCCTGCCCTCTGGCTGGCTGCACCGCACCGTGGCACCCAGCATCACTGCGCTGTTTGCGCCGGGAATGAACCACGAGGCGGCGTTCGAGTTGGGCATGGGCTTTACCAACATGGCCTACGCCATTCCCAATGTGCGCCTGGAAAACCCCGAAGCGGCTGCCCACACCCGCGTGGGTTGGTACCGTTCGGTGTCGAACATCCCCCATGGGTTTGCCATTCAGAGCTTTGTCGATGAACTGGCCCATAAGGCCGGCCAGGATCCGCTGAAATATCAACTCAAGCTGCTGGGCCCGGATCGTCAGATTGATCCGCGAACCTTGAGTGAAGAGTGGAACTACGGCGAGTCCCCCGAGCGTTATCCGATTGATACCGCGCGCATGCGCGGCGTGCTGGAAACCGCCGCCAAGGCCGCCGGCTGGGGGCGCATGCTGCCCAAGGGGCGCGGCCTGGGGCTGGCGGTGCACTACAGCTTTGTGACCTATGTGGCGGCGGTGATCGAGGTGGAGGTCAAGGATGATGGCACGCTGATCGTGCATAAGGCTGATATTGCGGTGGACTGCGGGCCGCAGATCAACCCGGAGCGCATCCGTTCACAGTTCGAGGGCGCCTGCGTCATGGGCTTGGGCAATGCGGTCCTGGGAGAAATCAGCTTCAAGGATGGCAAGGTCCAGCAGGACAACTTCCATATGTATGAAGTGGCGCGCATGTCCCTGGCCCCCCGGGAAATCGCCATACATTTGGTCACGCCAGAAGGAGAGGTGCCCCTGGGTGGCGTCGGTGAGCCGGGCGTGCCACCGATTGCGCCAGCGCTGTGCAACGCGATATTTGCCGCCACCGGCAAGCGTATCCGCAGCTTGCCCGTGCGTTATCAACTGCAGGGCTGGCAACAGGCGGCGAAAGCCTGATGGACAGCGTGGATCTGAACGTCCTGCGCAGCGTGCTGGAGTGGCGCCGCGCGGGGCAGCGGGTGGTGCTGTACAGCGTGGTCCAGACTTGGGGTAGCGCGCCACGGCCGCCGGGGGCGATGCTGGCCCTGCGCGGCGATGGGGTGGTGATCGGCTCGGTTTCCGGTGGCTGCATTGAAGATGACCTGATCGCTCGGCTTTACGATGGTCGCTTGCCTGACGAAGGGCCGCCGGTGCAACTGGTGACCTATGGCGTGACCCGGGATGAAGCGGCGCGCTTTGGCCTGCCCTGCGGCGGCACCTTGCGCCTGACGGAGGAGCGGGTAGGTGATCCTGCCTGGGTCGCCGAGTTGCTGGCGCGTTGTGAGGCCCATGAAATAGTGGCCCGGGAGTTGGACTTGGCGACGGGCACCGTGCGTCTGAGCGCGGCGAGCCAGTCCGACATTGTCAGTTTTGATGGTGAGCGCTTGCGGGCCATCTACGGCCCGCGCTGGCGCCTGTTACTGATCGGTGCGGGGCAGCTGTCGCGCTATGTGGCAGAAATGGCGCGGCTGTTGGATTTTGAAGTGCTGATCTGCGATCCACGCCAGGAGTTTGTCCATGGCTGGGAAGAACAACACGGGCGCTTTGTGCCGGGAATGCCCGATGAGGCCGTGCTCAATATCCAGACGGACGAGCGCACGGCCATTGTGGCCCTGACCCACGATCCGCGCCTGGACGACATGGCGCTGCTGACCGCGTTGAACTCCCGAGCGTTCTACATTGGTGCCCTGGGCTCGCGGGCCAATAGCCGCAAGCGTCGGGAGAACCTGGCGGTGTTGGGGCTGGGAGCCGAGGCGATTGCGCGGCTGCATGGTCCGATCGGTCTTCATATCGGCAGCCATACGCCGGCAGAGATTGCCTTGTCGCTGATGGCACACATCGTCGCGATCAAGAACGGTGTGGAACTGTTGCAAGCAAAACCGGTGCGGGAGGCGGTCAGTTGACGAGCGCCATTACCGCCATCGTCCTGGCGGCGGGGCAGGGCAGCCGCTTCCGCGCGCAAACCGGCCAAGACAAACTGCTGGCCCCTTGTAGGGGGCGAGATGGAGTGACACGGCCGGTCTTCGAGCAGGTGTTGGTCAATTTACCGGCCAGTATCACCCGGCGCTGGGTCATCACCGCGCCTGCGCGCAGCGAGGTCATTCGCCTGGCCAGGGCATACGGTTGCGAAGTGCTGCTTGTGGATTCGTCGGGCATGGGCGACAGCATTGCGGCTGCCGTGGCCGCCAGTGGCCCGGCGGCGGGTTGGCTGGTGGTGTTGGGGGATATGCCGTTTATCCAGGCGGCGAGTATTGAGCGGGTGATAGAGCGAGTGGAGGGTGTCAGTGTGCCGGTGCATGCCGGTCAGCAGGGCCATCCTGTTGCGTTTGGCCCTGAATTGGGGCCGGCCTTGATGGGGTTGACTGGGGATCGTGGGGCCAGGGCGGTGTTTGCCCTGGCTGAGGTGCGGGAAGTGCAGGTGGATGATCCTGGGGTGTTGTGGGATGTGGACGTGCCGCAATCACTGGAATTCAGGTAGGGGCTGGAAGAGCTGGTCGGGGTGTCAGGTATTTATCCGTCATCGTTAACGATCATCGCAGGCAAGCCAGCTCCCACATGTCGCATAAAAAAGCCCCGCCTGATTGCTCAGGCGGGGCTTTTTAATTGCCGTTGGAATTAAGCGAGGGGTTTAGGCTCGTGCTCTTCTTCCAGGGCTTTTGGGTTGTGCTCTACCACTTCTTCAACGGAACGCAGGTTCTCGTCGATGGTTGGGGCAGTGTGCTCAACTTCTGCTTCGATGGCCGGTGCTGGCGCAACCGCTTCGACGACGGCCGGGGCCGCCGCCGCTGCTGCTTCGGCTTCTTTCTGCAGACGCTCGGCTTCACGCTTGCGACGACGCACTTCACGCGGGTCGTTAGGCGCACGGCCGTTTTCGGTCAGGGCGCTGACAGGGGCTTCAACCACTGGGGCGACCACTTCGGCAACCACTGGGGTTTCCACAACCACCGGAGCAGGCTCGGCAACCACAACCGGTTCTGCAACCACCGCTGGTTCGGCGATAACCACTTCAGCAACCGGTGCTGGAGCTTCTTCTACCGGTGCCGGGGCAGGTGCTTCGGCGACGACGGCCGGCTCGGCAGTCCACTGGAAGGCGGTCTGTTCTTCGCGAACTTCACGCACTTCTGGGGTTGCTTCAGCGGCTGGCGCGTCGACAACAGCTTCGACCACAGGCTGGGGCTCAACCACGATTGCAGGTGCAGCCACTACTTCGGCTTCAGGCTGGGCTTCGCGGACCGGTGCAACTTCCACTTCTACAGCGGCAGGTGCTTCGACCACGGTGGTGGCTTCGACAACCGGTGCTTCAACTGCGGCAGTTTCCTGCACGGCAGCGGTGGCACGCTCGGCCTGCTGGTTGGCTTCGGCTTCGGCAGGAGCACTGATGACCGAGCTGGCAACTGCAGCGGTAACGGCCAGGCCAGCAGCCAGTTCGGTGCTGGTCGGTTCGTTGTTGGCGCTTTCTTCAGTGGCTTCGCCGGTCTCTTCCGAGCCTTCGATCACATTGCCGTTGGCGTCACGCTGACGCTCACGACGGTTGCTGCGGCGACGCTGGCCACGGGAGCGGCGGCGTGGACGATCGCCTTCGGCGTTGTCCTGGCCATCTTCCTGTGGCTGTTCGTCGTTGTTCAGCAGTTCTTCTTCGCTGGCTGCGGCAGCCTGCTCGGCGCGTGGTTGACGCTCTTCACGCGGTGGGCGTGGAGCGCGTTCTTCACGGGGCTGGCGGGCCGGGCGTTCTTCAGTCGCGACATCAGTTGCTACGGCGGCAACAGCTGGGGCAGCGTCCAAAGGTTCACGCAGTTCACGTACACGCTCTTCACGCTCGCCACGTGGCTTGCGATCTTCACGCGGGGCGCGAGGGGCACGCGGTGCGCGTTCTTCACGTGGTGCACGCTCTTCGCGCGGAGCACGTTCTTCACGGGCTACGGCCGGGGTTTCTTCACGGGCTTCGCGCGGCTGGCGCTCTTCACGGGGGGCGCGTTCTTCACGCGGTGCACGTTCTTCGCGAGGCTTGCGCTCTTCGTCACGGCGACCGTTGCGGTTACGGCTCTGCTGGCGACCGTTGCGACGCTCTTCGTTGCGGGCAGGGCGTTCAGCGGCTGGCTTCTCGACCACGGCTGGAGCAACAGGCTCTTCCTTGGTGGCGAACAGGCTGACCAGCGACTTCACCAGGCCCTTGAACAGGCTTGGCTCCGGCAGGACGGCAGGCGCGGCCACCGGGGCGGCGACTTCAGTCGGTACCGGTGCGTTGGCACGGGCCGGTGCGGTCTTGACCGCGGCTTCCTGGCGCACCAGGGTGCGGGTTGCGGCGGCTGGCTGGACTTCTTCGACTTCGGCAGCGGCAGCGGCGATTTCGTAGCTGGACTGGCCGCTGTGGGCTTCCGGGCTGTCATCACGCAGGCGCTGGACTTCGAAGTGCGGCGTCTCGAGGTGATCGTTCGGCAGGATCACGATACGGGCACGGGTGCGCAGTTCGATCTTGGTGATCGAGTTGCGTTTTTCGTTGAGCAGGAAAGCTGCAACCGGGATCGGCACTTGTGCGCGGACTTCGGCGGTGCGGTCTTTCAGGGCTTCTTCTTCGATCAGGCGCAGGATCGCCAGGGACAGCGATTCAACGTCACGGATGATGCCGGTGCCGTTGCAACGCGGGCAGACGATGCCGCTGCTTTCGCCCAGGGATGGACGCAGGCGCTGACGGGACATTTCCAGCAGGCCGAAGCGCGAGATACGGCCAACTTGTACGCGGGCACGGTCGGCTTCCAGGCATTCGCGGACTTTTTCTTCCACGGCGCGCTGGTTCTTGGCCGGGGTCATGTCGATGAAGTCGATCACGATCAGGCCGCCGATATCACGCAGGCGCAGTTGGCGAGCGATTTCTTCGGCTGCTTCCAGGTTGGTCTGCAACGCGGTTTCTTCGATGTCGCTGCCTTTGGTGGCGCGCGCCGAGTTGATGTCGATGGACACCAGGGCTTCGGTCGGATCGATCACGATGGAGCCGCCGGACGGCAGTTCGACCACGCGCTGGAAGGCGGTTTCGATCTGGCTTTCGATCTGGAAGCGGTTGAACAGCGGTACGCTGTCTTCGTACAGCTTGATCTTGCTGGCGTACTGCGGCATCACCTGGCGGATGAAGGTCAGGGCTTCGTCCTGGGCTTCAACGCTGTCGATCAGCACTTCGCCGATGTCCTGGCGCAGGTAGTCGCGGATGGCGCGGATGATCACGTTGCTTTCCTGATAGATCAGGAATGGCGCGGAGCGGTCCAGGGACGCTTCTTTAATAGCGGTCCACAGTTGCAGCAGGTAATCGAGGTCCCACTGCATTTCTTCGCTGCTGCGGCCAAGGCCGGCAGTGCGCACGATCAGGCCCATGTCGGCCGGAGCGATCAAGCCGTTCAGCGCTTCACGCAGTTCGTTGCGCTCTTCGCCTTCGATGCGACGGGAGATGCCGCCGGCACGCGGGTTGTTCGGCATCAGGACCAGGTAACGGCCAGCCAGGCTGATGAAGGTGGTCAGGGCGGCGCCCTTGTTGCCACGTTCTTCTTTTTCGACCTGGACGATGACTTCCTGGCCTTCGCTCAGGACGTCCTTGATGTTCACGCGGCCTTCAGGGGCTTTCTTGAAGTATTCGCGGGAGATTTCTTTGAGGGGCAGGAAGCCATGGCGCTCAGAGCCAAAATCGACAAAGGCAGCCTCAAGGCTTGGCTCGATGCGAGTAATCCGGCCTTTATAGATGTTGGCCTTCTTCTGCTCGCGTGCACCGGACTCGATGTCCAGGTCGTAGAGGCGTTGGCCATCTACCAGTGCAACACGCAACTCTTCGGGTTGAGTTGCGTTAATCAGCATTCTTTTCATGTTGTACCGTCGGTTTCCGGGCTGCCGGAAACGGCGTTCGGCACACACGACTTCTCACGGTCGGTGTCAGGTGCGTCAAGAGTGGTTGGCCACTCCAGTGTCCAGCAATACCGGCCAATTGGGCTGGTATCGCGACTTACGCGTCCTGCTTGCTGTGGTGACTTAATAAGCACTCAGTCAGGAGGAGGAATCAACCGGCGACTGTGGACGAGATGAAGCGTCTAAATATAAGCCTAGTGCTACACAGTCCGACGGTTGTGCATCTCCACCCTACACGTATCCCTGATAATTCGGGTGCTGCCGCGCGCAGAATCCGCAGCGGGTTGGCATTTACCGTGTTCTCCAATGGGGAGTTCACGCTCATGGCTAATAACAGGCGTTGTTTCCGAAGCATTCGCCGTGGTCTGGTACAAGACTGACTGCACTTTGTGAACTGGCCGTAAATATCGGCGCAAGAGACGAGTAATCACTCTGTTTCTTGCACTCGCTTCAGGCCTCATGTCACCTGCGCTTGTTACAATCTTGAGCCTTCCAGTGTGGCAAGAGCCCCGTAGGACGGCCTCGCGTCCTGATGAATTGCGATGGTCAGGGGCGGCAGTTTGCCGCGAGTCCTCTGTCCAGGCCGCTTTTGGCGGCGTTCGCGACTATAGCAGCAATGATTAAGTGCTTCAATTCCATAAAAAATTGTTATCATTCCCGACATGACGACTACCACCCCCCCGACCCCCAGCGTCCAGCTGCTTGAGGTCTCGCCGGAATATGCCGGCCAACGCATCGACAATTTTCTTCTGGCCAGGCTCAAGGGCGTGCCCAAGACCTTGATTTATCGCATTTTGCGTAAAGGCGAAGTGCGGGTGAACAAGGGCCGGATCAAGCCTGAGTACAAGCTGCAGGCGGGCGATATCGTCCGGGTGCCGCCGGTTCGCGTGCCTGAGCGTGACGAGCCTGTGCCGCTGGCCCAGGGCCTGTTGCAGCGCCTTGAAGCGTCGATTGTCTTCGAAGACAACAAGCTGATCGTGATCAACAAGCCGTGCGGCATTGCGGTGCACGGCGGTAGCGGCCTGAATTTCGGGGTGATCGAAGCCTTTCGTCAGTTGCGTCCGGATGCCAAGGAGCTGGAACTGGTCCATCGCCTGGACCGCGACACCTCCGGCCTGTTGATGATTGCCAAGAAGCGCAGCATGTTGCGTCACCTGCATACCGCCCTGCGCGGCGATGGCGTGGACAAGCGCTATATGGCCCTGGTGCGTGGCAACTGGGCGTCCTCGATCAAGAGCGTGCGGGCACCGTTGCAGAAGAGCAACCTGCGCTCCGGCGAGCGCATGGTCGAGGTAGACGAGGAGGGCAAGGAGGCGCTGACCCTGTTCAAGGTGCTGCGGCGCTTCGGTGACTTCGCAACCATGGTCGAGGCCAAGCCGGTGACCGGGCGTACCCACCAGATTCGTGTGCATACCCTGCATGCGGGTCACTGTATTGCGGGCGATACCAAGTACGGCGACGAGGGTTTCTCCAAGGAGATTCGTGACCTTGGCGGCAAACGCCTGTTCCTGCATGCCTACATGCTGACGGTGCCATTGCCCGATGGTGGCGAATTGAAATTGCAGGCCCCTGTGGATGAGATGTGGGCCAAGACCGTGGAGCGCCTGAGTGTCGCGCCCTGACTACAAGCTGCTGATTTTTGACTGGGATGGCACCCTGTGCGATTCCATTGGTCGGATTGTCGAGTCCATGCACGTGGCCTCGACCCGTTCCGGCTTCGAGCTGTGCAGTGATCTGGCGGTCAAGGGCATTATTGGCCTGGGATTGCCCGAAGCCATTCGCACCTTGTACCCGCAGATCGCTGACAGTGAGTTGGTAGCGTTTCGCGAGCATTACGCCGATCACTACATTGCCCTGGAGTCCGAGCCTTCGCCTTTGTTTGAAGGGGTGGTGCAGTCGTTGGCGGCATTGCGTGAGCAGGGCTATCACCTGGCCGTGGCCACCGGCAAAGCCCGGCGTGGCCTGGATCGGGTGCTCAAGGCCAATGGTTGGGAGGACTATTTCGACGTCACCCGCGCTGCCGATGAAACCGCGAGCAAGCCCCATCCATTGATGCTGGAGCAGATCATGGCCCATTGCGGCGTGTCTGCCCGTGAGTCGTTGATGGTCGGCGATGCTTCGTTCGATCTGTTGATGGCGCGCAATGCCGGCATGGACAGTGTCGCCGTCAGCTACGGCGCCCAGTCCCCCGAAGCCTTGCAGGCTTACGAGCCGCGACTGACGATTGATCGGTTTTCGCAATTGCACGCCTGGCTCAACCAGGCCCATTAAGTTTTTGCTGGGGTAGATGGCATGACCGATGAGTGGAAGGCACCGACCAAGTCCGGTGCTGACAATGGCGATGATAAAAGCTGGAAGTTGTTGGAAAAGACCCTTCTGGCGGGCGTCCAGGAACAGCGCCGCGCCCGGCGCTGGGGGATCTTCTTCAAACTCCTGACCTTCACCTACCTGATTGGCATGCTGGTGTTGTTCAGTCCTTTGGTCGATATGGAAAAAAGCGCCGCCCGCAGTGGTAGCTATACCGCGTTGATCGAGGTGAGCGGGGTGATTGCCGACAAGGAGTCGGCCAGTGCCGACAATATCGTCAGCAGCTTGCGCACGGCTTTCGAGGATCCCAAGGTCAAGGGCGTGGTGTTGCGCATCAATAGCCCTGGCGGCAGTCCGGTGCAGTCGGGTTACGTCTATGACGAGATTCGCCGGCTGCGTGCCTTGCATCCAGAGACCAAGCTGTACGCGGTAATCTCTGACCTGGGCGCCTCGGGTGCCTATTACATCGCCAGCGCCGCCGACCAGATCTACGCCGACAAGGCCAGTCTGGTGGGTTCGATTGGCGTGACGGCGGCCGGCTACGGTTTTGTCGGGGCAATGGAGAAGCTGGGGGTTGAGCGTCGTACCTACACCTCCGGGGAGCACAAGTCGTTCCTTGACCCGTTCCAGCCGCAAAAGGCTGACGAAACCCAGTTCTGGCAGAGCGTGCTCGACACCACTCATCGCCAGTTCATTGCCAGCGTCAAGCAGGGGCGCGGTGAGCGGCTCAAGGATAAAGAACATCCGGAGTTGTTCTCGGGCCTGATCTGGTCGGGTGAGCAGGCATTGCCGCTGGGCTTGATTGATGGTCTGGGCAGTGCCAGTTCAGTAGCACGGGATGTGATTGGCGAGAAGGAGTTGGTGGACTTTACCGTCCAGGAATCGCCGTTCGACCGTTTCTCCAAGAAGCTGGGGGCCAGTGTGGCGGAGAAACTGGCGCTGTACATGGGTTTCCAGGGGCCGGCCTTGCGCTGATCTCGCGATTGGCATAGCTCAAAATGTGGGAGCGGGCTTGCCCGCGATTGCGGTGGATCAGCCAGCCAATGGGTTGCTGACAGGCCGTCATCGCGGGCAAGCCCGGCTCCCACATTGGTTTTTGTGGGGCTCTCAGGGGATTTGCACGCCTTCGGCCAGCAACATATCCACCAGGCGGATCAGTGGTAGTCCGACGAGGCTGGTGGCGTCTGGCCCTGCGGTGTTCTGAAACAGGCCCACTCCCAGTCCCTCGGCCTTGAAGCTGCCAGCGCAATCGTAGGGCTGCTCGATCCGCAGGTAGCGCTCGATCTGTGCCGGCGCCAGTTGGCGCATTGTGACGGTGAAGGGGATGCAGTCCACCTGGCAGTGCCCGGTGTCGCTATTGAGCAGGGCCAGGCCGGTCAGGAAGCTGACCTGTCTGCCACTGGCCGCCAGCAATTGCTCGCGGGCCCTTTCAAAGGTGTGGGGCTTGCCGATGATCTGGCCGTCCAGGGTCGCCACCTGGTCCGAGCCGATGATCAGGTGCCCTGGATGACTACCGGCCAGGGCGCGGGCTTTCTCTTCGGCCAGGCGCTTGACCAGGTCGATCGCGGACTCATTTATGCGATGGCTTTCGTCGATATCCGGAGAGCTGCAGATGAACGGCAGATGCAGGCGGTTCAGCAGTTCCCGGCGATAAACCGAGCTGGAAGCGAGTAATAAAGGCAACATGTGGCTCTCCTCAAGGCAGTCGCGGATTCTAGCGAGCGGACAGTCTGGCGCACAGGGCTGAATTTCCTTTGACATGGGCGGGTGCATCCCTATAATGCTGCGCCTATGTTGAATGACCCGATTCCACCTCACGTTGACCCGCGCAAATTGGCTGATCGTGGCACCACCCTCCAAGGTGAAGTGTTGCTGGCCGATTTGGAGAGACTCTGCGACCCGCTTTCCGACACTGTCGGTACGGTGCAGGCTAAATTCGTTTTTGAGCGAGATGAACGTAAATCTGTGGTAATCCACAGCTTTATCGACACCGAGGTCAAAATGGTTTGCCAGCGTTGTCTTGAGCTGGTCACCCTGCCGATCCACAGCGAATGCAGTTATGCTGTGGTGAAAGAGGGTGCGAATACCCAGTCGTTGCCGAAAGGTTATGACGTGCTGGAACTGGGCGAAGATCCTTTGGATCTGCATGCACTGATCGAGGAGGAGCTTTTGCTCGCCTTGCCCATTGTGCCTGCTCATCATCCGGAAGAATGCCAGCAGCCGGCGGGGCTCGATGACGAGTCCGAACCGAGCGAGGACGAGGTAACGCGGTCCAACCCGTTCAGTGTATTGGCGCAGTTAAAGCGTGACCCAAACGTTTAGGAGTTAATCAATTATGGCTGTTCAGCAGAACAAAAAATCCCGCTCTGCCCGTGACATGCGTCGTTCGCACGATGCCCTGACGGCAAGCACTCTGTCTGTAGAAAAAACCACCGGTGAAGTTCACCTGCGTCACCACGTATCGCCAGAAGGCGTATACCGTGGCCGTAAAGTGATCGACAAGGGCGCTGACGAGTAATCACTTGTCTGCTCAAGTCATCGCGATTGACGCAATGGGCGGGGACTTCGGTCCCCGCAGCATTGTCCAGGCATGCATTGCCAGCCTGTCTGCTACGCCCTCGCTGCACCTGACCCTCGTCGGTCAACCTTCCCTTCTTGAAGAACTGATTGCCAGTCATCCGGCTGTGGATCGCGCGCGCCTGACAATAATGCCGGCCAGCGAAACCATCGGCATGGATGAAAAGCCGGCCCAGGCCCTGCGTGGCAAACCTGATTCGTCAATGCGCGTGGCGCTTGAGTTGCTGCGCGATGGCAAGGTCCAGGCCTGTGTCAGCGCTGGCAATACCGGGGCCTTGATGGCGCTGTCGCGGCATGTGCTGAAAACCCTGCCGGGTATTGATCGGCCGGCGATGGTCGCGGCGATTCCGACACAGGGTGGCTATTGCCAGTTGCTGGACCTGGGGGCAAATGTCGATTGCAGCGTCGAGCACCTGCTGCACTTTGCCCTGATGGGCTCGGTCGCGGCCGAGGCGCTGGGTGTGGTGCGGCCACGGGTGGCCTTGCTGAACATCGGCACCGAGGACATCAAGGGCAACCAGCAGGTCAAGTTGGCCGCTAGCCTGTTGCAGCAGGCGCGGGGCTTGAATTACATCGGGTTTGTCGAAGGCGATGGGTTATATCGTGGCGAGGCCGATGTGGTGGTTTGTGACGGGTTTGTCGGAAATATCCTGCTTAAGTCCAGCGAAGGCCTGGCTACGATGATTGCTGCGCGGATCGAGGCGTTGTTCAAGCGCAATCTGGCTTCGCGGCTGGTGGGTGCCTTGGCGTTGCCGTTGATGCGGCGCTTGCAGGCGGACCTGGCCCCGGCGCGGCATAACGGCGCAAGCTTCCTCGGTCTGCAGGGTATTGTGGTAAAAAGCCACGGTTCTGCAGGTGTCCAGGGCTTTCAGAGTGCTATTGCGCGCGCGCTGATCGAGATCCAGGAGAACCTGCCGCAACGCTTGCATGGCCGTCTTGAGGATCTGTTGCCTTAGGCGAATCGGGCCGGGAATGCTTAAATGTGACCGGCCAGTTCAATTGACCATCCAATCTGTCAGTTTCTTGCGCTCCCAGCTGTGGGGCGTCAATTCACCGACGACCAGATCATTAGGGGCTTGTTACATGTCTACATCCCTCGCATTCGTCTTTCCAGGGCAGGGTTCGCAGTCCCTCGGCATGTTGGCCGAGCTGGGCGCGCAATACCCGCTGATCCTGGAAACATTCAAGGAAGCTTCCGCGGCCTTGGGCTACGACCTCTGGGCATTGACCCAGGACGGTCCGGAAGAACTGCTCAATCAAACCGATAAAACCCAGCCGGCCATCCTGACGGCGTCCATCGCGCTGTGGCGCGTTTGGCTGGCCGAAGGCGGCGCACGCCCGGCTTTTGTTGCCGGTCACAGCCTGGGCGAGTACAGCGCCCTGGTTGCGGCAGGCAGTCTGACCCTCGCTGAAGCGGTCAAGCTGGTAGAGCGCCGTGGCCAACTGATGCAAGAGGCGGTTCCGGCCGGGCAGGGCGGCATGGCCGCGATCCTGGGCCTGGACGACGCGGTGGTGATCGAAGCCTGTGCCGAAGCGGCCCAGGGCGAAGTGGTCAGCGCGGTCAACTTCAACTCCCCTGGCCAGGTGGTGATCGCCGGTGCCAAGGCTGCAGTTGAGCGTGCCATCGAAGGCTGCAAGGCCCGTGGGGCCAAGCGTGCCTTGCCGCTGCCGGTCAGCGTACCGTCCCACTGCGAACTGATGCGCCCGGCGGCCGAGCGTTTTGCCGAGTCCGTCGCCGCCATCAACTGGCAGGCACCGCAGATCCCGCTGGTGCAAAACGTCAGCGCCGACGTGGCCCCGGACCTGGAAACCCTCAAGCGCGACCTGCTGGAGCAACTGTACAAGCCGGTGCGCTGGGTTGAATCCGTGCAGACCCTGGCTGCCAAGGGCGCGACCCAACTGGTTGAGTGTGGCCCGGGCAAAGTCCTGGCCGGTCTCAACAAGCGCTGCGCCGAAGGCGTGTCGACTTCCAATCTCAATACCCCGGATGGCTTCGCAGCCGCCCGCGCCGCACTGGCCTGAACTAAGGAGAAGCCTGCATGAGTCTGCAAGGTAAAGTTGCACTGGTTACCGGCGCAAGCCGTGGCATTGGCCAGGCGATTGCCCTGGAACTGGGCCGTCAGGGCGCGGTAGTGATTGGTACTGCCACCTCCGCCTCGGGCGCCGAGCGTATCGCCGCGACCCTCAAGGAAAACGGCGTGCAGGGCACCGGCCTGGAACTCAACGTGACCAGCGATGAGTCCGTGGCTGCCGTGCTTGCCGAGATCACCGCACAATTCGGTACGCCGGCTATTCTGGTGAACAACGCCGGTATCACCCGTGACAACCTGATGATGCGCATGAAAGACGACGAGTGGTACGACGTGGTCGATACCAACCTGAACAGTCTGTTTCGCCTGTCCAAGGGTGTTTTGCGCGGCATGACCAAGGCGCGTTGGGGGCGAATTATCAATATTGGCTCCGTAGTGGGTGCCATGGGCAACGCAGGCCAAGTAAACTACGCCTCTGCCAAGGCCGGCCTGGAAGGTTTCAGCCGTGCCCTGGCGCGTGAAGTCGGCTCGCGGTCGATTACGGTCAACTCGGTGGCTCCAGGGTTCATCGACACCGATATGACCCGCGAACTGCCAGAAGCGCAGCGTGAAGCGTTGCTGACGCAAATTCCGCTGGGTCGTCTGGGCCAGGCTCAAGAGATCGCCAATGTGGTCTCTTTCCTGGCATCTGACGGTGCGGCATACGTGACTGGGGCTACAATCCCGGTGAACGGCGGGATGTACATGAGTTAAATTGTGACGGATCGCTTCAAAAAAATGTCATACGAGCTGTCTAAAATCCGTTATAAAGCTGCAATCTATTTATAGACAGGTGGTCGGTAGGGTACGAGGGTGAAGCTTTCAGTTGAAAAGCTGAAAAGCCTTTCTATACACTTACCCACTGGCCAGCTGCCTGAATTTGTCCATTAGGAGTGAAAACAAGGTATGAGCACCATCGAAGAGCGCGTCAAGAAAATCGTTGCCGAGCAACTGGGCGTTAAAGAAGATGAAGTGAAAAACACTTCTTCCTTCGTTGAAGACCTGGGTGCCGACTCCCTTGACACCGTTGAGCTGGTGATGGCTCTGGAAGAGGAATTCGAGACCGAAATCCCGGACGAAGAAGCTGAAAAAATCACTACTGTTCAAGCTGCTATCGACTACGTTACTGCTCACAACGACAAGTAATTTGTAGTCGTCGCTTGCTGTTGGGAAAAACCGCACTGCTATAACGGCGTGCGGTTTTTTCTTTAGGTTTGATGCAAAGTGTCGTCATCAAGAAAAAGGAGAGTGCTGTGTCGCGTAGACGCGTCGTAGTCACCGGTATGGGTATGTTGTCGCCACTGGGCACGGATGTGCCGAGCAGTTGGCAGGGCATTCTGGCTGGCCACAGTGGTATTGGTCTGATTGAGCATACGGACCTTTCTGCCTATTCCACCCGTTTTGGCGGCTCGGTAAAGGGCTTCAATGTCGAGGAATATCTCTCGATCAAGGAATCCCGCAAACTCGACCTGTTCATTCAATACGGCCTGGCAGCCGGTTTTCAGGCAGTGCGTAATGCAGGCCTGGAAGTCACCGATGCCAACCGTGAGCGCATCGGCGTGGCCATGGGTTCGGGTATTGGCGGTTTGACCAATATCGAAGAAACCAGCCGCACGCTGCACGAATCCGGCCCTCGTCGAATTTCACCGTTCTTCGTCCCGGGCTCGATCATCAATATGATTTCCGGTTTCCTGTCCATCCATCTGGGTGCCCAGGGGCCTAACTACGCCATTTCCACGGCGTGCACCACGGGCACTCACTGCATCGGCATGGCGGCGCGCAATATCGCCTATGACGAGGCGGACGTGATGATTGCCGGTGGCGCCGAAATGGCCGCCTGTGGCCTGGGCATGGGCGGCTTCGGCGCGTCCCGTGCGCTGTCGACGCGCAATGACGAGCCAACCCGCGCCAGTCGTCCGTGGGACAAGGGCCGTGATGGCTTTGTACTGTCCGACGGTGCCGGTGCCCTGGTCCTCGAAGAGCTGGAGCACGCCAAAGCGCGCGGCGCAACGATCTATGCCGAGTTGATCGGTTTTGGCATGAGTGGCGACGCGTATCACATGACGTCGCCACCCGCCGACGGCGCAGGCGCTGCGCGCTGCATCAGCAATGCGTTGCGCGATGCGAAGATCAATGGCGATCAAGTGCAGTACATCAATGCCCACGGCACCTCGACACCCACTGGCGATCTGGCGGAAGCGCAGGCCATCAAGTCGGTGTTCGGTGAGCACGCCTACAAGCTGGCGGTCAGTTCCACCAAGTCCATGACCGGTCACCTGCTGGGTGCGGCAGGCGCGGTTGAGGCGATCTTCAGTGTGCTGGCGATCAAGGACCAGGTCGCACCGCCGACCATCAACCTGGATGAGCCGGATGAAGGCTGCGACCTGAACTTCGTACCTCACGAGGCGCAGAAAATGCCGATCGACGTGGTGCTGTCCAACTCGTTCGGCTTTGGCGGTACCAACGGTTCCCTGGTGTTCCGCCGGTTCGCCGAGTAATGCGCAGCTGGGTCGACGGTCAGCCAGCGGACGCAGTGCCGCTCAAAGATCGCGGCCTGGCCTACGGCGATGGTTTGTTTGAAACCCTCGCGGTCAAGGCCGGGCAGCCCGTGCTGCTCGACCGCCACCTGCAACGCCTCGACGAGGGTTGCAGGCGCCTGGCGCTCGTTGCGGATCAGGCACTGATCCGCAACGAGTTACTGGCCTATGCGGCGGCCCTCGGTGACGGCGTTCTCAAGTTGATCCTGACCCGAGGCGATAGCCTGCGGGGGTATGGCATCAACGCAGGCGCACCCGTGCGCCGTATCCTGCAAGGCAGCCCACCTGCTACCTATCCCCCGGCCCACGGTTCATCAGGTGTCCGCCTGTTCCCATGTGTCACGCGTTTGTCCGAGCAACCCTTGCTCGCCGGCCTCAAACACCTCAATCGCCTCGAACAGGTCCTGGCTCGCGCCGAGTGGCAGGATGCCAATCACGCGGAAGGATTGATGCTGGATATGTCCGGGCGCGTCATCGAAGGCGTGTTCAGCAACCTGTTCCTGGTGGATAACGGCCAGTTGCTGACCGCCGACCTGAGCCGCTGTGGTGTGGCTGGCGTCATGCGGGCCGAGCTGTTGGCCCGTGCCGAGGCGTTGGGGCTCGTCACGACCGTGACCGATATCAGCCTTGCGCAGCTGCAACGGGCTGACGAAGTGTTTGTCTGCAATAGCGTATATGGCATTTGGCCGGTGCTTGGATGTGGGCCAATGAGCTGGTCGGCCGGGCCGCTCACCCGTAAACTGCAAGGCATTGTTCGCGCGCTATTGGGTGTTTGATTTGAGACGTAAAATTGTATTGCTGCTGGAGATCGGTCTGGTCCTGGCGGGTTTGCTATTGGGCTTTTCCGCCTGGAAGCTGAACTCGGCCTTGAAGCAACCGCTGAATCTGCCCCAGGAGCAATTGCTGGATGTAGCTGCTGGCGCGACCCCTACGGGCACTTTCAATCGTCTGGAAAGTGACGGTGTGCTGGAGGATGCCTTTTGGCTGCGTCTCTACTGGCGCTTCAACCTTGACGGCCAACCGCTGCACAGTGGCGAATACCGCATGACGCCAGGCCTGACGGCCCAGGGCCTGATTGGCCTGTGGCAGCGTGGTGAAGTGGTGCAGTACAGCCTGACCCTGGTGGAGGGCTGGAACTTCCGTCAGGTACGCAGTGCCTTGGCCAAGCATGAAAAGATCGAGCAGACCCTGTCGGGCTTGAGTGACACTGAGGTGATGGAAAAAATCGGCCATCCCGACGTGTTCCCCGAAGGGCGGTTCTTCCCCGACACCTACCGTTTCGTGCGCGGCATGACCGATGTCGAATTCCTGAAGAAAGCCTATAACCGCCTGGACGACGTACTGGCCCAGGAATGGCAGCGACGTGCCCCGGATGCGCCCTATACCGACCCCTACCAGGCGCTGATCATGGCGTCGCTGGTCGAGAAGGAAACTGGCGTGCCTGAAGAGCGTGGGCAGATTGCCGGGGTGTTTGTGCGGCGCCTGAAGATTGGCATGCTGCTGCAAACCGATCCCACGGTGATCTACGGCATGGGCGAGCGCTACAACGGCAAGTTGACGCGCGCGCACCTGAAAGAAGCCACACCCTATAACACCTACATGATCAGCGGCCTGCCGCCGACGCCGATTGCCATGGTTGGCCGCGAGGCGATTCATGCCGCGTTGAATCCGGTACCGGGCAGCAGCCTGTATTTCGTGGCCCGGGGCGATGGCAGCCATATTTTTTCCGATAGCCTGGACGCCCATAACGCGGCGGTGCGCGAGTACCAACTCAAGCGTCGCGCCGATTACCGCTCCAGCCCGGCACCCGCGCCGACCACCGTTGAGCCTGCCGCGCCTGACGCTGCGCCCGCGCAAAGCCCGCAATGACTCTGACTAAGGACTGCCTGTGACTGGCTTGTTTATTACCCTGGAAGGCCCGGAAGGCGCTGGCAAGAGTACCAACCGTGAATACCTGGCCGAGCGCTTGCGGGCTGAAGGTATCGAGGTGCTGCTGACCCGCGAGCCTGGCGGCACGCCCCTGGCCGAGAAGATCCGTGAGGTGTTGCTGGCCACTGGCGACGAGGTCATGCACCCGGACACCGAGCTGTTGCTGGTGTTTGCCGCCCGTGCCCAGCACTTGGCCGAAGTGATTCGCCCGGCGCTGGCCCGGGGCGCGGTGGTGATCTGCGACCGCTTCACCGATTCCACCTACGCCTATCAGGGCGCTGGCCGCGGCCTGTCCCTGGAGCGCATTGCGACCCTGGAGACCTTCGTCCAAGGCGACCTGCGCCCGCACTTGACCCTGGTCTTCGACCTGCCGGTAGACATCGGCCTGGCCCGGGCCAGCGCCCGTGGGCGCCTGGATCGTTTCGAGCTGGAAGGCCGAGCCTTTTTCGAGGCGGTGCGTGCGGCCTATCTCAAGCGTGCCGAAGCCGCGCCGTCGCGCTACTGCCTGCTGGATGCCGCTCAGCCCCTGGAACAGGTGCAGCGGGCCATCGATGAGCTGCTCCCCAAACTGTTGGAGCTGTACCGTGGCTGAAGCCTATCCGTGGCAGGACAGCCTCTGGCAGCAATTGGCCGGGCGTGCCCAGCACGCCCATGCCTATCTGCTCCATGGGCCGGTAGGCATCGGCAAGCGTGCCCTGGCCGAGCGCTTGATGGCCCGCCTGCTCTGCCAGCAGCCGGCAGGGCTGGAGGCGTGCGGGCACTGTAAGTCGTGCCTGCTACTCAAGGCCGGCAGCCATCCGGACAACTACGTGCTGGAACCGGAGGAGGCGGACAAGGCGATCAAGGTCGACCAGGTGCGCGACCTGGTGAGCTTCGTGGTGCAGACCGCGCAGATGGGCGGGCGCAAGGTGGTATTGATCGAGCCGGTGGAGTCGATGAATATCAACGCCGCCAACGCCTTGCTCAAGAGCCTTGAGGAGCCTTCTGGTGATACGGTGTTGTTGCTGGTGAGTCACCAGTCCAGCCGTCTGCTGCCGACCATTCGCAGTCGCTGCGTGCAACAGGCCTGCCCACTGCCAAGCGAGGCCATGAGCTTGCAGTGGCTGGGCCAGGCCTTGCCCGAATGCACTGAGCAGGAGCGGGTCGAATTGCTGACCCTGGCAGCCGGCTCGCCCTTGGCAGCGGTCAGCCTGCAGGCCCAGGGCGTACGCGAGCAGCGTGCGCTGGTGGTCGACGGGGTGAAGAAGCTGCTCAAGCAGGAGCAGTCTGCCACGCAGTTGGCCGAAGGCTGGAAAGACGTGCCGCTGTTGCTGCTGTTTGACTGGTTCTGCGACTGGTCCAGCCTGATCCTGCGATACCAATTGACCCAGGACGAAAACGGCCTGGGCTTGATGGACATGCGCAAGGTGGTGCAATACCTGGCGCAGAAAAGTGCCCAGGACAAGGTATTGAACATCCAGGACTGGATCCTCGCCCAACGCCAGAAGGTGCTGGGCAAGGCCAACCTGAACCGGGTGCTGCTGCTTGAGGCCCTGCTGGTGCAGTGGGTCGGGCTGCTCGGTCGACGTTGATATTTTCGGGGCCGACGGATGTTTCGTCGGCCAGACACTTCCTGTGACGCAAGTTGTAACTTCTTATGCTCGTAGATTCCCATTGCCACCTTGATCGCCTCGACCTCGCCGCCCACAACGGCTCCCTGGACGCTGCCCTCGACGCTGCGCGTCAGCGTGGCGTCGGGCACTTCCTGTGCATTGGCGTCAGCGCCGAGAACGCCGCCGACGTCAAGGCCCTGGCCGAACGCTATGCCGATGTGGATTGCTCGGTGGGCATCCACCCCCTGGACCTCAAGCCCGGTGAAGCCCCGGCCCTTGAGTGGCTGCTGGACGAACTCAATCACCCGCGGGTGGTGGCTATTGGCGAGACCGGCCTGGACTACCACTACGAGCCGGAAGCCGCCGAGTTGCAGCAAGCCTCGTTCCGCCTGCACCTGCAAGCGGCGCAGCAGACCGGCAAGCCGGTGATCGTGCATACCCGCGGCGCCCGCGCCGACACCCTGGCCTTGCTGCGCGAAGCCGCTCTGCCCCAGGCGGGTGTGTTGCACTGTTTTACCGAGGACTGGGAGATGGCCAAGGCGGCCCTCGACCTGGGGTTCTATATTTCCTTGTCGGGCATCGTCACCTTCCGCAACGCCGAGGCCCTGCGGGACGTGGCGCGCCAGGTGCCGGCCGATCGCTTGCTGGTCGAGACCGATTCACCCTACCTGGCGCCGATCCCCCATCGCGGCAAACCCAACCTGCCGGAATATGTGCGGGATGTGGCGGATTACCTGGCAATGCTGCGCGGCGAGTCGGTGGAGCGTTTTGCCGAGCAGACCACCGCCAACTTCAAGCGTCTGTTCCCGCTGGCCCACGTTCGCTGAATCCCAGGCAAAAAAAACCCGGGTTCTGGGGGGTGAATCCGGGCTAAGACCATTAGGAGTAAACAAGGATACGCGGTCCGTTGGTACCCATATCGGTGTGTCACTTGGGGGAGATGTCACACCGACAGATGAAGTATTGATCAGTATCCCGTGCAGTCCAGCCGCTTCTGGTCGTTTTTTAAACAGATTTGGAATACATCCGCTTCGCTTGAGTTCTCATGGGGCGGCAGTACATCGTGCGAATCTATGCTTTATTTCTGACCGATAGCGCCTGATTCGTTGGCGTGCTGTAAGTTTAGTGTATGGGTTGTTCATATAGACGTTGCCCAACGACCGTGCAGTCGGGATAATCCCTCGCACCGGGTAAAACGTTCCGTCATCGGCACGCTCATCCCTTCCAATACTGACCTCTGCAGACCTCTTTCTATGCACAAAGAACCCCGTAAGGTCCGTGAGTTTCGCCGCCGTGAGCAGGAAATTCTCGACACCGCGCTCAAATTGTTCCTCGAACAGGGTGAAGACAGCGTCACCGTCGAGATGATTGCGGATGCCGTGGGTATCGGCAAAGGCACGATCTATAAGCACTTCAAGTCCAAGGCCGAGATTTACTTGCGCCTGATGCTCGACTACGAGCGCGATTTGAACGAGTTGCTGCATTCGGCCGATGTCGACAAGGACAAGGAAGCCCTGTCCCGGGCGTACTTTGAGTTCCGCATGCGTGACCCGCAGCGTTACCGCCTGTTTGACCGCCTGGAAGAAAAAGTGGTCAAGGGCCACCAGGTGCCGGAAATGGTCGAGGAACTGCACAAGATCCGTGCCTCGAACTTCGAACGCCTGACCCTGCTGATCAAAGGCCGGATCAGCGAAGGCAAGCTGGAAGACGTGCCGCCTTACTTCCATTACTGCGCCGCGTGGGCGTTGGTGCATGGCGCCGTGGCGCTGTACCACTCGCCATTCTGGAGCAATGTGCTGGAAGATCAGGAAGGCTTCTTCCAATTCCTGATGGACATCGGCGTGCGCATGGGCAACAAGCGCAAGCACAGCAGCGACCAGCCTAACCCCGAGACGCCTGCCACCTAAGGCATTCATCCGGGCAATGGCCGGCTGATTTACTGCCGTATGTGATAACCCAGGAATATACTCAGGCAAGGACCTTGCTAAAATCTGATTTATGAGTCAGGTTTTAGCGCGCCCGAATTATCCTCTGCCGGAGTGATCCATGATCGTTGATCGTCAAGGCAGGCGTTTTCGCAATTTGCGGATCAGCCTGACCTCAGCCTGCAATTACGCCTGTACCTACTGCGTGCCCAACGGCAAGCGGCTGGTGGCTGCGCAGGACGAACTCTCGGCCGAGGCCATGGCGCGTGGCGTGGCCTACCTGATCGAGGCAGCGGGCATTGATCGCCTGCGGATCACCGGCGGCGAGCCGCTGGTCAGCCCCAAGCTCGAAACCTTTATGCAGGCCGTCGGGCAGATGGGCTTGAGTGATATCAGCCTGACCACCAATGGCCAGTTACTGGCGCGCAAGTTGCCACTGCTGGTGGATGCCGGCATTCGTCGTATCAACGTGTCCCTCGACACCCTGGATGCCGATGCCTTTCGCGGGATTGCCCGGGGCGGCGACCTGGCCACGGTGCTTGATGGCATGGACCAGGCACGTGCGGCGGGGATCAAGATCAAGGTCAATATGGTGCCGCTGCGCGGGCAGAACCTCGACCAGGTGATGCCGCTGCTGGAATATTGCCTGGCGCGCGGTTATGAACTGCGTTTTATCGAGTTGATGCGCATGGGCCACCTGGCTAGCGACTCCAACGCCTTCCTGCAGCAATTTGTCAGCCTGCAACAACTGTTGAGCCTGATTGGCGAACATCACGAATACCTGCAGGCCGACGCCCCGGTGGATGCCACGGCCGTGCGCTATGAAATTCCCGGCCAGGGCCACTTCGGCGTGATCGCCAATGAAAGCGTGCCGTTTTGCCGAACCTGTTCACGCCTGCGTCTGTCTTCCACAGGTTGGCTGCACGGCTGTCTGTCTTCGAGCAACCGCCACTATGTCGGCGACTTGTTGGACAAGCCGCGTCATCAGGCCTTGCCGGCGTTACAGGGCTTGCTGGTCAAGGCCTTGGGCGATAAGCAGGAAGTGGCGTTTTCGGGCGGGGCGACGGTGATGAAGATCATTGGCGGCTAGCCAGGCAAGCTGGCGCAAAATCTGCATCTCGTGCCCATTCGCCGGTTTTCCGTCACCGGCCTCTGGAGGATAGGATGCGTAGTCTGGTTTTGTTGCTGGCGTCGTTTGCGCTGGGTGGCTGCATGACAGTCAGCGATATGGCCGAAGGCACTCGCTATCAGATGAGCGATGCCGGTTTGCTGGACCACAGCGACACACGTCGTTCCAACTCGGTTCGCATTCAGCCCGATTCCTTTGTGTTTATCGCCCAGGGTGCGTTCACGCCGCCGGGCAGTGCCTACCCGCGACCCAATGTGGTGGCCGAAGAAGCCTTCAACGGTTTTATCGAATACTTCCCCATGGTCCGCCGCGCCCGCGCCCCGGAAGGTTTGGAGCAGGCCATGGCCGAAGCCCGTGAAGCAGGTGCCCATTACCTGTTGTACACGCGGTTCGCCAAGGCTGATGATCGCATTGGCAATGCAGATGAATGGGCCGACCAGGAAGCCCTGGACCGGCTGGGTGTCGACAGTGGCGTGATCCAGATTATGTTGATCGAGACCAGCACCCAGTATTTGATTGATACTGCACGGATCCGCAGTCGTGGCGGTTTACTGACGTTCCACGACAATAAACCCGAAGATTTGCTTGGCCCACCGTTGCGGCAGTACGCCCGCAGCCTGCTGGGCATGAGCGACCAGTAATTCAAAGGAGAACAGCATGACGGGTTCGGCCAAGGCCAATGATTTGTTGGCACAGTTGCCCAAGGGCAAGGGACCGGCTCCGGTTCATCTGTGGAACCCGGATTTCTGTGGCGATATCGACATGCGTATCGCCCGCGACGGCACCTGGTACTACCTGGGCACCCCCATCGGGCGTAAACCGATGGTCAAGCTGTTCTCCAATATCATCCGCCGCGATGGCGATGATTACTTTTTGATCACTCCGGTGGAAAAGGTCGGGATCAAGGTAGATGACGCGCCATTTGTGGCGGTGTCGATGGAGGTCGAGGGGCAGGGCGAAAGCCAACTCCTGCGGTTTACCTCCAATGTCGAAGACGTCATCGAAGCCGGCCCCGAACACCCGTTGCGGGTGGTGATTGATCCGCAGACCCAGGAACCGTCGCCCTACGTGCGGGTGCGCAACAACCTTGAAGCACTGGTTCATCGCAACGTGTTCTACCAGATGGTGGAGCTGGCGGTGACGCGCCTGATCGATGGCGAGAGTTGGCTGGGCATCTGGAGTGGCGGGGTGTTCTTTCCGATAGGCCTGGAACCCAGGGATTGATACCGGCGTGACGCAGAATATCTACGATACCCCAGCCTTTTTCGCGGGCTACAGTCAAATGGGCCGCTCCCTGCAAGGGTTGGCAGGTGCGCCGGAATGGCCCGCGTTGCAGGCGTTGTTGCCGCTGATGCAGGGATTGAAGGTGGTGGACCTGGGCTGTGGTTATGGCTGGTTCAGCCGCTGGGCCCAGGAACAGGGCGCCGAACAGGTGCTGGGGCTGGACGTCTCACAGAAGATGCTGGCGCGGGCGAAGGAAATGACTTCATCCTCGGCCATTACTTATGCCATTGCCGACCTCGAGCAGCTTGATCTGCCCGATGCGGCTTATGACCTGGCCTACAGCTCGCTGGCCTTTCACTACATCACCGATCTACCCGGGCTGTTTGCCCGTATTCATAAAGCCCTGAAGCCGGGAGGACGGCTGGTTTTCTCTATCGAGCACCCGATCTTCATGGCGCCCCGGCAACCGGGCTGGCAGGTCGATGAGCAAGGGCGTAAAAGCTGGCCGCTGGACAGTTATCAACTGGAAGGGCCACGGGTCACCGACTGGCTGGCCAAGGGTGTGATCAAGCAGCACCGTACCCTGGGCACGCTGCTCAACATGTTGATCAAAGCAGGCTTGAGCCTGAGCCATATTGAAGAATGGGGCCCGAGTGCCGCGGACCTTGTGGCCCGGCCAGAGTTGGCGGAGGAGCTGGAGCGGCCGATGATGTTGCTGGTGGCTGCGCAACGCCCAACGCTGTAGGTGATGCCTGGCGAAAGGGCGAGCACTGCGCACTCAAGCGCAGCCTCGCCAGGGCTCGACAGCCGCTACGGCTGGCTTTCCAGCTTGCGGGCGGCGTCCACGCCAGAGGCCGTCAGTTTGATCGGCAGGTGCAGCGCGTGTTCGCCGGCCTCGTTGCAGGTCACGTGGCCTTCCTTGATCAGTCCACGCTCCTGAAGAGTGGCCAGGGTGCTGGCCACGATTTTTTCGCCCCGGTAGTTATCCAGCACCTCCTTACCCAAACCGTTCGGGTGCGCGTGCAGCAGGCGGGTGAGGACTTCTTTCTCCAGGTTTTTATCGACGTTCATGCATACCTCTTCAGGGTCAGTGGTGGGGTAGTGTTCGTCTGTCGGTCAAGGGGTCAAGGTTGTTTCGGTGCGCCGGGCAGGTTGTCATCGTTGCCGCTCGGAGCGGCGTTCTTGCCGGGGCCGATCTTGCCGTTCTCCACATCGGTACCCAGGCCCTGGCGGTTGCCGTCATTGCCTTGGGTGCGTGGGTCGGCACCGTTCTGGATGATGGCTCCGCCATTGGTATCCAGGCCGGTGCCCATGGAGTCTTTGCTCTCTTGGGTGGCAGGGTTGGGCGGGCTGCCAATCGGGTCGGTCTTGCCGGTGGAAGGGTCGGACGCGGCGAAGCTGCCTAGAGATACCGCAGACAGCAACCCGGCGAGGGCGAGGGCAGTCACTTTGGAAGTATTCATGGTGGAGCCTCCATAGGAATAAAGTCCTTACCTTAGGTTGGTCTGCCCGCCCTTATTGTTGGTGCCTGGATCACGACGAACGGTGTCAGCTCACCTGTAAGATTTTGTGTTTGGCAACCCGGCGCCAGATCAGGCGCGCCAGCGTAATCAGCCAGTTGAGCAAGGCGATGCCCAGTACGCTCGCCAGTAGGGTCGGTACGCCTTGCTCGACGATCAGCTTGCCGGCCAGCAGCGGGAAGCCGAAGACCCCTATAAAGTACGACAGGCTGAACAGCAGCAAGGCCTGGGACGTGCTGGCGTTCGGCGCTTCATTGGCGGCCAGGCCGTTGATCACCGAATAGGTCAGGCCGTAACCGACCCCCAAGGTAACGGCCGCCAGCAAGTAGCTGAAGCTGTCATGCACGCCGAAGCTCAACAGCAGGATCGACACCACCATCAACCCAGACAACACACAGGCCGACCAGTACGCATCGCGCCTGACCACAAAGCTGGCAATCAACAAACGACTGGTGATTGCCGCCCCCATGAAGCCCAGAAAGAACAGCGAATAATCCAGCCCATGGCGTGCCGCGTAGCTGGTCTGGAAACTCGACAGCCCGCCAAATACACAGCCGCCCAGGCCGACCATGATGATCGCGAATACCGCCTTGGACCCCAGCACACGCCGGGTGCTGGCCCAGGAGATTTTCGAGACGGCGCCGGCGCCCAGCGAGTTGGGTTGTTGCTGGAGATGGCTGCCCAGGCGCCAGAAGATCAGCACGCCCACGAGGCTTGCGAGGGCCGCGATATAAAACGCGGTTTCCAGGGGCAGGCCCAGGGCGCTGGCCGCCCGTCCCAACAAGGGGCCCGAACCGATGCCGGTCATCATGCTGCCCGACAGCCAGGCGAAATATTGGGCTCTTTGGCTGGGCTGCACCAGCATCGCCACGATGATCGGGCCCAGGGTATAGAACACGCCCCAGCCCAGTCCGAGGGCCAGGCCGAACAGCATCAGGCCCTGGCCAAAACCCGGCGTCAGGGCAAAGCCCAGGCAGGCGGCCACCAGCAGGCTCCCCAGGCAGGCAATCGCGCGCGCGGCACCCAGGGCGTCGGCCAGGTGCCCGGACACAATCACCGCGATAAACGTACTGAGCATCGCCATGGAGATCACGCTGCCGGCGTCATGCTCATTGCCGCCTCTGGAATCAATCAGCAGCGATAACAAAAACGTCGAACCGTACGACAGTGACAGCAGGTAGCTGGCAAGGCACAACAAGGCGAAGAGCTTTCCGCCAACCGGAGCAGTGGGGTGCATGGGCGAACCTGGGCGTCTGTTGGATTTATGGCGGACTTTTTACCATGCGCTACCGCCCGGTTTGTTCTGTGGTTACCGGTGCCAACATTGCTGCAGGGCGGAGTAATCACCTGCATAAAACCCTGCAAGCGGTCATCAAAGGGCCTTAGTATGTGTCCTTTCTTTTTTAGCCGCAGGCCTGTTCATGACCATCGAGATTCGCCCCGCCGTGCCCAGCGATGCTGCGCAGATCCTGACCTTCATCACTGAACTGGCCGAGTACGAAAAAGCCCGCCACGAAGTGATCGCCAGCGTGGTGGACATCGAGCGCAGCCTGTTCAGCGAAGGCGCTACTGCCCATGGCCTGATCTGCCTGCGTGATGGCTTGCCGATTGGTTTTGCGGTGTTTTTCTTTAGCTATTCCACCTGGCTGGGCAGCAACTGCCTGTACCTGGAAGACTTGTATATCAACCCGGAACAGCGCGGCGGGGGGGCGGGCAAGAAGTTGCTGCGCCACCTGGCCAAGATCGCCTATGACAATGGTTGTGGGCGCTTTGAATGGAGCGTGCTGGACTGGAACGAGCCGGCCATTGCCTTCTATAAGTCCATCGGTGCCCAACCCCAGGAAGAATGGGTGCGGTACCGCATGGAAGGCGACGCATTGCGCGACTTTGCCCAGGGCTGAGATCGGCCCTGTCTTGGGGCCTGGCATTTGCCATAATGGCCGCCGCTTTCGCATTTCTAGATAGGCCCTACATGCAGGAAAACCCACCCATTCCCGCCAAAGACCCCGCGCCCACGGGCACCCAGACCCTGCTGCGCGGCCTCGGCGTGGTGCAGGCGGTGGCGGCCGGCGCGCGTGACCTCAAGGAAATCGCCCGGCGCATCGGCACCACCCGCAGCACCACCCACCGCCTGGCCAGTTGCCTGGTGGATGAGCGCTACCTGCGAGTGGTGCCGCAAGTCGGTTACCTGTTGGGGCCGAAGCTGATCGAACTGGGTTTCCAGGCGCGGGAAGAGCTGCCGCTGGTGACGCTGGCGATACCCTATCTGGACGAGCTGTCGGCGCTGACCGGCGACACCATCCACCTGGCGATCCGCGAGTTCGACGATGTGCTGTACCTGCACAAGAACCCCGGGCGCAATGGTCCGGAAATGCGTTCGCGGGTCGGTCACCGCATGCCCCTGGCACGTACCGGAATCGGCAAGGCCTTGTTGCTCGATGACTCGCAAGAGGAGTGGCAGCGCCTGTATCAGGTCAGCTTGCCGGTAGGCGGGAAAAACCTGCACTGGCCGCAGCACCCGGAGCAATCCTGGGAGCAGTTTGAGCAGCGCATGCGTGAATACGTGGCGGGTGGCTATGCATTCGACCTGGAAGACAACGAACCGTCGATCCGCTGCGTCGCCGCACCGGTGCGCGATGCCAGCCGGCGGATTGTCGCCGGCATCAGCATCGCCAGTACGGTGCCCTACATGCCGCTGGAAAAAATGGCCGAGCTGATCCCCCTGGTCAAGCAGGTCGCAGCGCGGCTGTCCGCAGAGTTGGGCGCGAAGGCCTGATCAGGCTTTCAAGGTGGTCATGTCGATCACGAAGCGGTACTTCACGTCGCCCGCAATCATGCGCGCATAGGCTTCGTTGATCTGGCGGATATCGAGCATTTCGATGTCGCAGGTAATGCCGTGCTCGGCGCAGAAATCCAGGACTTCCTGGGTTTCGGCAATGCCGCCGATCAGCGAGCCAGCCAGGACTTTACGGCCCAATACCAGCTTGGCGGCATTGACCGGCGGGTCGACCGGTTCGATCAAACCTACCAGGATATGCACGCCGTCAAAGCGCAGAACATCGAGGTAGGGGTTCAGATCGTGCTGCACCGGAATGGTGTCCAGCAGGAAGTCGAAGCTGCCGGCGGCGGCTTTCATCTGCTCGGCATCGGTGGACACGATCACATGATCGGCACCCTGGCGTCGGCCTTCTTCTGCCTTGTTCGCCGAGCGGGTGAACAGCGTCACTTCGGCGCCCATGGCCTTGGCGAACTTGATGCCCATATGGCCCAGGCCGCCCATGCCGAGAACCCCCACCTTGTCGCCGGCCTTGACCCCGTAGTGCTTGAGTGGCGAGTAAGTGGTGATGCCCGCGCAGAGGATCGGCGCGGCGCTGGCCAGGTCGAGCTTGGCCGGGATCTTCACCACAAAGTGCTCGCTGACCACGATGCTGTCGGAGTAGCCGCCCATGGTGTTGCTGCCGTCTACCCGGTCCGGGGTGGCGTAGGTCATGGTCGGGCCTTCGAGGCAGTATTGCTCCAGGTCCGATTTGCACGCTTCGCAGTGGCGGCACGAATCCACCATGCAGCCCACGCCGACCAGGTCGCCAACCTTATGGGCGGTGACGCTGGCGCCGACGGCAGTGACCTTGCCGACAATCTCGTGGCCCGGCATCAATGGGTACACGGCGATGCCCCATTCGTTGCGTGCCTGGTGGATGTCGGAGTGGCAGACGCCGCAGTACAGGATTTCGATCGCCACGTCATCGGCGCGTGGGCTACGGCGCTCGAAGGACATGGGGGCGAGGGGAGTGGTGGCCGACTGGGCGGCATAACCGATGGCAGTGTACATGGTGCAAACCTCGCAAAAGCGTGGACGGGAGAGGTGGCGAATTCTGCGCGTCGACCCTGTGGGCGAACATGGCAAATGCTCCGAGTCTCATGCCTATTCGTCCGGGAGTGCCCGTGGATTGGATTCATTGGTCGCCAGACCTGCGATGATGTTCCTATCCCTTTTTCGCGAAGTTTTTTGCCATGTTGTTGACCCGCCATCTTGATGCCAACGCCACGCTGGTTTCCTTGATTGAGGGGCTTACGCCCTGCGACGGTTTTTCCCCGACCCACCTGGCAGGCGTGCAGGTGCTGCGCGCCAGTTGCGACGTGGCGCGCGGGCCGCAGATCTACGAACCGAGCCTGATGTTCGTGGCCCAAGGCAGCAAGCTCGCCTACCTGGGCCCGCGCACCCTGGAGTATGGCGCCGGGCATTACCTGATCCAGGCGATGCCGGTGCCGTTCGAGTGCGAGACGTTTGCCATGGCCGCCGATGCCCCGCTGTATGGCGTGACCGTAGGCATTGATCGGGTGGTGCTGGGCGAATTGGTGATGGCTATGGGCATGCAAGCCGGCCCGCCGCCGGCGGCGCAGACCTTGGAGTCGATGAGCTCGGTGGTGCTCGATGACGCGATGCGCGGTTGCGTCGAGCGGCTGTTGCAGTGCCTGCACGATCCACTGGAAGCCCGGATCATGGGGCCGGCGCGGGTGCGGGAATTATTGTTCACCGCCTTGCGCGGGCCACAGGCCGATGTGCTGCGGGCCCTGGTGGAACAGCAGGGGCAGTTCTCGCGGATTGCCACCTCATTGAATCACCTGCATGCCCATTACGCCGAACCGCTGAACATCGAGACCCTGGCCGGTTATGCGCATATGAGTGCGTCGACGTTTCATGAGCATTTCAAGCGCTGCACCCTGCTGTCGCCGGTGCAGTACCTCAAGCGCTTGCGCCTGCTCAAGGCCCAGCAGTTGTTACTGGCAGAAGGCATGGGTGTGGCGCAGGCGGCGCATAACGTGGGGTATCAGAGTACGTCGCAGTTCAGTCGGGAATATAAGCGCTATTTCCTGCGCAACCCGGGTGAAGAGCGAGCGGCATAGATGATCGTTCCCACGCGGAGCGGGGGAACGAGCAGGCAAGCCCACATTGACTCGAGTCGCCCATAAAAAAGGCTCCCATTTGGGAGCCTCAGTTGGCTTACATATTCGGGTAAGTCGGCCCACCCGCGCCTTCCGGCGTCACCCAGGTGATGTTCTGCGAAGGGTCCTTGATGTCACAGGTCTTGCAGTGCACACAGTTCTGGGCGTTGATCTGGAAGCGCTTCTCGCCGTCTTCCTGGGTGATCACTTCGTACACGCCAGCCGGGCAGTAGCGTTGCGCCGGTTCATCGTAGAGCGGCAGGTTGGTGCCGATCGGGATGCTCGGGTCCTTGAGTTTCAAGTGGCACGGCTGTTCTTCTTCATGGTTGGTGCTGGAGAGGAACACCGAGCTCAGCTTGTCGAAGCTCAGCTTGCCGTCGGGTTTGGGGTAGTCGATCTTCTGGCTGTCCTTGGCCAGCTTGAGGCAGGCGTAGTCCGGCTTGGTGTCATGCAGGGTGAACGGCATTTTGCCGCCGAGGATGTTCTGGTCGAACCAGTTGAAGCCGGCACCGATGATCGGGCCGAACTTGTGCATCGCCGGGCCGAAGTTACGGGTGGCGAACAGTTCCTCATAGAGCCAGCTGGCTTTGAAGCTGTCGACGTAGGCCGTCAGTTCATCACCGCCTTCGGATTCGGCGAACAGACGGTCAGCCACGGCGTCTGCGGCGAGCATGCCGGACTTCATGGCGGTGTGGCTGCCCTTGATCTTGGCCACGTTCATGGTTCCCAGGTCGCAACCGATCAGGGCGCCGCCCTTGAATACCATCTTCGGCAGCGAGTTGATGCCGCCCTTGGCCAGGGCGCGCGCGCCGTAGCTGATGCGCTTGCCGCCTTCCAGGTACTGGGCCAGCACCGGGTGATGCTTGAGGCGCTGGAACTCATCGAACGGCGACAGGAAGGTGTTGCTGTAGGACAGGTCGACGATCAGGCCTACGACCACCTGGTTGTTTTCCAGGTGATAGAGGAACGAACCACCGGTGTTCTCGTTGCGCATGATGTCCAGCGGCCAGCCGGCGGTGTGGACCACCAGGCCTGGTTGGTGCTTGGCCGGGTCGATTTCCCAGATTTCCTTGAGGCCGATGCCGTAGTGCTGTACGTCGGCATCGCTGTCCAGGTTGAAGCGCTGGATCAGTTGTTTGCCCAGGTGCCCACGGCAGCCTTCGGCGAACAGCGTGTACTTGCCGCGCAGTTCCATGCCTGGGGTGTACAGGCCTTCTTTGGGATGACCTTCACGGTCGACGCCGAGGTCGCCGGTGATGATCCCGCGCACTACGCCGTTTTCGTCGAACAGTACTTCCTGGGCCGCGAAACCTGGGTAGATTTCCACGCCCAGGTTCTCGGCCTGCTGGGCCAGCCAGCGGCACAGGTTACCCAGGGAGATGATGTAGTTGCCTTCGTTGTGCATGGTCTTGGGCACAAAGAAGTCAGGCACCTTGGTGGAGGTGTCGCTGCTGCGCAGTACATAGATGTCGTCGCGCACCACCGGGGTGTTGAGTGGAGCGCCCAGTTCTTTCCAGTCCGGGAACAATTCGTTCAGGGCGCGTGGTTCAAACACGGCGCCGGACAGGATATGTGCGCCGACTTCCGAGCCTTTTTCGACCACGCAGACGCTGATTTCCTTACCGGCTTCGGCGGCCTTCTGCTTCAGTCGGCAGGCGGCAGACAGGCCCGACGGCCCTGCGCCGACGATGACCACGTCGAATTCCATGTATTCGCGTTCCACAGGCTATCTCCTACTCAAGGCTCAACAGTTTTTTTTCTAATGGGTGGAGGTTCGGTGTTTTATCTGTCGTCTTCTGCGCCAATTTCTTACAAAAGGGCAGGGGACGACCCACCTTTCTCTCTAGGTGGCGCATTATATCTACACCACTCTCAGCGTCCAATACAAACGTTTGTTTGAATTGCCCGCGAGCTAGGTAAATCAAAGCAACGCGGCTTATATCTGACCATTTTGCTGTATTGACCGGAAAAGGTGTTCCGGTCAATATACGGTCGGTTTTGCGCTTCTCGTAGGCGGACTGCCGGTTTCAAGGCCACGTCCAAAGACAAGGCACTGCTCATGCAGGTTGACGCGCACGTAATGCTGGCGCGCAGTTTACACGTTGCAACGATGAATGACTTGTCAGTCACCCCTGACGAACGGTCTTTATTATTGAGTACGTGCAACGTTACCTGTCATGAAGGCCTGCGTTTTTAGAGGTGCCCTTGTGCGCCGTTGAGCATCTACCGCCAGGTTTATCCGGGCGGCTTCCTTTTCACCGGAGAGTAACGAGGAATCCATGAAGGTTCTTGTAGCTGTCAAACGCGTTGTCGATTACAACGTGAAAGTTCGCGTCAAGGCGGACAATTCCGGCGTCGATCTGGCTAACGTCAAAATGTCGATGAACCCCTTCTGCGAAATCGCCGTGGAAGAAGCCGTACGCCTGAAAGAAAAAGGTGTCGTGACTGAAATCGTCGTCGTTTCCATCGGTCCGACCACTGCTCAAGAGCAGCTGCGTACCGCCCTGGCCCTGGGTGCCGATCGCGCGGTTCTCGTCGAATCCGCTGAAGAGCTGACCTCGCTGGCCGTGGCCAAGCTGTTGAAAGCCGTTGTCGACAAGGAACAGCCGCAACTGGTGATCCTCGGCAAACAGGCCATCGACAGCGACAACAACCAGACTGGCCAGATGCTGGCTGCACTGACCGGTTACGGCCAGGGCACCTTTGCCTCGAAAGTCGAAGTCAGTGGCGACAGCGTTGCCGTGACCCGCGAAATCGACGGCGGCGCGCAGACCGTTTCCCTGAAACTGCCAGCCATCGTCACCACCGACCTGCGTTTGAACGAGCCGCGTTATGCGTCCCTGCCAAACATCATGAAAGCCAAGAAGAAGCCGCTTGAAGTGCTGACTCCGGATGCTTTGGGCGTTTCCACCGCCTCTACCAACAAGACCGTCAAAGTCGAAGCGCCAGCTGCACGCAGCGCGGGTATCAAGGTCAAGTCGGTGGCTGAACTGGTCGAGAAACTGAAAAACGAAGCGAAGGTGATCTGATCATGACTATCCTCGTAATCGCCGAACACGATAACAAGGTGCTGGCCCCGGCCACCCTGAACACCGTGGCTGCCGCTGCGAAAATCGGTGGTGATATCCACGTGCTGGTCGCTGGCCAGAATGTGGGTGCCGTGGCTGAAGCCGCCGCGAAAATCGCCGGTGTGAGCAAAGTACTGGCCGCCGACAACGCTGCCTACGCTCACCAGTTGCCGGAAAACGTTGCCCCTCTGGTTGCAGAGCTGGGCGCTGGCTACAGCCACATCCTGGCTGCCGCCACTTCCAACGGCAAAAACATCCTGCCGCGCGTTGCTGCGCAACTGGACGTTGACCAGATCTCCGAGATCGTTTCGGTCGAAAGCGCCGACACCTTCAAGCGCCCGATCTACGCCGGTAACGCCATTGCCACCGTACAGTCCACTGCTGCGGTCAAAGTGATCACCGTCCGTGCCACCGGTTTCGACCCGGTTGCCGCTGAAGGTGGTTCGGCTGCCGTTGAAGCGGTGGCTGCCGCGCACGACGCTGGTACTTCCAGCTTTGTTGGCGAAGAGCTGGCCAAGTCCGATCGTCCTGAGCTGACCGCTGCCAAGATCGTCGTTTCCGGCGGGCGTGGCATGCAGAACGGTGACAACTTCAAACACCTGTACGCCCTGGCCGACAAGCTGGGCGCTGCGGTCGGCGCTTCCCGCGCGGCTGTTGACGCAGGTTTCGTACCCAACGACATGCAGGTCGGCCAGACCGGCAAGATCGTTGCGCCACAGCTGTACATCGCGGTCGGTATCTCCGGCGCGATCCAGCACTTGGCCGGTATGAAAGACTCCAAGGTGATCGTTGCGATCAACAAGGACGAAGAAGCACCGATCTTCCAGGTGGCGGATTACGGCCTGGTTGCGGACTTGTTCGAAGCTGTACCTGAGTTGGAGAAGCTGGTCTAAACCAGCCGCTTCACTTATAAAGAGCCCGGTCTTATGACCGGGTTTTTTTTTGCACGCCACTCTTGATCGGGAAACACGCCATGGAACTGCGTCGCTGGACTGTACTGCTGGGCCTGTCACTGCTGCCGACCGTGTCTATCGCGGCTGGCAAATGCGAGCGCCTGGTGGTGACCGGCAGCCCGGATGCGCCGCCCTACCTGTGGCGTGACCCCCAAGCCCCCACCCACCTGATCGGCGCGAATGCCGATGTGTTGCAACAAGTGGCCAAGGAACTGGGGCTGAAAATCGACCTGCTGTACGGCGGCAAGCGTTCCCTGGCCCTTGAAGAAGTGCGCAGCGGGCGCATGGACATGCTGCTCGACGCGCCGCTGAACGTCAGCGAGCTGGAGACCCTGGACTACATCCACCCGGCGCTGATGCAGGCCGATTACCGGGTGTGGACCCGCGTCGACTCGCCCCTGGTCTACGCCAGCGCGGCCGATTTGCATGGCCACAAGGGTGCGGTCTCGGAGCGGGCGCGCCTGTCCCCTGAGTTTGAAACCTTTGTCAGCGAGCACCTGACCCTGGAACGCGTGCCAACCCTGACCCCGGCCTTGCAGAAACTGTTGCTGGGTGAAGTGGACTACGTGCTGGCGGGACGTTACTCCGGCATGGCCATGGCCCAGACCCTGGGGATGAGCAAAGACTTGCTGGCCCGTGAGCTGCCGATTGATCAGCCGGGGCTGTTCCTGGCGATTTCCCACAACTCTGCCTGCAATGATCCGTGGTTGCGCGGACAGCTCGCGAAAAAGATGACAGAATTGGCCGCGTCCGGTCTGACGGAAGCCGCGTTGCAGCGCAATATCGAACGCTGGAAGACGCAGTTGCAGCAACCCGTCGGTGCCCCAACAAAGTAGGGATTTTTAGTGACTATTCGACCTCTTTTCGCCGCCCTCGCCGTAGTAACGCTGGCGGGCTGTGCCGCAGATCCTGCGCCGAATGAGCAAATGCGCCTGACCCAGCAAGCCCTGGAGCAAGCCGCCGCCGTGGGGGCCGTTGCTGACGACGTGCCCGAGTTGAAACTCGCCGAAACGAAGCTGGCCCAGGCCAAGGCCGATATGGCGGATGAATCCTACAAGGATGCCCGCATGCTGGCTGAACAGGCCGAACTGGATGCCCGCTTGGCAGAGGCACGGGTGCTGACGCAAAAAAGCCAGGAACAGTTGAATGTCCTCGACACCCGTATCACCCGCCTGCGCAAACAGCTGGGAGATGCTCAATGAACCGTCTGACCTGTGGGCTGCTATTGAGCAGCTTGGTGCTCGGCGGCTGTGCCAGCCACCCCAATAGCGACACTGCGTTGCAACAGGCCGGCAGCGACTTCCAGAAGGTCAAGGAAGACTCCAATGTATTGCGCATCGCGCCCAAGGACGTGATCCGCGCCGGTGAGTCCCTGGCCCGCGCCGACCGTCTGTCCAGCTACTGGGGCAGTGGTGGCGACGTGGTGCATTACGCCTACCTGAGCCAGCGCTACAGCGCGATTGCCCGGGAACATACGCAACTGGTGCTCAACGAAGAACGTGCCGCCAAACGCGAACTGGAGCGCCAACGCCTGCAACTGGCGCTGCGCGAGGCCAAATTGTTGAGCGTGCAACAACAGGGCAAGTGGCTCGAAGAGCAGATCGCCAGCCTGACCACCACCCAGACCGATCGTGGCCTAGTGATGACCCTGGGCGATGTGCTGTTCGACACCGGCCAGGCTGAACTGAAAAACTCCGCCAACCGTACAGTGCTGAAGATCGTGCAATTCCTGCAACTGAACCCCAAGCGCGTAGTGCGGATCGAGGGCTATACCGACAGTACCGGCGGCGAGCAGGAAAACCTCAAACTGTCCCGTGACCGGGCACAGGCCGTTGCGGATGTACTGGTTGACCTGGGCATTGATGACAAACGCATCCAGGTGGAAGGTTATGGCGATCAGTTCCCGGTGGAAGTGAATGCTTCCGAACGGGGGCGGGCGCAGAACCGGCGTGTGGAGATTGTCTTCTCCGATGACAAGGGCCAGCTCGGCGCTGCGCGCTGAACCTCAGTTCTTGTGGGCGCCGACTTGCCTGCGATACAGGCGACGCGGACTTTCAACTGAACCGCAGCGATGCCATTGCAGGCAAGCCAGCTCCCACAGGGAATAGGCTGTGTGTCTCGCCCCGTAACCCGATCCTCGATCGGGTTTTTCATGCCCGCCATTGCGTGCTCAACCCCTACAGTTTTTTCTATCACTGCCGCCCGTCCTCGACTATTGTGGCAACTGTCCCCGTACACTTCTAAACTGTGCCGGTATGTTTCACACAAAAATAAAATACCCGTGAAATCGAGTGCTGCGTCATGACCAATCTCTTGCTTTACCAACGTATCGCCCAGCAATTGGCTGAGGATATCCGGCGCGGTGTCTATCAACCGGGTGAGCGCGTGCCTTCGGTGCGCAAGATGAGCTCCCAGCTCAATGTCAGTCATGCCACGGTGTTGCAGGCCTACGCCAATCTTGAGGATCAGGGGTTGATCCGCGCGCGGCCGCAGTCCGGGTATTACGTGCACCAGACCCCGGCCCTGACCGCACCGACGCCGGATATTGCGCGGGTCGAGCGCCCGGGCCTGGTCACACGCAGCAGTATCATTCAACAGGTCTTGGTCGAGTCCCGTCGTGAAGGGGTGTTCCCGCTCGGCGCCGCCGTGCCCAGTGTCGATTACCTGCCGGTACGCGCGCTGCACCAGCAACTGGCCAAGGTCACGCGCTTTCAGAGCCCACGGGCGTTCAGCTATATGTTCAGCCCGGGCTTTGAGCCGTTGCGGCGCCAGGTTGCGATTCGCATGCGCGATGCTGGTGTGGTGGTCGACCCGTCCGAAGTGGTGATCACCCACGGGTGTGTCGATGCGTTGCAGATGTCTTTGCGCGTGCTGACCCGTCCCGGCGACCTGATCGCCGCCGAGTCCCCCACCTATTACGGCCTGTTGCAACTGGCGGACTTGCTCGGCCTCAAGGTCATCGAGATCCCCAGCGACCCGGCCACCGGCATGAGCCTGGAGGCTCTGCAACTGGCGGCCAACCAATGGTCGATCAAGGCCCTGGTGCTGACCACGCGCCTGAGCAATCCCCTGGGCGGCACCATGCCCGAAGAGCGGCAGAAACAGTTGCTGCGCCTGGCCTCGGATTTCGATATCCAGATTGTTGAAGATGATATCTACGGCGAATTGATGTTCGAATTGGGCCGCACCAAGGCCCTCAAGGCGTATGACCGCCTGGACCGGGTGATCTACTGCTCGAGTTTTTCCAAGACCCTGTCCCCCGGCGTGCGCATCGGCTGGATGATTGCCGGCAAATACCAGCAGGAGATCCAGCGCCTGCAGATGTTCAGCACCCACTCGGCGTGCAGCGTCACGCAGATGGGGGTGGCGGCGTACCTGGAGAACGGCGGTTACGACCGGCACTTGCGCTACATTCGCCAGGAATACCGCAAGAACCTCAGCGCCTTCCAGTTGGCGGTGCAGCAGTATTTCCCCGAAGGCACGCAGATGAGCCGACCGACCGGCGGTTTTATCCTGTGGGTCAGCCTGCCGGGCAGGGTCAACACCCAGGAACTGCATGTGCGCGCCCTGCAGCAGGGCATCAGCATTGCGCCGGGGCTGATCTTCAGCAATACAGAACAGTTCAACCACTGTATCCGGCTTAATTGCGGTACCCCGTGGAACCGTGAAGCCGAGCGCGCCTTGATGACCCTGGGCATGCTGGCCAACCAGTTGTGCCAGGAGGCGGCGAGCGGGTTTTGAAGGGCCAAAGACGGGCATGAACGGTAGGTGGCTAATCACCGCGCTTGTCATGCCGCGCTCAACAAGCGAGCATATGGCCTTCTGCCGTTAATGCTGTAGGCGATATGACTTATATTTTTCCTGCCGCGCTGTTGATCTGTCTGGCGGGCCTGTGCAACGCCACGCCCGTACTGGCAGCACCTGCCAGCGCGCCGATCGTGCTGGCAGCCGCTGAACAAAAGCCGGCGCCGGCTAAAAAAACGGTCCAGGCGAAAAAGCCCGCCCCGGTTAAAAAAGCCGCCAAGGTGAAAAAGCGCGCACCTACCGCCAGCAAATCCAAGTCGGCCCGTGAAGTGGCCCAGACCAAGCTGGCGCCTGCACAACTGGACCTCAGTCTGCCCCAGGAAATGGTCCGCCATCTGCAGCCCCTTGGCACCATGCCGCAACCTAGAAACGTACCGTTGTTGCCGCCGATGTTTGATGAGAAGCCGGTCGATAACAGTGCATTTCAGATCAACGGGCGCTTGCTCAGCAATGAAATGCAGTTGCAAATGCGCAATGAAGAGCGGCGCGACGTTGAAGGCGCGGCTCTGGATTTTGAATTCAAGAATTAATCTTCCCCGCAAAGTGACCTGATCCACTGACCTTCTGTCGCAGACTGGTCGGTCACTTTTGTTTTCTGCGAAAAACCCCTGTTAGACCATTTTAAAACGGATGTTTTAGGGCGTACTCTAGCCCGGCCATCAACACTATGTCGTCGAGGACCTGTTGGTCATGAAATGCCGTGAAGGCTGTGGCGCCTGCTGTATAGCCCCCTCCATCAGTTCGCCGTTGCCCGGTATGCCTAATGGCAAACCCGCAGGCGAACGCTGCCTGCATCTGTCGGTCGAACAGCTGTGCCAATTGTTTGGCCAGCCGGAGCGGCCTGCGGTGTGCGGTGCCTTTGCGGCAGATCTTGAGGTCTGTGGTAGTAGCCAGGAAGAAGCGATCAGGTTGATCGGCTGGTGGGAGCAGATGACGGCGGCTTAGTGGGCTTTAATGTCAGAACTTCAACAATAAGGAATACAACAATGGGTTCGCTGAAACGAATGGCTGTGTTGTGCGGTTTTACGGTGTTGTTTGCGGCTGCTGCACAGGCAGAAGAGTGGCAGGTTGCCAAGGATGAAGAAGGGATCAAAGTTGCCTTGAGTGAAGTGGCTGGCTCCAAGTACAAGGCTTATCGCGGCGTTACTGTGATCAAGGCGCCATTGGCCAAGGTCCAGGCCCTGCAGGACGATGTCGTCGGTGCCTGTAAGTGGATTCACGAATGCAAGTCGCAGAAGTTGCTCAAGAAGGAAGGCGACAAGAGCTGGACCTACACCCAGTTCAAGGCGCCGTTCCCGGTGACCGATCGTGACTCGATCCTGGAAATCACCACCACCCAGGCTGCCGATGGCAGCGTGACCCGCAAGCTGCTGGAAGTACCCACCTATCTGCCGGAAGAGAAGGGTTATGTGCGTGTGGCCCAGGTAGAAGGCTTCTGGAAACTGGTGCCCAAAGGTGCCGACCAGACCGAAGTGACCTACCAGGTCCACACCGAGCCAGGCGGCAGCGTGCCTTCCTGGTTGGCCAACAAGTTTGTGGTTGAAGCCCCCTTCAACACCTTGAAAGCCCTCAAGGCAGCGGCCGAGAAGCCGTAAGCCCAACCGATCAGGTGCCTCCTGCCTTGAGTGGAACGATCGCCGCGCCCTCAAGGTCCAGATAGGTATAAGCCCATCCATGGGCTTTATCGAGGAGGCACTGATGCAAAACTGGCAAGTTACCTTCGTTGATGATCACGGCGTGCAGTCCGTGGAGCAGTTCAGCTGCGCGCAAAAGCCCAGCCTCGAAGTCGCCGCACAGATGATTCGCGCCAAATTACTGCCCATCCCCGCCAAACTGGACCTCAATGACCTGGACGGTCGCATCGCCGAACCGACGGTGAAAAGCCTGAAGGATCAGAACAGTATCCAGATCCTCGACATCTCTCCCGCCCCCTGAATATTCCCTGTACGTTGTTAAAGCGCTGCTGGTGGAGCTGATAGCTTCGCGCTACTCTGCAAGGGAGATCAGCGAATGAATCGCTAAGGTCTGGTCTTGTCAGCTACATGCTTGTTTTCCTGCGGCGATGTCATTGCCGTCTACCTGCGCTGTTCACGCGCAGGCCCTGGGAAGCACGGAAAGTCTATCCATCGGTTCAGGAGGACGTTTCATGAGCACAGCCTATCAAGAAGACATCAGCACCCACGTGTTACGCCGCATGAAAGAGGGCGGCTTTGACTTTTCACGTTTCCACCCCATCGAGTTCTACGCCATTTTCCCGGATGAGGAACGTGCGCGCCGGGCTGCGGGTCGGTTTCGTGGCGAGTCGATCAATGCCCAGGTCAGTGCGCGGGATGATGGCGCCTGGTTCCTGGAACTAAGCAAGGTCATGTTCGCCACCTATGACGGTATAGGTGATTTCGAGCAGGACTTTGAGGCGGTAGTCGAGCCCTTGGGCGGGATTATCGAAGGATGGGGCGTGAAGCACGAGGTTCGTGGGTTACCCATGTAGTCGCATGATCAATAAAGCAGCGTATCGGCTGACCCTTGGGTCGGCCGATTTTGTTTGTGGCGCGGCAAAGTACTTGGAACTTATTGCGAAAAATCCTCCACAAAAAAAAGGCCACCCGAGCAGGGTGGCCAAAAGGGAAGACCGGAAAGAAGGGGAACCGGTCGGTACTTGCACGAGCAAATTACCGGCGGTGCTGTGGGGATGCTGTAGGACGAATCCTGTTCAGCGAATGAGGGTGATTATCCGCAGGCTTTCCCGGGCAGTGAAATCAACTCTGACTATGCTGGTGATAGGCAATGCCTGCGTCGCTTTGAAGCGCGCGTGGCAACGCGTGGGCGTTAACTGCACCAGGACGGTGCGTAGCAGCCTTTTACTGTATCCAACTGATTGATACTTAAGTGTTTATGCCGCTGGCACGGGCCTTGCGACAGTCCGTTGCGTCCGGGTGACAAGGAGTTCGGCATGATCCGCACTTATTACGATGAAATGTACGATGAGGTCGGCCAGGTCCGGCCTCACTATCGCGAGTTTGCCCGCTGGCTGGCTGAAACCCCGACCGAACTGCTGGCCCAGCGCCGCCGTGAAGCCGATCTGCTGTTTCACCGCGCCGGTATCACCTTCACCCTGTACGGCGACGAACAGGGCACCGAGCGCCTGATTCCCTTCGATACCATCCCGCGCAGCATTCCCGCCAGTGAGTGGCGGGTGGTCGAACGTGGCTGTATTCAGCGGGTCAAGGCATTGAACCTGTTCCTCGCCGACCTGTATCACGACCAACGCATTATCAAGGCCGGGATTATTCCTGCCGAGCAAGTGTTGGCCAATGAGCAATACCAACTGGCGATGCAGGGCCTGGACCTGCACCGTGGTCTCTATTCCCACGTCTCTGGGGTCGATCTGGTACGGGATGGCGACGGCACGTACTACGTGCTGGAAGACAACCTGCGCACCCCCAGCGGTGTGAGCTACATGCTCGAAGACCGTAAGATGATGATGCGCCTGTTCCCTGAACTGTTCGCCGCCCAACGCATTGCGCCGATCGACCATTACCCCAACCTGCTGCTCGACACCCTGAAAAGTTCCAGCCCGCTGGACAACCCCAGTGTGGTGGTACTGACGCCAGGGCGGTTCAACAGTGCGTTTTTCGAACATGCGTTTCTCGCCCGGGAAATGGGCGTGGAACTGGTGGAGGGCGCCGACCTGTTCGTGCGTGACGACCGGGTATTCATGCGCACCACCGACGGGCCCAAGGCGGTGGACGTGATCTACCGGCGTCTCGACGATGCCTACCTCGACCCGTTGGCCTTCAACCCGGAGTCGATGCTCGGCGTGCCGGGCCTGCTGGCCGCCTATCGCTCGGGTAATGTGGTGCTGGCCAATGCCATTGGCACCGGGGTGGCGGATGACAAATCGGTGTATCCCTTCGTCACCGACATGATCCGCTTTTACCTGGATGAAGAACCCATTCTGAAGAACGTTCCGACGTTCCAGTGCCGCAAGCCTGACGAGCTGTCCCATGTACTGGCCAATTTGCCAGAGCTGGTGGTCAAGGAAACCCAGGGCTCCGGTGGCTACGGCATGCTGGTCGGGCCAGCCGCCACGGCCGCCGAGATCGAAGCCTTTCGCGCACGGATCAAGGCCAAGCCCCATGCCTACATTGCCCAGCCGACCCTGTGCCTGTCGACGTGCCCGACCTTTGTCGAAAACGGCATCGCACCGCGGCATATCGACCTGCGGCCGTTCGTCCTGTCGGGCAAGGAAACCCGCGTGGTGCCGGGCGGGCTGACCCGTGTCGCGCTGCGTGAAGGCTCGCTGGTGGTCAACTCGTCCCAGGGTGGCGGCACCAAAGACACCTGGGTGGTGGAGGATTGAAGCCATGTTGAGCAGAACTGCCTCGGATTTATATTGGATGTCGCGCTATCTGGAGCGCGCGGAAAACCTCGCGCGCATGCTGGATGTCAGCTATTCGCTGTCGCTGATGCCCCAGGATGGACGCGGCGATGGCCTGCACGAACTGGCCATGCCCCTGCTGATCACCGGCACCCTGGACGACTATCACGCGCGTCACGGCGAATTGCATGCCGAGCGTTTGTTGCACTTCTTTGCCCTGGACGCCGCCAATCCGGCGAGCATCTACAGTTGCCTGGGTGCCGCCCGCGCCAGTGCCCATGCCGTGCGTGGGCGAATCACCGCCGACATGTGGGAAAACATCAACGCCACCTGGCTGGATATTCGCGTCATCGCCCAGGAAGGCCTGAGCCGTTATGGCATGAGCCGTTTCTGCGAATGGGTCAAGGAACGCTCCCACCTGTTTCGCGGCGCCACCTACGGCACCATCATGCGCAACGACGCTTTTCGCTTTATTCGCCTGGGCACCTTTATCGAACGGGCGGACAACACTTTGCGCCTGTTGGATGCCCGCTACGAGATGGCCGGTGACCAGGCCGAAGTGGTGATTGATGGCACCGCCCACGCCTACTACCAATGGAGTGCGCTATTGCGGGCCTTGTCGTCGTTCGAGGCCTACACCGAAATCTACCGTGATGCCCCTGGCGCTCGTCAGGTGGCCGAACTGTTGCTGCTGCGTGCCGATGTGCCGCGCTCTTTGCGCGCGTGCAGCGAAGAAATCGACCAGATCCTCGCCAGCCTGCCCGGCCTCAACGGCCGCCCGGCGCAGCGCCTGGCCGCCGAGATGGACGCGCGCCTGCGCTTTACCGCGATTGACGAAATCCTCGAGGAAGGCCTGCACGCCTGGCTGACCGACTTCATCCCCCTGGTGCGCCAGTTGGGTAACGCCATTCACCATTCCTACCTGGAGGCGGCATGAGACTTTCCATCAGCCACGAAACCACCTACCGCTATGAAGACCAGGTGCGCGCAAGCATCCAGTACCTGCGCCTGACCCCTCACGACAGCGAGCGCCAGCATGTGCTCAGTTGGCAGCTGGATCTGCCGCGTCCGGTACGGGCCCAGTTGGACCCGTTCGGCAATATCCTGCATGTGCTGACCCTGGATGAGCCCCATGAATCAATCATCATCGGCGCCAGGGGCCAGGTGGATATCGACGAGTGGCGCGAGGCCGAGCATGACAGCCAGTCGCCATTTCCTTTCCAGCGTTGCACGCGCCTGACCGAGCCGGACGAGGCCCTGCGCGCCTTTGCCGAGCAGCACTGCGGCAAGCGCCGGGATCGCACTGCCCTGATTGACCTGATGCACGCCCTCAACCAGCACATAGCCTATGTGCCGGGCGCCACCCAAGTGGAGACCAGCGCGGCCGAGGCGTTCGCCGGGCGGGCCGGGGTTTGTCAGGATCATGCCCATGCCTTCCTGGCCTGCGCGCGCAGCCTGGGGATCGCCACGCGTTATGTGTCGGGGTATTTGTACAGCGAGGACAGTGAACACCTGGCCAGCCACGCCTGGGCCGAAGCCTGGCTGGATGACGCTTGGTATAGCTTCGATGTGACCAACCAGTTGGCGCGCCCGGAGCGGCATTTGAAACTGGCAGTGGGCCTGGATTACCTCGATGCATGCCCGGTGCGCGGCATGCGCCGTGGCGGCGGGCACGAGCAGATGCATGCCAGGGTATTTGTGGCACCGAGCCCGGTGATTCTGGTGCAGCAGCAATAATCCCCGCCGCATCCTGCTGAAGCCGGCTAGCCGGCTCTATCAGTGCGCGTCGGTTTTGCGCGTGGCCATATGCTTCAAATACCCTACCAGCAACTCCAGGTCGGCATCCGGCAACACGCTGGCGGCAAACGCTGGCATTTTGGCTTGCGGCCAATGCCTCAGGCTCTGGGGATCACGGATATAACGCTTGAGGAAGTCGCTGCCGAAATACTCGGTCGGGCTGTAGGGCAGATTCAGATCCGGCCCTACCTGCGCGTCACCCGCGCCGTTCAGACGATGACAGGCCAGGCAGTTTTTCTGAAACAGGGCAAACCCCTGGTTGATCGGGTCATTCACCGTCAACGCCGGGTCCGGCAGCAGCGCCGGGAAGCGTTCGGCAACGGTTTTCAGCTGTTTGATCGTCGAGATCTGAAATGGCCATTGTTCCGGGCTGATCCCGCTCGCCTGGGGCCGGGTCCATACCAGATAGAACGGCCCGGCACTGGGTTTGCCAGTGGCCAGTGGCGGCCAAGGATGAACCGGATCTTCCACCGCCAGCCACGCCTGGGCGCCGCTTTGCTGAAGCAGCGGCGCGGCGGCCAGTTCGGCGGCAAAACCATCCAGCGCCACCGCCTGCACATGGTTATGCGCCAGCAGGCCCGGTAAGAGTGCGGCCAGCGGCACCGCGCGGTAGGTCATAGTGCGCTTGTAGGAAACGTCATCGACGATCTGCACGGTCTGCGCAGCCGGGTGCTTGAGCAGGTCTGCGGTTTGCCACGTGGTGCGGCTGTGATCCAGCTCGATGGTCAACGAGGCGGCGTTGGCGGGGTAGGCCAGGATCAGCAGCAACAGAACGATAAGGTGTTTCAAGGCAGGGCCCATCCGGCAATGGCGATAGGGTCTCAGGATACCGGACAACCACCACCAAACCGCAGGCAAAAAAGGCAGCCCCGGTTACGGGAACGCTCTAGGCGGTTTCCCGGACGGTGCTGCCAAAAGCTTGAGTATTCAGGTGTGATCGGCCCGCTCAACCAATGATCTTGGTCAGGTTGGGCAAAATCAGAATCAGTGTGGTGGCGAAGAGAATAAGCCCCGCCTGGCGAACTTTCGATTGTTTGAACATGGCTGACTGCCTTTTGTTGTTATTCCTGAGCCAAGCACCATCATTGACTACATTAAGCCGGCTAGATGGCATTTTTCTTACAGCTGCTCCAGCAAGACCCGGCAGCAGCGTCATACACTTCTTACTGATTCAACCTTAGAGCCCTTGTCGGGCTTGACTTAGAACGCTTTCGTATCAAGTTATATTGAAAGCCGTTTAAAAAAGCATGAGGCATATAGCCATCTCCGCCCCAGCCCCTTGGCTAGACAGCTAAAACGATTAACCCGGTGTTTCCGATAGTCTCCTACCGTTCGTCTGAGCGTGGTCGTCAAGGTCAATGAGCGCATCGGTCATTGAATCTGCCCTCGCGGCGCTTAAGGTAAGGGCACGGTCGGCTCTCCCCTTGAGAGCTCCATTGCACAGTGGTTCGAGGACGTCATGACCCAAGCTTTGATCTTTGATGCGATACGTACGCCCCGGGGCAAAGGCAAGGCTGATGGCGCCTTGCACAGCGTCAAGCCGGTGAACCTGCTGGCCGGCTTGCTCACCGCCCTGCAACAGCGCAACGACCTGGACACGCGCCAGGTGGATGACATCGTGCTCGGTTGCGTCACGCCGGTCGGGGATCAGGGTGCGGACATCGCCAAGACCGCCGCGTTGGTGGCCGACTGGGACGTCAGCGTCGCCGGTGTGCAGGTCAACCGCTTCTGCGCGTCGGGCCTGGAGGCGGTCAACCTCGGTGCGATGAAAGTGCGGTCCGGCTTCGAGGACCTGGTGGTGGTGGGCGGTGTCGAGTCCATGTCCCGCGTGCCCATGGGCAGTGACGGCGGTGCCTGGGTGCTGGACCCGCAGACCAATATGCACAGCCACTTCACGCCCCAGGGGATTGGTGCCGACCTGATTGCCACCCTGGAAGGCTTCTCCCGCGAAGATGTCGATGCCTTCGCCTTACACTCTCAGCAGAAAGCGGCGCGGGCCAGGTCAGAGGGTTCCTTCAAGAAATCCCTGATCCCGGTGCAGGACCAGAACGGGATCGTGTTGCTCGATCACGACGAATTTATCCGTGGCGACTCAACGCTCGAGGGCCTGGGCAAGCTCAAGCCGAGCTTCGAAATGATGGGGCAGATGGGCTTTGATGCCACGGCGTTGCGGGTCTACAGCCATGTCGAGCGCATCCAGCATGTGCACACACCGGGTAACAGCTCCGGGATTGTCGATGGCGCGGCCTTGATGCTGATCGGCTCCGAGGCCCGTGGTCGTGAACTGGGGCTGCATGCGCGTGCGCGCATCGTTGCCACGGCGGTGACCAGCACCGACCCGACCATCATGCTTACCGGCCCCGCGCCCGCCACTCGCAAGGCCCTGGCCAAGGCCGGCCTGCGGGTCGAGGACATCGACCTGTTCGAGGTCAACGAAGCCTTTGCCTCGGTGGTGCTCAAGTTCATCAAGGACATGGGCATCGACGCTGCCCGGGTCAATGTCAATGGCGGCTCGATTGCCATGGGCCACCCGCTGGGGGCCACGGGGTGCGCGATCCTCGGCACCTTGCTCGACGAACTGGAGGCGCGCCAGCAGCGCTACGGCCTGGCCACACTCTGTGTGGGCGGCGGCATGGGTATCGCCACCATTATCGAACGCCTCTGAGCCTAAGGAATTTGTCATGACCGACGCCATTCGTTACGAAAAAGGCCAGGACCAGATCGTGGTGCTGACCCTCGATATGCCCGGCCAGAGTGCCAACACCATGAACGCAGCCTACCGCGAGGCCATGGCCGCCACCGTCGCGCGTCTGGACGCGGACAAGGACGCGATTGCCGGGGTCATTATTACCTCGGCGAAAAAAACCTTTTTTGCCGGCGGCGACCTCAATGAACTGATCAAAGTCGACAAGCCCCACGCCAAGGCGTTCTACGACATGGCCCTGGGCCTGAAGGCGCAACTGCGCAGCCTGGAAACCCTGGGCAAGCCGGTGGTGGCCGCGATCAACGGCGCGGCCCTCGGCGGTGGCTGGGAGTTATGCCTGGCGTGCCAGCACCGTGTGGCGCTGGATCACCCGGCCGTGCAGATCGGCTTGCCGGAAGTCACCCTCGGCCTGCTGCCGGGCGGCGGCGGGGTGGTGCGCATGGTGCGCATGCTGGGCCTGGAGAAGGCTTTGCCGTACCTGCTGGAAGGCAAGAAGATCAGCGCGCAAAAGGCTCTGCAGGCCGGTTTGATCGACGAGTTGGCGGCGGATCGCGACGAACTGCTGGCCAAGTCCCGGGCCTGGATCCTGGCCAATCCAACGGCCAGGCAGCCTTGGGATATCAAGGGCCATCAGATCCCCGGTGGCACACCGTCCAATCCGAAAGTCGCGCAAATGCTCGCCATTGCGCCGTCGATCCTGCGCAGCAAAACCAATGGCTGCTTCCCCGCGCCGGAGAAAATCCTCTGTGCTGCGGTGGAAGGCGCCCAAGTGGACTTCGACACCGCACACCTGATCGAGACCCGCTATTTCACCGAACTCACCACCGGCCAGGTGGCGAAGAACATGATCGGCACCTTCTGGTTCCAGCTCAACGAAATCAACGCCGGTGGCTCACGCCCTGGGGGATTTGCGCCGTATGTCACACGCAAGGTCGGCATCCTCGGCGCCGGCATGATGGGCGCGGGGATTGCCTATACCAGCGCATCGGCGGGCGTGGAGGTGGTGCTCAAGGACGTCACGCTGGCGGCGGCAGAGAAGGGCAAGGCCCACTCGGCAGCGTTGCTGGACAAGAAGGTCAGCCGTGGGCAACTGACCCCTGAGCAGCGCGAAAGCACCCTGGCGCGGATCCATCCTACCGATAGCGATGCCGACCTGGCCGGTTGCGACCTGATCATCGAAGCCGTATTCGAAGACCGCGACCTCAAGGCCAAGGTCTCGGCCGCCGCCCAGCAGGTGGTAGGCGCTGACGCCGTGATCGCTTCCAACACGTCCACCTTGCCCATCAGCGGCCTGGCGAGCGCGGTGCCTGATCAAGGCAAGTTTATCGGCCTGCACTTCTTCAGCCCGGTGGAAAAAATGCCCCTGGTGGAAATCATCAAGGGCGCCAACACCAGCGACGAAACCCTGGCTCGTGGTTTTGATTTCGTACTGCAAATCAAGAAGACCCCGATTGTGGTGAATGACAGTCGCGGCTTCTTCACCTCGCGGGTGTTCGGCACCTTCACCAATGAAGGCATTACCCTGCTCGGCGAAGGCGTGGCCGCGCCGATGATCGAGACCGAGGCGCGCAAGGCCGGGATGCCGATTGGCCCGCTGGCGATCTCTGACGAAGTTTCCCTCAGCCTGATGAGCCATATCCGCCAGCAGACAGCCAAGGATCTGCATGCCGAAGGCAAGGCCCTGCCCGAGCATCCGGCGTTTGCAGTGATTGACCTGCTGCTCAATGAGTACAAGCGCCCAGGCAAGGCGGCGGGCGGTGGTTTCTACGAGTACCCCAATGGTGGCCAGAAATACCTGTGGCCAGAACTCAAGGTGCGCTTTGAAAAGCCGGGCCAACAGATTTGCGCCCAGGACGTGCGCGACCGCCTGCTGTTTATCCAGGCCATCGAAACGGTACGGTGTGTGGAGGAGGACGTGTTGATGTCCACTGCCGATGCCAATATCGGCTCGATCTTCGGCATCGGCTTTGCGGCCTGGACCGGCGGGGCGCTGCAGTTTATCAACCAGTATGGGCTGAACGACTTTGTGGCCCGGGCGCGTTACCTGGCCGAGCAGTATGGCGAGCGCTTCAGCCCGCCAGCGCTGTTGCTGGAAAAAGCCGCCCAGGGCACGACGTTCTAACCTCCCGACCGGGCATGGGTGGGGCTTGCCTTGAAAGGGTATTTCAAGGCAGGCTGGTGGGTGTGCGTTATTCCCATCACCGTGTCAGGTATTTTTTATGTCGCTACGCGTCTGCATTCTGGAAACCGATATCCTGCGTCCGGAACTGGTCGATCAATATCAAGGTTACGGGCAGATGTTCCAGCGCCTGTTTTCGCAGCAGCCGATTGCCGCCGAATTCGTCGTCTACAACGTCATGGAAGGTCACTATCCGGCGGACAGCGAAGTGTTCGACGCCTACCTGGTCACGGGCAGCAAGGCCGACTCCTTCGCTACCGACCCGTGGATCGAAACCCTCAAGGCCTACCTGTTGAACCGCTATGAGCGGGGCGACAAGCTGCTTGGCATCTGTTTCGGCCATCAACTGCTGGCGCTGCTGCTGGGCGGCAAGAGCGAGCGTGCGAGCCAGGGCTGGGGCGTGGGCACCCACAACTATCAATTGGCCGCCAAGGCACCGTGGATGAGCCCGGTGGTGGAAGAATTGACCCTGTTGATCAGCCATCAGGATCAGGTCACGGCATTGCCGGAAAACGCCACGGTGATCGCTTCCAGCGACTTTTGCCCGTTTGCTGCCTACCACATCAATGACCAGGTGCTGTGCTTCCAGGGCCACCCGGAATTTATCCACGACTACTCCCGGGCCTTGCTCGATATCCGCCAGCTCAACCTGGGCGAGCAGATCTATCAGCAAGGTGTCGCCAGCCTTGCACGCGACCACCACGGCGTGACCGTGGCGGAATGGATGATGCGTTTTGTGGCCCACAAGCCGCAGGTTGCCTGACTGTGAGCGGTCGGGGTGGGCAGGCTACAGCCACCCCGAGCGCTTGAAGCTGGCCCACAACCCCGTGCACCCCACCGCGATAAACCCCAGCACCGCAAAATAGCCGTAGTGCCATTGCAGCTCCGGCATATTCTGGAAGTTCATCCCGTAGATCCCGGCCACCGCCGTGGGGAAGGCGAGGATCGCCGCCCAGGCTGCAAACTTGCGCTGCACCACGCTCTGGCGCGAGGCTTCCAGCAGCACGCCGATCTCGATGGTCTGGCTGGCGATGTCGCGCAGGGTCGAAAGGTCTTCCATCTGCCGCGTGACGTGGATCTCCACATCGCGGAAGTACGGGCGCATGTTCTTGTCGATAAACGGGAAGTCCAGCTTCTGCAGTTCCTCGCTGATTTCCACCATCGGCGCCACATGCCGGCGCAGCCGCAGTACGTCGCGGCGCAGGCCATGCAGGTTCTGGATATCGCGCTCATTCAGGGAGTTGCACAACACGTTGTGCTCCAGCGCGTCGATCTCGGCATGAATCGCCTCGCTCACCGGCTGGTAGTTTTCGGTGACAAAATCCAGCAGCGCATAGAGTACGAAATCCTCCCCGTGCTCCAGCAACAGCGGCCGCGCCTCACAGCGCTGGCGCACATAGCCGTAGGACGCCGAGTGGCCGTTGCGCGCGGTGATGATATAGCCTTTGCCGGCGAAGATATGGGTCTCGATAAACTCCAGCTTGCCCTCATGGCGCACCGGCGAGTAGGTCACGATAAACAGTGCGTCGCCAAAGGTTTCCAGCTTGGGGCGGCTGTGTTTTTCCAGGGCGTCTTCGATGGCCAGTTCATGCAGGTTGAACTGGCGTTGCAGGTTGGCCAGCTCCTGGGCGTCGGGCTCTTCCAGGCCGATCCACACAAAGTGACCGGGCTTGGCCGCCCAGGCGGCGCCTTCATCGAGGGTGATATTCTGGATTTTTTTCCCGGCGCTATAGACGGCCGCCGCAACAACTCTACCCATAATGCTGATCGCTTCTTTACAAGTGGCAGTAACCGGCCAGCTTAGCCTGAAACGCCACCTTGTAGGAGCCGGCTGGCCTTCAGGGTTGTTGCAGTGCTTGATCCATGGCTTCAATACACTCGGCCATCTGCCCCCGGCATTTCTCCATCAACTCGGGCATGTCATCCATCGTCAATCCTGCTGTAGGAATTGGCGCTAATGACCGGATCAAAATATCGCCACTGTTCCAGCGATTGAGCTTCATATGGGTCACATAGGTACTGACGCACACCGGCACAATCGGCACCCCGGCGGCAATCGCCATCTGGAACGCGCCCTTCTTGAACGGCAACAACGATTCGCCCAGGTTGCGCGTGCCTTCCGGAAACACCCAGATCGAAGTTTCTTCGTGTTGCAGGGTATGGGTGGTGGTCAACATCGACCGCCGCGCCTTCTGCGCATTGCCCCGGTCAATCAGCACATTGCCCGCCAGCCAGAACAACTGGCCGAACAGCGGCACCCACTTCAGGCTTTTCTTACCGATGCATACGGTGCGATAGGGCACTACGTTGCCGAATACGAACAAATCATAGTTGGACTGGTGATTGGCAATAATCACGCAACTGTTCGGCTTGTCGCGCAGCGAGTCCACTTGTGCCTTGACCTGCAGGCGTAGGATCCACATTGCGGGCAGGGCATACAGGCGTGCGCACAGGCGACTGTTATCCGGGTTGAACGGCCGGCACACACCCAGCAATACTCCGAGCACACCGGCGATCAGAAAATGCAGGCCCATCAATAACATGCGTAAAAAATAAAGCATCGACACGGCCCATCGGACAAAAGGTGGCGCAGTGTACGGACGTGCACTGTATTCGGCAATTACCCCAGTAGAGGTAGGAGATGGGCGATGTTTAAGGACATGTTTCAGCAGATGGAGACAGATGCCATCTAGAGCGGCTGCAAGGCGATTAACACTAGGCCGTAAGAAGAATCCCTGTGGCGAGCGGGCTTGCCCGCGTAGGGCTGCGAAGCAGCCCCAAAACTACCTGTAGGATCTGACTGGATAATTGCGGTGGCTTTAAAGGGGCTGCTCTGCAGCCCTACGCGGGCAAGCCCGCTCGCCACGGGCTTTGATTGAGGCCGGTGTTGGTGATTAGCCCAGATGTTCCTGGTCCTGGATGATCGCGTTATCCAGCAACTCCAGCAGGGCCTTACGCACCTTCAGCTTGGTGTGCTTGTGGGCATTCATATTGATCTTCTTCAACTGCCGCGCCGCTTCCAGGGCCGCGGCTTGCAGCTCTTCGGGTGCCACCACCTTATCGAGGAAACCGGCGCTCAGGGCGTCCTGCGGGGTGAACATCTCGGCATTGATCACCGAACGATGAAACGCCGACTTGCGCAAGCGATCCCGCGCCAGTTCAATCCCGGCATGGTGCATGGTCATGCCGATCATCACTTCATTCAGGCCAATGCTAAAGGGCCCCTCGACACCAATCCGGTAATCGGCCGACAACAACAGGAACGCCCCCTTGGCCACCGCATGCCCGGGGCACGCCACAATCACCGGGAACGGGTGCGACAACAGTCGGCGCGCCAGGGTCGAACCCGACGTCACCAGGCTGACCGCCTCTTTGGGGCCAGCCGTCATCACTTTCAAATCATAACCACCCGACAGAATCCCCGGCGTACCGGTGATAATCACCACTGCACGATCCTTCTCGGCCTGGTCCAGCGCTTCATTAAACGCACTGACCACGGCAGGGGAAATGGCATTGACCTTACCGTTGCTCAAGGTCAGGGTCGCGATACCGTCTTCGAGGTGGTAGGCAATCAACTCACTCATGACGCGATTCCTTGTAATACGTTTAATAGAAGGGCAGGCCGCAGACGTTACCCAGCATGACCGCCCCGGTAAAGCGCCATGACTGACTGGCCAGTCAGACTTTCCCCAACCACCGGGCCTGCAGCAGCCTACGACAGCGCTCGCCAGCCCCTGCGCACGCCTGCCGACAAGCCTTGAAAATGGCACAATCGCCACCCTTCACCCCGCGCCGCAGAGAAGGGAGCCGAGATAACCGTCTAAGCGCATGAAAATTCTGAAAAAAACCTTTGCCATCGGAAAAGCTTTCGACTACATTAGCGCGCCTCGACAGACTGAATCAGTTTGACGAGATACGGTGAAGTGTCCGAGTGGCTTAAGGAGCACGCCTGGAAAGTGTGTATACAGGAAACTGTATCGAGAGTTCGAATCTCTCCTTCACCGCCACATTCTACAAACACAAACCCCCAGTTTTCCTAGAGAAAGCCGGGGGTTTGTGATTTCTGCTGCATGGAAAACAGCAATATGGGAATAATGTGGAAACACGTAGAGCCCCTGCGTGTACTCGCTCCCCTCAAGGAAGATCCCATTGAAAGCAGCCCTAGTCGCTCTGCTCCTCACCTGCGCCACCACCACGGCCCTTGCCACTAACAACCCTGTCGGCTTCCAAACCTCGACCCTGGCAGACCCAAACAAAGAACGCCCGCTGGAGATGGTGGTCTGGTACCCCAGCTCCACTACTGCCACGCCAAAGGTGATTGACGACAACCCGGTGTTTTTCAGTGCCCTGGCCGTGCGTGATGCGCCTGCGGCGGTGGGGGAGTACCCGTTGGTTGTGCTTTCCCATGGTTTCGGCGGCAGTTGGGGCAACCAGGTGTGGTTGGCCAGTGCGATGGCCCAGCGGGGGTTTATCGTGGCGGCGGTCAATCATCCTGGCACTACCAGTAAGGACCGCAGTGCTCAAGCCGCCGCGCAGTTATGGCAGCGGCCGGTGGATATTCGTCGAGCTATCGACGCGGTGCTGGCGCAGCCAAAGCAATTTGGCAAGGTACAGCCCGATCGAATTGCGGTGGTGGGTCATTCGCTGGGGGGTTGGACGGCGCTGGAAGTCGCCGGTGCCCGTTTCGACCCCGAGCGTTTTGCCCAGGACTGCAAGGTTCACCTGCAGTTGGCCCCTTGCGCGGTCTACCAGCAGATGAACCCAGTGCAGGCGCCGTTGGCAGCGGATTTGAGTGACAAGCGGGTCACTGCCATTGTTTCACTGGACCTGGGTCTGTCCCGTGGCTTTACCGATCAAAGCCTGGCGGCGTTGCCGGTGCCGACGTTGGTGATTGCTGCGGGCGTGCCCTCAACGGAGCTTCCCGCCGAGTTGGAATCCGCTGACTTGGCCAAACGCCTGCCAGCGGCAGCGACGCGCTATGTCGAAATCAGCGACGCCACTCACTTCAGCTTTATGGCCGTGTGCAAGCCGGGTGGAGAGGCGTTGATTGAAAAAAGCTCACCAGGCGACGGCATGATCTGCCGCGATGGCGAAGGTGCCCGCCCGCGTGAGGTGATCCAGCAGCAGGTCACTTCATTGATTGTTGAGTTTCTGGCGCAGCCAAAAGGCTAGGCCAACACGTTCAGTTCCCCGCCCGTGGCCCTCGCCTGATCAGGCGTGCGTACACCGCAATATTAATCAGCAAGACCAGGGCGCCCAGGCCCAGTTGGATCTGTGGCGTCAGCCCCGCGGGGTAGATCAGGGCAATGATGTAGTGCTCGATAAACCCTGCGCCATAACCCTCTTGCCCGGCGAGGTGGCGCAGCAGGTTTTCCCAGCGGGTCAGGGGGCAGGGCAGGTGGAAGACTTCTACGGCAACGCCCCAGGCCGCAGCGGGCAGGTGCAGCCACATGACCGGTCGCCACTTGAGGGCAAGCAGGCCGCCGAACAATACGAACAGGATGAAGCCAAGGTGAAACAACACCAGGGAGTCGGCAGCGAGTCGCAAGAGCATAGAAGGGGTCGCGTCAGGTGAGGCTGCCAAGTGTGCTGGATAGAGCCGCTTGAAACCAGAGGCGGGCGGTTGCGGTTGCTTGTAGGCCCGAGGCCCCGTTATTGTGCTGAATCCTTTTAGTCATCTGCCACGGATCTGTTGTGATGAACGCACCGCGTACTGCTGTTGGCCCGATCAAGGCCGTGATTTTCGATATGGACGGGTTGTTGCTGGATACCGAGGGTATCTACACCGAAGTCACGCAGATCATCGCCGAGCGCTACGGCCGTACCTACGACTGGGGCATCAAGCAGCACATCATTGGCCGTGGCGCCCAGGACCTGGCCGAGTATGTGGTCAAGGCGCTGGACTTGCCGATCACGCCTGAGGAGTTCCTGCGTATCCGTGAGCCCTTGATGAGCGAGCGTTTCCCCAAGGCGCTGGGCATGCCGGGCGCCGAGGCGTTGGTGCGGCATTTAAGTGCGCACAACATCCCGATAGCCGTGGGCACCAGTTCGTCGCGCAATTCGTTTGGGCACAAGACCACGTTGCACCGCGAATGGTTTGGCTTGTTCGGTACGATTGTCACCGCCGACGACCCTGAAGTTGGCGCAGCCAAGCCTGCGCCGGACATCTTCCTTACCGCTGCCCGCCGCCTGGGCGTTGTGCCCGAGGATTGCCTGGTGTTTGAAGACTCACCGTTTGGCGTGACCGCTGCCAAGGCCGCGAACATGACTGCCATCGCGGTGCCCGACGAAGCCATGGCCGACAGCAAGTACGCTCACGCTGACCAGATCATCCGCAAGCTCGCGGAGTTCGATCTGGCTGCGTATGGCCTGCCGCCAATGCGCTGAGCGTTGCAAGAGCCGGCAAGCCGGCTCTTATAGGGTGTTCAGGCGCTGAAACCGCCATCAATGGTCAGGCTGGCGCCGGTGATGTAACCGGCTTCCGGCCCTACCAGATAGGCGACAAAGCTGGCCACTTCCTCGACGTGCCCATAACGACCCACCGCCATAAAGCCAATCAGGCTCTCGGCAAATTCACTGTCGGCCGGGTTCATATCGGTGTCCACCGGGCCCGGTTGTACGTTGTTGATGGTAATCCCCCGTGGCCCCAGGTCGCGCGCCAGGCCTTTGGTCAAACCCACCAGCGCGGCTTTGCTCATGGCATAGGGGCCGCCACCGGCGAAAGGCATGCGCTCGGCGTTGGTGCTGCCGATATTGATGATGCGACCCCCTTCGCCCATGTGCCGGGCAGCTTCCTGGGTGGCAATAAACACGCTGCGCACGTTAATGGCCAGGGTCTGGTCAAAGTCTTCCAGTTTGAAATCCTCCAGCGGGCCGACCGCCAGCACCCCGGCGTTGTTCACCAGGATATCCAGGCGCCCGAACGCGTCGACAGTGGCATTGACCGCATTGCGAATGGCCACGGCATCGGCGCTGTCGGCGTGAATCGCCAGGGCCTTGCCGCCGTCGCTGATCACGCTGTTCTGCAGGGCCTCGGCCTTGGCCGCAGAGCTGACGTAAGTAAAGGCAACGGCTGCACCTTGCGCGGCCAGGCGCTTGACGATGGCGGCGCCGATGCCGCGGGAACCGCCCTGGATCAAGGCAACTTTGCCGCTGAGGTTTTGCGTGGTCATGTCGATCTCCCAATGATGCAAGGCGCAGGTGCCTTGTTGTTGGCACCGAGTATTGCCCTCGCGGGCATCCCTCGGTAGACCGTGATTGCTATAGTCTGTGTAAACCAAAAGTTTAGAGTGGTGCGATATGGAAAGCTTCGGCAGTATCGAATGCTTCGTGCGCAGTGCCGAAGGCGGCAGCTTTGCCGAAGCGGCCCGGCACCTGAGCCTGACGCCGGCCGCCGTCGGCAAAAGCGTGGCCAAGCTTGAAGCGCGCCTGGGGGTGCGGCTGTTCCAGCGCAGCACCCGGCGCCTCACATTGACCGAAGCCGGCAAGCTGTTTTTGGAGCAGGTCAGCGCCAGCCTCACCACCATCCAGAATGCCGTGGCCAACCTGGCCAGCGCCGAAGGCCGGCCGGTGGGCACGCTCAAGGTGAGTATGGGCACGGTGTTCGGCAACCGTTATGTGGTGCCGTTGCTGGCGGAGTTTCTGCGGCGTTTTCCCGATATCAGTCCGGATTGGCATTTTGATAATCGCCAGGTCGACCTGATCGGCCAGGGCTTTGACGCGGCCATTGGCGGCGGGTTCGAGCTGCCCCAGGGGGTGGTCGCCCGCAAGTTGACCCCGGCCCACCGGATTCTGGTGGCCTCGCCCGATTACCTGGCCAAGCGCCTGCCCGTGCGCGTCCCCGAAGATTTGGGGCTGTGCAATGGGATCCTGATCCGCTCGCCGCAAACCGGCCGCGTGCGCACCTGGCAACTGACCAACCGCGCCCGCGAACAGCGGCCGTTGATGCTCAAGCCACGCATGACCATGGGCGACTCCGAAGCCGCGTGCTGCGCCTGCACCCAAGGTCTGGGTATTGCCCTGGTCAGCATGCCGATGGCCGTGCCGTTCCTCGACAGTGGCGCGGTGGTGCGGGTGCTGCCGGACTGGTACGTCGATGACGGCAACATCTCCCTGTACTACGCCGAACACAAGTTGCTGCCGGGCAAGACCCGGGTATTTGTCGACTTCATCCTCGAGCAGTTTGCCGAGCAACGCCTGGCGCAGCGGTTCAGCGCGGTATAGCACTCACTGCTGAACTTGCTGCCCGCTAGTGTTCTAAGCTGATACGGGCCAATGGGGCTTGCGACTGTCGAGACCGATCATGTCCATATCACGCGCTTTACTCGTATTTACCAGCCTGGCGTTGATTGCAGGCTCCCCGGCGCTGCTGGCCGATCCCGGCAACGGCAACGGCAAGGACAAAGGCAGTGCCCATGGCAATAAGGGGGGCGGCCAGGGTAATCAGGGCCAGGGTGGTGGCAAGAAGGGTGCAAGCGCCCATTACAGCGGCCCGCAAATTGATATCGGGGGTGTGCGGGTAATCCTTGGTGACAACCGCGACTACTGGCGCGGTGGTTCGTCCCTGCCGCCGGGCATCCAGAAAAACCTGGCCCGTGGCAAACCCCTGCCACCTGGAATCGCCAAGAAACTTGATGGGCGCCTGTTGGGGCGGCTGCCCCATTACGACGGCTACGAATGGCAACAGGCTGGCACCGACCTGATCCTGGTGACGATTGCCACCGGGATCATTTATGAAGTGCTCAATGACGTCTTGAACTGATCGAGATCGGCGATTCAGCGTGCGAACCTGCCCGGCCAACCGATGATGTTCTTTGGCCGGGGTGTCCCATAGGTGCGCACCTTCGACGTCGACAACCCCAGCCTCACCAAGGATTCGGCCAGGGTTACCGCTGCAGTCACTCCATCCACCACCGGCACACCGGTGCGTTGGCGGATCTGTTCATCCAGCCCGGCCATGCCGCCGCAACCCAGGCAGATCACTTCAGCCTTGTCTTCGCTGATGGCCAGTTCGGCTTGGCGCACAATCGCTTCCATGGCCCGCAGCGGGTGTTCCTCCAACTCCAGTACCGCCATGCCGCTGGCCCGTACGGAGGCACAGCGTTCATACAGCCCGGAGAGCTTGAGCCGGTCTTCGATCAGCGGCACCGTGCGATCCAGGGTGGTGACCACTGAGTAAGCATGGCCGAGGAACATCGCGGTGCTGGCCGCGGCATCGGTGATATCCACCACTGGCACGTCCAGCAACTCCTGCAGGCCTTCGCGGCCATGCTCGCCATAACCTGCCTGGATCACCGCATCGAACGGCTGATCGTAGGCCATTACTCGGTCCATCACCGCAATGGCCGCCAGATAGCTTTCGAAATTGCCTTCCACTGATTCGGCACCAAAAAACGGCGTCAGCCCGACAATTTCGGTGCCCGCTGCCGCCACGCTGCGAGCCTGTTGGGCAATGGCTTGGGTAATGGATTCGGTGGTGTTGACGTTGACGACGAGAATGCGCATGGGATGACCTCCTGATCAATGACTGACGTTGTCGACAGCGATGCTCTCGCCGCTGATATCGGCATAAAACGGCTGACGCTTGGCGATCAGCAGATACAGCACCCCGGCAATGCCAGCGCCAAACAGCCAGGAGAACGGCGAGACGCTGGCAAACCCCGGCAACAGCGCCAGGACAATGGCAATCACCGCAGCCGGGACAAACGCCGCCACCGCCCGCAGGTTCACCCCGTGGCTGTAGTAGTAAGCGCCGTTGGGGTCTTCGCTATACAACTGCGGCACGTCGATCCGGCCCTTACGGATCAGCCAGTAGTCCACCATGATCACGCCATACAGTGGGCCCAGCAGCGCGCCCAGGCCGGAGAGGAAATACACAATCACCAGCGGGCTGTTGTAGAGGTTCCACGGCAGGATGAGCACCGCGAGGAACGCGCTGATCAGCCCGGCGCGCCGGAAGTTCAGGTACTTGGGGGCCAGGTTGCTCAGCACAAAGGCCGGGGCAACGAAGTTGGCCATGATGTTCACCGCCACGGTGACGATCAGGAATGCCAGGCAACCCAGCACCAGGAACAAGGTATTGGGAATGGCCGCGATGATCTGTGTGGGGCTTTCGATTACCTGGCCATTGAGTTGGAACTGCCCGCCGCACAGCAGCACGGTGATGATTGCGAACACCAGGATGTTCACCGGCAGGCCCCAGAAGTTGCCGACCTTGATGGTCTTGCGGCAAGGCGATGAGCGGGCGAAGTCGCAGAAATTGAGGATCAGGGTGCCGTAGATCGCCAGCCACAAGGCGCCGCCGGCAAAGATATTGCGCCACATCTCGCCACCGCTCAGGGGCTCGCGGATCGACCAGGCGATTTGGCCGTCGGCCTGGAAGTACATCCAGCCGGCCAGCGCCGCGACGGTCAGCAGGATAACGGGGCCGGCAAAGCCTTCGTAGCGTCGGACCATTTCCATGCCGTAGGCCAGAATCACCAGTTGCACAAACCAGATCATCACAAAACACGCCCAGCCCAAGGTGGACAGGCCGAGGATCGTGTTGTGGTCGTAGTCGGCAAATCCTGGATTAATCGCCACCAGCAGTACGCGAAAGACGACGGATGCGAGGTAGGTTTGAATCCCGAACCAGGCGATGGCAATCACGGCGCGGATCAACGCAGGAATTTGCGCGCCATGTATACCGAAACTTATCCGGCTGATCACCGGAAACGGCACACCGGTTTTCTGGCCCATGTAGCCGGACAGGTTCATAAAGAAATACACCAACGCCGCGCCGATCCCCAGCGACAACAAAATCTGCCAGGCACCGAGGCCCAGGGCGTACAAGCCGATGGCAAAGGAGTAGTTGGCGATGTTGTGCACATCGTTGGTCCACAGGGCGAAGATGCTGTAGCCACCCCAGCGTCGACCTTCGACTTTGGTGGGCGCCAGGTCCTTGTTGTGCAGGCGTGGGCTCAGCACCAGCGGGCCGGAGTTTGCCGCCGTGGGGTTGGCTGTGGAGGAGGGCAGATCCAGTGCAAGGTTATTGGAGAGACTTGTAGGCATGCCGGCAGGCTCCTGGCATCTGCAGCGAGCGCGAGGGTTAGGCGCGGCTAGCGTGCGGACACGAAGTGTATGTGGGTTGTTGTTTAAGTTGTATACAAAAACTCCAACTCCATAAGCCACTTGTGTGCCAGGTTTATATCTAACAAAACTGTCGCTAATTTCGTTTTTATAGGTCGATTGAGTAACCGGCTGAATTTGAAGAAATATAAATTGACCGATTGAACAAGAATTTATTTTTTGGCGGGGATATGGGGATCAAGAATGTAGGAAGTTAGCAGAAATGGGGTGTAACGTTTCGGTGCGTAAAGATTAAAGTGCACACAAAAATGGCACTGTTGGTTACGTTTGTGTGTACAGGTTTAATGGTCGCTGGAAACAAATGTGGGAGCTGGCTGGCCTGCAATGGCATCACCCCGGTATTCAATTACACCGGGGTGATGCCATTGCAGGCCAGCCAGCTCCCACACGCGCTTGTTGCGAGATTTTTCGCAGGTCAGGCTTCAGGCCTTGCTGATGATATTTCCCGCGTGCAGCCCACATTCCTTCTGGGTTGCTTCTTCCCACCACCAGCGGCCTTCACGCTCGTGCTGGTTCGGCAATACCGGCCGGGTGCAGGGTTCGCAGCCGATGCTGATAAAGCCGCGCTCATGCAGGCTGTTGTACGGCAACTCGAGCATACGGATATAACCCCAGATCTCTTCACTGGTCATTTGCGCCAGCGGGTTGAACTTGTAGAGGGTGCGCTCGGGGGTGGAGAAGGCGCTATCGACTTCCAGGGCCGCCACCTGGCTACGGGTGCCGGGGCTCTGGTCGCGGCGCTGGCCGGTGGCCCAGGCACGTACGCCGGAGAGTTTGCGGCGCAGCGGTTCGATCTTGCGCACGCCGCAGCATTCGCTATGGCCGTCCTTGTAGAAGCTGAACAGGCCCTTTTCCTTGACGAAGGGCTCCAGCTTGCTCTGGTCCGGCGAGATCAATTCGATATCGATCTTGTAGAAGTCTCGTACCTGCTCGATAAACCGGTAGGTCTCCGGGTGCAGGCGGCCGGTGTCGAGGCTGAAGACCTTGACGTTTTTGTTCAGCTTCCAGGCCATATCCACCAGCACCACATCCTCGGCACCGCTGAAGGAAATCCACAGGTCATCGCCGAACTGGCTGAACGCCAGCTTGAGGATGTCCTGGGCGGACTTGTTGGCATAGGTCGCGGCGAGTTCAGCGACGTCGAAGGCTTGGTTCATCAGGGCGGTTCCTACAGGTCAGTGGCGCTGAGCGCTCTATAGGAGTGGGATGTTAACAAAATCCGCTCTGCGTTGCGGTGGCCAGCGCGAATCGCTAGAGTTCGGCAGTCCTTTTGCTCGCTCAACTGAAAAAAAATCCAAATGGGAGTGTCTTGTGGAAATTGCCTGTCTCGACCTGGAAGGGGTGCTGGTTCCGGAAATCTGGATCGCCTTCGCTGAAAAAACCGGTATTGAATCCTTGCGGGCCACCACCCGGGACATTCCCGACTACGATGTCCTGATGAAGCAACGCCTGCGCATTCTCGACGAGCACGGCTTGAAGCTGTCGGACATCCAGGAAGTGATTGCCACCCTCAAACCGCTGGAAGGTGCGATCGAGTTCGTCGACTGGCTGCGCGAGCGCTTCCAGGTGGTGATCCTGTCGGACACCTTCTATGAGTTTTCCCAGCCGTTGATGCGTCAACTGGGCTTCCCGACCCTGCTTTGCCACCGCTTGATCACCGATGAAAATGACCGGGTGGTGAGCTATCAACTGCGCCAGAAAGACCCTAAGCGTCAGTCGGTACTGGCCTTCAAGACCCTGTACTACCGGGTAATTGCTGCAGGCGATTCCTACAACGACACCACCATGTTGGGTGAGGCGGATCGTGGGATTCTGTTCCATGCACCGGAAAATGTGATTCGCGAGTTCCCGCAATTCCCGGCGGTGCATACTTTTGAGGACTTGAAGAAAGAGTTCATCAAGGCGTCGAACCGTTCGTTGAGCCTGTAAGTTATTGGGCGAGGCTGGTTGCCTCATCGCGAGCAAGCCCGCTCCCACATTCGACCGCGTTTATCCTTTGGGAGCACGGTCGAATGAGGGAGCGGGCTTGTTTGCGATGAGGCCCTCGAAAACGCCAAAGATCAAACTCCCGCAAGCAACTGCTCATAAGGAATGCGCAAACCCTCGTGCAGGCGCTTGATCATGGCCAGGCTCAATTTGCGTTTGTGGTTCAGCACTTCCGACACGCGTCCGCTGGAGCCGATAAAGGGTTCCAGGTCACGGGCCGTCAGGCCCAGTTGGTCCACGCGCGCCAGCGCAGCGGCCAGGTCTTGCGGCGTGTAAAAGGTGGACTTCTCCCTATGGCGATACCCTTCAACCAGGGGTGTTTGGGAGTCGGTGTAAGCCGGATGATTCCCAGAACTCCCTTAAGGCGGCTCTTGCGATTAGTCGCATAAATCAAGCCTCCCAATTTGGGAGAAATTAGGTGTCGCTTCCTGGATTTGTAACTCTTCACAGGGAGCGCGATGTGTAGGAAAAGGGCTTTGTTTTAACGGTGCAAACGATAAAGCGACAGAAGCAATAAGCAGTCGACCCATGTGATCCCTCACAGACGGCCAGGTGGAGTGCCAGAGCCAGACGCTATCCCTGCGCCCTGATACTGACCACGGTGGTTCTGATTCAGGTTCTTTCCCTGGGAGGTTGGCTTACAGCCCTTCCAGTGTTTCCAGCAACACCCGCACCTTGGTCATCGACTCCTGGTACTCCGCCTGCCACTCGGAATCGGCGACGATCCCGCCGCCGCCCCAGCAACAGACCTGGCCATCCTTGACCAGCAGGCTGCGAATGGCGATGGAGCTGTCCATCTCGCCACGCACGTCCAGGTACAACAATGAACCGCAGTACAAGCCGCGCCGGGTCGGTTCCAGTTCGTCGATGATCTGCATCGCACGGATCTTCGGGGCGCCGGTGATCGAGCCGCCGGGGAAGCTGCCGGCGATCAGGTCCAGGGCGTCTTTGTCGTCGGCCAGTTCGCCGGTGACACTGCTGACCAGGTGATGCACGTTGGGGTAGCTTTCCAGGCTGAACAGCTCCGGGACCTTGACCGAGCCGGTGCGGCAGGTGCGGCCCAGGTCATTGCGCAGCAGATCGACGATCATCAGGTTCTCTGCACGATCCTTGGGGCTGGCCAGGAGTTCGGCGGCGTTGGCCGCATCCTCTTGCGGAGTCAGCCCGCGGGGGCGGGTGCCCTTGATCGGACGGGTTTCCACCTGGCGCTGGTTGACCCGCACGAAACGCTCCGGTGACAGGCTGACTACCGCGCCATCATCCGGCAGGCTCTGAAAGCCCGAGAACGGCGTCGGGCAGGCGGCGCGCAAGGCGCAGTAGGCGACCCATGGATCGCCGTTGCAGGCCGCGCGAAAGCGTTGGGCGAAGTTGACCTGGTAGCAGTCGCCGGCCTGGATGTAATCCTGGATCCGCGCCAGGGCCTGTTCATAGGCTGCGGCGCTCAGGTCTGGGGTCATCCGGGTATGCAGCTTGAAGCTGGCCGGGGTGTCGGCGGCCGGTTGGCTGAACAGGGCCAGCAGGCGCAGGCGTTCGCTTTCCGGAAGTTTGGGGTGGAACACCAATTGGCTGGTGCGCGCCTGATGGTCGCTGACCAGTGCCCAGGCGTACAGGCCAAAACGGGCATCGGGCAGGCCGATATCGTCGATAGCCTGATGCGGCAGTTGCTCCAGGTGGCGGCCAAAATCGTAGCTCAGGTAGCCGATCAAGCCGCCGGCGAACGGCAGTTCATAGGGTGCGGGCAGGCTAGCCTCACCCAGCATCTTCAGATTTTCCCGCAGCCGTTGTAAGAAATCGCTACCGCTTTCGTCCGGCCATACCGCCAGGGTTGCTTCCGGCCAGGCGCTGAGCAAGTCATAGCGACCACGCTCGGCTGCCGGTCGGCCGCTGTCCAGCAGCACGGCGCCGGGTGCATGGCGGATCGCCGCAAAATACTCGGCGGGGTTTGCCCGATAGGGCAGGGGATGTACAGAGCAGGTCGACATGCGGGGTGAATCAGCCATGGGGCGGGGAGGGGATTGTAGTCCCCTGTAGGATTTGCTCCTAGAGGGGATGTCGGGGATGGTTGGATAGAGGGCGCAGCCGCGGGGCGCTGTCAGCCTTCTACGGGTGGAATATGCCCAAACATTTCCTGGGCAAACTTCACCCGTTCTTCCGCCGTTTCTGTCACGCCCGCCGCCTTCAGCTCTTCCAGTCGAGCTTCTACGGCATGGGTACGCAAGGTCAGGCCGCAATCGTTGGCAATCTGGATATTCAACCCGGGGCGCGCATTGAGTTCGAGGATCAGCGGGCCTTTTTCCTGGTCCAGCACCATGTCTACACCGATGTAACCCAGTCCGCACAGCTCGTAGCAGCCGGCGGCGAGTTTCATGAAACCGTCCCAGTTGGGCAGTTGCACACCGTCCACCGCGTTGGTGGTGTCGGGGTGCTTGGTAATGATGTTGTTCAGCCAGGTGCCGCGCAGGGTCAGGCCGGTGGCCAGGTCCACGCCCACGCCAATCGCGCCCTGGTGCAGGTTGGCCTTGCCGCCGGACTGACGGGTCGGCAAGCGCAGCATGGCCATCACCGGGTAGCCCATCAACACGATGATGCGGATATCCGGCACGCCTTCGTAGCTGATGCTCTTGAAGATCTGGTCGGGCACCACCCGGTATTCGATCAACGCGCGGTCGCGGTGACCGCCCAGGGAATACAGGCCGGTGAGGATGCTGGAAATCTGGTGCTCGATTTCCTCGTGGCTGATGATTTTGCCGGACACCGTGCGATAGCGCCCTTCAAAACGGTCGGCGATCACCAGGATGCCGTCGCCGCCGGCGCCCTGGGCCGGCTTGATCACGAAGTCGCTACGGCCACCGATGATTTCGTCGAGCTTGTCGATTTCTTTCTCGGTGGAAATGATCCCGTACATCTCCGGCACATGGATGCCGGCCTGGATCGCCCGTTCCTTGGTGATGATTTTGTCATCGACAATCGGATACAGGCTGCGCTTGTTGTACTTGAGCACGTAGTCGGCATTACGCCGGTTGATGCCCATGATGCCCCGCGCTTCCAGGGCCTTCCAGGTCTTCCAGAACCCGAACATTACGAATCAGCCTTGAGGAAGGCTTTGAAACGCACCAGCTCGGTCAGGCGGTAGCCACGGTAGCGACCCATGGCCAGCATGAAGCCCACCAGGATCAACAGGATCGCCGGGAAGGTGAACACGAAGTAGATCAACTCCGGCACGCTCATGATCAGGTGGGCCAGGGAGGCAGCGAACAGGGTGCCAATCGCGACTTTCATCGCATGGCCGCCGCCGCGCTCTTCCCAGGTAATGGACAGGCGTTCGATGGTCATGGTCAGGATCACCATCGGGAACAGCGCCACCGACAGGCCGCGCTCCAGGCCCAGCTTGTGGCTGAACAGGCTGATGGCAGCAATCAACACCACGACAAAGGTCAGGACCACCGAGAGCCTCGGCAGCATCTGCAGTTTCAAATGCTCCAGGTACGACCGCAGGGACAGCCCCAGTGCCGTAATCACCGTAAACAGCACGATGCCAAAGCCCAACTGGGTCTCGCGGAACGCCAGGGCAATCAGCACCGGGGTGAAGGTGCCCAGGGTCTGCAGGCCGATCAGGTTACGCAGGATCAGGATCACCAGCACGCCAATCGGGATCATCACCATGATCATGAAGGTCTGCTGGGTTTGCAGCGGCAGGCCGTAGAGCGAGTATTCGAGGAAGTTGGCGTCGGTGTTCTCGTCCGTCAGCTTGGCCAGGCGGATCGCGTTCATCTCGCTGTTGTTCAGGCTGAAGGTCACGGCGGCTTTCTTGCCGCCGTCGACGGTGATCAGGTTTTCATCGCCGGTCCACCACTGCAGGCGGTCGGAGGGCAGGCCCTGTTCGCCGGTTTCCGGGTTGAAGTACAGCCAGTCGTTGCCATTGAAGCTGCGCAGCCACAGTTCTGGGGTTTGCGGTTGGTCGGCTACCAGGCGGATGGTGTGGACCTTTTCCACCGGCACGTGGGCGATGGACAGCAGCAACTCGATGATCTTGGCCTTGTGCGGCGTCGACGGATCGCCCGCCAGCAGCAGCTTGACGTTGTCATCGTTGAGGTTGTTGGTGCGCTTGATGGCTTCGCTGATAAAGGTCTCGACATCGGCCGAGTGCTGGCGGATCGGTGCCAGCAGGGCCTCGGCGGCGATTTTTTCCGGGCCTTCCACGGCGATGCTGTCGCGGAAGGTCGGCCCCTTGACCTTGACCTTTTCGCCGCTGTAGCGCTTGGTCAGCACCAGGCGGTAGTAGAGGGTCTGGTTGCCCTTGGCGCGCCGGGCCGACCAGGTGACCTTGCGGTTGCCGTCGATGCGGTTGACGCTCACCCCATAGTTATTGGAGATGAAGCTCTCATTGAGGCTGACGAAGTCGCGGCTCAGGGGCGGCACGAACATCTGGACCTTGACCGGATCCTTGGCGTTGGCCACGAACTCGACCTTGGCGTCGATGTTCCACAGGTCGTCAGTGGCGTCCTCGGTCACCGGGATGCCGAGAACCAGGATCTGATAGGCCGTGACCGAAATGCCCAGTACCACCAGGATGGCGATCAGAATCTTCAAGTGCATATTAAGAGAGCGCATTGGAATTACTCGGCGGTATGAGCGTCGGCGGCGCAGGCAGGTTTGCCTGCTGCGTATTTAAGACTGGGGTCGACCAGCGCATCAAAGCGTTTCAAGGCTTCGGAGCCAATCAGCAGCGGATATTGGAAGGCGCTGCGGTCAGTCAAGTTCACTTCGATGCTGCGTAAAGCAGTGCCCATGCAGATGTCCAGGGCAATCACCGGACGGGCGGTGTAGTTCTTGTCCTCATCGGGGTCGTAGTCGCCGGCGCGGCGCTTGATCTTGCTGACGCGGGCCAGGGGACGCTCGATGGGGTGCGAATGGGCGGTGTCGATGGCCAGGTAGAAGCGGACCCAGGACTCACCGTTGCGCTTGAAGCGCTTGATGTCCCGGGCACTCAACGACGCAGTCTTGGCGCCGGTGTCGAGCTTGGCGGCGACTTCCAGGTCAATACCCGCCAGCTTGGCGTATTCATTGAGGCCATAGACGGTCTTCTCGGCAGCGATGCCAAGGCCCGGAAACATCAGTAGGCAAAACAATAGGGGGAAGGGCTTGAGTCTCATAGATCCTGAGGCGGTGCAGTGCGATGTTTGATTCAAGGCGACTGGCATTGCTGCGCAAGCTCCCTCGTGCGCCTTTTCATCCGGGGATGTCAGGCAAATGCGGCGGGCATTCTAACATGAAGGTTTTCTGGCGCCAGCGCTGGCAGCCGGCCATGCCCTTGTAGGATGCAAGGCAGGTTATTAGACGATTGTCGACAATGTGCATTTATTCTTTGACTATCAGGGGCTGATTGGCTAGTTTTTGCGACATTGCTTTTAAAGGTGTCGACAATCATGCTGGATCAGCTGGAAATTCCGGTAGTAGGGCAGGACGATTCCCAAACGATGTCTGAGAACGTCTTCCGTCGCATCCAGGCCGCCATCGTCAAGGGCGAGATTGCCCCCGGCAGCAAGATCTCCGAGCCTGAGCTGGCGCGCACCTACGGCATCAGCCGTGGCCCGCTGCGTGAGGCGATCCACCGCCTGGAGGGCCAGCGCCTGCTGGTGCGCGTGCCCCATGTCGGCGCTCGGGTGGTGTCCCTGAGCGAGGCTGAGCTGGTGGAACTCTACGAAATCCGCGAATCCCTCGAAGGCATGGCTTGCCGCCTGGCCGCCGAGCGCATGACCGACGAAGAAATCGAGGAGCTGCGCCAAGTCCTGCATACCCACGAGCGCGATGCCGCATTCCAGGCCGGTGTGGGCTACTACCAGCAGGAAGGCGACTTCGACTTTCATTACCGGATCATTCAAGGCGCGCGTAACCGCACCCTGACCCAAATGTTGTGCGGCGAGCTGTATCAACTGGTGCGCATGTACCGCATCCAGTTCTCCGCCACCCCCAATCGTCCACGCCAGGCATTTGCCGAGCATCACCGCATTCTTGACGCGATTGCCGATCGCGACGGTGAACTGGCCGAGTTGTTGATGCGCCGCCATATCGGCGCCTCCAAACGCAATATCGCCCGTCACTTCCCCGACGGCGCCCCCTCGAGAGGTGAGTCATGAGTTCCTATAAAAACAGCACCCCCGGCCAGCGTTTCCGTGATGCGGTCGCCAGCGAACACCCCCTGCAAGTGGTCGGCGCGATCAATGCCAACCACGCGCTGCTGGCCAAGCGCGCCGGTTTCAAGGCCATTTACCTGTCTGGTGGCGGGGTCGCCGCGGGCTCCCTGGGCGTGCCGGACTTGGGCATCACCGGCCTGGATGATGTGCTGACCGATGTGCGCCGTATCACCGATGTCTGCGACCTGCCGCTGTTGGTGGACGTGGACACCGGTTTCGGCTCCTCGGCGTTCAACGTGGCGCGCACCGTCAAGTCGATGATCAAGTTCGGCGCCGCCGCGATTCATATCGAGGACCAGGTGGGGGCCAAGCGTTGCGGCCATCGCCCGAACAAAGAGATCGTGTCCCAGCAGGAAATGGTCGACCGTATCAAGGCCGCCGTGGATGCCCGGACCGATGACAGCTTCGTGATCATGGCGCGTACCGACGCCCTGGCCGTGGAAGGCCTGGAGTCCGCCCTGGAACGTGCCGCCGCGTGCATCGAGGCCGGTGCCGACATGGTGTTCCCGGAAGCCATCACCGAGCTTGAGATGTACAAGCTGTTCGCTTCGCGGGTCAAAGCCCCGATCCTGGCCAACATCACGGAATTCGGCGCGACCCCGCTGTACACCACCGAACAGTTGAAATCTGCCGATGTTTCCATCGTGCTGTACCCGCTGTCGGCTTTCCGCGCCATGAACAAGGCCGCCGAGAACGTCTACACCGCGATCCGTCGCGACGGCACCCAACAGAACGTGATCGACACCATGCAAACCCGCATGGAGCTTTACGATCGCATCGACTACCACACCTTCGAGCAGAAGCTCGACGCGCTGTTCGCCGCCAAGAAGTAAGCGCAGCGCCTCCCAGATAACTACAAAATTGGAGAAGAACCATGGCTGAAGCAAAAGTACTGAGTGGCGCCGGCCTGCGTGGCCAGGTGGCCGGGCAGACGGCACTGTCCACCGTGGGCCAGGCCGGTGCCGGCCTGACCTATCGCGGCTACGACGTGCGTGAACTGGCCGCCGACGCGCAGTTTGAAGAAGTCGCCTACCTGCTGTTGTACGGCGAATTGCCGAGCAAGGCCGAGCTGGCGGCCTACAGCGCCAAGCTGAGCAAGCTGCGTGACCTGCCCCAGGCGCTCAAGGAAGTGCTGGAACGCATCCCTGCCGACGCCCACCCGATGGACGTGATGCGCACCGGTTGCTCGTTCCTCGGCAATATCGAACCGGAAAAAGACTTCAGCGTGCAACGCGATGTCACTGACCGTCTGCTGGCCGCGTTCCCGGCGATCATGTGCTACTGGTACCGCTTCAGCCACGACGGCAAGCGCATCGACTGCGTGACCGACGAGCCGAGCATCGGCGGGCATTTCCTGCACCTGCTGCACGGCAAGAAGCCGAGCGAGCTGCATGAAAAAGTCATGAACGTGTCGCTGATCCTCTACGCCGAGCACGAATTCAACGCCTCGACCTTCACCGCTCGTGTGTGTGCCTCGACCCTGTCCGACCTGTATTCCTGCGTCACCGCCGCCATCGGCTCGCTGCGCGGCCCGCTGCATGGCGGTGCCAACGAAGCGGCGATGGAAATGATCGAGCGTTTCTCCTCGGCCGAAGACGCCGTGAAAGGCACCCTCGGCATGCTGGAACGCAAGGACAAGATCATGGGCTTTGGCCACGCGATCTATAAAGACAACGACCCGCGCAATGAAGTGATCAAGGGCTGGTCGAAAAAACTCGCCGATGAAGTGGGCGACAAGGTGCTGTTCCCGGTCTCCGAAGCCATCGACAAGACCATGTGGGAACAGAAGAAACTGTTCCCCAACGCCGACTTCTACCATGCCTCGGCGTACCACTTCATGGGCATCCCGACCAAGCTGTTCACCCCGATCTTCGTCTGCTCACGCCTGACCGGCTGGGCGGCGCATGTGTTTGAGCAGCGCGCCAACAACCGCATCATCCGTCCAAGCGCCGAGTACATCGGCGTCGAGCAGCGCAAGTTCGTGCCAATCGAACGTCGCTGAATGAGGAGACCGACAATCCCGAATTGGTAGCCGAATCAAAAGTGTGGGAGCGGGCTTGCTCGCGAATGCGGGGTAGCAGTCACTGAATGTGTTGAATGACACACCACATTCGCGAGCAAGCCCGCTCCCACATTTTGACCTCATTCCAATTCTGGGGCGGCACAGGTCTTCCTTTTGTAACTACCGTGACCGAGTCCTGACGATGAACACTGAATTTCGCAAATCGCTCCCCGGCAGCCGCCTGGATTACTTCGACGCCCGTGCGGCTGTCGAGGCCATCACCCCCGGTGCCTACGCCACGCTGCCTTACACCTCCCGCGTGCTCGCCGAAAACCTGGTGCGTCGCTGCGACCCGGCGACCCTCAACGCTTCCCTGAGCCAATTGATCGAGCGCAAGCGCGACCTCGACTTCCCCTGGTTCCCGGCCCGGGTGGTATGCCATGACATCCTCGGCCAGACCGCCCTGGTAGACCTCGCCGGCCTGCGTGACGCCATCGCCCTGCAAGGCGGCGACCCGGCCAAGGTCAACCCGGTGGTGCCGACCCAACTGATCGTCGACCACTCCCTGGCCGTCGAGGCCGGAGGTTTTGACCCGCAGGCCTTCGAGAAAAACCGCGCCATTGAAGACCGCCGCAATGAAGACCGTTTCCACTTTATCGAGTGGACCAAAAAGGCTTTCAAAAACGTCGATGTGATCCCGCCGGGCAACGGCATCATGCACCAGATCAACCTGGAGAAAATGTCCCCGGTGATCCAGGTGCGTGACGGCGTGGCCTTCCCGGATACCTGCGTCGGCACCGACAGCCACACCCCCCACGTTGACGCCCTGGGCGTAATCGCCATCGGCGTCGGCGGCCTGGAAGCCGAGAGTGTGATGCTTGGCCGCGCGTCGTGGATGCGCCTGCCGGAAAGCGTTGGCGTCGAACTGACGGGCAAGCTGCAACCGGGCATCACCGCCACCGACATGGTGCTGGCCCTGACCGAGTTCCTGCGCCAGCAGAAAGTTGTCGGTGCCTGGCTGGAGTTCTTCGGCGAAGGCGCCTCAGCCCTGACCCTGGGCGACCGGGCCACCATCTCCAACATGGCTCCGGAATACGGCGCCACGGCGGCGATGTTCTACATCGACGCGCAGACCATCGCTTACCTCAAGCTCACCGGGCGTGAAGACGAACAAGTCGCCCTGGTCGAGCAGTATGCGCGGCACACCGGCCTGTGGGCCGATGACCTCAAGGGCGCGCAATACGAGCGTGGCCTGAGCTTCGACCTGTCCAGCGTCGTGCGCAATATGGCCGGCCCGAGCAACCCGCACGCCCGCGTGGCCACCAGCGACCTGGCGGCCAAGGGCATTTCCGGGCAATGGGATGACGTGCCGGGGCAAATGCCCGACGGCGCGGTGATCATCGCCGCCATCACCAGTTGCACCAACACCAGCAACCCACGCAACGTGATCGCCGCCGGCCTGCTGGCGCGCAATGCCAACAAGCTTGGGTTGGCCCGCAAGCCGTGGGTCAAGTCGTCCCTGGCGCCGGGTTCGAAAACCGTGGCCATGTACCTCGACGAAGCCGGGCTGACCAGCGAGTTGGAGCAGCTGGGTTTTGGCGTCGTGGCCTTCGCTTGCACCACTTGCAATGGCATGTCCGGTGCACTCGATCCGGTGATCCAGCAAGAAATCATCGACCGCGACCTGTACGCCACCGCCGTGCTCTCGGGTAACCGCAACTTCGACGGGCGCATCCACCCGTACGCCAAGCAGGCATTCCTGGCTTCGCCACCGCTGGTGGTGGCCTATGCGATTGCCGGTACCATCCGCTTCGATATCGAGAAGGACGTGCTGGGCCTGGACGCCACCGGCAAGGAAATCCGCCTGCAGGACATCTGGCCGAGCGATGAAGAAATCGACGCAGTGGTCAAGGCCTCGGTCAAGCCGGAGCAGTTCCGCCAGGTCTACATCCCGATGTTTGCGATCCACGAGGACACCGGCCCGAAAGTCACGCCGCTGTACGACTGGCGCCCGCAGAGCACCTACATCCGCCGCCCGCCGTACTGGGAAGGCGCCCTGGCCGGTGCGCGTCCGCTCAAGGGCATGCGCCCGCTGGCGGTGCTGCCGGACAACATCACCACTGACCACCTGTCGCCGTCCAACGCGATCATGCTCGACAGCGCCGCCGGCGAATACCTGGCGAAAATGGGCCTGCCGGAAGTCGACTTCAACTCGTATGCAACGCACCGCGGCGACCACCTGACCGCCCAGCGCGCGACCTTTGCCAACCCCAAGCTGTTCAATGAAATGGTCCAGGAAAACGGCAAGGTCAAGCAGGGTTCCCTGGCGCGCATCGAGCCGGAAGGCAAGGTCACACGGATGTGGGAAGCCATCGAAACCTACATGGAGCGCAAGCAGCCGCTGATCATCATTGCCGGCGCCGACTACGGCCAGGGTTCGTCCCGCGACTGGGCGGCCAAGGGCGTGCGCCTGGCGGGTGTGGAAGCGATTGCCGCCGAAGGCTTCGAACGCATCCACCGCACCAACCTGGTGGGCATGGGCGTGCTGCCCCTGGAATTTTTGCCGGGTACTGACCGCAAGACCCTGCAGATTGATGGCAGCGAAACCTATGACGTGATCGGCGAGCGCACCCCGCGTGCGCAGTTGACCCTGGTGATCAACCGCAAGAATGGCGAGCGTGTCGAAGTGCCGGTGACCTGCCGCCTGGACACCGCTGAAGAAGTGTCGATCTACGAGGCGGGCGGCGTGTTGCAGCGTTTTGCCCAGGACTTCCTGGAATCGGCGGCGACCGCCTGAAGAGGATAACCATGACACACGTAGCGCAAATCAAGATCGCCGCCACCTACATGCGTGGCGGCACCAGCAAGGGCGTGTTTTTCAACCTCAAGGACCTGCCCGAATCGGCCCAGGTCCCGGGTGCGGCGCGCGATGCCTTGCTGCTGCGGGTGATCGGCAGCCCCGATCCCTATGACAAACAGATCGACGGCATGGGCGGTGCCACCTCGAGTACCAGCAAAACCGTGATCCTCGCCAAGAGCACCCGCGCCGAGCATGACGTGGACTACCTGTTTGGCCAGGTCTCCATCGACAAGCCGTTCGTAGACTGGAGCGGCAACTGCGGCAACCTGTCAGCGGCGGTCGGCTCGTTTGCCATCAGCAGCGGCCTGGTGGATGCGGCCCGCATTCCCCACAACGGCGTGGCCGTGGTGCGGGTCTGGCAGGCGAATATCGGCAAGACCATCATCGCCCATGTGCCCGTCACCAACGGCGCGGTGCAGGAAACCGGCGACTTCGAGCTGGATGGTGTGACCTTCCCGGCGGCGGAAGTGCAACTGGAGTTCATGGACCCGGCAGCGGAAGAAGAGGGCGGCGGCGGTTCGATGTTCCCTACCGGCAACCTGGTCGACGACTTGGAAGTACCGGGTGTCGGCACCTTCAAGGCGACGCTGATCAACGCCGGGATCCCGACGATTTTTATCAACGCCGAAGACCTCGGCTACACCGGCACCGAGCTGCAAGGCGCGATCAATAGCGATCCCAAAGCCCTGGCCATGTTCGAGCAGGTACGGGCCTATGGTGCATTGCGCATGGGCCTGATCAAGCACCTGGACGAAGCGGCCCAGCGCCAGCACACGCCGAAGGTGGCGTTTGTGGCCAAGCCTGCGGATTACCTGGCCTCCAGTGGCAAGGCGATCAAGGCCGGCGATGTGGATCTGCTGGTGCGCGCGCTGTCCATGGGCAAGCTGCACCACGCGATGATGGGGACGGCGGCGGTGGCGATTGGCACGGCGGCGGCGATTTCCGGAACCCTGGTCAACCTCGCGGCGGGCGGTGTGGAACGCAACGCCGTGCGCTTCGGGCATCCGTCCGGCACCTTGCGCGTGGGCGCCGAAGCCAGCCAGGTCAACGGCGAATGGGTGGTAAAGAAAGCCATCATGAGCCGCAGTGCGCGGGTCTTGATGGAAGGCTACGTGCGCGTGCCCGGCGACGCATTCTAAAGCTCTGCGCCGGCCCCGATATGTGAGCGGGCTTGTGTGGGAGCGGGCTTGCCCGCGAGAGCGGCGTGTCAGTCACGCAGATACCAACTGATCCAGCGCTATCGCGGGCAAGCCCGCTCCCACAAGGGGGCGGCGGCCTCTGGATTTATGTACGAGAGCAGGCATTCAGACCTGCCACAAACCACCCACCCTGAGCCTGAGGAAGGAACACACCCAACCCATTTTGGAGTACTGCCATGAGCGCCAACGTCGACCAGAACAACCGCCCCGACTACGACCCGGTTTTGCAGGACATTGCCGATTACGTCCTCAACTACCGCATCGACTCCCCGGATGCCCTGGACACCGCCCGCAACTGCCTGATGGACACCCTCGGTTGTGGCCTGCTGGCCCTGCGTTTTCCCGAGTGCACCAAGCATTTGGGACCGATCGTCGAAGGCACAGTGGTGCCGTTCGGTGCGCGGGTGCCGGGTACGTCCTATCGCCTGGACCCGGTCAAGGCCGCGTGGGACATCGGCTGCATCGTGCGTTGGCTCGATTACAACGACACCTGGCTCGCCGCCGAATGGGGCCATCCTTCGGATAACCTCGGTGGCATTCTCGCCGTCGCTGATCACCTGTCGCAAAAACGCGTGGCCCATGGCGAGGCGCCGCTGACCGTGCGCGCGGTGCTGGAAGCGATGATCATGGCCCACGAAATCCAGGGTGTGATTGCCCTGGAAAACTCCTTCAACCGCGTCGGTCTTGACCATGTGCTGTTGGTGAAAGTGGCCTCCACTGCGGTCTGTGCCAAGTTGATGGGGGCCAACCGCGAACAGATGCTGTCGGCACTGTCTCATGCCTTTGTCGATGGTCAGGCCTTGCGGACCTACCGGCATGCGCCAAACGCCGGGTCACGCAAATCCTGGGCGGCGGGGGATGCATCCAGTCGTGGTGTACGTCTGGCGGATATCGCTCTGCGTGGCGAGATGGGCATCCCCGGCGTGCTGAGCGCACCGCAGTGGGGCTTCTACGACGTGTTGTTCAGTCACACCAACAAGGACCTGGCCCTCAAGCCTGAGGACAAGCGCGCATTCAGTTTGCCCCAGCCCTATGGCACTTATGTGATGGAAAACGTGCTGTTCAAGATCAGCTTTCCTGCAGAGTTCCACGCCCAGACCGCCTGTGAAGCTGCTGTCACCTTGCACCCGCAGGTCAGGCACCGCTTGCACGAGATCGAGCGCATCGTGATCACCACCCACGAGTCGGCCATTCGCATCATTTCCAAGGTCGGCCCACTGGCCAATGCGGCCGACCGCGACCATTGCCTGCAATACATGACAGCCGTGCCCCTGGCGTTTGGCAACCTGGTCGCCGAGCAGTACGAAGATGAGTTCCATACAGCGCACCCGATCATTGATGAGTTGCGCGGCAAAATGGAAATCGTCGAAGATCCACGCTACAGCCGCGAGTACCTGGAAGCGGACAAGCGTTCCATTGCCAACGCGGTGCAGGTGTTCTTCACCGATGGTTCGAGCACCGAGCAGGTCGCGGTGGAATACCCGATTGGCCATCGTCGGCGCCGGGCGGATGGCATTCCTTTGCTGGAAGACAAGTTCAAGGCCAACCTGGGGACACGCTTCCCCGCGCAGCGCAGCGCCGAGATTTTTGCACTGTGCAAGGATCAGGCACGGCTTGAAGCGACGCCGGTGAACCGGTTTGTGGATTTGTGGGTGATATGAGGGCGTCGGGCGGCGAGTTGTGAAGTGGACATACTTTGCTATTCGTACGCCCGACATCGCCGGAACCTTATTCCGATAATGACCAATCAGATAGCCAGATGACCTGTTTTTGCCGGGGCATCCGGGATGCAATGCCCGTGAATCAACTACCTGAATCTGAGAGGTCCACTATGACGAGCGTAAGTCATTCGCAGTACGCACCCAGCCAGCCCTATGAAATGCCTCCCAAACCAGCGTCCGTGCAGAACGAAGGCCGTGCTGAAACGGATGCCCCGCCCGGCGCGCAAGCAGATTCAACTCCACCCCGCCCACCGATGACTGCGCAGCAGCGTGGGCAGTTTGCGGCACATAAAGGCCTGGTCAATGCACCGTCATCCAATGCCAGTACTAACTCGCCTCAACTGGCGCAGCTCTCCCAGGAAAACAACCAGCTGCGTGACAGTCTTAACCAGTTGGTTGCCCACTTCACGCCGATAATCACTGAGCTTGAACAGCAGATAGCAAACCTGGGGCAGCAAGCCGGCATGATGGAGAGCCCTGCAAAAGGGGGCGCCCCATCGAAACAAGATGCCAGTGGCCGCGCAGAAGCAGGGCAGGGCAAAGTGCCGCCTGAAGCCAGTGCTCGCGCAGACAACAACACGCCGGTGTCGGGGTCGGAGGCACCTCGTAGCCTCGAGCAACTGACTGCTGAAAATGACCAACTGCGCGAGACGATTGAGCGCCTGCAAACCCAGTTCACGGCGGTGGTAACTAAGCTGCAAGAGCAGATCCAGGCGTTGACCCAGAAAATGGGGGGGGCAGATGCCTCCGCAAACGAAGCCCCTGCCGCAGGTCCGAAGACTGACAGCAATGCCCCGTCGGCCCCCACATCGGCTGAGCAAGCGCCCGGTGCCAAGGACGCTCCAGCAGCGGCTCAGCCCCATGAGCCAACGCCACCGGCGAACCGCAGCGCTGACGATCTCATGCGCGACAACCAGCAACTGCGCGCACGTATAGATCAAATGATGACTGAGTTCACCCAGGTGATTACCCAACTGCAACAGCAAGTCCAGCAATTGAGTGCCCAGATCAAAGCCCAGGCGAAGTAAAGGCAAGCGTGCCAATAGGGGCGTTTACCCCCCCCCGTTGGCAGCTTGACGCTTCACTCGAACCGCAAGATCACCCGCCGGTTGTGCTTGCTTTTTTTCTCGATTTTCTCGCAGAACACCCGGCCGATTTCTTCGGTGTTGACCACATGGGTGCCGCCACACGGCTGGATATCAATGCCGGCAATTTCAATCACCCGCACCGCGCCCTGGATCACCGGGGGCGCGACCGCCTGGGTGCGGGTGATCTGCAACAGGGTGGAGTATTCGGACGCCGGCATCGACAGCGACTTGACCTCATGGGCCTGCTCGATCAAGGCATTGAGGTCGCGGGTGATGCTCTCCTTGTCCAGGGTCATTTCCGGTAGGTCGAAATCCAGGCGGCCCTTGTCGGCGCTGATGCTGCAACCGGTCACCGGCGCGTCGATGATCGAGCACAGCAGATGCAGGCAGGTGTGCATCTTCATGTGCTGGTAGCGCCGTTCCCAGTCCAGGCCGGCGTCTACCTGTGCGCCTGCGCGCAATGACTCGGGGCAGTGGTCCACTTGATGCCAGATGATCGAGCGCAGTACCGGGTCGCGCACAGTCCCGGTCACGTTGACTCGGCTGCCGTCCGCCAGAGTGAAGTAACCGGTGTCTCCGGGCTGGCCACCCCCGGTGGGGTAGAACAGGGTGTGCTCCAGGGCCACGCCCTGTTCGCTGACGGCAATCACGCGGGCGCTGAAGGCGTTCTGGTAAGGCGCGCTGTCAAACAGCGCCAGGGTTTCCATAGTGTGTACGGACATGTTCATCCTCCAACGATCAGTGGGCTGGTTTGCAGCAGGCGCCGCACCATTGCGCTCAACCCGGGTGGGGAGAGCAGGGTGACTTCGAACTTCGCCCCGCACACCTTCAGGTTCAGGGGCAGGCGCGGGGGATAGGTGGGGGCCTGCAGCGTACGCAGGCGAAACTGCAGGTGATGACGCTCCTTGACCGTGGGCTCCAGCACCACGCCGGACAATGGATGGAAGTCGGCATCCAGCAGCGTGACCCGGTGGCTGATGTCGACTTCACCGACCACATGCAGGCGCTCGTCGAGGGCAAAGGCTCCGAGGTAGTTGCTGGCGTCCGATTCGTCGTTTTTCTGCAACTGGATCTGGTTGACCACCTTGACCTTGGTGCCTGCGGGCACGTCCTGGGTGATGACACAGGAGGGGCTGATAAACACGTTGTCGCCGATCAGCACATACCCGAGCACCCTGGCGCCTGCGCCGACTTCCACGTTATTGCCCAGGCGCGGGTGGCGCTTGCCGTCCGGGTTGTTGGCGATGCCCCGGGCGCCCAGGGTCACGCCACACAGGATGTAGCAGTCATTGCCGATCTCGCAGGTTTCGCCGATTACCGTGCCAAAGCCATGATCCAGCACAAAGCGCCGGCCAATGCGGGCGGCCGGGTGGATTTCGGCGCCGGACAGGAGCTTGCCCTGGTTGCTCAAAGTCAGCGCAATGGCGCAGAACTGGCCGTGGGCCGGGTCGGGAAGGTTCCAGACACAATGCGCCAGCCGGTAATACAGCACGGCCTTGAACGAGGCGTAGGACTCCAGGATCAGTTCACCCCGGCCGCGGGACGCCGGATCGCGCCAGGCGTAGGCGATCAGGTCCTCGGCCACTTCCTGCGCCGCTGGCTGGATCAACTCCGCCAGGTGTGGCTGCAACTGTGCCATCTGCGCTGGCGACAGGGTGGCGATGAGGTGGGTCAGCAACTCATCGTGCAGCTGTTGCATGTCGATAAAGCCTCCCATGGAAGGCACCCCCGTAATTGTCGTTATTCGAAACAGGGCAGATAACTGTCGGCGCTGTCGTACACCATGGTCAGGACGACGGTGTCGGTGGGCAGTTCCGGGGCGAGCTTGGCGATGGCCACCATATTGGCGGCCGACGACAGTCCCAGGCTGATGGCGTCGGTACGCATGATGCGCTTCATCATTTCCAGGCAGTCGAGGCGCGAGACCTTGAGCATGCCGTCCAGCACATTCAGGTTGAGAATGCTCGGGATCAAGCCGATGGACAGGCCCTGGATATGGTGCGGCGCATGGCGGTCGCTGAGCAGGTCGCACTCCTCGGGTTCTACACCCATCACGCGGATCTGCGGCCAGGCGGCCTTGAGGGTTTCACCGATCCCGGTGATATGGCCCCCGGTGCCGATACCGCTGACGAAGTAGTCGACCTGGCGCTCGCCAAAGGCGCGGATGATTTCCGGGGCGGTGGTGTCGCGATGGGTCTGGGGGTTGGCGCCGTTGCGTTGCTGGTTGAGCATGACGAAGCTGGGGTTTTCCAGCTGCAGCTCCATGCACTTTTCGCCATGGGAGTTATTGCCCAGGCGGCTGTCCGACAGCACCACCTTGGCCCCATACAGGCGCAGCAGCTTTTGCTTTTCGGGGCTGTAGTTGTCGGGAATCACCAGCACCACTTTGTAGCCCAGCACATTGCCGGCCATCACCAGGCCGATGCCAGTGTTGCCCCCGCTGGGTTCGATGATGGTTTGCCCTGAGTTACGAATCAGGATGCCCCGGCGCTCGGCGTCGAGGATCATGCCCAGGGCAATCCGTGCCTTGTGGCTACCGCCCGGGTTCAGGGATTCAAGCTTGGCGAAGACCTCGATGCCGAGGTCTTCGGAGAATTGTTCCAGGCGCACGATGGGCGTTTGGCCGATGGCGTCGAGTATGGAGTTGTGCAGCATCAGATAAGTACCCCCAGGCCTGTGATCAGTACAAAGGCATGTCGGGTTCGACGTCGCGCACCCAATGTTTCATGCCGCCTTCAAGCACCCGGGTGTTGGCAAAGCCAGCGGCTAGCAAGGTGCTGGCGGCCTGCTCGGCGCGGATGCCGGCGTAGCAGATCAGGTAGTGGGTGTTGTCACGGCTGAGCGTGTCGAGGTGCTCGTCGAGCTGGGCCAGGGGGATGTGCACCACGCCGGGCAGTTGGCATACCTCCAGCTCGCTGGCGTCGCGCACATCCAGCAGGATGTCGGCGCTGCTGCGCTGCTCCAGCAACTGCTTGAGCATCTGGGGCTTGATGTAGTGCTCTGCGGCCAGGCTTGGAGCGCTGCGGATGGCATCGGCACAGACGGTGGCTGGGGGCTGATGTTCTTCACGCAGGTCGGAGCAGCACGGGCAGTCGGCGCGGCGCTTGAAACGGATTTCACTGAACTTCATGGCCAGGGCATCAAAGCGCATCAACCGGCCGGACAAGGACTCGCCCAGGCCGATCAGCAGCTTGATCGCCTCGGTGGCCTGGATCATCCCGACCACGCCGGGCAGTACACCGATGACCCCGCCAGCACTGCAATTGGGCGCCAGTTCCGCCGGCGGGGCGTGGGGGTACAGGCAGCGGTAGCAGGGCCCGCCCTGGTAATTGAACACGCTGATCTGGCCGTCGAAACGGTAGATCGCGCCATACACCAGCGGCTTGCCCAATTGTACGCAGGCATCATTGACCCGGTAGCGGGTCTCGAAGTTGTCCGTGCCGTCGATCACCAGATCGTAGTCGCCGACCAGTTCCAGGGCATTGTCGGCGTTCAGCGCGGTGTCGTAGGTGTTGATCCGGATGTGCGCGTTGAGGTCCTGCAGCCGGCGCTTGGCGGATTCGACCTTGGGCAGGCCCAGGGTGCTGTTGCCATGCACCACCTGGCGTTGCAGGTTGCTGCTTTCCACCACATCGAAGTCCACCAGGCCCAGGGTGCCGATGCCGGCAGCGGCCAGGTACAGGCTGATGGGCGAGCCCAGGCCGCCGGTGCCGATGATCAACACCCTGGCTTTTTTCAGGCTCAGTTGCCCTTCGCGGCCGACACCCGGCAGGGTGATATGGCGCACATAGCGCTGCACTTCCTCGTTGCTCAAGGACTCGATGTCCATGCCGCCGGAGGTGGCGAGCAGCACTTCGATTTTTGCTTTTTCGGGCAGCGGCTCGTCGGGGCCGATCAGTTCTTCCCCGGCCGTGAACAGGAAGTGTTCCTTGAGCCGGCCGTTGTTCTCGTGGAACAGGTGCGCCCGCAGCTGCGGGTAGCGGGCACAGAGGCCTTCAATGACTTCGCGCAATGTCGATCCGGCACCCTCGAGGGTCGATTCTGGCAACTTGGCCACACGGGCCAGGATGTCGGGGAAAGAGACAGCGTTCATGTACAACTCCGTTTGCAGGTCGTTGAAGGGGTTGAGGGCGAAGTGCGTGCCATCCCAGGCAAACAGCTTCGACCCAAGGGCCTTGCCCTGGCGGACATCCACCACCAGGTAACTGACGGGGTAGATCGGTTCCCCCATGTAGAGGGCCTTGTCCTGATCCTCGTCGCTGAAGTAGGCACCGACATCCGGGTGGGAGTGGTAAATCACCACCACCGGGTTGTCCGTGCGAAAGGCCTTGTTCATCAGCAGCGTGTCGGTCACCGAGAAGGTGTAGCCGTTGGCCGCGCTGCGGGGGTAGGCCTCGGGGTTCTTGCGGTGCAACTCGTTCTGGATATTGCTGCCCAGGTACACGCTGCCGTCGGCAAAGACAAAGCCGCAGCACTCTTCGGGATAGGTGCTGCTGGCGTGGGCGTAGATCTGCTCCAGGGCGGTTTGGCGGAGGACTTCCATGTTTCTCTCGCGTGGTGGGTAAAGGGTCAATTGGGTTTTGCCAGCAGCTTTTCGATCGGCAGCTTGGTGATTGCAAAGCCGGCCAGCAGGATCGCCGAATACAGCATCAGGTCCCGGGACAGTTCCAGGCCTTCGTACCAGGCACCGATGATCACGGCGAACACCGGGAAAATAATGAAGACGAACGACAGGATGATCGGGCTCAGGCGCTTGAGCAGCATGAAGTACACGATAAAACCGCCCACCGACGCTACCAGGCCCAGGTAGAACAGGGCGCTCCAGGACCGCAGGGTGATGGCCTCGAAGGTCGGCGATTCAAACCAGAGGCCGGCGACGAACAGCATCAGCCCGGCAATCCCGATGGGCAGGGTGTTGTAGGTGATCACGCTGATGGCGCTGCCTTTTTGCTTGGTAATGACATAGCACAAGGCATGCATGATCGCGGCGGTCAGAATCGCCAGTACGCCGAAGAACTCGGCATGGTCAAGGTGCAGTCCCTGACTCTTGAGGATCATGTACAGGCTGCCGAAACCGATGCCGATCCCGATGACCTGGGAAAAGTAGATGCGCTCGCGTAGGAACAATGCCGAGAAGATCAGGATAAACACTGGCATACAGCTGAACAGCAGGGCGGTCAGGCCGGACGAGACGTGCATCTCGCCGTAGTTGAGCAGGTAATACGGAACGCTGAAGTAGCACAGGGTCACGAACACAAAGAACCAGCGGCTCTCCCGTGGAAACAGGATTGGTTCGCGCCGCACCAGGGCAAAGCACAGGAACAGCGGAAAGGCGATGAGGAAGCGCAAGCCCGCCGAGGTCAGTGGCGGCACGCTTTCCACCGCGATCTTGATCCCCAGCCAGGTGGTGCCCCAGCTCAGGCAGACAATCAGAAACATCACACTGGTGATCAGGCCAGCCAGCCATTGTTTGTGGTTTTTGGTTTTTTCGGCATTTTCGATGACGGCGGACATTGGCATTGTTTATTGCTTCCCTGAGCCGGAATTGAACTCTATATTGAACTTGTAATTAGAGGTTTCACCCGGTGAATGAACCCGTAAAAGCACACTATTAGGGCGAATGATGGCTGTCAAAACAAATATTGACATGGTGTCAATCATGCGAGAGGGACTGTCCAATGGGCAGGGTGTGAAGTACAAGCGCCTGTCAGATGTCATGGAGCGGGGCATCCTCGAAGGCTTGATCGAACCGGGGCGCAAACTGCCCCCTCATCGGGTGCTTTCCGACAATCTGGGGGTGACCATCGGGACCATCAGCCGTGCCTACGGTGAACTGGAACGCCTGGGCCTGGTGGTGGCACGGGTGGGCGACGGAACATTCGTGCGCAAGCGTGGGATGGAGCGCCAGCGTGACGAAGGCTTTCGCAACGTCAGCGAGGAGCCGCGGCAGTACTTCGATATGAGCCGCAATATGCATATCCCTGGGCAGGAGACCACGTTCCTGGCCCAGAGCTTTGAAACCCTGGCCACCAATGCCAAGTTCCTGCAGGACATCAGTGCCTACACCCCGGACGCCGGCTTGCCCCGCTACCGCGCGGCAGGTGCGCAATGGTTGGTGCAGCGCGACTTTCATCCGATTCCCGAGCAGGTCATCTGTGTCAATGGAGGCCAGCATGGGTTGCTGTGCGCCTTGATGGCGTTGGTGCGCGCGGGCGACACGGTGGTGACCGAGCAGTTGACCTACCCCGGCCTGATCACCGCCGCGCGGATGCTGGGCATTCGCCTGATCGGCCTGGAAATGGATGAGGAAGGCGTGTTGCCAGCAGCCCTGGAGGAAGTCTGTCGTAATCACCGGGTGGCCGCCCTGTACTGCACGCCGACCATCCAGAACCCGACGACGGCGGTGTTGTCGGTCGCCCGCCGTGAGGCACTGGTCAGGGTGTGTCGCGAGCACAACCTGCTGATCCTCGAAGACGAGGCCCACGGTGTGCTGGTGCAAGATCGCCCACCACCCCTGAGTCACTTTGCCCCGGAGCGCACGATTCTGATCAGCAGCCTGAGCAAGGCCGTGTCGGCCGGCTTGCGGGTGGGGTATGTGCATGCGCCACCGGCGCTGGTCAGCCGTATTTCTGCGGCCCTGCGTTCAACCTGCTGGATGGCCACGCCGGTGACCCTGGAGCTGGCCACGCAGTGGATTGAAAACGGCACGGCAGAGCATCTGCTGCGTCAACAGGTCAGTGAAATCAGCCGCCGCAAGGCGTTGGTCGAAGACCTGCTGAGCGGCTTGGAGTACCGGACTCACCTCAACAGCCCGCACTTCTGGATTGAAGTCCCGGAGCCTTGGCGGGCGTCGGAAATCGAGGCTGAACTCAAGCAGAACAATTACCTGATCGCCACGGCAGAAGCGTTTGCCGTAGGGCAGACGGCGGTGCCGCAGTTTATTCGGGCGAGTATCTGCAATACGTCTGAGGATGATCAGTTGCTGAGGGCCGGATTTGATGCGCTGGCTACGGCGCTGGGGCAGGGGGGGGGCCGGTTCCACCTGTAAATGTTGTGGCGAGCGGGCTTGCCCGCGTTGGGCTGCGCAGCAGCCCCAAAACCAGGCCCCGATGAGTGTCTGGTGTACCGTGTTCTTCTCTATTTAGGGCTGCTTCGCAGCCCAACGCGGGAAGCCCGCTCGCCACAGGTTATTTGAAGCGCCGCTCAACACCTTTTTCAACAAGGATCTTTGCCGAAATCTCTTCCACCGAAAAGTGCGTGGAATTGATGTGCGCAATGTTTTCCCGGCGGAACAGATTTTCCACTTCCCGCACCTCGAACTCGCACTGGGCATAGCTTGAATAACGGCTGTTGGGCTTGCGTTCGTTACGGATCGCCGTCAGCCGGTCCGGGTCGATAGTCAGGCCAAACAGCTTGTGCTGATGGGTGCGCAGCACCGCCGGCAGTTGCAGGCGCTCCATATCGTCTTCGGTCAGCGGGTAGTTGGCCGCACGGATGCCGAATTGCATGGCCATGTACAGGCAGGTCGGGGTCTTGCCGCAGCGCGACACGCCGACCAGGATCAGGTCGGCCTTGTCGTAGTAGTGGGTGCGGGCGCCGTCGTCGTTGTCCAGGGCGAAGTTGACCGCCTCGATCCGCTCCATGTAGTTGGAGTTATGGCCAATGGAATGGGACTTGCCCACGGAGTATGAGGAATGTTCACTCAGCTCCTGTTCCAGGGGCGCGAGGAAGGTCGAGAAGATGTCGATCATGAAACCATTGGAGGTCGCGAGGATCTCACGGATGTCCTGATTGACGATGGTGTCGAAAATGATCGGGCGCATACCGTCTTTTTCGGCGGCCAGATTGATTTGTTGTACCATGGCCCGCGCTTTATCCACGTTATCGATATAAGGCCGGGTGAATTTGGCGAAGGTGATGCTTTCGAACTGCGCGAGCAGGCTTTGACCCAGGGTTTCGGCGGTAATGCCGGTGCCGTCGGAGATAAAGAAAGCAGATCGTTTCATTTGAGCCTTGGGCCTTAAGCTGATGACGAATCTTGGATATGATAGGCGCGGTTTTGCCGTCCCACAGTGGGCTGCATTCTCACTTATTTTCCAGGTCCAGGCCACAAACGCCGGTAAATGCTCCTACTGAGCCACCGGCGCCCTGAGCTTTTCCAACACAGTTAGTGGAGAGATCACCTTGGTAGAGTACGTAGTTTCCCTCGATAAGCTCGGCGTCCATGATGTAGAGCATGTGGGGGGCAAGAACGCATCCCTCGGCGAGATGATCAGTAATCTTGCGGGCGCTGGTGTTTCGGTGCCCGGTGGTTTCGCCACCACCGCCCAGGCATACCGCGATTTCCTCGAACTGAGCGGCCTCAACGACCAGATCCACGCTGCCCTGGACGCGCTCGACGTCGATGACGTCAACGCCCTGGCCAAGACCGGCGCACAGATCCGTCAGTGGATCATGGAAGCCGAGTTCCCCGAGAAGCTCAACGCAGAAATTCGCACCGCCTTCGCCACCCTGTCGGCCGGCAACCCGGACATGGCTGTCGCCGTGCGTTCCTCGGCCACCGCCGAAGACTTGCCCGACGCCTCCTTCGCCGGCCAGCAGGAAACCTTCCTGAACATCCGTGGCGTGGAAAACGTCATCCGTGCAGCCAAGGAAGTATTTGCCTCGCTGTTCAACGACCGCGCCATTTCCTACCGTGTGCACCAGGGTTTCGACCACAAACTGGTGGCCCTGTCTGCCGGCGTGCAGCGCATGGTGCGTTCGGAAACCGGGACTGCCGGCGTGATGTTCACCCTGGACACCGAATCGGGCTTCCGTGACGTGGTATTTATTACCGGCGCCTACGGCCTGGGCGAAACCGTCGTACAAGGCGCGGTCAACCCGGACGAGTTCTACGTGCACAAGCACACCCTTGAAGCCGGCCGCCCGGCGATCCTGCGCCGCAACCTGGGCAGCAAGGCTATCAAGATGATCTACGGCGACGAGGCCAAGGCCGGTCGCTCGGTGAAAACCGTTGATGTCGACAAGGCCGAGCGTGCGCGTTTCTGCCTCAGCGATGCCGAAGTCAGCGAATTGGCCAAGCAGGCGATGATCATCGAGAAGCACTACAAGTGCCCGATGGACATCGAATGGGCCAAGGATGGCGACGACGGCAAGCTGTACATCGTCCAGGCCCGCCCGGAAACCGTGAAAAGCCGTACTTCGGCCAATGTCATGGAACGCTACCTGTTGAAAGAAACCGGCACCGTGCTGGTGGAAGGCCGTGCCATCGGCCAGCGCATCGGCGCGGGCAAGGTGCGGATCATCAAGGACGTGTCCGAGATGGACAAGGTCCAGCCAGGTGACGTGCTGGTCTCCGACATGACCGACCCGGACTGGGAACCGGTGATGAAGCGCGCCAGCGCCATCGTCACCAACCGTGGCGGGCGTACCTGCCACGCGGCGATCATCGCCCGTGAACTGGGGATCCCAGCGGTTGTCGGTTGTGGCAACGCCACCCAATTGCTCAAGGACGGCCAGGGCGTTACCGTTTCCTGCGCCGAAGGCGATACCGGCTTCATCTTTGAAGGTGAGCTGGGCTTCGATATCAAGCAAAACTCCATCGACGCCATGCCCGACCTGCCGTTCAAGATCATGATGAACGTCGGCAACCCCGATCGCGCCTTTGATTTTGCGCAGTTGCCGAACGCCGGTGTGGGCCTGGCCCGCCTGGAATTCATCATCAACCGCATGATCGGCGTGCACCCCAAGGCCCTGTTGAACTACGACGGCCTGCCGGTGGAAATCAAGGACAGCGTCGACAAGCGCATTGCCGGCTACAACGATCCGGTAGGTTTCTACGTCGAGAAGCTGGTGGAAGGCATCAGCACCCTGGCGGCGGCGTTCTGGCCGAAGAAAGTCATCGTGCGCCTGTCGGACTTCAAGTCCAACGAATACGCGAACCTGATCGGCGGCAAGCTTTACGAGCCGGAAGAAGAGAACCCGATGCTGGGCTTCCGTGGCGCCTCGCGTTATATCAGCGAAGCATTCCGCGATTGCTTCGAGCTTGAGTGCCGCGCCCTCAAGCGTGTGCGCAACGAGATGGGCCTGACCAACGTCGAGATTATGGTGCCCTTTGTGCGCACCCTGGGCGAAGCGAGCCAGGTCGTTGACCTGCTGGCCGAGAACGGTCTGACCCGTGGTGAAAACGGCCTGCGCGTGATCATGATGTGCGAGCTGCCGTCCAACGCCATCCTCGCCGAAGAGTTCCTGGAATTCTTCGACGGTTTCTCCATCGGCTCCAATGACCTGACCCAGTTGACCCTGGGCCTGGATCGCGACTCCGGGATCATCGCGCACCTGTTTGACGAGCGTAACCCTGCGGTCAAGAAGCTGCTGGCCAACGCCATCCAGGCCTGTAACAAGGCCGGCAAGTACATCGGGATCTGCGGCCAAGGCCCTTCCGATCACCCGGACCTGGCCAAATGGCTGATGGAACAGGGCATCGAAAGCGTCTCGCTGAACCCCGATTCCGTGCTGGAAACCTGGTTCTTCCTGGCTGAAGGTCAAGCCTCGGCGTAATTGCCATTTGCCGGCCAGCCAGTGTGGCAGGCCGGCATTTCTCATTCTGTACAGGGCGGAACTCCTACCGGACGCCGCCCTTTTTTGTGCAAGAACATTATGCAAAGCAGCAGCAACCTGTTTCCCGTCGCCTTGATCAGCGCTGAGCGTCGTGGCGACCTGAGTGAAGATGTCTATCGCCTCAAGCCTGGCAACAGCCCGGATGGCACCGTAGAACTGGCGGTGACACGCCTGGGCCTGGCCGATGTCGCGCAAAGCCGTGGCATACCGGTGGTGTTGGTGCATGGCAGCTTTTCCAATCGGCGGTTCTGGTATTCGCCCAAAGGTATTGGCCTGGGGGCGTACCTGGCGCGCCAGGGCTTTGATGTGTGGATCCCGGAGATGCGCGGCCACGGGCTTTCCCGACGTAACCACGACTACGCCAAGAATCGCGTCGCCGACTATGCTCGTTACGACTTGCCAGCCATCGCTGCTTTTGTGCGTGAGCAAAGCGCGCAGATTCCGCACTGGATCGGCCACTCGCTGGGTGGTACGACTTTGGCGGCAGCCTTGGGTGGCCAGTATCTGGGCGCGCCGGCTGTCGCGTCGGTGGCGCTGTTTGGCTGCCAGGTCAGTCGTACTTACTGGCCGTTGAAAATTCCGCCGGTGGAGTGGGGAGGGCGCTTGATTTTGAAGCGTTTTGCCCAACTCTCCGGTTCGCGGCTCAAGCGTGGGCCGGAAGATGAGCCCATCGGCCTGGCCTTGGAAAGCATGCGCTGGCACGGTTTGTTCGGGCGTTTTGGCGATGCCGAGCGCGACTGGTGGAAAGGCCTGGCTGAGGTCGATGTGCCGCTGCTGGCAGTGAGTGCCGCAGGCGATCATCAAGACCCGGACTGGGCCTGCCGCAAGCTGTTTGACCAGGTCGGCAGCGAGCACCGCCAATACCTGTGCCTGGGGCGCAAGCAGGGGTTCAGCGGTGATTTCGGGCATGTCGAAATGCTGGTCAGCAAAGCCGCCCAGGCCGAAGTATGGCCATTGGTGCAGCGTTGGTTGAATGATCCACTGACACCTTTGGTCGGCTCGCAGGCGCCTGTGCTCGAGAGCGTCTGAGAAAAGGCTCTGCCAAGGGCGTTTCACTCGCGGTGGCTTGCGGCTAAGATATGACGCTTCGGGATGTTTTGGTCATATTCAGTCGCGCAGTGGCTATTGCGTTACGGTCTGGTGGGTCTGATCATGGTCGCCTGCGCAGTGGCAGGGCTTAAAGAATGCCCCTTGCGATGCGTTTTCCTGATGTAGCTGTGGATGTTCGACACCTTCTTTCACCGACAGGAGCTTCTCGATGAACCATTACGTTACCCCCGACCTGTGTGACGCCTACCCGGACCTGGTGCAGGTGCTGGAGCCGATGTTCGCCAACTTTGGTGGCCGGGACTCCTTCGGCGGCCAGATCGTGACCGTCAAGTGTTTTGAAGACAACTCCCGGGTCAAGGAACAGGCTGAGCTGGACGGCACCGGCAAAGTGCTGGTGGTCGACGGTGGTGGTTCGCTGCGCTGCGCCTTGCTGGGCGACATGATTGCTGATCGAGCGGCGAAAAATGGCTGGGAAGGCTTGGTGATCTACGGTTGTGTGCGTGACGTTGACGTGTTGGCGCAGACCGACCTGGGCGTGCAGGCCCTGGCCAGCCACCCGAAAAAGAGTCATCGCCAGGGTGTGGGCGACCTGGGCGGGGCCGTGACTTTTGCTGGCGTGACATTCCGTCCGGGCGAATATGTCTACGCCGACAATAACGGCGTGATTGTTTCGCCCAGCCCGCTGAAAATGCCGGAATAACCGCAGTAGTCGATGGGGTGAGGATGTTCGAGGAAGAAAACGCGCAGTGGGGGCTGGTGCATGCCCTGGTGCTGGACGGTAAAGGTGGTGCGCGTTCGATTGCCCGGACCGAGCTTGACGACCTGCAACTGCAGCCCCAGGAAAGCCTGTGGCTGCATTGGGACCGCAGTCATCCCCAGACCCAGACCTGGTTGCGCAAATCCAGTGGCCTGAGCGAATTCGCCTGTGACCTGCTGCTGGAGGAGAACACCCGCCCGCGGCTGTTGCCGTTGCCGGACGACGAATTGCTGCTGTTTCTGCGCGGGATCAACCTCAATCCGGGGGCTGAGCCGGAAGACATGGTGTCGGTGCGTATCTTCGCCGCGGCTGAACGGGTCATCTCCCTGCGTCTGCGACCCTTGCGCGCCACCGACGAGTTGCTGGTGCAGTTGGCGGATGGAAAAGGCCCCAAGAGCGCTTCCGAGCTGATCTTGTACATGGCGCAGTACCTGACTCATAAAGTGCAGGATCTGGTCAGCGACCTGTCTGAAATCGTCGATATTGAAGAAGAAAAACTGGATGCCGACGAACGGTATACACCGGAACATGGCAACGTCCTGCAGATCCGTCGGCGTGCTGCTGCGCTCAAGCGTTTTCTGGCTCCGCAGCGGGATATTTTTGCGCAACTGACACGTATAAAATTGCCCTGGTTTGTCGATGACGATGCCGACTATTGGAATGAATTGAATAACAGCCTGACCCGTTACCTGGAAGAGCTGGAACTGAGCCGGGAGCGCGTGGGGCTGGTGCTGGAGGCCGAGGATCGGCGTTTGAGCGTGCGTATGAACCGCACCATGTACCGCTTCGGGATCATCACCGGGATCTTTTTGCCGATGAGTTTCCTGACCGGTTTGCTGGGGATCAACGTCGGGGGGATTCCGTTCTCCGAGAGTCCTTATGGATTCGTGGTGGCCTGCCTGTTGATGCTGTCGGTGGCCCTTGGACAATGGTGGTTGTTTCGACGTTTACGCTGGGTTTGACCTGAACGTGACCTGAACGGTCGGAGGGGTCATGTGACCCGACGAATTTTGCCCTCGTCTTTTAATTCACTTGCGAGAGGTCCCTATGCACGATCCGTTTGAACAGTCTTTGCGTGACATGCTTAACGCTTCGCCGTCCAACCGTGACGACGATGCTTGCCTGGGCCGCGTGCTGAAAACCGCCAACCGCCAGGTAGGCGCGGGCGACCTGTTTGGTCTGCTCGGCCGCTGGGTGCCGGCACTGATGATGGCGCTGAACAATGGTTCGGCCCATGTATCACCTGTTTCTCGTCGTAAACCTATTGCTCGCACTGCTGATAAGGCTGATTGAATATGGAACTTGATCTCTGGACACAGAGTCTGGTCACTGCAATGACTGCGTTGTGGACCAAGGTGGCGAATTTCATTCCCAACCTGTTTGGTGCGCTGGTGCTGGTATTGCTGGGTTTTGTCGTGGCCAAGCTGCTCGACACCCTGCTCTCCAAATTACTCGCCAAGCTGGGCCTCGATCGCCTGATGGCTGGCACCGGGTTGACCAAGCTGCTGGGGCGCGCCGGGCTGCAAGTGCCGATCTCTACGCTGATCGGCAAGATCGTCTATTGGTTTGTTTTGCTGATTTTTCTGGTTTCTGCGGCGCAATCACTTGGACTTGAGCGAGTTTCAGCTACGCTCGACATGCTTGCGCTGTATTTGCCGAAAGTATTCGGCGGCGCGCTGGTGTTGCTGGTGGGTGTGTTGCTGGCGCAACTGGCCAATGGGCTGGTGCGCGGCGCTGCCGAGGGTGTAGGCCTGGACTATGCCGGCGGCCTGGGGCGAATTGCCCAGGGCCTGGTGATCATCATCAGTATTTCGGTGGCGATCAGTCAACTGGAGGTCAAGACTGACCTGCTTAACCATGTGATTGTGATCGTTTTGATTACCGTTGGTCTGGCCGTTGCGCTGGCCATGGGGTTGGGAAGCCGGGGAATTGCCGGGCAGATTCTTGCGGGAATTTATGTGCGTGAGTTGTATCAGGTGGGGCAACACGTGCGTGTTGGCGAGGTCGAAGGGCAGATTGAAGAGATCGGTACGGTGAAAACCACGGTGCTGACCGATGATGGCGAACTAGTGTCGCTGTCCAATCGGGTTCTGCTGGAACAGCAGGTCAATAGCCGCTAACCCGGTAACCCTGCTAATGTACGCCGCCGCAAACCTGGGTATCCAGGCTGTGGCGGACATTGACCTGACTGTCGGCACGACTTGTTTTGAATAAAGCCCAAACGCTGTCCACGCGCTATGACCCCCGTGAGCTCTCTGATGAGGAGTTGGTCGCGCGCGCGCACACGGAGCTGTTTCACGTAACACGCGCGTACGAAGAATTGATGCGCAGGTATCAACGCACTCTGTTCAACGTTTGTTCAAGGTATTTAGGGAACGATCGTGATGCGGATGATGTCTGTCAGGAAGTGATGCTCAAGGTGTTGTATGGCCTGAAGAACTTCGAGGGTAAATCGAAGTTCAAAACCTGGCTCTACAGCATCACGTACAACGAGTGCATCACGCAGTATCGTAAGGAACGGCGAAAGCGTCGCTTGATGGACGCGTTGAGCCTTGACCCCCTTGAGGAGGCGTCTGAAGAAAAGACGCCGGCACCCGAGGAGAAGGGCGGGCTTGATCGCTGGTTGGTGCATGTGAACCCAATTGACCGGGAAATTCTGGTGCTACGATTTGTCGCAGAACTGGAATTTCAGGAAATTGCTGACATTATGCATATGGGTTTGAGTGCTACAAAAATGCGTTACAAACGTGCTCTTGATAAATTACGTGAGAAATTTGCGGACAGTACTGAAACTTAGTTCGGTGCAAATATCTCTTACGTGTAGGCAAGTTCTGTTAGACTTGTCGCCGAGTTGTCCCCCGGTATGTGGGACTGCTTTACAATCACCAGATGGGGATTTAACGGATGAAACTGAAAAACACCTTGGGCTTGGCCATTGGTTCTCTTATTGCCGCTACTTCTTTCGGCGTTCTGGCACAAGGCCAAGGCGCAGTTGAAGGCGAGCTGTTCTACAAGAAGCAGTACAACGATAGCGTCAAGCACATCGAAGACGGCTTCAATCCTGGCGCTCGCATCGGTTACTTCCTGACCGACGACCTGTCCTTGAACTTGTCCTACGACAAGACCAACCACACCCGTTCGACTGACGGTACTGGCAACCAGAAGATCAAAGGTGATACCGGCAGCCTCGTTGCTCAGTACCACTTCGGTCAAGCTGGCGTCGACTCCCTGCGTCCATACGTAGAAGGTGGTTTCGGTCACCAGAGCCGTGGCAACGTACGTGCTGACGGCCACACCGGTCGCGATCAGACTACTTTCGCTACCGTTGGTACCGGCGTTAAGTACTACTTCACCAACAACCTGTACGCTCGTGCCGGTGTTGAAGCTGACTACGGTCTGGACAACGGCAAGTGGGACTACTCCGCACTGGTCGGCCTGGGCGTAAACTTCGGCGGTAACGCTGGCGCAGCTGCTCCAGCTCCTACCCCAGCACCAGCTCCAGAGCCAGTTCCAGAGCCAGAAGCTCCGGTTGCTCAGGTTGTTCGTGTTGAGCTGGACGTGAAGTTCGACTTCGACAAGGCCGTTGTTAAGCCTAACAGCTACGGCGACGTGAAAAACCTGGCCGACTTCATGGCTCAGTACCCAGCTACCAACGTAGAAGTTGCTGGTCACACTGACTCCGTCGGTCCAGACGCCTACAACCAGAAGCTGTCCCAGCGTCGTGCTGACGCTGTTAAGCAAGTCCTGGTTAAAGATGGCGTAGCTCCTAGCCGTATCACTTCGGTTGGTTACGGCGAATCCCGCCCAGTTGCTGACAACGCAACTGAAGCTGGTCGCGCTGTTAACCGTCGTGTAGAAGCGTCGGTTGAAGCTCAAGCTCAGTAATTACTGAGTGCTAGAAAAAAGCCCGGCTTAGGCCGGGCTTTTTTTCGCCTGCCATTTGCTTCAGGCGCTTGCCAGCAAGGCGGCTTCCACGGCTGTGGCTGCTACCGCGCCGATCACCAGGATGGCTGGGCTCTTCAAGGCAAACCCCTGGGCATCCTCCTGCATGCGCGCCAGGGAACTGCGGCATTCGCGCTGCTGGGGCATCGAGGCGTTCTCGATCATGGCCACCGGCATATCTGCGGCCATGCCTCCTTCCAGTAACTGCTGGGCAATCTCTGCAAGCTTCGCCACACCCATGTAGACCACCAGTGTCGTGCCACCCTCGGCCAGTGCCCGCCAATTAAGGCTGCTGTCGTCCTGGGTATGGGCGGTGACAAGCGTCACGCCACGACTGATTCCCCGCAGTGTCAGCGGTATGTCGCAGTTTGTTGCACCCGCCAGCCCGGCCGTGATGCCATTGACCAACTCCACGCTGACCCCTCGCTCCTTCAGCTAACTGGCCTCTTCGCCGCCGCGTCCGAAAATGCACGGATCGCCGCCCTTCAGGCGCACCACGCATTTACCCTGGCGCGCATAACGCAGCATCAAGCGATGAATGAAATCCTGGGGTGTGGAACGGCACCCCCCGCGCTTGCCGACGGTAATCACCCGCGTACCGGGGCAATGCTCAAGTACCGCCGGGTTGACCAGATCATCAATCAGCACCACATCGGCCTCGTGCAGGGCCCGTACGGCCTTGAGGGTCAACAACTCCGGATCACCCGGGCCTGCGCCCACCAGCCAGACTTTTGCATTCATAGGTATTGCCCTCACACACTGATAGCGATTGGCTGCGAGGTGCTTGCCAATAGCCGTTTGATTTCGGGGACGCAGGAGCCACATTGCGTGCCGCAGCCCAATGCTTGTTTCAGCCCGTCCAGGTTCAGGCCGCGGCCGATGCCGGCGCATATCGCGCGTTCACTGACGTTTTTGCAGTTGCAGAGGATTCTGTTGCTGGTCGTTCCACCACCGGGCGGCGCGCTTAGCGGTGCCAGCAGCCAGCGGCGTAACTGTTCGTCGGCGCGGCCTTCCAGCCACAGGCTTTGCAGCCAGTGGCGGGCGAGGGTTTCGCCGGCCAGGCGGATCGCGGTAATCCGGCCTTTCTCGATCTTTACCCGTTTACCGATGGAGCGGCGCGGGTCGTCATAGGCCATGACCGGGCCGTCATTGAGGCCCAGCAATCGGTCGATGCTGTTGAGCAGTTGCAGGTCCGGTGCTTCGGTATGGGCAGCCCGCACCAGCAGGGCCGGCCGCTCACGCCCGGTCAGGCTCAGGCTGACGTAGGCAAACTGCTCACAAAGGGGGCGCAAGGCTTCGAAGTGTTGCTGCACATCGCCCTCGATCAGCGCGAACAAGTGCCAGGGCAATTGCACGGCTTCCAGGCGTACGCCGCTGTGTTTGAGTTCCGGCTGTTTCGACAGTGGGTCGAACGCCGGCTGGGTCAGCGCATTGACGCCACCCTTAAGGAAGCGATCGCCCCAATGCATCGGCAGGAATGCCTGGCCGGGTCGCACGCTGTCATCACTGGTCACCGCCACAATCACGTTGGCGCGACGGCTTTTGAGATTGACCAGGTCGCCTTCTTTGAAACGGTGCCGGCGCAGTTCGTCCGGGTGCAGGCTGAGCGATGCTTCGCTGACATGGCCAAAGAGTTGCGCCGCCGTGCCAGTACGGCTCATGCCGTGCCATTGGTCACGCAGGCGGCCGGTGATCAGGGTCAGTGGAAAGCGCGCGTCCCGCTGCTCTTTGGCGGCGCGATAAGGATCAGCGACAAACTGCGCACGACCACTGGCGGTCGGGAAGACGCCATCGGTGTACAGCCGTGGCGTGCCGGCCTGGGCCTTTGCGGGAAACGGCCATTGCTGCGGGCCGATGCGGTCGAGCAGGGCGTGGCTGAGGCCCGACAGGTCCAGGTCCTGACCACGGGTCAGCTGTTTGTATTCATCAAACACCTGCGCGGGCGTTTCAAAGGCAAACAGGCCGGTTTTTTGAGGACGCAAGCGGCGCTCCAGGCGCTGTGCGAAATCCACGGTAATCGCCCAGTCTGGTCGCGCTTCACCCGGTGGGGCGATGGCCTGGCGCACGTGGGAAATGCGCCGTTCGGAGTTGGTCACGGTGCCTTCTTTCTCGCCCCAACTGGCGGCGGGCAACAACAGGTCGGCAAAGGCGGCGGTTTCTGTGGTGCGGAAGGCCTCCTGCAACACCACGAACGGGCACGCGGCCAGGGCCTGGCGCACGTTGTTCTGGTCTGGCAACGATTGCGCGGGGTTGGTGCAAGCGATCCACAACGCTTTGATCTTGCCGGCCTGTACCTGCTCGAACAGTTCAATGGCGGTCAAGCCGGTGCTGCAGGGCAGTTGTTCAACCCCCCAGTAGGTGGCCACTTCGGCGCGATGCTCGGCGTTGCCGGCGTCGCGATGGCCAGGCAGCAGGTTCGACAGGCTGCCGGTCTCCCGGCCGCCCATGGCGTTGGGCTGGCCGGTCAGGGAAAAGGGCCCGCAACCCGGGCGGCCAATGGTGCCGGTGGCCAGGTGCAGGTTGATCAGCGCACTGTTTTTTGCGCTGCCGGCGGTGGACTGGTTCAACCCCATGCACCACAGCGACAGGAAGCTGGGCGAGGTGCCCACCCACTGTGCGCACTGGCGCAGTTGTTCGACACTGATCCCACACAATTGCGTGACCATCTGTGGCGTGTAGTCGTGGACCAGCCGCTTCAACTCGACCAGACCCTCGGTATGGGCCTGGATAAAGTCGCGGTCGATCCAGTCTTCCCACAGCAACAGATGCAAAATCCCATGGAACAACGCCACATCAGTACCGGGCAGGATTGCCAGGTGCATATCCGCCAAGTCGCAGGTGTCGGTGCGCCGGGGGTCGATGACCAGCACTTTCATCTCGGGTCGGCGTGCCTTGGCCTCTTCCAGCCGGCGAAACAGTACGGGGTGGGCGTAGGCCATGTTACTGCCGACGATCATCACGCAATCGCTGGCCTCCAGGTCCTCATAGCTGCACGGCGGCGCATCGGCGCCCAGGCTGCGCTTGTAGCCGACCACTGCCGAAGACATGCACAGCCGGGAATTGCTGTCGATATTGTTGGTGCCCACCAGGGCCCGCGCGAGTTTGTTGAAACTGTAGTAGTCCTCGGTCAACAGTTGCCCGGAGATATAGAACGCCACGCTGTCGGGGCCATGCTCGGCGATGGTGTCGGCGAATACATTGGCCGCGTGTTCCAGGGCCGTGTCCCAGTCGGTGCGGCCGCGGGCCAGCTCTTTGCCCAGGCGCAGCTGCGGGTACAACGCCCGCGCCGTCAGATCGCCGGTCAGGTGCAGGCTGGAACCCTTGCTGCACAACTTGCCGAAGTTGGCCGGGTGTGCCGGATCGCCGCTGACCCCGAAGATCTGCGTGCCATCGTGCTCGATCAGCACGCCGCAGCCGACCCCGCAGTAGCAGCAGGTCGATGCCGTGACCTGGCGGTTCATCAACCGGCGTCCCGCAGGGCCAGCATCACCCGGCCGTTTTCCACCCGGGTGTGGTGATGGTGGGCGCAGCCGATATCCGGGGCCTGGGCTTCGCCGGACGCCAGGTCGATCTGCCAGTTGTGCAGCGGGCAGGCCACGCGTTTGCCATAGATCAGCCCCTGGGACAGCGGCCCGCCCTTGTGCGGGCAGCGGTCATCGAGGGCGAACACTTCATCGTCACTGGTACGGAAAATCGCGATTTCCCCTTTCGGGCCACTGACAATGCGCGAGCCCAGGGAGTTGATTTCTTCGAGGGCGCAGATATCCAGCCAGTTCATAGTACTACCTCCAGGTGTTTGACGGCGATGGTGTCGAATTCCTTCTTCAGCAGCGGCTGCTCCAGGCGCTCTTTCCACGGGTCTTGTTCAAACGACAGGGAGAATTGCAGGCGCTCATTGAGGGCCTGGCGCCGCGCCGGGTCTTCCAGCACGGCCTTCTTGATGTGGTCCATGCCCACCCGTTGCAGGTAGTGCACGGTGCGCTCCAGGTAGAAGGCTTCTTCGCGGTACAGCTGTAGGAAAGCGCCGTTGTACTCACGTACTTCTTCGGCGGTCTTGAGCTTGACGAAAAACTCCGCGACCTCAGTCTTGATCCCGCCATTGCCGCCGATGTACATCTCCCAGCCCGAGTCGACGCCGATAATGCCCACATCCTTGATTCCGGCTTCCGAGCAATTGCGCGGGCACCCGGACACCGCCAGCTTGACCTTGTGGGGCGACCACATATTGAACAGGTCATGTTCCAGCTCAATGCCCAGTTGCGTGGAGTTCTGCGTGCCAAACCGGCAGAACTCGCTGCCAACACAGGTCTTCACGGTGCGGATGGATTTGCCGTAGGCATGCCCGGACGGCATATCGAGGTCTTTCCACACCCCGGGCAGGTCCTGTTTCCTGATGCCCAGCAAGTCGATGCGCTGGCCGCCGGTGACCTTGACCATCGGCACGTTGTACTTGTCGGCCACATCGGCAATCCGGCGCAGCTCGGAAGGATTGGTCACACCGCCCCACATCCGTGGGACTACCGAGTAGGTGCCGTCTTTCTGAATATTGGCGTGGGCCCGTTCGTTGATCAGGCGCGATTGCGGGTCGTCCTTGGCTTCGCCCGGCCAGGTGGAAATCAGGTAGTAGTTGAGTGCCGGGCGGCAGGTGGCGCAACCGTTGGGCGTACGCCAGTTCAGGTAGCTCATGGTGTCGGCGATGGTCAGCAAGTGCTGGTCGCGAATGGCCTGGCGGATTTGCCCGTGATTGAGGTCGCTGCAGCCGCAGATGGCTTTTTCGCTTTTGGGTTTGACGTCGGCGGCGCCGCCCACGGTGTTGATCAGGATCTGCTCCACTAGCCCGGCACAGGAGCCGCAGGAGCTGGCGGCCTTGGTGTGTTTTTTCACCTCATCGACACTGAACAGGCCCTGTTCCTGGATTGCCTTGACGATGGTGCCCTTGCACACCCCGTTGCAGCCGCAGACTTCGGCGTTGTCGGCCATGCTCATGGCTTTGTCCTGGCCTTGGTGGCCTACATCGCCCAGGGCGTTTTCGCCGAACATCAGGTGATCGCGGATCTCACTAATGCCATGGTTCTCACGGATCTGCCGGAAATACCAACCGCCGTCGGCGGTATCGCCGTACAGGCAGGCGCCGACCAGTATGTCGTCCTTGATCACCAGCTTCTTATAGACGCCACCGATAGGGTCGGAAAGGGTGATGGTCTCGGTGCCTTCGCCGCCCATGAAGTCGCCAGCAGAAAACAGGTCGATGCCGGTGACTTTCAGCTTGGTCGAGGTCACCGAGCCTTTGTAAGTGGCGAAGCCCAACTGCGCCAGGTGGTTGGCACACACCTTGGCCTGCTCGAACAGCGGCGCCACCAGGCCGTAGGCAATCCCACGATGGCTGGCGCACTCGCCGATGGCATAGATGCGCGGGTCGTAGGTTTGCATCGTGTCGTTGACCAGAATCCCACGGTTGCACGGGATGCCGGACTGTTCCGCCAGCTCGGTGTTGGGGCGGATACCGGCAGCCATCACCACCAGGTCAGCCGGAATCACCTCGCCATTTTTGAACTGCACCGAGCCCACGCGACCATTGCCGGCGTCATGCAGGGCCTGGGTCTGCTCGCACAGGCGAAACACCAGGCCCCGGCTTTCCAGTTCGGTTTGCAGCAACTGGCCGCTGGTCTTGTCCAACTGGCGTTCCAGCAGCCATTCGCCGATATGCACCACGGTCACGTGCATGCCGCGCAACATAAGGCCATTGGCCGCTTCCAGGCCAAGCAAGCCGCCACCGATGACCACCGCGTGCTTGTGGGTGCGGGCGGTGTCGATCATGGCCTGGGTGTCGGCGATATCGCGGTAGCCAATTACACCCTGCAAGGTATTGCCGGGGATCGGCAGGATAAACGGGGTCGAGCCGGTGGCGATCAGCAGGCGATCGTATTCGGCTTCCGTGCCGTCTTCGGCGATGACTTTGCGCTTGACCCGGTCGATCTGCACCACCTTGCGGTTGAGCAGCAGCTTGATGTTGTTTTGCAGGTACCAGTCCAGGTCGTTGAGCACGATCTCTTCGAACGTCTGCTCACCGGCCAGCACCGGCGACAGCAGGATGCGGTTGTAGTTGGTATGGGGCTCGGCGCCAAAGACCGTAATGTCATACAGCTCGGTGCTCAGCTTCAGCAGTTCTTCAAGGGTGCGAACCCCGGCCATGCCGTTGCCGATCATCACCAGTTTGAGTTTCTTCATGTCGTTCTCCGCAGTGGCTCGACAAATCACGCGCAAACAAAAAAGGCGTCCCGCTAGTTGCCTAGCGAGGACGCCTTTGTCCTGGTCCCGTTCTCTCGGGAAAGCCCCACCTTCGTCGTTGAAGGGTGGGCTGTATGTGGGGGTGTTGCAGAAGCTAATGCAGTGGTTGTGCCAAGTCGCGCAACGCCGGGTTTACTGGGGTTTTAGTGGATGCTCCAAGGCCTTTACGCACCATTTGAAGGCGGAACGCCCACAACTGGCGCACCTGCCTCCTATAGGGATAACAGATACAGCAACAGCAGATTGATCAGCAACGACACCAACGCCAGGGTTTGCCAGACCTTCAGCGGCTCGCGCTCCAGCAGTGGCCGCGGGCGCAGGCTCAGTTCGCGGCGGTCGGCCTGTTCCAGCACCAGCAGCCATTCCTCGGCGGTTTCGTAACGTTGGGCCGCTTGTGCCGCCACCGAGCGCTCCAGGCTCTGTTGCAACCAGTCGGGCAGGTCGGGTCGATAACGGCTGGCACTGACAGGCGTGTTGAAGCGCGGCCGCTGGAACGCTTCGATTTCACCGTAGGGATAATGCCCGGTCAGCAGGTAATACAGGCTCACGCCGACGCTGTACAAATCCTGCTGCGGTGTCGGACGTTCGCCGCTGAAGGCTTCGGGCGCGATAAAGCTGGGGGTGCCCGGCAACAGGTGAGCGCGGTCTTCGGATAAGCCGGGGCAATAGGCCAGGCCAAAATCCAGCACCCGCAGTTCGCCGTCTTCCCCCAACAGCAGGTTTTCCGGCTTGATGTCACGGTGCAGGATTTGCCGGCGATGCAGCATGCCCACCGCCCGCAGCAAGCGCTCGGCGATGGACTGCCATTGCGCCAGCGGCAAGGGGCCTTGCTGCTGGAACAGTTCGGCCAGGGTCTGCCCGCTGTATTCACGCATCACATAGTACAAATGCTGACGCCCGCTGCCCGGATGGACTTCAGGAAATGCCCGTCCCGCCACCCGGCGCAAAAACCATTCTTCCGCGAGCAGGGCCTGGGCCGCATCGTTGTCATCGTCGCGACCCGGGGCCAGGGTTTTCAGCAGCCAGGCTTGCTGCTGGGTATCACGTACCCGATACAGCAACGACTGCCGACTGTGCGCCAGCACGCACTCCACCTGCCAGCCTTCAAAGGCTTGCCCGGCCTTCAACGGCGGCGGTAGCGGCCACTGCTGCAACTGCACCAGCGCATCACCCAGGGTCGCGGCGCCAAGCTGGTCGATGCGCACCAGCAGGGCGCTGGCATTGTCCTGGCTACCCGCCAGGTGCGCCGCATTGACCAGGGTGTTCACGGCCAGATCCAGATCGGCCTGTTCGCGCAGGATCGCGCGGATGCTGTGATCGGCCAGGGTCGCCCATACCCCATCGCTGAGCAGCAGGAAGCACTCGCCCTGGCGCAGTTCACCGTCGAGAAAATCCACCACCAGATGCTGGTCCAGGCCCAGGGCGCGCTTGAGCACATGTTGCATGCCCGGTTGCTCCCAGACATGTTCTTCAGTGATGCGCTGCAACTCGCCCGCGAACCAGCGATACACCCGGCAGTCACCGACATGGGCCAAGGTAAAACGCTGGCCGCGAAACACCAGGGCGCTGAGGGTGGTCAGCAACGGCTGGCCGCCGCCATTGGCCTGCAGCCAGCGATTTTGTGCGAGCAACAGGCGATCCAGGGCCTGGGCCACGCCCCAGGTTTGCGGCGTGGCGTAGTAGTCCAGGGCCAGGGCCTGCAAAGTCGAGCGCGCGGCCAGGCCGCCGTCGGCGCATTGGCTGACACCATCGGCGATGGCACACAGATAACCCTTGCTCGCGGCCAGCTCCGGGGCCGGGGTGACCAGGCGCAGGGCGTCCTGGTTTTCCGCGCGCGGCCCAATGGCGCTGGCCTGGGCCACGCTCAGTTGCAGGCTCATCAGACCCGCGCTGCGGTGACGGCAGCCGAACCCCAGGTGGTCCTCCAACGCCGCTTCACGCCATACAGGCCGAACCACGCCAGCACGCCCAGGCTGGCGAACAGCCACAACGCCAACTGATAGCTGCCGGTGCTTTGCTTGATTGCGCCCATACCCGCCGCCAGGGCGAAACCGCCGATACCGCCGGCCATACCGATCAACCCGGTCATCACGCCGATCTCCCGGCGAAAGCGCTGGGGCACCAACTGGAAGACCGCGCCGTTACCGGCCCCCAGGCCGAGCATGGTGCATACGAACAGGGCCAGTGCAGCGTAGGAACTCGGTAGGTTGAAGCCCACTGCCGCGATGCACACCACCGCCACGCCGTACATACCCAGCAGGGTGCGGATCCCACCGAACCGGTCGGCCAGGGCACCGCCCAGGGGCCGCATCAGGCTGCCGCCGAACACACAGGCGGCGGTGTAGTAGCCGGCAGTGACCGGGCTCAAGCCATATTGGTCGTTGAAGTAGCCGGGCAGGGCGCTGGCCAGGCCGATAAAGCCACCGAAGGTCACGCTGTAGAAGAACATGAACCACCAACTGTCGCGGTCGCCCAGGGCCTTGAAGTAGTCGGCCATGGATTTGGCTTTCGGTCGCTCAGGGGCATTGCGCGCCAGCCAGGCGAATACGATCAAGGTCAGGACCAGCGGGATCAGGGCAAAGCCAAACACGTTGCTCCAGCCAAAGGCGGCGGCGATCAGCGGCGCCAGCAATGCGGCGAACACCGTGCCGGAATTGCCCGCACCGGCGATGCCCATGGCCTTGCCCTGGTGTTCGGCGGGGTACCACTGGGAGGCCAACGGCAGGGCCACGGCAAACGAGGCCCCGGCCATGCCGAGAAACAGCCCCAGCAGCAGCGCCTGTTCATAACTGTGGATCCCCAGTTTCCAGGCACAGAACAGCGCCACAATCACGATCACCTGGCCGATCAGGCCGGCGGTCTTGGGCGACAACTTGTCTGCCAGCATGCCCATCAAGAAGCGCAGGATCGCGCCCGCCAGGATCGGTGTGGCAACCATCAGCCCGCGTTGCTGGGTGGTCAGTTGCAGGTCGGCGGCGATCTGCACCGCCAGCGGGCCCAATAGATACCAGACCATGAAACTCAGGTCGAAATACAGGAACGCGGCAAACAAGGTCGGGGTGTGCCCGGATTTCCAGAAGCTTGATTTCATCACGCACCTCAGATTGGGGATCTTGTAGAAGGCCTGGTGATGGAACGGCCAGCGAAGGCCGCCCCACCCAAACGAAAAAACGCCGCCACCGGGTTCGCCTGGGCAAACCGGATGTGCGACGTCTTTGTCGTGGAGGGGCAACCGCCGTTGGTTACCTGGGATGTTTGGTTTGCAAGTCTTGCGCCAATCGGGACACTGCCATCGCGGGCAAGCCCGTTTCCACAGTGGGCGAGGGTAGTTGTGTGTCTCAGCCTAACAATTCACTCATGGCAATAATCTGCTCGGCCACCTGGATCAACTTCTGCTGGCGGCTCATGGCTTGGCGGCGCATCAGGGTGTAGGCCTGTTCTTCATTGCAGTCCTTCATTTTCATCAGCAAACCCTTGGCCAGCTCGATGCGCTTGCGTTCCGCCAGTTGCTGGTCGCGGGCCTGCAGCTGCGCACGCAGGGCCTGATCGCTCTCGAAGCGTGCCATGGCCACATCGAGGATCGGCTGCAGGCGCTGGGCCTGGATGCCCTCGACGATGTAGGCACTGACCCCGGACTTGATCGCCTGGCGCATCACGTTGGGGTCATGTTCGTCGGTAAACATCACGATGGGGCGGGGCTGGTCACGGCTGACCAGCACCACTTGCTCCATCACATCGCGGCCGGGTGACTCGGTATCGATCAGAATCACATCCGGGCGCACCGTTTCGACGCGCGCCGGCAGGTCGATGGTCAGGCCGGACTCGTCGATCACCTCAAAACCGGCCTCGGTCAGTGCACTTTTGAGGCGCCCGACTTTGCGTGGGGTGTCATTGATCAGCAGGATTCGCAACATGGGTGGCCTCCCATCAGCGCAAGGCGTGGCGGACGACATCGTCGGCCAGGGCATGCAGGCGGAAGCTACGGGCGTAGGCGGCTGGGTCCGAGCCATCCCAGACCTTGCCGTCGATCAATTGGCTGCTGCGCATGTCCGCGCCCCAGGCTGCCACACCCACTGCCGTTGCGGCCTGGCGGTAGAGGTCCAGTTGCTGCACCTGCCGGGCAACGGCGAGGTAGTCAGGGTCGTCACGCAGCAGGCCCCAGCGGCGGAACTGGGTCATGAACCACATGCCGTCGGACAGGTACGGCAGGTTGACCTCGCCACCGCCATGGAAGCGCAGCGCGTGCACGTCTTGCCAGTGGTTGCCCAGGCCATCGTCATAAGCCCCCAGCAGGCGCGGTTCGATGCAGTCGAGTGGGGCGTCCAGATATTCCCTGGCGCTGAGCAGTTGCGCGGTGGAGCGGCGGTTCTCCAGGCTGTCGTCGATAAAACGGCTGGCCTCCAGAATCGCCATTACCAGCACGCGGGCGGTGTTGGGGTATTGCTCGACAAACGCCTGGGTGCAGCCCAGGACTTTTTCCGGGTGATCCGGCCAGATCGCCTGGCTAGTGGCCAGGGTAAAGCCCTGGTTCTGCTGCACCGCGCTGGCGCACCAGGGTTCGCCCACACACAGGCCGTCAATCCGCCCGGCCTGCAAGTGCGCGACCATCTGCGGCGGCGGCACCACCACACTCTCGACATCGCGCAGCGGATGAATGCCTTGGCTGGCCAGCCAGTAATACAACCACATGGCGTGGGTGCCGGTGGGAAACGTCTGGGCGAAGGTGAGTTTTGTCCGGCTTTGGTGCACCTTGCGCGCCAGTGCCTCAGGACTGGTCACGCCCTGGTGCTGCAGGCCCTGGGACAAGTTGATGCCCTGGCCGTTCTGGTTCAGGCCCATCAGCACCGCCATGTCGGTTGGCGCCACGCCGCCGATGCCCAGGTGCACCGCATAGATCAGGCCATACAGGCTGTGGGCGGCGTCCAGTTCGCCGCTGACCAGCTTGTCGCGCAGGCCGGCCCAGGATGACTGGCGCTTGAGGTTCAGCGTCAGCCCGTACGGCTGGGCAAACCCCTGGGTCGCCGCGACCACCAGCGAGGCGCAATCGCTCAAGGCCATGAAGCCCAGGTCGAGGCTGCTCTTTTCCGGGGCATCGCTGCCGTTGACCCAGGCCAGGGGGTTATTGGCCTGGCTGTTGCCCACCTGATCACTCATCAACACCTACCTTCTGTGTGAAAAAAGGCGTCGTTCCGTAGGGCGGCTTGCAAGCCTCCTGCAGGTAACGACGCCTTTGTGCTTGAGCCCGTTCCGTCGTTGGTGCGGGCCGCGATACACAAGACAAAGCAAGGCACATGCCACGGCGCAGGGCGTTCCGTGGTTGATCAGGTTTTCATCAAGATTGCATTGCGCGGGCCTTTCACTATGGCGCTCCTTCGGGCAACACCCTTCAGGAAACCCCGCGTGCTTCTTGATCAATCTATCGCAGCGACCTGCGCTGCCTTTTTGCAGCGCTGGCTGCTGGGCGGGCTGTTGATGCTCGCTGCCCTGCCAGCCATGGGCGCGACCTACCTGGCGTTGGATGAAAGCCTTTCGGGCTTCTTCGCCCGGCTTGCGGTGCCCTTGGGGCAGCCCATCGTGGTCAGCAAGCGGGCGGCGGGCAAGCGCATCACCGGGCAATTTGATTTTGCCGACGCGCAAGCGGTCCTCGAGACGGTAGCGTTGCAGCACGAATTGATCTGGTACAGCGACGGCCAGGTGCTACATCTCTACGACGCCAGCGAGGCCAAGAGTTCCGGGGTGATTCTGCGGCACATGAGCGTCGACAGATTGCGTGTGGTCATGCGGCGCGCGGGGCTCGACGAGGCGCGCTACCCGCTGCGCAAGGCCGGTGCGCGATTGTTTTATGTGTCCGGGCCCGCCAATTATGTTGATCACGTATTGCGCCTGGCCCAACTGATGGACCGCCAACGCCCGGCACGGCGCCAGGCGTTACCGGAAGTCGGTGTCGTGCAGGTGCTGAATCATGACGTGGCAGACCACCAGTACGACATGGGGCCGCAAAAAATCACCGTGCCCGGCATGGCAACGCTGGTCGAGCGTCGGCTTGCCGAGCTTGGGCGCAAGGCCGGCACTGGCGCAGCGGTAATCGCCTACCCACAGGTCAACAGCCTGTTGATCAAGGGAAGCGCGCAGCAGTTGCGGTTTATCAAAGAACTGGTGGCTGAATTGGATACACCCACGGCTCCCGTGATGGGCTCTGTTTCGACCCCCCTGAGCTCTGATCAATACGAGCGCGTCCGGCGTGCATTTGCTCGCATCGCCGAGCAATGAAAGCAGGCATTACCTATGGCGAACGGGGGCTGTTGACCTCGAAAGTTCCTACGAAACACTCCCGGAAAACTTCGAAGCACAGGGTTTTTTCCTAACGTGCAATTGGCTGCGGGTTTCTATAGTCGCGATATCTCCAGGCGGTGCGATATCAATATTCAAGGCGCCGCGTATGTCAGACAGGAACAGAGGTTTGCATGGTTGCTGCAGTTGAGGGCTTGGTCAGGGGCTCCCTCGCCTTTGGTCATTGGAAGTTGCAGGGTGATGGCCGGCTGACCGCCGAAGGTCGCGACATTCAGTTACCCCCCAAGGAATGTCATGTGTTGCGCTTGTTGCTGGCCACGCCCGGCGTATTGGTGACCAAGGACTACCTGCTGGAGCAGGTCTGGCCCCATATCGACATCGCCGAAGAGTCCCTGACCCGTTGTATCTACTCATTGCGCAAGCAATTGGAGGGCGACAGGCGGTTGATCGCGACAGTGTATGGCCGCGGTTATCGCTTCAATGGCCGGGTAAGGGTGCTCGAGCGGCCTGGCCAGGCAGCGCAAGGTGCGGGTGCTCCACGGCGTGCTTGCCCGGCCTGTGGCTGGTACGCCGAAGCGGCTGTCGAGCAGGCATGAAACGAGCCTGCAGGCTGGGGCTGCTGTTACTTACCCTGGGCAAGGCGAGTGAGGCCGGGGCTTATTGTTGGGCCGAGGCCGCCCGCCAATACGATATCGAGCCGGAGTTACTGCAAGCCATTGCCGCCGTGGAGTCGGGCTATCGCGCCGAGGCCATGAACTACAGCAATAACAATGGCAGCCGTGACATCGGCCTGATGCAGATCAACAGCATTCATCTGCCGCGCCTGCTCAAGCAGGGGATTACCGAGCAGCGTCTGTTGGATGAGCCGTGCCTGTCGGTGGAGGTGGGGGCGTCGATTCTGGCCGACTTCATCAAGCAGTTTGGTTACAACTGGACCGCCGTGGGCGCCTACAACGTCGGGCCTGGGGCAGGGGGCGAGCGTGATGCGCTGCGCCTGCGTTATGCGCAGAAGATCTGGGCGCGCTACGAAGAGTTGATGCAGCATCGAAACGGATGATCGACCGGCGGTGTGCCATGCCTCGCACGTACCCGCCACCCCGGCTATAATCGCCGCCACCTTTCGCCGCCATCCGAGTCAAGCCCGCCCATGTATACCCTGGCCCGCCAGCTGTTGTTCAAACTCTCCCCGGAAACTTCCCACGATCTGTCCCTGGACCTGATCGGCGCGGGTGGCCGCCTGGGGCTCAATGGCCTGGTGTGCAAGGCGCCGGCAAAGATGCCGGTCTCGGTGATGGGGCTCGATTTCCCCAACCCGGTGGGCCTGGCAGCTGGCCTGGACAAGAACGGTGCTGCCATCGACGGCTTTGCGCAGTTGGGCTTCGGTTTTGTCGAGATCGGCACCGTCACGCCGCGTCCGCAGCCGGGCAATCCCAAGCCGCGCATTTTCCGCCTGCCGGAGGCCGAGGCGATCATCAATCGCATGGGGTTCAACAACCTGGGCGTCGATCACCTGCTGGCGCGGGTCCAGGCCGCCAAGTACAAGGGCATCCTCGGGATCAATATCGGCAAGAATTTCGACACCCCGGTGGAACGTGCGGTAGATGACTACCTGCTCTGCCTGGACAAGGTCTACGCCCACGCCAGCTATGTGACCGTCAACGTCAGCTCGCCCAACACCCCGGGCCTGCGCAGCCTGCAGTTTGGCGACTCGCTCAAGCAACTGCTCGAAGCCCTGCGCCAGCGCCAGGAAGACCTGGCGGTACGCCATGGCAAGCGCGTGCCCTTGGCGATCAAGATCGCCCCGGACATGAACGACGAAGAAACCGTGCTGGTGGCCCAGGCCCTGGTGGATGCGGGGATGGATGCGGTGATTGCCACCAACACCACCCTCAGCCGTGCGGGCGTTGAAGGCCTGGCTTTCGGTGACGAGGCGGGTGGGCTTTCCGGCGCGCCGGTGCGTGACCAGAGCACCCATATCGTCAAGGTGCTGGCGGCCGAGTTGGCCGGGCGTTTGCCGATCATCGCCGTGGGCGGTATCACCGAAGGCAAGCACGCCGCCGAGAAAATCGCCGCGGGTGCCAGCCTGGTGCAGTTGTATTCCGGGTTTATCTACAAGGGCCCAGCGTTGATTCGCCAATCGGTGGACGCCATTGCGGCGAGCGGGCTTGCCCCGCGTGGGACTGCAAAGCAGCCCTGAAGCTGCTGCTGCGCAGGCGTTTCAAGCCCATAAAAAAGGGCTCCTCGAAGGAGCCCCTGGGCCGAAGCCCGCCGCCCGGATGGGGCGTGCGTGGTTAAGTTGTTACATTCTTCAAGGTGGTTGTCGGAATTAAGTGCCCTGATTAGCCGACGGCGTGAAGTTCGTTGAGTCTGTGGATCCCCGCAGTGCCGGTCATACCGTCCCAGTTGTCGCCGCGTCCTTCGCGCCAGCCGTTAATCCAGGCTTGGCGTACTGACGGTAGAGTAAATGGGCAAAGCTCACGGGATTTGCCATGAACGCCATACTGATATCCGCGTAAAAATGCTCTTTCCAACGGATCACGCTTAAGTCTTCTCATAGGGTGTTTCCCTCACTTGTTGACTGTCTTGATATCCTTCGGCCTCGTCCGAGGCCGGGCAGAGTTTTTCTGCCGTTGGTGTGGCTCGCTGCCGGCGTGGCGAGCCTCTGTGTCAGCGTCGTTGTGGCGCTAACCTGTGTTGAGTTCTAACCAATAGGTCACATGGTTTCAATGATCGTTTTGTCATAAGCACGTAACGATAACGATGCTATAGCCATAAGCTGGGATGGCTTTTCGCCCCATTTATTGGGCAAAGCCAGCTATGATGTGCCCTGTATAGAGGATGGGTTTAATCCTTTAGTGAGAATACCCGCCGCTTGCAGTCGGTTATTATTCGACGAAGGGTCAGAATATTTCCTTTTGTTGCACAAATTATCTCTCTGCCCCGGCAATCAAGGCCCTGCAGGTCTGGACACCGGGGTGGAACGGCACACATTCGTGCCACGCGAGCGCTCTTCAAGAAAAGCGCTTGATTGAAAACCGAACGCGCGATGCGTCGCCCGTTCACTTATTGCTGAAAAGCCTGGAATCCCCATGTCGGACCGTTACGAACTCTTCCTCACTTGCCCCAAGGGCCTCGAAGGCCTGCTGATCGAGGAAGCCGTCGGGCTTGGCCTTGAAGACGCCCGCGAGCACACCTCGGCTGTGCGCGGCATGGCCGACATGGAAACCGCCTACCGCCTGTGCCTCTGGTCGCGTCTGGCCAACCGTGTACTGCTGGTGCTCAAGCGCTTCCCGATGAAGGATGCCGAAGACCTGTACCACGGGGTGCTGGATATCGAATGGCAAGACCATATGGTCCCTGACGGCACCCTGGCGGTGGAGTTCAGCGGCCACGGTTCGGGCATCGACAACACCCACTTCGGCGCGCTGAAGGTCAAGGATGCGATTGTCGACAAGCTGCGCACCCCGACCGGCGAACGCCCGTCCATCGACAAGATCAACCCCGACCTGCGCATTCACCTGCGCCTGGACCGTGGCGAAGCGATCCTCTCCCTCGACCTGTCCGGCCACAGCCTGCACCAGCGCGGTTACCGCCTGCAGCAGGGCGCGGCACCGTTGAAGGAAAACCTCGCGGCGGCAATTTTGATTCGTGCCGGCTGGCCGCGCATTGCTGCTGAAAACGGCGCGTTGACTGACCCGATGTGCGGCGTCGGTACCTTCCTGGTGGAAGGCGCGATGATCGCCGCCGACATGGCCCCCAACCTTAATCGCGAGCAGTGGGGCTTCACCGCCTGGCTCGGCCACGTGCCGGCCCTGTGGAAAAAACTCCACACCGAGGCCAGCGAGCGTGCGGCCATCGGCATGAACAAGCCGCCACTGTGGATCCGCGGTTACGAAGCCGATCCGCGTCTGATCCAGCCTGCGCGCAACAACATCGAGCGTGCCGGCCTGAGCCACTGGATCAAGATTTACCAGGGCGAAGTTGGCACCTTCGAGCCGCGTCCGGACCAGAACCAGAAAGGCCTGGTGATCTGCAACCCGCCGTATGGCGAGCGCCTGGGTGACGAAGCCAGCCTGTTGTACCTCTACCAGAATCTCGGTGAGCGTCTGCGCCAGGCGTGCATGGGCTGGGAGGCGGCGGTGTTCACCGGCGCCCCGGACCTGGGCAAGCGCATGGGCATTCGTAGCCACAAGCAGTATTCGTTCTGGAACGGCGCGTTGCCGTGCAAGCTGCTGCTGATCAAGGTCAACCCGGACCAGTTCGTCACCGGCGAGCGCCGCACCCCGGAGCAGCGCCAGGCCGAACGTGAGCAAGCCGCTTACGACCAGGCCCCGACCGAGCCGCAAGAGCGCCAATACAACAAGAACGGTAACCCGATCAAACCTGCGCCTGCACCGGCGCCAGTGGTTGAGCAGGCGCGCTTGAGCGAAGGCGGGCAGATGTTTGCCAACCGCCTGCAAAAGAACCTCAAGCTGCTGGGCAAGTGGGCCAAGCGCGAGGGTGTCGATTGCTACCGCGTGTACGATGCCGATATGCCGGAATACTCCATGGCCATCGACCTGTACCACGATTGGGTGCACGTCCAGGAATACGTGGCACCGAAGTCCATCGACCCGGAAAAAGCCTCGGCGCGCATGTTCGATGCCCTGGCCGCCATTCCCCAGGCGCTGAACATCGACAAGAGCCGTGTGGTGGTCAAGCGCCGCGAGCGTCAGAGCGGCACCAAGCAGTACGAGCGCCAGAGCGCCCAGGGCAAGTTCACCGAAGTCAGCGAAGGCGGGGTGAAGCTGCTGGTCAACCTCACTGACTACCTGGACACCGGTCTGTTTCTCGACCACCGCCCGATGCGCATGCGCATCCAGAAGGAAGCAGCCGGCAAGCGCTTCCTCAACCTGTATTGCTACACCGCCACCGCCAGCGTGCACGCGGCCAAGGGCGGCGCGCGCAGCACCACCAGCGTCGACCTGTCGAAAACCTATCTGGACTGGGCGCGCCGCAACCTGTCCCTCAATGGCTTCTCCGACAAGAACCGCCTGGAGCAGGGCGATGTGATGGCATGGCTGGAAGCCAGCCGTGATGAGTTCGATCTGATCTTCATCGACCCGCCGACCTTCTCCAACTCCAAGCGCATGGAAGGTGTGTTCGACGTCCAGCGTGATCACGTGCAATTGCTCGACCTGGCCATGGCCCGCCTGGCGCCGGGCGGGGTGCTGTATTTCTCCAACAACTTCCGCAAGTTCCAGTTGGAAGACAACCTGGGCGAGCGCTATGCCGTCGAGGAAATCAGCGATAAAACCATTGATCCGGATTTTGCCCGTAACCCGAAAATCCATCGTGCCTGGAAAATCACCGCACGCTGATCGACCTTGAAGCCGCAAGCCTGGATTTTTCCGGGCTCGCGGCTTTTTTACGCTGGTCAAAAGAGGGCTCGATGGTTATAACTAACCTCTTAGCCGAAGTAGCGCTCCTGCACGCTGGTGTTTCGAGTTTTGCCTATGCCGTTGCAAGCCGTCCGCCCGAAAATACTGGGATTTATCAGTGAGCAGGCATCCGCTTGGCTGGTGGCATTGGTGGTCTTGCTGGTGGGGGTGGCGCTCACCGCCGTGCTGGCGCTGACCACGGCCGATCGGCATCACCAGCAGGTCCGCCAGCGTTTCCAGTTATTGGTCAACGAGCGCTATAGCCGCCTGGAAGAGCGTTTCGAAGACCAGGAGCAGCGCCTGGGCAGCCTGCAGCGTTTTTTCGTCAACTCCCATGATGTTTCCCGCGAAGATTTCGATGGGTTCGCCCAGCCGTTGCTGTTGCGCGCCCGTGCCTATGCCTGGGCGCCTCGGGTAGCGCGTGATGAGCGCCGGGCGTTCGAACAACAGGTATCACGCCAGCGTGGCGCGCCTTTCTCCATTCGTGAGTTGAATGAAGCCGGGGCGCTGGTACCGGCGCAGGAGCGTGACGAGTACGTGCCGGTGTTGTACAGCCAGACCCAGAGCATCCTCGGCTCGCCCTTGGGGTTTGACCTGCTGGCCCAGCCGTTGCGCCGTTCGACGATCGAGCGGGCGTACCGTTCCGCAACCATTGCCGTATCCCAACCGATGTCGCTGGTGGGGGTGGAGCCGGCGTATACCATGGGCGTGTTGCTGGTAGCACCGGTCACTCGGCCGCCCACCGCGCAAATGCCCTACAACGAACCCTACGGTTTCGTCATGGCGGTGATCAGCATGCGCCAATTGGTAGCCGACGGTTTGCCCAAGCCCGCGCGGGATAACCTGGTGATGCAGATTGTCGACACCTCCGATACTCAACAGCAGCTGCTGTATGAATCGGACAATCCCGTGGGCGATAGCAGCCTGGAGTCGATCCGCCGGCTGACCCTGGGCGATCATGTCTACGCCTTGAGCCTGCGTCCCAGCCAGGTGTTCGTGCAGGCCAATCACTCTTCGACGAGCAGTATCCTGGCCATGGGCAGCTTGCTCAGCCTGTTGCTCAGTGCCTTGCTCTACGTGCTGGTCAGCCAGCGGCAGCGGGCGCTGAGGCTGGTGCAGCAGCGTACGGGGCAATTGCACCAGCGCGAGTATGAGTTGCGTGGTGCCCATGGCCAGTTGCGCAGCGTGCTCAACGCCGCGACCCAGGTGGCGATCATTGCCACGGACTTGCGGGGCGTGATCAGCACGTTCAATGCCGGCGCCGAGAAGATGCTGGGTTATCAGGCCGACCAGGTGCTCGGTCACATGACCCTCGAAAGCCTGCACCTGGCGCCCGAACTGGAAGCCCGTGCGGTGCAGTTGAGCCAGGCGCTGGGCAAACGGATCATGCCCGGCCAGGCGATGCTGGTGGAGGGCAGCGACAGCCTGCATGAGGCCCGGGAGTGGACGTTGGTGCGCCAGGACGGCAGCCAGTTGACCGTGAATATGCTGGCCACGGCATTGCTTGACGAGCATGGCTTGTGGATCGGGCACCTGGCGATCTGCCTGGATGTCACCGAGCAGAAACGCGCGTATGAGGCCCTGGCGGCGCGGGATCGTTTGCTGAAAAAACTCAGTGCCCACGTGCCGGGCGGGATCTTCCAGTTCACCCTCGAACCCAATGACAACTGGCGGTTTATCTACGCCAGCGATGGTATTCGCGATATCTACGAAATCGACCCGGGGTTGCTGCAACAGGATGCCAAGCAAGTCTTCGAGCGTATTCATCCCCAGGACGCAGAGCGCATCCGCGCCTCTATCCGCCTGTCCGCGCTGCAGTTGAGTCACTGGCGCGAAGAATATCGGGTACAACTGCCGGGCCGGGGCCTGCGTTGGATCCGTGGCGAGGCGACGCCGGAAGAGTTACCCGGTGGCGGTACGCTATGGCATGGCTATGTGTCGGATATCTCCGATCTCAAGCGGGTGGAAGAAGAGTTGCGGGCACTGTCCATCACCGATTCGTTGACGGGTATCCATAACCGTCGCTACTTCCAGGATCGGCTGAAGGCCGAGATGAGTCGGGTGCGGCGTACGTCGGGGTCGCTGGCGGTGATCATGCTGGATATTGATCACTTCAAGCGCATCAATGACCAGCATGGGCACGCGGCGGGGGATGGTGTGCTGCAGGAGCTGTGCCGGCGTATCAGCCTGCGCCTGCGCCGCAGCGATGTGTTCTGCCGCCTCGGCGGCGAGGAATTCATGGTGCTGTGTCCCAATACCGATGGTGTCCAGGCCTACAGCCTGGCCGTTGAGTTGTGGGAAGTGCTGCGCAGTACGCCAATGGACGGCGTCGGCACGGTGACGGCGAGTTTTGGCGTAGCCAGTTGGCGGGTCGATGAGGGCGTGGATGGCTTGTTGCTGCGCGCGGATTCGGCGGTGTATGCGGCCAAGCAGGCGGGCAGGGATCGGGTCGAGGCGCAGCGGTTGCCTGCCTGAGCACCGTATACCTAATGTGGGAGCGGGCTTGCTCGCGATGACGGTGTATCAGTCGCCAGATGTATTGACTGACACACCGTCATCGCGAGCAAGCCCGCTCCCACATTTAGTCCGCAGTGGTTGCAAAAGGTTGGTAAGCCAACCGCTCTATAGGCCCGGCGCAGCCGCCGCCAGCTTCGGCTGGCGATACAGATCCAGCAGCACCTGGTCCAGCACCGACGATGCACCCCACGGCTTCGGATCGTTGAGAATCGCCACCACCGCCCAGGTATTGCCATTGTTGTCACGGCTGAAGCCGGCAATCGCACGTACTGTGTTCAGGGTGCCGGTCTTGACGTGGGCTTCGCCGCGCAGGGCTGTGGTTCTCAGGCGCTTGCGCATGGTGCCGTCACTGCCGGCAATCGGCATCGAGCTGATGAACTCGGCCGCATACGGGCTTCTCCAGGCGGCCTGCAGCATAGTCGCCATTTCCCGGGCGCTGACCCGTTCGGCACGGGACAGGCCGGAACCGTTCTCCATTACCAAGTGCGGAGCCGTGATGCCTTTTTTCGCCAGCCACTGGCGGATCACGCGCTGTGCTGCCCTGGCGTCGTCGCCGTCGGCATCGGTGCGGTATTGCGCGCCGAGGCTGAGGAACAGCTGCTGGGCCATGGTGTTGTTACTGTATTTATTGATGTCGCGGATGATCTCGGCCAAGTCCGGGGAGAACGTCCGGGCCAGGACCTTGGCGGTTTTCGGCACCGGGGCCAGCACATCGCGGCCCTGGATCGTGCCGCCCAACTCTTTCCAGATCGCGCGCACGGCGCCGGCGGTGTAGGTGGCATGGTCGAGCAGCGACAGATACGTCTGCGAGCTGCAGCCATCGCCCAACTGGCCGCTGACGGTCACGGTGACACTGCCGTCGGCGGCGGTGACCGGGTTGTAGCGCACATCACCGGTGCACTGCTTGGCGTTGCTGGCCTTGACCTGATTGTCGATCTGGATGCTGGCAATCGGCGGTTCCACCGAGACCAACACCTTTCCCGAATCATTGCGGGTCACAAAGCGCAGGGCCTTGAGGTTGACCAGCAGGGCGTCCGGCTTGACCAGGAACGGCTTGTTGGCATCGTTGCCGTCGTCGTTGAACTCCGGCAGTTGGGGCTGGATAAAGAAGCCGCGGTCCAGCACCAGGTCGCCGGTGACTTGCTGTACACCATTGGCGCGCAGGTCGCGCATCAGCAGCCAGAGCTTTTCCATGTTCAGCTTGGGATCGCCGCCGCCCTTGAGGTACAGGTTGCCCCGCAGGATGCCGCCACTGAGGGTGCCGTCGGTGTAGAACTCGGTTTTCCACTGATGGTTGGGGCCGAGCATTTCCAGGGCCGCGTAGGTGGTGACCAGTTTCATGGTCGACGCCGGGTTGACCGACACGTCAGCGTTGAACACCGTGGCGCTGCCGGGGCCATTGAGCGGAATCATTACCAGGGACAGGGCATTGTTCTGCAGTTTGGCTTTCTTCAAGGCTTCCTGGACTTTGGGTGGCAGGGTGGTATTGATCGGGGCGGCGGTGACCGAGAGCGCCAGGGGCAAAAGGAAACTGGCGAGTAATAATGGACGCAAGGATTTGATCATAAGAAGTAAGACCCTACTGCAGAGGAGGGTGAATATAGCGGGGGCTATGTAAGAAAATCCCCCAGTGGTCATGAAAGTGTCGGCATTATGCCCCAAGGTGGGGCTACTTGTGCCTCAACCATAGCTGCAAATGATGGATTTTTTTCGCGCTATCGTGCCACCCGTCTTGGATTGCCGGGCAATTCGCGCCTTAAACTGGTAGAGTGCCGGCCGTTAATACTTAAGAGGATTGTTCCAATGGCGACTAACCGTTCCCGGCGTCTGCGCAAAAAACTGTGCGTTGATGAATTTCAAGAGCTGGGTTTCGAACTGAACCTGGATTTCAAAGAAGGTTTGGACGACGAAGCGGTTGACGCTTTCCTCGACGCCTTCCTGACCGAAGCGATGGATGGCAATGGCCTGGACTACGTGGGCGGCGATGACTTCGGTCTGGTCTGCAAAGCCACCCGTGGTTCGGTCAACGAAGAACAGCGTGCAGCGGTTGAAGCGTGGCTCAAGGCTCGCCCAGAGCTGACCCGCGTTGAAGTCAGCGAACTGCTGGACGCCTGGCATCCAGAGACACCGGTTAACCCGGCTGTCTGATGTCATGAAAAAGCGACCCGCCCGGGTCGCTTTTTCGTTTCAAGGTATTAAATTCAGGCCTTGCGCCAGTTCAGAATCACCAGCGTCAACACCCCCGCCACAATCCCCCAGAATGCCGAACCGATGGAAAACAGCGTCAACCCCGACGCCGTGACCATAAAGGTGATCAGTGCTGCTTCCCGTTCCTTGGGCTCATTCATGGCAATGCTCAGGCCATTGATGATCGAGCCGAACAACGCCAATGCGGCAATCGACAGCACCAACTCCTTGGGCAATGCGGCGAACAACGCCGCCAAGGTCGCGCCAAATACCCCGGCAACCCCGTAGAAAATCCCGCACCACACGGCGGCGGTGTAGCGCTTGTTGCGGTCCTCATGGGCATGGGGGCCGGTGCAGATGGCCGCGCTGATGGCGGCCAGGTTGATGCCGTGGGAGCCAAACGGCGCGAGCACCAGTGAGGCCAGGCCGGTGGCGGTGATCAGCGGTGAGGCGGGCACGTCGTAGCCATCGGCGCGCAATACCGCGACCCCGGGCATGTTCTGCGAGGTCATCGCCACCACAAACAACGGAATGCCGATGCTGATGGTCGCCGCCAGGGAAAAGTGCGGCGTGGTCCACACCGGCGTCGCCACTTCCAGGCTGAACCCGCTGAAGTCCAGGAGCCCCATCAACCCGGACAAGGCAGTACCGATCAGCAGCGCCGCCAGCACGGCATATCGAGGCGACAGGCGCTTGATGATCAGGTAGGTAAAGAACATGCCCAGCACCAGGGCGGTGCGGTGCTGCGCGGCGACGAAAATCTCGCTGCCGATCTTGAACAGGATCCCGGCCAGCAGCGCGGCGGCCAGTGAGGCAGGGATTTTCTTCACCAGTTTTTCAAAGCTGCCGGTGAGGCCACAGATCGTCACCAGTACCGCGCAGGTGATGTAGGCACCGATGGCCTCGCCGTAGCTGACCCCGCCCAGGCTGGTAATCAACAGCGCCGCGCCGGGGGTCGACCAGGCAATGGTGATGGGCGTGCGGTAGCGCAGGGACAAGCCGATGCTGCACACCGCCATGCCGATGGAAATCGCCCAGATCCACGAGGAAATTTGCCCGGTGGTCAGGCCGGCAGCCTGGCCGGCCTGGAACATCAGCACCAGGGAGCTGGTGTAGCCGGTCATCATGGCGATAAAGCCGGCGACAATGGCCGAAGGCGAAGTGTCGGCCAGTGGGCGCAGCGGTGCCTGGGTCGCATCGGTCATGGGGCGGTGTTCCTTGTACCTGGGAAATCGTGGAATCAAGCCTAAACTCAAACGTAACTGACTGTTGCAATACAGCCGGTGGCGCAAACAGCCGTACAGTGTGTTGGCGCAACGGGTTGTGTACAATGTGCGCTGTTTTTACGCGATACTTGCCAGCGACCGCTGTACTCTTATTACAGTCAACGTCAATTCGCCGCCGTTCTCCCGACCCGAGTGCCCATGAACGAACAGTTGCAGCCCCTCAAGAAACAGCCGCGAGCCGGTAAGGCCGGTCGCAGTGGAACCCAGGACGATATCGTCTACGCGCATATCTTCGAGGCCATCCTCGAGCAACGCCTGGCACCCGGTACCAAATTGAGTGAAGAAGCACTGGGCGAGATCTTTGGCGTCAGCCGCACCATCATCCGTCGCGCACTGTCGCGCCTGGCCCATGAAGGCGTGGTGTTGTTGCGCCCCAATCGGGGTGCGGTGGTGGCCAGCCCAAGTGTCGAGGAAGCCCGCCAGGTGTTCCTGGCCCGGCGCCTGGTCGAGCGGGCGATCACCGAATTGGCGGTGCAGCATGCCTCGACCGAAGAGCTGGCCGAACTGCGGCAGATGGTCAATGACGAGCGCGACAGCTTCTCCCGTGGCGATCGCGGCGCGGGTATCCGGCTCTCTGGCGAGTTCCACCTGAAACTGGCCGAAGCGGCAAAAAATGCCCCGCTGATCAGCTTCCAGCGCAGCCTGGTGTCCCAGACCTCGCTGATCATCGCCCAGTATGAAAGCGGCAACCGCTCACACTGTTCCTATGACGAGCACACCCAGTTGATCGATGCCATCGAGGCTCGGGATGTGGGGTTGGCGGTGAACCTGATGATGCACCACATGGATCACATCGACAGCAAGCTCAACCTCGATGAGGAAAGTGCGTCGGATGATCTGCATGCGGTGTTCTCACATTTGCTGCAGACCAAGAAGCCGGGTCGCTCCTCTATAAAACTGTAAACCCCGATCAAACTGTGGGAGCTGGCTTGCCTTAATGCCAGTCAGTCAAGCGCAGATCCCCTGTGGGAGCGGGCTTGCTCGCGAAAGCAGTGGGTCATGGACCGACGTCTTCGCGAGCAAGCCCGCTCCCGCATTGGTTTGTGGTGCCCTTCAAAATCAGCGTTGATGCACCAGTTGGCCGGCTGCATACGTCTGCATCACCGCCCGATCATCCCCCAGCGTCATCAACACAAACAACGTCTCGGCAATGTCCTTGGCCTGCTTCAAGCGATAGCTGAGCAGTGGCGTGGCGTTGTAGTCCAGTACCAGGAAGTCGGCATCGGTGCCCGGCTGCAGGGTGCCGATCTTGTCTTCCAGGCGCAGCGCTTTGGCGCCGCCCAGGGTCGCCAGGTACAGCGATTTGAACGGGCTCAGACGTGCGCCCTGCAATTGCATGACCTTGTAGGCCTCGTTCAGCGTCTGCAGCAGCGAGAAACTGGTACCGCCCCCCACATCCGTGCCCAGGCCCACATTGAGCTGGTGCTTCTCGGCCATCGGCAGGTTGAACAAGCCGCTGCCGAGGAAGAAGTTCGATGTCGGGCAGAACGCGACCGCTGAACCGGCTTCGGCCAGGCGCGCGCATTCGTCGTCGCACAGGTGTACGCCATGGGCGAATACCGAACGTTCCCCCAGCAGCTTGTAGTGGTCGTACACGTCCAGGTAGCCGCTGCGCTCCGGGAACAGCTCCTTGACCCATTGCACTTCCTGCAGGTTTTCACTGATGTGCGTCTGCATGTACAGGTCCGGGTATTCCCCCAGCAACTGCCCGGCGAGGGTCAACTGTTCCGGTGTGCTGGTAGGCGCGAAGCGCGGCGTAACGGCGTAGTGCAAACGGCCTTTGCCGTGCCAGCGCTCGATCAGTGCCTTGCTCTCCTGGTAGCCGGATTCGGCGGTGTCGGTCAGGTAGTCCGGCGCATTGCGGTCCATCATCACCTTGCCGGCGATCATGCGCAGGTCGAGCTTCTCGGCGGCCTCAAAAAATGAGTTCACCGATTGCGGGTGCACGCTGCCGAACACCAGGGCGGTGGTGGTGCCATTGCGCAGCAGTTCCTTGATAAAGATATCCGCCACTTCTTCGGCGTGGGCTTTATCGGCGAACTGGCTTTCACAAGGGAAGGTGTAGGTGTTGAGCCAATCCAGCAGTTGTTCGCCGTAGGCCCCGACCATGCCGGTTTGCGGCAGGTGGATATGAGTGTCGATCAGGCCGGGGGTGATCAGCGCGTCCTGGTAATGGGTGATTTCGATATCGGCCGCCAGCGTCGGCAGCAATTCGCTGGCATGCCCGAGGGCGCTGATCTGGCCGTTGTCGATCACCAGCAGGCCGTCCTCGAAATACTCATAGGAGGCGTCAATCCCGACGATGGCGGGGTCGGCGAGGCTGTGCAGAATGGCGGCACGGTAGGCTTTACGAGTCAAAGGCATGGTCGTCTCAATTCATAGCTTGGCTGCGGCGAGATACCGGCAGCAGTTTGGCAATGGGTTCGGCGCTCGCGGTGTGCTGGCCGAAGTTGGCGTTATAGGTGGCGATGATCTCGCCGGCGATGGAGATGGCGATTTCCACCGGCAATTTGCCCTTCACCTCGGTGAGGCCCATGGGGCAGCGCATGCGTTGCAACTGCGCAGCCTCGAAGCCGCGCTCACGCAGGCGGTGTTCAAACTTGACGCGTTTGGTCTGCGAGCCGATCAGGCCGAAGTAGGCAAAGTCATTGCGCTTGAGCAGGGCGGCGGTCAGTTCCAGATCCAGTGGGTGATTATGGGTCATGACGATGCAGTAACTGCCCGCAGGCAGGTCGGCAATTTCATCGACCGGCTCTTCGCTGACGATTTTACGCACGCCCTGGGGGATATGCTCCGGGAATTCCTGTTCCCGCGAGTCGATCCAGCGCACCCGGCACGGCAGGCTGGCCAGCAGCGGCACCAGGGCGCGACCGACATGGCCGGCGCCGAACACGGCAATCTGCGCCTGCACCTGGCCCATGGGTTCGAACAGCAGCACGGTGACGCCGCCACAGCACTGGCCGAGGCTGGCACCGAGGCTGAAGCGCTCCAGATGGGTGTTGTGCTGACCGCTGGCGAGCATGTCGCGGGCGATCTGCATGGCCTTGTATTCCAGGTGGCCGCCGCCGATGGTGTCGAAGGTTTGCGCGGCGCTGACTACCATCTTCGAACCGGCATTGCGCGGCGTGGAGCCGAGCTCTTCGATAATGGTCACCAGCACGCAGGGTTCACCCTGGTGTTGCAGGTCGGCGAGGGCGCTGATCCAGTTGTTCATGTCTACCTCAACATTGCTGTTGTCAGTCAGGCCGTCATCGCGGGCCAGCCCGCTCCCACAAGGGAATGCATTCCAAATGTGGGAGCGGGCTTGCCCGCGATGGCAGCACCTCGGTCTAGAGCGAAGCCATCTCGGTCTCAGCCTCAACCACCGTCGCCGCCTGCAATTGACGCATCTGCTCACAGCCCCACAACACCCGCTCCGGGGTCGCCGGCGCATCAATCTTCGGTTGATGGCGATAGTCACCCAGGCTCGCCACCGCATCCTTGATCGCGCACCACGAAGCAATCCCGAGCATAAATGGCGGTTCGCCCACGGCCTTGGAATGGAACACCGTGTCCTCCGGGTTCTTGCGGTTTTCTACCAGTTTGACCCGCAAATCCAGGGGCATGTCCGCCACGGCCGGAATCTTGTAGCTGGCCGGGCCATTGGTCATCAGCTTGCCCTTGTTGTTCCACACCAGCTCTTCCATGGTCAGCCAGCCCATGCCCTGGATAAAGCCGCCTTCGACCTGGCCAATGTCGATGGCCGGGTTCAGCGAGGCGCCCACGTCGTGGAGGATGTCGGTGCGCAGCATCTTGTACTCGCCGGTCAGGGTGTCGACGATCACTTCGCAGCAGGCCGCGCCGAAGGCGAAGTAGTAGAACGGCCGGCCCCGCGCCTGGCTGCGGTCGTAGAAAATTTTCGGGGTCTTGTAGAAGCCGGTACTCGACAGCGACACCTGGGCGAAATACGCCTGCTGGATCAGCTCCTCGAACGTCAGGATCAGCTCACGCACCCGCACATGGCCGTTGTGGAATTCCACATCCGCCTCGCTGACGTCGTACTTGCGCGCAGCGAACTCCACCAGGCGTTGCTTGATGGTTTCGGCGGCGTTCTGCGCGGCCTTGCCGTTCAGGTCGGCGCCGCTGGAGGCGGCGGTCGGCGAGGTGTTGGGCACCTTGTCGGTGTTGGTCGCGGTGATCTGCACCCGGTCGATTTCCACCTGGAAGATCTCGGCCACCACTTGCGCGACCTTAATGTTCAGGCCCTGGCCCATCTCGGTGCCGCCATGGTTCAAGTGGATGCTGCCGTCGGTGTAGATATGGATCAACGCGCCGGCCTGGTTGAGGAAGCTGGCGGTAAACGAAATACCGAACTTCACCGGCGTCAGCGCCAGGCCCTTTTTCAGGATCGGGCTGTGGGCGTTGTACAGGCGGATCGCTTCGCGGCGTTCGGCGTACTGGCTGCTGGCCTCAAGCTCGGCGGTCATTTCTTCGAGCATGTTGTGCTCGACGGTCTGGTAGTAGTGGGTGACGTTGCGCTCGGTCTTGCCATAGTAGTTGGCCTTGCGCACGGCCAGCGGGTCCAGGGCCAGATGGCGGGCGATGGCGTCCATCACTTCCTCGATGGCGACCATGCCTTGCGGGCCGCCGAAACCACGGTAGGCGGTGTTGGAGGCGGTGTTGGTCTTGCAGCGATGACCGTTGACGGTGGCATCGCCCAGGTAATACGCGTTGTCAGAGTGGAACATCGCCCGGTCGACAATCGAGTTCGACAGGTCCGGCGAGCAGCCGCAGTTACCCGCCAGGTCCAGATTGAACCCGTGCAGGCGGCCGTTGTCGTCGAAGCCCACGTCGTATTCGATGTAGAACGGGTGGCGCTTGCCGGTCATCAGCATGTCTTCGACCCGTGGCAGGCGCATCTTGGTCGGCTGGCCGGTCAGGCGCGCCACCACTGCGCACAGGCATGCCGGGCTGGCGGCCTGGGTTTCCTTGCCGCCAAAACCACCGCCCATGCGGCGCATATCCACCACGATTTTGTTCATCGACACGTCCAGTACTTCGGCCACCAGTTTCTGCACTTCGGTGGGGTTCTGGGTGGAGCAGTAGACGATCATGCCGCCGTCTTCGGTGGGCATCACCGAGGAGATCTGGGTCTCCAGGTAGAAGTGTTCCTGGCCGCCGATATGCAGGGTGCCCTGGATACGGTTTTTCGCGCTCGCCAGGGCGTTCGCCGAATCACCGCGCTGGTGGGTGTGGCTGTCCAGCACGAAATGTTTATTGCGGAAGGCCTCGACCACATCCAGCACCGGCTCCAGGTCTTCGTATTCGATCACCGCGGCCATGGCCGCCTTGCGTGCGGTTTCCAGGTCGCGGGCGGCGACGGCCAGGACTACCTGGCCGACGAACTGCACGGTGTCGATGGCCAGCAACGGGTCGCCGGGCATCAGCGGGCCGATGTCTTTCAGGCCCGGTACGTCTTCGTGGGTGATGACAATGCGCACACCGTCAAAGGCGTAGCAGGGTGCGGTGTCGATACTGAGGATTCGGGCGTGGGCGCGGTCGGACATGCGCGCATACAGGTGCAACTGGTTGGGGAATTCCAGGCGATCATCAATGTACTGCGCTTCGCCCGACACATGCTTGGCGGCGCTGTCATGCTTGACGCTACGCCCGACCCCGGACGTCAGGTCCTGGGCAAACTGCGCGGCCATTTCGGCTTGGGTTTTTACCACGGCGTGATGGTTAGACATAAGCGGTCACCCGAGTCTCGATGTGCGGCGTTTGCAGTTCGATGAAGTATTTGCGCAGCAGGTTCTGGGCGCTGAGCAGGCGGTATTCCTTGCTCGCACGGAAGTCCGACAGCGGGGTGAAATCCTCGGCCAGGGCCGCACAGGCTTTCTCCACGGTGGCGCTGTTCCAGGTGGCGCCGATCAGCAGGGCCTCGCAGTGTTGTGCGCGTTTGGGGGTGGCGGCCATACCACCGAAGGCGACGCGGGCATCGCTGATCACCCCATTGTCGATCTTCAGATTGAAGGCCGCGCAGACTGCCGAGATGTCATCGTCCAGGCGCTTGGAAACCTTGTAGGCGCGAAACAGCGCGTGGCCCTTGGGCACGATGATCTTCTCGATGAACTCACTGTCCTGACGGGCAGTGACGCGGTAGTCGATAAAGTAGTCTTCCAGGGCCAGGGTGCGGCGCACGTTGCCCTTGCACAGCACGATCTGCGCGCCGAGGGCGATCAGCAGCGGCGGTGAGTCACCGATGGGCGAGGCGTTGCCGATATTGCCGCCGAGGGTGCCCTGGTTGCGGATTTGCAAGGAGGCGAAGCGGTGCAGCAGGTCGCCGAAGTCCGGGTACTCGTGGTGCAGCGCGCTGTAGCAGTCGGAGAGGGCGGTAGCGGCGCCGATTTCCAGGCGGTCGTCAAAGGTCTCGATGCGCTTCATGGCTTCAATGTTGCCGACGTAGATCATCACCGGCAGCACGCGGTGGAACTGGGTGACCTCCAGCGCCAGGTCGGTACCGCCGGCCAGCAGCCGGGCTTGGGGGTAGGCGTCGTAGAGGTCGGCCAGGTCGGCGACGGTCAGGGGCACCAGGCAGCGTTTGTCGCCGCTGTTCAGTTCGCCGGTTTGCGTCGGCGCGATGGCCTTGAGGCGGGCGATGGTCTGCGCCTCGCGGCTGTCGAACTGGTCCTGGGGCTTGTTGCAGCAGGCTTGCTCGGCAGCGGCCAGGATCGGCCGGTAGCCGGTGCAGCGGCACAGGTTGCCGGCCAGGGCTTCGTGGGCCTTGGCGCTGTCGGGGGCGTCGCTGTTTTTTTGCAGGGCGAACAGCGACATTACAAAACCGGGGGTGCAGAAACCGCATTGGGAACCATGGCACTCGACCATGGCCTGTTGCACGCTGTGCAGTTGGCCCTGGTGCTTGAGGTCTTCCACGGTGATCAGTTGTTTGCCGTGCAGGGATGAGACAAACGTCAGGCACGAATTGAGGCTGCGATAGCGAATCTGCTCGGCACCTTGCTCGTCGGTATGCAGCTCGCCGACTACCACGGTGCAGGCACCACAGTCGCCGCTGGCGCAGCCTTCCTTGGTTCCGGATTTGCCCAGGTGCTCACGCAGGTAGTTGAGCACAGTCAGGTTCGGGTCCAGGTCATGCTCGCTACGGAGCTCCTGGTTGATTAAAAACTGGATCACGGAAGGCCTCGCAGACTCATTATTGTTGTTAACCGCTTTGCGCCGAATCTAGTCATGTCTGACTTTTCGGTCAACGATTTTCTGACCAGAAGGTCAAGAAAATGCGATTGCAACACCTTTGATTATGGTTCAGATCCCTGTAACCGCCGTTTTCAGGGGCGCCTGGGCTTTATCGTCTGCTTATTTCATGCCAAATTCGGCGTTGCTGGCTCAGTGATTGCGCTACACTGCCGCCCTTGTACCGATAGCAGATTTTGAAGGGAAAACATGACGTTCAAGGCGCCGGATAGTCTTGCCGAGCAAATCGCTCACCACCTCGCCGAACGCATCATTCGCGGCGATCTCAAGCCTGGGGAGCGGATCCAGGAACAGAAAGTCACGCTGGCGCTCAATGTCAGCCGTGGCTCCGTGCGCGAAGCCTTGCTGATCCTCGAGCGACGGCACCTGATCGCCATCCTGCCGCGCCGTGGCGCCCACGTCACCGAGCTCACCGCGCACAAGGTGCAGAGCCTGTGCACGCTGATGAGCGAGCTGTACATCCTGCTGGGCAATGCGGTCGCCGAAGGCTGGCAGACCCAGGCCGACATGGCGCCCTTCGTGCAGATCCAGCAACGGCTGGTGAGCAATTTCGAGCGCCAGGACATCCGCGCTTTTGTCGAAGAATGCTTCAATGTCATGCGCGCCGCGTACCCCTTTGCCAATAACCCATACCTGCAGGAAACCGTCGAAAATCTGCAACCGGCGATGAACCGCGCCTATTACCTGGCCCTGGATCAACGCAAGGCGTCGATGAGCGAGTACCTGGCGCTGTTCGAGCAACTGCTCGCCGCTGTACTGGCCCGTGATCTGCCGCAGATCCGCCAAGTGCTCTCGGCCTATGGCCAGCGCAGTTGTTCACTGGTTATCGCAGCCCTGGCGGACGCCTAAGCGTGCGGCTCAAGTGCATCAAACTGGCGGGGTTCAAATCCTTCGTCGACCCGACCACGGTGAACTTCCCCAGTAACATGGCGGCAGTGGTCGGGCCCAATGGCTGCGGCAAGTCGAACATCATCGACGCCGTGCGCTGGGTGATGGGCGAGAGTTCGGCGAAAAACCTGCGTGGCGAGTCGATGACCGACGTCATCTTCAATGGCTCCACCAGCCGCAAGCCGGTCAGCCAGGCCAGCATCGAACTGGTGTTCGACAACTCCGACGGTACCCTGGTGGGTGAATACGCTGCCTACGCGGAAATCTCCATCCGCCGCAAAGTGACGCGCGACAGCCAGAACAGTTACTTCCTCAACGGCACCAAGTGCCGGCGCCGCGACATTACCGACATCTTCCTCGGCACCGGCCTGGGCCCGCGCAGCTACTCGATTATCGAGCAGGGCATGATCTCCAAGCTGATCGAAGCCAAGCCCGAGGACCTGCGCAACTTTATCGAGGAAGCGGCCGGCATCTCCAAGTACAAGGAGCGCCGCCGCGAGACCGAAAACCGCATCCGCCGCACCCACGAAAACCTCGCGCGCCTGACCGACCTGCGTGAAGAGCTGGAGCGCCAACTGGAGCGCCTGCACCGCCAGGCCCAGGCCGCCGAGAAATACCAGGAATACAAAGGCGAAGAACGCCAGCTCAAGGCGCAACTCTCGGCGCTGCGCTGGCAGGCCTTGAATGACCAGGTGGGCCAGCGCGAAGCGATTATCGGCACCCAGGAAATCAGCTTCGAAGCCCTGGTGGCTGAGCAGCGCAATGCCGACGCCAGCATCGAACGCCTGCGTGACGGTCACCATGACTTGTCCGAGCGCTTCAACCTGGTGCAGGGCCGCTTCTATTCGGTGGGCGGCGATATTGCGCGGGTCGAGCAGAGCATCCAGCACGGCCAGCAGCGCTTGCGCCAGTTGCAGGATGACCTGAAGGAAGCGGAGCGCGCGCGCCTGGAAACCGAGTCGCACCTGGGCCACGACCGCACCTTGCTGCTGACCCTCGGCGAAGAGCTGGACATGCTCACCCCCGAGCAGGAAATCACCAGCGCCGCCGCCGAAGAGGCCGCCGCCGCCCTGGAAGAATCCGAAACCACCATGCACGGTTGGCAGGAGCAGTGGGATGCGTTCAACCTGCGCTCCGCCGAACCGCGGCGCCAGGCTGAGGTGCAGCAGTCGCGCATCCAGCAACTGGAAACCAGCATGGAACGCCTGGCCGAGCGCCAGCGCCGGGTCCTGGAGGAGCGCGCCTTGCTGGCCGCTGCCCCGGAAGACGCGGCGATCATGGCGCTGAGCGAGCAGCTGGCCGAAAGCGAAATGACGCTCGAAGAGCTGGAAGCCAGCGAAGAACAGCAAGTGGAGCGCCTGGAGCAATTGCGCCAGGAACTGCAGCAGGCGACCCAGGCGCAGCAGCAGGCCCAGGGCGATTTGCAGCGCCTCAACGGGCGCCTGGCCTCCCTTGAAGCCTTGCAGCAGGCGGCACTGGATCCCGGCACGGGCACCGCAGAATGGCTGCGTGACCAGCACCTTGCCGAGCGTCCGCGCCTGGCCGAAGGCTTGAAGGTCGAAGCCGGTTGGGAACTGGCCGTGGAGACCGTGCTTGGCGCGGATCTGCAGGCGGTGCTGGTGGATGACTTTGGCGGGTTTGATTTGGCCGGTTTCACCCAGGGCGACTTGCGTCTGCTCAGCCCGGCAGCCGATGGCACCCGCGTGCCGGGCAGCCTGTTGGATAAAGTCGAGGCGCCGATTGATCTGTCGCCCTGGCTGGGCCAGGTCAAGCCGGTGGAATCCCTGGAACAGGCCCTGGCGTTGCGTGGCCAATTGGCCTCTGGCGAAAGCCTGATCAGCCGCGACGGCTACTGGGTCGGCCGGCACTTTTTGCGGGTGCGCCGCGCCAGTGAAGCCGAAAGCGGCGTATTGGCCCGTGGCCAGGAAATCGTCAACCTGAGTGCCGAGCGCGAAGAGCGCGAGGCGACCCTGGAGTCCCTGGAAACCCAACTGCAAACCCTGCGCGCCACCCAGCGCCAGCAAGAGACCGGCCGCGAACATTTGCGCCGCCTGTTGCAGGACGAAGCGCGCCAGCAGGGCGAACTGAAAGCCCAGCTCTCGGCCAGCAAGGCCAAGGCCGAGCAGTTGACCCTGCGCCGTACCCGTCTCGATGAAGAAGTGGCCGAGATGGGCGAACAGCGCGCCCTCGAACATGAACAAGTCGGCGAAGCGCGCCTGCAGTTGCAGGACGCCCTCGACAGCATGGCCCTCGACACCGAGCAGCGTGAACTGCTGCTGGCCCAGCGTGACAGCCTGCGCGAACGCCTCGATCGGGTACGCCAGGAAGCGCGCCAGCACAAGGATCACGCCCACCAGTTGGCGGTGCGCCTGGGCTCGTTGCGCGCTCAGCACGATTCCACGCGCCAAGCCCTGGAGCGCTTGGAGATGCAGTCCGAGCGCCTGACGGAAAAGCGCGAGCAACTGAGTCTCAACCTGGAGGAGGGCGAGGCGCCCCTGGAAGAGCTGCGCTTGAAGCTCGAAGAGTTGCTCGATAAACGCATGAGCGTCGACGAAGAACTCAAGACCGCGCAGATCGCTCTGGAAGACGCCGACCGCGAACTGCGCGACGCAGAAAAGCGCCGGACTCAGGCCGAGCAGCAATCACAATTGATCCGCAGCCAGCTCGAACAGCAGCGCATGGAATGGCAGGCCCTGACGGTGCGCCGCAAAACCTTGCAGGATCAGTTGCTGGAAGATGGCTACGACCTGCACGGCGTGCTCAATACCTTGACCGCCGAAGCCAACGAGAAAGAAGCCGAAGAAGAACTTGAGCGCATTGCCGCGCGCATTCAGCGACTCGGCGCGATCAACCTCGCCGCCATCGACGAATACCAGCAGCAGTCCGAGCGTAAACGTTACCTGGATGCCCAGAACGCCGATCTGGTGGAAGCCCTGGACACCCTGGAAAACGTCATTCGCAAGATCGACAAGGAAACCCGTAACCGCTTCAAAGATACCTTTGATCAGATTAATGGCGGTTTACAGGCCTTATTCCCAAAAGTTTTCGGCGGTGGCAGCGCTTACTTGGAACTGACGGGCGAAGATCTACTCGATACAGGGGTAACGATCATGGCGCGGCCTCCGGGCAAGAAGAACAGCACCATCCATTTGTTGTCCGGCGGCGAGAAGGCCCTGACCGCATTGGCCCTGGTGTTTGCCATCTTCAAGTTGAACCCGGCGCCGTTCTGCATGCTCGATGAAGTTGACGCGCCGCTGGATGACGCTAACGTTGGACGCTATGCCCGCCTGGTTAAAGAGATGTCCCAGACGGTGCAGTTCATCTATATCACCCACAACAAGATCGCCATGGAAATGGCGGATCAATTGATGGGGGTGACCATGCATGAACCGGGCTGTTCGCGACTGGTGGCGGTGGATGTGGAAGAGGCGATGGCGATGGTGGAAAGTTAGCGCCAAGTTGCTAGCTTCAAGGGGCGTGAGTGTCGGCTTGAAGCTTATGATTTGTAGCTTAATTCCTGCGTCAGCCGACACATTTTGCGCCAACTGTGTAAAGTTATCTTTGGTCGTGCTAGTTTAATGTCAATTTTTCGTATGCGTGGGCAAAACGTCAGTCAGAACATAGAGTTGGCGCCACGTTTTAAAGCGGTTTGCACGGTGCTAAACCCCTTATTTTTCAGCATTTTTTATAGAGGCAAGGGATTACATGGAAATCGGTCTGCGCGAGTGGCTGATCGTCATCGGCATTATTGTAATAGCCGGTATTCTTTTTGATGGCTGGCGCCGTATGCGCGGCGGCAAGGGCAAGCTGAAATTCCGTCTGGACCGTAACCTGTCCAATTTGCCCGACGACGACGGCGCTGCCGAGCTGCTGGGGCCGCCCCGTGTCCTGGACACCCATAAAGAGCCGCAGCTGGACGAGCACGACCTGCCGTCGATGAGCGCCCCGGTGCGTGAAGCCCGCGAACCGTCGTCCAAACGTGGCAAGCGCGGCAGCGCTGCTGTGGCCGAGCCGCATCAGGGCGACCTGAACCTCGACGTGGACGAAGGCCCGAGCTTCAGCAGCCGCGATGGTGATTTCCCGGATGAAAGCCCGGCCAAGAGCGCGCCACGTGAGTCCACCAAGGACCAGCCGGCAGCTGAAGAAGTGCTGGTGATCAGCGTGATCTGCCGCGACGCGGCCGGTTTCAAGGGCCCGGCGCTGTTGCAGAACATCCTGGAAAGCGGCCTGCGTTTCGGCGAGATGGATATTTTCCACCGTCACGAAAGCATGGCCGGCAACGGTGAAGTACTGTTCTCCATGGCCAACGCGGTCAAGCCGGGCACCTTCGATCTGGACGATATCGACCTGTTCAGCACCCCTGCCGTGAGCTTCTTCCTCGGCCTGCCAGGCCCGCGTCACCCGAAACAGGCGTTCGACGTCATGGTGGCCGCAGCCCGCAAGCTGTCCCAGGAGCTCAATGGCGAGCTCAAGGACGACCAGCGCAGCGTGCTGACCGCCCAGACCATCGAACACTACCGTCAGCGCATCGTCGAGTTCGAGCGTCGCGCCCTGACACAGAAACGCTGAGGACGGGTCTTCAGCGTTGTCAGTAGAATTAAGCGCACTAACATATTGAGCAGCTTCGGCTGCTCTTTTGCTTTATGAGAGAACACCCATGACCGCCGCCCACACCCGCATACTCGAGCTGCGCGCTGAACTGGATCAGCACAACTACCGTTACCACGTACTCGACGAGCCGAGCATTCCGGACGCCGAATACGACCGGCTGTTCCACGAACTCAAGGCGCTGGAAGCCGAGCACCCGGACCTGGTGACTCGCGACTCACCGACGCAGCGGGTTGGCAGTGCGGCGCTGTCGGCCTTTACCCAGGTGCGTCACGAGATCCCGATGCTCAGCCTGGGCAACGCCTTTGATGAAACCACCATGCTGGAGTTTGATCGTCGCGTTACCGAGGGCCTCGACCTGCCGGTGGGCGATCTGTTTGGCGGTGGTGCGGCGGTGGAGTACAGCTGCGAACCCAAGCTCGATGGCCTGGCGGTCAGCCTGCTGTATCAGGATGGCGAGTTGGTACGCGGCGCGACCCGTGGCGACGGCACCACCGGCGAAGACATCAGCGTGAATGTGCGCACCGTGCGCAATATCCCGCTGAAACTGCAGGGCACGGGCTGGCCGGCAACGCTGGAAGTGCGCGGTGAAGTGTTCATGTCCAAGGCCGGTTTCGAGCGTTTGAACGCCACGCAACTGGAAGTCGGCGGCAAGACCTTCGCCAACCCGCGTAACGCGGCGGCGGGCAGCCTGCGCCAACTCGACTCGAAGATCACCGCCAGTCGCCCCCTGGAGTTCTGCTGCTACGGCGTGACCACGGACATCAGCGACACCCATATCGGCAACCTCCAGCAGTTGCAGAAGTGGGGTATGCCCATCAGCCACGAGTTGAAGCTGGCCAAGGGGATTGAGGATTGCCTGGCGTACTACCGCGACATCGGTGAGCGGCGTAACAGCCTGCCCTATGAAATCGACGGTGTGGTGTTCAAGGTCAACAGCATCGCCTACCAGCGCGAATTGGGCTTTCGCGCCCGCGAGCCGCGCTGGGCCATCGCCCATAAGTTTCCGGCGATGGAAGAACTGACTGAATTGCTCGACGTTGAATTCCAGGTCGGCCGCACCGGCGCGGTGACGCCGGTGGCGCGCTTGAAGCCGGTCAAGGTGGCGGGAGTCACCGTATCCAATGCGACATTGCACAACATGGACGAAGTGGCGCGCCTGGGCTTGATGATCGGTGACACCGTGATCATCCGCCGTGCCGGTGATGTGATCCCACAGGTCGTGTCGGTGGTTACCGAGCGTCGCCCGGAAAATGCCCGCGCCGTGCAGATCCCGGAAAGCTGCCCGGTGTGCGGTTCCCATGTGGAGCGCACGCAACTGGTCAAGCGCAGCAAGGGCAAGGAAACCGTCAGCGAGGGCGCGGTGTATCGCTGTGTCGGGCGCCTGGCCTGTGGTGCGCAGCTCAAGCAGGCGATTATCCATTTTGTCTCGCGGCGGGCCATGGATATCGACGGCCTGGGCGACAAGACCATCGAGCAGTTGGTCGATGAGAAACTCATCGGCTCGCCGGCGGACCTGTACAAGCTCAAGTACGAACAGATCATCGACCTGGAAGGCTTCGCCGATGTTTCCAGCAAGAAACTGATCGCCGCCATCGAAAACAGCAAGACCCCAACCCTGGCGCGGTTCATCTACGCCCTGGGTATTCCCGATGTGGGTGAGGAAACCGCCAAGGTCCTGGCGCGTTCCCTGGCGTCCCTGGAGCGTGTGCAGCGGGCGTTGCCGGAAGTGCTGACGTACTTGCCGGATGTGGGCCTGGAAGTGGCGCACGAGATCCACAGCTTCTTTGAAGACGGGCACAACCAGCAGGTGATCGGCGCGCTGCTGTCGCCGGACGAGTGCGCGCTGGTCTTGCAGGACCAGGGTGAGCTGAGTGCCGAGTTCGCTGCCAGTACCACCCTGGGCGGCCTGCTCGACAAGTTGCATGTACCTTCCGTGGGGCCGGGAGCCGCGCAGAAGCTGGCGGACAGGTTTGGCTCCCTGGAGGGTGTTATCCAGGCCGATTGGCTGGATATGCGCCAGGCGCTGCCGGAGAAGCAGGCCAAGGCCGTGCGTGAGTTCTTCGATAACCCGGACAATGCCCATCGTGCGCTGGCCATCGAGCAGCAGCTCAAGGACTTCGGCATGCATTGGCAGAGCGAGAAGAAGGTGGTTGAAGGCTTGCCCGAGGCGGGGCATACCTGGGTGCTGACCGGCTCGCTGGAATTGATGAGTCGCGACGTGGCCAAGGCAAAGCTCGAAAGCCTGGGGGCCAAGGTGGCGGGTTCGGTCTCGGCGAAGACCCATTGCGTGGTCGCCGGGCCGGGTGCCGGCTCGAAACTGGCCAAGGCCAGCGAGCTGGGGCTGAAGGTCCTGGACGAAGAGGCTTTTGTCGCCTTCCTGGCCAGCCATAACATTCCCCTCTGATGACCGTTCCCACGCTTTGCGTGGGAATGCATTCCAGGACGCTCCGCGACCCAACAGCGGACGTAGAGGCCCATGGCGTCATTGCCAGGCAGAACGTGGGAACGATCTTGCGCGGTAAATGATCTAGTCTTGGGCACGCCTCTGGAGAGATCGCCATGTACCGCTTCTTCGAACAGCTCAGTTCGCGCATCGCCGCGCCATTCATGGGCGGGGCTTCGCGCAACAGCAAGGTCTGGCAGTGCCGTTGCGGGCAATCCCTGTTTTTTCGCAACAGCCAATGCCTGGCCTGTTCGGCGCTGTTGGGTTACCTGCCCGAGCAAGGCCGGCTGGCGTCCCTGCAACCGGGGTCAGTGGTCGATACCTGGCTGCAGGACGACAACCTCGACGCCGGCGCCTGGCGTCGCTGCGCCAACCTCGATACCCCTGCGGCCTGCAACTGGCTGATCCCGGCCTACAGCACCGCGCCGCTGTGTGTGGCGTGCAGCCTTAATCGCACCATTCCCGACCTGTCGATTCCGGAAAACCCCGAGCGCTGGCGCAAGGTGGAAACCGCCAAACGCCGGCTGGTGGCGCAATTGATCAGCCTGGGGTTGCAGGTGATCCCCAAAACAGTCGACGAGACCAATAGCCTGGCTTTTGACTTCGTGGGTATCGACCTGGCAGGCAAGGCCCCCACCACGGGCCATGCCAATGGCTTGATCACCCTGGATATCAAGGAGGCCGACGACGAGCACCGCGAGAAAATCCGCGTGCAGATGCGCGAGCCGTACCGCACCTTGCTCGGTCACTTCCGCCATGAGGTCGGCCACTACTATTGGGATCGCCTGATCGCCGGCAGTCATTGGTTGCAGCCGTTTCGCAGCCTGTTCGGCGACGAACGCGCCAGTTATACCGACGCCCTCGACCAGCACTACCAGAACGGCCCGCGCCCGGACTGGCAGCAAACCTGCGTCAGCGCTTACGCCACCATGCACCCCTGGGAGGACTGGGCAGAAACCTGGGCCCATTACCTGCACATGATGGACGCGGTCGACACCGCCCTGGGGTTTGGCATGAGCGCACGGGAGATGGACCTGGACTACCAGCCATTTCCCCTCACCACCCTCTATGACCCGCAGCACCCTGGCGGCGCGGCGTTCCTGTCGTTCGTCAACGCCTGGATCGAGCTGGCCGGCATGCTCAACGAACTGTCCCGCAGCATGGGGCAGCCGGATTTCTATCCCTTCGTGCTACCGCCGGCGGTGATTGCCAAGTTGCACTTCATCCACTTGGTGATCCAGGAAGAGGGCGGCCGTGCGGATGAGGTATTGAAAGCCCAATGATCAAAAGGTGCGAGGGTGTTCTTGAGGGCTATGGCAAGTACTTGAACCTCTTGGCTTTTTAATCCTGCGCCAACGGTTGTAACTTCCGATGAGATCGGTACAATGGCCCCGCTTGCCGAGAGGCCAGCGTCGTTATGGTGACCCCATCGGTCCCCCCGCAACGATTACCCGTGAACCTGGTCAGATCCGGAAGGAAGCAGCCACAGCGGGAACATTGTGTGCCGGGGTGTGGCTGGTGGGGTTGCCTCCATAACGCCCCCTCGCAACAACCCTCTTGTTTATTCCGCTATCCAATTCATCAGAATTTTTCACTTGCCCAGGCCTGATTGCGCCCGAGGCCAAGCTATTTGTACGCCGCGATTGCTCGCGGCGTTTTCGTGTGTGGCGATCAGCCTTTGTTGCGGTTGAAGAACTTGCGTGCGCCTGCCAGCAACGCCACCACGCCAATCACCAGAAACTTCTTGGCGGCCAGCAGGAAGATGCCGATCTTGGCAAATAGCCCGGCCTTGCCGGCAATCCCGCCAGCGACCAGTGCGGCCAGGCCATAAGAGGCCAGCTTGTCGGTGCTCGGGTTGTAGTCGGTGTAGAGGTTGCCGTCGGTGAAGTTGGTGAAGGCCAGGACCTTGGGCAGTTCCTGCTTGATGGTGGGCAGGTCGGCCATGGCGGCGACGGCGTTGAGTTCCAGCACGCCCTCGCGGCCCAGCACGCGGATGCTGTAGTTGAGGGTGTTCTGCTCGGCGTCGTCGGCTTTCAGTTCCCGGGCCCAGTACATCTTGTGGGACGGTTGATCGTAGTGCGGCGGTTCGGCCCAGCCCAGCAGGTGCAGGCCGGCATAGCCTTGCTTCTGGCGTTCCTTGTTGTCCTCGGCATCGTCTTCCTGCATTTGCTTGAGCAGTTCGGTGTAGTCGATTTTTGCCGCATCTTCGTCGGAAATATGCCCGTCGTCCTTGTAGCTGACAATCACGCCCCAGCCGCGTGCCGACAGTGGGCTGACGGCCTTGGGCACGATCATGCCCAGGGTGTTGAAGCCCGGGGGGTTGCCCCAGCCGTCGGTGAGCAGACGTTCGGTGTCGTTGGGATCCAGATAGTAGAACTCGTCGTTGAGCTTGAGCGTAGCGATGCCGCCGGGCAGGGTGACGGTGCCGGTTTGCTGCTTGAGGGAGGCGAGGAAGTGCTCGGCGGTTTCGGCGGGTGCGCTGGCTTCGACTGGCGCCGGGGCTGCGGTGGCATAGACCGGTGCGGCAGGCAGGCTCAAGGCGGCTGCCGCCACCAGCAGGCGGAGGTAGTTCATGGTAGTCCCTTACATTTTGAAATAACTTCGCGAGAGGATACCGAATCTGCCTGGGCCGCGCGAGTATGCTGGCAAAAGGCGTGGCCCAGCGCCTGCCAGGAGAGGGGCTGTCCGGTCGGATCATGTCAGTAGGCAAAGAGCAAAGAACAGGCGACGTCAGTGGCCTGCTCTTTTTTATGTCGTACGAGCTCTAAGGCTTGGACAAGGCCTGGTCTACCGCCGCTATCAGCTTTCCCAGATCCTTCGGGGTGGCTTTATGAATGACACCGAACAGATAAGCGCGCTGTTCTTCCTCATCGCCCAGATCGGCAAAAAAGACTTTCAGCTTCACTCCCAAGGCCTCCGCAAACAAGAACAGAGCGTCAACGCTGGGTGTATAGGTGCCGGTTTCGAAGCGGCTAATGGTTTTAGGGTCAAAACCGGTTTTCTCACCTAGTTCAGCCTGAGTAAGCCCCGCTACCTTTCGGTAGCGTCTGATGGCTGGACCCAAACTTGAAATTTGCATCGCTCAATTCCCATTTAGAATCAAGAACTTAACGATAAATATTGGCATTAGACAACGGCACGCACCATCACCTTTTCTTGCAAAATGTGATGTAATTCGTAGAATCGGCGTTTAGGACAAGTATTTGGCGGTGTCGTTTCACAGGGCACCTTTATGAAACAGGAAATCATTGCTTTCTCCTCACTTTCATAAAGGTAGTTGCAAAACAGTTGCTTGGCCGCAGCGCCAAGCTCGCTCTTGCGCGCCCACGCAACCCTCGCCTTTCACACCAGACGCTCGAATTAAAGCCTAGTTGATCTTCGCTAAACCGAAGGTCAGGTGCTGGGCAAAACCTGGTTTGGCTGCCCAATGGCGCCAGCCAGCCCATTGACGGTTTACCCGTCTGGAAATACCCCTCCATCTGCAGGATCTATCCGATCCTGAGCAGGTGGATCGAATGCTGTCCATGGAGCTTTAAAGTGCGCGTCAATTTGCCGGTCACCACAGTTGAACAGACTTTCGGGGAGCAGCAACGGCTCATTTCCGCAACTGACATCAATAGCCACATTACTTACTGCAACGACGAGTTTGCCGCCATGAGCGGCTTCACCCAGGCTGAACTGATAGGCAGTACCCACAATCTGGTGCGCCACCCGGACATGCCGCCCGCGGTCTTTGAGCTGATGTGGCGCTACCTCAAGGCCGGCCAGAGCTGGATGGGCGTGGTCAAGAACCGCTGCAAAAACGGCAACTTCTATTGGGTCAGCGCCTATGTGACGCCGATCCTCGAAGACGGTCGCCTGGTAGGTTATGAGTCGGTGCGGGTCAAGCCGACGCGCGAGCAGGTGCGGCGTGCCGAAGCGCTCTACGCACGTTTGCGTGCCGGGCGTTCGGCGGTTTCGCCGTTGCAGCGCCTGGGCCAGGTCGGCAATGCCCTAGCCGTTCCCGCCTTGGCGGCAGTGCTCGCTGGCGGGGCGATGCAATGGTTGCCGGGCGGGTGGGCCCAGGCCTCTGTGGCGCTGCTGTTTCTCGGCCTCGGCGCCTGGGCGCACCTGCGTCTGGGGAGGCAGCTCAAGCAGATTGTCGAGCACACGCCCAATACCTTTTCCGACCCTATCAGCGCCATGACCTACAGCGATGCGCTGGGTCCGGCTGCGCAACTGGAAATGATCCTGATCAGCGAAGAGGCGCGCTTGAAAACCGCGCTCACGCGTCTGAGCGACCTGGCCACCCAGATGGCCGAGGCTGCTGCTCATTCCAGCATGTTATCGGGCACCACCGAGTCGGCGCTGCTGGAGCAACGCGCAGAAACCGATATGACCGCCGCCGCCATGACCGAAATGGCCGCGTCCATCGCCGAAGTGGCAACCCACGTCCAGCAGACCGCCAGCGAAGCCCGCACCGCCAATGACCTGGCTGAGCAGGGCAGTCATGTTGTCGGCACCACACGCGAGGCGATTCAACTGCTGGCCAGTACTGTCACCCAGATCAACCAGGCGGTGGGCCATCTGGCCGACCAGACCCAGGAAATCCGTGTGGCCGCTAGCATGATCCAGGCCATCGCCGACCAGACCAACCTGCTGGCCCTGAATGCCGCTATCGAAGCGGCGCGGGCCGGCGAGCAAGGCCGTGGCTTTGCCGTGGTGGCCGATGAAGTGCGGGCGCTGGCGGGCAAGACCCGGCAGTCGACCGAACAGATCCAGGGCATCATCCAGAGCTTGCGTGCCGGGGCCGATCAGGCGGTGGACATTGCCAGCACCGGTATTCAAGAGGCCGAGCAAGGCGTGCAGCAGGTACTGCAAGCGCAACAGGCACTGCTGGGCATTCGTCAGGCGGTGGAACGCATTACCGGCATGAGTCAGCAAATGGCTGCAGCCTCACAGGAACAATCCCACGTCGCAGAGGATGTTTCACAACAGATCAATAACGTCGCGGCCACGGTACAAAAGACAGCGGGCAACGCCAACGCTGCAGTCACCCGGGGCCGGGAACTTGAAAGCATCTCTTCCGGGTTGCGTGCCCTGGTCGAGCGGTTCAACCGCTAGCCACCTAGAGCCACATTCATGGATGAGAAATACCGCAGGGCCGTGGATGCCGCCGCCATTTTCTCCGAGACAGACCTCACCGGCCGCATCACCTACGTCAACGACCAATTCTGCGACATGTCCGGCTACAGCCGCGACGAGTTGCTGGGGCGTAACCACCGGATCCTCAGCTCCGGATTGCACCCTGCCGGGTTTTTCCAGGGCATGTGGCGCACCATCACTGAAGGCCGGGTCTGGCGCGGGGAAATCTGTAACCGCGCCAAGGATGGCTCGTTGTACTGGGTCGATAGCACCATGGTGCCGCTGGTCGATCAGCGTACCGGGAAGGTGCAGAAGTACGTGTCGATTCGTTTTGACGTCAGCGAAAAGCGTCAGTTGCTGCAGACCCTGCAATGGCGGGTCGGTCACGATGTGCTGACCGGGCTGCCCAATCGCGCTTACCTCTCCGAATTGCTCGTGCAGTCCCTGGAGTTTTCCCGCAACGAGCAAATCCCCCTGGCGGTGTGCATGCTCGACCTGGATGGCTTCAAGGCCGTCAACGACGGCTATGGGCATGCCAGTGGCGACTTGTTGCTGGTGGAGGTTGCGCGCCGTCTGCGTGAGATTATTCGTGGCGAAGATGTGGTCGCCAGGCTGGCCGGTGACGAGTTTGTACTGATCCTGCGCTACGTGCGCGATGCCGATGAGCTTAACGGCGCGCTGCGGCGGATCCTCACGGCCATCTCCGAGCCGTATTCGATCCAGGGCGCGCAGATCAACGTGTTTGCCAGTATCGGTGTGACCTTGTTCCCCCTGGACGATGAGGACGCCGATACGTTGCTGCGCCATGCCGACCAGGCCATGTATGTGGCCAAGCAAAGTGGGCGCAACCGCTACCAGCTGTTTGACGTGTCCCTGGAGCAGGAGGTCAAGGCCACCCACCAGACGGTCCAGCAGATTCGCCAGGCCCTGGCGGCGGGGGAGTTGTGCCTGCACTTCCACCCCAAGATCAACCTGCGCCACGGCCAGGTGGTGGGGTTTGAAGCGTTGCTGCGCTGGCAGCATCCGATGCGCGGGTTGGTGGCGCCCAAGGATTTCCTGTCGTTGATCGAGCAGACCGACCTGATCGTGGATGTCGGCGAGTGGGTGATGGATCAGGTGCTGGCGCAGATGCGTCAGTGGCAGGAGGCTGGGCACTGCTGGCCGGTCAGCGTGAACATCGCGGCCCGGCATTTCCAGCGTGCGGATTTTGTCGAGCGCCTGCAGCAACTGCTGGCCCAGCATCCCGATGTCGCGCCACACATGCTTGATCTGGAAATTGCCGAATCGGTGGCCATCGACCATATCCAACGGGTCACCGAGCACCTGGCGGCGTGCCAGGCGCTGGGGGTGCGGTTTTCCCTGGATGATTTCGGCACCGGCTATTCCTCCCTCAGCTACCTCAAGCGCCTGCCGACCCAGACCATCAAGATCGACAAGTCGTTTGTGCGTGACATCCTGCACGACAAGGACGACCTGGCCTTGACCCAGGCGGTGATCGGCCTGGCCCGGGCATTTGGCCGCGAAGTGATCGCCGAGGGCCTGGAAACTCTTGAACATGGCCAGTTGCTGCTGCGCATGGGCTGCGAAGTGGCCCAGGGTTATTACTTCGCCCAGCCCATGCCGGCTGACGAGGTGCCGGCCTGGGCCGCCGGGTTTGACCTGCTCAACTATGGTGCGGGCGACGATTGAGGCGGGCGCTCGCGGTCACCGGTGTAGAGCCTGATGATGCCGTCAATCTCCCCCGACATCTTCATGCGCAGCAATGTGCGCAAAATGTGCTGCACGGGCAGGGCTGGGTCGTTACGCACGTAGCAGCCCAGGCTCTGCTCCTCGATCACGGCCACTACGTGCAGCCTGCGGTCCACGGGTAGCCGCTGATTGAAGCGCTCCAGGGCCCATTCGTTGGTGACGGCATACCTGAAGCGTCCCGCCACCAGCTTGTGCAGCACTTGCTCTTCGCTGCGGGCGTCGTCGCGCTGCAGCTGGCCGTTGGCGAACAGCGGCTCGAGAGTCGGGTAGCTGTAGTTGAGCACGGTGCCGATATTCTGCGCAGCCAGCTTCGCCACATTCACCGACAACGGCGGGGCGTGGACGCTGACCAGCACATTACGCTGCACCAGCAAGGGGATGCTCCAGACATAATCGCCGGACAGGTTGCTCAGCCACGCCTGTGCGACGTAGCAGCGCACATCAATTTCGCCATGCTCCATGGCTGGGGCGATGCGGGCTCGGGCCAATACCTGGAACTGCGCCGGATGGCCAACCTGGGTGGCCAGGCTTAACATCAGGTCATACAAAATGCCCTGGGTCGGCTGGCCGGCCTCGATCTGCACCAGGGGCATGGCCCAGCTGTCGGAAATGGCGAAGCGCAACGGGGCGGGTGCCGCCAGGCTCAGTGTGGTGATCATCCATAAAGCGCCCAGGACTACGCGCATAAACTCTCCGAGATCAGCCCTTGGGAGGGGAGGCCACTACCAGCTTAGTCAGATTAGGCGAGCGTGCCGGATGCAATTTCGCCCCTGCTCCGCTAGCATTACCGGCTTCCGCTTCCCAGTTGCGACGGTTTTCGATGAGTTATCAGGTTCTTGCACGTAAATGGCGTCCGCGCTCGTTCCGCGAAATGGTCGGCCAGACCCATGTGCTCAAGGCTCTGATCAATGCCTTGGACAGCCAGCGGCTGCACCACGCCTACCTGTTCACCGGCACTCGCGGGGTGGGCAAGACCACCATTGCGCGGATCATTGCCAAGTGCCTGAACTGTGAGACAGGCATCACCTCCACCCCCTGCGGCACCTGCTCGGTGTGCCGGGAGATCGACGAGGGGCGCTTTGTCGACCTGATCGAGATCGACGCCGCGAGCCGCACCAAGGTCGAGGACACCCGCGAACTGCTCGACAACGTGCAGTACGCCCCCAGCCGTGGCCGCTTCAAGGTCTACCTGATCGACGAAGTGCACATGCTTTCCAGCCACTCCTTCAACGCCCTGTTGAAAACCCTGGAGGAGCCGCCGCCCTACGTTAAATTCATCCTGGCCACCACCGACCCGCAGAAACTTCCTGCAACGATTTTGTCGCGGTGCCTGCAGTTCTCCCTGAAGAACATGACCCCCGAGCGGGTGGTCGAGCATTTGACCCACGTGCTGGGGGTGGAGAACGTGCCGTTCGAAGACGACGCGCTGTGGCTGCTGGGCCGCGCCGCCGATGGTTCGATGCGCGACGCCATGAGCCTGACCGACCAGGCCATTGCCTTCGGTGAAGGCAAAGTGATGGCCGCTGATGTGCGCGCCATGCTCGGCACCCTCGATCACGGGCAAGTGTTTGACGTACTGCATGCGTTGATCGAAGGCGATGCCAAGGCGCTGCTCGAAGCCGTGCGCCATTTGTCGGAGCAAGGCCCGGACTGGAATGGCGTGCTCTCGGAAATTCTCAACGTGCTGCACCGCGTCGCTATCGCCCAGGCGCTGCCTGAAGGGGTCGATAACGGCCACGGCGACCGCGACCGCGTGTTGGCCCTGGCCCAGGCGTTGCCGGCCGAAGATGTGCAGTTCTACTACCAGATGGGCCTGATCGGGCGCCGAGACCTGCCCTTGGCCCCGGACCCGCGCGGCGGCTTTGAAATGGTCATGCTGCGCATGCTGGCGTTCCGCCCGGCGGACACCGCCGATGCGCCGAGACAGCCGCTAAAGCCAGTGGGGATCAGCCAGGCCACAGTTGATTCCGCCAAACCAGTGGCTGGCGCGGCGGTCGTCGCGCCAGTGATCGCGCCGGAACCTGTGGCAGTCACTGCCGCCCCGGTCGCGGTTGAGCCGGTGGCGCCTGTAGCGGTGCCGGAGCCGGTTGCCGAGCCTGAGCCCGCGCCTGTGGTCGATCTGCCCTGGAACGACCCGGTAGAGGCCGTGGCCGAGCAGGAGCCTGCAGTCGAGGCCGTGCTGGAAACCACCAGCGAGCAGCCCGAGCTCACGCCCATGCCCACGCCGACCCCCGACAGCGCAGTGCCGGACGCGCCGGAATGGGTCGCCGCCCCCGTGCCCGAGCCGACCATCGCCGAAGTGGACGCCGCTACCCCCGGCATCGACCTGGATGACGAACCGCCGCTGGACGAAGATTACATCGAGCCGGACATGGATTCGGCCTACAGCTACCTGGACGACCTGGCCAGCGAACACACCGCCGAGCCCGCGCCGGAGCCCGAGGCAGAACCTGCCGCGATGCCGGCCACCGGCCTCGCCCTGCAATGGCTGGAGCTGTTCCCGAAATTGCCGATCTCCGGCATGACCGGGAGCATCGCCGCCAACTGCACGCTGATTGCCGTCGATGGCGATCACTGGCTGTTGCACCTGGACCCGGCCCACAGTGCCCTGTTCAACGCGACCCAGCAGCGCCGCCTCAACGACGCCCTGAATCAGTTCCACGAACGCACCCTGACGGTGACCATCGAGCTGATCAAGCCCGAGCAGGAAACCCCGGCCCAGGCCGCCACCCGTCGCCGGCTCAACCGCCAGCGCGAGGCCGAGGAGTCGATCCAGGCCGATCCGCTGATCCAGCAGATGATGGAGCAGTTTGGCGCGGTGGTGCGACACGATACTATTGAACCTGTCGAAGCCCAGGCTGCAGCGGGCTGATAATTGCAGGCGCCGTGCCTTGAGGCTCGGCGCCGTATTGATCCACGTACTTTTGAGGTGATTCCCATGATGAAAGGTGGCATGGCCGGCCTGATGAAGCAGGCGCAGCAGATGCAGGAAAAAATGGCCAAGATGCAGGAAGAACTGGCCAACGCCGAAGTCACCGGTAAAGCCGGTGGCGATATGGTCAGCGTGGTGATGACCGGTCGTCACGACATCAAGCGTGTGAGCATCGACCCAAGCGTATTGCCGGGCATTGGCGAAGACGACCTGGAAATGCTCGAAGCCTTGTTCGCTGCGGCCGTCAACGACGCCGTGCGCAAGATCGAAGCCAACAGCCAGGACAAAATGTCCGGCGTGACCGCGGGCATGCAACTGCCGCCGGGCATGAAGCTGCCGTTCTGATCGACTCGCGCGACTGCAAAAATGCCAGGCATCGTGCCTGGCATTTTTGTTTGTGTCGGGCACAATCGAACGTCAGCCTTGCAATGGCTGTCTGCACTCTATACCGCTGAATTCAATCACCGATATAAAGGAGCCCCGCTGATGACCGAAGCCATGACCCTTAACCAGCGCATCGTCCTGGTATCCCGCCCGCAGGGTGCGCCCGTGCCGGAAAACTTCCGCCTGGAGCGCGTAGCGCTGCCAGACCTCGCAGACGGCCAGGTTCTGCTCAAGACCCTGTTCCTGTCCCTTGACCCCTACATGCGTGGGCGCATGAGTGACGCGCCGTCCTACGCCGCGCCGGTAGAAATCGGCGAGGTGATGACTGGCGGTGCTGTGAGCCGCATCGAGCAGTCGCGCAACCCCAAGTTCGAGGTGGGCGACCTGGTGGTCGGCGCCACCGGCTGGCAAAGCCATAGCATCAGCGACGGACGCAACCTGATGCCGGTGCCCAAGGGCCTGCCGAGCCCGTCCATGGCCCTGGGTGTGCTGGGCATGCCCGGCATGACGGCCTACATGGGCCTGATGGATATCGGCCAACCCAAGGCCGGGGAAACCCTGGTGGTGGCGGCGGCCTCCGGTGCGGTGGGCTCGGTGGTCGGCCAGGTGGCCAAGCTCAAGGGCCTGCGGGTGGTCGGCGTGGCCGGCGGTGCGGACAAGTGCCGTTATGTGGTGGAGGAGCTGGGGTTTGACGCGTGCATCGACCACAAGAGCGCGGACTTTGCCGAAGAGCTGGCCCAGGCCTGCGACAAAGGGGTGGATATCTATTATGAAAACGTCGGCGGCAAGGTCTTCGACGCTGTGCTGCCCTTGCTCAATCCCAAGGCACGGATCCCCCTGTGTGGCCTGATTGCCGGCTACAACGCCCATGAGGCGCCCACCGGCCCTGATCGCCTGCCAGCGCTGCAACGCACCCTGTTGACCAAGCGCGTGCGTATCCAGGGGTTTATCGTGTTCGACGACTATGGCGACCGCCACCCGGAATTTATCAGCGCCATGGCGCCCTGGGTGCGGGACGGCAAGGTCAAGTTCCGCGAAGACGTGGTCGATGGTCTGGAGCAGGCTCCCGAGGCCTTTATCGGCCTGTTGGAAGGGCGCAACTTCGGCAAGTTGGTCGTGCGTATTTGACGCTTATCCGAGGCGCGGGTATAAACCGCGTCTCGTTGTTTTGTCGGACCTTTGCCCCATGAGCTTCAGCCCTCTGATTCGTCAACTGATCGACGCCCTGCGCACCTTGCCGGGCGTGGGCCAGAAAACCGCCCAGCGCATGGCGCTGCAACTGCTGGAGCGTGACCGCAGCGGTGGCTCGCGACTGGCCCAGGCCTTGAGCCAGGCCATGGACGGTGTGGGCCATTGCCGCCAGTGCCGCACCCTCACCGAAGAAGAACTGTGCCCGCAATGCGCCGACCCCCGTCGCGACGATACGCTGCTGTGCGTGGTCGAAGGGCCGATGGACGTCTACGCGGTGGAGCAGACCGGCTATCGCGGGCGCTACTTCGTGCTCAAGGGCCACCTGTCGCCGCTCGACGGCCTGGGGCCGGAGGCCATTGGTATCCCGCAGTTGGTGGCGCGCATTGAAGGGCAGGGCACCTTTACCGAGGTGATTCTGGCCACCAACCCGACGGTGGAAGGGGAAGCCACGGCGCATTACATCGCCCAACTGCTGACCAACAAAGGCTTGATCACCTCGCGCATCGCCCATGGCGTGCCGTTGGGTGGCGAGCTGGAACTGGTGGACGGCGGCACCCTGGCGCACTCGTTTGCCGGGCGTAAACCTATCGCGCTCTAAGCCCAATATCCTCTGGCACGCTGGCTTGTGTGGGAGCTGGCTTGCCTGCGATGGCATCGCCTCGGTCCTCCTGATACACCGCAGTGCCTGCATCGCAGGCAAGCCCGCTCCTACATGGGTTCTGCGTTCGGCTTGATAACCAAGCAAGCGCTTGGTAAGTTCGCTCCATCTCTGCATGGAGCTTGCCGATGTCTGCCTACCAGGAATATTTCGACCCCAGTCACCAATTGGTCCGCGACAGCGTGCGCCGTTTTGTCGAGCGCGAGATTCTGCCGGGCATCGAGCAATGGGAGGAGGCCGAACACTTCCCCCGCGAGCTGTACCTCAAGGCCGGCGCGGCGGGGATTCTCGGCATTGGCTACCCTGAAGCCCTGGGCGGCAGCCATGAGGGCGACCTGTTCGCCAAGGTCGCCGCCAGCGAAGAGCTGATGCGTTGTGGCTCCGGTGGTGTAGTGGCGGGGCTGGGCTCGCTGGATATCGGCCTGCCGCCCGTCGTCAAATGGGCGCGCCCCGCAGTGCGCGAGCGCGTGGCCCCGCAGGTGCTGTCCGGTGAGAAGATCATGGCCCTGGCCGTCACCGAGCCCGGTGGCGGCTCCGACGTGGCCAGCCTGCAAACCCGTGCGGTGCGCGATGGCGATTGTTATCGGGTCAGTGGCAGCAAGACTTTTATCACCAGTGGCGCACGCGCCGACTACTACACCGTCGCCGTGCGTACCGGCGGGCCTGGCTTTGCCGGCATCAGCCTGTTATTGATCGAGAAAGACACGCCTGGCTTCACCGTCGGCCAGCCGCTGAAGAAGATGGGCTGGTGGGCGTCGGACACTGCCGAGCTGTTCTTCGATGATTGTCAGGTGCCGGTGGGTAATCTGATCGGCGGCGAAAACATGGGCTTTGCCTGCATCATGGGCAACTTCCAGAGCGAGCGCCTGGCCCTGGCATTAATGGCCAATATGACCGCGCAGATGGCCCTGGAAGAGAGCCTGAAGTGGGCTGCGCAGCGGCAGGCCTTTGGCAAGCCGATTGGCAAGTTCCAGGTGCTCAAGCACCGCCTGGCGGAGATGGCCACGGCGGTCGAGGTTTCCCGCGAGTTCACTTACCGCCAGGCGGCGAAGATGGCGGCGGGCAAGAGCGTGATCAAGGAGATCTCCATGGCCAAGAACCTGGCCACCGACACCGCCGACCGCGTGACGTATGACGCGGTGCAGATCCTGGGTGGCCTGGGCTATATGCGCGGCAGCCTGGTGGAGCGGCTATACCGCGACAATCGGATTTTGTCGATTGGCGGCGGGACCCGGGAGGTGATGAATGAAATCATCAGTAAGCAGATGGGCTTGTGATTGAGGGGGCTCCCACCTTTGAATGGGTTCGCAAATCAAAATGTGGGCTTGCCCGCGATGAAGCCCACAAGACCCGCGCAAATTACCGCTCAGTCAACCCAAACTGCGTCAAACAGAACGTAGGGATCCCCATATCCTCCAGACGCTGCGAGCCGCCCAACTCCGGCAGGTCAATAATCGCCGCCGCCTCAAAAATCCGCGCGCCCATGCGCCGCGTCAGGTTTGCTGCAGCAATCAAGGTGCCACCGGTGGCGATCAAGTCATCGAACATCAACACCGAATCCCCTTCACACAGGCTGTCGGCGTGCACTTCGAGGAAGGCTTCGCCATATTCGGTCTGATAGCCCTCGGACAGCACGTCCGCTGGCAGCTTGCCTTGCTTGCGGAACAGGATCAGCGGCTTGTTCAGTTGGTAGGCAATCACCGAACCGATCAAAAAGCCTCGGGCGTCCATCGCGCCGATATGGCTGAACTCGGCTTCGACGTAGCGGTGGATAAAGGTGTCGGCCACCAGGCGCATGGCCTTGGGCGACTGGAACAGCGGCGTGATATCACGAAAGATCACCCCAGGCTTGGGGAAGTCGATGACGGGGCGAATCAGGGATTTGATGTCGAAGGCGTCGAAAGTCATCGTCGGGAGTCCTGGGCGCAAAGACCCAGCAGTATACCTGCGGCCTCGCCGGTTGGCTTGGCCACAAGTGTCGCGCCCCTCGTGCGCCGATCAGCCGTCGAGGGAGCCGCCGGCCAGCGCGCAGAGCTGGATCGGGTCGAGGATGTGCACTTCCTTGCCCTCGGCGGCAATCAGTTCATTCTGCTGGAAGCGCGTGAACACCCGGGACACGGTTTCTACCGCCAGGCCCAGGTAATTGCCGATTTCGTTGCGCGACATGCTCAGGCGGAACTGATTGGCCGAGAAACCACGGGCGCGGAAGCGCGCCGACAGGTTGACCAGGAAGGTGGCAATCCGTTCGTCGGCGGTTTTCTTCGACAGCAACAGCATCATTTGCTGGTCGTCCCGGATTTCCCGGCTCATCACTCGCATCAACTGGCGGCGCAACTGCGGCAATTGCAGGGCCAGTTCATCCAGGCGTTCGAAGGGAATCTCGCACACCGACGTGGTTTCCAGGGCCTGGGCCGACACCGGGTGGATCTCGGTGTCCATGCCCGATAGGCCGACCAGCTCGCTGGGCAGGTGGAAACCGGTGATTTGCTCTTCGCCACTATCGCTCAGGCTGAACGTCTTCAAGGCGCCCGAGCGTACTGCATAGACGGAATCGAACTTGTCGCCCTGGCGAAACAGAAACTCGCCTTTCTTCAGTGGGCGACCACGTTTAACGATTTCGTCCAGCGCATCCATGTCTTCCAGATTCAGCGAAAGTGGCAAGCAGAGGGGAGCCAGGCTGCAATCCTTGCAGTGAGCCTGGCTATGAGCGCGCAGTTTAACTGGCTCGGACATTTCTTAAATCCTTGTGGGAAAACACACATAAGACGTAAGGGTACCGCACTGAGGGACTATCAAGCCAGCCTGTACAAAAAACCGGCAGAGATATAAAGATTTTTACCCGGTGGCCGATGAACTGCTAACGACCAAGAGCTTGGAGGCTCACGATATGCTTTCCATCGACGGCAATCTTCCGTCCCGCACCACTGTGCCGACGCTGCTTGAACCGAAAAAAACCAGCACCGTGGGCGCCGGTACCGAATCAACGGCGCTGGGTGAAACCCAGCCTGCCGAAGGCGTGAGCGTGACCTTTTCCGGTGCGTCGCTGAAGGCTGCCAGCGCCGAGAAGACGGCCAACGATGATATCGAAGAAAGCGGGCTGGACGAGAACGTGCAGAAACTGCTGAAAATGATTCGCCAGTTGAAGCAGCAGATCGCGGAAAAGATGGCAGAGATGTCGGCGATCATGTCCGACAAGCGCCTCAGCCCGGAGCAGGTCCTGGCGAAACTGAGCGGCGTGCAATCGGCGCTGGGCGGCTTGCAAGCCTCGCTGACCGGCGCCTATGCGTCGTTGAGCGAAGCGATGAAGAACCTGAGCGCCGAAGACGCGGTGAAGGCCGCCTCGTTGATGGCCAAGTAACCCGGCTCAGATCACCCGTGAAAAGCGCTGCCTATTCTGTTGCTCCAGATAGGCATCGAACACCATGCACACCGAGCGCACCAACAGGCGCCCGGCTGGCAGCACCCGGATTCCCTTGGCGTTGAGTTCGATCAGGCCGTCTCCGGCCATTACTTCGAGTTGCGGCCAGAGCTCGGCGAAATAACCGCGAAAATCCACGGTGAAGGCCTGCTCGATGCTGTCGAAGTCCAGGCTGAAGTGACAGATCAGCTGTTGGATCACCGCCCCTCGTAAACGATCGTCCGCCTTGCACAGCAGGCCGCGACTGGTGGCCAGTTGCGCGCCGGCCAGGGCATTCTGGTAATGACTCAGGTCGCTGCTGTTCTGGCAGTACAAGTCACCAATCTGACTGATGGCCGAAACGCCGAGCCCGATCAAATCGCAGTGACCGTGGGTGGTGTAGCCCTGGAAATTGCGTTGCAGGGTGCCCTCTTCCTGGGCGATGGCCAGTTCGTCGTCGGGCAGGGCGAAGTGGTCCATGCCGATGTAGGTGTAGCCGGCGGCCGTCAACTGTTCGATGGTTTCCTGCAGCATCTGCAACTTGACGGCGGGGGCCGGCAGGTCTTCGCTGTTGATCCGCCGCTGGGGCAGGAAGCGTTCCGGCAGGTGGGCATAGTTGAATACGGACAGGCGGTCGGGTTGCAGGCTGATGACTTCGGCCACGGTGTGGGCGAAATGCTCGGGGGTCTGCTTGGGCAGGCCGTAGATCAGGTCAATGTTGATCGAGCGAAACTGCAGGGTGCGCGCGGCATCAATCACCGCGCGGGTCTCTTCCAGGCTTTGCAGGCGATTGACCGCCCGTTGCACCTCGGGGTCCAGGTCCTGCACGCCGATGCTCACACGGTTAAAGCCCAGTTCACGCAACAGGCCCATGGTGGCCCAGTCGGCTTCCCGTGGGTCGATCTCAATGCCGTAGTCGCCGGAATCGTCATCCAGCAGGTTGAAGTGTTGGCGCAGTTGCGCCATCAGTTGGCGCAATTCGTCGTGGCTGAGAAAGGTCGGGGTGCCGCCGCCAAAATGCAGCTGTTGCACCTGTTGGTGGGGGTCCAGGTGGCAGGCCACCAGTTGAATCTCTTGCTCCAGGCGCTGCAGGTAGGCCTGGGCGCGACCGCGGTCCTTGGTAATGACTTTGTTGCAGGCGCAGTAGTAGCAGATGTTCGCGCAGAACGGCACGTGCACATACAGCGACAGCGGGCGCACGGCCTTGCGGCTGTCGCGCAGGGCGTGCAGCAGGTCAAAGGTGCCGACCTGGCTGGTGAATTGTACGGCGGTGGGGTAGGAGGTGTAGCGCGGTCCTGCCAGGTCGTAGCGATGAATCAGATCAGTGTCCCAACGAATGGCGTCGAGCATGCGGGCGTTCCCCGGATTGGCTAGTGGGCCGAGTCTAGGGGCATGGCTGGGCGGTCATCTTGATTTGTATCAACGGGGAGCGGCGCTATGCCACATGGCCTTTTAGTGGCCCATCAGCCAGTGCTGATGGGGCCCGGGTAGGGTCCAGATACCGAACACAATCACCAGCAGGCCGCCGGCCATGCGCACACTGCGCTTGCGTAACAGCGCGGTGACGCGCTCCGCCGCCAGCCCGGTGGCGAGCAGTACCGGCCAGGTGCCGAGGCCAAAAGCGAGCATCAGCAACCCGCTGTCCACGGCGTTGCCCTGGCTGGCCGCCCACAACAAGGTGCTGTAGACCAGGCCGCACGGCAACCAGCCCCACAGCGCGCCCAGCAGCAGGGCGCGGGGCAGGCTGGACACCGGTAGCAAACGGTTGGCAAACGGCTGGATATGCCGCCACAGGCCGCGCCCGAGGCTTTCGATACGGGTCAGGCCGCTCCACCAGCCGGCCAGGTACAAGCCCATGCTGATCAGTAGCAGGCCGGCCAGGATGCGCATGAACATCGCCGCAGGGCTGTTGGCCACGGCCCAGCCGGCCAGGCCGATCAATACGCCGGCGGCGGCATAGCTGAGGATGCGTCCCAGGTTGTACGCCAGCAGCAGGCGAAACCGCCGGCTGCGCTGTTCCGGGGGATGGCCAGGGTCAATGCGCCCATCAGGCCACCGCACATCCCCAGGCAATGGCCGCCGCCCAGCAGACCGAGGATCAGCGCGGAAACCAGCAGCGGCGCGAGGTCAAGCATGGGGCGGCGCCGGCTCGTCAGGCTTGGCCGGTGGCTGCGGGTGGCTGCTGGCCTCGTCGACAGCGGCCAGGTGCTTGGGATCCTGGTCGTCGAACAGCACGCTGTGGGCCGGCCCGTCGAGGTCGTCATACTGGCCGCTGTCCACCGCCCAGAAGAAGATGTAGATGGCGATGGCGACGATCAGCAGCGCCGCAGGAATCATTACGTAAAGAGCTGGCATCGCTACTCCATGCCCGCGCGGCTCAAGCCGGCAGCGGACGGGGCTGTGGGGTGGTGCTCGCGGCACTGGCGCGCGGCAGGCGCGTCAGGCGCAGGGCGTTGAGCACCACGGTCAACGAACTGAGGGACATGCCGATCGCGGCCCAGATCGGCGTGATCCAACCGAGGGCGGCGAACGGCAACATCAGGCCATTGTACAGCCCGGCCCACAGCAGGTTTTCAATGATTACCCGGCGCGTACGCCGCGCCAGGCTGAACGCTTGCACCAGGGCATCCAGGCGGTTGGACAGCAGCACCGCGTCGGCGCTGGTTTTTGCCAGGTCAGTGGCCGAGCCCATGGCCACGCTGATATCCGCCGCGGCCAATACCGGCACGTCATTCACGCCGTCACCGAGCATCAACACCTTGCGGCCTTCCTTGTGCAACTGTTGCAGCACTTGCAGCTTGTCATCCGGGCGCAGGCCGCCACGGGCTTCATCAATCCCCAATTCGGCGGCGACGCTGGCGACCATCGGCGAGCTGTCGCCCGATAGCAGCAAGGTGCGCCAGCCCCGCGCCTTGCACGCGGCCAGCAGTGCCGGCGCATCGCTGCGCAGGCGATCATCCAGGACAAACCAGGCCAGGGCGCCGCCAGTATCGCCCAGCAGCAGCCATTGGCCAGCGTCTTGCGGCGAATCGGGTATCGCGCAGCCGCTTAATTCACAGACGAAACCGGGCTGGCCGATCCGCAGCAGGCGTTCACCGACCCGACCTTCGAGCCCCAGGCCGGGGTGCTGAGCACTTCATCAGCCGCCAGCGGGGCGCGGCCGAAGGCCCGGGCAATCGGGTGTTCGGAGCGGTTTTCGAGGGCGGCGGCCAGGGCCAGGGCCAAGTCGCTGCTTATGCTGCCCAGTGGCCGGATGGCGCGCAGAGCCAGGCGGCCCTCGGTGAGGGTGCCGGTCTTGTCGAAAATCACTGTGTCGATCTGGTTCAAGCCTTCCAGCACATGGCCTCGGGTCAGCAACAGGCCGAGTTTGTGCAGGGTGCCGGTGGCGGCAGTCAAGGCGGTGGGGGTTGCCAGGGACAAGGCGCATGGGCAAGTCGCCACCAGCATTGCCAGGACAATCCAGAACGCCCGCGAGGGGTCCAGTTCCCACCACAGCAGGCCAATCACGGCGGCGGCGATCAGCGAGCAAAGCAGGAACCATTGCGCGGCGCGGTCGGCGATCTCAGCCAGGCGTGGCTTTTCGGCCTGGGCCCGCTCCAGCAGGCGCACGATGGCCGACAAGCGGGTGTCATGGCCCAGGGCGCGCACTTCCACGGTCAGCGCGCCTTCGACGTTGAGAGTGCCGGCGGTGACGCTATCGCCGGCTTGTCGCGGTTGTGGCAGGTATTCGCCGGTGAGCAGGGATTCATCAATGCTCGACTGGCCCTCCAGGATCACCCCGTCAGCCGGCAGGATCGCACCCGGATGCACCAGCACCCGGTCGCCCAGGGCCAATTCGGTGAGCAGGATGCGTTCGCTCTGGCCATCGCCTTTGAGGCGCAGGCACGAGGCCGGCAGCAGGTTGACCAGTTGGGCAGTGGCGGCGGCGGTGCGTTCTCGGGCGCGGCGCTCCAGGTAGCGCCCGGCCAGCAGGAACAGGGCGAACATGCCTACGGCATCGAAATACAACTCGCCCACCCCCGTGATGGCGGTCCAGATGCCCGCCAGGTAAGCGCCGCCAATGGCCAATGACACCGAGACATCCATGGTCAGGTGGCGGGTGCGCAGGTCGCGCATGGCGCCCTTGAAAAACGGTGCGCAGCTGTAGAACACAATGGGGGTGGTCAGAAACAGCGCGACCCAGCGCAGGATCACGTGCAGCTCGGGGCTCAGGTCGATATTGAATTCCGGCCAGGTGGCCATGGTCGCCATCATCGCCTGGAACCACAGCAAGCCGGCGACCCCGAGTTGGCGCAGGGCCAGGCGGTTTTCGCTGGCCAGTTGTTCGGCGGCGCGGTCGGCCTGATACGGGTGAGCGGCGTAGCCAATCTGGCGCAGCTCGCTGAGCACCTGGCTCAACGGCAATTGCGCGTCGGTCCAGCGCACATGCAGGCGATGGTTGGACAGGTTCAGCCGCGCCTCGGCCACGGCGGGCAGGCTGCGCAGGTGTTTTTCGATCAACCAGCCACAGGCGGCGCAACTGATGCCTTCCATCAACAGGGTGGCTTCGGCCAGGTCGCCGTCGTGGCGCACGAAGGGCTTTTGCACATCGGCGCGGTCGTACAGCGCCAATTCGTCGACCAGTTGCACCGGCAAGGCTTCGGGGTTGGCCGAGGCTTCACTGCGGTGCTGGTAGTAGCTTTCCAGGCCGCCCGCGACAATTGCCTCGGCCACCGCCTGGCAACCCGGGCAGCAGAGCTCGCGGGGCTCGCCGAGGATCACCGCGGTGAAGCGGCTGCCGGGCGGGACGGGGAGGGCGCAGTGGTAGCAGGGGGTTGGGGTGGTCATGGCTTTGGATCTGTGTGGGCAGGGAGGGCCTCATCGCGGGCAAGCCCGCTCCCTCTGTAGGAGCAGGCTTGTCCGCGATGCGCGAAGCGCAGGCTTTCAGTTCTTCAGGTCTTCAGCACCCTGCAACGGCTCGTCACCCAGCTTCAGGTCCGTGCCATGGCTGACCTGTTCCTCTTCAAACATACGCCAGGTACGGTCGCCTTCGACCCCCAGCAGCTCGACGAAGCGGCGGCCTTCGACCTTGTCGGTCACCTGGCCGATATAACGCCCCGGCTCGCTCTGGCTGCGGGTGAGCACGACCTTGCGGTCTTTTTCCGGCTGGGTCGGCGAAATCAGGTTCAGTTCCAGAGTGGTCGGCCCGCTGTTGCCCGTGAGGAACAGCTCCACTTCACCGGTCAATTCATCCAGGTGCAGGGTGGCGCGCATTTGCAGGGTCTGGGCCAGCAATTCGCGGTCCAGGGAGCGGTTGATGCCTTTGCCGGCCTCGTAGTAGTTGTCGTTGACCAGGTTGTCCGGGTTGTTCACCGCGATGGTCACCATGGACAAGGTCAACGTCACCGAGCAGGCCAGGATGGCAATGATGATCCAGGGCCAGAGGTGCTTGTACCAGGGGCTTGCGGCAGTTGCTACGGGCATTGTTCTGCTCTCTTTTAACGAATTTGTGGGCCGATGAATCGGCTCTTGGCTTCAACGTGGACGCTGTCATCGTCAGCATCCTTGAGGATGAATTTCACCTCGTTGGTGCTCGATGGCATTTGTTCCGGCGCGCTCGACAGCTCCACCGGCATGGTGAAGATTTCCCCGGCGGCGACCTTGATTTCGCGCTTGCCTTGTAGCTTGAGGTCCGGCAGGCCGCTGGCGTCCAGCACGTAGGTGTGATCGCGCTGGTCCTTGTTCATGATTTTCAGGCTGTAGACGTTCTCGATCCGCCCTTCGGCGTTTTCGCGGTACAGCACGCGGTCCTTGCTGACGTCGAAACCCACCAGCGAGCGCATGAAGAACGCCGTGGCCAGCAGGGTGATCATCGCCAGCAGCACCAGCGCATAGCCGATCAGGCGCGGACGCAACTTGTGGGTCTTTTGCCCCGACAGGTTATGTTCGGTGGTGTAGCTGATCAACCCACGAGGGTAGTCCATCTTGTCCATGATCGTGTCGCAAGCATCGATACAGGCCGCGCAGCCAATGCACTCAATCTGCAGGCCGTCACGGATGTCGATCCCGGTGGGGCAGACCTGTACGCACATGGTGCAGTCGATGCAATCCCCCAGGCCCAGGGCCTTGTAGTCCACGCCTTTCTTGCGCGGGCCTCGGGCTTCGCCGCGACGCGGGTCATAGGAAACGATCAGGGTGTCTTTGTCGAACATCACGCTCTGGAAGCGCGCATACGGACACATGTAGATGCACACTTGCTCACGCAGCCAGCCGGCGTTGCCGTAAGTGGCGAGGGTGAAGAAGCCAACCCAGAAGTACGACCAGCCATCGGCCTGGCCGGTGAAGAACTCGAAGACCAGTTCGCGAATCGGCGAGAAGTAGCCGACAAAGGTCATGCCGGTGACAAAACCGATCAGCAGCCACAGCGTGTGCTTGCTGAGTTTACGCAGGAACTTGTTGGCGCTCATCGGCGCCTTGTCCAGCTTGATCCGCTGGTTGCGGTCGCCTTCGGTGACCTTTTCGCACCACATGTAGATCCAGGTCCACACGCTTTGCGGGCAGGTGTAGCCGCACCAGATACGCCCGGCGTACACGGTGATAAAGAACAGGCCGAACGCCGAGATGATCAGGATGCCCGACAGCAGGATGAAGTCCTGGGGCCAGAATGTCGCACCGAAAATGAAGAACTTGCGCTCTGGCAGGTTCCACCAGACGGCCTGGTGTCCGCCCCAGTTCAGCCATACCGTACCGAAGTACAGCAGGAACAGGCCGGCACCGCCGAGCATCCGCAGATTGCGGAACATCCCGGTGAAGGCTCGAGTGTAGATTTTCTCCCGCGAGGCGTAGAGATCGACAGTGTTGCTGGTTTTTTTGGCAGGCGGGGTAACGTCGTGTACCGGAATCTGATCGCTCATCATTGCATCCCACGGCAGTGGAGATTTGCCTCGGCCAGTACGTGCCAACCGGGGTCAAAATAGGGGTCTAGCAGTGGCGCAATGATACGCCTGTAGTACGGGTGAACGGGTGCGACCTTTGGTCGCGTTGGGGGAAATCAATTGATGGTGTACGTGACTTGAATCAATTGACAGGAGGAGTATGGACGGTTTTTCAGGGCTCGAAGGTCATTGGTCCCACGGGTTGATCAGTTTCACGCCGCTGCTTTGGAAGTCGGCGACATTGCGGGTGACCACGGTCAGGCCATGAACCAGAGCGGTTGCGGCGATCAGCGCATCACCTTCGTTAGCGCGATCTGGCACATGCAGGCTGGCGCAGCGCAAGGCCACGGCAGCGTCAATTGGCAGGATCCTGGCATCGAAGGCCGGCATGACATGGCGTTTGAGCCAGGTGCGCAAGACCTTGCCCTGCGCGGGGTCACGGCGTTCCATTCGCAGCACCCCAGTCTCCAGTTCCTTCAAGGTAATCGCCGAAATATACAGGCGTGGCGCAGCGACGGTTTTGGCCCACGCCACCACATTTTTGTCGGCTTGGGGTTTGCGTAACTCGGAAATGACATTGGTATCGAGCAGATACATCAAGAGGGGTCCACGGGTCGATGGATAATCACGGCACGTTCGGTTTCAAACTCGATATCCGCCGCTTCGGGCATCACCAACAGGTCAACAATATCGGCGTTGATGCCTGTCAATTTTTGGTAGTCCTCAATACTTAGCAGCACATGAGCAGGCTTGCCTCGGTCGGTAATAAAAACCGGTCCTTGGCGCGCGGCTTTTTTGGCACCGCTTGTGTCTTGGTTGAATTCGCGGCTGGAGATTGTCGTGATAGTCATGGGGCGCCTCCCAGCGGGATGGGGGAATGTAGTTACGTTACTACGGCGCAGTTGCAAGCTACAAGCAGTCGATGCGCTTCACTGGAAACAAAAAAGCCCCGTCAGCATGCGCTATACGGGGCTTTCTCTTGCGGCTTGCAGCTTACTTCTGTTCTTGCTGCTCTTGCTGCTCTTTGTGCGACAGGCTGTAAACATACGCCGCCAGCAAGTGCACCTTGTCGTTACCTTGCAGTTGCTCCTGCGCAGGCATCTGGCCCTGGCGGCCGTAACGGATGGTCTGCTGCAGTTGGGCGAAGCTGGAACCGTAGATGAACGCGCCCGGGTGGGTCAGGTCAGGTGCGCCCATCGCTGGCGTACCTTTACCGGCCGGGCCGTGGCAGGCCACGCAGTTGGCGGCGAAGAGTTTCTCGCCGTTGGCCACGTCGGCCTTGGCGCCTTCCGGCAGCTTGCGGCCATCGAGGTTGGTCAGCACAAAGCCGGCCACGTCGGCCACGCCTTGTTCGCCGATGACTTCAGACCAGCCCGGCATCACCGCATGGCGGCCGGCCATGATGCTGGCCTTGATGGTCTCCGGCTCGCCGCCCCAGCGCCAGTCGGCGTCGGTCAGGTTGGGGAAGCCGTAGGCACCCTTGGCGTCGGAGCCGTGGCAGACCGAGCAGTTGGAGGCGAACAGGCGGCCCCCCATCTTCAGGGCTTGCGGGTCCTTGGCTACTTCCTCAATGGGCATGGCCGCAAATTTGGCGAAGATCGGCCCAAACTTGGCGTCCGAGCGTGCCATTTCCTTTTCCCACTCGTGCACGCCGGTCCAGCCGGTCTGGCCGTTGGCGAATGGGGTTTGCTTGTCATTATCGAGGTAGGCATAGCCCGGCAGCAGGCCTTTCCAGTTGCCCAGGCCCGGGTACAGCACCAGGTAACCCAGGGCAAACACGATGGTGCCGACGAACAGCATGAACCACCACTTTGGCAGTGGGTTGTCGTATTCCTCGATGCCATCGAACGAGTGACCAACTGTCTCGTCCGTTTGCTCGGCGCGCTGGCCCTTGCGGGTCGACAGCAGCAGCCAGGTCAGGGCAAAAATGGTACCCAGACTGAGGACTGTGACGTACAGACTCCAGAACGTAGTCATTCTTTGTTACTCCTAGAAGCTTGCTCGACGTGCTTGATGGCTTCGGGATCATCCGCAAAAGGCAGCAAGGTCGCGTCTTCAAACTCTGACTTGCGCTTGGGGCTGAATACCCACAACGCCAGACCGATAAAGGCCACCATCACGACAACGGTGCCCAGGCCTCGAATCATCCCGATATCCATTCAGATCACCGTTTGCTTTTGATGATGGTGCCCAGGCCTTGCAGGTAGGCCACCAGCGCGTCCATTTCGGTCTTGCCCTTGACGGCTGCCTCGGCACCGGCGATGTCTTCGTCGGTGTAAGGCACGCCGAGGGTGCGCAAGACTTCCATTTTCTTGGCGGTGTCTTTGCCGTCGAGCTTGTTTTCCACGAGGAACGGGTACGCCGGCATTTTCGATTCGGGCACTACGTTGCGCGGGTTGTACAAGTGCGCACGCTGCCAGTCATCGGAGTAACGACCGCCAACACGGGCCAGGTCCGGACCAGTACGCTTGGAACCCCACAGGAACGGGTGGTCCCACACGCTTTCACCGGCGACCGAGTAGTGGCCGTAGCGTTCGGTTTCAGCACGGAACGGGCGGATCATCTGCGAGTGGCAGCCGACGCAGCCATTGGCGATGTAGACATCGCGGCCTTCCAGTTCAAGGGCGGTACGCGGCTTCATGCCTTCGACCGGCTTGTTGGTCACGTCCTGGAAAAACAGCGGAACGATCTGGGTCAGGCCGCCGATACTCACGGCGATGACCATGAAGAAGGCCAGCAGGCCGATATTCTTCTCGACTACTTCGTGCTTCATCAGTGAGCTCCCACGGCGGCGATCTTGGTGGCGGCTTCAGCCTCTACAGGGTTGGAAGCACGCACGGTGCGCCATACGTTGTAGGCCATGAACAGCATGCCGCTGGCAAAGAACGCACCACCGAGGGCGCGGACGATGAAACCAGGATGGCTGGCTTGCAGCGCTTCGACGAAGGAATAGGTGAGGGTGCCGTCGTCGTTGATCGCACGCCACATCAGGCCCTGGGTGATGCCGTTGACCCACATCGAGGCGATGTAGAGCACGGTGCCGATAGTGGCCAGCCAGAAGTGGGTGTTGATCAGGCTGGTGCTGTGCATCTGCGCCCGGCCATACAGCTTGGGAATCATGTGGTACAGCGCGCCGATGGAAATCATCGCTACCCAGCCGAGAGCGCCGGCGTGTACGTGGCCGATGGTCCAGTCGGTGTAGTGGGACAGCGAGTTGACGGTCTTGATGGCCATCATCGGGCCTTCGAAGGTCGACATGCCGTAGAACGCCAGCGACACCACCAGAAAGCGCAGGATCGGGTCGGTGCGCAGCTTATGCCAGGCGCCCGACAGGGTCATCATGCCGTTGATCATGCCGCCCCAGCTCGGAGCCAGCAGGATGATCGACATGGCCATGCCCAGGGACTGTGCCCAATCCGGCAGTGCGGTGTAGTGCAGGTGGTGCGGACCGGCCCAGATATACAGGGTGATCAGTGCCCAGAAGTGCACGATGGACAGGCGATAGGAGTAGATCGGACGCTCGGCCTGTTTCGGCACGAAGTAGTACATCATCCCCAGAAAGCCCGTGGTCAGGAAGAACCCTACGGCGTTGTGGCCGTACCACCACTGGATCATCGCATCGGTCGCACCGGCGTAGGCCGAGTAGGACTTGAAGAAACTCACCGGCAACGAGGCGTGGTTGACGATGTGCAGCATCGCCGTCACGACGATGAATGCGCCGTAGAACCAGTTGCCAACGTAGATGTGCTTGGTCTTGCGCTTGACGATGGTGCCAAAGAACACGATGCCATAGGTCACCCAGACGATCGCCAGAAGGATGGCAAGGGGCCATTCCAATTCCGCGTATTCCTTGGTGGTGGTGAAGCCCATTGGCAGGGTGATGATGGCGCCCACGATAACCGCTTGCCAGCCCCAGAAGGTGAAGGCGGCGAGACCGTCGGAAATCAGTCGCGTCTGGCAGGTTCGCTGCACGACATAGTAGGAAGTGGCAAATAGTGCACATCCGCCGAAGGCGAAGATCACCAGGTTGGTGTGCAGCGGGCGTAGGCGTCCAAACGTCGTCCATGGCAGGTCGAAGTTCAACTCCGGCCAGACCAGTTGCGAGGCGATGAAGACACCGAGCCCCATGCCAAGGATCCCCCAGACCACCGTCATGATGGCGAACTGGCGGACTACCTTATAGTTATAAGCAGTCGGACTGATTGCTGTGCTCATTCTAAGGTTCCACGGTTTAGGTGTTTTATTAGGATAAAAATCGGTCGCAAGTATGGAGAAAGCGGGGTGCCATTGCAACGTAACGCTGACCTGCGTCAATGCTTTACAAACCAGATTCTGCGCCCTTTCCATGTTTGGCGTAAGGACAAAATCAAAAATGAAAAGCTGACGGGTTGGACAGGAATTTTGCAGGGGTGCAGGCACTTGCGCGCAGGTCTGAGCAAACAAGCTGACGCAGTGACGAATGGTCAATGGCGTGACAGCCGGTAACTGTCAGCCTTTGCGCCTGTCACCTTGCTTGAATGTCAGACTCATCGCGTGCAAGTCGGTCTGCGACCGCTCAACACCGGTCTACTGTCGGAACAAGCGTAGACCCGAATGGCGGGAGGGGAAAGGTGTGCTTTAGAAGGGTGCGACAATGGGGCGCAGGGGGCAGCGGTGAGTGGCAAGTCTGGAGCGGGAGAGGGGGAGGGCTGCAAGAGCCGAGTTGAGAGCTCTTCTCTTGCAGCTTGTAGCGTGAAGCTTACTTCTGCTCTTTCTGCGACAGGCTGTAGACGTAGGCCGCCAGCAGGTGGACCTTGTCGTTGCCTTGCAGTGCTTCCTGCGCCGGCATCTGGCCTTGGCGACCGTGACGGATGGTCTGTTGCAACTGCGCCAGGCTGGTGCCGTAGATGAAGCCGGCAGGTTGCGTCAGGTTCGGCGCGCCCATGGCTTCTACACCGTGGCCCTCTGGGCCGTGGCAGGCCACGCAAGTGGTGCTGAACGCTTGCTGGCCGGCGGCCAGGTCAACCTTGCTGTCAGCCGGCAGCGGCAACTTGGCCAGGTCGTGGCGTACATAGGCAGCGACGTTTTTCACACCGTCTTCGCCCAGTACTTCACCCCAGGCCGGCATTGCAGCGTGGCGACCGTTCATGATGGTCAGCTTGATTGCATCCGCCGAACCACCCCAGCGCCAGTTGTCGTCCGCCAGGTTCGGGAAGCCGTAGGCGCCCTTGGCATCGGAACCGTGGCACACCGCGCAGTTGGAGGCAAACAGGCGACCGCCCATTTTCAGCGCTTGTGGGTCTTTGGCGACCTCTTCCACGGGCATGGCTGCGAATTTGGCGAAGATCGGCCCGAACTTGGCGTCGGCCTTGGCCATTTCCTTGTCCCATTCCTTGGTCTGGGTCCAGCCGTCTTCATAGCCCGGCAAGACGCCTTTCCAGTTGCCCAGGCCCGGATAGAGGATCAGGTAGCCGACGGCAAATACCAGGGTGCCGGCGAACAACAGGAACCACCATTGGGGCAGAGGGTTGTCGTACTCCTCAATCCCGTCGAAGGCGTGGCCCATGGTCTGGTCGACGCTGCCCTTGGTCTCGCCCTTGCGGGTGCCGAACAACAGCCAGGTCAGGCCGATCAGGCTGCCGAGGGTCAGTACACAGATCCATGTACTCCAAAAGGTAGTCATGGCCGAATGCTCCTTGTTACAGGCTCTTCTTGAGCGTCGGATGGGGTGCCGGTGGCGTCAGGCTTAGGCTCATCGGCAAATGGCAGCAGGCAGGCCTCGGCGAACTCCGGGTTGCGCTTGGAGTTGAACACCCACAGCGACAGGCCGATGAAGGCAATTGCCACCACCAGCGTGCCGAGGCCGCGGATCATTCCGGTATCCAGTTCAAAACCCATGGTTCACCTCTTGCTCTTGATTGCAGTGCCGAGCACTTGCAGGTAGGAGACCAGAGCGTCCATTTCGGTCTTGCCCTTGAGGCTGTCCACGGCGGCGGTGATGTCCGCGTCGGTGTACGGCACGCCGAGGGTGCGCATGACCTTGAGCTTGGTTTCGGTGTGGCTGCTGTCGACCTGGGCGGTGACCAGCCATGGATAGGCCGGCATCTTCGACTCAGGCACGACGTTGCGCGGGTTGTACAAGTGCGCGCGGTGCCAGTCGTCGGAGTAGCGTGCACCTACCCGGGCCAGGTCCGGACCGGTGCGCTTGGAGCCCCACAGGAACGGGTGGTCCCACACGCTTTCGCCGGCGACCGAGTAGTGGCCGTAGCGTTCGGTCTCGGCGCGGAACGGCCGGATCATTTGCGAGTGGCACTGTACGCAGCCTTCGCGGATGTAGATGTCACGGCCTTCCAGTTGCAGCGCGGTGTAGGGCTTCATGCCTTCGACCGGCTTGTTGGTGACGTCCTGGAAGAACAGCGGGACGATCTGCGTCAGGCCACCGATACTCACGGCAAGCACCATCAGCAGCATCAGCAGGCCGACGTTCTTTTCAATCGTTTCGTGTTTCATCATCGACTCCTCAGGCCATCTGCGCCGCAGCGGCTACTTCGGCAGGTTGTGCCGAACGCACGGTGCGCCAAGTGTTGTAAGCCATCAGGAACATGCCGCTGAGGAAGATCGCACCACCCACCAACCGCACGATGAAGCCTGGGTGGCTGGCCACCAGGGTTTCGACGAAGGAGTAGGTCAAGGTGCCGTCTTCGTTGACTGCACGCCACATCAGGCCCTGGGCAATGCCGTTGACCCACATCGAAGCGATGTAGAGCACGGTGCCGATAGTGGCCAGCCAGAAGTGCGCGTTGATCAGGCCGAGGCTGTACATCTGCTCGCGACCGAAGACTTTCGGGATCATGTGGTACAGCGCGCCGATGGAAATCATCGCCACCCAACCCAGAGCGCCGGCGTGTACGTGGCCGATGGTCCAGTCGGTGTAGTGGGACAGGGCGTTGACCGTCTTGATCGCCATCATCGGACCTTCAAAGGTCGACATGCCGTAGAACGCCAGCGATACAACGAGGAAGCGCAGGATCGGGTCGCTGCGCAGCTTATGCCAGGCGCCCGAGAGGGTCATCATGCCGTTGATCATGCCGCCCCAGCTTGGCGCCAGCAGAACCAGCGACATCACCATGCCCAGGGACTGTGCCCAGTCCGGCAGCGCGGTGTAGTGCAAGTGGTGCGGACCGGCCCAGATGTACAGGGTGATCAGTGCCCAGAAGTGCACGATGGACAAGCGATAGGAGTAAACCGGACGCTCGGCCTGTTTCGGCACGAAGTAGTACATCATCCCCAGGAAGCCTGCAGTGAGGAAGAAACCTACGGCGTTATGGCCGTACCACCACTGCACCATGGCATCCGTCGCACCGCCGTACAGCGAGTAGGACTTGGTCAGGCTGACCGGGATTTCCAGGTTGTTGACGATATGCAGGATCGCTACTGTGATGATGAACGCACCGAAGAACCAGTTACCGACGTAGATATGCTTGGTGTTGCGCTTGGCCACGGTGCCGAAGAACACGATGGCATAGGCGACCCAGACAATGGTGATCAGGATGTCGATCGGCCATTCCAGCTCGGCGTATTCCTTGGAACTGGTATAGCCCAGTGGCAAGCTGATTGCCGCCAGCAGGATCACCAATTGCCAGCCCCAGAAGCAGAACGCGGCGACTTTCGGCGCGAACAGCTGGGTCTGGCAGGTGCGTTGCACCGCGTAGAAGGAGCTGGCAAACAGCGCGCAGCCACCAAACGCGAAAATCACCGCGTTGGTGTGCAGTGGGCGCAATCGACCGAAACTGGTCCAAGGCAGGTTGAAGTTGAGTTCGGGCCATACCAACTGGGCAGCGAGAAAAACCCCGAGCCCCATGCCGACGATGCCCCACACCACCGTCATAATGGCGAATTGGCGGACCACCTTGTAGTTATAGGCGGTACTTAAAGTAGTGTTCATGGTTCCCCATCCACGGTTCAACCCAAGCAGATGCAGCACTTGGGCTGGAGTTATAGGCAGACTAAAAAGCGAGGCAAGCATGGGCAAAGAGCACAAGGCCAGTATTGACGGGGATCAATGGGCGCAGTGTGTGGGTGAATACGGTTGGTTGTGGAATGCAGCCACGCGCGAGGGCGCTGGCCCATCACCCACGCTGATCCTGGCCCACGGTGCTGGCGCGCCGATGGACTCCGGCTTTATGGACGACATGGCTGCACGCCTTGCCGGGCATGGCGTGAACGTATTGCGCTTCGAGTTTCCCTACATGGCCCAGCGCCGTGTGGACGGGGGCAGGCGCCCACCGAATCCGGCTCCAAAGCTGCTGGAATGCTGGCGCGAGGTATATGCCCAGGTGCGACGTCATGTCGCTGGGCCTTTGGCTATTGGCGGCAAGTCCATGGGCGGGCGGATGGCCAGTTTATTGGCCGATGAATTGGCGGCTGATGCACTGGTGTGCCTGGGGTATCCGTTCTATGCGGTGGGCAAGCCAGAAAAGCCACGGGTCGAGCATCTGGCCGGGCTGAAGACCCCGACCTTGATAGTGCAGGGCGAGCGCGATGCGCTGGGTAATCGGGCGGCGGTGGAGGGGTATGTGCTGTCGCCGAGCATCGAGGTGAAGTGGCTGGTGGCGGGGGATCATGATTTGAAGCCGTTGAAGGCTTCGGGGTTTAGTCATGCGCAGCATTTGGAAGCTGCGGCGCAGAGGGTTGCTGGGTTTCTCGGCGCCTGTTAGGGCCTCATCGCGAGCAAGCTCGCTCCCATATTTTGAATGTATTCACAAATCAAAGTGTGGGAGCGAGCTTGCTCGCGATAGCGCTAGATCAGGCAGTAAATCCCTAGCGGTTAAACCGCTCCACCAACGAATACTGCGTATTCGCCGTATGCGTCAGCTCTTCACTCAACTGCGCCGAGTTCAACGCCTGCTCCGAAGTCTGGTCCGCCAACAGCGCAATGGTGCTGATATTGCGGCTGATCTCTTCGGCCACCGAGCTTTGCTCCTCGGTCGCGGCGGCGATCTGGGTGGTCATGTCGGTAATATGGGCCACCGCCTCACTGATCCCCACCAGCGCCGCGTCAGCTTCCATCACCCGTGCCACGCCTTCTTCAGCCTGGCGATGCCCGGCATCCATGGTCTGCACGGCGGTGCTGGCGGTCTGTTGCAGCTTGGCGATCAGGGCATGGATCTGCCCGGTGGATTCGCTGGTGCGTTGCGCCAGCTGCCGCACTTCATCGGCTACCACTGCAAACCCACGGCCCATCTCACCGGCACGCGCCGCTTCGATGGCGGCGTTGAGGGCCAGCAGGTTGGTCTGGTCGGCAATGCCTTTGATCACATCTACAACACCGCCAATCTCATCGCTGTCCTTGGCCAGTTGGGTCACGGTTGTCCCGGTCTCTCCAACCACTACCGACAGGCGCTGGATGGCTTCGCGGGTTTCCCCGGCAATGTCCCGGCCACGGCTGGTCAGGCGATTGGCTTCCTGGGTCGCATCGGCCGTGCGCTGTACATGGCTGGCGACTTCCTGGGTGGTGGCGGCCATCTGATTGACGGCGGTGGCCACCTGCTCGGTCTCGACGCGCTGGCGTTCCAGGCCGGTTGAACTGTTGTGGGCCAGGGTGTTGGACTGGCGCGCCTGGTCGTTGAGGTGCTCGGCGGTGTCCTGCAAACGGGTCAGGCAGGTCTTCAGGCGGGCTTCCTGGCTGAGGATCGACATCTCCAGTCGCGCCTGCGCGCCACGGCTGTCGGTGTACATCTGCGCAATCAGCGGGTCGGAGGTGGTCTGTTCGGCCAGGCGCAGCAGGCGCTTGAGGCCGCGCTGCTGCCAGCTCAGGCCGAGCAGGCCCAGGGGCACCGACAAGGCGGCGGCCAGGGCAAAACCCCAGTGGGAGTCGAACCAGACGCCGATCAGGAAGCTCAATTGGCTGACCAGGATAAACGGCAGCCAGTCCTGCAGTACCGGCAACCATTTATCGCTGCGCGGGATGGCCGACTTGCCCTGGTTGATTCGTTGGTACAGCGCTTCGGCACGGCGGATCTGCTCGGCGGTCGGCTTGACCCGCACCGATTCGTAGCCGATCACCTGTTCGCCGTCGAATACCGGGGTCACGTAGGCGTTGACCCAGTAGTGATCGCCGGTCTTGCAGCGGTTTTTAACGATGCCCATCCATGGCAAGCCTTGTTTGAGCGTCGTCCACATATGCGCGAACACGGCCGCCGGCACATCCGGGTGGCGAACCAGGTTGTGCGGGGCGCGCATCAGTTCATCCCGGGAAAACCCACTGATCTCGACAAACGCATCGTTGCAGTAAGTGATCACGCCTTTGGCATCGGTCGTGGAGATCAACCGTTGTTGAGCGGGGAAGGTACGTTCGCGCTGGGTAACGGGCTGGTTGTTACGCATATTGATTCAATCCGCAAGGCTTTGTCAGGTTGTCGGCAGGCTGAGGCAATGGTTGAAGGGAATCTTTACTGAAATGTAAATAATGGCGGGAACCGCTCTGTACCCGGTAGCTCTCAGCCCAGAAAGGACGCTGTCAATACTTCGGCAACAACCGGGTAGCGCGAGCCCGCACCGATCCACTCGATCTGGATGAAGATCCAGCGTTTGAGGCGCAGATACCTGGTTGAGGGGCCATTGCTCAATTCCGGTGTGCCCAATACGTCCAACGCCATGCGCTGCTGAATAGCGACGCGGGAGTAATCCTCGACAAAAACCGAACGGTTTATTGATGTCAGTTCCAGGCGATTCAGTGCTTCCATCGCACCGTTGAGGTCGCCGGGTTCGAACACCGTGGCATTGGCAATTTTCGACTTGGTGAACTGTCTTGCATAACCCCCCAAACCCGCCAGGATGGGTTTGCCAGTCGCTGCATATTCAAACAGCTTGGAAGGCAAAACCCGTCGAAAGGATTTGAAGGTGTTGAGGTGCAGGAAAAGTATGTCAGCCTCCCGGTAATGATCGATCAGGTTTGAGCGTTTGGTCGGCGCTATCAGTTTTACATTGGAGATGTTTTTACTGGCCAGCGCTTGCCGAAGCTTATCGGCAGCTCCACCGTCACCAATGATGTAGAACTGCGCGAGACCTTCAAGCTGTTCAGCCATCGCCGGAATGATTCTATCCAGCCCCTGGCCAGCGCCGATATTGCCCGCGTACACGATTTTCAGCTCGGTCGAGGGCGCGCGTAGTTTTTCCAGATTGGTCAACGGTTGCAGGAAAAGGTCATCCACACCATTGGTATGGGTGGAAAAACACCTGTGGGGGTAGCGTTCGTTGAAGTACCCCAGAAAACCCGGCGAAATCAGGTTGACCTGAGTTGCCTGGCGAATGGTCAGGCGTTCCACCCACGAAAAGAAATACGTCATGGTCCGGCCGACCATACCAGGATACAGCTCTGGTAGCGTCTCTACGAAGATGTCGCGTATATCGAGGTATAGCGGCGTTTTGCTCTGGAACGAAATCGACGCGCCCAAGGCAGCAGTCATCAATCTTGAAGAGGACGCCACCACCAAATCGTAGTCTTTGCCACGAGCGGCTTTACGGGCCCCCAAGGCGTAGGAGAGGAATGCCTTGGCCTGGTCAACGACGCCATTTTTATGGGGCGGCAAGTCAATGCGCGTGATCGACAGTCGCGAGAAGCCTTGAGTGCTTTCAGCCGGCGCTTTGTAGGAGTGATAGCGATTCGGTTGCGTGGTGATCAGGTCAATGTGCAATTTGCAGTTATTTTGCTCAAGCAGCGCCCTTACCAAGGCTTCGACCCTGAACGAACCCGCCGCCAGATCAGGCGGGTAATAGAAGCTCAAGAGAAGAATGCGGACGGTCATTGGCGAGCGTCAGCGCAGTAAGTCTGGCCCTTGAGAACGCGGCCATACAGGTTGACCAACAGTTCTTCCTGTTGCTCCCAGTTCAATTGGGCTGCGGCATTCACGGCATTGGCCGCCAGGGTGCGGCGCAGCTGCGGATCGCTTACCAGGCGATTGAGTGCATCGATCAACTGCTGGTCGTCGCTTTCGCGCACCAGCAAACCGATGTCGAACGCTCTGATGATACGGCGAATCTCTGGCAGGTCAGTCGCGACGACGGGCAGGCCGGCAATCAGGTACTCGAATAATTTGTTGGAGTCGGTGGTGAAGTGGTTCAGGCAGGTGTTTTCAATGGGCTGCACGCCAATGTCTGCAGAGGCGGTGTAGCTGGGCAGATCGGCCAACGAGACGGTTGGAATGAAATGCACACGCTCCGTCAGTCCGAGTTCCTGGCTCAACGCGGTCAATGGCGCCGTCAGCCTGCCGCCACCAATGAACACGAAATAGGCGTCCTTGACTGAGGCCGAGATCCGTACCAAGCGCTCCAGGCCTCGGCCCTGCTGCAACCCACCCTGATAAATGATGATTGGCCATGGCTGCTGCAACTGCAGCTCCTGGCGAATCCGCTGACTGGCGGGGCTGACCGTCAAGCGCGGTCGGTTCTGCAACACCACCGGGCGTGGCACGCCATAGGCCCGAGCAAAAAACTTGGCCCGCGCATCTGTAGTGGTAATGCTGCCCTGCACTCGGGGCATCAACACGCCTTCGACCCGCGCGACCAGGCCGCGAAAGCTGTTATAGCCTTCGCGGCTGGTGCTGATTTCATGGGCGTCATACACCACGCGGGCGCCACTGAGTTTCGCCGCCAACCATGCCGTTGGCAGTGTATTGACGTCATGGGCGTGCACCACTGCGGCGCGATGCCAGGCGATCCGCGCCAGCAAGCCTGCATGGGTCCACAGCCGCGCGACAATCCGCAGCGCTTGCCTGGTCGGGCTCAAGCGACCGATAGGGCCGCTGGCTGAGGCCGGTGCAGAAGCTGCGCCGCCAGTTTTGGTTTTGCGCAGCTTCCACAATGGACTGCGTGCAACACGCACCACGTTGATACCGCCCGGCAGTGTCTCTTTCTCTTGGGTGACGCCCGGTGTGTGCAGGGCGAACACGGTTACGGCGTAGCCGGCAGCTTGAAGCGTCTGCGCCTCTTTTAATACACGGGCGTCGTTGCGGAATTCATTCCAGACGATCATTGCTATGCGGGTCACAGGGGGCCACCTTTAATAAAATAAATATTCAAACTTTATTTTGTAGGCCAGGCGAGAATTACATGCACTTTTTCATTGGCTGATTTTTTTTCGGAAGACCCAATAAAGTACGAGTCAATCCCTGTTTCATTTGCGACACTATAAAACACACGCATGGTATTTTCACCAGTATCTGTGACTCGGCGAGTATAGTTCTTATCTTGAAGTGTTTTATAGAAAATCTGCTCTGCTGAAGTCGCATCGTCAGCTGCTATTTTGAAGGAAAGTTTTCTGATTTTTTTACCGTTTTGATCAGTTGTTTCATCTTTGAGTGCTTTTGCTTCGAGTGAAATTTTCGCACCGCCCGGCAGCAGTAATTGCTGCTCTACGCCACTGTGTAGTTTTTCATTGTTCTCGCTGTTGCAGCCATAAAGACCGATTAGTAGGCCTAGGGTAATAATCTTTTTCATAGGGTATTAACTTCTATTTTTTCACTGGTTGGATGATTTTTTAGTTGTGCCAGTGCGTCGGGAATTAACTCGATGACCGACAGGTAGTTTTGGCGGCTGAATTGTGACTCAAGCGCGTACATAATTGCAATTAACGCAACAGCTTCAATCGGAGTGTCAAGGAGCTCAGGTCGGGTTTTACTCGCCTCAAGGAAATACCTCTCAAGAGCATCAATGTCTTGTTTCCCTGTAGGCCAAATAGCGCCAATAGGTTCAACTGCCCAGCGGGTCCAGTTATAGGTAATAAAATCGTCCTCTGCGCACTCAAGGATCGTGCCCATGTGTAAATCAGGATTGACGATGCAAAGAGGAACCGTTCGAATCAGCTCTTTGATTTTAGGAAGACTTTCTGAAAGCTGTTGGGCCAAAGCTATATGTTCAGGGTCTTCTAGTACCGAGATTAATCTAAGGCCTATCTCGGCAGTCAAACGCTCGGAAAGCAAGGGTTTGGACCTGGAAAATTGGTCAATTATACTTGCTGGCGGTGCCACTATCCAAAGTTTGGATAGTGCAGAGTACCACTTCAATTTCAATAGGTGTGCCTGAGGTTTTGTAGTCTTTATTTTTTTAAAAAATAATGCATTAAAAGAGCCGATTTGCGCCGCTCCGACCAGTTGAGGCGCAGGGAGTCGTGTTGACCACTGTTGAGCCAACAATGAGGCTTCGTGTTTGCATGAGGTTTCGCGGCCGATACCAAATAATTTTGCAGAGTACTCTGATAAAAGCTCTGCATTTTTTCCGTGCGCAGAAATATCAAGTCCGATTATGTTTGGTGTTCCAAGCTGGACGTAAGAAGAGGTCACATACTCTATCGGCTTTCCGGTCAGGTCAATTAGAGAGTTAAGGGCCCACTGCTGCCGGGTATCTTTGTTGATGTGGCTCCAGAAGTGTTCTTCTTGAGGTGTCTTCTTCTCATGGGCGTGAAGAGAAGTATAAAAAAGTGAATTTATTTTAGCAGAGTTTTCCAGCAAAAAAATCGAGTCGTATAGGAGAGCTGTAATGCGTTGCAGTATTTGTCTGGAAAGGAGAAGCCCTATAATTGAAGAAAATATGCTAAACGGCAAGCCAAAAAAATAGCTGACTATTACAAAGGCAAATAAGGAAAAAAAACAAATTCCGCTAAAAGCCTTTATAAGGGTAAGCGATTTTTTTGGTTGGTCTACTTTTTGAGTTAGTAGCATGATGCTGATGGAAAGCGAAAAATAAATAACGCAAAATATGAGAAAGAAAGAAAAAAGCTCAGGTGTTATCGCTAGTCCAAGCGCTGAGCCGGCTAGGAAAAATAAGAGGGAGGCTAGGACGTTACAGACTTTTTGATATATGGAGGCTGCGAGAATGTCTTGATTTTCAAAGATTGTTATTTTTTTTGCTTTTTTTACTAAGGATTGCGCACCCTGATTGATAAATTTTGTAGAAAGGTGGGTGCAGATATAATAAAGGGCATAAAAAATAATTGCGCACGTGGATAGACCAATAATGTAATCGTCTTTTTCGAATCCTTCAATTAGACCTACCATATAACTCGGGGTGGACTCAGATCCCACAAGTATGAGGGTCTTCAACGGTAAGAAAAATGCTAGAACCAGTGAAATATTGGAAAGGATGATAAGGAAAATGATCGCGCACGTTCGCGACAGCGTAATACGTGCCACTTTTTTATAAAGCGACGCGAGCCAGAAAGCATTGCTTTTCGAACGATAGAGCAGTGACACGTCTAGTAGCCTCTGTATGTAAAGGCAGCTATTAAAAGCTGCCTGTACGGGGTCGTTGTTTTAACAGTGCTGTTGTAAGGCGTTGTTAAGTGTGTAGGTTTTACTCTCGCTGGAGCCTACTGGCATTACGCAGTATTGATCCCGGATACTGTAGATGTTTTTTACTGCCAGAGAACCTAGGTTGATAATTCGCTCCCGTATGGCGGCTTCGAAAATATTTTGATCGATCCACCACTGGCTTTCGTCGGTTTTACATTGCAAACCGCCCAAGTAGGCCAAGTTTCTAGCAACGATTTTTCCGTTTTCAGAGTGAGCGAAGAATGCGAAACCTCCGGTGTATTTTTCCCACGGCGCCATACCGTTTTCAAGTATCCGCGATAAGATATCAACTTTTTCTTCAGCCATCATGTCAACAAGTTCGTTGAATGGTTTTTTAATAACCGTATCAAGATCAAGTACCAATATGGGAAGGTTGTGTTTTTCCATTAATGGATAAACGCTCATGAATCTCAGCATCGAGGCAATTGGACCTTTGTTAACCTCGGTACTGATATTCACGATGGTGAAGTAGATATTATTTCCACCCCAGGTATCGATTTTTTCTGAGTAATATTCTGTATCACCATCAAGCAGGCTGATGTGCATAGCTGCATCGGCTGCACAGTGTTTGGTGAACGATTTTATTATGTACTCGCCATACAGTGTAAAGTACTTCATGTCGCAAGAAATACTGACGATGTACTTGGCACTTTGCGAAGGAAAATCCGTGACTGTAATGGGTGTTTTCTCAATCGCAATGTCAGTTGATTTGAAATTGTCTGATGAGTAAGTGTTGTCCGTATGTACACTTCCTACAGGGATTGCGATATAGGGGTTGTAGTCTTTTGATTTTTGCGAATTGAAAAGTTTTATGAGTTTTGAGTACTCGTCATAGTTTTCAAGATTATAATTGATTATTGCTTTGAAAATATTGCCAACGTTAGAAATTTGTGAGTCTTTGCAATGAGTGATCAGTGTTTCAATTGCAGCGCTAGCAGTCGCCGGCTCTTGATTATAGAGATAGCCTCGGCAGCAGTAGATAAAGCCTTCCAATGTCTCTTTTCTGGACATCGCCGATAACGCGGCATCAAGTATGCGCTGGTTGAAAGAGTTGCTCCATTGCTTTTCAATGGAGCAGATTTTTAGCAGCGGCCAATCTGCGAGGGGGTTGAGTTCGCTGGCTTCATAGAAACGTGCCAAGGTCCTTTCATAAATGATTTTGTCTTCTGGGGTTCTAATAAATTTAATTGTTTTGGCCAGTTCAATGGCGTCGTCAAGAATTTCTTTGTAGCTTTCTTTGACTTTTGAGTCGGGCGTAATGCTTGGTTTTTCATTACGGGTGGGAATGGTTGCACCGTTCCAAGCTCTTATGAGCTCTTCTTTTATTACGGTGATACCGATGGCAGTTGGTAGCGGTTTGTGACCAATGGGGTCCGGCAAAACACAGACCTCTACACGACCTTGGAAGTTAACTTTGTCACGGATTTCTGCTACGTCTTTTAAGAAATCAACCGCGTGAGCGTATTCCAAGTCTGCGGTGTTGGTCAAAATTTTGAAATTGGGTACATTTTGTTCATGTAAAAAACGCTCAATAACGGAAGTTGAATAAGGCTTGCTTGCCGATTGCTCAATAAGGCTGTGTCCCAGACAGTACTTTTCAATGTCACGAATAGATGACTTGTGCGGATATTTATGCAGGTCTAGCTGAGGCACTTCTGCGATGGCCAAAGAACCTTTATTTAGGCTGGCCATCACTAGGCTGCCAAATCCACCCATTGACGATCCATAAAAAATTATATCTTCTTTCTTAATGTTCAGCTTTTTTGCAATCCGACTAACATGCCCTGACAAAATCTTCAGAACATCTTCTTCGCCATCGCCCAAAAACCAACCGCAATGAACTTCTGGTAATGAAAATGTTGGGTCATTCAGGGAGATTACGTTCTCTTTCAAATGATGACACCAAGACCAGCGATGGAAGACTGCCTCTGGTTTTTCTTTGCTCGCAGGGAGTGCTGACGGCATTAGGCAAACCAGCTTCTTAGAATCTTCAACGAAGTGTCCAAAACAGTCGAATTTGTGTATGGGCGTAGCATTGTCATAAATATGCAGGTGCGTATTGTACTTTACAGTTTCTGTCTCAAACTGCTCAATGGCGATTTTTTCAGGTGAAAATTCCACTGTCTCAAAGCCTTTCAATAATAAGTATTTCTTTGGAAGCGATTTTTTCGCTTGAGCGATTTTGTGCAACATTTCGGCTGGCATTTGCAGATAATGATTTAAATTTTTCAGCGTCAAAATAAATCGCTTCAATGGCGTTTGCAATTTCGCTCGGGTCTTCTGGCGTGACAAGTCTTCCGCATGTTTCATCTACAAACTCCGGAATTGCTGCCACATGATTTGTGATCGGGACTAAGCCCGCCGCCATTGCCTCATCCCGCGACACTCCTTGGGTGTCCATGCGGCTTGGGCATAAAAAGACGCCATAATTCTTTTGAATGTCGGCTATAGCTTCCTGTCTAAGAAAACCTCTATCTATCTGAACATTCGAATACTGCCGCAACGGCGCCAACGTCTCTTCAAATAATGGTCCATCACCAATCATCCGGAACTCCAGCTCATTGAACCAAGGTTTCTGTGCCAGCAACTGAATGGCCTTGACGCTCAAGTCATTGGCGTAGGTGCGTGACGCATACGGCCGAATCGACAAGATCTTCTTACGCTGTTCAACCGGCTTTTCCACATAAGAAAACAGCTCGGTATTGATCGGGTTATGAATGATCTCGTACTGGTTTTCTGGCAGGCGGAAGCCGAGGTCTTCCATCACTTCTTCGGCGAAGTAGCGGGATACAAACACCAGTTTCAGGTTGGCCGGCATGGGTTGCAGCAGGTTGCGCCAGAAGCTCATGCGCTTGTCGCTGTCGAGTTTGCCCAGGGCCAGTTGTTCATCGGTGGTGAAGTTGTATTCGCGGCGCCACCACGGTTGGATCTCGGCGCCGTGGACCCATACGATGACCTTGGTGGTGTTCAGGTGTCGGCGCAGGACTTCCCACATGTCTGGGTCGAGGAAGTGAACCAGGATGGTCTTGTAGGCACCCGACTCCAGCATCTTCGCCAGGGTGGCCTGGGAGCCGGTCATGACGTCGACGTTTTCAAACTCGTGATAGCTGACCGCTTCGTTCTTGCGCAGGCGGAATACGTCCACGTTGACGCCACGTTCCTGATAGGCGGTGACGCGGGTGTGGACGAAACCGTTGCGGTACAGATCGTCATAGGCCGGGTAATGGTTGGTCAACAGCAGGTGTTCGGATTTGGCGAGCATTTCCGATGGCTGCAGATCGCGGTGCCCCAGGACCAGTGCCTTGATACCGGCGCTGCCATTGGCATAGGCACGGATGCCCAGGCGAATGAAGGCGGCCTCTGGCGGGATATCGCTGGTCTGGTTGCGGTTGGCGTGTTGCATGACATGACTGATGCGTTGTTTCTGGGCATCGAGGAACAGCACGACCAACTGGATGTTCAGGCCAGGGGTGGCGTCAAGGAACAGTTTGAGTTGTTCACCCGATGCCAATTCGGCGACAGGCAAATCCGTCTTGGCGTACTGGTACTCGTGCTTGCCGTCGGCGAGCGAAGAGCTGATCTGCCAGGTGTCTACGTCAATGTGTTCTTCCAGATGCTTGCTACGAATCGGTCCGAACATTGCGGCCAGGTCACGCCCGCAGATCTCTGCGCTGGTGTGGCTGACCTTGAGCGGTTCAATGGCTTCGGCACGGCGTTGCAGCTCGTCAATGCCGATGCCGGTGTACAGATTGAGGTCGTCTACGACCTCCGTCACGTCTTGCCCGCGGGCACCCGCGGCGTTTCGGCAGTAGTTGAACGCATCGATCGCCAGTGATTGCTCGAACTCGTAGTTCAACTTCGGCAGGGTTTTGAGCCACTCGCTGGTTTGTTGCTCGGCAATCAGTGCGGTTTTGATCAGTGCGGCGCGCGCAGCAATGCTGGCCGGGCGACGATAAGCCTGACCTGGGTTCTGCAAATGGATGCCGTCATCCTTGCGCACATAGTGGGCAACTTTACCGATGACTTCAGCCTGGTTGTAGCGCGTCGCCAGGACCATATCGAGCAGGTAGTTCGGGCCGTAGTAGTCCTCGCTGGCCATGGCCGCGAACCACGGCGCATCACCGGCCAGTTCACCAAGGCTGGTTTTTTTCAGCTGTTTGCGCGAGATCAGTTTTATCCGTGGGTCTTTGACTGCAGTTTTGCCGACGGTGTCGTTGACGACGACATGCATGCTCACGTTGGTGTAGCGCTGACGAAGCAGGTGCTGGGTCAGGGCTTCGACTTCGGCGCTGTTGGCAGCATCGGCGATAATGCAAATGCGCGGCTGGCTTTCTTCCTGGGCCTTGCCGGTCACTTTGCTCATCACATAGTTGAGGCGGTGCCCATAGGTGTGTTCTTGCATCACTTTGCGCAGGGCAGCCAGGCGCAGCTTGTCACTGTCGCGTTCGTTACCTGCCAGTGTGTTCAGGCGGCGCAGCATTTCCGGGCCGCTGTCGGTGGTGATCACCAGGTCGCCAAACAACAGGCGCACACCGCGGGAGAAGTTGCTGACTGTCACGGTGTTGGAGCCAAGCAATTCAAACACTCGGCGGGCGAACATTGACTGCGACTGCTTGATCGAGTTGAGGTTGATCGCGTAACGGTAGCCTTTGTAGGCGCGGTCGATCTGCTCGAAGCTCAACGTACCAACGATGTACGGCTGGTATTGCTCGGGGAACTGGTAGTTGGGGTCGTTCTTGCCAAAGTTGCGGTCGAAAATTTCCAGCGGACGGAAGTTCGGCAGTTCGCTGACAAAATTACCCAGGTCGCGGGTACGGTCGGGGTAACGGGTGTAGTAGGCGCCAGCGAAGCAAAACGCATCTTTACGCTCGTACAGTTCAACCGGGTTGTGCACCGCCGGTTGGCAGGCGAACGGCAACAGATACACCCGATCATGTCCGAGCGCACCCTTGTAGCGATGAATGCAGTCGATGTCGGTAGTGAACACGAAGTCGAACTGTTTGGCGGTAGACAAGAAGGTCTCGAAGTGGACCGGATCCTCTTTGTTCCAGAAAACCGAGGGTACCTTGTGGTCTTTGCACCATTTAAGGATGTCTTGCAGTTCGTGGCTGTTATGGCCGACTTTGCTGCCCCACAAGTCATCTTTGCCGCGCCAGGCTGATTCGATAAACACCAGTTCGGGCTGGAATTGCTGCAGTTGTTCCTGCCAATCCGCAGGGGTCAGTTGCAGCAGGTTGCATTCATGGCGGTATGAGCCGTAGGTGAATTCGTCCATCACACAGGCGACTTTCAAGGATGCGGCATTGCCCTGCTCGTGGTTGAGCAAGCAGTTGCGCACATACTCGGTGTCGGCGAGTGCTGCGGGCAAGGCGACGTCTGTTTTGGCGATGTGTTGTGGCGCAGGCAGCAGCGCTGACGGGCCGTCAAAACCAATGGCTTTCTGGGCTATGTCTTTGCGGGTTTTGCTGGCCTGGCGGTACAGGTTGAACAAGGTGCCTGGCAAGCGAATGATGCCGCCCAGCGAGCTGCCGCTGGCCTTTAGTTGATAACCCAGCTGGTAGGTAAGGCTTGAGCGGGTTTTGATCAGGCGCTGCTCTGCCAGATGGCGTTTGGCATTGGCACGATGCAGGTTGTCGTTGAGCTCTTCGATTTTTTGCTGCTGGGCGGCGGTTTGTCCAAGCAGTTTTTCAAGATTGCTTTTCAGATGAGGGATCTGCGTACCCGTGGCTTCGCGATACTTTTGATTGGCGGCCTCAAGCCAGCCTTTTGAAGACTGCAGCTCGCTTTCCATGCGCAGGCGAGCGTCATCCCATTGCTCCTGCGTGGTGGCAAGCAGTTGCTCGGCAGCCTCGCGACTGGACAACTCCAGTTGCACCTGTTCTTGCAGGTCGGCATTTTGCTGGCGAAGCTCTTCCAGGGCGCAGGTCTGTTGCTGCAGGGCCGTCGTGAGCTTGTCTCGTTGCAGCAGAGCCTCCTGGGATTGATGCTCAAGTTGGTTGAGGCTCAACTCCAGGTTTTGTCGGGTTGCGCGTTCGGCTTCAAGCTGGTTGGTGATAATTAGATGCTGGTCGGTCTTGATCTGCAGCTCTCTGTCCAACTGCGCCACATGGGCTTCGCAGGTGGCCAGTTCGTTCTCCAGCAGTGGGCGGATGGCGCGCTCTTGTTCAAGGTGGCCGGACAGCTCGGTAATGCGTGCGCGGCACTCCTTGAGCTGGCTGTTCAGCTCCTGCATTTCCTGTGCGTGGAGATTTGTCAGGTCATCGACTTGCAGTAGCAGCGTGTCGATATCTTCTTCCAGCCGTGCCTGGATGGCTTCGTGGGCGTGCAGCTGTTGTTCGGCATCATGGTTGATGCTGATGAGTGCTGTCTCTGCCTGATGGCGCCCCGATTGTTCTTCGGTCACCAACTCCTGCAGCCGAGCGTTCTGGGAGGCAAGGGTCTGCAATTGCTGGGTGAGCGCATGCAGCTCTATCAGTTGCTGGTCTTGTTGTTCGACCGCTGACTGGTTTTCTGTTTGCAAGGCTGCTACTTGTGCCTTGAGCAACTCGTGCTGGGTTTGGGTGTGCTGCAATTGTTCCTGGGTGTTTTCAAGTCGGGCATGCAGGTCTGTGAGCTCTTTATCATTCTGCTCAAGACGGGCCTTTTTGGTGTTTTCCAGTTCAGTTAATTGTGACTTGAGCTGTTGCACCTGCTCGGTGGCCACGCGGTATTTTTTGTTCGCCTCGTCCAGGCGCAGCTTGATATCAGCCTGCTCGGCAAGCATTGCTTCCTGGGCAAGATTTTTTTTCGTGAGTTCTTCCACCTGTTGTGCCTTGGGCTTGAGCTGGGCAATTTGTTCGGTGGCCGCACGGTATTTCTTGTTGGCTTCGGTCAGGTTCTTGCTGGTGTTGGACAGGCTGTTCTGCAGGTTGCGCTCGATCGCTTCGAAGGCTTTTTCCAGGTTTTGTACCTGGGCCATATCCAACTGCACGGGGGAAGGGGCGGTGGCGTCGGTTTTTTTGACCGCCACCATGCCCAGCCACTTGCCCAGTACTTTGATCTGGGTGATGTGCAGGTATTCGTTCAGCAGGCGGAAGGGCTCAAGCAGGTAGAACGTGTGCTTGTGGTCGATGAAATCATTTACCCCGAATGGCACGGTGATGATCAGTCGCCCGTCGGGCTTGAGCAGCGACGCAGCTTTCTCGACAAACATTTCCGGACGTACGAGGTGTTCGAGTACTTCGCTGATGACGATGGTGTCGGGTTCAGCATCCTCGACGTTCAGGGACAGGAAATCCGCGTTCACGTAGGAGACTTTGGCCTGTACATGGGACGGCTCGGCCGCCATGTACGATTTGGCTTCTTCAATAGCCTGGGGGCTGGTGTCGACACCGATCACGTCGCAGCCCTCGCGGGCCAGCAATAGCGGCACGATGCCCTGTGAGCAACCTACATCGAGTACCTTCTTGCCCGAAACCTGTGCACAGATCCAATGGATACGTGCCTGGGTTTCGCGCATGAAATGCTCGCCCAACTTCCCGTAGTAGGCCTCCATTACACGGTCGTGAATGTCTGCCAGGGCTGTAGGGGCTTCCGGCGGCGTGGGGAGTTGGACGCTAGTCATCTTTAATTCTCTTCTCAGGCAGCAAACACGCCAGCAGCATCGATTACAACGGCGCCATCTCGCATTTTTGCCATCTCTTTGAATTCACGGTGCTTGACCAGCAATACGTGAATGTGCGCGCTGTCCAGGGCATAGTCAGTGTCTACCAACTGATGCGCGGCCAACTTTTCAGGCAGCTCCTGAATGTTGGGTTCGATGAGCTGTAGCGTCACGCCCAGTTCATCGCTCAACTGTCGGGCGATGTTGAGGGCTGGGCTTTCACGCAAGTCATCGATGTCTGGCTTGAAAGCCAAGCCATAGCACGCGATCTGCACGGTGCTGGCGGACTGTTCCGGATGGCTCAGCAAATAGTCGGCCACGGCCAGTTTCACTTGTTGAACGACCCACTGCGGCTTCTGGTCATTGACTTCGCGGGCACTACGGATCAAGCGGGCCAGCTCTGGGGTTTTGCTGACGATGAACCAGGGGTCGACCGCGATACAGTGACCACCGACGCCGGGGCCGGGCTGCAGGATATTGACCCGAGGGTGGTGGTTGGCCAGGCGGATCAACTCCCACGGGTTGATTTCCAGTTCGGCGCAAATCATTGACAGTTCGTTGGCGAACGCGATGTTGACGTCACGAAAGCTGTTCTCGGTGAGCTTGCACATCTCGGCCGTGCGGGTGTCGGTGATAATGCACTCGCCCTCGACAAACGCGCGGTAAAGACTCACGGCGGCGTTGGAGCACTTGGGGGTCATACCGCCAATGATGCGATCGTTGGCAACCAGTTCCCGCAAGACATGGCCTGGCAACACACGCTCAGGACAGTGCGCGATACGGATGTCGGAATCTTCGCCATGGGTGGCCGGGAAGGTCAGGTCCGGGCGAGCTTGGGCAAGCCACTCGGCCATGCACTCCGTCGCTCCGACAGGGGAGGTTGACTCCAGGATAACCAAGTCATTCTTTTTCAAGACGCTGGCAATCGACTTGCTTGCCGCCTCGATGTAGCCCAGGTCCGGCTCGTGGTTTTCCTTGAAGGGTGTTGGAACCGCAATCAGGAACGCATCGGCCGGTTCGGGTACCGTCGTTGCCCGCAGGTAACCTTCGGTGACGGCGGCATGAACCAACATATCAAGATCGGGCTCGACGATATGAATCTCGCCACGATTGATGATGTCTACAGCGCGCTGATTGACATCAACGCCAATGACTTGCTTCTTGCGTGAGGCGAAAATGGCTGCTGTGGGCAGGCCGATGTAACCAAGTCCAATGACCGAAATGCGGGAGAAATTCATGCTGCTGCCTCGTTTCGTTGCGCGACCAAAACCATCAGCGCCTCACGGATGTGTGCACAAGCCTTACCGTCGCCATAAGGGTTATGGGCAAAACTCATTTTTTGATAAGCCACTTCGTCGCTCAGCAACTCGCTGAGGTGGTGGGTAATGGAGTCCACTTCTGTGCCAACCAGCTTCACTGTGCCGGCTTCGACGGCTTCGGGGCGTTCAGTCGTGTCACGCATCACCAGGACAGGTTTGCCCAAGGCAGGTGCTTCTTCCTGGATACCGCCGGAGTCGGTAAGGATCACGTAAGAGCGCGTCATCAGGTAAACGAACGGCAGATAATCCAGTGGTTCGATCAGATGCACGTTGTTGATACCTGCCAGCAGGCGTTTTACGGGTTCACGAACGTTCGGGTTCAGGTGCACCGGGTATACGAACTCAACATCGGGGAATTGCTGGGCAGTGTTGACCAGCGCTTGGCAAATACGCTCGAAACCGCCACCGAAGTTTTCGCGCCGATGGCCGGTGATCAACACCATGCGCTTGTCACGAGGCAAGAATGCAAACTGCTCCTCGAATTGCGCTTGGAGTGGCGAAGCTGGACTACTTAAACGATCGACCACGCTGAGCAGGGCATCAATCACGGTGTTGCCGGTAACGTGAATGGCCGAGGAGGCGACTCCTTCTTTCAGCAGGTTCTGCCGCGATGTTTCAGTGGGCGCAAAATGGAGGGCAGCAAGAGTACCTGTTAACCGCCGGTTGCCTTCTTCGGGCCATGGCGAATAGAGGTCGTTGGTACGCAGGCCTGCCTCGACATGGGCAATCGGGACTTGTTGGTAATAGGCGGCCAGGCTAGCGGCAAAGGTAGTGGCGGTGTCGCCATGAACAAGGATCACATCGGGCTTGAAGTCTTCAAGGATGGGTTTGAGCCCTTGAATAATCGCCGTCGTCACGTCTGTCAGTGTTTGCCCGGCTTTCATGATGTTCAAGTCGAAGTCGGGCGTCAGCTCGAATAGTTCAAGCACTTGGTCGAGCATCTCACGGTGCTGCGCGGTGACGCACACCCTCGACTCAAAACGAGGGTCGCTTGCCAGTTCCAGAACCAAAGGGGCCATTTTTATGGCTTCGGGCCGGGTCCCGAAAATGGAAAGCGTCTTGAGGGGCATATATGAATACTTCTTCACAGATTTAGCGGTGAGCCAATGTCAGGATGCGACGCGCTTGCTGGCACGTCACTAGAATCCATTCCAATGGTAAAAAACGTCTGCAGCAGACCGCAGATGCGGTTTTGCGCAACTGAAAATGCATAGGTGGGAGGGCAAGAGGCGTAGCTTTTGGGCACTCCGTGCTCGTGACAACTCCATAACTGGCGCATGAAGATTTTTTATATCTTTTCACTGGCAATTTTGCTGGAACCGCCTACGCAGCACGGAAGATATCATTTTGAATTTGTTGTGCCACTAACAAATTCACAAACTTTTCACTTTACAAGCTCTGCTTGGACTGCTAACAAATTTTGACTTTATGCTAGTGAAAAACGTGCACATTCAGGCAAAAGTCTCGATAGATGTGCGATTTTTCTGATGTTATTGAAGATTTTACGTAGCTGGCGTTTTCAATTTCTCTTGGTAAAGCTCAGACAAAAAAAATTACAAAAAAATGAATTGTCTGACCAATATCGAGTCTGGGAGTGCGGCAGGCGGGTATGGCTTTTAAATACTGAAAGGCTATGGCTCTGGCAGCGGGCGCTTTCAACCATCCTAGTGGAGGTCCTGCTTTCTTTCTGTATGAGGTGATAGCAGGGTTTTGGCGTTGTATTTCCCTTCACGGGACAGCTGCTCATACAGCCACATACCTTGGGCTGGACAACAGTGGGCGGAGTCTGTTGTCCAGCCCTCAGGTCAGGCGCGATTGTGGTTTTGATCGAAGATCAACCCGCCAGCATCGGGTAGCTAAACAACCCGAAATGCAGCAGATTCAAACCAAAGTGTGTGGCGATCGCCGCGCCCAGGCCGCCGAAGCGGTAGGCCAGGCCATACCCCGCGCCGGCGATACTGGCCAGCAGCACCCATTGCCAACCTGCACCCACATGCACCAGGCCAAACAGCAGCGAGGCCAGCAGCAAGGCGAGGTTTTCGCCATAAGGCAGTTGCTTGAAGCGCCGGCTCAGGCCGCCCTGGATATAGCCGCGAAACAGTGCTTCCTCAACCAGGGTCACCAGTAACAGGTTGTTCAACACCCAGAGCCAGGCCTGGTCCGGCCATTTGGGCGCCCAACTGATAATGCCCAGAAGCACCGCCCCGCCGAGGGCGGCGATGGTGGTCAGGGTCAAGGCCAGGGCCGTGGCATAGATCGACAGGCGCAACGGGCGGCGAGCGACGATCCACGGGCAGACCAGCAGCAGCCAGAAACCAATCAACGGTTTGTCCTGGTTCAGGTACATCGAGAAGGGCACGGCATCAGCGCTGAAGCGCTGCGGGTCGATCCCGCGACCGTTGTAGAAACCGGGCAGCCAGTGCATCGCCAGGCCGAGGGCCAATACAATGAACAGGCCATGGCCGAGGTAGCGGGCCCATGGGATGTGTTGTTGGCGCACGGCGTAACCTGCCACCAGCAAGAGGCCGATGGACACCAGGGCCAGTAAACCCAGTTGCCCGTAGGCCAGGGCCAGTGCATAGCCGATGGATAGAAGTGCCAGGTACAGCCAGGGTAAAGCGGGCATTGAAAATCCTTGTGACGTAAAAATGACGCAATTGCTTTTGCAGGAACCGGCAAGCCGGTTCCTGCAACGGGTGCGTATTATAGCGGCGGGACCTGGAGGCAAAAATGAAAACACCGCCCGTAGGCGGTGTTTTGTCTGGCTTGACGCGTTATGAAGCAATCAACTGACGCAGTACATAGTGCAGAATCCCGCCCGCCTTGAAGTACTCAACTTCATTGAGGGTGTCGATCCGGCACAGCACCTCGACTTTCTCGCTGCGGCCATCTTCGCGGGTAATCACCAGCGTCAGGTTCATGCGTGGCTCGATCTCGGCATGGGTCAGGCCGAGGATGTCGATCTTCTCCTTGCCGGTCAGCTGCAGGGCCTTGCGGTTCTGGTCCAGCTTGAACTGCAACGGCAGCACGCCCATGCCCACCAGGTTGGAGCGGTGGATGCGCTCGAAGCTCTCGGCGATCACCGCCTTGACCCCCAGCAAGTTGGTGCCCTTGGCGGCCCAGTCGCGGCTGGAGCCGGTGCCGTATTCCTGGCCGGCGATCACCACCAATGGCGTGCCGGATGCCTGGTATTTCATGGCCGCATCGTAGATCGGCATCTTCTCGCCGGTAGGAATGTAGAGGGTGTTGCCCCCTTCTTCGCCGCCGAGCATTTCGTTGCGGATGCGGATGTTGGCGAAGGTGCCGCGCATCATCACTTCATGGTTGCCGCGGCGCGAGCCGTAGGAGTTGAAGTCCCGCGGTTCCACACCCTGTTCGCGCAGGTAGCGTCCGGCAGGACTGTCGGCCTTGATATTGCCGGCAGGGGAGATGTGGTCGGTGGTCACCGAGTCGCCAAGCAGCGCCAGGATATTGGCGCCCTGCACATCCTTGATCACCGGCAGCGGACCGGCGATGTCATCGAAAAACGGTGGATGCTGGATATAGGTGGAGTCTTCTTGCCACACATAGGTTGCGGCCTGCGGCACTTCAATGGCTTGCCACTGTGCGTCACCGGCAAACACCTCGGCGTATTCCTTGTGGAACATGCCGGTGCTGACCTGGGCCACCGCGTCGGCGATCTCCTGGCTGCTGGGCCAGATATCGCGCAGGTAGACCGGCTGGCCATCCTTGCCGGTACCCAGGGGCTCGCTGCTGATATCAATGCGCACGGTCCCGGCCAGGGCATAGGCCACCACCAGCGGTGGCGAGGCCAGCCAGTTGGTTTTCACCAGCGGGTGCACGCGGCCTTCGAAGTTTCGGTTGCCGGACAGCACCGACGCTACCGTCAGGTCGGCTTGCTGAATGGCTTTCTCGATAGGCTCAGGCAGCGGCCCGGAGTTGCCGATGCAGGTGGTGCAGCCATAGCCCACCAGGTCGAAGCCCAGTTGGTCCAGGTAGGGGGTCAGGCCGGCGGCGTTGTAGTAGTCGGTGACCACCTTGGAGCCGGGCGCCAGCGAGCTTTTTACCCAGGGCTTGCGGCTCAGGCCCTTTTCCACGGCTTTTTTCGCGACCAGGCCGGCGGCCATCATCACGCTCGGGTTGGAGGTGTTGGTGCACGAAGTAATCGCCGCAATCACCACCGCGCCGTTTTTCAGGCGATAGGTCTGGCCTTCGAAGTCGTAGTCGGCTTCACCCACCAGGTCGGCATTGCCCACCGCAACACCGCCACCGCCTTCACTTTCCAGGCGACCTTCTTCCTTGCTGGCAGGCTTGAACTGCAAGTCGAGGAAGTCGCTGAAGGCCTGGCTCACATCCGGCAGTGAGACCCGGTCCTGTGGGCGTTTCGGCCCGGCCAGGCTGGCCTCGACAGTGCCCATGTCGAGGGCCAGGCTGTCGGTGAACACTGGTTCTTCACCGGCGTTGCGCCACAGGCCCTGGGCCTTGGTATAGGCCTCGACCAGCTTGACGGTGGCGGTAGGCCGGCCCGACAGGCGCAGGTAGTCCAGGGTCACGTCATCCACTGGGAAAAAGCCGCAGGTGGCGCCGTATTCCGGGGCCATGTTGGCGATGGTGGCGCGGTCGGCCAGGGGCAGGTCGGCGAGGCCGTCGCCATAGAACTCGACGAACTTGCCCACTACGCCTTTTTTACGCAGCATCTGCGTGACCGTCAGCACCAGGTCGGTGGCGGTGATGCCTTCTTTCAATTTGCCGGTGAGCTTGAAGCCGATCACTTCCGGGATCAGCATCGACACCGGCTGGCCGAGCATCGCCGCTTCTGCCTCGATACCGCCCACGCCCCAGCCCAGCACGCCGAGGCCGTTGATCATGGTGGTGTGGGAGTCGGTGCCCACCAGGGTGTCGGGGAAGGCGTAGGTGCGGCCATCTTCGTCCTTGGTCCACACGGTGCGGCCCAGGTATTCCAGGTTGACCTGGTGACAGATGCCGGTACCCGGCGGCACGACGCTGAAATTATCAAAGGCGCTCTGGCCCCAGCGCAGGAACGCATAACGTTCGCCGTTGCGCTGCATTTCGATATCGACGTTTTGCTCGAAGGCGTCGGCATTGCCGAACTTGTCGACCATCACCGAGTGGTCAATCACCAGGTCCACCGGCGACAGCGGGTTGATGCGCTGCGGATCGCCACCGGCCTTGGCCACGGCGGCGCGCATGGCGGCCAGGTCGACCACGGCGGGTACGCCGGTAAAGTCCTGCATCAATACCCGGGCCGGGCGGTACTGGATTTCGCGATCGGAGCGGCGCTCCTTGAGCCAGGCGGCAAGGGCCTTGAGGTCGGCGCCGGTGACGGTTTTGTCGTCCTCCCAGCGCAGCAGGTTTTCCAGCAGCACCTTGAGGGACATCGGCAACTTGTCCAGGTCTCCCAGGCTCTTGGCGGCTTCGGGCAGGCTGAAGTAGTGGTAGGTCTTGCTGTCGATCTGCAGGGTCTTAAGGGTTCTCAGGCTATCAACGGATGACATTACATGACTCCTTATGGTCCGCACGGCTACGGACCTGACGGGACGAACAGAGCTTATAAGCTAGCCCGGTTTTCAGTAGCAGGCTAATTACTGGACTCTATGGGCAAGTCCAAGGTTCCGAACTCAGCTATCATGCGCGCGTTTTCATGACAGGCATTGCGATAGAGCAAGCCAGTTGCCAGGAGATTCAATGAACACCCTTTTTATGCACTGCCGCCCGGGTTTTGAAGGCGAAGTCTGTTCCGAGATCGCGGAACACGCCGCGCGCCTGAACGTTTCCGGCTATGCCAAGGCCAAGACCGGCAGCGCCTGCGCCGAATTTGTCTGCACCGAAGAAGACGGCGCCCAGCGCCTGATGCGCGGCCAACGCTTTGCCGAGCTGATCTTCCCAAGGCAGTGGGCGCGCGGGGTGTTCATCGACTTGCCGGAAACCGACCGCATCAGCGTGATCCTCGCGCACCTGCGGGATTTCCCGGTGTGCGGCAGCCTGTGGCTGGAGATGGTCGATACCAACGACGGCAAGGAACTGTCGAACTTCTGCAAGAAATTCGAAGTGCATCTGCGTAAGGCCCTGCTGGCCGCCGGCAAACTGGTCGAAGACCCGAGCAAGCCGCGCCTGCTGCTGACCTTCAAGAGCGGTCGCGAAGTGTTTATGGGCCTGGCCGAGTCAAATAACTCGGCGATGTGGCCGATGGGCATCCCGCGCCTGAAATTCCCCCGTGACGCGCCCAGCCGCTCGACCTTGAAGCTGGAGGAGGCCTGGCACCACTTTATCCCCCGCGACCAGTGGGACGAGCGCCTGCACGGCGACATGACCGGCATAGACCTCGGCGCAGCGCCAGGCGGCTGGACCTGGCAGTTGGTCAATCGCGGCATGCTGGTGACGGCGATTGATAACGGCCCCATGGCCGAAAGCCTGATGGACACCGGCCTGGTGCAACACTTGATGGCGGATGGTTTTACCTTCACCCCCAAGCAGCCGGTGGACTGGATGGTCTGCGATATCGTCGAGAAACCGGCGCGTAACGCGGCCCTGCTGGAAACCTGGATTGGCGAGGGGCATTGCCGCGAAGCGGTGGTCAACCTCAAGTTGCCGATGAAACAGCGCTACGCCGAAGTAAAACGCCTGCTGGAGCGCATCGAAGAAGGCTTCAAGGCGCGGGGCATCCGGGTAGAAATCGGTTGCAAGCAGCTGTACCACGACCGTGAGGAAGTGACCTGCCACCTGCGCCGCCTGGACGTAAAGAAACCCAAGGCCCGCTAAAGACGACCTTGTAGGAGTGAGTGATGAGCGACATTTTTGACCCTGCCGTCGACGGCACCCTCGACGCCACCGGCCTCAACTGCCCGGAGCCGGTAATGATGCTGCACCAGCACATCCGTGACCTGGCGCCCGGCGGCCTGCTCAAGGTGATCGCGACCGATCCCTCGACCCGCCGCGATATCCCCAAGTTCTGCGTGTTCCTGGACCATGAACTGGTGGAACAGCGCGAAGAGGCGGGGACTTACCTGTACTGGATCCGCAAGAAGCTCGCTTAAACCGCCGTGCGGATGCGCTTGCGCGCACTGCGTGCCAGGCGCACCACCAGCATCGCCGCCGCGCAACTGAGGCCGACGATCAGGCCCTGCCACAAGCCGCTCGGGCCGCTGGGCTGGCCCAGCCAGTCGGTCAGCCCCAGCAAGTAACCCACCGGCAGGCCCAAGCCCCAATAGGCGAACAGGGTCAGGACCATGGTCACCCGGGTGTCCTGGTAGCCACGCAACGCGCCGGCGGCCGTCACCTGGATCGCATCCGAGAACTGGAACAGCGCCGCAAACACAATCAGCATCGCCGCCACCTGGACCACCTGCGGGTCGGCGGTGTAGATCGTGGCGATCTGCTCGCGAAACAACAGCATCAGGCTGCACGATAGGCAGGCATAGGCCAGTGCGGTGCCCATCCCCACGCCAGCGGCGAAGCGCGCTTCACGGGGTTCGCCACGGCCCAGGGCCTGGCCGACCCGCACGGTCACGGCCATGCTCAGGGAGTAGGGGATCATGAACACCAGGGAACTGAAGTTCAGGGCGATCTGATGCCCGGCGACCACGGTTGCGCCCAGGCTGCCGATCAGCAGGGCGATCACCGCAAAGATGCTCGACTCGGCAAATACGGCGATGCCAATCGGCAGGCCGATGCTCAGGATACGCTTGATCACCGACCATTTCGGCCAGTCGAAGCGTTTGAACAGCTCGCTGGCGTGATAGGCCGGGGCCCAGCGGGTCCACCCGACGAAGCCCAGCATCATTGCCCACATCACAATCCCGGTGGCCCAGCCGCAGCCCACGCCGCCCATGGCCGGCACACCGAAATGGCCATAGATGAACACGTAGTTCAACGGAATATTCAACGCCAGCCCGCCCAGGCCGAGGAGCATGCTTGGGCGCGTGCGGCCCAGGCCGTCACTGAAGCAGCGCAGCACGTAGTACAGCGCCACCGCCGGCATGCCCGCCGCGATGCCGTGCAGGTAGCCCATGCAGGGGGCGATCAGCTCGGGATCGACGTTCATCGCATGCAGGATCGGTTCGGCACTGATCAGCAGCAATGACGCGGTGCCTCCCACCACCAGCGCCAACCACAACGCCTGGCGCACCAGCGGGCCGATCTCGGCGTGGCTGCCGGCGCCAAAGCGCTGCGCGACTTTGGGGGTGGTGGCCAGCAAGGTGCCGGTCATCAACAGATACACCGGAATCCAGATGGAGTTGCCCAGGGCCACTGCCGCCAGGTCTCGCGCACTGACGCGCCCGGCCATCACCGCATCGACAAAACCCATGGCGGTGGTTGCCAGTTGCCCGATCATGATCGGCAGGGCCAGCGCCAGCAGGCTGTGGACTTCCCGGCGAACGCGGGCAGGGCGGGAGAGGGTTGTGGTGGCAGTGTTCACGTACAGATGTCCGATAAGGGAGAACTCAGGACGGCGCATTCTACGCCTTGACGGATGGGTCAGGAAAATACCTGTGTAGCGGATTTGTAAACGTGCCACAGGCTGGTGCCTGTACACTGCGGGTCCGCCAAAGGAGCCTGCCATGCTGATTGTTGCCGACGAAAATATCCCGCTGCTCGATGCGTTCTTCGAAGGGTTTGGCGAGATCCGCCGCGTGCCCGGTCGGGCCATTGACCGCGCCGCCATTGAACAGGCCGATGTGCTGCTGGTGCGCTCGGTGACCAACGTCAACCGCGCGCTGCTGGAAGGCACGCCGGTACGGTTCGTCGGCACCTGCACCATCGGCACCGATCACCTGGACCTCGATTACTTTCAGCGGGCCGGTATCCAATGGTCCAGCGCGCCGGGTTGCAACGCCCGGGGGGTGGTGGATTATGTGCTGGGGAGCCTGTTGACCCTGGCTGAAATCGAGGGCGCAGACCTGAACCAGCGGACGTATGGCATCGTCGGTGCCGGTGAAGTGGGCGGGCGCCTGGTCAAGGTGCTCAAGGGCCTGGGTTGGAAAGTGCTGGTCTGCGATCCGCCACGCCAGGTCGCCGAAGACGGTGATTACGTCAGCCTGGAACAGATCATCGAGCAATGTGATGTGATCAGCCTGCATACCCCGCTGAAAAAATCCGGCAGTGGCTCGACCTGGCACCTGCTGGATCGCCAGCGCCTGGAGCAGTTGCAGCCGGGTACCTGGCTGATCAACGCCAGCCGCGGCCCGGTGGTGGATAATGCGGCGCTGCGCGAGGTGTTGCTGGACCGCGAAGACCTGCAGGCGGTGCTGGATGTGTGGGAAGGCGAGCCCGAAGTGGATGTCGAGTTGGCCGAGTTGTGCGTGCTGGCGACCCCGCATATCGCCGGCTACAGCCTGGACGGCAAGCAGCGCGGCACGGCGCAGATCTACCAGGCGCTGTGCGCGCACCTTGGGCAGCCGGCGAGCATTCAGTTGAGTGACTTGCTGCCTGAGCCTTGGCTGGCGGAGGTTAACCTCAATGCCAGCACCGACCCGGCCTGGGCCCTGGCGACGCTGTGCCGCAGCGTCTACGACCCGCGGCGCGATGATGCAGATTTCCGCCGCAGCCTCGTGGGCACTGTGGAGGAGCAGCGCAAGGCGTTCGACCTGCTGCGCAAGCACTATCCGGACCGCCGCGAGATTGACGGCTTGAAGGTGCGGATCAGCGGTGAGTCGGCAGCCTTGCAGGCCCTCGTCACCAGCTTGGGCGCAAGCCTTTGCTGATCGACATAGCGCAGGCATAAAAAACCCGGCCACCTGGGCCGGGTCTGAAAGAGCTGGGGCGTATCAGCCTTGCTGGGCAGGCTTGACCAGTTTCTGCTCCAGTTCGGCGCAGGCGCCCTGGATCATCTCTTCGGTAATCTGCACTTCACGGCCCTGTGCATCGATGTACGAGCAAGGCAACTGCTGTGGCTGGCGGATTACTTCAACTTTGTCAGTGCTGCTGGTTTGCAAGGACATGGCCTGTCTCCTCATCAGGTTGTGTACCTACTCTAATTCCCCCGCGTGACCGAGCTGTTACAACTCCATGGCCCGTCGACGGATCGAATGCCCACTCCAGCAGAAATCACGCTGGATTTCCAGCCGGAGTTTAGACCGATAGCCTCTAGGGCCTAGTCTTGCCGAGCATAATTAACCTGACTCATTGTGATTTGCCCAAGTTCAATCCGATTGCAGTGTAGGCTTGGGGTTGTCTTCCTCAGGTGATGCTTTCCATGCTTTCAGCCCGTCAACGCCGCGCCATTCGCCTGGCCACCCGCTTTATTGCCCCCTATCGCTGGCAGGCCGTCGGCGCCTTGCTCGCGCTGATCGTTACCGCAGGCATTACCTTGTCCATGGGCCAGGGCATTCGGCTGTTGGTGGACCAGGGCTTTATGACCCAATCGCCGCACCTGCTCAACCAGTCCATCGGCCTGTTCATGATCCTCGTGCTGGGCCTGGCGGTGGGCACGTTTGCGCGCTTTTACCTGGTGTCGTGGATCGGCGAGCGGGTGGTGGCGGACATTCGTCGGCTGGTGTTCAACCACCTGATCTACCTGCATCCGGGGTTCTACGAGCACAACCGCAGCTCGGAAATCCAGTCGCGCTTGACCGCCGACACCACATTGCTGCAATCGGTGATCGGCTCGTCCTTGTCGCTGTTCCTGCGCAACGCGTTGATGGTGATCGGCGGGATTGTGTTGCTGTTTATCACCAACCCCAAGCTCACCAGCATTGTGGTGGTGGCGCTGCCGCTGGTGCTGGCGCCGATTCTGATCTTCGGTCGCCGCGTGCGCAGCTTGTCGCGCCAGAGCCAGGACCGGATTGCCGACGTCGGCAGCTACGTGTCCGAGACCCTGGGCCAGATCAAGACCGTGCAGGCCTACAACCATCAGGTGCAGGATGAGCAGCGCTTCGCGCGGACGGTGGAGGAGGCGTTCACCACGGCGCGCAAACGCATCGTCCAGCGTGCCTGGCTGATCACCCTGGTGATTGTGCTGGTGCTGGGTGCCGTCGGCGTGATGCTGTGGGTGGGCGGCATGGATGTGATTGCCGGGCGCATCTCCGGCGGTGAGCTGGCGGCCTTTGTGTTCTACAGCCTGATCGTCGGCAGCGCCTTTGGCACCTTGAGCGAAGTGATCGGCGAGTTGCAACGGGCTGCCGGGGCGGCAGAGCGAATCGCCGAGCTGTTGCAGTCGAGCAATGACATCCAGGCGCCGGCGACTGGTGCGATCAAGTTGCCGCAACGGGTCAGTGGCCGTCTGGAGCTGCAAGACCTGTATTTCTCCTACCCCTCGCGTCCTGACCGCTATGCCATCGAAGGCCTGAACCTGAGCGTCAAGGCTGGCGAAACCCTGGCCCTGGTCGGCCCGTCCGGGGCGGGCAAGTCCACCCTGTTCGACTTGCTGTTGCGTTTCTATGACCCGCAGCAGGGGTAGGTGCTGCTCGAAGGCCAGCCGCTGACCGATCTCGACCCGCTGGACCTGCGCCGCTGCTTTGCCTTGGTGTCCCAGAGCCCGGCGCTGTTTTTTGGCAGCGTCGAAGACAACATCCGCTACGGCAACCCGCAGGCCAGTTTTGCCCAGGTCGAAGAAGCGGCGCGCATTGCCCATGCCCACGATTTCATCCTGCAAATGCCTGACGGTTACCAGACCCATCTGGGGGATGGCGGCCTGGGCCTTTCCGGCGGTCAGCGCCAGCGTCTGGCCATTGCCCGGGCCTTGCTGGTGGATGCGCCCATTCTGTTGCTGGACGAGGCCACCAGTGCCTTGGACGCGCAGAGCGAGCATTTGATCCAGCAGGCGTTGCCGCAACTGATGCAGGGGCGCACCACTCTGGTGATCGCCCACCGCCTGGCCACGGTAAAAAACGCCGACCGGATCGCGGTGATGGATCAAGGGAAATTGGTCGCAGTGGGCACCCATCAGCAGCTGATTGCCAGCAACCCGCTGTATGCGCGGCTGGCGGCCCTGCAATTCAGCGATGGCCACGACGAACCCTAAAAAAATGCCCGCGTCTCACAACGCGGGCACTTGCAGCTTCAAGCGGGCAGCATTGACCGGCTGTTACTGGTCATCAAAATAACGTTCGTGCCAGTCCACCAGCGGCTGTGGCGAGTTGAGCTTCTGCCCGTAGATCACCGAATAAGACAGCACGTTCTGCACATACTGGCGGGTTTCGTCGAACGGGATGCTCTCCACCCACACGTCGAAACTCAGGTGGTCGGCGCCGCGCAGCCATTGGCGTACGCGGCCAGGGCCGGCGTTGTAGGCCGCGGAGGCGAGCACGCGGTTGCCGTTGAACTGGCTGTGCACCTGGCTCAGGTAGGCGGCGCCGAGTTGGATATTCTTGTCCGGGTCCAGCACCTGCTGCGGTGACGCCAGCGGGATGCTGAACTTGCGCGCGGTTTCCTTGGCGGTGGCGGGCATCAGTTGCATCAGGCCGCTGGCGCCGACGCCGGAGCGGGCGTCATCCATAAACGCGCTTTCCTGACGGGTAATGGCAAACACCCAGCTCGAATGCAGGCCACGGACCTTGGCTTCACGCACCAGAGTGTCGCGGTGGGCCATGGGGAAACGGATATCCAGGTCGTCCCAGTACTTGGCCTGGCTGATGGTGCGGATCGCCGGGAAGTACCACTTCATGTCGTAGGCAAGCTTGGCTTGGGCAACCATTTCGTCACGGTTGAAGTGGCGGCTGACGTGATACCACTCGCGGCGGCCGTCGACGATCTGGCCACGGGCATAAAATTCCAGGGCGCGGCGTACACCCGGGGTATTGCGCACCTTGTTGACCAGCGCCTGGCTCATGACCAGCGGCTGATTATTGAGTTGATACGGGGCCTGGGAGCGATCCGCGGCAAGGAAACCATAAAAATCCCGCTCCTTTGCCAGGCCCTTGTACAGCACCAGTGCATGGGGGTTCTTCGGCTCGGCCAGTTCCAGGGCGCGGGCCTGCCAGTAGCGCCAGCGGTTGGTGGTGGCCAGGTCCTGGGGCAGCTTGCGGGTCAACTGGTAGGCATCTTCCCAGCGGGCCAGGCGCAGCAGCAGGCGCAGGCGCCATTCGGAGACGGTGTTGTCACGCAGTTCCGGGTCGTATTTGGTCATCACATCCAGGGCGCGCGGGTCGTAGCGGCGCGCCAGGGTCAGGCCGATTTCCCGGGCGATGGAGACTTTTTCGTCACGGGAGAAGTGCATGCTGCTGGCATACCCATCCAGCAGGGCCATGGCTTGTTCCGGATTCTGGCGCGCCAGGCGGCGCAAGCCCAGGCCGACGGCGTCGGACATGGCCGCGGTGGCCGGCAGGAAGCGTGATGGGTCGCTGAGCATGGCGGGCTTTTGCGCCACATCCACCATCAAGCGGCCCTGGGCGCCCAGGGTGGGCAAGGTTTTCACCAGGCTGTTGGCCAGCGCATAGTTACGGGCTTCGGCGGCCAGCTTGGTGCGGTCCCAGATTTTCTGTTCGGTCAATTGCCCGGCGGCGGCCCATTGGCCAAAGGTGGCATCGCAGGCGGCGGGTTGGGATTTACCGGTCATCCACAGGGCTTCGGCGGTCTTGTAGCCTTCGGCCTTGAGGTTGTGGCTCAACTGGTATTGGCCGTGGAGGCAGTCCAGTTCGGTGAAATTGAGCTTGGCGTCGTAGTACTTTTCAAAGGTCTGCCAATCGCCACGCTCGGCCAGCCAGCGCAACCAGCGCAGTTTCATCCAGTTGGCCTGGGGCAGGTCGCCATGTTTGGCCAGGAACTGTTCGATTTCCTGGTTGCTCGCGGACTTCAGGCGGGCGGTCAGTTCGTCATAGGCCAGGTAAGGCGTCAGTGGATAGTCGGCCAGGGCCTGGCTGTATTGCATGTACGGCCCGGTGTCACCTTTGGCCAGGGCGCGCTTGGCTTGGTCGTAATATTGGCGTTGGGTGGTCAGGTCCACGGCCTGGGCGGTCTGGACGGCGGTGGAGGAAAGAAGCAGGCAAGATAAAAAGCTGAAAAGGCGACTGCGCATGAGACGTCCGTGCAAAGAAATCAGGACTAGTGCCGGCGCCGCCGACACTGATTACCCCTAGCTTAGCCTTTTGCCTACAGCCGGTGAAAGCTTTGCTGGCTGCTTCGCTGAAGTTCTCAAGAAATGTCCTACAGAACGTGTCGGGCACGAAAATGCCGGCCGCTTCACCCCCCAACTCAGGTAGAATGCGCGCCCAGTTTTTGGAGAAGCGTATGACCCTGCTCAAATTCAGCGATGTGTCCCTTGCTTTCGGCGCTATGCCGTTGTTGGACAAGGTGTCCTGGCAGATCGCCCGTGGTGAGCGGGTGTGCATCATCGGCCGCAACGGCACCGGCAAGTCCAGCATGATGAAGCTGGTAAAAGGCGACCAGAAGCCCGATGACGGCTCCGTGTGGCGCGCCCCGGGCCTGAAGATCGGCGAATTGCCGCAAGAATTGCCGGTGGCCGACGAACGGACCGTGTTCGACGTGGTTGCCGAAGGCCTCGACGGTGTGGGCGCATTGCTTGCCGAATACCATCACCTGGCGCAGAACTGCGTCACCGATGCCGACCTGGACAAACTGATGCACGTCCAGCAAGACCTCGAAGCCCGTGATGGCTGGCGCTTGCAGCAATTGGTCGACAGCACCCTGAGCCGCCTGCAACTGCCGGCCGACAAGACCCTCGCCGAGTTGTCCGGCGGCTGGCGTCGCCGTGTGCTGCTGGCCCAGGCTCTGGTTTCCGAGCCGGATCTGCTGCTGCTCGACGAACCAACCAACCACCTGGATATCGGCGCGATTGCCTGGCTTGAAGAGGCCCTCAAAGACTTCCAGGGCGCCGTGCTGTTCATCACGCACGACCGTTCTTTCCTGCAGAACCTCGCCACGCGCATCCTCGAGCTGGATCGCGGCGGCCTGATCGACTGGAACGGCGACTACGCCAGCTTCCTGGTGCACAAGGAAGCCACCCTGGCCGCTGAAGAAACCGCCAACGCGCTGTTCGACAAGAAACTGGCCCAGGAAGAAGTGTGGATCCGCCAGGGCATCAAGGCCCGCCGCACCCGTAACGAAGGCCGTGTACGGGCCCTGAAAGCCTTGCGTGTGGAACGCAGCGAACGTCGCGAGCGCACCGGCAAGGCCAATATCCAGCTCGATACCGCCGACAAGTCGGGCAAGCAGGTGATGGTCCTGGAGAACGTCAGCTTCCATCACCCGGATGGCCCGTTCCTGATCAAAGACTTCTCCATGGTCCTGCAGCGCGGCGACCGCATCGGCCTGCTGGGTGCCAACGGTACCGGCAAGACCACCCTGCTCAAGCTGATGCTCAGCGGTCTGCAACCGACCAGCGGCACCGTGGAAGAGGGGACGCGCATCGACGTGGCCTACTTCGACCAGTTGCGCCACCAGTTGGACCTGGAAAAGACCGTGATCGACAACGTCGCCGAAGGCCGCGACTTTATCGACATCGACGGCCAGAGCCGCCACGTGTTGAGCTACCTGGGCGACTTCCTGTTCAGCCCGCAACGTGCGCGCACGCCGGTCAAGGCGTTGTCTGGCGGCGAGCGTGCGCGTCTGCTGCTGGCCAAGTTGTTCAGCAAACCGGCCAACCTGCTGGTGCTCGACGAACCAACCAACGACCTCGACGTGGAAACGCTGGAGTTGCTGGAAGAGGTCCTGCTGACCTTCAACGGTACCGTACTGATGGTCAGCCACGACCGGGCATTCCTCGACAACGTGGTCACCAGCACTCTGGTCTTCGAAGGTGAAGGCAAGGTGCGCGAATACGTCGGTGGTTACCAGGACTGGCTGCGCCAGGGCGGCTCGCCGCGCCTGCTGGGCGTGACCGAGAGCAAGTCTGGCAAGGCCGACTTGAACTCTGCTGTGGTTGCACCGGCTGCTGTTGCGCCGGTTCAGGAAGCCGCGCCGGCTGCCAAGAAGAAGCTCAGCTACAAGCTGCAGCGTGAGCTCGAAGCCCTGCCGGGTGAGATCGAAGCCAAGGAAAAGCAGATTGCTGCAGTGGAGGCCGACATGGCTGACGCGGGCTTCTACCTGCGTCCGGCGGCAGAAACGGCCAAGGTCATCGAGTCCCTGGAGAAGCTGAACCAGGAGCTGGAAGTCTTGGTTGAGCGTTGGGCCGAGCTGGATGCCTGATTGATTCAGCGGCAATAAAAAACCGGTGCTCTTACGAGTACCGGTTTTTTTATATGAAATGCACTTCAACAGGTAGGAGCTGGCTTGCCGGCGATAGCGGTCTGCCAGCCACCCGATGTATCAGCTGACAGGCTGCTATCGCAGGTAAGCCAGCTCCTACATCTGATGTGCAGTGCTCTTACGAGCTTTTTACCAGCTTCACTGCCAGTACGTCGCACGGTGCGCCGTGCAATACGTCGTTGGCGGTCGAGCCCAGCAGCAACGCCAAGCCGTGGCGACCATGGCTGCCGACCACGATCAGGTCGCAGTTCTGTTCCTTGGCCAGATGATGGATTTCCTGGCGTGGCTGGCCGTAAGTCAGGTGGCTTTGGTCTTTTTTCAGTGCGGGATATTTGGCAATCAGTCGGTCCAGGCGCTCCTTGGCCTGGTCGAACTGCTGCTGTTGCAGTTGCGAAAGGTCCATCGGTACGTCGCCGCCAAAGGCCATGGCCATGGGTTCGACGATATGCACCAGCGACAGCTTCACGGTATCGCCGGCAATGGCCACGGCGCGCTTGATCACCGGATCGCACTCTTCGGTCAGATCCACGGCGACCAGAATATGTTGGTAAGTCATGAGGCGTTCCTCCAGGGGACTGCAATAAGTTCAGTATGGCTGCTTTCAAGCGGATGGGGTCAAATCCGCTCATCTAGAAATTCGGGAGTACACATATGACGGTCTGGATAGTGGTGTCAATCCTTCTAGTGGTCTTGAGCCCTCTGGCATGGCTGCGGCCCTCGCGCCACCAGAGCGGGCGCATGGCCCTGCGCATGGAGGCGCGACGCATCGGCCTGGCGATGCAACTGTCGCCCCAGGAATGGCCGCACTGGCTCAAGCAGGAGCCGCCCAGCCCCTGTGCGCAGTACTGTCGGCCACGGCGCGGCAGCAAACCCGCGCTGTGGGTTTACTGGCAGCAGGAGCCAGGTGTGTGGGTCAACCAATGGCAGGAAATCTGCGTGGACGAGAAGTTGTTGCCGCATTTTGCAACGCTGCCGGCCAATGTCTTCAAAGTGGAGGCGGACAAGCAGATGATCGCCCTGTACTGGGGCGAGAAGGGCGAGTCCAGTGACTTGCAGGCCATCAGTGCGTTACTCAAGGCCCTGGCCTGAGGCAATAAAAAGCCCGACATCATCATCGGGCTGGAGTTGGCCAGGCAGGCCGGTCATTCTGCGTTTCATCGCGCCGCGCATTCGCGCCGGCGTTCCCACATGCGGCTAGCCTAGCCGGATATCCGCCGCTGTACAGGCCTTTGCTGGCTCTTTTGGATTATTGATCAGGTGAATACCTGCGCATTGATTCGCCTTGGCGGTTATGAAATGACTGAAAAGTCGCGTTTTTACAGCGCTTTCGGGCGATTGACAATTGTCGGAATTTGGCTGAAGGTGGCGTACCCAAATCAAACGGGCGTATGAATTGAGTGTTTGTCTGTCAGGCATCTCATACATAATCCCGACTATCGCATTGGCGGGTGTGCCTGGCGCGTTGGCGTGAGCATTGACGAAATGATCAATGCCCGACCAGGGGCCAGCGTCCGATGTGTACTGTTCAGCTTCCATATCGTGGAGATCAGTTGATGATTTACGAAGGTAAAGCCATCACGGTTAAGGCTCTTGAAAGTGGCATCGTCGAATTGAAATTCGACCTCAAGGGTGAGTCCGTCAACAAGTTCAACCGTCTAACCCTGAACGAACTGCGTCAGGCCGTAGACACCATCAAGGCTGATGCATCGATCAAAGGTGTGATCGTCTCCAGCGGCAAGGACGTGTTTATCGTCGGCGCTGACATCACCGAATTCGTCGACAACTTCAAGCTGCCCGATGCCGAGCTTGTGGCTGGCAACCTCGAAGCCAACAAGATTTTCAGCGATTTCGAAGACCTCAACGTGCCGACCGTTGCCGCGATCAATGGCATCGCTCTGGGCGGCGGTCTGGAAATGTGCCTGGCTGCGGACTTCCGCGTCATGGCTTCCAGCGCGAAAATCGGCCTGCCGGAAGTCAAGCTGGGTATCTACCCGGGTTTCGGCGGTACCGTGCGCCTGCCGCGTATCATTGGTGCCGACAACGCCATCGAGTGGATCGCCGCCGGCAAGGAAAACCGTGCTGAAGACGCGCTGAAAGTCGGCGCCGTCGATGCTGTGGTTGCTCCGGAAAAACTCGCAGAAGCGGCACTGAACCTGATCAAGGGCGCCATCAGCGGCGAATTTGACTACAAGGCCAAGCGTCAGCCTAAGCTGGAAAAACTCAAGCTCAACGCCATCGAACAAATGATGTCGTTCGAAACCGCCAAGGGTTTCGTGGCCGGTCAAGCGGGCCCTAACTACCCGGCGCCGGTCGAAGCGATCAAGACCATCCAGAAAGCCGCGAACTTCGGTCGCGACAAGGCCCTGGAAATCGAAGCTGCCGGCTTCGTCAAGCTGGCCAAGACTTCTGCTGCGCAGAGCTTGATCGGCCTGTTCCTGAACGATCAGGAACTGAAGAAAAAAGCCAAGGCCTACGACGAAATCGCCAAAGACGTGAAACAGGCTGCCGTACTCGGCGCCGGGATCATGGGCGGTGGTATTGCCTATCAGTCGGCGTCCAAAGGCACGCCGATCCTGATGAAAGACATCAACGAGCACGGTATCGAGCAAGGCCTGGCGGAAGCTGCCAAGCTGCTGGTCGGCCGCGTTGATAAAGGTCGCATGACCGCTGCGAAAATGGCTGAAGTGCTTAACGGCATTCGTCCTACGCTGTCCTACGGTGATTTCGGCCACGTCGACCTGGTGGTCGAAGCGGTTGTCGAGAACCCGAAGGTCAAGCAGGCGGTACTGGCTGAAGTCGAAGCCCAGGTCAAAGAAGACACGATCCTGGCGTCCAACACCTCGACCATTTCCATCACCTTGCTGGCCAAGGCCCTCAAGCGTCCGGAAAACTTCGTCGGCATGCACTTCTTCAACCCGGTGCACATGATGCCGCTGGTAGAAGTGATCCGTGGCGAGAAGTCCAGCGAGCTGGCTGTTGCCACCACCGTTGCCTACGCCAAGAAAATGGGCAAGAACCCGATCGTGGTCAACGACTGCCCGGGCTTCTTGGTCAACCGCGTGCTGTTCCCGTACTTCGGCGGTTTCGCCAAGCTGGTCAGCGCTGGCGTGGACTTTGTGCGTATCGACAAGGTCATGGAAAAATTCGGCTGGCCCATGGGCCCGGCGTACCTGATGGACGTGGTCGGCATCGACACCGGCCACCACGGTCGCGACGTCATGGCTGAAGGCTTCCCGGACCGCATGAAGGACGACCGTCGTTCGGCTGTCGATGCACTCTACGAAGCCAAGCGCCTGGGCCAGAAGAATGGCAAGGGCTTCTACGCCTACGAGACCGACAAGAAGGGCAAGCAGAAGAAAGTTGCCGACCCATCGGTCCACGAAGTGCTGGCACCCATCGTCTACGAGCAGCGTGAGGTGTCTGACGAAGACATCATCAACTGGATGATGATCGCCCTGTGCCTGGAAACCGTACGTTGCCTGGAAGACGGCATCGTCGAAACCGCCGCCGAAGCCGATATGGGCCTGGTGTACGGTATTGGTTTCCCTCCATTCCGTGGCGGTGCGCTGCGTTACATCGACTCGATCGGTGTGGCCGAGTTCGTTGCCCTGGCTGATCAGTACGCTGATCTGGGCCCGCTGTACCACCCGACTGCGAAGCTGCGCGAGATGGCCAAGAATGGCCAGAGCTTCTTCGGTTAAGTGCCCAGACGACTAGAGCGAGAATATTTATGAGCTTGAATCCAAGAGACGTCGTGATTGTCGACTTCGGTCGTACTCCGATGGGCCGCTCCAAGGGCGGCATGCACCGCAACACCCGTGCCGAAGATATGTCGGCGCACCTGATCAGCAAGTTGCTGGAGCGTAACGTCAAGGTCGACCCGAACGAGGTCGAGGACGTGATCTGGGGCTGCGTCAACCAGACCCTGGAGCAGGGCTGGAACATCGCGCGCATGGCCTCCTTGATGACGCAGATCCCGCACACCGCGGCCGGCCAGACCGTCAGCCGCCTGTGTGGCTCGTCGATGAGCGCGCTGCACACGGCTGCCCAGGCGATCATGACCGGCAACGGTGATGTGTTCGTGGTCGGTGGCGTGGAGCACATGGGTCACGTCAGCATGATGCACGGTGTCGATCCTAACCCGCACATGTCGCTGTACGCGGCGAAAGCCTCGGGCATGATGGGCCTGACTGCGGAAATGCTCGGCAAGATGCATGGCATCACCCGTGAAGCCCAGGACGCCTTTGGCTTGCGCTCCCACCAGTTGGCCCACAAGGCGACTGTGGAAGGCAAGTTCAAGGATGAAATCATCCCGATGAACGGCTACGACGAGAACGGTTTCCTGAAACTGTTCGACTACGACGAAACCATTCGTCCGGACACCACCCTGGAAAGCCTGGCGGCCTTGAAGCCGGCGTTCAATCCAAAGGGCGGCACCGTGACAGCCGGTACGTCGTCGCAGATCACTGATGGTGCTTCGTGCATGATCGTGATGTCGGCCCAGCGTGCCCAGGACCTGGGGATCCAGCCTCTGGCGGTGATCCGTTCCATGGCCGTAGCGGGTGTGGACCCGGCGATCATGGGCTATGGTCCAGTACCGGCCACACAAAAAGCCTTGAAGCGCGCAGGTCTGAGCATCTCCGACATCGACTTCTTCGAGCTCAACGAAGCTTTCGCCGCACAGGCCCTGCCAGTGCTGAAAGATTTGAAAGTACTCGACAAGATGAACGAGAAGGTTAACCTGCACGGCGGTGCGATTGCCCTGGGCCACCCATTCGGTTGCTCCGGTGCACGTATCTCCGGCACCTTGCTTAACGTGATGAAGCAAAATGGCGGCAACCTGGGGGTTGCAACCATGTGCATTGGTCTCGGCCAAGGCATTTCCACCGTCTTCGAACGCGTCTAAGCGTTGGGTTGACGGAAGCCGGGGCCCAGTGCCCCGGTTTTTGTTTTTTGGAATTTTTAATTTTTTTTTAATAAATTTTGTAAGAGGGTCAGAGCATGAAAGTCGAACCAGGGCTCTACCAGCATTATAAAGGTCCCAAGTACCGCGTTTTTAATGTGGCACGGCACTCCGAGACCGAGGAAGAAGTGGTGTTCTACCAAGCACTGTATGGCGATTACGGCTTTTGGGTGCGTCCCTTGAGCATGTTCCTGGAGACCGTCGAGGTTGACGGCAAGCAGGTCCCGCGCTTTGCTTTGGTGCAGGTCGAACCCAGTCTTTTTTCAGGGCAATAACGGCGGGTTGCGCGCAATGCTGCGCTTGACCTCACTGTGTTGCCACTATATATAGCGTTGCCGCGTCAGGCGCCAACCGCCTTTCTCTTCTCGAATTCAGGAATTTTCCGATCCATGGGCAAATCGCTGGTCATTGTGGAATCCCCGGCTAAGGCCAAGACCATCAACAAGTACTTGGGTAACGAGTACGTGGTGAAGTCGAGTATCGGCCATATCCGAGACCTGCCCACCAGCGGTTCGGCTAGCGCCAGCAAGGAGCCTGCTGCCAAGCGCGGCAAGGCGGCTGCGGGCGAAGGTCCGGTGCTCTCGCCTAAAGAGAAGGCGCGCAAGCAGCTGGTCTCGCGCATGGGTGTGGACCCGGATCATGGCTGGAAGGCCAAGTACGAAATCCTTCCGGGCAAGGAAAAGGTGATCGAGGAGCTGCGCCGGCTCGCCAAGGATGCTGACACCATCTATCTCGCGACGGACTTGGACCGCGAAGGGGAAGCCATTGCCTGGCACCTGCGCGAAGCCATCGGTGGGGATGACAGCCGCTATAAGCGCGTGGTGTTCAACGAAATCACCAAGAAGGCGATCCAGGAAGCCTTCTCCAAGCCGGGCGAGTTGGACATTGACCGCGTCAATGCCCAACAGGCGCGGCGCTTCCTCGACCGCGTCGTCGGCTACATGGTCTCGCCACTGCTGTGGGCGAAGATCGCCCGCGGCCTGTCCGCTGGCCGTGTGCAATCGGTAGCGGTCAAGCTGGTGGTGGAGCGTGAGCGCGAGATTCGTGCGTTCAACCCTGAAGAGTACTGGGAAGTCCACGCGGACCTCGGTACAGCCAAGGGCAATAACGTGCGCTTTGAAGTGGCCCGCGAGAAAGGCGAGGCCTTCAAGCCGCTCAACGAAGCCCAGGCCATGGCCGCGCTGGACAAGCTCAAGACTTCCAGCTACAGCATCGTCAAGCGTGAAGACAAGCCCACCAGCAGCAAGCCGTCGGCGCCGTTCATCACCTCCACCCTGCAACAGGCCGCGAGCAACCGCCTGGGCTTTGGCGTGAAGAAGACGATGATGATGGCCCAGCGTCTGTACGAAGCGGGCTACATCACTTATATGCGTACTGACTCCACCAACCTGTCGGTGGACGCGGTGGCGATGGCGCGTACTTATATTGAAAGCGAGTTCGGCAAGAAGTACCTGCCGGAGAAGCCAAACGTCTACAGCAGCAAGGAAGGCGCACAAGAGGCTCACGAAGCGATTCGTCCGTCCGACGCCAATACCGAGCCAAGCAAGCTGACCGGCATGGAGCGCGACGCTGAGCGCCTCTACGAGCTGATCTGGCGCCAGTTCCTGGCGTGCCAGATGCTGCCGGCGCAATACCTGTCCACCACCGTCACAGTGGGTGCCGGGGACTTCGAGCTGCGTGCCAAGGGCCGGATCCTCAAGTTCGACGGCTATACCCGCGTGATGCCGCAAATCGCCAAGCCGGGTGATGACGATGTGCTGCCAGACATGGCCCAGGGCGATGCGCTGAAGCTGATCAAACTCGATCCGAGCCAGCACTTCACCAAGCCACCACCCCGTTATTCGGAAGCCAGCCTGGTCAAGGAGATGGAAAAACGCGGTATCGGTCGTCCTTCGACCTATGCGGCGATCATTTCCACGATCCAGGACCGTGGCTACGTTGCCTTGCACAACCGTCGTTTCTATTCGGAAAAGATGGGCGATATCGTTACTGAGCGTCTGTCCGAGAGCTTCTCCAACCTGATGGACTACGGCTTTACTGCCGGTATGGAAGAGAATCTCGATGACGTGGCCCAGGGCGAGCGCGACTGGAAAAACGTACTCGACGAGTTCTACGGCGACTTCAAGAAAAAACTCGAAGTAGCCGAGAGCCCGGAAAACGGCATGCGTGCCAATCAGCCGGTGATGACGGATATTCCGTGCACCACTTGCGGTCGTCCAATGCAGATCCGTACCGCGTCGACCGGTGTGTTCCTGGGTTGCTCGGGCTACAGCCTGCCGCCCAAAGAGCGCTGCAAGGCCACCGTCAACCTGGTGCCAGGTGATGAAATCGCTGCCGATGACGAGGGTGAATCCGAGTCGCTGGTGCTGCGTGGCAAGCACCGTTGCCCGATCTGCAGCACGGCCATGGATGCCTACCTGCTGGACGAGAAGCACAAGCTGCACATCTGTGGTAACAACCCCGATTGCAACGGCTACGAGATCGAAGAAGGCACCTATCGCATCAAGGGCTATGAAGGCCCGAGCCTGGAATGCGACAAGTGCGGCAGCGAGATGCAGCTCAAGACCGGTCGTTTCGGCAAGTTCTTCGGTTGCACCAACCCGACCTGCAAGAACACCCGCAAACTGCTGAAAAGCGGTGATGCGGCGCCGCCGAAGATGGACCCGGTGAAGATGCCCGAGCTCAAGTGCGAGAAGGTCAACGACACCTATATCCTGCGTGACGGCGCTTCGGGCTTGTTCCTGGCCGCCAGCCAGTTCCCTAAAAATCGCGAAACCCGTGCGCCGCTGGTGCTGGAGATCGTGCCGCACAAGGATGAAATCGATCCGAAGTACCACTTCCTGTGCGAAGCGCCGAAGAAGGATCCCGACGGTCGCCCGGCCGTGATCCGCTACAGCCGCAAGACCAAGGAGCAGTACGTGCAGACCGAAGTGGACGGCAAGCCTACGGGCTGGAAAGCCTTCTACGACGGTGGCAAGTGGAAGGTCGAGGATAAGCGCCAGGGCGCTTGATCCAGCACCTGCGTTGAAGTAAAGGCCGCCTTCACAGGCGGCCTTTTGTTTTGCGCTTGCAGTGGACTTGTCTCATCCTTGACACTGTTCAGCCAGCATCACATCTATGTCGTTGTGGAGACTGCCGTCATGGCCAACGAACTCTATACCCGTACCAACCAGAAAATTTACTTCGCGGGTTTGTCCCTGGAAGCCCTTGGCCGCGCCGAGGAAGGAAAGGAGATGAACGCTATCGCGCTGGTCCAGGCGGGTCGAGAGTCGGCGTTGTTTCACCTGTACGGGGCCTTGCTGGGCCTGTGTCATGAAATTGCCGGCTTCTATCGTTTGCCCCAGGCGAATGCGCCACGGGCCGAGGATATCCTGACCCGTGAGGTGCAGGAGTCGCTGGCTATTCCTGAGTTGGCTGAATTGGTGGAAATGGCCCGCAGCCCAGACAGTTGGCTGGCACGCTTGTTGGCTGCGCATTCGGCGATGTTCCAGCCGCCGCGTGTGCCGCACAAGCCCAAGGGCGATGTGACCCAGCCGCTGATCGTTGCGGTCAGCCTGGAAGAAGAAGGGCCGGAGCCACTAAGCCGGGCCGAACTGGAGAGTTGGCGCCAGGAGCTGAAGAAGCTGGCGATCCGCTTTCGGGATGGATTGAACGAGTGCTGAGCCGGGTGTACTCGGCAGGCCTTTGACCATTCATCAAGCCGCACGGCAAGCTGCCTCAGATACCGAGCGATGCAGCCCTCATGCCTGATATAATGCCGGGCTATCCTGGAGAACAGATTTTTATGCCAACGTCCTTTCTGGAAATTGTTGAATTGCCCGACGGCCGAATTGAGCTGCGCAGGGCTGAGGACGAGGGTTCTCTGGTGACTTTGGATTTTTCCGAGGACGCCAAGGCGTTCCTGCAAGGCCAGCATGTGGAAGTGGCAAAAGCCATGTTGAGCGTGGGTGTGCAGATGGCGGGGCGCCTGGCTGAAGGCGAACCTGAAAAAGACGACGGTCCACGGGTTCTTCACTGAGTCCGTTTGGCGTTTTTTAAGATTCAAATGTTCAATCGGCTTCTCAATTCTGTAGAAGCCTTGCGTCCATCGCAGGCACTGACCTGACGTCAGGCTGCAATCGGACGACCTGTGCCACTCCCGAGAACGCGTTGCGCGCCAGTCTCGGGTTTATCCCAATCGAATATTCAAACTTTGTGCATCGCCTGTGCGCGCTGCGCTGATCAACTGCTGCTTGGCCGAAGCGCCCAGCGGGTTCAGCCAGCTGACGACGGTGTGGCTACGCCCCAGGCGCAATGCCTCGCAGGTCAGTTGCTGGGCGCTCTGGGCACCGCGTGGTTGCAGCAGCAGGATGCGCTCGCGGTTCAGGCCTGCATCCCGCAGCCAGGCTTGGGTCAGGCTGGAGGGTGGGGCGATCAGGGTCAGCCAGCGGGCGTCCTGTTCCTCGCTCAGTTCACGCAGGATCGGCGCCAGCAAGCTCAGGCAGTTCCCGGCAGCGCCGCGCAACGACAATTCACTGAAGACCTCCGGTTCGGCGGGGGCGGTCCATGGGGACTCCACCGCCTCGCTGAGGATAGGTGCAAGTGGCTGGGCCAGAAAGGCCTCAAACAGCGGCAGTTGTGTATGTTGTTGCGCGTGTGGGAACTGCATGATGCCTCCGTTAGCGGCGAATTACGCCGACACTCAAGCCTTCGATCACCAGGTCCTGATCCTTCAGGTTGACTTCAATCGGCGAAAACTCAGGGTTTTCTGCCAGCAGCCAGACTTTGCTGCCTTCGCGCTTGAAGCGCTTGACCGTTACTTCATCGCCAATGCGGGCCACGACGATCTGGCCGTTACGCGCTTCGCGGGTGGTGTGCACGGCCAGCAGGTCGCCGTCGAAGATGCCCACGTCCTTCATGCTCATGCCATGGACCCGCAACAGATAGTCGGCGCGAGGATGGAAGAAGGTCGGGTTGATGTTGCAGGACTCTTCGACGTGCTGTTGTGCCAGAATCGGCGCACCGGCAGCGACCCGGCCGATGATCGGCAGTGTCGATTCGTCAGCCTTGGCTTCGAAGCCAGGGATACGAATACCGCGGGACGCACCCGGGGTCATTTCGATCGCACCCTTGCGGGCAAGGGCCTTCAGGTGTTCTTCGGCAGCATTGGGGGATTTGAATCCCAGCTCCAGGGCGATTTCTGCCCGGGTCGGCGGATAGCCGTTGTCGTCGAGGCAGCGCTTGATAAAAGCGAGAATCTCAGCTTGGCGTGGCGTCAGTTTTAGCATGTTGATCGCTCTGTCTTTTTATACAGTGACTGGGATTATATACAGTGAACTGCGCTTGGCAATCATCGTTTTTGCCGACTCCGCCGGACGGTCATCCGTCGGGCCCTGCAAAGCCTGGAGACAGCGCTGCCTACAGGCGATGGAAGATGTGATTAAATAGGTGCGAATCGGGTGACTGACCGGCCGGAAAACGGACCTGCAGGCTTGACATTGCACAAGGTGAAACGTATGTTTCAAACAAGTGTTTGTCAGGCGGAGTAGCCATGGCCCAGTCGGAAACCGTTGAACGCATTCTCGATGCTGCCGAGCAGTTGTTCGCGGAAAAAGGATTTGCTGAAACTTCATTGCGGCTTATCACCAGCAAGGCCGGGGTCAACCTGGCAGCAGTGAACTATCATTTCGGCTCGAAAAAAGCCCTGATTCAGGCGGTGTTCTCGCGCTTCCTGGGGCCATTCTGCATCAGCCTCGACCGTGAGCTGGAGCGTCGCCAGGCCAAGCCTGAGAATAAGCCGAGCCTGGAAGACCTGCTGGAAATCCTCGTCGAGCAAGCCCTGGTGGTACAGCCGCGCAGCGGCAACGATCTGTCGATCTTCATGCGCCTGCTGGGCCTGGCGTTCAGTCAGAGCCAGGGCCACTTGCGACGTTACCTCGAAGACATGTACGGCAAAGTATTCCGTCGCTACATGTTGCTGGTGAACGAGGCGGCCCCGCGTATTCCCCCTATCGAATTGTTCTGGCGCGTGCACTTCATGCTCGGTGCTGCTGCGTTCAGCATGTCCGGGATCAAAGCCTTGCGCGCCATCGCCGAGACCGATTTCGGCGTCAACACCTCCATCGAGCAGGTGATGCGCCTGATGGTGCCGTTCCTGGCCGCTGGCATGCGCGCGGAAAGCGGCGTCACCGACCCGGCCATGGCCGCCGCTCAACTGCGCCCGCGCAGCAAGTCTGTCCCGGTGGCGGCCAAGGTTTAGCCACTGGCGTCTGGGCGCAACCGCTTGCATCCGCTAAGCTAGCCGCCCATGCCGATTTCAACTATTTATCCGCACTTCACCGCCTTGCCTGGCTTGACCTGGCGAGGCGGTGAAGTGCGCGCGTCATTCAAGGAAAATTTATGACTGCTGCCCTGCAAGGCTCTTTGATGGTGGACGTCGCCGGCACCTGGCTGACGGCTGAAGATCGCCACTTGTTGCGCCAGCCTGAAGTGGGCGGCCTGATCATTTTTGCGCGCAACATCGAGCATCCGCGCCAGGTGCGGGAATTGAGCGCCGCCATTCGCGCAGTGCGCCCGGACCTGTTGCTGGCTGTGGATCAGGAAGGCGGTCGGGTCCAGCGCCTGCGCCAGGGGTTTGTACGCCTGCCGGCCATGCGGGCGTTGGCGGACAATGCCAATGCCGAATACCTGGCCGAGCAGTGCGGTTGGGTCATGGCCACGGAAGTACTGGCCGTCGGCCTGGACCTGAGCTTCGCCCCCGTGCTGGACCTCGACTACCAGCGCAGCGCCGTCGTAGGCACGCGCTCGTTCGAAGGTGATCCCGAGCGTGCCGCGTTGCTGGCCGGCGCCTTTATCCGGGGCATGAACAGCGCTGGCATGGCCGCCACCGGCAAGCACTTCCCGGGTCATGGCTGGGCCGAGGCAGATTCCCACGTCGCCATTCCTGTTGATGAGCGCAGCCTGGAACAACTGCGCACCCATGACCTGGTGCCGTTCGCGCGCCTGAGCAAGCAATTGGCCGCGGTCATGCCGGCCCACGTTATTTACCCTCAGGTGGATAACCAGCCGGCCGGCTTCTCGCGTCGCTGGTTGCAGGACATCCTGCGCGGCGAATTGCAGTTCGACGGGGTCATTTTCAGTGATGACCTGTCCATGGCCGGTGCCCACGTGGTGGGGGATGCGGCGAGCCGGATCGAGGCTGCTTTAAGTGCTGGCTGCGACATGGGCCTGGTGTGCAATGACCGCGCGGCGGCCGAGCTGGCCCTGAGTGCCGCCCAGCGCATGAAGGTCACGCCATCGGCACGTATTGCCCGTATGCGTGGGCAGGCGATTGCGTCGACTGACTATAAGCAGGATCCGCGTTGGTTGGCGGCACTTGGCGCGCTTCGGGATGCACAGTTGATCGAATGAGATTGAGGTGCGCCCATCGCAGGCAAGCCAGCTCCCACATCTGATTTGTGGCGGTACCAAAAATCTCTGCCCCAGTGGGCCCCCTGTGGGAGCGGGCTTGCCCGCGATGGCGGCAGCCCAGTCACTCTTTCTGGCGGCTGACCCTCCGCTATCGCAGGCAAGCCAGCTTGTATGGTTAGACTTGTAGGGGTGGTGGGACTAAAAGCCAGCATCTGACTCTAGCCAGTACAGACCGTGGGAGACTTCGTCCCACCCCTTCACCAAAGCGCCGATAAGGAATGCATCGGCCATGACCGACGATAGAAGCAAGCCAGCGCAACGGTGAAGCCCCGACAAGCCCGTAAACCCTAACCCGGAGCTTTTCTCATGGCAATGACTGTCTCGCAATCAATCATTGGAGTGGATGTCGCTAAAGCCGAAGTAGTTGTTTATCAAAGTGAAACTGCTGAAACAAAGATCGTATCGAACAAGAAAAGCGAGCTGAAGGCATGGCTGAAGTCTTTGCCTGCGGGCAGCGCCATCGCAATTGAAGCCACCAATATCTATCACGTGGATACCGTCAATTTGGCTCATTCGATGGGCCATATCGTTTACGTGATTGATGGATATCGCCTTAGCCATTACCGCAAAGGCACAGGTGGTCGCGCTAAAACAGACTTCAGTGATGCGCAGTTGCTGGCTCGCTACTTGAAGAATGAACAGGCTGATTTACGCGCCTGGAATCCGCCGCCGAAGATTTATACCAAGCTTCAAAGCTTGCTGCGTCGACGCGCAGCGCTGGTGAAAATGCGTGTTGCACTGAATCAGAGCTGGGCGGGCGAGCCATCACTCAAGGCCTCGTCCAAGAGCATTTCAGCGTGTCTTGATAGGCATGAGGGGCTCATTGAGAAAAGGATATTAGATGCTGTTACTGAGGCGGGGCTTTTGCATCAGGTCAAGCGCTGCCAAGCCGTCGAGGGCATTGGTTTTCTGACAGCAGTTGCCCTGGTAATGGCGTTTCAGCGAGGAGAATTTGAAAGTGCTGACGCTTACATCGCGTTCTTGGGAATGGACTTGAGAGTATCCGATTCTGGGCAAATGAGCGGACGCCGCTCATTGAGCAAGAAGGGAGATTCAGAGATACGCAGATTGCTGCATAACGCGGCGTCAGCAGGTATCAGGTCAGAAGCCTGGAAACCTTTATACGAGGGTTATCTGGCCAGGGGCCTGAAAACGACTCAAGCCCTGGTCATCATTGGCCGCAAGCTGGCGCGCATCGCCTTTTCGCTCATGAAAAACCTGAGCGAATACCAGTCAAAAGCGGTTTTGGGGGCTTCCCCAAAACCATAGAATCTCCCACATTTGATTTGTGGCGGGGCCATAATTCTCTGCCCCAGTGAGCCCCCCCTGTGGGAGTGGGCTTGCCCGCGATCGCGGCAGCCCAGTCACTCTTTCTGGCGGCTGACCCACCGCTATCGCAGGCAAGCCAGCTCCCACATTTGATTTGTGGCGGTACCAAAAATCTCTGCCCCAGTGAGCCCCCCCTGTGGGAGCGGGCTTGCCCGCGATGGCGGCAGCCCAGTCACTCTTTCTGGCGGCTGACCCACCGCGATCGCAGGCAAGCCAGCTCCCACATTTGATTTGTGGCGGTACCAAAAATCTCTGCCCCAGTGAGATCCCCTGTGGGAGTGGGCTTGCCCGCGATCGCGGTAACCCAGTCACTCTTTCTGGCGGCTGACCCACCGCTATCGCAGGCAAGCCAGCTCCCACATTTGATTTGTGGTGGTACCAAAAATCTCTGCCCCAGTGAGCCCCCTGTGGGAGCGGGCGTGCCCGCGATAGCTATCTAGCTATCAACGCTTCTCTAGCTTTTGGGGCAACGGCGCAAACAGCGCCTCGATATCCTCGTTGCCCAGCTTCCAGTCGCCCGTGGTGCGGCCATCCAGCACCCCCGCTGCCAGGTCTGACTTTTCTTGCTGCAGCGCCTGGATCTTCTCTTCCACGGTGCCCCGGGCAATCATCTTGTACACAAACACTGGCTTTTCCTGGCCGATGCGATACGCACGGTCAGTCGCCTGGTTTTCCGTGGCCGGGTTCCACCAGGGGTCGTAGTGGATCACGGTATCGGCTTCGGTCAGGTTAAGCCCCACGCCGCCCGCCTTGAGGCTGATCAGGAAGATCTGCAGCTTGCCACTCTGGAAGTCCTTGACCGGCGTGCGCCGGTCGCGGGTCTGGCCGGTCAGCAAGGCGTAGGCGACCCCGCGTTTTTTCAGCTCGAGCTCAATCAGGCTGAGCATCGAGGTGAACTGCGAGAACAGCAGGATCCTGCGCCCTTCGGCAAACAGCTCGTCGAGCATCTCCATCAGGCTGTCGAGCTTGCCGGAACTGCTGCCGCGTGCGGGCAGGGTGGCGTCGTTTACCAGGCGCAGATCGCAACAGACCTGGCGCAGCTTGAGCAGCGCTTCCAGAATGATGATCTGGCTGCGGGCCACGCCCTTGCGGGTGATCTCGTCGCGCACCTTCTTGTCCATGGCCAGGCGCATGGTTTCGTACACATCGCGCTGGGCTTCATTGAGATCGACCCAGTGGATGATCTCGGTCTTGGGCGGCAATTCAGTAGCCACCTGTTCCTTGGTACGGCGCAGCAGGAACGGCTTGATCCGACCGTTGAGGTGTTGCAATCGCACGTCGCTGCCGCGTTTTTCGATGGGCACGCGGTAGTCACGGTTGAAGCTTTTTACATCGCCCAACCAACCCGGCAGCAGGAAGTGGAACAGCGACCACAGCTCGCCCAGGTGGTTTTCCAGGGGCGTGCCGCTCAGGCACAGGCGCTGGCGTGCATTCAGCTCGCGGGCGGCCTGGGCGGCCTTGCTGGTGGGGTTCTTGATGTACTGGGCTTCGTCGAGGATCAGCACATGCAGTGGCTGCACGGCCAGTTGTTCGATGTCTTTGGGCAGCAGGGCGTAGGTGGTCAGCAGCAGGTCGTAATCCTGCAACTGGGCGAAGTGTTTCTTGCGCCCGGCACCGTACAGTGCCAGCACCTTGAGCTGCGGGGTGAAGTGCGCCGCTTCGTCGAGCCAGTTGGGGATCAGGCTGGTAGGCATCACCACCATGCACGGCCGGTCCAGGCGCCCGGCGATTTTTTCGCTGAGAATATGCGCCAGGGTCTGTAGGGTTTTGCCCAGGCCCATGTCATCCGCGAGAATCCCGCCCACTTCCAGTTGGCGCAGGGACTGCATCCAGCTCAGGCCTTCGAGCTGGTAGGGGCGCAACGTGGCGTTGAGGCCCTCGGGGGCGGCGCAGGTGAAGTCCTTGATGTCGCGCAGGCGCTGGGCAAAGTTGCGGATCTGCTCGCCACCTTCCCATTGCAGCGGCAGGTCTTCCAGCGGGTTGAGGCGAATCGCGTCGGCCTTGGCCAGGCGCAAGGCGGTGGTGCCAGGCTCCTGCAGGTAGAACTCACCGAGGGTCGCCAGCACCGGTTTGAGCCGGCCGTAGGGCAGGGCGACTTGCAGCGGGCCGTGGCCACCGTTGGGCAGGCCGGGGATGTTCACCAGGATCAGTTCGTCGTCGCGGCGGCGCGCGAGCTTTTCCGGGTTGAGGATTTCGGTGTGGGAGCGCATCAGGTTCAGCAGGATCGGCAGCAGGCTCAGCCGTTCGCCATTGACGATAATCCCCAACTCCAGGTCGAACCAGTCGCGCTCCGGCACTTCATCGACGCTGGCGTACCAGTCCTCGACCGGGCTCAGGTCGAAGCCGAAATCCTCGTCGATCTGCAGTTCCCAGCCGGCAGCCCGCAGGCTTGGGGAGGCGTTGAGGGTGAAGTTCAGCCAGGCGCTGTCATTGACCATCTCAAACAGCTCGCCGGCGCTTTCCGGCAGGGCCTTGCTCTGGCGGGTGGCGATCTTGAAGCCCAGCAGGCGCAGGTGCTCGCGAAAGCCTTGCTCCACCTCGGGATGGCGCTTGATCCGCAGGCTCTGGGTTTCCTGGCGGACAATGATGTCGGCGTTTTTCTGGCCGCTGACATAGTTGCCCTGGTAATTGAATGACAGCGCCGCCCGGTGCTGGATATAGCGCTGCATCTTGCCGTTGCGTGGCTCAAAGGCGCTGAACTCGATGCTGGCCAGCCACAGCCGGGGAATCGGCTGCACATCCTCGAGCACCACTTGCGGCAGGACCACGCGGTTATCCAGCACGGCCTGCAGTTTCTCCAGCAGCTCGGCATCCTTGGCCGCCGCCGGGTAGGCCAGGGTTTCCTGGACCTGCAGCAGCACGGCCGCGATGTGTTTGCAATTGGTGTGCACGGGGCAGGTGCAACGGCTGTCCACCAGGATCAGGGTGCCTTTGGCCGATTCGCGCAGGGAGATGGTCTGGCGATACACATTGCCGCCCGAGCCTTCGCAACTGGCGATGATGGTGCTGTCGCCGGACTCGACAATCCTTACGCGGTTTTCCAGGGCGTAGCGCCGGCCGCGCTCCAGGCTTTGTTCCTTGAAGCGGTTGGCCCAGGACGGAGCCAGGGGTTTGGTCAGCGACGACGTCAGGGGCATGGCGCTGGATCAGTCCGCCAGGCCGGGCGGCGGCGCGCTCGGTGGCTTGGCGGTAAGGGAGGTGATCTTGATCAGCAGGGCCAGGTGGCCGGCGTCCAGGTAATTGAGCTGGTTGTTCTTGGTGCGCACGTCCGGCTGGCTCAAGTGTTCGCTGGCAATCACGCTGCCGTTGTTGTCGAACTGGTTGAGCCAGAAGCTGGCGTCAATACGGGTAAAACGCCCCAATTGCAGGTCCAGTGTGCCCTGGATGGGGTATTGGCCAAACTGTTCCTGGCCGTCGGTGATTTTCACCTTCACCGGCTGCTCGCCCAGGTTCTGCTCCCAGGCTTTGTGCAGCAGCACGGTGTAGTCGCCATTGGCCTGGAGTTTCTCGACGATATTGTTCAGGCGCGGCGGGCTGATTTTCTCGATCCCTTGGCGTGGCGCCCCGGCGGCCCAGTCTTCCGGGGCTGGCCGGCTATTGATCAGCGGCTCTGCATTCTGGCGGATCAGGATCATTTCCACCTGGTAGAGGCTGTCGGCAAACGCCGAAGGTGCGACTACCACCAACAACAGGCTCAGGATACGAAGCAGGCGCATGGGGCGTCCTTCAAGCAGGTTTCGGGATGAGGCGCTCAAACAGCGCCTCCAATGTATTAAAGCGCTCTTCTGCACGTTCCATCGGCACCATGAACTTGAACAGCGTAGCGCCTTCGAATTTGTAGCGGTTGGGCTGGCCCTGGATCAACTTGATCAGTACCAGCGGGTCTACCGGCGTCTGCGCTTCGAACTCGATACGCCCGCCCTGCGGCCCGGCGTCGACCTTCTTGATCCCCAGTTGCTCGGCCTGCAATTTGAGCAGGGTCAGGCGCACCAGGTTCTTGGTCGGCTCCGGCAACAGGCCGAAGCGGTCGATCATCTCCACTTGCAGGTCCTTGAGACCTTCTTCGTCAGTGGCCGAGGCGATGCGCTTGTACAGGATCAGGCGTGCATGCACATCCGGCAGGTAGTCCTCGGGAATCAATGCTGGCAGACGCAGGTTGATTTCCGGCCCGCCGCCCAGGGGCTGGTCGAGGTTCGGTTGTTCGCCTTTGCGGATGGCCTTCACCGCGCGCTCCAGCATCTCCATGTAGAGGGTAAAGCCCACGGCCTGGATCTGCCCGCTCTGGCCGTCGCCCAGCAGTTCGCCGGCGCCACGGATTTCCAGGTCGTTGGTGGCCAGCACAAAGCCCGCACCCAGGTCCTGGGTGTTGGCGATGGCTTCCAGGCGCTTTTCCGCATCGCCGGTAATTTGCTGGCGCGGTGGCGTCAGCAGGTAGGCGTAGGCCTGGTGGTGACTGCGGCCGACCCGGCCACGCAACTGGTGCAGCTGCGCCAGGCCGAACTTGTCGGCGCGCTCGATGATAATGGTGTTGGCGCTCGGCACGTCGATGCCGGTCTCGATAATGGTCGAGGCGATCAGCACGTTGAAGCGCTTGTGGTAGAAGTCGCTCATCACCTGTTCGAGTTCGCGTTCGCGCATCTGCCCGTGGCCGATGCCGATCCGCGCTTCCGGCACCAGTTCGGCGAGGTCGGCGGCGCATTTCTCGATGGTTTTCACATCGTTGTGCAGGTAGTAGACCTGGCCGCCGCGCAGCAACTCGCGCAGCAGGGCTTCCTTGATCGTGCTGTTGTTCTGCTCCATGACAAAGGTGCGCACCGACAGGCGTCGTGCCGGCGGCGTGGCGATGATCGACAGGTCGCGCATGCCCGACACCGCCATGTTCAGCGTGCGCGGGATCGGTGTGGCGGTCAGGGTCAGGATATCGACCTCGCTGCGCAGGGCCTTGAGCTGCTCCTTCTGGCGTACGCCAAAGCGGTGCTCTTCGTCGATGATCACCAGGCCCAGGTTCTTGATCTTCACATCGTCCGACAGCAGCTTGTGGGTACCGATCACGATGTCGATCTTGCCTTCGGCCAGGTCGGCCACGGCTGCGTTGACTTCCTTGGCGGACTTGAAGCGGCTCATCACCTCTACGGTCACCGGCCAATCGGCAAAGCGGTCGCGAAAACTGTTGTAGTGCTGCTGGGCGAGCAGGGTGGTCGGCACCAGGATTGCCACCTGGCGGCCGCCATGCACCGCGATAAACGCGGCGCGCATCGCCACTTCGGTCTTGCCAAAGCCCACGTCACCGCAGACCAGGCGGTCCATGGGCTTGGGCGCGAGCATATCGGCGCGCACGGCGTCGATGGTGGTTTGCTGGTCCGGGGTTTCTTCGAAGGCGAAGCCGGCGCTGAACGTGGCGTAGTCGGCCTTCGGGTCGGCGAACGCATAGCCTTCGCGGGCCGCGCGGCGAGCATAGATGTCCAGCAGTTCGGCGGCTACGTCGCGCACCTGCTCGGCGGCCTTGCGCTTGGCCTTCTGCCAGGTCTCGGAACCCAGGCGGTGCAACGGCGCCAGGGCGTCGTCGCTGCCGGTGTAGCGCGCGATCAGGTGCAGGTTGGCCACTGGCACATAGAGCTTGGCGCCCTCGGCGTATTCCATGGTGAGGAATTCGGCTGCCTGGTTGTCGATCTCCAGGGTCTGCAGGCCCAGGTAGCGTCCCACGCCGTGGTCGATATGCACCACCGGCGCGCCTTCGCGCAGTTCGGTGAGGTTCTTGATCACCGCGTCGTTGTTGGCGTCGGCACGTTTTTCCCGGCGCCGGCGCTGCATCACGCGTTGGCCGAACAGCGGGCTCTCGGCAATCAGTGCCAGGGCCGGATCATCCAGTTGCAGGCCTTCGTTCAGCGGCGCAATGGTGATCGCCAGGCGGTCCTTGCCGGCGACAAAGTCCGGCCAGCTGTCGACGGTTTTTGGTCGCAGCTTCAGACGTTCCAGCAACTCCAGTAGCACTTCGCGGCGCCCGGCGGATTCGGCGGTAAACAGCACGCGGCCGGGGAAGTCGCCGAGGAAGTCGGACAACGCTTGCAGCGGCTGGCTGGCCTTGGCCTCGATGGCCAGGTTGGGCAGGGTTTGGGCGGGGAAGCGTTCGCGGCCGACGCCGGCTTCCACATCCTGTTGGCTGGCGACCACCCGTGGCCAGTTCTTCAGGCGGGCGAAGCAGTCCTCTACCGGCAGGAACAGCTCGGCAGGCGGCAATAAAGGCCGGGATGGATCGACGCGGCGTTCTTCATAACGGTTGCGTACGTCGTTCCAGAAGTTTTCCGCCGCCTGTTCGATGCCCGGCAGCGAGAACACCTGAGTGTCCTGGGGCAGGTAATCGAACAGGGTCGAGGTTTCGTCGAAGAACAGCGGCAGGTAGTACTCGATACCGGCGGGGGTAATCCCGCTGCTCAAGTCCTGGAAGATCGGGCAACGACGGAAGTCCACGTCAAAGCGTTCGCGAAAGCGCGCCTTGAAGCGTGTGACGGCGTCTTTTTGCAGGGGGAATTCCCTGGCCGGCAGCAGCTTGATCGACTGTACTTTGTCGATGGAGCGCTGGTTTTCCGGGTCGAAGGTGCGCAGGGTCTCGATTTCGTCGTCGAACAGGTCGATGCGGTAGGGCAGTTTGCTGCCCATCGGGAACAGGTCGATCAGCGCGCCACGCACGGCGAACTCGCCATGCTCGTACACCGTATCGACGCAGCGGTAGCCGCTGGCTTCCAGGCGCGTGCGCATCTGCTCCACGTCGAGTTTCTGGCCGATATCCAGCACCAGGCTGCTGCCCAGCAGGAACTTGGTCGGCGCCAGGCGGTGCAGGGCCGTGGTGATCGGCACCACCAGCACACCGTGGGCCAGTTCCGGCAAGCGGTACAGGCTGGCGATGCGCTGGGAGATGATGTCCTGGTGCGGCGAGAACAAGTCGTAGGGCAGGGTTTCCCAGTCCGGGAAATGCAGCACCGGCAAATCGGGGGCAAAGAAACTCAGCTCCTGCTCCAACCGTTCGGCGCTTTGGCTGTCGGCGGTCAATAGCAGGGTAAAGCGCTTGGCTGCACTGGCAGCCTCGGCAATGGCCAGGCTCAGGGCGGCACCGGGCAGATTGCCCCAATGCTGTTTACCTGCCTCGGCAGGGAGTAGCGGTAGACGCAGGACGGGCACGGACGTTTGAGCTCCAGCGTTGCGACAAAGTCGGTAATTGTAACGGCCTGGAGTGCCGCCTGTCAGTTGCTGACTGTGCCTATTACGGTTTGTAGGAAATGTAGTGGCTAAGACAAACAATGCGCGGTTTTGACTCAAAATGTAGTGCCAAAATGTACGTATGTTTCGGAGGGTTACGGACAAGTGGCCCGACGCTTTCACCAGGGGGTGCGCTGGAAGCCGCGTATTTACTGGCCTGTAGCGCGGCGAAAATTATGTGCAAGGGCTTTTGTTGCGTGGCGCGCATTGCTCCGGGGGCGGTCGGGCGGCATAATGTAGCCCCTTTTTTCAGCCCCTACATGTGGAAGGTTCCCGTGACTCAGAAGCCCGACCAGTGTCTTGGTGAATGGATCGACCGTGAAGCACTCGCAGAAGCGATGATCCCGCTTATCGGTCAGCTGTACCGCAATAACAATGTGGTGAGCTCGATCTATGGCCGCAGCCTGATCAACCAATCAGTCATCGCGATTCTCAAGGCTCATCGCTTTGCTCGCCATCGTTCTTCGGACGATAGCGAACTCTCCGTCCACGAAACATTCCCTCTGCTTAAAGCCATGAGCGAGCTCAAGCTCGGCGCGGCTTCGGTGGACCTGGGCAAGTTGGCGTTCAAATTCCGCGCTCAAGGCAATGGCCGCAGCGCCGAGCAGTTCGTGCGTGAAGAACTGGCCGACGTGGTTGGCCAGCAAAACGCCGCATCCCGTAAAGGCACTGACGTGGTGCTGTACGGCTTCGGTCGTATCGGCCGTCTGCTGGCACGCATCCTGATCGAAAAAACCGGCGGTGGCGACGGCCTGCGCCTGCGGGCCATTGTCGTGCGCAAAGGCGCCGAAAATGACCTGACCAAGCGCGCCAGCCTCTTGCGTCGCGACTCGGTACACGGTTCGTTCAATGGCACCATCACCATCGACGAAGAAAACAACACCATCACCGCCAACGGTAACCTGATCCAGGTGATCTACGCGAAGAACCCGACCGAGGTGGATTACACCCAGTACGGCATCCAGAACGCCTTGCTGGTGGACAACACCGGCGTATGGCGTGATGCCGACGGCCTGGGCCAGCACCTGGCCTGCCCGGGTATCGACCGCGTTGTGCTGACTGCGCCTGGCAAGGGCAAGCTGAAGAACATCGTTCACGGCATCAACCACAACGAAATCACCGCTGACGACAAGATCGTGTCCGCCGCTTCCTGCACCACCAACGCCATCGTGCCGGTGCTCAAGGCTGTGAATGACAAGTTCGGCATCATCAACGGTCACGTCGAAACCGTTCACTCGTACACCAACGACCAGAACCTGATCGACAACTTCCACAAGGGCGATCGCCGTGGCCGTAGCGCCGCGCTGAACATGGTGATCACCGAGACCGGTGCTGCCACCGCTGCTGCCAAGGCCCTGCCTGAGCTGGCCGGCAAGCTGACCGGTAACGCGATCCGTGTACCCACGCCGAACGTGTCGATGGCCATTCTCAACCTCAACCTTGAGAAAGCCGCCACCCGCGAAGAGATGAACGAGTACCTGCGCTACATGGCGCTGCACTCCGATCTGCATAAGCAAATCGACTTCGTCAATTCCCAGGAAGTGGTGTCCACCGACTTCGTTGGCTCGCGCCACGCCGGTGTGGTCGATGCTGAAGCGACCATCACCCAGGATAACCGCGTTGTACTGTACGTCTGGTACGACAACGAGTTCGGTTACAGCTGCCAGGTGGTGCGCGTGATGGAAGACATGGCTGGGGTCAACCCGCCAGCGTTTCCGCGCTAAGCGTTAGCGGTAAATGAAAAAGCCCCGACTGGTTCGGGGCTTTTTTGTGGCTGGGGGTTTGTGTGGGGTTTGAAGGCCTCATCGCGGGCAAGCCCGCTCCCACAGTTTGATTTGCGAATACATTCAAATGTGTGGGCGGGCTTGTCGGGCCGCCGCATCGCCGCGATAGCGATCTATCAGGCCCCACCGACTACCGAAGCCTGCGCAGTGCGCAGTTCGTGCCGATTCCCCTTGAACAGCACCAGGGTCGCCACCAGCCCCAGCACCGCCGCGCCACTGAGCCAGATCCCCGGTGCAGCCTTGTTATCCAGTACATGGATCAGGTAAGTACAGGCGGCCGGGGTAAAGCCGCCAAAGGTTGCGGTCGCCAGGCTGTAGGCCAATGAAAAGCCTGTGGTGCGTACTTCCACTGGCATGATTTCGGTCAGCGCGACGACCATGGCGCCGTTGTACGAGCCATACAGGAGCGACAGCCATAACTCGACGAGCAGCAGGTGGCTGAAGCTCGGATTGGCCACCAGCCATGACAGGGCCGGGTACGCCGTGAGGATTGCCAGAATAGTCGCCCCCAGCAGCAAGGGCTTGCGACCCACCTTGTCAGACACCGCGCCCATCACGGGTAACCAAAAGAAGTTCGACAGGCCGATGCACACGGTGACCAGCAACGCATCCAGGTCCGACAGGTGCAGTTCGGCCTTGCCGAAGGTCGGTGTGTAGGCGGTGATCAGGTAGAACGACACGGTCGTCATCACCACCAGCGCCATACCTGCCAGGACGATGCCGAAATTCTGGCCGATAGAGCGGATGATTTCCTGCAGGGTAGGGCGATGTTTACGTGCCTGGAATTCCGGGGTTTCCTCCAGGGAGCGGCGAATCACGAAGATCACCGGCACGATCAGGCAGCCGATCAGGAACGGCACGCGCCAGCCCCATTCACCCATTTCCTCGGGGCTCAGCCAGTGGTTCAGGCCCACGCCCAGCAGGCCGGCGAAGACCACGGCGGCTTGTTGGCTGGCGGATTGCCAACTGACGAAGAAACCTTTACGTCCCGGCGTGGCGATCTCCGCCAGGTACACCGAGACCCCGCCCAGTTCGACACCTGCGGAGAAGCCTTGCAGCAATCGACCAAACAGCACGATCAGCGGCGCGGCCACCCCGAGGGTGGCGTAGCCGGGCACGCAGGCGATCAGCACGGTACCGGCGGCCATCATGGCCAGGGTGATCACCAGGCCTTTTTTACGGCCATGGCGGTCGATGTAGGCACCGAGAAAAATTGCCCCCAACGGACGCATCAGGAATCCGGCACCGAAGGTCGCCAGGGACAACATCAGGGACGCGAAGGCGCTGTCGGCAGGGAAGAAGGTCTTGGCAATGGCCGTGGCGTAGAAGCCGTAGACCATGAAGTCGAACATTTCGAGAAAGTTACCGCTGACAACGCGAAAGATCGCCTTGCCTTTGCCCGTGGTGTTGGACATGTCATTTACTCAACTGGCTATCTTGTTGGAAATCCCTGGTCGTCGTTCTTCCTTGCTGCAAGGTCTGGGCGCTGGCTGGCGCCCAAGAGTTTTGTAACCATATGTGTATCCGTGTGGGCGAGCAACAAAAACCGTTAGCAAGCTGGCTATTTGTCATGAAGCAACCCGCGTCAGGCGACGACATGCCGCATAATGGCCAGCCCCGGAAATGTGCTTGAGTGCGGCTTCATTGGGTTTTCAGCAGCGATAAGGTTGTGTGGCTTATGGGCGGTTTGCGATGCGCGATGGTGGGCGCTGTGTTGGCGATCTTGACGGGCTGCGGCGGCGATGAGCCCCTGGAGGCGTTTGGCGGCCCGACCATGGGCAGCACTTATTCAATCAAATATGTCCGTACCCCCGGTACGTCGGCGGCCAATGATGTGCAGCCGCAGGTCGAGCGCATCCTTGCCGAGGTCGACCGACAGCTGTCGACCTATCGCAGCGATTCCGATATCGAGCGCTTCAATGACTTGCCGGCCAACCGCTGCCAGCCGATGCCCGAGTCGATCCTGCAGTTGGTACGCACGGGCGAGCAGCTGTCCCAGGCCAGTGGCGGCGCTTTTGACCTGACCGTCGAGCCACTGCTCAACCTGTGGGGCTTCGGACCCCAGGCGCGGCAGGTAAAAGTCCCGGATCCCATGACGCTGGCCTTGGCGCGCCAGCGCGTCGGTCATCAGCACTTGCGCATCGACGGTCACCAGCTGTGCAAGGACGCGGCGGTGCAAGTGGACTTCAACAGCATCGCCGCCGGCTACACGGTGGACCGGATCGCCGAGCGGCTAGGGCAGTTGGGCATTCAGCGGTATCTGGTCGAAGTGACTGGCGAGCTCAAGGCTGCCGGGCGCAAACCCGATGGCACGCCCTGGCGTGTGGCCCTGGAGGAGCCCCGCGATGACCAGCAGGTGGCTGAGCGCGTGATCGTGGTGGACGGCTTCGGCGTGTCTACTTCAGGTGACTATCGCAATTATTTCCAGCAGGATGGTCGCCGCTATTCCCACACCCTCGATGCCCGTAGCGGGGCGCCGATCACCCATCACCTGGCGTCGGTCACGGTACTGGAGCCTTCGGCGCTTATGGCGGACGGCTTGTCGACCTTGCTCCTGGTACTGGGGCCCGACGAGGGCTGGGACTATGCAGAAAAACAGCGGATCGCGGCATTTTTTGTGATGCGTGAGGGGGATGCTTTCGTCACACGCAGCAACAAAGCGTTCGAACAACTGACGGCGGTCAAGCCGTAATCAATACTGTGTAGTAAAGGCAAAACTGGCCTACGACGCGACCAAGGGTTAATGTGCGCGGCGTTGAGCCTTATATAGACTGTGCCCCGGCTCACACACCTGAGCCTATTTGATCCTTCATGACCGCTGGCCGCGGCATGATTTAGCCAGGCGCCCAACCGTGCGTCCTGGCCTGTTCTGAGGAGTACGCATGGCTGTCTACAACTACGACGTGGTGGTACTGGGTTCCGGCCCAGCTGGAGAAGGTGCGGCGATGAACGCCGCCAAAGCAGGACGCAAGGTGGCGATGGTCGATAGCCGTCGTCAGGTCGGCGGTAACTGCACCCACCTGGGCACCATCCCGTCCAAGGCCTTGCGTCACTCGGTGCGCCAGATCATGCAGTTCAACACCAACCCGATGTTCCGGGCCATTGGTGAGCCGCGCTGGTTCTCGTTCCCGGATGTACTGAAAAGCGCCGAGAAAGTCATTTCCAAACAAGTCGCCTCGCGTACCGGCTACTACGCCCGTAACCGCGTCGACCTGTTCTTCGGCACCGGCAGCTTCGCCGACGAGCAAACCGTCGAAGTGGTCTGCGCCAATGGCGTGGTCGAGAAGCTGGTGGCCAAGCACATCATCATCGCCACCGGTTCGCGTCCGTATCGCCCGGCCGATATCGACTTCCACCACCCGCGTATCTACGATAGCGACACGATCCTCAGCCTGGGCCACACCCCGCGCAAACTGATCATATACGGCGCCGGCGTGATCGGCTGTGAATACGCCTCGATCTTCAGCGGCCTGGGTGTGCTGGTGGAGCTGGTGGACAACCGTGACCAGTTGCTGAGCTTCCTCGACTCGGAAATTTCCCAGGCGTTGAGCTATCACTTCAGCAACAACAACATCACCGTGCGCCACAACGAGGAATACGACCGCGTTGAAGGCCTGGACAACGGTGTGATCCTGCACCTCAAGTCCGGCAAGAAGATCAAGGCCGATGCCTTGCTCTGGTGCAACGGCCGTACGGGCAACACCGACAAGCTGGGCATGGAAAACATCGGGGTCAAGGTCAACAGCCGTGGCCAGATCGAGGTGGATGAGAACTACCGCACCTGCGTCACCAATATCTATGGTGCCGGCGATGTGATCGGCTGGCCGAGCCTGGCCAGTGCCGCCCACGACCAAGGGCGTTCGGCGGCTGGCAGCATTGTCGACAATGGCAGCTGGCGCTACGTCAACGATGTGCCGACCGGGATCTACACCATTCCCGAGATCAGCTCCATCGGCAAGAACGAGCACGAGCTGACCAAGGCCAAGGTGCCTTACGAAGTGGGCAAGGCGTTCTTCAAGAGCATGGCGCGTGCGCAGATCGCCGGCGAGCCGCAAGGCATGCTGAAGATCCTGTTCCACCGCGAGACCCTGGAAGTGCTCGGCGTGCATTGCTTCGGCTACCAGGCCTCGGAGATCGTGCACATCGGCCAGGCGATCATGAGCCAGCCGGGTGATCTCAATACCCTTAAGTATTTTGTGAACACCACGTTCAACTACCCGACCATGGCTGAAGCCTATCGGGTAGCGGCCTACGACGGCCTCAACCGGCTTTTTTGAGCGGCTCCGGCCGGTGGCCTGAGCCGGCCGGGGAGACCGATTTCAGTAATTCCCGAGAGTGGCAGTGGCCAAACCGGGAAAGTCTGTAATCAGGCTATCTACGCCGAAGTCGGCGAGCCTGCGCATCAGCGCGGGTTCGTTGACTGTCCACACGGACACGTGCAAGCCCTGGCGCTGGGCTTTCTCCAGTCGCTCGGGAGTGCACAACGTCCAGTTCAACGCCAAATACTCACAGCCATAGTTCTGCGCGACCTTCAGCGGGTCGAGCCAGGCGTATTCGGCCACCAGTCCACGGGACAGGTCCGGCGTCAGCTCCAGGGCGGCTTTCAACACTTCCCGCGAGCTTGAAGTCACGGTGACCTTGTCCAGCAGGCCAAAGCGCTGGGCCATTTCCCGGATCGCCAGTACGGTGGTCGCGGCGCGGGTGCGCGAGGCGCTTTTGACTTCCAGTTGCCAGTGGTCGAAGTCGCACTGCTCAAACAGCTCTTCCAGGCGCGGGATCGGGCAAGGGGTGACCCAGCCTGGGCCGCCTTTGCGTGCGTCCATCTTCACCAGGTCGGCGGCGACGTACTCCACCACCTTGCCGCGTCGGTCTGCGGTGCGCTTCAAGGTCGGGTCGTGGATCACCATCAACTCGCCGTCCATGGACAGGTGCAAGTCCAGTTCGCAACGGCGCACGCCGTGCTTGAGGCATTGCTGGAAGCTGGTCAGGGTGTTTTCCGGTGCTTCGCCTTTAGCGCCGCGGTGGCCATAAATCAGGGTCACAGTTGCTCCTTTTCGCCAGGTATATGGCTGGATAAATACGAAATCAGGTGTCTTGGCCGTCGCTTTGTTCCCGAGCCAGGCGCCGTTCCTGGGCCTGTTTTTGCAAAATATAGCGAGCCAGTAACTGGCGCTGGGCGTCAGTCATGGATTCGAATTCGGTACCGATGTCAAAACTGTCGCCCTTGGGATCGCAATGGGTGACCTTGGCCCGCAGCAGCAGGCCCAGCGCCTGGGGCATCAGCACCAGCTTGACCGCCAGGTGGCTGCCGGGTGCGAGTGCCGTAGGGTGTTGGAAGTCGATGCCGCCTTCGGAAATGATCACCGGCTGCGGCGCGCCGATGTCGCCCAGCAGGCTTTGCGCCATGACCTGGCTGAGCAAATCCATGCGTTTGTTCTGCACTTTGAGGAAGGCGGCGAGGGTGCGGTCGCGCTCGCCGAGCTGGCGCAGCAGGTGTTGGGACTCGAATTCGCTCAGGTGCAGTTCACTGAGCAGGTTGAACAGCGGGGAATCATCCAGCAACACTTCCTTGCTCGCCGCTTGCGGGGCCGACAGGCTTTTGATTTGGAGTGCGATCATGTCGTCGATACGGTAGTATTCGCGGCGATCTTCTTCATCTAATGTCGTCATGGCGAACCCCAGGTAACGGTAATGGTCTGAGTGTAAAGCTGCTTACCAGACCCCGCCACCGGGACGTCTTCTTTTCCTCCGAACAAGCCCCGACATGTTCAGACCTCTCTTCGTATTTATCGGCACGCGTTATACCCGTGCAAAGCGTCGCAATCATTTTGTGTCGTTCATTTCCCTGACCTCCATGATCGGACTCGCCCTGGGCGTCGTCGTAATGATCGTGGTGCTATCGGTGATGAATGGCTTCGATCATGAGATGCGCACCCGCGTGCTGGGCATGGTGCCCCACGCGACCATCGAGTCCGGCGAGCCCCTGGGCGACTGGCAAGGCCTGGCCGACAAGGTCAAGCAGAACCCCAAGGTGCTGGCCGTCGCGCCATTTACCCAGATGCAGGGGCTGTTGACCAACAATGGCAAGGTGCAGAAAGTCCTGCTCAACGCCATCGACCCGGCACAGGAGCGCAAGGTCTCGATCATTGATCAGTTCATGCAGCAGGGCCAGCTCGATGCCCTGTCGCCTGGCAGCTTCGGCATCGTGATCGGCGACCGTGCGGCGGCCAAGCTCGGCGTGGCCATTGGCGACAAGCTGACCTTCGTCGCCCCGGAAGTCACCGTAACCCCGGCGGGCATGTTCCCGCGCATGAAGCGCTTTACCGTAGTCGGCATCTTTCATGTCGGCGCCGGCGAAATCGACGGCTTCCTCGGCCTGACCAACCTTACCGACCTGGCCCGCCTGCATCGCTGGAAGCCGGACCAGGTGCAGGGCCTGCGCCTGAAGTTCAACGACCTGTTCGAGGCGCCGCGCGGGGCCTGGGAAATCGCCCAGCATCTGGGTGAAAGCCAGTACTACGCCCGTGACTGGACCCGTACCCACGGCAACCTGTACCAGGCGATCCGCATGGAAAAGGCCATGATTGGCCTGTTGCTGTTGCTGATTGTCGCCGTGGCCGCCTTCAACATCATCTCCACTCTGGTGATGGTGGTGAACGACAAGAAGGGCGACATCGCCATCCTGCGCACCCTGGGCGCCACGCCGGGGCAGATCATGGCGATCTTTATGGTCCAGGGCACGGTGATCGGTGTGGTCGGTACCTTGATCGGTACGGCGGTGGGGATCTTCGCCGCGCTGAACGTCAGTGCTGCCATCGCCGGCGTCGAAACCCTGATCGGCCACAAGTTTCTCAACGCCGACGTCTACTTCATCGACTATTTGCCATCCCAGGTGCAGAGCCAGGATGTGTTGATGGTCGGCGGCGCCGCGTTGGTCCTGAGTTTCCTTGCCACCCTATATCCAGCCTGGCGCGCGGCACGTACCCAGCCGGCGCAGGCTTTACGCTATGAGTGAATCGGGCATGAGTGAAAAAGCAATCCTGAGCTGCCGCAACCTGGGCAAATCCTACGAGGAAGGCCCGGAATCGGTAGTGGTGCTGTCCAACCTGCAACTGGAACTGCATCCGGGCGAGCGCGTGGCGATCGTCGGCAGTTCCGGCTCCGGCAAAAGTACCTTGCTCAACCTGTTGGGCGGCCTTGATACGCCGTCCCAGGGCAGCGTGTGGCTGGCCGGTGAAGAACTCTCGGCGTTGAACGAGAAGGCCCGTGGCCAGTTGCGCAACCGCTCCCTGGGCTTTGTGTACCAGTTCCACCACTTGCTGCCAGAGTTCACGGCCCTGGAAAACGTGTGCATGCCCCTGTTGATCGGCAAGACCGCGATCCCGGAGGCGCGTCAGCGTGCTACGGCGCTGCTGGAGCGCGTCGGCCTGGGGCATCGCCTGGAGCACAAGCCGGCAGAGCTGTCTGGTGGCGAGCGCCAGCGTGTGGCGATTGCCCGTGCCCTGGTCAACAACCCAGGCCTGGTGATGCTCGATGAGCCGACCGGCAACCTCGATTCCCACACTGCCCAGGGCATCAAGGACTTGATGCTGGAGCTGAGCACCCAGATGCGCACCGCGTTCCTGGTGGTGACCCATGACATGAGCATGGCCCGGCAGATGGACCGCGTGTTGCACCTGCAGGAAGGTCATCTGGTCGCCATCTGACCTGTTTCAGCCCGGGCATTCGTGCCTGGGTTTTCTATTTTTTCAACGGTGCCCGCGAATGTTCAGACCGTTATCGATTTTTATCGGCACGCGCTATACCCGCGCCAAGCGCCGCAACCGTTTTGTCTCGTTTATCTCGATGACCTCGATGATCGGCCTCGCCCTGGGCGTGCTGGCGATGATCGTGGTGTTGTCGGTGATGAATGGCTTCCAGCGGGAAATGAGCTCGCGCATTCTGGGCATGGTGCCGCATGCCACCATCGTCGGCGTCAACCCGATCAGCGACTGGCAGCCCGTGGCCGCCGCCGCTCTGAAAAACCCCGAAGTGACCGCCGCTGTGCCGTTTACCGAGATGGAAGGCATGCTGTCCTATAAGGGCTCGATGCAGCCGATCCAGATCAGCGGGATCGACCCGGCCCAGGAAGGCAAGGTGTCGATCGTCACCCAGCATATCGTCCAGGGCAATCTGGAAAACCTGCAGCCGGGTGAGTTCGGCGTGGTGATCGGTGAAATCACCGCGCGCCGTTTCCGCTTGAATGTGGGGGACAAGCTGACCTTGATCGTCCCGGAAATCAGCACTGCGCCCGGCGGCATCACCCCGCGTATGCAGCGTTTGAACGTGGTGGGGGTGTTCAAGGTGGGTGCCGAGCTGGATGGCTCGATGGCGCTGATCCACGTCGCCGATGCCGCGCAAATGCTGCATTGGCAGCCGAACCAGGTGCAAAGCGTGCGCCTGGCGGTCAAGGATCTGTACGCGGCACCGAAAGTGTCGGCGGACATTGCCGGCAGCCTGGGCGCCGCCTACAAGGCCGATGACTGGACCCACACCCAGGGCAGCCTGTTCAGTGCAATGAAGATGGAAAAGACCATGATCGGCCTGCTGTTGCTGATGATCGTCGCCGTCGCCGCGTTCAATATCATTGCCACGCTGATCATGGTGGTGAACGACAAGGGCGCGGACATCGCGATCCTGCGCACCATCGGCGCCACGCCACGGCAGATCATGGCGATCTTCATGGTCCAGGGCACGGTGATCGGTATCGTCGGCACCCTGATTGGCGGCGTGCTGGGAGTGATTGCCGCGCTCAACGTCAGTGAGCTGGTGGGCTGGATGGAGCGCGTGACCGGGCAGCATATCTTCAGTTCGGACGTGTACTTTGTCAGCAACCTGCCTTCGGAGCTGCAAGGTGGCGATGTGTTGCTGATTTGCAGCGCGGGGTTTGTGTTGAGCTTTCTGGCGACGATCTACCCGGCGTATCGGGCGGCGAAGATTGAGCCGGCGCATGCCCTGAGATATTCGTAGGTCTTGAGATCGCTATCGCAGGCAAGCCAGCTCCCACATTTGACGGTGTTCGCAAATCAACATGTAGGAGCGGGCTTGCACGCGATGAGGCCCGCCCAACTTGCCTCAAACCCCCTGCGGCAGCTCAATCACAAACCGCGTCCACCCCGGTTGTGACTCACAGAAAATCTTCCCCCCGTGTGCCTGCACAATCGACTGGGTAATCGCCAGCCCCAGCCCTGCATGCTCACTGCTGCCTTCATGGCGTGCCGGATCCACGCGGTAGAACCGGTCAAACAGCTTGGGCAGTAACCCCTGGGGAATCCCGGTGCCGGTGTTTTCCACGCTCAGCGTCACGCCCTGGGCGTTTTCGCTGATCCTCACCCGTACTTCGCCGCCCGGCGGGGTAAAGCGCACAGCGTTGTCCAATAGATTGGAACAAGCACGGCGCAGCATGCTGCGGTCACCGACGGTACTGGCGCTGCCGTCGCGCAGCAGGTTGACCTGGGCGTCCTCGGCCAACGGCGCGAAGAACTCCAGCAAGGCATCCACCTCGTCGGCCAGGGCCAGGGGCTCGCGCCTGGGGTTCAGCAAGCCGTGATCGGCCTTGGCCAGGTACAGCATGTCATTGACCAGTTGGGCCATCCATTGCAGCTCTTCCAGATTGCTGTGCAGCGCTTCGCGGTAGTCCTCCAGCGGCCGGGGCTGGGTGAGGATCACCTGGGTCTGGGTCAGCAGGTTGGATAGCGGCGTGCGCAGCTCGTGGGCGATATCGGCAGAGAACGCCGACAGCCGCTGGAACGCGTCGTCGAGGCGGCTGAACATGGCGTTGAAGGCCTGGGCCAGTTCCGCCAGTTCGGCGGGCATCTGTTCTTCGGGCAGGCGCTGGGTCAGGGAGTGGGCGCGTACGCGGCTGGCCACTTCAGTCATTCGCCGCAACGGACGCAACCCGCTGCGTGCGGCCCAGGCGCCGAGAAGCGCGGTGGCCAGGGCGGACAGGCCGACCGTTAGCCAGATCAGGTGCTGCATGCGCTGCAGGAAGTGTTGGTGATGGGTGATGTCCAGCATCAGGACCAACTGCGCGGAGCCGGGCTGCTCGGGATTCAACGGCGCGTTGTACACCCGGTAGCTGGTGCCGGCGCTTTGCAGGCTGTGCAGGCCGGGCGCGGTAGGCAGGTCATTGGGGATGCGCAGCGCGCTGTCAAACCAGCGCTGGCCGTCGGCGGCATTGATGCGCACCGACAGGTCGGGTTGATGGCTCAGCTCGTCTTTCAGTGCGGCGATGCGTGAAGCGAACAGCGCCGGGGTGTCGGCGCCTTGCAGGGCGCTGCGCAGGGTCATCAGCTTGCTGTCGAGCAATTGCTGGTCCAGCTCGATGAAGTGTTTCTCGCTGGCCTGGTTGAACAACACGCCCGCCAGCAGCGAGACCACGGCGGTGCAGCCGGCAAACAACAGGGCCAGGCGGCTGGCCAGGGACAGGCGCTTGATCAACTGAACCGCTCCTCCAGCACATAACCCATGCCACGCACGGTGTGTATCAGCTTGTTGGGAAAGCTGTCATCTATCTTCAGGCGCAGGCGGCGGATAGCCACTTCGATGATATTGGTGTCGCTGTCGAAGTTCATGTCCCAGACCTGGGAGGCAATCAGCGACTTGGGCAGCACTTCGCCCTGGCGACGCAGGAGCAGCTCCAGCAGGGCGAACTCCTTGGCGGTCAGGTCGATGCGCTGGCCGCTGCGATCCACGCGGCGGCGGATCAGGTCCAGGCGCAGGTCGGCCAGGTGCAGGCTGGTTTCCTGGGGGGTGCTGCTGCCTCGGCGCAACAGGCTGCGCACCCGGGCCAACAGCTCGGAGAACGCGAATGGCTTGACCAGATAGTCGTCGGCCCCCAGCTCGAGGCCGTGGACCCGATCTTCGACCGCATCCCGCGCAGTCAGGAATAACACCGGAATCTCCAGGCGGGCGCTGCGCACCGCCTGCAGGATCTGCCAGCCGGTGCGGCCAGGGAGCATCACGTCGAGGATCAGCAAATCGTAGTCGCCCGTCAGCGCCAGGTGCTGGCCGGTGGTGCCGTCGGCCACCAGTTCGGTATTGAACCCGGCTTCGGCCAGGCCCTGGCGCAGGTAGTGGCCGGTTTTGGGTTGGTCTTCGACGATCAGCAGTTTCATAGGCAACTCATGGCAACGGGTAGCAGCAGGCTTTATACCGTGTGCGCCGTGGTGCTGGCGCAACCTGACAAAGTTGTAATCTAACAGTCAGCTGGCTGGCAGCGACGCATTATTAGAGTGTCCCACAAGCGGATCCCGTACCTTTGGAGAATGAACATGTTATCGCGCAAAGCCTGGTGGTTGGTGGGTTGTCTGATGATGCTGAGCGCTGCGGCGCTGGCCGATGGTGCGCACACTTTCGCCTTTGGCGAGGCTGCCCCGGCGACCAAGGCCACGCGGACTGTAGAAGTGCTGCTGCAGGATATTTCCTTTGCTCCTACATCCCTGGATGTAAAAGCCGGTGAGACGGTGCGCTTTGTGCTGGTCAACAAGGGCCAGTTGCTGCATGAGTTCAACCTGGGGGACGCGGCCATGCATGCCGATCACCAGAAGGAAATGCTCAAAATGCAGGCCAGCGGCATGTTGACCAGCACCGGCATGGGCCAGATGGATCACGCGGCAATGGGCCATGGTGACATGGGCAGCATGAAGCACGACGATCCCAACAGCGTGCTGGTGGAGCCGGGCAAGACCGCCGAATTGACCTGGACCTTCAGCAAGGCTGGGGCCCTGGAGTTTGCCTGCAACCTCCCCGGGCATTACCAGGCGGGGATGGTCGGCAAGCTGAACGTCAGCCAGTAAACCTCGGGCTCAAAGGCGGGTGCAAAGGCTGGTAGACTGGCGGGGTTAATTTAGCCAGGTTTCCGCCATGCATCCCGCAGCCGAACATTCGCCGCTGGGCAAGTCCAGTGAATACATCTCCACTTACACCCCTTCATTGCTGTTTCCCATTCCTCGCGCCGCCAAATGGGCCGAGCTGGGCCTCACCGCCGAGACGCTGCCCTACAAGGGCGTGGATTTCTGGAACTGCTTTGAATTGTCCTGGCTGCTGCCGTCCGGCAAGCCGGTGGTGGCCATCGGTGAGTTCAGCATCCCGGCCGACTCGCCGAACATCATCGAATCGAAATCCTTCAAGCTCTACCTCAACTCGCTGAACCAGACGCCGTTTGCCGATGGGCCAAGCCTTGAGGCGACCCTGCGTGCCGATCTGAGCGCGGCGGCCGGCAAACCGGTGGGCGTGCGCATCCGTAGCCTGGCCGAAGTGGAAGACGAAGGCGTGGTGCGCCTGCCGGGCGTGTGCATTGATGACTTGGATATCAGTGTCAGCAACTACGAGCATCCGCGCCCGGAACTGCTGCGCTGTGATGATTCCCGTGTGGTGGAGGAGAGCGTGCACAGCCATCTGCTCAAATCCAACTGCCCGGTGACCAGTCAGCCGGACTGGGGCAGCGTTGCGGTGGAATATCGCGGCGCGGCGCTGGACCATGCGAGCCTGTTGGCCTACCTGGTGAGCTTCCGCCAGCACTCGGACTTTCATGAGCAGTGCGTGGAGCGGATCTTTCTCGACCTGCAACGGTTGCTCAAGCCTGAGAAGTTGACGGTTTATGCGCGGTATGTGCGACGGGGTGGGTTGGATATCAACCCGTATCGCAGCACTGAGGATGTACAGTTCCAGAACCTGCGCCTGGCCCGACAGTAAGCTTCACACCCGGCAAATGTGGGAGCGGGCTTGCTCGCGATCGCGGTGTTTCAGTCAATATCTTCGGTGACTGATACTCCGTTATCGCGAGCAAGCCCGCTCCCACATTGGGTTTTGTACCTGGCTCGGGTTGGGATTAAATCCCCATATTGCCCAAGGCCACCACAATATTGCGCAATGTCCCGGCAATGCCCGGGTGGTCCAATTCGAAACGTTCGACTGCCAGGTTCACATCATCGGAGATGCTCGGCGGCTGGGTCGCAGGTTCCAGTTCCAGTTGCACTTCAAATTTGGCAATCAATGCTTCCAGCGCTTCGCGTTTTTCCAGCGGCAGAGGCGGCTCCTGGTTCAATTGCTCGCGCAGGATGTTGACCTGTTCTTGCAGTTTTTCGCGGGCAGGCATGGCGTTCTTCCTTTTATCAATAGGCACTGGCATAGACCACGGCACGCCGAGAAAGGTCTACGGTATGACCTGTAGATTAATCCACTGGCGGCGACTGTGCATGATCTTGATCAGGGCTTCTCGCCTTTGAGCCGGCGCAGGCTGATGTCCGCCAGGCAGGTGCCCAGCTCACCCAGATGATCAATCACCGAGTGCACGCCGAGGCCGTACAGCGCGACGGTAGCTTTGGCGCGTTTGTGTTCGCGCTCCTGTTCGCTCAGGGCTTGCCATTGGCTGGGGGGCAGCCCGCACAGTGAGCCGCAGGACGCCAGGCCAATGGTCCAGAGCCCGGCGTTGAGCCCTGCTTGCAGCAGCCGGGGCTCGCCGCTGACCAGTACGCAGCCATCCAGGCGCTGGATGTTCAGGTCCATCAAGGCTTGCCAGCAGGCATGGGGCGCCGGCCAGGGTGCGGTCGCAGGGCGGGTGCCTTGGATCCAGTCCGGCAGGGCTGCGGCCAACGGCGTGGTGACGGTGGGGGGCAGCTCATCCAGCCAGGCGCAGGGGGTGCCTTGACTGTTGAGCCATTGCAGGATGTTCAGGGCGCCAGGGGTGGTCAGGGCTTCGCCGGTGGGGATGGTGTCGGCGTGGGCCATGGAACCGAAGTCCACCAGGCAGCCACTGAGGCCAAAGAGTACGGCGGTCAAGGACGGGGCGTTGTCTGCAGCGATCTGGGGGTGGGGCATTGGGACGTCCCTGAAAATAGCTGTGACGCTATCGGAAGCCCATGACAAGCAGATGACACCTGATCTTGGATGTAGGAGTTTTGTATATTTGCTGAATGACAATTCCGTCAAGCTGCCTAATCTTACACTTCCGTCATATACTGCCGTCTTATTCAGGGCATAGCGCCCATGACAGATCATTCAAGGAGTTCAAGCTATGCGCTGGAGCCAGTGTCTTGCTCAACTATCGGTATGTGCCAGTGTGTTGCTGGTGCCTTTCGCCGCCCAGGCTGCGGAAGACGATCCATGGGAAAGCATCAACCGCCCGATTTTCACCTTCAACGACACCGTTGATACCTACGCACTCAAGCCATTGGCCCAAGGCTATCAGTTCATTACCCCGCAATTTGTCGAAGACGGTATCCACAACTTCTTCCGCAACATTGGTGACGTGGGCAACCTGGCCAACAATGTGCTGCAACTCAAGCCATACCAGGCGGGTGTCGATACCGCGCGTTTGCTGGTCAACACCACGTTTGGCGTGCTCGGCGTCATCGACGTAGGCACCAAAATGGGGCTGCAACGCAGCGACGAAGACTTCGGCCAGACCCTCGGCTACTGGGGCGTGGGCAGCGGTCCGTACGTGATGCTGCCGCTGTTGGGCCCAAGCACCTTGCGTGATGCGCCGTCCAAGTACGTCGACAGCTACACCGAACCGTACCGCTACATGAGCGACATTCCTACACGCAACAGCGCCATGGGCCTGGATATCGTCGATACCCGTGCGAGTCTGCTGTCGGCTGAAAAGCTGATCAATGGCGACAAATACACCTTTATCCGCAATGCCTACCTGCAGAACCGTGAGTTCAAGGTCAAAGATGGCAAGGTAGTGGATGACTTTTAAGGTTAACCCTTGAATGGAAAAGGCGGCCTTCGAGGCCGCCTTTTTTGTGTGCATTAATTTCAGTACATCTTGAGGATTTTCAGGCCCAGGTGTTGGTCGTCACCTTCTTTCCTGGCCCAGACCACCTCGGTGTCCGCCTCCAGGCCTTTGAGCGCAGCGTGCTCTGAGTCAATACGCACCTTCAGTTGGTCGCCCACGTTGAACGGGTGCTGGGCCTGGACCTGCATGCCAGAGCTGGAGAGGTCCAGGCAGACGCCGGCAATCTCTTGCCCGGCATGGATCAACGACACGCCGGCATCCACACGCATGCGGATGAAATCGCGCTTTTCTGCATAGTCACGTTCATTTGCGCTCATAGCTTTCATCCTTCCATTGCGTTGTGGTTTTGCCTGTTCTTATAACTCCCGGTGATTTGCGATGTAAAGACGTCCAGCGACCATCGGCATGAGCTTGAAACCCCTGGCGGATGGGAGTACCGTCTGCGCCTTAGAAGGGCACCTCTGCTTTACCTTTGTGCGTGAGCCAAAAGCTCATGTTTTGTAGGACAGAGAGGCTAGAAAGCGAATCCAGTAGTGCGAGCCGGGCCATTGCCTGACTGCCTACGCCAACCTAATTCTGGCGCCGTTTGCCCACATGCAAAAAACCAGTGCCACGCTGCTGATAATCGATGACGACGAAGTAGTGCGCGCGAGCCTCGCGGCCTATTTGGAAGACAGTGGCTTCAGCGTCCTGCAGGCCGGCAATGGTCTTCAGGGTCTCCAGGTGTTCGAGCGCGACCAGCCCGACCTGGTGATCTGCGACCTGCGTATGCCCCAGATGGGCGGCCTTGAGCTGATCCGCCAGGTAACCGAGCTTGCTCCGCAGACGCCGGTGATTGTCGTGTCCGGTGCCGGGGTGATGAACGACGCCGTGGAAGCCTTGCGCCTGGGCGCTGCCGATTACCTGATCAAGCCCCTGGAAGATCTGGCCGTACTGGAGCACTCGGTGCGCCGGGCGCTGGATCGTGCCCGCCTGCTGCTGGAAAACCAGCGCTACCGCGAGAAGCTCGAAACCGCCAACCGTGAGCTCGAAGCCAGCCTCAACCTGCTCCAGGAAGACCAGAACGCCGGTCGCCAGGTGCAGATGAACATGCTGCCGGTGAGCCCCTGGAGCATCGACGAGTTCCAGTTCGCCCACCAGATCATCCCGTCGCTGTACCTGTCGGGGGATTTTGTCGACTACTTCCGCGTGGATGAGCGCCGGGTCGCGTTCTACCTGGCCGATGTCTCCGGGCACGGCGCATCCTCTGCATTCGTGACCGTGTTGTTGAAGTTCATGACCACACGGCTGTTGTTCGAATCCAAGCGCAACGGCACCTTGCCGGAGTTCACTCCCTCGCAAGTGCTGGGCCACATCAACCGGGGCCTGATCAGCTGCAAGCTGGGCAAGCACGTGACGATGGTGGGCGGCGTGATTGATGAAGAAACCGGTCTGTTGACCTACAGCATTGGCGGTCACCTGCCATTGCCGGTTTTATACACTCCAGACAGTGTGCGTTATCTGGAAGGGCGCGGTCTGCCGGTTGGCTTGTTCAATGAAGCCACCTATGAAGACCACATCCTGGAGCTGCCACCGGCCTTCAGCCTGACGCTGATGTCCGATGGCATCCTGGACCTTCTTCCAGAGCCTACACTCAAAGAGAAAGAAGCCGCCTTGCCCCAACGGGTCAGGTCGGCGGGCGGCAGCCTGGATGGCCTGCGGCAGGTTTTTGGATTGGCCACGCTAGGGGAGATGCCGGATGATATCGCCCTATTGGTGTTGAGCAGGAATCTTTGATGAGTACCGGAAGAATCCAATTCGCCGAGCAAGATGGGACCTTCGTCCTGAAGTTTGTCGGTGAAGTGCGCCTGACCCTGTGTTCGGCGCTGGATGCAACGATTGAGCGGATTTTCACAGCCTTGAATTTCTCGGCGATCGTGATCGATCTGACCGAAACCCGCAGCATCGATAGCACCACCCTTGGGCTGTTGGCCAAGTTGTCCATTCTGTCGCGGCAGAAGGTCGGACTGCTGCCGACCGTGGTCACCACCCACGAAGACATCACCCGGCTCTTGCAGTCGATGGGTTTCGACCAGGTGTTCAACATCGTTGACCGCCCGATCCCCTGCCCGGAATGCCTGACCGACTTGCCTTCCCAGGACCAGTCCGAAGAAGTGGTGCGGCTCAAGGTGCTGGAGGCGCACAAGATCCTGATGGGCCTGAACGAGTCCAACCGCGAAGCGTTTCACGACTTGGTCAACGCCCTGGAGCGTCACTGACCTCGCTGTGAGCACGGTCAACATGTGGGAGCTGGCTAGCCTGCGATAGCGCCAGCCCAACCAACACATATTCAGCTACAAAAAAGGGCGGCATCCCAACGGATGCCGCCCTTTTTGCCGCCCTCGCTTTTTACAGCTTGGCGCTCAACAACGCTTCCAGCTTCTCCTGGTCCCGAGCAAACTGACGAATGCCCTCTGCCAGCTTCTCAGTGGCCATCGCGTCCTCGTTGGACTCCCAGCGGAACTGCGCCTCTGTCATATGCACACGGGGTTCACCGGCATGGCCTGGCGCTAACTTGCGCTCCAGCTTGCCATTGTCGGCCGCCAGCTTCTCCAGCAAGTCCGGGCTGATGGTCAGGCGATCGCAACCGGCCAACTCTTCGATCTGGCTCAGGTTGCGGAAGCTCGCGCCCATCACCACCGTTTTGTAGTCATTGGCCTTGTAGTAGTTGTAGATGCGGGTTACCGACTGCACACCAGGATCATCGGCACCGGTGTAGTCGTTGCCATTGGCCTTTTTGTACCAGTCGTAGATACGACCGACAAACGGCGAAATCAGGAACACCCCGGCTTCAGCGCAGGCTACGGCCTGGGCGAAGGAGAACAACAGGGTCAGGTTGGTCTGGATGCCTTCTTTCTCCAGTTGCTCGGCGGCACGAATACCTTCCCAGGTGGATGCGATCTTGATCAGCACGCGGTCGCGGCCGATACCTGCCTTTTCGTACAGGTCGATCAGGCGATGCGCACGCTTGAGTACCGCGTCCGTGTCGAACGACAGCCGCGCATCCACCTCGGTGGAGATGCGCCCTGGCACCACCTTGAGGATCTCCTGGCCCACAGCCACCGCAAAGCGGTCACTGGCCAGGCCGACATCGCCGTTGCAATCCTGCACGCAGGCGTCCAGCAGCTTGGCGTAAGCCGGAATGGATGCGGCTTTGAGCAAAAGGGAAGGGTTGGTGGTGGCATCCTGCGGCTTGACGCGAGCGATAGCTTCAAAATCGCCAGTGTCGGCAACTACAGTGGTGAATTGCTTGAGTTGTTCCAGTTTGGAAGTCATGGGCGTGCTCTGTCCTATGGGTCTGATGACATTACCCGAGGGCCGATAGCCGCTCAAGGGCGCAAACGCGTTCGATCGTTTGCGAGGGCAATAACCTGAAAACAGTCGTTTGAATGACCGACCGTGCTGCTAGATAGGAGGGCAAAATCGCTATCAGGTTCAACCAGCAACGCGATCAGAATGTGGGAGCGAGCTTGCCCACGATAGCGATGGACCCGTCGCCGCTCCGTCAACGGCCTTCCAGCAACGCTCCGGCCTGATCCAACAACGCCAACGGATCCGCGGCCTTGTGAATATCCACCGACAACAACTGCCGAAACCTGCGCGCCCCCGGAAACCCGGTGCCCAACCCCAACACGTGCCGCGTAATGTGATGCATCGCGCCACCGGTGGCCAGGTGCTCGGCGATATACGGCCGCAACTGCGCCAACGCCTCGGCCCGACTGATCACCGGCGCCGTACTGCCAAACAACTGCTGATCCACCTCTGCCAGCAAATACGGATTGTGATAAGCCTCACGCCCGAGCATCACCCCATCAAACACCTGCAGATGCTCTGCGCATTGCTCCAGCGTCTTGATCCCGCCATTGAGAATAATCTCCAGCTCGGCAAAGTCGCGCTTCAACTGCGCCGCCACGTCATAACGCAGCGGCGGAATGTCCCGATTCTCCTTGGGCGACAACCCCTCCAGAATCGCAATCCGCGCATGCACGGTAAAACTGGTGCACCCCGCGTCCTTCACCTGCCCGACGAAATCACACAACTGAGCATAACTGTCCCGGCCATTGATCCCGATGCGATGCTTCACCGTCACCGGAATCGACACCGCATCCCGCATCGCCTTGACACAATCCGCCACCAGGGCAGGGTGCCCCATCAGGCACGCGCCGATCATATTATTCTGCACCCGGTCGCTGGGGCAGCCGACGTTCAGGTTCACTTCGTCGTAACCGGCGGCCTCAGCCATGCGCGCGCACGCGGCCAGGTCGGCTGGAACGCAGCCGCCCAGTTGGAGGGCGAGAGGATGCTCGGCTTCATTGTGACGCAGGAAGCGTTCGTGGTCGCCGTGGAGAATAGCGCCGGTGGTGACCATTTCGGTGTAGAGCAGGGCGTGCTTGGAGAGCAGGCGTAGGAAGTATCTGCAGTGACGGTCAGTCCAATCCATCATAGGTGCAACGCTAAAGCGCCGAGACAGTGCGGGGCTTGATTCTGCTGGGCTAAAGCTCTGTTTGTCTAGCATTTTACTCAACGTGTTTTTGGCGTGTTTTAGGGTGTTTTCAGGCGTTTTTCAGGGCTCGGTGGTACGATGTACCACCTCAAAACTGACGCGTACCACTTTCGATATGGCGACTATCAGGGCAAGAAAACTGGCGGATGGGACTGTGAGCTACACGGCTCAAATCCGCATCAAGCGCGACGGAGTGCAAGTCTACCAAGAGAGCCAGACCTTCGCCCGGAAACAGGCAGCCCAGGCGTGGACGCGCAAGCGTGAATCGGAGCTGGACCAGCCCGGCGCGATCGAACGGGCGAGCCGGCAGGGCGTCACCGTCAAAGACATGATCAAGCAGTACTTGCTGGAAGTGGAAAAGGCCCGGCCGTTAGGCAAAACCAAGAAGGCCACGCTTGAAGCCATCGGCAAGATGGATATCGGTAAGCTCAACGATACCGACGTCACAACCCAGCGCCTGGTCGACTTCGCCCTCTGGCGAATGAGCCGTGAGGGTGGTGGGGTTCAGCCACAAACCGCTGGCAACGACCTGGCGCACCTTGGCGCTGTCCTGGCCATCGCCAAAGATGCCTGGGGCTACCAGGTCGATCCGCTCGCCATGGGCGGTGCCAGACGTGTGCTGCGCAAGCTGGGCTACAACCTGAAAAGCCGGGAGCGTGACCGCCGGCCGACCTTGGACGAGTTGGGAAAGGTGCTGGTGCACTACCAGGCCATGCAGGCCAGGCGCCCGACCGCCATCAATATGTTGAAAGTCGTTGGGTTTGCCCTGTTCTCCACACGCCGTCTGGATGAAATAACCCGTATTCGCTGGGCAGACGTCGACGAGCCTGGTCAGCGGGTGCTGGTGCGCGATATGAAGAACCCCGGCCAGAAGATTGGCAACGATGTTTGGTGTTTCCTTCCGGACGAGGCATGGCGGATCCTCCAGACAATGCCAAAAGCTGGCGACGACATATTCCCCTACAGTCCTGAATCAATCTCGACGTCCTGGGCGAAGGCCTGCAAGTTCCTGGAAATCTCAGACCTTCACTTCCATGACCTTCGCCATGAAGGTGTGAGCCGCCTGTTTGAAATGGACTGGGATATCCCGCGTGTGGCGAGTGTTTCCGGGCACAGAGATTGGAACTCTATGCGGCGTTACACCCACCTGCGTGGCAAAGGTGACCGATATGTGGGCTGGGAGTGGCATGAAAAGATATTAAGGGCGCCCGTCCAGCTGGGCGCCGCATCAATGAAGTGGCTCAAACGGCGGGTTTTAACCCGTTGAGTTGGTTGTGCTCTTTAACCGCGGCGGCGCGCTGTAGGTCGAGGTAGACGGCCAGATCGGTGAGGTGGACGCCCTTGGCAGACTTCTGGCTCGGCTCTAGGCGGGTAATTGGCAGCTTGATCTGACCACTCATCACCTTGCGCTGGAACATGTCCGGTGTCAGGTGTGTGAAATAGTCTCTGCAAACCAGTTCTAGTGAGATAACTGCCTGGCCATCATATTGAGCCATCAGGATGAAGGCTGTTTTCATGGATATTCCCTCACATCCGAAACGTTCGATGAATGAATGTCGGCTTAGCGTGATGCCCGGCGTTTTGCTCGCCATCTGTTTGAATCTCACACACAAATCGGTGCCGCTCGCGGTTTGGAGCGGTCAGGGCTTGTGTGAGGCCAGGCACAGTAGCAATGCATAGCTCGTATGCATCAGGTCCCTGCCAGAGTTGAGCGGGAAGTACCTGGCAATCTGTGCGGGTTGCGTCTGCGCACAGGTATAGCAGGAGAAGGACGGTCATAGGGCGACCTCCTGCGCAGCACGCAAGGTGGCAACATTTCCAACGATCCCTACGATTTCGCCTGTACGTGCGCTGAGACGGTATTCCCGGCCGCCACCGCTCATTGCGACGGAACTGACCTTGTCGCCGACAGCGAGTGGAGCTGTGGTAGCCTCTACGGTGCCGCCTTTGGGTTGATTCACTTGCATGGTGCTTTTCCTTTGGGTGGTCGGTGTCGAGGGGTTGCAGCCCCTCGGCACCACCTTCTTACTGGCTTTCGCCGATTGGGTTTTGCTTGCGCACCAGGTGCACCAGCAGGTTTTCAAACTCGACAACTTCATCTGTCTCGGATTGCCACTCCAGAACCGCCTGGATCTGATCCCGGCTGCACTCCAGCACCAGGATCTCTTTATCGCTTACCGCACGAACATCCAGGATCGCGACCAGGCCGGCTGGATCGTAGGCGTCGGCGTGAACAATTTTTCCCGATTCGTTAAACCAGTCCTTCAGCTCTTTCAGATGCCGGAGGCGGTTGGTTTCCCCCTCTTTGCCTTCCCCGGTGATGACTTGTACGTGCATGGTGCTTCTCCTTTGGGTGGTGGTAGACGTTGCAGCGCCTGACGGGTAAAACCGGTGAGGTGTCAGGCCTGGAAGTGCCAGCACTTCACAATGGGTTGTTTCGTGACGACGGCGTTGGTTTTGGTGGACTGGTAAGCGCGTACAGCGCTGTCGGTCGCCTTGTTGACGTCCAACAGCTTGCGGGAGCGGGAGTCTTTCAGGCGTTCGCGCAGCTCACCGACGTCGGCGATTTTTTGCCGGTTCTCTGCCGCACATTTCACGAAGTCATTGAGGTTGATGGCGATGACGTGGTCTTTTTTGCTGTGGTTGACCACCGGGCCTTCGGCGTCGAGGCCTTCCAGGTACTCGTAAACCTCCCAGAATTCAGCCACCACAGGATGGTCAGAGCTGATCGATGCCTGGCGCTCAATTGCCATGCGGATGATCTGCGAGCGGGTGTGCTCGACCTGTGCGTCAGTGAGCGGCACGACCATGCGCAGGCAGTCGAGCAGGGCGAGCATCTGGGCGTGGTTCTTGTTGATCCGCTCCACGCGGATGTAGCCACGCAGCTTGTTGCCGCAGTGGCTACAGTTGCTGTGTTCGTCCTTGAATCGGGTATCACAAGCGAAGCAATGGGAGTGCAGGTTGCGCAGCTTTGCCTCATAGCCCGGTACCCGCTGTCCGAAAAGCTCCATTACTTCCAGCTCTTTGCGCACGGCCTGCAAAACAAAGTTGCTGAGTGTCGAACCGTCCAGTGCATTGAGGCGATCCGCTGCCGCACGGCTTTCAGGCGTCACGTTCGGTCGTACAAAGTGCAGTTTGACGATCCGCGTCATGATCGCCTCAGAAGCCACCACCGGGGCGTTTTGGCTGATGGCAATGGTGCCGCGAAACGGTGGTTCGTAGGTTTCGTTACCTGCGGTTTTAACACCCTTGGTTGCCAGGGTGCCGCCGCCGAAGTAGTCCTTGAGCTCGTCCCATTCGAAGGTTTTGGCGTGGGCCTTATCGTCGCCGCTGCGGTCTGACTCCAGCAACACGATGGGCATGCCGGACACCTGGCCCATCAAGCGGCTGCGGCCGGCCTTGGTGGATTTGGACGGGTCGAACCCTTCGTAACCATCACGGCCCGCGAGTTTCCAGAGCAGTGTGAGCAAAGTGGTCTTGCCGGCGCCGGCCTCGCCCGTGGCTTCAAGGAACGGAAACGACTGGTAGCGGCCACGGATCTGCTCGGCGAACAGGGAGCCAAACCAGAAGGTCAGCGCCACGACGCCCTGGGCGCCGAAGCACTGCCAGAGAAGGCCAAGCCACTGCGGGTCGTATTTTTTGCTGTCTTTTTCCAGATCGATCTTGACCCCCTTTTGCAGGGTTTTGAGCTTGAGCTTGCCCATTTCGAAGAATTCTTCTTCGTTGATGTTGATGACCTGGCCTTCGCGGATGGCTACGTCGTTGAACACGTAGCAGCGGTATTCCTTGCTGTAGCCCACGTAGTCGATGGTCTGGACGGTCTTGATCCCAAAAAGCTGATCTTTCATGAGTTTGTCCAATTGCTGTCCACTGCCGGTGAACACGGCTCCGGCACCCATGCCGAGAAGTCTTTTTTTGAATTCGCTTGCGGCAGCGACCTGGCCGCCGGTGAAGGTGTTTTTCACGGAGCCGCCGTCGTGGGGGAAGTCGACGCGAAAGAAGTACCAGGACTCGTCGGTAATCTCGTTGCGCTGGAAATAGAGGGCCTTGGGGTAGCAGTTGGCGATTTCGACGACGCAACCGGCCATCTGCAAGGCTTTGTCCCGGATTTGCCTTTCGTTAAGCACTTGCTCTTCCTGCTTATCGGTTTTGTCGAACGTCTGCTTGGCGGTGTTGAATTTCGCCATGTCCAATTTCCACCAGTACAAACGGGAGTCGAAACAGAAGTGAAACTCCTCCCGCTCACGCCAGTGATACATGAGCATCGCCTTGTCGCTGGCGTTGTCTGCAATGAGCAGATCGCCCTGGTGCCTGGCTTCCCTCAGGTCTTTTTTGATGCGCTCTGCGCGTTCTGTTTCGTCGTCAATGAATGCCCAGCGCTGATGCAGGTCATTCCAGTCGACCTTGCGTGCGTCCGGTTGCGGGATCTGCGCGGCTTCGCAGGTGAAACCAAGTTCGCGGGCACGTTTGACCCACATCTGTGTGTACTTGTGAGCGCCTGGCTCGTTGTCCAGAGCCCAGATCAACTTAGGTGTTTTACCGCCGCGAGCGGTGATCAGCGCCTTCAGTGACTCCTCTGGAAAGGCATTTGAAGACAGGGCTGCAACTGCGGATAGACCGTTATGAATGAGCGCGATGGCGTCGAAGATGCCTTCAACGATCCACAGTTCTTTCACTTCAAGAAGATCCAGGCAAGGTGAGCACCACCAGTGTCCCCTGTAGCTCTTGAGGGGTTGGAAGCGGGCCTTTTTCTTGCCGAAGCGCGAAGGCTGGTCAATCAGGCGCTCCCAGTACCCGCCGTGTTCCAGGGGAAAACGGACGGTTGCAGAGCCGATTTCCAGATCCCGGTCAAAGTAGCTTTCCTGGGTATACCAACCCTCAATCAGTTCAGTGCGAAAGCCTCGGGCAAAAGACAGGTACGCCTTGGCACTGGCGGCTGGCTCGTCCCGGGTGGCAGGAGCCCGCTTGCTCCAATCGTCGAACAGGTCTGGATACAGCTCTTTAGTAGGAGCCATGTACCGGCAGTTTTTCTCACGGCCACAGCGGATGAACCAAGGTTCGTCATGGCGAGAAAACAGGCGTTTCTGGTTGCACTGCGGGCAAGTGCCCTTGCGCATGTAATTCGTGCCCTTCATGTGCTGAAGGCCGTAGTCAGATTCCAGGCGCTGAAGCACGTCTGCGCGGATCTGGTGCTCCATGGGCTTGCGATTCACTGCACTTTCCCCACGGCGGGGACGAGCTGCTTTTTCAGCTCGGTGCGTGTTTTACCGATGCCTGCCAGGTGTGGAAAGTCGGCAAGTACTTTCTGCCCGCGCTGACCAGTTGGCACATCCCGATAGCGGTCGGAGTACCAAATATCAGCCATGGTGACTTCATACTGACTGGTCAACCACAACAGGTAGTCCTGCGCCTGCTGTTCGTTTAGCTCCAGTTTTATGGTGATTTTGCTCATTTCGGCCACCAGTAAGTTGCAGTTTCCCCTTACCCACGCGGTGCGGGCATACAGAACGGGGGGATTGAGTTTTAGTGCGGGAGGTTGTGATTCAGCAGGTGCGTGGGGAGCAATCGTGCTGACACAGGGCGTCGCTGTTGAGTGCAGGTTTCCAGCAGCCAAATGACCGGACGGAATGGGCCGCTGCTGGGGTAGATGCCGAGCCAGGCAATGCGGTTGCACGGCATGCTTTCGAACTCGGCCACGGCCAATTCCGCAATGCGTTGCACCAGGTGCGGCGGCACTTCCAATGACAGCGTCAGGTACCGGGCGCAGTTATCGAGCAGTTGGGTGTCACCGGCCAGGTGTTGGGAACGGTGGCGGTACAGATAGGCCACGGCCGCTTGCTGCATCGCTACGCGGTAGTCGCTGGTGGGGTTGGCTGTCAAGTTGATGGCGTTCATACGGATGCAGTCTCCACGTCCAGTTGGTCCAGCAAATCGGGTTGGTTGGTATCGGCACGGCTGTCGCGTATAGCCTTTTGGCGCGCCACATACGGGGCGATTGGGACTATGGTCAGCGGTCGCTCAACACCCGACGGACTGAGCTGAAAATCTATGGTTTGGCTGCCGGTAAACGTTGCCCCGCACACGACGTTCATGCACTGGTAGTACAAAGAGCGGAAACATGGCGTCTGCCCCTCAGACGTCCGAATGCGCAGCGGGCCGTAGCAGGCAGGGCAAACCAGCTTGTAGGTGCTCAATGCTTTTGCCCCCGGCTGTGCAGCAGGATCGTTGCCAGAACCTCGGAGTGGCGAGCTGCCATGTAATGGCTATGAGCGCGCAGAATGGCCTCAGCCTCATCCCGTTCGATGACCCCGTCGTCCAACGCCTTAGCGATGATCTGATCGACCACGCCGCGCTTGGCTGCGGCTCGTACTGAGCGGCCGTAGAGGTCGACGTTATCGAGTGTTTCGGGCTTGGCCAGGGGCACAAACATGCCGCCGTACATGGCAGCTATGTATTCAGGCAGGTAGGTCGTGCCCATGTCCTGCTCTAACAGGTGGATTTGTTCATCGCTCAAAGGCCGGCTGCCGGCGTTTTCGTAGATGTGGTTATCGAACTTTTTGAGTTCGTACCCAAGACGTGCCGCTGCGCATTCTCGGCCACCTTCGTAGTCGTTGATGACAGCGCTCATGACTTGTCGCTTGGTCGCTAGAACTGGGCGTTTCATCTTCTGGTATCCCCTTGGAGCCAGAGGCCCTAGTTTGTAATGACGCCGTCTTTCTTGATGCCGAGCAAAACGGCTGCGCGATGAGCTTCTCCGCGCAGACACTTTTTTTGCCCGTTCAGTACGGCGTACACAGTCGAGAGATGGAGGTCGTACTGAATGGCAAAGTCCTTGACGGACATGCCCCTCATTTCCAGACGTGTTCTCGCGGCCTGGCATGCTTGCTCGGGTGCGTAGGTGGCGTGCATAGTTCGGATTCGTGTGATTTCGCGTAATGGTGTGATGATATTGGTTCAGATATTTGAACCTGTCAATGCTTGAGGTTCAAAAATATGACCATCAGCGTTCGGCTGAAGGAAGAAAGGTCGCGCCTAAAACTCAGCCAGACTGATTTAGGGGCGATTGGTGGGGTCGGAAAAACCACTCAAATTAATTACGAGAAAGGGGTCGGTAGCCCGGATGCGACATACCTCGCCGCAGTGGCTGAAAAGGGTGTTGATGTTCTCTATGTGGTGACCGGTGAGCGGAAGCCTATGCCGGCGGACAGTATCAGCGCCGAGGTTGCGCAGTTTGTGAAGGTGTACGAGCGCGTCAACGAATCCGACCGTAATGTGTTGCTACGTATGGTCTCTGCGTTTGCGAATGCGGCTGACGCAGAGGGAAAGAAATAGCGCCAGTGAGCAGGTGTCAGTTAGAGAAGCGGATGTAACACACCGACCAAGAAGGTCGGTTTTTCATGGAAGTTCAAAGGAGTAGAGGTATGGCGCTGAAGCCTTGTAAGTCTTGTAAGCACACCGTGGATACCACAGCAAAAATCTGCCCAAGCTGTGGCGTTAAAAACCCTGGCGTTACGATAGGCCAGCAGGTGTTCGGACTTGTGATTCTCCTGGTCATCATCGCTGTGACATTTTCAATGTGTTCGAGGGGCGACAAGGAAAAAACAGTCGAGAAGGCTGCACAAAGTAATGCTCTACCTTCGTACCTGGTCACCAAAGACGATTATCGAGAGGGCAAACCTCGAAAAGTTGAGGTCATGCTGACCAAGCGTCTGATTGACGCAGAGCTTGCCGAAGTAGCTAAAGCTGTTCGCGCTGATACAAATGTTAAGGCCGAAAAAACTTTCATCGGGTTCCGAGTGGAAGGGCAAATCGACACAGCATATTGGGCTAACGCTAGTTTCGATCCTGACTACAGAGCGTCTCTCATTGGCACTAGCGCCCAGGACTACCAAATCCTGAAAACGATGGACCTCAAGGCCTACCCGGACATGATTGGTAGTTGGTTGCAGGATGGGGCGCTGGGGCATGTGATGGTGCTGTACAAGCGGGATAGCAAGTACTTCATTGACTCTGTGTTCCCCAGCGGTGGCAAAAACACAGAGAGCTTCACCGCCACAAAGCTCCCTGATGGTGGATTGCGTCTGGACGATCCTCAGCAAGACTTTGGCGAGTACTACGTTGTCGACGCGAAGGGCAATTTGCAAGGGTTGGGCGAGAACGGTATGTACATGACGTTGCGACCCCACAAGCCCGAGCTGTAACAGACACTCACATTTTTTTGATCGTGGGCTGATGACACATCAACTTTGTGATGAACATCCGTTGTTCTCCGGGAGACCTCAACGGTGCCGTGTTGGCACCGGGCTCTCGTTGCGTGTGAAAGGAGTATTCGCATGATGGAGAACAGCGGTGTGTCGGAAAGCAGAGTGTCAGTCGTAGATGCGAACTGCCTTAGCGAGCAGGAAATGAGGTTGCTTGTATTGTTCAGGGCGATCAGCGTCCAGCGGCAAACTGATGTAATGCGATTGTTGGAAGTTTTTGTGTACGCACCTGGCCAGTGAGCTATGACCCCGGCACTGTGTCGGGGTTTTGATTGAGGTTGACCCAGAGCATAGGAGGGCACGTGTCTAACGATTATCAAAGTCTTGATACAGATCGTCTGAAGCAGATATTCAAAGAGCGCATAACAAAACCGGAATGCCCATTTTGTGGTCACGATGATTGGGCTTTACCGCACGTTACAGGCTCTACTGGTGTACGAATTCCATGGGCGTTTGGACAAAATTTTGCTCTGAGTGGTCCTGCTGCGGTGATGCTTTATTGCAAAAATTGTGGGTTCATGCGTCTGCATGCCCTTGCAGCATTGGACGGTGTTCTTGTCGAGCCCGATGTAATTGAAGTCGGTCCGCCAAAGGAGGCGCCATGAGCGAGCCGTTTGAACTGGTTAACCTGAGTGATAGGTACCCTGGTCGCTTTGATGGTGACAGAACGGGAGGTGGGGACGATAATGGAACCAGAACCCCACCGGGACCACCGGGAGACGATCCAATGGAAGCGCGCGTAGCGAAGCTTGAAACCCACGTAGAGTACATCCGTAGAGATTTGGATGAGGTCCGTGGTGATGTGAAAATCATCAAAAACCGACTGGCGTATTTTGCAGGCGCCTCACTGGTCATCGTTGCGATTTTGGCTTGGGTTGTAAATAACCGTTTTGACCAGGTGCTTCAGCTACTGACTAAGTAGGTGTAGTTCTGTCCATTGAAACCCGGCGATTGCCGGGTTTTGCTTTTTGGGTAGGGCGAAAAATCACGCCTCTGCCGCTTGCATTTTCCTCCACTCCCGATCTACGGCACGCTTGGCCGTCTTTTCACTGGCATACAGCCACCGCAACCGCCTCGGTTTCGCCTGATCCCCCGCCGTGATTGTCTTTTCCTTCACGCTTTTCTCATCCCGGTAGTACGCGATGATCCCTGTGTAATCCCCCGCGTTTTCCTCTGCCAGATCCTCCACATTATCCTCGGGCAACTTGCTCTCCAGCTCCAGGCTCACGGTGTAACCACCGTCCGCAGTCAGGCTGTGCTGCACATTCCCGCCGTACCAGATGATCTCGTCGATTTCCGCCTTCACGCCCTGGAGCGTGTAGGTCAGTTCGGGAATCAGGTCTGGCCGGCCCATGGCGAGGGTATAGCTGAGGGTGGCGCTGCCGCGTTGCAGGCGTCTGAATTCGGCACGGGCAGCGCGCAGGGCTGATTGTTGGTCGCTGTAGGTGTGGCGCAGGTCTTTAAGGTTGTCGCCGCCACCCGCAATGGCCTCCTGTTTCTTGGCGCTGTTGACGTCGTAGTAATAGGCGCGCACGCCGTCGTAGCTGTCGCGGTCTGCTTGCAGGTACCGGTGCTGGTCGCCGTCGATGCGGGTCAGGGTGATGTGGGGCAGATCCAGGCCGCTGGCGGTCTTGCCGCCACCGGCCGGCAGGCATAGCAGGCAGCCCGCTTTGACGCTGGCCACCGCGTCGAATTCTTCGCCCAGACGACTGATCAGGTTGGCGTCGGACTCGTTGGCCTGGTCCAGTTGCAGGATAGGCAACCCGTCCAGGGCGCCGGCAATGGTGGCGGTGAGGTTGTTGCCGATGGCGATATCGCCCAGGACTTCGCCGAGGGTGGTGTTGCTCCAGCTGCGCTCGCGTTTGGTCTTCAGGCCCTTGCGCAGGTCCGCCGAGCGGGCGCGGATACTCAGGACGTCCGGCGCGCCGCTGTGTTCGGTTTCGTCGACGGTGTAGGTGCCTTTGTCTACCAGGCCTGTATCACTCCAGCCGAGCCACAGCCGCAACACTGCGCCCTTGGGCGGGATGGTCAGTAGGCCGTCGTGGTCGCTGAGGGTGATGGTGAGTTGATCGGCCTCGACGCCGCGGTTGTCGGTCAGCTCCATGCTCATCAGCCGCGGGCTGATCTTCTGGGCGATATCGAGACCGTCCACGGACAGGCGGAACGCCGGCACCGGGTAGGCCGCGTCGCGGATGAAGCGTTGGGCTGTGTCCTTGAGGTAGCCGGTGACCTTGGACAGCACGGCGTCAATCACAGCAGCCCCCGCAGGATGTTGACGCCGATGTTGGTGGCTGCGCCGAGCAGATCGATACGGTCGTCGTCGGTGCGTTTAAGGCTCAGGGTGAACTCAATGCGCCGTGGCGTGCCGTTGCTGAAGAATATGGTTTTGGTTTCGCTGAGACTTTCGATCACCCACAGGCCGTAGATCCGGCCACTGCCTTCGACCATGGGCCAGGCCTTGCCGGTGTTTGCCATCAGGCGCAGGGCGTCCAGGCTGAGGGCACTGCCGGCCAGCTCCGGGAAAATGATGCCGGGGAGGGTGATGGAGTCTTCACCACGGCCCACGAACTGCCGCGCAGGAGCGGCGCCGACGCGGTTGTTGCTGGCGTGGCGCCAATCAGTTTGGCGCTGCAGCTCCTGGTAAGCGGCGGTGGAGAGGCTGAATACGAACATGCCGAGGGCACACATCATGGTGATTATTCCCGGTCAGAAAGTTTGCTGCGCTGACGCGCCTTTTTTTCGTTTTCGATCTTGTTGAGCATGGCGCGCAGGCTCTTTTCCATACTTTGCAGGTCCATGCTCGGCGACGCCGGCAGGTTGATTTGATACACATCGTGGCTGTCGTACGTGGCTGTTGCCGGTGAGCTGCTGATGGGCGGGCGGTCATCCACAGCCAGTGCGGGCATGGCTGTGGCGCTCATTGCCAGGGTGCCGGCTGCCGTGAGTTGCTTGCCCATGCTGCTCAGGGCGTTGAGCGGGCCTTTCTGGCCGCCCTCCAGGCCTTTGGTCAGGCCCGCCATGGTGAACCCGCCCAATTCGGCGAACACTCGCGACGGGCTGTGGATGCCGAGCTTTTCCTTGAACCAACCAATACTGGCGTCGCCGATTGAGCTGATCGCGGTTTTGACGCTGCCCAGCCCGGCCAGCAGCCCGTTGACCAGGCCATTGACGATCATGTTGCCGAACTCGGTAAAGCGGCTGGGCAGATCCACGCCCAGGTAACTCAGCACCCCGGCGAAGGCCTGGTAAATTAGGCCGATGGGGCTGAAGTTGGCCAGGGTGTTGATGATGCCGACGATCCCACCGCTGAAGCCGGCTTTGATCTCGGTCCAGGCGTTGGCGAAGTAGTTCTTCACCGCGTCCCAGTTGGTGTAGATCAGGTAGGCGCCAGCGGCCAGGGCTGCGACCACGGCGGCGATGAACAGAACAATCGGGTTGGCCGAAAGCCCCCACAGTGCAATGCCGACCGTGCGCAATGCAGTCACCAGCGGGCCGATCAAGATGCCGCCCAAGGTTCGCAACACCGTCCCGAACACCTTGAGGATGCTGATGATGCCTGGCAGTTTGATACCGAACATTGCCAGGCCGAAACGCAGCATCAGGAACGGCCCGAGAATGCCCGCGAGTGTAAGGGCGAGACCACCAAACACGGCGGACAGTACTGCCACACTGGCGACGATCTTCAGTAAGGTCGCGCTGAGTACGGGGTTGGCTTTGATCCAGCCGTCTACCTTGCTCAGAACACCGTCGACTGCATCCATCACATCGACCATGCTGGAGCGCAAGCCTTCTCCCGCGTCGCTCTTGGTGTTGAACCACTTGTTTTGCAGTAGTTGCCATCGACCACCAATGGATTCCGCACGGATATCCATTTCTTTTTGCATGGAACCAGCCGCAGCGGCGTCATCAACCAGCTTGAGCTGGCGGCGTAGTTCCTCAAGGTTGTTGACCAACTTTCCCGCGTCCTTGCCAAACTCTTTGCCGAATAGCCGTGTGGAGGCTTCAGTTTGCTGCTCGGGTGAAAGTTTTTTAATGCGCTCAAGGACGCCCATCATGGTGCCAAGGGCGTCCTTGGTCATGCCGGTTTGCACTGATTTCGAGTCCAGGCCCACCATCGCCATACCTTCCTGGAATTTCTTGCCCTGCATGGTGGCGATTGCCAGCTCACGCACCATCGCTCGCGATGCGCTGGCGGCGACTTCGGGTGCCGCGCCCAGCGACAGGAACGTACTGCCCAGCGCTGCTGCCTTGCGGTAGTCGAGTTTGTCGGCCACGTCGCTCATACGAGTCAACGTCTCGATGATGTCGCCACCCTTGGAGCGGGTGTTGTCGTCCAGGTAGTTGAGTGCGTCACCCAGCTCGGCGATGTTCTTGATCGGCACTTTGTACAGGCCAGCGATCCTGCCCATGTCTTCGCCGACCTTTTCGGCGGGCAGGTCGAAGGCCACGGCGGCTGTGGCCGAGACCTTTGCCATGGCGAGCAGGTTTTCTTTGCCCTGGATACCAGCGCGGGCCTGGGCTTCGACCAGGGCGGCGAACTCAGTGGTGGCGATGGGCATCTCGCTACTGGCTGCTTTGATAGCGTCTGCAAACTCATAGTAGGTGCTGGTGAGTTTGCCGTTGTCATCTCTCGCACCGTCGACCTGCTTTGCCACACCCATCATGGCGGTTTCGAAGTCGACGTATTCCTTAACTACGCTGACGACTGGCCGGCTGGCCGCGTAGGCCACACCCAGGCTGGCACCACCTGCGACAGCCGCGCTGCCGGTGAACTGTTGTCCCTTGTCATACGCACTACGGGCCGTCGCTGCGCGCTTGTGCTGGGCGGTCAGCTCGGCCATCCGCTTACCCTGCGCGCTGATGCTAGTGTTGGTGGCGCTGATTTGCTCGCGCAGCTGGCGTTCGTGAGTGCCCAGGTTCTTGGTGCTGATACCCGCGTCATACAGTCGGGAGCGCAGCCCCTGTAGCTGCTCGCTCTGCTGTTGATGCTGCTGTTTTAGCTTCTGGGCCTCGCGCACGGCTGTTCTGAAGTCCTTCGCCATTGCCCTGGTCGGCACGCCGGTCGCGGCAAACTGCTGGCTGAGGGTTTTGACTTTGGCCTGGGCGGCATTCAATGCCTCATTGGTCTGCTCGACAGCAGCGCGCTGCGACCGCCAGGCGGTGACGTCTTTCTGCTGGGTGTTGAGTTCCTTCAGGCGGTCGCGGGCAGCCTTGAGTGCGCGGGCGGTCTCCAGGCTGCCGTTGTTGATTTGCTTCAGCGGGCGGGTGGCTTTGTCGATGGCACTGAGCAGCACCTGAAGTTTCAGATCATTTGCCATCGGTGGAACTCCGCACCCTGGCACGCTCGCGCCAGTCCATCAGGTCTTGCAGGCCCAACTGATCCATATCAGCTGGTGCCCAGTGAAAAACCACGGCCAGGTCGGCCATGGCGTCCTCTACGCAACGAGGGATGCGTCCGTCTTCGCCGACTTCTGCAACAAAAAACCGCTGATCTTGCTGCTGAGGGCGAGCAGATCGGCCGGGTCCATGCCGGAGACCTCAATGGCGGTGAGGGTTGGGCTGCTGATACGCGGCACGACCTTGATCAGGCTGGCGACGTCCATTTGCAGCAGTTCCACCAAGCTCACGCCGCGCAACTCGCCCGAGCTGGGTTTGCGCAAGGTGATGCTGTCGATGGTGGTGACGCCGCGACGGATAGGGGAGTCGAGGACGACGGTGTTGTCGTCGGCCAGTGGCTGAACGTCGGGTTGTTCGGTGGCTGCAGGTTTCATTGGAAAAGCTCCTGTTGATGAACGTGTGGGGTTGTCGATCGAGGGCGGGGATCAGAGCCCGATGGCCTTGCGCTGTTTCTCCAGCATGTCCTTGCCACCGACCTTCTCAATGAAGTTGAGCAGGTCGACTTCGATGATTTCTTCGTTATCGACCGTCAGCTTGTAGTAGGTGCAGGTGGTGGTGATGGAATGCTCGGTGTCCTCGCCTGGCTGCGCGTCACCCATTTCGATGGTTTCGTGACGGCCGCGCACCACGATTTCCACCGCACTGACTTCGCCGGTGTCGTCCTGCTCATAGGCGCCGGAAAAGCGCAGGGCCACGCCCGAGGCGTTGACCGCGCCGAATTGTTTAAGGCTGATCAGATCGAGGCCACCGGTTTTCCATTCCAGCTGGATGCCGTCATCGGAAAAACCCAGGTCTGCCTTGACCGGGCCATTCATACCGCCGCCGCGATAGGCTTCCATCTTGCGGCCGAGGGCGGGCAGGGTGACGGACTTCACCAAGCCACGGTAGATGTTGGCGTCGTTGAACAACATGAGGTTTTTGAGCTTGTGGGGCAGGGCCATGGCGGTGTTCTCCGGGGGTATGGCACAGGGTTAACTCCCCTCGCGGGGAGGCCCGGTTTAGCTGTTGATCTGGGTGGCGAACTGCATCAGGTAGCGGTCGGTGATGCGCTGGCGAAGCGTGAGGTCTTCCAGGGGCGGCACTGGGGTGTAGTCGTAGTCCAGGGTCAGCTTGCCGGCCTTGAGGGTGTCCTTGTCGTTAATGTCTTCGGGGTACCAGCAACTGCCGCCGATCAGGTAGCCCTGGGCGATCCATTCGCGGAACTTGGCGTTAACGCCCTCGATGATGTCCCGCACCAGGGAGGCGTGCATGGGCTTGTCGACCGCCCACATGTGCGCCTCGGCCATGGTGTCGGCAAGGATCTGCGCGGTACGGGTGTAGTTTTCGAAGGCGAACAGCGGATCGTCGCTGCACGTACGGCTGCCCCAGAATCGGAAGCCGCCCTCGTTGATCAGCGTGGTGACTTCGTTGCTGTTGAGGTAGTTGGCATCGGTGGCCGGGTTTTGCAGATCCCAGAACACGTCGGCGCTGATCCCGGTCACGCCATTGACGGCGACGTTGGAGATGGTTTTGTGCCAGCCGATTTCCTGATCGATCTTGGCCCGCAGGCCCAGTGCGCGCGCCACTGCCGAGGCGGTAACGGTTGCATTGGTGACGGTGCTCCAGTTCTGGAACTCCGGCCAGATCACCATCACTTCACGGGCGCCGAAGCTTTCGCGGTAGGCGACCACTTCTTCCTTGGTTTTGCAGTCCCAAGCACTGACGTAAGCGAAGGCGCGCAGGTCCTTGGCAATCGATACCAGGGCGGTGGCTACCGGCTGGCTGTCGAGGCCTGGCACGCCGAGAATGCGCGGCGTCATGCCCACGCGGGCCTTGGCGGCGAGCAGGGCTTTCATGCCGGTGTACTTGCCATCGGCGGTGGTGGTGCCGATCAGGGCGCTGGTGGTGGCGGCTTCGTCGGCGCCTTCCTTGACCCGCACCACAATGGTGTAGGGCTTGGTCTGGTCGGCGATGGCTTGCAGGCTGCTCGCTAGGGTGCCTTTGACACCGGCTTTGGCAATGGCGCTTTGCACATTGGTCAGCAGGACCGGGGTGTCCAGCGGAAACATCAGGGGGTCTGCATCCTCAGCCGTGCAAACCAGGCCGATGACTGCAGTGGAGATGGTGCGAATGGGGCGGGTGCCGTCGTTGAGTTCGATGACCCGCACGCCGTGGAGATAGTCTGAACCGGCCATGGGTGGTTGCCTGCGCTGTTATGGAATGACAGTGCACAGGCTGCCGCGCGCGCGCCGGTTGGGCGAGCGCGGCGGGTTGTAGGGAAGGGGATTACAAAGTCTAAGACGGCGTGCGCGGAATTTCTCCGCGCCTATTCTGCTTGGTCAGCAAGCCAGTCCGGTGGAGTCGGGCGCAGGTCGGCGGCTGGAAAGCCTTCTGCTGTCGGCCAATCCCGCAAGGCCTGCCTGTACCTCAGCAGCTCTGAAAATTGCTCAGGCGTAATCTGGGTTTCCTGGCTCATGTCCACCTCGTCACGATGGCGGGTGACAATCCATTCACTGGTGGTTATCACCTGGTCTCGCCAGTGACGCTCCTTTTCGGCCAGTTCCTCGGTGGTTGGGAGCAGGGCCGGCGCTGCAATCGGTAGCCCGTCTTCGTCAGGGATAACCCGGCCACCTTCCTCCCGGACCCGCAACATCCGCTCGAACACTTCGCTGGCTACCTCCAGCACATCATCAGGCATTGAACACTCATCGCTGCCAAGCTCGCCACTGATATCAGACCGATAAAAGGCAGTCGTTGAAGGACTGAAGTAAAATTTCATGCATTACCTCCCGAACGCGATTGCGCGAAAACGACCTTCGGGGGAGAAGTTCCCGCCGGCACTGATTACGAAGCGATCTTTGGTGACGTCACCGACGACGAAGCCGAGGTTATTTCCATATCCGCCTGCTGTGGCGCTGAGAAGGACAGGAAATACGCCGAAGCATTCATTTGGAAAGGAAACAGGGAAGTAGCGAAGGTCATTCGCGTGCTGGCTTTCTGTTACATCAAACACCTGCTGGATCCAGCCGTTCGGGAGCCGCAGGATTCCTGTACCAGCGGAACTCGAAACAGTCGCGTTTGAAGATGTCCACAAGGGATCACTTGAGGCCCAACGAATTGGGTTGGCTCCCGCAGGGGCCGAACGAACAGACGCCGAACCCGAGCTGCCGAAGATGCATACCGCTGGCTTTGACTCGTCGTGCCGCAACCAGGCCGTCCCATCCCAGTAACAGTTTTGAGCGATACAGGACTCTAAAGGGGATGTCAGAAACGCATAGGTTCCACCGTGAATATCAATGCTTTCGCCTGGCAGCGGGTTGTTATTACGAATCGCGTCGCCGATCCCATATCCGGCCAGAGAGTTTGCCTTATTGGCCTTGGCATTCAGCCTGTAATCAACATCGACGACGCGGTACGCATCCGTAATACCGTAACCAGCCAGCGTCGTGGCATGTTCGGCCTTCTTGGCCAGCTCATTGGTCATGGTGGTAGCAAAGTTCGGATTGTTCCCCAGTGCCTTTGCAAGCTCGTTCAACGTGTCCAATGCGCCCGGCGATGAATCGACCAGCTTAGCGATGGCGGCAGCAACGAAAGCGGTGTTGGCTGCCTGTAGCGAGTTTGTTCCCGGCGCAGCTGTGGGCACCGTAGGAGCGCCAGTGAAGGCCGGGCTCGCCAAGTTGGCCTTGAGTGCTAACGCATTTGTGACTGTCGTAGCGTAGGTATTGACCGACGCCCAGACGAACGCAGCGTTTGCCAACTCGCCGTAGTTGCTACCAGGTGGCGCTGTCGGCGCTGTTGGCACCCCAGTCAAAGCAGGGCTATCCAAGTTCGCCTTCAAAGCGGGATTAAAGTTCCCATCGTGCCATGTAGCTCGCCACACGTAGGAGCCATCCGGCAATACTCGCCGGAACCCAAAAATATCGTTACCCCCCCCGACGTGACCGAAAATATCGAATGCGGTATTACCACTCGGATATTTCATCCGTAGAAATAACCCACCGCTAGAGGTCGGGGGCTTATCGGTAGTTCCACTTGCGTAAGTGCCAAGGGCGGTTTTTGGGATATCCCAAATAGCGCCAGCATGCCCCATTTGCGGCGTTGAACTTAAACCATCCTCAATGCCATTGCCTGCGAGTGTCGTGGGGTTGGTGCCGGACACGACAATCCCATATTTGTTGATGGTGACTCGTCGATAGGTCCCTGGGGTTTTGTCGCCAGGCAGCACCGCATCAATGCTTAAATCAACGTATTCGCGGGTAGCGAGCACCACCGCCGGATCAATCTTCAGCACGATGTTGGCTAGGCTGGAAACGATCAGATTCATCCGAATAATCTGCGTCCGGCCAGATCCCTGGGTCAGCAGCGGCTTGAAGGTTGGCGCGCAGTTGGCGACGGCCACCAGATCGCCGTCCGTGTCGTAGAGGCCGATTTCCCGAATCCAGAAACCGCCGACGTTTTCCGGGATAACCTGCTCGGCAATGATGATGCCGGCGTTTTTCGGATCTGGCTTGAGCTGGTTGAGAGGCGCGCGACGTCGCTCGTTGATCAGCTTGGTTTGCAGGCGGTCAGGGAACGGGTCGGTGCCGTTGGCATCACCCACACCCATCTGCGCGAACGTCCAAGGGGTGCCCAGGGCATCCGCGTTTGCCTGCTTGGCCTCGCCGATGGCCGTAAGAATGGCTTGAAACTGGCTGTTCTGGTCGATCATGGGAGGATGTCCATCGTATCAATGTGATGTTCGCGACCGCCCAGGCGCAGATAGCCGCTGACTTCGATGTCGCGTTGGGTCGGTGGGTAAACGCTGAGTTCATCGCCTTCGCTGACGCAGGCGCCGATATAGAAACTGCCGGTGGTTTCCAGGCTGATGGCCAGGCCGGTGAGGTGACGGCTGCGGGGTTTGGCGTCATCGATCAGGAAGGTCAGTTCCTGATACATCTCTTCGGTGATGCCGGTGTCCAGCACGCCGACCTTGAGCTTGAACGTGCCCGGCACGCCGGCCGGCACGTCCTCCCACCACTCGATAATCTCGATCAGATAGCCTAGGGGCTCGACCACTCGGCGCAACGCTCCGATGGTGCCCTTGTGGGAGTGCAGGTAGTACGCGGCCCGTATGGCCGCGCGCTTGGTGGACTCTGACCAGGTGCTGTCCCAGCGGTCGACCGAAAACGACCACGCCAGGTACGGCAATACCGCGAGGGGGCACAGGTCAGTGTTCCACAGCAGACGAATTGGAATAGGCACCCGCTGGATCTGCGCCAGTGCCACGGCGGCGTCACGCTCCAACTGCGTCGAGTTGCTGGGTAGCAGGTGCTGGGCGCCCATCACTCAACCCCAACCGACAATTTAATGTCGGTGCAAAACGGCGCCTGGTAAGGCGTGGCGGCTATATCTACCCAGTTCTCCAGCTCGACCTTGCGCACGCCCTCGACGTGCAGCGCGGCGTGGATCGCTGATTCTGAGACTTCCATGCCCAACCGGCGACGCTGGTGGACGTAGTCCTTCAGGCGTTGTTCGGCAGTCGCTCGGGCGGGCTCAGCTTCTGGGCCGCTGGTTTTCAGGTAGAGCTTGGCCTTGACCTGGTAGCGCAGGATCTGCGCGGCCTGGACGGTGAGGCGGTCGGCGACGGGGCGGCGGTCATCATCGCTGAGATAGGCGCTAACCACGGCCAACAGCCCAGGTTCTGCGCTCCCGTCGGCCAGCATGTCCTGGACCGTCACCACGACCACGGCTGGGGAAGGGCTTTCCGCCGTGGCGTCGGCAACACGGCCGTCAGCAGCGCGGGCGTGGAAGATATAGCTGTTACGCGGGCCGGCGGTGCTGAGGCCTTCCCAGGCCATCTGCGTGCGTTCGCGCAAGCTGTCGTCATCTTCCATGAGACGCGCCATGGGCGGGGATGCTGATGCATTGCCCTCCTGAATCACCAGGCGCTTGACGTTGAAGTTGGCGGCCAGGTTGTCCAAGTCCGAACCTTTGGCAAAGGGCAGCAGATTGGCGGTTGCCGCTTCGTTGACCCGTTGGCGCCAGATCGTTTCGCGGTAAGCGTTCTCCTGCAGCAGCTTGGTCAGCGGCTCCGACTCAAGCTCAAGGCGGGCGGCGATTTTTGGCTGTTCCTCTGCCGGCCACAGGCTGATGGCGTAGGCCTTGCGCTCGGCAAGGATCTGCTCGTAGTCGATCTGCTCGACGATCTGAGGCGCGGGCAACAGGCTGAGGTCGATGGCGGCGAACGTGTTCATACACTGGCCCCCAGTTGCAGCGGCAGGCTCATGCTCAACGGCTCATTGGTGTCGACCAGGGTGCCGTCCAGGTCTAGCACCGATTGGCCTTGCAGATTGGTGCCGAGGAACTGCACCCGGTTCAGGCTGATACGCGGCTCCCAGCGCATTAAAGCCATGACCGTGGCTGCGTACACGCGCAGGCGGGTGGCATCGTTGAAGGGATGGTCCACCAGCTCGGGCAGCAGGCTGCCGTATTCGCGGCGCATTACGCGGGTGCCGATCCGGGTGGTGAGGATGTCGGTAATCGACTGGCTGATGAGGTCCAGATCGCCGATGGCGCCGCCGGTTTCTCGGTTCATTCTGGTTTCCCCGTCTTCGCGCCGCCGACCAACACGCCGCCGTGCGGGTGTTCCACCAGGCTGATGCCGGCCGCGACCACGTCTTCGGACACGGTTACGAGGCCGACCACGTTCTGGTTGCCGGTTTGGTTGTAGTCGCCCTGGTGATTGATAGGGCCGATGATGTTGATGCCGCCCCTGCTGACCAGGCTGGTGGTGCCGCTGTCGGGCAGGATGGCGCTCAGGTGATGGGCAACGCTGTCGTACTCGATCACCGTGCCGTCGGCGTAGGTGCGACGGTGCAGGCCTGGGCGGTCGCCGTTGGCGGGGATGTGATCGCTGGGTAGGCCGGTGATGACGACGCCATTGGCGAGTTGGCCGGACGGGCTGATCAGGATGACCTGTTCGTCGACGGTGGGCGGGTCCCACTCACGGTCGGCCCCCGCACGCAGGGCCAGCCAGGGCAGCCAGGCGGTGGTCAATTCGCCGGTCTTTACCTTCACGCGCGGGGGCACCATCTGGACTTCGGCGATGACGCCGAGGCGGATGAGGTTTTCGAGCATGCGGGAGAGAGCGGCGAAATTGTTCATGGCGCCGATGGTGATTGCTCGCGCGCGCCACTGCAGCTTTGCTGGCTTGTAGGGGGCCTATTTACAGGAAGGAGGGGGCCGTAGGGCAAGTTAAATATGAGCCAAGACAACGTATATGGCACATTGCCGGTTAGACTAATGGCGCCTAATCTCTTGGCTTGCTGGTGCTCTATCGCAGCGTAAAGGCGCACCTGCGCCCTACCACATGATATGGAATTTCATAATGATCAAGACAAAGCAATTCTTAATTCAGTGCCCTCAATGTGGCAGTGAGGAATTTAAAATTCCTGAAAATGTTCAGGATGAGGATTTAGTCATATGTGGGTTTTGTAATTTTGAAGCTCCACTGCATGAAATTAGAGCGATTGGGATCGAGCAGGCAAAGCAGGTAGTGATTCCAGAGGCAAAAAAAGCAATTGAAGACATGCTTAAAAAAGCTTTCAAAGGGTGGAAGAAATGAGCTATGAAGATTTGACGCTACTCGTTTCTTTACTAGCTATAGTAATTTCTACTGTATCGCTTGTTCGAGCTAGAAGGCTTGGAGAGGAACAGTTAAAGCTTGAGAAGATCACCGCTGAACTTTCTGCGTATCAAATTAAAGAAATTGAGGAGCGAGCGCTGCTCAAGGATAGACCAGCAATTAAAGTAAGGCTTTCAAAACTTGGCAACAGATCTGAGTTTGTAGTTGCAAATGCTGGGCAAGGTAGCGCTTATGATATTAATTTTGAGCTTGTCGATTGCAGCGATAGTCCATTGTACGATGCAGAAAGCAAGCTTCCTTATCCTGAGCTTCGGCCTAGCTCTACTTTTAAACTTGGGGCCGCCTTCCATATGGGTAGCCCGGTACAGTATCAAGTAAAAGTAACATGGAGAGATTCAAGAGGCCTTCAGGAAGATGTGTTTTGGGTTTCATGATTCTTCGGGGTTTACAGTTCTCCTAAGTATTGGATCAACTTTTCACGTAAAAGGTCTAGATCTTCCTCGGAAAAGCCTAGAATTTTACGTTGTTCGTATTGCACGTCGGGAGCGCCGCGCTCTGCGCGGTCCTTCAAACCATACTGGTGAACCCTGGCAATACGGGCAATACGCCCGGCAAAACCCACGGTTATGGCGTTGCTGTCGCCTCGGGCCTTGAGGTAGGTGGCGTTCTTCAGCTTCTTGAACATCTCCAGCTTGCGACGAATGCGGCCCTGTTTATCGCGTAGATTGCGCTGTTTACGGGGGGCGAACTTGCTGAGGTCTGGGTTCTGCTGGGCGGTAACCCGTTTTTGTTGGCTGCGGCGCAGCTCCTGGCCGATGCTGCGGGCCAGTTGATTGCGCGCACCTGGCTCCAGCCGTTCCAACAGCGTGGCCGCCCATGTCTCCAGGGCTTCCAGATCATTTGCCATCGGGAACAATCCATTCACTGGTGTTGCCCTGGGCGCCCGGTTTCCAGTTCGGATCGAGGTAGTCCGCTACACGCTGTGGTTCGTTTGGGTGTTTGACGGTGGTGTTGCCTTGGTCATCTTTGCCGACGATCACTTTCTCGGTCAGCGGCAGGGTGATGCTGAGGTCTACCGCGCCCTTGTCGATGATATCGGCCTCAAACGCAATGCCATCTTTGACTTTGTTGAGGTTATCCAACAGTTCGTTTTGGTTGACGCTGAGCCAGCCCAGCAATGGGAGTATTACGCTATCAGGGTGTCCCGCGAACTCGGTGAGGATGACCTGCAGGTCAAAGCTGTACTCGAAAGAGAGACTTTCCGCTGATGTGCAGCGGACTTTTCCATTGTCGATAAAGATCAGCAGGCGGTCGGGGTTGTGTTTGAACTCGGCGACGGTGGCCAGGAGGTGGGCGCGTAGGCTTTCAGGCTTGTTCATGGCGCTGCCTGCTGATGTTGGTAAACCATGTCGACCTGCGCCGCACAGTCGGCCCAGGCGGCTTCGACGCGGTCCAGGTCGGTGAGTTGGTCGCCGTTATTGCGTGGGCTGGTCGCCGGCAACTGGCACGGCACCACGGCCGGACATCCACTGACGGTAAGCGTCGGCGCCGGTAAGGGCGGGGCGCTCCCGCAACCAGCGAGCAACATCAGGCAAAGGCTGAGTAGCCCAGGTGCGTAGTTCGGCGTTTTCAAGTTTCAGCTCCTCTATGGTTCGCTCGCGCTTTGCCAGGCCCTGGCGCAACTGATCCTGTTGGGTGCGCAAGGTACTTTGGGCGTCACGTTCCTGTTTCAGGGTGTTCGTGAGTGTGTTGGCGGTGGTGAGGTTGCGGTCGGCGTCTGCGCGGGCAGCCTCGGCCGCCGCCTTTGCCAGCTCTGTGTTGCCCTCGGCGACGTTGATGCGCTGTTGCTGGCCCCAGATCAGCAGCGCCAAGGCCCCGAGCAGGGCAATGCCGTACAGGGCCTGGCGCAGGGTGCTCATGCGCGGTACCAGCCGAGCTTATTCATGGCTTCGGTATCGAGTTGTTTAATAGGGCCGCGAACGATCACGGCCCTGGCACCGCTCATCAACTGAATGGCCTCGGCCAGCACTTGCATATCGTCCTGTGCGGTGGATTCCGGCACCACCAGCAGATCGCCGTCCTGCACTCGCAGTTTTTGCACCGCTTCGAAGTCGATCATGCCGCTACCCCTTGCCCGCAACCGCAGTCGGCGTGCCGTTCGTAAGCGCGCTGGAGCTTCACGTCGTAGAGGTTTCGCTGATAGTCCGGGCCGTTGTAGAGCTTGGCGAACTCGGCCCATTTGCGGGCTTTCAGCGCCTTGTGCAACACAGGGTCGGTTTCAATGAAGCGGGTGAAGGCGTCGAACTGTTGCGATTCGCCGGCACTCATGGCCGCCACGAAGTCCTGCACGCTGGTGTAGCCCAGGCGCTGCCATTGGAACCCCATGATCTGGAAGGCCCCCCAGGACGCAGACTCAAGGGCGGCGGTGTCGTCGATCAGGCGGGCCATCGCCAGGCGCTGGTGTTCGGCGGTACCTCCGGAATATCCGCCCGACTTTGGGTTGACCAGGGCGGGATTGACGGCGGCGAGCTGGTCGGCGTGGCGTTTGAGTTCGGCCGGGTCATCGCCTTCGTGTCGCACCTTGGCGAGTTGGCGGTGCATGATGTGCCGTTCAAACAGGATCACTGGCTTGTCGTTGTCGAGGAAACCCTTGCCCTTGGATTCCACCTCGTTGATGGCATAGATGCTTGCCAACGGCACGCCGAGGCGTTCGGCGGCAGCGACCAGGTCGCTGTTGCGCAGCAACTGGGCGCAGTCACCGCCGGCCAGGCTGGTCTGGGTCTTACTGCCGGCCACACCATCAGCGACCAAGCCGACCTTGAGCTGATAGGCACGGACAGCGGCTTCGGTGTCGTCGCCGTAGCTGCCATCCACGTCCAGCTTGGAGCCGTGGTTGTTGAGATTCTTTTGCAGCGTGCGGACGGCCTGCGAGCGGTCGCCGTGGCGTAGGGTGGTCATAGTTGTTCTACCTTGCGGGTGAAAAACTTCTTGGCAGCCACGCGGGTGCCTTCCACTCCTAGCAAACCAATCACTCCGCCGAAAAACGGTGCGGTGGAGATCGGAATGCCGAGCAAGGCCAAGCCATGGCTGGCGGCCAATGCCAAGGTGCCGCACAGCGGCGCTTCGACCAGCATGCGTCGCAGCGTGCCACCGCCGTACATGACTCGTAGGGCCGCGATGATCAAGGCGAGGACTCCGGCGTAAAGAGTCGGCCAGTTCTGTTCGAGCCAGGCGGCGAGCCAGGCCCAGGTGTCGGGACGTTCAGGCATGCGCTTCATTCCGTTGTCCAGGGTTGGTGGGTTCAAGGTCCGGGTGCAGCTCAGTCAGTCCCATAGGTTCACCATTTGCCGCTGCGGGGCGCTGGTTTGAGCTTCGGGCATGTTGACGACAAAGCCTTGCGGCAGAATTGGGCCCTGGTCGGCCAGGCCAGGGTTGGCTTCAAGGACGGCCTCGGTGACGCCTGCTGTGCGGCCGTAGAAACGCCAGCACAGTGCGTCGACCGTGTCGTTCTGATTGGCATGGACGGCGACGGCCATCAGATCAACTCCACGGTGGTGCGGGAGCGGCCGAGGAAGTCGCGGACGGCCCAGCGCAAGTCGCGGCGGTAATCGTCGATTGTGGGGGTGATTTCTTCGGCTTTCTGGCTGCCGGCATTGGTGGCGCTGTAGTCGCGGTGACGCTCGCATACTTCGGCGCCGGTACCGGCCTCTATGGCCCGCCGGTAGAGATAGGCCTTTACCGAAACGTCATTGATGCGATCACCTGGTACGTCGTCCAGCGTGGCGTGGCCGGCTGCTTGCTGGGCTTCCTGCCATTCGGCCAGCTCGCGGTTCAGGTTGATGGCTGCAGAAATTACGGCGGTTTCCAGGCGGGCAGGGGTGACGCTGGAGTCGATGCGCAGGGTGGCACGCAAGTGGTCCAGGTCAATCGATGGCCAGAAGGGGTCGGTGTTGATATGACCGCCGGCAACTGGGCCGCTGGCTACAAATGCGCTCATGGAACGGCACTCAAAAATAGGTCGCCGGTGGTCGGGGCTTCACGTTCAGGAGGAGCGGCCTGGCCGATCCGCCCCGAGCCGGCGGGGTGCGTGGGGACGCTCGGTTAGCTGCTTGGTGCAGCGTGTTTTTTCAGGAGGCGCTCGGCGCCATCCAAATCCTTTTTGCCGCCGCAACCGTCATGCAATTCGATTGCGCGCTTTAGAAGGTCGATGCCGGCCTGAATCTGTCCAGGCTGGCCCGGTTCTTCGGCGGTAATGCCGTGCAAGGTGGCGCGGCCAGTCGCCAGGAACAACTTGGCGCGAGCCTGATCGGGCATGTCTTCGGCGTCGGTCAGCTCGACGGTGCGATGCAGGATGCTCAGGTCGAAACTGCCATTGGCCTTCTGTGCTTTCAGCGCGGCTGTGGCAATCTCTTCCGCGACCAGGCAACCAGTGGTGCGTTCGAACCGATCCGGCATGATCAGCTTGTGCTTGAGCACGTAGTCGGCGATATCCAGGGCACCGCTGTAGTCCTCGACGTCAACGCGCCAGACCATGACGGTGGTCATTACGTCGTCCTGAGCACCGTTGCCTGATGCAAGTACTCCCTCAACATACGGGATGTACTCGGGCAACAACTGTGCCTTGAGCGCGGCCTTGCCTTCGTTGGACTGGATGGCTTTCAGGCGCAAACGGTCTTGCAGCAGTTGATTCAACTGATGCTCGTAGGCCGTGGCGCCGGCCATGGATTGCTGTGGTGCCGTTTTCGCTGCCTCCATTGCCGCGCGTGCGCGGCGTTGGTGGGCTTGGGCGATGCTGAGTACCATGGGATTAACCCTCGCTGCTTGCGTCTTCAACCGGCTTGATGTTTTCCAGCAAACAGCCGAGGCCGTATTCCTCGACCACATAAGCCTCGTTCGACGACTCGAAGTTGCTCACGCGGTTCCACTCCGGCTCTTCCTTGAGGTAGCGGCGGCGCCCGCCGATCTGCCAGTACACCGACAGGTTGGCGAAGGTGGTGATGAGGATCGTGCCTTCGGGGATGTACGGCACCTCGTACAGCGGCAAACCACCGACGCGACGCTGGGAGATGATCAGGTCGCTCGCCAGGGTGTTGGTCGCGTCCTGGTCTTTGTTGACCAGGGCCAGGAACTTGTCGTGGACCAGTTCGCGGCCGGTCAGTACCACCAAACCAGGGTTGCGGCGGTACCAAGGGTCGAGCAACTGGATGGCGTCGTAGACCAGGGCGTCGATGTTCTTGAAGTCACCGGTTTTGCCGATTGTGATCTTGCCGGCGACGGCGCCTTCCTTCAGCACACGGTCGGGTGCGTGGGTGCGGTACTGCTGGAGCCAGCCGATGTTGACGTCTTCCAACAGCGGGTGCGTGGTGCGGTCGGTTTGCTCTGCGGCAGAAACGCCGTAGAAACCGATCTGGATGCGGTCGAGCGCCTGGCGTTGAGCAATGGCGCTGGACAGACGGGTCTGGAAGTCCGGGAACTTGGCCCAGGCGTCGAGCTGCTTGTAGCTGACGAAGGTGTCAAAGTCGGTCTGCTCGGCCTTGTACTTGTCGCTCGATAGGGTGCCGATGCTACGTGGCTCCCGCTTCTTGACGTTGGTGTTGGTGCGACTGGCAACGGTGCCGCCCACGCCCAGGCCGACCTTTTCGCCTTCCTGTTCATCGACACCGATGATGTTGACCTTGGTCAGGAACTCGCTCGACTCCTGAATCTTGGTTTCCAGGCGCTGCTGGATTGTCGGGTCAACGCTGAAGGTCGCAGTAGCCGACTCAACGCCGTTGAGCAATGCGACCTGGCCGAGGTAGCCGGTGAAGAGTTTTCGAGTGTCGTTACGCATGGGTGTCTCCGATAGTGGGCTGGGCGGTGAAGGCCGCAGGTCAGAACTCAGCCAGGGCTTGTTTGCCGCCGCCGGTTACCGGTGGGCGCTGGGTTTGGGAATGGTCTTGGGTTTTGCCGAGGGTGGTTTTCAGCTCGACCAGGTCTTTGCTGAGCTGCTCAACCTTGGTGTTCAGTTCGCCGGAGAATTTCTTCTCGGCAGCCAGCTGATCGGGCAGATCCTTGACGTGGTCAGCAATCGCTTCGACGGCCTGGCCGATCTGCGCAAACTCGGCGTCGTCCTTGGCCTGTTTGCCACCTAGCAGAGCCTGTACTTTGCTGAAAAGCTGGGCGCCGAGGCTGGGTTTTTCTTCGATTTCTTCAAACTGGAGCTCGGTTTCTACCGCCTCGGTGAACATCGACGTCGCGGAATAATGACGGTCTTTGAATGGGCTGGATTCTGGCTTCTGCGCGGAGAAAGACAGTACATCGGTGCCCAGGCTGGCCGGGGAGTCGGTCACCGCCAGGCCGACGATGTAGGCCTCGCCGGTGTCCGAGAAGCTGTCGTCGATTTCGATCGAGGTGTAAATCTTCTGCTTGGCCTTGTTCATGGCGATCAGATCGGGCGTCGGCTCGACCTGGGCGAACAGGGCCAGCTTCTTCTGGCCGTTGATTTCCACTTCTTCGGTCTTGACCGCGAGCACGTCACCGTAGGCCTTGAAAGGGCTGTCGGGCAGCAGGCTGCGGAAGTGCTCCAGCCAGATGCGAGCACCATAGGTGGCTGGATTGAAGTTCTTCGCCGCCTGTTCCAGCCAGCTGCGTTTGATGGTGCGCTTGTCAGAGGTAGCGCCCTCGACGGCGACGCGGAACCAATTACTGCGGAATTTCTTCATGCCGGGAATCCTCAATGCGTTGGGCGCTAAGTGCGTTGCAATGAGGGGCATGGTCGTGACGCGCGCGAGTTGCGGCAACGAGGCGGGATTGTAGGAAGGGCTGTTACAAGAGGCGGCGCTACTGACTCGCAGGCATGGGCGGCAGCATCGCGGCCATGACTACGACCGAACTGCTCCCCATCGATCCCCGGCGCCAATCCAAGTTTCTGTATTGGATGGGCTGGCGTATCTGCGAGATCGCCGAGGCTACGGGCGAAAAGGAAAAAACGCTACACAGCTGGAAGGCCCGCGACGAATGGGATCGTGCCGACAACGTTGAACGGATCGGCGGCGCCTTGGAAGCACGGCTGGTGCAACTGATCCTCAAGGAGGGGAAGAGCAGCGGCGACTTCAAAGAGATCGATTTGCTGCACCGGCAGTTGGAGCGCCAGGCGCGCATTCAGCGTTTTCAGGGCGGCGGTACCGAAACCGAACTCAACCCCAACCTCGCCAAGCGCAACGAAGGCCCGAAGAAAAAGACCCCGAAAAACGACATCAGCGAAGAGCAGATCGAGCTGTTGCGCGAAGCATTTATCGACGGCTGCTTCGACTACCAGAAAGACTGGTACCGGGCCGGCAATCAGCGGACCCGCGTCATCCTCAAGAGCCGGCAGATCGGCGCTACCTACTACTTTGCCCGCGAGGCGTTTATTGATGCGCTGGAGACTGGGCGCAATCAAATCTTCCTGTCGGCTTCGAAGAACCAGGCCTACCTGTTCCGGGGGTACATCCAGGCGTTTGCCCGCGAGGTTATCGGCGTCGAGTTGACCGGCGATCCCATCGTGCTGCCGAACGGCGCCGAACTGTTTTTCCTTGGCACCAATGCGCGTACCGCCCAGGGCTACCACGGCAACTTCTACTTCGACGAATTCTTTTGGACGTTCAAGTTTGAGGAGTTGAACAAGGTTGCGTCGGGTATGGCGATGCACAAAAAGTGGCGCAAAACCTACTTCTCGACGCCCTCGACCATGGCCCACGAGGCCTACACCTTCTGGACGGGCGAGCGCTTCAACAAGGGCAAGCCGGCGGCGCAATACACGAAGGTCGATGTTTCCCATGGCGCTCTCCAGCAGGGCCGTTTCTGCGAGGACCGGTTGTGGCGCCAGATCGTCACCATCCTGGACGCGGAGGAGGGCGGCTGCGACCTGTTCGACATTGAGGAGCTACGCCGGGAGTACAGCCCCGAGGCGTTTGCCAACTTGCTGATGTGCGAGTTCGTTGACGACGGCGCGAGCATCTTCCCGCTCACGGTATTGCAGCCATGCATGGTTGATAGCTGGGTTGAGTGGGCCGAGGACTACAAGCCGTTTGCCATGCGGCCGTTCGGCGACCGCCAGGTATGGGTAGGTTATGACCCGGCGGAAACCGGCGACTGCTCGGGCCTGGTGGTGGTCGCGCCTCCGTTGGTACCGGGGGGCAAGTTCCGGGTACTGGAGCGGCACCAGTTTCGCGGCATGGACTTCGCGGCGCAGGCCAGTGTGATCAAAGCCGTATGCGATCGCTACTGGGTGACTTACATCGGCATTGACGTCACCGGCCTGGGTAGCGGCGTGGCGCAGCTGGTGCGCCAATTCTTCCCCAACGTGACCACCTTCAGCTACTCGCCAGAGGTCAAGACCCGCCTGGTGCTGAAGGCTTACGACGTGATCCACCGGGGCCGACTGGAGTTCGACGCCGGCTGGACTGACATGGCGCAGTCACTGATGGCGATCCGCAAGACCATCACCGCAGGCGGTCGTCAATTCACCTACACAGCCGGCCGCAACGACAACACCGGCCACGCCGACCTGGCGTGGGCGCTCTTTCACGCATTGCACAACGAACCGCTGGAGGGGCAGACCACTGCCAACACCGGTCGGATGGAGATTTTTTGATGTCGAACCGCCGCAGAAATACCAAGCAGTTGGCCCAGGCCGCCACGGTTGCAACGCAGGAGTTTATTCCTCGCGGTGACAGCAAGATCGAGGCGTTCAGTTTTGGCGATCCATCACCGGTGCTGAGCGGCCGGGAGGTGTTTGATTATCTGGAGTGCTGGTTTAACGGGCGGTGGTATGAGCCGCCGCTGTCGCTGGATGGTCTGGCGCGGTCGGTGGGGTCTAGCGTGCATCTGCATTCGGGGCTGATGTTTAAGCGGAATTTGTTGAGCAAGACCTTTATCCCGCACCGGCTGCTGTCGCGCGCGGCGTTTGAGCAGTTCGCCCTGGACTTCCTTTGCTTGGGCAATGGCTATCTGGAAGGGCGACGCTCAATGCTCGGCCCTGTGCGTGAGCTGGTACCGCCATTGGCGAAGTACATGCGCTCGGGTAAGGACGGGCGGCAGTTCATGGTCCAGGGCTGGAAGGAGGAGCATGAATTCGAACCGGGAACGGTCTTTCATCTGCGGGAGGCGGATCTGCATCAGGAGGTGTACGGCCTGCCCGAGTGGATCAGCGCTCTGCAGTCGGCGCTGCTGAACGAGTCAGCCACGCTGTTTCGCCGCAAGTATTACGAGAACGGCAGTCATGCCGGCTTCATCCTCTACATGACCGATGCTGCGCAGAACGAGGCTGACGTTGATTCCCTACGCAAGGCACTGAAGGACTCCAAAGGACCTGGAAACTTCCGCAACCTGTTCGTGTATTCGCCGAACGGTAAAAAAGACGGGTTGCAGATCATCCCGGTCAGCGAGGTGACGGCCAAGGACGAATTCAACTCGATCAAAAACCAGACTCGCGATGATGTGCTGGCCAGCTTGCGGATTCCGCCGCAGTTGATGGGCATCGTGCCGCAGAACGCGGCTGGGTTTGGGTCGATCAGGGAGGCGGCGCAGATTTATGCGGCCAATGAACTGGAGCCGATTCAGGCGCGTATGGCGCAGGTGAATGACTGGCTAGGGGAGGAGGTTGTGCGCTTTAAACCTTATGAAATCCCGAAGGATAGTTAGTAGAAACGCAATTGCTTTGCTAGGGTGCCCTTGCCTATCTAGGCAGGCGAGGGAGTAAAAAATTGAAGGTCTCAATTTTCTTAGGTAGCGCAGTTGGTGGCTTGTTATCGGTACTGATTTTGGTACTCGTTTTTCGCGCATTTGACCATGATATTGATTTGGTCTTGGGCGGTAGTGGTGGACAAGAACTAGATTTGTTAACTACTCTTGTTTTGCCATTGTTATCAACTTTTTTCGGCGCGATGGCAGGTTCTTATTATACATATAGGCTGCAAGTTCGAACCAAAGCGCAAGAGGAAGTTCAGCGGGAAGTATATTTGTTGCGCCATGCCAGTTTAGCTTTACAGTCCCAGCTCAATGATTTGGCCGGAATAAAGAGAGCAATGGTGCTTCCGTATCAAGATGACGCTCTTAGATCGCTGAGTATGCCTGTAACTATTGGCTCTCTCGGAGTGTTGGAAAGGATTGATCAGGATGTCGCCATTCCCCTGATTAGGTTGAATGAGGCAGACCTGTTATTGAGGGTGCAGTTTGCCGAAAAAACTTATCTAAATACTCTTGAGTTGCAGCAGTCGCATCATCGGCTTGCCAAGGAATATTCTCAAAGATTAAGTGATGGAGGCGTCGATCAGTTTGATATTTCATCGCTGTCCTTCAAAACGAAAATCGTCGGTGGTGCGATGATCGCACAGTTGTATACAACGGGAGAGGGATTGATAGGTGCTTTGGATGATGGGTTGGAAGATCTTTTGGCTGCGTTAGACGGTCTTGCTAGAGTTTATAAAGAAAAATACAGTAGTGGTAGGTATGGTTTCTTGTCTGTAGTGCCTTTCGCATCTTCAGTTGATATTTTTGCAAAGGTGCCGCCGCCGAAAATTAAAGATGTTAAGTCCTTGATGGAGTTGGCCGGTTATTATCCGAAATATTATGATCCAGCGTCGGATGAGATTGTACCGATTGCAAGGCTTGCCAAAACTGACTGGCGTTCTCCTTTTTATAAAGGTGGGATTTGGAGGTGTTATTTCATCAACGCAGTAAAATGAGGGCTGAACCCTAGATACGATTTCGATTTTTGTATTGGCAGAATTTTTATGATGATTTGAGAGTTGGCATATGAGGTAAATAGTTCTAGGGTGCGGGTTCAATCAAACTGGAATCCTTGTTCCTCACATTGCCAACGGCAATATCGACTTTAAACCATTCAAAGGCTTCGGCCGGCTCGCTTTGGTGCAATACCATCTGCTCGGCACGCTCTCTTGGTGTCGCGGGGTCCAGCCATTCGCGGGCAAGTTCCGGCGTCAGCACCACGGGCCGTCGGTCGTGAATGTCCACCATGCCGCCGGCACTGTCGGCGGTGATGATCACAAAGCCATCATGCTCGCCTGGGCCTTCATCGGCGTCTGGTAATTGGCCGATAGCCGCGCACAAGATCGGCGCGCCGTCCCGCCTGCGGATCAGGTAGGGCTGTTTCTTTGGTCCACCTTCATCCACCCACTCAAACCAATTGTCGATAGGCGTGATCGCACGGTGCGGCCAGATCGCCCGGAAGAATGGACCGTGGGCGACCTTCTCAACGCGTGCGTTTATCGGTGCGGCGCGGTCTTTCGCCCAATGCGGTCGCCACCCCCAGCGAACTGGATCAGAGTGCAGCAGTTCACCTTGCAGGTGCAACAATGCCACCTGGGTCGTCGGAGCAACATTGTACCGCTCGATAGGTTGGTCACCCACCGAGTTTGCCAGGGCGTTAGGCATGCTCAGCGCCGCAACGAAGTCGTGGATTCCCCTGTACTGCGACAGCCTTCCGCACACAACCAAGCCCTCCTTCCGTTTGATCTTAGACAATCGTGGTCGGTCGAGGTCGCATCTCGTTGACGATTCGCTTCAGACCTTCGGCTTCACGCTTACTTACGCTCAGTGACGTCCTCAGGGTGTCGATCTGTTTGCGCATCTCAGCCGCTTCGCCGCCTCTCTGACGGAGGTATCCAGCGAACTCGGCGTTCTTTGCCTGGGTAGCCAGCAGCATCTGACTGATTCCGAAGACATCCTCCCGCGCTTTGCGCAGTTGCACGTTCAGGTCCTGGATCTCGTTCTCCAGGAGTCGGCAGTGCTGCCGGTACATTTGCAATGGGGGAGGGAGGCCAAGCCAGCCGAGGGTGTCTTCATCGTTATTCATGGGGGCGAATCCAATACTGTATAGGCATACAGTAATCTGGATTTGTCCATGACGCGATTTGAGGCGACGAACTGTAGGAGGGAGGGGGGCTTTGGGTCAGAAAAAGTCAGCTGGGATAGATGAAAGATTGCCCTTCAACAGTATGAAAAAACCCAGCTCAACATAGCATTTGCAGGGTGTCACGGCAAGCCAAAGCGGCTGCGCGGGCCAATAAACATGGGGTTTCGGGGGCTAAGTGGTTGGCACCCAGGGAGCTGCTGACCGTTCGGGGAGTTGGCGTGCCACATGTAGGGCTACAGACGTGCCATAACGGGGCAGTGACGTGCTTCACCACCCGGCGCGCGCCGTCGTCCCCCCACCTCGCCTGCGGGCTAAATGGGTCTCTTTTTCTGCGCTTCTTCACCCTCATTCAAATCAAGCCGGGCGGGTGCTGGGGAAGAGTGTTTAGGCATATTGAATGCCTGCGAAACCCTGCAGAGGTGGATGTTTCCGCAGCTCTCACACGCAAGCTCAGGAAGGCGGATTCAGAAGGAGGCCCGGGAAAAGGGTTAGTTTTTTTTATTGGAGTGCAGTGATCTGAAAGGCCCGTATTTATTAGGCTTGAGACCTAACTTTGAGGGGTTAGTTTGGGTTAGGTGAAAAGTTATTTTTATGTAAGCCTATGTTTTTAAAAGGGTTTGTATTTTCTGTATTTAACATCAATGAAGGTTAGGGAATTACCAATAACTAACCAGAATCTAACCTTCGTAACTCTTGAAAAACCCTTGCTGCATAAGGGACTCAGGGCCGTTTGCAAAAAACTAACCCTCCTAACCTCTTTCCCATGGGTCAACATGAAAATTCGGATGTACCCATGCCGGGTCATGTGCTGAAGCCGCGTACAGGATTGCGCAGTCCAATCGTCCATCGCCCTCACGCGCGCCTACTCTCCTCCACGTAGCATTAGATGTTGGTGTGTTCGCAGATGGTATCGGGATTGGAGCGACAGGAACTACGGCGCGGTGGTGCACATAGGGCTAGTCGCCAAGCGAGAGCTATTTTAGGAGAAATGAGAGGTGCGAAAGTGGTGCAGGTTTTTCTTATCGGCCCTGAAGGGCCCGCATCACGGGGCCTGTATAACGGGCAGTCAGACTCAATCAGCCGATAAGGTGTTTGGCTTCTCGCGTGGTTGACAGCAATCTACCCAAGTATACCCGTCTTAACCTCTGCGTTTGCGGATGCCTTGGAACAAGGTGTTGACCGCCTCGATGTCTCTCAGCAACTCATCCGGCTGCGTAACAGCGCGCTGCTGGCCGGCTGCATGTGAATGTGCGCGCACATTGCGGCAGCATTTATCATGCAAACGCTGCACTTCCTGGAATTCAGCGTCCTGCACAACCATTACTCCATTAAGCCGGCCGACCGAGATACCGTCTCGAAACCGTACAACGGTCCCATTAAGTATTATGTCTTCAATTCCAACTTCCAGCGTCACGCGAAGGTCATCGTACGCATTGCGGATTGCGAGTCTCTCGTCATCCCCTGGAGGATTATTGAAAATTGCTGCAATACGTTTTTGGTCGGCACGATGCTCTACAAGGCGTTCATTTTGTTTTCGCATGTCATAAGGAAGTCCGGCATTGATGTAGCCTGGCCCTTCTGCGCGATAGGTGATCGATCTCACTTCAGGGGCCAGTTGGGCATCTTGGCTCAAAGTAGTTAACTCTCCGAAGAACACTGCATCGTGCGTGAAGACAATGACTTGCCGGTTTGCGGACTCTTCAACGATTCGGCGCGCGACAGCCGTTCGATGACTGTGGTCAAGGCTTGAAACCGGATCGTCGAAAACTATTCCGGATGTGGAGCCTGACTGGTGCAGTTCCGCGAAAAAATAGGCGAGGGCGCACATACGCTGTTCCGCCTCACTTAGAACAAGGTGCGGATCTAACCGGCATTCGTGAAGCTGGACTCCGAGGCGAACTGCCCCCAGGTCACCAGTTGAACTAACCTTTGCCTTTATGTGGTAGAGATCTAAGCCATTGAGCTCATCAGTCATCCGGGCTGCCAATGACTCTGTGACGTAAGTCTTTGCGAGCTGACCTGCGAGAATGCTAATTGAACGTGTATTGATGATGTCATTGAGGCAGTTCTGAAGCCTATCTCTGCGGGTAAGATTCTCAATTACCAGGGCGATACCTTCGATATTTTCGGAAAGTACCCTTCGCGCTTCCAACTCCTTTAAGCGAAGTTTCTTAGCCGCTAAGGCTTCTGCATCGAGGTTTGCGCGCAAGCCGGCAGCTTCCGCGCGCAGGCTCCCTGCGATCTGGAGGAGTGATGCAGTCGGATTTGCTACGCGATACGCGGGGGCATTCAGCCATTCTCCTGTGGCGATGCTATTTCTGAGCCACTGAAGTCGAATGACCAGGTCTTCTTGGAAAGTTCGAATTTCGTCAGGTAGCGTTACTATGCGAGCCCCTAAACTCTCAAGCATGACCGGGGGTACGATGAACGTGACTACCGCCTTGCCAACAGCGCGCACGCCTTCCAGCCACACCTTACGAGCAACTTGAGCCGCTTCGGCCGCTCTGTCCCGAATATAGTGATCGAAGCGTTGCAAGCGTTCCTGAGCTGCTGGAGTGAGTTCTTGCTGACAAAGCACGCATGATGCACCTTCAATGGTCACCGGGAAGGATTTCCCCGGATAAGCAGTGGTGGTCGAGTACTCACGCGCGGCATTGAAGAGGAGCGACCATGGGCCTTGTCCCGTGCCGGGCAGCAGAACTGAGTCATCCTCAGCCTGCAGCAAGGCGGATGCTGCGAGCTCAGCCGCCTCCGCGTCAACCAATGTTCGATGTCCCAACTGCGCGGTGCTGATTGCATCATCCGAAACTACGCTGGCGGCAGCGGTGATGGTGCCACATAGCTCTTCTATTCGTGTCGCAGCATAGTCGAGGTTAGTCGCTCTGGCGCTAGGGTCAGCCTCGCTGATCTCTTTAGGGAGGCGTGCGTGTTCTGTTCGTTCATCCTGGGTGAATATGCACAAGGCGCGTGCTCGCACCAAATCTGTCGCTAGTCCTATCGGGTGGACTGCTTGGCCGGCCTCTGTGTCTGCAGGGATGACATTGAAAGGCGTAACGTCGGTGGCGAGCCCCGCGATTTCTGCTTGAAGTCCCGGACGTAGAGCCTGACTAAGACCATTCGCCAACTGCTGGAGGTAGGTTAGGGCAGACGGCTGAAACGCGAATGCCTCTGTTGATTGGAGGTAGTGCCGGGCGCAGTCGCCATCGAAGACGGAAATGCCTCTGAGTTCCGTCCGAGGGATAGCACCGCGTTGACCGCTCCAGACAGCCTGTTGTGGTGCATCATCCAAATTAAAGTCGATCGTGGCGCTTGGTGTTAGCTCTTGGAAGTCCGGGGCATAGGCGTTGGGATAAACGGTACCTGGGCTCCTGGCTCGGCATGCCTGTTTCAGCACACGCGCATAGCCGGATTTACCGGTGCCATTGCCACCGTAAGCAATGGTGAGTCCTCGCGACTGAAAATCTAAAGTTTGGTCGCTCGGTATTTTCCCAACATTGGTCATCGTGCTTAGCGACGTGAGGACGACAGATCTGTCTGGGTTTGCCTCGGCGGGGAAGTGAACAGCGGCGAACTTGATCGGCTGTGGCGCAGGCTCTATTGCGCTGCGCATTCCGTGATGTTGTTTGGCGAGATCAAGAATTTCGCGAAGGTCATTTTCACTCCACACCCCCTGAACACATAAGCGTCGCAAGGCATCCTGCCTCCAGGGTGGCAACCTGTCCGCCCATGCCAATACTTCCTCGTAAATAGCCATCTTGATACTCCATATCGGCAAGGGGGCAGCAAAGGATTATCATTGTGCCATCATGCGACTGATGCCGTGCAATGATTTAGCTGCCGTTTGTGCATGGCTCAGAATTTATCTTTTCAATTTTTGACGGCAAAAAAAACATGGAGTTATCTCGAAATCACGGCAAATACCCGCCAACGAGTGCTTTGAGTCGAAGACCGGAGTCTAAGTGAGATCAGACCTTTTCAATCGGGCGATGCCTTGTTTGATATGGCCCGCGTTGTCACCAATCGTCTGAAGTGCCCCTCGAACGTTCTTACCCAGGTCTGATTCGTTTTGATGCTCAGCCCAAAGTGTCAGTTCCATCACTGCCGCCTCCAAAGCCAGTTGATTTTGATAAAACCGCTCAAGCAAATCAGTGAGTGAATATTCGTTAGCCATGGATGCTTTCTCTTGCCGAAAAAATTCAGCATAGCAGGGGTGATGAATCACCACAGCGTGGCAATGTCTTAATCTTGATACGCGGTTAAGCCTTATGGCCGACTTATAAAGCCGGCAGCAAGCATGATAGTTGCAGAAGGGTTAAGTATTTCTAACTGGAAAATAAATTACAGAGCAGAGATTGTCCTAATCTACTTCTAGGTGTGCATCTATAATGCTCCCATTTATATCGCCGAACACAAGCGCGCCTAGAGCATTTTTTCCCACTAATGCATTACCGTTAATTTCGGCCAAAATTCGCATTTTTTGCCCAGGGGCTCGCTCAAATTTGAAGTGAGAGCCACTTGCGGTTGCCGTTATGCATGACCAAAATCCACTGTTATGCTTTATGTAGTCTATGTTTTCAATTTCAATTTCTTCATATGTTGTATTTGAAATTGCAATTACTGATGAGATTTTGTCATTTTCAAATAATTCGTATTTTTGTTCTTCAAAGAATTCTGTAGCGCTCTCTACGATGTCATCCATCGTAACTAGTCTCATTGATAGCGTTTCAAGCATCGTCATTGTATGGTCGAAAATAGAATCGGAAGTTAAGTTTTCATTTTTGTTGGGTTCGTCCGCTACAATATCTTGAAATTTTTGAGCTAGTTCTTTTTTGTCGTAGAAAATGTATTCTATTTTTGATAGGTCTTCATTGTTAAATTTCTTGTCTTTTAATAGTTCGGAGAAGTGTTCGTACCCAAATATCGCTGCCACAATTTCTGCTGTAGACGTTAAGGATAAGTAGATTTCATCCAGTTTCATGCTGTCTTCAATCATTGACATATAGAGGTAGGCGGATGGGAATCGGTTAGACTCATGAAGTGCTCTGAGTCGAGAACTTTCTACCTGAAAACGACTCCGCTCCAACTCCGCTTGTCGACTTCTATTGTCTTCTTCTAATTGAGAAATTTTAGTTTTACTTAGCGCCTCTGCGGCTCTCGCGGCGGCCTCATCAGATTCGGACTTGGCTTCAAGAGCCCTCGCAGTGAGCCGCATTGTTCGTTGTTTTAAGTGTTCAACAACTTCATTCTTGCGATTTAAGCTAAGCTTGACACTTTCTTCTAAAAAGGGTTTGTCAGGGTTTGATAGAAGTTTGGCTTCGTTGAGGTGTTTTTGGGAGTTGATTTGGTTGAGTTCTGCCTTGACGGCTTGATGGTGTAGTTTGCTGTTAGCAAACTCTAGTATTGATTTTGATAGGAGTGATACCCAAGGTAGAAGAAAAAGGTAAAATATTGTTAATAAGGCAGGAATTATGAATAGTGTGTTGAATGCAATGAGTTTGCTTTCAGTTGTAAAAATATAAAACTCATTAACTCTTTCTGAAATTTTCCCCTCGCCCCATATTAAGATCGCTAGGTGATTCCAGTTGCAAGTGATCCAGGATATTATAAATGCTCCGACTAATGGATCACTAATCCGTGTTTTTGTATTTCCTGACATTGAAGAAATAATATCATCCAGTACTTTCATTGCATTAAGTCCATTTGTGTGTTTTAAGGTTTTATGTGGTGGCTTCTATGTTTAGAGTTTTTGTTGAACATGGCATTGCAGGATCTGTCTGATTGTTCAAGTCGCGTTGACGGTGTGTCGCAGTTGTAGCGCGTCACAAGACAATTAGTCATTCAGGCCCTGGTGAAAAAGGTCTCGCCAGGAATAATAGATCTACTTTTTCTGAAAAGGGAGAGTTGAACAGTGAATTCTAACGGACTATGAAAAATAGTGGTACTAAAGTGGTACGAGAGTGTCACTGGGGTTCTGGAGCCCTTGACGGGACTGCGATTGAGTTTTAGTTGTTCCAATCCATCACCGAAATGCTGATGGCTTTAGACTGGATTGCAGTTATTTCGGCTCTCCATAACCGTGAGCATCTCGCTGAAATCATCATAGTCGGCTATGTAAAAAGAATTTCGAATTTCTGTGTCGATCAGGTATGAGTGGGTCGTGGCTCTACCTTGCGAAGCTCTACTTTCACAAGGTTGAGTTGGCCGTTAAAAAATCAACGTAAATGGTCAGGCTAATCCAATGAATAATATAATCTCATCCGGGGAGCTTAAAAGCATTAGCTCTTTGAGCGCTTCTTTACACTAGCCCACAGTTCCTCCAGTAATATTCTAAATGGTTCGTCCTTCTCGGGAACTGGGTGGATCAGGAGGTCTCTGAGGGTTTCCTTGTACAGCCATTCACCATCGAGGGTGAGACCCTGGAGAAGTTTATCGCGGATGAATTTTTCATCCCCTCCTAAAAGATGCGCGCAGTAAGCTCGGTTTCCAAGTGGTACTGACAGATCTGATACCTCCGTCAGAACCTCATCAAAAATAGTTGCTGCCTGATTTAGATTGTCATTACGGAATTGCCTATCAGCCCATCTCTTCTTTGCTTGACAAAGGAGCACAAATGCCTTGGTGTTTTTTAACTTCCCTATTTCATCTTTGATTTCTAAATCTTCTGAATCTCCAAATTGTTCCATTGTACGGTCAAAAATTTGATTTCCCTCATCTATTTGGTTTTTTTCAGATAAAAGACCAATTTTGCGACTTCTTACAGCAATTAAGTGTTTCGCAATTTCTTGGGTACTGGTTTCGTCAAAGCGCGCAAGAAAATGCTCGCATAAAGCGAGCGCTTGATCGTTTAAGTTTTTGACTGATAATCCGATAATTTTATTGGAGAGTGCGTGAGCCATGTATTCGCTATGTGAAAGCGTTTCATTTTTTTCAAGCCGAGAGATAATTATATCTAGCAGTGCGTTTGCTTCGTCGAAACGCCCTAATAGTCCTAGGCACCCTGCTTTTCCGTTTAGTGCTTCAGCGAGCGAGGATTCTATATCATCCTCTTTACTATCGTATCGTTTGATGAGTTCATCAAAAATTTCAAGGGCTTGCTCATACCGGTAGAGCTCGGTCATCGTTGCGGCTGCGTTGGACATAGCCCGCGTTACTTGTTGTGGGGTGGCTGACTTTACATCAGCTGCGTCGCGCCAAAAACGAACGGCACGTTCCTTTTTGCCTTTGCTGTAGGCATCAAATGCGCGGTTGTTCCAATCTTTGAATGTATACGTCGATTCTGGCTTGTTTGTTGCTGCCGTTGCAGCCTCTGCGAGCGCACTAGCCGCAGTTTCGGAAATTTTAGCTTGAGACGTATGTTGACCGCTAACTGATAGTTGTATTTCTTTGATCGCTAAATCCGCACCGTCTTGAACTCGCTGAATATGTAAGTTGAATCCTGCTTCTGCTTGGCTTTCCAAAGTTATTAAGTTTGCTTGAAGCGTGTCCAATCTACTTTGTAGCTCGTTAGCGTGCACGCCAAACCATTCGTTGGCTGTAATTTTAGCCTCTTTTCGAGCTTCCTTCTGCGCTTCAATCTGTGCTTCACTTCGCGCTTTGCGTGAGACTGAGAAATAACCAGCTAAACCTGCTAATGGAAGTAGAATGCTAAGCGCAGTAAGCAAAATTCCTAATAGGCTAAGGCTTTGGTCTATATGTGAATTTTGAGTGTCTAAGCGCTTATCTTGACTATCTAAGCGAGAAGATAGAGCTTGTATGTCTTTTTGTAGAATGTCGCGCGTACTATCTAAGCGGATCTGAGCGAGCTCTTTATAGGAGCTAAAAGCTAACTCATCATTTTTTATAGCGGCGCTGTAACTAATTGAGGGTGTATACCCTAAAACAATAAGTATGATTATACGAGCTGTTGCCCCCACCGCTCCCTGGTTAGATACCGTCAATGCCTCTTACTCCTTAATTTTTGAGAAGCATATCATCACTGCGGTGTGGAGTCTCATTAGGTACAGAAAAACTAGGTGGTGGTACTAAAATGGTACGTGGAAATTCGAGTCGCGATAGAACTCGCGTTTTTCATGACTGTAATAAAAAACACGTCCAATCCATCATCGGGGCGACGGAGAAGCGACGGGAGAAAGCTTGTGGTGGAGCTGTGTGCTGGGGCATGAGGATCTGAGGTGAGCTTTGCGAAGGGGAGGCAGTTTAACAGGAATGGGTTGGTGGGGATGGGGGAGCTTCTTTGGGAGGGATTGTTGTGTTAAATAAATCTGTCCCCTTTCCAGAAGTCGTCGATACAACTACCACCGCCTCCACCACGCCTTCTGAGCAACCACCTCAGGCTCCAGCGAGGCGATCTTAGAGCCTGCAATCTTTATCGGTGCGACGTCCATACCATCGAATCTACCTAGACCCAGAGGGGGGCTTTCTGCTTGTAGAAAACGAGTGGTTTCTGCTGAAGCCACCGCATGCAGTAACGACGAAGGCGATATATTCCGACTCAAGACGTGAATGCCGCTCTCTGGATCATGCAGACTACTTGCGTCGGTGCCTTCTACGCCATCTATCAGAAGCGGCTGGATCATGACCGTCCCAAGCTCATAGGTGATATCCAGATCACCGCAAACGCAACGCAGCCTTTGCAGTTCACCATTCGACGATACGCATACAAAATCCAGCCCGTCGTCATCCGTGCAAAAGCTGCAAACGTGTAATTGAAGGTTTTTGCTTAGCGCTAAATTCACATTCAGGAAAGCTCTCTTGAAGTAGTCGGCTAGCTGAGCATCCTTAAGCACTTTGTATATCCGCGATAGCGCTGCCAATTCTTGAGGGAGCTCAAGCGGTACATCCTTGATGGGTGGCATAGACGTAAAGGGCCATTTCCGTTCTTCGCCAGCCTTGAACGTGTCTAAGTAGAACGACGTGGCGTTTTCATCCTGGTGTAATGACCAACCAATGCTCATCGGCAAAGTAGAAAGTGGTTCTAACTCCGTGAACGAGCCCCATGAAAGACAGGACACCGTTTCCCCCTTACGATAAGGGATAGGCAAACGGGTATGTTTATGACTAACAGCAATGATAAGGGTGGCGAGCTGCTCGGCCAGGAGCGCCGACGCCGCTGGAGCACCGACCAGAAGCTGGCCATGGTTCGCGAGAGCCTTGAACCGGGACAAAGTGTGTCCGTGGTGGCCCGACGCAACGGCATCAACGCCAACCAGCTGTTTCTTTGGCGCAAGCTGTATCAGGACGGAAGTCTATCGGCGGTCAGTGCGGGCGAGGCCGTTGTACCGGCGTCGGAACTGAGCGATGCGCTCAAGCAGATCCGAGAATTGCAGCGGATGCTGGGCAAGAAGACGATGGAAGCCGAAGTCCTAAAAGAGGCCGTGGAGATCGCCCGGTCGCGAAAATGGATTGCGCACTCACCCTTGTTGCCGGGGGACGACCAGTGAAACTGGTCAGCGAATGTCTCGGTGTGTCGCGCTCGCAATTAACGGTTCGGATCAAGCAATCGGTATCGCCTAAAGTACGGCGACGTCGGCTCGTGAACGATACGGAGTTGGTCGCCGAGATTAAGGAGCAGGTCAGCGAGTTACCGAGCTATGGCTACCGCCGTGTTTGGGGGTTGCTGCGCCGCGAGCGTGAAGTTCAGTCACTGGCTCCGATCAATGTGAAGCGGGTTTACCGCGTCATGCGCGATCACAATCTGCTGTTAGAACGCCGCATCAAGCAGCCTGGCGTGCAGCGCCGGCATGAAGGCCGAATTGCCGTTACTACCAGCGATACGCGCTGGTGCTCGGACGGCTTCGAGTTTCGCTGCGACGACGGTGCGAAGTTGAGCGTGACTTTTGCCCTGGACTGCTGTGACCGCGAAGCCATCGGCTGGGTCGCCAGCCCGACGGGCTACAGCGGTGACGACATCCGAGACTTGATGTTGGAAAGCGTGGAGAAGCGATTTGGGGATCAACTACCGAGCACGCCGGTGCAGTGGTTGAGCGATAACGGCTCGGCTTATATCGCCGAGCAGACGCGTCTGTTTGCTCGCCAGATCGGCTTGCAGCCGGTGACCACACCGGTACGCAGCCCGCAAAGTAACGGCATGGCAGAGAGCTTTGTGAAGACGATCAAGCGTGATTACGTGGCGCACATGCCCAAACCGAATCGAGAAACCGCGCTGCGCAATCTGACGATTGCCTTCGAGCATTACAACGAGCAGCATCCGCACAGCGCCTTGAAATATCGGTCGCCGAGAGAGTTTAGGCGTTTGGCAGCAGCATCAATTTAACGGGGAGTTGGTGTCCGGTCTGGTAGGGGCAAGTCCACTCCGGCTTCACATTCATCGCGTGAGCAACGACAAGGGACCCCATTTTTTAGATCCTTCAGGTACAGGGCTGAATCGCTCCAAGCATAGTCGATACTTGAGAGTGTGCTATCGGCCGATTGCCGCCAGTCATGAGGGGCTGGGCGTCAATGATTGGAAGTAGTGCTGGTACCCAAGTGGTACGCAGCTTTCAGATCGGCACTGTAGGGCAAGGAATACGTAGCCTACAGAATTAGCAGTTCCAATCCATCACCGAAAAGGCTGATGTTTTGCGCTCGTGACCGGCAGCACTCTGGGCCCAAAGCTGCCTATCAGGAAAGCCACTGAACCGATTCCGAAATGCCAATAATTCAACAAAAAGTTGATAGATCAACGAGTGGTTGATATTTTCGTCGCCTTCGATAATCACTTGAAGGCACCCATGAAGGTCTCTGAAGCCTCACCAGCCGAGCGACAGCTGATTCTTGACGTGCTTCATAGCACCCTCAAAATGCTCAGTAATGCGCTAGGACTTCATACGGAAATTGTGTTGCATGACCTGACCAACCCCGAGCGATCCATTCTTGCTATCGCCAATGGTCATGTTACTGGAAGAAGGGAGGGCGGTTCATTGTTGGGAGGCCCGCGCCAGGACGCGGGGTTTATCGCCGTCAGGCGTGCGATGGAGGATCACTCAGGCACCGATCCTGTATTGGTAGAGAATTACCCTACAGTTGCGCCTGACGGTCGCCCGCTGCGCAGTTCCACTGTGGTGTATCGCGACAGCAGCGGGCAACCTTTTGCCAGTCTTTGCATCAATGCCGACTTGAGCGGTATTGCTGCTGCCCACGCCTTGCTCGGAGGGCTTCTGGGCCTGGAAGGCGCTCCAGAGTCACGTGGCGATGAGCCGAGAGATATGGAGCAGATGATGGCGGAAATCATACAGGTTGCTTGTCCCGGCGGTGCCGTACGGATGAAAAAACTTCAAAAACTTGAAGCGGTGCGGCAGATGCAAGATCGCGGGATATTCATTGTCAAAGGCGGGATTGAGAAAGCCGCTGCCGCGCTCGGCGTTACCCGATACACCATCTACAACTACCTGGAGCAGATCCGGGCTACAGAAAATGTTGGCAGGCAGGAATGACCAGAATGCAATTCGATATTTTCCAGGTGGACGCTTTTTCCTCTGAGACTTTCGGCGGCAACCCGGCGGCGGTCTGTCCGCTGGAGGTCTGGCTGCCTGATGCGACGCTGCAACAGATCGCAGCAGAGAACAACTTGTCCGAAACCGCGTATTTGGTGCGCAACGGTGAGGTGTTCGAGCTGCGCTGGTTCACCCCCACGGTGGAAGTCGACCTTTGCGGCCACGCCACCCTGGCGGCGGCCTGGGTACTATTTGAACAGCTTGGGGAAAGCAGGGATATGCTGCGCTTTTCCACCCGCAGCGGTGAATTGCGAGTGCGCCGCGAAGGCGGGCGCCTGGCCATGGACTTCCCGGCCAAACAGCCGGAAGCCGTAGCTGTCCCGCCAGGCCTGCTGCAAGCCTTGGGCCTGAAACAGGTCGATGCGCTTTATCGAACAGACGATTACCTAGTGGTGGTCGAGGATGAAGCCATCGTTGCAGGCCTCAATCCCGATTTCGTAGCTCTGTCTGCGTTCGACGTGCGGGGTGTCGCTGTAACCGCGCCGAGTCGTAACTTCGACTTTGTCTCTCGCTGGTTCGGGCCTCGGGTTGGGGTGAACGAAGACCCGGTCACCGGCTCGGCCCACACCTCACTAGCGCCATACTGGGCCAAGCGCTTAGGTAAGCGCAGTCTGAGAGCCGAGCAAGGTGGGGCACGCAAGGGCCAGTTGCACTGCGAAGTCCTGGACAGCGACCGAGTCATTATCAGCGGCCACGGGGCGCTCTACCTGCGGGGCACGATCTATATTTAACGCCAGCTCATTCGGGCGAACTTGCTCAACAGAGGAGTGAGCGCCCCTGCGGCGCTCATATTTCTGCGACCACACTTCGAAAGTGTCTTCTGTAAATTTAACAGAGCAGCAAAGGTCAACGAACGGCCGAAAAACCACTCGCTGTGGTGAGTAGGTTCTCCGGTGGCGATCGTGCGTGAGTTCAGGCGAAGGGAAACTCCGACTTTTTCAACACAATCGACCCATAACAGCCCTTCGCAAAGCGCAGCTTTCGCCATTACTTTTCGTGCAGAGCCTAGGGCTCTATACGGGCAAGGACCGTGCAGGGCTACTCGCAAAGGCCCGAGAGATTGGTCTGTTGAGGTACGCGCGGCCCTGAAGGAGGGACGGTGCGCCCGAAGCTCAGGCAGGCAGGAGAAATCACTGAGAATCCATATAGCTGCATTGAAAAGCACTATAGGCAGATTAATTTATTAATCGGTAATCGCGACACTAACACAGGATTTTCTCGCCTGATTATCAGATAGAAATGTTTGAAACGCCTATACATCTAGCGCGCCGCCGAGATTCTCGCCTCTGATGAATATGCCGCTGAAGTTCGTGAGCAGGAGCAACTGTGGATATCTCGTGGCGTGAGTTCGGTGCCGACCATCGTGTTCAACGATCAGTATGCAGTCAGTAGTGGGCAGCCGATGGAGGCGCCTGTTCACGCGATTCGGCAGATCATCCGTGAGACTCAGGCTGACCGCTGATCGTTATCTGCGGGTTTTTTCCCACTCAGTGGGAATCTGGTTTCAGTTAATGGAAAACTCGGTGCACCATGCCCGCAAGAGCATGAGGCCGATATGAACTACAACACGCCCACTGATCGCTTGCTGCAAATCCTCGTCACTCTGGGGCAATCCAGCGAGGCGATCTCCGCCAAAGAACTGTCCGAGCAACTGGCACAGCCGCTCAGCAGCACTTATCGCCATCTCAAGACCTTACTGCGCTGGGGGCTTGCCGAAGAGAACGGTCAGGGTCGCTATTTGCCAGGGCCAACCTGTTTGCAACTGGCCAAGAAATTCGACCGCGAAGCCGTGCTGGTGACCCTCGCCAAGCCGGAACTCAAGCGCCTGGCCGAGCAAAGCCAGGAAAGCGTGGCGTTAATGGTGCCCAGCAATGGCCAGGCGATTTGCATCGAGCTGGTCGATAGCCCACAACCGCTGCGTTGCTGCTACCAAAAAGGGCTGGCCCAGCCGCTGTTGGTCGGTGCATCGGCGAGAGTGCTGTTGGCCTATATGGATGAGGCGCAAAGCCTGTCGGCTCTGTTGGCGCAAGGCGTCGAAAGCGAGGAAGTCGCCACGTACCAGCGCAGTTTTGCCGATATCCGCGCTGCCGGTTATGCCGTGAGTGTGAGTGAAATCGACGACGGCATTTGGGGTATCAGCGCGCCGTTGCTCGACAGCCGCAATCGCCTGCTAGGCGCCATCAGCCTCATGGCTCCTGCCTCCCGGGCGCACACCCGCAGTGAACGCCTGATCCGCTGGACCCAGGACGCGGCCCTGCGCCTGAGCGCTCGGCTCGACTGAATTTGACTGGAGTTTCAAGCATGACTGCTGTTTCTGACATACCCCTGTGGACAGGTCGTATCGACGCTGGCGAAGGGCAGGCTGCGCTGCGCTGGCATCAATGGGTCAAGCCCTTCTGCGAGGGTCAGTCTGCGGGTGCCGCACTGATTGGGCTGGCCTGTGATGAAGGAGTCAGACGGAATCAAGGACGCACCGGCGCCCGTCTTGGCCCGTCAGCACTGCGCAGGGCGCTGGCCAACCTGGCGTGGCACGGCCGGGCGCCGCTGTATGACGCGGGCGATGTGAGTTGCACCGACAGCAACCTCGAAGGCGCGCAGCAGATTTACGCTCACCACGTCAGCTATCTGCTCAACCAGGGGCATTTGCCGTTGGGGTTGGGTGGCGGCCATGAAATCGCCTTTGCCAGCTTTAGCGGCCTGGCCGATCACCTGCGCCAGGCCACCCCGCATGCGCGGATCGGCGTTCTCAACTTTGATGCCCACTTCGATCTGCGCCATGGGGAACAAAGCAGTTCGGGTACCCCTTTCCGCCAGATAGCCGAGTACTGCCAGCGTGCACGGATGCCGTTCACCTATTGCTGCCTGGGTGTCAGCCAGTTGAACAACACCCAGGCGCTGTTTGAGCAGGCGCAGCGACTGAATGTGCGTTACCGCCTCGACCGGCAAATGAACAGCTGGGACATACCCGCCTGCGAAGCGATGATCGATGAGTTCTTGCAAGACGTCGATCACCTCTACCTGACCATCTGCCTTGATGTCCTGCCCGCCAGCCAGGCGCCCGGTGTCAGTGCGCCGTCTGCCCATGGCGTGGACATGCAGATCGTCGAGCATCTGATACGCCATGCCAAGGCCAGCGGCAAATTGCGCATGGCCGATATCGCCGAACTCAACCCCGGCCTGGATATCGACAATCGAACCGCCCGCATTGGTGCGCGTCTGCTTGCCAGCCTGATCGATTAAGTTTTTCCGTAAATCCCTGAAACCGCTTGTTGAATCATAAGAAAAAGAGAAATTCGCCATGCTGACATTCGAACTGGATGCGCTGAGCACCCTTGCTCTCGCGCTGCTCCTGCTGGGCCTGGGTGCCCAACTGAAAAAACGTAGCTACTGGCTGCGTCACCTGTGTGTACCTGCACCGGTGATTGGTGGTTTTGGTTTTGCCTTGGTGATCTGGCTGTTACGTGATCAACAACTGCTCAACCTGACCCTCGACACCAGCCTGCAAACCCCGCTGATGGTGGCGTTTTTCACCACTGTCGGTTTGGGGGGTAGCCTGGGTTTGCTGCGCAAGGGGGGCAAATTGCTGTTTATCTACCTGGGTGCGTGCTGGGGCCTGGCGCTGGTGCAAAACGTGGTGGGTGCCAGTGTTGCCAAGCTGCTGGGCATCGATCCGTTGCTGGGCATCATGGCCGGCGCGGTGTCACTGGAAGGCGGTTTTGGTGCGGCGGCAGCTTTCGGGCCGATTGCTGAAAACCTCGGTGCGGTCGGTGCGACCACTGCAGCGCTGGCAGCTGCAACTTTTGGCATGGTGGCAGGCGGCTTGCTGGGTAGCCCGCTGGCGCGCTGGTTGATCGAGCGCAACAAACTCGTGGTCAAGGCCGAAGCCGTTGGTAGCCTCAAGGCGTTCGAAGAAGTGGTCCATACCCCGCCGCCCGCGCTGGATGCTGCCACCTTGTTGCGCTTGTTGACCTGCATTGTGGTGATCATGGTGCTGGGATTCTGGCTGGGCTCCAGCTTGCAACAGCATCTGGGTATCGTGCTGCCGAGCTATGTGGGCGCCATGTTCGTCGCGATCATCCTGCGCAACCTCAATGACCGTGCTCAGGTTATCGAGATGCCCGACCAGGCCGTCAGCACTATCGGCGATGTGTGCCTGGGCATGTTCCTGACCATGGCAATGATGAGTCTGAAGTTTTGGGAGCTGGAGAAGCTCGGTTTGCCGCTGCTGGTGATTCTGGTGGTGCAGGTGGTGATCATGATTTTGCTGTGCGTGTTCGTCCTGTTCCGCCTGTTTGGCCGCAACTACGACGCGGCAGTCTTGTGCGCGGGCTTCATGGGGCATGGGCTGGGCGCGACGCCCAATGCAGTGGCCAACATGGGCGCCATTTGTGACCATTACAAAGTGTTTTCGTACAAAGCCTTCATCATCGTGCCGCTGTGCGGTGCCGTGCTGATCGACATTGTGGCTATCCCGATGATCACCTGGTTTATCAACGCATACAGTTGAGAATCATCTGGTTGCTTCATTGCTAAAGCGCGCCGAAGCCATCGCCGGCAAGGCGGCTTCTGTGTTGTGGGAGCCGACTTGCCGGTCAGGCGCCGATTGCCCGGCGTTTGGCCAGCGGCCATGCGACGCGCATAGACATGCTGGACCCGAGCCCCGGGCCTGAAGCTGTGCCGGTGGTCCACCGAAAAAACCTGGAAGCGCTTCACCCAACGCCTGGCGCAACGGCCCCTGCCAACCAATGGGCGCCCGGAAATTTTCCTGCTGACGCCCGTACAAGGCTCTGAATATGGCCAAGCCGACGCGCTGATCGAAGGTTTACAAGGTTATGACTCAGATGCCTTCGTGGAGTTGATACAGCGCAATGGGGCTGAAGCCGTCATCCCCTCAAGAGGGAATCGTCTGACGCCCCGAAAGCTGGATCGATCTACCTACAAGGCACGTAATCTGGTGGAGCTTTTTTCTGAGGAGAGTACGGTTCCGGTGCCTTCCCACATCATTCGACGCGCCCCGGCAACATCCCCGCCAGTACCTTGTCCTTATCAATAAAATGATGCTTCAGCGCCACCATCACATGCCCACCTACCAGAGCGCCGCATAACCACGCGCTGTAGGTGTGAATCGCTTTTGCCAGGTCATAGAGGCTTTTATCCGGCTCCACCAGCGGCGGCAGCAGGAATAGGCCCGCAACCAGAATGGGTTTGTCAGCCACCGAGCTCCAGTACCAGCCGGATATCGGCAATCCGAGCAGTGCCACGATGTACAGCAACAGGTGGCCAATAAACGCTGCACGCTTGAGCCGTGGTGTCATCGTATCGGGCATCGCCGGTGCTGCATGGGTCAGGCGCCAGGCGATGCGCAGGACGATAAGCAATAGCAGGGTGCTAGCCATCGCCTTGTGTAAAAACGTGAGTTGATGCTGCGGGTTGAATTCATCGCGCCAGTGAACGGCGACAATTCCCACCAGCCAGGCGGCAATCCAGATGAGTGCCATGCCCCAGTGCAGCCATTTTGCCGTGGCCGTATAGCTTTTTGTCTGTGTCATCTGGATGCGCGCCTGTGTTTTGGGTAGGCGCGATTATCGACAATTGGGCAGGGCGGAAAACCGTAAAAACTCGATGATTCCCATCGGCTTTTCTGATTTTCAGCATTTCTCTCCATCCTGCCGGGACTACAAGCGCCGGGTCACAGGATGCCCTATTCCTCAGGTGGCGCTGAACCTGTCGCGAAGACGACCACCAAGTCCAGAACAGACGCCCGATCCCGCCGGAGCATGATATTCTGCGCGCCATCTTGGTCTATCCTTTCTCTGGTACGCACTCCCGAATGCGTACCGGCAGAGAGCTGTCGCCGAGGTAGCTGAAGCCAATAATGATAAAAAGTCAGCGCAGAAGGGACATAAAAGTGAGGTCGATACGTCGGCCTTGTGTGCCCACCCTGCAGTTCTTGCGAGTACGGGACCCGGCCAGACATTGCCTGATGTTTGGCGTACTACGGTTGCCGGAAGGTCAAGGACGGTAGGGCGGAAGGCGTTTTATCATAGGTGCTACGATGTTTAAAAAAGTGAACACTGCCCTGCTGGGGCTGGCTTTGTCGATAGGGATTACTTCCGTCCAGGCGGAAGAGGCAAAGAAAGTTGATGTGCTATTGATCGGCGGCGGCATCATGAGCGCGACCCTGGGTGTGTGGCTCAATGAGCTGCAGCCGGATTGGTCGATGGAGATGGTTGAGCGCCTGGACGGTGTCGCCGAAGAAAGCTCCAACGGTTGGAACAATGCCGGTACCGGTCACTCGGCCCTGGCTGAGCTGAACTACACCCCGGAAAACAAGGACGGCGCCGTTGAGATCCCGAAAGCGGTCGAGATCAACGAAGCGTTCCAGATCTCCCGCCAGTTCTGGTCGTGGCAGGTTCAGCAAGGCGTTCTGAAGAACCCGCGCTCGTTCATCAACTCCACTCCGCACATGAGCTTTGTGTGGGGCGATGACAACATCAAGTTCCTGAAAAAGCGTTACGAAGCGCTGCAGGCGAGCCCGCTGTTTGCTGGCATGGAATACTCCGAAGATCCGGTACAGATCAAGAAGTGGGTTCCGCTGATGATGGAAGGGCGTGACCCGAACCAGAAAATCGCTGCGACCTGGTCTCCGATCGGCACTGACGTGAACTTCGGCGAGATTACCCGCCAGTTCGTCGCTCACTTGCAGACCACGCCCAAGTTCGACCTGAAACTGTCGAGCGAAGTGCAGGACATCACCAAGAACGCCGACGGTTCGTGGCGCGTCAGCTACAAAAACCTGAAAGACGGTACCAAGACCGAGACCGACGCCAAGTTCGTGTTTATCGGCGCGGGCGGCGGTGCCCTGCACCTGCTGCAAAAGTCGGGCATTCCTGAAGCCAAGGAATACGCCGGCTTCCCGGTGGGTGGCTCGTTCCTGGTGACCGAGAACCCAACGATTGCCGAGCAACACCTGGCCAAGGCCTACGGCAAGGCATCGGTTGGCGCGCCACCGATGTCGGTTCCGCACCTGGACACCCGCGTGCTGGATGGCAAGCGCGTGATCCTGTTTGGCCCATTCGCGACCTTCTCCACCAAGTTCCTCAAAGAAGGCTCGTACCTGGACCTGCTGACCAGCACCACCACCCACAACATCTGGCCAATGACCAAAGTCGGTATTCGTGAATACCCACTGGTCGAGTACCTCGCCGGCCAGTTGATGCAGTCGGATGACGACCGCTTCAAGGCGCTGCAAGAGTACTTCCCGAACGCCAAGAAAGAAGACTGGCGCCTGTGGCAAGCCGGTCAGCGTGTGCAGATCATCAAGCGTGATGAAGAGTTGGGCGGCGTCCTGAAACTCGGTACCGAAGTGGTCAGCTCCGCCGACAACACCATCGCCGGCCTGTTGGGTGCGTCGCCAGGTGCGTCCACCGCAGCGCCGATCATGCTGACGGTGCTGGAAAAAGTGTTCAAGGACAAGGTTGCTACCCCGGCTTGGCAGGAGAAGCTGAAGCAGATCGTGCCGAGCTATGGCACCAAGCTGAACGGCAGCCCTGAGCGCGTTGCGCAAGAATGGGCCTACACCGCCAAGGTGTTGCAACTGACGCCTCCGCCAGCCATGCCGCAAATGGCTGCTCCACAGGCGACCGAGGCTGCCAAGCCTGCGGCCGAGCCGAGCAAGCCGGCGGCTGACATTGCGCTGTAAGCGGTTGACGCAGTCCTGAGACAGGATTGAATCGACAGTTAAAAACCCGCTGAACCGGTAACGGTCAGCGGGTTTTTTGATTGTGGCTATTCGGTCTGCTCAAAAGGGCCGAATACTGAACCCTTTTTTGATCTGCTCATGTAGGTGCAATGCCAGATGATTAGCGCTATCAGAAAGTAAATAAAGCTGATGCGGCGGCAGCCCAGGTAACTGTATTCCGGGGATGAGTTTGGTCAGCCCGGTGGTCATGCGCTCCTCCTCAATCATCCCGACCGCCAGCCCACACATGATGGCCGCCTCCACAGCCGTCGAGCTGGCACTCTCCAGCAGGACTCGGTAATAAACCCCATGCTCTTTCAGGGCCTGTAAGGCCGATGCCCGGTATGGGCACCCGGTCAGCTGCACTGCAATGGGCAGCGGTGCCTGCTCGGATCTCTGGAAATTCTCGGCAACTACCCAGACGGGTTGGATCGTGCCGAGACGTTCACCCTGTTCCAGCGGTTGTGAGCTGACAATCAGTGCCAAGTCAATTTGTTCGCGACTGAACATTGTGAACAGCTCACCACTGGACCTGGCTTCCACCTCCAGTTCAAGCAGCGGATTGTCTGCAATTAGCAACGGTAGGAAGTCACGCATAAATGCCGGAGCGTATGAGTCAGGCAAGCCCAGGCGGATTTTGCCCTGCATGCGTTGTGGCGTGAGTGATGCGAGCAGGCGGTCATGGCTTTTCAGAAAGTCAGTGGTTTCACTCAGCAACTTCTTGCCATACATCGTGAGTTCGACGCCCTGGTTGTTGCGGCTGAACAACCGTTGACCCACCAGTTGCTCCAGCTTGTGGATTTGAGTGGTGACAGTCGATGCACTGCGATGGACATGGTTGGCTGCTTCATTGAAACGCCGAAAGCGGGCAACCGCATGAAAGGTGCGTAGAAGGTCGATGTTCAGTTGTTTGTTCATGATTCCTCTTTTGAGGATTAGTGGTGCGGATTATTCAAATATACAAAATCATGACCCCACTTTAGTCTTTTGGTCAAACAAGAGCGCACCTGCATACCTAATAAGAAAGAGTTGGAGCGTATATGGATATCAACACGCTGGTTGTAGCGTCCTTGCAGAACAATCATGACCTGGAAGGAAGAATCTGGACTATTGAAAACGCTGAGAAATATTCGACCTTGTCTGAGCATCGGACGGAGCTTTCGCAGCAAGTCAGCGCAGAAATACTAGCGCTGATGACCGCCTTGAATAGCCAGGGGATAAGCGACGAAGGCGTATGCGCCGCGCCTTGCGGAACGGGCTCCCTGGGTGACCTGCTGCAATCAGTCGCTGGAGATCTGGTCGATCTCCTGGGGCAGGGCAGCGTTCATTACGTCGAACTGGGTCCAGAACCAGTGAAAACATCCGCCCTGATGGGGTATTTGCTTGAGTGTGGCATTGAGCTTGAGTATTACACCGCGGTCGATATCAACTGTGCTTCGCAGGGCATCATGCGTCGTGCGATTGAGCCGATGCTGGCCACTCCTTAGGGGTTTTCCTATCTGGCCACTGATTTCCGGGACTTGTCCAGGCACCAGCTTGAACGCGGTCAGGATGTGACGCTAATTACAATGCTGGGCTTTCAAGAGGGCAATGAGTTGCCCGATACCGTAGGCGAGATCATCCGCCGGGTGGGCGGCATGCGAACGTACGTCTTGTCAGAAATGCAGTTGTCCACGGTTGAGGATGACGCTCATATCCATCGTTTTTATAACCACGATTGCATGATTCGGTTTTCTGATCTGATCGGGTTGAAACTGGGTTTGGAGAAAACGGATAGCCATCGGGTCATCATCTCCGAAATCGAGCACCACGATGAGCGCTACCGTGTAGCTGCAACGTTGTTGCCCGTCCATGACGGTCACGATGATGGCTATCTCTTGACGAATGTCTGCCTGAAATACACCCGCGAGCAATTCATCCGTGTGCGCCAGGAGTACGGCAGTTGCCGAGTAATTGGTGAGTATTGCAGCGGAGATGGCAGTGTTATGTATCAACTGTCCGAGTATTGCCTGGACCACGATTGCACTGACAGATAGAGGTGGATAGCCATGAGACGAGACGGTGACCTTCCGGTATTTGTACAGGGAGCAGGACGGCTGAAACTGGCGTTGCAGGCGTCGCTTTCTCCAGCATCGTTACGATGCAAGCATCCAGGGGCATTGCTCGATACCTTGAAGCATTGGAGTGACAGCTACTTACGCAACAGTGTTCCAGCATTCGGGCATCGCCAAAGTCTTGCCGAGCTTGGTTATGTGAACTCGCCGTTGGGCGTCGCCTCGGCTGAGCAACTAACAGCCGTGGCACAGGTTGCGGGACTATTCACCGAAGAGGGCGTCACGCAACTACGTCGAGCTTGTTATCAGTTGGAGGCGGGCTCTACCACCAGCGACTGGATTATTTCCAATCGCACCCGCGCCGCCACTGAGTCCTCGACCCTTATTCGGGAGATGATGGATAGTCGCGCTTTTTTGTTGGCGGTGTCGCAGATTGCAGGTGTCCCTTTGGTGCCCCACCCATTTTTACGGGCGCGTTCACAGGTCAACTATTTCTACCCGCGCCAGGCCCCTGAGGATAAAGCCCAGATTGGCATGTGGCATACCGACGGCACCAGTTTCGTGTTGAATATCCTGCTATCGGACCCTGGTGAGTATGAAGGTGGAGAGTTCGTTTTTTTTGACCAGCGGAACGAGCTTTTTGATGTGAGTAACCTGGATGGACACGTATGTACCAGCGTAGTCAGGGCCAGTGGCGATGCGGTCTACCTTTACGGTAGCCGTGTGTTTCATGGTGTTCGCCCGGTCACGGCCGGCAGGCGTATGTCGTTGGTCCTTTCATTTCATTGTCCTTACAGCTCAGTCGATGTGAACAAGTTCTGGCACCTGGCATCCGACGACGGTGTACTGAGGACTATCCGGCCATGGTTCCAGCTTAGGCGCGACTTGGCATTGCCCGCTGACGAGCAATACCGTCGACTGGGCATTGAGCCTATTACCTTTACCGAACTGGCGATATTCAGGGGTAATAATGATGTCGCCTAAGAGCACGACTTTGGGAACGCTGAAGTTACTGTTATTGCAGATAGTGTTTGTCTTGTCCTGGAGCTCCGGTTTTATTGGAGCGAAGATGGGGGCCGAGGATGCGGGAGCGTTCAACTTGCTGTTCTGGCGTTTTTTGCTGGTCTCAGTCTGTCTGGCGCTGTTTTTGAATATCGCGCTGCTGAAGGTTTCCTGGGAGCAAATTCGCCACCATGCGGTGATCGGTTTTTTGTCGCAGTTTCTCTATTTGAGTTGTGTCTATGTGGCGATCCAAAATGGTTTGCCGCCAGGTATTGCGGCGATCATCGCTGCGCTTCAGCCGCTGATGACCGCTGCACTTTCATCGGGCAGTACGACAGAGCGCAGCGGAGCGTGGCAATGGCTGGGTTTGCTGGTTGGTTTTTGCGGGGTGTCGATTGTGATCGCGGGGCAGTACCGCAATAGTGCTGCCGAGCTCGGACTGGGTATGTATTTACTGCCGCTTGTCTCTGCACTGGGGCTGACGATGGCGACGTTATATGAACGGCGCTCAACGCTTAGACAAACTCATCGCAGCCCCTTGAGCCTGTCACTGTTTATCCAGTCGCTGATTACCTTGATGGGCTTCACTGCGGCCGTGCTCTACACCGATACGTTCAGCATTCCCCGGGACAGCGCCGTACTGGTCTCGATCGTTTGGCTGACGGTGTTTTCTACGTTTGTCGCGTATCTGAGCCTCTGGATGTTGTTACGGGTCATGACCGCTACCCACGTCGCAGCGCTGGTGTATCTGGAACCCCCCGTGACGTTGGTCTGGGCGGCAGTCATGTTTGGCGATGTGATTTATACGTCGACGTATGTGGGAATTGCGGTGGTGGTGGTTGGGCTGATTCTGGTCCGTTTGAAGAGGCAGGCGATGGTGCGTGCGTCGTAAACATCATGCCCCGGTCGCTTGGATAGGGTTCTTCAGGTCGGCTTTTTGGTTCCCAGTAGCCGCACTTCCTTGAGCAACGCCGCGCCCAATTGCTCCGTTCCCAGTTCCTTGTACCCAACCGCCTTGATCTCACCGTTCTCTTCCGCCTGGATGATGATCACCGGCGTTTCCTTGCCTGTGCCCGCTTCGACGTGCATGGCGTATTGGGGGATTTCCAGCTTGATGGGCGTGCCTGCCGCCTTGCCTTTCACATTGATCAGAAACGCCGCACAGCCATTGTCGACATCGTCGTTGGTGGCAGAACGGCCGCTGACGAAACAGGTCTCTGGAAGGTCCGGCCAGGCGATGGTTTCTGCCAGGGCGAGGGTGGGTGTCAGGAGCAGGGCTGCGAGCAGAAGCGTGCGCACGTTGGGCGGTCTCTCAAGGGCAGTGGAATACAGGTTTTACCAAAGCAGGCCCGTTGCAGCAACGCCAGGATTCAGCCCAGGCGACGCATGCCGACGGCTTTCGCGGCATCGATATCAAAGGTGGCGGTGTATTCGCACCCGGCAGCGTGGGCACAGCGTTCGATCAAACAGTCGGCGAAGTCAGCCTTGGTCGTGGTAAATCGGCGCACGGCCTGCCAGATGAGTTCGGCATCTTCGATGATCAGTTCACGGGTGCGCAGCAGGGTTTCCAGAACCGCCACCAGTTGCGTCTTGGTGCATTGGTAGCAGCTCTGTAATACCCATACCAGCTCCACGACCGAGACCAGGCTGACGAAGCCCGGTGAAACAACGGTCAGGGATTCGATCAGGTTCGAGGCCTTGGCCGATTGAACCGGATCGTCCTGAGTGACATAGCGCACCAGCACATTGGTATCCAGGCCAATCATCCCGCTTTCGCTCCCTGCGCGGCGATGGCCTGGTTCATTTGTTCAATGCTGACGGCCTTGGCGGGCTTGCGGATCAGGCCCTTGAGGTCCTGGATGCTGTGGTTGGCAGCGATAATGGCAAACTTGCCATCTTCCATTTCGACAAACTCCACCCGGTCTCCGGTGTCCAGGCCCAACGCGCTGCGGACTTGAACGGGGATGGTGATTTGCCCTTTTGAGGTGAGTGTGGCGGTGGCCATAATGAAGATCTCCATCGGGATATTCCTTACCTTAGGGTAAGGAATAATGGAGGACAAGATCCGTTGGTCCATAGGTCGCTCTGCTGGTAGGTGTCGGTGGTCGGAATAGATAAAACCCTAGTCCGCTTTCGCTCCCTCGACACCCCTCAGATGGCTCTAAAGCAATACAACCTATGACCTGGCAATCTGCCTTATTGCACCACGCGATAGCACGGTACATACGCCGCGCCGCCAGGCAGTTTCATCCGGTGTTGCTCCACAAACGCCTTCAACAGCTCATCCAGTGGTTTCATGATGGTCGGGTCGCCGTGGATCTCGTACGGGCCGTTCTGTTCGATCATGCGGATGCCCTTGTCCTTGACGTTACCCGCCACGATCCCCGAGAACGCCCGGCGCAGGTTGGCCGCCAGTTCATGGGGCGGCAGGGCATGGTTCAACTGCAGGCTGGCCATGTTGGCATGGGTTGGGTCGAACGGACGCTGGAAGCCTTCGTCGATCTTCAGCAGCCAGTTGAAGTGGAAGGCGTCGTTGCGCTCGCGGCGGAACTGTTTGACGTCCTTCAGGCCCGCGGTCATCTGCCGGGCGACTTCGGCGGGGTCATCAATGATGATCTGGTAGTGGGCCTGGGCCGCTTCACCCAGGGTCGCGCCGACAAACGCATGCAGCTGTTGCAGGTACGGCGCCGCCTGTTTGGGCCCGGTGAGGATGACCGGGAAGGGCACGTCACGGTTGTCCGGGTGCATCAGGATACCCAGCAGGTACAGGAACTCTTCAGCCGTACCGGCGCCGCCGGGGAAGATGATGATGCCGTGCCCGACACGCACGAAGGCTTCCAGGCGTTTTTCGATATCCGGCAGGATCACCAGTTCGTTGACGATCGGGTTCGGTGCTTCGGCAGCGATGATGCCCGGCTCGGTGAGGCCCAGGTAGCGCCCGCCGGTGATGCGTTGCTTGGCGTGGGAAATGGTCGCGCCCTTCATCGGACCTTTCATCACGCCCGGGCCGCAACCGGTGCACACGTCGAGGCTGCGCAGGCCCAGTTCGTGCCCGACTTTCTTGGTGTATTTGTATTCTTCGGTATTGATCGAGTGCCCGCCCCAGCACACCACGATCTTCGGCTCGACACCCGGGCGCAAGGTACGCGCGTTGCGCAACAGGTGGAACACGTAGTCGGTGATGCCCTGGGAGGTGCTCAGGTCGATGCGTTGGCTATCGAGTTCGTTTTCGGTGTAGACAATGTCGCGCAGGGCGCTGAACAGCATTTCCCGGGTGCTGGCGATCATTTCGCCATCTACGAACGCGTCGGCTGGCGCGTTCAACAGTTCCAGGCGCACGCCGCGATCCTGTTGATGGATGCGGACTTCGAAGTCCTTGTAGGCGTCGAGGATGGTCTTGGCGTTGTCGATATGGGCGCCGGTATTGAGGATGGCCAGGGCGCACTGGCGGAAAAGCGTATAGATGCTGCCGGAGCCGGCTTCGCTCAGTTGCTGGACTTCACGTTGTGACAGCGTTTCGAGACTGCCCTTGGGGCTGACGGAGGCATTGATGACTTGGCGTTGAGGCATTCTTATTCCCTGAAAGCGCAGCCACCGGGCGATGGACAGCCAGTGGCTTGAGGATGACGAGCGCCGAATACGGTCGCACAGGACGGGCATTTTCCCTGCCCTGAAGGCAGGACGCAAACTCTGTCCTGCCTCATCATGCCGCAGAACTTGCTGAATTCGCGCCCTTGTCGGAAAAATATAGTGCCTTTGGCCGGTGTGGATTGGATTTTGCGAACAGAAGAATTGCGACTATCGTGACGCTTCGGTTTTTCGGACGTCATAGACCAGTACGATTGACGCCGTAATGGCCACCATTGGCCATCGGCACCTTGGAAGAGGCAGAAATTTTATGATCATCAAACCGCGGGTTCGTGGCTTTATCTGTGTGACCGCCCACCCTGTTGGCTGCGAAGCGAACGTCAAAGAGCAGATCGACTATGTGACCGAACACGGTGCCATCGAAGGCGGCCCGAAGAAAGTCCTGGTGCTCGGTGCGTCCACCGGTTACGGCCTGGCTGCGCGTATCAGTGCCGCGTTTGGTTGTGGCGCCGACACCCTTGGGGTGTTTTTTGAAAAAGAAGGTGAAGAAGGCAAGCTCAGCTCTGCCGGCTGGTACAACAGCGCCGCTTTCCACAAGTTTGCCGCCGAAAAAGGCCTGTACGCCAAGAGCATCAATGGCGATGCGTTCTCTGACGAGATCAAGCGCCTGACCATCGAAACCATCAAGAAAGACCTTGGCAAGATCGACCTGGTGGTCTACAGCCTGGCCGCGCCGCGCCGTACTGATCCGCAGGGCGTGGTGCACAACTCCACCCTCAAGCCGATCGGCAAGGCTGTGACCCTGCGCGGGATCAACACCGACAAGGGCGTTGTGGTCGACACCACGCTGGAGCCGGCGACCCAGGAAGAAATCGACGGCACCGTCAAAGTGATGGGCGGCGAAGACTGGCAGCTGTGGATCGACGCCCTGCGTGACGCCGACGTGCTGGCCGAAGGCGCCAAGACCACCGCGTTCACCTACCTGGGCGAAAAACTGACCCAGGATATCTACTGGAACGGCTCCATCGGCGAGGCCAAGAAAGACCTCGACAAGAAAGTCCTGACCCTGCGCGACAACCTCGCCGCACTCAAGGGCGATGCCCGCGTCTCGGTGCTCAAGGCCGTGGTTACCCAGGCCAGCTCGGCGATCCCGATCATGCCGTTGTACCTGTCGCTGCTGTTCAAGGTGATGAAGGAGCAGGGCACCCACGAAGGCTGCATCGAGCAGGTCTACGGTCTGTTCAAGGACAGTCTGTACGGCAGCGAGCCGAAGCTTGACGCCGATGGCCGCCTGCGTGCCGACCTGGCGGAGCTGGAACCGAAAGTCCAGGACGCCGTGGCGGCGCTGTGGAATCAGGTGACCGATGACAACGTCAACGAAATCAGCGATTTTGCCGGCTACAAGGCAGAGTTCCTGCGCCTGTTCGGTTTCGAGATTGGTGGCGTGGATTACGACGCGGACGTCAATCCGACCGTGAAGATTGAAGGTCTGGTTCAGGCTTAAGCTCTAACAAACTAAGCGAAACCCTTGTGGGAGCTGTCGAGCCCCGGCGAGGCTGCGATAGCGGTGGTTCAGGCAACATAATGTTGCAGTGCCGCCGCTATCGCAGCCTCGCCGGGGCTCGACAGCTCCCACATTTGCTTCATGCTGGGTGTTCCAGTGACCACACTCGGCTAACGGAGGATCTTCATGACGATTCGTGCAGTAGTTTTTGATTTCGGCGGTGTTCTGTTTGATTGGAGCCCGCAGCATCTGTACCGCAAACTGATTACCGGTGACGAGGAGCGCCAATGGTTCCTCGAGAACATCTGTACCCAGGCCTGGAACACCGAACAGGACGCTGGGCGCACTCTGGCTGAAGCCACCCACAGCCTGATCGCCGAACACCCGCAACATGAGGCCCTGATCCGGGCCTACTACGACCGCTGGCATGAAATGCTGCGCGGCCCGCTCGCCGACGGCGTAGCGATTCTTGAAGACCTGCATGAGGCTAAAGTGCCGCTGTTCGGCTTGACCAACTGGTCCGCTGAAACCTTCCCCTATGCTCGCGCCAACTACCCCTTCCTGAAGTACTTTCGCAATATCGTGGTGTCCGGCGAGGTAAAGCTGATCAAGCCCGACCCTGCGATCTACCGCGCCAGCCTTGAGCAGGTGCGCGCCCATTTGCCGGATATCCGCCCCGAAGAACTGGTGTTTATCGACGATGTGGCTGAAAACGCCCACGCTGCCAGTGCTGTGGGCTGGCGGGGTATTCATCATGTATCACCCGAGCAGACCCGCGGTGAGCTGAAGGCCCTGGGGGTGAATTTCTAACGCGCCCATTGTTCGATCACGAAGTCGACGAAGGCCCGCAGCTTGGGCAGGCGGTAGCGGTCCTGTGCATATAGAAGGTGCATGGAGCGCGAAGGTGACTGATAGCCTGGCAGTAGCGCCACCAGTCGGCCCGCCAGCAGGTCGGCGGCCACCAGGGCGTCGGGTAGCATCACGATGCCCATGCCTTCGACGGCCGCGCGCTGCAGGGCCTGGGAGCTGTTGATGGTCATGGGCCCGGACACGGCGACTTCGACTTCACCCTCGGCCCCCCGTAGGCGCCAGAGTTTGTCGGCGTTGCGCCAGTCATCGGTCGATGGGTAGGCGAACGCCAGGCAGTCGTGGTTCTGCAAATCCATGGGTTGCTGGGGTGTACCCCGGCGCGCCAGATAATCCGGCGATGCGCACAGGGTCATGGTGTAGTCCTGCAAGGGCCGGGCGATCAGGCTCGAAGGTTGCAGCTCACCCAGGCGGATTGCGACGTCGAAGCCACTGTCGATCAGGTCCATCGTTTGATTGCTCAACACCACGTACAGCTGGATCAGCGGGTAGCGGCGGGAAAACTCACTGAGCGCCGGTGCCAGGCGCTCGGCCCCGAACGCGGGCGGTGCGGTGATGCGCAGCAACCCTTGGGGCGCCTCGCGGTGGACCTGTTCCGCCAATTGCTCGGAGTTGGCCACCAGCCCCAGGACTTCTAGGCAGCGCTGGTAATACAGGCCACCGAACTCGGTCAGGCTTTGCTTGCGGGTCGTGCGCTTGAGCAGGCTGACGCCGAGGCGTTGTTCCAGGGCGCGCAAGTGGTTGCCGACCATGGTCGTAGACAGGCCGCAGACCTGGGCCGCTGCGGTCATGCTGCCGGTTTCTACCACTTTGACGTAGACGCTCATTGCCTGGAACAAGTCCATTATCAAGTCCTGATTTAAAGTCATTGCAGGTATGCGCAGTTTATCCAGCTTGAGTGGCTAACGATACTAAGGCCATGACCTTGATGGAGCCCGATGCCATGACCGCCGCTTGCCTGATGACCACCTATCAACCCCTGGCACTGAGCTTTGCCCGTGGCTTGGGCACCCGCCTCTGGGACCAGCAAGGCCGTGAATACCTTGACGCGGTGGCCGGGGTTGCCGTGACCAATGTCGGTCACTCCCACCCGCGGCTGGTGACGGCAATCAGCGAGCAAGCCGGGTTGCTGTTGCATACCTCCAACTTGTACGGCATCGACTGGCAGCAAAGGCTGGCCCAACGTTTGGCCCGGCTATCGGGCCTGGATCAGGCGTTTTTCAACAATTCTGGCGCCGAGGCCAATGAAACCGCGTTGAAACTGGCGCGCCTGCACGGTTGGAAAAAAGGCATCGAGCAGCCGCTGGTGGTGGTCATGGAGAACGCCTTCCACGGCCGCACCCTGGGCACCATGGCCGCCAGTGACGGGCCATCGGTACGCCTGGGATTCCAGCGTTTGCCGGGGGATTTCATCAAGGTCGGCTTTGGCGACCTGACGGCATTGGACGCAGTGACCCGTGAGTTTGGCGCCCGGATAGTCGCGGTATTGCTGGAGCCGATCCAGGGTGAAAGTGGCGTGCAACTGGCCCCGCCGGGCTATCTGAAAGCCTTGCGCGCCCACTGCAGCCAGCACGGTTGGTTATTGATGCTCGATGAGATCCAGACCGGCATTGGCCGTACCGGCACCTGGTTTGCCTTCCAGCAGGAGGGGATTGTCCCGGACGTCATGACCCTGGCCAAAGGCTTGGGCAACGGCATTCCGATTGGCGCCTGCCTGGCCCGTGCCTCGGTGGCCAAGCTCTTCACCCCAGGCAGCCATGGCAGCACCTTTGGCGGTAACCCGCTGGCGTGTCGCGTGGGCTGCACGGTGCTGGATATCATCGAGGAACAAGGCCTGCTGGAGAACGCCGCGCGCCAGGGCGAGCGGCTGCTGGCGCGGCTGCGAGTGGAATTGAGTGAGCATCCGCAGGTGCTGGCGATCCGTGGTCGTGGCCTGATGATCGGCATTGAACTGGCCACGCCGCAGCGTGACCTGGCCGAACGGGCCGCACGGGAGCAGGGGTTGTTGCTCAACGTTACGCGGGGCAAGGTCATTCGCCTGCTGCCGCCCCTGACCCTGGACAGCAAGGAAGTGGAGATGATTGTGCGGGCCATCGCTCGGTTACTGTGAAGCGGGTCCGTTCAGCCACTCCTGGTTCAGCGTCTGGCTATCCCCCAGGTAGTCCAGGAGCCAGGCCATGGCGGGTGACAGTTTGTTCTGCGCCCAGGCCACGCAGGACGGGCTGGCCGGGAAGGGCCGGGACAGTTGCAGGGCCGCCAGCTCACCGCTGTCGATCAATGGCTGCACCAGGTGCGCCGGCACCATGCCGACGCACAACCCGTCCTGCAGGCAATCCATGGCCGATGCCCAGTTGGGGACCACCAGGCGCCGCTGGTTATCCAGGGTCCAGGTGTCGCGCTTGGGCAGGTTGCGCGAAGTGTCGGTCATGCACAGCGACGCAAAGGGTCGCAGTTGATCGTCACTGAGCAAACCGTCGAGCTGGGCCAACGGATGCCGGGCGCTGACCACGCACAGCCAGTTCAACAAGCCCATATCACGAAATGTGAAGTGGCTGGCCACCGGCACCGCGCTGGTGGCGCCGATCACGATATCGGTGCGCTCGTCCGCCAGGGCGTCCCACACCCCGTTGTACACCTCGTACTCCAGCAGCAGCTCCACTTCCGGGAACTGGCGATAGAAGTCCAGCACCAGTTGCCGGCAACGCTGCTGTTTGACGATGGAGTCCACCGCCACCTTCAGCTGGCCGCTCCAGCCATTGGCCACCTGCTGGCACAGTCGGCGGGTGCCGAGCATGGTTTTCATCACGCCACGGGCTTCGTCGATAAACAGGCGGCCGGCGGGGGTCAGCTCTACATCGCGGTGGCGGCGGATAAACAGCGGCACTGCCAGCCATTCTTCGATTTGCCGCACGGTGTAGCTGATGGCCGAGGGTACGCGGTGCAGTTCCTGGGCGGCAGCGCTGAAGCTACCGTGACGGGCCACGGCATCCACCACATCCAGGGAGTATTCGGACCACATGGGGGTTGCCTTCAAAAATATTGATAAGAACGTCCAATTATTATCGCTTCACAGGGCAACTGCCAGCTTCATAATAGGCGCCAGTCAGCAAATTGTTTGATGGCAGTACTTACAAGGCTTCAATGAAAAACTCTTTTGGTTTTACCTGGTACCTGGCAGGGCTGAGCATGCTCGGCTATCTGGCCATGGATATGTACTTGCCCGCGTTCGGCGCCATGGGCGAACACCTGCAGATTTCCCCCGGTGCGGTGGGGGCCAGCTTGAGTATCTTCCTCGCCGGTTTTGCCGTGGGGCAACTGCTCTGGGGGCCGCTGTCGGACCGCCTGGGGCGTAAGCCGATCCTGCTGGCCGGCCTGAGCCTGTTTGTGCTCGGCTGCCTGGGGATGTTTTGGGTCGAGACCGCGCCGCAACTGCTGGCGTTGCGTTTTGTACAGTCGATTGGGGTGTGCAGCGCCGCAGTCAGTTGGCAGGCGCTGGTGATTGACCGGTACCCGGCCGACAAGGCGCACCGAGTGTTTGCCAGTATCATGCCGCTAATGTCCCTGTCACCGGCTCTGGCACCGTTGTTGGGGGCGGTGGTGTTGAATCACTGGAGCTGGCAGGCGATCTTTGCCGTGTTGCTGGTCGTCTCGCTGTTACTGCTGTTGCCGACTCTGTTCCTCAAACCGATGCCCAAGCGCCTGGCCACTGATGGCGAACAGTCGCGGCTGGGTTACGGGCAATTGTTCAAGTCGCGGGTGTTTACCGGCAATGTGATGATCTTCGCCGCGTGCTCCGCCAGCTTCTTCGCCTGGCTCACCGCCTCGCCATTTATTCTCGGTGGCATGGGCTACAGCCCCAATGACATCGGCCTGAGTTATGTGCTGCCGACCCTGGCGTTTCTGGTGGGCGGCTACAGCTGCCGCAGTGCCCTGCAACGGTTCCAGGGCAAACTCCTGTTGCCGTGGTTGCTGGTGGCCTATTGCGTGAGCATGGTGGCGTTGTATCTGGTCGCGACCTTGACGGTGCCGACGTTGACCACCTTGCTGATTCCGTTCTGCCTGATGGCCCTGGTCAACGGCGCCAGCTATCCGATTGTGGTGGCGAATGCGCTGATGCCGTTTTCGGAAAACTCCGGCAAGGCCGCCGCCCTGCAAAACACCCTGCAACTGGGCTTGTGCTTTGTCGCCAGCCTGCTGGTGTCATCCTTGCTGGAGCAGCCGTTGCTGGTCACGGTGATCGTGATGCTGGCGACCGCGCCGCTGGCGGTGCTGGGTTACTGGCTGGCGCGGACCAAGGCGGATGAGTCGCAGATGGCGCCGGCCTAGCCTAGAAGGTCACTTCCATATTCAATGTCGGTGTCGAGGTGCGGCTGCCACGGCCGCCATCGACCCCGAACTTGTTATGCCAGTATTCGTAGCCTACCCCCAGGTACAGGTTGGGCTTGACGCTTTTGCCCGGCCGTACCGCGACCATCAGCGCGGTGCGCATCAGGGTTTCTGCGGCGGTGTCGCGACTGTTGTAGTCATGGCCTTTGTCACCGACATGGTTGATAAAGCCCTGGAACTTCGCGCCATGGTTGCCGAGTTCGAATGGGCGCATCCAGGTCAGGTTGAGCATGTAGGTGTCGTCGAAGGTGTGGTTCGGATCCTTCGCACCGGGGATGCCGGAATGGTTGTTTTCCTTGTAGTACATCAGGCTCAGGTCCAGCACCCCGACCGTATTGAACTTCACGGTCGGCCCGAGCACCAGGGCGCGTTTTTTCGCGGATGCCAGGTTGTTGTTGCGGTTGGCATCGAACCCCAGGGTCAGCGCGTAATCCTTGATCAGCCCGGTGCCCAGCGGCCTGTCGAAGGCCCGTGACGCATACAACTGATGGCGGTAGACCGCATACACCTCGCTGCCGCCGTGATCGGTGCCCTTGCGCGGGTCACGGCTGTCGGACAGGAAGACGTCGAGGTTGAGGAAGTTGCTGCCGTACTGGTAACCACTGGCATGGGTGAAGCTGTAGATGCGCTTGCTGAATTCGTCGGGGTTGTTCGGATTGGTGAACTGTTGTCCGTAGCGAAATCCTACGCTGTTGTTCATCCATTCCACCGCGACAGCCTCCCCGCCGCCGAGGAGTGTGAGTAATACGGTTGCGCCGTGCAGTGCCTTTTTCATTGTTTTAGTTCCTTTGGCGTTTGGCTCGTGGCAGCCGTGCAGGGGCCGCCGGGCGCAGTATCGACACAACCGCCGTGATGCTCAAAGAACAGAATATCGACTGGGCTGCTGCCGAATCGGCAGCACTGAAGCTGGCCTGCAGGTCAGGAAATACGCGGTGTACAGGGCAATTCTTCGCGTTCACGCAAAGCGATTTCCTCGCTGATCAGGTGGGCCATCGACTCGACCGCCGTGGGCAAATCCCGACCTTTGCGCGCATACAACCCCAGGTCGCTGAACATCCCGCCCTGGTCGCTCAAGGGAATGTGCAGCAACTCACCCCTGGCCAAATCGGCCTCGATCCCGATGCGCGTCTGGAACGCCACCCCCAACTGCTGGCGCGCCAACTGCCGCGCCAGTTCCATGGAATTGCTTTGCAGCAAGGGCTTGTGCGCGGCCGACGAGCGCTTGTGCAGCGGGGCGATCAGGTGATGGATCGACAGCTCGCTGTTGGCCTGGATCACCCCGTGCTCGGCGCACAGGGTGTAGCTGACGCTGGCATGGGAAGCCAGTGGATGCCCCGGCGCTACCAATGCCCCGAGGCGGAAATGGCCGACACACAGTTGCGTGGTTTCCGCGCTGCGCGGCAGGGCGAAGGCCAGCCCCAGGTCTGCCTGGCCATTGATCACCGCCGCCGGAATGGATTGTGAGCCCTGCACGGTCACACCGATGGTCACCGCCGGGTAGCGCTGGCGCATGCGTTTGAGCACGGCGGGCAGCAACTCCACTGTCGCGCCTTCCACCGTGGCGATCTCTACATGCCCGGTCTGTACCTGGTTCAGGCCTTCCAGTTCGCCGCGCACCCGTTCCACATCCTGCAACACCAGGGTCACATGGCGGGTCAGGATTTCCCCGGCCGCAGTCAGGCGCAGCCCACCGGGCAGGCGCTCGAACAGGGCCGCGCCGACTTCGTCTTCGAGTTTGAGAATCTGCCGGTTCACTGCCGACGAGGCCACGTTCAGCCGGCGCGCGGCTTCGCGGATCGAATGGCAGCGGCGGACCATATCGAAGTAGCAAATGGCCGCAGAGTGGATACGCAGCGTGCGGTTGAGCATTTTTTTCAGGTCCTTGTGGGCACGGCTTGAGGCCTTTGGGCAGGGCGGCTGAATGGATTTTTGTAACGTCGATAGCAGGTATCTTGTGGAAATGATTGTATACAACTCTATGGACATCCAATCTTTCTATTGCATACAGTGAGCGCACAACAAAAACAGAGATCCCCTCACCATGACTATCCCGAAGGCGTCACCGCAACGGCCAGAAGATGAGAATCTTGGCGTCGCTGCCAACATGGCTTACGGCCTGCAGCATGTACTGACCATGTATGGCGGCATCGTGGCCGTGCCGTTGATCGTCGGCCAGGCAGCCGGGTTATCCCCCGCCGACATTGGCCTGTTGATCGCCGCGTCGCTGTTTGCCGGTGGCCTGGCTACGCTGTTGCAAACCCTGGGCCTGCCGTTTTTTGGCTGTCAGTTGCCCTTGGTGCAAGGGGTGTCGTTTGCCGGTGTGGCGATCATGGTGGCGATTGTCGGCAGCGACGGCGCGGGCGGTGTGCCGGCGATCCTGGGCGCGGTGATGGCCGCGTCGCTGATCGGGTTGCTGATCACCCCTATATTCTCGCGAATTACCAAGTTCTTCCCGCCGTTGGTGACCGGAATCGTGATTACCACCATCGGCCTGACGCTGATGCCGGTCGCCGCGCGTTGGGCCATGGGCGGTAACAGCCGCGCCGCTGACTTTGGCAGCATGCCGAACATCGGCCTGGCGGCCATCACCCTGGTGCTGGTGCTGGTGTTGAGCAAGGTGGGCAGCGCCACCATCTCGCGCCTGTCGATCCTGCTGGCGATGGTGTTTGGCACATTGATCGCGGTGTTCCTCGGCATGGCGGACTTCTCCACCGTGACCCAGGGCCCGATGATCGGCTTCCCCACGCCGTTCCACTTCGGCATGCCGACCTTCCATGTAGCCGCGATCCTGTCCATGTGCATCGTGGTCATGGTGACCCTGGTGGAAACCTCGGCGGATATTCTGGCGGTGGGCGAGATCATCGACACCAAGGTTGACTCCAAACGCCTGGGCAACGGCCTGCGTGCCGACATGCTGTCGAGCATGTTTGCGCCGATCTTCGGTTCGTTCACCCAAAGCGCCTTCGCGCAGAACGTCGGCCTGGTGGCGGTGACCGGGGTCAAGAGCCGCTATGTGGTGGCCACGGGTGGTCTGTTCCTGGTGATCCTTGGCCTGCTGCCCTTTATGGGCCGAGTGATTGCGGCAGTGCCCACTTCGGTGCTGGGCGGCGCCGGGATCGTATTGTTCGGCACCGTGGCGGCCAGTGGGATCCGCACGCTGTCCAAGGTCGATTACCGTAACAACATGAACCTGATCATTGTTGCTACCTCCATCGGTTTCGGCATGATCCCCATCGCTGCGCCGAGCTTCTACGATCAGTTCCCCAGTTGGTTCGCGACCATCTTCCACTCGGGGATCAGCTCCTCGGCGATCATGGCGATCCTGTTGAACCTGGCGTTCAACCACTTCACAGCCGGCAACTCGGACCAGCAATCGGTGTTCGTCGCCGGCACCGAGCGCAGCCTGTGCTTCCAGGATGTGGCGGCACTGCGGGACGGGGATTATTTCAGCAAGGGCAAATTGTTTGATGCCGAGGGCAAGGAGATCCCGGTGGTGGATGCATCACCGCAGAAAGCGACGGTGGCGGGGCGGGCTGAAACCAGCGAGGTGTAACGCCACAAAAAGCTGAATGTGGCGAGCTTGTGTGGGAGCGGGCTTGCCCGCGATAGCGGTGGGTCAGTTGATCACTATTTGACTGACACTCCGCCATCGCGGGCAAGCCCGCTCCCACATTGGATTTGTGGTGTTTAGAAGACCGTTGGCGAGCACACCTCATCCAAAAACTTCACCACTGTGCCCATGCACGGCTGACGCTCCTCCACATGGGGCATATGGCTGGAGTCTTCAAACAGCGCTCCGCGCACATCGCCGATTTCATCGAGGAACGCTTTGAATTCCAGGGAAGCGGCCTGGTCGTGGCGCCCGGAAATCACCAGGGTCGGCACCTTGATCTGCGACAACCGGCCAATGTCGAGGGGGCCATGCAAGGCGTTGTACACCGTAGGGTCGGCCGCCATCTGCGCGAAGGTGCGTGCCACTTCTTCGGGCCACGGGTTGATCCGGCACAGGGGCTGGTCATCGAAGCCGGCCGCCAGGTTGGCAGCGATAAAGGCGCACAGGCCCCGGGGTTGGCGAATCGCGTGTTCACTGCCGAGTCTGCCGCCCCAGGCGTGCCCGAGAATCGCGTAATGGTTGTGGATGTGCAGATGGTCGAGCAGGTTGTCCAGCTCTTCGAGAAACAGCTCAAGCGTCCAGAAATCTGCAGGCTGGTGGGGCAGGTGGGTGGAGTGGCCATTGCCCAGTTGGTCATAGTGAATCACCGCATGCCCACTGGCTGCCACGTCCTTGAAGGCGTCCAGATAGTCATGGGTACCGCCGGGGCCGCCGTGGAGGATGATCAGTGGGGCCTTGCCGCTGTCGAGGTTGCCGGTCACGCGATACCACGTCTGGTAACCGCGAAAGGCTGCATAGCCTTGGCGGGTCTGTTCGATGAATTCCATTTCCGGCCCTGCCATCAAAAATTGGTCGGGTACACGATAGTTTGAACAAAACGTTTAAGTAACTGGCAAAACGGCTAGGTTTTCGTGGCGAGTCGGCAAGGCCCTGGCGGGTGTTCATCGACAGGCCCGCTAACAGTGCTGTCAGTCGGACAGCAGTTTGCTCAGGGCGCCTATATCCATCGCTTCATTGATCGTCACACGGGCCGAAAAGGTAAAGCGCTCCTTGTAGAGCGATTCATATTCCATATCGGCAAACACCTCATTCTCTTGCAGGAAAAGACTGAGTTGAAACAGGCAATAGCCCCCAAATTGTGTGCTCTTGGTCGGCGATAGGATGGCTATCTCATTGCCGGGCCTGACAGCCGCACCCTCGGTGGGCCAGCCTTTGGAGAAGCACTCGGGTTTTAGCCGGGCTTTTTTCAACACGGCTGGCCAACGACTGTCACCCAGACCGTCGAATTGTTCGCCACCCACCCGGATTTTGAATGAGGTGATGATGCCTGGCCCGATACCTTCGTTGGAAAGATACAGGCCTGCTTTTTCTGCGGTCAGGTGGGGGGTGACCATCAGATACGGCCTGACAGACAGCCGGTTGTGCTCACGCATCAGGTCCAACTGCCAGAAGGAAATCGACGCGGCGGCAATGGAAATCACCACGGCCGCCAGCGAGAGGACTGTGCCGGAGGAGAACCGGGGCTTTTTCGGTGTCAGGGTAGCGGTGGGGCGACGGGGTTTGAAAAGGGGATGGTCATGCTTCTTTTTCACGGGGCGACGTCCTGTCGGGAGGGTTGCAAGATAAATCTCGGGCAAGAAAACCTGCATGTCTGCAGGCTGCTGCTGGCGTGGGGCTCACGACCTGAACTCGAATATACAGACAGGGCATTGATGCCCCACCGGAGGATGAGGTCACAAGCGTTTTTATACCGGCCGGGCCACGGCCGGATCCTTCCCTGGATCTGGCGACAAACGGCTGTTTAGAAGCTGTAGCGGGCGGTCAGTTTCACATTACGGGGGTCGCCGTAGATGTCGTACGGGGTATAGCCGCCATTGGCTACGCTGCTGTAGTAGGTGCGGTCAAACAGGTTGTTGAGGTTGAGTTGCAGGTCCAGTTGCTCACTGGCCTTGTACCCTGCCACCAGGCCGACCACCGTGTACGAGCCCTGCTGGTTTTTCCAGGCAGTGGCGCCGGTGCCGCCCGAGGTGCGGATGCGGCTCTGCTGGTAGACATCACCGCCAACGCGCCAGCGCTGCAGCTCACCGGGCAGGCTGTAGATTGTCGACAGCTTGAACAGTTGGCGCGGTTTAGCGCGGTCGAAGTCCTCGCCCTCGCGGGCGGCGTTGGCGTCGTTGACGTATTTCGTCTGGGTGTAGGTGTAACCGGCGGACAATTGCAAGTCGTCGGTCAGGGCGCCCTGGATTTCCAGGTCAATGCCCTTGCTGCGCACCAGGCCGGCAGCCTCAGAGCATTCACTGGCGGGGCCCGAACCGCAGCCTTTGAAATCGGGCAGGTCCTGGGCGCGATTCTTCTGATCGACCTGGAAAACCGCCATGCTGGCGTTCAGCGCGCCATCAAAATATTCGCCCTTGATGCCCACTTCGTAGTTCTCGCCCACTATCGGTGCGATCACTTTTCGGTCGAGGCCTTTGTTGCTCTGGGGCTTGAAGATATCGGTGTAGCTGACATAGACCGAGTGATTGGCGTCCAGATCGTAGACCAGGCCGGCGTAGCGGGTCAGATTACGCGTAACCTTGTAATTGCCTTCACTGTTGGCGCTGTCTTCGAACGCGTACCAGTCCAGGCGGCTGCCGAGAATCAGCGACAGTGGCTCGGTCAAACGCAGGCGGGTGCTGGCATAGAAACTGTCTTGAGTGGTGGTCTCTGGCAGGCCGTTGTCGCCCCTGACGTAATCGGGTTTGGCGTGACCCCGAGGGTCCCACTCGAAGGGATTGCTGCCCGTGTCGATGAACGCGCTCCAGGCCTTACCGGAACGATAATCCAGCTCGCGCCGACTGAGGCCGACCGTCAGGTCATGCTCTTGCCCGAGCACCTGGAAGGGGCCGCTGAGTGCCAGGTCGTAGCCGGTCTCCTTCTGCTCCATGGCTTCTGTCCATAGATAGTGGCGATCGTAATCCCACACCGAAGAGGCCAGCACGTCGGTGTCGGTCTTGGACTGCATGGCTGCCAGGCGCAGCTTCCAGTCGTTGGCCAAGCCTTGCTCCAGGGTCGCGAAATAGCCAGTGGTGCGATTGTCCGAGTATTCCCAGTCATGCCCCAGGAAGGTGTCGCGTGGCAGCCCCAGATGACCGCCGCCACGTGCCATGGGCAATCCGCCCCAAATGTAGTTGGTGTGGTTCTTCTGCCGGTAAGCCCCGAGTGTCAGGGTGGAGTCATCGCTCAGGTCGGCGTCGACCACGCCGTAGAACAGATCGGCATCACTCTCCACCGAGTCTCGGAAGCTTTTGGCGTCTTGCCGCGAGACCACAGTGCGGGCGCGCAGTGTGCCGTTTTCATTGAGTGGGCCGCCGACATCCAGGGTGCCGGAGTAATCATCCCAACTGCCGGCACTGCCGGTGAGCGTGGCCTGGAATTTATGGGTCGGGCGCTTGCGCACCAGGTTGATGGCGCCAGCAGGGTTGCCCGCGCCCTGGGCCAGTCCGCTGGCGCCACGAACGATCTCGACCCGGTCATACATGGCCAGGTTGGCTTCTCCGCTGGGCAGGTAGGTCAGGAAGCTGGTGGGAAAACCGTCGTACATGATGTTGTCGATGTCGAAGCCGCGCGCACTGAACGTCGGCCGGCCAGCCCCGCCGGAGTTATTGAGAAAAATCCCCGGCGCACTTTTGGCGACATCGCTGATGCTGGTCATGGCCTTGTCGTCCATGCGCTTGCGCGTGACCACGCTGACCGACTGCGGTGTTTCGCGCAAGGTCAAGGGCAGCTTGGTGGCAGTCTGCATGGCCCCGGTGGTGTAGGAACCGGTGTTCTCGGTCATTTCGCCCAGTTCCTGACCGACGATTGCCGTTGCCCCCAATTGCAGGGGGCCGCTCGATTCAGGGGCTTTCTCCAGCATCACGCTATTCCCACCGGTAGCCCGCCAGGTCAAGCCGCTGCCTTGCAGCAGTTCAGCCAATGCGGCCTCCGGTTCTTTGGAACCGACGACCCCAGGGCTGTGCTTGCCCAATACCAACGTGCCATCGAATATCACCTGTAAACCGCTTTGAGCGGCCAGGCGGTTCAGTGCGCCTGCCAGGGGTTGCGGTGCGATATCGAATGAGTGGGGGTCGGCAACCGCCAGGCCGGATATCAGCATGCACAGCATTGTCAGTGGGGTTACGGACAAAGATTTGACTCGCAAACCTTTAGGTAACGGATGGTGCATCGGAGCTCTCCCTAATACGAATCATTATCGCTATAGGGAGGGAAGACGGGTGACACGCCCATAACCGTAAAAATAGTTAAGTTTTGGGTGAAACCACCAGCAGGTAGTTCGTGTAGCGCTCGATTCTGAGTGGGAAGACCTTCTCCAACGTGGCCAAGCCCTCGTCCAAATGATCGAGTTGAAAGGTGCCGCTGACCTTGAGCGCGCCCAGGCGCGGGTCTCGTATTATGAAAATCCCCGGCCGATAGCGTTCGACCTGCTCCAACACCTGCGCCAGTGGTGTCAACTCAAATACCAAGCGACCCTGCTCCCACGCCAGACTCTTGTCGACATCCACGCGCTGCTTGGCGCCCAGGCCGTCGGCACGTCCGGCAACGGTCTCGCCAACGCCCAGCGTCACCGTGTCAGGTCCGTCGGTGACGGCCACACGGCCGCGGCGCACCGTGACATCAACGTGTTCGCCCTCACGGCGCACTGCGTAGATCGTACCCAGGGCCGTTGCGTTGAAGGCACCAGCCTGCACACTGAAGGGGCGCTGCGGGTCCGGCGTTACATTGAACAGGGCCTCGCCCTTGCGCAGGGTAATGCGCCGCCCATTGCCCGTGAGATTCACATCGACAGCGCTGTTGGCATTCAGGGTGATGTGCGAGCCATCAGCAAGGACGACCTGTCGACGCTCACCGGTGCCAGTGTAATAGTCCGCATCCAATGCCATGCGTTGCATCCACGCCACACCAAGACCGAGCACCAACGACGCCGCGATGCCCATCGCCCACATTCGCCGCAAAGATGGTCGTACTGCAGCAGGAGGCTCGGCCAGATACGCACTTAAACACCACACCCGCCGCGCCTCGACAAAAGCCCGCTGATGCTCCGGTGCCTGCTCGCACCACGCCCGTGCCTCTGCCCGATCAGAGGGCAGCGCCGAACCCGAGGTGAGGCGAATCACCCATGCATGGGCAGTGCGCTGAACCTCGGTAACGGACGGGGTGGTGTCGGGTTGATCGTGCATACCGGCTATCGTTGTAGGCATTGGCTGAGAAAGCCGAGCGCAATGGCTAATTGTTTTTCAACCGTACTGGTCGAGACTTGCAGTTGCAAAGCCACTTCTTTGTGGGGCAGGTTTTGCAGCCGACACAACGTAAATATTTGCTGGCACTGGGCAGGTAAACGGTGCAGGGCGTGGGCCATTGCCGCGAGATCTTGTTGTGCAACCACGACATCGAACAGCGCCGGGCTTTCACCTGTCACTTCGTAAAGATAGCCCATGCCTTCGTCGAGGTGCTCTCGGGTTTGCCTGCTGCGTGCATGATCAATGGCCAAGTTTCGAGCAATTTTAAAGATAAAACCGCGAAGATTGAGCACCGGCTTGCGCGGCGGCTGACGGAGCAGGCGGAGGTAGGTTTCCTGAGTCAGATCGGCCGCAGCCTCAGGATTTCGCAACTGGCGATGAAGAAACGAACGCAACTCGCTGGCATGGGCCCGGAAGGCCAGCTCAAGCTCGTCGGTGGTCATGCTCGACATTGGCAGGGGTCACGCAGCGGAAAGTCATGCACTTTAATGATAATGTTTCGTATTAACAATGTTTTTTTGGGGCTGCCATTTGAGTGGCCGGCTACTGAGAGTGGTGGCTTGGGAATGCAGGTGAGGCAGATGATCGGGCTGCGTTGGCGATCAGTTCGTAAGCGCCGCCAGATACCTCATGCGTTAAGGTATAAAACGACGACTGAATCGTGCGGCTCTTAATTTTAGTCCCACTCCTATTTGTTTCTTTTTTTACCCTGATAAGATTTTTCCTGAGATGGCCTTCGCAAGTTTTCAGCATGATCATGAATGCCGCCGCGTTCAACGAGCTCAGTGCGTTACGTTTAATTACGTTGGCGTCCGATGCTGCGTGCGCACATCGGCTTGCTTCTAGGGGGGCAGTGCTTTGGAGTCCCGTACCTGGCTGGCATGGACGGCAGGAGGGTGGCCAGTCATTCGTGATTGAATGCGCGGTGCCAGGACAGTAGTGTAAATACTTTATTGTGGGGGGCGTCGGCTGGGAAAGTCTCTGTATGTTTTCGATGGTTTAGCGGCGGCTTGATCATGTTAAAGATTTTTGTGAGCATTTTAATTAGAGGCCATCACGGCTCTCGTGTTTTGTTTGGTGTCTTTGTCAAAGAGGAAATATCTTCAGAGTTACGACCACTATCGGTACCACGCATCCAATCAGGTACTGCTTTCTTGAGTTGGATTGGATTCTTTAACTACGAATTAAAGCTTTAGGTCACCACCTTCTTGTGGTGGGTCTTTGGAGATTGGATTTTGTTGGTTTGGAAAGCCAGTGGAGGGGTTAGAGATTGCGCGCTCCTTCCACGTTATTGGCCAAGCTTGAAACATGAATGATAGTAGAATCGACGAGGGTGTCCTGGCGCAGCGACAGGTCTTTTCTTGCAAGTAGCCGGTGATGGCTACAAGGGTTGCAGGGGCGAGCCTATACTTCTTCAGTAAGCGCTGAACGCTTATGATCGTCGGTTTCGTAAAGAGCTTCTTCCATGGCTGGATCACTCAGGAATAACCAGTTCTGTGACGGATGAATAAATGCATGGTCTCAATTTTATGCCGCCGCCGGCCTTGGGCTAGAAAGTCTCGATCAGCCCCAATAGGTCTGCCTAGGGCGTAACTATATCCATCTCGGCGAGGAAACATTTGCGCCGTGTTTACTTGAGTTTATCGGCGTACTCACAATCAGAAAAGCTTATCTGGTTCATGGCTGACTCGGATCAGTTAGTTGTGCGTATTTCGGCATGTCCTCGAACTTGATCGGGGATTTTACAGGGGGGGTGTCACACTATTAGTTGAGGGAGGAAGGGGTGGGTGAGTGTTTGCACTAGAATGAAATTTCGCTGTAAAAAAGGTGAATTTTCTACATTTCTTTTTCTTAGTTGTTAGGTAATATTTTTGAACTTGCTCGGTTTATCTCGCAAGTGCAGATTCATTTTGATTTTCCAAGTGTTTAAGCACTAATAACTATCCAGGAGCTAAAAAGCATGCGTATTAATTCTTCTGTACAGACTCTTGTGGCGGCGTCTTTGCTGATGTCCAGCATTGGTGTTATGGCCGCCCCGGTTCTGTCGAACGGTGGGACCGTACATTTTAAAGGTGAAATTGTTAATGCTGCCTGCTCGGTCAGTGCCGACTCAGCGGACCAGACAGTAACATTGGGGCAGTACCGATCTGCGAAGTTCAAAGCGGTAGGCGACAAAACTGGATTGGTTCCTTTCACTATCAAGTTGCAGGATTGTGACAGTACAGTTTCTTCCAAGGCTTCTGTGGCCTTCACTGGTACCGTTGATGCTGCTGACCCTAGCGTGCTTGCTGTCAGCAATATCGGTGGCGGTTCGTCCGGTGCAGCCGGCGGTGTGGGTATTGAAATATCCGATAGTCAGGGGGCAGTGTTAGTGCCCAATAGCGGGATGTTCTCTGCGTCTCACCAGCTGAAAGATGGCGACAACGTGTTGGCACTCAATGCGCGTTATAAGTCAACGCTTGCGGCAGTGACGCCGGGTGCGGCAGACGCAGACGCAACCTTTACCATGCAATACGAGTAATGCTTCTGTAGCACACGGATACTAAGGACGACAGTGCTGCCAGGGAAGGTGGCAGGGCTAATCGCATCTGGGGGTTGTTTTTGAGTGCTAAACACCGCTATGCGCGGCTCTGTTCTGTCGTTCTTTGACTGCTGTTGCTAGCAACAAATACAACGTACTGATCAATGGTGGGGTTGTTCATATCTGTGGTGCAATTACGGCGCAAGCCTGCGGTGTTTCGGCTGAGCGCGTTGTGCAAATTTCAGTATAGAGAGTGGTAAAAACTCTGCTGCCAGCGTCGGGCTGGCTAATTTTTGTAATGCCGGAAACGGCGTTGTGCCTAACGCTGCATCCGAGTCACTGGTTCTTCTGCGTGAGGGTGCGATGTTGTTTCGTTTTTCTGCTCGTGAGATGAACGGCGGTAACGCGAATACCTGTACCTGGTTTGCTGTTTCGTACCAATGATCGCTACCGGGCAGGCGTTGTACTTGTTAATTTAAAGGGGTTTTTGTGTTGATAAAGTACGCTTTACGCTTTCGCAATGTAACAGCTGGCTTAATTGTTATATTCAGCTCCTTTTACACCTTAACGGCACAGGCTGGTGGTGTTGCGCTGGGCGCAACGCGAGTTGTTTATCCGGCCGGCGCCAAACAAGTATCGCTGGCGGTGAACAACAGCGACAAAAAAAATCGTTTCCTGATTCAATCGTGGGTTGATGACGTTGCTGAGAAGAAGTCATCTGACTTTGTGGTGACGCCACCATTGTTTGTCAGTAAACCCAAAAGTGAGAATACCTTGCGCATCATGTATGTCGGCGCTGATTTGCCGAAAGACCGCGAAAGTGTATTTTGGCTAAACAGCAAGGCCATTCCTGCTGTTGAGCGTGACGATTTACAGGATAAGAACGTACTGCAGATTGCTATCTTGTCGCGGGTCAAGTTGTTTGTGCGGCCTGCCAATTTGCCTTCAACTGCTGCTGACGCACCTGGGCAATTGAAGTTCTCGCGTCAGGGCGAAGTGCTGAAAATTGAGAACCCATCGCCCTATTATGTTTCGCTCGTCAGTCTGGCGATCGGTACGCGTAACTTGCCAAATACTATGGTTCCGCCGATGAGCAACAGTAGTGTGTCGATTCCAGACAGTGCTTCAGGAGCTGTCAGTTACCAAACAGTAAATGATTACGGCGCCATCACGCCTGTCACAACGGTGCCATTGAAGTAATAAGTTTGAATTACATTGCCGCTCAATATTCTCACATGCTCAAGTAAATGATTTTCCATCGCTGCATGGAAACGTTTGAAAAGCGTCATGTTGCGCCGTGCTTTCAGGTGCTGGTAGGGGCTTATGCTAACGATTAATCTTAATAAATCTAAGTCTGCTGGCAGTGTTTTTTTTACGGTCAGCTTTTGCATGGCTTGCATTGTCAGTACCGCCACGAAGGCAGAGGAGTTCTTTAACCCGGCCTTTCTGTCTGGTGACCCAAATGCGGTCGCCGACCTTTCGCGTTTCGAAAAAGGTGAAGGGCAGGCTCCGGGCAACTACCGCGTTGAAATCTATTTGAATGATGAATATATGTCCACCCAGAACCTTTCGTTTGGAGCGCGCCATCGTGCATCAGAAGGCGAAGCGCAGTTGGATGACTCCGGGTTGAGTGCCTGCATTACCCGTGAGCATTTGGAGCGTGTGGGTGTGAAAGTTGAATCATTGACCTTGCTGCAAGGCGCTCTGCCGGATAAGTGCATCGATCTGGCGGCAGCCATACCCCAGGCTGGGGCGCGGTTCGACTTTGAAGGTCAGCGTCTGTACATCAGCATCCCACAGGCTGCTCTGAAAAGTAATGCACGGGGCTACGTTTCACCCGATGAGTGGGATCATGGCATTAACGCATTGTTGCTGAACTACAACTTTACCGGCAGCAACACCCGTAACAGTATGGGTGGGGGCAGCGCCAACTACGGTTTTCTGGGGCTGGATAGCGGTGTTAACTTGGGTGCCTGGCGTTTCCGTAACACGTCCAGCTTGATCTACAGCAACGGCTATGGACGCGGCACTAACGAATGGCAGAGCATCAGTACCTATGCGCAACGCACGATTGCACCCCTGAAGTCAGAACTGACGTTAGGTGATAGCTCTACCCCGAGTGATGTTTTCAACAGCTTGGGGTTTCGCGGCGCGCAATTGGCTTCAGATGACAACATGCTGGCGGACAGTTTGCGCGGGTTTGCACCTACCGTGAGAGGGATTGCCAACAGTAATGCCAAAATCACCATCAAACAAAATGGCTATGTCATTTATCAAACCTACGTCGCGCCAGGACCTTTTGAAATTAGTGATCTTTACCCTACCTCCAGCAGCGGGGACTTGAAAGTTACGGTGACCGAAGCTGATAGCTCGGAAAATACTTTCACTGTGGCCTACTCGGGAGTGCCAGTGCTGCAACGTGAAGGGCGGGTAAAGTATGCGCTGACGGTGGGGCAGTATCGCAGTAACACGATAGAACAGGGTAAACCAGGTTTTGGCCAAGGTACTGTTATCTGGGGCGGCCCGCATGGCATCACGCTTTATGGTGGCTCGCAACTCGCCAACAATTACACTGCCTTCGCCGTTGGGTCGGGGGTTAACCTGGGGACATGGGGTGCAGTGTCGGCAGATTTGACCCAGGCGAATAGCGTGCTCGCCGATGACAGCCGGCATCAGGGGCAATCGTTGCGCTTCTTGTATGCCAAGTCGTTAAACCAGTTGGGCACAAACTTTCAATTGCTGGGCTATCGCTTTTCAACCCAAGGTTTTTATACGCTGGATGATACCAGTTACCGCCAAATGAGCGGGTACAAGGTGAATGCTCAAGATGGGCCGGTGGAGATAAAACCGACCTACCAGGATTACTTCAACCTCAATTACACCCGCAAAGGCCATACGCAAGTGAGCGTCACCCAGCAATTGGGGAATAAAGGCTCGGTATTCCTGAGCGGCAGCCGTCAGTCCTACTGGAACAGCGACAAAACCGATGATCTATGGCAGTTGGGATATAGCGGCTTTTGGCGCGATATCAATTACAACGTGACGTATAGCTACAATAAAAGCGCGAGCATGGGCGGTTCGGATAACCAGTTATCGTTGAACTTGTCTTTTCCGTTGGGTGACTGGCTGTCCAAGGGCGGCAAGAGCACCGACATTACCAGCTCCCGAAACACGATGTACGGCACTTATTCGGCTAATACCGATACACACGGTCAGATGACCCAGCGTGCAGGTGTAAGTGGTACTGCAACGGCGGATAACAACCTGAATTACAGCGTACAACAAGGTTACGGTGACCAGGGGGGCGCAAGCGGAAGTGCGAATCTGCGCTATCAGGGCGGCTATGGCAACGGCTCTGCCGGTTACAGCTACAACCGAAACTACCAGCAAGTCACCGTTGGGCTGAGCGGCGGTTTAGTGGGCCACGCCAACGGCGTGACCTTCAGCCAGCCATTGGGGGATACCAACGTGTTGATCAAGGCGCCAGGCGCCACTGGAGTCAAGATTGAAAACGCGACCGGCGTCAGGACCGACTGGCGCGGCTACGCGGTGATGCCTTATGCAACCACCTATCACACCAATCGAATCGCACTGGACACCACCTCGCTCAAAGACAATGCCGATCTGGACGAACCCGTCATGAACGTAGTGCCTACCCGCGGTGCACTGGTAAGGGCCGAGTTCATCACGCGCGTCGGTGTAAGAGCACTGGTGACTCTGGTGCAAACCAACGGCCAACCTGTGCCGTTCGGTTCTACCGTTGAACGGCAGGACGGCAAAGGCGGCAGCATCGTCGGTGAAAACGGTCAGGTTTATCTGGCGGGCTTGCCGCTCACGGGAGACTTGTCTGTGAGCTGGGGGCCGGGAACACGTCAGGCGTGTCACGCCCGCTATCAGTTACCCAAAAGCAGCGAAGGCAACGTCGTCAGTTACGCCAAAGTAGAGTGCCAGTGATGGTGGGGAGTAGGGTGGTAATCATGTTAAGCAGAGCGATTGGACTGTTGCTAATACTCAGTAGCGTCCCGGCAATGGCCGATTGTACTGGCTGCAATCAAGCAATCAATTTGACGCTGACTGAAACATTGGACAGCCATGCCAATGAGCCAGGGCAAACGAAGATCTCGTCAAACTTTACTGTGAACTCTTTTCAAATGGGCATGGGGGAGGGGCTAAAGAGCATCTCTTTCACAAGATTTAATAATTCTATGCCGCCTTACAACACCGCCCCTGATAACTGGGTTTATCAGCCGGTGGATGATTATCTTGCCGTTGCTGTTCGATTTCGCGGGGTTTGCGGATATTCTTACGCTCCCTTCAATCGGCCAGTTCTTGACACGAGTACCTGTCGGCCTGGTAAGACAGGCGATAAATTCGTAGATACGACTTGGGAAAGCTCAATAAAAATTACGCAAAAGATGGTAGGAGGGGTTTACCGGAAGAATTTGTTATTAGGTACTTGGGGAGCATGTGAGGGGGTATGCAGTGTTCAAAATGTTATTTTTGCAAAAGTGTATTTGAACTATAGCATTACCGTCCCTGAAAATTGCGTGCTCGATACGAATGACCTCGTGACGGTGGATTTTCCCAACAGCATCTCCACTGGAGCGTTCAAAACGGCCGGTGCCAAGGCAGAGGGGGTTAGTCCCGAGGTTCGATCCATTGCCCTGCAGTGCAGCAATATCAAGCAGCAGGCCAGCCTGACGATGCGTGTTCAAGCTGATGACGTCAGTGGCGATGCCATTGTCTCGACTAATCCGGACGTCGGCTTCGTGGTCACCGACAAGAGCGAAAAGCACCTGAGACCGAACTCGTTCAACAGCTTGATTCCATTTAAGCTGGACAACAACGGTAGCGCTAACGTCACCATCAAAGTCTTTCCGGTCAGTGTTACCGGGAAACCACCTGCGGAGGGGCCTGTTACCTCGCGGGCGTATCTTCGGGTTGACTATCAATAACAGGAGGCTGCTATGCGAACATTAAATCGGCAGCTGGGCTTGGGGCTTCTATTGTTGTCCGGCTTTTCGAGCGTGACACAAGCAGAGTTGGCCAGGATTAACTTACTTATAACCGCAAAGTTAGTGGCCGCGAGCTGTGAGGTGAGTGTCGGTTCAGACAATCAGTATGTGTATATGGGCACTTGGGCTGTGCGGCAATCCACCAGTACATTGCCAACAATGCCTGCGGCACGCTTTGTGATTAACCTGGAAAATTGCAACGGTCTGAAGAAGGGCATCTCAGTCACCTTTAGTGGCGCCGCAAACCCGACTGACCCGAGGCTGCTGGCTCTCAGCGGGAACGGCTCGGCGAAAAATGTCGCGATTGCCCTTTTGGATCAGAACCGCACCCTCCTGCCACTCGGGCAAACCATCTTAGCGGCGGCTGCGCCTGTAAACGGGAGCCGCACTGCCGCGCTGGTATTCTTCAGTCAGTATCGCGCAACCGGCGCGGTGACGCCGGGGAAGGGAGATGCCGACGCAACCTTTAAGTTGACTTATGAGTAGTCGCGGGCGCGTACTGGGGGTGTTGCCTGCGTCGCACTTCTTTTCACGTTTGACGGAGTATGGAGTGCTGGAAGACCTGCTGTTTCAGCCGTTTCATGAACGTGCGGCTCCTGTAGGATCAGGGGTATTGCTTCAATCTTTCACTCAACATTCTTCCCGAGCAACTAGGCCACGAACAGCATAGTAGGGCCATTACTGTCTACACCCTGGCTATATGACGTGCGCGCCAGATAGGTCGACACGGTCGTTGCGCATCCTGATCGTCGACAACTACGCCACGCACAAATATCCATAAGTGAAGGCCAGGCTTGAGAAGCAGAAACGCTTTCACACGGATCTCCAGTTCGTGGATGAGCATGGTTGAACGCTTCTTTCGCTCGCTATGTCTGGATTTCCAAAGAGGAAGATGTTTTGTGCGAGATGCTGCGGGTTCGTGAGGCAATAGTGTTCCAAACATAAAAAATGTTGTTTTTGAGTTCATTTAATTACTGCAGGTGGGCGTAATTGTGCGCTTTTGCTTTAAGTAAGTTGTAAGTTCTTTGTATGGCTTTATAATTCATATGCATTTAATTTGTGGTGCTAGACATTAAAGACGTGTGAGTTTTACTTTTGCATTTGCTATGGCGCAAACAGCTGAGGCATCTCGGGTGATCACGGTGCTGGAGCAAATCAACGAAAAGATAGGGCCGTGGCACGCTGTATTCAGTCGGTGGGTCGGTGGAAGCTAAGCAGGGTATGCGCCGTGAGAGAATGAGTCGGAGCATCGCAGTGCGATTCATTTTTTCAGAGTGTTCCTATATGAAAATCGCGGCAACGACCAGATAATTATTGCTGAAAAAGACAGGAGCCCTCTTATTCGGAGTATTAAAAACTTCACAATTGCAACTGTTCGATGCCACCAATGACAACGTCATCTCGTTGCAGATTACCAACATGACCATGGGCCGGCTTAGCCTGAGCGTTCTTGAACTGGTCAAGATTAGTGATATTGTTGGCAGCGATGTGACTTCGGATAATTCTTTCCCGGCCTACGAGTAATTTGTTGTTCAGGCTGGAGCCCGCTATCCCTATCTTCGATCAACTTTTAGCGGCAGCATCCGTGTGGTATCGCGCACCTGCCAAACTCCGAATGTCGAGTCGGTACGGATGAGCCACGCCAATGGTATATCCACGAATGATGGGTTCTTATCCGTTTAAATCTTTCATACCTATATCGAATAAAATGTCTTAGGAGTACGGATGTATACAGCCTTGGTGGTAGATGATCACCCGTTTATACGCACGGCCGTGGTGATGCTGTTGTCGCAAGAACGGTTTGAGACGGTAGCCGAAACGAATAATGGTGCAGATGCCGTGCAACTGGCTCGCCAGCATCAACCGGATTTAATCGTGCTGGACATTGGCCTTCCAAAACTCGACGGCCTGGAAGTTATCCGCCGCATCAAAGCGTTGAAATTGCCCAGCAAAATCCTGGTACTCACTTCCCAACTGCCGACGTTTTATGCGTCGCGCTGCCGAAGCATGGGGGCCGACGGTTACATCTGTAAAGTGGATGAGCCGCAAAAGTTCCGTGAAGCACTGACGACCGTCATGTCCGGCTATACGGTATTCCCCAGTCTGGAAACGGATTCGGTTCGTCGCGGTGACCAGGACGCCTCCGACCAGCACCTGATCAGTGCATTGTCAAACCGTGAGTTGGTGGTCCTGCAGCAACTGGCCAGAGGCATGAGCAATCTGCAAATCGGCGAGCTCATGCTGTTGAGCAACAAGAATATCAGCGCCTACAAAAAACGTTTGTTAAGCAAGCTCAAACTAACCTCGCAAGTAGGCTTGGCTGACTTCGCCAAACGAAATGCCCTTATCTGAATGAACGCATCTGTTCGTATGGGCATCCGTTCGGCTGTTTACTGATGGCCTGCCTTTGCTGGAGAACCCAGACCGGCAATAGCCCCCGGCTGCTTTCCTGCAGGGCCGTTCCGAGTTGCGAGGCTACCCAGTGAGTTTGTCTGGCAAAGACGGGCAGTGGCTCAGGGAAAACCCTCAACAGGTGTTAGGGGGGGCCGTCCAGTGCAAGTTGGCTACTGTAGTCTGAGTGGTTGTGTCACCGCCCCCAGAGCGGCTAGAGGTTGAAGGTCGCGGTAAAGCTGAAGCATGCCGCGATGAAACTCTCTAGCGGTCAGCATATCTGGAGTGATGGGGGAGATCGCCATGTCGGCACCTAAAAGGGCCATTTCCAGGATGATGGATCGTGCGCCTTGTGTGTCGACCAGTACGAGGTCGAAATCTGGTTCAAACGTCGAGATGAGGTTTTTGAGTCGAAGGCGTCCGTCGGCGGCGTGGAGTAACAGAGTGCCTAGCTGGTTGAAGGGATCATTTGAATGAATCAGGGAAAGGTTGGGTATGCAGGTTTGGGAGATGATCTGATCGCGTCGGGTCTCATTGTTGGCAATCAGCTCGTAGGCGCCGCCAGGTGCTTCATGCGTTAATGCATAAAACGACGATAGCGAGGGCTGATTATCTAGATCAATGAGCAGGGTGCGAAGACCGGAGTCGGCGCAGAACGCGCCTAGACTGGCTGTGACCGTGCTTTTCCCCGGTCCGCCTTTTGTTGAGAGTACTGCAGCGATTTTCATGGCAATGGTCTCTAAAGTGAAGAATCAGAGACGACGCGTAGATCTTGCTATGCCTGGATCACCAGCTTGGGTGATCCGATTGAGATATGGCTCCACGACCTGGACTCGAACCAGGGACCCAATGATTAACAGTCATTTGCTCTACCAACTGAGCTATCGCGGAATGCGGCGTATCTTACTGATTGAAAAGGATAAGTCAATCATTTTGTATGATTTTTCAACCTGTGCGTGGCAGGGTGTGGAAACGTTTTACTCTTCGCCGAAATGCTATGGATATTGGGCGTTTAAGGAAAAACCATGAATATCAGCTGGTTGGATTTAGCCTTCGGCGCGGTGGTGGTTATCGGCCAGGGGCTGTCGTTTTGGTTCATGTACTGGCTGTTCAAGAAGCTGCGCAAACCCAAGTCGGTAGCTCCTGCCTATGCCCCCGGTACTGGCATTGATGGCAAGGCGATTCCGGTATTGGCCAGTTTTGTCGGGTTGCGCAGGGTGCCTTGGGTGGCGTTGGCCACCAACAGCCTCAACCCGGTATTTCGTCTTGATGGCCAGCAGATGATTTACCGGGTTTTACGTCAGAAGCAACGGCCGTTGTGCGATGTGTCGCGGGTGGATGTGCGCAGTGCTTATGGCACTTTTAATCTGGTGTTTGAGTTCAGCGACTCGCCGTTCACATTGATCGTGAACCTGGGGAGTGCGTCGCGCATGGCTTATGTGCTGTCGTTGCTGCCACCCAGCATGCCGCTATCTGAACGGGCGCAAGCAGCGCGGCTTCCAGGGAATGCTGCCAAATAGAGCTGCCCATACGCCTGCACCAATTGCTCCAACGTAAATGCCAGATTCCGCCCGCTGGGATTGGGCAGTACCCACACGGCAGCATCCCCCAGTGTCTGCGGTTGCAGCCCCCACGCCACCTCGCGCAGCCCCGACAGCGCGCAATAACCCGCCTTGCCCAGGAACGCCACATGGCGCGGTGCATAACGGCGGATCTTGTGTTCAAACCCGTTGGCCGCCGCCTTGAATTCATCCCGCGACAATTGATCGGCCCGCGCCGTTGGCCGTTCCACGACGGTCGTCAGCCCGCAGTGGTACTGCAGCAGCGTCCGGTCATCCTCAGGTAGCACTTGATGCGCAGTGAACCCGGCCAGGTGCAAGGTGCGCCAGAAGCGGTTGCCACGCCCGGCAAAGTGATGGCCCTGCGCGGCCGCCAGCAGGCCCGGATTGATCCCGCAAAAAATCACCGCCAGGCGCTCGGCCAGGATGTCCTCCAGTCCTTCACTCATGTGCGGCACCCTGTGCCAGGTTGTCCAGTAACCACTGGCTGAAGCTGCGCGCCAGTGGGTCGCTTTCGCTGTCGCGGTGGGTCAGCAAGGCCCAGTTGGGGCCGCGAATGGTGGCGTCGACCAAGGGGTGCAGCAGGCCATTTTCGCGTGCGTGCTGGCTCAGTAACTGGCTGACCAGTGCGATCCCCAGGCCACCGCAGGCCGCGTCCAGCAGCAGGCCGGGGTCGGAAAAATTCAGCCCCTGGTCCTGCTGGCCGACATCAATCCCGGCTTCCACCGCCCAATGGCTCCAATCCATTTCCCGCTCGCCATGCAGGGTGGTGCGTTGCTCGCGGGGCAGGGCCAGTACGCTGGGGTGGGCGGCGGGATACAGGCGGTCGGTATGCAGCACTTTGAAGCTGCACTCGGCCTGGGCGCTGATGTCATCGCGCACGGCGAGGTCGATGGTCTGGGTGGCCATGTCGGGTACTTCGTCGGTGCTGAACAGCCACAAATCCACGTCCGGGTGGTGCCGGCGGAAGTCGGCCAGACGCGGCAGCAGCCAGTGGCGAGCAAAGGCTGGGGTGGTGTTGAGCACCAGTTGATTGGCCTTGCGGTACTGCCCCAGCCGGCGCACACCCACGGACAACTGCTGTAACAGGGCCTGGGTGGTGCTGAGGAAATCATGGCCGGCATCGGTCAGGGCGACGCTGCGCCCGTTGCGAAAGAACAGCGGCTGTTCCAGGTACGCTTCCAGGCTACGGATCTGCTGGCTGATGGCCGATTGGGTCAGGTGCAGTTCGTTGGCAGCCTTGTGAAAACTGCCCAGCCGCGCCGCCGCTTCAAAGCCGCGCAGTGCCCCAAGGGGCGGCCAGTGTTTAAGCATGCTGATAAGTTTTTCTAATCATTTATCTGCAAAATCCATCGTTTGTTTGGCGGTTTGGCCAAACGTAGCATGGATCCCCATAGCGTGTACGCCGTTTTTGGTGAACACAAAGGCTTAACTCAGAAGGGGGTTGTCATGCTGCAGAACGAGATGCCACACAGCGGCTGGAGGATGCCGGCGGAATGGGCCAGGCATGCTGCGACCTGGATGGTCTGGCCCCATAACCAGGCGCTCTGGGAGTCGGGATGGCGCGTAACGCTGGCCCAGGTGCAGGCGGATTTTGCCCGGGTCGCCAATGCCATCGCGCGGTTCGAGCCGGTGAAGCTGGTGGTTGACCCTTCTGCACTCGACACGGCCAAAGCCCTGTGCGGCCCCAACATTGAACTGATCACGCTGGCGGTCAACGACAGTTGGTGCCGCGACTCCGGCCCCAGCTTTATTGGCCACCCGCAATTGGGCCTGGCCGGTGTGAGCTGGCGTTTTAACGCGTGGGGCGGCAAGTCAGCCTATGACCTGGATGAAAGCCTCGCTCGGCGCACCCTCAACCACTTGGGCCTGCCGTGCTTTGGCACGCCGTTGAGCAATGAAGGCGGGGCGATTCATGTGGACGGTGAGGGCACGTTGATCACCACCGAGTCGGTGTTGCTCAACCCCAATCGCAACCCGGGCATGAGCAAGGCCGAAATGGAGGCGATCTTTGCGCGCTGGCTTGGGGTGACAAAAACCATCTGGTTGCCAGGCGACCCGCAGCATGTCACCGGGGATGTGACCGATGGCCATGTCGATGGCGTGTGCGCCTTTGCCCGCCCCGGCGTGCTGCTGGTAGATGCCACGCACGACCAGGGTTCGGTGTACGCCGAGGTCGCACGGGAAAACCGCCGCGCCCTGGAATTGGCCACCGATGCCAAGGGCCGCCGGTTCGAGTTGATCGAACTCTTTGAGGCCAGCGAGGCGGTGGATACCGACGCCGAGGTGTTTTGCGCCTCCTACACCAACTTCTATATTGCCAACGGCGCGATCATCATGCCCGCCTATGGCATCGCGGCGGACCAGGTGGCTGCCGATGTGCTGGCCCAGGTATTCCCGGATCGTGTGGTGGTGCCGGTGCGCATCAACCACCTGGCCCATGGCGGCGGCGGTGTGCATTGCATCACCCAGCAGCAGCCAGCCTGGCCGGTAAAGGAGTGATGCCATGCGCCAGCTGACCATTGCCACCACCCAGATGCCCTGCACCTGGAACCTGCAACACAACCTTGATCAGGCCGAACAACGGGTGCGTGAAGCGGCGGCCCAGGGCGCGCAGGTCATCCTGCTGCAAGAGCTGTTCGCCACGCCGTATTTTTGCATCGAACAACAACACAAGCACCTGGCCTTGGCTGAAGAGTACCGCCACAGCGCGGTGCTCAAGCGCTTCGCCGCGCTGGCCAGGGAGTTGGGGGTAGTGCTGCCGCTGAGCTGGTTCGAAAAGGCCGGCAACGCCTACTTCAATTCACTGAGTGTGGCCGATGCCGACGGGCAACTGCTGGGGGTATATCGCAAGACCCATATCCCCAACGCTATTGGCTATCAAGAGAAGGAATACTTCAGCCCCGGCGACACCGGCTTCAAGGTCTGGGACACCGCGTTCGGCCGCCTCGGCGTGGGCATCTGCTGGGACCAGTGGTTCCCCGAGACCGCGCGTTGCCTGGCGTTGCTGGGCGCCGAGGTGTTGCTGTTTCCCACTGCCATCGGCTCCGAACCGGGTTGTGCCAGCCTGGACTCCCGTGATCACTGGCAGATGACCATGCGCGGGCATGCCGCCGCCAATCTGCTGCCGGTGGTGGCGGCCAATCGTGTCGGTCGGGAAGTGGCGAGCAGCGACTCAACCTTGCAGATGGAGTTCTACGGCTCGTCATTTATCTGCAACCACAAAGGCGCGCTGCTGGCCGAGGCCGACCGCGCCGGCAGCGGTGTGCTGCTCCAGTGCCTGGACCTGGCGGCCATGGCCGAAGAACGCCTGACCTGGGGCATCTACCGCGACCGCCGCCCTGACATGTATGGCGGTTTACTGACCCAGGACGGTCGCCACCTGCATCCACGCTGGCAGACCCAAGGGGTATGACATGAAGCTGATCCACTGCACCCTGGCCCTGAGCATCGTCATCCCGACGGTACAGGCCGATGAAAAGATCCTGCGCCTGTACAACTGGGCCGACTATTTTGCCGAGGACACCCTGGCGCGCTTTACTGCCGAAACCGGGATCCAGGTGATCTATGACGTGATGGATGGCAGCGAAACGCTGGAGGCCAAGCTGATGGCCGGTGGCAGTGGTTATGACCTGATCTTCCCGGGCGATACGGTGGGCGAGCGCTTGATGCGCGCCGGCAGCCTGCAGCCACTGGATCCGGCAAAACTTGAGGCGCTGGAGGATATCGAGCCGGGCCTGCAACAACTGCGCAGCCATTACCGCACGTCCAATCAGGCCACAGTGCCCTATACCTGGGGCACGATTGGCCTGACCTATAACACCGAGCAAATCCTACAGCGCTTGCCGAATGCGCCGGTCAATAGCCTGGACCTGTTATTCAAGCCGGAACTGGCTCGCCAATTTGCCGATTGCGGCATCTCGCTGATCGACTCGCCCGACGAAGTACTGGCCGTGGCGCTGATCTACCTGGGGCGCGAACCGCGCAGTGCCAAGCCTGAGGACCTGGCTGCGGCCAGCGCCCTGTTGCTCAAACTGCGGCCGTATATCCGCAAGTTTCAGTCGCAACCGGTGACTGACCTGGTCAATGGCAACCTGTGCCTGTCCCTGGGCTACAGCGGCGACATGACCCAGGCGCAGCGGGCGGCGGATGCGGCGGGTAAAAAGGCGCGCTTCCAATACCACATCCCCCGCGAGGGCACGACGGTGTGGATGGACACCATGGCCATCCCCGTGGATGCTCGGCATCCGGAATACGCCTACGCGTTTATCAACTTTGTCATGCGCCCAGAGAACATGGCGGCCATCAGCAATTTCACCGGCTACCCCACGGCCAATGCCAAGGCCCGCGCCAGCGTCGATCTCGCCATGGGCAACAACCCGGACATTTACCCGGACGACGCCACCTTCAAACGACTGGTGGCCGGGCAGGATATTCCCCAGGCCGATATGCGCGCACGCATGCGGGTTTGGACTAAGTTCAAGACGGCTATCGGTCAATGACGGTCAACCCAGAGGTACACATGAGCACACGTCGCCAATTCATCCAACAGGCCGCGGTGGTGGCCGGCCTGGGCGCCGCCGCGTCCATGGGGCTGCCCGTCTACGCGGCGGTCCAAGGCCGCTGGTTCATGCCCGATGAGGGCGAGAAACACCAGCGCGCCTTTATCGCCTTTGGCGCCCAGGAGGCGATTCACCAGGACTTCACCCCCGCTGTGCAGGACGCCCTGGGCCGTATCGCTCGTACGATTGCCGAGTACGAACCGGTCACGGTGTTCTGCCGCGAAGATGAGCGTGAGCTGGCCGAAGAAAAATGCGGCACCCATAACATCACCTTCGTACACGCCGAGCTGGATGACATCTGGATGCGTGACACCAGCGCCAACTTTGTCGTGGATGACAATGGCCAGTTGGGCGCAGTGGACTTCAACTTCAACGGCTGGGGTAACAAGCAGCAGCACGCCGACGATGCCGAACTGGCGGCTCACGTTGCCGAGCTGGCAGGCGCAACTTACATCCGCAGCGAACTGGTGGGCGAGGGCGGTGCCATCGAAGTGGATGGCCATGGCACCGGAATCATGACCGAAAGCAGCTGGATCAATGCCAACCGCAACCCCGGCTGGAGCAAGGCCGACGTCGAGGCTGAGCTGAAGAGCCGACTGGGCTTGCGCAAGATCATCTGGTTGCCGGGTATCAAGGGCAAGGACATTACCGACGCCCATGTCGACTTTTACGCACGCTTTGTCTCGCCGGGCGTGGTCATCGCCAACCTGGACACCGACCCTGAATCCTACGACCACCAGGTGACCTTGGCCCACTTGGACATGCTCAAGCAGGCTAGCGATGCCGATGGCCGGCCGCTGCAAATACACACCGTGTCGCCACCGCTGAACCCGCGTCGCAACCGGTTCAGTCGGGATAACCCGGACTATGCCGCCGGCTACATCAACTACTTCGTGATCAACGGCGCGGTGATTGCGCCGCAGTTTGGCGACAAAGTCGCCGACCGCAAGGCCTTTGACTTGCTGTCCAGGCTCTATCCGGGGCGCAAGGTGGTGCAACTGGATATCGACGCGATTGCAGCCGGCGGTGGTGGTATTCACTGCGTGACCAGTCACCAGCCGGCATGACCTTGGGAGTTACAGCGTCTGCACGATGATCTGGCTCTTCAGGTCGTTGACCATGCTTTCGATCACCGGCTTCATCGCCTTGAAGTCCTCGGGGCTGCACACGGTATTGGCATGGGCGAACTTGAAGTGGCGGGTGATCAGCACCGTGTTGCCTTCCTTGGCGTAGGTGGCCTGGTAGTCAAAGCCGGCCTGTTGCAGGGACTGTGGCTTGGGCACGGCGAGGACGATGACTTCCTTGGGGAACTCGAAACGGGCCTGCTCCTGGGTTTCTCCCGAGAGGCAACCGAACTCTTGGGTGCGGTCTTTTTCCGAGGCGAAGGCAAACACGTTCTGCGCAATGCCGCCGACCAGGCTGCTGAGCGCCGGCACGCCGGTCGGGCCTGGCAGGTTGACCAGGTTGTCGGTGCGCCCTTCAAGGGTGTTCTTGAACGGGTTGACTTCATCCTGCAAGGAGTCGCTTTTGAACGTGCCCTGGCCCGTTTGCCCGTACCAGCCGAGGACGTTGCGGATCATCGAGTCGCGGTCAGCCGGTTTCATTGCATTGAGCAGGTAGCGATTGAACTCTGAGCCCCAGCCTTCCACGGTGGTGGCATGCACAAAGTCCGCCGCGCCGTTGCTGTCGACCTTGAACAGCAGGTCGTTGGTGACCTTGCCGGTTTGCGCGGCCGGGGTCTTGGCCATTTCGCCGGACTGCGTCAACAGTACTGGCTTGCCCAGCACCGGGATCGGCAGGTAGCCCGCGGCGATGGCTGTGGCGGTGGAGTCCAGATACAGATCCAGGGCCGGCACATAAGTGATCGCATGGTTGAGCACACCCAGGGTGGGCACTTTGGCCAGGGTGTAGCTGTTACCCAGGTTGACCAGCACCGGCGAGCTCTCGATCGCTACCGCGCGCAGCATGGCTTCCAGCAGGGCCACATGGTCCTTGCAGTCGCCATAGCGGTTGTCCAGCACGGCCTGGGCCGGGTGCGGTACTACGCCGCCTGCGCCGACATACACCGCTACATAACGAATGTTCTTACGAACCCAGTCGCTCAGGGCCAGGGCTTTGCTGCGCGGGGTGCTCAGGTTGGCCGTAAGTTGCTTGGCCAAGGCGGCAATGGCCGGCGTCACTTCGACCTGGGCCCTGGCCTCATAGGCCTGGGCAAAGTCCTTGTAGCTGGCGAACGTCGAGACCGCGAGGAATTGGCCGTAATCGACGTAGGACACGGCGCCGGTTTCCATGCGCGCCTTTTCCTGTGGTACGTAGTCCCAACGGTACACCTTGCGCCCGGCAGCTGCGGCCGGGGTGCTGGCCTTGAAGCCCCGGGCATCGACGAACAGCGGCTTGTCGGCTGGCAAGTCGTAGCTCAGGCTCAACTGCTCGGCATCGTAGAAGTCCGGCACGTAGAAGTCTTCGAACTGCTGCGGGAACAGGGCAGTGGTGCGCTGGCGCTGGTAGCGCAGGACCAGCCGGTCACCGACCGCTACCTCTGGAAATATCACCACTTTGACCCGCGAGTCCTGGAACATCGGCGCCTCGGACGAGGCGGTCTCCTGTTGTTCCTTGATCTGCTCGGCGCCCACCTTCACCTTGCGGCCGTCGGGCTTTTGGGTGAAGGCTTCAAGCACCTCGAGGTTTTCCAGGGAGCGGTTGTAGCTCAGCGAACGCTGTGCGTTGTCTTTGATCGCTCGCTCTTCATTGATCCGTGTGACCATCAACCATCTGGACAAAACTGCCATCGGCATTGATCACGTACGACTGGTGGTTTTTTTCGAAGGTGGCCGAATGGTCGGTTTCATCGGTGGCGGCTTGGACACTTAGCGTACAGGCAAGCAAAAAAAGTGCGCCCAGCAGGCGCATCGAGTGCAGGTAAAAGCTTTGCATAGAGATCCTTCTGATTAATGCGACGCTCACTCTGCGGGGAAGAGCGCACTGTGATAAACGAAATGTTTAATGCGACTCATTATTATCTGTATGCTCGAAACATGCAGGCTTTTTAATGGCCCCTGCGAACATCCCCCAACGAATCCCGCTGCATCGACTGCAGGTTTTTCTCGATGGTTTCGCAGATGGCCTCTGTCTGGATCTGGTGCTCGCTGGAGCGAAACGGGCTTTGCAGGTCGGTGCCGATGCGTTCGATGGCCAGCAGCATAAAACCCACCACCGTGGATGCCAGTGGGGTGAACCAGCCCAGGGACTCCACCAGCCCCACTGGTACGATCAGGCAGAACAGCGAAATAAACAGCCGGGGGAAATACACATAGGGGTAGGGCAGTGGTGTGTTGGCGATGCGCTCCATGCCGCCCTGGCTGTTGGACAGATCGACCATGGTTGATTCCAGCCGCGCCAGGCGAATGCTGTCCAGGCGCCCGGCCTTGTATTCGTGGGCCAGCAGGGCCGCGGAGCCGGTGAGGATATCGTTGGCAAAGTTGTTGGTAGCGCCGTTGCGCGCGAACTCATCCCCAGGAATAAATGCTCGCACTTCCTCCGGGCACGGCTCGCCTCGCAGGTGCGACGCCAGGCAATTCACATAGGCCACGTGGCGGCGCAGCAAGGTCGACTTGATCGGATTGACCTCGTTGTCGGGGTCATCCAGCAGCGTCAGCACCTGCCGCGCAAAGCTGCGTGAGTTATTGACCATCGCGCCCCACAGCGTGCGCGCCTCCCACCAGCGGTTATAGGCGCTGGTGTTACGAAAGCTGATCAGCACCACCAGCGCCGAGCCGAGCAGCGTCAGGGGCATCAGCGGCAGGTTGATCTTGGCGTTGAGGAACAGCATGAAGTCCACGGTGACCGCAATATCCCACAGCAGCAGCCAGAACAGTGCCCAGCCGACATAGCCCATGGTCTTGATAATCAGGCGGTACTTTTTGACGATGGCAGCTTTCAAACACAAACCTCCGAGCGGGCGAAAAGCATCGATGCCCTAGCTCGGACGGTGTTTGCGCGAGAAAGGTTCGCGCCTTATGCGTCATGCAGGGAAATGCGCGAGGTCTCCGGCAAGGCCAGGCCGCCGGCCAGCGCGAGCAAGGCCACGGCAATCAGGTAAAACGCCGGTGACAGGTTGCTACCGGTGGTGCTGATCAACCAGGTCGCCACCAGCGGCGCGGTGCCGCCGAAGATCGTGTAGGCCATGTTGTAGGTGATCGCCGAGGCGGTGTAGCGCGTGCGGGTCGGGAAGGTCTCCGAGAGCAGGGCGGCCGTGACCACGCCGCACAATACCGCGCCCACCGCCAGCAGCATCACGCCGATGATGGACGCGGCGAACGAGCCGGAACTGGCCATCAGGAACGAGGGGTATACCACCCCCATCAACAGCCCGCAGGCGGTCATTACTGTGACGCGCCGCCCGACCCGGTCGGAATACCAGCCGGCCAGCGGGCATATCGCCGCAGCGAAGATCAGCGCAATCAGCGACACCAGCAACGCCGTCGCCCGGCTCAAACCACCGGCCACCTGCAAGTACGTGGCAAAGTAGGTGGTGAACATATAAAACGACAGCGCCGTCAGCGACACAAAAGCGCCCAGGCAGCAGATTGCCGCGCCATGGTTGCGCAGGGTTTCCTTGAGCGGCGAGTGGGCCACCGCGTGCTCCTGCTCGACCGCCTGGAACGCCGGGGTTTCATCCAGCCGCCAGCGCAGGTACAGGCCCACCAGGCCCAGCGGTGCAGCGATCAGGAATGGCAGGCGCCAGCCCCAGCTGCCCATGGCTTCGGCCGACAGCGAAGCCTCCAGCGCATAGGCCACCACCGCCGCCGAGGCAAAGGCGGCAAAGGTCGATACCGGGATAAAGCTGCCATACCACGCCCGTTTATCGCTGGGCGCGTGCTCCATCAGGTAGGCGCAGGCGCCGGCGTATTCACCGCCGGCGGAGAAGCCCTGGGCGCAACGGATCAGCGACAACAGGATCGGCGCCGTGACGCCAATCGCGGCATACGTGGGCAGCAGGCCGATCAGGGTCGTGGCCCCGGCCATCAGCAAAATCGTCATCGCCAGGGTGCGCTTGCGGCCGATGCGATCGCCCAGCATGCCAAAGAAAATTCCGCCCAGAGGCCGAAAGGCAAAGGCCACGGCAAACACCGCGAAGGTCTTGAGCAACGCCGCACTGGCATCGCCACTGGGGAAAAACTGCTGGGCGATGGTGGTGGCGAGAAAGCCATACACGGCGAAGTCGAACCACTCGACAAAGTTGCCGATACCGGCGGCGACGATGACTTTTCTCAGGGTTTGCGGCGGGACCTGTTCGGTGGATGCACGCGTCATGGCGGGGCCTCGGCATTTCGTCAGTAATCGTTCGATTATCAGGAAAGTGCCCGGGGCGGCTTACTTCAAAAGTGTCATCGGCGTAGTCAGCACCGACCTGCCAAGGCAATGAAGATCCAATGTGGGGGGCTTGCCAGCGATAGCGGCGGGTCAGCCGACATCAATCCCAGCAATGCCGCCGCCATCGCAGCCTCGCTGGGGCTCGACAGCTCCCACCTCGATCTTCAGGGGGTGGAGGATTGCATTTCACTACCACCGCAGGATGCATCCGGTACTCAATGTACTGAGGAACCAAGGTGGGAGCTGGCTTGCCTGCGATAGCGGTGGGTCAGCCAACATCAACCCCAGCAATGCCGCCGCCATCGCAGCCTCGCCGGGGCTCGACAGCTCCCACCTCGATCTTCAGGGTTTGGAAGATTGCATTTCAGCTGCCACCGCAGGATGCATACGGTACTCAATGTACTGAAGATCCAAGGTGGGAGCTGGCTTGCCTGCGATAGCGGTGGGTCAGCCAATATCAATCCCAGCAATGCCGCCGCCATCGCAGCCTCGCCGGGGCTCGACAGCTCCCACCTCGATCTTCAGGGGTTGGAAGATTGCATTTCACTACCACCGCAGGATGCATACGGTACTCAATGTACTGAGGATCCAATGTGGGAGCTGGCTTGCCTGCGATAGCGGTGGGTCAGCCAACATCAACCCCAGCAATGCCGCCGCCATCGCAGCCTCGCCGGGGCTCGACAGCTCCCACCTCGATCTTCAGGGGGGGAGGATTTCATTTCACTGCTACCGCAGGATGCATACGGTGCTCAATGTACTGAGGATCCAATGTGGGAGCTGGCTTGCCTGCGATAGCGGTGGGTCAGCCAATATCAATCCCAGCAATGCCGCCGCCATCGCAGCCTCGCCGGGGCTCGACAGCTCCCACCTCGATCTTCAGGGGTTGGAAGATTGCATTTCAGCTGCCACCGCAGGATGCATACGGTACTCAATGTACTGAAGATCCAAGGTGGGAGCTGGCTTGCCTGCGATAGCGGTGGGTCAGCCAATATCAATCCCAGCAATGCCGCCGCCATCGCAGCCTCGCCGGGGCTCGACAGCTCCCACCTCGATCTTCAAGGGGTGGAGGATTGCATTTCAGCTGCCACCGCAGGATGCATACGATGCTCAATGTGCTGAAGATCCAAGGTGGGAGCTGGCTTGCCTGCGATAGCGGTGGGTCAGCCAACATCAATCCCAGCAATACCGTCGCCATCGCAGCCTCGCTGGGGCTCGACAGCTCCCACCTCGATCTTCAGGGTTTGGAAGATTGCATTTCAGCTGCCACCGCAGGATGCATACGGTACTCAATGTACTGAAGATCCAAGGTGGGAGCTGGCTTGCCTGCGATAGCGGTGGGTCAGCCAATATCAATCCCAGCAATGCCGCCGCCATCGCAGCCTCGCCGGGGCTCGACAGCTCCCACCTCGATCTTCAGCGGGTGGAGGATTGCATTTCAGCTGTCACCGCAGGATGCATACGATGCTCAATGTGCTGAAGATCCAAGGTGGGAGCTGGCTTGCCTGCGATAGCGGTGGGTCAGCCAACATCAACCCCAGCAATACCGCCGCCATCGCAGCCTCGCCAAGGCTCGACAGTTTCCACCTTGATCTTCAGGGTTTGGAGGATTGCATTTCAGATGCGGCAGCGGCGCGTTCGAGGATTCTCGGCCCCGGTCCTTCCTGGCTCAAGGTATCGCCGGGGTTGCGCAACGGGCAGTCGTTGAGCGACAGGCAGCCGCAGCCAATGCAGTTGTCCAGGCTGTCGCGCAGGGCTTCCAGGGTTCGGATGCGTTCGTTGAGGTTGTCGCGCCAGGCCGAGGACATTTCTCCCCATTGCGCGGCCGTCAATTTGCTGTTCGGCGGATAGCGGCCCATGGCGCGTTTGATCTCTTCCAGCGGAATGCCGGTGCGTTGCGCCACTTTGATAATCGCAATGCTGCGCAGCACCAGCGACGGGAAGCGCCGCTGGTTGCCGGCGTTGCGGGTGCTGGCGATCAAGCCCTTGGACTCGTAGAAGTGCAGGGTGGAGATGGGTACGCCACTGCGCCTGGCCACCTCGCCGATGGTGAGGGAGCGCACACCGTCCGGGTTCTTTTCTGCTGCCATGGGTGTTTTCCTCAAGTTAAGTTGAGGTTTTATAGTCCTGTCCGATCTTTGCTGCAACCGCTTTCTGCGCGAGCTGCTCAGCCTGCGCCAGGCCATTGCCCAGGCGCAGGCCGTGTCCTATGGCAATGCCGTGGGCCTGTACAAGGCGCTCGCCTGGCGGGCGCCGACGGCGGTGCTTTACCCTGCGGCGCGCACCGCGCATCATGCGCGCCCGCACTGAGGGCAAAAGTGCCGCGAAAAGGAACAGCAGTTGAACCACAACACATTGTCCAAGCGCCTGGAGCGCGTGGCGGCCCAGGTACCGGCCGGCGCGCGCCTGGCTGATATCGGCTCGGATCACGCCTACCTGCCGGTGGCGTTGATGAACCGTGGCGCGATTGTCGCGGCAGTGGCCGGCGAGGTGGCGTTGACGCCGTTCCGCGCCGCCCAGCGCACGGTGTGCGACAACGGCCACGAACTGCACATCCACGTGCGCCTGGCCGATGGCCTGGCGGCTATCGAACCGGCCGACCTGCTCGACGCGGTCAGCATCTGCGGCATGGGCGGCGAGACCATCCGCGATATCCTCGAGCGCGGCAAGGCGCATCTGAGCGGCCGGGAACGCCTGATCCTGCAACCCAACGGCGGCGAACAACCGCTGCGCCTGTGGCTGATGGACAACGGCTATCGCATCCTCTGCGAGGAACTGCTACGGGAAAACCGCTTCGACTACGAAATCATCGTCGCCGAGCGCAGCGGGCCAGTGAGCTACAGCGCCGAGCAGCTGTACTTCGGGCCCCTGCAGATGCAGGCCCGCAGCCCGGCGTTCCTGGCCAAATGGCAACGCCTGCTGCGCTACAAGCAACGTACCCTGGATCAGTTGGCCCAGGCCCGACAAGCGTTGCCCGAACAGAAAGTGCAGGAACTGGCGCAAGAGGTGCGCTGGATCACGCAGTTGTTGGAGGCGACGAACCCGGTCTAGGGTCTCGCCTGCCGCAAATGTTTCAATGACTCATTTATCCAACCCAGGTGTTCCACCATGCCAGACGCTACCGACCAAGCCTTCTACGACCGCGCCGACGCGCATATCGAACTGTCGAACGAGCAATTGAAAACCCTCGAGAACCTGGGCCAGGTCAGTGCCTCGATGATGTTCGGCACCACCCGTTTCAACGCCTGGGCCAGTGCGCGCAACTTCAAGTCCGGCGCGGAAATGGCCGAGGCGCGGGAAGCGATGTTGAAGTACTTCTGTGAGCAGTACCGGATGATGCTGGAAGACAATCTGGATGATCACATCAACAACTTCAGCCAGTACATGACAGCCCCGAAGCCACAGTGATCCGGGTACTCGACAGCGCCCACCTTGATCTTCGTCGAAGCCCTGACTAGCGTTTGCTCAATGCCAGGCGGGCCGCGAACAGCACAAAAAGCAGGCCGGTGCTGCGGTCCATCCAGGTATCACCTTGCCCCGGCGCAGCACTGCGGCCAGTGGCTGGGTGGCGCCGATCAGGGTCAATGACCACGCCATGCCGAGCACCACATGGATGCTCACCAGGCCGAATGTCCAGGCGATCAACGAATGGCCCTGGGGAATGAACTGCGGCAGGAACGACACATAGAAAATCCCGATCTTGGGATTGAGCACATTGCCCAGCATGCCTTTCAAGAACCAGCGGGTGCCGGGTTGGGCATGAGCCTCACCGACTGTCAGGGAGGTGCGTGGGCGCAGCAGCATATTCAGGCCCAGCCAGGCCAGATAAGCGGCGCCGCAGTACTTCAAGAGGTTGAAGGCCGCCTCCGACACCGCGATCAACGCACCCAAACCAAAGGCCACCGCCGCGCCCCATAAGAAACAGCCCGCATTGATACCCAATGCCGCACGCAATGCCTGTTGCTTGCCTTCCACCGTCGCGGTACGCAACACCAGCGCGGTGTCGAGCCCGGGAGTGAGGGTCAGGAGGGTGGCGGCGAGGGTAAAGGCGAGCAGATTATCGGCGATGGACATGGGGCACGTGCCTGCACGGTGGGCCTGGGCGCACGTTATCACACGCCGATGGCAAGGCCGGGCAAGCGGTCGAGAAAATCTGCCACTTGCCGGTTACCGCGCAAATGCACTGTCGGAACATCCGGCCCCACTGCCAGGCGCATCGCCTCGATACCCGGCCGATAGCCGCGATCAAAATTCCATACAAAACTCAAAAAGGTCAGAAACTCCCGGTCGAGCTTGTCGGTACACCCCACGGGCCGATCCGCGCGAGGGCGTTTCATGGCGCTGCGTATCAGTACCCGGGTGAAACAGGTGAGTCGCGGTGTATCCAGCCAGATGATCAGGTCGGCACGGGGCAGGCGCAGGTCGAAGGTGCGTCGGGCGTAGTTGCCTTCACACACCCAGGTGTCCGACGCGACGGCTTCGCGTACTCGCGTGCGGAATTGTTCGGCGTCGGTCTCGACCCAGTTGGGTTCCCAGAACAGGGTGTCCAGGTGCACCACGGGCAGGCCGAGACGCTGGCCAAGGGCGCGGGCGAGGGTGGATTTGCCGCTGCCGGCGTTGCCCAGAATTACAATCCGTTGCATGGAGACGTCCCGAAAAAAGCCGGCAAGTATGCCGGCTTTGGAAGGGCAGTCAAATGCCCGGTGATTTACTGGGCAAACGCGTATTCCCCACCCTGTTCCAGCGCCTTGCGATAGGCCGGCCGGGCCTGGAACCGCTGGACCCACGCCGCGAGGTTCGGGTACGCCGGCAGCTTGCCCTGGGCCTTGGCGATTTCGCCAATGAAGCTCATCTGGATATCCGCACCGCTCAGTTCCTCACCCAGCAGGTACGGTGACTGCGCCAGGGCGTCGTTCAGGTAACCCAGGTAGTTGGCCAGTTCCGACTCGATCCGCGGATGCAACGGCGCACCGGCATCACCCAGGCGACTGACGTACAGGTTGAGCATCAGCGGCAGCATGGCCGAGCCTTCGGCAAAGTGCAGCCATTGCACGTAGGTGTCGTAGGCGGCCGTGGCCGGGTCGGGTTGCAGGCGACCCTGGCCATGGCGGCGGATCAGGTAGTCAACAATGGCGCCGGACTCGATCACCACGCGGCTGCCATCTTCAAGCACCGGCGATTTGCCCAGCGCGTTGATCGCCTTGAGCTCTGGTGGTGCGAGGTTGGTTTTTGGGTCGCGCTGGTAGCGCTTGAGCGCGTAGGGCAGGCCGAGTTCTTCGAGCAGCCAGAGAATGCGCTGCGAGCGTGAGTTGTTGAGGTGGTGAACAATCATCATGGGAAGCTCCGCCGGGCGAGTGTGGGTGTCTGATAGCAGACTGTTGCGCCGGCGTAGAGTGCCCTGAATCAGTTGGGCGTGTCAGGGGAAGTTGTCGGGTCCTGAGGCGGCTGCGCTTCCAGCTTCAAGCGGTCGGCCTTGCTGATGTACTTGTCTTTGCTTTTGGGGGCCAGTTTGGCACTGGCCTTTTTGGCGTTGGCTTTTAATAACTGATTGATCTTTTTACGACGGTTCATGCGGTTTACTCGGCGCGTTGATCTTTCGATGATATCAGCTCAGCAGTCGGGCGAGTGGGCTTGGCCAAATGCTTTTACGGGCATGCACCGACCTAAAGCCGGGCAAACTCAAAGGTTGCCCGTAAACCACCCGATGGCCGGTTTTCCAAGCGGACCTGTCCACCCAGGCGATTTGCGATGGATTGCACGATGGTCAGGCCCAGGCCTGCTCCGTGGTCATTGCCACGGCTGTAGAAGCGCTCAAACAGTCGATCACGTTCTGCTTCATCAATGCCCGGCCCCTGGTCTTCGACACTCAACTCGTAGTGATCGTGGTGTTTGGCCAGCCCGACGGTGATGAGCCCTCCAGGCGGGGAAAAGTTTGCCGCATTGCTCATCAAATTGTTCAAGGCAATCTGGATGATCCCGGTGTCGACTTTGACCAGGCCGACTTCGTCGACAGGGTCGAACACCAGCTCAAGTTCCTTGCTCAAGAGCCAGGGTGTCATCTGCACCAGACTGTCCCGGACTGTCGCCACCAGATCTGTTTTTGGCGCCTCAAGGGCGGAGGTGCGGGGTTCAATACGGGCCATCGTCAGTAGTTGATTGACCAGTCGGGTAGTACGGTCGACACCTGCCATGAGGTGCTCAAGGGACGCGCGTCGATCATCCTCGCTAGCGGCGTCCTTCAGGTTTTCTGCGTGAACTTTAAGCACCGCCAACGGTGTGCGCATCTCATGGGCGGCGTCGGCGATAAAACGCCGCTCGCGTCCCATGACCTCCTGGATTTGTGCGAGCACGCGGTTAAGGGCCGCCTGCATGGGCTCCAGTTCAGTGGGCAATGGATTCAAGTGCAAGGGTTCAAGCGAGCCTGGATGCCGCGCACGCAGGGTTTGCGCCATGTTGACCAGGGGTTTCAAGCCCCAGCCAATCGCCAGCCAGATCACTGCGGCAAGCAGCACGCAGCCAATCAGATTGGGCAACACCGTATGGCGGACAATCCGATTCACCAGATCGTCACGCACGTCGTCACGCTCGCCCACCCAAATCTTCAAATTATATTGCGCATCCTCCAAGACAAACGCGCGCCATGCTCGGTTGTTGACGTCCGTGATGGCGCTGAAACCGGCCTTGCTCGGTGGTGAGGTAAACGCGGGTGCGCTGGCGGTGTGAACCAGCAACGTGCCGTCCGAGTTCCAGACCTGGAACGCGATCTTGCTTTCATATGGATGGCCATCGACCTTAGGCACGGCAAGCCCCAGCGCTTGATTGAACGCCTGGTATAGCTCTGCTTGCTCCTTACTGGCCATTGGCATGCGCATCACGCCTTGCAACAGACGCGCGTTTTGCGCCAGTTGGGCGTCGTAGACCTCGTCAATTTCATGATTGCTGTCATGCAGGTTGACGGCGGTCATGATCAGTAGACCGAGGAACAGCAGGCCAAGAATCAAGGTGAGCGTGCGCTGGCGAATGGAGGTCATGGGCGTTCGTCCACCAGATAGCCGACACCACGGATCGTTCGGATCAACTGGCTGGAAAACTTCTTGCGCAGATGATGGATATGCACTTCCAGCGTGTTGCTTTCCGCCTCCTCGCTCCAGCCGTAGAGTATCTGCATCAGTTGATCGCGGGTCATGACCCGGCCAGGAGGGGAAAGCAATTCATGGAGTAACTGATACTCCTTGGGGGTCAAGGCCACGGGCTCGCCCAGATAGCTGACTTGCTGGGTACCGGGGTTCAGGCTGATGCCCGCGTGTTCAATCAGCATCTGGGCCCGGCCAGCGCTGCGTCGCAACAAGGCCCGTATCCGGGCTTTGAGTTCTGCGAGGGCGAACGGTTTTATCAGGTAGTCATCCGCTCCGGCATCCAGGCCGGCGATACGGTCCTCGGTGGCGTCCCGGGCCGTGAGGATCAGGACCGGCAGGTTGGAGCCACTGTCACGCAGGCGACGCAGGACGTCGAGCCCGTCCATTCGTGGCAGACCGAGGTCGAGCACGGCCAGATCAAACGTTTCGCTGAGCAGTGCGTGCAAGCCGCTGCTGCCGTCCTGCAACCAGTCGACGGTGTAGCCCTCGCGCGTGAGGGCCTGGTGAATACCTTCGCCCAGGCCCATGTCATCCTCGATCAGTAGTAAGCGCACACGGACTCCTGTCAGTCGAGTTTCTGGTTCACTTGCTGCAGTAACGCTTCGATTTCCGTGCGGCGCCCGGCGTCAGCGGTTTCACGGCCTGGCCTCGGGGCTGCCTGCAGGGCTTTTTGTAGCGCCTGTCTGGCTTGGGGGTAGCGTTTTTGACGGTAAAGGTGATCGCCCCAGAAGTACAGACTATCAATGCCGTCTGGGTTCAGTTGCAATGCTTGCTCGAGCAATTGTTGTGCTTTGTCCGAATCGCCGAAACCAATAGGCCAGCCCGGTACCCGATCATACAGCGCGGCGAGGCTGGTGTAGGCCGAGCCTTGCAAGGCTTTGGGGTCCAGGGAGAGGGCTTTTTCCAGGTCGATCTTCGCCTCCTTGACCTTGCTCAACGCGCCGAGCCCACCCTGGGCGCCAGCCCAACTGCTGGTGACGATACCGGACCAGATCCAGGCCTCGGCGACGGATTGGCGGTCCTGGGTAAAGGCGCTGGCTTGGGTGGCGAGTTGCTCGAACTTCGCCGCGCGCTGGTCGGCGGGTAATTCGTATTGAATATGCGCCCAGCGCTGCTGGATGTCGTTGAGGCGTTGCTGGTCAGCGGCGTCCAGGGCCCAGACGGCCGGGCTCAACGCGCCGAGTAATAGCAAGCAGAGGGTGTTTTTCATGGATTGAGGTCCTCGTTGTCAGTCTTTTGGCTCAGGCGACGGATCAGGGGTAGGTGCTTGCGCAAGCTTCGGTCAATCAGGTTGGGCAGCAGGCTGTTGAGGCGTACAAAAAACCGTTCCGGCCAGCCCAGGTACAACTCGCGATGGTCACCGGCAATGGCGCGGATCACGGCCGAGGCCACGGTTTGAGGGTCGTCGACATTCGCGTTGAGGGCGTCGTTGAGCGCCTGCGCGGCCGGACTGTTCATGGGGGTGCTGGTGGCGCGTGGCGCGACATACAACACACCCACGCGGGTGTCTGACAGCTCACGGCGCAAGGCTTCGGAAAATCCACGCAAGGCAAATTTGCTTGCGCAGTAGCTGGCGTAGCCGGGGTAGCCAATCGAGCCATAGGTGGAGCCAACGTTGACGACCATCGCGCTGCTGGCCTGCTTGAGCAGTGGCAGGAGGATTTTCGTCAGGCAGATAGGCGCGCTGATGTTGACTGCCAGCATGGCGTTGATATCGCTGTCCTCGAGCTGCTCCAGCATGGCGAAGTGATTGACCCCGGCGGCGTTGATCAGCAGGTTGATACCGCCCATTGCCTGCGCAGCGGTCAGCACCTTGCGACGGTCTGCCAGGAACGTCAGGTCGGCGCCAATCCAGAACACCTGCTGTGGATAGCGCTCGAGCACCGGCGCCAACGACTCGCGGTGGCGGGCGACGGCCAGCACCTGGGCGCCGTTGGCGCACAGTGCGTCAGCAATCGCCGCGCCAATGCCGCCGCTGGCGCCGGTCAAGACCACGCGAGCCTCAGACAGGCGCATGCAGGCTCTCCCCGTCACGCGGCAAGCCACGGAACATGTCGGTGTAGAGTTTGTAGACCACTTTGGAAGCATGAATGACCGCCGCCTGATCACTCGGGTCCTGCAGTTTGTCCATCAGTCGGCGGTAAGTCTGCATGTGCCCGATATCCAGGGAGCCGTGGGAGCTGAGGTAGCTGAAGGCGGTTTCCGGCAGCTCAAGGCGATCGCGAATGGCCCCGGCGGTGTGGGTGGCAAGGGCGATGCTGGTGCCTTCGAGGACGTTGACCATGCCAAACAGACCTACCGGGTTATCCCGGGCGATCAGGTCGTAGAGGAAACTGGTCATCAACTCGATGGGCAGGGACGGATGACCGTCGCGTACCGCCTCTTTGTCGCCGCCACAGGCCTGGATGTCGTTGAGCACCCATTTTTCATGGCCGTATTCTTCTTCGATGTACTCACAGACTGCTTCACGCAGCCATTCCAGGCGCGTCGGCAGGCGCGCGCCACAGGCCATCATCAACGGCACAGTGTGGCGTACGTGGTAGTACGCCTGGGTCAGAAACGCCCGATAGCTCTCCAGGCTGACCTTGCCCTCAAGGGCATCGCGGATGACCGGTAGGGTGAACAGCTCGTTGCGTTCTGCTTGAGTGGCGATTTGCAGAGTGTCGAAAAAACTCATGATGCGGATACCTCGGAAGGGGTCGATATAGTCAATTGCGCCTGGTAACGCTCAACAATGGCGTCGCGGCGCGGCCTGCCATTGGCGGTCAGCAGACCATTAGCGGGCGTGAACGGTTGAGGCAGCCGGGTCCAGTGATGGACCTGGGCGTATTGGGGCAGGGCCTCGTTGGCCTGGGCCACCGCGGCCGCCAGTTCGTCATCGGTGCAATCGGGGCGATGGGGCCACAGCAGCGCATGGTTGCTTGGCATGGCTTCGCCGTAGACGAAGGCCTGGGCGATATGCCGGCGTTGGGTCAGTTCGGCCTCGACCCATTCCGGATTCACGTTGCGCCCGAAGCTGGTGACAAATTGATGTTTTTTGCGCCCCTTGAGATAGAGAAAACCGTCGGCGTCAAATTCGCCCAGATCGCCGCTGGACCACCATTGATCGACGCCAGCGGGCTCGCCCAAATAACCGAGCAAGGTAGAACCCTTGATCAGCACTTCGCCATCTTCAGCCAGACGTACCTCTACGTGAGGCAGGGGTTTGCCGACACTGCCGGGACGATGGGCCTCGGGGTGGTTGAGGCACACCACCGACGCACACTCCGACAGGCCGTAGCCTTCGTAGACACGCATGCCGAGGGTGTGCGCACGGTGCAGCAGTTCTTCTGACACCCGCGCACCGCCCACGGCGGCAAAACGCAGGGTTTGAGGATTGAAGGCTTTTTGTTCGCCAGCGTTGACCAGCAGCAGGAGAAGCTGCGGCACCAGAATCAGGCTTTCGGGGGCGCGGGCGGCCAGGCAGCCGAGCAATTGCGGGACGTCGACGCCGCTGGCCCCTTGAATCCCCAACACGCTCTGGCTTGGCAGGCTCAGGGTGACGCCGGCATAAAGGGCGGCATAACAACCGATATTTTCCAACAGGATTGCCAGGGGCAGCACCGCGAGGTGGTGCCGTGGATCGTTGGGTTGGCTGGCCTGATACAGCTCGCGGGCAACCCTCAAAATACTCTCGGCGCTCAGGCACACGCCTTTGGGGGTACCGGTGGTTCCCGAGGTAAACGTCAGTTTGGCGGTGTGTTCGGGTAAGCCGGACGCACCGTTGAGGTTTTTGCGCCAGAACTCGCCGGTTTTCTCGAAACCGGCGGTTTGCAGTTCTGCCTCCAGTTGCGGTTCGGCAATCACCAGCTCTGCCTGGCTTTGTTCCAGGCAATGCTTGCGTTGAGCCGGGGTGAAAAACGGCGGCAGCGTCAGGCACGTCAACCCTTCGAACAGCGTGGCCAGATCCCAGAGCATCGCTTCGACGCCATTGTCCAGCGCCAGCGCGACCACCTTGATGCCCTCATCGCGCAGTCGCTGTTGGCGATAGTTAAGCTCGGCGTACAGGGTGGCATAGTCCAGCTTCAACTGATCGCCCCACAGGGCGGTGGTGTGTGGCGTGCATTCAGCGTGGCTGCGCAGGATCTCCTTGAAGCGTTCCATTTCAGGCGACATAAGTGGCCTCCTCAAGCGATGTGGGCAACCCCAGGCGGTTGAACACGCCGATATTGCGTAGGTGGACAAAGCCTGCGCGGATGTTGCCTACATGCACCCAGGGCTTGCTGTCGTAATAGCTGCCCCAACTGTGGCGGTCAGCGCCTAGCCGCTCGGGGTCGGCGGCGCAGAGCGTCAGCGGTTTTAATCCCAGGCGATGGAAGCTGTTGACCAGCCCGATATTGCCGGTAAAGGCCACCCATTCCAGGCCGCCCATGGCCAGCAGATAAGTGAGGGTAATGATGCTCAGACGTGCGCTGCCGTTGTCACTGGCCGCCAGATTGCCCACCTCGACGATGCCGGTGCGCTCGACGGGGCACTCGGCTGCCGTGCCGATCAGCGCTTCAATCGACGCGTCCAGATACCGCTCCAGAAACAAGGGTTCAGTCTTGGCCAGACGCACACCGGCGACGGCGCAAAGTTCGCCAGACGCGCTACTTACGCCAAACAGTTCCGGCATGAAATGACGAATGTCAGCACCATGTGCCTGGCGAAAACGTTGCTGGACAAAGGTTTCGAACACCGCGCGCAGCGTGTCGCCGGGCAAGGCCCTGAGCAGATTCATCTGCGAGGACTCGGCTTGGCCGAAGTGAAGCGGTAAAGAGAGGTGCCAGTCGAAATGGGCCATTGGATAACGTCTCCCCAGTAGGTTTGGGCAGAGTATCGAGGGCATTTCTTAACGGAGTCTGAAGGTCGCAACAGACGGGCTGGCGCTTCTTCAGATTGTATTAAGGCTGGGCGGGCAGGGTGGCGTGGTTCGATCAGGCGTTAAACCGGATCGAGGTCGGGCGAATGACTCGCTCGCCAGAATGACTGCAGAGGCCCAGCATGACCCGAGACTCATCCACCCAACGTTATGGAAAACTGTCGATTGCATTGCACTGGCTGATGCTGGGGCTGTTTGTCGGTGTCTATGCCAGCATCGAAATCAAAGGCCTGCTACCCCGTGGGGGCACCATGAGAAGCCTATTCCTGGGACTGCACGGGCTTTTGGGGGCAAGCATTTTTCTTCTGGTCTGGGTGCGTCTGCTTGGGCGCCTGCCCCCCCGGCCACCCATAACGCCTGCCTTGCCTGCGTGGCAGACCGGCGCTTCGCACCTGATGCATCTGGCATTGTATGGGCTGATGATTGCGACCCCGCTGCTGGCCTGGCTGATGTTGTCGGCGGCAGGCAAACCGATGCCTTACTTCGGGTTTTTTCTGCCGTCACTTGTGTCGGTCGATCCGGACCTGGCAAAGCAGTTCAAGCATTGGCACGAGTTGCTTGGCAGCAGCGGTTACTGGCTGATCGGTTTGCATGCGGCGGCAGGTTTGTTCCATCACTACTGGGTTCGGGACAACACCCTGGCGCGGATCCTGCCTAAACGCTTCTGAATGGAGTTTGAGAGTCGAACGAGCCGTCGAGCCCGGGTTCGGCGGCGCTCCCTCTTGTTCTCAGAGGTTGGGATGGCAAGTGCTGCAACGATGTGGTCGCGAAATCAGCCCTTTTTTGCCCATCCCGGTCTACCATGCCCCTCCGGCAGTGGTTCCTCGCGCTATCGGCCCCCAGCCATCAAGGTATCGCACATGACCTCGTTCACCCGCAACACACCGTCCCCAGCCTCATTCGAGGTGCCGCAATGAGCATTGACCAGATCAGCCTGCCCAAGGGCGTAGGCCCACATGCCGTCAAGTTGCTGGAGGCGATCACCGGCGCCAGCACGCCTGAAGACCTGAATCGCGCAGGCGGCAAAGCCGAAGGTTTTGTCCTGGGCCTGGAGTCCACCAAAGCCATCAAAAGCCAAATCGCCGAGTCGTTGTATGTGGCTTACGACGACGCTGCCAGCCATCGTGCGGCTGAGTTGAAGGGCTAGTAGCTGCACGCCCCGGCTGTCGAGCAGGGCGTGGTGGCGGGGTTGTCTACACGATCAGACTCAATAACCAGCCCGCTGCGCCGCTGCCTGCAACCACGAGCCATGGCGGCAGTTTGCAGAACATCAGCGCCACCAGGGCGATCAGTGCCAGGCCGAAGTCTTGTGCGGTGAATATCGCGTTGGTCCACACCGGTTGGTACAGCGCCGCCAGTAATAAACCCACCACCGCGGCATTCACGCCGGCCAGTGCGGCCTGTGCGCGTGTGTTTTGGCGCAGGCTTTGCCAAAAGGGCAGGGCGGCGAAGATCAAGAGAAACGACGGCGCGAAGATAGCCAGCAGGCAGATCACGCCGCCGAGCCAGCCGGTGGGGGCCGGGTTCATCGCGGCGCCGAGGAACGCGGCGAAGGTGAACAAGGGCCCGGGCACGGCTTGGGCCGCGCCGTAGCCGGCGAGGAACACGTCGTTGCTCACCCATTGCGGCGGCACTACTTCGGCTTGCAGCAGGGGCAGTACCACGTGGCCGCCGCCGAACACCAGCGAGCCGCTGCGGTAGAACGCGTCTAGCAGCGCCAGGCTCTGGTGGGGCAGCGTCTGGGCGAGGAGCGGCAGGCCCACCAGCAGGATCAAGAACAGCGCCAACCACATCACTCCCGCGCGGCGGCGGATGGGGATGGCGAGTGCGTCGTGGGTGGCGTTGGGGACGGGGTTGAACAGCAGCAGGCCGACGACGCCTGCGCCGGCAATCACCGCGACCTGGCCCCAGGCCGACGGTATCGACAGGGTAATGACGGCGGCCATCAGCATCAGGAGCATGCGCCCCCCGCTATGGCACAGGTTGCGCGCCATGCCCCACACGGCTTGGGCGACGACCGCCACGGCGACGACTTTGAGGCCATGCAGCGCGCCGTTCGGTATGGCCGAGCTATGCTGGGTCAGGCCCAGGGCGAACAGGATCAAGAGCACGGCGGACGGCAAGGTAAACCCGGCCCAGGCCGCCAGTGCACCGCTGTAGCCTGCCCGTGACAAACCCAGGGCGATGCCCACCTGGCTGCTGGCCGGGCCGGGGAGAAATTGGCAGAGTGCGACCAGGTCTGCATAGCTGCGCTCGCTCAACCAGCGCCGCCGCGTGACGAATTCATCGCGAAAGTAGCCGAGGTGGGCGACAGGTCCGCCGAAGGAGGTCAGACCCAGGCGCAGGAAAATCAGGAAAACCGACCAGGGACTGCTGCGGTGATCAGCGGGGACGTTGGCCAAGCGCTCGATTCTCTAATGAATGGGAAGAATCAACGCACCCTAAACCTTTTATATGACGTGAAAAAGGTGCGGGCTACGCGAAAACCGGTCAATCAAGTGGATTCGTTTCGGGGCCGATTGAATTTATGGCCGCAAGGTTGGGTCATTTGAGACGTTACGGTGCCAACTGCGTGCGCCATCCATATAGGGACCGACCATGACGTTCTTCATCTTCCTGCTCGCCTGCGCTACCGCTGCCAGCACCGGCATCATGTTCAAGCCCGGCGCCTGGTATCAATCCCTGGTCAAACCGCGCTTCACCCCACCCAATTGGTTGTTTCCGGTGGCCTGGACGATCATCTATTTGCTACTCGCCTGGGCCGGTTACCGCCTGAGCCTGATCCCCGGCAGTCAGACAGTGCTGGCCCTGTGGGCGGCGCAGATTGCCTTGAATACGCTGTGGACCCCGGTGTTCTTCGGCGCGCATCGGATTCTTGCGGGGATGCTGATTATCACGCTGCTCTGGCTCACCGTGGCGGCGATGGTGGTGCTGGCGGTGCGCCTGGACCTGATCACCGGGTTAATCCTGTTCCCGTACCTGGCGTGGCTGAGTGTCGCGGCGGCGTTGAATTTCTCGATCCTGCGCAATAACCGTTGATGGCCTACACGCGTTGGCCTGCCAGTGAGCCCGAACCGGCACAACTGCGCCGCTTCAACAAATAGCTCGCTTGGCGGCCGCGCGGTGGATTTTCTTCAGCCGGTACATATCACCATCGGCATGGCTGAGCAGCGTATCGGCATTGTCCCCGTCAGCCGGATAACGGGCTACGCCGATGCTGCACGATGGCATTGTCACCGGGCCAAACTCAGGGCCCAGCGGTTCGGCCATGATGGCAAGGATCTGCTGTACCTTCTCGGCCACCGCCTCTTCTGAATGAAGATCGGTCAACAGCACGGTGAATTCATCCCCACCCATCCGCGCTACTGTGTCGGTGTCCCGCACACAGCCTTCCAGGCGTCGTGCAATGGCACATAGCACGCGGTCGCCGGCGGCATGTCCATGCACATCATTGATGCCCTTGAAATCATTGATATCCAGGAACAGCAGCGCCAGTGTGCTGTTCTGGCGGCGCGCGTTGCGCAACGCGGAGTCCAGCCGATCATTGAACAGCGAGCGATTGGTCAGGGCGGTCAGCGGGTCGTGGTGGGCGAGAAAGCGCAGTTCCTCCTCGGCCTGGGTGAGGGCGGTGATGTCCCGCGCCACGCCGATCCGGGCGCCCACATCCTCGGACCAGAATGCCGCCCACAGGATATGCACGACACTGCCATCCTTGCGCAGATAGCGGTTGCGGAAATCGACGTGGGGCTGGCCGTTCATCACCCGGATGATCGAGGCTCGGGTGGCCGCCAGGTCTTCAGGGTGCATATAGTCGGTGATCAAGTTGCCGGTCAACTCGTCGGCACGGTAGCCGAGCAGCGTCTCGCAGGCATCGCTGACAAATGCGATCTGATTGTCCCTGTCGACCACGAAAACCGTATCCAGCATCAGATGGATCAGTTTGGGGTAGAGCGCTTGCAGGTCAACGGGCATAGGTCAGTGCAGTCCGGTTCAAATATCGGCCTGATCATATCCCGAACCTGCAGGCTGGCAATGAGCAATCTTGACTATCGGCCTACCGCCGATCTATCCATACCGTCTGCGCATTGCAGAATTCCCGCACGCCGAAATGTGACAGTTCGCGGCCAAACCCACTCTTTTTCACCCCGCCAAACGCCACCCGAGGATCGGACACGCTGTAGGCGTTGATAAAGACCCCGCCGGTTTCCAGCTGGTTGGCGATCTGGCGTGCCTTGGCTGGGTCGCGGGTGAAGAGGCTGGCAGTGAGGCCGAACTCGCTGTCGTTGGCCAGGGCCACGGCATGCTCGGCGTCGCGGGCGCTGATGATCGAGGCGACGGGGCCGAACAGTTCCTGTCTGAACGAGGTCATCTGGTCGGTGACGTTGGCCAGGACGGTGGGGGCGTAATAGTTGCCCGCGCCTTCAATAGGATGGCCGCCCAGCAGCAGGGTGGCGCCTTCGGCCAGGGTCGCCTGGACTTGTGCGTGCAGCTCGTCACGCAGGTCGAAGCGGGCCATGGGGCCAATGTAGGTGTCGCTCGACGTCGGGTCGCCCATCACCAGTTGGCGGCTGGCTTCAAGGAATCTGGCGGTGAACGCCTCGACCACGCCTTGCTCGATGATCAGGCGCTTGGCGGCGGCGCAGACCTGGCCGGAGTTCTGGAAGCGGCCGATCACCGCCGCTTGCACGGCGGCGTCGAGGTCGGCGTCGTTGAGCACGATAAAGGGGTCGGAGCCGCCCAGTTCCAGTACGCACTTTTTCAGCGCGGCGCCGGCTTGCGAGCCGATGGCGATGCCGGCGCGCACGCTGCCGGTCAGGGTCACGGCGGCGATGCGTGGGTCGGCGATGGCCTTGGACACGCCGTCGGGGGTGACGTTGATCACTTCGAACAGGCCATCGGCGAAGCCGGCTTTGTGGAAGGCCTGCTGCATCAGGTAGGCGCTGCCCATCACGTTGGGCGCGTGCTTGAGCACGTAGGTATTGCCGCTGAGCATGGTCGGCACGGCGCCGCGCAGCACTTGCCACACCGGGAAATTCCACGGCATTACCGCGAGGATCGGGCCCAAGGGGCGATATTCGATCTGGGCGCTGCCGTTGTCCACCAGGGTCGGTTCCGGGGCGAGCATGGCCGGGCCGTGGGCGGCGTACCACTCGGCCAGCAAGGCGCATTTCTCGATTTCGCCACGGGCCTGGGCGATGGGCTTGCCCATTTCCAGGGTGATCATTTGCGCCATTTCTTCGGCTTGTTCGCGCAGGGCGCCGGCCAGGGCCAGGAGCAATTCGGCGCGCTGTGCCACTGGCGTATGGCGACCCTTGTGAAAGGCGGTGCTGGCGCGAGTGAGGGCGGCATCCAGTTGCGCGGCGGATTCGTACGGGTAGCTGCCGACGGTTTCGCCATTGGCGGGGTTGATCGACAAGGCATGGGTCTGGTGAGTGATAGCGTTCATGGCACCGTCCTGCGCAGTGTTGGAGAAGGTGCCCAGCGTACGGGGCTGTATCTTTTCCGGGAACTGAATAATATTAAGCAATACGTTCACGATTGGAGAATGACTTGGATCTGGTGCAGTTGGAGATTTTCAAGGCCGTGGCCGAGCAAGGCAGCATCAGCGCCGCCGCACAGCTGATTCATCGGGTGCCATCGAACCTGACCACCCGTATCAAGCAATTGGAGCAGGACCTGGGTGTCGAGCTGTTTATCCGTGAGAAAAGTCGACTGCGCCTGTCGCCTGCCGGCTGGAATTTCCTCGGTTATGCACGGCGCATCCTTGACCTGGTGCAAGAGGCCCGCGCCACCGTGGCGGGTGAGGAGCCCCAGGGCCCCTTCGCCCTGGGCTCGCTGGAAAGCACCGCCGCCGTGCGAATCCCGGCATTGCTTGCGGCCTACAACCAGAAACACGCCAAGGTCGAACTGGACCTGACCACCGGGCCCTCGGGCACGATGATCGAAGGCGTGTTATCGGGGCGACTGGCGGCAGCGTTTGTCGATGGACCGGTGTTGCACCCGACCCTGGAGGGAGTGGCGGTGTTTGAGGAGGAGATGGTGGTGATTGCGCCCTTGCATCACGCGCCGATCAGCTGTGGGCAGGATGTGAACGGTGAGAACATCTATACCTTTCGCTCCAACTGCTCATACCGGCACCACTTTGAGCGCTGGTTTTCCCAGGACGGCGCGATGCCGGGGAAGATTTTCGAGATGGAGTCGTACCACGGCATGCTCGCCTGTGTCAGCGCCGGCGCCGGGCTGGCGCTGATGCCGCGCAGCATGTTGGAGAGCATGCCGGGGTTTACCACGGTCAGCGTATGGCCGTTGGCCGATGAGTTCCGCCTGCTCAACACCTGGCTGATCTGGCGTCGGGGCACGGTGTCGCAGAGTTTGGACAGTTTTGTGCAACTGCTACAGGAACGCATTCCCCTGTAGGCGTCGGCAAGCTAGCCACCAAACTGCAGGGTGCCCATCGCCAGTTTCGTCATCAGCGCCGTGGCCCCCAGTTGCACCAGCCACAAGGCCAGGCCGCCGAGGAAGACGCCCAGGGCGACTTGCAGCACCAGGCTTTTTTGCCGCTTGGCTGGGGGCGTGCGGGGGGTGAAGTGATCCAGTTCGTCGCGGTCGGCACGCAGGTCCAGGTCGTCGTTTCTCATAAGGCTCTCGCAGCAAAGGGGCAGTCGGTGTTCAGTCTAGGGGTTGGGCGCCGCAAGTGGTGAACTTGTTGTGGCGAGCGAGCTTGCTCGCGTTGGGGCGCATAGCGGCCCCTTGTTCAGGCACCGTGGTGGTCCAGTAAGTTCAGGGTGGCAGGTATTGGGGCTGCTGCGCAGCCCAACGCGAGCAAGCTCGCTCGCCACGGGGGGCACAAATGGAAAGGGGAAGCCACTGGCTTCCCCTTCGTACCCCGCGATCAGGCTTACAGCACCTGCACAATCGCCTTGGTCACGGCAGCGATATTCGCCTGGTTCAACGCCGCCACGCAGATGCGACCGGTGTCGAGGGCGTAGATACCGAACTCGCTGCGCAGGCGGGTGACTTGCTCTACGGTCAGGCCGGAGTAGGAGAACATCCCGCGCTGGCGACCGACGAAGCTGAAGTCGTGGCCCGGAGCAGCCTTGGCCAGGTCGCTGACCATCTGCTCGCGCATGCCGCGGATGCGCAAACGCATTTCGGCCAGTTCTGCTTCCCACTGGGCGCGCAGCTCTGGGTTGTTGAGCACTGCCGCCACAATCGCCGCGCCGTGGGTCGGCGGGTTGGAGTAGTTGGTGCGGATCACGCGCTTGACTTGGGACAGGATGCGCACGCTTTCTTCTTTCGATTCGCTGACGATGGACAGTGCGCCCACGCGCTCGCCGTACAGCGAGAACGATTTGGAGAACGAGCTGGACACAAAGAAGGTCAGGCCCGACTCGGCGAACAGGCGCACGGCGGCGGCATCTTCGTCGATACCGTCGCCAAAGCCCTGGTAGGCCATGTCGAGGAACGGCACCAGGTTTTTGGCCTTGACCACTTCCAGCACGTCTTTCCAGTCGGCCGGGCTCAGGTCGACGCCGGTCGGGTTGTGGCAGCAGGCGTGCAGCACGACGATGGACTGGGCGGGCAGGGCGTTGAGGTCTTCCAGCAGGCCGGCGCGGTTCACATCGTGGGTGGCCGCGTCGTAATAACGATAGGTCTGTACCGGGAAGCCGGCTTTTTCGAACAGCGCCTGGTGGTTTTCCCAGCTTGGGTCGCTGATGGCAACTACGGCATTGGGCAGCAGTTGCTTGAGGAAGTCAGCGCCGATTTTCAGTGCGCCGGTGCCGCCAACGGCCTGGGCAGTGATCACCCGACCAGCGCTCAACAGCGGCGACTCAGTGCCGAACAGCAGCTTTTGCACGGCCAGGTCGTAGGCGGCAATGCCATCAATCGGCAAGTAGCCACGGGCGGCGTGTTGCGCCACGCGAATGGCTTCCGCTTCGGCAACGGCACGCAGGAGTGGAATCTTCCCCTCCTCGTTGCAGTAAACGCCCACGCCAAGGTTGACCTTGTCAGTACGGGTATCGGCGTTGAATGCTTCGTTGAGGCCCAGGATAGGATCGCGTGGTGCCATTTCGACAGCGGAGAACAGGCTCATTTTTGCGGCAGCTCTATGGGGGAATGGAGGGACGTGTCGCGCTCCAGCCGAATGCACTAGAGCGGTGCACAAACGGGGAGCTAGTATAGAGGCCAACACCGCTCGCGGCGACAGCCGAAATGGCTTTTCGGCCAAGTTTTTCGGTTTATTTATTGCAACATTGATGGCCGCAGGCATGCAGGACGATTGCCTTGAAACCCGTCACATTCGCCTCCACTTCTACAGCTATCATGGTTTTTTCCTACGGCTCGCTCTGATATTTAGCAGGCTGTGGTCTTTTTCGTCCCCGACGGGTTTACAGTCTGGGGTGACTTCAAGAGGTACGTTATGTCGGATTTCCAACTAGTCACCCGCTTTGAACCTGCTGGCGACCAGCCCGAGGCCATCCGCCTGATGGTCGAAGGCATCGAGGCTGGCCTGTCCCACCAGACCTTGCTTGGGGTGACCGGCTCCGGCAAGACCTTCAGCATTGCCAACGTGATCGCGCAGATCAACCGCCCGACCCTGGTGCTGGCACCGAACAAGACCCTCGCCGCGCAGTTGTACGGTGAATTCAAGGCGTTCTTCCCGAACAACGCGGTGGAGTACTTCGTCTCCTACTACGACTACTACCAGCCCGAAGCCTATGTGCCGTCCTCCGATACCTTTATCGAGAAGGATGCGTCGATCAACGACCATATCGAGCAGATGCGGCTGTCGGCGACCAAGGCGCTGCTGGAACGCAAGGACGCGATCATCGTCACCACCGTTTCTTGCATCTACGGCCTGGGCAGCCCGGAAACCTATTTGAAGATGGTGCTGCACGTCGATCGCGGCGACAAACTCGACCAGCGCGCCTTGCTGCGGCGCCTGGCGGATTTGCAATACACCCGCAACGATATGGACTTTGCCCGCGCGACCTTCCGCGTGCGTGGCGACGTGATCGACATCTACCCGGCAGAGTCGGACCTGGAAGCGATCCGGATCGAGCTGTTCGACGATGAAGTCGAGAGTTTGTCGGCCTTCGATCCATTGACTGGCGAAGTGATCCGCAAACTGCCGCGTTTCACGTTCTATCCAAAAAGCCACTATGTGACACCCCGTGAAACCCTTTTGGATGCCATGGAGGGGATCAAGGCCGAGCTGGCCGAGCGCCTCGAATACCTGCGCGCCAACAATAAGCTGGTGGAAGCCCAGCGCCTGGAGCAGCGCACGCGTTTTGACCTGGAGATGATCCTCGAGCTGGGCTACTGCAACGGCATCGAAAACTACTCGCGCTACCTGTCGGGGCGCGAATCCGGCGCGCCACCACCGACCCTCTACGACTACCTGCCGGCAGACGCCTTGCTGGTGATCGACGAATCCCACGTCAGCGTGCCGCAAGTCGGCGCCATGTATAAAGGCGACCGTTCGCGCAAGGAAACCCTGGTGGAGTACGGCTTCCGCCTGCCTTCGGCGCTGGATAACCGGCCGATGCGTTTTGACGAGTGGGAAAGCATCAGCCCGCAGACCATCTTTGTGTCCGCCACGCCGGGCAACTACGAGGCCGAGCATGCTGGCCGGGTGATCGAGCAACTGGTGCGTCCCACCGGCCTAGTCGACCCGCAAATCGAGATCCGCCCGGCCCTGACCCAGGTCGATGATTTGCTGTCGGAGATCACCAAGCGCGTGGCCCTGGAAGAGCGGGTGCTGGTTACCACGCTGACCAAGCGCATGTCCGAAGACCTTACCGATTACCTCGCCGACCACGGCGTGCGCGTGCGTTACCTGCACTCGGACATCGACACGGTGGAGCGCGTGGAGATCATCCGCGACCTGCGCCTGGGCACGTTCGATGTGCTGGTGGGCATCAACCTGCTGCGTGAAGGCCTGGACATGCCCGAGGTGTCGCTGGTGGCGATCCTGGACGCGGACAAGGAGGGTTTCCTGCGCTCCGAGCGCTCGCTGATCCAGACCATTGGCCGTGCGGCGCGTAACCTCAATGGCCGGGCGATTTTGTATGCCGACCGTATCACCGGCTCCATGGAGCGGGCCATCGGCGAAACCGAGCGCCGCCGCGACAAGCAGATTGCGTTCAACCTGGCCAATGGCATCACCCCCAAGGGCGTGTTCAAGGACGTGGCCGACATTATGGAAGGCGCCACCGTACCGGGCTCGCGCAGCAAGAAGCGCAAAGGCATGGCCAAGGCTGCCGAGGAAAACGCCAAGTACGAAAACGAACTGCGCTCGCCGAGCGAAATCACCAAGCGTATCCGCCAACTGGAAGAGAAGATGTACCAGCTGGCGCGGGACCTGGAGTTTGAAGCGGCGGCGCAGATGCGCGATGAGATTGGCAAGTTGCGCGAGCGGTTGCTGACGGTCTGAAGTTGCGTTGATGGGGCGGGCCTCATCGCAGGCAAGCCAGCTCCCACATGTGCAATGCATTTCAACATGTGGGTGGCTTGCCTGCGATGGCGGCGCAGTGTCGGTTACGAAAGGCAATGGAATATAGCCAGCTAACGATCTGCCAAATAGCTATCTCGCGGTTGCAGCCCCAACCTTGGTTTATATGCCCTTTGTTGATCGGCCCACGCTGGAGCCGGGGGGCTTGGGGCTGTTACCATTCGCCCCTTGTTTTATTTTCAGCTTTATTGCCCATTCGAGACCCGCCATGACCACCGTCCGCACGCGCATCGCGCCATCGCCTACTGGGGATCCCCACGTCGGTACTGCCTACATCGCCTTGTTCAACTACTGCTTTGCCAAGCAGCACGGCGGTGAATTCATCTTGCGGATCGAAGACACGGACCAAGTGCGTTCGACCCGTGAGTCGGAACAGCAGATTTTCGATGCCCTGCGCTGGTTGGGCATTACCTGGGCTGAAGGCCCGGATGTCGGCGGTCCACATGGCCCGTATCGCCAGAGCGAGCGCAGCGACATCTATAAAAAGTACACCCAGCAACTGGTCGACATGGGCCATGCCTTCCCGTGCTTCTGCACCGCCGAAGAACTGGACCAGATGCGCGCCGAGCAACAGGCCCGTGGCGAAACCCCGCGCTACGATGGCCGCGCACTGCTGCTGTCGAAAGAAGAAGTGGCCCAGCGCCTGGCTGCCGGTGAACCTCACGTCATTCGTATGAAAGTGCCGAGCGAAGGCGTGTGCGTGGTGCCAGACATGTTGCGCGGCGATGTGGAGATCCCGTGGGACCGCATGGACATGCAAGTGCTGATGAAGACCGACGGCCTGCCGACGTACTTCCTGGCCAACGTGGTCGATGACCACCTGATGGGCATCACCCACGTACTGCGTGGCGAAGAGTGGCTGCCATCGGCGCCCAAGTTGATCCTGCTTTACGAATACTTCGGCTGGGAACAGCCGCAGCTGTGCTACATGCCGCTGCTGCGTAACCCGGACAAGAGCAAGCTGTCCAAGCGCAAGAACCCGACCTCGGTGACCTTCTACGAGCGCATGGGCTTCATGCCTGAAGCGATGCTCAACTATCTGGGCCGCATGGGCTGGTCGATGCCGGACGAGCGCGAGAAGTTCTCGCTGCAGGAAATGGTCGATAACTTCGACCTGTCCCGCGTCTCCCTGGGCGGGCCGATCTTCGATATCGAGAAGCTGTCGTGGCTCAACGGCCAATGGCTGCGTGACCTGCCGGTGGAAGAGTTCGCCAGCCGTGTGCAGCAGTGGGCGTTGAACCCCGAGTACATGATGAAGATCGCCCCGCTGGTGCAGGGCAGGGTGGAGACGTTCAGCCAGGTCGCCCCACTGGCCAGTTTCTTCTTTGCCGGGGGCGTGAACCCGGATGCCAAGCTGTTCGAGTCGAAGAAGCTCTCGGCCGACCAGGTTCGCCAGTTGATGCAGTTGATCCTGTGGAAACTTGAAAGCCTGCGCCAGTGGGAGAAGGACGCCATCACCGCAACCATCCAGGCGGTGGTCGAGTCCCTGGAGTTGAAACTGCGCGATGCCATGCCGCTGATGTTTGCCGCGATTACCGGGCAGGCCAGTTCGGTGTCGGTACTTGATGCGATGGAAATCCTCGGTCCTGACCTGACCCGCTTCCGTCTGCGCCAAGCCCTTGATTTGCTGGGCGGTGTGTCGAAGAAAGAAAACAAGGAATGGGAAAAGCTGCTGGGTGCTATCGCCTAGTTAAGCGCTGGTAAGGTCAAAACCCCGGCTTTCCGGGGTTTTGACGGTAAGTGATTGTTATCCCGGCAAAAAACTTTGAAAATTGTTGAAAATAAATTTGACAGCCTTTCAAAGCGCCATTAAGATTCGCCCCGTCCTCACCGATGAGGGGCTATAGCTCAGCTGGGAGAGCGCTTGCATGGCATGCAAGAGGTCAACGGTTCGATCCCGTTTAGCTCCACCAATTTACAGGTTCAAGGTCTGGCCACACCGTCCTTGAATTGATCAGGCCCAGCTTGATCAGGTTGTACAGAAGGTTTTGTCCCCTTCGTCTAGTGGCCTAGGACACCGCCCTTTCACGGCGGTAACAGGGGTTCGAGTCCCCTAGGGGACGCCAGTTTCAACAAGCAGCTCGCAAGGTCTGCTGCGCCGCGAGGCGAAAAATCCGGGGCTATAGCTCAGCTGGGAGAGCGCTTGCATGGCATGCAAGAGGTCAACGGTTCGATCCCGTTTAGCTCCACCAATTTACAGGTTCAAGGTCTGGCCACACCGTCCTTGAACTGATCAGTCTCAGCCTGATCATGTTGTATAGAAGGTTTGTGTCCCCTTCGTCTAGTGGCCTAGGACACCGCCCTTTCACGGCGGTAACAGGGGTTCGAGTCCCCTAGGGGACGCCACGATTACCCGCTCTGCGGGATTTATAAGGGTCATTCGATTATTGAATGGCCCTTTTGTTTGTCTGGCGTTTGGGTTTTCTCCCTCCCTCTACAAAAAATATCTTCTGACCAGCGGTCGAATTCAGCGCTTGCTAAAAAGTATTATGAAGATAATATTTTAACCGTAATATTCGGAGGCCGTCATGAGCGATAAAAAAGCGCAAACCCGTGAACGTATTCTGCAAGCCGCCAGCTCCGCGCTGATTCAGCGTGGCCCGGCCGAACCGAGTGTGGGTGAGGTCATGGGGGCCGCGGGCCTGACCGTTGGCGGCTTCTACGCCCACTTTGAAAGCAAGGACGCCTTGATGCTGGAGGCGTTCGAGCAACTGCTGGCGCGGCGCCGGGCGTCTATCGAAGATATGGACCCCAGCCTGACAGGCGAAGAGCGCCGCGCCCTGGTGGCGGCGTTCTACCTGTCGCGCAAGCACCGTGATTCTACCGCCCAGGCCTGCCCGATCCCGGCCACGGTGGGCGAGATGAGCCGCTTGCCGGATGAGTTTCGCGATGTGCTGAGCCAGCACGTCGAGCTGATGGCTGCGCAACTGGCTGCCAGCCCGGAAGACACCGACAAAGCCCTGGCCGACATGGCCTTGATGATTGGCGGCCTGGCATTGGCCCGGGCCCTGGGGCCGGGCGAATTGTCGGATCGTGTATTGCGCGCCTCCAAGTCGGCAGTGCGCTGAACAAGGCTTGTGAGCCTGGGGAGTGAAGGGATGAGCACCTTGAACTGGATTCGCCGTGTCAACGGCACCGTGGGCAGGCTGGCGCCGCAAACCATCGCCAACCAGATGCGTCGCGCCTTCATGACGCCTCGGGATCTGCCGCCCCGTGCGTGGGAATTGCCGCTGCTGGCGCAGGCCGAGCGCATCACCTTGCGTTTTGGCCTGTCGGCGCTGCGTTGGGGTCAGGGCCCGGCGGTGCTGATGATGCACGGCTGGGAAGGGCGCCCAACCCAGTTCGCCAGCTTGATCGACGCATTGGTGGGCGCCGGTTATTCGGTGATTGCCCTCGACGGCCCGGCCCATGGTCGCTCGCCAGGCCGTGAGGCCCACGTGGTGCTGTTTGCCCGGGCGATGCTGGAAGCGGCCGCTGAGTTACCGCCGCTGCACGCGGTGGTCGGTCACTCCATGGGTGGCGCCAGTGCGATGCTGGCCATCCAATTGGGCCTGCGCACCAATGCGTTGGTGAGCATTGCGGCCCCTTCCCGTTTGCTCGATGTATTGCGCGGCTTTGCCTCGGTGGTCGGCATGCCGGAGCGGGCGCGTGCAGCGTTTATCCAGGAGGTCGAGTACGCCCTGGGCATCCCGCTCAAACACCTGGATGTGGCCCACTATCAAATGAATATCCCAGGGCTGATCGTGCATGCCGAAGACGACACCTTCGTCCCGGTCAAGGCCTCACAGATGATCCACGAGGCCTGGTTCGACAGCCGCCTGTTGCGCCTGGAGCAAGGCGGGCATCAGAAGGTCCTGGCCGACCCGCGAGTGGTCGAAGGCGTGCTGGCGCTGCTGGCCGGCTGCCGTGAACCGGCGCGGCAAACCGCTTGAGCCAAGCGATGGGTTACACTGCTGCCCGCCGACATTAATCGACCGGGAGCTGGGCATGGGCTGGGACTTGGCAAAGCCGTTTATCATTGATCTGCAGGTGGCCGCTGAGGACATCGACGGCCTGGGGCATGCCAATAATGCCGTTTACGTCTCCTGGTTGGAGCGTTGCGCCTGGCGCCACTCCCAGCGTCTGGGCCTGGATCTTGCCGAGTACCGGCGCCTGGATCGGGCCATGGCGGTGGTGCGCCATGAAATCGACTATCTGGCAGCCGGCTACGAAGGCGATGAGTTGCAACTGGCGACCTGGATCGTCGATTGGGACCAGCGCCTGAAGATGACCCGGCGCTTCCAACTGATGCGCCCCAGTGATGGCGCCACCTTGTTGCGTGCGCAAACCACCTTTGTCTGTATCGAACTCTCCAGCGGCAAGCCCAAGCGCATGCCGGCGGAGTTTATCGAAGGCTATGGCGTGGCGATCCACATCTGACAAGGGGGTTAACGGTTGCTGTGGGAAACCCAGTAAACTGCGCCACGTTTTTCGTTGAGTGTTTTCCATGCAAATTGCCTTGGCGCCCATGGAGGGGTTGGTCGACAACATCCTGCGGGACGTGCTGACCCAGGTGGGCGGTATTGATTGGTGCGTGACCGAATTTATCCGGGTCAACGACCGCCTGCTGACCCCAGCCTATTTCCACAAGCTTGCTCCTGAACTGCTGCACGGTGCCAAAACCGCTGCGGGCGTGCCTTTGCGTGTGCAGTTGCTGGGCTCTGATCCCGTGTGCCTGGCGGAAAACGCCGCGCTGGCCTGTGAGTTGGGGTCTGAGGTGATCGACCTGAACTTTGGCTGCCCGGCCAAGACGGTCAACAAGTCCCGCGGCGGCGCGGTGCTGCTCAAGGAACCGGAACTGCTCAACCAGATCGTCGAGCACGTACGTCGTGCGGTGCCGGCGCATATCCCGGTGACCGCCAAGATGCGCCTGGGCTTCGACAGTCCGGACGGTGCGCTGGTGTGTGCCACTGCTCTGGCGGAAGGTGGTGCGGCACATATCGTGGTGCATGCGCGGACCAAGGCCGATGGCTACAAGCCGCCAGCCCATTGGGAGTGGATCCCGCGTGTGCAGGACGTGGTCAAGGTGCCGGTGTTCGCCAACGGTGATATCTGGAGTGTCGAAGACTGGCGACGCTGCCGCGAGATCAGCGGTGTCGAGGACATCATGCTCGGTCGCGGCCTGGTGGCGCGTCCCGACCTGGCCCGGCAAATCGCCGCCGCACGTGCCGGTGAAGACGTGGTGGAGATGAGTTGGGAGGAGATGCAGCCCATGCTTCGGGAGTTCTGGACGCAGTCTGTAGCGCAACTGACTGAGCGCCAGGCACCAGGTCGTCTGAAGCAGTGGCTGGCGATGCTGACGCGCAACTACCCGCAAGCTGTAGAGCTGTTTACCGCGCTGCGCCGGGAAACCGACCTTCAGCAGGTCAGCCGTTTGCTCGGAATGCCTCACCCCCAAGGGGTCTGAAAATTTTCTTACGGCCTCTCTTGAAATGTACTTGGCGGTCCTTATCTAGGGATTACACGATGCCGAATTCGGGTCGTGGAGATAAAGAACCTTGCTGATTATTTCAGGAGATTTGACCATGAGTACCGCATTTTCCCTGGCACCGCTGTTCCGCTCTTCCGTGGGTTTCGACCGTTTCAACGACCTGTTCGAAACCGCGCTGCGCAACGAGCCGGGCAGCAGCTACCCACCCTATAACGTCGAGAAACACGCTGAAGACCAATACCGCATCGTGATCGCGGCGGCCGGTTTCCAGGAAGACGATTTGGAGTTGCAGGTAGAGAAAGGCGTCTTGACCGTCAGTGGTGGCAAGCGTGACACCAAGGCCGAGAACGTCACCTATCTACATCAAGGCATTGCCCAGCGCGCCTTCAAGTTGTCGTTCCGCTTGGCGGACCATATTGAGATCAAGGCCGCAGACCTGAGCAATGGATTGTTGAGCATTGACCTGCTGCGAGTAGTGCCGGAAGAGGCAAAGGCCAAGCGCATCCCGATCAATGGGGGGCAGAAGCCGGCCCTGCAACACTGAGTCTATATTTTTAAGTTTTTCATCTCTTCAAGAAAGGGCGCCTCTGGCGCCCTTTTTTTGTTTAAGGCGCTAAGGGCGGGAGTAAGTGATTTAACCAGTAGCGCTACGGTTGTTGTTTAGTTGAAAAGTGCCGATTGGTTTTTTGTACTAGTGAGTGTGTGTAACTTGTTTTTAGTTTTGCCCAAGTTTGGAAGGTGTAAAGCGGATTGTGTTTTTTGGTTTTACTGTGCGTGACCACTGTATTTTTCGCGCGGGAAATATCACGGGCCGTCCTGTGAAAGATTGAGGAATCATGACGTTTTTTTTCATCGAGGCAGTTTATTAACGGGTATGACGTTGTTTTCCCCAGGAAAAGCGCTGGGAAGCTGATTTTCTGCAGAAGTCCATAGGTAAAAGTCTGAAGTTCTCTATTAGTGTCCTTATGTTTTCAGGGATTTCTGGAACCCGAACGCTTTTTGCTCCACGAAATCATGGACTTTGATTCGGTTGCTACCGTTTCAAGTCATCAGTAAATCGTGTTCGTTATGGGTATTTGAATGCCCTGGTGCTTTTCTGAAAAGAGGGATGACTAATGTCTTATCTATCTGTTAATAATCCTCCGAGCGTTAATGTCGGTAATCATCAGCTTGATCGGGCCGCGCCGGTAGCTGCTCAGGTTGGAAGTGTTGACGCAAGTAAGCCGCTGGGGGCTAAGCCGAGTGTTTTGCCAGATTATAACCGTACCGTTGCGAATGGGCGGGAAAGTACAGTCGTCAGTACCGACGCACTTTCAAAACTGCTTGATATGTTTGAACTTCTCTTTAAGGCGATGCGAGATGTGCTGTCTGGCAAAAAACACTCTCCTGACGTTTTGCCGACAATGGACAAGCCGACTGAAGTGAAATCCCAGCATGGGGATAACCCGGCCCTCCCAGGCAAGGAATTGAAAGCACCGATTGACGCGGGTAAGCCGGTAATTTCAGGCAAAGACTTAAAAAACCAGCTCGATAGGGACAAACCGGCCGAGAAGAAGCCGCAAGCCGAGAGCCAGCCGGCGGTTCCGGGCAAGGACACCAAAGTGCCGCTCGAGACGGACAAACCGGTCGAGAAGAAGCCGCAAGCCGAGAGCCAGCCGGCGGTTCCGGGCAAGGACACCAAAGTGCCGCTCGAGACGGACAAACCGGCCGAGAAGAAGCCGCAAGCCGAAAGCCAGCCGGCTGTTCCGGGCAAGGACGCCAAAGTGCTGGTCGAGGCGGACAAGCAGGCCGAGAGCAAGCCCTTAATCCCGGGCAAGCAACCCGCAGTGTCGCCGGATATCAAGGTCTTGCCCCGGGTTCCAGATACAGACTCCAAAGTGTCCTCCGACTCAGTGGTGCGGGTGAACGTCAATATCAACAACTGCCATTGCCCGGCGGACGCTCATTCGGCGATTGACGTTCGTACGAAGCCTGGTTCGGTACCTGCGTCGCTGGTACCCGTGATCACGACGAATGTGACACCCGAGTTGGAGCCCCAGCGGCCCGTGCCCATGATCAGCAGTCGCGTGAAACCCGGCGTGGTCCCCCAACCGGCGCCGCCAGTGGTCGATAGTCGCGTGAAGTCTGGCCCGGAACCCAGAGTGGTAGTACCCCAGACCGACGCCCGTGTAGAACCTGATGCCTTGCCACTGCCAACCCCAGCAGTACAGCCGGACAAGCCGCTGCCAGGGACTGACCTGACCTCCCCGGGCCCAGACTGCGGTCCAGATGAAATGGGTTGGGCTACGGCCTTCTCTCGTCGGCCCTAGTACCTCTTCAGAGCCTGTAAACCTTTAAATTCAACCAGTTGCTTCTCCGGTCAGTGACCGGCCGGAGGGGCACTTAGTGGGGGTCAGAATCATGTCCGTGTTAAACGTTAACAGCGCTGTACACCTCATGTGTGATTGTTCGGGACGGCAGGGGGAGGCGTTTCATGGCGCCACCCAGAGGCCCTCGATACAGCGTTTGGGGGGCAGCACGGCTTCCCGTCAGCACTCGGTAAAAAACTGCTTCAAGCGGGCGACGGGTGAGTTGAAGAAGCCTGCGGTGGACTTGCAGGCCATTATTTCGATGTTCAGCGCTTTCTTGAGCCAGCTTTCAGCATTGCTGTCAGGCCGTAACGAACAAGACACCGTCAAGGTTGTTCCCGAGCCGGTCAGACCGGAGGTTAAGCCAACACCGGTAGTGCCAGAACCGGAGACGGCACCTACACCTCTTCCTGACCTATCGAGTAAGCGCAATGGGGCCAAGTGTGACGATATCTGGGGCGGTTTCCGCCAAGGGCCCGATGGCAATTGCGTGACTGTTTCGGCGATCAAGGCAGCCATGCATAAGTTTGGGCAAAGCCCTACCGATGTTTATAAACGCGTTCGTAAAACCGCCCAGGGCTATGAGGTCACGATGCGCGATGGCTATTACTTGACCGTGAGCCACCAGGAGTTGAAGCAGGCGGCTGCAGGGGCACGGTTTTTTGGACGAGACAAAGGCGCACTCAAGGATGCTGAGTTCATGTTTGCTTGCAGTGTCAAGCGTGCGCATTTGGATAATAACGATGGCAGGGCTGCGAGAAGTTTTAGCGCGGCGATACGCAGTCTCAATAATGGCGAAGATGAAAATGGTCCCGGTGAAGGTTTTCAGCGGCTGGGCTTAATACATTATATGAAACGTGTCCCTGTAAGCACCCTGGCCCGGGGGCAGGTAGGGATGGTCAATCGGGCCATGCATTCGGTTGCAGTGATTGATGGTCGGGAGGAGTTGTGGGGCCGAAAAGGCAGGGCGCCAACGTACGGGGATGCAGTGGCGCTGATCGGTTGAGTGAAGTTGTAGAGGGGGCTGTCGAGTAAGCTTTAAAAATAAGAGTCGTTGTAGTTATCCTGCGCAGGTTTTTGTTATTCATTTTTCTGGCTTTTCAATATCTGGCATTTGTTGTTTTTTAACAATGCGTTTTTGTCGTGTCTTTAATATTGTTGTGGGTAGGGGGTGTCATGAATGTAAGTATGTTTAATCCGTTATTTACTGATGGTTATAGGGCAGCTCTTGAGCCGGCCAATAGTTTTTCCTCAGGTGAGTTGTCGATAAAACGTGGCAAGAAACCCGATGATATCTTGAATGCTTTTACCGCCACCCCGCGTGGTTTTGGTGAGTGCTTTGATAGCAGCACCCATGCGGCGGTTATTAAAATGATGATGATGACATTTGGTCAAAACCCACGGGATATGTTTGAGGAAGTGAAAGTCGCGGGGGATGGTTATGACATCACGATGAAAGATGAGTTTAAGGTGCATATTTCCAAAGAGGAACTAAAACTGACGGCGAAGGCATCGCGATTTGCTGGCAATGACAGTTCGGCCATTGCCGATGCCAATGTTGTGCTGGCGGCGTTTGCCAAGCGTAAACAACAAACCGGGGAATATGGCAGTTTCGAGCAGACCTTACGCAAGAGCCTTGAAGGCGAAACCACGCAGAACTGCCTGCGGGGCATGGGAATGATTGGTTTTGCCCAGTTTGTGCCCACTACTGATATGGCCGCCAGCGGCGCGTTGGGTGTGGTGGAGACACATAATTTTGGCTCGGCCTTTGTCATGGATAACACCCAGCATAACTACGGACACAAGCAAAGAGTTGATCGAAGTTACGGGTATATGTTGTTCAATGACACGCAGGCGCCGGAGGCATCGCCCGCAAGTCTCGAGACAGGTGCGCTGAAGTTATCCCGTGCGCCCGTGGGTGTCCCCCCCGCTGATATCTGGAGTGGCTTTTATCAAGGGGTAGAAGGCAACTGTGTCACCGTATCAGCGATCAAGGCGGCGATGATGAGGTTTGGGCAACGCCCGCAAGACATCTTTAAAAAGGTCACGGTCACCGCTGAAGGCTATGAAGTGGTCATGAGAGATTCTTATAAGTTGACCCTGACCCATGATGAGCTGAGAAAGGCCCAGGCAGCCTCCAACTTGAAGGGCACCAATCCGTCATTGCTGGCCGATGCCAATTTCTTGTACGCCGCGAGTGCAAAGCGCGCGCAGTGGGAGAACAACGACGGCCGTGCTCGTCAGAGTTTTGAGATGGCCATGGAAACCCTGAACGACGGTGAGTATCCGGGAGCGGCGCTGCGCAGGCTTGGGCTGTCGGCCTATGTCCGTGAAAGCACGGTAAAAGAACTGATAAATGGGGCGATTGGTACCCTGGCCAACTCCCACCACTCGGTGGTGGTCATTGGCGGGATGCTGGATATGTATGGGCAAAAGTGCAATTTGGTCCAATCGCAATGGCAGGACTACTTCCTGCGTGCGTTGAAGTTGGTGTAAGGCAGGTGCAGGGCTGAGGGTATTTGGCGCTCTCCCTGCGCTTACCTCAATAGCAGCGTAAATGCCTCCAGGGGCAATGGCCGGCTGTGCAAATAGCCTTGATACAAATGGCAGCCCAGGCCTTGCAGGAACGCCAGTTGCTCAGGGGTTTCCACACCTTCGGCAATCACCTCCAGGTTCAGGCTGCGCGCCATGGCCACGATCGCGCGGATGATCTCGGCGTCGTTGGGGTCGTGGGTGGCGTCGCGCACAAATGACTGATCGATTTTCAACGCATCGACCGGCAGGCGCTTGAGGTAGGTCAAGGATGAATAACCGGTGCCGAAATCGTCCATGGCAAAGCTGACCCCGAGCTTTTTCAGGCGGCGCATTTTGCTGATGGTGTCGTCCAGATTCTGAATCACAATGCCTTCGGTGATTTCCAGTTTCAGCAAGCTGAACGGCAAGTGATGCTGCGTCAGGCTGCGCTCCACCCGTTCGACAAAGTCGTTCTGGCGAAACTGCCGGGGGCTGATATTCACGCACAGGCTGAAGCCTTCCGGCTCCACCAGGCCTTCGGCGATCAGGCGGGCAAACGCGGCGCAGGCTTCGTCGAGGATCCAGGTGCCGACCTCAAGGATCAGTCCGCTGTCCTCCAGAACCTTGATGAACTCTGTGGGTGACTGTGCGCCCAGTTGCGGATGCTGCCAGCGCACCAGGGCCTCGGCGCCGACAATGCGATTGTCCCGGGCATCCACCTGGGGCTGGTAATGCACGCTGAACTCGCCCCGTGATAACGCCAGGCGCAGATCCGTCTCCATGCGCAGGCGCTCGCTGGCAGTGCGTTGCATGCTGTTATGGAACATCTGCGTGGTGTTGCGCCCCGAGTCCTTGGCCCGATACAGGGCGATATCCGCGCGCTTGAGCAGGTCTGCCGGCGTCGAGCCGTGATCGGGGATCAGCGCCACGCCGATACTGGGGGTGACCTGCAAGCGCTGGCCATCGAGAAACATCGGCTCAGACAGCAACTCGCGCAGGGTGTTGGACAGCAATTGCACCTGTTTACTGACCTCAGTTCGCGAACCCTCCAGGCCGCTGAGCAGCACCACGAACTCATCGCCGCCCAGGCGCGCCACCGTGTCCTCCATGCGCACGCTGGCTTCCAGGCGTGCGGTGACGATTTTCAGCACGGTGTCGCCCACCGGGTGGCCGAGGGAATCGTTGATGTGCTTGAAGTGATCCAGGTCCAGAAACAGCAGCGCGCCCCGCAGGTTGTGGCGTTTGAGCAAGGCGATCTGCTGGCTCAGGCGGTCCATCAGCAGGGCGCGGTTGGGCAGGTTGGTCAGGGGGTCGTGATAAGCCAGGTGACGGATCTGCGCCTGCGCACTTTTCAGCAGGCTCACATCCCGTGCGGTCAGCAGCAGGCACGGCGTTTCATTGAGGGTAATCGGCTCGACCGACACCTCCACCGCCAGCAACTCGCCGCGTTTGTTGTGCCAGAGCATGTCCATGTGATGGATGCGGCCTTTGACCTGTAATTCGGCCAACAACGTGGTGCGCTGGTTTTCGTCGGCCCAGATACCGATCTGGTAGAGGGTTAGGCCGATCGCTTCCTCGGCGCGGTAGCCGGTCAGGCGGCAGAAACCGTCATTGACCTCCACGTAGCGCCCGGTGTCGCGCTCGGTAATGGACACGGCGTCGGGGCTGGAATGGAAGGCCTTGGCGAACTTTTCTTCGCTGGCCTTGAGCGCCGCCTCCGAGCGCTGTTGCTGGGTGATATCGCGCAGGGTGGTGACCACGCAGCGCTGGTGGCCGACCTTGATCAACCGGCTGGAAATCATGCAGGTCAGGCGCTGGCCATTTTTGTGATGGACGATGATGGCCACATTGTTCAGCGCCTGTTCGCGAATCACTTGCTCGATGCGCTGCAGGCGTTGGGTCGGCTCATCCCACAAGCCGATCTGCTCGGCGGTGTGGTTGATGACTTCGGCGGCGCTCCAGCCAAAGGTCTGGGTAAAGCTGGGGTTGATTTCAACGAATTCGCCGCTGGCCAGAGTGGTTACGCAAATCGGGTCGGGGCTGGCGAGGAACAGGCTGGCGAACTTTTCTTCGGAGGCGCTCAGGCGCTGTTCACGTTCGACCTGGTCGGTGATATCCAGCAAGGTGCCCGCCATGCGCAGCGGCGCGCCCTGGGCGTCGCGATACAGGCGGGCGCGGCTTTCCAGGTAGCGCGAGCTGCCGTCTCCCAGTTGCACGCGGTAGGTCAGCTGGTAGTTGCCGGCTGGCCCTTCACGCAGGGTGCGATAGGCATCGCGCATGCTGGCGCGCTCTTCATCGGGCATGCCTTCAAAAAAAGCATCGAAGGACTCATGGAACGGGTGCGGATCCAGGCCGTGCAACTGTGCGGCCCGCGCCGAGCCATAAAGCATGCCGCTGGGGATATGCCAGTCCCAGGTGCCCAGTTGGGCCGAGTCCAGGGCCAGGTCCAGGCGCTCCTGACTGTCCTTGAGAGCCTGCTCGGCGTTCTTGCGCTCGGTGGTGTCGAGGAAGGTGCTGATGAGGTAGGCCTGGCCGTCGAGTTCGACCTTTTGCGCACTGAGGGTGCCGTCATGGATTTGCCCATTGCTGGCGCGAAATTGCACCTCCATGGTGATCGGTTCGCCTTTGCGCTGGGTCGCCCTGACCAACAGGGCCCGTTGCTCGGGGTGGACCCACAGCCCCAGGTCGAGGGTGGTGCGACCAATGGCATCGTTGACCGGCCAGCCGAACAGGCTTTCGAAATACTGGTTGGCCTCGCTGATCAGGCCGTCTTCCTGGCGGGTCAGCAGGACCATGTTCGGGCACAGGTGGAACAGCGTGGCGAAGCGTTTTTCCGAGTGGCCCAGGGCATGTTCGCGCTCGCGCTGCTGGGTGGTTTCACGGATCACCCCGATCATCCGGCGGCGCCCCGAGGCATCCGGCTGCAGGCTGCCGTTGATTTCCAGCCAGTGCAGGCTGCCGTCCGGCCACTGGATGCGGTGATGCATGGCTTGCTCGAAGGGCGCGCCGGCCAGGACCGCGTGAAACGCGCGGATCACGCGGCCGCGGTCTTCGGCGGCCAGCAAGTCGAGGTAGTCCAGGTCCTTGGGCAATGGCTGCCGGGGGTCGAAACCGAACAGCGCCTGGGTGCCGCGCGACCAACTGATCCGCCCGCAGTCGATATCCCAGCTCCAGGCACCGAGCCGTGCGGCATTGAGCGCCGCCAACAGCTGCGGGGCATTTTCCCAGCTTTGTTCCGCCTGCTGGGGGTCCAGGGCGTGGATGCGGGGCAGCGGCGGCACGGGATCGACGGGGTTGGGCATTATCAAGGGGCCTTGGCTCGATGGGCATTCGGCGCGGGAACAGGGTCTACAGGCCGCACGGCCTCATGCCGGCGTCGCGGCCGGATCAACCTGTGCATCCAATAGGCTCATGAAAGCCCGCGCAGCGTTCGACAGCGTCCTTTCGGTGTGCACGATATAGCCTAGCTGGCGACTGAGCTGTATGCCCGGTAAAGCGATACTGGCCACTTGATCATCAAGCATGGTGCGTGGCAAGACACTCCAGGCCAGGCCGATGGAGACCATCATCTTGATGGTTTCCAGGTAGTTAGTGCTCATGGCGATGTTCGGCGTCAGGCCCTGGGCCTCGAACAGGCGGTGCACGATATGGTGGGTAAAGGTGTTGCCGCCGGGGAATACCGCCGGGTGCCGGGCAATGTCGGTCAGGCTGATGGTGCCGTTACTGGCCAGGCTGTGTTCGGGCGCCACCACGAAATCCAGGGGGTCGTCCCACACCGGGGTGGCCCGCACCAGGCTGTGGGGCTCCGGGGCCAGGGTAATGACCGCCACTTCGGCGCGGCCGTGGAGGATTTCCTCGTAGGCCACTTCCGAGTCCAGGAACTGAATATCCAGGGCCACATTCGGGTATTCCCGGGTAAAAGTGCGCAATACCGGGGGCAGGCGGTGCAGGCCGATGTGATGGCTGGTCGCCAGAGTCAGGCGCCCGCTGACTTCGCCGGTCAGGTTGGTCAGGGCGCGGCGAGTGTCGTCCAGCACATTGAGGATCTGATAGGCACGGGGCAGCAGGGCGCGTCCGGCCTCTGTCAGGCCGACCTCACGGCCCAGCCGATCGAACAAGCGCACCTTCAATTGCTGCTCAAGGCCGGCAATGCGCTTGCTGATCGCTGGTTGCGTCAGGTGCAGGCGCTCTCCGGCCCCGGAGAAGCTGCCGGTTTCGGCGATGGCAATAAAGGCATTGAGGTTGGCCAGGTCCATAGTGGTATTCCAGTTGGTTATCCAAAGCATAAAAAATATGAATTTGAGTTATTTAATGTAACGCCATAGCATCAGCCTCACAAGCCAAAGGGTTATTGAATCGTTCAACGCCCAGGGCATAGAAAGACGCTGATGAGGACCGACTGATGGCCGGCAAAACGCTTTACGACAAACTCTGGGATTCCCATGAAGTGAAACGGCGCGATGATGGGTCGTCGCTGATCTACATCGACCGTCACATCATCCACGAAGTGACCTCGCCCCAAGCGTTCGAAGGCCTGCGACTGGCCGGGCGCAAGCCTTGGCGCGTCGACTCGATCATCGCCACCCCGGACCACAACGTGCCAACCACCCCGGAGCGCAAGGGCGGCATCGAAGCCATTGCCGACCAGGTCTCGCGCTTGCAGGTCCAGACTCTCGACGACTATTGCGACGAGTACGGCATCACCGAATTCAAGATGAACGACGTGCGCCAGGGCATCGTCCACGTGATCGGCCCGGAGCAGGGCGCGACCTTGCCGGGCATGACCGTGGTCTGCGGCGACTCCCACACCTCGACCCACGGTGCATTCGGCGCCCTGGCCCACGGCATTGGCACCTCCGAGGTGGAACATGTGTTCGCGACCCAGTGCCTGGTCGCCAAAAAAATGAAGAACATGCTGGTGCGCGTCGAAGGCAAGTTGCCGTTCGGTGTGACCGCCAAGGACATCGTGCTGGCCGTGATCGGCAAGATCGGTACCGCTGGCGGTAATGGGCATGCCATCGAGTTTGCCGGCAGCGCGATTCGCGACCTGTCCATCGAAGGCCGCATGACCATCTGCAACATGTCCATCGAAGCCGGTGCCCGGGTGGGCATGGTCGCGGCGGATGAAAAAACCGTGGAATACGTCAAAGGCCGACCTTTCGCACCGGCTGGCGCCGAGTGGGAGGCTGCCGTCGAGGCCTGGAAAGACCTGGTGTCCGACGCCGACGCGGTGTTCGATACCGTGGTCGAGCTCGACGCGGCCCAGATCAAGCCACAGGTCAGCTGGGGCACCTCGCCGGAAATGGTCCTGGCCGTTGATCAGAACGTGCCGGACCCGGCCCAGGAAGCCGATCTGGTCAAGCGCGGCTCCATCGAGCGCGCCTTGAAGTACATGGGCTTGAAAGCCAACCAGGCGATCACCGACATCCAGTTGGACCGCGTGTTTATCGGTTCCTGCACCAACTCGCGGATCGAAGACTTGCGCGCCGCGGCGGTGATCGCCAAGGGCCGCAAAGTGGCCTCGACCATCAAGCAAGCCATTGTGGTGCCAGGTTCGGGCCTGGTGAAGGCCCAGGCTGAGGCCGAAGGGCTGGACAAGATCTTCCTCGAAGCCGGTTTTGAATGGCGTGAGCCGGGCTGCTCGATGTGCCTGGCGATGAACCCGGACCGTTTGGAGTCGGGGGAGCATTGCGCGTCCACCTCCAACCGTAACTTCGAAGGGCGTCAGGGCGCCGGTGGCCGTACCCACCTGGTCAGCCCGGCCATGGCCGCCGCCGCTGCCGTCAACGGTCGTTTCATCGACGTTCGCGAATTGATCTGAGGAATACCCGATGAGAGCTTTTACCCAACACACCGGTCTTGTCGCGCCGTTGGACCGTGCCAACGTGGACACCGACCAGATCATCCCCAAGCAGTTCTTGAAGTCGATCAAGCGCACCGGTTTCGGCCCGAACCTGTTCGATGAGTGGCGCTACCTGGACGTGGGCTACGCCTACCAGGACAACTCCAAGCGCCCGTTGAACAAGGATTTTGTGCTCAACGCCGAGCGCTATCAGGGCGCCAGCGTGTTGTTGGCCCGGGAAAACTTCGGTTGCGGCTCCAGCCGTGAACACGCGCCGTGGGCCCTGGAAGAATATGGCTTTCGCAGCATTATTGCGCCGAGCTACGCCGACATCTTCTTCAACAACAGCTTCAAGAACGGCTTGCTGCCGATCATCTTGAGCGATGCCGAAGTGGACGAGTTGTTCCAGCAAGTGGAAGCCAATGTCGGCTACCAGTTGACCGTCGACCTCGCCGCGCAGACCGTGACCCGTCCGGATGGCAAGGTGTACCACTTTGAAGTGGATGCCTTCCGCAAACACTGCCTGATCAATGGCCTGGACGATATCGGCCTGACCTTGCAGGACGGCGAGGCGATTGCCGCGTTTGAAGCCAAGCACCGGGCCAGCCAGCCTTGGTTGTTTCGTGATGCCTGATTCTATGTAGGTTGGACTGGCCCCTTCGCGAGCAAGCCCGCTCTCGCATTCGACCGAGTTCCTTCAGTTGAAATGCGCTCAAATGTGGGAGCGGGCTTGCTCGCGAAAGGGCCTGTATGAACACCACAAAAGCCAGGAACATCACCATGACCAGCACCGCCCACACCCAAGTCGTGCAAAAACAATTCGGCGAACAGGCCTCGGCCTACCTGAGCAGTGCCGTGCACGCCCAGGGCACCGAGTTCGCACTGCTGCAGGCCGAACTGGCCGGGCAGGGCGCGGCACGCCTGCTGGACCTGGGCTGTGGCGCCGGTCACGTGAGTTTCCATGTAGCACCGCTGGTCAAGGAAGTGGTGGCCTACGACCTGTCCCAGCAGATGCTCGACGTGGTCGCGGCGGCGGCCGTGGAGCGCGGTCTGGACAACATCCGCACCCTGCACGGCGCCGCCGAGCGCCTGCCATTCGCCGATGGCGAGTTCGACTTCGTGTTCAGCCGCTACTCGGCCCATCACTGGAGCGACCTCGGCCTGGCCCTGCGCGAAGTGCGCCGGGTGCTCAAGCCGGGCGGCGTGGCGGCGTTTGTCGATGTCTTGTCACCGGGCAGCCCGCTGTTGGACACTTACCTGCAAACCGTCGAAGTGCTGCGCGACACCAGCCATGTGCGCGATTATTGCGCCGGCGAGTGGATGCGCCAGCTCAACGAAGCCGGCCTGCATGTGCGCAACAGCAGTCGACAGCGCCTGCGCCTGGAATACACCTCGTGGGTCGAGCGCATGCGCACCCCGCCCGTATTGCGCGCAGCAATCCTGGCGTTGCAGCAGGCGATGGGCCAGGAAGTGCGCGATTACTATGAAATTCAAGCCGACGGCACCTTCAGCACCGACGTGCTGGTGGTGTTCGCTGAGCGCTGATTAATTTTTCCCGACCTGCCCACGGGCGGGTCGCTTGATGAAATGAGGAACTCATGAGCAAGCAGATTCTGATTCTCCCTGGCGACGGTATTGGCCCGGAAATCATGGCCGAAGCGGTCAAGGTCCTGGAATTGGCCAACAGCAAGTACAGCCTGGGCTTTGAATTGAGCCACGACGTGATCGGCGGCGCCGCCATCGACAAGCACGGCGTGCCCCTGGCCGATGAAACCCTCGACCGCGCCCGAGCTGCCGACGCCGTGCTGCTCGGCGCCGTGGGCGGGCCGAAATGGGACAAGATCGAACGCGACATCCGCCCAGAACGCGGCCTGCTGAAGATCCGTGCGCAACTGGGCCTGTTCGGTAACCTGCGCCCGGCGATCCTCTATCCGCAACTGGCCGACGCGTCGAGCCTCAAGCCGGAAGTGGTGGCGGGCCTGGATATCCTGATCGTGCGTGAGCTGACCGGTGGCATCTACTTTGGCTCGCCACGGGGCGTGCGTGAGCTGGAGAATGGCGAGCGCCAGGCCTACGACACCCTGCCGTACAGCGAGAGCGAAATCCGCCGCATCGCCCGTGTCGGTTTCGACATGGCCCGTGTGCGTGGCAAGAAGGTCTGCTCGGTGGACAAGGCCAACGTCCTGGCGTCCAGCCAACTGTGGCGCGAAATCGTCGAAGAAGTGGCCAAGGATTACCCGGACGTCGAGCTGAGCCACATGTATGTGGATAACGCCGCCATGCAACTGGTGCGTGCGCCCAAGCAGTTCGACGTGATCGTCACCGACAACCTGTTTGGCGACATCCTGTCCGACCAGGCTTCGATGCTCACCGGTTCCATCGGCATGCTGCCGTCGGCGTCCCTGGACACCAACAACAAGGGCATGTACGAGCCGTGCCACGGTTCGGCGCCGGACATCGCGGGCCAGGGCATTGCCAACCCGTTGGCGACCATTTTGTCGGTGTCGATGATGTTGCGCTACAGCTTCAACCTGAGCGCAGCGGCGGATGCCATCGAGCAGGCGGTGAGCCTGGTGCTGGACCAGGGCCTGCGTACCGGCGACATCTGGTCACAGGGTTGCACCAAGGTCGGGACGCAGGAAATGGGCGACGCAGTAGTCGCCGCGCTGCGGAATCTGTAATCTCTCTGGCCCGCTTGCAGTTGTTGCTGCAAGGCGGCCCACTTTTTAACAAGGTGTAGTTGCGATGAAACGTGTAGGTCTGATCGGTTGGCGCGGTATGGTCGGTTCCGTGCTCATGCAGCGGATGCTGGAAGAGCAGGATTTCGATCTTATTGAGCCGGTGTTTTTCACCACTTCGAATGTCGGTGGCCAAGGGCCGTCCGTGGGCAAGGATATCGCCCCGCTCAAGGACGCCTACAACATTGAAGAGCTGAAGACCCTCGACGTCATTCTGACCTGCCAGGGTGGCGACTACACCAGTGAAGTCTTCCCCAAGCTGCGCGAAGCCGGCTGGCAGGGCTACTGGATCGACGCCGCGTCCAGCCTGCGTATGCAGGACGACGCGGTGATCATCCTCGACCCGGTCAACCGCAAGGTCATCGACCAGCAGCTTGACGCCGGCACCAAGAACTATGTCGGCGGCAACTGCACCGTCAGCCTGATGCTGATGGGCCTGGGTGGCCTGTTCGAAGCCGGGCTGGTGGAGTGGATGAGCGCCATGACCTATCAGGCGGCCTCCGGTGCCGGCGCGCAGAACATGCGTGAGCTGATCAAGCAGATGGGCGCGACCCACGCGGCCGTCGCCGATCAACTGGCTGACCCGGCCAGCGCGATCCTCGATATCGACCGCCGTGTGGCCGAGGCCATGCGCAGCGACGCCTACCCGACCGAGAACTTCGGCGTGCCCTTGGCCGGCAGCCTGATCCCGTGGATCGACAAGGAACTGCCGAACGGCCAGAGCCGCGAAGAGTGGAAGGCCCAGGCCGAGACCAACAAGATCCTCGGGCGCTTCAAGAACCCGATCCCGGTGGACGGTATCTGTGTGCGGATCGGCGCCATGCGCTGCCACAGCCAGGCGCTGACCATCAAGCTCAACAAAGACGTGCCGATCGCCGACATCGAAGGGCTGATCAGCCAGCACAACCCATGGGTCAAGCTGGTGCCGAACAGCCGCGAAATCAGCATGCAGGAGCTGAGCCCGACCAAGGTCACCGGCACCCTGAATGTACCGGTGGGCCGTCTGCGCAAGCTGAACATGGGCACCCAGTACCTGGGCGCCTTCACTGTAGGTGACCAGCTGCTGTGGGGCGCGGCCGAGCCGCTGCGCCGGATGTTGCGGATCCTGCTGGAGCGTTGATCGCTTTGTGGTGTTGAAGAAACCCGCGTTCTGGTGACAGGCGCGGGTTTTTTATGCCTGATCGTTCCCACGCTCCGCGTGGGAATGCCTCCCCTGACGCTCCGCGTCACAGCCTCAGGAATGGACGCGGAGCGTCCACGGCAGCGTTCCCACGCAGAGCATGGGAACGATCATTGCCTCACTCCCCACCACCCGGTAAAGTGCCGCTCCCCCCGCAATGCCCGAGGCAGCCTCCATGACCCAGACCTTTGATATCGCCGTGATCGGCGCCACCGGTACGGTTGGCGAAACCCTGGTGCAGATCCTCGAAGAACTGGATTTTCCGGTAGGCACCTTGCACCTGCTGGCCAGTAGCGAGTCGGCCGGCGCGTCGGTGCCGTTTCGCGGCAAAAATGTGCGGGTGCGGGAAGTCGATGAATTTGATTTCAGCAAGGTGCAACTGGCTTTCTTCGCCGCCGGCCCGGCGGTCACCTTGAGTTTCGCCCCCCGCGCCACTGCGGCGGGTTGCTCGTTGATCGACCTGTCCGGCGCCTTGCCGGCCGAACAGGCGCCCCAGGTGGTGCCGGAAGCCAATGCCCAGATGCTGGACGGTTTGAAAAAGCCATTCCAGCTCGGTAGCCCAAGCCCTTGCGCCACCCATCTGGCAGTGGTCCTCGCGCCGCTGCGGGGGCTGTTGGATATCCAGCGCGTCAGCGTCACCGCTAACCTGGCGGTGTCCGCCCAGGGCCGTGAAGCCGTCAGCGAACTGGCCCGGCAAACCGCCGAGCTGCTGAATGTACGGCCCCTGGAACCCAAATTCTTTGACCGGCAGATGGCTTTCAACCTGTTGGCCCAGGTCGGCACGCCGGATGCGCAGGGCCACACTGCCCTGGAAAAGCGCCTGGTCCACGAACTGCGCGCCCTGCTTGAACTACCGTTACTGAAAATTTCCGCGACCTGCGTTCAAGCTCCGGTGTTTTTTGGCGATAGCCTGAGCGTGTCCCTGCAACTGGCGGGCGCTGTGGACCTGGGCGCAGTGAATCGCGCGTTGGAAGCGGCGCCGGGCATCGAACTGGTGGAAGAGGGCGATTACCCTACAGCCGTTGGGGATGCGGTCGGTCAGGACGTGGTCTACGTGGGGCGGGTGCGTGCCGGCATCGACGACCCGGCGGAACTAAACTTGTGGCTGACGTCAGATAACGTACGCAAAGGCGCGGCGCTTAACGCCGTGCAACTGGCACAGTTGTTGATAAAACACCTTGTGTAAAAGATACTTGGCGGCAATTTGTAGATTGATTCTAGCCAAGCGCTATGCTTGGCCCCATGCAGGAAAAGTTGCGCGTCGGTGAACTATCGGCTCGCCATGCCGAATGGCAGCGGTACCCAACCTTCTCGCCGGCCGAGGAGTGTTCAAACAAAGGATGAGGCTATGGTTCAAGTTCGCAAACTGGTGTTAGCAATAGCGGCCGCCTCGGCGCTGTCCTCCGGTATGGCGCAAGCGCTGCAACTTGGGGAGATGACCCTCAAGTCGAAGTTGAACCAGCCTCTGTCGGTGGAGATCGAGCTGCTCGACGTGGGCGGGCTGACAGCCTCCGATATCGTGCCCAGCCTCGCGTCTTCCCAGGCCTTTGTGGATGCGGGGGTCGATCGCCAGGCGTTCCTCGATGAGCTGACCTTTACCCCGGTGCTCAACCCCAGCGGTCGCAGCGTGGTTCGTGTCACCTCGAGCAAGCCATTGCCCGATTCCTATGTACGCTTCCTGTTGCAGGTGCAATGGCCGAATGGTCGGTTGATGCGTGACTACAGCGTCTTGCTGGACCCGGCCAAGTTCGAGCAAAAAGCCCCTGGGGCCAGCGCCCCGGCACCCCGTCTTGCGCCGCCTGCTGCTGCCAGTGTGACCAAGGCGGCGGAATACACCACGACTTCTCGCGACACACTGTGGGAAATCGCCGCAAAAAATCGCAATGGCGGCTCGATCCAGCAGACCATGCTGGCGATCCAGGCGTTGAACCCGGGAGCCTTTGTCGACGGCAACATCAACCGCATGAAGACCGGCCAGGTATTGCGCATGCCGGACCCGGTACAAAGCACCAGTCTGCCGCAGCCCGAGGCGATCGCCGAAGTGACCGCGCAGAATGCGGCCTGGCGCCAGGGGCGCCGTGGCGCTAACAATCAGGCAGCGGGGCGCCAGCAACTGGATGCGACCAAACGCACCCAGGCCGGCGCAGCGCCGTCGCAGACGGCAGCGAAGGACAACCTGAGCCTGGTCTCGGCCGAAGCCGCCAAGGCGGGCGTCAAGGGCGCGGCGGGTGATAGCAAGGCTTTGAACAACAAGCTGGCGGTGACCCAGGAAAGCCTGGATTCGACCCGCCGCGAAAATGAAGAACTGAAAAGCCGCATGACTGACCTGCAAAGTCAGTTGGACAAACTGCAGCGGCTGATTGAGTTGAAAAACAACCAACTGGCCAAGTTGCAGGCTGAAGGCGGCGCCCCGGCGCAGCCGGCTGTAATCCCTGCCGAACTGGCTGCGGCGCCGACCGCGCCTGCTGCCCCTGCTCCGGCTGCCGAAGCGCCGGTGGTCGCGCCAGTGGAAACCCCGGCTGAGCCTGCGCCAGTGGCCAGCACCGAAGGCAAGTTCAATGACCTGCTGACGAACCCTATCGTCCTCGGGGTGATCGGTGGTGCCGCCGGCCTCCTGGTGTTGTTGCTCCTGCTGCTATGGGCGCGCCATCGCAATGCGCGCCTGGAAGAGGAAAAACACCTGCGCATGGCGCGGGCGCTGGCCGAAGAGCCGGAATTTTCCTCGAATATTGAGCAGGACCTGTCTCTGGACAGTTTCGAGGGCCTTGAAGTCCCGGCGGCAAGCGTCAAGCTGGCTCCAGCTCCAGCTCCAGCTCCAGCTCCAGCTCCGGTTGCCGTGGCGCCGGTGCCAGTGCCTGCCCCGGCGACCAGCATGGCGCCGCCAAGCAAACTGATCATCGAACCCGGTTCCTCCGATGCCCTGGCCCAGGCCCAGTCCCATCTGGACCGTGGTCACTTGAACCAGGCAGCCGCCGTGCTGGAAGAGGCGATCAAGCTGGAGCCCGCGCGCAGTGACCTGCGCCTCAAGCTCCTGGAAGTCTACGGCCAGCAGGGCGACAAGGACGGTTTCGTGACCCAGGAGCGCCAGTTGGTCGCCAATGGCGAGAACCACGCCCAGGTCGAGCTGTTGAAAAATCGCTACCCGGCCATGGCCGTGCTCGCGGCGGGCGTCAGTGCTGCGGTCGCCGCCGCCGCGCTTGATGCGCAGTACGTCAAGGATCTGCTCCAGGAAGAGCCGGCGCCTGCTCCCGCGCCTGAAACCGATGCTTTCGACAATGATTTCGACCTGAGCCTGGATGACCTGGAAGCCGCGTCGCCGGCAGTGGTCGCGCCGGAGCCCGAGGTCGATGACCTGAGCTTTGAGTCGGTGCTGCAGCAGCAAACCGAGGCCAAGGCCAGCCCGGACGATCTGTCCGACTTTGACCTCGACTTGCAGCTGGATGCGCCAGCCTCCCAGTCCGACGATGACTTCCTCTCGGGCCTGGAAGAAGAGATGAAGGACCTGCCGCCGGTCGAGCCGCCCACCCTGACGCCAGCTGCGCTGGATGACTTTGACCTGCCGGAAGACTTCGACCTGTCCCTGGCCGACGAGCCTGCATCATCGAGCAAGCCGGACGCATTCGCCTCGGAGCTTGACGACGTCAACGCCGAGCTGGAACGTCTGTCGCAGAGCCTGGAAAGCCCGTCGATCGAACCGAGCTTCACCGCTGAAGATGCGGCAAAGGGCGACGATGAGCCGGAATTCGATTTCCTGTCGGGTACCGACGAAGTTGCCACCAAACTCGACCTGGCCCAGGCTTACATCGACATGGGCGATGAGGGCGGTGCGCGTGACATCCTGGCCGAAGTCCTCACTGAGGGTGACGACGGCCAGCGTAGCGAAGCCAAGGAAATGCTCAGCCGCCTGGTGTGATTACCGGCAATTAACGCAGCGGCGGCCTTCGGGTCGCCGTTTTGCATTTAAATGGGGGAGTCGGGCTTGCCCGCGATAGAGGCGACTCGGTCCCTCAGTAAAAACGAGGCGCGGCTATCGCAGGCAAGCCAGCGCCCACAAAATGCCCCAGGCCCAGGCCTGGCACTTTATAATGGCCGCCTTTGCGCAACTATCAGGCTCTCAGCTCTTGGCAAATATAGATAACGCGGCCGCCGAAATGGCGGCCGCCGGCTTTTTCAGAATCGCCCTGGGCGTGGAATACAAAGGCTCGCGCTATCGCGGCTGGCAGCGCCAGGCCTCTGGCGTGCCGACCGTGCAGGAAACCCTGGAGAAGGCCCTGTCGAAGGTCGCCGACTCGCCGGTTTCATTGATGTGCGCCGGGCGCACCGACGCGGGCGTACATGCCTGCGGGCAAGTGGTGCATTTTGACACCCAGGCCGAGCGTTCGATGAAGGCGTGGGTCATGGGCGCCAATATCAATCTGCCCCACGATGTCAGTGTCAGCTGGGCCAAGGTTATGCCGGCGCACTTCCATGCGCGGTTCAAGGCGATTGCCCGGCGTTACCGCTATGTGATCTACAACGATCAGATCCGTCCGGCGCACTTGAACGAAGAAATCACCTGGAACCACCGTCCGCTGGACGCCGAGCGCATGGCTGAAGCGGCCCAGCATCTGGTGGGGATCCACGATTTCAGCGCCTTTCGCGCCGGCCAGTGCCAGGCCAAGTCGCCGATCAAGGAAGTCCACCACCTGCGGGTGACCCGTCACGGCAAGATGATTGTCCTGGATATCCGCGCCGGGGCGTTCCTGCACCATATGGTGCGCAATATCGCCGGGGTGCTGATGACCATCGGCACCGGCGAGCGCCCGGTGGAGTGGGCCAGGGAGGTGCTGGAGAGCCGGGTGCGGCGTACCGGCGGGGTTACGGCGCACCCGTTCGGCCTGTACCTGGTGGAGGTGGAGTACCGCGACGAGTTCGAGTTGCCGCAGCGTTTCATCGGGCCACACTTCCTCACTGGTTTCACTGAACTTGGCGGCTGACGCCCGGAAAAGCATTTGTTACCATCCGGGACTTTCCTGGACAGCCCCCTGAGGTTCCGACGATATGTCAGGCGTTCGCAGCAAGATTTGCGGGATTACCCGCATGGAAGACGCGCTGGCGGCAGTCGAGGCGGGGGCTGACGCCATTGGCTTTGTGTTTTATGCCAAGAGCCCGCGGGCGGTAACGGTGCAACAGGCCCGGGCGATCATTGCCGGCTTGCCGCCGTTCGTGACCACTGTGGGGCTGTTCGTCAACGCCAGCGCCTGCGAGCTCAATGAAACCCTGGATGCGGTGCCCCTGGACCTGTTGCAGTTCCATGGCGACGAAACCCCGGAGGAGTGCGCCGGCTACCATCGCCCGTATATCAAGGCGCTGCGGGTCAAGGCCGGGGACGATATCGCCGCCAGTTGTGCCGCCTACGCCGGGGCCAGCGGGATTTTGCTCGATGCCTATGTCGAGGGCATTCCTGGCGGTACCGGCGAGGCCTTCGATTGGTCGCTGATCCCCCAGGGCTTGAGCAAGCCGATCATCCTGGCGGGTGGCTTGTGCGCTGACAATGTGGCGCAGGCCATTGCCCAGGTTCGCCCGTATGCCGTCGACGTCAGTGGCGGGGTGGAGCAGGCCAAGGGCATCAAGGACTCTGGCAAGATTCACGCATTCATGCAGGCAGTGCGCAGCAGCAGTGGCGCGATGTGACGGCTGGCAGTCTGCCGCCGTCAGTAACTACCACTGTGTAAAACAGGCCGGCGTTGCCCTCGGGCGGCGCCAATGAAGTGGCAACCACGCACTGGCGGGTTGTCTGGAAGGCTGAGGGCAGGTGCAGGAAATGGCTGGTCGAACGTCTGACCCCGTCCTGCAGTTGTTATCGCCACATCAATGAATTTAGCTCAAGGGCATACGCGGGGCTGTGTTCAAGCCACCGGTACTGGAGAAAGAAAGCATGAGCAACTGGTTAGTAGACAAACTGATCCCCTCGATCATGCGTTCCGAGGTGAAGAAAAGCTCGGTCCCTGAAGGTCTGTGGCACAAGTGCCCCTCCTGCGACGCGGTGTTGTACCGCCCGGAGCTGGAAAAGACCCTGGACGTTTGCCCCAAGTGCAATCACCACATGCGTATCGGCGCCCGCGCCCGTATCGACATTTTCCTCGACGCCGATGGCCGTGCCGAGCTGGGCGCTGACCTGGAACCGGTGGACCGCCTCAAGTTCCGCGACGGCAAGAAGTACAAGGACCGCCTGACCGCTGCGCAAAAGCAGACGGGCGAGAAAGACGCGCTGATCTCCGTCAGCGGCAAGCTGCTGGGCATGCCAGTGGTGGTGTCGGCGTTTGAGTTCTCCTTCATGGGTGGCTCGATGGGCGCCATTGTCGGTGAGCGTTTTGTGCGCGCCGCCAACTACGCCCTGGAAAACCGTTGCCCGATGATCTGCTTCGCCGCCTCCGGTGGTGCGCGGATGCAGGAAGCGCTGATTTCGCTGATGCAAATGGCCAAGACCTCTGCGGTACTGGCGCGTCTGCGTGAAGAAGGTATCCCGTTCATCTCGGTCCTGACCGACCCGGTCTACGGCGGCGTTTCCGCCAGCCTGGCGATGCTGGGCGACGTGATTGTCGGCGAGCCCAAGGCGCTGATCGGCTTTGCCGGCCCTCGCGTGATCGAGCAGACCGTACGTGAAAAACTGCCGGAAGGCTTCCAGCGCAGCGAGTTCCTGCTGGAGCACGGCGCCATCGACATGATCATTGCCCGTTCCGAGCTGCGTCCACGCCTGGGCAACCTGCTGGCACAGATGATGGGTTTGCCGACCCCGGTGTACGTCGCGCCTAAGGTCGAGCCCATCGTTGTGCCGCCGGTGCCTGCAAACCTATGACCCAACGAACCCTGGGCGAATGGCTCGCCTACCTCGAGCAGTTGCATCCGTCAGTCATCGACATGGGGCTGGAGCGCTCGCAACAGGTAGCGGCCCGCCTCGGGTTGGGTCGGCCGGCGCCACGGGTGATCACGGTCACTGGCACCAACGGCAAGGGGTCTACCTGCGCTTTCGTCGCCGCGTTGCTGCAGGCCCAGGGCCTGAAGGTGGGCGTCTACAGCTCGCCGCACTTGCTGCGTTACAACGAGCGTGTGCAGCTCAATGGCGTCGAAGCCACTGACGAGCAGTTATGTGAAGCCTTTGCGGCGCTGGATGCCGGACGTGGCGAAACCTCCCTGACCTATTTCGAGATGGGCACCCTGGCCGCGTTCTGGCTGTTCGAGCGTGAGCAACTGGATGCGGTGGTGCTGGAAGTCGGCCTGGGCGGTCGTCTGGATACCGTCAATGTGGTGGATGCCGACCTCGCGTTGGTGACCAGCATTGGCGTGGATCATGCTGACTACCTGGGCGATACCCGCGAATCCGTGGCCTATGAAAAGGCCGGGATCTTCCGCCAGGGCAAGCCGGCGCTGTGCGGTGATGTGGACCCGCCCCATACCTTGCTGGATAAGGTGCGCGAGCTGGATTGCCCGTTTTTCCTGCGGGGCCGGGACTTCGGCCTGGAAGTGGCAGGCGATCGCTGGTCGTGGCACGGTGTCGATGCGCGGGGCCAGGGTGTCGAGCTGCACGACCTGCCGCTGCTGAACCTGCCCATGGAAAACGCCGCGCTCGCCCTGCAGGCCTACCTGTTGCTGGATCTGCCGTGGAATGCCGGGCAGATTGCCGATACCTTGCAGCGTACGCAGGTGGTCGGGCGCCTGGATCGTCGCTCGTTCGAGTGGCAAGGCAAGCGCTTGAACCTGTTGCTGGATGTCGGGCATAACCCCCATGCTGCGCAGTACCTGGCGCGTCGTTTGTCGCTCCAGGCGCCGGCGGGTCGGCGTCTGGCGGTGTTCGGCCTGCTGGCGGACAAGGATCTGGACGGTGTGGTCGCGCCTTTGCTGGGCAGTGTGCAGTCCTGGGCCGTCGCCCCGCTGGATACGCCGCGCACCCGTACGGCGGATGATGTGCAGGCGGTGTTGCAGAACCTTGGCGCGACGGTGACGTCCCATGCAAGCGTAACCGCTGCATTGGAGGCTCAATGCGCGGTGGCAACGGCCGAGGACGAGATTCTGTTGTTCGGATCATTTTATTGTGTTGCCGAGGCGCTTGAGTGGTTGGCCCGGCGCTCCACGGAGGAAGCTGCACATGGCATTACTGGATAGCGCATACAAGCAGCGAATGGTCGGAGCCCTGGTTCTGGTGGCATTGGCGGTGATTTTCCTGCCGATGCTGTTTTCTCGCCAGGACGAGCAGCGCCAGGTTACGGTCGAAGCACCGGCGGCGCCCCAGGCGCCGGTGATGCCGCAGGTCCAGGTCGAGCCGGTAGTGGTGCCTGAGCCGCAGGCGTTGCCCGAGGAAGAACCGGTGCCGACCGATGCGGAAATTGCCGAACAGCAAGCACCTTCGGCGCCGATCCAGCCGAGTGTGCCGGTGGTAAAACCTGCTCCTGCTCCTGCGCCTGTGGTTGCCGCCAAGCCGGCTGCACCTGCTCCTGCGCCGAAACCGGTCGCACCGCAGCCCGCAGCCCCGGGCAAGCCTGATGTGGGGCAAAGCCGTATTGATCCGAATGGCCTGCCGATCAGTTGGTCGGTGCAACTCGCCAGCCTGTCCAATCGCGAAAGCGCCGAAGCCTTGCAGAAAACCCTGCGCAGCCAGGGTTATAACGCGTATATCCGAACTGCCAATGGCAAGAATCGGGTATTTGTCGGTCCGCTGATCGAGCGTGCCGAGGCTGACCGCCTGCGGGACTTGCTGGGTCGCCAGCAGAACCTGAAGGGCTTTGTGGTGCGCTTCCAGCCAGAGCGCGGCTGAAACATCCAAATGTGTATGCAGGCTTGTGTGGGAGCGGGCTTGCCCGCGATGACGGTGGACCAGTCGATAGTTTAGTTGACTGGCACGCCGCTATCGCGGGCAAGCCCGCTCCCACATTGGTTTTTGCCTGACTTGAGGTGGCCATGGCTTGCCACAACCCATTGATTTGCAATGGACTGCCAAACACCGCTTACCGATAGCCCAGCGCTCTGCTAAAATGCGCCGCCTTATCCGTCTGTAGGCTGCACTGTGCCATTTACCTGGGTTGATTGGGCGATCGTAGCCATCATCGCCATCTCCGCATTGATCAGTCTAAGCCGCGGCTTCGTCAAAGAAGCATTGTCGCTGCTGACCTGGATCGTTGCAGGAGTCGTCGCCTGGATGTTCGGCGGATCCCTGGCCGTTTATCTGGCCGGTTATATCGAAACACCTTCGGCTCGCGTCATCGCGGGCTGCGCCATCATGTTCATCGCCACGCTGCTGGTGGGAGCAATGGTCAATTATCTTATCGGCGAATTGATACGTGTCACCGGCCTCTCCGGGACCGATCGATTTCTCGGCATGGCCTTCGGTGCCGCGCGTGGCGCGTTGCTGGTGGTCGTTGCGGTCGGGCTGTTGAGCCTGGGTCCGGTACAGCAGGATGCATGGTGGCAGGAGTCGAGTCTCGTGCCAAAATTTCTATTGGTTGCAGATTGGTCCAAGAACCTCATATTGGGGTGGAGCAGTCAGTGGCTGGCCAGCGGTATCAGCGTACCCGCTGATCTTCCGTTCAAGGAACATCTCTTGCCCGGCAACGCGCCGCAGTAAGTATTGTTCAGTCAAGATTCATTAAGTAGGGGTTGCGTCGCATGTGTGGCATCGTCGGTATCGTCGGTAAGTCGAACGTCAATCAGGCGCTGTATGACGCGCTAACCGTCCTCCAGCACCGCGGCCAGGACGCTGCCGGTATTGTGACCAGCCATGACGGCCGGTTATTCCTGCGCAAGGACAATGGCCTGGTACGTGATGTGTTCCATCAGCGTCACATGCAGCGCCTGGTCGGGCATATGGGCATTGGCCATGTGCGTTATCCGACTGCCGGTAGCTCGACTTCGGCCGAAGCTCAACCGTTTTACGTCAACTCGCCGTACGGCATTACCTTGGCGCACAACGGCAACCTGACCAACGTTGAGCAACTGGCCAAGGAGATTTACGAATCTGACCTGCGCCATGTCAACACCAACTCCGACTCGGAAGTGCTGCTCAACGTGTTCGCCCACGAACTGGCCCAGCGCGGCAAGTTGCAGCCGACCGAAGAAGATGTGTTCGCTGCCGTGACTGACGTGCATAACCGCTGCGTAGGCGGCTACGCGGTCGTGGCAATGATCACCGGCTACGGTATTGTCGGTTTCCGCGACCCGCACGGCATTCGTCCTATCGTGTTCGGCCAGCGTCACACCGACGAAGGCGTCGAGTACATGATCGCCTCCGAAAGCGTATCCCTGGATGTACTGGGCTTCACCCTGGTGCGCGACCTGGCGCCGGGCGAAGCGGTGTACATCACCGAAGACGGCAAGCTGCATACCCGTCAGTGCGCGATCAACCCGAAACTCACCCCATGCATCTTCGAACACGTCTACCTGGCGCGTCCGGATTCGATCATTGATGGTGTTTCGGTGTACAAGGCGCGTCTGCGCATGGGTGAGAAGCTCGCCGAGAAGATCCTGCGCGAACGCCCTGAGCATGACATCGACGTGGTGATCCCGATCCCGGACACCAGTCGCACCGCCGCGCTGGAGCTGGCTACCCGCCTGGGCGTCAAGTTCCGCGAAGGTTTCGTCAAGAACCGCTACATCGGCCGCACCTTCATCATGCCGGGCCAGGCGGCTCGCAAGAAGTCGGTACGCCAGAAGCTCAATGCCATCGAGCTGGAATTCCGCGGCAAGAACGTGATGCTGGTGGATGACTCCATTGTGCGTGGCACCACGTGCAAGCAGATCATCCAGATGGCTCGCGAAGCCGGGGCGAAGAACGTGTACTTCTGTTCTGCTGCGCCTGCCGTGCGGTACCCGAACGTGTACGGTATCGACATGCCGAGCGCCCACGAACTGATTGCGCACAATCGTTCGACCCAGGATGTAGCCGACCTGATCGGTGCCGATTGGCTGATTTACCAGGACCTTCCTGACCTGATCGAAGCGGTTGGCGGCGGCAAGATCAAGATCGAGCAGTTCGATTGCGCGGTCTTCGATGGCAAGTACGTGACAGGTGATGTCGACGAGGCGTACCTGAACAAGATTGAGCAGGCGCGTAACGACTCATCGAAGATCAAGACCCAGGCGGTCAGCGCGATCATCGATCTGTACAACAACTGAGTAACTACCGGCCCTGAGGGGCCGGTTTTGTATGTTAAATAAAGAATTTGAGTGAAGGAGTGGCAGCATGAGTCAGGAATGGGATGCCGGTCGGTTGGACAGCGACCTCGATGGTGTGGCTTTCGATACCCTGGCTGTGCGCGCCGGCCAGCACCGCACGCCGGAAGGTGAACACGGTGACCCGATGTTCTTCACCTCCAGCTACGTGTTCCGCACCGCGGCGGACGCGGCGGCGCGCTTTGCTGGCGAAGTGCCGGGTAACGTTTACTCCCGCTATACCAACCCGACGGTGCGCGCCTTCGAAGAGCGCATCGCGGCGCTGGAAGGGGCAGAGCAGGCGGTCGCCACAGCTACCGGCATGGCGGCGATCCTCGCCGTGGTGATGAGCCTGTGCAGCGCCGGTGATCACGTATTGGTGTCGCGCAGTGTGTTTGGTTCGACCATCAGCTTGTTCGAAAAGTACTTCAAGCGCTTTGGCATTGAAGTCGACTACGTGCCGCTGGCGGACCTTTCTGGCTGGAATGCGGCCATCAAGGCCAATACCAAATTGCTGTTTGTCGAGTCGCCGTCCAACCCGCTGGCAGAGCTGGTGGACATCGCCGCTCTCGCCGAAGTGGCCCACGCCAAGGGCGCGATGCTGGTAGTGGATAACTGCTTCTGCACGCCGGCCCTGCAGCAGCCACTGAAGCTCGGCGCAGATATCGTGGTGCATTCGGCCACCAAGTTCATCGACGGCCAGGGTCGTTGCATGGGCGGCGTGGTGGCCGGCCGCGGCGAGCAGATGAAGGAAGTGGTGGGCTTCTTGCGCACCGCTGGCCCGACCCTGAGCCCGTTCAATGCGTGGATTTTCCTCAAGGGCCTGGAAACCCTCAGCCTGCGGATGAAGGCCCATTGCGCCAATGCCCAGGCCCTGGCCGAGTGGCTGGAGCAGCAGGACGGCATCGAGAAAGTCCACTACGCCGGCTTGAAGAGCCACCCGCAACACGAGCTGGCTCAGCGTCAGCAGCGTGGCTTCGGGGCCGTGGTCAGTTTCGAGGTCAAGGGCGGCAAAGAGGGCGCGTGGCGCTTTATCGACGCGACACGCCTGATCTCCATCACCGCCAACCTGGGTGATAGCAAAACCACCATTACCCATCCAAGCACCACTTCCCATGGTCGCCTGGCACCGCAGGAGCTTGAAGCCGCGGGTATCCGCGACAGCCTGATCCGTGTTGCCGTTGGCCTGGAAGATGTGACTGACTTGCAGGCCGACCTGGCTCGCGGGCTGGCTGCCTTGTGATCGAGTGGTCCCTGGAGGCGGCTGGCGTCAGTAATGGCCGGGTCGCGTTGGTGACGGGTGCGGCACGCGGTATCGGCCTGGGGATCGCGGCCTGGCTGGTCAGCGAAGGCTGGCAGGTGGTGTTGGCTGACCTGGACCGCGAGCGGGGCGCCAAGGTGTCCAGGGTGCTGGGTGACAACGCCTGGTTTATCACCATGGACGTGGCCGATGAGCAGCAGGTGGCCCTTGGGGTGGCCGAAGTGCTGGGTCAGTTCGGGCGCCTGGATGCCCTGGTGTGTAATGCCGCTGTGGCCGATCCGCGCAATATCACATTGGATAGCCTGGACCTGGCTTACTGGAATCGGGTGCTGGCGGTGAACCTCAGTGGGCCGATGCTGCTGGCCAAGCACTGTGCGCCCTATCTGCGTGCCCATGGTGGTTCGATCGTAAACCTCGCCTCGACCCGGGCGCGGCAGTCGGAAGCGGATACCGAGGCTTACGCGGCGAGCAAGGGCGGCCTGTTGGCCCTGACTCACGCGCTGGCTATCAGCCTGGGGCCGGAGGTGCGGGTCAACGCTGTCAGCCCGGGCTGGATCGACGCCCGTGATCCCGCGGCGCGCCGTGCAGAGCCGTTGAGTGACGCCGATCATGCGCAGCATCCTGCGGGCCGGGTAGGCACGGTTGAGGACGTGGCAGCCATGGTGGCGTGGCTGCTGTCGCGCAGCGCCGGGTTCGTCACTGGGCAAGAGTTCGTGGTGGACGGTGGGATGAGCAAGAAGATGATTTACAGCGAGTAGGGCGGGTCCTGCGCTTGACGTTATTTTGTCTTTTTCAGAAAAACTTCAAGCAGGCTCTTGACTTAGGTCCGCCATCTGCGTAAATTTCGCGGCCTCAACGAAGCAAAGGGTGATTAGCTCAGCTGGGAGAGCATCTGCCTTACAAGCAGAGGGTCGGCGGTTCGATCCCGTCATCACCCACCACTTCTTGAGAGTTTTGCCTTCGGGCAAGACGCAACGTTAAAGGTTGCACCGACGCGCAGCGGTAGTTCAGTCGGTTAGAATACCGGCCTGTCACGCCGGGGGTCGCGGGTTCGAGTCCCGTCCGCTGCGCCATATTTTCCAGGTCCGATGTTTCGGATTTGAGATTGAACAGCCAAGGCTGCTCAGTCAGATGTTTGAAGGCGGTTGAAGGTGACACTTCAGCAGTCTGAGCGATACGCAGCGGTAGTTCAGTCGGTTAGAATACCGGCCTGTCACGCCGGGGGTCGCGGGTTCGAGTCCCGTCCGCTGCGCCATATCTGTTCCAGGGTCCACTGAACACCCTGAGAGCGCCAAGAAAAGCGTTATGCTTGATTGGATCGATAGCAAAGACCCTGGTCGAAAGACCGGGGTTTTTTGTGTCTGCGATTTGATGATTGGATCTGTAGGAGCCAGCAAGCCGGCTCCTACAGGCTGTTGATCAGAAACCCAGCTTGTCCCGCAGCCCGTAGTACCACGCGCCCAGTGCCGCAAATGGCGTGCGCAGCAGTTGGCCGCCCGGGAACGGGTAGTGCGGCAGGTCGGCAAACGCATCAAAACGCTCTGCCTGGCCTCTGAGGGCTTCAGCCAGTACCTTGCCTGCCAGGTGGGTGTACGTCACGCCATGGCCGCTACAGCCTTGGGAGTAGTAGATGTTGTCGCCGATGCGACCGACCTGGGGCAGGCGCGAAAGGGTCAGTAGGAAGTTGCCGGTCCAGGCGTAGTCGATTTTTACATCCTTCAATTGCGGAAAAGCCTTGAGCATCTTCGGCCGGATGATCGCTTCGATGTTCGCTGGATCCCGCGCGCCATACACCACGCCACCGCCGAAGATCAGGCGCTTGTCGCTGGTCAGTCGGTAGTAGTCGAGCAGGTAGTTGCAATCTTCGACGCAGAAATCCTGGGGGAGCAGGCTGTTGGCCAGTTCATCGCCCAGTGGCGCCGTGGTAATCACTTGGGTGCCGCAAGGCATCGACTTGGCCGCCAACTCGGGCACCAGGTTGCCCAGGTAGGCGTTGCCGGCGACGATGATGAATTTAGCCTTCACCTTGCCTTGCGCCGTGTGGACGACAGGGTTGGCGCCACGTTCGATACGCACGGCGGCGGACTGTTCGTAGATGGTGCCGCCCAGGGACTCCACGGCTGCCGCTTCACCCAATGCCAGGTTGAGCGGATGGATATGCCCGCCACTCATGTCCAGCAGGCCGCCCACGTAGTTCTCGCAGGCCACCACCTCGCGGATGCGCCGCTCGTCGAGCAGCTCCAGCTGGGTATGGCCATAGCGTTCCCACAAGCGCTTCTGCGACTCCAGATGGCCCATGTGCTTGCTATTGAGCGCGGCGAATACACCGCCGTCCTTCAAGTCGCACTGGATCTGGTACTTGGCAACCCGCTCACGGATGATCCTGCCGCCCTCGAACGCCATTTGCCCCAGCAGTTGCGCCTGCTGGGGGCCGACGCTGCGTTCGATCACGTCGATATCGCGGCTATAACTGTTGACGATCTGGCCACCATTGCGCCCGGACGCACCGAAACCCACTTTGGCGGCTTCCAGTACCGTTACGCGAAAGCCGTTCTCCAGCAGAAACAGCGCGCTCGACAACCCGGTATAGCCAGCACCGATCACGCACACATCGGTTTCAACCTCACCTTGCAGCACTGGCCGCGGAGGAGCCGCATTGGCGGACGCGGCGTAATACGACTGGGGATAGGGGGTGTTCGCCATACTGGAACCTCTGTTTTATATTTTTTACGAGTGCGCCGATCCTACCTGAGTTGAAAATGCCCTGCCAGCCACTCGAAAAAGCAGCGCTGCTGATAAAAAATAAAAAATTCGCATATTCATAGGCTTAGCTGCAAAAAAGGTGTTGACACCCCTCGGGAATTCCGTAGAATGCCGCCTCACAGCAGGCACGTAGCTCAGTTGGTTAGAGCACCACCTTGACATGGTGGGGGTCGTTGGTTCGAGTCCAATCGCGCCTACCAAACAAAATCCGCTCTGCTGGGCGGTCTAGAAGGGCTCACCGAAAGGTGGGCCCTTTTTTGTTGCGATTTGCAAAGGCCTCACTCAAAACGCCAGTTCCGTACCCGTCTCCAGGTACTCTGATTTTCTTTTCGTCGCGCCTTGAGTGTCTTCCTTCGGGAGCCTCTATTGCTCGTACTGTATTTTCGGCGACTTCGAGCCCCCGGCCACCCCTAAACACAGCGCCCAATTCAAGGCCGCAGCCAACTCCAAGGCTTGGCAGCCCTGATCTAGCAGGTTTACCCAAAAGGCCACGTCAGGATTTGAGCCCGCAAATCCTGACGTGACCCTGGTTGGCTTACATCCCCTCACAAACTTTATTGATTTGCAGCAACAATTTTTCTTGTTGGACACTCTCTGCCCCAAGCAGCAAAGATGCCCGCCAGTGACCCTCGACCTACTCGGTCAATAATAAAAATCCGCGTCGGGCTGCCCGTTATCGCTTATCAGCGATGCAGGCGTCGTAGCACGCAATCAAGGACTCAACGCCATGCAAACTGTTGTGAACCTTTGGCCGCTGATTGGCGTGCTCGTCATCGTGGTCGGCTTTGTGTTGCGCTTCAATCCATTACTGGTGGTGACGGCGGCGGCGATTGCCACCGGGTTTGCCGCGCATTTCCCCCTGGAAAAAATCCTCGCCACCATGGGCGATGGCTTCCTGCAGACTCGCGCCTTGCAATTGATCCTGCTGCTGCCCCTGGCCGTTATCGGCCTGCTGGAGCGCCATGGCTTGCGTCTGCACGCACAGAACTGGATTGCACGTTTCGAGCGGGCCACCGTCGGGCGTCTGTTGATCATTTATCTGTTTGTTCGCGAGTCCACGGCGGCGATGGGCCTGACCAGTCTTGGCGGGCACCCGCAAATGGTGCGCCCGTTGCTGGCGCCGATGGCGGAAGGGGCTGCCGAGAAGCGCTTCGGCAAGCTGCCGGACAAGGTGCGGCACAAGGTCCTGGCGATGTGTGCCGCCACGGACAACGTGGGGCTGTTTTTTGGTGAAGATATCTTCGTGGCCTTTGGTGCGATTGCCCTGATGCACACCTTCCTGCTGGGCTCTGGTATTGATGTCGAGCCGCTGCACATCGCGGTCTGGGGCATCCCCACGGCGATTTGTGCGTTCATTGTGCACGCCATCCGTTTACACCGGTTTGACCGAAGGCTGACGCGTGAGCTGACGGCCACTGCGCCCGTTAACGCTCAGGCGGAGGCCGCGCAATGATCATTTCCATTCAATACTTGTACTGGCTTGCCGGCGTTTTGTTGCTGATTACTGCAGGCATGATCCTGGCTGACCGCACCCACCCCAAGCGTTGGTCAACAGCGTTTTTCTGGTTACTGTTCGCCATTCCGTTCCTGGTGGGTGAGCACCTGCCGTCGGTGGTGGTGGGTGTTGGCGTGGTGCTGATGGCGCTGATCGCCGGGCTCGGCGGGGTAGGGCGTGGTACCCATGTCGAGTTGCATGACAAGGAGTCCCGCGCCAGTGCTGGTCGGCTGGGTCATAAACTGTTTATTCCGGCCCTGGCCATTCCGTTGACCACGGTGATCGGCTCGGTGCTGCTCAAGCACACCGAGATTGGCGGCGTGCCGCTGCTGGACCCGAAAAACACCACGTTCGTGTCCCTTGGTCTCGGCTGCCTGATTGCCCTGGGCTTGGCCTGCTGGCTGACTCGCGATACCCCGGTGCAGGCCCTGCGTGAATCGCGACGCCTGACCGAAGCCCTGGGCTGGGCCATGGTGCTGCCGCAGATGCTGGCAATGCTTGGTTTGTTGTTCAACGAAGCCGGCGTTGGCACGGCCGTGGCTCACGTCACCACCACCTACATCAACCTGGATTACAAGCTGGTCGCGGTGATGGTCTATGTGTTGGGCATGGCGCTGTTTACGGTGATCATGGGTAACGGTTTTGCCGCCTTCCCGGTGATGACCGGTGGTGTGGGCGTGCCGGTGTTGGTGGGGATCTATGGCGGCAACCCGGCGGTGATGGCGGCCATCGGCATGTTCTCCGGCTACTGCGGTACGCTGATGACCCCGATGGCGGCAAACTTCAATATTGTGCCTGCAGCGCTCCTGGAATTACCGGACAAAAACGCGGTGATCAAGGCGCAGATACCCACGGCATTGATGATGTTGCTGGTCAATATCGTCCTGCTTTATCTGTTGATGTGAGGTCGAGATGGAAACTGTGTTGCTGTTGGGGTTCGAGCCATTCGATCGAGACCTGATCAACCCGTCCTGGGAGGCGGTGCGCCTGCTGGATGGGGTGCAATTGCAAGAAGGCGTGACCATCGTCGCCCGTCAATTGCCCTGTGCCTTCGCCACTGCCGGCAGCTGTTTGAACCAGTTGCTGGCCGAGCATCAGCCACAACTGGTGATTGCCACGGGGCTGGGGCCTGGGCGCAGTGATATTTCCATCGAGCGGGTTGCGATCAATCTGATTGATGCACGGATCCCGGACAACCTCGGTGCCCAGCCCGTGGATACGACAGTGACCCCCGAGGGGCCTGCTGCCTACTTCAGCACCTTGCCGGTCAAGGCCATGGTCAGGGCGGTGCGCGAGGCCGGAATCGCAGCCTCGGTTTCGCAAACGGCGGGCACCTTTGTATGTAATCAGGTGTTCTACCGCTTGCAGCATGCCTTGGTTGGATCGGGTGTGCGCAGTGGGTTTATCCATGTTCCGTATCTGCCAGGGCAGGCGGCTGAGCCTCAGCCTTCGATGGCGTTGGCGACAACGGTTGAAGGGCTGAGGATTGCGGTCCTGGCGGCTTGGAATACGCCGCGTGATATTGCCGAGAGCGGCGGCCAGGTGTGCTGATGCGCTGATGCGTCATCGTTCGTTTACAAGCTCGGGGCCGATCCGTAGATTGCATCAGGGCCCGACAACGGGCGACGAGTGCAAGAGGAAACCCTGCAGTGTCCGCCAAAGAATCGGCCGTATTTGATCGTCACTACCGTGCATTCCTGTTTGATATGGACGGCACTCTCCTTAACTCCATCGCCGCCGCAGAGCGGGTCTGGGCCGCCTGGGCGCAGCGCCATGGCCTGGACGTCGAGGCGTTCTTGACCACCATCCATGGCGTGCGCGCCATCGACACTATCACTCGTCAGGCTTTGCCAGGGGTAGATGCGCAGGCCGAGGCGCGGGGTATTACCGAGGCAGAAATCGAGGACGTGGCGGGCGTGGTGGCGATCCCTGGAGCCGTGACGTTTCTACAGAGCTTGCCCGCGCATTGCTGGGCGGTGGTCACGTCCGCGCCCAAGGCGCTGGCGCTGCGCCGTATGCAGGCGGCAGGGCTGGTGCCGCCGGCCGTCATGGTAACGGCTGAGGATGTAACCAATGGCAAGCCGGATCCGGCCGGTTACCTGCTGGGGGCCAAGCGTTTGGGGGTGCCAATAGGCGAGTGCCTGGTGTTTGAGGACGCGTCGGTGGGGATCCGTGCCGGGGAGGCGGCGGGCGCGGACGTCGTAGTGGTGACATCGACGCATTGGGAGCCGATGGCAACGGAACATCCGACGATTGCCAGTTATGACGGCGTGCGGGTGCAGTGTGATGCGGCCGGCCTGTTGCGTCTGCGGCCTTCTACACCGGCTTGAATGCCGCGCCGCGCCGGGTCAGCAGGATGTTCTCGGCGCCAATCCATTGGTAGCCCAGTGGATCCCTAATGTGTCCATGGATGACAGTACCCGTGATCAGTTTCAACAGGTAAAGCTCGCGCAGGCCGGCGAGGATTTCCTCGGGCTTGCCCAGCAGTTCGCTGGAAGATTTCGGCTTATCTATTGAAAGTTGTTCGATCAAGGACTGTAGGTTTTTAGCGTTATGTTCTATGTCCATATCGATAACGTTTTTTATGAAGTGTAAGGGTATGGGTGCTACCGGGGCGGATAGTTCCTCATATTTCAAGTAGAGGATCCAATCGGTGCGTCAGGAGGGGGATTTCTGACGAGCGTGACGAAACGCACGGCGGTTGAGTTTTCGCTGGATCGCAGACTGAATGGGCTTGAGGCAGAAGCAGAACAGATAACCACCGAGAAATAGCGCCAGGTCGGGCCATGTATCGGCATCCTGCGCGGTGGTGCTGCCTTCCATGTACAGCCTGAGGCCGTATCCGATTGTCACAAAACCCAGGGCAATCAGTAGGGCGATCATCCAGGATTTGCAGGTGTAGGGCTCTTTGCGGGATCGCCTCATCAACGCGCTCCGAAGGCACTGTAAGGTTTTGTTACGTTCCTGGAGGGGTTTGTCTGCGATACGGTCAGCAAGTTCCGTGGCTGAACCTGCATGCTGACAACCGGTGGCAGGGCCTGGCGCGAGCTGCGCTGATCACGGGATACCGTAGACAGGCCAAGGGGGCTTTCGCCAGCCGTTACAGGGGACGAGCGGGCTGGCTACTGGGGAGGCTTCAAGGTATTTCGCGTTTGTCCGGTGCAGTCAGGCCTGCCTGGATGCGCTGGTAAATCTCTTCGCGATGCACGGCAACATCCTTGGGAGCATTGATGCCGATTCTTACTTGCTGGCCGCTAACGCCCAGAATGGTGATCGTAATGTCATCACCGATATTTATGCTTTCACCGACTTTGCGGGTGAGTATCAGCATGGACTTCTCCTTGATTGCTTTGAAGGACGCATGTTTCTAACAGGGCGGATGTCGGTTATGTGTAGCTTACTGTGAAGCGCTTCCCTGTGGCTGCCTCTTTTAGGACGCATGGAGGCGGCATTAATTCCCATGGCGCCATCATACAGGTCTGGGAAACATCCTTCGCAATGTTTAAGCCAACGTTTATGACGGCCAGAATAGACAGTGAATGATAAAGTTGCCTCTTTGAACCTTAAAGGGGCAGGGCAGTGCGTAAAGTAGCGATGGCAATTGTGGTATTGGCGTTGGCCGGATGCGGTGAGGGGCCCAATCTCGACACCCCCCGAGACAAGGCTGAAGCCGCCAAGGCCCAGGCTCCTGCGGTTGCCGCTGTGCAGTGGGATATCCTGGTGCGCTCGCCCGACAATAAATTACAGGCGCTGACCGACCTGACCGCCTGGTTGCTGGAAAACGGCTTCACATTCTATCTGGCCAAGGAAGACGGCAAGGATCTGGTGCTGCTGGGGCCGTTCGCCAGCAAGGCCGAGGCTGAGGCCCGCCAGGTTCAGTTGCAGGAAAGACTGGTGAAAAAGAAGAAGACCGACGCCGAGTCGCTGGTGATCGAGCACAAGGCCCGCCCGTAATACGGTGGTTGGCGGGATCCGTGGATCCCGCTCATGTTTATCCGCAGGCTTTCAGGTTCACCGGGCCGACGAACTCATTACCACGCCCCATCACGCAGGCTACGGTTTGATTGCGCTGGCGCTCCCAGGGCTGCACGGGATAGGTACGGTTCCAGGCTTCATACAGTTGGCGGTCCTGTTTCGACAGGCGCAAGCCGTATTGTTTACTCATGTAGAAATAAGTACGGGCGATCATGCCGCGGATGGATGGCCTGGGCATGACTTTCTTGGCCTTGAAGTCCACCTGGGTCAGGCATGAACCATATTGCCCGCTCTGCACCGGCAACCAGCCAAAACTGAAGTTGTTGCGATCGCCATTGACCTCGCCGATGCTCGGTACCAGGTTGTGCAGGTCAGCTTCAGCGCGTTTGAAGACGGTGTCGGTGCGCGTGCAGTTCTTGCGTCCGCCGTCTTGCCAGCACTGGCGTTGATGGCCGATCTGCCAGGCCGGGACAATGTGCTCCCACTCGATGCGCGCCGCCCGGTTGGCGTTTTTACGCGGAACGTAGCCGCAGGCTTTCAGGTCGACCCGGTTACCCGTGTACTTGCAGCCGCAATAGAACTCAGTGGATTGCGGGGCGTAGAGTTTCCAGGCGATTTTCTTGGCTTCACTGAAGGTACGTGGGGCTTGGGCGTGGGCGGCAGTAGCAAAAAAAACACAGAACAGGGCGATAAAACGGACACTCATTGACTCAATCTTCCTTCGGTACGACCCAGAAAATCTGCACGCCGCCATCATCGCGATAAGCGAGGGTGACGTTGTCGTTTTCTGCGATTTCCTCCAGTAGTCGTGCCCACTCGTCCTCGGGTTCCTCCGGCAAACGGAAAATCAACGCGGCCTTGTTTTTTTGGGCGTTGGTGGAATTGATGATTTTTTGCACACGGATCGCCAGGCGTTGATAGGCGTCGGGCGGTGTCGGTGCTGCAGAGGAGGGCTTGGCCACGGAGGAGTCCTTAATTAGCTGTACGAACATACAGTATTTAACTGTGAGTAAATTCGCAACTGCTTAAAATTCAAGAAGTCCGTGTGACAACGGTTTACGCGGATTGGTGTACAGCGAGGATTTTTTGCAGGAGCCGACAACGACCTGTTGTCCCTGTCGGCGCCTACAAGGGTGTTAGCGGTGTGTCAGTAACTTAGTATTCCCAGAACATCCGCTGCAGTTCCTTGCTGTCCTGGGTCTTGGTCAGGGCGACCATGGCCAGGATGCGGGCTTTCTGCGGGTTCAGGTCATGGGCCACAACCCAGTCGTATTTGTCGTCAGGCTGCTCGGCATTGCGCAGAACGAAACCGCCGGCATTGACGTGGGAAGAACGAATGATTTGCACGCCTTCCTTACGCAGTTCCTGCAGGGCAGGTACTACCTTGGCCGGTACCGAGCCATTGCCGGTGCCGGCATGGATTATGGCTTTGGCGCCAGCCTGGGCCAGGGCTTTGTAGGCGGTGTCGCTGACGTTGCCATAACCGTAGGCAATTTCAACGTCGGGCAGGCTCTTGATGTTCTTGATATCGAACTCCGAGTTCATGGTGTGACGCTTGGCCGGCTGGCGGAACCAGTAGGATTTGCCCTCTACGACCATGCCCAGTGGGCCCCAGGCGCTTTTGAAGGCCTCGGTCTTGATGTTGATCATCTTGCTGACATCGCGACCCGACTGGATCTCGTCGTTCATGGTCACCAGGACGCCTTTGCCGCGTGCGTCTTTGCTACCGGCAACAGCCACAGCGTTGTACAGGTTGAGCATGCCGTCGGCCGACATGGCAGTGCCTGGACGCATGGAGCCCACGACCACGATTGGCTTGTCGGTTTTTTCCACCAGGTTGAGGAAGTAGGCGGTTTCTTCGAGGGTGTCGGTGCCGTGGGTGATCACGATGCCGTCCACGTCTTTGCTGTCGGCAAGTTCTGCGACACGACGACCCAGTTGCAGCAGGTTTTCGTTAGTGATGCTTTCGGAAGCAATTTGCATCACTTGCTCGCCGCGCACGTTGGCGATCTGGCTGAGCTCCGGAATGCCGGCGATCAGTTGTTCGATACCCACCTTGGCCGCCTGGTAGGTGGCGCTGTTGGCCGCGCTGGCGCCAGCGCCGGCAATGGTGCCGCCAGTGGCCAGCACGACTACGTTGGACAGTTTGGTCTTGGATTCAACTTCCTTGGCCTGGGCGGCCACGGGGAAGAGCAGCAGCAGGGCTAAAGCGCCCGGAACAAAGTTCTTGAGTGCAGATTTCATTATTTTTCTCTCTAGTTTTGATGAGTGCTTGTGCAGGTTCATCCAGAACACCCCGGGCTGCGCTGAGCGCCACAAGGTGCTGATTAAGAGCAGGATTTGTACCAGCGGGATTTTGTTTGGGGTTTGATTTTAACTTGTTGATTTAAATCATATTTTTTGATGCTGCGTGATCTCTTGGCTTCAGCTCGTGTCCGAATATCCGAACGCAGGAGGCTGTGGTGTTCGGTTGTCCGAAAATCACCCTGGGAAAATCAGCAGCATCCTTCTGAGGTGTGCCTGCCGATCTGTCGTTTTTAGAGAACGATCACCCAGCCCGGATGTTTAGCCAGGAGCTGGTCGAGCTGTAGGGCAGGAGGTAGAGCCAACGAAGAAAAAGCCCTTTTCTTTCGTTGACAAAATTCGGCAGCCTTCGCATAGTTTGTTTAGCGCAAACGTTTGCGAGGTGTTTCACGGCACTCGGTGAGTGAAGTGAATGTGCAGGCGTTGCTCACAATAATCATAAGATCGGAGTGAACCCATGAAGCTTCCATTCGCTGGACGTTTGCTTGCTGCCGCCGTGCTGGCTGCCGCATCCGCTGCCCTGCCTCTCTCCTCTGCATTCGCTGATGACACCGCCGCCAAACCCAAGGTCGGCCTGGTGATGAAATCCCTGGCCAATGAGTTTTTCGTCACCATGCAAGACGGTGCCAAGGACTATCAGAAAGCCCATGCCGCCGATTTCGACATGATCACCAACGGGATCAAGAACGAAACCGATACCTCGGCGCAGATTGATATCGTCAACCAGATGATCCTCGCCAAAGTCAACGCAATCGTCATCGCACCCGCCGACTCCAAGGCGTTGGTCAACGTGCTGAAGAAAGCCTCCGATGCCGGGATCAAGGTGGTCAACATTGATAACCGCCTGGACCCTGAAGTGTTGAAAAGCAAAAACCTCGAGGTTCCCTTTGTAGGCCCGGATAACCGCAAGGGTTCGCGTCTGGTCGGCGAGTACCTGGCCAAACAGCTGGCGAGTGGCGATAAAGTCGGCATTATCGAAGGCGTCCCGACCACCACCAATGCCCAGCAACGCACCGCCGGGTTCAAGGACGCCATGGGTGCGGCCGGTATGAAGATTGTGTCCGTGCAGTCCGGTAACTGGGAAATCGACCAGGGCAACAAGGTGGCGGCGGCCATGTTGAGCGAATACCCGGACCTCAAGGCGCTGCTGGCCGGTAACGACAACATGGCCCTGGGCGCCGTTTCAGCGGTGCGCGCAGCGGGCATGGCGGGCAAGGTCCAAGTGGTTGGCTACGACAACATCGCTGCGATCAAGCCGATGCTCAACGACGGTCGCGTCCTGGCCACCGCCGACCAGGCGGCTGCCCAGCAAGCCGTATTTGGTATCCAGAATGCGCTGAAGCTGGTCAAGGGCGAAAAAGTCGAGTCCGTGGACGGCGTGATCGAAACGCCGGTAGAGCTCGTCCTCAAGCAATAACCCCTGGCCGCGCACTACAGCGCCCGCTCACATGGAGCGGGCGCCTGGAGATTTTCTTATGTCATCTTCCGCACCGACCCCTGTCCTCTCGGTCAGTGGTATCGGTAAGACCTATGCCCAGCCCGTCCTGTCCGACATCACCCTGACGCTTAATCGCGGCGAGGTGCTGGCGTTGACCGGTGAGAATGGCGCGGGCAAAAGCACCTTGTCGAAGATCATCGGCGGTCTGGTCACGCCAACCACTGGCCAGATGCAGTTCAATGGTCAGGCATACACCCCCGCCAGCCGGACCCAGGCGGAAAAGCAGGGGATCCGTATGGTGATGCAGGAGCTCAACCTGCTGCCGACCCTGACCGTGGCCGAAAACCTGTTCCTCGATAACCTGCCCAACCGCGGTGGCTGGATCAGCCGCAAGCAGTTGCGCCAGGCCGCGATTGAGGCCATGGCACACGTGGGCCTGGATGCCATTGACCCGGACACCCTGGTCGGCAGCCTGGGCATTGGCCATCAGCAGATGGTCGAGATCGCCCGCAACCTGATCGGCGATTGCCATGTGCTGATCCTCGACGAACCGACGGCGATGCTCACCGCCCGTGAAGTCGAGATGCTGTTCCAGCAAATTACCCGCCTGCAGGCCCGGGGCGTGGCAATTATCTATATTTCCCATCGACTGGAAGAGCTGGCACGGGTAGCCCAACGCATTGCAGTGCTGCGTGACGGCCAGTTGGTGTGTGTCGAACCGATGGCCAATTACAACAGCGAACAACTGGTCACGTTGATGGTCGGTCGTGAGCTGGGTGAGCACATCGACCTAGGTCCGCGCACCATCGGCGCGCCGGCATTGACGGTCAAGGGCCTGACCCGAGCGGACAAGGTTCGCGACGTGTCCTTTGAAGTGCGAGCCGGTGAAATCTACGGCATCTCGGGTTTGATCGGCGCCGGCCGTACGGAGTTGCTGCGCCTGATCTTTGGTGCCGACCTGGCCGACAGTGGCACGGTAGCCCTCGGCTCGCCGGCCCGGGTGGTGAGCATTCGTTCGCCGGTGGATGCAGTAGGCCATGGCATTGCCTTGATTACCGAGGATCGCAAGGGCGAGGGCCTGTTGTTGAGCCAGTCCATCAGCGCCAACACGGCCCTGGGCAATATGGCCAAGGTGTCCAGCGCCGGCCTGGTCAATGGGCGCGACGAAACGGCCCTGGCCAAGCGGCAGATTGACGCCATGCGTATCCGCAGCTCCAGCCCGGCGCAATTGGTGTCTGAGTTGTCGGGCGGCAATCAGCAGAAAGTGGTGATCGGCCGCTGGCTGGAGCGTGATTGCGCAGTGATGCTGTTTGATGAACCCACCCGTGGCATCGACGTGGGTGCCAAGTTTGATATCTATGCGCTGCTGGGTGACTTGACTCGTCAGGGCAAGGCGCTGGTGGTGGTGTCCAGCGACCTGCGGGAGCTGATGCTGATCTGTGACCGCATCGGTGTGCTGTCTGCCGGGCGCTTGATCGAGACCTTCGAGCGTGCCAGCTGGACCCAGGATGAATTGCTTGCTGCCGCATTTGCCGGCTATCAGAAACGTGATGCGTTGCTCAACGAAGCCGCGCCCAGGACAAACCCATGAAAACAGCAACTCCAACCGCCAAAGCCGGCGGTAATTTCTACGGCCTGGGCACCTATCTGGGTCTGGCTGGTGCATTGCTGGCGATGATTGCGCTGTTCTCGGCGCTGAGCAGCCACTTTTGGTCCTATGGCACCTTCAGCACCATTGCCAACCAGATTCCCGACCTGATGGTATTGGCGGTGGGCATGACGTTCATCCTGATCATCGGCGGCATTGACCTGTCGGTGGGCTCGGTATTGGCCCTGGCCGCGTCTGCGGTCAGCGTGGCGATCCTCGGCTGGGGCTGGAGCGTGATACCCGCAGCCTTGCTCGGCATGGGCTGCGCGGCACTGGCCGGCACCATCACCGGCTCGATCACCGTGGCCTGGCGGATTCCGTCGTTCATTGTGTCCCTGGGGGTGCTGGAAATGGCCCGTGGTGCGGCCTACCAGATGACCGGGTCGCGCACTGCCTATATCGGTGACTCCTTTGCCTGGCTGTCCAACCCGGTGGCCTTTGGTATCTCGCCGTCGTTCATCATTGCGTTGCTGGTGATTATCGTGGCCCACGCGGTACTGACGCGTACCGTGTTTGGTCGCTACCTGATCGGCATCGGCACCAATGAAGAGGCGGTGCGCCTGGCGGGTATCAATCCAAAACCCTACAAAATCCTGGTGTTCAGCCTGATGGGGCTGCTGGCTGGGGTGGCGGCGCTGTTCCAGATTTCGCGCCTGGAAGCGGCCGACCCGAACGCTGGCTCAGGCCTGGAGCTGCAGGTGATTGCCGCAGTGGTGATCGGCGGCACCAGCCTGATGGGCGGGCGTGGCTCGGTGATCAGTACATTCTTTGGGGTGCTGATTATTTCTGTATTGGCGGCCGGTCTGGCGCAGATCGGTGCGACCGAGCCGACCAAACGCATCATTACCGGCGCCGTTATCGTGATTGCCGTGGTGCTCGACACCTACCGCAGTCAACGCGCCAGTCGGCGGGGCTAAGCCATGGCAACCATCAAGGATGTGGCGGCGCTTGCGGGGATTTCCTACACCACAGTGTCCCATGTGGTGAACAGGACACGCCCGGTCAGCGAGCCCGTGCGACTCAAGGTCGAAGCCGCGATCAAGCAGTTGGACTATGTGCCCAGCGCGGTCGCCCGTTCGCTGAAGGCCAAGACCACGGCGACCATCGGCCTGCTGGTGCCCAACAGCCTCAACCCGTATTTCGCGGAGCTGGCCAGGGGCATCGAGGATTACTGCGAGCGCAATGGCTACTGCGTGATCCTGTGCAATTCCGACGATAACGCCGAGAAACAGCGCAACTATTTGCGGGTGTTGCTGGAGAAGCGTGTCGACGGCTTGATCGTCACCTCCGTCGGTGGTGATGACGATGGCCTGGCCGCTGGCTTGAAAGGCGTGCGCACGCCCATGGTCATTGTCGACCGGGGCCTGGAAGGCGTGGATGTGGACCTGGTGCGCATTGACCACGAGCAGGGCGCCTACCTGGCGACCCGGCATTTAGTGGCGCTGGGGCACCGGGATATCGCCTGTATTGGCGGGCCCGCCCATACCCGTGTGGCGCAGATGCGCCTGGCCGGCTACCAGCGTGCGTTGCAGGAGGCCGGGATCGCGGTGCCCGCCAGTCGCGTGCTGGAAAGCGATTTCACCAGCACCGGTGGCTATGGGGCGGCGGTGCAGTTGCTGGCAGACAACCCGCCCAGCGCGATATTTGCCGGCAACGACATGATCGGTTTTGGCGTATTGCGGGCGGCCGCCGAGCGCAACCTGCGGGTACCCGCCGAGCTGTCGGTGATTGGTTTTGATGACATTCAAATGAGCCGCTATGTGTACCCCGCGTTGACCACTGTGGGTCAGTCGATCCTGCAATTGGGGGAAACGGCGGCGGAGTTGTTACTGCGACGGATTGCGACACCGCAATTGCCGGTTGACCAGCGCATTGTCACGCCGAGCATTGTCTTGCGTGAGTCAACGGCGCCGTTGGCTGCTGTGTTTGCCTCAAACCGCTGAACGAATTGATGAGTATTGACGTATGCCAGCAACAGTAGTGGTAGTAGGCAGTTTGAACATGGACCTGGTGACCCGGGCCAGCCGGCTGCCTCGCGGCGGTGAGACCCTGGTTGGCCAGTCGTTTGCCACCGTTCCGGGCGGCAAGGGCGCCAATCAGGCGGTCGCTGCGGCGCGCCTGGGGGCTGAGGTTGCGATGATCGGCTGCATAGGCAGCGATGCCTACGGCGCTCAATTGCGCGATGCATTGCTGGTGGAAGGGATCGACTGTCAGGCCGTCAGTGAGGTGCCGGGTTCCAGTGGTGTCGCGCTGATTGTGGTGGATGACAGCAGTCAGAATGCGATTGTGATTGTGGCCGGCAGCAACGGCCAACTGACCCCCGCGTCGCTGTTGGCGTTCGACGCCGTGCTGCAGGCGGCCGAGGTGATTGTCTGCCAGCTCGAAGTGCCCATGGACACCGTGGGGTATGCCCTCAAGCGTGGCCGTGAGTTGGGCAAGACGGTGATCCTCAACCCGGCGCCCGCCAGCGGCCCGCTGCCGGCAGACTGGTACGCCTGCATTGACTACCTGATCCCCAACGAAAGTGAAGCATCGGCCTTGAGCGGGGTGCCGGTCGATTCCCTGGACTCCGCCAAGGTTGCGGCGACCCATCTGCTCAAAGCCGGGGCGGGCAAGGTCATCGTGACCCTGGGTTCGCAGGGGGCGCTGTTCGCCGACGGCCAAGGGTTCGAGCACCTGTTGGCGCCCAAAGTGCAGGCCGTGGATACCACGGCGGCAGGCGACACCTTTGTCGGTGGCTTTGCGGCAGCGCTGGCCAGCGGCCAGAGCGAGGCCGAGGCCATCCGGTTTGGCCAGGTCGCGGCGGCCCTGTCGGTCACCCGCGCCGGAGCCCAACCCTCTATTCCTACGCTGCATGACGTCCAAGGCTTTGTTCGCCCATGAAAAAGACCCCATTGCTCAATATTGCCCTGTCGCGGCTGATCGCCTCCCTTGGTCATGGCGACATCCTGGTGATCGGCGATGCCGGCCTGCCAGTGCCGCCGGGTGTGGAGTTGATCGACCTGGCGCTGACCCAGGGTATTCCTGACTTCATCAGCACCTTGCGCGTGGTGCTCAGCGAGATGCAGGTGGAAAGCCACGTACTGGCCGAGGAACTCTTGCACAAGCAGCCACCGGCGCTGGCTGACCTCAATGCCCTGGACCAGGGCGAACTGGGCGAGCGTCGCTTGCTGAGTCATGACGCGTTCAAGCTGCTCAGCCACAAGGCGCGCGCGGTGGTGCGCACAGGCGAGTGCCAGCCCTACTGTAATATCGCGCTGGTGTCTGGCGTGACTTTCTAGCGTTTCCCACAATGACAAGGAGTGCGTCATGCAACGTAGAACCCCAACCCTGCGACACCTGTTTCGGAGTGTGCTGCTTTTGTCCGTGCTAACTGCTGCAAGCGCCCAGGCGGCGGAAAAAATCGACCTGATCATTGATACCGACCCGGGCGCTGACGATGTGGTCGCGCTGCTGTTTGCGATGGCGTCCCCGCAGGAGCTGAATATCCGGGCGTTGACCACCGTGGCCGGCAACGTGCGGCTGGACAAGACCTCGCGCAACGCACGGTTGGCCCGTGAGTGGGCAGGGCGTGAAGAGATTCCGGTGTATGCCGGCGCGCCACAGCCGCTGCTGCGCACGCCGATTTATGCCGAGAATATCCATGGCAAGGAAGGTATTTCCGGTGTCACCGTGCACGAGCCGAAAAAAGGCCTGGCCGAAGGCAATGCGGTCGACTACCTGATCAAGACCCTGAGCACCGCCAAGCCCCATAGCATCACCATTGCCATGCTAGGCCCACAAACCAACCTGGCCCTGGCGTTGACCCAGGCACCGGAAATCACCCAGGGCATCAAGGAAGTGGTGGTCATGGGCGGCGCGCACTTCAACGGCGGCAACATTACGCCGGTGGCCGAGTTCAACCTGTTTGCCGATCCGGTGGCTGCTGAAATCGTCCTCAAAAGTGGCGTCAAGCTGACTTACCTGCCGCTGGACGTGACCCACAAGATCCTCACCAGCGAAGCGCGCCTGAAGCAGATCGCCGACTTGAACAACAACGCCAGCAAGATAGTGGGCAGTATTCTCAACGAATACGTCAAAGGGGATATGGAGCACTACGGTATGACGGGTGGCCCGGTGCATGACGCCACCGTGATCGGCTATCTGCTCAAGCCCGAGCTGTTCACCGGACGCCAGGCCAACATGGTGGTCGATAGCCGCGAAGGCCCGACGTTCGGCCAGACCATCGTCGATTGGTACGATGGCCTCAAGCACGATAAAAACGTGTTTTGGGTGGAAAACGGCGACGCCCAGGGGTTTTTCGACTTGCTCACCGAGCGCCTTGCGCGCCTGAAGTAAGCTGCCTGCCGGTCGGCGCTCGTCGACCGGTAACTATTCGCGCAGAGGGTCTTCGACCCCCATATGGTCGGCCGGGTATTTCTCGAATATCTGGCCGATAAAGGCCTGCGCTGCCTGGGTGCCCAGCTCCTTGACCAGCAGGTCGATGCCGATGATCGCCAACTCTTCCGGGCTGCCCGGGCTGTAGGAGCTTTGCCCTTGGGGCCACTTGGCTTTGATGTCGGCATTGATGGTAACGATGGTCATCGGGTTCTCGCGGCTCGCAAAGGCTGGACAGGCCTGCAGAGTTAACCATTTTGCGCTGCGTTTGGCACTGCTACTTAGGCATGAGGGGGACGCTGTGCGACACTGGCCCCCTGTTTAATTACCAGGACACGCCACGTGCACATCGACTTGACCAACCCCAAGAGCCTCACATTGGAGGCTGTTCGCCAAATGATTGCCAGTGCCAGCGACGATCAGCACACCCAGCTACGGGTTACCAAGGCCGGTATCGCCTATATCTCTTCCTGTGTGGTGGGAGGGATGCAGATTGATGGGTTGTTGTTTCGCCTGGAGACCTGGGCAGCTGGGTCTGGCTATGTCGGCAAGGTGGCGGCCAGTGATGAGGTGTGGGTGATGCAGATTTTCAATGCGCTGAAGCAGAACTGGCCAAAGCCGCCGTTTGACTACATCGACATCTACTGAGATTTATTCATATCTGGTGACGATTGATTCATCAAGCCATGGCGTAGAGTCAGGCAGACTCGCCTACAGCCAATTGTGACAATTCTGAAACCAATTGGCCAAATCACGGTCGCACGATCTCTGTCCATTTTTCTCAAAGGAGGCTTCATGCCTTGGAAGCTCGCATCATTCGGTACCTTGTTGGCGGCAGCCGTCCTCGCGGGTTGCAGTACTTCGGGTACCTCCGAGCCGGCCAAAGACACGGCCGCGGCTGAGCCTGTTCACACGCGCTGTGAATCGCAGGCTGCGCAGTTCGCCATCGGCCAGAAGGCCTCGCCGCAATTGCTGGAGCAGGCCCGTACCCGTGCCGGTGCGCAGAATGCCCGTATTCTCAAGCCCAACGACATGATCACCCTCGAATACCGTTCCGATCGCCTGAACCTCAACACCGATGACAATCTAGTGATCACCCGCGTCAACTGCGGCTGATAACACAACACTTTTGTGTCACCCATAAAAAACCCCGTCACATGGACGGGGTTTTTTAGATCGGCGTAGAGATTACTCTGCGCGAACCTGTGCAGCTTGCATACCCTTTTGGCCTTTCTCAGCCACGAAGGAAACGGTTTGGCCTTCTTTCAGGCTTTTGAAACCGTCGCTTTCGATAGCTTTGAAGTGTACGAACAGGTCGTCACCGCCACCTTGAGGAGTGATGAAGCCGAAGCCTTTTTCATCGTTGAACCATTTAACGGTGCCGGTTTGGCGATTAGACATGGTGTATCTCCAAGAAACATATATTTTCAGTAGTACTGTGCTGCTCAGGCCAACTGGGCACACTGGGCTATCATAGTCGAAATGTCCGGCTTGGGAGCCCCCCCAAGGCACTGTTTGCCAATCAAACGCGTTTTCTTCAGTGCCCTGGATGGCTGTAAGCCCCGGTTTACGGGGCTTTAGCGAGAAATATCAGCTAGTAAAAAAAGCCGTAAAAGCAATGTAAATTGTGAGAAATAGCAGTTTTCAGTGGGTTTTCAGGCCGTTTTTTCGGTCTGATTTCTCGCCACGCTTACTTTTTCTTCACGACCTTGCAGGACGAAATAGCTGCGACGGCTTTGTTTTTCAGCTCCGCGCTGGCGTTCTGGTTGGTCATCAGTTCCTTGATTTCCGCAGTGCTCAATTCAGCGTTGATTTTATCCGCGCCACATTCGCAATGGGCTTTGGCGGTTTTGGCATCAACGTTCTGGCTGGCGGCGGCGCTGCAGTCCTGGACAAAGCTATCCCGGGCGCCTGCAGGCCAGTTGGACGGGGCGGCGGCTTGAGCGCCAATGGAGAACAGGGCCAGGGAAGCGGCAAGGGCGAAGATCGAGGTGCTGCGCATGGTTAGATGCTCCTTGAGTCGAGATGACGGACGGCGATTTTCAGTGTGTTTGAGGCCTGACGTACAGCCCAAGTTCACTTTTGCCTGTAAAAGCCTGGAGTTTGCCTTTGCGCGGCGGTGGGGCGGCGCTATGACCGTTCATCTGTGCTAGCATCAGCGACCTGGCTTTTTTCGTGCCGGGTTTTTTTGTTTAACTCCAGTCACTCTGGTTCGATTATCGGTTGGCCGAAAGGCTCCTGCCGCTGTAAGGCAGGCGTTCAGCAATGAACGGCCTGGTGTTGGATCTTGTACTGGCTCATCCCAACCCACGTGACCTTTGGTAGGGGTCACCACTAGGAGAGGAGGCGCCATGCCAACTATTACTCTTCCCGACGGCAGTCAACGTTCATTCGATCATCCGGTTTCCGTAGCCGAGGTCGCCGCATCCATTGGTGCAGGCCTGGCCAAGGCCACCGTGGCCGGCAAGGTCGACGGCAAGCTGGTTGACGCCAGCGACCTGATCACCAGCGACGTCAGCCTGCAAATCATCACGCCCAAGGATCAAGAGGGGCTGGAGATCATTCGCCACTCTTGCGCGCACCTGATTGGCCATGCGGTCAAACAGCTGTACCCCACCGCGAAGATGGTGATCGGCCCGGTCATCGACGAAGGCTTCTATTACGATATCGCCTACGAGCGTCCTTTTACGCCGGACGATATGGCCGCCATCGAAGCGCGCATGCACGCGCTGATCGAGAAAGATTACGACGTCATCAAGAAAGTCACGCCACGCGCCGAAGTGATCGACGTGTTCACTGCCCGTGGTGAGGACTACAAGCTACGTCTGGTGGAAGACATGCCGGACGAACAGGCCATGGGCCTGTATTACCACGAAGAATATGTCGACATGTGCCGTGGCCCGCACGTGCCGAATACGCGCTTCCTCAAATCGTTCAAGCTGACCAAGCTGTCCGGTGCCTACTGGCGCGGCGATGCGAAAAACGAGCAACTGCAGCGGGTCTATGGCACCGCCTGGGCTGACAAGAAGCAGCTGGCGGCCTACATCCAGCGCATCGAAGAAGCCGAGAAGCGCGATCACCGTAAAATCGGTAAGCGCCTGAACCTGTTCCACCTCCAGGAAGAAGCGCCGGGCATGGTGTTCTGGCACCCGAACGGCTGGACCCTGTACCAGGTGCTTGAGCAGTACATGCGCAAGGTGCAGCGTGAAAACGGCTATCTGGAGATCAAGACGCCGCAAGTGGTTGACCGTAGCCTGTGGGAGAAATCCGGGCACTGGGCCAACTACGCCGACAATATGTTCACCACCGAGTCGGAAAGCCGCGACTACGCCATCAAGCCGATGAACTGCCCTTGCCACGTGCAAGTGTTCAATCAGGGCTTGAAGAGCTACCGCGAGCTGCCGATGCGCCTGGCCGAGTTCGGTGCGTGCCACCGTAACGAGCCATCGGGTGCACTGCACGGCATCATGCGTGTGCGCGGTTTCACTCAGGACGACGCCCACATCTTCTGCACCGAAGAGCAGATGCAGGCCGAATCCGCCGCGTTCATCAAGCTGACCATGGACGTTTATCGCGATTTCGGCTTTACCGACGTCGAAATGAAGCTGTCCACTCGTCCGGAAAAACGCGTCGGTTCCGACGAGTTGTGGGATCGCGCCGAAGCTGCACTGGCCGCTGCGCTAGATAGTGCGGGCCTTGCGTACGATCTGCAGCCGGGTGAGGGCGCCTTCTACGGTCCTAAAATCGAGTTCTCGCTGAAAGATTGCCTTGGCCGTGTCTGGCAATGTGGTACCTTGCAGCTCGATTTTAACCTGCCGATCCGTCTGGGAGCCGAATACGTCTCCGAAGACAACAGCCGTAAACACCCGGTTATGCTGCACCGGGCGATCCTCGGCTCATTCGAACGGTTCGTCGGGATCCTGATCGAGCACTACGAGGGCGCGTTCCCTGCGTGGCTGGCTCCGACTCAGGCAGTGATCATGAATATCACTGATAAACAGGCCGATTTTGCTGCTGAAGTTGAAAAAACACTCAACGAAAGCGGATTTCGTGCCAAGTCCGACTTGAGAAATGAAAAGATCGGCTTTAAAATCCGCGAGCATACTTTGCTCAAGGTTCCCTATCTTTTGGTTATCGGAGATCGGGAAGTCGAGATGCAGACTGTCGCTGTGCGTACTCGTGAAGGTGCTGACCTGGGCTCGATGCCCGTCGCCCAGTTCGCTGAGTTCCTCGCGCAAGCGGTTTCCCGGCGTGGTCGCCCAGATTCGGAGTAATTACTATTAAGCGTGAAATGAGACAAGATAAACGAGCTGCACCGAAAGCCCCGATCAACGAGAATATCTCGGCACGCGAGGTTCGGTTAATTGGGGCTGAGGGTGAGCAGCTTGGGATTGTGTCAATTGAAGACGCGCTTCTTAAGGCTGAAGAAGCCAAGCTCGATTTGGTGGAAATTTCCGCCGATGCTGTACCTCCTGTCTGCAAGCTGATGGATTACGGCAAGTCGATCTTCGAAAAGAAGAAGCAGATTGCCGCAGCCAAGAAAAACCAGAAGCAGATCCAGGTTAAAGAAATCAAGTTTCGTCCAGGGACGGAGGAAGGGGATTATCAGGTAAAACTGCGCAACCTGGTACGTTTCCTGAGTGATGGGGACAGGGCCAAGGTATCCTTGCGATTCCGCGGCCGTGAGATGGCCCACCAGGAGCTGGGTATGGAACTCCTCAAGCGGGTTGAAGCTGACCTGCTGGAGTACGGTTCCGTCGAACAGCATCCTAAGATGGAAGGACGCCAGCTGATCATGGTCATCGCCCCGAAAAAGAAGAAGTAATCAATAGGGCACGGCAGGCCTTCTGATTATGTTTATCAACTGAATGCGGAGTATCCGAACATGCCAAAGATGAAGACTAAAAGTGGTGCTGCTAAGCGGTTTCTGAAAACTGCTAACGGTATCAAGCACAAGCACGCTTTCAAGAGCCACATCCTGACCAAAATGTCGACCAAGCGTAAGCGTCAACTGCGCGGTAGCAGCTTGCTGCATCCGTCTGACGTGGCAAAAGTCGAGCGCATGCTGCGCCTTCGTTAATTTTGGATCAAGAATAGAGGAAGTAACTCATGGCTCGTGTAAAGCGTGGCGTCATTGCCCGTAAGCGTCACAAAAAAATTCTGAAACTCGCTAAAGGCTACTACGGCGCGCGTTCACGCGTATTCCGTGTTGCCAAGCAAGCGGTAATCAAGGCAGGCCAATACGCCTACCGTGACCGTCGTCAGAAAAAACGTCAGTTCCGCGCTCTGTGGATCGCTCGTATCAATGCTGGTGCTCGTGTTAACGGTCTGTCCTACAGCCGTTTCATCGCTGGCCTGAAAAAAGCGTCCATCGAAATCGACCGTAAGGTTCTGGCTGAACTGGCCGTGAACGAAAAAGCGGTGTTTGCTGCGATTGTCGAGAAAGCTAAAGCCACCTTGGCTTAAGTACCCCCGACAGTCACCCTGGGCTACTCCGTAGTCCAAGGTGGTAAACGTCATAAATAGGGGAAGAGCCTTCAAGCTCTTCCCCTATTTTGTATCTGGAGTCTGTACATGGAAAACCTGGACGCGCTGGTCGCTCAAGCTCTTGAGGCTGTGCAAAGCGCTGAAGATATCAATGCCCTGGAGCAAATCCGGGTTCAATACCTTGGCAAGAAAGGTGAGTTGACTCAGGTGATGAAGACCCTGGGCAATCTGCCGGCCGAAGAGCGCCCGCAAGTCGGTGCGCTGATCAACGTTGCCAAGGAGCGTGTCACAGAGGTTCTCAATGCGCGCAAGGCGTTGTTCGAGGAGGCCGATCTTGCGGCCAAGCTCGCCGCCGAGTCCATTGACGTGACCCTGCCTGGCCGCGGCCAGACCTCTGGCGGTCTGCATCCGGTGACCCGGACTCTGGAACGTATCGAGCAGTTCTTTACCCACATCGGCTACGGCATTGCCGAAGGCCCTGAGGTCGAAGACGACTATCACAACTTCGAGGCGCTCAACATCCCAGGCCATCACCCGGCCCGGTCGATGCACGACACCTTCTATTTCAATGCGAACATGCTGTTGCGCACCCATACCTCGCCGGTACAGGTCCGCACCATGGAATCGCAGCAGCCGCCGATCCGCATCGTCTGCCCAGGCCGTGTGTACCGTAGCGACTCCGATATCACCCACTCGCCGATGTTCCACCAGGTCGAAGGCCTGCTGGTTGATCGCGACATCAATTTCGCCGACCTCAAAGGCACCATCGAAGAATTCCTGCGGGTGTTCTTCGAAAAAGAGCTGGCGGTACGTTTCCGTCCGTCCTACTTCCCGTTCACCGAGCCATCCGCCGAAGTCGATATGGAGTGCGTGATGTGCAGCGGTAAAGGCTGCCGTGTCTGCAAACAGACCGGCTGGCTGGAAGTCATGGGGTGCGGGATGGTTCACCCCAACGTGCTGCGCATGTCCGGGATCGACCCGGAAGAGTTCTCGGGCTTTGCCTTCGGCATGGGCGTCGAGCGTCTGGCCATGCTGCGTTACGGCGTGAACGACTTGCGCCTGTTCTTCGACAACGACTTGCGGTTCCTCGCGCAATTTCGCTAGTCGTAACGAACCTTTAGGAGAGCAGGATGAAATTCAGTGAACAATGGCTGCGTGGCTGGGTAAGCCCGCAGGTAAATCGCGATGAGCTGGTTGCTCGTCTGTCGATGGCCGGTCTTGAGGTCGATAGCGTTACGCCGGCCGCCGGTGTTTTCAGCGGTGTAGTGGTGGGCGAGGTGCTCAGCACCGAGCAGCACCCGGACGCCGACAAGTTGCGTGTGTGCCAGGTCAGCAACGGCGCGGAAACCTTCCAGGTTGTGTGCGGTGCGCCAAATGTGCGCCCGGGCCTGAAAATCCCGTTCGCGATGATCGGTGCCGAACTGCCCGGTGACTTCAAGATCAAGAAAGCCAAGCTGCGTGGCGTCGAGTCCAACGGCATGCTGTGCTCTCAGGCGGAGTTGCAGGTGGGCGAAGGCAATGATGGCTTGATGGAGCTGCCGGCTGATGCGCCCGTGGGCCAGGACATCCGTGCCTACCTCGACCTGGAAGACGCCAGCATCGAAGTCGACCTGACTCCGAACCGTGGCGACTGCCTGTCCCTGGCCGGTCTGGCCCGTGAAGTCGGTGCGCTGTACGGCGTGCCTGTCACACGTCCAGTAGTGACCGCGGTCCCGGCAGTCCACGACGAAGTGCGTTCCATCGAAGTGCTGGCGCCAAGCGCGTGCCCGCGCTACCTGGGCCGTGTCATTCGCAATGTCGACCTGTCCCGGCCGACCCCGCTGTGGATGGTTGAGCGCCTGCGTCGCGCCGACGTGCGCAGCATCGATGCCGCCGTCGACATCACCAACTACGTGATGCTGGAGCTGGGTCAACCGCTGCACGCCTTCGATCTGGCCGAGATCAACGGCGGGATTCGCGTGCGCATGGCCGAGGAAGGCGAAAAGCTGGTCTTGCTCGATGGCCAGGAAGTCACCCTGCGTAGCGATACCTTGGTGATTGCTGACCACTCCCGCGCCCTGGCCATTGCCGGTGTGATGGGGGGTGAGCACAGTGGCGTGTCGGCGACGACCCGTGACGTGTTCCTTGAAAGCGCGTTCTTCGACCAGATCGCTGTGGCAGGCAAGGCCCGTTCCTACGGCCTGCACACCGATGCCTCGCACCGCTACGAGCGTGGCGTGGACTGGCAACTGGCCCGTGAAGCCATGGAGCGTGCCACCGGCCTGCTACTGGAAATCACCGGCGGTGAAGCTGGCCCGATTACCGAGACTGTCAACGAGCAGTACTTGCCGTCGATTGCACCGGTAACGCTGCGCGCCCAGCGCGTCGAGCAGATGCTCGGCCTGGTGATCGAAGAAGCGCAAATCGTCAGTCTGCTGACCGGCCTCGGCCTGGACATTAGCGCTGATGGGGCAGGGCAGTGGCGCGTAGAAGTGCCGAGCCATCGCTTCGATATCAGCCTTGAAGTCGACCTGATCGAAGAACTGGCCCGCCTGTACGGCTACAACCGCCTGCCGGTTCGTTACCCGCAAGCGCGCCTGGCCCCGCAGCCCAAGACCGAAGCCCGTGCGCACCTGCCGGAGCTGCGTCGTCTGCTGGTCGCTCGCGGCTATCAGGAAGCGGTGACCTACAGCTTCATTGATCCCAAGCAGTTCGAACTGTTCAGCCCGGGTGTCGAGCCGCTGTTGCTGGCCAATCCGATCTCCAACGACATGGCGGCTATGCGCTCGTCCCTGTGGCCAGGCCTGGTGAAAGCACTTTCCCATAACCTGAACCGTCAGCAGGATCGCGTGCGCATGTTCGAAAGCGGCCTGCGCTTTGTCGGCCAATTGGACGGCCTGAAGCAGGAGCCGATGCTGGCCGGTGTGGTCTGCGGCAGCCGTCTGCCTGAGGGTTGGGCCCAGGGTCGCGATCCGGTGGACTTCTTCGACGTCAAGGCTGACGTGGAAGCGGTGCTGGGCTTTGTCGGCGCGCTGGATGCCTTCGCATTTGTTCCGGGCAGCCACCCGGCATTGCATCCAGGCCAGACTGCGCGCATCGAGCGTGAAGGCCGCCTGGTCGGTTTCGTTGGCGCTATCCACCCTGAACTGTCGAAAACCCTCGGTCTTGACCGTCCGGTGTTCGTCTTCGAGTTGGTGTTGGCTGAAGTCGCTGCGGGCAAGATGCCTAAATTCAGCGAACTGTCGCGTTTCCCGGAAGTGCGTCGTGACCTCGCCCTGGTGGCGGATCGTGATGTGGCGGCCAGTGCCGTGCTGGAAGTAATCCGAGAAAATGCAGGCGAATGGCTGACGGACCTCAGGCTATTTGACGTCTATCAGGGTAAAGGCATTGATCCGCATAGAAAAAGCCTTGCAGTTGGCTTGACCTGGCAGCATCCATCGCGCACTCTTAATGACGATGAGGTGAATACCACGACGCAAAATATCCTCACCTCGCTCGAACAAAGGTTGAACGCCACGTTAAGGAAGTGACGTATGGGGGCTTTGACGAAAGCTGAGATGGCGGAACGTCTGTACGAAGAGTTGGGTCTGAACAAGCGCGAGGCCAAGGAATTGGTCGAGCTGTTTTTTGAAGAAATCAGGCACGCTCTGGAAGACAACGAACAGGTCAAATTGTCCGGTTTCGGCAATTTTGACCTGCGGGACAAACGCCAGCGGCCTGGCCGCAATCCAAAAACGGGAGAAGAAATCCCGATCACGGCTCGCCGTGTGGTCACCTTTCGTCCAGGGCAGAAGTTGAAGGCCCGAGTTGAGGCTTATGCTGGAACCAAGTCATAACGACGAGCTACCCGTCATCCCAGGCAAACGCTACTTCACCATTGGTGAAGTCAGCGAGCTATGTGCGGTAAAACCGCACGTGCTGCGCTATTGGGAGCAGGAGTTTCCTCAACTCAACCCCGTCAAACGCACCGGGAACCGTCGGTATTATCAGCGCCAGGATGTGCTGATGATCCGACAGATCCGCGCGTTACTGTACGACCAGGGGTTCACCATCAGCGGCGCACGCCAGCGTATGTCCGGTGATGAAGCCAAAGAAGACACCACCCAATACAAGCAATTGATCCGCCAGATGATCTCCGAACTGGAAGATGTACTGGTGGTTTTGAAAAAGTGAAACAAGCCTTTAAAATACTTCCACATTTCAAATGCTTGCGGTATATTCCTGATCGCTTCTTTACGAAGCGAACCCAGTTTCACGCCTAGTCGGGGCGTAGCGCAGTCCGGTAGCGCACTAGCATGGGGTGCTAGGGGTCGAGTGTTCGAATCACTCCGTCCCGACCATATTTTTCAATGACTTAGCCCGGTTCGGAAACGACCGGGCTTTGTTGTTTCTGGGCTTTGATCATTTTGGTCACCGTTGGGTCACCGTTAGCAAAAAGCTCGTAAAGTGCCATTCGGGGCTTCGTCGCGTTGAAACCTGTCAAGGCTGATCAGTTCTGACTGTATTGGCTGCGATCTTTTCCTTTTCGCGAACTTTCTCTCGGCGAGCACTGGCTGACATCGACACGGCGAGCTGTCTTCAGATTTTTTCTGATCACCACCAGAAGGATATGGCAAATCCGGGTGAGTTCGATCACCAACTGCTTACGGTGGGTGTTTTCGTCCTGCAGCTGGCAGAGTTCCCGTACCTGTCGGAACAGTGAAGGTGGGTGGCGCCAGCCAGATGGTCTCAGGAGGCGGCGCAAGCGCGAACCCATCACGTTTGAATTGCTTGGGCGGAGGTCGTCGCGTGATGAGCATTGTGGGAGGTCGATTTTTCTGGTGTTCGGAGGCAGGCCCGAACTGGGTAGTCAGGCGAAGCTCGAAGCGAATGGCAAAGTAAGGTTTTCTCGAAGCTCGTCACATTGAGTAGATTTGATGTGGCTGCGCCCATCCATCGTGAGTGCATGCTTGCTCGTAGACGCTACTATGACCAAGGACGCCCGTTCCTGAAGCGACACTGCCTTATCCCGATCTGAACGAGCCAAGTCGAGTTGTGTGTTAAGCAAGCATCTATGGACGCCCGGATAGCCTCTGTATATGGTTCAATCAATCTTGTGATCGCGGTGTAATTCGCAATGGAGCTTACCCAGGAGGGGGGCCGTGTCTTCGAGTAGTGCTTATCATCCAGGTCCGGTAGAACCAACTCCACAGCAGCGCTTGCTACTGATGGATGACGTGCAGTGGGAGTCGTTTATAGAGCGCTGCGCACGCCAGCTCGAGAAGGAGGGCCAATACGCGCAGGTTCTGAAGCTAGGAGGCGCAAATGACAAGGGGCGAGATATATGCGGGTACACGGTACATCCACCTGCTTCGGATACTTGGGACCTATACCAAGCTAAGTATTACAGCAGCACTCTCTCCCCGAGCCAAATCGTAGGTGAGTTGGCCAAGTTTCTTTCCTGCGTGCAGGACGGAAGCTATACCTGTCCAAGGCGCTATTATCTTTGTGCGCTACGAATTGGGGCGACTTTGCTCGATTACCTCCTGAATCCAGAAAGCATGCGCACCTGGATACTGGCGCAATGGGAGGAAAAAAAAGGCGAATTCGGTACGTTCAAGCGGAGTCTAGATCCGGCGCTAAAGTTATTTGTGCAGACATTTCCCTTCGAAATTATTGGCCGCCGTACTCCCGAAGAACTGCTGGAGATTCATTCGAGAAATCAGACGCAGCACTGGGAGCACTTCGGCGTGCTTGACGTGCGTGGAGCGAACCCGCAAATTCCCGAGGAACCAGACCCCATTGAACAGCGGTATGTTGATGCGCTACTGCTGGTGTATGAGGAGCAGTGTGGAAACTGCGTTGCTGGGGTGCCCGAGATCCCTCGGAATTTGAAGAGACATTTCGTGGCACAACGTCGGCTGTTCTACAGCGCTGAGGGGTTGAACCGTTTCAGTAGAGATAAGCTATCCGGTGCCTTTGATGGGCTCCTCACTGAAGTCGAGATTGGTATTGGCGGTATAGTGGCAACGCCTCACGATAGCGGCATGATTAGGTTAACGGAGACATTGGCCATCGCCAATGCACTTCAAGTTGTTAACAACCCCTTGCATGCTCGGTTGCAGGCCGGTGACCTCCAAGGTGCCTGTCATCATCTTGCCAACCAAGATCGCCTGAGCTGGACAGACACCGATGAGTAGCTCAGAAGTCTTCAATACCCCGTTCGAGCTAGGACTGCGAATGGTCTTTCTGCTGAACGCGCTGCATCCACGGAAGGCTGATTTACAGACCCTGATGTATCTGGATTATGCAGTCATCTACACCGGCGACTTGAATGGACCGCCAAGTCTGCACACACCGGTTCCGCTGCGTGGTGCCGAATACATTAGTCGGCGAGAAATAATTGAGCAGGGTCTGTATCTCATGGCATTCAGAGCATTTGTCGACGCTATGGCTACACAAGAGGGGATCAAGTATGGCATTGGTGAGAGTGGACCGGCCCTCGTTGACCTCCTAGGAGGTCAGTACAACAAGGATTTACGTGATCGATGTAACTGGGTTTCGGAACACTTTGGGGGGTACACCGATTTTCAGCTAGAAGAAATTTTTGGAGCTAAGGGAAGACTTTGGCGAACACATTTCATTGGGAAGGAAGGCTTGCCGAGGGCAGTATGAGAATCGCAATCCATGGACTGGTGCTCACCGGCCCCGATAAACCCAATGCCGAACTGAAACCCGGCGGGGAGTCGCACCTTGTATTTGGTCCGACTGATACGGGCAAGTCTTATATTGAGGAATGCATAGCCTACTGCTTAGGTAGCGACGAACATCCGCGAAATGTTGGCTTTTCAGAGGGCTATACTCGCGCTGCTCTACAAGTCCTCGGACCGGATGGATCTGAGTACACTTTCTTTCGGGATCTCTTGGAGGAGCGTCAAGTCGTTTACTCGGGCTTCCATTCTTTGCCACCGCTATCGTCTCAATCCCCTGTCGCAGAAGAAATCGGCCCATATCTAATTGAATGGGGTAAGGCGTCAGGGAACAGGATTCTCGTTAAAGCCGGAACTCTCGGTAACGTGACTGCAAACGACCTGCGCTTTTTGAGTCTTTTTGACGAAATTCGTACCTTAGATAAGGTCCCGTTGAAAGGGAAAGACAAGCTTCTCAAGATGCGCTTTCAGTCAGTGATTATGCTGGCTTTGATTGGAGTGGATGATTCGGGAGCGACTCTCACAGTTAAAACTGATCAACGTAATATCGCTAAAGGTCATGTGCAGGCGATCGAAGACGAGTTGAAAGCGCTACATGCCGATATTCCGAGCACATGGTCCAAAGAGGACTGCGCAGAAGGACTTACAAAGATCGAGCATGAGCTTCGAGAAGTCGGGACATTCCTTAGGACTAACGCTCAGGAGTTAACGGAGCTAAAGACAGCGCACGAAAGTCTCGAAGACGGCCTTAGGGATGTGCAGGCAGAGCTTGCCGAGGTATTAGAAGCGAAAGACCGGTTTGTGCTTCTGGACGAGAAATATCAAAACGACGTACATCGACTCAGTTCGTTGATCACGGCCTCGGAGATTGTCGAAACGTTCGAATCCCAGCCCTGCCCACTGTGTCGGACGGATCTGAATCATAAGCGTAACTATGCCCAACTAGAACAGGGCGACATGCTACGGGAGGCGGCTCGGGCTGAGGTATCAAAGATCAATGCTCTGAGGCAGGGGCTTGCGATCGCACTATCAGATATCGATGAAGACATCGTGAGTTCACGCTGTCGGGAAACGAGCTTTCAGCGTGAAACGGCTGCCAACCTGAGCGAGCAAGCTAGGCTTCTTCGCCCGGCTTCGCCAAATATAGAAGCTGACTATTTAGGTACGCTTACCGCACGACGAACTGAGATGGCCATGGCAGCCAGGAACTTCGAGAGGATTGATACGCTCAATGCGCGTCTTGTTGGTATGAAGGCAAAGACGAAGCGACAAAAACAATCGATCTCACGCGACTTCTCTACTAGCGCCACTGAGCTCTGTCGCCGAATCTCGGAGCTGCTGACGGCATGGGGTGTACCAATGGTGGAGTCGGTCCATTTTGACGAAGACGACGCTGATATCCACATCAACAACCGACAGCGCGTGTCGTTCGGAAAGGGTAAGCGCGGGATCTTCCTGACCGCGTTGGCTGTTGCATTAATGGAACGTGCACTTCACCAGGGAAATCCTCACCTTGGATTGATCGTCATCGACTCCCCAGTGGTTACTTACAAAGATCCAAAGCACGGCAGCAACAATCCGGAAGAGGCTCTTGATCCGACCGTTAAGGACAAATTCTATACTTGGCTCGCGGATCGCCAGGAGTCTGGTCAGATCATTGTGCTAGAAAATGAGGAGCCAGACGGTCAGTTGCAGATGCGTCTCGCCCATACAGAGTTTGTTGGCGTAGGTGAAGCAGAGGGTCGTCGTGGCTTTTTCCCGATTTAGCATCGTGCCAATCCCTATAACGGTACTTTGCTAAGGGTAGTACGTAACTTGGACTGATCATTCCGTCTGCAGTGTTACCTCTTAGCGCAATATAATGCTCAAGTCGTGTGACCCGGCGATCAGCCGGGTTAAAGTCGAAAACATCATCGATTTTGTCTACGACGAGTACATGTTTCGGCCACGCTGCTAAATAGGTAAAGCAAATTAACGGTGTGTAGAAGCTAGGGATTGGACGACCACGTCGACACCACCCGACTCAGTGAGTTTGGTTGCGTCGACGTGGTGGAGCATCTTTCTGTGCAGCACCAGCAAGTCACGGCGGAACCAGCATCGATTCTGATTCCGCATTGCAGATGGCCTTCGAGTAATGCACAAGCAGCCCACCTCAAAATTGTAAGCGGGCTAATAGATGGCCTTGTTTCAATCAACCCCCATCGCCTTAAATACAGCCTCTACTGGTTCGCCATAAAAGCTGGTCTGAAACTTGGTAAACAGTTCGGCTGGGATGCTGGGGATGTCCTTGGCACTGCTCATAGGAAGCGCAACGCGCTTTCCTCCCGCGTCGAAAGCCACTTGCAGGCACTCGGCGATACTTTCAACTGGCGTGATGCTGCCGCCCAAGCTCATATCACCGAGCACGACCATTTGACCTTGCGCAGGCCTGCCCATTAGGCCTGAAGCAAAAGCTACTAAGCTGGGTAGGGCCATATGAGTAAGAGGGCCGGTGTTTTGCAGTTCAACGACATGTAAATGGAAGTCGTGCTCCAGCACCTTAGCCGAAGCGCTGATGCGCGAGGCGTTGGCCTTGAAGTAGTCAAAGGCAATTTTCACCTGTTCTTTGGCAGAGCTGGAATTCCATAGACCTGAGGTAGCCAGCTTGCCAGTACCCTTGGTCACCTGCAGTTCAATCCTATATAGCCCAGGCATGCCTTTGCCGCTCAAGCCTATAGTGTGGATAAAACCGGGCTTTCCTGGCCCTTCAGGGATCAGACCACCACCGCCTTGCTCTTTCACGGTGACGAAGTGCTCTTCGAGGGTTTCGTTGTCGATGTAGCTAAAGTGAACATCGTAGAACTCCATTCCACCGATCTTCTTTAGTTGTTCTTTCACGCGGCGGCGGACCTGAAGTGCGTATTCGAGGCACTGGCGCACGTCTTCTTTGGTGAACACATCGTGCGGGTAGAGCAGCTTGAGCAGACCGGATACAGTTTTGCGTACTGCGATCACATCACGTTGATTAAGGTTGTTACCCAATTTGAAGTGTTTGTCTATGGCGTCCGCAAAGCTGCGCTTGCGCATTTCGCGGAAAAACTCAGCCAGGTAATCGACGATCAGTCCGTATCTATTGGTGAAAAATTCCGGGCGCATTTTTGGGATTTCCCAGCCAGGAATGTAAGCGTGAAATCGGTCGAAAAAGGCGGCGTCGATCATCTGCTCAGGGAAGGGGGCCAACAGGTGACTAGTTTTCACCAGCGACTCGACGCTCTGATTGATGTTTCCGACGAAGACCATGGAAGCGGAGGCTTCCATCTGCTCACGGCCACGACCGAAGGAGCCGGAGGCCATGAAGTCCTTCATGATTTGCACGCCGTCCCTGTCCTTGAAGTTGATGCCTGCCACCTCATCGAATGCCACTACATCCCAAAGACCGACCAGACCGATACGGCGACTGCTCATGTTGTAGAACAGGTTAGCGACGGTGGTTTGGCCGCCAGAAACAAGCATGCTATTCGGTGAGCATTCCTTGTAGATGTGGCTCTTGCCGGTACCGCGGGGGCCGAGCTCGCAAACGTTGTAGTTGTTCTCCACGAAGGGAACCATGCGGGCCAGCAAATGCCACTGTACTGACTCATCCAGGGTCGAGGGCTCCATGCCGATGGAGCGGATCAAGGCCTCGCGCCATTGCGATGTGTTCAGGGCGGCGCGCCCGGTGAACAACTCCTGCATGTTCATATTCGGCATCTGGATCGGCTTGAGCAGCGTGACGCCAAACGGTGATCCAGATTGGCCTTCCTCGTGGTAATAGCTCAGCGTTGCGATCACCCAGATACCGCCAACAAGGAGCTTCTCGTATTCCTTGACGATGCCGGCAGAGATCTCCGCGTCCTTGATGCCGAGGTTGCTGAACGAGGCTTCGTAGCGATCTTTTTTCTCATTCAGACGCACGGTGACTCGGTCGATCACCTTGTACGTACCGCGCTCGCGAACTAGAGACTTGACCTTCTCAGCCTCATCCGGGCGAACGTAGTTTTCGGCTAAAATTGTCTTCACATTCTTCAGTCCGTGCTCGATCACCTCTGAGTCATCGGACGCGCAGTACATACCCAGCAAGTACTCAAGCACATAAACCGGTACGTTAGCGCCTTCCTTGATCAGCTTGGTCAGGTCCTTGCGCACCACGCGACCGGTGAAGTGCTCGTTGAGCAATTGATCGAGATCTTTATCCACTTGGGTTTCCATCTAGTCTCGTACTCTCAAAAAAAGTCGTCAGTGAAGGCCAGGTCAATCGTCACACGGTAGCGCTCAAGCTCGATGTTCAGATCTTTATCGCGGATCACCAGGAAGTAATCTTTCTGCCGGTCGAAGTCACTGCCTGATAGTGACAGGCGTACCTGCTTAAGGCGCTCGGTCATGGAGTCCGTCGCGCAATCAAACGTTACAACCTCCTCGCTGGAGACTGACTGCTCCCCTTCGTAGATCGCAACAGCAACCGTTACTGGAAGCACCTGTTCGTTGACTGACTCGGTCTGAATCAGGTCAAAGCGCTGGATATTGGTGACCATCTTCAGGGCTGATTTCGGTGAGATCACGCCGACTTTACGTTTGGTGCGTTTCTCCGCTTTCTCACCGCGCAACTGGTTGACCATCAGCACAGGCACAACGATTTCCTGAGGCATGGCCCCGCCATGGACGAAGCGTGCACCTCCGACAAAGTGGAAACGATTCGCGCCTTTGGGTATCCAAAACTGAGTGTCTGATGTTGTGCCCGCGGTCTGCTTGGTCGATCCCTGCCAGACATCCTTGGCAGCAGGCAGAGTATGGCCAATGACATAGCGCTTCTTACTCTTGATCGCACTATCCGGCATCTCTGCGAGTGAGGTGCGATCCGCCGCCTCAAGCTTGCTCTGCTGGAAGAGGAACCCATGATCGGCCGTGATCAACACCGTGCTGGTGTTAAAGTGCATGAGGATCTTGCGGGTCAGCTCAGTCAGCTCCTCAATGGCGAACTCGACGTGATGGAAGGTATCCACCTCGGAGCCACCGCCCTTGTCACTGCGGTCATCGATCACATTGTGATAGACGTATACCAGTTGCTGATCCTTCAGCGCTTCACGCCCAGCGTCACGGGACCACTCTTTGACTTGAAGTGCGGTCACGGCCATGCCGCCATGCTGGGCAAGAACCTTGTCGCGAGCGATGGTGTTGCCCGTATTGAGTCCGTCTACAAAAACACCATCACTGCCCTCGCGATATTCCAGCGTCTGATGTGGCAGCAGGGACGCCATGCCCAACGTGGTGTAACTCGGCAATACGCCCAATTGGCTATTCAGGCTGGCTTTGCTGTAACGCTTTTCATTGATGCGCTGGCACAGCTCGACGGCGGCTTCATAGCGGAAGGCATCGCTGATGATTACTACAACACGCTTGCTACGATGCCCCTCCAACATGGGCGCTACCCAACGCTCATAGAAATTATGCTGGTTAGGAATGCCAGGTATTTTCCAGTGCTCCAAGCGCTGTTCGGCCTCAACGCGGTCGCCCCAGGAGCGTCCGAGCTGATCGAGATACCAATACGCATAGCACTGCTCGACGGCCTCATCGAGCTTCTTCAGCAGCTCGACGTGGGCGCGTTGAGAGGCGGCGAAATAATGGCGATAAGCCGTGTCAAAGCGATACAGCTCGCTCTCATAGGCTTTGTATAGTGCCTCTGAACTGGTGAAGTGGAAGCCTGCAGCGTGCTGGTGGCGCAGCGTAAACAGGTCGATTGCAGCCGACAGCGCCGTGTATAGCAGCCGGTACTTGCGGCGTGTCTCATCGTCCTTATGGCGAGTCGCCCAATAGTTATCCAGTCGCTCGGAAATGATCTTCGCAAACAGACCGAGGTCGCGCGGATCTGCCTCCGGAATAGCCTTGGTCAGATCGACAATGATCTGCCGCTCGACGGCTTCGAAGGTTGCAACATTGGCCAAGCTCTCCAACGAGATTTCACCAATCTTCTGGGTGATATGCAGGGCCTCACCGACCCAGCCGGAAATCTCATCGTAGGCTTGGTAAAACCGTGAGCTGTCACGCCAGCGGGAAAGCAGTGCACGTGAAGTAGCGCGTGCGCTGGCTGAGGGAATAGCAATCGCGGATGCCCAGCTGGGTATATCGCCGATGCTTTCGCAGAACCCGGTTGCTAGCAGTCGAATTAGGAAATTCCCAAAGCTGAAGGGTTTATCGCCACTGATTTCTTCGATGGAGGCTGGATAGCCTACCTCGTCACGCAGGGCCTGCAGCAACGCAGGCATCAGGTCGAGCTTGTACAGTTCATCGATGACCGCTGGATTCTGCTCAAGACCCAGATCGTCACGTACGGCACCATCGGCCAAAGTGCAAAGCAGCGTCATGACGTCACTGCCACTTGCACCCAGCACAACGGCAATCATCGCCAGATCCAGCTCATGCTCAGTGTCAGTTGGTTGGATCAAACGCTTCACGCTAGCTAGACGAACCTTGCTGCCAAGGAAGCGCTCACGTTTGGTTAGATGTTCACGAAGCACCTGCTGGTGTAAGCCCAGGTCATTGAATATCAGTGACACTTTGTCAGCGTAGAAACTGCGCGAGTACAGCTTGATGTCCAGCAGCCAGTCATCATTCGCGTCTGGTTCGGCGCAAGGGAAATAGAGTAGGTACTTACTTTCAGTGTCCTCAAGCTCCAGCTTGAGCTTGGTACCGAAGGTGGAATGCCCGTGCATGTTCAGCACCTGAACGCCGGGCAGATCGAGCTGGCCGAGTTCATCCGTGAAGCCCTGCTCAGGGTCGTACCAGAAAACGATGCGGTGATTTTCTTTGAAGAATGCCTGATTCAGGCCTTGGGTCAGTTGTTGGGTGTTCATGCACTTATTCGCCTAAGCCTGAAACAGGAAACGAGAGGTCAGCGAGGGACATGTCATCGTAAGACAACAATGCATCCCTGACGGCCCGAAACTCATCAATATGTACGTTTTTTCGGCGTAGATGTCGTCCTTGAAAACATCCGGAGATTTATTTCTCGAAAAGCCAGGGTTGTCACCATAGTTGTAATTCATGGCTGGCCTTGCAATGGTCCGAGTTCACCTGAGTTTGGTGAGCCAACTTCTTTAAACAGGGTAATAGCTTTCCACCCGTATTTGCTCTTGGTTTTGTCAAAAGACATAACGGCTGCGCCGGCAACCTCGGCGTCCCGCTGTACGCCTTCAACAAGACCTGGCGGGACAAAAATGTCGCCATTTACAAACCCAAATCCTTTTTCGCTTACTTTCAAGCTTCCTTTGAATAAACGGATATCCTGAGTTTCAATCACCTGTATATTCTCAACCGAAACGACATCATGACTCTCAGAGCCCATGTCGCAAAAGATCTTCACAAGAGTTCCAGGCTTAGGGATTTTTCGATTTTCAAATACAGCCTTTCGCGCAGAAAATTTAAGATCTCTGTGGATATAAATCGTGGCGCCTTTACCTGACTCGTGTACTGAAAAAAGTACACCTGACAAGTAGGTTGGTTTGGCCATGGCGTACTGATTGGCACCTATTGCGAGCTCCTCTACATGAGCATCAAGATCACTGGTATCCAGCGATGCGTCAAACCATGCAGATGACGTAAGCTCAACGATGCTGCCTTTAAGCGCCCAGCCATTATTGCTGTAGATTTTTGTCAGTTTTACCAGTGCCTTTGAGGCGTAATCATGCACGCCTGTCTGGGCAAGTAACTCCGCCAGTCGCACCAGTCCGGGGATGCTGAACTTGGGGTCGTGAGCGCAGGTTAAGCCGAAAGAGACTAGGCAAATAGCTTTTTCCGGTTCGTTTTCATAGGTCTTGGCCAAGCCAAACCATGCCCAGGATTCGCCGCGCTTGTTTCTGAGCACAGACAGATAGGCGTCTCGTGCCCTCACGATGTCGCCGGCAGTTACAAAAATCCTGGCTTTATCGTATTCAAGCCAAATCTTGCTTTTCGATGAGTCCTGAGTCTTATCCAGTGCGTAGTTTATAAGTGCGACGACTCGACCTGCCGGAAGGGGACTCTCTAAGCCTTTGTGCAGGTAATTGACGGCCACCATGCGTGCCAGTCGCAGTACAACGCTGGGTGACTCTCCTTTTTCTGTGCTGAATGGTTTGTGATCGTCTGGACTAAACAGTGCACGGCCGCGTTGCAAAATGAAGAGACAGATCGGATCGCAAAACTTTCCGATTTCACGGAAAAGATTCCACAGGCGGAAATCAATATTTTCACTTGGGAGCTCTAGCTGAAGGAGTTGAATGCGAGATGCCCAAAGATCAATCATCCGCTGCTCATTGGGATACGGCGTTTTGTTATCGCGTGTTTTGATAGGCTCCAGCAGCTTTTTCAGCTCTGAATAAATGACCCAAAACAGCGAAGTCTTTAGGAACGTGTTAGCAGAGTCTTTCTCCAATGCCTTGGAGCCTACCTGCCAGGCGCCTTCCAGATCCTCACGCGATTTGTGATCCCGAATATCATCAAAAATGCTCATGACTGCACCGCCAGAGCTTTCTCCAGTTGTTGTACGATACCTTCTGTGGACGCTTTCAAGACCCGTATGGAGCTGACCATTCCTTCCTTGTTAGCATCAACCTGGATTTCAATTCCTTCGTTATCAACTGCAAGCGTCAACTGCACCCGGTAACTGGCCTCCGTCCCCTCGATTATCACGAAGTTATACGCAGCCAATAGCTCCTGAAGTGTCTCGACAGCTTCAGCCAAGGTTTCGCTCTGTGGCTTGAAAGGCTTCATCAGCAGCTTTCTAATGGTTTTCTGTTCAATATCATTGCCGTCGATAAAAACCACGTTGGTGACGGCAAAGTTTTTGTCGTAATGCAGTCTGACTCGAATGTTTGTAGCGGCTGTTTGGTAAGAGAACGTGATGACCACCTGATAGCTATGCTCACGCCAGTCGCTAAGGCTCCAGTCTGAATCGGCAAGCCGTTCGCTTAGCTCAAGAAAAAGCGGGCGCAATGCCATGTCGCTGAAACCCGACGGCATAGCCATCGAGGCTTCCTGTTCTGTGGGGTGACGAAATGCGTCATAAAACAGACTGTGCTTGAGCGGGAAAGTACCAATTCTGATGTTATGGGCGCGGCTCACAGCTGCATTGCTCAGGGGACTGAGCAAGGGCATCTGTCGGACAGTGAAGGTCTCGTCAGCACCGACGGAGGCGGTATACAGCCATCGGAAATAGTCGGCGTTGTTGGGTTTTTCACTCGAAGCGCTGCGTGATGCATTTACCCAGACACTAGGCCAGCGACGCCCCTGAGCACGATGTAGAGTCAATGCATGAGCTGGACGGATAAGCGCTGCAGACAGATACCCATGCGCCTGAAGAACCTGGTATTCAAGCCTGTCATATTCGGCCCTTGCCTGCTTATAGCGGGGATCAGTCTTGTCCGGTAGTCGCTGCTTGTGCACTTCAAGCTCTGGCTTGGCAAGCTGTCCAGCGAGCACTTGGAGCGCCAGGTACTGGTCTCCGGTGATGTCAGGCCGATCAGCTTCAAAGTAATCTACCAAGTAGCGGAACTCCACTTCTCCCAAGCCTGGCAGCCGGCAACTGGCTCGCTGGAAGTGAAGGCGTATTGGCTCTTTGCGCCCACGAAGTTCAACAAAATGAGTTTCAAGACGCTCCTCAACAAGGCCGACAAGACCAATATCGCCGGAGTTGACCCAGCGAATCGTACTTTGATTGATTGCATCTGGCTCGGACGCGAGGATCGGTGTGCGGTTGTGAAAGTCAATCCGGTCACCCGCCGCTAATTTGGTCGGACTGAGATGCCCCAGAATCTTTGTTTTCACCGCGCCATTGACCTTGGCGGCTTGTTCATGAGTGCCACAAACCAGGATGGATTCAGCGCGGACATTGGATATGTCCGGCACCCAGCCCCTTGAATTGACGTTTTCAAGAATATCAAGACGCTTGCCTGACAGGCGTGGCAGCTTATTGAAGCGGCCTTTGTCTAAGCTATTCACGAGATGCGCCTGCAGTTTGCTTAGCGCGTCATCTCCGACATCTAGAATCTGTTCGGTCAACAGGTAGCTGACAACGCTGAGCCCTAACTGTTCCAGCATGTTGCCGCTGATCAGGGAACGCTGCAGTGATCCTCTAGGCATCTGATAGGGATCGCCGATAACCACAAAAGGTGTTTTATGCTTTGCAATAACCGAGAGAAAGTCATGAATCAGTCGACCGGAACCATAACGCCGGTCCCCCACATCAAACTCTTCGTCACTCAGCAGATGGGCATCCACCAATACAGGGATTTTGCCCTGTAAAAGGTGATCCTCTCTTATCTCGTGAATCCCTACTTTGCGACCGTCTTTAGTCTCAAAACGATTGGGCTGCTGGCTGTACAGCCAAGTATAGATAGAAACGGGCTGAGCTAAAGGGTGTTGATAGGTCGAGGAAATCCGTGCACTTGGGGTCAATAGGAGCAATTCGACACCGGCCTCTTCCAATGCATCCACAAGGTGGGGGAACAAGAAGCGCTTGCCGGTTGATGCCATGCCGGCGAGTCGAAATACGCCGCTGCCAGATTTCAGCCAGGTCGAGAACTCGCCCAATGCCTGACTCTGCTGCTGAGTCAATCTGTGTCCATCGCGCGCTGAGGTCTCCCGGCCGCTCAATCGATTGAGTTTGGGAGCGCCTGCCGGAACAAAAGGATCAATCCCCAGTTGAGCCGTGAGGCGCTCCATGTTTTCGCGCGAGAGAAAGATCTCCCGGCTGACAATGGCGTCCAGATCGCGAACGATCCGTCCCATATCGCTGATATGGAACCATGGCTTTATCAAGCCGGGTAACTGGCGGTGATCGAATTCAATCGGCCCCTGAAAGGCTACCAGAGCAGCGGCATGCCGCCAGTTGCAGGTCGCGTTAAGGTCGGTAAAGTTCCGGCTCAAAAAATCAAGCATGGCCCCTTTATTGATACGCAACTGGCGCAGCGGATTGACGCTGGCGCCGCCCTTTACTTGGACGTTGCTGCCCGCTTCCTCGTCTTCAATCAGCCAAGGGCCGTCTTCAGAAAACTCTAATTTTCCGCGAAACTCCTTAAAGTCGAGGATGATCACCGCGTTCGGCTTGATCACCATGGCATCCAGTTCACGGCTGCCCACATAAAAATTTCCCAGCAGGTACCAGTCCTGTCCAGAGTCTGAACAGTGTACGTCGAGCAAATCAAACAGCTCATTGAACGCTCGATTCTCGTGCGTATGCTCAAAGGGTCTGCCGCGGAATGCTTTCAGTGTCATCGGTAATGCTCCATGCGGGTGGTCAGTCGCCCTTGGCGCCTGTTACAGCCTTAACCTCAGCCAACAAGTCCCCAAGCTTGCCGTAGTTCACCTTCACGCCCTCATCCAGATCCAGGCTAATTCGCTGGTCTGCGTGGTGGCGAAGTTTTTCGTCGAAGGTGGCGAGTTCGGCTTGCTGGTTATGGAGAGTGGCAAGTTCCTTTTCAAGGCGCTTTTTCTCGGACGTGACTGTTTCGTTTTCGATGTCCGTGGCTAGCTTGTTAGCGTAGGTGTTGAGCTTGGCGGTGAGGGGGATGACGTACTCTGTACGCATGCGCGCCAGGGTGCCTTCGTTATAGCGGTGAAGGTAAACCAGGCACTCGAAGGCCTTGTGCTTGCCGGAGCTAAACAGCCAGTAGATGGGGCGCTTTTTGTAGGTCTTGAGGTGGTCTTTGTAGAACTGGGTGCTCAGGTAACGGCGTATGGTGTCTAGCGTCGATTCGCCACGCTTGGGCTTGATTGCATAGAGGCACAGACTCTCGGCAATAAAGTCGAGGTTTTCCTGCAGATGCTCCTCGCCCCAGACAGTGCGAACAAACTCGCGGAAGCGGTTGGTTGCGTCGTCGACGAACCATTCCTGATCGGTCAGCGGCAAGATGCCATCGATATCGGCGGGGAAAGTTTTATAGGCACCTTCGGCGACGAGTTCGGAAAAGCCTTGGTTGCCAGCATGTGCATAGACTAGGCCTTCACGGTCTAGGGAGTAGCGACCCATTACGCAGCCAAGTGCATAGCTAAGAATTTGAATGAGATTATCGCCGGATTGATCAGCGGCATCAAGAGCGTTATTTTTTAACTCAACCGAAATATCCTCCTCCAAATACAGCTCCGAAATAAGCTCTTGGTTAATTGTTTTTTCTATTGATGTAAGATCATTATCAGCCTGCTCGCGTTTGATTCGTACGCATTCAATCCCTTCTCGAATTAAATTCCCGGAAAAAACCGTTGTGTTTCCGAAGTCAAAAGATATTTCGTTGCGATCCCACTCTTCATTAGAGATTACATAGGCTCTCTTGGCTAAATTTGAAATCCCTCCCTTAAGCGATTCACTTACTTTCGGAATTGGCATGGAGCTAACCACGCCGTTACTGTAATGAATGCCTTGCAGTGAGATCTCGAGGAAGGTTTGGAAAACAGAACTATTGATATATCCCAAGAGCCAAAACATGTCATCTTCATTTGTAGGGAACATAGTTGGCCCAGATACATCGAAGACAAATCCTGAAGGTACATATCTTGCGCCAAATAGATTTGTTGTGAGATCGGACCAGCTAATGCCGCTGCGAAAGTAGAATGGCATATTTTTAGGCTTTGAATTGCTAGGAAGACAAAGCCCTTGCTCTAGCTTAGTCAGCTTGTCTTGCTTGATATCTGCACCATCGTTTTCCCAATTGACAACCCAGTCAAGATTTCCATACCATCGCCTAAAGGTCCCGCCCTTGTTGTGGGGAAACCATTTAAACCCACTATTAGAAGCAGCCTCTCTCGATGGAAGGTTAAATCCTATTTTTGTGTGCGACACCTCCCACCAGCATCTTAAAAATTCGTCATTATTTGCAGTTGCAAGCCCTTGACGAGGTTTTGCTATATCTGCGATAGATGGGCTTTTGGCAAATAGCTCACGAAATGATGCGCTGGCCCAATATGCCAGCGGGCTACCTGGTAAAACATTAAATTCATATTGAGCAGTATGATTAAAGACATCTTTTTTGGCATGAAATGCATCTATTTTTTCGCCCTCCACCCCGTCCACTAATCGCTGAAATGTAGGTTTCCATCCTTTTATCGAGCAGCCTTGAATACAGAATGCTGCGACTTGGACTACCTCTCCGGATATCTGAGAAAATGCTCGAGGGCCAAGATGCAATAACGATACTATTGAGTTCGCGTCTATTATTTTTTTTCGCATCTTCTCGTGTGAAGATAGAAACATCCAGCTTTGCATTGCAACCATCGCTAAATGGCTGCTAGCGTTTAACTGGCGCAATCCGCGCTCCATAAACATTGAATAGATGTCTGTTTTGCTACTCTCATAATATTTTGCAGCAAACCCCTTGAGCTCGGAATTCATCATTCGAGTGCCCATATATGGAGGGTTAGCTATGACTGCATCGTACTTCTGCGCCAGTATCCACGCCTGTTGCAGAAAGGGAATAAGTTGCTCCGCTGCTGGTTTCTGCATCACGTCGCCGTCACGCACCAGTTGTCGCATCTGTTCAAGCAGCTCTCCCAGCGGCTCGGCATCCTCGGCCGGCACCTCGATCAGCGAACCGAAGGTCTTAGCCTGGCTGAAGCGGGCCAGAGTGTTTTTCAGCAGGCTGAATCGGTTGTCGGTCGGTGCGGAGCTAAGGTCGCACTGATCCTGATCGAATAAGTTCTGCGACTGGCCAAGCTGCCAGTCGCTACTCAGATTGAGGGCGCTCCACAGCGCGGACACGTCAAAGTTGCGGCTTTCCTGCAGAGACAGCACATTTAGTTTGAAGCCATTATCAGCCACGCGGCTGAAGATACGCCGGTCGTCCTCACGGGCCAGCATCATCAGAGCGAAGCCGGCGAGCTGCCCGGCGCGGTCGTCGATATCCAGGCCGAACAGGTTATTCCCCAAGATCAGCTGTGGAATATCGCGGGAGCGGAAGCCGCGCTCGGAGTAGATATCCTTGAGCACCTTATAAGCCTCGACCAGGATATGGCCAGAACCGCAGGCTGGGTCGAGTACCTTAATGGTTAGCGGATCGATGCTGTCCGGGGTGATGGCCGCCAGCTGTCCCTGCACATCCGGGCCTTGCTCCGTTGGCTCGATGTAGTAACTCCACTTGGCTTTGAGCGGCGAGTCTGGATAGGTCTGCAGCCACTGGCGGCCCACAGAGTTCTGCACCAGGTACTGGACGATCCAGTTGGGGGTGAACAGTTGGGTGGCGGCGGGAATATCCTCGCTTTTCACCACCTTGCCGATGACCTGATCTTTCCTCTCGGAGATGTAGAACTGGTAAAGCCAGCCGATGATCTCTACGTCCTGCCAGTCCTCTTTGGGAATGGCGCTGACGAGCTCGCGGATCAGCGAGTCGGTCTTGGTCAGGTTGTCCGGCAGCAGCAGCTCAGTGGCGTCGTCGACCGCCTCAAAGAGAAAGGGCATGGCCTTGTGCAGGGCATGGCACTGGGCAAGCAGTAGCTCGCGGTACAGTTCTTCATCCTTGGTGCCGTCGAGTTTCAGTTCGGCAATGCGCGGCCGGTCTAGGCCTTCCAGCTCGATATCTAGGCAGTCGTCAAGGATCTGGAAGCTGCCCGTCTGAGTTGGATGGCTGAGCACACAGCGGCCGTGTTCGAGATACCCCTTTAGCTCCATATAACGGATAGCGCATAGACGGTTGAACCAGCTGTAAGCCGACTGCTCCATGGTCTGAGCAAAGCCCATTTGCTCGACCTTTTTCACCAACGCGGCGCGAGGCCGGATGATGCTGGCCGGGAAAGGCCGATCTTCGATCAGGGCCAGATCGCCTTTCTGCTCCAGCGGCTCGATGCCCATGCTGGGGATGCTGGACTCTCTGATGCCAAACAGCGCCGCGCGCTTGGTCATTGCGGCAATGAAGGCGGTGCGTGCCTTGGGGGCGTAGCGTTTAATGTTGTTGGTGTTCATATGGGCTTTCCCTAATTCTACTTGAGCTGGTATTGCTGCGTTGCTGCGGCCTGGAGCTGGTCTCTCCCTCCTACCGGTCGCGCTGTGTCAGCGAATACGAACGCGTTTGTCTTGCTTAATGGCACTTTCCAGCTCGGCCTTGAGGGCCTCAATAAAGCGGTCAATATCGCTCTGGCTTTCTAGATACAATCCGTTCCCTAGTTTGTTAAACACGCTGGTCGCTGCCACCTCGAATACGGGTTTGGGCTGCGCTACAGGTTTTGAGGTTGGCACGAGGGCAGGCGCTCGGTCTTTTTTGACGCCGCTTGCCGAATTGTCCTGCTCCTGCTGAAGCTTCTGCTGGCGCTCGGCCTCGGCCTGGATGGCACGTTCCAGATCGAATACACCGTCATGCAGGCGCTCGTCGGCGGTCTGGGTTTGCAGCATGTAGATATTGGCGATGCTGGTTTCGGTCTCAAGATCCGCCTTGACCAGCTGTAGCGGGCGCAGCAGCCGGTTACTCAGCTCGGCGGTTTCGATGCCGCTCTTAGTAATCTCGGCCTGCAGTTGGGCGATCTTCTCGTCAACACGCGCCAGGGCATGTTGACGCTTTTCACCTAGGATGCCTGCGTTAATGGCTTCAACCGCTTCAACCAAGGTAGCGACTTGGTGTAATTGGCCGTAGGGCGCGGCGTTCTGTTCGATGGCCTTCAGCTCAGTTAACGCTTTGCGGGCTTTCTCATCTTTATCCAGCGCGGTTTTATTTTTGTCGAAACGACGCAATGCCTGCTGCAGTTGCTGCCAGGTATGCAGCTGGTTGGTGAAGAACTCATGTAAGTCACGGTAGTCCTCTTCCAGATCTAGGAAGTCATCCTTGTTGTCGACCACAACCTTAAAAAAGTCGACGCTGTCAGTGTTGCTGAGCAGGCGCTGCAGGATGAGCAGGGCCTTTTCGACGGCTTCTTTGCCAGGAAAACGCCCGGCGCTAACCGTTGCTTTGTATTTTTCCAGGTTGGTGCGCCAGCTGCCGAAGTGTCCGGAGTAATACTCGAATAATTCCTTCTCGCCTGCGGGGCCAAGGGCGTTGAACAGCTCTTGGGTCAGATTACGTGCTTGCTTGAGTAGTCCTTCGTCGGTCTGGCGCTTCTTCTGCACCGAGATTTCACGACGCTTACGGCTGTTGGTAAGGTACTCGAAGGCGTCCGGCAGCGGCATGCTGGGGCCTGCGGCGTGGAACGAGATATGGCTGGAAGCAGCCAGGCGACCGAGGACCAGCAGGATCTCTCCGTCCGGCCAGCCGTAGGGGCGCTTACTGAAGCGTTCGATGATGTCGGCGACCAGTAAGCGTTCGTTACCGGAGGCGCGCAGTGAGATGAACTGCTCAACTTCCTTGATGGCCTGCGGGTTGCCTTCGTCACCATCGAGGGTCAAGCCGAGTTGGCCGATGTCATTGGTGTGCAGAATGGCGTGGAGTTCACGCTCGGGCTCCTGCTGTAGTACTCGCAGGTAGCCCAGTTTGGTGAAGGTGTTTTCGAGGAGGTACTGGCACGCTTCGTCGAACTTGCTGACGATACTGTTGCTGTTGAGTTTCAAGTGCTGGCCCTGCGCATAGACCTCCGCGCGCTCGGTCAGCTCTTCCAGCAGCAAGCGCAGGCGCTTTTTACGCTCCTGGTTCTCTCGGCCGCGTTCGGCGAGGATCTTGCTCAGCTCAGGTTGGCTGCCGTCGTCGTTGAGGCGGATGAACTTGTTGGTCTTCAGCCAGGTGCGCAGTTCGGTGAAGAAATCCTTGCTATCGGGTAATTTGAACAGTGCCATGCCGGCAGGAGCTTCGTTGCTTTTATTGATGCAGCCGGCTTCGCCATAGAGGGTGTAGTCGAGATCCAGTGGCGAGATCACTTCGGTACGGAGGTCGTGCTCGTAACGGCCTTCCAGGCTGTGGCCGTCGAGGTAGCGACCGATACTGTAGTCGGTCTTGTTGACGCTGTAGCGGAACTTGTTCTTGTCCTTGAGCAGGTCTTTGTAGATCAGGTCCGACAGTGCCTTGTTCTCTTCTGAACCGGCGATCTCTGTGGCCTTGATCTTGCGGGTGATGTCGCGTTCCTCGTTTGTGAGGAAGACAAATTCGTCACCGTTGCGGGTGATCAGGCTTTCCTTTTCGAGGCGCTGGAGGGTTTCTTCGATGCTTCGACGTAGAGCCAGTTTGTCTTCGTCGACCTGTTCAATGGATAGGGTGACGAGGTTGTCGAGGGTGCCCTTGATCAGGTCGACATAGCGGATCATGAACAGAGTGCGCAAGATCTGTACGTCGAAGGCGTCGAGGACGCTGCTTTCGCCCGCCTGGTCGATGGTGCGCTTGACTGCTGTATCGAGGAAGCCTTCGACAGCGCGGTAGAAGCTGTACATGGGAATCAGCGCGCCGAGCGGTTTCTCCGCAATGGCCATGGCTGCCATCTGGAAGGCATCGAGCATGGAACGCTCGCCGTAGGCCAGGTGCGCTCCGGTGGCACCGACCTTGCGGATTTCCTCGAAGACCTTTTGCACCAGCTGGAAGTGGTACGGCGCAAAGGGGTAGTTGCTGATGAAGCTTTCCGGACCATCGAAGTTCTTCAGGGTCGGGCCGGAGCGGTCGAAGGTGATCTGGTTGCGCAGGATGTCGCCTTTAAGTTCCCAGAGGGCGCGCAGCTCGGCTTCAGCTTCCGGTGTTTTACGCAGTAGACGCTTCTGGATGACTTCGTCAGTGTTGGAGCTGGACAGTGAAAGTCGGGTTTTGAAGCGCCCGGCAATTTTCGAGAAATCGTTGGCCTTGGAGGCGGATAGCTCACCCAATACGGCATCCATATCGGCCTGAGAGGTGACGATGATCCAAGCGCGGCCTTTGCAGATGGTGCCGAGGTTTTCGGTGATGGTCTGCAGGGTCAGCATCAGTTTGGTGTCGCTGCCGATGAACTGGCCGACTTCGTCCACCAGGAACAGCACGCGGTGTTTGGCTGGCTGGGTGTCGAGGTATTCCCGCACCCAGTTGCAGAAGTTTTCGACCGAGACGCTGAAGGTTTGTTCGGAGTCTTCGAACCATTTGTGCGCGGCTTCAGCAGACAGATCGAGGGCTGCGGCTACCGCTTGCTCAATGTCATCCTGATAGAACTGATAGCCATCACGCTCCTCATTCCAGTCCATCCCGGTGGAATTATTAAAGGCTTGTTTGAATCGCTCATAGACGCCGCGCTGGGCCAGATGACGCTCCATGTGGGCGATGTGGGGATGGTCGCCACTGAAACCTTGATGCTCGTTGAACACCCGTAGGAAGACATTGAGGATCGGGTTGCCAGCATCGTTGGAGCTGGCTTTGCTGTCGATGTTGAACAAGATGACATCGGCACTGTTGGCAACGGCCTTGTCGATGTCGGCACGGATGGTGGCATCACGCAGTTTGCTCGCATCAAAGAAGGAAACAGCCTTGCGAGCGTTGCCCTGCTCATCGCGCGCTTCGATGTTGGCCAGCAGGTATGACAAGGTCTTGAGGAAGTGCGACTTACCCGAGCCAAAGAAACCGCTGATCCATACGCCCACGCGGTTGGCAATGGAGGGATCGTTCAAGTCAGTACTGTAGGACTCGAAGAAGCTGCGGAAGTGTTTTTCCAGCTCGTTGGTGACAACGTATTCATCCAGCTCTTGGTGCACGGTTGCGTCGTCTGACTGATCCGCCTTAACCACGCCGTTGATCGGGCGATCGAGTTCCTTGAAGAAAATATCTTTAATGCTCACGGCAATCGTCCTTATTGATCAGGGAACCAGCTTGAAGGCGCGGTAGTAGTTGTTGCTGGGAATGCGGTCGAACAAGGCGAGTGACTGCCCTGAGTAATGACCGGGGTAAAAAAGAACCAGAGGCTTGTGGCCAAGCAGCGCGTGTAGCTTGTTGAGAAGGTTGTGGGCGCGAAGAACCGGCCAAACTGAGCCGACACCACTGATTAGCACCACGTCGTGTTGATCGGCGTCGCTATGCTCCATCAGGAAGGGCGCGAATTTGTCCATATGCAGCGGTCCGGACAGAGCCTTGAGCAGCGCGAGGTCACCTTTGGTTTGCTGCATCTTAATGGCTTTTTCAGTGAAGCTGCGTTGATCCAGATATTCGCGCATAGCCTGCAGCAGATTGATATGAGCCACTTTGAGCTGGCTGTGCTTCTTGGCGAGGAACCCCTGCAGAAAATTGAGGTATTCGCGCACCTGCAGCTCATCCTCGGGGGCGTAGTCGAAGATCCAGAAACCGAGCTCATTGCCCAATCCTTGGCTCTTCAAGAACTCTTCGGTGAGGATCTTGTCTGGGATCTGGTTTAGCCGATCCTGCAGTTGCTGATTCATGCGAACACTCCTTATTCCACGCCTACTGTCCGGTGGCATTGGATACTTCCAAACAGGCTTTTATGCGATAGCGGTAGCTGTCATCCAGCAAAACGCGGACCTCTGACCGAATCATCAGTTTTTGTAGTTTCATGTTGCGGGTGCTTTTCAACAGGCCGACCTCGGCCAGCATGCGATAGACGACCTGCGCCATCTTCTTACGGCTGGACTCCGTCCAGGTGGTGATGGTCGAATCTCGATGGCTGCGTTCATCCAGAAACTCATTCCAGTGGTAGGGTTCGAGCACGCCGGCGCGGGTGACGAAAGCGTCTTTGAGGACGGTCTCGATGAATTCGACGAGCAGCAGGTTGCGTTCCAAGGCCGAGCAGAAAACCACTTGGGTGGCGAGTTCATCATCTCCATCTCGAATTGCCCTCCAGAAAGGGGCATCCAGTCGCTCCAGTCGCTTGCGGATGGCGTGAGCCACACGCTTGGCCGAGGCTAGTGCGCGTTTCTGCAGCCGGTTCTGTTGCTGTATGGCCTCATGCCATTGCTCAGGGCTGGCGTCCTGCAACAGCAGGTCTGCAACGATGCGTGATTCACGCACCTGCAACGAGCCGCCGATTAAGTCAGAGCCGTAATGGAAGCTATGCATGCCTATTCCCCATCACTGCTAAAAAGGAAGGGAGTTAGCTTGGCGCGATCAGCTGGAAGCAATTGCAATGGATGCTCGCGTACTCGCTCGGCTTCCTCTGCGGTGATGGCCGCCTGATAGCGTTGAAGGGTGTAGTGGGCAAGTGCTGTGCTAACAGTCAGCTGTAGGCGTCCTTCTGGCATGCCGAAATCGCGTTCTACTAAAGACTTTTGGGCATCACTGAGTAGCTCATTAGGGATCAGTGTCAGGTTGACTTGGTCGTGCCAGCTACTGTCTGTACTTGATAATGGGGCGTGAGCGTCGCACGATTTTGGCGTGCGACAGATACGTGAGAGCAAAAAGTCGCGGAAGGCTTGGCGCTTATGGCACCAAGCGCGAACGTGCCAGCGAAAACCGGTATAAACGAGCGTGTGAGGTGAAATCACGCGTTCATGAATTTGCGGGTTGGACATGGAGGCGTAGAGTATTTTCAGGCTGCCGGCATTGCGGCAGGCTCTGATTAACTCGCGAACCACTTCAGGGCGGGCTGCACGGTCTGGAAGTTGGACAGTAGTGACGCTGGGGTGGGCTTCCAAAATTTCAGACACGGGCTGATCAGATTGATCGCCGATGAGTGCCATGTACTCATTGATGTGCCCAGCGCTCAGTACGGGCTGAAAGCCAGCCGTCGGGACATAGCCTTTAACTGCAGGGCTGTGAATTAGCGAGCCTGGATTGAATTCGCTGTTATAGCGATTGATGTCGGAAGAAGCTTGCTGGCGGCTGATGCCAAACCATGTCATCAACTGAGTGGTGACCAGGCGACCCTCCCAATAGCTGATTAGCTCTATCGCGCGTAGCCTGAGGAGGGCTTCGTGTTTGGGGAGCGGCATTGGCATTCCTGAATGTGAGCTGGTCCAGATGATGCCTGATACGAGGCAGCAGTGTAAATTTATTTACTGTAAAGTTTTTTGCGTTTTGATTGATATCGAGTGGATTGCTGATAGCGTCGGTGCCGGGTGCGTGAAAATTAACGCCGATCGATTATTAACGAGCGCAATTCGTAAGCCCTATTTACAAGTTCACTTGGCCGGGCCGCATTGTCAGTAGCTAGCTTGAACAGAGAAAAATAAAGAGCCCAATACTCTTGGATGCGGATGCGGATGCGGATGCGGATGCGGATGCGGATGCTGAAGCCTGTAGTGCGGAAGACGGAGCTGCCGAGCGGGTCATCGTCGCCGAGCACCACATTCAGTCCCCACTAGGGCCTGCAGGCATTGTCTTTGGCCAGCGAAGGGCAACCGTCAACAAAACGCACACAACAATGGATCTCCGCCCGCCATATGCTGCTTTTTTTCCTGTCTGCACGAGGAACCTGCTGCAAAACTTGACCTGTATATCCGCCCAATATTCCCCTGTAGTGTTTAACGACATATCGTCTGCGTGTACGAAATTTTGGCCCCGATCGCTGGAGCCTAAATCAAGGAGGATTTGATGTTTTCTATGTCATGCAGATCATCGCCAGGCGGGCGAAAGGGGGTATGGAGTTGAGTGATCATGCCGTTCAGCGCTGTACCCAGCGGGGAATTCGTGCGCTTCAGGATGAGTGGTTGCGCAAATTTGGTGTGCGAATCTGGAAGTACGGCGCCGAGATTTAACTGTTTGATCATGATGTGTTCGATGGCCTGCTACAAAGCGTGTGCAGCCAGGATCGACAACTCGCCAAAAAATCCCGCAACAGTTATGCGGTGATGAGTGCCGATCGTGTCATTACGGTCGGTCATCGAAACACCTCTTTTTGGCTCGAAAAACCGGTCTGCGCTCAGCAGCTGCGCTTGGCCTGGTTCCGATTTTGAAGGCGTTCAGGGCGAATCTGGCCCTAGTGTACTAACAGCTTTTCCGATGCCGGCACCCAGGTGTTGGCGACAGTCTAAGAATGTGGGAGTGGTTTATGCAGGACGCTGACGAGTTGAAGCCTGGCTTCATGATTATCCACAGCAATCGTCTCGATGATTTGCGAGCCTTGGCTGTGAATTGGATGCAGCGTTATCCGCTGGCACCACTGGAAAACGAAGTTGTGCTGGTCCATAGCAATGGTATTTCTCAGTGGCTCAAGCTGGCCCTGGCAGATGACCCTCAAGTAGGCGGTTGCGGCATTGCAGCTGCGCTGGATGTGCAGTTGCCGGCACGTTTTCTGTGGCAAGCCTATCGATCAGTGCTGGGTAAGGACTCAACACCTGAAACCTCGCCACTGGACAAGACTCCCCTGAGCTGGCGGCTGATGCGCTTGCTGCCGCAGCTGATGAGCAAGCCTAATTTCCAGAGCCTGCAGCGGTTTCTGGAGCAGGACGACGATCTGCGCAAGCGTCATCAGTTAGCCGAGCGTCTGGCCGATTTGTTCGATCAGTACCAGGTGTACCGTGCGGACTGGCTGGAAGACTGGGCTGAAGTCCGCGACCAGCTCAAGCAGATCAATGGCATACCCAACCCGCTGGATGCCGATAATCTCTGGCAGGCTGACCTGTGGCGCGAGCTGTTGCTGGATGTCGGCGAAGGCGCGCTTGAGCGCAGCCGAGCAGGTGTCCATAAGCGCTTTGTTGCCCGCTTGCAGTCGGTGGAGCAGGCTCCGCAGGGCCTGCCGCGGCGGATCGTGGTGTTTGGTATTTCGTCGATGCCGGCTCAGGTGCTCGAAGCCCTGGCGATGCTCTCGCGTTTCAGTCAGGTGCTGCTCTGCGTGCATAACCCCTGTCGTCACCACTGGATCGATATCGTCGCCGACAAGGATCTGCTGCTGCACAGCTACAAACGTCAGCAGCATAAGGTCGTCAGCCTGGCACTGGGCGCGGATTCGCTGCATCAAAATGGTCAGCCGTTGCTGGCCGCCTGGGGCAAGCAGGGTCGCGACTATATCAATCTTCTCGACAGCTACGATGACCCCTCCAGCTACCGGCATCTGTTTGACGACGTGAACGGCGGACGAATCGACCTGTTCAGCGAAGAGGAGGCACCGACGCTGCTATCGCAGTTGCAGGACGACATTCTGGAACTGCGCCCACTGGCTGAAACTCGCGAACACTGGGCGCCGGTACTGTCGGACAAGGATCGCTCGGTACGTTTCCATGTGGCGCACAGCCCCCAGCGAGAAGTGGAAATCCTCCATGACCAGCTGCTGGCCCGTTTCAGTGCAGACTCGGGGCTCAGCCCGCGTGATGTGATTGTCATGGTCCCGGACATCAATGCGTATGCGCCGCACATCGAGGCAGTCTTCGGGCGAGTGCCTTACCACGACCCGCGTTACATCCCGTTTACTCTCGCCGACCAAGGGCAGCGTGGTCGCGAGCCGCTGTTAATCGCGCTGGAACACTTGCTCAAGCTGCCGCAGAGCCGTTTTGCGGTCAGCGATATTCTTGACCTGCTTGATGTACCCGCGCTTCGTGCCCGCTTTGGCGTCACCGAGGCCGATCTGCCTACGCTGCATCGCTGGATTGAAGGATCCGGTATCCGCTGGGGACTCGATGGAGCGCAGCGTGAAAGCCTGGACATGCCAGCCGGGCTTGAACAAAACACCTGGCGCTTCGGCTTGCGCCGCATGCTGCTGGGATATGCCGCGGGCAAAGGCCCGGCGCTGGACGGCATCGAGCCTTACGACGAAGTCTCCGGCCTCGAAGCCGCGCTGGCAGGCCCGTTGCTTACCCTGCTCGATCACATGGAAATCGCCCGTCTGGACTTGCAGCAACCCACAGTGCCGAAGGTTTGGGTTGAGCGTTTCCAGTCGCTGCTCAAGGTGTTTTTCCGGCCCGTTGGCGAGGCCGATGAATTGCTCGTCAACCAACTGCTGAAGATTCTCGATGACTGGCTGAAAACCTGCAACCAGGCTGAGTTTGATGAGGCGGTGCCGCTGAGCGTTGTCCACGAAACTTGGCTTGGCGGCATGGATCAGGGCGGCCTGTCCCAACGCTTCCTGGCGGGCGCGGTGAATTTTTGTACCTTGATGCCGATGCGTGCGATCCCCTTCAAGGTGGTGTGCTTGCTTGGCATGAATGATGGCGACTACCCTCGCCAGCAGTCCCATGTCGACTTCGACCTGATGCGTCATGACTACCGTCCCGGTGACCGTTCCCGCCGTGAGGATGACCGCTACCTGCTGCTTGAGGCGCTACTGTCGGCCAGGGATCAGCTGTATGTCAGTTGGGTGGGGCGCAATATCCGCGACAACAGTGAGCGGGTGCCATCGGTTTTGATCGGGCAACTGCGCGATCACCTGTCGACCGGTTGGCGACTGAGCGGTAGCGAGGAGAATCCGAAGGCGCTGATTGACGCTCTGACCCTGGAACACCCGCTGCAGCCCTTTAGCCCTTCGTACTTTGCGAATCTGTCGGGACCGGATGGTCTGTTCACCTATTCCCATGAGTGGCGCAACGTCCATACGGTTGCCGAGGCAGTGCAGGCGCCGATCGAGCTGACACCGCTCCAGCAAGACACGCCTTTGAACCTGCGCCAACTGGCGGGTTTTCTGCGCGATCCAGTGGCTGCGTTCTTTCAACAGCGCCTCAAGGTACATTTCGACAGTGATGAAATGGTCAGCCGCGATGAGGAGCCTTTTGAGCTGGACGCGCTGGAGAATTGGCAGCATCAGGAAACCTTGAGCCAATCACTCAAACGCTGGGTCGAGGAGTCCTATCAGCCCGAGCATATGGACGCCCAGCTGGAACAGCATGTGCAGCGTTTGCAACGGGAGGGCAAATTGCCCTTGGCGGCATTCGGCTCACTGAGTGCGGCCAAGCTTGCTGGACCGCTTCCTGATCTGATGGCGCGTTACCACGCGGCCATTCAGGAATGGAGCGAGGTAGAGCCAGGCCAGATCGAGCTCAGGTGCGAGCCGACGGATTCGACGCCAGGCTTCGTCGACTGGCTGGGCGGGCTACGCCGTAACGCCGGGAAGGACTTGGCCTACGTGCAACTGGTGAGCAACAAACTGCTCACCGACGACGGTTTTCGTTGGCATAACCTAGTCCGTCTCTGGGTACGGCACCTTGCTTTGCAGCTGGGTACCGAGCCGTGCACGACGATTTTGGTTTGTCTCAACGGCAATGTGCTGTTCCCGCCATTGAGCAAGGCTACTGCGCAAGACCATCTGCAGCACTTGTTGCAATACTGGGTCGAGGGCATGTGCGAACCGCTGCCGGTTGGCTGCAAGACTGCTTTCGCCTGGTTGTCGGGCAGTGGGGGCGCGGCTCTGGACCAGGCCAGGGAAACATTCGAGGGCGGCTATATGGTGACCGGGGAGGTCGCCAGTTCGGCCGCCTTGCGCCGCGCTTATCCCGACTTCGATGCATTGTCTGGTGATGGACGATTTACGTTGTTGGCCGAACACCTGTATGGCCCTCTGTTTAACCATCTTTCATCTGCTGGCGCAGGGAGCGACCTATGAATCCCGTGAATCTGGAGTCTCTGAATTTTCCGTTACACGGCAGCCGTCTGATCGAGGCTAGCGCCGGGACCGGCAAGACATTCACTATTGCGTTGCTGTATGTGCGGCTGGTGCTTGGGCACGGCGGCGCGAATGCATTCAAAGAGCCGCTCAATCCTCCGCAGATTCTGGTCGTGACTTTTACCGACGCCGCCACTCAGGAATTGCGGGATCGTATCCGCCTGCGTTTGAGTGAAGCCGCGCATTGTTTCGCCGAGCCCCTCGGTAGTCACGATTCGTTATTGGAGCAACTACGCGCTGATTATCCGGCTGAGCAGTGGCCCAATTGCGCCCGTCGCCTACAACTGGCCGGCGAGTGGATGGATGAGGCGGCGGTCTCGACCATCCATGGCTGGTGTTATCGGATGTTGCGTGAGCATGCCTTCGACAGCGGCAGCCTGTTCACCCAGACGCTGGAAACCGATCAGAGCGAATTGCTGGCCGAGGTGGTGAGGGATTACTGGCGGCGGCATTTTTATGGGCTATCGCTGGATCAGGCTGAGGTGATCGCCGACTATTTCAGCGGGCCTCAAGAGTTGGGTCAGCTGCTCTCGTCCTTGCTGGCGCGACGTACTGCGAGCTTCATGCATGGCGGCGCAGTATTGCCTGCCCCCGGAACCCTGGCGGCCTTGCTCAAGGCGCCTGCTGACTGGAAGGTCAGCCTCTCTGCATTGGAGCAGCTCGCACGAACGACATGGCGCGATGACCGGCAGCAGATTGAACAATTGCTGCACGGCATGCGCAGCAAGCTGCATGGCAATACCTATCGGGGCGTCAAGGATGATCAGGTATTTGCCGGGTGGCTTGAGGCCTTGGCGAACTGGAGCCAGGGCCAGACCGCACCTGGCAATCTGAGCAAGTTTGGTCAGGAGCGTTTCAAGCTCACCGGTGGCGCACAGGCCCCATCGCATCCAGCGTTCGCAGCCATCGACGCCTTGGCGGACCATCAAGCAAGCAAGCAGGACATTCGGGCCCAGTTGCTACTTCATGCGCTGGCTGAAATCAGCGAGCGTTTCGATACCGAAAAACTGCGCCGCGCCGAAATCGGCTTCGATGATCTGCTCAATCGGCTCGATGCGGCGCTGCAGAGGCAGTCGGGTGAGCGACTGGCAAAAACTGTTCGTGAGCAGTATCCGGTTGCCTTGATCGATGAATTTCAAGACACCGACCCTGTGCAGTACCGGATTTTCGAGAGCATCTACCGCATCGCCGACAACTCGCCGGACAGCGGCCTGTTCATGATCGGTGACCCCAAGCAGGCGATCTATGCCTTCCGTGGCGCGGATATCTACACCTACCTGAGCGCCCGTGAAGCCACCAGTGGACGACATTACACCCTGGGTAAAAACTTCCGCTCTACCGAGGCCATGGTGACGGCCGCCAACCGCTGTTTCGAGTTTGCCGAAGGACATCCGCGAGCGGCCTTTCGGTTTGCCCGGGAAGGCTTTGCCAATCCAGTGCCGTTTTCCGCCGTGCTTGCCAAGGGGCGCGAGGCGCGTCTGGAAATAGGCGGTGAGGCCGCTGCCGCGATGACGTTGTGGAGCCTACCCGGCACTGACGGCATGATCAGCACCGGGGCGTACCGGCGAGGCATGGCAGAAGCAGCGGCTTCGGCTATTCAATCCTGGTTGGTGCCGGATGGTGCCCAGCAAGCAGGTCTGCGTCAGCCCAATGGCAGCTTCGTTGCCCTGAGACCGGCCGACATCGCGATTCTGGTGCGCAATCGAACCGAAGCCGAGGCCATCCGCAAGTCGCTGTCCCAGCGCAAACTGGCCAGCGTATATCTGTCTGATCGCGACTCGGTGTTTGACAGTCCAGAAGCCCAGGACCTGCTTTATCTGCTGCGTGCCTGCGCTGAGCCTTCAGTGGATCGCCTGCTCAGGGCGGCGCTGGCGACGCGCAGCATTGGCTTAAGCTGGCTGACGCTGGAGCAGCTCAACCATGACGAACTTTACTGGGAGCAACAGGTTTTACGCTTCCGGGATTATCGTCATCTCTGGCAGCAGCAAGGTGTGCTGCCGATGCTGCGCAAACTGATGGCAGACTTTCAGATACCCGCGCGTTTGTTGCTGCAGACCGACGGCGAACGCAGCCTGACCAACTTGCTGCATCTGGCCGAATGGCTGCAGCGTAGCGCCACTGAGCTGGACGGCGAAAATGCATTGATTCGTCACTTGGCCGAGCAGCTGCAAGCTGCCAGTGAAGAAGAAATACTGCGTCTGGAAAGCGATGCTGATCTGATTAAAGTCATCACCGTCCACAAATCCAAGGGGCTGGAGTATCCACTGGTTCTGCTGCCATTCATTTGCAACGCGACTGAACTCAATGGTCGTAGCAAGTCGCCGCCGATGTTCCATGGCGACGATGACGGCGAGTTGTGCATCGAATTGGGCAAGTCCGAGGCAGCCAGGGTGGCGTATGAAAAAGCCAACGACGAGCGTCTGGGCGAGGAAATGCGTCTGCTCTATGTGGCATTGACCCGTGCCCGTTACGCCACCTGGCTGGGTATCGCAGCAGTGGGTCGCTCCAATGGCAAGGCGACCGATCTGGATAAAGGCGGCCTGGGTTATCTGCTGGCTGGCGGTGACAAGATTGTTGCCGGGCAACTTGAATCGCTTTTGTCCGACCTGCGCGGGGACTGCGAACACATCGTCTGTGAACCAGCACCCGAGGCCACGGATGATTGTTATACACCACCACTAAAAGCCGAGCTCAGCCAGGCATTGATCCCATTGCATAAGCCCGCCTCAAACTGGTGGATCGCCAGCTACTCGGCACTGTCCATCGCCGACGGCAACCAATTGATGGGCTCCGAAGCTGGTCAGCGGCTTGAGCCTGCCACGGCCCTGGAGGCGAACCTCACCGAGGAGGGCCTTGCTGTGGATGAAATAGTCGCGACGCTTCCTGCGGGTCCGGGCATTCACGGTTTTCCCCGTGGCGCAGGCCCCGGTACTTTCCTGCATGGGTTGTTCGAGTGGGCGGGTAACGAAGGCTTCGCGAAAGCTCAGGCCATGCCCGAGTCGATCGACAGCACAGTTGGCCGCCGTTGCAACCTGCGAAGCTGGGAAACCTGGATCGAACCACTGGCAGCTTGGCTCAAATCCTATCTGAGTACACCGCTGCGTTTTGACGGCAGCTCGGTCAGCCTGAGTGGCTTGAGCACCTATCAGGTGGAGATGGAGTTCTGGTTTTCCAGTCAGTCGGTAAATGTCCAGCAGCTCGACAAATTGGTGCGCCAATATACCTTGAATGGCGAACCGCGACCGGTACTCAATCCCGGCCAGCTGAACGGTATGTTCAAAGGCTTTATCGACCTGACGTTCGAACATCAGGGGCGCTACTACGTGGCCGACTACAAGTCCAACTGGCTGGGCCGCAATGACGACAGTTATGACGCTGCATCGATGGCCGAAACCATGCTCAGCAAGCGCTACGACCTGCAGTTCTGCCTCTATCTGCTGGCCCTGCATCGGCAATTGAAGTTGCGCCTACGTGACTATGACTACGACCGGCACATGGGCGGTGCTGTGTATCTATTCGTGCGCGGGCACCATTCTGCCAGCCAGGGTGTGCATTTCGAAAGACCGCCTCGCCAACTCATCGAACAAATGGACAGACTTTTCATGGGCCAGCACACGGAGGTGGCAGTATGATCCTGACACTCAAACAACTCAGTGACAGCCAGCGCAGCAGCGACGCACCTGCGATTGCCCTGTCTCAGGCTTCTAGCCAGGATTTGCTGCAGCAGTTGGAGCTTTGGGTGACCCGCGGTTGGCTGCGCGCCCTGGATCGTTCAATGGCCGCGTTCGTCCTGGAGCAGGACCCCCAAGCGCCGCCAAGTGTCCTGTTGGCGATTGCGATGACCAGCCATCAATTGGGCCGAGGGCATTCCTGTCTCGATCTGACGGCAACCCTCAGCGCGCCGGACTTCGTCCTTTCGCTGCCGCCTGAAGGCGATGAAGGTGGACAGCTACCATCGCAGTGGTTGCACGGTTTGGATGCGGTCACCTGGCGCCAGGCGCTGGCTGCCAGTGATCTGGTCGAAGACCGCGACACCCCAATACGTTACTCGGAGCGCCCCTTGGTGCTCGCCGGGCAACGCTTGTACCTGCGACGCTTTTGGAACTACGAGCAGAAAATTGCCAAAGCGCTCAGCGCTCGACTGACTCAGCCGCCGATCACCCCCGATCATTTGTCCAAACGGCTCGATGAATTGTTTCCAGAATCGGCCAAGGACGGTGGTCAGCGGATCACCGATTGGCAAAAGCTGGCCTGTGCGTTGGCTGCTCGTGGGCATTTCAGCGTGATCACCGGCGGGCCTGGCACCGGCAAGACCACGTCGGTGGTGCGCCTGCTGGGGCTGCTGCAGACCCCGGCCGTCGAGGCTGGCAAACCCTTGCGCATTCGCTTGGCCGCGCCGACTGGCAAAGCGGCTGCACGCTTGTCGGAGTCCATCGGCAAGGCGGTCAGCGAACTGCAAGTGACGGACGACGTTCGCCGGGCCATCCCCACCGATGTTTCGACGCTGCATCGCTTGCTGGGCAGTCGTCCCGACTCGCGCAACTTTATTCACCATCAGGACAATCTTCTCGCGCTGGATGTGTTGGTGGTCGATGAAGCATCGATGATTGATCTGGAAATGATGGCCTGCCTGCTCGATGCCTTGCCGCTGCAGGCACGCTTGATCATGCTCGGCGACAAGGACCAGTTGGCCTCTGTCGATGCTGGCGCCGTGCTGGGTGACCTGTGTCGCGACGCCGAGGCTGGGCGTTACTCTGCGGCGACCAGCGCCTGGCTCACTGAACACACCCACGAAGCAGTTGAGGCGACGGGCCTGCAACTTGGCGAGGGCCTAGGCGACCCTTTGGCGCAGCAGACAGTGATGCTGCGTTACTCGCGACGTTTCGATGCCAACAGAGGCATAGGACGCCTGGCAAAGCTGGTCAACGAAAAGAATGCTGGCGAGGCTCGTCAACTGCTCGAACATCCGCCGGAACAACTGTTCAGCTTGAAACTGCGAGGCGAACAAGACAGCAAACTTACCCGTCTAATTATCGATGGTCATCCCGAGGCTGACGGCAAGCCCCCGGGCTATCGCTATTACCTGGAGCAATTGCAACAGCTGCGGCCGGCAACTGGCACTGTCTGGAACAGCGATGGCTGGGTGCAATGGGCGAGCAATGTTCTCAAAGCCTTCGATGAGTTCCGGCTGCTTTGCGCCTTGCGCCGTGGCCCTTGGGGCGTAGAAGGATTGAATCTGCGCGTGGCCGGCGAGCTGAAACATCGCAAACTGATCGACACCGACCATGGCTGGTACGAAGGCCGACCAGTGCTGGTCACCCGTAATGACTACAGCCTGGGATTGATGAATGGCGACATCGGCATAGCGCTCTACCTTCCTGTGCCCGATGACAGTCAACCCGGACGCATGATCCTGCGGGTGGCGTTCCCCCGCAATGACGGCACTGGCGATGTACGCTTTGTCTTGCCCAGCCGGCTGGTTGAAGTCGAAACGGTCTACGCCATGACCGTGCATAAATCCCAGGGCTCGGAATTCAACCACACCGCGTTGCTGCTCCCGGATGCGCTAAACCCGGTGCTGACCAAGGAGCTGCTCTACACCGGCATTACCCGCGCGAAAAACTGGTTTAGCCTGATTGAGACCGGCCCAGGGGTGTTTGAGGGCGCGGTGAGCCGCAATGTACAGCGTTTGAGTGGGCTGGCATTGCAGTTAAAGGCTGAGTTGTCCAAAGAGGCTCAACGATGATCGGTATCAAGGGATTACCCCGCAACCTTGCACAGGTGCGGGCCCTGTTGCACGCGCATCTCGAAGAACATCGGCACCTGCCGGAAAGTACTCGGCTGCGGGACCTGGGCTCGGAAAAAGCGGTGGTGCAGGATTATTCGGGACGGGTTGTCTTCGAGCTGCTGCAAAACGCCCTTGATCGCGCTACTGGCCATATTTTGCTTCGCTGGGATCGACAACGACAGATTTTCGAAGTCGCCAACGATGGACGCGCGATCACGACCCAGAGCGTGGACGGGCGTCGCTCCGATATTCAGGCGTTGCTGAGTATGCATTCGAGCAGCAAATCAGCTGGCGAAAGCATTGGCAATAAAGGTGTCGGCTTTCGTTCGGTATTTGGTGCCGGCAGTCAGGTCGAGGTCTGGAGTCGTGCTGAAGATGGCCATTGTTGGGGCATGCATCTGCAACATCCGGCGCGCTTCGCGGTGGCCGTTGACGGTTGGATCAGCCAGGACGCGGCCAGCTTTTACGCGCCGCTGATGCTCTCGGCCCAGCCAGAACTCGATTCAGAGCATGTCACACTGATTCGCTTGCAGGACATCAGAAAACCTGAGGTCGTTGCCAGCATTGAGGCATCCATGGCGGAGTTGAGCCGTGGACCGCTGGCCTTCCTGCAGGAGCGCTCCGCACTTGGCTTGCGCATTACCTTGAGTGTCGCAGGGGAGCAGGACGTCACCCATGTTATCGACGCCAAGAATTACCTGGCGATGGCGCAGCGGCACATGGCATTCCCGGTCGAAGTGCGTGCCAGTACCGGGTTGGATCTGGACGTCGCTGATGTGCGGGTGATTGCGTCCAATGACCCGAGCAACTCGCGCTACTGGTCCTATTTGCCCACCGAACAGCCTGCCGGGTTTGGCGTTCAGATTCACGGCGACTTCTACTTGAGCAATTCGCGCCGTCACCTGACGCTGCGAAAACTGGAAGGCACCGGGCAAGCGACTGACCCGGCTGGGTGGAATGCGACTTTGGTGCATCTGGCCGCTGAGTGCATTGTTGAGCTCTGGCAAACGCCGGAAGTTTGCCTGGCTGAAACATTCTGGGAATACGCCACGCCGCGTGCCTGTACTTGCCCGCACCTGAAACGCGAAGTCGCCACGCTGTTCTGGCAGGCGCGCGGAGCGGTATTTGAAAGCATGGTGAAGAAGAGTTTTTCGACTGGCCGGACATGGCCTCTGGTGCGCTACCGACAGCTGTTCGAGGCGCTTGAAGCCTGGGCGGATTACGCTTATCGCAACCTGAAGCTCGGTTATCTTTCATCGCACCGTGAATATCTGCTAGCGCGGATTCAGGCCAGTGGCGCCAAGGTCCTGCCGATTGTCAGCGAGGGGTTGGAGGAGAATGCGCCTGTCCTGCGCGCGCAGCCGCTGGTTCAAATTGCCAGGGGGCAGCATCGTGGTGCCGAAGTCGACCGCATCTACTACCGCCGCTCAGGGCTTGAAAATCAAACCGAGCTGGCTCAAGTGATCATGCGTCAGAAGTCCTTTATTACGACCTTCACGCCTGCATTGGATATGTCACTCGCGCAGCAAGGACTGATCAACTTTGATCGACCAGAAATACTCGCGCAACTGCGTCCAGGGGACAACGAAGACGATCATGTCGAGCTGGTCTGCGCCGCGCTGGCCTTGGCCGGTCATGAGGGCACTGGCGGCGTTGGCTCGTTTTTGCGTCGGGCGAAGGAGCATGGTGTCGGCGCGGCCTGGCGTTTTGTTAGCAAGGAAACTGCCGCCAGTGCTGGTGTAAGCCTGGCCAGCCTGATGGTGAAAGGGATGGATGGCCATTGGCATGCCGCACAGGCGTGTGCACGAGTCAAAGGACCGTGGCCGCAACTGGATGAGCTCTGGCTGGCTGAAGTTGTGGACGGTATTGTGCCGTCGCCCACCATCGATGATCTGTGTCTGCTATTGGGGATTGGCCCTATTCCATTGTCCGCCCCTGAAACGATCGCATTGCCCGATGAGTTGCCGGTCGAAACGATGACCGAGCTTGTTGCGCGCTGGCCATTGCTTTCCGGCTTTCTCGCCCGAGAGGAAGGCCGGTATCTGTTGGCTGCCCTGGAGCGGTGCCGCTGGTTGCACAGCGGCGGTCCGGTGATTATCCGTGACGGGCTGCAGGGCCAGGGTCCCTATGCGCCATTGGATATCTGGCGCCAGCGGAGCAGTGGGGGGTTCAGAACCTTGTTGTTGCCGCGTTTGGAAGTAGAACGAGGCAATGACGCGACCTGGTACGCCCAGCTTGGGATTGCCAATGCACTGGAGACCAATGGCGCCGAGCGGGTGCGCCGCGCTTTTGAGCGCCTGCGGCACATTGATCCGCGCACATTGGACTCGGCGGCGCTGCGTGATTTGCGCGAGCTGTATCGCAGTCTGATGGATTTGACCCTCAAGCACGAAAGCCTGACACCGCCCTTGCTCTATCGAGTCGTCGGCGAAGCGGGGCGCCAACAAGGACTGGCGTGGGGCAGCGCAGGGGACCGCATCTGGCACGATAGCGGGGAAAATCCCACCGCATTGCTCTCGTTCAACGACATCAAATTGTGGGTGGTCAGAAAACTGAGCAAAGAGAACGCCTGCCGCTACGGTTTGGAGCATTTCGAACCGAAAACCGCAAAAATCAGCTGCCACGGTGACAGTAATGATCCGCTGGCGGTGAAGCTGCGTAGCCAGTTGCATTTGGCTATGCCGGATCTGATGGCCGCTGCCAGCGCGGCGCACAACGATTTCAAAGCCAGCAAGGCGTTGGAGATTTTCGCCAGATTGATCATCCGCCACTATGACGATGTCTGGATCGAATGGTCGTTTGACGGCAAGCTCGGCTGCCTGGGCAAAGACTCGGTAGGTGATGTCTTTGAACACGTCACGCAACAGGGGGCGCATCAGCTCTGGTTCGATGGGCCGGATGTGCCCTTGGTCGAATGCGCGCATCCCCTGAGCCAACTGCTGACAGAAAAGCGGGCATTCGGTGCGTTGTTCAAGGATGGGCTGCATGCGTGGAGCAATGCTGCGGATTCTGTCGGTGAAGACGGGCGAGTGTCGGGATCCGTTCAGCGCTTTCGTCGTGAGTATGGAATTTCCGATCAGGAGGTAGCGGAGTTCCGGTTGCGTATTGACGCCCTTGTGTTGACTGCCGAAGAGCGGTTGCTGTGGGTGGCGTCGGTTCGTGAAGTACTGCAAAGCTTCGCGTCGGGCCTGAGCTGCGAGCCATTTCCAGGTATGGTGATCAGACCGGAGATTTTTTTGAATGCCCGGAATGTCGCAGAAGATGAGGTGACAGAGGCATTGGCCGGGATCAGCAAGCTTCGTCCGCTTGTCGACTTCGCAGGCACGCATGCATCGGCGTTGGCTCTGGCCGACACCTTGCCTGCTCTGGCAGCTGCGATTGAAGCGACTCCTCGTGAACGCTGGACTGAAGCGTTGCTGGAACGGTTGCAGAAGGAAGTCAGGGTTGAGCATGCCGACGAGAGCGCACAGCTGAAAATGATGGATTTCGATCCCCAGGTAATCTTGCATCGTCGGTTGGATATTGAGCCGCAAGACCAGGCGCCCTCAACGGATGCTCTGGCATTTGCGAGCGGGAAGTTGGTCCTGAGTGCGCTGCCCGAAGCTCTTGATAAGTTGGGTTTGAAATCGTTCAGTGCAACGCGCGTCAGTATGATTGCCCGCGATGCTCCTCAGGATGAGGATTATTTCATTCGTGATGCCCGGCGCAAGGCGACAGGTGGGTTACGGGCCGAGGAGGCCGTTCTGGACCATTGCGTACCTGAAGCCATGCGCTGGCTCAAAGAGGACCCGGAAGGCTTTCATCAGGGATTGGCCGCGTCTCTGGCGTTTCTTGGGGATGAAGGTCAGCGGCGCTCGACACTGATAACCCGCGAAGAGCAAATGCGCAGCTTGCTTCACGTCGCCGAATACGTCGGTAACGCCGGATTCGATGTGTTGGTTCCCCATGACAGACGCTTTCTGCAGGTCGAGGTCAAACGAGTCGCTCAATTGAAGAGCGGTAGATTCTTCGTGTCTGACAACGAAAGACGGCGCGCGCTGAAATATCGCCAGCAAGAGGTTGATTGGCGACTGTGGCTGGTCTCAAGTGATGGCAAATCACGAGATGTCACCGAGGTGATGAATACCTTTGACAAACACAACGACGCATTACAAACACTCGCGAACGATGGATTACGTCCAGGTGAATGGATGTTTGTGCTCAAGGAATGACATTGAGCCAGCCCACGACCCCCGTGTGTTGGTTTTCTCAACACCCCTGGGTCGGTGCGTTGGGACATTTGTAGCCAGGGTACTGTGCTTCGGCCGTAATGTTGGCCAAGCTGAAAGTGACCGCTTGCACTGTGATATTGAAATTGGTCTGTGGGCCAGCAGTGGCGACAACGCGCTGCATGAAGGCTGAGTACGTTTTCATGAGTGACGTTTCTCGAAGATGGAGGGGGTAGCGCGTCTTTATCGCGCGACCCAAGGCAAAAAGCACCATGTCGATATTCATCACATACTTTGGGCTTTCGGTTTGCTGCTTGCGGAAGTGCGTCATTAGCCAGTCTTTGTAACTTTCTATCCAGCTGACATCTCGATCCTACAAGTTTTTCCTGCGAATACGATTTACCTCTGCATCCTCAAGTGTCAGGTTCTCCTTCGCTTCGTCGAGAATCAGGGGTCGGTACAGTTCGTATGAACGAAGCACGTGTTGATCAACGATGGGCTCTGCCCGTTTGGCGAGGTGCTTGCCGAATTGCTTGAACACCTAGCCTGGGCCATTGACCAACACTACTGGTGGCTTGTCGGTAGAACGTACTCCGTCGACGACATGCCCCACCTTCCGCAGGTCACCGTTTTTCCAGGCGAGAGCATACAGAAGTTTTTCCAAGGGGGGCTGAGATTACCGCTTAGACACAGGTCAAGCCGCCCGTCTTCGGTCAGGATTTTACTGGTCACGAGTTCGGCAATTTCATCGGGGCCAAGTATCGACTCGAGTTCGGGGCAGACGGATCGGTCCCTCCCCATGGCACTCAAGTGCTCGCAAGTGGCGACGATGTCTTTAAGGCAGTACGAGGGGGGAGTAGCGATTGTCACTGAGTTCGCACTCGGCCATTCAGGGCTGAACCATAGCAACGAAAGACCAAAGTTCTGTCGAGTGCCTGTAGGCCACACCGTAAGGAGTGTTTTGCGCTCCATGGGTAAACCCTCAGTCACAGCGTCGTCCACTTTGACTAAGTCCCCCATCGTGAATGACTGTGGTGCGGCGATGATCAGTACCGGTTGACCTGTTTTTTGGTGCGCCAGGCCCTGCACTAGTGACCGAGTAGCCACAATGGGGTCGGTGCCGTGGACCACCTTTCCCCGCCAAATACCGTACCCCGATGCCAACCGCACATACGCCTCCCAGCTGAGACTTAAGGCGCCGCGACTGCCGATTGCGGAATACAGAGAACCCCAGAAAGCACTGGCGTCGTCTTCCGCGCTCCAGAGGAAATTTCTAAAATGCGGATAGAACACTGGCCGTAAGGATTGCCGATGATGGAGATTGACGACGCATCTCGTCTGGTCGGAAAAAGACAGCCAGTGCTGGGTAGAGAGTTCGCTGCAATCAAGCACATGAATTTCATTAAGGTCTGAGGCTGTGATTGCTTCGTCTGCCGTAAGGCTATGAAAGTTGAGGTTGCCGGCATAGGTTTCGCCGCGGGGCATGTCGGGGTTACAGAAAGTCAGCATTCGACGAGTCCATTCGCTTGCAACATTCTCGTTATTGGCGACAACTGCGATGTTGAACGTCTCAAGCTTTTGGCAATGAAAGCCAGGGTTTTGATCTTCGACGGCCTGTCTCGCACACTCATGGTCTTCGCCACAGCAGTGAACATCGTGCAAAAAATCCTTGGGCGTCAATCCAAACGGGCGACGTAAGGTCGCATTGAAATATTTCATGCTTCAGCGCACCTGTATCGGACTGTTAGGACATTTATAGCCGGGGTATTGGGCTTCAGCCGTCACCTTGGCCATGGCCGAGGTGACGGCTTGCACAGTGATGGTGAAGTTGGCCGCTGGACCTGCGTTAGGCGTGACACGTTGCATGAATGCTTTGTAGGTTTTCATCGTCAAGACTCCTTGGATTTGGTAGGAGAAGAGTCTTTACGCAACGTGCGACACGCTATGTCGTATTCTAATTATTTCAAATAAAGCGCCGCCATTTTTTGTGCGGTGGCTGCCATTTTCTCGCGCAGGGTGAACGGTTCGACTACTTCAAGATTGTCACCTTGGCTGAGAAGCCAAAGCTCTAGGCCTTGGCTTAGGTGGGTGCTGCCCACCATCGTACGGCAGCCATTTTCATCGAGTAGTTGTTGATCTTCTGTGAGTGGGTTTTCCGCTAGTCGCTCGTACATCTCTTGGCTTAAAAGCAGACGTAGCGGTACCGGCGTATCTGACGCAAGGCTGATCAGGCTGCGCTGCGCGCTAACCGAGTTGATATCGTAATCTTCAGGGGGTGCTATTTTTTCTGGAATTGTTTTAACTGAAATGAACCGATGTAGTGGCAAGGCCACCGGCCGGGTGTCTGGTTGATTCGCAAATACGCAGGAGAGGTAAATGTTGGAATCTTGATAGGACAATCCAAGCGGTAGAAGACGATAGGACTTAGCTTCGCGTGCGCCGCGTTTGAGGTATTGAGCTTCGACAGCGTAGTCATCAAGTAGCGCCTTCTGAAGGGATTCGAGTACCTGAGGGTCTACCTTGCCCGGTTTTAAAGTGATGAAGCGGGTATTGCTGATGACTTTTTTAGACCAGTCCTCAGACGGCCGGGCCTCACGCATCAAAGACCGGGCATATTCATGCAGTGCCGAAAGATTGGTGACTTGGGCCGCCATACCAAACCGACTGGCGTGGTTCATGATCATCACTAGGCTCATCGCATCGGTCGGCAACAGGCTTAAGCGAGAAAGTGATCTGTCTGCCCACCAGATCCTGGCTTTGGCTGTAAGTGATTTAGGTTTACTTTTTACATGAGGGAAGCGTTTTTCCAACTCGCGTAGATGGCGTTGTAGGGTGCGTAGATCGACAAATATTCCTTGGTTTTCGAGGCGTTCATGGATGGTTTTTGTGTCAATGGCGCTTTCCATGCGGGGTAGCAAACCTAGCAGCACTTCCTGACGAAAGAGTTGTTCCACGGAGATATCCCTGCCTTTCAATTATCTGGGTTGCTATGCGACACAGGTTGTCGCCCATGTCTGGAGAATAGGCGGACCCGATAAGTTCGCCGATCAGGACATGAGCATGACTAAAGACGCCCAGGTGTTCAATCTATTGGAGGGCATATTGCCCATGGTCAATGGCATCCGGTTTTTCGAGCCGGACGACGTGCTGGCCCTTTATGCCGGCATCGGCATTCCTTCACTACGAATTTTGGAGATCGGCCAAACCAACGATTTTTGCCTGGCGACTTACTATCAAATCAAGGCCGCCAATCCGCTTCGCGGTATGGTCGAACCTGGCAGGTTACGAGTCCACTATGAATCTCTGCGTGATGATGCGATGGCTTCAGACCCTGATGCTCTTAATGACCTGGGCTGGCTATGGCTCAATGGCAGTCGAGTACTGTTCGAGCCTGCTCTGGCCCGACGGCTTTTCAAGTTAGCCTTCGTTCTTGGTTCCGCAGAGGCGGCTTTCAATCTCGGCGAGCAAGCCTTCTATGGCAAGGGTGTACCGGTTGATCGGGATCTGGCTATCAGCTACTACGAGCAGGCGTACGAGGGCGGTGTTCTTTGCGCCGCGCGCGTGCTGGGTAGTCTGTATTGCGAAAGTGCCGACGACTGGACGGCTGATCATCACAAAGCTGTGCAGTGGTACATGCGGGCAGCTGAAGACGATGATCTTGATGCCTGCTTCCTCTTGGGTTGCTTGGTGCTGGATAACCACTCACCCACTCATGAACGGGCACTCGGAATCTACTGGCTGCAATGGGCGGCAATGAAGGGACACATGATGGCGGCCGAGTATTTGGCCTATCTCTATAACTCGACCCTGCTGGCACCGCCAGACCCGGATGGACTCATGTATGACTTCTGGCGTGATCATGCTATTCGGCTTGGCAGCCAGTGGGTACTGGAAGTGGGCGTCGATGACCGTCGACCTCATTTTTTTGCTGTCTCGAAGACACTTTGAAGATAGATGAACATAAGGAGCAACGCATGAGCGCAAACCTTTTCCGGGCGATACCTGAAAGCAAATTGGCGGCATCAGCAGAGGGAATCAAACGCCAGATGTCAGCTAGGATTCCCAGTAATGTCCCGTATGTAGTCGATAACCTGTGGGAATGGTTACGGCCCGAACATTACCCATCCCGACGCCATTCAACATATGCCAGTCCCACACCGGAATTGGCTTTGCTGAATGCCAGCGCCGCCTTAGTAGGGGGTGATCGATACGTTGCGTGTCGGTTAATAGTGGCACCTTCAGCGATAAAGCTGGCACAGCTTGAAGTGGTCGATGCCAGGCACCACGCCGATATTCGTCTGATTACCCAGTGGCTCAGCCGTCACAGCAAGGAGTTAACCGAGATTTCCGTTAACCAAAAACGTGATATCGCCTTATTGTTCCTCCCGGGTCTGAAGCGCGATGAGTTGGAAAACCTACGTCTTGAGAGCGGTGTAGTACATGAACTCTGCGAGCTGGCGCGGACCCATGCAACGTTCTGGGCGGCAGCATCTTCTGTGCCCAGAAAAGGTGAGGGCGAGTTATTTTTTGAGTTAATCGACAAATCTGCTAGCTACCGCCTAGAGCCGATATAGTGAATATTGCTGCTCACCAAGACCAATCATTGAACGATTTGGAGGGTCGCTTAACATGCTGACAGTCAGCCTAACTACTAATCAGCAAGATTTTGCCGACTATCTGGAAGACCTCTGGTCACCTCGAGAATTCCCTCTTTCTCAATCATCCGGGGAGGCCGGGTCGCCCTTCGCGTTATTGGGCATTTCGGGCATTTCGGGCATTTTTCATTGTTATGAGATTACGAACCACAGAGCTTGGGCGAAATGGAGAGCCAAACTCGGCCATCCTACGAGCCAGTGGTGGTGCTCTACGCTGAAGGAGGCTTATCTAAATTATTCGTGGCCTGAGAAATCATTACCCAATTCTTTCCAGTGCATCGTTCAGCGATTGCAGTCAGGGTTGATTTGCAGCGATAACAAGAACGTCAGGGATGCCTGTTTAGATATTTTTGAATGGGGGGGAGTGGCGAGAAAACCAAACGATAGCTCGCGTTTGTGGGTGAATAGCCAGGCCGATATGGGGCGCTTATGCGATTCAATCAGAATGGCGGTCGAGTTTCTTCAGCCAGGATGCGCAAGCTCCCTGGCCATATTTGATGGACAAGAATTGTTAATGAACTCGGCTATGACCAAGGTCTATGCCGCTGCTGATCCGTTAAATATCATCATGTACGACGGGCGAGTAGGAGCAGCATTGGGTTTGCTGACTCGGTACTGGCTACAAAATCTTGGTTCCCTGAGTGTTCCGGCCGATCTGTCGTTTCGCTGGGGGCCGAAACGAGGGGAACAGCCTGATGCACGTGATCCTTCGCTGGGGGTGTACAAATTCAAATCGCTGTATCAGCCAGCCCAACAAATGGCTCAGCAAAATCAGTCGTGGGCCGAACTGGTGCGCAGTAGTGGCGGCATACTAGGAAATATGGCTTCTTCGTTGAACAATCGAGGCGTCAGCGTGACAGTTGACGACATCCAGAGGGCGTTATTCATGATCGGCTACAACGTCAAATACTCAGGTGTCTGGACCGGTATTTCTGTTCCACCCCCTAACGCCCCAACTGACGCCGCATATGCAGTTATCTGATCAACAACTGAAGACGCTTCGTTCTGCGTCTTACATCGTAATTTTCAGCGGTGCGGGAGTATCTGCGGAAAGTGGTATTGCCACCTTTCGCGATTCTCTCAGTGGTCTTTGGGAGCGTTTTGATCCCGCAGACCTTGCCACTCCCGAAGCTTTTCTGCGTGATCCAGAACTTGTCTGGGGTTGGTACGAATGGCGTCGCGGGCAAGGGCTTGAGGCGCAGCCTAATAGCGCGCATAAGGCTATCGCTGCGTTAGCTGCTCGGGTGGCAAAGCTCACGGTCATTACCCAAAATGTCGATGACTTGCATGAGCGAGCTGGAAGCTCCGGCGTAGTGCACTTGCATGGGAGCCTAAACGAGCCTCGCTGTTTTGCTTGCAATAAACCCTACCGCGAAACCGTAATACTGCCCGCTTTGCTCACGAGTGGCGAAAGGATCGAGCCTCCTCGCTGTTTACAGTGCAACGGAAAGGTTCGACCTGGGGTTGTCTGGTTCGGCGAATCTCTGCCGGACGTTGCATTGTTGGCCGCCTACGATGCAGCCCGTCATTGCGACTTACTGCTTTCCATCGGAACCTCCGGGTTGGTTCAGCCTGCGGCGCGGATTCCCCAGGTAGCGCTCGACAATGGAGCGACGGTCGTACACATCAATACTCAGCCCGTAACCAAGCTGCATGATCGGGAGTTTAGCTTGGTCGGCCTGGCTGGCGAGGTCTTGCCAGAATTGCTTGAACAGGCATTCAAAACTTGAGCTAAGTGCATTGTTCTTAAAAATCAGCCCGGATGATCATCGGCCTTACGCCCACCCAGTAGCGTTTTAATCACCGCCACCAGAATCAGCGATAAAGCCACCATGCTGATGACGTACCAAACTCCGCTAATGAAAGAGTCCCAGTAGCTAGGGTGCCTGTCACCAGACTCGATGGGACCAATCAGTTGCCCACCTAATTCCCAATAGCTCAGAGCCGGTTTCCATGATTTTTCCGAAAGGCTCCGGTTCTGCCAAGCGGCATCACTGTTGCAAGCCAGTCGATTTATGATGATGGCGTACTCCTTCGCGCCGGGCGTTTCGGTGACCTTACAGACCTGTCCAGTAAAGCTGTCCAGAATGACACAGTTGAGTTTGTCGCTCGACAGCAAGACGCAATCCATGCAGAACGTCTTAAGATAGTCTCGTACTACTCTATCGGTGGCAGGCTCCTCATCGTCGAAGTAATGATCGTAGAAAATTTGCCCGTAGACGACTTGTCGTGTGTCGGTATCTTTTACCAATAAAATCTTCTGAATCTCTTCGGGTTTATTCATCTTAACCACCTACCGCCAGATATACGGTATTGAAAACGCCAGAGAGAATATGGCGCCAATTACAAACAGCGGCCAGATCTCTGTGCCATTCACCGCAAAATGTAAGCAACTGAATATCAGCCCCCAGAGCGCTGCACTCACCAGTACACCGACAAGTCGCCCGTGCCAGCGGGCTCCTTCGTGATCGATTTCAGGTACCGGCAAAGACATGGGGCGCGGTGGGGCTGGAGGGGGAAAGATATGATTAGTCATGATGTTGTATTTGCTAGGTCTAGAATTCACCGAAGCTTAGATGACCTGAGCGACACGCTGTGTCGTATAGATGCTTAACCCGGCGCTGCCGGAATGTGCCAGTTCCTCGCAAGATGAGGGTCAGTTGGAGTAAGTGTATTTACGCAGAGGTTATCGGGATCGGGGTAGTCGCGATTAATCGCAGTTGCTGGAATGAGGCCAAGGGATGGCTCTGGCTGATTCCGGCCATTTACGACCAGCAGCAATCGACCTAGGCTGTGTGAAAACCCCTGCGAAGGTCGACTCACTCAAAAATCGACCTCCTGTAATCGGGCATACGCGATGATCGACTAGTTGGAAGGGGGGGCCTAAAACAACCAAACTTTGAGTTTTCCACGCAGCCTGGACCCAACGGACGGTCAAAAAGCGAGGCCGATCTCCCTTTAGACTGTCGACTCAGATGTCCGCTCGACTATCACCGAGAAGATGTTCGTTTGGCTCATGGACTAATATCAGCTAATGGTATCTTCATCCATCGTACGCAGAATGACGGGCGCGATGTCGGGCTGCCCGTCGACGTTCGTAGCTAACAGGTCAGCGTTCAGCGCCCATAGTTTGGTGCTGTGATTTACAGTGAACACCCCAAGATCTTCGAGAATCGCCGCCAGCTTGCTGGTGTCGGGGATGTTGCCACGTCCATTTGTAGCGTGGTGGTATGCAGTTCCGATCCCTTCGGCGCTATCCCCGTTGCGTACGTCATCGGCCTTGTTGGCTAACGGGAAAGGCTGGATGCCGAACGTTCTCTGGAGGTTGCCCAAGGTTTTGTTTACGACCCCGACAGGGAAGTATGGACCTCCTTCAACGCTGAAACCTTCATCGGTGAGCTTGTAACGGAAGGGCTTGCGGCGAGTGGGTGTGCAGCAATCGATCCATGAGAGATCCGGCTCGAACTGTTGAGTTGATCCTTGGCCCTCCTCTGGGTGATTCCAAAGATCATACCCGATCATAAATAAAGCGGCCTCCAGGCGGCGGAGTGGATCAACGTTGGTTCCGTCGTTGGCTAGGAATGCGCTCGCAGCAGCGTTTGGATGGGCAACTACACTGCTGAGAATCCAGCTTGCTTTCATGTTCCATTCCGCATGGTGGGAACCAGCTTTCAGGCGGGGGAAACGAAGCTTTCCTTCGGATGGGTTTCGGGACTTCACGAAATGCTTACCGGTTTCCTTCGCTGGTGCCCATGGGAAAGCCAAGGTCTCCGGCACAGTCTTCAGTTGTCGAACTTTGCAGTACATCACTACGCCCCAGCCAAGCGCTGCTGCGACACGGCTGTCATAAATGACAAAGTCCTTGCAGACCAGCGAGTAGACCTTGGTCATGCCTGCGTTGAATCGGAGGTCTTTGGCCTGAAGGATGGGGACGTCGGTTACGCCAGCGTCGATGGCGTCACGGGTGGCTGATAGGGTAGCTGCCAGGCCGCGCAAGTTCATATTGAGCCAGGCAACGTTATTGCTCTGTACACCGCCCCATATCATCACGTCGATAGCAGCTTGGCAGCACGCTCCATCGTTGACCGCTGGGGCGAGTGCCAACGCCTTCTGTAGGTCGGCCTTTAGGGCGCTGAGAGCTACATCGTTGCTCACTGCGGTTTTACCTGCCGGAACCTGCAGGCGCTCGATTGCAGGATGTTGCCATTGGTATACCGAGTAAGCGTCGGCAAGGCTGTCGCAATACCACAAGGTTTTACTCTGTCGATTCAGGTACTGATGACGAATCGTGGTGTTGTCCAGGTTACCGCTGAGCCACTCGATGAAATCTTTTACGGTCGGATTAGTAAGGTAGTCATTGCGCGTCATGAGAGGCCCCTGTGATCGGTTTTTTGCGGTGAGGTTCCATTATCGCTAAGCTTGCGACAATTCCTGTCGTGACATTTTTCCTATGAGTGAAAAGGCGCTGACCTTGCGATTGCTCCGGTTATTCGCTTCGGTGTCGATCCCAGTTACGCGCCGTTCGAGTCGAAGGCTCCCGACGGTAATCTAGTGGGGCTCGACATCGATATCGGCAGCGCCATCTGTGCCCAGCTCAAGGTCAAATGCGTATGGATGGAAAGTCCCAGGGGCAGCGTCATCCCGGGGCTGAAAGCGAGGAAGTTCGACGGCATTCTTTCGTAGATGAGTGTGACGGAAAGGCTTGGTGTGATTCCCGAGCGTGGACCGGCTGCGACATCCGGAACCTAAAGCGAGTTCAAGCAAGCATCCTCATTCATCCAATGCAGCAAACTCAAGAAGCATGACTTCGTGTCGATACGTCTCTCATCGGTAACGCCGTTGGCGCAACTGGCGCTGCCCTCTGTTGACCCTTAAAGGAACAACCTATGCCGTTAAATCGGACCCAGATAGAGGCCCTGCAGCACTCCATCCATACCTATAGCTTCCCTTTGGACTACTACGATCACGCATTGCCGAAACAGCAGAACCCTCAGGTAGCGAGCAGTATTCAGCAACTGGAGTCGATCATTCAGACCCAACTGCGGTCGACGGTGCCTACCGATATCGAGCAAGGCCTGGGCAACATCATTTATTGGGGAAACGCGACGGCCGGCTACAGAGATAGCCGATTCGAAAAATTTAACTCACTGATTGGCTCGTTTGCTCCTTACGCCTCGTTCAGTGGCCTGGTTAGCACAGGTCACCCCTCGTTGGCTGCGCTCAAGCGACTCGGGTTTCCCAGCTACTCAAATATCTCTTTCGTGTCCAAGATTCTGATGTTCCTGAACCCCCAGGAGTATTGCGTGCTGGATTTGCAGATCTGTAAGTTGAAGAAACAAGCCCGGCCAATCAGCAGGGCTTTAGATCGACTGACCCTATATCCGACAAGCATTCCAATTACCCAAGCCAACGAGCAGGTGTACGATCTTTGGCGCTCTGAGTGTCGTTGCATCAGTTCGACTTACTACGGTGGGAGATACCGGGTGGCGGATGTGGAGCGTGGGTTTTTCCAGCTAATCAAGAACGACCTCGCCCAGGCCCACTCGATTTACGACGACTTCTGACGCGCTCGGCCCCTGAGTATTACGCTGCAATGCGTAAGTTCAGGGAACGCGCTGCCTGGAATGAAGATGTGTGCCTGACTCCCTCAGTCATACAACCAGTGTTTCAACTCCTTCAGGTTCCCCGCCACTATCTGTTGTGCCTCCGGCTTTGGGTCTAGATTCTTGGGATCGATCTGATACCGCTGCAACACATACTTGACTAACGCTTGGCGACTGGGAATCTCTAGCTGCCCATCCACCATACCGAAATCAGTCTGGATGATCGCCTTCTGCGCCAGCGTCAGGCGCTCGTCGGGCTTTATGATCACCGCCACCTCGGTGTTCCAGACATCATCTCCATCGATGCCATTTTCGGTTTCATCATCCCGCACGTCGGGCACACCGCGTAGTCGACTCAGAACAAAATCGCGGTATTCACGGTTTTTCTCACAGTAGGCGCGAACGTGCCAGCGCATGCCGGTGTACACCAGGGTGTGTGGCGCGATCGTGCGGCCCTCGGGGTCTGGGCTATTCAGCGAAACGTAGTCAATGTCCAGGCGCAGGTGGTCGCGGCAAGCCTTGAGCAACGGCCGAAGGATTTCTGCCTTGATCGAGCGATCCGGCACTTCCAGCACCTTGGTGTGGGCATAAGCGAGGGCCAGGCCCTCAATGTGCGGCGCGCGCGCATTGTTTTGATACAGCAGGTGCAAATAGGCGCTGGCACTGTCGTCAATGAACAGCGGCTTGAACGCCGTGCTGGGCACATAGCCCTTTATTTTTTTGTCATATGTAAGGTTTTTAGACGCATGCTCGTTGATGTAGGTGTTGATGTCTTTGGATGCCTGCTGTCGGCTGATGCCGAAGCTCTGCATCAAGTGCCCCGTGGTCAACCGGCCCTCCCACCAGGCAACGGTCTCAATCAAACGATAGCGAAGTGCCAAATCCCAGCGGACTTGTTCGATGGACTGCTTGCGTTTCATAACCTCTCCATGTGCGCGAATACTTTACCTGTATAAGTCTACATTCTAGACCTGTCACTAATCACTACATATCGTGTGTTTGTCTTCGAGATGAATCGAACTCACGGAAGGAAGTGGTCATGAGTATGTCGGAAGCAGTTTCGACGGGTGCATTGGTGATGATGGGGGCAATCCTGCTGGTGCTTCTGCTGCAGTGCCTGAGGTTGCGTGAACTCTGGCAAATGGCTCTTGGCTTCCAAAAGGACGTGCGCTGGGCGCGGATTTGGGAAATGGAAAATCGGGAACTGCGTTCGGCGCTGCGAGCTGAGAAAGAGCACATAGAGCAGTTGCAAAGAAAGCTGGTGATTTTGCAGGAATTGATCCCGGCAGAGGGATAAGGGAAAGGACATGAACAGACTTGAACGGATCAAAGGCTGTCTGTTGGGCGGTGCCGTCGGCGATGCGTTGGGCGCCCCGGTGGAGTTCCTCGAATGGCCTGCAATCGAAGCTAAATTCGGTCCACAAGGTATCGTTGATTTTGCCCCTGCTTTCGGTATCACCGGCGCCATCACCGACGACACGCAGATGATGCTTTTCACCGCAGAAGGCTTGCTGCGGGCTTATGTTCGCGGCAGTTCGCGGGGGATTTGCCACGTTCCGAGCATTATCCATCATGCGTTGCTGCGCTGGCTGATGACCCAGGATTACCCTACGGCGATGCCTATCAGCCGGGATGGGTGGTTGGTCGAGCAACTGGCGCTCTGGTCTCGTCGCGCTCCTGGCACTACCTGCATCAGTGCACTCAAGGCCAGTCTACGGCTAGGTGCTGTTGCCGAGAACAACAGTAAAGACTGTGGCGCCGTGATGCGTGTCGCGCCCTGTGCGTTCTTTGCCAACGCCTTTGACTACGCTGCTCAGTCAGGACGCCTGACCCACGGGCACCCCACGGGCTACCTGGCGGCCGGACTGTTCGCCGATATTCTCCAGCGCATTGTCGATCGGCAAGACAGTCTGGAGCACGCAGTTACTCAAAGCTTGGCCAATTACGGACAAATGCCCGGTATGGAAGAAACACGTAGTCTAATCGAGCGCGTGCTGTTCTTCTTTTACGAGGGCTACCAACCCACCCCGCAACGCATAGGCGAATTCGGCGGCGGTTGGGTCGCCGAAGAGGCGTTGGCTATTGGGTTGTGGTGCGCCCTGGCCGCGCGCTCGTTCGAGGAGGGCGTGATCACTGCGGTGAATCACGGTGGCGACAGTGACAGCACCGGGTTGATCGCCGGGCACCTGTTGGGAGTTCAGTATGGTGCTGCGGCGATTCCTGCTCGATGGTACGGGCAATTGGAGCTGCGCGAAGTGATCGAGCAGATTGCCGAGGATATTGAACGTGTACCTAGTGATTATTGTGGACATGGCGGGGAGCTCGATGAACAGATCGAGCGGGCCTATCCCGGGGACTGAGTGAGTTAAGTCATTGAGTGCGTATCAGCATTTGGAGAACTACCATGCCCATGAGGCCTAGACTTCTTACCTATGTCTGCATTAATTGCGGGTGGAGGAAAACAGTGGCACCGCAAAGTGACGTGCTGCGGCCAGGATATCGGTTTGATCGATGTCCCCAGTGCCAGAGCACCTCGCTGACTACCCGACCTCCAGGGTTGTTGGAGAGAACACTGGTCGAATTTTTGTCGAGCCGGTAAAGGCATTACAAGCGCTGGGCATGTAGACATCATGTCTACATGCCATTGGGCTGGGCTGTTTATTGCCCAGACTTGTCTGTCGCTGGACGCGTCTGTCGCCTTCTGCCGGGAACGGGTAAATGTAACGAGCTTTGGGAGGGGCCATTGTTCAAGTTGGCGTAGGGTTCTTGGAAGCTGTGTGCGTTGATATTGGTGGCATACGCGGATATAGAGACGGTCCGTATGTAATTGAAGATATCGGCGTTCTATTCCGGATCCCGGATGAAGGTGAAACAATTACGGTTTTTCTGGATGTTGATTGCCCGGCGGTTGCAGGAGCTGAGTGCAGTAGCGACTGCACTCAGTTAGTTCTTCAAACGAAGCTGACAGCCTCCGCGGTAGGTTTTTCCTGTTCGCCTAGGTAGTGCGGTCTTGAGTATCACTTGAACACCAATACCGCACACGTTGCTATTCAGCAAAGATATGACTGATCAAAAATTGATCAAGGTCAACGTCCAATACCCGGATCACACCGCCATTGGGAGTAGACCATAGCAGAACCTTTTGGGCCTTGTTGTCGTATAGATAGTACTGGCCGTCCCCGATTTCGATCAGCGGTACAGCATTTTTCGGGTAGCTTGGATCGCGCGAAAGATCTGTAAAACTGTTCAGGACATGCAGGTAATAGTCATTCGGAACACCAAGACCATAGGTTTCATAGGCCTCAAAGACAATCACCCCGAATGTTGACAGGAACGACGTGTACTCGGCAGAAAGAGCAAAACCAAGCTGTTCCTGGAGCGCAGTGATGCTGGCCGAGTCCGCAGGGCGGGTATTAGCCTGATAACGGTCAACCAAATCTTTTAGTTTTTTCATAAGAGGGGCTCGTACTCACTGCTGGTTTTCGATCTGTTCAGCTCGCGCCTTCCAGTAGTCTTTTCGTTCTTTGTCGAAATCTTCTCGATTGATTTCCGACTCTTTCTGCTTGTTGTGCAGCACATTGTCATTGCCATTGCCACGATGTTCGCTGCTGGTCAGTTCGGCGAGCGGAGAATCCTGCTTCTGACCAATATGGTGGAGTTCGATCGGTTTGCCGTTCGCATCCAGCGGCGCCTTGCCCATCTGCATCCGTTCCAGGTTGGTGTTGCCGAACAGGTCTTTCTGGTCGTAATCGATATCCGTGCGAATCAGCGCATCCTTGCCATTGACCTGCGCCGGTTCCAGGTTGGCATCCTCGTAGATACGAGCTTCGGCCTCACTGCCGATTACATCGAGCACCTCTTCTGGAAAACCCAGGTGCTCTAGGCGTTCGCGTGTTTCGGGAGAGACCTCGGGCAACTCCAGGCGATTTTCCTGGGTGAGCGCCATTGGCTTGTCGAGTTCAGCGACGTTCAGACATTTGTCGGGCATTTCCCGGGCAATCAACGCCAGCTTCGATGGAACCTCGATTTTTTCGGCGGAGAAGTTTTCAAATTTCACAGGACACTCTCTGTTTTACGGCGGGTGCGCCACATGGAATAGATCTCGAGGTGGCTGTCATGCTGCAAACTGAAGTCTTTCATCAGGCATTGTTGGGCGGCTAGGGCCAATTCCTGACCAAGGCCGGCAACACAACCCTTCAGCAATTGGTCAAGCAGATCACTCAGGTGGCCATAATCGGTCGCCGACTGAATCGCCTGCTGCACCAGCTTGCGGCAGCCGAGAAAGTCGACCACCAATTGCGAGGTGTAAGCGAAGGCTTCCGGTTTCCACAGTGTCAGCTGTTGATCTTCCTTGTACTCGTCGAGCGCTTGGAGCAAGGCAATTTTGCACCGGGCAAGCAACGGCAGGTTGCACAAGCCGTTTTCCAGCAGTGCCACCTCTACTTCAACCGGCGTGTTAATACGCTGTGCCAGCAGTAAGCTGAGCAACTGTTGATTGAAGTGGCTACTGTTGATATTGGCATTTGCTGCGGGGCGGTAGATGTAGGTTGTTTCTCGACCGGCGAACTTCCTGACCTGGCACAGCACCGGCTCCAGCCAGTCGTTCTGGTAGACGATGGCAACGCCCTTGGGCAGCTTCGCGATCTCTTCGAGCTGATCATCACGCAGGGCCACGGATTTGCCGATCAGGCGTCGGTCCATCTCATCGGGCAGGCGCATGATGATTTTGGTGTTGGTATTGCGGATCGCTGCGATATCGACCGCATGCGGCGACTGGTCAGCGATGATGAAACCTTCACCATAGGTGCGCATTTCGGCAATCGCATTGGTCAGCATTTCAACCGACTTGCCGACCATGCTCGAGCCTTCGCCCCCCCCTTCGGAAGGGCTGCGTTTGAGAATGTTGTGTGCTTCTTCAAGTACGGTGACGTGACGCAGCGGTTGATTCATTCCGCCAAACGCCATGCGGTGTTCACTCAGGCGCATGATCAGGATGCCCATGATCAGGGCTTTGGTTTCGGACGAGCCTATGCGGCTAAGATCGATGATCACATTGCTGTCGAACAGAACGCTGCTGTCGATTTCATTCGCAGCGAAGATCTGGCCATTCAAGCCGTTGGTGAGGGATTTGATCCGCGTAGACAGCGAACCTATGTAGTTGCCCTTGAGTTCCTGGGAGTAGGCCGATGCTTCGATGACTGTTTCCAGTGTGCTGAGCAGATCGGTGAAGGTCGGGAACAAGCTATCGCTGTAGCGGTTGCTGGACAGCTCCAGGTCCCAGCCACAGGCTTGGTACGCCTGCAGGATCGCTTCTTTGAGCACCGCAGGCATGGCCGCATACATCGGCCAGCACACGTTGAATATCTCCACCAGCCGATCCACATGCTCCAGCACATGGATTGCACTCGGGAAGCGGAAGGGGTTGATCCTGAGCAGGTCGCTGTGGGCCGGGTGGGTGCCGAACACACTGACATCCGAGCGCTGTCCGAAGACGTGCTTGTACTCGCCCTTGGCCGGTTCGATGACCAGGAACGGTACGCCCGCGGCACTGACCTGGTTGAGCATTTCGTATAGCGTGTTGCTTTTGCCGGCACCGGTCGAACCGCTGACGAAGACGTGGCTGGACAGCTGATCCAGGCTCAGTTCAATCGTCTGTGGCAGGTTTTCCCAGAGGTGACGGATGTTGCCCAGGGTCAGCGTCCTGTCCTTGCAAGACAGTGTGGCGTTGCCATCCAGGCGCTGCACCTTGCGCCCGAAAGCCTGGGTCTCGACCACTGACACCGTCGAGGTTGAGCGCCGTGGCAGGCTCATTTGAATGGCCATTTCTTTGCTGGAGATCAGCGTGGCAGGGGTAACATAGCTGATCGGCACCCGCGTCGAGAAGCCAGGCTTGAGCTGCGGATGGCTGAAGGTTGAGAGCCAGCTCAGCACCGCTGACTTGTGGTTTGAGGTCCAGGTGGTCAGGGCGAAGTCTTCGTGGCTGGACTTGCTGCCGCGAACGAGGCCGAGAAAGATGCTTGCCAGTGACTCGGACGATGCCTTGCTGTCGCCGATGAAGTAAGCGGCCGAGTTCCAGCCGCCGTAGGTCTTGGCTTCGTCGATGCGTAGCAGGTGGTGATCGATTTTGCTCAACAGTTGCTCGATGGTCTTGTCGGTCATCTCGATCGAGATCTGGCGGTTGGCGCCGGTGGTCTTGTTGAGCGAGCGGCTGTCGGTTGTGCTGTTGGTCTGGGTTGTCGAGGTGGTCCTGGATGCAGACTCGCTCCAGGACGTGCCGTGGGTTTCGCTGCGGCCTTGGGCGGTGGATTGTGTGGTGCCTGTGGTCCGTTGCTCATTGAACAATGAACCGACCATCTTGCCGCCAAAGGATGCCAATTTGCCGAGCGTGGTCTGCGCACTGAACGACTCGCTGGTTCCAGTCGTTTCAGTGGTCGAGGTACCAATAGTTTCCGACGTACCCCTGGTTTCCGTCAGGCCTAGGCTGTGCCCCAGTGAATCGCTCAGGCCTTGGCTGATGCTGAGCCCGACACTGTCACTTTCCTGCTCACCGAACGACAGTTGCTGCTTGAGCAGTGGCGAGAGCTGAGTTGCGACCTGCTCGTAACCGGCACGGATCAGGTCTAGGTTCTGCGAAGACACCGGCTCGGCCAGAATCACCGCTTGATAGACGCGCTGCTCAGCCGCATCGATAAAGCGCTCAAGCCCCTGCATGAAATGCTCGCGGTTTTCGGTGGACAGCGCCGGCACGCCCGTCACTGCGGTGATACTGGCAGCGGGGTTGTCCTTTTCCGCCTGCAGTGTATCAAGTAGCGAATTGGCGTCCTGGACATTTAGGGCGTGCAAGGCACTGCCCGAGAAGTGCCCCTTGAAGGTCTCGCGTAGCAGTTCGCCGGAGTTTTGCCCGAGCATTTTTCCAGATTCGCCACGGGTACCGATATACAGGTCCGTTTCGCGGCCATCGGAGCGCAGGAAGAGGAATACCGAATACCCGGCGGCCCCCAGTGCGGTGTAGGCCGCGGTCGTGCTTTCGAGCACCGACTGCTTGTTGTCCTGGACGATACGTTCGACACGGAAGATCCGCATGTCGCTCGCCCGGTTGAATAGTACGCCCGCCTCGGTGGAGGAGTGAACCGGGTATCGATCCAGTTCCGACAGGTAGCTGCGATTGATCAGTGCCCGTCCGGCCTCCAGTGTCAAGGCAGCGCTTTGCTGGATTTCTCGGATGGCCAGTGGACTGAGGGTAGTCGTATTCATGGGGTCACTTCACCAGCGCAATCAGAAAGACCACCAGTGCGGCGATGGTGCCACCGATCATCAACGCTGTTTTGAACACAGGGTTGAGCTCCGAGCTGGAAGAGGAGAGGGGGGAGCGTTGCGACTGCGAGGAATGATGCTGTTGTTGTAATGTTGCTGGCGAGGCTTGGCTTGAGGCGGTCTTCGGTTTTGGCGCAATCGCAACGAAGCCTTCTACGCCCCGTTCACGCAGTAACGAGCGTACGTCGATCTGATGCAAGTAGCGTTCTTCGGCGAAGTTGGCCTTCAGGTAGACAACCTGACCGTCGTAGTACTCCGAAGTCCAATGGTTGCGATCCGGGTCCATTGCACGGGCGAAGGCTTTCTCAGAGTAGCTTTCGCAAAGGCCGGGTACTTTGGTTTTGACCCATGACAGCGCTGCACGGAGCTCTTCGCTTGAAAGACGATTGTCGTTCAACTCCATCCGCAGTGCGGTGCGGATCGTTAGCAAGTCACCTTCGTCGACGAACTTCTTGAGGTTTGCAGAGGGTGTGTAATGCATCGACGCAGTCCGGGAATTTTCAACTGTGGCACTCGTCCGCTCGGAAGACGGAACGAAGCCTTTGATGCTCTGTTTGCGGAAGTGATCGCGAACACGGATCAAGTGTTCCAGGCGCTCGCGGGAAAAGTTGTGCTCAGCAAGAATTTTGTGACGGCTGTAGTAAGAGCTGGTCCAACTGACTGGATCGTTGTCTATGGGGCTCTTTGCTTCACCTGCCTCGTAGCTGACAACCAGTTCAGGGGTCTGAGCTTGTGCCTGTGTAAGCACATCCAGCAAAAGTTCAGTGCTGAGTTGGGTGTCATCGAGTGACGCTAGAAAGCCTTTTCGGGCTTTGGAGAGCGTTGCGGTTGAGGTTGTCATATGAGCTCCAGGTTAAACGGCCAAAGTATTGTCGAGTTTGGACTTGAAGGCTTCGATCCAGCTATGCAGTTCCTTTGCCTCTGCAATTGCCCGTTCACGGGCGTTGCGGTCGCTCGTCTTTTCACTCAGTGAAATCAACAGCTCACTGAATTTTGTATCGAACTCCCTGTTCATGAATGCCAGGAATTGGTCGATCAGGCGATTTTTACCGACCTCAATTTCATTTCGGGCGCTGTCCACTAAGCGTTCAAACTCTGCTTCAACGCGGGTGACTCGCTCTTTCCACAAGGCCTCGAGATCTACGAAGGTTTCAGTCCCATACTCATGGACGGTCTTGGTCGAGCCCCAGGAGAAGGGTTTGTACCACTTGCTGGCACTGACCTCGCGGGAGCTGATGACGATCTCTCGCTCCTGGATTTCGTTGTTTTTCACGTTGAGGTTGAACGAAATATCCCCGACCGTTTTTTTGATGCCTTCCAGGATAGGCAACTGCAGGTGTTGGGTATCATTAAACAGGTCGGCGATGTAGCGCTGGTACTCCTGGTGCAGGTCCTGGCGAATGATTTCCTGGCTGGAGCTGAAAACATCCTCATAAGCGTTGATCAGTTTCCTGTGTTGGAACTGAAGCTGCTCTTCGGCCTCTTGGATGCGTGTTTCGGCAATACTTACCGTCACGCTACTGCTAGTGAAGCGCTCCGCTAGCTTTCTCAAAACGGGTTGGATCACGCCTTCGAGTTCAGACAGCTCACGCTCAGTGGCCGCGGGCAGATCTTTACCTTCCCGCGCGATTTTATCCTTGTAAGCTGCCGTGTCGAAACCTTGCTCCTGCCGTTGCTGAAGTGCCTGAATCTCTTCATTGATATGACGGAGAAAGCGCTCATCCTGATCCAACTGCTCGATCAACTCGGCCTCGTTGAGCCCCACCTCGATTGCCTTGGTCATGGCGTCATAAGCGCGCTTCAAACGATGCGGGAAGTTGTACTTGTCGATGTACTCATCGATCATCGCCTCAACTGCCGGGAGGCCGCTACTCAGCAGCAACTCTGAGTGTTTTCTCTCTCGAAGGTTACGTTTGACCCTCGAGCTAATCGGCATGTACTGGAGCAGGTTCATGCTCGGCTCTTCGCTGAACATGTCGGCCATCGCTTTGTATTCACCACGCTCCTTGCGGGTGTGCTCGTCGCTTGGTTTGCGAATCAAGCGCGTGAGGTTAGCGGATACCGGATAGATCTGTGGGTTATGGATATCATTGCTGGTGAGGTACTGGTTGACGCGGGCCAAAACCGAGGGCAGGTCTTCGCCGTTCTCAGGATCGAACACATCCATCTTGTTGATCACGAAGATGAAGCGGTCCTTGCTCTGTTTGCCCCCCTTGCGCATGGTATCGGCGACCAGGCTCAAAAGGTTACGGTCGTCATTTGTGCCTAGTTGGCTGGCGTTGAGCACATAGAGGATCAGCGGGTTGCGCTTGGAGTCCGAGATGAAGCCCATGGTGGTACGCTGGTGTTCTTCATCCTGGCTGTTGTTGGGGCCGGGGGTATCGGTCAATACCAGGCGCACGCTTTCACGTTCCTGAATCGCTTCAATATTGCCTTCGATATCAATTACCTGAGTATCAGTCAGTAGGTTCCATTCCTTGAGCGTTTCCAGGGTGACATTATCATCCTGGCCTACCTTGTCACCGCTACGGTTGAATCGCTTAGCTGTAAAACGCCCCGTCATCGAATCGTTGTCAGTAATCCGGGCAATGGTCGCCGTCGTGGCCTCGTTCGCCGCTGGCAAGAGGTCGCGGCCGAGCATGGCGTTGATCAGCGTCGATTTTCCTGAAGACATCGTGGCCACGACATAGACGTCAAAATCGCGGTTGAACGCTTCGTTGAAGGACTTGCGCACCTCTTCGTTTTCGTTAATGAAGTGCTCAAATTTCGGATGTTCCTGAGCCTCTTGCATCAGCTCGCGAATCTGTTTCAGGCGAGTTTCAGTAGGTACCGTTTCAATCCAGGTCAGCTCGACCTGCATGCCTTTAGCGATGGCCACCTCCGCAGCCTCGACGATATCCAGATAGTCCGACTCTACGCCCTTGAAGGTGATGTGGTAGTTGTTGTCACCATTGAACAGGTTGTTCAACTCGTCGAACAGCTTCTCGACCCAGACCTGCAGTCGCGATTCCTTGTAGCTCGAAAGCTTGCAACCATCTGCGGGGGCTTGCCCGTTGATCAGAAAAGCAGTGTCGACGGTGAATGGGTTGTGCTTGATTTCGATAGCGTTCATGGGTTTTCAACCGATTGCCGTTGATGTTTTATAAGGATTTCAACTGTTTTAAGGCCGCTGATGGCAACCAGTTGTTGTAATTCATTTTTCTCGCAGGCCTGCTCGTCAGATGGCTTGGCCTGATGCTGCCGTTCGAGGCTGGCCAGCGTTTTGAAGACCCGCTTCTTGATAAAGTCGGGTACTACAGTGGCGTGAAGCAGGGCGCGTTTGTTATCGCCGAGATCATCTAGGGCTTGCCGAAGTTTCGAGCGCTGCGTGCGGGTCAATGTCTCTGCCTTCAATGCCTTGCGGGCATAGAGGGCGGTACTGGCCATGGTCGGTATGATCATCGGATGCTCGAAACCTATGGCCGTCAGATAGCTGTACACGCTGCTGACATAGGTGGTGATGTCTTCGCCCCTTTCTGGGTCGAGCAAATCGACTTTATTGAGAATGAAGTAAATCGGGTGGCCAGGCTTGCTGGCTAGTTCATCGCGAAGTTGCTCCAGGAAGGCCCTGTCATCCTGCGTTCCCAGCTGGCTGGCATTGAGCACATAGCACAATGCTTTGAAGGAGACCGTACGTACCGCCTCAAGCATCAATTGAGCATGCCCGTCGTCCTGACTGTTATTCGGTCCGGGCGTGTCATGCAGCACCAGCCCAGGTGCCGGACGTGGCACGATTTTAAAGCTGCCAGCCAGCGTGATGCGCTTAACCTCGGCATTGGCATTCCAGTTACGAACAAGCTCCGCCGAAGTTTTTGGCTGACGTGCTAACTCAATATCGGAGTACGAATAACATGCGCCGCTAAAATACTTCGTACCCTGACGATGTTCGACGCTGGTCATGCAGGCAGTGGTGGCTTCATTGGCCGTGTGTAGAAGCTCTTGCCCGATCAAGGCGTTGATGAAGGACGTTTTGCCGGCGCTCATAGTCGCCAGCACCAATACGTCGAAGGTGTCCGTGGTCAAAGGCCTTCGTGGCCTAGCTGTGGTTGCCTGCGCTTTTTTGGGCGCTGTTTGCTTCATAAACTTATTATCCCTATCGCCCGTCGCGTCGGAACGCGTCTGGCTAGTCGTAATCCATGAGTGCTATAGGGGCGGCGGCAGCGCTATCGCCCCTGGTTAAAATGTCACGCGTTGTTTGCTTGGATGGTGACGTTCTCACAGGTGCGCGACAGAACAGGTCGCAGGGGCAACTTCTGTAGAGCCCGCGCATTCTCTCCAGCTTCTTGTTGATCACATCGATCCACGCCTGAGATCCATGTCACATATGAATGGCGTTATGGGTCTTGGCTGAGGTCAAGCGAGTCATCCTTGTACAAATGCTTGGCTGTCTTGGGAGAGCGCCGGTTAAGCCATCTATCGGCCTGAATCCAATAATCTTTAACGCAATCAATGAATGGCCCCGATGGGGCGTTGCCGACCCGCGGATTTAAGCCAGCACTCCGCTAAAGGTGTTCTGGACCAAGTCCCGGTAACGGTAGAGACCTGTGTCCAGATCGGCATTGCCCTTGATCGAGTTGCGCTTTCTCAGGATCACCGAACGAGTGCTCGAGGTCAGTTGAGGCAAAGTGAGCGGCAAGGGTGTCGCTCACTGTTTACGTTAGGTATTGGCCGCGCTTTCCACCGGAAGTATTGCCAAGTCGCTTTCCATCTCTTCATCGTTTCCCACAGCTGATGCTGGTAGACGCTTGGAGACCGTGACGCCCAAAGCGACGAACTTGTCCACGGTCTTGGCCAGGCTTCCGTGATCCCCTTTCAGAGTATTGACGCTTTCGGAGTAGCTTTTCTGCACCGTAGCGATCTGATTACCGAGCTTGTCCATTTTATCCACGAAGATGCGCAACTTGTCGTAAACCTTGCTTGCCATCGTTGCGAGTTGCAGCGTGCTGCTGTTTTGACGCTGGATGCTCCACAGATTCGATACGACCCTCAGAACCGGCAGCAGTGTGGTGGCGGTGATTATCGCAATACGTTTTTCATATGCAGCCTGGAATACCCCCGGACTGTGCTCGGCCGCGACCAAATATGCGGGCTCAACCGGCATGAATAAAAACACAAAGTCAGGAGAGTTGATGCCGTTAAGGTCTGTATATTTCTTATCGGACAATCCGTTGATGTGGTTCTTCAAAGCCAGAACGTGTGCGGACAGGGCTTTGGTGCGATCTTCGTCGGTTTCGGCGGAAACGTACTCCGTGTAGGCCACTAGCGACATCTTGCTATCGATGATGATGTGTTTGCCTTCGGGCAAATTGACCACGAAGTCTGGTCGATTGTTTCCTGCATCGTCGTCCTTGAAGTTCGCCTCGCGGTGGTACTCGAACCCTTTGCGCAGCCCTGCCTGCTCAAGCAGCATCTCTACCTTTTGCTCGCCCCAGGTGCCTTGAAGTTTTTTGTCACCCTTGAGCGCTTTGGTAAGGTTTGACGCTTCGGTTGTGATCTGGACGTTTAATTCCATCAGCTTGACCAGCTCGCTTTTCATCGAGCTTTGGCCCTGCACGGTATCGGAGTGAACCTGATCCACCCGCTGACGGAATGACTCGAGCTGGTCCTTGAACGGTTTTAGTAGAGTGTCCAGCCCTTGGCGGCTTTGCTCAGAGAAGCTCTGCTGTTTACTGTCGAAAATATGATTGGCAAGGTTCTGAAACTCCTGCTTGAGTTGAACCTTGTTATCTTCCAATAACTGCAGTTTCTCTGCAGCTGAGTGCTGGTCGCGCTGGTGGCGCATATTTATTTCGGCAAGACTCTGCTTCGCAAGGCTGAGCTCCTCTCGCGTAGTGCCTAGTTCTTTGTCTCGTTGGGCCAATGTGTTGCGTAGCGTGTCCAGTTGGTCCTTTTGTTCTGCTGCCTGTCCCAACTGTTCGCGCTGCTTTTTAAATTCTTCCTGGGTATTGTCGAGGCGACTTTGGAGGTCCTTGTTGGCGGTTTTTACCTCCAGGAGCTGATGCGCTTGTTCCGCGCTTTGCCCTAGATGCTCACCTTGTTTTTGCAGTTGTAGTTGAGCTGCTTCAAAACGCGCTTGCAGCTGCGTCAGCGCCTGTTTCAGCTCATCCAACTGCCGTGTCTGCTCCTGGCCTTGCCCAAGCTCCTGTTTTAATTCGCCGAGCTGCAACCGGAGTTGGTTCGTTTCCGTACTGTGTTTTTCAGTGAGGGTGGCGGCCTCTGCGAGTTGCTGCACCTTATCGAGCGTACGTTGCTTCTCAGCTTCCAGCGAAGTCTTGAACTCGCTGAGCTGAATGCTGAGCTGCTTTTCGATTTCTCGATGGTTAGCCAATGCCTCAACGGCCAATTTCAGCTCATGTTGATGTTCCGATTGCTCATGGAGCATTTGCTGCTCGCGTTGCCGCGCAAGCGCGACATCGTTCAGCAATTGCTGGTGTTCAGCCTGATGACTGGCTTGCAGCTCGGAAAACTGTTGGGCCAGCTTGCCTGCTGCGATACGGCTATTGATCCAGAAGCCGATGCCCAGAAACAGTAAGCTGAGGAGCCCGATCAGGGCAGGGTTGAGGTACTGCTGTGCCATCGGTACATCCTTTTATCGCTGGATTGGATTGCAAAATGATGGCACGTTGCGCGTCTGCTGAGAACTGTCAACAAATCGAGCTTGATCTAATGCGAAACGCTACTGAAATTCCCCACGGGACTTCAGTTAGCCTAATGATCCGGGCGGTTTCTTTACCTGTTTAGGAATACAGTGTTTCTGCACCGGACATGCAGCCTGTAACTTAAGCTGGATGTCTTGGTGGAGCATCGCTCCTGTTTATCCCAGCTGCAGCCCATACAAGCAACATCACCCGCCTCTACCAACTCTACCGGGACAACTGCCATGCCTCCCTGGGGCGAGCATGAAGCTCACGAAAGGACGGCAACAACGCTATGGGTATCTGTAGAGGCCGTCAGCGGTTTGGTCGAGATCCCCATCAACCTGTTCTATCACCTGCGTCGTGACGACCTGGCTGGACAGGCAGTCCTCTTCCACCGAACAAGTTATCTCTGCAAGTCGGCTACTAAGGTCTTTGTGGATGGCAGCCATGGCTTTGGCTGCAGCCGAAGTCAAACGCTGAATTACGACAAAAAATAAGTGATTGGGTACCGTGCCGATGACCGCCCTGGCATCAGCCAAGAGCAGTCTATCGGACGGTGTGACCATAAGGGCTACAGGTAACCTCGTTCAGCCAACGACACGCAGCCTTCATGGCCCACCACGACATGATCCAATATCCGGATACCGACCATGTTCAAAGCGTTCTTGAGGGTGGCGGTGAGCGTGCGATCAGCTTGACTTGGCTCCGGATCGCCGGAGGGATGATTGTGAACCATAATTACGGCCGCGGCGTTGTGCTCTAGAGCGATCTTGACCACTTCCCGTGGGTACACGCACGCCCCATCCAACGTGCCTCGGAATAGCTCCCTGAAGCCTATTACCCGGTGCTTGGTGTCGAGCAGTAGCAAAGCAAAGACTTCGTACTCGTGGTACTGCAGCAGTGTTTGCAGGTGGCTGAAGACCTGCTTGGGCTCAGTCAGTGCCCGGCCTTTAGACAGACGACTCATTGCCAGTTGTTGAGCCATCTGTAGGATGTCGGCCTCGGTGACCGGTGATTCCATGACATAGGTGCCGGTCGTCTCACCTGCTTTGAGCTTGTGATATTTCATGGGGGTTCTCTTGAATTGGAAGACATTGGGTCAGGTTGGAAGTGTGATCAGTGGGCGCGAGCAGAGTGGTCACTGCCGCTTTGGAGGGATTTGGATTCCAGCTTTTGTACCAGTGAGGTTTTGGCAGGGGGCGCTGGTTTGGGAGCGGCTTCTGCCTTGCTGGTCTGATCTTCTGCTGTGGGGAAGAACTCCTCGACGATGGCCCCGGTGTCCTCATCGCTGTCTTCAAAGGCTCCGTTGCTAAAGCCCTGTCGTGCCGCGTGATCCAAGGCGGTCTGATCAAAGCCTGCGGCTTGCCGGGTTTCCTCCAGTTGCTTGGCTTCCAGCAAGGCGTCTTCTAGGCTCAGCCCACTGCGCACCGTGATGTCCACGTAGAAAATCGGCGTGCCGTGGCTTTGGCGGGTGGACTTGCCGCGAAGACGCAACTCCAGCGGCAGACAGGAGAGACGGTCTCCGGAAATGGCTTGTAGGTAATGTAGGCGTGCCGCCAGGGTACGGATGCTGTTGTAGCCCGTGGTACGGAAAACAAAGCTGCCCAGCGGATCGTCATCGCCAATCACCACGTTCAGCCGGCCGTAAGGCTTGCAGGCATTGCCTTGAGCCAGTGAACAGCTATCCGGTGAAGGGCAGGGCAACGACTGGATGCCGTCCTTGGTCAAGCGCTTGCAGGTCTCGCCATTACCGACGCACAGTAGTCGTCCTGTAGTGCGGTCGAACAGGCTGTAGTCAGCCCGAAAGTTGAGGTCGGGCTCGTTGAACAGCAGCCGGATCGGAATGCTGCGCAGCTTGCCGTCCTGGCCATTGCGCAGCTCCTCGTTGAGTGGATGCAGTAACCAGCCCTCGCGGCTCTGTACTTGGGAGGTGAGGGTGAATTGATCGTCCTTTTCCGGCAGACGCTTGCCGTTCTTTTCGACGACCTTGCCGATGGAAATGCGGCCCAAAATCGGGGGCGTGATGGCTAAACCTTTGAGCATGAGAGTTCTCCTGTATCTGAAATAAAAACGCCACCGAGACCGCGCAAACGGCCAGGGGGGCGTTGGAGAGAAAGGGCATGGGAATAAGGGAGGAGCGAACAAACGTTCAGGCCAGCAGAAAACGTCGACTGCCGGTTTTGGTGGTCGAGTAGCGCACTTGCAGATGGGGCTTTTCTTTCAGCAGACGGGGGATATCCAGGGCCACGCTGTCTTTGGCTTTCTTCCAAGTGATGTAGCCAGTTGCGAAGATCGCCCGACTGGCATCGCCCATGGCCTGTTGCAACGTTTGCTTGAGCTGAGCTTCCTGCTTCTCCTGCAGAGCAATCGATTTTCGCACGCGCTGTAGTTCGGTAAAGGTCGTACAGAGCCGCGTGTCATGGCTGAAGTCCAGGCTTTGCCCACTGTCCTGCGGATAAAGGCAGCGCAACGCCTGCTCCGCCGAGGCAGATCCGTCTGCCGGCGGCGGGGTATCACTGACGACGTAATCCCAGAACAACCGCTCCAGGTCGATCAGCCGAGCAATCAGTGGTTCATCGCGTTCAATGCGATGGATTTCCAGGTGCTGACCACCGAGCAGTACCGCCACATCAGCGGCCTGCTTGCCGGTGACGGCGAGCTGGTGCATGACTTGCAACTGCACATACTCGGGCACACCCTCCTTCCAGAGGCGTGCGCCGTTTATGCCGGCGGTTTTGCATTCGAGAATCTGCACTTCTGATGCGCCGATCACCTCACGGTCGATATTGGCCAGCATCCAGTTCAACTGCGGAGCCGGGTGTTGCAGCACGGCATTGATCCGTCGCACCCGGTGACCGCTACGCTTGGTGTAATGCGCAGCCACGATAGGCTCCAAAATGTTGCCCCAGTAAGCCGGGCTTTCCTCGTCTTGCGGATCGAGCTTGGGCAGTGATTCATCACGCCCGGTTTTCTCCATCCACAGCTCCAGCTGGGACTTGTACGGGTTAAGCCCGACGGCAGCGGCCGCATCCGAGCTGCCGATACCTAGCTTGCGCACGGCCAGCCAGTCCTCACGCGGCAGTTGTTGGGTACCCACCAGGCGCAACGCCGGACGGGGTTTAGTACTGAATTTTTGCAGCGATTGAGTGCTCATGATCATTTCCTGAGGCATAACGCCCGACCAGCACGAGGCTTACCAGGCGTTTTAAGGAGTGAGAAGAATGAGAAGGGGGTGAGGTTGATGAAGACAGCGAAAACAGGGGCTAAGCTGCAAGTTGTAGCGCAGCCTCCAGCGCCCGTTGCTTGATCTGTGCACCTTGACCGAACCAGGCAGAGTCCATGCGGTATTCGTTACTACGAGCCCTGCGTTCGTGATCGACATACTCGGTCACAGCATTGAGCAAGCCCCACGCAGTTCCTTGGGCCGATTCCAGCGTGGCGCCGCGACCGCCGCCTTCGTACAGGCTTTGAACCTTGCGCAGCGCGCGCTCGTTCGGCAGGACTTCGGGCAGTTTGCTATGGGGGGTTACGTCACACAGCACGTTCATGAAAAAGCCCATCGCTTCATGCCACTGCACCTTGCGTTCAGCCAGATTTTTCATTCGGTACATGAACTCGTCCCACTGTGAGACGGCGATACCCAGCTGCTTTTTCACTGCATTGGGATCAAAGCGGGTGTTGTGCGGCACCTTGATCGCCTTTGTCGTACCGTCCAGGGCAATGGTCAACGTGTTGTTGCAGACTACCCGCACGGTGGTCGGAGTGGCGGTGGTGGCCAAGGTGCCGTCACAGGAGGTGGCAAGCAGCAGGTAGCCATTCACCTCGTCGTTGCCCTTCAGCGCCGTGCCTTGCCCAGTACGGGCCAGAGCCCAGAACTTGCGACCGCCTTTGAGCACTCCAGCGGTTTCCAGCTCGTAGCCGGAAACTTCAGTGAGATCCCTGTAGAACTCCAGTACTTCACGGGGTTGCACAACCTGGTAGCGGTTGGAGACCACCGACAACGGGGCCTTGGTGTCGGAGCGGTACAGCACCTTCTGTTCTGGGAAGGTGTGAATTGAACCCAGTGCACCGATGCTCTCGGATTTGAAATGAACGGGGCTGTCTTGGATCTTCCAGTCCATACCCGCTTCACGCTGCCAGACTTCGAGCGGTTGTTTCGGGGAAAGGCGACTGCCCAGACCATGCCAAGGAGTGGCGCCAACGTAAGCCATTTGTTCAACGAGATGAGCCATGGGAATGATTCCTTGCGAATGAATGCAGAAGAGCGTCGTTGTCAGTGACAAGCGACGCCTGTTCACAACGACTTAACGGTTGACGCTGAAGCTGTAACCGCACGCCAGGCATTGATAGTTGTGAAGGACTTTCTCATCGATCTGCTCGCCCAGCGTGGCCCCCGCGATCCCGCCAGCCACTCCGCCAAACAGACCGCCCAGCAGCGCCCCGGCAATGCTGCCAATGGCGATCCCGACCGGCCCACCGACCACGCCCAGTACGGCACCGGCCTCCGCTCCCGTTAGTGCTCCAGCGGCCCCACTGGCCGCACCTCCTGCTGCACCAATCAAACCACCCGCTTGTTTACCCACATTTTTAGTAATCACACGACCAGAGTTGCAGCTTGGGCAAGGCGTATACATAAAAATTCCTCTCTTATTACTGAGTCCACGTATCACGCAGAAATGCTGAATGACGCGCTCATCGTTGAGCGTTCATCTGGGTGATATAGGTCTGAGATTTTTTTGAATGAGGCTTGCCGAAACAACGTCTCCGCGAGGGACGTAGTGGGCGGTATCTGAATGTGAGGTTTGGCGTTATGGGCTGCTATTTTAGCTATTAATAGCTGGAATAGTGCTGGCTAAGGGGGAGAGGCATTCTGTTTTGAAGGAGTGCAGAGTTGCTGTCTGTCAAAGTGGTGAGCTCCAAAAGCGTAACGTTAGCAAGCGTTACGCTCACGTTCTTTGAGATTTGAGTTGCTGCTTATAGGATTGCCTCGTCCAGTCCTAAAGGGTGCAATGATGTTTAATGAAAAATCAGAAACATTGGTTATGCTTCGCTTGAAAGATGTTTTAAAACGAACAGGTTTTTCTAGGTCAACTATTTATAACAAGCTTAAGGTGGGCTCTAAACATTATGATGCGAAATTCCCAAGGCAGATACGTGTTGGGAAAACATCTGTGCGATGGATTGAAAGCGAAATAAATTCGTGGATGGAAGAATATGTGAGGCTGTCTAGGCAGAGTCAAGGCTCAATGGCGGAAATTATATCTGCAATGGTTGTTTGATATTAGTTGCTTGTATTTGTGGTGATTTATGTATTTTAATTTTTTTAGGCAACAAAATGAAAAAAAATCTTATTTCGGAGATGATTCATATCCGAGTTTGTCGCAGTTTCCCTTGTTGGATGCTGCAATAAATGAGGCTCAAGCAAATATTCAGGCCCCACGGGGATTGATTCAAAATGCGGCCCTAACCGCGATTTCTGCTGTCTTGCAGGGCGATGTAGATGTTCGTAAACCTAATGGTCAGGTCGGTCCGACCTCTCTGATGCTTCTTGCTATTGCTGACTCGGGTGAAAGGAAGTCAACGGTTGAGAATGTTTTCTTGAAGCCGATTAGAGCCTTTCAGGCTAAGCAGTGCGAGGAGGTGAGGGAGAGTCAGTCAGTGTGGAAGATTAAGTACGATACTTGGACGGTTCGACGTAATGGAATATTAAAAGCGATTATGAAAAAAGCATCAAAAGGTCTTCCTGCTGACGAAGAGGAGAAGGTCCTATTGGCTTTACAGAAAGAAGCTCCAGTTAAACCAAAAGAATTTAAGATTTTGTATGAAGACTCAACCTCTGAGGCTTTGTTTCATGGGATGTACGAAAATTTACCTACGGCTGGTTTGATTTCAAGTGAAGGTGGCGGTGTTTTAGAAGGGCGCGCCTTCAATGACCTATCAAAGCAAAATGCCATTTGGAGTGGTGACTCAATCACAATTGATCGTAAGACGGCGGAAAGCTTTGAACTTGTTGACGCGCGGCTGACAGTCTCTCTTATGGTTCAGGAAAGCGTATTTTCGAAGTACATGGCTCATAAAGGCGGGGTGTCTAGGGGGTCTGGTTTGTGGGCGCGTTTTCTAATCTGTCACCCAGCTTCAACACAGGGGACTAGGTATGTAAGCACTCAGGCACCGTCCTGGTATCATCAAACACAATTTGCCTCGCGGTTGGAGCACTTTCTTGAGGCGGGACTTATTTGTTTCAGAGGAAATAAAAAAGAAAAAGAAGTGATCGGATTCGACTCCGAAGCGGCTCGGCTTTGGGTGGAGATTGCGAACGATATTGAGTCAAGGATGTGTGCGGGTGGAATACTTTATGGACTAGGTGATCATGGCTCAAAGTTAATGGAGGTGATTTCTAGGTTGGCTGCATTGCTTCATTGTTTTGAAGGGTTTGAGGGTGATATTTCGACGTCAACCTTGCAGGTGGCAACGGATCTTGCTAAATGGTACTCCAATGAGTTTATAAAGTTGTTTGGGCAGAACTCTAAAGAGAATGATGAAGAGCAGGAATTAAATTGCTGGCTAGATAATTTTCGTAAGGTGGGTAAACGGTTTGTTAAGAAAAATTATATTTTGCAATGCGGGCCTGGGAAGTTTAGAAAGAAATCTGCTCTTGAGTATGTTCTTTTGCGACTAGTAAATAACGGTGCTATCCGGATTTCGAATTATCCTGGTGATAAAACTGTTTATGTCGATCTCTGTCCTTGGCAGGGTGGTGTGTAGATGATGCCAGGCTCTTCTTGGGGTACTAACTTTTTTGGTTGTTTTTGATGTTTGGTGTTAGGTGTTTACGAGTTGCGTGAGTTTGTTTCTCTCGTTTTTATAAGGTGCATGTTCAAGGTGTCTATTGTTTGATTATGTATTACTATTTAATTAAGTTGTTAGGTTTGTAGTTTGATTGTTGGTTTAATTAAAATAATTATCTAATAGTTAGTTAGTTAGTTAGTTAGTTTGTTAGTTAGTTAGCTGGTTAGTTGGTTAATTAAATTAATCATGCAATAGTTGGCGGTTGTGATGTCAACTGATCATTTGTCAGCAACATGGCTCCCCAAAGCCATGCTGCTGGCTTCTTGAGGAATCAGTGAGTGATAGATGAAGTTGATTGGATCGATAATGGAGGCGCGTTAGATCTTATGGTTGAGGAAGTCGGAGGGCTTCCTGTTTTAAGGGTAGAGGAAAGCTTGGTGTTGGAGTTGCGATCTATTGAGAAGTTAATGTGTGAGCTTGCTGGTAGCAAGGGGTATTTATTCTCTTCATTTACTTGTAAGCGCGACGGGGTAAAGGTTAAGCCTGAGAGGCTTGGTCGCTATTTTGTTGACAAGCTAAGGAGGGGGAAAGGAATGCTTGAACAGTACTTCCCCTCTCATGAAGTTAATCCTTATGTGGAGGTTTTTTTCAGATGTGTTGATCGAGTTGATGATCTTCATTCGCTCAGAGTCTGGCGGATTTTACGCAGTGGAGCTGCTGAGGCTTTTTTAGGTCTAATGAATGATCTCGTAGAGTTTGCACGGTTGGAGCTGTCCAGTGATGCTTTTAAAGCCGTTTTGAAACGATTCCGTAAAGCGTCCTTTAAGCGAGTGAACAGCTTGGAAGGTTATATAGACGCTCTTTTTGCCCAGCGCTCTAGGATGCTTGTTGTGCGTGTTGATTTGTCTTATCAGTCAGGCTTTGTAAGTGGTCGTGAGGATTTTTATGGCGATGTTAAAAAGGTAAAGGTACATTGGGCAAAAATGCAGAAAGATCTACACAAGGGGATTCCAGTTGATGGGTTGTTAGGGTTTGCTTGTAAGCTGGAGTATGGTCAGCTAAAGGGGTTTCACTTTCATTTGTTACTTTTTTATAATGGATCAAATCATCGCCAGGATGGGGTTCTGGCTAGAATTGTTGGTGAGTATTGGCGAGACTCAATTACGGCGGGAGCAGGACGCTATTTCAATTGTAATGCAGTCAAGGATAAATATAGATATCTTGGAATAGGTATGATCAGTTTTAATCAGTTGGACAGGGTAAGCGCTTTGAAGAATAGGGTGGCGTCCTACCTGACCAAGGTGGATTATTGGATACGCCTATCCCCTGAAAGCGGTAGAACATTTTTCAGAGGAAATATGCCTAAGCTGAAGTCTGTGAAGAGAGGGCGTCCCAGAGCCCCTGGGCCTGATCAGGCGGCTCCTCACGTGGCCATCTAGGCATGTCTCATGGCCTATTAGTTTCTGGACTTTAGGCTGATGATGGTAGCTGCTGCGGCAGCCAGCTTTGCCGTGAACCCCCAGTCTGAGCTTTTTAGAGCTTCTATCATGACTGTTCTTTTAGTTGGAGCTTTTTGAATTGTTATTTGACTCTCTTGCCAGAAGTGTTTTGCCGCTTCATTGATAAGAATTAGTGCGGTGGATGCATGTTCTGGGTATTTAGTTAAGGCTTCGCCAATTGGCATCTTTGTTGACTTTATTTTATGGTAGTGCTTGTCGGGTAATATTGCGAAGGCGGATTGTTCGAATACGTCTTTTCCAGCTGAGTTGTATTTTTTCTCTAGGTGTTTTTTTATTTTATCGATAAGTTCTTTTCGCTCTTCCTGTGAGGCGATATTTGCTTCGGGGATGAATTCATCTGAGGCTTTGTTTAACTCGAAAAGGTTGTCTGATTCCCATTCTTGGCGCTCGATATTTTTCTGTACTTTGTCGGTGTCTGCTATTGTTTCAAGGATTCTATTTGAGTTCTCTTTTCTTATGAATATGTCAGTCTTTCTAATTATTATTTCTTCCAGCTTGTCGGGTGAATTTCTTGAGGTGATAAAGAAAGCTGAGTCTATTATCAGGGCTGGAAGTGGTTTTAAGCTTGTCTTTAACAACTCATGTGCCGATGCTTGCGCGAGGCCTTTTCCGCGTTCATGAAAAGCGGAGAGGTTGAAGTTGTATTTTGAAAGCTCGCCATAGTTTGCTATTTCCTCCCAGTCGGTGACGCTTATGGAAAGAAACTTTATGTCTAAATCTACTTTTGAGTGATAATCGTGATCTGCGCAAAAAAGCGTAACTTTATGCTGCTTTGATAGGCTTTGTGCTGTTTTTGGCTCATTGTCATTTAGAATGATAACCGAGCCGGATACATGAACTGCAACCGTTCTTGGGCAGCGGCATAGAAGGGGGATCTGCAGCTTTTCAATTCTGTCTTTGAATTCACTTTCGGAGATGCTGTGCTCCTCAAGAAATTCAGTTACTGATATAATAAGCCCTTTGTTTTTCATTTGTAATCGTGTCCTTGTGTAGCGGTGCTAGTGTTTTCTCAGGGCGGTTGGAGTGGCTGTCTATATCAGGCTGGATAAATGCTTGCCGAGAACTTCCCAAGCCTCCGCCATTTCTTTAGCATAGCTATGACGCTGATAAGTGCGTTTTACCTTGTTTTCCTCTGTGTGGTTGAGGCACCGTTCAGCCACTTCAGGAAGCACACCAATAGCAGTCATAATCGTCGCGCCTGTACGCCGCAGGTCATGAGGCGTCCACTTTCCGCCTGGTAGCAACAGTGCTTGGGCTTTGGCGCTACGTCGGCTCATGGAGCCTTGCTCCGGAAGGCGCTGGCGATCTCCCAACTGCTTGGTTACCGTTTTAGGGCATACATGGTCAGTTATGTAGGTGTTCGGGTAGCACCAAGGTGACAGGCTATTAATCTGCTTTACGCGCTTGAAGTGGCTAATGGCAAAGTCTGAAAGGATGATGCTGTGCGGTTTACCGTTTTTACTATGTTCGGACGGAATCAGCCAAGTGCTTTGCTCTAGATCGATATGCTCCCATCGGGCGCTCAGGAGCTCACCAATTCGACAGCAGGTCGATAGGGCAATCCAGATTGCAGCTTCGGTGGTGACCTGCAGCCCCGCATCAGGGGCTTTCTTAGCAAGCAGCTTGATTTCATCATCACTCAGCACTCGATCGCGCTCGGTGTCTTTGCCACCTATCTTAGCTTTTCGAATACTGGCGCTGGGATCGTGCTCGATCAGGTCGCGGTCTACGGCAAAGCGGAACATTTGGCGCATAAGCGAAAAAACCATCTTAGCCATACGGTTTACACCGCGAGCGAGGAGGGCATCTGTAACCTCGGTGATATGACCCTTTTTCACATCAGCGACAGCCAAGTCGCCCAAGAAGGGCAGAACGTCCTTTTCAAACATCCGACGAGCCTCTGCACCCTTGTCCTTGCGGTTGATGAGATCAACCCTAGCCCAGTGCTCGAATAGGTCGGTAACAGTCTTGCGTGCCGCCTGGCGAGCTTGCTCGGCTTCGGCTTCTGCTTTCTCGGCGGTGAGTCGTGCCAATTCACCATCTCGGGCTGCGATACGGGCAGCTTCCTCGGCATCCAGATGTTCACGTAAGTTGCGAGTTCCACTTTGGTAGAGGCGTGACCACTCTCCAGCTTTAGTTCTTGCTTCCTTAAGGGTAAGCCCATCAGTACCAGTGGCGTCATATGCACCTATGGGCAGAAACACCCTTCCACCGCTGGTGTCGGTATACCTGAAGTAAAACAGGCGCTCGCCATCTGGGCGAAGACGTGCCATGAATCGGCCGCAGCCGCGAGGGGCATCCTCGATCAGCCAGGTAGGTTTGGCTGGTTTTGCGTTCATCTGTTTGTCGGTGATCGTCGCCACTTTCGCTTCCCCAGAAAGGCCAGGCTCTAGATGGTCACCGTTGGGTCACCGTTTCTCGCTGGCTTTGGTAGAATGCTATCGGAAGCGGTTGGACTGTGTAAACTGTAATGATCCAATGAATACAGTGCTTTAGGTGATTTTGTTGGATTTATTAAGACTGGTTTGGAATACGGTTCACCTTTATGGGGTGCTAGGGGTCGAGTGTTCGAATCACTCCGTCCCGACCATATAATTCAATGACTTAGCCCAATCTGAAAAGATTGGGCTTTTTCATGCGTAGGGACTTTTGCGGGGGCTCATCCCGTTTTTCTCCTCAAGATTGTCAGCGTCGGCCCGCGAGAGTCAGTATGCAGATACTTTGTTCTCAGCTTCAATCAGATGTTGCACCTCCGGGGTAGAATAGTGGCTCGTAATGCTGCCGTTCTTATGCCCCAACAACGCTTTACGATCTTCCTCTGTCACGCTTACTGCACGTAGCCTTCTGCCAAAGGTGTGTTTGGTCGTGAATCTTGATTGATCTGAACCCAGGGTGTGCCGGCGCCTGGTGGGTCTTCTCCCACTTGTCCGCTGCGCGCACCCCGGCTTTCTCACACTTCGCCCGCCGAACCCGGCAGGCATCAGAAACACGCTGGTGTTCAACGCCGGCACTCGTGTTTCCCAATCCCATCGCAATTTGCAGACTTCCTGTTCCCGGCAGCCGGTGTTCACTTTAGAGAGGGCCATCCTCAACAGGTGGTCCGGCAGCTCGGCCAAAAGCATTGACTGCTCATCCCATGACAGGGGGTAAGGCTTCCTGCTGGATTTCTTTTCCCCCATCATTGAAATCATCGGCACGCTTTCCAGCCGATGGATCAAGTACTGCTCGGCTTCTTCCCTCTCGCTTGCTCCAGTGCGTTCTTGAAGTCGGCAACCTCTGACGACTTTGTCGATGTGCCCAATCCTGCTCCTCTCGTAGAGGCCCGACATTGTTTTTCGCGCCATTGTTTTGCTCCTTGGCGCCCACTGCGGGGCGGATTGTTGTCCTGATTGGTCTGCTTTTCAATCGCCTTGGCTTCGATGTAGGCGTCTGCCCACTGGTCCAGTTCATGACGGTCGAAGGCAACGCCCTGTTTCCCAATGGGGAATTCGCGGACGTGGGGGCGCACGGTGTTCTTGAGTTCTTCCCGGCACATGCCGAGATAAGCAGGTGCGTGCATCGCCCGAATGAAACGCGGCGCGGTCTCTAGGGCTGGCGCCAGCTTTGTGTTGGCCATAGGAATGCCTCGCCACGCCGTTGCCGGGTGGATTGATTGAAGGGGGGAGGGGTTACTTGGTTTTGAGTTCGGCGCTCCGCGAATCTTGGTGGCGCGGCGTAGGACGGTTAACCGCCTCTGTCGACGTCAGCTAGCGGGCCACAAAGGTGGTGCCGGTGGACCTGTGAGCGGATTGAATGGAGTGCTCGCCCCCAGTGAGCGCTGATGGACAAGTTCGCGACGCTATTACACCGGTCATTCACCGAGCCCCGCCATCACGTTGGCTCGATCCAACGCGGCCTTCAAAAAGTCACGTCTTCGGGGCCGATGTTGAGGCTCACGCCCGGCGAATCACGATTGTCATTCAGGAAGCCACTAACGATCAGGCGCATCTACTCGCTGTGGTTACATGGACTTCTCGAAACGCCTGTTCTTCACCGCTGCAGTCCGCCAGAAATAGCGCAAAAATGGTGGTGGCCATGGTTTTTAGCCGTCACCATACGTGGCAATCTCGATATTTAGCGGGCGGCTACTTGGGCTGTCAGAGTGTGATGATAAACGCCGCCACCGCCATAATCGCCAAGCAGCCAAGAATCTCGCCCGTAACGGGCATCAATAAGGTCAGGGACGCCACCGCCAGCAGGGCGGCTACGAGCATCCATCCTACGCGCCGCGAGCCCATCATGTGCAACGCTGCGTGAACAGGTAACCGTGGCCGCGCACGGTGTCGATCGGCTTAAAGCCGGTCCGGCCTTCGATTTTGCGCCGCAGTCGGTACACCAACACCTCGATGACATTCGGATCGCGCTCACCGTCTTGCGGATAGAGTCCCATCAAGTGTTCCTTGGCCACTACCTGCTGATGATGGCGCATCAGGTACTCGAGGATGCGGTACTCGTAGGCGCTTAGGGCCAATGGCTGCTCATCGAGAACCGCCTGCTTGCGATTAAGGTCGAGCGACAGCGGTCCGGCGACGAGAGTCGACTGGGTAAACCCGCCGGTGCGGCGCAGCAAGGCAGCCAGCCGTATGTCCAACTCTTCAAACCGAAAGGGTTTGACCAGGTAATCATCGGCCCCGGCGGCCAGACCTTCGACCTTGTTCTGCCAATTGCAGCGCGCGGTGAGGATTAGAACTGGAAAACGCTGGCCCCGGGTGCGCAGCTGGCGGATCAGTTCCTGCCCACTCATATCCGGCAGGCTAAGGTCGATCAGCGCCAGGTCATGGTTGAATTGCTCAGCCCGGTACAACGCCTCTTCGGCGTTGCTCACGGCTTCAACCAGGTAACCGCTCTCGGTCAGGCGCGTGTGCAGGTGATGACGCAACAACGCGTCATCTTCAACGACCAGCAATTTCATGACGCTCTCCTTGGAAACCTACTGACGAGGCACACCGATGTACCTCGTCAGCTTGACGTCGGACGCTGGTTAAAACGCGTAGTTGGCCGCCAGGTAGGTCTGAGCGCTGCTGTTGAGTTTCATCGAACCCTGTTTGCTGCCGCCGTGCTCGTTCAGTTCGGTACTGGCGTTGGTGCGCAGGTAGCGGTAACCCAGTTCCACCGAGGTGTTTTGCGATACCTGCTGCAGTACACCTACCTGAGCGCCGATGGTGTAACCGATATTGGTGTCGCGGCTGAAGCCGGACGATTCCTGGCTGACTTTGGTCAGGCCGGCCGAGGCACCGCCGAACAGTTTGGTATCTTTGCCCACCGGCAAGAACAGGTCGTAGCTGCCGAGCAGGTTTTCCTGACGCTGCTTATACGCATGGTGCGAACCCGACACGTTGTCATAGGTGGCGTAGTAACGGCTGTCGTCGCTTTGACGGCCGACGCGAAGACCAAAGGTGTGGTCCTTGTGGATTATGCCGTCGGCGCTTGGGTGGTTGAGGTTATCGTTTAGTGACTTGGATTTACTGACCTGGTTGCTGGTCTGGCCATAGGTCAGGCCAGCGAAGTTAGTGGTCTCCGCCTGGGCCGTGGCACTGGCGCCCAGTACGGTGAAGGTCAGCAGCAATTTTTTTAAGGAGGTCATGAGGAAATTCCTAATGCGCTGAGTGCGCTGTGGGGGATGAAGCAAGGTTATGTCCCCCGTCCTGAATACCCGCTGAACCCCTGCTGTACCTTAACTGAACCAGATCAAACGATTGTTTGAAGAGCCAAGTTTATTCTTTGGAATGCGCTGCTGGAATCCGGAACCACCAGAACGGAGCGGGCCTGTCGTCTGGCGTGCCACGGGGCCACGTCTATTGCCTCATCAGCAAACGCAAGATTGAAGACGGCAAGGCGCAACTGTGTGTCAAGGTTGAGAACCCCTTTCCGGTGATCAAGGTGCGCTTCAACCAACGCAAGGTTCGTTACCGTGGGCTGAAAAGAATACAGCGCAAAGTTGTTCAGTCTATTTGGGTTGGCCAATTTGCTGCTGGCCAAACGGTTTTTGCAACGGGCGACGGGATAAAACCGCCTGAAAGCGAGATGAGCCCGCGAATCAGCAAAATGAGGGCAGAAATCGCCCTCAGAAACCCAGAGTAAGACCGATGGGTTGAAAAAGGACGGCCTGGAAATGGAGGGCGGCGTGAACGGATTAATTACTCGGCGCCTCCTTAATGGTTTTTGTCGTCGAATACTATCTTCCATAGTGGTACTGCAGTAGCAAATGTACCACGGTGAGTGGTTAGCCCTGTCGAAATTGCCTCTACCTGTGGGTTGCCATTTCCTATGGCTTGTTGATAGACCATCGGTAATCTGCCCAGGCCGATAGTAATCGCCTCATCAGCTTCGCCATAATAATTTTTCACTAGGCTTTTAATCACCCATCGGTAGGCTTGTGTGTCAGCAATTAATCGGCCATAAGCCGATGCTGCAAAAAACTGAGAGTTAAAATATTCTTTCTTAATTAGCTTCCGTAAGTCCGTGGGTATGTCGGCTGGGTCGTACTGCTGCCTCTCATACGCTTTGCGAGAAACTTCAAAATAGTCTTCATTTATTATTGATCTAGCCAAGCCAGGGATTCCATAATAGTGTTCAAATGAAAAGCTCGAGAGAATAAATAACGTAGGTACCCAGTCGGCATCGTTGGCTCTCGGGAAGTTTAGAAAACCACTCAGCGTTATGAAAATATCAGTTGGTGCACTGGCAGTCACTGCTGCCTGCACGGGGATGTTTGCCTTTTCTAACTTTTCAAGAAAGGCCATCGTGACGAAGCCGCCTTGTGACCAGCCAGCTAAAAATAAATTACGTGTATTGATTTGCATATGGCTAAGGACTGCTTTACTGGCGACCAACATATCGTAACTGGATTGCTGATGGCTAGCCTTCACCATATAACCTTCTGGCTCAGTGGATTTTCCCAAACCAAAGTAATCTGCACCTATGACGATATAACCCTGCCCGGCAAACTGAGCAATCATTAGCGCCGTTTCAGTCGATTGCTCGGGAAAAGAAGGGACTTGTTGCTTGCCATAGACTGTGCCGTGTTGATAAGAAACAATTGAAAGGTTAGAAGAATCTATATCTGGTATTGCAAGTAGTCCTGTGGCTATAGTGGGTTGATTGCCACGCTCTGGTATAACTGAAGGGTAGGTTATTCTATACAAGCTTACGCCGTTTGTTGCAGGTGAGTATTTCACAGTGACACCGAAAAATTCAGGCGCAAGCTGCTGGAGAATATTATTAAGCTTGTTCGGGGACCAATACCCAATCAATTCAAGTTTTACTTCGGATGAAACCACTGTTAATGTCTGTGTGCTTTTTGCCTGAGCAGTTGTTGCCAATGGCAGTAGAAAAAAAATAAGTGTCACTGCATGCACTAGTTTGTATAGGTGGTTCATGGGGTTTCCTTGTGTTGGTGTTCAAGATTTTTGATATTGGAAATAAATATTATCTTTTGATGTCTCTCGATTTTTATGGACGCTCCGATCAACTTGCCGAAAAGTGGCGGCAAGTTGGTCGTAGCATCCCTAAGCGACGGTTTCTTTTTTAACCGCCCCCCCCCGATTTCTATCGCGGCCACTCCAGTAACCGAAAATTGACCCGCTCGCTCGAAATGCTGCCTCTTAAAGAGCAGAGCTCTCAGCAGGGAGTGTCCGTTCTTCCTGTCGACGGTCAGTGGTAATCAGGAATCATTGTCCTACAATACTTTCGGGGAAAGTAATGTTTCCGAGCCGGTTTGTGCACGAGCCTGTGAGAAGTGGTGAATTCACATTAATTGAGCTTCTGTCTTGCACTGTGTTTGCCGAAACTAGTCCATTATTGGTGTCAAAGTTTGAAAGGTGATGAAATTGAAAATTTACTTTCGGGTGATTATAGCAATTACAGCTGCATATGCCTCGCTTACATGGGCTGCCCCTGAGTTGCAGGTGAAGTTTCACATGGGCATTGGCAACGGTAAGACCCAGGAGGTCGGCGGCACCCTTGTTAATGTAGGGGATGCGCCTATTACTCAAGGGTATCTGGTGATTACGCCTATAGCGACCCAATGTCACCCCAAGGCAAGCATTCTCTATACGTTTGGATTGTTAGCTCCCGGTGAGGAGCAGCCGTTTCGCGTTCCGGTTATCGAACGTTTTTCCAGCTATCGACTGCAGATGGGCGCTTTTGATGAACAAGGGTTTGCTGTTACGGCCAAGGATGCCAATCAGGCCATCCTGGATGGACGCATTGGCGAAGAGCGCGAGAAGTGTAACGCCGCTCGAGAGAATTAAAATCATAAAATGTTAAATGAGTGTTTTTGGTTCTTGCGCCATTTCATTGTTGGCGCATAACTGCGCTTCACTGTGCAGCCACTGAAAGTAAGCAATGAAGTCCAAGTGTTGGACTATTAAGGAGGCCTGCACCTTTGGGTGCTCGCTTGATAGATTTTTCTTGGGTAGAGTTTAATGATTTTCTTTCAAAATAAAAAAGCGTTCACCTATTTGACCCTGCTGTTCTTTACAGGTCATATCGCCTCGTCGGTGGCTGCGCCTTATCAGAAAACTGTCGCGGCAGAGCAAGTTCTGCAATACATTATCTACCCACCGGTTCAAGGTGAGACATTACAAGCTATTGCCGAACGCTTTTCTCTGCCGGTCAGTGCATTGACATCATTGCGCGAACAATTTAAAGCCTACGGCTGGTCATCCAGCTCGGTACTAGTACCTTATAGTCCGCAGGGTGAGGCACGGCTGTATAGCAATTACCTCGTCTATCAACTCAAGCCCGGTGAAACCCTGGCCGCAGTTGCCGGAAAATTTAACCGTTCCACTCGTGAACTTTCAGCCTTAAACGGGCAGGTTATGCTGGCCAGCAAACTGGCCACGCTCCAGGCAGGCGACTTCATTTTGGTGCCCGGTCCGGTGGGCTTTGCAGGCAATGGCAAGCTGAGTGCGGCACAGCTCAAAGAACAGGATCAACTGACCAGTGCCTTAGCGCAGGAGGTGGTGGGTGCTGCCCAACTGTTGGGGGCCAACCAGAAAAAAGGCGCAGACCCAACCGGGATGCTGACTCAGCGTGCCATGGGCGGGGTGACCGGCGGTGCGTCTCGCGAGATCGAGAAGTTCCTCGGCGCCAATGGCACCGCTAAGGTCGGAATCCAGGCCAACGTCAACAGCGGCCAGGTCGGCTACTCGCTGGATTACCTCCAGCCGTTGTACGAGCGTGACATCGACATTGTCTTCGCTCAAATAGGCGCACGCACCTTTGGCGAACGCAATCTGGCCAACGTCGGACTGGGGTATCGCAAGCAAGTGGACCCGCATTGGGTATTGGGGGTAAACGGCTTTCTCGATCAGGACATGTCTCGCAACCACACCCGTGGCGGCATCGGAGGCGAAGCCTGGACCGATCAGGCGCGCTTCTCGGCTAACTACTACGCCCCACTCAGCGGCTGGAAACACTCCAACGATCATCGGCTGAACAGTAATCCAGACACCCGCTTCCTTCAGGAACGTGCCGCTAAGGGCTGGGACGCTAATGTGGAAACCGCGATGCCCGGCATTCAACAGCTGTCGCTCTCTGGTAAATACTTCCAGTGGCAGGGCGACCGCGTCGACGTCTCAGGTAGCCGTAGTCAGACGGAAAAAAATCCTAAAGGCTATACCTTGGGTGCCAAGTATCAACCGATCCCTTTGCTTAACTTGAACGCTCAACATACCAAAGTTACCGGTGGCCTTGGGGGCTGGGAGCTGGGCATGGGGCTGACTTGGGACTTCGATAAATCACTCAATGAATTGCTTGATCCGGAAAAAGCTATTGCCCTACGCCCACTGGCACAAGCCAAGACCGATATCGTCAATCGCAACTACAACATCGTTCTTGAGTATCAGGAAAAAGACAAGTATGCGCCGCTGACCTTTGCGCTGAGTAACATGAGCATGATGGTGGGAACCAGTGATCCTGGTATGCGTGTTCAAGGCGGGCGCCAAGGTTTGGTGACCTACTCATCCTCTGACCCACTGGCACTGAGCGTCGACTCCGTGACCGGTGTGTTGAGTGCTCTGGTGCTTGGTACGGTGACCATTACTGCCGTTGAACACGATGGAGCCGGTAAAGTTTTCGGTTCAGCCAGTTATACCGTCACCGTAACTCCCAATACCTTGGTGCCGGCAGTTAATGTAACGGCCATCAATGGCAGCCTCAGCGTGGGTTCGACGTTAACGGGGGTCTATACCTTTACATCTAACGGCGGTGAGCCCACCGACAAATCAACAATGGTTTGGCTTAACGGCGGCCATACCGAGACTGATAACACCTATTTGCTCGACGGTGCCGACGTTGGCAGCGTGTTGACGTTTCAGGTTACCGCGCAAAACGGTGCTGGAATTATCGGTAATACCTCCAGCATGAACACGGCCAGCTCAATTGATACACAGATCCCGGTAGTGATCATTCAGGACCACGCCGGCAACACGTTGAATGGTGTTCCTTTGGTGGGTGACGTACTCACTGCGATGGTGGTGTGTGCCACTAGTTGTAGTGCCAGTAGCTTCCTCTACCAATGGGAAGAAGAAACCACCCCAGGCAGCGGCGTGTATGTCGATGTGGCAGGGGCGACGGGACAAACCTTCACAATCCAACCGGGGTATCAACTCAAGCGGGTTCGGGTGACGGTTGAATCCCAAAAAGTCACGCCCTAGATGACGCATTCACTGCGGTCACGGGTTCACTGGACGCGCTGAAGGGTACAGATGAAGGGTTATGAGGCTTTGTCCCAGGGACATCTGTGCCGTGGCAGTGGCCCTGCAACTGCTGTGGTGGGTGGGCAAATGGCGGGATGTCACCGGATGCCCGGCTTGTTACGGATCTTGTTTTTAACCTAGGTGTGGTGGCCAGGCGCGTAAGCCGCGGATGCGTAGGCAGAGCAGTGGACGTTCGATAGCAGTCTTCTGCCGCGCAGAGCGTCTTCTCGGTGCTTGGTCTTTTGAATATTCGAATTCTCTTTTTCAGGTTTAGATAGCGCTCATGAAGTTATTCAGAAACAAGATCACCGCTGGAATATTGATTGCATCGCAATTTATGTACGGTGTGCCGGTGTATGCGGAAAAATACACTTCCGAGCCCACTTCTCGGATTAACGGGCGAGCCCCGGTCGCCAGTAACCTTGCGTTTGACAAGCTGATACCGGCATTTGGCGACACCGTTACGCTGACCTATGATTTTAGCGACCTGGATGGGGACTTGGAGCAAGGGACCACAGTGCAATGGCTGCGCGATGGTCAACCTATTCAAGGCGCAACTGCGTTCAGTTACACCGTGGCTGAGAGCAACGGTGATCGTCCAGGCGAACGGCTGAGCGTAGAGGTCACGCCTAGGACCGACCCTGCGCGCTCCGAGCCGTCCGTGGGCCAAGTCGCAAGCCTGGAGACAACTGTGTACGGTGATCCAGCGGCGAAGCCGGTGGTCTCTGATTTGAACATCGTGGGTAAGCTGAGCATCGGTGAAGCCCTGACCGGCGTGTACAGCTATGACGACAACGGCAGTGGCTCGGCTGATGCGTCGACCTATAAGTGGGGTGTGAAAGACTCGACGGCCAATGGTGTTGCGAGCGGCGATAAGGTCATCAACAGCGGTGTGGTGCCAGGTTATACCCTACGTGATACCGATGCCGGTCAGGTGCTGGAAGTGTCGGTGCAGGCGAAGAACCAGGCCGGCACCGTGGGCAACACGGACACCAAGACGACGGCGAACTCGACCGGTACCACCGGCGGTGACGGTGCAGGGGGTGTGATTAACCTGAACGTCGCCCCGGTCATCGCTGACCTTACGATCAACGGCAAGCTGAATGTGGGTGAAAACCTGACGGGTCAGTACACATACGATGCCAACGGCAGTGGCTCGGCTGATGCGTCGACCTATAAGTGGGGTGTGAAAGACTCGACGGCCAATGGTGTTGCGAGCGGCGATCAGGTCACCAACAGCGGTGTGGTGCCAGGTTATACCCTACGTGATACCGATGCCGGTCAGGTGCTGGAAGTGTCGGTGCAGGCGAAGAATCAGGCCGGCACCGTGGGCAACACGGACACCAAGACGACGGCGAACTCGACCGGTACCACCGGCGGTGACGGTGCAGGGGGTGTGATTAACCTGAACGTCGCCCCGGTCATCGCTGACCTTACGATCAACGGCAAGCTGAATGTGGGTGAAAACCTGACGGGTCAGTACACATACGATGCCAACGGCAGTGGCTCGGCTGATGCGTCGACCTATAAGTGGGGTGTGAAAGACTCGACGGCCAATGGTGTTGCGAGCGGCGATAAGGTCATCAACAGCGGTGTGGTGCCAGGTTATACCCTACGTGATACCGATGCCGGTCAGGTGCTGGAAGTGTCGGTGCAGGCGAAGAACCAGGCCGGCACCGTGGGCAACACGGACACCAAGACGACGGCGAACTCGACCGGTACCACCGGCGGTGACGGTGCAGGGGGTGTGATTAACCTGAACGTCGCCCCGGTCATCGCTGACCTTACGATCAACGGCAAGCTGAATGTGGGTGAAAACCTGACGGGTCAGTACACATACGATGCCAACGGCAGTGGCTCGGCTGATGCGTCGACCTATAAGTGGGGTGTGAAAGACTCGACGGCCAATGGTGTTGCGAGCGGCGATCAGGTCACCAACAGCGGTGTGGTGCCAGGTTATACCCTACGTGATACCGATGCCGGTCAGGTGCTGGAAGTGTCGGTGCAGGCGAAGAATCAGGCCGGCACCGTGGGCAACACGGACACCAAGACGACGGCGAACTCGACCGGTACCACCGGCGGTGACGGTGCAGGGGGTGTGATTAACCTGAACGTCGCCCCGGTCATCGCTGACCTTACGATCAACGGCAAGCTGAATGTGGGTGAAAACCTGACGGGTCAGTACACATACGATGCCAACGGCAGTGGCTCGGCTGATGCGTCGACCTATAAGTGGGGTGTGAAAGACTCGACGGCCAATGGTGTTGCGAGCGGCGATAAGGTCATCAACAGCGGTGTGGTGCCAGGTTATACCCTACGTGATACCGATGCCGGTCAGGTGCTGGAAGTGTCGGTGCAGGCGAAGAACCAGGCCGGCACCGTGGGCAACACGGACACCAAGACGACGGCGAACTCGACCGGTACCACCGGCGGTGACGGTGCAGGGGGTGTGATTAACCTGAACGTCGCCCCGGTCATCGCTGACCTTACGATCAACGGCAAGCTGAATGTGGGTGAAAACCTGACGGGTCAGTACACATACGATGCCAACGGCAGTGGCTCGGCTGATGCGTCGACCTATAAGTGGGGTGTGAAAGACTCGACGGCCAATGGTGTTGCGAGCGGCGATCAGGTCACCAACAGCGGTGTGGTGCCAGGTTATACCCTACGTGATACCGATGCCGGTCAGGTGCTGGAAGTGTCGGTGCAGGCGAAGAATCAGGCCGGCACCGTGGGCAACACGGACACCAAGACGACGGCGAACTCGACCGGTACCACCGGCGGTGACGGTGCAGGGGGTGTGATTAACCTGAACGTCGCCCCGGTCATCGCTGACCTTACGATCAACGGCAAGCTGAATGTGGGTGAAAACCTGACGGGTCAGTACACATACGATGCCAACGGCAGTGGCTCGGCTGATGCGTCGACCTATAAGTGGGGTGTGAAAGACTCGACGGCCAATGGTGTTGCGAGCGGCGATCAGGTCACCAACAGCGGTGTGGTGCCAGGTTATACCCTACGTGATACCGATGCCGGTCAGGTGCTGGAAGTGTCGGTGCAGGCGAAGAATCAGGCCGGCACCGTGGGCAACACGGACACCAAGACGACGGCGAACTCGACCGGTACCACCGGCGGTGACGGTGCAGGGGGTGTGATTAACCTGAACGTCGCCCCGGTCATCGCTGACCTTACGATCAACGGCAAGCTGAATGTGGGTGAAAACCTGACGGGTCAGTACACATACGATGCCAACGGCAGTGGCTCGGCTGATGCGTCGACCTATAAGTGGGGTGTGAAAGACTCGACGGCCAATGGTGTTGCGAGCGGCGATAAGGTCATCAACAGCGGTGTGGTGCCAGGTTATACCCTACGTGATACCGATGCCGGTCAGGTGCTGGAAGTGTCGGTGCAGGCGAAGAATCAGGCCGGCACCGTGGGCAACACGGACACCAAGACGACGGCGAACTCGACCGGTACCACCGGCGGTGACGGTGCAGGGGGTGTGATTAACCTGAACGTCGCCCCGGTCATCGCTGACCTTACGATCAACGGCAAGCTGAATGTGGGTGAAAACCTGACGGGTCAGTACACATACGATGCCAACGGCAGTGGCTCGGCTGATGCGTCGACCTATAAGTGGGGTGTGAAAGACTCGACGGCCAATGGTGTTGCGAGCGGCGATAAGGTCATCAACAGCGGTGTGGTGCCAGGTTATACCCTACGTGATACCGATGCCGGTCAGGTGCTGGAAGTGTCGGTGCAGGCGAAGAACCTTGCTGGTGTAGCCGGCAATGTGGAGACCAAGACGACGGCGAACTCGACGGGTGGCACAGGCGGCACAGTGATCGACTCCTCCAAGAAGCCGCAGATCGATAAGCTGAGCATCAGCGGTATTCTGGATCAGAATCAGGTACTGACAGCAACCTATACCTACAATGATCCGAACGGCGGGTCGGATAGTTCGACCTATGCATGGGGCCTGGTAGGCACAACAGAAGGGGCTGTCGACAATTCGACGGACGTGGTAACTGGTAACGGCACCGTGCAGTCGCCGCCCTTGGATCTGGCGACATATTCTGGTCGCGTGGTGGAATTGACAATGTTGCCTAAAAATAATCTGGAAGTACCGTTGATTGGCAACAAGGTAATGGCTACTACAGAGCTCCCCCCTAGTGTCACTGATCTGAAAATTAAGCGACCTACTTCCGAAGGATATACCGTCATGGTCGGTCAGACCCTAGAGGCAGAATTTAAACCCGTTGGCAACAATATCGGAGTGACGAATAAGATCCAATGGTACCGGGCTGCGAATGCCATTCCTACGGCTACCAACAAAACCTACCAGCTAGTCTTCGCCGATCAAAATGAGACTATTACCTTTAAAGTGACACCGGTTTCAACGACAAACTTGAATGGCGTAGAAAAAATTTCTGCCTCGCTAGGGCCTGTCGCAAGTGCGATAAGACCGTTCATTCAACCAAAAGCGAAGCGGATGTCATGGAACGCAGCAAGAAACTTTTGCGCATCCCGAGGAGGAAAATTGGCAGAATCAAGCGATTTACAACAGATATTTACCCGTTTAACAGGTGCTGCGCCGGCTGGTTCGGAAAACGCGCAGGGTAATAAAATCATGAACACTATCTACGGATGGCCGTTCACAGAGGACGCTCCGGCGTACTATTATTGGGCCAATGATCAACCCTCTAGTGAAGAAGGTTATGCTGTCGACATGAATAATGGCTATAGAAGCAAAAACTATACAGAGACTAACATGCAGGTGGCCTGCATTGCTGGTTCGAGATAAGTGAAGTTCAAGCGAGATAACCGGGTTTGCTAACGATCTATTGAAGTGCTTGGTGGTGTGCGAGCAAAGTCGCAACTATGGTTTTAGGGAGGGACTGCCGGCAACGGCATGTCCTTTCTGGCTTCACCGGTTTCAGAATGGTGGTAAGTTTTGGTGGCGCGTGCCCTGCGCAAAAAAAACGGCATTTGTTTTCAATAGGGAAACTCCGAACAAGCCCCCAAGTATGCTGAAATACAGCCTCACACCTGCCCAGAGTGCTTCATGAGCCAGCTGAGCTTTTCCGATTTCGAATACGCAAGCAAACACGCCGCGATGGATCAGGTCGTGCCCTGGAGCGGTTTACGGGCGTTGATACGAGCCTTATTATCCGAAGGCTGGCGGTGGCCGCAAACCGTATCCGCTGGATACCATGCTGCGCATTCACTTGCGGCAAAACTGGTTCTTGATCCTGCCATGGAAGAGGCGCTGTATAATCACGCCCATCCGCCAGTTTGCGCACTTGACCCTGAGCGCGCCGATTCCTGAGGATATGGTAGTTGTGAGGTAAATGGTCACCGTAATAAGAGACCACATCCCCAACGACCATAAACGGTGTAAATCCTTCATAGCCACCTTCTGCGCCTTTATAATTCACATAACCACAGACTCCTTCATAGCTTTTACCACTAGCGAAACGCCCCTTGAATTTATAAATAGTTTCAAATTTCGCGGAGTCGGGGTCTGAAATATGTCTGAGCAGCTTCCTTTTTGCATCGACGATTTCGGTCTTGCTTGCAATAGAGTGCTCGACTGTAGGGGGAGCAGGTGGCGCTGGGGGAGGGAGAAGTCCGCAACCTGTAAGTGCAAGAGTGACACCAGCTATGGTTATTTTCTTTAACCTTTTCCAAAATCCTTTTTCTAGTGCTTTAGCGCCGAATCAGCATCGTAATGTGCTAATTCGATGTGTCGATAGAGATGCACAGCACCGCCTTATCGAATCCTGCTTGGGAATCCATACTGCGACAAGAGTTGTGATTTTTTTGTTCCTGCTTAGTCGCCGAAGCGCATGACCGACTGTATCGCGATGGTATTGGCGTAGAACTCTCTTATGAATAGTACGAATGTGCTAGATGGCCCTTTGCCTCATGTCCAGGGTGTGAAACTATTTTCTTCAAAAATAACGGCAAAGGGCCGCCCCTATGATCGCTTTTACAAGGCATCTCCTGCCTGCCTGCCGCATTACTGTGTAGTGCCCTCGCTGCCCAAGCGAGCGAAGTGCTGAAGGGCGACTTCTGGGTCGTTCACTACCAGGGTGCCTTGGGCAAGAATCAAGTGTTCATCGCAGACGGCGACCCCACTCACATCGTCAATCGTCCAGGTGGGGCGAAATCATTGGGTGTCTATCAACTTTACGAAGAGCCCGGAAAGCCCGACTTCACCTCTTACGATGTCGAAATCGATTGTGCGAAGAACCGCGTGCGAGTAATGGGTGCAGCGGATTTCCGCAGCGTGTTCAATGGGTTTCGCGATGCGAAGTATTCCAGACAATGGCAGAGCAAACCTGACGCCTGGCTGATGCAAAGCCGTGACTTTGTCTGTAAGCCGACTGAACGCCAGGCCAAGAAGATGGAGCACTTGGGTGTGATGTCCGCGTCGCAAATGAGCAAGGCAGGGCCGCACTTCTTCGAGATATTGAACCGCGAGGCCGCCAAGACGGCCATCCTGCAGAAGATAGATGACGGGTTCGCGCAGATGCCTGCCAAGTAACGCGACCTTCAGGGAGAAGACCTTATGAACCGATTGTTTATGTTGGCCTTGCTCGCCACCTTGCTCAGTGGCTGTGCATCATTGTCGGCCAGCAGTACCTGGAAAGATCGCCCGGTGGGCGAACTGATCGACTTCTTCGGTGTGCCAAGGCAGATCATGGTGGCGCCGGAGGAAGATATGGTAGTGCTTAGGTATGTACGTGACAGTAGCTATGTCTCACGTGAAGCAGCGGGTACTTACACGGGGCCGCAGAACGGGCAACTTGTGCACGCAGAATACTGGGAAGACGTACAACACTCAGGCAGTTGCGAGATCAATGTGTTCGTCAACAGAGCGCGACTGGTGCAGAAGGTGCGGACGAAAGGGCGTTGTGTAGCGGTCGAGATGGCACCAGTAAGGTAGCGCATGGGCCACTGGCAAGAAGAGGGGCGGGTCTAACTATACGGAGCGGCCTTGCGAGGTGCAGGATTTTAGCGAATGGCATGAATTCATGCGCGCCTGCGAAGACAAGGTGATGGTAAGCATCAATGATCATCCCGAAGTCCGACGGGTGTTTAAAGGGTTCCGCATGGAGGCGATGGATATCCGTTACAGCAGGGCCAACCCGAGGAAGGGTGTAGCAGAAAAAACAGGCGAGCTGGCTATTATGAACTGGTAATGGTCACTATCAGCGCATTGGTGCAATCAGCTCAGGCCCTTTGCTCCGTACGTTGCCCACGGCTTTCTCGACTTTGAACCATTCGAACACCTCCGATGATTTGCCCTGGTGCAATACCATCTGCTCGGCACGCTCCTTGGGCGTGCCCGGGTCCAGACATTCCCTGGCCAACTCCGGCGTGAGCACCACAGGCCGCCGGTCGTGAAGGTCTACCATGCCGCCGGCGCTGTCGGCGGTGATGATCACAAAGCCGTCATGCTCGCCTTGGCCTTCATCTGCGTCGGGTAGCTGGCCTACGGTCGCGCACAGCACCGGCGCGCCATCTCCATGGGGAATTCGCGGACGTGGGGGCGAACGGTGTTCTTGAAAACCGCTCGGCATATGCTGAGATATGCGGGGCTGCCGATGCCCTGATGAAACGCGGCGCGGTTTCTAGGACCGTCGCCAGCTTTGTGTTGGCCATAGGAATGCCTCGCCACTCACCATGGCCAAAGAGGGCGAGTCGTACGATTTGAAGGTCATGATCACGCTGCACATCCTGGTGCCGGATCTGCCCCCACAGGAAGAGCTGCCGCCACCTGCGCTTGATCCTGTGGTGGCTGCACAAACCCAGATCGCGCACTTGCGAGCCGAGGCGGATTACGCAATCAGGCACCTGCAGGATGCAGTCGATATCGACGACGCTACAGCGGCAGAGCTGACGCCCCTCAAGGCCTGTAAGAAGTACCGCGTGGTCCTGAGCCGCGTGCCTGAGCAGGAAGGGTACCCGCTCGCAATTGATTGGCCCGCCGCGTCCTAGTACCGCGCTGTTGATCTCGGAACTCAGGTGTGGCAACGGCGGTTTCAAAGTATTTCGTACAGGCCCTGGGCGATTATTAAACAGCGTTACTGGATCACGGAAAGCGCTTTTTTTACAAGTTGCGATCACACGCAACTCAAGGCGGTGAAACGGTAATCACCGTGAAACCGGTGAACTTGCCGGGTGTGACTGCTCCCGTGGGGGTACTCAGTGTCGAGGTAATGTCTAATTTGCTGGTTTGACCATCAGTAACATTCACATTGATGCCTCTAGTCGCGTCCTTGCCATTTACGGTGATCTTTGAGAATAGAGTCCAATAGTCGTCGAGTTGCACGCCTAAAGAGTTTGTCCTGGATGCTGAAACTGTAACGTTAGTTGAGCCTCGGCACTGCAAATCGAGCTGGGTTGAAGCCTTTGCTCCTGATAATTTATTGTCGGGAAGGCTTCCATGGTCAATAGTGGCATTCCCCGATATTTCGCATTGAACTGCTACAGGGCCAACTCTGGCGCATGGCCCGAAAGGATTATAGGCGCCGCCGACACTGGGGCCGACTCGGGAGTACGTAAATGTTATGCAGATATTATTATCGGCATATTGACGAGGAACTAGAATCGATCCACTTAGAGGGATTCTAAATCCTTTCATCTGTAGGTCTGAGAGTAATTGGCCCAAAGTAGACGCGCCATGGCGAACAGGTACCTCCCAAGAGTTGTACTCTCCTACATAGATAATCGAATATGGCTGCAGCGCAGCAATGCCAATTGTGCATAAAGTTAATTGTGGGTCGTCGGATGCGCAAGGGCTCGGGCTGGTGTCGCCAGTTGTCCACCCGCTTACTAGGAAATAATAGCGCACCCCGCCCGATTCTATACGACTGTCTGTTGTGGTGAGGGTGTAGTAGGCCTGTGCTTGTAACGCTGAGGCCCATAATAGTATCCCAGCGAAAACTTTTTGCAGCACCGTTACGGAAATTTTTTTCATGTTGATTACTCGTAACTTAGGGAAAAAGTAAGAGATGCTTCAAAATCACCAAGCCCTAGGGCGTGATTAGCAAGTGCCTTGGGCTCGCCTTGCAGGTAAGTATTGAAGCTGAGCAAATTGTCGCCGATAGTTAGCGGCCCCATGCGGTGAGTCTTGTTCAATGGCAGGGCAGTGCCACTTTTAGTTTCCAGCCCGACCAGCAGACCTTTTACTGTGGCGCTTTGAAGCACCAGCAGCCCGGGAGGCTCTTTGCTTTCATTGCCGCTGAAGGTGATGCTGACCATACGTTTGCCGACATCCGGGTCACAGTTGGTCAGGTGTAGTTCAATCGGGAGACCCTTAGTTCTGCCGTTGAGATAAAGATCCTTGTCGATTACGGTGCTGAAGTCCCGCAGAATCTCCCTGTCATTCTCCGCGAGCACACAAGGTTCATTAACCAACGTGCCAGAAAAGTACAGGTTGTCCGGTGTCGCCTGCGCTGCAGGCAACCATAGGCTTACAACTAACCAGGCACTTAAGGTGGTCGTGTACTTACCCATAGATACTCCTAGTATAGTTCGGCCATCAAAAGCGCTGAGGCGGTAAAGTCAGTGCTGGGCAACTGAGCAGCGGGGAGCTTTACCGGTACGGCTTCGAGCAGCGGTGGCGTCGATGCGCTGACATCGATCTCTCGAGATTCGTTCGGAATCAGCACCGTGCCACCGAGCAGTACTTTGATGCCTAGGTTGTCCACCGAGGTCTTCAGGGCAGTAGGCTCGAAGTCTGCGTACGCTCCTTTGAGAGTCAGGCGCATGTGCCAGGCGATACCAGTGCCAGCCGCACCCGGACATTCGATCTGATAGGCGATCGCCTGGCGATAAAGCTCACCATCAATGCGATTGACGGCGATATTGCGCTCGAAGTGCACATCTATACGGCCACCCTTATTGCTAATAATACAGACGGGGGGCGCCAGCAAATTTCCGGTGAACTGCAGATTGTCTTGGCCCAGACTCGGAAAGCTTAGGGCGGTGAACCATAGTGCCGGTAACATGTAACCTAGTGTCTTCATTGATAGTCGACCACAAGGGTTGCGCCAGCTCTAAACGGACCCGCCTTGATCTCGCTGTTCTGGCGTTTAACCAACACCGCTTGCAATAATGGCTGCCTGCGAGAGTCAAAGTTTGCCCAGGTGTTGATTGCCAGCGGTTCACCGTCTTTTGTTAACGCGATGCCGAGATTTTCATACCCTGGGACTCTCAGCAGCGTGGAGTTGAAACCCGCGTCGTTACCGCGGATCTGCAGGCGTAGATCATTTGTCAACGAGCGTGTGCAGTCGAGGGAGTAGCCCAGGGTAATAGTTTTGTAATGTCCATTGATGCCCGTGGTCTGCACATCGCCAAACGACTGAGTAATAGGTTCGTTTTTGTTAATAACACAAGGAATTGCGGCATATACAATACCTTGAATTCTTACTGCCCGCTCGTTAGCGGGAGAAGTAGATGCACAAGTAACTAGCACGGCGAGAAGTGCAGTTTTTCCGACTTTCATCGCGGGAAATTCAATCATACGTCAGGTACACATTTAGACTGGCGCGAAAGGCGCCGGGGCGCAAAGCGGCTGCGGTGCGTTCAGGACGGATGTAGTACGTCAACTGGCTCTCTCCAGGCGAGACGAACCAGGCCGGTGCAGTGCGGCCTAGGCGTACGTCGTTGCCTTGGACATCGAGTACACGCAGGCCGAAGCCCTCGGCGCCAACCACCTTGATCAGGTCGGGGGTATCGGCATCCGCGACCGCGTTGAAGGCCAGTGTAGCCACCGGTTCAATCGCGCTCCAAACCAGCGTGCCTTGCTGATCATCACGTCGACCACCATCGCTACGCACACAGCCTTGCAACTTCAGCTGCATGGCCACCGGAGCGCCCTGATCGCCAATGCGTGAAAGGCGCGCAGTGCTCAGGTCTCCCAGCGACAAGGTCTGATAGGCGGAGCTCGGATCTAGGTAACAGGCGCTCTCAAGCAAGTTCCCGGTGACTTGGAGTTCGGCCGTCTGTGCAGGAATGCCAGCGGCGTGAGACCAAGTCCAAACACTGGCGTTGCACAGCAAGGCTACCAGGCATCTACGTGTTGCGAGCATCGTGATTTGCCCTCACTTGAACAGGTCATGGCTCGGTGTCAGCGGTTGTTGGCAACGGCGCTGGCGGTGCAGGTACCTGCGGTGCAGCTGAACTGCAGCTGCGGGCGGCCACCGAAATCATTTACGTAGGTCAATACAGGTTTGTCGCCCAGTGACTTGCTGCTGACACCCAGATCCAACTGACCTCTGGGGGTGATCATCAAGGGCTTGAAGTCCGTTGCGCTGGCGGTTTTGAGGTCGGGCGTGGCATCGATCACGGTGATGTAATAAGGCGTCGGGTTGTTCACTAAATAGCGGTCGTTCTGGCGGGTAAGCGTCAGTTTTTCCTGCCAGGGGGCTTCATTGAGACCGGCTTTTGGAGCAATAGCCACGGGGCGATAGAAAAGCTTCACTCGCGTTTGCAGCGCGATCTGCAAAGTGTTTGGTTTATCGCTGCGCGGCGGCACTTCGCGAAGGTTGAAGTAGAACAGTGATTCGCGATCCTGGGGCAGTTGGCCCAGTTCAGGCAGACCTTGAATTTTCACCTGGCTGGTGGTGCCGGCTTCCAGGCGCTGGATTGGAGGCAGTACCACCAGGGGGCTGGTGATCTTCTCGGACTGTTCGTTTTCAATCCAGGCCTGGGCCAAATAGGGCAGTTGGGTATTCTGGTTGCTGACGCTGAGGCTGACCGATTTCTCGCTGCCGGTAAAAATCACCCGGGTACGATCAAGCGACACGGCGGCTTGGCAGGTCTGTGCGGTGCACGCGCCGATCAAAACGAGCAGGGGCAGAGTGTTGCGTTTGAAGCGAGCTTTCATAGAGGTACCTATTGCAATAAATTAAGCGCCAGCGTTATCCACGTCGCTGACTGGCCGGCACATCAGCTCCAGTTGTCGCTCAAGCGATGTAACCCGGTCGGGTAGGGTGAAGGTGCATCGTGCGCTGCCATCCCAATGCAGCGACATGGTTTCGCCTGGCTTTATGCCGCTTAGGTAAGTCGATCCTTCTTCACCGACAATGCCGGTTTCCTGGCCGCGGCTGTTCTGGGCGGTTGCGCCAAAGGGCGGAGCGCGGCGGTTTGCCATGCGAATGATGACCATGGACTTGTAGCCGGCAATAACGTCAAAGCGGCGATAGCCAATCGCGCCCTCGGTCAGGGTCGCCTGGGTGACTGATTGGGTGGCTTCGACGTCGTCGGCCAAGCTGTCCAGAACTATGTTGGCCTGATTCCGGTAGTAGCTGTTCACGTCGCTAATCACAGCCTTGCCGAAACGGTTGGTGCGGGTGACCCCGCCGCTGCCGCGCACCGGTACGCCGGCTACGCCCTGGGTATCAACCAGAAGCCGGGTGCCACCCATGAGGCTGCTACGGTGCAGGGCCGCGCCTTCACCGGTCAGGGTTGCTCCGCCTTGCAAAGACAGGCTCGCCGAGGTGTACTCGCCGGTCTGATAGCTGGCACTGGCCGTTACCTGAGCCTCATCACCATCATGAGAGAGGAAGCCGCTGGCCGTTTCACCGCTTGAGGCCTTGCCTGCGCTGAGCATGTAGTGGTTACGATCATCGATGCGGTCGTAGTAACTCAAGCTATGGCTGCTTTGCCCCTGGTTTACCGATGAGCTGTAGCTGAATGAGCCATTGCTGCCCCAGGGAATGCTGACCGACAGGTAAGCGCCGTCATCTGAGGTGCCGCTGGCCTTGTTCTGGTATGCGGTGAGCGACAGGCTGAGGTTCTTCAACCCTCCCACGTTGAAATAGCGTGACAACGACAGGCTATAGCGATCGCTCGCCTGGCTGTTCCAATAGGTCTGGTGGTTGTAGTTCAAGTACACGCTCAGCGCGGAATCGCGAAACTGTTTGCTTAATGTCGCGGTATACATTTCCTTGCTCTGGTTCAGTGGCTGGCCACCTCGCCGGGCTTCGATGAATTCGTTCATGCTCATGTAGCTCTCCTCGGAGAACCGGTAGCCGGCAAAGGTGACCTGGCTGTCGTACTCGTCGAAGCGTTTGGAGTAACTGGCGCGGTAGGATTTACCGCTCAATGTGCCGCGCTCCGGCAACGTCGCTCGCGACTGTGTAACGTCGACGGACAATGCACCGAACGCCATGAGGTCACGGCCTACACCCACAGCCAGCGAACCGTAGTCCTTGGCGCCGAGGCCACCGCCATACAGCGACCAACCGTTGCTCACCCCCCAGGAAAACTCACCGGTGGCGAATGCCGGGCCATCAAGCTGATGCTCCCAATCAGAGGGTTTGCCGGCAGCTAGCTTGTAGCGCACCGAACCCGGACGGGTCAGGTAGGGGATGCTGGCGGTGTCCATCTGGAATTCTTGGACGCTGCCATCCTGTTCTTCGACGCGCACGTCAAGTTGGCCAGAGACCGCATCGTTGAGGTCTTGGATGCGAAAAGCGCCTGGTGGTACCTGGGTGTCGTAAAGCACTCGGCCTTGCTGGCGAATTACCACGCGCGCGTTGGTGCGGGCTACACCGCTGATTTCTGGGGCATAACCTCTGAGGTTGGGGGGCAGCATGTTGTCGTTACTGCTCAGGTTGCCGCCGGTGTAGCGGAAACTGCCGAACAGGTTCGAGTCCAGGTAGTCCTCACCGAGGATCAGGTTCGAACGTAGCGACGGCACAGCGCGCAAAGCGTAAAAGCGACTCCAGGCAAATTGCTGCTGTGAAGGTTGGTCGGCGCTGCGTTGCATCTGGCTTTGCCAGTCGCCGCGCAAGCGCCAGGCACCCAGGTTGATACCGGCGGTACCATTGCCGCTGAGGTTATCGGTGCGTCCTTTACCTTGTTTGCGTTCGGTGGTCTGGGCGTTGAGGTTGTAATCGAACAGCACGCCGGCGATGCCGTCGTCCCAGCGTGAAGGCGGATCCCAATTTGCCGCCGTGTACTCCAGTTGGTCCTGGGGAATGCTCACGTACAGTGCCGAAGTACTCAGGCTGCCACGTGCCTGCATGCCAGGAACACTACTGAGGTTCAGACAGGCGCCGTCGTGCCACCAGGTCAGGGACTTTAGGACGTGTTCTTTCAGACCCAGTTCCTTGACCAAGGCTGGGGAAAGACAGGCGACGCTGCTTTTCGGATCGTCGTCGGCCGGGAGGTAATCGATCGGGAATTCCGTCAATGTATCGCGGTTCATGTGGACCATCAGGCTGTACTGGCCGGGCATAATGAAGTTGGCCGATGCAAACACTCCAAGATCAAGGTTCTCGCGATCTTTGAGGTCCAATACCTCGGTGTTGAATTGGAATTCTTCGGCTCCATTTACCCACGTCGCGACACAACACAACGCCGTAGCAGCCAATGCCTTACGGTGATCCACGTGACTAAATCCTTGAGCGAAACTGCGCACTGGGTAACTGCAGTTCAGAAGTGCTGAATACTCAGCTTAATCGTGGCGTGATAGTCGCCCGCTTCCAATGTATGTCCACTGCCGACGAGTGACAGCGAGTAGTTAAGAGTCAGCATGTCGGGAGACATACTGCTGTGTTGTAGTAACATGCCGGGTGAAACTAACTTTCCTTCCTGGTCTTTGATTTGTAAGGCAATGCCCTGTGCGACGCCTTGAACACTGAAGTATTTACCATTGGACTCACCTTCAAATGTTAATTGGAAACGCTGCGAAGGTTCAGTGTTGTCGTTCGTGCGGTAAGTAATGCAGTCATTTATAAAAATATTAAGGAGTTGTTTAGATGTAGTATCGCCATTGATTAAACCGTGAAGCGCTGTGGGCTTAAATGCAATCGTCTGGCTATCATTACCCATACGGATAGTGCAGGCGCTATCGACAATGCTTCCGGTCATCTGCACTCGCCCCTTGAGCCCAGTAGTCATCACCGGCTCGGCCAAACAGACAGACCCGCCCAAGGTGCAAAGGGCCAGGGTGACCAGCAATGCGGTTGAACGACTCATCTACGCCTCCGCAAAGTTCTCCGCAGCACGCAGCAAGTGCTGCGGAGTCCTCAGTGACAAAATCCGTTACTGATATGCGAGGGTGAAGTTGGCGAAAGTCTCGAAGTTACCCGGTACGATTTCGGCTGCGGCAAGCATGTCGCCCTGCAGATAAGCATTGAATTGCAGGTAGGTGTCGCCATTGGACAGCGACTGAGCAGGCGAAGCACTGCCCAGTTTGATGAGCGCGCCGGAGTGATCGGCAATGGCCAGGCTTGCACCTTGGGCAGTGCCTTTCAGCGACAGCAGGTCCGGGTTCGACGAGGGCGAACCGGTGAAAGTTGCCGTCGCAGACTTCAGAGCGCCCAGGTCACAGCCGCGCAATTCAATTTTGAAAGGAGTCGGGTTGGATTTGCCGCCGTTTTTCAGGGTTACGTTGGAGATTTGATCCATGTCGACAGTCTGGTACTGCGACTCTTGAGATATTGAACACGGCGAATCGATAATCGCGCCCTTGAAGGTAATCACACCGTGACCCTGATCTTTGGCAACACTGACAGCAGAAGTTGCAGCCAAGGTGATTGCCATTATCGCGCCAGCCAACGTACTAACTTTCATTTGAAACTCCTAAATTGATGTTGGTGTCCTTGAAGGGGACTCAATTGAACTCTCTTTGCGCCGGGGTATCGCCGTACCCTTGAGCTGGAGCCAGTTTAGGAGTGACAGGGGAAGAAATGAGTAGGACGTTGCCTATGCATGATAGGGAAATTTCCTACAAATTTGCTGGTTGGCAGTTAGGGAATCAATGCATTGCGCTTGGCGAACTCGGCCAGATCGACCAGCGAGGCGGCGCCTAGCTTTTGTAGCAATCGGGTTTTATAGGTGCTAACAGTTTTATTGCTGAGAAAGAGCATTTCACCAATCTGCTTATTGGTGTACCCCTGGGCCAGGTGTTGCAATACCGTCACTTCACGGTCTGTTAGGGACTGAATTTGTTCAAGCTCAGTAAGTTGTTCTGCTGAATTGACGCTGTCAAAGGACAGAGAGGGGAAGAAGCTATAGCCGGCGTCTACGGCTTTGATCGCGTTGATCAGGCTGCCCAAGTCTTCTTCTTTATTGACGAAGCCACGAGCGCCCAGCTGGATGCAGCGCCGGCACACTGAATCGGCGGGTTGAGAGGTCAATATTAGAATCTCGCTGCGTACATTCAAGGCTTTGATTCTAGAGATAACGGTATAGCCATCCAGCTTTGGAATGCCAATGTCGAGGACAACCACTTGTGGTGTCAGGTCGCGCACGAGTTGAACAGCGTCGATACCATTGTCTGCTTCGGCGACCACACGCATACCGTGCTTTTCCAGCAGGACCCGGACGGCAAGTCGAATGACCGGGTGATCGTCAACTATAAGAACGCTATGCATAATGTGAGTTCTACCTTGAAAAAACGTTTGTTACGAAGCGGTGTAGTCTCGGCGATATAAGGTTAACACCATTAGCTATTAGCGGCAGAGCTGTAAGTGCAGGATAGTGCTGCCTTAGGAAATTTCCCAGTGCGCATAGGAAAAGTCTCATGGAGATGTAGGAAGCGCTCCTTGCAGACTGTTCGTCCTTTAATTGCGTGCGTGTAGACCTGCAATGCAAGATTTGACTGTTTTGGTGCTGGAGGATGAGCCCTTTCAGCGCCTTGTCACCGTAACAGCGTTGGAAAAGGTGCTTCAGGGACCCATTCTGCAAGCTGCTGGTGGAGAAGAAGCGATTGCTGTCCTGGCCGCTTGTGACGCTGTGGACATCGTCCTCTGTGACCTGAAAATGGCGGGCATGGATGGCCTGGCGTTCTTGCGTCATGCCAGCAGCAGCGGCAAAGTCGGTGCTGTGGTGTTGTGCAGCGAGCTGGATCCGGTTCTACGTCAGGGCACAGTCGCGATGATTCACTGCCTAGGTCTTACTTTTCTGGGCGACCTGGGCAAGCCGTTCAATCTTGATGGGTTTAGCCTATTGGTTAAACGGTACCGGGAATACTGCAGCAGCATTCCCAGACTGTCGCCAGCAGAATTGCCGACCTTGGGCGACGTGCAACGCGGCCTGGATAACGGCGAATTTGAAGCCTACTACCAACCCAAAGTTACTCTCGAGGGCCAACTGCTGGTCGGAGCAGAAGTTTTGGCGCGTTGGACGCACCCGCAGTGGGGCGTTTTATTGCCGGCGCATTTTTTGCCCGTCATGGAAGAACACAATCTGGTCGATAGGATGTTCTGGCAGCTTTTTGACCAGGGCCTGGCCCTGCAGCAAAGACTGGCTGTACAAGGACGGGTGATTAACCTAGCGTTCAATCTGCATCCCGCACAACTGGCGTGCACCGGGCTGGCGGAGCGCATTGCCGTGTTGCTCAAGCAATCGCAGGTGCCAGCGGTCAGCGTGATGTTCGAAATCACTGAAGTCGGTGTCGTGAGTGCGCCGGCCAGTAGCCTGGAGAACTTGGTGCGGCTACGTATGCTTGGCTGTGGCGTAGCCATGGATGATTTTGGCGCTGGTTATTCTTCGCTGGACCGGCTCAGTGAGCTGCCGTTCAGCGAGATCAAGCTCGATCGGGCGTTTATACGCAAGATGCAAAGCCAGCCAAAAAGCGCCGCAATCATCAGTTGTTCTGTTGCGTTAGCCCGAGCGTTGGGGGTCTCGCTGGTTATCGAAGGTGTAGAGACCACCGAGCAACAGGTACGTCTCATTGAGTTGGGCGCCACCCTTGCCCAGGGCTTTCTTTTTGCACGCCCCATGCCGGAAGCTCATTTTATAGACTTCTGTACCGTTCAGGCGGGTTGGGACCGTTGAGGATTGAACGACAGAGGCGACTTTGAACTATTATTGCCTCATCCATGACGGCCCTCCAGTATCATGCCGGGCTCTTGAATGAACGGCCTTCAGCCAACGGATTCCCGTACTTCAGGCATTTTCGGTCTCCTATTTCATATGTATCTACGTCCATTCTGTCTGTCCATCGGGCTGTTTTTGGGGGGCGCCCCGGTGATGGCTACATCATTACCTCCAGCCCCGCAGGTACTGTCCAGCCAACTGCGTATCGATCGTCCCGATCTGGCTGTTTCTAGCGAAGATTGGCATTGGCTGCGGCACAAGGCCGAGCTCAAGGTCGGCGTATCGGCAGCCGCGTCCGCGCCGTTTTCGATCAATGCCCAAGACAACCTGTACGAGGGCATCAGCGCCGATGCAACTGCTCTGGTCGCGCAGCTATTGGGCTTGCAGGTGAAGGTCGTGGCCTTCGCCAATGAGCAGGATGCGCACAAGGCATTACAGGCCGGTAGCGTTGATGTGATCAGTATTCACGGCAGCACCAGGCCACGCCCGAACCTACTGCTGAGCATTCCCTATGCCGAGGATAGGCTGGCGGTTTTCAAACGCAGTACCGAACCTCGGCATTCACCCGTTGATCTTGCTGGCTTGCGCGTAGCGATCACCGAAGAACACAGCGACGAGCTCAAGCAGCGCTACCCGCAGGCCGATTTGCGGGTGTATGCCAAGCATGATGAGGCGATTGCCGCTGCAGCCTTTGGCCAAGCTGACGTTTATCTGGACGATCTGTACAGTGCCTACTACCGAATCAACCACTCCTACTATGGTTACTTGCGCTTTGAGCGTTTCAGCGACCTACCGGTAGGCGGTTATGGTTTTGCCTTGCGCACGGATAACTCACGCTTGCAGCGGCTCATCAATGTCGCCATCGAGGCTATCGGTGACGATACGTTGCGTAACCTGTCCAAGCGCTGGGTCGGCAACAGCTTTATTCCAAGTGAAGAACCCTTAGACCTCACCGTAGAGCAGTTACGCTGGATCCAGCGTAACCCAGTGGCGCGACTGGTAATCAATGATGACATGGCGCCGGGTGCCTACTTCGACTCGAACGGCGTATTTTCCGGTGGGTTCGCTGACTTGCTCGAAGTGATAACCCTAAATACGGGCCTGCATTTTGAGGTTGTTTTGCGCAGCGGCGGTTACCCGCAGATGATCGAAACGTTGAAAAATAACGAAGCTGATCTGGCCTTGATGACCGCCAGCCTTGAGCGTGAAGCGTTCCTGCGTTTTTCCAGGCCGCTGGATACCAGCCCCTTTGTGTTGCTTAGCAGCAAGGAACAGCAAGGCAAGCTGGAGAGCCTGGCCGACAAGCGTGTGGCGATTCCTACTGGGCACGTGGGCTCACAGCAACTGCGCAAGCGCTACCCCGAAGCAGTGATAATTGACGCTGGCACCACGCTGGATACGATGAACTTGCTCTATGAAGGCAAGGTCGATGCCGCCATTGTGGCGTTGCCTGCAGCACGTTATTACAAGGAGCGTTTGTTTCGCGATAAATTGGCGATCAACCAGGTGATTGATGTCGGGCCTGCCACGCTCAACTTTGCGATGCGACGAAGTGATGTCGAACTGCAATCCATTATCAACAAGGTCATGCAAAGCATCGCCCCGGATGAGATCAATGCGATTTCCAATCGCTGGCGTTCACCACCAGGCATGAGCGGCCAGACCTGGGTCGATTACCAAAGGGTTATCATCAACATCGTCGCGATTGCGGTGTTGTTGCTTTTGCTGTCGCTGGTCTGGGTGGTGTATCTGCGTCGCCAGATTAAAGTCCGGGCAAGGGCAGAGCGGTTGCTCAGCGATCAACTGCAGTTTGTCGAAACACTGACTGATTGCATGCCGCCGCCGCTGTATGTGCGTGATCTCAAGGGACGCATGCTCTCGTGCAACCGCAGCTACTTGAAAAGTGTCGGCCTGAGCGCCGAGCAGGTGCTGAACAAAACGGTGCGTCAGCTACCCAAGGAAAACTTCGAGAGCCTCCCGGATTTTCATCGCAACTACTTTAAGGCGATGCGCGACGGCCAGACGATCGAGTCGGTGCATGCCATTCAGCTCCAGGGTAGGGAGGCGTGGATCAACCACTGGGTGCAACCGTTCCAGGACCCCAAAGGTGAGATAAAGGGGGTTATTTGTGGCTGGTTAGACATCACTGAGCATCGTCAGTTGGTGGAGCAGTTACGAGAAGCAAAAGCCCTCGCGGATGATGCCAGCCGTGCCAAGACCAGCTTTCTGGCGACAATGAGCCACGAAATTCGCACGCCAATGAACGCCGTAATCGGCATCCTTGAGCTGGCACTTAAGCGCGCCGAAAGTAAGCCCATTGACCGCGCGAGCATTGAAATCGCCCATACTTCGGCAAAAAGCCTGTTGGAGTTGATCGGCGACATTCTCGACATCGCCCGCATCGAATCCGGACGTCTCAGTCTGTCGCCCAAGCGTGCCAACTTGCGTGAACTGATCGAGTCTGTGGCCAGGGTGTTCGAGGGGCTGGCTAGGCAAAAGCGCTTGACCCTCATCCTTGACATCGATTCGAGCATTAACTGCGATGTGCTAGTCGATGCCCTACGCTTCAAGCAAATCCTCTCCAATTTGATCAGCAATGCCATCAAGTTCACCGAAGAAGGCTCGATCACGATCAGTATTTCCGGGTTCTTGGTCGATGCCAGCCTGCTTAATGTTCACCTCAGTGTGGAAGACACCGGTGTAGGCATAAGTCCTAATGATCAGCAACGCTTGTTCAGACCTTTCGTTCAGGCGCAGCGCAATGTGCAACAGACCGAAGGGACGGGCCTGGGACTAGTGATCTGTCGTTCGCTGTGCGAAATGATGGGCGGCCATGTCACTATGAGCAGTGCTTTAGGCCGTGGAACGAAGATAGAAGTAGAGCTGCATTTACAGGTATTAGAGCGCATCAACATCACGCAGTTACCCGCGTTACCCTTGGCTCATCAACGTTACTGCTTGCAAGTTCTGGTGGTAGATGATCACCAAGTCAACCGCCAAGTATTACACCAACAACTGGAATTCTTGGGTCATGATGTCTATGAGGCAGAAGACGGGCAGCGTGCCTTCGACCGCTGGGGCGAGCACTCTTTCGATGTTGTTATTACCGATTGTCATATGCCGGTCATGAGTGGTTCGGACCTTGCACTAGCCATACGCAGAGTCGAACAGGAGCAAGGACTAGAGCCCACGATGATTATTGGCCTTACGGCCGATGCGCAGCCGGAAGAAATAGAACAGTGTATAAAAGCGGGCATGAATGATTGTCTCATCAAGCCTATCGGTCTTGATGAGTTGGACGCGAGATTGTTGGGGCTACAACAGAATCGGGATGCAGAGAACGAGTGTCCTGCGACGACATTGCCACTGATGGCATCCGATTCACTACAACTGGTAGATCTGGGGCCTCTGGAGTTGCTCCTCAATAATGACCCGGTAAAGTTTCGTGAAATACTGGATGAGCTAATCAATAATAATCGCAAAGATTGTCAGTTGCTGAGAGTCCTACTTCAGAATGGTGAGACGGATAAGTTAGGGGAGTTGGCTCACAGAATTAAAGGCGCTGCGCGTGTGGTTAAAGGAGAGCAACTGGTCGAGTCTTGCCGGCGTATGGAGTTGGTATGTGCTGATGCACAGGCTTCGTCTGAAGAGCTCAACCAGGCGTTGAGCGAGATGGAGTTTTCCATACTCCAATTGGAGCGGGTACTTGCAGCTCTTTGAACGGGAATTGTCTCTAGGACTGCTTATGTCGCGCTGAGCTTCTTGAATAAATCTGTAATCCACGTCGGTATCCATTCCGTTTTCAAGCTGCGGAACACTCGCTCCATCGGCGCATTGTCCCGGCAGTTTCCCCAGCGGCTCATGCTCTGGCGCATTCGATAACCCCACAGCCGCTGGCGAAATAAACGACTTGCATACTGGGGCAGCAGCTCCGATTGGCGCAGCTTTTTGAAGGCAACCAATTTGGTTGCCAGCATGAGTCGCCGAGGTAACTGTCATGAAAACGCCGTGGCCGAGAGCTTTTTCCGTAAGCGTTCGGCAATTACACCTTGCTCTTGGGTATTGGCATAGCGGCGATCAGGCTGCCCACCTTATCCTCCATCCGTTACCGCCCCAACACCAGATGACTACGCCTGAAGTCTTTTCGTGGAAGTCGATGGATTTCAGCGAGCGTTGGTTAACATAGAAAAACTCTAATTCACGCATACGGATTTTGGTGCTTACGCGATCTGTAGTGGAAGCAGGATAGCCTCCTGCTTCCACGAGTGGATTGCTAGTTAATGGGTTTGCTGATCGATCCCGGCCTGTAACGCCTGGCTATCACTGTGCCCGCCGACCCTCAGCGGTCCAAGGTTGAAGGCTTGATCCTTACGTATGGCGTCGTCCTGTTTCTGGGTCAATTCGTCCTTGGCGCCCAGCACCAGGTTGACCGGTGACTTCGACAGGTTCAGCCCGACATCCGCTCGGTAATCGCTGCCGGCCAACGTCGTTGCCGTGACCTTGGAACCACCCAGGTCGACCTTGCCCTGGTCCGCGCTGATCCGGGCGCCAGTCAGGTGGGTTTCGCCACTCACCTGCAGGTTGACGCCTTGCGTGCGGATGCCCGACGCTTGAGTGACGCTGTCTTTCACCACATGGCTGACGTCCAGGTTCAACGTCGGGGTGTAGGACGTGTTGCCGCTCTTGTCGCCGAACAGCACGTTTTCGGTGGTATTGGCCACCGAACTGCCGGTGGTGTTTTTGCCGTTGACGGCGTAGCTGTCAGTGGTTTTTGGCCAGGCCTTTTCCTTGAGGTCGGACAGGCGAGTGCCCACGGCATCCTTCTTGTCCGCCAGGTAAGCCTTGGCTTTGTCCACGCTCGTACCGAAGGCGCCGCGGGGCTCGGGGTTCACGTCGTAGCTACCGCTGCGGGTGAGTTTTTCGCCCAGGCGTTCCTTGGCGTTGCCAACGCTGTTGACCACGCTGTCCTTGGCCGAGGCCAGGTGCTCGGTGCCCTTGTCCACGGCGTTCTCGAGCTTTTCGCGGTGCTTGTCAAACGCGCCCTCGGCCTTGGCTTGCACCTTGTCCTTGAGCGGGCCGCTGGCCTTGGCCAGTTTGTTGACCACGCCGGGCTGGTTTTTCTCGACATCAAGCTTGGCGTCGACGTTGACTTGGGTGCTGCTGACTTGATCTTTGCGGCTCTCGACGACGAGGTCGCCGCCGACATTGCCACTGACCTGATCGGCTTCAATTCGCGCGCCGGCCAGATGGGTATCACCGGCACTGTTGATCACCACCTTATTCGCCTTGATCAGGCTGTCGTGCTGGGTGGTGCCTTGCAGGTGATCCACGTCGACCTTGGCCCGCGCATTGATGCCGTGCTGGGTCTTGGGGGTGTCATGTTCACCGGCGTCGGCCAGGGTGGTTTTGCCGCCGCTGCCGCCTGCGCCCAGGGTCACGCCCCAGCTGTTATGCGCCTGGGTCGATTGCGCCGACTCTTGCAGGATGCCGCCGTTTTGCGCATCCAGATTGACGCTGTCAGCCACCACCTGAGTGCCTTGCAGGTGGATCGCATCCGCCGCGTTGGCGCCGCTGGTGAGGCTCACTTTGCCGTTGCTGTGCAACTGCCCGACGCTAACGCCATGGTCGTTTTCGGCGACTTTGCCGATGTTGAAGTTGGCGCTCAGGCTGCCGGTGGTGCCGCTGCTTTCAGCGCTGCTGGTCTTGCTGGCCCCGACCGTCAGGCCGCCGCCCAGGTTGCTGCCGCTGCTCACGTGCGTAGCGGTGGCCGCTTGCAGATTCAGCTTGCCGCCAGCGTTGAGGCTGATGTCACCGGTCTTCGCGGTGCTGCTGCCGACCTGAGTACCCTGCAGGGTCATGTCGCCACCGCTGCTGAGCTGGATCGGGCCGTTGCCCTGCAGCGTCGCGACACGCGCCTGGCTGTCCTGGGTGTTCAGGCGCTTGTCGTCCAGTTGCACGCCGGCACCGAGGCTGGCGTTCGTACCGTTGCTGCCCGGGGCCGTGCCCACGGTCATAGAACCGCTGCCGCGCAGGCTGTTACTGGTGTTGCTCTGGGTATCGTTGGCCTGGTTCAGCGCCAATTCGCCACCGCCTTTGAGGTTGACGCCCGCCTGGCCGCCGTTGAATTGGGTGCCTTCATAACGCGCGTCGCCTTGGGTCTCGATGTTCACACCCTGGGCCCCGGCGTAGCTGCCGACCACCGCCGTGCTGCTGGATTCGCGCACATCGCTGCTGCCGCCTGCGCCATTGCCGCGCACGTTCAAGTCTTCACCGGTGGTGGTGTAGACGCGCACGCCCACTCTGGCGTCAACGCCTTGCTCGCTGCTGGTGTGGGTGTTGGCGGCCGCCGTGGCGAGGTGCTCGCCGGCATTGATCTTCAGCCCGCCCTCACTGGCGCGGTACTGGGTGCCTTCATCTTTCACGGTGTTGGCGACATTGACCTGCACCGTGCCACCGCTGAACTGGCTGACCACGGCGGTACTGTCCTGCTGTGTGCGGGTCTTGTTGGTATGGCCGACTTCCACATCGAGCCCGACATTCGGTTGCTCGAAGGCATCCAGCAGGCCGGGCTGATGGAATTTGGCCTGGGCCACGCCGTCGACGGCTTTTTCGATCGGCCGGGTGATGCCTTTGTATTCAACATTGGCGCCGACGTCGGCGGTCCAACCGTTCTCTTTGTGGGTGCCGGTCTCGGTGTTATGCGCCGCCTGGTTATCGACCTGCGCCGCGTTGACCTGCAACTCAGAACCGGCCTTCACCTGCGCGCCCTGGCTGGTCAGGGTATTGCCGGCGTTGATCGTCAGCGTGCCGGCCGACGCCACGCTGCTGGTTTGCGCGGTGGTTTTGTGGCTGGTGTCAGTGCTGGTCTGGTGGCTGAACTGCGCACCATTGCCGGCTCGGTCCAGGCCGCCGGTGTAATACACGCCGCCAGCGGTGGTGGTGGTGTCGGTTTGGCTACGGGTGCTGTGATCGGTCGCCAACAGCTCGACGTTTTTGCCGCTCACGGTCGCATCGCCCTGGGTCGCCTTCAGCTCGGAACCCTTGATGCTCACGTCGCCACCGGCCGTGACGGCCAGGCTTCCGCCGCTGAGGCTGGAAGCTTGCTGCTGGGTGGTGTCGGTCTTGCTGGCGTGCTGCTGGTCTGCATAGTTCACACCCGCGCGGTACTGATGCGTGCCGTCGGCGGTTTCCTTGGCGTAGCTATCGAAACCCCGCGTGTGAGTGCTGGTAGTGGTGTGAGAGGTGTTTTCAGCCGACGCGACTTTGATGTCACCCTTGGCATTCGCTTGCAGTTCGCCTGCCGCAGCGACCTTGGAGCCGCTGACGCTGATGTCCTTGGCGCTTTGCAGTTTGAGGTTGCTGTCCGAGCGCAGGTTGCTGGCGACGACGGTGCTGTCTTTGAGGTTCTTGCGGCTTTCATCCTTGGAGATACCAAAGAACTTGCTGTCGTTGCTGTAGCTATTGTCGTGGGAGGTGTCTTGCACGCCGTCGATCACCAGAGAGCCTTTGTCGCTGATGACGCTGGCCTGTTGGCCACCACGCGCCTGGCTGCCGCTGATGCGCACGTCGTCCGCCTTGACGATCAGCTTGCCATCGGCATTGACCTTGCTGCCGGTGTTCAGGGTCTTGCCCTTATCGCCATCGCCGTTCTTGCCGAAGAAACTGCCGCCAGTCAGGTCGCCGGAGTAAGCGTTGTCGCTGCTGCTCTGGATACGGCTGGCGCTGGTGATGTCGACTTGCCGAGCGGCCAATTGAATATCGCCCGCAGATTTCAGTTCGGCGCCTTGCAGTTGCAGTTTTTGCTGGCTGGTCAGCTCCAGGGCTTTGCCGGCCTTGAGACTGCTGGTGACGCTGCGCTGTTCGCTGCTGGACTTGTCCCAGTTGGCTTTCCACAGGTGCTTGCGGTGGTTGCCCTGGTCGCGGGTTTCGTGGGTCTCGGTGGCGGCGCTCAGTTGCAGGTCGGCGCCGCTGTTGACGCGCAATGCGTCGCCTGCTTCGACCTTGCTGGCCTTGATCTCGGTGTTGGCGCCGGACGACAGCGTGGCATTTTGTTGTGCGACGACGTTGTTGCCGTGCTGACGCGAGTCCTTGTCGGTGGTGGTGCGGTCATAGGTTTCGTAGGTGAACAGGAAGTTGCTGTTGTTCCACTGCTCACGTTTTTCCTGAAGTTTTTGGCTTTCCAGGCTGCTGAGGGTGAGGTTGCGGCCGGCGTCGAGCTTGACGTTGCGTCCGCCGACGTCGGTGGCGGCGAGGCTCAAGTCTTTGGCACTGTGCAAGTCGACATCGCCCTGGCGGCTCTGCACACCTGCGCGGGTGGCGTCGAGGCTGTTGGCGTGGACCTGGCCGCTGATATCGAGGTCGCCGGCCGAGCTGACCTTCACCCCATCACGGCCCTCGACTTGCACCGCGCCCACGCGCACCCCGGCACCTTCGGCGGTGCTGATGATATTGATACGGCCGGCCTGCATTGCCCCGAACAGGCGGGCGTCGATACGCTGGTCCTGGGTTTTGCTCGCCGGGTCGACCTGGCGCACCTGGCCGCTGGCGTAGTCGACTTGATTGCGGCCGACCGTGAGGTTCAATTGGTCACGCGCACTGAGGCGCCCATCGCTGTCGATACGCGGCGCGATCAGGTTGATCGACCCCGCGCCGTTTTGCAGGCCCTGGCCCTGCACCGTCAGGTGGCCGCTTGCATCGCGAGTGTTCAAGCCTTGCAGCTTGCCGTCGTTGAGCTCAGGGCGGCCCACTACCAGGTTGGCATTTGGGGTGTTGATGAAACTGCCGCCGTTGACGGAAATGCCATTGGGGTTGGCCAGCACATAATCGGCAGCCCGGCCAAAAATCTCCTGAGCGCCGTTGATGGCCGAGGCGTTGCGGCTCACCACTTCGTTGAGGATCACGCTCGCCGCCTGGCCCTGGAACTGCGGATTGGCCGCCAGTTGCCCGGCGAGTTGCGATTGACCAGCCTGCAAGGCGTTGTTCAACACCACGCCCTGGCGGTCGACGTTGTAGTCCAGAAACTGGTTATGGGACAGGCCGCCGGCATTCGGCGCGACGATGTTGACGATGGGCACGCCGCCCTGGTTTTGCAGCTGCGGCGTACCGCCAGGCCCTTCGACGACGGTTAAGCCACCGGCCAGGACCAGCTGCGGCAGCAGGAACAGGCTGGCGATGGCCCAGCGCAGTTTGCCCTGGGGTGAAAGGTGAAATGTATGGGTGTCAGTCGGCATAAATAAATTCGCTTTGTGTTGGCTGATCCGCGACGTGCGTTGTTCGTTGCAACGCTGCTGTGGTGGTCAGGTACGGCGGTTAACTCAGGCTAAACAGGTGTTGCTCAAATCTGTACGCTAAGGCGCGTCAGCCAGACCTCCGGCTCCTGGCCAAACCCTGCGGGCGTGTTGAGGTTGCGTTGGTAATCGAGGTCCAGTTGCACGTTTTTCCAGCTGAGGTTGAGCCCGGCACTGGCACCGCTCAGGCGCAGGCTTTGAGCGCCGTGTTCGCGCTTGATCCAGCCGTTGTCCAGGCCCAGGCGCGGGGTGATTTTTACCGGCAGGTCGCTGGTGAGCGGCAGGCGCAAGGTGTTGCGCCATACTGCGCCGATGGCCCCGGACGCGATGTTTTCGCGGTAGCCACGCACCGCCGAATCGTCGGTGCCCAGCAGTTGTTCGATGGCAGGCAACGCATCCGGGCTGTATTGCGCCGAGAGCTGGCTCTGCCACTGCCACGGTTGCCCCAGCCATTGGCCGTTGCGCCATTGGGTGAGGTTGGCGCGGTACTTATGGAATTGCGCCTGGGGCAGGTTTTTTTGCGTTTGGTCGGCATCACGGTCGGCGCCGAACCATGTCAGGCCTTGGGCGTAATTGACGTCGAGGTTCCACACTGCGCTGTTGAGCCAGAACAGATTCAGGCCAGCCTCGGCCACTGTCAGCGTCGGGCTCTGGATGCCTAAGCGAACCTTTTGCAGGTAGCTGTCGACGTCCTTGTAGGCCAGTTGCAGGTTGGCGCTGAGTTGATGGCCCTGGTCGCGCCACAGCACGCGGTCGGTGCGCAAACTGACCTGGTCGGTACGGCCGCTGTTGTAAAACGTGGCGCGGCTGAGCTTGAACGGCGAGCGGTATTCGGTGTGGCTGGCGAACAGGCTGTAGGTCCAGTACCCGTAAGGGATGGAATAGAACAGGCTGTTGCTGCGGCTGTAGCGCGGCCCGTGGTTGAGCGTGTCGCTGAAGCTCAGGTTGAGCGAATCGTTGAGCTTGAGCGGGCTGTCCAGGCTCAGGTTGATGGCATTGCGATCACGCCCCGTGCCGGCACTGCCGAGGTTATCCACTCCAAGCCCCAGCCCCCAGCGTGACGCCGTGCTGCGCGAGCGCAGGATGATGCGCGAGGCGCCAGCTTTATTGCCAGGGGCGATGTCGGCGGTGAGGTCCACCGAACGCAGGCGGTTGAGCTGGTCCAGGCCTTGTTCCAAATCGCGCAGGTTCAGCGGCTTGCCGAGCATCCCGGGGAACGCGCCGCCTAATGACACCGGCAGGCTCTGGTCGGCCAGTTCGATGGCTTCGAGGTAGCCCTCTTCGACGTGAATATCCAGCGACTGTCCGGCCGCCGGCGGGCTGATCAGGTACGGGCGGCTGGCGATATAGCCGGCTTGCACATACAGCTGGGTGATCTCGGCCAGCAGGCGGTTGATCTGGGTGACGCCCATGCACGGCGCCACGTAGGGTTCGATGCGTTTGTTCAGCTCAGCCTTGCTGAACAGCGTGACCCCTGCCAGGCGCGTGCCACTTAGCGGCCAGCAGCGGTCATCTTTGGCGATGTCTGTTGGCAAGGCCGGCGTGGCCGCTTGCGTACCGAAACTACCGCGTTGCAGTTGCCGTTGGCGCTGCTCCAGGTGTAATTGCTGCAAGTCGCGCTGCTGTTGCTGCTGCAAGCGCAGCGCTTCCTGGCCCGCTTGCGGCCCATCGGCGGCGGCGGCCGGCAGCGCGCGCAGGCAGAGCAGGGCGACGCCCAGGCTCTGGATACAATACTGGCGTTGGGTTGAGGGCTGATTTGGCACTCGACATCCTTAACCTAGAAGTACGCACAATCCATACCCATTAGCCAAACGGTGAACTCAGGGATTTTGCACAGTTGAGCCATCATTAAACTGTTTGTTACATCAGTGGCAGGACTTTTTACGTAAAACGTGGGGAATGCCGCGTTATTCACAAAATAAATGCATAGAGGTGGTGCGGGAGGGCCTGGCGACAACTCGTTTGGGCGTTTCATGAGGCGATTTCTGCTCTCATTCTGCTGACTCACCGATCAACCCTGCCTTTCAGACGTATTTACCCCTTTGCCTTTTACAAAAGCCGCTGGGCCTAGCGTCAGGTTGTTCAATACAAACAGCTGAACATTGGCATTCTGTTCTCTACTCTCCTCCAGGCACCGGTAGCGAATCTTGCGCTTGCCCCGTTACTGCACGCGGCCTTCGCCGTGATGCTTGTAACTGGTTGGCATCGGCCGTATTTATGGTGATCACGTATCCATTGCGGCGGGGCAACTGACCAATGATGTGGAAGATGCCCGAGCGGCCGTGATCGCCGCGCGCGAACGCCTGGACATTGGCGTCGGGACGCTGGTCAACCGTGAGCACGCCATGCTTTTCAGTGCCGGTGACTTGTTGATCGGCGGCGCGCTGGATGCCCAGGGCCAGGCCACCGGCCAGGCCGGGCTGGTGCATAACGCCAGCGCAAGTATCGAAGCACTCGGCGGGCTGAGCCTTAACAGTGCCGAGTTGCGCAATACCAACGAACACTTCAGCACCCAAGTGGTTGAGGTCAGCCGCGAAGGCGTCCAGGAGTTCCAGCACACCGGCTCTGCCAATCGCTATCGCCCGGATCAGATCTCACTCTACAACGACGAAGTCAGCCACTTGGTCAGCCCCGAGGGCGTGGCCGATAACTACAACCGCTACGACTACACTCGTACCACTACCCAGACCCAGATCCTCACCTCGGACCCGGGTGAAATCCTTTCCGGCGGCTCAATGCTGCTGACCGCCAATTCGGTGTTGAACGACAAGAGCCGGATCATCGCCGGCGGCACGTTGGTGGGCACTATCGGACAGCTCAACAACACCGAAGTCACCGGGCAGCAGACGGTGACGGACAGTGGCACGTTCAGCCATTTGTATCGCATCCATCGCAAGGGCCGTGACCGTCAGGGCCGTTCGACAGCCGCCTACAACCCGGCCGCCAGCGTCACGGATATTTTCCTGCGGCCAACCCAGTACCTGCAAAACACCGCCCATACCGGCAGTGGCCTGCAACTCGGCACTCGCCTGACCAGTAGCGTCGATCAGGCTGCCGGCGGTGCCAGTGCGGCCAAGGTCAATGTGGGCAATGGCCGAGCGCCTGGCCCGGTGCTGGAAGTGGCGGCGCTGCAAGCGACGGCGGCGGGAGGCGTAGGTGAGTCAATCCGTACCGGCGGGCTTAATGTGCAGGTGCCGGACAACAGCCTGTTCCACCTCAATCCCCAGGCCAACCCGAACTATCTGGTGGAGAGCGACCCGCGTTTCACCAGTTATCGTTCCTGGCTGTCTTCCAACTACATGCTGGATCGGCTGCAACTGGATCCGGGCCTGACCCTTACGCGGCTGGGCGATGGTTTCTATGAGCAAAAACTGATCCGCGAACAGATTGCCCAACTCACCGGCAGACGCTTCCTCGACGGCTACGCCAATGATGAGACCCAGTACCGCGCGTTGCTCGACAGTGCGCTGACCTACGCCGGCAAGTGGAAGCTGGTGCCGGGTGTGGCGCTCAGCCCTGAGCAAATGGCCCAGTTGACCAGCGACATCGTCTGGCTGGTGAAGAAGGACGTAACCCTTGCCGACGGCAGCGTGACGCAGGCGTTGGTGCCGCAGGTGTATGTGCGGGTGCGCGACGGCGACCTGGATGGCTCCGGTGCACTAATGGCGGGCAACGTGGTCGACCTCAAGCTACAAGGCGACCTGGTTAACCGCGGCACGATCGCCGGGCGCAGCGTGCTGGCGATTTCCGCCGACAACCTGCAGAACCTGGGCGGGCGCCTGACCGGTGGCGAGGTGGAGGTAAAAGCCCGCACCGACTTGAACAACCTCGGCGGGTTGATCGATGCCTCCACGCGCTTGAATACGGTTGCCGGTCGCGATATCAACATGGTGTCCACCACGCGCAACACCGAAAGTGCCCAGGGCACCGCCACGGGTATTTCGCGGGTTGCCGGGTTGTTTGTCTCCGATGCCAAGGGTGAACTGGTGGTGAACGCGGCGCGCGATATCAACCTGAGTGCGGCGCAGATCGTCAGTTCCGGCAAGGACGGCAAGACCACGGTGGTTGCTGGCCACGATATCAACCTGGGCACGGTGACCCAGAGCCGTGAACAAAGCGTGCAATGGAACGCCAGCAACTGGCGCAAGGACGCGAGCCGCACCGATGTCGGCAGTGTTATCCAGGGTGAGGGCGAGGTACGCCTGATCGCGGACAATGACCTCAATGCCCGAGGTGCCAAGGTCGTCAGCGAGCAGGGCGGGGTCACCGTTTCGACAGGCCGCGACGTCAATTTAAGCACCAGCCAGAGCTACAACTTTGTCGACGAGGCCCATAAGGTCACCGGCAGTAACAGCTTGTTCTCCAGCAAGACCACTTCAACCCGCGACACCGTGAGTGAAACCCGCGCCCAGGCCACCACCCTCAGTGGCGAGACCGCGTGGGTCAAGGCCGACAATGACTTGAATGTGCGCGGCAGTAACGTGGTCTCCACCAGTGGCACCACCCTGGTAGCCGGGCACGATGTGAATGTGGTGGCCGCCACCGACCAGCTCAGCGAACAGCACTTCAAGGAGGTCAAGCAAAGCGGGCTGTTCAGCGGTGGCGCCATCGCGGTGACCATCGGCAGCCAGCAGCGCAGCGACAAAAACCGTACCGCCAGTGAAACGGCGGCGGCCAGCACCATCGGCGCCACCGATGGCAACGTGAGTATCCTGGCCGGCAATGCCTACCGCCAGGTCGGCAGCCAAGTGACGGCGCCCAAGGGCGATGTGAACATTGCCGCGCGGTTGGTCGATATCCTTGAGGCCCGTGACCAGCAACACATCACCCAGGAGACCAAGTTCAAGCAAGGCGGCCTCACGATTACCGTAACCAACCCGGTGATCGAAGCCGTGCAGACCGCCCAGCGCATGAAAACCGCGTCCGACCGCACCGATGATGGCCGGCTCAAAACACTGGCGCTGGTCAACACCCTGATGGGGGCGGGCAACGGCTATATCCAGTATGACAAGGACCGGTCCATGGCCGGCGGCATTAATATCAGCATTTCGGCCGGCACCAGCAAGAAGGAAAGTAAAACCGAGCAGACCTCCAATTCGGCCGCCAGCTCGTCGGTGTTGGCCGGTGGTGATGTCAACATTACCGCGGCCGGCGCCGGCAAGAACAGTAACCTGACCGTACAAGGCAGCCAGATCACCGCCGGCCATGACGTTAACCTCAAGGCCGACGGCGCTATTGCCTTGCTGGCCGCGCAAAACACGGTGCAACAGCGCACGACCGAAAAGGGCAGCAACGCCAGCCTTGGGATTGGCATTGCCATCGGCGGCCAAACCACTGGCATCAGTTTTAACGCAGGGGCGTCCCAAAACCGCGGCAAGGCCGATGGCGATGATGTGGTCTGGAGCAATACCCATGTGGACGCCGGTAATAAGGTCTCGCTCGATTCCGGTGGCGATACCCGACTCAAGGGCGCAGTGGTGAGTGGCAAGCAAGTCACGGCCGATGTGGGCGGTGATTTCAGTGTCGAAAGCCTGCAGGACACCAGTACCTACAAGGCCAAACAGACTAGCCTGGGCGTGGGCGTGAGTATTTGCGTGCCGCCATTCTGCATCGGCTCATCGAGCTTCACGTTGAGTCAGAACAAAGGCATTCAGAAATCCAACTTTGAAAGTGTCACTGAGCAGAGCGGCATTCGGGCCGGGGACGGTGGTTTTGATATCCGGGTCAAGGGCAACACCCACTTGGTGGGCGGCGTGATCGCCAGCAACGACAAGGCGATTGCCGATGGCAAGAACAGCTTGAGTACCGGCTCATTGACCACCGCTGACCTGCACAACAGCGCCAAGGCCAGCGCCGACAGCAGTGGGCTCACCCTCAGCAGCGACTTTGTCGGCCAGGGCATGTACGGCGCCAGCAAGGCCTTGTTCAGCAACTACCTGGATGCAGGGAAGGCTTCGGACTCTTCCGAGGGCAACACGCTGAGCGCGGTGAGTGCCGGCAATATCCTCATTACCGATGCCTACCGCCAGCAGCAATTGACCGGCCGTGATGCCAGTCAAACCGTGGCCAGCCTTAACCGTGACACCGCCCACTCCCATGTTGGCGCCGAGCGTCAGGACCTGGACAAACTGCAGCGTACCGCCGAGGCGGAGCAGTCGATCAAGAATGAGGCCTATCGCCAAGGGGTGCAGTTTACCGATAAGGCGTATCGCACCATGTTCAAAACGCCGCCACAGATGTTGGCGCTGGAGCTGGATGAACAGGGCAATGTGAAGGAAGGCGCGGACCAAAAGCCGTTGTTCCGTGTAGTGGGTGATGCAGAAAGGCAACATCTGCAGGCGGATGAAAACAACGTAGTCAACGTAGCCCTCAATGGCATTTTCAACGACGACAAAGCCGCGGCTAAATACGCGGCTCAGCATCGCGACCCTGGCGCGACCGGGCCACAGTATTTCATGTGGTTTCCCAAGGCGGACAATACCCTGTCGGAGCTGTTGATTGCCGGGTATCAGAAGGCGATGGATAACGACTTTTTCGGCTTGACCAACTACACCGCGGCCTCGCGCCAGTTGCAGCTCGACTATGGCGCCACTGGCTTGCACCTGACTGAACACAGTCGCGGCACTATGACCGGTGGCAACTCCCGACAATCCATTTACAACATGCCTGATGCTGCCGGGTTACTCAGCAAGACTACGGTGTATAACTTCGGTGGCGCGTTCAATGTTTACACCGCCGATGAACAGTTGGCCTTTTTGCAAAACCGTTCGGCCGTCACCGACCCAGTCGAACAGGCGAAGATGGTTCTTAAATACGAAGTTCATAACAACGACCCGGTGGGCAGGTGGTTCTTCATGGGCAATAACCCGGGTACTGGCGGCGTAATACCTGAGGGCAGCAGCTTGCTCAAGGAGTTGGGCAATGTCTTCACCGGTGATACGACCATGCACAGCTGTTATGGCAGTGGTGCGCAAGCCTGCGCAAGATATTGGCCGCAAGGCAAGCCGGTGCTGGTGCCTGTCAGCCCGAGAAAATAAGGAGATTGATCATGTGGCTTAAACCTATGGCATTGGCGCTGCTGCTTGCTACCCTCGTCACCGCCTGTTTCAGCGAGCCCTTTCAGCCCCCGGCGGCTGATGCGGACTTATGGGAGAAACCCGGCGCGAGCAGCAAGGATGTCTTGACCTCCATGTTGGCTTGCGGTGAGAAGAATGGCTCCGGCATCGATCCCAATGCCAGCTTCCAGGAGCGGGCGCAGCGCTTTGTGTGTATGAAGCGCTCGGGCTACACCCGGCGTGATGGTTTTGACGTCTGTGCGTTGCGCACCCAAGAACCGTTGAAGGCCTGTGAGTCGGCGCAATGAAACCACAAAAAAACCGCCCTCTTTTTGAGGGTTCGTCACTCAACACGATAGGGACATCACCTGTGAAATATGCAATCTGCGCCACCTTGCTGCTGTTACTGAGCGGCTGTCTGACCATGTCGGGTGAGTACACCGTGACGGCTCAGGACGCCTCCGGCGCCCCGTTAACCAAGCTCGGCACGTTCACCGCCGAGGGCCATAACATTTACCCCATACGCAATGCGTTCTGCCTCAATGCGCCGGGGGCGACGGTCATCATTCGCGATGCCCGGACCGGCGAGGAACTGAGCAGCGAAAGCCCTTATCACTGCCGTTAAGCCTCAAAAAAGGACTTCCATGAGAGCGTTTCTGATAGCCGGCCTGGCCGTGGCCGTGAGTGGCTGCGGCAATATTTCCAATATCCGTGCTTACAACACGCCCTATGTTGAACCCACAGCAGGGGATACCGCACGCTTGCGCGTGATCACCAATGGCGTGGCGCGCGGTGTGCCGGGCCGTGACTGCATCGACTGGCGTGTGCCTGGCGCCGGGGTGATGACCGTGTCCGAATCCGGCTTTGCGGGTCAGAATAATGGCCGCAGCCTGGGCATGCCCGAGAGCAACCGCCGGGTGGAGGCGCAAGGCTCGGCGCGTAGCGAACTGAAGGTGCCGGCGAACAAGCCTTTTGCCATGAACTTCCAGAGTGAGGGCTATGTTTCTGGCGGCAATTCCTATAGCTGCAGGCAGAGCTTTCACTTCACCCCCAAGGCCGGGCAAGATTACGAACTGATCCTGCTGGACGGTGGCCAGTGCCTGGTCGCGTTGCAGCGCTTAAACCCAGCTGGAAAACCTGAAAACGAGCCTGTTGAGAAGGCAGGGCTGTGTAGAGCATTGGATGCCTTTTAGCTTAGCGTATTCAGAGTTCCAGCTATAGGTGGCTATCCGGACATTGCGGATAGTTCAAACCTAAACGTGAGCCGAATCAATGCGCATCGGGGCGTGGCCTTTAGCCGACTTGACATACCAGGCGTATCCAAGAGGCAGAGAAGTGAGCCAGCTTGCACTTGCGGAGGAGGCAAGCTGGGCGAAACCAGAACCGAGTTGGTCGTCCGCTTTTGAGGTAGACATCCAGACAAAGGCCAATCGTTTTCTGGCGCTGTCACGAGATGGAGATAGATGGCATCACCGACCACAATTTTTCTGACATGTCCGCTTATGGCCGAATTCAATCGGTCGTCACAGGCAGAAAACGGCCAAAAGTGGCCGCTCATTACGTAGGAAATTCGGGCGATTCAGCAGATGACGTGTTGAGCTAATCAAACGTTACGACAAAACAATGTAGTCATTGCGCTGAATGATGCCGTCGTGTGGTCCCTCAACCAAATGAACGTATCGTCCTTCTATCGCATCAATCGGCAAACAGTCGTCCACATCCAGCACACCATCAGTATGGGCCTGGACCCAGTGCTTTAAAATCTCGCGTTTACCGAGGCTCATCGCCTCCCGCTTATCTTTCGCAACTATCAGAGAATAGTGATGCGCTTCGCCAAAGGATTTAACTTCATATCCGCCTAAATTGATAAAATACAAACGCATTGATCCAGGGTGGGGAGCTAATTCACTTAGTTCTAATTTCCAGCCTGCAACTCCATCAACTGCCATCCACGCATCAATATGAAGGCCTACAGGAGATCCAAACCAACTCTGTCTAAGCTGAGGATATGCACCCTCTAAGCTATCAGCTAATACGAAGGCTATATCATGGACTTCAATTTTCGCTCTAGGATGTTTTCCGCCTAACATTACAATAAAAAGCATTATTCGCCCTGCTATAAATTAAAAATGGAACAGCTCAAATAATTGCGGGCCATATTATCATGTTTTAAACACCATTAACATCGCGCCGACAATTGCACGCAAGTCAAAAAATTAAAGCAATAACCTAATAAAATTCATATAAACACACCTCCTACAACGCCATGCGTAAATGGTGATGAAGGATCAAAGAATGTAATTATACAGGTGTCAGTCAGGCCTCTATAGGCATTGAGTAGGCGTTCGGGGGGAACATTTTCGGGGGCTTCACCGCCTCCCGAACGCGTGCGCAAAGACCTGTGGTCGATTCAGAAAGTAGTAAAGTCCGGAGACGAGGACTCACAGGACCAGCCCTCCTGGTAAATATTCACACCCTAACTGAAGGTGCTGCAGCCCTTCGTGAAGGGCAGGTTAGCGTCGTTTGCCGCCAGTCAGGCGTAAACTCAACAGCGTTATCGGTGATGGGTTGGAACATCTAAGCCCGTAGCCCCCAAAACACAGGCAGTACAGCACCACGATTCATCCGTGGACTCGCTCAATGATCCGCATCGATTCCATCTGGATCGCCACCGAGCCGATGGACATGCGTGCCGGTACCGAGACCGCGTTGGCTAGAGTTATCGCGGTGTTCGGTGCGACGATTGAACCAAGACAAGTTTCACTGGCCAGGTATCCGGCACGGATCGGACGTCGAACTCGACAAGGAACAACTTCAGGCCTTGATACTGGGCTTGCCTTGGCAGCGGATAGCCGCGGGCGGCTCGATCACAGTGCTTTAGCTGCCATTACCCAGAACGCTCAAGAATGACGAATAAGGATCTTAAACTTCAAAGAGCCGACGCACCTGCACGGAATCGGCGTTACCGCTTTGTTCAAGAGGAAGAAAGTAACGTAGTTGCCATTGCTGTGTCCTAACGGCCTCTTTGGCGACTGGTTTGACCCAAGGTGGATAAACGCGGATAGCGCGCTTACCACCTTTACCGTTAGTCGCCATGATGCCCTTTGATGCCAGTATTTTCTGGTCGAAAACAAACTGTCCGCGATGCGTTGCATCGAACACACTCACCACAACAAAGGCTACGCCATCATCGATATCGAGAGGTGCAATGATGCTGCCTGACGTCGGGCGCTTCCATATTGTGACGAACTGTCCAATCTTCGTCGGCGTTGTTTTAGCCACACGGAAGACAATGGTGTGTCCGTCGAGGCCAAAGCGGGAGGCACCATACTCGGCACTCTCAGCCTCGCGTATAGCCAGATCCGTCAATTGCATTCCCGCCGGCGTGTACACATCCTGGATAGCCGCTATCAGATCGTTTGGAATATAGCCGAGGCCAGGGTCTGCCGCGCACGCATATTTTGTGCCTTGTTCAGTTAAATCGAATTTCAAAGGGAACAACTCCTAAACCACTCATTGGCCATACGATCCAATCCAGAACATATGCTACGCCCTTCGACATACCCAGCGGACTGCGGGCGATTACATCGTGTGATTACGCAAGGTGGGATAGCCAGCCGCTTACGCTTTGGATAGGTCCTTCGTGACAGGAAGCTTCTGGCCGATTGCTGCCCGCTACGACAGGCAGAAGTTGGCCAGAAGCGGTCATCTAGGACCTACACAATCTCGCGGCGACTCACATAGCGCTGATCAACAACAACTGACCACAACCACACTAATAGCTTCGCTCATAGTAGAGACGTTTCGTTCGGAAAAGTGAGCAAAAACGCCGTGCCTAAATTGCTGCTGGTTACACCCACTTTTCCACTGTGGGCCTGCATAATCGATCGAACGATGGCCAATCCAAGCCCGCCCGAATCATCGGGCTGATTGCGAGAAGGATCACACCGGTAAAACCGCTCGAATAAATGCGGTAGGTGTTCGCCTGCAATCGCATCACCTTGGTTGTGTACGCTGATTTCGAGCCCATTCCCAGCGCTCATGGTGCTGATAGTCACCGGCGTACCAGGAGCGGCATAACGCAGTGCGTTTGCAATCAAATTGGCCAGTGCCCTGCGTAGCAACTGCGCGTCAGCGTACAACGTGCCACTGGCCTGATTTATCAACTCAATACCGCGCTCTTCCCCCATCCCTTCGAAATATTCGCAGAGCTGTCCGGCAAGCTCCTGCAGGTCGATGCGTTCGCGGCTGATGGACGACTTTGGCTGCTCGGTACGCGCGAGGAAAAGCATGCTGTCAATCATCCGCGCCAGGCGCTCGTATTCTTCTTGATTGGACACCAACAGATTCTGGTATTCCTCAATCGAGCGAGTACGACCAAGCGTCTGCTGGGTCTGCCCCATCAGGTTGCTCAATGGCGTACGCATCTCGTGGGCAAGGTCTTCGGAGAAGCGTGACAGCTGAGCGAAGCCTTGCTCCAGGCGGCTAAGCATCTGATTGAGCGCATGGCTCAGGGCACTTAGCTCGCTGAGATCATTGAACGCTTCCAAGCGCACATGCAGGTGCTGCACATCGATGGTCGCTGCGCGTGTCGCCAGTTGACGTACCGGCTTGAGGCCGCGCTGACTAACCAGCCAGCCGAGCAGAAACGCCAGCAACGCACCAACCGTCACTGCTGTCAGCACTTCCCAACGATAGGCACTGAGCATCTGCTCACGCTCACCGAGGTACTTACCCGCAATTAGGGTAAGGCGACGCTCTGGACTCGAGATATCGACCCAGGCAAAACGCAAAGCTGGATCATCAGGACTATCGGCAAGCTTTGGCGCGGACGATTTCGGCAGACTCGGCAATGGCACAGCGAGCGGGTTGATTTCGATTAGCAACTGCCCATTGCTGTCGACAATCCAAAGCATGTTGTCGCGGTTGCCCAGCATGTTTTCGTACAGCTGCGGGCGCGTGCGCAGCGAATCTACACTCTTACTGTCGCCGATCAGTGCCTGCATATGCTGCAGCCGACCGAGCAGGGCCTGATCATCACGCCAGGCTATTTCGCGTTGCAGAGAGTGATACAGATAGAACCCTACAGCACCTAAGAGCACCACGCTGATCAAGGCAAACATCAAGGCCAGGCGAAGGCTGAGTTTACGTGGCCATAGGCTCATGGTTGAGCATCCATCATGTAGCCCATTCCGCGTACGGTGTGAATCAGCTTGATCGGATAAGGATCATCAACCTTCGCACGCAAACGTCGAATAGCAACGTCTACGACGTTGGTATCGCTATCGAAATTCATCTGCCAGACATGCGAAGCAATCAGCGTACGTGACAGAACCTCACCTTCGCGGCTGAGCAACAAATGCAGCAACGCGAACTCTTTGTTGGTAAGGGGCAAACGCTCGCCACCGCGAGTGACCTTGCGCTTGAGCAAATCGACATGCAGGTCGGCAATCTGAAACTGCTCTACTTCTCTCGCCGGACCGCGGCGAAGCAGCGTACGTACACGAGCCAGCAGTTCCGCGTAAGAGAAAGGCTTCACTAGGTAGTCATCCGCCCCCAGCTCAAGCCCTTTGACCCGATCTTCGATAGCATCGCGCGCCGTCAGAAATAGCACAGGCGTCTGCCACTTTCGTCGGATGATCTGCAGCAATTGCCAGCCGTCCAAGCCGGGCAACATGACATCGAGGATGATCAGATCAAACTCGCACTCCTGCACCAAGTGCTGACCGTCTAATCCATTCAGGGCGACCTCCACAAGATAGCCGGACTCACTCAGCCCCTTGTGCAGGTAGTCAGCTGTCTTCGCTTCATCTTCAACAACCAGGATACGCATCTAGTCCTCCAGCGCAGGTGCATAGCCTAGGCCAATAAACAGCTTCGTCCCATTACAAATTGGTAATCCTCACGCAATCAGTCTGAGCGCAACGCTTATGCATGATGGCCGCCAATGGCTCAACCGAGCTTTGAACGGGAGGATTTATGCAAATCGCAAGAAGCTGCACCACCTCACTCCTATCCCTGGCGATAGGTTCAAGTGCCGCATGGGCAGATACCTCACCGGTTGCCCAGCGTGCGGATGTCACCCTTGCCGTGGCCAACCAATTGCTAGACGCCACATTGGCAGCCTGCCATGCAGACGGCCGTACCGGGGTAGCAGCAGTCGTAGACCGCGGAGGCAATCTGGTAGCCGTACAGCGCGATGACAATGTCGGGCCACACAACACACTGGCAGCGCAGCGCAAGGCCTTTACCGCCCTATCAACAAAGACCGCTACAGGCCTGTTATCAGACCGTGCACGCAGTAACCCCGAAGCTGAAAACCTAAACACACTCGATGAGTTGTTGCTGTTAGGCGGTGGAGTACCGCTGAAGGTGGGCGATCAAGTCATCGGTGCCATCGGCGTTGCCGGGGCCGGCGGTGCGCAGATCGATGAAGGCTGTGCCCTCAAAGCTATCGCACAAGTTTTACCCACCCATAAATAAATAGGAGACTCATCATGAATACATTGAAAACCCTTTTGGCCGGTGCCGTGTTGAGCGCACTTTCCTCCGCTGTTTTTGCGGCTGGTAACCCTCTGAGCGTCCATGTGCTGAACTTACAAGACGGCCTGCCATCACCTGGCGTGAATGTGACACTTGAAAAACAGAACGGCCAAGACTGGAGCAAACTGAACACCGGCATTACCAATGAACAGGGCCGTATTACTGCGCTTTATCCGGAAAACAAGGTGCTCGAGAAAGGGACCTATCGCGTAACGTTCAAAACGGGTGACTGGTTCAAAGAGCATCAGTCGGCAACATTCTTCCCGGAAGTACCTGTGATTTTCGAAGCAGACGGTAGCGTGCCTCACTACCATATTCCGCTGCTGCTCAGCCCCTATGGGTTCTCGACTTACCGCGGCAACTAAATTATTGATGTGGCTTTGCCCCGTTTTATGGGGCAAAGCCAGCTCTTGAGCAGAGTCGTTCAGGAGCACCTATTCATTGAGCCGCCCTAGATTCGTAGCCATATTTATGGCTGCTATTGGCCGAGAAAAGCCATTCATGAACAGCGACTCCAGGCCTCGGCTGATCTAGCAATGAAAGAGCTTTTCAACCAAGCTCGCCTCCAGCGGTGAGAGCTCCAGCGATTCAGACGCTTGAACCAATAGCTACGCAGCTCCCGCCAGAGTCGGGGTCAGCGCCGCATGCGTATTCCAGGGGGCATCGGCCCAAGCTCCGCTGCCGGGCGTCAGCAACTGGCGCAGATGCTGCTCATGGAACGCTTCGCCCAGCGAGTCGACGCGAAACGCCGCCACCCACTGCTCGCGCCCTAGCTGATAGGCCTTGCCGAATTCTTCCCAGCTGTCGAAACAGTCCTGCGCCCGCTGTGCATTGAGCAGCAGCACACGCCAGGCGAGGTCGGGCTCGAGCCAACGCATCAGCAGCGCGCAACGGACCAGAAACGCCACCCGAACGCAGGCAAAGGCCATGGCCGCACGCGGCTCATCACCGGTCATCAGCGCCTGCAGGTCGAGGTTGTACCACTGCTGTTCGAGGGTCGCACTGAAGTGCGACCGCACGGCTTCGTCATTGCAATTGCTGCGTATCCCGGCCTGGTGTAACAACGCTGCGCGTACAATCGTCTGTGCTTGCTCGGTGAAGTGATCGCACGCCGACGAGTAGAAACCCTCGACTTCCATCGCATCAGCCATGGGCCTGGCCAGCAGCAGCGACCAGTGCCTGCGTTGGCTGAACAACTGGGCGCCACGCGGTCTGAATGCTCGGCACAACATCCAGGCTGAAACAACAACTGCGATAAGCAAAAACATCCCGCTCTCCTTACCTTGCCCGGGCCTGCCAGGCCAGGATTTCCTCGGCCATTGGCGAGGTCATTTCAGGCCACGGCACACCTTCGGTGAGGTACAACGGGTCTTTGGGCTGACGCTCAATGTATTTGCTGAAAATGTGCCGGATGGCGTACTTGACCGACACCGCCTTCGGGGCCGCCTGCAGGAATTGCTGCGGCTGACGCCCGGCGACCAGCCATTCGACCATGGCGGACGGCGCATCGAGGCGCTCATAAAGTTGCGGATATCGGGCTACCAGGCGAGTCTGGGCGGTCGGGTCGTTGACCTCCTCGATACGCAGCCAGCCGGCTTCGGTACGCACGATGCCGATGGCGATACAGTCGGCGGGTGTCTGCTGGTCGGTGTCCAGAGCATTCAGGCACTGCAGCAGGTCCTGGTAATAGCGCTCCACCGGAGGCCGGTTTTGCTTACCCTTTACCTGCTCGAGCGTCAAGGTGCCGTCGGCCTGGACGATCAGGCTGATGGTGATGTGTGGCTGGCCCTGACTGTCACGCAAACTGAACACGCGCATGCGCTGCTGTTCGACCGCTTCGGCATAGCGCTCGCCGTAGCCGCCAGTCAAGGCGCGGCGATCGGCGAACTGGCCCAGACAGTGGCGCATCACGTAGCTTTCAAAGGCCATTTCCGCGCGCAGCAAGGAACTTTCGGGACGCAGTTCCTGCAATACGTGCTCCACGGTGTTCACCCGTGCAAGCAAGGCCTCGGGCTGGCTCTGGCGCCAGCCTTGTTCGACACGCGCCGCCATCTGCGCGTGTTCCTTTTGCCACAGCATCAACGCCTGGGGGCAGTTGATGCGTTCGAGCTTGCCCGCCAGTGCTGTGCCCTGACGCGAGGTCAGGAACTCCACCAGCAAGGCTTCCAGCGCCAGCAATGGCGCCTGCTGCGGATCGACCCAGACCAGCGGTGCAAGTGAATCTTTTTTTGCATCGCTCAAATGCCCAACCACCCAGGACGGCGGCTCGGCTCCCAATGCCTCGATAGCCTGCCCCATGCTCAGGATTCGCCGCGCAGGCTCGAAATTGCCGACCAGATGACGGTAAAAATGGTTGAGCAACCATTTGCCCACCTCTGGCGCATCACCTCGGGCCTTGCTGCGCTCGGCAATGCCACGCTTGAGTTGATCGGCATTGAGTGCGTTGCGCGGGGCATAACCGGACGTTCGCAGCTCCGGTGTCACTTCCATATCTGCCACCAGGCTTTGCCGGCCGGTTTTGCCGGCGCCTGCAGTTCGGCGATGCACTGGCGGATCATTTCATTGTTTCCCCGATCAACTTCGTTGTTCGGATCACTGCGCAGAATGGAGCGCTGATAATAGGCCACGGCCTCTGCCTTGCGCTCGAGCCCCTTGAGCACATCGCCGGCACAAGCCAGCAGAGAGGATTCAGAGAGTTCATCGATGACCGGCGCGTAACGTAACCACAGGTTAGTGGCCGCCTCCGGCAGGCTGTATGACAGGTACATGGCAATTTTCATCCGTGCGAACAGCGGCGAGTACTCCAGGTCCTTGTCGCTGATTTCGCGCTCTTCCTGCCATTTGAGAATGCGCTCCAGCCAGATCAGAAGCTCGCGCTCGCGGTCCAGTCGAAACAGGGCGCGGGTGACGTCCTGTATGTAATCTTCCGGGTTGTGGCGGCCGTAGCCATAGTCGGCTGCGTAGTGCCATAGCTGTTCGGCGGCTTCGGCGACGCCTGGGTTATCGTTCAGCAGAATACGATTTTCGAGGATGCCCTGATAATGTTCGGCGAACGGGCTGGCGGCGATGCCACGGGAATGCAACTCAAGTGCTTGACCCATGAGTTTGTCGTTGTAGCAGCGGTAATTGATCGCCAGGTTGTTGCACAGCATTGAGTACAGGTGTGCGCAGGCATCGTAGCGGTGTCCGCGGCCGCTGGCGAAGCACTGCTCCATACGGGCCTGGCCATGTTCGTAGGCAACCTTTTGCACTTCCCGCAGCCGCCACCAGGCCGAATCTGCCTCCTCGCTGGAAAGCTTCTCGACATGCGTTTCGACCACGCTTTCAAGGGACGTCGCAAAATTGTAGTAGTACATGCCACTGGCCAATAGCGGCAAGGGTTGGCGCAAGGCATCGAATATGCCGAACGCACTGGCGTGGGCGCTGAACAGGCTGTAGACGCTGCGGTGGTCCTGCAGATCGCCGGCCGAAACCGCCTCGCGTAGCATCGTCAGTTCGGTGTTGGCGTCGATGCGCCCGGCCTGACGTTCACGTACCGCCACCAGACGAGTGATCCACGGGTGGTTCGGCGCGCGTCGCCGGGCTTCTGCAAGGGCCAGGGTGAAGACGTTGTCAATTTGCTCAAGGTCATCGCGCGCGTCATGCAGTGCATCGAGCAGCGGGCCCATGGACGGGGTCGACTCGTCCCGCCACGGCAGGCCGGAAGTGAAGCGCTCCAGCACCCTCTGATCATCACAGGCACGTATCACGCACAACGGCCACCACGCTGACTGGTCCTCGGCATCGAGCAGGCGATCCTGGACCCAGTAGGCCGTGCCCGGCCACATTTCGCCGCGCATTTCATAGATTTCCATGAATGCACGTTGCCCCGCGTCGTCGATTTGGCCGTTTTCAAGCAGCCAGGGCAAATGGAAGTCAACGAAGTTGTCACCGCCGCCGGACTCCAGACTCAGGGTCGCCACTTCACAGATTTTCAAAGCACCGGCGAGGTCGCCCTGGGCCTGCAATGAACGGGCGGCCAGACGTGCCAGGCGCACTTCCCATTCTCGACGCTGGGGCAGCGACAATTCGGCGATCAATCGCACAACCGGCTGTTCGAACATCGCCAGGCGCAACGGAACGATTTCGATCAGCGCATCGCCCAGCCACAGCCAGTCGTTACCGTCGACATCCTGATCTTCGCCAGCGGTGCGTAACGCGGCAATTGCCGCCAGCGCGGCTTCACGAGCCTCTTCGTCGCGTTCATGGGCGGCCAGCGCCTGGGCCCGTCGCTGGTGTTGATCGGCATCGTCCCAGGCTCGCAGTGCATGACGGTCGGGGTTGATCAGGGCAAGGGTGTGACGCACTTCGATGGTCTTCAGGGCGACGTCGAGGGTGGCGTGTTGGAGATCTTCGAAAATGCGGTAGCGCCGGTACTGCTCGATGTCGAACGGCAGCGGCTCGTTGGTCAATTGCTGAAGGTTGTCGAGCGCCTGAAGCAGGCCCTGCTCGTCTTTGAAGTAGTTGCCCAGACGCAGTTGGTAGATCAGCAGGTTGACCTTGAGTTCGTTGCGCTCATCATCAGGCGTAGCCTCGATCAGTGCCTGGCCGTCGTCGGCCAGTACCGCCCTGGCCGCGTCTGCATCACCCGCATTGACCCACAGCACGTGCAGCCGTCCGATCGACTCCAGCGAGGTTGCCTTGAGCGGTTGGCCGCGCAGCTGGCCCAACAGGTAGTCGACACCATGTTCCTGATGCTCGACCTCAAGACGGTCCATGAATTGATCCAGCTGGATGCCCGACAGCACGGTGCTGTTTTGCGTCATTGTGAACTCCATTTGCGAATGACTGTGCATCGCCCGATGCGTCCTGCGTCAGTGCCCTCGAGTGGGGCAACGGTTCTCGTGCACGTCTGCCTTTTACAGGTCACGAATGAAGAAAGGGATCGGGCAATACAGCGAGGTGCCGAACGCTACCAGCTGGCGTTTAAAAAACCAAGAGTGCGCGGGGGGGCAAAGTCAGTGATTAACGTGCATGCAGCGAGTCGAAACTGCGAATCGCCCGCAGATTGGTCGGCACTTCAGAAGGCTGATTCTGGCCAATTGCTGCCGTTCGCGACCGTCGGCTTTCGGCCAAAAGCTGACGGTGGCTACAGGCAGAAATCGACCCACTGCTGCCGTCTAGATCAGACGTGATCTTTGTTGGAGCGGGCTTACCCGCAAAGAGGCTGCTTGAGCAACGCACATACTCTTCGAGCGATGTCATCTGCGCCATCGGGAATGTCCACTGAAATGCCTAAATAGTGTTCAAGGTGCAGGGTGAGCGTGTGTTCATCTACCAACAGATCCCAGTAGCGCTGATCTTGACCATCGAGCCTCTCTTTCCAGCAACCTCCCAGCCCTTGCTCAAGAACCCGGGCCACGTCCTCGAAAAGCGTCCAGTCGGCTTCTTCTGAAACTTCAATCCTCACCATGCGTCACCTCACCACCAGAAGTCCCCCGATTCTGGTGGCTCCTGCGAATGGTCGCAATGGGTCGATTTCGGTCAGTCGTGACAGGCAGAAATCGGCCAATAGCGCACACTCAAGTATCGACTATGCTTGGAGCAATTCAGCCCTGTACCTGAAGGATCTAAACAATGGGGTACCTTGTCGTTGCTCACGCGATGAATGTGAAGCCGGAGCTAGAGCCACTTTCTACTTTGCCGATGAGTATTGGGTGGTCATTGCACCAGGATGAAAGCGCCACGTCGTTCTACTTAGACACGTTTAAGGCTGGCGAAGAACGGAAATGGCCCTTTACATCTATGCCACCTATTAATGATGTACCGTTTGAGCTCCCTCAAGAATTGGCAGCTCTATCGCGGGTATACAAATTGCTTAAGGATGCTCAGCTGGCCGACTACTTCAAGAGAGCTTTCCTGAATGTGAATTTAGCGCTAAGCAAAAGCCTTCAATTACGCGTTTGCAGCTTTTGCACAGATGACGACGGGCTGGATTTTGTGTGCGTATCGTCGAATGGTGAACTGCAAAGGCTGCGTTGCGTTTGCGGTGATCTGGATATCACCTATGAGCTTGGGACGGTCTTGATCCAACCGCTTCTGATAGATGGCGTGGAAGGCACCGACGCAAGTGGTCTACATGACCCGGAGAGTGGTATTCACGTCTTGAGTCGGAATATAGCGCCTTCGTCGTTACTGCATGCGGTGGCTTCAGCAGAAACCACTCGCTTTCTACAAGCAGAAAGCCCCCCTCTGGGTCTAGGTAGCTTCGATGGTATGGAGGTCGCTCCGATAAAGATTGCAGGCTCTAAGATCGCCTCGCTGGCGTCTAAGATGGTTGCTCAGAAGGCGTGGTGGAAGCGGTGGTAGTCGTATCGACGCCTTCGACCCAAGCCAGGAGGATTCTTCGGCGAAAAATAGTCAATTATCAGCCTCGAAAAATTGGGGCCGATAATGGGGTGCCAATTTTCAAAAAACTACCCGTCAAGATGGGCTGCAATCGGCCAAACGCGGCCGCTCGATATTTTTTAATTCATGAGGGCCGCTATTTCTCCAGCAAATTTTCGCGCACGAGCTTTAATTAAGGCTGACGCGGGCTGAAAAAAAAGCACTTGAGGCTTCCTTTTGACATTCACGCAACTGAGAGGGCGCATGGACGAAGTAGTCAAATTTTCACTGCCTGTGGTCTTGGCGATCCTTGCCTGGTGACTAAAGCTGTCTCGGGAGCAAAGCACAGTTGGTCGAGCTATTAACCTGGCAAATAAATAGGGCATATTAGATAATCTGTCTCCATGAAAATAGATGCCCGCAAACTCAGCCCCCAAGAACAACGTGAAAAGCGCTCCACGGCCCTACGCATGCGTGAGCAGGGTTACACCTACAAGGCTATTGGCGAAGCGGTTGGTGTTCACCCCCGCACTATTGCTCACTGGGCGCAGGTCGCAGAACATAAAGGCGAAAAGGCTGCCATTGCCGGCGGCCAGCGTGGTGTGCGCCAGGGTGATCGCCGCAGTTTGAGCTCCAGCCAGGAAGTGCTGATTCGCACCTTGATGACCGATAAGATGCCCGACCAACTCAAGCTCGGCTTTGCGCTCTGGACGCGTGATGCGGTGCGAGAACTGATCCGCCAGCGCTGTGGTTTTCTCATGCCGGTTCGAACGGTTGGTGAATATCTCAAGCGTTGGGGCTACACCCCGCAGCGCCCACTGCATCGGGCTTATCAGCAGAAACCTGAAGTGGTTCAGCACTGGCTGGATAATGAATATCCACGCATCGCACAGCGGGCCAAGGCTGAGAATGGTGAGATTCAGTGGGGCGACGAAACCGGTATGCGCAGTGACAGCCATGCTGGCCGCAGCTACGCCCCTATTGGCGAAACGCCGGTGCGCCTGGTCAGCGGCAGTCGTTTTTCCACCAACATGATTTCCACCGTGACCAATCGGGGCAAACTGCGCTTCATGCTGTATCGGGAAACGCTGACAGCCCCAGTGCTGATTCGCTTCCTGAGCCGCCTGATTCGCGATGCTCAGGGCCGCAAGGTGTTCCTGATTCTCGACAACCTGCGCGTACACCACAGCAAAAAGGTGAGCGCCTGGGTTGGCGACCGCAAAGAGCAAATCGAACTGTTCTTCTTGCCGGCCTACGCCCCGGAGTTGAACCCTGACGAGTATTTGAATTGTGATTTGAAACATCAGGTCCGCACGGGCTTGCCGGCGCGTAATCAGGACGAACTGGAAAGGCGTGTTCGCTCGGTCATGAGACGATTGCAATTACGCCCTCAAAGAATCCGTTCTTATTTCCGGCATCCACGTATCGCCTACGCAGCATGATTTGGTGTATTTGATTGCCGGGTTAATATCTACTCGGAGATCATGGCGCTAACGGAGATAACGAGACATCGGCACTTTTTGCAAGATTTGAGAGTGCGCGCAGAATTTTATCGCAGCGACCCGTCCAAGCCAGCCGAGGAGTACCGTATATCAGTGGCAGACCATTACTGCCGGGTTTACGCCGGGAACATTCAAAACATCGGTTGCTTGGATGCGGAACAAGCAGCCCTCATTGTCAGGTTCTATCAGCTTGCAGATAGTGTTGTGAGAGACGTTTCGCAGGGCGGGCAATTGTACCAGGGCACCAATGATCCATGTGCTTATGAGGAGAACGCTTTGCTTCTTGAACAAGCCATGCAGGTTGCCGAGAATCTCAAAATGCTGCGAGAGCGGCAGTCTAACGAGCCCTGGTATCTCCGCTGTTGGAAAGCAGTCACATGATTGCTGCATCGTAAACAGGACGAATCCCCCCCGATTTCCTATCCGCTGCATAAGTTAAAGTGCAGGGCATGTGAGAATATTGGCAATGGCGCGTAAAAAATCGGCGGGTTTGGTATGTCAAGCTTAGAGATGGTAAAGAGTCGATTTGAGTCGTTGAATGGCATTCGCACGGTGGATCCGAATTTTATTGAAAAGCTCGAGCATGAGTTGAAAATATCACTTCCAGATAGCTTCAAATTGGTTGGGGAGTTTTTCGATGGAAGTGGTATTTATGTTTTACCGCTGCACCAGATCGGTTGGGAATCCCCAACTAACGTTCTTGATGAAACGAAGCGTTTGAGAAACAGTGGCCGACTTTTATCAAACTATCTTGTGTTGGGGGAGCCTGCTGAAGGTTTGATCGTGATGGATTGCAATTCCCAATTGGGGCAAGTGCTCTGGTGTGATGCGATTGATGTTAATCGGATTGGTAAAGAATCACTGATGACAGCACCTGAAGTATGGGGCTCCTACTTGGATTTTGTTGAGTATTTGGTTTCGGAGGAAGAGTCTGATCGACTGTAAGCAGCGCGTTAAGGCGTGCTCGACGTCGACCCATCTTCTGCTCGGGAGAAACCAGGTTCTTGATCAATTCACAGGATGCATCCGAGTCGTAACTCTATACCGTGCAGGCCTTCAGTCAATCATGTCGGCGATTCTAACCGTCCCGAAACTTCGTACAAAACCTAAACCGAGGTCCGTCAGGGAATGAATACCGCTGTTTTGATAGACATCATTGAGGGGCCGCTTCTGGCCGAACGCGGCCATACGACAAGTGCCCCGAATCGTGGGCAATTTGGTAGTTCGTGTTCGGCCGGCAGGTACCCCCCGGAAAGTCTAAGAAGTCACTAGATGAGGGGTCACATAGACCCACGCGGCATATGTGAAGAAACACATGCCAGTGCAGAAGCAAACAAATCCAATCAGGCTTGCCCCCCACATCAAACATCTCGCTTCACGCTGCGTCCCGCCCTGACTACTGCCAGCCCCCCTTGCCATTTTCATAACACTTGACCTTCCCCTCATGGCAAGCCGGATAAGACACTCCAGTGTTGGTTTGTCCTGAAAATTACAAGGAGGTACACGATGTACGGCAAGCGCATAACCCTGGTCGCCGTGGCGATAGCTGTCGTGTTCACGCTGGGTGGCTGTAAAGAGAGCGCGCCCGCGGCCGATGCCGCCAAGCCGCCTGGTGTGCCGGTGGCCGAGGTGGTTGCGCAGCCGGTGACTCCGTTTGTTGAATACACCGGTTCCTTGACCGCGATTGAGCAGGTTGAGTTGCGCCCGCGTGTCAGTGGTTATCTGCAAAGTGTCAGCGTGCCTGAAGGGCAATCCGTGGCCAAGGGCAGCCTTTTGTTTATGATCGACCCGCGGGAGTTCCAGGCGGCGCTGAACGCTGCCAAGGGCCGTTTGCGTGAGGCTGAGGCCAATGCATTGCTGGCCCAGGCCGAGCATGGTCGGGCTGAGCAACTGTTCGCCAAAAAGGTGGTGGCGCGGGATCGTCTCGACAGCGCCATCGCCTCGTTGAATGCCGGCAGGGCTCAGGTCGACGCCGCCAAGGCTGCGCTGGATGCTGCACAACTGGACTTGAGCTACACCCGCGTCACTGCGCCCATCAGCGGGCGTGTCGACCGCGCCCTTGTCACCGAGGGCAACTACGTCACCCGTGGGGTGACGCCGCTGACGACGATCGTTTCTATCGACCCGCTGCATGTGTATTTCGATGTCGACGAGCGCACCTATCTGCGCTCGCTTGCCGCGACTCGGGAGGTTGCTGCGTCGAAAGGGGAAAAGGCCGCCAGGGTCATGGTGGCGATGCTTAACGATGCAAGCTATGCACGCGCCGGGCGGGTGGACTTCCTGGCCAATGCGGCCGACCGCAAGACCGGCACAGTGCGTGCGCGTGCCGTGGTCGACAACCCGGATGGGCGCCTGACGCCGGGGCTGTTCGCCAAGGTCAAGCTGGACATCGGCGCGCCGCAACCCCGGGTGTTGGTGGCCGACCACTCGATTGGCACTGACCAGGGCCGCCGCTATGTGCTGGTGGTCGGCGCAGACGACAAGACCGAATACCGTCCCGTCGAACTGGGGCCGATGGCCAACGGCTTGCGCGTGATTGAGCAGGGCCTGCAACCGGGTGAACGCATTGTCGTCAAGGGGCTGGTGCGCCCCGGCATGCAGGTGACGCCATTGGCCGCCAGGATTGATGGGGCGCCGTTGGATGCGCCGTTGGTGTTGGGGGGCGTGCAATGAGCTTCCCACGCTTTTTCATTGACCGGCCGATCTTCGCCATCGTGCTGTCGGTGTTAATGATGATCGCCGGCATCGTGGCCTTCTTTCATTTGCCTCTCAGCGAATACCCCGCCGTGACGCCGCCCACGGTGCAAGTGACGGCTTCTTATCCGGGCGCCAACCCCCAGGTGATCGCCGAGACGGTGGCGGCGCCCCTTGAGCAGGTGATCACCGGCGTCGAGGGCATGCTGTATATGACGTCGCAATCGGCGACCGATGGCCGCATGATCCTCACCGCGACCTTCGCCCAGGGCACCAACGCGGACATGGCGCAGATCCAGGTGCAGAACCGCGTCTCGCGGGCCCTGCCGCGTTTGCCCGAAGAGGTGCAGCGCCTGGGCGTGGTTACGCAGAAGACCTCCCCGGACATCCTCATGGTGGTCCACCTGCTGTCGCCCGACCAACGTTATGACCCGCTCTACATCTCCAACTATGCCTACCTCCAGGTGCGCGACGAGCTGTCGCGGATTCCGGGGATCAACGACGTGCTGGTGTGGGGGGCGGGCGAGTACAGCATGCGTCTGTGGCTCGACCCGGACCTGATCGCCGCCCGTGGCTTGACCGCAGGCGATGTAATTACCGCAGTGCGTGAGCAAAACGTGCAAGTGGCGGCCGGCTCGGTCGGCCAGGCGCCTGACTCCAGCGCGGCGTTCCAGGTCACGGTCAATACCCTCGGGCGCCTGACGGACGAGGAGCAGTTTGGCGACATCATCATTCGCACCGGTGATAACGGCCAGGTGACGCGTCTGCGCGATGTGGCCCGTGTCGAAATGGGCGCCGATGCCTACGCGCTGCGCAGCCTGTTGGACGGCGAGCCGGCCGTTGCCCTGCAGATCATCCAGAGCCCGGGCGCCAACGCGCTGGATGTGGCGCAAGCGGTGCGCGATACCATGCAGCGTCTGGAGGCCAATTTCCCCGAGGGCATGGTGTCGCGGATTGCCTATGACCCGACAGTGTTTGTGCGTGCATCGCTGGAGTCAGTGGCCATCACCCTGATGGAAGCGATCCTGCTGGTGGTCCTCGTGGTGGTGGTGTTCCTGCGTAACTGGCGTGCGTCGCTGATCCCGTTGATGGCCGTGCCGGTGTCGATCATCGGCACCTTTGCGGTCATGCATCTGATGGGCTTCTCCCTCAATACCTTGTCGTTGTTCGGCCTGGTCCTGTCCATCGGGATTGTGGTCGACGATGCAATCGTGGTGGTCGAGAACGTCGAGCGGCATATCGAGAACGGCGAGGAGCCGACGCAGGCTGCGCGGCGAGCGATGGGCGAGGTCACCGGGCCGATTATTGCGATCACCTCGGTACTCGCTGCGGTGTTCATCCCCACCGCCTTCCTCAGTGGCCTGCAAGGTGAGTTCTATCGGCAGTTCGCGCTGACCATCGCGATTTCCACGATCCTGTCGGCGGTCAACTCCTTGACCCTCAGCCCGGCACTCGCCGGCCTGTTGCTGCGCCCGCGCGACGCTGCAGTGGTGCATGACCCGCGCAGCCTGCGCGGTCGCGCCGCGCATCTGGTGCAAGTGCTGAGCCGGCCGTTCCAGCGGGCACCGCAGGCGTATGGCAACACGGTGCGCAAGGTCGCGGGTCGTCGCGGCGCGGCGCTGTTGGTGTATGGCGGCTTACTGGCGCTGACCTGGTTTGGTTTCAGCGCTGTACCGGCGGGCTTCGTGCCGATGCAAGACAAGTACTACCTGGTAGGTATCGCCCAGTTGCCCAATGCGGCCTCCCTCGATCGTACCGATGCGGTGGTGCGGCAGATGTCGAAAATCGCCCTGGATGAGCCGGGCGTCGAAAGCGTGGTGGCGTTCCCTGGGCTGTCGGTCAACGGCTTCGTTAACGTACCGAATGCTGCCGTAATGTTCGTTATGCTCGATCCGTTCAAGGAGCGTACTTCTCCCGACATGGCTGCGGTCGCCATCGCCGGGCGCCTGCAAGCCAAGTTCGCGAGCATTCCCGACGGTTTCCTCGGTGTATTCCCACCGCCGCCAGTGCCCGGCCTTGGAGTGACCGGAGGCTTCAAGCTGCAGGTTGAGGACCGGGGTGGGGTCGGGCTCCAGGCTCTGGTGCAGCAGACCCAGGTGCTGATGACAAAAGCCACCGAGTCGGGTCAGGTCGCCGGGTTGATGACCAGCCTGGACGTCAATGCGCCCCAACTGAATGTCGATATCGACCGCACCCAGGTCAAGAGCCAGGGGGTGCGACTGGCGGATGTGTTCGAGTCTTTGCAGGTCTACCTCGGTTCGCTGTACGTCAACGACTTCAACCGGTTCGGCCGCACCTACAAGGTGACTGCCCAGGCCGATGCGGACCACCGCATGCAGGCCGAAGCCATCGGCCGCCTGCAGGTGCGCAACGCGGCCGGGGACATGCTGCCGTTGTCGGCGTTTGTCACCGTTACACCGAGTTCCGGGCCCGATCGGGTGATTCATTACAACGGCTATCCTTCGGCCGACATCTCTGGCGGAGCGATGCCTGGGGTCAGTTCCGGGCAGGCCGTCGCACTCATGGAGCGCCTGGCACAGGAGGTACTGCCCGAGGGCGTGACCTATGAATGGACGGACTTGACCTACCAGCAAAAGCTCGCCGGGTCATCGGCGCTGTTCATTTTCCCGCTGTGTGTGTTGCTGGCCTATCTGATCCTGGCCGCGCAATACAACAGTTGGTTGTTGCCCCTGGCGGTCTTGCTGATTGTGCCCATGTGTCTGCTCAGCGCGATCATCGGCGTTTGGTTGGTGGACGGCGATAACAACGTGTTTGTACAGATCGGGCTGGTGGTACTGGTCGGCCTGGCTGCGAAAAACGCCATCCTGATTGTCGAGTTCGCTCGCAGCCTTGAAGCCGAAGGCGCCAACCCGCTGGAAGCGGTTATCCATGCGTGCCAGCTGCGCTTGCGACCGATTCTGATGACCTCGCTGGCGTTCATCGCCGGTGTGGTGCCGCTGGTATTTGCCAGCGGTGCCGGGGCCGAGATGCGCCATGCCATGGGGGTTGCGGTGTTTGCCGGGATGTTGGGGGTGACCCTGTTCGGTCTGTTCCTGACGCCGGTGTTCTACATGGTGATGCGCAGCCTTGCGCTGCGCAAGGTTTCGAGTCCGAAGCTGCAGTTGGAGGAGCGCGTGTCATGAAATTGGCCTATCAAGCGTTTCTGGTGTCGTCGCTCCTGCTGGCTGGCTGCACCGCAGTCGGGCCCGATTACTCCGCGCCGGTGTTGCCCGCCGCGCAACGGCCAGCAAGCTTCGGCGCGCCCATTGCCGGTCTTGGTACGGGCGATGTCGAGGTGCAGTGGTGGCGTGTGTTCGATGAGCCGGCCCTCAGCCAATTGATCCAGCAGGCGCTGGCGGCCAACCACGATATCGGCATCGCGGCCGCGCGTCTCGACGAAGCCAAGGCGATGTTGCGCGAGAGCCGCCAGGGCTTCTTGCCCAGCGGCGGTGCCGCGTTAGGGTATGAGCACCGACAGCGCAGCGAAGTCGAGACCCCCTCGGCCAGCAGCGCTCCCTTGAAACCACGCGCGCGGCGCTGGATGCCGCCTGGGAAATCGATTTGTTTGGCCGCGTCCGGCGCTCGGTGGAGGCGGCGCAGGCCCAGGCGGGATCGCGCCAGGCGTTGCTGCGCAGCGTGCAGGCGAGCGTCGCCGCCACCGTCGCGGCAACCTGGTTCGAGCTGCAGGGGGCGAAGCCGAGCAGGCGGTAGTGGCGGACATCAGTCAAAGCCAGCGTGACAGCCTGGGCCTGGTGGAGCACTTGGTCAGCGTAGGCGCCGCCACCGAATTCGATCGGCTGCGTGCCGAGGCCTTGCTGCGCAATGTCGAGGCGGTAGCGCCTGGCCTGGAGCGACGTCGGGCAACCACCACCAACGCGTTGGCGGTATTACTGGGGCAGGCGCCACAAGGGTTCAAACTACCGCAGGCCCGGCCCGGCCGTGAGACCTTGAACCTGCGCACCCTGCAGGTGGGCGACCCGGCCGGCTTGCTGGCCCGGCGCGCCGATATCGCCGCAGCCGAACGGGTGCTGGCAGCCGAGACCGCGCAGATCGGCGTGGCAACAGCCGGTTTGTATCCGGATATCCAGGTGCAGGGCTCCATCGGTCTGCTGGCCGGAAGCCTCGGCGCCTTGGGCGACTCGGGCATGCAGTCGAACTTTATCGCACCGGTCATTCGCTGGTCGCTGCTGGACACTGGGCGCGTACGCGCGCGGATCGCCGCCAGCGAGGCGCGCACCCAGGCGGCATTGATCAGCTACGACCAGACCGTATTGCGCGCCCTGCAAGAAACCGATGACGCGTTCCAGGCCAACAGTGCTGCAGGCAGCACCTTGGGCTTGCGGCTGCTGGAAGCGGCGGCCAATCGTGAGGCGGCGAGGTTGGCCCGCACGCGTTTCACGGAAGGTGAGGGGGTGTATCTGGACGTCCTGGAGGCCGAGCGCGCGGACTTCAGCAGCCGCCGCGCACTGACTGTGGCGCGCACCGAGCAGCGCTTGGCGGTGGTCGGTATCTACAAGGCATTGGGCGGTGGCTGGCAGATCTGCGAGCAGGCGGGGCAGGTGTGCAGCGGTGCTGCGGCACTGCGTTAGACACCGTTGTTGTACGCAAGCGCGCTGCTTGCGGTGTTCGGCGAAGAACGGCCTGGCGGCAGATTTACTGTCGCAAGCCACCATTTATCGAATGAGGAGTCACCCAGATGGATACCAAGCAGGTTCTAACCGTTGGCCTGGCAGTGCTAGGCGCGGCGACAATGCCGTCGATGGCAGCCCAGGAAAGCATCAAAGGCACGTTCGCGCTGCCCGGCGAGAGCGAAAAGGCTGTTGGCGCGCTGATCGTCAAAGAAACCGGCCCACTGACACGTGAGTTGTCGATTGCCTTTACCGACAAGGCCACCGGGCAACCGATCGTGCAGTTTGACGAAGAACTGACCCAGCGCCTTCATGTGCTGGCGACCGACAGCCATTTCACCAGCTTTATCCATGAGCACGCGGCCAAGCTGGGCGCTGATGGTCGCTTCAAGGTCGCGATGAAGTTTCCCCGGCCGGGCACCTATTACGTCTATGCCGATGCCGTGCCGAGCGGGCTTGGCCAGCAGGTGGTGCGCTTCGAGGTGCCAGTACAAGGCGGCAGCGATGCGGTGGCCCAGGCGCCGGCCAAGCCGGAGCAAGGTAGCGATGGCCCGTACACGGTCAAGTTGGACACGTCGGCCTTGCGTGCCGGCAGCGAAAGCATGATGTCGCTGACCGTGCTCAAGGATGGCAAGCCGGCCCAGGACCTGGACACCTACCTGGGTGTGGCGGCCCATGCGGTTTTCGTCAGTACCGATGAGCTGGACTATGTGCATGCGCACGCCATGGCGGCGCAGGCCGCCCACGGTGACCATGGCGACCCAGGCGCAGTCTCGGCGCAGTTGATGCTGCATGCCAAGCCCGCGCATGCGGGGCCTTATGCCTTGTGGATTCAATTCAAGGGAGGCGACAAAATTCGTACCGTGCCTTTCCTCGTGACAGTTCCCGCCGCGTCCTGAAGCCTCCCCCCGGCATCCTCGCCTCGCCGTTGGTCAGCCATCGGCGGGGCGAACAGCCCTGGTTACGGGCTGTTTCAACTCAATGAAAAGAATTTTCCTACAGGTGTTGACCTTGCCACTGGAGGAACCTTTAGGATTTTTTTCGAGTACGTAAACATCATAAAAATAAGGATCAAAGGGGTTATCAATGGATACTGCTGCCCTGCAACAACGCCCGGACGCCCATCAGTGCACCATCGCTTCGGCGCTGATGGCTGATGCTTTAAAGCCCGGCGCGCCATACACCCAGGTCACCAGCGCGCTGGAAGCGCTGCTCGCGCTGACCCGGCAAGGCCTGTCGGGAGACGCCGGCGCCTACGCCCACTACCAGTCAGCACTGCTGCAACTGCACATTCCCGGCGAGCCGCGCACCGAGCCGACCCGTCGCTGGATGGCCAGTGAGGTTTACCGCGTTGAAGATGAATTCGCGGCCGACCTGCCGAGTTTCACCGCACTGCCGGCGGATGAGTTCCGCAAGCAGGTCGATGCTGAAATCGCCGCACGCAGCCGGGTCAATCATCCCATGTCGGTGCACCTGTTCCAGGGCACGCCGCCGGTGCAAGACGTGCGCTTCTTCCTGGAACACCACTGGACCCGCTCTTACAACTTCTACAGCCTGCTGGCCGAACTGGCCTTTCGCTTCGAAGCCATTGAGGACGCGTCGGTGTTCTACCGCAACCTTTACGGCGAAGCGGGCGCGGAGACACCGGAGCGTTCCCACCCGGCGATGCTGGCCCACCTCATGGAGTATTTCGATATTCCGCTGGCGATTGACTTCCCGGCACTGCACCCCCTGGAAAAGGCCTACCTGAACAATCGCATTCGTTGTGTGCGGCACACCGATGTGGCGTGGGGCCTGGCGTTGCTGTACGCCGTCGAGTCGGTCAGTTGCGTCAACCATCGGCGCATCTACGAGTTGTTGCAGCGCCTTGAGGTGCCAGAGGGGCCCAGTGAGTTCCACCGCCTGCATGGCACCCAGGATGAGATCGACACCGAGGAAATGTGGGCACTGATCGCCAAGTTCGCCAGTGATGAAGGCTTCCAGCGCATGTTCATGCGGGCGCTCAAGCGTCACTTCGAAATCAACAAGGCCTACTTCGACAGCCTGTGGCAGCAGATGCAGGAACAACGCCTGCCCGCCTGATCCTCCCAGCGACCCTAGAACAAAAAAATGGAGCACATGATGAGCCCACGTAATTTTTCGCTGCCGCAATTACAGAGCATTCACACCGCTGAAGCCCGCCTGCTGGCTGAGGCGCTCAAACCTGACACGACATTCAACCGTATCGAAATTGCCGCCAATATGCTGCGCGCCTTGTGCGAATCGGGCCACCGGGGCGATGCCGCGAACGCGGCGCAGTGTCAGCAATTGTTGTACATCCTGTCGCTGAGCGATGACGTCGCCACTGCCTCGACCCGGCGCTGGCTGGCCAATGCGATCTATGGCGTGCAAGAGCGTTTCATGCCGTCTGCGGACCTGGCATCGCCCTTGTCCGAAGCTGGCTTCCAACAGCGCCTGGAAGAGGAAATCGCCGCGCAGTCGCGGGAAAACCATCCGATGTCGCAGTACATATTTGAAGGCAAGGCCTCCCGTGAGCAACTGCAGGTGTTCCTGCATCACCAGTGGTTCCGCACCTTCCGCCTGTACCGCGACGCAGCGGACCTGCTGGTCAACCTCACCGACGTGGATGAGGCAGCCGCGCTTGGCCGTTACCTCTACGGCGAGCTGGGCGAAGAGGACGAGCAGCGCTCCCACCCACGGCTGTTGGCCAAGCTCCTCGGCGCCGTGGGCCTGCCTGCCGATTTCGACGCCATCTCGACCATGCCCGAAGAGATCGCCTACCTGAACAACCGGGCCCGGTGCTTTCGCAACCCGGATGTCGGCTGGGGCCTGGCGGTGTTCTACATCACCGAACTGGTGGTTCCCGGCAACCACGGCAAGTTGTACAACGCCTTGCGCAACGCTGGCCTGAGCCAGGACGACGCGGAGTACTACGAAGTGCATATCAGCCTTGTCCCGCCGCGGGCCAAGCGTGAATGGGCGCTGATCTCACGGCGTATTCCGGACCTCGCGTTCCAGAATTCATTCCTGACGTCCCTGGCCCAGCACTTCCGGCTGGAGAGGGCTTATTACGACGCTGTCTGGGAAGAAGTGCAGCGCGTGAAGTAGCCCTCCCTGGACAACGCGAGTAACCCGACATGCCGAGTCATATATCAGAATCCCGTATCCACGGGGGCGCTTACTCGTCCCCGGAATTTGCCGCGATCTTCTCTGATGCCAATCAGGTGCAGAAGTGGCTCGATGTTGAAACAGCGCTGGCGGCGACCCAGGCGCAGATGGGCATCATCCCCCATGAAGCTGCGCGGGAAATCGCCCGGGTGGCCAGTGTGGAGCTGCTCGACCTCGACGCACTGGGGCGCGAGAGCATGGAAACCGGGCACATCCTGGTGCCGACCATTCGCGCACTGGAGGCCTTGTGCGCCGATGGGTTGGGTGAATACGTGCATTACGGCGTGACCACCCAGGACATCCTCGATACCGGGCTCATCTTGCAGGTTCGCGATGCCTGGGGCCTGGTCTTGCAGCGTTTGCGGGGGATTCGTGGGCATTTGCTCACGCTCGCCCTGCAGCATAAGCACACGCCGATGGTCGCCAGGACCCACGGGCAGCAAGCGCTGCCCACCACGTTTGGCTACAAGGTCGCGGTGTGGGTCGATGAAATTGATCGACACCTTGAGCGCTTTGATGAGGCGTATGCCCGGGTAATGGTGGGCAACCTGACCGGCGCCGTGGGCACCTTGGCGGCCTTGGGCACACAGGGCCTGGAGGTACAGCGCCGGACCCTGGAAAGCCTTGGCCTGGCGGCACCGTTGAGCAGTTGGCACAGCGCCCGCGACCGGGTCCTGGAGGCGGCCTGGCTGCTGGTCCAGGCCTCGGCGACCTTGGGCCGGGTCGCCAATGAGATCTACCACCTGCAACGCACCGAGATAGATGAAGTGCGTGAAGGCCGCCGGGCAGGGCAGGTGGGGAGCAGCACCATGCCCCACAAGCAAAACCCGTCGACGGTGGATCTGATCAGCGCGCTTTCGCGGCTGGTACGCGCACAAATGCTCGCGCTGACCGATGCGGCGTTCCAGTTGCACGAGCGTGACGGCACCACCTGGCGCATCGAATGGGCGGCCTTGCCGGAGCTGTTCATCTACGCCGGTGCCTTGCTTGCACGGATGGAGGGTGTGCTGCTGGCCGGGCTGGACGTGCGCGAAGCGCGCATGCGCAGCAACCTGGATTTGCTGGACGGGCTGATCCTGTCGGAGCGGGTCATGCTCGCGCTGGCGCCTCGTCTGGGCAAGCAGACGGCCCATCAGTTGGTCCACGAAATAGCTCTGCAAGCCCAAGGCGCGGGTGTTTCTTTTCGCGAAGCCCTGCTCAACGATCAGCGTTTGCACGGCTGTTTCACCCGCCAAGCGCTCGACGACCTGCTTGACCCGACCACCTACACGGGGCTTGCGGCACAGATGGTCGAATTGGTGGCGAACAAAGCGATACCCCGGTCTTCAAGCGATGGCCTTGAAGCGGTGATGGCAACCCCAGGAAATGTCGGTCAGTCCCAGTACGCGATGGAGGGTATGTGATGGATTCGCAAACGTTGGAAAAGGTAGCCCGTGCATCTTGCACCGCTCGTTCGGAACACCTCGGCCTGGGTCATGACGGCGAGCAGTGCCGGCACGAACACAGCCACATCCTCGACTCGAAAACCCACGGTTCAGGCTATGCCGGCCCGCAGAGCCGCAAGATCTTCTGCAGTCACTGCCGCCTGCAGCGCTGGCTGGATGTGGAAGCTGCGCTGGCCATGGCCCAGGCCGATGTCAATATCATCCCGCTCGAGGCCGCCCTGGAGATCGAAAAAGCCGCCTTGCTGTCGGGCATCAATGTGCGCCAGTTGGCCGAAGGCGTGGCTGCCACCGGTCATTCGCTGATGCCCTTGCTGAGCGCCCTGCAAAAAAACTGCAGCCCGAGTGCCCGTGAATTCGTGCACTACGGCGCCACCACCCAGGACATACAGGACACCGCCCAGTCCATGGAAATGCGCGACGTCCTCGACGCGATGGACCTGGCCCTGGAAACCTTGCTGGGCAAACTGTCGACGCTGGCCGATGCGCACCGTGATTCGCTGATGGTCGCCAGGACCCATTCGATCCCAGCCTTGCCAACCACCTTCGGGCTGAAGGTCGCCGGCTGGATTGATGAACTGCTGCGCCACCGCCAGCGCCTGGCTGAGGCCCGCCAGCGAGTGCTGGTGGTGCAGCTGTTTGGCGGGGTCGGCACGATGGCGGCGTTCGGTCCGGACGCGATGCCCATGCTGGAGCGTTTTGCGCAGCGCTTGTCGCTGCAAGTGCCCCTGACCGGATGGCACGTGTCCCGTGACCGTGTCGCAGAGTTCGTCAGTACCTTGGCCATGGTCACCGCATCGCTGGCCCGTGTGGCCGACGAAATCCGCACGCTCAATCGTTGGGAGATCGGCGAAGTGGAAGTGGGCTGGAGCGATCAACAGATCGGCAGCAGCACCATGCCCCACAAGCGCAACCCCGAGGGCTGCGAGCAGGTCGTGGTCCTGGCGCGGTTGGCCAAGGCCCAGGTCGTGCTCGCGCTGGACGCGATGATCCTCGAGCACGAGCGCGATTACCGTGGCACGCGCCTGGAGTGGTGTGCGGTGGCGGACGTTTCGCACTATGCGCTGATGGCGCTCTCGATCCTGACCGAGACCATCGACGGGCTGACCGTTAACGTCAAGAAGATGGAATGCACCGCCCAGGGCTATGGCGATGCGATCTGCACCGAAGCCGTGGTGTTCGAAATGGCACGCAAGCTCGGCAAGAGCAGCGCCTACCAAATCATCTTCGAAGTGTCCCAGGCGAGCCAGCGCGATCACGTGTCGATCCGCACGGCGATCGAGGCCGATACCCGGGTGGTCGCTGTCATGGATGCAGGCGTCCTGGCGCGGCTGTTCGAGCCCAGAAGCCATCTGGGCATGTCCGAACGCATTGTCGATAACGTGCTGTCCAAACTGACGGACCGCTGACCCTTGCTCAATGAGCAGGCTTGCAAACTTATCAAGGAGAGACAGATGTCTAAGGTTATGGAAGTTGATAAAACCAAGGTTCAGCAGTTTTCCGCGCGGATCATGGAGGATTACGGCAACACACTGCGCGGTGCGATGCTCTACATCGGTGACCAGCTTGGCCTGTTCAAGGCACTGGCCGACGGTGAGGCCGTGACCCTGGAACAGCTGGCGCAGAAGACCGGCTACAACGCACGCTATCTGCGCGAATGGCTGGGCAGCATGGTCACCGGCAGCTATGTGACCTATGACGCGCAAACCCGTAGCTACCAGATGCCCGCTGAATTTGTGCCGGTTCTCGCCGATGAAGACTCGCCCTATTTTGCCGGTGGGATCATTCAGCTGAGTGTGCCGTTCGTGAGCATGGCGCCCAAGGTCATCGAAGCTTTTCGCCACGGTGGTGGTTGCGCCGAAGAGGCGTTTCCGCTGGAAACCTGGAAAGGCATGGAGCGCATGACCATGCCTTGGTACAAGCACTACTTGGTGCAGCACTGGATTCCTTCCCTGGACGGCGTCGAAGAGAAGCTCAAGACCGGCGGCAGTGTCCTGGATTTCGGTTGCGGCGCCGGCCTTGCGGCGATCACCATGGCCAAGGCGTACCCTGAGGCCCGGATTGTCGGCTGCGACTTTCACCTGCCTTCCATCGAGCTGGCACGGGCCAATGCCGAGGCAGCCGGGGTCGGTGACCGGGTGCAATTCGAGGTGAACGATTCGGATGCCTTGCGAGGCCAGCAATTCGACTTCGTGACCACCTTCGTGGTGATCCACGATGCCACCGATCCTCAGCAGATGCTCAAGGACCTGCGCGCCGCGACGGCCGAAGACGGCACCTACCTGATGGTCGAGCTCAACCTGTCCGAAGAGCTTCACGAGAACATGAACCTGTTCGGTCGAGTGATGTATCCGCAGAGCACCCTGTATTGCATGACCTGCTCGCTGTCCCACGGTGGGGCAGGGCTGGGGGCGTTCATGGGCGAGAAGCGCGCACGGCAGATGGCGCAAGCCGCCGGGTTCAGCCACTTCCGCAAGGTACCTTCCGAATGGCCGCCAATGCCGGCGTTGTTTGAACTCAAGCCGTGACCTAGCGTGCCCGGGGGCGTGTGGTACACGTTCCCGGGCATGCTCCTGCGACACCTGCGTGATGGACCGCCCAACTCTGTTATCGTGGCGCCCCTCTGAACGCACGGAAGCAATCACCCATGGATTTCTGCAAACCCCTGGCAATCGTCCTCCTGGTGTCGATTGGCAACCCCGCTGTGGCCGCCGAAAACAATAACCCGTTCCAGGGGGCGCTTATGCTCACCTCGGTAGCGCCCTTTGTGATTACCTCGGGAGCCACCGCCGGTACTTCCTACATTCCAGAGCTTTTCAAATCCTCCAAAAGTGACGCGCTGGCGTTCATTGGCTCCGATGGTGAGATCCGGGGTGCACAGTTCGAGCAGGCAAGCAGGTTTTATCGCTCGACCTACACGCCGCCGCTGATGTCTGACGCACAGCTGGCCCTGGCGATCGCGGCCTCATCTATACCGGCACTCTAGTGTTGGTTGTTCACGCCGCTCAACGGAACGTATGATCTGAGCCAGCCCTCCTTAGTTGGGGCTGCGCCGACTCACACCCGTTGAAGGACATGAGCATGCAAAAGCACTTCGGTAATTCAGGCCTGTTCAAGGCTGCTTCGTATCACTGCAACAACTCCCTGGTGAGCGGCATCGCGCGCTGGGAGCTGAAAAACATTGCGCTGAATACGAAGGAGTTTTTGATATGTCCAAAGAACTACTCGGAGTTTTTGCTCTAGGGTTGATGGTGATCGGTGAGTTTTGTGCAATCTACAGCGAAGTAGTCACCGCCAGGCTGGCCCATGCCGGCGACGGTTCATGGCAGGCATTCATCATGCCTGTAGTGCTGATGTGCTTTGCCGGGCTTTGCCTGTTGGGCGCCTATTGGCTGGGGTATGTGGCGGTCGGTGATATCTGGATCGTCACCGTGGTCTCGGTCACGTCCTTGCTGCTACTGGAGCCTGTGGTGGTCTGGGCGCTGTTCCATGAGGCACCTGGGCGCGGCGCATTGATCGGCTTTTGCCTGGGGGCGCTGGGGATGCTGGCTACGGTATTGTTGTAGTTGCACTTTCCTGGCCCGGCATGCAGATGCCGGGCACCCCGCTTTCAGCCAAATCCCAGACAAAGAAAAGCCCGCGATGGGGAGTGCGGGCTTAAAGGTTTTCACTAGGAGCTGGGATCACCTTAGGCGCCCGACTGTGAAAGGGATGTGAAAGCGTTAAGCAATCTGCAGTCGCGCTGATCAGCGCTGTATCGATAAGCGATAAACCCCCACCGGCCACTGCACCAGGGATTTACCCTTGTTGAACAGGGCTACGCGGTCCATTTGTGGAGTGGGCAGCCACAACGTCCCGTCCTTGTCCAGGAAGGGCGCGTCAACCCAATGCAGGCGCTTGTCCACGACCAGGGTTTCGATCTGTCCGTCAGGGCGGCGCACGCGCATGGCGTCGTGGGCCAGATCGGAAAAGTACAGGTTGCCCTGTGCATCCATGACCGAACCTCCCGTTGCCGGTATATCGGCAAAGAATTCTACCCGCGCGGCCAGTTGTTCCGGGGGCAGGGCCGGGTTCGCAAGGTCCTGGATCCGCACCTTGAACCACGGGCCTTGCAGCGCGCCATAGTACAGCCAGACGCCGTCAATGCTGACTTCCAGCGGGTCGGCGTTGACGCGCAGGGGTTGGCCGTTGGGGGCCTTGACCACCTGGTTGCTGAGGATCAAGTCCCGGTCGGGCCGGGCGACCACTGAGGCATGCTGGTTCAGCACGCGCCGGGCTTCGCCGGTCTCCAGGTCGACGACAATAATGCCGGCATTTCCCGCATCGGTGAGGAAGGCCTTGCCGGCGCTGAAGCGGACGTCGTCCACGTAGCTGCCGGCCATGGCGATATCCGGCCCGAAGAAGTAGGTGCGAACCACCTGGTTTGTAGGCAGGTCGATACACACCAGCTTTGCGCCTTGGCTGACAGGGTTGCCGCCGAATTCGGGCGATCCGGTATCCACCACCCACAGTTTGTCGCCCTCCAGGCGCAGGGCATTGATATTCACGAAGACGTTGGCAGCATCCCGCCCTGGTGCCCAGCTGTTCCAGGCACCGCTTGGATAGGCAGCGCGCTGGCCATTTTGGTCGATTGCCGTCAGTTGTGGCCCCTGGGTCCCGGTCCAGCGTGGCCCAGAGAGAAACGTGCGGCCGCTGTAGTGCGCTACGGCGTTCCAGATCTGCCCGGAGCTTTGGACCGCGACGTCCAGCTCGGGCTGTTTGACAGTGGCACACCCGGCAAGCAGTGCCAGCATGGCGGCGCCCAGCAGCAAACGGGTCATGAGCGTGCTCCCCCAGCGCGGGCACAGGTATCCCACAACTCGGTGAGGCGTTGATGGAGGGTGTGCATGAACTGGCTGACGGTGGCTTTCGACATGATGATTCTCCTGCATCTGGTGACGTGACCTAACGAGGAGATAGCTTGATTGCTGGCGTTTAACTGAAAAAGCCCAGGTTCGATGCAATCAGTTTCTTCAAAATATTGATAATCCGCGTTCACACAGCCCAATACGCCACGTTCGTTGCGCAATGTTTCCCCGGGTGAGAAGTTGGCCTAATTGTGACCGGTTATCATCTGCTGCCTATGTCATCTCCTTCCGCACGCATCCTGGTCATCGAGGATGACCTCGAGCTGTGCACCTTGCATAAACACGCCGGCAAGCCCTTGTCCAAGCGGCGCAAGCTCGTGGCGATGAACCTGCAGATGCTCAGCCAGGGGCGTTAGGTCCGCCAGGCTGGCACGCCCTTGTCGTCGATCGTCCAGTGCGGCTGCCCCGCTACGATCTGCACGCCACCGACCCAGCGCTCGTGGCTTGCATGATCGGGCCAGTACTCGCTGCCACTCAACACCTGGTGGCCCAGGGGCGTCAGCGCCAGTGTGCGGCCAGGCCAGGGTAGGTGGCTGTCGGACTCAGTCAGCAAAGGAGAGGCCCCGTCGATCAGCGGCCGCATCAGGGCATGGAACATCATGTCGCCGAGGTAGGGCAGGGGTTCACGCTTGGCCATCAGCTCGGCGAACACCCGGGCAAACGGCGTGGGGCCGACTTCTACCAGATACTGCAGGGCCAGGCGCTCGGTCAGCGACAAGCCATCGCGAGCGCCGGGCAACTCCTGCAACTGTCGGCGCAGTGCCGGGGCCAGCAAGGGCAAGGCGGGGAGGGGTTGCGGGCCAACTGTGCCAGGGCCACGGGCGAGCTGTCGCAATAGGCCGCCCACGCCTGCCGCGCCAATTGGCGCATGGGCTCGTCAACTGGCCGGCGCTGGGGCCACAGCCAGGCCAACACCTGCGGGGCCAATTGCCCGATGCCGATAAAGCGCTGCACGCCGGGAATGCGGTCGACCGCGATCAACTCCAGCCTGGCCGGCGTGTGCTGAAGACCTGCCAGGGCACGGATCAGGAACAGTTGGTCATAGGCATCCGCTTCGCACCACAACACGCTGTGGTCGGCGCTGCCCAGCTCTTCAAGATGGCTGTACTCATCGTCCAGGCGGCGTGCGGCATCTGCCACATCCAGGGTAAACACCTGGCCGATGAAGCGCGCCCGCATCGCCCGGTAGGCCTCGCCAGGCAAGGTCTGGACCGGGCCCATGCACAGCGGGTCGCTGAGCATCCGAAACCGCCCCTTGAACCCCGCCACGCCGAGGCTGTGGGCAATATCATTGCCGCAGCGCCAATGGGTGGTGCGCGCTTCATCGCTGGCTTCGAAACCGGGGTGGTTGGCGGCGAAATCCACTGCATCCACATGGGCCTTGAGCTTGGGCCAACTGCTGAAACCCAGTTGCCGGGCAATCAGCCATTGGGCATCGGAAAGCGTCGGGTGCGGGTTGGCAAGCAGCGCCAGTTCGGTTGGCGCGGTGCCATGTTTCAGGCGCTGCAACAGTTCCTTGGCGCGCTTGCGCTGCTGCTCAAGGTTGATACGGCCGTCAGTGGCTGATGAGGCGGGGCGTTGCGACATACGATCTCCTTGCACAAACCTTGTCCGCTTTAAGGTTGGGAGTCGTAGTGATGAGGTCTGCAGTCATGTCCTGGGCGCAGCCCTTTCCGCGGAAGGTGGCGTAGATGGCGCCTGGCGCGAATATAGGTAGGGGGAGGGTGGATTGCAAGGTGTTCTGTTTCTGGATGTTGAAATCGGCAACTTCTCCAAGAGCCGAAAAAACACTTGAGGTAGCCTTATTTCCTACAGACAACAAGGAGTCGTCATGCAACGAAAAACCATCAATCCCCCGACAGTCTTCAACTCCCTGCAATACGGTTTCAGCCAGGCCATGGAGGTGCGCGAGGGCCGGCGCATTCTCTTGTCCGGCCAGGTGGGGGTGGATGCAGACGAGCGCACCGTCGGCCCCGGCATCGCCGAGCAGACCGCCACCGCCCTGGACAATATTGAAAAGGTCCTGGCCGCGGCCGAGGGCGATCTGTCCCATGTGATCATGCTGCGCCTGTATATCGTCGAGTCCGCCCGCGATCAGCAGGAGCCTATCGCTGCCGCGCTGCGCGAGCGTTTCCCCGACAATCCGCCGCCGTCGTCATGGATCATCGTCAGCGGCCTGTCGCTGCCCGAGTGGTTGATCGAGATCGAGGCGGAGGCGCTGATCCCGGGGTGATCAATAGCGCATCATCACCGACTTGAGTTCGGTGTAGTCCTCGATAAACGCGCTGCCAAACTCCCGGCCAATCCCCGAGGATTTGTTGCCACCGAACGGCACGGCCGGGTCGAGCAGGGTGTGCATATTCACCCATACCGTGCCGGCGTTGATCGCCGGGACCATGCGCAGCGCCTTGCCCAGGTCGTTGGTCCACAGGCTGGCGCTGAGGCCGCCAGCGGTGTGGTTTATCAACGCCAGCAACTCATCCTCGTCGTCGTAGGGCAGGAACGTGGCGATGGGGCCGAAGGTCTCTTCGGTGAGCAGCGTGTCGTTGATGCTGTTGGCGAGAATGATCGTGGGCTCGACATAGCAACCCGGCCGATCCATTGGCTGGCCGCCATGGATGATTGTGTTGTTTTCGGCGCGGGCGGTGGCAAAAAAACCTTCCAGCTTCAGCTGGTGCTGACGGTGGGTGACCGGGCCGAACTCGGTGCGCTCATCCAGTGGCGAGCCGATATTCAGTCGGCTCAAACGCTGGGCCAGGGCTTGCATGACCGGGTTGATCTGCGAGCGGTGGACGAAGAACCGCTCGGCCGCCGCGCAGATTTGCCCGGAGTGCAGGAACCCGGCTTCGATAATGCCGTTGACGGCGGTTTCCAGCTTCACATCGGGCAGGAACGCCGCGGCGTTTTTGCCACCCAGTTCCAGGGTCGCGCGGGTCAGGCCGGCACCCATGGCCGCGCTGCCCACCGCAAGGCCGGTGGGCACCGAACCGGTGAATGACACCTTGTCGGTGCCGGGGTGTTCGATCAGCCCCTTACCCACCTGGCCGCCGCCGGTCAGCACATTCAGCACGCCAGCGGGCAGGCCGGCTTCCACCGCCAGTTCGGCAATGCGCAGCAGGGTCAGCGGCGTGAACTCGCTGGGCTTGATGATGATGCTGCACCCGGTCACCAGGGCCGAGGCGAGTTTCCAGATGGCGATCATGGTCGAGAAATTCCACGGCACGATGCCTACCACCACGCCCACCGGTTCGCGCAGGGTGAAGGCGGTGTAGCGCTCGCCGGCAAACGAGGGCAGTGACGGGGTGAGGGTCTGGCCGCTGATCTTGGTCGCCCAGCCCGCGTAATAACGCAGGAAATGCGCGGCCTGGTCCACCTCGAACGCCCGGGAAATCTGGATGATCTTGCCCGACTGACAGGTCTCGATCTGTGCCAGCTCCTCACGGTGGCGTTCCAGCAGGTCGGCGAGTTTGAGCAGCACGTTACCGCGCACCGCCGGGGCGGTCTGCGACCATTGTTTAAAGCCGTGCCTGGCGGAGGCCACGGCCAGCTCGATATCACTGGCTTGCGCGTCGGCGACCGTGGCGATGACCTGGCCGGTGGCGGGGTTGATCACCGCCAGGGTCTGGCTGGACTGGCTGGCGACGTAGCCACCGTCGATAAACAGGCCGTGGTCTCGACGCAGGAAGGCTTCGACGGTGGGCAGCAGCGCGATATCGCTCATGGGGAGGTTCCTGATCAAAAGGGAAACCCCGAGGCTAACCAACGCTGCAGGCGACAGCTTGACTGTGCCTGCCGGGGCGTATGTCTGTGGCTGCCATGCCCCTGTGGGAGCGGGCTTGCCCGCGATGGCTGAGTGTCAGTCGATACATTCGGCGGATGAACTACCGCTATCGCGGGCAAGCCCGCTCCTACAGGGGAAGTGCGGTGGCTCAGGCGCAACCCACGGCTTAGAACGGCACCGCCACCACCAACTGGCTATACACGTTGGTGCCGTTGCCACCGACCTGGTTGCCGCCCGTCTCCTGGTCCTTGTCCGGTTGGTACAGGCCAATCAACGGCGTGATGATCAGGTGTTCGTTCACCGCCCATTCGACATACAGGTCCAGCTCGCGGCCATCCAGGTCGAGCATGTTGCGCTTGCTGACAGTCTGGTAGTCGAAGAACAGTGCGCCGAGGGTCAGGTTGTCCAGCGGCTTGACCTTGAGTGCCACGTGCTGCACCGAGGTGTTGCTGTTGTAGGGCCCGGAGTAGTTGCCCGCTACTTCGCCCTGGACCCAGGTACCCAACCCTCGATTGAAGCCAGCGAATAGCGCATCCCAGTTTTTCGAGTAGCGCGCATAGCGGTAGGTCAGGTCCGGCGACCAGGGCAGTTCGGCGAAGGTGTAGCCGGCCTCGGCGTACCAGGCTTTTTCCGGGCCGGGGTCTTTGTCCTGCCAGGCGTATTCAAACGAGAAGTGCGCGTTGTCGATCCCGGCATTCCCGGTGCCGCGCAGGCTGTAGAGGTTCATGCCCTTGCGTTGGCGTTGCAGGTCGTTGGCAAACCGCTCGTCCACGTCGATGCCATGCAGGTAGGTCAGACCCAGGGTGCCTGGCGCTGCGCTGTATTCCAGGGTGCCGATGGCCATTTCGGTCAGGGCCTGGGCGCGGTTGTCGGACTCGATCCACATCAGGCTGCCATGCAAGCCGTCCTTGCCGCCCAGGCGCATCACTGCAGCCTTGTCGAACGCATGCCGCGCCGCGATGTAATAGGCGCCGCCGCGGTCGAACTCACCGTCGGCCACGCCATTGCCCAGGTTCGGGCCATCGTCGTTGATGATAAAACCGTCGCCCACGGTGATGATCTGGCGCCCGTACGACAGGTCCAGGCCATCCTTGCCCAGGGCCGGCAACAGGTCCCCCGAGCGCCAGCCGGCAAAGGCTTCGTCGAACTTGGTGGTGCGCTCGCTGCCGTCAGTCACGCGGGAGGCATCGCCATCGCCCCAGGTGCCGGAACTCACCAGGTTGGCGGTGCCATACACACTGGCGTTGCTGCCCAGGGTCTGCTCGACGCTCAAGCCATACTTGATAAAGCCTTCACGCCAGGTCGAACCGCCCTGGCTGCCCTCGTAGTTCTTGCGACTGTTGAACATGCCGTACACGGCCAGGAAGTTGCCGGTGACGGTGGTGTCGTCGTCGGCATACAGTTCGATTGCCTGGGCTGAAGGTTGGCCAATCAACAGCGCCAGACCCAGGCCGACAGCCGGGCGCAGGTGGCGGGTTTTGCGTGTGTGCTCCATTGTTATAGTCCCCCAAGGGTTAAGTTGAGGGCGCATTAGGGCGAGCGTCGGCGGCGCAAGTCTTTCACCTGCGTGCCAGGTAATTGATCCTGGCCGCCAGGCTGCAAACCCTGGCAGGGAGCAACAAAACCGGCGGCAGCCAGGGGCAAGACGATCAGGTGGGGCGGGGCGCACAGTGCAAACACTTCTAAAAAATCCCTTTCGAGGATCTGCACCATGTCGAGCAATGACAGACTTACTGCGCACCTGAACCGGGGCACGGTGGGTTTCCCCACCGCGTTGGCCAGCACCATTGGCCTGATCATGGCCAGCCCGGTGATTCTCACCGCGACCATGGGCTTTGGCATCGGCGGCAGCGCGTTTGCGCTGGCCATGCTGCTGGCCGTGGTGATGATGCTGGCCCAGGCCACGACCTTCGCCGAGGCCGCCTCGATACTGCCCACCACCGGCTCGGTGTACGACTACATCAATTGCGGCATGGGCCGTTTCTTTGCGATCACCGGCACCTTGTCGGCGTATTTGATCGTGCATGTGTTTGCCGGCACCGCCGAGACCATCCTCGCCGGGGTCATGGCGCTGGTGAACTTCGAACACCTCAACACCCTGGCCGAATCCGCCGGTGGCTCGTGGCTGCTGGGTGTCGGTTTTGTGCTGGTGTTCGGCGTGCTCAATGTGTTTGGCGTCAGTGCCTTTGGCCGCGCCGAGATCATCCTCACCTTCGGAATGTGGACCACCTTGATGGTGTTTGGCGTGCTGGGCCTGATCGCCGCGCCGGCAGTGCAGCTGGACGGCTGGTTTGGTGAGTCCCTGGTGGGCACCGACCTGGTGACAGTGCTGTCGTTGGTGGGCATGGCGATGTTTATGTTTGTCGGCTGTGAATTCGTCACCCCGCTGGCGCCGGACTTGCGCCAGTCGGCCAAGGTCATGCCCCGGGCAATGATGCTCGGCCTGATGGGCGTGGCAACGTGCATGTTCATCTATGGCGCAGCGATGAAGCGCCAGGTGGAAAACGTGGTGCTGGACGCGACCAGCGGCGTGCATCTGCTGGACACACCCATGGCCATTCCACGCTTTGCCGAACAGGTGATGGGGCAGATCGGGCCGCTGTGGCTGGGCATTGGCTTTCTGTTTGCCGGCGCCGCCACCATCAACACCCTGATGGCCGGTGTGCCACGCATTCTGTATGGCATGGCGGTGGATGGCGCGTTGCCCAAGGTCTTCACCTACCTGCACCCACGCTTCAAGACTCCGGTGCTGTGCATCCTGGTGGCGATGCTGATTCCGTGCCTGCATGCGCTGTACCTGGGCGGCAACACCGACAACATCATGCACCTGGTGCTGGCGGCGGTGTGTGCGTGGAGTTTCGCCTACCTGTTGGTCACGGTGTCGGTGGTGATCCTGCGCATTCGTCGCCCCGATTTGCCACGGGCTTATCGCTCGCCGTGGTTCCCGCTGCCGCAGTTGCTGTCCAGCGCCGGCATTCTGTTGGGCATGTGGTTTATCACGCCGCCAGGGATGAACCCGGCGGATATCTATGTCCCGTTCGGCGTGATGCTGGGCGGCACTGCGGTGTATGCGCTGTTCTGGACCCTGGTGGTGCAGAAGGTCAATCCATTCACGCCGGCGTCGGTGGAAGACGTGCTGGCCAAGGAGTTTGCCAATGAACCGGGTCACGCTCATCACGGCTATGTCAGCACTGCGGCAAAAGCTGTCTGAACTGTTCAGTGCGCAACGGGCGCCCGCCGGCTATCAGCCTGGGCGCACCCTGGGGCAGTTGCAGCGCAACCTCGGGCTGGCGCGTTTCGAGCAGGTATCGCCGACTTTGGCGCACGCCCTCCTGGACGACGACAGCCTGCACCTGGAGATCCGCGAGCGCACCGAATCGCAGTTGTTGATGCACCTGGTCATGACCGAATTCAGCCTGCGCCTACCCGCCTCGGCAGAGGGCGCGGCACGCTTTGAATTGCACCATGGCGGGGCCATTCGACGAACTGGAATCTGCTGCCGGCAGCGCGCGGGCGAGGGGGCATTGCTGGGGCAATTGCAGGCGCGCTTGCAACAGGACAGCGCCCTGCACGAGGCATTGATGCCCCTGGATTTCAAGCGCCTGCACATCGAGCTGCATGCCCAGCAATGGCACGTACGCCTGGAGCACATGGGCGGCAGCGAGGTGGTCAACCGCATGCCGGCCTTCCGACGCTACATTGCCCTGAGCCGTGAACAGCGGGATGTACTGCTGGCTGCGCTGCTCGGCTTGCAGCGCGTATTGCGCACGCTCTGATTGGCATCATTAGTGCTAACACAATGGTGGACAGGTACTTGTTGCGCGCATATAGATAACATGTTAACTATTGCCCGACAAAAACAATAAGCCATTGTGGAGACACCCATGGGTATCCAACAGAGTGCACAACAGGGGCTCGACACCTGGAACCGCGACTTGCGTGCCATGTGCGGCCACTTCGACACCGAACTGGCCTTCAACCGCTCGCTGTTTATCGGCGAGTTCTCCATGCTCGCCAGCGGCGGCCTGTCGTTGGCCAGCCTGCGTACCAATGCCGGGTTGATCAAGCGCCAGGCGACCAACCCCGACCGCGATAACGATCAGGATTGCTTTTTGGTCAGCCAGCGCAGCGGCTATTCGCAGATCGTGCAGAACGGCCAGCGGGTGCAACTGGCTCCTGGCGAACTGCTGCTGATGGACTCGGTGGGCTCTATTGAAATCACCCCATTCGGCTTGATCGAGCATATCTCGCTGTCGTTGCCGCGCACCCAGGTGTGCAAGCAGATGGGCAGCCAATCAAAGACCTTTGGCAAGATCTCCTCCAGCAAAGCCTGCGGGCGCATGTTGCATGTGTTGATGGACCAGTTGTGCAAGGGCAGCGAGGGTGCCGAGGACGAGGTTGAGGCGCTGCAGTGTGCCTTTGTGTCACTGCTGGGCTCGGCCCTGGAGCAGGACGATGACGCGCGCGAGGACGTGGCCGCGTTGCAGGGCAACAACCTGCGCAGCTACGTGCAGAAAATCATTGATGAGTCTCTGAGCCAGCCTGGCTTGAGCCCGGTGGGCCTGGCCAGCCGCTTGAACATCTCGGTGCGCCATTTGTACCGGCTGTTCGAAGAACAGGACGACAGCGTCTGCCGCTACATCCAGCGCGCGCGGCTCAAGCGCAGCGCCGATGACTTGATCAACCCGTTCCTGCGCAGCGAGTCGATCACCTCGATTGCCTACAAATGGGGCTTCACCGATTCTGCGCATTTCAGCCGTTCGTTCAAGAAGCAGTTTGAGCAGTCGCCCAAGGCGTTTCGCAGTAGCCGGTTGCAGCAGGTGGTAGGAATGGCCTGACCGCGACTTATCAATCAGCCCACCCCCAATGTGGGAGTGGGCTTGTGTGGGAGCGGGCTTGCCCGCGATTGCTGAGTGTCAGATTAGAAGTACTTAACTGATCCACCGCCATCGCGGGCAAGCCCGCTCCCACACCAAGCAACGCAGTTATGCGACCGCGAAGTAGTGCTTGACGAAACTCTCGCTGACCACTTCCCACAGCACGGGTGTGCCCTGGGTCACGAACCAGCTGTCACCGGCCTGGTAGCGGGTGGTTTGGCCGGTGTTTTCGTCGGTCAGGCGCACCTCGCCGGTGACCACTGTGGCTTGTTCATGAAACGGGTAGACCATGCGGAATTTGCCCTGGGTGGTGCCGAAGTAGGCGCTGCTGACTTTGTCGGTGGGCGCACCAAAAGTCATTTTGCCGAAAGCCTTGAGCTCGCCGGCGAGGATCTCGGAGCCGAGATCGGCAACGGTGCCCCAGGCGTCGAGTTCAGACAGCTGGATATCTTTCTTGAGGGTAACGAGGGCCATACAGTTGCTCCTGAGGGATAAAAATGGAGTTAGCGGCGACCATTCCAGTAACCGGACAGTTGGTGCCAGGATTTGCCGGCGGTCAGCAGCAAGGGGCGGATTGCGTCCTTGCCGATAATCGTCGGGCGGTGGATTGAGCTGACCAGGTCATAGCGCGCCGAGCCTTCGCTCATGCCTTCGGCCAGGACCTTGCAGATGATGTGGCTGGGGGTGACGCCAAAGCCCGAGTAACCCTGGACGAAGAACGCATTGCTGCGCCCCGGCAGGGTGCCGATCTGGGGGAACAGGTTGGGGCTGCAGGCCATCGGGCCGCCCCAGGCCAGGTCGATTTTCACGTCCTTGAGGTAGGGGAAGATCTTCAGCATCAACTTGCGGTTCCAGGCTTTCAAATCGCCGGGAATGTGCTCTACCAGCGGCGTGGCGGCGCCGAACAGCAGGCGGTTTTCGTTGGTCACGCGGTAGTAGTCGATCACCGGGCGGATGTCGCTGTAGGCCCCGCGAATCGGGCTTATCCGCTGGATCAGTTCTTCGCTCAACGGCTCGGTCATCATCTGGAACGCGTAGGTGTTGATGGTCGAGCGATGCAGCTCCGGCTCCAGCTTGTTGAGAAAACTGTCACAGGCCCACAACAGCTTGCTGGCCTTGACCGAGCCGCGCCCGGTGCGCACGGTGATGCGCTCGCCATAGCTGACTTCCAGCGCCGGGCTGTTCTCGAAGATCCGCACGCCAAGGCCGGCCAGGGCGGTGGCTTCGCCCAGCAGCAGGTTCAGCGAATGCACATGCCCGCCGCCCATATGCAACAGGGCGCTGCTGTAGGCGTCGGAGCCGATGATCTGCTGGACATCGGAGCCGCCGAGAAAGCGGATTTCATGCTTGCTGTTGATCGACTTGAAGTCTTTTTCCCAGGCCCGCAGGGTCTTTTCCTGACGGGCGTTGAAGCCCATATAGCCGTAGCCATGGCAGAAATCGGCGTCGATGTTGTACTTGGCGATCCGGTCTTTGATGATGTCGGCGCCCAGGTCACTGATCTCGAACACTTGGCGCAGGCCGTCTTCGCCGACGTCTTGCTTGATTTTCTCCAGGTCGTGGCCGATGCCGGCCATGATCTGCCCGCCATTGCGCCCGGTGCCGCCAAAGCCCAGGTAGCGCGCCTCCAGCACGACAATATTGGTGATGCCCTTTTCTGCCAGTTCCAGAGCCGTGTTGATCCCGGAAAAGCCGCCGCCGATCACGACGACGTCGGCCTCGATGTCCTGCTCCAGGGTGGGAAAGCTCAGGTTGTACTTCTTGGTCGCGGTGTAATACGTGGGGGTTTCAATAGTGATCATGGCGCAGCCTGAAAAGTGAAGGAAGGCTCTAAAGCAGATGTCTTCATTAGGGGCTTTGGCGGCAGCAATGTCTTGATCCTGCGTGCCGGGGCTTTTGATTCAGCGCGCCATGGACGTGCGCGACCATTAAGTTATAGCGCTTGCGCGGGGTGGGGATGTTAGAGTTTCGTTAAAACATTAACTAAATATCACGTGACCCTGACTCTATGCTCAAACCCCGGCAGTCCCTGACCCTCACTTTGCTACAGGCCCGCGAAGCGGCCATGAGTTTTTTCCGCCCCTCGCTGAACGAGCACGGCCTCACCGAGCAGCAATGGCGGGTGATCCGCATCCTCAATCAACACGATGAACTGGAGATTTACCAACTGGCGGAACTGGCCTGCATCCTCAAACCGAGCATGACTGGCGTGCTGGTGCGCATGGAAGCGGCGGGGATGATCCATCGGCGCAAGGCCGAGCAGGATCAGCGGCGGGTATTGGTGACCCTGGCGGACAAGGGGCGGGCGAGTTTTGCCTCCATGAGCCAGTGCATGGAGGCCAACTACCAGCGCTTGCAGGAGCAACTGGGGGAGGAGAAGTTGCAGACGTTGCTGGGGCTGTTGGATGAGCTGAAAAACATCAAGCGCTGAAACACGATCTCTCAAACACCACGCATCCAAAATGTGGGAGCGGGCTTGCTCGCGAAAGCAGTGGTTCAGTCACTGAATATATTGACTGACACACCGCTTTCGCGAGCAAGCCCGCTCCCACATTGGGTCCTGCGGCGTTTGAAGGTGATTAGTAGGCGCCGCCAGTGCTCGCTGGCGCGGGTTTGTCTTTGAACTTGCCCACCAACCCCTGCAACCCACGCATCAGCACCGTGGTATCCACCCCCACCGCGACAAACCCCGCGCCCAGTTCGATGTAACGCCGTGCCAGTTTCTCATCGGCACTGAGAATCCCCGCCGCCTTGCCCGCCTGGCGGATCCGCGCAATGGCATCTTCGATTGCCGCTTGCACGTCTGGGTGCCCCGGATTGCCTCGGTGGCCCATGGAGGCACTCAAGTCCGCCGGGCCGATAAACACGCCGTCCACCCCCTCGACGGCGGCAATCGCGTCGAGGTTGGCCAGGCCTTGCAGGCTTTCGATCTGCACCAGCAGGCACATCTGTGCATCGGCCTGGTCCAGGTAGCCGTCGATGCTGTTCCAGCGCGAAGCCCGCGCCAGCGCACTGCCCACACCGCGTATGCCCTGGGGCGGATAGCGCATGGCGCGCACCAGCTCCCGGGCCTGGGCGGCGCTTTCGACCATCGGCACCAGCAGGGTCTGCGCGCCGATATCCAACACCTGCTTGATCAGCGCGGTATCGCCGATCACCGGGCGAATCACCGCCGCGCTGGGGTAGGGCGCCACGGCCTGCAATTGGCCGAGCATGCCGCGCACGTCGTTGGGGGCGTGTTCGCCGTCGATCAGCAGCCAGTCGAAACCGGCATTGGCCGCCAGTTCCGCGCAGTACGCGTCCGCCAGGCCCAGCCACAGGCCGATCTGCGCTTCACCGCTGGCGAGCCGCTGTTTGAAACGGTTGACAGGCATGTCCATGAATCAGTCCTCCAGGGGTCAGACGAAGCGGCAGGAAATCGAACCGAGCATGTCGTAGTCGACATGGAAGGTATCGCCCGGGCTCGCCGCCACCGGCCGGGTAAACGAGCCGCCGAGGATGATTTGCCCCGGCAGCAAGGTGACGTCGTAGGGCGCCAGCTTGTTTGCCAGCCAGGCCACACCCTTGGCCGGGTGGTTGAGCACGGCGGCCGAGACCCCGGACTCTTCGATCACGCCGTTGCGGTACAGCACCGCCGGCACTTTGCGCAGGTCGATTTCGGTTGGCCGCACCGCGCGGCCGCCCATGACAACGCCGGCATTTGCGGCGTTGTCGGAGATGGTGTCGAACACTTTGCGCGTGGCCTTGGTGTGCGGGTCGATCTGCTGGATACGCGCGTCGATGATTTCCAGGGCCGGGATCACCCACTCGGTGGCGTCGAGCACATCGAAAATCGTGCAGTTGGGGCCCTTGAGCGGTTTGCCGAGGATGAAGGCCAGTTCGACCTCGACCCGCGGCACGATAAAGCGCTCGAACGGAATGTCGGTGCCTTCCTCAAACAGCATGTCATCGAGCAGCGCACCGTAGTCCGGTTCGGTGATGTTCGACGACACCTGCATCGCCCGCGAGGTCAGGCCGATCTTGTGCCCGACCAGCTTGCGGCCGCCCTTGATCTTCTGGGCGACCCAGGCGCGCTGGATGGCGTAGGCGTCCTCGATCGTGATCGCCGGATGCTCAAGGGAAAACTGGCGTACCTGTTCGCGGCTGCGTTCGGCATGGTCCAGCTGGGCGGCGGCTTGCAGGATGAGCTGTGGATCAAGCATGACAAGGGTCTCTTACTGAGGGTTGACGATGGCAGCGTTGGTGCGCAGCACCAGCAGGCCGCCAAGGGCGATAAACAGCGCCAGCACGTACAGGGCGAGGCTGGCGCTCTGGGTGGTGTCGCGCATCCAGCCGATCAGGTAGGGCGCGAGGAACGAGGCAATGCTGCCAAACGAGCTGATCATGGCGATCCCGGCCGCCTGGGTGCAGTTGGACAGGAAGGCCGGCGGCAGTTGCCAGAACATCGGCAGCGCGGCGCTGGCGCCCATGCCGGCGACGATCAGGCCGCCCATCACCACCAGCGAGTTGCCCGGTGCCAGGCCGGCCACCGCGATCCCCGCCGCCGCCATCAGCAATGGCACACACAAGTGCCAGCGGCGTTCGCGGTTGCGGTCCGAGGAGCGTCCGCAGCCGATCATGAAGAAGCAGCCGGCCAGGTACGGCACGGCGCTCAGCAGGCCGACCTGGCTGTCGCGGCCGATGCCGGCGCCATGGATCAGGGTGGGCATCCAGAACGCCAGGGTGTTGACCGCCAGCATCACCGCAAAATAGATCGCTACCAGCAGCCACACTTGCGGGTCGCGCAGGATGCCGCCAAAGGAGGTGATGGATTTGCGCTTTTCCTCGGTGCTCAACTGTTCGCGCAATTGTTGTTTCTGCGCAGGCTCCAGCCATTTCACTGTTTCAAAACTGTCCGGCAGGTACTTGAGCACCACCAGGCCCAGCAGCACCACGGGTGCGCCTTCGATCAGGAACATCCACTGCCAGCCGCGCATCCCGCCGAAGTCGTGGAAGTTCTCCAGGATCGCCCCCGAGAGCGGCCCGCCAATCACCCCGGCCATGGGCACGGCGATGGCGAACAGGGCGGTGATCTGCGCACGTCGGCGCGCCGGGTACCAGCGGTTGAGAAACACCAGGATCCCGGGGAAGAAACCCGCTTCGGCCACGCCCAGCAAAAAACGCAGGACGTAGAAGCCGGTGGAGCTTTCGATCCACAGCATGCTGGTCGACAGGATGCCCCACACCACCATCAGGCAGGCGATCCAGCGCCGTGGCCCAACGCGGTCCAGGGCCATGTTGCTGGGCACGCCGAACAGCGCGTAGGCGATAAAAAACAGACCGGCCCCGAAGCCATACACCGTGTCGCTGAAATGCAGATCGTTGCTCATCTGCATCTTGGCGAACCCGATGTTGATCCGGTCCAAGTGGGCAAACAGGTAACAGATCAGCAACAACGGCATCAGGCGCCAGGTGACAGTGCTGTGGGTGCGATCATGCTCGGCAAGGGTGACGCTGTGGGCGGTATTGGCTGTGCTCATGATGTTGTACTTTTTGTCTGAGAGGCCGTTGGGGGAGGCGGGGGGTCAACCCGCCTGGTTGCTTAAAAACGCGTGGACGTTGTTCTGTTTGAAATTCAACTGCGGGTGCAGCTCGACCATCTCGAAGGACAGCGCCAGCAGCCGTTGTGCCTGCAGGGCGGCGAAGTGCTCGGTGATCACCATGAACAGGGTTTCAGCCACCGCCTGACGGGTAGGCAGGTCGCGACCGTGGCCGACCTTGAGGGTCATATGGACGAAGGCGTAGTCGTGTTTGCCATCGGCCATGCGCCAGGTGTCCAGGCGCACCGCGCGGCTGCGGATGCCGCCGAGGGGGAACACGCCACTGTCTCCCAGCACCTGGTGGACCTTTTCAAACAGCCCTGCCAGGTCGGCCTGGGGTTCGAGGTTGTCGGTGTATTCGGCGATGAAATGCGGCATGCAAAGCCTCCTTCTGTAGGCGATTTAATGTGGGCGCTGTGTCGCCGGGCGAGGCTGCGCCCACATCTGCGGGTGTTGTATTCAGAGCGGGAAAATGGCGTTGATCTGGCCGGTGCCGGAGCTGCCGAACGGCTCGGTGATGATCTCGGCCGGGCGGTTGTACTCAGGCCCGCCGAGCAAACCCAGGAGCATCGCGGTGTCGTGCATCTTGCCCTCGCCAAAGCAGTGTTCGGCGTAGTCCGGGAGCATCGCGCAGAACTCCTTGAAGCGGCCTTCGCGCCACATCTGCACCACGTGCATATCCACTTGCTTGTCGAACTCGCGGGTCCAGTTGTGGATGTTGGCTTCGGCTTCGCGGTCGTCGGAGAAGCGGTGCGACAGTGACCCGGAAGCCAGCACCAGCACCTTGCGATCACTCTTCTCGATGGCCCGGCGCACGGCGGCACCGAAGGCGAAGCTGTCTGCCAGGCGATGCCAGGCGCACCAGGCGGCGATGGAGATCACCTTGAATTTCTGCTCTTGGGGCACGTCCATGTGCATGTAGCGCATGGGCACCAGGGTGCCGTATTCCAGCTCCAGGCTCGGGATGTTGTGGTTCATGGTGCGCACCCCGGCCAGGTTGGCTTCGGCGGCAATCAGTTCACCCAGTTCCGGGCAGCCGGGGTAGGCGTACTCCATGTTCTTGATGAAGTGTGGCAGCTCATTGCTGGTGTAGGTGCCCTGGAAGCGCTCGCCACCGTTGACGTGGTAACCGCTGTTGACCAGCCAGTGCACATCGAATACCACAGCGGTGTCGGCCCCCAGTTCACGGGCGCGGCGCCCGATCTCCTTGTGCCCGGCAATCGCCGCCTCGCGGCAACCGTGGTGCTTGCCCGGCAGTTCCGACAGGTACATGGAAGGCACGTGGCAGATTTTCGCCGCCAGGACTACTTCACCCATGATCATTCTCCTGATTTCATTATTCTTGTTGGTGCGCTACGGACCCTGTAGGAGCCAGCCCCGGCGGGTTATACGCCCCAGCGCGGGATGTGGTGGCTGCCCATGGAAATGCACACGTTCTTGATCTCGGCGAACACTTCGAAGCTGTACTGGCCGCCTTCACGGCCGGTCCCCGAGCCCTTGACCCCGCCGAACGGCTGACGCAGGTCGCGCACGTTCTGGCTGTTGATAAACACCATGCCGGCCTCGATGCCACGGGCCAGGCGATGGGCCTTGCCGATGTCCTGGGTCCAGATATAGGACGCCAGGCCATACTCGGTCTCGTTGGCCAGTTGCAGGGCCTCGGCTTCGTCCTTGAAGGGAATCAGGCACACCACCGGGCCGAAGATTTCTTCCTGGGCGATGCGCATGTTGTTGTTGACATCGGCGAACACGGTGGGCTGGATAAACTGCCCGCGTGCCAGGTGCGCCGGCAGGTTGGCCGGCCGCTCCAGGCCGCCTGCAACCAGGTTGGCGCCTTCTTCGAGGCCAATCTTGATGTAGCCGGTGACTTTGTCATAGTGGGCTTGCGTGATCATCGAGCCCACCTGGGTGTTAGGGTCTTGCGGGTCACCGACAATCAGGCGTTTGGCGCGGGCGGCGAACTCGGCGACGAACTGCGGGTACACGCTCTCCTGGATAAACACCCGGCTGCCGGCGGTGCAGCGCTCGCCGTTGAGCGAGAAGATGGTGAACAGCGCGGCATCCAGGGCCCGTTCGAGGTCGGCGTCTTCAAAAATCAGCACTGGCGACTTGCCGCCCAGCTCCATGGAGTACTTTTTCAGGCCGGCGGTCTGCATGATCTTCTTGCCGGTGGCGGTGCCGCCGGTAAAGGAAATCGCCCGCACATCCGGGTGACGCACCAGGGCATCGCCGGCGGTGGCGCCGTAGCCCTGGATCACGTTGAGCACGCCCTTGGGGATCCCCGCTTCCAACGCCAGGCGTCCCAGTTCGTTGGCGGTCAGCGGCGACAGCTCGGACATCTTCAGTACCGCCGTGTTGCCCAGGGCCAGGCACGGGGCGGTCTTCCAGGTGGCGGTCATGAACGGTACGTTCCATGGCGACACCAGCGCGCACACACCCACCGGTTGGTACAGGGTGTAATTGAGCATCTGGTCGTCCACCGGGTAGCTGTGGCCGTCCATGCGCGTGCAGACTTCGGCGAAGAAATCAAAGTTGTGCGAGGCCCGAGGGATCAGCACGTTCTTGGTCTGGTGGATCGGCAGGCCGGTGTCCAGGGTTTCCAGTTCGGCCAGGTGCGGTACGTTCTGCTCGATCAGTTCGCCGAGCTTGCGCATCAGGCGCGCGCGCTCCTTGGCCGGGGTGTTGGCCCACTTCGGGAAGGCTTCCTTGGCCGCAGCCACGGCCTGGGCGACTTCTTCGGCGCCACCGCTGGCCACTTCACCAATCGCCTCGCCGGTGGCGGGGTTGTAGTTGATGAAGGTGTCTTTGCTTTCGACCTCACGGCCGTTGATCCAGTGTTTGATCATGGGGTTCAAGCCTCTTTCCGGGCGGCGAAAAAGTCCGCCTCGCTGACAATTCGGTTGACCAGGCGGCCGACGCCTTGCACTTCCACCACCACTTCATCCCCTGGCACCACATCGGCCAGGCCTTCGGGGGTGCCGGTGGCGATCATGTCGCCGGGTTGCAGGGTCATGAAGCTGGACAGGTATTCGATCAGGTAGGGGATATCGAAAATCATGTCGCGGGTGCTGCCTTCCTGGCGCAACTCACCGTTGATCCAGGTGCGCAGGGTCAGGTTGCCTGGGTCCGGCACATCGGCCACGTCGACCATCCATGGGCCGACCGGGGTGGTGGCGTCGCGGTTTTTCACACGCAGGTTGGGGCGGTAGTAGTTTTCCAGGTAGTCGCGGATCGCGTAGTCGTTGCACACGGTGTAGCCGGCCAGGTACTCCAGGGCGTCCTCGCGCTTGACGTTGCGCGCCGGCTTGCCGATCACCGCCACCAGTTCGCACTCGTAGTGCATATAGGCGATGTTGTCCGGGCGCCAGGTGATCTGGTTGTGCCCGGTGTAGGTGCCTGGCGACTTGATAAAGGCCAGCGGCTCGGTCGGCGGGGCGAAGGCCAGCTCGGCGGCATGGTCGGCGTAGTTCAGGCCCAGGGCGAACATATTGCCGGTGGCCGGTGGCAGCCACTCGACCTGGTCTTCGGCCAGCAGCCGGCCATCGGCCAGGCGCACAGCGTTATCGGCTTCGACGTGGACCTGATGGACCTGGCCTGCATAGCGGATACGGGCGTGTTTCATGGGTGCTCCTCGGCCTGGATGTGGTTGACCAGGCGGCCCAGGCCGCTGATCTCGACTTCGACGGTGTCGCCGGGCTGCACATCCACGCGGCCTTCAGGCGTGCCGGTGATCAGCACATCGCCCGCATGCAGGGTCATGAACTCGCTGATTTCGGCGATCAAGCGGGGAATGTCGCGCACAAAATTGGCCGTGGTGTTCTGCTGGCGCAACTCGCCGTTGACGAACAGCTTGAGGCTCAACTGATGGGGGTTGGCGATCTGCTCGCGGGCCACCAGCTCAGGGCCCAGGGCGCAGAACCCGTCGCGGCACTTGGCTTTGACGGCGGGGCGGTAGTAGCTGTCTTCCGGCAGGCTGAACTCATTGACGATGACGTAGCCCGCCACGTGCTCCAGGGCATTTTCCACGCTGACGCGGCTGGCGCTTTTGCCGATCACCACGCCCAGGGCCGGGCCCGGTTGCAGGCGTTCGCCGTGGGGCTGGAGCACGATGCCGTCATGGCTGTTGCGGGTGTTGGGGGTCTTGATAAACAGCACCGGCTTGACCGGCGGCTTCTGGTACGGCGGCTGCTCGAATTCGGCGAGACGCTGGTTCAGCAAGCCCTGGTAGTTCAGCGCGACGCCGAACAGGGTGCCGCTGGCAACATCATGCAGGGTACGGCTCATGGATTTCTCCTGGCGATGGCGACTGCTCTGGAGGCAGTTCGTTAATGTGTTAACGTTATAATTAATATGTTAACTACCGTCAAGCGTGGCAAAATCATCGGGTGCAAAAAACAATAAAGAGGCGCCTGTGAAACCGATCCCCAACATCAACATCGGCCAGGTCTACGACCAGCGCTACAGCGATGCCGACGTGCATTACGACCGGCTCGGCAATCTGGCGGGGTTTTTCGGGCGCAATATGCCCGTGCATCGGCATGACCGGTTTTTCCAGGTGCATTACGTCAAGAGCGGCGCCGTGCGGGTCTACCTCGACGATCAGCAGTACCTGGAATCCGGGCCGATGTTTTTTCTCACGCCGCCCACGGTAGCCCATGCCTTTGTCACCGAAGCCGATGCCGACGGCCATGTCCTGACCGTGCGCCAGCAACTGGTACGGGCGCTGATTGATGCCGACCCGAGCCTTGCGCCCGGCCCGCAGATACCGCCCGCCTGCGTCGCGCTGGCACGCCTGGCACCCACGTTTGAGCCCGAGATCAAGCGGCTGGAGTGGCTGTTCGACGAGCTGTGCAACGAGGTCAACAGCACGGGCGCCGGGCGGGCGACAGCCCTGGAAAGCCTGACCCGCCTGATCATGATCAGCCTGCTGCGCCTGTGCGCCAATTCCCTGGAAGCGCGCCCGGCGCGCCACGAAGACTTGCGCATCTTCCATCGCTTCAATGAACTGATCGAAGACCACTATTTGCTGCATTGGCCGCTGTCGGCGTACGCCGAGCACATTGGCGTGACCGAGGCGCGGCTCAACGACGTATGCCGGCGTATTGCCGACCTGCCGTCCAAGCGCCTGGTGCTGGAACGGCTGATGCAGGAAGCCCGGCGCCTGCTGCTGTTTACCGGCAGTTCCGCGAATGAAATCTGCTACCAGTTGGGGTTCAAGGACCCGGCCTATTTCAGCCGGTTCTTCCAGCGTTATGCACAGATGACGCCGGGGGAGTACCGCCTGCGTCAATCGGGCCTGCGTTGATCACCACAGCGCCAGGCTGTAGCCGACGATGATGCGGTTTTCGTCGATATCACTGGTCAGGCCGTTGCTCGACCGCAGGGTCGCGTTACGCAGCCTGACGTTGACGTTTTTCAGCGGCCCGCTCTGCACGGTGTAGGCCAGGTCGGTATCGCGCTCCCATTCGCGGCCATTGCGCACGCTGGCGGTCTGCACATGGCCGCCGTCCACATAGCGCGTCATAAAGGTCAGCCCCGGCAGGCCGAGGGCGGCGAAGTTGTAGTCATAGCGCGCTTGCCAGGCATCGGTCTCGGCCTTGGTGAACACATTGATGGTTACCAGGTTGACCGAGTAGGGGTCCATGCCGGGGTAGGCGAAATCGCCATGGCCTGACAGGTTCTGGTAGCCCAGGCCGAACTTGTGCGCCCCTGTCGACAGGCTCAGCATGCCGTTGAAGAACCGGTTGTCGATGCGCCCGCCATCCACCCGCGAAGCGCCGCGCAATTCATGGCTGCCCTGTTCGCGGGTATCGAAGTAGCGCAGGTCGCTGCGCAGGCTCATGCCGTTGCTCAGCGGCAGGTCATGCACCAGGCCGATGAAGTGCTGGCGGTAGATATCCTGCATCTGTGCGTAGTAGTAAGTCGTCGCCAACTGTGGGGTGATTGCATAGGTGCCGCCGGCCAGGTCCAGGTGGCTGCTGTCGACGCCGGCATAGCTCATCGCGTCGTTGCTGGAAGAGTCGCGCAGGTTTTGTTTTTCCAGGCGGCCGAGGTTCAGGGTCAGGCCGGCGATGTCCTGGGAGGTGAGCAACTCGCCGCTATAGGTCGAAGGCAGTAGCCGGGTGTCGTTGTAGGCGGCCACCGGCAGTTGCGGCTGCAGGGTGCCGGCCTTGAGCACGGTTTTCGAGACCCGCACCTTGGCCGTCAGGCCCAGTTCACTGTAATTGTCGACGGGTTGCTGGCTGGCGCCATACGGCAGCAGCCCGGTGCCACGGCGGTCGCGGCTGGAGTCGAGCTTGACCCCCAGCTCACCCAGGGCATCCACGCCAAAGCCCACCCGGCCTTCGGTGTAGCCCGACTCCAGGCGCAGCACAAAGCCTTGGGCCCACTCATCGGCCTTGTTCTGCGGCGCGTTGGTTTGGCGAAAGTCGCGGTTCATATAGAAGTTGCGCAGGTCGAGGCTGGCCTTGCTGTCCTGGATAAACTCGGCGTAGGCGCTCAAAGGGCTGAACGTAGCGCACAGGCCAGCGCTGGCCGCCAGGGGAAGGAGGCGCAAATGCATGACAGATTCCTTTTGTTGTTTTTGTAGGTATCGCCCTTCGGATCGCTGAAGGGAGTGGCATATTGTTAACATGTTATATTTATTATGGGTAGACAATTTGCGCTGCTTCAAAATAATTCGTGTCGAGGTTAACGAGTTTGTGTGGCGGCCGGCTTGCATGCCCGTGGAGCCGACCCTAAGCTTCGACGCTTCGATCTCTTTTGTGCGTGAGCCATGTCCACTCCCAGACCTTCCCTGACGCTGACCCTGCTGCAGGCCCGCGAAGCCGCCATGGCGTTTTTCCGGCCGTTGCTCAATGAACATCAATTGACCGAGCAGCAGTGGCGGGTGATTCGGATCCTGCGCCAGCAGGGCGAACTGGAGAGCCATCAGTTGGCGCACCTGGCCTGCATCCTCAAACCGAGCATGACCGGCGTGTTGGCGCGCCTGGAACGTGACGGCATCGTGCGTCGGCGCAAGTCCAGCGAAGACCAGCGCCGCGTGTTCGTGACCCTCACCGAGCAGGGGCAACAGTGCTTCGTCGAGATGAGCGCGGGGATGGAAAGCAACTACCAGAAGATCCAGGAACAGTTCGGCGAAGAGCAATTGCAGCAACTGCTCGACTTGCTCAACCAGTTGAAAAACATCAAGCCCTAAGCTGTTGCCGGCGATGGCGCCTCATACCGCGCCGCACACAGGTTGAACACTCATGGAAAGACGGCAATTCAGCGGCGGGATGAAAGGCAAGAACCTGCGCTACCTGAACGAAACCCCGGGCCAGGCCCAACGCCAGGTGCGTGCAGGGTTTGTGTTGCTGGAACACTTTTCCCTGCCGGCCTTCACCCAGGCGCTGGACACCCTGATCACCGCCAACCTGCTGCGCCCGGGGTTGTTCACTTCACGCACTTTTGGCCTGGACGAGCAGGAGGTGATCAGCGACCTGGGCCTGGTGATTCGCCCGGACGCGCGCCTCGACCACAACGCCCTGGGCGACCTTGATCTGTTGGTGATTTGCGGCGGCTATCGCACCCAGCTCAAGGCCGGTGAAAGCTTTATCGAACTGCTCAAGGCTGCAGCGCAACAGGGTGTGATCCTCGCCGGCCTATGGAACGGCGCGTGGTTTCTGGGCAAGGCCGGGGTGTTGGACGGCTATCGCTGCGCCATTCACCCGGAACATCGCCCGGCCCTGACGGAAATCGCCAAGGCCACCCAGGTCAGCAGCGAGCCCTATGTGATTGATCGCGACCGACTGAGCGCGTCCAGCCCTTCGGGCGCGTTCCATATGGCCCTGGACTGGATCAAGAGCCTGCACGACAAGGCGCTGGTGGAGGGCATTGAAGATATCCTGGCGTTTGAGGAGTCGCGTTACCGGCGGATCAAGCCCGCCGAAAATATCTGCGTGAGTGCGCCGCTGCGCGAGGTGGTGCGCCTGATGGATGCCAACCTCGAAGAACCCCTGGCCCTGGAGCAACTGGCGGTGTATGCCGGGCGCTCGCGGCGCCAGCTGGAGCGCTTGTTCCGCGAGCAGTTGGGCACCACACCGCAGCGCTACTACATGGAGCTGCGCATCACCGAGGCCCGGCGCCTGCTGCAGCACACCGAACTGTCCCAGGTCGAAGTGCTGGTGGCGTGCGGGTTTGTGTCGCCCAGCCACTTCAGCAAATGCTACAGCGCCTACTTTGGCTACCGGCCTTCAAAGGAAACCCGGCTGGTGAAGTAACCCCCCCATTTCTACGCGGAATGCGTCGCCGGTTTGCTCGCCGTTGCGCGCTTGACGCAATGCGCCAGCGCCTGCTCGATATCCGCCAGCAGGTCTGCGATATCCTCCAGCCCCACCGATAAGCGCACCAGTCCTTCGGCAATCCCGTGCTGGGCACGTTCCTCCGGGGTGTAGGTGGAGTGGGTCATGCTGGCCGGGTGCTGGGCCAGGGATTCGGCGTCGCCCAGGCTCACTGCGCGGCTGAACAGCTTGAGCGCGTTCATGAAGCGTTTGCCGGTGGCGATGCCGCCCTTGAGTTCAAAGGCAATCATGCCGCCCGACAGTTTCATCTGACGTGCTGCCAACTCGTATTGCGGGAAGGAGCGCAGGCCGGGGTAGGTCACCGACTCGACTGCCGGGTGGGCCTGCAAGGCCTCGGCCACGGCCTGGGCATTGCTGCAATGGCGATCCATGCGCAGGGCCAGGGTCTTGAGGCCGCGCATCAATAGAAAGGCGTCCTGGGGCGACAGTACGGCCCCGGTCAGGTCCTTCAAGCCCTGCAGGCGAATGCGCTGCGCCAGGTCATGGCGGCTGACGGCGATCCCGGCAGTGATATCGCCATGCCCGCTGAGGTACTTGGTGGCCGAATGCACCACCACATCCGCGCCCAGTTCCAGCGGGCGTTGCAGGTACGGAGTGCAGTAGGTGTTATCAACCACCATGGTCACGTTGGCTTGCTGGTGAGCGATCTTCGCCACGGCGGCAATGTCGATCAATTGCAGGTTGGGGTTGGCCGGGGTTTCGCAGTAGATCATGCGGGTCGCGGGGGAGAGTGCGGCACGCAGGGCGTCGAGGTCTGCCAGGTCGACATGGCGCACCTTGATGCCGAACTCACCAATGCCATGGTGCAGCAGGGCGAAAGTACAGCCGTACAGGGTCTGGCTGACGATCACCTCATCGCCGGGGCGTAATAGGGTCCAGAAGGTCGCCGCAATCGCGCCCATGCCGGAACTGAACGCCACTGCGGCCTCGCCGCCCTCTAGGGTGGCCATGCGTGATTCCAGCAGCGCCAGGGTCGGGTTGGAAATGCGCGTGTAGAAGTGCCCGCTTTCTTCACCGGCAAAACACCCTGCGCCGTATTCGGCGGTCGGGAAGGCAAAGGTCGCCGACAGATAGATCGGCGGCACCAGGGCACCGTGATGGTCTTGCGCATCGTAGCCGTAGTGAATGGCACGGGTAGAAAAGCCGAATGTGTTGTGTTTATTGTGCATGTCGGACACTCCTTATTTCCTACAATGCTATGCTCATAACCGAGGCAGAACGTTGCCTACTTTGCCGAGAAAAGCCTGTGGCGAAGGATGAAATCCCATAAAAATAACAACTTGAGGCAAGACATGCCCAGCAGCCTGGACCGTACCGACAAAGCCCTGCTCAACGCCCTGCAAGGCAACGCTCGCCTGACCGTCGCCGAACTGGCCGAGCGCGTGTCCCTGACCACCTCGCCCTGCTGGCGAAGGGTCAAGAACCTGGAAGACAGCGGCGTGATCAGCGGCTACCAGGCGATCCTTTCGCCCAAAGCCCTGGGCTACGGGGTTACGGCCTTTGTCAGCATCATGATGGATACCCACTCCAAGGAAATCGCCCGGGCGTTTGAACAGCGGTTGCTGGACATCCCGGAAATCGTCGCCTGCCATAACGTGTCCGGCCGCTATGATTTTTTACTGGAAGTGGTGGCCAGGGACCTGGAGTCCTTCGGCGAATTTGCCCGTGAGGTGTTGCAGACATTGCCGTGTGTGAAGGAAATCTACTCGAGCTTTTCCTACAAGTCGGTCAGGCCGTTGCGGGTGATTCCGTTGCCGGGATGACGAGGCACTCGTGGGCATTGCGCAAGGCCGTGGTGCTTTCCTGCCGGCTTAAGAGATAAATCGTATTTCTTGCTCCGCTGTGACCCTTCAAGCCCATACGGTACTGCCGGATGCTAAAGGGCAGGGGGGCGATGTCTGGTTTGTAAGCAATGATAAAGATATGTCCGTGCCCAAAGCCCAGCCTGGTGATGCCGGTCGCCATACGCTCATCCATGAACTGGGCCACGCAATGGGGCTTACGCACCCCGGCAACTACAACGGCATTCTCGATCGTTCGAAGATCGACTCCCATGAAGACTCTCAAAGCCATAGCGTCATGAGCTATCGGGGCGAACACACGACCTATGCCAATCATGGGGGCTTTCGGGCGTCGGCTCCCCAGCTCGACGATATTTACGCTTACCAATCCAAATATGGCGTCAATCACCAGACCCGCAAAGACGACACCACGTATGGCTTCAATTCCAATACCGGTCGTGACTTCCTGAGCGTCAATACCAAGCACGACAAAATGGTCGCCGCCATTTGGGACGGTGGCGGCAATGACACGCTTGACTTCTCGGGCTACAGCCAAGACCAGAAAATCAGTCTTGAAGAGGGTACGTTTTCCGATGTGGATGGCCTAAAAGGCAACGTTTCCATTGCTTATGGCGCCACTATCGAGAATGCCAAGGGTGGGACAGGCAACGATTGGCTGGTGGGCAACGCCGCGAATAACGAACTGCGCGGTGGCGATGGCAACGACTCCAGCGCCACGGCACCGGACCGGATCCAGGACTTTGTCAGCGGCGAGGACAAGGTTGACGTGTCAGGTATCAGGGCGCAGCTGGGTGATAAACCGTTGCAGTTTGTCAGCCGTTTTACCGGGGTGAGCGGTGAAGCCATCGTCGCCTATGACCGACAGTCGAACATGAGCACGTTGCAGATTTCGGGAAAACCCAGCCAGCCGGCCTTTGTCCTGGAGGTGCAGGGAGAACTGCAGCGCAGTGATATCGTGAGCTGATCGCTAAAGGTGTCCAAGGGCGGTGGGCCAGTCCTGGCTGTTCAGTACACCCAGCACCTTGAGCTTGCCATGCGCATTGATTTGAACGAACAGTGAGCTGCCATATTCGGCGCCATCAGCGTGGGGGTAACCCAGCACTCGCTCCAGGTCACCGATGCATTCGCTGTGGGTGACCAGCAACAGGTTGCGCCCAGGGCGTTTGCGTACCGGCAGATCGTGGGCGAGGGCCGTGCCACATAAGGTCAAGCGGTCGGGCAATATCTGGGCATCGCCGAACATGAGTCGCGAGGTTTGCACGGTACGCGTGGTAGGGCTGCTCACCACATCGCTGTGGGACATGCCCAGGGTGTGGAACGCGCTACCCACGGCGACGGCCGAGACACCGCCGGGGCGGCTCAAGCCATCCGCAGGGCCCAGGCAGGGGTTGCCGGAGCGGTCGCAGCGTTCTTCATGGCGCACCAGTACGATCAGGTCGCCACTGCGCCAGGCCGCCAAGGCTCCCGAAGTGACCAGGCGATTGTCGATTCCCAGGTTCGGCGGCGTGGTTGGCCAGAGCATTGCGCCCATCACCACCAGGCACAGGGCGATGAGCGCAACGAAACGCAGCCATAACTGCTTGAAGGTTTTCGCCCGGGCCTCATCCGGGCAATTTATGTCAACCACACTCTTCACCCTGACACCTGAGATACAGCCATTTAAGTTGCTGGGCAATTTAGGGGCCGGGGCGTGGTCGGCCAGTGAAAGCGATGTGAAAAAATTGCCTGGGTGGCGAGGGATAAGTCCCTCGCAACAAGGTCAGTTTCTCCTACAGCACTGATCACATCCTCCTTACATCTATTTGAAAAAATACTGTACAGATATACAGTATTATCCTACAGTCCATCCCAGGTGAACGGATTTCACCGCGCACCGACGCCACAATTTTTTAACTATGGATGGATAAAAAATGAAATCGAAAAAAGCCTTTATGCTGGGCGCGGCCATGGCGGCCTCCTGCTTCGTTTCGGCCTTTGCAATGGCCGAACAATACCCTTCGCAAGCCCCAGCCAAACTGTCCGCCCAGGCAGTCAAGCAAGCGGTCGACCAAGTGCTTAAAGTGGGGGGCAAGGTCCAGTCGTCGAAATTGTCGGTCGAACTCAAGCAAAAACTCAAGGCGGCCAAGGCAGCCAAGCCCAAGGCCCTGGCGAGCAAAGCCGCAGCCAGCGCTGCGCCCTTTGAGGCGGTGATCGGCGAGTTGCAAAAGCCGCAGCAGGATCAACTGCAAGGCGCAGCGATCGCGGCTTTTACCCCACAGTTCCCGACCCTGGATATCAACACTCTGTACACCCTCACCGGGGTAGAGACCGGGGCCGAAATCGCCTATCACTTCAACCTGCCGAAAAACGCTCGCATCCAGGTCCAACTGCTGAACCAGAGCGCCGGTACCGATATGTCGTTGAGCCTGTTCCATGACGATGGTCAGGGCAACCTGACGCTGCTGGGCACCTCTGATAACGCAGATAGCGCTGATGAATACCTCAACGGCGTGATGCCTGCCGGCGATTACTACTGGTACATGGTGGCCAAAGCCGCGAGCAATTCGCAGTTCAGTTTTGGCGTGGCGGTGGACAGCAATATCGACGCCTTCGAGCCCAACGACACCGCGCAAACCGCGTTCGCCCTGCCGGATGCCCTGAACCAGGTGACCGGCAACCTCGACAGCGTCAACGATGTCGATTACTTCGACTTCACCGCGCTGCGTGGCCAGGGTGTGGGCATGTTCCTTGGCGATGACGGCGAGGGCACCCGCGACCAGTGGATCTTCGAGCGCTTCGATGGCAACAATTGGGTGGTGATCCAGCCAAACAACACCTCCACCTACCCCAACCTCACGCCTGGCTACACCGTCAAGGTTCGGGTGCGGGCCAACCCGGCAGTGGCGCTCAACCCGCAGGCGCGATACCTCTTGTCTTTTGGCTCGGCGCCGCGACTGAACCAGAGCAATGTGAATGGCGATAACGTGGTGCGCATTCCCAGTTCGATCATGCAACTGGCCACCCAGGCTGCCCGTAGCCTGAGCTGGAGCACCCAATGGTCGGACAGCACCGGTGAGCCGTTGCGGGGTGTGACCCCGGTGCTGCGGGTCGACAAGCGTTTCGATAACACCATCAACTACCACTGGGTCAACTACGAGGCCAAGACCGGTATCACCGGCGCGGCCTCCGGCAATGTCGACCTGGGCACCTGCTCCGGCGATCTCAATGCGGTCTACCCGGACAGCTCGTCCGGCCAGACTTACAACTGGCGGACCTGGTTCAACATGGGCGGCTGGCGCATCGAGCTCAAAGAGTTCCCCGGTGTTGGCGTGGGCGGCAACATCACGCAGTACGTAAGCCTGGGGCATATCTGCAGCCAGACCATCGTGCGCTAACCGAAAACGGCTTGCCGGCGATCGCCGGCAAGTCGGCTTCTACAGCGCCAGTTTCAGTGGCAAGCGGGCCATGCTGGTGTTCTTCAGCGAGCCCAGGTACAGCCAGTCGCCATGCTCGCGCGCCGTGGTCACCGGCGAATAGTTGCCGGCACTGCCATCCTGCAAATTAGCGATCACCTGGCCATGCACGTCCAACCCCAGCACAAAGGCTTTGCGCTCCACGGGCTTGGGCAGCACCAGCAGCGCACGTACCACCATCTTGCGGACCGCCGGGTAACCGGCCAAGCCATCAAGCAGCGGGTTACGCGGTGAATACAGGGCTACCCAGAACCGATCCCGGCCGTTGAAGGTGAGGTTGTCCGGCAACCCTGGCAGGTTGTCGATAAACAGGTCATGGGTGCCCGCCTTGTCGCCCTTGAGCCAATAGCGACTGATGCGATAGGCCCCGGTCTCATTGACCAGCACATAGGCCTCATCCGGCCCCAGCGCCACGCCGTTGGCAAATTGCAGTTGATCGAGCAACACCTCGGTCTGGCCGTTGCTGAAGTCATAGCGCAACAAGCGGCCATCGCCACCATGCTCGATCACCGCCTCACCATCCTGGCCATAGCCCCAGCGGCTCGACGCGTCGCTGAAGTAGGCGTAGCGCCCGGCCGTATCCACCGTCACATCATCGGTAAAGCCGAAGGGCAGGCCATTGGCGCTGGTCGTCAGGCTGGCCAGTTTGCGCTGGCCGTCCAGTGCCAGCAGGCCTTTGATCCCGTCGGCAATGATCAGCCGCCCGTCCGGGTGTTGCGCCAGGCCCAGCGGCCGCCCCCCGGTATGGGCCAGCACCTCCAGGGTCTGGCTGTCGGGTGCGGTGCGGATGATCCGCCCGTCATGCAGGCCGGTGATCAGAAAACCCTTGGCATCCACCAGCAACGCTTCAGGCCCGTCGATGCCCTGGGCACCGATACGCTGGACGTCCTTCAGGCGCTGGTTTTCGCTGTAGGGCCCATCCTTCAGCGAGGGGGCCTTGGGTGGTGTCCAGTTGACCGGTTGCACCTGGGTGGGCATCAGCAGCAGGAAGGCCACGACGACGATCAATACCAGGAGCAGCAAGTGGCGGATTTTTTGATTCATGGTGTGTCCCGAGGGGCTTTGGAGGGGGGCGTGACCGGCTCCCAGTGCAACGTGCCGAACAGATAGTCCATCAGCGGCAGCACAATGTTGAAGTTGCGCCCTTGCATCAACTCACGGCGGTGGTGCAACGCATGGAGCTGGTGCATGTGCCGGATCCACGGCAGGCGTGCCAGGGGATGGTCGGAGGGCAGATGTTCACAGGCATGGAAGGTTTCGTAGAGCAGGTAACCGAGGATCATACACCCGGCGAACAACCCCGCCACGTTGGGGTTTAACTGCTTGAGCAGCCACCAGGCGGGGAGGGTGATGGCAAGGCTATGGACAACGATCAGCCAGGCGGGAAACAGGATCACCCGCCAGTCCCTGGTGCTGTCGTAGGTCATATGGCCAGGGGTGAAAAAACTGTGGTGATCGCCGGTGTGGCGTGCATAGAACAGCTTGGCGACAGCGTGTTTGTGATGGCCCAGGTGGCGGTGGACGAGGTAGATGCACAGGTTGAAGAACACCAGGGTCAGGGGGATGGTCAGCCATTCCCAGGCCTGAATGTGCTGGGTGCTGCCCCATGCCAGGAGGATGCAGGACAAACCGTAGAGCAGTACAAAACCGGCATGCAGCCACGGGTTATAGCGTGGGTGGACAGCGGCACGGTAGCGTTCGCGAAAGGCCTCGGTGGGATGGGTCATGGCGTCGCTCGTTGTATTTTTTGTTGGTGAGTGAGCTTAGTCCGGCCTGAGGATTTTGCGAGCTGAGCTTGCCCCTGTGGGCGCTGGCTTGTCGGGTCGCCACATCGCTGCGATCACGCCAGTAAGAACACCCCGGGTGTGCGCCTTAACGACCCACGCGAGCATGCCCACACCCACAAGGGATATCGCAAGGGGCTTGCACCCACCTCATTTCCTTGCTAGCTTCTGGCAAAATGTTAACGATAACATTTGCTCTAAAAATAAAAACAAAACAGAGAACCACGCCATGAAAATGCTTCGCAAAACCCTGTGTTTGTTGGCTTTAAGCATCTCCACCGTCGCCCTGGCCGACACCAAGCCTGCCCCCATGCGCATCGGCGCTTCCTTCCAGGAAATCAACAACCCGTACTTCGTCACCATGAAAGACGCCCTGCAAGAAGCGGCGGCGACCATCGGTGCGCAATTGATCATCACCGATGCCCGCCACGACGTGTCCAAGCAGGTCAGTGACGTGGAAGACATGCTGCAAAAGGGCATCGACATCCTGCTGATCAACCCCACGGATTCGGTCGGCGTACAGTCCGCCGTCAAATCGGCCCACGCCGCGGGTGTGGTGGTGGTTGCAGTGGATGCCCAGGCCGAGGGGCCGCTGGATTCCTTCGTTGGCTCGAAAAACTTCGACGCCGGCTTCCAGGCCTGTGAATACCTGGCCAAGAGCATCGGCGACCAAGGCAATATCGCGATCCTCGACGGCATCGCCGTGGTACCGATCCTCGAGCGCGTGCGCGGTTGCAAGGAAGCCGTGGCCAAGCACCCGCAGATCAAGATCGTCAGCATCCAGAACGGCAAGCAGGAACGTGACCAGGCGCTGAGCGTGACCGAAAACATGCTCCAGGCCCAACCCACCCTCAAGGGCATTTTCAGCGTCAATGACAACGGCTCCCTCGGCGCACTGTCGGCCATCGAGGCCAGCGGCATGGACGTCAAGCTGGTCAGCGTCGATGGCGCACCGGAAGCGATCAAGGCCATCCTCAAGCCAGGCAGCAAGTTTATTGCCACCTCGGCGCAGTACCCCCGCGACCAGATCCGCCTGGCCTTGGGCATCGCCCTGGCGAAGAAGTGGGGCTCCCATGTCCCCGCCAGTATCCCGGTGGACATCGCCCTGATCGACCAGGCCAAGGCCAAGGATTTCAGCTGGTAAACCGTCCATGCCCCACGTCAATCGTGGGGCACAGGGCATCCTTCTGAACGAGAGGTCGGCGGTATGAGCAGTCTTTTGCAACTGGAAAATATCTGTAAGCGCTACCCCGGGGTGCAAGCCCTCAAGTCCATCAACCTGCAGGTGGAACGCGGCGAAATTCATGCCTTGCTCGGGGAAAATGGCGCGGGCAAATCGACCCTGATGAAAATCCTCGGCGGCGTCGAGCACCAGGATGAAGGGCGCATTCTGATTGACGGGCAGGCCCGACACTTTGCGACGTATCGCGATGCGATTGCCGCCGGTATCGGCATTGTCTTCCAGGAGTTCAGCCTGATTCCCGACCTCACGGCCGTGGAGAATATTTTCCTCGGCCATGAGCTGAACAACCGCTTCGGCCTGCTGCGCAAGCGCGATATGCATGAGGCGTCCCAGGCATTGTTTCAGCGCCTGGGGGTGAGCATCGACCTGCAATGCCCGGTGCGGCGCCTGAGCGTGGCCGAGCAGCAGTTTGTCGAAATCGCCAAGGCCCTGGCCCTGGAGGCGCGGCTGCTGGTGCTCGATGAACCCACCGCGACCCTGACGCCGAGCGAGGCCGAACTGCTGTTCGAGATCATGCGCGAACTCAAGCGCCAGGGTGTGGCGGTGATTTTTATCTCGCACCATCTGGAGGAGATCTTCCAGGTTTGCGACCGCATCAGCGTGTTGCGCGACGGCGGCAATGCTGGCGTCACCGACGTGGCCGACAGCGATATTGACCGCCTGGTGGAGATGATGGTGGGCCGCAAGCTGGAATGCAGTTTTCCCGCCAAACCCACCGCCGCGCGCGGGCCGCTGCTGCTGGAGGTCAGGGATATCCAGTTGCAGCGCAATGGCCCCCACAACCAGTTCCACCTGCACCAGGGCGAAATCCTCGGCTTTGCCGGGCTGGTCGGTTCGGGCCGTACCGAGCTGGCACTGGGGATGATGGGCGCACTGCCGTCGGTGACCAAGGATGTGTGGTTGCGCGGCGCCAAAATCAGCCTCGACGACCCGGCCCAGGCGTTGGCCCACGGCATCGGCCTGTTGCCGGAAAGTCGCAAGAGCGAAGGCCTGATCACCGATTTCAGCATTCGCGAAAACATCTCCATCAACAACCTGCACAAGTACCAGGGCGCCAGCGGCCTGATCGACAAGGGCAAGGAGTGCGCCAGCGTCGAAGCGTTGATGCAGCAACTGTCGATCAAGGCGCCGAGTGGCGAAAGCCGGGTGTTCAACCTGAGCGGCGGCAACCAGCAGAAAGTGGTGATTGCTCGTTGGATCAACCATCACTGCGATGTGCTGGTGTTCGATGAACCAACCCGTGGCATCGACGTCGGCGCCAAGGCACAGATCTACGCGCTGATGCGCAAGCTCACCGAGCAAGGCTACGCAATCATCATGATTTCCTCCGAACTGCCGGAAATCATCGGCATGTGCGACCGCGTCGCCGTGTTCCACAAGGGCGCCATCGTCAAGGTACTGGAAGCGTCCGCCGTCAACCCACAAGAGGTCATGCGCCATGCAACAGGGGGCTCAAGTGAATACGTCCATTAACCGCGCAGGTACCCAGGGGTTACGGCTGAACCTGGCACGACTGGTGCGCTCGCCGGCGTTCTATCCGTTTATCGGGCTGCTGGTGGTCACGGCGGTGATGATTGTGGCCAGCGACAACTTCCTCACCGCCAGCAACCTGTCCAATATCGGCCGCCAGGTGTCGATCAACGCGATCATCGCGGTGGGCATGACCTGCGTGATCCTCACCGGTGGTATCGACTTGTCGGTGGGGCCGGTGATGGCCTTGTCCGGCACCCTGACCGCCGGGCTGATGGTCGCGGGCCTGCCGCCGGGCCTGGCGATTGGCGCGGGCCTGTTGATCGGCGTGGCCTTTGGTATCGGTAACGGGCTGTTCGTGGCGTACCTGCATATGCCGCCGATCATCGTCACCCTGGCGACCATGGGCATCGCCCGGGGTTTTGGCCTGATGTACACCGATGGTTATCCGATTTCCGGGCTGCCGGAGTGGTTTGGTTTCTTTGGCCGCCAAAGCCTGCTGGGCATCCAGGTGCCGATCCTGATCATGCTGGTCACCTACCTGATGGCCTACGTGCTGCTGCAACACACACGCATCGGTCGCTACATCTACGCCATCGGTGGCAACGAAGAGGCGGTGCGCCTGTCCGGGGTGCGCGCGGCGCGCTTCAAGTTGCTGGTGTATGGCATCAGCGGCCTGACCGCAGCGATTGCCGGGCTGGTGTTGACCTCGCGCCTGATGAGTGGCCAACCCAACGCCGGCATCGGTTTCGAGCTGGATGCGATTGCCGCGGTGGTCCTGGGCGGCGCCTCGATTGCCGGTGGGCGCGGGGTGATTGTCGGCACCTTGCTCGGCGCCATGCTGTTGGGCGTGTTGAACAACGGCCTGAACATGCTCGGGGTCTCGCCCTATGTGCAGAGCGTGATCAAGGGCGCAATTATTTTGCTGGCGATCTTTATCAGCCGTCAGCGCCACAAGTAAAAAAACCAGCACCTCGACGCGGCCGCCGTGGCCGCGACGGGCTCTCTCATCTTCAATAAAGGTCAGTACATCATGGATAAGCACAGCCAAATGCAAGCCGTCGTCTGCCACGGCCCGAAAGACTACCGCCTGGAGCGCATCAGCAAACCCCTGGCGCGGCCCAATGAACTGGTGATCCGCATTGCCGCCTGCGGGATCTGCGCCAGTGACTGCAAATGCCACTCGGGCGCGGCGATGTTCTGGGGTGGCGACAATCCGTGGGTCAAGGCGCCGGTGGTGCCGGGGCACGAGTTTTTCGGTTACGTGGAGCAAGTGGGCGAGGGCGCCGAGGAGCACTTTGAGGTCAAGGTCGGCGACAAGGTCATCGCCGAGCAGATCGTGCCCTGTGGCAAGTGCCGCTTCTGCAAGTCCGGCAAGTACTGGATGTGCGAAGTGCACAACATTTTCGGCTTCCAGCGCGAAGTGGCCGAAGGGGGCATGGCCCAGTACATGCGCATCCCCAAGACCGCCATCGTGCACAAGATTCCCGAGTCGGTGTCCCTGGAGGATTCGGCGTTGATCGAGCCCATGGCCTGCGCGATCCATACGGTCAACCGTGGCGACCTGCAACTCGATGACGTGGTGGTGATTGCCGGTGCCGGCACCCTGGGCCTGTGCATGGTCCAGGTGGCTGCGCTGAAGACCCCGAAAAAGCTGGTGGTGATCGACATGGTCGACGAGCGCCTGGAGCTGGCGAAAAAATACGGCGCCGATGTGGTGATCAACCCGGCCCGTGACAACGCCCGTGCGATCATCAACGGCCTGACCGACAGCTACGGCTGCGACGTGTATATCGAGACCACTGGCGTGCCGGCCGGCGTGACCCAGGGCCTGGATTTAATCCGCAAGCTGGGGCGGTTTGTCGAGTTCAGCGTGTTCGGCGCCGAGACCAGTGCCGACTGGTCAATCATCGGTGACCGCAAGGAACTGGACGTACGCGGCGCACACCTGGGGCCGTATTGCTACCCGGTGGCCATCGACCTGTTCGAGCGCGGCCTGGTGACATCCAAGGGCATCGTCACCCACGATTTCCCCCTGGATAACTGGGCCGAAGCGTTCGACCTGGCCAACTCGGTGAAGTCGATCAAGGTGCTGCTCAAGCCGGGGCAATAAGTATGAAATACGTGATTGGCGTGGACATTGGCACCCAAAGCACCAAGGCGCTGTTGGTGGATGGTGAGGGTCGGATCATTGCCCAGCACAGCCAGGGCTATCGCGTGGACACGCCAAAAGTGCGCTGGGCCGAGCAGTGGCCGCAGGTCTGGCTGGACGCGGTGGAGGCCTGTGTGGCCGGGTGCATGGGCAAGGCCGGGGTCGTCAAAGAGCAGGTCAAGGCGCTGTGCATCAGCAGCCTGTACGGCGGCTCGGGGATAGCCGTGGATGCGCAGATCAAGCCGCTGCACCCATGCCTGATCTGGATGGACCGCCGCGCCGGCGAGCAGGTGGCCTGGGTCCGCGAGCAGGTTGACCTGGAGCGCCTGTTCGCGGTCACCGGCAACTCCCTGGACAGCTACTACGGCTTCACCAAGATGCTCTGGCTCAAGCAGCACCAGCCTGAAGTCTGGGCCAACACCCGCTACCTGCTGCCGCCCAACAGCTATATCAATTACTGCCTGACCGGTGAGGTGGCGGTGGATCACAGCAGCGCCGGCAATATCGGCGGGGTCTATGATGTGGCCGCGCGCGGCTGGTCCGTCGAGATGCTGGCGGCGCTGGATATCCCGTTGGCAATGATGCCCGAGCGCTTGCTGTATTCGGGCGAAGTGGTGGGCGGTTTGCTGCCGGAATGGGCTAGGCGCCTGGGCCTGGCGCCGGGCATGCCGGTGCTGGCCGGTGGCGTCGATGCGGCGATGGCGACCCTGGCGGCCGGCGTCACCCGGCCGGGCAACCACGTGGCGATGATCGGCACCAGCATGTGCTGGGGCTACCTCAACCAGCAGGTGGATGCCCGCCATGGCCTGGTGAGCATGCCCCATGTCTATAACGGCCAGCAGGACCTGTACATCTTTGGCGGCGCGATTACTGCCGGTGCCTCGGTAAGCTGGTTTCGCGAGCAGTTCTGCCAGGCCGAGGAGCAACAGGCCCAGGCCACCGGCCAAGACAGCCTGTGGCTGCTGGAACAGCGCGCGCGCGAGATCCCGGCGGGCAGTGAAGGGCTGTTGTTTTTGCCCTACCTGATGGGCGAGCGCAGCCCGGTGTGGGATGACCAGGCCAGCGGCAGTTTTGTCGGCCTGAACCTCTATCACAGCCGCATCCACCTGTACCGCGCGGTGCTCGAAGGCGTGAGTTTTGCCCTGCGGCACAATATCGAGGCGGGCATGCGCGGTGCCCATTCCCTGGACCCACGGTTGATCGTGGTGGGCGGCGCGAGCCATTCGGATTTGTGGATGCAGATTATCGCGGATGTCACCCGCTACCCGGTGTACACCATCGTCCAGGAAGTGGAGGCGGCGCTGGGCGCAGCGTTGTTGGCGGCGCATACGGTGGGGCTGGTGGATAAGGCGCAAATGGACAAAGGCTGGGTGCAGTTGCAGCTGCGGGCCGAGCCTGGGGCTGAAAATGTGCAGGCATACGACCGCGCTTTTGCCGACTACCTGAGGCTGTATCCGGCACTCAAACCGATCATGCACAGCCTGCAAATGAGTTAAGTGAACACAGACCAAGATTTGGGAGCAGGCAAACCAGCTCCCACAGGGGTTCTCCATTGCATTCGAGACCGTCATCCATGACCACCACCTTCGACTTCAGCCACCAGCGCATCCTTGTTACCGGCGCCACCAGCGGTATTGGCCGGGAAATCGCCCTGCAACTGATCGCCAGCGGCGCCCAGGTCTTTGCCATCGGCCGCGATGCCCACGCCCTGTCCCAATTGGGTTGTGCAACCCTGTGCCTGGACATCGCCAACAGCGCCGCCCTGGACCTGGCCCTCAAGGACTTGCCGCCCATGCACGGCCTGGTCAATTGCGCCGGGATCTCGCGCCTGGAACCGGCAGCGGCGATCAGCAGCGCCGCCTTCGACCACGTGATGAACGTCAACGCCCGCGCCGCCGCGCAAGTCGCCAGCCGGGTGGCGGCGGCGATGATCGCGGCAGGTATCGCCGGCAGTATCGTCAACGTTTCCAGCCAGGCCTCGTTGGTGGCGCTGGAGGATCACCTCGGTTATTGCGCGTCCAAGGCTGCCCTGGATGCGATCACCCGTGTGCAATGTGCCGAATGGGGACGTTTCGGGATCCGCGTCAACAGCGTCAACCCCACCGTGACCCTCACGCCGATGGCGCAACAGGCCTGGTCCGACCCGGCCAAGCGCGACCCGGCTCTGGCGGCGATTCCCCTGGGGCGTTTTGCGCAGCCCCGGGAAGTGGCGTTGCCGGTGCTGTTCCTGTTGAGTGAGGCTGCGAGCATGATCAGTGGGGTCAGCCTGCCGATTGATGGCGGCTACACCAGCCGCTAGCCGTTCTCCAGCTTGCCGGCGATCACCACCTTGTCCCGGGGTTTGTGCGGGTCTTGCAGGCGGTCGAGCAACAGGCGCACCGCACTGCTGCCGGCCAGCGACGCATCGTGGGCCACGCAGGCAATCGGCACGCCGAAGATATCGGCAAACGGCAGGCGGTCGATGCCGCAGATGGTCAGGCTGTCGTGGGGGATATTGTGCATGCGCAAGGCGCGCAGGGCGCCGAGGGTGATCAACTGGTTGAAACCCATGATCGCCTCCGGCGCGGGGTGCGCGGCCAGGTAGTCGAGGGTGTGCAGGTAGGAGGGCATCAAGGTGTAGTCGCCGGCGCACACTTCGACCTGCACCTGGGGGTGCTCGGCGAGCACTTCGCGCAGGCCCTTGAGGCGCTCCACGGTGATGCGTGAATGCTGCGGCCCGGTCAGTACCAGCAGGCGCTTGAGCGCCGGGTTCTGGCGCAACAGGTACTGCGCGGCCTCGATCCCGCTGTGGTAGTTGTCCAGCACCACGCGGCTGAACGGGCTGTCGTGGATCGTGCGGTCGAGCAGCACCACCGGGGTCTTGCCGTTGCCCAGGCGCTCCAGGTAATCGGGCTGGTAGTCGGGCTCGTCGGAGACCGGCGACAGGATAATCCCCGCCACGCGATAACCCAGCAGGGTATCCACGGCCTTGCTTTCCAATTCTTCCAGCTCGTCGGTGTCCACCAGCATGATGGTGTAGCCGTGCTTTTTCGCCTCGCGGGAAATCGCCTTGATCATTTCGCTGTAGAACGGGTTGTCCACCGACGCGGTGATCACCCCGATGATCAGGCTTTCACTGCGCTTGAGCCCGCGAGCAAAGGCGTTGGGCACATAGTCCAGCTCCCGCGCCACCTCAAGGATCCGCGCCAGGGTGGCGGGCTTGACCAGGTCAGGTTTGCTCAACGCCCGCGACACCGTGATGGTGGTCATATTGACGCGTTTGGCGATGTCGCTGATGGTGACGGATTTTTTCTTGTTCATCGGCAGGTGGGACCAGGAGAAAACATCAGGAGGCTACCATGGGCATCGGTTCAAAGCACCGGATCCCAACGCTGTGACCAATCGCTCTCGGCCTTGACCACCCCGCGCAGCAGCACCAGGGCCTGCTGCAGGATCGCCGAATCACGCTCACGCGAGTACACCAGGTAGGTCGGGAAACTGAACTCCGGGGCCTTGGGCACGCGCTCCATCACGCCGCTCTCGAGATAGCTCTGCACCACCCGCGTGCGGAAATAGCCGCTGCCACCGTTCTCCAGGATGTACTGCAAGGCCAACGGCCCCAGGTTGAAACTCACAGCCGCGCGGGCCTTGTCCGGCAGGGCGGCGTCGTGTTGCTGGCGAAAGCCCGCGCCCCAGTCGATATACACATAGGGATCGGGGCGGGCGGCCAGGCGCACCAGGATCAGTTTTTCCTCCAGTACCTGCTCCACCTGCAACCCCGGCCAGTACTGTGGCTGGAACACCAGCGCCGCATCCAGCACCCCCAGTTCCAGCTGGCGCAACAGGTACTCCCCGTCACGCACTTCGGTGCGCAGCGCATGGCTGGGGATGTGTTCGCGCAGGGCCTTGGCCCAACCGAGGATCAGCGGGTTGCACAGGCTGACTTCGCCGCCGATATGCAACACATTGCGATAGCCCTCGGGTAACGGCAGGTCGCGGCGTGCGGCTTCCCAGGTTTGCACCAGTTGATTGGCATACACCACGAATGCCTCGCCATCGGCCGTCAACCGCGCCCCGGCGCGGTTGCGCACAAACAGGGTGCTGTCGAGCTGGCTTTCGAGCTTTTGCACCCGGGCGGTGATGGCGGTCTGGGTAACGTGCAGTTTCTCGGCGGCTGCGGCCAGGCTGCCGCAGCGGGTGATTTCCAGGAAAGTGCGTGCCAGTTCGATGTCCATGTCGGCTCCGAGGCAGGAGCGAGCGTGCTCGCGAAAAGTGTCAACGATACCACGCGCCTCTTCGATGAGTGCGTTGCTCCAGGGCTCAGCGCGTGCGCGTGGGCTCACGCTTTCCTTAAGGAAAGGCCTATGTCTGCTCGCTGTGTGCAGGGCTAGTTTGGGATGTGCCCAGGCGGGCTCGTCCCCCGGCATTTCTCACCACTTCACTGCACCAGTGAAAAGGAGACGCAACATGTCGACTTCAACAACGTTTAACCTTTCTCCCTTTGCCAGCAATACCGTGACTCACTTGGATCGTGTCCTTCACCACGATCAACGCGGTGGCGAACGCACAATCAACGGCAAACCTTCATATACCGTCGAGCAGGCCGCCGATGAGATAACCCGTGACAATTCTCGTTGGCACGATACCAATGGTGATGGAAAAACTGATGTCACCTACCAGTTTCGAACGACGGCCGGGCCGTTTTTTCGGGCATTGGGCCTGAGTGGGTTCAGTGAATTCAATCAGGCCCAGAAGGATTCAGCGCGGCAGGCCATGGACCAATGGTCGGATGTGGCGAATGTGCGCTTCACCGAACAGGCTCAGGGAGCGGTGAGTGAGGGCAATATCAACTTTGGAAACTTCAATGAAAGCGCTGACGGCAAAAACGCTTTCGCGACGACGCTGCCTTCTGAAACGACACAGCGATATCTGGCGGCAAACCCGCGTATTCCACGGTTCGGTGCAGCCTCTGAAATATGGCTGGCCGGATCGGATGAGGTCCATACAGCCCCCAGCCATTCCAACGACGGGCACAGAACCACCGCCCACGAACTGGGGCATTCCCTGGGGTTGTCGCACCCGTTCAGAAGCCTTCCTACAGGTTCGAGTTACGCGACGGCTACCTACGCGGAGGACACCAGCGGGCATAGCATCATGAGCTACTGGAGTGAGCAGCATACTGGCCAGTCCTTCGTAAAAAACGGCATCAACTACCAGCCCTCTACACCGATGGTGGATGACATGGCCGCCATCCAGAAACTCTACGGGGCGAACCACGAAACCCGGACGGGCGATAACACCTATGGCTTCAACTCCAATGCCGACCGTGAGGCTTATCGTTTGAGTTCATCCAGAGACGCTCCGGTGTTTACAGTCTGGGACGGTGGTGGTGTAGACACGCTGGATTTTTCTGGGTTTAACGATAATCAGGTGATCAATCTCAACGAAGGCGCACCGTCGGATGTCGGCGGGATGAAAAAGAATGTATTCATTGCCAAGGGCACGACCATCGAAAACGCCAAGGGTGGGGCGGGAAACGATATTTTTATCAGCAACCTTACCCAGAACATATTGACTGGCGGCGGTGGCAGGAACTCCTACCTGTTCTTGAATGCGCAGCAATCGACACCGCAGAGTCCTGATCGAATCACCGACTTCGTGTCGGGCAAGGACAAGATCGACGTGTCCAACCTGCGGGCGACGGGGCCAGAGGCTACTTATGTGGATGAGCGTGACGTTTCAGTGGTTGATGAAGCGCTGCATGGAGTTGAATCAGCGCCGAGGCGTGACATTGCGGAAAAACCCATGAGGTTCGTCAGCCGGTTTACCGGTGAAGGTCGACAGGCCATTTTGGAGTACGACGCTCAAGCCCATCAGTCCACGCTGCAGATTGACCTGAACGGTGATCGTCGCGCCGACTTCCTGCTCAAGATTGATAGTGAGCAGCCTTTGAAGGGCTCCGATATCAAAGCCTAAGCCCGCAGCAACCTGTAGTCGGAGCCGGTCAGCCGGCTCCTGCAGGTGATCGCGTTTCAGGTGGGCGTATGCGGTGCTTGCAAATGCTGGGTCGGGAACGCCCTGGCATACGCCTGGCACACCCGCAGCACCTGCTCATCGGCAAACCGCGCCCCCACCACATGCAAGCCCACCGGCAAACCATTGGCCGCCAGCCCGCACGGCACCGAGGCCGCCGGTTGCTGGGTGAGGTTGAACGGATAGCTGAAAGGCGTCCACTCCATCCACTCGCCCAGCCCGGAGCCCGGTGGCACGTTATGCCCGGCGTCAAAGGCGGTGATTGGCAGCATCGGCGAGACCAGTAGGTCGTAGTGCTCATGGAACGCCGCCATGCGCGCCACCAATGCCGCCCGGGCCTCCAGGGCGGCGCTGAAGTCGGCCAGGCCGAGGCGTTCGCCCTGTTGCGCAATGCGCAGCAGGCCGGGGTCGAGCAGCTCGCACTGGGCGTCGGTCAACTGCCCGGTCAGGCGCGCCGCGCCGGCACACCACAGGGTACTGAACACCTCCAGCGGATCGCTGAAGCCCGGGTCGATCTGTTCGACATGCGCTCCCAGTTGCACCAGGCCCGCGACCGCTTGGGCGACCACCTCGGCCACCTGCGGATCGACGTCCACGTAACCAAAATCCGGGCTGTAGGCGATGCGCAGGCCCTTGAGGTCCGTGCCCGGCTTGAGCCATGGCGTGTTGCGCGGCGCGCCGATCAGGCCGTCCCGGGCATCCGGTTGGGCCACGGTTTGCAGCATCAGCACTGCATCTTCCACGGTGCGGGTCATCGGCCCCAGGTGCGAGAGGATCGTCATCGAGCTGGCCGGCCATTGCGGTACGTAGCCAAAGGTCGGCTTGATCCCGAAGGTGCCGGTAAAGGCGCAGGGAATGCGGATCGAGCCGCCAGCATCGCTGCCCTGGTGCAACACGCCAAGGTTCAGCGCCGCCGCTGCACCCGCGCCGCCGGACGAACCACCGGCTGTGGTGCGCGTGTCCCAGGGGTTGCGGGTGATGCCGTACAGCGGGTTGTCGGTGACGCCTTTCCAGCCGAATTCCGGGGTGGTGGTCTTGCCCAGCAACACGGCGCCGGCCTTGCGCATAAACGCCGAAAACGGCGCGTCAACGTCCCACGGCCCGGTGGCGGAGGAGGTGCGTGAGCCCTTGCGTGTGGGCATGCCTACCGTCAGGGTCAAGTCCTTGATCGACGCCGGCACCCCGTCCAATGCCCCGCAGGGCGCGCCCTGGAACCAGCGCTGCTCCGAAGCCCGTGCGGCGTTCAAGGCGCCCTCGGGGTCGACATGGCAGTACGCGTTGACCACCGGGTTGTAGCGCTCGATGCGCAGCAGAGTGTCTTCGGTCACTTCCACCGGCGACAGGCTCTTATTCCGGTAGCGTGCCAGCAGTTCTACAGCCGTCAGGTTGGCGATCTGCGTCATGCTGCGTCACCTCCCTGTTGCGCGGCATTGACCATGGCCCGCAGCAGCACCGCGCAGCCGGCGGCCAAATCATCCGGCGCGGCGTTTTCGATTTCGTTGTGGCTGATACCGCCTTCGCACGGCACAAAAATCATCCCGGCCGGGCCCAGTTCAGCGACAAAAATTGCGTCGTGCCCGGCGCCGCTGACAATGTCCATGTGGCTCAGGCCCAGCACCTGGGCGGCATCGCGCACGGCGTTGACGCAGGTCGGATGAAAGTCCAGCGGCGGGAAGTCGGCGGTGGGCGTCAATTCATAGCTCAAACCATGCTGCTTGGCTGTGGCTTCGATCACTTCACGCACTTCATCGACCATGGCCTGCAGCTTGTCGGCATGCAGGTGGCGCAGGTCGATGGTCATCTGCACTTGGCCGGGAATCACGTTGCGCGAGCCCGGATGCAGGGTCAGGCAGCCGACCGTGCCGCAGGCGTGGGGTTGCTGTTGATGGGCAATGCGGTTGACCGCACTGACCACCTGCGCGGCACCCACCAGGGCGTCCTTGCGCAGGCGCATGGGCGTGGGGCCGGCGTGGGCTTCGACGCCGGTGAAGGTCAGGTCGAACCACTTCTGGCCCAGGCAGCCCATGACCACGCCGAGGGTGATGGCCTGATCTTCGAGGACCGGGCCCTGTTCGATATGCGCCTCGAAGTAGGCGCCCACCGGGTGCCCGAGCACCGCACGCGGGCCGGCGTAGCCGATGCGCTGCAGCTCGGCGCCCACCGACAGACCTTGCTCATCCTGTTTGTCGAGGGTTTCCTGCAGGTCGAATTTGCCGGCAAACACTCCCGAGCCCATCATGCACGGCGGGAAGCGTGAGCCTTCCTCGTTGGTCCACACCACCACATCAATCGGCGCTTCGGTTTCCACGCCCAAGTCATTCAAGGTGCGGATCACTTCCAGGCCGGCCATCACCCCATAGCATCCATCGAACTTGCCGCCGGTGGGCTGGGTGTCGATGTGGCTGCCGGTCATCACCGGTGGCAGGTTGGGGTTACGCCCGGCGCGGCGGGCAAAGATATTGCCGATCGCATCCACGCTGACACTGCACCCGGCCGCTGTGCACCACTGCACAAACAGGTCGCGGGCCTGGCGGTCGAGGTCGGTCAGGGCCAGGCGGCACACGCCGCCTTTGGCCGTGGCGCCGAGTTGGGCCAGGTCCATCAAGGATTGCCACAGGCGGTCGCGGTTGATCAGCGGGGCGTTGCTCTGGAGCGGTTGCGCAAAACTATTCATCAGCAGTCTCCGGTCAGGCACTCAGGGCCAGGTAGCGGTTCTTGATCGTCGGGTCGGCGCGAAACGCCTCGGCGCTGCCTTCGTAGACCACGCGGCCCTGTTCGAGTACGTAGTGGCGGTCGGCGAGCTTGTCGCAGACCAACAGGTTCTGCTCCACCAGCAGCACTGGCAGGCCGTCGTCCTTGATCTTGCGCAGGATCTTCACCAGTTCGTCGACGATCACCGGGGCCAAGCCCTCGGTGGGTTCGTCGAGGATCAGCAGCTTGGGATCGTTGAGCAGGGCGCGGGCGATGGCGAGCATCTGCTGCTCGCCACCGGACAACGCATGCCCGGCGTTTTTGCGCCGCTCCTTGAGGCGCGGGAACATCGTGTACACGTCCTCCATCTGCCAACGGCTGGTCTTGCGCACGGCAATGCGCAGGTTTTCCTCGACCGTAAGCAGGCGGAAAATCCCGCGGTTCTCCGGCACCAGCGCTAATCCCTGGCGGGCAATTTCAAAGATTTTCTGCCCCACCAGCGGTTTGCCGTTGAAGTGAATCTGCCCCTGGCGCGGGCAGATAATCCCCAGGATGCTGCGCAGGGTGGTGGTCTTGCCGGCGCCGTTACGGCCGAGCAGGGTCACCAGTTCGCCGGGATTGACAGTCAGGGACACGCCCTCGAGGACGTGGCTCTTGTCGTAGTAGGAATGGATATTGTCGACGGTCAGCATCAGGCGGCCTCCCCCAGGTAAGCACTGCGCACGCGCTCGTCGGCGCGCACGAATTCCGGTGTGCCCTCGACCAGGATCTGCCCGTGGCTCATCACAGTGATGCGTTGGCTGATGGACATGACGATGCTCATGTTGTGCTCGATCAGCAGCACCGTATGGTCGCGGCCCAGGTCGCTGATCAGTTGGGTCATGATTGGGATGTCGTCGATGCCCATGCCCGACGTGGGCTCGTCGAGCATCAACAGCTTGGGCTTGGAGCAAATCGACATGCCCACCTCCAGCACACGCTGCTGGCCGTGGGACAGCTCGCCGGCCAGGGTCTCGGCGCGGGCGGTGAGTTGCAGACGCTCCAGGACCTGGTCGGCCATCTCCAGGTGTTCACGCTTACTGTCCACGCGGCGCCAGAAGTTCAGGGCGCGTGCGCCGTCACGGCCCTGGGCGGCCAGGCGCAGGTTTTCGCGCACGCTGAGGTTCTGGAACAGGCTGGTGAGCTGGAACGAACGCGCCATGCCCAGGCCGACGCGGCTGTGGGCCGGCTTGCGCATCAGGTTCTGGCCGTCGAAATGAATCGCCCCGGCGGTGGCCTGGCGTTCGCCGGTCAGGCAGTGAAACAGGCTGGTCTTGCCGGCGCCGTTGGGGCCGATAATGGTGTGGATGGTGCCGGCTTCGACCTTGAGGTTGACGCCGTTGACGGCATGGAAGGCGCCGTAGGCCAGTTCCAGGTCTTTGGTTTCCAACAGGATGCTCATAGCAGCTCCTCCTTGGTCACGGCGGCGGCCTTGCGGCTGCCACGCACACGTTCGAACAGCGCCGACAGGCCGCCCCACAAGCCTCCGCGCATAAAGATCACCACCAGGATCAGGATCACCCCCAGCAGCATCAGCCAGCGCGGCCACAGGTCGGAGAGAAAGTCCCCCAGCAGCACGATGGAACCGGCCCCCAGCAACGAGCCGAACAGCGAGCCGGTGCCGCCGACGATGGTCATGATCAGGATGTTTTCCGACATCACCAGGTCGATGTTGGACAGCGGCACAAAGTGCAGGAGCATGGCGTACAGCGCCCCGGCGATCCCGGTGACCGCGCCAGACAGCACAAACACCAGGATCTTGAAGTGGCGCGTGTCGTAGCCGATGGCCGAGGCGCGGGTTTCGTTTTCGCGGATCGCCATCAGCGTGCTGCCGAACGGCGAGGCGATCACCCGGCGCGCGCCGATAAAGATCAGCAGGAACAGCACCGCGACAAAGCCATAGAACACCCGGGCGTCGGCCAGGGACAGCAGCACTGTGTCACCGATACGGATTTCCGGGCGCGGCACACTGAGCAGGCCGTTGTCGCCACCGGTCCAGTCGCTCAGGGTGTAGGCCAGGAAGTAGGCCATCTGGCTGAAGGCCAAGGTCAGCATCACGAAATAGATGCCGGTGCGGCGGATCGCCAGGGCGCCCACCAGGAAGGCCAGGAACCCGCCGACCAGGGCCGCGCCGAGTAGCGCGCTGAACAGGCCCAGTTGCAAGTGGATCATCAGCAAGGCGGCGCAATAGGCACCGGCGCCGAAGAAGATGCCTTGGCCGAACGACAGCAGTCCGGTGTAGCCCAGCAACAGGTTGCAGGCCAGGGCGGCGAGGGCAAAGATCAGGATCTCGGTGGCCAGGGTTGCCGAGGGCAGGATCAACGGCAGGCCGATCAGTACCGCCAGCACCCACAGCAACATGGCCTTGGATTGAGTTTTAGCAAACGGCAGGGGATTTTTCTCGCTCATGTCAGGCTCTCCCGAACAGGCCGTAAGGGCGTACCAGAATCACCACGGCCATGGCGCCGTAGATCATCAGGCTCGCGCCTTGGGGCCACAGGGTGGTCATCAGGCTCTGCACCACGCCCACCAGCAGGCCGCCCACCAGGGCGCCGCCGAACGAGCCCATGCCACCGATCACCACCACCACAAAGGCGATGCCGAGGATCTCCGGGCCGACAAAGGGCTGGGCGCCACGCAACGGGGCAAACAGCACCCCGGCGATCCCGGCCAGGGCCACGCCGAGGGCGAAGGTCATGGAGAACAGGCGGAAAATATTGGTGCCCAGCAGCGACACGGTCTCGGTACTTTCACTGCCGGCCCGCACCAGGGCGCCAAAGCGCGTGCGCTCCAGCAGCAGCCACAGGCCCAGGCCCACCAGCCCCGAGAACACAATCAAAAACAGGCGGTAGTAGGGGTACACGAAGTCGCCGACCACCAGCACCCCGCGCAGCAGTTCCGGCACGGCGACGCTTTTGCCCACTGGGCCCCAGATCATCACGCTGGCTTCCTGGATGATCAGCGCGATACCCAGGGTCACGAGGATCTGGAACATGTGCGGCAGGTGGTAGATCCGCTGGATCAATAATCGCTCGATCAGCCACGCCAGCGCGGCCACCACCAGCGGCGCGATCAGCAGGGCCAGCCAGAAGCTTTCGGTGAGGCTGACGGCGGTGTAGCAGATGTACGCCCCCAGCAAAAAAAACGCGCCGTGGGCGAAGTTGACGAAGTTCAGCAGGCCGAAAATGATCGTCAGCCCGACCGCAATCAGGAAGTAGATCATCCCCAGGCCCAGGCCATTGAGAATCTGGAACAGGTAAAGATTGAGCATGCAGGAATCCTCCAACAGGCGGCCGCGGTCAACGACCCTGTCGTGTGTTACCGGTGAAAGTGGGCGGATCAGCCGAGCTTGCAGCCCGTGGCTTCTACCGGTGGGAACGACTGGCCGGAGCTGAGGACTTTGGCCAGGTCATCCTTGTCGGCCATGTCGCCCGTGGCCTTGCCCACCAGCAGGTAGTAATCCTTGATCACCTGGTGGTCGCCGGCGCGGATCGTTTCCTTGCCGGTCGGGCCGTCGTAGCTCAGGCCCTGCATGGCCTTGGCCACGGTGGGGCCGTCGAAGCTGCCGGTGGCCTTGATGGTGTCGAGCATGACTTTGGTGCTGATGTAGTCAGCGGCTAGCGGGTAGGTGGGGTTGATCCCGTATTTGGCCTGGGTCAGCTTGACCAGCTCACGGTTGAGCGGGGTATCGACCTGGTGCCAATACTGCGCGCCGAGGTACACGCCTTCGAGTACATCACTGCCCAGCTCCTGGAACTGGTCGAGGCCGGCGGACCACACCAGCAGCACTTTCATGCGCTCCTTGATACCGAAGTTGACGGCCTGGCGCAGGGTGTTGGAGGACTGGCTGCCGAAATTCAGCAACACCAGCACGTCGGGCCGGGCGGCGATGGCGTTGGTCAGGTAGCCGGAGAATTCCTGTTCCTGCAATGAGTGATAGCTGTTGCCCACATGCTCCAGGCCGTTTTCGGCCAGCACGCTCTTGGCGCCTTCGAGCAAGGCTTCGCCGAACACGTATTGCGGGGTGATGGTGTACCAGCGCTTGGCCTCGGGCAGCAGCTTGATCAGCGGCACCAGGGTTTCGCGGATCGCGCCATAGGTGGGCACCGACCAGCGGAAGGTCGCACTGTTGCAGTCCTTGCCGGTGACTTCGTCAGCGCCCACCGGGGTCATGAACACACCGCCAACCTTGTCCACTTCCTTGGCCACTGCCAGTGCCGAGGACGACAGGGTGCAGCCCTGGAAGAACCGCGCGCCGTCCTGGCCGATCGCCTCCTGGACCTTGCGCACCGCCTTGCCGGCGTTGCCTTCGGTGTCGATCACCTTGTAGTTCAGTGGGCGCCCGAGAAGTTCGGGGTACTGGGCCACCGCCAAGCGTGAACCCATGTCGGCAAACTTGCCATAGCTGGCAAAGGCGCCAGACATGGACTTGAGGCCGTAAAAGGTAAACGGTTCGGCGGCGAATGCACTGCGCACGCTCAGCGGAAGGCTGAGCGCGGCGGCGGCGGTGAGGCTGGCTTTCAACAACGTACGACGCTGCATGGGGTGACTCCCTGGTTTAGTTATTGGCAGGAGTGGCAATGGCGATACGGTGGAGCACGGCCTGTGGGCAGGCCTTTTTTATTGAGGTGAAACACGGTCAAAACTGTAGGCGCAGGCAAGCCAGCTCCTACAGGGGATTTGGGGTGTTTTCAGGAGTGGTCGAACTCCAGCAAAAAGTGTGGGCTGACCTGGCCTTCCAGCGCGGTCATGTGGTGTTCGGCGTCGCACATGTGTTCATGCATCAGGCTGCGCACGGCCGCTTCATCGTTGGCGCGAAACGCGCTCAGCAGTTGCTTGTGATAGTCCAGGTTGGCCGCGTCGAATTGCTTGCGCTTGGGCTTGTAGGCTTTTTTCAGCACCACCAGGTCGCGCAGCAGGTCGTTGAGGAACTGCGCCATAAAACTCAGCAACGGATTGGGGCAGGCCCTGGCCAGCAGGTTGTGGAACTCCAGCTCCGCCAGGCGCTGCTCGCGCTGGCCGGCCTCGCTGTCTTCCGGCGCGCTGCAAAAGTCCACGTTGTCTTGCAGGGCGCGATAGTCGTCTTCGCTCAGGCGCCCCAGCACTGACACTGCCAGTTCCACCTCGATTACCTTGCGCAGTTGATACACCTGCTCGCCATCCAGGTGCTGGAAGTGCAGGTAGTTGCGCAAGGCGCGGCTGGCCGGCTCCGTGCCGGCCTGGTTCAGGTACGCGCCACCGGTAGGGCCGGTGCGGGTGCTGACCAGGCCTTCGACCTCCAGGGCCTTGAGCGCTTCGCGGGCCGAGCCCTTGGAGCATTGGAAGCTCTCCATCAATTCGCGCTCGGTGGGCAGGCGGTCGCCGGGCTTCAAGGCATCGGTGACGATCGAGCGCTTGACCGACTCGACAATCACATCGGAAAGCTTCTGGCGTTTGCGTCGCAGGGGGCGGCTGAGCATGGTTTTCTATTTATCGTATTAATGCGGATAAATAGCACTTAATAGGGGTTGGGGCGGGGCGTCAACGGCAGGGGTCGTTTTCAGTTAAAACAGGTCGTAAACCACGTCCATGCCCCCATGTGGGAGCGGGCTTGCTCGCGAATGCGGTGTATCAGCCGACATATCCATCACTGACCCACTGCATTCGCGAGCAAGCTCGCTCCCACAGTTGATGTGTCGTGCTCATAAAATTTGAGCCTGGCGCAGTAATTGCCTGCCATAGCGCTCCAGTCTTTGTGCAGGAGCACCCGAGCATGCAATTACGAGCCTTGCGGTATTTTCACGAGGTGGCGCGCTGCGCCTCGTTGCGTAAGGCAGCCGAGCGTTTGTACGTCACGCCCACTGCCGTCAGCCGGCAGATTGAACACCTCGAACACTTCTTTGGCGCCGCCCTGATTGAGCGCGGCCCGCGCGGTATCCGCCTGACGGTGGAGGGTGAGTGCCTGGCCGAGCAGGTCACTAGCACCCTGCGCGGCCTCGATCAGGTGCGCGATGTGATCGCCAGCCGGCAGAGTCAGGTGGCGGGTAACATCAGCATCCATGTGTCAGAAAGTATCGTTTCCACGGTGCTGGCGCCGGTGCTTGCGGCGTTCTACCGGGCGCACCCCAAGGTCACCTTCAATATCGTGATCGCCAGCGCCTCGGCCACCCTCGACGCCCTGTGCAGTGGCGAGGCCGACCTGGGCCTGGCGTTCTATCTGCAGGAACGGGCCGACGTGGAAGTCACCGCACAATGCGAGTTGTGGCACCGGGTGCTGGTCAGTGCCGAGCACCCCTTTGCCCAGCGCGACAGCATCGAACTGCGCGAACTTGAAGGCCAGCCCCTGGCCATTCCTGACTCGGCGTACGGCGTGCGCCAGGCTCTGGAGATGGCAGCAAAAAAACGAGGAGTGACGATCCAGCCGGTGTTTACCACCAGCTCCCTGGAAGTGCAGAAGAGCCTGGCCCGGCAACGGGCGGCGGTGTTGATCCTGCCCCAGGTGGATGCCGACGCCCGCGACCTGGGCGATGGCCTGGTGGCGGTGCCGATTGCCGATGAGCACCTGGGGCGAATCCGCATCGACCTGTGCGGGTACCGCAACCGGCCGCGCTCGGTGGCGGTGCTCAAGTGCCAGGAAATGCTGGCCAGCGCGATGCAGCGTTGTGCGCTGGTGGACTGAAGCCTCAGTTGCCCAGGCAGTCGCTTGCCGGCGGTGGCTGCCTGCCGTGTGCCAGGTAGACACCCGCCCAACGATTTACGCAGCGGCTGGCATCGACGACGGAACTGCCCTGTAGATAAGGCCCCTTGAGCCGCAATGTGGCGGGCAGGGATTCGAACGCCGGGGTGGCAGCCTCATCGGGCTCTACCAGCACCATGCGTTCGATGCGATCGGCAAACAGCCCGGCGTACCCGGCACCGAGCACGTTGCCTTGGGCGATGCCCAGGAAGCTGATCCGTTGCTCACCCAGTTGCTGGCGTACGAAATCCATGTCCCAGGCCGATTGCTCGTTGTCGGCTGCTGTGCGGGCGTTGCGCGGGCTCAACTCGATGACATCGTAGAACTGGGTCAGCGTGCGGTACGCCTCGGTGTTGTAGTACTTCCAGACTGTGGCCAGGTGCACCGCGAACACCCCGCGCAAATCCGCTTGTGCGGTAGCCGGGCGGGTGAAGATCACACCCCGACGCTCCAGGGGCTGACGGGCACCGACCCGGGTGAGGGTCAGGCGCAACGTGCGTGCGTCCGCGACCTGATGGTTTTGCGGCACGGTGACGATGCCGCACTGGGTGCGTGCCATCACCTCCTGGTCAAGGGCCCGCCCGGGCAGGCGCGGGCAATCCACCAGCCACTCGATACCCGGCGGTGCGGCATGGCCGGGGGAACTCAAGAGCATTAACCATCCACTGATGATGCAAAGCGCTGCTGCTTTCAAAGGTTTCATCCGCGTTCCTGGGTAACCGTCCGTAGGGGACAGGCTTTTTACCAAGCGCGGCGGCGAGCCAATGCCGGAGCAGTCTCATGCAGGGTGTAAGAATTCTGAATATTACCCGTCGGCATTGACTGGTGCCGACGGGCGGGTGTCAGAACAGGTTGATGGGGAAGTTGCCGACGATCCGGAACTCGTCGTAACTGCCGTCAATTTGACCGCCGCTGGCGCGGTGGTTGTAGACGATGGTGCGCAGTACGGTGTTCTTCAATTTCCCCGATTGCACCACGTAGGCCAGCATCAAGCCGTTTTCATTGTGCTTGGCGTTATCCAGGCCGCGCACGTTGTAGCCGGTGTTGTGGCCGTTGCGATCACCCTCGTAGTGCGTGCCGTCGATGCCCCAACCCTTGGCGTGCCAGAGGCTGGCGGTCAGGCCGGGCACGCCGTAGGCGGCCAGGTCGAGGTCGTAGCGCAGTTGCCAGGATTTTTCGTTGGGGCCGTTGTAGTCCGAGTACAGCGAGTTGGCCATGTAGTTGCCGGTGGACTCCCACACATAGTCGAAGTACTCGTTGCCGAACACCTGTTGCCAGGCCAGGGTCAGGCTGTGGGCCTGGTGGTTGGCGGTCACGGCCAGGCTGGCGGCGTCGTTGTCGATATAACCCAGGCGCTGCTGGCCGGAATCCTGAGTGTGGTAGTAGTGCAGGGCGGTCTTGAGCGCCACCGCGTTTTTGTCGCCGATACGGTGGGTCAGCCCCAGGTAGTACTGGTCCCACATGTCCTCGAAGCGCGAGCCGTAGAGGCTGGCTTCCAGGCCGTAGCCCGGCTTGAGCGTGGCCCCCAGGTAGCTGATGCGCGCGCCGCTGTAGGCGCGGTTGCCAAAGGTGGTGGTCAGGCGTTCGGCGCCGGTGCCGGTGCGCGGGATGGCCCGGTCGAAGCTGCCGCCCTGCACCGACAGCCAGTCCCGTTCGTTGCTGTACAGGCCCACGCCCTGGAAGCTGGAGGGCAGGGCGCGGTTGTCCTTGTAGCGCAGGATCGGGTTATCGGTCATCAAGCGCCCGGCCTTGAGCTCGGTGTTGGACAGGCGAAACCGCACATCGCCCACCCCCAGCCGGCTCCAGGTCGGGATCGCATCGCCGTCGCTGTCCACCAGCACGCGGTCACCGCCATTGGCCACCTTGCCATGCCCGCGCTGCAGGTTGACCGCGCTGAATACGCCGATATCGACCCCCACGCCAATCACGCCCTGGGTGTAGCCGGAGCTGTACTTGAGCATGGCGGTCTGCACCCAGGTTTCACGCACGCGGGTGCGTTCGATGCCGGCGGGTTTCTGGATGCTCAGGTAGGTGCTGCGCTGGGTGTGCTGGTTGGAGTAGTAGTGACGCAGGTTCAGGTCCAGGCTGCTGCCGTCGATAAAGCCGGGGGCGCTGGCCTGGGCGTTTTCTTGAGCAAAAGCCTGGGTACCGGACGCCAGGGCGGCGGCCAGGAAAAGACGTGGATACATGGTGAATCCCCACACAAAGAAGAGTAAGGCGACCGCTGAGGCCGGGCACAGTACCTGTGGCAAGTGGTCTTGCCACAGTAGGGATAAAGCGATCAGCGAACCGGGGCTTCTCTGAGCCGGGTTTCGCGGGCCGGGGTGCCGGGCAGCACAGGCCGGGTTTCCTTGGCGAACCAGGCGGCGGTGAGGCACACCAGGTTGGCGATCAGCAGGTACCACACCGGTGACATCGGGTCGCCCGTGGTGCCGATCAGCCAGGTGATGATGATCTGTGCGGTGCCGCCAAACGCCGCCACACCGAAGGCGTAGACGATGGAGAAACCGGTGGAACGCACGGATTTGGGGAAGCTTTCCACCAGCAACACGATCAACGCCGCGCCGCTCATGCCATGCAGGCCGGACAGCAGCGCCAGGGTCAGGAGGAAGGTCGACGGGCTGGGGTGTTCGGTCATCAATTGCAAGGCCGGGAACAGGATCAGCAACAGCACCACCCGGGGCGTCATCAGGATCACCCGGCGCCCGAAACGGTCGCACAACATGCCGCCAGCCACTGCGCACACCGCCATGGCCGCACCGGCCACCAGGGTTGAGAGCATGGAAATACTGGTGGGCAGCTTCAGCTCAGTCAGGGCAAAGGTGGTCATGTAGTTGAGGAAGTACTGGGTGATGGTGCTGCCCGAAAGGATCAGCAGGCCCAGGACCAGCGCGCGTCGATGCTTGCCGCAGACTTCGCGCACCAGGTCGCCGGTGCTGGTGGTTTCGCCCTGGCCGTGGAAGGTCTCGGCCAGGTTGCGGCGGATATAGATACCAATCGGCAACACCAGCAGGCCAAACACGAACGGCACGCGCCAGCCCCAGCTGTTGAGGTCTTCGGGGGACATGACTTTGGTCAGGGTGTAACCCACCAGCCCGGCGGCCATGGCGGCGACGCCCTGGGCGACCACTTGCCAGCAGGCATAGGTGCCGCGTTTGTGCGGCGGCGCGGCTTCCAGGATATAGGTGGTGGCGGGGCCGGCTTCACCGCCCCAGGCCAGGCCCTGAATCATGCGGGTGACCACCAGCAGGATCGGCGCGGCAATCCCGATGGTCTCGTAGCCGGGCAATATCGCAATACTGCCGGTGCCCACCGCCATCATCACCAGGGTCAACAACATCGCCGGCTTGCGCCCCACGCGGTCGGCGTAGGCGCCAATCAGCACCGCGCCCAGGGGCCGTACGATAAAGCCGATGCCAAAGGCTGTGACCGAGAGCATCAAGCTGACGAAGGCGCTGTCGGACGGGAAAAACGTATGGCCGATCATCACCGCGAAGGTCGCATAGACCCCAAAGTCGAAAAACTCCACGGCATTACCCAACACCACAGCGAAGATGCTCTTGCGACCGGCGTCCGGCGATGGCGTTTCGGGTGTGTGCTCGGGACCCTCGCGAGTCAATTGTTCAGTGTGCATACCAGCCCCTCGATTTTAGTTATAGGTCGTCCAGACCCCGGCCTTGGGGCCAGGGAACGGGCGTGTGGGTGGGCAGTTCAGTTACAGCGTCAAGGTCAGTTCGGGTTCGGCCATTGGTGGATTGCGCCACGCCAGCTCTCATAGGTTTTTGCGATTTGCAGCAGCCAGATATCGGCAAAACGCGGTGCGATCATCTGCAGGCCGATGGGCATGCCATCGGCGGCGAAACCACAGTTGATCGACAGCGCCGGTTGCTCGCCCATGTTCCAGGGCACGGTGAACACGATGTGTTCGAACGGCAATTGCGGGTCATTGCTCGGTGACGGCCATTCGGCGGGGAACGCGTTGACCTGGTTGGTGGGCGACAGGATCAGGTCCAGGTCGCTGAAGGCCTGGGCGGCGCGGCGGCGCATCTCGAAGGTCTGGTTGAACCCCTGCACCGCCTGCACGCCGCTGATATCGGCACCGGGCGCGGCCCAGTCGCGGATGTACGGCAAGACCTTATCGAATTGCTCGCTGCTCAACGCCGACAGGTCGCCCCATTGCCGGGCGCGCCAGAATTGGTCGAGGCCGTCGAGCTGGGCGCGGTCCATGATCGGGGGGATCAGCGTGACCTTGGCGCCATGGGCTTCGAACAGGCGCGCGGCGTGTTCCACCGCCTCACACACGAAACCTTCCGGTTGCAGGCCGGCGCCGGGTTCCAGCATCAAGCCGACGCGCAGGCCCTTGACCGACAGCGGCTGGTTGCTCCACTCGCTGGTGAGCGGCGGCAGGCTGGTGGCGTCGCGGGCATCGGGGCGGGCCAGGTGCTGCATCATCAGCACGCAGTCGTCCACCGTACGGGTCATGGGCCCGGCGGTGCGTCCGGTGTAGTACGGGTCAATCGGGATACGCCCCAGGGTCGGCTTGAACCCCACCAGGCCGCACCAGGCGGCGGGCAAACGCACCGAGCCGCCGATGTCGGTGCCGATATGCAGTGGCCCGTAACCGGCGGCGGCCGCAGCGGCAGCCCCCGAGCTGGAACCGCCGGTGTTGTTGGCAGTGTTCCACGGGTTGCGGGTGATGCCATGGAAGCTCGACAGGCCGGAGGAGAGCATGCCGAAATCCGGGACAGTGGTCTTGGCCAGCACAATCGCCCCGGCTTCCCGCATCCGCGCGGCGGGCGGGGCGTCCCTGAGGGCCGGGGTCAGGCGGGTGGCGGCACTGCCGAGGGGAATCGGCGTGCCTTCGGTAGCCACCAGTTCCTTGATGGTCACGGGCACGCCATCGAGCACGCCATTGGGCTGGCCTTTGTTCCAGCGCTCGGTGGAGGCCTGGGCTTCCCGGCGCACCTGCTCGGGATCGAAGGCGTACAGGGCGCGGATCTGCGGCTCCCAGCGGTCGATATGGCCCAGCAGGTGATCGTAGTAGTCGATGGGGGAAAGCTGGCGACTGGCGAAATGCGCCAGCAATTGCGCGGCCGTGAGGTCGTGAAGGTCGGTCATTGAGCGCTTCCTGGTGATGGGCCCTGGGGCTCATGGCGGGTGGCTGTTGGACCCGACTATATAAACCCTGGGGGGCAGCGACCATCACATTCGAAGCGGTGCAGTGTTGCGTTTTTGTGTGCACTCAATTGTCACGACTGTGGGAGCCGGCAAGCCCTAATGCCCGTCAGTTAAGCGCAGATCCCCTGTGGGAGCGGGCTTGCTCGCGAAAGCAGTAGGTCAGTCAACATCAATGTTTGCTGGGCCGACGTCTTCGCGAGCAAGCCCGCTCCCACACTGGATCAGCGCAACAATGGCTCGATCGCTTGCCGGACCCGTGGATCGTCACAGTGCGCCACATTGAAACGCATAAACTCGCCCATCCCCGACTCATACCCAAACAACGCCCCCGGCGCCAACACCATGCCGCGCTTGAGCCCGGCCTCGGCCAATTGTTCAGCGTTAACCCCGGCCGGCAGACGCGCCCAGAGAAACATCCCGGCCTCATACCCCATGGGCAGCTCACAGCCACAGCGGCGCAACCACTGTTCCACCCGCGCACCGGCTTCCAGTAGGCGCTGGACCATGCGCTTGCGGTGCCGCGCATAGCTGCCCTCGCTGAGCAGGCGGTAGACCAGTTGCTCGAACAGCTCCGAGGTCACGCCGCCGCTCATCAACTTCATATTGGTCAGGTTGGCCGCCAGTTGCGGTGCGGCCACCACATAGCTCATCCGGGTATTGGCGCTGAGGGTTTTCGAGAAGCCCGACAGGTAGGTCACCTGCTCCAACCCGGCCAGTGCCGCCAGGCGGGGCGGCGGGTTGGGGTGCAGGTCGCCGTAGAGGTCGTCTTCGATGATATGGCAGTGATACTGACGCATCAGTTGCAGCAAGCCAAAGGCCTGGGCTGCACTGAAGGAATGGCCAGTGGGATTGTGCAGGATGCTGGTGGTCACATACAGGCTGGGCCGGGCCTCGGCGAGCAACTGCTCCAGGGCCGCCAGGTCGAGCCCGTCCGGGCCGCGCGGCAGTGTCAGCACCTTGACCCCGTGCAGCGCCAGGTTGGCGTGGAAGTTGAAATAGCACGGCGCATCCAGCAGCACTGTGTCACCGGGGCGCGCCAGCAGGCGCATCAACATGTCCAGGCCCTGCAGGGTGCTGGGCGTGGTGATGATCTGTTCCACCGGCACCGCCAGGCCATCGCCCTGCAGTTTTTGTTGCAGGGCCTGGCGCAGGGGCAGGAAACCCGCTGGCGTACCCATGCCGGCAACCCGCAGGGAAGGGGCCCGCACCACACTGCGCAGGGCCTGGCGCATGGCCTCGGAGTCGAGCCAGTCTTCGGGCAGATGCCCGCCACCGGGGCGTAGCTCGCCCTGGCCGGTCAGCATGGGGCGGCGCAGCACACTGAGCAAATCCTGGGGCAGCAGGTCCACCCAGTTGCTCGACGACGGCTGCGTCTGGCGCTGGGCCACAAAGTGCCCACGGCCTTGGCGCGAGGTCAGCAGATGTTGGCCGCGCAGACGGTCCAGGGCTTCATTGATGGTGAATTTTCCGACACCCAACTGCGCTCCCAGCTCACGCACCGACGGCAGTTTGCTGCCAGCGGCCAATTCGCCTTGTTCGATAGCACGGGCGAACGCCTCGACGATCTGCTGGACCTTGGGGGCGTGCTCATGAAAGTGGATCTGCGGAAGGGCCATCGCGACGTCCTGAAGTTTGCCGGTCACTTTACCGGTAAAGCCTGCGTGAATAACCGCCGAGTTTACCTGCCCGACACGGAATTCGCGCCCTAGACTGCGCAACATTCCTCCCCGCCGCGAAATTACCCACCATGGTCACCGCCCTTACGCTGTCTTCCTTTCTGTATTTTCTGGTGTTGTGCAGCACCCTGGCCTTCAGCCCCGGCCCGATGACCTTGCTGCTGCTGAGCCTGGGTCTCAAGGACGGCCTGCGGCACTCCTTGCCGGCCCAGTTCGGCGCCAGCGTGTCGTACCTGATTTCGATCCTGATCTTTGCCGTGGGCTTTTCCGAGCTGATCAAGGGCTACCCGCTGATTACCCAGGGCATCCAACTGGTGGGCGTGGCCTATATTCTGTACCTGGCCTACAAGCAGTGGACCAGCAGCGGCGTGCAGATCACCGCCGCCGGGCACGGGCCGGAGACGCCCCGCGGCCGGTTCGGCAAGGGCTTGCTGACCGGCCTGTCCAACCCCAAGGCAATCATCCTGTTCAGCGCCGTGTTCCCGCAGTTTGCCGCCGTCGGGCAGGACAGCGCCGCCGGTGACATCGCCATCCTCGGCCTGACATTCCTGATCCTGCAATTCGCCAGCGGCTGCCTGTATTGCTACTTCGGCCAACGCATCAAGCATGTGCTCGAGTCGCCGCGCAAACGCGTGCTGTTGCAGAAGGTCACGGCAGTATTGCTGCTGGCGGTGGCGATGTTGTTGGCCCGCGGTTTCTCCAGCTAGGCCGCTGGCGTCAAGGGTTTGGCAAAGCGATTGGCGTCTGCAGTAACTGTCTGAGCGGTACTGGCTATTTGCCTTTGCCCTGATAGACTTTCAGCATTCATCCAGGATCAGCCAGATCATGTCAGCCGCAGGAGGAAAAGGACTTCCGCTCGCCAAACGCCTGTACAAATCTCGGACCCTGGGGCTGACGCTCGGCTTTGTCTGTGTATCGGCCGGCATGTACCCACTGGACCCGCCTGGCTGGGTCTGGGCCTGGATGCTGATCAACGCCTTCGCCTGGCCGCACCTGGCCTACCAAATGGCGCGCCGCGCCGAAAACTCCCTGCGCGCCGAGCGCCGCCACCTGTTGGTGGACTCGTTTTGTGGCGGCTTCTGGGTCGCTGCCATGCACTTCAACCCGCTGCCCAGCGTCACCACCCTGTCGATGATGACCATGAACAACGTCGCCATCGGTGGCCTCCGATTTATGCTGATGGGGTGGGTGGCCCAGGCACTGGGCATCGGGGTGGCGCTGCTGCTGTTCGCCCCGGCCTATATCGCCCTGACCACGCCCGCCCAACTCTACGCCTGCTTGCCGATCCTGATGCTCTATCCGCTGGTCCTGGGCTGGATCTGTTATCGCCAGGCCATCACCCTGGCCCGGCATAAACGCGAACTCCTGGCCCTGAGCCGCACCGACAGCCTGTCCGGGTTGCTTAACCACGGCGCGTGGAAAGACCAGCTGGAAATCGAATTCGCCCGCTGCCGGGGCGGCCAGCAGGGGGCCGCCATTGCGTTGATTGATATCGACCATTTCAAGACCATCAACGACACCTACGGCCACGTCACCGGCGATATCGTGCTACGCCAGTTGAGCAAGATCCTGCGTCAGAACCTGCGCGCCACTGACCTGGCCGGGCGTTACGGCGGCGATGAATTTTGCGTGATCCTGCCGGACATGCCTCTGGGCCACGCCACCGAAGTAATGGACGCCCTGCGCGACCGCTTCAGCTCCCTGGGCTACGCCCAGGACCCCACCCTGCGCGCCAGCCTGAGCATCGGCCTGGCACCGTACCAAGCCTCCCACGACGACGCGACCAGTTGGCTGAATGACGCCGACCAGGCGTTGTATGAGGCCAAAAGCGGCGGGCGCAATCGGGTGCGGTCGGTGCAGGGAGGGTGGGTGCGGTCGGTTTGAAGGGCCTTGGGGAATCTTGGTACTGCTTTTTTGTGGGAAGTCCGCTCGCCACAGGGATCGTGTTTGCCTCAGTTGCTGCGGTGTTAAATCCATCACCCTCCCCGGTAAGGGCATATCGACTTTATCAATGAGCATCAATAGTGGTTATTAGTTGGTTTTTTGTAATATTTTGGACTCCTAAATAGATCTGTTCTGATTATCTTAGCGAGTCTCCCCAGCGCACGCGAAATTCAATTTGTTCCTCGATATCGTTAGTCAGGTCATGTTCTTCGTAATCGAATATACGCACCATCTCTGGTTCAGGCTCACCTAACTTCATTTCATAGGCTACGAGGCCACTAGACATCGAAGATGACATAGCAGAAGGGAAAACATTGATTTTTGAGCCTTTGCACAAAAATTTTACTTCGCTAAATTCCTTTCGCAACAAACCAAATGAGCGAAAAACATCCAGTCCGGAGTACGTTTTTTTTGTTTGATCGGAAAAGGTTATAAAAAGCGCACATGTGTTTCGATCGTATTCTATTTTTGCTTTTTCAATGTTGCCTCGATTGAGTATGCTTATTTCTATATTTTTCATGATTTACTTTCTATAAGGGTTTATTAGGCTGTAGTTTGCGGATGTGCCATCTTCGTTTATTGGGGTTGCACCTAATATGTCTTTTCGATGAATACGGTCGGGGATGGCTATTTCTTTTTCCCTTTTGTAGTCGGATAGTATTCCTAGTTCTTTGTTGACGTCTCGGCCGGGTATCTTTTTTAAAGTGTACAAAAAGCCATCTTCTAATCCGTAACGTGTTGCAAATATTATACCTACGTCCCTTGAAGTCGAGGTGGGTACAAAATTGCTTGGTGGATCCATATTGTCTCTCGAGTGCAAGAGTAGGTCCGTGCTTTTTCCTCTGCTCTTAAACCCCTCTTTGAAGATTTTACGTGGATGCCTGGAGTCTCCCCGGTAAAGATATTGCTTTTTCGTTGCGGGGGCTGGAAGGGAAGGAGCGCTCTCGTCGGTCTTCGTATCGGCGGACGGGTTTTGGACTTCAGATCCGGGCTCACATTTTTTTTCGCCCGGACACGCATTCAACCCCAACGGATCCACCCACCCCGTAGGATTGGGCACATACAAATACCCGTTCACCCCACCCGCCAACTTCACCGGGTCGGGCGTCAGGTAGCGTCCGTTATCCGGATTGTAGTAGCGATGCCGGTTGTAGTGCAGCCCGCTTTCCCGGTCGAAATACTGCCCTTGAAAACGCAGCGGGTTATCGACGGTGCTCACGTCCAGCCGGGTGACTTTTCCGTAGGCTTGGTAATGGGCTGACCAGACGATTTTGCCGTCCGTGTTCGTCAGTTCCTGGGGCGTACCCAGATGGTCCAGTTGGTAGTAAAACGTCTGTGTATTGGCTGGACCAAAGCCTTCCAGCAAGGCCAGCGGCCTGAAGCTATCCGGCTCGTAGAGATAGCTGCGATGCTGCCCCGCCGTGTGCTCGGCGATGACTTTGTCGCCTTGCCAAAAAAACTCGGTGGTTTTGCCCGCCACGGTTTTGCTGATGCGCCGCCCAAACGGGTCATAGCGATAACTGGCCTGGCTGCCGTCCGGTTGCGTCACGCCGATCAGGCGGTGCTGGCAGTCGTAGCGGTATTCGGTGACTAACTGCTGCGCGCGGCCACGGCGTTCGCGTATGAGGTTTCCGAAGGCGTCGTAGTCGTAATGCCGGTCGCCTTGCAGTAACAGGCGGTTGCCGACGACGATGCCGGGGCCTGGGCGGTCTTGCATCAGCAGGTTGTTCGCCGGGTCGTGGGCGAAGCGTTCGGTGGGATCCTGGGAATGGTCGGCGCGGGTCAGGCGGTCGAGGGGGTCGTAGTGGTAGTCGTGCTGGCCCTTGCGGGTGTCGAGCAGGCGGGTGAGGTTGCCGCTGTTGTCGTAGGTGTAGCGGCGAAGGCCGTGGCGGTGTTCGTGTAGGGCCAGGCGGCCCTGGTCGTCGTAGTGGTAGTGGCTCAGCAGTTGGCCCTGCTGGCGCTGGTGTTCGCGGCCTGCTTTGAACAGGTGCGAGCTGAGTGTCCGGCCATTCAGGTCGATAGTGGCAAGGTGGCCGCCCTTGTCGTGGTTGAAGGTCAGGCGGTTGTTGTCCGGCAGGCGCAGGGTTTCGAGTTGGCCGCAGTGGTCGTAGCCATAACGCAGGGTGCCCCAGCCTTGGTGCTCGGCGGTCAGGCGGCTTTGCGCGTCGTATTCGTACTGCAGCGGCCAGTGGCCGTCGTCGACGCTAAGCAGATTGCCGAGGCGGTCGTAGGTGTAATCCACCGTGCTGCCATCGGGCAGGTTTTTTCGGACGAGGCGGCCGGTGTTATCGCGCTGGTAGGTGGTAACCAACTGACGGTCATCGTCGCCAAACTCGGTTTTTTCCTGCAGGTGGCCGTTGAGGTCGTAGACGTAGGCGGTGCGTTGGCCGTCGAAGCCGGTTTCCTGCTGGATCAGGCCGTTGGCGTGGTACTCCAGTTGATAGCGCTCACCTGCCTCGTTTTCGATCTCGGTCAGCAGCAGGCGAGTGTTGTCGTAGCGGTACTTGAGTTGAGAGCCATCGGGGTTGATCCGGCGACTGATCAGGTGCAAGCCATCGGCATATTCATACCGGGTCACACGCCCCAGCTCATCGCGCTCGGCGGTGATTTTTCCGTAGGGGTTGTAGCTCAATTCGCGGGTGGCACCGCCCGGCATTACCACCTTGATCAGCCGACCCACCGCGTCCCAGTGATACTGGGTCAGGGCGCCATGTTCATCCTCGCGGGCAATCTGCCGGCCCAGGTCGTCATAGCGATAACGGCGCACGCCGCCATTGGGCAATTGTTCCCCAATCAACTGCCCAAGCTCGTTCCACGTCAGGCGCTGACAGCTGTGGTCCGGGTACCAAACCGCTAAAAGCTGGCCACGCTTGTCATAGCTGTACTCGGTGACATTGCCGGCTGGATCAGTCTGGCGCGTGATCGCGCCCTGATCATTACGCTGGTACTTCCAGACCGCCTCACCCCGGCGCATGACCCGTACGAAGCCATCCTCATACTCGTAGGAGGTAGGCTCGTCATCCCCAGGAAACAGCGCCACCAAGCGCCCAGCCTCGTCGTACTGATAGGCCGTGATCGCGCCCAGGGGATCCTGTTCAACCGTCAGCCGCCCCTGTGCGTCGTAGGACCTGAAATGCTCGCCGCCATCCGGATCAACCCGCTGCACCAGGCGTGCCCGCGGGTCATGCACGTAGACTTCCTGACTGCCATCGGCGTTAAGCAGGGTGACGCGGCCGTCGTCCCAGCTATAGCGCGTATCCATCTGCGCAAAACTGGCCCAATGCCGCACACAGCGCGCCGCCTTGCCAGACCGTTCCCACTCCCAGAAGAAACTCGCCCCACCGGCCAACTGCCGCTCAGTGATCACCGCAAGGCTGTCGTACTGATAGCGCTCGCTTTCGCCGACGGCATTGATCGCCTCAAGCAGTCGCCACTGTTCGTCATAGCGGTAGGAAACAACGTTCTGCTCAGTAACCCAGGCGTCATCCGATTCGCTTTCCACGCGAAACACCTGGTAGTCCAGCGCCACGATATGCCCGCGGTCATAACGCAACAGCAAGGCGCGACCGGCACCGTTATCCAGGCGCAGAATCCGCCCCAAGCCATCGCGGGAAATACCCAGGCGGTTGTCATACCCATCGCTGATCGCCGTCAGCACACCGTCGTGAAAGTGGTAGAAGCGTGCCCCCTGCGCCAGCACCAGCTCATCCGGCGTCGCCCCCAGATAAATCGCCGCTTCAGCCAGGCTATTGCTGATCGCCGGGCGGGCAACGGAGGGCAGGGGAAAGGTGGTGCTGCGGTTCTCATGGTCCGTCCACACCACCGACCCGCCGACCACCTCCAGCCGCTGCGCCAACGAGTGGCTCCAGCCAAAGCCCAACCCGCAATCCACCTCCACGGCACTGGTGCGATACAGGCGTGTCCAGGCAAATGGCAGCACGCCATCCAGTTCGCCATCGGTCAGGGTCAGCAGTTCTTCGCCGGTGACCATGGACACCGGGCAACCGTGGGTCGCGGTTTTATCAGCGCTAGCAGTTGCTTCCCCGTTGGGGTTTTTCGCGGAGGAGGGTGCGTCGTCGACCGCCTCATGCTTGACCAAGGCCGTCTTGGGCGCGGATTTTTCCCGCACCAGGGGCACCGGATTGGTTACTTCCATTGCGCCGGCTTTCAGCGGCACGCTGGGCACCGTCTTGATCGGCGTTGCAGGGCTACCCAGCAATAACGGCCTGAGCGCCTCGGCATGGGGCTCCATGCCGGTCTTCGCAAATGGCCGGGCCATCTGCTCGAGCCATTGGCGGACCCGATCCGACTTGATCTTGCCCAGCACTTGCGCGCCCAGGCGCACCGTCACGCCCATGCCGGCGGTGACCCACACCAGCAACAGGTTGATCAGCACTTCGGCGGTGATTTGCCCCAGCAGTTCGTTCAAGTACGGCGGCGGCAGCATGCGCATCCAGCTGACCAGCGCCGACAGGTAGATAAACAACAGCGGCTCATCGCTGAGCATCAGCAGGCCATTGGTGATGGCTTCCTGGCTCAACGCCAGCAGGGCATCGAGTTCGGTCTGGGAGAGGTAGTGCAGGAGTTTTTCGCTGTTGGGCTTGAGGTCCGCCAGCCATTGATACAGCTGTTGGATGTTGTCCCACAGCTCATGCAGTGCGTTGCCAAATCCCTGCGCATAGCCTTGGTCCAGCAGGCGGTAGCGCTGCACAAAGTTGGCTTCGGAGTAGCCCTGCCACAAAGGTTCGAATGTACTGCTCCAGTCTTTGCGCAACTGGCTTTCCAGCGGCGCAATGATGGCCTGGTAAGACGCGTACAACGCCTGGACGTGGGCTTTGGAAACATTGGGGTAGAAGGTGATCCGATACGGCTGGTCGCGGGTGCAGTCGGTGACTTCGAGAATGCCGCTGGGGCCGATGGTTTTGTAAAGGGGGTCGCCCAGCGGGCCACCGTTCTTGGGGATGGCTTGCAGCATCACCGGGGTGTTGCCGATGGGCACAAAACGTGTGCTCTCGAACATATGCACCAGGGTCAACGAGCCACTGGCCTTGCACATCGCGACGGTGCTGCTGGGGGCTTTGGACGCAATGGGCGCCACCAGCGCCACCTCATCGCCCACCTTGAAGACCTGCTCGACCTCCAGCGCCGAAAAGCTCCAGAAACTCTCGGCCCAGGCGTCATAGGTGTTCAGGCATTGCCGGAAGTCGGCGAGAACCGCTTCGACGTCCCGCGTTTTGAAGTCCATGGCCGCCAGGACCATAAAACCAATGGCGGCATTCAAGAGGTTGCCCCCAGGACCGGGGCATCAATTGGAGAGTACATCGGCGGTCCCTTGCGCTGTGTGATCAGGCGAGGGACTTTGCAGCGGTTTTTAACGCTTGGAAGTAGAGATTATCCGGCAGTCGGGTGGGATATTTCGGGGGGGCCTGACGAAGAGTCTCCTGTCGGTTTGCGGATGAACAATGTGGCCATTGTCAGGTAGGGTGTGAGAGACCCTCTCCAATAAAAAACAAGGATCTGTTCATGACTCTCAACGTCCCCCGTACGCTGTTGTCCGCTGCCCTGGGGTTGTCCCTGGGGATCGCCATGCCGGCTTTCAGCGCCCAGCCTCACCCGCAGATCCAGGCCGATGCCGAGCAGTACAAGGCCCCGGCCTTGAAGCTGTTGGAGCGTCTGGTGAATATCGACTCGGGTTCCGGCTACGAGCCGGGCCTGACCCAGGTGCGCGAGATCGCCGTCGATGAATTGAAACAACTGGGTTTCAGCATCGAACAGGTGCCAGACGCGGCAGCCAATAACAGCCATGTGATCGCCACGCTCAAAGGCACGGGCAAGGCGAAAATCCTGCTGATGGCGCATATGGACACGGTGTTCAAGGAAGGCTCGGCGGCCGAGCGGCCGTTTCATATCAAGGACGGCCGTGCCTATGGCCCCGGGGTGATGGACGACAAGGGCGGGATCGTCGCCGGGATCTATGCCTTGAAAGTGCTGAAAAACCAGCACTTCACGGACTACGCGCAAATCACCTTTCTGCTCGATGCCAGCGAAGAAACCGGCTCCGAGGCCGTCTCCGAACTGATCCGCAAAACCGCCAAGGCCCACGATGTCACCTTGAACCTGGAGCCCGGTCGTCCGGCCGATGGCCTGGTGGTCTGGCGCAAGGGCAGTGCCACAGCGGTGGTTGAGGTCAAGGGCAAGGCCGCTCACGCCGGGGTTGCCCCGGAGCTGGGGCGTAACGCGGCGATGGAGGCGGCCCACCAGATCCTGCAACTGGGCAAGCTTGGGGATGACGAGAAAAAAACCACCATCAACTTCACCGTGCTCAAGGCTGGCGATCGCACCAACGTGATCCCCGACCAGGCCACGGCCAAGGCGGATGTGCGGGCGGCGCTGCCGGAAGAGTTTGATCGGATCGAGAAGGATCTGGCGCGGGTTTCCGCCAATAAGCTGATTCCTGAAACACAGGTCACCACCAGCCTGCAACGGGGTTTGCCGCCGATGCCGCAGACGCCTGAGTCTGACAAGTTGGTGGCTATCGCCCAAGGCATCTACGCCGAACTTGGGCGCAAGCTGACCATTGAAGGCAGTGGCGGGGCGGCGGATGCCAGCCTGTCGGCGGGTGTCGGCACCCCGACGCTGGACGGCTTCGGGATTGTCGGCGGCAATATCCATACAGCGCAGGAGTACGCCGAGGTGGAGAGTGTGGCGCCGCGGATTTATCTGTTGAGTCGGATGATTATGGAGCTGGCCAAGCGCTGATCTGAAAGCACCATCAATCGCTCGGTAGACACCGGGTTGATGTGGGAGCGGGCTTGCCCGCGATAGCGGTGTGTCAGGCGGCATCTTGGTTGACTGATTCGCCGCCATCGCGGGCAAGCCCGCTCCCACACAAACCGACACATTAGGAGATTGCCGCCCGCACCTTGTCCCTGCCCAGCACCAAACTGCACAACGCTGGCAAGAACAGCAGCGTCAACAATGTCCCCACCAACACCCCGCCGATCAGCACATACGCCAGGGACGACCAGAACACCGACAAGGTCAGCGGAATAAACGCCAACGCCGCCGCCAGCGCAGTCAGTATCACCGGCCGTGCGCGGCGTACGGTGGCTTCGACAATCGCCTCGGTGGTGGCCAGGCCCTGTTCTTGGTTCTGACGGATCTGGTCGGTGAAGATCAGGGTGTTGCGCATCAGGATCCCGCCAATCCCGATCAACCCCAGGATCGCATTGAAGCCAAACGGTTGGTTGAACAGCAGCAAGGTCGGCACTGCGCCGATCAAGCCCAGCGGGGCGGTGGCGAAGACCATGAACATCACGCCGAACGAGCGCACCTGGAACATGATCACCGTGAGGGTCAGCAGGATCATGATCGGGAACAGTGCCGCCAGGGCCACGTTGGCCTTGGCGCTTTCTTCCACCGGGCCGCCGATGTCCAGGCGGTAGCCGGCCGGCAATCGTGCAATCAGCGCTTGCAGGTCTTTGTAGACAGCCATCTCCACGTCGGGCGGTTGCACGCCGTCGATGATGTCGGCGCGCACTTCAACCGTGGTCTTACGGTCGCGGCGCTTGAGGATAGGTTCCTCCATCACGGCCTGGAAATGCCCGACCTGGGCCAGGGGCAGCGACACGCCGGCGCTGTTGGTCAGGGTCATATTGTCGAGGTTGCCGAGGTCTTCACGCTGGCTGCCCTGGGCACGGACCACCACCGACACCGTGCGGTTGCCTTCGCGTACTTCGGTGATCGGGTTCCCGCTGAGCAGGGCGTTGAGTTGGGATTTCACCTCGTCGGGGGTGAAGCCCAGCAGGCGCAGGCGATCCTGGTCCAGCACCAGGCGATAAGCGCTGCTGCGTTCGCCCCAATCGAGGAACGCGTCCTTGGTCAGAGGGTTGGCGGCAACCACCTGGCGCACCTCTTCGGACAGGCTGCGCAACAGGCTCAAGTCGGGGCCGGACACGCGAAACACCACCGGGAAGGGCACCGGCGGGCCGAACAGCAATTGCGTGACCCGTACCCGCGCGGCGGGGAATTCGCCGTCGGCGATGCGCTCGCGCATGCGCCTTTTCAAGGCATCGCGGGCATGGGCGTCGGCGGTTTGCACGATCAGTTTGGCGAACGCCGGGTCAGGCAACTCAGGGTTAAGCGACAGGAAAAACCGTGGCGCACCGCCGCCTACATAGGTGTCGACCATGCGCGTCTGCGGCTCTTGCAGCAGCGCCTTTTCCAACTGCGCCGCCACCGCCTCGGTGCTTTTGAAGGCACTGCCCGGCGGCATATACACCTCCAGGATCAATTCGGAACGGTCGGAGTTGGGGAAGAACTGCTTCTTCACCACACCCATGCCCAACCCGCACAGCACAAACGCCGACACCACCAGCCCGGTCACCTGCCAGCGCCGGCGCACGCAGGTTTGCACCAGGTGGCGCAGTTTCTGGTACCAGGGGCCGGCATAGATCGCGTCGTGGCCGCCGGGCACCGGCTTGATATTGGGCAGCAGCTTGACCCCCAGGTACGGGGTAAACACCACCGCCACCAACCACGAAGCGATTAGGGCAAAGCCAACGATCCAGAAGATATTGCCGGCATATTCGCCCGCGCCCGAACGGGCAAAACCCACCGGCAGAAAGCCGATGATCGTCACCAGGGTGCCGGTCAGCATTGGCGCGGCAGTGGCGCTCCAGGCGAAGGTCGCGGCGTGGATGCGGTCGAAGCCTTCTTCGAGTTTCACCACCATCATCTCAATGGCGATGATTGCGTCGTCCACCAACAGGCCCAGGGAAATGATCAGCGCGCCGAGGGTGATGCGGTCAAATTCGCGGCCGGTCAGCAGCATGATCACAAACACTATGGACAAGGTCAGCGGCACCGCCGCCGCTACTACCAAACCGACGCGAAAACCCAGGGCCAACAGGCTGATGACCATCACCACGGCCAGGGCGACGAAGAATTTGAGCATGAACTCATCCACCGCCAGGCTGATGTTTTTCGCCTGGTCGGAGACTTTTGCGAAGTTGACGCCCAGGGGCAGGTCCGCCTGGATTTTAGCCTCCTGGGCCTTGAGGCTCTGGTCCAGGTCCAGGCCGTTCCAGTGTTTTTCCATGATGATGCCCAGCATCAAGGCCGGGTCGCCCTGGTGGCGGATACGGTAGCTGGGCGGGTCTTCATAGCCACGGCTGACGGTGGCGACATCGGCGATGCGCAGCACTTTGCCGTCCACCGGCAGCGGCACGTTTTCGATCAGCGCCAGGCTGTCAAAGGCGCCGTCGATACGGATATAAGTACGGGCGCCGGCGGTTTCGACAAACCCCGACGGCGCCACGGCGTTTTGCGCGGCGAGGGCGGCGAAGATCTGCTCGGGCTTGATCCCCAGGGTCGCCAGGCGCTCATAGGAGAACTCGACAAATACCCGCTGCGCCTGTTCGCCGAGGATATTGACCTTCTTCACCCCCGGCAGCCTGAGGAAGTCCTGGCGCATTGCTTCGGCCATCTGCACCTGTTGGCGATGGGGCAGGTGTTCGGCTTCCAGGGCGTATAGGGCGAAGTACACATCGGAATATTCATCATTGAAGAACGGCCCGATCACGCCCTTGGGCAGTTTGGCGGCTTCGTCACTGAGTTTTTTGCGGGTCTGGTAGAACAGGTCCTGGATTTCATTGGGGCGCGTGGACTCGAGGAAGGTCATGCGCATCGACACAAACCCCGGTTGGGCGATGGTTTCGACGCGGTCGTAGTCGTCCAGTTCCTGCAGGCGCTTTTCCAGGCGGTCGGCCACTTGCTCCTGCATCTCCTGGGCCGTGGCGCCGGGCCAGGCGGCGGTGATGGTCATGACTTTGACGGTGAACAGCGGGTCTTCGGCGCGCCCCAGTTTACCGAAGGAAAAAATCCCGGCAGCGAGGATCGCGAGGATCAGGAACAGGGTGACGGCACGGTGCTTGACCGCCAATGCCGAGAGATTCAGGCCATGCATGCTCAAGGTTCCTGGCGGCGGTTGAAGGGCTGTGCCTGGGCGGGCAGCACGCGCACGCTGTCACCCTGATGCAGCAGGTGCGCGCCGAGGGCGACCACCCGTTGGCCGGGGCTGACGCCGCTGGAAAGCAGGGCTTCTTCCTGGCCCAGGCTGGCCACCGTGACCGCAGCGAAGCTGACTTTGTCATCCGCGCCAATCAGCCAGACCCCGCTGCCGTTGCCGGTATCCTGCAAGGCGCCAATCGGCACGCGGGTGTGTGGCGGTTGGTCGTTGCCTTGCAGGCGCAGGGTGATGGTGGAACCGAGGGCGACACGCTCGACCGTGCCGTGCAGCACATAGCGCGCGCGGTAGGTGCGGGTGACGGGATCGGCGCTGGCCGAGAGTTCACGCAATGTCGCGGTGACCGCCTGGTCCGGCGCACCGAACGGCAAGGCCAGGGCTTTTTGCGAGGCGCGGTCACGCTGGTTTTCCGGCAGGTGGATGATGGCTTCCCGCGCACCGTCGTGGGCCAGGCGCGCGACGATCTGCCCTTCGGCCACCACCTGCCCGCGCTCCACCCGCACATCGGTGATCACCCCGTCGCCATCGGCCCGCAGCACCGAGTAGGTGCGACGGTTTTCAATCTGGCTGGCGTCCGACTGGGCGGCGGCGAGTTCTGCTTCGGCGACCCGCAGGTTAGTCGCGGACTGGTCGAAAATCTGCCGTGACACCGCGCCGGTGCTGGCCAGGCGTTGGTAGCGATTGGCATCATCACGGCGCTGACGCAGTTGCGCCTGGGCGGCATTGACGCGGTTTTTTGCCGAGCGCAGTGCCAGCTCGAAGTCGCCGATATCCAGGACCAGCAGGATGTCGCCCCGGGAAACGTGCTGGCCGGGATCGACTTTGCGTTCGATCACCTTGCCACTGACTCGAAAACCCAGGTCGCTTTCGGTGCGTGCCGCCACCACCCCGGTATAGGCATTCTGCTGGCTTGCAGCGGCTTCGACGTTGGCCGCCAGCACCGGGCGCGGTGGGGCGGTGTTGGCGGTGGGGTCGGCCTGGCTGTTGCAACCGCTGAGCAGGATCAACAGCGCCAGGGGCGAAAAAAGGCGGTGAAGAGGAGGGCGTGGGCTCATTTCAGGCTCCGGGTGGCGTTGGCGTAGAAAAAATTACGAACGTAATATTTGGCCAAATATTACGACCGAAATATAATTTAATCCACCCTTTGCTTTGGATCGCGTTGTCACACGTTGTCCAGGTTGTTCGGGCGTAGATGATTAAGATGCCTGCTTTGCGTTTTGCGGGTGGCCTGTAGTCTCAACGCCCACGCCAATGAAACCGGATGGGCTATGACTGCGAAGCGCCGCGGTTAAGTCGTCCCATCCATGGAACGATGCGAGCCAAATCCGCTGTCTAGTGCCTTATTGGTATTGGATTTAAGGTGGATGCACTTTGGAGGTCCATCATGAAAAACATCATTGGTATCTACACCAGCCCACGCGGCCATTGGGTCGGCGACGGTTTTCCGGTTCGCACGCTGTTTTCCTACGACACCATGGGCAAGCACATCAGCCCGTTCCTGCTGCTGGACCACGCCGGCCCGGCGGATTTCACCCCCACCACGCAGCGACGTGGCGTGGGCCAGCATCCCCATCGCGGCTTTGAAACCGTGACCATCGTCTACGACGGCGAAGTCGAGCACCGCGATTCCACGGGTGCCGGCGGCACCATCGGCCCGGGCGATGTGCAGTGGATGACTGCGGCCAAAGGGATCCTGCATGAAGAGTTTCATTCCGAAGCCTTCGCCAAACGGGGCGGCGCCCTGGAAATGGTGCAACTGTGGGTCAACCTGCCGGCCAAGGACAAAATGAGCGAAGCCGGCTACCAGACCATTCTCGACGGCGATATTCCGTCGTTGCCCCTGGCCAACGGTGCCGGCAGCCTGCGCCTGATTGCCGGTGAGTTCGCTGGCCGCACCGGGCCGGCACGCACCTTCACGCCGATTGACGTGTGGGACCTGCGCCTCAACGGCGGCAAGGCCGTGACCCTGGACCTGCATGCCGGGCGCAATACCGCGCTGGTGGTGCTCAAAGGCACCGTGCAAGTCAACGGCCAGGAACTGGCACGCGAAGGGCAACTGGTGCTGTTTGAGCGCGAGGGCGATCAGCTCAGCCTGGAGTCCAACGCCGACGCCATGGTGCTGCTGCTCAGTGGTGAACCCATCGACGAGCCCATCGTCGGTCACGGTCCGTTTGTGATGAACACCGAGCAAGAGATTCACCAGGCCTTCGCCGACTTCCAGTCCGGCCAGTTCGGCCAAATGCACGGCGCCTCCCGCTGATTGGCGGCGCCCTATACCCGCCAACTGCATTTCATGCGATCTTCAGGGCATTCGCCCTGGAGTCGCCTGGATGCTGTCTTTTCTCTCCGATCACCCGATGCTGTGCGCCCTGGCGCTGATCCTTATCGATATCGTCGTCTGGCGTCTGTTTTCGGCCAGCCCCGGCAACTGGAAGCTGATTGCGCGCCTGGGGATTTTCGCCGTGTTCAGCGCCGTGCTGTTCAACGACGGCATGAACCCCATGCAACTGGCGCCGTACGCCGACAATACCCCGCTGCACCTGGCCGCCACGGCCTTGCAGATCGCCTGGTGGTTGTTTGCCGCGCGCACCCTGACGGTGTTGCTCGGCGCGCTGATGATGCAGCGGGTCGGCCACACCGGGCGGTTGCTGCAAGACCTGATGGGCGCGGTGATTTTCCTGATCGCGATCATCGCGGCCATGGCCTACGTGCTCGACCTGCCGGTCAAGGGCGTACTGGCCACCTCCGGCGCGGTGGCGATCATCGTCGGCCTGGCGCTGCAGAGCACCTTGAGCGACGTGTTCTCCGGAATCGTGCTCAACACCACCAAGCCCTACCAGCTGGATGACTGGATCTCCATCGACGGCACCGAAGGCCGGGTGACGGATATCGACTGGCGCGCCACGCGCCTGCAAACCTCCCAGGGCAGTATGGCGGTGATCCCCAACTCGCTGGCGGCCAAGGCCAAGATCATCAATTTCTCACGCCCGGCGGATATGTTCGGCCTGGCGGTGAGCCTGCAAGTCAGCCCCCATGCGCGTCCGCAAACAGTATTGGAAGCCCTGGAACGGGCCATGCAAGGTTGCCGGCAATTGCTGGCCAAGCCGGCGCCGAGCGTGGCCTTCAAAACCTCTACCGGTGGTGGCGTGGAGTATGAAATCAGCGGCTTCGTGCCGGCCATGGCCCTCAAGCGCGAGGTGCGCAACCAGCTTTATGACCTGGCCTACCGGCACTTGCAGGCGGCCGGTGTGAGCCTGTTGTCGAGCGCCGAAAGCCCGACCTCGCCGGCCACTACACCCGCACGGGCACTGCTGGAAAGCTCGAGTATCTTCTCGACCTTGCGTCAGGAAGAGAAGGAAACCTTCAGCCAGAACATGACCCTGCACACCTTCCGCGCCGGTGAGATGATCCTGCCGAGGGGGGAGGTCAGCGATCACCTGTTTATCATCGAGTCCGGGGTGGTTTCGGTGATGCTGGTCAAGGCTGGGCACGCGTTCGAAGCCGGGCGCATGGGGCCAGGAGAAGTGATTGGTGAAGCCGGGATTCTGGGGGCGCAAAGCGTGCCGGCGGACTTTGTGGCCAAGACCTACTGCACCCTCTACCGCATCGAAAAGGAATACCTCAAGCCGTGCCTGGATGCGCGCCACGATATCAGTGAAGCCATGCAGAACCTCCTGGATTTCCGCCTGCACACCGCCCAGCACCTGACCCAGGACGCACCGATCGTGCCGGTGAAAAAGGGCTTTTTACAGTGGCTGCGCCGCCGGGCCTGAAGCGCCTGGCATTGGCTACCTGTTCTTCGTCAGGATTGGCTATTTGTGCGAGGCAGTGGGGTGATTAAGCTGGGCGCCAATTCCTACTGTCCTGGAGTAACACCATGTCTGCTCGCATTGATTTCTACACCGCGTCCCCCGATGCGATGAAAGCCATGCTCGCCCTGGAAGCCGCCGTCGGCAAACTGTCGATTGAACTGCCGCTGCTGGAGCTGGTGCGCCTGCGCGTCTCCCAGATCAACGGCTGCGCCTTCTGCCTGGATATGCACACTGCCGATGCCCGCAAGGGCGGCGAGACCGAGCGTCGCTTGTGCACCCTGTCGGCCTGGCGCGAAACGCCGTTCTTCACCCCGCGCGAACGCGCCGCCCTGGCCTGGGCCGAAAGCCTGACGCTGATCAGCCAGACCCACGCCTCGGACGAAGACTATGCGTTGCTCAATGCCGAGTTCAGCGCTGCCGAACAGGTCGACTTGAGCGTGGCCATTGCCACCATCAACAGCTGGAACCGCCTGGCGGTGGGCTTTCGCAAGATGCCTAAGTAAAGACATTCAAGGGTAGGCGCTGGCCATTGTGGGAGCTGGTTGTGTGGGAGCTGGCTTGCCTGCGATGGCATCACCTCAGTATTGCTGATTCACCGAGGCGCCTGCATCGCAGGCAAGCCAGCTCCCACACAAGCCAGCTCCCACACAAGCCAGCTCCCACATAAGTCAGGTTTCACATTGGGGCGGGGGTCAGAAGTTGATGGAAGCACTCAGGCGTGCTGTCAATGGCGCACCCTGGAACAGGTAGTCATCGCCCATGTATTCGCCCGCATCACGCCAGTAGCGCTTGTCGAACAGGTTGTCGACGCTCAGGCGGAACACCGTTTCATAGCCGTCGACCTGGGTGGTGTAGCGGCTGCCGATGTTGACCAGCGCATAATCCCCCACTTCCACATTGCCGGTACGGTTGGCGTTCTTGCTGGCGCTGTATTGCACGCCGCCGAGTACCGCCAGGCCGTTGACCCATGGCAGGGCGTAGTCGGCGTACACACTGGCGCGCAGCTTGGGCACGTTGATCGTCTGGTGGCCTTCGTATTGCGGCGTGCCGCTGCCGCTCACCCGGGCGCGAATCGCCGCCACGCTGGTCGCAATCTGCAGACGCTCGGTGGCCCAGCCATTGGCTGACAGCTCCAGGCCGGTGTTTTTCTGCTGGCCCTGCTGCACGTAGGTGAAGCCTCCGGCGTTGTCGGGCTTGGCGTACTGGTAGGCCTGGCGTGTCTGGAACACCGCGGCGGCGAAGCTGATGCGGCGCCAGTCGTATTTCACCCCGGCTTCGATCTGCCGGGAGACGGTCGGCGCGAGGATTTCCCCATCATTGCTCGCATACCACGGTGCCTCACCGCCCAGTGACAGGCCCTTGCTGTAGCTGGTGTACAACGAGATGTTTTCCACTGGCTTGTAGATCAGCGCAGCGTTGGGCAGGAACTCGTACTGCTGGGTGTGACGCTCCTGCACGCCATGTTGATCGAAGGATTTTTCATCCAGGCGCACTTCGCGGCCACCGAGCACGGTTTGCCATTGCTCGTTGAAGCTGATGCGGTCGGTGACGAACAGCCCGTACTGGCGGCTGTCGAGGCGCCGGTGACTGTCGTTCAGGGGCTTGTCGGTGGGCGGGAAGGTTTCCGGGTCCTGATTGATATTGCCGCTGCCGACGTATTCATTGACCGACTTGCGCTTGTCGATCACCCGGCGGAAGGCGCTGGTGCCGAAGGTCAGTTCATGGCTCAGGCCGGCCGTGCTGAACAGGCCGGTCATGGCCGCCTGGATTTCATCATTGCGCCGGGTGTCGTCAGGGCTGCGGTAGTCAGCGATGTCGTAGTTGCCTTCCGGGCTGAAGTAGTTCGGCACTTTGACGCCGGCGCAACTGGGGGAGCCGTAGCAACCCCAGGCAAACGAACTGTAGTCATCAATCACCACCTTGCTGCGGGCCGCGCTGACGCTGCCTTTCCACTGGTCACTGAAGCGGTACTCGAACTTGCCGTTGAGGTTCAGCGAGTCGATCCCCACCTGCTTGGAGCCGCTCTGGTGGCCGAGCAGTTTTTTCGGCGAGGCGTCATGGGGCACTTCGGTACCGCCGAGCAACTGGTAGCCGGGCACCGAGCGCTGTTGTTTGTCCTGGTATTCGGCATCCAGTTGCAGCACGGCGTCGGGGCTGATGTTCCAGTCGAAGGCCAGGGACACAAAGTCCCGCTGGCCATTGGCATGTTCGACATAGGAATTGAGGTCTTCATGGGCGACGTTGGCGCGCAAGCCAAATTGCTGCTCGCTGCCAAACCAGCCGCCGACATCGGTGGCGATATAGCCGCTGCCGCGATCATCGGTGGACACCGTGACCGAGCGCACGTCTTCCGGGCGTTTGGTCACGTAGTTGATCACGCCGCTGGGCTCGGAAATCCCGCTTTGCAGGCCCGCCAGGCCCTTGAGCAACTCCACCCGCTGCTTGTTTTCCAGGGCTACGTTCTGCTCGCCGGTGATGGTGCGCCCGTTGATCTTGTAGCTGCTGGCGGCATTCAGGGAAAAACCCCGGACCACGAAATTTTCGTAATAGCCAATCGGCGCGTAGCTTTCGCCCACCGAGGCGTCGTTGCGCAGCACTTCACTGAGCAGGCGTGCCTGCTGGTCCTTGATCAGCGCGGCGTTGATCACGGTGATCGAGGCCGGGGTGTCGAGCAGCGGTGCTTCATTGAAGCCGCCGACCGACGCGCTTTGCGCACGATAACCGGACTCATCCTGGCCCTGGATGTTCAGCGCCGGCAGTTCCAGCTCAGCCGCCAGGCTGTTGCCGATGCCGCCGCTGAGCAGCAGGCCGAGGGCCAAATGTGAGGTGACGACGGGGCGAAAACGCAAAACCATGGGGGCAAGGCCTTAAAGCGCGGGGCGGGGGCGCATAAGCTAGGCATAAGTGCGCGTCTTTACAAGTACTCGCCTCAGCCCGGCTACTTGAGACGTTGCGTCTCAAGCCCTGCGCCAATTCATCCGGGCCTCGACAGCGTGACCCCGCACCTGCGATAGACAAGGCTTCGCTTATCGTTGCAGGAGATCATCATGGGTATCGCTGGAAAAGTTGCACTGGTGACCGGCGCCGGGCAGGGCATTGGCCGGGCCATCGCCCTGCGCCTGGCGCGGGACGGGGCGGATATCGCCCTGGTCGATATCAATAGCGCCAAGCTCGAAGCCGTGGCGGCCGAGGTCGTGGCACTCGGGCGCAAGGCCTCGGTGTTTACCGCCGACGTGTCCAAGCGCGAGCAGGTGGTCGCGGCGGTCGAGCATGCGCACCAGACCCTGGGTGGCTTTGACATCATCGTCAATAACGCCGGGGTGGCGCAGATTGATTCGCTGCTGGACGTGACCCCGGAACAGGTCGAACGCACCCTGGGCATCAACGTACAGGGCGTGTTGTGGGGCATCCAGGCGGCGGGCAATAAGTTCAAGGCGCTCAAACAGAAGGGCAAGATCATCAATGCCTGCTCGATTGCCGGGCACGAAGGCTTTGCACTGCTGGGGGTGTATTCGGCGACCAAGTTTGCCGTGCGTGCCCTGACTCAGGCAGCGGCCAAGGAACTGGCAAGCGCCGGGGTGACGGTGAATGCCTATTGCCCAGGCGTGGTGGGCACCGATATGTGGGTCGAGATCGACAAGCGCATGGCCGAGATTACCGGCGCGCAAGTGGGGGCAACGTACAAGAAGTACGTGGATGGCATTGCCCTGGGCCGTGCAGAAACACCGGAGGATGTGGCGGGCCTGGTGGCCTACCTGGCCGGCCCGGATTCGGACTACATGACCGGCCAGGCGCCGCTGATCGACGGTGGCCTCGTCTACCGCTAAACCCCAGAGTCGACTCGGTAAAAATGTGGGAGCGGGCTTGCTCGCGAAAGCGGTGTATCAGTAACAAGCAAGCTACCTGACACACCGCTTTCGCGAGCAAGCCCGCTCCCACATTTGGATTGCATTGTGTCAGGGGTGTTTACCGGGCATATCAATGCCCAACTGCTTGACCCGGCGATACAGGGTCGCGCGGGAAATCCCCAGCGCCTGCGCCGCCGGCAATGGCTTCCAGCGATGGCGTACCAAAGCATCCAGCAGCACCTGCCGCTCCGGGCTCATACTTTGCTCGACCTCGACCTCCAGCCGTTCACCACGCACCTCCAGCGGCAAGTCCGCCAACTGGATCGTGCCGCCGTCACACACCGCACAGGCATACGCCAGCACATGGCGCAGTTGCCGCACATTACCCGGCCAGGCATAGCCCAGCAGCCGCTCCAGCGCGGCCTGGCCGATGCCGACCGTGACCCCGCTGCTGCGCGCTTCCTGCTCCAGCAGCCGGTTGATCAAGGCCAGTTTGTCGGTGCGCTCGCGCAGGGGCGGCAGGGTGACGCGGGCGCAGCCCAGGCGAAAGTACAGATCTTCACGGAAACGCCCCTCACTGACCAGGCTCGCCAGGTCACGGTGGCTGGCGCAGATCACCTGAATATCCACCGCGCGGGTTTTCGCCGCACCCAGCGGCGCCACTTCACCTTCGGCCATCACCCGCAGCAAGCGGGTCTGCAGGGCCAGGGGCATATCGCCGATTTCATCGAGGAACAGCGTGCCGCCATGGGCCTGCTGCAACAGCCCGGTCATGCCCTTGCTGGACGCGCCGGTAAAGGCCCCGGCGACGTAGCCGAACAGCTCGCTTTCGATCAGGTTTTCCGGGATCGCCGCACAGTTCACCGCCACGAATGGTGCGTCGCGGCGTGCGCTGCGGGCGTGCAGCTGGCGGGCAAAGACTTCCTTGCCAGCCCCGGTTTCACCCTGCACCAGCACCGGCAGGTTGCGGTCCTTGACGCGCACCGCCAGGCGCAGGTGTTCTTCCACCTGGTGGTCGACCTGGGGGTTGGGCGTCACCCGCGCCGGTTGGCGTTGCGGCGTGTTGAGTCGCACATGGAGTATCCCGGCTTCGCCGCGCCACTGCAGTTGCTGGAGCGATTGATCGGTCACCGCGCGTAGGGCATCGAGGTCGAACACCTCGCCGATATGCACCGGCACCTGGCCAAAACGCCGGCGCAGTGCCTGGCGTGCCTTGCTGTTCAAGGCTTGCAGGCGTCCGTCCTGGTCCCAGGCCAGCAGCAGGTCGGGTTGGCTGTCGACATAACCCGGGGTGCTGTGGGCCTGCAGTACCCAGTGCCGCGCAGCGCTGTGCATGAAGAAGGCGTTTTCGATGGCCTGGGCGCTCTGCGCCACCATCTGCCGCACCAGGTGCTGGCTGCGGCGGTCATCCGGGGATTGCAGCGCCGAGGCGTCCATCACCCCCAGCAGGTTGCCCTGGGGGTCGAAGATCGGTGCGGCGGAGCAGGTCAGGTTGATAAAGGCGGCGCGGAAGTGATCGCGCTTGTGCACCGTCACCGCCGCCTGGCTGGTCAGCACCGTGGCCACGCCGCAGGTGCCTTCTTCGGCTTCCGACCAGCAGGTACCCAGGTACAAGCCGGCCTTGCGACAGTCGCTGCGGATGGCCGCGTCTACCCGGTGGTCGATGGTCTGGCCCTGGGCATCGGTGAGCATCACGCAGTAGTCGGCGTGGCGCACGCGGTGGTGCAACTGGCTGACTTGCTCGCTGGCAATGCGCATGAACAGTTCGGCACGTTCGCGGCATTCCTTGAGCAGCGGCTCGGTGAGGATCCGTGGCCCCTGCAGCGAGCCGGGATCGAGGTGGTGCTGCTCCATGGAGCGGCGCCATGAATCGAAAATCAGCGACGGCACCGGCGCCTGGGGCAGGCGCTCGGCATTGCGGACCACACGACTGACGCAGTCGACGTGCTCTCTGGAGTTCGCGGCGAGCATAAGGCCTCCGGTTCTCGATCTTTGTTGTTATGCCCGCCATTAAGCGCCCAGGGGCGCAGGGGGACAAGGGCGGCCTGACCAACTGCCCGCCTTGAGACGCAGCGTCTCATCCTGCCTGAGACGCAACCTGCACGCTGCAATGCGCCGTCTCATTGTGCGGTGGCATGCCGCACCGGCACAACCGCACGGCACTGCTCTGGGTCAACGCTTTGCCAGGTTTTAGCGGGCCTTGGCACAGGCTGTGCTGAACAGGTTGCAGCTGGCCACAGCCAGCCTTTTGTGTGTCGAGACAACCTGGAGAACAACAAGATGTCCACTCACCTGTCCACCGATCAACTACTGCATGCCTACACCGTGATGCGCACCATCCGTGATTTCGAAGAACGCCTGCATGTGGAATTCGCCACCGGCGAGATCCCCGGGTTCGTGCACCTGTATGCCGGCCAGGAGGCCTGCGCCGCCGGGGTCATGGCCCACCTCAACGATGAAGATTGCATCGCCTCCAACCACCGTGGCCACGGCCATTGCATCGCCAAGGGCGTGGATGTGTTCGGCATGATGGCCGAGATCTACGGCAAGAAAACCGGGGTATGCGGTGGCAAGGGGGGCTCCATGCACATTGCCGACCAGGAGAAGGGCATGCTCGGCGCCAACGGCATTGTCGGCGCCGGTGCGCCGCTGGCGGCCGGCGCGGCCCTGGCGTCCAAGCTCAAGGGCAGCCAGGGCGTGGCCGTGGCGTTTTTTGGCGACGGCGGTTCCAACGAGGGCGCGGTGTTCGAGGCGATGAACCTGGCCGCGATCATGAAACTGCCGTGCCTGTTCGTCGCCGAAAACAATGGTTATGCCGAAGCCACCGGTTCCGGCTGGTCGGTGGCGTGCAAGGACATTGCCGAGCGCGCCGTGGGTTTTGGCATGCCGGGGTGATTGTCGATGGCAATGATTTCTTTGCCGTCCACGCAGCGCTGGGCGTGGCGGTGGCGCGGGCGCGCCAGGGCGAGGGGCCGACCCTGGTCGAGGTCAAGCTGCACCGCTTCTACGGCCACTTTGAGGGCGATGCGCAAACCTATCGCGGCCGCGATGAAGTGAAAAACCTGCGCGAAACCCAGGATTGCCTGGCGCTGTTTCGCCAGCGCTGCAGTGCCGAAGGCTGGTTGCAGGCGGCGCAGTTCGAGCGCATCGACGCCGAAGTCGCGCAGTTGATCGACGACGCCGTGCGCCTGGCCAAGTCCGATCCCAAGCCCCAGGCCGCCGACCTGCTCAGCGATGTCTACGTCGCCTACCGCTCATAACAACAAGACCCGGAGAGAATTTCATGGCTCGCAAAATCAGTTATCAGCAGGCAATCAACGAAGCCCTGGCCCAGGAAATGCACCGCGACCAGAGCGTCTTTATCATCGGCCAGGATGTATCCGGCGGCACCGGCGCCCCTGGCGAGCAGGATGCCTGGGGCGGCGTGCTGGGCGTCACCAAGGGCCTGTACCCGGAGTTCCCTGACCGCGTGCTGGATGCGCCGCTGTCCGAAGTCGGTTACGTGGGCATGGCCGTCGGCGCCGCCACCCGGGGCATGCGCCCGGTGTGCGAGTTGATGTTCGTCGACTTTATCGGCTGCTGTCTCGACCAGTTGCTCAACCAGGCCGCCAAGTTTCGCTACATGTTCGGTGGCAAGACCACCACGCCCCTGGTGGTGCGCGCCATGTACGGCGCCGGCCTGCGCGCTGCGGCCCAGCATTCGCAGATGCTTACCTCGATGTGGACGCACATCCCCGGCCTGAAGGTGGTGTGCCCGGCCACGCCCTATGACGCCAAGGGCATGCTGATCCAGGCGATCCGCGACAACGACCCGGTGATTTTCCTTGAGCACAAGATGCTCTATAGCCTGCAAGGCGAAGTACCGGAGGAGCTGTATACCGTGCCCTTCGGCGAGGCCAACTTTGTGCGCGAAGGCAACGACGTGACCCTGGTGACCTACGGGCGCATGGTGCATGTGGCCCTGGAAGCTGCGGCCAACCTGGCGCGCCAGGGCATCGACTGCGAAGTACTGGACCTGCGCACCACCAGCCCGCTGGATGAAGACAGCATCCTTGAAAGCGTGGAAAAAACCGGGCGCCTGGTGGTGATCGACGAGTCCAACCCACGCTGCTCGATTGCCACGGATATCAGCGCCCTGGTGGCCCAGCGTGGGTTTTCCTTCCTGCGTGCGCCGATTGAGATGGTCACCGCGCCGCATACGCCGGTGCCGTTTTCCGATGCCCTGGAAGACCTGTACATCCCCGACGCGGCGAAGATCGAGGCCGCGGTGCGCAAGATCGCTGACAAGAGGACTGCGGCATGATCCATACCTTGACCATGCCCAAGTGGGGGCTGTCGATGACCGAAGGCCGGGTCGATGTCTGGCTCAAGCAGCCGGGCGACCGGGTAGAGAAGGGCGAGGAAGTGCTCGACGTGGAGACCGACAAGATCTCCAGCAGTGTCGAGGCGCCGTTCAGTGGGGTGTTACGCCGAGTGCTGGCGCAGAGCGACGAGACCTTACCGGTGGGTGCATTACTGGGGATTGTGGTGGAGGGTGAAGCCACCGAGGCAGAAATCGACGGCGTGATCGACAGCTTCAATGCCGGCTTTGTCTCCAGCAGCGCCGAGGCGCAGGCGTCGGGGCCGAGTGCGCAGAAAGTCGAGCTGGGCGGGCGCCTGCTGCGCTACCTCGACCTTGGCGAGGGCGGCTTACCGCTGGTGCTGATCCACGGGTTTGGCGGCGACTTGAACAACTGGCTGTTCAACCATCCTGCCCTGGCCGCCGAGCGCCGAGTGATCGCCCTCGACTTGCCGGGGCATGGCGAGTCGGGCAAGCGCTTGCACAGTGGCGATGCCGAGGAATTGAGCCAGGCGGTGCTGGCCTTGCTCGATCACCTCAAGCTCGACCGGGTGCACCTGGCCGGGCACTCCATGGGCGGGTTGGTTTCGCTGACGGTGGCGCGCCAGGCACCGCAGCGGGTCGCCTCCCTGGTATTGATCGCCAGCGCCGGCCTGGGGGCGGATATCAACGGTGATTACCTGCAGGGATTCACCGAGGCCAATAACCGCAACGCGCTCAAGCCGCAGCTGGTGCAACTGTTCAGCGACCCGGCGCTGGTCACGCGGCAGATGCTGGAGGACATGCTCAAGTTCAAGCGCCTGGAGGGGGTTGATCAGGCGTTGCGTCAACTCAATGCCAAGCTGTTCGACGGCGGGCGACAGATGCTTGACCTGCGTTCGGTGGTGGGGCAGCAGCCGAGCCTGGTGATCTGGGGCAGTGACGACGCCATTATCCCGGTACGGCATGCCCAGGGGTTGCAGGCCCAGGTGGAGGTCTTGCCGGGGCAGGGGCATATGGTGCAGTTGGAGGCGGCGGAGCAAGTGAATCAGTTGCTGAGTCTCTTCCTCAAATCTCAAGCCTGATAGCAATCAAATGTGGGAGCGGGCTTGCTCGCGAATACGGTGGGTCAGTCAGACATTTATTGCCTGACACACCGCTTTCGCGAGCAAGCCCGCTCCCACAGGGTTGACCGTGTATCAACCATGACGCTTGAGGGTTTCGCTGGGCAGTTCCTTGAACAACGCGCGGTAGCTATTGGAAAACCGCCCCAGATGCCAGAACGACCAATTCATCGCCACCTCGGCCACCGTGGTCTGGTCGCAGCTCAACAACTCGCGCCGTGCGCCGTTCAACCGGCGCAGGCGCAACCACTGCGCCGGGCTCATCCCGGTGTAGGTCTTGAAGCCCTGTTGCAACTGGCGCAACGGCACGCCGGCAATCTGCGCCAGTTGCAGCAGGTTGACGGTCTCATCCGGCGCATCCGCCGCCCACGCGCCGATGCGCGCCATCAGCCGGCGTTCTTCACTGCGTCGCTGCAATGAGTAGCGGTCCAGGCACACGCAGGCGTTGTCGAGGATAAACAGGCAATCGTCGAGCAGTTGCCGGGTGAGGGCGTCGCGGCTGATCGGGTCGATCTCACTGGACAAGCGCGTCAGGGTGCCACTGAGCCAGCGGCTGAACAGCGCGTTCTGTTGGCAGGTCAACGGCGCCATGAACAGGCCTTCGAGTCTGGCCACATCCAGGCCATGGCGTTGCACGAACTGCGGGCCGAACACCACGGCCACTTCCCGGTAGTTTTCCGGGGTGATCCAGGTGTTGCGGCTTTCGCCATTGAGCAGGTACAGCGCGTTGTCGCTGCCGTCGAAACAGAACGCCAGGGCGCCTGGCGGCGCGTTGAAGTGCTGCTCGACGCGGGTGTTCATGCACTCTTCGTACACCTGCACTCCCTGCAGGTCGAGGTAGCGGATCTGCCCGGCAAAATGCCCCGGGGACATCTGCTGGTACTGCTGTACCCAACCGGGTGTCGCACTGCATTGGGCGGCCACATCACCGGTGGTGAAGGCCTGTACGCGCAAAGCTGTTGCCTGTGTCATGGGTGATCCGTGCGCACTCTATTGGTGCGTTGTGGGTCGTGCAAAGTGGATAGATGCCTGGGTAAGGCTGGCCCAAGATAGACCTCAATGCGCCGGGAGTACAAGTCGGCGCAGCACCCAACCCATGCCGAGGTCTTTATGAATGCCCCTTTCGATCAGCTGTCCACCTGGCTGAAAGAACACAAGATTACCGAAGTCGAATGCGTGATCAGCGACCTGACGGGCATTGCCCGCGGCAAGATTGCGCCCACCAACAAGTTCCTGCATGAGCGCGGCATGCGCCTGCCGGAAAGTGTGTTGCTGCAAACGGTAACCGGGGATTTTGTCGACGACGATATCTACTACGACCTGCTGGACCCGGCCGATATCGACATGATCTGCCGCCCGGTGGCCAACGCCACCTACGTGGTGCCGTGGGCCATCGAGCCCACCGCCATTGTGATCCACGACACTTTCGACAAGCAGGGCAACCCCATTGAGTTGTCGCCGCGCAATGTGTTGAAAAAAGTCCTGCAGCTGTATACCGACCAGGGCTGGCAGCCGATTGTCGCGCCGGAAATGGAGTTTTACCTGACCCAGCGCTGCGAAGACCCGGACCTGCCGCTGAAAACCCCGGTGGGACGGTCCGGGCGTGCCGAGACCGGGCGCCAGTCGTTTTCCATCGACGCGGCCAACGAGTTCGACCCGTTGTTTGAAGATGTCTATGACTGGTGCGAAGCCCAGGGCCTGGACCTCGACACGCTGATCCATGAAGACGGCCCGGCGCAGATGGAAATCAACTTCCGCCACGGCGACGCCCTCGACCTGGCCGACCAGATCACCGTATTCAAACGCACCCTGCGCGAAGCGGCGCTCAAGCACAATGTGGCCGCGACCTTTATGGCCAAGCCGGTGGCCGACGAGCCGGGCAGCGCCATGCACCTGCACCAGAGCGTGGTGGAGATCGCCACCGGCAAGCCGGTATTTGTCGACGCCGATGGGCAGATGAGCCCGCTGTTCTTGCAGCACATTGGCGGCTTGCAGAAATACATCCCGATGCTGCTGCCGATGTTTGCGCCCAACGTCAACTCGTTCCGCCGCTTCCTGCCCGACACCTCGGCCCCGGTCAACGTGGAGTGGGGCGAAGAAAACCGCACCGTCGGCCTGCGCGTGCCGACCTCCAGCCCCGACGCGATGCGCGTCGAAAACCGTCTGCCTGGGGCCGATGCCAACCCCTACCTGGCCATCGCCGCCAGCCTGTTGTGCGGCTACCTGGGGATGATCGAGAAGATCGAACCGAGCGCTCCGGTGGAAGGCCGTGCCTATGAGCGGCGCAACCTGCGCCTGCCGATCACCATCGAAGATGCCCTGGCGCGCATGGAGGCCTGCGACACGGTCAAGCAGTACCTGGGGGACAAGTTCGTGCGCGGGTATGTCGCGGTGAAACGCGCCGAGCATGAGAATTTCAAGCGGGTGATCAGCTCCTGGGAGCGTGAGTTCCTGTTGCTGAGTGTCTGACTCCACCATCAACCATAAAAAAAGGTGTCGATATGCGTCTCGTCAAACAGCTCCTCCCACTGGCCCTCGCCGCAGTGTTCAGCAGCGCCAGCCATGCCGCGCCGACGGTCAGTGTCTACAACTGGACTGACTACATCGGCGAGACCACCCTGGCCGACTTCCAGGCCAAGACGGGAATCAAGGTGGTCTACGACGTGTTCGACTCCAATGAAACCCTGGAGGGCAAGCTGCTGGCGGGGCGTACCGGGTATGACGTGGTGGTGCCGTCCAATCACTTCCTGGGGCGCCAGGTAAAGGCCGGGGCGTTCCTTGAATTGGACCGTGCGCAATTGCCCAACTACCCGAACCTGGACCCCAAGTTGCTCAAGCTGCTGGAGCAGAACGATCCCGGCAATGCCCATGCGGTGCCGTACCTGTGGGGCACCAATGGCATCGGCTATAACGTCGACAAGGTCAAGCAAGTACTGGGCATCGACCACATTGATTCGTGGGCGGTGATGTTCGAGCCCGAGAACCTGAAGAAACTGCAGCAATGCGGGGTGGCGTTCCTCGATTCGGCAGATGAAGCATTCCCGGCGATCCTCAACTATATGGGCATGGACCCGCGCAGCGAGACGGTCGGCGATTATGCCAAGGCCGAGGCCAAGCTGCTGACCCTGCGTCCGTACATCACCTATTTCCATTCCTCCAAATACATCTCGGACCTGGCCAACGGCGATATCTGCGTGGCCTTCGGTTACTCCGGCGATGTGTTCCAGGCCGCCAACCGCGCCAAGGAAGCCAAGAATGGCGTGAACATCGCCTATGCAATTCCCAAGGAGGGCAGCAACCTGTGGTTCGACTTGCTGGCGATTCCCGCAGACGCCACCAACCCGAAACAGGCCCACGCGTTTATCAACGACCTGCTGGACCCCGAAGTCATCGCCAAGATCAGCACCTATGTCGGCTACGCCAACGCCAACCTGGCGGCGAAGACTTTCATGGCGCCGGAACTGGTGAATAACCCCGAGGTGTACCCGCCCCAGGACGTGCTCGACAAACTGTACATTTCCACCACCCCCAGCCCGGCCATCATGCGTGTGATGACCCGGGCCTGGAGCAAAGTGAAGTCCAACCGATGAATCAGTCCCAAGACCATGCCCGTTCCTATTACCTGGCGTCGGCCAATGCCATGCCCCAGCGCGCGGCGCTGGCCGAGGACCTGAGCGCCGATGTGTGTGTGATCGGCGGCGGCTTTACCGGCGTCAACACCGCGATTGAACTGGCCCAGCGCGGCCTGTCGGTGATCCTCCTGGAAGCCCGGCGCATCGGCTGGGGCGCCAGCGGGCGCAATGGCGGGCAGTTGATCCGGGGGATCGGCCATGACGTCTCGGGTTTTGCCCGGCATGTGGGCGAGGAGGGCGTGCGTTACCTGCAACGGGCCGGGATCGACTCGGTAGCGTTGGTCGGTGAGCGCATCCGGGAGCATGGGATCGACTGCGACCTGCGCTGGGGCTTTTGCGAGTTGGCCAATACACCGGCGCAATTTGCTGCGTTCAAGGGGGAGCAGGAAAGCCTCGCGGCCCTTGGGTACCTGCCTGAAACCCGCCTGGTGGCGGCGCAGGATATGGCGCAGGTGGTCGGCTCTCAACTGTACGCCGGGGGCCTGGTGGACATGGGCTCGGGCCACTTGCATCCGCTGAACCTGGTATTGGGCGAGGCCCGTGTGGCCGAGGCGCTGGGTGTGCGGATTTTCGAGCACAGCGCGGTGCTGCAATTGATCCATGGCGACACCGTGCAGGTGCGCTGCGCCGGCGGCAGCGTGCGGGCTGGTAGCCTGGTGTTGGCGTGCAATGCGCACCTCGACGAACTGGAGCCGCGCCTGAGTGGCAAGGTGCTGCCGGCCGGCAGCTATATCATCGCCACCGAACCGTTGCCGGCTGCGCTCGCCGACGAACTGATCCCGCAGAACCTGGCGCTGTGCGACCAGAAAGTCGGCCTGGACTACTACCGGCTTTCCGCCGACCGTCGGCTGTTGTTCGGTGGCGCCTGTCATTATTCGGGACGTGACCCGGTCGATATCGCCGCGTACATGCGGCCGAAGATGCTCAAGGTATTCCCGCAACTGGCCAACACCGCCATCGACTTCCAATGGGGCGGCAAGATCGGGATTACCGCCAATCGCTTTCCCCAGGTCGGGCGGTTGCAGCAGTACCCCAACGTGTTTTACGCCCAGGGCTATTCCGGGCATGGGCTTAACGTCACGCACTGGTGCGCACGGCTGCTGGCCGAGGGGATCCACGCAGGTGTCAGCCAGGGCCTGGACACCTTCAGCCGGGTGCCGCACATGACCTTTCCCGGCGGCAAGGCTTTACGCTCGCCGTTACTGGCGCTGGGCATGGTGTGGTACCGGCTTCGGGAAATGCTGGGATAGGTGGGTAGCGGTTTAAAACACTGCATGATCGGATCCAATACGCTATAACCCCTCGGTCGCTGTGTCATTCCGAGGCCCCGCTTTTCATGCAGAACCCTTTGCAACGCCCGTTGTGGCAGGTGTACCTGTTCTTTCTTGCGCCGATGGTGCTGTCCAACTTCCTCCAGAGTTTTTCCGGCACCCTCAATGGCATTTATGTCGGGCAGATGCTCGGCACCCAGGCGCTGGCGGCGGTGTCGGGGATGTTTCCCATCGTGTTCTTTTTTATCGCCCTGGTGATTGGCCTGGGGGCGGGCGCCTCGGTGCTGATCGGCCAGGCCTGGGGCGCGGGGGAAACCGCACTGGTCAAGGTCATCACCGGCGCGACCCTGACCCTGGGGGCGTTGATCGGGATTCTCGCCGCCGTGCTCGGCAGCCTGTTCGCCCGCCCGGCCATGCACGCGCTGGGCACGCCGCTGGATGTGCTGGACGACGCCGTCGGCTATGCCCAGGTGATGATGCTGATCATGCCGTTACTGCTGGTGTTCATCCTCTACACCCAATTGCTGCGAGGCGTGAGCGATACGGTGTCGCCGTTGCTGGCGCTGATGGTTTCAACGGTGGTCGGCCTGTTGCTGACCCCGGCCCTGATCCGCGGCTGGCTGGGGCTGGCGCCCATGGGCATCCAGAGCGCGGCCTATGCTGGCCTGGTGGCCAACGCCGTGGCCATGCTGTTTCTGGTGCTGCGCCTGCGCCATAAAAACCATGTGATGGCGCCGGACCGCGCATTATTGGCGGCCTTGCGCCTGGACCGGGCGATCCTCGGCAAAGTCCTGCGCATCGGCCTGCCCACCGGCTTGCAGATGGTGGTGCTGTCGTTGTCGGAGCTGGTGATCCTGGCGCTGGTCAACGGCCACGGCTCCCAGGCCACGGCGGCGTATGGCGCGGTGACGCAGATCGTCAACTATGTGCAGTTCCCGGCGCTGTCGATCGCCATCACCGCCTCGATCCTCGGCGCCCAAGCCATTGGCGCCGGGCGCCTGGAACGCATCGGGCCGATCCTGCGCACCGGGCTTGCGATCAACCTGTGCCTGACCGGAGGCCTGATCGTGCTGGGCTACGCCTTGTCCCACTGGCTACTGGGCCTGTTCATCACCGATGATCAGGCGCGGGTCCAGGCCGAACACCTGCTGCACATCATGCTCTGGAGCATTCTGGTGTTCGGCTTCCAGGCAGTGATTGGCGGCATCATGCGCGCCAGTGGCGTGGTGCTGATGCCGGTGGCGATCTCGATCTTCTGCGTGCTGGGCGTGGAACTGCCGGTGGCGTACCTGCTCAATGCACGCTTTGGCCTGGAAGGGGTGTGGATGGCGTTTCCGGTGACTTACCTGGTGATGCTGGGGTTGCAGACGGCGTATTACCGGTTGGTGTGGCGGCATAAGCAGATTAAGCGGTTGGTGTGAGTTGAGGCTGCGAGGGGCTGGATGGCATAGTGTCATCATGGAGAGAGACCTATGAAAAAAGCATTAATCGCAATCGGCGTCGACCGCGCCGGCCATTTCCCTGCACTGCGTGGCGCGGCCTCTGGGGCTGAGCAGGTGGGGGAATGGGGTAGGGAGCAAGGTTTCGAGACCACTGTTTTTTCCGATGCTGACGGCAAGGTCGTGGGGCCTGAGGAGATATTCGAGGCGATCAGTAAGATCGTGGAGAGCAGGACGTACTCTCAACTGGTGGTGTTCTTTTCCGGCCATGGTGTATTGAGAGCCCCGGATTGTGAGTTGTGGCTATTGTCCGAGGTGGGCAGGAATCCCAACCATGCCATCAACGTCAATGGCTCGATCAGCCTGGCGCGTCAGTGTGGTATCGAACACGTTGTGATCATTTCGGATGCATGCCGGTCGCTGGCGGGAACCCTTCAGGTGAGCATGGTCGACGGCTACCGGATATTTCCTGCTTATCGCTCTAACAACACGCCCCCGGAAGTGGATGTGTTTTATGCAGCGTTGCCTGGTGACCCCGCGCTGGAGGTACCGGCGGATGATGCCAATGAGCGTCACTGTGGGCTGTTGACCGAATGCATGCTCACTGCTTTGCGCGGCGACGTTCAAACGGTTATCGAAACTGTGATGACCGAGGGCGGTGCGCCGCAGCAAGTGGTTGCTTCGCGTCCACTCAAACAGCATCTGGCACACGCCATTCCCCAAGCAGCGCAAAGAGTTTCCATCGCTCTTTCCCAACGGCCGGAGTCGCGGGTGGAGTCGGCGTTGCCCAAGTTTCTGGCCACGATTGAGCATGGTGCCGGGGGGGCTGCAGCAGAGGGACCTCACTCACCACCCGACTTGACTGAACCTGCCGCTGCGCGGGGAAGCCTGGAGTGGCGTCAGGAGCATTTGATGCGTCCCAGATGGGGCAAGCCTCTTCCCAAGCGGGTATTGAATACCGAGATGCGGCGCCTTGTGGCAGCCATGGATAACCGTGAGACGGGTATGCAGACAGGGTTCCACGTGATTGGCGGCGAGATCGCTCTGATTTGCGAGATTGGGCGGGACCAGAAGACATGGCGCGGGATCGATGGGCCGAGCATTGAGATCCGTGGCGAGGCGGCGCGCACGTTGTACCTGCGCTTTAAGAACGGTACGAGCACTTTGGTGGCCGCCATGCCCGGTTTTGTTGGCACATTGATTGTTGAGGGCGGCCGCATCGTCACGATCAACTACACCCCGTCGGCCATGCGAGACCCCCATAACGACTATGAATATCTGGGAGAGGAACTGGAGATGCGTCGCGCCTATGTGGCCGTAGCCGCGCGCCAGGGCAGCTTTCGTTTGCCCCAGGCAACGCTGGCTTGGGACTCTGCCCGATATCTGCGCCTGCTCAAACGCATGGACCCGACCTTGGGCATTTATGCGGCCTATGCCTACCACCAGGCGGGAGATTTGAACGGCATCAGGAGTATTTACCGCTTTATGCAGGCCGACCGTCAGCTGATTCCTTTTGATGTGGCCATGCTCGCCATGGCGGGCGGCCGGAGGGAGCAGGTTATCTTGGACTACCTGCCCGGCGTGCCAATGCTGTCGCAGGGGTGGTCATTGCTGGGGGAGATGAAGCAATTGATGCCCTCTTTCCTCCTGGAGGCCGGACGCCATCTTGAACCTTCACTGTGGACGACCTTTTCCAAGAAGGGCTCGGCGATACTGGAACGACATTTTTCGGGGTATTTTCTGTGAAGCTGGTATTTATCCACGGGCGTGACCAACAGGGAAGCACCCGGGAAACCCTGGAAAAATTGTGGCTGGACTCGCTGTATATCGGCTGGGGGGAGGCAGGTCTTCCACGCCCCGAAGGGCTGTCTGTGACGATGGCGTTTTACGCCGATGAACTGGATGAACTGACGCGCGCCCTCAGCACCCCGCTGGCGCGTGGGGTGCGCCTGCGGGGCGATGAACAGGCGCAGGATGATTTTCGTGGCAGATTTTTGCAGGACATCGCGACCGCCAATGGCATGACCGACGCGCAGATCCAGGCGTTTCTCGATGAGCACAGCACCGAGAAGGGCCTTGGCAGTTCACCCTGGGTCCAGGCGCTGTTACGTGCAGTGGATCAGCGTACCGCCCTGGGTGAAGCCGCTCTTGATCGGTTCACGCGCGATGTCTATCTCTATCTGACTTACCCCGCCGTGTCGGATCGCATTACCGCCATCGTAAAGGCTGCCATTGCAGATGAGCCTTGTGTGGTGGTGGCACACTCCTTGGGGTCGATTGTTGCGTACCGGGCATTGCAGGAGCTTGGGCGTCGCGCCAATGTGCTGGGGTTGGTGACGGTGGGCTCGCCCCTGGGCCTGAACACCGTGCGCGAAATGCTCACCCCCCCTGCATTGTCGATGCCTGCGGGTGTGCAGCAGTGGTTCAATGCCTATGATCCGGGCGATGCGGTGGCGTTGTATCCACTGGACTCTACCCGCTGGAACATCACACCCGGTATCGAGAACTTCAAGGGCGTGAGTAACCATATGGCCAATCGGCATGGTATTGCGGGCTACCTTGATGATGTAACCGTCGCAACGTGGATGCATCAACGGTTAGTTAAGTGAGCGCAATGTCAACGTTCGTGAAAATCAAAGGTGGGAGCTGTCGAGCCCCTGCGAGGCTGCGATAGCGGTGGATCAGCCAACATCAATGTAAGCAGTGCCGACGCCATCGCAGCCTCGCAGGGGCTCGACAGCTCCCACCGGGTTTACCGGTGTTTGTTGGATTCTCACCATAACTGATCGGCGTTGGCGGCAATCGCAGCCAGGGCGACGGTCAGTAATTGCTCTCGTTAATAGGAAGCATTACTATTCACGCCCCGCCTACCCAGTGCACCGTCGATGACTCCCCAGCCGCCCCGCAGACCAGGCTTTTTCGCGTACTACGAAGAGTTGGTCGGGACCTGGACGCGTCGCTTGCGCAATCGCCAGCAGGCCGAGGACCTGGCCCACGATACGTTTGTGCGGGTATTGGAGTCCAAGTCGGCGCGGGTCGAGCAGCCGCGTGCCTATTTGCACCAGACGGCGCGCAATATCGCGGTGGATGCCTATCGGCGTGCAGACCGGCGCGAAGCACTGGAACTGCAAGGCCTTGACCAGAGTGCGCCGCACAGTGGCGACCCGGAGCATTTCATGCACGCCGTCCAGTTGGCGGACTCCATCGAGCGGGCCCTGGCCGAATTGCCCCTCAATTGCCGCAGGATTTTCATCTGGCAAAAAATCGAAGGCATGACCCAACAGGAAATCGCCGAGCGCCTGGGGCTTTCTAAAAACATGGTGGAAAAGTATATGATCCGCACCCTGCGGCATCTGCGCGAGCGCCTGGATGCGCTGGCCCCATGACCAATGCCCGCTTTGAAACAGGACCTTCCATGATGGATACCCGCGAGTGTGCCTGTGGCAGCGCAACGGTGCGCGACGAGGCGGCGCAGTGGTTTGTGCGTCTGCAGGACCCGCCCCTGAGCGTTGAGGACCAGGGTCTTTTTGACAGTTGGTGTAGGGAGCATCCCGCGCACCAGTATGAGTTCGAGGTGCTGCAGGGGCTGTGGAGCGCCGCCGACCTGCTGCCCAAGGTGCGTTTGCAGGCCCTGCTCGATACGCCTGTGCCGCGCAAGCGTCGCGGGGCCGTGGGCTATGCCATGGCGGCCAGCGTGTTGGCGGTGGCCGTCGGCCTTGGGTTGTTCAGTGGCCTGGACCACCCGGGCGGCTATGATGCGGAATTCAGCACCGGGTTGGGCGAGCGTCGACAGGTGGCGCTGCCGGATGGCTCGCTGATGGACCTCAACAGCCGTAGCGTGGTGGCGGTGCATTACGAAAAGGGCCGGCGTGGGATCGAACTCAAGCAGGGTGAAGCGCTGTTCAGCGTTGAGCACGACACCCACCGGCCTTTTGTGGTGCAGGCCGGGGCAGGGCAGGTGACGGTCATCGGGACCCGGTTTGACGTGCGCCGCGACGATGACCAGACCCGCGTGGTGGTCGAGGCCGGAACGGTCAAGGTACAAGGGCAGGCTGCCCAGCCGGCGGTCACCCTGACCGCCGGCCTCAGTACCTCGATCGACCGTCAGGGCGCGGTCGCGGCGGCCCGCCCGGTCAACGCCCAGGCACTGCTGGCCTGGCAGACCGGCAAGCTGGTGTTCAACGATGCCAGCCTGGCCGAGGTGGCCCGGGAAGTCTCGCGCTACCGCGAAAAACCCTTGCGGGTCAGCGCTGCCGCCAGCGAGCTGCGCCTGACCAGCGTGTTCAAATCCGATGACACCGATGCCTTGCTCAAGGCCCTGCCGCACATTCTGCCGGTGGCCCTGCGCACGCTGCCCGACGGTAGCCAGGAAATAATTTCACGCTAGGTTCAGGTTTTTTCCGAGTTCTTCGTCTTCTTGTCCAACTGCAACTGGTTTGCATTAACAGCCGCGCTTTCTTGGGATTACGACGTGACAAAACTCGCTGCGAACAACAATAAAACTGCCCGCTGGGCGCCATTGGCCCTGGCCCTGGCGATCAGTACTGCGGCCTATGCCGACGATGCCATCCACATCAAGGCCCAGCCACTGGGGGCGGCACTGAGCCAATTGGGCCAGCAAACCTCACTGCAAGTGTTTTTCAGCCCGCCGATGGTGGCCGGCAAACAAGCCCCGGCCGTCGATGGCAACCTGTCGCCGGAGCAGGCCCTGCGCCAGTTGCTGCAAGGCAGCGGCCTGGACTACCAGATCGACTCGGGCTCGGTGACATTGCATCCCCTCGCCACTGGCACCGGTGAAGCCGGTTCACCCCTGGAACTTGGCACGACCGCGATCCAGGTGGTGGGCGACTGGCTGGGCGATGCCAACGCCGAAGTGGTGCAGAACCATCCCGGCGCGCGTACCGTGATCCGGCGCGAGGCTATGGTAGAGCAGGGCGCGATGAACGTCGGTGACGTGCTGCGCCGGGTGCCTGGGGTGCAGGTGCAGGAATCCAACGGTACCGGTGGCAGCGATATTTCCCTCAACGTCGGCGTACGCGGTCTGACATCGCGCTTGTCGCCGCGCTCCACAGTGTTGATCGACGGCATTCCTGCGGCGTTCGCACCCTATGGCCGGCCCCAGTTGTCGATGGCACCGATTTCCGCCGGTAACCTGGAGAGCATCGACGTGGTACGCGGCGCCGGTTCCGTGCGGTATGGCCCACAGAACGTCGGCGGCGTGATCAACTTCGTGACCCGGGCGATCCCCGAGACCTTTTCCGGTGAAGTCGGCACCACCCTGCAGACCTCGTCCCATGGCGGCTGGAAACATGTCGACAACGCTTTTATCGGCGGCACCGCAGACAACGGCATTGGCATGGCGCTCCTGTATTCCGGGGTCAATGGCAACGGTTATCGCGACAGCAACAACGGGAACGACATTGACGATGTGATCCTCAAGACCCACTGGGCGCCGACCGATCAAGACGATTTCACCCTCAATTTCCATTACTACGACGCCAGTGCCGACATGCCCGGCGGCCTGACCCAGAAGCAGTTCGACGCCAACCCTTACCAGTCGGTGCGCGACTGGGACAACTTCAGTGGCCGGCGCAAGGATGTGTCCTTCAAGTACATCCGCCAGATTGACGACCGCACCCAGGCCGAAGTGCTGACCTATTATTCCGACAGTTTCCGGGGCAGCAACATCGCCAACCGTGACCTGAAAACCCTCAGCTCCTACCCGCGGACCTACTTCACGTTCGGCATCGAGCCACGGGTGTCCCATGTGTTCGAGCTGGGCCCGACCACCCAGGAAGCCAGTATCGGCTATCGCTACTTGAAAGAAGGCATGCACGAGCAGGCCACCAGCCTCAAACTGATCAACAACGTGCCGACGCCGGGTGGCCAGAGTGACGGCCATGTGTACCAGGACCGCACCGGTGGCACTGAGGCCAACGCGTTCTATATTGATGACAAGATCGACGTGGGCAAGTGGACGATTACCCCCGGTATCCGCTTTGAAAGCATCCGCACCCAATGGCATGACCGCCCGGTGGTGGCGCTCAATGGTTCCCGCACCCAGGAGAAGCACCGCGCGATCAAGAACAACGAACCGCTGCCGGCGCTGAGCGTGATGTACCACGTGTCCGATGCCTGGAAGCTGTTCGCCAACTACGAAACATCCTTCGGCAGCCTGCAGTATTTCCAGCTGGGCCAGGGCGGAAATGGCGACCAGACGGCCAACGGCCTGCAACCGGAAAAGGCCAAGACCTACGAGATCGGCACCCGCTACAACGACAACGTCTGGGGCGGCGAAGTGACGCTGTTTTACATCGACTTCTCCGATGAGTTGCAATACGTCAGCAATGACGTGGGCTGGACCAACCTGGGCGCGACCAAACACACGGGTATCGAAGCTTCGGCCCATTACGACCTGGCCGACCTCGACCCGCGTCTGGAGGGCCTGAGTGCCAATGCCGGCTTTACCTACACCAAGGCGACCGCTGAAGGTGATGTGGCGTTCAAGGGCCGTGACCTGCCGTTGTACTCCCGGCAAGTGGCGACCCTGGGGCTGCGTTATGCCGTCAATCACTGGACCCATAACCTGGACGCGTATGCCCAGTCCGGCCAGCGCGCGCCAGGCACCACCAACACCTATATCACCGAACCGACCGCCGACGGCCAGTACGGGGATATCCCGGGGTATGTTTCCGTCAATGTGCGCAGTGGCTATGACTTCGGCCCGCAACTGTCGAACCTGAAGTTGGGTGTCGGGGTGAAAAACGTGTTTGACCAGCAGCACTTCACCCGTTCCAGCGACAACAACGCCGGGATTTACCTGGGTGAGCCACGCACCTTCTTTGTACAGGCGAGCGTGGGGTTCTGACGGGGAATCGTCGCCTGCCGGCGACGATTTTTCTATTGATGGGGGGCGTCGCTGCTGACGCCCTTCCACGCGCTTTTCCTCTTGGCCTTTCTCTTGCTCCTTACGATCCTTCAGCCGAGGTTGAAGGGGACGTTGGCGGGCTTCCTACCTTTTTTAGGCGATTTTCGTCGCTTTCCGGAACCGAACTCCCCCAGTCCGCCACAGACACAATTAGCCCACTGTGCACAGACATCCGGTGATCAATTTATCGCCTGGGTGCTTCGGACGGTGAGGTACATCGTGTCAACAAGCCGCACTGGAGAACATTATGTCGGTACCTGCGTTCAATCAGCCTGTCGTCAATCTACCGAATGACGCCATGCGTCACGAGGCCGAGGCCAACACCACGGGCGCTGCGGCGTCGGCCGCCGGGCCAGCCGCCAAGGGGCCTAGTTTCAGCGGGCCAGAGAGCAAGTCTGGGCCGGTGTTTGCGGCTGCACAGCCGATGGCACAAGGCGCCGCCGGCGTACAGGCCGATGCCGCCCGGTGGGGCAGGCCCCCGCTCCCTGGGAACCCGCCGCCAAGGCCCTTCCCGCAGCAACCCGATCCGATCTATTCAAAGCGCAGCCATGATCAGTTGGCCCAGCAACTTCTGGATAATTTCAAGGCGTTCAACGATCCGAAAAACCCGGACTACATTACGCCGCAGGGGTTGAAAGCAAAGGCTGAAACGCCCCTGACAAAGTACCCGCACAAGAATCAGGACATCCGGCTGGCCAGGGAAATCATGAAGCGTCCGGACCTGCTCAAAGCGCTTGACCGTGATGGTCGTACGGGGGGGCTGGATGCTCAGATCAGCCGTCAAAACATCTATGACGTCATCCGCTCTGACAACCCCTTGAAGTACAAGGACGATGAACAACTCGCCAAGGACATGCTGAAGAATTTCAATCAGCTCAAAGGCAGTTTCTGGAGCAAAGACATCAAGGTCGCCGATCTCAATGCCAGGGCCCAGCGCCCGTTGACAGGTAACCCTCATCGGGACCAACTCACCCACCTGGCGAGGGAGGTCTTCAACCGCTCCAACTTGCTGCAACAAATGGACAACGTTGCTAGCCCCGACTATGACGGCAGAATCAGCAAGCGTGGGTTGAAGAAGTTGTCCCATTAAACCGCCGGTATTGCACTGGGAGCACACAACCGGGAAGCGCCGCGAGTCTTTCGCGGTATTTCCCGGTTCGACCAGGGTTGCCAGTCTTGCGGATGACCGCGCTGACTAGGGCTGCACGTGTCCACTTATCGCCTGCCACTTCGCTGATCAGGAACTGTTTTCAGCGGTTTGCCACATAACGTGTATCTGACGGCCTTTATGACGCCGGCAGTTTCACTCACAGAGAGGGTGTTGACATGACTTCAACGTCGTTTGGAACTCAAACTCCCGGCCTGCCGCAATCCCTTCTTGCTCCACCTTGCGAAAACACGACGCAGAGACAACTTTTCGATGCCCAGAATCAGGCTGTGCCAGGAGGGGAAGGCGCCGAAGCCCAACGGGTAAGGAATTTTTCCGGCCAGTACACCTTCAAGGCCCCGGCGGCGGATGACTTCGCCAAAGGCATGCAGTCCTACCGCGCCACTGCCTTCCCAACCACCACCATGCAGACGCCTGCGGGTACGACGAGCGGGTTGATCAATGCCATAAAAGCCTTGCTGGGCGGTTCCCGATCAGGAGCATTGTCGTCCCGAGAACCTGACTGAGGGCCGCGCCCAGGACTGACCATTGTTTACATACAGACATCGAAATTGATCGGGTGCCCCGGAACCATTGCCGGTGGTTGGCCACATACTTTGCGCTTGCTGGAAACCCACCCTTGCACTGACGGTGGTGGCAGCCGGTCTGAGTATGGATCTAGAAAAGGTGGATATGAACATGGCAATTGACGGTGGGGTACCTCTCCTGCGGCCCGATGTTACGAGCCGCCATGAAGCGATACCGGATGACGCACAACAGAAAGCTCATGCTGCTTCAAGCGAGACCACGCCGCGTGGCTGGCAGGCCGATAATCAACCTTTGCCCAGCACTATCCGCTCTTCGGGATTCCGCCGCCCGTTGCGGTGGGCCACGCCCGATGAGGTCATGCTGCATCATCAGGAGCTGAGAAACGCGCCCTCGACGCGTACCCCCAATGTGAACCCCTACACCCAATTGCCGGACCGCCAGTTAGTCAAGGCGCTGGGTGACCATTTTTCCGTGCTGGAAAATTTTCATGAAAAATGAAGGACTGAAACTGTCGTCGCTGCGGCGAATTGCCAGTGCAAAAATGACTGACACACCGGCGCTCAACAACGCCATTCTGCTGGCCAGGGCACTGGTCCAGCGCCCGCGGTTGATCGAAGCGATCCTTGACGAAGAGGGGTTTATAACGCGGCAAAGTCTGGAGCGGGCGGTACAGGGTGTGTTTGGCAACAGCGACCCCAATGCCTTCAGTCCGGATCCTTTTCACGCCAAGACCAATGTCGAGTTGGTGCTGGCGTTCAGGGCCGCTTTTGATGAACTGCGTGACAGATCCCGGGACCGCACGGGCTTTTTTGAGAGTGTCGGCTACGTCCAGATCGAACGGCTTGTGTCAATCAGTAAGGATCCGGATGAAACGGACCAGAACGGTGCCGTTATCCGAGACCCTGCCACGGGGTTACCGAAAAAAATGTACAGCGAACAACTGGTGTATATGTCAAAAAACTTGGTGGACCGTCCCAGGCTTTTGAGTTCCCTGGAACGCATCCATTCTGGCTGGCGACGTATTTACGGTAGTCATTACCAGAAGGGATGGCTGAGCAACAAAGACCTTGACGGCTGGCTTGAAAACACTAGAGACCTGTAGCGCCTGGGGGCCTTACACCCGCAGTATTTTGCCGCTGATCGCCACCGCCAACAGCAGCACGGCGATCAACACAAAGGCCACGCTCAGGCTGCTGCCGTGGGCGATAAAACCAATCAGCGCGGGGCCTGCGAGAATACCGGCATATCCCAGGGTGGTAATGGCGGGCACCGCAATGTGCTCCGGCATGACCGTTTGCTTGCCCACCGCGGTGTACAGCACCGGCACGATATTCGAACAGCCGGCACCGACCAGGGCATAACCCAGCAGGGCGGTTTCCCATGCCGGGAGCAGGGTGGCCAGCAGCATGCCGGCGGTGGCCAGCAAACCACCGATCACGATCACCCGTTTGGCACCCAGGCGGCGCACAATGGCATCGCCGGTCAGGCGGCCGAGGGTCATGGTCAAGGCAAACGCCGCATAACCCAGGCCCGCGTAGGCTTCGTCGAGGCCGCGTTCGTCACTGAGAAACACCGCGCTCCAATCGAGCACGGCACCCTCTGCCAGGAATACGATAAAACACAGGCAGCCGATAAACAGCACCACCCCATGGGGGATGGCGAAGGCCGGGCCGGAGCTTTCGCTGCCGTAGGGCAACAAGTGCGGGGCCGCCTTGAGCAAGGCGCCCAGGGTAATCACGATAACCACCAGGGTGGCCGAAAGCGGTGACAGCCCCAGGCCGAGCAGCGCACTGACACCTGCCGCCCCCACAATCCCCCCCAGGCTGAACAGCCCATGGAAGCCCGACATCATGGTTTTGCCACTGGCCCGCTCAACAATCACTGCCTGCAGGTTGACGGTGGAGTCCACCGTGCCCAGGCCTGCACCAAACAGAAACAATCCGGCCATCAGCAAGGGTATCGAGCTGACCGTGGCCAGCATCGGCAAGGCCACGCAGAGCAGCAGCGTCCCGGCGCTCAACACGCGGCGGCAGCCGAAGCGTGACGCCAGCGCGCCGGCCACCGGCATGGCAATGATCGACCCCACTCCCAGGCACAACAGCAACAGGCCCAGGGTGCCTTCGTTGAGCTGCGCGCGGGCCTTGGCATAGGGGACCAACGGTGCCCAGGCCGCGATGCCGAAGCCGGCAATAAAAAACGCGATACGGGTCGACATTTGTTCCAGGCGTCCCGGAACCACAGGCGCCTGGGGGGGGATGGCAGTCATGAATATCCTTGGTTTTGCGTTCAGCGAACGATGTCCAGCGCGACATCCTTGCACATCAGGCCCTATCGAGCGAGCCAGGTTCCCTTGCGGGCCGCGAAGTTTTTACTGACAACACGGAACACTTTTACCGTGGATCACCACACAGAGGTTATCGGGCCTGCTTGAGGTGGCCTGGAGGGTGCGTAATCCCTGTGAGTAGCGTTGAACCCCAGGCTGCTTGCACAGGATTACCACCTTCCAGGCCACTTCTGCGCGTGGGTCAGTTGGGGGTTGGGAGATATGCCCTGACTTGCACCACGTCGGCGCCAGCGACCCGCACCAGGAGGGTGCCACGGGGCGTGGTTTCCTGGCCGATGTAACTCTCCACCAGCACCCGATCCGCAGCCGTGGCGTGCAGCGATAGCTTATGGGGTTTGCGCAGCAGCTTTCGAGCCTGGGCGTCCACCGGGAATGACGGCTGGCCCCGGCGCACACTGTCGCAAAACGCTACTGCCACGGCCCGTGGCGGCGGTGGTGGCGGCGAGGGCAGGTTGGCTGCGGTGAACAGCAGGTTGAGCTGCTCGGCGGTGGCGACGGCACGGGGGAAACCGGTAAAGGCCGAGGCCACCAGCAGCAGTTCAGTCAGCTCCCCAGGCGCCAGGCCTTGGGCCAGGCTGGTCTTGAAATGCACGCTCAACGGCGGGCCGACCATACCGGCGGCGACGATCGCGGCAAAGATCGCTGCTTCCTGCAAGCGCGGATCAAGGCCCGGGCGCTCGTGCAGATAGCCGTACACCACACCGACCGCCAATTCGCCCAGGGCCGGCGCGGTATGGAACAACGCATCCAGGCGTGCGCCGCCATCCGGTACCCGCTCAATGAATGTTTTGCGGCCGGCGCGGTAAAGCGTTTCAACGGGGCTCTGCGGGGCAAGTGTCTTCATGGTGCATCCTCCAGGAAAATGAGGACGGCGTTTGCTCGACTGCGCACGGACTTCGGCCTGATGAAAACGTCCATCCAGCGACGCAGTAGTGTAGGGCGCGCTGGTTTTTTTGCCATGCTCGGCGCGCTCGCTGTTGGTGTCCTACGCTGAGATCGCCCACAATCGCCAGGCACTTTTCCCATGGCTGACCATCGGCGGATGCTGAGGTGATCTCACAATGACCCTGTTCTACGACGCTCGCGGCAATATCTACGGTGTGGCCAGCCCGGCCCTGTTGCGCAGCCGGGGCATTGCCGTGCCCGATAACGCCGCCCTGGCCGCCAGCACTCGCCAGGCGTGGACGGGGCTGGCGATAGCGTCCGAATGTGGCTGGGGGACGTCGCTGCGCCCAGCCGAGGCCAAGGCCTTTCGCTGCGACGGTTTGCTGGTCGGGCCGTTCCAGGCTGCACCGCCGTATGACCTGCTGATCGTCAATACCGACGGTTCCCTGGCCGAGCGCAGCGGCAATGGCTTGACGATCTTTGCCCAGGCCCTGACGGACGCGGGGCTGATGACCCAGGCCTGCGAGCTACGGGTACACCACGATCAACCTGATGGGGTGACGCCGCTGGTGACCGGGGTTGAACCGGCGGTCTATGGGGAGCTCCATGGGTTCTGGCTGGCACTGGGGCAGCCAGCATTCGGGCCGCAGGCAGTGGCAGCGATGGGGCCGGAAAGCGCCGAGCCTGGCCCAGTGAATGAGCTGGCTGCGATCAACCCGCAATGGACCCGCAGCCAATTTGTGCGTATCGGCAACCCCCATTGCGTGACCTTGGTCGAACACGTATCGGCCTTGCCGGACAATCGGCAGATGCACCAACCTGATCTGTTCGAGCCGTTGAAAGCGATTGCCTTCGCTCCTCCCGCAGGTGATGGCCGGCCCTGTGCGGCCGGGGTCAACCTGCAATGGGCAGCGCGAGACTCTGCCAATCGGCTGATTGCCCGGGTGTTCGAGCGCGGTGAGGGGCCCACGGCATCCTCCGGGACCAGTGCCAGCGCAGTGGCCTGTGCGGCATGGCGGGCGGGTTGGGTCGAGGCGGGAGAGGTGGCCGTGGTGATGCCGGGCGGTACGGCGCCAGTACGCTTGCACGTTCAGGCAGATGCGCTGCTGGGTGTCAGCCTGTTCGGGACCGCGATGCTTCAAGGCTGAGGTACGTGATGGCTTAACTAAGTGTCAGTTGTTTCTTTATTGTTTAGTTATTGTTTGAAGCGTCGCGTAAGGAAGTTCCTGCTGTTAGGGCTTGCTTTGTTTTGAGGATTTCTCATCTTGTAAAAGAGACTTCCATTGTGTCCGTACGAAACTTCTTTTTTATTTTCAAAGCGCCGAATTCTCGTGGATCTCGCTAATCTTTAGAGCGTTCAGGCACTTCTTTGGCCGCAGGTTTTTTGTTTGGCGGGAGGGAGTATTTCAGTCAGATAGTGGATGGCGGGTAACAACGGATGGTGAGTGCGTTTGTTTCGTCACGTTTCAACTTTATTGTTCAAGGCATGGAGACAGACTTCCAAGTACTGGCATTCAAAGGCCGCGAAGCCCTTGACCAGCCCTACTTCATCGAAGTGCAACTGGTCAGCGAAAACCCCGGCCTTGACCTAGAAGCATTGCTGCACCAGCCGGCCTATCTAGGCTTCGGTGAAATGGGCGAAGGTTTGCACGGGCAGGTGTATGCCGTCGGTCGCGATGACCCCGGGGGCCGGCTCACTCGTTATCGCCTGACCCTGGCGCCGCGCCTGGCGTGGCTGGAGCATCGGCGCGACCAGCGCATCTTTCAACAACGCAGCGTGCCGCAGATCATCGCGGCCGTGCTCGAGCACCACGGCATCCTGGCCGACGCGTATGCCTTCGAGTTGGGTCCGGTGGTCTATCCGCCCCGCACGTTCTGTGTGCAATACGCGGAAACCGACCTGCACTTCCTCCAGAGGCTGTGTGAGGAGGAGGGGATTCACTACCACTTTCGCCACAGCCCGGACGCCCATGTATTGGTGTTTGGGGATGACCAGACGGTGTTCCGTCGCCTGCCTGCACAGCGTTATCGCCCTGCCAACGGGCCGGCCGCCGAGGCACGGGTGATCCAGCGTTTCGATGTGCGCCTGGCGACGCGCAGCCGCCAGGCAGTGCGCCGTGATCACGACTTCGAGCATCCTTCACGGCGTTTGCAGGAACACGCCGGGGCTGCATCGGTGCTGCCTCTTGAGGACTACCATTACCCCGCCGGGTTTACCGGCCATGCGCGGGGTGTGCAATTGGCGCGTCGCAGCCTGGAGCGCCATCAGCGCGACCGTCACCGGGCCTTGGGCAAGAGTGATCAACCGGCGTTGTGCAGTGGTCATTTCCTGCCGTTGCACGATCACCCGCAGCCTGCCTGCAATGACTTGTGGCTGCTTACGTCGGTGCGTCACGAGGGGTATCAACCCCAGGCGCTGGAGGAGGCGATGCCCGCTGGCGACAGGTTCCAGGGCTATCGCAACCGCTTCAACGCCACGCCCTGGCGTGCGATCCACCGCCCGGCGCTCAAGCATCCCAAGCCAACCATTACCGGCAGCCAGACAGCCACTGTGACGGGCCCGGTGGGCGAGGAGGTGCATTGCGATGCCTACGGCCGGGTGAAGGTGCGTTTTCACTGGGATCGCCTGGACAAGGCCAGTGATAAAAGCAGTTGTTGGGTACGGGTGGCCTCCGGCTGGGCGGGCGACGGTTTTGGCGCGATCATGACGCCCCGGGTCGGCATGGAGGTGCTGGTGACCTTCCTGGAGGGCGACCCGGACCGGCCATTGATCAACGGTTGTCTGCCCAATGCGCGGCACATGCCGCCTTATCCACTGCCGCAACACAAGACCTGCAGCGTATTGCGCAGTCGCAGTTCCCCCGGTGGTGCGGGCGGCAACGAACTGCACCTGGAGGACCGCCTGGGTGAAGAGCTTATCTACCTGCGGGCCCAGCGGGACTGGCAGCAGCAGGTAGGCCGTGACAGCCACCTGGAAGTCGGCGGGGAGCGGCGGGAAACCATTCGCGGCCCGAGCACGGTGCGCCTGGAAAGCGCCGAACAGCGACATGTCAGTGGTGATCGCAAGGTGGTCCTGGGTGCGAGCGATCACCTCCAGGTGCAGGGCGATAGCCTGGCCTATATCGGCCAGGCCCTGGTGATCGAGGCAGGGCAACAGGTTCATCTCAAGGCGGGTGCCAGCCTGGTGATCGACGCTGGCGCGCAGTTGAGCCTCAAGGCCGGAGGCGAGCATGTGCTGATCCAGGCCGGTGGGATCTTCAGCAGCCGCCCGATTACCCAGGGTGGCCAACCGGCCGTTGCGCGCTCGGCCAGCCCTGCGGGTGCGGCCGTCAGCGGTGCGGAAATTTCAGCGGCCCAGGCTGTCGTCATGAGCATGGCCCGGCAACTGGATGCGGACTTCTGCCCGGTATGTGAACGCTGCCGCGAAGGCGTGTGCGACATCCGCGGGAGGGCGGCCTGATGCTGCGTACACCGGGCCAATGGATGACCCAACAGCAGCAGGCAGGACGCCGGCTGTGTTTGATTCTTGAGGGAAACAGCAACGCCCGTCAGCCGCTGATGGCGCCTCGCAACCTGGGGCAATGTTGCAGCCTTTACGGTGGCAGTGCAGTGGCGGCACTGGCGGCTGACGGGCCGGTGATCCTGCTTGTGGAGCAGTTCGATGAGCCTGCGCTTGTGGGGTTGCTCGAGCACCCTGAGATGAACTGGGGCTGGCTGGGCAGCTTGCCCGACGCGGACCTGGGCGACGTCATCGAGCATTGGCAGGCGCGGATGCTGGTGGGGCCACCGGGCAATCAGGCCCTGTACCGTTTCCACGACAACCGCACCCTGGGGCGTGCGCTGACCAGCGTGCCGGTAGCGCAATGGCCGGCCTATCTCGGGCCACTGATCAGCGTCTGCTACTGGCACGAAGAGCAATGGTGCTGCGCCAACAACCCAGCGCCCGGAAAGTACCCGATACCCGACCCCGCTCCTTGGCTCAACATCCCCAACCCCCAGGCCTCGGCCATTTTGCAGGCGAATATCCTGCGCTACCTGCTGGCCGAACACAGCGAAAGCCTTGCGGCGTTGGTCGAGTTCCAGGATCCAGGGGGATGGCTGGCCCAGGTACTGGACGAGGCCCGCAGTTGGCAATGGTACGGCGCTCTGCAACTGGAGTTTTTGGTGGTGCGGCGTTTGGCAGAGGCAACCGGGCCCAGGGTGATTCAGTGGCAGCCGCTGAAGGGGGAGGCGCCGGAGGAACACTTCAGGCGGGTGGCTGAGCAGTGGCGCACGTTGGGGCAAGCATGAGTAACCAGGCGTGTGGAGTTCTGCTGGTGCTGGGTATGGCCTGGACATCGGGGTGTGCGGTGGTGCCCGTTGATCGCTTTACCTTGGAGGTGGATTTGCCAGCCAATTTCCGCGTTAAAAGCGCCGCTAACTACAGCCCCGCAGCAGGTGAACGTTGCACCTTGCCTTGGCGTCGAGGCAAAAGGCCCGAGCGGAAGATTTTTAGTGTTCCCTACAGCCCGGTAGCCAGCCGCGTGACCCAGGCGCTGCCCCTGACTGAAACAGTCGAGGGCTGCCCGTTGGTATTGCGCAGCGTGGAGTTTGATTTTTATGCGCGGTGGGGCGCGCGCGATACGGATGTTGGCGGAGATATTGCGGCTATCCATATTCAGGATCGTTTAGACGCGGATGGGCCGGGGAGGCCTGAGTCGGGGGTGCTGGAGTTGCAAGCACGATGCAGGTGGTTCTTTCGCACAGTGGGGCCGGTGCATGCGATCAGGAAAATCCTCATGTGCAGATCAGTGGACGCAAATGGGCTTTCAAGTAAAGCGTCGGCAGGCGGCGCTGTGCAACGAGATCGACTGGCGGGGCAAAAACTCAGGCTGGTGTTGAACCTGTCTGACGAAGAGCTACCTGCCTTTGACGATAACTGGGTAGCTGTTCCAAACGGCTGGAGGCGGTGCCAGGGTGAGAGTTTCGAAGATATGTTCGCGTACTGCCGGGGCAATACGACCGACTTCAAACCTATAAAAATGCCTGATGGACGTATCTGTGATGTTTATCCAACGTGTAACTAACAGGGAGTGAAGTCATGGAGTTGGAGGCATGGAAGCAGGAGTTTTTCAGTGACAAGATGCCGGCGTGCCCACGGCGAGGGCACTGGGTGAGTTTTTGTTTGATCGATGAAACCGGCAATGGCAAGAATTATGGGGGGCTGCCGTACTCGTTCCATGACAGTGCCGGGCAACAATACAGCGGTAGATTGAATGGAGAGGGCTTCGCCAAAATAACGGATTTTTATTGTGGTCCTGTGGTGCTTACGTTGGATGAGCCCTATGCCGGGACAGAAGCACCGTATCACCGACTGGCGACGCGCCTGACTTACAAACTACCCATCACCGAACTTCAGGTTCGCGCCGAACGAAGCGAGTTTTCTACCGGGGATGGCCAGCGTCTTGAGGGCAACCCAGCAAGGCGACAAGCCGATCGGTTCTACCAGGTCGAAGTGCGCGATCTGGTTCGCCATGTTGCCCACCTGCCACCGCTGGCGCCACGGTCTCACGGCCCCCAGCCACATGCCCTGAAAATGATGGCCGACCTTGGGTTTGGCCCACCCCAGCCCGAGTTGTCGGGCGTGGTGCTGTTCCCCAACCAGCACACGGCGCTGGAAGTCCGACCCCTGCGGGCACTGCGCCCGATGCTGTCGAGGGACGACGAATTCTGTGCCTTGAACCTGTACCAACTGGCATTGATGGCGACCTTGAGTTACTGCCGTTTTGGCCAGGAGCCGGCCACTCACCCGCAAGATGAAGTCCATTTTCCTCTGGACCCCAGCATCGGCCATCTATTTGCTGAAAAACTCGCGGGGTATCAGCAGGCCTGGAGGGTCGATGCCGAGCAAGTCCGGCGTTTTTACCCGCTGTATGAGGATGTCCCATACTCGCGGCGTTTCGAGATCCTGCCCTTCGACCCTCAGTTGTATCCGCAGAACAGTCCGCAGTTGGAGGCGAGGCAGGAGCATCCGGCGCGTCTGCATTTTTTCGATGACGAAGAGCAGGGTACCGATACCCAGGCCTTTATCAGCCATCACGATGAAGTGGTGCTGATTGCGGTGCGGGGCACGGCCAGTGCGGCGGATGGCCTGCGTGACGCGAATGCCCACCAGGTACCTTTCGCGGACGGCATCGGTAAGGTCCATGAAGGCTTTTACCAGGCGTACCGTGCCTTGCGTGACTTTGTATTGCGCTATCTGGATCAGTTCTACAGCGGCCAACGCATCGTGATTTGTGGCCACAGCCTGGGTGGGGCAATCGCTTTGTTGCTGGCCGAGGGACTGCGCCGGGTCAAGGATGCCGACTACAACGTGTTGCTGTACACCTACGGTGCCCCGCGCGCCGCCGATGCTGAATTCACAGGGGGAGCGGCTGCCCTGGTTCACCATCGTATCGTCAACCACAATGATCCGGTCCCCAGCGTGCCGGCGACGTGGATGAACACCACGGCCAAGCTATGGGTGCCGGGCGCCGTGACCTTATTCGGCGCGCCCGCGCCGGGAGGCCTGTTGTTTGCTGCGGGGCTGGTGCGGCTCGGTGGCCAGCCCTATCGGCATCACGGCGAGCAGCAACACTTCATGCCGATCACCCTGGAGGACGGCACACAGTCCTCGGTGCTGTGGCAGCCCGGTTGTGCGTCGGTGCAGGAGGCGGCGTGTAATCACGCTTTGCGTTTGCACGGCGATATGCCCGAGCGTGACAACCTGCTCAAGCAACTGTTCCAGGCCAGCCAGCACTTCATGGTTGCCAGCTACGTGCCGGCGGCGTGGGCCACTTTACGCCGCTGGCAACAGACATTGGAGAACAGCGGCTCCCTGGTGACGGCACGGGAATACGCGTTGATCGACCACGCGCTGAGCACTCTGCGCCGACAACTGCAGGACAAGCGGCTTGAGCTGCACCGTCGCAGCCCGGCGAATGGACGCGGCCATGAGCATTACGATGCCTTGACTGCTGAAATCGACCGATTGCAAACCAGTCGCCAGCGCCTGGAAAGCCTGCGCTGGCGCCGTGTGGAAGGGCGCGATGTATACGGCAGTCACGCTTCATCCTCAAACCTGCAACCCAGCCTGGCTCGTTGGTTCAGCCACCGCGAAAACCATGAGTCGCCCCAGGTGGCAAGTATCCCGCCGGCCTTCGAGGGCGACCGGGACAAGGGCCAGACACTGGACCTGGACTCGATCGTTTAGCCTCGCGGGTTACAAAAATGTCACCTGCGCTGGCTGGCGTTTCATCAACACTTTGCCGTTGCGGATCGAATACAGCGCCAGGCCTTGGCTGCGAATGACTTCATAGTCGCTGTTTGCCGACAGGATCAGCAGGTTCGCCGGTCGCCCGGGCTCCAGGCCGTAGCGGTCGCCCAGGGCCATGGCTTTGGCGCTGTTGTCGGTGACCAGGTCCAAGGCCCTTTGCAGGTTGCTGTAGCCGAGCATATGGCAGATATGCAGCCCGGCCTCGAGCACCCGCAGGATATTGCCGTTGCCCAGTGGGTACCAGGGATCGACGATGGAGTCCTGGCCAAAGCAGACGTTCATGCCGGCCTCCAACAGTTCGTTGACCCGGGTCACACCCCGGCGTTTCGGGAAGTTGTCGAAGCGGCCTTGCAGGTGAATGCTTTCGGTGGGGCAGGAAACAAAACTGATGCCCGAGTGGCCCAGCAGGCGGAACAGCTTGGCGCAGTAGGCATTGTCGTAGGAGCCCATGGCTGTGGTGTGGCTGGCGGTGACCCGGCTGCCCATATCGCGACTGCGGGCTTCTTCGGCCAGCACTTCGAGGAAGCGCGAGTGCGGGTCGTCGGTTTCATCGCAATGCACGTCGACCAGGCAGCCGGTGCGTTCGGCCAGGTCCATAAGGAACTTGACCGAGCTGACCCCTTGGTCGCGGGTGTACTCGAAATGGGGAATGCCGCCCACCACATCGGCGCCCAGGCGAATGGCTTCTTCCATCAGTTCGCGGCCATTGCGGTAGGACTCGATGCCTTCCTGGGGAAACGCCACGATCTGCAGGTCGATCAGGTGGCCGCTCTCCTGGCGGACTTCGAGCATGGCCTTGAGTGCGGTCAAGTCCGGGTCGGTGACGTCCACGTGGGTGCGCACATGCTGGATACCATGGGCCGCCAGGGCCTGGATGGTCTGCTTGGCGCGGGTCTTGGTGTCCTCCTGGGTGATGGTGGCCTTGCGCTCGCCCCAGCATTCGATCCCTTCAAACAGCGTCCCGCTCATATTCCAGCGCGGCTCGCCGGCGGTGAGGGTGGCGTCGAGGTGGATATGCGGCTCGACAAATGGCGGTACCACCAGGTTGCCAGCGGCGTCCAAGTCGTCTGGCCCCAGGGTCGGCGCGGCGGTTTGTGGGGTAATGCTGGCGATCCGGCCATGTTCCAGGTGCAGATCATGCAGGCCTTCACGGTTGCGCAGGCGGGCGTTGATGATATGCATGGGCAAGTTCCTCTTGGGCAAAAAGCAATCAGGCAGACAGCCGCCAGATCATCAGCGCGACGCCGATGTCCAGACGGTCATTGGGGTTGTCCAGCGACAGCCCGCACAGGGCCTCGATGCGCTGGACGCGATGGGTCAGGGTGTTGCGGTGGACCGCCAACCGCAGGGCAGCAGCCACAAGGTTACCATTGTCCAGGAACCACGCTTGCAGGGTCGGCATCAGGCTCGGGCCGTGACGTTGATCATGGCGCAGCAGGGGCCCCAGGCGTTCCTGGAGAAACTGGTCGAGCAACCCGCGATCGCGCACCGCGCTCAGTAGCTTCAGCACCCCGAGTTCATCGTAGACACAGATACCGGCATGTTCACCAAAGCGCCGGGCGACCGCCAGCGCCTGGCGCGCTTCATCCAGGGCCTGGGCCAGGCCGGCTGGCGGATGTTTTGCCGCGCTCAAGCCGATGCACAGCTTCAGCGGGGCCAGGCGCAGGTTCAGGGGCTTGAGCCAGTTTGCCAGGCGTTGCCGGTTGTCACCGGCGGGCAGCAGCAAGGTCCACTGCCCAGCCCTGCCGAGCACGGGCAGACGCGAAGGATGCTCGGCGGCGAACTGGCGCAATCGGCGAGTAATGCCATCGTGCTGGCGGGCCAACTGAGCTTCGGCGTCCGCGGCCACGGTTTGCGCAAATAGCGCCTCGCCACCGTCCAGTTGCAACTGCACCACCTGCCAATCCCCGTCCAGCGGCATGCCCAGCTGGCTGGCGCGATGCAGCAGCAGGTCGAGGGACTGATAGTCGCCCGCCAACAGGCGCTCCAGCACCTCATGCCGTGAGCGTCCGAGTTGCTCGGCCTCGATCAGCGCGGAGCCGATGGCCTGGGTCACCAGGACCATCTTCAGGGAATAAGGCTGTTCGATCAGCGGCATGCCGACGGCGTCGGCAGCTTCCAGCAGTCCAGGGGGGATTGCCTGGATGTAAGCCGGCCCGGTCAGGATTACCAGGCCGGCGACTTGCCGCGCGCAGGCTTCGTCGAGCAAGCGCAAAAGGTTGGCCTCGTCACGGGGATGGTTGATGCCGGTGACGAACACCAGTTCGCCGCCCAGCACCCACTCGGCAATACCGCTGTTCTCGGCTACATAAGGCCAGCGCACGCCATTATCCAGGCCTGCGCTACCCGCCCGCAGGCTCATGCACTCCAGCCCCGGCAGGGCCAGTACATCCGCCACCGTCAGGCTCATGCCTGGGCGTCAGCCGATGGCACCCGCACCCGCAGGACGGCGGTGAGCGCGATGTAGGTAGCGGCCGCAGCGATAATCCCCACCAGTGGCGCGACCCACGGTGAGCTGAAGGCCAGCACCGTACCCACGGCATAGGCAATCAGCCCCGGCCAATTGAAGGCCGGCAAGCGCACATCTGCCAGCCGTGGATAGTGGCCGCGGTAGCGATAGAAAAAGTCGGCCATGATCACCCCGCCAATCGGTGGGATCACTGTGCCCAGCAAAATCAGGTAGGGCACCAGCATGTCGTACATACCCAGCAAGGCAAGCAGGGTGCCTATCACCGCGCCGACCAGAGTCACGGTCTTGCGGCGCCTGGTGCGCAGCAGGTTGCAGCCGGCGACGGCAAAGTTGTAGATGGTGTTGTCCTGGGTGCTCCAGATATTGAGCAGCAGCATGGCCATCGCCGCCATGGCGAAACCTTGCAGCAGCAACACCTCCACCACATCCGGTTGCTGATAGACGATGGCGCCGTAGGCACCGATCAGCACCATCAGGCCGTTGCCGACAAAAAAGCCGATCAGGCTGGCCAGCACCGCCACCTTGGCCGAGCGGGAAAAGCGCGTCCAGTTGGTGGCCTGGGTGGCACCGCTGACAAAGGTGCCAAACACCAGGGTAATGGCCGTGGACAAATCCAACTCACTGCTGGGCACCACGGCGAGCAAACCTTCCAGCCCGCCGACTTTTACCGTGGCCACCCACATCGACAGCAACAACAGCAGGCCCATGGCCGGGACTGCAATGTAAGAGAGAATTTCCAGCCCCCGATAGCCCACGTAGGCCGTGGCGCAGAACGCCAGGCCGAACAACACCATCAGTGCCAGTACGCTGCCCTGGCTCAACTCGAAATACTTGCCCAGCACCACGGCCGCCGTGGCGGTGCCCCAGGCGTACCAGCCAATCTGGGTGAAACCCAGGATCAGGTCACTCAACTTGCTGCCCACTTCACCAAAGCAGAAGCGCCCCATCAGCACCGAGTTCAAGCCGCTCTTGAAGGCGATGTACCCCAGGCCTGCGGCGTAGATACCCAACAGCAGGTTACCCAGGGCCACGACCCCGAGCATCTGGGTAAAACTGAAGGCCACCCCCAGCTTGCCGCCGGCGAACATGGTCGCGGTAAAAAAGGTGAAGCCCAGCAACACCATGGCCGTGGAGCCAAGGCCCTTGCGTGCATGCATGGGCACTTCGCTGAGAGGGTAATCGTTGCCCGGTTCGTTCTGCGTCATGTGCCGTTCCCCTGTGAGTGACCCAGGGCCTGTTGCAGCGCCCGTGCCAACTGCCGGGCAGTGATGGGTGCACGGTGAGCACTGTGCAGGTTGCACAATATTTGGGGGTGGGTAGGGCAGGGAGGCGGAATGGCTTGTGGATTGTGCCCAGCCCGGCACTAAAGTGGTGCGGCGGTGATACAAATGGGATCACCGGTCCAGGGTGTCAGTCGAACAGGGTCTGGGTGATTTCCCCACGGTGAAAGGCGAAGGCTGCTTCAAGATCACTTTCGATGGTGCGGCCGCGTGACAGGGGCGGCAGGTTGTCGAGGCTGAAGAAGCCGACGTCGGTGGTTTCAAAGCCTGCCACGGGGGCGGCCTGGTCGGTGCGTTCGCAAAGGAAGTACAACTTGTAGAAGTCGCGTACGTCAGGCCGATACAGGCCCTTGGCTTTGTGGGTCACGCTGTACAGCGCCCGTGCGGTAACGCTCAACCCGGCCTCTTCGCGAAGTTCCTTGATGATGTTTTCCGCAGCGGATAACCCGATATCGGCGTAGCCACCCGGCAACGCCCAGCAGCCATCCGTTGCTTCGCGCACCAGCAGGATTCGGTCGCCTTCGATCAGCGCGCCACGTACATCAATCATCGGCGTTGAGTAACGCTGGGCGAAGTCCGAAACCAGGCCGGTAATGCGCTCCAGAGGCACTTGCCCCAACTGCGCGAGCATGCTGTGGGCAATATGGGCGATCTCTTCCAGGCGTTCGCGCTCGAAGTCATCCGTGCAAAAGTGCAGCCCGGTAGAGGCCAGTGCCTGCAAACGCTTGGCCTGTGCCAGCCAGGTGGATTCCATGGTGTGGTTCCTTGGTTTGCTTCAAAACCTGGTTTTATTCGCTACTATCGTCGAGGGCAAGCCAGGGATGGAGCAATCCATGGCGAGGGAGGTGTCCCCTCGGTTTTGTAGAGGTGCTCTATTCACCGCGATAAATACAGCCACTGGTGCAGGTCTCATGGATACGAATGGCGCTGAGTTCCGGCAACAGCGGCTTCAGCTCATTCCATATCCACTTGGCCAGTACTTCGCTGGTAGGGTTTTCCAGGCCGGGGATGTCGTTGAGGTAGTTGTGGTCGAGGCGCTCATAGAGCGGCTTGAAAATCGCCTTGATCTCCGAGAAATCACGGATCCAGCCGGTATGCGGATCGAGGTCGCCGCTCAGGTGGATGGCCACCTTGAAGGAGTGGCCGTGCAGGCGCCCGCACTTGTGGCCTTCGGGGACGTGGGGCAGGCGGTGGGCGGACTCGAATGTAAACTCTTTGAAAATTTCCACGGTATGACCTGTAAGGCAGGAGTTTCTAGGGCTGTGTGCGATTGTCAGTGTGGGGTGAGCGCTTTATGGGCCCAGGTGACCGACTTGGCGCGCATTCTAACCTGTTTTATCGGGCAACCAGGCGGCGTGCGTAAAGCGCTGTTACTCCTGGGACCATAACGTTGTACTGACCTTGACCCCATCCCCACACGGCAATGAGCGCTGCGACCCTCGGCGCTCCAGTTCGGCATACGCACGGGCACACTGCACCTGGCTTTGGGCAGCGGCGTTATCAATGCTGATATTGCCGGTGGTTTCAGACACCAGGTTGCCGTTTTTCTCCAGCCGGATCAGTGGCCGTTCGGGCTGCATTTCAAAGCGACTTTTCGTCGGTTCGGTACTCAGTGCCAGGTCGGTGGGGGCTGCCGGCAACTGATCTTCGGTGACGCCATAGCGCGTGAGAAGCGAGAGATTGGGCAAGTCCTGCGCGCTTGCCTGGCCTGCCGCCAGAAGCAGGAACATGCCAAGGCTGTACATTTTTTTGCGATTAGAATGCATGGTTGTATCTTTCCAAAGTTGTTTCCTGGTGGGCTGGATTGAAGAACAACTTATTATTATCGCAACCACGTTTAGGGCAGGGTGTATCCAGCCAGAAAGAAGAGCCGTGGCGGTTACCGAACTGCGTACCTGGTTCATAAACCTTGAACGAGGAAGGGCTGAAACTGGTGTTACTGCAACCAGTAATCAGGGCGGTAGTGACGAGGCCCAGGAACTTTATGGGTTTCATAAGGGGGAGGTCCGCGTTGAATTTATCAGTGTTTTACAGGGTTGCCCGCAAGCCAGGCAGCTCGTTGCAGGGCTAGGCTTCTTCGCTCTCGAACTCCAGCAAGTCGCCTGGCTGGCAATCCAGGGCGATACATAGCTTGTTCAGGGTTTCGAGTTTAACGCCTTTGATCTTTCCGTTTTTCAATAGCGATAGATTGGCTTCGGTAATCCCAATGGCATCTGCCAGTTGGTTGGAGCGAATCTTCTTCTTCGCCATCATGACGTCCAATCGAATAATGATTGTCATGGGTTAGATGATGCTTTTGTTTTTATCGTCGATAACTTTTGATTCGGCCACTGTTGATGAGAATGCACACAGAAAGATGCCTTGTATGATCGCATACATAGCGCCGGATGATACACCCAAGGTAAGGGTGAACGTACGCTCGCCGGGCGCTACGCCAATTTGCGGAAAAATAAGGCCTGCTGGCTCAGAGCGCAATCAAGCGCTCACCCAGATGGCCACTATCGGCCAGTTCAAGGAACTCATCGCCCAGCCGCTGGCTTTCACTCATCGCGGTTTGCCAGTACTGATTGCGTCGCGCGTCATCCCCCATAAAGCGCTTGAAGTCGCTGCGATCCGGCAATTTGCCGTGGGGCAGGCGGGCCAGGTAGTCCCGTGAGGGGGCCACCAGCAACACATCCTGCAGACCCTGTGGGCTACTGCGCCGCCACGGCAGGCTCTTGTCAAACCAGCCGGGGATGACTCGATCAGTGAAGTGCGGGTACAGAACAATGTCATCGCCGTGGTAGGGCAGGTCGAGGTGGTAGTCCAGCAGGCCACCATCGCGATAGGTGCCGGCACCGGCGCCCGGCAAGTCGCGTACGCCTTGCATCACCATAGGGATCGAGCCGGACGCCAGCAGGGCCTGGCGCAGGTTGCCCGGTTCCAGGGCGAGAAAGCGCGAAGGGAAATCCGTGAGCGGGTGCAGTGGCGGCGCCTGGCGCGGGTCGTGGATGATCAGCCGTTCAAAATGCCGGGACAGCCGCGCACGGCCGCGCAGGTTATCGGCGATCACCGAGGACAGGCCCAGGCCCAGGCGCCCACGGTGATCGTCGGCCAACAGGCCATGGCTTTTGACCACGACTATATTCAGACGATAGTGCGGGTTATCCAATAGCGACGCATCGCGCCCGGCCAGCAGGTCGTCGAGCATGCGCTGGCAGCTCTGGCTGACCTCGGCCATGGTCACGCCCTTGGCAAAGCGTTGCTCGTTATACAGGCGCCCGAGGTCGAGCAGGCCCTGTACCGGATCCGGCAGGCAGGCACTGGCAAAGCGCCAGGAACCGATCGACGCGCCGATCAGCGCACGCTCGCGGGGGGCACGCGCCAGCCAGTCACCGAACAGCGCCAAGTCCAGACCCTGAATGCCCAGGGCCTTGGGACCACCGGCCGCGCCGGGCAGAATCCCCACATCGGCAGGCTGGAGGCCTTGTTCGCGAATGCGTGCAAAAGCGCGTTGGCCAGCCTTGAGCGTCAGGGCGGGGAACTTGATGTGAATGGCCGTCATACCGATCTCTGTGCAGGCGAGCCGGGCAGTATAGGAAATATTCCCCGGAGCCTGGCAAGGTGTTGTGGGACAATTGCCATGGTGGCAATTCAGTTTCAGTTAAGTTGCGACCCGTACTGTGGGGGCCGTAGGCAAAACATCCTGAAATGGAGAACGATCATGAAAACCCTCACAATTATCACCGCCAGTATCATCGCCCTCACCAGCGGCCTGGCCCAGGCGCGGGACCTGGGGCCGGATGAAGCGCTGAAATTGCGTGACGCTGGTACCATCCAGTCTTTCGAGAAGCTCAATGCCGCCGCCCTGGCCAAGCACCCAGGTGGCACGGTGCATGAAACCGAGCTGGAGCAGGAATACGGCAAGTATATTTACCAGGTTGACCTGCGCGATGCCCAGGGCGTCGAGTGGGATGTGGAATTGGACGCTGTCACCGGGCAAGTCCTCAAGGATCATCAGGATACGTAATGAAGGTAAATCTACGCACCGGCAGTCGACTGGCGCTGGTGCTCCTGGCCTTTTGCTCGGTGGTGGCTGCCCGGGACCTCAACCAGGATGAAGCCCTGGAATTGCGTCAGCAAGGGGTGATCCTGTCCCTGGAGCAACTGCTGCTGCAGGCCATGGCCCGGCATCCCGGTGCCAGGTTGCTGGAGGCTGAGCTTGAGAGCAAACACGGCAGTTACGTCTATGAGGTGGAGCTGGTGACCACCGATGGCGTGGTCCGGGAAATCAAACTGGACGCGACCACCGGCGCGCTGCTTGAAGACGAGGAAGATGACTGATGCGCCTGCTTCTGGTGGAAGACCACGTACCGTTGGCTGATGAACTGATGGCCGGGCTGAAAGCCCAGGGCTATGCCGTGGATTGGCTGGCGGACGGTCGCGATGCGGTGTATCAGGGGCGCAGCGAGCCGTATGACCTGATCATCCTCGATCTGGGCCTGCCTGGCTTGCCGGGGCTTGAGGTGCTGAGCCAGTGGCGCGCCGCCGCGCTGGCGACCCCGGTGTTGATCCTCACCGCCCGCGATTCCTGGGCCGAGCGCATCGCAGGGCTCAAGGCCGGGGCCGACGATTACCTGAGCAAGCCGTTCCACCCCGAGGAGTTGTACCTGCGCATCCAGGCCTTGCTGCGCCGTTCCCATGGCCAGGCCAATCAGCCGACCTTGCAGGCGGCGGGCTTGCACCTGGATGAAGGCCGTCAGTGCGTGATGCGCGACGGTGCCGAGGTGCAACTGACCGCTGCCGAGTTTCGCCTGCTGCGCTACTTCATGCTGCATCCCGAACAAATCCTTTCCAAAAGCCATCTGGCCGAGCACCTGTATGACGGCGAGACCGAGCGCGACTCCAATGTCCTCGAGGTCCACGTCAACCATCTGCGGCGCAAGCTCGGGCGCAGCGTGATTGAAACCCGGCGTGGCCAGGGTTATCGCTTTGGCGCCAGCCCCGCGTGAGGTCGATCCAGCGGCGGCTGAGCCTGGGGCTGATCAGCGTGATGGTGATCGTCGGCCTGGTGCTGGCGCAGACCAGCCTGTGGCTGTTCGAAGTGGGTCTGCAGCGCTACCTGGAAGCGGGTCTGCGCAACGACAGCGAAAACCTGCTGGTGGCCCTGGTGCGTGGGCCCGGCGGCGTGCAACTGGATGAACAGCGCTTGTCACCGGCCTATCAACGGCCGTTTTCCGGGCATTATTTCCGTATCGACTTCAGCGACAACCACTGGCGCTCCCGTTCATTGTGGGACCAGGAACTGCCGCAACTGCCCCAGGCCGGCCTGAAGGGCAACCTGCAATTGGGCCCGGAAGGCCAGCAACTGCTGGTCCTGCGATCGGACTACAAGCGTTTTGGCCAGTCGATTTCCATCAGCGTGGCTCAAGACTACACGCCCGTGCGGGAAAGTTTTCGCCTGATGCGCCAGGTCGGCCTGGTCCTCGGGCTGGCGGCGCTGCTGCTGATCCTGATCCTGCAACGGGTCACCGTACGCCGGGCCCTGCGCCCGCTGGAAACTGCGCGCGAGCAGATTGCACAGCTGCAACAAGGCCAGCGCTCGCAACTGGATACCCAGGTGCCGGTGGAGCTGGAGCCGCTGGTGGCGCAGATCAACCACCTGTTGGCCCATACCGAAGACAGCCTCAAACGCTCGCGCAACGCCCTGGGTAACCTCGGCCATGCCTTGAAGACCCCGCTGGCGGTATTGTTGAGCGTGGCTTCCAGCGAGCAGCTCAAGGACCAGCCACAATTGGCCAAGTTGTTGCGCGAGCAGTTGCAGCAGGTGCAGCAACGGCTCAACCGCGAACTCAACCGCGCGCGTCTGGCCGGTGAAACCCTGCCCGGCGCGCTGTTCGACTGCGACAGCGAACTGCCGGGCTTGCTGGCGACCCTGAACATGATCCACGGCGAACACCTGGAGTTGAGCTACCAGGTTCGCCCCGGCTTGCAACTGCCCTGGGACCGCGAAGACTTGCTGGAGCTCTTGGGCAACCTGCTGGACAACGCCTGCAAATGGGCGGATGCCGAAGTGCGTTTGAGCATTGAGCAGACCCCGGAGTGTTTTCAACTGATCGTCGAAGATGACGGCCCGGGTATTCCCGAGGCCCAGCGCGACCAGGTTTTCAGTCGTGGCACCCGCCTGGATGAACAGACCGATGGCCATGGCCTGGGGCTGGGCATCGTGCGGGACATTGTCGATGTATGGGGCGGTACATTGCGGTTGCAAGAGAGCCCACTGGGCGGGCTCAAAGTGTTGATCGAACTGCCCCGGCGCCACACCTGACCGGTGGATACGGGTGCCGATTTGCAACAAGACTTTTCTTACAGAACCTGGCTCGCGTAAATTCGCTTATAACAGCCACCACGCAGGCCGTGTGGAACAGGTTAAAGGCACCAGGATTTTCTCTGTTTCGCGCGCGGCAGCTACCATAGGGCTCGTCAGCCGGTCACGCGGCTGCTCGGTACCTAATAAGAAGGATAAAAGGTGAATCTATGCAAATGACCAAACGCTTGAGCCTGTTTGCTGCTGCCGCAGCCCTTGTCGCCAGTTCCTCGGCACTCGCCGCCCCAACCTTTATCAACGTCCTGACCGGTGGCACCAGCGGCGTGTACTACCCGATTGGGGTGGCGTTGTCACAGCTGTACAGCAACGGTATAGACGGATCGAAGACCTCGGTGCAGGCCACCAAGGCGTCGGTGGAAAACCTCAACCTGCTGCAAGCCGGTCGCGGCGAGCTGGCCTTTGCCCTCGGTGACTCGGTCGCCGATGCCTGGAATGGCGTGCAAGACGCCGGCTTCAAGGCTCCCTTGAAAAAACTGCGGGCGATTGCCGGCACCTACCCCAACTACATCCAGATCGTCGCCAGCAAGGAGTCTGGCATCACCACCCTGGAAGATCTGAAAAACAAGCGTATCTCCGTCGGCGCGCCGAAATCCGGTACCGAGCTGAACGCCCGCGCCATCTTCAAGGCTGCTGGCCTGAGCTATGAAGACATGGGCAAGGTCGAGTTTCTGCCGTACGCCGAGTCGGTCGAGTTAATCAAGAACCGCCAGTTGGATGCCACCCTGCAGTCCTCGGGCCTGGGCATGGCGGCGATCCGCGACCTGGCCGCGACCCTGCCGATAACCTTCGTTGCCATCCCGGCGGATATCACGGCGAAGATCGATAACGCTGCCTACCAGGGCGCGGTGATCCCGGCGGGCACTTATGACGGTCAGGACAGCGATGTAGCGACTGTGGCCATCACCAACATCCTGGTCAGCCATGACGGCGTGACCGATGAGGTGGCCTACCAGATGACCAAGCTCATGTTCGACAACCTCGATCGTCTGGGTAACGCCCACTCGGCGGCCAAAGATATCAAGTTGCAGGGCGCGGCCAAGGGCCTGCCTATCCCACTGCATCCGGGCGCCGAGCGTTTCTACAAGGAAGCGGGCGCACTGTAAGGCCCAGGTGGGTGCGGTGCGCAGTGCCAAGCGCTGCGCGCTATGCCAGAGCGGTGAATAGCCTGGCGCGCACAACGCGCCAGGCTTGTTGGCATGTCGATGTTGTAACGTGGGAGTGACCTGCATGAGTGAGCACGATCAAGGCCTTGCCGCCAGTCCCAGGGATTGGCCGCGAGCGCTGTTCTACGTCGCGCTGTTGTTTTCCGTCTTCCAAATCATTACCGCGGCCTTTCATCCGGTCTCCAGCCAGATTCTGCGGGCCGTGCATGTGGGCTTTCTGTTGCTGGTGGTGTTTCTGTGTTTCCCGGCGCGTGGCAATGCTCAGCCCTGGCAGCCGATGGCCTGGCTGCTGGGGCTGGCCGGAATGGCCACGGCGTTCTACCAGTGGTATTTCGAAGCCGACTTGATTCAACGCTCTGGCGACCTGACCGATAGCGATATGGTCATCGGTCTGGTGCTGATTGTGCTGGTGTTTGAGGCGGCGCGGCGGGTGATGGGGATTGCCCTGCCGTTGATCTGTGCGCTGTTCCTGGCCTACGGCCTGTTCGGCCAGTACCTGCCGGGCGATCTGATGCACCGCGGCTATGCCATCGACCAGATCGTCAACCAACTGGCCTTTGGCACCGAGGGGCTGTATGGCACGCCGACCTATGTATCGGCCACGTACATCTTCCTGTTTATCCTGTTCGGTGCGTTCCTTGAACAGGCCGGAATGATCAAGCTGTTCACCGATTTCGCCATGGGCCTGTTCGGCCACAAACTCGGTGGCCCGGCCAAGGTTTCCGTGGTGTCGTCGGCGCTGATGGGCACCATCACCGGTTCGGGGGTGGCCAACGTGGTCACCACCGGCCAATTCACCATCCCGTTGATGAAGCGCTTCGGCTACAAGTCGGCGTTTGCCGGTGGCGTGGAAGCGACCTCGTCGATGGGCAGCCAGATCATGCCGCCGATCATGGGCGCAGTGGCCTTTATCATGGCCGAGACGATCAACGTGCCGTTCTTCGAGGTGGCCAAGGCCGCGTTGATTCCGGCCATGCTGTACTTCGGCTCGGTATTCTGGATGGTTCACCTGGAAGCCAAGCGCTCCAACCTGCGTGGCCTGCCCAAGGACGAATGCCCGAACCCCTGGGCCGCGGTGAAGCAGCGCTGGTATCTGTTGATTCCGCTGTTTGTGCTGATCTACCTGCTGTTCTCCGGGCGCACGCCGCTGTTCTCCGGCATGGTCGGCCTGGCCCTGACGTCCATTGTGATTCTCGGCTCGGCGATCATCCTGCGGGTCTCGTCCAAGGTGATGCGTTTTGTCTTCTGGATCGTCCTGGGTCTGCTTTGCGCGGGCTTCTTCCGGCTCGGTATCGGCATGGTGTTCGGGGTGGTGGCGCTGCTGGTGGCGGTGTGCTGGTTTATCAAAGGCGGCCGCGACACCCTGACCATCTGCCTGCATGCGCTGGTAGAGGGCGCACGGCACGCGGTACCGGTGGGGATTGCCTGCGCCCTGGTGGGGGTGATTATCGGTGTCGTGTCGCTGACCGGGGTGGCGTCCACCTTTGCCGGTTACATCCTTGCCATTGGCCAGGACAGCCTGTTCCTGTCGCTGGTGCTCACCATGCTCACTTGCCTGGTGCTGGGCATGGGGATCCCGACCATTCCCAACTACATCATCACCAGTTCGATCGCTGCACCGGCACTGCTGGACCTCGGCGTACCGCTGATTGTCTCGCATATGTTCGTGTTCTATTTCGGCATCATGGCCGACCTCACACCGCCGGTGGCATTGGCCTGTTTCGCGGCGGCACCGATTGCCAGGGAGAGCGGCCTGAAGATCAGCTTTTGGGCGGTACGCATCGCGGTGGCGGGGTTCGTTGTGCCGTTTATGGCGGTGTACGAGCCGGCGCTGATGCTGCAGGGCGATAGCCTGCTGGCCACACTGTATGTGGTGGCCAAAGCGTTGCTGGCCATTGGTATCTGGGGCGCGGTATTTACCGGCTACTTGCAAGCCAGGCTGAGTTGGTGGGAGCGCCTGCTGGGCTTCTTCGCCGGTGGTAGCCTGATTCTGGCGACGCCGTTAAGTGATGAAATCGGCTTCGTCATGGTGGGGCTGTTGATCGCACAGCACTGCTGGCGGGCCCATCGTGCCCAGGCGGCCACTGCGTGATCGGTCTGTGTCTGGGCTTGGCGGGCGCGGTATGGGCACAAGTGCCTACGCCTGTGGTCACCCTGGCCTGGACGCATACGATTGAGAAAGTGCGCTGGGAAGAGGATTACCGTGTAACGCCTGAGGGCCTGGTGTTGGGCGAGGCGCGGGTCAAGGGTTCCGGGGCCGGTATGGAGATCCCGCACGGCGCCGAACTGCGTGAGGGCAGTTGGCATTACCAGCGTCAGTTGCCACCCTTGCAGCCCCTGCGCCTGGGCCGCACCCCCGAGGCCGGGGATTATCAACTGTGTTTCAACCAGCAGTGCCAGTGGCTGAGTGCCTGGCTCGGCCCGCCCCAGGCGAGCCAGCCGGCGGTAGAGCTGTGGGGGTGTGAGCTGGAGGTTGCGTCCAGCCCCCGGCCCCGCACCTTTTAACCGCGATCAGACCCGGAACTGGTCCATCAACCCCTGTTGCTGATTGGCCAGGCTATTGAGCGTCTGGCTGACCCGCGCCGATTCATTGGCTTGTTCCGACAGCGACTCGGTCACATCACGAATCGTCGCCACGTTGCTGTTGATCTCCTCGGCCACCGCGCTTTGCTGCTCGGCGGCGCTGGCGATCTGCAGGTTCATGTCGCTGATCACCGTCACCGCATCGCCGATCTGGCGCAATGCCGTGACGGCCTGGCCGACCTGTTCGACACTGCCCTGGGCCTGGCGATGGCTGTTGCTCATGGAGCTCACCACTTCCTGGGTGCCGTTTTGCAACTGTTCGATCACCTGGCGGGTTTCTTCCACCGACTCCTGAGTGCGCCGTGCGAGGTTGCGCACCTCGTCCGCCACCACCGCAAAACCACGCCCGGCTTCACCGGCACGGGCGGCTTCGATGGCGGCGTTGAGGGCCAGCAGGTTGGTTTGTTCGGCAATCGCGCGGATCACTTCCAGCACTGAACCGATCTGCTCGCTATTGGCTGCCAGACCTTCGACCTGGGCCATCGCCGTGCTCATGTCGGCAGCCAGGTGGCCGATGCTGGTGGTGGTGCGGTCGATCACCGTCAGGCCTTCGCGGGTGGCCTGGTCGGCATCCCGTGCAGCGTGTGCCGCCTGCGCGGCGCTGCGGGCGACGTCCTGGGCGGTGGCGCTCATTTCGTGGGAGGCGGTGGCCACCTGATCCACCTGGCGGTACTGCTGCTCCATGCCGGCACTGGTCTGGCTGGCGATTGCCGCTGATTGGTCGGCGGTGCTGCGCGCGTCCTGCACCGAGCGTTTGACCTCGGCAATGATCGGTTGCAGTTTGTCGAGGAAGCGGTTGAACCAACTGGCCAGTTCGCCCAGCTCGTCGCGCTTGTCGTAGGCCAGGCGCCGGGTCAGGTCGCCTTCGCCGCTGGCGATATCCTCCAGCATATGGGCCACGCCGAGGATCGGCCGGGTGACACTGCGGGCCATCAGCCACACCAGTAGCAAACCGACGATGGCGGCGAGCAGGCCCAGGCCAAGTTCCAGCAGGGTGCCTTTGGTGTTGTCGGCATCCAGCTCGGCCTTGAGGGTTTCGGCGGGGCCGATCAGGACTTTTTCCGGCACATCCAGCAACACGCCCCAGGACTTGCCATTGGGAATGGGCTGGAACGGTGCCAGCACCTTGAGTTGATGGTCGGTACGCAGGCTGTAGGTCTGGGTGCTGCCGGCCATGGCGCTGATCAGTTGTGCGCCGCTGGCGGTATCCACACTGTCCAGGCGCTGGCTGAGCTTGCTCGCATCCGGGCTGTAGCCGGCCAGCAAACCCACTGGGCTGATGATGCTGACGTTGGTCTGGCCGTCATACAGCTCGCGGCTGGCATTCTGGCTGACTGCCTGCAGGCTGTTGAGGTTGATGTCCACCGACAGCGAGGCGATGACTTTGCCATTGGCCATGAGCGGGAACACGATGCTGGTCAGCAAGACGTTGTGCCCGTCGATCACATAGAAGTACGGCTCGATCACACACGGCTTGAGGGTGGAGCGTGGGCAGGTGAACCAGGTGTTGGCCTTCTCGCCGCTGGGGCCGACGCTGGTGTCGGACATATCGCTTTCCGGCAGCGCCATCGAGGTCAGGGTGCCGGGTGTCGGCTGCGACCAGTACAGGGCAAAGCGTCCCTTTTCATTGCTGCCCAGCTCCGCTTGGCCGGCGAACAGCTCATCCTTGCCATCCAGGGCATTGGCCTCAAAGACCAGGGACAGGCCCAACAGGTCCGGGTTGGCTTGCAGGGCGGCCTTGACCTGGCGGGTCAGGTCTTCACGCAGGTCGAAGGCATCGAGGAAGCGTTTTTCGGCCTGTTCGCGCAAAAACAGCACCTGGCGCGAAAAGCCATGGCCATATTGGTAGGCGTCCATAAATTGCTGGCGGATGCCCAGCGCCTGCACTTCACCCTGGGCTTCGATGCGCGATTGGGCGGCAACATTAAGCATCTGTGTGCTGGAGGTCTGGACCCGTTGCGAACTCTGGTCCATCCGATACAGCGAAAGACCCACCAGCAGGGTCACGATGCCCAACAGACAAAGGCCGGCGAGGAGGGTGATTTTCCATTGAATGGACAGCTGCCTGAGCGACATGGAGATCCTTAACCTTTCGTTGCGACAGAGATAATCCACGCTATCGGCCGCCGGTTGTTTTTCTTTATTCATACGTTCAATTGAATCTATTCGCGACGTCGTTCTTTGACATGGCGCGCCGGCTGCTGCAAAGTGCGCGGCCTCTAATAAAACTCCCTTTCTGCGTGTGCCGTGGTCGACATCTGGCCGGGGCGCCGGCACGTGTTGTGTTTATATTTCTGTCTTGAGGTAACCATGATTAACGCAGTAATCGCCGCGGTCGGTACCATGCTCGTGCTCAGCCTGTCCCGCGTGCATGTGGTCATCGCGATCATCGTGGGTGCCCTGGTCGGCGGTTTGACCGGTGGCCTGGGGATCGACGCGACGCTCAGCGCGTTCAACAGCGGCTTGGGCGGCGGTGCCACGGTGGCGTTGTCTTACGCATTGCTCGGTGCTTTCGCGGTGGCGATTGCCAAGTCCGGCCTGGCCCATGCCCTGGCGGACAAGGCCCTGCTGCTGGTGGGCCGCCAGGACACCACTGGCGGCAGTTCTGTCAAATGGCTGCTGATCTGCCTGCTGGGAGCGGTGGCGATTGCCTCGCAGAACATCCTGCCGATCCATATCGCCTTTATCCCGCTGCTGGTACCGCCGCTGCTGTATGTGCTGACCAAGTTGCAGATTGACCGGCGCCTGATCGCCTGCGTCATGACCTTCGGCCTGATCACCCCGTACATGTTCCTGCCGGTGGGCTTCGGCAATATCTTCCTCAACCAGATCCTGCTGGCCAATGTCGCCAAGAGCGGGGTGGATATCAGCCAGGTCAACGTTACCCATGCCATGGGTATTCCGGCGCTGGGCATGGTGTTCGGCCTGTTGGTGGCGGTGTTTATCAGTTACCGCAAAAAGCGCATCTACGACCAGCAGAAGATCGAGCGGGTCGAGCAAGTGGCGGTGCAGTACAACCCGCTGACCCTGCTGGTCGCCGGGCTGGCCATTGCCTCGGCCTTTATTATCCAGTTGTGGCTGGACTCGATGATCATCGGTGCCCTGGCGGGTTTCCTGATCTTCTCGGTATCGGGCATCGTGCGCTGGCGCGACACCGATGATCTGTTCACCGAAGGCATGAAAATGATGGCGATGATCGGCTTCATCATGATCGCGGCGTCGGGGTTTGCCGAAGTGCTCAAGGCCACCGGCCAGGTACAGACGCTGGTGCAGGACTCGGCCGATTTTATTGGCCACAGCCGTGGCGTGGGTGCGCTGTTGATGTTGCTGGTGGGCCTGCTGGTGACCATGGGCATCGGTTCGTCGTTTTCCACCGTGCCGATCCTTGCGGCGATTTTTGTGCCGCTGTGTGTGCAACTGGGGTTCAGCCCGCTGGCCATTGTCTGCATCGTCGGCACCGCCGGGGCCCTGGGCGATGCCGGTTCGCCGGCGTCCGACTCCACCCTGGGGCCGACCTCGGGTTTGAACATCGACGGCCAGCACCACCATATCTGGGACACCGTGGTCCCGACCTTCCTGCACTACAACCTGCCGTTGCTGGTATTTGGCTGGTTTGCCGCGATGACCCTGTAACAAGCAGATTCCTACAGTTTTCTCCTTTAGGGCCGTTAACCTCCTAACGTTGCCCTACAAGAGAGAAGATCCATGCGTCTGAGTCTGAAGGCCAAAGTCCTGTCCCTCGCCGTACTGCCGGTGTTGTTGTTTGCCGTGGTCATCAGCCTGACCACCGTGTGGATCCTCAAGGAACAGGCGCGCACCGAGGTGGCCGAAACCCGCCAGCGCCTGCTCAACAACGCCAAGGCCACCCTGCAAAGTTATGTCGAAGTGGCGATGACCACCATCAAGCCGCTGTACGACGCCGCAGCCCCCGGCGATACAGAGGCGCGGGCGCAGGTGGTCAAGCTGTTGTCCAACACAACCTACGGCAAGGACGGCTATTTCTTCGGCTACGACTCCGAAACCATCCGCCTGTTCAAGGGCAACAGCCCCGACGGCGTGGGCAAAAGCTTCAAGGACAACCGTGACCCCAACGGCGTCTACGTCAACCGCGACCTGGTCAGGGTCGGCAAGGACGGCACCCACTACCTGCAATACAGCTCGACCCAGCCGGGGCAAACCGAACTGGTGCCCAAGCTCGGCTACACCGAGTACCTGCCCAAGTGGGACATGGTGATCGGTACTTCGGTCAACCTCGACGGTATCGAGGCCCTGGTCAGCGAAGTCGAAGCCAAGGTCAACGAGCGCATGGAAGGGGTGTTGTTGAGCATTGTCGGCATCGCCGTAATCCTGCTGTTGCTGATCGCTGCAGCGGGCATGCTGCTGGCCAATACCATCCTGCGCCCCTTGCACCTGATGAAAGCCAACCTCGACGATATCGCCGCCGGTGAGGGCGACCTGACCCGGCGTCTGGCAATCACCAGCCAGGACGAGTTGGGTGAATTGGCCGGCTCGTTCAACCGGTTTGTCGACAAGATTCACGGCCTGGTACGCCAGATCACTGACATGACCTCGCAACTGACCGGGCTGGTCAGCCAGGTGTCCGAGCAGGCCCATCGTTCGGAACAGGCCATGGAACGCCAGCGCCAGGAAACCGACCAGGTGGCGACGGCGATCAATGAAATGTCGTCTGCCGCCCATGAAGTGGCCCGCAGTGCCCAGGGCGCGGCCGTGGCGGCGCAGCAGACCGACGCCGAAGGCCAGGCCGCCAAGCGCGTGGTGGATGGCAGCATCGCGCAGATTCATGCGTTGGTGAATGACATCCGCAGCAGTGGCGTGTCCCTGGATAGCCTGCAACAGGACGTGTCGTCGATTGTCAGCGTGCTCGGGGTGATCCGCTCGATTGCCGAGCAGACCAACCTGCTGGCCCTCAACGCCGCCATTGAAGCCGCCCGTGCCGGTGAAGCCGGGCGTGGTTTTGCGGTGGTGGCCGATGAGGTACGCGCACTGGCCAGCCGCACCCAGCAAAGTACCCAGGAAATCCAGGGCATGATCGACCGCCTGCAAAAAGGCACCGAGGCGGCCGTGGAATCCATGCGCCGCTCCAGCGATGCCGGCGACGGCACCTCGGCCCAGGCCAACGAAGCCGGGGCGTCCCTCGATACCATGGCGCAACTGATCGGCACCATCAACACGATGAACGCGCAGATCGCCAGTGCTGCAGAAGAGCAAACCGCCGTGGCCGAAGAGATCAACCGCAGCGTGCATCAGATTGCCGTGGCGGTGGACAGCGTGGCGGACGAGACCCAGCAGGGCGCACAGACCTCCCGCAGCCTGGCGGAACTGGGGCAGCGGTTGGGGCAGTTGGTGGGGCAGTTCAGGATCTGATCTGGCAATTGCGGTGCTGGTTCTGGCCTCATCGCAGGCAAGCCAGCTCCCACACTTGATCGGTGAACATGGTCAAAATGTGGCGGTTGCTGGGGTAGTTCGGGATCTGATCTGGCAATTGCGGTGCTGGTTCTGGCCTCATCGCAGGCAAGCCAGCTCCCACACTTGATCGGTGAACATGGTCAAAATGTGGCGGTTGCTGGGGTAGTTCAGGATCTGATCTGGCAATTGCGGTGCAGGTTCTGGCCTCATCGCAGGCAAGCCAGCTCCCACACTTGATCGGTGAACATGGTCAAAATGTGGCGGTTGCTGGGGTAGTTCGGGATCTGATCTGGCAATTGCGGTGCTTGATCTGGCCTCATCGCAGGCAAGCCAGCTCCCACATGTTGAACTGTGAATGCAGTCAAATGTGGGAGCTGGCTTGCCTGCGATGGGGCCCTAACAGCCGCTACACATCCCGCATCAACAACCCAAACCCGATATCCATGTCCAACGGTACCGGCACATACACCGTGTGCCCATCCCCCGGCGCTACCTCAATCGCCTCACCCTTGGCGTTATGCATCATCCCCAGGTCAAAATGGAAATTCCCCGCCGGGGTCATCAGTTCCAGGTGATTGCCCACGGCAAAGCGGTTCTTCACCTTGACTTCGGCCAGCTCCCCGCGCCGTTCGCCGGTCAATTCCCCGACAAACTGCTGTTGTTCCGAGACGGAGCTGCCGTTCTGGTAGTTCTGGTATTCGTCATGCACGTGGCGGCGCAGGAAACCTTCGGTGTAGCCACGCTGGGCCAGGGACTCAAGGTTGGTCATCAAGCCCCGGTCGAACGCACGACCGGCCACCGCATCATCAATGGCCTGGCGGTACACCTGGGTGGTGCGCGCCACATAAAAGTGGGACTTGGTGCGGCCTTCGATTTTCAACGAATGCACGCCCATCTGCGTCAGGCGCTCGACATGCTGCACCGCCCGCAGGTCCTTGGCGTTCATGATGTAGGTGCCGTGTTCGTCCTCGAAGGCCGGCATCTGCTCATCCGGGCGGTTGGCCTCCTGCAGCAGGAACACCTGGTCGGTGGGCGCGCCAAGGCCCAGGGTCGGCTCGGGCTGATACTGCTGGACGATATCGCCCACGGTGTTTTCGGCCGCGGGTGTGGCCTGGTATTTCCAGCGGCAGGCATTGGTGCAGGTGCCCTGGTTGGCATCGCGCTTGTTCATGTAGCCGGACAACAGGCAACGCCCGGAGTAGGCCATGCACAGCGCGCCATGCACAAACACTTCCAGCTCCATGGCCGGCACGTGCTGGCGGATTTCGGCGATTTCTTCCAGGGACAGCTCCCGCGACAGGATGATCCGGCAGATGCCTTGCTGCTGCCAGAACTCGACACTGGCCCAGTTCACCGTGTTGGCCTGCACCGACAGATGGATCGGCATCTGCGGGAAGTGCCGGCGCACCAGCATGATCAAGCCCGGATCGGACATGATCAGCGCGTCCGGGCCCATGGCGATCACCGGTTCCAGGTCCTTGAGGAAGGTTTTCAGCTTGGCATTGTGCGGCGCGATATTGACCACTACATAAAAGCGCTTGCCCTGGGCCTGCGCCTCGGCGATGCCCAGGGCCAGGTTGGCGTGATCGAACTCGTTATTACGCACCCGCAAGCTGTAGCGCGGCTGGCCGGCGTAGACCGCATCGGCGCCGTAGGCAAAGGCGTAGCGCATGTTTTTCAGGGTGCCGGCAGGGGCGAGCAATTCGGGAGCGAGGACAGGGAGCATGGGATTCAGATCGCAAAAGGGCGGCAGGGTAGCCGAGCCGGGCCTGGCGGTTATTGATCTGGGTCTACGCTGTAGAAATAAAGATGGCACTCGCCGGATGCGCGGTGGACTAAGCAACAGGGCGCGCTGGGCGCCCGACGTTTTTCTGGCACGGATCGGACATGAACCAAACGAATCTGCAATTCAAAACCCTGCTATTGCTGCTGGTCCTGGTGACCCTCGCGTTTTTCTGGATCCTGTTGCCGTTCTACGGCGCGGTGTTCTGGGCGGTTATCCTCGGGATCATCTTTGCGCCTATGCAGCGGCGCCTGCAGCTCAAGTTTGGCTGGAACCGCAACCTCACGTCGCTGTGTACCCTGATGGTGTGCCTAGTGATCGCGATCTTGCCGGTGATCATCACCAGCGCCTTGCTGGTGCAGGAGGGGGCGACGCTGTACAAGAACGTCGAAAGCGGCAAATTGGATGTGGCGGGCTACATCGAGCAATTCAAGAACTTCCTGCCGCCGTACTTCCAGCACCTGCTGGATCGCTTCGGCATGGGCAACCTGGAAGGCCTGCGCGAGAAAATCGTCAAGGGCGCGATGCAGGGCAGCCAGTTCTTTGCCAGCCAGGCATTCAGCTTTGGTCAAGGCACCTTTGATTTCCTGGTGAGCTTTTTCATCATGCTCTACCTGCTGTTCTTCCTGCTGCGCGACGGCCCCGAACTGGTGCGCAAAGTACGCACGGCGGTGCCGCTGGCCGAGCCACAGAAGCGTCGCCTGCAACTGAAGTTCAACCGCGTGGTACGGGCGACCGTCAAGGGCAATGTGCTGGTGGCGGTGACCCAGGGGGCACTGGGTGGCCTGATCTTCTGGTTTCTGGATATTCCCAGTGCGTTGCTCTGGGCGGTGCTGATGGCGTTTCTGTCATTGCTGCCGGCGGTGGGTGCCGGGATTGTGTGGGGGCCGGTAGCCGCGTACTTCCTGCTCAGCGGTTCAATCTGGCAAGGGGTGGTGCTGGCCCTGTTCGGGGTGTTTGTGATCGGCCTGGTGGACAACGTGCTGCGCCCGGTCCTGGTGGGCAAGGACACCAAGATGCCGGATTACCTGATCCTGATCTCGACGCTGGGCGGCCTGTCGGTCTTCGGCCTCAATGGTTTTGTGATCGGGCCGTTGATTGCCGCGCTGTTTATTTCCAGCTGGGGGCTGTTTGTCGAAACCAAACCCCGGGTACGCCTGCCATTGCCCTAAGCCGAGAAGCAGTGCGCCATCTTGCGTGACAGGGCCTGGGCGGCGGGCAGTGAGGTCAGGGGGCCACTGATGGCTTCACCGTCGCGTACCAGGTACCAACAGGCGAGCAAACCCAGCTCGCGAAGGGGGACAGGGACGGCACTGCCGACGACGGACATGATCTGGATAGTGGGCATATCTACCTCCATTGCTGATGGAGGTCACCTTACGGTGGCCCGGCGGCGAGGGAAAATCACCTTGCTCGATAGTCAACATCACTGTCATCGAGGCTGCGCCGGCAGGGTCTCAGTCAACCACCTGGTCCAGCATGTGCAGCACTTCCTGTTCATTGAGCAGGCCCTTGTGGACCAGGTTTTCTGCCAGCAGCGAAAGAAACTTGGCGCTGCGATGGCCTTCCAGGTGCTTGAGCTCGGTCAAGGCGCTATAGACCTTGCTCGAGGTGCAGAGGCCGGCGGTATGATGCGGATTTTGTGTGGGCATGCTGGGCGTCCTTGTTGTTATGGCCTGTTATGGGGGACAGTTTTGATAGTGAGAGTGCCGTGTGACACAAACATGACAGCGCGGCCCCCAATTGGGCAAGTGCACGTTGGCCTTAATAATGTCGGAATTAACAGCCAGGGTTGTCCCCATAACGACCCTGGCGAGATTTATTCAGACCAGGCCACCCATAAAAAAGCCCCGCCGGGTGTGCGGGGCTTTTGCTGCTGGGTTTACCAGCCACGCCCGTAATAGCCGCGGGGCGGGCCGTAGTAGCCACGTGGTGGCCCGTAATATACGGGCGCCCGGCGGTAATACACCGGCTGCTGCACGTACACTGGCGCCGGCTGGTAATAGACCGGTGGCGGGGCGGCATACACCGGCTGTGGCTGGTAATACACCGGTTGCTGCTGCACATACACCGGTCGATCATGGCTGGCGATCACAGAGCCAACTACGGCTGCGCCGACAACCGCACCCAATACGGCCGGGCCACCCCAACCGCCACCATGGGCGGAGGCTTGGCCGGCTACAGCAAGTGCACCGATCAGCAAAGCGATCCTGGGGATTTTACGAATCATGGTCTTTCCTCGGTTGGCCCCTGCGCTTGTGGTCTGCAATCAATAGACTCAAGGATTGTCGCGGGGATACTTTTAAGACAACGTATTTCAGGAAAACAGCACGGCCACTAGGTAAAGGTTGTGTAAGGTCTGTACCGATTTGCTTACTTCGAAGAGGCGTTACCGATGCTGATGAACCCCAACAAGGATACCCAGTTGTGCATGTCGCTGTCGGCCCGTCCGGGCAATTTCGGCCTGCGATTTCATAACCATTTGTATGAGCAGCTGGGGCTGAACTTCTACTACAAAGCGTTCAGCAGCCAGGACTTGAACGGCGCCGTGGCCGGGATCCGTGCCTTGGGGATTCGTGGGTGTGGGGTGTCGATGCCGTTCAAGGAAGCCTGCATCGAGCTGGTCGATGAGCTCGACGAATCGGCCCGCGCCATCGCCTCGATCAACACCATTGTCAACACCGCCGGGCACCTCAAGGCCTACAACACCGACTACATCGCCATCGAGCAACTGCTGCAAAAACACGCGGTGCCCAAGGACTCGACCTTCGCCCTGTACGGCAGCGGCGGCATGGCCAAGGCCGTGGCCAGTGCCTTGCGGGATGGTGGCTATGCCAATGGCGTGATCGTTGCGCGCAATGAAACGGCGGGTCGGGCCCTGGCGCAGAACCTGGGCTATCAGTGGCAGGCGACCTTGGGTGAAGCGCGCCCGCAGATGCTGGTCAACGTGACGCCGATCGGCATGACTGGCGGCGCCCAGGCGCAGGACCTGGCCTTCGAGGCCGACGCAATTGATGCGGCAGACACCGTGTTCGATGTGGTGGCGATCCCCGCCGAAACGCCCTTGATCGTGCGGGGCAGGGCCCAGGGCAAGCGGGTGATTACCGGCCTGGAAGTGATCGCGATCCAGGCCCTGGAGCAGTTCGTGCTGTACACCGGCATCCGGCCGACGGACGAACAGTTCCAGAAGGCCGTGGATTTCGCCCGGCAGTAAACACCGCCGGCCCATGTGGGAGCGGGCAAGCCCTAATGCAACGCAATGCTCAAAGCAGCGAAGATCAAATGTGGGAGCGGGCTTGCTCGCGACGACGTCGGCCCAGCAAACATTGGTGTTGAATGACCCACTGCTTTCGCCAGCAAGCCCGCTCCCACACAAGTCCGCTCCCATAAGGGGGGACGTTTATTCGAGGCGTGACAGGCGCTCTTCCAGCGCCGCAATCCGCGCCTCCAGCTCCTCGATGCGCTCCACGGAAACCCCACTGGCGCTGCTGCGCTCCACCGGGCTACCGCGTGCGGCCAGGATCGCCTCGATATCCGCGGGGTCACCCAGGGAGTGGGTGTAGCGGTCTTCGCGCTGGCCGGCCTGCTTGGGTACCAGTACCGCCAGGTCGCGGGCGATCAGGCGTTCCAGCTGATGCACCACCTGCTCGGCATCTTCAAAATCATGCATGCGCCCGCTGCGGGTCAGCAGTTCGTTGACCGTCTGCGGCCCGCGCAGGAACAGCAGGCCGGTAAGGATCACCTGTGCCGGCACCAGTTCCAGGGCCTTGTCCACGCGGTGTTCCCAGCGGTCGGCGCGACTGCCCATCACCAGCTTGGTAAAACCACGGCCCTCCAGGGCGCGCAGGCTCTGGCCAACCTGGCCCTGGCTGAGGTTCATCACCGGTTCCCGGCTGGTTTTCTGGTTGCAGGCCAGGACCAGGGCGTTGAGGGTCAGCGGGTAGGTTTCCGGGTTAGTGGCCTGTTTCTCGATCAGGCAGCCCAAAACGCGGATTTCCGTGCTGTTCAGGCGCGGCTCGGAAGAGGTGGTGTCGTGCTCGGCGGTCATCGCGCTTTCCCTATGCAGTGAGCCCACTAGCCTAATCCCGAAAAAATAAAAGACAAGCAGCGCTCATGTCTATAATCGCCGCTGTTCAAACCCTGTCACCACTGTCGAGACTGTCATGACTATTTCCCTGTACGCCGCTTCACTTCCGGTCTTCAAGCAAATGCTCAACGCCCTGAGTGATGTGCTGAACAAGGCCGAGGCCCACGCCACCGCCAAGAACATCGACCCTAACGCCTTGCTGCAGGCGCGTCTGTTCCCGGACATGTTCCCGCTGGTCCGTCAGGTACAGATCGCCGTGGATTTTGCCAAGGGCGTTTCCGCGCGCCTGGCTGAGATCGAAGTGCCGAAATACGAAGATACCGAAGTTACCTTCGCTGACCTGCAAGCGCTGATCGCCAAGGTCCTGGCCTTTATCGACACCATCACCCCGGCACAGATCGACGGCAAGGAAGGTATCGAGATCGTCACCCGTCCGGGCACGCCTAAAGAGAAACGCTTCAGCGGCCAGTCCTACTTGCTGACCTACGGCCTGCCGCAGTTCTTCTTCCACGTCACCACCGCCTACGCCTTGCTGCGTCATAACGGTGTGGAAGTGGGCAAGCGTGACTACATGGGCGCGTTCTAAGCCCCGAGTCACACCGCAAAACCAATGTGGGAGCTGGCTTGTATGGGAGCTGGCAAGCCAGCTTCCACCCAAACCAGCGCCCACTTGCTTGCCGGGTTGTGTCAGGCCGGGTTCTTGTCTTCCTGGCCCAGGCACGCCGCAGCGGTGAACAACACGTCGGTAGACGAGTTCAGCGCGGTTTCCGCCGAATCCTGCAAAACCCCGATAATGAAGCCTACGGCCACCACTTGCATGGCGATTTCACTCGGAATGCCGAACAGGCTGCACGCCAGTGGAATCAGCAACAGCGAACCCCCGGCCACACCCGACGCGCCACACGCACAGACCGCCGCAACCACGCTGAGCAGCACGGCGGTCGGCAGGTCGACGGCGATGCCCAAGGTGTGCACGGCCGCCAGGGTCAGCACGGTAATGGTGATCGCGGCGCCGGCCATATTGATGGTCGCACCCAACGGGATCGACACCGAATAGGTGTCTTCATGCAGGCCCAGGCGCTCACTCAACGCCAGGTTGACCGGGATATTGGCCGCCGAACTGCGGGTGAAGAAGGCGGTGATCCCACTTTCACGCAGGCACAACAGCACCAGCGGGTACGGGTTGCGGCGCAGTTTCCAGAACACGATGGCTGGATTGACCACCAGTGCCACGAACAGCATGCAGCCGATCAACACCAGCAACAGGTGCGCATAACCCAGCAAGGCATCGAAGCCGGAAGCAGCCAGGGTCGAGGCCACCAGGCCGAAAATACCCAGGGGGGCGAAGCGAATCACCACGCGCACGATCAGCGTGACGCCGTTGGACAGGTCGGCCAGCACGGTACGGGTGGTTTCCCCGGCATGACGGATCGCGATGCCCATGCCGATGGCCCAGGCCAGGATCCCGATGAAGTTGGCGTTCATCAGGGCGCTGATAGGGTTGTCCACCACGCTGAGCACCAGGCCCTGCATTACCTCGCCAATCCCGCCAGGGGCGCTGACGGCCACGTCATGGGTGCTGAGCACCAGGTTCGAGGGGAAGAGGGTGCTGGCAATGACCGCGACCGCCGCAGCGGAAAAGGTGCCCAGCAGGTACAGGAACAGAATCGGCCGGATATGGGTTTCCTGGCCATGCTTGTGGTTGGCAATCGAGGCCATCACCAGCACAAACACCAGGATTGGCGCCACGGCCTTGAGCGCCGAGACAAATACCTTGCCGATAAACGCGGTGGACAGGGCCGCACTGGGCGACAGCAGGGCCAGTAAGATGCCAGCGGCCAGGCCGATGACAATCTGGGTGACCAGGCTGAGGCGCATAAGTCGTTGAAAGAGAGAGGGAGCAGCAGTCATAAGAGTGTCTCTAGTTTTTTTAATGTGTACAGCGCTATGCAGGGCGCGAAGTCTAACATGCTGTAGGAAATATCCAGTTTACTGCGGCATTCAGTCGCCAAGTCCGTGTGTGGCACGGTCACATTCTGTTAAGATTCGCCATCCTCTTCTTATATCTCTGTCAGCGGGCCTCAAGGCTAACGCTGGCGTCGCCGTTTCTGGAGTTGTGCATGTTGTTGCCCATCCTGCTGCTGTCCGCAGCCGGTTTTACCGTGTTGACCACCGAATTTGTGATTGTCGGGCTATTACCCTCCATCGCTCGCGACCTGGATGTGAGCGTGTCCCAGGCCGGTCTGCTGGTGACTTTGTTTGCCTTTACCGTGGCCGCGTTCGGGCCGTTTCTGACCGCGTATTTCGCGCGTTTCGAGCGCAAGCGTCTGTTTATCAGCATCCTATTGATGTTCGGCGCGGCCAATACCCTGGCGGCCCTGGCGCCGAATATCTGGGTGATGGCCGTGGCCCGCCTGATTCCCGCTCTGGGGCTGCCGGTGTTTTGGGCCCTGGCCAGTGAAACGGCAGTGGACATCGTCGGGCCGGACTACGCTGGCCGGGCGATTGCCAAGATCGGTTTCGGGATTGTCTGCGCTACCGTCTTCGGCATCCCGGTGGGCACCCTGATCTCCGATGCGTTTGGCTGGCGCAGCGCCTTTGGCATCCTCGCCGGGGTGGCGATGCTCAAGGCATTGCTGCTGTTGATCTACCTGCCGGCCACCACCGTGAAAAAGGACGCGGTGACCCTGCGTTCGCAGTTCAAGATCCTGCGCAGCCCGTTGATGCAGGGCCATGTGTTGCTGTCGATCCTGGTCTTCAGCGGCATGTTCACCGCTTACACCTACCTGGCCGATATTCTGGAGCGCCTGGCCGGCTTCGATGGCACCCTGGTGGGCTGGTGCCTGATGGGCTTTGGCGCCGTCGGCCTGATCGGTAACTCCCTGGGCGGGCGCATGGTCGACAAGCATCCGCTGATCGCTTCTATGGTGTTCTGCGGCTTTATGATCGCCGGCATGGTGGCGCTGGTACCGGCGATCCACTCCACCCTCGGCCTGGCGGCGGCCATGGCGATCTGGGGCGTGACCCAGGCGGCGCTGTTTTTGGTCAGCCATGTGCGGTTGATGAAGGCCGCACCCCATGCGCCGGCATTTGCTGCGTCCTTGAACATTGCCGGGGCCAACCTGGGCATTGGCCTGGGCGCGATGGTCGGTGGGCGGGTGATCGACACCATGGGCCTGGGCAGCCTGGGGTTTGCCGCGTCGGGGTTTATCCTGCTGTCGATTCTCCTGGCCCTGTGGCTGATGACCGCCAAGACCCGGGTCGCCTGCGCCTAAAGCGCGGTAAACAGCTCGCGGCGAGCACCTTCGGTAATCGCCACGATGCCGGGGTGCTTGACCTTGCGCTCCACCGAGATGGCATAGAACGACTCGGTGACCGCGTCTGTCTGGCCAATCAATGCCACGCCGTATTGGCGTAGCACTTCCTCGGCAATCACGCTGGGGGCGATAAAAATCCCGCTGCCGGATTGGCCGAACGCCTGCATCAAGGCGCTGTCGTCGAACTCGCCGATAATCTTCGGACGAATCTGCTGCTCGGCGAACCAGCGCTGCAAACGGCTGCGCACCACGGTTTCTGCACCTGGAATCAACAGCGGCGCACCGTGCAGGCATTGTGGGAAATCGCCGCCGTGCAGGTCCGCCAGCGCCTGGGTGGCGAAGAAGCTGATGCCACATTCCCCCAGCTTCTGGCTGTAGCCCTTGATATCCAGGTGGGTCGGCATCGGGCTGTCGGAGATCACCAGGTCCAGGCGCTGGATCGCCAGGTCGGCCAACAGCCGCTCCAGTTTGTCTTCGCGGCAGGTGATGCGCAGCGGCTCGCTCAGCTCCATGGTCGGCGCAATCAGGCGGTAGACGATGGACTTGGGCACCACGTCCGCCACGCCGACACGAAACACAATCTGTTGTTCATTGGGCTGGGCGCGCAACATCGCTTCCAATTCACTGCCGGTCTGGAACATCTGCTCGGCATAGGGCAGGGCCTGGCGCCCGGCCTCGGTCAGTTCCAACTGGCGGCCGACTCGTTGAAACAGTGCGATACCAAATGTCTGCTCCAGCAGGCTGATTTGCCCGCTGATGGTCTGCGGTGTGAGGTTCAGTTGCTCGCAGGCACGCACGATGCTGCCGGTCTTGGCGACCACCCAGAAGTAATGCAGTTGTCGGTAGTTGAGCATCAGGTGCCTCGGTTGCAGAGTGTTACTTCGTATAAATCGAAGTATAAGCGAAAAAAATACGAATTTTCCTGAAGTGTTCGCTTCCTTAGAATGCCTCGCTATCGCGAGCCCAATGCTTGGGCCCAACGGTTCTAACGAGGAATACATCATGAAACTCAATTCCCTGGGCGCGGCGTCGTTGCTTGCGCTTTCATTAGTGGTGCTCAGTGGTTGCGACCAGGTCGAGAAAAGCACGCAGCAGGTGCTGGGCAAAGCCAGCGAAGCGGCCAAGCAGGCCATTGACGACACCCATAAAGCCGCCGAACAGGCGTTGAGCGAAGCGACCCAGGGCTTGATCGCCCCCAAGGACGACGAGCAAGATCAGGACTCCAAGCCTGAGCCAAGTTCCCAAGAAGCTTAATTCCCCGTATACCGAGTCAGGACTGACCTATGGATTATCTTGTACAACTGGCCGCGAGCCCTACCGCCTGGGTGGCCCTGGCGACATTGATCGTCATGGAAATCGTGCTGGGGATCGACAACCTGATCTTCATCTCGATCCTCACCAATAAATTGCCGGAGCAGCACCGGGCCAAGGCACGGCGCATCGGCATCAGCATGGCGCTGATACTGCGCCTGGGCCTGTTGAGCACCATCGCGTTTATTGTGCAATTGACCTCGCCGGTATTCGAAGTCTTCGGCCAGGCGTTTTCGTGGAAGGACATGATCCTGATCGCCGGCGGCCTGTTCCTGGTATGGAAGGCAACCACCGAGATCCACCACAGCATGGACCCGGAGCCCGAAGAGAAGGCCAGCGTCGGCAACACCGTGGCTATCGGCTTTGCCGCGGCCATCGGGCAGATCCTGTTGCTCGACCTGGTGTTCTCTATCGACAGCATCATCACCGCCGTCGGTATGACCGAGCACTTGCCGATCATGATCATTGCTGTGGTGACGTCGGTAATCGTGATGCTGGTGGCGGCTGAACCCCTGGCCAAGTTCATCAACGACAACCCGACCGTGGTCATGCTGGCCCTCGGCTTCTTGATCATGATCGGCATGACCTTGATCGCCGAAGGCTTCGGTGCCCATGTGCCGAAAGGCTACGTGTACGCGGCCATGGCTTTCTCGGCTGCCATCGAGTGCCTGAACATTGCCCGGCGTAATCGCCACAAGCGTTTGCTCGCTGCCCGCCAGTAACCGCTGAACCCCAAAGGCCGGCTGCGCTCACAAGAGCCCAGCCGGCCTTTTGCTGTCTGTTAGAATCCCCGCACTTGATAGTTTGAGGTCCACCATGAACGAGCCGATTCGCCTGACCCAGTACAGCCACGGTGCCGGTTGCGGCTGCAAGATTTCGCCACAGGTGCTGGAAGTGATCCTCGCCGGCAGCGGTGCGCAGAACCTCGACCCCAAGCTCTGGGTGGGTAATGCCTCGCGGGACGACGCGGCGGTGTACGCCATTGATGACGAGCGCGGGGTGGTGTCCACCACGGACTTTTTCATGCCGATCGTCGACGATCCCTTCGATTTCGGGCGCATTGCTGCCACCAACGCCATCAGCGATATCTACGCCATGGGCGGCGATCCGTTGATGGCCATCGCGATTCTCGGCTGGCCGGTCAATGTGCTGGCCCCGGAGATCGCCCGGGAAGTGATTCGCGGTGGCCGTGCGGTGTGCGACGCGGCGGGCATTCCCCTGGCCGGTGGGCACTCCATCGACGCCCCGGAGCCGATCTTCGGCCTGGCCGTCACCGGGCTGGTGCACAAACGTCATATGAAGCGCAACGACACCGCCACCGCCGGTTGCCGCTTGTACCTGACCAAACCCCTGGGCATCGGCATCCTTACTACCGCCGAGAAGAAGGGCAAGCTGCGGGAAGCCGATATCGGCCTGGCGCGGGACTGGATGTGCACCCTCAACAAGCCCGGCAGCCGCTTTGGCAAGCTGGCCGGGGTCAGCGCCATGACCGACGTGACCGGTTTCGGCCTGCTCGGGCACCTCGTGGAAATGGCTGACGGCAGCGGTTTGACCGCGCTTATCGAATACGAAAAAGTCCCACGTCTGCCAGGGGTCGAGTACTACCTTGACCAGGGTTGTGTGCCTGGCGGTACGTTGCGCAACTTCGACAGTTACTCGCGCCAACTGGGCCGTATCAATGAGTTGCACAAGCGCGTGCTGTGCGACCCGCAAACCAGTGGCGGGTTGCTGGTGGCGGTCACGCCTGAGGGCGAAGCCGAGTTTCTCGCGGCAGCGGCCGAACTGGGGCTGAACCTTGCGCCCATTGGCCAGTTGGTCGAGCGACAGAGCCACGCGGTAGAGGTGTCTTGATGCCCATCGACATCACCGATTACCGCGATATCTTTCTTAACGACCGGCCGATGATGGATACCCGTGCGCCGGTCGAATTCGTCAAGGGTGCGTTCCCCGGCGTGGTCAACCTGCCGTTGATGAACGATGACGAACGCCAGCGGGTGGGCACTTGCTATAAGCAGCAAGGGCAGCAGGCGGCGATTGTGCTGGGGCACCAACTGGTCAGCGGCGCAACGCTGCAGGAGCGACTGGCGCGCTGGACCGCGTTTGCCCAGGCCAACCCTGACGGTTACCTGTATTGCTTCCGTGGCGGCTTGCGCTCGCACTTGGTGCAGAAGGTGCTCAAGGACGAAGCGGGGATCGACTATCCCCGGGTCGGCGGTGGCTACAAGGCTATGCGTACCTTCTTGCTGGAGACCGTGGACCAGGCTGTGGAACAGTGCGATTTCGTCCTGCTGGGTGGCCTGACCGGCAGCGGCAAGACCGAGGTGCTCCAGCAACTGCGCAATGGCCTGGACCTGGAAGGCTACGCCAACCACCGGGGCTCCAGCTTTGGCAAGCGGGCCACGGGCCAGCCGTCGAATATCGACTTTGAAAACCGCCTGGCGGTGGACGTACTGAAAAAGCGCGCGCGGGGCATCGAGCAGTTTGTGCTTGAGGACGAAAGCCGCATGATCGGTAGCTGCGCCTTGCCGCTGAACCTGCACCGGGGCATGCAGGCGTACCCGATGGTGTGGCTGGAAGAGAGCCTGGAAAACCGCGTCGAGCGGGTCTTGCGCGACTATGTGATCGACCTGTGCGCGCAGTTCAACGCCGAGTTTGGCGAAGCGGGCTTCAGCCTGTTCGCCGAGCGCCTGGTGCAGAGCCTGGCCAATATCCACAAGCGTCTGGGTGGGGAGCGCTACCAGCGCTTGCACGGGCTGATGCAGGACGCCCTGGCCGAGCAGGCCCGCTCGGGGAACGTGGATTTGCATCGCGGGTGGATTGTCGGGCTGCGTGAATACTACGACCCGATGTACGCGTTCCAGCGTGAGAAGAAGGGCGCCCGGATCGAGTTTTCCGGGGAGCAGGGCGCGGTGGTGGAGTATCTGCGCGAGCGTGCTGCCCGGCGCGGGTGATTGGTTGGTTTTCAGGGCACCATCGCTGGCTTGCCTGCGATGAGCTACACGTCTCTTTAGTGATTCTTAGGTTTGTGTACATATCCGTTGCTGCGGTCATGGCCACTTAGGGTTCCGCCCTTACGGCGGCTCACTTTGGAAGAGCCCCAAAGTAAGCAAATGTATGGTCAGCCCACCCCTTGCAACCACAGACGATGAGCGGTAAAGCATGCTTGCGCTAATGTATCCGGGCTCATAGTCGGCAGTTTCACCGCTTGGCCCTTGATGAATAGTCGCTCCCGCCTGTCCTTGAAAAGGGCTTCAGCTTCAAAAGCTGTTTTGCTTACCAGGTTCTCAGGCGAGATTTGAGCTGTTTATCGTCATCATCGTTGTCGTCGCAAAAGCCGGTAGTGTTTCGATCAAGTCATCAACTGCGCGTTGTAGCTACCTCCGCGAGCTAAAACGGCCCATACGATTCTTGCTAGTTTATTGGCCAGGGCGCAGGCAACCTTGTTTGGGTGCTTTCGCGTCAGCAGGTCTCGGCACCAAGCCCCCAAGGCGTCGTTGCGTTTATCTATGCGCACCAAAACTGCCCGCGAGCCTTGAACCAAGAGCTTTCGAAGGTATTTATCACCACGTTTGCTGATGTTCAAAAGGACGGTTTGGCCACCTGTTGAGTACTGCCTTGGCACCAGCCCCAGCGAAGCAGCGAAGTCTCGCGCTGAGTGAAAATTGGAAGCGTCCCCGACGTCGGCCAGCAGCGCGCTAGCGATGATGGGGCCGATACCGGGGATGCTCATTAGGCGTGTTCCCGCGTCATCAACTGCCACCTGTTCCTTGATGCTGTGGTCGATGGACTTAATCTCTACCGTAAGCCGTTTGATGTCTTCCAACAGATGCTCGATAAACTGCGTCAACTGTTGAGGCAACTCAGCGGCAGGGTCATCCAGTATTTGATGAATTTGGTTCATGGCGGCTTTGGTCGCCGGTAGCGCAATTCCAAATTCCAGCAAGAATCCGTGGATACGATTGATGGTTTGAGTTCTTTGGCATACCAATGCCTCTCGGAGGCGGTGCTGGGTCGAGAGCACCTGCTGTTCCACCGTCTTGATCGCAACATAGCGTGCCTTGGGACGGGACGCCGCCTCGCAAATTGCCTCGGCATCTATGTAGTCATTTTTATTGCCGGTGACGTACGGTTTCACATGCTGCGGAGCTATAAGTTTCACCTGGTGGCCGAAGGAAATAAGCTTCCTGGCGAGCCAATGTGAGCCGCCGCAGGACTCCATTACTATCGTGCAGGGCTCAAGCTTTGCCAGGAACTGAAGCAGTCGATTTCGATTGAACTGCTTGCGCAGCACCTCATGGCCGCGTACGTCGTGCCCTACGAGGTGAAAGGTGCTTTTTCCAATATCAAGACCAAGTAATGCCAAGCTGTTCATGAGCGGTCTCCTTAGCGAAAGTGGGCCTTCCGGTAAGTCTAGATTTACCGGGGGCCCGTGCCGGGCTGACCATCTCATTAGGGCTTTTGCCCCACCACTCGGCACCTCGCCTAGGCTCGGTGTGCCCGTCATCCGACATTGATTTGGGGGGCCGCCGCGATGGGCCATCCATGGCCCAGCGCGGCTAACCCGGCGTCCTGCCGGGTTACCCCCCCCAAATCAAAATCGGATGACGGCCAGCGTGGTTTAACGGGGCGCCTCAGATCAAGATCAAGATCAAAAGCAAAGCGAGGCGGCCTGGTAGCCGACCTGATCGTCGAGGCGTGTGGGTACCCCTGTGGGAGCGGGCTTGCCCGCGATGGTCGTTAACGATGACAAATGAATACCTGACACTCTGATGTGTTCTTTCGGGCGTCATCGCAGCGATGCGGCGATCCGACAAGCCAGCTCCCACAGGGAATGCAGTTTCGCGCTTTGGGATTGCTGTTGCTCTGCTTTTGATCTGGCTTTTGATCTTGATCTTAGGCGCCCCGTTAAACCACGATGGCCGCAGGCAGGTATTGCGCAGTGGGCACCCCGGCATGGATGCCGGGGTAGCCGCGACACGGCCAGGGATGGCCGATCGCGGCGGGCCCACGGAGCAATGCCTGACTGCGGGCATGCCGAGCCTAGGCGAGGCACCGAGTGGTGGGGCAAGAGCGCTTTGCTTACTTTGGCGCTCTTCCAAAGTGAGCCGCCGTAAGGGCGGAACCCTAAGTGGCCGTGACCGCAGCAACGGATATGTACACAAACCCAACAAGCACTAGATAAAAGAGTTGTGTAGATACCTATGCTGCGATGAGGCCCTGACAGTCAACCCTTCCTAAAGGACGACCACCGCCACCAACCCGCACACCACACCCATCAGCATGGTCAGCCCGGCCACCGTCACCAGCACCCGCGTATCGAAATCCTTGCGCAGCATCAACAGCGACGGCAGGCTCACGCTCGGCAGGGTCATCAGCAGCGCCACCGCGGGCCCGGTGCCCAGCCCCAGGGCCATCATGGTCTGCACAATCGGGATTTCTGCAGCGGTGGGGATCACAAACAGGGTGCCGACAATCGCCAGGGGTACCAGCCACAGCAGGCTATCGGCCATCGCCCCGTCCACGTGTGGGAACAGCCACACCCGCGCTGCGCCCAGTAGCAACACCGCCAGGATGTAGATCGGGATGGTGCTCCAGAACAACTGCCACAAGGTGCGCAGCCAGCGGCTGAGGAACGGCTGGGTCTCGGTGCCGCTGACGTCGGCCACGGCCTCCAGTGCTACCTGGGGCACCTGCTCGGGGCGGGCGATGCGTTGGGCGACCAGCGCGACACCGATCACCAGCACGACACCGGCCACCAGGCGCAGGGCGGCAAAGTCCCAGCCCAGCACAAACCCCATGAAAACCAGGGTCGCGGGGTTGAGTACCGGGTTGGCCATCCAGAACGCCAATGCAGCACCCACCGACACTTGTTGACGACGCATGCCGGCGGCCACCGGCGCGGCGCAGCAACTGCACATCATGCCCGGCAAGGCGAACAGCCCGCCACGCACGGTGGAGCCCAGTCCGGCGCGGCCGAACAGGCGCAACAGCCAGTCCCGTGGAATCAGCACCTGCAATAACGAACCGAGAATCACCGCGAGCACGGCGGCTTTCCAGATCGCCAGGAAATACACCTGGGCATAGGCCAGGGCGGCCGCCAATGGCGAGCCCTGCTGGTCATTGAGAATCGAGTTGCCGATGCTGTGGCTGTCGGCCGCGACAAAGGCCTTGAAGTAGTAGGGCGACCACTTCACGTAATACAGGCCGACGCAGGCCACCAACAGGAACAGCGCCGGTTTCCACCAGAAGGACCAGCCGCGAGCAGGGCTGGCAGAGGTGAGGTTAGACATGGTCAAGATCCGCAGATAAGTCGATAGCGACGCATCATACGCGGTCCCGGTGTCAGGTGTCGGCGGCTACATGCGTCGCATCCGGGCAAGTCTGCAAGCCGTTATCCAGGCCTTGCTTGTAGTTGCGGCTGAGCAGGCTGGCCTTGCCGTTCTGCCAGGTCAGGGTCAACACGTACAGGGTGTCGAAATCGCCGCCGGACCAGTCTTCGGTGATGGTGTACTTCTCACCGACCGCTTCACTGGCCACCTTGTTGATCAATTCCGGCAGGTAGCCATGGGACCAGGCCGTGTAGATGGTGGAGTTGTGGTACTTGTCCTCCATCAATTCGTCAGCCAGGTCGCTGGTATCGTTGGCCGAAAACTCGATGTTCACCGGCAGCCCGAGTTTGATCGCGCTGGGGCTGATGGTCATCAATGGCCGAATGTAGCTGTAGGAATTGTCGAACTCGCCTTCTTCGACATTGCGCGTCGGGTTGGCCGCGAACACAAAGTCGGCAGCGCCGAATTTTTCCGGCAATACCGTGGCCAGGTTCATTGCGCGGTTGAGGCCCTGGCAATTGAGTTGGCCCAGGCCGCCCACAGGCTTTTCACCATGACGCAGGAACACCAGGGTTTGCACGCCGTTCTTCGGCTCGGCGCTGCTTTCGCGGGCTTCGAAAGCCAGCATCAAGGCACCGCCGACGAACACCGTTGGCACCAGGAAATAAGCATATTTTTTGAAACGTTTGCCAAGGCACAAAGGCTTGATTTTCATTAGTGGTCGAGTCTTCGGTGCGTCGGATCAAGGCTGGAAGGCCCAGCCACAGCGATGCTCCAAGCAACGTGCGGTTTTCCGTGACAGTTATGGCGGTATGCCTCCATTCAACCGTTCAAGCGCTTCTAAGAGTGCGCCAGGGCGTTTTGGTTCGCTTGGTGCAAGAGATTAACCAGCGCATGTTGCGAATTGAAGACCGATGCAGGCGCGCCGCCGGATGGCTATCATGGGTTTTTCTCACCTTGGGGTACATCGATGATTTCCGCTGCAGCGTTTCCGATTATTACCAAATGGCCAGCCGAGCATCCCGAACGCCTGCAGCTGTACTCGTTGCCGACGCCCAATGGGGTCAAAGTCTCGATCATGCTCGAAGAGGTGGGCCTGGCCTATGAGGCGCATAAGGTCAGCTTCGATACCCAGGACCAACTCTCGCCCGAGTTTCTGTCCCTGAACCCCAACAACAAGATCCCGGCGATCATCGACCCCAACGGTCCCGGCGGTGAGCCGCTGGCGTTGTTCGAGTCGGGGGCGATCCTGATTTACCTGGCAGAGAAAACCGCGCAACTACTGCCCCAGGCACCCGCCGCGCGCTACGAAACCCTGCAATGGCTGATGTTCCAGATGGCCGGGATCGGGCCGATGTTCGGCCAGGTCGGTTTCTTCAATAAGTTCGCCGGCAAGGCCTACGAAGACAAGCGCCCCCGCGACCGCTATGCCGCTGAAGCCCGACGCCTGCTGGAGGTGCTGGAAAAACGCCTGCTGGGCCGCAGCTGGATCATGGGGGATGAGTACAGCATCGCCGATATCGCCACCTTTCCCTGGATCCGCAACCTGATTGGCTTCTATGAATCGGGCGATCTGGTGGGCATCACCGACTTCCCCAATGTACTGCGCGCGCTGGATGGCTTTGTCGCCCGGCCGGCGGTGATCCGTGGCCTGAATATTCCGAGCTGACCCATGCCGACTTTTGATTTCAAGCAACTGGACGTGTTCAGCAGCGTGGCGCTCAAGGGCAACCCGCTGGCCGTGGTGCTGGGCGCCGATAGCCTCAGTGACCAGCAGATGGCTGACTTCGCCAAGTGGACCAACCTCAGCGAAACCACGTTCCTGCTGCAACCGCGCGACCCGCGTGCGGATTACCGGGTGCGGATTTTCACCACCGTGCAGGAGCTGCCGTTCGCCGGCCACCCAACCCTGGGCAGTTGCCGGGCGTGGCTGCAGGCCGGTGGTGTGCCCCGGGGCGACGAGATCATCCAGGAATGCGAGATCGGCCTGGTGCGCATCCGTCGCCAGGGCGAGGAACTGGCGTTTATCGCGCCACCCTTGCTGCGTTCAGGGCCGTTGGATGCCGAGTTGCTGGAGCGTGTGCGCCTGGCGCTCAACCTTGAGCCCGAAGCGATTGTGCGCAGCCAGTGGGTCGATAACGGCGCCGGTTGGCTGGCGCTGATGTTGACGGACCGGCAGACGGTGCTGGAGTTGCAGCCGGACTATTCAAAACTGCTCGGGCTGGCGGTGGGCGTGGTTGCTCCGTGCGACCCGACGCGCGACGAGGTGGATGCGCAGTTTGAAGTGCGCGCGTTTATTGCCGGTGACGGCGCCCCCGAAGACCCGGCCACCGGCAGCCTTAACGCGGGTGTCGCACAATGGCTGCTCGGTGCGGGCCTGGCCCCCAGCGAATACGTGGTCAGCCAGGGCACGGCCATCGGCCGCGCCGGGCGTATTCGCGTGCAGCAGCAGGGCGATGAGATCTGGATCGGCGGCGCCGTCTCGCTGTGTATCGAAGGGCGCCTGAGCCTGTAACGCCGTAACGCACCTGTGGGGAAGGGGGCAGCTCGGTCTCTACAGGTCACTCGTTGCTGCTCCTGCTTGTTTAGCCTAGACCGCATTGTTACGTGAATGGCAAAACACCGTTATGGCCGCCGTATTTGTGCTCTCGGTCAATCCGGGCATAAGCTTTCGCCCTTAAGCTAGCGGCCTTGCCACGTGCCCTGGCCTTTTTTGTAGGAAACCCCATGTCCAGTCAGTTCCCCGAAGCCCGTTCCCGCCGCCTGCGCCGTTCCCCTGAGCTGCGCAGCCTGTTCCAGGAAACCGAGTTCACCCTCAATGATCTGGTATTGCCGATTTTCGTCGAAGAAGAAATCGACGACTTCGTGCCGATCACCAGCATGCCCGGCGTGATGCGCATCCCCGAATCGAAACTGGCCAGTGAAATCGAGCGCTTTGCCCGTGCCGGGATCAAGTCGGTGATGACGTTCGGCGTGTCCCATCACCTGGACGCCAGCGGCAGCGATACCTGGAACGAGCGCGGGCTGGTGTCGCGCATGTCGGCGATCTGCAAGGACGCGGTGCCGGAAATGATCGTGATGTCCGACACCTGCTTCTGCGAATACACCGACCACGGCCATTGCGGCGTGATGCACGGCAATGAAGTGGACAACGACCGCACCCTGGCCAACCTGGGCAAGCAAGCGGTGGCGGCAGCCCGTGCCGGTGCCGATGTGATCGCGCCGTCGGCCGCGATGGACGGCCAGGTCCAGGCCATTCGCCGGGCGCTGGATGCGGCCGGATTCAGCCATATCCCGATCATGGCGTACTCGACTAAATTCGCTTCGGCCCTGTATGGCCCGTTCCGCGAGGCGGGTGGCAGCGCGCTGAAGGGCGACCGCAAAAGCTACCAGATGAACCCGATGAACCGCCGCGAAGCCGTGCGCGAATCCTTGCTCGATGAGCAGGAAGGGGCCGACTCGCTGATGGTCAAGCCGGCCGGTGCTTACCTGGACATCATCCGCGACATCCGCGAAGCCTCGCGTTTACCGGTGGCGGCGTACCAGGTCAGTGGCGAATACGCGATGATCAAGTTCGGCGCCCAGGCCGGCGCCATCGACGAAGCGCGGGTGGTGCGCGAAACCCTGGGTTCGATCAAGCGCGCCGGTGCGGACCTGATCTTTACCTACTTTGCGATGGACCTGGCGCTCGCCGGTATCTGATCCCAGCGCATGTACTGTGGGAGCCGGCTTGAGGGCGCCATCGCGGGCAAGCCCGCTCCTGCAGGGGGTGGGCGTGGGTTTGTGAGATAGTGGGCACTTTCAGCGACTCACAGGACACCCCCCGCATGCTTTCATCCCGGCTGACTCTCGGCCTGGCCGCCTTATTGGTGCTGGCCGGCTGTTCGACCCAACGCAGCCAGCAACTCCCCGAACGCAGTGAGGCCGAGGTCAAGGCGCAGATTGTGCGACTGATGCCGGCCAGGGTTCCGGATCGTGCCGGTTGGGCCCAGGATATCTACACGGCGCTCGACAGCCAGAAGATCTACCCCAGCACCGAAAATATCTGTGCGGTGCTGGCGGTCACCGAGCAAGAGTCCACCTATCAGGTCGACCCGCCGGTGCCGAACATGGGCAAGATCGCCCAGGATGAAATCCTCAAGCGTGCAGCCAAGGTGCATGTGCCGGCCGTGCTGGTGCGCACCGCGTTGCAACTGCGCTCGCCTACGGGTAAGTCCTACGCCGACCGCCTGAGCGCTGCGCGTACCGAGAAGGACCTGAGTGGGATCTTTGACGACTTTATCGGCACAGTGCCGTTGGGCCGCACCTTGTTTGGCAGTTTCAACCCAGTGCATACCGCAGGCCCGATGCAGGTGAGCATTGCCTTCGCAGAGCAGCAGGCGCGCAATTATCCCTACAGCGTAGATGGGAGCATTCGCCGCGAAGTGTTCACCCGGCGTGGCGGCATGTACTTCGGCATTGCCCATTTGCTGGGTTACCCGGTGAGCTACGAGAAGCCGCTGTACCGCTTTGCCGACTTCAACGCCGGTTGGTACGCCAGCCGCAATGCCGCGTTTCAGGCCGCGGTCAGCCGTGCTTCCGGGACCCGCCTGGCGCTGGATGGCGATTTGATCCGCTATGGCTCGATCATGCCCGGCACCACGGAGTTGGCGGTGCGCTCACTGGGCAAGAAGCTGGACATGCGCAACCCGAGCATTCGCAGCCAGTTGGAGCAGGGTGATCGCCTGGATTTTGAACAGACCACCCTGTACCAGCGAGTGTTTGCCCTGGCCGAGAAAGCCGAAGGCAAGCCGCTGCCACGGGCGATCCTGCCGGGGATTGTGCTCAAGAGCCCGAAGATCACCCGTAACCTCACCACGGCCTGGTTCGCCAAGCGCGTGGATGAGCGTTACCAGCGCTGCATGAAGCGCTGAGGTCAGGGGCGGCGCTTGACCAGCTTGCGCCACAACCAGACCCACAGCCACAACACCGGGAAGGCGAGGATCACGAACGGCAGCACGTAGCTGGAGCGTTCCAGGGCATCGGCGGTGCCGTCGACCAGGTTGTCGCCGAGGTTGCCGAACATCCGCGCAAAACGTGATTGCTGATGCTCGCCGTCGGATGGACTGAAGTTCAAGGTCACGCGGTTGGTGTCCAGGCGCCGCTGCTGGCCGGCGGCGATCTGCGCCAGTTCCTGCAGCTCGTTTTCGATGGAGGCCTGTTCCTTGGTCAGGGTGATCAGGTCGCCCACGGTGATGTCCTTGCGCGCCGCCAGTTCATCCAGGCGTTTTTGCTGGGCCTGCAAACGTTCCTGGCGACGGCGCACATCGGCCACCGCGTCGGCCAAGTCTTCGGCGCTGGTGATGCGCTGCCCCAGTTGCCCCCCCTCGGCCACCATCTTCACCAAGGGTTCGACCCCGCTGGGGGCGATGCGCAACACGATCGTGCCGCCGTCGCTGTTCTCTTCGATACGCAGGATATTGCAGGCGCCGAACTGTGCCGACTCGCAGGCTTGGCGGGTGGCCTGCATGCGTGGCGCGAGCAGGGCCAGCGGCATCGCCAGACTCAACTCGTGTTCATAGGCCAACAGCGCGCCGGCCCGGCCCTGTTCGCCATTGATCGGCGTCGACTCGGAATACTCCTTGGGCGAACAGCCGCCGAGCAGCAGGGCGGCCAATAACATCAATGCAGTAGATCTGCCTTCCAGGTGGCGCATTACGGTTCCTTCAAGTGTGCGGGATAAAGTGCGCGGCGATTAAAGCCGGTTTGCCCGGCGAACGCAAAGCGGGCGCAGGCTTATCGTCACTGATTTACCCGGTTGATCATGCTGGCTGCATCCACCGGAGCAGGTTAAACCTCGGGCCCGGTCACAAGGAAGATCCACCATGACTCACGTCCCTGAAGGCTTTATTCCCTTGCCCCGCAGCAGCCCGCTCCTGGATTTGCTGGGGCCGGTGTATTGCCGTGGCGAGGGACTGCACCTGCAACTGGGCCTGCGCGCCGACAACCGCCATGCCAACGGGCGTGGCACGGTGCATGGCGGCGTACTGGCGACCCTGGCGGATGTCGGCATGGGGTATGCCATGGCGTTCTCCAGTGACCCGCCGTTGCCGTTGATTACCGCGAGCATGACCCTCGATTATCTGGGGGCGGTGCAGGTGGGGGAGTGGATCGAGGTGCAGCTGGAGCACCACAAGCGCGGACGGCAGATGGCGTTTGCCACGGTCAGCTTGCAGGTGGGGGAAAAGGTGGTGGTGCGGGCCACCGCGGTATTTGCCGTGCCGCAATCCAATGGACGCTAGATATCTAATGTAGGAGCCGGCTTGCCTGCGATAGCGGTGTATCAGTCAATGCTACCGGTGACTGCCCCTCCGCTATCGCAGGCAAGCCAGCTCCCACATCGGAGGGGGGCGCAAATCAAATAGGCAAAAAAAGGCCCGGCTTTTCGTGGAGCCGGGCCTCTTTCATGTTGCTCGTTGAATCAGTCGCGCTCAAGGGCCAGTGCCACGCCCTGGCCGCCACCGATGCACAAGGTCGCCAGGCCTTTCTTGGCGTCGCGCTTGAGCATTTCATGCAGCAGGGTCACCAGCACACGGCAGCCTGAGGCGCCAATCGGGTGGCCAATGGCAATCGCGCCGCCATTGACGTTGACCTTGGCCGCGTCCCACTCCAGTTCCTTGCCCACTGCCAGCGCCTGTGCGGCGAAGGCTTCGTTGGCTTCGATCAGGTCCAGGTCGGCCAACTGCCAGCCGGCCTTGTCCAGGCAACGACGGGTCGCGGACACCGGGCCAATGCCCATGATCGCCGGATCAACACCCGCATTCGCGTAGCTGGCGATACGCGCCAGCACCGGCAGGCCGAGGGCCTTGGCTTTATCGGCACTCATCAGCAACACGGCGGCGGCGCCGTCGTTGAGGCTCGACGCGTTGCCGGCGGTGACGCTGCCGTCTTTCTTGAAGGCCGGTTTGAGTTTGCCCAAGGATTCGGCGGTAGTGCCGGCGCGGGGCTGCTCGTCCACCGCAAAGGCAATCGGGTCGCCCTTGCGCTGGGGAATCAGGATCGGGGTGATTTCATCGGCAAAGCGCCCGGCTTCAATCGCCGCGGCCGCTTTTTGCTGGGAGGCAGCGGCGAAGGCGTCCTGGGCTTCACGGCTGATGCCGTACTTGTCCACCAGGTTCTCGGCGGTGATGCCCATGTGGTAGTCGTTGAACGCGTCCCACAGGCCGTCGGTGATCATGCTGTCGACCATCTTCGCGTGCCCCATGCGCAGGCCGGTGCGGGCGGCAGGCAGCACGTACGGGGCCAGGCTCATGTTCTCCATGCCGCCGGCGATAATCACCTCGGCGTCACCGCAACGGATGGCCTGTGCGCCCAGGTGCAGGGCCTTGAGGCCCGAGCCGCAGACCTTGTTCAAGGTCAGGCTGGGCACTGCATGTGGCAGGCCGGCGAGAATCGACGCCTGGCGTGCCGGGTTCTGGCCCGAACCTGCGGTCAGGACCTGGCCGAGGATCACTTCGTCCACTTGCGCAGGGTCCAGGCCGGTCTGCTCCAGCAGGCGGCGGATCACGGCGGCGCCCAGTTCCGGTGCCGGGATGCCGGCCAGGGCTCCTTGAAAGCTGCCCACGGCGGTGCGGGTGGCAGCAACAATCACGACGTCTTGCATGGAATCTGTCCTCACTGGAAGTGCATTTCTGGAACGTGGTCCGGGACGATCAGTTTACCGGCGGTCTTGCTCACAATCTCTTCAACGCTGACGCCAGGTGCGCGTTCCTTGAGGACAAAAGCGCCATTTTCGATTTCCAGGTACGCCAGGTCCGTCAGCACGCGCTTGATGCAGTGGGCACCGGTCAGCGGCAGGCTGCACTGGCTGAGCAGCTTGGACTCACCGTCCTTGGAGGCGTGGGTCATGATCACGATGATGTTTTCTGCGCCGGCCACCAGGTCCATGGCACCGCCCATGCCCTTGACCAGCTTGCCGGGGATCATCCACGAGGCGATGTTGCCGTGTACGTCCACTTCAAAGGCGCCGAGTACCGTGAGGTCTACGTGGCCGCCGCGAATCATTGCGAAGGACTCGGCCGAGGAAAAGATCGAGGCGCCGATACGCGCGGTGACGGTCTGCTTGCCGGCGTTGATCATGTCGGCATCAATGGTGTCTTCGGTAGGAAACGGTCCCATGCCCAGCAGGCCGTTTTCCGATTGCAGCATCACTTCCATGCCTTCGGGAATGTAGTTGGCCACCAGGGTCGGGATGCCGATGCCGAGGTTGACGTAGAAGCCGTCCTGCATTTCGCGGGCGACGCGTTGAGCCATTTGTTCGCGGGTAAGAGCCATAGTGCTGTTCCTCTTATTGTTCGGGCTGGGCAGATTATTTGCGGACGGTGCGCTGTTCGATGCGCTTCTCGAAGGTGCCGCAGATGATCCGGTCGACGTAGATGCCAGGGGTGTGGATCTGCGCCGGGTCCAGCTCGCCCGGTTCGACGATTTCCTCGACTTCGACCACGGTGATCTTGCCGGCGGTGGCGGCCAGCGGGTTGAAGTTCTGGGCGGTGTGGCGGTAGATGACGTTGCCGAAATGGTCGGCTTTCCAGCCTTTGACGATGGCGAAGTCGCCGGTGATGGATTCTTCCATCAGGTACGGGCGACCATTGAACTCGCGGGTTTCCTTGCCTTCGGCGACGGGCGTGCCAACACCGGTGGCGGTAAAGAACGCCGGAATGCCCGCGCCGCCTGCACGCATTTTTTCGGCCAGGGTGCCCTGGGGCGTCAGCACGACTTCGATTTCACCGCTGAGCAGTTGCTTCTCGAACAGGGCGTTTTCACCGACATAGGAGGCGATGACCTTGCTGATCTGTTTTTCTTCGAGCAATACACCCAGGCCAAAGCCATCGACGCCGCAGTTGTTGGAGACCACCGTGAGGTCGCGGGTGCCTTTGCGCTTGATTTCGGCGATGAGGTTTTCCGGGATGCCGCACAGGCCAAAGCCGCCGGAGAGTACGGTCATGCCGTCTTCAAGGCCTGCCAGCGCTTCTTCATAGGACGCCACGCGTTTATCGAAACCTGCCATATGCACCTCTTTTATTGTTTGTGGTCCAGCCAGTGACTCGAGTGTTGCGCTGACAGATTGATTTGTTAAGTTGTTTTTTAAGGTTGATTGATTTAAAAAACAGCACAATCGCCAAGCCGTAGGAGCAGCGTCATGACAGTTAAACAGATGCGGGCCTTTCTTGCCGTGGCCCAGAGCCTGAGTTTTGCCGCCGCCTGTGAGCGCCTGCATTTGTCCCAGTCGGCCCTGAGCCTGACCATCAAGGGCCTGGAGGAGGGCCTGGGCGGGCGGCTGTTCAGCCGTAATACGCGCAACGTCGCGCTGACCCCTGAAGGCGAATCCCTGTTGCCCCTGGCTCGCCGGTTGATTGCCGACTGGGACAATGCCGAGGATGAACTGCGCCAGCGTTTTACCCTGCAGCGCGGGCGCGTGACGGTGGCGGCGATGCCGTCGTTTGCCGGCAACCTGCTGCCGCCGATCCTGAAGGTGTTCCGTGCGCGGTTTCCCCAGGTCAATGTCACGGTGCACGATTTGATCAATGAGCAGGTCCTGGAAATGGTCCGTGATCGCCAAGTGGAGCTGGGTGTGGCGTTTGAGCCTTCACCGGGGTCGTCGCTGGCCTTCACCCCGCTGTATCTGGACCGCTTTGTCGCGGTGGTGCCCGGCGACTCGCCGCTGGCGGACATGACCGCGATCGACTGGAAAACCCTGCTGGTGCAACCGTTCATTACCTTGCAGCGGCCTTCCACGGTCCGGGTGATGCTCGAGGAGCACCTCGGCGCGTTACAGATGAAACTGCCGGTGGCGTTGGAAAGCCATCAATTGGCAACCGTGGGCAAGATGGTTGCCAGCGGCCTGGGCGTCAGCGCCGTGCCTGCATTGTGCGCACAGCAGATGGAAGAGGCGGGGGCCCGTTGCATCACCTTGTGTGACCCGGTGATCGAGCGGCCGATTGGGGTGCTGACCAAGCCGGGGCATGAGCTGTCGGCGGCGGCGCAGGCACTGTTTGATATCTTCCGCGACGAAGCGGGGAAGGGGCGATTCCCGGGGATTTAAGTCGACACAAACAAATGTGGGAGCTGGCTTGCCTGCGATAGCTATTTAACACTCAACAACTAGGTTGATCGTTAAACGGTTATCTCAGGCAAACCAGCTCCCACAAAGGTCTAGTTATTCTTAGTAGTAGCGGTCAATCACTTTAACTTGCGAGTTGTCCTTGAACGACTCCCAGGCATTGTTAAGTGTATCGAAGACCTGCTCGATAAAGTTGCGATCGGCAGCTGCTTTTTTACCAACATAACCCTGGCCGCGGCGGTACATCTTCAGGCGCGCCGCCAGTTCACGGTTATTGCGGTCGAACTCGGCTTCTTCGGTATGGGGCGCCAGGCAGTCAATTTGCACTTCGCCCGATTTGCCAATCCACAGGATATGGTCGTCGAGTGTGTCTTTCTGCGCTGCGAACATCTCAGCCAATTCATCAATAGTTGGTTGGTTGTTCAGATTCATGTGTAAGCCCCTTGACCAGTTGGCGATCTTCAGTTGATTCGTTAATTCACGTTAGTTGTCTCCGGCTATGAAAACCGGGCGTCAGAAACGGTCTGCCAAATACGGACAGGGTCTTGAACCTGATGCATGTAGTGTTTCTGATGAACTGCTACGCAATGGTTTCATAACGAAGACAAGCAGCATTTGAGCTTCTTGTACCGATCCTTTCGGGCCGGTCAGCTTCATCAATCTGCCTTGTGGGCAGTGCACATCCGGAAAAACAGCTCGGCGGTCAGACGAGCTTGTTCAAAACGCTTGTTACCAGCACTCCCGATCCGGGAGACGCTTGAATCATGCAAGCTCAAAATGGTTACGTCAACGGTTATGTAGTGATTATTTTTGCTCACTACATATTTTCTGCAGAAGAGAGGGGGGGCTGGGGAAAGGTGACTTGGGCGTCACTTTTTGTGCCGGGGAGTCGAGGGGTTGCGCTGCTGTGGGAGCTGGCAAGCCAGCTCCCACATTGGATTTGTGGTGCTTAGGGGAATGCTATTCGCCGCGGATGTACTGTTCCAGTTGCTGGATCAGTGCCGCCTGCTCGGCGATGGCTTCCTTGACCAGGTCACCGATGGACAGCAGGCCCAGCAGTTCTCCTTCTTCCACCACTGGCAGGTGGCGCAGGTGGCCGTCAGTCATGATGCCCATGCAATCTTCGACGCTTTTGTGGGTGTCCACGGTGATTGCCGGGGAACTCATCACCTGGTGGACCTGGGTGGTCGTCGAGGACAGTCCATGGAGAATCAGTTTGCGCGCGTAGTCGCGCTCACTGATGATGCCGACGACCTTGCCGTCCTTGACTACCGGCAAGGCGCCGACGTTCTTCGCTGCCATCACCACCAACGCTTCAAACACGGTGTGATTCCACTGGATGGTATGGACTTCCTGATTCTTCTGGTCCTTGGACTTGAGCAGTTGTGCGACGGTCTTCATGGTGGCCACCCCGGTTTTGTTATTAGGCAGTGCCTACAGAATCCTCGACCGCTGGCGCCAGGGCAAGAGCCAAAGCGGCGTATATCCGCTTGAAAAGCGTCATTACCTGACTTTTTTTGCAATTTCAGCCCTTGTTTGCCGGTTTTACCGCCCGTTTCGGGCTGGCGGCGGTCTTGGGCTTGGCCGGCTTGCGTTTGTTTTTCCAGGGGGTGGCACCACGACCTGCCGGGCTGGCCGGGCCGCTGATGGTCATTTGCATACCATTGCAGCGGGCCACTTGCTTGCTCATCCAGGCGGCCTGTTTGGCGACGAACTCTTCCAGGCTCATCTCACCGCTCTGCACCATGTCCAGGGCCTGCTCCCAGATGGCGGTGGTGCCGGGATCGGCAATCGCCCTGGGTACCGCGTCGATCAGGCTGAAGGCCGCCGGTGTGGCAGACAGCGCCTTGCCGGTTTTCACCAAGTAACCACGGTCCAGCAGGCCCTGGATGATCCCGGCCCGAGTCGCCTCGGTACCGATGCCGGTGGTGTCCTTGAGCTTTTGTTTGAGCAGCGGGTCTTGCACCAGTTTGGCGACGTTTTTCATCGCCTTGATCAGGTCGCCTTCGGTAAAGGGCTTGGGCGGCTGGGTCCACAGGTCCTTGAGGTTGACCTTGGCCACAGCGTAATCCTGGCCCTGCACCAGCGCCGGCAAAGGCTGCGGCGCCGGCGCCTCACGGCCTTGGCTCGGGGCCAGCGCTTCGGGCAACGCACGCTTCCAGCCGGGTTCCACCACCACTTTACCTACGGCGCGCAAGGCTTCGCCGGCACAGTCGAAGTCCGCCTGGGTGCGGTCGTATTCGTGATTGGGCAGGAACTGCGCCAGGTATCGGGCGCGGACCAAGGTGTAGACGGCGCGGTGTTTGCCGGTCAACTGCGCAAGATCTTTGCCGGCGCCGGTAGGAATAATGCCGTGGTGGGCGCTGACCTTGGCGTCGTTCCAGGCGCGGGAGCGGCGCTGCGCATCGAGGTGTGGCATCAACGCGCTCACCGCCGGGTCGGCGCGGCCCAGTGCCGCGAGAATCGTCGCCGCGTCGCCATGCTGGCTCACGGGCAGGTAACCGCAGTCGCTGCGCGGGTAGGTGATGACCTTATGGGTTTCGTAGAGGGACTGGGCGATATCCAGGGTTTCCTGGGCGCCGAGCCCGAGTTTCTTCGAGCAGATTTCCTGCAGGGTGCCCAGGTCAAAGGGCAGGGGTGCCACTTCGCGCATGCGTTCGGTGCGCAGCTTCACCAGGCGTGCGCTGGCCGCGTTGCTCATCGCCGTCGCCGCGTGTTGTGCCCGCTCCGGGTTGAGGCAACGGCCCTGGTCGTCACAGATATCGTCGGCGGCGCGCCATTGCGCGATAAAACGCATCTGCTGGTGCAGCAACTCAACATCAATGGCCCAGTAAGCCACCGGGACGAAGTCGGCAATGCTGCGGTCGCGGTCCACCACCAGGCGCAGGGTCGGGGTTTGCACCCGCCCAACGGGCAATACACCTTGATAGCCGGACTGACGGCCGAGCAGGGTAAACAGGCGGCTCATGTTCATGCCGATCAGCCAGTCGGCACGGGAGCGGCCCAGGGCCGAATGGTAGAGGCTGAAGGTGTCTGCGCCAGGCTTCAACGATGCCAGGGCCTTGCGGATCGAGGCATCGTCGAGCGCCGACAGCCACAGGCGCTGGATCGGCCCGCGATAGCGGCAATGCTCCACCAGTTCGCGGGCGATCATCTCGCCCTCGCGGTCGGCATCGGTGGCAATCACCAGTTCCCGGGCTTCCCCCAGTAGGCGCTTGACCGCCTTGTACTGGCTGGCGGTCTTGGGCTTGACCGTCATCTTCCATTTTTCCGGGACGATGGGCAGGTCGGCCAGCACCCAGCGCTTGTACTTGGCGTCGTAGGCATCGGGCGGGGCGGTTTCCAACAGGTGGCCGATGCACCAGGTAACGGTGACGTCCGTGCCCAGCCAGCAACCGTCGCCCCGGCGCCGGGCGCCGAGCACGGCCGCGATATCCTTGGCCTGGGAGGGTTTTTCACAGAGGAACAGCCGCATGCTCAGCCCATTCGTTACACAGTTGAATGGGCGAAGGATGGGCAAAAGAAGGCAATTGAGCAACCTTTATCTGGATGGATATACAGCAATTTGTGTGGGCGGCGGGAAACCAATGTGGGAGCGGGCTTGCCCGCGATAGGGGGGGTGCCAGTCAGTACATTCATTGACTGACCCACCGCTATCGCGGGCAAGCCCGCTCCCACAAGGGATTTACAGGGTTTGCGGGAGATTAGTTTTTATCCAGATCCACGTTCTTGGTTTCCTTCAGGCACAGCAGCCCGACGATCAGGCTCACCCCGGTAATCACCACCGGGTACCACAGCCCGTAGAAGATATCGCCGGTGTACACCACCAAGGCAAACGACACGGTCGGCAGGAACCCGCCAAACCAGCCGTTACCGATGTGGTAGGGCAAGGACATGGAGGTGTAGCGGATACGCGTCGGAAACAGTTCCACCATCAGTGCGGCGAGTGGGCCGTAGCACATTGCGGCGATCAGGATCAGCGCGACGATCAGCACCACCACCATGGTTTTGTTGACCTGGGCCACGTCTGCCGATTTCGGGTAGCCGGCCAGGGTCACGGCGCCGCGCAGGGCGTCTTCGTCGTAGCCGTCGATGCGCACATCGCCGATGCTGACTTGCACCGCGCTGCCGGCAGGTGCGGCTTCGCTGCTGTAGGGCAGGCCCTGTTTGACCAGGAAGGTCTTGACCTTGTCGCATGGGCTGTCAAACCGCGCCTTGCCCACCGGGTCGAACTGGAAGGTGCAGGTGGCCGGGTCTGCCAGCACGGTGATCGGGGCCTGGCGGCTAGCCTGGTCCATCGCCGGGTTGGTGTAGTGGGCCAGGCCCTTGAAGATCGGGAAGTACAGCGCGGTGGCCAGCAGCAGGCCGACCATCAGTACTGGCTTGCGCCCCCATTTGTCCGAGAGCCAGCCGAAGAAGATAAAGAACGGCGCGCCAATCACCACGCTGATGATCAGCAGCATATTGGCCAGGGCCGGGTCCATCTTCAGGAACTGGGTCAGGAAGAACAGTACATAGAATTGCGCGGCGTAGAAGGTCACGGCCTGGCCGGCGTTGATACTGAACAGCGCAATCAACACCACCTTGAGGTTTTGCCAGTTACCGAACGACTCGCGGATCGGCGCTTTGCTGGCCTTGCCTTCCTCTTTCATTTTCAGGAACGCGGGGGATTCGTGCAGGCTCAAGCGGATCCAGGTGGAAATCCCCAGCAGCACGATGGACAGCAGGAACGGCAGGCGCCAGCCCCAGACTTCAAACTGATCGCCCGTGAAATAACGGCAAGCCAGCACCACCAGCAACGACAGCAACAGGCCGAGGGTCGCGGTGGATTGAATCCAGCTGGTGTGGAAGCCGCGTTTGCCGGCGGGGGCGTGCTCGGCGACATAGGTCGCGGCGCCGCCGTATTCACCGCCCAGGGCCAGGCCCTGGAGCATGCGCAGCACCACCAGGATGATCGGCGCGGCGATGCCGATGCTGGCGTAGGTGGGCAACAGGCCCACACAGAAGGTTGCCACGCCCATCAGGACGATGGTGGCGAGGAAGGTGTACTTGCGTCCGATCATGTCCCCCAGGCGGCCGAACACCAGCGCGCCGAACGGCCGCACCACAAAGCCGGCGGCAAAGGCCATCAGGGCGAAGATAAAGGCCGTGGTGTCGTTGACCCCGGCAAAAAATTGCTTGCTGATCACCGCCGCGAGGGCGCCATAGAGGAAAAAGTCATACCACTCGAACACCGTCCCCAGGGACGAGGCGAAGATGACCTTTTGCGACTCCTTGCTGCTGACAGTGGCGCCAGGCATGGCGTCCAGGGGTTGAGCACGTTCTGACATGGGGTAGCCCTCACAGTGATTATTTATTGTTGTTCCACTGTCGGCGCCAACTTCAGCGCCGCTCTTGTCCTGTAGGTGCGAGCAAACTCGCGCCTACAGGTCATGCCGGTGTTGTCTGTTCTCTTTCGGGGGTGAGGTTCCTTGTTTGAGGGGACAGAATCAGTTGCGCGGCTTTTTCCGCGATCATCAAAGTGGGTGAGCAGGTATTGCCGGAGGTGATGCGCGGCATGATCGAGGCATCGGCGATGCGCAGGCCGGGCACGCCGTGCACGCGCAACTGGGCATCGACCACCGCGTCTTTATCCTGGCCCATGCGGCAGGTGCCGACCGGGTGAAAAATCGTGGTGCCGATCCGCGCCGCCGCCTCTTGCAATTGTTCATCGCTTTGCAAGGCCTCACCGGGCAGGTATTCCACCGGGTTGAAGGGGCGCAGGGCCTGGGCGCCGACAATGCGCCGGGTCAGGCGGATGGCATCGGCGGCCACGCGCAAGTCTTCGGGATGGCTCAGGTAGTTGGGCTGGATCAATGGCGGCGTCGCGGGATCGGCCGAGCGGATATCAATGCGTCCGCGACTCTGCGGGCGCAAGTCGCAAACCGACGCAGTAAATGCCGGGAATGCGTGCAGCGGTTCGCCAAAGCGTTCCAGCGACAGTGGTTGCACGTGGTATTCGAGGTTGGCCGAAGTCTGCTCCGGCCCCGAGCGGGCGAAGGCGCCGAGCTGGCTGGGCGCCATGGACAGCGGGCCGCTGCGGTCATACAGGTATTGCAGGCCCATGCCCATCTTGCCCCACACGGAACCGGCGATCTGGTTCAGGGTGCGGGCGTTTTCCAGCTTGTAGATCAGCCGCAGTTGCAGGTGGTCCTGCAGATTGCCACCGACCCCTGGCAGTTCGTGCAGGACCTCGATGCCCAAGGGCTTGAGGATGCTCGAAGGCCCTATCCCGGAGCGCTGCAGGATGCCGGGCGAACCCACCGCCCCGGCGCACAGGATGATTTCCTTATGGGCTTTCCAGGTCACTACTTGCCCTAGCTGGCGGCCCACCACCGCACTGGCGCGGCCGCTTTCCAGGAGTACACGGTCGACTTCCACGCCGGTGAGCACCGTGAGGTTGGCGCGCTGGCGGATGGGCTTGAGAAACGCCTTGGCCGCATTCCAGCGTACGCCACCTTTCTGGTTGACCTGGAAGTAGCCACACCCTTCGTTATCGCCCTGGTTGAAGTCGTCGATGCTGGCGATGCCACTTTGCTTGGCGGCTTCGCGGAAGGCGTCGAGGATCGGCCAGTGCAGGCGCTGTTGCTCCACGCGCCACTCGCCGCTGTCGCCATGTAGGGGCGAGGCGCCGGCAAAATGGTTTTCGCTTTGCTTGAACAGCGGTAATACATCGTCCCAGGCCCAGCCGGGGTTGCCTTCGGCGGCCCAGCCATCGTAGTCGTTGGCCTGGCCGCGCATGTAGATCATGCCGTTGATCGACGAGCAGCCGCCCAGCACCTTGCCCCGTGGATAGCTCAGGGCACGACCTTGCAGGCCGGGTTGGGTTTCGGTCTTGAAGCACCAGTCGGTGCGCGGGTTGCCGATGCAGAACAGGTAGCCGACGGGGATATGGATCCAGGGGTAGTTGTCGCGCCCGCCCGCTTCAAGCAGCAGCACACGATGGGCAGGGTTGGCGGACAGTCGATTGGCCAGCAGGCAGCCCGCAGGGCCGGCGCCTACTACCACGTAATCGTATTGCGCAGGTGCAATAGTCATCTGGGGTCTCGCTTGTTTTTCTTATTGGCTCCATCCTAGTTGTTAGTTTTCGTCTTAAAAATGTTAGTTTTTACCCAGCTGCTGTGCGTTTTTAAACAGCGCTGCGCTCATGGCCGAGAGGGGGGTGACATGTTCGACTGGAATGACCTGCGGTATTTTCTTGAGTTGCAGCGCAGCGGGCGCCTGCTCACCGCCGCCCAGCGCCTGAAAACCACGCATGCCACTGTGGCCCGGCATATCGAGGCCATCGAGAAAAGCCTCGGCACCGCGCTGTTTGTGCAGCATGCCCAGGGGTACGAACTGACGCCGTCGGGCGAAGCACTGCTCAAGCATGCCGAAGCCATGGAGAACGTTGCACTGCTCGCCGAAGAAGAGCTGACCCATTCCGCCGCGCCCCTGGGCAAGATTCGCCTGGGGGTCGCCGAAGGCTTGGGGGTGATGTTCCTTGCCAGCCGCATGGGCGGCCTGTTCGAGCGTTATCCGGGGCTGGAAGTGGAACTGGTGGCGGTGCCGCGTTTTGTCAGCATCCTCAACCGCGAGGCGGAGATCAGCATCCACCTGGAGCGCCCCAGCGTCGATCAACTGGTCACGCGCAAACTCACCGACTACCGCCTGGCCCTCTATGCCAGCCGCAGCTACCTGGCGCGTTCGCCAGCCATCGAGAAACGCGAAGACCTGGCCGCCCACGCGTGGATCGACTACGTCGACGACCTGCTGTTCAGCCAGGAACTGAAACTCCTCAGCAGCTTTTGCCGCAACCCCCGGGTGGTATTCCACAGCACCAGCGTCATCGCCCAGCACCAGGCGGCGCGCTCGGGGTTGGGGATTGCCGTGTTGCCGTGTTTTGTGGCCGCTGGGGACCCGGACCTGGTGCCGCTATTGCCGGAAGAGGGCATCCAGCGCAGTTACTGGATCAGCTCCCGACGCGAATTGCACAAGTCGGTGCGGTTGCGGGTGTTGTGGGATTACGTGGTGGAGTTGTGTGCCAAGGAGCAGGGGCTGCTGTTGGGCGCGTAGCGAAGGGCAAGGGGGATCTACAGAGATCAAATGTGGGAGCTGTCGAGCCCTAGCGAGGCTGCGATGGCGGCGGTACTGCCAGCATTGATGTTGACTGACCTGCCGCCATCGCAGCCTCGCAGGGCGAGACAGCTCCCACATGGGACTGTGTGTGGGCTTAGAGTTTTACTGTCTGGTGTACCTGTTCATCACACGCACGGGCATCGTTGATCATCTTTTCAAACGGCGCGCTGACGATTTCATCATGGCTCAACCAGCGCACTTTCTGGGTCAACCGGTAGTGGTAGCGCAAGCCATCCTTGAGCTGTTCGCCATCGAGTTCCAGGTCATACCACGGCGAGTTGATCTTGCAGCCTTGAACCGGCTTGTCCATCTGCCCGCCGGTCAAGGTAAAGGTGTAGTCGACGGTGTCCGGGTTGCCCATGTACAGGTCGCCCCGTTGCCCGTTGCGGCGGTAGTTGAGCAGGCCGTCCCATTTCTCTTTGAGCGACTGGTCGGTGTAGACGTAGCCTTCGTCGAGTTTTTCCAGGGCGCCCAGGTCGGTCATGCTGGCCTTGACCGTGTAGCTGTCGGGCTGCACGAACCCGGTGGGCTGGCGGGTGACCTGGCAATCGCTGATCTCGCGGCCAAAGTTGTCGCAGATGTTCTGGTCGGTGGCGGTAGCCCCCTGTTCGCGATCAGCCATGCTCAGTTGCATCAGGGGCAGGCGGCTGAAGGTGACGCTGGCGCGGGTCGTGCCGTTGCCCTGTTTGTCGTAATGCACCTGCTTGTCCAGGCGGATGCTGGTGTCAGGGCGTGCCAGGGGGATATGTTCCTCACGCACCCGGCCCTGGGCATCGTTGACCAGTACCCAGCGGTCCTGGATATCGGGCAGGGTCTGGCCTGGGGCGAACACCGGGTTGGTCGGGTCCAGCCACCACACCTGGCCGGCCACTTCGGCGCGCACGATGGCATGGTTGGGCGCACCGGTGCCCGGCACCAGCAGCGAATCCACTACATCCCCACGGCTGACCCAGGCAGTCTCGGCCTTGATCCCGCTGGCCTTGAGCATGGCGGTGAGGAGGAGGGACAGGTCCTTGCAGTCGCCATAACCGTGCTGTTCGATCTCCTCCAGGTTAAACGGCACATAGCCGCGATCGGTGGCACGCCAGTCACCCAGGTAACGGTAATGGTCGTTGATGTGCTGCATCAGGCCGGCCACTTGCTGCGCCGGGTCCAAGCCCTTCACCGCAGCTACGGCGGCGGCACTGTCAGCCGGCAGCTTGGCCGCGAGGATCTGGTTGTAGCGCTGGGCAAAACCGCCGAAATGTTTTTGCACATCGAGGCTGCTGCCCACTTCGATCCGTGGGATCAGGCGGATATAGGCGTGGCCCGATTCGTTGATGTAGTTGAGATAGGTCGGCGTCTTTTGCTCGATATCCAGGGTCTTGCGATTGACCGAGGGGGTAATGGTGAAGCCGTCCATCAACTCGGCGCGCCACTCGATCGGCCGTTCTGCGGTGAAGCGCGCCTTGAGCCGGTCGCGCCGCGCATTGCTGGGGCCGAACTGCAGGGCGTAGTGGAACTCGGTCATCAGCGGCTTGGCGGGGTGATGCTCGCGCACGGTGTAGCGGATCTGCGTGCCGACCCGCAGGTTGGGGAATGCCAGGGACGTTTGCTTCAGCCTGGAAAACCCCTGGTCAGGGTTGGGCGCGGTGCGCGTGTCGATCTGTGCTTCGCCGAGCAGCTGTGGCTTGCCGCCGGGCTGGGTGGACTCGGCGTGCAGCACTTCAAAGCTATCGCCTTCGGCATAGTTGAAGTCGATTCGCGACAAAATTTCCCGGCCGCTGGGCTTGAGAATGGTATAGCGGTAGGTGGTGGTGCAATCGGTGCTGGCATCACGGTTGAAGTGGCAGTGCAGCTCGGATTCGTTGGCAAGTGCAGCTTCGGCCATGGGTTGCAACGCGGCATGAGCAGTGTGCGAAACAAGCCCCAGACTGGCGCAAATCAAAGGGCAGTAAAACGAGAAACGGTGCATGGGCGCCTCAGGTGGAACATTGACACAGATACCCTGGCGGGTACCAAGAAGGCGGCAGATGATAATGGATCGCAACACCAAAAACCAGTATTGTCGGACAATAAATATCGCTGAAAGGCCCGAGATAGAGCCTTCGTCTTGGTAAAGGTGGTCAGTCGAGCAGCTCGAAGTCGCTGCTGGCCAGGCGTTCGCCGTTCACCAGCACATGCACCGTATGCCGGCCGGGGTAGTGCTTGCGCGTGGTCATATCGCGGATATGTTGGCCACGCAGCAGCGTATGCCGTTCACCCGCGCCGAGGGTAAAAGCCTTGAGCTTGAACACTTTGGCGGCGCTATGGCCTGCGCTTTTTACATAGTCGATGGCGTAGTCCACCACCAGTTTTTGTGGGGCGCTGGTGGTGGATTCGAGGCTGAACGACAGGTTGATCCGCTCACCCAGGCGAATCACCGGGGGCTCGACCTTGAACTGGTGGATTTTCACCTCGGCCCGCGCCCCGGCCCCCATGATCGTCAGCGCGCGGGTATTGCCTTGTTTGATCAGGCTGCGCAGGGCGTGGCGGGCGATCCAGGCGGTGTGGGGGTTGTCCAGGGACCAGCTTTCGATGACATCCAGCACCCAATCCGGATGGTCCTTGGTGATGTCATTGAGGTGGTTGGCCACGGACTTGCGTACATACAGACTGCTGTCGGCCTTGAGGTTCTCCAGGATCGACGCGCACAGGCGCGGATCGGCCTGCACCTGGGCCAGGCGAAACGACCATGGCAACCTCGGCCGCGAGCCCTCGCTGGCGAGGCGGCGTACGTGCTCGTTGTCATCCAGCGACCATTGCTGCATCACCGCCAGGGTGCGTTGGAAATCCTTGAGCAGAAAGGCCCGCACAGCAAATTCGGCAGAGCCAAATGTGGTGAAGTACTTGAGCGCCGCCATTGAGCGCTGGAAATCATCCAGGCCATAGCTGGCCACATAATGCCCGAGGAACAGGCTGACAAAACCACTGTTCAGGCGCGGGGCCAGGGCATACAAATGTTCGAGGGTTTGCGGATAGTCCAGGGGCATCACTGCGTGCAGGCTTTCACTGACCCGAGCCATGCGCTGCATGACCGACAACCCGGCCAGGTCACGCTTGGCGTGCTTGAGAAAGCCCTTGGCATCGAAGGGCGGGTACACCGCGCTCATCTCATCGGCGATGTGTTGCAGGCGTTCGACGTTGAAGATTTCCTTGAGGGCAGGGGCGCTTTGGTCGGTCATGGGGCAGTCCGCAGGAGAGGGCGATGGTCGGGCTTTTTCAAAGTAGCACCTTACTCAAGGTCGCGAAGCTCAAAATGTGGGAGCCAGCTCCCACAAGGAATGTGCAGGGTGCTCGGTATCTACAGGTACCAGCGATATTCCCGCGCATTGATCTCCTGCTGGAAGGCCAGATGATCCTGGCGTTTGTTTTCGCAATAGACGTCGACAAACTCCGCACCCAAGCCCTCGCGCAGGACCGGTTGTTGCTGCATGGCGCGCACCGCCTCGAGCATTTCCAGGGGGAAGTCATGGCCGCTGGTGCGGTCTTCGTTCAGCGGTGCGATAGGCTCCTGCGCGGCGTCCAGGCCGTGCTCCAGCCCGACCAGGATCGCCGCCAGCACCAGGTACGGGTTGGCGTCGGCACTGGCCAACCGATGTTCGATCCGCAGGTTGCGCGGGTCGGACTCGGGAATGCGCACGCAGGCGTCACGGTCCTCGTAGCCCCAGCAGGCCTTGGTGGCCGCATTGACCGTACCGCCCAGGCGGCGGAAGGCGTTGTGGTTGGGCGAAAAAATCGGCATGCAGTGCGGCAGCAGTGCCAGGCAACCCGCCACCGCGTGGCGCAACGGCTGTTGCTGGTGCGTCGCCAGAAGGTTGTTGCCGGCGGCGTCATACAGGCTCACATGCACATGCATGCCACTGCCCGGATGTTGCAGGTAGGGCTTGGCCATGAAACTGGCGCGATAGCCATGCTTGAGCGCCACGCCACGGGTACTGCGGCAGAACAGGGCGGCCCAGTCGGCGGCGCGCAGGCCATCGTCGAGGTGACCAAAATTGATTTCAAACTGGCCGGGGCCCAGTTCGGCAGTGACCACCGTAATGTCGATCCCCTGGGCCTGGGCGGTCTGCACCATATCATCGAGCACCGGCGCAAAACGCGACAGCCGCTCGATATGCAGGGTCGGTTGGTCATCGGGGTCGTCGCTCAACGGGTCGCGGGCAAATTGCGGCAGGCCGTCGTTGAGCTTTTTATCGAACAGGTAGAACTCCAGCTCAAACGCCACCACCGGGTGAATGCCCTTGCGGTGCAGGCGCTCGAGGACTTTGGCCAGGACTTCACGGGGTTCGAATTCGATGGGGGCCTCGGTGCCGTCGGAGGTGATCAGCATTTGCCCCAGAGGCTGGGCTTCCCAGCTCACCGGCTTGAGCGTACCGGGCACCAGGCGGCGGTTGGCGTCGGGGTCGCCGTCATGGAAGCAGTAGTCGCCAATCTTGAACAGACCGCCCTGGGCGCCCAGCAGCACGGCGTTCTGCGGCAGCTTCAGGGGGCTGCCGGCGGCGACTTTTTCCAACATTTCAACCGGGTAGCGCTTGCCGTAGAAACGCCCTGGGATATCCAGGGCGATCAGGTCGACATAACGTACATCCGGATGGTTCTGGCGAAAGGTCCGTACTTCGGCCAGTAACGTGGAGGAATGGCTTTTCACGGGTGACGCTCCTTGGTGTGCCTTAGTTGTAGACCCACAGCACGCGTGCCGGCAGGTCGGTCAGGTTGCCGTAGCGGCAGTGGGCAAAACTGGCGAGGTGAAAGCTGTCGCCGGGGCCGAGAGTCACCGCGTCGGCCTCGCCTTCGACCCACAGCGTCAGGTGGCCTTCGAGTACATAACCGGCCTGCTCGGCGCGGTCGCTCATGGTCTGCTCGCCACTGTTGGCGCCGGGTTCGAGCAGGCTGTCGAGGATCGAAAACGCCCCCTGCATGCTGGGGGAGACGAGGATGTCGGTGATGCCGTTGGCGTAATACACCGTGCGCCGCTCGTTGGGGCGGGTGACCCAGGCCACAGCCTTGGGTTTGGACAGGCTGTAGAAGTAGGTGGTGGGTACGTCCAGCGCATGGCTGATGGCAGTCAGGTCCGCCACGGTGGGGCGCGACAAGCCACGCTCGACCTGGGACAGGAACCCCACGGAGCGCTCGATCTTCTGCGCCAGTTGGGCCAGGGTGAGCTTCTTGTATTTGCGCAGGTCGTGAATCAGGATCGCCAGGGCGTCCAGTTCTTCTTGTTTGTCCATGGGTGCTTCGTGAAATTCTTATCTAAAAATTTCATGAAAAATTACAGGATTAATTTCATGCGCGCAATAGAGAGCCCTTGTAAGAGCCGGCCAGCCAGCTCCTGCAAGGGCCTGTATCACCTCACTCGCGCTCGAAGCTATCGGTCTGGTTGCCATCGGCGTCGAACACATTGACCCGGTTTGGCACCTGGGTATCCCAGATGCTATAGGTCGCTTCGTTGCTGTTGTACGGGAAGCTGTAGTGGGTATACGACCCCAGTTTTTTCACCACGCGGTTGTTTTTGTCGATCAATACCAAGCCTTCAAACCCATCCATTTCTGCCGAGGCGAGGTTCTTCTGGAAGGGGTTGAGTTTGCTGTAGGTCACGGGCACGCGCAGTTTGCCGTGTACATCAATGGCGCCATAGCGGCTGCCCTTTTGCACCACCGCCATGCCGTTGGAGAACGGGTTGACGTCATCGAATGGCAGGCTCAAAGGCAGCGCCTTGCCCTGTTCGTTGATAAAGCTGTATTTGCGGCTGCCACGGTCCTGGATCAGCAGGGGCTGGCCCTGGACAAACTGGCCGAAGACGGTCGCGCCGGGTGGGTTGAGTTTCTTCATCTGCAGGTTGTAGACGTCGGTCTGTTTCTGGTCGGCGGAGGTGGCGTAGATAAACTCGCCGCTGCCGTTGATTGCGGAGTAGCGCGGTGCCAACAGCTCCTTGCCGCTCAGGCTCCAGGCGCCGTACAACGAGTTCGAGCCATAGGTGGTCTCGCCAGGGCGGGCGATGAACACGTTGCCGATCACACTGGGGTTGACGTACTTCATGGGCACCACGACCTGTAGCTTCTTCACGTCGTAGACCCCATAGGGGCCGTTGGTTTCACGCTCGACAATCATCAGGTCGTCGTTGACCGCGCTGTCGATGATTTCGAAGGGCAGTTCTTTCAACGTTTGCGTACCGGGTACAAAGGCAAAGTACTTGAACTGCAATTCGCTCCAGCCCTCGCCGGAGGATTTTTCGCCGACCATGATGTGGTACACACCGGGCATCTCGGTGGTATCAATGCGCTTGAAGCGCGGCTTGACCACCCATTGCCCCTTGCTGTCGATAAAACCGCTGCTTTCGCTGGCGCTATCGTAGGCAATGTAGCGCTCGCGAGGGGTGGTGCTGTTGTGCATGTCCCAATCAAGGGTTTGGGGTTGGAGCGGGTCCAGCACGTAAATCACGATGCTGGCGGGGGTGTCTTCGAATTGGTAGGTGGCCTGCACGTTACTCAGCTCGCTGTCGGAGCTGGGCAGGTTGCTGGCGAACTGTTCCAGATGATCCTGCACCGCCGCGGCACTCTTGAAGTCGGCGAAGTTGTCTTCCATACGCAGCAGTTCGTTGTAATAGGCCCGCAGGTTGGCCTTTTGTTCGGCGGTGGGCGAGGAATTGGAGCTGTTGCCGCCGCTGTACAGGGTCTTGCCATCGGCCGTCAGGCCCTGGATCACATAGGATTTGTTTTTCGGCGTTGCCAGTTGCAAGGAGGCGCTGGCGTCGCCCAGATGGGTCAGTTGGTACACCTCGCCACCCTCGGCGGTGGCTTTCGGGTGGGCCCGGTCCAGGACGATTTTATTGAAGCCGGGGTAGGCCTGATACGTCAGGGCCAGGCTGATGCGTTCCAGGGGCTTGTTGAGCTTGAGTTCGGCCTGGGTGGTGTCCTGGTCCTGCTCCTCACTGTCCTCATCCTTGATCGCCACCTCGGCGAACGGCTGCTGCGAGCCGTCGCGAAAGTACAGGGTCTGGATGCGATAGCTGGCTTCGGTTTGCTGATCGGGCAGGGCCCCGCGCTTGAGCACCTCGCGAATCGCCTCGACTTCCAGTTTCAGCCCGGATGCATTGTCGAAGAACAACTGCTGGAACTGCCCCGGTGTGCGCTTGAGGTCGGTCAATGCCGCCTTCAGTTCGGCGGCGGGGAAGGGCACGAACGGCTCCTCATAGTTCAGCTCTTTCTGTTCGCCTGGTGTAGCGGTGGCCGGGCCGATTTCCAGGCGCATGCTTTCGAGCATGGCGATGCGGTTGATGCCGTCGCGCATATCGAGGATCAGGTAATTCAGGCGTTTTTTTGCTTCTGGCAACGGCAGGTCCCGGATGCCATCCACACCGCCCTCATTGAGTTGCGCTTCGCTGTATTCGGGACCGTCAAGCAGGCCGTGGGTGGCGCGGCGGTCCAGCAAGTAATAAGTGGCACCGCCAATCACGGCGATCACGATCAGGGCGCTGGCCAGCAGTTTGGTTCGGGTCAGGGCTGTTTTCATTGTTCTCGGACTCGATGGAGGGCTGGCGCAAGATTAGCAGGCACCGATACCCGTGGCTGTATTGCCGGTGAATGATTGCAGGGCCCTGCTGTCGGAACCTGGGTACGCATTATTTACTGAAGGAATACCCATGAAAGCAACGTCCCTGATTGCCAGCCTGCTGGTTGCCGCCAGCCTGTCCACCGCCAGCGTTACCGTGCAAGCCGAGGACAATCCGCAGAAAACCGTGGAGCCTTCGAACATCAACACCCGAGACTTGAAAGTCGGAGACCGTGCGCCGGATATCCTGGTGCGCAAGGAGTCGGCCCTGGGCGACTGGAAAAAGCGCAGCCTGAAACCGCCCCACGACGACAGCCAGTGGGCGCGGATCAATGATCGTTATGTGCTGGTGAAAATCACCAATGGCACCATCCTCGACATCACCCCTGCCAAATAACGGGTGTGGGGGGAAACGGGCTGATGCCGCTTTCCCCCCCTTCGCTGCGCGCATTTAAAAATTGCATGCACGAATGCATAAAACAGTCTTTTTTGCTGCTCATCCTGAGGTAAGGTAGCTGCGCACGTGTGCTACGACTCTTTTCAGGAAACGAGAGCAGGATGCTGAAAACAATAAAAAACTACCCCCGCAGCGTAAACCTGCTGCTATCGGCCACGCTGGTATTGACCCTGGCCAAGGCGATCACCTTTCCGTACATGGTGATCTACCTGTCCAGTCACTTCGCCCTGGGCATCAGCCAAGTGGGCCTGGTGATCGGCAGCTCGTTGATCGTCGGTTCCCTGTTGAGCGTGTACGGCGGTTTCCTCGTGGACCGGGTCAATAGCTACCGGCTGTTGCTGGGCCTGAGCCTGCTGTTCGTCCTGGGATTCGTCGGCACCTTGCTGGCTCGCGAGCTATGGCTTTTCTACAGTTGCCTGATCCTGATCAACTTGGCGTATGCGGTGATCGATGTCGCGGTCAAGGCCGGCTTTGCCAGCCTGTTGCCGGTCGATGCGCGCAGCGAAGTGTTTTCCATCAAGTACACCCTGACCAATATCGGCTACGCGGTAGGGCCGTTTCTGGGGGCGATGGTGGCCAAGGTCGATATGAGCTTGCCGTTTGTCTTGTCGGTGTTGCTGGGGATGGGGTTCTTCCTGCTGTACTGGCGCTGGGGCGACCGCAGCCTGGCCACGGTGGACGCCGCGCAAAAACCGGTGCCGTTCCTGGCGGTGGGCCGGGTATTGCTGCGCGATCATCGCCTGGTGTGCTTTACCCTCGGCGGCCTGCTCAGTGCCGTGGTATTCGGGCAGTTCACCGCCTACCTGTCGCAGTACCTGGTGACCACCTCGGACGCCGAATACACCTACACCGTGATCAGCGCCATCCTGACCACCAACGCCCTGCTGGTTATCGCCCTGCAATACGTGATCGGTCGGCAGATCAGCCACCGTCACCTGAGCCGCTGGCTGATCTTCGGGCTGGGCATGTTCATGCTCGGGGTGATGGGTTTTGCGCTGTCCACCAGCGTGTGGTGGTGGGTGGTGTCGATGGCGATCTTCACCGTGGGGGAGATCATCGTGTTTCCCGCCGAATACATGTTTATCGACCGCATCGCCCCTGACCATCTGCGCGGCATGTACTACGGTGCGCAAAACCTCTCCAACCTCGGCGCCGCACTGGGGCCGGTGTTGTGCGGCCTGGTGCTGGCCAGCCTGCCGGCGCACTACATGTTCTACATGTTGGCGGGGTTTATCGTGGCCGGGGGGCTGTTCTACTTTATAGGGGCATCGTTGAAGCCGCGCCCGTTGTAGACAAGGCCAAAGCGCGGAGCTGCGCCCCTGTGGGAGCGAGCTTGCTCGCGATGGCGGTGGGTCAGTCAAGTCACTGTTGGCTGTCTCACCGCCATCGCGGGCAAGCCCACACAGGGGTAGGCGCATGCCCCCTACAGAGGGGTGTTGTCAGATGGAGAGCGCGCCGCCCACGGTGTTGCTGTGCAATTCGTAGCGCAGTTCCTCGACCATCGTTGCGACGTCCTGCGGGGTCTTGAGTTTGTTGACGCTGATCCCGGTGACCACCAGGTCCACGCGGCCGCTCTGGGCGTCAAACACTTTCAAAGTCAGTGACGAGTCGCGGCACAGGGTGAATTCGCAGGTCAGCGGCAACAGGGCTTCTTCGATGCAATTACGCAGTTGGGCCAGGGTAAACATGCCAGCCCCCATCAACGACGACGCAGCAACAGGCCCAGCACCAGGCCCACGCCAGCGACGATCGCCACGGTGGCCAGGGGCTTGCGCTGGGCAAAGTCACCAACAGTGTCCAGCGCATCGCCATAGGTCTGTTGCAGTTGGCCGGCCGCCTGGCGCGCTACGCCCTGGGCCTGCAGTTGTTCGTCGTCGGTCATTTCGCCGAGAAAGTCCTGAGCCTTGCCCACGGCTTTTTTCACGCGGCCGGTGACTTGTTCACTGTTCATGCTGCCTCCTTCAAGGGCAAAAAACTCGCCATGACACAGGGCATCAAACCCTGTGCCTACCCTTCAAGGTTAAGCAGCCCATCGCCCGGCAATAAGGCGAATTTGCACTGGTCGCCCTAGTGCATTTGCACCTTATTTCGCACTTTTTGCCCGCCGTTCCCCGGCAAACAACCCGCGTTCCCTGGCCCAGACGATGGCGGCGCTGCGGCTGTGCACGTTGAGCTTGGAGTACACCGTGGCCACATGATTGCGCACGGTATTGGGTGCCAGCTTCAAGCGCGAGGCGATTTCCTTGTCGGCCAGGCCTTCGCAAATCAGCCCCAGCACATCCCGCTCGCGGGCGGTCAGGTCGGTAAAGGCGATGGTCGTCAGGTTGGGGCTGTTGACGCTCTTGGCGTTGGCCAGTTTTTCGATCAGGGTCTGGCTGAACCAGGACGCGTCCTTCATCACTTCCTCGATAGCCGACACCAACTCCAGCTCCGAGCGTTTGCGCTCGGTGATATTCATCATCACCAGCAGGTAACAGGTCGTGTCCTGGATGCTCACGGTGTCGGCCGACACCACGCAATCAATCACCTCATTGCCTTTCTTGCGGATTTTCAGGTCCTGGCCGTCGAGGTTGCCGGCTTTTTCCAGGGTGGCGAACAACTGCGTGCAGGCCTCCTTGCTGTCGATGAAGTCGATATCGCTGATGGACTTCCCAATCAACTCTTCGCTGGTGTAGCCGGTGACGCTCATGAACGCGTCGTTGACGTCCACCACCTGCTGATTGTCCGCGTCGCACACCAGGGTCGGCACCGGCGTCAGGCGGAAGGACTTGGCAAACCGCTCCTCGCTCTGGCGCAGGGCGGTTTCGGCCTTGCGCCGGGGCTCAAGGTCAGTGAAGGAAAACAGCATGCACTCCTCATCGTTCATATCCAGCGGCTGGCCGGCAACAATCACCAGCTTGCTGCCGCCTTCGGGCAGTTTCAGCTCGGCTTGCATCTGCGGGATGGTCGCGCCTTCGCCCAGGCGCTGGATTGCCAGCTCCTTGCGCTCGGCCTGTTCCAGCACGTCCAGTTCGTACACAGAACGGCCGATCACCTGGTCGCGGTTGTAGCCAGTCATCTCCAGGAAGCCCTGGTTGACCTTGATATAGCGCAGATCACTCAAGCGGCAGATCACCGCCGGCGCCGGGTTGGCGTTGAAGGTCTTTTCAAAGCGCTGCTCGGCGCTGGCCCATTCGGTGGCATCGCTCAAAATCAGCACCAGCAGTTCCGGCTTGCCGGCGCTGTCGGTGAGCGCCAGGCTGCGCAGGCGGTGGACCCAGGTGCGGTCGGTGTCGGCGCTGGGCGTGACTTCGACCACCACATCACTGAACTCTTCGCCGTTGGCCACCCGGCTCAGCGGATAGGCTTCCAGGGGCAGCGGGTGATTGTTGCGGTAGCGCAGGGCAAAGCGCTCGGCGTATTCGGCGGTGTTGGCGCCGAGCCCGGCAATGTCATCCAGGCCATGCATGGCCAGTGCGGCTTCGTTGGCCCAGAGAATGCTCTGGTCGATCTCGGCGAGAATCACCCCATCGGACAGTCCGGAAATGATCTGCTGCAATTGGCGGCGATTGGTTTCTTGGGCGAGAACGGCCTGGCTCATGGTTTCTCCAAAATGGCTACATAACGACATCGGCGCCTGCAACAGGGCATGTCTGGCTTGTGTGGAGTACGACAACTGGCCTTGAGCATAGTGCAGACCGATTCAGCTTGACGGGGTGCGAATGCACCAGTCGTCCTAGTGCATTTGTGCCGAGACCGCAGGCGTCGGCCTGGACAAACTGAAGGTCTGCTCATTTGTCCAAGGAACGATTATGACCTCCCTCTATGAAACCCATCGCTCGCCTTTTCGTGTGTCCTGGGGCTCGGTACTGGCCGGCAGTGCAATTGCCCTGGTGACCTACCTGGTACTCAGCGTACTGGGCACCGCCATCGGCGCCAGTGCGGTCGACCCCATGGCGGCAGGCAACCCGTTGAGCGGCTTTGGCACTGGCGCCGGGATCTGGCTGTTTGTCTCCACGCTGTTGGCGATTGGCGTGGGCGCCTTTGTCGCCGGCCGCACAGCCCCGGATCGCGGCGGCCTGCATGGTGTCCTGAGCTGGACCATCACCACCTTGCTCACCACCTGGCTGCTGGCAGCATTGGCCACCAGCGTGGTCGGCGCCGCGGGCAATGTCGTAGGCAAAGGCCTGTCGGCGGCCGGTAGCGGCATTGCCGCCGTGGCCCCTGGCATCAGCGACAGCGTCAAGCAGCAGTTGGACGAAAAGGGCATCAGCCTGGATTGGGATAGCCTGCAGGGCGAACTCGACACCTTGCTCAAGCAAAGCGGCAAGGCTGAACTGGATCCGGCTAACGTCGAGCAAACAGCTAACCAGGCAGCGGCAGACGGTCAGCAATCGGCCACTGATGCCGCCACCAACCCGGCCCAGGCCGCGAGCGAACTCAAGCAATGGTTCGAGCGCGTCAAAGCCTCTGGTGAGCCGGCGTTGAATGCGGCCGACAAAGAGGCGCTGGTGAACATCGTCGCCGCCCGTACTGGCAAGAGCCAGGCCGAGGCCAGCCAGATTGTCGAGAACTATGCCCAGGCCTATCAGCAGGCCGTGCAGAAAGTCGAAGAACTCAAGGCCCAGGCCGAACAAAAGGCCCGCGAGGCCGGTGAAGTGGCGGCCAAGCAACTGTCCCGCGCGGCGTGGAGCACCTTGTTGATGTTGGTACTGGGTGCCGCATTGAGCTTTGGCATCGGTCGCCTGGCCATTTCGACCCGCAAAGTGCCCGTGGCTTGATCAAGGCCCATTGATTCGTAACCGCAACACCTTGCGTGAGCGCGTAAACTGTCGGCTTTTTTCGCGCTCACGCAAAGGTATGCTTTTGACCCCGGTAAAAACCACAGCCCTCCTGCTATTCACCACCCTGTTGGCGGCGTGCGGTACCTCGCCGCCACGCACCCCTGACGACATCTGCGGCATCTTCCGCGAAAAGGACGACTGGTACGACGCGGCCAAAGTCACCCAGAAGCGCTGGGGTGTGCCGATCCAGGTGCCGTTCGCCATCATGTATCAGGAATCGGGCTTCCGGCAGAACGCCAAGACTCCGCGCAAATACCTGCTGTGGATCATCCCCTGGGGCCGCGTCAGCACCGCTGCCGGCTACGCCCAGGCCAAGGATGAAGTGTGGGGCGACTACCAGAAAAGCACCGGCCGCAACTGGGCCAGCCGCCAGGACTTCGACGACGCCATCGACTTTGTCGGCTGGTACATGGACAAGACCGCCAGCATCAACGGCGTATACAAATACGACGCCTATGGCCAGTACCTCAACTACCATGAAGGCTGGGGCGGCTACCGGAATCGCACCTATGCCAGCAAGGCGTGGCTGTTGCCGGTAGCCGGCAAGGTCAAGGCCCGTTCCGATCTGTATGCGCGCCAGTATGCAGGGTGCAAGGCGGATCTGGAGCGGGGGTTCTGGGGGCGGTTTTGGCGGTGGTTGTAAGGCTGGGAGCGGGTAAGGCTCAAGAGCCTTACCCGGTTGTTTACGCGATCAATCTTCCAACGACGGGCACAATCAGCAAGGTGCTCAACGCCATCGAGATCACATTACCGATATAGGGGTGAAAGTGTGTCGGCAGCCGCCCGGCAATGGCACAGGCCAGCGGCGGCGCGATCAACGCGCCAAGCAACGCACTCGATCCAATCACCATCCAACTCCCGCCATGGGTCAGCACCGCTGCCGGTACGACCGAGACCAGCGGCACGTAGGTGGGATACCAACCGCGCTTGATCCACTGACTGCGCCAGATCAGTACACCCAGAGCCGATGTCAGCGCCTGGGCACCGATCAGTTGCAGCACCAGTCCCGACCCATAGGCGGCACTCAACGGGTTCAAGGCATACGCCAGCAGGACTCCCGCCAGCAGGCCAAGGTTGGCCCACTCATTGCCGAAGAACGGCGCTTCGGAAAAATCGGCCAAGACCCTGCGCAAGCTCCAGCCCAGGCCATAGGTTGGCGGCTTGAGCGGCAATGGTTTGTCCGCGGCGATATAGTCCGAGCGCACCAGAATCGGCACGCGGCGACAGATGACAAAGGCAATCACGCTGCCCGCCGCCATGCCCAGCACGTTACCAATCACCACCGGCAAATCCAGCGGTACACAGACAAAATTGACGATCAGCAAGCACATCGGCGTGACCAGCAGCGCCCCCAACAACGCGCCATTGAGGGTGACTTTCCAACCACCCCCAAACATCAGGACCATTGCTGCCGGCAGTGAAACAAACGCGGCGAAGGTGGGTTGCCAGGTCTCGGCGGTGACCGTCCAACCCCATAGCAGGTTGCTCAGCAGCAGGCCCAGCAGGGAACTGGTCACCAACCACGGCCACAGCCCACTGCCGTAGCAAATCGCAAAGCCTTGCCAGCGCTTGCCGGTGCGGCTGGCCCACCAGGCCAGGTATGCACCCGCCAACAACCCGAGGGAGGCAAGCTCATGCTTGTAGAAGGCCACTTCGCTGACATCTCCCAGTACCCAGCGTAGCCAGGCGATGGGGTCGGGAAATGCTGCCACCATATCGCCGTAGCTAGGCCAGGAGCCTTGGTGCGTGAGGACCGTCCAGACAATCAGCGAGATGCTGATGAGCCCCAATGCGATGATCGCCTTATCGACCCGAGATCGCTCGTTTCCAGGTTTCATGAATAAATTTTCCATGACTCGCCCTCCCTTTAGCGTGGCAGGGCGGGGTGCTGGCAATACCCGAGCATCTGATCGTAAAGATCATCGCGCCGGTCACGGTGCAGGTCGTTGAGACTGTTCCAGATCGGCGCACTGCGGGCGCTGGTCAGGTCTATATCGGCGAAGAGGATTTCCTGGCGGTTAGCCGACGCCACTTTGCCGATAGGCCAGCCATTGGTCCCGGCAATCAACGAACACCCCAGGTAGCGTGCATCACGCTCCTCACCGATCCGGCTGGCGGCGGCGATAAACACATTATTGACGTGGGCGGCGGTCATGGTCAGGTACGACGCCATGCATTTACCGGCCTCGTCGAACAGCGGCGGCGGCGTCCACACCCAGTTGTTGAGGCTACAAATAATATCGGCGCCTTGCTGGCTGAGGATGCGTGGTACTTCCGGGAACCAGATGTCCCAGCAGATCAACAGGCCAATGCGCCCGATAGGCGTTTCAAACACCGGAAAGCCCAGGTTGCCAGGGGTGAACCAGAGCTTCTCGAGGTTCCATAGGTGGGCCTTGCGGTACTTACCGATCAACCCATCCGGCCCCAGCAATACCGCAGTATTGAATAACTGCCGACCCTCGATCTCATTCAGGCCCGCCACCAGATACACCTGATGGGTGGCGGCAAACGCCATCCAGGCTTGCACACTGGCCCCGCCGGGAACGGGCTCGGCATGCTCGAATGCGTCCTGGCGGCTGCTGAAGAAGTAACCGCAGTTCGACAACTCGGGCAGTACGATCAGGTTAGCCCCACCATTGACCGCCTCGGCAGCCAAGGCCAGGCTGCGATGCAGATTGCTTTCGCGGTTATCCAGGCCGACCTGGGGGTCGAACTGCACGACAGCGACGCGGACAGGGCTTGTTGGTTGGCTCATTGGGGTGTGACCTCTTATTGTTGTGCAACCGGGGTGGTTGATTTTTTATAAGAGGGGAAAAGATGGCTGAGGTTAAGTCAGGCGCTTCTGGCTGAGGCGTAGTCTGGATCCTTAAGAGTGCACTTGCCAAAGGCGCTTGATTCTGGGAAAAAGCCAGCCAGTGTGAACCCAACGAGATCCCCCATGAGCAACGAAGAACTGCAAATCACCGACATCCGCCAAGGCGACGGTAAAGCCGTGGTCAAGGGGGCGCTGATCACCACTCAATACACCGGCACCCTGGAAGACGGTACGGTGTTTGATTCGTCCTGGGAGCGGGGCAAGCCGTTCCAGTGTGTGATTGGCACCGGGCGTGTGATCAAGGGGTGGGACCGGGGCTTGATGGGGATGAAGGTCGGCGGCGTGCGCAAGCTGTTTGTGCCGGCGCATCTGGCGTATGGCGAGCGGGCGATGGGCGCGCATATCCAGCCCCATAGCAATCTGCATTTCGAGATTGAGTTGCTGGAAGTGCTGACGCGCGACGATTGAAGGTTCGGGGTCGCTCAACTGTTCTTGATGTGTTTGAAAAAACGTCGGCAGCTCCCACAACTATTTGTTCTACCGTTCGCCGATCTCTCCTTGAATGCCGGGTATCGCTGCTGATACTGTACAAAAACACAGTGTCCGGTAGCCCGCCATGCAGTTGATCGAAAAACTCAGCATCCTCGCCGATGCGGCCAAGTACGACGCGTCTTGCGCCAGCAGCGGGGCGCCCAAGCGCACCTCCGAGGGCAAGGCCGGGCTGGGTTCGAGCGATGGCATGGGCATCTGCCACAGCTACACACCCGATGGGCGCTGTGTGTCGTTGCTCAAGGTGCTGCTGACCAATTTCTGCCTCTACGACTGCCAATACTGTGTCAACCGCCGCTCCAGTGACGTGCCCCGTGCGCGGTTCAACCCGGAGGAGGTGGTGAGCCTGACCCTGGATTTCTACCGGCGTAATTGCGTCAGCGGGCTGTTTCTCAGTTCGGGGATCATTCGTTCGGCGGACTACACCATGGAGCAACTGGTGCGGGTCGCCAAGTTGCTGCGTGAGGAGCATGACTTTCGCGGTTATATCCACCTCAAGACCATCCCCGAAGCGGATCCTGCATTGATTGCCGAGGCCGGGCGATATGCCGATCGCTTGAGCGTGAACATTGAGTTGCCCACCGATAAAAGCCTGCAGATCCTCGCGCCGGAGAAGCAGATCGGTTCGATCAAGCAGGCGATGCAGACGATTTTCACCGGCGAGCAAACCGTGCTCAACGAGCCCCGGGCACCGCGGTTCGCCCCGGCCGGGCAAAGCACGCAGATGATTGTCGGCGCCGATGACACCGACGACAGCACCATCCTGCACGGTGCCGAGGCGCTGTATGGCAACTTCAAGTTGCGCCGGGTGTACTACTCGGCGTTCAGCCCGATTCCCAATAGCCCGAAAAGCGTGCCCCTGGCGGCGCCGCCGCTGATGCGCGAGCACCGTTTGTACCAGGCCGATTTCCTGCTGCGCAGTTATGGCTTTCGCGCCAACGAACTGTTCGCGGGGCCGGGGGATCTGGCGCTGGATATCGACCCGAAGCTGGCCTGGGCCCTGGAGCATCGCGAGGTGTTCCCGCTGGACCTGAACCGTGCCGAGGCGACGTTGATCGCGCGTATCCCGGGGATTGGCCTGCGTACCACCGAACGCCTGGTGGAGCTGCGCCGGCAACGCAAGATCCGTTTTGAAGACCTGGCGCGTATGCGCTGCGTGTTGACCAAGGCCAAGCCGTTCTTCATCACCAGCGACTACCACCCCCAGCAGGCGGAAAGCACCAGCGTGCTGCTGCGCGAGCAACTGCGCGACCGCCCGCAACCGCAACAGATGGGGTTATGGGGATGATCAGCCTGGAATGCGACAACCTGTTCAGTACCTGGCGCGAGCAGGCGCGCTGGCTGCTCAGCCATCAGATCGACCCCAGCCATGTCAGTTGGGGCGAAGTGGAAGTGGCGGACCTGTTTGCCACCGATGAACACTACCCCACGCACAATGGCCCGTTCCAGGCACGCATTCCCAAGGCGCTGCTGGAGCTGCTGGAAAGTGCCGCCTGTTACCACGGTGAGCAGCGCTGGAGCCTGTTGTATGAAGTGCTGTGGCGCGTCAGCCATGGTGACCGCACGGCGATGATGGCGGGGGATCAACTGGGCAGCGAGTTGCAACGGCGGATCAAGCAGGTAAGGCGTGAGGCCCACCATCTGCATGCGTTTGTGCGTTTTATCGCGCTGCCGGCGGCGGCGGGGCCGGAGTTGCCGGAGTACGTGGCCTGGCACGAACCGGCCCACGATATTTTGCACAGTGCCAGCCAGCATTTTGTCGGGCGCATGGGCCGTCATCGCTGGATGATCGCGACGCCCCTGGATGGGGTGTATTACGACGGTGAGCAGTTGATTCATCAACGCCAATGCCCGGAGCAATGGCAGCAGTTGGCGCAGAATGTCGAAGATCCACACAGTGCCATGTGGCTGACCTATTACAGCCATATCTTCAACCCGGCGCGGTTGAATCCCAAGGTCATGGAGGGGCACCTGCCGAGCCGGTTCTGGAAGAATTTGCCGGAGGGTAAGTTGATACCGGGGTTGATCAGCGAGGCGCGGACGGGGAAGCAGCGGGATGGGCAGGCGAAGCTGATTGGTGAGCGCCCCGGCAAGCGGATTTCAGGCGGGCACGGTTAAAACATGTGGGAAACATATGGGAAGCATATGGCGGGCTGGCTTGTGTGGGAACTGGCTTGCCTGCGATAGCATCACCTCGGTATAGCTGATAGACCGAGGCGTCTGCATCGCAGGCAAGCCAGCTCCCACACAGGCAAGCCCACACAAGTCCACCCCCCCACATCTGATCTGCATCGTGTGAGGCGATGGGGTTCAGGCCAACTCAGTCGCGGTGTTTTTCACCACCGCCAGCTCCGGATGGGCCACCAGTTTGTCGATGTGCAGCTCATCATTGTTCAACCAGGTTTCCGTCAGCACGCGGTAGTGCTCCATGTCCCGGCAGCGCATGCGCAGGCTGTAGTCGAAGGGGCCACTGATCAATTGGCACTCGAACACCTGTGGGCAGGCTTTGACGCAGGCTTCGAAGGCTTTTTGCGCCGAGCGCCCGCTCTGGTTCGACAAGGCCACCAGTACCAGCAAGGACAACCCCGGCGAGACCATTTGCACATCAATGATCGCGCCGTAGCCGCGAATCACCCCGCGCCGCTCCAGCTTGCGCACCCGCTCCAGGCAGGGCCTGGGCGTCAGGTGCACCAGCGAAGACAGCTTTTCGTAGGTGATACGCCCCTGATGGCGCAAGACATCAATGATGGCTTCATCAATGCGATCCAGCACTGGGGTGGAATGGGGTCCGTTGGCCTTGGTATCCATGGTCGATTCTGTGTTCACTTCAAGCGGTTGGAGAGAAATTGCTGCAAGCGTTCGCTGGTCGGGTGGTCGAGGATCTCGGCGCTGCCTTGTTCTTCGACACGGCCCTGGTGCAGGAACAGCACCTGGCTGGAGACTTGCCGGGCAAAGCCCATTTCGTGGGTGACCATAAGCATGGTACGACCTTCCTCGGCCAACGTCTGTATGACTTTGAGGACTTCGCCTACAAGCTCCGGATCCAGCGCCGAGGTCGGTTCATCGAACAGGATAATCTCCGGCTCCATGGCCAGGGCCCGGGCGATGGCCACGCGCTGTTGCTGACCACCGGAGAGAAACGCCGGGTATTGATCGGCGACCCGGCCCGGCAGGCCGACTTTATCCAGGTACATCCGCGCGCGTTTCTCCGCTTCGGCGGCACTGACGCCCAACACCCGGCGTGGCGCCATGCAGATGTTTTCCAGCACGGTCATGTGGCTCCACAGGTTGAAGTGCTGGAACACCATGGCCAGGCGCGTGCGCAGGTTCTGCAGTTGTGCCTGGTGCGGCGCCTGCACCCCGGCGCGACCCTGGCGCATTTCAATGCTGATGCCGTCCAGGGTGATTACCCCGGCGTCGGGCTGTTCGAGGAAATTGATGCAGCGCAGCATGGTGCTTTTGCCGGAGCCGCTGGCGCCGATCAGGCTGATCACATCGCCCTTGCTGGCGTTGAGTGAAACCCCCTTGAGCACTTCGTGGTCGCCGTAGCTTTTATGCAGGTCTTCGACCTTGAGTTTGACGTTGGCGCCGGCCGCCACCACGTTCGGGCGGGGCGCGGCAGTGTGTGTGGGATGAGCGGCCAGGGCCTGTGCGGACTGATTCATGGGTTAGCCTCGGGTCGGGACAAGAAAGCGCATCCAGCGTCGTTCGGCCAGTCGGAACAGGCCCACCAATGCGAAGGACAGCAGCATGTACAGCAGCGCAGCAATGCCGAAGGCCTGGAACGTGAGGAACGTTTCGGCATTGGCGTCACGGGCCACCTTGAGGATGTCGGCGATGGTTGCGGTAAATGCCAGGGACGTGGCGTGCAGCATCAGGATCATTTCGTTGCTGTAGGCCGGCAATGCGCGGCGCAGCGCGGCGGGGATCACCACGAACAGGTTCATCCGCCAGCCGTGCAGGCCGTAGGCCCGCGCGGCTTCAATTTCGCCATGGGGAATATTGCGAATGGCCCCGGCGAAGATTTCCACGGTGTAGGCGCAGGTGTTGAGCACAAAGGCCAGCAGCGTGCAGTTCAAGGCATTGCGGAAAAACTGATTGAGCAGGGCGTTGTCCTGCACCACTTCCAGGCTGTACAGGCCGGTGTAGCAAATCAGCAACTGGATATACAGCGGCGTGCCACGAAACAGGTAGGTGTACACCTCCACCGGCCAGCGTAGCCAGAAGTGCTCGCTGACGCGGGCGATTGCCAGGGGGATCGACAGGAAAAACCCGAGGATCACCGACACGATAAACAGCCACAAGGTCATGACCACCCCGGAAAACCCAGAGCCATCGGTCCACAGGTACGCCAGGCCATATTGCTGGATCAGTTCGATCATCGCGCCACCCCTTTGATGCCGACGTTGTAGCGCCGTTCCAGGCGTTTGAAGATGCGGTTGGAGAGGGTGGTGATCACCAGGTACACCAGGCCCGCAAGGATCAGGAAGTACAACGGGTCATTGGTGGTCTTGCCGGCGTTCTGCGCGGCCTTGACCAGGTCCGCCAGGCCGATGATCGACACCAGCGCCGTGGACTTGAGCAGTACCAGCCAGTTATTGCCCAGCCCCGGCAACGCAAACCGCATCAATTGCGGGAACATCACCAGCCGAAACCGCTGCCAGCGGCTCAAGCCGTAGGCGGTCGCTGCTTCCAGTTGGCCCACCGGCACACTGAGCATCGCGCCGCGAAAGTTTTCGGTGAAATACGCACCGTAGATAAAACCCAGGGTGATCACACCGGCGGTGAAGGGATCAATTTCGAAGTAGTTCCAGCCGAGCATCTCGGTCAAGTCATTGAGCCACAGTTGCAGGCTGTAGAAGATCAGCAGGATCAGCACCAGGTCCGGCACGCTGCGGATCAAGGTGGTGTAGAGGGTGGCGGGGATGCGCAACAGTTTATGGCTGGACAGCTTGGCACCGGCGGCGATCAGGCCCAGGCTCAGGCTCAGGACCAGCGCGAGGAACGCCAGCTTGATGGTCATCCAGGCACCCTGGGCCAACAGCGGGCCGAAGCCTTGCAGGTTGAGGAGTTCATTCACGGGAAAGTCTCGATAGAACCGGTAGGAACCTGCCGCAAATGGCGGTGTTTATCGCACCGCCAGCGCTGGCAAGCCGGCTCCTACAGGGGATAGGGCGGGGGATTACTCGTGATAGATATCTTCGTCACCGAAGTACTTCTTCTGGATCAGCGCGTAAGTGCCATCGGCCTGGATGGCTGCGATGCCCTTGTTGATCAGCGCCAGCAGTTCCTGGTCGTTCTTGCGCAGGCCCATGGCAATGTCCAGCGGCAAGGTCGGGTCCTTGAAGGCCGGGCCGGATTGGTAGTCGGCGCCTTCAGGCTTGGACAGGAAGTTGAGCTGGGCTTCGAGCTTGTCGGTCAGCGTCGCGTCGAGGCGGCCGTTTTGCAGGTCGGCGTAGTTCTGGTCCTGGGACTGGTATGCCTTGACCTGGGCGCCGAGCTTGGCCAGGTGGGCGCGGGCATAGGCTTCCTGCAGCGAGCCCTGGAGCACGCCGACCTGTTTGCCCTTGAGGGATTCCGGCGTATCGCCGAAACCGGCGCCCTTGCGGGTGATCACCGAGGTGGGGCTGAGGAACAGGCGGTCGCTGAAGTCGATCTGTTTTTGCCGGGCCGGGGTCACGGCCATGGAGGACATGATGGCGTCGAACTTGCGCGCACGCAGCGCCGGGATCATGCCGTCGAACTCGTTGTGGACCCAGGTGCACTTGACTTCAAGCTTGGCGCAGATAGCGTTGCCCAGCTCAATGTCGAAACCTTGCAGGCTGCCGTCGGCGGCCACGGATTCAAAGGGTGGGTACTCGGGGAACACGCCGAAACGGATTTCTTTCCATTCCTGGGCCTGGACGGCGGTGGCGCACAAAGGCAGGAGCAGCGCGGCGACGAGTGATCGGAGCGGAGTCATGGTGTTTTCCCTATATTTTGTAATTGATGTCAGGGCAGTAGAAAGGGTGCGGCATGCATTCATTTGCTGACTCTTTGGTCGCGCTCAGAATGCTTCATGATGGTGCGTTTTTTGTGTCGTTTACCTAGTCCTTCGCATGCGGAATGCGCTGTTAAAACGCGGATTGCAGCAGAATCGGCTGCGGCACCCTGTATATCGGCTTTTCAAACCGCGGTTTAGGGCCCGCCGCTTGCGCAAAGCGGCAGGCCAGAGCGGTTTCAGGCGCGCTTTTTATGCTGTGCGGTTGGTCGCTGGGCCAGGCGGGCGAACAGGTCCTTGGGGTCGGCCAGGTCCGGTACCAGCTCCAGCTCGCTGCCCACGTCCAGGGCCTTGGCCACATCCAGTACATAACGCAGGGCCGAATAGTCTTCGAGGGCAAAACCTACCGAGTCAAACAGGGTGACCTGGCGCGCATTTTCCCGGCCCGGCTTCTGGCCGTTGATCACTTGCCACAGCTCGGTGACCGGCGAATCCTCGGGCATATGCTGGATTTCGCCTTCGATACGGCTTTGTGGTTCGTACTCGACGATCACCCGCGCGCGCTCGACGATGCGCCGGTCCAGCTCGGTCTTGCCGGGGCAGTCGCCGCCCACGGCATTGAGGTGCATGCCGGGCTCGATCATGTCGTCGGTAAGGATGGTGGCGTAGGCCTTGTCGGCGGTGACGGTGGTGACGATATCGGCGCCTTTTACCGCTTCGGCAACGCTACCCGCGAGGGTCAGCTTGATCGCCGGGAAGGCCTTGAGGTTGTTCGCCAGCTTGTGCATGGCCTGGGTATCTATATCGAACAGGCGGATCTCATTGATGCCCAGCAAGGTGTGGAACGCCAGGGCCTGAAACTCACTTTGCGAGCCATTGCCGATCAGCGCCATGCTGCGGCTGTTGTCCCGTGCCAGGTAGCGCGCAACCAGGGCCGAAGTGGCGGCAGTGCGGATCGCCGTGGTCAGGGTCATCTCGCTGAGCAGCACCGGTTTGCCCGTATCCACATCCCCCAGGGCGCCGAATGCCATGACCGTGAGCATGCCGCTCTGGGTATTTTTCGGGTGGCCGTTGACGTATTTGAAGGCATACAGCGAAGCATCCGAGACCGGCATCAGTTCGATCACGCCCTCGGGCGAGTGGTTGGCCAGGCGCGCGCATTTTTCGAAGTCATTCCAGCGCAGGTAGTCGGCGCGGATGTACTCGGCCATCTCGGTGATGCAGGTTTGCAGGCCTTTTTGCGATACCAGGTAGCTGAGGTCGTTGACGTCGATATAACGGGTCATGGAAAAACTCCTTATTGGAATGAGGCGCGGGCCGGAAGATGCACTTCGGCCAACATGCAGCGGGCACTGCCGCCGCCGATGCGTTCGATGTTGTCGATATTCACCACGACTGGGTGGGTGTGGCGTTCCACATGCAGGCGCTGCGCCGGCTTGAGCGAGCGCCAGGCGCTGGCCGACATCACCAGCAGCGGCTGGCCGTCGCGGTCGTGGAGTTCCAGCATGTTGCCGGCGAAGGCTTCCAGTTGGTCGAAGTCCAGGGCCAGGATGTCTTTGCCGGTGTCGCGCAGGGAGCGTTCCAGGCCCTGGCGTTCGTGGGTCTCGGGCAGCGCGTCCAGGCACACCACCGACAGGTCGCGGCCGACGCTCATCATCACGTTGCTGTGGTAGATCGGTGCGTGATGGCGGTCGACGGCGTGGAAGGCGCAGACCTGATAGTCCAGGCGCTCGGCAAACTGGCGCAGGGCATCGTGATGGGTGCGCCCGGAGTGGCAGGCGTAGCTGATGCGGTGCTGGCGGTCGAGGACCATGCTGCCAGTGCCTTCGAGGAACATGTTCTGTTGTTCCAGGTGGCTGAAGTCGATGGTGTCTTTGATTGCGAAGCGCTGCTCCAGTACTTGCAGCACGCCTTTATCGCGCTCCAGGCGGCGGTTCTGGCCCTCCATCGGGTACAGCACCAGGCTGCCGTCGGCATGACTGCTCCACCAGTTATTGGGGAAGATCGAATCCGGGGTATGGGGCGCGGGTGTGTCCTGCACCACCAACACTTCCACACCATGCTGGCGCAGGGTGTCGACATAACCGTCGAACTCCTCCAGCGCTTTTTGCTGTGCGGCCACCGGATCGACGGGCGCGCGCTGGAAGCGGTTGTTGATCGCGGTGTCCGGGTTAAAGGCAAAGTGCGCCGGGCGAATCATCAGGACGGTATTGGTGGTTTGCATGGGGGCACGAGTCCATGGGGTTGGGCATTGAGGCTATTTTGTGCGCTCTGGCCGCAGAATCCCGGCTGAAACAGGGGAGCAGCCCAGCCGGGAAAGCTGAAAAGAGGGGTATGGCAGCCGAATCGGCTGTCAGGGGGCGCTCAAACCTGTAGGAGCCGACTTGTGTGGGAGCTGGCTTGCCTGCGATAGCATCATCGCGGTGTAGCGGACACACCAAGGTGCCTGCATCGCGGGCAAGCCCGGCTCCCACACAAGCCCACACATGGGTATTGTGGTGGCTGTCATTACGTCACCCGTCAGGAGGAGTCATGTCTACCGCCGTCCGCCTCGCCCAACCCACCGATGCCGAAGGCATCAGCCAGGTCATCCTGGCGGCCCTGCGCAGCAGCAACGCCCGTGACTACCCGGCGGATGTGATTGCGCGGGTGGCGAGCAACTTCACGCCGGAGGCGGTGCTGCAATTGCTCACGCGGCGTACCGTGCTGGTTGCACTCCAGGATCAAGAAATCGTCGCGACCGCCGCCTTGGACGCCAATGTGGTGCGTTCGGTGTTCGTCAACCCGGTGCTGCAAGGGCAGGGCATCGGCCGCCAACTGATGGCCGATATCGAACAGCGGGCCCGTGAGGCTGGGGTCACGGTATTGAGCGTACCGTCGTCCCTCACCGCCGAGCCGTTTTATACCAAGCTGGGGTTCCAGACCGTGCGGGATGTGTACCACGGCAACGAGCGCACCCTGGTGATGGAGAAAGTATTATCGTCTCGCCACCCCATCGGCGTGTATCGCGACCGTTTGCATCGGGCCCAGGTCGCGGCGTTATGGCAGACGGCGTTTGGTTATGACACACCACATAACCGGCCGGAACTGGCGATTGATAGAAAGCTTGCGGTGGAGGACGGGCTGTTCTTTGTCGCCACCCACGGCAAGGCCGTGATCGGCACCTTGATGGCAGGTTACGACGGGCATCGGGGTTGGTTGTATTCGGTGGCCGTGCATCCGGACTATCGCCGGCAAGGCCTGGGCGCGTCGTTGGTGCGCCATGGGGAACAGGCGTTGATCGCCCTGGGCTGCCTGAAGATCAACCTGCAGATCAATCTGGGCAACGAGACAGTGGTGGGGTTCTACGAGGCGCTGGGGTATGGCGTGGAGCCGAGGATCAGCATGGGCAAGAAGATTGCGCAGAACCTGCCCAAATCCTGAAACCACCGCAAAACAAATGTGGGAGCTGGCTTGCCTGCGATAGCGATATGTCAGTCACCAATGCGTTGACTGACAGTCCGCTATCGCAGGCAAGCCAGCTCCCACACAAGCCAGCGCCTACAATCAGGGTCGGCTTAGACCTTGACGATCCAGCCAGCTGGCGCTTCAACGTCGCCGGACTGCACACCGGTCAGCTCTTTGTAGAGCTTCTGGGTCACTGGGCCGACTTCTTTTTCGCTGTAGAACACGTGCAGCTTGTCTTTGTACTCGATCCCGCCGATAGGCGTGATCACTGCCGCCGTACCGCAGGCGCCGGCTTCCTTGAAGTCTGCCAGCTTGTCGATCAGCACGTCGCCTTCGACCACGTCCAGGCCCAGGCGGGTCTTGGCCAGTTCGATCAGCGACAGGCGGGTGATGCCTGGCAGCACCGACGGCGAGTTCGGGGTGACGAACTTGTTGTCGTGGGTGATCCCGAAGAAGTTGGCCGAACCGACTTCTTCGATTTTCGAGTGGGTGGCCGGGTCCAGGTAGATGCAGTCGGCAAAGTTGGCTTTTTTCGCCAGGGAGCCGGGCATCAGGCTGGCTGCGTAGTTGCCACCGACCTTGGCGGCGCCGGTGCCGTTCGGCGCGGCGCGGTCGTAGCCGGAGATCAGGAAGTTGTGCGGGGTCAGGCCGCCCTTGAAGTAGGCGCCGACCGGGATGCAGAAGATCGAGAAGATGAACTCGGGCGCGGTACGCACGCCGATGTTGTCACCGGTGCCGATCACGAACGGGCGCAGGTACAGCGCGCCGCCAGTGCCGTACGGCGGGATGAACCGCTCGTTGGCGCGGACCACTGCCTTGCACGCCTCGATGAAGGCTTCGGTCGGCACCTGCGGCATCAGCAGGCGGGCGCAGCTGCGTTGCATGCGGGCGGCGTTCTGGTCCGGGCGGAACAGGTTGATCGAACCGTCCTTGCAGCGATAGGCCTTCAGGCCCTCAAAGCACTGCTGGCCATAGTGCAGGGCGGTGGAGCCCTCGCTGATGTGCAGCACGTTGTCTTCGGTCAGGGTGCCTTCTTGCCAGGCGCCGTCTTTCCAGGTCTGGAGAAAACGCTTGTCGGTCTTGATGTAGTCAAAACCCAATTTGTCCCAATTGATGCTTTCGTTACCCATGACACCCTCTATCTCTTTTCAACCGCCTGGTCGAAGGCAGGCTTTTGGTTTATTTCTGGATGGGCGCAACAATACTTCATTCTTGGCCTGTGTGGGAGCGGGCTTGCTCACGATAGCGGTGGGTCAGTTAACGCCTCTGACACTGACACATTGCTATCGCGGGCAAGCCCGCTGCCACAGTGGGTCAGAGGTGCAGGGCATGCCCCAGCGCCCGCAGCGCCGCTTCCTGCACGGCTTCACCGAGGGTCGGGTGGGCATGAATGGTGCCTGCCACATCCTCCAGGCGCGCGCCCATTTCCAGGCTCAGGCCAAAGGCCGTGGACAGTTCGGACACGCCAACCCCCACCGCCTGCCAGCCAACAATCAGGTGATTGTCGCGGCGTGCCACCACCCGCACGAAGCCGGTCTTGGACTCCAGGGTCATGGCCCGGCCATTGGCCGCAAACGGGAAGCTCGAGACAATGCAGTCCAGGCCCGCAGCCTTGGCTTCGTCCGGGGTGTTGCCGACCACCACCAGTTCCGGGTCGGTAAAGCACACCGCCGGGATCGCCGCCGGGTTGAACTCGCGGGATTTACCGCTGATCAGCTCCGCGACCATTTCGCCCTGGGCCATGGCCCGGTGCGCCAGCATCGGTTCGCCGCTCAGGTCGCCGATGGCCCACACATTGCGCATGCTGGTCTGGCAACGACTGTCGATCTGGATTGCCGCGCCGTTCATCGTCAGGTTCAAGGCTTCCAGGTTCCAGCCCTGGGTGTTGGGTTTGCGACCGACGGCAACCAGCACCTGGTCGGTGCCGAGGGCCAGGGTCTCGCCATTCGGATCGCGCACTTGCAGGCTGCCACCTTCAAAACCCGTCACGCTGTGCTTGAGGTACAGCTTGACCCCCAACTGCTTGAGGGATTCGGCGACCGGCTGCGTCAGCTCGGCGTCGTAGGCCGGCAGGATGCGGTCCTGGGCTTCGACCACGCTGACCTCGGCCCCGAGTTTGCGATAGGCAATCCCCAGTTCCAGGCCGATATAACCGCCACCCACCACGATCAAGCGTTTTGGCACACGGCTCGGCGCCAAGGCTTCGGTGGACGAAATGATCGGCCCGCCAATCGGCAGCATCGGCAGGTTGACGCTTTTCGAACCGGTGGCCAGCAGCAGGTGCTCGCACTGGATGCGTTGGCCATCCACGTCCACGGTCTTGCCGTCGACGATCTTGGCCCAGCCGTGGATCACCTGCACTTTGTGCTTTTTCAGCAGCGCGGCAACCCCGGTGGTCAGGCGGTCGACAATGCCGTCCTTCCACTCGACGCTCTTGCGGATATCCAGGGTCGGCACATCCACTTCGATGCCCAGGGCCGAACCCTGGCTGTGGTGCACGGTTTGCTGGAACTGCTCGGCAACGTGGATCAGGGCCTTGGACGGAATGCAGCCGATATTCAGGCAGGTACCGCCCAACGCCTGGCCTTCTACCAGAATGGTCGGGATGCCCAGTTGGCCGGCGCGAATCGCCGCCACATAGCCGCCCGGGCCGCCGCCGATAATCAGCAGCGTGGTATGCAAAGTCTGAGTCATGCCCTTACTCCAGGAACAGGCTGGCGGGTTGTTCGAGCAGGCCACGGATGGCCTGGATGAATTGCGCCGCGTCCATGCCATCGACCACCCGGTGATCGAAGGAGCTGGAGAGGTTCATCATCTTGCGGATCACGATCTGCCCCTTGATCACCATTGGTCGCTCGACGATGCGGTTGACGCCGACAATCGCCACTTCCGGCAGGTTCAGCACTGGGGTGCTGACAATTCCGCCCAACGCGCCGAGGCTGGTCAGGGTGATGGTCGAGCCCGACAGTTCGTCACGGCTGGCCTTGCCATTGCGCGCGGCGTTGGCCAGGCGGGTGATTTCTTCGGCGGTGCCCCACAGGCTGCGCGCCTCGGCGTGACGCACCACGGGCACCATCAGGCCGACATCGCTCTGGGTGGCGACGCCCACATGCACCGCGCCAAGGCGGGTGATGACTTGGGCTTCGTCGTCATAACGCGCGTTGATCTGCGGGAAATCGCGCAAGGCCACAACCATCGCGCGCACCAGGAATGGCAGCAACGTCAGCTTGCCGCGGCTGGCGCCGTGTTTTTCATTGAGGTGTACGCGCAAGTCGTCGAGGGCCGTCACGTCGATCTCTTCGACGTAGCTGAAATGTGCGGCGCGGCGCGTGGCGTCCTGCATGCGCTGGGCGATCTTGCGGCGCATGCCGATCACCGGAATCTGCTCTTCCTCGTTACGCTCGGCATACGGGTTGGCGCCGGCCGAGGCGCGGGTGCTGCCCTGTTGCAGATAGGCGTCGAGGTCTTCATGCAGAATACGCCCGGCCGGGCCCGAGCCCTGGACCAGGCGTAGCTGGATCCCGGCGTCCAGCGCATGCTTGCGCACGGCGGGCGAGGCCAGCGGGCGCTCATTGGCGTCGCGGGCCACCGGGGCCTGGGCGGCCACCACCGGCTTGGCGGCCGGTTTGCTTTCAACCGCAGGAGCCTTGATTTCGGCTTTTGGGGCCGGCGCGGCTTCTTCAACCACCGCCGACAACGCCGACTCCCGGGTATTGCCCGCGCCTTCGACTTCAATGCTGATCAGGATACTGCCCACGGCCATGACTTCACCCGGCTCGCCGCCCAGTGATATCACCTTGCCATGGACCGGCGAGGGAATATCCACCATCGCCTTGTCGGTCATCACATCCGCCAGCACCTGGTCTTCCACGACCATATCGCCAACCTTGACGTGCCATACCGACAACTCAACTTCTGCGATGCCTTCGCCAATGTCCGGCATCTTGATAACGTGCGTGCCCATTCAGACCTCCATGACCCGTTGCAAAGCCGCGCCCACACGGGTCGGGCCAGGGAAATACGCCCATTCTTGCGCGTGGGGGTAGGGGGTGTCCCAACCGGTCACACGCTCGATAGGCGCTTCCAGGTAGTGGAAGCAGTGTTCTTGCACCAACGACACCAGCTCGGCACCAAAACCGCAGGTCCGGGTGGCTTCATGCACCACCACGCAACGGCCGGTCTTTTTCACCGACTTGACGATGGTTTCCAGGTCCAGCGGCCACAGGCTGCGCAGGTCGATGACTTCGGCGTCGATGCCGGTTTCTTCGGCGGCCACTTGCGACACGTACACGGTGGTGCCGTAAGTCAGCACCGTGACGGCCGAGCCTGGACGCACGATGGCAGCCACATCCAGCGGCACCGTGTAGTAGCCGTCCGGCACCTGGGCTTGCGGGTGTTTGGACCACGGGGTCACCGGGCGGTCGTGGTGGCCGTCGAACGGGCCGTTGTACAGGCGCTTGGGCTCGAGGAAGATCACCGGGTCATCGTTTTCGATGGAGGCGATCAGCAGGCCCTTGGCGTCATAGGGGTTGGACGGCATCACCGTGCGCAGGCCGCAGACCTGGGTGAACACCGCTTCGATACTCTGGCTGTGGGTCTGGCCGCCGTAGATGCCGCCGCCGCAGGGCATGCGCATGGTCAGCGGTGCAGTGAACTGGCCGGCCGAGCGATAACGCAGGCGCGCCGCTTCCGAGATGATCTGGTCGGTGGCCGGGTACACGTAGTCGGCGAACTGAATCTCGGCCACCGGGCGCAGGCCATAGGCACCCATGCCCACGGCCACGCCGATGATGCCGCTTTCGGAGATCGGCGCATCAAACACCCGCGAGGTGCCGTACTTGCTCTGCAAGCCTTCGGTGCAACGGAACACGCCGCCGAAGTAACCGACGTCCTGGCCGAATACCACCACATTGTCGTCGCGCTCAAGCATCACATCCATGGCCGAGCGCAGGGCCTGGATCATGGTCATGGTGGTCGTGGTCATGGCGGTTTCCAGCTCGATTTTATTGTTGTGATCGTTCATGTCAGATCCCCAACTCTTGACGCTGGCGCTTCAAGTGCTCCGGCATCTCTTTATAAACGTCTTCGAACATGCTCGCGGCGCTTGGAATCTGGCCACCGGCCAGGGTGCCGTACTGTTCGGCTTCTTTCTGCGCGCTGAGCACTTCGGCCTCCAGCTGCGCACTGACCGTGGCGTGTTCCTCTTCGGACCACTGGCCAATCTTGATCAGGTGCTGCTTGAGGCGGGCAATCGGGTCGCCCAGCGGGAAGTGGCTCCAGTCGTCGGCAGGCCGGTACTTGGAGGGGTCATCGGAGGTGGAGTGCGGGCCGGCGCGGTAGGTGACCCATTCGATCAGGGTCGGGCCGAGGTTGCGGCGTGCGCGTTCGGCGGCCCAGGCAGAGGCGGCGTACACCGCGATAAAGTCGTTGCCGTCCACCCGCAGGGAGGCGATGCCACAACCCACGCCGCGTCCGGCGAAGGTGGTGGCTTCACCACCGGCGATGGCCTGGAAGGTGGAGATCGCCCACTGGTTGTTGACCACGTTGAGAATCACCGGCGCGCGGTACACGTGGGCGAAGGTCAGGGCGGTGTGGAAGTCCGATTCGGCGGTGGCACCATCGCCGATCCATGCCGAGGCAATCTTGGTATCGCCCTTGATCGCCGAGGCCATGCCCCAGCCCACGCCCTGTACGAACTGGGTGGCGAGGTTGCCGGAAATGGAGAAGAAACCGAAGTCTTTTACCGAGTACATGATCGGCAACTGGCGGCCCTTGAGCGGATCGCGCTCGTTGGACAGCAGTTGGCAGATCAGGTCTACCAGCGGCACTTCACGGGCCATCAGGATGCTTTGCTGGCGGTAGGTGGGGAAGCACATGTCGTCGATGTTCAAGGCCAGGGCCTGGGCGCTGCCGATGGCTTCTTCGCCAAGGCTTTGCATATAGAACGACATCTTTTTCTGACGCTGGGCGACCACCATGCGGTTGTCGAAGATCCGCGTCTTGAGCATGGCACGCATGCCGCGGCGCAAAATGTCTACCGGGACACCTTCGGCCCATGGGCCCAGGGCCTGGCCCTGGTCGTCGAGCACGCGGATCAGGCCCTTGGCCAGGTCGGCGGTGTCGGCGGCTTCTACGTCAATTGCGGGTTTGCGCACCGTACCCGCATCGGTCAGATGCAGGTAGGTAAAGTCGGTCTTGCAACCTGGACGGCCAGAAGGCTCGGGAACGTGCAGGCGCAGCGGTTCGTATTGCTGGGTCATGGCTTTCTACGCTCGATCTTGTGAATTTCTTGTAGTGGGCGCGCTTAGCTGACAGTCAGTCCCCGGGTAGGAGAAATCTTGTCCTACAACAATCATAGGCCGGGGCGTGGAGAATATTTATCTCTGTTTGGTTGCGCCTGAGATCATTTGAGGATAAAAAATCTGCATAAACATAATAAACAGGTGGTTTTGTCTCATGCGCAAGCTGGACCGTATTGATATCGGGATTCTCAACAGCCTTCAGGAGAATGCCCGCATCACCAACGCCGACCTCGCACGTTCGGTCAACCTGTCGCCCACGCCGTGTTTCAACCGGGTCAAGGCGATGGAAGAATTGGGCTTGATCCGTGACCAGGTCACGCTGCTGGACGCCGATTTGCTGGGGCTGCATGTCAATGTGTTTATCCACGTCAGCCTGGAAAAGCAGAACGAGGAAGCCCTGCAGCAATTCGAGGGGGCGATTTCCGACCGGCCGGAGGTGATGGAGTGCTACCTGATGGCCGGCGACCCGGACTACCTGATCCGGGTGCTGGTGCCGACCATCCAGTCGTTGGAGCGCTTTATGATGGATTTTCTGACCAAGGTGCCGGGTGTGGCGAACATCCGCTCGAGCTTTGCACTCAAGCAGGTGCGCTACAAGACCGCGCTGCCGCTGCCGGCCAATGGTTTGAACCTAGGCAGCTGACTTATTCATAACGGTAGTCAAGTTGCTCAAGGTCCAGGGTCTGCCTGACGGTCCAGCGCTCTGGCCAGGGTGCCGGTTCGTTTGGCGGGTTGAACACCAGGCTTGAGTCCAGCACGCCGTTGGGGGCGTCAGCCCTGGGCTGGAACGGCTCGCTGATCGGATGCTGCTGGCGCCACTGCTCCCATAGAAAGTCCAGATGGCAATGGTGCAGGAAAAACAGCGGGTCATTGGAAGAGGAGGCGGTGGTCATATCGCCGCCGATCCAGGCATGAACCCTGTTGTGCAATCGGTCTTCACTGACATTTTCCCAACCTCCGGAGGCTTCAGCCACGGGGACTTGCCAGTACGGGGTGCGCGCTAACGTTGAAATCACTTCCAGGGGGCCTGGCAAGGGCTGCTCGGGATTTGCCCCCAGGTCGCGACGCAGACCCTGATCACCCGAATTGTCGTCCCACACCTTGAGTTCGAATGCGCCGTTGAACACGGAAAATGGGCCGGTGGTGACACGTTGGTTTTGCATGTTGTCGCCGTTGCCCCCCATGAAATCGGCGGTGAAGGGGTTGCTGCGACCCTCTAGTTGCCAATCCCAATAGGGCAGGGTGATAGACGGATCATTTGCGGCGGCTTTGAGCGCCAGTTCGAACTGCCGAATCAGGATCCGGTGCCAGGGATAGAACAGCGGGCTTTGGTGGGGGTTGGGGACCAGTGGGTTGGGCCCGCCCATAGAGTTGCGATGGACCTGCACAAAATCGTCATAGCGGTTCTGCAGGCCGGGGCACAGGACACTTGGAACGTCGTTCTTGAGCCGCAGAATGGAGGTGACAAAGGCTCGTTTCTGCTCCCCGGTCAGGTCGCGGTGGTTACGTCGGATGTCCATGTTTCAGATGCTCCATAGAATGTGGGTTCCTGGAGTATCCGTGGGGGAGGCAGCAGAATGTGGTGTATAGATCTTCCTCTCGTAACGTCGGTAATACGCAATTGTTTCTATTCATACGAGGCGATGTGACTGATAGCGATCATCTGGAAGTGTCTGGTGAGCAAGCCATTATTATAAAAAACGCTTGTCCTTATGGGCAGTAAGGTATCTGCTAAGCTCATGTCTTAGTCGGAAGAGCGAGTCATAGAGAATGAGAAACTAGTCCATCTGGCTATTTAAGGCTCAAAGGGTGCCCGCTCGTCTGTTATCGTTGCGGCGTATTCCTAGGTCTACTTGACTTATATGAGTAGTTAGCTAAGTAGTGGTTTGCGTGATTTTTTGTTTGTCGGCTCCATAAAACAACGATAGGCCTACATTTTTTTCACAGAACGCTCCACACACTGATGCCATCGAGGCTGTAAAAGTCCTTGAGCCAGTAAGCCTCGGGGAATTGCCATCTCAATGAGATCCATAAGATTGAACTCCCGTACCACCCTGTGTTTTGGCGTGGTGTGCCTGTTGCTTTTAATACAAGGCGCGATGACCCTGGTGAAAGTTGACAAAGTCTATTCGTCCACTGTGCAAATAGAAACTAACTGGCTACCCAGCATTCGTCAGGCTGGAAAGATGGAAAGTACGTTATTGAAACTTCGCTTGGAGTTGCGCAGGTTTGCACTGGATGCTAATCGGCTAAGTTTAACTTCGGTCGGTGCTGTTAAAGAGGCGAGTAGTGCGCTGGTTAAAGTAAGCAATGAGTATGCTTCGTTTGTATCCAGTCCCGAAGAAAAGAATAAATATGATCAAGTCATACGGGATATACAGGCCTATAACCTGAAAGTTGATGAGTTGCTGGCCATGGACAGTTCACATTCGGCTGCTGACTTGAGTGTGTTTTTTAGAGATTACACCAGCCCTCTGGCCGTTAAGCTGCAGTCCATGATTGGGGAATTGTTGGCTATCAACGAAACGGGTGGGCAGGCCGCAGTGGCCACTGCGGCCCATGAATATGATGCTGCCCGATTGTTCACATTGATCCTGATGGTGGCGTCGGTGCTGTTGACCATTGTGGTCGCCCGACTGTTCACCAAAAGTATCATCACGCCGGTTGGCGAACTGTTGGCCGCGACGGCGAAGATTGCCCAAGGAGACTTGCGTGTCGCCATCCAGATCAGCGGCAAGGACGAACTGACCGACCTGCAACAGTCCACTGCAGCCATGCAGATGAGTTTGAAAAGTACTTTGCAGCATATATCCGAAGCATCCGGACAACTGGCATCGGCTGCTGAAGAGAGGAGTTCGATCACCAAGGAGTCCAGTGCCGGTATTGAACGACAAAGTATGGAGACCGATCAGGCCGCCACGGCGGTCAATGAGATGACTGCCGCGGTAGAAGAAGTGGCGCGTAATGCGGTGTCGGCCTCCCAGTCGACACAGGACTCCCAACGCTCGGCAAAAGTCGGCCAGGAGCGGGTGACCCAGACCATCGCATCGATTGAAAAATTGAGCGCCACCGTCCAGCAAACCGGGGTCGAAGTAGAGGGGCTGGCCAAACAGGCCCAGGACATTGCAAGGGTGGTGGAAGTCATCCGCTCCATTGCCGAGCAAACCAACCTGCTGGCCCTGAACGCGGCCATCGAAGCGGCCCGGGCCGGCGAGCAGGGGCGCGGCTTTGCGGTGGTGGCCGACGAGGTCAGGGCGTTGGCCCATAGAACGCAGACCTCGACCCAGGAAATCGAGCAGATGATCGCGAAGATCCAGAGCTGTTCCAGTGAGGCGGTGCTCTCGATGGGGCTGAACCGAACTGAGGCCGTGGATTCGTTGAAAATCGCCCATGAAGCGGGTGCGGCCATTACTCAAATCACCCACGCGATCGAGGATATCAACGAGCGAAACCTGCTGATCGCCACCGCGTCGGAAGAGCAGGCCCATGTCGCACGCTCTGTCGACCAGAACCTCATCAGCATTCGTGACCTGTCTATCCAGAGCTCGTCGGCCGCCAGTCAAACCTCGATCGCCAGTAATGAACTGTCGAAGCTGGCGATTGATCTCAAACAGATTGTTTCGAGGTTCTCGGTGAACTGAGTCGAGTCGGGCAGGTTGTTTGATCTTGAACTGTGAGGTAATGCCTATGTTGAAATGCATTCCTACTTCGCAAGTCAGGTTGGGTATGTACGTCCAGAAGCTCAACGGCGCCTGGACTGACCATGGTTTTTGGAAAAACAGTTTTTTGCTGACCCGTCTGCAAGACCTGCAGCGTTTGCGTCAGTCACAGGTGCAGAGCCTCTGGATTGATACCGAGAAGGGGGACGACGTGCTGCCGGACGAGCTGCCGCGTTCGCCAGCTGTTACCTTAACGGTCGCTGCACTGGCGCAATCTGCGGTGCCCCCGCGTGTTGATATGAAGGTCGAGGTGGCGCGTGCCGTCAAGGTGTGCGCGCGGGCCAAGAGTGCCGTCGTCGAAATGTTCAGTGACTTGCGCATGGGGGGCGCGATCGACCCTACTCGCGTGGTTAGCCTGGTGGATGAAATTTCCCAGTCGATTTTGCGCCACCCCCATGCCTTGATCAGCCTGGCCCGGTTGAAGCGGGCCGATGAATACACCTACATGCATTCGGTCGCGGTCAGTGGCTTGATGATCGCGTTGGCCAGGCAGTTGGGGCTGTCGCCGGCATTGGTCCAGGAGGCAGGGCTGGCAGGGTTGTTCCATGACGTGGGGAAAATGGCCATCCCGGAGGGCATTTTAAGCAAGGCCGGCAAGCTGACTGAGGCGGAGTTCGAGATTGTGCGCAGCCATCCCCAGGAGGGGGTGAACATGTTGCGCAACAGCCCGCATATCAGCGCCCTGGTATTGGATGTGTGCTTGCATCACCATGAAAAGTGCAACGGCGAGGGTTATCCCCACGGCCTGCTCCAGGATCAGATCAGCTTGTTTGCACACATGGGCGCTGTGTGTGATGTGTACGATGCGGTGACCTCAGAGCGGCCTTATAAACAAGGCTGGGGGCCGGCCGATGCCATTCAGAAAATGGCCGAGTGGAAAGGCCATTTCGATGAGCGGGTGTTCCAGGCGTTTGTCCGGTGCATGGGGATTTACCCGGTGGGCGCCTTGGTGCGCCTGGAGAGCGGGCGTATCGGTGTGGTGATTGAGCAAAGCCAGAAGTCGTTGCTCACGCCACGGGTCAAAGTGTTCTTTTCGGCGCGCTCCCGCTTGCCCATTATCCAGGTGGTGGTGAACCTGGCCGAGCAGCGCGACAAGATTGTCGCTCGCGAGAGCATCGAGGACTGGGGCTTCAAGCATGTCGACGAGCTTTGGTCAGGCTTGCCCAAGCCCAAGGGCTCTTACTTCAGTTGAGCCCGATGTGCCGTGTCACAGCTGGTTGATCGGGATTTTCAGGTACACCACGCCATTGTCTTCCGCCGGCGGCATATTCCCCGCTCGTACATTCACCTGGATCGCCGGCAGCAACAGCGTCGGCATGCCCAGCCCGGCATCACGGGTGGTGCGCATTTGCACAAATGCCGCTTCATCCACCCCGTCATGCACATGGATATTGCTCGCTCGCTGTTCAGCCACGCTGGTCAGGCATTTGGCCTCGCGGCCCTCGGGTGGATAGTCATGGCACACGTACAGCCGGGTGTCGCCGGGGAAGGCCAGCAACTTGCGCATCGAGGCATACAACTGGCGCGCATCGCCGCCAGGGAAGTCACAGCGGGCGGTGCCCACGTCGGGCATGAACAGGGTGTCGCCCACCAGGATCAACTGGTCGTCGATCAGGTAGGCCATGTCTGCCGGGGTATGGCCGGGCACGTGCAGGGCCTGGGCCTGGAGGTTGCCGATGTGGAACACCTCGTCGGGGGCGAACAGATGGTCGAACTGCGAACCGTCAACGCGAAACGCCGGCTCCAGGTTGAACAGGTTCTTGAACACGCCCTGCACCTGGCTGATGGACTGGCCAATGGCGATTTTGCCGCCCAAGACACGGCGCAGGTACGGCGCGGCGGACAGGTGGTCGGCGTGGGCGTGGGTTTCCAGCAGCCATTGCACCTGCAAGCCATGGGCCTGGACGAACGCCACGACGTGGTCGGCCTGGCGCGTGTCGGTGCGTCCGGACGCGGGGTCGTAGTTGAGCACCGAGTCGACAATGGCACAGGGTCCACCGTCCGCTTCATAGACGATGTAGGTCCAGGTCGACGAGGCCTCGTCCAGGAAGGGTTGAATCAGCGCAGGCATGACGGTTGTCCCTGATGGCTAAAAAAAGGCGTGATATTCACTTTATGTTTAAACATAATGTTTTGAGCTTAAGTGAGAGAAAGGACCGAAGCAAATGGAATCCAGTCTGAGTGAAGGTGAAGTCGCCCAGTTGCGTGCGTCTGCGTCCAAGGCCTGTACCTTGCTCAAGGCCCTGGCCAATGAGGACCGGCTACTGATCCTCTGCCAGTTGACCCAGGGCGAGCGCAATGTGGGTGAGCTGGAAACCATGACCGGCGTGCGCCAGCCGACGTTGTCCCAGCAACTGGGAATCCTGCGCGACGAAGGGCTGGTGGCGACCCGTCGTGAAGGCAAGTACATCTTTTACGGGTTGGCCAGCCACGAAGTGATTCAAGTGATGAAAACCCTCTCCGGGCTGTACTGCGGGGCGGTGATAAAAAGCTGGGCGTGACGCCATACGGCAACGACCCTTGTGTGCATTGTTGAAATAAGAAAGGCCAGGACTATGAACGACCAACACTGGGGACCGACCATCAGTGGCGACATCGTGGTCATCGGCGGCGGCTCGGCAGGCATCGGCCTGCTGGCCAGCCTGCTCAAGCGCGACCCGCAGCTCAATATCATCCTGATTGAACCCAGCGCCGAACATTACTACCAACCCGCCTGGACCCTGGTGGGCGGTGGCGCCCATGACATCCGCAAGACCATGCGCCCCATGGCCCGGGTATTGCCCGACGGCGTGACCTGGGTGCAGGCGGCGGTCAGTCAGTTGCTGCCCGACGAGCAGGCCCTGGTGCTCGACAGCGGCCAGCGTGTGACCTGGAATAACCTCATCGTCTGCCCCGGCCTGCGCCTGGCCTGGGAGAAAATCCAAGGCCTGGAGCAGACCCTGGGCCACAACGGCGTTACGTCCAACTACAGCTACCAGCACGCGCCCTACACCTGGCAACTGGTGCAGCAGCTCAAGGGTGGCAAGGCGATCTTTACCCAGCCGGCCATGCCGATCAAATGCGCAGGGGCGCCGCAAAAGGCCATGTACCTGTCTTGCGATCATTGGCTCAAGCAAGGTGACCTGAACACCATCGACGTCGAATTCAACCTGGCCGGCGCCGCGCTGTTTGGCGTGGCAACCTTTGTGCCGCCGTTGATGAACTATGTCGAGAAATATGGCGTGCAGTTGGCCTTCAACTCCAACCTGATCAAGGTCGATGGCCCGGCGCGCAAGGCCTGGTTCGAGGTCAAGGACGCCGAAGGCAATATCAGCGTCGAGGAAAAATCCTTCGACATGCTGCACGTCGTCCCGCCGCAAGTGGCCCCGGACTTTATCCGCCACAGCCCACTGGCCGACGCCGCTGGCTGGTGCGAGGTCGACCCCCATAGCCTGCAACAGGTGCGTTACCCGCACATCTTCGCCCTGGGCGATGTGTGCTCCACCAGCAATGCCAAGACGGCAGCGGCGGTGCGCAAGCAAATCGTGGTGGTCGCCGAGAACTTGCTGGCCCTGCGCAGACAGGCGCCATTGCCGCTCAAGTACGACGGTTATGGCTCCTGCCCGTTGACGGTGGAGAAGGGCAAGGTGGTGCTGGCCGAGTTCGGTTATGGCGGCCGGCTGCTGCCGACCTTTCCCCTCGACCCGACGGTGGCGCGGCGCTCGGCGTGGTTTTTGAAGGCGACGCTGCTGCCGTGGTTCTACTGGAACGGCATGCTCAAGGGCCGCGAATGGCTGACCCGTCTGGCCAAGGTGGAGTGAGAGAACCCTATGCTGCTGGCAAGTTTTTTTGGCGTGTTCATGGGGCTGGTGATGGGCCTGCCCGGGGCCGGGGGCGGGATCCTGGGGGTGCCGGCGTTGGTGCTGGGGCTGGGCTTGACCATGACCCAAGCGGCCCCGGTGTCATTGTTCGCCGTGGGCGCGGCGGCAGCGGTGGGGGCGATTGATGGCTTGCGCCATGGCCTGGTGCGGTACCGCGCGGCGTTGCTGATTGCCTTGCTTGGCGCCCTGTTTTCGCCGCTGGGGGTGTTCTTCGCCCATCAGTTGCCGGACAAGATCCTGATGGGCCTGTTCAGCGCGCTGATGGTGCTGGTGGCGTGGCGCATGTTGCGGCGCGAAAAGCTCGAGGCCGGCCCCAGCGACCATGGCGCCGCGTCCTGGGGGCAGAAGAACTGCATGCTCGATCAGCAGACCGGGCGGTTTTCCTGGACCGCCAAATGCACCGCGACCCTGGCCGCCCTCGGTGCGGTGACCGGTGCGGTATCGGGCCTGCTGGGGGTGGGCGGCGGCTTTCTGATCGTGCCGGCGTTCAAGCAACTGACCGATGTGCAGATGCGCGGGATTGTCGCCACCTCGCTGATGGTGATCAGCCTGATTTCGCTGATTGGTGTGGTCGGCGCGTTCCATGCCGGGGTGGTGATCGACACCCTCGGCTGGGTGTTTATTGGTGCCAGCATCGTCGGCATGCTCATCGGCCGGCGCCTGGGCTCGCTGATTCCGGCGCGGGCCTTGCAAATCGGCTTTGCCAGCCTGTGTATCGTGGTGGCAGGCGGGATGTTGTTCAACGCCCTTTGACCCCAACCCCGCGCCTACCGGTGTAAGCCTTAAGTGGCGGGCCCTCGGCGCCCTCCAAAGCACCGCGCATTTCCCTCCAAGGCAGCGTTTAACCGCGCTGCCTGGCTTTCGATAATCGCCTCCGACACCCAGACCCCCGTCGCGGAGCGCGCCATGCATAACAATAAGAACTTCCCCCGTCGTTTGTTGCCAGCCTTTATCGCCAGCCTCGGTTTGAGCTCGGTGGCCCAGGCCGAGATCGTGCTGTACGACAAGGACCAAACCACCTTCTCCACCGATGGCTACGTCAACGCCTTCTACGTCAACAGCGATGTGGACCGTGCCGGCGAGCAATACGACCGGCGCCAGTCGCGGGTGAAAATGGGCTTTTTGCCCAACTACCTGGGCTTCAACATGGGCAAGCAGGTCGATGACCTCAAGCTCGGCGCCCGTGCCTCGTTCTGGGTGACCATCAACGACAGTGAAACCAACGGCACCGACACCGCCATCGACGTGCGCCAGTTCTACGGCACCGTGGCCAACCCCGAGTGGGGCGAAGTGCTGATCGGCAAGGACTTCGGCCTGTTCGCCCGTTCCAACATCCTGCTCGACGAACTGCTCGCCGGCTATGGCCAGGTCAGCGACAGCCTGGGCCTGGTGGACGGCGGCGGGGTATCGTTCGGCAATATCGGCAGTGGCTACCCATACCCGTTCCCCACCTCGCAAATCACCTACCGCACCCCGGTAATGGACGGCCTGCGGGTGGCCGTGGGCATCATGGACCCGGTCGACACCAACGACAGCAGCCCGCTGGGCAAGGCCTACCAGAAGAACCCACGTACCGAGAGCGAGATCACCTACCAGTTCGACGTGGGCGGGGCGAAGATCTACAGCTGGCTCAACGGCAGCTACCAGACCTCGGACAACACCGACTCTACCGTCGAATCGGTGACCTCCAAGGGCCTGGGGTATGGGGTGCAGGCGAAGATGGGCGGCTTGTCGCTCACCGGCTCCGGCTTCCAGGCCAAGGGCATCAACCCGTTCTTCACCAACAACGCCGGGGAGGCCACCTTGCGTAATGTCGACAGCAATGGCTACCTGCTGCAGGGCTCCTACAAATTGGGCAAGAACCGCCTGGCGCTGTCCTACGGCAAGACCAAGGACGACGGCAACGGCGTGGTCGGCAGCGGCGCCGACTACGAAACCCGGGGCATTGCCCTGTTCCATGACATCAACGACAACCTGAAGCTGGTGGCCGAGTACAACCAGTTCGAGATCAGCGGCCACGACACCAGTGCGCAGAATGAAGACACCGATACCTTTGCCGTAGGTGCGGTGCTGACCTGGTAATGACCTGGAACACGGTCAAACGTGTGGGAGCTGGCTTATGTGGGAGCCAGCTCCCACACAAAGCCAGTTCCCCACTGAGATTCATCTGTTGCCCGGTGGCTCTCATCCCATCGAAGCCCCGACCCAGTACCCAAGTAGCATAGGTCGCCACCCCGCGCGTTCGTACACTTGAGCTTCAACGGGGAGATGACCATGCAACAGGTGCACAGCGAAGGCGTAGTCACAGCCATGTCCCAGGCCAGCGATGCGCAGCAGGTGGCCGATGAGCTGGCGTGCCAGTTGTTGCACCCGTACCTGGGGTTCGTGCTGTTCTTCTGCTCTGCCACCTATGATCTGCAGGCCCTCGGCCAGGCCCTGCAACACAGTTTCGGTGGTGTCCGCGTGGTGGGTTGCACCAGCGCCGGCGAGATCACGCCCCAGGGTTACGGGCGCAATTGCGTGACGGCGGTGGGGTTTGACCATGCGCACTTTTCCATTGCCACCGAACTGATCGACCAGGTCGAGCACTTCAGCCTGATCGACGCGCAACAAATGGTCGAACGCCTGGTGGGTGGCTGTCGCAGCAACACCCTGGCCCCGATCAAGGGCAACAGCTTTGCCTTGACCCTGCTCGACGGCCTGTCCAGCCGCGAAGAAATGGTCCTCGCCGCCCTGAGCGCAGCGCTCGGCGATATCCCGCATTTCGGCGGTTCGGCTGGCGATGACAACCACCTGACCCACACCCATGTGTATTTCGACGGCGCCTTCCACAGCGGCGCGGCTGTCGTGGTGCTGGTCAATACCTGGCTGGACTTCGAGGTGTTCACCACCCACCACATTCTGCCCTTGGCACACAAACTGGTGGTGACAGGGGCGGACAGCGCGTCGCGGCGGGTCTTTGAGTTGAATGCCGAACCTGCCGCCGAGGAGTACGCACGGCATATCGGCGTGGCCGTTGCACAGTTGGATCACCGGATCTTCGCCGCCCATCCGTTGGCGGTGCGTATCAACGAGCAGTACTACGTGCGGGCGATCCAGCAGGTCCACGATGACTTGAGCCTGAGTTTCTACTGCGCGGTGGAAAACGGCATCGTCCTCACCGCCATGACCCCGGGGCCGATCCTGCCCAACCTGCAGACCCTGTTCGACGGCCTGCAAGCGCGTCTCGGCGACCTGCTGCTGACCATCGGCTGCGACTGTTTCCTGCGGCGCCTGGAGCTGGAAGAGCACGGCACCCTGGAGCCGATCGGCGCCTTTTTGCGTGAGCAACGGGTGATGGGGTTCAACACCTACGGAGAACAGTTCAATGGCATGCACATCAACCAGACCTTTACCGGGGTCGCCATTGCCCGTGGTCGAAGCTCTGGACAGCGCTGAACTGCACGCGCAGATCCGCGCCCTGCAGCAGGACAATCGCAAGCTGGCGCGGATCAACGCCGCGCTGATCGAGCGCGTCGAGTCCGGCGCGACCCGTGGCAACGACCCCTATGCGGCGTTCCAGCATTCGGTGGTGCTGGCCGAGCAGGTGCGCGAACGTACCGACGCCCTCAACCAGGCGATGGCCGAACTCAAGGCCAGCAACCATCTGCTGCGCGATGCACGGCTGCGCGCGGAAACCGCCCACCAGCATTTGATTGATGCCATCGAGAGCATTTCCGATGCCTTTGTGCTGTTCGACCAGCACCAACACATTGTGTTGTTCAACAGCCGCTTCCAGGGGTTCTGGAGCAACAGCCCGGTGCAGATTGTCGCGGGCATGGGCCTGCGTGAGGTCAAACGGCTGATGACGGTCAACGGCCTGTTCACCGAAGAGGCCCACGGGCACGCTGATGAAACCCTGTTTTACCGTCTGGATAACGGCCGTTGGCTGCAAGTCAGCGAGCGGCCGACCCAGGACGGTGGGCGGGTGATTCTGTTTACCGACATCACTGACGTCAAACTGGCGGAAACCCTGCGCCGTGAACAGGCCGTCGCGCAGAAATCCCAGGAAAGCGAGCGCTGGATCCGCCTGATCACCGACCATGTGCCGGCGTTGATTGCCTACCTCAATGCCGATCTGGTCTACGAGTTCACCAACAAGGTCTACGAGCAATGGTATTGCTGGGCGCAGGGCGCGATGCTCGGCAAAAGCCTGCGCCAGGCCCACAGCGAACAGCATTACCAGCGCCTGGAAGCCTACGTGGCGCAGGCGCTGGCGGGGGAGAGCGTGACCTTCGAGTTCGCCGAAACCAATATCAACCATCAGGAGCGCTACATGCTGCGCTCCTATGTGCCCAACCGCCTGGCCAGTGGCGAGGTGGTGGGGATCTTTGTGCTGATCCGCGACATCACCGAACGCCGGCGCACCGCCGAGGCCCTGCACCAGGCTTATCAGAACCTGGAACTGCGAGTGCGCGAGCGCACCGCCGAACTGACTTCGCTCAACGACCAACTGCTGCAGGAAATCGACGAGCGCCGCCGCGTGGAGTCGCGCCTGCGCGAAGCCAAGCTGGAAGCCGAGCAGGCCAACCTGTCGAAAACCAAGTTTCTGGCGGCGGTCAGCCATGACCTGCTGCAACCGCTGAATGCCGCCCGCTTGTTTACCGGGGCCTTGCTGGAGCGGCGTGACCCGGTGGCCAACGAGACCCTGGTGCGCAATGTCAGCAATTCCCTGGAAGACGTGGAAAACCTGCTGGGCACCCTGGTGGATATTTCCAAGCTCGACGCCGGGGTGATCAAGGCCGATATCGCACCGTTTGCCTTGAGCGAACTGCTGGACAACCTCGCCGCCGAATACACCCAAGTGGCCCGCAGCGAAGGCTTGCAGCTGCACTTTATTGGCTGCTCGGCCCTGGTGCGCAGCGATATCCAGCTGCTCGCCAGAATCTTGCGCAACCTGTTGAGCAATGCCATCCGCTACACCTACGGCGGGCGCGTGGTGCTGGGTTGTCGGCGTGAGCATCAGCGGTTGTCGATCCAGGTCTGGGACACTGGTATGGGCATCGCCGAGGAGCGCCTGGAGGAGATTTTCCAGGAGTTCAAGCGTGGCGATGTGCAACGCCCGGACCAGGATCGTGGGTTGGGCCTGGGGTTGGCGATTGTGGAAAAAATCGCGCGGATCCTCGGGCACCGGATCAGCGTGCGCTCCTGGCCGGGACGGGGCTCGATGTTCAGTGTGGAGGTGCCGTTGAGCAGCACCGCACCCAGGGTCTTGCCTATGCCGGTGATGAGTGAGCCGATGCTGGAGCGTTTGCAGGGCGCCCGGGTGTGGGTGCTGGATAACGACGCGGCGATCTGTGCCGGTATGCGTACCTTGCTCGAAGGCTGGGGCTGCCAGGTGATTACCGCCTTGTCCGAACAGGACCTGGCACGCCAGGTGGACAACTACCATGCCCAGGCGGACTTGCTGATTGCTGATTACCACCTGGATGACGAACAGAACGGCGTGGACGCGGTGGCCAGGATCAATGCGCGGCGGGCCAGTGCCATTCCGGCGATGATGATCACCGCCAATTACAGCAACGAACTGAAACTGCAAATCCGCGAGCTGGGGCATACCCTGATGCACAAGCCGGTGCGGCCGATGAAACTCAAGACTGCCATGAGCCACCTCTTGGGCCGTCCCTGACATGCCCTCGATCAAAATGTGGGAGCGGGCTTGCCCGCGATAGCGGTGGGTCAGGCAAATAAATGCTGAATGACACACCGTTATCGTGGCGTAGGTATCTACACAGGTCTTTTCTGGGGTTGTGTACATATCCGTTGCTGCGGTCATGGCCACTTAGGGTTCCGCCCTTACGGCGGCTCACTTTTGGAAAAGAGCCCCAAAAGTAACCAAAAGGGCTCTTGCCCCACCACTCGGCACCTCGCCTAGGCTCGGTGTGCCCGTCATCCGACATTGATTTGGGGGGCCGCCGCGATGGGCCATCCATGGCCCAGCGCGGCTAACCCGGCGTCCTGCCGGGTTACCCCCCAAATCAAAATCGGATGACGGCCAGCGTGGTTTAACGGGGCGCCTCAGATCAAGATCAAGATCAAAAGCAAAGCGAGGCGGCCTTAAAGCCGACCTGATCTTTGAATCGTACGCGTACCCCTGTGGGAGCTCAGTTGTAAGGAAAATCAGCGCCGCAGGTAGGAGCCGAAGTCGATATCTCCAGCGCTAAGGATCGCCTGCACCCGGTTATGTACGTTCAACTTGCGCAGAATCGCCGACACATGGGCCTTCACCGTGGTCTCGGCAATTTCCAGGGTGTAGGCAATCTGCTTGTTCGACTCGCCCTTGGTCATCCGCTCCAACACCAGCAACTGCTTGCGTGTAAGGGCCTGCAGCAGTTCCGGGGCGAAGGCCGGGTTGTCGTGCATGCGCCGCTGGCCGGGGTTTTTCTGGGTGCGGATGATGTCGGGCGGCAGGTACACGTTGCCATTGAGGATCTGCTGGATCGCTTCGGTCATCTGCGCCCGTGGCGAGGATTTAGTGATAAAGCCCACCGCGCCATAGGTGATGGCTTGCAGCACGATCTGCTTGTCCTGTTCGGCCGAGACGATCACCACCGGTATGGTCGGCGCTTCGTTGCGCAGGTTGATCAGGCCGTTGAGGCCGTGCATGCCGGGCATGTTCAGGTCCAGCAGGATCAGGTCGAGGTCGTCGTGCTCCTGGGTCAGGGCCAGGGCGCTGTCCAGGTCGGCAGTTTCCATCACTTCGCTGCCGGCAAAACCGTCGCTGATGACGTTATGGATCGCTTCGCGAAACAGCGGGTGATCGTCGGCAATCAGAATTTTATACATGGCCGTTCACCTTTTTATTGTGATGTTTCAGGGGGCAAGCTCAAAGGGCTCAGGGTGTGCCGCGGCGACGGGCAGCTTGGCGGCTTCCCACGCGTCCAGGCCATCGCGATACCAATACACAGTGTTATAGCCCAAGGCTTTGGCCCGTTTTACCGCGTTCCAACTCAACCAGCAATCGGCGCGGCAGTAGAACACTAAGGGGTGGGCAAGGTGACCGTCGGTGTAGGTGTACAGGTGGCGGGCAAAGTAGCTCTGCCACTCGGGCGTCAGCTCGCCATCGCCGGTATTGGCCAGCCAGTGGCTGCCGGGCAGGTTGGCGTGGGGCTGGTCTTCGATGAACTGGCCGTGCAGCCATTGCCGGCGGTAGACGTCGATCAGCACCGGGCGCGGCTGTTGCGCCAGCAGGGTTTGCAGGGCCTGGGTATCGACGATGGTCGCGCCCGGCAGGTGTTCGGGGGTGGGGCTGCGATAGAGGTTGATGCGGTAGCCGTCGCGGGAAAACAGCGCGGTTGGCGGCTGGGCAGCAGCCAGCAGCGGGGTCAGCGACAGCACGGCAGCCAGAGTCAGTCGGGCGGGCAGCATGGCAGGTACGATCCTTATAGTTATGCGCCTATTACATGCCAGTCGCGCTGCCTTGGGAATGCGACGATAGACAGCAAAACCAGTACCAAAGTAGTAAATCAGCCGGCGCTTGAGGGCTCTAGCATGAAAGTACCGGTCATCCTCAGGAGTTGTACGATCATGCGAATTCTCAAGGCGCTGCTCTTGCCGTTTTTGCTGATTGTCAGCCTGATCGGCGTGGACAAGCTCCACGGCCCGCGACCGGCGCCGTTGTTGGTGACGCCGGCGCATTCCTCATGAATATCCTGTTGGTAGACAAGCACGCCGTGGTGCGCCTGGGTTACAGCAGCCTATTGCGGGCGCTGCTACCGGGCGTGGAAGTGCGCGAGGCGGGCACTGGCGAGGAGGCGCTGGCGCGGGTGCAGGAGGCGGTGCCGAACCTGGTGATCACCGGTTTTGGCCTGCCGGGCATCAGTGGCCTGGAGACCACCCGCCGCCTGCGCCAGCGCCTGCCGCAATTGCGCGTGCTGTTTTTCAGCCAGCATCAGGAGCTGCCCCTGGTACGCCAGGCCCTGGAGGCCGGTGCGTCGGGCTATATCACCAAGGGCGCGACGCCTGCGGTGATGAATGAAGCGGTGCAGCGCATTCTCGACGGCCACACCTATATCGAACAGGCCCTGGCCACCGAGCTGGCCTACCACCCGGTCGATCATCGCCTGCAGGGCATGACGGCCCGTGAGCTGGAAATTTTCCTGATGCTGGCCAAAGGCACACCCACCCGGGCCATTGCCGATCAACTGAGTATCAGCAGCAAGACCGTGTCCAATCACCTGACCTTGCTCAAGAGCAAATTGCAGGTCAGCTCCCATGCGGAGCTGGTGCATGTGGGGATTGATATGGGCGTGGTGCGGGCGGCGGGATAAGTCGCTCCTCTGCGGGAGCCGGCAAGCCCGCTCCTGCAAAAGTTAACGGTCCCAGGTGGTGGGGCAGTCCTTGCAGCCCTCCATATTCGCGTCCTGGAAGTTTGCATAGTGCTGGCGGCTGCCGGTGAGGGTGGCCTGTTCCAGGTTGCTTTCACCGAACTTGGCCTCTTGCAGGTTGGCGTCGCTCAGGTCCGCACCTTGCAGGTCGGCTTTGCTCATCCAAGTCATTTCCAGGTCTGCTGCACGCAGGTTGGCCTTGTGCAGCTTGGCCCCCGACAACCGCGCAAATTGCAGGTAAGCCGCGCTGAGGTTGGCGTTTTCAAATTGCGCGCCCTGGGCAAACATGCCCCAGCCTTGCACGGCCATCAAAGTGGCCCCGCTGAAATCTGCCAGGCGCAGGTTGGCTTGCTGCAGGCTGGCGCGGGTCAGGTTGGCGCCTTGCAGTTGGGCTTTTTCCAGGTTGGCCAGGTCGAGGTTCGCGTGGCGCAGGTCGGCCTCGCGCAGATCGGCCCCGGCCAGGTTCATTTTGCTCAAGTCCTGGTTGCGCAGGTTGGCGCCCTTGAGGTTGGCGCCGGGGCATTGGCTGTGGGGGGCGAGGGTGCAGCCGTTGATGACCAGGGGTTGATCGTCGCCGTCGTCGGCGTAGGCCAGAGGGAGGGAAAGCAGGAGTAGCAGGGGCAGGTAGTTCATGGCAGGGACCTCGTGGTGACCGTTGGGGCGCGGTGCGCCCTGGGAGGCATTCCCACGCAGAGCGTGGGAACGATCATCAACGGGGGGTTATTTTTGCGCGGTTTTGTTATCCCAACTCGGGATTTTGAACACCCAGAACGACCCGCCCTGTGCCACCGGTTTGGTCAGCTCGGCCATGTCGCCGCCCCACAACGGCACCGCGCCGCCGTAGCCAACGGTCACGCCGATGTATTGCTCGCCATCCTGTTCCCAGGTGATCGGTGGGGAGACGATGCCGCTGCCGGTCTGGAACTTCCACAGCTCCTTGCCGGTTTTTGCGTCGAAGGCTTTGAAGAAACCGTCGCCGGTGCCGGTGAACACCAGGTTGCCCTTGGTCGCCAGCACGCCGGCCCACAATGGCAGGGCCTCCTTGTGCTCCCACACCACCTTGCCGGTGGTCGGGTTCATCGCGCGCAGGGTGCCGACGTGGTCGTCATACATGCGCTTGATACGGAAGCCCATGCCCAGGTACGCCGAACCCTTCTTGTAGTTGACCTCTTCGGTCCAGTATTCCTCTTTCCACTGGTTGCCGGGGATGTAGAACAGGCCGGTGTCCTGGCTGTAGGCCATGGGGTTCCAGTTCTTGCCACCGAGGAACGGCGGCGAGACTTCCACCGGCTTGCCCTTGGTTTCACCCGGCAGCGGCTTGGCCGGACGCTGGCCTTCGTTTTCCACGGGGCGGCCGGTCTTCAGGTCGATATGACTGGCCCAGGTGATGTTGTCGACGAACGGGAAGGCGTTCTGCAGCTTGCCGTTGTTACGGTCCACCACGTAGAAGAAGCCGTTGCGGTCAGCGTGGCCGGTGGCCTTGACCACTTTGCCGTCCTTGTCCTTGTAGTCGAACAGTACCAGCTCGTTGTTGCCGGAGAAGTCCCAGGCATCGTTTGGCGTGTGCTGGTAGAACCACTTCACTTCGCCGGTGCTTGGGTCGACACCCACTTGGCCTGAGGTATAGAGGCTGTCGAAGTCGTGAGGGTTGCCATCCTTGGAAGTACGCGCCCAGGTGTTCCACGGGCCGGGGTTGCCGGCGCCGACGATGATGGTGTTGGTCTCGGCATCGAAACTGGCGCTCTGCCAAGGGGCACCGCCGCCGTGGCTCCAGGCCTCGACCTTGCCGGTTTCGGTGGTCGGATCATCCGGCCAGGACGGTGCTTTCACATCGCCGGTGGTGGTGCTGTCCTTGCCATTCAGGCGGCCCATGTGGCCCTCGACGAACGGGCGCATCCACACTTCTTCGCCGGTGTCCGGGTCGCGGGCAAACAACTGGCCGACCACGCCGAATTCATCGCCGGAGCTGCCGTGGATCAGCAGGACCTTGCCGGTGACCTTGTCTTTGATCAGCACCGGGGCGCCGGTCATGGTGTAGCCGGCGGCGTGGTCGCCGAATTTCTTGTTCCACACCACTTTGCCGGTGTTTTTATCGAGGGCGATCAGGCGCGCATCGAGGGTGCCGAAGTAGATCTTGTCGCCAAAAATCGCCGCCCCGCGGTTGACCACGTCACAGCACGGGCGAATGTTGTCGGGCAGGCGGTGGTTGTAGGTCCACAGGCGCTTGCCGGTCTTGGCGTCGAGGGCGAACACCCGGGAGTAGGAGCCGGTGACATACACCACGCCGTCGTTGACGATGGCCTGGGACTCCTGGCCGCGCTGCTTCTCGTCACCGAACGAGTACGACCAGGCCGGGGTGAGCTTGAACACGTTCTTGTCGTTGACCTGGGCCAGGGGGCTCCAGCGCTGGGCGTTGGTGCCCATGCCGTATTGCAGCACGTCCTTGGTGGTCAGGTGGTCGTTGGCAATGTCTTCCCAGGTGACGTTGCGCGTCTGCTTTGCAGGTTCGGCAGCGGCGAAGCTCGCCGCACTCAAGGACAGGCTGCCGACCAGCAGGAAAGCCTGCACGGCAAGGCTCAGCGGCGAGAGGGCGGGTAGCGATCTTATTGTCATGGTTGCAGTTCCCAGTGGAGGTTTTGGCCTGCACAGGTTGCTGGCTGGACGGTGCCCGCGGATACGGAAAATATCCCGGTGTGGCCGGGACAATTTCCCGAACCGCATCTGATTTAGCAGGGGCCCGCAAGCCTTACTACGAAGGGAGTAGAGCCCGGCCACCAAAGCAGCATACGGGCCCTGGCGAGGCGTTCCTATGATGGTTGCCATAGCCTCTGTAGAGAGGTTTTGCGTGCAATCCTGAGGGGACAATAATGACAACAAAACGCAACGCCTTGCTGGTTGCCGGCCTGTTGGCCGGGGTGATCGGTGCAGGCTCCGTCTGGGCTCACGGCAACGTGACGCCAACTGCCGTGGAAACCCAAGGCCTGACCCCGATCAAGGACGCCGGCGTACCGCTGGATGCCGATGGCTGGGCGGCGGTGAACCCGTATCGCCAGTCGCCGGAACACGCCAAGGCCGTCGAAGTGGGGGCCTCGGCCTATAACCAGAACTGCGCCGCGTGCCACGGTCTGGAAGCCAAGTCCGGTGGGATCGCCCCCGACCTGCGCATGCTCGATGAGGGCGATGCCGGGGACGAATGGTTCGTCGAACGGGTGCGCCACGGCGCGGTGCGCGATGGTCGGGTGTACATGCCGAAAATGGCCGACTACTTGAGCCAGGAAGCCTTGTGGGCGGTACGCACTTATCTTGATAGCGTGCACGTCGAGGAGTAAGCCATGGGCTGGCGCGCACGTTGGCTGTTGGCTTGCTGGTTGCCAGTGGCCGCCTACGGGATGGACCCCGGCAAAGACCCGGTGCCATCGGTGATGTGGAGCTATTTCCACCAGCAGTTCCTCGGCAATGCGCCGTTTGTCTTTGATGAACGGGTCAAGTTGCTGGCGCCGCCATTTGCCGAAGATGCGCGGCAGGTGCCCCTGGAAATCGACGCTCGCGCCTTCAAGGGCCAGGTGGTGAAAATCATCGCCTGGGCCGAACTCAATCCACTGCCGAAAATCGTCGACTTCCAGCCGGGCGAGGGCGTGTTGCCGTGGTTGGCGATCCGCGTCCGGATCGAGCAGGCCACGCCGTTGCGCGCCGCCGTGTTGACCAAGGATGGCCTGTGGCATGTGGGTTCGACCCTGATCGACGCCGCCGGCGGCGGCTGTACCGCGCCCAGCGTGGTGCGCAGCCAGCCGGGCTGGGAAGAACACCTGGGGGAAGTGTTGGGCGGTCGTTACCCCCGCGAGGATTTCAGCCGGCTGCGCCTGCAGATAGCACACCCGATGGACAATGGCATGGTCAGCGGCATCCCTGAGTTCTACATCAACCACGCCGAACTGCGCGACGCCCAGGACCGGGTGTTGGCGCGCCTGGAGCTGTTTGCGGCGGTCAGCGAGAACCCCGACCTGGCGTTTGACCTGCAAGGCGCCGGGCCGGTGCGCTTGCTGTTGCGCGATACCAGCGGTAGTGAATTCGCCGGGGCCATCCCATGAAGTGGCTATTACTGCTGTTACTCGGCCTGGGCCTGCCCGCGCTGGCCGACCTCGACTACGCCCTCAAGCCCCGGCAGATCGCCGCCGACACCTGGCTGCTGGAAGGCAGCACGGATAATTTCGCCAGGGCCAACGGCGGCAACATCGTCAATACCGGGTTTATCGTGACCCAGGCCGGGGTGGTGGTGATCGACACCGGGCCGTCCCGGCGTTACGGCGAAGCATTGCGCCAGGCGATTGCCACGGTCACCGACAAGCCGGTGATCCAGGTCTTGTTGACCCATCATCACCCCGACCATGTGCTGGGCAACCAGGCGTTCACGGATATGCCGATCGCTGCGCTGGCAGGCACCACCACGCTGCTGCGCGAACAGGGCGATGGCATGGCGGAAAACATGTACCGCATGGTCGGCGACTGGATGCGCGGCACCGAAGTGCTGCTGCCCAGCCAGACGTTGAGCCCCGGAGTGCAGACCGTCGGCGGCCACGCTTTGCGATTGTTGAGCCTGAGCGGCCATACCGGCGCCGACCTGGCGATTTTCGACGAGACCACCGGCGTGCTGTTTGCCGGCGACCTGGTGTTTTACCAGCGCGCCCTGACCACCCCCAACACCCCGGGCCTGGCGGAATGGCTGGCGGATATCGCCACCCTGCAAGGCCTGCCCTGGAAACTGATCGTGCCCGGCCACGGCCCGGTGGCCAGCGATGCCCAACCCTTCGCACAAATGCGTGATTACCTGGGCTGGCTCGACCAGCTCATGGCCACCGGTGCTGCCAACGGCAGTGCCATGGGCGAGATGATCCGCAGCCCCATTCCCGAACGTTTTGCGGCCATCAGCCTGAGCCGCTACGAACTGATCCGCAGTGTCAGCCACCTGTATCCCCGCTATGAACGCGCTCAGATGCAACGGATAGATCAATAACAACATCCCCCGAAAGAGGCCTCATCATGATCTACGCACAACCTGGCACCCCCGGCGCCATCGTCACCTTCAAGCCGCGCTACGGTAACTTTATCGGTGGCGAGTTTGTGGCCCCGGTCAACGGTGAATACTTCACCAACACCTCGCCAGTGACTGGCGAGGTGATTGCCGAATTCCCGCGCTCCAGCGCCGCCGATATCGACAAGGCCCTGGACGCTGCGCATGCTGCCGCCGACGCCTGGGGCAAGACCTCGGCCCAGGACCGCGCCCTGGTGCTGCTGAAAATTGCCGACCGCATCGAGCAGCACCTGGAAGTGTTGGCCGTGACCGAGACCTGGGACAATGGCAAGGCCGTGCGCGAGACCCTGAATGCCGACGTGCCATTGGCCGCCGACCACTTCCGTTACTTCGCCGGCTGCATCCGCGCCCAGGAAGGCGGCGCCGCCGAGATCAACGAACTGACTGCGGCCTATCATTTCCATGAGCCCCTGGGCGTGGTCGGGCAGATCATCCCGTGGAACTTTCCGTTGCTGATGGCCGCCTGGAAACTCGCCCCGGCCCTGGCCGCCGGCAACTGCATCGTGCTCAAGCCGGCCGAGCAGACGCCGCTGTCGATCATGGTGTTTGCCGAACTGATCGCCGACCTGTTGCCGGCCGGCGTGTTGAACATCGTCCAGGGTTTTGGCCGCGAAGCCGGCGAGGCCCTGGCCACCAGCAAGCGCATCGCCAAGATCGCTTTCACCGGCTCCACCCCGGTGGGCGCGCACATCATGCACGCGGCGGCCGAGAACATTATTCCGTCCACCGTCGAGCTGGGCGGCAAGTCGCCGAATATCTTCTTTGAAGACATCATGCAGGCGGAGCCGGCCTTCATCGAGAAAGCCGCCGAGGGCCTGGTGCTGGCGTTCTTCAACCAGGGCGAAGTGTGCACCTGCCCGTCGCGGGCGCTAGTGCAGGAGTCGATCTACGAGCCGTTCATGGCCGAGGTCATGAAGAAGATCGTCAAGATCAAACGCGGCAACCCGCTGGACACCGAGACCATGGTCGGCGCCCAGGCGTCCGAGCAGCAGTACGACAAGATCCTCTCGTACCTGACCATCGCCCAGGAAGAGGGCGCCGAACTGCTGGCCGGTGGCGCCGCCGAACACCTGGCGGGCGACCTGTCCAGCGGCTATTACATCCAGCCGACTCTGCTCAAGGGCCACAACAAAATGCGCGTGTTCCAGGAAGAAATCTTCGGCCCGGTGGTGGGCGTGACCACCTTCAAGGACGAAGCCGAAGCCCTGGCGATTGCCAACGACAGCGAATTCGGCCTGGGTGCCGGGCTGTGGACCCGCGATATCAACCGCGCCTACCGCATGGGCCGGGCGATCAAGGCCGGGCGTGTGTGGACCAACTGCTATCACCTGTACCCGGCGCATGCTGCGTTTGGTGGCTACAAAAAGTCTGGGGTAGGGCGTGAGAACCACAAGATGATGCTCGATCATTACCAGCAGACCAAGAACCTGCTGGTGAGCTACGACATCAACCCGCTGGGGTTCTTCTGATCGCCTGATTGAACTGCCAGCTTCCACCCTTTGATGGGTAGACATCAGCCGCCCTGCTTGAAATGCAATCAAGTGTGGGAGCTGGCTTGCCTGCGATAGCGGTTGTCCAGCTTGCATTATTGGCGGCTGACCTTCGGTCATCGCAGCATGAGTAGCTACACAACCCTCTTCTGGGTATGTGTACATATCCATTGCTGCGGTCACGGCCACTTAGGGTTCCGCCCTTACGGCGGGTCACTTTTGGAAAAGAGCCCGGAGTGCCGGCCCAGCCAAAAGTAACCAAAAGGGCTCTTGCCCCACCACTCGGCACCTCGCCCAGGCTCGGTGTGCCCGTCATCCGACATTGATTTGGGGGGCCGCCGCGATGGGCCATCCATGGCCCAGCGCGGCTAACCCGGCGTCCTGCCGGGTTACCCCCCAAATCAATATCGGATGACGGCCAGCGTGGTTTAACGGGGCGCCTCAGATCAAAAGCAAAGCGAGGCGGCCTGGTAGCCGACCTGATCGTCGAGTCGTGCGCGTACCCCTGTGGGAGATTCTATGTACATCCGAGACTAACGACTGCGACCGGTTCGTTCGAAAGTAGCATTCGCCCGCCAGCCCACCCATGTATTAATGCCTGTACCGGACTCTCCCGGTATAACAAGAGGAACGCTCCCATGTGGACCAAACCCGCCTACACCGACCTGCGTATCGGCTTTGAAGTGACCATGTATTTCGCCAACCGCTGAAACCATCCCAGGAGCCGGCCTGCCGGCTCCTGCAGGGATAAGGGCTAGCCCATTGGTCTGATTGCATTCGCCAGCGGATGCGTTAGTGTGGCCCGTATCTTCCAAAACAATAAAAACAGGCTTTCCAATGAGCCATAGCCTCAGCCAATTGCGTAAATTCGTCTCCCCAGAAATCATCTTCGGCGCCGGTTCCCGGCACAGTGTCGGCAATTACGCCAAGACTTTCGGTGCGCGCAAGGTCCTGGTGGTCAGCGACCCGGGTGTGGTCGCTGCCGGTTGGGTCGCGGATGTCGAGGCCAGCCTGCAGTCCCTGGGGATCGAGTACTGCCTGTACACCGCGGTGTCACCCAACCCGCGTGTCGAAGAAGTGATGCAGGGCGCCGAGGTCTACCGCGAGAACCATTGCGATGTGATCGTCGCCGTCGGCGGCGGCAGCCCGATGGATTGCGGCAAGGCCATCGGTATTGTGGTCGCCCATGGGCGCAGCATTCTTGAGTTCGAAGGGGTGGACACCATCCGCGTGCCCAGCCCGCCGCTGATCCTGATCCCGACCACCGCCGGCACCTCGGCCGATGTGTCGCAGTTCGTGATCATTTCCAATCAGCAGGAACGCATGAAGTTTTCCATCGTCAGTAAGGCAGTGGTGCCGGATGTGTCGCTGATCGACCCGGAAACCACCGCCAGCATGGACCCGTTCCTCTCGGCCTGTACCGGGATCGACGCGCTGGTGCATGCCATCGAAGCCTTTGTGTCCACCGGCAACGGCCCACTGACCGACCCCCATGCGCTGGAAGCCATGCGCCTGATCAATGGCAACCTGGTGCAGATGATCGCCAACCCCGGCGATATCGCCCTGCGCGAGAAAATCATGCTCGGCAGCATGCAGGCCGGCCTGGCGTTTTCCAATGCGATCCTCGGCGCGGTGCATGCCATGTCCCACAGCCTTGGCGGCTTTCTCGACTTGCCCCATGGCCTGTGCAACGCGGTGCTGGTGGAGCATGTGGTGGCGTTCAACTACAACTCGGCGCCGGAACGGTTCAAGGTGATTGCCGAGACCTTTGGCATCGACTGCCGGGGCCTCAACCACCGGCAGATCTGCGGGCGGCTGGTGGAGCACCTGATTGCCCTCAAGCACGCCATCGGCTTCCATGAAACTCTCGGCCTGCACGGGGTGCGGGTGGCAGATATTCCGTTTTTGTCGCAACACGCCATGCATGACCCGTGCATCCTGACCAACCCGCGTGAGTCGAGCCAGCGTGACGTCGAGGTCGTCTATGGCGAAGCTCTCTGACGACCAGCAGCGGGCTCTGGCCGGGCTGCTGGGGCTGGGCGATCACTCGGCGCGCAAGAGCCACTACCCGGAGCTGACGGCGCGGCTGGATGAACTGGAAGCCGAGCGCAAACGCTATATCCGCCTCAACGATGAGCTGGAACAACGGGTGGCGGCGCGCACCGATGAGCTGCTCGAAGCCAACCACAACCTGCAACAGCAGATCGCCCGGCGCGAACAGACTGAACAAGACCTGCGCGACGCCCGTGACGCCGCCCAGGCCGCCAATCGCAGCAAGGACAAGTACCTGGCCGCTGCCAGCCATGACCTGCTGCAACCGCTCAACGCGGCGCGGCTGCTGATCTCTACCCTGCGTGAACGCAACCTGCCCAGTGTCGAGCAAGTGCTGGTGGAGCGCACCCATCAGGCTCTGGAAGGGGCCGAGGACCTGCTGACCGACTTGCTGGATATCTCGCGCCTGGACCAGGCAGCGGTCAAGCCGGACGTGGCGCTGTACCGCCTGGATGAGCTGTTTGCGCCGCTGGTGTCGGAGTTCCATTCGGTGGCCCAGGCGGCGGGCCTCAAGCTGCGGGCGCGCACTGCCGGCTACGCGATCCGCACGGACTTGCGCTTGATGACGCGTATTTTGCGCAACTTCCTCAGCAATGCCTGCCGCTACACCGACGAAGGTTGCATCCTGTTGGGCGCGCGGCGGCGCGGTGATCGCCTGCGCCTGGAGGTCTGGGACACCGGGCGCGGAATTGCGGCGGACCGGTTGAGCTCGATCTTTCTGGAGTTCAACCAACTCGATGTCGGCCGCGCCGCGGATCGCAAGGGCGTTGGGTTGGGCCTGGCGATTGTCGAGCGTATCGCGCTGATTCTGGGTTACCCGGTGGCAGTACGCTCATGGCCGGGGCGCGGCTCGATGTTCAGCATCGAGGTGCCGTTGAGTGCCGAGGTACCCCTGGCCATCAGTCAGTTGCCGACACAGCCGAGCACTGGTAATCCGTTGCCCGGGCGCCGCCTGCTGGTGATCGATAACGAGCTGAGCATCCTTGAAAGCATGCGCGCGCTGCTCGGGCAGTGGGGCTGCGAGGTGGTGACCGCCACCGACCAGGCCGGTGCCTTGCTGGCGTTGCAGGGCCGGGCGCCGGAGCTGATCCTGGCTGACTATCACCTCGACCATGGGGTGGTGGGGTGTGCGGTGGTCAAGCAGTTGCGCGAGCATTTCGCCCAGAACATTCCCGCCGTGATTATCACTGCGGACCGCACCGACCAGTGCCGCCGCGCCCTGCGCCGCCTGGAAGCACCGTTGCTGAACAAACCGGTCAAGCCAGGTAAGTTGCGGGCGGTGTTGAGCCAGTTACTGGGGTAGGGCAATACTCCCTGCTCTTGTACGGGGCTATCGTTAAAAATTCTTTCGCTCTGAGTAAAAATTACATGCTGTGTGTTTCTGTAAAAGCAGCACAAACTTTGCCTTATTCCACTGTCATTTAAATAGATGGTGCTTTAAGGAGCGCTCCATGCAGTCGATTTTTCATCTGGCCTACCATGTTCGCGATTTGGAAGTTTCACGTCAGTTCTACTGTGACTTGCTGGGTTGCGCACAAGGGCGCAGCACGGATACATGGATGGACGTGAATTTCTTCGGGCATCAATTATCCCTGCACCTGGGTGAGCCCTTTGCCGTCACTGATACCGGCAGGGTCGGCGACCATCTGGTACCGATGCCTCATCTGGGGGTGTTGCTGGAGATGCCGGACTGGCTGGTGTTAAAGGACCGTTTGATCGCGGGCGGGGTGAAGTTTGTCCTCGCCCCTTATCTGCGCTTTGCCGGCGGACCGGGCGAGCAGGCAACCCTGTTCTTCCTGGATCCGGCCGGTAATCCCATCGAGATAAAAGGCTTCTGTGATTTGCAATCGGCGTTCGCTGTTTAACGCATGTTACGCAAACGACGTTAAGTTGATTTAAGTCTTTTGGGCGCGCCAGCCAACGGTAGGACGTGAACTCGTCAAGTTGCTCAATGGCTGCGACGGAACCTGGAGCGCGTGCGCATCCCGGAGCAGGCCCACAAGTTTTCGGGGCAAATGTCGGGCTGCCAGCAACAGCGCGTGGCGATTACCCGTGCCCTGTGCATGAAGCCGAAAATCATGCTGTTCGACGAGCCGACCTCGGCGCCCAATGACTTCTTCGACAACCCGCAGATTTTGCATTGAGCCCTTGGGCAGACAGGCCTGTAACAGAGGAATGCCATGTACCGTTTTGATCATTTGGATGCCACCACCCTGGCACAGCGGGTCTGTGCGGGTGAGGTGAGCGAAGAGACAGTCGCCGCACACTTCCTTGGGTGTGCCGAGGCCCAGGAGTCGACAGTACAGGCCTTTGTTTCGTTCGACCCCGACGCGGTACGTGCTCAAGCGAGGCAATTGACCGGGACGCGTGCGCGAGGTCTGTTGGCAGGTATTCCGGTGGGGGTCAAAGATAACTACGACACTGTGGATCATCCCACCGGTTTTTACTCGCCGATCTATGAGGACAACCGCCCGTCCCGCGACGCACAGGTTGTCTCGCTGCTGCGCCAGGCGGGGGCGCTGATTATGGGCAAGACCCACACCACCGAATTTGCCTATATGCACACCGGGCCGACGCGCAATCCCCAGGACCCCCGACGCACGCCCGGGAGTTCGAGTGCGGGCTCGGCGGGGGGGCTGGCGGCTGGATTCTTTCCCATCGCCCTGGGTACGCAGACGGCCGGATCATTGATCAAGCCTGCCGCTTATTGTGGGGTGCACGCCTTCAAACCCAGCTATGGGCTGGTCTTGCTTGAGGGGGTAAAGCCACTGGCGCCGAGTTTCGACACGGTCGGCTGGTTTGGGCGTTCGGTGCGTGACCTGAGCCTGATCGCGCAAGTCCTGATCCCGGGGTTCCCGGCGCGCCCCGCGGAAAGCCCGCTACGGTCGTTGGGCTTTTGCCGTACGGCGCGCTGGGATCAGGTGGACAAGGACGTGGCCCTGGCACTGGAAGCCGCTATAGATACGCTGCGTGCGGCAGGGCACCGAGTGAGCGAAGTGGTGTTGCCTGAGGGGTTTGCCAGGGTGTTTGATGACCATTTGTTGATAAACGATTGTGAGGGCGCCCGCTCATTGGCCGCTGAGTTCAATCGGCACCCGGACAAGATGAGCATGGAAATCCTCGATATGTTCGCCCGCGCCGAGCGGACCAGTTGGGAGCAAGAGTCAGCGGCCAAGAGGCGTCTGGCACAGTTGGCGCCGGTGCTGGAGGAGATATTCAAACCGTTTGACGCCGTCCTGGGGGCGAGCTGCGGCATCGTCGCCCCGTTGGGCCTTGGCGCCACTGGGCCGTCGGATTTCATCAAATTCTGGATGGCATTTGGATTGCCGCAAGTGAATATTCCTCTTGTGCGCAAGGCCGCAGAGCTGCCGGTAGGGCTGCAAATAATCGGAGGATTTAGAAACGACAGCCTTTTGCTAAGCGTGGCTGAGCAGGTCGATGCCCTGCTGCGGCCGGCTGGCCGATAGGAGGGGGCTGGGCTCACGTGTTGGCCTGGCACGTTGATACCCGTCAACACGGCGTGCGGTGCTTTGCCTCATGCTGTCGGCCTGATTTGAAGGCTGACGGAGAACCCCATGAACGGCCCCGCAACAACCGCTGCATCATTCAAGTTGCCCATGGGCCTGGTGATTGCCGTACTGGTGATGGTCGGCGTGCTGCTGTTGCCGCTGCCCGCCGATTTGCCGGTGGCCGGCCAGCGGATGCTGGCGATCCTCGCGTTTGCCGTGGTGGTGTGGATCACCGAGGCGGTGTCCTACGAAGCCAGTGCGATCATGATCACCTCGTTGATGGCCTTTCTGTTGGGCACCGCACCGTCCTTGCAGGACCCGACGCACCTGATCGGTTCCAGCCCCGCTATCAGCATGGCGCTCACCGGGTTTGCCAATCCGGCCCTGGCCCTGGTGGCCGGTGCGTTGTTTATCGCCGCCGCCATGACCCACACCGGCCTCGACCGGCGTATCGCCCTGGTGACCCTGACCCGGGTCGGTACCAGCACTCGCGGGATCCTGGTGGGCGCGATTGCGGTGACCATCCTGCTCAGCCTGGTGGTGCCCAGCGCCACCGCCCGCAGCGCCTGCGTGGTGCCGATCATGATGGGGGTGATTGCCGCGTTTGGCGTGGACAAACGCTCGAATATCGCCGCCGGGATCATGATCGTCGTCGCCCAGGGCACCAGTATCTGGAACGTCGGGATCCAGACCGCCGCCGCGCAGAACCTGCTGACGGTCGGTTTTATGGACAAGATGCTCGGCCAGCGCGTGTCGTGGATCGACTGGTTGATCGCCGGGGCGCCGTGGGCGCTGATCATGTCGGCGGTACTGCTGTTTCTGGTGCTCAAGTTGCTGCCCCCGGAAAGCAATAGCATTCCCGGTGGCAAGGAAGCGGTGGCGCAGTCCCTGGTGGAGATCGGCCCGATGACCGGGCCGCAGAAGCGCTTGCTGACCGTTTCGGTATTGCTGCTGCTGGCCTGGGCCACGGAAGGGCGCCTGCACAGCTTCGATACCACCTCCACCACCTACGCCGGCCTGGTGTTCCTGCTGCTGCCGGGGATCGGCGTGATGACCTGGAAGGACGTGCAGTCGCGTATCCCCTGGGGCACGGTGATTGTGTTCGGTGTGGGCATCAGCCTGGGTACCGCGTTGCTCACCACCCAGGCCGGGCAATGGCTGGGCGCGCAGGTGGTGGGGCATACCGGCCTGAATCAACTGGGGCCGCTGGGGGTGTTTGCGATCCTCGGCGCATTCCTGATTGTGATTCACCTGGGTTTTGCCAGCGCTACCGCGCTGACCTCGGCGTTGTTGCCGATCCTGATTGCCGTACTGCAAACCCTGCCGGGAGACTTCAGCCGGCTGGGCATGACCATGTTGCTCGGGTTTGTGGTCAGCTACGGTTTTATCCTGCCGATCAACGCCCCGCAGAACATGGTGTGCCTGGGCACCGGCACCTTCACCGCGCGGCAGTTTGCCAAGGTAGGCTTGCTGGTCACGGTGATTGGCTATCTGCTGATGCTGCTGTTTGCAGCCACCTACTGGAGCTGGCTGGGCTGGATCTAAAACCTCCTGTGGGAGCTGGCTCTCACAGGGGGGGGCTCGGCTGGGCACATATTTGCGCCACATCACAAATCAAATGTGGGAGCAGGCCAGCTCCCACAAAGATGACAAGATGAACCCCGCTCAGGTCTACTAAGCTCTGAGTCAGGGTTTTACCGGCCTCGTGCGTCGGTCATCAAGGTCACGAATGGATAAATACACCCCGCACACCTGGCAACCCCACGAGCGTCCGAGCTTGCCGGGGTCACCGTCGACGCCCCATCACCCCACGCTCAAACGCTGGGCTTTTGCCCTGGTTGGGGTGCTGGTGGCAATCACCGGCGGCCTGGGCAATGCGCTGGTGATCGCCAATCTGCCGTATCTGCAAGGGGCATTGGGCGCGACCACCGCCGAAATGGCCTGGCTACCCGCTGCCTATGTGATGACCAACGTGTCCATGAACCTGCTGCTGGTGAAGTTCCGCCAGCAGTTCGGCTTGCGCGCGTTTACCGAAGTGTTCCTGGTGCTCTACGCCCTGGTCACCTTTGGCCATCTGTTCGTCAATGACCTCAGTTCGGCAATCGCCGTGCGTGCCGCCCACGGCATGGTGGGCGCGGCCCTCAGTTCCCTGGGGTTGTACTACATGGTCCAGGCGTTCCCGGCGAAGTGGCGGCTCAAGGCTCTGGTGCTGGGCCTGGGTACCGCGCAACTGGCGTTGCCGATGGCGCGGCTGTTTTCCGAAGACTTGCTGCAGATTGCCGAGTGGCGCGGCCTGTACCTGTTTGAGCTGGGCATGGCGCTGACTTGCCTGGGCTGTGTGTTCCTGCTCAAGTTGCCGCCGGGCGATCGCTTCAAGACCTTTGAAAAGCTCGACTTCTTGACCTTTGCTTTGCTCGCCTCGGGCGTGGCATTGCTCTGCGCGGTACTGTCCCTGGGGCGCATCGACTGGTGGCTGGAAGCCCCGTGGATCGGCGTGGCCTCGGCCTGTTCCCTGGTGCTGATCATGGCCGGGCTGGCCATCGAACATAACCGCGCCAACCCGCTGCTGATGACCCGCTGGCTGGGCGGCGGGGTGATGATTCGCCTGGCCCTGGCGGTAATCCTGATCCGCATGGTGCTGTCCGAGCAGTCCACCGGCGCCGTGGGCTTTTTGCAGGCGCTGAATATGAGCAGCGAGCAGATGCGCACCCTGTACCTGGTGATGCTGTTGGGGGCGATCAGTGGCCTGGTGATCAGCGCGTTGACCATCAACCCGGCACACTTGCTGATGCCCCTGGTGATTTCCCTGGCGCTGATGGCCACGGGCTCGGTGATGGACAGCTTCTCCAGCAACCTGACGCGGCCGCAGAACATGTACCTGAGCCAGTTTCTGCTGGGGTTTGGCGGTACCTTCTTCCTCGGCCCGACCATGGTGCTGGGGATGCGCAATGTGCTGGCCAACCCGCGCAACCTCGTGAGTTTCTCGGTGTTGTTCGGGATCTGCCAGAACCTCGGCGGGCTGATGGGCGCGGCGTTGCTCGGCACCTTCCAGGTGGTGCGGGAGAAATTCCATTCGAGCATGATTGTCGAACACCTGACCCTGCTGGATCCGCGGGTCGCGGCCCGTGTACAAAGCGGCGGCTCGGCCTACGGCTCGGTGATTGCCGACCCGGAACTGCGCAACCTGATGGGCATCCGCAGCCTGGCCACGGCGGCCACCCGCGAGGCCAATGTCATGGCTTATAACGACGTGTTTATGCTGATCGCGATCATCGCGATCCTCACCATGTTGTGGATCTTTACCCGCAGCCTGTGGCTGATGAGCACCACCAAGAAAGCTGCCGCCAGTGCAGCGCCTTCCGTTCAACCTAGCGGCGCACTTCCTTCATGAGCGAACCTACGGCTACCACCACGACCACCAATGCCATTGCCGCCACCCCGGAGGGCACCACGCCACCGGGTGCGACGGCCACCGAGCCGCGCTCCCTGGGCGTGCGCATCGTCTCGTCCCTGGGCTTTGCCGCGATTGCCATCGTTGGCGTGTTGATTGTGCTGTACGCCTGGCAATTGCCGCCGTTCAGCAGCGCCGTGGAAACCACCGAAAATGCTCTGGTACGCGGCCAGGTGACGATCATCAGCCCACAATTGGGCGGTTATGTGTTCGAGGTGCCGGTGCAGGACTTCCAGCACGTCAAGGCCGGGGATTTGCTGGTACGCCTCGACGACCGCATCTACAAGCAGCGCCTGGATCAGGCCCAGGCGCAACTGGCGGTGCAGCAGGCCGCCCTGGCCAACGTGGTGCAACAGCGCAACAGTGCCGAGGCGACCATCAAGCTGCGCCAGGCCGCCCTGGCCGATAGCCAGGCCCAGGCGCGCAAAAGCACCGCCGACCTGCGTCGCAACGAAGAGCTGATCAGCGACGGCTCGGTGTCGCGCCGTGAATTGGACGTGACCCGCGCCGCCAACGCGCAAACCATCGCCGCTGTGGCCCAGGCCCAGGCCAGCCTGGAAATCGCCCGCCAGGACCTGCAGACGGTAATCGTCAATCGCGGCTCCCTGGAAGCGGCGGTGGCCAGTGCCGATGCGGCGGTGGAGCTGGCGCGGATCGACCTGTCGAACACCCGCGTCCTGGCCCCCCGGGACGGTCAACTGGGGCAGATTGGTGTACGTCTGGGGGCCTACGTCAACTCCGGCGCGCAGCTGATGGCACTGGTGCCGAACCAGTTGTGGGTGATCGCCAATATGAAAGAAACCCAGATGGACAACGTGCAGGTGGGCCAGCCGGTAACGTTTACCGTGGATGCCCTGGACCACCGCAAGTTTCATGGCACGGTGCAGCGTATTTCGCCGGCGACGGGGTCTGAGTTCAGCCTGTTGCAGGCCGATAACGCCACCGGCAACTTCGTCAAGATCGCCCAGCGCGTGCCGGTGCGGATCACGGTGGACCCCGATCAGGAGCAAAGCGAACGCCTGCGACCGGGGCTGTCGGTGGTGGTGAGTATCGACACGGCGGGGCGCTTGAAGAACAGTCCGCCTTGAACTGGATGATGCTCCTACAGCATCGGTGGCAGGGTGCCCAATAGGGAAACGGCCGCCACCGCCGCCGCGCCCAACAGCCATTCCAGCAACACGCTGGCCTGCAATTGGCCACGTCGCTGCTGGCAATCCTGGGTCCGTAGCCGGTTCAGCACTGCCAGGCCGAGCATGCCCGCCACCAGCAGCGCCTTGATCAACAGGATCAAGGCAAACCCGCTGAACAGCGGGGTAGGCCAGAATTGCCCGGTGAGCACGCGGATATTGATCAGCCCGGTGACCAGCAAACCCGCCACCAGCCCGTAACCGACGCCACTGAAGCGCTGCAGAATCTCTTCCAGGGGCGTGTGCTGCGTTTGGCGCAGGAGCAGGACCAACAACAGCAACCCACCGAGCCACGCACCGACGCAGAGCAGGTGCACCGCCTGGTTGAGGATCAGCAATTGGCCGCTAAGGCCACTGAGCATGGCGCCATGGCCCACGGGGGCCAGGGTTGCCAGGAGCAGCGTCGTCAGGGGCAGGCGCGCGCGGTTGCAACGTGTCAGCAGGCTCAGCACCAACAGGCCATTCAACAGCAGGTGCACGCTCCAGACCTGGCCGAAAAAAGTCTTGCCCAGCACCAATTGCACCGTTGCAAGGTCCAGCGCCAGCAAGTCGCTGCCGGCCATGCTGGCACTGATCAACAGCAGCCACGCCACGCCGCTGCCCAGGGCCAGCCAGGCCAGTGGCCCGGTGAGGCGCGCCAGTTGCCGGTCCACTGCCGGCTGGGGCTTGGTGCCCAGGAGCAAGGGCCGGAACACACTGGCCCCGAACATCAGCAGCACCGCCATAAAGTGCAGGAAACGGCACAGCACCAGCAGGGTTGCCATGGGTTATTGGCCGACCTTGAAGCTGTAGCTGCCTGCGCTCTTGTGGGTATCGACCGAGATGGCGTGCCACTCGACCTTGTAGGTGCCGGCAGCCAACGGGGCGGCCGGGGTCACCACCAGGGTTTTCTTGTCTTTGTCCGGGGTTTCCAGGCCCTTGACCGCCACTTCGGTGCCGTCCCTGCTCAGGGACACCTTGGTGAACGTGGCTTCGACGCCTTCGGAAAACACCAGGCGCAGGTCGGCGGGGGCCGTGACGGTGCTGTCGGCCGCCGGCGTGGTGCTTTTCAGGTGGGCGTGGGCCAAGGCCGCCTGGGCGCCCAGCAGAGAGGTCAGCAAGGCAACCGCCATCAACGTGTTCTTGATCAACATCGTGCACTACCTATCAAGGGGAGGAGCGGGCAGTGTACGAAGTTTCCACTCAGGCTGTCGCCCCGATCTAGAGCGGATGGTAGTCTTCCAGGCATGTCGTTGTCAGGGAGCCCCTATGGGCAATCACAAGATCGGTATCCGTCGGGTCAACGTCGAAAAGATTCTGCTGGCCGCTGAAAAGGTCTTCGCCGAAAAAGGCTATGGCAGCACCGCCATGGCCGACATTGCCGAACAGGCGCAACTGCCGCGCTCCAACCTGCATTACTACTTCAGCACCAAGAGCGAGTTGTACAGCGCGGTGTTGTTCGACCTGCTGGAAGTGTGGAAGCAGGACGCGCTGTGCTTCGAAATGTTCGATGATCCACGGGTGGTGCTCAGCAGCTACATCCGGGCGAAGATGCAGCACTCGCGCAGCCGCCCCTATGGTTCGAAAGTCTGGGCCAATGAAATCATCCACGGCGCGCCGACCCTCGGCGAAGCGCTGGATGCGAGCCTCTACGATTGGGCCAAGATGAAGGAAGCGAAGATCCGCCAATGGGTGGAAGACAAGCGCATCCTCGCGGTGGAGCCGTCGAGCCTGCTGTATATGATCTGGGCCTCGACCCAGCACTATGCCGACTTCGATCACCAGGTGATGATCCTCAACGACCATCAGGCGCTGTCGGATATGCAGTTCGAGCGGGCGGTGCAGACGGTGACCAGTGTGATTCTGCGGGGGATTGGCTTGGAGCCCTGAGCTTTGGGGAGAGGTTGAGGGCCTCATCGCAGGCAAGCCAGCTCCCACATTGGATTGGATTTACACCATTGAAATGTGGAAGCTGGCTTGCCTGCGATAGCGATTTAAACGGTTACACCGCCTCCCGACAGGGGTTCCTCGGATCCTGGGTCCAGTTGAGAAACGGCTTGCCAGTGTCCATCGGCACCATCTCGATGCAATCCGCCACCGGGCAGGTGATCTGGCACAGGTTGCAGCCCACGCATTCGTCGTCGATCACTTGGTACACGTGGGTGCCATCGGCCTGCTTGAGGCTGGCAATCGCCTGGTGCGAGGTGTCTTCACAGGCAATATGGCAACGCCCGCAGCCGATGCACGCGGCCTGGTCAATCTTCGCGATGACCTGGTAGTTGATGTCCAGGTACTTCCAGTCCGTGGTGTTGCCCACCGCGCGCCCGGAAAAATCCTGCAGGCTGCTGTAGCCCTGGCTGTCCATCCACCGCGACAAGCCATCCTTCATCTCGTCGACAATCCGAAAACCATGCAGCATCGCCGCCGTGCACACCTGCACTGCACCGCAGCCCAGGGCCACGAATTCTGCGGCATCGCGCCAGTTGCCGATGCCGCCGATCCCACAGATCGGTAGGCCCTGGGTCTGGGGATCACGGGCAATTTCGGCGACCATGTTCAAGGCAATCGGCTTGACCGCCGAGCCGCAGTAGCCGCCGTGGGTGCTTTGGGTACCGACGATCGGCAGGGCGACCATGCGTTCCAGGTCGACGCTGGTGATGGAGTTGATGGTATTGATCAGCGACACCGCATCGGCGCCCCCGCGATACGCGGCACGGGCGGCCACGCGAATATCGGTGATGTTGGGCGTGAGCTTGACGATCACCGGCAGCGAACAGTAGGTCTTGCACCAGCGTGTCACCTGTTCCACGTACTCTGGCACCTGGCCCACGGCCGCGCCCATGCCCCGTTCCGGCATGCCGTGGGGGCAGCCGAAGTTCAGTTCGATGCCATCGCAACCGGTGGCTTCTACCAGGGGCAGAATGTTTTTCCATGACTCTTCGACGCACGGCACCATCAACGACACAATCAGTGCGCGGTCCGGCCAGTCCTTTTTCACCTGGGTGATTTCCCGCAGGTTGATCTCCAGGGAGCGGTCGGTAATCAGCTCGATATTGTTGATACCCAGCACTTCGCGGTTGGCGCCAAAGTGCGCCGAATAACGGGACGAGACGTTGACCGCCGCCGGGTCCTCACCCAGGGTTTTCCAGACCACGCCACCCCAGCCGGCCTCAAAGGCGCGGACCACGTTGTAGGCTTTGTCGGTGGGTGGCGCGGAGGCCAGCCAGAACGGGTTAGGGGCTTTGATACCGGCGAAGACAATCGAGAGATCGGCCATTTACGCAGCCTCCACGTTGAGCATGAGTTGAGCGTGCATGGCCTCGGCGGCCAGCTTGCCGTGTTGCACGGCCTGGACGGTGAGGTCTTGCCCGAGGCTGACGCAATCGCCGCCGGCATACACGCCGGGGATGCTGGTTTGCAGCTGCGCATCGACAAAGATCCGTTCACCCTGGCGTTGCAGTTGCTGGGCCAGGGGATCGTGCAAGGCCTGCTCGTCGAAGCCTTGGCCGATGGCCTTGAAGATCGCATCGGCCGCCAGCTCGAAGGTTTCGCCGGTGGTGTGCAGCCGGCCGTTTTCCAGGCGCGTGCGGGCAAAGCGCATACCGCGTACCTGGCCGTGGTCGTCCAGCAGCACGGTGTCGGGTTGGGCCCAGGTCAGCAGGCGGACCTGGTTGGCCTTGGCGATCTCCTGTTCATGGTCGGTGGCGCCCATGTCGGCAAGGCCACGGCGATATACCAGGTTGACGTCCCGCGCGCCCAGGCGAGCCATTTGTACGGCCATGTCGATGGCGGTATTGCCGGCACCGAGCACGATGCAGCGGTCGGCCAGGGGCAGTTGGCTGAGGTCGTCGGCCTGGCGCAGCTCACGGATGTAGTCGGTGGCGGCGAGCAGGCCGGGGGCGTCTTCGTGGGGCAGGCCCAGGTGTTTGCTGGCGGCCAGGCCCAGGCCGAGGAATACCGCGTCGAATTGCTGGTGCAGGTCGCTTAGGCTCAGGTTGTCGCCCAGGCGCTGGCCGTGGCGGATTTCGATGCCGCCGATCTGCAAGAGGAAATCCAGCTCCTGCTGGGCGAAGTCATCCACCAGTTTGTACTTGGCGATCCCGTATTCATTGAGGCCGCCGGCTTTTTCCCGGGCTTCGAAAATCACCACGTCATGCCCATGCAAGGCACTGCGATGGGCGCAAGACAGCCCCGCAGGCCCGGCACCGACCACTGCGATGCGCTTGCCGGTAGGGGCGGCGCGCTGGAACGGGTGTTGCTCAAAGTGCGCGTTGTCGATGGCATAGCGTTGCAACAGGCCGATCAGCACCGGGGCGCATTCGTCGCTGTGGTTGCGCACACAGGCCTGCTGGCAGAGGATTTCTGTCGGGCAGACCCGGGCGCAACTGCCGCCGAGGATATTGGCCGAGAGAATCTTCTGCGCCGCGCCCTGGACGTTGTCGGTGTGGATATTGCGAATGAACGAGGGGATGTCGATCTCGCTGGGGCACGCGTTGACGCACGGCGCGTCGTAGCAATACAGGCAGCGCGAGGCTTCCAGGTGGGCCTGGCGGGCATTGAGGGGCGGTGCCAGGTCGGTGAAATGGCTGGCGAGGGTCGCCCCATCTTCGTTGGGGTGGGGGAGGTGGTTCAGGGTCTGGATCACGGTAAGGGCCTCACGGTTTTTTTGCCTCTGGCGGGCATTGGTTTTTTGTTGTTTGCACTGGCCTCATCGCGGGCAAGCCTGCTCCCACATTTGATCGGGTTCACCTATCAACGGGTGGTAGCTGGCTTGCCTGCGAGTGGCGATTTCAGCGGTTTATCGCGACTGGCCTGGAATGCTCGGCCCGCTTGCGCAGCTGCTCGAACACCGCCGGATACGCTGGCCGTTCGACATAGCGCCCGGCACCACGCTCGGCGCGCAGGTCGCCATCGACCCACACCAGCTTGCCCTGGCTGATGGTGTGGCTGGGTACGCCACGTACGGTCTTGCCTTCGAAGATATTGAAGTCCACCCGCTGGTGGTGGGTCTTGGCCGAGATGGTCCGTGTGCCCTGGGGATCCCACAGCACCAGGTCGGCATCGGCACCGACGCGGATCGCCCCCTTGCGTGGGTAGAGGTTGAAGATTTTTGCGGTGTTGGTGGAGGTCAATGCGACAAACTCCTGCATCGACAGGCGCCCGCTGTTGACGCCTTCGTCCCACAGCAACGCCATGCGGTCTTCGATGCCGGCGGTGCCGTTGGGGATCTTGCTGAAGTCGTCACGCCCGGCGGCCTTTTGGTCGGCGCAGAAGCAGCAGTGGTCGGTCGCGGTGGTGTGCAGGTTGCCCGATTGCAGGCCGCGCCACAGTGCGTCTTGATGCCCGCGGGGGCGGAAGGGCGGGCTCATCACGTAGCCCGCTGCGGTTTGCCAGTCGGGATGCTGGTACACGCTGTCGTCCAGCAGCAGGTGCCCGGCCAGGACCTCGCCGTAGACCGCCTGGCCCTTGGCGCGGGCGTAGGTGATTTCGTCGAGGGCTTCCTGGGTCGAAACATGCACCAGGTACAGCGGCGTGCCGATGGTTTCGGCAATCCGGATCGCCCGGCTGGCCGCTTCGCCTTCCACTTGTGAAGGGCGCGACAGCGGATGGGCTTCGGGCCCGGTGATGCCCTGGGCCATCAGCTTGCGTTGCAGGTGATACACCAGCTCGCCGTTCTCTGCATGCACGGTGGGCACCGCGCCCAGTTCCAGGCAGCGTTCGAAGCTGGCGACCAGGGTGTCGTCGGCGGCCATGATCGCGTTCTTGTAGGCCATGAAGTGCTTGAAGCTGTTGATGCCGTGGTGGCTTACCAGCTCGGCCATTTCCTCGCGCACCTGTTCGCTCCACCAGGTAATCGCGACATGAAACCCGTAGTCGGCCGCCGACTTCTCGGCCCAGCCGCGCCACTGATGGAAGGCCTCCAGCAACGACTGCTGCGGGTTGGGAATCACGAAGTCGATGATCGACGTGGTCCCGCCCGCCAGGCCTGCTGCCGTACCGCTGAAGAAGTCCTCGCTGGCCACGGTGCCCATGAAGGGCAGTTGCATGTGGGTATGGGGGTCGATACCGCCGGGCATCAGGTATTGGCCGCTGCCATCGAGTATCTCGGTGCCGGCGGGCACCTCCAGATCAGTGCCAATAGCGCGGATTAGACCGTCTGCGCACAAGACATCGGCTGGATAACTTTCATCATGGGTAACAACGGTGGCGCCGCGGATCAACAGAGACATGCCGAGTTCCTCAGGGGCTTGACCGGCTTATGCCAGTTCTAAGTGTTGTAGTTCTGCTCACCGTACAGAATCTATTCTTGTCATCGGTGACAGGAATAGAAACTAGCCCGAGTTTTTCGAATGATCAAGATTATTTTTTATAAGTATATATCTGTAATAACTTATTGATTTATAAGGGTAAAAACTGAAAATCACCAAAATGTAGCGACCTCTCACCATTTTGACGCACTTGACAGGTTCCCAATATGAGCAACATTTCCTATTGCAAATCAGACGCTTGAGAGTTGCCTCTTGACGGCAGGCAGTAATAAAAATAATTGTGTTGCACCAGATTGAGTCCTGATTGTTCGGACAACTTCTGCGTTATTTGGCCTGAGTAACGTTGAAAGTGCCGTGGGACTTTTCGGTAAACAAAATAAAGCTGATAAACATCAGCCAGTTATATAAGCGGTACGGATGCGGTGACGGTGTGCGGCACGGTAATTGAGTGCGCTGCCGGTTGGCCGGGTCCGTGATGTCATGTTGTCCATGCGGGACTGCGGCCATCCAGCGTTGAACGCCGGATGAGCAACAATAATTCAAAAAAACCGTGGAGCGGCCATGCAACAGAACAGATCGCAAGTCATAGAACGCGACGGCCTGTATGAACTCGACGCCGGCAGCGACGTCCTCGACAGCCCCCGTTACAACCACGACATGGCACCGACCAAGGTGCACGAACGAACCTGGAACAAGTGGCACATCACCGCGCTGTGGGTCGGCATGTCGATCTGTGTGCCGACCTACACCCTGGGCGGGGTGCTCACCGCGTACTTCGGCTTGTCGGTGGGCGAGGCGCTGGTGGCGATCCTGCTGGCCAATATCGTGGTGCTGGTGCCCCTGACGCTGAATGCCTTTCCGGGCACCAAGTACGGCATTCCGTTCCCGGTGTTGCTGCGTTCATCCTTCGGCATCCTTGGTTCCAATGTGCCGTGTCTGATCCGGGCGCTGGTGGCCTGCGGCTGGTTCGGTATCCAGACGATGTTCGGCGGGCTGGCGATCCACTTGTTCCTCGGCTCGATCTTCGAGGGCTGGAAGAGCCTGGGCGGCACCGGTGAGGTGATCGGCTTCATGATCTTCTGGGTGCTGAACCTGTGGGTGGTGCTGCGCGGTGCCGAGTCGATCAAATGGCTGGAAACCCTGTCGGCACCGCTGCTGGTGGCCGTGGGTATCGGCCTGCTGGTGTGGGCATTGCCCAATGTGTCGTTCAGCGAATTGATGGCGATCCCGCCCAAGCGGCCCGAAGGGGCGAGCCTGACGGGGTACTTTATGGCCGGGCTGACCGCGATGGTCGGGTTCTGGGCCACCTTGTCCCTGAACATTCCTGACTTCAGCCGTTATGCCAAAAGCCAGAAGGACCAGATACTGGGGCAGATTTTCGGCCTGCCGCTGACCATGTTCCTGTTCGCCGCCCTGGGCGTGATCATGACCGCCGCCTCGGTGAAACTGGTGGGGGTCAGCGTCTCCGACCCGGTGACCCTGATCGGGCACATCCAGAGCCCGGTGTGGGTCGCGGTGGCGATGGCGCTGATCATCATTGCCACGCTGTCGACCAACACGGCGGCCAATATTGTCTCGCCCACCAACGACTTCCAGAACATCGCGCCCAAGCTGATCAACCGCACCACCGCCGTGATACTCACCGGCCTGGTGGGGCTGGCGTTGATGGCCCACGAACTGCTGAAAAAGCTCGGCCTGATCGTGTCCGATGTCAGCCTGGAAACCGTGTATTCCAATTGGTTGCTGGGTTATTCGAGCCTGTTGGGGCCGATTGCCGGGATCATGGTGGTGGACTATTTCCTGATCCGTCGCCAGCAACTGGACCTGGCGGGGCTGTACCGCGATGACGTGTACCCGGCCTGGAACGTGGCGGGTTTTATCGCTTTCGGTGTGCCGGTGGTGCTGACCTTGCTGTCGTTGGGCAGCGATGCCTTCAGCTGGTTCTACAGCTACGGCTGGTTTACCGGATCGGCATTGGGCGGGGTGTTGTATTACGGGCTGTGCAGCAAGCGCAAAACCAGTCCTATCGCCGCTAAATTTCCGTCGTAAATGCGGTCAATGTGGGCGCTGGCTTGCCTGCGATAGCGGTGGTAACTGACCCGCCGCCATCCCAGGCAAGCCAGCCCCCATGGATATCGCGCCGACTCAAACAACAATATTGCCTGAGGAGAACCCCATGAACGCTGCCATCGACGTTCTGCAATCCACCCATCAGCACATCAACCGCGACCGCCTGTGGCAGTCGTTGATGGACCTCGCCAAGCTTGGCGCTACCCCCAAAGGCGGTGTGTGTCGCCTGGCCCTGACCGACCTCGATCGTCAGGCCCGGGATCTGTTTGTGCAGTGGTGCGAGGCGGCGGGGTGCACTGTGACCGTCGATGGGGTGGGCAATATCTTTGCTCGTCGTCCGGGGCGCAACCCGGCGCTGGCGCCGGTGATGACCGGCAGCCATATCGACACCCAACCCACTGGCGGCAAGTTCGATGGTTGCTTCGGTGTACTGGCGGGTGTGGAGGTGTTGCGCACGCTCAATGACCTGAAGATCGAAACCGAGGCGCCGCTGGAGGTGGTGGTGTGGACCAACGAAGAAGGCTCGCGCTTCCCACCGTGCATGATGGGCTCCGGGGTGTTCGCCGAGAAATTCACCCTGGCAGACACCCTGGCCAAGACCGACGCCGAGGGCGTCACGGTGGGCGATGCACTGAATGCGATTGGCTATGCAGGCACCCGGCCGGTCAGCGGGCATAAGGTGGGGGCCTATTTCGAAGCCCATATCGAACAGGGGCCGATCCTGGAAGACGAACGCAAAACCATCGGCGTGGTGCTGGGGGCGCTTGGCCAGAAATGGTTCGACCTGACCCTGCGCGGCGTTGAGGCCCATGCCGGGCCGACGCCGATGCACTTGCGCAAGGATGCTCTGGTCGGCGCTTCGGCAGTGGTGGCTGCGGTCAATGCCGCAGCCCTCGGCCATCAGCCCCATGCCTGTGGCACCGTGGGTTGCCTGCAAGCCTACCCGGGCTCGCGCAATGTGATCCCCGGCGAAGTGCGCATGACCCTCGACTTCCGCCACCTGGAACCGGCGCGCCTGGACTCGATGATTGCCCAGGTGCGCCAGGTGATCGACGACACCTGCGCCAAGCACGGCCTGACCTTCGAAATGGTGCCCACCGCCGATTTTCCACCGCTGTATTTCGATAAGGGCTGTGTCGATGCAGTGCGTGAGGCGGCCAATGGCCTGGGGTTGTCGAATATGGATATCGTCAGTGGCGCCGGGCACGACGCGATCTTCGTCGCTGAACTGGGGCCGGCGGGGATGATATTTGTGCCGTGTGAAGGCGGGATCAGCCATAACGAGATCGAAAATGCGGCACCGGATGACCTGGCGGCGGGGTGCGCGGTATTACTGCGGGCGATGCTGGCGGCGTCAGTTGCGGTCGCTCGCAAACAGCTGGCCTAGATCTGTAGGGGCCGGCTGCCTGCCGGCTCCTGGCTGGGCTCAGGCGTGATGCGCGACCGGCTTGTGGCTCTTGGCGTGTGCAGCGGGTTTGGGTTGTGGGTGATGGTGCCGGCGGGTCACGCGCAACACCCCCCACAACATGGCGCCGGCGACGGCTAGCCAGCCAAGCACCAGCATGAAAATCGTGGTTGTCAGGCTCATAAGTGCCTCCTTTTGCCCTGTGCAGGGCACTCACTGTCTTTGCAATGGACAGTCTAGCTGCCTCCCGGTTGCGTGCTATTGACCAATGGTCGTGTACATCCAACTTGTTTGCTCTATGCCGGGCTTTTTACTGTGGCCCAAGGCTATACCCGCGTCCCCGGGCGCCCTATGATCAACGCCCCAGCCCGCTGATGATCAAGAGAGTGAAGAAGTTGCGTTTACGGTCGAACCTCAAAACATCCTTGTTGGTGGCTGCCTGCGTCCTCGGCTTGGCCGCGTGTGCGGGGCATCCCACTCCCTCGAACATCCGCGGTTTGCCCGAGCGCGTAGAGCTCAACGGGGTGCCGGCGTTTCGCGGTGACACCTATCAGGGTGGTCCGGCCGCTTTGGCTAGCATGCTGTCGCAACAAGGCATTGTGATTACACCGGGGTTGCTGGATAAGCCATTGCACTTGCCGGGCGGGGAAGCCGACCTTGAGCGCAATATGCAGGTACTGGCGCGTGAGTACGGGATGCTGGTGTATCCGCTGGACCCCAAGCTGACCGCGCTGTTGGCGCAGGTGGCGGCGGGGTACCCGGTGATGGTGCGGATTACCGAGGGCTCGACGCTATGGGCCGAGCCGCGTTATGCGGTGCTGGTGGGGTTTAATCAGCAAAACAGTACGGTGGTGTTGCGAGTTGCCAGGGACCGGAGACGCCCAGTGGCGTTCAGCGACTTCGAGTCCGCCTGGAAAAGCGCCGGCCAGTGGGCGGTGCTGGTCCAGCGGCCAAGCCAGTTGCCGGCCAACCTGGATGCGGGTAGGTGGCAGCAGGCCGCCAACGCCACGGCCCAGGCCGGCCAGGAACAGGCGGCCGCCCAGGCACTCAAGGTGATGGCCGAAAGGCCGAAGCAGCCATAATGCAAATGGCGCCCGAGGGCGCCGTTTTTTGTGCCTGTCAACCGTGCCTCAGTGGGACTGGGCGACCCCGGTCTGGCGGGCCTTGAGGTTCTTGTCGGCCTTGTATTGCAGGGCCACGTCCGGCACCGAGCCGCTCTTGCCGGTTTCGATCCACTTGCGGATGCGGCTGGCATCGGCAAAGTGTGTGAACTTGCCGAAGGCATCGAGGATCACCAGCGACACCGGGCGGTTGCCCATGCTGGTCACCAGCACCAGGCAGTGGCCGGCCTGGTTGGTGAAGCCGGTCTTGGTCAGCTTGATATCCCAGTTGGCACGGTTGACCAGGTGATCGGTGTTGGAAAAGCCCAGGGTGTAGTTGGGCTTGCGGAACGACACGGTTTTTTCCTTGGTGGTGCTCAATTGCGTGAGCATCGGGTACTTGCGCGCGGCCTGCACCAGCTTGCTCAAGTCGCGGGCGGTAGACACGTTATGGATCGACAGACCGGTCGGCTCGACATAGCGCGTGCTGTTCATGCCCAAGGCCTTGGCCTTGGCGTTCATCGCGGCAATAAACGCGGCATAGCCGCCCGGATAGTGATGGGCCAGGCTGGCGGCGGCGCGGTTTTCCGAGGACATCAGGGTAATCAGCAACATCTCCTTGCGCGGCATCTCGCTGTTGAGCTTGACCCGCGAGAACACCCCTTTCATTTCCGGGGTGTCGCTGATGTTGATGGAGATGTACTCGTCCATATTCTGCTTGGCGTCCAGCACCACCATGCCGGTCATCAATTTGGTGACGGAAGCAATCGGCACCACTACGTCGGGGTTGCTGGCGTAGATCACCTTGTTGGTTTGCAGGTCCACCAACATCGCGCTGCCCGAAGCGATGTGCAGTTGCGAGGTGTCCCGTGGGGCCAGGGTGGTTTCGCTGGCGTTGGCGACAGTGCCTGCGAATGCGAAGAACAGGCTGACAAGAGAAAGACGAATATTCACGCGGATGAACTCGCTAAAAGGTAGAAAAATACCGGGTGTGACCGGCTATATGAAAAATGACGTTACATATTATTAGTATGGATCAGAAACTGATAGAGAGCCTTTAAATAAAGGCTGTAAGCCGATGATTGGTTAGGGTTGTAGCGCAAAGCGCATTGGCGCGCAGATATGGCAAAAACGCTTCTGTCAGCCCTGGGCATGTAGGACTGATACAAAAGCCTCAGGGCCTTTGAGAGGGGCTTTTTGTCAGCGGTGCGTCGAGTAGGAGTCGTTGAAATCAGGGACGAAGATGAACGGTAAAACGATTCGTTGGGCCACCCATTTATTACTGTGCGTAGGGGTACTACGTTGTTGATCGGTGAAGTCGCAGATGCCACTGACCATCATAGGGTTATGGGGTTTGGGGATTGCACTGCTGATTGGCGTTGCTTTTAAGTGCGCAGGCATCACTTTCAGAAAGCCGCGGCGCACTGTTCTGTCGAGCGGGAATAAAAAAATCCGCTGCCAGACAGCTGGCAGCGGATTTTTCAGGAGGCCCGGCGTGACCTGTGAACAGCCTTGGGTCAAGACGGGGCTCTTTTGGCGCTGCAGGTGATCAGCTGTGCAGGGTTTCGGCCGCGTACAGCGTGTTTTCCAGCAGGCAGGCACGGGTCATCGGGCCAACACCACCCGGCACCGGGGTAATCCAGCCAGCACGGGGCAGGGCGGTTTCATACACCACGTCGCCCACCAGCTTGCCGTCGTCCTGACGGTTGATGCCCACGTCGATCACGATGGCGCCTTCCTTGATCCACTCACCCTTGACCAGGCCCGGCTTGCCGGCGGCGACTACCACCAGGTCGGCACGGCCGACATGGCCCGCCAGATCCTTGGTGAAGCGGTGGGTCACGGTCACGGTGCAGCCGGCCAGCAGCAGTTCCATGGCCATTGGGCGACCAACAATGTTGGACGCGCCGACGATCACGGCGTCCAGGCCGTACAGGTCGACGCCGGTGCTTTCCAGCAGGGTCATGATGCCCTTCGGCGTGCAGGGGCGCAGCAGTGGAATACGCTGGGCCAGGCGACCGACGTTATAGGGGTGGAAACCGTCGACGTCTTTGTCGGGGCGGATGCGCTCCAGCAACAGGGAAGCATCCAGATGCTCCGGCAGCGGCAATTGCAGCAGGATGCCGTCGATATTCGGATCGTCGTTGAGGCCGTCGATCAGGTCGGTGAGGGCCTGCTGGGTGGTGTCGGAAGGCAAGTCGTAGGCCTTGGAAATAAAGCCGACCTCTTCACAGTCTTTACGCTTGTGCGAGACATAAACCTGGGAGGCAGGATCGCTGCCGACCAGGATCACCGCGAGCCCCGGCGTGCGCAGGCCAAGCTGGCGACGCTCGGCGACACGTTTGGCGATCTGCTGGCGCAGGCTGGCGGCGATTGATTTGCCGTCGATAAGTTGTGCAGTCATTACGCGTGATTAACCATCGAGAGGGGGAGGAAAAGTGCGCGCATTCTCGCACGCCAGGACGTGAGGGCAAAGGCGCTTGGTCTGCAAATTCCCCTAACCCCTTAAATAAAATGAATTTTTTTCAAAAAAGATTTGACGGCCCCTGGGGGCGTCTATACTATTCGTCGCACTTGTCGGGCACAGCCTAGCACTGGTTAAGAAGGTCGAGCGCAATAGCTGTTTGATTGTGTGAGGCTGGAAGCATTTAGTTTGTAGTCCTCCAAGAGTACAGATTAATCAGGCGCCCGTAGCTCAGCTGGATAGAGCATCCGCCTTCTAAGCGGATGGTCGCAGGTTCGAGTCCTGCCGGGTGCGCCATTAGGCAGCTTTGGCACAAGTAGCGCAAGATGGTGGGCGTAGCTCAGTTGGTAGAGCACGGGATTGTGACTCCCGTTGTCGAGGGTTCGATCCCCTTCGTCCACCCCATATTTCAAAAGGCGCCAGATTTAACGGTCTGGCGCCTTTGTTTTAAAAGTTTCAAGCCGCGGATGTGGTGGAATTGGTAGACACACTGGATTTAGGTTCCAGCGCCGCGAGGCGTAAGAGTTCGAGTCTCTTCATCCGCACCAAATACAGCGTCACCCTTGCCATGGGCTAGGTTGGGGCTTAACAGAGAAGGCAATTGGCTTCTTTGTCACGCAATATGGTGGGCGTAGCTCAGTTGGTAGAGCACGGGATTGTGACTCCCGTTGTCGAGGGTTCGATCCCCTTCGTCCACCCCATATTCCGAAAGGCGCCAGATTTAACAGTCTGGCGCCTTTTTTGTTTTAGCGGTTTGCGTATTCGGCGGCTGCAGGTACTGGGTCGCAGGGGTGGGGCGCTTCGTCGTATTTTTGTTTCTCGATGATGCCGAACTACCCGCCGGCCTTGCGTGCAAGGTCGGCTGTCAGGGAGATGGTCGCTGGCTGCTTCTATATATAGAAGGGTTGGCACAGAGCCCTGGCGTGATTGGCTGTATTTGTCACTGGGGCGAGGAGCATTCGTGCATTCGTACCTGTAAATTGCCTGCTGTTTTTTTACCCGTTTTCAGTAGGGTGACTTCTTGAGTTTGACCCACTAGAATGCATGCCCTTGATTCTTGGGTCGGAAACGGCCGGCTAACGTCTGTGCAACGAGGAATATCCATGCAAGTTTCTGTTGAAAATACTACTGCTCTCGAGCGCCGCATGAGCATCACCGTGCCGGCAGAGCGCATCGAGACCGCGGTCAACAAGCGTCTGCAGCAGACTGCCCAGAAGGCCAAGATCGCTGGTTTCCGTCCAGGCAAAGTGCCGATGAGCGAAATCAAGCGCCGTTTTGGTGCTGATGCACGTCAAGATGCTGTCGGTGACGTGATCCAGGCTTCCTTCTACGAAGCTGTTGTCGAGCAAAAGCTGAACCCGGCTGGCTCGCCTTCCATCGAGCCTAAGTCCCTGGAAGCTGGCAAGGACCTGGAATACGTTGCTGTATTCGAAGTGTTCCCGGAGTTCACCGTTGCTGGCTTCGAAGGTATCGAAATCGAGCGCCTGAGCGCCGAAGTGGCCGATGCCGACCTGGACAACATGCTGGAAATCCTGCGCAAGCAGAACACCCGCTTTGAAGTGGCCGATCGCGCTGCCCAGAACGAAGACCAGTTGAACATCGACTTCGTGGGCAAGGTTGACGGCGAAGTGTTCGCTGGCGGCTCGGCCAAGGGCACTCAGTTGGTACTGGGCTCCAACCGCATGATCCCGGGTTTCGAAGACGGTCTGGTTGGCGCTAAAGCCGGCGAAGAGCGCGTTCTGAACCTGACTTTCCCTGCTGACTACCAGAACCTGGACCTGGCTGGCAAAGCCGCCGAGTTCACTGTGACCGTCAACAGTGTTTCCGAGCCTAAGCTGCCAGAACTGAACGAAGAGTTCTTCGCCCAGTTCGGTATCAAGGAAACCGGTATCGAAGGTTTCCGCGCCGAAGTTCGCAAGAACATGGAGCGTGAGCTGCGCCAGGCCATCAAGTCCAAGGTCAAGAACCAGGTTATGGACGGTCTGCTGGCCTCCAACCCGATCGAAGTGCCTAAGGCCCTGCTGTCCAACGAAGTGGATCGCCTGCGCGTACAAGCTGTTCAGCAGTTTGGTGGCAACATCAAGCCTGACCAACTGCCGGCCGAGCTGTTCGAAGAGCAAGCCAAGCGCCGCGTTGTGCTGGGTCTGATCGTGGCTGAAGTGGTCAAGCAGTTCGACCTCAAGCCTGACGAAGACCGCGTTCGCGAAATGATCCAGGAAATGGCTTCGGCCTACCAGGAGCCTGAGCAGGTCGTGGCTTGGTACTACAAGAATGACCAGCAGCTGAACGAAGTCCGTTCGGTTGTGCTGGAAGAACAAGTTGTGGATACTGTTCTGCAGAAGGCTAAGGTGACCGACAAAGCGGTCTCTTACGAAGAAGCAGTCAAGCCGGCAGAAGCAGCACAAGCCGACTGATTGTCCAACTCGTTTGAAAATACACCCATAAGCCAGCCTCGCGCTGGCTTATGCGTATTCAAGACATGACTATTTGGGAGTAACTGCAGAGCATGTTCCGTAATTCGTATATTCAGCAGAACTCTGATATCCAGGCCGCAGGCGGCCTGGTCCCGATGGTTGTCGAGCAATCTGCTCGTGGCGAACGCGCCTACGACATCTATTCGCGCCTGCTCAAGGAGCGAGTGATCTTTCTGGTTGGTCCGGTAGAGGACTACATGGCCAACCTGATCTGTGCGCAACTGCTGTTCCTTGAAGCGGAAAACCCGGACAAGGACATCCATCTTTACATCAACTCCCCAGGCGGTTCGGTGACAGCCGGCATGTCGATCTACGACACCATGCAGTTCATCAAGCCGAACGTGTCCACCACTTGCATTGGCCAGGCCTGCAGCATGGGTGCATTCCTGCTGACAGCCGGTGCTGAAGGCAAGCGTTTCTGCCTGCCTAACTCGCGTGTGATGATTCACCAGCCACTGGGCGGTTTCCAGGGCCAGGCGTCGGACATCGAAATCCACGCCAAGGAAATCCTGTTTATCCGTGAGCGCCTCAACACGCTGATGGCCAAGCACAGCGGGCACACCCTGGAAGAAATCGAGCGCGACACTAACCGCGACAACTTCATGAGTGCCGAAGCCGCACGTGAATACGGGCTGATCGACGCCGTGATCGACAAGCGCCCCGCTTAATATAAGCAGCTCAAAATAGGCCTGGTCGGCATGTCCGACCACCGGCGGGCTTGAAAAAGCCCGCATAAGCCTTCATCTTGTGTTGCAAGCCTATCGGATTTGGATCGAACGAATGACTGACACCCGCAACGGCGAGGACAACGGCAAGCTGCTCTATTGCTCCTTCTGTGGCAAAAGCCAGCATGAAGTGCGCAAATTGATTGCCGGCCCCTCGGTCTTTATCTGCGACGAGTGCGTCGACCTGTGCAATGACATCATCCGTGAGGAGGTGCAGGAGGCACAGGCCGAGAGCAGCGCGCATAAATTGCCTTCGCCTAAAGAAATCAGCGGCATCCTTGATCAGTACGTGATTGGTCAAGAGCGTGCAAAGAAGGTTCTGGCCGTAGCGGTGTACAACCACTACAAGCGCTTGAACCAGCGTGACAAGAAAGGTGATGAGGTCGAACTCGGCAAGAGCAACATCCTGCTGATCGGTCCTACAGGCTCGGGTAAAACCCTGCTTGCAGAAACCCTCGCTCGCCTGCTGAACGTTCCCTTCACCATCGCCGACGCTACCACCCTCACCGAGGCGGGTTACGTGGGTGAAGATGTCGAGAACATCATTCAGAAACTGCTGCAGAAGTGCGATTACGACGTAGAGAAGGCCCAGATGGGTATTGTCTATATCGATGAAATCGACAAGATTTCGCGCAAGTCTGACAACCCGTCGATCACCCGGGATGTTTCCGGTGAAGGCGTGCAGCAAGCCCTGCTGAAGCTGATTGAAGGCACGGTCGCTTCCGTACCGCCCCAAGGCGGCCGCAAGCACCCGCAGCAGGAATTCCTGCAGGTTGATACGCGTAACATCCTGTTTATCTGTGGCGGTGCGTTCTCCGGCCTGGAAAAGGTTATTCAAAACCGTTCCACCCGTGGCGGCATCGGTTTCAGTGCAGAAGTGCGCAGCAAGGAAGAAGGCAAGAAGGTGGGCGAGTCCCTGCGTGAAGTCGAGCCTGACGATCTGGTCAAGTTCGGTCTGATCCCGGAGTTCGTTGGCCGTCTGCCGGTCCTGGCGACGTTGGACGAGCTGGATGAGGCTGCTCTGATTCAGATCCTCACCGAGCCGAAAAACGCCCTGACCAAGCAATACGCCAAGCTGTTCGAAATGGAAGGTGTAGACCTCGAGTTCCGTGCCGACGCGCTTAAATCGGTGGCCAAGCGGGCACTGGAGCGCAAGACCGGTGCACGCGGTTTGCGTTCGATTCTCGAAGGCGTATTGCTCGACACCATGTACGAAATCCCCTCGCAGTCCGAGGTGAGTAAAGTGGTGATCGACGAAAGCGTTATAGAAGGTAAGTCCAAGCCACTGTATATCTACGAAAACAGTGAGCCGGCTGCCAAGGCTGCGCCAGACGCGTAAGCGTTTCGCAGTTTCGGTACAAACAAGGGGCCTCTAGGGGCCCCTTTGTTTTGCATAGGAATTTTTACTGTGTGTAACTGCCAGCATTGAGCTTGTTTTTTTTACACGCAGCCCCCATCTTGGTTTCAAGCTTACTTTCATCTGTCATAGAGGCGAAATCATGAAGACAACCATTGAATTGCCTCTCCTGCCATTGCGTGATGTGGTTGTGTATCCGCACATGGTTATCCCGCTGTTCGTGGGGCGCGAGAAGTCTATCGAAGCCCTCGAGGCCGCGATGACGGGCGACAAGCAGATCCTGCTGTTGGCCCAGAGAAATCCGGCTGACGACGATCCAGGCGAAGACGCCCTGTATCGCGTCGGCACTATTGCTACCGTTCTGCAATTGCTCAAGCTGCCAGATGGCACCGTCAAGGTGCTGGTCGAGGGCGAGCAGCGCGGTGCGGTCGAGCGCTTCATGGAGGTGGATGGCCACCTGCGTGCAGAAGTGGCGTTGATCGACGAAGTCGATGCGCCTGAGCGTGAATCCGAAGTTTTTGTACGCAGCCTGCTGTCCCAGTTCGAGCAATACGTGCAACTGGGCAAAAAAGTCCCGGCTGAGGTCCTGTCCTCCCTCAACAGCATTGATGAGCCAAGCCGCCTGGTCGACACCATGGCCGCGCACATGGCGCTGAAGATCGAGCAGAAGCAGGACATCCTCGAAATCATCGACCTGTCGACCCGGGTCGAGCACGTCTTGGCCCTGCTGGATGCCGAGATCGACCTGCTGCAGGTTGAGAAACGCATTCGCGGTCGCGTGAAGAAACAGATGGAGCGCAGCCAGCGCGAGTACTACCTGAATGAGCAGATGAAGGCCATTCAGAAAGAGCTCGGCGACGGCGAAGAAGGCCACAACGAGATCGAAGAGCTGAAAAAGCGCATCGACGCCGCTGGCTTGCCTAAAGACGCGCTGACCAAAGCCACCGCCGAGTTGAACAAACTCAAGCAAATGTCGCCGATGTCCGCCGAAGCCACCGTGGTTCGTTCCTACATCGACTGGCTGGTGCAGGTGCCGTGGAAGGCCCAGACCAAGGTACGCCTGGACCTGGCGCGTGCCGAAGATATCCTCGACGCCGACCACTATGGCCTCGAAGAGGTCAAGGAACGCATCCTCGAATACCTCGCCGTGCAAAAGCGTGTGAAGAAGATTCGTGGCCCGGTATTGTGCCTGGTCGGTCCTCCTGGCGTGGGTAAAACCTCCCTGGCCGAGTCGATCGCCAATGCCACCAACCGCAAATTCGTGCGCATGGCCCTCGGTGGTGTGCGTGATGAAGCGGAAATTCGCGGTCATCGCCGGACTTACATCGGTTCGATGCCGGGAAGATTGATTCAAAAGATGACAAAGGTTGGCGTACGCAACCCTCTGTTCCTGCTCGATGAAATCGACAAAATGGGCAGCGACATGCGGGGCGATCCGGCATCGGCCTTGCTCGAAGTGCTCGACCCCGAGCAGAACCACAATTTCAACGACCATTACCTGGAAGTCGACTACGACCTGTCCGACGTAATGTTCCTGTGCACCTCCAACTCCATGAACATCCCGCCGGCGTTGCTGGACCGGATGGAAGTGATTCGTCTGCCGGGTTACACCGAAGACGAGAAGATCAATATCGCCGTCAAATACCTCGCGCCCAAGCAGATTTCGGCCAATGGCCTGAAGAAGGGCGAGATCGAATTCGACGTCGAGTCGATCCGCGACATCATTCGTTACTACACCCGCGAGGCCGGTGTACGGGGCCTTGAGCGCCAGTTGGCGAAGATCTGCCGTAAGGCGGTCAAGGAACACGCCCTGGAAAAACGCTTCTCTGTGAAGGTCACCGCCGATGCTCTGGAACACTTCCTGGGCGTGCGTAAATTCCGCTACGGCCTGGCCGAGCAGCAGGATCAGGTAGGGCAGGTGACTGGCCTGGCGTGGACCCAGGTGGGCGGCGAATTGCTGACCATCGAAGCGGCGGTTATCCCTGGCAAAGGTCAATTGATCAAGACCGGTTCCCTGGGTGACGTGATGGTCGAATCCATCACTGCTGCGCAGACCGTGGTGCGCAGCCGCGCACGCAGCCTGGGGATCCCCCTGGACTTCCACGAGAAGCACGACACCCACATCCACATGCCGGAAGGGGCTACCCCCAAAGACGGCCCCAGCGCTGGCGTAGGCATGTGCACGGCCCTGGTATCGGCCCTGACCGGCATTCCGGTGCGCGCCGATGTCGCCATGACCGGGGAAATCACCCTGCGCGGCCAGGTATTGGCCATTGGTGGCCTGAAGGAAAAGTTGCTGGCGGCCCACCGTGGTGGCATCAAGACGGTGATCATTCCGGAAGAGAATGTTCGCGACTTGAAGGAAATTCCTGACAACATTAAGCAGGATCTGCAGATTAAACCGGTTAAATGGATTGACGAGGTCCTGCAAATTGCGCTGCAATACGCGCCGGAGCCCTTGCCAGATGTGGCTCCGGAGATAGTCGCGAAGGACGAAAAACGCGAGACTGACTCTAAGGAAAGAATTAGCACGCATTAATACGTTTAAGCCTGGTGGCTTCCTTGACAGCTTTTTAGAGCCCTTGTTATAAAGCGGCTCTTAAGTGTCTGTAGGCCATTCAGCACTGGTTTTTGCTTTCACCAAAAAACTTAGAATCATACTCAATAGATATAAGGGGACTTAGAGTGAACAAGTCGGAACTGATTGATGCTATCGCCGCATCTGCTGATATCCCGAAAGCCGCTGCTGGCCGTGCGCTGGACGCAGTAATCGAATCCGTCACTGGCGCTCTCAAGGCCGGCGACTCCGTGGTACTGGTAGGTTTCGGTACTTTTTCTGTGACCGATCGCCCAGCTCGCACTGGCCGTAACCCACAGACTGGCAAAGCACTGCAAATCGCTGCTGCCAAGAAACCAGGTTTCAAAGCCGGTAAAGCCCTGAAAGAAGCCGTTAACTAAGCTTCGTTCAAGCCTTTGCCTATCCGGGCTGGACGCTGGTCTGGCCTGGCAGCGGAGCGGCAACTGACCCGAGTATCCATCGGGTCGCTACGCCGGGGGGCGGGTTCAATACCCGTCCGTTCCGCCAGTTACGAGAAGGCGCATCCTCGGATGCGCCTTTCTTCTATCCGGATTCTACCCACGCTCCACGGTTGCCTAATTTTGAAGTTCAACCGTTTCTGGGGGACGCATGCTGCAGAATATCAGGGACAATTCACAAGGCTGGATTGCCAAGACCATTATCGGCCTCATCGTTGTATTGATGGCTTTCACCGGTATCGAGGCCATTTTCCAGGCCACGACCAACAGCCAGGACGCGGCCAAGGTCAACGGTGAAGAAATCAGTCAAAACGAGCTGAGCCAGGCCGTCGACATGCAACGTCGGCAGCTGATGCAACAACTGGGCAAGGACTTCGACGCGTCCTTGCTGGATGAAAAAATGCTGCGCGAAGCGGCCCTCAAGGGCCTGATCGAGCGCAAGCTGCTGCTGCAAGGCGCGGCGGATTCGAAGTTCTCCTTCTCGGAAGCTGCACTGGACCAAGTGATCCTGCAGACCCCGGAGTTCCAGGAAGACGGCAAGTTCAGCGCTGAGCGCTTTGACCAGGTGATCCGTCAACTGGGCTACAGCCGTATGCAATTCCGCCAGATGCTGACCCAGGAAATGCTGATCGGCCAACTGCGTGCAGGCATTGCCGGCAGCGGTTTTGTCACCGATCAGGAAGTCCTGAACTTTGCGCGCCTGGAAAAACAGACCCGTGATTTCGCCACCGTCAGCGTCAAGGCCGACCCGGCCGCAGTGAAACTCACTGACGACGAGGTCAAGGCTTACTACGACCAGCACGCCAAGGAGTTCCTGACCCCGGACCAGGTCGTCATCGACTACCTGGAGCTGAAGAAGGCTTCGTTCTTCGACCAGGTAACGGTCAACGACGATGAGCTGCAGGCCCTGTACGAGAAAGAAACCGCCAACCTCGCTGAACAGCGTCGTGCCGCGCACATTCTGATCGAAGTCAACGACAAGGTGACCGAGGCCCAGGCCAAGGCCAAGATCGACGAAGTCCAGGCACGCCTGGCCAAGGGCGAAAGCTTCGAGGCCCTGGCCAAGGAGTTCTCCCAGGATCCGGGCTCGGCCAACAACGGCGGCGACCTGGGTTTTGCAGGCCCTGGCGTCTACGATCCTGAGTTCGAAAGCGCCCTGTACGGCTTGAACCAGGACCAGGTCTCGGCACCGGTACGTTCCAGCTTCGGCTGGCACCTGATCAAGCTGCTGGGTGTTGAAGCGCCAGAAGTGCCATCGTTCGCCAGCCTGAAAGACAAGCTGACCCGCGAGCTGAAGACCCAGCAAGTGGAGCAGCGCTTCGTCGAGGCGACCAAGCAACTGGAAGACGCGGCATTCGAAGCCTCCGACCTGGCCCAGCCAGCTTCGGACCTGAAACTGACCGTGCACACCTCGGCGCCGTTTGGCCGTGAAGGTGGCGAAGGCATCACGGCCAACCGTGCCGTGATCCAGGCAGCTTTCAGCCCTGAAGTGCTGGATGAGGGTGCCAACAGCACCGCCATCGAACTGGATCCGGAAACCATCGTAGTCCTGCGCGCCAAGGAGCACCGCAAGCCGGAGCAACTGCCGCTGGAAAGCGTGGCGACCGCCATCCGTGCCCAGATGACCAAGGAGCGTGCAAGCGCTGCGGCGAAGGCTCACGCTGACGAGCTGATCGCCAACCTGCGCGATGGCAAGCTGGCGTTGGACAAGCCGGTTGATGGTCAGGCCTGGAAAGTCACTGAAGCGGCCACCCGTGGCCAGGAAGGCGTTGAGCCTGCCGTACTGCAGGCACTGTTCCGCATGGCCAAGCCTGTTGCTAAAGACAAGCCGACCTTTGCTGACGTGACCCTGCGTGATGGCAGCTTGATGATCGTGCGCTTGAACAGCGTCACCGAAGGGGCTGCGCCAACCGAAGAGGAGAAGGAGCAGTATCGTCGCTTCCTCGCTTCGCGCGTCGGCCAGCAAGACTTCGCTGCGTTCCGCAAGGAACTGGAAGCCAAGGCTGACATCAAGCGCTTCTGATGCTGTGATAGCGTCTCCAAAAAAGACCCCGGCCTGAAACCGGGGTCTTTTTTTGCCTGTTTGTCAGGTGCGGCGAGGCTGTAGGGTGGTGATCAATGCCAGCGTAGCCAAGGCGGCAACGACCCAGGGAAACCACATGACGCCCCATCCCTGAAGCAGTATGCCGCCCAGCAGCCCACCGCTGGCAATCCCCAGGTTCCACACCGTCACCAGCATCGACTGGGCTGCATCCGCCGAGTCACCGGCCGATTTGGCCAGCGCGGTTTGCAGCAAGGCGGGCAAGCCGCCAAATGCCAGGCCCCAGATGGCGACTGACAGGTAGACGACCTCGGTAGAGGCGATCCACAGCCCCAGGGCCAATGCCGCAGCGGCAAACAGCGTGCAACTGATCACCAGCAAGACCTGCAGCAGGCGGTCAATCAACAGGCCGACGATCCAGATTCCCATCAGCGCGGCCAGGCCAAATACCAGCAACACCCGGTCGATGTCGGCGCTAAGCCCTGCGGGCACCAGGAACGGCGCGATATAGGTGTACAGAATGTTGTGCGCCAGCACGTAGGTAAAGGTCACCCACAGCACCGGACGCACCCCCGGCAAACGCAGGACCTGGCGCAAGCCCAGGCGCTGTTGCGCACGTTGCCCGGCAAAGTCCGGCACCTGCCAGCGCACCCACGCCAGTAGCAGCACCGTCAGCCCGGTCATGATCGCAAAGCTCAAGCGCCAACCCACTGCAGTGCCCAGAAACGTTCCGGCAGGTACTCCAAGGGATAACGCCAGGGGCGCGCCCAGCATTGCCACGGCAATCGCCCGGCCCTGTAGGTGCGGCGCCACCATGCGGCTGGCATATCCTGCCAGCAGTGCCCAGAGCAAACCCGCGAACACCCCGGCCAACAGCCGTGCGACCAGGGTCAGCCAATACACGCTTGATAGTGCCGTGACACTGTTGACCAGCGCGAAGCCACCAATGGCTAGCATCAGCAAGGGGCGGCGGCGCCAGCCACGGGTGGCGATGGTCAGGGGGATGGCGGCCAGCAACGAGCCGAGGGCATACAGCGTGACGAGCTGGCCGACCAGCGCCTCGCTCACCCCGAGGCCGGCGCTCATCTGGGGCAGCAGACCTGCGGGCATCGCCTCGGTGAGGATGGTGATGAAGCCGGCGGTGGCCAGCGCCAGCAAGCCCGCCATGGGCAGGCGTTCGCGCTGGCTGGGCAGGCATTGCGGTGTACTGCAGTCATTCATGTGGCTCGGCTCCGTATTCAAGGCATCAGGACATCGGGGCAGAGTAGGGGGCTGAACCACTTGGAAAAATGGGCTAAGGTTCCGAACTTATCGGACTTTTATGTCCGTAATTTGCAGGAAGTGACAATGGACAGTCTGGGCAGTATGTCGGTGTTTGTGCAGGTCGCGGAGACCCGCAGCTTTACCCAGGCCGGTCGGCTGCTGGGGGTCTCGTCCTCGGCTGTGGGCAAAAGCATTGCGCGCATGGAGCAGCGTCTGGGGGTGCGGCTGTTCCATCGCAGTACCCGCAGTATCACGCTGACGGCCGAGGGCGCGCTGTTTCTCGAGCGTTCACGGCGGATCCTGGCCGAGGTTGAAGCGGCCGAGCAGGAGTTGACTGAAGCAGCGACCACCCCCCGTGGCAAATTGCGCATCAGCTTGCCCCAGGTCAGGGGGCTGTTGATGCCAGTGCTGACCGAATTTATGCGGGCCTATCCAGAGATTGAGCTGGACGTGGATTTTTCCGACCGCATGGTGGATGTGATCGAGGAAGGCTTCGACGCTGTGGTGCGCACCGGCAGGCCCGAGGACTCGCGGCTGTCGGCGCGGCTGCTGGGGCACTATCGGTTGGTGCTGGTGGGAGCGCCGCAGTATTTCGCCCTACACGGCGTACCGGCCTGTCCTACGGACCTCAACCATCATGCCTGCCTGCGTCACAAGTTTTGCGCCACCGGCAAGCTGGAGAGCTGGCCCCTGCGCCATTTACCCGGCGAACCCGAGCCGGTGCTGCGTGCACCGTTGGTCAGCACTACCATCGAGTCGCTAAAGCCCGTAGTGCACGAAGGCCTGGGGATTGCCTGCCTGCCGGACTTCATGGTCCGCGAATCCGTCGAGCAGGGCCGCCTGCAGCGGGTGCTGGACGATTACCTGGAGCACAGTGGCAGCTTCTGGATGCTCTGGCCATCGAGCCGACAGGCCTCGGCCAAACTGCGGGTGTTTATCGATCATATGAGCGCCAGGCTTTTTCCTGCACCGCGCGTCGAGCCGGCCAGTGACGTTTTACCGACAGGAATCCGCGCGCGCACCCGGTGATCTGTTGCACAATACCGCCCTGACCGTTTTCCTCAGGATGATCAATGTCGACTTCATTTCACTTGCGTGGCCTTGCGCTCGCGCTGGTGCTGGCAGGCGCCACGGGCTGCTCGTCGCCCAAGACCGCTATCTACGAACATGAGAATTTCGACGATTCCGGTACGTTTTCGCGCAATTACCCGGTCAGCGATGTCGCGGCCTGCGAAGCGGCACGCCGGGCGTTGCTCAGCCAGGGCTACATCATCACCAGCAGCGACCCGAAGCTGGTGAGTGGTAACAAAAGTTTCCAGCAGACCGGCGAGACCCATCTGCAGATCAGCTTCAACGTGGTGTGTGCCGAAGATGGCAGCGGCGAGCATCATGCGACGATGTTTGCCAACGCCCTGCAGGATCGCTACGCGCTGAAGAAGGTCAACAACTCCGCCAGCCTGGGGGTGGGCGTGCTGGGTTCGGTGTCGATGCCGATTGGCTCCACCGACGACTCGATGGTCAAGGTGGCTAGCGAGACCGTCACCTCACCCAAATTCTATGACCGCTACTTTGCCTTGGTGGACGTGTTCCTGCCTCAGGAAGTGAAGGCCGCCGAACACATTCCCGAAGCGCCCAAGGCCGATCTCGGCGTGCCGGAGCCCAAGCCCGCGCCGGTGGTGGACAAGGTGCAAGCGCCTCAGGAAGCGCCGACCATGCCTGTCGCACCGCCCGTCTCGGAGCCGCTTGCACCACCGGTGGAAGCCACGCCGATTGCGCCAGAGGCAGTACCGGCAGAAGTGCCAGCGCCGACTGCGCCTGTGCTGCCGCCACCGACAGAGACCATCCCGCCGCTGCCGGCCAACGGGCAGTAACTAGACGCCGGTCGGGTCGGCTTTATCGACGTCGATCCCGTAGCGGCTGATCGCCTCGCCGACTTTGGTACGGCTGATCAGGCCGTCATCAGCCAGGGCCTTCAATGTCGCCAAGACGATGAAATGGCGGTCCACCTCGAAGAACTCGCGCAGCGCTTCACGGGTATCGGACTGGCCAAAACCGTCAGTGCCCAGCGCGACAAAGCGCCTGCCTGTGACGAATGGGCGAATCTGATCGGCGAAGATCTTCATGTAGTCGGTGGCTATCACCACCGGCCCCGGGTGGTCCGCCAGGCATTGCTCCACGTAGCTGGTGCGTGGCTCGTCCTCGGGGTGCAAGAGGTTCCAGCGCTCCACCCCAAGGCCCTCGCGGCGCAGTTCGGTGAGGCTGGTAACACTCCAGACGTCACTGTCCACGGCAAAGTCCTCGCGCAGCAAATCTGCGGCGGCGATCACTTCGCGCAGGATCGAGCCACTGCCCATCAGTTGCACCTGGGCTTGCTGGCCCGCCTTCAGTCGATACATGCCCTTGAGAATGCCATCCTCGACACCTTCGGGCATGGCCGGGTGCGGGTAGTTTTCATTGAGCAGGGTGATGTAGTAGTAAATGTCCTCCTGTTCGACGTACATGCGCCGCATGCCCTCGCGGATGATTACCGCAAGCTCGTAGGCAAAGGTTGGGTCGTAGGACACGCAGCAAGGAACCACCGAGGCCAGCACATGGCTATGCCCATCATCGTGCTGTAAGCCTTCGCCCATCAGTGTGGTGCGCCCGGCGGTGGCCCCCAGCAGGAAGCCACGGGCCCGCGCATCGCCTGCGGCCCAGGCCAGGTCGCCGACACGCTGGAAACCGAACATCGAGTAGAAAATGTAGAAGGGCAGCGTCATCAGGCCGTGGTTGGCGTAGGACGTGCTGGCAGCGATCCACGAAGAAAACGCGCCGGACTCATTCAGGCCCTCCTGTAGGATCTGCCCGTCTTTGCTCTCTTTGTAGTAGCTCAGTTGCCCGGCGTCCTGCGGGGTATAGAGCTGGCCCACGGCAGAATGAATACCGATCTGGCGGAACAGGCTTTCCATGCCAAAGGTGCGCGATTCGTCCGGCACAATCGGCACGATCAACTTGCCGATGTGCGGGTCTTTCAGCAGGGTGCCGAGGATGCGCACGAAGGCCATGGTAGTGGAAATGGCACGCTCGCCAGTGTCTTTGAGTTGGGTGGCAAACGCTTCGAGCGGCGGCACTTGCAGGGCCGGTACCGAACTGTGCCGGGCAGGAATATAACCGCCCAGGGCCTGGCGCCGCGCGGCAAAGTAGCGGCCTTCTTCGCTGTCGGCAGCGGGCTTGAGATAGGGGATTTCAGCCAGTTGGTCGTCAGCCACCTCCAGGCCGAACCGGTCGCGGAACGCCTTGACGGCCTCGGCGCCCATTTTCTTGAGCTGGTGATTGATGTTCTGGCCTTCGCCTGCCTCGCCCATGCCAAAACCCTTGACGGTTTTCGCCAGGATCACCGTAGGTTGCCCGGTATGGCGGACTGCGGCGGCATAAGCGTTGTAGACCTTGTCGGGGTCATGGCCGCCCCGTGAGAGCTTCCAGATATCGTCGTCGGAAAGATCCTCCACCAGTGCCAGCAACTCCGGGTATTTGCCGAAGAAGTGTTCGCGCACGTAGGCGCCGTTTTGCGACTTGTAGTTCTGATAGTCGCCATCCACACATTCCATCATGCGTTGGCGCAGCAGGCCGCTGCGGTCCTTGGCCAGCAGGGCATCCCAGCCACTACCCCAGATGACTTTGATCACGTTCCAGCCGGCAGCGCGATACAGGCTTTCGAATTCCTGGATGACTTTGGCGTTGCCCCGTACCGGGCCGTCGAGGCGTTGCAGGTTGCAGTTGACCACGAAGATCAGGTTATCGAGTTTCTCGCGCCCCGCCAGGGAGATCGCCGCCAGGGATTCCGGCTGGTCCATCTCGCCATCCCCCAGGAACGCCCAAACTTTGCGCCCCGCCTCAGGCTTGAGGGCGCGCAGGTCCAGATAGCGCATGAATCGCGCCTGGTAGGCCGCAGTGATCGGCCCCAGGCCCATGGACACGGTAGGAAACTGCCAGAAGTCCGGCATGAGGCGGGGGTGGGGATAGGACGACAGACCCTGGCCGCCGGCCTCGCGGCGGAAGTTATCGAGTTGTGCTTCGTCGATGCGCCCTTCGAGGTAGGCGCGCCCGTAGATGCCTGGCGAGGAGTGCCCCTGGATATACACCAGGTCGCCGGCAAAGGTCTCGGTTCGACCACGGAAGAAATGGTCAAAGCCTACGTCGTAGAGTACCGCGGCCGACGCATAGGTGGCGATATGCCCGCCCACGCCCGAGTGTTTACCGGCGCGCAAGACCATGGCCATGGCGTTCCAGCGGATAAACGCATTGAGCCGGCGTTCGATTGCCAGGTTGCCGGGGTAGGGCAGTTGCCGGTCCACCGCGATGGTGTTGACGTAGGGGGTGGTGACCCGCCCATGGAAGTCGCCATGTCGCGCTACGTCGAAATCCAGCAACTGATCGATCAGGTAATGGGCGCGGGGGCGACCTTCGGTGGACAGCACCGATTCGATGGACTCCAGCCATTCGCGGGTTTCCTGTGGATCGTCGTCGAGTCTTACTGCGTTGTTCGCGTTCATGTGAGGCTCCAGGTGTGCGGATACCAGCGTGCGGTTTCCTTGTGGGAAGGTGATTCGGCACGCTGCAAAAGTAATTGCAATTGCAACTACATGCCTGAATTTAGCGCGGGATGCGCTACCATTGCAACCTTCTCGAATTCCCCGGATGGTGTTGCATGTCGTCGAAAGAGCCTGATGTCTGGTTCCGTTTTGTCAGGGCCCACAGGACAGTCATCCGTGAAATCGAACGGCGCCTGGCCTTGGCCGACCTGCCGCCATACGCCTGGTACGATGCCCTGTGGGGCCTGGAAAGCGGTCCTGATGGCACTCGGCGCATGCATGAATTGGCCGATGTGCTGGCGATCGAGCGCTACAACCTGACGCGATTGGTGGACCGCCTGGAAAAGGACGGCCTGGTGGTGCGCTCGCGCTGCGAAGGTGACGGGCGCGCCGCGTTTGCCTCGATCACCGATGAGGGCCGGGTGTTGCGTAAAAAGATGTGGGGCATCTACGAAAGTACTGTGGATGAACTGTTCCTCTCGCAACTCGACGCCGAGCAACGCCAGGGCTTTGCCGATGCGCTGGAGCGCACGGCCGGGCTGGCGATGCAGGCCAGTGTGCAGACCCGCGGACGGCGCAGGCCTGAAACACCATAGGCAAGGGCATGCTCTTGCTCATTTGAGGGCGTACTGTTGCAGCGCGCGCTCCACTTGTCGCACCTCGATCCGTCCCTCGTCTGCCAGCGCCTTCAGGGCCAGCACGGCAATCCAGTAGCGGTCAGGTGCCGTCGGTTGGACTGAGCCGGCCCCCAGCGCGACAAACCGTGCATCCACATGGGCCGCCAACGGGTCGACGATGGATTGCGGATAGCCGGTGACAGCGATCACCGGGCTGTGGTGGGCCGCCAGGCAATCGCGCAAGTGGCAGCTACGCTTTTCGGCCAGAGGGTGTAGGCGGTTCCAGCGCTCGGCGGCGCGTGCTTCCCGCGCCAGCCGGGTGTAGCTGGGGCAGCTCCATAACTGCGCCGATACGTTCCAGTCGGTCTCCAGCAGCCTCGCTGCATGCAGGACTTCTTCAAGTGCGCGGCCAGCCCCCAGCAAGCGCACGTGCAATTCGCCGGGTGGCTCGCGCCCGATCCGATACATCCCCTTGATTGCATCCTGTCGGTGCTGTGGCGCCAGTCCAGGTCCGTCGTCCTGGTCATGCAGGGCCAGGTAGTAAAATCCGGGCCTGCCGTCGACATACAGCGCGTGCAAACCCGCCAGCACAATCGCTCGGGTTTCGTCGCCGGAGGCTGGATCGTATGGGGTGCACTGCGGGTTGCTGGCCAGCCATAGCGCAAGTGAAGGGTGCGCGCCGTGGCGCCCGGAGGCGGGGCGGGTGTGGATGTCGTTGCACAGAATCCCGCGTTGATCGGTGCCCTGGCAGAGGGCACGCAACTGCGCCGATGAAGTGGCGTTATGCAGGTACAGCAGTGGTTTTTCCCCGGTATTACGCGCAAACCAGGTGGGCCAGGCGGTAATGCGCCTGGAGTGGGATTGGCCGCGAATGACCCAGGCTTGCCGGCGTGTCGCCGGGTGAAACTCCAGGGTGTTGGCCATGGCCATCACTGTATACAGGGGCGAGCTGCGGGGTGGTTGTTGATCGTTGAGGGTGTCGATGCAGATTCGTGCGGATTGCGCAGTGCTGGCAGTCATGAGTCACGTCCCATGGCAATGGAGCGCATCACCCTACTGGAAGTTGACATATAATTGCAATTGCAATGATTGCAGTTGCATTTAAATCGCTCGGTTAAATCCGCGCCTGGCTGCTGCGTTTAATCTTCAAGCGCAGGAACGTCATGCCCCTGTCTTTTTTTCGTCATGACGGCACTTTACGCTGGTGATGCAGGTCACTTGAGTCACCTGCTTTGATTAAACAAGGAGTCGACGATGGACGATTATCAAGAAGAGCTGCTGGAATACCAGGCCTTTGAACTGGACCCTTCGCACCCGGCCGACGACGCCACCGAGCTGTAGGCAGGCGTCAGGCGGAATGCCGCTGACTGCGGCGAAATTCCCCTGGGGTCTGTCTGTTCCAGCGCTTGAAGGCCCGTTGAAAGGCTTCCGCTGAGGCGAAACCGAGCAAGTAGGCAATTTCCCCAAACGCCAGTTCGGTATCGCGAATGTAGGTCATGGCCAGGTCGCGACGGGTGTCGTTGAGAATGGCGCGAAACTGCGTGCCTTCCTCGGCCAGTTTGCGGCGCAAGGTCCAGGTCGGCAGTTTCAGGCGTGCCGCCACTTCTTCCAGGTCGGGTTCCCGGCCGCCATTGAGCATCGGCCCCAGTAAACGTGTGATGCGCTCGCGCAGGCTGCGGGTGCGGGTCAGTTGTTCCAATTCCCGTTCACACAGTTGCAGCAGCAAGTGCCAGGTACTGGGGCAGTGCTGCGGGTTGCGCAGGCCAAGGCTGTGCTGGCTCAGGCGCAGTTGATTGAGTTCGGCGCCGAACTGGATCGGGCAATCTCCCAGCACGGTGTAGCTCGCGCTGTAGTCCGGCGCGGCGAATTCGATTTCGATCCGCTCGGCCAATACAGGCTGCTGGCACAAGGTCGCCATCTGCTGCAGCCAACCGGCCAGAATCGAGTCCACCACGAAGCGGTTATAGGCGTTGTAGGGGCTGATGGAATAGAAACGCAGCCAGGCACCCTGGGCGTCTTCATGAAAGCTCGACTGGCCACGGTAGTTGGCGCCGTACAGGGCCTCGAAGCGCGTCAGGGTGCGCGCGGCTTCGCGCACGTTGGGCGCCTGGGCGGCGGTGACGCCGGCCAGGCCAAGTTGATTCATGCGGCTCAACTGGCCCATGCGCAGGCCCAGGCTGGGGTCGCCGGTCAGTTGGATGGCTGCATGGCCCAGGCGCATATAGCGTGGGATCGACAGGCGCGCACCGGGCTCACTCAAGCGCGCCGGGTCGAGGCCGTACTGCAACAGCAGCGGCTGCGGGTCCAGGCCATGGCTGAGGATGGCGTCGGCCAGGGTATGCACGATGCCCACCGATAAGTCCCCGAGGCGCATCGGTGCCGGTTTCATGGGCTTACAGCCACACGTTCAGCAGGCGCGCACCACGCGCGTTGCTGTCGGCGAAGACTTGGCCCTGGGCACTGAGAAAGCTCTGGCCGCTGGTTCCCTGGTCCCAGAATTGCCCGCGCATGAATACGCTCATGCCCGCACCCGCGAGGCTGATGGGAGGCTGGCTGATCAGGCTCAGACGATGCCAGGCTTCGCCTTCACTGAGCTCTTCGGGCTTGAGGCTGACTTCCGGGGGCGTGGACACGCTCTTGAAGCCGCGCCATGGCTTGTCCCAGGTGTCGCGGCCAATCACCAGTGCCGGCACGGCCACCAATTGCGCACCTTGTTCGTTGAGCTTGCGGTAGTTGTCGGGGTACCAGCTGTCGCTGCCGATCAGGATGCCCAGGCGCCCGGCCGGAGTGTCGATCACGCTGATCGCGTTTTCGTCGCCCGGGGCGATAAAGCCGCGCTCATTGAAGATCGGGTAGAGCTGGCGCTGGGGTTGGCCCAACGGCAAGCCATCGCGGTCGAACACCAGGCTGGTGTTGTACAGCGCGCCATGACCGACCTGCAATTGGCCCTGGCTGACGCTCGGGTTGGGCAGGGCGATGGAGCCGGCCACCAGGGTCACTCCGAACTCTTTGGCCAGGCCGCCAAACAGCACCTGGTAATCACGGGCCATGGCCGGCGCCTTCATGCGCAGGTAGGCATCGTCCAGGCGGTTATCGCCCTGGGCACTGATCAGTGCGCGCAGGAACAGCAACGGATTGCTTGCCGACAGCCAGTTCATCGCCTCTTTCAGGCTGGTGGCCTGATACAGCTGGTTTTTTTCGCCACTGACCATCAACCAGGTGCCGACGTGCTCCGGCAGGACCACGATGGTTTTGTCGTTGATCAGGCCCATGTCCCGGGCATTGCGCAGGTAGGCCGAGAGCTTCAGGTGCAGGCGTTCCAGGCTCTGGTAGTCGGCGGGGAACAGCTCCGGCTGGATGCCCAGCAGGTTGCCGTGATCGGCGGGAGTGCCCTCGTTCACCGCCAGGTTGATCCGCAGGTCCGACAGGTAATGCCCCACGGGGCGCTCCTGGGTCCAGACCAGATAGGCGGAAACGGCGGCGACCAGGGCCATGGTCAGGGTCAAAGCAAGTAATTTACGCATGGGGGAACAGACAACAGGCCGTGTGCAGGGTTCGCCCCTAGGGTAGGGCCCGTCGTCCCGCTTGCCAAGGGGCGCTGCACATTTGGATCAATAAGTTGTCAGTTTCAGTCATTGAGCGCTAAGGGCGGGGCTCTTAGTCTGTGGGACATAAACCGATGGCCGGCCATTCGAGCCTGCCACGTCCCGTGATGATCCGTTGTGGAGCTGTACCATGACCGCTGCTGCCTACCCGCACCTGCTGGCCCCGTTGGACCTGGGTTTTACCACCTTGCGCAACCGTACCCTGATGGGGTCGATGCACACCGGCCTTGAAGAAAAGCCCGGCGGCTTCGAGCGCATGGCCGCGTATTTCGCCGAGCGTGCCCGTGGCGGCGTCGGCCTGATGGTCACCGGCGGTATTGGCCCGAACGATGAAGGCGGGGTGTATTCCGGGGCAGCCAAGCTGACCACTGAAGCCGAAGCGCTCAAGCACAAGATCGTCACCCAGGCCGTGCACGAGGCGGGCGGCAAGATCTGCATGCAGATCCTTCACGCCGGGCGTTATGCCTACAGCCCCAAGCAGGTTGCGCCGAGTGCGATCCAGGCGCCGATCAACCCGTTCAAGCCCAAGGAGCTGGACGAGGAAGGCATCGAGAAGCAGATCAGCGACTTTGTCACCTGCTCTCTGCTGGCCCAGGTCGCTGAGTACGACGGCGTCGAAATCATGGGTTCCGAAGGTTATTTCATTAACCAATTCCTCGCCGCCCACACCAACCATCGCACCGATCGCTGGGGTGGCGCCTACGAAAACCGTATGCGTTTGCCGGTGGAAATCGTGCGCCGGGTGCGCGAAGCCGTCGGGCCGAATTTCATCATCATCTTCCGCCTGTCGATGCTCGACCTGGTGGAAGGCGGCAGCACCTGGGAAGAAATCGTGCAGTTGGCCAAAGCCATCGAGCAGGCGGGCGCGACGATTATCAATACCGGTATCGGCTGGCATGAAGCACGCATCCCGACCATCGCCACCAAGGTGCCGCGCGGCGCGTTCAGTAAAGTCACGGCCAAGCTGCGTGGCGCGGTGCAGATCCCGTTGATCACCACCAACCGTATCAACACCCCGGAAGTGGCCGAGCAGATCCTCGCCGAGGGCGATGCCGACATGGTGTCCATGGCGCGGCCGTTCCTCGCCGACCCGGAGTTCGTCAACAAGGCCGCCGCTGGCCGGGCCGACGAGATCAATACCTGCATCGGCTGCAACCAGGCCTGCCTGGACCACACCTTCGGTGGCAAATTGACCACCTGCCTGGTCAACCCGCGCGCCTGCTACGAGACCGAGCTCAATTACCTGCCGGTCAAGCAGATCAAGAAAATCGCCGTGGTCGGTGCCGGCCCAGCCGGCCTGGCTGCTGCCACCGTGGCGGCGGAGCGCGGCCATCAGGTGACCCTGTTCGACTCGGCCAGCGAGATCGGTGGCCAGTTCAACGTGGCCAAGCGCGTGCCGGGCAAGGAAGAATTTTTTGAAACCCTGCGTTACTTCAAGCGCAAGCTGCAGACCACCCATGTCGAACTGTGCCTCAACACCCGGGTCGATGTAGCGCAACTGGTGGCCGGCGGTTATGACGAGATCATTCTCGCCACCGGTATCGCGCCGCGTACCCCGGCGATTCCTGGCGTGGAAAACCCCAAGGTGCTCAGCTACCTGGACGTGCTTCTGCAGCGCAAACCGGTGGGCAAGCGCGTTGCGGTGATCGGCGCCGGTGGTATCGGCTTTGACGTGTCGGAGTTCCTTGTGCACCAGGGCGTGTCCACCAGCCTGGACCGTGAAGCGTTCTGGAAGGAATGGGGCATCGACACCCTCCTGCAGGCGCGCGGTGGCGTGGCCGGGATCAAGGCCCAGCCCCATGCCCCGGCGCGTGAGGTGTACTTGCTGCAGCGCAAGGCTTCCAAGGTTGGCGACGGCCTGGGCAAGACCACCGGCTGGATCCACCGTACCGGCCTGAAGAACAAAAAAGTGCAGATGCTCAATAGCGTCGAGTACCTGAAGATCGACGACGCCGGCCTGCATATCCGGATCGGCGCCGAGGGCGAGCCCCAGGTGCTGGCGGTGGACAATATCGTCATCTGCGCCGGCCAAGACCCGTTGCGCGAGTTGCAGGACGGCCTGGTCGCCGCTGGCCAGAACGTGCACCTGATCGGGGGGGCCGACGTGGCTGCCGAGTTGGACGCCAAGCGCGCCATCAACCAGGGCTCGCGCCTCGCCGCCGAGCTGTAAGGCGACACGAGGGGCGGTGTTAGACTACCGCCCCTTTTTTCATGCAGACATGCACTGATGGGTCCTTTCGACTGGCTTCCCCATGCGCCCCTTGAACCTTTGCAACTGGAGTGGCTGAACGGGGTCGAGGTGGCCGTGTTGCGCCTGGACCGCATCGACCCGCTGATCAGCGGCAACAAGTGGTTCAAACTCACCGGGCACCTGGCCGAGGCGCAACAGGCGGGGGCCAGCGGTATCATCAGTCTGGGTGGCGCCTACTCCAATCATCTGCATGCCCTGGCGGCGGCCGGCAAACGCTTCGGTTTTGCCACCGTCGGCCTGCTGCGTGGGCACCCACAAGACACCCCAACCGTCCTCGACCTGCAAGCTTTCGGCATGCAACTGCACTGGCTGGGCTATGGCGGTTACCGCGCGCGCCATGGGCCGGACTTCTGGTTGCCTTGGCGCGAGCGATACCCGGATTTGCATCCCGTGCCCGAGGGCGGCGGCGCAATGACAGGGGCGTTGGGCTGTGGCGTGTTGGTCGAGCAGGTGCGCAGGCAGTTGCACACCCTGGGCTGGGCCGATTACCACGCCTGGTGGCTGGCAGCCGGTACCGGTACCACCCTGGCGGGCCTGGTGCTGGCGGAGGCGGGTGCCCATCTTGTGTACGGGGCCCTGGCGGTGCCGGATGACCACGGCGTTGCGCAGAACGTGCAGGCTATCGTGCAGGGCGGGTATGAGTTGCTGGATGCCAGCCGTGGCGGCTTTGCAAAGGTCGATCCGTTATTGCTTGAGTTTATCCAGGCCACCGAGCGGGCCAGCGGCCTGCCGTTGGAACCGCTATACACCGGCAAGGCGCTGCTGGCGCTCAAACATCAGATCGAGGCCGGGCGCTTTGCCCCCGGCACTCGCCTGATTTTTGTGCACACCGGTGGCCTGCAAGGCCACCGGGGTTTTGTGGATTAACGCTTGGGCAACATGCGCAACACGGTGTTATCCCGCATGAAGTAGTGGTGGTACAGACCCGCCGCGGCATGCAAGCCGATCAGCCAATAGCCGAGGGTGCCGCCCAGCACATGCCAGCCTTCGATCTGCTTGGCCAGGTCCTTGTTCTCACCAATCAGCGGTGGCAACTCGATCCCGTAGAACCACACCGAATGCCCTTCGGCACTGACGATCAGCCAGCCAAAGATCGGCATGCCGATCATGAACACATACAGCGCCACATGCATCAGCGTCGCCAGCAGGGCTTGCCATTGCGGCGGCGCGGGTAAAATCTTCGGCGCCACGCCAAGGCTGCGGGCAAACAGGCGCAGCCAGACCAGTACAAACACGGTCAGGCCGAACATGAAGTGCATTTCCTTGATCAGGGTGCGGCCGTCACTACCCTTGGGGAAAATCCCGCGAAACTCAATGGTGGTGTAGACCAGCACCAGCAGCACTAGCATCAGCCAGTGCAAGGCGATGGACATCGTACTGTAACGGGACTCGCTGTTTTTCCACGGCATCGCGTCTTTCCTCACTCATCAGGGGCAAACCTCCGTTCTTTGGCGACGAAGTCCCTTTAGCCTAAACCTGTTATGCAAGGTTTGCCCGAGTGAGGGGCGATGTATTGACGTCGATCAGGCGCTTTGCGGCATTTCACCTCGGGCCAGGCGCTGATTGATGTCGGCGATCACGCCGGGCAGGTCGGTGATGGTGTCGATCAGGTAGTGCGGGCGCGAGCCGGCAAACAGCGTTTCGATGCGCTGGCGTTCACTGGCCAGGGTCGCCGGGTCCAGGGCGCGGAACTGCTCGTAGGTCAGGCCCAGGGCGTTGCCTGAGCAGGTCAGCGCCACGGTCCACATCCCGGCGCGGCGGCCTTCGAGGATGCCCGGCACGGTGTCGTCGATCTTCACGCAGGCCGCCACGTCATCGATGCCCAGGGCGATCACGTTGGCCAGGGCCTGGGCCGGCCATGGGCGGCCATTGGGTACTTCGTCGGTGGCCACGACGTGGTCGGCGATGTAGCCGTTGGTGGCGGCCAACTCGACCACTTTGTCCATCACTTGCTTGGGGTAGCCGGAGCAGGAGCCGATCTTGATCCCTTGCGCACGCAGCGCGGCAATGGTCTCCAGGGCGCCGGGAATCAGCGCCGAGTGTTCGGCGATCTTCTCGATCTGCAACGGCATGAAGCGCTCGTAGATGGCGGTCACGTCATCGTCGGTCGGCGTGCGGCCGAAGGCCTTGCGGTAGCGCTCGGCGACTTGCGGCTGATCGCACAGGGTGCGGATGTGGTCCCACTTGCCCATGCCCATCGGGCCACGGGCTTCTTCGATGGAGACCTGCACGTCGAACTCGGCAAACGCTTCGACAAAAATCTGCGTAGGCGCGAAGGAGCCGAAGTCGACCACGGTGCCGGCCCAGTCAAGAATGGCGGCCTGCAGGGTGTTGGGGTTCTGATAGTTCATGGTTTAAATCCTGTCAGTAAGGGGTAGGAGTCGGCTTGCCGGCGATGGCGGCCGTGAAGGCCCCATCGTCGAGGGAATCAGATTTCGAGTACTTCCATCTCTTGCAGCGCCTGGGCAATCGCCGCCACCGCCGCTTGCATCTCGGCCTGGTTGACATGGCCGATGCAGCCGACGCGGAAGGTCTCCACCTGGGTCAATTTGCCCGGATACAGAATGAAACCCTTGGCCTTGACCCGCTCGTAGAAGTCTTTGAACTGGTAGCGCGGATCGTTCGGCGCATGGAAGGTGACGATGATCGGCGCCTGGATCGCGCTCGGCAGGAAGCTGCGCAGGCCCAGGTCGGCCATGCCATCCAGAAGCGTCTGGCAGTTGGCTGCATAGCGCTGATGGCGCGCCGGCAAGCCGCCTTCTTCGTTGTATTGCAGCAGCGCTTCATGCAGGGCGGCCACCACATGGGTCGGCGGGGTAAAGCGCCATTGCCCGGTCTTGGCCATGTAGGCGTGCTGGTCGAACAAATCCATGGCCAGGGAGTGGCTGTTGCCCTGGGCCGCGGCCAGGGCCTCTTTTTTCGCAAACACAAAACCCATGCCTGGCACGCCTTCCAGGCATTTGCCGGAGGCGGCGATCAGTGCATCGAACGGCACCTGGGCGGCGTCGATGGGCAGCGCGCCAAAGGAGCTCATGGCGTCGATGATCAGGTGCTTGCCGTGGCGCTGGATGACCTGGGCGATCTCCGGCAGTGGGTTGAGGATGCCGGTGCTGGTTTCGCAGTGGATCAGCGCGATATGGGTGATGCTGCTGTCAGCCTGCAACAGCCGGTCGACATCGGCGGCGGTGGTGGGTTGGTCTTCGGCGGTTTCGAAGGTGCTGAACGGGCGGCCCAGCACTTCGCAGATCTTCGCCAGGCGCTTGCCGTACGCGCCGTTGATCAGCACCAGTACCTTGCCATCGCGGGGTACCAGGGTGCCGATGGCCGCTTCGACGGCGAACGTGCCGCTGCCCTGCAAGGGCACGCAGTGATGGCTGTCGCCACCGTTGATGATCGCCAGCAGTTGCTCGCAGAGGCTGGCGGTCAGTTGGTTGAAGCGGTCATCCCACGAACCCCAATCAACCATCATCGCCTGGCGGGTGCGGGCGGAGGTGGTCAGGGGCCCAGGTGTGAGCAGGATCGGCGCGGCAGTACTCATTCTCATGTCCTCGCAAAGCAGTGGGATGAAGCTACGGGACATAAATTGCAGTTTGGCTTGTCATCAATCAAATTGTTTGTTGTTATGCCAGCCATCAGTGAGGCCGATAGCTATGAATCTTTTCCAACTCCGTGCATTTGACGCCGTGGCCCGGGACGGCAGTTTTACCCGTGCCGCCGCACGCCTGTTTATCAGCCAGCCAGCCGTGACCGGGCATATCAAGGCGCTGGAAGAGCACTACCAGATCACCCTGCTGCGGCGTACCGCGCGGCGCGTCGAGTTGACGGAGGAGGGCATCAAGCTGGCGGCCATTACCCGCAGTATCTTCGGCCTGGTGGATGAAGCGCAGACCCTGCTCGAAGCCAACCGCCAATTGCTCACCGGGCGCCTGGAAGTGGCGGCGGATGGCCCGCATATGGTCATGCCGATGCTGGCCAAGCTGCGTGCCCGTTACCCGGGGATTACCGTCAACCTGCGCCTGGGCAATGCCCAGGAAACCCTGGCGGCGCTGCTGTCCGAGCATGCGGATGTGGCCGTGTTGACCGAAGTCGAGCCGCGCAAGGGCGTGCACCTGCAACCCTTGAGCGAATCCCGTATCTGCGCCTTGGTACCGGCTGGCCATCCGTGGCTGGCGGACCCGGCGGGTATCCGTCTGGAGCAGTTGGACCAGGTGATCATGGTACTGCGCGAGCCCAGTTCCATTACCCGCCGCACCTTCGACGACGCCTGTGCCAAGGCCAGCGTGCAGCCCAGGGTGTTGCTGGAACTGGACAGCCGCGAAGCGGTGACGGAAGCGGTGGCGGCCGAGTTGGGGGTGGGCGTGGTGTCGTCGGTGGAAGTCAGCCGCGATCCGCGGGTGCATGCGATTCCTATCCGTGGCGACGGGCTGCTGAACCAACATATGCTCGGCTGCATGGAGCGGCGCCGGGAATTGCGCTTGATTCAGGCGTTCTTCGAGTTGGCTTCAGGCTGATCTTCGCGCAGGCTTTCGCGGACAATCTCCAGAAAGGTCGCCACTACCCGCCGCGAACTCTGTTCCTTGAGGCACACCAGTGTTTCCTTCATGCGCTGGGTGCAGTCGCGGATGGGCATGGCATACACCCGTGAATCGGCGCCGAACTCCGACGCCGACACCACGCCCACGCCAATCCCCACCACCACGGCCTCACGCGCGGCTTCGCGGCCCTCCACCTGGATCGCCGGGCGGATGCGCAGCCCGGCCTGGTGCATCTCGCGCTCCAGGGTCTGACGGGTCACCGAGCCGGTTTCCCGCAGGACCAGGGGGGTGTCGTCCAGATCCGCCAGCTCGATGGACTCGCGCCCGGCCCACGGGTGGTTGCGGGCGACGAACGCCAGCATCGGGTCATCACGCAAGGGGATCGAAAGCAGGCGCTCATCGTCGACGTCACGCCCCACCAACGCCAGGTCGGCCTGATAGTTATACAGGCGGTACAGCGCATCATCGGTGTTGCCGGTCTCGATTTTCACGGTGATTCCCGGATAACGTTCGCAAAACCGGGCGATTTGCGGCAGCACATGCACCGGGGCGTCCACCGCCAGGGTCAGGCTGCCGGTTTGCAGGGCCTTGGAGTCTTGCAGCAGCTCCTGGGCTTCGGCGGCGATGACAAACAGGCGCTGGGTGATACTCAGCAGGCGCTCGCCGAGGTCGGTCAGGCGCACCGAGCGTTTGTTGCGATGGAACAGCAGCACGCCAAAACGCTCTTCAAGCTTGCGCACTTGGTCGGAAATGGCCGGCTGGGTGAGGAACAACCGTTCGGCCGCCAACGTGAAACTGCCATGGACAGCCACGGCATGGAAGGCTTTGAGTTGGGCGTGGGAAACCGACATGGCGCGACCTCTTACAAGCTGAGCTTATATTTGAAATACGATAAATCGATTTTACCTATTAGTCAGCCATTGCTTTGATAGCCCTCAGTCGCCGTAGGTTGAGTCCTACAACTTCGGCGATCATGAGCCCTTGCGTGCAACCTTGCAGGACTCATCTGACCAGTACCCGGTGCTCTGCCACCCGGTACTGCAGTGCAAAACAATAAAAACACAGGCAATTGCTTCTCGATTCTGCCGGCACACTCACACCTGAGGTCAGAACCACCATGAATATCCCTATGGGTAGCATCAAGCGTTGGCGCGTGCAGATTTTCGCCATCACCTGGCTGGCATATGCCGCTTTCTATTTCACCCGCAAAGCATTTTCCGTGGCCAAGTTAGGGATCGTTGACGACCCGAGTTTCCCGCTGGACAAGATGATGATGGCCAACCTGGATGGCCTGTACCTGGCGGCCTATGCCGTCGGCCAGTTCACCTGGGGCATGCTCGCCGACCGTTTCGGGCCACGGGTGGTGGTGTTGGGCGGGCTGGTGATTTCAGCGGCTGCCGCGCTGGTCATGGGCACGTTTGCCACCTTGCCGATCTTTGTCACGTGCATGTTGATCCAGGGGTTGGCGCAATCCACCGGCTGGTCGGGGCTGTGCAAGAACCTTGGTAGTTTCTTCCCGGCGCAACAGCGCGGGCGGGTGCTGGGCTTATGGAGCTCGTGTTACGCGTTTGGCGGGCTGGTGGCCTCGCCCTTTGCCGGCTGGTGGGCCTACACCCTGATTGGCAGTTGGCACGCGGCATTTATCTCCAGTGCCGCGGTGGTGGCGGTGGTGGCGGTGCTGTTCTTTACTTTCCAGCGCAACACGCCACAGGACGTCGGCCTGCCAGAAGTGGAGCCCGAGCCGGCAATGAGCGCCGAAGAGCAGGCGGCGGCGAAAAAAATCAGCATCCTTGAGCCGTTGCGCGAGATCTTGCGCAACCGCACGGTGCTGACCCTGGGCCTGGCGTACTTCCTGTTGAAACCGGCGCGTTACGCGATCCTGTTGTGGGGCCCGGTGATTGTCTATGAGCAGATGCCCTCGGTGGGCAAGGTCGGCGCGGCCATTGTGCCCACGGCGTTCGAGCTGGCGGGGTTGTTGGGGCCGATCATGATTGGCCTGGCGTCCGACAAACTGTTCGGCGCCCGGCGCATGCCGGCCTGTGTTCTCAGTTTGTTGGCGCTGACCGTGTCCCTGGCGCTGTTTATGGGGGCGTTGCATACCGGCAGTGTGATGTTGGTGATGGCTTTGCTGTTTGTCATGGGCCTGACCCTGTACGGGCCGGACTCGATGATCAGCAGCACGGCGGCCATTGACTTCGGTACCGCCAAGGCCGGCGCAACGGCGGCGGGCTTCGTCAATGGTTGCGGCTCGGTGGGCGCGATCCTCGGTGGCCTGCTGCCGGGCTACTTCGACACGGTGACGGTGTTTATCGTGTTCGCCGGCGCTGCCCTGTTTTCCTCGCTGGTGCTGATGCCTTATTGGAACGCCCGGCCTGCGGTATTGGCGCAAGTGGGCGACTTTGTGCCGGATCGCACGGTGGCAATCAAACCCCTGCGCACCTGAGGTACCTGCAACGCTGGCCGGTTTTTTGGTGGAACGATGGGTTCTTGCCCTATAAACTCTGCGGCCAAAGCGCCGGCCAGTAGACGTCTCGGCGCCACGGATATCAAGAGAGTGAGTCATGGGCGCACAGTGGAAGGTTAAACATAAAGAAGCGGCATCCAATGCCAAGGGCAAGATTTTCGGCAAGCTGGTGAAGGAAATCACCATTGCCGCCCGTAACGGTGCGGACACCGCGACCAACGCCCACCTGCGTCTGGTGGTCGAGCAGGCCAAAAAGGCCTCGATGCCCAAGGAAACCCTGGAGCGCGCAATCAAGAAAGGCGCGGGCCTGCTCGGCGAGACCGTGCAGTACCATCGCGTGACTTATGAAGGGTTCGCCCCGCACCAGGTGCCGTTGATCGTTGAATGCGTGACCGACAACATCAACCGCACCGTGGCGGAAATCCGCGTAGCTTTCCGCAAGGGGCAACTCGGAGCTTCGGGCTCGGTGGCCTGGGACTTCAACCATGTAGGGCTGATCGAGGCCTCGCCGGACACCCCCGATGCCGACCCGGAAATGGCCGCCATCGAAGCCGGTGCCCAGGACTTTGAGGAAGGTGAAGAAGAGGGCACGACCCTGTTCATCACCGAGACCACCGACCTGGACGCGGTGCAGAAGGCGTTGCCGGAGCAGGGTTTTACCGTGTTGTCGGCGAAGTTGGGCTACCTCGCGAAAAACCCGGTCAGCGGCCTGAGCGACGAGCAGATGGCTGAAGTCGAAGCCTTCCTGGAAGGCCTGGACAACCATGACGACGTGCAGGACATGTTCGTCGGCCTGGCGGGCTAAACCCGGCCTGGAATTATGGGCACGGGCTTGTGTGTGAGCGGGCTTGCCCGCGATTGCGGTGTATCAGATGGCACATCAGCTGGCTGACCCACTGCTATCGCGGGCAAGCCCGCTCACACATAAGCCCGCTTCCACATTTGCAGGGCGTTTCAGAGTGAGGACAGCAGTGCCTCGATCTCTTCGAACGCCGGACGCGCCAGCACCTGCGGCTGGCAGCAGCGCTCCCGCAGCGCCTCCAGCACTTGGCGCTGGTCATCGCTCAAACCTGCGTCAATGCGCTCCAGCAACTCCTCCAGCAACACCCCGAACGCCCGCACTTCAATGCGCTGCAACGCCCTGGTTTCCAAGGTGTCGGCCGTGGCATGGAATGACGCCGCGCCAAAGTCCCCCAGCAAACAATCACCCCCGGCATTCCACAGGATATTGTGGCCATACAGGTCGCCATGGGTGATGCCATGCCGGTGCAGGTGTGCGGCCACGGAGGCGATGCCGCGCGCCATGCGCAACGCCACAGCCACGCTGAAACGGCTGGCGGGGTCGTAGATGTCCCGGGTGCAGGACGCCAGGCTGGGCAGGCCGGCGAGGTTGCGGTAGCTCGGGTCGATCAGGTCCATCACCAGCGCGGCCTGGTCATCGGGGTGGCCGATTACCCGGCCTTGCACCTTGATCAGGTTGGGGTGCAGCCCGGCGGCAATGCAGGCCTGCATTTCATGCAGCGGTGAACCGTCGCTGGTGATGGTGCCCTTATAGAGTTTGACCGCGACCGGCTCGTTCGACGGTTTGCGCAGTGCCTTGCGAATCACCCCCGAGGCGCCTTCGCCGAGCACCTCGGCCAGCTCCAGTTCGGCCCAGGGAATATTCGCTGTGTTGTCGTCAATTGCCAGTTCAACCGCGCTTTCCACCGGGTTGCCGGCATAGGCCAGCCAGGTCAGGCGCGGCAGCGTCAGCAGCCATTGCGGCAATTGCGTCAGGCGGTTGGCGGCGATGCGCAGCAGTTCGAGGTTATGGCACTGGGCCAGGCTCGCCGGCAGTTGCTCCAGGCGATTACCGGCCAGCATGAGTTTTTGCAGCAGCGGCCGTTCGCCGAGTTCATCCGGCAAGTGGCTGAGACGGTTATCGGTGAGGATCAACCAACGCAATTGCGGCGGCAGTGCAGCAGCCGACACCTGCTCGATCTGGTTGGCCTTGAAGCCGACCATGCTCAATTGCTGGCATTGCCCCAGGCACGCCGGCAGTTCGGTGAAGGCGTTGTCCGAGCAAAACAGCACGCGCAGGTGGGGCAGCCGGTGCAGGTCGTCGGGCAGACTGCGCAGGGCGTTGCCGCTCAGGTTGAGGATTTCCAGGGAGTCGGCCAGGTCGAAGATTTCCCGGGGGAACTGCGTCAGGCCGCAGGACAGGTCCAGGCGCTTGATGCCAGCCAGTTGGCCAGCCTTGAGTTGGGCAAGGGTATCCATGAACAGCTTAGGTCACTCGACAAGGTCAAAGGCGCTCATGATAGCGACTTGAGCGCCAGCGGGCTGACTTGTTGCAACTGCCCCAGGCGGCTGCGGGTGCGCGCCAGGTCAATCGCCTGGCCTTGCAGGGCGTGGTCCAGTGGCTGTTGGCCCAGCAGGGTCAGCTGCTTGTCCTGGTCGTAAAGCACGTCGATCAGGTTGATAAAGCGCTGTTGCACGGCAATCGGGCAATCGCCGAGTAGCGGCAGGTCGTCGATGATCCAGTGGTCGAAATCCTCGCACAGCAGCAGGTAATCCATCACGGCGGTGGGCTGTTCGCACAGGTCGTTGAAGGTCAAGGCCAGGCTGCGCGCCTGGTGCCAGCGCACCTGCAGTTGCCGCGAGCCGACCGCCAGCGCCAGGGGCGGGCCATCGGTGGCGGGCAGCCCCAGCTCACGGCGCTGGGCCGGGGTGCCCGGCCACACGTACTGGCCATGGGTGAAGCGCTGCAGCTGGTGGTTCTGCGCCAGGCCCCGGTAGTCCTGGGGCGCGCTGACTTCCATGACGTCCATGCGCGCGCTGATCAAGTCAATCACCGGCTTGAAGCGCTGATGGTACAGCGGGTTGGGCAGCAAGCCCTGGGGCGGGTAATTGGAGGTGACCAGCAGCAGGATGCCCCGTTGGAACAGGGCCTTGAACAGGCGAGTGATCAACATCGCGTCGCCGATGTCATGCACATGGAACTCGTCGAAACACAGCACCCGGCAGCCGTCGAGCAATTGATCCAGAGTGGCGCCCAGGGCATCGGCCTGCTGGCGGTGGGCAAACATGCCGCGGTGCAGGCGGGCGAAAAAGTCGTGGAAATGTACCCGCTGCTTGTCAGGCAAGGGCAGGGCCTGGAAAAACCCGTCCAGCAGCCAGCTTTTGCCCCGGCCGACAGCGCCGTGCAGGTACAGGCTGCGGGTCGGGCGCTGGGCCAGCAGGTGTGCGGCCTGCCGCGCCATAGCGTCGATCACCTGCACCTGGCTGGGGCTGAGGGTGTAGCCCTGTTGCCGAGCCTTGTCCGCGAAGAAGCGCTGAATGGCTGGCGCGCTGTCGTGGGCGGTTTTTTTGCCCAGCAGGCGTTTGAGCAGGGGCAGGCGCCGGGGGCGGCTCTCTCGAAAAGGCATGGCGTTGGCGTCCTAGAACCGGGTGGTCTGCTTGAGCAATGGGGTGGTCGGCTCGTCCTCCGGGCTGACCATCGCATAGTTGTAGCCGGGGCTGGACCAGTATTCGGCCTGCAGTCCATCGGCACTGCGGCTGCCCCGTGGCAGCAGGGTGTTTTGCGGGCCGGGCGGGCGAATATAAAAACTGATGCGCCGGCCCTGCGGGTTCTCGTAAAGCACCATCGCTGCCGCGCCCTGATCGGTGCTGAGCAGCCGTGCGCTGACCGGGCTGAAGCCGGCCTCGCTGAGGTCTGGCAGGCGATGGGCCTGGGCGAAGTAACGGTCGAGCCAGGCTTGCATATCGCCATTGCCCTGCACCTGGTAATCGGCGGGCATGATTGGGTTCTGGGCAAACAGGCGGTACGCCTGCATGGCGTCGGTCATCGGCAGTGCGCTGGCGACCAGGGTCGCCTGCCGCGCTTGCCAGCCACCCAGGCCGCCCAGGCCGACGGCGAGCACCAGCATGGCGGCAGTGGCCAGCTGGCGGCGCGACTGGTGCTTGAGACGCTGGCGAATCTGCGCCGGATCCAACTCGGGGTTGGCCGCTGGCGGCGCACCGATGGCCGTGCGCAGGTGCTGGGCATCCTGTTGCCAGGCGTGGACCTGGGCCGCGACCTCGGGGTGGGCGGCGAGCCAGATCTGCAGTTGGCGGCGATCCGGCTCGCTGAGCTGGTGATCGACGTACGCGTGCAGGTCGCGTTCGTTGGGGGGCAGGCTGATCATTTGAGTATCCGCAGGGAAGGGCGGGTGATGTCACCGTCGCTGAGCTGGCGCAAGGCCTGGCGGGCACGGGACAGGCGTGACATCACGGTGCCGATGGGCACGTCGAGGATATGGGCGACTTCCTTGTAGCTCAAGCCTTCCACCGAAACCCACAGCAGCAGGGCGCGTTGCTCGCTGCTCAACTGGTCGAAGGCTTGCAGGGTCGATTGGGCGATCACCGTACGTTCGACTGACGGTTGCGCGTCATCACGACCGGTGAAGAACTCCAGCATCCGCGCATAACGCCGCGAACGCCGGTGCGCGTCGAGGAACTGCCGATAGAGGATCGAGAACAGCCAGGCGCGTAAATCGCCGTCGACGCGCTTGTTGCGCCAACTGACGATGGCGCGCTCAAGCGTGGCCTGCACCAGGTCGTCGGCGCTGCTGGGGTTGCGTGTCAGGGATACGGCAAAGCGCCGTAGCCTGGGGAGGAGTTCACGCAATGAGTCGTCGAGTTCGTGCATGGCAATCTTGGTCACTGTGCTTGGACCAGGAAGACGTCCGGCCTTGGAGGTTATTCCAGGGATTGAAAAATAAACAGTGCGGGTGGGAATAGAGCGTGTCGACGCTCGTCCTGCTTCTCTCTCATCTGTGGCCGCTGGCCCTGGAGCACTGCATGCCAGATCAACCATCCCCCTCACGCCCGCCGCTGGGGCGCGCCAGCCTGATGCTGCGCCTGGCCGCTATCGGCGTGGTCGTCGGTGCCGCCGCCGGGGCGTTTGCCTACGTCAACGGCACACTCGACCCGCAGCGGTTGCGCCCCCAGACCCTGGTCAATGCCCTGGAAACCAATAACGGCGTGCACCCCGGCTACCGGCGCAACCATTCCAAGGGTGTATGCGTGGCGGGCTATTTCGAGAGCAGTCCTGCGGCGCGTGCCTATTCCCGTGCGCAGGTATTCAGCGAGGCCCGCACCCCGGTGATCGGCCGTTTTGCCTTGCCCAGCGGCAACCCCTATGCCCCGGACAGCAGCGTACCGATCCGCAGCCTGGCCGTGCAGTTCAACCAGGCCAACGGCCAGCAATGGCGCAGCGGGATGAACAGCATGCCAGTGTTCCCGGTGGGCACGCCCGAGGCGTTCTACCAGATGCTCAAGGCGGGGACTCCCGACCCGGCGACCGGCAAGCCCAACCCGGCCAGTATGCCGGCGTTTTTTGCCAGCCATCCGGAGACGGCGCCGTTCCTGGCCTGGGTCAAGACGGCCAGGCCATCAGCCAGCTATGCCACCGAGCGTTACAACGGCATCAATGCGTTTTACCTGGTGAATGCCGACGGGCAGCGCCAGGCCGTGCGCTGGGGGCTGGTGCCGATGAGCCAGGACGTCAGCGCAGCCGCTGCGCCGCCAGGGGCGGATTTCCTCCAGGCCGACCTGGAGCAACGATTGGCGGCCGGCCCCCTGCGCTGGCAGTTGCAGATCACCCTGGCCAACCCCTCAGACCCGGTGGATGACGCCAGCAAGGCCTGGTCTGGGGCGCACACGGTGCTGGATGCCGGCACCCTGATACTCGAGCGCAGTCAGCCGCAGTTGGACGGTGATTGCCGCGATATCAACTTTGACCCGCTGATCCTGCCCAGTGGTATCGAAGCCTCCAATGACCCGCTGCTGGCTGCACGTTCTGCTGCCTATGCCAGTTCCTACCTGCGCCGTACCGGCGAAGTCAGCCAGTTGCACAGCGCCTCTCAGGAGTCCCAGCCATGAAGACTCAACCACGTTTTTTCGCCCCGCTGGCGCGCCTGCTGCACTGGCTGATGGCGCTGATGGTCATTGCCATGCTGTTTATCGGTGCTGGCATGGTGGCCTCGGTGTCCCAACGCCATGCATGGTTGTTGCACCTGCACAAGCCATTGGGCATTGCGATTCTGCTGTTGGTGATCGTGCGCCTGGTGGTGCGCTTTGCTACCCGCCAGCCGCCGCTGCCTGCCGATTTGCCGGCGTGGCAGGTGTTGGCGGCCAAGGCGTCGCATCTGCTGCTGTATGGCTTGATGCTGGCGCTGCCGTTGTTGGGATGGGCGATGATTTCGGCGGCCGGTGACCCAGTGATGCTGAGCAGTTCTTTGCAGTTACCGGCGTGGGTGCCGGCCAACGCGCAGTTGTTTGCAATTCTGCGCAAGGCCCATGGGTATCTCGCCTATTTGCTGTTCCTCACGGTGTTGCTGCATTTGGCGGCGGCGTTGTTCCATGGCTGGATTCGCCGGGATGGCGTTTTGCAAAGCATGCTCGGCAAGGACTGAGCCCCGAGGGTTGCCCACCAGTATCCCAGGGCCAGTAGGTTGATGGCGGCGCCCAGGGCACAAACGCCGAGCCAGCCGGCCCAGGCGTACATCAGGGTGGCGCCGAGCGAGCCCAGGGCGCTGCCTGCCGAATAGAACAGCATGTAGCCGGCAGCCAGGCGGCTCTGGGCTTCGGGGCGCACGCTGTAGATCAGGCTTTGGCTGGTGACATGCACGGCTTGCAGGCCGAGGTCGAAGGCAATCACCCCAAGCAACAGTGCCCACAACGAAGACTGGGTCAAGGCGATGGGCAGCCAAGACACCAGCATCAGCGCCAGGGCCGCGCCGCTGGTCCACTGTGCCCAGCCTCGGTCAGCCAGGCGCCCGGCATGGGCCGCTCCCAGCGCGCCGGCGGCACCGGCAAGGCCGAACAGGCCGATCTGGGTGTGGGACAACGACAGCGGCGGGGCGCTCAAGGGCAATACCAAGGGCGTCCATAGCACCGTGCCCGCGGCAAAAATCAGCAAGGCCAGCACCGCGCGGTCGCGCAGCACTTTTTCCTCGCGCAACAGGCTGAACACCGAGCCGAGCAACTGGCGATAGGCGCCTGGTGCCCGGGGCTGCTCGGTAGCGGGCAAGACACGCCAGAGCAGCAGCGCCATCAGCAACGTCAAGCCAGCCGACAGCAGGTACACCGAGCGCCAGCCGGCCAGGTCCGCCATGAGCCCGGACACCGTGCGCGCCAGCAGCAGGCCAACCACGATGCCGCTGGTCACCAGGCCCACTACGTGCCCCCGTTGCTCGGGGCGCGCCAGGTTTGCGGCGTAGGCCACCAATACCTGGGCCACCACGGCGAGCAAGCCCGTCAGCAACAGGCCAGCCAGAAACCCCACGCTGCTGTTGGACAGGGCGACTAGCAATACCGCGCCGGTGGACAACAGTAACTGGCCGACGATCAAGTGCCGACGGTTGAGCAGATCACCCAACGGCACCAGCAGTAATAAACCGAGGCCATAGCCGACCTGGGTCAGGCTGATCACGATGCCGACGGTGGCGGGGTCCATGGCGAACGTCGTGGCCATGGCATCCAGCAGGGGTTGGGCGTAATAGACGTTTGCCACCGACAGGCCGCAGGCAATGGCGAACAGCAGCACCACGGCGCCGCTTAACGATGATTGGGGCATGCTGAGTTCTCATTGTGGTTGTTAAATAAAACCAGTTGTACGGTAGGTATTCTGGTTTTATATTGCAACTACATTTTTTGTCAGGCAGGCGTTACCCATGGTCAAACTCACCCGCTTTGAAAGTGCCGAATGCCCGGTGGCGCGCTCGCTGGAGGCGATTGGCGATGGCTGGGCGCTGTTGATCATTCGCGATGCATTCGACGGCATCCGCCGTTTTGGCGAGTTTCAGCGCAGCCTGGGTATGGCCAAGAATATTCTTTCGGCACGCTTGCGCAGCCTGGTCGGCCACGGGATTTTCGAGATTGTCCCGGCCTCGGATGGCAGTGCTTATCAGGAGTATGTGTTGACGGAAAAGGGCAGGGGGCTGTTTGCCGTGATCATTGGGTTGCGGCAATGGGGCGAGGGGTTTTTCTACGCCGAGGGCGAGGCCCATTCGGTGCTGTTGGACCGTGAGCACGGACAGCCGCTGCAGGCTTTGCACGTGCAGGCGGCAGATGGCCGGGTGCTTGGGCCGCTGGACTGCGTGCGGGTGGCGGCGCAGTCCGAGGCTGAGGGTTAACGACGCTTATTGGGGCAGGGTCAGCGCAGTACGTTGACCATGTCCGCCACGGTGCTCAGCACGTCCTTGCCCAGTTGCCGGGAGCGTTTGCCGGACCAGCCGGTGCGTGGGTCGGGCGCATCGTCGTTGTCCTTGAACGGCATTTCAAGGGTCAGGGACAGGCAATCGAATTTCTCGCCCACGCTGTTGCACGCCAAGGTCATATTGGCCTGGCCCGGCAAGTCGCGGGTGTAGCCATGGGTGGTCTGGAAGTCGCGGGTCAGTTCGCTCAAGTGGCTGCGAAAGTGTTTTTCCAGGGCCTCGATACGCGGGGTATAGCCGGGGTTGCCTTCACACCCTGCGGTGAACACATAGGGGATTTCTTCGTCGCCGTGGATATCCAGGAACAGGTCGACGCCGTATTTTTCCATTTGCTGCTGGACGAACAGCACTTCCGGGCTCTGTTCCTGGCTTGCGCTTTGCCAGGCGCGATTGAGGTCCTGGCCCATGGCGTTGGTGCGCAAGTGACCGTGGAACGCGCCATCCGGGTTCATGTTCGGCACCAGGTACAGGTCGGCGGATGCCAGGAGTTTTTTCAGTTCAGCATCACCTTCCTGCTGCAGGCGCTCGATGATGCCTTCCATAAACCACTCGGCCATATGCTCGCCCGGGTGCTGCTGCGCAATGATCCACACTTTGCGCTGCCCGGCGTCACCCTTGCCACGGCGTAGCAGGGGAATATCACGGCCTTCGACACTCTTGCCGGTGGCCAGCAATTGCGTACCGGCGCGGTTCAGTGCCTGCTCGATCAACCAGGCGTGACGCTCGCGACTGTAGGGTTCGAAGTAGGCGAGCCAGGCGTGTTTTTGCTCGGCCTGCAGTTCGATGTGCAAGGTTTCGCCATCAAAGCGTGTCGGCACCCGGAACCAATTGACGTGGTCGTAGGACGCCACGGCGTTGTAACCGCTCCAGGCATGTTTGTAGGAGGACTGGCCGGCGTTGCTCAGGCGAAAGGTATGGGTATGACCAATGTGCATGCCTTCGGCCTTGAAGTGGAACCATTGGAAGTGCTGGCTGCGGGTATCAGGTTTGATCGCCAGCAGTAACTGATGGGCATCGCTGGTGTCGAGCACCTGGATATTGCCACTGTCGAAGTCGGTGCTGATTTTGATGGAGGTCAAGGCCACGGTCATAGTCTGATTGCCTGAATATGAGAGTTGTGGCGGGCAGTTTACACAGACGCGGGGTAAAGTCTGGACGCAAATTATTGCGAAAAGGGAGGGGGCGTCATCCTTGACGCAGCCGCAGCTTAGAGTCTATGAGATTGATTCTCAAGTGCTATCTTGGAAAGAAGCGGGCCAGAGCGCTTGATCGGCTTTCTTTCGGTGATTGTCTTTTGCTACCATGCGCGCCATCGAGCAACACACAGTCTTCATTAGCCTGAAGCCACGCCAGAATAACTGGCAAAAAAAAGACCCGGCCAAAGAGCCGGGTCAAAAACCGTGATTAGCCTGATGAGGAGATATTCCAAGAGTCCGACCTAAGGTCTCTTGGCCTATCGACTGATCTCGCGACCAGCTGCTTGCAATAATAATCATTATCATTTGCAAGTCAAATGTTTTTATCCGTCTGATAGAAATATTTTTCCTTCTGTTCCTGCACGCCTATCTGGCTATGAGGCTTTGCCGCCTGCCAGTTGCAGTGGACGCTCCAGCATGGCCTTGGCCATATCAATCAAATACACCACTGAAAACGCCAGGTCTCGGGTGCCCCCCAGCTTGTTGTTCGCCAATTCATACGCGATGGCGGCGGCGCTGCGCAGCAGGTCCGAGGCATGCACCAGGGCTTCTTCGCTGCTGACATGGGGGTTGGCCTCGAAAAAGGCCACATCGTCCACTGGCTCCGTGTCCTCTTTCAAGTAGTAGTCCAGTGCGCGTCGGGCGGCTTCGCTGCCCTGCAAGAACTTTATTTCATCGTCATCAGGCGTGCCAGGCAGGTGATCCAGGGTAGTGGTCATGAGGTCGGTGCTCTGGGTGGGAAGGTGAACAGGTGGGGTTGATAATAATACGATCTGTATTTATGTCATTTGATTGATTACTACAAACTGTTTATTGTCGCCCTAAATTCATCCGGTATTGTGTGGCCCATGGATAAATGGATAGCGTTGGTCAAAGCCAACATGAAGGCCCGCAAGGTCACGCAGCATCAACTGGCCGCACGCTTGGGCATGTCCCAGGGCGGCATTGGCCACTGGCTCGGCAAGCGCCGGGTGCCCAGCCTCGCCGATATGAACCGGGTGCTCGAAGAGCTGGGCCTGGGCTATCTGGAGACGGTGCTGGTGATCCGCGAAAAAAGCGACGCCCCGGCGAACGACGATGCCGCGCCGGTCACTCAATACAATCCGTATTTTCGTTACCCTGTGACTGACTGGAAACACCCCTGCCAGGTGCACGAACAGCGGCCAGCCTATGGCGCCACGCGTTTTGAGGCGAGCGATTACGAGGCCGACGGCGAGGCGTTCTGGCTCCAGGTGAGCGGCGATGCGATGACCGCGCCCAGCGGGCCGAGTATTGCCGAAGGGATGATGATCCTGGTAGACCCGGCCCGCGAAGCCGAGCCCGGTACATTGGTGGTGGCCCAATGGGCCGGCAGCAGCCAGGCGACCTTTCGCAAGTTGATCGAGGAAAGCGGCCAGCGTTACCTGGTGCCGCTCAACCCGACCTACCCCAAAGCCCTGCTCACCGATGACTGCCGGATCATCGGCGTGGTGGTACAGGCCACGGTGAAGTTCTAGGCCTGGGCTTCCAGCTCCACCAAGGCGCTGCCTTCGCCGACCATTTCGCCTTCCTGGCAATACAGTGCCTTGATCACGCCTCCGTGGGGCGCGCGGATGCTGTGCTCCATCTTCATCGCTTCAAGCACCACCAGTTGCGCACCGGCCTCCACCGTCTGCCCGACTTCCACCAGCACCCGCACGATGCTGCCGTTCATGGGTGCGCTCAGGCCGCCCTGATGGGCTTGTCCGGCATCGACGGCGGCGATCGGGTCAAACAGCGTCACGCTGCGCATCTCACCTTGCCAGCGCAGGAACAGCGTCTGCCCATGGCGCACGGCCAAGTGCGAACGGCGGATGCCAGCATCCTCGATCAGCAATTGTTCGCCACGCAGTTGCGGCGCGGTGCTGGTTTGCAGTGTTACCAGGCGATCCTGGCCGTCACTGCTCAAATGCAGGGATGTTTCGGCAGGCAGGCCCGCACGAAAGCCCAGGGTTGCAGCCCACGGCGAGGCAGGATCGTCCTGCCGCAGCCGGGAGGCCTGGCTCTGCATGAAAGCATGACCGGCCGCCTGCCAGAACTCATCACTCAACGCACTGGCGGCAGGCAGCAGTTGCTCCTGATAACGCGGGATAAACCCGGTATCCAACTGCGCTGCGGCAAAGGCGGGATGGCCGATGATGCGCCGTAAGAAGCCCAGGTTGGTCTTCAAGCCGCCGACCGCAAACTCGTCGAGCATGCTCAACAGGCGCAGGCGCGCCTGTTCGCGGTCCTCGCCCCAGGCGATCAGTTTTCCAAGCATCGGGTCGTAGAAGGGCGAGACGTCGTCCCCTTGCTCGACGCCACTGTCCACCCGCCGTCCCGGGCCTGGCGCCGATTCGCGGTACAGCGCCAGATGCCCGGTGGCCGGCAAAAAGTCATTGGCCGGGTCTTCGGCATACAGCCGCACTTCAATCGCGTGGCCGCGCAACGGCACCTGCTCCTGGGTCATGGGCAGCGGCTCGCCTTGCGCCACGCGAATCTGCCAGGCCACCAGGTCCAGGCCGGTGATGGCCTCGGTCACCGGGTGTTCTACCTGCAAGCGAGTGTTCATTTCCATAAAGAAAAACTCACCGCGCGCATCCAGCAGAAACTCCACGGTGCCGGCGCCCACATAGCCAATCGCCTGTGCGGCACGCACCGCTGCCTCGCCCATGGCCTGGCGCAGGGCAGGGCTGAGGCCGGGTGCCGGTGCTTCTTCGACGACCTTTTGATGGCGACGCTGGATCGAGCAGTCGCGCTCATTGAGGTACAGGCAATGGCCGTGCTGGTCGGCAAACACCTGGATCTCCACGTGACGGGGCTTGATCAGGTACTTTTCCACCAGCATCTGCGCATTGCCAAACGACGACAGCGCCTCGCGCTGGGCCGAGGCCAGGGCTTCGGCCAGTTGGCTTTCGTCCTCGACCACTTTCATGCCCTTGCCGCCGCCGCCCGCCGTGGCCTTGAGCAGCACCGGGTAGCCAATGCGCGCGGCGGCCTGGCGGAAGGTTTCCAGATCCTGGCCGGCACCGTGGTAACCCGGCACCAGCGGCACGCCAGCGGTTTCCATCAATGCCTTGGCCGCCGACTTGCTGCCCATGGCATCAATGGCCGAGGCGGGCGGGCCAAGGAAAATCAGCCCGGCCTCTTCAATCGCTCGGGCAAAGCGTGGGTTTTCGGAAAGAAAACCATAGCCTGGATGAATCGCCTGGGCGCCGCTGGCCTTGGCCGCGGCGATCAGTTTGTCGATCTGCAGGTAGCTGTCGGCGGCCTTGCTGCCGCCCAGGTCCACCCGGATATCGGCTTCTCGGCTGTGGCGCGCATCGCGGTCCGTGGCGCTGTGCACGGCAACGGTGGTCATGCCGAGTGCCTTGGCCGTGCGCATGACCCGACAGGCGATTTCGCCCCGGTTGGCCACCAGTACGCAGGTAATCAACGGTGCACTCATGAACGCGGCTCCTGGGACTGCCAACTGGGCGCACGCTTTTGCAAAAATGCGCGCAAGCCTTCCTGGCCCTCGGCGCTGACGCGGATGCGCGAGATGGCGTTTTCGCAGTAACGGCGCAACGCCGGGGTCAGGGCGCCATTACCCACTTCGCGCAACAAATCCTTGCTGGCGCGCATGGCCGCCGGGCTGTTGAGCAGCAGGTTGGCGATCCATTGCTCGACGTGCTGATCCAGCGCATCCAGCGGGTAGCTTTGCGCCAATAGCCCGATGGCCTGGGCCTGCTGACCGTCGAAGCGTTCTGCGGTCAGGGCATAGCGGCGTGCCGCGCGCTCGCCAATCGCCTGCACCACAAACGGGCTGATGACCGCCGGCGCGAGGCCGATGCGTACTTCCGACAGGCAGAACTGCGCATCATCGGCGCCAATGGCCATGTCGCAGCAACTGATCAGGCCCAGGGCGCCGCCGTAGGCCGCGCCCTGGACCACCGCCAGTGTCGGGATCTTCAGCTTGGCCAGGTTGTACATCAACTCCGCCAATTCGCGGGCGTCGTCGAGGTTGGTGTGGTAATCCAGTTCGGCCGACTGTTGCATCCAGGCCAGGTCCGCGCCGGCGCTGAAATGCTTGCCGCGCCCGCGCACGACCAGAAAACGCAGCGCGGCATCGGCCTGGACCTGGTCCAGGGCAATGATCAGCTCGCGGATCATTTCGGCGTTGAACGCGTTGTTCTTCTCTTCCCGGCTCAACCACAGCGTGGCAAAGCCACGGGGGTCGTTGACCAGTTCAACAGTGTTGAAATCGCTCATGGGTGCAGCTCCAATTACATGCGGAACACGCCGAAGCGGCTCGGCTCGATGGGGGCATTCAGCGCGGCGGACAAGGCCAGGGCCAGCACGTCACGGGTCTGCAAAGGGTCGATGACGCCGTCATCCCACAGGCGGGCGCTGGAGTAGTAAGGGTGGCCCTGGGTTTCGTACTGGTCGAGGATCGGCTGCTTGATCTGCGCTTCGTCCTCGGCGCTGAACGCCTGGCCACTGCGCTCGGCCTGTTCGCGCTTGACCTGCACCAGCACGCCGGCGGCCTGTTCGGCGCCCATCACGCCAATGCGGGCGTTGGGCCACATCCACAAAAAGCGCGGGTCGTAGGCGCGCCCGCACATCCCATAGTTACCGGCACCAAAGCTGCCGCCGATGATCACTGTGAATTTCGGCACCTTGGCGCAGGCCACGGCCGTGACCAGCTTGGCGCCGTGCTTGGCGATGCCGCCGGCTTCGTATTTCTGCCCAACCATAAAGCCGGTGATGTTCTGCAAAAACAGCAGGGGAATCCCGCGCTGGCAGGCCAACTCGATAAAGTGCGCGCCTTTTTGTGCCGCTTCGGCGAAGAGGATCCCGTTGTTGGCGAGGATCGCGATGGGGTAGCCATGCAAATGGGCAAAGCCGCAGACCAGCGTGGTGCCGAACAGCGCCTTGAATTCATCGAAGACCGAGCCGTCCACCAGTCGCGCAATCACTTCGCGTACATCGAACGGTTGCTTGGCGTCGGCCGGGATCACCCCATACAGCTCTTCGCTGGCATACAACGGCGCGACCGGCGTGCGCTGTTGCAACTGCCCCTGTTTGCGCCAGTTGAGGTTGGCGATGCTGCGACGGGCCAGGGCCAGGGCATGTTCATCGCTGTCGGCGTAATGGTCGGCCACCCCGGAGATCTTGCAGTGCACATCGGCACCGCCAAGGTCTTCGGCGCTGACCACTTCACCGGTGGCGGCCTTCACCAGTGGCGGCCCGGCGAGGAAGATGGTGGCCTGCTGGCGCACCATGATCGCTTCATCGGCCATCGCCGGCACATAAGCGCCACCCGCCGTGCAGGAGCCCATCACCACGGCAATCTGCGGAATGCCCTGGGCGCTCATATTGGCTTGGTTGAAAAAAATCCGCCCAAAGTGTTCGCGGTCGGGGAACACCTCGTCCTGGCGCGGCAGGTTGGCGCCGCCGGAGTCCACCAGGTAAATGCAGGGCAGGCGGTTCTGTTCGGCGATGGTCTGGGCGCGCAGGTGTTTTTTCACGGTCAGCGGGTAGTAGGAACCGCCTTTTACCGTGGCATCGTTGGCGACGATCATGCATTCGACGCCTTCGACCCGGCCGATCCCGGCGATCACGCCCGCGGCCGGTACCTCTTCACCGTAGACCTGATACGCCGCCAGTTGGCTGAGTTCGAGGAACGCCGAGCCCGGGTCGAGCAGGCGGTTGATACGCTCGCGCGGCAGCAGCTTGCCACGGGAGGTATGACGCTCCTGGGCCTTGCTGCCGCCGCCTTGCTGGACCTGGGCGAGCAGGGTGTGCAAGGCATCGACCTGTTTGAGCATTGCCGCGCTGTTGCTGGCGAATTCCGCCGAGCGCGGGTTGAGTTGGGTGTGCAGGGTGGCCATGGTGCACTCCCTCAGCGGGTTTCGTTAAACAGTTCGCGACCAATCAACATGCGTCGGATCTCACTGGTGCCCGCGCCAATTTCATACAGCTTGGCATCACGTAACAGACGGCCTGCGGGGAATTCATTGATGTAGCCATTGCCGCCGAGAATCTGGATCGCATCGAGGGCCATCTGTGTTGCGCGTTCGGCGCTGTACAGAATCACCCCGGCGGCGTCCTTGCGCGTGGTTTCGCCGCGCTCGCAGGCCTGGGCCACCGCATAGAGGTAGGCGCGGCTGGCGTTGAGCTGGGTGTACATGTCGGCAACTTTGCCCTGGATCAGCTGGAATTCGCCGATGCTCTGCCCGAACTGCTTACGGTCGTGGATGTAGGGGACGATCAGGTCCATGCAGGCCTGCATGATCCCGGTAGGGCCGCCGGAGAGCACCACACGCTCGTAGTCCAGGCCGCTCATCAGCACTTTGACCCCGCCATTGAGCACGCCGAGGATGTTTTCTTCGGGCACTTCGACGTCATCGAAAAACAGCTCGCAGGTGTTGGAGCCGCGCATGCCCAGCTTGTCGAACTTGTTGCTGCGGCTGAAGCCCTTGGCGTCGCGCTCGACAATAAACGCGGTAATACCATGGGCGCCTTTTTCCAGGTCGGTCTTGGCGTAGATCACATAGGTGTGGGCATCAGGACCGTTGGTGATCCAGGTCTTGCTGCCGTTGAGCACATACACGCTGCCGCGTTTGTCGGCGCGCAGCTTCATCGACACCACATCGGAGCCCGCATTCGGTTCGCTCATGGCCAGGGCGCCAATGTGTTCGCCGCTGATCAGCTTGGGCAGGTACTTGAGTTTCTGTTCATGAGTGCCGTTGCGGTTGATCTGGTTGACGCACAGGTTGGAGTGCGCCCCGTAGGACAACGCCACCGAGGCCGAGCCGCGGCTGATTTCTTCCATGGCCACCACGTGGGCCAGGTAACCCAGACCGGCACCGCCGTATTCTTCCGGCACGGTGATGCCCAGCAGGCCCATGTCACCGAACTTGCGCCACATATCCACGGGGAACAGGTTGTCGATATCAATCTGCGCTGCCCGTGGCGCCAGCTCCTTGGCCACGAAGGCCTGCACCTGGTCGCGCAGCATGTCGATGGTTTCACCGAGGGCGAAATTCAGGGTCGGGTAACTCATGGAGGGGCACCTATAAACATTATTGTTGTGGGGCTGGCGACGCCATTGGGCGATCACCTTTACGTTAACGTAAACTTGCGTTGCATGACTGTCAATCGTAGCTTACGTTAACGTCAAGCTCGCGCCTGACCGGCGCACCGTCCACCTACAAAAAAGACAATAGGGGTCGTCATGGATCAACCGAATCAGAGCTACAGCCGTGGCCCACAGGACAAGGCCTTGCTGGCCATGACCATCGGCCAGGCATTTGACCGCACGGTGGCGCAGTACCCGGAGGGCGAGGCCCTGGTGGTGCGCCATCAGCAGCTGCGCTACACCTGGCGGCAGCTGGCCGGAGCCGTGGACCTGCATGCACGCGGGCTGCTGGCGCTGGGGTTGCAGGCCGGGGATCGCCTCGGCATCTGGGCGCCGAACTGTGCCGAGTGGTGCATCAGCCAGGTGGCCAGCGCCAAGCTCGGGGTGATTCTTGTCAACGTCAACCCGGCCTACCGCAGCAGCGAGCTGGAATACGTGCTCAAGCAGTCGGGTTGCCAGTGGTTGATCTGTGCCGGTTCGTTCAAGTCCTCCGACTACCACGGCATGCTGCAGGCGCTGGTGCCGGAACTGGCGGAGCAGGGCATTGGCCAGTTGCACTGTGATCTATTGCCGGAACTGCGCGGGGTGATCAGCCTGGATGCGCGACCGCCCTCGGGGTTCATGCCCTGGTCGCAATTGTCGGCCCTGGGGACGGGGACACCCCCGGAACAATTGCAGCACCGCGAGGCCAGCCTGCACTTCGATCAAGCCGTCAATATCCAGTACACCTCCGGCACCACGGGCTTCCCCAAGGGCGCCACCCTCAGTCACCACAACATCCTCAATAACGGTTACATGGTTGGCGAAAGCCTGGGCCTGACCGCGCAGGATCGCCTGGTGATCCCGGTGCCGCTCTATCATTGCTTTGGCATGGTCATGGGTAACCTGGGCTGCATCACCCATGGCACCACCATGATCTATCCCAATGACGGCTTCGACCCACTGCTGACCCTGACCGCCGTGGCCGAAGAGCGCGCCACCGGCCTGTACGGCGTACCCACGATGTTTATTGCGGTGCTCGATCATCCGCAACGCAGCACGTTCGATCTGTCGAGTCTGCGCACTGGGATCATGGCCGGCTCCACTTGCCCGATAGAGGTGATGCGCCGGGTCATCAGCGACTTGCATATGAGCGAGGTGCAGATTGCCTACGGCATGACCGAGACCAGTCCCGTTTCCCTGCAGACCGGCGCGGATGACGATCTGGAGCGGCGCGTGACCACGGTCGGGCGGACCCAGCCGCAACTGGAAAGCAAAATCATCGACGAGGCCGGTAACACCGTGCCGCGTGGGCAGATTGGCGAGTTGTGCACCCGAGGCTACAGCGTGATGCTCGGCTACTGGAACAACCCTGAAGGCACCCGCGAAGCCATCGACGACGCCGGCTGGATGCACACCGGCGACCTGGCGACCATGGATGAGCAGGGTTATGTGTGCATCGCCGGGCGCAACAAGGACATGATCATTCGCGGTGGCGAGAACGTGTACCCACGGGAGTTGGAGGAGTTCTTCTTCACCCACCCGGCGGTGGCGGATGTACAGATCATCGGCATTCCCGATGAGCGTTATGGCGAAGAGATCGTGGCCTGGATCAAGTTTCACCCCGGGCACGTGGCCAACGAGCTGGAACTGCAAACCTGGTGCAAGGGGCGCATTGCACACTTCAAGACGCCGAAGCATTTCCGCTTTGTCGAAGAGTTTCCGATGACTGTGACGGGGAAGATTCAGAAGTTTCGCATGCGTGAGATCACCATCGAGCAACTGCGTAGCGAAGACTGAGATCTGGCGCCGATCAAAAATGTGGGAGCGGGCAAGCCCGCTCCCACATTTGCCTTTGCATGTACCGCGCAATGGTTTTCACCCAGACAGCACAAAGGGGAGCCGAAGCTCCCCTTTAATTTGTTGTTACGTGCTCTTTTTTTATTATTGAGGGGCGGTCTATTGTTGTTTTTGGCAACCGTGGCCCTTTACCGCTGTTTTTGGCGACCCCCATCCGGGGTCAAGAGCAAACGTATTTTTTTGAGCGCTGATCTGCTTCTTCGCACGCGATCCAACCAGTGGGTAGCTACCTTGAGGTAGTTTTATTGTTCTCTGCCCGGTTGCGAGTGGCGGCTTGCGCCGTACCCTGCGAAGCACATCTTCTCCAAAAAAATCTGTTAGCTGCGTCTCTGCCGTGTTGTTTTTGTTATGTCAGAGTCGTTACGTCTTATTTTTATTAGGTTTGGTGCTTTTTATTCTTGTTATGCCATAGAGATAGCAGAAGCCGTGCCAACTTTTAAAAGCCCTTTAAAATCAATGGTTTGATTTTTTAGTAGGAAATTTACTTCAGGGAATGCGACAAAATATGTTCCCGTGTTACCCGATGTGTAGCCGCGAGGTAACACATCGGAGCAGGCGCGCTACTCAACGGGTGCTACGGGCCTTGGCCACGCGTGAGCCGGTGGGGCGGCCCAGGACCGTACAGATCTGCTGGCCCGCCACAATCAACTTGTCCATGTCGATACCGGTTTCGATGCCCAGGCCGTCGAGCAGGTACAGCACGTCCTCGGTGGCCACGTTACCGCTGGCGCCCTTGGCATAGGGGCAGCCGCCAAGGCCCGCGATAGAGCTGTCGAACACCTGGATACCCTCCAGCAGGCTGGCGTAGACATTGGCGATGGCCTGGCCGTAGGTGTCATGGAAGTGTCCGGCGAGCTTTGCCCGTGGCACGTCCTTGCCCACTACCTCGAACATGCGCCGCGTAGCGCCTGCGGTGCCGGTGCCGATGGTGTCGCCCAGGGACACTTCATAGCAGCCCATGGAATACAGCTCGCGGGCCACCGCAGCGACTTGCTCCGGGGCGACCTGACCTTCATAGGGGCAACCCAAGACACAGGACACATAGCCGCGCACACTCACGCCGTGCTGTTGTGCCGCCGCCATGATGGGCGCAAAGCGCTCCAGGCTCTCGCTGATGGAGCAGTTGATATTGCGCTGGGAAAACGCCTCGGACGCCGCTGCAAATACTGCGACCTCCTTGACCCCGGCCGCCAGCGCGTCCTCGAAGCCCCGCAGGTTAGGCGCCAACGCGCCATAGATCACGCCCGGCTTGCGCTGGATCTGCGCAAACACTTCGGCCGAGCCGGCCATCTGCGGTACCCACTTGGGCGAGACAAAACTGCCGACTTCGATATAGCCCAGGCCCGCCGCGCTGAGGGCGTCGACCAGTTGCACCTTGTCGGCCACGCTGATGGGCTGGGCTTCGTTTTGCAGACCGTCGCGCGGGCCGACTTCGATCAGGCGCACCTGAGAGGGGAGAGACATGGGATCTACCTTTTTATTGGGGTTGGCCGACCTGGCTCTGGATCGTCTGTTCCAGGGCCTGGGTGCAACGTTCTTCGGCGGTGTCCAGTTCCAGTTTCATCTGCTCGATGTCCAGCAACTGCTGTTCCAACTGCTCACGGCGTTCGCTGATTTTTGCCAGCATGCTGTGCAATTGCTTTTGATTGCCGCTGCTGGGGTCGTAGAGTTCGATCAGTTCGCGGCATTCGGCCAGGGAAAAACCGATGCGCTTGCCCCGCAGGATCAGCTTCAGGCTGACTTTGTCCCGGGGCGAATAGATACGCTCCTGGCCGCGGCGCTCGGGGCGCAGCAGGCCCTGTTCTTCATAGAAACGAATGGCCCGGGTGGTGATGTCCAACTCGCGGGCCAGGTCGGAGATGCTGTAGGTCGTGCTCATGGTGGCGCTCAAGGAGGGTCTTGGCGCTACGCTAATGGCTGCTTGACGTAAACGTCAAGCAAATCACCGCCTACGCGTTATCCAACTTCTTCTCACGCGCCGTAACCTGCTGGCACAACTCGATCATCTGCTCGCGCATCCAGCGGTTGGCGGGGTCCTGGTCGGTGCTTTCATGCCAGTACAGGTGGGTTTCCACCGGCGGCACATCATTGACCGGCAGGTTGAACGAGTGCAGCTCGTTACGCCGTGCAAAGCGCTCGGGCACGGTCATTACCATATCGGTCTGCTGCAACACCTGGGAAGCCATCAGGTAATGCTGGGAGCGCAGGGCGATCTTGCGCTGGATCCCCATTTTGCCGAGGGCCAGGTCGACGTGGCCCAGGCCATTGCGCCGGCTGGAAATATGGATATGGGTCAGCGACAGGTAGTCATCGAGGCTGAACTTTTCCTTGCCCGCCATCGGGTGGCCCTTGCGCATGGCACACACGTAGCGGTCTTCCATCAGCTTGACGTGGCGCACTTGCGGGTCGGTGTTGAGCGGCGCGTCCACTGCGAAATCCAGGCGTCCGGCGGCCAGTTCCTTGGTGGTTTCCCGACGTTTGGACAGGAAACTCTCAATGATCACCGTGGGCGCCAGGCGGCGCAGGCGCTGGAACAGTGGCGGCAGGATCACCGCTTCAGTGAGGTCGGTCATGCTGATGCGGTAGGTCTTGGCCGCTTGCAACGGGTTGAAGATCCGGCTCTCTTGCACCGACACCCGCAGCAACGACAGGGCATTGCGCACCGGGCCAATGATGTTCTGGGCCATGGGGGTCGGCACCATGCCCTGGGCGGTCCGCACGAAGAGCGGGTCGTTGAAGGTCTCGCGCAGGCGTGCCAGGGCGTTGGATACGGCCGGCTGGGTGATGCCCACGATCTGTCCGGCACGGGTCAGGTTGGCTTCGGTGTAGATCGCGTCAAAGACGATGAAAAGATTGAGGTCGACCTTGCTCAGATTCATTTCGTTGCGCTCTTCTTGTTAGGTTTTCATACGCCGATCATATATCGGTGATGAATGTTAATACACGCCGAGAATAGGCTAGGTAAATTATCAGCGCTGTTCTAGCATCGTTTGCATGACCTAAACAACCTCTCCAAGAAGGGAGCTGCTCATGGATTTTGCCTATTCGCCCAAGGTTCAGGAACTGCGTGAACGCGTCACCGCGTTTATGGATGCTTACGTTTACCCCGCCGAGCCGGTGTTTGAACGCCAGGTCAGCGAAGGTGACCGCTGGCAGCCCACTGCGATTATGGAAGAGCTCAAGGCCAAGGCTAAGGCTGAAGGCCTGTGGAACCTGTTCCTGCCGGAATCCGAACTGGGCGCTGGCCTGACCAACCTGGAATACGCGCCGCTCGCCGAAATCATGGGCCGCTCCCTGCTGGGGCCGGAGCCGTTCAATTGCTCGGCACCCGACACCGGCAATATGGAAGTGCTGGTGCGCTACGCCAACGAAGAGCAGAAACAACGCTGGCTGGAGCCGCTGCTGCGTGGCGAGATCCGCTCGGCGTTCGCCATGACCGAACCCGATGTGGCGTCTTCCGACGCCACCAACATGGCCGCCCGCGCCGAGCGCCAGGGTGACGAGTGGGTGATCAACGGTAAGAAGTGGTGGACCTCCGGCGCGTGTGACCCGCGCTGCAAGATCCTGATCTTCATGGGCCTGAGCAACCCGGATGCGCCGCGCCACCAGCAGCACTCGATGATCCTGGTACCGGTGGATGCGCCCGGGGTGAAAATCGTCCGGCCGCTGCCGGTGTTCGGCTACGACGACGCGCCCCATGGGCATGCCGAAGTCCTGTTTGACAACGTGCGTGTGCCGTACGAAAACGTCCTGCTGGGTGAAGGCCGCGGCTTTGAAATTGCCCAGGGGCGCCTTGGCCCGGGCCGTATCCATCACTGCATGCGCTCGATTGGCATGGCTGAACGGGCCCTGGAGTTGATGTGCAAGCGCTCGGTCAGCCGCACCGCCTTCGGCAAACCGCTGGCGCGCCTGGGTGGCAATATCGACAAAATCGCCGACTCGCGGATGGAAATCGACATGGCACGCCTGCTGACGTTAAAGGCTGCCTACATGATGGATACGGTCGGCAACAAAGTGGCGAAAAGTGAAATCGCCCAGATCAAGGTCGTGGCGCCGAATGTGGCCCTGAAGGTGATTGACCGGGCGATCCAGATCCATGGCGGTGCCGGGGTCTCCAATGACTTCCCGTTGGCCTACATGTACGCCATGCAACGCACCTTGCGCCTGGCCGACGGCCCGGATGAAGTGCACCGGGCGGCGATTGGCAAGTTCGAGATTGGCAAATATGTGCCTAAAGAACTGATGCGCAGCGGCCAGTAGGACTGAGTCGCCGGTATCTCGGGCAAGCCCGCCCCACATTGTGATCGCACGCGGTCAGTGTGGGACCGGGTTTGCCCGCGATTGCGGTGGGCCAATCCACACCCGTCTTCAGGTTTCAATAAACCCATACCTCCACCCGGCGATTCTTGATCCGCCCCTCATCCACGGTATTCGCCGCTACCGGCATCTCGGCGCCGAAGCCGCGAATATCGCGCAACACCACACCACTTTTGACCAACTCCCGGCGTACCGCCATTGCCCGCAGCTTGGACAGCAGGTCGGCGCGTTGCGGATCATCCTTGGCGTCACCAAACCCCACCAGCGTGACGCGCTTGTCCCGTTTATCGTGGCTATCTATATAAGCCACCACGCGGGCAAGGTCCTGGCGCGCCTTGTTGTCCAGGCTGGCGCTGCCTTCTTCGAAGCGAAAATTCACCGTCAGGCGCTGCGCCTCGCGGGCAATGGCCTGGTAGTCGGCTGGCATCGGCGCCCGTGGCTGCACGGTGATGGCCTGGACCTGCTGGGCGATAAAGCCATTGGCCGCCACGATGGCCTGGCCTTGGGCGCTCTGGGTAAAGTCCACCAGCGCTTCGGCCCAGGGATTGCTGTTGTTGGGCGGCAGATAGAAAAACAAGCGGCGCGACAGCGGGTAGTCTTCGGTGGCGATCAGGCTGCTCTGCGGCAACATGGCTTGGGAGTCGCCATCGCTGATGGCCACCGCCTTGGCCTGACGCACATAGGGCAGGCCGATAAAGCCAATCCCCTGAGGATCCTGGCTGACTGCATCGGACAATTGCTCGCTCGATTCAAAGCGCTGAGCCTTGCTGTCGAGGGTTTTGCCGCGACGGCTGAGCACCAGCTCCTTGAAGGTGTCGTAGGTGCCGGATTGATCATCGCGAGCATACAGGCGGATCTTCCCGCCGCTGCCGCCCAAGGCTTCCCAGGTGCTGATCTCGCCGCTGAAAATCCTCGCCAGTTGTTCGGTGGTCAACACCTGCAGCGGGTTGCGTGGGTGCAGGATGATTGCCAGGCCATCAATCGCGATCACCTGCTCGGCACCGGGGCTTTTCAGGTCACCCAGGGGCTCGAGGTCCACCAGTTCGCGGTCCTTGATCGGGCGTGACGCGGCCGCCAGGTCGGCCGCGGCCTGTTTCAGCGCGGCAAAGCCGGTGCTGGAACCATGGGCGGCGATCTCGACCAGTACCCGCTTGCCTTGGGGGCTGGTGCCGACGAGGCGCTCTTCGTTGGGGCGGGCGGGTGTTTCGCTGTGTACAGCCTTGAGACCCTGTTGCTCCAGCAAACCCCTGACCAGCGCCGGGCCCAACGCCGCGCCAATGGTGTTGGAACCCTGGATGCGCAAGGCCGGGCCGTGTTCGGGAAAGGGCAGGGGCGTTGCAGAAACTGTAAGAGGAAAAACGCTGCAAAGTGTCAGCAGGTACAGAACGCGCAGCATCATGCCGGCACCTTCTCAAGCCAAAGGACGTGCGGGCAGATTAAGTCAGTAAGGTTGCCAAAATATGACTGATACCCAGCCGGTCCAAATGTGGGAGCAGGCTTGCCTGCGAAGGCGGTGTGTCAGTCAACATATCTATCGACTGCCCCAGCGCCATCGCAGGCAAGCCAGCTCCTACATTTTATGGTGTGGCCGCAAAGATCAGCTCAGTTCCAGCCAGATCGGCGCATGGTCCGAGGGTTTTTCCAGGCCGCGCAACTCATAGTCCACACCCGCATCCTTGACACGTGGCAACAGGCCGTTGGAGGCCATGATCAGGTCGATCCGCAGGCCACGCTTGGGTTCGTCTTCAAAGCCGCGGCTGCGGTAATCGAACCAGCTGAAGCGATCCGCCACGTCCGGGTTGAGGTGACGGAAGCTGTCGGTCAGGCCCCAGTTCTTCAGGCGCGCCATCCACTCGCGTTCTTCCGGCAGGAAGCTGCATTTGCCGGTCTTCAGCCAGCGCTTGGCATTGTCGGCACCGATGCCGATGTCGCAATCCTCGGGGGAAATATTCACGTCGCCCATCACCACCAATGCCTGGTCATTGCTGAACTGGCTCTCCAGCAGGTGTTGCAGATCTTCGTAAAAGCGCTGCTTGGCCGGGAACTTGGTCGGGTGGTCGCGGCTTTCGCCCTGTGGGAAGTAGCCATTCATGATGGTGATCGGGTTGCCGTGTTCATCGGCGAAGGTGCCCCAGATAAAGCGGCGCTGGGCATCCTCTTCGTCGCTGGCAAAACCCTTGTGCAGGGCCAGCGGTTCCTGGCGCGAGAGCAGGGCGACGCCGTAGTGGCCTTTCTGCCCGTGGTAGTACACGTGATAGCCCAGGGCCTGGACTTCGGCCAGCGGGAACTGCTCGTCGTGGACTTTGGTTTCCTGCAGGCCGATCACGTCGGGTTGATGTTTGTCGATCAGGGCCGCCAGCTGATGAGGCCGGGCGCGCAGCCCGTTGATATTAAAAGAGACGATTTTCATGGTCGGCAGTCCAGTCTGGCAAAAGGGCGATGCTAGCCGACAAGTCGGACGGGGGCCAGCGTGGCGGTAGGACTGATGCGCTGCTAATGTCTCTCAGGGAGCCAATGGCAGGGAACGACTCCGTTGCCCCGGGCTCGTAACAATAAGAGCGCGACCTTTTTGAGTGGCGCCCAGGGGAGATACGACTGATGCCCGACACCTCGACCGCCGTTGCCCAGGTGCACCTGCTCGATAGCGGCTATTCCCGCGAAGCGCGCTCGCTGCTGTACCACGCCTATCGGCATGAGCCGACCTTTGCCTACCTGTTCGAAGCTGAACGCTCAGGGTACGAGCAGCGGGTCCGCGCGACGGTGCGCGAGCTGGTCAAGCAACACTTTCTCCAGGAACTGCCGGCCATCGGCCTGTTGGTCAATGACCGCCTGATCGGCATCGCCCTGATTGCCCCGCCGCAACGGCGCCTGGGCATCACGGAAAGCTGGGCCTGGCAATTGCGCATGTGGCTGAGCACCGGTTTCAGGTGCACCCGGCGCTACCTCGAATACCATCAGGCGGTGCTGGCGTGCCTGCCATCGGAGTCGGTGCATGTGCTGCCGCTGCTGGGGGTCCACCCGCAATTCCAGCGCAAGCATTACGGCGAACAACTGCTGGAAGCCGTGCATAACTGGTGCGCCGAAGACCCGCATTCACAAGGGGTGGTGCTGGATACCGGCAATCCGCTGTACCTGGAGTTCTACAAACGCCAGGGCTATGCCGAAGTGGCAGAGGTGGCTGTAGGACCCATTCTGGAACATGTGTTTTTTCACCCGAATCCCCAGGTGTTACAACCTGCAACGCCTTAACCCAGAATTATTCAGACAATTCCAGGTTCTAAGGTGCTCCTCAGCTCGTGTAGCATCCGCGCCTATGAAGTTTCCAAATAAAATTACCAGCGGCTTGATCCTGCTGTTCACAAGCTGCGGCGCCTTGGCACAAAGCGAACTGGACGTGCGGGTCAAGCCTTCAAACGATGCGCTGAAGGCCAATATCGAAGGCTATATCGGCGGGGTTGGCGAGCGTGACGAAGAGGCCTTGCAGCGCTTCAGTCGCGGTGCCGAGGAGCAGGCGCGCAAGGCCGCCCAGGCACTGGGCTTTTATCAGCCGCAGATTGCCAGTGAGGTAAAGCCCGGCAAGAATCCGCGCCTGATCCTCAGTATCGACCCCGGCGAACCGGTGCATTTACGCAATGTCACGATTCGCGTCGACGGCCCGGCGGCCGAGCTCAAATCCTTCCGTGTGCCCGACAGCAAAGACCTCAAGTCCGGCGCCGTACTCAACCATGGCCATTACGAAGACGCCAAGCGCCTGATCCAGAACCAGGCCTCGCGCTTCGGCTATTTCAGTGGCCGCTTCACTCGTCAGACACTGTCCGTCGACCCCCAGGCGGGCGTGGCCGATATCGAACTGGTCTACGACAGCGGCCCGCGCTACACCCTCGGCAAGGTCAACTTTGCCGGCGATACCCCCTTTGATGAAGAGCTTTTGCAACGCATGGTGCCGTTCAAGAGTGGCGCGCCCTACGATTCCGAACTGATCGCCGAACTGAACCAGGCCCTGCAATCGAGCGGCTATTTCGAGGGCGTGCGCGTGGATGCCGCCCCGGCAGCGGCGGCCAATGATGTGATCCCGGTGGCGGTCCAACTGGAAACCCGTAAACCGCGGACCATGGGCCTGGGCCTGGGTTTTTCCACTGACGTCGGCCCGCGTGGCAAGGCCAACTGGACACGGCACTGGGTCAATCCCCAGGGGCACAGCTATGGCTGGGAGGCCGAGTTGTCGGCGCCCCGGCAGAACGTCGGCCTGTGGTACGACATTCCCCTTGATCCGCCGCTCACCGACAAGCTGCGTTTTGCCGGTGGCTATCAGAATGAAGAGCTGGCCAATACCGACACCCTCAGCAAGCTGCTCACCCTCGGCCCGGAATGGCACAGCAAATTGCCCAGCGGCTGGACACGGGTGATCTCGCTCAAATGGCAGCGCGAAGAATATCGCCTGGGGGACGACTCCGGCTTGAGCAATTTGCTGATGCCCGGTATCAGCTATTCCTACCTGCGCAGCGATAACCGCATCGACCCGCATAATGGCTATCGCCTGCAGTTCGATACCAAGGTGGCCAAGGAAGGGCTGGGCTCTGACACCAACCTGCTGTACGGCACTGCGATGATCAAGGGCTTGACCACCGTGTGGGACAAGCACCGTTTCCTCGGTCGCGCGCAGTTTGGCGGCAGCGCCACCAACGGCTACAAGTCGGTGCCGCCGTCCCTGCGCTTTTTTGCCGGTGGCGACCAAAGTGTGCGTGGCTACGAGTACCAGACCCTGTCCCCGGAAAACAACAAGGGCGACCGCATCGGTGGCCGCTACATGGTGGCCTTGAGCGCCGAGTATCAATATTCCATCGCCGAAAAATGGCGGATCGCGACCTTTGTCGATCAGGGCAACTCCTTTAACACCCTTGAGTTGCCAAGCCTGAAAACCGGGGTCGGCGTCGGCGTGCGCTGGGTGTCTCCGGTCGGCCCGATTCGTCTTGACCTGGCCCATGCCCTGGAAGATCCGGGCGGCATTCGTTTGCACTTTTCCATGGGGCCTGAGCTGTGAAGCGTGGTTTGAAAATAGCGGGTCTGAGTGTGGCAGCGGTCGTTGCCTTGGTGCCGCTGGCGGTGTGGAGCGTACTGGGTACGCAAGTCGGCAGTCGCTGGGCCCTCGGCCAAGTCCCGGGGTTGAGCGTGGAAAACTTCCAGGGCCGTTTGGGTGGGCAATGGAGCGCCGACCAGGTGCTGTGGCAACAAGACAGCAGCCGCGTAGAGCTCAATGCCCCCAAATTCGACTGGTCGCCGGCGTGCCTGCTGCGCATGACCCTGTGCATCCGGCAACTGGACGTGGAGCAGGTCAGCCTGCAATTGCCACCCAGCACCGAAGACAGCAGCGGCCCGATTACCCTGCCGGACTTGAACCTGCCCGTGGCGATCGAACTGGGCGACGTGCGCGTCGGCAGCCTGCTGTTCAACGGCAGCGAAGAACTCAAGGGCCTGCAACTGGCCGCGCATTGGACAGCCGAGGGCATGCAGATCGACGCGGTACATCTGCAACGCGACGACCTGGTGCTGGATCTCAGCGGTATGCTGCACCCCGCGGGCGATTGGCCCTTGACCGCGACCGGCAACCTGAGCCTGCCCTATGCCCCGGGCGGCGCGCCGTGGACGGTGGCGCTGAACGTGACCGGTGATCTGCTCAAGACCCTCAAGCTCGACGCCGACAGCACGGGCTACCTGCCAGCCAAACTTAGCGGCGAACTGCAACCCCTGGTCGAGAACCTGCCAGCAGAGTTGCGCATCACCGCCGATGGCTTCAAACCTGCCGCCGACTTGCCGGACACCTTGCAGCTCAACCAACTGGACCTGACTGCCAAGGGCGACCTGGGCAAGGGCTATCAGTTGCTAGGCAAGGCTGTATTACCCGCAGAAAAGGGCCCGGTTGACCTGTTGCTGCAAGGCCGGGTCGATGCCAAGGGCGCGCAGCTCGCCGGCCTGGACCTGAATGCCGGGGACAAGCAAAGCCTCAAGCTCAGCGCCCAACTGGATTGGCAGCAGGGCTTCAGCGCAGACGCAAAAATCGACTGGCTGGACTTCCCCTGGCATCGCCTGTATCCGCTGATTGACGAGCCGCAAGTGGTGCTACGCACCTTCAACGGTGAAGTGTCCTATAAGGACGGCAACTACCTGGGCAATCTCAAGGCCGACCTCGATGGCCCGGCCGGCAAATTCAGCCTGGTCACGCCGTTCAGTGGCGACCTCAAGCAAGTGTTCCTGCCCGAGCTGAAATTGACCGCTGGCCAGGGCAAGGCCGAAGGGCACTTGAACCTGCAATTTGCCGAGGGCATCGCCTGGGATACGGCGCTGGACCTGTCGGCGTTGAACCCGGCGTACTGGGTCGCAGAATTGCCCGGTACCCTGGCCGGGCCGCTGCGCAGCAAGGGCGAGTTCAAGAACGAACAACTCAAGCTCAACGCCGACCTTGACCTCAAGGGCCGCTTGCGCGGCCAAACGGCGGTGCTGGCCGCCAAGGCCGAAGGCGCGGGCGAGCAGTGGACCCTGGCCAACCTGGATATCCGCCTGGGTGACAACCGCATCAATGGCAGCGGCAGCCTGCAACAGCGCCTGGCCGGGCAGATCGACATCAAGCTCGCACGCCTGGCCCAGCTGTGGCCGCAGTTGCGTGGGCAGGTCAATGGTCGACTCGATGTGGCCGGCACTCTAAAGGCGCCCCAGGGCAAGCTCGATCTCAAGGGCCAGCAACTGGTGTTTGAAGACAACCGCCTGCAAGCCCTCACCCTGGACGCCACGCTTGATAACGCACAACGGGCGAAGATCGACCTCAAGGGCACCGGCATCCAGGCCGGGGATACCCAGCTCGGTACTTTGACCGCCAGCGCCCAGGGCGACATCAAAAACCAGAAAGTCCAACTGGACCTCATGGGCCCCCTGGTCAAACTGGCCCTGGCCCTGGACGGCACGCTCGACAAGGGTAACTGGCGCGGGCGCCTGGCCAGTGGCGAGGTGCAGGCCGGGGGCCAGGACTGGAAGCTGCAGGCCCCTGCGAAAATCGAGCGCATGGCCGATGGCAAGCTGACCTTCGCTGCCCATTGCTGGGTCTCCGGGCCCGCCAGCCTGTGTGGCGAAGACCAGCGACTGATGCCCGATCCCAAGCTGCGTTATCACCTCAAGCAGTTCCCCATCGACAGCCTGGCGCAGTGGCTGCCCAAGGATTTCGCCTGGCAAGGCAAGCTCAACGCCGATATCCAGCTTGACCTTCCGGCCAGCGGCCCTAAAGGCCTGATCGCGGTGGATGCCAGTGGCGGCACGTTGCGGGTCAAGGACAAGGACCAGTGGCTGGACTTCCCCTACGACACCCTCAAACTGGACACCACGCTTAACCCCACGCGCATTGATACCCAGCTGAATTTCCGCGGTGGCAAGCTCGGCGAGTTGCTGCTGCAGGCGCAGATCAACCCGCTGGCGAAAAACAAGCCGATCTCCGGCAACTTCAGCCTTACCGGCCTGGACCTGGCGGTAGCGCGGCCGTTTGTGCCGATGGTGGAAAAACTCAATGGCAAGCTCAATGGCAGCGGGCGCATCTCCGGCGGCTTGTTGGCGCCGCAGGTCAACGGCAACGTCAACCTGATCGCCGGCGAGATTTCCGGGCCCGAACTGCCCATCAGCCTTGAAGGCCTGAACGTGCAGGCCCTGATCGCCGGCGAAAGCGTGCAGCTCAACGGCGGCTGGCGCAGTGGCAAGGCCGGGCAGGGCAGCCTCAAGGGGCAGATCGATTGGGGCCGGGCCCTGGCCGTTGACCTCAGCCTGCAAGGCTCGCAATTGCCGGTCACGGTCGAGCCCTACGCCGAACTGGAAGTGGCGCCTGACTTGAAGATCACGCTCAAGGACGACAAGCTGGCGATTGCCGGCAATGTGCACATCCCGCGCGGTGATATCACTGTGCGTGAACTGCCGCCATCGACGGTCAAGGTCTCGGATGACACGGTGATCGTCGGCAGCCAGACCGAAGAGGGCAAGCCGCCGATGGCCATCGCCATGGACATCAACGTGGTCGTGGGCGAGGACCAGCTCAACTTTGCCGGTTTCGGCCTGACCGCCAAGGTCCAGGGCCAGGTGCATATCGGCGATAACCTGGACACCCGTGGCGAGCTGTGGCTCAACGATGGGCGCTACCGCGCCTATGGCCAGAGGCTGGATGTGCGGCGTGCGCGCCTGCTGTTCGCCGGGCCGCTGGACCAGCCATACCTGGATATCGAAGCCATCCGCAAGACCAACGACGTGATCGCCGGTATCCGCCTGAGCGGCAGTGCCGAGCAGCCGACCACGCAGATCTTCTCGGAGCCGGCCATGAGCCAGGAGCAGGCGCTGTCCTACCTGGTGCTGGGCCGTCCGTTGAGCACCACCGGCGAAGACAACAATATGCTGGCGCAAGCGGCACTGGGCCTGGGCTTGATGGGCAGTGCCGGCGTGACCTCGGACATTGCCAAGAATCTGGGGATCCAGGACTTTGAGCTGGACACCCAGGGCAGTGGCACCAACACGGCAGTGGTGGCCAGCGGCAAGATCACCGAGAAACTCAGCCTGCGTTACGGGGTCGGGGTGTTCGAGCCGGCCAGCACCATTGCCTTGCGTTACCTGTTGAGCAAGAGGGTGTACCTGGAAGTGGCCAGCGGCGTGGCCAGTTCATTGGATATCTTCTACAAGCGGGATTTCTGACGGTTAAAGGCACATCAAATGGTGGGAGCTGGCTTGCCAGCTCCCACCATTTTTTTTGGGGTGCATTCAGCGCCTGATTACCAAGCAACCTAACTATTTATTTGACATTCGCTGCCTAGGCAGTAATATTTCGTCACACATTCACTGCCTAGGCAGTAATAAGGTGACTCCCGATGGAACACTTCACCCCGGAAAACTTCCATAACTGCCATCTCGGGCTGTTGCTGGGGCGCGCCGCGATTCTCAAAGACCGCATCATCGACACCCATATGGAACCCCACGGCATCACCGCCGCGCAGTTCAAGGTGTTGATCATCATGGCCCAGTTCGGCGTCGATACCCCGGCGGAGCTGTGCCGCAACCTGTCCCTGGACAGTGGCTCGATGACTCGCATGCTCGACCGCCTGGAGCAAAAAGACCTGCTGGCGCGCAAGCGCTCCGAGCAGGACCGGCGCCAGGTGCAACTGGTGCTGACCGCAGAAGGCCAGCGCCTGGCGGACATGCTGCCGCAGATCGGCGCCCAGGCCCTGAACCAGTTGGCTGGCGCACTCGAACCGGGGGAGTTGCAGACCCTGGAGCACATCCTGAAGAAAATCCTGATCGCTGCGGGTGATCCCATCACGTTGCAGCGGGTCGGGACTCAATGAACACGCCAGTCACGCGCGCTGAATAACGCAAGGTACTTGTCATGGCTACTGCCCAAGCAAACAACACCGCACACTCCCAACCCAACGACGGCAACCCGCGCAAACGCAAAATCATGTTGCTGGGCCTGGCGCTGATCGTCGTCCTTTGCGTCCTGGGCGTGTGGGGCTGGTACGAGCTGTATGGCCGTTGGAGCGAAAGTACCGACGATGCGTACGTGAATGGCAACGTGGTGGAAATCACCCCGCTGGTCACCGGTACCGTGGTCAGCATTGGCGCCGACGATGGCGACCTGGTCCACGAAGGCCAGGTGCTGATCAACTTCGACCCCAACGACGCCGCCGTCGGCCTGCAAAGTGCCCAGGCCAACCTGGCGCGCACGGTACGCCAGGTGCGTGGCTTGTACAGCAATGTGGATGGCATGAAAGCCCAGGTACAGGCGCAAAAAGCCCAGGTGCAAACCGCCCAGGACAACTTCAACCGCCGCAGAGTCCTCGCCCAGGGCGGCGCGATTTCCCTGGAAGAACTGTCCCACGCCCGCGACGCCCTGAGTGCGGCGAGCAACTCACTGGCCAACCTGCAACAGCAACTCAATACCTCCACTGCGTTGGTGGATGACACGGTGATTTCGTCCCACCCGGATGTGCAGGCCGCTGCCGCGCAACTGCGCCAGGCCTACCTGACCAATGCGCGCAGCACCCTGATCGCACCGGTCACCGGCTACGTCGCCAAGCGCACCGTGCAACTGGGCCAGCGGGTCGAGCCGGGTACCGCGTTGATGGCGGTGATTCCCCTGGACCAACTGTGGATCGACGCCAACTTCAAGGAAACCCAACTGCGCCAGATGCGCATTGGCCAGCCGGTGGATATCGAGGCCGATCTCTACGGCAGCGACGTGAAGTACAGCGGCACCGTCGACAGCCTCGGCGCCGGTACCGGCAGCGCCTTTGCCTTGCTGCCGGCCCAGAACGCCACCGGCAACTGGATCAAGATCGTGCAGCGGGTACCGGTGCGCATCCATATCAATGCCCAGGAGTTGGCCCAGCACCCGTTGCGGGTGGGCTTGTCGACCCAGGTGGAAGTCAACCTGCACGACCAGAGTGGACCGGTACTGGCGCAACAACCGCCGCAAAAAGCCTCGTTCACCACCACCGTGTATGACCGCCAGTTGGCCGAGGCCGACGCGATGATCACCCAGTTGATCCATGACAACAGCGTGGCCGCGCCCAAGGCAGCACAACGCTGATGAGCAATAACGCCTCGTTCACGCCACCCAGCTTGCTGATGGCCACCATTGGCCTGTCCCTGGCGACCTTTATGCAGGTGCTCGACACCACCATCGCCAACGTGGCGTTGCCGACCATTTCCGGCAACCTGGGCGTGAGTTCGGAGCAGGGCACCTGGGTCATCACCTCATTTGCCGTAAGCAATGCCATTGCCTTGCCATTGACCGGCTGGTTGAGCCGGCGCTTTGGTGAGGTGAAGCTGTTTTTGTGGGCGACCGTCCTGTTTGTGCTGGCCTCGTTCCTGTGTGGTGTCTCCACCTCGATGCCCGAGTTGATTGGCTTTCGCGTGCTGCAAGGCTTGGTGGCGGGCCCGTTGTATCCAATGACCCAAACCTTGCTGATTGCGGTCTATCCCCCCGCCAGGCGCGGCATGGCCTTGGCGTTGCTGGCGATGGTCACGGTGGTCGCGCCCATTGCCGGGCCTATTCTTGGCGGCTGGATTACCGACAGCTACAGCTGGCCGTGGATCTTCTTTATCAACGTGCCCATCGGGATATTTGCGGTGATGGTGGTGCGTGCGCAGCTCAAGAAACGCCCGGTGGTCACCAGTCATCAGCCGATGGACTATGTCGGGCTGCTGAGCTTGATCGTCGGGGTCGGTGCCTTGCAGATCATCCTCGACAAGGGCAATGACCTGGACTGGTTCGAATCCAATTTCATCATCATCGGCGCGGCCATTTCGGTGATCGCCCTGGCGGTGTTTGTGATCTGGGAAATGACCGACAAGCACCCAGTGGTCAACCTGCGCCTGTTTGCCCATCGCAACTTCCGCATCGGCACCATCGTCTTGGTGCTGGGCTACGCCGGGTTCTTTGGTATCAACCTGATCCTGCCGCAATGGCTGCAGACGCAGATGGGCTACACCGCGACCTGGGCCGGGCTGGCGGTGGCGCCGATCGGCATCCTGCCGGTGCTGATGTCGCCCTTTGTCGGCAAGTACGCGCACAAGTTCGACTTGCGGCTGCTGGCCGGCCTGGCGTTCCTGGCGATCGGCCTGAGCTGCTTTATGCGCGCCGGCTTCACCAATGAAGTGGACTTCCAGCATATCGCCCTGGTGCAGCTGTTCATGGGCATCGGCGTGGCGCTGTTCTTTATGCCGACCTTGAGCATCCTGATGTCCGATCTGCCGCCGCACCAGATCGCCGACGGCGCAGGCCTGGCGACCTTCCTGCGGACCCTGGGCGGCAGCTTTGCGGCATCGCTGACCACCTGGATCTGGATTCGCCGCGCGGACCAGCACCATGCCTATATGAGCGAGAGTATGAGCGTGTACGACTCGGCTACCCGCGATGCGCTGAACACCCTGGGCGGTGCGGGGCACAAGGCCTATGCGCAACTGGACCAGATCCTCACCAGCCAGGCGTACATGATGTCCACCGTGGATTACTTCACGCTGCTGGGGTGGATGTTCATGGGCTTGATCCTGCTGGTGTGGCTGGCCAAGCCGCCGTTTACTGCGAAGGCTGGGCCGGCGGCATCAGGGCACTGATCTTGACGTCTTCGCGGTTAAAAATGTGGGAGCAAGCCCGCTCCCACATTTGCTTCGTGTTGTTTGCAAGTCAGGCGCCAGGCAACGCCAACTGCGGATTGACGAAGTCAAACGCCGCCAGTTGAAACCCTTGCTCATCCACCTGCAACGCCCAGCCCTGCTTGTCCCAATCCCCCAGCACAATGCGCTTGGCCGCCTGCTCGCCAATCTGCAACTTGTGAATGGCCGGGCGGTGGGTGTGGCCGTGGACCAGGGTGCGCACGCCGAAGGCTTGCATCACCCGTGGCACTTCCTCGGGCGTTACATCGACAATATCGTTGGCCTTCATGCGTACCTGGGCACGGCTTTCGCTGCGCAGCTTGTGCGCCAGTTTATGGCGGGTGCGCAAGGGCAGGTGGCGCAGGATAAACAGCACGATGGGATTACGCAGGATGCGCCGCAGCTTCATATAGCCGAGGTCGCGGGTACACAGGCTGTCGCCGTGCATCAACAGCACGGGCTCGCCATACAGCTGCACGACGGTAGGGTCCTTGAGCAACGTTGCGCCTGCGGCTTTGCAGAACGCCTTGCCGATCAGGAAATCCCGGTTGCCGTGCATCAGGAATACTTGGGTGCCACTGTCGCTCAGCTCACGTAGAGCCGCGCAAATCGAACGCTGGAACGGGGTCATGCCATCGTCACCAATCCAGGCTTCGAAAAAGTCCCCCAGGATGTACAACGCTTGCGCGCCACGGGCGCGGCCGTGGAGTAAATCCAGAAACGCCCGGGTAATGTCCGGGCGCTCCTCTTCCAGATGCAAGTCTGAAATCAGCAGTATCACGCAACGATCTCGGCTTTCTCGATGATCACGTCTTCTGCTGGTACGTCCTGGTGACCGCTTTTCGTGGTGGTGGAAACACCCTTGATCTTGTCCACGACGTCGGTGCCTTCGGTGACTTTACCGAATACCGCGTAGCCCCAACCCTGTACGGTCTTGGCGCTGTGGTTGAGGAAACCGTTGTCAGCCACGTTGATGAAGAACTGCGCGGAGGCCGAATGCGGCTCCATGGTACGGGCCATGGCGACGGTGTACTTGTCGTTGGAAAGACCGTTGTCCGCTTCGTTCTGGATGCTTGGACGCTTGTCTTTCTTTTCTTTCATGCCAGGCTCGAAACCGCCGCCCTGGACCATGAAGTTGCCGATGACACGGTGGAAAACGGTGTTTTCGTAGTGGCCGGCGTTAACGTACTCGATGAAGTTGGCGACGGTGATCGGCGCTTTCTCGGCGTTCAGCTCGATGACGATGTCACCGTGGTTGGTGGTCAGTTTGACTTGAGTCATGTTCATTACTCTTTTCAGGGAATTCGTGGGTTCGGACGCCTGGGCACCTTACCGGGTTGGCTAAACTGCGGCCAAGGCGCGCAGTTTAGCGTGCCTGTCAGGAATTTCGAGGTGGTTTTTTACCGCCCATGCAATAAATGCAGCAGTTTTTGGCCATGCCCTGTCAGGTGCTTGACGGCATCGGCTATGATAAGCCCTTTGTTTGTCTGGCCCGACCCGGCCACGTACCTGTCTGTTCAAGGATCCTATGAGCAAGCCCACTGTCGACCCTACCTCGAATTCCAAGGCCGGACCTGCCGTCCCGGTCAATTTCCTGCGCCCGATCATCCAGGCGGACCTGGATTCGGGCAAGCACACGCAGATCGTCACCCGTTTCCCACCTGAGCCCAACGGTTACCTGCACATCGGCCACGCCAAGTCGATCTGTGTGAACTTCGGCCTGGCCCAGGAGTTCGGTGGCGTAACGCACCTGCGTTTCGACGACACCAACCCGGCCAAGGAAGACCAGGAATACATCGACGCCATCGAAAGCGACATCAAGTGGCTGGGCTTCGAATGGTCCGGTGAAGTGCGCTACGCCTCCAAGTATTTCGACCAGTTGTTCGACTGGGCCGTGGAACTGATCAAGGCTGGCAAGGCCTACGTCGACGACCTGACGCCTGAGCAGGCCAAGGAATACCGTGGCACCTTGACCGAGCCGGGCAAGAACAGCCCGTTCCGCGACCGTTCGGTAGAAGAGAACCTGGACTGGTTCACCCGCATGCGCGACGGCGAGTTCCCGGACGGCGCCCGTGTATTGCGGGCCAAGATCGACATGGCCTCGCCGAACATGAACCTGCGTGACCCGATCATGTACCGCATCCGCCACGCCCATCACCACCAGACCGGTGACAAGTGGTGCATCTACCCCAACTATGACTTCACCCACGGTCAGTCGGACGCCATCGAAGGCATTACCCACTCCATCTGCACCCTGGAGTTCGAAAGCCATCGCCCGCTGTACGAATGGTTCCTCGACAGCCTGCCGGTGCCGGCGCACCCGCGTCAGTACGAATTCAGCCGCCTGAACCTGAACTACACCATCACCAGCAAGCGCAAGCTCAAGCAGTTGGTCGATGAGAAGCACGTACATGGCTGGGACGACCCACGCATGTCGACCCTGTCGGGCTTCCGCCGTCGTGGCTACACCCCGGCGTCGATCCGCAATTTCTGCGACATGGTCGGCACCAACCGCTCCGACGGCGTGGTTGACTACGGCATGCTCGAGTTCAGCATCCGTCAGGACCTCGACGCGAACGCCCCGCGCGCCATGTGCGTGCTGCGTCCGTTGAAAGTCGTGATCACCAACTACCCGCAAGACCAGGTCGAGCACCTCGAACTGCCGCGTCACCCGCAAAAAGAAGAACTGGGCGTGCGCAAGCTGCCGTTCGCCCGTGAAATCTACATCGACCGCGATGACTTCATGGAAGAGCCGCCCAAGGGCTACAAGCGCCTGGAGCCGAACGGCGAAGTGCGCCTGCGTGGCAGCTACGTGATCCGTGCCGACGAAGCCATCAAGGACGCCGATGGCAACATCGTCGAACTGCGTTGCTCCTACGATCCTGAAACCCTGGGCAAGAACCCTGAAGGCCGCAAGGTCAAAGGCGTGGTGCACTGGGTGCCGGCCGCGGCCAGCGTCGAGTGCGAAGTGCGCCTGTACGATCGCCTGTTCCGCTCGCCTAATCCCGAGAAGGCCGAAGACAGCGCCAGCTTCCTGGACAACATCAACCCTGACTCCCTGCAAGTACTTACGGGTTGTCGTGCCGAACCGTCTTTGGGCGACGCACAGCCGGAGGACCGTTTCCAGTTCGAGCGCGAAGGCTACTTCTGCGCGGATATCAAGGACTCGAAACCTGGTCAGCCGGTATTCAACCGTACCGTGACCTTGCGTGATTCGTGGGGCCAGTGATCAAGTCTTAAGGGAAACATCGTGCTAACGATCTACAACACGCTCAGCAAGACCAAAGAAGTCTTCAAGCCGCTGGACGGCAACAAGGTGCGCATGTACGTGTGCGGCATGACCGTGTACGACTACTGCCACATCGGCCACGGCCGCAGCATGGTTGCTTTCGACCTGGTGACCCGCTGGTTGCGTTTCAGCGGCTACGACTTGACGTACGTGCGCAACATCACCGACATCGACGACAAGATCATCAATCGCGCCAATGAAAACGGCGAGTCGTTCGACGCGCTGACCGAGCGCATGATCGCCGCCATGCACGAGGACGAGGCGCGCCTCAATATCCTCAAACCAGACATGGAGCCGCGCGCCACGGACCATATCCCGGGCATGCACGCGATGATCCAGACCTTGATCGACAAGGGCTATGCCTACGCCCCGGGCAATGGCGACGTGTACTACCGCGTCGCCAAGTTCATGGGCTACGGCAAGCTGTCGCGCAAGAAAATCGAAGACCTGCGCATCGGCGCCCGCATCGAAGTCGACGAAGCCAAGCAAGACCCGCTGGACTTCGTGCTGTGGAAAGGCACCAAGCCCGGCGAGCCGAGCTGGGAATCCCCCTGGGGCGCCGGGCGTCCGGGCTGGCACATCGAATGCTCGGTGATGTCCACCTGCTGCCTGGGCGAGACGTTCGACATTCATGGCGGCGGCAGCGATCTTGAGTTCCCGCACCACGAAAACGAAATCGCCCAAAGCGAAGCGGCCACCGGCAAGACCTACGCTAACGCGTGGATGCATTGCGGCATGATTCGCATCAATGGCGAGAAGATGTCCAAGTCCTTGAACAACTTCTTCACCATCCGCGACGTGCTGGAAAAGTACCACCCGGAGGTTGTGCGTTATCTGCTGGTATCGAGCCATTACCGCAGTGCCATCAACTACTCGGAAGACAACCTCAAGGACGCCAAGGGCGCCCTGGAGCGGTTCTACCACGCGTTGAAAGGCCTGCCGGTTGTGGCGCCGGCCGGTGGCGAGGCGTTTGTTGAACGCTTCACTACCGTGATGAACGACGACTTCGGCACCCCCGAAGCCTGCGCCGTACTGTTCGAGATGGTCCGCGAGATCAACCGCCTGCGCGAGAGCGATCTCGCCGCAGCGGCCGGCCTGGCGGCACGCCTCAAGGAACTGGCCAGCGTGCTGGGCGTGTTGCAAATGGAAGCGGACGACTTCCTGCAAGCCGGCGCCGAAGGGCGTGTGGACGCAGCCGAAGTCGACGCCTTGATCCAGGCCCGCCTGAATGCCCGTGCCAACAAGGACTGGGCAGAATCCGACCGCATCCGCGACCAACTCACCGCCATGGGCGTGGTATTGGAAGACGGCAAGGGCGGGACGACCTGGCGCTTGGCTGACTGACGGCTGATGCCTGCATGAATAAAAACGCCCCGACTGGTTCGGGGCGTTTTTGTTTGTGGTGGTGTTGCGAGTCAACGCTGCTCGATGGTATACCGGCTCTGGACAAAGCCATTGTCCGAGGTACAGGTAGCGATGTGGCGAAGCTCACATTCACGACCGACGTGACTGAACAAGGGAATCCCCTGGCCCAGCAGAATCGGAATGCGGGTGATGATCAACTCACTGAGCAGGCCTGCTTCAAGAAATGCCTGGATGGTCTGGCCTCCGTCGATATAAAGATGTTTCATACCGCGCTCGGCCAGTTGGTCGACGAGCATGCTCACATCGGCTGCCAACACCTCCACCTTGCCCTGTAGGTGCGCAGGAATCTCTAAGGTCTTGTGGGAAAGCGCTATGACCGGCGTGCCCTCATAGGGCCACTCTGGAAAGGACAGTACTTTTTCCAGGGTCTTGCGCCCCATGACCAACCCGTCGACTGTTGCGATGAAGCTTTCATAAGTGATGCCATTCAAGCCCGAACTTTCATATTCCGGTCGGTGCAGCCACTCAATATCCCCATCTGGCCGGGCAATAAAACCGTCAATGCTTGCTGCGATAAAGACGGAACATTTGATCCTCATGGGTGGTAAAACTCCTTTTTTATCAAGTGGAATCAAGACGGTATCACTTTAGCGCCTGCACGTTGGCGGCGAATGGCGGAGCGACGTGGTGGTTTGCAGGGCAAGGTTGCTCAGTCGTACGTCGGCCTCTACTCAGATAGCAACCTTAGATAAGGCGGCGCCGGACTGACTTCATAAGCGCTACTTTTTGCGTCATTACGGATCGTTTCATAGTGTTGGTTATTCTTGAAATGCAGGGCGACCCCGTCGTCGGCTGCGTAAGCAGGGTGCACACCCTTAAGCTTCACAAGCTCAACAAATGATTCTGCTCTTCCTGCCTCTGAGCTGAAGTGCGGACACAGCGCGCCGGGAAGTAAACCCAGGCCGTCGATCAGGGCGAAGGCTCCCCCTGAGTCGGAGTGGCCGTAGTCGAACCAGCAAATGGCTCCGGCACTGACACCACAAAGCACCTTGCCACTTTCCCATGCCTTCCTTAGCAAGCCAACTACACCAAATTCTCGCCAGATAGCTAACATGGCGCGCGTATTCCCGCCTGCTACATAAACAATGTCGGCCTGTTCAAACAACGATGCAATATAGCCAGCGTCGGGAAACGGCGGAATAAAAAACGTCAAGCAGGTGACGGTGCAACCGATACTTTCGTATTTGGTGATGAAGTCGGAAATTTTCAGGCGGTCATCGCCATTGGCTGTGGAGATATAGAGAACGGTGGGACGTGCCTTGCCCGATAGTGCGACGATGTGTTCGTCAATGCGAGTCATGCAGGTCATTTCCTCGGCTGACTCGCCACCAATAACAATTATGGATTTATCCATCACGACCTCTACCTCGTCCTGAATTTCAGCTTTTTCAAGGTATTTGAACACTGGGAAAATATCATTCAAACACATTGCTCAAGGTAGCAAAGATCAAAGGTGGGAGCTGTCGAGCCCCAGCGAGGCTGCGATGGCGGCGGCGCTGCCAGTATTTATACTGTGTGAGGCACCGCCATCGCAGCCTCGTTGCGGTTAATGGCGGTCAAATGGTTTGTTCCTCGGATCTATTCGTGTCGCCTCTATTGAGAGGGGGGAGGGGGGGAACAGTCAGTGGGCCTAAGATCCACATAGTCGAGGTCACCTTCAAATGTGATGCAGGCAATCCAGCATAGGTTTTCAGGAAAAAAATAGGTGTGTTGGGGGATTTCAGAAAATATGTCAATTGCTTCTCTAATATCGTCAATTTGAACGACATAAGCGTGATCTATAACGGAACCCCCTGAAAAGCACACATTATTAATATTTAAATGGCTAAGGGCTTCTGAGATATGAGCCAAAGCTTCGAGTCTGTCTAGAATGTTTAGATTGACGGAAGTTTTTACAGTGCTTGAATCTATCTTGCTTCCTGCGAACGTGAATTTTTTTGTATTTCATCAATTAGCTTTGCTTCTTCAGTTTTAGATAGCTCATTTTTTCGCAAACCTTCTGTTTATTTTGAGAACTGATTCTGCAGAACCTTGGAACAGATAGTGGGGCCCTTTTTTCTTTCCCTACTAGACGTTTGCGTGAGAGCCATTTCGCTCATCACGCCGTAGTGGATGGTTTATCCAAGCACACAAACTCAGGGGGCATAGGCGATCAATGGCGGATCTACTACTGCATCGACTCGCCATCAAATAGATTCGTCCCTTACTGTATGTCACTTTGGTTTTTAAGCCCAGAGCACGCAATCATGGTCATCCAGATGAACCAAAAACGATAGATCATGATCGGTGACCCAGAACGGATAACCAGTTGTTTCGCTTATTAACAGCGCAAGGTCTTGTGCGTTTTCGAGTTTCCATGCTCTGTGACCCGTGTCAAAAACCAAAAGTATGAGGTCGTTTTTTTTTATGCGGTCTGGTATTTCCTTCCAAAAGTCAGGGTTGTGCTCGGTGCATTTCTCGTTGAAATCGACTGGATCTAGTACATTTTTTTCTGTTTTAAAGTATTTTTTGGTTAAGGTGGATATTAATGTTGCGATCTCTTCAGAATTGAGCTTCTTTGAGGAGATTTTCAACGTGTTTATAGTTTCGTCTAATTCTTCTTCTAGATAATTCATCATGGTTCTCCGATTCTTGAGCGGCTAACTGGAAGTAACTCTAAAAGTATATGGCCCCTTACTGCACCACCACCTGCCCTTTTTCCGGCAGTTTGGTAACCAATATGAGGTGATTGAGGACCTTTTTTGCTAGAAACAAGCGTTGGGTCATCAATGTTGACTTCCGTTCCTCTGTTTGGCCCTTTCTGTACACGCCACTCGGTTGGGAAGGTTTTTCCGTATTTGTCCTTTCCCCACTTGGTCACGCTGTAATCGTCCTTGGAGACCCCTATCCGGCGAAATGCCTTGCGAAAAGGGGGCGGATCTATTTAACAAAGTGTAAAGATAACGACTATAATTGTTTGCCGAGCACCAGGCCTTAGTGGTTGGCTTCATTCAGACACACTACTTAAGGGGGGCATTAATGACGGGCTTGTTTTTTATTGGCTAGGAATTAAATATGTCCGTCACTTTTATCGGGCTGCGAAACCCGGTCGCTGAATTTGCAGCGACTGCCGAAGATTATGGGGGGGGCTTCCCAGTGGCAACCCTAAAACGCTGTCGGAAATATCTGAGAGGGGATTGATATATAACCCTTCCGGTAGTTGGTTAAAGGAACGGATCTATTTAGCGCCCTGCGGGAGCAATGGCCGTTTGCCGCCGCTCAACGCGTTTTGGTGTTGATTCATAGTGGGCAATGGTGGGCCTATTACTAAATTTACTAGCGATTAAATAGGTTCGTTCCTTTTGTTCCGGTTTTTATCAAGGTTTCTGGAAAAATAAGTTGGAAGTTGAGCCCTGAATTTTCTTTGCTTTTCCTTTTTCTACGTACTCGCTGAACTCTCGCTCGAGCGTCGTCTTGTTAGTGTATTTTTTGTATTTTTTTGGAACTTCGCATGCGTAAATGTAAAGTCATCCATGATTCGAAGCCATCAATTCGACCGTCGGGGCCGTAATCGAAGTCAATACATTTCTCGGATATGTAAACCCTACAGCCGACTCCATGTAGTTCGTACGTTGCGTCATCGCTGAGCTTTCCGCGCAGCGGGATTTTTTTTGAACGCCACAGTCCTAAGATATTTTTTGTACCAAAAGATAATTCAAGTAAGTTGGTTGCCTTTTCAACTTCCTCTAAGTATTCGCTGATTAGGTCTTCTAGCGTCTGAGTTTTCATTTTCTTGACCTTTCTAGCCTATCTGGTCCAGCGATTTTTGAAGAGTTCACTACGTCATTGATGCTGCTAAATGAGGTGTGGTGGTTTTCTATATTGTCAATCAGTCTTATGGTGACAAGTGTATGTGTTCGCCTTGCTGCAGACGCCCGATGGTGCCCATATTATATAATGCGAAAAGGGGGCGGATCTATTTAACAAAGTGCACAGATAACGACTATAAGCGTTTACCGAACATCACGCCTTAGTGGTTGGCTTAATTCGGGCGCACAAGTTAAGGGGGCGCATTAATGACGGACTTATTTTTTATTGGCTAGGGATTAACTATTTCCGTCACTTTTATCGCTGATATGCAGGTTCTGGACAAGGCTGTCGATACTGGGTACATTAAAGTATTGACTTTCAAGTGAGTGGCTCTCGTCTAGACGTCTGTTGGGTAAAGTGAAATGTTTGTTGTTTTTAAGTTTACATACTTTGGAGTATGGTCGGGCTTTTCTTTCAGGTCTATAAGGATTGTTTAAGATCCAATGCGTAGGGCTGCGCAATTATCATCATTCCCTAAGATCAGTTCTGCGGTTATGTAGGTAATGCTGTCTATGATCTCTATTTTTTCCTCATGCTGGGGTGGTCGGGTAATATTATTGTTTCCAACAAAAAATATCATTCAGGTCGAATTCGACATCAATATACTCTCCGATTTTCGGTATCGGGCCTATCCACGTTGCTACACCACGTCCGGCAGATGTCTCATAATTAACATAAGATTTTTCGCGATGAGAAAATATATTTAGTATTTTTACAATCATCTTATTTTTTTGTAGTGCGCTTTAATTGCTGGGTTGTCAATGTTCATTGTTTTGTTTTTTGGGGGAGTAAAAGGGAGCTATTATTGCATCGGCTTGCGATCAAATAGAATCGTTCCGTTTTTTACGTTTGGTAGTGTATGTGTTGTGTGTGCAGTCAAGTTTTTCAGCGGTATAGCTACCTGCAATTACTGTAAATATCACATCGCATCCGTCACTGGATGTGAAGCAATAACTTGTCCCTGTCTCGTTTGGATCTACTCGTGTTGCCTCTGCTGAGAGAGGCGTGTCAGTGGTTTCGTACATTTCGGATATTTCAGATCCGATCGCACCTATCCCTTGGAAGGCGATTAGTTTGTGGAAGGTTATTAGCCATAGCTGCTCCTGCCAGTCTGAAAACTCTATTGATAGCGTGCTTCTATCGCATATTAGTTTTTCTATTGTTCCGTCTGAAACGGGAAATTTCTTCATCTTAAGATCCTGGATGTTTTTCGCCCGGTAGAAACCCAGTTCCGTGCCCGGGCTGATAATTTTCAGGGGTGACCTTCAGTAGCGTATTTTGTTTTTCAGATTGCTTCCAGCTTAAGTCATTCGGCTTAAGCTCAATGTGATAGTGGTTGCCGTGATGTCTTGGACTAAAAGGGCCAGGATCTCCCGGGTGGCTTTCAAATCTAATGCGGGTATCTGTATTAGGCCTCCATTCCATTCGTTGGGTACCGTGTTTTGTTGTTGAAATCTTTGGCTGTACGCCTAAAGCCTCGGTAAAGTCATTTGGATCAGAAGGGAAGTGGGTGTAAGCATTCGGTATAGCAGGTGAGTTGTGGTCGGCTTCTATTTGCGATGTAGGGTCTTCGATACGAACGGCTGGTTTACACCCGCTTTCGCCCGGACACGTATTCAACCCCAACGGATCCACCCACCCCGTAGGGTTGGGCACATACAAATACCCGTTCAGCCCACCGGCCAACTTCACCGGGTCGGGCGTCAGGTAGCGTCCGTTATCCGGATTGTAGTAGCGATGCCGGTTGTAGTGCAGCCCGCTTTCCCGGTCGAAATACTGCCCCTGAAAACGCAGCGGGTTATCGACGGTGCTCACGTCCAGCCGGGTGATTTTTCCGTAGGCTTGGTAATGGGCTGACCAGACGATTTTGCCGTCCGTGTTCGTTAGCTCCTGGGGCGTACCCAGGTGGTCCAGTTGGTAGTGGAACGCCTGGGTATTGGCCGGACCAAACCCTTCCAGCAAGGCCAGCGGCCTGAAGCTATCAGGCTCGTAGAGATAGCTGCGATGCTGCCCCGCCGTGTGCTCGGCGATGACTTTGTCGCCTTGCCAGAAAAACTCAGTGGTTTTGCCCGCCACGGTTTTGCTGATGCGCCGCCCAAATGGGTCATAGCGATAACTGGCCTGGCTGCCGTCCGGTTGCGTCACGCCGATCAGGCGGTGCTGGCAGTCGTAGCGGTATTCGGTGACTAACTGCTGCGCGCGGCCACGGCGTTCGCGTATGAGGTTTCCGAAGGCGTCGTAGTCGTAATGCCGGTCGCCTTGCAGTAACAGGCGGTTGCCGACGACGATGCCGGGGCCTGGGCGGTCTTGCATCAGCAGGTTGTTCGCCGGGTCGTGGGCGAAGCGTTCGGTGGGATCCTGGGAATGGTCGGCGCGGGTCAGGCGGTCGAGGGGGTCGTAGTGGTAGTCGTGCTGGCCCTTGCGGGTGTCGAGCAGGCGGGTGAGGTTGCCGCTGTTGTCGTAGGTGTAGCGGCGAAGGCCGTGGCGGTGTTCGTGTAGGGCCAGGCGGCCCTGGTCGTCGTAGTGGTAGTGGCTCAGCAGTTGGCCCTGCTGGCGCTGGTGTTCGCGGCCTGCTTTGAACAGGTGCGAGCTGAGTGTCCGGCCATTCAGGTCGATAGTGGCAAGGTGGCCGCCCTTGTCGTGGTTGAAGGTCAGGCGGTTGTTGTCCGGCAGGCGCAGGGTTTCGAGTTGGCCGCAGTGGTCGTAGCCATAACGCAGGGTGCCCCAGCCTTGGTGCTCGGCGGTCAGGCGGCTTTGCGCGTCGTATTCGTACTGCAGCGGCCAGTGGCCGTCGTCGACGCTAAGCAGATTGCCGAGGCGGTCGTAGGTGTAATCCACCGTGCTGCCATCGGGCAGGTTTTTTCGGACGAGGCGGCCGGTGTTATCGCGCTGGTAGGTGGTAACCAACTGACGGTCATCGTCGCCAAACTCGGTTTTTTCCTGCAGGTGGCCGTTGAGGTCGTAGACGTAGGCGGTGCGTTGGCCGTCGAAGCCGGTTTCCTGCTGGATCAGGCCGTTGGCGTGGTACTCCAGTTGATAGCGCTCACCTGCCTCGTTTTCGATCTCGGTCAGCAGCAGGCGAGTGTTGTCGTAGCGGTACTTGAGTTGAGAGCCATCGGGGTTGATCCGGCGACTGATCAGGTGCAAGCCATCGGCATATTCATACCGGGTCACACGCCCCAGCTCATCGCGCTCGGCGGTGATTTTTCCGTAGGGGTTGTAGCTCAATTCGCGGGTGGCACCGCCCGGCATTACCACCTTGATCAGCCGACCCACCGCGTCCCAGTGATACTGGGTCAGGGCGCCATGTTCATCCTCGCGGGCAATCTGCCGGCCCAGGTCGTCATAGCGATAACGGCGCACGCCGCCATTGGGCAATTGTTCCCCAATCAACTGCCCAAGCTCGTTCCACGTCAGGCGCTGACAGCTGTGGTCCGGGTACCAAACCGCTAAAAGCTGGCCACGCTTGTCATAGCTGTACTCGGTGACATTGCCGGCTGGATCAGTCTGGCGCGTGATCGCGCCCTGATCATTACGCTGGTACTTCCAGACCGCCTCACCCCGGCGCATGACCCGTACGAAGCCATCCTCATACTCGTAGGAGGTAGGCTCGTCATCCCCAGGAAACAGCGCCACCAAGCGCCCAGCCTCGTCGTACTGATAGGCCGTGATCGCGCCCAGGGGATCCTGTTCAACCGTCAGCCGCCCCTGTGCGTCGTAGGACCTGAAATGCTCGCCGCCATCCGGATCAACCCGCTGCACCAGGCGTGCCCGCGGGTCATGCACGTAGACTTCCTGACTGCCATCGGCGTTAAGCAGGGTGACGCGGCCGTCGTCCCAGCTATAGCGCGTATCCATCTGCGCAAAACTGGCCCAATGCCGCACACAGCGCGCCGCCTTGCCAGACCGTTCCCACTCCCAGAAGAAACTCGCCCCACCGGCCAACTGCCGCTCAGTGATCACCGCAAGGCTGTCGTACTGATAGCGCTCGCTTTCGCCGACGGCATTGATCGCCTCAAGCAGTCGCCACTGTTCGTCATAGCGGTAGGAAACAACGTTCTGCTCAGTAACCCAGGCGTCATCCGATTCGCTTTCCACGCGAAACACCTGGTAGTCCAGCGCCACGATATGCCCGCGGTCATAACGCAACAGCAAGGCGCGACCGGCACCGTTATCCAGGCGCAGAATCCGCCCCAAGCCATCGCGGGAAATACCCAGGCGGTTGTCATACCCATCGCTGATCGCCGTCAGCACACCGTCGTGAAAGTGGTAGAAGCGTGCCCCCTGCGCCAGCACCAGCTCATCCGGCGTCGCCCCCAGATAAATCGCCGCTTCAGCCAGGCTATTGCTGATCGCCGGGCGGGCAACGGAGGGCAGGGGAAAGGTGGTGCTGCGGTTCTCATGGTCCGTCCACACCACCGACCCGCCGACCACCTCCAGCCGCTGCGCCAACGAGTGGCTCCAGCCAAAGCCCAACCCGCAATCCACCTCCACGGCACTGGTGCGATACAGGCGTGTCCAGGCAAATGGCAGCACGCCATCCAGTTCGCCATCGGTCAGGGTCAGCAGTTCTTCGCCGGTGACCATGGACACCGGGCAACCGTGGGTCGCGGTTTTATCAGCGCTAGCAGTTGCTTCCCCGTTGGGGTTTTTCGCGGAGGAGGGTGCGTCGTCCAACGCCTCTGCCTGCTTGAGCGTGGTATTGCGCCGCGCGCCCCAGTGCATCTGCAGGCCACCCTTTTTCAAGCCGCCAACCACGCCGCGCACAGCCACCGCCTTGTAGCGATCCACCGCGCCCATAAAACGCTTGAGGATGTCGAACACGCCATTGACGAAGCCCACTGCAACGTCAACCACCTGCTTGCCATACTTCGCCAGACGCAGCCCCAGGTACGCGATCCCGGCACCTTGCAGGGCAATGGTCAGCACCAGCGCAATCAGCAAATCAATGAGCAGCGACACGGCAAACCCGGCAATCACCTCGGCGGTTTTCCCTGCCACCTGGCTGGGCGGCAACGCCGACAACCAGATCATCGCCGTGCGCAACATCAGGTACAGCGCCGCTTCGTCGCTGGCCAGCAACATCGCCTGTTCCATCACCTGCGGCGCTTCGCGCGCCAGGGCTGTCAGCTCGGCGGCCTGGGCGCCAAGGCGTTCGATGTGTTTGGCCGGGTCCTTGAGGATGTCCTGCACCAGCGACAGGCTGTCCCACACCTCGGAAATGGCTGACCAGGTACCGGCCAATACCCCACTGCCAATGGCACTTGACGCCGACACCTGCCAGTGCGGTTTGAACCCCCTCCATTCCTTGCGCAGCCAGGCTTGTAGCTCGGCGGCCAAACTGTCGTAGGACGCAAACAGCGCCTCCACCTGCGCCGCCGAAACCCCGCCCTGTACGCGCACCTGATAGCGCCCACCGGCCGCGCAGTGATGGGCGCCCTTGCCCTGTTCATCCAGTTGGATAAATGTGGAACTGCCGTCCTCCAGGCCAATCACCTGCACCTGGAGATTGCCCAGCGGCACGTCATACACCGACTCGAATTTGCTTTCGATCTTCAGCTCGCCGCCTGCCGGGCACACGGCAACACTGGAAGTAAAGTCGGTGTCGGTCAGGCTTACCGACACCTGGGAATCACCGATCCGCAGCACCCGCTCCATGCCCAGCAGCGACGGCAAATCCGTGGCGTGGCTGACCTTGTCCAGGGCCAGCGCGTACCAGCTTGTTACCTGCTGGCGATACAGCGCCAGGCTCTGGTGAAAGCCATCCAGCTCGTATTCGATCAGGTCGATGGGCGATGAATCAGGGGCAGGGGCTGGCATCCATGACGTCTCTGCAAAAGAAAGGCGTCGGAGAATGCCGCAGGAAAAGGGCGCTTGGAGGTGTGGTCTGTTAAATCAGAATGGGCTTACGGACAGGGGGAGTTTTTCAGTTGGAATCGGCGTTTACGCCCACATCAACTAGCGATCAGTCTTAAAGAAAGACACAGGGTTTACGGCTATGGAGCGGCGCGTAATCGCTTGTATAAGGTATTGCGGCTGACCCCCAACTCCCTCGCCAAGTGGGAGATATTGCCGCCGACCGCTGCCAGTCGTTGCTGAAGGTTTTGCCTATCGTCCAGATCGTCCATGACCACCGGCGCGCTGGGTGCGGCTTGCCCTAGGTCGACAAAAAAATCATCCGGCAGGTGCTCGGGGCGAATCGGTTGATCTTCGGCCATGACCAGCGCCACCTGCATTACGCTGCTGACCTGGCGCAGGTTGCCCGGCCAGGGGTGTTGCTCGAATAACGCCAGCACTTCAGCACTGAGCCCGGCCCACTGCGTGGGCTCGCGGTGCTGTTGCCACAGTTGCTTGAACAGCGCCTGCTTGTCACTGCGCTCGCGCAGGGGCGGCAGTTCCAGGGTCAGGCCGCCGATGCGGTAGTACAAATCCTCCCGAAACCGTCCGATCTGTACCTGTTCGCGCAGCGAACGGTTGGTCGCCGAGATAATCCGCAGGTCCACCGGGAACAATTCGCTGCTGCCCACCGGCTGGACGCAGCGCTCTTGCAATACCCGCAGCAGCCGGGCCTGGGTGGGCAAGGGCATGTCACCGATTTCATCGAGAAACAGCGTGCCTTTGTCCGCCTTGCGGATCAGGCCAATGCTGCCTTTTTGATTGGCGCCGGTGAACGCGCCTTTTTCATAGCCAAACAGCTCCGATTCCACCAGCTCCGCCGGAATTGCCGCACAGTTGACCGCGATAAACGCCTGCTGGCTGCGGGAACTGGCCTGGTGCAGGGCTTTGACGAAAACTTCCTTGCCGACACCGGTTTCACCGTGGATCAGCAGCGGAATGTCTTTTTCCAGTAGGCGTTCAGCCTGGCGCACAGCCTTTTCCACGCGGCTGTCACCAAAGTGCAGGGTCTTGAGGCCGATGGGCGCGGAGGCTGGTTCACTAAAGACCCTGGCCTGCACCGGCGCCTGTTTGGGGCGTTTGAGCAGGCACTGGAAACGGTTGCGCCCCGCAGCCTGCAGGGCAAAGGGCAGGCCTTCGGGCTGGTTGAGCAACTCCAGCAGCGAGACCTTGAACAGGCTGTCGATCATCACCCGCGACAGGCTGATGCCCAGCAAGTTGTCGGCGCGGCGATTGGCTGACAGCACCTGGCCACTTTCATCGAAGATCAGCAGGCCGGCCCATTGGCTGTCGAGGTTGTTCAGGCCGGTGTTGAAGGTCAGTTGGAAGTGTTCGCCGCCAAACAGGTTAAGGATCAGCCGGTTTTCCACGGTCTGGCTCATCATCTTGACCATGCCCAGGGTGTGGGAGGGCGGCAGGTAGCTGTCGCTGGACACATCCAGTACCGCAATGATCTCGCGGTTGGCATCAAAGATCGGCGCGGCTGAGCCGGTCATAAAACGGTTGGCCTTGAGGAAGTGTTCGTCATGTTCGATATGCACCGCCTGGGCGCAGGCCAGCGCGGTGCCGATGGCGTTGGTGCCGGTGGCGCGCTCCATCCAACTGGCTCCGGCGTTGAAGCCACGGGCCAGCTTGGGGTCGATAAAGCGTTGGGTGCCCCACGAGGTCAGGACTTGGCCCTGATTGTCGGCCAGCATGATCAGGCAGTTGGAATTGCTGAGGATGTTCTCGTAATAAGGCAGCACTTCCTGGTGGGTGGTCTGGACCAGCGCGTGCTGGCTCTCCAGCAGTTGGCTGATGCCCTCGGCGGGCAGCTGGTCGAAGCTGGGGGCGCTCTGGTGATCCAGGCCGAACGCACGGCAGCGGCGCCAGGAGTCCTGGATGATGGTGTCGTGGGGCAAAAGCGGGGCTGGTGCGGCCATGGCGGTGACCTTCTTTTTATTGTTGTTATGAACCCTATGCAATTCCAATGTGCGAGCGGGCTTGCTCAGTGTTGTTCAGAACTGTTCATTGTCAACCTGGAGGTTGTTCAATTGTTCAGTTGTGAATGTTCATTTCTGTTCAGCACTGAGCAGTGGTTTTGCTCAAGTCTTTGGCAAATCGACGTTTTTTATTATTGGCACGAAACTCGCTCTGCCCCTGGAAGAACAATTCCAATAAGAAAAAGGGCGTGTCATGTCATTGACCCTGGAACATGTGACCCGTGTCGTCGAAGGCCAGACCTGGATCGACGACGCCAACCTGCGCTTTGAAGCCGGTTCTTTCAATGTGTTGCTGGGCCGTACGCTGTCCGGCAAGACCAGCCTGATGCGCCTGATGGCCGGCCTGGACAAGCCTGACAGCGGACGCATCCTGATGAACGGCGTCGACGTCACCCATAAGCCGGTGCGCTTGCGCAATGTGTCGATGGTGTACCAGCAGTTCATCAACTACCCGACCATGACCGTGTTCGAGAACATCGCCTCGCCGCTGCGCCAGGCCGGGGCCTCCAACGAACTGATCCACAGCAAAGTGCTGGAAACCGCGAAGATGCTGCGCATCGAGAAGTTCCTGCAACGTCACCCTCTGGAGCTGTCCGGTGGCCAGCAGCAACGCACGGCGATGGCCCGGGCGCTGGTCAAGGATGCCGAGCTGATTCTGTTCGACGAACCCTTGGTCAATCTGGACTACAAACTGCGCGAAGAGCTGCGCCAGGAAATGCGCGAGCTGTTCAAGGCCCGCAACACCATTGCCATCTATGCCACCACCGAGCCCAACGAGGCACTGGCGCTGGGCGGCACCACCACCATTCTCCACGAAGGCCGGGTGATCCAGAGCGGCAAGGCCGCCGAGGTCTATCACCAACCGCAGACCGTGCTGGCAGCCGAACTGTTTTCCGAACCGCCGATCAACCTGATGCCGGGGCGCATCAGCGGCAATGAAGTGAGTTTCGCCAGCGACGTGCACTTTCCGTTGAATGTCGACCTGCGCCCCATCGGCGAGGGCGAATTCCGCTTTGGTGTGCGCCCCAGCCATATCAGCCTGGTGCCCAGCAACGACGATGATCTGGAACTGGCAGTAACCGTGGAAGTGGCGGAGATCAGCGGCTCGGAAACCTTCCTGCACGTGCGCAGCGAGCATTTTTTGCTGGTTTTACACCTGCCGGGAGTACACGAGTACGACGTGGATGCGCCGATCCGCATCTATATTCCGACCCATAAACTGTTTGTGTTCGATGGTCAGGGCCGTTTGGTCCAGGCTCCCGGGCGCCGTGTCGCGAGGGTTGCCTGATGGCCGAGATCCATTTGCAGAACCTGGCACATAGCTACAGCCCTACACCCGCCGGGCCTGAAGACTACGCCATTCGCGAAATGAACCACATCTGGGAGCAGGGCGGTGCCTACGCGTTGCTCGGGCCGTCTGGCTGTGGCAAGTCAACCTTGCTCAACATCATCTCCGGCCTGCTCAGCCCTTCGGAAGGCCAGGTGCTGTTCGACAATAAGGTGGTAAATGAGCTGACCCCGGAAAAGCGCAATATCGCCCAGGTTTTCCAGTTCCCGGTGGTCTACGACACCATGACCGTGTTCGATAACCTGGCATTCCCCCTGCGCAACCAGGGCATGGCCGAGGCGAAAGTGCACAGCAAGGTGCAGGAAATTGCTGAAGTGCTCGACCTGCAGAACCTGCTGGGCAAAAAGGCCCGCAACCTGAGTGCCGATGAAAAGCAAAAGGTCTCGATGGGCCGTGGGCTGGTGCGCGATGACGTCTCGGCGATCCTGTTCGACGAGCCGCTGACGGTAATCGACCCGCACCTGAAGTGGAAACTGCGGCGCAAGCTCAAGCAGATCCATGAGCAGTTCAATATCACCATGGTTTACGTCACCCACGATCAGTTGGAAGCCTCGACCTTTGCCGACAAGATCGCGGTGATGTACGGCGGGCAGATTGTGCAGTTCGGCACGCCGCGGGAATTGTTTGAGCGTCCCAGCCATACCTTTGTCGGCTATTTCATCGGCAGCCCAGGGATGAATCTGATTGAAGTGCGGGCCGAAGCTGGTGGGGTGCGGTTTGCCGGGACACATCTGGCGTTGTCCGAGGTGCAGCAGCGGCAGATCGCGGAAAAGGACTACAAAAAACTTCAGGTCGGCATTCGTCCCGAGTTTATCCATGTGTGGGACGAGGCCAATCCTGATGCGTTGCAGGCCGACGTCATGCATATCGAAGACCTGGGCACCTACAAGATCCTGACCCTCAACCTCGACGGCGCGCCGTTGAAAGTACGCCTTGCCGAAGACAAACCGGTACCCGAGGGCCGGGCGTCGATCAGCTTCCCGGCGCAATGGTTGATGGTCTATGCCGATGATTACCTGCTGGAGGCGCGGCCATGAACAAGGTGCAGAACAACAAGGCCTGGTGGCTGGTATTGCCGGTGTTCCTGCTGGTGGCGTTCAGCGCGGTAATCCCGATGATGACCGTGGTCAACTACTCGCTGCAGGACATTTTCGACCAGTCCAGCCGCTATTTCGTCGGTGCCGACTGGTACAAGCAAGTGCTGCTGGACCCGCGCCTGCATGATTCGCTGCTGCGCCAGTTCATCTATTCCGCGTGTGTGCTGTTGATTGAGATTCCGCTGGGCATTGCCATTGCCCTGACCATGCCCACCAAAGGCCGCTGGTCGTCCCTGGTGCTGATTGTGATGGCCATCCCGCTGCTGATCCCGTGGAACGTGGTCGGCACCATCTGGCAGATCTTCGGCCGTGCCGATATCGGCCTGCTGGGTTCGAGCCTGAATGCCATGGGCATCAACTACAACTATGCCGCCAACACCATGGACGCCTGGGTCACGGTGCTGGTGATGGATGTCTGGCACTGGACCTCCCTGGTGGCGCTGCTGTGCTACTCCGGGCTGCGGGCCATACCGGATGTGTACTACCAGGCGGCGCGGATTGATCGGGCATCAGCCTGGGCGGTATTCCGACATATCCAGTTGCCGAAGATGAAGAGCGTGCTGCTGATCGCCGTGATGCTGCGCTTCATGGACAGTTTCATGATCTACACCGAGCCGTTTGTCCTGACGGGAGGCGGGCCGGGGAATGCCACGACCTTCCTCAGTCAGACCTTGACCCAGATGGCTATCGGCCAATTCGACCTGGGGCCGGCGGCAGCGTTTTCCCTGGTGTATTTCCTGATCATCCTGTTGGTGTCCTGGCTGTTCTACACCGCCATGACCCACTCCGACGCCAACCGCTGAGGTCGCCAACATGAGCAAGCGCAAGGTCATCCCGCTGCTGATCTACATTCTGTTCCTGCTGGTGCCGATCTACTGGCTGCTGAACATGTCCTTCAAGAGCAACACCGAAATCCTCGGCGGCCTGACGCTGTTTCCGCAGGATTTCACCCTGGCCAACTACAAGGTGATCTTTACCGACCCCAGTTGGTACACCGGGTATCTGAACTCGCTGTACTACGTGAGCCTGAACACCGTGATTTCCCTTGCGGTGGCGCTGCCGGCGGCCTACGCGTTTTCGCGCTATCGCTTCCTCGGCGACAAGCACCTGTTCTTCTGGTTGCTGACCAACCGCATGGCGCCGCCGGCGGTGTTCCTGTTGCCGTTTTTCCAGTTGTATTCGTCCATCGGCCTGTTCGACACCCATATCGCTGTGGCTCTGGCCCACTGCCTGTTCAACGTGCCGCTGGCGGTGTGGATCCTGGAAGGCTTTATGTCGGGGGTGCCCAAGGAGATCGACGAAACGGCCTATATCGACGGCTATAGTTTTCCGAAGTTTTTCGTGAAGATCTTTATCCCGCTGATTGGCTCGGGGATCGGTGTCACGGCGTTTTTCTGCTTTATGTTTTCCTGGGTCGAACTGTTGCTGGCGCGCACGCTGACGTCCGTGAATGCCAAACCGATTGCCGCCGTGATGACCCGCACCGTGTCAGCGTCCGGGATTGACTGGGGGGTGTTGGCGGCCGCCGGGGTGCTGACCATCCTGCCGGGCATGCTGGTGATCTGGTTTGTTCGCAACCATGTGGCCAAGGGCTTTGCCCTTGGCCGGGTCTGAGGAAACGATGATGGAATGGATGGCCTGGACCACCCCGACGGCACTGTTCTTTGCGGCGATTGCCCTGTTGCTGGCGGGCATGACCACGTGGGAGCTGCGTTCGCCGAGCATTCCCCGGCGCGGGTTGTTACCGATCAGCACCACCCGTGGTGATCGTTTGTTTATCGGTCTTCTCGGGAGCGCCTACCTGCATCTGCTGGTGATTGGCGTAACCGGCTGGAGCATCTGGGTGGCGTCCGCGCTGTCTGTGGTGTGGCTGTTGTCTGTGATGCGTTGGGGATAGCCACAGGCATCCCTTTTGATCCCAACCAGGAGGTCTCTATGTTCGATAAAAACAATAAGCTGCGACATAGCATTTCATTGGCCGCTGTCTTGGCCCTCAGTGGCCTGAGTGCTGCGGCCTGGGCTGATGCCTATGAAGATGCCGCGAAAAAATGGATTGGCAGCGAGTTCAAACCGTCCACCCTCACCGAAGCCCAGCAACTTGAAGAGTTGAAGTGGTTTATCAAGGCCGCCGAGCCGTTTCGTGGGATGAAGATCAATGTGGTGTCGGAAACCCTTACCACCCACGAGTACGAATCCAAGGTGCTGGCCAAGGCATTTAGTGAAATCACCGGGATCAAGCTGACCCACGACCTACTGCAGGAAGGCGATGTGGTGGAAAAACTGCAGACCCAGATGCAGTCGGACAAGAATATCTATGACGGCTGGGTCAACGATTCCGACCTGATCGGTACGCACTTTCGCTATGGCAAGACCGAATCCATCACCGACCTGATGGCCAATGAAGGCAAGGACTTCACCTCGCCGACCCTGGACCTCAAGGACTTTATCGGCATCTCCTTTACCACTGCGCCGGATGGCAAGATCTACCAGTTGCCCGACCAGCAATTTGCCAACTTGTACTGGTTCCGCGCCGACTGGTTCGAGCGGGCCGATCTCAAGGCCAAGTTCAAGGAAAAGTACGGCTATGAGTTGGGCGTCCCGGTGAACTGGTCGGCCTATGAAGATATCGCCAAGTTCTTCAGCGAAGACGTCAAGGAAATCGACGGCAAGCGCGTGTATGGCCATATGGACTACGGCAAGAAGGATCCGTCCCTGGGCTGGCGCTTTACCGATGCCTGGTTCTCCATGGCTGGGGGCGGCGACAAGGGCCTGCCCAACGGCTTGCCGGTGGACGAGTGGGGCATTCGGGTCGAGGACTGCCACCCGGTGGGTTCCAGCGTGACCCGTGGCGGCGATACCAACGGCCCGGCCGCCGTGTTTGCCACGCAGAAATATGTCGACTGGATGCGCGCCTATGCGCCACCGGAAGCGGCGGGCATGACCTTCTCCGAGTCCGGGCCGGTACCGTCCCAGGGCAACATCGCGCAGCAGATTTTCTGGTACACCGCCTTTACCGCCGATATGACCAAGCCGGGTCTGCCGGTGATGAACGCCGATGGCACGCCGAAGTGGCGCATGGCACCGTCACCACGCGGTCCGTATTGGGAGGAGGGTATGAAGCTGGGGTATCAGGACGTGGGCTCCTGGACCTTCCTCAAATCCACGCCTGAGAAGCAAAAACTGGCAGCCTGGCTGTATGCGCAGTTCGTCACCTCGAAAACCGTGTCCTTGAAGAAGACCATCGTCGGCCTGACGCCAATCCGCGAATCGGACATCAACTCCCAGGCCATGACTGACCTGGCACCGAAACTCGGCGGCCTGGTGGAGTTCTATCGCAGCCCGGCGCGGGTGCAATGGACGCCGACCGGCACCAACGTGCCGGATTATCCGCGCCTGGCGCAATTGTGGTGGAGCCATATCTCGGAAGCCGCCAGCGGCGAGAAAACCCCACAACAGGCGCTGGATGGCCTGGCCAAAGATCAGGACGCCATCATGACGCGCCTGGAGCGCTCCAAGGTGCAGCCGATCTGCGGGCCGAAGATGAACCCTGAGCGCGATGCCCAGTACTGGTTCGACCAGCCGGGTGCACCGAAGCCGAAACTGGCGAACGAAAAGCCCAAGGGTGAAACCGTGAACTATGCCGACTTGCTCAAGTCGTGGGAGGCGGCGCGTAAGTGAGGTAGGGCAGATAGCACAACGGCACCGTGAGGTGCCGTTTTTTGTGGTGTCGCTGCTACCGCCATCGCGGGCAAGCCCGCTCCCACATTGATCCGGTTTCATCATGAGAACACGGTCATGTGTGGGAGCGGGCTTGCCCGCGATGGCGACAGCGGTGGCACCGCATATCTCCCCCCAGAAACGCAAAACGGCACCCAAGGGTGCCGTTCTGTTTACTGCTTGAGCCTAAGCGATCAACCCGCCATCACCGCATGCTGCACCAGGGTGAGCAACGGTTGTGGGTAGACACCCAGGAAGAACGCCAGCAGGGCAATGGCCAGCAGCATCACGCCACCGGCTTTTTGCTCCCAGTGCAGCTCGGCGTCCACACGGCGCAGGTTTGGCTCGATCAGGTACAGGGTGACCATCACGCGCAGGTAGTAGAACACGCCGATGGCGCTGCCCAGTACCAGGGAGGCTACCAGCCACCATTCGTGGGCTTCAACACCGGTCGCGACGATGTAGAACTTGCCGATAAAGCCGGCGGTCAGCGGGATACCGGCCAGGGACAGCATCATCACGGTCAGCACGGCGGTCAGGTACGGACGGCGCCAGAACAGGCCGCGGTATTCGTACAGGGCGTCGGCGTCCCGACCTTTGTAAGGCGAGGACATCAGGGTGATGACGCCGAACGCACCGAGGCTGGTGATCACGTAGGTGACCAGGTACACGCCGATGGCTTCCACGGCCAGGCCTTTGCTCGCCACCAGGGCGATCAGCAGGTAGCCGAAGTGGGCGATGGACGAGTAACCCAGCAGACGCTTGAGGTTGTTCTGGGTCAGGGCCAGCAGGTTACCGAACAGGATCGACGCAATGGCGATCACGGTCAGCACGTCGCTGAGTACGCCGGTGTTGGCGGCAGGGGAGATCTGGAACAGACGCACCATCACCGCAAACACTGCAACCTTGGACGCGGTAGCCAGGAACGCGGCTACCGGTGCCGGGGCGCCTTCGTACACGTCCGGGGTCCACAGGTGGAACGGTACCAGCGACAGCTTGAACGCCAGGCCGATCAGCATCATGGCCAGGCCCAGTTGGGCAAGCGGCGCAGGCATGCTGGTGGTGGCCAGTGCGTGGCCGATACCGCTGAAGCTCAGGCTGCCGGCTTCGGCGTAGAGCAGGGCCATACCGAACAACAGGAACGCGGAACCGGCGGCCGACAGCACCATGTACTTGATGCCGGCTTCCAGGGAGCGCTTGTTGAAGAAGGCGTAGGCCACCAGGCCGTAGGTCGGGATCGACAGCAGTTCCAGGCCGATGAACAAACCGGCCAGGTGCTGCGCGCTGACCAGCACGATACCGCCGGCCGCAGCCAGCAGGATCAGCAGGTACAGCTCTTCGCGGTTGCCCGGGTAGCCGGTGCCGCCTTCGCCGAGGTAAGCGTGGGCGAGGGTGACGCAGGCCAGTGTCGCAACCAGGATCAACGCGGTGTACAGCAGCGCGAAGTCATCGATCATCACCAGCGGGGTCACCGCCAGTGGGGCGACCTTGAGTGCCGGGATAATCGACAGCAAGGCCAGGTTCAGACCTGCGGTAGACAGCAGGAACGTCTGTGAGTGATTGCGGCGCCAGGCGATTGCCAGCATCACCACCACAATGGTGAGGCTGGTAATCAGCAGCGGCGCAAGCGCGATAAAGTGTTGGATCGTGAATTCCATAGCGCTCTTACCGGGCCGAAGCGAGTTGAGTGAAGGCGGTGCTCAACCACTGCTGCACGCCATGCATCGTGGCGGCAGAGGTGTCGAGGAACGGTTGCGGATACACGCCGATATACACCAGCAATGCCGCAAGGCCGAGCACCATGATCAGTTCGCGAGCATCCATCCCTTTAAGGACAGCGTCCGACTTGGTCGGGCCGAAGTAGGCGCGGTGGATCATGATCAGCGAGTAGACCGAACCGAACACCAGGCCGGAGGTGGCAATCGCGGTGATCCATGGCGCACTGACGAAGCTGCCCATCAGGATCAGGAACTCGCCGACAAAGTTACCGGTGCCCGGCAAGCCCAGGGAGGCGGCTGCAAAGAACAGGCTGATCGCCGGCAGGTAGGCGATACGCGACCAGATGCCGCCCATTTCACGCATGTCACGGGTGTGCAGGCGCTCGTACAGTTGGCCACTGAGGATAAACAGTGCGGCTGCCGAAACACCGTGAGCCAGCATCTGGATCACCGCGCCTTGCAACGCCAGCTGGCTGCCGGAGTAGATGCCGATCAGTACGAAACCCATGTGGGAAACGGACGAGAAGGCAATCAGACGCTTGATGTCGGTTTGTGCGAAGGCCAGGAACGCGCCGTAGAAGATCCCGATCAGACCCAGGGTCATGGCAATCGGCGCGAACTCGGCCGAAGCATTCGGGAACAGCGGCAGGGCGAAACGCAGCAGGCCGTAGGCCGCCGTCTTCAACAGGATACCGGCCAGGTCCACGGAACCTGCGGTGGGTGCCTGGGCGTGAGCGTCAGGCAACCAGGAGTGGAACGGTACCACTGGCAGCTTCACCGCGAAGGCGATGAAGAAACCGAGCATGAGAATGTACTCGGTGGTCATCGACATCTTGGTTTTCAACAGGTCGGCGTAGTTGAAGGTAATCACGCCGGTGTTGTTGAAGTTGACCAGGACCAGGCCCAGGATCGCCACCAACATGATCAGGCCGGAAGCCTGGGTGAAGATGAAGAACTTGGTCGCCGCGTAGATCCGGGTTTTCTTGCCGTCCGAAGAACTGTGACCCCAGAGCGCGATGAGGAAGTACATCGGCACCAGCATCATTTCCCAGAAGAAGAAGAACATGAACAGGTCCAGCGCAAGGAACACGCCGACAACGCCGCCCAGGATCCACATCAGGTTCAGGTGGAAGAAGCCCACGTGACGCTCGATTTCTTTCCAGGAGCAGAGTACCGAGAGGATACCCAGCAGGCCGGTCAGCAGGATCATCAACAGCGACAGGCCATCGAGGGCCAGGTGCACGTTGATGCCGAAGCGTTCGATCCAGACGTGCTTGAATTCAAGCGCGAAGGTTGGATCGACACCCGGTGCCGGAGCAAATGAATAGTCGCCATGGGCCCACAGCCAGAGGCCGAGTGCGAGTTCCAGGGACATGGTCAGCAACGCAATCCAGCGGGGCAGGGTAGCGCCGAAGCGCTCGCCCATCCAGCAGAGCAGGCCGCCGATAAAAGGGATCAGGATTAGCCAGGGCAGAATCATGACGGGCTCGTTTCCTTTCGCAAGTTCGCAAAGTTCATATCAGACCGCTACCACTACGATGGCGCCGATCACCAGCACGGCACCGGCCGCCATGGAAGCTGCATACCAACGCAATTGGCCGGTCTCGGTGCGGCTCAGGGCGGTGTGACCGGCCTTGGCGGCACGCGGGATCAAACCAATGGTCTGGTCGAGCGGGTCTTTGCGCAGTACATGGCTGATCGCAAGGTAAGGCTTGACGAACAGTTTGTCGTAGATCCAGTCGAAGCCCCAGGCAGCGAACCACCAGGCCGAAAGGAAGCGGCCAATGCCACTGTTGGCCACGGCAGTGACGAAGCGACGCTTGCCGAGGAACAACATGGCCGCCAGCAGGATACCGGCGATGGCGATGGCGCCCGAGGCGATTTCCAGGCTGTGCTTGGCGTCGCCGCCGGCATGCCCGACGCTTTGTGGCAGTACGCCAGCCAGTGGCGGGGTGATCATGGCGCCGACGAAGGTCGACAGGATGATCAGCACCGACAGTGGCAGCCAGTGGGAAATGCCGTGACCTGCGTGGGCTTCGGTCTTGGCTTCACCGTGGAACGTGATGAAGATCAGGCGGAAGGTGTACAGCGAGGTCATGAATGCGCCAACCAGACCGGCGTACAGCAGGCCTTGGTTACCGCTGGCAAAGGCTTCCCAGAGGATTTCGTCTTTGGAGTAGAAACCTGCGGTCACCAGTGGCAGGGCTGCAAGCGCCGCGCCGCCGACGATGAAGCTGGCGTAGGCCAACGGCAGTTTTTTCCACAGGCCGCCCATCTTGAAGATGTTCTGCTCGTGGTGGCAGGCAACGATCACCGCACCGGACGCGAGGAACAGCAGGGCCTTGAAGAAGGCGTGGGTCATCAGGTGGAAGATCGCGCCGTCCCAGGCGCCGACGCCCAGGGCCAGGAACATGTAGCCGATCTGGCTCATGGTCGAGTAAGCGAGGATCCGCTTGATGTCGGTCTGCACCAGCGCGGCGAAGCCGGCCAGCACCAGGGTCACGCCACCCACCAGGCCCACCAGGTGCAGGATTTCCGGCGCCAGGGTGAACAGGCCGTGGGTACGGGCGATCAGGTAGACACCGGCGGTCACCATGGTGGCGGCGTGGATCAGTGCCGAAACCGGGGTAGGACCGGCCATGGCGTCTGCCAGCCAGGTTTGCAGTGGCAGTTGTGCCGACTTACCGACAGCGCCGCCCAGCAGCATCAGGGTCGCCAGGGTGATCCAGAAGTCGCCGACCTGGAATTTCTGCGGTGCCAGCACCAGCAGTTCCTGGATATTCAGCGTGCCCACCTGTTGGAACAGGATGAACAGGCCGATGGCCATGAACACGTCGCCGATCCGGGTCACGACAAACGCCTTGAGTGCCGCGTTACCGTTGTTGCGGTTGCTGTAGTAGAAACCGATCAACAGGTACGAGCACAGGCCCACGCCTTCCCAGCCGAAGTACAGGAACAACAGGTTATCGCCCAGCACCAGGAACAGCATGCTGGCGATAAACAGGTTGGTGTAGGCGAAGAAGCGCGAGTAACCGGCCTCACCGCGCATGTACCAGGACGCGAACAGGTGGATCAGGAAGCCCACGCCCACCACCACGCCGAGCATGGTGATCGACAGGCCGTCGACGTAGAGGGCGAAGTCAGGCTTGAAGCCTTCGACCGCCATCCACTGCCACAGCACCAGGGTGTAGTGACCCGCTTCTGGTGGCGCAACGTTGAATTGCCAGATGACGTAGGCGGCGACAATCGCCGACAGGCCAATGGAACCCACGCCGACCAGGGCCGAGAGGTTTTCCGACCAGCGTCCACGGGAGAACGACAGCAGCAGGAAACCGATCAGGGGAAATACGAAAGTCAGAAAGATCATGTTCATCCGCGCATCTCACTGGCAGCGTCGATATCAAGCGTGTGGAAGCGACGATACAGTTGCAGCAGGATCGCCAGGCCAATACTGGCCTCGGCGGCTGCCAGGCTGATCACCAGGATGAACATCACTTGCCCATCCGGCTGGCCCCAACGCGCACCCGCCACGATGAAGGCCAGTGCAGCAGCGTTCATCATGATTTCCAGGCTCATCAACACGAACAGAATGTTACGGCGAACCATCAGGCCGACCAGGCCAAGGCAGAACAGGATGCCGGCGACCGCCAGACCATGCTCCAAAGGGATAGCAGGCATCGTCATTGCTCCTTGGCTTCGTTGCGGCCCAAGTGGAAGGCAGTGATGGCTGCAGCGAGCAGCAGCATCGAAGCCAGTTCGACCACCAGCAGGTACGGGCCGAACAGGCTGATGCCCACGGCCTTGGCGTCTACGGTGGTGTGGCCGATGGCCTGGCCGCTCTGGTGAGCGAACAGTACATACAGCAGTTCAGCCAGCAGCAGCGCCGCCAGGATCACCGGGCCAAGCCAGATGCCGGGCTTGAGCCAGACGCGCTCCTGGGCGACCGAAGCCGGCCCCAGGTTGAGCATCATCACCACAAACACGAAAAGCACCATGATGGCGCCAGCGTAGGCGATCACTTCCAGGACACCGGCAAACGGTGCGCCGAGGCTGAAAAAGGTCATGGCCACGGCGATCAGCGAAATGATCAGGTAGAGCAGGGCGTGCACGGGGTTGGTGTTGGTGATCACGCGAAGCGTGGACACCACTGCAATACCCGATGCGAAATAGAAAGCGAATTCCATCTTTCTTCCTTAAGGCAGCAAGCTCTTCACGTTGATCGGCTCGGCTTCGTTTTGTGCGGCGCCCTTGGGCTTACCGGCAACGGCCATACCTGCAACACGATAGAAGTTGTAATCAGGGTTTTTACCGGGACCAGAGATCAACAGATCTTCTTTCTCGTACACCAGGTCCTGACGTTTGAACTCGGCCATCTCGAAATCCGGTGTCAGCTGGATTGCGGTGGTCGGGCAAGCTTCCTCGCAGAGGCCGCAGAAAATGCAGCGCGAGAAGTTGATGCGGAAGAAGTCCGGGTACCAGCGACCGTCTTCGGTTTCAGCTTTCTGCAGGGAGATACAGCCAACCGGGCACGCCACGGCGCACAGGTTGCAGGCTACGCAACGCTCTTCGCCATCGGGGTCGCGGGTCAGTACGATACGGCCGCGATAACGCGGCGGCAGGTACACCGCTTCTTCCGGGTATTGCAGGGTGTCGCGTTTGCGAAAGCCATGGCCGAAAACCATCACCAGGCTTCGCAACTGGGTACCGGTACCCTTAACGATGTCGCCAATATATTTGAACATGGGTCAAATCCTCACTGAACCGCGCCCGCTGGCGTGTTCAACAACACAACGGCAGCAGTCACCAGCAAATTGATCAGGGTCAGCGGCAGGCAGAAGCGCCAGCTGAAATCCATCACCTGGTCGTATCGTGGACGCGGAATGGAAGCGCGCAGCAGGATAAACAACATGATGAAGAACGCGGTCTTGAGGAAGAACCAGAAGAACGCCAACTGCGGCAGGATGCCGAACGGACCGTGCCAGCCGCCGAAGAACAGCGTGACCAGCAGGGCCGAGATCAAGATGATGCCGATGTACTCACCGACGAAGAACATGCCCCATTTCATGCCGGCATATTCAATGTGGTAACCGTCGGCCAGTTCCTGTTCCGCTTCGGGCTGGTCGAAAGGGTGACGGTGAGTCACGGCCACGCCAGCGATGAAGAAGGTACAGAAGCCGAAGAACTGCGGAATGATGAACCACAGGTTCTGTGCCTGGTACTCGACGATGTCGCGCATGTTGAACGAGCCCACCTGCACCACGATGCCCATCAGCGCCAGGCCCATGAACACTTCGTAGGACACAGTCTGGGCCGAGGCCCGCAAGCTGCCCAGCAGGGCGAACTTGTTGTTACTGGCCCAGCCGGCGAACAGCACCGCGTAGACCGACAGACCGGCCATGGCGAAGAAGAACAGCAAGCCGATGTTCAGGTCCGCCACGCCCCAGGTCGGGGTGATCGGGATGATCGCGAAGGCGATCAGCAAGGCGCTCATGGCCACGACCGGTGCCAGGGTGAAGATCACCTTGTCGGCAAACGGCGGGGTCCAGTCTTCCTTGAAGAACATTTTCAGCATGTCGGCAGCGATCTGGAACATACCAAATGGGCCAACGCGGTTCGGACCGTAACGGTCCTGCCACCAGCCCAGCAGGCGACGTTCGACGAAGCTGAGCAGGGCGCCCGCGACGACCACGGCCAACAGGATCACGATGGCCTTGACGACCGAGATGATCACGTCGATCACTTCAGGGGTGAACCAGGTCATTGCGCTGCCTCCTGCAGACCGTCAACGGTTTGGCCAAAGATCGCAGGAGGAATCCCGGCGAGGCCTTTTGGCAGTGCAACCAGGCCAGCACCCAGCTCGTCGTTGATGCGCAGCGGCAGACGCAGGGTCTGGCCGGCTACGTTCACGCTGAGCAGGGCACCGTCGTTGACGCCCAGGCGATCGGCTTCGGACTTGGCCACGGACACGTAGGCTTGTGGAATGCGCTCTTGCACCGGTGCGGCTTTGGAAGAGGTCTCTTCGCTGCCGAACAGGTGGAAGAACGGCACAACCTGCCAGGTGCCCTGGGCCGGGTTGAACGGACGCGGTACTGCAGCGAACCAGTTCAGCGAATCGCCGGTGCTTTCGATCAGGCGGGTGCCTGGGTCGCCAGCGCGGATATGACCACCGACTTCGTCCTGGAACTTGTTCCAGGCCTGCGGCGAGTTCCAGCCCGGCGACCAGGCAAATGGCACCTGCTGACGGGGCTCGACCGAACCCGAGTAGCCTTCCATGGAGAAGGCGAACGCGGTGTCGTTGTCTTGCGGGGTACGCGGTTCGTGCACGCTGATATCCGCGCGCATGGCGGTACGCCCGGAGTAACGCAGCGGTTCACGGGCCAGCTTCATGCCCTTGATGCGGAACGCGGCGGACGGTGCGGCATCGACGATACGCGCCAACTGCGGTGCGCTCGCGGCGACGGCTGCTGTGACGTGGTCGAGCTGGGTCCAGTCGATCGGCTGGTTCAGCAGGGTTGCGCGCAGGGCATGCAGCCAGCGCCAGCCTTCGTGAACCAGGATGCTGGCGTCCATGTACTTTGGATCGAACACCTGGAAGAAGCGCTGGGCGCGGCCTTCCTGGCTGACCAGGGTCCCGTCGCCTTCGGCGAAGGTGGCGGCTGGCAGCACCAGGTGGGCGCGGTCGCTGGTGGCGGTCTTCTGGTGATCGGCGACGATCAGCACTTTGGCAGCATTCAGCGCTGCATCGACCTTGGTCGCATCGGTGCGGGTGTACAGGTCGTTTTCCAGTACCACGATGGCGTCCGCAGTGCCGTCGATCACGGCTTGCAGGGCACTGTCCAGGGACTCGCCACCGAGCATGGCCAGGCCAAGGCTGTTGGCTTCCGGCACGACCAGGCTGATGGAGCCGTTCTTCTCGCGCAGCTTCAAGGCTTTGGCGATGTTGGCGGCGGCCTCGATCAGCGCCTTGGAACCCAGCGAGGTACCGGCAATGATCAGTGGACGCTTGGCCGCCAGCAGGGCATCGGCGATGCGCTGGGCCAGGGCTGCAGCTTCTGCGTCCAGGCCTTCGACGGCAGGGGCGCTGGCGTCGAGGGCGTGGGCCACGGCGAAACCGATGCGAGCCAGGTCGTCGGGCGCTGCGTGTACGCATTCTTCGGCGATATCGTCGAGCTTGGTTTCAGCCAGGCTGGCGATAAACAGCGGGTTCAGCGCGTGCTGGCCGATGTTTTTCACCGCGGCGTCGAGCCACGGCTGGACGCGCATGGCGTCGGCCATTTCTTCGGCCTTGCCTTTGACCGACTGGCGCAGCGACAGGGCGATACGTGCGGCGGTCTGGGTCAGGTCTTCACCGAGCACGAAAATCGCGTCGTGGTCTTCGATGTCGCGCATGTTCGGTACTGGCAGCGGGCTGTCATTGAGCACTTGCAGGACCAGGCGAATGCGCTCCAGCTCACCGGCTTCGATACCGCTGTAGAAGTGCTCGGCGCCTACCAGTTCGCGCAACGCATAGTTGCTTTCGAGGCTGGCGCGTGGCGAACCGATACCCACGATGTTGCGCCCGCGCAGCAGGTCAGCGGCTTTATCCAGCGCCGCGTCCAGGCTCAGCTTGGCGCCATCGGCCAGCAGTGGCTGGCGAGGGCGGTCTTCGCGGTTGACGTAGCCATAGCCGAAACGGCCACGGTCGCACAGGAAGTACTGGTTGACCGAACCGTTGAAGCGGTTTTCGATGCGACGCAGTTCGCCGTAGCGCTCGCCCGGGGAGATGTTGCAACCGCTGGAGCAGCCATGGCAGATGCTCGGCGAGAACTGCATGTCCCACTTGCGGTTGTAGCGCTCGGAGTGGGTCTTGTCGGTAAACACACCGGTCGGGCAGACCTCGGTGAGGTTGCCGGAGAACTCGCTTTCGAGCACGCCGTCTTCAACGCGACCGAAGTACACGTTGTCGTGGGCGCCGAATACGCCCAGGTCGGTGCCGCCGGCGTAGTCTTTATAGAAGCGCACACAGCGATAGCAGGCGATGCAGCGGTTCATTTCGTGGGAAATGAACGGGCCGAGGTCCTGGTTCTGGTGGGTACGCTTGGTGAAGCGATAACGGCGCTCGTTGTGGCCGGTCATCACCGTCATATCTTGCAGGTGGCAGTGACCGCCTTCCTCACAGACCGGGCAGTCGTGGGGGTGGTTGGTCATCAGCCATTCGACAACGCTGGCGCGGAACGCCTTGGATTCATCATCGTCGATGGAAATCCAGGTGTTGTCGGTGGCCGGCGTCATGCAGGACATAACGATACGACCACGGGTGTCGTTTTCGTCGGTGTACTGCTTGACCGCACACTGGCGACAGGCACCGACGCTACCAAGCGCGGGGTGCCAGCAGAAATAAGGGATGTCGAGGCCTAGTGACAGACACGCCTGTAACAGGTTGTCCGCCCCATCGACTTCGAGCGCTTTGCCGTCTACGTGGATAGTGGCCATGGTTCAAAGTTCTTCGTTGGCCCGTTGTCAGCGGGCGTGGCTAATGGAATCTTGTTATTCATGTGCATCAACACAGCCTTCAAGGCGTCAGCACATGACAAGGCGAAGGGCACGGACCCTTCGCCTATTGAAGCGTTACGCGCCGACTACGATCGGCTTTGCCAGAGGCGGGACGGCGGCGCTTTTGGGCGCGATGCCGGCTTCGAACTCCGAGCGGAAGTACTTGATTGCGCTGCCCAGTGGCTCCACGGCGCCCGGTGCGTGAGCACAGAAGGTCTTGCCCGGGCCGAGGAAACCCACGAGGCCCAGCAGGGTCTCGATATCTCCCGGCTGGCCTTCGCCTTTCTCGATCGCCATCAGGAGCTTGACGCTCCATGGCAAGCCATCGCGGCACGGGGTGCAGAAGCCACAGGATTCGCGAGCGAAGAACTGCTCCATGTTGCGCAGCAGCGAGACCATGTTCACGGTGTTGTCCACCGCCATCGCCAGGCCGGTACCCATCCGGGTGCCCACCTTGCCGATGCCGCCGGCATACATCTGTGCGTCGAGGTGCTCGGGCAACAGGAAACCGGTGCCGGCGCCGCCTGGCTGCCAGGCCTTGAGGGTGTAGCCGTCGCGCATGCCGCCGGCGTAGTCCTCGAACAGCTCACGGGCGGTCACGCCGAATGGCAGTTCCCACAGGCCAGGGTTCTTGACCTTGCCGGAGAAGCCCATGAGCTTGGTGCCCATGTCTTCGCTGCCTTCGCGGGCCAGGGATTTGTACCAGTCCACGCCGTCGGCGATGATCGCCGGCACGTTGCACAGGGTCTCGACGTTGTTCACGCACGTAGGCTTGCCCCACACGCCAACGGCGGCAGGGAAGGGCGGCTTGGAGCGTGGGTTGGCGCGGCGGCCTTCGAGGGAGTTGATCAGGGCGGTTTCTTCACCGCAGATATAACGCCCGGCGCCGGTATGCACGAACAGTTCGAAGTCAAAACCCGAACCGAGGATGTTCTTGCCCAACAGGCCTGCGGCCTTGGCTTCGGCCACGGCACGGTTCAGGTGCTTGGCGGCGGTGGTGTATTCGCCACGCAGGAAGATGTAGCCCCGGTAGGTTTTCAGCGCACGGGCACTGATCAGCATGCCTTCGATCAGCAGATGGGGCAGTTGCTCCATCAGCATGCGGTCTTTCCAGGTGTTGGGCTCCATCTCATCCGCGTTGCACAGCAGGTAACGGATGTTGATGGATTCGTCTTTAGGCATCAGGCCCCACTTCACACCCGTGGGGAAGCCTGCACCACCGCGACCTTTAAGGCCTGCGTCCTTCACGGTCTGGACGATATCGTCCTGGGCCATGTCGGCAAAGGCTTTGCGCGCTGCGGCGTAACCGTTCTTGGCCTGGTACTCGTCAAGCCATACCGCCTCGCCGTCGTCACGCAGGCGCCAGGTCAGCGGGTGAGTCTCGGCCGAACGCTTGATCAGGTTGGCGGGACCAAAGGAAGTCAGGGTCATGGGTAGCCCTCGAGCAATTGGGTGACGCCAGCAGCCTGGACGTCACCGAATGTGTCGTCGTCGATCATCAACGCCGGCGCCTTGTCACAGTTGCCCAGGCAGCACACCGGCAGCAGCGTGAAGCGACCGTCTGCAGTGGTTTGGCCCAGGCCGATGCCCAGCTTGCTCTGGATCGCGTCGACCACCGACTCGTGGCCACCGATGTAGCAGACCATGCTGTCGCACACGCGAATGATGTGGCGGCCGACCGGCTGGCGGAAGATCTGGCTGTAGAACGTCGCCACGCCTTCCACATCGCTGGCCGGGATGCCGAGGATCTCGCCGATGGCGTAGAGGGCACCATCGGGCACCCAGCCACGTTCCTTCTGGACGATCTTCAAGGCTTCGATAGACGCCGCGCGCGGGTCTTCGTAGTGATGCAGCTCGTGCTCGATGGCCGAGCGCTCGGTTTCACTCAAGGTGAAACGGTCTGTCTGGATAAGCGTGCTGTTCATGCTTAGCGGTCCACGTCGGCCATAACGAAATCGATACTACCCAGGTACGCAATCAAGTCCGCGACCATCTCGCCTTTGATCACCGAAGGGATCTGCTGCAAGTGGGCAAAGCTTGGGGTACGAATCCGGGTGCGGTAGCTCATGGTGCCGCCATCGCTCGTCAGGTAATAACTGTTGATACCCTTGGTCGCTTCGATCATCTGGAAGGACTCGTTGGCCGGCATGACCGGGCCCCACGAGACTTGCAGGAAGTGCGTGATCAGGGTTTCGATGTGCTGCAGGGTGCGCTCTTTAGGCGGCGGCGTGGTCAGCGGGTGATCCGCCTTGTACGGGCCGGCCGGCATGTTGCGCATGCACTGCTCGATGATTTTCAGGCTCTGGCGCATTTCTTCGACGCGCACGATGCAACGGTCGTAGGCATCGCCGTTGGCCGCCAGCGGGACTTCGAACTCGAAGTTCTCGTAGCCGGAGTACGGGCGCGCCTTGCGCAGGTCGAAATCGCAACCGGTGGAACGCAGGCCAGCACCGGTGACGCCCCATTCCAGGGCCTCCTTGGTGTTGTACTGGGCGACGCCGATGGTCCGGCCCTTGAGGATGCTGTTATCCAGCGCAGCCTTTTGGTACTCGTCCAGACGCTTGGGCATCCAGTCGATGAATTCCTTGACCAGGCGCTCCCAGCCGTTCGGCAGGTCGTGGGCCACACCGCCGATGCGGTACCAGGCCGGGTGCAGGCGGAAGCCGGTGATGGCTTCGATGACCTTGTACGCACGCTGACGGTCGGTGAAGGTGAAGAACACCGGGGTCATGGCGCCGACGTCCTGGATATAGGTACCCAGGAACAGCAGGTGGCTGGTGATCCGGAAGAACTCGGCCATCATGATGCGGATGGTGTCGACGCGGTCCGGAACCTTGATCCCGGCCAGCTTCTCGACCGAGAGCACGTACGGCAGGTTGTTCATCACGCCGCCGAGGTAGTCGATACGGTCGGTGTACGGGATGAAGCTGTGCCAGGACTGGCGTTCGGCCATTTTCTCGGCACCACGGTGGTGGTAGCCGATGTCCGGTACGCAGTCGACGATTTCTTCGCCGTCCAGTTGCAGGATGATGCGGAAGGCACCGTGGGCCGAAGGGTGGTTCGGGCCCAGGTTGAGGAACATGTAGTCCTCGTTGGTGCCGGAGCGTTTCATGCCCCAGTCTTCCGGACGGAAGCGCGCCGCTTCTTCTTCAAGCTGTTGCTTGGCCAGGTTGAGGCTGAACGGATCGAATTCGGTGGCGCGGGCAGGGAAGTCCTTGCGCAGCGGGTGACCTTCCCAGGTTGGCGGCATCATGATGCGCGTCAAGTGCGGGTGGCCCGGGAAGTCGATGCCGAACATGTCCCAGACTTCGCGTTCGTACCAGCTGGCGTTCGGCCAGATACCGGTCACGGTCGGGATGCTCAGGTCGCTTTCCGACAGGGCGACCTTGATCATCACGTCGCTGTTACGTTCCAGCGACATCAGGTGATAGAACACGGTGAAATCAGCGCCGCTCGGCAGCCCCTGGCGCTTGGTGCGCAGACGCTCGTCCACGCCATGCAGGTCATAGAGCATGACGTACGGCTTGGGCAGGTTGCGCAGGAAGGTCAGGACTTCGACGAGCTTGGCACGCGCCACCCACAGCACCGGCATACCGGTGCGTGTGGCCTGGGCAGTGAAGGCGTCAGGGCCAAAACGGTTATTGAGTTCGACGACCACATCCTGGTCGTCTGCCTTATAAGGCGGGATGTACAGAGCACTGCCTGTAGTCATGGTTTTTTATCGCTTTCGGTCAACGTAAAGAATGAAGCCAGGTTTTCGTTCTATAAAAGAAGCGGTTCTGGATCAGACTTCGTCGGGGCTGCGCAGGTTGGTGACTGCGATTCGCTGTTCGCGGCGCTGTTCCTTTTGTGACGGCATCTCGGCGCGGTACACGCCTTGATCGCCGACAACCCAGGACAGTGGGCGACGCTCCTTGCCAATCGACTCCTGCAGCAGCATCAAGCCTTGCAGGAAAGCTTCAGGGCGGGGCGGGCAGCCAGGCACGTAGACGTCCACGGGCAGGAACTTGTCGACCCCCTGAACCACGGAGTAGATGTCGTACATGCCACCGGAGTTGGCGCACGAACCCATGGAGATAACCCACTTCGGCTCGAGCATTTGCTCGTAGAGACGCTGGATGATCGGCGCCATCTTGATAAAGCAGGTACCGGCGATAACCATGAAATCCGCCTGACGCGGCGATGCCCGGATAACCTCGGCGCCAAAGCGCGCGATGTCGTGGGGCGCCGTGAAGGCGGTGGTCATTTCCACGTAGCAGCACGAAAGGCCGAAGTTGTACGGCCACAGGGAGTTCTTACGCCCCCAGTTGACCGCGCCACTCAGCACGTCTTCCAGCTTGCCCATGTAGATGTTTTTGTGGACTTGGTCTTCTAACGGATCGGAGACGGTTTCCCGCTCGCCGATGGGGTACTGATCGTTAGGAGCATCCGGGTCGATCCTGGTGAGATTGTATTGCATCGCCAAAGCCTCATTGTTTCAGCTTCGCTTGCCGCTTGCGACGAGCTTCCGGAGCCCAGTCAAGGGCGCCCACTCGGAACAGGTAGACAAGACCTGCCAACAGAATTGCTATGAAAACGAGAGCTTCGACGAATCCGGTCCAGCCGCTTTCGCGGACGGACACAGACCAGGCAAAGAGAAAGAGGGCTTCGATATCGAAGATCACGAACAGCATCGCGACCAGATAGAATTTGGCTGAGAGCCGCAAGCGGGCGCCACCTGTAGGTAGCATGCCGGACTCGAACGGTTCGTTTTTGCTGCGGCCCCAGGCTTTTGACCCGAGGAGGCTGGAAACACCGAGCATGAAGGCGCAGAGGCCGACAACACCGAGGAGGAAAATGGCAAAGCCCCAGTTGTGGGCCATGAGTCCTGTCGCTTCGGTCATGCTGGAAATCCTTAACAGAGAGCAAAGGTCTCTGAGCTCGAAAAAGTAACGACGCAGTGACGATATGTCGCAGCGCAATCAATCGCGGTGATTTTATGGCTAAACACCTAGCAAGTAAAATTCCTGTGGCTAAATTATTCGCTGAAATAAGGACATAGTGCACCTTTGTGGGGCTGTAGCCCAGACGCTGCGGGCATTAGCTTGATTTTAATCAATTGTGTTTTGTTTAGGGTGTAACGAAGTTTTATTGCTCTAAATGATAATGAATATTGTTTGCGAGAGTTTTAAGCGGGTGTTGAGTGCGTCGCGGGGAAAGTTGTTGTTACTTGCCCGTATGGCGCAAGTTGCCAGCGCGCAACTTTTAACTGATTTTTCCTAAGCCAATACCGCTCTGGATCAAGGTTTTGCTCAAAAAGACGTTTTGACTCGGTTTCTGTGGGAGTCGGGCTTTTCGGATCGCCGCATCGCCGCGATGGCGGTGGGGCATTAGGCAAATGGGTGGCTGAAACGCCGCTACCGCAGGCAGGCCAGCTCCCACATTGGGTTTCGGGAGGGGGGGCAGTAACCTTTCGCCCAGGCAAAAAAACGCCCCGAACCAGTCGGGGCGTCAGATCGTGCGGCACTGCGGTTAGCTTTCTATCGGGCCCGCAATGGCCGTGTACTCAGGTCACTTAGTGAAACTGTTCTTCTTCGGTCGAGCCGGTTAGCGCGGTCACGGACGAGGTGCCGCCCTGGATCACGGTGGTCATGTCGTCGAAGTAGCCGGTGCCCACTTCCTGCTGGTGCGCCACGAAGGTGTAGCCTTTGGCGGCGTCAGCGAATTCCTGCTCTTGCAGCTTCACGTAGGCAGTCATGTCGTTGCGGGCGTAGTCGTGCGCCAGGTTGAACATGCTGTGCCACATGTTGTGAATGCCGGCCAGGGTGATGAACTGGTGCTTGTAGCCCATGGCGGACAGTTCGCGCTGGAACTTGGCGATGGTCGCGTCGTCCAGGTTCTTCTTCCAGTTGAAAGAAGGCGAGCAGTTGTAGGACAGCAGTTGGTCCGGGTATTCCTTCTTGATCGCCTCGGCGAAGCGACGGGCTTCGTCCAGGTCTGGCTTGGCGGTTTCGCACCAGATCAGGTCGGCGTACGGTGCGTAGGCCAGGCCGCGGGCAATTGCTTGATCCAGGCCAGCGCGTACCTTGTAGAAGCCTTCCTGGGTGCGCTCGCCAGTCACGAACGGCTGGTCGTACGGGTCGCAGTCCGAAGTCAGCAGGTCAGCAGCGTTGGCGTCGGTACGGGCCAGGATGATGGTCGGCGTGCCGGCAACGTCAGCTGCCAGACGGGCAGCGGTCAGCTTCTGTACGGCTTCCTGGGTCGGAACCAGTACCTTGCCGCCCATGTGGCCGCATTTTTTCACGGAAGCCAGTTGGTCTTCGAAGTGCACGCCGGCGGCGCCTGCTTCGATCATGCTTTTCATCAGCTCGTAGGCGTTCAGTACACCACCGAAACCGGCTTCGGCGTCAGCCACGATTGGCGCGAAGTAGTCGATGTAGCCTTCGTCGCCCGGACCTTTACCGGCTTTCCACTGGATCTGGTCGGCGCGGCGGAACGAGTTGTTGATGCGCTTGACCACGGTTGGCACGGAGTCCACCGGGTACAGCGATTGGTCAGGGTACATGGACTCGGCGGAGTTGTTGTCCGCAGCCACTTGCCAGCCGGACAGGTAGATCGCCTGGATACCGGCCTTGACTTGTTGCACAGCCTGGCCGCCGGTCAGGGCGCCCATGCAGTTGACGAAATCTTTCTCGGGGCGGAAGGACGGCTTGGCGCCCTGGGTAACCAGCTTCCACAGCTTCTCGGCGCCCAGTTTTGCAAAGGTGTGCTCGGGTTGAACCGAGCCGCGCAGGCGGACGACGTCAGCAGCGGAGTAAGCGCGAGTCACGCCTTTCCAGCGTGGGTTTTCAGCCCAGTCTTTTTCAAGGGCTGCAATTTGCTGTTCGCGTGTCAGTGCCATGGGGAAAAACCTCGTCGCGTCTTTTGTGGAAAAACTACTGGGTTGAAAATTCCGTTTTGCCAGCCACGCATTCAGTACGTGGTTATGGCTGCTCGCTGACCAGAAGCTTAGGCGGTCAAGTTGGGCTTGGCGGGGAAGGCGACGGGATGAACGATAGGCTCAAGGGAGAAAGTGAGCAGGTAGAGGCGAACCGAGAACAGTCTTCGGGCGTCGTGGGCCTTTGTACGATCCAACAGTGTGTTGCCGGGTTACCTGGTTAGCTTCCGTCCCTCGGGACAACTTCGTTCCAGTCGCAACCTCGTCAAACACGCCTTGTGGGCGGTACAGACACGAATCGGCTCAGGTGGGTAACTTGGAGCGACGATCCGAAGGCCCTTGCCAGGGCCCCTGATTAGCGGGAGCGAGGCCATCATGCCCATGCTTTTTTGGATCGTCAAATGTTTTGTAGTGCTTTTTTTATGGCACTACATCTTTGGTCTAATACGACTAATCAGTCAGTTTTTGGTGCTTCAGTTCAAGGTGTCGACTTTGACCCGCACTGTCAGGTCATCCCGGCCCTGGGTCGAGTAGGTGCGGGTCGCGCCCTGTTTGTCGGCCTGGGTCTGGCGATTGATGCCGGCCAGCGTGATCCACTCACCCAGGCGCCCGCTGACGGTTGTGTCGGTACTTTGCACGTTCACTACATCGGGACGCTCCTGGCTCATGCGGTCACGATTGGTGCTGATGCTCAGGTGCACGGTCTCGCCGGTGACGCTGGCGGTGACATAGAAGCCCTGGGTGACGTTGCGGTACTGGGTCTGGTTTTGCGGGCGGCCATAGGCGTCGGGCTGGGTGGTGGTCAGTGGCACGCTCTGGCCGACCTGGATCAGTGCGGGCACGCCTTCGCTGGCCTGGATCTGCTGGATCCCGCCGTCACGGCTTTCGGTGCTGTAGGTGATGACCTGGCGGTTGGCCTGCTGATTGTTTTCGTTGGTGTCGACGGTGATCAGCAAGCGTTTGGAGGGTGTATCCAGTTGTGCGAGCAGGGCGCGCAGGGCCTGGATCTTGTCGGGCTCGGCATTGACGATCAACTGATTGCCGTAGGCGCTGACAGTGCCGTCCTTGCCAATGAAATTCTGCGCCACGGGTAACAGGTCGGCGCTGGCGCGGTTGTTCAAGGGTACGACTTCGGTGGCTGCCATTGCCGAAAAGCTGACGGCCATGAGCAGGCTGGCGACTAGGGTGCGTAGGGACATGTCCGTTATCTCTGCAAGTCATTTGGGCTTGATGGTGCCAGTTTATCGGCCCGGCGGGGCGTAAGTTGAATCGTAGACGGCAAAAGGCCCTGGCATCGGTGGATGGCAGGGCCTTTTTGGGGGGCTGCTAATGACGCCTTCGCGAGCAAGCCCGCTCCCACTTTTGACCGCATTTCAGGGGTCGAGCTCGATCAAGTGTGGGAGCGGGCTTGCTCGCGAAGGGAGCGACTGGGTCTAAAGTCAGCCCTCGCGCTCCATATCAACATGGGGAATCCCGACTTCCAGGAATTCCCCGCTGACGATCTTGAACCCCAACCGCTCATAGAACGGCGCGGCATACACCTGTGCACTGAGGAACTGCCGGCTCTGGCCGCGTTTCTCGGCCTCGCCAATCACCGCTTCCATCAGTTTGTCGCCGACCTTCAGCCCGCGCCAGTCCTTGAGGACTGACACGCGACCGATCTCGCCGCTGGGCAGCAGGCGCGCCGTGCCAATGGGGAAGTCGCCTTCGAACGCGAGGAAATGCATGGCCCCGGCGTCGTCTGCGTCCCATTCCAGCTCAGGTGGAACCGATTGTTCAGCGATAAATACCGCTTCACGAATGCGCCGAATCTCGGCGATATCCTTTTGCCAGTCCGCGACACTTACGTGAATTTTATTCATCGGCAAACCCCAGGCTTCCTTGCTTGACCAGTTCGCACAGCAGGTCGCGGCCATCTTCATCAACCAGCCACGGGCCCAGGTTGTCGACGTGCAGGGCGTCGGCCGCGCAGATCAACTTCAGCAGTTCGCGCAGTTTGCCCGGCAGGTAACGGCTCTGGCCGCTGGCGAACAGCAATACATCGTCGTCCACTTCCGACCAGGCCAGGCGCGCGCTCGGGTTGCGGATCAGGACTGCACCGTCTTCCAGGCTGCTGATCACTTCATCCTGCGCCAGCTCTTCGGGGCCGGCGACCAGTTCCGGGTAGCGCGGCTCGGTCATGAATTGGCCGAACCAGGTCAGCAGCATGCGCTCGTCGCTCATGTGCTCGGCCAGCAGGCTTTTCAGGCGGTCGAGGGCGTCGCTCTGGATCTGGTGCGGGTCACTGACGGGCTGGACATCGGCGTCGGTGTAGCGCTCTTCATCCGTCAGGTACTGGCTGAGGAAGTCGGTGAAGTGGGTCAGCACTTCGGCGGCGCTCGGTGCGCGGAAGCCGACCGAGTAGGTCATGCAGTCATCTTCGGCGATGCCGAAGTGCGCCAGGCGCGGCGGCAGGTAGAGCATGTCGCCAGGCTCCAGCACCCATTCGGCGCTCTCTTCGAATTCGGCGAGGATGCGCAGGTCGGCGTGTTGCAGCAGCGGGCTCTCCGAGTTGCACATCTGGCCGATCTTCCAGTTGCGCTTGCCTTGGGCCTGCAGCAGGAACACATCGTAGTTATCGAAGTGCGGGCCTACGCTGCCACCAGGGGCGGCAAAGCTGATCATCACGTCGTCGATGCGCCAGCTTGGCAGGAAGCGGAACTGCTCCAGCAGCTCGGCCACTTCCGGTACGAACTGGTCGACCGCCTGCACCAGCAGGGTCCACTCGCGCTCGGGCAGGGTGCTGAAGGCATCTTCGGCAAATGGGCCGCGACGCAGCTCCCACGGGCGCTCGCCGTGCTCGATCACCAGGCGCGACTCGACTTCTTCTTCCAGCGCCAGGCCGGCCAGTTCGTCGGCGTCGATCGGGCTTTCGAAATCAGGGATGGCCTGGCGGATCAGCAGTGGTTTTTTCTGCCAGTAGTCGCGCAGGAATTCCCGTGCCGTGATGCCGCCCAGAAGTTGAAGAGGAATATCAGGATTCATGTGTAACCTATTGAAAAAAAGCACTTTTCAGACGGGAATAAAAACGCCCGGCGCTGCCGGGCGTCTTAAGGGGTCAAGCCGCAATCAGATGCGTTTGGCTTGGTCTACAGCGTTGCCGATGTAGTTGGCCGGGGTCAGCAGTTTCAGCTCGGCCTTGGCCGCAGCTGGCATGTCCAGGCCGTCGATGAAAGTTTGCAGTGCTTCAGGGCTGATGCCCTTGCCGCGTGTCAACTCTTTCAGCTTCTCGTACGGGTTTTCGATGTTGTAGCGGCGCATCACGGTCTGGATCGGCTCGGCCAGGACTTCCCAGCAGGCGTCCAGGTCAGCGGCGATTTTCTGCGCGTTGAGCTCCAGCTTGCTGATGCCTTTGAGGCTGGCTTCGTACGCGATCACGCTATGGGCAAAGCCCACGCCGAGGTTGCGCAATACGGTGGAGTCGGTCAGGTCGCGCTGCCAGCGGGAGATCGGCAACTTGCTGGCGAGGTGCTGGAACAAGGCGTTGGCGATGCCCAGGTTGCCTTCGGAGTTTTCGAAGTCGATCGGGTTGACCTTGTGCGGCATGGTCGACGAGCCGATTTCGCCTGCGATGGTGCGCTGCTTGAAGTAGCCCAGGGAGATGTAGCCCCAGATATCGCGATCGAAGTCGATCAGGATGGTGTTGAAGCGCGCAATGGCGTCGAACAGCTCGGCGATGTAGTCGTGGGGTTCGATCTGCGTGGTGTACGGGTTGAAGCCCAGGCCCAGCTCGTCTTCGATGAAGGCGCGGGCGTTGGCTTCCCAGTCGATCTCAGGGTAGGCCGACAGGTGGGCGTTGTAGTTGCCTACGGCGCCGTTGATCTTGCCCAGCAATGGCACGGCAGCCACTTGCGCGATCTGGCGCTCCAGGCGGTACACCACGTTGGCCAGTTCTTTACCCAGGGTGGTCGGCGAGGCTGGCTGGCCGTGGGTGCGCGACAGCATCGGCACGTCGGCGAAGCGGATGGCCAGTTCGCGGATGGCGTTGGCGGTCTGGCGCATCAGTGGCAGCATCACGTCATCACGGCCTTCGCGCAGCATCAGGGCGTGGGACAGGTTGTTGATGTCCTCGCTGGTGCAGGCAAAGTGGATGAACTCGCTGACCTGGGCCAGTTCCGGCAGCTTGGCCGCTTGTTCTTTGAGCAGGTACTCGATGGCTTTGACGTCGTGGTTGGTGGTGCGCTCGATCTCTTTCACACGCTCGGCGTGCTCCAGGGAGAAGTTTTCCGCCAGGGTGTTGAGTACCGCGTTGGCTTGCGCAGAAAACGCCGGCACTTCGCTGATGGCGGGGTGAGCGGCCAGGCGCTGGAGCCAGCGCACTTCAACCAGTACACGAGCACGGATCAGGCCGTATTCGCTGAAAATAGGGCGCAGGGCCTGGGTTTTGCCGGCGTAGCGGCCGTCAACAGGGGAAACCGCAGTGAGCGAAGAGAGCTGCATGGGGTGTTCTCGGACAGTCGGGCAACGAAATGGGGCGCGTATCATACATGAAAAAATCCGCCGGTCCGTTGCCAACTGACCGGCGTATTACGCGTAACGGCTTGAAAATAGCCCGTGGCTGCGACTTATTCGTTGCGCATCAACGGGTAAAGCTCTTTGAGCAATTTGCGACGGCTGATGACCAACTGCCAACGATGACCGCCCAACTGTCGCCACAACCGCGCCGAACGGATACCGGCCAGCAGCAGGGCGCGGATTTTCGAGGCGTTGTTGGGCTGTTGCAGGTTGCGCATGTCGCCGTGGACCTGGATCCGCTGGCGCAAGGTGCTCAAGGTGTCCTGGTACAAAGCGCCACAGGCGGCGATCACGTTCTCGTGGGCCGGGCCGAAGTGCTCGACCTGGGACTGGATCTGCGGCAGGCGCTTGCCGATGGTTTCCAGCAGGTCGTCGCGCTTGGCCAGTTGCCGCTCAAGGCCGAGCATCGACAAGGCATAGCGCAGCGGCTCGCGTTGCAGGGTGCTGGGGTCGCGCTCGAGGGCGCCGATCAGCGCGCGATAACCTTCACGCAGGCTCAGGTCGTCGCCGCCGTACACATCCAGGGTGTCCTTCGGGTCGACCACCAGCAGGCTGCCGAGCATGCAGGTCAGGCCGGCCTCGGTGACCTGGCCGGTCTTGGCGATCTTGTCCACCAGCACTGCGGCGAGAAACACGCCGCCCAATGCCGTCAATTGCTCCTGGGTCGGGCTCATGCCGGGGTGCTCCAGGGTTCGGCGACTTCAATCACGCCGCCCCCCAGGCAGATCTCACCGTCGTAGAACACTACGGACTGGCCGGGCGTGACCGCACGTTGCGGGTCATCGAAGGTGGCACGGTAGCCATTGGTGGTTTTTTCCAGGGTGCAGGGCTGGTCGCTCTGGCGATAGCGCACCTTGGCGGTCAGGCGGCGCGGAGCGCTCAGGTCGATCGGGTTGACCCAATAGATCTCCGAGGCCAGCAGCGCGCCGGAGAACAGCAGGGGATGCTCGTTGCCCTGGCCGACGATCAGCACGTTATGTTGCAGATCCTTCACCAGCACGTACCACGGCTCTTCACCGGCGTCCTTCAAGCCGCCAATACCCAGGCCCTGGCGCTGGCCGATGGTGTGGTACATCAGGCCGTGGTGACGGCCGATGACTTCGCCTTCGGTGGTCTTGATCTCGCCCGGTTGCGCCGGCAGGTACTGCTTGAGGAAGTCACTGAAGCGGCGTTCGCCGATAAAGCAGATCCCGGTGGAATCCTTCTTCTTGGCGGTGGCCAGGCCGTGTTTCTCGGCAATCTTGCGTACTTCGGGCTTTTCCAGTTCGCCCACCGGGAACAGGGTCTTGGCGATCTGTTCACCGCCGACGGCGTGCAGGAAGTAGCTCTGGTCCTTGTTCGGGTCCAGGCCCTTGAGCAATTCGGTGCGGCCATCAACATCGCGACGGCGCACATAGTGGCCAGTGGCGATCAGGTCGGCGCCGAGGATCATGGCGTAGTCGAGGAACGCCTTGAACTTGATTTCGCGGTTGCACAAGATGTCCGGGTTCGGCGTGCGACCGGCCTTGTATTCGGCCAGGAAGTGCTCGAACACATTGTCCCAGTACTCGGCGGCGAAGTTGGCGGTGTGCAGCTTGATGCCAATCTTGTCGCACACGGCCTGGGCGTCCGCCAGGTCGTCCATGGCGGTGCAGTATTCCGTTCCATCGTCTTCTTCCCAGTTCTTCATGAACAGGCCTTCCACCTCATAACCCTGCTCCATGAGCAGAACGGCGGAAACGGAAGAATCCACGCCGCCGGACATACCGACGATGACGCGCTTCTTTTGTGTGTCAGAAGGGGCTGGATCACGCATAGGATTTCAACGGGTGTCTTTAAAAAGGACGCGATTCTAGCAGGCCCGAGCCCGCAAGGCTAAAGAGAAGGACGGATCAATTCGAGACTGTGGCAGTGGCCGGCCAGATAATCGTCAATACAACGCATGATCAGCTCGCTGCGCCAGTCATCGCGCAAGGCCATCAACTCGTCACGGGTCAGCCAGCGGGCGCGCACGATGCCTTCGTCCAGTTGATAGTCCGGGTGGTGTTGCAAGGCCTTGGCGACAAAGCACACGCGCTGGTAGGTCACGCCATTGCTGGGAGCGGTGTACAGATAGATGCCGACGATGCCGGTGGCTGCGACGTCCCAGCCGGTTTCCTCGAGGGTTTCGCGCACGGCGGCTTCGGTCAGGGTTTCGTGCGGGTCGAGATGGCCGGCAGGCTGGTTGAGCACGGTGCGGCCGCCCTTGAGCTCTTCGACCATGAGGAAGCGGCCATTGTCTTCGACGATGGTGGCGACGGTGATGTGGGGTTGCCAGGTCATAGCGGCCTCGAATTCGGTGGGGTTGGGCCTAATCAGTGTGGGAGCTGGCTTGCCTGCGATGGCGGTGGCTCGGCTACATCTGTACCGACTGGCAGACTGCTATCGCAGGCAAGCCAGCTCCCACATTTGCTCGGGTTTTTTCATTAAAGCGGTGTTGGACACAAAGACAAACCCCGGCACATGGCCGGGGTTTGTGATGTCGCCCTACAGCATTACTTCAATGCAGCAATCGCCGCATTGAGGGTAGCGCTCGGACGCATAGCCTTGCTGGTCAGCTCAGGATTCGGCGCGTAGTAGCCGCCGATGTCCACTGGCTTGCCCTGCACGGCGTTGAGTTCGGCAACGATGGTTGCCTCGTTCTCGGCCAGGGTTTTTGCCAGTTGAGCGAACTGCGCCTGCAGCGCGGTATCTTCAGTCTGGGCGGCCAGGGCTTGTGCCCAGTACAGCGCCAGGTAGAAGTGGCTGCCGCGGTTGTCGATGTTGCCGACTTTGCGCGATGGCGACTTGTTGTTGTCGAGGAACTGGCCGGTGGCCTGGTCCAGGGTCTTGGACAGTACCAGGGCTTTCGGGTTGTTGTAGTTCACACCCAAATGCTCAAGGGAGGCTGCCAGGGCCAGGAACTCGCCCAGGGAGTCCCAACGCAGGAAGTTTTCTTCCAGCAGTTGCTGCACGTGTTTTGGAGCCGAACCGCCAGCGCCGGTTTCGAACAGGCCGCCACCGTTCATCAGCGGCACGATCGACAGCATCTTGGCGCTGGTGCCCAGTTCCATGATCGGGAACAGGTCAGTCAGGTAGTCGCGCAGTACGTTGCCGGTCACCGAGATGGTGTCCAGGCCCTTGCGGGTGCGTTCCAGGGTGAACTTCATCGCGTCGACCGGCGACATGATGCGGATGTCCAGGCCTTCGGTGTTGTGGTCTTTCAGGTAGGCCTGAACTTTCTCGACCACGACGCCGTCGTGGGCGCGCAGCGGGTCCAGCCAGAAAATTGCTGGCGTGTTGCTGGCGCGGGCGCGGTTGACGGCCAGTTTGACCCAGTCCTGGATCGGCGCGTCTTTGGTCTGGCACATGCGGAAGATATCGCCGGCTTCAACCGACTGTTCCATCAGCAGCTTGCCCTTGCTGTCGGTGACGCGGACTACGCCGTCAGCCTTGATCTGGAAAGTCTTGTCGTGGGAACCGTACTCTTCGGCTTTCTTCGCCATCAGGCCAACGTTTGGCACGCTGCCCATGGTGGTTGGGTCGAAGGCGCCATTAGCCTTGCAGTCTTCGATGACCGCCTGGTAGATGGTGGCGTAGCAGCGATCCGGGATCACGGCCTTGGTGTCGTGCAGCTGGCCGTCGGTGCCCCACATTTTGCCGGAGTCACGGATCATGGCTGGCATCGAGGCGTCGACGATCACGTCGCTCGGCACGTGCAGGTTGGTGATGCCTTTGTCGGAGTTGACCATCGCCAGGGAAGGGCGAGCGGCGTAGACCGCCTGGATGTCGGCTTCGATCTGCGCTTGCTGGTCGGCCGGCAGGGCCTTGATGCGAGCGTACAGGTCGCCGATGCCGTTGTTCAGGTTGAAGCCGATCTGTTCCAGCACGGTAGCGTGCTTGGCCAGGGCGTCTTTATAGAACTCGGCAACGATCTGGCCGAACATGATCGGGTCGGAGACCTTCATCATGGTGGCTTTCAGGTGAACCGACAGCAGCACGCCTTGTCTCTTGGCGTCTTCGATTTCGGCGGCGATGAAGCTGCGCAGGGCGTTCTTGCTCAGCACGGCGCTGTCGAGGATCTCGCCGGCCAGTGCGGTGGTCTTTTCTTTCAGGACGGTGGTGCTGCCATCCTTGCCGACCAGTTCGATCTTGACCGCATCGGCGGCTTCGATCTGTACGGCTTTTTCGCTGCCGTAGAAGTCGCCGTTGCTCATGTGAGCGACGTGGGACTTGGAGTCAGCAGCCCAGGCACCCATTTTGTGCGGGTGCTTGCGCGCATAGTTCTTGACCGACAGTGGGGCGCGGCGGTCGGAGTTGCCTTCGCGCAGGACCGGGTTTACGGCGCTGCCCTTGACCTTGTCGTAACGTGCACGGGTTTCTTTTTCCGCGTCGGTGGTTACGGTTTCCGGGTAGTCCGGCAGGGCGTAGCCCTGGGCCTGCAGTTCCTTGATCGCGGCTTGCAGCTGCGGGGTCGAGGCGCTGATGTTAGGCAGCTTGATGATATTGGCTTCGGGGGTCACGGCCAGGGCGCCCAGTTCGGCGAGGTGGTCCGCAACGGCCTTGGTGCCCAGTTGCTCGGGGAAGCTTGCGAGGATGCGCCCTGCGAGGGAGATATCGCGGGTTTCCACTTCAATATCAGCGGAAGCGGTGAAGGCCTCTACGATAGGCAGCAGTGAATAGGTGGCGAGGGCTGGGGCTTCGTCGGTGAAGGTATAGATGATCTTCGAGCGGGTGGGCATATTCGGATTAACTCTCTTCTTTGCTAAAAGCGTGCGCGGAAACTCGAGATGCGCCGGGTAAAGCGCGTTCGTTCAAAGTCATCCATGAGCCGAATGTCGATGTTTCTTCGCGGTGATGTTGGGTTGCATCAGTCGAGCGTCAAGCGGGTGGGCTACGGTGGCAGCCCGGCTTTTTCAGGCGCAGGTGCTCGATATAGAGCGGTCGGCCGTCGTGACTCTTTGGTCAGCGGCGGCATTATACATAGGTCGCTATGCTTACGCCGAGCCTTCATACAAAAGGTGGATCGTCCATTGGTCTAAAGGTCGCATGGACCGGATTGCGCCTAAAGTCGCACGCAGTGCTCAAGTTTGGCGTTTTTCCCTTTTGTTTCAAGGTTGTAGGCGACTAAATCTACCGTTTTCGCAGCAAATGTACCGGGCGCAAGGTTCCAGTCCACATTCAACTGGAGTAGGCTCGGGCACAGCCAGATGTTCAATCCACAAACGGAGTTCAGCATGGGATACAAGAAGATTCAGGTTCCGGCAGTCGGCGACAAAATCACCGTCAACGCAGACCATTCTCTCAATGTTCCTGACAACCCGATCATTCCCTTCATCGAAGGTGACGGTATTGGCGTCGACATCAGCCCGGTGATGATCAAGGTGGTCGATGCAGCTGTTAACAAGGCTTACGGCGGCAAGCGCAAAATCTCCTGGATGGAGGTGTATGCCGGCGAGAAGGCGACTCAAGTTTACGACCAGGACACCTGGCTGCCCCAGGAAACCCTGGATGCGGTCAAGGACTACGTGGTTTCCATCAAGGGTCCGCTGACCACGCCGGTCGGTGGCGGTATCCGCTCGCTGAACGTTGCCCTGCGCCAGCAGCTGGACCTGTATGTCTGTCTGCGTCCGGTGCGTTGGTTCGAAGGTGTGCCAAGCCCGGTCAAGAAGCCAGGCGATGTGGACATGACTATCTTCCGTGAGAACTCCGAAGATATTTACGCCGGTATCGAGTGGAAGGCCGGTTCGCCCGAAGCAACCAAGGTCATCAAGTTCCTCAAAGAGGAAATGGGTGTCACCAAGATCCGTTTCGACCAGGATTGCGGGATTGGCATCAAGCCGGTTTCCAAAGAGGGCACCAAGCGCCTGGCGCGCAAGGCCCTGCAATATGTAGTGGATAACGACCGTGAGTCGCTGACCATCGTGCACAAAGGCAACATCATGAAGTTCACCGAAGGTGCCTTCAAGGAGTGGGCCTACGAAGTGGCGGCCGAAGAGTTCGGCGCGACCCTGCTCGATGGCGGGCCGTGGATGCAGTTCAAGAACCCGCGCACCGGCCGCAATGTGGTGGTCAAGGATGCGATTGCCGACGCCATGCTCCAGCAGATCCTGCTGCGCCCGGCCGAATATGACGTGATCGCCACCCTAAACCTCAATGGTGACTACCTCTCCGATGCCCTGGCGGCAGAAGTGGGCGGTATCGGTATTGCACCGGGTGCCAACCTGTCCGACACCGTGGCGATGTTTGAAGCCACCCACGGTACTGCGCCTAAATACGCGGGCAAGGACCAGGTCAACCCGGGCTCGCTGATTCTGTCGGCGGAAATGATGCTGCGCCATATGGGCTGGACCGAGGCGGCCGACTTGATCATCAAGGGCACCAACGGGGCGATTTCGGCCAAGACCGTGACCTATGACTTCGAGCGCCTGATGGACGGCGCCAAGCTGGTGTCGTCGTCGGGCTTCGGCGATGCGTTGATTTCGCATATGTAAGTCGAAGGCTATGAAAAACGGCCATCCTGATTGCTCGGGATGGCCGTTTTTTTATGCGTGGTATCTGCTCGGTGGCGGATCAGGCCGTTTGTTTCTTTTTCGAATGAGCGGATTTATCTGCCTTGTCGTGCCTGTCTTCGTTGGTTTTTCCAGGCTCGACTGCGCAGATGGCGACAGCATGCAGGCCCTTGGGCCCCTGGACGATTTCAAAGGATACTAATTGACCCGCTTTAAGGGTTTTGTATCCGTCCATCGTGATCGCCGAGTAATGCGCAAAAAGATCATCCTCTTTGCCGTCTTCGTTAATGAAGCCGTAGCCCTTGGCATTGTTGAACCATTTGACCTTGCCACTGATCTTGACGCCAGACATACCCATATCCCTCTGCACCAGACTCCATCACTGGAGTATCATCCAGTTTATCCGTCCTAACCCGAATAAATAAGGTTGACTGCGCGGACCTTTTTTACCCACTGTGGGTTCTATTGGTTGTAACACCGTTTTGCCGATAGTCAAGGTGACCAGTCGGTCGGAGTTGAATTTCTGACAGGTCGCCCCCATCACTGTAAATGCACAACAGACGAACCTTTCTTTCATGCATGCATTCAGCCAGATTCGACTAACATTCAATCAGGATCGCCCGGATCATCTAGAAGACGATGACGGTTCTGCAGGCATCGCTGTTCAAGAGGCCAAGCCTGCTTTACAGGCGCCGCCGATGTACAAGGTGGTTTTGTTCAATGATGACTACACGCCGATGGATTTCGTCGTCGAAGTACTCGAGGTGTTTTTTAATCTGAACCGCGAGTTGGCGACCAAGGTAATGCTGGCCGTTCACACAGAAGGACGGGCAGTATGTGGAGTGTTTACCCGCGACATCGCCGAGACCAAGGCCATGCAGGTCAACCAGTACGCCAGGGAAAGCCAGCATCCGCTACTCTGTGAAATCGAGAAGGACGGTTAACTCCGACCACTTGGGTATGAGGTGAAGCTATGTTAAACCGCGAGCTCGAAGTCACCCTCAATCTTGCCTTCAAGGAGGCCCGTTCGAAGCGTCATGAATTCATGACCGTCGAACACCTGCTGCTGGCACTTTTGGATAACGAAGCTGCCGCCACCGTTCTGCGTGCGTGCGGCGCCAACCTCGACAAACTCAAGCATGACCTGCAGGAGTTCATCGACTCCACCACGCCACTGATCCCTGTGCATGACGAGGACCGTGAGACCCAGCCAACCCTGGGCTTCCAGCGGGTGTTGCAGCGTGCTGTCTTCCACGTGCAGAGCTCCGGCAAGCGCGAAGTGACGGGCGCCAATGTCTTGGTTGCCATCTTCAGCGAACAGGAAAGCCAGGCCGTGTTCCTGCTCAAGCAGCAGAGCGTGGCGCGCATTGATGTCGTCAACTACATCGCCCATGGCATCTCGAAAGTGCCAGGGCATGGCGATCATTCCGAGGGTGAGCAGGATATGCAGGACGACGAGGGCGGTGAGTCTTCTTCTTCAAGCAACCCGCTGGATGCCTACGCCAGCAATCTCAACGAACTGGCGCGCCAGGGGCGGATTGATCCGCTGGTGGGGCGTGAGATGGAAGTTGAGCGTGTTGCGCAGATCCTCGCGCGTCGTCGCAAGAACAACCCTTTGCTGGTGGGCGAGGCGGGCGTGGGCAAGACCGCGATTGCCGAAGGCCTGGCCAAGCGCATTGTTGATAATCAGGTGCCTGACCTGCTGGCCAACAGCGTTGTCTACTCCCTGGACCTGGGCGCGCTGCTCGCCGGGACCAAGTACCGTGGCGACTTTGAAAAGCGTTTCAAGGCGTTGCTTGGCGAGCTGAAAAAGCGTCCGCAGGCGATCCTGTTCATTGATGAAATCCACACCATCATTGGCGCCGGTGCGGCTTCCGGTGGGGTGATGGATGCGTCCAACCTGCTCAAGCCGCTGCTGTCTTCGGGTGATATCCGTTGCATCGGTTCGACCACGTTCCAGGAGTTTCGCGGGATCTTCGAAAAAGACCGTGCTCTGGCGCGTCGCTTCCAGAAAGTCGACGTGTCCGAGCCTTCGGTCGAAGACACTATTGGCATCCTGCGGGGACTGAAAGGGCGTTTCGAAGCGCACCACGGCATCGAGTACAGTGATGAGGCGCTGCGTGCAGCCGCCGAGCTGGCCTCGCGCTACATCAATGACCGGCATATGCCCGACAAGGCCATCGACGTGATCGACGAAGCCGGGGCCTACCAGCGCCTGCAGCCGGTAGAGAAGCGTGTGAAGCGCATCGAAGTGCCGCAGGTCGAGGATATCGTGGCGAAAATCGCGCGAATTCCGCCAAAACACGTCACCAGCTCCGACAAAGAGCTGCTGCGTAACCTGGAGCGCGACCTCAAGTTGACAGTGTTTGGCCAGGATGCGGCGATTGACTCGCTGTCGACGGCGATCAAGCTGTCCCGGGCTGGCCTCAAGTCGCCGGACAAACCGGTGGGTTCGTTCCTGTTTGCCGGGCCTACCGGCGTCGGCAAGACCGAAGCGGCGCGGCAGTTGGCCAAGGCCATGGGCATTGAGCTGGTGCGGTTCGACATGTCCGAATACATGGAGCGGCACACCGTGTCGCGCCTGATCGGTGCGCCTCCGGGCTATGTCGGCTTCGATCAGGGCGGTCTGTTGACCGAGGCGATTACCAAGCAGCCGCACTGCGTACTGCTGCTCGATGAAATCGAAAAGGCCCACCCGGAAGTCTTCAACCTGCTGCTGCAGGTCATGGACCACGGGACCCTGACCGACAACAACGGGCGCAAGGCGGACTTCCGCAACGTGATCGTGATCATGACCACCAACGCCGGTGCCGAGACGGCCGCGCGGGCTTCCATTGGCTTTACTCATCAGGATCACTCTTCCGACGCCATGGAAGTGATCAAGAAGAGCTTCACGCCGGAATTCCGCAACCGCCTGGACACCATTATCCAGTTTGGTCGCCTCAGCCATGAGGTGATCAAGAGCGTGGTGGACAAGTTCCTTACCGAGCTTCAGGCGCAGTTGGAAGACAAGCGCGTGCAGCTGGAGGTGACGGAAGCGGCACGCAGCTGGATCGCCGAGGGCGGCTACGACGCGGCAATGGGCGCCCGCCCAATGGCGCGTCTGATCCAGGACAAGATCAAGCGGCCATTGGCCGAAGAGATCCTGTTCGGCGAGCTCTCCGACCATGGTGGCGTGGTGCATATCGACTTGAAGGATGGCGAGCTGACCTTCGACTTCGAGACCACTGCTGAAATGGCCTGATCGCAACACAACAAAAAGGCGCTTCGGCGCCTTTTTGCTATTTCTCAAGCGCTGCAATCAAAATGTGGGAGCGGGCTTGCCCGCGATAGCGGTGTATCGGTGCCAGATGTATTGCCTGACACACAGCTATCGCGAGCAAGCCCGTTCCCGCATTAATTTTATAGCGCGCACAAAAACGCCCGGCATAACCGGGCGTCTTGTATTGACTTGTTTAGCGAGCGCGGTAAGTGATGCGCCCTTTGCTCAAGTCATAGGGCGTCAGCTCGACGCGCACTTTGTCACCGGTAAGAATACGAATGTAGTTCTTGCGCATCTTGCCGGAGATATGCGCGGTTACGACGTGCCCATTTTCCAACTCCACACGAAACATGGTGTTGGGCAGGGTGTCGACGACAGTGCCTTCCATTTCGAAGCTGTCTTCTTTCGACATGCAGTAAAGCCCTCGGTATCCAGTGAATGGCCCGGTGCAACTGCGCCAGGCAAAAGCGGCGTGCATTGTGCCCGAAAAAGGGTGTTTAAGCCAAGGGGTTCTAGTTAAGCGTGACCCATCTTTGATTAATTAGCAGCTCAATGGGCCGATATTGGGTCTTGTAATTCATCTTTTTGCAGTTTTTTATCCAGTATCCGAGGTACACCGCGTCCAGGTTTTGCCGGGAGGCTTCACTGATTTGCCACAAAATCGCAAAGCGCCCGAGGCTGCGGCGCTCTTCGGCGGGTTCGTAAAAGGTGTAGACCGCCGATAAGCCATTGGGCAGCAGGTCGGTGACCGCGACCGCCAGCAGCTTTCCCTCAAGGCGGAATTCGTAAAAACGCGAGAACGGCAGGTCGCGCACCAGGAACGTGGAAAACTGATCACGACTGGGTGGGAACATGTCACCGTCGGCGTGGCGTTGTTCGATATAGCGCTGGTACAGGTCGAAGTACTCTTCGCTGAAGCCGGGCTTGGCGGGGGTCACGATCAGGTCGGCATTGCGCTTGAGGATGCGTTTTTGATTGCGATCGGCTAAAAATTGCGCCACGGGGATACGCGCCGGCACACAGGCGTTGCAGTTTTGGCAGTGCGGCCGGTACAGGTGGTCGCCACTGCGCCGAAAGCCCATCTCTGACAGGTCGGCATACACATGCACGTCCATCGGCTGGCTGGGGTCGAGGAACAGCGTAGTGGCCTGTTCTTCGGGCAGGTAGCTGCAAGAGTGGGGTTGAGTGGCATAAAACTTCAAGCGCGCCAACTCGGTCATGATCAACCCTCGGATAAGCTTTGAAATAAGTGTAAGCCAGGTGCGCGCATGTCGCCTAAGAAACCCACGGCCCACTGCTGGCTTGATCAAGATGGTCGCGCAGGTAACCGGCAAAGTCGCTGCGGGGAATGGCGCGGGCGCCGAGGCTGTGCAGGTGATCGGTGGGCATCTGGCAGTCGATCAGCACAAAACCCCAGGCCTGCAATTGCCTGACGAGCGTGGCAAAGCCATATTTCGAGGCATTGTCTGCGCGACTGAACATCGACTCGCCAAAAAACAACTGGCCCATGGCCAGGCCATACAGGCCGCCGACCAGTTCGCCCTGGTCCCAGACTTCAACGGAATGGGCGTAGCCCCGTTGGTGCAGTTGCAGATAGGCGTTCTGCATGGCTTCGGTGATCCAGGTGCCGTCTGCATAGCTGCGTGGCGCAGCACAGGCCTGTATGACAGCGGCGAAGTCCTGGTCGAAGGTGACCTCGTAGCGTTGCTGGCGCAGCAGCTTGGCGAGGCTGCGGGACACGTGCAGTTCGGCGGGGAACAGCACCGTGCGTGGGTCTGGCGACCACCATAGGATGGGCTGGCCTTCGGAGAACCAGGGGAAACAGCCGTGGCGATAGGCCTGGACCAGGCGGTCGGCGGACAGGTCGCCACCGGCAGCCAGCAGGCCGTTGGGTTCACGCATGGCTTTGGCCAGCGGTGGAAACGTCAAGGTGTTGCGTTGCAACCAGGTGAGCATGGTATTCAGGCTTACAGAAGGGGAGGGCGGTGACAGGCCGGGGCCCGCCGCGTTAAGCAGTGATTATTGTCGAGCCGGCGCCACTCGGCCAGCCCGATCATGTAATCCGTACCCTGATGCATGAGCGGGTGTTTCTGCAACTCTATAGCGGTGATGCGGTCGTAATCGCGTCATGTCGCCATCCGTTGAGCGGGAATGCTGGGTAAAGCTTGTCCAGCCTGATAAAAACAGCTCATAAGCCTTTGTCAGTAAAGACAATGCATGCTCAAATTGAAATGCATCGGCAATGCGCCGGATGATGCTCCATGAGCGAAGCCGGCAGCGTGGCAACGGGCACACAAACCCGTACAATGGCGGCACTATGTCCTTGTGGGCTGGCGTTAACGTCGGCGCATGATTCAATCTCGGAGTGTTAAAGGACGCTTGACGACGCTCATTCACTTTTCATCTGTCCGGATTGGGCAGTATTTTTATAGTCATTCAACTGTTGGACGCGCTTAAGGCGCAGGAAAAGACCCGTTTTGAAGAAATCCGCCGCAGCACCCAAAACAGCAGTAGTACCGGCCTGGCGCCAGCACCTGCACTATCGGCTCAAGGAAGGCGCGCTGATTGCCATCGGTGCTTTATGCCTGTTCCTGATGATGGCCTTGCTGACCTATGGCAAGGACGATCCGGGCTGGAGCCATAACAGCAAGATCGACGATGTGCAGAACTTCGGCGGGCCTGTGGGCTCCTACAGCGCCGATATCCTGTTCATGATCCTGGGCTATTTCGCCTATATCTTCCCGTTGTTGCTGGCGATCAAGACCTGGCAGATCTTCCGCCAGCGCCATGAGCCGTGGCAGTGGAGCGGCTGGCTGTTCTCCTGGCGCCTGATCGGCCTGGTGTTCCTGGTGCTGTCGGGCGCGGCCCTGGCGCATATTCACTTCCATGCACCGACCGGCCTGCCGGCTGGCGCGGGCGGTGCCTTGGGCGAAAGCCTGGGTGACCTGGCCCGCAGGACCCTGAATATCCAGGGCAGCACGCTGACGTTCATTGCCCTGTTCCTGTTTGGTCTGACGGTATTTACCGACTTGTCGTGGTTCAAGGTCATGGACGTGACCGGCAAGATCACCCTCGATCTGTTCGAGTTGTTCCAGGGTGCCGCCAACCGCTGGTGGGCCGCCCGTGTGGACCGCAAGCGCATGGTCGCGCAATTGCGTGAAGTCGACACCCGGGTCAACGAAGTGGTGGCCCCGAGTACGCCGGACCGCCGTGAGCAGGCCAAGGTCAAGGAGCGCCTGATCGAGCGCGAGCAGGCCCTGACCAAGCACATGTCCGACCGCGAGAAGCAAGTGCCGCCGGTTATCGCCCCGGCGCCGGTCAAGGCGCCCGAGCCAAGCCATCGCGTGCAAAAGGAAAAGCAGGCGCCGCTGTTTATCGACAGCGCCGTCGAGGGCACTTTGCCGCCGATCTCGATCCTCGATCCGGCGGAAAAGAAGCAACTCAACTATTCCCCGGAATCCCTGGCGGCCGTCGGCCATCTGCTGGAAATCAAACTCAAAGAGTTTGGCGTCGAAGTGTCGGTGGATTCGATCCACCCCGGCCCGGTGATTACCCGTTACGAAATCCAGCCGGCCGCAGGGGTCAAGGTCAGCCGTATCGCCAACCTGGCCAAAGACCTGGCGCGCTCCCTGGCGGTTACCAGCGTGCGGGTGGTGGAAGTGATCCCCGGCAAAACCACCGTGGGTATCGAGATTCCCAACGAAGACCGGCAGATCGTGCGCTTCTCCGAAGTGCTATCGACCCCGGAATACGACAACTTCAAGTCGCCGGTCACCCTGGCCCTGGGGCACGACATCGGCGGCAAGCCGGTGATCACTGACCTGGCGAAAATGCCCCACCTGCTGGTTGCCGGTACCACCGGTTCCGGTAAGTCGGTGGGTGTGAACGCGATGATCCTGTCGATCCTGTTCAAGTCTGGCCCGGAAGACGCCAAGCTGATCATGATCGACCCGAAGATGCTCGAACTGTCGATCTACGAAGGCATCCCGCACCTGCTGTGCCCGGTGGTGACCGACATGAAGGACGCCGCCAACGCCCTGCGCTGGAGCGTGGCCGAGATGGAGCGGCGCTACAAACTGATGGCGAAGATGGGCGTGCGTAACCTGTCCGGCTTCAACGCCAAGGTCAAGGAAGCCCAGGACGCCGGCACGCCGCTGACCGACCCGCTGTACAAGCGCGAAAGCATTCACGATGAAGCGCCGCTGCTGACCAAGTTGCCGACCATCGTGGTGGTGGTCGACGAATTTGCCGACATGATGATGATCGTCGGCAAGAAGGTTGAAGAACTGATCGCGCGTATCGCGCAGAAGGCCCGTGCGGCCGGGATCCACTTGATCCTCGCGACCCAGCGGCCGTCGGTGGATGTGATCACCGGCCTGATCAAGGCCAACATCCCGACCCGCATGGCGTTCCAGGTGTCGAGCAAGATCGACTCACGGACCATCATCGACCAGGGCGGTGCCGAGCAACTGCTGGGCCATGGTGACATGCTCTACATGCCGCCCGGCACCAGCCTGCCGATCCGCGTTCACGGTGCATTTGTGTCCGATGACGAGGTGCACCGCGTGGTCGAGGCGTGGAAACTGCGGGGTGCGCCGGAATACAACGACGATATCCTGGCGGGTGTCGAAGAAGCCGGCAGCGGTTTCGACGGTGGCAGCGGTGGCGGCGACGATGATGCCGAGACTGACGCGCTGTACGACGAAGCGGTGGCATTCGTGCTGGAAAGCCGTCGCGCCTCGATCTCGGCGGTGCAACGTAAACTGAAGATCGGCTACAACCGCGCCGCGCGTATGATCGAGTCCATGGAAATGGCCGGCGTCGTTACGGCCATGAACACCAACGGCTCGCGCGAAGTCATCGCGCCAGGGCCGATGCGCGACTGACCTCGCGCCGCGTGGCAGCACGCGGCGCGCCTTTCACATCATTCTATGAGGACTCCCATGCGTCTTATCCGCATGCTGTTGTTGCCGGCATTGGCCCTGACCGCGTTTTCGGCCCACGCCGACCAGGCATCCGTCGCGAGCCTGACCAACTTGCTGGACAAATCCAAGACCCTGACCGCGCGCTTCTCCCAGTTGACCCTGGACGGTGGCGGTACGCAGTTGCAGGAAACGGCCGGTGAAATGGCCGTGCAGCGTCCTGGCTTGTTCTTCTGGAAAACCGACGCGCCCAATGAGCAGACCATTGTCTCCGATGGCAAGAAAGTCACGCTGTGGGACCCGGACCTGGAGCAGGCGACCATCAAGACCCTCGACCCACGCCTGAGCCAGACCCCGGCCTTGCTGCTGTCGGGTGATGTGTCGCAGATCAGCGAGAGCTTCGAGATTACCTCCAAGCAACAAAGCAACGTGATCGACTTCACCCTCAAGCCCAAGTCCAAGGACACGCTGTTCGACAGCCTGCGCCTGTCGTTCCGCAATGGGGTGATCAACGATATGCAACTGATCGACAGTGTCGGCCAGCGCACCAATATCCTGTTCACCGGGGTCAAGGCCAATGAGTCGGTCCCGGCCAAGACGTTCAAGTTCGACATCCCCAAGGGTGCCGATGTGATCCAGGAGTAAAAAGCCGCCCATGGACCTGTTTCGCAGTGACCCGATTGCCCAGCCATTGGCCGCGCGCCTGCGCTCGACCAACCTGGATGAGTATGTCGGGCAGGAGCACTTGCTGGCTCGTGGCAAGCCGCTGCGCGAAGCTCTGGAGCAGGGTGCCCTGCACTCGATGATCTTCTGGGGGCCGCCGGGCGTGGGCAAGACCACCCTGGCGCGGCTGCTGGCGAAGGTCTCCGATGCACACTTTGAAACGGTCTCGGCGGTATTGGCCGGGGTCAAGGAAATCCGCCAGGCGGTGGAAGTCGCCAAGCAACAGGCCGGGCAATACGGCCGGCGCACTATCCTGTTTGTCGACGAAGTGCATCGCTTCAACAAGTCGCAGCAAGATGCGTTCCTGCCTTACGTGGAAGACGGCACGCTGATTTTTATCGGTGCGACCACGGAAAACCCCTCGTTTGAGTTGAACAACGCTTTGCTCTCGCGAGCGCGGGTGTATGTGCTCAAAAGTCTCGATGAAGCGGCGATGCAGAAGCTGTTGCAGCGGGCGCTGAGCGAGGACAAGGGGCTGGGCAAGCGCCACCTGAGTCTGGGTGACGAGGGTTTCAAGATCCTGTTGGCGGCGGCAGACGGCGATGGCCGGCGGTTTCTCAACCTGCTGGAAAACGCCTCCGACCTTGCCGAAGACAATAGTGAGATTGGCGTCGACCTGCTGCAAAGCCTGTTGGGCGATACCCGGCGGCGTTTCGACAAGGGCGGCGAAGCCTTTTACGATCAGATTTCCGCGTTGCACAAATCCGTGCGCGGCTCTAACCCGGACGGCGCGCTGTACTGGTTCGCCCGCATGATCGACGGCGGCTGCGACCCGCTGTACCTGGCCCGGCGCGTGGTGCGCATGGCCAGCGAGGACATCGGCAACGCCGACCCACGGGCCCTGAGCCTGTGCCTGGCGGCCTGGGAAGTCCAGGAGCGCCTGGGCAGCCCGGAAGGTGAGTTGGCGGTGGCGCAAGCCATCACCTACCTGGCCTGCGCGCCGAAAAGCAATGCGGTGTATATGGGCTTCAAATCGGCATTGCGCGCCGCGGCCGAGCACGGCTCGCTGGAAGTCCCTTTGCACCTGCGTAATGCACCGACCAAGCTGATGAAACAATTGGGTTATGGCGATGAGTACCGCTACGCCCACGATGAACCGGATGCCTATGCCGCCGGTGAAGACTACTTTCCCGACGAGCTTGCCCCGCAACCGTTCTACCAGCCGGTGCCCCGTGGCCTGGAGTTGAAGATCGGGGAAAAGCTCAACCACCTGGCGCAACTTGATCGCCTGAGCCCCAAACAACGGAGAAAACTATGATTCCCTTGGTGGTCGCAGTCTCTGTTGGCGGTGTGGCCGGTACCTTATTGCGCTTTGCCACCGGTAATTGGATTAACGCCAATTGGCCGAAACACTTCTATACCGCGACGCTGGCCGTTAATATCGTGGGCTGCCTGTTGATCGGCGTGTTGTACGGCCTGTTTCTGTTACGCCCGGAGGTGCCTGTTGAGGTGCGCGCCGGGTTGATGGTGGGCTTCCTTGGCGGCCTGACCACCTTTTCATCCTTTTCACTGGATACCGTGCGCCTGCTGGAAAGTGGGCAAGTGCCGCTGGCGATAGGCTATGCGGCCATCAGTGTATTCGGCGGGCTGCTCGCCACCTGGGCCGGCCTGTCCTTGACCAAACTTTGATAAACGAGAGACCGACATGCTCGATTCCAAACTGTTACGTAGCAACCTTCAGGACGTAGCGGACCGCCTGGCATCCCGTGGCTTTGCCTTGGATGTTGCGCGCATCGAAGCGCTGGAAGAACAGCGCAAGACCGTCCAGACCCGCACCGAAGCACTGCAGGCTGAACGCAATGCGCGCTCCAAATCCATCGGTCAGGCCAAGCAGCGTGGCGAAGACATCGCGCCGTTGATGGCGGACGTCGAGCGTATGGGCAGCGAGCTGTCTGACGGTAAGGTCGAGTTGGACAAGATTCAGTCCGAGTTGGATTCCATCCTGCTGGGCATTCCCAACCTGCCGCATGAGTCGGTACCGGTCGGCGAAGATGAAGACGGCAACGTCGAAGTGCGCCGCTGGGGTACGCCAAAAGCCTTTGATTTCGAGATCAAGGACCACGTCGCCCTGGGCGAATTGACCGGCGGCCTGGATTTCGAAACCGCCGCCAAGATGTCCGGTGCGCGCTTTGCTCTGCTGCGCGGTCCGATTGCGCGCATGCACCGGGCCCTGGCGCAGTTCATGCTCAACCTGCACACCGGCGAACACGGGTACGAAGAGGCTTATACCCCGTACCTGGTTCAGGCGCCGGCGCTGATGGGCACCAGCCAGTTGCCGAAGTTCGAGGAAGACCTGTTCAAGATCAGCCGCGATGGCGAAGCCGATCTGTACCTGATTCCGACTGCCGAAGTGTCGCTGACCAATATCGTGGCCGGCGAGATCCTCGACGCCAAACAGCTGCCGATCAAGTTCGTGGCCCACAGCCCGTGCTTTCGCAGTGAAGCCGGTGCCTCGGGGCGCGACACCCGCGGCATGATCCGCCAGCACCAGTTCGACAAGGTCGAGATGGTACAGGTGGTCGAGCCGTCGACCTCCATGGAAGCCCTGGAAGGCCTGACTGCCAACGCCGAGCGCGTCCTGCAACTGCTGGAGCTGCCGTATCGCGTATTGGCGCTGTGCACTGGCGACATGGGTTTCAGCGCGGTGAAGACCTACGACCTGGAAGTGTGGGTGCCGAGCCAGGATAAATACCGCGAGATTTCTTCGTGCTCCAACTGCGGTGATTTCCAGGCCCGACGCATGCAGGCGCGTTTCCGTAACCCGGAAACCGGCAAGCCGGAGCTGGTCCACACCCTTAACGGTTCGGGCTTGGCGGTAGGTCGCACCCTGGTTGCCGTTCTGGAGAACTACCAGCAGGCCGACGGTTCGATCCGTGTACCTGAAGTGCTCAAGCCATACATGGCGGGCGTTGAGGTCATCGGCTAAATGGAATTTCTGCCACTGTTTCATAACCTGCGCGGCAGCCGTGTGTTGGTCGTCGGTGGTGGGGAGATTGCCTTGCGCAAGTCCCGGCTGCTGGCCGATGCCGGCGCGGTATTGCGGGTGGTTGCTCCCCTGATTGAAGATCAGTTGCGTGAACTGGTGCAGGGCAGTGGCGGTGAACTGATTGTGCGCGGTTATCAGGAGGCGGACCTTGATGGCTGCACCCTGATCATCGCTGCAACCGACGACGAGCCGCTGAACGCGCAAGTGTCCAGCGATGCCCGGCGGCGGTGTGTGCCGGTCAATGTGGTGGACGCGCCAGCGTTGTGCAGCGTGATCTTCCCGGCGATTGTCGACCGCTCGCCCTTGGTGATTGCGGTGTCCAGTGGCGGCGACGCGCCGGTGCTGGCGCGTTTGATCCGCGCCAAGCTGGAAACCTGGATTCCGTCCACCTACGGTCAATTGGCCGGGCTGGCCGCGCGTTTTCGCGCCCAGGTCAAGGGTTTGTATCCCGATGTTCAGCAACGCCGGGCTTTTTGGGAAGAGGTTTTCCAGGGCCCGATTGCCGATCGGCAACTGGCGGGGCAAGGTGATGAAGCCGAGCGGTTGCTGGTGGAAAAAGTCAACGGCAAGCCGCCCCATGCACCAGGTGAGGTGTATCTGGTGGGCGCAGGCCCCGGTGATCCGGACCTCCTGACCTTTCGCGCGCTGCGTTTGATGCAGCAAGCCGATGTGGTGCTGTATGACCGCCTGGTGGCCCCCGCGATTCTTGAGCTGTGCCGACGGGATGCCGAGCGGGTCTATGTCGGCAAGCGCCGCGCCGATCACGCGGTGCCGCAAGAGCAGATCAACCAGCAACTGGTGAACCTGGCCAAGCAAGGTAAGCGTGTGCTGCGCCTCAAGGGCGGCGACCCGTTTATTTTTGGGCGCGGCGGCGAAGAGATCGAAGAGCTGGCGGCCCATGGCATCCCGTTCCAGGTGGTGCCGGGCATCACCGCGGCCAGTGGTTGCGCGGCTTACGCTGGCATCCCTTTGACCCATCGCGACTATGCGCAATCGGTACGCTTCATCACCGGCCACCTGAAAGATGGCACCTCGGATTTGCCCTGGAATGACCTGGTGGGGCCGTCGCAGACCCTGGTCTTCTATATGGGGTTGGTGGGCTTGCCGGTCATCTGCGAGCAACTGATTCGCCATGGTCGTTCGGCGGACACCCCGGCTGCGCTGATCCAGCAAGGCACCACGTCCAACCAGCGTGTGTTTACCGGCACCCTGGCCGACTTGCCGCGCCTGGTGGCGGAGCATGAAGTGCATGCGCCGACCCTGGTGATCGTAGGCGAAGTGGTGGTGTTGCGTGAGAAATTGAAGTGGTTTGAAGGCGCCCAGTCCCAGGTATAACCTGTTCGCCCGGCTGCACACAGACCCACTGTGGGAGCCGGGCTTACCCGCGATGAGGCTGGCGCATCAGCGCCAGATCTCTTTACCGCTCAATCCTTCTCGATCATGTTTGCTATCAAACGCCTGCAATGGCCCCTTCGGCACAATCCCTGTCGGATTGATCGTCCGGTGGCTGGCATAGTAATGCCCCTTGATATGCGAAAAATCCACGGTCTCGGCCACCCCCGGCCATTGATACAGCTCTCGCAACCAATTCGACAGATTCGGATAATCTGCTATCCGCCGTAGGTTGCATTTGAAGTGGCTGTAATACACCGCGTCAAACCGAATCAGCGTGGTAAACAGCCGCACATCGGCCTCTGTCAGGTATTCACCGGCCAGGTAGCGCTGCTGGCCCAGGTGTTGTTCCAACTGATCCAACTCGGCAAACACCTCATCAAATGCGCTTTCATACGGCTGCTGCGAGGTGGCGAAGCCTGCGCGATACACGCCATTGTTCACGGCGGGATAGATCCGCTCGTTCAACGCGTCGATGGTCGGGCGCAGCGGTTCGGGGTAGAAGTCCAGGGTGTTGCCGGTCAGCCCGTTGAATGCGCTGTTGAACATGCGGATGATCTCTGCCGATTCATTGCTGACGATGCGATTGAGCTTCTTATCCCATAACACCGGCACCGTGACACGCCCGGTGTAGTCGGCGGTGTCGGCGGTATAGCGCTGGTGCATGAAGGCAAAGTCGTCGAGCTTGTCGCCAGTGGAGCCGTGGGCCTTGTCGAAGGTCCAGCCATTCTCCAGCATCAACCAACTGACCACCGACACGTCAATCAGGCTTTCCAGGCCTTTGAGCTTGCGCAGGATCAGGGTGCGGTGCGCCCATGGGCAGGCGAGGGAAACATAGAGATGGTAGCGGCCAGCCTCAGCCTTGAAGCCACCATCCCCGCTCGGGCCAGGTTGGCCATCGGCGGTGACCCAGTGCCGGCGTTGCGCCTGTTCCCGTTGGAAGGCGCCATCTGCGCTACTTTCGTACCACTGGTCGTGCCAGTGTCCTTCAATCAGCAAACCCATGACTGACTCCTTGGCTAGTAAGCGTTGGAGTGCAGTCTAATCGTCTGGGTTCGAACAAATAGCGCAAAGGGTCGGGGTTAATTATCGACTAGTTCGATGTGTTGCGCGCATCCCAATACTGTTGGGCCAGTTCGAAGGCCTGTTCCCGTGGGTGCCCCAGGCCGCGCAGGGCCAAGGCCATGGTGGCGATCAGCGCTAATTGCGGGTAGCTGTCTTGTACCTCACCACGCCACAGGGCCTTTAGATGTTCGGGGTCGAGACTGGCGGGCTTGACGTGGCGCTGGGCGGAGAGGGCAGGCCACTCTTCGTCCCAGCTTGTGCCGCCGGTGGTACCGTACAAGTGGCTGGTGGTGTCGGGATTGATCTCGATCTCGCCGCCATCGCCCTTGATCACAATGGTGTTGTCACCCAGCAGGCCACTGGCATCGCGGTGTACCCCCTGGTAGCCGGGATGGAAGATGCTTTGCAGGCCGCAGCGCGCGCCCAGCGGGTTGAGGATGCGGGCCAGGGAGTGAATGGGCGAGCGCAGGCCGAGGATATTGCGCAGGTCAATCATGCGTTGCAACTGCGGGGCCCAGTCGCCCAGTGGCATAAATGCCAGGTTGCCTTGTTCCAGAGCGGTCTCGACCTGTTGCCAGTTGCGGCACAGTGGAATCTGCAGCTCACCCAGCAACTGTTCGGTGTACAGCCGGCCGGCCGTATGGGCACCGCCGCCGTGCATGAAAATCCGCACGCCGTTCTGCGCCAGGCACTTGGCGGCCAGCAGGTACCACGGCAGGTGGCGTTTTTTTCCGGCATAGGTGGGCCAGTCGAGATCCACCGTCAGTGCTGGAGGGTTGAGCCGCTCGCGCAGGGCCTCGGTGAAGCCGGCGAGCTCCTCCGGGCTTTCTTCCTTGTGGCGCAGCAGCATCAGGAACGCACCGAGCTGGGAGTCCTCGACTTTCTCGTCGAGCAGCATGCCCATGGCTTCCCGGGCTTCTTCACGCGTCAGGCTACGGGCGCCGCGCTTGCCTTTGCCGAGGATCCGCACAAACGGCGCAAAGGGGTGTTCGGCGGGAGTTTCGGTGATCAACGGGGCAAAGTCGGTCATAAGCAATTCGTCGGCCTGGGCAGGCCCGCCAGCTTGGCGGCAAGTTTGGCGGGAGTGCCTTTGAACAGTCGGTTGAGGTGCAGGCTGTTGCCCTTTTCCGGGCCCAGCTTCAAGGCGGTGTACTTGATCAGGGGGCGGGTGGCCGGGGACAACTGGAACTCCTGGTAAAAACCCCTGAGCAGCTTGAGGATTTCCCAGTGTTCGTCGGTCAGTTCCAGCGCTTCGGCGCTCGCCAGGGCATTGGCCACCTCGACTGACCAGGCATTCAGGTCAACCAGGTAGCCGTCCTTGTCCAGCTCAAGGGTGTGGGTGCCTACAGTCAGGGTGTTCATAGCCAGGTGTTGACCTTGTCATGGTCGATCGACAGCTGCACAAAACCTGGGTAGTCGACACTCCTGGCCCACTGCGGCAACGCCAGGCCGCGGGCCTGGGCATCTTCGGCAAGCAGGAAGATGGCCAGGGCCTTGGCTTGCAGGGCCTGGAAGGGGGCGCTACCGGGTTGCAGGGCATAGATTGCATCGCCGCACAGCAGGATCGCATCTTGCGCGCCACACAGGCGTAGGCAACTGCCGAGGCGGCTGTCGGTAAACGGGGAGTGGGACAACACATGCAAGGTCGACATCAGAGGGTCATCACCTGATCGTAACGGTCAATCATCTGGGAAATCTGTTCGCTGCTCAGTGGCTGCGCGCTATCAGGGGCGGTCAACCCACGCTCCGCCAGGCTGTGGCTGCATGCGAACACGTCGTCGATGCCAAACAGCGAGAGGGCCTGCAGGTTGGCCGTCACATCCTTTTGTTGCAAGGCCTTGGCATCTTGGGCGGTTGCCAGTTGAAACACCCCGTCATCGAGAAACAGCAGCCCGATCGGCAAGTCGAATGCGCCGCCGGCCAGCACCACATCCAGTGCTTCCCGCGCACTGGGCCCGGACCATGGCGCCTGGCGGCTGATGACTAACAAGGATCTGGACATTTCATGGCCCTCCAAAGCAGATCAGGCGGTCGGCGTCCTGAATGGCGTCGTGCAACTGCCCCAGGCCTGACAGCGCCCACGGCGCGTCCAGATTCACCGCACTGCGCTGGTAGCGCGCAGCTTCCTCGGCATTCAACACCCCTCGGCGCAGCGCCGCCGCAATGCAGACCACGCCGTCAAGCTGATGCTCGCTGACGAAGGCGCGCCATTGTTGGGCGATATCCTGCTCATCCTGGGGCGTGACCACCGAATTGGCAGCGCTGTAGACGCCATCCTGATAGAAAAACAGCCGCACAATCTCATGCCCGCCGGCCAACGCCGCCTGGGCAAACTGCAGGGCGCGGCGCGAGGAGGGCGCATGGGCGGCGGAAAAAAGCGCAATCGCGAACTTCATGGAACACTCTGTAGGCAAACCTTTGCCAATGATAAAGCCGCAGGCAACAAAAAGCCCGCCGAAGCGGGCTTTTTGATGAGGCTGGGATCAGTCGTCGCGGCTCATGATGCCGAAGATCTGCAACAGGCTGACAAACAGGTTGTAGATCGATACATACAGGCTGATGGTCGCCATGATGTAGTTACGCTCGCCGCCATGGATGATGGCGCTGGTCTGGAACAAAATGCAGACCGAGGAAAACAGCACAAAACCGGCGCTGATCGCCAATTGCAGGCCGCTGATCTGGAAGAACATGCTCGCCAGCACGGCCGCCAGCAACACGAAGAAGCCAGCCGTGATGAAACCGCCGAGGAAGCTCATGTCCTTACGGGTGATCAGCACATAGGCCGACAGGCCACCAAACACCAAGGCCGTCATGGCGAATGCCGAGCTGACCACTTCCGCGCCGCCCTGCATACCCAGGTAACGGTTCAGGATCGGGCCCAGCAGGAACCCCATGAAACCGGTCAGGGCAAACGCCGACACCAGGCCCCAGGCCGAGTCGCGCAGCTTGTTGGTGAGGAAAAACAGGCCGTAGAAGCCGATCAATACCACGAAGATATTCGGGTAGCCGACACGCATCTGCTGCGCCACATACGCCATCACGCCGCTAAATGCGAGGGTGAGGGCGAGCAAGCCGTATGTATTGCGCAGGACGCGGCTAACCTCTAGCTGCTCAGCCTGCACGTTGCTATTAACTGCGTAATCCTGTTCGCGCATGGCGACACTCCTTCAGTTTTGAAACGTTCAGTCGCAAAGATCATAACAGACGCTCTGTAACAAGCTATGCAGAGAGTTTGACAGTGTGTTTCATTCGGGTATTATGGCGCCCGCTGAGACAGGATGGGCTATTATAATCCTGTGTTGCGCAAGGGAAATTGGCAGAGTGGTTGAATGCACCGGTCTTGAAAACCGGCGAACGTTAATAGCGTTCCCAGGGTTCGAATCCCTGGTTTCCCGCCAAGATTCATACGAAAGCCCCGCGAATGCGGGGCTTTTGTGTTTCTGGCGTTCGATAATTGGACAGGGTTTTAAACTAACAGTTTCCGCATCGTTTAAGACGCTTTCCGCAACTACTGTCAGATCCTCTATCAACGGGTTGGTTTCACGATCTCACCAACACGTCTATAAACCGTCTCGGTTATCCGCTTATCCGTGTGTCCAAGCAGGCGACTGGCATCGCCCAGGTCCAATATTTCACTGGCTGCTTTTGGTCGGATGTCGCGGAACTGGAACTGCCGGATGCTCGCCGCAAGCACGCCGTCTCCGGTCTCGTTAGCAATGGCAATTGCCTTGTTCCTGGCATCGTCAAAGCGTAGGCGTAACATCGGCTTGGTCACCTGCCGGCCATCTTCAGTGATTATTAGGTATGGAGTCCGTACTCCACGCGAGCGCCGCTGCTCTATTAGTCGCTCGACCAGTGTGCCCAGGTCATTAAGGTCTCCGGCAGCGGTAAGGCGGATCCGGAGCTTCTTGGCCGTCTTGCCTTGCGACACCTGCAGGAATTCATTCACCGCATCAGCCTCGCGCATCGAAAGCACATCTGCGGTGCGCTGTCCGGTCAGGTAGGCCAAGTCCATAGCATCGCGAAGCTCCAAGGCTGCGACTGCGTACACGGCACTCCAGATCTCCTCAGTTGCGTAGAAATCCCTAGGCGCCTCCTTGTTCTTGCGCACGCCGGCGGCAGGGTTGTTCTCGGTGAGCCCCCACTCCCGCGCAATATTGTAGATGTGCGACAGCAGTGATATTTCCCGGTTGGCTCTTACCTTGGCGGTCCGGCTATCCCTGTACTGCGCGATGATCTGTGGTGTAACCGCATCAATAGGGGCGTCGCTGAACGCTTTGCGCAGTTGCTTCAGGCTCAGGAGATTATCGCTCTGTGTCTTAGGCGCCTTGCCCGGGATGATCTCTCGCTCGTAACGGTCAAGCACCTGGCCCAGCAGGGCTTCTTTCTTCGGTACCGGCTTGCAGTCGAGCTTTGCCCATTCTGCCTTCGCAATTTCCAGGTCACCCCCGAGCGGTATCTCCACCCGCTTCCCGTCTTCATTCCTCCCGTCGTAGTAATACCCAACCCACTCTTTACCGCCTTTCATCGTGCGCACACGCCGAATCATTCGCGGCGGCAGGTCCCTGTTTGCCGCCTTTTTTGCTCGCATGTCTTTATCCTACGTTTGAAAGATTCAGTGACCAGGCTTCGGCCGCGACGTTTTCTGCTGATGGTTTCACGCCGGCCAGTTTCATCCTGGCGTAAACGCGGCCCACCACTGGTCGGCGCGAGCGAGTCAGTACGTATTTCCAGCCGTTGTTGTTGAGCCACTCGATCTGCCTGGACGGGATCATGTAGCCCGTTATTGCCGCGAGCTCTTCCTCGGCAAGCGTTTCGCTTTGCATTTCCATGGTGTGCACCTCTATGCCCGGGGATTGTCATGCGGGCCAGTAGGCCGTGCTGTTTTGATGATGTGGATGATGAAACCGAAGGTGAGCAGCATCCAGGCGACGGTGCCTGCGAATGCTGCGACCAGGGTCTGGTCGGTACCGGTGGAGAGCAGCTCCGGCACCTGCCAGAAAAACCAGAAGGTGGACCCCGCCACGTACAGCACGATGGCTGTCAGGAGTAGGGTGAGTTTCGTTGCGTACATGGGGTGTCCTTACCGCGCTGGGCAGTAGAAAATGATGGCGAAGTGCTGCCATGGTGAAGGGAGTGAATAAGAGTTACAAATACTGTTCAACTTGCTTATGTGTCAGGGAGGGCGCGTGTCACACAATCTCGATGTTCCAGTCGTTCACGCCTATCGGGGGCATACGTTGTTTCTCAAGTTCGAATGGAGGCGACCAAACGATGACGTACCCGCATTTGCGAGAATCATCGAGCCGGCCGCCGTTGCTGGGTTGGGCGAAGTCGCCGCCGAGCTGACGGGTCCATGGCCTGACTATCCGGCGGCACTGGGTGACGCGATGGCAGCTGCGGAGCGATGGATCGACAGCCAGTTACCGTGAGTTCGCTCACCGGCAGGCATGTAGGGGGATTGGGGTTAGGGCTTGGCTTTCGAGGCCCGCTCGCAGTCGGCGGCCAGCTTTAACAGGTTGCGGGTAGTCGGCTTGAACCCTTCGGTGTTGGGGTAGCGCGCGAGCTGGTGGTCGTGCGGGTATTCCTCAAAGGGGCCATGCCACGGCCAGTTCGATTTCCAGTCAGCCCAGACCGTGTAGGCATCCTGGCCGTCGCCCCAGTAGTCCGTGCCAACGCCAACTGAAGGCACGTTGCTCACACGCGTGTTTTGCTCATAAGCCAGTTCGGACGGCTCGTCCTTGTCGATCCAGGCGCGTCGGTACAAAGAGGGATGGGTCCGTACCAGGAGCTTGCTCAGCTTCTTTTCGGTGCGGGCTTTCATTGCCTCGGCCCCTTGTAGATGAAGACGTAGGCGAACCAGAGGGTGGCGATCACGACTTCCTGCTCCGGGTGACATCCTCTTCGGTGACGATATGCGGCGTAACGTCCTTGATCGTGAAGAACTCCGGCTGGCAATGCTTGCGAGCCCACGCCATAAGTGGCCGCATCGCCCGTTCCAGATCCGCCTTCGCCGTTGCGTCGAGTGTTGGGTAGTTGTCCGCCCACTCGCCCGCGTCGCTGTCGTAAGCGCGCTCGCTCATGTGGTCGAGCAATTCACTTTGGTCTGGCAGAAAGGCCGCCGGATCGTCCTTGCATTCGGTTCCGCGATAGACCGTGCCGCCTTCGTACAAGCCCAGGCTGAAGCTGGCCGGGTGTCCATCTCCATCGCTGTCATGGCCATAGTTGTCCTTCAGCAATTCATCAAGGCTGTCGTAATCCCAAGAACCATTCTCACCTGTGAGCGACCACTTCTCGCCGGTTGCGGGCGCTTCATAGTCAGGAATCGCGTTCGCAGCGGCGAAAGGCAGGGCAGCCCGGAACTGTTCCAGGTACTCGCTCGGCTTCGATCCCCAGCGATTAACCAGGCACTCAGCATCAACCGCTGAACCTTCGTCTTCAGGCTCTACAGACGGTTCACCCGGCACCATGAAGAACTCGCGCTCGACATCGTGCAGAAGATCGGAGAAACGTTTGGTGTTTTCGATGTTGGCCAACAGTGTCGACAGTTCGTGGTTTGAGCTGAGGCCGAACACGTTGTAGATGGCGGCCAACTCTGGCTTATGCTTGGGCATGACTTCGTCCTTGCCGCTATAGCGGCTGACTTTGAAGGGGGAGGGGTTACGGGTTTTGCGGTTGGAGTACGGATGTACTCCTGTCAGGTTTTGGCGCTACGCTTGCGAAACTCGTAAACCATGCTGCGCAGACCCACCAGAGACTCCTGCAGGTCACCGCGAGTGGAGTCGATATTCTCAAACAGCTCATCTTCTCCGTCGTCACCGCCCTCATCGGCGGCCAGCAGAGCCAGGCCGTATGCCTGGAATTTCGCCAACACATCATCGGCTGACTGGGCCATGTACTCGGCATGCTCGATGGCATAGTCCTGTGGCGACCGATCAGGCAGCAACAATGCTGCCGGTGCGGGCTGCACGATTACGCGGTCTAGGTCGGCTTGCTGCGGAACAGGGGCGGCGGCGAGCATGGCGGCCCAGCAGAGTTTTGCGCGGAACGCCGCTTGCTGGCAGCCGCTCATCTCTTGGTATGCGTCCCAAACCTTGTAATCGGTGAAGCATTCATTTGGGGCCGACTCAAAACCGTGTATCACCATGTCTTCGGTCGGCTCAACCGGAACCAGTTTCCATTGATTGCTCATACAACCTCCCTCGTTACCAGATCATGGGCATTCACAACCGTCATGCCGAGGTGCTGGGCAATCAGGACTTCGAGCTGGGCGCCCTTCGATTCTTTCCAGCCGGGCAGGGTGGCCACGGTGTCGCAGTCCATCAGGGCTGCAATGTCGCGGCGCATGCAGTCGTTCCAGGTTCCTCCGTCTGGGTTCAGTTCGGCGGGGTTGGTGACGGTGTGGCCGCCGGCGCGCAGGTTGGTGGTCATGGCGTGGAAGGCGGCGAAGTTGAGGCCGGGCAGGCCGGTCATGGGGCCGCTGAGGTAGATGCGTTTCATGCGACCTCCTTCGGCGTGTAGGTCAGCGTGCCGTCGAGGATCGCTTCCTTGATGGCGTTGAACTCCCAGGCGTAATACTGGGATTCGACGTAGACACGCATCCCGTCGCGGTAGTCGTGCTTCTTGCGCCTGATGAATGCTTCGGCGGCTGCGTGGGTGAAGTGGGCGTTGACGTATTCCCAGCGGTCGTCCCAGCCGGTGACCGTGTGGTCTTCCAGTTCGCCAAGGACGTACCACTGATCAGACTCGTCGCCCTTCATAAACTGGCACTCAGACCAGGCCTGCATCTTTTTATTGAGCTGGCTTTTCTGGTGGCTGGACAAACCGTCCCAGTACTCCTTGACCGAGTAGGCCACCGACTCGCCACTGTCCCAATGCACCAGGCGCTTGTCGGTGTAATCCATGTCCACCCCGCAGACGATGCGCCGAGCCTCAACAATGAAGATGGCATCAGCAGTGCAGTGATCGTGGACCCGCTTCCCCTTGCAGTCATGATGCAGGCGCTGGACGAAGTCTGCCCAAGTCGCAGCGTCGAGGTTGTGGCCGGTTGCCAAGCTTCGTGTCGGTTCGGCGATTTGGTTTTCTGTAGGCATGGGGAGTCCTTGCCGGGCCATGCCCGGGCGGTGGAGTGGGGGAGCGGAAAAAGCCCAAGAGGAAAGCTAGGGGGAAGCGGCAGAACATCGAGCATTACCGTCAGCGCACCGTGTTCTGGCTGACCAATATCGAGGGCTCTACCGCATGAAACGACTGACCGATTGGATAAACCTGTTCGCCGCCATCCTTCGCCTGATCGCCGTCATCATCCGTACCGGCTGGCTTTGAGCTACGATGGCCCCTCACTTCAAATGGGCAGGACCATGACCAAGCACGATATTTACGATGAGATCGAAGGCTTTCAGGTTTGGAACTACATGGAGTGCGACAAGGACGAGGAAGGCCGGGAGACCTGGCGTATCAACGTCGAGATAAAGCGCGGTGGTGAAGTGGTGGTTCCGGTTGTTGCCGGTGACCGAACCTATGTTGACCGTGGCCTGGCGCAGGTCGCTGGGCGTGAGGTCGGGGCCCGGTTGATTGCTGGGGCAGGCCTATAGGTTTCTGCGGGTATGGTGAGTTCCGGCCTGGCCATCCCCTGGCGGTTGAGGGGAGGGGTATCAGGCGATTGCGGATAGCGCGAGGACATCCTCACCACCACGCGCGATGCCGGCGTGTAGTTCCACCTTGCTGCCAGCAAGCATCCCGGCGATCTGGGCGTTTAGGTCCAGCTCTACCGCCTTGCCTTTCCTGGACTTCCCGATTTCCTGGGTAGCGAGATATTCGCTGATCAATGCCTTGTCCTGCGCCTGAATCGCGACAAGGCCTTGGCCGGTGGCTGAGTGCCCGAGCGGATCATCTTCGCCTTGAGGCACAAGAGCTTTCAGCTTCGACTGGACCTCCCAAACCCACGCCAGCGCAAAGTGATCGCCGGCAGTTTCTGCCGAATACCGGCTGCGATGGACTCCCGACCTGACGGCCGAGCAGTACTCTTTGCGCGCCTGAGTAAGCTTGGTGTGCAGTGCCTCATACGCGTACAGGGCGATGTTCTGGGCGGGAGAAACGCCGACGAATGTCGCGCACTCAATGATCTGGCCTTTTGCGGAACACCACGTCCGGCGCCGCAGGGTAGTGCAGCTGAATGCATCCGCTACAGCGATGCTTAGCTGCTGATCCCAAGCTGGTCGACGCCTGGCGCGGAACAGGGCTGACTCAACTTCACCGACGTCGCTCAACTTCACATCCATCTCGGTCAGCCGGTACTCGCGCATCAATGCCTGGGCCTGCCGGAGTGCCGTTGCGGCTTCGTTCTCGTTGGCGCTTTGTGCCAGTGCCAGGCAGTGTTTGATCTTGCGGATTGCGCGCTCTAGCTTCTTTTCGTCGGTCTGTTGTGCGGACATAGGGGATCCTCGCCGGGTATATTGCGGATTCATTGAAGAGGGAAACAGGGATGTGGCAGCTACCGAATTACGTTCAGTACCGTCTCGAATTGGCCAAGCAGAGCAAGGCGCAAAAAGAACTCGATAAAAAGAGACCCGCTGAGTCACGACAATCGCATGAGAGCGGAGAGCAGCAATACTACGACCAGCAGGATGAGGAACTGTATGAGTGGAAGCGGCTCATTCAGACTCGTTACTACAGAAACAAAGCGGACAGTCTGTTGGTGCAAATGCCGGGTTTTGATGAAGAGGGTACTTACGAAAGAGTTGAGTGGGACAAGGATAAAAAACGGCCGAGATATTTGACTGACAAGGGATTGAGGCTGGTCCGCTCTGCTATTCGGGAAGAGCAAAAACATCGCAGAGAGGCTGTAGGTTATTGGTTCGGTATATCCGTCGGTGTGATTGGTGCTTTGACTGGTCTTGTCTCAGTGTTTAAATAATTAATCGCCGCAGAAGCAGTCAATGGCTTCGTCGTGGTCGGCGAACATGTCGAATTGAGCGTCGGAGTAGTCGAGCATCTGCTGGTAGCTCGGGCGGTCACTGCGGAATCTGTCCCCATCACCGGTGAACTTGCCGCCGGACACCACCGAGCTTTCCATGCGTGCCCACCATTCGGCCTTGGGCCTGTCGCTGGCGATGATCGAATAGACCTGCTTGGCACCTTTCAGGAAGCAAAGGTCGCAGTTACCTTCGAGCGTGCGGCCGTTGATCGTCGGCAGCATCAGGTCGAATGGCTGACAAGCCCAGAAGTCGGTCACGTCCTGGACGCCTACACCGGCATCGGCCAGAGGCATAACCATGGCGGCCCACTTGCTCTCGCTGGTACTTTTTCGGTGCCGGATCTTCACGACGCGGCGCGGCTCATCGGCGCGGATGCCAGTCATCATGTCCACCGGTGCTTCCTCGGTCGAAAGCCCCAGGCTGCGCAGGTACTTGTGGATGATGCGGATCTTCAGGTCGATGGTGCAAAACCGGGTGACCGGGTTGGGCAGGTACTTGCGTTTGCGGATCAGGGCCTCGAACGGCTCGCCCTGGCGGCTTGCAGTGTCGTAATCCACCACCGCAAATCCCGCGTCATCGTCGCGAAACTCCAACCAGACAATGGGCACCGACCATCGCTCGGCGCACTCCCTAACAAACTGCAGGGTGGCTGGGTGCTCCTTCCCGGTGTTGGCGAAGGTGACGACCAGATCGCTCAAGTCATCGTTGTCGTCCAGCACCTGGCGCAGCATGTAGGCGCTGGTGCGTCCGCCGGAAAAGCTGACGACCGTCGTCCCGGACAATTTGTAGGAAGACATAGGGGATCCTCGCCGGCTGGCGTGATTTGTTGATATGGGGTATTACGGGTGACCGGCATGGAGCCGGATCAAGGAGAGAAAATGATTCAGCGTTCAACAGCGTTTGAGCAGTGGGCTCCACAGCAAGGCGACAAGCTCATTGAGTACGGCCATGAAAACGGATGCTTTTCAGAGATCCGACTGCGCCGCACTCACAATGGGCTCATAGGGCACATGTTCATCGGGGTGTATTGCGAGGACGGGAGAATGATCACTGAGCAAATTCTCGATATTTCCGACGAGACTGATGATCAGGCCTCGGAATTGGCCATGGCGGAAGCGCGTCGCTGGGCACTGAATCCACGACACTAAACAGTATCCGGTGCTGCAAGTAGGAAGGCCGGTCTCCCGGCCTTTGTTTTTTACTTTGGATCGAACGCGCCAAGCGACAAGACGGCGGCCTCGCCGATCTTTTCCTGCAGCACGGATTTGAACTCCTGAGCGATGTCTTCGCGCTGTACCTCTTCGCCCACCCAGCGCAATTTCAACACCGGCTGCGAGCCGCTGGTGATGACCGAAAGCCGAAGGGTGATGACTTGCTCGGTCAGCCCCTCGAATGGGATGGTGCTGAACTGCAGCGACACCGGCAGGGTTTCTTTGCTGCGCGCCTCGATCTGGTCCATTGCACTGCGGCTGGCGCTGGTTTCGCCTACCGTGGTTTCCGATTCGCTCGACGCCTTGATGGTGATGGTGCGCACTGCAGCAATGGCCTTGGCCACCGCGATTGCATTGCCTGCCTCATCAACAGGGGTGAGGTATTGGTGCCAGTCTTCGATCCAGTCGCTCAGGTCTTTTTGGCTAATGCCGCGCCCGCCGATTTGCTGGGCTGCGGTGTAGCCGGCGGTTGGCTTCAGCTTGAGGACGGCGCGGTCATCGGCGTGGCCGGGTTCTGCGGTGGTGCCCAGGTTGAACAGCAGGGCACAGCTCATTGCGTCTTGGTCGATGAAGCCGCGCGCGCCTGGTTCTGCACGTTCAACAACATAGGTGCCGAAATCTGCCAGCGAGTGGGTGCTGTAGGTGCCACGGAAGCGGCTACGGCCGGCCTGGAACTTCTCCAGGTCGATGACTTTCGAGCTTTCCGGCAGCACCACGGTAGGGACCACTGTTTCCAGCTTCTTGCCGTTGGCTTCCAGCGCCGTATCGGTGATGAGCTGAATTGCATCTTTGGTAAGTGACATCGCTTAATTCCTTGGATTGCGGAGGGAGGGTGAGCGGGGTGAATCAGGTGCGTTTGGGAATTGGTGCGTCATCGCGGCTGAACAGTTGGTCATGCTTTTCCGCGAAGAGGGTCACGCGGCCGCCGGTACCCACGTGCATGGGCGTGTCGAGGCTGGTGTTTTCGCTGCGGGTGCCACGCTTGGTCGGCACTTTGTATTCGAGCTTGTGCTTGATCTTCACCTGGTGCGATTCGCCGATTTGGCTGAAGTCCAAGGTGATAACCACCTTCCCGGTCTTGCCGTGGTCAACAACCCCGGCGGCTACTTCGGAAAGGGCGTGGCCGATCTGGCTGGCGAAGGCGCCGCCGTTGAGCTCTTCAAGGAACTCGGCTGTATCGGTTGCAACTGACATGGCTGATTCTCCGGGATGGCCAAGAGGCCGCTGGGTGGAAGGTTGAATTGGGTTTGCCGAAGGCGTTGTCGCACCTGGTTGCTGATGCGCTTCACGGAGTTACGCTGATCACTGCGACCACCCCTCAATGTTGATTTTCTTGCCGTCTGCGCGAGCTTCCAGCACCTGGGCGCGATTGATCGCAGCCTTCCAGGTGAAGCACATGCCCATGACCTTGCCGGTGGAGCGCTCGACGACGTGATAGGCGCCTTTGCCCTTGTTGATCACCTGGTAACGAATCTCTTGCACTGGCTGCTCCTTGCCGATCAAGGCGAACAGGGCGCTGGTGGCGATGGATGCTCGGACACGGAGGGCCGCAAGCCCTTCGGACCGTTGTTGAATTGATGGATGCATGGCTCGACCCTCGATATTGGTTGGCGTGTATTCGTCAGCACCCTGACCGCCTGGCGGGTGCCGGTGGGCCCAGGGGAGGGTGCTGACGGGTAAACACGAGATGTAAAAAAGCCCGAGGATTTCCCGGGCTTTAGGTGCGCTTCGTAGACCTCCCTACGTCACGCAGGCAGACGCTTTGGCGTCTAGGGTGTGTTGTGTTCACATGGCTGCCAATCCTCCGTGCTGGGTGGGTTGTATTCTGGTAGCCATCGGCTAGGTCACCACTGCCCAGGTGACGGGCTTTGCGATAGGCTGAGCGCTCTCACACAACGCAGCCTGCAAAGGAGGGCGAACTTGCTATGCGCAAATTCAAACTGAAGTACGGATTTGACTTTGATGATTCCTGCCCGAAGACCTACGAGAGCGACGAGCCGATCAAGATTGGTGATGCGATCTTCGTGGCGAACGGCTTCTGGCACGCAGTCACGGACATTCGAATTCTGAAAAGAGATATTCAGTTAACTCTTTCGAAATCTTCTCAATCGCCGGAGGAGGCAAAGCTTGTAATGAAGCAGCTATCGTCCGGCTGAGAACGATCGTTGCAAATTTCAAGCAGCTTTGTTTTTCGATGTCCGGGCTAGGGTGCATCAGGCTGAGCTTTGTCCGTAGCCCTGGGTCGCCCTGGCAAGCCAGCGTCATGAGTGCCGCTTCTATGCGGACTTGCAGTGAAGGCGATTCTATTTTCGGTAGATCTTCAGCGCCGCTTTTCATATTCCTATCCTCTCTGTCATCCCAAAGCACCCTCGCAAGAAGGTGCTTCAGTGATGCTGTCCGTCCTATTGCCGCCGGAAGGGGCGGGGCGCATTGCTTGCCGGGTCACTCACTCAGTTCTGGCGTTTCACCATCGAGCAGCCGTACAAGGTTTTCCCTGTCGTTGGCAGGCTTTCGGGCCTGTCTGCTCGCCGGTCGCCGGTAGAGGCAATGCGGTCTGTTGTTTGTTGCGCTGACTGTTAAAGAGCGGTGGCCGTCGTGTACTTGCTCAGAAGCACAAGTCGGCTTGCATTTATAAAAGCATGCTTGTGCATTGAATACAAGCACGCTTGTGTTTATTTTGCTTACTGTATGCATATACAGCATTTTAAGGAGGTGGTTATGGCTAAGCAGAAGAGAAGTCCAGCAGACTCGCCACGGTCAGAAATGACGGGCATGGAGCGGCTGGGTTTGAGGGTGTCATCGATGATCAACCACCCAGTGGCTCAGGCTCAGCGCTGGGTGACGATTCATCGCCTGGACACTGATGGAGATAGGGAGTGGGAGGAGGTTCTGGGCGTGATCGCCGAAACCGACGAGCTTGAGTTGACACTCAATGACGACGGTAGCGTGACGGTGAGGTGGGAGCAGCAAGAGGTCGAGGCGGCGGGCAGGGGAGAGGTTGAGTTTGAGCAGGAAGAGGAGGCAGCGCCGTTCTGATAGGCATGAAAAAGCCCGCTCAGTGCGGGCCTGAATCAAGCAGGGGAGCCGTGCCTACACCGGCAAGTGCAAATCGCCACGGTGAACTATATGCACTTTATTACCATCCGGATCATGCAGGTACGCGCCATAGTAGCCGTCCCCATAGTGTGGGCGTGGCCCTGGTGCTCCGGCATCAGCCCCGCCAGCATTAAGACCTGCGGCATAGGCTTCGTTCACAGCTTCCGCATGTGGTGCGGAAAAAGCCACCATGCTGCCATTCCCTGCTGCGGCGTCGTTGCGGTCAAAAGGGCAGTACACGTAAAAGCGAGGGAGAACGCTATCAGGCTTAATCCAGCATGCCGAAGGCGGTCCACCATCAGGAGTTACAACTCTACGGCACAGGCCCAGGGGGATCAGCACCGCGTCATAAAAGGCGGCGGCCTGATCAAGATCGTTTGTTCCAACGGTGATGTGACTGAACATCCGTGACTCTCCATCACTTTTGATGCGGGAACTCTATCGTGCCATTTTGCTGCTAGAGGCGTACAGCCACCATTGGCGGACAGATCATTAATCAGAGCGTTGCGCGCGCGGCCTAGCCAAGCCCTGCTTGATGTGCCCTGCGTTCTCGCCAATGGTCTCCAGGGCGCCACGCACGTTACCACCGGCCTTGACGCTGCCCTGGCTTTCGACCAGTAGCGTCAGCTCCATAATCGCGGCCTCGAGGGCGAGTTGGTTCTCGTAGATTCGTTCGAGCGTATCGGGGAGGGAGTAGGGGGAGGGCATGGTTTCGTCTCCAATTGAGGGTCTAGAGAGCGTAGACCACGGAATTGAAGGCAAAGAAAAGCCCGCGATGGGGAGTGGCGGGCTTAAAGGTGTTCATAAGGAGCCTGGGTAACCATAGGCGCTCGATTGTGAAAGGGGTGTGAAGGGCAGCTAAGGGAAGCCAGATAGTGAACCGCGCCTAGAAACCCATTACTCCATGAGTTTGTAACCAAGATAGTAGAGTCCCCAAAAAGTGGCTACAGTCATCTGGTAAAACATCAAAAAGTAAGCTAATAAAATAACACCGCTTAGATAGATCCCAACAGGAAATTCCGCATATGAGAATACATAAATTGCCTTCCCATAGCTAAGGAGAAATATTGAAAGTATAACAATTACAATACTTTGGGCTGTAAGAAAAGCAAACAGCATTGCGAGGAATCTCCTCCTCGTTAGGTCCACGATGTTTGTGGTACCCCTGAATCGCACTATGACTTTTGGTGTAGGCTCCGGGATTATATTATCAATGTCCGTCCTTCCAAAGGTAGCAATTGCTGCAAGAGCCGCAATGTAAAATCCTGGTAGTGATTGAACGAACGAAAGTATCAAAGATATTAAATTCCCTGAGCCGTATGCAGCAGCCTGACTTCCTGCCAAGCAAACAGCTGAAACTGTAATGGCAGACAAAACAAGTGGATACAACCAATCAACTATCCATTTATATGGATGTTGTATTGAAAGGTAGCCAAACGGACGAAGTAGCTGTCCTATTAACATTATCTACTCCATTAGCTTGTTAATTTCCCTCAGTATAAACGTATTTATCTTTTCAAAGCTACTGGTATTTACTAGCGGCGTGCTTATTGGATGTCTCTTGACGTACTTTTCACTTGCAACTAAATTCCCGGTACTTGTGGCGATGGTGGCATCCTTCTGAATCCCTGCCTCTGTCTTGAACTTTATTCTGATATGTTTGTATTCAACATCTGACTTGGATACGTTTGCCCTTAACTGTCTAATGGATGAGGCGAGAGTCCCAATCATATCTGGTTTCGGCCTGAGATCCACTGTGCGTTGCCGCTCAATAATACCGCCCTGTTCATCCCATACCGCACCTTCTTTAGAGAAGTTCAATAGTTGAATAGCGGACAGAGTTCCCCCTTCTAAATCATTTTTGAAATCGTCAGATGGGTGGCCTTGCAGCTCTATGTCATGCAGCAGGTGTACAAGCAAGGCATTTCCGTTAGAGTCGCGAGCGCCGTTGTTGTTCGCGATCATATATTCGTTTGGAAAGTCCTTTTTGCACTTCCTGATCAGATGCTTCAAGTATTTCAATATGCTAGTCAGGTGTAGGCCAGAACCATAAACCGCTTCAATTATACAAAGATAGTAGTTATCACCCTTTTCAGGAAGAAGATTGATAACAACGTGAGCCGAGTGCTCCCCGCCATGGCCTGGGGGTTTCTGGTGTACTACTCTACTTTTATTTTCCGGGTCTGATGATACAGAGTCAGGAGCTGACGGATCGCTAATATTGACCAGCATTATAAGCTGCTTATCTGTCAGCCTCAAATCAGACATAAAGTACTTTGGAGAAGTACTAATTCTTCCCTTTAGCAGTAATCTATCTCCGGTTTCGAAAAGCTGCTTTAACTGCAGCGAGATTGCAGTTAGCGTTTTGGGAGTAGCAACGAAGTGCGCAGTATTGCCTTCCGCTCGGGATACACCGAAGGCATTGATTTTCAGATCGTAAAATGTCGCATTCCTGTGCACTTGTTATTCCCTAAAATAATAATTTTTAAAATGTCTTTATATTGTTTTATCTGAAAAATTGTTTGATGCTGTTTCCTGTTTCCTGTTTCCTGTTTCCTGTTTCCTGTTTCCTGTTTCCTGTTTCCTGTTTCCTGTTTCCTGTTTCCTGTTTCCTGTTTCCTGTTTCCTGTTTCCTGTTTCCTGTTTCCTGTTTCCAGCTTCGCAGCCTACTCAGCCTTCCCCCGCGCGATCCTCCCCACCCTCACGTCTTCCGCATAACCCACCAGTCTATCTGCCTCCTCATAAAGAGTACCCACCAGCCCCATTAAGGCTATGGCGTCTGCATCGCTGAGCTTTTCCGCGAGCTTGACTAGGTCGATACAGGACTGCTCAAGGTTGAAGGCAATAGCCTTGAGATCGCGGCGCAGTTGCTGATTGGGTTTGGTCAGAGCCATGGCGTTATACCGGTTGTCCGTTCCACACGTAGAGCACCCGGGCCAGGATATGTGTGTCATCCACACGGATGTCCTCTGGGTCGTGGTGCTTGTTATCCGAGATCATCTTGAAGCGATCTTTGCCTTTCTTCTGCAGGCGCTTCACGTACAGCATCTCGTCGTGCGAGAAGAGGTATATGCCATCCCCAGTGAACTCCCGGATCGTAATATCTACCAGCAGTGGGTCGCGATCCTTGATCGTCGGCGCCATTGACTGCCCCCATCCGGTGATCATCTTGAGGTGGAAGTGCTCTTTGAAAGAAACTCCCATCTCCCTCAAGTGTTTGGGGCTGACCCGTATATCCTGAAGCATCTCTGGGAATTCGTGCGGGATCTGGCCGCCGCCCATCGCTGCGCGCACGTCGTAGTGGGCAATCCATACTTCGTCACCGACTTGGCCCGCCCTGGTGAAGTCGACTTTCACTACATTGGTCGACTTCGACTCAAGCGCCACCTCTTCTACTACCTCGGCGATTCGCGCTCTTGCTTCTTCCGATAGGCCTCGGCCGTGCTTCGCGAGCATCTGCTTGACCAAATCCGCCGAAGAATAATTACCGGCTTTTGGAGCATCCGCGGCCTTTCGGCTCGGCGGCTCACCCTTACCTGACAGCAGCCAGTCGACCGTCGTGTCATAGCCTTCAGCGATCGCGACCAGGTTTTCGTTCTTTATGTTGCCGGTATCACCGGCAAACCACTGACGAACAGCTTCGTAGCTGACCCCGCAGGTGGTCGCTATATCCCTTTTGAATCCTCGCGGCCCGATCTCTGGCTTTCGCGCCAGGACAAGTTTCGCAATTCGATCAGTAATTTTCATGCAAGCAATCTACAAGTTAGCTTGGCAAGCATGCTTGCTTAGTAAACACAAGCATGCTTGAATTGCCGTATACCCAAAGGAGTCAGCCATGAACCGTGCCGACGCAATTAAACATTTCAAAGGGATCGCTCCCCTCGCCAAAGCGCTCGGCATCACATACGAGGCAGTCCGGCAGTGGGGTGAGGAGATCCCCGAGCTACGTCAGTACCAACTTGAACTTGTAACCGACGGCCAATTGAAAGCCGACAAAAAGAAAACCGCTGCATAAGCCGTCCTTGTCATTGATCTGTTGAGCGAATGATCGCCGGGGCTGGCTCCTGCTACCACGGAAACAAATTTGAGGTTTTACGAATGGAAGATTTCTTGAGGGCTTGCCACACCACCATCAAGGAAAGTGGGGCGGAGGAGCTGGCCGGGAAGATGTGTCTTGCGCATGTGAGCCTGCTTCAGCGCTCGAACCCTGATAACTCGGCTCACCACCTGACGATTGAGCATCTGTTCGGCGTCCTACTGCACACCGGGGACATGCGCCCGCTGATGGCCCTCGCTGACAAGTTTGGTTATGACCTGGTCGCCCGCGAGAAGCCGGTAGCCAAGCCATTGATGGTTGCACTCGGCCACCTGTCCGCCGAGTGCGGTGACGTTGGTCGATTGATCTTCGATGCAGCCGCTGACAACCACATCAGCCAGCACGAGAAAGCACAGGGCGAGAAAGCAATTCAGGAGGCAATCGACGCGCTGCACATTCTGCGCGAGTCGCTGAAGGCTGCCTGAATCGCAGGCATAAAAAAACCGCCTGGCAGGGCGGTCCTTTCAACGGCAATGTAACTTGTGGGGCCATTATGAACACCAATACCGCTCCAGGCAATACCCCCCATGTCGCGACACTTTTTCGACATGAACAAAACGTGTCGCGACACACGATGTCGTCACGCGAAATCGCCGAGCTGACCGGCAGCACGCACGACAACGTGCTGAAAACCGTCCGGGCCTTGGTTGCCAAGGGTGTCGTTTCTTCAAACGACACCCCCTACATCCACTCGCAGAACGGTCAGGTCTATCGGGAGTTCCTGCTTTCCCAGCGCGACACCCTGGTGGTGGTCTCCGGTTACAGCGTCGAACTGCGCGCCCGGATCATAGACCGGTGGCAGGAGTTGGAGGCGAGGGCGGAACAGTTCCAGATTCCAGCCAACTATGCTGAGGCTCTGCAAGCGGCGGCCGACCAGGCCAAGGAAAACCAAGCCCTTCGCTTGGTGATACTGGATCAAGAGCCGAAAGTCTCCGCCATCAAACGATTGGCGGCCTCCGGTGGCGCGATCTGTATCAGTGATGCTGCCAAACAACTTCAGGTTCCACCCTCAAAGCTTTTTCAGTGGCTGGAGAAAAACCGGTGGATCTTTCACCGCGGCGGCTCCAAGCGCTGGACCGCCTACCAGCCGCGCATTACTTCCGGCTATCTGGTTCACAAGGTCACCGCGCTGAAGAGCGACCCGGAGACCGGCGGGGACCGTGCTGCCTTCCAACCTCTTGTTACGCCGAAAGGCCTGGCCTACCTGGCCGAAAAGAATATCGGAGCCTCGCTGTGAGTGTTCAAGCAATGTCCTGGGCGCTCTCTCTGCCCACTGAAACCCTGAAAGACTCGAGCGCGCGTCACGTGCTGCTGTGCCTAGCCAACTACGCCGGTTCGAACGGTACAGGTGCCTTTCCGTCCGCTTCTACCCTGGCCCAGGACACAGGGCTTTCCGAACGCACTGTCCGTTACAAGCTAGACGACCTGGAGCAGTCCGGGCTGATCAAGAAAGGCAACCAGGCGATCGCCGCGGTTCACATCGATCGCCATGACCGCCGCCCGGTCGTTTATGACCTTCAAATATTACGGGGTGCAAATACTGCACCCCGTACAAAACGGGGTGCAGATGGCGCAACGGGGTGCAACTCACAACAGAACGGGGTGCAGTCTGGAACAGAACGGGGTGCAGCCACTGCACCCAATCCATCACTTAACCATCAAGGAACCGAAAAGCAGCAGCAGCGCGAGATTGACGAGTTGATCGCTGAGCAAGATCGCCAGGCTCTGGAGCCTCAGGATGATCGCCAGCGCTTCGCCATGTTCGCCGACTTCGTTCCGCCGGAAGACGCGCTGCAGACTCAGCTGAAAATCGCGGGCCTGCCAGTCGACTCGATGACCGACGAACTGCTGGCTGGCTTCAAAGGATTCTTCGTCGCCAAAACATCCGTACTCGATACCGCTGCTGGTTGGTGTTTCAAGTTGGTCGGCTGGATCAAGCGCGAACGAGCCCAGGCCGCCGGATCCTACTCGGTGGAAGAGGGCCCTGCCGGTGAAGACTGGGCATCGAAAGGAGTACGGCTATGAACCGAGCCAAAAAACCTTTGATGGCAAGCCAGTTGGTTGCTCGCCGTCAATGCGATCCAACCTACCAGGGCCCTGACCAGGCTCGGGCCGTTGTTCCTGTCGACCCATCCACCCAGGCTGTCATCGACGACCTGTTCCTTCGGTTGCGTGGGGCATGCGGCGCTTGGCGACAGTCCTGGCCCACCGAGGCCGTCATGAACGCCTCTAAGCTTGAGTGGCTCGGCGAGTTCATGCGCTCAGGCATCAGCCGTATGGAGCAGATCGACCATGGCATGCGGGTAGTGAGTGCGAGCAAGTCAGCTTTTGTGCCGGCGCCCGGTGTTTTTGTCAGTTGGTGCTTTGCCCCTGAAGGCTTGGGCCTTCCGAGTGTCGAATCTGCTTACGCGCAGGCGCTCCGCAACTGTCATCCCGCCATGCGCCATTGTTCCAAGTGGTATCACCCAGCCGTCTACCACGCAACGGCTGCCGCCGGCTTCCACAGCCTGCCTCTGCTCTCCCGTGAGCTGGGCCTGGCGAGCTTCGAAAAGCAGTACCTAAACCAATGCCGTCGAATCTGGCAGGGCGAGAGTCTTACGCCCGTTCCGGTTGCCGAGCTTGCTGCGCCTAAACCAAAAATTACCCCCGATGTAGGCAATAGGGCCTTGGCCGAACTGCGCGCATGCCGCGCCGGAGGTTCCCGTGGTTGATCGTCTGCTGGCAACGCCCGACCCTCACCTGTACCCATACGCGGTCTTTTGCTGCTCGTTCAAGTTCGACCTTGGTGACACCCCAGACCACGCCATGGCGCTTTTCGCTGACCGCAACATGGCTGCTCGATACGGCTGCGGGATGTGGCCTGAGACGTACCAAGTGATTGATTTGCGTACCTCCCAGAGGGTTGCCCCATGACCCGCCAGACCAAGCTGACCAAGCTGACCAAGGCCGCGCGCGGGCGAGATTGCCAGGTCCGCCTTCCTGGTTGCCCAGGCGACACCGAAACCGTTGTGTTGGCCCATTACCGCCTGGCAGGGATTTGCGGAACAGGCATGAAGCCGCCTGACCTGATTGGGGCCTGGGCCTGCGAGTACTGCCACAGCCTGAGCGATGGCCGCACCAACCGAAACATCCTGGGCATGAGTTACGACGAGATCCGCCTCTATCACGCCGAGGCCGTCCTGCGGACTCAGGCCATTTTGATCAAAGAAGGAAAGGTGAGCGCTTGAGCACCCAAATCAAAACCCTGACGGTGAAGCTGTCGGATGCCGAGATCGCCCGGAATGCCAAGCTTGTGCATGTGCGCGACCTGCGGGACGCCGGCCACCCGGCGCTGCACTTCCGTTTTGCCAAGAATCGCACGCGCGGCTCCTGGTACCTGCTCAACAAGCGCAAATGGCATCGCATCGGCGGCTTTCCCGACCTGAACACCAAGCAGGTGATCGCCGCACTGCCGGCGGTGCGCCTGCGGGTTGCTGCCGACTGCGCAGCCAGTGTTTCCGGCTGGGTGACTGTGGGCGAGCTGCTCGATTGGTTCGGTGATCGCATGGCCAAGTCGCGTGCGCTCTCCGACAAGCGCCGGGCTGCGGGCAAGTCGGCCATCAGTTGCCAGCTCAAGCCGCGCCTGGACGATCTGCTGCTGCGCGACGTGAGCGCCCAGACCCTCGACAAGCTGCTGATGTGGCCAGCCCAGGCCGAACTATCGCTGTCCTACGTGCAGCAGCTGTACCGCCTGCTCGCGGTGGCGTTCCGTCAGGCCCGCAAGCTGGACCTGATCCCGGTCAACCCGATGGCGGAAATGAAGTTCGTCAACTTCACCACGGCGCGGATCCTGCCCAAGCCGGCGCGGTTGCGTGACGTGCAGTTGCAGGACCTGGTGAGCCTGCTGGCCGAGCGCTTCGACAGCGCGCCGGGTGACGCCATGCTGGCCTTGATGATGCTGTGCCACGGCACCCGGATCGGCGAGACCCGCCAGTCCCGCTGGGCTGATATCGCGCTGCCAGAGCGCGAGTGGTTCATCCCGGCAGAACACACCAAGACCAAGACTGAGTTGCGGGTGCCGCTGACTGATCAGGTGTGTTCGCTCCTACAGCTGTACCGCACCCGACAAAACGCCCAGGGCTACGAGGGGCCGCTCCTGTTCCCGTCACGCCGTGGCAAGGCACTCAGTGACAACCAGGCGAGCGCGGTATTCACGCGGCTAGGGCAGGGTGCCTGGACCAGTCACGACCTGCGCAAGGTGGCCCGAACCGCATGGACCGACCTCGGCGTCGACGGGCACATCGGCGAGATGCTGCTCAACCACTCCCTGGGCAAGATCGCCTCCACCTACATCAACACCCAGGCCAAGGAGCAGCGCCGCCTGGCCCTGGTGAAGTGGCACAACTGGTTAGATCAGCGCGGCTTCAAGGCGATTCACGCGCAGACAGGCGTTAGATATGAAGATTCGCAAAACCTCGTAGACGCCTTGAACGGCGGGGTCTGCGAGCCGGAACCACAATTTGTTAAGGGCGAGGTTTAAAAATGATGAAAAAGCAGCATGGCCCCGCCTTCAGGGCCACCCCAATCCCGTTGAAGTGGTGCCCGATATGCAAGGGTAAGGCGGTCACCTCGGGAGTTTTTCACGACCTGGCCTGTACTGAATGCCACGCCTCCGGCTGGGTATCTGCGGAGACGGGTGAACCGCTGCCGGTCGATGTATTGGTGACCCAGTTGGGGCTCATGCTGAACATCTACCAGAAGCGCCTCATTGCCGCTGGCAACCGAGTCAATCAGCAGTCAGGCGCACAGCAGCAATACAACGAGAACAACCGCCGTGGCCCAGGTGCCACCAACTTCACAGGGGATTGAACCATGGCCCTCACACCGACCTTTAAAGAACGTACCGCCGAGGATCTGCTGGAGCACTGGGGCCGCTGGGTTGTCCTGGGCTCGGGTGTGTCTTGCTGCGCCTCTCGCGAGAACACAGTGCTGTCGCCGATGATCACCGACGACGACGCACTGCTGATCGATGGACTGATGGGACGCCTGCTAAAGCGATACCCCGAATGCGGCCAGGTGCTGATGAAGTACTACACCAGTCGCGACACGTCGCTTATGGAAGTTGGCAAGAAGATGAAGTTCGGCGAGGAGAAGACGCGTGGGCTCTGGAAAGCCGGCATCGCTTGGATTGATGGGGCTTTAGATATTCGTCGTCAAGCAGCGTAAAAGTAGGGTTTGAGTGCGTCTAGGCATGGTGGCACAATGCTCCTGTTGCGATTTTTCTACCTATTTAGATTTGGAATTTCAATTTTGAGCAATGTTTATAAATATCTTCCTTCAGACCGAATAGGTTTTCTAACTGATTCTCTTATTCGGTTTACACCGCCAGCCGATCTAAATGATCCATATGAATGTTTGCCGGCATTTACGGAATCTAGATTGCAAAATTTAAGTGATAGTCTTAAACGCCGTTTAGACGAGTTGCTGGAACCGCCAAGTGGCAGTGAAGAGTCAAAAGCATTTGCTCGGAAGATCTTTGAACCGATGAAAAATGAAGCATTGGCAAAGTTTGATACGCTCGAGAAGCTGATGGGCCTAAGCTACGATGCGGCTTTGAAGAATATTAACGCTGGGTTGGGTATCCTTTCTCTATCTCGGCGCTGGAATAGTGCTTTAATGTGGTCGCATTACACCTCTTCTTATACGGGGTTTTGTATTGGTTTTCATAGGGGGCATGAATACTTCAGTGGTTTCAAAAGTAAGTCGGGCGATAGATCGCGACTGATGCCGGTTCAATACAGTAATAAGAGATACTATTTGCCGGAAACAGATCTTTCTGATGCAGATATTGATAATGTTCTTTTGGCTAAGTCATCGGACTGGGATTATGAGCAAGAGGAGAGGTTGATAAGTGTTCTCCATCTTGCAACTAAACGGGTCGAGAAGTCTCCCTACCCAGTCGACCTTTTCGAAATCCCATCTGACGCTATATCCGAAATTATAGTTGGCTCTCGAGCAAGTGAGGATCTGGTGGGGAAGGCGCGCTTAGCTGCGAAAAGACTCAATGTAAACCTATACAAAACACAAACATCAATGTCGTCTTATGACGTGGAGAGGGTTGAATTAGCTGTTTAGCTTAGGGCTCGGTATCCAATGAGTTGACAAGCCCGGTCCCTGGATATAGATTTCTCGTTACTTTGCGGTTTTTCCGCGAGCAAAGCCCGACCCTGAGTTGGGTTTTTTGCTTTCTACAGTTCACTGAGCCTCGGCATTTGCCGGGGCTTTTTCGTTTTCGGCTCCACCACGCCCATTGCTCCGAGCTGGGAGTGCTGCTGGAGCCGGACCTAATCGCCCCCCAGATCGGGGAGGACAGCGGATGCCCAACATGCCAGACAAACCGGACACCTGGCTCATCGTGCTTGCATGGCTGAGTCAGCACTCGCCGACGCTTTATGCGGCAGGCCTATCTGCCTTGATGGCTGGTATCAGGATCATTTATGGCGGCGGTACCCGGCGCCAGGCTCTGCTTGAGGCGGCGATCTGCACCTTGATCACGATTGGCCTGATCCCTGTCCTTGAGTACTTCGGGCTCCCGCAGAACCTTGCGACGGCTGCCGGTGTGTTTATCGGGTTTCTGGGCGTTAAGAAGCTGGCCGACTTTGCTGATCGGGTCGCCGACTTCAAGTTTCCTCGGCGCGGTGCGGGACAGTAATCCGCGCCACGTTTTCGAAGGCTGGAGGATGGTTATGCGGTACCGAGATTTGTTTCGCCGGACAGCAAGCGACCTGAAGGTTTGTATCAAGTCCGGCGCGCCGCAGTGGTTGATAGCGTATGCCAAGGCGTCGATGACCAAGGCTGATTACTACCACGCCAGGCGCAGAAACCGCACCTGCCCATTACGAGCGCGGGCAATGAATGAGCTGCTGCAGCTTGGCGACTTGCTGCGGCACTGGAGGCGGTGGGCCTGATGGCTTGCAGTGGATGCGCCGCCCGGCGTGAATGGATCAACAAGATGAAGAGGCTGGCATATGAGCGAGCAAGCGAACTGTTTGCAGGTCGAGATGCTGGCCGAGCTAAAGAAGCAAACCGCGCTGTTGGAGCGAATGGAGAAACAGCAAAGCCTGCTGATCCAGTCTCTGGCAGATGATCAGGGTGAAGATCCTGATGCACCGCCACTCACCTACATGGATGGGAGCAAGGTGAGCTGATGGGTAGGCTATCTACCATCAAACCACGCATGAGCGCGGCACAAGGCAGACCCTTCGCCTTGCCTGCTCCGCCTGAAGGTGTTGACGGCTGGGGTTCTGGCCGTGGTGGTCGGCCATGGAGGCGCATTCGTGCGGCGATCCTTCTTCGCGACAACTACACCTGCCAAGCGTGCGGCCTTATCACTCAGCAGCTTGAGGTTGACCACATCGTCAACAGAGCAAGGGGCGGTTCGGATGATGACGCGAACCTCCAGGCTCTCTGCATCCCCTGCCACAAGCTGAAGACTGCTTCTGAGTCGGCTGAGGGCTCGGGCCGAGCGGTCTGACTGAGCGACGCGCGCCAAAGAGAATCGATGTCGTTTGCGCGCTTGTGGCACGCCAGAACCCTACGGGGCGGGTCTAAACCGTGGAGCCTTTTCCACAGGACACCGCCCCCGACCTCATTTAGAGATTTTTTCCCCCTCACAGGTTTTTTGTTAATGGCTTTAACAACCAAACAGCGCGCATTTGTCGAGGCTGTTAGGAGAGGTGCGTCCAATCGTGATGCAGCGATAGCCGCAGGATACGCGGCCTCCAGCGCTTCGGTCGCAGGTTCGAGGCTGGCAAAACATCCGATGGTGATGGCCGCATTGGTCGGCGCTCCCGTTAACAAGAATGTTAAAGGCAGTGCTCCTGCTCAGACACCTAGGCAGGCACCTCTCGATCTGGAGGAGGGGGCCGAAGCGTTCTCATTCGATGCAGCCAGAGTGCTGTCATTCTCCGATCCGAAAGACTTTCTGCTGGCCACCATGAACGACTTCAGCACTGAGCCGAAGTTGAGAGTCGATGCCGCCAAGGCTTTGATGCCTTTCGTACATCAGCGCAAAGGCGAGGGCGGGAAGAAGGAAGAAAAGGACCAGGCCGCTAAATCAGCGAGCAAGGGTAAATTCGGTGCTGCCGCACCGCCTCAACTGAGATCGGTAAAATAAATGAGCGAGCCCGTCTGGAGTACCAGTTGCCCAGATTGGGAAACGAAGATCGTGAATCGCCAGTCGCTTGTGCCCTTTGCTCCGCTGTTTCCTGAAGAGGCGCGGGCTTGTATGCAGGTCATGGGCGACCTTCGCATTGTGGATGCGCCAGGTAGTCCGCTGATCAGTGAGTCATGCGCCCCTTGGATCGATGATCTGGGGAGCGCCATCTTCGGTGCATACAACGCGGATACCGGAGAGCGCCTCATCAAGGAGTTCTTTCTGCTCATCAGCAAGAAGAACGCTAAAAGCACGATTGCCGCTGCAATCATGCTGACCGTATTGATCCGCAACTGGCGACAGTCCGCAGAGTTCATCATTTTGGCACCCACCATTGAGGTGGCAAATAATGCATATGCCCCAGCCCGGGATATGGTCAAGCACGACGAGGAGCTGAGCGCGCTGCTGCATGTTCAGGATCACGTCCGAACGATCACACACCGCGAATCGGGAGCGACCTTGAAGGTGGTTGCCGCTGACCAGAACACAGTTGGCGGCAAGAAGGCGGCTGTTGTCCTGGTTGACGAGTTGCACCTGTTCGGCAAGAACCCGCACGCAGCGAACATGCTTCGAGAAGCGACGGGTGGATTGGCTTCTCGGCCAGAAGGTTTCGTGATCTACCTCACGACCCAGTCGGACCAACCGCCGGCGGGTGTTTTCCGTGAAAAGCTGATGTACGCCCGTGGCGTGCGAGACGGCACGATTGTTGACCCGAACTTTCTTCCGATCATCTATGAATTTCCGAAGCGGATGCTCGATGCAGGAACACATCGGTCGCCGGAGAACTTCTACGTTACCAACCCAAATATGGGGTACTCGGTCAGCGAAAAATTCCTAATTCGGGAGATGAGCAAGGCGGAGGAAGCGGGGGAGGCCGAGGTGCTTGGGTTTATGTCCAAGCATTTGAACGTCGAAATTGGTCTTGCGCTGCGCTCTGACCGCTGGGCCGGTGCTGATTTTTGGGCTGCTGCGGCCATCCCTGTTTTGACCCTGGACAAGCTGATCGAAATGTCCGAAGTGATTGCGGTGGGGATCGATGGCGGGGGCCTTGATGACCTTCTTGGATTTGCTGCCGTGGGCCGTGACAAGCGAACACGCGATTGGCTGGTCTGGACTCATGCCTGGGCTCATCCGTCAGTGCTTGAGCGGCGAAAGGCAGAGGCACCACGCTTTAGGGATTTCGAGAAGGATGGGAATCTGACTTTGTCTGAGCGCATTGGTGACGACGTTGCCGACGTGGCTGACTTGGTGGAGCAGGTAGAGGCGTCTGGTCTTCTCGATAAGGTAGGTTGCGACCCGGTCGGCATTGGGGCGATTTATGACGCAATGATTGAGCGAGAGATTCCTCCGGAAAAGATCGTTGCGATCAGTCAGGGCTGGAAGCTAGGCGGGGCAATCAAGACCGCTGAGCGCAAGCTGGCCGAGGGAGGAATGAAGCACGGAGGGCAGGCAATGATGGCCTGGTGCGTAAGTAACGCAAAGGTTGAGCCCAGGGCCAACTCCATCCTGATCACAAAGCAAGCCAGCGGGTCGGCCAAGATCGACCCCTTAATGGCTCTATTTAACGCCGTGACCCTGATATCTCTGAACCCTGAAGGCCGGGGCAATGACGACTTCATGGCTGCCATTCGGAACCCGATAATCGTATGAATCCATTGCACGTATTTGTAGCCGCTGCTCTGTGCGGGTTCGCCCTGGCCGTGGCGGGGGTATACGTTCTTGCCGGCTTAGGCTGGTCACTGCTAGCGGGATCGGTGTCCTTGCTTCTCATCGCTGGTTTCGTGCGCAAGGGGCTAACAGATGGCTAAGACTCTTTCGTCAGTCATTGGAAGCGCAGCGCGAAAGCCAAGCGCCTCGGTTGCTGACTGGATCGGCAAGACGATTAAGTTGACGGATGGCGGCTTCTGGGGGCAGTTCCTAGGGGGGCAATCCAGTTCTGGCAAGACGGTAACGGTCGATAACGCGATGCACCTGTCGGCCGTCTGGGCGTGTGTTCGTATTATCTCCACCTCTGTTGCTGGTCTACCTCTAGGGGTCTATCAAAGGGATGCTGATGGCGGGAGAAAGGACGCCCGGGACTTCGCCATTTATGACGTTATCCATAACAGCCCCAACGAGGATATGACGGCCTTTCAGTTCTGGCAGGCCATGGTTTCGGCAATGCTGCTGCGTGGGAATGCCTACGCAGAGATTCTGAGAATTGGTGGCCGAGTGGTTGCTCTGGACTTTCTGTTGCCTTCGCGGGTCGATTTGGATCTGGATGGCGACGGCAGAATTGAGTATTGGTATTCGCCTCGCAAAGGGCCACGTCGCAAAATTGAACGCGCCGATATGCTGCATATTCCAGCATTCAGCCTTGATGGCCGAGTGGGGCTTTCGGCAATTCGTTACGGTGCCGATGTATTCGGTTCAGCAATGTCTGCTGATGATGCCGCCAACGGCACCTTCAAGAATGGGTTGCTTCCCGCAGTAGCTTTCAAGATCGACCGGACGTTGAAGCCTGAGCAGCGCGAAGAGTTTCGCGATTACGTCAAGCAGGTGTCCGGCGCCCTAAACGCCGGCAGATCGCCAGTGCTTGAGCAAGGCATCACGCCAGAAACGATCGGCATCAATCCTGTGGATGCGCAGCTCCTGGAGTCGAGGGCCTACAGCACTGAAGAAATCTGCCGCTGGTTTGGTGTTCCGCCCTGGATGGTTGGCAAGACTGATTCGGGCAGCAACTGGGGTACCGGTCTTGAACAACAGATGATCGCATTCCTCACGTTCAGCATCAGTTCGGTCACCAACCAGATTCAGCAATGCATCAACAAGCGCCTGCTGACGCCGGTCGAGCGGCGCACCTATTACTCCGAGTATGCGCTGGAGGCTTTCCTGAAGGCTGACAGTACAGGGCGTGCTGAGTGGTACAGCAAGATGACCCAGAACGGCGTAATGACCCGAGACGAGTGCAGGGTCAAAGAGAACCTGCCTCGCCACGGAGGAAACGCCGCCGTGTTAACGGTGCAAACCAACTTGGCGCCGATTGATCAACTCGGCAAGACAACCGATGGCCAAGCCGCGCAGGCCGCCTTAAAAAGCTGGCTCGGCCAGAGCGAGGAGTAAACATGCCGAAAGACATCAAGGCGAACAGCATGCGTTGTGAGATTACACCGCGGGCACTTGAGCTGTGGAATCCAGGCATTCAAGCCGCCCTTGAGGCTGACACAGACACAATCACCATCTATGGCATTATCGGTGAGGACTGGTGGGGCGAGGGTAATACGGTGAAGCGCGTAGATGCCGCGCTTCGCGCCATTGGCGACAAACCCGTCACCGTCTACATCAACTCCCCTGGCGGCGATATGTTCGAGGGGATTGCGATATACAACCGCCTTTTGGAGCATTCTCAGGAGGTCACCACGAAAGTGCTGGGGCTTGCCGCCTCTGCCGCCTCGGTGGTTGCAATGGCCGGCGCAAAGCGGGAAATCGCCAAGAGCGCTTTCTTGATGATCCATAACTGCTGGACCTACTATGCCGGTAATCGCCACGCGATCCGCGAGCTCGCCGATACGATGGAGGAGTTCGACCAAGCGATGACCGGTGTTTATGCCGATACGAGCGGGCTGGATGAGAAGGATATCGAGAAAATGCTCGATGCCGAAACCTACTTGAGCGGCCCCACCGCCCTGGAAAAGGGCTTTGCCACGGGGTTGATTTCTGCAGCAGAAGTCAAAGAAACAACGGATGAGTCCCAGGCTCAGGCGCAGGCTGCGCGCAAACTCGATGCAGCCTTGGCTAAGTCAGGCATGCCCCGTAGCGAGCGCCGAAAACTAATTTCCGAGATCAAGACCGGCATGCCCAGCGCTGCTGGCGGCGACACGCTTCGCGCTGTCGTGTCGGGTAAGCCTCGCGCTGCCCTTGATGTATCCGCGTTTGAAGAAACCGCAACCCAGGCGTCAGCACTACGGGATCTCCTCCCCATTCGCTAGACGACTGCATCAGCAACCCGATTATCAACCGCCCAAGTGGCGGTTTTTTCATTTCTGAAGGAAACAAACCATGCCAGTAGATCTGTCCCAAATCGAAGCTTCTCAGAAGCAAACCCAGGCAGACCTGAAAGCCGTTGGCGATCAGATCAAGACTTACGCCGAGCGCACTGAGAAGGAAATCAAAGCCTCCGGCGAAATGCAGACTGAAACCCGAGCCAAGGTTGATGAGCTGCTGACCAAGCAGGGTGAGTTGCAGGCTCGTATGCAGGACGCCGAGCAGAAGCTGGTCAATGCAGGCAAGCAGCACGAGCCAGAGACTCAGCAGTCTGCCGGCCAAATGGTTGCAGCCAAGATGCAGGAGGAGGGCGTAAGCAGCTCTTTCCGTGGCTCGCGCCGTGTGGAGGTGCCGCGTGCAGCAATTACCTCGGCGCCGGCGTCGGGTGGCGCTCTTGTCCCGACTGAACGAGTTGGTGTGATTTTGGCTCCCCAGCGCCGGCTCACCATTCGTGACCTGGTTGCCCCCGGTACCACAGGTGCAAACGCTGTTGAGTACGTCCGCGAGACGGGCTTCACCAACAATGCTGCCATCGTTGGTGAGGGCTTGGCCAAGCCTTACAGCGAACTGACCTTTGGTCTCGAAAACGCGAACGTGCGCACTATTGCCCACTTGTTCAAAGGCAGCCGTCAGATTCTCGATGATGCGGCGGCCCTGCAGAGCTACATCGATGCGCGCGCTCGTTACGGCTTGCTGCTGGCTGAAGAGGCCCAGCTGCTTTACGGCAACGGTACCGGCAATAACCTGCACGGCATCATCCCTCAGGCTCAGGCATATGTAACGCCGGCAGGTATCACGGTAGCTGCTGAGCAGCGTATTGACCGCATTCGCCTGGCATTGCTGCAAGCCACCCTGGCCGAGTTCCCATCTACAGGCATTGTGCTCAACCCAATTGACTGGGCGGCGATCGAGCTGCTGAAAGACGGCGAAAACCGCTACATCATCGGCAAGCCCCAGGAAGGCACTTCGCCACGCCTGTGGAATCTGCCAGTGGTTGAGACCCAGGCAATTGTCCAGGGGCAGTTTCTCACCGGTGCTTTCAGCTTGGCTGCACAGATCTTTGACCGCATGGGTATCGAAGTCTTGGTTTCGACTGAGAACGACAAGGACTTCGAGAACAACATGGTCACCATCCGAGCCGAGGAGCGATTGGCCTTCGCGGTCTATCGTCCTGAAGCTTTCGTGACCGGTCCTCTGGTTGCCGCCCCTTAACTTACTGCCGGCTCAGGTCTCTCTGGGGAGGCCTGAACCGATTGGAGAAACGTTATGAGTCGAGCAAAAAAGAACGAGCCAACTACTGTTTTGCCTCTAGCAACTCAGCAACAAAATGAATCGGAAAAGACACTGACAGCAGGCCAGGAAGTTGTTGCCAGCCAGGCGGCGACCGCCCAGCCTTTTGCTGCTGACGCTGCTGACGCTGCTGACGCTGCTGACGCTGCTGACGCTGCTGACGCTGCTGACGCTGCTGACGCTGCTGACGCTGCTGACGCTGCTGACGCTGCTGACGCTGCTGACGCTGCTGACGCTGCTGACGCTGCTGACGCTGCTGACGCTGCTGACGCTGCTGACGCTGCTGACGCTGCTGACGCTGCTGACGCTGCTGACGCTGCTGACGCTGCTGACGCTGCTGACGCTGCTGACGCTGCTGACGCTGCTGACGCTGCTGACGCTGCTGACGCTGCTGACGCTGCTGACGCTGCTGACGCTGCTGACGCTGCTGACGCTGCTGACGCTGCTGACGCTGCTGACAGCTTGATCACCATCTATCCGCTGAGAAGCTATCTGGACGGTAAGGAAATTCGCAATGCTGGAGGTGACGGCTATAAGTCACCAAAGCATGAAGCCAGCCTTCTGGTTGCCAAGGGATTGGCTACAACACTCAACCCGAAGGCCTGACATGAATGTCATTCCGACCGATGAAGTGATGCGACATCTGCGGGCTGAAGAGGATGATCGTGCGGATGTTGAGTTGTACTTGGCTGCGGCTGAGGACAGTGCCGCTCAGTTCATGAATCGTCGTTTCTTCACTGATCAGACTGCCTTGGACGCGGCGATTGCGGATGGGTCTGCAGGTGATCGCCCGATTCTGATCAACCCAACCATTCGCGCCGCCTGCCTGCTCATTGTCGGCAACCTGTATGGAAACCGTGAGGATGTTGTCGTGGGCACGATCTCCTCCGAATTGCCTGGCGGATCCCGATCATTGCTTATGCCATATCGTATTGGCTGGGGGGTTTAATGCGCGCTGGACGATTGCGCCACTCTTGCACGATGTTCAAGCCTTTACTGACCAAGAACAAATCCGGCGGCTTCGATACCACCTGGACCGAGATCGGCAAGCTGTGGGCAGAGATCGCAATGCCGACTGGGCGTGTATCGCCCATTGCCGAGCAGCTGAAGGCTGTGATCACCGCCGAGATTCGCATCCGGCCCCGGGCTGACGCTATCGCGGGCAACCGCCTTGTGCACACGGTGAAAGGAATCACCACCACTTACTTGATCGGTGCAGCGCTGCTCAACAATGAGCGCGACATGCTTCGATTGCTTTGTTCAAACGTACCCAACCCATAGAGGTGAATCATGAAGGTAATTGCCCTGGGCTCTTTGTCCGGCGCCACTGGCGACCGGGAGAAGGGTGAAGATTTTACGGTCGACGCCAAGCTTGGCGCTGACCTGGTAGCTCGCGGACTTGCAGAGGAAGTGCCAGAGCCTGCCCCAGTTGCTGAAAAGGCCTTCAAGGCCAGGGAGTAGGCCATGGCCAGTCGCCGCTCGCGTATGTCTGGTGACTTCAAGCTTCGCCGAACGTTGCGCACACTCCACCAATCCATGGATAACGAGTTGGCGCCGGTGATGCGTGATAGTGCCGAGCGGATTCTTTCGACGATGAAGAACCTGATCCCGAAAGATACTGGAGCCGCTGCTGCCGCGCTGACGGTGTTTGTTTCCCAAAGTGGCCTTGACGCCCAGATCGGTATCCGTGGCAAGAAGAACAAACAACGGTTCTTCTACCTTCGGTTTGTCGAGTATGGGACCAAGGGATACACCGGCAACAAGCGCGCAGGCGGTCGAGCCCGCCGGCCGACGAACAAGGCAGACGGCTCGCACTTCTTCGGTAAGTACCCAGACATTCCTGCACGGCCTGCTCATCCCTGGCTTCGCCCAGCGAAAGACGTGAATCGGGAGTATGTCGTGGCCAACATCAAGGCAGCCATCGGTCGAACGTTGAGCAAAGCAAGCAAGGGGCTTTCCAATGGCTGACCCATCTGTTGCGTTGCAGGAAGCAATGTTCGCTCGGCTGGAGGCCGAAGTGTCGTGTCCAGTCTTCGACGGCGCGCCCATGGACACCGATATGCCGTATGTATCGTTTGACCGGGAGATCAGCACCAACATCTCGCCTATCGCCGGCCGGAAGCGTCAACAGCGCCTGATCTACCTTTCGGTGTGGTCGGATGCCCACGGCCAGGCCGAGGTGAAGCAGATCCTCGGCGAGGTTGTGGCGGCTCTGGATGAGCGCCGCTTGCCGTTGACTGTTGGTCGGGCCGTATCGGTCAGGGTCGAGCAGGCCGACGCCCACCGCGATGCTGACGGCGTCACGTACCAAGGATCGATCACGGTCCGCGTTATCACCACCCACTAAACCCAACACCCGGCCGCACCGCGGCTTTATCCAATGTGCCCTTGGAGGAACCCCCATGGCCGAAGACAACCTCAACACAGCCGCCGGCTGCCGGATCGGCATCGGCAGCAAGAACGGCGCGGACACCGAAGCGCTCTATAAGGCTGACACCTATGTCGATATCGGCGAAGTGGAAGACCTGGGCGAGTTCGGCGATACGTTCAGCTCTGTGACCTTCACGTCGCTGCGCAATGGCCGCGTGCGCAAGTATAAGGGCACCGCCGATGCAGGTGACCTGACTCTGGTTGTCGGCCTCGACAACGGTGACCTGGGCCAGGCCAAGCTGAAGATCGCTCACAAGGATCGCAGCAAGGGCGACTACAACATCAAGATCACCCTGAACGATGGTGACCCTGATGCAGCCCCGGCGATTTTGCCGACCACGTTCTACCAGCGCGGCAAGGTGATGAACAACACGGTCGCCCCCGGCGCCGCTGACAACGTGGTTCGCCGCAACGTCACCATCGCCATTAACTCCGACATCCTGGAAATCCTCCCGGCACCGGTCACCCCTTAACCCTAGGGGCTTCGGCCCCGACCCCCAAGGATTCGAAACATGAGCAAGACTCTTCACGGTACCGTCGACATCAAGCTCGATGACGAGACGTACATGCTCCAGCCTACGCTTGGGGCGGTTCGGGCGATTGAGGCTCACTTCGGCGGGCTGCGCGGCGCCTCTCAGGCAATCAACGCCCTGAGCATCGACGGTTGCGCGGTGATCATCGCAGGCGGTGCGGGCTTGACCGGCAAGGCCGCAGAGGCTGTCGCCGAACAGGTTTGGCAGGCTGGTGTGCTGGAGGTGTCAGTGCAACTGAATGCTTACCTGGTGGCGCTGTACAACCCGAAAGGCCCGGCTACGGGAAAGTCCAGGCCGGCGGCGTAAGTGCCGTAGAAGACGGCAGCTATGTTGACCGGCTCTACGCGGTGGCCACGGGGTGGCTTGGCTGGCCTCCCGATCTGGCGTGGCGCACGCCAATGCCTGAGCTGTTCCTGGCCATGGACGCCAAGATCGAGTGGGCGCAGATGACGAACCCATTTGGCGGCGGCAAGACGAAACCCAAAGAAGGTAAGCCTTCACCTTCGGCAGTGGCGGATAAGCTGCGGCAGGCGCTGACTGGGCGGCAGCCAGCATGATTGGGCATCAGGAGCTTATTTGATAGGCTGTCGGTTTGAATGGAGGCAAATCAAATGCAAGTCCTGATAGTCGTGCTACTCCTCGTCATAGCCGTTGTATTGGCTCCAGGCTTTTTCCTTGGCCTTGCTGCTGTGGTGATGTCCGCTGGAAACGTTGCTCTGTTTTCACTGGTCGTAGTCGCGATCATTTTGGCCGGCGTCTACTTTTGGCAAAGGCTATCAAACGATCCAGTCAGGCAGCAGGCCAGAGAGGAACGGAGGATTCGCAAGATCACAGATGCCGCCAACAGGAAAAACTCTAATCAGGGATGACTTTCCATTCATTACTAAATTGAACCCGCCACGGCGGGTTTTTTAATGCCCGGAGAAAAACATGGCTGATACCGACGTTCAGGGAATGCTCGTTCGCATCGAGGCCACCACGGCGCAGTTGCGCCAAGAGATGGCCAGGGCAGACTCCAGCGTCGGCCAGGCATCCACCAAGATCGACAAAAGTCTCGGGCGTGTCGACGCTGCTTTTGATCGGGCCGGGGAGAGCGCCCAGGATGCGGCGGGCCTAATAAAAAGCGCGCTGGCGGTTGCAGTTGGGGCCGCCTCGGTCGGCAAGATCATTGAGACTGCCGACTCATTCAGTCAGATGTCCGACCGAATCGGCATGGCCACCAGCAGCGTGGGCGAGTACAACCTGGTGCAGGATCGCTTACTCGACACCGCCAAGCGTACCTATCGACCTTTGGCCGAAGCCCAGGAGCTTTACATCCGCACTGCGGACAGTTTGAGGTCGATGGGTTACAACACCAGCCAGGCGCTGGACGTAATGGACAGCTTCAGCTTTTTGCTGGTGACCAACTCGGCATCGGCGGAAAAGGCAAGCTCGGCAATCGACGCCTACTCTAAAGCCCTCCAAACCGGCAAGGTTGAGGCTGATGGTTGGCAGTCCATCCTTGCAGCGATGCCGACTGTGGTTGATACAATTGCCAAGTCCACCGGGAAGACTGCCGAAGAAATTCGCAGTCTCGGGGCTCAAGGGAAGTTGAGTCTCGATATCCTGACCGAGGGGTTGCAGAAGTCCGCTGAAGCCAACGGGCTGTTGGCTGACAGCATGGGCGTCGCGGTACGCGATGCAATGCAAAACCTCAACAATGCCTTCTCGGTTTACGTTGGGCGGTTGAACGAGACTACTGATGGCACTGGCGTTCTGGCCAAAGGCATCGGCGCGCTCGGGGACAACTTCGAAACTCTCGCCGATATCGCCGGGGTGATCGCAGTGGGTGCGCTAGCAGGCTACGGTCGCCAGCTTGCGGGCTCTGTCGCAGCCTCAGTTTCCGCGACCAGGGCCGCCGTTGCTGATGCGGTCGCTCGCAAGGCCCAGGCCGCCGCCGTTCTGCTTTCGGCTCAGGCCGAGCAACAAAAAGCCCAAACTTCCGTTTTTCTCGCTGAGAAAGAGGCAGTTGCCGCGCGCGGTACTGCCGTGCAGACGCAGATGTCGCTGCAGCTCGCCGAAGCCAGAATGGTGGAGACCCGGGCAACCAATGCGGTGGCTGCGGCTCAGGCGGCCGCAAGTCGTGCATCACTGAGCGTAATGGGTGTTCTTGGCGGGCCTGCTGGTATCGCAGTTCTGGCAATTGGAGCCGCCACTGCGTTCCTCACTTTGCGCGACAACACCAGTGTTTTGGAGCAGAAGCTGGGTGATCTCGGCGACCCTATCGACAAGCTTGTTGAGCGATTCAACAAGCTTAATAGGGCGACACAGTCCGTCACCCTCCGGGAGTTGAAGGCGTCTATTGAGGATGCCGAGGGCGATCTGACCACGGCGGCAGGCTCAATCGCCTTCGAGTTTCAGAGCAGCCTGACAAACGCTGGCCTTGCTGGCGCATCCGGTTTCATGGGGGGTATCGCTCCGTTACCGGCTGAGTTCCGGTCGGCAATGGACATCATCAAGAAAGCATCGGCAGATCAATCATCTGGGATGGTTGTTGACTGGAAGGCAGTGGCTGACCAGGTGCGAGAAGTCCCTGGTGTCACAGCCGAAATGGCTAACGCCCTTGAGAAGAGTGGTGGCGCTGCGGCCGAGAAGGCTGAAGTCATCGCTAAGCTCAAAACCGCGATGGCCGAACTGACCGGGGAGACGGATGCCAACACCCGGGCAGAGCGTGACAATGCTGCCGCCCGGGCGGGCGCTGCCCAGGCCGGCCAGAAGTACCTGGATCAGCTACTAAAGCAGTTGGCCACGGCCCAGGACAAAACCAATCTTGAGGCGGCCAACAGGTTCATCCGTGAGAACACTTTGCTCACTGAAGGGGAGATCGTTGCAATCCGCTCGGCCGCTGCTGCGAAAGATGCGCAGAAAGCATCCGATGACGCAGCTGCCAAGGCCAGCCGGAAGAACGCCACCGAAGGGCAGTCTGCCGCCAAGCAGCAGCTCAAGTCGTTTGAAACCGCCGAGGAAGGCTACAAGCGTCAGATCGAGCTGATCAACACCACGGGCGACAAGCAGAAAGACGCCACCGAGGTGATGAAGCTGTCCTTCGAGCTCCAAGAAGGAAAGCTCGGCAAGCTGAGTGAGGCGCAAAAGAAAAAGCTCCTGGGCATGGCTGCCGAACTGGATGCGCTGAACAAGCTGAAGAAGGCCAACGAGGATGACCTAAAGCTGATGGCGTTCAAGAATGCCCAGGCGCTGACCACCCAAACTACGAAGGACGGGTTTGAGCAGGAGCTGGCGGGCGTGGGGATGGGCGACAAGGCCCGAGACCGGATGCGGGCTGACCTTGCAATGCGGCAGAAGTACGCCGCTGACGTCAACGAGCTGGTTAAGCAGCGCAACAGCGGCGAGATCACGCCCGAGCTTTATCAGAGCGAAACGGCGGTACTGCAGGCCGAGCTCGACAAGCGCCTTCAGGCTCAGCAGGACTTCTACGCTGCCACGGACGAGCAGCAAACCAACTGGATGAATGGCGTCAACGAGGCGTGGGCGAACTATGCCGATGCCGCTCGTGACTATTCGGCCCAGGCGGCGGACATCACCAACACAGCGCTGCAAGAAGGCACCAGCGGACTTGGCACTTTCTTCTCGGATGTGGCCAGCGGCGCCGAGGATGTCGATGACGCGCTGGGCGACATGATCGGCAACTTTGCCAAGTCGATGTTGAAGGCGCTGGGGGATATGGCGGCGCAGTGGTTGATCTATCAGGGCATTCAAATGCTGGTAGGGAAAACAACGCAGTCGAGCGCGGCTGGGATGATGGGCGCGAACGCTCAAGCCATGTCTTTAACGGCAGGCCTCAATGCCTTTGCGTCCACTGCGGCTATTCCGATCATAGGGCCAGCGGCCGCGCCTGCGGCAATGGCTACTGCCATGGCGGTGACTGGCCCCTTGGCCTCGGCCGTGGGCATGACCGCGCTGGCAGGTATGGCGCACGACGGTATCGACTCGGTTCCTGAAGACGGCAGCTGGTTTCTGCAAAAGGGCGAGCGGGTCACCACTGCTCAAACCAGCGCGAAACTTGATGCGATGTTGTCTCGGATCGATAACAGCCTGAGCGGTTCCCAACCCCACGCGCAGATTGGTGTTGGCAGTTTGGAATCGGCGGGCGATGGTCGGGCTGCGCTGGTTGGTTCATCGTCGGACTCTGCGCCGAGCGGCCCTTCGCAAATCATCTTTAGCGCACCAGTTACCGTTCAGGCCCAGCAGGGCATGAGTAGCCAGGAGGCGCAGATGCAGGGTGACTCAATTGGCTCGGCGCTGGAAGCGCGTATGGGCAAATTCCTGGATGCAGAAATGCGCCAGGGTGGCCGGCTTTGGAGGCGATGATGGCTGAGACATTTACCTTTGATGTCGAAGTCGGTACCGACGGAGATATCAGCCAGCGAACGTGGGAGAACGAGTTCGGCGACGGGATTGTCCAGGCCGGGGGCATCGGGATCAACACAAAGAGCCAGGCGTGGAACCTGGTGCACACCGGTGAGGATCTGCCGGGCGAGGAGTTGCCCGAGTTGCTGGCGTTTCTGGATCGGCACGAAGGCTACAAGGCCTTTCGCTATGCGCCGCCAGGCGAGCCGGAAGGCTGGTACCGGGCGAACGGCTACAAGAAAAAGGCACTCGGCGCGAAAATCTACACCGTTACCTTCACCGTTAAGCAGGTGTTCAACCCCCGACCTTAACCCTCACCAAGCCCCGCCAAGTGCGGGGTTTCTTGTTTCTGGGGCGATATGAATTACAACACCGATCTTCAAAAGCTCGAGCCTGGTAACCAGATCAGGCTCTACGAGCTGGATGCCACGCGCCTGGGCGCCACGCTCTGGCGCTTCCATGGTCACGCCCACGAAGGCGACATCATCTGGCAGGGGCAGCTTTACTCGCCGCTACAGATCGAGGCCAAAGGCTTCGATATTCGCGGCGATGGCAGGCCGGCCACTCCCACGCTGCGGGTGGACGACGAGCTGGGCGGTGTGCGTGGGGCGATCACCGCCCTGTGCTTCCAGTTTCGCGATCTGGCTGGCGCCCGGGTCAAGGTGATTGAAACGTTTCGCCACTTCCTCGACGCCGCTAACTTCCCCGACGGCAACCCGGAAGCCAGCGACCAATCGAAAACGAACCTTTGGTTTATCGAGCAGAAGACCGAGGCGCTGCCGAGCATCTCGGTCACGTTCTCGTTGTCGAGCCCCACGGACATGGAAGGCCAGATGCTGCCGGCTCAGCAGATCACCAAGCTTTGCCGGTGGGCCTGCCGTGGCGGGTACCGGCAGGAGGCTTGCGCTTATACCGGCACTGCCATGTTCGACAAGAAGAATCAGCCCACGGACAACCCGGCGCTCGACCGCTGCGGGGGCTGGTGGAGCAGTTGCAAGTTACGGGGCAACACACGCCGCTTCGGCGGATCCATGGGCGCGAGCCTTATCGCAAGTTCGAGGTAGTCATGCGGATCAATCAGAAATTGCAGGACGAGATCCGCGCGCACGCCGAACGCGCTTACCCGGCCGAGGCTTGCGGGGTGCTGATCAAGACTGCTGCTGGCCGTGAGTACGTACCCTGCACCAACCTGGCCACGACTGCCCGCGAGAACTTCCAGATCGACCACAAGGACATGGCCGGCGCCGAAGATCGCGGGGATGTGCTGGCGATCATTCACAGTCACCCGGACCAGGCCCCGACGCCGAGCATGGCCGACCGCGTCAGCTGTGAGCTGCACGAGCTGCCCTGGGGCATTGTGGGCTGGCCCGGCGGGGAGTTTGAGTGGTTCAAGCCGTCAGGCTTCCAGGCGCCGCTGTTGGGCCGCGACTTCTCCCATGGGCTGCTTGATTGTTGGGCAGCGTGCCGCGACTGGTACGCCCGGGAGGTTGGCCTGCAACTGCCGAACTTCGAGCGCGCCGATCTCTGGTGGGAGCAGAAGGATGGGCCGAGCCTGTACGAAGACAACTTCGCGGCCACCGGTTTCTACCAGGTCAATGAAGCGCGGCGGGGCGACATGCTGGTGCTGCAGATCCCGACGCCTGGCCGGGAATGCTACTTCCCGAACCATGCAGCGATTTACCTGGGCGATGAGCCGGCGCTGATCAGCGAGACGGCGCCGAAGCTTGGCGGCTCTGGGCCGTTCATCTACCACCACATGCCCGGCCGCCTGGCCGCCCGTGAAATCTACGGTTGGTCGATGGCCAACCGGGTAAAGCTGATTCTCCGTCACAAGGACTACCGCCCATGACTATGCGAACCATCAAGCTCGGCGGTGTGCTGGGTAAAAAGTTCGGCAAGCAGTTCACGTTGGACGTTCACAGCTTCCGGGATGCCATGGCGGCGCTGTGCATGATGAAGCCGGGCTTTGAGAAGTACCTGCGCACTGCCGAAGAGCGCGGTCTGGTGTTCGCTGTCTTCGTCGACGAGCGCAATCTTGGCGAGCAGGAGCTTGATCTGGTGGGCAGCAACAACGGCGACATCCGTATTCAACCAATCGTCCAAGGTAGCAAGCAGGCGGGCATGTTCCAGACACTGCTCGGCGTGGTGCTGATCGTGGCCGGCCTGTTCACTGGCGGTACCACCTCGACGCTCGGCATGGGCCTTCTGGCCGCCGGCGCCGCTGTCGGGCTTGGCGGTGTTGTGCAGATGTTGTCGCCGACCACCAAAGCCAGCGCCGAGAGCAAGAATGACGACGGCAACAACCCGAGCTACGGCTTCGGCGGCGCTGTCACGACTATCGCCCAGGGCAACCCCTACCCGCTGCTTTATGGAGAGCGGGAGATCGGCGGGGCGGTTGAGTCCGGCGGGGTCTACACCCAAGACAACATTTAACCAATCCCAACACCCAAACCCGCTTCGGCGGGTTTTTGCATTCTGGAGGGCGCATGAGCGCAGCAGCAAAGAAGACGCGGCGTGTAGCCCCTCGCACGCGCCGCGCCGTGATCGGCAGCAAGGGCGGCCAGGCCAAACAGAAAAAGCCGAGCATTGCTCAGAACAGCGTTCCGTCGATCTCTACTGCCCGCATCGTCTATCTCTGGAGCTGGGGCCCCATTGTTGGGCTGGTTGACGGCCTGCGCTCGCTCAAGCTGGACGGCACGCCGATCCAAGCGCCTGACGGGACGATCAACTACCCGGGCGTTAAATGGCAGTTCCGCAATGGCGAGCTAAATCAGGAGCGGCTGGAAGGCAATACCGAGTCCAGCAACGAGATCGATGTCAAGCAGGAGTTGATCTTCGGCACGCCCTGGCTGCACACCATCACCAACTCGGTGAGTGACGCAATTCGCCTCCGCTTGAGCTGGCCAACCCTACGCAGCCAGGATGCCGCCGGCAACATCAACGGCGTGCGCATTGATTACGCCGTGGATATCTCGACCGACAACGGCCCATACGTCGAAGCGCTGGTCTCGGTTGTTGATCGCAAGAACGTCACTGAGTACGAGCGCGCGCACCGTCTGGAGTTGCCGGCGGGCAGCCGCTGGACTATCCGTGTCCGTCGCCTGACTCCCAACGCTAACTCTGATCTGGTGGCTGACCAGATGGTCGTCAAGGCCATCGCCGAGGTTGTCGATAGCGATCAGGAGTACCCGCTCACAGCAGTCAGCAGCATCGAGTACGACGCCCAGACCTTCGGCGGTGATATCGCCAAGATTGCGGCGTTGATGCGCGGGCGCATTATTCGTGTGCCTTCCAACTACGACGCGGAAACCCGCACCTACGCAACATCCGGTACCGGTACGAGCAACGGTATCTGGGATGGCACGTTCAAAGAGGCCTACACCAACAACCCCGCGTGGATCTTCTACGACCTGGTGCTGCACCCGTACTACGGCCTGGGTGACCGGATCGACGCGACGATGGTAGATCGCTGGTCGCTTTACCGCATTGCGCAGTACTGCGATCAGATGGTGCCGGACGGCAAGGGCGGCATGGAGCCGCGCTTTACCTGCAATCTGTACTTCCAGAAACAGGCCGAAGCCTATGCGGTGCTGCAGGACCTGGCCTCAATTTTCCACGGCCTGGCCTTCTGGGACGGCAGCCAGATCGTGGTCAATGCCGATATGCCGGGTGATCCGGTGTACACCTACAACCAGACGCAGATCCTGAACAACGGCGCCATCAAGTACGAAGGCACCCGGGCCCGCGACCGCCATACGCTCTACATGGTGTCCTGGGATAACCCGGACCGGGGTTTCGAAACCGACAAAGAACCGGTTTTTGATGATGAGGCAATGGTCGAACTCGGCGGCATGGTCCGTGAAACTTCCGTCGGCGCTATTGGATGCACCTCCCTGGGCCAGGCCCAGCGCTCCGGGCAGTGGGCAGCCTTGACCGAAAAGCTACAGACCCAAGGCGGTGTGTTCCGTGTTGGCCTCGACGGCGACATCCCGAAGCCTGGCCAGGTGATCGCCGTGGCGGACCCGATGTTGGTTGGTCGGAACAATGGCGGGCGCATATCGGCGGCGGCTGGGCGCGTGGTGACGCTCGACCGTGACACCACCGTGCCGGTGGGCGCTCGTCTGATGGTCAACCTACCCAGCGGCAAGTCTGAGGGGCGGGTAGTGAAGTCTGTTGCCGGTCGTGACGTGACCGTGATGGCGGATTTCAGCGAGCAGCCCCAGGCGGAAAGCGGATGGATTCTTGATTACGAAGACCTGAAGCTGATGCAGTTCTACGTCCGCAACGTCACGCGGCCGGAGTGGCACCAGTTCCAGTTCGAAGTGATCCAGCACGACCCGAGTAAATTCGACGCTATCGACAACGGCGCCGTGGTCGACACCCGGCCAATCACCGGGATTCCTGTCGGTACCCAGGACGCCCCGGCACGGGTGATGCTGAGCCAGCACGTAGTGATCGAACAAGGCATCGCTGTCACCGTCATGTCGATTGCCTGGGACGCGGCGCCAAACGCCGTGGGTTATGACGTCGAATGGAAGTGGGGCGCCCGCGAGTGGGTTCCGGTACCGCGTACCGGTGAACTGATGGCCGATGTGCGCGGGATCTATTCCGGGCAGTACATGGCCAGGGTGCGGGCGGTGAGTGCGCTCAACGTTTCCTCGATCCCTGTCACGTCCGCGCTGACCAACCTAGAAGGCAAGGCTGGCCTGCCGCCGGCGGTGGCGTTCCTGACCACCACCAGCCTGGTCTATGGCATCGGTATCCAGTGGGGTTTTCCACCAGGTGCCGAGGACACCCAGCGCACGGAGGTCTGGTACAGCGAGTCGCCGGACCTGACGACGGCCGAGAAGCTGAGCGACTTCAGCTACCCGCAGGCCACGCACGAAATGCACAGCCTGCTGGCGGGGGCGAGCCTGTTCTTCTGGGCGCGCCTGGTGGACCGCACCGGCAACCTCGGGCCGTTCTTCCCGATCCCTGGCGCGGTCAATGGCCAGGCCAGTTCGGACCAGAGCGAATACGAGAAGTACTTCGCCGACAAGATCGGCAAGGGAGCCCTGTACCAGGACTTGCGCGAAGAGATCGAGTTGATTTCGGGAGATGGCCCTGGCTCGATGAATGCACGCCTGCAGGAGTTGAACACTCAGTTGCAAGAGCAGATTGATGCCATCGCAGATATTGCCGATTCAGCGGCTTACGATCCTGAAAAGCCTTATACGGCAGGTCAAAGCGTGCTGTTCACTGACGGCATTCTGTATCAGGCCAAAGGTGATGTTCCAGCCGGCGCCGCGCCTCCAGATGCAAACTACTGGCTCAACGTGGGGCAAGCTGTAACGACTGCCAACGGCCTCGCCGCGCGTGTCACTACGTCTGAAACCAAGATCACCAACATCGAGGGGGTGAACACCGCCCAGTCAAACCAGATCACCGGGCTGCAAACCAGCCTTACCACCACCAACGGTAACGTCACTGCTGCGCAAAACGCTGCAAACGCGGCCAATACACTGGCAGGCGGCAAGGGCAAGGTGCTGGTGCAATCGGCTGCTCCAGGGGTTGCTGACCAGCTTGTGCAGAATCTATGGATTGATATCACTGGCGGGGCCAATACCCCTAAGCGCTGGAGTGGGTCCGCGTGGGTAGCGGTCACGGACAAAGTGGCGACAGATGCAGCCACGGCGGCAGCCAATGCTTTGTCGGTCGCGAGCACCAAGGCAGATGCGTCGGCGGTCAACAGCTTGACCAATCGAGTAACGGCTACGGAAGGCACGGTAACGAGCCAGGGTTCTGCCATCACCGCCCTCAACAACAGCCTCACGACAACCAACACAAATGTCACCGCTGCCCAGAACGCCGCCAATGCTGCAAACACCCTCGCCGGCGGGAAGGGCAAGGTCATTGTTCAGGCAGCGGCACCGGCTGCTGCCGATCAATTGCCACAAAACCTGTGGATCGATATCACCGGAGGTGCAAACACGCCGAAACGCTGGACAGGCTCTGCCTGGGCGGCTGTTAGCGACAAGGTGGCCACGGATGCGGCTAAGGCTGCATCCGACGCGCTGGCAGTGGCAAACACCAAGGCAGATGCATCGACCGTCACCGCTCTGAGCAACACCGTGACGCAGCAGGGCAACACCATCACGGCGCAGGGTGGGGCGATCACCAGCCTCCGAGCTTCTATCGGCCAGCAGCTGGACAACCTGCTTATCCGGGGGAACTTCGAGGATGGCCTGGCAGATCCCTGGACTACTTATTCGGGGGCTCCAGCGACAGCTGTTGTACCTGTCGTATCCAGCTCAACGGCTTTCAGTAAGGCGATTGCCTTTTATGACAACAGCTTTTGCGGCATCAGCTTCAACATTCTGACTGTGGCAGGTGAGCAGTTTGATGTGACAGCTGAGATTTCCGGGGATGAGATGTCGCCCGGGCAGACTGGCAGCTTCCAGATGCAGTTCTACAGCAGCGCCAACGTCAACTTGGGGTACGTGACAGCATTTTCATTTGCAGCCACCACCGGCAAGGGGTTCAAGCAGTTCTCTGGGCGTATCACTGCACCGGCCAATGCTGTTTCTGCTCGGTTCCTTACCCGGATCATGGCCGCGAATGGTGTGGGTCGGGCTCTGTGGTGCAACATCGCGGCGCGCCGAGTCACGGCAGCAGACGCTGCCAATGCCGCCGCCACGTCGAGCTTGGTTGCCACGGTTACCGATCTTGATGGAAAGGTCACAGCTCAGGCTGCCAGTAACGAGGCACTACGGGCTTCGGTACGCGGCGATGATGGTTCCGGGGAGCTGGCTGCCGCGGTCAAAGCCTGGGAGTCCACGGCTAACTTTGAGATCGAGAAGAAGGTGCAGGCCTCTGCGAATGAGGCGCTGGCAAGAACGACTGAAACCCTACAGTCGAGCATCGGCGAGACCAGTGCGTCTGTACAGACTGTAAGCGAAACATTGGTCAATCTCGACGGGAAGGTATCGGCCCAGACGACGATCAAAGCCCAGACCATTGCCAACGGTAAGAAGGTAATGGCCGGCCTGGCTTTGGGCAGTGACGGGGAAACATCGGAGATCGTGGCGTTTGCGCAGCGCTTCGAGATTGTCGACGAGGTCAGTGGGCAGCTGATAACGCCGTTCGTTGTGAGCGGTGGCCAGGTGTTCATCAACCAGGCGGTGATCAACAAGGCATTTATCCAGGAGATCATCCTGGGCATGACGCTGCGATCTGAGGCGGTTGACTCCAGGGGGCGCCCACTGCTGGAGATTAACGTCAAGGCGGGCACGTTCGTGCTGCGCGGTGATGGTACTGGCGGCTCGATCCTGCTCAATAACAACGGCCTTGCTGTGTATGACGGCAATGATGTCCGCCGGACAATGACCGGCAATCTAAGACTTTGACCTGGTGGTTTTGGAGTTAAGGGTGGGCGGTCGCCTATGGCGGCCGTTGCACCTACATCCCTGGGTTGAAGTTGTAGACGAGGTGTAGATATGGACTTTGGTTTAAGTGTATTTGATGCGAATGGCATTAAAACATTGGGTATGGAGGATTTCACTCTACAGAAATTGGCCGTGATGATAGTTCCTGCTGCTAAGGGTGGAGGGCAGGGTTCTAACTATGAATACATTCTCATGGATGTTCCAGGTTATGACCCCGCGACCTGTTTTGTCACGATCACTCCGAAGGTCTATGCGCCGTATGACCAGCTTGGTTCCCCAGATACTTGGGGCGGCCTGCCTACTTATAGCAATTTGGGAGGGACGCGAATTGCGATTATTACCCAAATTAATTACCGAGAGCCAGACGGTGGTGGCGGCGGGAAAAACCGTGAGATGTGGACGCGCAATATCGTGGAGAGTGTTGTAGAAGTGGTCAAGGTGAGTTGATATGGACGACTACGGTTTTGTCGCTGTAAACGATCAAGGATCTGTCAGCATCAGCAGCGTGTACAAAGTTCTGGTGTTCTCCGAGCGAGGGCAGTTCCGAATCCAGTCTCGCTACACTGACAAGGAAGGCAAAGGGCAGTTTACCTTTGCCAAGCCTATTCTCACCGTGGAGCCGCCCCAAATATTTTTGAGGACGATATCGGCATCACACGCCTCCCTCGGGCTCTATACCTCAATTGAAGGTTCTTCCGGTAACTGGACAGGGTTTCATGTCACGTCAGCAGTTCGTGGCGGTAGCGTGCTACAAGATTACTTAATGGAATTTGTATCTTGTAAGTACTCTGACCAAAGCAGCTCATCTGAATATGGTCTTGAAGTGCGTGATGCGCAAAATCGAATAATGTTTGTGTCCAGCGACAGGGTGGTTCGCTATGGGAAGTTCTCAAAGAACTGGACTGTTGGTAGAGGGACTTTTGTAGATATCTACTACAGCGGTGTATCGGTTGATGCTGATGACTTTATAAGTGTGTCAAGCCTTGATCGTGGGATAATGTGGTTTGCCAATGATTCGAAGTATGCGGGTATCACAATTTTGGAGGGCGGAGTGCCGGTATTGCATATCTTCAATGGCAGGCATCACCTAGATCGATTCTATTGGCAAGGCTCAGAGGGGTTTTATCTGAGTATTCCAATTTGTAAGTTCCCAATAGACCGCTACTACAACTAATTTCAAGTGCCTGTACAGGTGTTTGATTGGAGTAAACTATGAGTTCTTGGTTTTCAGAAGGAACCGTGAGCGTGCAGAACGGGAGCCCGACAGTAACAGGCGTCGGCACCAAGTTCTCGAACTGCCGCTCCGGTGATATGTTTGTTGGCCCTGATCGGGGCATCTATCAGGTGATCAATCCCGCGAGCGATACGTCGCTTTCTATCTCCCCTGCGTATCGCGGTGAGTCCGTTGGCGGCGCCGATTATGGGATCGTGCCAGTCAACGGCTATCCCAAGGCCTTGGCTGACGCTGTGAACCAGTTAGTGCAGCAGTGGGGGGCAACACTCGCAGGCCTTGGCACTGCCTCGACGGCCAATACGCAGATGCACGTCGACGATGAAACGCCAGGGCGGCTCCAGCTTACCGGTGCATTTGGCTGGGGCAGCACTCATGTTCGTACTGTTGTAACGGACCTGAATGCTCTAACTGTTTCGCAGAAGTTCAGCATCAACGCCGATGTGCCGGGCGTTCCACGGCAGCTCTCCGGAACCCTACCATTTGCAGCGGGCTCAACTGGTATCGCATTGACTTGGACTGCCAACCACCAGCAACAACTGGTGTTTAACCGAACCAATGCGCAGATTGCCTATCGCTACAAGAACAGTGGTGTGTGGCAGCCAGATCAGCACCTGGCGCTATACCCGGCTGGTCAATCGTTCCTGTCCGTCGCTCAGGGTGGTACAGGGGGCTCAACTCCAGCGTTGGCGCGCGCAGGCTTACAGCTGGGCACTGCGGCCACTGCCAACATGGGTACTGATCCCGGAAACGCCATGCCTGTCGGTGCGTTTGGTCTGGGCACGCGAGCGAATGCACACACTGTAACCATGAATAGATGGACCACTGATTTTTCCATCATCCAGCCTTCGACCCAGTACAAACCCGTTAACTACGGCACGCTTATCAATATCGGGTATCCCGGCAGCGGTAGCCTCGGTAGCCAGCTCTGGATGGGGGTGTCACCTGGGGGCGTGATCGGCTTTCGTTCCGGAGACTATACGGATGCGGCATTCAATATTATCTACCACACCGGCAACACCACCCGCGCCGCTGATGGCACATTAAAGGCGATCTGAACATGGCAAGAGCAGCAATCAACGTATTGGGCGCCACCGGTGCGACCTATGATTTTGTAACAAACGGCTCCGGCGTTATTTCGTCGTCGCGCGAGTCGGTCGGCGTGTACCGGATTATCGGTTGTCTGGGCATGGTTCCGTTCCCGCCCATCGACGATGGCTGGGGCTATACGGTCAACCAGATTGATAGCCGCGCTGATGTGGATACGGATTTCACTGAGGGCGTGCTGACGGTGACGGTAACGAAGGACGGTAAGCCCTACGATCTCAAGCATATGATCACGCTACACATTCTGGTGCCGGATGCGGAGGTAATGGAGATGCCGCCGGCAGTAGCCGAGTCGGAGTCGGAGGCGCCTGCCGAAGGCTGATCACGCCCGATCACTGATCCCCGCCATCGAGCGGGTTTATTTTTGCCAAAAATACCCGGAGAACACCATGCCTTACATCGTCATCAATTCCAGCAACGCCTTCGATCCCCTCAACCTTATGGAATTCGCCACGGCGGATGAGGCGGATGCGAAGGCTCGCGAGCTTCTGGCCTCGCAGCCCCAGGCCGTTGTGCGTACAGCGCAACTACTGAACACCTACAGCGCCAAGGTAACGGTGAAGGTTGAGGCTGTCCCTGAGATCGTCTCAGCCGCCGAGTAGCCACATACCGAACGGCCTGACACCCGCCCTGTGCGGGTTTTTTATTGCCTGGAGAAAAGCATGACCACTTCCGATAAAGACCGGGACATCCTGGCGCGCACGCTGTGGGGTGAAGCCCGTGGCGAGGGGCTGGCCGGCCAGATCGCCGTGGCCTGGACCATCCGCAACCGCGTGTTCGACGGCAAGGCCAAGTCCTGGTGGGGCGAGGGCTACGCTGGCGTGTGCCTGAAGCCATGGCAGTTCAGCTGCTGGAACCAGAACGACCCGAACTACGCCTACCTCAGCGGTGCGAAGCCGATCCCGGCCGCGCAACTCGCCCAGGCCCAGCGTGCTGCTGACCAGGTGATGGACGACGCGGTACCGGATCCAACCGGCGGTGCCACGCACTACTACGCAACCACGATGCCCAAGGCTCCGGCCTGGGCGGCGAAGGCCAAGCAGACGTTGCGCCTGGGGCAGCACGTTTTCTTCAAGGATGTGCCGTAATGAGGCCCGTCCAGAAGCTGGCCGGGCTGGTGGTGCTGATCCTGGTGCTGATGGCCAGCGCCGCCGGCGTCACCTGGCAGGTTCAAGACTGGCGCTACGGAAACCAACTGGCGGAAATCGGTAAAGCCCAGGCGCTCGCTATAGCTGAGGCTGGCAACACAGCCCGCCAAGAAGAACAACGCCGCCAGTCGGTAGTGAATAAGGAAGCGAGTGATGCGCGAGAACAGAACAAGGCCGCAGGTGTTGATGCTGGTACCGCTGATGCTGCTGGCGAGCGGCTGCACGTCGAAGCCGGTAAGTTTGCCGCCGCTGCCTGCGGCGATCCCGGAGCTGCCAAGCGAGGCGCGTCAGCCACCCGCGCCGCCGTGGTGCTCTCCGAATTGTTCCAGCGGGCTGACAAAAGAGCGGGAGAGCTGGCAGCGGCGTATGACCGAGCCCGAATAGCTGGACTGGCTTGTGAGCGGAGTTACGAAAGCCTTAGAGTTCGAGGCGAATGAAAAGGCCCGCGCGTGGCGGGCCGAAGTCGAGCATCGAGGGGGAGTGGTAGCTCGACTGAGTGAGTGTAGACCAAGTAAGACCTGGCACCAGTCGGCACTTAGGTGGATCCCAGTATGCCGTTACATCTTCGGGGGGCGGTTGCCAGTCACCACGTAAAGTACGTCTATGCCGACTTTCGCTACGAGGGCAAGATAGGTCGCATTTGGGACTCTCAGTCCCCGCTCATATACGCCTTGAGCATTTGCCCCGCCCTCCTTGAGTCGCTCCGCCCAGAGAGTTTCCTGGAGAACACCATTTCTTCAAGGATTTCTCTGGCAAGCCTATTGATACCTACCTCCCCGTGGTACTGGGTTCGATCGATGTTAACAGCTGTGAACTGATCTCTCTCGGGGCCTGTTACATCTATTGATAACGTGTTATCAGCACTTATAGTGCACGTAATCACGCAGTTCGGCAGGCGACTGGCAAGAACTGTCTCTATCTCCAACCTGCTCAAGGTATCCACTGCCGCCTCCAAGTCCAAAAGTGTGAACCTTGTAGAGTAGACACAGCAGAAGAACTGTAAATAGTGGCCTATCGCTCCTTGAGTGCGATGCCTCTCTTGGTCAAGCGTATTTTTGATACGGAGGAGAGAAGAGGTCCAGTTGTATCGGAGTACTCGCTGTAGTGATGGGCGCCGGTTACCAGGTTGAGTCGAAACATTTCACGTAGCCCGAACAAGATTTGCTCTTGATCGCCGGCCAACTCCCCAGAGCTGGTTTCGACCTCGGGGGATAACTGGTCAAGAAGGGAATAAATCAACTGGATATTCTCGGTGAGGTACATAGCTCCACCCTTGTTGTTGTGATAATCGTATGATTTTTTCTATAGTTCAAAATTCAGGCCCGCCCCACGTCGAGGGCAGGTCGCATTTACAGCGTGTGTCGCCGCAGCCCCGTCATTAAGTAAAAAACGTCAGCGCCAGCTTTGGCGACCGCAGCTAAGCAGACTGCGTTCGGCGCTCTAATCCCACGCTCGTAGACGTTTTGGGCATTGACCTTGACGCCACCGGCAACTCCGAGCTCCGCCTGCGTCAAGCTGAGACGAATTCGTTCCTCCCTGAGCCGATCAGTGATCTCTTTCATTGGAGCGCCCTCGCGGCTGAGCTCACACCTTAGCATCCGTTATGATCAGCCTCCATCTGCCGATTGGGAAGGACAGAAGAAAAAGCCCGGCGCTGGGCCGGGCTTTTGTCTTCAATCAGCAGCTTTCTTACGCTGCTTGGGCCGTCAGGCTCTTTTTCAGTGAAGCTTTCATCACTTCCATATGCCCGCCCAGTTCATCAAGCTTTGCCTTACCGAGTAGCTTTTTAGCCTGAGGAAACATTTCAGTCTCCTCTTCCTCGATGTGGTGCTCCAGCAGTGGACTTGCCCCTACCAGACCGGACACCAACTCCCCGTTAAATTGATGCTGCTGCCAAACGCCTAAACTCTCTCGGCGACCGATATTTCAAGGCGCTGTGCGGATGCTGCTCGTTGTAATGCTCGAAGGCAATCGTCAGATTGCGCAGCGCGGTTTCTCGATTCGGTTTGGGCATGTGCGCCACGTAATCACGCTTGATCGTCTTCACAAAGCTCTCTGCCATGCCGTTACTTTGCGGGCTGCGTACCGGTGTGGTCACCGGCTGCAAGCCGATCTGGCGAGCAAACAGACGCGTCTGCTCGGCGATATAAGCCGAGCCGTTATCGCTCAACCACTGCACCGGCGTGCTCGGTAGTTGATCCCCAAATCGCTTCTCCACGCTTTCCAACATCAAGTCTCGGATGTCGTCACCGCTGTAGCCCGTCGGGCTGGCGACCCAGCCGATGGCTTCGCGGTCACAGCAGTCCAGGGCAAAAGTCACGCTCAACTTCGCACCGTCGTCGCAGCGAAACTCGAAGCCGTCCGAGCACCAGCGCGTATCGCTGGTAGTAACGGCAATTCGGCCTTCATGCCGGCGCTGCACGCCAGGCTGCTTGATGCGGCGTTCTAACAGCAGATTGTGATCGCGCATGACGCGGTAAACCCGCTTCACATTGATCGGAGCCAGTGACTGAACTTCACGCTCGCGGCGCAGCAACCCCCAAACACGGCGGTAGCCATAGCTCGGTAACTCGCTGACCTGCTCCTTAATCTCGGCGACCAACTCCGTATCGTTCACGAGCCGACGTCGCCGTACTTTAGGCGATACCGATTGCTTGATCCGAACCGTTAATTGCGAGCGCGACACACCGAGACATTCGCTGACCAGTTTCACTGGTCGTCCCCCGGCAACAAGGGTGAGTGCGCAATCCATTTTCGCGACCGGGCGATCTCCACGGCCTCTTTTAGGACTTCGGCTTCCATCGTCTTCTTGCCCAGCATCCGCTGCAATTCTCGGATCTGCTTGAGCGCATCGCTCAGTTCCGACGCCGGTACAACGGCCTCGCCCGCACTGACCGCCGATAGACTTCCGTCCTGATACAGCTTGCGCCAAAGAAACAGCTGGTTGGCGTTGATGCCGTTGCGTCGGGCCACCACGGACACACTTTGTCCCGGTTCAAGGCTCTCGCGAACCATGGCCAGCTTCTGGTCGGTGCTCCAGCGGCGTCGGCGCTCCTGGCCGAGCAGCTCGCCACCCTTATCATTGCTGTTAGTCATAAACATACCCGTTTGCCTATCCCTTATCGTAAGGGGGAAACGGTGTCCTGTCTTTCATGGGGCTCGTTCAGGCGTTCATTTGCTACCTCACTATCACGGATGATTTTGCCGATCTGCGTCGGCGATGTCCGCTTAGCTATCGCATTTGCCGTGCCAAATATGGCAAATACTCAACCCCTTAGAAGTCAGGAAGTTACGTGCTGTAGTGGCGTTTAGCATTCATGCAGTCTGCCCGAAGCAGTGGTGCGCGTGATGCATATCGCCATGAATATCTCTGACAAAAAAACCACTCAATGGTGGGCTACGGCAGATGGGAAAGGGCAGATATAAGAAGCTCGGCGCTGGGCCGGGCTATAGATGCGTAAGGGATTTATGCGACACGGAGTGCTGAAGTGAGCTGAGCCGAGGAACTGTAAATCAGTACCGATGCGCACTCAGCTAGCGCAGCGGACGCTTTGGATATTTCGTTTGCGGCTGCTTGCTAAAAAATCACCGTTCGGCGAATACCAGAAATAGCATTTTTGACATCAATCATCTTTCCTAGAGCCTGGTAAACCGACGACCAGTATGGGGCATCACCTACGGTACTTATAGTTTGCACAACTTGTATTTCCGCCTTATCGACGTCAATAGCAAAAGGCAACTTAAACTGATGGCCGCTGGCTCCAGTGATCGAGTAGTACCGCTTCACCTTGCCTGGAAAGGTTTTCCGCAGAGCGGCAGAGATCAACTGCTCGAAGCGAGATTCGCTCGCAACCTCCCACTGGCTACAGTGGTAGCTGATCGCAGCCGCCGCATCAATAAGCTGTGTTAGGTAAAATGGAGCCTCGGCCTCGTCGCACGCGACAGAAAGCTCTCCATCGTCCGAAAGATGAACATGTTTCTCCATTGCGATAACGGAAAGCTTACGGCCGAGCGTAGCGGTGGGCTGAATGCCAACCGTCATAGCATTGAAAATGGGTGTCTGCGTTGTCGGAAATTCGTACACGCCCGCGCCCTATATCCTGGACGTAAGCACTTATTAGGTTGCCGTCATACGGGACAGAGACGTGGCTTCCATGTAGATAACGCTATCGCTCAAAGGGATACATGTTAGAGCGAGTGCGCTTCCAAGATCTGCGCAGTTCATAGCAGCCTCAATTGGCCATCATGGCCTATTTCTTCGGGTAAATTCAGTCTGGGTGCGCCAGTGATTCCCTGCAAGACTCAGTCGCTCCGCAATCCTCATCAGCTCTACAGCTGACCACTTGAGGCCTGAGGCGATACCTTGCAGGTCGCGCTTTAGGTCTTGATTGGGGTTACTGAGTGGTATTTCCTAACCTTATATCGTCAGCCAGTCTTGAGCTAAGACGAGCCACCGGTATGCCGGTGAGGTTGAATACTGCCTCAACGAATTCAATGTTGAGTGCTTTCTTTCCACGGAAGTAGGCACCCACAGCCGATTGGGCGACCCCCATCTCTTGCGCGATACGAGATTGGGTTATTCGTTCGGCTTTAGTTTTGCCAATATTATATTCTGCCAACACTCTAACGAGTGCTGAGCACTCGTCCTCTTCCCAAATCCACAAACCACTACCAGACATATCCACTTACCACTTACTCAAGGATGCTAGGTCATATTGGCTATTCAGTTCGCCTAAGCTTGCCGCTCTTAACCTCATCCGCATACCCCGCCAGCTTGTCCTCTGAATCCTGGTAGCTCGCCGCGATCTTAAGCAGTTCTCTGGCCTCATCTTCCTGACCAGCCTCGGACAGCCGCATGGCAGCTTGCATCAGGTCAACTCCCGACCACTTGAGCAGAGCCGTAGCCTCTTTTAGGTCGCGGCGCAGCTGTTGGTTGAGCTTGTTCAGCGGCATGAGCCCCCCTTGGGGTCTTGCTGGCAGTCGCGCAAATGCAGCTGGTACTCGCGATATTCTTGCTCCGTCATTGGCATATTGCCCTGAGGAAGTGGTGAGGGCTCCTCGTTGTGAGCGCTACAGCCAACAAGGAGTGACAGTGCAAGAAATCCCAGCGCTCTTTTCATGACTATCTCTATCTAAAAAACGGTTTTACCATGCTTACTCAAGCCTGGTACGAACTATTTTCCCGCTGTTCACCTCGGCGGCGTATCCCTTGAGAAGGTCGGCGTGCCCATGGAGTCTCGCAATTTGGCCCATTGCTGCCAAGAACCCACTCTCTTCGAGCATCTTGGCCTCTTTGAACAGGCTGTTCGCAGCGTCCTCTATTGCCAAAGCTGCCTCTTTCAGGTCGCGGCGCAGCTGCTGGTTGGGCTTAGTGAGGGACATGCGGCTACTTTCCTGATAGTAATTCGCCCGAGTAATGGGCTTCGAGTATGGGCTTATATAAGAATTAAACTCAAGCTCGCCGCATGCTCAACGAATTGTCGGCAACACCGATGCCTGCGACCAAGGACTGATCGCGCTGAGGCGTGCCAGGCATACGTTAGGGCTAGTGGGAGTTGATTGGCTTGATCAGCGCTTGGCCTTTGTTCCTTACGTTGCCCACGGCCGTATCGACCTTGAACCACTCGAAAGCCTCGGCCGGTTCACCCTGGTGCAACACCATCTGCTAGGCACGCTCCTTGGGTGTAGCCGGGTCCAGCCATTCCCTGGCCAGTTCGGGCGTTAGCACTACGGGACGCCGGTCGTGAATGTCCACCATGCCGCCGGCGCTGTCTGCGGTGATGATCACAAAGCCGTCATGCTCGCCTTGGCCTTCATCTGCGTCGGGTAGCTGACCTATGGCCGCGCACAGCACAGGCGCGCCATCCCGCCGGCGGATCAGGTAGGGCTGTTTCTTTGGCGCGCCTTCATCAACCCATTCAAACCAGTTGTCCACGGGCGTGATTGCCCGGTGTGGCCAAATAGCCCGGAAGAATGGGCCGTAGGCCACTTTCTCGACTCGAGCGTTTATCGCCGCGGCACGGTCCTTGGCCCAGTGCGGCCGCCAGCCCCACCGCACTAGGTCTGCGTGCAAGGTTTCATCTTGCAGGTGGAGCAGGGCGACTTGGGTGGTGGGCGCCACGTTGTACCGCTCAAGCGGTGCGTCACCCACGGAATTCACCAAGGCGTTTGGCATGCTCAGTACCGCAACGAAGTCATGAATTCCGCTGTACTGTGAAAGTCTTCCGCACATCAGCAAGCCCTCGGTAGAAACTTCAGCTTATATCACTCGGCAAAATCTTCATCGGGGTGCTTCCCCAGGCCCCGTTTGTAGCCCGCGCAAGCGCCCATTCAAGTGAATTGAACTTGCTTGTGACAAAACCCAGGTCTGTATTGCAGCTAGCAAGAGCGCTATCGGACGCCTTCAGCTCTGCCCGAAGCTTGTCGCGCTCGGTAGATAACTCAGCGTGCATTCGCACCAGGCCGTAGATGTCCTCTCGGGCTTTGCGAAGCTGCAGGTGCAGTTCCTGAATCTCGTTCTCCAGGAGCAGGGCGTGTTGTTTGTGCATTTCTATAGGCGTAGGGCATCCAAGCCACTCGCAGGTGTCTTCGTCGATGTTCATGATGGGTTAATCTGAAGCTGTATATCCATACAGTAATCGAAATTTGTGCGGGTTGAGGTTGCGAGGCGACGAACTGCAGGTGTTCCCGACGATCAGTTAGGGAGCATTGAGAACGGCCAAGGTTAGCTTGATGAGCTCTTCGTTGCGGTCGATGGTGTCCAGCGCGCCGCGAACGTTGTCGGCTACTTCGGTGCCGCCTTGCTGCTCAACCCAATTCGTAAGCTCCATGATGGCAGCTTCAAGGGCGAGTTGGTTTTCGTTGATTTTGGACAGCAGGGAAGGGAGTAGTGAAGGGAGCAGGTCAGAGTTCGGCATCGGTGTTCCTCCTTGGAGTGAACAGCGTAGCAGTTGGGTTGCTTGGTGGTGGATTGTGAGCGGTCGGCAGGACGCCGAGGGAGGGGCAAATCATTTCCGCAACCTGATGCGCACCCCTTGAGTTATGGGGCTTTCAGCGCGTCGAAAAATGGAGTGATGCGGAAATGATAGAAGGTTAACTTGTTGTATTTAAAGGAAAACTCGGCAGTCTTGAAAACCGGCGAACGTTAATAGCGTTCCCAGGGTTCGAATCCCTGGTTTCCCGCCAAAATTCATACGAAAGCCCCGCGATTGCGGGGCTTTTGTGTTTCTGGGGGTTGGCCATGGCGGGCTTGTATTTGCTCGGTGTTCCATAACTATTATGGAACCGTTCCAGAACTTTTCTATGTTGACGGCTTCGTAGTGGCGCCGAGCCTTCTGTAAGCGCGCTTTGTGATTTCCTGATTGCTGAGCCCCAGCAGCAGGCTTGCGTCGCCGATATCCACGATTCCAGAGATGATTCAATCTTGCAGCCGGACCTTATCTAAGGGCACCCACCCAGTTGCACCGTCTGAAATCCGTACCGCCCATAACCAACCGTTCAATTGACGATTACCTTGCAGTACTTGTCCCTCGACAACATCCAACTCTCTGTTAGTGAAGTCCTCCAGCATCTTTGCGGAGCCGTCCACGTGGCGATCAAGGAGTTGCGCTGGTACAAAGCCAGGTTCTTGGGCCGGGGCAGTGCAAAAATACCAGTCAGGCCAGCCTTCGGGACCATCATATCGCTCCCCAACCAAAACGCCGTCCCCAGTTCGGAGGGTCATAGGTTCAGGAAATTCGCTGACATGTGAGTGAATTACCACATAGCTTGATTCGATCACTATCGCCTCCTTGGGTGGTGTTCGCACGGAGCAGCAGTTGCTCTCCATCGATACAGTTTCCACTCGCTCGACCAGTGCGCCAAGCTCGTTCAGGCAGCCTGGCTACGATAAGGCGAATCCAGAGATTGTTGCCGGTGAGCCCGACACTGGACGACTCACAGAAACCCTGCTCCCGAAGACCGCTGTGGCGAGCGACATCGTGCATAGCTGGGTTCATTCGCATGTTCTCCCTAGATATGACCTGGGTCATCCCCCTATTTCAGTAGCCTGCTAACGTATCAGGCCGCTGACGGTTTCAGGGAGGATGAGGTTCAGCCTACGACACCATATTCATAACGGGAGCGTTCACGGTGAAGAGCTGGCACTGCATACTCGGTATCTTAGTGATTACGACACTAACGCTGCTGATTGAAATACCTGTTGATACTTGGCTCACTTCGGCAACTCTCAGCCTGATACTTGGAGCTTGCGCACTGGTTTATATGGCGGCTTCCTGCCTGTTGGCCAGTCGCTGGAGGGTAGTTGAGAATCTATTCGGCGGCTTGGACCGGGTCTATGAGTCACACAAGTGGCTAGGTATCTGGGCGCTTGTATTCGCCACGTATCACTTTGTATTCAAGGCAAATCTGGATGCCTGGAACAGCGTGCCTATTCTGGAACTGCCAAAATACTGGACGCGGCTAGTGCGCCAGTTGAGCTATGTAGCACTAGGTCTGATCGTACTTCTTGCGTTGAACCGCAATATTCCTTACAGCCTGTGGCGGTGGTGGCACAAGCTCTCCGGGCCATTGTTTCTGGTCGTGATTTTACATTGGTTAAGCTTCAAGTCGCCGATCACTTTGTTCAGCCCTTCAGGCCTCTGGTTGGCGCTGTCCTGCGGGTTGGGTGTGCTGGCAGCCCTTTACAAACTGGTTCTTTACCCCTTTTTTGCCCGTGCTGGCGAGTACAAGGTGAAAACCGTCAATAGGGGCAACAGGGCGCTGCATTTGACGCTGGAGCCCATCCATAAAGGATTTGACTTCAGTGCCGGGCAGTTTGCGTTTCTGGCCATGCAGCAAAAAGGGTTGCGTGAGCCTCACCCTTTCACGATCGCTAGCGCCAACGGTCCGAATGGGCAAATTGAGTTCATTATCAGAGGGCTTGGGGATTACACCAAAAAGCTCTGCGAGTGTGCGAAAGCCGGAATGCTTGCCACTGTCTACGCCCCTTATGGGAGATTTAAACGGGTCTCTCACGCCGAGCGGGAAATCTGGATCGGCGCCGGTGTGGGGATTTCGCCTTTTATTTCCTGGTTGCAAGATCCGAATGCCAAAGACTTCGAAAAGGCAACGCTGGTCTATTGTTTCACCCCCTCGCGCGCCTTCCCGCCGTCCGAAGAGTTGGAAAGTATGGCCACCATGCGTGGTGCGCAATTTGTTCGCAATACGGGGGGGACTGAGCAGTTGGCTGAAACCTTGAGTGACGCGGTGGCTCAAACCAAACCGCACCAAATTCATATCAGTTTTTGCGGCCCCAAAGGACTACTAAGCAGGGTGTATGAACTAATGGATCTCCATCGAATTCCGAAAGCTAATCTTCACTTCGAACTTTTCGACTTCCGTTGATTCGATAGACTGCCTACTGCAGGTCATGCCAGCTGGTCATCCAGCTCCTGGGGGGCAGCTAGGCTGCAATCCCTGGAGCCTGTTAGATGATCCGTAAAAACCAGCCTCTACGAAGCGCGCGTGTTGTTCTCTCGACGGGCCTTACTGCTGATTCATCTGATAGACCACTGTGCTCCAGTAGCGGTTTCCGTTACGAATCTGGCGAGTCCAGCCGTTAGCCTCGAGCTGCTTGCCGATCATTCGATTCATAAATCCATGACCGAGCAACAGGACTGGCCCGGCGCTGGAAAGGTCTTGAAGTTGTCGCGCTGCCTTGCCGGCCCGTAGCTTGGCCTGGCGGGCTGATTCGACCGTTCCCGAGAAACCGCACAACCAGGAAATACGCAGGATAAACGCCCACGTAAACCCAGAGAGCTTCGGCAGTCTCCAGCGGCCATGGGGCAGTTGTGCCTCACAGAACACCGGGTCTACCACTGTAGGCTGAAGACACAACGCCCGTACGGAGGAAAGCGCTCGAGGGGCACTACTCGATACGATTACTCGAGCGGTCGCCGCCAGTTGCATGCTCGCCTGCGGGGCGGGCTGGCGGGTGATTTCAGATAAGTTGTAGTGTTCGATCCAGTGTTTCATTTCGAATAATGAAACCTTGCCGAGCATGGTCAGATTCGGCTGGCCATGGCGCATCAGGATGATCTCCCTGTTCATTGTGTTCACGTCCTTGTCTTGCCGCACATTGAGCCGAAAAGGGTATCAGCTAGCCAGCAGGTATGTGGAGCCACAATCATTAAATCAGGCCATCGGATAAGGGCAATCAGCTGTTAGCCCATCTGTGCTAGTTCCTCCGCCAGGGGATCAATGCTGACTTTTTCTTTGTTTTTATTGTGAGAGAGGGTTTTTATGCCTGACCGCTTCTCTGATGCTTTATTGGTTTAATTAAATAAATCCGTCCCCCTAACATGGCTCACATGCCCAGAGTGGGAATGGTCACCTGGCCACACTCTATGAGTTGGCCAGCGGTCACTTGCAGCCCGTCATTGGGTTTTGCGGCGTACCCGGCAAGAAAGCCGGCGGCCACCAAGGCGATACAGAGCAGGGATCTTCTGAGAATCATCGGGAATTCGCTGAGTTGTTGGTATGAAAACATGCAGCACTGATTCCCGATTATGAAAAAGGTTCCTGGCGCACGGGCTCTGCAAGGCGCCACCTACGACAGCACCACCACACGGGCGCTCTCGAACAGCACCGGACGGACAAGAATTTTGTAGCTGTCAGCATCGAAGGACTGCGGCGGGAGGGTCGGCGCCAATCGGGCTTCGGCCTCCGAGGCATAAGTCCCGATGTACCGCCAGTTGTCCACGACGTGGTATTGCTCCATCTGGCCATGGCGTTCGTGCAGCGCAATGGCCGCGGGGTATGGCCAGCGGTGGACGGCCCAGTGCGCCAATGCCTGCAGCAAACGTTCGGTATGGGCTGCATGGGTTTCGTCGCCCCGGCATGCCCCGGCGCATTTACGGATCTGCGCGCGGAAACAGCCCTTTGCGTTGGCTGGCTCTATACCCAACAAGCTATGACAGAGGCGATGCTCGTCGGCGAGCAGCATCAACGCTTCGATTGCCATGCGCCGGGTGCGGAACAGTCCGTACAACTGTGGCCCCTCAGCTAGCGCGGTGGTGTCGATGATCTCGAGTTTGCCTTGGTGCATGCGCAGCGAGCACAGGCGTCGCTGCCTGCGCAGGCGCTTGTTCTTCAGGGGCTGCAGCTCTTTGATCAGGCGCGACTCCAGCAACAGTGCACCGATTTCCCCAGCGGTCTGCTGGTACTCGATCCGCTGTGCCTGACGCAGCATGCGCGCTTCTTCGGGAGTGTGCAGGTGTGCCAGCAGACGGCTGCGGATATCGACACTTTTACCGATATACAGCGGCATCGAATCGCCTTGCGCGTAGAAAAAATACACGCCGGGCGCACGCGGCGCAGCTTCGGCCTGGGCGCGAAGGTGGGCAGGGTATTCGAAGGGCAGGGCAGGGGGCATCGGTCGTAGAGGCATGCCAAATATAGTGCGGCATCAACTGGCGAAACGGGGTGCCGCTGGTCGGGCACCTTGGTGGACACGCCTCAGGGGGTTCGACCCCCTTTGATCTTGGCGGTCTTGAGGTGTGATTGAGACCTGTTGCTGGTATTTCTCCTCACGCTGCCCGTCTTCACAGCGCTCAGGATTTTTTGAAAGTTCGCGCACTCGATATGCCGCGCCGCAGGGCAGGCCGCAGCACGCCGCAGTCCATCACGTATGGCGCTGAGCTGCTGGATCGTACGGTCCAGCTCATCAGCCTTTTCGGCCAGCCGCTGGTGGTCAATGGCCGGCTGGCCATCCGCGTCCAGCATGGTGGCGATATCGTCCAGGGAAAACGCCGCAGACTGGCCGAGGGTGATCAATGACAGGCGTTCAAGTACATCCGCAGCAAATACCCGGCTCAGGCCACGGCGACCTATGGAGCGGATAAGGCCTTTTTCCTCGTAGTACCGCAGGGTCGAAGACGGTAGGCCGCAGCGGCGTGCCACTTCACCGATATCCATTTCTTTCATGCTTGACCTCAAGTCGACTTGAACTTGCAGACTGCCGGGATCAAAACCGGCCAAAGGCAAGAGGAAATAACATGGAAACCGCTGAGATGGTACTGCGTATGGTGCTGGTTGGGCTGGGGGCCACGTTGATCATGGACCTGTCAGCGTTGATTCAAGCACGGGTATTTGGCAGCGCATCGCTGGACTACAGGCTTGTCGGCCGTTGGCTGGGCCACATGCCCAAAGGACAGTTTCGCCACGCCTCGATTGTGGCTGCGCACCCTACCCGACATGAAAGCCTGATTGGCTGGGGGTTCCACTACGTCACCGGTGTTGTCTTCGCGATGGTGCTTCTGGCATTCCAAGGGCAGGCCTGGCTCTGCAGCCCCTCGCTGATGCCCGCGTTACTGACGGGCTTGATCAGCGTGCTTGCACCGTTCTGCATCATGCAGCCCGCCTTTGGTTTCGGCTTCGCCGCTTCCAAGACGCCGACACCGAACCGAGCCAGGCGCCGAAGCCTGCTTGCCCACCTCACGTTTGGTGCCGGGTTGTTTGTGGCGGGCTGGTTACTGATCCAACTCTTTCCCGGGTCGGTGTGCCTGGGGCAAGGATGATCGAGTCCGATTCCACTGATCCGCCACGTCCCCCATGGTCAAGGGCTCGCTACTCTTGATCCAGGCCATGAACGCCCGATCGAACTTGAATGACTCCCCGCACTCGCCGATCAGGAACTGGCGCACCTTCTGTGTATTCCTGTAGTGCTTGTCCAGTGGGGTGGTGCGGGTGATGGGGCCGGAGTGCCAGTCGAAGCTCATTGCCATTCCTTGGGTGATGTAACGCGTTGCGGGTATGAGAAGCGTGACCCTTGTCTACCGGGAAAGATCGCAGCGCATTACAACCATCCCGATGTCGGCCTTGTCGGTACTGAACGGGATTTCGCCGAGTGCCTCAAATCCGCAGTTTTCATAAAAGCGCTGTGCACTGGTATTGGACTTCAGCACATCCAACCAGATAGAGCCTTCCTTACGGTCTTTTGCGTACTGGTGGATAAGCTGCAAGAGTTGCTTTCCGTAGCCTTTGCCCGCCTGTGACTTGAGGAAGTAAATTTTCTGTAGCTCACTGCCAACCTGACCAGGCAGGGGCATAGGTTTGGACCAGTTGACCTTTGAAAAGCCTACGGCGTGGTTGGTTTCGTCAAATGCGATGAGCCAGCAGTGATGGGCAGGCGACTCGATGGATTTCTGCATTTCGCGGGTCGAGAAATCTTCGTTCAGGAAGTTCTGCATGCCCGCAGCGGTCCAGATTTCAGAGAAATGCTCTCGGTATGTCTTCATGCCGAGTTCCTGAAGGAGGGGGATGTCTTCTATGGTTGCTTCCCGAATGCTGATCACTGCACTGCTCCTTGCCTGAATTGTCGGACGCAGGTCCTGAATTTTTTCACTCAACAGTTAAATACCGGTGCATAGCGCTCTTCGCGTTTCTTGAAGTGAATCGGCGCCATCGGCACTTTTTCACCGTTCACAAATATAGCCGGGAAGGTGAGGGTGAAATCATCCATATCGCCCTTGCCCAGGGCCGTGCCCTTGCCGCTGCTGCTGGATTGCTTCTTGGGGTCAAAGCCGGTTTTCAGTTGTTCGATACTGACTTGATAGGTCTCGCCTGTCGCCAGCGTAACAGTGACCAACGGCGAATCGGCGCTGACCCACAGCGGCGGGTCAGTTTGTTTGTAAGCCGCCCGGCGTTGATCCGGGGTGTCCAGGTTGCGCAGGCGTGGGGGGATGTAAAGCCGGCCAAACAGGCGCAGTTCGGTGTCGGTTGAACGCAGGTTGCCTGGCCAGCTGGATGTTCCGGGTGGTGCTACATAGACCAATACGTGCACCCAATCGAGTTCTTCCGAGAGCGGGGCGTAGCTCATTGCGGCTTTCGGGCCGGGGCAGGTACGTTCGAGTAACGCATGGGTGCCCACTTCCGATTGCGGATGCAGATACGGCCCGCTGCTGCATCCAGCGAGCAGCGCCAAGAGGGGGTAGAGGATGTATTGCTTCATCGGGGGCCAACTCCATTTGCTGTACGGGCGACTATGCCATTTCTGCGGTTGATTCTCATCAGCTCTGTGCAGCATTATTTTGGTGTTTTTCAGGATCGGCGGGTGTAAGTGTGCGGATGCCGTCACCATTTCCAGGGATAAACCAATGAAGTACCTGCGCACCTTGAATGCCGCAATGGAACGCTTTCTGAGCCGGTTTACCCCCACGCAATTCCTGTGCGCCGCCATTGCGTTGACCGCGCTCAACTTCTTATTGGACTACACCGTTGCTTCGTACACCTCTATCTACCTGTCCATGCTCAGCGGTTGGCTGTTTGCCATGAGCTTTCTGAGGTTCCGGGCCCAGTGATGGCGCTGTTTGAGCCTTACCTGAACGGTGATGAGCCTGGAGTCACCCTCGGGGTAGCACAACTGGCCGCGTCGGCGCTTAGTCGGTGATGCTTGTTGCCGTTGCAGGCACTGTTTGGTTGCGGATAACAGAAAGGTAATCATCAAGCTACCTTGCTGACAGGGTCGGTTCGTTAATCTCAAGCCTGGAATGAGTGACTTGAGAGGTAAACCCGATGAACCTGTTGAAACTGAGTATTGCTGCATTGGCGTTGTCATTGTCTACGGTCGTGCTCGCCACGGGAGGCAGTGATCGTGCATTTGAGGCGTTGATGAGCGATAACCAGAAAGCCATGGAGGCTTACGCGTTAAAACATGGCAAGGACCGGCCAGTGGTCCAGGACTATCGCTACGGGATGAAACTGGACATCGCCAAGGTGGTCAGCGTGACCCCGCCGATCCGCTCCTGTGACATCGTACCGTCGCGGATGACCTACGAAGATTCGAGCGGCAAGCTCAACACCATCGAATATAAAGTCATGGGGCTGTGCCGTAACAATGGCCGCTGAAAGGACGCCGCGGCGAGCCGTACGCTGCTGGGGAGTAACGCACCGCCTGCTCAAGAAAATGGCCCCACACGCCGGGTTTTTCTCATAGGGGCAGTCCAGTTCAGCAAGCCAGCTCCCACATCGGATTTGTGGTGGGACCGCAATTCTCTGCCCCAATGAGGTCCCCTGTGGGAGCGGGCTTGCCCGCGATGACGGTGTACCAATCACTATAGTGGGTGGCTGACCCGCCGACATCGCAGGCAAGCCAGCTCCCACATTGGATTTGTGGTGGGACCACAGTTCTCTGTCCCTATGAGATCCCCCGTGGGATCAGTCAGTCAATCCGCGGATGCTGTTGTGCCAGGTTCTTGCGCTTGGCCTCCAGCTCGGCGATCTGCTCGTCGAGGTCTTCGATTTTCTGTTCGATATTGTCGTGGTGTTCCTGCAACAGCTCCCGAGCTTCTTCAATATCCGACGCCGCCGGCGCCGCGCCGCGCAGGGGTTTGTTGGCGGTTTCCTTCATGGTCAGGCCGGTGACCAGGCCCACCACGGCAATGACCATCAGGTAGTAGGCGGGCATATACAGGTCGTTGGTGCTTTCCACCAGCCAGGCCACGGCAGTGGGGGTCAGGCCGGCGATCAGCACCGAGATGTTGAATGCACTGGCCAGGGCGCTATAGCGGATATGGGTGGGGAACATCGCCGGCAGGGTGGACGCCATCACGCCGATAAAGAAGTTCAGCACCACTGCCAGTATCAGCAAGCCTGCAAAGATCAGCCCCAGCTTGCCGCTGTTGATCAGCATAAAGGCCGGAATCGCCAGGGCCAGCAGGCCGATGCTGCCAGCGATGATAAAGGGCCGGCGTCCGACCTTGTCGCTGATAAAGCCGATCAAGGGCTGCACGAACAGCATGCCCACCATGATCGCGATGATGATCAGCACGCCATGGTTTTCGCTGTAGTGCAGGTTGTGTGTCAGGTAGCTGGGCATGTAGGTGAGCAGCATGTAGTAGGTGACGTTGGTCACCGCCACCACGCCGACACAGGTCATCAGGCTGCGCCAGTGTTGGGTGGCGATTTCCTTGAACGACACGCGCGGGCCGCGTGCCAGGCCTTCGCGGTCACCTTGTTCGAGCTTCTCGACATGCTGCTGGAAGGCCGGGGTTTCCTCCAGGGCGTGGCGCAGGTACAGGCCGATCATGCCCAAGGGTAGGGCGAGGAAAAACGGCAGGCGCCAGCCCCATTCCAGGAACTGTTCTTCACCCAGTACCGACGAGATCCCGACTACCACGCCGGCGCCGAGTACAAAGCCGGCAATGGAGCCGAAGTCCAGCCAGCTGCCGAGAAAGCCGCGCTTGCGGTCGGGTGCGTATTCGGCGACGAAGATCGAGGCACCGGTATATTCCCCGCCCACCGAGAAACCCTGGGCCATTTTGGCCAACAGCAACAGGATCGGCGCCCAGATGCCTATCGAGGCATAGGACGGGATCAGGCCGATGGCAAAGGTACTGAGGGACATGATCACGATGGTGGCCGCGAGGACTTTTTGCCGCCCGTATTTATCCCCCAACGCACCGAAGAACAGGCCCCCCAGGGGGCGGATCAGGAACGGCACGGAAAAGGTTGCCAACGCTGCGATCATCTGTACGCCAGGGTCGGCGCCGGGAAAGAACACCTTGCCCAGTACGAAGGCGACAAAGCCATACACGCCGAAGTCGAACCACTCCATGGCATTGCCCAGCGCCGCGGCGGTGATCGCCTTGCGCATCTTGGCGTCGTCGACAATGGTGATGTCTTTCAACCCGATAGGGCCGACACTTTTCTTGCGCGATTTCATACAGGTCACTCTGTTGCTGATCGGTGTCGATGCCATTGTTTTAATGGCATGGTCTATTGGGTCAGATACATGAGGACACTAAATAATTCATCGCTCGACGTTATTTTTCACTAGCGCGCCTATCAGCGCGCATTGGCCAGCTCTGATCCCTACCGATCAGCGCTTCGTTGTGGGTCTCCCCGCGAACAAGGGTACTTTTAGTCCCAGTCCTATTTGCATCTTTTTTGGTACTGCTAAGCTTTTTTTCTGGAAAAGTATCGGGAAATTTTTGTCATGATCGTAAATGCCGCCGTGTCTGAGGAGTTCAACGCCCTACGCGTTATCACGTTGGCAGCTGACGTCACCTGTGCCGATCGGTTAGCCGGCGCGCTGAGCAGTATGGGCGTTACAGCGCTGACCAATGCTCAATCGTTGAAGGACGTGGAGGCATGGCTGTTGGAACAGCCGGTGGACGTCATCGTCTGCGAAATTCTCCCGGGATGTGATGATGGGCTGATGCTGCCAAGCCTGCTCAAGGGGCTGCACGAAGCCGGTGCCGTGGCGCAGTTGCCGAGTATCTTCTGGACCGGCAAAGCCACCTTGAATGCCCAACTGCGCGATGTGAAAGGGGGCAGCGTGACTGCCCCGCATACTGGCACCCAGCAGTTCTGGATCAAGTACATGGGGGGGGTGGCCATCAGTGCGTTGGAGTCTCATGCACGATTGGCCCGGGCTGCAGGGATCCTGGTGGAAATTCTGCGTGAAGGCGCAACCCTGGAACTGGGCGATGCCTTGCGAGCCGTGGTGCTGACCCGGGCGAAACCGGACCCGCAGTTGTGCATGACCACATTCGACGCCTTGGCCGAAGATGAAGTGATCAACGCGCTGACCACGGGGGAGGGATTGCGTTTTGTGTTCCAGCCACAATTCGAGCTGTTGAGCCGGCGTGTAGTGGGGGCTGAGGCGCTGGTGCGCTGGAAGCACCCGCGCTTTGGTGAAATCCCGCCGTCGGTGCTGATGCCGTTGGTTAACCGACTGGGCCTGGACCTGTTGCTGTTCAGCCTGGTGGAAATGTGGAGCATCAGGGCGATGCTGGCGCTCAAGCGTGAAAACATCCTGATCCCCATCGCGGTGAATGCATCGGCAAAAACCATTTGCACCCCACATTTTGCCGATCGCCTTGCCACACGGATGCAGCAGGCCGGCTTACCGAACCGTTTGCTGAAAATCGAGCTTACCGAGGACGTACACGAACCGGATGAGCTTCATCTTTCGGCATCACTGACGGCGATCCGCGCCAAGGGTTTCCAGGTGTCCCTGGATGATTTTGGTACCGGCGCGGCTACGCTGAACCTGTTGGCGAACCTATCGTTCGATGAGATGAAAATCGACGGCTCATTCGTGCGTGCTGTAGAGCAGCATTCCTCATCACGCAAGGTGATTGCGGGCATCGTCAGTTGGGCCGGCCTGCTGAATCTGAACCTGGTGGCCGAGGGCATTGAGGATGAGTCCACGATCCCTTTACTGCATCGCCTGGGCTGCCGCGTCGGGCAGGGTTATGCGCTGGCGCGGCCGATGGAAATCGAGGCCTTCTTGAGCTTCCTGATTGAGCGGGGGAAACACCCGTAAAAATATTTCTGTCCGTCTGGCTCTGGGAGGAGGCGGTTTTTAGGAGTGCTCTTATTTCAATTGTTTCGTCATGGCCTTAAATTTCCATCATCGATTTTTTTATATTGTATGCCGCTGGAGTTAACTGCTCTGCCCATTCGATAACCACTGCTGGATGTCTTGAATCTCAAAAAGTCGACTACTTGCCTGGCAACTTAAAGTTTGCCGGTGGGTGTTGTATTGCCTGATCGAAAGTTCGCCTGTTTGTTTTTAATGTGCGATGGCTCAGTTGCACGGATGGAATTGATGTTGTAGGTCCGTCTTCCCTGGCGGCAACTTACCAATGATGAAATAGCGTTATTTTTCATCTTTTTGCTCGTTATACAGAGTGTCCTGTGATCTATGAAACGCTTACAAATTGCTTTGCTGGATGATCATGCAATCGTGCGACATGGCCTGGTCAATCGATTGCTGCAGGAACCTGATTTTGAAGTGGTCGGTGTCTACGCCCGGACGCGTGAACTGTTGGCAGGGTTGGCCAAGGACCCGGCGCAGGTGCTGTTGCTGGACTATGTCCTGGGGCCCAGCGAGTTGGACGGCGTGTTACTGATTCGAGCGTTACGGGTGAAGTTTCCACAATGCCGCATCCTGGTGTTCTCTACGCACCATGACGCCGCTACCGTGATCCTGGCCTTGCGTGCCGGTGCCCGGGGATTTCTCGGCAAGGGTGAAGACATGGGCCAGTTGGTCGACGCCGTCCGGCTGGTGGCGTCGGGGGCGGTTTACCTGAGCCCGGACATGGCCTACAGGGTTGCCGAAGCCACTGCGGTCAACTATGACGGCGAGGCGCGCAATCGCGAGGATGCGTTGCGCTTTGTCAGTCTCTCTGCCCGTGAGCAGGAAGTGATTCGCTGTTATCTGACGGGTATGACCATCACCGAAATTGCTGAGAAATTCAGCCGTAGCATCAAGACCATCAGCACCCAAAAGGCTTCGGCTTTTCGCAAGTTGGGTGTGATATCGAACAACGAGCTATTCAAGATCAAGCACCTCATTGAAGGTATCTGAACCTGGCGGGTTGGCGCCGTGTCATTTGCCGGTTATTGCATATACTGTTCTATCGTTGGGTATCCCTGTTTTCGGCAGCGCGGTTTGCGCTGGGTTGAGTGGGCTCGATCATAATGAAATCTATACGTATTGCTTTGTTGGATGATCACGCGGTTGTTCGACATGGTCTGGCCAATACCCTGGCGGCCGAGGCGAACTTTGAAGTAGTAGGCATTTATGAGCGCAGCCGCGACCTGATTGCCGGTCTCGCCACAGCGCCTGCAGACTTGCTGCTACTGGATTTCTCCCTGAGTCCCGAGGAGTTGGACGGCGTGTCATTGATCCGTGCCTTGCGAGTCAAGTTTCCTGCTAGCCACATCCTTGTGTTGTCCACCCATCACGACCCGGCGACCGTGGGCCTGGCCATGCGTGTCGGAGCCCGCGGGTTTGTCGGCAAGGGTGAGGACATGGACCAGTTGGTCAAGGCCATTCGCAAAGTGGCGTCGGGGGCGGTGTACCTGAGTCCTGACATGACCTATCGCCTGGCCGAAACCGTCACCAGTGATACCCGCAAAGGCCCTGGCGAAGTGCCCGACGCCCTGATCCTGGCGGAGTTGACCAGTCGCGAGCAGGAGGTCATTCGTTGTTATCTGGCGGGCATGACCATCACTGAAATTGCCGAGAAGTTCAATCGCAGCATCAAGACCATCAGCACCCAGAAAACCACGGCGTTTCGCAAGCTGGGGGTTACGTCGAACAACGAACTGTTCAAGCTCAACAAAATCATTGGCTCGCCATGAGGCGGTGGTGGCTGGGGGGCGTGCTGTTGTGGTCGCTTGGAGGGACCGTCTTCGCTGCTGGCCCGGTTCAACTGAGCGAGCAGGAGCAGCGCTGGATACAGCAGCATCCGGTGTTGCGGGTGGGCGTGGTCGAAGACCTGATACCTTTTGAGTACATGCGTGATGGCACCCTGCAGGGACGCTCAGCGCATTACCTGCAATTGGTGACCGATGCCACCGGCCTTGAATTCACCTATGTCCCGGGAAAGACCATTGAGATACGCGAGCAAATGCTCCTCGATGGCCAGGTGGATCTGCTGTCCTCTTACTTGCGTTTCAGGACTGAGCCGGCCACCAAGGGCCTTGCCTTGCTGACCTACCAGACCACCTCGCCGATCATCGTGACGCGCTTCGAAGACCCGGATATTTTCGACCTCGACCAACTGCATGGCAAAACCGTGATGGTTCCCGACGTGGATCATTACGAAGAGATCGTCGGAGCATCAGGGATCGAGGTCACGCTGATCAAAAGCAAATCGGCCCTGGAGATGCTGACCCGCGTCCGGGACGGCAGTGCTGACGCGGTCGTTGCCACGGAAATCTTCCTGATGCCTTATCTGTACCGCCAGTTCCAGGGCATCCTGGAGGCTTCAGGTGTGGTCGGCAGCCAGATGCTGGATGTCAGCATGGCGGTTCGCTCGGACCAAGCGCTGCTGCATTCGATCCTCGAAAAAGTCCTGGGCTCGATCACTGCCGAGCAACGCAATGAGATGTACGAGCACTGGTATCACGACCTGGGTCTGGATGTTCCAACCCTGGTTGCCGTCTCCAGCCACTACTGGCATGTACTGATCATGGGGGCGTTGCTGCTGGCCAGCCTGTGTGTGCTGGTCTATCGCGGCCATCTCCGGTGGCGTCAGGCTGTGCGCAACGAGCAGGAAAAAACCATGTTTCTGGCGGTCATGGGCCATGAAATCCGTTCGCCTATGAATGCCGTGCTGGCGGCCATGGAGTTATTGGGGCACACCCGGCTCAATGAACAGCAGCGCCACTTTGTGCACCTTGCCAATGGCGGCGCCAATGCGTTGGTGCGTTTGCTGGATAACGTGCTGGACACGCCAGGCTCGGGTGCGCGGGCGTTGCGCCTGAGCATTGAACCGACCGATGTGACGGCGCTGGTGCAGGGTGTAGTTGGCTTGCACCGCCTGCGCGCCCGGGAAAAGCACCTGAGCCTGAATGTGAGCATCCACACCGCGCTGCCCTTGCTGTTACTCGACAGCTCCCGCCTGACGCAGATTCTTCATAACCTGCTTTCCAATGCCATCAAGTTCACCGATGTCGGCGGTGTCGACATCAAGCTGTACCTGTTGGCCCTACCGGCCGGTGGTCAACAGTTGCAAGTCAAGGTGCGCGACACCGGGATCGGTATCAGTGAAGCGGTACAGGCGTCGTTGTTCCGGCCATATGCCCAGGCCAGTCAATCCTACAAGCGCTCCGGTGGTACCGGGCTGGGCCTGGTGATCTGCCAGCAACTGGCGAACTTGATGCAGGGGTCGTTGACACTCAGCAGTGAGCCGGGGGTTGGCACGACCTTCATCCTCTGCGTGCCGGTAACGGTTGCCCCCCAGACTGCTGAACCACCGCAGGTTCAGCAGTCCGCGCCAGAGGCCGAGACGGACGGCCTGCAAATCCTGGTCGTGGAAGACACCCTGGCCAACCAGGAAGTGCTGCGGGCGCAGATCGGCGGCTTTGGCTGCGAGGCGGTGATCGCCGCCGATGCCGCCCAGGCCCACAGCTTGTTCGTGCAGCAGGCCTACCAATTGATTCTGATGGACTGTGACCTGCCGGACCAGGACGGTTACAGCCTGGTTCGCGAACTGCGTGAGTTCGAGCGCGGCTTGGGGCGTCCACGCTGCCCAATCATTGCCATTTCTGCCCTGACCGGTGAACAGCACCTCAAACGTTGCATGGATGCTGGGATGGACGCCGCATTGAGCAAGCCGATACGCCTTGGGCAACTGCGCGAAGTGATCGAGCGCTGGTGCGACGTCACCCTGGCTGCACCTCGTGCGAGCCTGATGGCCCCTCAACTGGATCAGGCGGCGATCAATCGGGAGATGGCCAGTGACCTGGGGAGCCTGATCAAGGCCATAGCGCTCTGTGACCGCCCCAGCGCCGTCCACGTTGCCCATCGTCTGCACGGTGCTGCGCTGATTATGGAGTGGCTGGCCCTGGGGCAGAGTGCCGAGCATCTGGAGCGCCTGCTGCGCGCGCAGGAGGGCTGGGATTGCCCGGCCTACGCCCAGGCCCTGCGGGCGTTGGTTGAGCATTGGCGGGCCTTGGGCGGGGATGCTCCCCTGGAAGTGCTGCCGCCCGCGCGTGCCTCGCGGGTGACCCAGCGATGAACGCCAAATTGCTACGCCTGCTGCTGATAGCGTTCGTGTTGGGAAACCTGGGCGTCGGGGTGCAGGCAGGCCCGACGCCGCTGGACTTGACCCAGCAGGAGCGTGATTGGATTGCCGCCCATCCGGTGCTGCGTGTTGGCGTATTCGATAACTTGCAGCCTTTTGAATACATCAGCAATGGCCAACTCAGAGGGTTGTCAGCCAAATACCTGGGGTTGATTGCATCGCGCACGGGCCTGTATTTCGAACCCGTCACCACCACTACGCGCAGCGCCCGCAAGGACATGCTGATCAGCGGCGAAGTCGATATCTTGTCCACCCGGCGCCGGGATGATGACCCGGCAAAGGATCTCGGGCTGCGTTACACCACGCCCTACAACACCAGCTCGACCGTTATGGTCAGCCGTTTTGACGATCAACCGTTTGCCGACTTGGAGCAACTCGCCGGCAAGCGGGTGGTGGTGCTGGGGCGTGAGGAGGATTACGTCGCTTTTTTGAAGCGTAAGGCCCCGGGGATAACCATTGTTTCAGCCCTGAATGCGCTGGACATGATGGCGATGGTCAAGGACGGCCGCACGGACGCGGCGATTGCTTCGGAATGGCTGCTGATTCCCTACCTGTCCCGCCAATATCATGGGGTACTGCAGATTTCTGGGGTGCTGCCGTCGCTGCATACCGGCGTGAGCATGGCAGTACGTGACAGCGATGTACTCCTGCTGTCTATTTTGGACAAGGTGCTGGCGTCCATCAGCGGCGAAGAGCGCAAGGCGATCTATGACGCCTGGTTTGTGGATATGGACCTGGATATTCCCACCGTCAAGGCCATTGCCGAGCACTACCAAGGTGAGCTGTGGTTGCTGCTGGCCGTGGTGGCAGTGCTCGTCGGGCTGGTCGTGCAAAGTCGCCTGCAACGGCGCCAGGCCATGAACAGCGAACGGGAGAAGGCGATGTTCCTGGCGGTCATCAGCCATGAAGTGCGTTCGCCGATGAACGCAGTGTTGGCCGCCGTGGAACTGCTGGAGCACACCCCGCTCGATGAGCAGCAGCGACATTTCACCAGCTTGGCCAATAGCGGCGCCAATACCTTGCTGCGGCTGGTGGATGATGTGCTGGATATCTCCAAGATGGAAGCCGGGCAACTGGCCCTCAATCTTGAACCGGTGGACCTATGGGCGCTGGTCTTGCGGATAGTCGATGAGCATCGAGCGCAAGCACAGGAAAAGGGCATTGAGCTGCTCGTCACCGGCGAGCGTCCCGGCGCCCCATTGTTGCTGGACGAACTGCGTCTGGCGCAGGTGCTGCGCAACCTGATCTGCAACGCCGTCAAGTTCACCGATGTGGGCCGGGTAGAGGTGCAGTTGCAACAGCTGGAAAAGCCTGCGGTCGAGGTGCGACAGCTGGTGATCCGGGTCATCGATACGGGCATAGGCTTGTCCAAGCAGGCGCAAGCCTCGCTGTTCCGGCCGTATGCCCAGGCCAAGCAATCCTATCGGCGCACTGGCGGTACCGGCCTGGGCCTGGTGATCTGCCGGCGCCTGGTCAGCTTGATGCGCGGCAGGTTGGTGCTCAGCAGCTTGCAGGGGGTCGGTACCCAGGTCGAGGTGTGGTTGCCAGTTGAGCGGGCTGTTTCCCCGCAACTGCCGGCACCTGAGCCTGCGCCGAGCGCGGAATCGGCTAACGGTTTGCAGGTGTTGGTGGTGGACGACTCGCTACCCAGTCGGCAAGTGTTGCAGGCACAACTCGACAGCCTTGGTTGCGCGGCGCTGCTGGCGGCTGATGCCGACCAGGCGGTGGCGTTGTTCAGTGCGCACCGGGTCGATATGGTGCTGATCGACTGTGACTCGCCAGAGGGCGACGCCGAGGGCATGGTCAGCGCGTTTCGTGAGTCGCAGCTCCAACAGGAACGCTCATATTGCCCGATCATCGCGCTCTCGCAATTTAGCGGGAATGAATACCTGCAACGTTGTTTCGATGCCGGTATGGATGGTGTACTGAGCAAACCGGTCCAACAGGCCATGTTGCAGCAGATGATTGAACTCTGGTGCGAAGCAACCCCGGCGCCGCAAGTTGCAGAGTACCTGGAAACTCCAGGGTCGCCGGAGGCTGTGCGCCAGGAACTTAACCGCCTCATAGAACTACTTGCCCTGCGCGATCGCGGCATGGCGCTGGAGGCGCTACACAGACTGCGCACTGCCGCGTTGGACGTCGGCTGGGAGGACTTCGCGGCCACCGCGCAGCGTATCGAAGTGCTGTTGCAGGACGAAGTGAACTGGCCAGCAGAAGCGGTTGCGGGCCATGCCCGTAGCCTGCTTGAGCACAGGGCCGGGCTTCCCTGCGGAGCCTAGGTAGAGTAGGGGCTTCACAGCAGGACAGGCTGATCTGGGAATGAGGCAATCGCCGCGAATTGCATGCCCTGCCGCAACATCTGCCTCACCGCCTCGATAAAACTCGATGGCGGCCACCGGTTGTTCGCTGCTTCTGCATTGATAAACATTGCAGCGCCTGTTTTTAGGAGTGCTCCTATAGACGGGTTACTAATGTTTTTCCATTAAATAGTGCAGTGCGACAGTAAGTTTTATAGTGGTTTTAATTGTTGGGAATTTTCCGTGCTCAATTGTTTTTCAGAGCGCTCCTATATTGAGTTCGATGTGGGCTCCCTAAACTCAGCCCCGCAACAGCACAGAAGCTCTCCGATAAACGGAAGCTTTATAACTTACTGTAGAACATCGCTCTCTCGGAGTTACTCATGAATTACAAAGCTCGCGCCCTCGCTGTACTGGTCGCTGCCACCGCCTCTACCGTTGCTCTGGCTTCAGACGGCAAAATCGATTTCAACGGCGAACTGAAAGCCGAAACCTGCAAGGTTGCGGTTAACGGCGCGGCTGGTGCGAGCCCGTCGACTGTCACGCTGCCAACCGTCTCTACCGCTGCCCTGGGAGCAAAAGGCCAAGTGGCAGGCCAGACCGGTTTCAATATCGAGCTGAGCGATTGTTCTGCCGCGCTGAAAACAGCTGCTGCATTCTTTGAGTCGAGCGGCAGCGTTGATGCAACCAGCGGCAACCTGAAGAACGTGAGCGGTACTGCCACCCAGGTTCAGCTGCAATTGGTTGACGCAACCAATGGCAACGCGATCAAGGCCGGCAACACTGCGCAGGTCACTTCCACCAGCCGTATTGCCATCGATGCAACCTCCAAGGCCGCCATCCTGCCATACGCTGTCCAGTACTACGCTCAAGCCCCGACCACTCCGGGTACCGTAGTTGGCTCCGTGACTTACTCCATCAATTATCAGTAAGTCGCCGCTCATGGACACACGCCCTGTTCAGTGACAAAAGGGCGTGCTTCCAGGCAGCAACGGGATTACGTAATGCCTTGCACATCTGCCCTCAGACAATTGCTCCTGGCAAGCCTTGTGACACTGACGTGTTCCCAGGCTATCGGGGGTGTAGTGATTACCGGAACCCGCCTGCTCTACCCGGCGGACCAGAAAGAAATCACGGTAAAACTCAACAACAACGGCACGCAGCCAGCGCTGATCCAGTCGTGGATCGACACCGGCAGCGTTGAGTCGACTCCGACCAGCTCCAAGGCGCCGTTCCTGCTTTCACCGCCGGTGGCGCGCATCGATCCGACCAAGGGCCAAAGCCTGCGGGTGTTGTTTACCGGGGCTCCCATGGCCCAGGACAAAGAGTCGGTGTTCTGGCTCAACGTATTGGAAATTCCACCCAAGCCCGAGGCGGGTGCAGATATCAATACGCTGCAAATGGCATTCCGTTCGCGGATCAAATTGTTTTATCGCCCGACCGGCTTGCCAGGCACTGCCAGCGAGGCGATCGAGCAGGTGCAGTGGCAATTGGTGCCCGCACGCGATGGGCAAGGCTTGGCCTTGCAGGCCTTCAATCCGTCGGCGTTCCATGTTTCGCTGATCGAGTTGGAACTGGTGGCTGGCGCCCAGCGTGAGCGCAGTGAAGACGGCATGATCGCTCCGGGTGAAACCCGCCAATTTGTGCTCCCAACGCTCAAGGTCCGACCGGCTGCGGGTGCTCAGGTGGAGTTCAGCGCTATCAACGATTACGGCGCACTGATCCCGACCCGTAAAGCACTCAAGCCCTGATTAAACCTCAAGTTTTTTAGTCGCGAGTCATTTATGTCGACCTCTTCCAGCTGCAGGCTTTCTCTGCGGGCGCGGCCTTGCTTCGCCTTGAATCCGCTCTCTGCCTTGATCCTCAGGGTATTGGCCATCGCCCCTGGTGCATGGGGTATACAGGGTGCGCTGGCGCAAGAGGTGCAGTTCAACGATGCGTTCCTGCCTGAAGACTCGCGCAATCTCGACTTGGGCGCCTACCAGACCGGCAACCCGGTGATGCCCGGGCAATACCGTGCAGACGTAGTGCTTAACGGCCAGTTGAACAGCCGCCAGGACATTCGCATCGACGCCCAGGCCGACGGCAGTAAGCCGGTGGTCTGCATGACGCGTGGCTTGCTTGAGCGTCAGGGTGTGGAGATGAGCAAGCTGGCGCCTGAAAGCACTTTGGCGCTGGACAGCCAGGGCTGTGCCGCCGTGGGCAGTCTGATCCCGGGTGCAACCGCGAATTTTTCACCGGAAAACCAGGCCCTCGACCTGAGCATTCCCCAGGCGGCGCTGCGGCGCAATGCCCGAGGATACGTCAGCCCGGAACTGTGGGATCGCGGCGTGACCGCAGGCATGCTCAGCTACAGCTTCAATGGCAGCCGTAACCGTACCCGCAGTGGCAACTCTGACTCGGCATTCCTGGGCCTGCACACCGGCCTCAACCTGGGTGACTGGCGCCTGCGCCACAACGCGTCGATGAGCTGGCAGTCACGTCAGGGCAATAATTACCAAGCCCTGGACTCCTATGCGCAACGCGACATCACCGCGTTGAAAAGCCAACTGACGGTGGGTGAGTCCAACACCTCCGGCGAGATCTTCGACACCCTGTCCTACCGTGGTGTGCAACTGGCCAGTGACGACCGCATGCTGCCCGACTCCATGCGCGGCTATGCCCCGGTGATCCGTGGGATTGCCCGCACCAACGCCCGTGTGACCATTCGCCAGGCCGGCAACATCCTGCTGGAAACCACCGTGGCTCCCGGGGCATTTGTGATTGATGACCTGTATTCAACCGGCTATGGCGGCGACCTCAGTGTCAGCGTGGCGGAAGCCGACGGCACCGAGCAGAACTTCATCGTGCCCTATGCCTCGGTCAGCCAGTTGCTGCGCCCCGGTACCTCGCGCTTCAGCCTGACCGCAGGCGAGACCCGCAATAACTACGTCGACAAGCAATCGCGCCTGCTACAAGGCACTGTGCAATATGGCCTGAACAATACGTTCACCGGATTTGCCGGGATGCAGTCCAGCGATGACTACACCGCCGTGCTCACCGGCCTGGCGTTTGGCACGCCGATCGGTGCCATGGCCATCGACTTGACTCACGCCCAGACCGACCTGGCCACTGGTGCCGCCAAAGGGCAGAGCATGCGGGTGTCCTACAGCAAAAATGTGCTCAGCACGGGCAGTAACTTCACCGTTGCGGCTTATCGTTTTTCTACCAGCGAATACCTGGACTTCAGTAACGCCATGCAACTGCTCGATGCCGAGAAAACGGGGTGGGACACCAGCATGTTCGGGCGCCCGCGCAGTCGCTTTTCGGTCACCGCCGACCAGAGCCTGGGGGAGTGGGGGCAAGTGGCAATCAGCGGCTATGCGCAGAACTACTGGAACCTGCCGGGCAGTGATTTGCAGTACCAGTTCAGCTACAGCAAGCAGTTCAATCGCATCAGCTTCAGTGTGAACGCCAACCGCAGCCGCATGGGCCTGGGGGACATGGAAAACAGCTTTTTGCTGACCATGAGCATGCCTCTGGAATTTGGCGGTCCAGGCTTCAGCCCGCAAATGACCGCACAGGTAGGACGTGACTCCCAAGGCAACTACAGCGAGCAGGCCGGCATCAGCGGCACCGCTGGCGAGGACCGTCAATATGGCTATGGCGCGACGGTCGGCCATGACGGTGCCAGTAACAGCAAGAGCGCGGCCCTCAATGGCCAATACACCGGCGCGCGCGCCATGCTCAGCGCTGCCCTGGGACGCGGTGATGGCTACACCAGCGCCTCGGTGGGCGCGAGCGGCAGCGTGGTGGCGCATGCCGATGGGGTGACCATGACTCCTTATCGCGGTGAAACCATGGCGGTGGTCAGTGCCCCGGGTGCGCAGGGGGCCAAGGTGTCCGGCTACCCTGGCCTCAAGCTCGACAGCCGCGGCAATGCCGTGGTTCCGTACCTGCGGCCATATGAGTTGAACGAAGTGGCAATCGACCCTATTGGTAGCTCGCTGGACGTCGAACTCAGCGAAACCAGCCAACAGGTGGCCCCGCGCGCCGGTGCGGTGGTGCACCTCAAGTACACCACCAACCAGGGCCGCGCAGTGTTGCTCAACGTACGCCTCGACGATGGCAGCAGCCTGCCCTTTGGTGCTGGCGTGACAGATATCGACGGCACCTCGGTCGGCGTGGTCGGGCAGGGTGGCCAGCTCTACGCACGGATCAAGCCGCAAACCCGTCAGTTACTGATCAACTGGGGAAGCAAGACCCATCAACAGTGCGCACTGGTCATCCCGGCGGGCCCCGGCGAAGGGCAGCAATTGCAACAGGTAGACGCGGTTTGTGCGGCCGGTAAGCAAGTCGCTGGCAGCGTGCAGCCCAACACTCTTCAAAAGGTACAGTTATGAACATTGGCGCTTTGATCAAGGCGGGCCTGGCCGTCGCGGCATTGTGGGCGGCGGCGGGGACGGCCATGGCGGTCACTTGCACCTACATGGAGGGTATCCAGCCGGCCGTGGGCTCCATGCCATTGCAGATTTCGGCGATCACTATCGGGCGCGATCTGCCGGTGGGTACCGAGGTATATCGTCAGCGCTTCAGCATGGCTGCGGGCCAGGCGCCCAAGCTTGAATGCCTCTATGCCCCGTATCAGCAGTGGACTGAGATGACAGTCGACTCCCGTTATCCCATGGCCAATGTGTCCAGCGGGACCTACGCCAACAAGGTCTATAGAACCAGCATTCCTGGGCTGGGGGTTGCCTTCAACAGCTCGGGCGGCCTGCTGCCAAGGCAATCTGGCAAGGCATGGACCACATGCACATCTGGCTACAGGTGTGTGGTCCCATTTGACGGGCCTTCGAACTTTGAGCTGATCTTGATCAAACTGGGCGATGTAACGCCTGGTGTATTGGTGGGCAATACGTTGCCGGTCGTCAGTCTGTACGGCAACTTCGGCGATGCGAGAATGCGCGGCTTCAGTATGGGGATCTCCGGCAATATCCAGATTGTCTCGAGTACCTGCCGTACACCGGATGTCTCGGTGCCCATGGGCTCTCATCTGACCTCCAAGTTCACCGGGCTCAACAGCAGCACGGGCTGGACGGATTTTTCCATCGCTTTGAATGACTGCCCGGCGTTCAACGGGATCTATACGACAACGGGGCCGGCCTGGTCATCGCAAAGTGGAAATTTTCCTTCTGGTACGAACATCGGCAGTGGCTCTCTGGTGCGTAACACCCTGCAGTACCGCATCGACCCCGCGCGTACGGCGATCAACACGAATAACGGTGTACTGAGCCTCGACCCTGGCGCCACGGGCAGTGCGCCCGCCGCCACAGGGGTTGGCGTGCAGGTGCAGAACCGCAACGGCAACTCGGTCATCCTTGGAACCAACCAAAGCAGCGGCCTCACCCTGCGCCCCAACGAGGGGAGTTATACGATCCCCTTGCGCGCCCGCTACCTGCAGACGGCGAGCAAGGTAACCCCCGGCCCGGCGAATGCCTCGGCGACGTTTACGATTATTTACCAGTGATTGCTCCTGCTAGGTCTGCGTCAGAACCGATCCAGCCGATAGGCCGCCAATGCCGGCAATCCCTGGGGCTGAGGCACATAAATCGGCGATACCCACTGCGCGATCAGTTCGGCGGTGACGGCCGCTTGCGTCAACCCCAAATGTTGATGCCCGAAAGCAAGCAACACTCTGCCGTCGCACACCCGGTCGATGATCGGCAGCGAGTCCGGCAACGACGGCCGAAAGCCCATCCACGGCGTGGCGTCCTCAGCGCTCAATTCGTGACGCAACAGGCCGTGGCTGAGCCGGTGCAATTGCCAGGCGCGCTGCATGTTTGGCGGGCGGTCGAGGCCGGCGAATTCCACGGTGCCGGCCAGCCGCAGCCCATCGCTCATGGGCGTCATGATGAACTTGCGTTCCAGTGAGGTGACGGCGAAGGGCAGGCGATCTTGTTCATGGGGCAGCATCAGGTGATAACCGCGCTCGGTGTCCAGGGGCACCTTTTTGCCGGTCAGCGCTTGGGTGAGCCTGGCCGAGTGGGCGCCGCAGGCGATCACTACCTGGCGTGCGGCCAAGCGGCCCTGGTCGGTGATCAGTGCAACGCCCTGGGCCTGAAGCTGGCCGTCCCGGACCTGGCGCTTGAGAAAGGTCACGCCGCTGGCCTTGGCGGCCTCGACCAGTTCGCACACCACGCGATACGGGTCGAGGAAATGCCCGGTGCGGGGAAAGAACAATCCCCCCTGGATCCGCTCGCTCAATTGCGGTGCGGCCTGCTGCACGGCGTCGGCCGACCAGCAGTCCACCGGCACGTTCTGCTGGGTCATGCGCGCTTGCAAACCCTCAATTGCTTTCCGCGATTCGGCACGCTCGAACACCAGCAGCGAGCCGTCCTCGCGCATCAACTGTGGCCGGTCGATGTTCGCCAACAAGCGCTGCCAGGCGCCCAGGCTGCTTTCGTTGAGGGCACGGATACCGGCGACCGTGCGCTGGTAGGCGGCGGGGCGCAGGTTTAACAATAGCCGAGCAAACCAGGGCAGCGCACGGGGCAGGTATTTCCAGTCCAGGCGCAGTGGGCCCATGGGGTCCATGAGCATCGCGGGCAGGCGCATCAGGATCGACAGGTCGGCGATGGGGAATACCTGTTCGGTGGCCAAATGCCCTGCATTGCCGAACGAGGCGCCCATCCCCGGTTCCTGCTGGTCGATGACCACCACGCGCCGGCCCTGGCGCGCCAGTTGCAGCGCGCAGGCGACGCCGATGATGCCGGCGCCGACCACCGCGATGTCGATCTCGGTTTGACGATTGTCGAGCATGATCAGGCTTCTCTCTGGCCGTCGAGCAAGCGTCGCAGCCGCAGGGGGTTGCCTTGTTTCAGTGCGTCGGGCAGCAGGCTGTCGGGGAAGTCCTGGTAGCACACCGGCCGCAGGAAACGCAGGATCGCGCCGGTGCCGACCGAGGTCGAGCGCGAGTCCGAGGTCGCGGGGAAGGGCCCGCCATGCACCATGGCATCACACACCTCGACCCCGGTCGGCCAGCCGTTGACCAGCAGCCGGCCAGCCTTGCGCTCAAGTGCCGGCAGCAATGCCCGTGCCTGTTCAACATCCCCCTCATCCAGGTGCAGGGTGGCGGTCAACTGGCCTTCGAGGTGCTCAGTCACTTGGCGCATTTGCGCGTTGTCGGCGCACTGCACCAGGAGCGAGGCGGCGCCGAAGACTTCGGCCTGCAAATGCGGGTTGGTAAGGAAGTCTTGCGCGTGGGTAGTAAACAGCTGCGCCTGGCATTGGTTCGGCCCTTGCGCCGGCAACCCGCTGGCCAGGCAGTGGGCATGCTCAGCCAGTGCGCTGACGCCCGCCTCATAGGCCTGGAAGATGCCCGGTGTGAGCATGGTCTGCGCCGGGCTGCGTTGCAGCAAGTCGCTGGCGAGGCTGACAAACTGCTGCAGTTCCGGACCTTGAACCGCAATCACCAGGCCGGGGTTGGTGCAGAACTGCCCGGCGCCCTGGGTCAATGAGGCGACAAACCCTTGTGCCAGTGCTTCGCCGCGCGCCTTGAGGGCGCCCGTAAACAGGTACACCGGGTTGATGGCGCTCATTTCCGCGTACACCGGAATGGGCTCCGGCCGTGCCTGGGCCGCCTGGCACAAGGCAATACCGCCACTTTGCGAACCGGTGAATCCCACTGCCTTGATCCTTGGGTCGCTGACCAGGGCAATCCCCACTTCGCGTCCGGAACCGTACAGCAGGGAAAACACGCCCTCGGGCAGACCACACTGCTTCACGGCACGGGCCAGCGCGCGGGCCACCAGTTCGCTGGTGCCGGGGTGGGCGCCGTGGGCCTTGACGATCACCGGGCAACCGGCGGCAAGGGCTGAAGCGGTATCACCGCCGGCCACCGAGAACGCCAGCGGGAAGTTACTGGCGCCGAATACGGCCACCGGGCCCAGCGGCACCTGGCGTTGGCGCAGGTCGGCACGGGGCAGGGGCTGGCGGCCTGGTTGGGCGCCATTGACCCGCACGTCCAGCCATTCGCCAGCGCGTACGGTGCGGGCGAAGGTACGCAGTTGCTGGCAGGTGCGGCCCCGTTCGCCCTGGATCCGCGCGTGGGGCAAGCCGGTTTCGGCCACGGCACGCTCGATCAGTTCATCGCCGAGGGCTTCGATTTCGCTGGCGATGGTTTCGAGGAATTCAGCACGCGCCGCCAGGGATGTCTCGCGGTAGCTGTCGAAGGCTGACCACGCCAACGCGCAAGCCTGGGCCACCTGCTCGGTGGAACCGCCGGGATAGGCCGGCTCCAGCGCAGCATCGGTGGCTGGGTTGATCGCACGGATGGCTGTGCGGGTGCCGGGAATGGAGTGCTGACCGATCAGCATATTGCCTGTCAGAGTCATGGCCTGTTCCTGAAAAAAGAAGGGACGCCGCTGTGTAGCAGCGGCGTACGAGCAGTCAGTCGACGTTCTGTTCTGCCGACCAGTTGGCGTACCACTGGCGGAACAGCGCGTACTGGTGCTCGGCATACCGGCGTTGGGCATCGCTGAGCACATCGCTGTCGTTGAAGTGCAGGCTGTATTCCAGGTCGCCATTGAGCACCATCAGGTGCTTGTAATAGAGCACCAGGTCGCAGCCTTCATCGAAGGACGACAGCACCGCCAGCGCCGCTTCCAGCTCCCGGGCCTGGCGCCGGGCCTTGGCATCGCCCTTGGCAGCCTTCTTACTCAGGGCCACCAGTTGCAGGACTTCCCGTGGCAGGGCGTTGCCGATGCCAGTGATCGCGCCGGTGGCGTTGCAGTTGACGAAACCGTGCACCACCTGGGTATCGACACCGACCATCAGGGTCACGTCATCGTCTTTGGAAGTGATGTGTTCGGCCGCATAGCGCAGGTCGGCGCCGCCGCCGAACTCCTTGAAGCCGATCAGGTTCGGGTACTCGCGACGCAGTTCAAAGAACAGGTCTGCGCGGGTGGCGAAGCCGTAGTAGGGGCTGTTGTAGATCACCGACGGCAGGTTCGGTGCGGCGCTGAGGATCGCCGCGAAGTGGGCCTTTTGCGCAGTGGCCGAAGCGCCACGGGACAGCACCCGTGGGATGACCATCAAACCGTGGGCGCCGACCTTGGCGGCGTGGGCGGCATGGGATATTGCTTCACGGCTGTTGACCGCCCCGGTGCCGACAATGGTCGGGATGCCCGCAGCCACCAGGCGCGCCACGCCTTCCTGGCGCTGGGCTTCGGTGAGCAACGGCCAGTCGCCCATGGAGCCGCAATACACCACGGCGCTCATGCCGATGTCGATCAGTTCGCGGCCCTTGGCGACCAGGGCGTCGAAGTCCGGCTGACGCTCGGCGGTGCACGGGGTCATCAGGGCAGGGATGCAGCCGGTGAAAATGTTATCGCTCATGGTTCTATCTCCTTGGAAGGGTCTGTTGTAACGCTGCCGGGTGCTCAAATGCCCCAGGCGAAGGGGTCCTGTTCGTCGATCAGCAAGGTGCTGTCGGCGGTCATATAGGCGCGGCCGGTGATGAAGGGGCGGATGCGTTCGCCCTCCCATTCAAAACGGCCTTCGAATTGGCTGGCGGTGATGCTGGCTTGTACCCAGGGCTCACCGGCCTGAAGCTTTCCATCGGCGGCCAGGCACGCCAGCTTGGCGCTGGTACCCGTGCCGCAGGGCGAGCGGTCGTAGGCCTTGCCGGGGCACATGACGAAGTTGCGGCTGTCGGCCTGGTCGTCATCGGCGAACAGTTCGATATGGTCGATCAACGCGCCGTCTGCGCCATGGATGCCTTGGGCTTCGAGGGCCTTGAGCATGGCCCAGGTGAAGTCGGTAAGGACCTCGACATTGGCCATGTGCACATCCTGGCCGTGCTCGGACACCAGGAAAAACCAGTTGCCGCCCCAGGCAATATCGCCGTAGATCCGGCCATGCCCCGGTACATCCACGGGCACCTGCTGGCGATAGCGATAGGCGGGCACGTTGCGCAGGGTGACCGCGCCGTCCTCATGCAGGGTGGCGCTGACTTGGCCCACCGGCGTGTCGATGCTGTGCACCCCTGGCGCGATGCGGCCCAAGTAGTGCAACGAGGCAATCAGGCCGATGGTGCCGTGGCCACACATGCCGAGGTAGCCGGCGTTGTTGAAAAAAATCACCCCGCAGGTGGCCCCCGGCGAGACCGGCTCGCAGTACAGAGCGCCGACCAGTACATCGTTGCCACGGGGCTCCAGCAGGCAGGCGCGGCGCCATGGGTCGTGCTCGGTGCGCAGGCTCTCGAGCTGCTCGGCGATGGTCTGGCCGGCCAGCTGCGGGAAGCCATTGATGATCAGGCGCGTCGGTTCGCCGCCGGTGTGGGAGTCAATCACATGCAGTCGTTTCATCCAGCTATTCCTTGGTGATTGGCCAATTACGCGTTCGCCGGGTGCATGCCGGTAGTGGGCAGCACGGCTTCGCTTTCGTCGTCTTCGTGTTCCAGTTCTACCAAGTGCGCCGGCACGCCGGTGGCCGCACCCCAGTAGTAGATGCCCATGGCGCAGGCGGCGACGACCAGGGTGTCGAAGGGATGACTGAGCACGCCCAGGCCGCCGAAACTACCGAGTTTCGACAGCACCATGGTCACGGCGTAGAAGCCGATCAGCCACGCGCTGGAGCGCACTTGCTGGGCGATGCTCAGGTGCTGGGTCGGCACCAGGCGGCGGCACAGCAGGTACACCACAAACATCACGATTTGCAGGCCCAGCAGCCAGGACACGGTGTTCCAGCCCGACCAGTAGACGATCAGCGCGGCGATGATGAACGACAGCGGGCCCAGCACACTCATCCACTTGACCCGGAACGGGCGCGGCATGTCCGGTGCATTGCGTCGCAACGCAGCCACGCACACCGGGGCCACGGCGTAGCTCAACACCAGGGCGGCGGACACCACATTGATCAGCGCTTCCCAGGACGGGAACGGCAGGGTCCAGAACACCGACAAGCCAAAGGTCAGCCACAACGCCGGGCGCGGGATGCCGGATTTCTCATCAATACGCGTGAAAATCTTGAAGAAGGTGCCGGTCTGCGCCCAGCCATAGATCACCCGTGGCGTGGCGTTCATATAGATATTGCCGCAGCCGCTGGGGGAGATCACCGCGTCGGCCACCACCAGGTAGGCCAGCCAGCCCACGCCCAGGGCCAGGGCGATATCGCGATAGGGCAGGGCCAGTTCCTTGCTGATGCCGGCCCAGCCATTGGCGAGCATTTCGGTGGGCACGCCGCCGAGGAAGGCCACTTGCAGCAGCACATAAATTGCCGTGGACAGCAGCACCGAAAGGATCAGGGCAATGGGAATGGTGCGTTGTGGGTTTTTCACTTCGCTGGCCACCGAGATGATCGGCGTCAGCCCCAGATAGGCAAAAATCACCCCGCCGGCGGACACCGCCATTTCAATCCCCGACAGGCCGAACGGCGCGAACCCCTGGGAGTGGAAGTTGGCCGGTTTGAAGAAGGTGAACAGCACGCCAATCACCAGCAGCGGCACGATGAACTTGAAAATGCTGACCAGGTTATTGGCGATGGCGAAGGTCTTGACGCTGCGGTAATTGAGCACGAAAAACAGGCAGAGCAGGCCGAACTGCACCAGCCAGCCGAGGGGGGTGGGGTCGCTGGAGCCAGCCTTGGTCAACTCGGGAAACCAGGCGGCGGCATATTGCCTTGCGGCAACCACTTCAATCGCCACCAGGCTGGAAAACGCGATCAGCGTGATAAAGCCCATCAGGTAGCCCAGCAGCGGGCCGTGGGAATACACCGGGTAGCGCACCACGCCCCCGGCACGGGGCAGGGCGGCGCCCAATTCGCAATACACAATGCCCAGCAACAGCACGGCAAAACCGCCGAGCAACCAGGAAAAAATCCCCGCGGGGCCGGCAATGGACGACACGTGACTGGCGGCAAACAACCAACCGGAACCGAAGATGGCTCCCAGGCCGATAAAGGTGAGGTCGATCAGAGACAGCTGTTTCTTGAACTTGCCTTGGGCTGACATAGCGGCGCCTTCTTGTGGGTTATTGGATAGGCATGCAGTGGCGCTACAGTGAACCCATCGGCGCGCTGGCGATTGATGTTTTGCGCGGCTATCAATGACGAATTCAGCACAATTGCCAGGTGGGCAACGGCACTCGACAGGGCCCCGGCCATCGGGCAATCTGCTGGCCCGGCGAGGCGATAAACGAGGCGGTGAGCGGCATGATGCACAACGCGTTTGCAGCCCTGTGCCAGGGCGATGAGCAGCGCCCCCACAGCCTCGAACAGCTGCTGGCGGGCGTGGCCATGCTGTTACCGATGCTCGACGTGATCCCCAATGCGACGATGTTTATAAAGGATGTGCAGGCGCGCTATGTCATGGCCAACCACACCCTGGTGCAGCGCTGTGGCTTGAAAGACCGGCGCCCGTTACTGGGCAAGACCAGCGCCGAAGTGTTCCCCGCGCAGTTGGGGCCGGGCTATACCGAACAGGATCGGCGCGTACTGGAACAGGGCCTGGTACTGGAGGACCAACTGGAGTTGCACCTGTACGGCAGCCGTGAACCCGGTTGGTGCCTGACCCACAAATGGCCGTTGTATAACCGCGAGGGGGCGATCATCGGCTTGGCTGGGATTTCGGTCGACCTGCAATCCGCCAGCGAGACCCACCCGGCCTATCAGCGCCTGGCGGCGGTGGACGAACACATCCGCGCCCATTTCAACCAGCGCGTGACCCTCGGCGAACTGACACGCATCGCCGGCATCTCGGTGGCGCAACTGGAGCGTTACTGCAAGCGCGTATTCCATCTGACACCCCGGCAGATGATCCAGAAAGTGCGCCTGGAACATGCCCATCGCCTGTTGCACACCGAGTTGCCGATCACCGAAGTGGCCCTGCAATGCGGCTACACCGACCACAGTGCATTCACCCGCCAGTTCAAGGCATTGACTGGCTTTACGCCGCGTCAGTATCGGCAGGCCACCAGCTAAGGAGTGGGCGCAAGTCCCTGTGACAGATGGCTTGCCAGCGATAGCGGTGGGTCAGCCAGCATCAATCCCAGCAATGCCGCCGCCATCGCAGCCTCGCTGGGGCTCGACAGCTCCCACCTCGATCTTCAGGGGGTGGAGGATTGCATTTCAGCTGTCACCGCAGGATGCATACGATGCTCAATGTGCTGAAGATCCAATGTGGGAGATTCTATGGTTTTGGGGAAGCCCCCAAAACCGCTTTTGACTGGTATTCGCTCAGGTTTTTCATGAGCGAAAAGGCGATGCGCGCCAGCTTGCGGCCAATGATGACCAGGGCTTGAGTCGTTTTCAGGCCCCTGGCCAGATAACCCTCGTATAAAGGTTTCCAGGCTTCTGACCTGATACCTGCTGACGCCGCGTTATGCAGCAATCTGCGTATCTCTGAATCTCCCTTCTTGCTCAATGAGCGGCGTCCGCTCATTTGCCCGGAATCGGATACTCTCAAGTCCATTCCCAAGAACGCGATGTAAGCGTCAGCACTTTCAAATTCTCCTCGCTGAAACGCCATTACCAGGGCAACCGCTGTCAGAAAACCAATGCCCTCGACGGCTTGGCAGCGCTTGACCTGATGCAAAAGCCCCGCCTCAGTAACAGCATCTAATATCCTTTTCTCAATGAGCCCCTCATGCCTATCAAGACACGCTGAAATGCTCTTGGACGAGGCCTTGAGTGATGGCTCGCCCGCCCAGCTCTGATTCAGTGCAACACGCATTTTCACCAGCGCTGCGCGTCGACGCAGCAAGCTTTGAAGCTTGGTATAAATCTTCGGCGGCGGATTCCAGGCGCGTAAATCAGCCTGTTCATTCTTCAAGTAGCGAGCCAGCAACTGCGCATCACTGAAGTCTGTTTTAGCGCGACCACCTGTGCCTTTGCGGTAATGGCTAAGGCGATATCCATCAATCACGTAAACGATATGGCCCATCGAATGAGCCAAATTGACGGTATCCACGTGATAGATATTGGTGGCTTCAATTGCGATGGCGCTGCCCGCAGGCAAAGACTTCAGCCATGCCTTCAGCTCGCTTTTCTTGTTCGATACGATCTTTGTTTCAGCAGTTTCACTTTGATAAACAACTACTTCGGCTTTAGCGACATCCACTCCAATGATTGATTGCGAGACAGTCATTGCCATGAGAAAAGCTCCGGGTTAGGGTTTACGGGCTTGTCGGGGCTTCACCGTTGCGCTGGCTTGCTTCTATCGTCGGTCATGGCCGATGCATTCCTTATCGGCGCTTTGGTGAAGGGGTGGGACGAAGTCTCCCACGGTCTGTACTGGCTAGAGTCAGATGCTGGCTTTTAGTCCCACCACCCCTACAAGTCTAACCATACAAGCTGGCTTGCCTGCGATAGCGGTAGCTCAGCCAACATCAACCCCAGCAATACCGCCGCCATCGCCGCCTCGCCGGGGCTCGACAGCTCCCACCTCGATCTTCAGGGTTTGGAAGATTGCATTTCAGCTGCCACCGCAGGATGCATACGGTACTCAATGTACTGAAGATCCAAGGTGGGAGCTGGCTTGCCTGCGATAGCGGCGGGTCAGCCAACATCAATCCCAGCAATGCCGCCGGCATCGCCGCCTCGCTGGGGCTCGACAGCTCCCACCTCGATCTTCAGGGTTTGGAGGATTGCGTTTCAGCTGCCATTGCAGGATGCATCCGGTACTCAATGTACTGAGGATCCAAGGTGGGAGCTGGCTTGCCTGCGATAGCGGTAGTTCAGCCAACATCAACCCCAGCAATGCCGCCGGCATCGCAGCCTCGCCGGGGCTCGACAGCTCCCACCTCGATCTTCAGGGTTTGGAGGATTGCGTTTCAGCTGCCATTGCAGGATGCATCCGGTACTCAATGTACTGAGGATCCAAGGTGGGAGCTGGCTTGCCTGCGATAGCGGCGGGTCAGCCAACATCAATCCCAGCAATGCCGCCGGCATCGCAGCCTCGCCGGGGCTCGACAGCTCCCACCTCGATCTTCAGGGTCTGGAGGATTGCGTTTCAGCTGCCATTGCAGGATGCATCCGGTACTCAATGTACTGAGGATCCAAGGTGGGAGCTGGCTTGCCTGCGATAGCGGTAGTTCAGCCAACATCAACCCCCGCAATGCTGCCGCCATCGCAGCCTCGCCGGGGCTCGACAGCTCCCACCTCGATCTTCAGCGGGTGGAGGGTTGCATTTCAGCTGCCACCTTGGATCTTCATTGCTGCAACTGAAGGGCCTCACGCTTGAAAAAGCGCTTCTGCTCAAATGGAATCTCTTCGCGGTCGGCGTAGGGTGCGCTGTACCAGTTGCCGTAGGTGGGATTCGGCAGCAGGAACCAGCGCTGGCCGAACCAGCCTGTATAGGGCTCGACCGCCCGGTGTTGGGCGGCCAGGGTGTTGTGTTCGGCCTGGACGAAATCCCCCAGGGAATCCCCGACCATCAACAGCACCCGCGCCTGGCTGGCGACCCACTGGCGGCGGCAGTTTTTGCCGTAGCCGGCCTGTTCGCAATGGCCGGTCGGGGTGGCGGCCGCCAGTATTTGTTGGTTGCTGTCCACCGGGAAACCACGCAGGCGCAGGTTAGCGACCGTGGCCTGGACCTGGCTGTGTTCGCGGTTGGTCAGGTAATACACTTTGATCCCGCGTTGCTGCGCCGCCTGCACAAACGCCATGGCGCCGGGCAGGGCCTTGGCCTTGGCCTGGTCGACCCAGGTGTTCCAGCGATCATAGGAGTAGACCTGGTTGTTGATGATGTCCCGCGCGTTGAGTGGCACGTTGTCCAGCAGGGTTTCGTCGATATCGACGATCACCGCCGGCGGCAGGCCGCTGAGGTTGCGTGGGGCAAAGGGCAGGGCGTCCCAGTCCTTGCTGGCCAGGGCCACGTCGAGCTGGCGGGTGGCGTTGGCAAACACCTGGCGATAGATCAACTCATGCTCGATGGAGGTTTGGGTCCAGAGCACCGCATCCAGTTGGTCGTTGGCCGGTGGATGCTGTTGGCAACCGACCAATAGTGAAGAGAACAGGCAGATGCTGGCGAAGGTGAGATTGCGCATGAAAGGCTCGGCCTCAAGAGTGAAGGGGCGCTCAGGGCCAGCACATTAGCCTAATCGACGAGGTTTGTGCGTGACCTGCGTATGATCCGCGGCTTCCAACCGCAGACCTCTTCAAGGATACGGCCCATGCGCCTGCGACAACCTCTGCTTGTTCTTTCCCCGCGCTGGCTTGGCTTGGGGGCTGCCCTGACGTTCAGTCACCTGGCCCAGGCCGAGGAGGCGCTGCAGTTGGCGCCGCTGCAAGTCACCAGCACCGAACTGAGCGAAGGCGAAGCGGCCCAGGCGCAACTCAAGCAGGTACCCGGTGGGACCAACTACGTTGACATGGCCAGCGTCGAGCAGGGGCGGGTCAGCAGCAATGAAGACGTGCTCAAGTACCAGGCCGGCATCTATGCCAAGGCGGCGAATAACGAAGGGGTGAAAATCTCCATTCGCGGCTCGGGCATCAACCGTGGCCCCGGCAGCCATGCGTCCGGCCTGTATGAAACCATCGACGGCCTGCCACTCACCGGCCCCGGCGGCACGCCTTATGAACTCAAGGACCCGCTATGGCTCAGCCGCGTCGAAGTGCTGCGCGGTGCCAACGGTTTCGACCGGGGCGCACTGGCCCTGGGCGGGGCGGTCAACTATGTCACCCGCACCGGCTACGATGCGCCCAAGTTGCGCGTGCGCTACGAGGCCGGCAGCCACGGGTATGCCCAGCGGGAAATCAGCTCCGGGCAAGTGCTGGGCGATGCCGACTATTACATCAGCCTGACCGACACTGACTACGATGGCTTCCAGCAACAAAGCGCCGGCAGTGGCAAGGGCGTGGCGGCCAACTTCGGCTACCGGTTCAACCCGGACCTGGAAACCCGCTTCTATTTGCGTTACCGCGAAACCGCCAACGACAGCCCCGGCAAACTCACGCGCCAGCAGATCGAGCACAGCCCGCGTGCGGCCAATGCGCTCAATTTGACGCGCGACTCCAAGCGCTTGCAGCCGGGTTCTACCTGGATCGCCAACAAGACCACGCTGCAGTTGGACGATAACTCCCGCATCGAAGCGGGGCTGGTGTACCACGACTACCCCATGGACCTGCGCGAAGGCACCAACCGGCTCAAGGTGGCGTATACCGATATCAGCGGCACCTTGAACTACATCCGCCAGGACACCCTGCTGGGACGCGACAGCAAGACCACGGTCGGCCTGCGCACCACCCAGGGCCTGCCCAATAACGGTGTGTCGGAGTACGTGCGGGTGCCTGCAGGTGCCACCGCCGGTTTTGCGCCGGGCACCAAGACCCGTGACTACAGCTACCTGGGGTCGGATACGGTGCTGCACGTGAGCAACGACCTGGAGCTGCTGCCCGATCTGTGGCTGACCACCGGGCTGGCGGCGATCTATACCCGTCGCGAAACCGAAGTCACCTATCCCGAGACCCATGCCCCCTTGAGCACTCATGCCTGGGACTATGCCCCGCGCGTGGGCCTGCGCTATGACTTCAACCCGCAATTGCAGGTGTATGGCAACCTGAGCCGCTCGGTGGAGCCGCCGCATGCCTGGTCGATGATCTGGGGTTCCAACAAGTTCTTTGCCGAAGATGTTAATAATCCGGCTTCAGGCTTGGCCCGCGAAGGCGTTAAGCTGCAAAACCAGACCGCCACCACCCTGGAAGTGGGCGGACGCGGCGAAGCCTGGTTCGGCCAATGGGATCTGGCGCTGTATCACTCGCTGGTGCGCCATGAGTTGCTCAGCGTCGAGACCCAGGCGGCTACGCCCAACCTGTCGCAGGTGGTCGCCGAATCCAACGCCAGCCCGACCATTCACCAAGGCCTGGAACTGAGCCTCACCAGCCCGTTGTGGGAGGGCGGCAACACTGGCCGCCTGGCCCTGCGCCAGGCCTACACCTACAGCAGCTTCCACTACCGCGACGACCCGCGCTTTGGCGACAACACATTGCCCGGTATCCCCAAGCACTATTACCAGGCGCAGGTGCGCTACAGCCATCCCAGTGGCTTTTTCAGCAGCCTCAATGGCGAGTACTCCTCGCGGGTGGCGGTGGACTACGCCAACTCCTACTACGCGCGAGCCTATGGCTTATTGGGCGCCACCGTTGGCTATGACGCGCCGAAGCAGGACTGGCAAGCCTGGGTCGACCTGCGCAACCTGACCAACCAGCGCTATGCCAATACCGTGACCCCGGGCTATGACGACCATGGCAAGGATATGGCGCGCTCGACGCCGGGCGATGGCATGGGCGTGTATGCCGGGGTGTCCTGGAGCTTGCGCTAAGCAGGCCATTGCCGGCGAACCCCTCGCCATAAGTCGGGCCTCCTGCACCCGTGGGGGACAGCTGGTCTGGATGTGCCTGGGGTTCGTTGCCGAGCCCTTGCCCTGCCATCGTTTTACTGTCATCGTTTGCGCGATTGGTAATCTTTCTTGTTTGAGAAACTTTTGCGCATGCATGACTTTCCTGTGGCCGATTGTGATATAGCCCGCCGCCAGCAGACACTCACCGCGCTCTACAGCGACCACCATTCCTGGTTGCAGGGTTGGTTGCGCAAGAAACTCGGCTGTTCGCAGCATGCGGCGGACCTGGCCCAGGATGCATTCGTGCGGGTGTTGCTGCTGGCCGAGCCCCACAATATTCAGGAGCCTCGGGCATTTCTCGCGACCACTGCCGGGCGCTTGCTGATTGACGGTGCGCGGCGACGCAAGATCGAGAAAGCCTATATGCAAGCCCTGGCGATCCAGTACGAAGACGCTGGCATGCCCGATCCGGCGACCATTCATGTCGCGCTGCAGGCCCTGGAACGCATTGCGCTGATGCTCGCCGGCCTGCCGGACAAGGCCCGCGAAGCGTTTCTGCTCAGTCGCCTGGACGGCCTGACCTACAGTGAAATCGCGGCCCAGCTCCAGGTCTCCTCCAGCACAGTAAAAAACTACATCTCCAGCGCGCTGGTGCATTGCTACCAGACGCTGCATGGCGCGGATCCGCTTTGATGTCCGCCGAACAGATTGTCAGCGAGGCAGCGCAATGGTTGGCGCTGCTCAATGATGAGAAAGTCAGCGCCGCTGACCGCCAGGCATTTGAAGAGTGGTGTGAGGCTGACCCACGCCATCGGGTGGCTTTCGAGCGCATGGGGGCATTGTGGGGCAGCCTCGATGAACTGCCTGCCGAACCGGCACGGCTGGCATTGAATCAAGCCTTCATCCCACGCAAGCCCGGTTACGCCGTGCGCGGCGGGCAGGTCCTGGGGCTGTTGGGTGTGTTGGTGCTCGGCTGGGCGAGCGTCGAGCAACTGCCACTGTGGATGGCCGACCAACGTACCGGCGTCGGCGAACGGAGCCAGGTGGTCCTGGCCGATGGCAGCCAGGTGCAGCTCAACAGCAACTCGGCACTGGACGTGAAATTCGACGGCCAGCAGCGTGTAATCGAGTTGCTCAAGGGCGAGATGTGGGTCGAGGTGGCCAAGGATGCGCAGCGGCCATTTGTGGTGCGCACCGACCAGGGCACGGCGACCGCGTTGGGCACGCGTTTCCTGGTCCAGCGCGCGGTGGATGGCTCGACCGTGGTCACGGTGATCGAATCAACGGTGGCCGCCAAAGGCAATCACAGCGAGGCGGTGAAGGTCACGGCAGGCCAGCGCGCGATCCTCAAGCAGGGCCACGCCCAGCCGGCGCAAGCGGTAGGCAGCGGCGACCCGGCGGCCTGGACCCGGGGCTTGCTCACGGTGGATGACCGGCCGTTGAGCGAGGTCCTGCAAACCCTGGCCAGCTATCGCCATGGCGTGGTGCGTTTTGATCCTCAGGCGTTGCAAAGCATGCGCGTGTCAGGGGTGTTCAAGCTCGATGACAGCGATGCAGCGCTGGCGACCCTGGCGGATAACCTGCCGATCAAAGTGGAGCATTTCACCGACCTGCTGGTGGTGATCAAACCCCTCTGATCTGCCTGAAGACACCCGTTCAAATAAAAACCGGTCTCATTCATACCCGATTTCCCGACATGGCCGTCATGGAATATAGAACCCTCTTTTCCAGGACCTCTCATGTCACGCTTTGCTCGTCCGTTGCACCCGCTGGCGCTGTCAGTGGCGATGGCTTTTGCCGCTGTGCCCCTGACCATTCACACCGCATGGGCTGATGAAAGCAGCCATTTCTCGATCCCTGCCGGTGACCTGAGCCAGGCCCTCAACCGCTTTGCCGAACAGGCCGGGCTGGTCCTGGCCTTTGATCCGGCCTTGACCCGCGGCAAGCGCAGCAGCGGTTTGAACGGGCAGTTGAGCAGCGACGCGGCACTCGCCCAGTTGCTGGCGGGCAGCGGTTTGCGGGCCCAGGCGCTGTCTGCCCAGCGCTATCGCATCGAGCCGATCCCCCAGGCGGATGGCTCGGTGGAGTTGCAAGCCACCACCATCAGCGGCGCCGAGCAAAGTGAAAGCCCCATCGGCCCGGTGTCCGGCTATGTGGCCACGCGCAGCCTGTCCGGTACCAAGACCGACACCGCGCTGATCGAGACCCCGCAGTCGATCTCGGTGGTCACCAAAGACCAGATGCGCGCGCAGAATGCCGAGAGCCTCAACCAGATCCTGCGCTATAGCGCCGCGGTCGTCCCGGAAACCCGTGGCGCCACCGCCTCGCGCCTGGACCAGTTGACCATTCGCGGCTTCTTGCCAGTGACTTACCTCGACGGCCTGCGCGTGGCGTCGAGCCGCGATGCCTCGCCGCAAAAGGATGCCTTCGACCTGGAGCGCGTGGAGGTCCTGCGCGGCCCGGCCTCGGTGTTGTATGGCCAGGGCAGCCCCAGCGGCGTGATCAATATGGTCACCAAGCGCCCGCTGGATACGCCTTTTCACGAAGTGGGCGTGGAGTACGGCACCTTCAACAAAAAGCGCACCACCTTCGATCTCAGCGGCCCGCTGGATGAGCAAGGGGTGTACTCCTACCGCGTCGCCGGCTTGTTCGATGATGCCGACGGCCAGGTCGAGCACACCGAGACCCGCCGCCAATCCCTGTCTTCGGCCTTCACCTGGCGCCCGAACGAGGACACCTCGCTGACCCTGCTCGGGCATTTCCAGAAGGATCCCAAGGGCGCTTCCTACGGTTCGATGCCGGCCTGGGGTTCGGTGTTGCATAGCCCGCTGGGGCGCAAGATTGATGTCGATTTCTACGACGGCGAGAAAAACTTCGAGAAGAGTGACCGCGCGCATTACTCCATCGGTTATGCCTTCGAGCATCACCTCGACGACGTCTGGACCGTGCGCCAGAACGCCCGCTATATGCGCAGCGAAGGGATCTACCGCAGTATCTACAGCAGCAACCTGCAGGCCGATTACCGCACCTTGAACCGCTCGACCATCGCCACCGATGTCGACATGGATGCCTACAACCTGGATAACCAGTTGCAGGGCAAGTTCGACACCGGCCCGGTGCAGCACACGCTGTTGATGGGGCTTGATTACCAGAACACCAGCGTCGATACCAAGGCCGGTTACGGCAAGGGACCGGACCTGGATATTTTCGATCCGGTATATGGCGCGCCAGTCACCACCCCGGCATTTTCCAGCGACGCCACCCAGCGCAGCGAGCAGACTGGCGTGTACCTGCAGGAGCAGGCGAAGTGGGATAAGTGGGTGCTGTTGATGGGCGGTCGTTATGACTGGGCCAGCACGGATAACAGCTCATTGAGTTTGACCGACGGCAAGAAAGCCAAATCCTCCCTGGACAGCAAAGCCTTCACCGGCCGCCTGGGGGTGGTCTACCTCTTCGATAACGGCCTGGCGCCATACGCCAGCTATTCCGAATCCTTCTCCCCGCAATCGGGCACCGGCTACGGTGGTTCGGTGTTCAAGCCCACCGAAGGCAAACAGTACGAAATCGGCATCAAGTACCAGCCGCCAGGCAGCAACAGCTTTATCACCGCCGCCATCTTCGACCTGCGCCAGAACAACGTGCCGACCATGGACCCGGACCCAACTCACTTGTGCGGCAATGGTCGCTGCCAGGTCCAGGACGGTGAAGTGCGCTCCCGTGGCTTTGAACTCGAAGGCAAGGCCAGCCTCAACGACAATCTGGATATCACGGCGGCCTATGCCTACCTCGATAACCGCATCAGCAAATCCAACAGCACCGTGCGCTATGCGCCGATCACCGACATTGGCGTCGGCCCCGCCGTGCCGACCCAGGGCACCACGACCTATGCTGTGCCGCGCCACACCGCCTCGGTGTGGGCCGACTACACCTTGCATGACGGCAACCTCAAGGGCTTCGGCGTGGGCGCAGGCGCGCGGTATGTCGGCTCGTCCTGGGGCGATACCGCCAACACCCTGAAGGTTCCGGGCTACACCTTGTTCGATGCGTCGGTGCACTACGACATCCCGCACATCAATACCCAGGGCGACAACCTGCGCCTGGCGCTGAACGCCACCAACCTGGCGGATAAAGAGTACGTGGCGTCCTGCTATTCGTACTCGTGGTGCTGGTACGGCTCGCAACGGACGGTGCAGGCCAGTGCGACGTATCAGTGGTAAGTTGAAAAACCGTTCTGCATAGCAGTATCGGAACAGGTCAGTTCGTTTCGAGCTGACCTTTTTATTTCGCTCAGATGCATCGAGAAGGCATTTTAATGGCCCCCAACTGGCCGATGTTTCGCCAAAATCACTTTTATTTTCAGGTGGTTAGGTGGGATGCCAATGCGTAACGTAAAAATCACGCTGATTGCCTTGGCCCTGGCGAGCGGGGCGGCGGCGGCCCAGGGCAAGACGCTGCGCGAAGGGGATCGGTACATGTGCAGTTGGGGCGCGGGCACGGCGGCCAGGGCCCAGGAGCTGAAGTTGGCCGGTGTTTCGCTGTATGCCGCGCGGCAGAAAATCCAGCGGTACAAGTTCGACAAGTCCTGGATGCGCATGATGGCCATGGGGATCACCGAGCAGACCTATGACAGCCCCTCGCGGCTCAAACCGACGGCTGTTCGTTCGAGCTTTTATGAAGAGTGCGTGCGCTACAAACGGGCGCGTAAATAGACACGCTACATACTCGGTTATTAACCTGATAGTTATTAGGGTTTTAACCCGGTAAGTTTGGAAGTTGCACCAAAAAGTGGCACGAAAGATATCGCGAACCCTGAAAAATGTGTGGTTATTGAATGACTTAGCGCTGTTTCAATCCGACGAAAGGCTAATAATCAACTTGTTACAGGTTGTCTCGGTGGTTATTATGGCCGGGCGTTCACCTCCCACGGTTTATGCATTTTTAAATCCCAAGTTTCCATCAGCTACTTGGGATTTTTTTTGTCCGCGATTTGACCTTCATACCTGCCTGGCAGATAAACGTCCGTGGTTTTTCTGGCGCCAGTGCACCAACGCTTTCGCAGAAAAGTGTGGGGTAGCTAACACTTTCGTAGGATTGCCTACACGCGTTGCACAACCTGATCTACCCTGCATGGATCACGTCCATCGCGTCATGTGTGAGCAAGGGTGCCCAGGATGATTCCGATCGCTGAGTTGAGCCGCATCATGGCGTCCGGTTTCGTCCCGCTGTCGTGCGATTGTAGTGTCAACCCCCAGGGTTTCTTGACCATCCGAGTCTTCGAACCGGAGTCCGGTCGCGTCGAGCTGCTGTTGACCGGCGTGTCGCCCCAGGGTCTGGACAGCATCCGTGCCATCTCCAACCTGATTGGCGAACTGCGCACCGAACTCAAGGCCGGGCGCCGTGGGTTTGCGGCATTCGGCTAGGCGTCAGAGCCGGCGCAGAAACGAGCGGACAATGCGCTTGGTGGCGTCGGTGGTGTCCAGTTGCTCCAGGGCACTATAGGCATGCCACTGGCAGTCGGTGATTTCATTGCAGGGCCGGGCCTGGTCGATGTTCACCACTGAGGCTTCAAACACGTGATGCAGCGTGTCACTGGCCTTCAACTCCTGCAGATACAGCAAACCATCCACGTTCAGCCCGGTTTCCTCCTGTAACTCCCGCTCGGCCGCGCCGACTGGGCGCTCATCGCGCTCGACCTTGCCACCGGGCAATGCCCATTTCGACCTGGCCTTGCGCACGAACAGAATGTGCCCCTCACTTTCGCAAATCACCGTTGCGCGTATTTTCATCGTCTGTGCCCCCGCAAGATGATCGTCATAAAAGTGTAATGCAATTGTCATGCTGGGTCTTTATGGGCGGAGGCTGGAGACCGCGCAGGAAAACGCTGATACTGCCCGACTGAAAAAGTACCGATGAAGGAAAGTCATATGAGCACCATCCGCTGGGGCATGATCGGTTGTGGCAGTGTTACTGAAATCAAGAGTGGACCCGCTTTCTACAAAGCGCCAGGCTCGGCCCTGGTGGCCGTGATGGGGCGCCGTGAGGAAGCCGTGCGCGATTATGCGGCACGCCATGGGATTACCCGGTTTTACACAGATGCCCAGGCCCTGATTGATGACCCCGAAGTGGATGCGGTGTACATCGCTACGCCCCCCGACAGCCACCTGGAATACAGCCTGCTGGTGGCGGCGGCGGGCAAGCATTGTTGTGTCGAAAAGCCGATGGCGCTGAATGCCGAGCAGAGCGCCTTGATGCAGCGCACCTTCGAGCGGGCCGGGCTGCATCTGTTTGTTTCCTATTACCGCCGCTCCCTGCCGCGCTTCCAGCAGGTGCGTGCCTGGCTGCAAGAGGGGCGCATCGGCGAGTTGCGGCAGCTGAACTGGACGTTGTGCAAGCCGCCATCGCCCACGGACACCAACGCGAGCAACTGGCGTACCGATCCGGCGATTGCCGGCGGTGGTTATTTTGCCGACCTCGCCAGCCATGGCTTCGACCTGTTCCAGTACCTGGCAGGGGATATTGTCGAGGTCACGGGTTATACCGCGCGCCAGGCCGGGCGCTATGCGGCGGAAGATGCGGTCACCGCCTGCTGGAGCTTCAGCTCGGGCGCGCTGGGGATGGGCTGCTGGAACTTTGTGGCTGACCGACGCGAGGATCGGGTCGAGTTGATCGGCAGCACAGGGCGCATCAGTTTTTCCGTGTTCGACGAGCAGCCGTTGCAACTTGCAGCCGAGGTCAGCGAAACCCTGCATATTGCCCATCACCCCCATATCCAGTGGCACCACGTGCTGGGCATGAACGCGCATATTCGCGGCGAGAGTGTGCACCCGGCACTGGCGATCGAGGCCCTGAAGACCGACCGCATCATGGATCGGGTGTTGCAGCGCAAGCCCTGACGCCGCCCACCCTTGTCGGAGCCGGCAAGGTGTTGGTCTGACTGGCGGCTATTGTCAGGAATTTCCCACAGGAGTACAAATGTACTCCATGACGACTCTCACTCCCCGCCGTTCCGCCATCCTGAACTTCATCCGCGAGCGTATCGCGCAGCAAGGTCAGCCCCCCAGCCTCGCCGAGATCGCCGAGGCATTTGGTTTTGCTTCGCGCAGTGTGGCGCGCAAACACGTGCTGGCGCTGACCGAAGCCGGGTTTATCGAGGTCAACCCGAACCAGGCCCGGGGGATTCGCCTGCTCAATCAACCGGCGCGGCCTGAGTGGCTGGAGGTCCCGGTGCTGGGCCGCGTGGCCGCTGGCCTGCCCATCGGCGCCGACGCCGAAGTGCACACGCGGCTGATGCTCGACCCGGCGACCTTCGCCCGGGTCCCGGATTACCTGCTGCGGGTCCAGGGGGACTCGATGATCGAGGACGGCATTCTCGATGGCGACCTGGTGGGCGTGCGGCGCAGTGCCGAGGCGCTGAACGGGCAGATCGTGGTCGCGCGCCTGGACGGCGAAGTCACCATCAAGCGTTTCGAGCGAGTGGGCCACAGTGTGCGCCTGTTGCCGCGCAACCCTGCCTATCAACCTATTGTGGTTCGTGCCGACCAGGACTTGGCCATCGAAGGCGTGTTCTGTGGCCTGGTGAGGCAAGGTTGATGGGCGCCGTGGTTGCGCTGGACTCGCTGTTCAATGGCGGGCGGGTGTGGAAGGGGCGGCCGGCTGCGCCGCCGGCCAGTGTGCACCCCACCGGGCTGGCGGCCCTGGATGCGGTGTTGCCCAGCGGTGGCTGGCCGGAGGCGGCCTTGAGTGAAATCCTTGTGGCCCAGCAGGGGTGGGCGAGCTGCGACTGGTCTGGCCAACCCTGGCGCGGCTGTCGGCGGCCGGCGAGCGGATTGTGCTGGTGGCGCCGCCGTATACCCCATACCCCCACGCCTGGCAGAACGCCGGGGTGGACCTGCGCCAGCTCTCGGTGATCCAGGCCGATGAACGCGATGCCTTGTGGGCGGCCGAGCAATGCCTGCGCTCCGGCAGTTGCGGCGCGGTGCTGTGCTGGCCGCACAAGGCCGATGACCGGGCCTTGCGCCGTTTGCAGGTGGCCGCCGAAACCGGCCAGACCCTGGCGTTTGCCTGGCGGGCCCTGAGCGAGGCGATCAACCCGTCACCGGCCGCCCTGCGCCTGGCCGTCGAACCGAGCCAGGTGCGGGTGCTCAAGTGTCGGGGCGGCCTCGCCCATCCCGCGCCGATTGCCCTGGCCAGCGGGCACTGAGGTTGGTATGCGCTGGGTGTGCATTGTCTTCCCGCAATTGGCGTTGGACGGGGTCTTGCGTCAGTGTCCCGAACCCGACCAACCCTTGGCGTTGTTGGCCGGCCCGCCGCAACGCCGGGTGCTGCAAACCGTCAATGCCGCCGCACGTGCCCTGGGCTTACGCCCCGGTCAATCCCTGACGGCGGCCCATGCCCTGACCAAGGCTTTTACCTGCGTCGAATACGACCCGGTGGATATCGAGCGCTGCCAGCAATTGCTCGCGGCCTGGGCCTACCGTTTCAGTTCCCAGGTCAGCGTGTTCTATCCGCGGGCCTTGCTGTTTGAAATCGAATCGAGCCTGGGCCTGTTCGGGCCGTGGCCGCTGCTGGAAGCACGCTTGCGCAAGGAACTGACCGCCCTGGGCTTTCGCCACCGTATCGTCGCCGCCCCCAACCCGGCCGCTGCGCGGGTGTTGGCCAATGCCTACGATGGCCTGGCGGTGGCCGATGTCGAGGGTTTACAGCACGCCCTTGGGTCGATGCCGATTGATCGCGTCGGCCTCGACCCGCAAGCCGCCACGGCCTTGTCGCGCATGGGCCTGCGGACCCTGGCCCAGCTGCAGGCGTTGCCCCGGCATACCCTGGCCAGACGCTTCGACGCGGGCGTGCTCAAGCACCTGGATGCCTTGACCGGGCAACGACCACTGGCCCTGGATTTTTATCAGCCGCCGGATCGTTTTGATCTGCGCATCGAGTTGAATTTCGATGTGCAGTCCCACCAGGCGCTGCTGTTTCCCTTGCGGCGCCTGACCGGCGACCTTGCGGCGTTCCTTTGTGGCCGTGACAGTGGCGTGCAGCGTTTTGCCCTGCACCTGGAGCATGCCGAGGCGCCCGACAGCGTGATCCAGGTTGGCCTGCTCAGTGCCGAGCGCGAACCCTCGATGCTGTTTGAACTGGCCCGTGGCCGCCTGGAGCAGGTGCAAGTGGCGGCGCCGGTGCGTGGCCTGCGCCTGCTGGCCGAAGACTTGCCGGTGTTTGTACCGCAGCGCCAGGACCTGTTCGACGAGCGCCCGCAGCAAACCCTGCCCTGGGTGCAATTGCGCGAGCGTCTGCGCGCGCGCCTGGGGGATGAGGCGGTGCAGGGCTTGCGCTTCCATGCCGACCATCGTCCCGAGTGCGCCTGGCTGCCGGGCGCCGACAGCCGTGCCTGCCCGGCCTTGAGCCCGGTGCAACGCCCTGGCTGGCTGCTCCATGAACCGACTCTGCTCGCCGAGCAGGGCCTGCAGATCCTGCTGGGCCCGGAGCGCATCGAGTCCGGTTGGTGGGATGGCGTGGATATCCGCCGCGATTACTACCTGGTGCGCACTCGCAGCGGGCAGCAAGGCTGGGCCTATCGCACCGTGGGTGACAGCGCCGGGCTGTGGCTGCAAGGCTGGTTTGCATGATGGAGGGCTACGCCGAACTGCATTGCCTGTCGAACTTCAGCTTCCAGCGCGGCGCGTCCAGTGCCCGCGAGTTGTTCGAGCGCGCCAAACAGCAGGGGTATCAGGCCCTGGCAATCACCGACGAATGCACCCTGGCCGGCATCGTGCGCGCCTGGCAGGCGGCCAAGGAGGTTGGGCTGGGGTTGATCGTCGGCAGTGAGGTGCGCCTGGAAAACGGCCCGAAACTGGTGCTGCTGGTGGAGGACCTGCAGGGCTACCAACACCTGTGCCGACTGATCACCCTGGCCCGGCGCCGTGCCGCAAAAGGCCAGTACCGCCTGTTACGCGAAGACTTTGCCGAGCCGGTGCCGGGGCTGCTGGTGCTGTGGCTGGCCGACGAGGGCGACACACCTGCCGACGGCCAATGGTTGTGCGAAACCTTCAGCGGGCGGCTATGGCTGGCGGTAGAGCTGCATTGCGCCCAGGACGATGCCCACCGCCTGGCGCAACGCCTGCAACTGGCCGCCAGCCTGCACCTGCCGGCCGTGGCCTGTGGCGATGTGCATATGCATGTGCGCAGCCGGCGCGCCTTGCAGGACACCATGACCGCGATCCGCCATCACCTGCCGGTGGCGCAAGCCGGCCAGCGCCTGCACCCCAATGGCGAGCGGCACCTGCGCAGCCTGGAGGCCCTGGGTGCGCTGTATCCGGCGCACTTGCTCGAAGAATCGCTGCACATCGCCCGCCGTTGCAGCTTCGACCTGAGCCAGTTGCGCTATCAATACCCCAGGGAGCTGGTGCCAGAAGGGCAGAGCCCAAAATCCTGGCTGCGTGCCTTGACCGAAGAAGGCATTGCCCGGCGCTGGCCCGAGGGGGTAGCAGCCAAGACTCTGGAGCAGATCAATAATGAGCTGGAGTTGATCAGCGAGCTGGGCTACGAAAGCTACTTTTTGACGGTGCACGACATCGTGCGCTTCGCCCGCAGCCGTTCGATCCTCTGCCAGGGCCGTGGCTCGGCGGCCAACTCGGCAGTGTGCTTTGCCCTGGGTATCACCGAAATCGACCCCAGCCGCATGAACATGCTGTTCGAGCGCTTCCTGTCCCGGGAACGCAACGAGCCACCGGACATCGACGTGGATTTCGAACACGAGCGTCGTGAAGAGGTGCTGCAATACGTGTTCCAGCGCTATGGCCGGCGCCGCGCGGCCTTGACCGCAGTGGTCAGCAGCTACCACGGTGCCGGCGCGGTGCGTGATGTGGCCAAGGCCCTGGGCCTGCCACCGGATCAGGTCAACGCGCTGGCCGATTGCTGCGGGCGCTGGAGCGATGAAGCGCCGCCGTTGGAGCGCCTGCGCGAAGGCGGTTTCGACCCGGACAGCCCAGTGTTGCGACGGGTGCTGGGGCTGACCCAACAACTGATCGGCTTTCCGCGCCATCTGTCCCAGCACCCCGGCGGCTTCGTGATTTCCGAGCAGCCGCTGGACACCCTGGTGCCGGTGGAAAACGCCGCCATGGCCGAGCGCACCATCATCCAGTGGGACAAGGACGACCTGGACGCGGTGGGCCTGCTCAAGGTGGATATCCTCGCCCTCGGTATGCTCAGCGCGATCCGCCGCTGCTTCGACCTGCTGCGCCGCCATCGCCATCGCGACCTGACGCTGGCGACAGTGCCCCCGGACGATGCGGCAACCTACGCAATGATCAGCCGCGCCGACACGATAGGCGTGTTCCAGATCGAATCGCGGGCGCAGATGTCCATGCTGCCCCGGCTCAGGCCCAAGACGTTCTATGACCTGGTGATCGAGGTGGCCATCGTGCGCCCCGGGCCGATCCAGGGCGGCATGGTGCATCCGTATCTGCGCCGGCGGAACAAGGAAGAGCCCACGACCTATCCGTCGCCCGAGCTGGAGGCTGTACTCAAGCGCACCCTGGGTATCCCGCTGTTCCAGGAGCAAGTGATGCAGATCGCCATTGTCGCGGCGCACTACACACCCGGCGAAGCGGACCAGTTGCGCCGCTCGATGGCCGCCTGGAAGCGCCATGGCGGCCTGGAGCCCCATCGCCAGCGGCTGCGCGACGGCATGCTCAAGAACGGTTACAGCGAAACCTTCGCCGCTCAGGTGTTCGAGCAGATCAAGGGCTTTGGCAGCTATGGTTTTCCTGAGTCCCATGCGGCCAGTTTCGCCTTGCTGACCTATGCCAGTTGCTGGCTCAAATGCCATGAACCGGCGGCGTTCGCCTGTGCCCTGATCAACAGCTGGCCCATGGGCTTCTACAGCCCGGATCAGATCCTGCAGGATGCGCGTCGCCATCATTTGCAGATTCGCCCGGTGGACGTGACCGCCAGTGACTGGGATTGCAGCCTGGAACCCATTGACGGCCAGCAGCCGGCGATTCGCATGGGCTTGCGTATGATCAGCGGCTTTCGCGAAGAGGATGGCCGGCGTATCGAAACCGCCCGCCAGGCCGCTGGGTTTTGCGGGATCGCCGACCTGGGCGAGCGCGCCCAGTTGGACAGCCGTGCCCAGGAACTGCTGGCCGATGCCGGGGCCTTGCGCCAGTTGGCCGGGCACCGGCACCGGGCACGCTGGGACGTGGCCGGGGTGGAGCAACAGTTGGGGTTGTTTGCCGGGGTGTCGAGCCCGCGGGAGGAGGCGGTGCAACTACCGGCTCCCAGTGTCGGTGAGGACCTGTATGCCGACTATGCCAGTGTGGGCACCACCCTGGGGCCCCATCCCCTGGCGCTGTTGCGTGATCAACTGCGTGCGCGGCGCTGCCGCAGTTCACAGGAATTGCAGGCGGTGGAGCACGGACGCAATGTCAGCGTTGCCGGCCTGGTCACAGGGCGCCAGCGCCCGGGCACGGCCAGTGGCGTGACCTTCGTGACCCTGGAAGATGAGTTTGGCAACCTCAACGTGGTGGTCTGGCGTGAGCTGGCCGAGCGTCAGCGCCAGGTGCTGGTGGGCTCACGGCTGCTCAAGGTGGATGGGCGCTGGGAGGCGGTGGGCGAAGTCCGCCATTTGATCGCCGGCCGCCTGAGCGACCTGACGCCGCTGTTGGCGGGGATCAGCGTGCGTAGCCGGGATTTCCACTGACGGGTAGGGCGCACCGACCTAATCGTCCCTCCTGTGGGGGCCGGCTCCTGCAATGGTTCTTCTACACAGTGAAACCATCGCGCCCGGCTATGCTCCAACATTGGCGACTGTCCTCTCTCTGCACTGAGCTGATCCATGCAATTTCTATCCAATACCTACGGCTGTGACGGTTGGGGCGGTGAAATGGCCCAAAGGATTCGTGCCTTTGACTGGTCCACCACTGACCTGGGCCCCATTGATACCTGGTCCACCAGCCTGACCTGCGCGGTGCAGATGCTCCTCGCTTCGCCAGTGCCGATGGTGATGCTCTGGGGCCGCGCCGGGTACATGATCTACAACGACAGCTATTCGGTGTTTGCCGGCGGGCGCCACCCGTTTCTGCTGGGGGTGCCGGTCGAGCAGGGCTGGCCGGAAGTGGCCGAGTTCAACCGGCATGTCATGGACACCTGCCTGGCCGGTGGCACCTTGTCCTATCGCAACAAGGCCTTGATGCTGCTGCGCAATGGCCGCCCCGAGGATTTGTGGCTGGACCTCTATTACAGCCCGGTGGCCGGCGGCGACCAGCATCCGGCCGGCGTGTTGGCGATCGTTGTGGAAACCACCGAGCATGTGCTGTCCGAGCGTTTGCGCCAGGAAGCCGAGGGGGCTTACCGGGTGGCGGACGAACGCTTGCAACTGGCCCTCAATGCCGGGGCGTTGCTGGGGTCGTTTGTCTGGGATGTGCTGCCGGATCGCCTCTCGGGCGACGAGCGCTTCGCCCGTACCCTGGGCCTGTCCATGGACGACGTGGAGCGGGGTGTTTCCATTGCAGTCGCCACCCAGGCCATCCACCCCGACGACCTGGCGCGGGTCAACCGCCTGATTGCCCAGACCCTGGCGACGGGTGGGCCATATAACGTCGAGTTTCGCGTGCGACGCCCGGACGCCAGCTATCTGTGGGTACTGGCCAGCGGGCGCTGCGAGCTGGACGCGGGCGGCCAGCCATTGCGCTTTCCCGGGGTGATCATTGATATCCATGTGCGTAAGATCGCTGAAGAGTCCCTGCTCAAGCTCACCCATAATCTGGAGCAGCGCGTCGCCGCCGAAGTCCAGGCGCGCTCGGCTGCCGAGGAGCAGTTACGCCAGTCGCAAAAGCTCGAGGCCATTGGCGGGCTGACGGGAGGCGTGGCCCATGACTTCAATAATCTGCTGCAGGTGATTGCCGGCAACCTGCACCTGCTGGCCCGCCATGAGCGCGATAACGCCCAGGTCCAACGGCGCGTCGGTGCTGCCCTGGCGGCCGTCGAGCGCGGTGCCAAGCTGTCCTCGCAACTGCTGGCCTTTGCCCGGCGCCAGCCACTGTCACCGGCGGTGTTCAACCCGCGGCGCATTTATGAAGGCCTGGGTGAGTTGCTGCAGCGGGCCCTGGGGGAAACCATCCAGATTGATGTGCAGTTGCCGCAAGACCCGTGGTGCATTCATGTCGATCGCAATCAACTGGAAAACGCCGTGCTCAACCTGGCGATCAACGCCCGGGATGCGATGAAGGGCGAGGGGGTGATCCGCATCACCGGTGAAAACATCACTTTGTCGCCCGAAGATGGCAGCCGCAACGGGATTGCCCCCGGCGAATATGTGCGCCTGTCGGTCAGCGACACGGGGGCCGGCATGTCGCCGGCGGTGCTGCAGCGGGTCTTCGAGCCGTTCTTTACCACCAAGCCTGACGGTCACGGCACCGGCCTGGGCTTGAGCATGGTGTTTGGCTTCGTCAAGCAAAGTGGCGGGCATGTGCAGATCAGCAGCGAGCCAGGCCAGGGCACCCTGGTGCAGATGTACTTCCCCCACAGCCTTGAGCCGGAAAGCCAGGAAGCGCCCGACCAGGTGGAGCAGCAGGAAGGCGGCCGGGAAACCATCCTGGTGGTGGAGGACAACGAAGGCGTCCGCGGCGCCGCGGTGGAACTGCTGCAACAGGCCGGCTACACGGTACTCACTGCCACCGATGGCGATGACGCCATGCTGATGCTGCGCACCGGCTTGCGGCCGGACCTGATCTTCACCGATGTGGTCATGCCGGGGCGGATCAAAAGTACCGACCTGGCCACCTGGGCCAAGGCGCAACAGCCGCCCATTGCAGTACTGTTCACCTCCGGGCATACCCGTGACATTCTTTCCAGCGACCACCTGCTGGGCAACGACATTCATCTGCTGGGCAAGCCCTACAGCCCCGAGGAACTGGCGCGACAGGTACGCTCGGTATTGACCACGCAGGTGAGCTACTGCGATTGAACGTTTACCCCTGTTGCCGGATCCACCCCTGGACCGCTGACTCTTATAAGGTTGACCATGACTTCATCGCGCCACTTGCCGCCTGCCACTGATCTTCTGGCCGCGCGCCCCGGTTTTGTCCGGGTGCGCGGCGCCCGGGAACATAACCTGCGCAATGTCGATGTGGACATCCCACGGGATGCTCTGGTGGTGTTCACCGGGGTGTCGGGGTCGGGCAAATCATCCCTGGCGTTTTCCACGTTGTACGCCGAGGCGCAGCGGCGTTACTTCGAGTCGGTCGCGCCTTATGCCCGGCGCCTGATTGACCAGGTGGGCGTGCCGGATGTGGACTCCATCGAGGGTCTGCCGCCGGCCGTGGCCCTGCAACAGCAACGGGGCACGCCGAGCACGCGCTCGTCGGTGGGCAGCGTGACCACCTTGTCCAGCCTGATCCGCATGCTCTATTCCCGTGCCGGCAGTTATCCGCCGGGGCAGCCGATGCTGTATGCCGAAGACTTTTCGCCGAACCTGCCCCAGGGCGCCTGCCCGCAGTGCCACGGCCTGGGCCGCGTGTATGAAGTGACCGAGGCACTGATGGTGCCCGATCCGTCCCTGACCATCCGCCAGCGGGCGGTCGCCGCCTGGCCGCTGGCCTGGCAGGGGCAAAACCTGCGGGACATCCTTGTGACCCTGGGCTACGACGTCGATATCCCCTGGCGCGAGCTGCCGAAAAAACAGCGCGACTGGATCCTCTTCACCGAGGACACGCCCACGGTGCCGGTGTATGCCGGCTTGACCCCGGAGCAGACCCGCGACGCCCTCAAGCGCAAACTCGAACCCAGCTACCAGGGGACTTTCAGCGGCGCCCGTCGCTACATTCTGCACACCTTCACCCACACCCAGAGCGCGCTGATGAAAAAGCGTGTCGCGCAATTTATGCAAGGCAGCCCGTGCCCCTTGTGCGAGGGCAAGCGCCTGACCAAGGCCGCGTTGTCGGTGAAGTTTGCCGGGGTGGATATTGGCGAGCTGTCGCAACTGACATTGTTGCAACTGGCGCAGCTCCTGCGCCCGGTGGCCGAGGGCAAGGGCCGGGTAAAACTCTCGGTGGAAAAACGCCTGGCCGCCCAGCGCATCGCCCAGGATTTGCTGGAGCGGGTCAGCACCCTGACCGACCTGGGCCTGGGCTATCTGTCCCTGGAGCGCAGCACGCCAACCCTGTCCTCTGGCGAATTGCAGCGCCTGCGCCTGGCGACGCAATTGGGCTCGCAACTGTTCGGCGTGATCTATGTGCTGGACGAACCGTCGGCCGGCTTGCATCCGGCGGATGGCGAAGCCCTGTTCACGGCGTTGGAGCGCCTGAAAGCCGCCGGCAATTCACTGTTTGTGGTGGAACACGACCTGGAAACCATGCGCCGTGCCGACTGGTTGATCGACGTCGGCCCGGCGGCGGGCGAGCAGGGTGGCCAGGTGCTGTACAGCGGCCCACCGGCAGGCCTGGCACAGATTGCAGCGTCACAGACCCGCGAATACCTGTTTGCCGAGCCGCGCCCGCTGAACACCTCGCGCCGTGCGCCGAGCGGCTGGCTCAGCCTGGAAGGGGTCAGCCGCAATAACCTCGACGAGGTGAGCGTGGACTTTCCCCTGGGCTGTTTTACTGCTGTGACGGGGATTTCCGGCTCGGGTAAATCCAGCCTGGTCAGCCAGGCCCTGCTGGACCTGGTGGGTGAGGGGCTGGGTCGGGTGGTGGTCAGCGACGACGAGCCCGACCTCGAAGACCCGGCGCCGCAAACCAGCAGTGGCCGCATCCGCGCGGGCCTGGAGCAGATCCGCCGCCTGGTGCAGGTGGACCAGAAGCCCATCGGCCGCACCCCGCGCTCCAACCTCGCGACCTACACTGGCCTGTTCGATAACGTGCGCAAGCTGTTCGCCGCCACCCCAGCGGCGAAAAAACACCACTACGATGCCGGGCAGTTCTCCTTCAACGTCGCCAAGGGTCGTTGCCCGAAGTGCGAGGGTGAGGGGTTTGTCAGCGTCGAATTGTTGTTTATGCCCAGCGTCTACGCACCTTGCCCGACCTGTCACGGCGCGCGCTACAACCCCCAGACCCTGGCGATTACCTGGCAGGGCCTGAACATTGCCCAGGTGCTGGGCTTGACCGTTGAGCAGGCGGTGGACGTCTTCGCCGAACAACCCAGCGTGCTGCGCGCGCTGCGGGTCCTGCGCGACATCGGCCTGGGCTACCTGCGCCTGGGCCAGCCGGCCAACGAGCTGTCCGGTGGCGAGGCCCAGCGGATCAAACTGGCCACCGAACTGCAACGTACCGCACGGGGCGCAACCCTGTATGTCCTCGACGAGCCCACCACCGGCCTGCACCCCCGTGATGTCGACCGCCTGCTGCTGCAACTCAACCACCTGGTGGATGCCGGTCACACAGTGATTGTGGTCGAACACGAAATGCGCGTGGTGGCCCAGAGCGACTGGGTCATCGACATCGGCCCAGGCGCCGGCGACCAGGGCGGCAACGTCGTCGCCAGCGGCACGCCCCAGCACCTCGCCCAGAACCAAACCAGCCGCACTGCCCCCTTCCTCGCACGCGAGCTGGGGCAAGGGAATTGACCTTGGGCATGACAAGAGGCCCCGGGATGGGCTAGCTTCAAGGTGGACCAGTCATTGATTAACTTGCGGAGGTACTTCATGCCAGTGAAACATGATCTTTATCAGGATTTGGGGTTGAGCAAGGAGGATGTCCAGCAGCGTCGGGCAAGCCACCATCGGTTGGATGTATTGCTCACCCAGTATGACGTTGCCGACAAGGAGGTGCTGGAGGCTGAATCTGCAAGTGCCAATGACGATGATGTGGAGAACCTGAAGAAGAAACGCCTGTTGATCAAAGATAAAATCGTCGAACAACTGGAGCAGACCAAGGGGCATTAGCCAACGCTGGGGGAGGGGGTCCATATTTGTTCAGAATTGCCCCAAGGACAACAACCCCGCCACTGCCTATTATCCCAACCGTTCGCCCGACCCTGGGGCACGTTGACTGCGCATGGAATGCGTTGTGGTGTCGGGCGAACTCTTTTTCTAGGTGCGCAGCACCTGCAGGCAGGCGTCGATCGAGCGCTGCTGGGTGTCTGCATACAGCTGCAACTCATCAAGGGTCTGGCGGCCCAGGGCCTGTTCAAACTCAGCCTGGTTGGCGTTGGCCGCGTAGTGACTCTGCGCCGCATCGCCCAGGTTAGACTGGAAAATCCCCGCCGCGCTGACCGGCAAAAAATCTTCATACACCAACGGTTCGATATCGACGTAACCCGCCTCGATCAACGCGTCCAGACTCTGTGGCGCGTCCTTCTCGGCGGCACGGCCCTTGTCGGTCACTCGGTAGCGAAAGTACGCCAAACCTTGCTCGCGCATGGCCCGATGGTTATCCGGGAAGGCCTGGAAGTGCTGTGCCATCAGTTCGGTATAGCGCTGGGCGTTGGCTTCATTGGGAAAGGCACCCAGTTCGTCCCGCGCGGCGTTGAGCAGTTGGTCATAGAGCGCCCGGCCCTTGGGCGTCAGGGCCACGCCACGTTGTTCGATTTCGCCAAAGCGTGCGCTGTGGCTGCCCCTGGCATCGGTAAAGGCAATGGCTTCGTCGAGGGCCTTGAAACTGGTCTGGCGCAGCAGGATCGGGCATTGGCGGCGGGGTGGGCCTTCGATCACGGCTTTGGGGGTGATGCCTTTGCCGGGCATGTCGGCTTGTACGCGGTCGATGTCCAGGGTGCGTGGGGTCAGGTGATTGATATGCGGGCCCTTGAAGGCCACCACGTCGGCAATCAGCCGGTGCTGGTCGCTGAGTTGCTGGTACTGGGCCGCGCTGACCGTGGCGGTGTGGTGCCAGCGAAAGGTTTCCAGGGCTTGCTGGATAAAGGCCTGGGCATCGCTGGTATTCAGGCCGCCGTCGGCTTCGGCCTGTTCGATCAGGGCCAGGGCCCGTGGGGTGAAGATGGAGCGCTTGGCCAGGGCTGATTCGGCAAAGGCCCGCAGTTCAAGGTTTTCGATCAGCTCCAGGCGCAGCAGCGAGGTGAAGACCCGGAACGGGCTGGTCTGCAAGGCGCTTTCATGCACGGCGCGAAAGGCCGTGGAATGCACCGGCACGCCGGCCGGGGTGAGGTCGTAGTAACCCACCGGGTGCATGCCCATTACTGCAAACAGGCGGCTGATGGTTGCCAGCTCATAGGCGCTGCCCAGGCGGATGGCGCCGTGGCGCTCCATGTCCAGGCGCTGGATTTCGCCAGTGTGCTGCAGTTGCTGCGCCAGGTCTGGATCGCTCGCCAGCACCCGGGCATTGGTTTCGGCCACCAACTCCAGCAGCGCGCCATACAGCGGCACTTCCTCGCGGTACATGTCGGACATGGCCTTGGAGAAGTCCTTGCGGATGGCATCGGGGCTGATAAAGCGCGGGGTAGGCATAGAAAAATTCCTGGCTGCGGTAACGGTGGTGTGGGCCGTAAGCCAGATTTTGTTGGGCGCTGCCCGAGGGCGCAAACGAAGATTCCTCTGGACTTCATTCTGCAAATGAATGAGCGCCACAGGCACACACAAAAATCCCGCCTGGGTAGGCGGGATTGGTCAACCCAGGTTGCCCTGGATCAGGCCGGGAACAGTTCGCTCAGTTTCATCGCCAGCATCATGTCGCCTTCGGCGCGCAGTTTGCCGCCCATGAAGGCCTGCATGCCGTCGGTTTCGCCGCTGACGATACCTTTCATGGTTTCAGCGTCCATCACCAGAGTCACCTGGGCGTCAGGGTTCACGCCTTCTTGCAGTTCGCAGGTGTTGTCCTTGACGATCAGGGAGAAGTTCTGGCTCTCGTCGATACGGAAACCGAACACCAGGTCCAGGCCGTCGGCAGCGGCTGGGTTGAATTTGGCTTTCATTGCTTCTACGGCTTTAGCTACGTCAGTCATGGTTCGATCCTTTTATGGGTGGTGCCAGTGACCTTGGGGTCACGGTTGGCCGCAATTCATCGGAAGGTGATGAGCTGCGGCGCCTTCAACAGTTGCAAGTGGGTATGGCTGTTGAAGGAAGCCAGTGCCACTTCGCGTCCACGGAACTTCAAGTGGTTGAGCGAAGTGTTGACAATCTGCCAGTTCAGCTCGAAAGCCTGGGTGGCAGGTATGCGGGTAATCAGGTGGAGCAGGGCGGTGATGGTGCCGCCAGAAGTAAATACGGCGATCTTGTGGGAACTGTCGGCAGTCTCTAGCAGGCGCTGCAGACCACCCTGGACGCGCTCGACAAACCCCAGCCAGCTTTCCAGGCCAGGAGTGTCGTAGGTGCCGCTCAGCCAGCGTTCGATGATCAGGGCGAAGATACGCTGGAACTCGCCACGGTTATTCTGGGCGTTGCGCAGGATATCCAGGGCTTCGGGCTCGCTGTCGAGCAGGTCCGGGAGCAGGGCGCGGATGATCGCGTCGGCGTCGAATTCGTTGAAGGCACTGTCGATTTCCAGGGGCGGCACCGGCAAGCCCTGGGCGCCGATGGACTCGAACGTGGCATTGGCCGTGTGCTGCTGGCGCCGCAGGTCGCCCGACACACAGCGGTCGAACGTCAGGCCCAGGTCTGCCAGATGGCTGCCCAGTATCTGCGCCTGCTGCACACCCACGGGCGACAGGACATCATAGTCGTCTGCACCGAAGGAGGCCTGGCCATGTCGAATCAAATAGATGCTGCCCACGTCCGTCACCCGGTACGTTGAAAGTCTGGCGAGGTTATGAGGATGCCGGGAAGCTGTCAATGAAAAAACATACGCTTGTTTTAAAAGCCCGTTAGAGGCCGATATCCGTGTGGGAGCTGTCGAGCCTTGGCGAGGCTGCGATGGCAGCGGCACTGTGAGCAGAGATGTTGCCTGGCCCACCGCTATCGCAGCCTCGCCAAGGCTCGACAGCTCCCACAGGGTTTAGCGGTGTTTGTTGGATCCTTTCACGAGCATGAGCCTTGAGAGGCCCGTTTCAAGGGGTTTCAGCTCTGGCTCACCGGCCGTCCCATCGGTATGCTGGGGCAATCGCGCCTGGCGCACCGTTTCTGTAAGGAGTCCCATGGAGTTTTTGGCTGAGTATGCAAGTTTTCTGGCTAAAACCGTCACGTTGGTCGTCGCCATCCTGGTGGTGCTGATCAGTTTTGCGGCGTTGCGCAGCAAGGGCCGGCGCAAGAATGCCGGGCAGTTGCAGGTCAGCAAGCTCAATGACTTTTACAAAGGCCTGCGCGAGCGCCTGGAGCAGACCCTGCTCGACAAGGATCAGCTCAAGGCCCTGCGCAAGTCCCAGGGCAAGGCCGAGAAAAAACAGAAGAAAACCCCCGAGGCCAAGCCACGGGTGTTTGTGCTGGATTTTGACGGGGACATCAAGGCGTCGGCCACCGACAGCCTGCGCCACGAAATCACTGCGCTGCTGAGCCTGGCCACGCCCAAGGACGAAGTGGTACTGCGCCTGGAAAGCGGCGGTGGCATGGTCCACAGCTATGGCCTGGCGTCCTCGCAATTGGCGCGGATCCGCGAGGCGGGTGTGCCGTTGACGGTGTGCATCGACAAGGTCGCGGCCAGCGGCGGCTACATGATGGCGTGCATCGGCGAGAAGATCATCAGCGCACCGTTTGCCATCCTCGGCTCGATTGGCGTGGTGGCCCAGTTGCCCAACGTCAACCGCCTGCTGAAAAAGCACGATATCGACTTTGAAGTACTCACCGCTGGCGAGTACAAGCGCACCCTGACGGTGTTTGGCGAAAACACCGAGAAGGGCCGGGAGAAGTTCCAGGAAGACCTGGATATCACCCATCAACTGTTCAAGAACTTCGTGTCGCGCTATCGCCCGCAACTGGCGATTGATGAAGTGGCTACCGGCGAAGTCTGGTTGGGCGTCGCGGCGCTGGACAAGCAGTTGGTAGACGCGCTGCAGACCAGTGACGAATACCTGGCCAGCAAGGCCAAGACCGCCGAGTTGTTCCACCTGCACTATGCCGAGCGTAAAAGCCTGCAGGAGCGGGTGGGCCTGGCGGCCAGCGGCTCGGTGGACCGGGTGCTGCTGACCTGGTGGAGCCGCCTGACTCAACAGCGTTTCTGGTAACTCACCCACCCTTTAGGCGCCGGTAAGCCGGCACCTACAGGGGATCGCGTCGATCCTGCAGCAGTGGAATCGGATGCCTCATCAGCAGGCCCACCACCAGCGCCCCCAGCAGCCCCAATAGCCCCGCCACCCACAACACCCTGGCAAACCCGCCGACAAACGCTTGCCACGCCAAGGGTTGCACCCATCCCTGCGCCGACTCCGGCAGCAGTGCCATGGCCGCTGGCATATCCCCGGCCACCACTCGCGAGGCAATCCCCGGTACCTGGGCCTGCCATTGCGTACCAAGGCTGGTTTGCAGCAGATACTCGCTATGGCTGGCCAATAGCGCGCCATACACCCCAATCGCCAACATGATCGCGCTGAAACGCATCGTGGTGCTCATGCCCGATGCCATGCCCGCGCGGTCCCTTGGCACGCAGGCCATGATGTTTTTCTGGGTGTCGCCATTGAGCAGGCCGGCCCCGGCGCCAGTCACTGCAATCGCCAGGGCGAACGGCAGATAACCGCCGACATTCACCGCCCAGGCGCTGAGCAGGTTGCCGCTGCCCACCAGGGCCAGGCCGGCCGCCATCATGGTCGCGGGGGCGAAGCGGCTGGCCAGGCGTGCGCCGATCCGCGGGCAGATCAGCATGGTCAGGGCAAACGGCAACATCCCCAAGCCCGAGGCAATCGCGGAAAACCCCAGGCCGTTTTGCAGGTAGAACGGCAGCAGCGTCATCATCACCTGGGCACACCCGGCATAGGCAAACATCCCCAGCAAGGCCCCGATAAACCGTGGGTACTGGAACAGTTGCAGGTCCACCATGGGCCGGCGCTGCAAGCGCTCCACCCACACAAACAGGCCCAGCAGCAACGCGCCGCCGAGCAACCGCGCATAGGTCAGCGGGTTGTCCCAGCCTATGCGATTGGCTTCGATCAGGCCCCAGATCAGGCACAGCAGGCTGGCGCTGAAGGTCAGGCTGCCCCAGGGGTCGAGGCGCGCCGATTGGCTGTCGCGCGATTCCGGGATGGCGTGCAGGACCAGTGCGAGCAAGGCCAGGCCCACCGGCAGGTTGAGGTAGAAAATCCAGCGCCAGCCCATGTAGTGGGTAATCAGGCCGCCAAGGGTCGGCGCGGCGGTCATCGCCACGCCCATGCAGGCGCCCCAGAATGCCCAGGCCTTGGCCCGTTCCAGGTCATCGTGAAAGGCATGGCCGATGGAGGCCAGGGCCGAGGTCAGCAGCAACGCTGCACCGACACCCTTCACGGCACGGGCGATATCCAGCAGCAGCACGCTGGGCGCGGCGCCACAGCCCAGGGAGGCGAGAATAAAAATCCCCAGGCCCCACACCAGGGTTTTCTTGCGGCCGAAGCGGTCGGCAATGCTCCCGGCTGGCAGCAGCAGGGCGGCGAACGCCAGCATATAGGCGCTGACTACCCATTCGATATCGGCGAAATTGGCGCCCAGGTCGCGAGCAATGGTCGGCAGGGTCACGGCGACGATGTTGGTGTCGAGGACAATCAACGAACAGACCCCGGAGGCGGTCAACAGGGTAAGGCGGGGGCTGACCCGGCTCATGGCAGGATTACCTGGCAGGCAACAGGCAAGACGGATTTGACGGGCATCAGGTGGACTCTCTACTGTGGGTGTTCTGTGAGCTTATCGTCGGCGCCCAGTGATTCTGTTAGCCGAGACGAAGCACATCATTACCTTTGAGCTAATCCTGCGATGGAAATACGTCATTTCCGCTACTTCCTGGCCGTTGCCCGGCACCGCAACTTCACGCGGGCCGCCGAGCAACTGGATATTGCCCCACCCACCTTGAGCCGACAGATCCAGGATATGGAGCGCGCCCTGGGTACCCGCCTGTTTATCCGGCGTCAGCGGGATGTCAGCCTGACCGAGGCGGGCAGCGCGTTGCTGGGTGAAGCTGAAGCCACCGTGCGCCAGTTCGAGTTCGCCCAGCGCAATGCCCAGCGCGCCGGGCGTGGCGAGATCGGCCATATCGAGTTGGGCTATGTGGCGTCGGCGGTGTATTCCGGCGTGTTGCAACGCCAGGTGCAGGGGTTTTGTGCGGAGTTTGCCGATGTCAGCCTCAGCGTGCGGGAAAGCCCCATGGCCCTGTTGCCGGGGCTGGTGGCCGAAGGGCGCTACGACATTGGCTACATTCGCTCACCCATGACCCTGCCCGACGGCGTGGAGGCGCTACGCCTGGGCAGTGAGGGTTTTGTCCTGGCGCTGCCACAGGGCTCGTGGCTGCTGGGCTTGAAGGCGATCACCTGCGAGCATTTGCAGAACGAGACCTTCATCCTGCCCGAGCAAATCAGCGGCACCTTGCAGGTGGCCGCGCAAGGCGGGTATGCCCCGCGCCTGGGGCCGCAGCCGGGAGGCCTGGTGGCGGTGATTGCCCTGGTGTCCCTGGGGCAGGGCGTGGCGGTGGTGCCGGAGTCGGTAGTGGGGCATGTCAGCTTGCCGGGTGTGCACTACCGCACCCTCCAGGGCAGCGATGCGTCGTCGTGGCTGTCGCTGATCTACCGGCGCTTTGAAAAAGCCCCGGCGGTGGTGCGGTATATCCAGCACATCAAACACAACCCCACCCCGTAGCAACTGGCCCCTACCGGGTCAGGCGGGGCTGTATCGAGTCTGCCAGCTGCGTGAGGATCAGGCAGCAGGACACCGCCCCCGCATCCAGCACCCCCAGCGAGCGTTCGCCCAAACGGCTGGCCCGGCCGATCTTGGCCACCAGGTCCTTGGTCGAGTCGCGGCCCTGGGAGGCGGCGCTTTTCATCGCATCCAGGGCGTCGCTGAAGGACGCACCCGCCGCCTGCGCCTGCTCAAACGCCTCCACCGCCGGGATCAGGGTGTCCATCAGGCACTTATCGCCGACGCCGGCTTCGGTGATGTCCTGCAGGGAGGTGAGGCCGCCGCGCAGTAGATGGGCGAAGGTCGCGGCGTCGATGTTTTCGCTGCCGCGCACTTCATCGGCCATGCCGATAAACAGGCTGCCATACAGCGGGCCCATGGAACCGCCGATGCCTTCCATCAGGCTCAGGGTCAGTTCATCCAGGGCCTCGGCCAGGGTCAGTTGCCGGCCTTCGAGGGTGCGGCCGCAATGGGCGAAGCCCTTGGCCATGTTGATGCCGTGGTCGCCATCGCCAATCGCGCCATCGACTTCGCTGAGGTATTCACGGTTGGCGACGATCACGCTGACCAGGTCGGTGACAATCGCACTGCCGTCGTGGGTAGAAAAATGCTGGCTCATGGTCTATTCCGCCTGGGTCATGCCGATGGAGCGGCAAGGTTGGTCGATCAGGGTTTTCAGCTCGGCATCCAGGCCCAGCAGGGTCAGGGTCACGCCCATCATTTCCAGGGAAGTGAAGTAGTTGCCGACGTAGCAGCGATGGATCTTCAGGCCCTTGGCCTTGAGCTGGCTTTCGACTTCGGCGTAGAAGATGTACAGCTCCATCACCGGCGTCGCGCCCAGGCCCGAGACCAGCACCACCACGCTGTCATCCTGGCTGAAATCGCGGTCGGCGAGGATCGGTGCAAGCATGCGTTCAGCCATGGCCGCTGCAGACTCGATCGGGATCACCTCGATCCCGGGTTCGCCGTGGTGGCCGATACCCAACTCCATCTGGCCGTCCGGGATCTGGAAGTTCGGTTTGCCCACCGCGGCAATGGTGCAAGGCGTCAGGCCGATGCCGATGGAGCGGCAGTGATCGACCGCCTTCTGTGCGACGCGGATCACTCCATCCAGGTCATAGTGCTGCGCGGCGGCGGCCCCGCCGATCTTCCACATGAAGATTTCCCCGGCGACCCCGCGGCGCTTGGCGATATCGGCCTTGGGTGCCGACGCCACGTCATCGTTGGCGACCACGGTGCGGATCTGCATGTCCTTGCTGGCGGCCATTTTCATCGCCAGCTTCACGTTCATATTGTCGCCGGCATAGTTGCCGTACAGACAGGCCACGCCGGCGCCGTGATCGGCGACACGAAACGCGTCGAAGAAACTCTTGGCGGTGGGCGACGAGAAGATTTCGCCGACGGCCACCGCGTCCACCAGGCCGGGGCCGACGTAGCCGAGAAACGCCGGCTCATGGCCGGAACCGCCGCCGGTGACGATGCCCACGCGGCCTGGGCCGGAAGGCTTGGCCTTGCTGATCACGCGGGGGTTGCTGTCGCATTGGGCCAGTTCGGGATGGGCGACCAGAATGCCGCGCAGCATGTCCTCGACCACTTGGTCCGGATCGTTGATGACTCGATTCATAACGCGGGTTCCTGTTCTTGTTGTCTTGGGCGCAGTCGTTCAAATGTGTTGGGTTCAGGGTTCGAGCACGACCTTCAAGGACTTGTCCCCGCGCTCCATTACCGCAAACGCCTCCTTGAAATCCGCCAGCGCAAACTTGTGGGTCACCACGTCGCGCATGTCGATCTTGCGCTTGCCGATAAAGTCGATGGCCCGTGGGTACATGTACGGGCCCAGGTGCGAGCCGAGTACGTCCAGCTCCTTGCGGTCGCCGATGATCGACCAATCTACCGTGGCCTCGTCGTTGAACACGCTGAATTCGACGAAACGCCCCAGCTTGCGCAGCATCGCCAGGCCCTGGTTCACCGCTTTGTGGTGCCCGGTGGCTTCGATATAGATATCGCAGCCATAGCCGTCGGTGATTTCGCGGATTTTCGCCAGTACATCAACCTCGGCCGGGTTCCAGACTTCGTCGGCGCCCATGCGCAGGGCCAGTTCGGCGCGTTCGGGTTTCATGTCGAGCACGATCAGGCGTTTGGGGTTGCGCATGCGCACCGCGCCGATGATCCCCAGGCCGAGGGTGCCGGCGCCGGCCACGACCACCACATCGTCGAAATCCACATTGGCCCGTTCCGCCGCGTGCAGCGAGCAGGCCAGCGGCTCGATCAGGATCGCTTCGTCCGGCGCGATGGAGTCCGGCACCTGGTGGATGATGCCTTCCTTGGTGAAAATCATGTACTGGGCCATGGCGCCCTGTACGTTGTTCTGGAAGCCATAGAGGTCGTGCTTCTGGCACATCCAGTACTGGCCGTGGTTGCAGAAACGGCAGCCCCAGCAGGGCACGATCTGCTCGGAAATCACCCGGTCGCCGACCTTCACCCCGCGCTTTTCAGCGCCTGGGCCCAGGGCGACCACGCGGCACACAAACTCATGCCCGGGAATCATCGGCGGCTTGACGTAGCGCGGCTGCTCGGCGTCGCCCCAGAACGACGGCGCGCCGCGATAGGTCTTGATATCGCCCATGCAGATGCCGCACAGCTCGACCTTGGTCAGGATCTCGTCGGGGCCTGGCGTCGGTACATCGACGGTTTCCAGGCGATAGTCTTCCGGGCCATGGCAGACCACGGCCTGCATGGTCTTGGGGATCACTGGGTGGAGGTGTTCGGCGGTACGTTCGGTAGCGATGGACATGACAAACCTCACGACGAATAGAAGGATTACTGAATGCTGTAGCCGCCGTCGATCACCATATTGGCGCCGGTGATCATCTGGGCTGCGTCGCTGAGCAGGTACAACGCCAGCCCGGCGATTTCATCCGGCTGGGCAAAACGGCCCGCCGGGATCTGCAATTTGGCCCGTTCGCCCACTTCGCCGGCCCAGGCTTTTTTGCCCAGGGCGGTCTCGACGATGGTGGGGGAGATGGCATTTACATTAATGTGCGGCGCCCATTCCATGGCCAGGACCTTGGTCATGCCGACAATCGCGGCCTTGCTCGCGCAATAGGCCACATGCCGATCCAGGCCGATCACCGCCGCCTGGGACGCCAGGTTGACGATGCGCCCGCTGCCCTGGGCGAGCATGTGCCGGGCGCAGGCCTGGGCCACGAAAAAACTGGCCTTGAGGTTGATATCCAGGGTGATGTCCCAGGCGTTTTCGCTGACGTCGATGGCCTTGTCCAGCATCACCACGCCGGCGCTGTTGATCAGATAATCCAGACGTTTGAAGTGCGCGAACATGTAGTCGATGCTGCTCTGCACCTGATCGAGCTGGCGCAGGTCGACGGCCAGGCCAAGATGCCCGGCACCGAGGCTGGCGGCTACTTCCACCACGGCCGGATCGCGGTCGAGCAGCGCCACACGCGCGCCACGCTCCACCAGCAGGCTGGCACATGCCAGACCAATCCCCGCAGCCCCACCGGTGATCACGGCGCAGCGGCCGCTGAGGTCGAAGGCTTGGTTCCAGAATCCAGACATTGGTTTAACTCCATTCTCAAAAACAGTGGAGATCGGATGTGGGAGCTGGCTTGCCTGCGATGCGCGCATCTCGGTCTGTCAGGGATTCCGAGGTGAGGCAATCGCAGGCAAGCCAGCTTCCACATTGACCGCGTTGCTATTTAGTGCCGCTGACCTGCTGGTACAGCGCATCCGCATTGGCATTGGTGACCGGCACCCACGGCAGGATGTAGTTCTTCGCGGTGCCGTCGGCCCATTTCACGTCCTTGGCATAGCGCTCCCAAATCACCGACTTGGGCTTGTAGTCTTCGCCCGCCAGTTGCCGCAGGGCTACGTCCAGTGCGCCCTGGGACTGGGCCTGGGCGTCTTGCAGGAAGGTGGTGACTTCATCTCGTTTCGCTGCCTGAATCGCGTCCGGCATGCCGTCGATGGAGGTGACAGGCACCTCCTTGGAGGTCAGTCCATGGGACTTGAGGGCCTGCACGGCGCCGAGGGCCATGTCGTCGTTTTGCGCGATCACCCCATTGATGCCCTTGGGGTGGGCGTTCAGCCAGTCTTCAGTCAGGGTCAGGGCCTGGGCGCGGTCCCAGTTGGCAGTCTTCTTCTCGATGATCTTGATCCCGGGGTGTTTGCCCAGCACTTCCAGCTCGCCTTTTTCCCGGTCGATCTGCGCCGACTGGCCAATCGGGCCCTGGATGATCACCACATTGCCCTTGCCCTGGAGTTTGTCGACCATGGCCTGGGCCTGCAGGCGACCACCCTCGACATCGTCGTTGCCCACGTACGGCACGCTGGCGTCGGCGACCTTGGTGTTGGAGGCGATCACCACCACATCATTGGACATTGCCTGCTTCACCGTGCCGACACCGGCCTTGGTGTCGATGGGCACGAAGAGGATCGCGTCGTAGCGCTGGGTGACCATGTTTTCGATCTGGTTGTTCTGGGTCAGCGCGTCATAGTTGCCGTCGAAGACAGTCAACTGCACGGTGCCATCCTTGACCGCCGGATGCTCCTTCAGCTCGCGCACCCAGTTCTGCATGAACTGGCCCTTGAGCCCGTATACGGCGGCGCCGATTTTGTAGGTCTTGCCATCGGCGGCCAGGGTGATGCTGCTGGCGAGCAGGGAGAGGGCCGCCACGGCGGCAAACGATGTAGCGAATTTCATAATGAGAACCCCGTTTATTGTTGTGGTCGTTCAGTTCGGTTCAGAGCAAAAGCGACTAGCGTTTTTTCTTGCGCCACACGTCAATCAACACCGCGAGTACGATGATCAAGCCCTTGGCGACCTGCTGGTAATAGGAGGACACGCCAAGCAGGTTCAGGCCGTTGTTGATCACCCCGATCAGCAGGGCGCCGAACAGCGTGCCGACGATGGTGCCGACGCCGCCGGACAGGCTGGTGCCGCCGATCACCACGGCGGCAATCGCATCCAGCTCATAGGACATGCCGGCCTGGGGCAGGGCGGAGGTGGTGCGCGCGGACAGCACCACGCCCGCCAGGCCGGCGAGCAAGCCCGAGACCACGTACACCGAGAACGTCACCTTGCGCACACCGATCCCCGAGGTGCGTGCGCTTTTTTCGTTGCCGCCCACCGCGTACACATAGCGCCCGTAGGTGGTGTAGCGCAGCACCATCCAGAAGATCAGCGCGACCACCGCAAAGATAATGACCGGTATGCCAATCGGCCCGAGCTTGCCGATGCCCAGGGCCAGGTAGGCGTCCGGCAGATCGGTGACCGGGCTGCCGTCGTTGAGGATAAAGGTCATGCCCCGGGCCACACTCAGCATGCCCAGCGTGGCAACAAAAGGCGGGATCGACAGGTTGGCCACCATGAAGCCGTTGACCATCCCCAGCATCGCTCCGGCGAACATCCCGGCACTGACGGCGGCGAGCAGTCCGTAGCCCTGGGTCGCGACCAGGGCGCTGCACAGCCCGGCGAAGGCGAGGATCGAACCTACCGACAGGTCGATGCCCTTGGTCAGGATCACGTAGGTCATGCCCACTGCCAGGATGCCGTTGATCGAGGTCTGGCGCAGGATGTCCATCCAGTTGCGCCAGGTCATGAAGTATTCGCTGGAAAACGCCATGACCACGCACAGCAGGATAAACACCAGTGGCAGGCCAAAGCGGTCGAGGGAAAGGCGCAGACGGCTGCGCGCGGGGGGGGTCAGTGGCGTGGCAAGGGTTTTGGCATTCATGAGGCAAGACTCAACAAGGCTTCCTGGGAAAGAGCGGTGTCGCTGCTGATAGTCACCAGCCGGCCGCCCTTGAAGACCGCGATACGGTCACTCAGGTGCAGCAGTTCCGGGGCTTCGGACGACACCACGATGGCCGCGCCACCGGCGCGCACGAACTGGTCGAGCAAGTGATAGATCTCCTGCTTGGCACCTTCGTCGATGCCCCGGGTCGGTTCATCGCACAGCAGGCACACCGGTTGGGTCGACAGGCATTTGGCGAGCACTACCTTTTGCTGGTTGCCGCCGCTCATGGACGCCACTGGCAGATCGAGGGAGGTGGTCTTGATCTGCAGGCGCTTGACCATGTCCTCGGCCAGTTGGGTTTCCTTGCGCGCATTGATCAACGACCAACTCGACAGTTGCTTGTACGCCGACAGCGCGATGTTCGAGAGGATGCTGGAGCTGAGTACCAGGCCGCTTTCCTTGCGGTCTTCGGTGACCAGGGACATGCCGGCGCGGATGGTCGCCTTGGGCAGGCCGATGGGCATCGGCTTGCCTTGCAGGGTGACGCTGCCAGCGTCCGGGGTGGTCAGGCCATAGATGCAGTTGAGGAACTCGCTGCGCCCCGAGCCCATCAGCCCGTAGATGCCGAGGATTTCGCCCTGGCGCACTTGCAGGCTGATGTCCTGGAACTCGCCGCTGCGGCTCAGGCCCTGGACGTCCAGGCAGCAGTCGGCGGCGCTTTCGCGGCCGACCTTGTGGTCGATGCGCGTCAATTCCTGGCCGACGATGCCGCGCACCAGGTGGGCGCGGTCGATATCGACCATGCGCCCGCTTTCGACGAAGGCGCCATCGCGGAAGATGCTGTAGTCGTCGGCTATCTGCGCAAGCTCGCTGAGGCGATGGGACACATACACGATCCCGGCGCCACGGGCGGTGAGGCGGCGGATGGCCTTGAACAGGGTTTCGGCTTCGCGCTCGCCGATGGCGGACGTGGGCTCGTCCATGATCATCACCTGGCAGTCATGGCTGAACGCCTTGGCGATCTCCACCAGTTGGATCTGCGCCACGCTCAGGCGATGCATGGGGGCGCTGGCGTCGACCTCGAACTCCAGGCTTTCCAGGAGCTCGCGGGTACGCCGGTGCAGTTCCTTGCTGTCGACGATGCAGCCGGCGCGCCGTGGTTCGCGGCCCAGCCAGATGTTTTCGGCGACGCTCATGTAGGGGATCGGTTCCAGCTCCTGGGTGATCATCGCGACCCCCGCCGCCAGCGCTTCGCTGGGACGATTGAAATGTACGGGAGCGCCATTGAGCAGGATGTTGCCGGCATCACGCTGGGTGATGCCCATCAAGATACTGAGGAAGGTGGATTTGCCCGCGCCATTGCCGCCGCACAGGGCGTGCACGCTACCGGCCCGCAGCGAGAGGCGGCCGTCACGCAGGGCAGGGATGCCGGCGTAGGCCTTGGCGACGTGTTCAGCCTGGAGCAGTAATGGCGTGGCCATCGGCGTGTCCTCGTGCTGTGAATTCTTATTAGGTACACAGTCGTGTTGCTGCGTGATCATATGTGTACCAAATGAAATTCTGATCAGTCAATCTCTTTCACTGGAAACTTGTAATCGCCGGCAATTTCTTAATGTTTGGCGTTTTAGAGGGGTTTGACTGGAAGGTCAGTTAAAACGTGCTTGACAGTTGCGAGGGAATATCCGAGAAATGCCTGATCGAAATTTCACTGAGTGATCATATGATCAGTCTTAAGTTTCACCACGGCAGCGGAGCCTAATGCCATGAACACACCTTTTCCGGTGGCTATCGGATGTGACGAAGCGGGTTTTGAGCTCAAGGAGCTGTTGAAGCGCCATATCGAGACGCTGGGGTATCCGGTGACCGACTTTGGTACCCATTCCACGGCGCCGGTGCTGTACCCGGATATTGCGCTGGCGGTGGCCACGGCCATCAACGGCGGGCAGCAGCGCCTGGGAGTGCTGGTGTGTGGCACGGGCATCGGCATGGCCATCTCGGCCAATAAAGTCTTGGGTATTCGCGCGGCTCAGGCCCATGACACCTATTCGGCGGAGCGGGCGCGCAAGAGCAACGATGCGCAGATCCTGTCCATCGGTGCACGGGTGGTGGGGGCGGAGCTGGCCAAGAGCATCGTCACCGCGTTTCTGGCCTCGGAGTTCGAGGCGGCGCGTTCCGGGGCCAAGGTCGAGCGCATCAACGCCATTGAGCGTGATGGGCATCAGTAGTGGACGTAGCGGGGCAAGAGTCGGGAGAATGCGCCTTTGACGCCGAAACGGAAGCCCGTCCCCATGAGTGACAGTACCCTGCGCACCGCCAGCGATATCGATCTGATGACCGAAGTGGCGATGCTCTATTACCTTGAGAACGTCACTCAGGAAGCCATCGCCAAGCGCTTTGACCTGTCCCGGGCCAAAGTCAGCCGGCTGCTCAAGCGTGCGCGCGATGAAGGGATTGTCGAGGTGCGGGTACTGCAGCATCCGGCGATGAACAACGAATTGGAACAGGCGTTGGTGGAGCGCTTCCAGCTGGACCGTGCGTTGATCGCGGTCGATCACAGTGACGCCGACACCCAGCGCTCCGCCGTGGCCAGCCTGGTGGCCAACTACCTGAACAAGACCCTGGGCGACGGCATGATTGTCGCTGTGGGCATGGGGCGCAATGTGGGGGCGGTAGCCGATAACGTGTTTTTGCCGGTGACGCGCAACTGCACATTTGTCTGCGCCATTGGCGGTTCGCTCAAGGCGGGCGAATACATGAACCCCGACCATATCTGCCGACGCCTGGCCCTGCGTTTTGGCGGCGAGAGCGAAAGCCTGTACGCCCCGGCGCTGGTGGCCAACCCGGAACTGCGCAGCGTGTTGATCAGCAACGACACCGTACGCTCCACCCTCGACCGCGCACGGCGCGCCGATATGGCGCTGATCGGCATCGGCGACATGAGCGAGAACAGCAATATGGTGCGCATGGGCTGGTTCTCACCCCAGGAAATCGCCCAGGCGCGCTTGTCCGGCACGGTGGGTGACATGATGGGTTACGACTTTATCGACATTCATGGCCAGCCGGCGGTCAACGCCATCCAGGGGCGGGTGATCGGCTTGACGGTGCAGGAGTTATTCCGCATTCCCGATGTGGTGGCGATTGCCAGTGAAAACACCAAGGCGGCGGCGACCCTGGGGGCGTTGCGCTCGGGGGTGATCAATACGCTGGCGACCACGGTAACCAATGCCCACACCATCCTGGCGCTGGACGACGCTACCCGCAAAACCTGACCTGTCGCCTCTCAAAATATGGGCACTGGCGTGTGGGGGGGGGCTGGCTTGTGTGGGAGCTGGCTTGCCTGCGATAGCATCGCCTCGATCTAACTGATACACCGAGGTGCCTGCATCGCAGGCAAGCCAGCTCCCACACAAGCCACCACGCAAGACCACGGCACAGGCTTTCGAGGGGCGGCTTTTACAGATCTTGTAATGGTTTTAAATTGTAGGGAATTTGTATTTTTCATGTAGGATTAACGTCCTTTTCTCACTGCAGGATTTGCATGAACACCCTCTCGGAGCCCCCCAGTCGTCTTTCTCCAAGACCGCTACTGCCGACGTTCCCGCTGAAACATCCTCTATTTAGGCTGCTAACCTTTTCCCGGTCATCGGACCGCGTTTTGTTGTGCCCGGCATTCTGAAAATCAATAAAGAGACAGAGACTTCTATATGGAATGGTTAGCGGATCCAACGGCCTGGCTCGGCCTGTTGACCTTGATTGTGTTGGAACTGGTACTGGGTATAGACAACCTGGTGTTTATCGCGATCCTGGCGGACAAGCTGCCACCGGAGCAGCGTGACCGTGCGCGGTTGATCGGCCTGTCCCTGGCGTTGATCATGCGCCTGGGCCTGTTGGCGAGTATTTCCTGGTTGGTGACCCTGACCCAGCCGTTGTTCGAGGTGTTCGACAAGAGCTTCTCCGGACGTGACCTGATCATGCTGTTTGGTGGTGTGTTCCTGTTGTTCAAGGCCACCATGGAGTTGCATGAGCGGCTCGAAGGGCATGTCACCGAGCGCACCGGCAATGCCGCCTACGCGATGTTCTGGCCGATTGTGGCGCAGATCGTGGTGCTGGACGCTGTGTTCTCCCTCGACGCGGTGATTACTGCGGTCGGCATGGTTGACGAGCTGGCGGTGATGATGATCGCGGTAATCGTGTCCATCGGCGTAATGATCGTGGCCAGCAAGCCGCTGACTCGCTTCGTCAATGCGCACCCGACGGTGATCATGCTGTGCCTGGGCTTCTTGATGATGATCGGTTTCGCCCTGACCGCCGAAGGTCTGGGCTTCCACATCCCGAAAGGCTACCTGTACGCGGCCATCGGCTTCTCGATCCTGATCGAGGTGTTCAACCAGATCGCCCGGGCGCGCCGCAAGAAGTCGGCGCAAGGCCTGCGGCCGATCCGTGAGCGCACTGCTCATGCGGTGATGCGTCTGCTGGGCGGTCGCAGCCTGGCGGTGGAAGAAGTGGGTGAGGACGTTACGGACCTGTTGGGCGACTCGCAGGACCATCAAGGCCCGCTGTTCGACCGTCGCGAACGGATCATGATCAGTGGTGTGCTGCAACTGGCCGAGCGGCCGATCCGCACCTTGATGACCCCGCGGGCGAATGTCGACTACATCGACTTGGCCGACGACCCTGAGACGATCCGCCTGAAACTGATGCACTCGTCCTACTCGCGCTTGCCGTTGATCCGTAACGGCGCGGTGGATGAGCCCCTGGGCTTCGTGCATAAGAAGGAGTTGCTCAAGGAGTACCTGGCCGGCAATGAGCCGAACCTGGAACACCTGGCGCGGCGGGCGATCAACCTGCTGGACAGCTTCTCGATCCTCAACGCCCTGGAGCAGATGCGCCAGGAGTCGACGCACATTGCCTTTGTGATCAACGAATTTGGCGATTTCATGGGGGTGTTGAGCATGACCGACATCCTTGAGTCCATCGCCGGTGAGTTGCCCGATGCCAGTGAAGTCGAAGGTCCGGACATCGTCGAAGAGCAGGGCGGTTATCGCGCCAATGGTGCGTTGAACCTGAACCTGATTCGCCAGCGCACCGGGTTCAAGGCTGTGGCCACCGAGGATTACCAGACCCTCGCCGGCCTGGTCATGAGCCTGTTGGATCGCCTGCCAGTGGTCGGTGACAGCCTGGAATACGAAGGCTGGCGCCTGACCGTGGCGGCGGTGGAGGAGCGGCGGGTGACGCAGGTACTGCTGATCCCTGTCGCGCTGGGTTAACGGGGCTTTGCCCGTTTGGTCGGCACACCCCGGGTGTGCCGCTCGAAGGTTCTTTTCAGGGTCTGCTCCTGGGTCTCCCAGGGGCCGAACCCCTTGAGCTTCTCTACCAGCCTGCCGTTTTTCAAGATCAGCAGCGTCGGCGTGCCGGTCACCTCGGGATGCCGTGGGGTCTGGCTGGTGTCCAGTACATAAAGCGCCGCCTGGCGTCGATAGCGACCGGCCACTTTGCTGAACAGTGGCTTGGCCGCGCCGCACGCCGCGCACTGGGGCGATACAAACAGCATAAACACCGTGCGGGGCGTCTGCAGCGCACGTCTATACGCCTGTGCGTCGTCGATCACCGTGTTGATCGGTCCCATGACAGTCTCCTTGTAGGCACTTGGCCAAACCCTAAGTCGGGTGGGCTGGACGGTCTACTGTGAGAATTCACAGGTAACGCACCCAAATGGGATGGACCGCAACGGATTGTGGCGCACGGTAGCAGTGTGTCTGCCGGCGCTGGCGGCGCGGTGGTTCGTCGGTGCCTTCTTATCTCTCTGATTTAAAAACACTTGCGCGCTTCAATAGGCTTCTCCTGCTGGCTGTGGCACACTTTCTGCTGTCTATTCCGTTGTTACATACCTAGTTCCGGTATAGCGGAATAAACAACTTCTGGAGTGCTTGCCATGCATCGCCGACCTTCCGTGTTTAAAGCCTGTGTTTTTCTCTTCGCCGCATCGGCTTGCCTCGCCAGCCAAGTGCAGGCGGACAGCAAGCTCGATGAAGTGCTCAAACGTGGGCATCTGCTCGTCGGTACAGGCAGTACCAATGCGCCGTGGCACTTCCAGGGAGCGGATGGCAAGTTGCAGGGGTTTGATATTGATATCGGGCGCATCGTCGCCAAAGGCCTGTTCAACGACCCGAGCAAGGTCGAGTTTGTGGTGCAGTCGTCCGATGCACGGATTCCCAACCTGTTGACCAACAAAGTCGACATGAGCTGCCAGTTCATCACCGTCACCGCCAGCCGTGCGCAGCAGGTGGCGTTCACCCTGCCGTACTACCGCGAAGGTGTGGGCCTGCTGTTGCCGGCCAACAGCAAATACCAGCAAATCGAAGACCTGCAGGCAGCGGGGGATGACGTCACTGTGGCGGTGCTGCAAAACGTCTACGCCGAAGAGCTGGTGCACCAGGCGCTGCCCAAGGCCAAGGTGGATCAATACGACAGCGTCGACCTGATGTACCAGGCGGTGAACTCCGGGCGTGCCGACGCGGCGGCCACCGACCAGTCCTCGGTCAAGTACCTGATGGTGCAGAACCCCGGCCGCTACCGCAGCCCGAGCTACGCCTGGAGCCCGCAAACCTATGCGTGCGCGGTCAAACGTGGCGATCAGGACTGGCTGAACTTCGTCAACACCGCCCTGCACGAGGCGATGACCGGCGTCGAGTTTCCGACCTATGCAGCCTCGTTCAAGCAGTGGTTTGGCGTTGATCTGCCGACCCCGGCGATTGGTTTTCCGGTGGAATTCAAATGATTGTTGAGCGCGGGGCGTCGCAGCGGGCGCCCCAATCAAGGTAGTGCCGACCATGAACTATCAGCTGAATTTTGCCGCAGTCTGGCGCGATTTCGACACCTTGCTGGCGGGCCTCGGCCTGGGCCTGCAACTGGCCTTGCTGTCGATTGCCATCGGCTGCGTGATCGGCCTTTTGATGGCTTTTGCCATGCTGTCCAGGCACCGTGCGCTGCGGATTCTGGCCTCGGTGTATGTGACGGTGGTGCGCAACACGCCGATCCTGGTGCTGATCCTGTTGATCTACTTTGCCTTGCCCAGCCTGGGCATCCGCCTGGACAAGATCCCCTCGTTCATCATCACCCTGTCGTTGTACGCCGGGGCCTACTTGACCGAAGTGTTCCGTGCCGGCCTGTTGAATATTCCCAAGGGCCTGCGCGAAGCCGGCCTGGCGATTGGCCTGGGGGAGTGGCAGATCCGCGCCTACATCACGGTGCCGGTGATGCTGCGCAACGTGCTGCCGGCGCTGTCGAACAACTTTATCTCGCTGTTCAAGGACACCTCTCTGGCGGCGGCGATTGCCGTGCCGGAACTGACCTATTACGCCCGCAAGATCAACGTCGAAAGCTACCGGGTGATTGAAACCTGGCTGGTGACGACCGCGCTCTACGTGGCGGCCTGCTACCTCATCGCCATGCTGCTGCGTTACCTGGAGCAGCGCCTGGCGATTCGTCGATAAGAGGGGTTTTCCATGTATTGGCTGCATGAGTTGTGGATCGCCCGGGCAACCCTGTGGGCAGGGTTCCAGACCAGCGTGTATTGCTCGGTGCTGGCGATTATCTTCGGCACCCTGATCGGCATCGTCGCCGGGTTGGTGCTGACCTACGGCAAGTTCTGGATGCGCGCGCCGTTTCGTCTGTACGTTGACCTGATCCGTGGCACCCCGGTGTTTGTGCTGGTACTGGCCTGCTTCTACATGGCCCCGGCGCTGGGTTGGCAGATCAGTGCGTTCCAGGCCGGTGCCCTGGGCCTCACGCTGTTTTGCGGCTCTCATGTCGCCGAGATTGTGCGCGGTGCGTTGCAAGCCATTCCCCGTGGGCAACTGGAAGCGGGCAAGGCCATCGGCCTGACCTTCTATCAGTCCCTGGGCTATGTGTTGCTGCCCCAGGCACTGCGGCAGATTTTGCCGACCTGGGTCAATTCCTCCACCGAGATCGTCAAGGCCTCGACCCTGCTGTCGGTGATTGGTGTTGCCGAGTTGCTGTTGAGCACCCAGCAAGTGATCGCCCGGACCTTTATGACCCTGGAGTTCTACCTGTTTGCCGGCTTTCTGTTCTTTGTCATCAACTACGCCATCGAGTTATTCGGGCGCTACATTGAAAAGCGGGTGGCCTTGCCATGAATCAACCATTGCTCAACATCAGCGGCCTGCGCAAGCAATACGGTGCGGTGGAAGTCCTCAAGGGCGTTGACCTGTCGCTGCAGCGCGGCAACGTGGTGACCTTGATCGGCTCCAGCGGCTCGGGCAAGACCACGCTACTGCGCTGCGTCAACCTGCTGGAAGAGTTCCAGGGCGGGCAGATCACCCTCGACGGCGAGTCCATTGGCTATGCCGATGTTGCCGGCAAGCGCGTGCGTCACCCGGAAAAACTCATTGCCCAACACCGCGCCATGACTGGCATGGCGTTCCAGCAATTCAACCTGTTCCCCCATCTGACGGCGTTGCAGAACATCACCCTGGGCCTGCTCAAGGTCAAGCATATGGGCAAGGACGAGGCGGTAGCCCTCGCGGAAAAATGGCTGGAGCGCGTCGGCCTGCTGGAACGGCGCAACCACTTCCCCGGTCAGTTGTCCGGCGGCCAGCAACAGCGGGTGGCGATTGCCCGGGCGATTGCAATGAACCCCAGTCTGATGCTGTTCGACGAAGTGACCTCAGCGCTGGACCCGGAGTTGGTCGGCGAGGTGCTCAGTGTGATCAAGGGCCTGGCGCAAGAGGGCATGACCATGTTGCTGGTGACCCACGAAATGCGCTTTGCCTACGAGGTTTCGGACAACATCGTGTTTATGAACCAGGGGCGGATTGAAGAGCAGGGCCCGCCCAAAGCGGTCTTTGAGCGCCCGCAATCGCCACGCCTGGCGGAATTTCTGAAAAATATTCGTTTTTAATCAAGGAGCAACTTTATGAGCATTACTCGTTACGGCGCCGGCAGCACTGCCGGCGGTGGCCAACCCCGCCCATTTGCCCGTGCGGTGGAGGCCGATGGCTGGTTGTACGTGTCGGGCCAGGTGCCGGCGGTGGAGGGCGAGATTATCAACGGCGGGATTGTCGAGCAGACCCACCAGACCATGAAGAACGTGGTGGCGATCCTTGAAGAGGCCGGCTACGCGCTTGAAGACGTGGTCCGGGTCGGCGTATGGCTGGAAGACCCACGGGATTTCTGGAGTTTCAACAAAGTCTTTGGCGAATACTTCACCCCCGAACACGCCCCGGCGCGGGCCTGTGTGCAGGCGAATATGATGGTCGATTGCAAGGTTGAGATTGATTGCGTGGCCTACAAGAAAAAAGGCTAAATGCCCGATCTCAAGACCACTAAAAATTCAATGTGAGAGTGAATTCGGGTGGGAGCGGGCTTGCTCGCGAAAGCGGTGTATCAGTGCCAGATTTGTTGGCTGACACGCCGCTTTCGCGAGCAAGCCCGCTCCCACACAAAGCGACTCTTACATGGACCTCTTACGCTGATGAAGACCGCCATGACCGAAGACACCATCAAGCGCCGCGCAAAAGGCCTGGACCGAGCGTTCGATATCCTCGATTTTCTCAAGGAAGTCGGCCAGCCCCTGCGCCCCAATGATATTGCCAGTGGCATTGGCAGCCCCAAGTCCACGGTCTATGAACTGGTCGCCTCCCTGCTGGAGCGGCGGATTCTCGAAACCGTGGGCAAGGATGGGCACGTGTACCTGGGCCGTCAGCTGTACTTCCTCGGCCAGGCCCACTTGCGCCATTTCGACCTGACCCGCGAGGCCGATCACGCCTTGCAGGAGATCGTCAGCCAAACCCACGAGACGGCGCAGATGTGCCTGCTCAACGGGCGCAAGTACACGGTGGCGCTGATGCGCGAGGGCGAGCGGCACTTCCGGATTTCTTCGGATATCGGTGAAAACGCGCCCATCCCCTGGACTGCGTCCGGGCGCCTGTTGCTGGGGCATTTGAGCGACCAGCAGATCATCGACCTGATCGACCACGACGACTTTATCCTGCCGGACGGCCAGCGTTTACCCCTGGACACCTTCCTCGGGCAGATCCGCCAGGCCAGCGTCGATGGCTTCTTTTCCTTCGACAGTGTTGCCGACACCTTTACCCACTGCTTTGCCGCCCCGGTGCGTGACGCCCAGGGTGTCGCCATTGCGACCCTGTGCATCGTCGCCCCACGGGCCGACGCCAAGAACAATTACGACGACTACCGCCGGGTGCTGATCGAAAGCGCCAATAACCTGGCCCGTCGCATCAATGAATAGCGAAACGGAGTAACCCCATGTCTGCCTTCAATGCCGTTGAAAAAGGCGCCGCCGCCAGCGGTGCCCACCTGGTACGCGACGTCAGCCTGCCCGCCCTGGTGCTGCACCGCGCGGCCCTGGAACACAACATCCGCTGGATGCAGGACTTTGTCAGCAACAGCGGCGCGCAACTGGCGCCCCATGGCAAGACCAGCATGATGCCGGCGCTGTTTCAGCGTCAGTTGGCGCAGGGCGCCTGGGGCATCACCCTGGCTACCGCGGTGCAGACCCGCGCGGCCTATGCCGGTGGCGTGCGCCGGGTATTGATGGCCAACCAACTGGTGGGCGCGCCGAACATGGCGCTGATCGCCGAGCTGCTGGCTGACCCCGACTTTGACTTCCATTGCCTGGTCGATCACCCGGACAACGTCGCTGACCTGGGCGCATTCTTCGCCGCCCGTGGCCTGCGCCTGAACGTGATGATCGAATACGGCGTGGTCGGCGGCCGCTGCGGTTGCCGCAGCGAGCAAGAGGTGCTGGACCTGGCGCGGGCAATCAAGGCCCAGCCGGCCCTGGCACTTACCGGGATCGAAGGTTATGAAGGGGTGATCCACGGCGAGCATGCCATCAGCGGAATCCGCGAGTTTGCTGCGTCCCTGGTGCGCCTGGCGGTGGATATGCAGAACAGCGGGGCCTTTGACCTGGGCAAGCCGATCATCACCGCGTCGGGTTCGGCCTGGTATGACCTGATCGCCGAGTCTTTCGCCGCGCAAAACGCCGAAGGGCGCTTCCTCAGCGTGCTGCGCCCCGGCAGCTATGTGGCCCACGACCACGGCATCTACAAGGAGGCGCAATGCTGCGTGCTGGACCGGCGCAGCGACCTCACGGAGGGCCTGCGCCCGGCCCTGGAAGTCTGGGCCCATGTGCAGTCGTTGCCGCAGCCGGGGTTTGCAGTGATCGCCCTGGGCAAGCGCGACGTGGCCTACGACGCCGGCCTGCCGGTGCCCCTCAAGCGCTACAAGGCTGGCGTGCTGCCGGCGGTGGGCGATGACGTGAGTGCCTGCAAGGTCACGGCGGTGATGGACCAGCATGCCTTCATGAGCGTGGCGGCGGGGGTTGAACTGCGTATTGGCGACATCATCTCGTTTGGCACCTCGCACCCGTGCCTGACCTTTGATAAGTGGCAGGTGGGGTGTTTGGTGGATGAGCAGTTGCAGGTGATCGGGACATTGCACACCTGTTTCTAGACCGCGTCGCGGCCATCGCGGGCAAGCCAGCTCCCACATTGGGATTTGTGAACACATTCAAATGTGGGAGCTGGCGGGCCTGGGATGAGGCCCCAAAACCCAGCCGAGAATCCAAATATGACCCCACACCCGCGCATCGCCCTGATCGGCGAATGCATGATCGAACTGCAACACCGCGCCGACGGCAGCCTGCAACAGAGCTTCGGTGGCGACACCCTGAACACCGCCGTCTACCTGCGCCGCGAGCTGGGGGCCAGCAGCACGGTGGATTACGTCACCGCCCTGGGCGATGACAGTTTCAGCGATGCCATGTGCCAGCAATGGGCCGCCGAAGGCCTTGGCCTGGACCGGGTCCAGCGCTTGCCGGGGCGCCTGCCGGGTTTGTACTGCATCCAGACCGATGCCCACGGCGAGCGCAAATTCCTCTATTGGCGCAACGAAGCGGCGGTGCGCGATTGCTTCACCACGCCAGGGGCCGAGCCGGTCCTGGCGGCCTTGCCGTGTTATGACGTGCTGTATTTCAGCGGTATCACCCTGGCTGTATTGGGCGAAGTGGGGCGCGTGCGCCTGTTGGCCGCGTTGCTGGAAGCCCGCCAGCGTGGCGCCCGGGTGGTGTTCGACAACAACTACCGGCCGCGTCTGTGGGCCAGTGTCGAAGCCGCTCGTGAGGCCTATCAGCAGGTGTTGGCGCAGGTGGATATGGCCTTGCTCACCGAAGACGACGAGCGTGCCCTGTTTGGCTATGCCGACAGTGAGCAGGTGTTCGCCGCTTATCCAGGGATCGAGGAAGTGGTGCTCAAGCGCGGCGCGGATGACTGCCTGATTCGCCAGGGCGGCGAGCGTTTTGCGGTGCCGGCGCAGGTAGTCGAAAAGGTGGTGGACACCACGGCGGCGGGGGATTCGTTCAGCGCGGCGTATCTGGCCAGTCGGCTCAGGGGTGGTTCACCGCAAGAGGCGGCTTTGGCGGGGCATCGGTTGGCCAGCCGGGTGATCCAGATTCCGGGTGCGCTGATTCCCAGGGACTGATCGTTCCCACGCGGAGCGTGGGAACGATCAGGGTGCTCTAGTCGCGGTAGAACACCTGCACCAGGTGATACCCAAACTTGCTCTTGATCGGCCCATGCACCACCCGCAGCGGTTTCTTGAAAATCACCGCATCAATCACCCCGACCATCTGCCCCGGCCGCACTTCACCCAGATCGCCGCCGCGCTTGCCGGACGGGCAGATGGAGAACTTCTTGGCCAGCACATCAAAGGCTTCGCCCTTGGCAATACGCTGCTTGAGTTGTTCGGCTTCTTCGCTGGTCTTGACCAGGATATGGCGGGCTTGGGCTTTCATCGGGCAGTTACCTTGCAACGGTCGGGCTTGAAGGCGCGGGATTATGCATCAACTTGGCCTTTGACGCCGATCATGCTGCGGATTTTCGTGGCCAACTGGTCGATGGAAAACGGCTTGGCCACCATGTCCATGCCGTCCTCCAGAAAACCCTGGCGCTCGGCGGCGGTCTCGGCGTAGCCGGTCATGAACAGCACCTTGAGTGTAGGGCGGTGCTGGCGGGCGATTTCCGCCAGTTGTCGGCCGTTCATGCCGGGCAGGCCGACATCGGTCACCAGCAAGTCCACCCGCAGGTCAGACTCCAGCAATGGCAGGGCTGCGCGTGCGTCGGCCGCCTGGTGGGCGGTGTAGCCCAATTCATCCAGCAGGTTGACCACCAGCATGCGCACCGCCGCATCGTCCTCGACCACCACCACGGCTTCGCCGTCCAGCGCCACAGGGGCTTCCACGGGGACCTGCGGCGGGACTTTTTCCAGGGCGGTGCCATGCAGGCGCGGCAGGTACAGGCGCACGCAGGTGCCCCGGCCCGGTTCACTGTGGATCGTGACGTGGCCGCCCGATTGCTGGGCAAAACCATAGATCATCGACAACCCCAGGCCGGTGCCCTGGCCGATGGGCTTGGTGGTAAAGAACGGGTCGAAGGCCTTGGCCAGGATTTTCGGGGTCATGCCGGCGCCGTTGTCGCACACGCCGAGCATCACGTAGTCGCCGGCCTTGACCGGCTCCAGGGTGGTGATGTCGGTGCCGTCGAGGTAGCTGTTGGCGGTCTCGATGCTCAGTAGCCCACCATCAGGCATGGCATCGCGGGCGTTGATCACCAGGTTGAGCAGGGCGTTTTCCAGTTGGCTGGCGTCGGTGTTTACCGGCCAGATATCGCTGCCCAGCTGCACCTTCAGTTCGATATGGGCGCCTTTGGTACGGCGGAACAGGTCTTCCAGGGACGCGACCAACTGGTTCGGGTCCAGGGGCCGGCGGTCCAGGGACTGGCGCCGGGAGAAGGCCAGCAGGCGATGGGTCAGGGCGGCGGCGCGATGGGCCGAGGACACGGCGGCGTCGGTGAAGCGGCCGATCTCATCGCTACGGCCGGCGGCGATGTAGCGCTGCATCAGGTCCAGGCTGCCGATGATCCCGGTGAGCATATTGTTGAAGTCATGGGCGATCCCACCGGTAAGCTGGCCGACCGCTTCCATTTTTTGCGCATGGCGCAGCGCGTCTTCGGCACGTTCGCGCTCGAACATCTCGTTTTGCAGGCGCTGGTTGGCTTCGGCCAGGGCCTGGGTACGCTGGGCCACGCGTTCTTCGAGGTTGTCGTTGAGGTGGCGCAGGGCTTCCTCGGTGAGTTTGCGCTCGGTCTCATCAATCACAAAGATGTAGAAACCATTGACCGAGCCATCGGCGCTGAAGCGTGGCAGGTACTTCATCAGCGCATGCCGGGGCCGGCCATCGCGATGGGGGGTGACGGTAATGAAGCTGCAGGCCTTGCCCTTGAGTGCGGCGGCGATCTTATCGGCGCGCCCGGCATAGATCTCGGCGCCGATCACTTCGCGGATGGTCTTGCCATACAGCTCTTGCGGGGTCAGGCCATACCAGTCGAGGTAGGCGCTGTTGTTCAGGCGAAAGCGTTCTTCGTGATCGACATAACCGATCAGCACCGGCATCGCGTTGATGATCAACTGCAGCTCGGTCTGGCTCTGGCGCAGGGCTTGCTCGGTGTGCTTGCGTTCGGTCAGGTCCAGGGCCGCCCCGAGAAAGCGCGTCGGCCGGCCGTGGTGATCCTTGTAGCAGCGGCCACGGGCAAACACCCAGCGCACCTGGCCGTCGGCCTGGAGCAGGCGATATTCCTCGGCGTACTCGGAGCCATGGCTGATGCAATGCTTGATGCTGCGGGCCACCATGCCACGGTCTTCCGGGTGCACGCCTTGCAGGTAATCACTGATGGGCAACTGCCGGGCTTTAGCCGGATCAACCCCATGCAGCTGGGCAAAATGGCTGTCGGCGATAAAGCGGTCTTCGCTGATATCCCAGTCCCAGGTGCCCACTGCATCGGTGGCGGCCAGGGCCAGTTGCAAGCGTTGCTCGGTATCGTGCTGGGCCTTGAGGCTGGCCTCGGAGCGTTGTTGCAGCTCCTGGGCGAGTTGCCGGCGCTCGTTGGTTTCAATCGCCGTCACCAGGACCCCGGCGACCCGGCCGCGTTCGTCGCGGATCGGGCTGTAGGTCAGGTCCAGCCAGATTTCCGTATCACGGTGATTGCGCTGCAGGATAAAACGCTGCTCGCTGAACGTACGCACCTGGCCGGCCAGTACGGCGCTGTAGATCGGGGCGGTGAAGTGTTGCATCTCCGGCCAGACCCGGTGGGTCGGCTGGCCGAAGGCCTGGGGGTGCTTGTTGCCGGCCAGCAGGGCGAAGCCATCGTTGTAGATCTGCGTGAGTTCGTCGCCCCACAGCAACAGCATCGGCATCGGTGAGTGGATGACGATATCGACTGCCGTGCGCAGGCTTTGTGGCCAATGGCTGGCATCACCGAGGGGGCTTGTGGCCCAGTCCAGCCGTGCGATCAGGGCCGCGGCCTGGCTGCCGGTGGGTGATCCGTTCATGTGTAAGTGTCCCGCGCGTAACGCTTGAAGAATGACAGAGGCCGATTATCCCGTGCTGCGGAAACGGCTGCCTACCCCTCGAAAAATAGCATGCTTGAGGGGTTTATCTTCAAATGAGTGTGTGGGCGCTGAAACCTTTCATCCTTTATGCCAGCTCAGGGCGGTCGCGAAACTGCTCCAGGGCTTCGGGGTTGGCCAGGGCATCGGTGTTTTTCACCGGTTCGCCATGCACGACATTTCTTACCGCCAACTCGACGATCTTGCCGCTGATGGTGCGCGGGATGTCGCTGACACTGAGGATCTTTGCCGGCACATGGCGCGGCGTGGTGTTGGCGCGGATCACCTCGCGGATCTGCTGCTCAAGCGCGGCGTCCAGGTGTTCGCCGTCATTGAGGCGCACAAACAGCACCACGCGCACGTCGTCCTGCCAGCGTTGGCCGATGGCCAGGCTTTCCAGGACCTGGGGGACTTTTTCCACCTGGCGGTAGATTTCCGCCGTACCGATGCGCACGCCACCGGGGTTGAGCACCGCATCCGAACGGCCATGGATCAGCAGGCTGCCATTGGCGCGTTGCTCGGCATAGTCGCCCTGGGCCCAGACGCCGGGGAACTGGCTGAAATACGAGGCGCGCAGTTTTTCCCCCTGTGGGTCATTCCACAGGCCAATGGGCATGGCCGGGAAGTGCCGGGTGCACACCAGTTCGCCTTTTTCACCGACCAGCGCCCGGCCCTGGTCGTCCCACACTTCGATGGCCATCGCCAGGCTCTTGCACTGCATTTCGCCGCGCCGTACCGGCAGCACCGGGTTGCCGATGACAAAGCAGGAGACGATATCGGTACCGCCCGACATCGACGACAGGCACAGCTCCTGTTTGATGTCGCGGTACACGTAGTCGTAGCTCTGGGGCGACAGTGGCGAGCCGGTCGAGATCAGGCCCTTGAGGCTACCCAGGTCATGGCTGCGACGCGGTTGCAGGCCGGCCTTTTCCAGGGTGGCGAGGAATTTCGGGCTGGTGCCGAACACGCTGATGCGCTCCTGGTCGATCAGGTCAATCAGACGCTCCGGCCCCGGATGAAACGGTGAGCCGTCGTACAGCACTACCGTGGCGCCGATGGCCAGGACCGAGACCAGCCAGTTCCACATCATCCAGCCGCAGGTGGTGTAGTAAAACAGGCAGTCGTCGCGTGACAGGTCGGCGTGCAGGCCATGTTCCTTGAGGTGAGTCAGCAGCACGCCGCCGGTACCGTGGATGATGCATTTGGGCACGCCGGTGGTGCCGCTGGAGTAGAGGATGTACAACGGATGGTCGAAGGGTACGGCGACAAACTGCGGTTCGCCGCCGGGGCGGTAGAAGTCATCCCACAGGGCGACGTTGGCCTGGGTCGGGTAATCCTCGACGCGCGCCTCGGGTCGGGCGTAGGGCACGATGATCAGGTGTTGCAGGGACGGCAGGCGGTCGAGGATTTCATTGAGCTTGGCGCTCTGGTCGATCAGCTTGCCGGCATAGCGATAACCGGCGCAGGTGATCAGCACCTTGGGCTCGATCTGGCCGAAGCGGTCGATCACCCCTTGGGTGCCGAAGTCCGGCGAGGAACACGACCAGATCGCCCCGAGGCTGGTAGTGGCAAGCATGCCCACCAGGGTTTGCCAGGTATTGGGCATGCACGCCGCCACCCGATCACCCAGGCCCACGCCCGCCGCTTGCAGGCTGCGTTGCAGGCCGGCGACGTGGCGGGCCAGTTCGGCATAGCTCAGTTGTTCGCGCTGGCCGTCTTCGCCGATAGCGACCACGGCGGGGTGGTCATCGCGGCGGCGCAGCAGGTGCTCGGCAAAGTTCAGGGTGGCGCCGGGAAACCACTGGGCGCTGGGCATCGGCGTGCCTTCCACCAGCACGGTGCTGGGTGGCGTACGAAACTGCACGTCGAAGAACTCGACAATCGCCGCCCAGAAATCCGGGCGCTGGTCGATGCTCCATTGGTGCAGGGTGGGGTAATCGTTGATCTGCAAGGCGTGGCGATCATTGATAAAGCGCCGGAACTGGTCCATCCGGGTGGTGTGGATGCGTTCCGGGCTGGGTTGCCAGAGGATATCGGACATGGCGCACTCTCTTGTTCTTGTATGAAATCTGCCAGGCACCACACATCCAAACTGTGGGCGCAGGCAAGCCAGCGCCTACAGGGGATGTGTGGTGTTTGGGTTACTGGGCCAACCACCCACCATCAATATTCCACGCCGCGCCACGCACCTGGCTGCCGGCTTCACTGCACAGGAACAGTACCAGTTCACCCAGTTGCGGTGGGGTGACGAACTCCAGGGAGGGCTGCTTCTCGGCCAGCAGATCATGCTGGGCCTGTTGCGGGTCTACGCCTGCAGCAATGCGATCGTCGATCTGCTTTTGCACCAGCGGGGTCAGGACCCAGCCGGGGCAGATGGCATTGCAGGTCACATTGCTGGTGGCGGTTTCCAGGCCGACCACTTTGGTCAGGCCGATCACCCCGTGCTTGGCCGCGACGTACGCGGCCTTGCCGACCGAGCCGACCTGGCCGTGTACCGAGGCGATATTGACGATCCGCCCCCAGCCCTTGGCCTTCATGCCCGGCAGGCTCAGGCGCGTGCTGTGGAACACCGACGACAGGTTGATCGCGATGATCGAGTCCCAGCGCTCCACCGGGAAGTCTTCCACTGCCGCCACATGCTGAATGCCCGCGTTGTTCACCAGGATGTCGATGCCGCCGAACTCGCGCTCGGCGTAGGCGACCATCTCGGCGATTTGCGCCGGGTCGCTGACATCCGCCGGGTGATGGCCGACTTTGCCGCCGAAGGCCTGCACCTGGGCGATCACCGCGCTGGCATCGCCGAACCCGTTGAGGATCAGATTGGCGCCGGCCTTGGCCAGGCTCAGGGCAATCCCCAGGCCGATGCCGCTGGTGGAGCCGGTGACCAGGGCGGTCTTGCCGTTCAATGTCGTCATGAAAACCTCACACAATGCCGGTGGCGTAGAAAGTACCGATCACCACGAACACCGCGAGGGTCTTGATGATCGTGATGCCGAAAATATCCTTGTAGGCTTCGCGGTGGGTCAGCCCGGTGACCGCCAACAGGGTAATGACCGCGCCGTTGTGCGGCAGGGTGTCCATGCCGCCGCTGGCCATGGCCGCGACCCGGTGCAGCACTTCCAGGGGGATATTGGCGGCATGGGCCGCGGAAATAAAGCTCTCGGACATGGCCGCCAGGGCGATGCTCATGCCGCCGGACGCCGAGCCGGTGATGCCGGCTAGCAGGGTCACGGTAATCGCTTCGTTGACCAGCGGGTTGGGGATGCCCTTGAGCCAGTCCGCCAGCACCAGGAAGCCTGGCAACGAGGCGATGACCGCGCCGAAGCCGTATTCCGAAGCGGTGTTCATCGCCGCCAGCAGCGCGCCGCTGACTGCGCTTTTACTGCCTTCGGCCAGCTTGCTCTTGATCGCCTGGAAGCCGAACACCAGGACCATGATGATCCCCACCAGCAAGGCCGCCTGCACCGCCCAGATCGCGGTGAGCTTGGCGATTTCGGTGGTCACCGGTGCGCTCATGCCCGGCAGGGCGAGGCTGTGGGTCTTGCCGTACCACTGCGGGATCCAGTGGGTGAACAGCAGGTTCATCACCCCCACCAGAATCAGCGGCGACAGGGCGATCCACGGGTTGGGCAGGCTCAGGTCTTCGGCGGTTTCCGGCTCGTTGCGCAAGTCGGTGCCATAGCCTTCACCGGCACGCTGGGCCTTGTTGCGCTGGCGCGCCAGGTACAGCATGCCGGCGCAGAACACAAAGATCGTGCCGATCACGCCCAGCCAGGGCGCAGCCCAGGCGGTGGTGTTGAAAAAGGTGCTGGGGATGATGTTCTGAATCTGCGGCGTGCCGGGCAGGGCGTCCATGGTGAACGAGAACGCGCCCAGGGCAATGGTCGCCGGGATCAGACGCTTGGGGATATTGCTCTGGCGGAACATCTCGGCGGCGAACGGGTACACCGCAAACACCACCACAAACAGCGACACGCCGCCGTAGGTCAGCAAGGCACACACCAGCACGATCACCAGCATCGCCTGGCGAGTGCCGAGCAAGCGGATGGCGGCCGCGACAATCGAGCGCGAAAAGCCTGACAGCTCGATCAGCTTGCCGAACACCGCGCCGAGCAGGAACACCGGGAAATACAGTTTGATAAAGCCGACCATTTTTTCCATGAACACCCCAGTAAAGGCTGGGGCAACGGCGGAAGGGTCAGTGAGCAACACCGCGCCGAGGGCGGCGATAGGGGCAAACAGGATGACGCTATAGCCACGGTAGGCAGCCAGCATCAGCAGCGCGAGCGCCGCCAGGGCAATGATCACACTCATGGTGTGTCTCCATCGGATTGTTATTGTTGTGGGGTGTAGCTGTAGGAAGGGGCTATAGCGGGAAGCGTGCCAAGTTTGTAACTTATTGATATATATGGATATTTATAATTTCTGAGCTGTGGTTTTCATGCTGAGTCTCTATTTCAAGACAGATGAAATTCCAATGTGGGAGCGGGCTTGCTCGCGAAAGCGCTGTGTCAGGCAATGATTTTGTTGCTGATAGACCGCATTCGCGGGCGAGCCCGCTCCCACATGGAGGTGTCTTTGTTGTGAGATTTATGTCTCTTTATTGAGATTGCTCGATGCCCAGCGCCACCATCTTCTTGTACAGCGTCGAGCGCCCGAGCCCCAATTGCTTGGCGGCCTCGATCACATTGCCCCCGCATTGGCGCAACGCTGCACCAATCAACTGCCGGTCAAACCGCTCCCGCGCCACGCTGAAGGTTTCGACCTCTACGGGCGCCACAGCGCTACGCTCCACCGGGCTGAAGGTGCCGATCGCCGCACGAATCTCCTGCGCATCCAACACCAGGTCATCACTGAGCAACGCGGCGCGCTCCAGTACGTTGCGCAGCTCGCGGATATTCCCCGGCCAGGCATGCTGGGCCAGCAGTGCCAGGGCTTCGCGGTCCAGTTCATGCTGGCTGCGCAGTTCTTCGAGGATTGCTTCACTCAACGCCGGGATATCGTCCAGGCGTTCGCGCAGGGGCGTGACTTGGATCGGCAACACGTTGAGGCGGTAATACAAGTCAGCGCGAAACTCGCCACGCTTGATCGCCGCTTCCAGGTCGTTGGAGGTCGCGGCAATCACCCGCACGTCGCTGTGGATCATCTCGTTGGAGCCCACCGGCTCAAATTCTTTCTCCTGTAGCACCCGCAGCAGTTTGCTTTGCAGGGGCAATGGCATGTCGCCGATTTCATCGAGAAACAACGTCCCGCCCTGGGCGATTTGCAATTTGCCGGGGCGGCCCTTGCGGTCGGCGCCGGTGAAGGCGCCGGGCGCGGTGCCGAAGAACTCGGCTTCCAGAAGGTCATGGGGGATGGCGGCGCTGTTGATGCTGACAAACGCTTTGTTGGCTCGGGGTGACGCACCATGGATGGCCTGGGCCAGCAGCTCCTTGCCGGTGCCGGTCTCGCCCAGCAGCAACACCGGCGACTCGGCACTCGCGCTGCGCCGCGCCCGGCGCTTGACCTCGAGGCTGGCAGCGCTGGTGCCGATAAAGTGTGCGAAGTTGTACTTGCTCTGGCGTGAGCGCAGCAGCGAACGGGTCGAAGCCAGTTCCTGTTGCATGCTCAGGTAGCGCTCGATCATCGGCGAGAGGTTGCGCAACTCATCGAACAGGGCAAAGCCGATGGCGCCGATGACCTTGCCGGCATCGTCGTGGATCGGCAGGCGCATCACCACCAACGGGCCTTTGGGCGTGTCCTGGATATCCAGGAGGATCGGCTGGTCACTGCGCACCACCTGGCGTAACAGGCTGTTGGAGATCACCTGCTCGCAAGGTTGGCCGATGGCCTGGTCGGCGCTTTTCAGGCCGAAGCGCTTGGCGTAGCGCTCGTTCATCCACACGATGTTGGCGTCGCGGTCGACAATCACCGTGCCTTCGCTGGACTGCTCGATGATCTCGAACAGGGACTGGATCGCCAGGCCGCGAACGTGCGGGTAGTCCTTGAGGCTTTCGGTGGTGTTCATGGTCGGGGCGCCAAAAATAAAGGATGAGTTCAATGGTAGGAGCCTGCTCCTACAGGGGAGCGTGCGCGGCAGCAAGCAGCTCTTGAGTGTAGGGGTGCTGTGGCGCGGCAAAGACGTCAGCGCATGGCCCGCGCTCAACCACCTGGCCATCCTTGATCACGATCATATCGTGGGCCATGGCCCGTACCACGGCCAGGTCATGGCTGATAAACAGGTAGGTCAGGGCGTATTTTTCCTGCAGTTCACGCAGCAGCGCCACCACTTGTTTTTGCACGGTGCGGTCCAGGGCCGAAGTCGGCTCGTCCAGCAGCATCAAGGCCGGGCGCAGCACCAGGGCGCGGGCGATGGCTATGCGTTGGCGCTGGCCGCCGGAAAATTCGTGGGGGTAGCGGTGACGGCTGGCCGGGTCGAGCCCCACATCCTGCAGCACTTTGATCACCTGGGCGTCACACTCCTGTGGGCTGCATGGCGCGTGTACTTCCAGGCCTTCGCTGATGATCTGCTGTACCGACATGCGCGGGCTGAGGCTGCCGTAGGGGTCCTGGAATACCACCTGCATCTGCTTGCGCCACGGGCGCATCTGTTTCTGGCTGAGGTTGTCGAGAGCCTCGCCCTGGAAGCGGATGCTGCCGCTGGAGTCGAGCAGACGCAGGATCGCCTGGCCCAGGGTGGACTTGCCGGAGCCGGACTCGCCGACGATTCCCAGGGTCTTGCCCCGTTGCAGGTCCAGGCTGATGCCGTCCACCGCCTGCAGGTACTGCTTGCGCCGGAACAGCCCGCCACCGATGGGGAAGCGCACACTCAGGCCGGCGACCTGCAACACCGTCTCGCGCTGATCCTGGCACAGCGCGGTACCGACCGGTTCGGCATCCAGCAGCAGGCGGCTGTAGGGATGTTGCGGGGCATTGAACAGGGTTTGGCAGTCGGCCTGCTCGACAGTTTCCCCGGCCTGCATCACGCACACGCGCTGGGCAATGCTGCGCACCAGGTTGAGGTCGTGGCTGATCAGCAGCAGCGACATGCCCAGGCGTTGCTGCAAGGATTTGAGCAGCAGCAGAATCTTGCGTTGCACCGTCACATCCAGGGCGGTGGTCGGCTCATCGGCGATCAGCAGTTCCGGTTCGCAGGCCAGGGCCATGGCGATCATCACCCGCTGGCGCTGGCCACCCGACAGCTGGTGGGGGTAGGACTTGAGGCGTTCCTGGGGGTTGCGAATGCCCACCAGGTCCAGCAGTTCGAGGATGCGTGCCTGCGCCGCCTTGCCGCCCAGGCCCTTGTGCAGCAGCAGGGTTTCGCCGATCTGCTTTTCGATGCTGTGCAAGGGATTGAGGGAGGTCATCGGCTCCTGGAAGATCATCGCGATGCGGTTGCCGCGCAGCTTTTGCAGGGTGCCGGCCTCGGCGCCGATCAGCTCCTGGCCGCGATAGCGCACCGACCCTGTGGTAACGGTGCCGGCCTGAGGCAGCAGTTGCAGGATCGAATGGGCGGTCACCGACTTGCCCGAGCCCGACTCGCCCACCAGTGCCAGGCACTCGCCGGGGCGCACATCCAGGCTCAGGTTGCGCACCACGGTCTGGCCGCTGAAGGCGACGCACAGGTCGCGGATCTCGATCAGGTTGTCAGTCATGGATGCATCGCCCTTCATGATCGTGGGTCGAAGGCGTCACGCAGCGCCTCGCCGATAAATACCAGCAGTGACAGAATCAGCGCCAGGGTGAAAAAGGCCGTGAGCCCGAGCCACGGTGCTTGCAGGTTCTGCTTGCCCTGGGCGATCAACTCACCGAGGGACGCGCTCCCCGCCGGCATGCCGAAGCCGAGAAAGTCCAGGGCGCTGAGGGTGGAAATCGCCCCGGTCAGGATAAAAGGCAGATAGCTCAGGGTGGCGGTCATCGCGTTCGGCAGGATGTGCCGGCGAATGATCTTGGCGTCGCCCAGGCCCAGGGCGCGTGCGGCTTTCACGTACTCCAGGTTGCGCCCGCGCAGGAACTCGGCACGCACCACATCCACCAGGGCCAGCCAGGAAAACAGCGCCATGATCCCCAGCAGCCACCAGAAGTTCGGCTCGACAAACCCCGAGAGGATGATCAGCAGGTACAGGACCGGCAGCCCCGACCACACTTCAAGGATGCGCTGGCCGAGCAGGTCGACCCAGCCGCCGTAATAGCCCTGCAAGGCGCCGGCGGCAATGCCGATGACGGCGCTGATCAGGGTCAGGCCGAGGGCGAACAGGATCGACACCCGCGCGCCGAAGATCACCCGCGCCAGCACATCGCGGGACTGGTCGTCGGTGCCCAGCCAGTTCACCGTGGACGGCGGGCTGGGGGCTGGGCGGGTCAGCTCGTAGTTGGGCGTGTCGTCGCTGAAGGGGATCGGCGGGAACAGCATCCAGCCGCCGTCTTGCTTGATCAGTTGCTGCACGTAGTCACTGCGGTAGTCGGCCTGGAATGGCAGTTGCCCGCCGAACTGCTGCTCGGTGTAGCGCTTGAACACCGGGAAATACAACTGGTCCTGATAGCTGAGCACCAGGGGTTTGTCGTTGGCGATCAACTCGCCGCCCAGGGTCAGGATAAACAGGCCGATAAACAGCCACAGCGACCACCAGCCCCGGCGGTTTTGCTTGAAACGTTCGAAGCGGCGACGGGCCACGGGAGACAGATTGAGCATCAGGCGTTCCTCGCGGCGAAGTCGATACGCGGGTCCACCAGGGTGTAGCAGAGGTCGCCGATCAGTTTTATCAGCAGGCCAAACAGGGTGAAGATAAACAGCGAACCAAACACCACCGGATAGTCCCGCGACACCGCCGCTTCGTAGCTCATGCGGCCCAGACCGTCGAGGGAGAAGATCACCTCGATCAGCAGCGAGCCGGCGAAGAACACACTGATAAACGCCTGGGGGATCCCGGAGATCACCAGCAGCATGGCGTTGCGAAACACATGGCAGTAGAGCACGCGCCGCTCGCTCAGGCCTTTGGCGCGTGCCGTGACCACGTACTGACGCGTGATTTCATTGAGGAACGAGTTTTTGGTGAGGATGGTCAAGGTGGCGAAACCACCGATCACCAGGGCGCTGACCGGCAGCACAAGGTGCCAGAAGTAATCGGCGATCTTGCCCAGGGTGCTCAGTTGCTCGAAGTTCTCCGACACCAGGCCGCGCACCGGGAACCAGTTCAAGGTGCTGCCGCCGGCAAAGACCACGATCAAAAACATCGCAAACAGGAAGGCCGGCATCGCGTAGCCAATGACGATGGCGGTGCTGCTCCATACATCGAAACTGCTGCCGTGGCGCACCGCCTTGCGGATCCCCAGGGGGATCGACACCAGGTAGGTGATCAGGGTTGCCCAGAGGCCGAGGGAAAGGGTCACCGGCAACTTTTCCAGGATCAGGTCGATCACCGTGGCGCCGCGAAAGAAGCTGTTGCCGAAATCCAGCTGGGCATAGTTCTTGAGCATCAGCCACAGGCGTTCGGGGGCGGACTTGTCGAAGCCGTATTGTTTTTCGATGTCTTTGATCAGCTTGGGGTCAAGGCCGCGACTGGCGCGGGAGCCACTGCTGACGCCGTCGCCGGCCGAGCCGCCGACGCCCCCGCCGCCAATCCCCTGCAAGTGGGCGATGGCTTGCTCCACCGGCCCGCCGGGCGCGGCCTGGACGATCACAAAGTTCACCAGCAGGATAATCACCAGGGTCGGGATGATCAGCAGCAGGCGCCGCACGATATAGGCAAACATCAGTGGGCACCTCGCGGCTTGCTCAGTTCGGCTTTCATCTGCTCATTGGTCAGTGGCGTGGGGCTGACTTCCCACCACGATTCCAGTGCTTCGTCGTTGCTGGCCTCGATGGCCGGGCGACCGAAGCGGTTCCACCACGCGGCCGAGGTGCCGGGCGGGTAGTAATTGGGGATCCAGTAGTAATTCCATTGCAGCACCCGGTCCAGGGCATGGGCGTAGCTGAGCATCTGTGCCTGGGTGGTGGCGCGTACCAGGCCGGTGACCAGGGTATCGACCGCCGGGTTTTGCAGGACGATGTAGTTGTTGCTGCCCGGGTCGAACGCCGACGACGAACCGAAGTAGTTGTACAGCTCCATGCCCGGCGAGGTGGTGACCGGGAAGCCGGTGACGATCATGTCGTAGTCCCGGGTCATCAGGCGGTTGACGTACTGGGACGAGTCGATGCGCCGGATGTTGAGGGTGATGCCGATCTGCGCCAGGTTGCGTTTATAGGGCAGCAGCAGGCGTTCCAGGCCGTTTTGCACATTGAGGAAGGTGAACTCCAGGGGCTCGCCGGCGGCATTCACCAGTTTGTCGCCCTTGGGCGTCCAGCCGGCGTCTTCCAGCAGGGCCAGGGCTTGTAGCTGCTTGTCGCGGATCATGCCGCTGCCGTCGGTGGTCGGCGCCTTGAACACCTGGGTAAAGACTTCGTCGGGGATCTGCCCGCGCAGGGGCTCGAGAATCGCCAGCTCCTGGGCGTCGGGCAATTGAGTGGCGGCCAGTGGGCTGTTGGAAAAGTAGCTTTGCTGGCGGATATACAGGTTGCGCATCATCTGCCGGTTGGCCCACTCGAAATCCCAGAGCATGGCCAGGGCCTGGCGCACGCGGCGGTCCTGGAACATCGGTTTTTGCACATTGAACACATAGCCCTGGGCTGTTTGCGGGGCGTGTTTGGCCAGGTGCGCGCGTTGCAGGCGGCCATCGTCCAGGGCCGGGCCGTTGTAGCCGATGGAATAGCCGGTGGCGGAGAACTCGCGATTGAAGTCGTAGGCACCGCCGCGCAGGACCTGGCGCGCGACTTCGGTATCGCCGAAGTACTCCAGACTCAGGCGGTCGAAGTTGTACAGGCCGCGGCTGACGGGCAAGTCCTTGCCCCACCAGTCGGGATCGCGCTGGAAGGTGATGGTACTGCCGGCATTGATTTTGCTGACCTTGTACGGGCCGCTGCCCAGAGGCGCTTCATAGCCGCCACCATTGGCAAAGTCGCGGCTCTTCCACCAATGCTCGGGGAACACCGGCAGGGTCGCGAGATCCAGGGGCAGGGTGCGGTTTTCATTGCTGGCGAAGTCAAAGCGCACTTGCAGCGGGCCTTCGACCTCGACGTGCTTGACGTCGGCAAACAGTGTGCGAAAGCGCAGGCTGCCCTGGGTCATCAGCAGGTTGTAGCTGTAGCGCACATCTTCTGCGGTGATCGGCTTGCCGTCGGCAAAACGTGCCTTGGGGTTGAGGAAAAATCGCAGGTACAGGCCGTCCTCGGCGCGCTCCATCTTTTGCGCGACCAGGCCGTAGACGGTATAGGGTTCATCCAGTGAGCGGTAGGCCAGGGGCGAATACACCCAGCCGTCCAACTGGCTGACGCCGATGCCTTTGTCGATATACGGCAGCACATGGTCGAAGCGACCGACCTCGAGGGCCGAGCGCTTGAGGCTGCCGCCCTTGGGGGCGTCGGGGTTTACATAGTCAAAATGGCTGAAGCCGGCAGGGTACTTGGCTGGCTCGCCGTAGACGGTCAATGCATGTTGCGGGGCTGCGAACGAGGCGGTACTCGCCAGCAGCAGGGCCAGGGTAGAGCCAACGAACGTGAGGAAATCCAGTCGCATTATCAGCCTTGAGCACCGGGTGAAGAAGGAAGGGGACTTGTACCCTAACCGTGCGCGGGTCGCCAGTCACCTGGTGACCCCGCAAACACAACGGCCCACCAAAAGGCGGGCCGTTGAGTGCTGCGAAGACGTAGATCAGTCCTGGCGGCTGGTCACTTCCAGCAGGTGATAACCGAACTGGGTTTTCACTGGGCCTTGCACGGTATTGACCGGTGCGCTGAATACGACCGCGTCGAATTCCTTGACCATCTGGCCAGGACCGAACGAACCCAGGTTGCCGCCGTCGCGGCTCGATGGGCAGCTGGAGTTGGCTTTGGCGACTACTGCGAAATCAGCGCCGCCTTCGATCTGGACTTTCAGTTCGTTGCACTTGTCTTCGGTGGCAACCAGGATGTGACGGGCGGTGGCTTTGGCCATGGTGGGTAACTCCTTGAATAAAAAAGGTGAGCGTACCGGATTCAGGCGGTTATTTCCCGGCAAAGTTCCACTGATTTACATCAGGCTCGATCGCGCAGACGTGCGGCTGCTTCACGCAGCAACTGCTCAGTCCCGTCCCAACCCAGGCAGCCGTCGGTCACCGAGACGCCGTAGCGCATCGACGGGCTGAGCGGCTGGCAGCCTTCGAACAAATGACTCTCCAGCATCATGCCGATCAGCGAGGTGTCGCCCTGCAAGCGTTGCTCCAGCACGTCATTGAATACCGCCGGTTGGCGCATCGGGTCCTTGCCGCTGTTGGCGTGGCTGCAATCGACCATGATCCGCGTGGCCACTTTGCTTTTGGCCAGGTCGGTCTTGACCTGGGCCACGCTCTGGCGATCGTAGTTCGGGCCACGGTGGCCGCCGCGCAACACCAGGTGGGTGTCGGCGTTGCCCGGGGTCTGGATGATCGCCGGATGGCCCTGGCTGTCGACGCCGAAGTGGCGGTGCGGGTGGGCCGCCGAACGCATGGCGTCACAGGCGATGGCTACGCCGCCGTCGGTACCGTTCTTGAAGCCGACGGGCATGCCCAGGCCGCTGGCCATTTCCCGGTGGATCTGCGATTCGGTGGTGCGGGCGCCAATGGCCACCCAACTGAGCACATCGTCGAAGTAGCCGGCGGCCATCGGTTGCAACAGTTCGGTGGCGACCGGCAGGCCCAGGCGCAGCATTTCGCGCATCAGTTCCCGCGACAGCGTGAGGCCGGCGGCCATGTCATCGCTGCCATCCAGGTGCGGGTCGTAGGCCAGGCCTTTCCAGCCGATGGTGGTGCGCGGTTTTTCGACGTAGGCGCGGATCACCAGCAGCATCTGGTCACTGACGTCATTGGCCAGCTTCTTCAGATTGCGCGCGTATTCCATGGCGGATTCGGGATCATGGATCGAGCAGGGGCCGACGATGACGAGCAGGCGGGAGTCTTGACCATTGAGAATCGCGCGGATGGCCTGGCGATGAGCGTTGACTTGCTCGGTCAGGAACGGGCTCAGGGGCAATTGGTGCTTGAGCTCAAGGGCGCTGGGCAAACGCTGGGTCAGCGCTTCATTGGCGCTGAACAGGGTGGTAACGGGCAGTGCGGCGATAGAGGAGTTCATGATTTCTGCTTCCTGGGCAAGCGGCGGGCTGTTCCCGCGCGCTCTGCCCTACTGGGGTGTTCGACAATTGGCCGTATTGGCTGCGTGTGTTGGCTTGCCACCAATAGGTGACCGATCGGAGGCGGCAGGCTGTCCCGAACGGAGCTTGCTAAATCGCCAGGCGGTGCAGGTGTCGTAACGGTAATAAGTGGTGAAGTTCATGGTGTGATTTCCTTTAAGTTCGGTGTGTAGCAAAAATTGTTCAGGGCTGGAAAAACAAAACCCCCGGTCGGGGAGCCGACCGGGGGTTAGATTTCTCTGGCAGGCGACCCCTTGAGTAGTGGGCGCCGATTTCAGGTATCAGGCGCGCCAGTGGCTAAACCAATACCCAAAATAAAAGCTGACCAGTGCGCTCAAACCGTTCACGCGGGTAGCCACGACCGAACGCTGGGCGTCGGCAGTAGGGCAGGCCTGGGTGAGAGTGAGTGGCAACATGGTGTTTCTCCAAATGATGGGGTGGAGCTTAACTGAGGGATGCCGCTGGATTCAATCAGTAATTTCTATCGCGATGAGCGACTTAGCGCTATGGCGCAAGTCCCGATATGCTGGATGGATAGTCCCAATGATTGCCAGGATGCGAGCATGACCGCTTTGATTATTGCCAGTGCCCAGACCTGTTCCATTGCTGGCGACCTGGCGGCCAATATCCAGCGTCACCTGGCGTTGATGGTTGCGGCCGCCGAGCACGGCGTACAACTGCTGGTGTTTGCGGAGTTGTCCCTGACCGGTTACGAGCCCGCGCTGGCGCGGGAGCTGGCGATTGCGCCGGACGATACGGTGCTTGCGCCCCTGCGAGAGCTGGCGCGTGAGCTGCAGATGACGGTGGTGGTGGGTATGCCGATTCGCTTGGCGTCGAGCAGCGGGGTGCTGATTGGTGCGCTGGTGTTGGCGGCGGATGGCTCATTGGCGGTGTACAGCAAGCAGCATCTGCACCCCGGTGAAGACGCGGCATTTGTGCCGGGCTCGGGTGGCAAGGCGTTGGTGTGGGGCGAGGACCGGATTGCCCTGGCGGTTTGCGCTGACTTTTCCCACGCCAGCCATCCGCGTGATGCGGCGGCGCTTGGGGCTACAGTCTATGCAGCGGGTGTATTGATCAGCGAGGGCGGTTACGCCGCAGATAGTGCGTTGCTTCAGGGGTACGCCAGCGAACACTCGATGGTGGTGCTGATGGCCAATCATGGCGGGCCGTCCGGTGGCTGGGTGTGTGCCGGGCGCAGCGCAATCTGGGGGCCTGATGGCGAGTTGATTGCGGCTGCGCCGGGGGTGGGCGACGCCTTGGTAATAGCCCGCAGGGAGGCCGGCAACTGGAGTGGTTGGCAGGTCATGCTGTAACGCAATGGAGTACGCCGCGATGGCATTCACCCTCAAGGCCGCATCGGATCAGCACTTGGCCTTTGCACGCAGCCTGACGCATCAGGCGATGGGCCATTACTATCGGCAGTACGATCTGACATGGTCCGACAAAGGCTTCGACACCGCCTGGGCCGGGCGGGAAAACTGGTTGATTTGCCAAGAGGACAGGCTGGTGGGGTTCGTCAGTCTGAGCCGCGATGACAACGCGCTGTATATTCGCGAGCTGCACATACTCGAGGATTTTCGCCGCCAGGGCGCTGGCAGTTGGGTGCTGGAGCAGATGTTCGCCAAGGCTCGGGCCGAAAGCCGGGGTTATTTGCGATTGACGGTGTTCAAGACCAATCCGGCAAAAAGGCTGTATCAGCGTCGGGGCCTGAGTATTGTCGGTGAGGAGGGCTGTTTCTGGCGGATGGAGTCTGTTTGTCTGTCAGCGCAGTCGTCCCGGTAAACCTCGCGCTCAACTTGAATCGGTGCATACTGCTCTTTAGGAGCCGATCTCCTGATCATTGCACAGGCTTTGCGCCTCGTTAAGGATGATCCCCTCTTTCATGCCCAGAAGGACCGCCACCTTATGGGCTTCTCCACGCCGCCCCTTTTTGCGCCCAGCGAGCACTTGATAGGTGGTCGCCGGGTCCACGCCATGTTCCCTGGCGAATGCCTGAACCGACTTGCCTTGATGTTCCAGCCAGGCTTTGGCTTGTGCAGCAGTACGGATTCCGGGCATAGTTCAAAACCGTTCAAGTTTGTGCAAAATGAGATGACGTCGTCACCTCTTGGGGTGTGCCATAAAGGATATTACATCCAAATGAGTGGAATAGGTTCGCGCTTAAGGCAAGAAAGAGAGCGACTGGGCTTGTCGCAAAAGGTTTTTGGTGAAATAGGAGGTGTGGAGGCAAACGCACAGGGAAAATACGAAAGCGGTGGGCGCGCGCCGAAGGCCGATTACCTATCCCGCGTGGCAGAGAAGGGTGTCGATATTCTGTTTGTTTTGACAGGTAGCCCGACGCCCATCCACTTGGACAACCTGAGCCAGATCGAAGAAAAGGTCTTGGGTAACTACCGTGCGATGTTTAAAGAGGACCAGGATGCAATCCGCAGACTGACCAGCACCTTGGCAGAGCATTCCTCAGCGGCGAGTGGAAAACCCCGGTCGATCCTCAAGGAATCCTGACCTTTTGCCCAGGAAACACCCCCGCCTGCCGCTCGGCAGGCGTTCGTAGTGTATTGAAACTCTATATATATGACGCGTTCAGCTAGGTCTGTGCCTTGGTTTTTTGCTAAGGTGCTCAGCAACCTATAAGACCATTTCGCGAGGTGTCTGCTTGATTAGGGTGCTAGTAGTCGATGACCATGATCTCGTTCGTACAGGCATTACACGAATGCTGGCTGACATCGATGGCCTGCAAGTAGTCGGTCAGGCCGAGTCGGGGGAGGAATCCCTGATCAAAGCGCGTGAATTGAAACCCGATGTGGTCTTGATGGACGTCAAGATGCCGGGGATTGGTGGTCTTGGTGCGACCTGCAAACTGTTGCGCAGTCATCCGGACATCAAGGTCGTGGTTGTTACGGTCTGCGAAGAAGACCCTTTTCCTACCCGGCTTCTGCAGGCTGGCGCAGCAGGTTATCTGACAAAAGGCGCGGGGCTCGCGGAAATGGTCCAGGCTATCCGCCTGGTATTTGCCGGCCAGCGCTACATCAGTCCGCAGATTGCCCAGCAATTGGCGATCAAGTCCTTTCAGCCGGTCAGCGACTCGCCGTTTGATGCCTTGTCCGAGCGCGAGATTCAGATCGCCCTGATGATCGTCGGCTGCCAGAAGGTCCAGTCGATTTCCGACAAGCTTTGCCTGTCGCCGAAAACCGTGAACACCTACCGTTATCGAATTTTCGAGAAGCTATCAATCAGCAGTGATGTTGAACTGACCTTGCTGGCGGTTCGCCACGGCATGGTGGACGCCAGCGCCTGAAATGCAAGCCTCTGAAATAAACACCGTGTTTGATCCGAGTGCATTTCTTGCGACCTGCAGCGGCCGGCCAGGCGTGTATCGCATGTTCGACAGCGAGGCGCGCCTGCTGTACGTGGGCAAGGCCAAGAACCTCAAGAAGCGCCTGGCCAGCTACTTCCGCAAAACCGGCCTGGCGCCGAAGACGGCCGCCCTCGTGGGGCGTATCGCCCAGGTCGAAACCACCATCACGGCCAACGAAACCGAGGCGCTGCTGCTTGAGCAGACGCTGATCAAGGAATGGCGGCCGCCCTACAATATTCTGCTGCGTGACGATAAGTCCTACCCGTATGTGTTTCTGTCGGACGGTGACTTTCCGCGCCTGAGCATCCATCGCGGGGCGAAGAAGCACAAGGGTAAGTATTTTGGCCCTTACCCCAGCGCGGGGGCGATCCGCGAGAGCCTGAGCCTGCTGCAAAAGACCTTCTTCGTGCGCCAGTGCGAAGACAGCTTCTACAAGAACCGCACCCGCCCGTGCCTGCAATACCAGATCAAGCGTTGCAAGGCGCCCTGCGTCGGGCTGGTCGAGCCTCAGGAATATGCCGAAGACGTACGTCACTCGGTGATGTTCCTCGAAGGGCGCAGCAACGCCCTGGCCGACGAACTGTCCGGCGCCATGGAGCAGGCAGCCAGTGTCCTGGACTTCGAGCGGGCCGCCGAACTGCGTGACCAGGTGTCCCTGTTGCGACGGGTGCAGGACCAGCAGAGCATGGAAGGCGGTACCGGTGATGTCGACGTGATTGCGGCCTTCGTCAATCCGGGCGGGGCTTGTGTGCACCTGATCAGCGTGCGTGGTGGCCGGGTGCTGGGCAGCAAGAACTTCTTTCCCCAGACCGGGATCGAGGAGGAAGTGGCCGAGGTCATGGCCGCGTTTCTCGGCCAGTACTACGTCAGCAGTCCCGAGCGCGACTTGCCGGGTGAACTGATCGTCAACGTGGTTCACGAAGACTTCCCCGCATTGATTGACGCCATTCACGCCCTGCGCGGCCGCGAGCTGGACATCAGCCACCGCGTGCGCGGCACCCGTGCGCGCTGGCAGCAACTGGCGGTGACCAACGCCGAACAGGCCCTGAGCGCGCGCCTGGCCAACCGCCAGCACGTTGCCGCACGCTTTGAAGCGCTGGCCGACGTGCTCAAGCTTGACGAGCCACCGCAACGCCTGGAGTGCTACGACATCAGCCATTCCAGCGGCGAGGCGACCGTGGCGTCCTGCGTGGTCTTTGGTCCGGAAGGGCCGATCAAGTCCGATTATCGACGCTATAACATCGAAGGCGTCACCCCAGGCGATGACTATGCGGCCATGCACCAGGCCCTGACCCGGCGCTTCAGCAAATTGAAGGACGGCGAGGGCAAGCTGCCGGATATCCTGCTGGTGGACGGCGGCAAGGGCCAGTTATCCATGGCCCGTGACGTGCTCAACGAGCTGGCGGTGCCCGACCTGATCCTGCTCGGCGTGGCCAAGGGCACGACGCGCAAGGCCGGTTTCGAAACGTTGTACTTGAATGATGCCGCCCATGAGTTCACTTTGAAGGGCGATTCACCGGCATTGCACCTGATTCAGCAGATTCGCGACGAAGCCCACCGTTTTGCCATTACCGGTCACCGCGCCCGACGTGGTAAAACCCGGCGTACCTCCACCCTGGAAGGGGTGGCGGGGGTAGGGCCGAAGCGGCGACGCGAACTGTTGAAACATTTTGGTGGATTGCAGGAATTGTCCCGTGCCAGCATTGAAGAAATAGCCAAAGCCCCCGGAATCAGTAAAAAGCTCGCTGAGTTGATTTATGCAAACCTACACAGCGAGTAGAATGCCTTCTCACCTCGTAGCCAGTTGTGCCGATGAATATCCCTAATCTGATCACCGTTCTACGCGTTCTGCTCATACCGATTTTCATTTTGCTGTTTTACCTGCCTTATGATTGGAGCTACATGGCCTCCAGTTCGGTCTTTGCCTTTGCGGCCGCGACCGACTGGCTGGACGGCTACCTGGCACGACGCCTGGAGCAAAGCACGCCGTTTGGCGCGTTCCTCGACCCCGTGGCCGACAAGCTGATGGTTGCGGTGGCGCTGGTGCTGCTCGTGCAGGAGCACGGCAACCTGTGGCTGACCCTGCCGGCGGCCGTGATCATCGGTCGCGAGATCGTCGTCTCGGCCTTGCGCGAATGGATGGCCGAAATCGGCGCACGCGCCCACGTGGCCGTGTCAAACATGGGCAAATGGAAAACCGCTGCGCAGATGCTGGCGCTGGTCATCCTGCTGGCCAACCCGTCGAGCTTCACCTTCTGGGTGCTGCTGGGTTATGCCTTGCTACTGATCGCCGCCGGCCTGACCCTGTGGTCCATGCTGCAATACCTGCGCGCCGCCTGGCCCCATCTGCGCACGACCGTGGAAAAGAAATAAAACTTTTTTGAATCAAGGGGTTGACGGGTGGTGAGGATTCTATAGAATGCGCATCACCAAGACGCGGGAATAGCTCAGTTGGTAGAGCACGACCTTGCCAAGGTCGGGGTCGCGAGTTCGAGTCTCGTTTCCCGCTCCAAACATAGCACTGCAGAGTTCCACTGAATTCTGCAAGTGATTGAAATAAGGACCTTCGGGTCCTTTTTTCGTTGTGGCGCGAACCACTGAAATCCAGCTCCATCCAGTGCGTTAAGTCCCGAATGAGGATCTTGGATTTGGATGTGCACTGAATCGGTTTTTTGCTGGAGCAGCATGGATAGCGAGACGAGCATCTGGCCCTGACTCTGTTCAGGAGTTCGCTATGGCACTCTCGGATACGACCGTTCGGCAAGCCCGAATCACTGGCAATGACTGCACGATACTTCACTGGTTCTGCAGGCCGTCAGGATGGTAAACGGAGGGCTTTAGCGCTGAGCGCTTCTGCTTTTTCGAGGGTCTTCATGAAGGCGGGAAGCTCTGTCCATGCCAATGCTGCATGGTGCTTCACTGCACGTACTTCGGCGCGAGGAGGCAGCAGTTTGTCCCCATCGAGCAGGATTCTCACCTTCGCGCAGCCCCACGGCTTTGACCGCATCTACAACCCGTTCGATGCGGTTGCGCACACGGCTAGCGGTTTCGGGTATCACTGTCCAAATCGGCTTAAGAATTTTCAGTACGTGTTGAGTGCCAATTTCCTGCGTTGGAAGTTTGCCTATTTCTGCGAACGCATAGGGTGTCCTGCCATTGCTGTGCATGCTTGGTATTTTTCCAGCCTGGTTTGTGATCGACGATGTAGCCGAGTGCGACCTCTTTGAAAGTGGTTGCTTTCGCCTTGGCGGCATCCTGCGCTAAACGCTCAGCCTCTTTTTAGAGCCGTCGCCTTTCCAGTTCTTCATTCCGATGGGCAAGCGGATCGACGGCAGACTTGCCTCGGGGTGCCTGCCCAGTCCCATATCTCGACTCTTACCAGCCAATTTGTACCGAAAAACCCAGCTGGCGGCTGCCACCCGTTTTCGTTCCTGTCCATTCAGGCGAGGTTGTGCTCATACGCACTGTTACTTTGAGCATACAGAGCAAAATCACCCTGCTCTGCGAGTCTCTGCTTGATTTTGGTGGTAATCCTGCTGGTGGGCCTTTCTCTTTATCAGAGCAGTGTCAAACGCTGCTCCTACTTACAAGTCGTTTTTTCTGGTTTTTCGGCCGATACAAAGCAGGTATTCGATAGTTGGTAAATGAGAATCCCTGTTAAATGTGAACGATTGGTATATTGTGTGCTGCAAATTTTTTGGCAGGTTTACTTTCCATTCGGCTTATCCATTAGGTCTAACTTCCATGCGTCGTACCTTGATTTCCCTTTGCGTGCTTCAGGCGTTTTCTCCTTTTGTCTGTACGCAGGTTGCCGCTTCCGAAAATGCCAGCCTTGAGCTGCAAGCCATCAATGTCACGGGCGAAATAGACGCTGAGACGGCTCAAGGGCCGGTCAAAGGGTATCGCGCTACACGTTCTGCAAGTGCGACACGCACCGATACCGCTATCCATGAGACACCTCAGTCCATCAGCGTGGTGCCCAAAGACGTGGTAGAGGATATTGGTGCAACCCGCTTGCAGGAGGCCTTGGAGTATGCCGGTGGCGTCGGCCGGGCGAACAACTTCGGTGGGCAAGGGCTTACCAGTTTCACCGTGCGGGGCTTTACAACCGCAGAGTTCTACCGCAACGGTTTTCCGATTAACCGGGGCTATCCAAGCATGCCGGACGCCAACAGCATTGAGCGTCTCGAAGTGCTTCGCGGGCCAGCGACCATGCTTTATGGCCGGGGCGATCCCGGCGGTACCTTCAACGTGGTCTCCAAGCAGCCTTTACCTGAGCGTACGGTCACATTGGGTAGCCAGTTGGACGATCAGGGTATGAAACGTGGCACCCTTGATGCTTCAGGCCCGCTGGATGAGCAAGGGCGTCTGGCTTATCGCCTGAACCTGGTGGGTGAGGGAGGAGACACCTTTCGCGACCATGTATCCACCGAGCGCTATGGGGTGACGCCTGTCCTGAGCTGGCAGGTCACGGACGACACCAAGGTGATTTTCGAAGGCGACTTCATGCGCAACAACCAGCCGCTTGACCGAGGCCTGACCCGCTTCGCCAACCAGCACGGTACGCCGTCCCGCGACACCTTCTGGGGTGAAAGATACGCCGGCAATCTGCACAACGATAACAACATGGCTCAGCTGCGTTTCGAGCATATGCTCAACGACAACTGGACCCTGGGCGGTGGTTTCCAGTGGCTGGACGGGACTATGAAGGGTAATGCTGTTGAGGCTAACGGTGCCAACAGCTTGAATGCCGATGGTCGAACACTCCAGCGCAACTTCAACTACCGCAAGCTGGACTGGACCGATAAAGACTATCAACTGAACCTGACTGGGCACTTTTCTACGGGTGGCCTTGATCACACGTTGCTGACTGGCGTCGAGTACGAAGATTACGACTACAAGTCGATCATTCGACGCTCCAGCGGCGATTTTCCAATTGACATCTTCAACCCGGTCTATGGCCAGCCACGTCCGGCGCTGACTCGTACGCCGACCCACGACAAAGAAAACCTCAAGACTTACGCAGCTTTCGTACAGGATCAAGTGGCTCTGACCGAGCGTTTAAAGGTGCTCGCTGGTGCGCGCTTTGAGCGCTTCGAGCACGAGTACGAATCCTACGTGCCCGGCGTAAAAAACTGGAACTCTGCTGACAACGCCGTCACCCCGCGCGTCGGCGTGATGTATGACCTCACTGACACTGTCGCGATCTACGCGAATGCCGCGCGCTCGTTCAAGCCCAACGCGGGTGCCAGCCGCCAAGGCGGCGGGTTTGAGCCGGAGAAGGGCAAGTCTTACGAGATGGGCGTGAAGTGGGAAGCGCTTGACCAGCAGCTGAGCGTCGACGCGGCGATCTACCAGATCGACAAGAAAAATGTCCAGGGGGACGACCCCGTTGACTCAGCCTTCAAAGTCGCTACAGGCCAGGTACGCAGTCGCGGCTTCGATTTGAATATAGCCGGCAACCTGACGCCCGAGTGGCGGGTGATCGGCGGCTATGCCTATGTGGATGCTGCAGTGACCAAAGACACTACAGTACGTACCGGGACGCGCTTGGCGAACATTCCGCGCAACAGCTTCAGCCTGCTCAATGTGTATGAATTCCAGGATGGCGCGCTGAAAGGGTTGGGCCTCGGCGGGGGAGGTAAATACGTGGCCGAGCGTGCCGGCCAGACCGCCAACAACACGTTCTCGATGGGGGCTTACACGGTCGTAGACTTGCTTGGCTACTACAAGGTCAACGAAAAGGTCAGGCTCAATCTCGACATAAAGAACCTGTTCAATCGTGAGTACGAAGAAGGTTCATTCCTGAATTTCTACGCCTACCCGGGTGAGCCACGTACGGTGCAAGTGGGGATTTCTTACACCCTTTAGCCAAATCAGAACGCTGCTCGCTGGGGCATTATCGAAAATCTCAAGTCCACCTTTGCTCAGGTGGGCTTACACCTATCGATGAAAGCGCTTTGCGCAATGGTCTGCCCCGCGTGCCTTGGCCTCTCGCATTGAACCGCAATCAGCGAAAAACGAAAAAAGAGAATCTCTGTCGGTCCCTATGCGCTGTTTAATGTAAGGAATAGGGCTTGTGTGGCCTCCTTATACCAATACGAAATCATCAACAGCCCCAGCACAAATGTAGCTCGCCGGCGACATCCCCGGGCACCGGGCGTAGCAGACCGCCGACGATGCCGCTGATGCCGGCGATACGTCCATTGAACAGTATCAACAGCACGGCGCCCGTACCGATCAATAAGCCACCGCCCCATGCACTCATCGGTGTGGCTCATATCGATCATAGCGATTTCCTTTTAGGGACCTCGCGGAGGATGCCTGGTTGGGGAGGGCGGGCATTAATTCATGCCCAGCCAGTTGGGCAGTGCCAGTGCAATCCAGGGTACATAGGTAATCAGCACCAGGAACAGCAGCAACAGCACCAGCCAGGGCATGGCTGCCTTGATGGTGGCAGGCACTGACATGCCGGTCACCGCGGACGTCACGAACAAGTTCAGACCGACCGGGGGTGTGATCAAGCCGATCTCCAGATTGACCACCATGATGATCCCAAGGTGAATCGGGTCGATACCCAGCTTTATGGCAATTGGAAAAAGGATCGGCGCCAGGATCAGGATAATGGCCGAGGGCTCCATAAAGGCGCCAGCCACCAACAAGACAATGTTCACCACCAGCAGGAAGGTCACCGGTGTCAGCCCCGCCTCGATCACCCAGGCCGTGATTTGTTGGGGTAACTGCTCGGTGGTTAATACATGAGCAAAGAGCATGGCGTTGGCAATGATGAACATCAGCATGATGCTCAACTTGGCGGCGTCCAGCAGCACTTTAGGGGTCTCGCGAAACGTCAGATCCTTATAGACGAACAAGGCGATGAACGCTGAATACACGGCAGCAACGGCGGCGGCTTCCGTCGGCGTGAACATCCCGGTGTAAATGCCACCCAGGATGATCAGCATCAACAGCAATCCCCAGATGGCTTTACGCGCAGCACTCAGAAACTCACGCAGGGTTGCACGTGGCAGGGCCGGTAAGTTTTTCTTAACGGCGACGATGTAGATCGCCACCATCAGCGTTATCCCCAGCAACAGGCCTGGTATGACGCCGGCCATGAACAGCTTGCCAACGGATGTCTCGGTGGCGGCGGCATAAACCACCATCACAATTGAGGGTGGTATCAGGATACCCAGTGTGCCCGCGTTACAGACGATTCCCGCGCCGAATGCCTGCGGGTAGCCAGAGCGCACCATGCCGGCAATGGCGATCGAACCTACCGCCGCAACCGTCGCGGGGCTGGAGCCGGAAAGGGCTGCAAACAGCATGCAGGCCAATACGGCGGCGATGGCCAGCCCCCCACGAATATGGCCGACGCAGGCGTTGGCAAAGTCGATCAGTCGGCGTGCGACGCCGCCGGTGGTCATGAAGGCGCCTGCAAGCAAGAAAAACGGAATCGCCAGCAGGGTGTAGTGCTCCGACGTTTCAAACAACTTTATTGCAAGGGAACGTACTGAGTCTGGGCTGAAAAATACAAGGGTCAGCGAGCCCGCCAAGCCCAAGGAAATGGCAATGGGCACACCAATGAACATCAATGCGAAGAGTGCCGTGAACAGGAAGGCAATGGTCATGGTTTATTGTCCTCGTGCTCGGTCAGTTTCATCACGTCAGCGGCTTCATCGGCCAGGCCGAGACCGGTTTGGCGGTGCAGCAGGATGCGCACGAAAATTTCAGCGAAACGGATGAAAACCAATGCAAAACCCACGGGGACAATCAGCCCTATGTGCCACTGCATGATCCCGAAATGGCCAAGGTCCTCGGCGCCTATTCCCGCCGACATCAAGGTATGAATCCACTCGAAGCTGGCCGTACTGAACAGGCCGGCATAGAGCAGGCAGCAAAGACAGGCCAAGATTCCAATGAGCCGCTGGACGGGTTTACTCGCCAGCTTTACCAGCGCGTCAACGCCAATATGCCCGGCGGTGCGCACGCCATAGGACAGGCCGAAGAAGATCAGCCAGCCGAACAGCGCCTTGGTGAGTGCGGTGCTCCAGGTCATGGCTTGAGCCATGCTCATGACGCCATCACCCATGGCAAACAATACGTTACTGGCGCCTTCCCAGTTGTCGGCAAGACGGTAGAAAAGCGTATAGAGATTGTTGAGAATGACATAGACGAACGTTACCAATGTCATGGCGGCCAGAAGGAAGACAATGAAGCCTTCCTCGAAGTGTTCCCAGATGCGCCGAAAGGCCTGCATGGATGGCATCTCCCGTATCGTAATGACTGGCAGGTGCTACCACGTCGGTAACACCTGCCTCCCGGTCATTGAGCCGTGTTGGCGGCTTGCGCAGCGGTGATCAGCTCAGGGCCAATATCAGCTTCGAATTTTTTCCAGACGGGTTTCATCGCGGCTCGCCATTGCTCGCGTTGCTCAGGAGTCAAGGTAATGATTTCGGTGGTTTTGGCGGCAATGATGCTTTGCTTGGCGTCCTGATTGAGCTGTTCGGCCTCTTTGTTAACTTGCGCGGTAACCTGCACGATGATCTTGTCCAGTTCACTGCGAATATCCGGCGGCAGACCGTCCCAGAACTTGGTGTTAGTGATCAGCATGTAGTCCAGCACACCATGGTTGGATTCGGTGATGTATTTCTGTACCTCATGCATTTTCTGGCTGTAGATGTTCGAGTAAGGGTTTTCTGCACCGTTGACTACACCGGTCTGCAAACCCTGATACACCTCGGCAAAGCTCATTTTGCGCGGGTTGGCGCGCAAGGCCTTGAACTGCTCCTCAAGCACGGCGGAAGCCTGCACCCGAAACTTCAGGCCTCGGGCATCCCCAGGAACACGCAGCGGTTTGTTGGCCGACAACTGCTTCATCCCATTGTGCCAATAGGCCAGGCCGGTGATGTTTTTACTCTCCATGGACTTAAGCAGTCCTTGGCCCTGCGGGCTCATCTGGAAGCGGTCAACTGCAGCGATGTCATCAAACAGAAAGGGCAGGTCGTACAGCTGGAGGGTCTTTGTGTATTGTTCGAACTTGGCCAATGACGGCGCAATTAACTGCACATCCCCCAACAACAGGGCTTCCATCTCTTTGCCATCACCAAACAACGATGAGTTGGAATAAACCTCGACCTTGACCTTACCGGGTAAGCGTTCCTCTACCAGCTTCTTGAACATCAGTGCGCCCTGGCCCTTGGGCGTATGGTCGGCGACGACGTGTGAGAACTTGATGATGACTGGATCAGCTGCCATGACTGCACTCATGCTCCCTAGAGCAAGCGTGCAGGCGAGTGCCTTACAGATGGATTTGAACATTTTGGGGGAATCCTCTTATTTTTGTATTTTTTGGCCAACGCTCTGACGCGCATTCGGTTATACGGCCAAGACTCCAGTCTAGGCAAAAACATCACTTAGTGCAGGAGCGCAAGCGTGGCAATGGAAAGCGCCACTGAGCAGTTTCCGAATCTTCTGCCCCTGTGCGACACCCGCGGTGTCAGATTGGGCCAGGTCCTGGGGGGCGGCCTCCTAGTATTCGCCCAGTTATACCGCCCGATATTGCTTCTAGGTAGTTTCCGAGACTATTCAATAGCCTGCACAGGTCGCTAACTTGGGGGTATGCCGTACTGGAGTAGAGCGCACTTTTAGACAGGCGTTGCCCGGCCGCTAAACTTGCGTGTCTCGCACCGTGTTCAGGGTCCCGAAAAATAAGGTTACTGAATATGTCGGAGACGCCTACTCCCAATAGAACCCTTTATCCGCTCTGAAGGCCTCATCCTGGCAGGTGGCGCAGCGGTCGCGCAATCGCTCATCTCCTGCGCAATCATCGCCGGCAGGATGCCCATAAATATTTGTAACTTATGTGCTTTGGCGATAGCACCTGCGCTATGCATTCAGCGAATGCCGCTCCTGCCGGTATTGCCAATATGACGGCCAGCCGTTGCGCAGCAGTTATTGCAACTCTTGGCGTAGATTAGACGTGGCGCTTGATCCTTGTATCGGGATGTGATGTGGTGGGCCACACAGAAAGACGACTGTCCTTTGTCATTTAGGGCGCTCGCAACTTTAGTTCTTTTGAGCATTTCGAGGTTTCATGCAAATCGAGTTACAGGAGATTAGCGACCACCTCTATCGTTTCGCTCCATTTGATACGCTACCAAAGGAAACGGTAGACGCCATCGCCCGGCGGGTAGAAGTGAGTTATTTCAAGGCCGGCAGTGACATCCTTGAAGCGGGCGCAATCATTCATGACTTGCACTATGTCCGTAGCGGTGCGGTGGAGATTTACCGGCGCAATGGCGAACTCTATAACCGACTTGTCGAAGGCGACCTCTTCGGTCAGGCCGGTTTGTTGCGCAGTAACAAGGTGCGTTTTCCCGCCAGAGCCTTGGAAGATAGCCTGATCTATTACATACCCGCCAATATCTTCGCTGAACTGTGCGCACAGCATGATGCTTTCGCCGACTTCGTTGAAGCTGAGGGGCATTCCAGGCTCAAGACTGCCGTAGAGGCGCAGGGGCGGGCGAGTGAGCTTATTCAGCTCAAATGCCGAGGCCTTATCTCTCGGCCCTTGGTGTGGGTCACGTCGGATACCTGTGTCGGCGACGCGGCAAAAATCATGACAGAGCAAAGTGTTTCTTGCGTTCTGGTGATGTCATCAGCGGGCTTGCAGGCGGCTGAAATCCAAGGGATTGTGACCGATCGGGACCTTCGCACACGCGTTGTCGCTGAAGGCCGAAACGCTGACGAAACGTCTGCCCGAGACATCATGACGGCCGAGCCGGTAGCGATAGGCGCAGACGACTCAGTGTTTGAAGCGATGCTGGTGATGTTGCGCCGTAATATTCACCATCTGCCGGTGGTCCATCTTGGCCATCCGATCGGGCTGATCAACCTGTCGGATATCATCCGCTACGAGTCACACAGCAGTTTGTACCTGGTAAACAGAATCTCTAACCAGACGTCGGTCGACGGTTTGAAATCGCTTTTGCGTGACCTGCGCGGAACCTACATCCGCATGGTGCGTGATGGCGCGACGGCGCACATGATTGGCAGCGCGATTTCTGGTATTGGCCGAGCCTTTACCCAACGTTTGCTGGAGCTCGCAGAGAAAAAGCTGGGGCCGCCTCCGGTGCCTTACTGCTTTATGGTGCTGGGCTCCATGGCACGTGATGAGCAGCTATTGGTGACGGACCAGGACAACGCCCTGGTGCTCGACGACCGCTTCGATCCGATCCAGCACGATGCATACTTCCGCGCGTTGGCGACGTTTGTGAGTGATGGCCTGGCCGCGTGCGGTTACAGCTATTGCAAAGGCGGGATCATGGCGACGAACGATCAGTGGCGTCAGCCGCTGAAGGTATGGCGAAGTTATTTTGATCAGTGGATCGAAAAGCCTAATCCGACGACGTTGCTCAATAGTTGTATTTTTTTCGATCTGGATGGTGTGTTTGGCGAACTCGAGCTTGTTCAGGAACTTAAGGTTCTGTGTGCTCGAAAATCCAGCGCACATCCTGTTTTTCTAAGTGCCATGGCTCGAATTGCCCTTAACCGGACACCGCCATTGGGCTTTTTCCGGACCTTTGTGGTTGAGACAGATGGGCAGCATAAACGGATTATCAACCTCAAGGGGCGAGGCACTGCACCGCTGACTGATCTGATCCGTATCCACGCGCTCGCGTGTGGCAGTACCGCGCAGAATTCATTTGATCGCATGGATGCCATCGCGAACAGCAACGTCATTCCGCCTGAAGCATTAAAGCAACTCCGATACGCGCTGGAGTTCCTGTCGATGGTGCGAATTCGACATCAGGTTGACGCACTGGAGCAGGGAGCTGCGCTTAATAATTACATTGAGCCTGAGCGCTTTTCCAATAGTGAGCGGCATAACCTCAAAGAGGCGTTTCAAGTCTTGAGTAATGGCCAGAATTTCTTGCGCTTCCGTTATCCCTCCAAGGGTCGCCTGTCCTCATGAACCACGTGAAAGCGCAGCCCAATCATAAAATGCTGGAGTGGTCCGCGCGGTTTGAGACGCTGGCAGGCGAGGCCGTTAACAGCCGCTTGCGACAGTTCTATCAAGCCGGCGCGGTCTCGGCACAGGCATCCATTGAAAGCGTGCAATTGCTGGCCTTGGACGTAGAAACCACCGGCCTTGATGCACAGGCTGACAGTATTGTGAGCATCGGCGTCATGCCGTTCACGCTGCAGCGCATTTATTGTGGGAGTTCGCTTTACTGGGTGATAAAGCCAGCGTCCGAGCTGAAGGAAAAGTCAGTGACGTTTCATCACATAACCCATGCTGAAATTTCAGATGCTCCCACCTTTGAGCGGGTGCTGGCGCCATTGCTGGAGGCCATGGCAGGTAAGGTGATGGTCGTCCATTACCGGAATATTGAGCGGGCCTTTCTGGATCAGGCAGTGCGTAGCCATTTAGGGGAGGGGTTTGAGTTTCCGGTCATCGATACGATGCAGTTAGAAGCCCGTCTACACCGGCGAAAACGCGGGTGGTTCGCCCGACTTATGGGGCGCTCACAACCGTCCATAAGGCTGGCGGATAGCCGAGCGCGCCTTGGCCTTCCGGCTTATCACGCTCACCATGCATTAACCGATGCCCTGGCGACGGCAGAACTGTTGCAGGCGCAAGTAGCGACTCATTACTCAACGTCCACGCCTGTTGGCGAGTTATGGAACTGAGTCGCCGCTTGAAAGTGAAACGCTTGCGGCTGTCTGACGGACCTTCCTGAGGCCTCCGCTTGGGCCGATGGATCTCGCTTTGAGATGCATTTGGGTGTTGGGCCTGCCGTCATTATCCGCCTTGAGCAAATGGGCATTGACTCGCTAGCGGTACTCAGGGTGACGCCATCTGCGCAGACGATGGCGTCACGGGGGGGGGGCTGCGCGCTGACAGCGGCAGCCTATTTGCTAGCGAGGCTCAGACATCAGTCCTTTCACGAGGGATATGCACCCCAGCATTAATACGATTGCGAAAGGCAACCCTGTAGACACTGCCATTGCCTGCAATGCCACAAGACCGCCGCCCAGCAGGAGAGCAATAGCAATAACGCCCTCGATCACTGCCCAGAACACACGTTGAGGCACCGGCGCATCCACCTTGCCGCCGGCGGTGATTGTGTCGATTACCAAGGAGCCTGAGTCCGAGGAGGTAATAAAGAACACAATGACCAGAACGATGCCCAGGAATGAGGTGATCTCTTTAAGCGGCAACTCCCCCAGCATGGCAAACAACTTCAGTTCCAGCACAGCGTCCTTGACGCCCATCAGGCCCTGTAAGGTCGTTTGGTCAATGGCCGTTCCACCGAACGTTGTCATCCACAGCACAGACACCACTGAGGGGACGAGCAAGACCGAAATCAGAAACTCTCTGACCGTTCGACCACGACTGACGCGGGCGATAAACATCCCTACAAACGGCGACCAACTGATCCACCACGCCCAGTAGAAGGCTGTCCAGCCTTGGGTGAATTGAGTGTCAGTGCGGCCGAATGGATTTGACAGCGCCGGCAGGTATTCAACATACGTCACCAGGTTACTGAAGAACCCGGTGAAGATGGCCAGGGTCGGCCCCACTACGATGATAAATACCAGTAAGAGAAACGCGAGTCCCATATTGATCTGGGAAAGCATTTTGACGCCCTTGTCCAAACCGGAAAGGACTGACCACAGCGCGATCAAGGTGATGCCAACGATCAGGACAACTTTGCTGAGATTTGTCGATTGTATCCCGAAGAGATATTCAATCCCCGCAGCAGCCTGTTCTGCGCCAATGCCCAGAGAGGTCGCCAACCCAAATAGTGTGGCGAATACCGCGAGAATATCGATGAGATGCCCCGGCCATCCCCAAACGCGCTCACCCAGTAACGGATAGAAAATTGAGCGTATCGACAGCGGTAAGCCCTTGTTGTAAGAAAACAATGCCAGGGACAACGCCACAATTGCATAGATCGCCCAGGGATGAAGTCCCCAGTGAAAGATCGTAGCGGCCATGGCCAAGTCGGCGGATGCTTTCATATCGCCTGCTGCACCGCCCAACGGTGCCCAGTCCGTACGCACTCCGCTCGCATCGACGGTCACGCCTCCCATGGATGCCGCGTAATGCGACATGGGTTCGGCTACGCCATAAAACATCAACCCAATGCCCATGCCCGCGGCAAACAGCATTGAAAACCATCCGACGTAGGAGTGGTCTGGTTTGGCATCTCTGCCGCCCAAACGCACCTTTCCCAGCGGGGAGAAAATCAGCGCAATGCACAGCACCACAAAAACATTCGCAATGCTCATGAAGAGCCAGGCGAGGTGGCTGGTTAACCAGTTCCGGATGGCGCTGAAGAGGGGCTCTACTTCATTTTGCAGTGCCAATGTCAAAATCACGAACAGTAAAATTGTGGCAGCTGAAATGATGAATACTTTGCCGTGGATATCGAGCGAGAATGAAAACTCTCCCTTGATATTGTCTTGACCGATGACGTAGTCAGTGTCGATCAGATTGGCAGCCCCACTAGGCGCAGGAATACCGTCCTCACTGGGGACGTTTGGGGTGTTCGGTCGATCATCCGTAGGCTTTTCAACCATAAGAATCTCCTTGTTGTTGGCACGTCTTAACGTGTAGTTGTGATTATCCCCGCTGTTCCTATGGTAAAACGAGATGTAAGCGCGTTTATCCTAACAAGCTTTGAGAATAAAACCGGCAAAACTTGCCTATTGCACAGCCCTTCGATCGAATAGTTCACAACCACATGACTTGATTTTGGGCTTCAATCTGTTCGATTGAGTGCAATGAACAGGTTTGCGCGGGCCAGATCAATGCCCCATCAGCTTATGTATCCCGTCCGGTTTGGCGTGAGCGCCAAAGCGTTCCACGATCGTGAAAGTTGCCCGCTTCATACCGATGAGGTTTACGTGAAGTCCTTCGCGACGCCGCTTCAGTACGGGTAGCCCACCGTGCGTGGCTCCCGGTCATCCTTGATTAAAATCGCAAGTTTTCAGCGTCGTGCGAAATGCTGTTGGGGCGTTAGAAATGTGTGGTGGAAATAATTTCGAAATGCGTGCATCGCCGAGCTGAATTCACGTTCGCGATGCCACGCCAGGCCGACGCTCATGGGGGTCACCTGATCGGAGATGGTCAGGGTTTCAATGCGCTTTCCTTCCAGCGACCAAGGGCGGTGTACCAGGTCTGAGAGGATCGCAACGCCGTTACCATTGGCTACCATGCTGCGCACCGCCTCGACGGAACTGGTGCGCACTTTGACGTCCGGCTGAAAGTTTGCGAGTTCCCAGTAACGCATTGCACTTTGTTCGGCTTCGTCGACGGTCAGGAGAATGTAGGGCTCTTGCGCCACATCGGCGAGGCTCACGGCCGAGCGCTCGCAAAGGGCATGGCCGCTGGGCAGCCATAGCCGGCGCTCGGAGTTGAAGAGCGTCTCCGAGACGATGTCCGGGTGGGTCAGGTTCGCGGTGAGCACCACTGCCATGTCGAATCGACCTTCCAACAGACCCTGCTCGATGGCCGTGCGTTCTTGTTCGTGCACTTCGATGGCCACGTCCGGATGCCAATGCTCAAGCCGTTGCAGGTGGTGTGGCAAGAAGTAACCGATCACCGTGTAGCTTGCCGCCAAGCGCAATACACCACTGGCGCGGATGTCCGGCAACGGGCTGTTCAACGCATCATCGACGCTGCGCAGAATCACGTAGGCCCGATTCAAAAAGTGCCGCCCGGCATCGGTCAGGCTCATGCCCTGGGCCGAGCGCTGGAACAACAGTGTACCGAGGATGCCTTCCAGCTCCTTGATCGCCGTGGTCACGGCCGATTGGGAAATATTTAACTGAATCGCCGCTTGAGAAATTTGCCCGATCTCGGCGGTGGCGACGAAATAGCGAATCTGGCGCAGGGTCAGTGACATAGGCTCTCCTGGTGAGCGCGTATCTGTTTTTCAGAAGACAGCCTATCTGATAATAGATCTTCCCAAGGGGGAGAGAAGGAATCTAACGTGGCCTGCAAGAAGTCACAAGCGTTGGGAGCAAGCGTCATGCAGGCAGTAGATTTCAACTCGGACATGGGCGAAGGGTTTGGCCCTTGGACCATCGGCGATGGCGTCGACAATGAGCTGATGGGCTTTATCAGTTCGGCCAACATCGCCACCGGTTTTCATGCTGGCGACCCCAGTACCATGCGACGTACCGTCGAGCATGCCAAGCGTTTGGGCGTGGCTATCGGCGCGCATCCGGGGTTTCGCGACCTGGTTGGTTTTGGCCGTCGGCACATCAATGCGCCGGCCCAGGAACTGGTCGATGACATGCTCTATCAGTTAGGCGCCTTGCGTGAGCTAGCCAGGGTTCAGGGCGTAGCCTTGCAACACATCAAGCCCCACGGCGCGCTCTACATGCACCTGGCCCGGGACGAAGAGGCTGCGCTTTTGCTGGTGGAGAACCTCCAGCGTCTGGAGCCGGAGTTGCTGCTGTATTGCATGCCCGGTTCCGTGATCTGGCGGATTGCCACGGACCTTGGCCAACCTGTGATTCGCGAGTTCTACGCCGACCGCGAATACGACCTCAGCGGCTCCATCGTCTTCACCCGCAACGTGCGGGCTTACGACCCGATCCAGGTCGCCGAGCGAGTGCTGCGTGCTTGCCAACTGGGCGTGGTGCGCACCGTCGAGGGCGAAGACCTGGCGATTGAATTCGATTCCATCTGTTTGCACAGCGATACGCCGGGCGCCCTGGCGTTGGTCGAAGCAACGCGTCGTGCCCTCGATGACGCGTGTATAGAGGTCCGATCACCGCGCTGAGACCGAATAAAAATACTTGGCACACACACGTCTGGGTTTGCCCACCCAGGTACTTTTTTGCCTGCCTTTCTACAACTATTCCAAGAGGAACAGACATGGCCGAACACAGTGTAATCACCCCGTTGCCGGGGTCCTTCTACCGCAAAGCGACTCCGGAATCGGCGAACTACGTCGAAGTGGGCGCTCAGGTCAGCGCCGATACGGTGATTGGCCTGATTGAGGTCATGAAGCAGTTCTCCGAACTGACCGCCGGGACGGCTGGTCGTCTCAGCGCATTCCTGGTAGAAGACGGTGATCCGGTGGAGCCGGGTCAAGTCATCGCAACACTCGACGTCGAGTGAGGGCGCGATCATGACCCAAGGTATTCATAAATTACTGATCGCCAACCGTGGCGAGATCGCGGTGCGGATTATTCGTGCCGCCAAGGCGCTCGGGATTCCCACCGTGGCGGCGTGCAGCGAGGCGGACGTCGACTCCCTGGCGGCGCGCATGGCCGATGAAGTGCACATTCTCGGCCCGGCCCGTGCTGACAAAAGTTACCTGAACGTAGAAGCCTTGCTCGGTGCCTTGACATCCACGGGCGCCAACGCAGTGCATCCCGGTTATGGCTTTCTGTCAGAGAACGCCGATTTCGCTGAAGCAGTCGTGTCTGCCGGTGCCATTTTCGTCGGCCCGAGCGCGGAGACGATCCGGCGCATGGGCGATAAAGCTGAGGCTCGGCGCACGGCGCAAGCCGCTGGCGTACCGGTGGTGCCGGGTTCGCCGGGTGAACTGTTCGACGTTGAATCGGCGCTCAAGGCTGCCGAATCCGTTGGTTTCCCGCTGCTGATCAAAGCTTCGGCCGGTGGCGGCGGGCGCGGTATTCGGCTGGCGGAAAATGCCGAGCAATTGAGTGAAGAGTTCCCCCGTTCCCAGCGCGAAGCCCAAGCGGCGTTTGGCAATGGAGCGGTGTACCTGGAGCGGTTTATCAGTAGGGCCCGGCATATTGAAGTGCAGGTACTGGGCGACGGTCATCACGCCGTGCATTTGTTCGAGCGCGAATGCTCGTTGCAACGGCGCCGGCAGAAAATCTTTGAGGAGGCGCCGTCGCCAGCCCTCAGCCAGCAGCAACGAGAGACCCTCTGCGAAAGCGCCGTGCGTCTGACCGAATCTTTGGGCTACAAGGGCGCCGGTACTCTGGAGTACCTGTATGACGACGCCACTGGGGAGTTCTTCTTTATCGAGATGAACACGCGGATTCAAGTGGAGCACCCGGTCAGTGAACTGATCACCGGCATCGATTTGGTCCAGGCCATGTTACGCATCGCAGGCGGCGAGCCGCTCGGCTTCAAGCAGAGCGACATCCGACTCAACGGCGCGGCCTTGCAAATGCGCCTGAACGCCGAAGACCCGGCGCGGGATTTCTTCCCGAGTCCAGGCCTGGTCGAGGAGCTGATCTGGCCGAACGGCGAGGGCATTCGCGTCGATACGCATCTGTATCCAGGCTATCGCGTGCCGCCGTACTACGACTCGCTGCTGGCCAAACTGATTGTTCACGGCGCGGATCGCGCTGAAGCCCTAGGCCGAGCGCGAGTCGCGGTGGCAAACACCACGCTTACCGGCATGGCCAACACCTTGGCGTTGCACGGCGAATTGCTGGAACAACCCTGGTTGCACAACGCCGACTTTCACACGGGCACGCTGGAAACCTGGTTGGCCGAGCGCGGCAATGGAGGCGAATCATGAGTACTCCCGTCCGCTACAGCTTTGGCGCTGATGAACATTTGTTTGCCGAAGTCAGTGACAGCATGTCCTTGGACGCCTTCTTCAAAGGACTGGCCATCACCCGCGCCGTGGAACGGTTGGCTCTGGATGGTGTGCTCGATATCTGCCTGGCTAACGCATCATTCCAGATTCGTTTCGACCCGGATCGCATCGCCCCTCACACCTTGCTCGAAGCGGTACAAATCGCCGAGACCGGGGCCGTCGCGGAGCGCACGTTGCAGACGCGGATCATCGAGATCCCCGTGCTCTACAACGATCCCTGGACCCACGAAACCCTGATGCGTTTTCGCGACCGCCATCAAGACCCGAGCGCCACCGACCTGGAATACGCCGCACGCATCAACGGCCTGGCCGACGTCGATGCATTCATCGCGGCCCACAGTGGCGCACCGTGGTTTGTCTCGATGGTGGGCTTCGTTGCCGGGTTGCCGTTCATGTTCCAGATGGTTGAGCGTGAGCGCCAGTTGCAAGTGCCTAAATACCTGCGCCCACGCACCGACACGCCAAAATTGACCCTTGGCCACGGCGGTTGCTTTGGATGCATTTACTCAGTGCGCGGCGCCGGCGGCTATCAGATGTTTGGCGTTACGCCCGCGCCGATCTACGACCCGCAACAGAACCTTGCGTACCTGAAAGAACACATGGTGTTTTTCCGTCCAGGCGACATTGTGCAGTTCAAACCGATGGACCGCGAAGCCTACGACCACGCGGTCGCCGAAGTGGAAGCCGGTTGCTTCGAGCTGCGGATTCGACCAGTCGAGTTTTCGCTGGACGCGTTCCTTGCCGATCCTGTCGGCTATCCCAAGTCGCTGCAGGAGGTATTGGCATGATCAAGGTCCTCAAACCCGGCCTCGCCACTTCTGTGCAGGACCTGGGCCGCGAAGGGTATTACCACTTGGGCATTCCGCCGTCCGGCGCGCTTGATCAATACGCCTTGAGCGTGGCCAATCAATTGGTCGGCAACCCCGCAGGAGCGGCGGCCCTGGAGTGCACCTTGCTGGGCCCTGAGTTGGAGTTTCAGCAGGATGCACTGGTGGCGGTCAGTGGCGCGCACATGACGCCACGGGTCGATGGCGTGGAAATGCACCACGACACCGCGTTCACGGTGAAGGCCGGGCAAGTGCTGCGCTTTGACTTTCCCAAGGCCGGTGCCCGCACTTATGTGGCGGTGGCCGGCGGCATTGATGTGCCGGTGGTGCTCGGCAGTCGATCCACCTACGCGCTCGGTGCGCTCGGCGGTTTTCAAGGGCGACGGCTGAATGCGGGGGACGAATTGCCGGTCGGTATCGCCAGTGGCAAGGGGCTCGCCGGGGCCAGTTTGCCCATGGCGTTACGGCAAGCATTGGGGGGCGAAATCACCCTGCGGGTAGTGCCCGGTTTGTACTACCACCGTTTGACCGAATCGGCGGCGCAGAGCTTTTTCGCCGAACCGTGGACGGTCGGTTCGGAAGCGGACCGCATCGGCTATCGCTTCAAGGGTGGCAGCGCGCTGAGCTTTCAGCCCCGCGAGCAGCCATTCGGCGCCGGTTCCGATCCGTCGAACATCGTCGACAGTTGCTACCCGATCGGCTCGATCCAGGTGCCCGCCGGGCTTGAACCCATTGTGTTGCACCGTGATGCGGTGTCCGGTGGCGGCTACGCGATGATTGGCACAGTGATTAGCGCCGACCTCGATTTGATCGGCCAGATGCAACCCAACCAGAAAGCCCGCTTTGTTGCGGTGACCCTCGAAGAGGCGCTGGAGGCACGACGATCCTATAAGAAAAAACTCAGCTGCCTGAACAAGCTGTTCCCTTCCTGATCCTGCCCGCCGCATAGCGCGGGCCATGCCAAACGGTATGCCAACGCCGTACTTCGGTGCGGTGACGGCTGCCCGCGCTTCAACCTTTGACTGGTTTTGGAGTTCACGCATATGGCTGCTGTATCGCAATCGAATCAAACCGGGCAAGACCCGGCCCATCAGCCCGTCCCGACCGAAGCACGCATGGGGCGATTATCCCTGACTATGGCTTGGTGGGCGGTGTGCAGTGCGATGTTTTACATCGTCGTGGGTGCGTCATTGGCGTTGTCGTTCGGTACGCGCAATGCGCTGATCGGCATGGTCCTGTCGGTGATCAGCTATGGACTGATCAACAGCGTGCTCAGCCGCTTTGCGATTCGCAGCGGTCTGTCGGTGGCGTTGTTTTCACGACTACTGTTCGGCAGCACTGGGGCGTGTCTGGCGACGCTGATTTTCTTCTCGACCGCGATCTATTACGCAGTGTTTGAAGGTTCGGTGATCGCCGTGGCGCTCAACCACCTCTATCCGCAATTGGCCTATCCGCTTGCCGCACTGGTAGTGGTGCTCTACAGCGTGCCGCTGATACTGGGTAGCGTGCAGCACTGGCTGGACAAGCTCAACGGCGTGTTGCTCCCGGTGTACCTCGCAGGTTTGCTGGTGGCGGTGGGGCTATCGATCAGCCGGTATGGCTACCAGCCTCAATGGCTGGATTTCGGCCCGGCAACGCCGAGTGCATTCGGCTGGTGGGATTGCTTTGTCGCTTACATGGGCGTCTGGGTGCTGATGCTGTTCACCTTTGACTACGCACGTTTTGGCAAGCCTGAAGACGCCGAATACCACGGTCGCTGGAACTTTGGCATGCCATTCTACGCGGTGACGTTTCTGCTCAACGGCGCGGCGGGGATCTATCTGGTGAGTAGCATTCCCCATGAAGGTGCGCTGAGCGAAGTGTCAGTAGTGATGGCGATTCTGCAGTTGATGGGCCTGTGGGGGTTGCTGTTCGTCTGGGCTACGCAAACCCGGATCAACACCGCCAATTACTACTTGGCGACGCTGAATATGCAGGCGTTCTTCGGGCGTTTTGGCGCGCGCGGTTCATACCTGATGTGGGCAATAGTGGTCGGTGTGATCGTCTATGGGTTGATGCTGGCGGATGTGTTTGCCTACCTCCTCAAAGCGTTGGCGTATCAGGGGATTTTCGTGGTGGCCTGGGTCGGCGTGGCGTTGGCCAAGATCCTCTGCGAGCACAGTGATGTGAAGGCGCTTGAGCGGGTGGCAGCCTTCAATCCGGTGGGTTTGACCGCATGGTTTGGGGCTACAGCACTGGGACTGGCGTTGATGTTTGCAGGCGGTGAGCTGAGCCGCTTTTCCGCCCCCTCTACCGTGATCGTTGCGTTTGCATTGCAGGCAGGCTTGTCCCGCCTAAGCCATTCACGGTGGAGGTACGCAGAATAGGATTTTACGTCGGACTCACCGGCACCCACGGAGCAGGGCGGGCGCCGGTAGGCTGATCCGACTTCATTCCACTTGGGTTTTCCTTGACCCTTTCCCATGCAGCAGCACTCGACGCGGCCTGGGCTGCTGTTTCCAACAATAAACAGTAGCTGTTTTGAGCCGGTCGTATCCAAAATAGTCTGCAAACTCCAAATCACAACTATTCAGAAAGTGAATGCTGGAAGTTGGCGTGTTTTGAGCGCGTACCAGACTCTAACTCGCAGTTGATCTCCCGTGGTGGGCATTTGCTAGACGACAACAGAAACATGTGGCTCCGGTTGGTACACTAGGAGATCTCCAGGCTGACAACTTAAATGGGCACAGATCGCCTCAAGTGTAGCTAGACGTACTCCTTTGACCTTGCCTTGCTTTAATAGGGATAGATTTTGTTCGGTGATACCAATTGCGGCGGCAAGGTCTTTTGATTTAACTTTGCGTTTTGCTAGCATTACATCTAACTCAATAATGATCGTCATTATGCTGGCCTTACACAAAGGTTTGATTTTCGGAACTTACTTCACTCGCTTGTGCCAAAATTCGCGCGATCACTGCGATACATCCGGCGAGAAAGAGAGCGATAAAGTCCGCTGGTGTAAAGCTGATGGTAAGTAAGCGTTGACCGGGTGGAGCATGTAAGGTGACCAGAATACTCAATATTGGTGTGCATAAGAAACTTGAAACCACCCAAAGAATGACCCCCCTTCCAACTTTCCCTAAGTGAACGGCAGCATTATTGGAGAAATACTCGCTCCGGGCATACCCCTGGAACAGGCGGCGGAGGTGATTCAGGCCGCTGGCCAAGGCGATCAAAGGCACGCTGGAGATGACGATCGCGCCGAGTATTTGCCACCAGGCGAGCACTTCGATTTTTACCGCGAGTTGGGTCAACATCACTCCGCTCAGGGAAAATCCAAGCCCTAATCCATCGTTTGACCCCAATGTCGGAAATACCCACAGTGCGGCATTGAGGATGAGCATGCAGGCTATGAGCGTCAGTGTTAGAGCAGCCATACGCTGGCTAAAGGAAGCAAGGCGGTTAATGGGCATTTTTTAAGCCTTTTTGATGGGTGGAGCTCGATTTTTGCACAAGAAATTACTGTATTACAATAATTATTTATTGAAATAGAGCCTTTTGTGGTGTGTTACCGCCCCTGGCACCTGCCTGGTTGTAGTGGAGGGATAGGGTCTGAGCGCCCAATGACCCACCGTGTCTACAAACGGGTCAACGCCGTGCTTTCTGACAAAGTCGAGAAACAGGTCAACGAACGGTGGCCGAGTGTGAGCAGTCGAGGAAAATACCAGGGCAATGCAGCGACGGAGGATTTTTTAGAAGCCTGCAGAAAGAACGCATTTGCAAGAGAATCTACAGAGCTCGGGATATGGCCCAGGTCGATGTGCTCGATTAGATTTAAGCGTTTTACAACCGAACGCGTCGTCACCGTCACCTGGGCGGCGTCAGTCCTGATGCCTTCGAAAGTGCCTCAGTTTGAGGCTGAGGAATGTCTACTGTGCCGCGGGTAGCTCAAAGACAGGTCTCAAGCCAGTTTCTGGTGGTGAGCCCGGCGAGTCATTTGCTGAACATCTCGCCCTGAGTCCAACCTTCAGAAGGCTGGAAGCAGGGCGCTTTCAGATGCAGCCGTCCGGTAGGCCAAGATTACACCCTTGCAACATTGACGGCCGGTCTCTGGTGGTGACGGCTTCACGCGGGCGTTGTTGGCACGTGCATGAGTACTTCCTCGGTCGTTCACTGTAGCAACCCGATATGTCACATCAGTGATAAGTGCCGAGTAAATTCAGCGCAAATCACTGTTGCAACACTTCGAGGCTCTATCATGCTGACCCGTTGTTTTATCCCCTTTCTATTTCTTTTGGTTTCTTGTATTGCCGGACAAACCCACGGCAGGGATCTGGCTGAAGGACTGACCGAACAGGACCCGTCTGTGGCGTTGCAGAACCACGACCTGCGCTATGGGCTGTGGTCCGGCATTGGACTTATGAAAAATGCAATCGGGCAAAGCTGCAATGCGGTTCTGCTGGATACTCGCGACCGGCAGAATAAAACCGTTGGCCCCGCCTATGTATTGACGAGTGGGCATTGTGTTTACTTCAGCTACGGCACGGCTTCTATCAACCAAACCGTAGAGGCGAGCATCACCTTCAACTATTTCCACGATACTCCCGCGCAACACCGGAAATTTCGCATCAAAACAGCGCATTGGAGCAGTATGGTCGGCACTGATCTGGCGGTTCTGGAGCTTGATGCGCCATTGGCTGCCCTCATTGCAGAGGGGGTCATGCCACTCAAGCTCGCGGCTCATCAGCACACTGGAGAGCGGGAGGTCATCAATGTCGGATCCCCGACCGGGTTTCGCCAAAAAGGCTTACGCATGAGTGCGTGCAAGGAAACGGCAACAAATAGCTTTGTCGAGCATCCCGGTGTATTTCCTGGCGCCATGAAAAACCGTTGCCAAGACCTTCAGTACGGAAGCTCCGGGAGCCCGATGCTCGATCGGGGTACCAACGAAATTACTGGCATTGTCAGCAAGGTCGCTGCTGTCATCAAAAAGGACATCCTCAGCAACTGTCTGAATACCTCCGCGTGTGAAGCGGCCAAGTTTAACTATAGCTATCCAGCGAACGACCTTCATCATTGTTTTGTCGATGGCCAGTTCTTGAATAACACGCGGGACTGCCAACTGAAATCCGTCGAACTCGTCCTTGAAGAGCCTTGGAAACTCAACCCCTACGTGCATTTGCAGCAGGGTGTGAACGGGCTCAGTATTTGGCCCACGTGGAACATCAGATTCTCGGTCAACGATCCCTACTATCGATTCAAGGCCGTGCGCGAGGTCAGGGAGTGTCGATCTCCCAGCGACTATCACAACGCCGTAGCGTCAACGGATGGTTACATCAACCAGGCGATCGGGCCGGCGCTGGGGGCCCATGTGTTGTGCATCATTGGGATACAAAACCGCAGCGAGCCCCTGACGCCAGCCTTGCTCCACAATGTTTTCACACACTCCGTATTTTTGACCGCCCCAACGCCGACACCGCAGATCAGCCTGAGCTACAACGTCAACTGGGACGACCAAACCACAGACTTCACCCATCACTACTTCTACGTGGATGCTTCAGAACGGGCTTTGTGCCAAGACATCGACGACGTCCGCTATGCATTGGCCAACGGCAGCAACCCTTACCAGGTGTCACAGCTCCCCATCACATTGTGCAGCTATGCCCGCAACCTTGCTGGTCAGCCGTCCGCCGTCCGTACGGATGTAATCGAAATATCAAGGTATCTCCCTCCCCAGCAAACGGTGAAGCCATCACCGTCACTACGCTAAGAGCTCATCGGTGACGATAAAAACGTCCCCGCTTGTTCACAAGGAGTGTCAGTGGGACGTTTACCGCGTAAACGCCTTAAGCCACTGGCCATGCCATGGCACACCGACTGCCCGGCGCGAATCCGTGCTGGTACTCATCGCTCACTACGGCCGCTAGCCTCTGATCCAGGTCTGCGGTGGCTTTGATCTGGAATCCCAGGCGGGCATAAAAGGGGGCGTTCCATGGCACGCTCGTGAATGTCGTGAGCGTTACGAAACTCAGTCTGTTGGCGCGGGCATAGTTCTTTGCGGCCTCAACCAGACGCCGCCCCCAACCTTGTCCCTGCACCGCGTGCATCACGGATAACTCATAGATGTGTAAATCATTGCCGTGGCGCGCAGCGCTGAGAAAGCCTTGTGGCCGGTTTTCGGCGTCCAGGGCGACCCAGCAGGTCGAGAGCGCGATACGTTGGCGATGTTGCTCAACGGACATCGGGGGGGATTCAGCCAGCCAACTCAACCCATCAATCATGCGGAAGGCTTGAGCTGCGGAAATTTCGATGGCAGGCAGGCGTTGTGCATCTTCCGGTACAGCAACGCGAATAATCGCCGGCATGGGTCGCCCTTGGTGAGGTGAGACTGAACTGGAAAAACCAGCGTTGGAGGGGTGAAGATATCATGCACTCAGAGCCTCAGGCTCAGTGGTTTTGATGGCCGTCGAACTCATCAGAGGCCGGTCTAGAGCGGTTGCCGGTATCGCTCAAGGTCCGCGCGCAGGCTCTTACGCTCCGCGTGCGGTAACGTCATCCGCAGTCCAGCTGTCACACCAAACGCCAACCTGGCGAAACAGATGATGCAAAAGCCTTGACCTTTCCATCATGGGAAGCTTCAGGCTTGCTTCATCAGTAACATTCAAGGGGTATTGCAATGGCTACGGTTTCCCATCAGCAGGGGTCCAACCCATCCAGTTCGCGGGAGGTGCGCCTGAGTCTGCCGGTCGAGGGCATGACGTGCGCATCCTGCGTCGGTCGGGTCGAGCGCGCGCTGAAAGCGGTGCCTGGCGTGCACACGGCCGCCGTCAATCTTGCCACCGAGCATGCCAGCATCACCTTCACCGGGGCGCCCGATCCCCAGGCGGCGGTGCGTGCCATCGAGAGCGCAGGCTACAGCGTGCGTGAAGAGACGACTCATCTTGCGATAGAAGGCATGACCTGTGCGTCATGTGTGGGCCGGGTCGAAAAGGCCCTGGCTAAAATCCCCGGCGTGCTCGAAGCCACGGTTAACCTGGCCACCGAGCGTGCCCGGGTGCGCCACTTGGGCGGCGCAGTCTCCACGGCAGACCTTGAAGCAGCAGTGGAGCAGGCCGGCTACAAGGCCCGCCGCTTGTCCGCCGAGTCGCCGAGCGAGGGCGACCAGGATGCCGCGCGGCGCGACAGCGAAGCTCGGGAGTTGCAGCGCTCCATGTTGATTGCAGCGCTCCTCACTTTGCCGGTCTTCATCCTTGAGATGGGTTCGCACCTTATCCCTGCCATGCACCATTGGGTGATGGGGGTCATGGGGCAGCAGACGAACTGGTATGTACAGTTCGCGCTGGCCACCCTCGTGTTGTTCGGCCCAGGGCTGCGGTTTTTCCGCAAAGGCGTACCGGCGTTGCTGCGAGGGGCGCCAGACATGAACTCGCTAGTCTCTGTGGGCACCGCGGCGGCTTACGGTTATTCGCTGGTCGCGACGTTTATTCCCGAGGTTCTGCCGCAGGGCACCGCCAACGTCTATTTCGAAGCCGCAGCGGTGATTGTGACCCTGATCCTGCTGGGCCGCACGTTGGAGGCGCGCGCCAAGGGGCGAACCTCACAGGCGATCAAGCGGCTGGTCGGTCTTCAGGCGAAGACCGCGCGCGTGGAGCGCAATGGCGAAATATTGGAAGTTGCCCTTGATCAGGTGACGGCCGGCGACATTGTCTTCGTCCGTCCGGGGGAGAAGGTCCCGGTCGACGGCGAGGTGATTGAAGGCACCTCGTACGTTGACGAGAGCATGATCAGCGGCGAACCGGTACCTGTGTCCAAAAGCGTAGGCGCCGAAGTCGTTGGCGGCACGATCAACAAGACCGGTGCGTTCAGTTTCCGGGTGACCAAAGTGGGGGCCAACACCGTCCTCGCGCAGATTATTCGCCTGGTGGAAGAGGCGCAGGGCTCCAAGCTGCCGATCCAGGCACTGGTGGACAAGGTCACGATGTGGTTTGTCCCGGCGGTGATGGCGGCGGCCACGGTGACCTTCCTGGTCTGGCTGATTTTTGGCCCGACGCCGGCGCTGACGTTCGCGTTGGTCAACGCGGTAGCGGTGCTTATTATTGCCTGCCCCTGTGCCATGGGGCTGGCCACGCCGACCTCGATCATGGTCGGCACGGGCCGCGCAGCCGAGCTCGGGGTGCTTTTCCGCAAGGGCGAGGCATTGCAGGCGCTACGCGATGTGTCGATTATCGCCCTCGACAAGACTGGCACGCTGACCAAGGGCCGGCCTGAGTTGACCGACCTGGTTCCCGCCGAGGGCTTTGACTACGACGAAGTATTGGCACTTGTCGCGGCGGTGGAGACACGCTCCGAACATCCGATTGCCGAAGCGATTGTCAGCGCGGCAAAGAGCAAGGGCATCACGCTTGCACCGATTGAGGCCTTCGACGCCGTACCGGGCTTTGGCGTGACGGCGAAGGTCGCCGCGCGCACGGTCTCTGTGGGGGCTGACCGGTTCATGACGCAACTGGGCCTTGATGTGACGGGCTTCCAGTCGACTGCCCAGCGTCTCGGCGAGCAAGGCAAAAGCCCGCTCTATGCGGCGATTGATGGCCGCCTGGCGGCGGTGATCGCGGTTGCCGATCCGATCAAGGAGACCACGCCCGAAGCGATCAGGGCCCTGCATGCGCTGGGGCTCAGGGTGGCGATGATCACCGGTGACAATGCGGCCACGGCAGCGGCAATCGCCAGGCAACTGGGCATCGATGAGGTGGCGGCCGAGGTGCTGCCCGACGGTAAGGTCGCGGCGCTGAAAAAGTTTCGCAGCAAGGGGGCGCGAGTTGCCTTTGTGGGTGACGGGATCAACGACGCACCGGCACTCGCCGAAGCAGACGTCGGGCTTGCCATCGGCACCGGCACCGATGTGGCCATCGAAGCCGCTGACGTGGTGCTGATGTCGGGCGACTTGCGCGGCGTGCCGAACGCCATCGCCCTCAGCCAGGCGACGATCCGCAACATCAAGCAGAACCTGTTCTGGGCCTTCGCCTACAACGCGTTGTTGATACCGGTTGCGGCGGGCGTTCTGTACCCGCTGAACGGCACGCTGCTGTCGCCGATCTTCGCCGCGGCGGCGATGGCGCTCTCCAGTATCTTCGTGCTTGGCAACGCACTGCGGCTCAAGCGCTTCCGAGCACCGATGACAGTAGAGAGCAGCGCCGAGGCGCCAGTGGGTGGGGCGGCATTGGCCAAGCCACGCCTAGCGAATGAGCACTGATATCAGGCTTGGGTTTGAACACGATTGAGGAGGCTGTAATGGCCAGTGAACCTCATCCGAGCGTGATTGTTTAAGGACACGGCCAAGCGTACTCATGCGCCGTGTGCAGGTGAGTTCCCGAATTTGCGGTGAGTAGTTGATAGGTTCCCTCAGGAGGAGAGAATGATGAATATCGGTCAAGCAGCCAAGTTCTCCGGCGTTTCGGCTAAGTCGATTCGCTACTACGAACAGATTGGTTTGGTACCCAAGGTCAGCCGGTCTGATGCCGGCTATCGAAACTACGGTACACAGGATGTGCAAAACCTGCGTTTCATTCGCCGCGCGCGTGACCTTGGCTTTTCGGTCAGGCAGATCTCCGAGTTGCTGGTTTTGTGGGGCGACCCTGATCGCGGCTGTATCGACGTCAAGGCCATGGCCCTGTCCCATGTGGCCGGGTTGAAGGCAAAGATTGCTGACCTGCAGGCCATGGCGCAAACCCTAGAGCAGTTGGCCGAGCAATGCCATGGCAACGATCGTCCGGATTGCCCGATCATTGCCGGTTTGGCGCAGCGCACAGCCGCCGTGGCGATGGAACTGCGCCCCAGGGCTCCTCAGAATCCCCCCCGGTTTGGGGGGGATACGGCGGCCTCATCCCAGCATCGCGCCGCGATGCAGATGCATTTGTAAGCGCTGGCAAGGCTCACATTCACTCTTCAGAGCAACTTCAGGAGTTCCACATGCTGCGTTTTTTCATACCAAACATGACCTGTGGCGGCTGCGCCAGGTCCGTTACCCGGGTACTGCTGGGCGTAGACCCGCAGGCCCAGATCAAAACTGATCCGCCCACACGTGTGGTCGTGATTGACAGCACTCTGGATGCGCACACGCTGCTCACGGTGCTGAGTGACGCCGGGTATCCGGGTGAGCATCTGCCGCAAGCGATATCCAGCTGATCGTTGCCGGCGTAGCCCCGCAGGGCTGGCGCGAGATCAGATTTTTATCAATAAAAAGCCGGGAGATTGTCTCCCGGCTTTTGTATTTCCCACGTTTAGAAAGCCGTCACAAGGTGTCAGGAGGCTACGCCTGCAGCCCAAGCAACCAGTACATCAGCAAGATCAGGCGGGTAGCTGCTGAGCGGGTCAAGCTGGGTGCATTGGCTAACATGCACGCCACTCAAATCAAGCCGATGTGCTGACACAAGATTGACCTCGATCATCTGCCTCCCCCGATACTCCCTCTACTCTGGCACCTCCATATAAGGCCAAGGATGGCTCAAGGAGCCTGCGGCCATGCATTCTCAAGGAAGAGTCAGTCATGCAGTCATTGAAGATCATGTTGTTGTCATCGGCGTTCAACGGGTTGACCCAGCGGGCCTGGCTGGACTTACGCCAGTTGGGGCACGCGCCCAGTGTGGTGCTGTTCACCGATGAAGCCTCGGTATGTCGGCAGATCGAGGCATCGGCGGCGGACCTGGTGATTTGTCCGTTTCTCAAGGACCGCGTACCGCAACAACTCTGGAGCAATCCTGAGCGCCCGGTGGTGATCATTCATCCGGGCATTGTCGGCGACCGTGGCGCCAGCGCGCTGGACTGGGCAATCACCCAGCAAGTCAGGCGCTGGGGCGTCACGGCCTTGCAGGCGGTGGAGGAAATGGACGCCGGTCCGATCTGGTCGACCTGCGAGTTCGACATGCCCGCCGACGTGCGCAAATCCGAGTTGTACAACGGCCTGGTGAGTGACGCGGCGATCTCTTGCATCCGCGATGTGGTGGAGAAATTCGCCAGGGGGTTCGTGCCCACGCCCCTCGATTACACGCAGCCCGACGTCGCTGGGCGTTTGCAGCCGAATATGAAGCAGGCTGACCGCACCTTCAGTTGGTACGATTGCGCACGGTTTATCAAGCGCAGTATCGACGCCGCTGACGGCCAGCCCGGGGTGTTGGCCAGCCTCGCCGGCGGGCAGTATTACCTGTATGACGCGCACCTGGATGCGCGCCGCGGCACGCCGGGCGAGATCCTTGCGGTACAGGACGACGCGGTATTGGTTGCGGCCGGCGATCACAGCCTGTGGCTCGGCTCGCTCAAGCGCAAGGCCTTGCCCGGCGAGGAAACCTTCAAGTTACCGGCCCGCCATGTGTTAGCCGGGCAACTGGCTGATGTGCCGGTGCTGGACGGCTCGCTCGCCAACCAAGGCTTCGACGAGATGGCGTATCAGCCGATTCGTTACCGAGAAACCGGTCATGTGGGCGAGCTGACCTTCGAGTTCTACAACGGTGCCATGAGCACTGAACAGTGCCAGCGGCTGGTCGCAGCGTTGCGCTGGGCCAAGGCTCGGGACACCCAGGTGCTGCTGGTCAGGGGAGGGCGCGGGAGCTTTTCCAATGGTGTGCACCTCAACGTGATTCAGGCGGCCGAAGTGCCAGGGTTGGAAGCCTGGGCCAATATCCAGGCCATCGACGATGTCTGCCGCGAGCTGCTGACGGCCCGGCAACTGGTGGTCAGTGGCCTGACGGGCAGCGCCGGAGCCGGCGGTGTGATGCTGGCGCTGGCCGCCGACATCGTCTTCGCCCGGGCGGGGGTGGTCCTTAATCCGCATTACAAGACCATGGGCTTGTATGGCTCCGAATACTGGACCTACAGCTTGCCCAGGGCGGTCGGCAGTGAAGTCGCCCACAAGCTTGTCGAAGAATGCCTGCCGATCAGCGCCCTCCAGGCCCGGCACTGGGGAATGGTCCAGGACATCGGCCCACGCTGCCCACGTGCATTTGGCTTATGGCTGCTGCAACAGGCCAGCGACGCGTTGACCGATGAAAGATACGCCCTGCATCGTGCGCGCAAATCGAACATGAACCTTGCGCAGATTGAGCGCTGCCGCGAAAACGAGCTGGCACAGATGCGGTTGGATATGGTGGAAAACCGCCAGCAGTTTGCCGAGAAGTGCCGCAACTTCGTGTTCAAGCGCAAAACCTGCCAGACCCCGCAGCGCTTGCAGGCGCCGTGGGCATTGGCGCCCAGGGCCACACTGGTTGACTGAGAGGAAAACGCCGCATCTACTCTTTTACCGCCAGGGCGGAATTTCCTTTCTGCCGTGGCGGTCCATAATGCCAATGGAAAAAAGACAGAAAAGGGTGAATTGATGCGGCGAATTTACAGGGGCGTCATCTGCCAGGCCTTGCTGGCCATGGTTATGGCTATCAGCCTGCCGGGATGGGCAGATGCGGCCGCCACGCCGGCGCCAGTAGAGGTCGTCGACAGCCTGGTGCTGTTGCCCGAAGACGCCAACCTCAAGCAGCTTGGCCAGCAGCTTGAGCTGATTCGCCAGAGTGTCCCCATCAGTACCAGTGACGAAAAGCTGGCGGAATTTCGACAGGGCGCACTGCAGGTGCAACAACTGGCCGGGGCATTGCTCACGGTGCGCGCCACCGAGATGGAGCGCATTGACGATCAACTCAAGGTATTGGGCGCGGCCCAGCCGGGAGAGGCGCAGAGCCTCACCGAGCAGCGGGATGCCCTGACCCGAAAAAAGAACAGCCTGCTTGAGGATGAGCAGCACGCGAAGCAACTGAGCCAGACGAGCCGCGAACTCGCCGCGCAGATCGTCAACCTGCGGCGCAATCTGTTCAATTCCCAGGTCACCTCCCGTACCGATTCGCCCTTCAGTCCCACATTCTGGTCGACCCTGATCCGCCCCACCGCTGAAGACCTGCAGCGCCTGGACAACCTCAAGGCCGAAGGCATCGTTGCCCTCAAGAGTGCCATCAGCCCGGAGCACCGCTGGGCGTTCTTCAGCACGCTGCTGGTGGCGGTACTGATCTGGAGTTTCGGCCGGCGCCTGCTCGAGCATCTGCTTACCTGGGCGATGATCCGTTGGCTGCCGGAGGGGCGCCTGCGGCGCAGCACGTTGGCGGTGGCGGTAGGCTTATCGTCGATCCTGACGATCATGGGGGCCGTTTCGCTGATGCGCTGGGGCCTGGAAAGCAATGCGGTCCTGAGTGAAAACCTGGGCCGGCTGTCCGATCACCTGGTCACCCTGGCCACCTTCTGTGCGTTTATTGCCGGCCTTGGACGCGCCTTGCTGATGCTGCCACGCCCGTCCTGGCGGCTGCCGGCCATTGCCGATGAAATCGCCAGTGCCCTGGGGCCTTTCCCGGCGATTCTGGCGGTGGCGCTGATGCTGGTGGCGACCGAGGAGCGGATCAACAATGTCACGGGCGCCAGCCTGGCGCTGACCGTGGCGCTCAATGGCCTGACCGCCCTGACCACCGCGCTGATCTTCATCGCCGCGCTACTGCGCGTGCGCCACGTGCGCAAAAAACTCGAGTTGCAGCGCCCGGGCGGGCTCGTCGGCATGTTGCCCTTTGTCGCGTCGATGTGGGTGGCGGTGATTGTCCTCGCGTTGTTCACCGGGTATCTGTCCCTGGCCTACTTCCTTACCGTCAAACTGTTGTGGGTCAGCGTCGTGGCGGCCACGGCCTACCTGTTGATCGCCTTTTTTGGTGACGTCTGTGAAACCCTGCTTTCGCCCAGGCAGCCCAGCGGCCTGGCACTGGCCAACGCCCTGGGGCTGTCGCCACGGCACCAGGCCCAGGCGTGCACGGTGCTGGCGGGCGTCGGCCGTACCTTGCTGCTGCTCACCGCCGTGATGGCGGCCTTCCTTCCTGCGGGCTCCAGCCCCAGTGAGTTGCTCCAGGGCTTCAGCCAACTGGGCGAATCCAGCAAGACCCTGGGCAACCTGCAGATCGTTCCCCAGGACATCCTCATTGCGCTGCTGATGTTTGTCGTCGGCTTGTTCGCCGTGCGCACCTTGAAGCGCTGGCTGAGTGAGCGGTTGCTGCCGGAAACCAACATGGATGCCGGCATGCGCGCGTCCCTGGTGACCCTGGTGGGTTACCTCGGTTTTGTGTTGTTGAGCCTGCTGGTGATGTCCACCCTGCGGATCAACCTGACCAGCCTGACCTGGGTGGTCAGTGCCTTGTCGGTGGGCATCGGCTTCGGTTTGCAGGCGATTGTGCAGAACTTCATCTCCGGGCTGATCCTGCTCACCGAACGGCCGGTGAAGGTCGGCGATTGGGTCAGCCTGGGGGGCGTGGAGGGCGATATTCGCCGGATCAACGTCAGGGCGACCGAGATCCAGATGTCCGACCGCTCGACGGTGATTGTGCCGAACTCGCAGTTCATCTCGCAAAACGTGCGCAACGTCACCATGGGCAACGCGCTCGGTGTGGTGAGCATCACCCTTACCTTGCCGCTGGATACCGATGTGCTGAAGGTTCGCGAACTGCTGATGCAGTCGTTTACCGAGCACGAGGCGATTCTCGACACTCCCGCACCTTCGGTCACGTTCAAGGACCTGGCCAGGGATGGCTTGATCATTGGGGTCAGCGGCTACGTCAACAGCCCGCGCTCGGTGTCCGGCACCCGCAGCGACTTGCTGTTTATCCTGCTAGCGCGCCTGCAGGACATGGGGATTACATTGTCTTCGCCCCAGAGCATGGTGCTGATTCCGGGAGAGGCCGGTGCAGTGGCTGGTGATGTTCCTGTGAGGCAATCATGAGGTGGCAGTGCGTGACACTGAAAAGCCCGATAACCGTGATCGCTGCGGTCGTGTTCTGTTTTTCCATGGCGGCGTGCAAGAGTAAAGACATGCCTGAAACCTATAGCTGGACGGGAACTGTCTCTGCACCACAGGAATACCCCATGGAGGTATACGGTGGCGCCCTGGTCGCTGAGGGCTTTACCTACGGTTTTGATGCGATCTGGGGCACGCAGAACACCGGTTGGGGGAGTCCTGGCGGAACCATGACCACGGCGCTGGAAAAAAAGGCAGTGCCCTATCAACTGGAATTCACGTGGTACTCGCTGGTGGAGAGAACGTTCTATAGCGGCCAATGGAACTTGGACCCACAGAAGATAAAGAGCCTCCTGGATGAGGGCTTTATTGATCAGGACACCCATAAAAAAGACACCTACAGCACGTTTATCGTGGGGTTGGCGCCACAGGGCAGGGTGGTGCTCTGGATGAGCGGGGCGGGAAACCAGAAGGAAGTGGGGGTCTTTCAGGCGCAGGCCACAAACCTTACCAAGGAGAGCGCCTACAGCAATGCCCAGTACATGTTCAAAGACGGCTATGCAGACCGCATGCTCAATGATCCATCCTATAAGACCTTCAGTGCCGATATCCGGCAAAAAATAGCCACGCAGGGCTATCCCCCGGCAAACATCTACGACACCTACCGGGAGAAATACAGCTGGAGGCCTGTGGTTGTGCTGCAGCAAGGCGAATGGCTAGATTTTGGATTCAGCGCCTACAACGGCGAGCAGGAGAATCTTTTCGGAAAGGCCCTACTCGACAATCACTATGTAAAACGGGCCATTCCAACGTTCTGCGGGTTCTATTGGCGCAATGGCAACAGCCGGTATGGCGTCTGGATTGACGCATTCGATGAAAAAGAAATCTTCGATATTTTCCAGAAACTGGGCAAACAAAAAGACATAGACCTGCTGGTGAAGGTTGACGCGCAAAACACCCGGGTTTCCCTGGCATTAAGGGCGGGCGCGCAAGAGTTTCCCATCGGCAAAGCCAAAGTCAGGCTGTCCCGTAAAATCGAGTAGGCTCCCCCGCCTGAGGGGAGAGCCAGGTTTCACTGCTCAGCAGGGCTGGGCCGCAAGGCTGTTGCTGACATTGCGTCCCAGCACCAGCACCGTCACAAAACCCAAGCCCACCAGCACCGCGGCAAGGCTCAGGAGCACCGAGCTGCCCAACTGGTCGACGATCCGCCCACCGAAGAATGAACCCAGGGCAATAATCACCTGGAACAGGGCGACGAAGAGCGGCATGCCGCGTTCGACATCCTTGGGCGCCACGACAAACATCCAGATACTGGCGCAGGCCGGGAAGGCGCCGAAGGCAAAACCCCAGAGCCCAATCAACATGGCTGCGCCGGTCATGCCGGTGGCGAAGTGGGGGAACAGGGCGGTGCTGGTGCCGATCATCAGCGCCACCAGCAACAGGGTGTGACGTACGCTGCGGTTGGCGGCAAAGCCGGCAAAAATATTACCCGCGACCCCAGCCACGCCGAAGAGCAACAGCAACGAGCCAATCGTTGGGCCGTCGAAGCCGGCACTGTGCTTGAAGAATGGCGCCACATAGGTGTACGCGGCAAAGTGCGCCAGGCCGATAAGCAATACTGCGATCAATCCGACCCGCGCTTGGGGGTTGATAAACAAGGCGGGCAGGTCGCGGATGTGGATGGCTTTCTCCGGGTTGAGTCGTGGCAGCAGAAATATCTGCGCCAGGAGGACCGGGACGCCCATCAGCGCGGTGACCAGGAAGGTCATGCGCCAGCCCATCAGGCCGCTAAGCCAGGTGCCTACGGGCACGCCCAGCACGGTGGCGAGGGTCACGCCGACCATGATGATCGAAGTCGCCTGGGCGACGCCCACACCCTTGGGCGCCAGCCGGCCGCTGAGGGCGATGGCGGTCGCCCAGAAGCCGCCGATGCTGATGCCCAGCAGTACGCGGCCCAACAGCAGCAGGCCAAAGTCGCTGGCAAAAGCCACCACCGAGTTGGCGATGATCATGATCAGCGTCAGGCCGATCAATAAATAGCGACGGTCCATGGTGCCAATGCTGACCGACAGCAAAGGCGCGGCGAGGGCGGCCATGATGCCGGGCAGGGTCACCATCAGCCCGGCGTGACCGGCAGTGATACCCAAGTCGCTGGCGACATCATTGAGCACACCCACCGGCAGAAACTCACTGGTTACCAGGGCGAAGGCACCTACGGCCACGGAGAGAATCGCCAGCCACTGCTGTTTGACACTCTGTTGATTATGTTCGGGAAGGCTGCGAGGGGCCTGGTGGGCACTTGGCATGGGTGAAAATCCGGGGGAAATGCAGCCTGAAGCCAGGCCGGGGGGAGAATGTGGAGGCGATTATAGGAATCAGCGTGGGTAATTAAACAGGGCGCTCGGTTTGATAGTCATCATCAATGCAATCAATGCCGCCCCGGCGATGGATTGGGGGAGATGCTGGTGCGCCAGGCGCAGCAAGTGCAAGGTCACGCTATCCGGAGCCAGGCAGATGACCACGCTGCCGGCGGCAACCGCGCCATGGGAAATACTATAAAGTCTCTGCCCAATACTTTTGGCCGCGACTAATCGGTGGTCGCTGGCACAGCGGTGGCGCCGAAGTCGAGCAGGGAGATAAAACTGTCGAGCAACGGTGATTGGTTGTCGGTGTTCCAGCTCAGGTACAGGCCGATGGCCGGGTTGGGGGCGGCGCCGACCGGGCCGATCCGGCGAAACACGACCTTGTCGCGCATGATCGAGTTGGCAATCGACTCCGGCACCAGGGCAACGCCGAAGCCACAGGCCACCAGGCCGATCAAGGTATGGAGCTGCGCGGCTTCCTGCACCACCCTGGGGTAAAAACCGGCGGCTTCACACAGGGCGATCAACTGGCTGTGATAGCCGCTGCCCAGGGCCTGGGGGGTGAACACGAAGTCTTCCCCGGCGAAGTCCCGCAAGTCGATCTGGCCAGCGTCAGCCTTGGAGTGGTCGGCGGGCAATGCCATCACGATCTGTTCGTCCAGCAACAGGCGCGACTCGACGTTTTGCGCCGCAATCGGCAACTTGCGCATGAAAGCAATATCCGCTTCCCCCGACACAATGGCCTTGGCCTGGCTGGCGGAGGGCATCTCCTTGATGACCAATTGCACCTTGGGGAAGGTCTCGCGAAACCGGCGCAGGCTACTGAGCAGTGACGCGTAGTAGGTGATCGACACCGCAGTCACCGTCAGTTTGCCCGCAATCCCCTCGGCTACCTGGCGCGCGTGCTCGATACCCCGCTCCAATTCGTTGAGGGTGCTGTAGGCGGCATCGAGGAATACGCCACCGGCCGGGGTCAGTTTTACCCCGCGTTTGCTGCGGGTAAACAGGCTGAACCCCAGCTTGCCCTCCAGGCGGTTGATGGCCTGGCTCAGCGGCGGTTGGGCCATGTGCAGGCGTATCGCCGCCTTATGAAAGTGCAGCTCTTCAGCCACGGCAATGAACTGGCGCAGCAGGCGGGTTTCGATCATGTCTTCTGTTCCTTCATTTGAACCGATCAGTGGGCCAGGCGCGGCAATGGTACCGTTTATTGGCCCGCGTCGAGCCCCAGCCTCTTGTCACTGCCCGTCCGCCCACCCCGGCTGGCGCCCGAACGCCTCGAACAGCTCAATGATGGTTGCCTTGACCTTCTGTACCGCATTGCTCTCGACCACCGTGTCATGCCAGCACAGTGAAAGATCGCGCTTGAACAGTCGATGATCGATCCTGGCCAGCTTGAGCCGCTGTTGCCCCAGCTCGGCATGGGCCGCCGCCCACGGCAGGACCGTGACACCCAACTGCGCCTTGACGGCTGAGAACAACAGGTCGGTGGAGTTGGCTTCAAACTCAACCTCGCATTTGAGGCCGGCCTCCTGCAGGGCAAACTCGACCCGGCTGCGGATGGTATTCGGCGCACACGGCAGCACCAGCGGCATTTTTGCCAATGCCTCAATCGACACCGGGTCTTCGGCCAATTCAAATTCCGGCCAGGCCACCAAATACAGTGTTTCAGTTAACAGCCGCTGGAACGCCATGCCTCGGGTTTCGACCACATCAACGTTCACCGCCAGTGCCACCCGCCCCACGGTGATCAGGCGCCCCAGTTCGGCGCTGGGGGCGTCAATCAACTCCAGCTTGATGCCGGGATATCGCTGGCCAATCGCGCGCGCCAAGGGAATGGCCAGCATGCGTGCGGTACTCGAGGGCATGCCGACCGAGACTTTGCCCTGGGGGAAGTCGGCGTCCTGGCGCAGCATTTCCCGGGTGCCATCGGCTTGGCGCAGCAGCTCGATGGCGTGCCGGTAAAGGGTCTGCCCGGCTGCCGTGGGCACCACGCCATGCACGCTGCGCTCCAGCAACTGCATGCCCATATCCAACTCCAGGTTACGCATCTGCTGGCTGATGGCCGGTTGCGCAATATGCAGCGCTTCACTGGCGCGGGTGATGTTGCCGCACTCAATGACTTTGATGAAATAGCGCAATTGGCGCAGGTCCATAGGTGCCTCTCACGTCATATGATTTTCCGATGAAGGTAGAGGAATATCATATTTTAAGTTTATGAGATACGACGCCTAGACTCGGTTCACCACCCACCAAGTGCCCGTTACTGGAGAACTCTATGCAAGCTTTGCACGGCGTGAAAATCGTCGACCTGAGTCGCGCACTGTCGGGGCCGTTCTGCACCATGGTGCTGGCAGATCTGGGCGCCGATGTGATCAAGGTCGAGTCCGGCCCCGATGGCGACATGAGCCGTACCTGGGGGCCCTTTGACCGGGGCGTGAGCACCTACTATCTATCGTGCAACCGCAACAAGCGCGGCATGTGCATTGACCTGCGCAACCCCAAGGGGCTGGCCACCCTCCAGCAACTGATTGACGACGCCGATGTGGTCATCGAGAACTTCAAGCCCGGCACGCTGCACAGCATGGGCCTCGGTTATGAGGTGCTCAGCGCCCGCAATCCGCGACTGGTGCTGGGCAGCATCAACGCCTTTGGCGCCGATGGGCCGATGAGCAGTTGGCCGGGCTTCGACCAGATCGCCCAGGGCTACTCGGGGCTGATGAGCCTGACCGGTTTCGGCGATGGCGACCCGACGCGCACCGGCACCGCTATTGGCGACCTGACGTCGGGCATGTGGCTGGTGACAGCCGTGCTGGGCGCGCTGCTGGAGCGCGAGCGCAGCGGGCGTGGCCAGCATGTCAGCACCTCGCTGTTGGCCAGCCTGGTCGGCTTGTTGAGTGTGCATGGCCAACGCTACCTCAGCCTCGGGGACGTGCCGCGCCGCACCGGCAACGCCCATTCGGTGATTGCGCCTTATGGCGTGTTCCAGACCCTGGATGGCCCGCTCAATCTGGCGCCGATTACCTCGGCCATGTGGGGGCGCCTGTGCATACTGCTGGATTTGCCCGGGCTGCCGGACGATCCACGGTTCGCCACCAATGAAGCGCGGGTCGAACGTCGTGATGAATTACGCGATATTCTCGAAGACCGCTTGAAAACCCGCAGCAAACGCGAATGGACCGCTCTGTTTGTCGACGCAGGATTACCCGCAGGCCCGATCAATACCCTCGATGAGGTGTTCGCCGACCCACAGGTGCTGCACAGCCAACTGACTGAAACACTTACCCATCCGACCCTCGGTGCCCTGCGCCAGGTGGTGACTCCAGTGTTTGGCAGCACTGCCAGCGGTGCCAGCCGCCCACCGCCACTGCTGGGTGAACACACCGTCGAAATCCTGCGTGAAGCCGGCTTCGACAGCACATCCATCAACGCACTGCTCGACGCAAAGGTCGTGTTCCGGGACTCCGCCGACAGCCCCTGCACCCAATCAACAGGAACCGCACAATGAATCCCGCTGCTACTGCCACCGTGACCGTCCACCCAGTCGATGAGCGCATCGCGCGACTGGTCTTCAGCAACCCCGCACAACGCAATGCACTCAGCGCACAACTATTGCAGTCACTCGATGAGAGCCTGCAGACCCTGGCGGCACAACGCATCCCGGTGGTGATCCTGGGCAGCGAAGTCGGCCAATCGGTATGGAGCGCCGGCCACGACATCCGTGAGCTGCAACACGACCGCGACCCGATTGCCTACGGCAAGCCGCTGGAACGGGTCATACGTCGCATCCGTGCTTATCCCGGAGTGGTGATCGCCCTGGTGTCCGGCTCGGTGTGGGGTGGTGCGGTGGACCTGGTGATGAGCTGCGACCTGGTCGTCGCGGACCCCAGCGCCAGCTTTGCCATGACCCCGGTAAATATTGGCTTGCCGTACACCACCAGCGGCTTGCTGCGCTTTTTCAACAATTTGCCGATTCATGTGTTGAAGGAAATGTTCTTCACGGCGCAGAAGCTTGATGCGCAGCGTGCGGAACGCTTTGGCCTGGTCAACCGCCTGGTCGACAGCGATGTATTGGAAGCGACTGCGCTGGAGCTGGCGCAAGGTATTGCCAGCAAGGCGCCCCTGGCGGTTGCGGCGGTCAAGGAACAGCTGCGCATCCTTGAAGACCTGCAACCGATGCCGGTGCAGGCGATGGAACAGATTGCCGAACTGCGCCGACAAGCCTGTGAAAGCGCCGACTTTGGCGAAGGCCTGGCAGCCTTTGCCGAGCGCCGGCCGGCGGTGTTCGGCGGTCGCTAGAACACGCGTGCGGTAGCGCCACATCCCGAAAAAATAATAACAAGGGCGGTACCTGCGGGGCCGTCCGACTGCGGGGAGTCAGATTGCAATGAATAATGAGCTTCTGTCGATTCTGGTGTTGGTGGTCATCTTCGGCATCGCCAGCGTGTTGCCCATCAACATGGGCGCGCTGGCCTTTGCGGCGGCCTTTGTCGTCGGTTCGGTGATATTGGAAATGACCCCGGCGACGATCTTTGCCGGGTTTCCCAGTGACCTGTTCCTGACGCTGGTCGGGGTCACCTATCTGTTCGGCATCGCGCAGAACAACGGCACCATCGACTGGCTGATCGAGCGGGCGGTGTTGATGGTGCGTGGACGCGTCGCCTGGATCCCCTGGGTGATGTTCGTGGTGGCGGCATTGCTGACCGGTTTCGGCGCGCTGAGCCCGGCGGTAGCCGCGATCCTGGCGCCGATTGCGCTGAACTTCGCCGTGCAGTACCGCATCAACCCGGTGTTGATGGGGCTGATGGTGATTCATGGTGCCCAGGGCGGCAGCTTTTCGCCGGTGAGCATTTTCGGTGGCATCACCAATCAGATCGTGGCGTCGTCCGGGCTGCCCTATGCGCCGTTCACGTTGTTCATCACCAGCTTGCTGTTCAACCTGGGGATTGCCATGGTGGTCTTCGTCGTGTTCGGCGGTTTGCGCAGCGCGCGCCTGTCGCTGGCACCGGTCTCGTTCGGCCCCACGTTGCATGCGGCGGGTGCATCCCTGGCGATTCTTGGCCATGGCGGTACGCCGGCTTCCCCGGCCTATCACCGCACCGACCTGACCGGCGCCGGTGCGCCGCTACAGGCTGTCAGTGGCCTGGACGGGGCCAAGCTATCGACACTGATCGGCTTGTTGGCCCTGGCGATCTCGGCGCTGGTGTTCAAGTTCAATATCGGCCTGGTGGCGATGACGGTCGCGGTGGTGTTGGCCATGTTCGCACCCACGGCGCAGAAGGCGGCCATCGACAAGGTCAGTTGGTCGACGGTGCTGCTGATCACCGGGATCATCACCTACATCGGCGTGATGCAGACCATCGGCACCATCGACTATGTCGCCCATGGCATCTCCGGGCTGGGTGAGCCGCTGCTGGTGGCGTTGCTGCTGTGTTTTACCGCCGCGATCATCTCGTCCTTTGCGTCGTCCACGGCGTTGCTGGGGGTGATCATTCCCCTGGCCGTGCCCTTCTTGAGCCAGGGCCATATCAGTGCGGTCGGCGTGGTCGCGGCCATCGCCATTTCCACCACCATCGTCGATACCAGCCCGTTCTCCACCAACGGCGCACTGGTGGTTGCCAATACACCGCCGCAGGAGCGCGAAAAAGTCTTGCGCAGCCTGCTGATCTACAGCGCAGTGATTGCCCTGGTCGGGCCGTGTGTTGCCTGGCTGACCCTGGTGGTGCCGGGCCTGCTGTGACGATCAGGTACCCATCAGTGGGTTGAACAGTGACTCCAGTGACAGCCGGGCACGGCTCTCCTGGAGCGCTGCTTGGACCGCTTCCTCACCGAATACCAGGCCCTGGAGGTAGGTGAAGTGCGGGTCGAACAGCCCGAGGGTGCCCAGTACCTGGCGCAGGTAAGGTGTCAGGAAGTCCGGTTGCCGTGCCGACGCGCCCTGATGAAAACCACCGGAACCCACCAGCACATACACCGCACGGTTGCTCAGCAGACCGGTCTTGCCCTCGGGCCCTGAGCTGAATGTGCGGTGAATACGCAGGACGTAGTCGATCCACAGCTTGAGTGCAGCGGGCAGCGTGAAATTGTGCATTGGCGTGGCAATCAGCAGGATATCGCAGCCTTCCAACTCGCGGATCAGCGTTTCGGAAACCTCGAAAGCCGGCGCGTCGAACGGCGTGGTCGTCGCCAGGCCCCGGGCGTAATCCATGCCCAGCGGTGGCAGTGGGTGTGTGCCCAGGTCGCGTTCGACCAGTTCGAGCCTCGGATGGCGCTGGCGAAGGGTGTCCACCAGTTCCAGTGCCAACTGGTTCGCATGGGAAACCTGGCCATTGGGGCTGGCGTTGATCAATAGAACACTCTTCATGCCGGACTCTCTGTGTGAAGGCGTTGGGTGAAGTGTATGCCGTGGGCCAGCAGCCCTTGGCGAAAGTAGAAACGTTGGGCCAGCGGCATATGCAGCCCGGTGTCCAGCACAAAATGCGCGCAACCGCGCTGCACGGCTTCTTCGCGCACGGCGTCCAGCAGCCGTGCGCCGAGGCCACCGCGCTGCAGGTCGGGGTGTACCACCAGGTCATCGACGTAAATGAAGCGCCCGTAGAGCAGGTTCTCCAACTCGCGGTAACCGGCCAGACCCACCACCTGCCCAGCTTCCCATGCAGCCAGTAGACGGTAGCCTTGCCCGACCTGGCGCAGCAGTTGCGCGACATAGTGGGCCGGGTTGGCGACATGGGGTCGCAGCACGTGCATCAGGTTGAAACTGGCCGCGAAGGCCTGCTGGTCCTCCAGATGCCCAAGGGTATAAGCCATGTCGGTCGTCCGTTGTAGAGAGGTAGCTGACCTTAAAGCCCCGATGACTTAAGCTACAGGGCCGAAAAGTGCATAAATGACTAGGCCATGATTCCTCCCTTTACGCTGGACCGTAGCCAGAGCGCGCCGATGTATCGCCAGCTTTACCAGCGATTTCGCGAATCCATTGCCGATGGCCGCCTGCGCCCGGGGGATCGCGTGCCTGCCGTACGCGCGTTGGCGGCGCAGTTGAACCTGGCGCGTGGCACGGTAGAAGCGGCTTACCAGTTGTTGATAGGGGAGGGTTACCTGATTGCGCGGGGCGCCGCCGGGACGATTGTCACGCCGCAACTGGCTGCCGTTGCCTCGCCCGTACTCCAGGCCCCGGTTGCTGCGCCGCAGTACTCGTCCAATCATTGCGGGGCGCTGCCGTTGGCACTGCAGATGGGGCTGCCCGCACTGGATGCATTTCCCCGCAAGCTCTGGACCCGGCTGGCCGGTCGTCAACTGCGCCAGGCCGGCCTCGAGGGGCTGGTGTACCCGGACCCGCGTGGCCATGCAGCATTGCGCACAGCCATTGCCAGCTACCTGGGGATTGCCCGAGGGATTGCCTGCCGCCCGGAACAGGTGTTCGTCTGCGCGGGCTATCGCGCGTGCCTGGACCTGATCAGCCACACGCTGATGCGCCCCGGCGATCGCTGCTGGCTGGAAGAGCCGGGCTACTTCATGGCGCGCAACACACTCCGGGAGGCCGGCGTGCAGTTGGTGCCGGTTGCCGTGGATGAGCAGGGGCTTGATGTCGCACAAGGCATCGCCCGCTGTGCGGATGCACGCTTTGCCGTGGTCACGCCGACCCACCAGAGCCCGCTGGGGGTATCACTGTCCCTGCCGCGCCGGCTGGCACTGCTGGACTGGGCCAGTCGCCAAGGCAGTTGGATCATCGAGGATGATTACGACAGCGAATACCGCTATCAGGGCCGGCCCTTGCCTGCGCTCAAGAGCCTCGATCAGCAGGGGCGGGTGCTCTATACCGGCACCTTTAGCAAGGTGTTGTTTCCGGGCCTGCGCCTGGCCTATCTGGTGGTGCCGCAGGCGCAAAGCGACGCCTTCGCCCGCCAGGCTGACCGCCTGCACAACCACTGCCCGCAGCTTCTCCAGGCGACGGTCAGCGCCTTCCTCTACGAGGGGCACTTTGCACGGCATTTGAAAAAAATGCGTACGCTCTACGCGCGCCGCCGCCAGTGGCTGGTCGATGCGCTACAGCAACAGTTCGGCGAACGGCTGTCGATCAACCTCCAGGCCGGAGGCATGCACCTGATTGCGGGCCTGAGTGAAGGGGATGATGTGGAACTCGCCCAGCGTGCCCGGGCCATTGGCCTCGCTGTCGAGCCGCTGTCGCAGTGGTACCTCGAGGCCAGGTCCAGGCACGGCCTGGTACTGGGTTTTACCAACATCGCCAGCGCCGAACAGGCTGCCGCGGTGGCGCTTCGATTGGCTCAAGTCATCACTTAGGTGGTGTGCCGGAAAAAGGCTTTTATCGCTAGGTAAAACCCTACAACTGTGTGTCTCGAAGGCACTCAAAGGACGTGCTAGCGTAGCCCTTTCATTGCCCTGGGAAGCAAACATGACCACCCGCTACGCAAAAATCGTCCTGACCCTGATGCTGGCGGCCTTCGCCGCGCTGGTGGCGTTCAACAACCTTACTGATTACGGCTCCAACTTTGCCTTCGTCAAGCATGTGTTGAGCATGGACACCACCTTTCCGGGTAATACGGCCATGTACCGGGCAATCACTACACCCTGGCTGTGGCATGGCGCCTATGGGCTGATCATCGCCGGCGAAGCCTTGACTGCCGTATTATTGGCCCGTGGGGCGCTGGCAATGTGGCGGGCCAGGCTAGGTACTGGCCGGCAGTTCGATGCCGCCAAACAGGTGGCCATTGTCGGTTTTACTGCGGGCCTGCTGGTGTGGTTTTTCGGCTTCATGGTGATTGGCGGTGAGTGGTTCCTGATGTGGCAATCCCATCAGTGGAACGGCCAGGAAGCGGCATTCAAGTTCTATATGGCGCTGCTCGGGGGGCTGATTTTTCTCAACCAGGCGGAGGCTGATCGCGACTGAAGCGCCTCATACGGTCCGCGAACGAATTTGACGAACATCCGTTCAGGGACGTGTTCGTCAAGGTGCTCGATGCTCCCGCTGGGGATAAACCCGGCCTTTGCGATCATGGCCTGGGAAGCGGTGTTGGAGGCAGGGTGCGAAACCGTCCCTATGCAGGCTGAGGATTGGGGCCTTCTGCCTTAAGCCATTTGCGCAAGCGCCCACGTGCATTGTCATAGGGGGAGGCGGTGTTGAACTGGATCATCCGCCCCATCGTCCAGTGCTCGTACCACGGGCATTCATACAGCTCGGCATTCTCGCGGCTCTGGATGCTGGACACGATCCGCTGCTTTGCGCTGTCGAGCCGCTCGAGCAATTGCTCAAAAGGGATGCCTTGGTAGTCGCGGTAGAACTTCTGTGCAAGCTGGCCCAACTGGTTCCACTTGAAGCCGGTTTCCGGGAAGTCGATGACAGTGCCGGCGGCGTCCGCGTCCAGCCACTTGAGCACCAATTCATTCCAGCCCACCAGGTAGGCGACCAGATTGGCGACGCTCATCTGCGTCCCCTTGGCATGCCCCTCCAGGCTGCATTCGTTGACCCGGGGCATGGGTACCCGCCGGATGACGCTGAGTAATTTTTCATAGGTTGCATTAATGGCATCGAGCAACTCTTGTTTGTCTTGAGGGACCGCCATAATTCACCCGCACTGTAAAACTGCATCCTGCCTCAGCGTGGGGGGCGAGATCTACACCCACTGCCCTCGATCCTGCCCCATGACCGTCTGCGTGCCCCGTGTGCCGGTCCGAGGCGCCTGTATCGGCCGGACTAGAGTCGGCCGCAGACGACTGCCTTTCTCAACGGCGTTTCGAGAGACTGCTGGTCGATGACGACCCATTGGTACTGATCAGCAGTGGGGCGATGCCGGATATGACGGGTAGACACCGGCCGCCCTGACGCTAATCCGGATTTCGCAATTTGATCTGAACTAACGCCCCCGGGGTGTCCTCGCAAGAAGAGGAAAACCCAGGAGGAACACTGATGATCAACTATCCAAAACCCCCTTTCGCACCTCAACAGCAACCTGTGCCGGGTGATCAACGCCGAATGGATCCCCAGCCCGATTGCGGTGAACAAACCTATAAAGGCTCAGGCCGGCTTGCCAACAAAATCGCCTTGATCACCGGGGCTGACAGCGGCATCGGGCGCGCCGTGGCCATCGCTTTTGCCCGGGAAGGCGCTGACGTAGCGGTGTCATACCTGGACGAACACGAGGACGCAAAAGAGACTGCGCGCTGGGTCGAGGCGGCCGGGCGCCAATGCCTGCTGCTGCCGGGAGATCTGAGGAACCTGGCGCAGTGTGCGGCCATCGTGAATGACACGGTGGAGACGTTCGGGCGCATCGACATCCTGGTCAACAATGCTGCGTTCCAGATGTCCCACGAAACCCTTGAAGAAATCAGCGATGAAGAATGGGTAATGACATTCGATGTCAACGTGACAGCGATGTTTCGCATCTGCAAGGCCGCGCTGCCCCACATGGCCGAGGGCAGTTCCATCATCAACACCAGCTCGGTCAACTCCGACACCCCCAACCCGACGCTGTTACCTTACGCGGCCACCAAAGGCGCCATCGCGAACTTCACCGCCGGGCTGGCGCAGTTGCTGGGTAAGCGCGGTATCCGCGTCAACAGCGTTGCACCGGGGCCAATCTGGACGCCCTTGATCGTATCGACTATGTCGCAGGAGGCGGTGAAGCATTTCGGTGCCAATACGCCCCTCGGTCGGCCAGGCCAACCGGTCGAGGTGGCGCCGATTTACGTACTGCTGGCGTCGGACGAGGGCAGTTACATCTCCGGTGAACGTTATGGCGTGACCGGCGGCAAGCCGATTCTCTGACGCGCCCCTGGTGCTGAACGAAGCGGCGCAGGTCACTGATCCGCCGCGACTTTCAAGGCCTCGGCGCACCCCCAATTCACCGCCGAATTGTGGGTGTGTATCGCCACCTCCGAGCCGGGGATCGGTCACTATCCGGGCATTCTCGCCAAGGCGATTACCCCTCCGGCGGCAGGTGGGATGATTGCCGGGATACCACCATTTCCTCGAGGATCTCCCGGACAAGCCTATTGATTCCCGACTCGGCGTGATACTGGGCACGATTGATGCTCGCGATGGTGAATTGATTGGCATCTGGCGCTAAAACAGTCACTGAGAGGCTGCCGTCCGGGTTGATCAGGCAGGTGACGACACAGTTGGGTAGGCGACTGGAAAGAGCACTTTCGATCTCTGTTTTGGTGAGCGTTTCCATGAGTTCACTGTGTAAGAAGGAGCGGCAGGGCAAGGCTAGCTCAAAAAGACGCTGCGTAAATACTGGCAGGGTAATGGCAGTGCCTGATGGCGCCACGGTGCGGATTTGTGTGGCGCGATAGTGGACGTTTCGTTGTGCCTCGCCCGGGAGTAAAACAGCGGCCAGGCGCTTCGTGGCTCTAGCTGGACTCATCGAAGTTTGACGTTCTCGCGGCCTGGCTTTGCTGGTGTTTTTCAAACGCCTGCGCCAGAAAGTCGATCAAGGTACGCACCGACGGTAACAGCCCGCGCCTTGAAGGGAAGACAGCGCTGATCACGCCTTCGGTGGGCTGCCAGTCGGGGAGCAGGCTGACCAGGCGGCCGTCGTCTATCTCATCCTTGACCACGGCCAGTGGCAGGTTGGCGATGCCCACGCCCAGCAGTACCGCACTTTTCAGGGTCGGCATGTCGTCACTGACCAGCCGTGGGGTGTGGCAGATCTCAGCCCTCATGCCTTCTGGCCCGGTCAGCCCCCAGGTGTATTGCAACAGCGGGCTGCCCCAGTTGATGGTCGGCAGCCCGGATAAATCCGCAGGGAGTAGGGGCAATGGATGCGCCTGCAAAAACGCCGGGCTCGCTACCAACACCTGGGGGCTTCTGGCGAGCAGCTTCATCACCAGGTCGCTGCTTTCCAGGGGCGGGAAACACAGGTTCAGCGCAATGTCATAGCCCTCGCTGATCACATCGACCTTGCGGTTGAAACTCTTCACGTTGAGTTCAACGCTGGGGCACTGCGCCATGAACTGGCCCAGCATCGGCGCTACCCAGTAATTGAGCAGCGCGGTGGTGCAACTCAGGCGAATCACTCCGCGCGGCTCGGCTTTGTTGAAGGCGATCAGCTCCTCGGCGGACTCTGCCTCGGCGGTCATTGCCACGCAGTGGCGGTAGTAGGCCTGGCCAATATCAGTGACCTGGAACTGACGGGTGGAGCGTTGTATCAGGCGTGCCCCCAGCCGCGCTTCCAGCTGGCTGACCCGGCGGCTCAAGGTCGACTTGGGCATGTTCAGCGCCCGACCGGCCGCTGCGAAACCACCATGCTCAACCACCTTGGCGTAGAGGAAGAGCTCATTCAGGTCGAACATGGGTATCGTTCCATTTTTGAGATGGTGAAGTTTAATTCAACCACTACCGAGCACCTAGTGTGATGACTAAAGTGGGACCCTGGTTTTTTCCTACAACCATCAGCGGGGCACGCGAGGACGGTCAATAGGCGGGTTTTGTCAGTGAAAGTGGTTCAGTGACGACGAGCTAGACTCCCAGCGCCATAAACACCGTTGACTCTTTCCGGTGCGGCCCATTTCGGGAAACACCTTTTTACCAGGAGCATCATGATGTCTAAACCCTACGTTCGCCTGGACAAAGACAACGCAGCTGTCCTGCTGGTTGACCATCAGGCTGGCTTGCTGTCACTGGTCCGCGATATCGAGCCCGACAAGTTCAAGAACAACGTACTGGCCCTGGCTGACCTGGCCAAGTACTTCAAGCTGCCGACCATCCTCACCACCAGTTTCGAAACCGGCCCCAACGGCCCGCTGGTGCCCGAGCTCAAGGCGCTGTTCCCGGACGCGCCGTACATTGCCCGCCCTGGCCAGATCAACGCCTGGGACAACGAAGACTTCGTCAAGGCCATCAAGGCTACCGGCAAGAAGCAACTGATCATCGCTGGCGTGGTGACCGAGGTGTGCGTGGCGTTCCCGGCGCTGTCGGCCCTGGCCGAAGGCTATGACGTGTTTGTGGTGACCGATGCCTCCGGCACTTTCAACGAACTGACCCAGCAATCGGCCTGGGCCCGCATGACCGCCAACGGCGCGCAACTGATGACCTGGTTTGGCCTGGCCTGCGAGCTGCACCGCGACTGGCGCAACGATATCGAAGGCCTGGGGACCTTGTTCTCCAACCACATCCCGGACTATCGCAACCTGTTCACCAGCTACAACGCGTTGACCGAGGGCAAGTAAGCCCCAGCCCCCACCTCCTGCAGGAGCCGGCTTGCCGGCGAAAATCGTCAACGATAATGCGGGCAACCTGCAGAAACGCAGCCAGTTTGCGTTTTTCGCTGGCAAGCCAGCTCCTACAAAAAGCCGGGGCTCATCTGACCCTGTAGGAGCCGGCTTACCGGCGAAAACCGTCGACGATGACGCCGGGTGTCAGGTCTCTTATTTCACCGCAGGTTGGCCCACCGGTATACGTCGCTCTTCACTCGTCAGCAGGCGGATCAGGGGCGAGGCGATAAAGGTACTGATGATGGCCATGATCACCAGCATGGTGAAGTACTCCTTGGGCAGCACGCCCAGGTCATAGCCCACGTTGAGCACCACCAGTTCCATCAGCGCCCGGGTGTTCATGCACACGCCGATCAGCGCGCTGTTGCGCGGTGTCTCGCCCAGCCAGCGGCTGGCGCCGTAAGCCCCGAAGAATTTGCTGGCGAACGCCACCAGGCACACCAGAAAGCAATTGAGCAGCGCCGTGTCGCCGTTGAGCGAGCCGATGTCGGTGCGCAGGCCGGTGTAGGCAAAGAACACCGGCAGGAAAAACGCATTGACCAGACCACTGACCTTGGCATTCCACTGTGTGACAAAGGGCCGGTGGGTGTGCAGGGCGACGCCGATGATAAAACCGCCAATGATCGAAAATACGCCGATCAGGTTGGTAATCACTGCACTGCCAAACAGCACGATCAGCATCAGGGAAATACCCTGGGCCGACAGCGGCTTGCGCTCCAGGTCGCCGATGATCCAGCGCAGCACCAAGGGCCGCACCACCCACAGCACCAACACGATAAACACCGCCAGCGCGAGGATCCTGCCCAGGGAGGCCCACACACTGAAATTGGACGCGATGATCGACGTTACCCCACCGAGGATCAGCCAGCCGCACACATCATCGATGGCCGCCGCGCCAATCGTCAGGGTGGCCACGCGGGAGCGGGACAGCCCCAGTTCCATGAAGATCCGCCCAAGGATCGGCAAGGCGGTGATCGACAACGCCGTGGCAAAAAACAGTTGGAAGGCCAGCAGTGGCGGCTTGTCGCCGACGATCTGTTGCCAGAAATACTCGGCCACCAGGAAGCCACTGGCAAATGGCACCAGCAGTCCACCCAGGCTGATCGCCATGATCGAGCGTTTACGCCCCTTGAGGTGGGCGCCGAATTCAAATTCCAGGCCCACCTGGAACATCAACAGAATCAGGCCGACCTGGGCCGTGGCGACAAAGGCGGTGGAGGTTTGCGGCACAAAGATACTGCTGAGCAGTTCCGGGAAAAAATACCCCAGCAGGCTCGGGCCCAGGACCAGCCCGGCGAGAATCTCCCCGGCCACCGGGGTTTGCCCCAGGCAGCGGGTGCTGAGCCAGGAGATCAGGCGGCTGGCGCTGAAAATCACGATCAGTTGGATCAGGAACAACAGGGTCAAATGCTCGGCCTGGGAGCCCACGGCCGATTGCCCGCCCGCAGGCGCAGGGGCTTGTAGCGTGATAGCGCTGGTGTTGGTTTGCATGGGGAGGTCCTAGTACTTGAGGTGTCAGAGCGGGGGCTTGCGCCAGCCGCCGAATTCCATTTCCAGAAAGCGCGCGGCTTCCAGTAACAACGCGTCCTGGCCCAGCCCGGCCACCAGTTGCACGGCCACCGGGCAGCCCTGGTCGAGGCGCCCCATAGGCACGCAAAGGGCCGGAAAACCGAGGACATTGAACAGCGCGCAATAGCCGATATCGAACGGGCGCTTCAGGGCACTGCCATGGGCCGGCGCCACGCTCGGGGTGGCCGGCAACACCAGAATGCTCTGGCCGTCGAACAACCCGGCCAGGGCCTGCTGCAAGTGATCGCGCTGCTTCAGGAACCGCGCGAGCCCCGGGTTGCCCAGCTGATCGCCGCAGCTGTCCATCAAGCTGGCAAGCAGTGGCCCCCGGGAGAACTGCGGCCTGCCAGCCAGGGCTGCATACAACGCCCGTGGATAATTCAGTGGCTGCCCATCCCCGAGGTAGTCGGCCAGGTGAATATGGGTCTCGCACTTGAGTACGGCCAGCCAGATAAAAAACGCGTTGGTTAAACAGCTTTCACTCCAGGCTTGCACCTCCACACCTTGGTCCGCATAACGCTGGCCGGTCTCGATCACCGCAGCAGTCACGGCGGGCGAGAGTGGCGTGCCCCATTTGACAGGGGCCGGCAGGCAGATGAATACGCGCTTGAGCGGTGTCGCCTGGGGCGGTTGCTGGTAGCCGGAGTGGATATTGCGGTCGATCCCGTCGCTGCCGGCGATGACCTCCAGCACTACGCCCAGGTCCTCTGCGTACCGGCACAGGGGGCCCGCTGCAAAGTGGCCGGCAACGGCTTGGGACACCGGCAATGACCACCGCTGGTCATCCAGCGGCAGGTGCCCACTCAGCGGCACCAGCCCCCGTGACGGCTTCAAACCAAAAATCCCATTGAACGCCGCCGGGATGCGGATCGAGCCGCCGCCGTCGGTGCCCAGGGCAAAGGGCACGCATCCGCTGGCGACCATCACTGAGTCACCGCCGCTGCTGCCACCGGCGGTGCGTGAGGTGTCGTAGGGGTTGAGTGTGCGGCCATACACCAGGTTGTCCGTTTCGGGCCACAACGCCATCTCTGCCTGATTGCCCAGAGCCAGGGGATGGCGCCGGCCGCCAGCAGCCGCGTGGCCACCGTGGCGGTGCTGCGGGCGCGGGTATTGCTGCGCAGGCGTGAGCCGCAGGTCTTGGGGGCCCCCGCAAGGCCCAGGCCTTCCTTCATGGAGAAGGGCACGCCGTGCAAGCGTCCCAGTGGCCGCCCCTTGAGCACATCCTCTTCGGCCCGGCGGGCAGCGTCGCGGGCAGCCTCGAACAGGTCGACCGCCATCGCATTGCACAGTGGCTGGACCTGCTCCAGGCGCGCAATGCATTGCTCGATCAGTTCCACCGGCGATATCTGCTTGCCGCGAATCAACCACGCCAGTTGCACGGCACTCAGGTCCAGCAGGTCAGTGCGGACCTGCGCCATGCCGTTCATCCGCGACGTACCAGGTCGAGGAAGCCACCTTCCTTGCCAAACGGCGACTTCAGCAGCTCCGGCGACTCGCCATATTTGTAGAACAGTGAAGGGCGCAGGCGCAGGACCGCAGCCCGTGCCAGGTCCTGCACGGCGCCACCGCCATGGCGCAGCAACAACTTGAAGTGGCGTGCGGACAGCGACCACTTGACCATTTTCATCAGCCGCACCCGCAGCAGCGCCGAGCGCAGGTAATAGTTGGAGGCGTAGATCGGCCGTGCGCGGTTCTCCGCCCTGTACAGGTCGAAGTTGATGGTGCGTGAGTAGAGGTTGGGCATCATCTCCGGGCTCAAGCCCGGGTTCGAGCGACGGATCTCTTGCAGCAGGCAGGCAAACGGCAGGGGCGAGGGTTGCATCTCGCGGGTGTAGCGCGGCAGCAGGTCGGCAAATTGCTGGGCCTGATGACCATCGAGAAAATCCCCGGTCATGTACATCGGCAACACCACGTGGAAGTACGCCATGTTGGCGAACAGCAGGGTCCAGCCCATCATGAACGGGTCGTCCATCACCTCGTACCACTTGCTCCAGGTGTCCTGCAGGGCCAGTTGCGCCTGGATGTGCGACTCCAGGCAATTGACGTAGGCGGGTGTCAGGCTGCCGTGGATATCCTTCTCGATCATCGCAGCGACTTGCGGGATCTGCTGCGCCACATAGGCCAGCCCGGCGCTGTTGGCCGGGTCGAAGGTAAAGGCTGCGTCGCCCAGCAGGAACCAACCTTCGGTCGAGTAGTATTGCCGCGCCTCGTACATGTAGTTGTGCATGGCCTGGGTATCGACCAGTTGGCCCGACTCGATCAACTCGGTAATCACCGGATGGTCGGCCATGACTTTTTCCTTGAAGGCCTCCAGGGTGCCGATTTTCTGCTCGATCATGTCCGGCCGGTAGGTGATGCCGATGCTGATCATCTCGTTGCCGTCGTCGCTGCGCATCGGGATCATCCAGATCCAGTAGCCCTTGCCATAAAAATGATGGGTCACGTAGTACGGGTCGTAGCAGTGATGCTTGTCCTTGTGCGCGGTGATGCTGGACAAGATGCTGCGGTCGAAGTCCTTGAGCCTGAGCCAGAAGGTACTGCGCTGGTACGTCGCTTCTTTGTGCAGCTTGAGCTTTTTCGCCATGAAGCGATTGCGGCCGGTGGCGTCCACCACCCAATCGGCGGTCAGTTGCTGTTGCTCATCGGCGGCACTGCGCAGGGTCAGCAGGTGGGTGGCGTGCTCACCGGCATTGAGGTCGACGGCAGTGACATCGGCCTCAATCATTTGTACCTGCTGATCACCGACAATCTGGCGCAGGTCCTTGTCGAAACTGAAACGGTTGAGGTTGTAGGCCGGCATGCGGATCACGCCCGGAGCCTCGTGCACCACGTAGTTGCGGCACTCGGGGTTGTTGCGCAGCTTCAGGTAATAGGTCAGGCCGTACTTGTGGTAGTGCTTTTCTTCCAGCAGGCGCCCCAGCCCCAGGCCCTTGAAGAAGTGGGTAGTCAACTCGACTGTGGACTCGCCGACGATCGGGCGCTTGCGGTCCGGACGCCCGATCAGGATGACTTCGACACCCGGTAACCTTTTTTTGAAGTACAGCGCGGCCAGGTGACCGGCTACACCGGCCCCCATGATTGCGATTCGTTTCATGTCGTCAGTCCCTGAACAAGTGGGTTCGCCAAAGGCGTGGGTGCCTTCGGCGAGGGTTGCCGGTTATACGCGGCTGGCGGCCGTGATCAATTCCTGTGGCTCTACCCGTTGCGAGTAGTCCACGTTGACGAAGGCGGCGCGGATCAGCCCGTCCTGGCCGATCACAAAGGCGCTGGCCAGGGGCAAGGTCAGGGCGTCGGAGCCGTTGAATAGCTTGAGGTCGGCACCCAGGGAGCGGTAGACCTCATCCAGCTCGTCTTCGAGCTTGAACACGATGCCGTACTGGCGCGCCAGCTGGTTATCGGTATCGCTGAGCAACAGGTATTTGATGCCGAGGGCTTCGCGGGTCTTGCGCGTGAACTCCGGCGTTTGTGCCGACACGGCCACCAGGGTGGCGCCCGAGGCGGCAAGGTCCCCGACCATCTGCTGGTAGGCGGTCAATGCCTGGCCGCAGAAGGGGCACCACAGGCCACGGTAGAACACCAGCACCAATGGGCCTTTATCCAGCAACTGGCGTAGGTCCACATCCTGCTCGTCAGCATCCTTGAGCACCGCCAGGGGCGCCTTGTCGTTGACCTTCAGAGCCTTGTCGCCCAAATGGCTGTCGAGCAGCGTTTGTAGCGATGCCTGGAACTTGTGCAGGACCTCGGCAGGCAGCTGGGCCATCTGGTCCTTGACGGTTTGTAGCTTTTCTTTAAGCGACATTTGTGACTCCTGTTCACATCTATTGAGAAAGGCTGCGGGTAGCCCGGGTAAAAATCCTGGTGGCGGCTTTGCCGCTGGGTGGGTAGCGCTCGAACAAATGCTGCACCCAATCCGGCCGGGTCTTGCTGGCGTCGTTGATCCAGTTGGCGACCGAGTCCTGGGCGTATTTGTCGGTTTCATCGAGCATGGCAATCAGCAAGGGTTCGGCCATCTGCGGCTCGGCTTTGAGCGGGGCGATGTGCTCGCACCAGACCCCACGCGGGCGCAGGATTTCAACGCAGAAACGGCGGATCAGCGGGTCATCGCTGCGGGCATGGCGGCGTAGCATCTCCAGTGCGCCCGTCAGGTCCCGGGCCAGCAACGGTCGCAAGGCAATCCAGGCCCATTCGCGCACGCCGAAATGCGGGTCGGTGGCGAATCGGAACTGGCTCAGCAAAGCCTGCTCCGGTTCGCTGTTGCGTTGGCAGTAGGCGTTGGCAAAGGCCGCCCAACTGCGCACGGTGTCCGACGGATGCTCCAGCAGCAGGCCCCAGGTCTGCTCGCGCAGGGGCAGGGCGGCGCTCTCCAGCCACTGCCCCAGCGCAAGGCCCAGGGCGGCGACTTTCTTGGAAATGCCCAGAGCCTGGCCGGCCTGGGCTGCGCTGTAAAGTGTTCGCGCCAGAGACGGCTCCAACTGCGCGCCAAGGGCCGCTGCCAGCGCTACCTGGTCAACGGCCAGACACTCGCCCAGATTGCGGGTGGCCAGGCGGCCCTGGTCAATCAGGTCCTTGCGTTCCTCACTCATCTCGATACCACCTACGCGGTCATGGCCTGGTCAGGCGTTGGGTTTGTGGCGCAGTAACGCCCTGGTGAAAGCAGGTTGCCCGGATCCAATGCGGCCTTGATCCGCGCCCCGAGCTGCCAGGCGGGCCCCTGAGCGTCGGTCAGCAGGTGCATGAAGCTGGCGGGCACGCGATACGGCAATACGCCCTGTGCCTTGCCTTGGGCGAACAGTTGGCGATAGCACTCATGGGCCCGGGTTGACGCCTGGGCGTCCGCACGATCGAACAGCAGCGGTACGGTGCAGTCGATGGCACGACTCGACAGGCTGGTCAGCGTCACCGGGCAAGGCATTTGCTGCTGGCGGCACCGACGCTCCATGGCGCGCACAAAATCGGCGACCTCCTGGATTTTCAGCGGCAGGATCGGTGCGTACCAGATCAGCCCGCAGTTATCCCGCGCCGGGTTCAGGGGCGCATCGGGCAGCGGCTTGGCGCCGGCAGTGTAGGCCAGCGGCAGGGCCACTTCGCTGGGCTGGCCTTCCATCAGGTCGATGCCTTGCAGCATCTTGCCCAGGGTCCGCTGCCAGCGCCGGGACCAGCCGCCGGGCAGATGGCCTAGCAAGCGTCGAGCGGTGGTCAACTGACCACGGCTCTTGAACATCGATTTGCTGGCGAAAGCCTCAAGTTCACGGTTGATCATGTGTTTGAGCGGGGCGTACTGGGCTTTCTGGCAATAGATCGAACCGACGCCCATCCACGCCGGCAGGCCCAGGGCTTCGGCGGCGGCCCGTTGCTGCTCTTCACTCATGCCCACCACCTGGGTGTCTTCGCTGGCCATGGTCAATAGCCGTGTGCGGTTCATCAGGTTGATACCACCAATCTGCCCGGGGGCCAGGTCCAGCATGCGCTTGATCCCTGCCAACGCGGCTTCCAGCCCTTGCTCTTCATCCACCCAGAAATAAAACGGCTGGATAACCTCGGGCTTGCGCACCAGGGCAATCGACATTTGCGTCACCACGCCCAGCCCGCTCTGGCTGAACAGCCCGTCCAGGTACGGCCCCACACCCCATTTGAAGCAGGGCGCCGTGACCCCCAGGGCCATTGGCGAGCGGTACAGCGTGCCGTCTGCCAGCACCGCTTCGATGCCGAGTACCGCCTGAAAGTGATCGGTATGGGGGGTGATGCCAAAACCGCGCTCCAGTGCATTGCCCAGCACGCTGCAGGTCGGGCCCGCGCCGGTGACGGGTGTCAGCCAGGGCAAGTTGTGCTCCTGTAGATAACGGGCGAGATCGCCCTGGGTCACCCCTGGCTCCAGGGTCACCACCGACAGCTCCTCATCGAACCCCAGAACCCGGTCCATCCCGGACAAATCCATCAGCACACAGCGGGCGTCGCTGGTCGAGGCGCTGCCATAACCCCAGTTGTGCCCGGTGCTGATCGGATGCACGGCAACCCCATGACGCTGTGCGATCACCATACATGCCGAGACTTGCTCGGTTGAGCGTGGCGCAATCACCACCCTGGCATACGCGGGGGAACACATGGTGTCTTGCCCGAAACGCTCGATGCTTGCCGGGTCGACGCGCACACCCGCGTCACCGAGAACCTCGCGCCATTGTTGCTGGGCAAATGTCAGGTGGGCGGATTCAAAAGGCACTGGCCAGGCCTCCCAGGCGCAGGAACAGGCGCAACTGGTTCACATCCGCCTGGCGACTGGCGGGTAGCGCAGTGTAGCGGCGGCGGAACTCGGGTTTCATTACCTTCACGCAGCGTCGCTTGGGCGTGCGAATCACCATCATCAACGGGCTGAACGCGGTGCTATAGACCTTGGCACACGGGCCCAGGTAACTGGCGGCCAGGGTCTGGAACTCTTCCAGCGAGAAAGCCGCGAGCAGCGAGTTTCGATAGTCCAACAGGGTTTCCGCGTCCGCGCCGTCGCTGGCGCGCTGGACAAAGTAGTCGACGGACTCGATGGTTTTCAGGCGCCCGAAGTCATTCAGGTAAATCGCCCGGTCATTGCGCAGTACCCGGGAGATATTGCGAAAAGTACCTTCCAACTGGCCAAGGTTTTCCAGGTGATGCAGGGCCATCGACGAGATCACTACATCCACGCTGCGGTCAGCGATCATGCTGAGCCGAGTCATGTCATCTTCAACCAGTTGCACGTTGTCGATGCCTTGCTGATGACACGCTTCACGCGCCACTTCCAGCATGTTCTGCGACAGGTCCATGCCAATGAATTCGGCCCGTGGGTTGAGCCGTGCGACTTGCAGCAACAGGGCCGCCGGGCCGCAGCCGATGTCCAGCACCACGTCGCCGGGCTTGATCAGCGCGCACATCTGCGCACAGTGATAAAGGTGGGTGCCGGACAAGGCCTGGCCCTGGGCCGCACTGTCGGCATAGGACGCCACACTCTGTTGTGCTTCCATGACCAAGGCCGGTTCGGGTATGCGCTCGAACGGTTGCTTGATCGTTATTTCCCTGAATATCGCGCGCAGCAATCCGCTGTCCATACTGCTTCCTCCATGAAATGACGTTTGAACGTGCTTACGCCAGGGCCAGTGCTCGCTGGACCCGTGGCGACAGGTTTCGGCCATGCACGCCACAGCGCGCCATATGCGTCAGCACTTCTTGCGCGTCCCAGCGGCGTACGCTGCCGGTAGCGGGCAGGCGGATATGGGCGTAGTCACTGCGGCAGAAAAAATCGAAGAAGTGCGTGCGCTGGCCTTCGACGGAAAACCCCAGGGTGGGGCGCTGATAAGCCTGCTGAAAAATCGCCGGCGCGTTGCCCAGATCCAGACACAAGGGCAGCGACAGGGCGTTGTTTAGCTTGGTGTAGGGCTGCACCCGGCCCATGGGGGAGAAGAACAATACATTGCGATAAAACGCCCCCGCCCGCGGATGCACGGCGATCAGCAAGCGCTGTACCCCGCGAAAATGCATGGCCCAGCGAAACATCGCATTGTAGAGCATCAAGGGCACCCCTTTGCCTCGGTAACCTGCAGCCACCGCCAGGGTGCCGACCTCTGCCAGCCGGCCGCCGGCCAGGCGCTGCATGACGACCTCGTTGCCATGGACTTCTTCCAGGGGCAAACCGAGCATGGAATCCTCGATCAACGAGACGGTGCCGACGATCTGTTGATCCTTGATCGCCACAAAGGTGGTGGTGCCCGGCAACAGGTGGAACGCCGAAAAGCGCATTCCGGCCCGGCACACTGTGGAGATACCGCGCCGTGCATAGCTGTCGTTGACCAGGCGCAAGGCCTCTTCCAGTTCGAACAGACTTTGCACCGGGCGAAACTCAAAGCCTTCGATGGCCAGGGAATGGCGGGCGATACGCTTGATAAACAAGCGCCGGTAAAGCGTGGGTGGGATGTAGCGTTCCAGGGAAACCATGCTGTGGCGGATGACATCGACGCCACTGTGGATCCGTGGCTTCCTGCCGAAATTGGTCATCACTCGCTGACTGTGCAGCATCAAACACCTCCTTGTGTGACTACCGCGATTGAAGCAATTGAAACCCGGGCCTAATGCTCATCCGGCAGTTGCTGGGACAGTGCGTGGCTGGCCGAGATGCAATAGATCGACTCGGACAATGCCTGGCGCTGCTCAATGCTCAAGCCCTGGATGATGCCGCTGATCCAATCCGTGTGTTCGGCAAACACCTCATCGACCACGCGTTTACCGTCGGTGGTCAGGCTGATGATCAGCTTGCGTCGGTCGGTCGGGTCGGTTTTGCGCTTGATAAACCCGTCGCCCTGCAAGCCATCGAGCAAGCCGGTAACGGTGCCGGTGGTAATTGACAGGCGGGTCGCCAACTCCAGCGGCGACAGCTTCCCGCCGGCACTCTTGAGGGTGAGCATGATGACGAAGCGGCCCTCCGACAGGTTGTAGCGAGCCAGGCGGATGGCACACACACGATTGATCGCGGCCGCGGCCGACAGCAGCTCGAAGCACAGCTTGACACTGTCCCTGACCTCGGCTGGCACCCCATCAAGCTCGCGCAGCATGATGTGGTGTTTGTTCTCTAAAATATTCATAAGGCGCAGTTTATCTTGGTGCCTTACTAAGTCAACATTTTGTTTAATGTCGATGCTGGGCGCCTTCGTCACCGGGATGCGTGTCGCTTTATAGGGCGCCATCGCGGGTAAGCCGGCTCCTACAATGAGGGCCGCTCCTGTTTCAGTCGCCAGCCGCCGGCCCGTTGACGCTCGTGCCAAAAACCGGCGTAGCGCCCGTTGTGGGTGAGCAACTGACGGTGAGTACCCGACTCCACGAGGCGACCTTCATCGAGCACCAGGATCTGGTCGGCAGCCATGATGGTCGGCAAGCGATGGGCGATCACCAGCACGGTGGCACGCTGGATCAGCGTGCCAATGGCGGCTTGCACGTAAGCCTCATTCTGCGGATCGAGTGCTGCCGTGGCTTCATCCAGCAGCACAATCGGCGCGCGCTTGAGCAGGGCACGCGCCAGGGACACGCGTTGGCGTTCACCGCCGGACAGGCTGGAACCCCCTTCACCGACCGGGGTGTCCCAGCCTTGTGGCAGGCGCGCGACGATCTCATCGACGCCAGCCAATGTTGCCGCTTGCGCCAACTGCCGAGGGCTGGCATCCGGGTTGCCGACGCGGATGTTGGCCTCCAGGCTGCCGCCGAACAGATACACGTCCTGCATCACCAAAGACAGCTGCCCCATCAGGGCTTCGCTGGACAGCGCGCGCACATCCACGCCGCCCACCTTGACGCTGCCCTCGCTGGCATCGAAGAAGCGCATCAGCAGGCGGGTGACAGTGGTCTTGCCCGAGCCCGACGCGCCGACAATCGCTGTCATCGTGTTGGGCTGGGCGCTGAAACTCAGGTTCTTGAGCACCGGCGGGCCACTGGGGTAGGTAAAGCCCACGTGTTCAAATTCGAGGCTGCCGGGGGCGCTCATGGGTTGGCTGTGCGCCGGTTCCGCCAGAGGTGGTTGGCGCAGGATGCTCACCAGTTGCTCCAGGTCGTTGCCGGCCATACGCAACAAACCACTGCGCGCAGCGGCCTCCGCCAGGGGCCCGACAAACCGCGCGGCCAGGGCCAGCAAGGCCACCAACTCGATGGCGTCGATCTGTTGGGTCACGGCCAGGGCAATGCCCGCGCCAACCAGCAGGGCGAACGCCAATTGCACGCTCAGGCCTCCGGCCAGCAACTTGGGAAAGGTCTGCGCCAGCACCGAGCCCCCGGCCTGTTGTTGTGCGTGGTTGGCCGCCTGCAACGGCTGATAGCCGCCCTGGGCCCGGCCAAAGGCGCGCAGCACTTGCTGGTAGCGGGCAAATTCCACCACGCGGTTGCCGGCTTCGCTGGCGGCGGCTTCGACCCGCGCGTCATTGGCGCCAATGGCATTGGCCGACCAGTGATGGGTGAAATAGATCAGCGGCGCGCACAGCAGCGCCGTCAGCCCCAGTCGCCAGTCAAACACAAACAGGGTCAGCGCGACTGTGGCAGGTACCACCACGCCGGATACCACCGGGCCCAGATAATGGGCAAACAACCCGGTGACCATCAGCGTGCCGCTGGTGGCGCTGCGCGACAGTTGGCCGACCTTCTCGCTGTCGAACCAGCCCAGGGGCAGGCGCATCAGGTGTTGGCCAAGGCGCTCATGCAAAGTGGTAAGCACCAGCAGCGCCAGGGCGAACCCCTGCATCGCCTGCTGGTAGTGGGCAATGCAGGTCAGCACCACCATCGCCGCGAGGCCGGCGAGCCAGGTCATGGCCGTCGGCAGGTCGCCGGCAAACAGCGCGTGGAGGATCGGCACCAGTAACGCCACCGCCAAGCCTTGCAGCATGGCACTGGCCACCAGCCAGGCGAGGTAGCGATACAGGCGCGTGGCGTGGGCCGGGCCCAACAAGGTCGACAGGCTGCGGATCATAACGAGGCCTCCAGCGCACTGGCGTGCCATAACCGAGAGTAGGCGCCGTTGGCCTGCAGCAGTTGCTGATGGCGACCACATTCCACAACGCGACCCTGATCGAGCACGACGATTTGGTCGACATCGCGAATACTCGCCAGGCGATGGGCAATCACCAGTACCGTGCGCCCTCGCGCCAGCGCAGAAAGCGCATCCTGGATCAGCGCCTCGGATTGCGGATCGGCGTGGGAGGTGGCTTCGTCGAGGATCAGCACCGGGGTATCCGCCAGCAGCGTACGGGCGATTGACAGGCGCTGGGCCTCGCCGCCGGAAAGAATCGCGTCTTCGCCAATCACGGATTGATAACCTCGGGGCAGGGCCAGGATGCGCTGATGAATCTGCGCCGCGCGGGCGGCGGCCTGCAATTGCTCATCGCTGGCACCGGGGCAGCCCAGGCGCAGGTTATCGGCCACGCTGCCATGCACCAGTTGCGCATCCTGCAAAACAAAACCGACGTGCCGGTACAACTTGCCCGGGTCGATCTGCCGCACATCGACACCGCCCACCAGCACCCGGCCAGCGTTGACGTCATGAAAACGCGGCACCAACTTGGCCAGGGTCGATTTACCGGCACCGGAACTGCCCACTAACGCGGTGACCGTACCGGCCGGGCAATACAGGTCGATGCCCTTGAGGATCGGGTGCGCTGCGTCGTAGCCAAACTCGACCTGTTCGAACCTCACATCGTGCCCCGCCGGTTCGCGGCAGTGGGCTGGCGTGGGCAGTTCTTCTACGTTCAACAGGGCTTCGATCCGCCCGGCGGCGGCCTGGGCAGTACGCTGGGCGGCCAGGCTCTGGTTGATCACCAGCAGGGACTGTGGAATGACCACCGCCACCAGCGTTTCGGCAAACAATTGCAGTGGGGTGATCCAGCCGCGACTCAACCACAGGCTGCCCACCCCCAGGCTCACCAGCAGAATCACCGGCACGCTCAGGGCCATGGACGAAATGGCTTCCAGGCGCAGCAAGGGCCGCACCCAGTCGGCGTACTGCTGGCCGAACTGGCTGACTGCCTGTTGATAGCCGTGATGGGCCTGGCCGACGCGACCGAATGCCTTGACTACGGAAATCCCGTGGACGAACTCGACAATGGCTGCGCTGATACGGGTCATGCTCTGATCCAGCAACTGCATCTTGCTGCCGAAGCCGCGCATCATCAGGGCATAGGCCAGGCTATAGAGCGGCAGGGTCAGCACTGCCAGCAGCGCCAGTCGCCAGTTCAGGCTGGCCAGCCACACCAGCCCTGCCAGGGGCGTGACGATGGCGGCGGTACGTTCCACGGCGTGGTGGGCGATCAGGTGATGCAGGTCTTCAAGATCGTCCTGGACTACCTTGCGCACTGCGCCGGAACTCGACTCGGTGTACCAGCCCAGCGGCACGCGTGCGAGCTTGCCAACCAGCGCTTCGCGCAGGCTGGCTTGCAAGCGATGGTCGGCCAGGTGTGTCAGCCACAGGGCGGCGCCGCAGGCCATCCAGCCGACACTCAGGGCAATCACCACCCAGCTGGCGCACAGCCACAGGGCTTGCTGCTCAGCAGTGCCGGCCAGTAGCAGGCGTGCCAGCTCGGTCAAGGCAATAGAGGGCACCAGGTTCACCAAGGCCCCGACGGCGGCGAGCGCCACGCCAAGGCGAATCAGGTGGTTGACCGGGCGTTGCAGGGTGTCTAGGGCGCTAGTCATGGGGTTTCCGTTGGCGTTTACACGGGCAACGATGCTAATCGCTGTCACTTTGGCCGCTACCCGTATCGAGTCGATTGCCCCTCCAATCCGCATGCCGGTGTCGGGCTTGAGCACCTCTGCGGTGGGCCGCGGCGCTGGTGACTGCGCGATACGGTTGGAAATTGACTTGAATCGGGTAGAGCGCACCCGCGTGCGTGGCTACCGTCCCGGGCTGTCCCTCTTAAACATAGGTATCTACACAACTTTGCCGTAACGCCTAAATCCAGGCAGATAGCCCAGTTGTGGCAAGCCCGCTCGCCACAGGGGAGTTCGTCAGTTTCTGAAAGTTGTGTAGATACCTATGCCTCTTAAGGGCAATCATTCCCAAACAAGTGCCGCCCGGCAGGCCCGCTGTCCCTGGATCGGGAGCCGGTATCGGCGCGCTGCCCATGGAGTTGCAGATGTCAGTCGATTCGGGTTTGCAGGTGCGCGGCCTGCGCAAGCGCTACAACAACGGCGTACAAGCGCTGCGCGGCGTGGACCTGAGCGTCGGCCCCGGTATGTACGGGTTGCTCGGCCCCAATGGCGCCGGCAAAAGTAGCCTGATGCGCACCTTGGCGACCTTGCAGCAGCCCGACGCGGGCAGCATCCATTTGGATGGCGTGGATGTGCTGGCCGACTCCAACCACCTGCGTCGCCGCCTTGGCTACCTGCCGCAACAACTGGGGGCATATCCGGGCGTCAGCGCACGCGATTTGCTAGACCGCTTCGCCTGGCTCAAGGGCCGTACCGATAGTCGCCAACGCCGCGCAGAAATCGAAGGCCTGTTGGCCAAGGTCAATCTGCAGGATGCCGCGCACCGTGCGCTGGCCACTTACTCGGGAGGCATGCTGCGCCGATTTGGCATCGCCATGGCGCTGGTGGGTTCGCCGCGCCTGCTGATTGTCGATGAGCCGACGGCGGGCCTTGATCCGGCGGAGCGCAACCGGTTTCACCGGGTGTTGGCGGACGTGGCTGCTGAGTCGATTGTGTTGCTGTCGACCCATATTGTCGAAGACGTCGAGAACCTGTGCAGCCGCCTTGCGGTGTTGGCTGGCGGGCAGATCCTGGTGGAGGGCAGCCCTCAGGCGTTGCTGGGCGCGGAGCAGGGGCGCCTGTGGGCGGCGTCTTTTGGGCGTGGCGAAACCTTGCCGGCGGCCTTGCACGTGGCGGCCAGCCCCGAGGGCAGTCGGGTGATTGTGCAGGGTGAACGGCCGGCCGACCCACGCTTCATGCCCCACGCACCACGCCTGGAAGATATTTATTACCTGGCGCTGGCCCAGGCCGGCGAGGCGGTCGACGCATGAGCACCTTCGCCCTGATGATGCGTGAAGCCTGGGTGGAAGTGCGCGCCGGGCTGCGCAGTGGTATTCCCTTGCTGGTGTTTTTGGGCCTGGCCGGCTACCTGTTGATGTCCCTGACTAATGCCGATTACGTGCAGAAAATGGGCGCCAGCGACATCCCGCGCAATGCCCCGAGCCTGATCTACTTGATGGCCTGCGGCTGTATGTTTTTCCTGTTTTTTGCCTGGGCCTGGGTGTTCGCCCAGCCCGCCCTGCGGGACCGCAAGGCGCAACTGGAGGAGGTGTTGCTGGCTCTGCCGGTGTCGTTGCCGGCGTTGTTATGGGGGCGCTTCATCGGCGCCGCCGTGGTCGGTGGGCTGCTGGCCAGTTCGCTGATTGCCGGTTTCTTGTTGAGCCCGGTCCTCGCCTGGCTGGGTTGGGTGCCGGCGGCGAGTATCGGCGCACCGGCCTGGTCGGCACTGGGCTTTGCCTGGGCCGCGTTGCTGTTGCCGGTCAGTACCGGCGTGGGCGCTCTGTATTACTGGCTGGCGCTGCGCAGTCGGGGCCTGGCCGCGCCGTTTGCCCTGGCGACGGTGTTGATGTTGCTGTGGATGTTCGCGGTGGTGGTGCTCAAGGGTGGGCATATCAACCCGCTGCTGGCGGCCAGCCTCGATCCGTCGCTGTTTACTTTCGCCCAGGCCCAGGTGGAAACCTGGACCGCAGCGCAAAAATCCCAAGCTCTGCTGGACCTCACGCCGGGGTTCTGGCTCAACCGGGGCCTGTGGTGTGTACTGCCGTTGCTGCTGTTGGCCTGGTCCCTGGCCCGCGCGACGCGCCAGGGCTTGATGGGCCGGCGCAGCGGTGCGGTACTGGCAGAGCCACCGATGCAACTGGCCCTGGATGTGTGCTTGCCTGGTCCGGTGTTGGCCAGCCACTGGCCGCGGGCGCTATGGCGCGAAACCTGTTGGCAGACCCGCCAGGTGTTTGCACGCAAGGTCTGGTGGCTGGCCCTCGGCCTGCTGGTGGTGATGGGCGTGCTCAGCGGCCTTGTGCATGGGGTGTGGCATGCCCGTGGGCCGATGGTGCCGCGTGCTGACTTGACGTTGCCGCTGCTTGCCAGCGCGTTGTTCCTGGTGATTGCCTTTATGGTGGCGGCGCTGGTGGGCCTGATCTGCCGGCGTGATGATGTACAGGGGCTGGGGGCAATGCTGCACGCCACGCCGGCGCCCGTGTGGTTGCGTACCTTCGGTCAGGTGCTGTGTGTGGTGCTCGCCACGCTGGCGCTGGCCTTGGTGCCTGGCTTCGCCAGCCTGGTGATCAGCGCGGTGGTTGCGCCAGCCAGCCTGGCCCCAGGGTTTGCGCTGATCTACTCACTGTTGGTGTTCGCCCCACCATTGTTGGAGTTGGCGATGCTGACGGTGCTGGTGCATGCGCTGATCCGGCGGTCCGGCCTGGCATACGCCACGTCGATGTTGCTGACGTTTTTCCTGGTGCTCAATCACGAACTGGGACTGGTAAGTTACCCGGCCTATGAAATGGCGATCCCGGGTCACGTGGCGTTGTCGGCGTTGACCGGCTGGGCCCCATGGCTGGCCTATCTCGGCACGCTGGCCAGTTGGAAGCTTGCGCTGTGCCTGGTGCTGGTTGCACTGGCGGCGCTGGCAGTGCCCCATGGACCGGAGCGGCGGCGTCTTGCCGACCTGGGTGCGCGGCTACGCGGCGTGCCCGGTGTGTTGCTGGCAGTGGGTGTGCTGGTGATGTTCGGCAGCGGTAGCGTGTTGCACCGCCAATTGGTGGTACAGGGCGATTACCAGACCGCTGCCCAGGCCCGTGCCGACAACGCCGCCTGGGAGCAGCGCTGGCTGGGCGGCGCTGGTGCCTTCCAGTTGGCCGGCGGGCAATTGCAGTTACAGATCGACAGTGCCCAACGCCACGTGCAAGGGCAGTGGACCCTGGAGGGCGTGATCGCCGCCAATGGCCATCTGGATGCCGAGTTGCCAGCGGGCCTGCAGGTGACGGACGCCAGGGTGATGGGCCAGTCGGTGGTGGTTGAGCAAGCCCATGATCATCTGCGGCTGGCCCTGGGTGCCTGTGCGTCGAGCGGTTGCCAGGTGACCTTGCACTGGACCCTGAGTGCCAACGGTTGGTCGAGCGAAGGCGAGGGGATCTGGCTGAGCCCTCAGGCTGTATGGCTGCAAGCGCGGCGGGTGGTGCCGCGCCTGGGCCTGGACCCGGAACGTGGCTTGCGTGCGCCAGTGCAGCGTCTGGCCGCCGGCTTGCCTGCTGTGGCACCCGTGCTGCCCGAGGGGGCGGCGGTGGCCGCGCAAGCGGTCGCACCGGCCGGGGCCTGGCACTGGACCATCGATGCCCAGGGGCAGTCCCTCAGTGGTCGCAGTGAACAGCCGTTGGATTTCGCCTATGCCCTGACCTCGGCGACCGTGACCCATGAACTGGACGGTGTACGGGTGCTGGCCGATGCCAGTCGCCAGACCACCGCCCGCGAGGTGCGCGAGGATCTTACCGCCATGTCTGCCTGTGTCGCGCAGCATCTGGGCGCCAGTCCACCGGTCAGCGAAGTGAGCCAATGGCCCAGCGGCATGGGAGACAGTCGCCTGAGCAACGGCCACCTGCTGCTGGCCCAGACCCCGGACTGGGACGTGGCGCCAGCCGGCATCGGACGCTGGGCACGACGCGCCCACATCGCCGAACTGTTGGCCCGCCAGCGGCTGCTCAGCGCCAGCGACCTGCGCGAACAACCGGGTCATGTATGGCTGAGTCAGGGGTTGCCGGAGCGCTGGGTTTGCTGTGTGTCGGCGAAGTCGACGGTCCCCAGGCCCGTGCCGCACTGATCGGGCTCAAGGCCGATGACCTGACCCGCTTGCTGGGCAGTGACGGCGAGCCGATCGGCACCCTGGCCAGTGCCCGGCAGCAGGGCTGGGCCGCGCCTTATGCGGCCCTGGCCAGCCTCGACTGGGCTGCCAGCCAGAGCGCTGCGCAACTGCTGGACATGACTGCACAAATCCTTACAGGCCAGGGATGGCCCCCCTTGATTCAAGGGCTGCTGGGTGCGCCCTCGGATCAGGTGATCGCCCAGGCGCGCCAGCGTTGGGGCACGTCGCAATGAACCTATCCCTCTCTTATCTGCCTGGAGTTTTGCATGCTTGATCAGTGGCTACTCAAACCGTTACACCACCCGCAGGGTTGGCGCGCCAACGTCCTCACCCAAGCCCTGGCGCTGGCCTTGTCCAGCCAGGCGTGCAGCGCGTTTGCGGCCGACTACCAGCCTCCCGCGCAGGCCCTGGAGCTGGCGCCGGTGACCGTCAGTGCGCGGTTGAACCAGGAAAGTGCCAGGGACATTCCCTTCGGCCTTTCGGTGCTTGACAAGCACACCCTGCAAACCCGGCGCCTGCGCACCCTGGAGGACGCGTTGCGCGGCACTCCGGGTGTGGATGTCAATTCCTGGGGTGGGGCGAATGACGCCAATGTGCGGATTCGTGGCGTGGGTTCGCTGAACCAGATGAGCATGGATGACGGCTCAGTGGTGCTGAACGTCGATGGCGTCCCGATGTCGGTGCGCAACGCAGCCATGGCCACCCTCGATGCGCAACAGGTCGAAGTGCTCAAGGGGCCCCAGGGCACCTTGCTGGGGCGCAACAGCGAGGCCGGGGCGATCAACGTCACCACCCGCAAACCCACCCGTGAGGTAGAAGGCTATGTGCGGGGTGAAGTCGGCCAGCAAGGCCAGTTCATGAGCGAAGGCGCGGTGGGCGGTCCCTTGACCGAGACCCTGGCCGGGCGCATTGCGGTGCGTCGCAGTGGCTTCGATAACTGGGTCGACAACCAGCAGGATGGCGACCCGATGACCACGCCTCGCGACCTGGCCTTGCGTGGCAGCCTGCTGTGGGACAACGACGCGGGCATCACTGGGCTGCTGGTTGCCGAACGCCAACGCGCCGAGCACTACGCCGGCCTGGAAATGCTGCGGCCCTTTGGCGACAGCCCACGCCTGGACTACACCCCCGGCGTATTTGACGGCAACCAGAAGGCCAATGAGCGCTATTCCTTTGAGCTCAACCACGATCTGGCGCAAGCGCGGATCACCTCGATCACTGCCCACACCAGCACCGACTTCAATGCCGTCAAGGGTTATGACCGCAACATCACTCGTGCACTGTACGGCTCACCCTTTGAGTACCTCATTGAGGACTCGGCCCACGAACGGGTCTGGAGCCAGGACCTGCGCCTGGGCTCTCTGCCAGAGGCCGAAGTGTTCTGGGTGGGTGGGGTCAATCTTTCCCGTTCCGAGCGCAATTTCGACTCGAGCAACTTCACCAACGGCGCGCTTCAGCAACGTGAGTTCAGTACCAACAGCTACGCGGCGTATGGCGAGATCACCTTCCCGATTGCCGAGGACTGGAAACTCACCACCGGCCTGCGCCACACCTGGGATCGCAAGACCTACGGCGGCGAATATACGAGTGCAGGCAATCGGGCCAGCGACAGCCGCCAACTGCAAGACAACTACAGCACCGGGCGCGTGGCGCTGGCCTATGCGTTGACGCCGCAGACCAATCTCTATGCGGTGCTTTCCCGTGGCTACAAGTCTGCAGGCTTCAATGATTACGCGACCTCGGTCGCGGACAGTGAGCCGTACAAGGCGGCTAAGGTCAGTGCGGCCGAAGTAGGGTTCAAGCATGAAAGCGAGGGCGGTGCGCTGAGCCTGGAGGGCGCGTTGTTCTTCACCCGGGTACGCGATGACCATTTGCTGGGGTATGACTTCAAGACCGTGGCCGTCAGTGCGGTGAATGCCGACACTCGCAGCAAGGGCGCCGAGCTGTCGAGCACCTGGCACGTTACTGATCAACTGACCCTGGGCAGTGCCCTGAGCTACACCAATGCGCTGGTGACCTCCGATGCGCTGGGTGTTTCTGGCGGCGACGTGGTGGCAGGCAGCCGGGTGCCGGACGTGCCGTTGTGGAGTGGTAATTTCAGCGTGGCCTGGCACAAGGATCTGCCCAACCTCCTGGGCCTGCCGGCACCGCGGCTCAATACATTGCTCAATTACCGCCTGCAGAAAAACCGTCCGGCAGACCCGCAGAACCACTATGACCTCAAGGGCTACGCCAAGCTGGACCTACACCTGGGCCTGGAAAGCGGCGGCTCGGAAGTCTACCTGTGGGGCGACAACCTGCTGGATGCACGCTATGACTTGTACGGTTCGTACTCCACCGACCAAGTACTGACCGGGATGCCGGCCAGGGGACGGTCGGCGGGCGTGGGTTACAGCTATTCGTTCTGACAGAGGCTTAGCCAACAAACCCTGTAGGAGCGGGCTTGCCAGCGATGGCGTCGGCCCTGCCAAGGATGTTGGCTGACCTGCCGTCTTCGCTGGCAAGCCCGCTCCTACAAGGGGATTGATCAGAACTGATAGGTGTAGCCGACGCCCAGGGTACGACGGCGCGCGGGTGCGCCGTAGGCCACTGGGTCGCTGTAGAAACCATAGGTGTCGTAGGTCTGGTTCAGCAGATTGTCGGCATAGGCATATACCTCGCCGAACTTGCTTTGCAGACCGGCGCGCAGGTCGAGTTTCTCGTAGTTATCCAGGTTGAAATGGTTCTGCGGATCGGCCGCCCGTTCGCCCACCAGGTGGTAGTTGAGGCTGGTGTTGAGGGTGGTGTCACCCAGGCCAGCGAAATTGCCCAATGGGTGCTCCCAGGCGACGTTGAAGTTGCCACTCCAGCGGGGTACATCCGGGGTCCGGTTGCCGGCGGCGACGTCACCGGCCTGAATGCCATTCACAGCACTGGTGATTTTCGCGTCGAGGTAGGTGGCACTGGCGGCCACGGTCAAGCCGTAGTCGAAGCGCCAGCTGCCTTCCAGTTCGGCGCCACGGCTACGGGTGTCGGCATTGAAGGCATTGGTGGCGAAGGTTGCGGCGTCGTACCCCAGCAGATGGTCGTCGTGTACGCGAGTGAAGAACAACGCGCCGTTGAGGCTGCCCCGATGGTCATCGGTTTGACTTTTGAAGCCCAGTTCGGCTGCCTTGCTGACAGCCGCCTTGTAGGGTTCGCTGTCGCTGACCTGTGACGCGTAATCATTGAAACCGCCGGATTTATAGCCTCGCGCTAATTGCACATACACGTTGGTTTGCGGGGTAAGCGCATAGCTCAGGGCGGCGCGACCGGTGCCGTAGTTGTCCGTGAGTTTGCGTGAGTCATTGACTGAAGCATTTCCAGAGAAATACTCGCCGTCATAGGTCTTGCGGTCCCAGGAGTGACGATAGCCGGTGGTCAGTTTCAACTGCTCGGTCAAGGGGAAAGTGACTTCGCCGTAGCCGGCATAGGTGGTCGTGGTGAAGTCGCGAAACTTGGCGCCCGAGGTGCCGTAGGTATTGCGCGGGGTGTCGTAGGTGCGCTCGTTGCGCGCGGCGGCCAGCCCTGTGACCCAGAACACCTCGACGCCCGGCAGGGAGCTCAGGTGCACGTCCTGGCTCCAGGAGCGCTCAAAGGATTTGTCCACCACCCAAAACTCGCTGGGGGTGCCATAGAGCGCGCCCATCAGCTTGCTGTCATAGGCGATCAGCCCTTCGAAGTCGGCGGTGGAGGTGGCGCTGGTTGAGGTCAGGCGGCTGTTGGCGAGGTCATGTTCGACCTTGATCGTATAACGTTCGGTGGTCTTGTAGTTGTCGTCGAACAGGCCGGGAGTGAGGTCCAGGCTCGGGTCGCTGCCGTATGGGCGCAGCACCAGGGAATTGGTGGCGCGCTTGGTCTTCTGGCGCTCGGCGCTGAACAGCGCGCGGGTGTCGTCGTTGATATCCCACAGCAGGCTGCCCCGGTACGCTTCGTTGCGGGGTTTGGTCTGGGGTTGATGGGTCTGGTCGTTGTCGATCCAACTGTCGTACCCAGCCCGGCGCACCGCCAGGCGGCCGCTGAGGTTGTCGGTAAGCGGCCCGCCCACCGCGCCTTCGGTGAGGAACTGGCCTTGCTGGCCGACTTCGCCACGCACATAACCTTCCAATTCGCGAGTCGGTTGGCGTGTGGTGATATTCACCGCGCCGGCTTGGCCAATCGCTCCGGACAAGGTGCCCTGGGGCCCCTTGAGGACTTCGATGCGGTCCACATCCAGGGTTTCAAAACCCAGGCTGCGTGATGAAACTGGCACACCATCGATATTGAACGCCACTGAGCTGTCATCCATTGACATCTGGTACAGCGAGCCCACGCCACGGATCAGCACATTGAAATCATTGGGCCCGCCGGAGGAGTTGACGCTGACCCCGGACGTGTTGCGCAGAGCGCTCTCCAAGGTATCGAGGCGCTGGGTGCGCAACTGTTCGCCGCTGATTACGCTGAGGCTGATCGGTACTTCCTTGGGATCCTCTTGCTCCATGCGCGCGGTGACGGTCGAAGCCGGCAACTGCACGGTTTGGCTGACCGTGTCGGCCAAGGTCGAATGAGTGAGTGTGCAACCTATAAGAGTTGTTATGGTATAACGAATGTACGGTGATCCACGGCTGGTCGTCGATGGGCTGGGTGCAGACATGATGGGGCCTTGACTGAGGTTTCGGGCAATGCGCGTCGCGGCGGGCGACGGCGGCTAAGGGAGCAACTGCAGCGCATCAGATGCTAGTGATTATCAATTGCGCGCCGCTACCCCGATGTGGTCTGATTCGAGCCGTATCCGGTCAGCAAGGAGATCCAAGATGTCAGCCACTGAGGAAGAGGCACGGGCGTTCATGCCGGTCTCGCGGATTATTGCCGACGGTTACGGGGGCGACTTCGGGCCCGGCAACCAGTGCCGGGTCACCCGCGTGACCCTGCAGGGCGGGCTGGATATCGTGCGCTGGCAAAGCACCTTCGAGCAGCCGGTAGAAATGCCCCTGCACGACGATAGCGAGCGCATCCACTTCAGCTTTACCAACCTGCTCAAGGGCAAGGCTTCCTGCAGCTTCCGCGATGGTAGGCGTCAGCGACGCTATGTCGTTGACCAGGGTTGCGGCAGCATCAGTTACGGTCGTTGCCGCGACGGCCTCTATCAGCAGCAGGGCGAAATCGACAACATCACGGTGATGATTCATCCCGACCTGTTGACCCAGTGGGACCTGGAGATCGATTCGAGCCTGTACAGCGCGCTGGCCTGTGACCATTGCTTTCTTGACGGCCACCGTAGCGGCGAAATGACTGCCACTGCCCACCAGTTATCCAATGCCCTGGAGTACGCGCCTGGCCAGCCTCGCAGCCGCTTGTGGCTGTACGGCCAGAGCGTGACTTTGGTCAGCCTGTTTCTGGAAGCGCGGCGCAGCGTGGACTGCGCCTGTCGCCTGAGCGCCCTTGATCGTCAACGCCTGCTGCGCGCCCGCGAGCGCTTGCTGCTTGACCTGGGCAAAGCGCCCAGCCTGTCTGAACTGGCCCGCGAATCCGGAATGAGCCAGCCCAAGCTGACACGCGGGTTCCGCCAGTTGTTCCTCAACAGTGTGTATGGGGTGTTCCAGCAAGCACGCATGACCCAGGCTCGCAGTCGCTTGCTGGAGGGTGATGAGTCGGTGATGCGCGTGGCCTCAGACCTGGGCTATGCCAACGCCAGCCACTTTGCCACGGCATTTCGCAAACAATTCGGGATCAATCCATCCCTGCTCAAGCAAGGCGGGCGCAGCACCTCGTTGCTGCGGCCTTCCCCTGAGCCGTAAGGCGCTCTACGGCGCCTCGGTACGCGGCTTGTTCACGGACCGACTGGCCAGCAGCCCCAGCTCAAACAGAATCCACATCGGCACCGCCAGCATGGTCTGCGAAAACACATCCGGCGGGGTCAGCAGCATGCCCACCACAAAGCAGCCGACGATCACATACGGCCGGCTCTTTTGCAGGGTCTGCACATCGGTGATACCGGCCCAGATCACCAGGAAGGTGGCCACCGGAATTTCAAACGCCAGGCCGAACGCCAGCAACAGCGCGAGGATGAAATCCAGGTACAGGGCGATATCAGTCATCATCGCCACGCCGTCCGGGGTCACGCTGGTAAAGAAGCCGAACATCATCGGGAACACCAGGAAAAACGCGAACGCCATGCCCAGGTAAAACAGCACCACGCTGGCGGCCAGCAACCAGGCGGCGGTGCGGCGTTCCTGGCGATACACCGCCGGTGCGATCATGCCCCAGGCCTGGTGCAGCAACAGCGGCATGCTGATAAACAGGGCAATCATCATGGTCAGCTTGAGCGGCGCCAGGAACGGTGACGTCACCCCGGTGGCGATCATGGTTGCGCCGCTGGGTAAGAAGTCGCGCAACGGTTGCGAGACGAAGCTGTAGAGCTGCTGGGCAAAGGGGAACAGCGCGCAAAACACCAGGAGGATCGCCAGGACGCAGCGCACCAGGCGCGAGCGCAACCGGGTCAGGTGGCCGGTCACCGACAGGCGCGGAGCAGGCAAGGGCAGGTCGCTCATGGGGCAGGTGGTCCTTTGGGAGTGGCGGTTTCTGGCAGCGGGGCGTCCAGGCGGATGCCGTCGCGCAGTTGCTGCTCCAGTTGCCGCAAGGGTTGCTGGTCGATGCTCTGCAGCAGGTGTTCGTGGTCCAGTTCCTGGGTGACCTGGGCCTTGAGCGTATTCATCGCCCGCTTGGCCCGGCCCAGCCACAGCCCGGCATTGCGCGCGGCAATCGGCAGGCGCTCGGGGCCCAGCACCAGCAGCGCCACCAGGCCCACCAGCAGCAGTTCGCTAAAACCGATATCGAACATCAGAGTTTGCTGTCGGCAGGTCGCTGAGGTTCGGCTTGCACCTCAAGGCTGGTCTTTTCTGCCGCCTGGGCGCCGGGTTCGTTGCCCATGGAGGAGCGAAAGCCCTTGATGGCCTCACCCACATCACTGCCCAGGCCCTTGAGGCGCCGGGTGCCGAACAGCATCACCACGATCAGCAGCACGATGACCAGTTGCCAAATCCCTATACCGCCCATAACGCCACTCCAAGCCATTGATTTGAAATATGAAGGCGCAGTTTGCCGAGGCTTTATGACGGCGCGGTGACGGTTTTGCGGGAATTGTGTGAGTCTGCCACTTGGTTGAAACATCCACTGTGTTGACTGTCGCCAGGATCTCCATAAAAGGTGGCGTGGCAATGGACAAGAAACGGCAGCAGGGGGCGGCGTTGTTGATGGTGCTGGTGGCCCTGGCGATGCTGGCGGGGGGCATGGCCTGGATGGTCGAGCAGGGGCGCCAGCAGGTCGACAGCGTGCGTCTGGTGCAACAGCGGGTGCAGGCCCGCGCGATCGAACGGGCGGCGCTGGCCTTTACCGAACAGGCCCTGCAAGACCCGCTGTGGCGCGCCAGCCCGTTGTTCTGGCAGGCCATGCGCGGGCAGCCGTTGGCTTATGACTTCAAGGGGGGCAAGGCGAGCATCCAGATTCGCGACCTGCACACCTGCTTCAACGTCAACGCGCTGATCGGCCCCGAAGCCGAACGTGCCCAGCGCCAGTTGGTGCATCTGCTGGGGGCGGACATGGCCGCCGAACGCTTGGCCCAGACCCTGGCCGACTGGCTCGACGCCGACCAGCAGACCCGCCTGCAAGGTGCCGAAAGCAACGAATACTTGCGCCAGTCGCCACCGCGCCTGGCGGCCAATCAACGCATGCGCGATATCAGCGAGCTGAACCTGCTGGCGGTGCCCGACGCGCTGCGGGCGTTGCGCTACCCGCAGTTATGCAGCCTGGACGAGACGGCTGGCTGGCGCCTGAATGCCAATGCGTTGAACCTGGAAATGCTGCCGCTGCTGGATGCGTTGTACGAGGGCGAGGTGTCGCGTTCGGTGCTGACCCGCTTGGTCAGCGCGCGGCCGGCGGGGGGCTATCGCGATGCGGGCGAACTGCGCCAGGCCCTGGGGGCGATGGACGACACGATGTTCGAGCGCTTGAGCGAAGGTCTGCAGCTCAACGGTGACCACTTTCTGCTGCTCCTGGACATAGACCTGGATGGCCAGCGCTTTCGCAGCCAGTACCGTGTCGAGGCCCAGGGGGTCGTGAAGTGGCATGCGCGGGTGCCGGCGCAGGGCATGCTGCTGCGCTCGCGCGAGCCTTTGCCGTTATAGCGCGTATGGGAGCGGATTTGTGTGGGAGCGGGCTTGCCCGCGATGACGGTGTATCAGTCGATAAATCTATTGGCTGACCTGCCGCCATCGCAGGCAAGCCAGCTCCCACATTTGATTTGTGGTGGTGCCAACATTCTCTGCCCCGCGCAGATCCCCTGTGGGAGCGGGCTTGCTCGCGAAAGCGGCAGTCCAGTCACTGTTTCTGGCGGCTGATCCACCGCCATCGCAGGCAAGCCCCCACATTTGCTGTGCAGTGTGGCGCAAACCCGAGATCCCACCTGTTGATTTTGAGATCACCACAAAGCAAGTGTGGGAGCTGTCGAGCCCCGGCGAGGCTGCGATAGCGGTAGATCAGCCAACATCCATGCTGGTAATGACCTCGTTATCGCAGCCTCGCCGGAGCTCGACAGCCCCCACAAGGATCGTGATGCAGGAGCCGGGCCGGCTCCTGCCGCTGGATCAGATCGCCAATTCACCCCCGTCAGCACGCTGGATCACAACCGTGGAGGCGCGAGGGCGGACTGTGCCGACCGTGACGTCGGTAGCCACACCGGTGGACGGCCAGTTGTCCGGGTGTTGGATGTTGACGAACACCGTCTTGTTATCGGGTGTGAAGGTCACCCCCGTCACTTCAGAGCCGTTAGGCCCGACGAAGAAGCGGCGCAGGTCGGCCTGGTTCTGCGCATTGACTGGCACTTGCTTGCCCTGGGCATCGACCATATTGGTCGGGATCACCACCAGCATCTGGTCGTTGGTGTAGTCGGTCAGGGTTTTTTCGCCGTTGTCGGTCTGGATCCACATTACGCCACGGCTGTCGAAGGTCATGCCATCCGGGCTGGCGAACTGGTTCAGCGTGGTCAGGCCTGAGCGGTTGATGTCCGGGGCGCCTGCGGCGTTGGCGCCAAACACAAAGATGTCCCAGGTGAAGGACACCTGGTTGTCCGCGTCATGCCAGCGAATGATGTGCCCGTGCTTGTTTTTGACGCGCGGGTTGGCGGCGTTGGCCACGGTGCGGCTGGTGTTGTTGGTGAGCGTCAGGTAGACGTCGCCATTGAGCGGGTTGACCGAGGTCCACTCCGGGCGGTCCATCGGTGTGGCGCCCACGGCGTCGGCCGCGCCACGGGTGTTGAGGATGATCCCCGGCAGGTCGGTGAACTTCGCGCCCAGGGTGCTGCCATCCACGGTCGGGCTGGCCACGTCGAGCAGCAACCAGTTGCCGCTGCCGTCGGCATTGAAGCGCGCCACGTAGAGTTTACCGCTGTCCATGTACTTGGCGCCGGTGGCCAGGCGGTCGCTGGGGTTGGCGTCTGCCGGGTCCCACAAAGCGGTGGAGACGAATTTGTACAGGTACTCGTTCTGCGAGTCGTCACCGCTGTAGAACACCACTGGCTTGCCGGCGGTGGTCAGGCCCGGCCAGCAACCTTCGTGGCGGAAACGGCCGAGGGCGGTGCGTTTCACGGCGCGGGTCGAAGCGTTGTACGGGTCGATCTCAACGATGTAGCCATAGGTGCTGGCTTCGTTGCGGTAGTCATCAGTGGCGGTGGCGCCGCTTGGGGTCACGTCGAAGCGGCTGAACTCACCGTTGACCTCGCTTGGATCACCGGCAACGCTCTCCCAGCGATAGTTGCCGCTGCCGGTACCCACGCCGATGCGTACCTGGTCTGCCGGGCGGGCGCCACTTTTATTGACGAAAATCCCTGGCCAGTTTTCTTCGCAGGTGAGGTAGGTGCCCCACGGGGTATAGCCGTTACCACAGTTGTTGTTGGTGCCGCGGGTCTGGGTGCCGGTCGGCGAGAATTTGGTTTTTACGTGCTCGGTGCCTTTCATCGGCCCCGCCAGGTCCATGACCGTAGCCGTGGTGAAGCGGCGGTTCAACGGATCGTTTTCCATCACCTGCCAACGGCCGTTGACCTTGCTGATGCGCATCACGCCCGCACCGTGGGCGTTGATTTCCTTGCGCACTTCTTCGACCGGACGAACACCGCCGACCAGGGTCGGGCCCGCCGGGTGCAGGGCTTGCGCATCGATGTATTCGTGGTTGATCGCAAGCAGGCCGTCGGTGGAGCTGCCATTGATTGGAAAGAAGTGCATGCCGTCGTGGTGCATGCCTACCGCGTTGGCCTGGTCGGTCGAGGTGTTGCTGCCGTCGCTTTTCCAGGGGGCAGCGTTGCTGTTCAGCGGTGTACCCCAAGGGGCCAGCACGTGGGCGGTGTAGCCGGCGGCCACGGTGCAGGCATCGGTGAGGGAGCCGGGGATCGAGTTGAAGCCCAGTTTCAGTGCCGGCTTTGGCGGCTGGGTAGGGGTGTCGTTGTCCGAGCCACCGCCGCTGTCAAAACAGCCCGTCAGGCCGGTACCGGCAATCATGGCGATCGCGGCGCCGAGCCCGCCCCGTACCACACTGCGGCGGCTCAGGTAGGCAGTGAGTACCGATTCCATCGGCTCATTGAGGCTCAGGTTGCGATTCTGGTTGTCGCCAGTCTCTCGACTCATTTCATCAGGTCCTTTGTAGATCACGATTTTTGAAAGGAGCCCGAACTCTAAGAGCCGAATGTGATGATTCGCGGTCGGTTTTGTTAAAAATGTATTTAAGTTTAATTTTTTTATTTCCTTTTGTTGCAGATTTGCATATTTCACTCCTGTTAAAAAACTGACATTAAACCGTCATTAATTGACCCCCAATATGCCGCCCTTAAAGCAGTTAGCCTCAGGGTGAGAGAACAATGGTTTCAATGGTGCGGCGCGATGTATTGGGATGGATGACGCTGGGCGCCTGTGCCCCGTGGCTGGCCGGCTGCTCCAGCCGGGGGCTGCGGCGGGGCCTGCGGACAGCCAGCCGGTCGACCTGTTGTATATCGCTGACACCCTCGATGCACGCCTGCCGGGTCGCCCGGTGGTGCCCGCCACACGCCTGGGGCCGGCGACGCGCATCGGCCAGGCACCTTGGATTACCGGGGCCAATGCGCGTTTTCGCCAGGCCGATGGCAGCCAGTTGGATGGCCTGCTGGATGCCTCCTTAAGTGACGGTGTGCAAACCGGCGGCTACGCGGTACTCGGCGCGGTGTTGCAACGCCTGCGCGATGAAGCCGGGCCTGAGAATAGCCTGACCCTGGAAAACGGCCAGTGCTGGAATGGCAGCGGCCTGGCCTACCTGACCCGTGGCCTGTCCGGGGTCCAGGGTAGCCAGTTGCTCGGCAGCGAAGTGCGAGTCAGCAGCGACGAGCGCGTGCTATGGCCCGAACAATGCCAGGGCCTGTACCAGCAATTCGGCCACCCGGTGCTGGGCGCCGGGCTGGCCAGCGCCAGCGCGCAACGCCTGGCCACCCCAGGCATGCAGGTGTTCCGCCGGGGCGGCGTGCGCATCGCTGTGGTTGGCATTACCGACCCTTATGCGCGGGACCAGCAAGGATCCTTGAAAGAGTGGTTGCACAGCCTGCAACCGGTGCTCACCCAGGCCCGCGAAGAAGCCGACCTGGTGGTGGCCCTGGCCGATGTCGGTACCGGCCCGGGCTTCTGGCTGGCCGAGCGCCTGAGTCAGGTGGACTTGATGTTGTGTGCCCGTGGCCAGGACCTGTGGCCGCAGCCGGTAGAAATCCTGCAAAGCTCCGGCAAGCGCGTCCCGGTGGTGCTGGGCGGGACCCGGGCCAGCGGCGCCTTCCGTATCCGCTGCCAGGCCCAGGCCGGGCAATGGCGCTTTGATGCGCGCTTTTTTGCGGCCCAGGCCAGTGCGTTGGACGCTCCCGCCCAGGCCCACGCCCAGCGCCTGCAACCACGCCTGCAACAACAGCGCGCAGCCCACGCGGCGTGGCTCGACCAACCCTTGGCCAAGGCCCCGGAAAACCTCTGGCGCCGCGATGTACGCGCCGGCAGTTGGGATCGCCTGTTGCACCAGGCCCTGGCCCGCGAGCCCCAGAGCGCAGTACTGCTGCCGGGCCTGCGCTACGACAGCCCCTTGGCCCGTGGCCAGATGATTACCCGCGAACACTTGATCAGCCTGAGCGCTAGCTACCCGGCGCCGGTCGTGGATGTCCCGGCGCAGCAGGTGCGCCAGGTCCTGGAAAACGGCGCCGAACAGCTGTTTGGCGAGCCACTGCTATTGGATAACAGCCAGGACTTGCCACGCTGGCTCGGCCAACCCTGGCAGGTCACCTATAGCCCGGGCGGCAAGCGGGTCAGTGAGTTTGCCGAGCCAGTCGGCACCTGCCGCACCTTTGGCCTGGGCTTTGCCGCCGATGCCGGGCAACCGCTGTGGCAGCACCTTGAAGGCTGGTTGCGCGAGCAGCCGGCGGATTGGCAACTGGCGCCGCTGCAATTGCCCGAAGTGCGCTACGTGCAGGGGCATCCGGGATGGCATCCACGGAGCCTGGTCAGTTGAACCGTGCGGGCAACCTGCTGCTGGCAACGCTCCTGGCCTGGCTGGCAGCGCAATGTGTGCTGCAACTGTGGCACGGCATCGCGCAACCGATCGCGCTAAACCCGCCAGCGGCGCCGGTCGCCGACCTGTTGAGCAACCACTGGACACCGCGTCAGGCCCCCAGCGACGACCTGCCGTTGACCACCCTCAAGGTCGATTACCTGGGCAGCCTCAAGGCCACGCCGCTGCGCGCCACGGTACTGGTCCTGCGCTATCAGCAACAAGAACGCACGCTGACCCTGGGTCAGCGCCTGGCCCCCGGCATCGTACTGCAAGACATTGATGACCGTGGGCTGATTTTCGACAATCAAGGGCAGCGCGAGCGCTTGCCATGGCCGACTGAGCGACCGGTGATCGGCCTCAAGCGCAAGGAATGAACCGACGATGCACATGATCAATAAATGCCTGGGCCTGAGCGCATTGTGCCTGGCCTTGAGTGTGACTCCAGCCCACGCCGAAGACGCGCCGGCCTTGTATGAAGTGAACTTCATCGACACCGAACTCACGGACTTTATCGACAGCGTGTCGCGCATCACCAACACCACCTTCATCATCGACCCACGGGTCAAGGGCAAGGTCACGGTGCGCAGCCTCGATATGCTCGGCAGCGAGGCCATCTATGACATCTTCCTCGCCCAGTTGCGCGCCCAGGGTTTTGCTGCGGTCAACCTGCCCAATGGCAGCGTGAAAATCGTGCCGGACCAGGCCGCACGCCTGGAACCGGTGCCGGTGGAGTCTGCGCGCCAGGCCGTGCAAGCCAACGATGGCATGGCTACTCGGGTATTCAGTGTGCGCAATGCCGCCAGTGAACAGATGCTCAATATCCTCAAGCCGCTGATTGACCCCCGGGTGGGAGTGATCAGCCCGTACCCGTCGGCCAACCTGCTGGTAATCACCGACTGGCGCAGCAACCTCGACCGTATCGACGCGCTGTTGCAGCAACTCGACCAGGTCAGTCAGGAGCCCCTGGAAGTGCTGCCCCTGGTCAATGCCAGCGCCAACGACACCGCACAATTGATGACCCGCCTGCTGGCCCGCGAGCAGGGCGCCGATGGCGCGCAGGTGGTTGCCGACCCGCGCAGCAACGCGTTGCTGGTACGCGGCAGTGCCGACAGCCGCCAACGGGTGCGCGCGTTGCTCAAGCAATTGGACCAGCCACAAACTGCCTTGCGACCTTCGAACACGGTGGTGATGTACCTGCGCCATGCCAATGCGGCTGAGGTGGTCAAGGTGCTTCGCGGCTTGAGCCAGGACACCCCGGGCGCCGGTGGCGAAGGCGTGCCCACCGAAGGTGCGCCCAAGCAGATGGCGGTCAGCGCCTCAGGCATTCGCATGGAGTCGGAGGAGGGCACCAACGCCGTGGTGATGGTCGGCCCGGACAGCGAAATCGCCGCCTACCGCACCATCGTCGAACAACTGGATATCCGCCGCGCCCAGGTGGTGGTGGAAGCAATCATCGCCGAAGTCTCCGACACCCGCGCCCAGGAACTGGGGGTGCAATGGCTGTTTTTGGGCGATTCGTTTGGCGGCGGCGCGGTGAACTTTACCAATGGTGGGACGAGCATCGCTGGCCTGGCCGGGGCCGCTGGCAGCGGCGACACCGCAGGCCTGGGCAAGCTGTTGGCCAATGTGCCAGGGGCGACCGCCGGCTTCGGCAAGCTCAATGGCGGCGGGCTGAACTTCCTTGCGCTGCTCAATGCGTTGAAAAGCGAAAGTGGCTTCAACCTGCTCTCGACCCCGACCCTGCTGACCCTGGACAACGCCGAAGCGTCGATCCTGGTGGGCCAGGAAGTACCGTTTGTGACGGGCTCGGTGACACAGAACAACACCAACCCCTACCAGACCATCGAGCGCAAGGAAGTGGGGATCAAGCTGCGGATCAAGCCGCAGATCAATATCGACAACACCGTGCGCCTGGACATCGTGCAAGAGGTCTCGTCGATTGCCGAGAGTACCGGCGCCAGCGATGTGATCACCAACAAGCGCGAGATCAAGACCAAGGTCATGGTCGAAGACAACGGCCTGGTGGTGCTGGGCGGGCTGATCGGCGACGAGGCCAAGAACAGTGACCAGCGTGTGCCGTGGCTCGGCGATATCCCAGGGATAGGGCGGCTGTTCCGCTCCAACGCCAGCCAGCGCACCAAGCAGAACCTGATGGTGTTTATCCGCCCGCGGATCATGCGCGACGGCGAAACCCTGGCCCAACTGAGCAGCGAGAAGTACCGCAACCTAAAGGTCAATTCGAACCTGGCATTGCCCGCGATCTCCGATAACAACGCCTTGCTGCGCCTGTTCCCGGCCAGCCGCGAGCGTCTCGACGAGGGCGTGTGGTGAGTACGTTGTTGCCCTATCGACTGGCACGCCAGGCGGGCCTGGCGCGGGCGCCGGGCGCGCAAGGCTGGACCTTGTGTTTGCGCGAGGATGTCGACACCGACGCCTTGCAGGAAGTGCTGCGCGTGCATGGCCTGCCGACGCTGGTCGAGCACCTCGATCCGGCCCAATACGAACTGCGCCTTGGGGCGTTGTACCAGGCCGGCGAGTCGGCCACGGCAGCGTTGATCGAGGGCATCGGCGAGCAGGTCGATCTCGACAGCCTGATCAACGAACTGCCACGGATCGAAGACCTGCTGGAGAGTGACAACGAAGCGCCGGTGATCCGCCTGATCAATGGCCTGTTCGCTGAAGGCCTGCGTTTGCGGGCCTCGGATATCCATATCGAGACCTTCGAACAGAGCCTGGTGGTGCGCTTGCGGGTGGACGGCCATCTGCGCGAGATCCTGCGCCCGCCACGGGCCTTGTCGGCCATGCTGGTGTCGCGGATCAAGGTCATGGCGCGCCTGGATATCGCCGAAAAACGCCAGCCCCAGGACGGGCGCATTACCTTGCGCTCCGGCGGGCGCGAGGTGGATATCCGGGTTTCGACCTTGCCCGGCATTCACGGCGAACGTGTGGTAATGCGTGTGCTGGACAAGCAGGCCAACCTGCTGGACCTGAACAACCTGGGCATGCCTGCAGAGGTCGAACAGGCTCTGCGCGCCTGCCTGTCGCGGCCCAACGGGATCTTGCTGAGCACCGGGCCCACCGGCTCGGGCAAGACCACCACGCTGTATGCCAGCCTGAATGCGCTGAACGATGGTTCGTGCAATATCCTCACCGTCGAAGACCCAGTGGAGTACGCGATTACCGGCATCGGCCAGACCGCGATCAACCCCCGCGCCGGCATGACCTTCGCCAGCGGCCTGCGGGCGATCCTGCGCCAGGACCCGGACGTGATCATGCTCGGCGAAATCCGCGACCAGGAGACCGCCCAGATCGCGGTGCAAGCCAGCCTCACCGGGCACCTGGTGCTGTCGACGCTGCACACCAACAGCGCGGTGGGCGCGGTCACGCGGTTGCGGGACATGGGCATCGAACCGTTCCTGATCGCCTCCAGCCTCAAGGGCGTGATGGCCCAGCGTCTGGTGCGGCGTTTGTGCCATTGCGCAACGCCGGCACCGTTGCTGGCCGCCGAACGCCAGTTGTGGCCGGAGCTGGCCCTGCTGGAACACAGCTTTCACCCCCAGGGCTGCGACGACTGCCAGGGCAGTGGTTACCACGGGCGGATCGGCCTCTATGAATTCATCACCCTGGATGCCGGCTTGATCAGCCTGTTGTACGACGGCGCCAGCGAAGCGGCCATGCACGAATACCTCGCCGACAAGCGCCAGAGCCTGACCGCCATGGCCACCGAATGCCTGCGCCGTGGCGAAACCAGCCTGGAGCAGGTTCTGCGTGCGGTGCGCGACTGATGCCGACCTATCGCTACCAGGCGCTGGACCTGCGCGGCAATCGCCGCAAAGCCAGCATCCAGGCGGAAAGCGAGCGCCATGCCCGGCAACTGCTGCGTGAGCAGGGCCTGTTTGCCCGTGAGTTGCAGGTGCAGGGCGCAAGCCTGTCGAGCCCGCGCGGGCAACGGTTGAACCATGGGCAGCTGTGCGAATTGACCCGCCAGTTGGCCACGTTGTTGAGCGCCGGCATCCCCTTGGTGGATGCCTTGGCCACCCTGGAACGCCAGTTGGCGGAGCCGGCGATTCGCAACCTGCTGGTGGCGGTGCGCGGTGCCCTGGGCGAAGGTTTGAGCCTGGCCCAGAGCCTGCGCCGCCAGGGTGGGCAGTTCAATACGCTGTATTGCGCACTGGTCGAGGCCGGCGAGCGCTCGGGCAAATTGGCGCCGGTGCTGGAGCGCCTGGCCGAGCACCTGGAGCAAGTGCAGAAACAACGGCACAAGGCGCGCACGGCGTTGATCTACCCGGCGGTGCTGATCCTGGTGTCGCTGGCGGTGGTGATCGGCCTGATGACCTTTGTGGTGCCCAAGCTCACCGAGCAGTTCAGCCACACCGGGCAAAGCCTGCCGCTGATTACCCGGGTGCTGATCGGCGCCAGCGAGGGCCTGGTGATGCTCGGCCCGTGGTTGCTGGGGCTGGGCTTGTTGCTGGCGCTGGGCGCGCGGGTGTTGCTGCGCCAGGCGGTATGGCGCTTGCGCCGCGACAGCCTGGCCTTGCGCCTGCCGCGTATCGGCGTGCTGTTGTCGGTGCTGGAAAGCGCACGGGTCTCACGCAGCCTGGCGATTTTGCTCGGCAGTGGCGTGCCGTTGCTCGAATCCCTGGAGGTGGCCACCGCCACGGTTGGCAACCGGCAGATCCACCAGGCCCTGGAGGCGGTGCGTGAGCAGGTCGAAGGCGGCGTGACCCTGTACCGCGCCCTGAGTGCCAGCGGGCACTTCCCGCCAATGCTGCTGAACATGGTCGCCAGCGGCGAGGCCAGCGGCACCTTGCCCGACATGCTGGAGCGCGTCGCCGACAACCAGGAGCGTGGGTTTGCGCGCCAGGTCGACCTGCTGCTGGCGTTATTCGAACCCCTGATGATTCTGCTGATGGGCGCGGTGGTGCTGTTCATCGTGCTGGCGGTGTTGCTGCCGATCATGCAGCTCAATCAGGGCCTGAGCCTTTGAACAGACAACCTGAAAACGGAGAACTTGAAATGCAAAAGCACGCCATGCCTGGCAATCGTGCGGTCAAGCGTCGCGAGCGCGGCTTTACCCTGATGGAAATCATGGTGGTGATTTTTATCATCGGCCTGTTGATCGCGGTGGTTGCGCCCAGCGTACTCGGCAGCCAGGACAAAGCCATGCGCCAGAAGGCCCTGGCCGACCTGGCGACCCTGGAGCAGGCGCTGGATATGTACCGCCTCGACAACTTGCGATTCCCCACCTCGGAGCAGGGTTTACAGGCCCTGGTCAGCAAGCCGAGCCTGGAGCCCTTACCGCGCAGTTGGCGTGCCGACGGCTACATCCGCCGGCTGCCTGAGGACCCGTGGGGCAATGCCTATGGCTATCGCACCCCGGGGCAGCATGGCCGGGTGGACCTGTTTTCCCTGGGCGCCGACGGCCAGGAAGGCGGCGAAGGCACCGACGCCGATATCGGTAACTGGGACCTCTAGGCATGCAGCGCAGTCGCGGGTTTTCGCTCCTGGAAATGCTGGTGGTGTTGTTGATCGTCGGCTTGTTCAGTGCCCTGGGCGTGGCCTACCTGGACGCCGGCCAGGCGCCGATGCGCCAGGCCCTGGCCCAACTGGCCAGCGAGGCGCGCAGCCAAGCGGCCCAGGCGCGGCATGCCGGGCAGTTGCTGGGCTTGCGCTGGAATGGCCGCAGCCCGGAGTTCGTACGCTGGCAGGTGGGCCGGGGCGCGCCTGGGTGGCAGGTCGCACCCTCGCGCGGCGCGCCCTGGCCGGCCGGCTTGCAACCTGACTGGCCGGTGAGCCGCGAGCCCCAGGTGATGTTCACCCCGTCGGGGCTGGCCCGCCCGGTGTCACTCACCTGGCGCTGGGCCGAGGGCCGCCAGCGTTGGCAATGGCAAGCGGACAACACCTTGCATATCGCGACCCTGCCATGAAGCGCCAGCGCGGCTTTACCTTGCTTGAAGTCATGGTCGCCCTGGGGATTGCCGCGTTGATGGCGGTGATGGTCAGCCAGTTGTTGCGCCAGCGCATCGCCACCCATCAAGCGGTCGCGCAACATCGCCTGGGCAGTTTGTGCGCGCGGGAGCTGGAGACGCGGTTTGGCGTGGAACAGTACTGGCCGCAGATCAATGCGGTGAGCGGCGAGCTGCGTCAGGGGCCTGCCACCTGTTACTGGCAACTGACCCTGGGCAACACCGGGGTCAACCGCTTGCGCCGGGGTGAGTTGAGCTTATTTGCCGATCCCCAGCAGCGTCAGCCCCTGGGTCAGTTCAGCCTGTTCCTGGTGCGCCCATGAAGGCGGCGCAGCGTGGCCTGACCCTGATTGAACTGTTGGTAGCCATGGCCCTTACGGCGGTGGTCGGGGTGTTGCTGGCGGCCTTGGTCAATGGCTGGGTCAAGGTGCGTGAGCGCCTGGACGAGCCCGGCAGCGAACCCCAGGTATTGGAGTTCTGCATGGCCCTGGAGCGCCGCTTCGATGGCCTGGTGTTGCGCCAGTTGTACGAGCAGCGCTTGCCCCTGGACCTGGCGTGGCTGGAGTGGCAGCCGAGCCTTGGGCAATTGCAGTGGGTGGCCCTGGGCGCCTGGCCGCCGGCTGAGGGTGCGTCGCGCGTGCAACGTCAGCGCCTGCTGTTCGATGCGCGCCAGCAGCGCTTGAACCTGCTGGTCTCGGCCGACCTGTACGCCGCCGACAAGCCGCGCTGGCAACTCAAGGAGTCACTGGCGCCGGTCGAGCGCGCCACGTTCAGTTTTTACCAGGGCACGCGTTGGCTGGCCTTTCCTTCTACTGTTGCCGCCCAGCCCAATCGCGGCGTGCGGATCGAGTTCGAGCACCATGGAGCCCCTTATGTCTGTACTTTCGCCTTGCCCGATACCCAGCCATGAGCCGGAGCGCAGGCATGTTTGAGCGTCTGCGGGGCAAACCGCGGGAATGGTTGCTGGTGCGCCCACCGGCCACCGCCGAGGACCGTTGGCAGTGGTTGCATTACAGCGCGCACCGGGCTTGCGCAAGCGGCGCCTGGCCGCCACCGTCGGCGCTGCTGCAATTGCCGGGTGCCTTGATTATTCCAGCGCTCGATTGCAGTCACTTCTGCCTGCCGGCGCCGCCGGGGCTCAAGCGCCACGAGTGGCCGCAGTTGTTTGAAGAGTATGCGCAGCAGCCTGGCGAAGCGTTGCTGGTCAGCTGCCTGTCCCGCGAGGCCGGGCAGCTTGAGTTGTTGGTGATGCAACGCGAGCAGGTCCAGCAATGGCTGGCCGAGTGTGCCGCGCTTGGGCTGCAGATCACCCATGGCTGGGCGGAGTTGCAGTTGTTGCCGCCAGCAGAGCCTGGGCAGGTGGTGGAGTGGCGGCGCGAATCGCTGCGTTGCCTCAAGGCGCATTCCCGGCAATGGTTGGTGTGGCCGCCGGTATTGGGTGAGCGCTTGCCCCAGGCTTGGCGCGACCTGCCTGGCGAGACGCTCGAGGGCGACTGGCCGTCGCGCCTGGCGCGCCTGGAGCAGTTGCCCAGTGTGCTGGAGGGTATGCGGCCGACGCGTACACGGGGGCCGCGAGCGCCACGGGTGAGCCGCGTACAACGACACTTGCTGCTGGGTTGCGTGGTGCTGGCGGCGTGTTGGAGTGCGGTGTATCTGGTGCAGAGTCTGCGCCAGGTTGATGTTTGGAAAGCCCAGGTCAGGGCGCTGGCCGGGCCGGCCAACAACCCGCAACAGGCGCGTACGGCCCTGGCGCGGGTGCAGGGCGAGGCGACCGAATGGCAGGTGCGTCAACAAAAATCGTGGCCCTGGAGCAGGCGCTCTCGGGTTGGTTGCAGCAGCAACCGGGCTGGTCGGTGTCGCGCATCGAGTTTGACGGCAGTCGTTGGCGCCTGGCCTTGCGCGGCAATGGCCCCCAGCCGCTGCCCGCCGAATGGCAGGCCATGGCCCAGGCTGCCGGCGCGCAATGGACTGACCAGGCGCAACATGTCGCCGGTCAACTGCACCTGAGTTTTGATCTGGGAGAACAACCATGAAAGCCCGGATGCTGGAGTACCTGGCCCACTTCAACCAACTGCCGCCCAAGCGCCGCTATGGCCTGTTGGCCGGCTGGTCAACCGTCGGGCTGTTGTTGCTGGTGCTGGTGACACGGCCGCTGCTGGCGGCCTGGCAGGATGCCCGCCAGTGGCAGGCGTTGGCGCAACAGGCCGGCGCGCTGGTGCCGCCAGCGGCGTTCTCCAACGAGCAGTGGCAGGCCCTGGCCGTGTCGCGCCAATGGGTACTGACCCGCGTTGAACAGCAGGGCGACCGCTGGCAATTGCAGGGCGAGCTACCGGGGCCCCAGGCCCTGCAGCTGCTGCTACGGACCGTGCAAGAGCAGGGTGGGCGACCTGTGCAGTGGAGCCTGGAGCAGGGCGGCGGCCAGGGTTATGCCTTCAGCCTGGAAGTGGCGGCGCGGCCATGAGTCGCGCGGTCATCCTCTGGGGTATTTGGGTGTTCAGCCTGACCGTGCTGCTGGAACTGCCGGCCGCCTTCGTTGCCCGCCAGTTGCCATGGCCGACCGGCTGGCAGCCCGGCAGCGTTTCGGGCAGCCTGTGGACTGGCCGTGCGGCACGCGTCGGAGCCCTGGCGCCGGTGGACTGGAAGATCCGGCCGTGGGCGGCGCAAGTGAACCTGGGCTTTCAACAGCGCATCTGGGAGCTGTCGATCCGTGGCTGGCCGTGGAACTGGCAGGCGCAGATGGCACCGCGTGCGGTCAGCGCCTTGCCCGCGCCGATGTTCGTGCTGGACGGACGTTGGGAAGGGCGATTGCAGGTCAATGGCGCGGGCATGAGTTGCCTTCGGGCCGAAGGTGAATTGCTGGGGCACGAGCTGGCGCTGTTGAGCCCGTGGCTGGTCAAGCTGGGCAATACCCGGATCGAGTTGCAGTGCCGGGGTGGGGTGCAGTTGCTGGCGGATCTGCAACTGGCTGGCGAGCACCATTTCAAGGTCGAAGCCAAGCCACAGCGGTTGCAAGTAGACGGGCAGGTGGAGCCGGGTGCTGCCGCGATTCCGCTATTGGTACAGGCGCGATGGCTGCAGCCCGCTGCCCAGGCGTTCAGCAAGGTGCTGGGTAAACCCTGAGGGTTCGATGGATCACCAAAAACTGTCTATTGTCTATGGGCAGGTAGTCTCGCACTTGCGTGTGCGTGGTGTGATTTTCGGTGCGGGTTGTTAGGGCGCCCTGGCGCCTGGAGCGCTCATGGAAAAGCTCAACGTTGGCCCCAAGTCGTCGCTGCAAGGCAAGGTTTCCAATCTTTCTACTGCACGGGCTTATCTGCTCGCCTGTTCGCTGCTGCTACTGGCCATGTTTCTGTTGGTCGGGGTGTTGCTGGTGTCCATTGCCGAGCACTTGAATCACGATGCCGGCGAGCACAGCCGCATTGATATCGAAAACGCCCTGCTGTCGGTTGAGCGCGTCGCTGGTTCGACGGTCAAGGACTATGCGTTTTGGGGGGATGCCTACGAACACCTGCATCAAAAGGTGGATGTGGACTGGGCGTTTGTCCGGCAAAACATCGGCACGACGCTGTTTTCCGACTTCGGTTTCCAGGGGGTGTTTGTTGTCGATCCAGCCGGTCGCACGGTGTATTCGCTGATTGAGGGCCAACTGCAGAGCGTCGCCGTGCAGGACTGGTTGCACCTGCCGATCGAGCCCCTGCTGGCCCAGGCCCGGCAGGCCGCGACCAACAGCCAATCGGTGACCCGCCTGATACAGGCCGATGGCATGCCGGCGGTGTTGGCCGCCGCTGCGCTGACGCCTGGCACCGATCCGAACGTAGAGGCCGATAGCGGTCCCGCTTCGGTGTTGATCTTCATTGCCAAGCTGGCGCCGCAACGGCTGGCTGCACTGGGCGAGGATTTTGGTGTGCAAGGTCTGCGGGTCGCCCCGGCCGGCGGGGCGGCGGCGGGCGCACCGAGCCTGAGCCTCAGGGACAATGCAGGTGTTGTGCAATGGACCGCAGAGGATCCTGGGCGCCAGTTGCTGGGGCTGGTTGTGCCGCTGGTGACAGTTGCCGGCCTGATCTTTGCCTTGATGGCCTGGGTTATCCAGCGCCGCAGTACCGCTGCCGCGCGGGTCATGGACCTTAATTACGCCACCCTGCAAGCCAGTCGTGCGGCGCTGGCGGTCAGCGAGGAGCGCTTTCGTGATGTGGCCGAAGCGGCGTCCGACTGGATCTGGGAAGTCGATACCCAACTGCGGTTTACCTACCTCTCGGAGCGCTTTGATGTAATTACCGGCCTTGTCGGGGCCAACTGCCTGGGGTTGGCGGTGGATCAGCTGCTGACCTCTGATCAGGGCCTGTTGGCCATCTGGTTCAAGGACCACGCCCATCGCCCGAATGCCATCGTGCAGTGCAGCTATGTGTCTGGCGAGGGTCAGCGACGCATTTGCCGGCTGTCGGTGCGCGAGATACCTGGCCAGGGTTATCGAGGCACCGCCAGCGACATCACCGAAGAGGTCGAGGCCCGGCGGCGCATTGAATATCTGTCGCAACACGATGCCTTGACGGGGCTGGCCAACCGCACGCGCATGCAGGAATTCCTCGAGGGCAAGCTCAAGGCGGTGCCGACCCTGGCAAGGCCGTTGGTCATGCTCAGTATTGATCTTGACCGCTTCAAGCCGGTCAACGACCTGCTGGGGCACGCGGCTGGCGATGATGTACTCAATCAGGTGTCCCGGCGTTTGCAGGGCTGCCTGCGTGGGGATGATCTGGTGGCGCGCATAGGTGGCGATGAGTTTATGTTGGTGGTGGCGGGCGTGAGCTCGCCGCTGGAGGTGGAAGGCCTGTGTCGGCGCCTGATCGACTGCATAGAACAACCGTTTTACATCACCGAACATGAAGTGTTTATCAGTGCCAGCATTGGTATTGCCATGGCGCCGGCGGACGCGACCCTGGCCGAAGAGTTGCTGCGCTATGCCGATATCGCTCTCTACGAAGCCAAGGAAGGCGGGCGTAACACCTGGCGCTTTTATGCGGGCGATATGAACGCACGCATTATTGAGCGGCGCCAACTGGAAGCCGATTTGCGCCAGGCGATCAAGCACGGTGAACTGCGCCTGGATTTCCAGCCGCGCTACCGCATTGAAGGCAAGCGCCTGGCCGGTGCCGAGGCCCTGGTGCGTTGGGAGCACCCAAGGCGCGGGCTGCTGGGCCCCGACGTATTCGTCCCCATCGCCGAAGAAACCGGGCTGATCCTGCCGTTGAGCAACTGGGTGCTGCACGCGGCCTGCCAGACGGCCGCAGGCTGGCCTGACGACGTGATGATTTCAGTCAACCTGTCCTCCACCGAGTTCCAGCGTGGGCACTTGGTGTCGCGGGTCAAAGCGGTGTTGCTGGAGACGGGCTTGAACCCGGCGCGGCTGGAGCTGGAGCTGACCGAAAGTGTGATGCTCAATGACGAGAAAGTCGCCTTGAGCATCATGCAAGGCCTCAAGGCCCTGGGCGTGCGCTTGCTGATGGATGACTTTGGCACCGGCTACTCGTCGCTGAGTTATCTGCGCTCATTCCCCTTCGACGGGCTGAAGATCGACCGCAGCTTTGTCGGCGGCCTGACCGCCGGTGGTGGCGATCAGTCGATCATCCAGGCGATTGTCGGCCTGGGCCGGGCGCTCTCGCTGACGGTGACCGCCGAAGGCGTGGAGACCCTCGACCAACTCACGGCGCTGAAGGACGTGCAGTGCGATGAAGCGCAGGGTTTCTACCTCAGCGTGCCGGTGGATGCCCAGGCGATCAGCACGCTGATCACGGGCCGGACTGCTTAGCCGCTCCTGACCCTGCTTGCACTGACCGCATATAGATAATATGTTAACAATATAACTATAAATGGTCTGTGGGAGGGGGGTATGCCTGCCTTGTTCAACCCTTGCGTTGAGTTCGCCAACTGGAATCGTGACTTGCGTGCAGTCTGCGGCAATTTCAGCACCGCGCAGTCAGATCGACACAGTCTGTTTATTGGCAGCGTCCACGGCCAGGACGTGTGTGGCCTGGAGTTGGCGCATATCCGCACCAATGCCGGGCTGATCAGCCGCCATCATACCCACGGCGATGGCGACGATGACCGCCACTGTTTTCTGATCCTGCAGGGCAGCGGCCATCAACGCATCCGCCAGCAGCACCGGGTGATTGACCTGGGGCCCGACGATATCGCCCTGGTGGACTCGGCCCAGGCCTTCGAGATTGAGCCCCAGGGGCTGGTACAGAATATCTCGGTGCATCTGTCCCGCGCCGAGGTCGCCCGGCAATTCGGCCAGCAGCGCCTGTTTGGCAAGCTGGCGCGCAACAGCGTCGCCACCCATATGATTCGTGCATTGGTGCGCTCCCTGGAGGATGCGCAACTGAGTGAAGGCTATGGCGGCGAGAACGATGGCCCGGCCGTGGAGCAGGCCCTGATCGGCCTGGCGGTTGCCGGTCTGGACGAGCGCGCCGCGGGCCAGCCGGGCTTTGCCTGCGTGGGCCAGGACGACATTTATGGCCTGGCCACGCGCCTGGTGGAAGCCTCCCTGCAAGAGACCGAATTGAGCCCCGAATACCTGGCGCGGCACCTGAATGTCTCAGTGCGCCAACTCTACCGGCTGTTCGAGCAGCGGCATGAAAGCATCGCGCGCTACATCCAGCAGCGCCGCCTGGAGCGGGTGGCCCAGGACCTGCGCGCGCGGGATTTGCGGCATGAGTCAATCACCCAGATCGCCTTCAAGTGGGGGTTTGTCGATGCCGCGCATTTCAGTCGCGCCTTCAAGCGGCATTTCCAGCATGCGCCCCGGGACTTTCGCCAGCAGCCGCTATAGGCCGCGCTTTGGCAGGGAATGCCAAGGGCTTTGGCAGCCTCAGTCAAGTGGCCGCAGGTGGCAAACCCTCTAATAGCGTGGCCTGAGTCGATTAATGTTGGAGAACAATAACAATGAATACACGGAGCCTGCTGTTGGGCACGCCTCTGCTATTGAGCGCGTTCGCCACCCTGGCCTTGGCCGGGCCGGCCCAGGTCGATGGACCGCGCATCATCGCCGCCGACCGTGAGCCCGGTAACTGGATGAACCACGGTCGCACCTACGATGAACAACGCTACAGCCCGCTGAACAGCGTGAATGCCGACAATATCGGCCAACTGGGCATGGCCTGGACCACCAAGCTGGATATCGACAGTGGCACCGAGGCCACGCCGCTGGTGGTCGATGGGGTGATGTACACCACGGGTGCCTTCAGCATCGTCTATGCGATCAATGCGGCCACGGGTGAGTTGTTGTGGAAGTACGACCCCAAGGTCCCTGCCGAGAACCTTGGCCAGGGCTGCTGCGGTCCGGTCAACCGTGGCGTGGCGGTGTGGCAGGGCAAGGTCTATGTGGGCAGTTTCGATGGGCGCTTGATTGCGCTGGATGCCGGCACTGGCCAGATGGTGTGGAGCGTCGACACCCTCATTGATCGCAGCAAAAGCTACTCGATTACCGGCGCGCCACGCATCGTCAAGGGCAAGGTATTGATCGGCAACGGGGGCGCCGAATTTGGCGTGCGCGGTTATGTCACCGCCTATGACGCCGACACGGGCAAGCAAATCTGGCGCTTCTACACCGTGCCGGGTGACCCCAAGCTGCCGCCGGAAAATGCGGCGATGGCCAAGGCCATGAAAACCTGGGACGGTGACGGCTGGGTCAAGTGGGGTGGCGGCGGCACGGTGTGGGACTCGATGGCCTACGACCCGCAACTGGACCTGCTTTACGTGGGCACCGGCAATGGCTCGCCGTGGAACTACCAGTTCCGCAGCAATGGCAAGGGCGACAACCTGTATGTGTCATCCATCCTGGCGCTGCGCCCGGACACCGGCGAGTACGTCTGGCACTACCAGATCACCCCGCAGGACCAGTGGGACTTCACCGCGACCCAGCACATGATCCTCGCCGATATCGAGATGAATGGCAGCGTACGCAAGGTGATCATGCAGGCGCCGAAAAACGGCTTTTTCTATGTGCTGGATCGCACCAACGGCAAACTGTTGTCGGCAAAGAATTTCGTGCCGGTGAACTGGGCCAGTGGCATCGACCTGCAGACTGGGCGGCCGATCCTTACCGGCGCGGCGGACTATTCCAAGGAACCCAAGGTGGTGCAGCCGAGTTTCCTTGGCGGGCATAACTGGCACCCCATGTCCTACAGCCCGAAAACCGGCTACGTGTACATTCCGGCGCAGTACACCCTGGCCGAGTTGAAAGCGGCCAAGGCCCCGCAGTTCCCGGCGAACAAGTCGGTGGTGAACTTCGGCCTGGATGTGCCGGACCTGCCGGAAGACCCGAAAGTCCTCAACCAGATCCGGGATGCTTGGAGCGGAGAGTTGATCGCCTGGGACCCGGTCAAGCAGAAGGCGGCCTGGAAACAACCCTATGTCAGCGCCGGCAACGGCGGCACCCTCGCCACGGCCGGCAACCTGGTGTTCCAGGGCACGGCCGATGGGCGGGTGGTGGCCTATCGCGCCGACACCGGTCAGCCGCTGTGGGAACACCGGGCCAACTCCGGGGTGATGGCGGGGCCGGTTACTTATACGGTCAATGGCGAGCAGTACGTGGCGTTTTCCGTGGGGTGGGGCGGGATCCTGCCGCTGTTGACCGGCCCGCTGACCAACAAGGGCAAGGTGCGCGCTGAGTCGCGGGTGATTGCCTTCAAGCTCGGTGCCACCGGTGAGCTGCCACCCCCCAAGGCCGCGCCGGTACTGCCGACTACCCGCCAGGTACTCACGGCGACCCCCGAGCAACTGGTGCAGGCGCGTGGCATGTTCAATGGCCTGTGTGCCGGTTGCCATGGCCTGAACGCGATCAGCGGCGGGGTCGTGCCCGACCTGCGTTACCTGGATGACAACAAGCACGCGGCATTTCCGGCCTTTGTCAGTGGCGCGTTGATCAATAAGGGCATGCCGAACTTCTCCGACATTCTGCAGCGCGAAGACATGGAGTTGCTGCGCCAGTACCTGGTCAAGCGCACCCGGGATCTGCAGGCCGACCTCAACGCCATTCACTGATCTCCCCTTGTTTGAACTGTGCCGGGCGACGTCTTTTGACGTCGTCATGGCCGAGTGTTGCCTCCAATAACAATAACGGTACTTGCCATGAAAACACTTAGCATCCTGACCCTGCTCTTCAGCCTGGTTCCATTGGCTCACGCCGACGTCAAGCCGGACCCCGGCGACTACACCGCCTTGCCCCAGGGCACCGATGTGGTGGTGCTGTACCAGCAGAACCCACGGGGCGACAAGGTTTACTCGGGCGGCAAGAAAGTCGCCGACAACCTTGACCTGGACATGACCGTCGGGGTGTTGCGCCTGATCCACTTCACCGAGTTCTTCAACACCGGCCTGACCTGGGACCCGCAAATAGTCATTCCTTTCGGCTACCAGAAGACCGGCGCCAGCGACAGCAAGCACTCAGGGTTGGGCGACATTACGTTTGGCGGCACGCTGTGGACCCTCGCGGACCTGGCCAACAACCAGCACCTGGGCTGGTCGGCGTTTGTCACCGCGCCCACGGGCAGTGACAAGGACCAGGGTTTTGCCCTGAGCAACAACCGTTGGGCCCTGGATTTCCAGGTGGGCTATATCAAGGGGCTGACCGACAAAATCACCTGGGATGTGATTGCCGAGACGGAGTTCTACGGTGAACAGCGCGCCACCGATGCCAAGAAATATCCGCTGCTGCAACTGCACAACCACCTGCGCTACAACTTCACTCCAGAGACTTACGCGGCGATCTCCTATCGGCACAATTGGGGCGCCCGCGAGACGCTGGACCATGAAACCCTGGCCACCAGCCGCAGCAATGGCACGCTGGGCTTCACCGTGGCCACGATGGTGGGCAAGCAGGTACAGGTACTGGGGCAATTGATGCATGACACGGCGGTGCGCGAAGGGGTGAAGATCGACAATTCGCTGCAGTTTCGCCTGGCGTATTTCTACTGACGCTGTCTGTAGGCGCTGTCTCGCGGGGCGTGACAGCGCGGTCTTATTGTTGGGCTAGGATGCTTTCGAGCAACCCGGGAAATCGCTCGGCCAACACATCGGCCCGCAACGAATTCATATGGGTCGTGCCCACGCTGCGCGTATGCACCAGCCCGGCATCACGTAAAACCCGGAAGTGGTGGGACATGCTGGACTTCGGCCGCCCGCCATCCAACTCGCCGCAACTGGCTTCTTCTACGCCGGCCAGGCAGCGCACGATGTCCAGGCGCACAGGGTCACTCAACGCATAGAGCAGGCGTTCGAGGGTCAAGTCTTCGGGGGAGGGGTGTTTAAAGGCTCGCATGAACCGAATGATAACAGGGCTGGCATTGTTTACCATAGTTCGATTAAGATCGAACTATCGAATCAAACGTTACCCTCGTTTCAGGAGCTTTTTCATGTCTGCATTGTTCGAACCCTTCAAGCTCAAAGACGTTACGTTGCGCAATCGTATCGCCATTCCACCGATGTGCCAGTACGTGGCCGATGACGGCATGGTCAATGACTGGCATCACGTCCACCTCGCCAGCCTGGCCCGTGGCGGCGCCGGCCTGGTGGTGGTCGAGGCCACCGCCGTGGCTCCCGAAGGCCGGATCACGCCGGGTTGCGCGGGTATCTGGAGCGATGCCCATGCCCAAGCCTTTGTGCCCATGGTGCAAGCGATCAAGGCGGCAGGCGCGGTGCCCGGCATCCAGATCGCCCACGCCGGGCGCAAGGCCAGTGCCAACCGCCCATGGGAAGGCGACGACCATATTGCCGCCGACGATGCCCGTGGCTGGCAAACCCTGGCACCCTCGGCGATCGCGTTTGGCGCGAACCTGCCGAAAGTCCCCCAGGCCATGACCCTGGAGGATATCGCCCGGGTGCAACAGGACTTCGTTCAAGCCGCACGCCGTGCCCGTGACGCCGGTTTTGAGTGGATCGAACTGCATTTCGCCCACGGTTACCTGGGCCAGAGCTTTTTCTCGGAGCACTCCAACCAGCGCACCGATGCCTACGGTGGCAGCTTCGACAACCGCAGCCGTTTCCTCCTGGAAACCCTGGCCGCCGTGCGTGAAGTCTGGCCGGAAAACCTGCCGCTGACCGCGCGTTTCGGGGTGCTCGAATATGACGGGCGTGACGAACAGACCCTGGGCGAGTCCATCGAACTGGCCCGTCGTTTCAAGGACGGCGGCCTGGACCTGTTGAGCGTCAGTGTCGGCTTCACCATCCCCGACACCAACATCCCTTGGGGGCCAGCGTTTATGGGGCCGATTGCCGAGCGCGTACGCCGCGAAGCCGGTCTGCCGGTCACGTCGGCCTGGGGTTTCGGTACACCGCAACTGGCCGAAGGGGCGTTGCAGGCCGGTCATCTCGACCTGGTTTCCGTGGGCCGTGCGCACCTGGCCGACCCACACTGGGCATACTTCGCCGCCAAGGAACTGGGGGTGGACAAGGCTTCCTGGACCCTGCCGGCGCCTTACGCGCATTGGCTTGAGCGCTATCGCTAAGGGGTGACCGTGTTGTGTGTGGGAGCTGTCGAGCTTTAGCGAGGCTGCGATGGCGTCCTGTCGGCGATCCATATATCGACTGATCCAGCGCTATCGCAGGCAAGCCAGCTCCCACATTGGAGAGTCTTTAATCAGCCGTCGCAGCCTCTGCGACGGCTTTTTTTGTGGGCCATGAAAAGTACAATCTTCCATCCGGAACGTGCATGTTGCGCTGCGACCAAGCGCCACATACTGGGCGTGTCTTTACGAACGTTCCCGGTTGTTTCAAGCCTCCTGCCGAGTGAGCAGGGCGCAGGCAGGCCAGGAATGGGGATATCCAATAATAAAGAGAGCACCCATGAAAAAGCCAAACCCTCTGTTGGAAGACCTCAAGTCGGTCTTGCCCGCGATTGCTGCCAATGCCTTCGCCGCCGAGAAAGATCGCAGCGTACCTGCCGAGAACATCGCGTTGCTCAAGGGCATCGGCATGCACCGGGCATTTCTGCCGAAAAAGTACGGAGGCATGGAAATCTCCCTGCCGCAGTTTGCCCAGTGCATCGCTTTGCTGGCCGGCGCTTGCGCAAGCACCGCGTGGGCCATGAGCCTGCTGTGTACCCATAGCCATCAGATGGCTATGTTCTCGGTCAAGTTGCAAGACGAGGTCTGGGGCGTCGACCCCGACGCCACCGCCAGCAGCAGCATCGCGCCATTTGGGCGTACTGAAGAAGTGCCGGGTGGCGTGACCTTCAGCGGTGAGATGGGCTGGAGTTCGGGTTGTGACCACGCCGAATGGGCGATCATGGGCTTTCGCCGCAAAAACGCCGAAGGCACCCAGGATTACTGCTTCGCGGTACTGCCGCGCAGTGATTATCAGATTCGTGACGACTGGTATGCCGTGGGCATGCGTGGCAGCGGCAGCAAGACCCTGATCGTCGATCAGGCTTTCGTGCCCGAGCACCGTATCCAGAAGGCCAAGGACATGATGGAAGGCAAGTCGGCGGGCTTCGGCCTGTACCCCGACAGCAGGATTTTCTTTGCCCCGTACCGTCCGTATTTTGCCAGTGGTTTCTCCACCGTCGGCCTGGGAGTCGCCGAGCGCATGCTCGAGGTGTTCCGCGAAAAAACCAAAAACCGTGTGCGGGCCTACACCGGTGCGGCCGTCGGCGCCGCGACCCCTGCGTTGATGCGTCTGGCCGAGTCTACTCACCAGGTGGCCGCCGCACGCGCCTTACTGGAAAAAAGCTGGGACGAGATCGCCGAGCACAGCGAGCGCCATGAATATCCAAGCCGCGGCACCCTGGCGTTCTGGCGGACCAACCAGGGCTACGCCACTAAAATGTGCATCCAGGCGGTGGATCGCCTGATGGAGGCGGCGGGCGGTGGCGCCTGGTTTGAAACCAACGAACTGCAACGCCTGTTCCGCGACGTTCACCTCGCCGGCGCCCATGCCTACACCGACTATGACGTTTGCGCACAGATTCTCGGGCGCGAATTGATGGGCCTGGAGCCTGACCCGGCGATGGTCTGACCACGCTACGCTTACCTATAAGAATAATCAGGGCAGGGCCTTCAGCCTGTCCGGGAGTCTTGCATGTCTATTGAAAACCAAGTCGATACCCGCGCCTTTCGCCGTGCCCTGGGCAATTTCGCCACCGGTGTCACCGTGGTCACCGCCGCCGACGCCAGCGGGCGCAAGGTCGGTGTCACCGCCAACAGTTTTAATTCGGTGTCTTTGGACCCGCCGCTGATTCTCTGGAGCATCGAAAAACGCTCCACCAGCCACGCCGTGTTTGAAGCCGCCACGCACTTTGCGGTAAATGTGCTGGCCGCCGATCAGATTGACCTGTCGAACAACTTTGCCCGGCCCCGGGAGGACCGTTTTGCCGAGATCGAATACCAGGCGGGTGCGGGCGGGGCGCCGGTGTTGGCCGACTGTTCGGCACGCTTTGAGTGTGAGAAGTACCAGCAGGTCGATGGGGGTGATCACTGGATCATGATTGGCAAAGTGGTGGCCTTCGACGACTGCGGCCGCTCACCGTTGCTCTATCACCAGGGCGCCTATTCCATGGTCCTGCCACACACCCGCATGACCCGCCGTGAGGAGGGCCAGCCAGCGAGCAGCCATTTCCAGGGGCGCCTGAGCCATAACCTCTATTACCTGATGACCCAGGCGCTGCGGGCCTATCAGGCCAGCTACCAGCCCCGCCAACTGTCCACCGGCCTGCGCACCAGTGAAGCGCGGATGCTGATGGTGCTGGAGAACGATGCCGGCCTGAGCCTGGCCGAGTTGCAGCGCGAAGTGGCAATGCCGGTGCGCGAGATCGAAGAGGCGGTGAACAACCTCAAGCGCAAGGCGTTGGTACGCGATGATCAGGACCGGGTAAAGCTCACCACCAAGGGCATCGACGAAACCGAGTCGTTGTGGACCATCGCCCGAGAGCAGCAGGACACGGTCTTCAGCCAATTCAGCGAGGAGCAACTGGAGACCTTCAAGACGGTACTCAAGGCAGTGATCCGGCACTGAGCGCGACGGGTCAATCCAGGTGTTGGAATTCTTTGACGATAAAGTCGATAAACACCCGGGTCTTGGCCGGCAGGTGGTGTCGTGAGGGGTAGACGAGGTTGATTTCCAGGCGAGGCAGGCTCCAGTCGCTGAGGATCGGCACCAGGCGCCCGGCGACGATATCGTCGTGGATCACATAAGTGGGTTGCGCGAGAATGCCCTGGCCCTGCAGCGCGGCCGCGCGCAACAGATAGCCGTCGTTGGATTCCAGCGCCGGAGTGGCGGGCACCGTGATGGTCTGGTCTTCGCGCTGGAACGTCAGCTCATAGGGATCGGTGGCGTAGGTGTAGAGCAACAGATGATGCTCGGCCAACGCCTGCGGATGTTGCGGGCGGCCGCAGCGCTCGAGGTAGTCCGGCGAGGCAGCCAGTATGCGTCGGGTATCGGTCAGGCGGCGGATCACCAGGCTGGAGTCCGGCTCACTGTCACGGGTGCGCAGGGCGACGTCGATGTTGTCGTCAATGATGTCGTGGTAGCGGTTCTCGGCCACGATATCCAGGCGTACATCCGGGTACTGCTCCTTGAACTTGGGCACCAGCGGCAGGATATGTTGCAGGCACAGGGATAAGGATGCAGTCACACGCAACACCCCATGGGGGTGGTTTTTGCTCGCGCTGACGGCCTCGGTCGCGCCTTGCATCGCCGTGAGGGCTGCCTTGGAATTGGTGTAGAACACTTTGCCGACTTCGGTGACGAACAAGCGCCGGGTGCTGCGCTCGATCAGCCTCACGCCCAGGCGATTCTCCAGTGCCGCCAAGTGCCGGCTGGCTGCCGCACTGGACAGGTCCAGGGCGTCTGCGGCCTTGGTCACGCTGCCCAGCTCCGCGACCTTTACAAACAACTCATATTCGGTCCAGCGATCCATCAGCATTGCTCCACTGCGCGCAAGGGTGTTTTCCAGTTACAGCATTTTTCAGGTGTATGCCGACCGTTAAGCTTTTTTTGCCCCTGCCAGTCTAGCCGTTGAGTGCAGGGAAAAACTTGATTGGAGTCGAAATGAGCAAGCATCTGGATGTGGTGAAAAAGTACTTCAAGTATTGCGTCGACGGTAAGGATGTTGAGCGTGTAGCGGAATTTTTTGCCGACGATGTGGTGGTTCACCGCCCCGATTGTCCGGCACCTATCGTCGGTGTCGAACCGTTCAAACAGGCCTTGCGCCTGAACGTGACCGAGCGCTACGAGTCAATCGCGACAACCTTCCAGAAAGAAGTGGTGGCCGGTGATGTGGTGGTGGTTGCGTTGATGCATCACGCCAAGGGTTCCAACACCTGGCATGGTTTTGATGTGAGCGGCAAAGACCTGACCTGGAGCGCGTTGACGTACTTCCGGTTCAATGCCGAAGGCAAAGTGGTCGAGGAAATCGTCGAGCGCAATGAGCTGTTCATGGCCAAGCAACTGGGGATTGTCGAGTACGACTGACCCGGGCGATTCCCCTGCAGGGACGCAGGCGCACAGCGCACTTTCACTGTGCCAGTGAAACTCTTGACGCGTGCGGGTGGTTTTTCTCGGCGGGGCGAAGGGTAACGATGGACTCGCTGTTTTTGCCTATTTTGATTGGAGTCCTTTTATGGATCTGGTAAGCCTGTCCAAGCGTCGTTATACAACCAAACTCTTCGATTCATCGCGCAAGATTCCCGTGGCAACCATTGAATTGTTGCTGGAACAACTGCGCAACAGCCCGTCTTCCGTCAACTCGCAGCCCTGGCACTTTGTCATTGCCCACGAAGACGAGGGTAAAGCTCGGATTGCGGACAGTATGCAGGGTGGTTTTGAGTTCAATCGCGCGAAGACCCTCGATGCCTCCCATGTGATTGTGCTCTGCACGCGTACCCAGATGCCCGAGGAGTACCTGCAGGCGCTGCTGGAGCAAGAAGCCAGCGATGGGCGTTTTGTGGATGAGCAGGCCAAGGCCGGGCAGGACAAAGGCCGGCGGCGGTTTGTCGATCTGCATCGTTATGACTACAAAGACCTGCAACACTGGATGGAAAAGCAGACTTACCTGGCCCTGGGCACGCTGTTGCTCGGCGCTGCTGCCCTGGGCCTGGATGCCACGCCCATGGAAGGCTTTGACATTAAGGCGCTGGATGCCGAACTGGATTTGCGCGAGCGCGGCTTTACCAGCCTGGTGGTGGTGAGTGTGGGTTACCACAGCCATGAGGATTTTAATGCGGGCCTGCCCAAGTCCCGCTTGCCGGCGCCGGTGTTGTTCGAATTTATCTAAGGGGGGCTGTGGCGAGCGGGGCAAACCCGCTTGCCGTTCAGCTAAGAGAGGTGCAGGCAATCGATAACCTGTGGCGAGGGAGCTTGCTCCCGTTGGGGCGCGAAGCGGCCCTAAAATGCGACTGCTACGCACAATAAGCCATAGGCTCCAAGCTTGCTGTCAGCTCACCGGTGCCAGCCACCCACGCAGCATCTGCGGATGGCGCGCCAGCCACTCCCTGGCCGCCTCATCCGCCGAGCGTTCACCCCGATTGAATGCATCATCCAGCTCGGCAACGATCGGGTTCGACAGACGAATATTATCCAGCACCTGAATCTCTGCCCGGGTCAGCAACGCCAGGCGATCTTCCCGTGCCAGCAGCACTGCCCGATCCACATTACCGAGCAAACCCCTGGGGTCCTTCAGTTCGCGGATACGGTAGCGGTGGTGCAGGAACTGCGGATGCCACAAGGGCACGATGCCCCAGTGCCCTTGGCGATACAGGGCCTCAAAAGCGTCGACGCAATCGTCCTGAGTGCCGGTGCGGAATTGGTAGCCGGCGTCGCTCAAGCCGTACTCATCCATGATTTTCAGGGAAAACCGGGTAATTCCCGCACCCAACCCAATGCCCTGGATCAGCGGGTGCATGCGCGCGCGAACCTCGGGTTTGCGCAGGTCGTCGATGGATGCCACGTCAGCCTCGCTTACATAGTCGGGCACGCCCCACATGGCATAGGGCTGGTAATGCAGGCCCAGTTCACGGGCGGGCACGGCCTGTCGGTACACGCCATGGCTGCATGGCAGCCAGGCCGAGGCCAACATGTCGATGGTGCCTTCGCGCAAGCGCTCGAAATTCACTTCGTGCAGGGCATATTGCCGTTCGACAGTCAGGCCCATGCGCTGCAGGACCAGCGCCACCACGGCGGCAGTGGCGCGATGGAAGGACAGATCGGTGACGCCCAGGCGCACCACACGCGAGCCATTGGCGATATTGGCCAGGGAAAAATCCTGGTGGGTCACGGTCGGCGTTTTCGCTGGGCGCCGGGGTGGGGGTCTGCGCATGTTGCTTCCTTCAAGAGCTGCGGCTGATCACGGAGCTAGAGGGTGGGGGCCGGCGCTGCATCAATCTTCACGCGCAGCAGGCTGTAGGGCTTCTGGCGCAAGTCGCGACCTGCGTGGAAGATGCCCTGGCGATGCAACTGGTTGGCCATGAAGTACAGGTAGCCGTCCGGCCCGATGGACAGGGTGTCGGGCCAGAGCACACGCGGGTCGTGGACGATGGTCTGCCACTGTCCATCCGCCAGGCGTTTGCGCACGCTGTTGTGTTCGTAGTCGCCGGCATACAGGGCGCCGGAGGCATCGGCTTCGAGGCCATCGGAAGCGCCTTTTTCCCCCAGGTCCTTGACCGCCATATCCAGCCGCGCTTCGCTGACCGAGGTGTCACGCAGCAACGCGGTGGGTACCGAGTACAGATGGCGGCTGGACAGCGGGCAGAAGTACAGCGTCTGGTCGTCAGCGGACAGGGCGATGCCATCGGACGCTACCGCAAACGGACGGGTGCTGCCGTTGGTGTTGCGAACCTGCAAGACCTGGCCTTCGACCTTGGGCACGAAGTTCGGGTCTACCGAGGTCGAGGTGGCACCGCTGAGTCGGCGCAGGGCAGTGCCGCTGGCAATGTCCATGACGATGATCGCCCCGGGGCCGCTCAGGGAAGAGTCGGTGATGTAGATCACCCCTTCATCGCCCACCCGGAAGTCAAAACGCATATCGTTGACGTAGGTGCTGGGCAGCATCACGTTTTTCGGGAACACCAGGGTCTTGACCACTTTGTTGGTGGCCAGGTCGATGGCTACCAGCTTGGCACCGCCCGGCGTTGGCGAGGCGAAACCGGGGGCGGCAGTGTCCAGTATCCAGATCCGCCCGCGACCATCGGCCACCACACTTTGCACGCTGATAAAACCCTTGGCCGGGTCTTTCGGGTCGGCCTGGTTCATAGCCAGGTCAGGGTAGGGCACGACCTGGCCATCGCGCAGTTCACCCACGGTGAACGGCACCGCGTCGCCCCAGCGTGGAAAATTGACAAAGATCCGCCCGTTTTCGGCAACGCTGACGCCGGTGGGCATGGCGTCGTGGAAGGCGAACACCTGCTCGAGGGTGCCAATGGTTTGCTCGCTGGGCATCGGTTGGGCCTGAGCCGCCTGGCTGCTGATGGCAATCGACAAGGCCAGGGCAGACCAGATAAAGGAGTGCTTGAAGTGCATGAAAAGCTCCGGGAATCCGCAGGAAGGGGCGCGTTGTAGCCCATGGTGTGCGTTCCCGGTCCATGGAAAAACCCACGAATGGCGCTAACAGTTTCATCGCAATCGAGAAAGTGCAGGGCGTTTGAGCCTTGATTTGCAGCGGTTCCAGGTAAATCTGCGGTTGCATACGCCACTGTTCGCCCGCCAACAGTCAATCAACAATTTGCTGATTAACCGTGTGTGGCATGGCTATGGAGCTGTCGCAAAATGAGGAATCATGGGGTTCTCAATCTTGGCGTAACTCGTGCAACGGAGCGCACCTGGCTATATAACTAACGCATCCACGTCGCTCTGCACGCGGGTTTACACCGGCGCAGGCGATGGCATGAGCATTCTTCGGGCAACCAGTAAGGGCGTATTTGCATGAGTGAAACCGAACGCGGACAGGCGACAAAGGCCATCCGCAACGCCGATGTGCTGATCATCGGCGGGGGCCTGAGCGGCACGCTGCTGGCCGTGCAGCTGTTGCGTTTGCCCGGCACGCGGAAGGTTCTGGTGATCGAGCCGCGCACGGAACTGGGGCGAGGCGAAGCCTATAGCGCGGTGGAGCTGGGGCACACCCTCAATGGCAATGCGGCGCGCATGAGTGTGGACCCGGACAACGCCGATGACTTGACCCACTGGTTGAGCGAGTACATCGCCGCCGGCGGCTGGCCGGAATCGGACCAGCAGCACGTGCCGGTCAGCGAGCTGTTTCCACCCCGGGAGATCTTTGGCGTGTACGCGCAACAGCGGCTGGCGCAGGCTCGGGCGGGATCGGCGTCAACCGTGGAGCATATTCGCGCCGAGGTCATCGACGTGCAGGTAGAGCTGGGAGGCGTGCGCCTGACCCTGGATGACGGCCGGGCACTGCGCGGTGCCCGGGCCGTACTGGCCACCGGGATGTTTCCGGCGGCGCGCACGCCACAAACCCACTCCAGTGGTGTGAATGCGGCGGCGGTTGATCCGTGGGATGTGCGCGCCATGACGCAACTGGACCCACACGCCACGGTGTTGATCATCGGCTCCGGCCTGACCATGGTCGACGCCGTGGTGTCACTGGAACAGGCTGGCCATCGCGGGCCGATCGAGATCTTTTCGCGCCATGGCCTGTTGCCCCATGTGCGCCGGCAACCCCCTACGTGGGCGGACTTTCTCGCTGACGATCATGGCCTGCGCAGCCCACTGCAATTACTGCGGGCAGTGCGCCGCGAATGCCAGAAAGCCCTGGCCCAGGGCATCGACTGGCAAGCACCGCTGGACACCGTACGCGCCCATATCGGTCGTTTGTGGAGCCAGGCCAGCGAGCGCGAGAAACGCCAGTTCGTGCGCCATGTGCGGCCCTGGTGGGAGAGCCATCATCATCGCTCGCCACCCCTGAGCGCCGAACTGCTGGCGCGCCTGCACGGGGAGGGGCGCCTGCGTATCCACGCGGCCTCGTTCCTGGGCCTGGAGCCCACGGTAAACGGCGAAGTGACCCTGCGCCTGCGCCGTCGTGGCGAACAGCACACCACCCACTTCAGTGGCGCGGCGTTGATCAACTCCAGCGGGATCGAATACGACTGGCGCCGCGTGGCCCGGCCGTTGCCCAGGCAATTGCTGGCCCGCGGCTTGATCAAACCCGGGCCCTTGGCATTGGGGATAGCGGCGGATGCCTCGGGGGCGGTACTGGATGAGCACGGCGTTGTGAGTGAGCGACTCTTCGCCATGGGCCCGCCGCTGCGCGGTATGTGGTGGGAGAGCACGGCGGTGACGGATGTGGCGCTTCAGGCCAAGGCACTGGCGCTAAAGCTGGCGCAACTCTAAAGGTGGGAGCTGTGGTGCATCCAAAATCGCCCCGCCGACAAGGCCCCCTGTGGGAGCGGGCTTGCTCGCGATGGCGGCAGCTCAGTCACCGTTTCTAGCGACTGACCCACCGCCTTCGCAGGCAAGCCAGCTCCCACCTTTGATTTGTGGTGGGGCCAAAACTCTCTGCCCCGCGCAGATCCCCTGTGGGAGCGGGCTTGCCCGCGATAGCGGCAGTTCAGTCACTGTTTCTGGCGGCTGACCCACCGCCATCGCAGGCAAGCCAGCTCCCACCCTTGATTTGTGGTGGGGCCAAAATTATTTGCCTCAGTGAGATCCCCTGTGGGAGCGGGCTTGCTCGCGATGGCGGCAGTTCAGTCACTGTTTTTGGCGGCTGACCCACCGCCATCGCAGGCAAGCCAGCTCCCACATTTGATTTGTGGTGGGGCCAAAATCATCTGCTCCAGTGAGATCCCCTGTGGGAGCGGGCTTGCTCGCGATGGCGGCAGTCCAGTCACTGTTCCTGGCGGCTGACCCACCGCCATCGCAGGCAAGCCAGCTCCCACCTTTGATTTGTGGTGGAGCCAACATTCTCTGCCTCAGTGAGATCCCCTGTGGGAGCGGGCTTGCCCGCGATAGCGGCAGTTCAGTCACAGTTTCTGGCGGCTCACCCACCGCCATCGCAGGCAAGCCAGCTCCCACCTTTGATTTGTGCTGGGGTCAAAATTATCTGCCTGAGTGAGATTCCCTGTGGGAGCGGGCTTGTTCGCGAAAGCGGTAGTCCAGTTACTGTTTCTGGCGGCTGACCCACCGCCATCGCAGGCAAGCCAGCTCCCACCTTTGATTTGTGGTGGGGCCAAAATTATCTGCCCGAGTGAGATTCCCTGTGGGAGCGGGCTTGCCCGCGATAGCGGCAGTTCAGTCACCGTTTCTGGCGGCTCACCCACCGCTATCGCAGGCAAGCCAACTCCCACATTTTGGATCTACGTTTATCTTGGGGTTGCATCCAGCCTGACAAACCCGGGCTTGAGCCCGAATACCTCTACGCCTTGGGCGGTAGACTGGCCCGTGGTGACTGTCATCCGTTCCACCGGCTGGTCCATTGCCGCGCGGTACTCCACGCTCATGGTCCCGGCATCATGGCTGATCGCCTGGGCCGGCACGATGATCGCCTGGTCATTGTTGTAGGTCACGACGGTCAGGCGCGCGCTCATGCCCAGGCGGACCCTTTGCAGTTGTTTCTCGGTCAGTTTGGGAATCGACAGGGTTACCGGAAATTGCGCGCTGCCCTGGCTGTCATTGGCGATCGCCAGGCCGCTGACCACGCTGACCGAACCGCTCAGGTGTTCGCCATCGAAACCGTCGCCCATGACTTCCACCGGCTGGCCCTGATGCAACTGGTTGATATCCAGCTCCGAGACTTTGGCGACGATCTTCAGGCGTTCGATATTGGCCAGCCCGAACAACACCTGGCCCTGGCTGACCTTGCTGCCCGCCTGTACCGGCGCGTTGCTGTTGCCGCTGCCTTGCGGGGTGGCGCTGCCCGGTGGCGGCACGACGATCCCGGAAAACGGCGCCTTGACCTCCTGGCCTTCGAGCAGTTTGCGCAGGGCGTCGTACTTGACCGTGGCGTTGGTCAATTCCATGTCTGCAATCTGCCGGTATTCACCCTTGCCCTGATCAAGGGCCTGTTGCAGTTCACTGCGGGCGGCGGTCAGGTCCAACTGTTGCTGCTGGGCCTGTTGCTTGAGGTCGTCCAGTTCGTTGCGTGGGATGATGCCGCGCTTGAACAGGTTCTCGCTTTCAACCAGTTTGCGCTGGGTGTTGTCGGCGCTCATTTGCGAGGTGCGCAGGCTGCGTCGGGCGCGGCTGACGGTGGGGCCGCTGTCCCAGTCCTGCATTTCCTGCACGGTCCGCCGGGCCTTGAGCTGGGCGGAGAGCGCTTCGCGCAGTTGCACTTCGAGGGTGGCGGGGTCCATGCGTAACAGAACCTGGCCGGCTTCGACCCGTTGCCCCTGTTCCACCAGGTTGGCCTGCACATTGCCGTCGAAGGGGGCTGTCAGGGTGACGGTGGTGTACGGTTCGATCTTGCCCACCAGGCCGATCTGGTGCACCAGGGCCTCGCGCTTGACCTCCAGCCATTGCTCGGCCGTGCCGGTCTGATCGGCGGCAGGCGTTGGGCGACTGAGCAGCGCGAATCCGCCAGCGCCCAGCAGTATCAGCAGTGCAACGCCCAGCAGGGCTTTTTTAGTAGTCATTGAGGGCAATTTCCCAACTTTCCAAGGTCATGCCCAGCGTCAGGTCGAGCTGGGTCTGGGCATTCAGGTAAGCAATCAGGGCATTGAGGCGGGCGTTTTCGGCGTTGCGCAAGTCCGCTTCGAAACTCAGCACCTGGAAGTTGGTGGAGCGCCCGGCGCCGAGCTTGTCCCGTTCGATCTCGATCTTGCGCCGGGACAGTTCCACCGCCCGCTGGGCAATTTCATACTGGCGCCAGCGGGTGCCAAGGTCGCGCACCACGTTATTGACGCTACGCTCCAGTTCCTGGCGCGCATCGGTGATCAGGATGGCCTGGTTCTCCACATTGACCCGTGCGCGCACTTCGGCCTGGCGGGTACTGATATCGCCGATGGGAATGCGCACCTGGACCCCGGCATAACTGTCCCAGCGCCGATTGCTGGTACTGCCCGCGTCGTTGTCGGTGTTGGCGCGGATCTGATTGGCGCCGCCCACCAGGTCGACCTGCCAGCGCCCGGAATCCTTGGCCAGCACCAGGTTGAGGTCGGCCTGTTGGCTGCCCAGCAGCGCCGAAAGGTATTCGGGCTGCTGGTTCTGCGCCAGGTTAAAGGCCTCACGCTTGTCGATGTCCATGCGCGTGGCCTCCAGGGCTTCGGTGGCACGGATCGGGGTCGCCAGGTCCAGGGCCAGCAGGCGCAGCAACGCCAGGCGGCTCATGTCCAGTTGGTTCTGGGCTTCCTCGACCCCCAGTTGCTGGGAGGCGATGTCGGCCTCGGTCTGCACGATTTCGAACTCGGCCATGCGCCCGGCATTGATCAAGGCCTTATTCACGTCCAGTAGGGTATTGGAGCGCTTGAGGGCTTCCTGGGCGATGCTCAGTTGCTCCTGGGCACGCAGCAAGTCGCGGTAGGTGGCGATGATCTGGCTGATGGTCTGCGCGACGTTGGCCTTGAGGTTCAGGCGGTTGGCTTGCTCGGACAGGCGTGACAGCCGTAGCGGGGCGGTGGTGGCATCCCAGCCGGCGCCACGCATCAGTGGCTGGATGATGGCCAGGTCCAGGCCGTCGCTGCGGTAGCGCCCGGCATGGTTGGCGTTGTTCAGTTGCTGGGTCCAGCCCATGCTCAGGCGGGTGCCGTACTCGCCGAGCAAGCTGGTGGTGGGTGACAGGTTGGCATTGCGGGCGCGGTCGTCGCTGCCCTGGGTGGTGCGGTAGGCACTGTTGAGCACCAGCTTGGGGTTGAAGGCATCTTCGGCCACTCGCAAGTCGAACTTCTGCGCCACTCGTTGCAGGTAGGCGCTGCGAATCGCCGGGTTGTTGCGCAGGCCCAGGTACACCGCGTCGCCCAGGGTCAGGGTGGTGAGCTGGGCATTGAGCGAGACACTGTGCTCATAGCCGCTGCGGGTGGTGGTCGGCGCCGAAGGGCGGATCACGATATCGGCGGCCACGCAGGGCAGGCTCACCAGGGCAATCAGCCACAGCAGGGGTTTATTCATCGCGCAGGGCCTCCACCGGCTGCAAGCGTGACGCCGAGACTGCCGGGTAGATCCCGAAAAACAATCCCACCAGCAAGGTGCTGCCCACGCCCAGGGGCAGGGCCGACACCGCCAGGGAAAACTGCCAGCCCGACAGCCAGGCATAGAGATAGGCGGCCCCCATGCCCAGCACCGCGCCGCACAGGGCGCCGACGGCGGTGAGGGTCACGGCTTCGAGCAGGAACAGGTTGCGGATGTCGCGCTGGCGAGCGCCGAGGGCCATGCGGATGCCGATTTCCCGGCGGCGTTCCGAAACGTTCATCAGCATCACATTCATCACCCCGACCCCACCGCCCACCAGGGAGATGGCGCCCAGGGCCAGCAACAGATAGGCGAAGGTGCGGCTTTGCCGGGTCATGCCGTCGATCATTTGCTGGGGGATCTGGATCTCGACGGTGTGCTCGGTAAGTTGCGCGCCCAAGGCCTTGGTGGTCTCGACGGCGATGTGCTCCATGTCCTGGCCGGCTGCTGCGCGCAGGACCACGCTGCCAACCTGCGGCGAGGAATAGATACGGCGCATACCGGCTGCCGGGATGAACAGTGACTCGTTGGTTTGCACCGGAATCAGCATCGACCGCGGCTGGTTCTGCAGGATGCCGATGACCAGGTACAGGTAGTCGTTGACCCGCACCCGATCGCCCAGGCGCAGCGGGTCACCGGGCGTGCTTAACGCCTGGGCGATCTGGTCGCCGACCACCGCGTAGGTTTCTCCGCTGTCGAACTCGGACAGGAAGCGCCCTTCGCGCAGCGCCAGGCGCATCGCATCCTTGAGGCCAGGGGTGCTGCCAATCAAGCCGGCGTTGGTGGTGCGGCCATGAAAGACCACCGGCCCGCTGAATGAGGAAATCGCGCCGATGTGGGCGATGCCCGGCACGGCCTGGCGTACGGCTTGTAGATCGAGGTGGGTGGGCATGTGCGCATTGCTGTTGCCTTTGGGCGGGAACTGCGCCACCAGGGTGTCGGTGCCCATGTCCTTGAAAATCATCGCGGCATCTTCGGCGGCGTTATGTCCGATATTGATCAGTGCGACTACCGATGAACTGCCAATGACGATCCCCAGCAGGGCCAGGATCGAGCGCTTGCCCAGGGTGCGCAGGCTGACAAAGGCTTCATGCAACAACTGGCTCAGGCTCTGTTCGACCCGCAGGCTCATACGCACTCTGCCTCGTGGACCACGCCGTTGCGCACCAGGATCTGGCGATCCAGGCGTTCGGCGATATGCGGGTCGTGGGTGACGATGATCAGCGTGACGCCTTGATCGTGGTTCAGGGCCAGCAGCAGGTCCATGATGTCCTGGGCGGTGTGGCTGTCGAGGTTGCCGGTGGGTTCGTCGGCCAGAATCACTGCCGGCGCGCCCACCAGCGCGCGGGCAATCGCCACCCGCTGGCGCTGGCCACCGGACAGGTCGGCGGGGCGATGATGGGCCCGTTCGGCCAGCCCAACTTGCTCCAGCAGATGCAGGGCCCGCGCCACCGACTCCTGGCGCGACACACCGCGATAGCCCAGGGGCAGGGCAACGTTGTCCAGGGCGCTGAGGCGCGGCAGCAGGTTGAAACTCTGGAACACAAAGCCGATCTGTTGGTTGCGGATCGCGGCCAGTTGATCCGGCGTGGCGTGGAAAATGTCATGGCCGGCGAAGTGATAGGCGCCGCAGTCGGGCAGGTCCAGCAGGCCGAGGATATTGAGCAGGGTACTTTTGCCGGAGCCCGAAGCTCCGAGAATGCCGCAGCTTTCTCCGCGGGTGATAGAGAGGCTGACGTCATTGAGAATGGCCAGGTGCTGTCCGGCCAATTGGTAGCTTTTGCCGATGCCTTGCAGAGAAATAAAGCCTGGGAGCGTTGGAGTATCTGTCATCATGACTACGCCTTGCGCTGCGGCTATCCGGCTTGCTCCTGAAAATCGTTGTAACATCTTCAGGGCCTGCGTCACGATTGCCAATAGCTGGTTTTTATTCTTTTTTTAAAAACATTGTTTGAATAGTAACTGTGATGCCACAGCTTCGCCAGCCACAGAAATAGAGCGGTTGTTCTGGTGGCAGCGCCTATACCGGTGGCTGGAAAACGCCTGCTCCTGCCCTGGGCAAGCCGTTTACAGGGCGAGCGGCAACGCGCTTGGATAGTATGGTGCAGTGTCACTACTTGCTTTCAAGCATCCGCCCCGGTATAAAAAATCAAATTTTTTTTTAAAACATATTTCCCCCGTGGAACTTATATGGTCGCGAAGAAACTCAGCGCTCCAAATGTAACCAAGACTCGACTGCTGGATGCGACAGAGGCTCTTTTCATCAAGTACGGCTACGACGCCGTGCTGTTGCGGCAAATCACCGAGAAGGCTCAGGTCAATCTCGCCGCAGTAAATTATCACTTCGGGGACAAGGACTCCCTGATGAAAACATTACTGATGCAACGCCTGGAGCCGCTCAACGAGCAGCGCCTGGAATTGCTCGCCCGGTGCGAGGCCGAGTCTGACGGACCGCTCGACTGCGATACCTTGCTGGGTGTGCTGTTCGCCCCGGCCATGGGCCTGGAGCGCAGTGATCCGGCCAGCGGCGAGGGGCGGTCCTTTATTCGTTTCCTCGGGCGGGTCTATAGCGATACCTCACCGTTTATCCAGGAATACCTCAAGGTGCATTACCAGCCGGTGTTCCAGCGCTTCTTCGAAGCCTTCGCCCTGGCGTTGCCCGACCTGCCGCGCAATGAACTGGGGGTGCGCCTGCAATTTGCCCTCAAGGCGATTTCCGGGGTGATGGCCGGGACCGAACTGCGCCTGCTGATGAACTCCATGAGCCTCGGGCGCCCGGCCACCGACGCCGAAGTCATGGCCAAGCTGATCACCCTGGTCTCGGCGGCCATTCGTGTGCCGCAGCAAAGCCCGGAAGCTGAAACAGCGCTGGCGCGGGTACTCGATACCCAGCGTGCGATTCGCGGCCAGTCGGCGCTGCCGGCAACCGGTAAAGTTGCGCGCTGAGCAAATCACGCGCAAAAAAAAGCCCGCTGGGGCGGCGGGCTTGATGTACAACGTTTGTAACGGATGAGGCTTCACAGTACGTCTGCGGATGTGAATAAAACGTGAAAAAAATGTGGATCCAATATTAAGCTGCAGCGTTTTTCAGATTTTCCACGCCTTGGCACTTTTCGCCAATCGGGCGTGCATCGCGTCGACATTTGCCGCCAGTTGCGCGGTCAATAACCGATAGCCATCCAACGCACTGTGCACTGGCGCCTCCAGGGCAGCTTGGGGATCAGGCGCAGCTAGGCTGGTTCGTTCCAAGCGTTGCGTGGCGCCGGATTGCAGGGCCCGCGCCATCCCGATCAACTGCACACGAATCTGCCGATGCTCAGCCTTGAGCGCCAGTTGCAAGCGTGCCATGGCCTGCTCATCCCGTGGGTCAGGGCGGGTATTGCCGAGAATTTCCAGGGTGCTGATGCACATCCGTAGATGGCGCTGGATCCCATCCAGCTCGGTCATGGAAATCCGCACTTCCTTGGACACCGACGGCATCAACGAACGCAGTTGCAACATCGCCGCATTCAAGCGATTGAGCAGCTTGAGGTGCTCGTCATCGGTGACCGACTGGCCACTGATGATCCGGCTGTAGATGGCGGCGCAGTCGCGCAGCGCGCTGGCCAGGTTGTAGCGCCAGGAGTACACGGCATACAGCGGCAGGGCGAAGGAAAACGCCAGGGCCAGGGCGATGCCGATCAGGATATCGACGGTGCGCCACAGGCCATCGGAGAGTGGGTTGTCCCCGTGGCCGGCGACGATAAACACGGTGATCCCCGACAGCAACGCGGTGTATCCACCCTTGCCGATGGCGTGATAGGAAAAAAAGCCACACACCACCGACATCAACAGGTAGGTCAACAAGGGTTGGCCCAGATAAGCCTGTTGCGCCACCAGCAGCAGGCCGACACTGGCCCCGATCAGCGTGCCATAGGCCCGCTCCACCGCTTTCTTGCCGATATTGCCGTGGTGCTGCAGGCCGCCAATCACCACCAGCATGGTCACCGAGGCCCATTCACCGTGGGGCAGGTTGATACCGGTGGTCAGCAGGATGGTCGCGAGCAGACCGATGGAAACCCGTACCGCGTGGATCAGTTTGGCATGACGATAACGGCGATAGGGGTCGAGCAGCGGTCGCAACAGGCGGCGGGCGAAGGGAGGCAGATTCATCGGGATTAAGAAGGCCTCATCGTTAGATGTTATGAGGTCCAATGTGGGAGCTGGCTTGCCTGCGATCGCATCACCTCGGAGTCACTGACACACCGAGGCACCTGCATCGCGGGCAAGCCCGCGCCTACATGGGAGCAGTTTAGAAAATATAGTCGGTGGTCAAAAAGCTCGACGCCCTGTCCCGAATGATATCGCTGATCAGTGCTTTGTTGCTGTCCTGGAACTTGGTTGCCACCAGGGTGCGGATCGAGAACACCCGCAGGGCGTCATGCACCGACAACGTGCCTTCGGCCGAGTTCTTGCGGCCATTGAACGGGAAGGTGTCCGGGCCGCGCTGACATTGGGCGTTGATATTGATCCGGCCCACCTGGTTGGCGAAGGTGTCCACCAGGCGCCCGACTTGCGCCGGGTCGGTGCCGAAGATACTCAACTGTTGGCCGAAATCCGACTCCAGGACGTAGTCGATCACCGTGTCCAGGTCGCGGTAGGGCACGATCGGCACCACCGGGCCGAACTGCTCCTCGTGGTACACCCGCATCTGTGGGGTCACCGGGTACAGCACCGCCGGGTAGAAGAACGAGCCACGGCTGGCACCGCCATTGGCGTTCACTACCTTGGCCCCGTGTTGCGCCGCGTCGGCTACCAGACCGTTGAGGTAGTCCACCTTGCCTGCTTCCGGCAGCGGCGTCAGCGACACACCTTCGTCCCAGGGCATTCCCGGTTTGAGGCTGGCGAGTTTGTGGTTGAACTTCTCGATAAAACGTTCGACCACGGCTTCATGCACAAACAGGATTTTCAACGCGGTACAGCGCTGGCCGTTGAACGACAGCGAGCCGGTGACCGCTTCGTTGACCGCGTTATCCAGGTCGACCTCAGGCAATACGATGCCGGGGTTCTTCGCATCCAGCCCCAGGGCTGCTCGCAAGCGATGTGGGCGCGGGTGCAGCTTCTTCAAGTCACTGGCTGCCTTGTTGGTGCCGATAAACGCAAAGATATCTACCTTGCCGCTGGCCATCAGCGCACTGACGGTCTCGCGGCCGCTGCCATAAATCACATTGATGACGCCGGCCGGGAAGCTGTCGCGGAAGGCCTCCAGCAATGGCCGGATCAACAGGACGCCGAGCTTGGCCGGCTTGAACACCACGGTGTTGCCCATGATCAGCGCCGGGATCAGTGTGGTGAAGGTTTCATTGAGCGGGTAGTTATAGGGGCCCATGCACAGGGCGACGCCCATGGGCACGCGGCGGATCTGCCCGAGGGTGTCCTGTTCCAGCTCGAAGCGGCTGGAGCGGCGGTCCAGCTCCTTGAGGGCATTGATGGTGTCGGTGATGTAGTCGCAGGTGCGGTCGAATTCCTTCTGGGAATCCTTGAGGTTCTTGCCGATTTCCCACATCAGCAGTTTCACCACGGCATCGCGCTGTTCGCGCATGCGCCGCAAAAACGCCTCGACATGCTGGATACGCTCGACCACCCGCATCGTAGGCCATTGGCCCTGGCCACGGTCGTAGGCCCGAACTGCGGCGTCGAGGGCGAGCAGGGCGGTCTCGGCATCCAGCAGCGGCGTGCTGCCGATAATCACGGGGGTGTCGCCGTCGGCACCGGCCAACTGGACAGGGCTGCGCACCTGGGCCAACGGGCCGTTCCAGGTGCGTAACTGGCCGTCGACCAGATAGTCGCGTTGCTCAATGGGGGCGGCGAGGCGAAATTGTTCGGGAATACCTTCGGCGGTCGGGAACAGATTGGCAAGCAGGTGAGTGGTGGTCATGTCGCTACCCCTGGAGTGGTTGCACAGCTTGAGTCAGAGATTCCCCCATCGGAGGGCTCTGTTGCAAGGCTTACACGCATTTCCCTACGCACACTGGGGCGCGGCGGGTAAACTACGCGGCTTTCTTGAAGGAGTTCATATGAGTCAGTACCAGCCGGGCATTCTTGCCGCACCGGTGCCGTTGCAGGCACGCCATCTGTTTTTCGCCATCGAGTCCATCGACGCCGTGCCGGCAGCGCTCGACGCGCTGGTGCAGTTGGTTGACTCGGCAGTGGTGGTGGGTTTGGGTGAGCCGCTGGTCAAGGCACTGGGCGCGCACATCGAAGGGCTGCGCAGTTTTGCGCCCATCTCGGCGCCGGGTGCCCACAACCCATCCACCCAACAGGCGCTGTGGTGCTGGTTGCATGGCGAAGACCGTGGTGAGTTGCTGTTGCGCAGCCGGGCCTTTGAAAAAGCCCTGGCGCCGGGCTTTCGCCTGGTGCAGATGACTGAAGGTTTCCGCTACAAGACCGGCTTTGACCTGACCGACTACGAAGACGGCACCGAAAACCCCCATGACGACGCCGCCGTCGAAGCCGCCGTTGCCGGCAGTGGCGCCAGCTTTGCCGCAATCCAGCAATGGCAACACGACCTGGACGGTTTCGCCGCCTTGCCGGCCCAGGAGCGCGACCACATCATCGGGCGTCGCCATGGCGATAACGAAGAGCTGGACGACGCCCCCGAGTCCGCCCACGTCAAGCGCACCGCCCAGGAGAGCTTCACCCCCGAAGCCTTTGTGGTGCGCCGTTCCATGCCCTGGGCCGAAAATGGCCAGGCCGGGTTGATGTTCCTCGCGTTCGGCCACTCCTTTGACGCCTTTGAAGCTCAGTTGCGCCGCATGAGCGGCCTGGAAGACGGGATTGTCGATGGCCTGTACCGCATCAGCACACCGTTGACCGGTGGCTACTACTGGTGCCCGCCGCTCAAGGATGGGCGTCTGGACCTGGGCGCGATCTTCGCGGCCTGAGCCAAACGCTTGTAGGAGCCCACAAACGGGCTCCTATGAGGTCAGGCGCCGCGCATGGCTTCCAGCCACGCTGGATCCAGGCGCGTTTGTTCAGCCTTGATTCCCAGCGCCTTCATCTGCGCCTTATGTTTCTCGATCTCCCCGACCAGTTGCGCCTGGGCGCTGGAATTGGCGTCCAGTTCATGCATCTGCGTCAGCCCCAGGTGATAGAACCGCAGCAGCTTCATCGCCGTCGGGTCGTTGGCCTGGACCCGCTCGGTCACCTTGTGCATCACATTGGTCACCCGCATCAGGCTGCGCTTGAGCTGCCAGCCATAGATCGCTGGCGCCAGCCAGGCCTGTGACCAGAGCGGACCGCGTACCAGGGCGATAGTCAGCACTACGCCGGCCGCCACTCCCCCGATATTGAAACGAAAGTTGTCGCCGCCGGGCTCGCCAAACAGCATCACGGCCAGGCTCGACAGCAGCATGGCCAGGGCGATGAAGATCACCGCGACAATCAGCGTGCTGCGGCGGGTCTGCTGGCGATAGGTTTGCGGATCGACAGGTTTGATCTCAAACATGCGGGATGCAGTCTCCATGAACTAAGTAGGGGTATTGCGCGGCGCGGCATCTTCTCATGGTTTGTGGGTGGGCGTGAGAAAGTTGAACGATGGCAGCCGGGGTTTTCTCTAACGCATGTATGCATCGTCAGCAAAGCGAAGGAGATGACTGTGACTGAACAATCGAACAAGCCCGATGGCCCGCATTCGTCGGAACACGCCAGTGATCAGCACGATTTGGGGTTTGACCCAGACTCACCGGATGTGGCCGACCCGCAGGTCGACCCGGTCGGCCCGGCCATTGCGCCGTTGGACAAGAAGCACAAAGCCGGCAAGCAGCCGGCTTATGATCCCTTGGGCGATCTGAAACCATAACTTCACGCCCATCAGTGCAGGAGCTGGCAAACCAGCTCCTGCCGCAGCCCCTACAGGCGCTTGGGGGCGATCCAGGTGACGTCGGTGATGCCGTATTTCTCCGCCCATGGCCGCGTGGTCTTCTTGGTGCGCTCGTGGCCAGGACGGCCAATGCGCCCGACGTGGGCCACCCCGGCGTCACAGCTGGCCCAATGCCATGCCTCGGCGTTATTCATCACCTCCGCACGCACTACAAAAGACTTGGGCTCGCCATGCAGCCTGTATTGGATGGTGTAGATCGTTGCCGTGCCCATATTGCCTCCCTGTTTTGATATGGAGTTGATGCAATTAGGTTCAGAAAGGTTCAGAAAGTTTGCGCCCCATTCCTACGATCTATTGCCACAGATCAGTATTGGCAGCGGCAACGGTTACGGGTATTAGTGAAACCTTCGCCCGCGCCCAAGGATCGCGCCATGTCCCAGGATTCACCGAGCCTGACCCACAGCCGCCTGTACCTGCAACGCCTGGGGTATGACAGCCCGCCAGCACCCACTTTGGAAACCCTGGCGCAGTTGCAATTGCGCCATGTCTGTACCTTCGCCTTCGAAAACCTCTCGGTGCTGGCGCAACTGCCAGTGCCCCTTGATCTGGCCAGCATCGAGCAAAAAGTCCTGTTCGACGGGCGGGGAGGTTATTGCTACGAACTGAACCAGATGTTCCTGGCCTTGTTGCAAGAGCTGGGCTTCGATGCTCGGGGCATCACCGGTCGAGTAGTCATAGGCGGGCCGCCTGATGCCCACACCCCGCGTACCCATCGCCTGAGCCTGGTGACCCTGGCGGGTGTGCGCTACATCAGCGATGTCGCGTTTGGTGGCATGGTGCCAAGCAGCCCGCTGCAGCTGGACAATCTGGCGCCACAGGCCACGGCCCATGAACCCTATCGCCTGACCTTGAAGGACGGCAGCTACACCCTGTGGGCCCAGGTTGGCGAGGAATGGCGAGGGCTGTACGTGTTCGACCTGCAGCCGCAGTCGCACTTCGACTATGAACTGGGCAACTGGTATGTCTCGACCCACCCCGATTCGCCGTTCATCAAACAGTTGAAAGTGGCGCTGATCGGGCCCGGCCTGCGGCGTACGTTAAACAACGGCAACTACGCCGTTCATCACGTGGGCGGTGACAGCGAAAAACGCTCGATCACCGACGTCGATCAATTGCTGGAACTGCTGCGTGAAGCGTTTGGTTTACGCGTGCCCAAGCACCCACAGCTACGCCCGCGACTGGCGCAACTATTGGCCGATAGCTGATAGGCCTACTCTGGAAGGCCTGATCCAGAGCCTTCGCTGAAGCGTTTTACCTCCAACTCCAAGGCAAATTAAATCGAACCTTTTGCAAAACAGGGGGTTCGAACCGTTTCTTGAATAATTTGCCCACCTAAAAAAGGAGATGTAAAACGATGTCCAAACTATTCGGAAAAATCCTCAAGAACTCCTCGGTCCTGGCCCTGGTTGCCGCACCGGCGATGGTATTCGCTGCGCCGTCCACCGATCCGATTTCCACCTTCGGTATCCTCGGCAGCTACAACGACTTCAAGCTTGAAGGCGGTAGCGAAAGCGACAAGGACCATATGCCGGAAGCCGGCCTGTTCTATAACTTTGGCAACAAGCTGACTGCCGAATCCGGCTTTATCTATCAGGCCGGCGTGGACGCCAAGTTTGGCAAGAAAAGCGACAACAAACTCAAGGAGGGCCAGGCCGACCTCGACCTGGGCTGGCGCGCCGCGCTGGATGCGCGCAACTTTGTCGACGTGCTGGTCGGCGGTGGCTACAGCTGGACCCGTTATGAGCCGGACTCTGGCGACTACGACATGAAACTCACCAACAAGTCGCCGTTTGCCAAGGCGGCGGTGGGTTACAACCATCAGTTCGACAGCATGACCATGCGCGTCGAAGTGGGCGCCCGCCATACCATTGACGGCCGCGCCAAGCTCAAGGTTGACGGCATTGGCAGCGACACCGTGGACCTCAAGGACCGCACCAATCCCTACGCCGAAGTCAGCTTGCTGATGAACCAGAACGGCGACCTGCCGGTGATGGCGGGCCTGTACTACACCCGTACCGAGTACAAGCTCGACGCGGACTCCGAAGTGGCCGATAACACCAAGCTCAAGCGCGATGAGTACGGCTTCAAGGTCGGTCTGGCTTTCTAAGCCGGCTGTTGCGGGCGCCGGCGTTCTGTAATGGAGCGCCGGTCGCCCGACCCTGTCCGCCCAAGCCCCCCTTTGTGTCCCCCAATACCCTCAACGCCGCGCCGTCCCTGACTTAGTGTGAACCCAGCTGTTCATACTAAAAAAGAGAGGCTGGCTATGTGGTCTACGACCTCCCGCCGCATGGGTTTGCTGCTGGCCTTGCTTGGCCTGCTGGCCGCCTGTGACGACAAACCGCAACATCCCCCGCAGCTTGCCACGGCAAGCAACGCCATGCCTGCCGACCCGGCGCTGGCCCAGCTCTACGACACCAGTTGCAAACTGTGTCACGCCAACCCTGCCTCCGGCGCGCCGTTGACCGGCGACAGCCAGGCCTGGAGCTCGCGTGTTGCCCTGGGCGCGGACACCCTGCTGGACCACACCCTCAACGGCTACAACGGCATGCCGCCGATGGGCCTGTGCATGCAGTGTTCCGAGGACCAGTTCCTGGGGCTGATCAGTTTTATGGCCGGTGTTCATATCCAATAACAACAATGGGGTAGGTAATGGTGCTTTCACGCAGGCAACTGTTGCAGCGCTCGGCGGTGGCCGGCGCATTTCTGGCAATCAGCAGTAACCCGGCGCTGGCCCAATTGGCCCGGGCGCCGCGCTTGATCCCCTGGCGCAATTGGTCGGGCGCCCAAAGCTGCCTGCCCCTTGAGCGGCTGGCGCCCAAGGACCTGGGGGAGTTGGTGCAGATCATTCGCCAGGCACCGGGCAAGATCCGCCCGGTGGGCTCGGGCCATTCATTCAGTGCCCTGGTACCGACAGATGGCACATTACTGTCACTGAGTTTTTTCAATGGCTTGCTCGAGCACGATGCCAGCAGTCTGCAAGCCACCTTCGCCGCCGGCACGCCCATGTCACGCATGGGGCCGGCGCTCAAGGCTGTCGGCCAGGCCCTGCCGAACATGGCGGACATCGACTATCAGACCCTGGCCGGCGCCATTTCCACCTCGACCCATGGCACCGGGGTTGGGTTTACCTCGTACTCAGCCGGTGTCACCGGCCTGCAACTGGTGACGGCCGAGGGCGAGGTGCTGGACTGCGACGCCGGGCGTGAGCGCGAGTTGTTCAACGCCGCACGGGTGTCGCTGGGCGCGCTCGGCGTGACCACCCGCGTGCGCATGCAAAACCGCACCCCTTACCGTCTGCGTGAGCGCCAATGGATAGCGCCGACCGAAGAGCTGTTGGAGGATGTGGCGAACAACACCCGCGAGAACCAGCATTGGGAGATGCTGGTGGTGACACATTCCGACTACGCGCTGTCCATCGCCCTCAACGAAACCACCGACGCGCCAACCCCGCCAATCGACCCGGCAGAGGCGGGCGGCAATGAGTTTGTGTCGATTATCGAGAACCTCGACAAATATGCCAGCGACTTCCCCGCAACCCGCCGCACGCTGCTGAACAGCCTGCGCTATTTCGCCAGTTTCCAGGACCGTGTGGCTGAATCGTTCGAGGTCTACGCCAACGTGCGCAATGTGCGGTTCAACGAGATGGAGTATTCGGTGCCCGCCGAACACGGTCCGGCCTGCCTGCGGGAAATCCTCAAGCTGATCCGCGACAAAGACCTGCGCACCTGGTTTCCCATCGAGTACCGCTACGTCAAGGCTGACGATATTCCCTTGAGCATGTTTGAAGGCCGCGACAGCTGTTCGATCTCGGTGCACCAGCACTACACCATGGACCATCACAACTTTTTTGCCGCGATCGAGCCCATCTTCTGGAAATACGCCGGCCGGCCGCACTGGGGCAAATTGCACACCCTCAATGCCCGCGCCCTGCAGGCCCTGTATCCGCGTTGGAACGAGTTCGCGCGGGTGCGCCAGGCCCTGGACCCCGGCGGCAAATTCCTTAATGCACACCTGTCATCAATCCTGGGAGTAGCCTGATGAACCGCAGACATTTCATGGTCGGCACCCTCGGCGCCGGTGCGTTGCTGGTGGCGGGCGCGGCGCTGCTGCGTCCGGCTGACCGGGGCTCGCCCTACAGCGAATACTTTCGCCAGTTGAACCAGCAGCTCAAAGCCCATGGGCCGATGCGTCCGGTGCTGCTGATTGACCTGGATCGCCTGGATCACAATATCGACATCGTCATGCAGTCGGTGCAGCGCGGAGGTAAACACCTACGGCTGGTGGAAAAATCCCTGCCTGCGCCGGGCCTGTTGGCCTACATTGCCAAGCGCGCCGGCACTCAGCGCCTGATGTCGTTTCACCAACCCTTTCTCAACCATGACGCCCAGGTGTTTCCCGACGCCGATATCCTGCTGGGCAAGCCGTTGCCGGTGCGTTCTGCCGAGCTGTTCTATCAAGGCCATCAGGGGCCCTTCGACCCCGCCCGGCAATTGCAGTGGCTGCTGGATACGCCACAGCGCCTGCAACAATACCTGGCGCTGGCCCAGGGCCTGGGCACACGGCTGCGGATCAATATCGAACTGGATGTGGGCCTGCACCGCGGCGGTATCAGCGATAACACGGTGCTGGGGCAGATGCTGGGGTTGATCAGTGCACACCCCCGGCACCTGGAATTTGCCGGCTTCATGGGCTATGACCCGTTTGTCGGCATGGGCGTGCCGGGCATCCTTGGCTCGCCCCAGACGTTGTTCGACAAGGTCATGCAGCGCTACAACGGCTTTGTCGACTTCACCCGCCAGCAGTTTGCAGGGCTGTGGCATGCCGGCCTGACACTCAACACCGCTGGCAGCCCCAGCTATGGGATGCATGAGCAGGAGCAACTGAGCAGTGAAGTTTCCGTGGGCACCGCCATGCTCAAGCCAACGCACTATGATTTGCCATCCCTCAGCGAGCACGTCCCGGCGGCCTACATTGCCACGCCAGTGCTCAAAAGCACCGGCGCGGTCAACATCCCGGCGCTGGATGATAAATCCCGGTTGTTGTCCTGGTGGGATCGCAACCAGCGCGCGACGTTTTTTATCTATGGTGGCAACTGGATGGCCGAGTTCGAGTCGCCTTCGGGGCTGCAAAGTAATGGCTTGTATGGCCGCAGCTCCAACCAGGAGATGGTCAATGGCTCGCCGGGGGTTGGCTTGAACATCGACGATCAGGTGTTCATGCGCCCGACCCAGACTGAATCGGTGCTCTTGCAGTTTGGCGATCTGCTGGCGGTGCGCGGCGGTAAAATTGTCGACAATTGGCCGGTTTACAGCGGTTGAAATGACGCACTCCTGCGCAGGAACTGGCCTGTGGCAAGGGGGGCTTGTTGTGGCAAGCCCCCTCGCTTCAGGCGGATCCTACAACGCAAACGGAATCGTCAGCTTGGCCCACAACATATCGCCTTCCGGCCGGTTCTCTACATCAAACTCCTTGGCCCAACGAATCTCCGCACTGGCGTACTTGAGAAAGGTGAAGTACACCGCCGGCCCCACCGCAAACACCTGGCCCCGCACCCCATCGTCGACATCTTCGCCGTAGATATTGGTGACAGTGCGCCCGTACTGCTTATCGTCAGTCGTCTGCTTGAGATAGTAGCCATTGATACCCAGGCTCAGGTTATCGGTCACCTTGTAGCTGGCCGAGTAGTCGAAGTGGAAAATCTGCCCGGAACGGTAGTCCGTGGCGTGGTTTTCCTTGTTGAAACTGTAGGTAGTCTTGATCGACAGCTCAGTGCGCTCGTCAGGCAGCCATGTCACCGACACCAGGGGCTTATAGGTGTAGAAATTGTTGCTGGTATTGGCCAGGCGGGAAGCATCGTACTCACCGGTAGGCACGGTGATTTCCACGGCGGCACCCAGGGTCAGGTTTTTGCCCAGGTCCCACAGGATTATCGGCGCAATGGTGGTGTCACCCATGCTTTCGCGCTGGTCAGACATGCCGAACAGCGCCACTTGTTGCTTGAGGTAAGGCTGCGCGATGTAGCCGCCCAACCGCCCGCCAAACACCCGCAACGGGCTCAGGTAGTCCAGGCGCGGGATGATCGCGTCCGAGCGGATCTTCACCTGCGGCACTTTGCCCCCTAGGGAACTGATGTCCAGTTTCGTCGCTTCATAGTGGTTGTAGTAAAGGTTGAAAGCGAACATGTGGTCCGGCAGGTGATCGACATCCAGGGGCAGGATGTAAAAGCCGTCGGTACCAGGGCCGATATTGTCTACGCCGCCCTCGGTGGCCAGGGTCGGCAGGCTGATGTTGATAAGCGCCAGGGCAAAGGGCAGGGGGGCAAGCGCACGGGTCGGATTCATGTCAGGGCTCATTATTATTGTTGGAAGGTCGGCCCTCACCGGGGCCTGGCCCATACAAATAAGCCCTTGGCGCCCTAGTGGGCAGGGTATTGGCGGCCACATAAGGGGGCTTTGCCGGACACCGTTCATTCAGAGTGCGGCGAGCCTTGCAAGCACCTATGATTGTCAGGATGTTTCTAAAACAATAACCGGGCATACAGTCGGGAATCGCAGATCCATGCACAGCAAAACCGTTGATCCACATTACGAATTGGCCCTGGTCTCGCCCTTTCTCCTGCAAACCCTGGGGCAGGTTGTGGCGCAAAAGGGCGCCAATGCCGAGCATCTTTGCCGTGGCCTGGGGTTCACCCTGGCGGACCTGGACGACCCGGCGCTGCGCATTTCCTACCGCCAGGCCGTGGCGATGATCCAGCGGGCCCTCAAGGTCATGCCTGAGCAGGGTCTGGGCCTGTGTGTCGGCAATCAGAATGTGCTGGGCACCCTGGGTTTGCTGGGGCATGTCATTTCGTTGTGCAAGACCCTGCGCGATGCCTTTGCCGTGGGCGAACGGCACCAGCACACCTCCGGCGGTATCGCCACCTCGCGCACCCTTGAAGGCGCGCTGGAGGTCATGGTCGAGGTCGAATGCCTGCTGCCCTATGCCGACGTCCAGGTTTTTGCCGCCGAAGAGTTCTTTGCCAGCCTCATGGTCTACGGTCGGACCCTGGTGGGCAGCGAATTCAAGCCGTTGCGCATGGAGTTCATGCATGCGCCGCCGGTGTATGCCACCGAGTACCAGCGCTTGTTCGGTGATGATGTGCGTTTTGGCTGCCTGCACAACCGCATGGTGCTTGAGGCCCGCTGGCTCGACGTGCAATTGCCCAATCACCATGCCCTGGCATTGCGCCAGGCCCTTGGCCTGCTGGAACTGGAAAGTGCCCAGCTGCACCGCAAAATGGACCTGATCCAGGCGGTGGAGCGCGCTATTTCCCGCGACTTGCAGTGCAGTCAATTGGAGAAGGTCGCCAGTGACCTGAACATGAGCGGGCGCACCTTGCGTCGGCGCCTGACCGACCACGGGCTGACGTTCGAAGCCTTGCTGGAACAGGTGCGTCGTGCCCGGACCATGGGTTTGCTGGGCAACCCCGGGCTGTCCATCGAGCGTATTACCCAAGAGGTCGGCTACAGTGACGTACGCAGCTTTCGCCGGGCGTTCAAGCGCTGGACGGGGCTCAGTCCCAGTGCGTTTCGCAGCGTGGGCTGAGGGCCGGCGCGTGGCCGTGGATTTGCATTGAACCCTGTGGCGCGGGCAGTGCCACATGATGGCAACGCACACTTATCTGGAGGTTGGCATGCGCACCATTGATCTGGCGGGTACCCCGGTTCCGGTCATCGGCCAAGGCACTTGGCGTATGGGGGAAGATTCTGCACGGCGAACAGCGGAAGTCGCTGCCCTGCAATTGGGTATCGACGAGGGCATGACCCTGATCGACACCGCCGAGATGTACGGCGAAGGCGGTGCGGAAGAAGTGGTCGGGGAGGCGATCCAGGGGCGCCGGGACCAGGTGTTCCTGGTCAGCAAGGTCTACCCGCACAACGCCAGTAAAACCGGGGTCCCACGGGCCTGCGAAGCCAGCCTCAAGCGACTGGGCACCGATCACATCGACTTGTATCTGCTGCACTGGCGCGGGCAATACCCTCTTGCAGAAACGGTTGACGCCTTTGAGCGGCTGCGTGATGCCGGCAAGATCGGGCGCTGGGGCGTGTCCAACTTCGACGTATCGGATCTTCAGGAGCTGGCATCACCCGCCTGCGCCACCAATCAGGTGCTCTACAACATCGAGCAGCGCGGCATTGAGTTCGACCTGCTGCCCTGGTGGCAACAACACAACCTGCCGTTGATGGCGTACTGCCCGATCGCCCAGGGAGGAGACCTGCTGAGCAGCCCCACCCTCAAGCAGATTGCCCGTCGACACGAGGCCACACCGGCTCAAGTGGCCCTGGCATGGGTACTGCGGCAGGACCGCGTTATCGCCATCCCCAAAGCCGTGAGCCCTGAACACGTGCGCCTCAACGCGGCGGCGGCCAGGCTGGTTCTTGACGAGCATGACCTGGATGCCATCGACCGGGTATTCGGCGCGCCAATCCGCAAGCATCCGTTGGCGATGGTGTGACACACCCGACTGCTACGGCATCGCAGCTTGCGACGCCGTTGCCGCCGGGTCGGGCTTCAGCCGGCCACCGGGCTGCGCCAGTCGTCAGAGCCTGAAGTGCCCGAAACCTCATGGGTCCAGACGATTTTGCGGTAGGTAAAGTGCACATCTTCCAGGTGGGTGAAATGCGCATTTCCCGGATCCTGGCAGTTGGGCATCCGTGACTGGATGTCGACGATGATCGCGTCCTCCAGCTCGATGGTGAAGTAGTGCTCCTGGGTACCGGCGGATGATGTGCGATACCACTCAAGGCGGCACTTGACCATTTCCCCGGACGTCAGCGCGCTGAACAGCAGCGGCGAAGATTTATCGAATACCTTGCTGATCATCAGCGGCTTATGGACACGCTGGCCGGTTGGCTGGCCCGATTGCGGATCGCGGGGAATGATGACCTGATGCTGGAATGCCTCGACCAGGATCTGATCCTCGTGGCCTTCCTGATAGATGTTGCCTACCGAATCCTGGGTGAACGTGCCTGCCGTGATCAAACCTTGCTTGGTGCCGGTGATCGAGAGGTATGCGGGTGTTGGCATGACGGGTTTCCTTGCCTGACAGATGAGTTTGCGCCGAGGGGCGCCGTTGCCGGATGGGCGCTGCTTACTAACAAGAAGTGTGCCGGATTTCAGTCGGCCTAATAAAATAAGGGCGCTTGTTCGTGGTGGAGACTTAATAGGCGCCGAGTTAGAAGGGCTTTAGTCTTTGAAGTTGAGTTTGTTTGCGCAGTAGTGCGCAGTTAATTGCCTGGTCAGCGTACGTCGCAGTGTTGATAGGTGGATATATAGTTTTAATGCAGCTTGCCTGGAAAGTGTGCGCAGCTTTTTGCGCAAGGGTGCTGGCAGGTATGTCGCCCAATAAAATGGGCTGTTTTATTGGGTGGGAAGAGGGTCGTTGAGCACGCTTAGTTACAAAATTGCGGGCTGCTTTGATTTTGTAGGAATCTCCTTAAGTGCGCCTGGCTGACTTGCCCAATAAAATACAGCTGGCTATGGTTCGTACTTGTCGCTACACGGAAACGGAATTCAGTAAGTGAGGTGTTGGCGTTTATATAGATGCTTGCCCTACTTTAATTGAGCATTGATCAGCACACTGCGGCCATCATGGTTTATTCAGACAAACTTTCTGCTTATTACTTGAAACTTGCCCGGTCGCCGATTTCGGTTGACTGTTTTGCAGGGGAGGATATGCGTTTTTCGGCGGGATACGAAGCGCTGGAAAGTGAGCTGGAAAAAGCCCGCTCGATCCATGGCAACAGCCAGCCGGACTGGCAGTCCGTGGTGGACCAAAGTGAAGCCTTGTTGCGTCACGAATCCAAGGATTTGCGGGTGGTTGCCTGGTTGACATGGGCTCTGTATCAACGCGAGTCCTTTTCCGGCCTGCTCGCCGGGCTCGGCCTGTTGCGCGACCTGTGTGAGCACCATTGGGCGACGGTTCACCCCCTCAAGCAGCGTACCCGCATTGCGGCCTTTGGCTGGTTGGTACAGCGCATTGAACCGGTGTTGGCGCAGAGTTTTTCGCTCAAGCACCAGCGTTCCCTGTTCCAGTGCCTGGCCGTGCAATTGTCCGACCTTGACCAGTTGTGGGTCAGGCACCTGGGGGACGATGCGCCGTTGCTACTGGCTGCGCGCAGGCAACTGGCGGACAAGCTGCAACAGGCCCGGGAGAACGATCCGCCGCCATCCGGGGTGAGCGGGGTGGTTGCCCAGGTCAAGCAGGTCGCGACCCAACTGCTGGCGCCTGAGCCGGTGGTGAACAACGAAAAAGACGTTCACAGGCTCCTGCGTACGCTGCAGGACGGCGCTCGACCGCTGTGTACCTGGTGGCTGCGCCAGAACGCCACTGACCTGCGGGCTTTGCGCCTGAGCCGGACGCTGGGCTGGCTGGGTATCACTGGTCTTCCCGATAGCAACAGCGAACAGATAACGCCGTTGCGTGGGTTGCTGCCCGACAAACTCAAGCGCTACCAGGAGCGCTTTGCCCAAGGGCATTACGCCGACCTGTTACTGGAGCTTGAGGCCAGCCTGGCGGGCGCGCCTTTCTGGTTTGACGGCGTGCGCATGCTCTGGGAGTGCCTCCAGGCGCTGCAGGCCGAACTGGCGATGGTCGAGACAGAGATTCAGTTCGCCCTGTTGCTGCAACGATTACCGGGGGTCGCTCAATTGCGCTTCCACGATGGAACACCCTTTGCCGACGCTACCACTCGCGGGTGGATCGACAGCCAGGTCAGCCACCACCTGCAGGCAAGGGTGCCACCAAGGAATATTGCCAGTGTTGGTCCGGCGCCATGGGAGGAGGCCTTGCAGACGGTCGCTCCGTTGCTGCGCAAGGAGGGGCTGAAGGCCGCTGTCCAGGCCTACAAAAACGCCATGCAGGCTGCGCGGGGTGACCGTGCCCGGTTTTATTGGCGCCTGGGCCTGGCTCGGTTGTGTATCCAGGGTGCCAAGCATGACTTGGCCAGGATCCAGCTTGAACAGCTTGAGCAGGAGTTGCAGCACGGCAGCCTGCATCGCTGGGAACCGGACCTGACCCTGGAGGTGTTGCAACAGCTGTACGCCTGTTACGACGTATTGCCCCAGGGCCATGGTCTGCGCGAGCGCAAGGACGATGTCTATCGCAAGCTGTGTCAGGTCGATCTGGAAGCGGTACTCCAATAGGTTTTCCGTCATTACGCAAAGGAGAAACATCATGGCCAAAGAAGGTTCGGTCGCCCCCAAGGAACGCATCAACATCACGTTCAAGCCGGCCATAGGCGGTGTCCAGGAAGAAGTTGAGCTGCCCCTGAAGCTGCTGGTCCTGGGTGACTTCACCCAGCGCGAAGACACGCGCAAGGTCGAAGACCGCAAGCCCATCAGTATCGACAAAAACACGTTCGACGAGGTGCTGGCCAAGCAAGCCTTGAGTCTGCAGCTGGGTGTTCCCAATCGATTGCAGGAAACCGATGAAGCCGATGAGTTGCCCATCCAGGTCCGCATCAACGCCATGCGGGACTTCAACCCGGCCCAACTGGTCGAGCAGGTTCCGCAATTGAAAAAACTGATGGAGTTACGTGAGGCGCTGGTCGCGCTCAAAGGCCCTCTGGGCAATACACCGAGCTTTCGCAAGGCCATAGAAAGCGCCTTGGCCGATGACCAGGCCCGTGCACGGGTATTGGCCGAACTGGGGCTGAACAGCCCCAACCCATGACTTTCTCAGTAAAAGGACACTGACCTTATGACCACTAGCCCTAGCGCCCAGGCCACCCCCCTGGATAGCGCATACAGCATTCTCGACGACATCATCGCCCAGACCCGCCTGACGGCCGATGATGGAACCTACGACATCGCCAGGCGCGGTGTGGCGGCCTTTATCGAGGAATTGATCAAGCCACAAAACCGAGGCGAGCCGGTCAAGAAACAACTGGTGGACCGCATGATTGCCGAGATCGACGCCAAGCTCAGCCGGCAAATGGACGAAATCCTCCACCATCCCGACTTCCAGGCACTGGAAGCGGCCTGGCGGGGTTTGCAGCTGCTGGTGGATCGCACCGACTTCCGGGAAAACATCAAGATCGAGCTGCTCAACGTCTCGCGGCAGGACCTGCTGGACGATTTCGAGGACTCGCCGGAGGTTGTGCAGTCGGGTCTCTACAAACATACCTACAGCGCCGAATACGGTCAGTTTGGTGGTCAGCCTGTCGGCGCCATTATCGCCAACTATTTCCTGTCGCCCAGCGCGCCTGACGTCAAGCTGATGCAATACGTATCCAGCGTCGCCTGCATGTCCCATGCGCCGTTCATTGCCGCCGCCGGGCCGGGTTTCTTCGGTCTGGAGAGCTTTACCGGCCTGCCGGACCTGAAGGATCTGAAAGACCACTTCGAAGGGCCGCAGTTTGCCAAATGGCAGAGCTTCCGCCAGAGCGAGGATGCCCGTTACGTGGCCTTGACGGTGCCACGCTTTCTCCTGCGAACGCCCTACGACCCGGTGGACTGCCCGGTCAAGACCTTCGCCTATAACGAGCATGTGGTCAGCAGTCATGAGCATTATCTGTGGGGCAATACGGCCTACGCCTTTGCCACGCGCCTGACTGACAGCTTCGCCCGCTTCCGTTGGTGCCCCAACATCATTGGCCCGCAAAGCGGGGGCACGGTGGAAGATCTGCCGCTGCATCACTTCCAGAGCATGGGCGAAATCGAAACCAAGATCCCCACCGAGGTGCTGGTCTCCGACCGTCGTGAGTACGAGCTGGCGGGGGAGGGCTTCATTGCCCTGACGATGCGCAAGGGCAGCGACAACGCGGCGTTCTTTTCCGCCAGTTCCGTGCAGAAACCCAAGCGCTTCGGCATCAGCGCCGAGGGCAAGGCCGCTGAGTTGAACTACAGGCTGGGCACCCAACTGCCGTACATGATGATCGTCAACCGCCTGGCGCACTATTTGAAAGTGCTGCAGCGCGAGCAGTTGGGTTCATGGAAGGAGCGCACCGACCTGGAGTTGGAGCTCAACAAGTGGATCCGCCAGTACGTGGCCGACCAGGAGAACCCCAGCGCCGAGGTGCGGGGGCGACGTCCGCTGCGGGCGGCACGGGTCGTCGTCAGTGACGTCGATGGCGAGCCGGGCTGGTATCGCATCAACCTCAGCGTGCGCCCGCATTTCAAGTACATGGGGGCGGATTTCACCCTGTTCCTGGTTGGCAAGCTCGATAAAGAATGAGCCGGGGGCCTGAGATGAGTCACTACAGCGGCTTCCTTGAGCGCCTTGCAGGCACCGCGCCTCAGTCGACGGGGCGCACGCCACTCGCCTGTGTCGCCGCGTCGGTGGCCACCCACCTGGGCAACATGCTCAGCACCCGGGCGGGCAGTGTGCAGACGCTGCCCGACTACGGCCTGCCGGACCTCAATGACATGCGTCTGAGCCTGCACGAATCCCTCAGCCAGGCACGCTTTCTGATCGAGCGGTTTATCGCGGCCTACGAACCGCGCTTGAGCAACGTACGGGTCGTTGCGTTGCCACGGGATCGCGACCCGCTGGCCCTGGCCTTTGATATCCAGGGCGCGTTGACCATCGACGGCGTCGTGCAGAACGTGGTGTTTTGCGCAAGCCTGACGGGCAACGGACGTGTCGAGGTCGCCCCAGGTGTCCTTTAACCGCTATTACCAGAGCGAACTCAATGCCTTGCGGCAGTTGGGGCGACGTTTCTGCGAACGCAATCCGGCGCTTGCCCCGTTCCTCGGGGACAGAGGCCGGGATCCGGATGTCGAGCGGTTGCTTGAGGGCTTTGCGTTCCTGACGGGCCGCTTGCGACAGAAGCTCGACGACCAGTTGCCCGAGCTCAGCCATTCGCTGATGCACCTGTTGTGGCCCAACTACATGCGCCCGTTACCCGCGTTCAGCATGTTGCAGTTCGCACCGCTGCTGCGTGCCGGGCCGGCGGTCACGGTCGAGCGGGACACGCCGGTGGAAAGTGTGGCGATTGACGGTGAGCGTTGCCGTTTTCGCACCTGTTACGCAACGGATGTGCTGCCCCTGCAAATCAGCGCGCTGGATTACTCGGCCCAGGGGGAGGGGGCCTTGTTGAGCCTGTGCCTGGAGATGACCGCCGAAGGACATATGGGCGAACTGGTGCTTGAGCACCTGCGCTTGCATTTTGCCGGGGAACGCTACGTCAGCCAGATGCTGTACGTGAGTCTGCTGCGCCACCTGCACGGTATCGAACTGCTGCTACTCGATGGCCAGGGCGAACCGCTGCTGGCCCATGACGGGCAGGTGCGGTCACTGCAACTGCCGGCCTGCGGGGTTCAGCCAGCAGGTTTTTCAGAAGCAGAGGCATTGCTGCCTTATCCGCCGAATGCGTTCACTGGGTATCGGCATCTGCAGGAGTATTTTGCGTTTCCAGAGAAGTATCTGTTTGTCGACGTCGGTGGTCTGGATGTTCTGCAAACCTTGCCGGTTGACGTGCTCAAACAGGTGCGGGGCGTTGAGTTGCGCTTCAAGCTTGGCCAGCGCAATCCCGAGCAGGTGCAGCCCACACTGGACAACGTGAAGCTGTTTTGCACGCCGGTGGTCAACCTGTTCAAGCACGATGGAGTGCCGATCCGACTGGATGGCCGGCAGGACGAGTATCTGCTGCTGGGGGCTGACTATGCGCCAGGCCATTGCGCGGTGTTCTCCGTCGACCAGGTCACGGGGTGGCGTCCGGGTGGCCTGGGCTACCAGACGTACGTGCCATTCGAGTCGTTCGAGCACGATGAGCAGACCGCGTGCTACAGCATCCGCCAGCGGCCCTCCGTGCAACACAGCGGGCTGGATACCTACCTGAGCTTTGGCAGTCGCCAGTCCGGTGATCAGGAAACCCTGTCTGTCGAGATGACCTGCACCAACCATGATTTGCCACGCACATTGCGTATCGGTGACATCAATCAAGCGTGCGAGCAAACACCCGAATTCCTGTCCTTCAGCAATATCACGGCAGCCACCCCTGGCATTGCGCCCCCGCTGGACAGCGACTTTCTCTGGAAGCTGATCAGCAACATGTCGCTCAACTACCTGTCCCTGAGCGATATCAATGCGCTGAAAGTGGTGCTCGAGACCTATGACCTGCCGCGCTACCACGATCGCCAGGCGGAAAAAGTCAGCATCCGCAGGCTGGGCGGGTTGCGCTCGATCAGCCAGCGGCCGATTGACAGATTACACGGCGGTTTGCCGATTCGAGGTGTGGCAATCGACCTGACCGTCGACCTCCAGCACTTCCTCGGAGAGGGCGACCTGTTTGTGTTTGCCTCGGTCCTCAACGAGTTTTTTGCCCTGTATGCGAGCCTCAACTCGTATCACGAACTGCGTGTTACCAGCACACAAGGAGAGGTGTACCTATGGCCATCCCGGATGGGCCTGCAGGCTCTGCTTTAACCGAACTCTCGCGGACCATTCGCGAGTACTCGCTGTTCCAGGCGATCTCGCAGGTGATCGAGTGTTTGCGTGACGCCCATCCGTCCCTGGGCGATGAGGCGCTGTATGAACGCCTGGAGTTCCAGGCCAACCCGGGGTTGGGGTTTCCCGGCAACGATATTGACCGGGTGACGTTCTTTGTCGAGGGCGGGCAACTGCGCGCACGTTTGCGCCTCAACGTATTGGGACTGGTGGGGGCGAATTCGCCACTGCCGGCGTTTTATGGTGAACACGCATTGACCGAACGGGCGGGCGGTAATCCTGTCGGCGATTTTCTCGACCTGTTTCACCACCGCCTGCATCGGTTGATGCTGCCTTTGTGGCGCAAGTACCGCTACCGGGCGTGCTTTCGGGCGGGAGCCAGCGACCCGTTTTCCGAGCAGATGTTCGCCCTGATAGGCCTGGGCGGCCGTGCCGTTCGGGGCGCGACGCAACTGGACTGGAAGCGCCTGCTGCCCTACCTGGGCTTGCTGGGTATGCGCGCCCATTCGGCGGCGCTTATCGAAACGGTGCTGCGTTACTACTTCAAGCACCCGCAGTTGCTGATCGAACAGTGCGTCAAGCGCAAGGTGGTGATTGCCCGCAGGCAACGCAACCAATTGGGTCAGGCCAGCAGCCTTCTGGGCCAGAACCTGGTCCTGGGGCGGCAGGTCGTCGACCGTGCCGGCAAGTTCAGGGTGCATATCCAGAACCTCGACTGGCAGCGGTTTCATGATTTTCTGCCCACCGGCGCAAGCCACTCTCCGCTTGGCGCGCTGGTGCGTTTCGCCGTGCGCGATCCGCTGGACTATGACCTGCGTCTGGTGCTGCGTACTGAGGAGGTGCGGGCGCTGCATATAGGCCAGCGCAATGTGTGCCGGCTGGGATGGACCAGTTGGATGGGGCAGGCGCGCGCGGATGGCGTGCTCACCCTGGCCAATAAACTCGGTAGAAACGGATGACGATGATGAATGTGGACTTGCAACAACTGATTCGCGTGTTGACGACGCACACTCGCCGAGACCTGGAGCGTGCCGCCGAACGCTGTGTGACCCGGGGCGGGACGCAAGTCCTGGTGGAGGACATGTTGCTGGCGCTACTGGAGCACCCGCAAGGATTGCTGGTGCGCGCGCTGCAAGATGCCGGTGTCGAACAGGGCGAGTTGCAAGCCACCCTGCAGCCCAGGGTGGGCCAGGGCACTTCACGCAATCCGGTGTTTGCGCCGTTGCTGGTGCAATGGTTGCAGCAAGCGCTGGCGGTTGCCCAACTGGAATTGGCGCAATCCCAGGTCGGTGACGCAGCCTTGATCCTCGCCTTGCTGCGTAACCCACAGTCTCACGCAGGCAGTCGTTATCAGGTGCTGCTGGCGCGCCTCGATGCGCAGCGCCTGCTTGAATTCGCCCTGAGCGCCGAGATTGAGGGTTCCCGTGGGACAGCCGGCGCCAACAATGAGTCGTTGTTGCAGCGCTTCACCCATGATCTGACTCAGCAAGCCTTAGAGGGGCGGGTTGACCCGGTATTGTGCCGCGACGCAGAAATCCGCCAACTGACCGATATCCTGGCGCGTCGGCGCAAGAACAATCCGATCATTGTCGGTGAGGCCGGTGTCGGCAAGACTGCGCTGGTCGAGGGTCTGGCCCGGCAGATCGCCTGTGGGCAAGTGCCGCCAGTGCTCAAGGATACGCGCCTGCTGGTCCTCGACATGGGGCTGCTGCAGGCCGGTGCCAGCATCAAGGGCGAGTTCGAGCGGCGGCTCAAGGGCGTTATCGACGAAGTGAATGCCTCACCGGTGCCGGTGATCCTGTTTATTGACGAGGCACACACCTTGATCGGTGCCGGCAGCGCGCCCGGCAGCGGCGATGCGGCGAACCTGCTCAAGCCGGCGCTGGCCCGTGGCGAGCTGCGTACCATCGCCGCCACCACCTGGTCGGAGTACAAGAAATACTTCGAAAAGGATCCGGCATTGGCCCGGCGCTTTCAGCCGGTGCATGTCCAGGAGCCCAGTGTCGATGACGCAGTGACCATCCTGCGGGGTCTCACTGCGGTGTATGAAGCCAGCCATGGCGTGTACGTGCGCGATGACGCCGTGGTTGCCGCCGCGCAGTTGTCTGCCCGTTACCTGGCGGGGCGACAGTTGCCCGACAAGGCCGTGGATCTGCTCGATACGGCCTGCGCCCGTGTGCGCATCAGCCTGGTGACAGCCCCGCCGGCGTTGCAGGCCGTGGCGGCGCAGCTGGCTGAAAGCACCGGCCAGCACCAGGCGCTTTGCCGCGATAGGGACGCTGGGTTACCTATAGATCCGGGCGCGCTGCAGGTTCTGGCTGCACGCCTGCAAACCATCGGTTGCGAACACGAGCACCTCAAGCAGTGCTGGACGCGCCAGCGCGAGATGGCCGAAGCGATACTGGCCCTGCGCATACAGGTGAGCCAGGCTCGTCAGTCGGGGCAGGCAATCGAGGTGCTTGAGCAGCAATTGTGCGAGGCCCACGGCAGTCTGCTGGCCGAGCAATCTCACCAGCGCCTGGTCAGCTTCGAAGTGTGCCCACGGCTGGTGGCGGAAGTAGTCAGCGCGTGGACGGGAATTCCGCTGAGCCAGGTGGCCTGCGAGCACAGCACCCAGGTCCGCGATTTCGCCACCGATCTGCGGGCGCGCATTCTTGGCCAGGCGCACGCCGTACAGGCGCTGGATCGCTCGATGCGTGCGGTTGCGGCAGGCCTGAACCGCCCCGATGCGCCCGTGGGCGTGTTTCTGCTGGTCGGCCCCAGTGGCGTCGGCAAGACAGAAACGGCACTGGCCCTGGCCGAGCTGTTGTATGGCGGTGAGCGGTTCCTGACCACTATCAACATGTCCGAGTACCAGGAGCCACACTCACTGTCGCGCCTGATAGGTGCTCCGCCCGGGTATGTCGGCTATGGCGAAGGTGGCGTCCTCACCGAGGCGGTCAGGCAAAAGCCCTATTCGGTGCTGCTGCTCGATGAAGTCGAGAAGGCGCACTCCGGTGTGATGAACCTGTTCTACCAGGTCTTCGACAAAGGGCGGGCCAATGACGGTGAGGGACGTGAGATCGACTTTCGCAACACCCTGATCCTGATGACCTCCAACCTTGGCAGCGAATGCACCATCGACCTGTGCCGGGCCACACGGCATCCCACCCCACAAGCGTTGCAGGAAGCACTTGCGCCGCTGCTCAAGCAGCATTTCAAGCCGGCGCTGCTGGCCCGTATGCGCGTAGTGCCGTACTACCCGATCAACGGAGCGGTGCTGCGGGAATTGGTAGAAAGCAAATTACAGCGCCTGGCTCAGCGTTTGTTGCAGCGCCAGTTAGCGTTCAGCTATTGCCCGCGGCTGGTCGATTACCTGGCAGAGCGCTGTACCCACACCGACAGCGGGGCGCGGTATGTCGATCAATGGATCGACGCCAATCTATTGCCCCTGGTTGTCGATCGCCTGCTTGAGGCAATGGCCAGGGACGAGCATCTGCAGCGTGCCCACGGGACGCTGGATGGCGACGGTCACGTAATCTGTGAGTTTGCGTGATGAGGGAGAACCCGTTGTCACAGGCGCTTGATCCTGCCGAACAGCTGGTGCAGTGGCTCTTGCACATGGGCATCGACAGCGATCGGGCAAGTATGCCTGGCCAACTTGCCCATGCCGCCGTGCAGTTGAGCCAGTGCTCGCTCAGCCAGGTGTACCTGGCAGATGAGGGCGACCGTGGTCTGGTGCTGGCTGCCGAATACCGGCGAGATGCAGGGCCTGGGGATATCGGCGCACGTGCAGCAGTTGATCAGCAGCACCAGCAATTGCTGCAGTTCGCCCTGGAGCACAAGCGCACCTTGAGCATCCGCGGCCTGCAAGACAGCATTTATGACACGACTTTTATTCCGTCAGGCCCGGCGCCCTGGCAATCGTTGCTGTGCGTCCCCGTCACCCATCGCCACCTTGCTGTGAAGGGCGTGTTGTTATGCGTAACCGAACGCAGCATCGACCTGCAGGGGTACGCCACGACACTGGGGCAGTTGGCGGTGTTTGCGCTGCGCCAGCGGTCGCTGTTACCGGAGCCTTGCCCGCCGCCGGCCCATTCGGCGCGCGATAACGTTCTGCGTCCCAACGGCTTCGGCCTGATCGGCAACAGTACGGCGATGGATGAGACCTGCCGCCTGATCGGCAAGGTGCTGGACAGTACCTATACCGTGCTTTTGCGCGGCGAGACCGGCACGGGCAAGGAGGTGGTCGCGCGGGCGATCCATGCCATGGGCCCGCGCCGGTCCAAGGCCTTTGTCGTGCAGAACTGCGCGGCATTCCCGGAAGGGTTGCTGGAGAGCGAACTGTTTGGCTATCGCAAAGGCGCGTTTACAGGCGCCGACCGGGACCGACCGGGGCTGTTCGATACCGCCAACGGCGGCACGTTGCTGCTCGATGAAATCGGCGACATGCCGATGTCACTGCAAGCCAAGTTGTTACGGGTATTGCAGGAGGGCGAAGTACGCCCGCTGGGCGCCCGCGTCGCCCATAAAGTGAATGTACGGATCATTGCCGCCACCCACCGCGACCTGCCTGCAATGGTGGCCCAGGGCAGCTTTCGCGAGGACCTCTACTACCGGCTGGCGCAGTTTCCAATCGAGCTGCCGGCCCTACGCCATCGCGAAGGCGATGCACGGCAATTGGCTCGCCATTTTGCGGGCCAGGCCTGCGCGACCCAGGGGCGAGCACCGGTGTCCTGGTCGGACCAGGCCCTGGATCAACTGTCCAGCCACAGCTTCCCCGGCAACGTGCGCGAACTCAAGTGCCTGGTGGAGCGCGCGGTGTTGTTGTGCGACGACGGGGTGATCCTGCCGCAACATTTGTCGTTGCCATTGGCGTCCTCCACACAGGCCAGCGACGCAACGCTGCGCCAACGCCTGGAGCGCGTCGAACGTGGCTTGCTGATTGATTGCCTGCACAAGAATCGCGGCAATCGCACCCGCACCGCCCGCGAGCTGGGAGTCGCCAGGCGCACCCTGTTGTACCGCCTCGCGCGGCTGAATATCCCTTTCGGTGAAGCATCAAGGGGGAGCGCTGAATGACACCAGCCCTGACTGACAGGCGCCGGCTGTTGCGCTCGGACGGATTTATTTCAATGGGAGAGGCGTGATGATTGTTTCTCGGTGGCAGGTATTAGTCCTTGTTCTGCTGATGTTGGTGCTGAGTGGTTGTACGGCAAATTACGTGTTTGACGACGATGAATATCGGCCGCTGGGAGATCCGCGGCCCGACCAGTACCCGCAATAAGCCCGGAGGCCCCGTATGCAGTTGATATTTGAGATCTGTGGCAATTGGCAAGGCATGCCCGGCTCGACCCGCAACAAAGTGTTTGACGGCGCCGGCGGGGTGATTGGCCGTGGTGCCGATTGTGATTGGGTCATTCCCGATCCCAGCCGTCAGTTGTCCAATCATCATGCCTTGATCAGCTTTCGTGACGATCAGTACTTTCTGACGGACATCAGCAGCAATGGCATTTGCCTGGGGGACAGCGCCGTGCGCTTGCGCAAGGGCCAGGCCCGGCCTATTGGTCAAGGCATGGTGTTTCGGATGGGCCCGTTTGATATTCGCACGCAGTTGGTGGCGGTGGCTGGCGCCGCGAGTCACAGCGACAACCTGATTCCGGATGACGCGTTCCTGCAGCTGGATCCGCTGTATGCCATGCCCGGCCAGGCCCAGCACTCAGAGGAAACGCGCTGGACGGACACCAGCACGGTCGAGCGCCAGCATGTGACTGTGCCGACCCTGGTAGAGCCTGCCCCGCAGATTGCACCAGCGGCAGAAAGCCCCCCGGCAGGTAACGACCACGCGCTGTTCTGGGGGGCGTTTTCCAAGGCGCTGGGCGTGTGCCTGGACCCGCTCGACGAACCAGGGCGGCAAGCGCTGGCAATCAAGGTAGCGGGCTTGCTCAGGCAGGCCGCCGAAGGGTTGCAGCAGAACCTGCACACCCACGAAGAGTTGAAAAGTGAGTTGAGCGCTTCGCTCGGGCGTCCGAGCGACCAGCCTCCCTTGATGGGCGGTGCCGATTCCCTGGAGGCCATGTTGGGCGGTGAGCGGCAGGGGCTGCCAGCCGAACTGGCGGTTATCCAGGCTTACCGCGATTTGCAGGTGCATCAGGTCGCGGTGCTCGCGGGTTGTCGTGCCGCCGTGCGCGGCGCACTGGCGGCGTTTGCCCCGGGCCAGTTGCTGGTGCGTTTCGAACAGCAGGGCAACACGCCGCGGCTCCCCACCAGCGGCGCCTATTGGCGTGCCTACCTACGCCATTATCAGCGCCTGGTCGAGGACGAAGGCTGGAGTGAACGCTTACTGAGCGAGGACTTTGCCAACGCCTACCGGGAGCAGGTACGCCTGGTTTCCACCCTTCACAGTACTTGTTCTGGATGATCCCCATGTCACGCTTCACCTTTGTTCTGTTACTCGCTGTGATGGGCCTGTTGCCCGGCTGCAGCAACCTGTCCCCCTATTCGAAGCTGACCAAGCTGGACCTGACGCTGACTGCCAGCGATCAGGTCAACCCGGATCTGAATGGTCGGCCGTCGCCTATCGTGGTGCGTTTGCTGGAGCTCAGCAATCCGGTGGCCTTCGAGAATGCGGATTTTTTCAGCCTGTATGGACGTGCCGAAAGCAGCTTGCCCAAGGACCTGATAAGCAGCGAAGAATGGGAGTTGCGCCCTGGTGAGCAGGTCCCGCTGAAGCTCAGGGCAACGTCGGGCGGCCGCTACATCGGGGTGTTGGCGGCCTACCGGGATTTGCCCCAGGCACGTTGGCGCTATGTCGTGCCGTTGGCCGTTGGCTCGCGGACCCGTATCGAACTGTTGTTCGATGAAGCGGGCGTGCGCGCAGCCGATTGGCAGCCGACCCAGGCAGGTGACTCACATGCTGCTCGATAAAGTCACCTGGCAGGAGGGCATGTTGTTGCGCCCTCAGCATCTGCAGCACAACGACCGTTACTACCATCAGCAACTGGCCCGCCGCAGCCAGTTGTCACAGGGCTATGCCTGGGGCTTCCTGACCTTGGAAATCGACCCGCAGTACCTCGAGATGGGCAAGGTGGTGGTCAGCCAGGCCAGTGGCGTGCTGCCTGATGGGACGCTGTTCGATATGCGTGACCTGAGCGCGCCGCTGGTGCTGGAAATTCCTCCAAACAGCGGCAGCCAGGCGGTGTACCTGGCGTTGCCGATGGTTGCCGGCAATGCCGTCGAGGTTCGCCGCCCGGCGCAAGCTGATGTAGTGGCGCGCTACACCGCGTACGAAGTGGAAGTGGGAGACGCCAATGCCGGCGAAGACACACGCTGCGCCATAACCTGCGCCCGCCCGGATTTTCGCCTGCTGCTTGGCGACGACCATGACGTCCAGACCTACGTCAGGCTCAAAGTCGCACAGGTCCTGGACTGTAACGGCCAGGGCGTTGTAGCCCTCGACAGCCTGTTCTCGCCGACGTTCATGCACCTTCATGGGTCGCCCTTTTTACTGTCCTGCCTCAAGGAGGTGGTCAGCCTGTTGGCGTTCCGCGGGGACGCGATTGCCGAGCGTTTGCAGGACGCTGGCCAGGCGGCCGGGGCCGAGATGGGGGACTTCCTGATGTTGCAGTTGATCAACCGTACGGAGTTGATCCTGCGCCACTATCTGGACCAGACCCGCCTGGGCCCCGACGTGTTGTACCAGGCTCTACTGGCGTTGCTGGGGGAGCTTTCGACGTTTTCCAGCGCTACCAAACGCGCCGGTTTTGACGGGCGCTACCAACATAGCGAGCAGGGACCGAGCTTCCGTGAGCTGATGGCGGCAATTCGTGCGGTGCTGTCGATGGTACTCGAGCAACATGCCATTGAGCTGGTGCTGCAGCCCCGTCAATACGGGGTGTTGGTGTGCCCGGTCAACGACCTGAATCTGCTGGGCACTGCGACTTTCATTGTGGCCGCCAGTGCCCGTAGCGATTCAGAGGTGTTGCGCCAGCGGTTGCCGGCGCACCTGAAAATCGGGCCGGTGGAGCGGATCCGCGAGCTGGTCAACCTGCACCTGGCTGGCATTAGCGTCAAGCCGTTGCCTGTGGCGCCCCGGCAGATTCCTTTCCATGCCGAAAAAACCTATTTCATGCTCGAGCTCAGCCCCCGCGACCTGGAGCAGTTGGCACATTCAGGTGGATTCGCCTTCCATGTCAGCGGCGAGTTTGCCGATCTTGAATTGAAATTCTGGGCTATCAGGAACTGAACCGATGACGATGGAAAGGACATACCCGCAGGATGACAAGACGGTCCTGCTGGATCGTCATGGATTTGGCCCGGCGCAGGGCGCCATCACGGATTTCGAGGCACCACCGCGCTTTGAACAGCTTGAGGACCGGATGATGTACGCCGCCCATTTGCAGGGCGCAGAACACTTCAGGCTGGGGCTCAACCCGCTGGTGACAGCGGCCTGGGACCTGTTGTCGGAGGTGGTCCGGCTCAAGGGCGGCACGGCCCGTGAAGGCCTGCACGCGCTCAATGATCGGTTGTCATCGGGCATTACGTTGTTTGAAACCCGCGCCCGCCACGCCGCAATCCTCGACAGCCAGATCACGGCGGCGCGTTACGTGCTGTGTAGCGTAATAGACGAAGCGGTGGTGATCACGGCCTGGGGCAGTCAGAGCGACTGGTCGCAGATGAGCCTGTTGAGCCGCTTTCATAACGAAACCTTTGGCGGCGAAAAATTCTTCGAGCTGCTTGAGCGATTGTCCAGGGATCCGATCAAGCATCTGGCGCTGCTGGAGTTGATGTACGTCTGCCTGGCGCTGGGCTTTGAAGGCAAATATCGGGTGATGGAGCGTGGCCTGCTGCAATTGGACGGCATTCGCGACGCTTTATACCGGCAGATCATCCATGTGCGCGGCCACGCGCCTCTGGCCAGTGAGCCCCGGCCACCGTCCAGCCGCAAACCCCGGCAGGCGATGCGCATTGTTTCTGCAACCTGGGTCTGGGTCTTCGTCGTAATGGGCCTGGCCCTCATGTATTCAGGGTTCGCCTGGGTGCTTGGAGAACAGCGCGAGAGCGTGCTCAAAGCCTATCTGCCGACCACCACCGACATCATCCGGACACCGCAGTAGCGCAGGGAGCGATCCATGAAAAATCTATTCAAAATGCTGGCCTCTGCCTTGGGTTTGACCTGGGTCTGGAGCTTGCTGCTGGTACTGTTGCTGGCGTGGACCGTGTGGCGGTTCGGGCCGCTCCTGGCGGTCGATGACAAGCGCTTCTGGCTCGGTGCGACATCGCGCTTATTGACCGTCAGCGGCTTGTTCCTGGCCTGGGGGTTGGCAATGGTCTTTGCCCAGCGGCGCACCCCCGCACAATCCCCCGCACAGGCTTGCGGCCCGGACCAGGCGCCGCCTAAGTCCCACAAGGGCCTTGTGGAGCACGAACAGCACAACGTGCGTGGCCGCTTCAAGGAAGCGCTGCACACCCTCAAGGCAGCGCGGCGTTATGGCAAACGCAGCGAACGTTGGCGCAACGAATTACCCTGGCACCTGGTGATGGGCGCCAGCGCCAGTGGCAAGACCTGCCTGTTGCAGGCGGGTGGCATGCAGCTGCCATTGGACCGGACTGATTGCGGCGCCCCCCACACTGCCGGCGCAATACCCCATTGCGAGTGGTATTTTGCCGATGAGGGGGTCCTGATCGACACCCCGGCGCGCTACCTGACCCATGCCGACAGTGAGGTCGATGGTGGCGGCTGGGCGACCTTGTTGACGCTGTTGAAAGCCCGGCGCCGTGCGCGCCCGCTCAGCGGCGTGCTACTGACACTGTCGGTGGATACCCTACTCAATGGCAGCGAGCAGGACCTGAGCGTTGCTGCGCGCCAGTTCAACAGCCGTCTTCACGATCTGCAGCAGACCTTGCATGTGGAGTTACCGGTCTATCTGGTGCTGACTCAGGCGGACCATTTGCCCGGTTTTGTCGAGTTCTTCGAGCGAACGGAGGGGCAGGGCAGCGACGGTCTGTTGGGCGAGCCCATCGTACCCGGCACGGCGGGAACCGATAACGCCCAGGTGCGCCAGGCATTTGAAGCCGTGCTGCAGCGTTTGAGCGGGGAACTGATACAGCGCCTGCATCTGGAGCGCAGCGGCGAGCGCCGCGGGCGTATGGTGGATTTTCCTCGGCAGGTGGCGCAGATCGGCGAGCGCCTGTGTCTGTTTACCGAACTGGCGTTTTCTGCCCATCGTTACCAGCGCGTCAACGCATTGCGCGGTTTCTACTTGACCAGCGCCGGTGAGCGTCCACGGTTTATCCAGGGCCTGTTCAGCCGGGTGGTGTTCGGCGAGGTCGACCTGGCCGGCCTGGACCACCGGGAGCGCGCGCAGATCCGCCGGCGCCAGCGAGGCCTGGCCCTGGCTGCCTTGCTGGTGCTCGGCGGCGCAGGTTCGCTGTGGATGTACAGCTATTCGCAGAATCATCAACGCCTGGAACAACTGCGGGAGTTGGCGCGGTCTCCGGCTCCTCGGCAGGCGGCAGAAGACCCGAGCGTGGCGATAGTTCCACTATTGGACCGTCGATGGGCGGCCACGCAGGTTTTTCCGGCACCGCAAGGTGCGGGATGGTTGCAGTTTTCAGGTTTGTACCAAGGTGACAGGAGCCGCCCGGTGCTGGACACCGCCTACCGCCAGGCATTGCTCCAGCACCTGATGGCACGGGTCAGCGACATGCTGGAGGAGCAGGTGCGCAGCAACTTGCACGACCGTCAGCAGTTGCTTCTCAGCCTGCGGGCCTATCTGATGCTCAATCTGCCTGAGCGGCGGGACACACAATGGTTGATGGATCGCGTCGCCGAGCTATGGTCGCTGCGCTACCCTGGCGACACTGCCCTGCAGAAGCGTTTGAATGCACATTTTGCACAATTGCTTGCGCAACCCTTTGTGGCACCCCTCAACGAAACCCTGGTGGCCCAGGCTCGCCAGGTCTTGAAAGCGCAACCTTTGGCTGGCGTGATCTACCGTCTGCTGCGTGAACAGGGCAGCGAGCTTGAACCCTATCGTTTCGCGCAACACCTGGACCCCCAGGAGCAAGTGTTCGCCGGCATTGACCAACCCATTCCTGGCTTCTTCACCCAGCAGGGCTACCGTCAGTTCTTTGCCGTGCAGGGCACTCGGATGGTCGCGGCCATCGTGCGTGATAACTGGGTACTGGGGGAGGGTACAGAACTGAGTGCCATGGGCCTGCGCCAACTGATGGTCGAGCTGGAGCAACAGTATTTCAGCGACTATGCCCAGGCCTGGGGGGCGGCGCTGGCCCAGGTGCGCTTGCAGGAAAACGATAGCCCCCGCGAAATTGCCGAGCAGCTGGCGGGCCTGACATCAGCCCGTTCACCGTTGTTGCAGTTGCTGCAGCAGGTCCGGGAAAACACCCGTTTTTCAAGCCCTGTCGAACGCCTTGAGGCGCTTCAGTCGGGTTCGCCGGTGGCCCAGGCGGCCGTGGACAGTGTCGCGCAACGGCTGCCCGACACCCCGCAGCGCGCAGTGCAGCGGCGCTTTGAATCACTGCATCAGTTGCTCGATGAGCAGGACAACCCTGGGCCAGAATTGTCCCAAGTGTTGCAAACCCTCAACCAGGTGCATCTGCAGTTGGCCGCCCTTGGGCGGGAGAACCGGCCTGAACGAGCCGCCTTTGAGCTGGTCAAGCGGCGCATGCAGGGACAACAGGACGCCCTGGGCAACCTGCGCAATGCTACGGCGCGCCTGCCGGCTCCCCTCAACGGCTGGCTCGCGGGTGTCGCTGATGACACCTGGCGCCTGGTGCTTGACGAGGCCTACCGCCACCTGAACCGACGCTATCAGAGTGAGGTGTATGGGTTCTATGCTTCGGCGATCAAGCAACGCTACCCGTTCAGCGCCCATGCCAGCAGCGACGTGGCCCTGAATGATTTTCGCGAGTTCTTCAAGCCCCAAGGGGTGATGGCGCGGTTTCTTGACGACGACCTGCGGCCTTTTGTGATGGGGGACGGCGACCGCTATCGGTTGCGCAGCCTGGATGGCCGCAGCCTGCCGATGTCGCGGGCGTTGCTGGACCAACTGGCAAAGGCGCGCACCATACGCCAGGCGTTCTTCGCCGATGACCCGAGTGAGCCGGGGGTGCGCTTTACCCTGGCGCCATACAGCCTGGATCCCACGGTCAGTCGAGCGATTCTGCGGTTCGGCGACCAACAGATGGAATACCGCCACGGGCCGATTGTCCCGATGCTGTTCCAGTGGCCCACCGATACCGAGGACGGGCGCAGCAGCCTGGTGCTGGAAGGTATGGCGCAACGGCCAATGGGCATCGAGAAAAACAGCGGACCATGGTCGCTGTTCCGCCTGTTTGACTTGCTGCAAGGCGAACCCTCGAATGGCCGCGATGCGCGCCTGCTCAAGGCGGACATCGGCGGCCTGCGAGCCCATTATCTGTTGACCAGCCAGCGCACGCCGAACCCGTTCGAGATGGCGACGTGGCGGACCTTCCGCATACCGGAGCAACTATGAGCCCATGGCAAGACACCTGCCGCAACGCAATGGGCGAGGCGTTGAACCCGGAACCCCCGAATTGATGCTGGATCGCGGGTTCGACGGGGCATTGCGTGGTCAGGCCAGGGGTAATCTGACGGCCCTGGTGATGCAAGCATGATGGAAAACCAGCCCCAGCCTGGCGCCTGTGCCCCGCTCATATCGAGCCCGCTGCCGATGTTACTGGGCGGCCGCTATCGCCTTGAACGGGTGCTCGGGGAAGGGGGCATGGGGATTGTCTATCGCGCCCGTGATTTGCTCCACGAGCAATTCGGTGAGCCAAGGCCCCTGGTGGCACTCAAGGTTCTCGGTGAAAGCCTTGCCCAGTCACAGGATGCGCACCTGCTGCTCTACAGGGAGTTTTCCCTGACCCGCAGCCTGGGGCACGCGCGCGTGGTACGGGTGTTTTCGTTTGATGTGGATACGGCGAGCGAAGTGGCGTTCTTCACCATGGAGCTGATGAGTGGCGCGACCCTGGACCAGTTGTTGCTCGACTGCCCGCGCGGGGTGCCTTGGCAAGAACTGCGGCGTATTGCAACGGGGCTGCTGGACGCGCTGGGTTACATCCATCGACAAGGTGTGTTGCACGGCGATGTGAAGCCCAGCAATGTCATGTTGGACGATGACGGGGTGCGCCTGTTTGACTTTGGCCTTGCCCAGGCGCTTGCGCCGCCGCTGTCCGGGCTGCCGGCCTTGAACCCACAGCGCTTCACTGCCTGGACACCGGCCTATGCCGCCCCGGAACTGCTGGACGGCGCACCCCTGTCAGCCAGTAGCGAGGTCTATGGTGCAGCGTGTCTGGTGTATGACCTGGCGCTGGGCAGGCGTAGTACACAAGGCGCGCGACTGGCGCCTCCGCGACAACTGCCCCGGCGTTGCTGGCCGGCACTGAAAATAGCGCTCAATGGCGACCCGCAGCGGCGAACCATCACCCTCGACGAGTTGCAGGTGGCGATGCAGTGTGAACATTCGGTGGTGGGCCGCTGGTTCGCTGCCCGTTAAGGTGAACTGTCTGCCAGACCATGCAGCTGACAATACTCAGCCCACTCCAGTCCCGCCATCTGGGCCACTTCCTTGTGAACCTCAAGGCGCTTGGCCTCGAACTCCTGTGGCGACTGGCTGATCAGTTGCAGTGTCAGTTCCCAGGCAAACAGGTTGCGGGCTTCTGCCTCGGCCTCAAAGGCCTCATGCAGGCGCTCGGCCCGGTATTGCGCCATGGTTTCCCGCTTGGCCTGGGCCGCCAAGGGGTTCAGCGTGTCCAGTTCGGTGCGCAGATCGGGGTGCTGGCTCAGGAATATATCCAGGGCAAGCTGAAGGTTTTCGCCAGGTTCAGACAAGGGGGGACTCCGCAAATACAGGTTGCGCGACCTCAGGACGAGGCTTGTTCGTAACGGCTTTTGCGTCGGGCGCGTTTACGCAGCCGATTGGCTGTCCACTGTTGCAGTGGATCCAACAAGAAAAAAAACAGGTAGGCGGTCAGCACCAGGGTCAAGTCGATCCAGGTTTTGCTGATAGGCCCTTCGACGGCTTCAACGGCGGCCTTGATCAAAAACAGTACAGCGACCCCACACAACCAAAGCCCTACGGTGAAAACCAGAGGTCGCGCACGATTTGTAAGCCTGCGTTGCATGTTCAATACATCTCCCTGAGAACGCTGGGTCAGTCGGCGTACCGATGCCTGCGGGTGTAAACGTGGCCTGCGGATCGAGTCATTCGATGCCGGCCTGCGGGTCGACAGACCCGTACAGCTCATGACATGAGCGGGTGGCAGTTGGTTCCGAAAACCTGCGGTACCCGCGTGGGCAGCAAGGCCCTCACGCACGGTATTGTTTCAAAAAGCGTAGGAAATTACACCCTTGTATGCACGTCTGCTGGTATCCCAGGACGACGCATCGATGCCAAACGCGGCAAAATCCTTTCATTTTCGGGGCCCGGCCGTGTAGCGTTAAGCCCTCGTTGAAGACCGGTGTGATGGCCCGAGGGCAGGGAGATAGTCATGGCGCAGACGCTGTTCAAGCTGTTCTTCACCCAACGCCTGGCAGCCCTGGCAAGCACGGAGTCGCTGCGAGCCATCCGGGAAGGCCTGTTATGGATCTTGCCATGCTTGCTGGTCTCGGCGGGTTTTCTGCTGTTGTCCGAATGCGCCCGCATTCTCGACTTCCCATCGCCGGTCGTGGCATTCCTGGCCGGCCTGCATGCCAAGATCAGTTCCGTGATCCCGCTGCTGGTGGCCGCTTCCATCGGCTATATGCTGGCAATCCAGCACCGCTTAGCGCAGTTGCCAGTAGCGTTTTTGTGCCTGGCACACGTGGTCATTGCCTCCTTTGTCCTGCGGGACTATCCACGTGCGTCGGCAACCTTTGTCCTGTTTATTGCCATCGCCTCGCCGTTGATCAATGTCCCGGTGATTGCCTGGCTGCATCGCTACCGCTGGACCCGCTTGGTCAACGCAGACCTGGTGGGACACAACCTCAGGGGTACGATCAACATGGTGGTACCGGGAGCAATCACCGCATTGCTACTGGTGGTGACGTTGTCGTTGCTGTTGCAGGTTGCTCATGTGGCGCAGTTCCAGGGCCCGGTGATGCTCGATACGCTGCAGTCCCCTTATGGCACCGGTGTGTTTGTCACGGCGATCAATTCGCTGCTGTGGTTTTTTGGCATCCATGGCGTGTACGCGATCCAGCCGCTGTTTGATGCCCTGGACCAGGCCGTGATACTCAATGGCGCGGCATTGGCGGCGGGGGAGCCCGTCCTGTATGCGTTGAATGGCGGTCTGCTGGGGTGCTTTGCCTTTATTGGCGGGGCTGGCGGTTCCCTGTGCCTGTTGCTGGCGATTCTGCTGTTTTCCAAGAGCCAGTCCATGCGGTTGCTGGCGGTGGCCAGCCTGCCGCTGTCGCTGTTCAACGTCAGCGAAGTGCTGCTGTTTGGCTTGCCGATCATTCTCAACCCGCGCCTGTTTATCCCTTTTTTAGCCGTGCCGGTGATCAATACGGTGCTGGCATTGCTGGTGGTGCAGGCCGGCTGGGTCTCGCCAGCGGTGGCCAGCGTGCCGTTCACCGCGCCGGTGCTGCTCAACGCCTACCTGAGTACCCAGGGCGATCTGGCTGCGGTGGCGCTGCAACTGGTGCTGCTGGGAGTCGGGATACTGGTCTATGCGCCTTATGTCCGCGCGATTCATCGGCAGGCGGTGGAGGGCGGTACGGTTTACCTCAAGTCTTTCGACATGACCTTTCGCGGGCTCGAAGAAAAAGGGCGTCTGCTGGAACTGGACCCAGTGCTGACTGCGCACCGGGCGCTGGCACGCCAGGCCAGTGCATTGAGCAGGATCCAGCAGATCAGCGACTACGAGTTCTACCTGGAGTACCAGCCCCAGGTGTCCTCCCTGACGGGTTTGTGCACCGGCTGTGAAGCGCTGATGCGCGCGCGGGATAGCCAGGGCAAGGTGCATTCGCCGTGGGAGTTCCTCCAGTGGCTGGCCCAGGCCCGGTTGATGCCGGACGTGGACGTCTGGGTCGCCTCCCAGGCCGTGCGTCAGTACCAGAAGTGGCAGAAAATCGGCTTTGCCCTACCGATCACCATTAATGTCTCCAGCGCCACCCTGACGAACCCCGCCTATGGCAGGCAACTGGTGGACATCCTCTCCCTGGCCCACGGCCATGTGTCGGTGGAGATCACTGAGGATGCGCTGGTGGGCGATATCCAGGCGACCCGGCAGATGATCCAGAAGCTGCAGGCCATTGGTGCCAAGGTCTATATCGACGACTTTGGCACGGGGTTTTCGGCGCTGAGTTACCTGCACCAGTTCCCGGTGGACTTCATCAAGATCGACCGCAGTTTTGTGGTGGCCCAGCAGGACCCCAAGGGCGCGCAGGTCTTGACCGGCATGCTGCGCTTTTGTGAGGCGCTGAACCTGGGGGTGGTGGTGGAAGGGGTGGAAACCGCTGAGCAGTTGGCCTTCCTCCAGTCGGGCAGGGGGCACGCCGGGGCGGAGTTGATTATCCAGGGCTGGTATTTCAGCAAAGCGTTGCCCGGCGACGCGGTGCAACGATTTGTTCGCGAGCGGGCAGTCAAGATGAATGATGAGGCCGGTGCATAGCCACGTCTTGCATTGATCCTACAAATAAGTCCTGCAAATAATTCCACTCTATATTGAGCCTTGACTTCCCGTGCGCTGGCGCTTGCGCCGAAGTTGGCCGGTGGTTCGAGTTATTCGACTTTCCTACGAGTATAAAGCTGTTGCGTAGGACTTCTCGTAAATGGAGGGTGCCCCTCTGGCGTAAGTAATTTTTTCAGGTAGATTATTTGATACGAGTTTTAAAAAGAAATTTCTAAATATAGGCTCTTGTGGAGGCGATTGACTTGTCTGCAATGTTTTTAGGCGCAATTTTCTAGTTTAAGTTTCCGTACTTGCTTGGGGCCTTGTTTGATGTCGGCACTGCTCTGTATCTATGTTCTTTATGGAAGGTGTTGGCAAAGGGCTAATCAGGTCTTGCAGTATCGACCTGTCGCCAATGCCCACCCGGCAGGGCTCCTGGAATGGGCGTGGCAATACCAGCATCGTCTGGCTTGATCTGAATGCCGTGGGTTTTTCGGAGTCGATGGGGCTCACAAACACTTATTGCCAGAAATTTGTCTGCCCTGGGGTTAGGGACGTTATTGGGTGTGTGTGGCGTTAAATAAAGATGCAGCGCGCCCTATGTAAGTACCCGGCAAGTCAGAAACTATCAAGTGGTAATAAAGCGGAGCTGTTCGGGGTTTTGTAAGTTCAAAAGGCTCCCGGGTTGATAAGCGATTTAATACCGTTATTTGAATTGAGATTTGGTCGGAGAGGGGGTGTCGCAGTTTTAGTGTGAGCTCTTGATCATGACCATTACCCCGGCGAAATAGTTCGCCATCCATGTGAGGAAAAATAATGAAAAGTTTGAAAGCCCTCGTTCGTGTAAGTTCGTTTGCTCTGTTGTTCGGGGCGGCTTCCATGGCCAGCGCCGTGTCGATTATTCCGGAAGGTCCATTTACCACTGAGGCAGGCACGATTGTTGTAACGTCGCCATCTTCCTTCGGGGCTCCCATTACCTGCGGCGTCACTTTCGGCGGCAATGTATCCGCAGGCGTAGCCACCATCACTTCGGCAACGCTCACTGGCGGTGGCCTGTGCAATCTGCCGAAGATGAAAAACGTTCCGTCTCCGGGTTGGGTATTGACCGCGACCAGCTATAACGCGAGCACCGGCATCGGTAGCGGCACCGTCTCAAACGTGGGTTGGACCGTGGCGTTCCCTTCCTCCAACTGCGGCCCGGGTACCCTCAATGGCGAGTGGAACCAGGCGACTCGCACGTTGACCGGTAAAAACCAGCCGCTTTCCGGCAACTGCGCCGTCCAGTCCCTGACCGTCAAGGTCCCGAGCCTTAGCGTGGCGCCTTGAGCCATCGCGCTTGCTAGTGCAAAGGGCTGATCACCCGTGAAAGGCAGGTGCCTTATTCGAGGCACCTGCTGGGGTGGGTAACGATACGACGGAGTGGTGCATGAAACACAACAAACAGCAGGTCCTGGCATTCTTTGCCCTGGCAGTGTTGGGTGGGCTGACGGTTGCGGCGTGCCCGGTCCAGGCCGGCGGGTTCATGACGCCGACTGCCAACACCGCAGGCTGGGGCCGGGCGTTCGGTGGCGGTTCGCTGTTCAGGAACGACCCATCAGCGGCCTTCAACAACCCGGCGGCGATGGCCTTTATCGACCGGCCCGTTTCGCAGTTCACCCTCAACTACGCCAATATCGACATCAAGTACAAAGGCTCGGCGTATGACTACGCGGGCAATCCCGCATCCATTACGGTCCTTGATCCTGATACCGGCCTGCCGACCTCGACGCCGCGCACCGGTGACGGTGGCCAGGGTGGGTTTGAAGCCTGGGCACCGACGGGCTTTACGGTTATCCCGATCAACGAGCGTTTTGCCTTTGGCCTGAGCCAGGTGGTGCCCATGGGGGCCCGCACGACGTGGGACGAGGACTGGAAGGGCCGGGACTTTGCGGTAGACACCAAAATCGAAACCGTGGGCCTGACCGGTTCGCTGTCGTTCAAGGTCAATGATCAGTTCTCCATCGGTGGCGGGGGGATTTTGCAGCACACCACAGGCTTTGTAAGCCAGAACGTTGACCTCTACGCCGCCGCCGCGCAGTCGCCGGACCTGGGCTACACGCCGTTTCCCGCCGGCCAGGGCCTGGCATTGATGCGGGTCAAAGTCGACAACACTTCCCTGGGCTGGTTTGCCGGTATGGCTTGGAAGCCGACCTCCCGGGATACCTTGGGCCTGAACTACCACGCCAAGATCAAGAACAAGCTGGAGGGCAAATACAATATCTACGCCGATGCACTCTCCAGAGATGTCATGACCACCCCTGTGCTGGATGGCAAGACCCTGGTCGAACTGGCCTATCCAGGCCTGCATCTGTATCCCGGTGGCGCCAATGCCTCGGCCCAACTGGACATCCCGGCCAATGCCTCCCTGGATTGGGTACACCAGTTCTCCGACCGCCTGACCCTGGGCGTGAGTGCCACCTGGACCCAATGGTCATCGTTCAAGGCCCTGACCTTGAAGTCGGAGGGCAGCACCCTGGTGTCGATTCCCTACAACTACAAGAACACCTGGATGTACGCCCTAGGCGGCGACTACCAACTCACCGATGACGTCACCCTGCGCAGCGGCGTGGCCTTTGACCAGACCCCGACCCCCAACTCCACCCGTGACCCGCGGATTCCTGATGGCGATCGGATATTTGCGTCCCTGGGGTTTGGCTACAACATCCGGGCGGTTCCGGGCTTGAGTATCGACGGTGCCTATTCACGGCAGTTTGTAGAAACCGTCAAGCTCAAGACCAAGAACGTTGATCGCCTTGGCGCGGCGTCGCTGGACGGCAAGGCCCAGCTCAAGGGCGAAGTGCTCAGCCTGGGGGCTACCTACGCCTTCTGATCCAGATCCCGTGTGGCAGCGGGCCTGCCCGCGATGGCGGCCCTTCAGTCACCGCCGCTACTGGCTGGCACACCACTGTCGCCAGCCATCCAGCCCCCCCATCAATGCGAAGTCCCCTCCGCAAACTCAATCTTGTTCCCCACGTTGTACTTGCCCGAAGGCTTGTTCATGGGGATCCGCTTGACCTCCTGCAACGTCTGGCTGTCATACACGATCAACGCGCCCTCGCGATCCCAGATGCTCAACAGCAAGTAGCGCCCATCCTTGGTGAACTCCACATGTGCTGCGGTCTTGCCCGGCATGGGCCGCAGGGTATGGGCGATTTCCAGGGTCTGCTTGTCGATCAAGTGGATCGCATCGTTGCCGGGTGCGAAAAACACATCACTCCACACATAGCGCGAGTTGCTGTGGCTGCGCATAAAGAACCCCGGCCCGAGGGTGGGAATTTCCTTGATCAGTTTCCAGGTCTTGAGGTCCAGCACCGAGATCTGCCCCTTGCTGATATTCGGCGTGGCAAACACCCACTGCCCATTGCGTTGCCAGTTGGTCCCCGAGCCCAGGTGCGGCATACCCGACAGCGCGATGTCGGTGACCACCTTCCCGGAGTCGAGGTCGATCACTTGCCCGCCACCGGCCTTGCGCGAAGTGGCGAGCAGTTGCCGGTAGTCAGGGGAAAAGGAAAAGTCATCGAGCACGTCCTGGGCCTGGATACGCCGGGGCTCGAAGCTCGGGGTCGCGGCCGCGTAGGACAACTCCCAGACCTCATTCACATCCTTGAGGGCGACGATAAAACTGTTGCGCGGCGGCGCGGTGTACACCGCGCTGACCCGCGAATTCGTCGGCAGGGTCTTGACCAGCGACAGGTCGCGCGCATCCAGCACCACCAGATTGCCCGGCAGGTAATTGCCCACCAGCACCCAGCGCCCGTCCTTGCTCACCGCCAGGTTGCGGGTATTGAGGCCGGCGCGAACCTCGGCGATCAGCTTGAGGTTATGCAGGTCATACAGGCTGATCCAGCCGTCGCGCGAAGCAAAGTACACAAAGCGCCCGTCCGGGGAAAACTTCGGCCCGCCGTGCACGGCAAAGTGCGAGGCAAAACGGTCGAGCACCTCAAAACGGTCACCGTCGAGAATGTCGATGTGATGGTCACCGGATTCCACCACCACAAACAGGTTCAGCGGGTCGGCGTGATGCTGCGGGGTGCTCGGCAGTTGGCTGAGGTCGGCCAGTTGGCGGTGGCTGCTGCGGATATCCTGCTCGTTCCAGGTCGCGGGCGTGGCGGGCGGCTGTTGCAGGAACGTCACCAGGCCGTCGATCTGTTGCGCGCTGAGTTGACCGGCGAATGCCGCCATCTGGCTGGCCGGGCGACCGTGTTCGATGACCTGGCGAATCTCGGCCGGCTTGATCCGCCCCAGGCTCTCCGGCAACAACGCCGGGCCGGTGCTGCCGACCCGGTTGAGGCCATGGCAGCTCTGGCAATGCTGCTGGTAATCGGCGGCGGCATCCGGCGCACCGTGGGCGGCGCTGGCCCAGAGCAACGGCACCAGCCACAGGCGCTTCATACCGCCACCCTGGGCCGCGCGAGATGAGCGGGCGCGAGGCTGGCGGGGTAGTGCAGGGGCGCATCGGCAAACAGATCCACCACATGCCCGATCACCGTCAAGGTCGGCACGCCGGGCTCGCACATCAGGGCCAGGGCCGGCAGTTGGCGCAGGGTGCCGCGATGCACTTGCTGGTCGACGCGGGCCCCATTGCAGATCAGCGCCGCCGGCGTCTCGGCGGACAGCCCGGCGCCGATCAGGCGTTCGGCGATCATCGCCAGGTTCGACAGGCCCATGTAGAACACCAGGGTCTGGCTGCCGTCGGCAAGGCTGTCCCAGGGCAATTTCAACTCACCGTCGCGCTGCAAATGCCCGGTGACGAAGCGACACGAGTTGACCAGATCACGGTGCGTCAACGGGATGCCCGCATAGGCGCTGCAGCCGGATGCCGCGGTGATGCCTGGAACCACCTGGCACGACACCCCTTGCGCCAGCAGGTATTCCAGTTCTTCGGCACCGCGGCCAAACACGAAGGGATCGCCGCCCTTGAGCCGCACCACGCGCTGTCCTTGCTGAGCCAGTTCGGCCAGCAGTTCATTGATCTGCTCCTGGGGCAGGCTGTGATAACCGCTGGCCTTGCCCACGTAATGGCGGGCGCAGGTCAGCGGGATCAGGGTCAGCAACTCGGCACTGATCAGGCGATCGAACACCACTGCATCCGCCTGCATCAGCAGGCTCCAGGCGCGCAGGGTCAACAGGCGCGGGTCGCCGGGACCAGCGCCGACCAGGGCGACTTCGCCGGGGTGGAAGGGGCTGTGCAGCGCGTAGGGTAAGGCGTAGGTTGAGTGCATGAGACTTCCTTGGTTCATCATCAGGTTGGCGCTCCCCGGTTGTTTCACCAGGTGAGCGGCCGGTGGTTCAGCGTGCCGAGCAAGGAATCAAGGTGGGCGGGGTGCGGGCGATTTCTGCGTTGCTGAGGTAGCAACCGGGGTCCGGGCCCCAGAGATCGCCGTCGGCCCAGGCGCGGGTGCGCGTGTTGCCGTTGCAGATGTTCAGCCAGCGGCAGTCGGTGCAACGGCCACCGACCTCCCGCGGGTATTGGCGCAGGCGCAGCAGTAACGGGTCGGGGCGTTCCAGCCAGATTTCGCGAAACGAGGTGCGGCGCACATTGCCCACCGAGTGTTGCCACCAGTAAGTGTCCGGGTGCACTTCGCCGGTGTTGTCGATATTGGCGATACCGCTGCCCGAGGCATTGCCGCCCCAGGCATGCAGCAGGTGTTCGAGTTGCGGGTAGTGTTCCGGCAAATGCTGATGCACCCATTGCAGCAACAGCACGGCGTCGGCGTCGTTGTTGCCGCTGACAAAATCGCTGGCCACGCCGTTCTGGACGTCGTTCCAGGCCTGCTGGAAGATCATCAGCATGGCGTCGCGGCTCATCTGCTGATGGGCGTCCAGTTGCCGGCTGCGCTTGCCGCGCCCGCTGTAGTTGAGGTGCGAGAGGTAGAACTTCTGCACATCGTATTCGCGCATCAGCCCCAGCAGTTGCGGCAACTGCGCGTGGTTTTCCTGGGTCAGGGTGGTGCGCAGGCCTACACGAATGCCAGCCTGGCGGCACAGGCCGATGGCATGCATCGAGCGCTCGAAACTGCCCTCGCACTGGCGGAATGCATCGTGGGTGGCCTTCAAGCCATCAATGCTGATGCCCACATAGTCAAAGCGCGCATCGGCGATCTGCTGGATATTGCCTTCGTCAATCAACGTGCCATTGCTCGACAGCGCCACGAAAAAGCCCTTGGCGCGGGCATAGGCGCTGAGCTGGAACAGGTCATCGCGCAGCAAGGGCTCGCCGCCCGAGAGGATCAACACCTTGACCCCTGCGTCGTGCAGGTCGTCGATCACCTTCAGCGCGGCCTCGGTATCCAGCTCATCGCGGAACACACTGTCGGCGCTGGTGGCGTAGCAGTGCTTGCAGGTCAGGTTGCAGCGGCGCAGCAGGTTCCAGATCACCACCGGCGCGCGCTCGCTGCCCGGTTTGGCGCTGCGCGGTGGTGGGCATTGGCCGGCCAGGGTGCGCAGGTAATGACTGATCCTAAGCATGGGGTGGTCCTTGTGTGGGAGAGCTGTCTCGCCCGGCGAGGCTGCGTTGGCGGTGGGTCATCCAGCATCTGTGTGGGCAGCTTCCACCGTGGATCGTTGGGTCAGGCGCAGGCCGGTTTTTTTCAGGATGCGACTGCTCACCAACATCTCGTCCGCCCGGCTGGCATCGCCCAGCAAGAAGCGCAGGTGTTCACGGTAACTGTCGATCTCTTCGCGGCTGCGGCCATGGACCATGGCGAACAGGTTGTAGGGCCAGTCCGCGCGCCGGGGCCGGCGATAGCAGTGGCTGACAAAGGGTTGGGCGCCGATCAGTTCGCCCAGGCGCGGCATCTGTTCATCGCACACATCCCACACGGTCATGCCGTTGTGGCGATAGCCCAAGCGATAGTGATTGGGCACGGCGGCGATCCGGCGGATCGCGCCTTCACCCTGCAAGCGCTTGAGCAGATCCAGGGTGGATTCGACGCTGATCCCCAATTGCTCGGCGAGCCAGGTCCAGGGGTCTTCCAACAGGGGCAGGCCGGCGTCGGTCAAATGGATCAAGCGCTGGGCCAGGCTCTCGTCAAACCGGGAAGTACAGACCGACATGGTAGGTTTGCTCCTTGGGCAGGTTAAGCACCTCAAGCCCGGTGATGGTGTGGATGTGCGAGAGGGTCTGCTCGAGGTCTTCGGCGGTGCCGCAGGCCAGCACAAACCACATGTTCCAGTGATGCTCGCGCCGGTAGTTATGGGCCACTTGCGGGAGTTCGTTGAGCTGCGTCGCGACCTGTTCAAAGCGTGCTTCAGGTACCGCCAGGGCGGCCAGGGTGAAGGCGCCGCCCAGGCGCTCAATATCAAACATCGGCCCGAAGCGCGTCAGCACGCCGTCTTCGAGCAGCAGGTGCAGGCGGTCGAGCAGTTCGTCGGGCGTGCTGTGCAGCTCTGCAGCCAGTAACTGCCACGGGTGACGAACCAGGGGCAGGCCCCGTTGCAGGCGGTTGATCAACTGACGGTCAAGTTCATCCATGGGCCCATACCTGGGATGGCGGTGGCGCAAAACGCCCGCCGCACTGCTTGAACATGCGTGTACTGAATAACAGGTGGTGGGGCAGGTCGCTGAGCAGGTGCTGTTGCAACAGTGCCTCGATCTGCGCCTGCACCGCTGCGCGCTCACGCCCGTGGACCATGCAGAACAGGTTGTAGCGCCAGTGCGGCAAGCGCCGTGGCCGCTGATAGCACAGGGTGATGCCCGGCGCGCAACCCAGGCGCTGGCCGACTTCGTCGATCAGCGCATCGGGCACATCCAGCACCAGCATCGCGTTGGCCACAAAGCCCAGGGCGCGGTGGTTGAGCACCAGGCCGACGCGGCGGAACAGGCCCTGCTCCTGCCATTGCTGCATCTGCCGCAACACTTGCTGGTGATGGGCGCCGATCTGCTCGGCCAGGTCTTCATAGGGCCGCGACACCCTCGGCAGGCCGCGCTCCAGGCATTGGCGCAGGTCGAGCAGTTGCTCGTGGTTCAGCGGCGCGATCACAGGTGGCCTCCCAGGGCAAAGCCCAGGTCGATGCGGTAGGAGGTGAGCATCGGCAGGTCCAGAGGGATCAGGCCGGTGTCTTTTTCCAGCTCGTCGAGAATCTGTTCCAGGTGCCGGCGATTGGGCCCGGTCAGCACAAACCATAGGTTGTAGTGATGCTCGCGGGCGTAGTTGTGATTGACCTCGGGATAGCGACTGATGCGCGCGGCCACCTGCTCCAGGCGTTCGGCGGGCACCGCCAGGGCGGCCAGGGTACTGGCCCCGGCGCGGCTGTGATCGAACACCGGCCCGACCCGTGACAGTGCGCCTGCCAGTTCCAGGCGTTGCAGGCAGGCCATCAACTGTTTCTCGCTGCAGCCGAGGGTGTTGGCCATTTCCATGTAAGGCTCGGCGCACAGCGGCATGCCATGTTGATAGCGGTCGATCAGGCGCGTGGTGAGCTCGTCAAGTTCCATCTCAATACCCCATTTTTTGCGCGCGGCTGCTGAAGAAGATTCCGCTGGGGCTTTCGGCCGGCAGGGTCTTGAGCAAGGTCAAGCGATAAGGATCCCAGACCTGCACCTGTTGGCCGTCGCGAACCGACAGCCACAGCTGCTCACCGCGCCCGGTGAATTCCATATGCAGCACACCAGGGCCGGGACGCAGGTCCGCGACCACCTGGTGGGTTTCAGTGTCGAGCACCTGTACCCGGTCGTTGTCCGGGTAGGCGAAGTTGACCCACAACTGGCGCCCGTCGGGCCGTGCGGTGACAAAAATCGGTTGGCCGGCCACGGCAATGGTGGCGGTCTGTTGCCAGGTGCGCGCATCCATCACCAGCACCTGATGGCGGCCTACGGCGGGCACGAAGGCCTGGTTATCGGCCACGGCCCAGCCTTCCAGATGCGGCATCTTGTACACCGGCAGTTTTTGCTGGCCGCGACCGTAGTCGGCGAGCACACGCTTGACCCCATGTTCGGGGTGCCACAGGTCGAGCTGGGCCATGCCGTCCTCGCCAAACAACCCGGCCATGTAGTAACGGCCATCGGCGGTGATCAGCGCGTCATAGGGCTGGCGACCAATGCCAGTGAAGCGGGTGATGGCCGGGGTGTTGCCCTGGCTGAAATCGGCGCTCCAGATCTCGTCGGTATCGAACAGGCTGAACACAAAGCGTTGTCCCGGCGCATCCACCAGGCCCACCACCCGCGAGCGTTTGCCGTCGGCCAGGGGCGTGGCCGGGATATCGGCCACCTGTTGCAGGGTCACGGCGTCGAACACCTTGACGCCACCGGGCTGGTAGTTGGAGACGGCAATCAAACGCCCGTCCTGGCTGATCGCGCCACCGATGCTGTTGCCCCCCTGGATCAGGCGTTTGTCGATGCGCTGGGTCAGCAGGTCGACCTTGGTCAGCCCGCCGTCACGGCCAAACAGGTAGGCGTAGCGCTGGTCCCGGGAAAACACTGCCGAGGCGTGGGACAGGTCGCCCAGCCCCGCGACCCGTGCCAGGCGGGCCTGGTGGCTGCTGTCGATAATCAGCAGGCTGCCGCTGGCGCGCTCCACCACCAGGCCCAGGTCGCCGCTGCCGCGCAACGGTGGATGGGAGCAGGCGGTGAGCAACAGGCCGGCAATGCAGGCAAGCAGGGGACGGATCATGGCGCGGGGGTTCCTTGCAGGAGGCGATCCACCAGCCAGGCAATATCGCCGGCATTGAGCAACGGCGCCCAGCCGGGCATCGCCAGGGCAGGGCGGCCATAGGTCACGGTGGCAATCAGGCTGTCGCGGGTTTGCCCGGACAGGGCTTGCGGGGTCAGGGCCGGGCCCAGGCCACCGGTCAGGTGCAGGCCGTGGCAGGCGCCACAGTCCTGGGTCAACAGGTGTTCCAGTTGGACCTGGCGCGCAGGCGCCGGTGCTCCGTGCACCGGCGCAGGAATGAGAAAGAGCAGCGCCATGGCCGAACCGATCATCGAGATTTGCATGGCGCGCTCCTTGTGCTTATTTCAGACTCAACACCCATTGGGCGAGGGTCAGGGCTTCGGCATCCGTGACGGGGTTGGCCGGCATCGGAATCGGTCCCCAGTTACCCTGGGTGCCGTTCTTGATGTGGCTGGCCAAGGTTTTGTCAGCGTCCTTGACGCCGGCATTTTTTGCCGCCACTTCCTTGAGCGCCGGGCCCACCATCTTGCTGTCGATGGTGTGGCAGGCGGCACAGGGTTTGCTCTTGAACAGCGCCGCGCCGTCATCGGCCATTGCGGTGGACAGGCTCAGGGCCGCGCCCAGGGTCGCCAGTGCAAGCAGGATATTTTTCATTGGTTTGCCTCTTGTTGATGAAGCTCAATAAATGTCGAATTGGGTGTTGTAGACGTTGAACTTGCCGGTCGGGGTAATCAGGCGCTTGTCCCGGATCACGTTCTTGAGCTTGAGGGTCTTGTCATCGACCACCACCAGCGCCGACTCCTCTTCCTGGCCGTTCCACACCGAGAACCACACTTCATCGCCTGCCTTGTTGTATTCCGGCTGCACCACGCGCAGGGCGCCTTGCTTGATGCCCGACCATTCGGCAATCGGCAGTACGGTGTAGCCAGCGTCGAGCTTGTCGATGTTGAACACCGCGACCGACTGGCTGAGCTTGGTGTCGGGGTTGAGCGTGGTGTCGACATACAGGTGCCGCGAGTTGGGGTGGGTCTTGATAAACAGCGAGCCACCGCCCTGGCCGTTGAGCGAGGTCACTTGCTTCCAGGCGTACTGCGGGTGCTTGACCGGGTCGGTGCCGATCACCGAAACCCCACCGTCACCCAAGTGACTGGTGGCCCACACCGGACCGTATTGCGGGTGTACAAAGTTGGCGCCACGGCCGGGGTGCGGGGTCTTGCCGACATCCACCAGAGCGGTGAGCTTGCGCTCCTTGGAGTCAATCACTGCAACCTTGTTGGAGTTGTTCGCCGCCGTCATGAAGTAGCGATGGGTGCTGTCCCAGCCGCCGTCGTGCAGGAAGGGCGCGGCGTCGATGGTGGTGATGGTGAGGTTTTTGATGTCTTGGTAATTGACCAGCATGACCTTGCCGGTTTCTTTGACGTTGACGATGAACTCGGGCCATTCGTGGGACGCGATGATCGCCGCCACCCGTGGTTCCGGGTGGTATTCCTGCTTGTCCACGGTCATGCCGCGGGTCGAAACGATCTGCTTGGGCTCCAGGGTCTCGCCGTCCATGATGGTGAACTGCGGCGGCCAGTAGGAACCGGCAATCGCGTACTTGTCTTCATAGCCTTTGAACTTGGAGGTCTCCACCGAACGGGCCTCGATGCCCACCTTGATCTCGGCGACTTTGGTCGGCTCGGCAGGCCACAGGTCGATCATGTCGATCTTGGCGTCACGGCCGATCACCAGCAGGTAGCGGCCCGAAGCGGAAATCCGCGAGATGTGCACGGCGTAGCCGGTGTCGATGAGCTTGACGATTTTCTTGCTGTCGCCGTCGATCAGGGCGATTTTGCCGTCGTCACGCAGGGTCACGGAGAACAGGTTTTCCAGGTTCAGCTGGTTGAGCTGCTTCTTCGGACGGTCTTCGGGTTTGACCAGCAGCTTCCAGGTCTTGAGCGTCTCGGCCATGCCCCATTCCGGTGGGGTGGGCGCGGTGTGCTGGATGAAGGTCGCCATGCTGGTGATCTGCGCCTTGGTCAGCGCATTGGAGGTACCCCAGTTCGGCATGCCGGCGGGGGAACCGTAGGTGATCAGGGCTTCCAGATACGCCTGGCCCCGGGCCTGGGTGATGTCCGGGGTCAGCGGCTTGCCGGTGGCGCCTTTGCGCAACACACCATGGCAACCGGCGCAGCGCTCGAAGTAAATCTGCTTCGATGCATCGAACTCGGCTTGGCTCAAGTCCGGTGCGCCAGGGCTCTTGACCATGGCTGCAGCCGGCGCGGGAGCCGCGGCGAAGGCCTGTGTTGAGAGGGCCAGGGCCAGCGCGCAGCTGAGCCTGGCCAGCGTCAGTACGAAGGGTGTTTTGTTGCGAGTCAGCATTCCATATCTCCTCAGGCAAGACCTTTGCGATCTGGGTAGAGCGCAGGTTCTTAGTGCCAGCAGAGACTATGTCGCGGCGGGTGAATGACCGCTTGACGGCGATCAAGTTTGCCCTGAGTACGGCTTGCCAGGTTGTCGCAGGCCCCCGTAGCGTGGCTGCCAAACCCGCTGTCCATGCAAGGTGCGCTATGACCGAACCCTTCTACCAAGCCGTCAACAACGAACATGAGTTGTTCGAGCACGCCTGGCGTCACCGCATGCCGGTGCTGATCAAGGGCCCCACCGGCTGCGGCAAGACCCGCTTCGTCCAGCACATGGCCCACCGTCTGCAATTGCCGCTGTATACCGTGGCCTGTCACGACGACCTCAGCGCCGCCGACCTGATCGGCCGCCACCTGATCGGCGCCCAGGGCACCTGGTGGCAGGACGGCCCGTTGACCCGCGCAGTGCGTGAAGGGGGCATTTGCTACTTGGACGAAGTGGTCGAGGCACGGCAGGACACCGCCGTGGTCCTGCACCCGGTGGCCGATGACCGTCGCGAGCTGTTCCTGGAACGCACGGGCGAAGTCCTCAAGGCGCCGCCGTCGTTCATGTTGGTGGTGTCCTACAACCCCGGTTACCAGAACCTGCTCAAAGGAATGAAACCCAGCACCCGCCAGCGGTTTGTGGCGATGCGCTTTGGTTATCCCGCGACAGCCGAAGAAGAGCGCATCGTCGCCCGCGAAGCCCAGGTGGATGGCGCCTTGGCGGCCCAGGTGGTGCGCCTGGGGCAGGCCTTGCGCCGGCTGGACCAGCATGATCTGGAAGAAGTGGCGTCCACCCGCTTGCTGATCTTCACCGCCCGCCTGATTGCCGCTGGCATGCACCCGCGCGAAGCCTGCATGGCCTGCCTGGCGGAAGCGCTGAGCGACGACCCGCAAACCGTCGCGGCCCTGATGGACGTGGTTGATGTTCACTTCAGTTGAGCGGCGGCTGCCGGGTGATTTGGCGATGTGGTTCTTTATCCTCGCCGAACTCTCGGTGTTTGCGATTCTGATCCTCGCCTTTGCCGTGACCCAGACGCTGCGGCCCGAGGTCTTTGCCGAGGGCCGCGCACAGTTGGATACCTCCACCGGCCTGGCGATGACCCTCAGCCTGCTGACGGCCGGCCTACTCGCCGCGTTGGCACAGCAACAGGTCATTGCAGGTCGCCCACGGCGGGCAGGTGGGTTATTGGCGTTGGGACTGGCGGTGGCGGCGGTTTATGTGTGGATCAAACTTGGCGAGTACGGGCACCTGGCTGCGGCCGGCCTGGGCCTGGAGCGCAGCACGTTCTTTACCCTGTACTGGATTTTGACCGGGTTTCATTTTCTGCATGTGCTGTTGGGCATGCTGATCCTGGCGTGGTTGGCGTTGCGCTGCTGGCGCCGGGCCTATGGTCCGGGGCGTCAGTCGGGGTTCGAGTCCGGGGTGTTGTATTGGCATATGGTGGATCTGGTGTGGGTGGTGCTGTTTCCGTTGGTGTACGTGTTGTGAAGTTGCTGGCGTGCTGGGCCGGGCTGGTGCTGCTCAGCGTGGGCACCGTCATGTCCGGTGCGGCGGGCTGGTGGTGGCTGGTGGTGTTGGCAGCGGTGGCCAAGGCCTGGGTGATTGCCGATGGGTTTATGGAACTGCGGCATGCGCCTTGGGGATGGCGGGCGGCGATGTTGGCGTGGCCGGTGGTGCTGGTGGCAGGGATGGTCGTGATGCGTTGATGACGATGATGGACCTCCTGGCTGTGGGAGTGGGCAAAGACTTCAAGGAGAGCCGGCGGTCTGCCCGCTAAAAAGATCATGGTGTGGCGCAGGGATATTAAATAGAATGAATCTCATTTGAGACTCACTCGCGCCGCCCAGGGTTCGCTTGCCATGAATGATGCCGTATTGCCAACGACCGCCGCAGAACCCAGCCTGAGCACCTTGTACCGCGACCATCGCAGCTGGCTGGAAAGCTGGTTGCGCCGGCGCCTGGGCAACGCCTGGGATGCCGCCGACCTGAGCCAGGACACCTTCCTGCGGGTGCTGGCCAGCGCCCAGCCAGTGGCGCAATTGCAGGAACCACGGGCCTATCTGGTGACGGTGGGCAAGCGCCTGCTGGTCAATTTCCACCAGCGCCGCAGCCTGGAGCAGGCGTATCTGAATGCCTTGGCACGCCTGCCTGAAGAGTGCGTGCCGTCGCCGGAGCAACGCTGGTTGCTACTGGAAACCCTGCAGGCCCTGGATGAATTGCTTGACGGTCTGGCGCTGGTGGTGCGCCGGGCGTTTCTCTGGAGCCAGCTCGAAGGCCTGGGCTACCGGGAGATTGCCGAGCGTCTCAAGGTCTCGGAGCGCACGGTCAAGCGCTATATGGCCCAGGCCTACGAACATTGCCTGCTGGTGGAACTGTGAGCCGTACCCCAGCGGATGTGGCCCGGGCCGCGGCGCACTGGCTGGCGCTGTTGGAATCCGGCACCGCTGGCGAGCGCGACCATGCCGGCTTGCAACAATGGCGCGACAGCCATCCCCAGCACGAACAGGCCTGGCAAAAAGCGCAACTGCTGCGCCAGCGCTTTGCCGACTTGCCATCCTCCCTGGCCATGGCCAGCCTCGACCGCCCGCAACCGGGCCGGCGCGCCGTGCTCAAGCGTGCCCTGGGCGTGGCTGCGCTGGTGCCGGCGGCCTGGTTGCTCAGTCGCCAGTTACCCCTCGACGTATGGCGTGCCGACCTGCATACCGCCACTGGCGAGCGCAAGCGCGTGCCGCTGGTCGATGGCAGCACCCTGCAACTGAACACCGCCAGCGCGGTGGATGTGGACCTCGCTGCGCGGCGCCTGACCCTGGTCGAAGGGGAGATGGCGCTGACTGTACCCGGTACGGCGGCGCTGAACGTACACAACCGTTATGGCCAGGTTATCGCCAGCCAGGCCGTGGTCTGCGTGCGCCAGTTGGCGGATGCTTGCCTGGTGTCGGTACTCAAGGGCCGGGTACAAGTACTCGACGGGCACGGGCGTGCTGCCTGGGTGCAGGGTGGGCAACAAATACGGCTGCAACCTGTGGGGCTGGGTGCGCCGATGCCGTTCGACGTGCAGCAACTGGGGTGGCGCGACGGTGTACTGACGGCGCAGAACCAGGCGCTGGGTGACTTCCTGCGCGAACTGGATCGCTACCGCCCGGGCGTCCTGCGCTGGGACCCGAGCCTGGAAACCTTGCGCGTCACCGGCAGTTTCCGCCTGGACGACACCGACTCCATCCTCAGCCTGTTGGCCACCACTCATGGGCTGCAGGTGCAGTTCCGCACACGCTATTGGGTCACGCTGCAGCCGCGCAAAACCCTGGGCTGATCGCGATCTTATTGTCCCGGCAGATCCCATGGGGGAGCGGGCAAGCCCACTCCCACACAAGCCCTTTCCCACCTTTTTATCGGCCAGTTCGCAAGACCGTGGCCCTTTTTTTCGGCTCGCCTGTCATCCAAGGCAAGTGAACGAAAACAGAGAGCCTTTTAATGCCCGTCGTCCCGCCATCATTGTTGCGCCTGAGTTTGGTGCTGAGCCTGAGTGCCAGTCCGTTGTTTGTTCCTGTGAGCTGGGCCGAGGACGCGGCCCGACGCAGTTATCAGGTGCCGGCCGGCACCCTGGGCAGTGCGTTGACCCGCTTTGCCGGGCTGGCCGGGGTCAATCTGTCGGTCGATCCGGCCCTGGTCGGCGGCCGCCAAAGCGCCGGGATCTCCGGTGAGTTTGCCGTCGAGGAAGGCTTCGCGCGTCTGCTGCAGGGCTCGGGCCTGCAATTGCAGGCGGTGGGTGAGCGTGCCTACACCTTGATCCCCGCGCCGCAGGGCGGTACCTACCAGTTGCCAGCCACCTCGATTCTCGGGGCCGCGAACACACCCGTCGCCGAAACCTACGCCGGTGACCAGGTCACGCGCAAAGGTGCGCAGGGCATGCTCGGCGACGGCGACTTTATGGATACGCCGTTCAACCTCACGTCCTATACCGCCAAGGCAGTGAAAAACCTGCAGGCGCGGACCCTCGGCGAGATGGTTGCCAGCGATCCTTCGGTGCGCATCACCAACCCGGCCGGCGGGCGTTTCGAGCAGTTCTCGGTGCGCGGTTTCAGCCTGTTCAACAGTGATGTGTCCTACGGCGGCCTGTATGGCGTGCTGCCGACCTACGCCATCGACATGGAAATGGTCGAGCGCGTCGATATCCTCAAGGGCCCCGGCGCCTTGCTCGGTGGCATCGCGCCTCGGGGCAGCGTCGGTGGCGGGATCAATATCGAGCCCAAGCGCGCCGGCGACACACCGCTCACCGAGTTCACCGGCAGCTATGCCTCGGCCGGGCAGTTCGGGGGGGCGGTGGATATCGGTCGGCGGTTTGGCGATGAGCAGCAGTTTGGCGTGCGCTTCAATGGCGTGAAGCAGTCCGGCGATACCGAATGGGATCACCAGGAGGTGGACCGTGAAATGACAGTGATCGGCCTCGACTACCGCAAGGAGCGGGTGCGCCTGTCCCTCGACCTCGGGCGCCAGGAACGCACCGGCGACGCACCTCAGGAGCGCGTGGAAATCGCCAAGGGTAGCGTGATGCCCAAGGCCAAGGACATCCGTGACAACTTCGCCCAGTCCTGGACCTACTCCCATACCAAAGACACCTTTGGCGCGGTGCGTGGCGAGTTTGATGTCAGCGATTCATTGATGGTCTATGCCGCAGCCGGGGCGCGCAAAGGCAACTACGACTTCCTGCGCCACGGCGTGCAGGCAACCCAGAGCAATGGCGACTTCACCGTGGTGCCGCGCAGCTTCCGTCGCGACGAAGACGTCAAGACCGTCACCGTCGGCGCGCGCAGTTGGTTCGACACCGGCCCGGTAGGGCACACCCTCAATGTCAGCCTCAATCAGTTCAATATGGATTTCGACAATGCCGGCGAGCGCTACACCCCCGGCAAGAGCAACCTCTACAACCCGGTGGTTTTGCCCCACCCAGGCAAGGCCGTGCGCTGGGACACCAGCACCCACACCGAAAACCGTTTCACCAGCCTGGCCCTGGCCGACACCCTGGCGTTTTTTGATGAACGGGTGCTGCTGACCCTCGGCGCCCGCCTGCAAAAGGTCCAGGTCACCTCCTGGAGCAATGGCATCAAGGATCAGCCGGAGTACGACGAACAAGCTACCTCGCCGGCCCTGGGCCTAGTGGTGAAAGTCACCGATCAGTTGTCCCTGTACACCAACTACATGGAAGGCTTGAGCCAGGGCGAGACCGCGCCATCGAGCGGGGTGCGCAATGAAAACGCGATCTTCCCACCGACCAAGAGCAAGCAGGTGGAAGTCGGCGCCAAGTACGACATGGGCAGCTTCGGCATGAGCGCCAGCGTGTTCCGGATCAAGCAGCCGGCCTATGGCATCGACAGCCAGGGTTTCTTCAAGCCCAACGGCGAATTGCGCAACCAGGGTGTGGAACTGAACGTGTTTGGCGAGCCCCTGACGGGCGTGCGCCTGCTCGGTGGGGTGATGCTGCTCGACAGCGAACAGACCAAGACCGCCCAGGGCCTGACCGACGGCAAGCGCGGCACCGGTGCGCCGATTGCCAACGTCAACCTGGGCGCCGAATGGGATATCCCACGCCTGCAAGGCGTGACCCTGACCGCCCGTGCGATCCATACCGGCGCGCAGTACCTGGATGCGGCCAACCAGCAGAAAATCGACAATTGGGAACGCTATGACCTGGGCGCGCGCTACACCTTCAAGGTCAAGGAAAACCCGGTGACCCTGCGCGCGACCGTGGAGAATGTGCTGGACACCACTTACTGGGCGTCGGCCGCGACCTCCAGCGACAGCGCGCCGGGCCTGACACTGTCGACGCCGCGAACGTGGCTGGTGTCGGCAACAGTGGGTTTTTAATATTCAAAAAAGGAATAAATAAATAGTTATTTATTCCTTTTATTGTTGGTGCGGAGGGCGCATTTTAAAGGCCTGCGCATTCGTGCGGATTGACCCAACAGTGAAAGGAAAACCCACATGACCATCAAAGCGATCAACGTGCGCAACCAGTTCAAGGGCGTGATCAAGGAGATCCTGCTCGGCGAAGTGGTGTCCGAGATCGACGTGCAGACGGCGTCCGGAATCGTCACTTCGGTGATCACCACCCGCTCGGTGCGCGACCTGGAGTTGAAGGTGGGCAGCGAAGTGATTGCCTTCGTCAAATCCACCGAAGTGTCCATCGCCAAGCTCTGAGTCCAGCCCTTGCAGGCGTCGGCAAGCCGGCGCTTACAAGGTTTTCAGCGCACGTTCCAGGCGTGAAATACCTTCTTCGAGCAACGCCCGCGGGCAGCCGAAGTTCAAGCGCACGAACTGCTGGCTGTCATCGCCAAACTCCACACCTGCACTCAAACCCACCTTGGCCTGTTCCAGGAAAAACCGCTGTGGGTCGTCCAGGCCCAGGGCGCTGCAATCCAGCCAGGCCAGGTAGGTGCCTTGCGGGGCATGGATGACCACGCCGGGCAGGCGTTTTTGTACGGCATCCAGCAGGTAGTCGCGGTTGTCTTGCAGGTACGCTACCAACGCTTTCAACCATTCATCACATTGGCTATAGGCCGCCCAGGTGGCTTCCAGGCCCAGGGGGCTGACGCTGTCGACCATGCCGCAGCGCGCCTTGTTGAAGCGTTCGCGGATGAGCGGGTCCTGGACAATGGCAAAGCAGGTTTTCAGGCCGGCGACGTTGTAGGCCTTGCTGGCTGACATCAGGGTAATGGTGCGGCGGGCGATTTCTGCGCTCAGCGACGCGGTGGGGATATGCCGGCGCCCGTCAAAGCACAGCTCGGCATGGATTTCGTCAGAGATAATCAGCGTGCCCTGATCCAGGCAGGCGTTGGCCACGGCCAGCAGCTCCTCGCGGGGGAACACCTTGCCCAGTGGGTTGTGGGGGTTGCTCAACAGCAACGCACCGGCGCCTTTCAAGGCCTGGCGCAAGGCGGGCAGGGGGGTGAGGTATTCGCCCTGGTCGTTCAGTTCGAAGGGCACTTCGATCTTGGGCAGGTTCCAGTTGCCCGCGGCATGGCGCAGCGGCGCATAGTTGGGGGTTTGCAACACCACCGACTGGCCTGGCTGGACAAAGGCGTGCAGGGCCATGTTGAAACCGGGCTCGACGCCCGGCAGGAACAACAGTTCATCGGGCTGCACGCGCCAGGCGTACTTGTCCCACAGGTCGCGGATGATCGCTTCGCGCACTTCTGGCCGGGCGACGCTGTAGCCGAGCATCTGCTGGTCCAGGCGTGCGTGCAGGGCCTTGAGGATCGCCGGTGGCGCGGCGATATCCATGTCGGCAATCCACATCGGCAAGACATCTTCTGGGTAACGGCTCCACTTGGTACTGCCGGTGCCGAGGCGAGGGTGGATCGTGTCGAAATCAAAGCTCATGGGGGCGCTCGTGTCAGGAAGGCGGGCGAAGAATGCCGTCGATTCTAAGTCAGCCGGCCTGATAGGTCATCAATTGCTCCTCGCACATAATGCGGATGGTGCGCCGTTGCACTTCAATCAGCCCGGCGTCCACCAGCCGATGCAGAATCCGCGAAAACGTTTCTGGCTGAATTCCCAGTTTGGAGGCCACCAGGCGCTTGGGCACTTGCAGCACTACATCGCCACTGGCCAGATCGCGCTCCTGGATCAGGAAGTTGATGACCCGGCGACTGGCGTTGGCCAGGCTCAGGGTGTCGATGTCCTTCAGGCGTTGATGCAGGTGGATGCTCATCGTGCCGAGGATCGCCAGGCAGATCTGCGGCTGGTCCTCCAGGGCCGTGCGGTAATGATGGCCCTCGATGCTCACCAACACGCTGTCCTTGAGCGCCGTGGCACTCACCGGATACGCCTTGGCGTGGCTGAACAACAGGGCTTCGGCAAAGGTCTGGCCGGGGCGGATAACCTCCACCAGGTGCTCCTGGCCTTCGCCGGTGACCCGGTGCAACTTGACCTGGCCGCTGACCAGCAGGAAAAACCGATCGGCAGGGGCGCCCTGGTGCATCAGGGTTACATGCCCGGGCAGACGCTTGAGGTTGGCCAGGGTGCAGACGTCCTGGAAGATCTTCTCCGGCAACGGACTGAACAGATGATGCCGGCGCAGGGTTAAGACGATGGATGGGTGGGTCAACATGGCGTACCTCCGCTCCCGCCCATGGTAGGGCGTGCGGCCGGCGGGGCCTATGCCTCGTTGGAGGTAGCCCCGTAGAGGGAGTGTTCGCGCAGCAGTGCCGAAAATGCGTCCCGGGCCGGGTGACAACCTGCATGGGCGTGCCAGTAAAACCGGTTGTCGATGTGCGTCAGTTCCGCGAACTCATGGCCTTGCCAGTTGGCACCCTGGCGGTATTGCTCGTAGATCCCCCGAGGCACCAGCGCGGCGCCGCTGCCAGCACTGACACAACCGACAATCGTGCCGTAGCTGGCGATGCTGACGATGGGGCAGACCTGGTCGTGGCGAGACAACCACTGCTCCAGCGCCAGGCGATAGGGGCAACCTGAGGGCCACATAAACAGGGTCAGGCCCTGCAGATCCGCGACGCTGCGCACCGGGCCCAGCGACGTGGGGGCAATCAGTACCAGGTCTTCGCTGTACAGCACCGCGCTTTCCAGCCCCGGGCGTTGCACATCCACGGCGACAATCGCCGCGTCCAGCCGATGGTGCTGGATATCATCGAGCAACTGCGACCAGGTGCCGGTGCTCAACTCCAGCGACACTTGGGGGTACAACGCGTGATAACGCGCCAGCAGCTGTGGCAAGCGCCCGGTTGCACTGGACTCGATAGCACCGATGCGCAGTCGCCCATGGGGCGCGCCACCGGGGGCGACGGCACGCCGGGAGGCTTCGGTCAGGTCGAGGATTTTCGTCGCATATTCGATAAACACTTCGCCGGCGGGGCTGACCCGCAGACCCCGGCCCTCGCGCACAAACAGCGCGACGCCGAGTTCCTGCTCGAGGGACTTGAGCCTTGCGGTGATATTGGACGGCACGCAATGCAGCTGCTGCGCCGCACGGGCGATGCTGCCCAGTTCGTAGACCGCCTTGAACATGCGCAGTTGGGACAGTTCCATGGTTCACCTGGAGTGAAGAGTGGGCTCAGTTTAAGTCACTTTTTTCCGGGGCTGGGGTTTCTCATACTTTTGCCAGGCAGTGCCTGTGTGCTGCCACGTCCCTGAGAACGCTCATGCCCCGTGCAAAAATTATCCTGGCAACACTCTTCGTCATTCTCTGCTGGGCGTATTCGCCGATCGGCATCCATATCGCGTTGCAAGCTTATGCGCCCGATAACCTGGCGTTGTTGCGTTTTTTGATCGCCTCCGGGTTCATGGCCGGTGTGGCCTGGATCAAGGGGATTTCCCGGCCCCGACTGCGGGATTTGCCTTTGTTTGCGGTGCTGGGATTGTTTGCCGTGACACTGCACCACATCGCCCTCAATTACGGCCAGCGCGGTGTGAGTGCCGGCGCTGCCAGCGTCCTGGCGCAATCCACGCCCTTGTTCAGCGCGTTACTTGCCAGCACGCTGTTCAGGGAGCGGCTCGGGGCCTGGCAGTGGGGTTGCGTGCTCGGCGGCCTGCTCGGCGCCGGGGTGGTGGCGGTAGGGGATCGCGGCTTGGGCGAGCTGGATGGGCATGGGTTGTTGATCCTGCTGGCGGCGGCGTCCTGGAGCCTGTATTTCGCTCTGCAAAAGCGTTATTCCCAGCATTACGACGGGCTGACCCTGGTGTGTTTCACCCTCTGGTCAGGTACGGCGTTGCTGCTGGTGTATCTGCCAGGGCTGCCGGCGGAGTTGGCCCAGGCTTCGGTGTCGGTGAACCTGGCAGTGCTGGTGCTGGGCATCTTTCCCAGTGCGCTGGCGTACCTGGCCTGGGCTTATGTGCTGACGCATAGCCAGGTCAGTCGGGCAGCGATTGCGCTTTATCTCATACCGCCGGTGGCGATGCTGATGGCGTGGGTGATATTGGCGCAGCGGCCTTCGGTGATGGTGATTGTGGGGACGGTGATTGTCCTGGCGAGTGTGGGGGCGTTGACGGTGAAAGTGCGGTGACGTAACTGACTGTCGCCGTTGGGTGGCTGGCGATGGCCATGTTTGGGGTGGGGTACAGATCCGTTGTTGCGATGGCGGTACATCAGTCCCTACCCAGCCTGACGCAAATGCTCCATCGCCCACACCGCCGCTTCCACCCGCGAGCGCAACCCCAGCTTGTGCAGCAAGTTCTTCACATGCACCTTCACCGTGCCCTCGGTAATCCCCAGTTTGTGCCCGATCACCTTATTGCTATACCCCCCGGCAATGGTCTTCAACACCTGCCGCTCGCGCTCGGTCAGTTCCACCGCCGCATGGGGCTGGGGCGAGCGCAGGGCCTGGGCCAGCACCCGAGTCAGGCCGGGGCTGATCACCAGGGCGCCGTGCAGGGCATCGCGGATGTACTGGATCAGCAACTCCGGCTCCATGTCCTTGAGCAGATACCCATTGGCATCCAGGCGCAGGGCGTCGCGGATGTCGTCTTCGGCATCGGACACGGTAAACAGCAAGACCTTGCCGCCATAGGCCATGGCCCGCAGGCGGCGCAGGGTTTCCAGGCCGTTCATCTGCGGCATGTTGTTGTCCAGCAGCACCAGGTCCGGTTGCAGCGATTCGATCAGGCCCAGGGCTTCTTCGCCATTGCCGGCTTCGCCCACCACGTGCAGGTCATCTTCCAGTTCGAGCATCTGGCGCATGCCGTGGCGCATCATCGGATGGTCGTCGACGAGCAGGATGCGGTGGCGGACTGATGGGTTGATGAGCGCCGTGTTCATGACAAGCTACCTTCTTGTAGGGAGGGCCCGAGAAATTCCGGGCGAAACAGCAAGTGCACCCGGGTGCCCTGGGGCTCGCGGGAGGAAATGTCCAGCTGGCCGTGCAGGCTGCGGGCGCGTTCGTCCATGATGGTCAGGCCGTGGTGTTCACGTTGGTCCACCGGCTCGCTGAAGCCGCGGCCATCGTCTTCAATGCTCAGGCTGACGGTTTCGCCATGCTGGCGCAGTTGCAGCCAGGCATTCTCGGCATGGGCATGGCGCAGGCAGTTGGACAGGGCTTCGCGGGTCACCTGCAACAGGTGGATCTGTTCACTGGCCGACAGCTGGAAGGCCAGGGCATCCACGTGCAGGTGTACCTGGAACTCGCCACGCCGGGAGAATTCCTCGGCGGTGTCTTTTAGCTCCTGGACCAGCCCGGCATCGTGAATTTGCAGGCGGAAGGTGGTGAGCAGCTCCCGCAGTTGCCGATAGGCATTGTTCAGGCCTTCGCGCAGTTCGCCGGTGACGGTTTCCAGGGTGGCCTTGGGTTCGTCGCGGCGCAGCAGGGTCTGCATGCGGCTGACTTGCAGCTTCATATAGGACAGGGCCTGGGCCAGGGAATCATGCAGTTCGCGGGCGATGATGGTGCGTTCGTCGAGCAGCAGCAGGCGGTGGTCCTGCTCGCGCTGGCGTTTGAGGGACAGCGAGGTGCCGATCAGGTTGGCCAGGGCCTGGATCAGTTGTTGCTCCCAGGCCTGGGGCGCATGGCCGTCGACAAAGTGCGCCTTGAGTTCGCCCAGTTCCGCGCCCTGGTTGCTGATGCTGAACACCTGGGGCGGGGCCACGTGATGGCGCTCGCAGGTGGCGCAATCGCCAATGGCGCAGACGTTGCGGCTGTTGCCGCCGTGCAGCGCGAGCATCTGTTGCGCCGGGGCGAGGAAGTGCCCTTGCAGGCACAGCGACAGGCGCAGGCCCGGCAGGCGTTTCTGGAAGCGCCGGATCAACTCGTCGAGACCTTCGGCGTTGGCCAGGCGCGTGGCCAGGCTGCGACTGCTCTCGTAGAGCAATTCTAGGGCGGCGTTGGCCTGTTGCAAATTGAGGGTTTTTTGCTGCACCTGGCTTTCCAGGGTGCGGTGGGACTGCTCGATGGTTTCGGCCAGGGTGTTGAAGCTCAGGGCCAACTGCCCCAGCTCATCCTGGGAGCGGTGATTGACCCGGGTCTGGTAATCCCCCTCACGAAAGCGCCGGGTGGCGTCCACCAGTTCCTTCAAGGGGGTGACCACGCCGTACTGCAATTCATACAGCCCAAGCAGCAGGATGATCAGCGTGCTGAACAGCGCCAGGCCCTGGATCAGCTGTTGCCAGCCTTGTTTGTGCTCGCTCTGTTGCTGCAACAGGCTGACGAACTGGTTCAGTTGCTCGACAAAGGCCGGCGCGCGTTCGCGGAAGAGGGCGCCGTCGTCGCGCTCGATGGCCGGGCGCAGCTCCTGGTTCCAGTGTTGCTGGATCTGCCGGTAGCTCTGTTGCAAGGCGCTCTGGGGGCCGTCTTCCAGTACTGCTTTCAACGACTGGCTGTCGAGGCGCCGTTGCAGGCTTTGAGTGATGGCCTGGATCTCGTCGGCGGGGGCATGGTCGGCGAGCTTCCAGCTCAGGTGGTAGGTCTCCATGCGCACCGAGCCTGCGGTGTTGATGGCCGCGCCATCGCCCTGGCTGAACCAGGCGATCAGCCCGGCGCTCAGGGAACTGGCCAGGGCCAGGATTGCAATCAGGATGACCGCGACACCGGCGCGTGCGGGCAGGGAGCTGCGCAGCCAGTTAAACATCACGGCGTAATCGAAGGGGTAAGAACAGCAGCATGACGGCACCTGGCACGGGAAACAGCATTGAATTGTGCATTCCCTGGCGCACTACCTCTAAAGAGTTGCCGGCGGACCCTCCCACGGGAAAAAGCCGGCACAAGAGATCAATCCATTGATAAATAAAGACTTTCTCTTGTTATTGGGCCTACCTCCTTAGAGGTAGACGGGCTAAGCATAGGCCAATACCCCCCAGGCGGACGTTGATCTGGGTCAAGTTCCTGGAGGGCCTCGCCCCTAACCTGCGCTCATGGAATCACTTCTGGGAGCGCAAACCGTGACTCAACCCCGTGTAAGACAGGGCCTGGTGCTGGGCATGAGTACACTGGCCTTCACCGTGTGCTTTATGGTCTGGATGATGTTCGCCGTCCTCGGCGTGCCGATCAAAGAGCTGCTGCAACTCAACGAAACCCAGTTCGGCCTGCTGGCCGCCACCCCGGTACTGACCGGCTCCCTGGTGCGCCTGCCCCTGGGCCTGCTGACTGACCGCTTCGGCGGGCGCATCGTGTTCTTTGTCTTGATGCTCACCTGCGTGCTGCCGCTGTACTTGATCACCTACGCCACCGCTTTCTGGCAATTCCTTGTGCTGGGGCTGTTTGTCGGCCTGGCCGGCGGCTCGTTCTCGGTGGGTATCGCCTACGTCGCCAAGTGGTTCGACAAAGACAACCAGGGCTTTGCCATGGGCGTGTTCGGCGCCGGCAACGCGGGGGCTGCAGTCACCAAGTTTCTGGCGCCGGCCCTGATTGCCCTGGGGACCTGGCACCTGGTGCCGAAAGTGTTCAGCGCGATCCTGTTTATCACCGCGCTGCTGTTCTGGTTCCTCACCAGCGAGAACAAGGCCCACCGCAGTGCCGGTGGCGCGACCTTGCGCGAGCAACTGCTGTGTCTCAAGGACCCGGCCGTGTGGCGCTACTGCCAGTACTACTCGATTGTGTTCGGCGGCTACGTGGCCCTGGCGCTGTGGGCGACCAAGTACTACGTGCAGGAATACGGCTTCAGCCTGCAAAGCGCCGCGCTGTTGGCCGCGTGCTTTTCCCTGCCCGGTGGCGTGCTGCGCGCTGTGGGCGGCTGGATGTCCGACCGCTGGGGCGCACAGAGCGTGACCTGGTGGGTGCTGTGGGTCAGCTGGATCTGCCTGTTCCTGCTCAGCTACCCGCAGACCCAGTTGCAGGTGCAAACCGTCAATGGCCCGCTGGACTTCCATATCGGCCTCAACGCCACCCTGTTCACCGTGCTGCTGTTTGTGATGGGCATCGCCTTCGCCTTCGGCAAGGCCTCGGTGTTCAAGTACATCGCCAATGACTATCCGCAAAACATGGGCGCGGTGTCCGGCATCGTCGGCCTGGCGGGCGGCCTTGGCGGCTTTGTCCTGCCAATCATGTTCGGCGCCCTGGTGGACCTCACCGGCGTACGCTCCTCCTGCTTCATGTTGATGTACGGCGTGGTCTGGGTATCCCTGACCTGGATGTACTTCAGCGAAATCCGCAAGCAACCGCTGCTTGGTAAAGCGGCGGCCCAGCCTCTCCAAGGAGAATCCGCATGACTATCGCGCAAAAGCCCAACTCGGGCCCGGTGATCCACGACTGGCGCCCTGAAGACCCGGCGTTCTGGGGCGCCAGCGGCAAGCAGACCGCGACCCGCAACCTGTGGATCTCGATCCCGGCGCTGCTGTTGGCCTTCGCCGTGTGGATGGTGTGGAGCACGGTGATCGTGCGCCTGAACGCCATCGGCTTCAGCTTCACCACTGACCAGCTGTTCTGGCTGGCGGCATTGCCCGGCCTGTCTGGCGCCACCTTGCGCGTGTTCTATTCGTTCATGGTGCCGATCTTCGGTGGCCGCCGCTGGACGGCCCTGAGCACTGCGTCGCTGCTGATTCCATCACTGTGGATGGGCTTCGCGGTACAAGACCCGAGCACCTCCTACAGCGTGTTTGTATTGATCGCGCTGCTGTGCGGCTTCGGTGGCGGCAACTTCGCCTCGAGCATGTCCAACATCAGCTTCTTCTATCCCAAGTCCCAGCAAGGCACTGCCCTGGGCCTGAACGCCGGCCTGGGTAACCTGGGGGTGTCGGTGATGCAGTTCTGCGTGCCGCTGGTGATTACCTTCGGTGTGTTCGGCCTGATTGGCGGCCAGCCCCAGACCCTGGAAGACGGCAGCCAGTTGTGGCTGCAGAACGCCGGGTTTATCTGGGTACCGTTCATCATCACCGTGACCCTGTTTGCCTGGTTCGGCATGAATGACCTGTCCAGCGCCCGCGCTTCGTTCAGCGAGCAGGCGGTGATCTTCAAGCGCAAGCACAACTGGCTGATGTGCTGGTTGTACCTGGCCACCTTCGGCTCGTTCATTGGCTTCTCGGCCGCCTTCCCGATGCTGATCAAGACCTCGTTCCCAGACGTCAACGCCTTGAAATTCGCCTTCCTCGGCCCGCTGGTAGGTGCCCTGGTACGCCCATTGGGTGGCTGGCTGGCCGACAAACTGGGCGGTGCGCGGGTGACCTTGTGGAACTTCGTGCTGATGATCGTGATGGTGTTCGGCGTCCTGCACTTTTTGCCCCTGAACGGCGAGGGCGGCAGCTTCTACGGCTTCCTCGGCATGTTCATGCTGCTGTTCATCACCACCGGCATCGGCAATGGCTCCACCTTCCGCATGATCCCGGTGATCTTCCGCACCCAGCATGAAAAGGCCAGCGCCGGCAAACCTGCCGCCGTGCGTGAGCAAGCCCTCAAGGATGCCAGCAAGGAGTCGGCAGCAGTGCTGGGCTTCAGCTCGGCAATGGGCGCCTTCGGTGCGTTCTTCATCCCCAAGACCTTTGGCTCGTCCATGGCCTACACCGGCAGCCCGGCCATGGCGTTCTACATGTTTGTCGGCTTCTACCTGACCTGCATCGTCGTGACCTGGTGGTGGTATGCGCGCAAAGGCGCCGAGACCCCCTGCTGAGTCGACCCCGAATTCAAACCTTGCGTGGGCGGGGCACAGAACCCCGCAGCAAGCCTGAGAGGAAAGCACCATGAGTCATTTACTGGATCAACTGCGGTTCTTCAATCGCAAGCAAGACGAGTTCTCCGAAGGTCACGGCGAGACCCGCAAGGAGTCCCGCGACTGGGAAAACGTCTACCGTTCGCGCTGGCAGTACGACAAGATCGTGCGCTCCACCCACGGGGTGAACTGCACCGGCTCGTGCTCGTGGAAGATCTACGTGAAGAACGGCCTGATCACCTGGGAAACCCAGCAGACCGACTACCCGCGCACCCGTAACGACCTGCCCAACCACGAGCCGCGCGGCTGCCCCCGTGGTGCCAGCTACAGCTGGTACATCTACAGCGCCAACCGCCTGAAGTACCCGAAGATCCGCAAGCCATTGCTCAAACTGTGGCGCGAGGCACGCCTGACCCTGTCGCCGGTCGAGGCCTGGGCGAGCATTGTCGAGGACAAGGTCAAGGCCGACTCCTATAAAAGCAAGCGTGGCATGGGGGGCTTCATCCGTTCCAACTGGGATGAAGTCAACGAGATCATCGCCGCGTCCAACGTCTACACCATCAAGCAATATGGCCCGGACCGTATCGTCGGCTTCTCGCCGATCCCGGCCATGTCCATGGTCAGCTATGCCGCAGGTTCGCGTTACCTGTCGCTGATCGGCGGTGTGTGCCTGAGCTTCTATGACTGGTACTGCGACCTGCCGCCAGCCTCGCCGATGGTCTGGGGCGAGCAGACCGACGTGCCGGAATCGGCCGACTGGTACAACTCCAACTACATCATTGCCTGGGGTTCCAACGTTCCGCAGACCCGTACCCCGGACGCGCACTTCTTCACCGAGGTGCGCTACAAGGGCACCAAGACCGTGGCGATCACGCCTGACTATTCGGAAGTGGCCAAGCTCACCGACCTGTGGCTCAACCCCAAGCAGGGCACCGACGCGGCACTGGCCCAGGCCTTCAACCATGTGATCTTCAAGGAATTTCACCTGGATAAACCGAGCGCCTACTTCACCGAATACGCCAAGCGCTATACCGACTTGCCGGTGCTGGTAATGCTCAAGCCGATGACCGGTTTTGCGCCGGGTGCAGGCTTCCAGCCGGACCGCTTCCTGCGCGCCTCGGACCTGGTCGACAACCTGGGCCAGGACAACAACCCGGAATGGAAAACCATCGCCCTCGACGAAAGCGGCGAGCTGGTTTCGCCACAAGGTTCCATCGGCTATCGCTGGGGCGAGAAGGGCAAGTGGAACATCCTGGCCAAAGAAGGCGGTGAAGGTCGCGAGATCGACCTGAAACTGAGCCTGATCGGCGATGACGTCGCCGAAGTGGCGTTCCCGTATTTTGCCGGTGAAGCCCACGACTACTTCCAGCACGTGGCCGGCGATGCCGTGCAATTTCGCCGGGTACCGGTACACAGCGTGACCCTGGCCGATGGCACGGTGGCCAAAGTGGCGACGGTGTTCGACCTGTCGGCGGCCAACCTGGCCATCGACCGTGGCCTGGGCGGCAACAACGTGGCCAAGGACTACAACGACGCCAGCGTACCGGGCACGCCAGCCTGGCAGGAGGCAATCACCGGGGTCAGCCGCGAGAAGGCCATCCAGATCGCCCGTGAGTTTGCCGACAACGCCGACAAGACCCGTGGTCGCTCGATGATCATCGTCGGCGCGGCGATGAACCACTGGTACCACATGGACATGAACTACCGCGGGCTGATCAATATGCTCATGCTCTGCGGTTGTGTCGGCCAGACCGGCGGCGGTTGGGCGCACTACGTGGGCCAGGAAAAACTGCGTCCGCAATGCGGCTGGCTGCCCCTGGCATTCGGCCTGGACTGGAACCGTCCGCCACGCCAGATGAACGGCACCAGCTTCTTCTACGGCCACAGCTCGCAATGGCGCCACGAGAAGATGAGCATGCACGACATCCTCTCGCCGCTGGCCGACAAGTCGCAGTTCCCGGAACACGCCCTGGACTACAACATCCGCGCCGAACGCGCCGGTTGGTTGCCCAGCGCGCCACAACTCAATACCAACCCGCTGCATATCTGCCGTGATGCGGCGGCTGCCGGTATGGACCCCAAAGACTACGTGGTCAAATCCTGGCAGGACGGCACCCTGCGCTTTGCCTGCGAGCAGCCGGACAGCCCAGTGAACTTCCCGCGCAACATGTTTATCTGGCGCTCCAACCTGCTCGGCTCGTCGGGAAAGGGCCACGAGTACATGCTCAAGTACCTGCTCGGCACCAAGAACGGGGTGATGAACGAAGACATCGGCCACAGCACCGAATGCAAGCCAACCGAGGCCGAATGGGTCGAAGACGGCGCCATCGGTAAGCTGGACCTGGTGACCACCCTGGACTTCCGCATGTCCTCGACTTGCGTGTATTCCGACATCGTCTTGCCGACCGCCACCTGGTACGAAAAAGACGACATGAACACCTCGGACATGCACCCGTTCATTCACCCGCTGTCGGCGGCGATTGATCCAGCGTGGGAATCGCGTTCGGACTGGGAAATCTACAAAGGCATCGCCAAGGCGTTCTCGGCCATGTCGGTCGGCCACCTGGGTGTGGAACAAGACCTGGTCACCGTGCCGTTGATGCATGACAGCGTGGGTGAACTGGCCCAGCCGTTTGGCGGCACTGACTGGAAAAGCGCCGGTGTGGCGCCGGTACCGGGCAAGAATGCGCCGAACATGGCGGTGGTGGAACGGGACTACCCGAACATCTACAAGCAGTTCTCGTCCCTCGGCCCGATGCTGGAAAAACTCGGCAACGGCGGCAAGGGCATCAACTGGAACACCGATGAAGAGGTGCAGTTCCTCGGTGAACTCAACCACCACGAAGGCGACGCGGGCATCAGCCACGGCCGGCCAAAAATCGACACGGCGATTGACGCGGCCGAGGTGATTCTGTCCCTGGCTCCGGAAACCAACGGCAAGGTCGCCTTGAAAGCCTGGGCGGCGCTGTCGGAATTCACCGGCATCGACCACAGCCACCTGGCGATTTCCAAGGCCCACGAAGCAATCCGCTTCCGCGATATCCAGGCACAGCCGCGCAAGATCATCTCCAGTCCCACCTGGTCGGGCCTCGAAGACGAACACGTGAGCTACAACGCCGGCTACACCAACGTCCATGAAAACATCCCATGGCGCACCATCACCGGCCGCCAGCAGTTCTACCAGGATCACCCGTGGATGCAGGCGTTCGGCGAGCAGTTGATGAGCTACCGGCCACCGGTCAACACCCGCACCATCGAAGGCGTGAAGGGCAAGCGCAGCAATGGCGAGACCGAGATCGTCCTGAACTGGATCACGCCGCACCAGAAATGGGGGATTCACAGCACCTACAGCGACAACCTGCTGATGCTCACCTTAAGCCGTGGCGGCCCGATTGTGTGGCTCTCGGAAATCGACGCCAAGCGCGCCGGGATCGAGGACAACGACTGGATCGAATGCTTCAACGTCAACGGCGCGCTGACCGCCCGTGCGGTGGTCAGCCAGCGGGTCAAGGAAGGCATGGTGATGATGTACCACGCCCAGGAACGCATTGTGAACGTACCGGGTTCGGAAACCACCAAGACCCGCGGCGGCCACCACAACTCGGTCACCCGCGTGGTGCTCAAGCCGACCCATATGATCGGCGGCTATGCCCAGCAGGCCTACGGTTTCAACTATTACGGCACGGTCGGCTGCAACCGCGATGAATTCGTGGTGGTGCGCAAGATGGTCAAGGTCGATTGGCTCGATGGCTCCAGCGGTGATGATCTACCGCGTCCATTGCCGACCGATATCGAGGAGAACTGAGATGAAGATCCGCTCACAAATCGGCATGGTCCTGAACCTGGACAAATGCATCGGCTGCCACACCTGCTCGATCACCTGCAAAAACGTGTGGACCAGCCGTGAAGGCATGGAATACGCCTGGTTCAACAACGTCGAATCCAAGCCCGGTATCGGCTACCCGAAAGAATGGGAAAACCAGGACAAGTGGAAGGGCGGCTGGATCCGCAACGCCAACGGCTCGATCAACCCACGCATCGGCGGCAAGTTCCGCGTGTTGGCGAACATCTTCGCCAACCCCGACCTGCCGAGCCTGGACGACTACTACGAACCGTTCGACTTCGATTACCAGCACCTGCACACCGCGCCTTTGGGCGAGCACCAACCGACCGCGCGGCCGCGCTCGGTGGTGTCCGGCAAGCGCATGGAAAAAATCGAGTGGGGCCCCAACTGGGAGGAAATCCTCGGCACCGAGTTCGCCAAGCGCCGCAAGGACAAGAACTTCGACCAGATCCAGGCCGACATTTATGGCGAGTACGAAAACACCTTCATGATGTACCTGCCGCGCCTGTGCGAGCACTGCCTGAACCCGGCGTGCGCGGCGTCGTGCCCCAGCGGCGCGATCTACAAGCGTGAAGAAGACGGCATCGTGCTGATCGACCAGGAAAAGTGTCGCGGCTGGCGCATGTGCATCAGCGGTTGCCCGTACAAGAAAATCTACTTCAACTGGAAGAGCGGCAAGTCCGAGAAGTGCATCTTCTGCTACCCACGGATCGAAGCCGGCATGCCTACCGTTTGCGCGGAAACCTGCGTCGGGCGTATCCGCTACCTCGGCGTGCTGCTGTATGACGCCGATCGCATCAGCGAAGTGGCCAGCACCGCCAACGAGCACGACCTGTACGAGAAGCAGCTGGAAATCTTCCTCGACCCGAACGACCCGGCGGTGATCCGCCAGGCCCTGGCCGATGGTGTACCGCAGTCGGTGATCGACTCGGCCCAGCGTTCGCCGGTGTACAAAATGGCCGTGGACTGGAAGCTCGCGCTGCCGCTGCACCCGGAATACCGCACCTTGCCGATGGTCTGGTACGTGCCACCACTCTCGCCGATCCAGAACGCGGCCGCCGCTGGCACCGTGGGCATGAACGGGGTGATCCCGGATGTCGACAGCCTGCGCATCCCCCTGCGTTACCTGGCCAATATGCTCACCGCCGGTGACGAAAAACCGGTCAAGCGTGCCCTGAAACGCCTGCTGGCCATGCGCGCTTTCAAGCGTTCGCAGCAAGTGGATGGGGTTGAAGACCTGCAAGTGCTGGCCGACGTGGACCTGAGCGTGGCCCAGGTGGAAGAGATGTACCGCTACCTGGCGATTGCCAACTACGAAGACCGTTTTGTGGTGCCCAGCGCCCACCGTGAAGACGCGATGAGCGATGCGTTTGCCGAGCGTTCCGGCTGTGGTTTCAGCTTCGGCAGCGGCTGCAGTGGCAGCTCCGACACCAATATGTTCGGCGCCAAAAAGGCTAACCGCCGCGACGTGTTGAAAACCGTCCAGATCTGGGAGGACTGAGCCATGCGCATTCTTAAAGTGATCTCGTTGCTGCTGGACTATCCCACCCAAATCCTGGTCGACGGCCATGATGAGCTGGAAAAGGCGATTATCGAATCGCGGGAAATCAGCCCCAAGCAGCGCGGTGCGCTGTTTGAGCTGCTCGAACTGATCTGCAGCAATGACCTGATGGACGGCCAGGAGCACTACGGCGCGCTGTTTGGCCGTGGCCGCTCGCTGTCGCTGCTGTTGTTCGAACACGTGCATGGCGAGTCGCGGGACCGTGGCCAGGCCATGGTCGACATGATGGCCCAGTACCAGGAAGCCGGGTTTGCCATCGGCGTCAAGGAGCTGCCGGACTACATTCCGCTGTACCTGGAGTTCTTGTCCACCCGCGAAGACATTGAGGCCCGCGAGGGCCTGGCGGATGTGGCGCACTTGCTGGCCCTGCTGGCGGCGCGCCTGGATGAGCGTGAAAGCGCCTACGCCAGTTGCTTCCGTGCGCTGTTGCAGATCAGCGGCGCCGAGCCGCACCAGGCCATCGCCGAGTTGCGCGCCCAGGTCGCCGCTGAAGTCCGCGACGACTCCCTCGAAGCCCTGGACAAGGTCTGGGAAGAGGAGGCCGTGGACTTTATGCAGGCCGAGCAGCAGGACCGTTGCAGCTCGATGCCCAGCGCACCGGGCAAGGCCCGCGAAGAAAGTGCGGTGCCCTTGCACTGGGTGGATTTTCAGCACGAAGGGCTGGCCGCTGTGCCAGCCAAGGAGGTGGGTAATGTCTAAGTGGAATTTGTTGGTATTTGGCGTGTATCCGTATGTCGCCCTGGCCATTTGCCTGTTGGGCAGCTGGGCGCGGTTTGACCTGTCCCAGTACACCTGGAAGGCCGGCTCCAGCCAGATGCTCAGTAACCGTGGCATGCGCGTGGCGAGCAACTTCTTCCATATCGGTGTGCTGTTCGTGCTGGCCGGGCATTTTGTCGGCCTGCTGACCCCGGCGTCGATCTACCACCATGTGATCAGCACTGAGCACAAGCAACTGCTGGCGATGGTTTCCGGTGGTTTCTTCGGCCTGCTGTGCCTGGTGGGCCTGCTGATGCTGGTCAAGCGCCGCCTCACCGATCCACGGGTACGGGCCACGTCGAGCCCGTCGGACATCTTGATCCTGCTGGTGTTGCTGGCGCAGTTGGTGCTGGGCTTGCTGACCATCGTCGCCTCCACCGGGCATATGGACGGTTCGGTGATGGTGATGCTCGCGGACTGGGCGCAGAACGTCGTGCTGCTGCGACCTGTGGAAGCGGCCGCCGCGATTGCCCCAGTGAGCCTGATCTACAAGTTGCACGTGGCGCTGGGTCTGACCCTGTTTGTGCTGTTCCCGTTTACCCGTCTGGTGCATATGGTCAGCGCACCGATCTGGTACCTGGGGCGTCGTTATCAAATCGTGCGGCAGAAGTGAGGAGAGCGTCATGACTACAGGATGCGGATGTGGTGGCGGCGGTGCGGGCGGTGGCGGTTGCAGTTCTTCGGCCAAGGCTGTGGACGTTGTGGTACCCGAAGTCGAGGTGGCGGTTGAGCCGCAACTGATCGCCAGTAGCGAGCAGGAATGGCCGATTGTCAGCGTCAACGGGGTGGTGATCACCCCGGAAAACATGGCCCAGGAGTTGCAGTATCACCCGGCTGAAAGCCGCGAAGAGGCAGTTTTCCTCGCTGCCCGCGCGCTGGTGATCCGTGAGCTGTTGCAGCAGCGGATTCGCGAGTTGGGTGTGCAACTGGAAGTCGGCGCCGGCGAGAACGAAGAGGAGGCGGCGACCCGCCTGTTGCTGGAGCGCGAAGTCCAGGTGCCGGACTGCGACGAGGCCACTTGTGTGCGCTACTTCGAGAGCAATCGCGGGCGCTTTCACAGCGCGCCGTTGCTGGCGGTGCGCCACATCCTGCTGGAGTGCGCGCCGGATGATGCTGAGGCGCGTCATCAGGCCCATGCCCAGGCCGAGGTGCTGTTGCAGAGCCTGGAAGAGTCGCCCGGCAGCTTTGCCGAGCTGGCGCTGCAGTATTCGGCGTGCCCCTCCAAGGCCCAGGGCGGCTCCCTGGGGCAGGTCAGCAAAGGCCAGACCGTGCCGGAGCTGGAGCGCCAGTTGTTCACCCTGGCCCCGGGCCTAGCCGGCAAACCCCTGGAAAGCCGCTACGGCTGGCATGTGATCTGCGTCGATCAACGCATCGAAGGCCAGGCGCTGCCATACGAGGCGGTGGCCACGGCGATCCGCACCCAGTTGCAGCAAGGGGTATGGCAGAAGGCACTGGTGCAATACCTGCAAACCCTGATTGGCGCGGCCGATGTGCGTGGCATCGCGCTGCAGGGCGCCGACTCGCCGTTGGTGCAGTGACATGAGCCTGGTGGATGGTGTGGGCCGTTCCATTGACTACCTGCGGTTGTCGGTGACCGATCGTTGTGATTTGCGCTGTGTGTATTGCATGGCGAAAAACATGACGTTCCTGCCGCGCCAGCAGGTCCTGACCCTGGAGGAGCTGCAACGGCTGGCGACGGTGTTCGTCAGCCAGGGTGTGCGCAAGATCCGCCTGACGGGGGGCGAACCGCTGATCCGTCCAGGCATTGTCGAACTGTGCCGCCATATCGCCGCGTTGCCCGGCCTGCGTGAGCTGGTGATGACCAGCAACGGCACGCAACTGGGGCGCCTGGCCCGGCCGCTGGTAGAGGCTGGGGTCAAGCGTATGAATATCAGCCTCGACAGCCTCGACCCCGAGCGCTTTCGCGCGATTACCCGCAACGGTGACCTGCGCCAGGTGCTGGACGGCATCGAGGCGGCGCGGGACGCGGGGTTCGAGCGGGTCAAGCTCAACTGCGTGGTGATGAAGGGGCGCAATTTCGATGAAGTCCCGGCGCTGGTGCAGTACGCCATCGACCAGGGCATTGATATCAGCTTTATCGAAGAGATGCCGCTGGGCGATGTAGGGCGCTCGCGGGGCGAATCCTTTTGCTCCAGCGAACAGGTGAGGGCGGTGATCGCCGAGCATCATGGCTTACTCGACAGCACCGAAAACAGCGGCGGCCCGGCGCGCTACGTGCGCCTGGCCCGCCATCCGCGCACGCGCATCGGCTTTATCTCGCCCAACTCCCATAACTTCTGCGCCAGCTGCAACCGGGTGCGGATGACGGTGGAAGGGCAGTTGCTGTTGTGCCTGGGGCAGGACAATGCGGTGGATTTTCGGGCGTTGGTACGCCGTTATCCACTGGATGACCGGCCGTTGGTGGAAGCGCTGCACAAGGCGTTGCGGGGCAAGCCATTGCGCCATGATTTCACCGGGCAGGGCGAGGTGCAGGTGGTGCGGTTTATGAATATGAGTGGGGGGTGAGGCTGGCCAACGGTAGTTCCCATTGTTTTGTATCAAGGGCATTCCGCTGGCCCGCGTGGCTTTTTTCGGTCGTTACCATTGCCGGTTTCTACAACGAGCACTATCGAAAAGGAGTTAGGTATGAATCGACCCCCTGACGGCCTCACCGCACCACCTGAGGGATATGGCGACTGGTTGAAAGAACTGAAAAGCCGCATCCACTCTGCCCAACTGCGTGCATCTCTGGCGGTAAACCGTGAACTGGTGCTGCTGTACTGGCAGATTGGCCAGGACATATTGACCCGACAGGCGCAGCAGGGATGGGGAGCAAAAGTCATCGAGCGTCTGGCGCGGGATTTGCGTTCAGCTTTTCCTGATATGAAAGGTTTTTCGCCACGCAACCTCAAGTACATGCGCGCATTTGCTGAAGCCTGGCCGGACGCTGAGTTTGTGCAAGGGGTGCTTGCACAATTGCCTTGGTATCACCAATTAGCGTTGCTCGATAAGCTACCCGGCCCCGAAACCCGTCGCTGGTACGCCGCCCAAGCCATTGAACACAACTGGTCACGCAACATTCTGGTCATGCAGATCGAGACCCGTTTGCTCGAGCGCAGTGGCAATGCTGTCAGCAACTTCGAAACCCTGCTGCCCAAGCCCCAGTCGGACTTGGCCCGCGAGTCGCTGAAAGATCCTTACCGTTTCGACTTTCTGGGACTGACCCTGGACGCGCAGGAGCGCGAGATCGAAAGCGCACTGATCAGGCATGTCATCGACTTTCTACTGGAGCTGGGGGCAGGCTTTGCCTTTGTCGGCAAGCAGGTGCTGCTGGATGTGGGCGGCGAGGAGTTCTTCCTTGACCTGCTGTTTTATCACCTGAAACTGCGCTGTTACGTCGCGATCGAGCTCAAGGCGGGCAAGTTCAAACCAGAACATCTGGGGCAGTTGGGTTTTTACCTCGCTGCGGTGGACGCCCAACTCAAGCACCCACAAGACAGCCCCACCATCGGCCTGCTGCTGTGCAAAAGCAAAAACAAGATAGTGGCTGAATACGCTTTGCGTGACAGCGCTCGCCCCATCGGGGTGGCGGAGTACCAGTTGGTCGACTCCCTCCCGGCAGAACTCCAAATCAGCTTGCCCAGCATTGAACAGATTGAACGTGAACTGGCCTGTGACGATACGTCTTCGCAAACTTGACCCTGGTCAATTGCAACCCGCCATTCACTGCGTACCATCACTGCATCTTGTGTTTATACGAACTATTAAATCTATATGTAGTGTTTGGAGCCCCCAATGCAGATCACCTCAAGCCCGCTGGTCAGTACCCGCCTACACAAGCGCGATGGCACCCAGGTCGCCTTTGACGCCGAAAAAATCCGCCGGGCGATAATCGCCGCCGGTAACGCCACCGGCGAGTATCAGGAGGCCGAGGTCGATCTGTTGTTGGGGGCGGTGCTCGCCAGGTTGCGCGGGATCGCCCGGCTGGATGTGGAGCAGATCCAGGACAGCGTCGAGCGGGTGTTGATGGATGCCGGGTACTTTATGGCGATGCGCGCCTATATCGTCTACCGCGAGCAGCACGGGCGCCTGCGCCGGGATCGCAAGACCCTCGTGGAGGTCGCCACCTCGATGAACGAGTACCTCGACCGCGAGGACTGGCGCGTGCAGGCCAATGCCAACCAAGGCTATTCCCTGGGTGGGCTGGTGCTTAATGTGTCGGGCAAGGTCACGGCCAATTACTGGCTGGACGAGGTCTACAGCCAGGAGATCGGCCAGGCCCACCGTGAGGCGGACTTGCATATCCATGACCTGGACATGCTCGCGGGATACTGCGCCGGCTGGTCCCTGCGCACGCTGCTGCACGAAGGCCTCAATGGCGTGCCTGGCCGTGTCGAAGCCGGGCCACCCAAGCATCTGGGCAGCGCCCTGGGGCAGATGGTCAACTTCCTCGGCACCCTGCAGAACGAGTGGGCCGGCGCCCAGGCATTCAGTTCGTTCGACACCTACCTGGCGCCCTTTGTGCGCAAGGACCAACTGACGTTCCCCGAGATCCGCCAGGCGGTGCAGGAGTTCATCTACAACCTCAATGTGCCGTCGCGCTGGGGCACCCAGACACCGTTTACCAACCTCACATTCGACTGGGTCTGCCCGGAAGACCTGCGCGAGCAGATCCCGATTATCGGCGGCGAAGAAATGCCATTTGCCTACGGCGATCTGCAAGTGGAAATGGAGCTGATCAACCGCGCCTATATCGAAGTGATGCAGGCGGGCGACGCCAAGGGCCGGGTGTTTACCTTCCCGATCCCGACTTACAACATTACCCATGACTTCCCGTGGGACAGCGAAAATGCTGACCGCCTGTTCGAGATGACCGCGCGCTACGGCCTGCCGTACTTCCAGAACTTCCTCAACTCCGATATGCAGCCCAACCAGGTGCGCTCGATGTGCTGCCGCCTGCAACTGGACGTGCGCGAGTTGCTCAAGCGCGGCGGCGGGTTGTTCGGCTCGGCGGAACAGACCGGTTCACTGGGGGTGGTGACGATCAACTGCGCGCGCCTGGGCTACCTGTTCAAGGGCGATACCAGTGGCCTGCTGCAACGCCTGGACCACTTGATGGAACTGGCGATGGAGAGCCTGGAGGTCAAGCGCAAAGTGATCCAGCACCATATGGACGCCGGCTTGTATCCCTACACCAAGCGCTACCTGGGCACCTTGCGCAATCACTTCTCGACCATTGGCCTGAACGGCATGCACGAGATGCTGCGTAATTTCACCGGCGACGAGGAGGGCACCCATACCGCCCGTGGCCGCGAGTTTGCGCTGCAGGTGCTGGACCATGTGCGCGCCACGTTGCTGCGCTTCCAGGAAGACACCGGCCACCTGTACAACCTGGAAGCCACACCGGCCGAAGGCACTACCTACCGGTTTGCCAAGGAAGACCTCAAGCGCTACCCCGAGATTCTCCAGGCCGGCAGCCTTGATGCGCCGTACTACACCAACTCCTCACAACTGCCGGTGGGCTTTACCGAAGACCCCTTCGAAGCCCTGGAGCTGCAAGACGAACTGCAATGCAAATACACCGGCGGCACCGTGTTGCACCTGTACATGGCCGAGCAGATTTCCTCGGCCCAGGCCTGCAAGCAACTGGTGCGCAAGGCCCTGGGACGCTTCCGTCTGCCATACCTGACAGTAACCCCCACGTTCTCCATCTGCCCGGTGCACGGCTACCTGGCGGGCGAACACGAGTTCTGCCCCAAGTGCGACGAAGCCCTGGGCCTGCCCCATTAATCAGTGGTTACCACAAGTGCCTGTTGCCGGTTTGGCAATAGGCTTCACCCCAAGGAGATTGACCATGCAAACCTCTCAGCCCCAACGCCAACGCTGTGAAGTCTGGACCCGTGTGATGGGCTACCACCGACCGGTTTCGGCCTTCAATCCCGGCAAGCAATCGGAGCATCGCGAGCGTGCGCACTTTACCGAAAGTGCCGCTGCGGCCGGGCGCCAATGAGCCGAGCGCTACGGGTCGGGGGCCTGGTGCCCCTGACCACCCTCGACTACCCCGGCATGCTCGCCTGCGTGCTGTTTTGCCAGGGCTGCGCCTGGCGTTGTCGGTATTGCCATAACCCGGACCTGATCCCCCCTCGCGGCAGCGATGAGGTGGATTGGCGCCGGGTTTTGCTGTTTCTGCAACGCCGCCAGGACCTGCTGGACGCCGTGGTGTTCAGCGGCGGCGAACCGACCTTGCAGGAAGGCCTGCCGGCAGCCATGGACGAAGTGCGCCATATGGGCTTTCGCATTGGCCTGCACAGTGCCGGGATCAAGCCTGCCGCGTTCGGCCACGCCCTGGCCCATGCCGACTGGGTCGGGTTCGACGTCAAGGCCCTGGCCGAGGATTGCCAGTTGATCACCCAGGTCAAAGGCAGCGGCGCCGCCAATTGGCGCAGCCTCGACCTGCTGCTGCACAGCGGCGTGGACTATGAGTGCCGCACCACCGTGCACTGGCACCTGATTGACCCGCAGCGCCTGCTGCTGCTGGCCCAGCGTTTGCAGGAACGAGGAGTCAAGCGTTTCGCCGTGCAGCTGGTGCGCACCGCGCGCATGCTCGATGAGCAGTTGCCGAGCGTTTCGGCGCAAGCCTTGCTGCCAGAACTGTGGGAAAAAATGCGGGCACTGTTCCCGGCATTTGTTTTACGGGGTTGAGCCTTTCGCACAACCCCTTTCAAGCGTGGCGACTGAACTCCCACCGGATCTACAAAGATGCTGCCCCTTGTGGGCAGGTATTCATCAGGGAGCTTATGACATGACTCGATTAACCACCGCCCGCCGCATCGCCATCGGCTTTGCTATCGCCCCCCTGGCCCTGGCCGGCATGGCGTTGTACGCCTTGCACGACCTGGGCACCCTCAAACAACAGTCGGAGCTGATCGTGCAGCAGGACTGGCCGAAAATCGCCCCGATCATGGTGATTGCCACCGGTGTGCGCGATAACGGCCGCAACACCCGAGACTTGCTGATCGACCAGGATAACCAGGCGGCCCAGCAGGCCATTGGTACTACCCGGCAACGCATCACCGACGCCTTTACTCAGTTAGAGCCGTTGTTCGATACGGCCGCCGGCCAGGCGGCCTACGCCGACCTGAAGAAACACCGCGAAGCCTATGTGGGCGCCTTTACCCAGGTGCAGGCACTGATTCGCCAGGGCGCCCATGCCGAGGGTGTGGCCCAGCTCAAGCAAAACGTACAACCCGCCGAGCAGGCGGTGTTCAAGAGCCTGGAGGCGATGATGGCCCTGCAGGGGCAGATTTTTGCCGAGCGCGAACACGCAGCGCAAACCCTGTACAGCGACGCGCGGCGCAATATGCTCGGGCTGTTTCTGCTGTGCGTGGCCCTGGTGGTGGCGGCAGCGGTGATTGTCACCCGCAGCGTGACCCGGCCCCTGGGCGGCGAGCCCGACGAGGCGGCGCGGGTGTTGAGCCAGATTGCCCAGGGCGACCTGACCACGGTAGTGCCAACGGCAGGCAGCGCTGACGGCAGCGTGATGAAGAACCTGCAGCAGATGCAGCACAACCTTAACGAAATGGTGCGCCAGATCGCCGCGTCGGTGGACCGCGTGGCCAGTTCGTCCGAGGAGTTGAGCGCGGTCAGTAGCCAGACCAGCAGTAGCCTGCAGTCGCAAGGTATGGAGATTGAACAGGCGGCCACCGCGGTCAACGAGATGACGGCGGCGGTGGATGAGGTGGCGCGCAATGCCGTCAGCACCAGCGAAGCCTCGCGTCTGTCGGCGCAGACCGCCCAGCTTGGGCGTGATCAGGTGCAGGAAACCGTCGCCTCGATCAGCACCCTGGCAGAGGGCGTGAGCGGCACGTCGGTGCGCATCCAGCAACTGGCCGGGCGGGTGCAGGATATCAGCGGCGTGCTGGAGGTGATCCGCAGTATTGCCGACCAGACCAACCTGCTGGCGCTCAACGCGGCCATCGAAGCGGCACGGGCCGGGGATGCCGGGCGTGGTTTTGCGGTGGTGGCTGATGAAGTGCGGGCCCTGGCCCATCGCACCCAGGCCTCGACTCAGGAGATCGAGCAGATGATCGGCAATATCCGCCTGGACACCGAACAGGCCGTGACCGCGATGCAGGGCAGCAGCGACCTGGTGCGAGCCACCTTGAGCGTGGCACAGCGCTCGGGCGAGGCGCTGGAAGCGATTACCCAGTCGATCTCGCAGATCAACGAACGCAACCTGATGATCGCCAGCGCCACCGAAGAACAGGCATTGGTGGCGCGGGAAGTGGATCGCAACCTGGTGGGCATTCGCAACCTGTCCGAGCAGGTGTTGCTGGGGGCCCGGCATACCGATACGGCCGGGCATGAGCTGGCGCAAATGGCCAGCGAGTTGCACCTGACAGTCGCCAGATTCCGCGTTTAGCGCTGGGCCTGTGTGCGGGCTTGCCCGAATGCCGTTCAGTTAAGCGCAGATCCCCTGTGGGAGCGGGCTTGCCCGCGAAGACGTCGGGCCAGTCAACATTAATGTTGACTGACCCACGGCTTTCGCGAGTAAACCCGCTCCCACAGGGGGTCTGCGCCGCTTTGAGAATTGCGTTCGCTTGACTGAACGGCGTCTTACAGGTTCCAGCCCCAGAACTGTAGCCACCAGCCATACGCCACCAGCCCATTACCCAGTAGCAGGCAAGCCGAGGCAGCGCAGCGTCGCGCCAGGGGTAGATCGGCCAGCTGTGTCCACGCCAGCCACACACACCAACCAACAGCCCCGACCAGCAATGCGCCGCGCGCCGGTTGGACCCATTCGAGCAGCAACCCTTCGTAGCGCAACAACTTCACCGTGGTGGCCGACAGCCCGAGGAACAGCCCCGCACCGCCCAGGGGCGTCAAGGTCAACGCCAGGGCCCAATACCGTGCACGATCACCGCTGATTCTTGCGGCCAGGCGCACCAGCCCCATCAAGGCGCCGCCGATCAGCAGGCTGCTGGCGCCCAGGTACGCGACGATGCAAAAGCCGTCCAGCCAACTGAAACTGTCGTTGGCCTGGGGGTAATGGGTCAACAGCCACCAGGGCGCGCTGTCCTGCAATGGCCACAGCCAGTCGCGCTCCACCAGCCACTGCGCCAGGGACTGCTTGAGCGTGATAAACCATGGGCTGACGGTCCACTGGAAGGCGCCCATCGCCAGGCCGATCACCCCGAACAGCAACAAGCGCGTATCCCAGGCCAACGCGGGTTTGCGTGGGGCCTGGAGGATTTCGCTATTGCATGAGCGGGCAATCAACTGCACCGCGCCCCGTTGCCCGCTGCAGCGCCCGCAGGCGTGGCAATCGCTGGCGCCTTGCAGGCGGCGGATGTCCAGCAGCGGCGCGCAGTTGGGCAAGGGCAGGCGCGGGCCGTCGTTGGCTTTCCAGCGTTGTTCGTCGACCTGGAAATGCACCGGTGCCAGGCGCGCGAGCAGGGCGAACACACCGCTGACCGGGCACAGGTAGCGGCACCACACCCGTTTGCCGCGCACGAACAACAACCCCACCAGCACGGCGGCCACGGTCGAACCGCCGAGAATCAGCAGGGCCGCCTGGGCGTAGTCGTAGACACTGATCAACTGGCCGTAGAGGGTGGTCAGGCAGAAGCCTACCGTGGGCCAGCCGCCCCAGCGGATCCAGTTCGGAATGCCCAGGCCACGTCCATGGCGGCTGGCCCATTCGCTCAAGGAGCCCTCGGGACAGAGCACGCCGCACCACACGCGGCCGAACAACACGATGGACAGCACCACGAACGGCCACCACAGGCCCCAGAACAGGAACTGTGCCAGCAGCGTCAGGTTATCCAGCAGGCGTGCCTGGCTGTCGGGCAGCGGCAGCCACGCCGGCACTACCAGCAGCCCGGCGTAGAACAGCACCACGGCCCATTGCACGCCACGAATCACCCGCGCATGGCGGCGCATGCCATCCCCCAGGCGTTGCAGCCAGGGGGTGTTCACAACGGCGCTCGCCGGGCCCGGTACAGCCCGCGGCCGACCAGCAACCAATACCCCGCCAGCACCAGCAGGGTGATAGTGCTGGGCGTCGCGCGGTAGCCGGCAAACCCTGCGAGCACGGCGCCCAGGCCGTGGCTGTCACTGAGCAGCACGCTGCTGTCCCACCAGGCTTCGCCGACCAGGGTGTAGACCCAGTTGGGCATGTCCATCGCCAGCAGTTGCCCGCCGATACGTTCCACGGCGGCCACCAGCAAGGAGGCCGCCAACAGCAGTAACAGAGCCTCGCTGAGGGCGAAAAAACTCGACCAGGAAATCAACCGGCGTGTACTACGCAGCAGCATCACTGTGAGCCCGGCCAACACCAGGCCCAGCCCGCCGCCAATGGCGAACAGAGCCAATGCCGGGCCGTCCAGATGGGCGCCGGCGCCGTACAGAAACACCACGGTCTCGCTGCCTTCACGGCTGACCGCCAGCAGCGCCAGCAACAGCAACCCCAGGCCACCCTGGCGTGCCGCGCGCTCGTCGGCTTCGCGCAGCAGGGTATGGCGCAGGCCCGGCCCGTGGCGATGCATCCAGAACACCATCTGCACCATCAGTAGGCTTGCCAACAGGGTCATGCCGGCCTGGAACCATTCGCCGCCAGGCCCGCTCATGGCTTCGCCGGCCCACAGCATCAGGCAGGCCAGCCCGGCAGAACACAGCAGGCCCAGCACCACGCCAGCCCACAGGAAGCGCCCCAGGCGCGAGTCCTCGGGCTGCTGGCTGATCCAGGCCTGAAGGATGCCGATCACCAGCAACGCCTCGACGCTTTCGCGCCAGACGATAAACATCGATTGATTCATCAAATGCTCCTGGGCCGTTATTCGGCGAGGATGCTGCCTTCGGGCAGCTGTGAGTTGAATTCGTCGAAAAAGGGATAGGCGCCCGGTTTGAGCGGGTGGATCACCACAAAGGTGGTGACCCCCGGTGACAGCACCTTTTCCACGCGCAGTGGTGTGCTCTCGAACTCGGCCGGGCCCTGGCCGATGTTTTTCAGCACGATCTTGAAGCGCTGGCCGGCCGCCACCTTGAGTTGCGCCGGAGTGAAGTGGCCGTCTTGCAGGGTCAATTCATAGGTGGGCAAGGGCGCGGCCAGGGCCGAGCCACAGGCCAGCAAGGCGCAGAGGGCGAGGGGGCGGCGCATTCAGTAGCCGCCTTTTTTGCCGATCCCCGCGTAGACGAATTCGTAGTGCACTTCACAGCGCTCGAACCACGGCGCGACCCCGGTTTCCTTATCGGTGTGTCGGCCCAGTGAGCCATGGCCGCTGGGCGGCATCACGGTAAAGGTCAGCTGATATTTGCCCGGGCCCAGCAGCTTGACGTTGTCGCCGTAGTGCGGCCCGTCGTTGGCCACCATGGCGTGGAACTCACCGATGATCGGGCTTGCGCCGCTTTGTTTCTGCAGGCGGAACGACACGTTGAGGTAAGGCACGAAACTGCCCTCCTGGAAGCCCTGCTGGTTGTCGGCGGTGGCGCGGATATCGGCTTCCAGATGCACATCCGAATCGGCGGTGGCGCGCATCATGCCTGGCGGTGCCATCTCGATCGGTTGCAGATAGACCGCGCCGACTTCCAGGCCAGGGCACATTTGTGGCTCGCCGATCGGGTATTCCTTGGCGACGGCTGCGCCAGTCGACAACAGCAGGGCCAGTGACAGCGTGAAGGGGATACGCATGGGTACTTCCTGACAGGGCAAATGAGAAGTCGAGTCTAGAAAGCTTTGCTGTAAATAATAATGATTCCTGTCAAGTTTCCAGGGATATACACATAACCATTCTTGACGTTGGTCAAGGCCGTGGGGCGGCGCCAGCCGTAGGATCCAATCACTGCCCACCGCTGTGGAGCCTGCTCATGGCCAAGCCATTCCCGCTCAACCCCAAACACCCCGAACGTATCTGCTGGGGCTGTGACCGTTACTGCGCAACCACCTCCCTGGCCTGCGGCAACGGGGCTGACCGCACCATGCATCCGGCCGAGATGATCGGCGACGATTGGTACCTGCATGGTGATTGGGGGATTGAGTTGCCGATTGCTACGGACAAAGTGCCGGAAGCTGGCTGACCGGTGGTGAGGGGACTTGCCAGGTGCCTGAGCAGTCGTTGGCATTTTTTCTGAACCCTCACGTTCACCCCTGGCCCTAAGGTATATGACCTCAGGAGGTGAACCATGCAAATCGAATACATCTGGATTATTTTGGCAACGCTGTTGGTGCTGGCTGAGTTGTGGGCGATCAACTGCGTATTGCGCAGTGCCAGTCGAGCCGAAACCAAGATGCTGTGGGTCGTGGTGATTGTATTCGTGCCCCTGCTGGGCATGATTCTGTGGGCGATCACCGGGCCCAAGGCGATTGCCAAGGAAAACGCCGGCGCCAATCGGTGAACCTCCCGCGTAAAAAAATCGTTTAAATGCCAAAAGAGTTGTCCACGAAAACCGTGGGTATCTCTGTGGATAACCTTGCGCGGGCCCGGCAGCGCTGGCGGTTCAACCCGCGGTTAATATTTGATCAGGATCGTTCGCAAGCCTTTTGGCGTGCGGCTTGCGCTTGACACGCGTCGCTGAAATCGGTGCCGGATCCGCAGTTTTACAGCAAACCCTGGAGCGCCTGGCGATAGCTGCGACCACCCAGGCTCAGGCTGTTGTTGTGACTGGCCCCCGGTACCAACAGCAGGTGCTTGGGCTCCAGGGCCGCATCAAACAGTTGCTGGCTGAAGCGCGGCGGCACATAGCGGTCGTCAAGGCCATGCACTACCAGCAAGGGCATATGGATCTCGGCGATCTTGTCGATGGAATCAAACTTCTGCGACAGCAACCAGCGCACCGGCAGCGAGGTATTCGCCACGGCCGCCGCCACGTCGGCCAGGGAGGTAAAGGTGGACTCGATCACCAGCCCGCGCACCGGCGGCGGCAGCTGTTTATCGGCGGCCTGCTGGCCCAACTCGGCCGCCAGGTCGATGGCGACGGCGCCGCCCAGGGAATGGCCGTAGATCAGGCGCTTGCCTGGATCAGGTTGCAGCACCTGGAAGCGCTCCCAGGCAATCCGCGCATCTTCATAGACGCTGGTCTCTGACGGCAAGTCGCCCTGGCTCTGGCCAAACCCGCGATAGTCGATGGCCAGCACCGAGTAGCCCTGGGCGTGCAGTTGCTCGATGCGAAACAGCTGGCCAGTGAGGTTCCAGCGCACGCCGTGCAGGTACAGGATCGCCGGCGCGTCTTTTTTCGCCGCCGGCCACCACCAGCCATGCAGGCTCTGTCCGGACTTGAAGCTGGCCGGCTTGAGCTCGAACTCCTGTAAGCCTTGCGGCAGGCCGCGGTACCAACTGGCGGTGCCGGGCTCGATGCGAAACACCAGCTCGCGCTCCTTGTGTTGAAGCACATTGCAGCCCACGGGCAGGCCGATGATCAGCAATGCCATGCACAGCAGAGGCAACCAGCGCAAACGCAGGCGCGAGAGAAAACGTGGGGCCATGGAGGTTCCAGGACAGGAGCGAAGCCGGTTTTTTACCAGATGCCTGGCCAGTGAGGGGAATATTCAGACCACCGTCAGGGGGCGATTGCTTGCAAAGTGTTACAGGCGGTCTGCACGCGATTGCGCCCCTGATCCTTGGCGCGATACAGCGCCTGGTCGGCCTGGGACAGCAGGCGCGACAGATCGTGGCAGGCCGGCGTGGTGGTCACCACCCCGATGCTCACACTGAGGAACCCCGGTGCCAGCAGGTCCAGCTCGGCGAACCGCTGGCGAATGCGTTCCGCTACCTGCACGGCGCCTCGTTCATCGGTATTGGCCAGCAGGCAGGCAAACTCTTCGCCACCAATACGCGCAAACAGATCGTGCTTGCGCAAGATCGACGCGGTCAGTTGGCTGAAGGCGATCAACGCCTGGTCGCCCATGGGATGGCCAAAACTGTCATTCAGGCGCTTGAAGTAGTCGAGGTCACACAACAGCAATGTCACCGGCTGCCCGCGCTGCATGCTGTCGGCCAGCAGTTGTTCGCCATGGAGCATGAACGCCCGGCGGTTGCCGATACCGGTCAGCACGTCGGTGAAGGCGGCCGCCTTGAAGTTGAGTTCGGCGCGCTCCTTGACCATCGCCAGGGTGACGTAGGCGATGCCGATGGCATACAGCATGGATTCGAACAGCATGAACGAAAAAAGCTGTACGCCGTCGTTCATCAATGCGTTCGGGTCCTTGTACGGCATGCCGGGATCGAGCACGGCGCGCACGCAGTAAAAGGTCGTATGCAACAGCATCAGCACCACGGCTGGCAGATAGGCCACTTCCAGGTGTTGACGGTGGCGCCACAACTCCAGGGCCGACAGCACGCCGTAGCTCGCGGCTATCAGGGAATACAGGGTCACCCGGCTGGACATCGAGCCATAGAACTGCGGGACCAGGCACATCACCAGCCACAGCGCCGGCCCGGCGAGGATGCCCGGCAGGTGTGGCTTGCCCTGGACAAACAGGCGCATGGCGGTCCAGTTCATTGCCGCGCTCATCAGGAGCACCACATTGCCCAGCACCAGCGCGACGAAGTCCACGCCCACCCCGCGCACGACCATCAACGCCGTGCCGAGGGAGGCCAGCAACAGCATCACGCCAAGATAGCCCAGGGTCGGCTCACGTACGCGATGCCAGGCATGCACGGTGAGCAAGCCCATCAGGCAAAAAACGAAGACGGCAACTATCAGGAGCGTCGGTATGTGCAGCATCATGTCCTTGACCCCGAAGGATGCACTGTCGAGATCACCCCGTCGGATACATGCCTGGGCGGTGATCCTGTGCACAAAGGGCGCAATTGTAGCTGGATAACCCATAACAATGCTGGCCTATGGACAGCTTGACGCTGGCAGGGCGTCACCGACATGCTGCGCGACCCTGCGACCAAAAGGCTCCCCATGGACAACAGCCCCGTACGCATCACCGCCGAAGAGTTGCTCTCGGACAACTGGTACCTGCTGAAAAAATACAGCTTCGACCTGCGTCGCCGGGACGGCAGCTGGCAAGCCCAGACCCGCGAGGTGTACGACCGTGGCAACGGTGCAACCATCCTGCTGTACAACACCTTGCAGCGCACAGTGTTGCTGATCCGCCAGTTCCGCATGCCGACCTTCGTCAATGGTCATGACGGCTACCTGATCGAAACCGCCGCTGGCTTGCTGGACAACGCCAGCCCCGAGGAACGTATTCGCCTGGAAGTCGAGGAAGAAACCGGCTACCGCGTAGGCCACGTGGAGAAAATCTACTCGGCCTTCATGAGCCCGGGCTCGGTGACCGAGCGCATTCATTTCTTTATCGGTGAGTACCAACCTGGCGACCGCGTGGGCGAGGGCGGCGGGCTGGAGCACGAAGGCGAAGATATTCAGGTGCTGGAGTTGGGATTCGACGAGGCCATCGCCATGGTTGGCCGCGGCGAAATTGTCGATGGCAAGACCATCATGCTCCTGCAATACCTGGAGCTGCGGCTGCTCAAGGCGGCGCTGACCCAGGCGTAGAAGCCAGCGCCTCCAGGGGCATTTTCTTCAATACGCACTGGCTAAAGGGACGTAGCGTACAGGCCTGTCCACCTGTCATTACAAAAAAGGAAGTGCAATGAGTTTGATCATGTCCATGGCCGCCTTCGCCTTGGCGACGTCCATCACCCCCGGCCCGGTCAATGTGGTCGCCCTTGGCTCGGGCGCGCGCTTTGGTTTTGCCGCCAGCCAGAAACACGTGGCCGGCGCGGCCTTGGGCTTCACCTTGCTGCTGGTGTTGATTGGCCTGGGCCTGCACGAACTGCTGGTGCGCTGGCCGATCCTGACCCAGGGCATCCAGTGGGGCGGGGTGGCCTTTCTGCTGTACATGGCCTACAAGCTGGCGATGGACGACGGCCGGCTGGATGCGCAAGACGCGGCTGTTGCGCCGTCGATGCTCTATGGCGCGGTCATGCAATGGCTCAACCCCAAGGCCTGGCTGGCGTGTGTGGCGGGCATGGGCCTGTTTGCGGCCGATGGCGAGGCCGCGCGGGTCTGGCAACTGGCGGCGGTGAACCTGGTGATTTGCTATCTATCGGTGGCGTGCTGGGCGTATGTCGGCACGTTCTTTCGTCGTTACCTGAGCAATGCCCGGGGCATGCGCCTGTTCAATCGGGCCATGGCGCTGTTGCTGGTGATCAGCGTGGTGTACCTGTTGCTGGCGTGAGTCAGCCGCGATACTGCCCCGGCGTGGCCGCCAGGTGTTGCTTGAACGTGCGCTGCAGATGCGCCTGGTCGGCAAAACCGGCGGCCAGTGCCACATCGGCAATCAGGTGGCCGCTACGCAACTGGTTGCGGGCGAACTGGACGCGCTGGTTGATCAGGAACGCATGGGGCGTCATGCCGTAAGCCTGCTTGAACGCGCGGATCAGGTAAGACGGCGACAGCTGCGCCGCCTGGCAGATTGCTTCCAGCTTCAGCGCCTCGGTGCAATGCGCGCGGATGTACTCGGCGGCGTGTTCCAGCTTGTGATTGACCTCGCGTACAGGCTCGGCAGCCGGGTTCAGGCGCAGTTGCACCTCAGTGAAAAAACTCACCACGGCGCTGTGTTTCTGCAGGTGCTCGGTGTGCTCGTCGACCAGCACGGTGTACAGCTCCAACAGGCCGGCAAACAGCAGCGGGTCGTCGGTATGGGTCGCGTCGAAGCGGCGAAAGCCCAAGTCACTGGCAAACCCCAACTGGTGTTGCAGATCGGTCAGCCAGGGCGTGTCGATGTAGAGCATGTGATACGACCAGGGTTGGTCGTCGATGGGGTTGCAGGCATGCACATCGCCCGGGTTCATCAGCACCACAGTGCCGGCGCGGATGTGGAAGGTGTCCGGGCCATGGAGATACAGGCTTTGCCCGGCGGTGATCGCGCCAATCGAGAAGTGGTCGTGGGCATGCCGGGTGTAGCAGACCTTGCGCCCATCCTCGATGGTACGCGCCTCGATAAACGGCAGGCTGGCATCACGCCAGAAGCGTGGGGCGGCGAGGTCGGGCAGCGCCATGGTGCAATCTCCGGGGGACCTTGTAGGACCACGATGATTGCACATAAATACGCCGCCGACCTTATGTAGAAGCCGGCAAGCCCCCACATTTCTCAGGGGGCGCCCCCCAGGCTTAGAAGTCCCAGCGCGTCGCCAGTTGCAGGCTGCGCGGCTCGCCGTAGAACCCGGTGCCGAAGTTGCCCAGGCCGGTGTAGTACTTTTTATCCAGGGCATTTTTCACGTTCAACGTCGCGCTCAAGTGCTCGTTGAAGCGATAGCGTGCCATCAGGTCCACCAGGTAGTGGCTGTCCTGGGTGATGCGCGCGTATTGGCCAAAGTTGACCGTGTCATTCGGGTTGGGCTGGAACACATTGCCGAAGAACTCGCTCTGCCAGTTGATCCCGGCGCCGAGGGTCACCTTGTCCAGCGCGCCCGGCAGGCGATAGGTGTTGAACAGGCGCACCACTTGTTGCGGCGTGGTGGTTTGCAGCACCGAGCTGTAGACGTAATCGTCGTTGGCATCGCGGGTGTGCTGGTAGGTGTAGCCGGCCGAGACATTCCAGCCGTCCAGCACTTCGCCGGCCAGTTCCACCTCAAAGCCCTTGGTGGTGGCGCCGGCAATCGGGCTATAGATCGAGTCGCTTTCAAAGCCCGAGACGTATTGCGCGACATTGTCCTGTTCGATGCGGAACGCGGCGAAGCTGGCGTTCAGGCGGCCGTCGAAAAAGGCCGCCTTGAGCCCGGCTTCATAAGTGTCGCCCTCAATCGCGTCGAGCAATTTGCGGTCGGCATCCTTGCTGTTTTGCGGGCGGTAGATCTTGGTGTAGCTGCTGTACACCGACCAGATGTCGTTGAGGTCATAGACCACCCCGGCGTAGGGCGTCACCACCCCGGTTTGTTTGTAGCTGGTGCGGGCGTCGGTACTCGTCGCAGCGTAGAAGTCGGTGGTGTCGGTGTTGCTGAAATTGCTGACGCGGGTACCCAGGATCACCGACAGGTCATCGGTAGGCTTGAGGCGGGTCGCCAGGTAGGCGCCGGTTTGGCGTTGCACAATATCGTTCTGGCCGCTGCGCGGGATATCCGGCTTGGCGTACTCACCACGCCAGTCATAAATGCTGCCGCCCACCGGCGGGTAGATCGAACCGTAGACCGGCACGTCCTGTTTCGAGCGGGTTGCCATAAAGCCCATGATCAACTCGTGCTCGCGACCCAACAGGCTGAACGGGCCGCTGAGGTTGACGTCAAGGGTGTTCTGCACCTGGTCGCCCTTGTACTTGCCCATGAACATGTACATGCCCTCACCAGTGACCTGGTCCGGGTTGCCGCCACTGGCGGAGGCGAGCAAGGTGTCGTGCTGGCTGCGCTTGCGGTCCAGGCTGACTTTGAGCGACCAGTCGTTGGCCAGCTTTTGCTGGACCGAGGCGAAGATTGTCTGGTTCTGGAAGTCGCGGCGGCTCCAGTCGGCGGCCGGGTTGAACGAGCGCGAGAAATTCGTGCGATTGCCATTGCTGAAATACATCGGGAAACCGGTCCAGCTGGCGCCACGGGAGCGGGTGTCCTGCTGGTCGATACCGAAGGTCAGCAGGGTGTCGGGAGTCAGATCGGCTTCGAGGATGCCGTAGGCAATGTCCTTGGTGTGCTGGTAGTGGTCCAGGTACGACGAGCGATCCTGATAAACCCCGACAAAACGCCCGCGCACATTGCCCGACTCGGTCAGCGGCCCGGAGATATCGCCTTCGGTGCGGTAGTTGTCCCAGGAGCCCACGGTGCCGGTAACCGAGGCCTTGAAGTCCTTGGTGGGCTTTTTACGGATCAGGTTGACCGTGGCCGACGGGTCGCCCGAACCGCTCATCAGGCCCGATGAGCCCTTGATGATTTCCAGGTGGTCGTACACCGCCATGTCGGTGCTGGTGGTGCCGTAGTCATACACGCCGTCATAGGTGGAGTTGACGCCGTCGTACTGGAAATTGGTGATCGGCAGGCCACGGCTGGAGAACTCCCAGCGCTCGCTGTCGTAGTTCTGCACGCTGACGCCAGGGGCGCGGCGCAGGGTGTCGGCGATGTTGTTGGAACCCTGGTCATCCATCTGCTGGCGGGTGATCACGGTGACCGACTGCGGCGTCTCGCGGATCGACAGCGGCAGGCCGGTGGCCGAGGCCATCGAGCCGGTGGTGTAGGAATGACTGTCTTCGGTGGTGGCGCCCAGGGCCACGCCGGAAATGGTGGTGGCACCGAGCTCCAGCTCGCCGGTATTGAGCGGCACCAGCTCCAGCACATAGCCATTGTCGCCCTGGGGCTGGGCCTGCAAACCGCTGCCTTGCAACAAACGCTGCAAGCCGGCTGCGGGGGTGTAGCTGCCACTGAGTCCAGGGCTGGTCTTCCCGGCTGCCAGGCTGTTGTGGCCGGCGATAAACACCCCGGACTGCTCGGCAAAGCGATTCAGCACGCTGACCAGCGACCCGGCGCCAATGTTGTAGCTGCGCGTGGTTTCCTGGGTCGACGGCGTTTCCACCGCCTGCACATTGAGCGGGCCCAGGCAGAGCAGGGTCGCGGTGATGGCCAGCGCCAGGGGGCGCAGCGTGAAAGCAGCGGGTTGCGACATGGAAGGTTCCCTACGGATTCGGCGAATATGAAAGCGTCTGCTGGGTTAACCGAACGAACGTCGAAAAGGGGAACAGGTGGAGCCAAAAAAACTGCTCGCCTTGAGCCAGGCCTGTTGTGGCGAGCGGGCTTGCCCGCGTTGGACTGCGCAGCAGTCCCATCTTTTGGGGCCGCTACGCGACCCAACGCGGGCAAGCCCGCTCGCCACAACAGCCCGGTTGGTTGGCGTTAGGTAGCGTGTGTTTTGGGCCCCACGCTGACCCACCACGGCAGCACTCTGTCCACCTGGATCGGCAATGCCGCCTCCAGCAGCCGCAACGCATGCTCGCTGTCCTTGAGCGGGAACGAGCCCATCACTGGCAGATGGGCCACGGCCGGATCACAACCGAGGTGGCCGGGCCGGTAGCGGTTCAGTTCACCGATCAATTGGCCCAGGGGCAGGTTGTCGGCCAATAGCACGCCGCGGCTCCAGGCCTCGCGGGTGGCGGATGCGGGCACTGTGCTGCGGATCGTATGCCGACCGAACACCGCCTGTTGCCCGGACTCGATAATGCGTATCTGCTGGCCGTCGGCGGTGCGCACTTCTACCCGGCCGTCGAAGACATTCAGGGTGGTGCTGTCTTCGCTGTGCAGCACACTGAAGCGCGTACCCAGGGCACGCAGGTGGCCGTGCGCGGTGTCGACCAGGAACGGCCGCTGGAGGTCCTTGGCGGTGTCGATCAACACTTCGCCAAAACGCAGGTGCAGCAGGCGCTGCTGCGCATCGAAGCGTACATCCATGGCGCTCAGGGCGTTGAGCCAGATATGTGTGCCGTCGGCGAGCAATGCGTCGCGGATCTCGCCGCTGGCCGTGGCGTAGTCGGCGCTCCAGCCGCCGATCACCCGGGGCAGGGCAGTGCCGCGCCAGGTGCCCCAGGCCAAGGTCGAACCGGCGCACAGTACCAATAATGTCTTGAGGGTTTGCCGCCGCGTGCTGCGCAGGGCGCGGCCGGCGCCGATGGGCTCGTCGGTCAGCGGCGCGAAGCGTTGGCTGACGCGCTCGACATAGCGCCAGGCAGCCTGATGCTCGGGGTTCTGCCCCAGCCATGTCTGCCAATGCTGTTGTGCCTGGCTGCCGTCTTGCGGGTCCTGTAGGCGCACATACCATTGGGCTGCCTGCTGCAGGCTGGCGTGGCTGAGTTTTCCGCTGGGGTTCATTCCACCAGCAACCCGTCGAGTTCGGCTTCCAGCACCGCGCAGTGCAACAGCGCCTGGGCCATGTATTTTTTCACCATGCGCTCACAGACCCCCAACTGCAGGGCGATTTGCTTGTAAGTCAGGCCATGCAGTTGCGCCAGCAGGAAGGCGTCGCTGACCTTGCGCGGCAGGCGCGCGAGCATGGCATCGACCTCGTACAGGGTTTCGACAATGATCGCCCGCTGCTCCGGCGATGGCTGCACCGCCTGTGGGCGGTCGGCGAGGCTTTGCAGCCAGGCCTGCTCCAGTTGGCGGCGGCGCCAATGGTCGATGCACAGGCCACGGGCGATGGTCGCCAGGTACGAGCGCTCGCGCACGGCGTCAGCCTGGTCAGGCGGGCGCTTGAGCACGCGGATAAAGGTGTCTTGCGCCAGGTCGGCGGCATCCCAGCGGTTGCTCAGGCGCCGGCGCAACAGGCCCAGCAGCCAGGAGTGGTGGCTGCCGTAGAGCTGACTGAAGGAAGCGGGGGAAGTCGACACAATATCCAACCGGCGCTGGCGCCACGACGTGAATAGGAATTGGTCGCGATTAAAGCAAAGGCCTGCGGGCAGCGCAAATGATATTGGTTTGCTTTTGCGAAAGGCTTTGCCTGCAGAGCTGCACAGATCAAATGTGGGAGCAGGCAAGCCAGCTCCCACAAGGCGTCTCCGGCCTAAACTCAAGATCAGCTACGTGAGGTTGGCACCAGAAACGCGGCCTCCAGCAGCTGCCGGGTATAGGCATGCTGGGGATCGGCGAAGATGGTCTTGGCATCCCCCTGTTCCACCACTTGCCCCTGTTTGACCACCATCAACTGATGGCTCAGGGCTTTGACCACCGCCAGGTCATGGCTGATAAACAGGTAGGTCAGGTTGTACTTGGCCTGCAGGTTACGCAGCAGTTCCACCACCTGGCGCTGCACCGTGCGGTCCAGGGCCGAGGTGGGTTCATCCAGCAGGATCAGGCGTGGCTTGAGCACCAGGGCGCGGGCAATGGCGATGCGCTGGCGTTGACCTCCGGAGAATTCGTGGGGGTAGCGGTGGCGGGTCTGCGGGTCGAGCCCCACCTCCTTGAGCGCGGCGATAATCGCTGCTTCCTGCTCGGCCGCGGTGCCGATCTTGTGGATGCGCAAACCTTCGCCAACGATCTCGCTGACGCACATACGCGGGCTCAGGCTGCCAAACGGGTCCTGGAACACCACCTGCATTTCCCGGCGCAATGGCCGCACCTGTTGCTGGGTGAGTTGGTCCAGTTGCTGGCCCTCAAAACGGATCCCGCCCTTGCTGCCGATCAACCGCAGGATCGCCAGGCCCAGGGTGGATTTGCCCGAGCCGCTTTCGCCGACAATGCCCAGGGTCTGGCCCTGGGGCAGGCTGAAGTGGATGCCGTTCACCGCCTTGACGTAATCGACGGTATTGCGCAGGAAGCCTTTTTTGATCGGGAACCAGACTTTCAGGTCGTCGACTTCCAGCAGTGGTGGGCCAACCGCGTTGCTCGCCGGACCGCCACTGGGCTCGGCGGCCAGCAGTTCCTGGGTGTACGGATGCTGCGGGGAGCGAAACAGTTCTTCGCAGGACGCCTGCTCGACAATGCAACCGCGCTGCATCACACACACGCGGTGGGCAATGCGCCGCACCAGGTTCAAGTCATGGCTGATCAGCAACAGCGCCATGCCCAGGCGCGCCTGCAACTCCTTGAGCAGTTCGAGGATCTTCAACTGCACGGTCACGTCCAGGGCCGTGGTCGGCTCGTCGGCGATCAGCAGTTCCGGCTCGTTGGCCAGGGCCATGGCGATCATCACCCGCTGACGCTGGCCGCCGGACAACTCATGGGGCAAGGCCTTGAGGCGCTTGTGCGGTTCGGGGATGCCCACCAGGTCCAGCAGTTCCAGGGTGCGCAGGGTCGCAGCCTTGCCGGTCAGGCCCTTGTGCAGGCCCAGCACTTCGTTGATCTGCTTTTCGATGGAGTGCAGCGGGTTCAGCGAGGTCATCGGCTCCTGGAAGATCATCGCAATGCGGTTGCCGCGAATCTGGCGCAGGGGCTTTTCTTTCAGGGTCAGCAGATCCTGCCCGGCATACTTGATCGTGCCGGACGGATGCCGCGCCAGGGGGTAGGGCAGCAGGCGCAGAATCGAGTGGGCGGTCACCGACTTGCCGGAGCCGCTTTCGCCGACCAGGGCCAGGGTTTCACCGCGGCGGATATCGAAGCTGATATTTTCCACCACGCGCTGATGCTGCTCGCCGGTGACGAACTCGACGCTGAGGTCGCGGACTTCGATCAGATTGTCCTGATTCATCTCATTTCCTCGGGTCGAAGGCATCGCGAGCGGACTCGCCGATAAACACCAGCAAACTCAACATGATCGCCAGCACCGCAAAGGCACTGATGCCCAGCCATGGCGCCTGCAGGTTGGATTTGCCCTGGGCCACCAACTCGCCCAGGGACGGCGACCCGGCGGGCAGGCCGAAGCCCAGGAAGTCCAGGGCGGTGAGGGTGCCAATCGCGCCGGTGAGGATGAAGGGCATAAAGGTCATGGTCGAGACCATGGCATTGGGCAGGATATGGCGGAACATGATCGCGCCGTTCTGCATGCCCAGGGCCCGGGCCGCGCGCACGTATTCCAGGTTACGGCCGCGCAGGAACTCGGCGCGCACCACGTCCACCAGGCTCATCCAGGAAAACAGCAACATAATCCCCAGCAGCCACCAGAAGTTCGGCTGTACAAAGCTGGCGAGGATGATCAGCAGGTACAGCACCGGCAACCCCGACCAGATTTCCAGGAACCGCTGGCCGGCCAGGTCGACCCAGCCGCCATAAAAACCCTGCAGGGCCCCGGCCGCCACACCGATGATCGAGCTCAACACCGTGAGGGTCAGGGCAAAAAGCACCGAGACCCGAAAGCCATAGATCACCCGCGCCAGCACGTCGCGGCCCTGGTCGTCGGTGCCCAGCAGGTTGTCCGCCGAGGGCGGCGCCGGTGCCGGGACTTTCAGGTCGTAGTTGATGCTCTGGTAGCTGTAGGGGATCGGTGCCCAGAGCGTCCAGGCATCCTTGGCCTTGAGCAGTTCGCGGATGTACGGGCTTTTGTAGTTGGCTTCCAGGGGGAATTCGCCGCCGAAGGTGGTTTCCGGGTAGCGCTTGAGCGCCGGGAAGTACCAGTCGCCGTCGTAATGCACTGCCAACGGCTTGTCATTGGCGATCAACTCGGCGCCCAGGCTCAGGCCAAACAGGATCAGGAACAGCCACAGCGACCACCAGCCACGTTTATTGGCCTTGAAACGCTCGAAGCGGCGGCGATTGAGGGGGGATAGCGTCATCTCAATGCTCCCGGCTTTCGAAGTCGATACGCGGGTCGACCAGGGTGTAGGTCAAATCACCGATCAGTTTCACCACCAGGCCCAGCAGGGTGAAGATAAACAGCGTGCCGAACACCACCGGGTAATCGCGGTTGATCGCCGCTTCAAAGCTCATCAGGCCCAGGCCGTCGAGGGAGAAGATCACTTCGACTAGCAGCGAGCCGGTAAAAAAGATGCCGATAAACGCTGAAGGGAACCCGGCGATCACCAGCAGCATGGCGTTGCGGAACACATGGCCGTAGAGCACCCGGTGATTGGTCAGGCCCTTGGCCTTGGCGGTGATCACGTACTGCTTGTTGATCTCGTCGAGAAAGCTGTTTTTGGTCAGCAGGGTCATGGTGGCGAAGTTACCGATGACCAGGGCCGTGACCGGCAGCGCCAGGTGCCAGAAGTAGTCGAGGATCTTGCCGCCCCAGCTCAGTTCGTCAAAGTTGTTGGAGGTCAGGCCTCGCAACGGGAACCAGTCAAAATAACTGCCGCCGGCAAACACCACGATCAACAGAATGGCAAACAGGAACGCCGGGATCGCATAGCCGACGATGATTGCCGAACTGGTCCACACGTCAAAGTGGCTGCCATGGCGAGTGGCCTTGGCGATCCCGAGGGGGATCGAGACCAGGTACATGATCAGGGTGCTCCATAACCCGAGGGAGATGGACACCGGCATTTTCTCCTTGATCAGGTCGATGACCTTGGCGTCGCGAAAGAAGCTGTCGCCAAAGTCCAGCTGGGCGTAGTTCTTGACCATGATCCACAAGCGTTCCGGCGCCGACTTGTCGAAGCCGTACATCTTCTCGATTTCCTTGATCAGCGTCGGGTCCAGGCCCTGGGCCCCGCGGTAGCTGGAGCCGGCCACCGAGACTTCGGCACCGCCACCGGCGATGCGGCTGGTAGCACCTTCAAAGCCTTCGAGCTTGGCGATCATTTGTTCCACCGGGCCGCCGGGGGCGGCCTGGATAATCACAAAGTTGATCAGCAAAATGCCGAACAGCGTGGGGATGATCAGCAGCAACCTGCGAAAAATATAAGCCAGCATGTCAGTCGCCTCCGCTCGCCGGATCGGCCGTGGTCTGGGGTTGCGGCGTCACGGCCGGGGCCTGATCGGGCTTGATCCACCAAGTGGCAATGCCCACGTCATAGCGCGGCGGGACTTTAGGGTGGCCAAGGTGATTCCAATAGGCCACGCGGTAGGTCTTGATATGCCAGTTGGGGATCACGTAGTAGCCAAACTGCAAGACCCGGTCCAGGGCCTTGGCGTGGGCCACCAGGCTGTTACGCGAGTCGGCGTTGATCAATTGTTCCACCAATTCGTCGATGGCCGGGTCCTTGAGGCCGATGTAGTTGCGGCTGCCGGGCTTGTCGGCACTGCTCGATTGCCAGAACTCACGCTGCTCGTTACCCGGTGAAGAGGACTGCGGAAAGCTGCCGACCATCATGTCGAAGTCCCGCGAGCGCACGCGGTTGACGTATTGCGAGACATCGACCCGGCGGATCACCAGTTCGATGCCCAGGTCCGCCAGGTTGCGCTTGAACGGCAGCAGGATGCGCTCGAAGTCGGTCTGGGCCAGCATGAACTCGATGCTCACCGGCTTGCCGGTGGTGTCGACCATCTTGTCGTCAACAATGCGCCAGCCGGCCTCTTGCAACAGTTGGTAGGCTTCGCGCTGCTGGGTGCGGATCATGCCGCTGGCATCGGTTTTTGCCGGGGCGAAGGCCTGGGTGAAGGCTTCGTCAGGGATCCTGCCGCGCAGCGGTTCGAGAATCGCCAGTTCGGCAGGGCTGGGCAGGCCGGTGGCGGCCATGTCCGAGTTCTCGAAATAGCTGCGGGTACGGGTATAGGCGCCGTTGAACAGTTGCTTGTTAGTCCATTCGAAGTCCATCAACAGGCTGATCGCCTTGCGCACCCGCACGTCCTGGAACATCGGCTTGCGGATATTGAACACAAAACCCTGCATCCCGGTGGGATTGCCGTTCGGCAGTTCTTCCTTGATCAGCCGGCCCTCGGCCACGGCCGGGACGTTGTAGGCGTTGGCCCAGTTCTTGGCCGTCATTTCCTGCCAGTAATCGAACTGCCCGGCCTTGAGCGCCTCTAGGGCCACGGTGCTGTCGCGGTAGTAATCGCTGATGCGGTAATCGAAGTTGTACAGGCCCTTGTTGACGGGCAGGTCCTTGCCCCAGTAATCCTTGACCCGCTCGTAGCGGATCGAGCGCCCTGGCTTGACCTCGGCCACTTTGTACGGGCCGCTGCCCAGGGGGATCTCCAGGCTGCTCTTGGCAAAGTCACGCCCGGCCCACCAGTGTTTGGGCAACACTGGCAATTGGCCGAGGATCAACGGCAGTTCGCGGTTGCTGGTGTGCTTGAACTTGAACAGCACGCGCAACGGGTCTTCGGCGATCACTTCGGCGACGTCGGCGTAGTAGGTGCGGTAGATCGGGCTGCCCTGGGTGATCAGGGTTTCAAAGGTGAACACCACATCTTCGGCATGCACCGGATGGCCATCGTGGAAGCGCGCTTCGGGCCGCAGGTAGAAGCGTACCCAGCTGTTATCCGGGGCCTTTTCGATCTTGCCGGCGATCAGGCCATATTCAGTGATGGGCTCGTCCAGGCCCTGCTGGGCCAGGGTGTCGTAGACCAGGGTGATGTTATCGGCGGGCACGCCCTTGCTGATAAACGGATTGAGGCTGTCGAAGCTGCCCATGGCTGCTTCGCGAAAGGTGCCGCCTTTGGGCGCATCCGGGTTGACGTAGTCGACATGCTTGAAATTGGCCGGGTACTTGGGCGGCTCGTCATACAGGGTCAGGGCATGTTGTGGGGCAGCAACGGCCTGGGCGCAAAACAACAGGCCACTGATAATCGCAGTACGCAAAGGCATCATTGGGGTTTCTCCGAAGCTTTCAGCCACCACGCTCTCAGGCCCAGGCTGTAGGGCGGCGTGGTGACGAAGGCGAACCGGTTACGGTACGCCAGGCGATGATAGTTGAGATACCAATTGGGAATACTGTAGTGCTGCCACAGCAGGACCCGGTCCAAAGCCCGGCCGGCGGCGACTTGTTGGTCGCGGGTCTGCGCGGCGAGCAGTTGCTCCAGCAGGTGGTCGACCACCGGGTTGGCGATGCCCGCGTAGTTCTTGCTGCCTTTGATCGCGGCCTGGCTGGAGTGGAAGTACTGCCACTGCTCAAGGCCAGGGCTCAAGGTCTGGTTGAGGGTCATCAGGATCATGTCGAAATCAAACTGATCGAGGCGCTGCTTGTACTGCGCGCGGTCTACCGTACGCAGGCGGGCATCGATGCCGATGCTGCGCAGGTTTTCGACGTAAGGTTGCAGGATGCGCTCCAGGTTCGGGTTGACCAGCAGGATTTCGAAACGCAGCGGCTGGCCATTGCTGTCGAGCAGGCGCTGGCCAGAGAGTGTCCAGCCACCTTCGGCCAGCAGGCCGAGGGCACGACGCAAGGTTTCCCGGGGGATGCCGCGCCCGTCGGTCTGCGGCAGGCTGAAGGCCTGGGTAAACAGATTGGCCGGTAGTCGGTCGCGATAGGGTGAGAGCATCAGCCATTCATGACCCACCGGCAGGCCGCTGGCTGCGAATTCGCTGTTGGGGTAGTAGCTCAGGGTGCGTTTATAGGCGCCGCTGAACAGGGTGCGGTTGGTCCACTCGAAATCGAACATCAACCCCAGCGCTTCGCGCACCTTGGCCTGGCTGAAAGTGGCGCGCCGGCTGTTCATGAACAGGCCCTGGCTCTGGGTCGGAACCTGGTGGGCAATCTGCGCCTTGATGACTTCGCCACGGTTCACCGCCGGGAAGTTGTAGCCATTGGCCCAGTTTTTGGCCTGGTGTTCGATATAAATGTCGAATTCGCCGGCCTTGAATGCCTCGAAGGCCACGTCGCTGTCGCGATAGAACTCCACCTCGACCTTGTCGTAGTTGTAGAACCCGCGATTGACCGGCAGGTCTTTGCCCCAATAGTCCTTGACCCGCTCGAACACCAATTGCCGGCCCGGTTGGACCTGGCTGATGCGATAGGGCCCGCTGCCCAGCGGTGGCTCGAAGGTGGTGGCCTTGAAGTCGCGGTTTTTCCAGTAGTGCTGAGGCAGCACCGGCAACTCACCCAGGCGCAGGATCAACAACGGGTTGCCGGCGCGCTTGAACACGAAGCGGATGCGATGGGGGTTGAGTACATCCACCCGGGCCACTTCCTGCAGGTTGGTGCGGTATTGCGGATGGCCTTCGGTCAGCAACGTGCGGTAGGAAAACGCCACGTCGTCGGCGGTAATGGGCTTGCCGTCATGGAAACGCGCTTGCGGGCGCAGGTTGAACACCACCCAACTGCGGTCCTCGCTGTACTCCACAGATTGGGCAATCAGGCCATAACTGGACGTGGGCTCGTCGCCGGACGGGGCGTACTGGCCGGTGCCGACCATCAGCGGCTCGTTGAGCTCATTGACGCCGTATTGCAGGAAATTGGCGGTTGAGACTGGGCTGGAGCCCTTGAAGGTATAGGGGTTGAGGGTATCAAACGTGCCAAATGCCATGACCCGCAAGGTGCCGCCCTTGGGCGCTGCGGGGTTTACCCAATCGAAGTGGGTGAATTTGGCCGGGTACTTGAGCGTACCGAACTGCGCATAACCGTGGTTCTCGGTAATGGTCGCATTCGCACAAAAGCTCAAGGCCAGACTTATTAGTAGAAGGAGGGGACGCTTCAAGTCAGAGATCCGATCCGGGCGGCTTGGGCTTTATGATCGGTACAGTAACAGCTTGTTCCACTTGGAAAAAGACTGTTGAAAAGGCCATTTTCAGGCTCGGAGGGATCTTGAGCGGTACGCAGGGCAGATATGGGAGCTGGCTCCCATACAGGCCTGCGTGCACTCGGTTTATCTTGGCCCGGAGACCACCAGCATCTGCCCCGGCTTCAAGGCCTGGCCAGTGCGAGGGTTCCAACGCTTGAGATGTTGCATCTCGACGTTGAAGCGCTTGGCAACCAAGTACAGCGAGTCACCTTTCTTGACCTTGTATTGCACCGGCTTCTTGCCGCGAGCCTTGGCCACCAGTTTACGGGTGTCCTGCATCACCAGGGTCTGGCCGACCTTCAAGGCCTGGCCATTGAGCTTGTTCCAGCGCTGCAGGTCATGCACGTTGACCTTGTTGGCCTTGGCAATCAGCGTCAGGTTGTCGCCGCTCTTGACCTTATAGCTGCGCGAGCGCCCGGCCACGGCCTTGTGCTCGACTTCGTCAAACACCGGCTTTTTCGGGCGCAGGCTCAACAATTCCTCGGGGTTCATCGAGGACAGGCTACTGGCCAGTAACTGCGCCTTGGAGGTGGGCACCAACAAATGCTGGGGACCGTCCAGGGTGGTGCGTTGCTTGAAGGCCGGGTTGAGCTGGAACAGTTCGTCTTCGTCGATCTCGGCCAGCGCGGCGACCCGGGACAGGTCCATGCTTTGCTTGACTTCGACCATTTCGAAGTATGGCGTGTTGGCAATCGGGTTCAGGTTGACGCCGTAGGCCTCGGGGGCCAGCACCACCTGGGACAGCGCCAGGAACTTGGGCACGTAGTCCTTGGTTTCCTGGGGCAGTGGCAGGTTCCAGTAGTCGGTGGGCAGGCCGAGCTTCTCGTTGCGCTCGATGGCCCGGCTGACGGTGCCTTCACCCGCGTTATAGGCCGCCAGGGCCAGCAGCCAGTCGCCGTTGAACATGTCATGCAGACGTGTCAGATAGTCCAGGGCGGCGGTGGTGGAGGCGGTGATGTCGCGACGGCCGTCGTAGGCACGGGTCTGGCGCAGGTTGAAGTAGCGCCCGGTGGAGGGAATGAATTGCCACAGGCCGACCGCATCGCTGCGTGAATAGGCCATTGGGTTGTAGGCACTTTCAATCACTGGCAGCAGTGCCAGTTCCAGGGGCATGTTGCGTTCTTCAAGGCGTTCGACGATGTAGTGAATATAGAGGCTGCCGCGTTCGCTGGCGTTCTCCAGGAAGGACGGGTTGCTGGCGAACCACAGGCGCTGTTGCTCGATACGCGGGTTGACGCCGACACCGTCCTGCAGTTGGAACCCCTGGCGCATGCGCTCCCAGACATCCTGGGGTACCTGCGGGCTTGGCTTCTCTGAGAGCCAAAGGGGTTTTTGCTTGATCTTGGCTGTGAGTACGGGTTTGGGTTGCACGGTGGATTGTGCAGCGAAATGAGTGGTTTGGCAGCCCGCCAGAGTTGCGGATACGGCCACCGCAATGGCTTGAGCCAGGCGGGTCAATGCGTCTGAATGGTTGGACTTACGAATAGATGACGACATTGGCTGGAAGTTAGTTCCGGGCAAAAATGTCGGGCGATTCTAGAAAGCGCTTGGGTTCCGGTCAACCATTCAGAAATTTCGTATCAGAACCTGTCTGCTTAGAACGTGTCTTTCCACGCTCGCAAGCTAGCAAAAACCTCGCTCCCGGCGCGGTTATCGCGGTTCCCCCACTCGTCCGCTTTTTGTTTAACGGATGTTTCAGCGGTGCGCAAAAACGGGTTGGTGAGTTTTTCCAGGGCCAGGGTCGAGGGCACCGTCATCTTGCCGGCTGCCCGAAGTTGGCTGACTTTAGCCACCCGTTCGGCGATATCGGCGTTGTGCGGTTCCACGGCCTGGGCAAAGCGCAGGTTGCTTTGGGTGTACTCGTGGGTGCAGTAGACCAGTGTGTCGGCCGGCAGCGCGGCCAGGCGCTCCAGGGAGTTGTACATCTGTTGCGGCGTGCCTTCGAACAAACGCCCACAACCGGCGGCGAACAGGGTGTCGCCGCAGAACAGCAAGCCATGATGATAAAAGGCTATATGTCCCAGGGTGTGTCCCGGCACGGCGAGCACGTCGAAGCCCCAGCCCAGCACCTCGATCCGGTCGTTATCGTTGAGCGCGACGTCACGGGCCGGGATTTTTTCGCTGGCCGGGCCATAGACCTTGGCGCCTGTGGCTTGCTTGAGCTGCTCTACACCGCCCACGTGGTCATTGTGGTGGTGGGTAATCAGGATGTCGCCGAGGGTCCAGTCCGGATGTTGCGCAAGCCACGCCATGACAGGCGCGGCATCGCCCGGATCGACCACGGCACAACGATGGCTGCGATGGTCCTGTAACAACCAGATGTAGTTATCGGTGAAGGCGGGCAGGGCACTGATCTGTATCATTCTTCTATTCGCCAAGCTGAACACATTGGTGCATCTTAGAACGTCTTGGCGAGTTGGAGAATGCAATGACTGATAAAGCGTTCGCCCAGGCCGATCCCGAGTGGCTGGCGTTGATCAGCGCAGCCCGTGAGTGGCTGTCCGGGCCGATCGGGCAATTTCTGCTGGAACAGGAGCGGCTTATGCTCGAAGAAGAGCTTGAGCGCTTCTTTGGCGGCTACCTGGTGCACTACGGCCCTTCGGCACAAACCCCGCCGCCCGCGCCCCAGGTGCAGCGCAATGTGCGCCTGGGCGCGCCGTTGCCGGGGGTCGAGATTGTCTGCGAAGAACAGGCCTGGCCTTTGAGCGAGCACGCCGCCGATGTGGTGGTGATGCAGCATGGCCTGGATTTCTGCCTGTCGCCCCATGGCTTGCTGCGTGAAGCGGCCAGCGCGGTGCGCCCGGGTGGCCATCTGTTGATCGTCGGCATCAACCCCTGGAGCTCCTGGGGCCTGCGGCATGTCTTCGCCCATGATGCGCTGCGCCAGGCGCGCTGCATCTCGCCCTCGCGGGTCAGCGACTGGTTGAACCTGCTGGGCTTCGCGCTGGAGAAACGTCGCTTCGGGTGCTATCGTCCGCCGCTTGCTTCGCCCAAGTGGCAGGGCCGGTTGGCCGGTTGGGAGCGCCGTGCCGGGGCCTGGCAGTTGTCCGGGGGCGGTTTCTACCTGCTGGTAGCCCGTAAGATCGTGGTCGGCCTGCGACCGGTGAGCCAGGTCCGGCGCGAGCCCATCGGCAAACTGGTGCCAATGCCCCTGGCCAAGGTCAACCGTCGCTCCAGCGAGCAATAACTCACTTTTTGGCATTCAGGTCGTCGTGTGCGACCTCGGGAGCTGTCGGTCGATTACCGGCAACCCGCTTTGATGGATAGCGTAATGACCGATAGCGTAGAACTCTTTACCGACGGCGCCTGCAAGGGCAATCCTGGTCCGGGCGGCTGGGGCGCCTTGCTGGTGTGCAAGGGCGTGGAGAAGGAGTTGTGGGGCGGCGAACCCAACACCACCAACAACCGCATGGAGCTGATGGGCGCCATTCGCGGCCTGGAGGAGCTCAAGCGCCGTTGCGACGTGCTGCTGGTGACGGACTCGCAGTACGTCATGAAAGGCATCAACGAATGGATGGTCAACTGGAAAAAGCGCGGTTGGAAAACCGCAGCCAAGGAGCCGGTAAAGAACGCCGACCTATGGCAGTTGCTGGATGAACAGTGCAACCGCCATAACATCACCTGGAAATGGGTGCGCGGGCATATCGGCCACCCGGGCAACGAGCGGGCCGACCAATTGGCCAATCGTGGCGTGGATGACGTGCGCGGTTACAAGCAGAGCTGAGGTTCCCCATAGCCCTTGTTGGCTGGCGCGGTCCTGGATCTGGCAATCGCTGAAATCACAACGCCAGAATCCCCCGGGCGAGTTGCTCGTCCGTATCGCGTAACGCCGGCAAGGTGCGGCGAATGTGCTGCAATGCCGACTCCAGCTGGACACCCCGTATCTCGCCGTGGCTGGCAACAAACGCCGCGGCATCGTCCTTGGCCGCCAGTACGATCTTGTCATCCTTGAAGTTGCTGCTGGTGCCCTTGGTGGCACTCATCGACAGGCTGACCAGGGCGTCGGTGGTCATCACAAAGCTGGTGGCCTGGGTATGGGCAGCGCCCATCAGGCACAGGGCGAGCAGATAGTTTGGCTTGAGCATGGGTAGATTTTTACGCATCTGTAAGGAGCGGCGCAGGCTAACAAGGCGTGTGATAGCAAACTGCGCAGGCTTTGCTAAACCTTGTAAAAAACTGTTGGGCGAGGGCTCGCGGCGTTCCTCCAGGGGGCGCTCCGGTTACAGAGCGTGCTAATATCCCGCCCCTTGAAATACACACACCGTTGAGAGCTGAACCCTGATGGCCATCCGATCCGTTGTACTCGATACCGAAACCACCGGCATGCCGGTGACCGATGGTCACCGGATCATTGAAATCGGCTGTGTCGAGTTGATGGGCCGCCGCCTTACCGGCCGGCATTTCCACGTGTACCTGCAACCGGACCGAGAAAGTGACGAAGGCGCCATTGGCGTCCACGGCATCACCAACGAATTCCTGGTGGGCAAGCCGCGCTTTGCGGAAGTTGCCGATGAGTTTTTCGAGTTCATCAACGGCGCGCAGTTGATCATCCACAACGCGGCGTTCGACGTGGGTTTCATCAACAACGAATTCGCGCTGATGGGCCAGACGGATCGGGCGGACATCACCCGTCACTGCTCGATCCTCGACACCCTGATGATGGCCCGTGAGCGCCACCCGGGCCAGCGCAACAGCCTCGACGCCTTGTGCAAACGCTATGGCGTCGACAACTCCGGCCGTGAACTGCACGGCGCCTTGCTCGACTCCGAGATTCTGGCGGACGTCTACCTGACCATGACGGGCGGGCAGACCAGCCTGTCCCTGGCCGGCAACGCCTCCGATGGCAACGGTTCGGCCGAAGGCTCGGGCAACCGACCTTCGGAAATCCGTCGCCTGCCGGCGGACCGCAAGCCCACGACCATCATCCGCGCCAGCGAGCAGGACATGGCCGAGCACGCGGCACGCCTGGAAGCCATCGCCAAGTCGGCGGGGGCGCCGGCGTTGTGGACCCAGTTGACCCAACACTAGTCGCCCGGCGCGGTCTAAACATGTCGGAGCAGGCTTGTGTGGGAGCGGGCTTGCCCGCGATTACGGTTTGACAGCCAGTGCAGCTGTTACTGATCCACCGCCATCGCGGGCAAGCCCGCTCCCACATTGGTTCTGTATAGGCTTCGAAATCTTCATTCGCGACATTCGCTGCCAGCTTCTACCCTGAGTACATCGCTCTCAGGACGCCAAGCCCCATGTACAAAGACCTGAAGTTCCCTATCCTGATCGTGCACCGTGATATCAAGGCCGACACCGTCGCCGGTGATCGGGTCCGGGGCATCGCCCGGGAGCTGGAGCAAGAAGGTTTCAGTATCTTTTCTGCCGTGGACTATGCCGAGGGCCGGCTGGTGGCTTCGACCCATCATGGGCTGGCGTGCATGCTGATCGCCGCTGAAGGCGCCGGGGAAAATACCCATCTGCTGCAGAACATGGTCGAGCTGATCCGACTGGCGCGCCTGCGTGCGCCCAACCTGCCGATCTTTGCCCTGGGCGAGCAAGTCACCCTGGAAAATGCCCCGGCCGACGCCATGAGTGAACTCAACCAACTGCGCGGCATTCTCTACCTGTTCGAAGACACCGTGCCATTTCTGGCCCGGCAGGTGGCCCGGGCGGCGCGTACTTACCTCGATGGCCTGCTGCCGCCATTCTTCAAGGCCCTGGTGCAGCACACGGCCGACTCCAATTACTCCTGGCATACCCCCGGCCACGGCGGTGGTGTTGCCTATCGCAAAAGCCCGGTGGGGCAGGCGTTTCATCAGTTTTTCGGGGAAAATACCCTGCGTTCGGATTTGTCGGTGTCGGTGCCGGAACTCGGTTCGCTGCTGGATCACACCGGCCCCTTGGCCGAAGCTGAAGCCCGTGCGGCGCGCAACTTTGGCGCCGACCATACCTTCTTTGTGATCAATGGTACGTCCACCGCCAATAAGATCGTCTGGCATTCCATGGTCGGCCGCGACGACCTGGTGCTGGTGGACCGCAACTGCCACAAGTCGGTGCTGCACTCGATCATCATGACCGGCGCGATCCCGCTGTACTTGTGCCCGGAGCGCAATGAGCTGGGGATCATCGGCCCGATTCCGCTGACCGAGTTCAGCCGCGAGTCGATTCTCGCGAAGATCGAGGCCAGCCCCTTGACCCGGGGCCGCGAGCCCAAGGTCAAGCTGGCGGTGGTGACCAACTCGACCTATGACGGCCTGTGCTACAACGCCGAGCTGATTAAGCAACAATTGGGCAACAGTGTCGAGGTCCTGCACTTTGACGAGGCCTGGTATGCCTACGCGGCCTTCCACGAGTTTTTTGCCGGGCGCTATGGCATGGGGACTTCACGTACGCCCGATAGCCCGCTGGTGTTCACCACGCATTCGACCCACAAGTTGTTGGCGGCCTTCAGCCAGGCGTCGATGATCCATGTACAGGACGGCGGGGCACGGCAACTGGACCGTGACCGGTTCAATGAAGCGTTCATGATGCACATCTCTACCTCGCCGCAGTACAGCATCATTGCCTCGCTGGACGTGGCATCGGCCATGATGGAAGGGCCGGCAGGGCGTTCGCTGCTCCAGGAAATGTTCGATGAGGCCCTGAGTTTCCGTCGGGCCCTGGCCAATCTGCGCCAGCATATTGCCGCCGATGACTGGTGGTTTTCCATCTGGCAGCCGCCTTCGGTGGCGGGCATTGACCGGGTGGCGACGGCCGACTGGTTACTGCAGCCCGAGGCCGACTGGCATGGCTTTGGTGATATCGCCGAAGACTATGTGTTGCTCGACCCGATCAAGGTCACCCTGGTGATGCCCGGCCTTACGGCGGGCGGTGCCTTGAGTGACTGCGGAATCCCGGCGGCGGTGGTCAGTAAATTCCTCTGGGAGCGTGGCCTGGTGGTGGAAAAAACCGGGCTCTATTCATTCCTCGTGCTGTTTTCCATGGGGATCACCAAAGGCAAGTGGAGTACCCTGCTCACGGAATTGCTGGAGTTCAAGCGCAGTTACGACGCCAATAGCAGCCTGGCCAGTTGCCTGCCATCGGTGTTCGAGCAGGGCCCGACGCGCTACCAGGGCATGGGTTTGCAAGACTTGTGCGACCAGTTGCACGGCTGCTATCGCAGCAACGCAACGGCCAAGCACCTTAAGCGCATGTACACGGTGTTACCGGAAATCGCCATGAAACCGGCCGATGCCTATGACCAACTGGTACGCGGTGAAGTCGAGGCCGTGTCCATAGATGCCTTGCCAGGGCGTATCGCCGCCGTGATGCTGGTGCCTTATCCGCCGGGCATTCCGCTGATCATGCCGGGGGAGCGCTTTACCGAATCGACGCGCTCGATTATCGACTACCTGGCCTTTGCCCGGGAGTTCGATAGCAGCTTCCCGGGGTTTGTCGCCGATGTGCATGGTTTACAACACGAAGACGACGGCAACGGTCGTTGTTACACCGTCGATTGCATCAAGTGTTAAGGATGGTTATGCAAGCTGTAGTGAATCCGAAGTACCCGGGGCTCAGTGTACGAGTCGCCGACGAGGGATTTGACGCCTACGTGTGGGGCAATGATTTCAGCTTTGAGGTGTGCGTATATGGCACGCCGGAACTGGGCAAGCCAGTTGATCAGTGGGCGGTGGAGCAGATCCTGCCGTACCGCAAATGCTACGGCATCGATCCGGAGGAGTTCGCCAGCTATCGCGATGCCGCCGACAGCGCGGTATTCATGGCTTACCTGGATGATCGGCCGGTTGGCCATATCGTCGTCAGTACCAATTGGAACGGCTATGCCCATGTCGATGAGTTGGCGGTGGTGCTGCCGGCACGCCGGCATGGCGTGGCCAAGGCTTTGCTCGACGTGGCACAGTTCTGGAGCCGCAAGAAAAACCTGCCGGGGATGATGCTGGAGACCCAGAACAACAACCTCGGGGCCTGTCGGCTGTATGAACGCAGCGGCTACGTCATGGGCGGGATCGACCATCTGCGTTATCGCGGGATTGATCCGCAGACGCGTGAGGTGGCGATTTTCTGGTATCGCTTGTTCGGCTGAGCCCCACCCGTGGCGGGGGCTAATTGACCGGCGACAACAGGCCCTGCGCTTTGTGCGTGACAATCTCCAGCAACGCATTGAGCGCCGGGCTCGGGCTGCTGTCCTTGACCGTCAAGCCATACAGGCTTACCAGGATTGGCGGTGATAACGGGCAGGTATCCAGCCCGGCCTCACGCGCGCCACTGGCGGTGAAGGGATCGACCACCGCCAACCCTTCGCCGGCCTCGACCATGCTGCGCATCATCTGATAGGTCTGCACCCGTGTCTGGATTACCGGCAACGGGCGCAGCGCCTGTAATTTGCTGTCCAGCAACTGGCTCAACGGGTCCTGGCCCTCCAGGCCGATCATCGACTGGCCGGCCAATTCTTGCAGGGCGATGTATTTCTGCCGTGGCTTGAGCCAGCCATGGGGCGCCAACAACTGCAACTTGCCCTGGGCCAGCACGGTACTGGTGATTTGCGGGTGTTCGGGATCATGCAGGCTCAGGCCCAGGTCGGCCTCTTGCAGCAACAGGCTCCTGACGATGTCGCGGGTCGGCTGGCTGGACAGGTTGCAGGGGGTGTCCTGGAAACGCCGACGCAACAGCGCAATGCTTTGCGGCAGCAATTGATTGGCCAACGGCGGTGTACAGAGCGTGCGCAGTGGCGGCGCATGATGATGCTTGAGGCTGCTGGCCAGGCGTTGTATCGGTTCCAGGGCTTCGTAGAGATGGGCGATCTGTGCCTGCATCGCCAGGGTTTCCCGGGTGGCCTGCAACCGCCCGCGGACGCTGGCAAACAGCATGAATCCCAGTTGCTGCTCAGCGTCCTTGAGGGTGGCGTCCACGTCGGACACAGCCAATTGCAACCATTCGGCGGCGGTGCCGAGGTGTCCGGTCTGCAAAATGGCTTGAATCACTTCGATATGACGTAAACGCATGCATGAAGTCCATGTTCAGCAGGTAAGGGATTCACCGGGTGAATCCTAACCCAAGTCCGCTCATATGACTTCTGCCTGGAGGCACAGCCTTATCAAACAGGCGTGTTTTCGGGTTCGCGGGTCAGTGAAACCTGCGACTGGACCAGCACAAAGGTATTGTCATCGACTTTGTTGACCCGATCACCAATCGCCAGCTTGTAGGAAATGACAGGTTCTGAACCGCCGTCTGTCGAGGTGGACTCCTGGAATTCATGCACGGAATAAACGCGGCCTTCCGCGTCGCGGGCATGGAATTGTCCGACAAGTACTGCTGCCATCTGTTTAGAACCTCTGGAGAAAAACACCGATTTGCGGTTCTGTAGACCGTCATTAAGGCGGGTAGTTTACCTACATAGAAAAAATACTATTCGATGATGTGCCGCTTATTTTTCCTACAGGTAGATCACGGCGCAAAACAGCCGCCGATTGGCCACAACCTGCTGGTGATAGGCCGGCTAAGGCTCTATAACTACAGGTTCCTTTAGTCAGATGTCGGGAAAGCCCCATGAGCAAGGTCTACACGATTGCCGTACTGGTCGGCAGCTTGAGAAAACAGTCGATCAACCGCAAGGTCGCCCAGGCATTGGCGCAATTGGCGCCTGCAAACCTCAAGCTCAGCATCGTCGAAATCGGCGAATTGCCACTGTATAACGAAGACCTTGATGGCTCAGCGCCGCCTGCCGCCTACAGCACCTTCCGCCAGCAGGTGGCTGCGGCCGATGCGGTGCTGTTTGTCACCCCCGAATACAATCGCTCGGTGCCGGCGGCCTTGAAGAATGCCATTGATGTGGGTTCGCGTCCTTATGGCCAGAGCGTCTGGAGCGGCAAGCCAGGTGCGGTCATCAGCGTTTCACCGGGGGCCATTGGTGGGTTCGGCGCCAACCACCATTTGCGCCAGTCCCTGGTGTTCCTGGATGTGCCGTGCATGCAGCAGCCAGAAGCCTACCTGGGAGGCGCGGGCAGTGCGTTCGATGAGGCGGGCAAACTGTCGGAGAAAACCCAACCGTTCCTGCAGGCGTTTATTGATGCCTATGGCCAGTGGGTAACGAAACAGAAGGGCTGACCGATCGGCAAGACCCAGGCATCGCGCCTGGGTCTTTTGCTACGGTCAGCTCAATTGGTCGGCCAGGTGCAACGCCTGCCGCCCGATAAACTTGAGCCTGGCTTGCATGCAGGGGTTCTGGAAGCCCAGGGTCTGCGCCTGGCACTGTTGCGTTGGTGAAAAGAGGGTTATGGGGGTTCCCTGGACTGGAACTTAAAAGTGTTTCAAAGATAATTCGGCATTACATGTTGAAGTGTCCTACATGTATTCGAGCCTCAGATGAGTAAGATCCAAGCGCCCTGGAAGTATAAACGGCCTCGTCACTCTACTTGTGCCTAAGGTGCTTTAGTCCAATTCACTGGTTTGAAACGTCAGGAGTATTAATAAATGGAATCCTTGCTGTGTCAGGACGGCTTTCTACACCGATTTTTCGGGATATCAGAGTCCTTCCCTGAACATATCGCTATCAGGAATCTGGATGTCGACACAGGGGTTGTGACATATCGCGAGTTACGACTAAAAGCCGAGCAGTGTAACGGTGCGCTCGGCACTTTAAATATCTTGCCGGGCGACAAAGTTGCACTTGTTCTACCCAGCGGTGTTGAATTTATCGCTTATTTTTTAGCGATCGTTGGACGTGGTGCAATTCCGGTCATTCTTAACTACAAGTTGACGCCATTTGAAATGGCGAGTGTGGTGGGCAGCGCCAGGCCTGTGCTGGTTGTGACAACAGCTGCGCTCTTCGAAAAACACAGCGAAATATTCCAACTCGCCAACGGCGTTCGTCACTCCTTGTTATTGGAAGTGGGTGAGTCCTCATCCCTGCCTGAAAATGCGACGCCTGATGTTCAGCTTATGTGTCGCAACGAACCGCTGGTATTGCCTGAAGGCAACCCAGTCGTCTCGATACAGTTCACTTATCGGGGCACCGGCAAACCGCTGGCGGTTCCTCACCGCTACCTTGACGTGACGCATGCAATCGACGGCATGCACGAGCATATTCATCGCCAGGGGGTCGGCTCCGTCCATCTGGTCACGCTGCCGCTGCACGCCATCTTCGGGCTGTCGGCGATGATGATCTTTCCATTGAGCGTGGGCGCCACGCTGTTGATGACCGATACCGTGCTCAACAGGGACCTGGCAGAAGTCCTGTCCCGGCATAAGGTCACCTATACCTGCCTGGTGCCCGATGTCATTCGCTATTTCAATAGCCGACTGGCCAAGCGCAAAGGCGCGCTGTTGCCGATGCACCCTCAACTGATGATTTACTCAGGCGGTAGCCATCTACCCGCGGACGAAGCGGAGAAACTGGGGCGGTTGCTGGGCTGCAAACCGGTATTGCAGGGCTACGGCTTGACCGAGAGCATGCCCGTGCTGCTACAGAGTACGCTTGGCGTCGCGCAGCGCGGTGCCATGGGGCAGCCGATCAGGGGTGTGGAACTGCGCGTCGTCGACGCTCAAGGGCAAGACGTCGCGCCAGGGCGGATCGGCGAATTGCTGGTACGCGGGTCGATGGTGATTGACGGTTACGACGATGCAGAAGAAGCCAATAAGCGGTTCTTCCGTGACGGCTGGCTGCACACGGGTGACCTGGTTTGGCGCGATGACGATGGACATGTGTTTTTCTATCGTCAACGCTTACGCATCTCAAAGATCAAAGCGCAGATGGTCGATCTGTTGGAGGTCGAATCCGTCGCCATGCAACACCCCGATGCGGTGCGTGCAAAAGCCTACATCGTTCCCGACCACAAAGAGGTCAACGCATTGCACCTGTGTGTCGAGGGGCGTGCCGGGCTGACTCAGAGCGCAATTTCCACGCTGCTTTCTCAGCACCTCTCGGGGTTCAAACTGCCCAAGACCATTGAGATCATCGTTCTCAAGGAGCACAGCCATGCAAGCTGATGGCACGCCACCGGTATTGGCGGTGTTTGACTTTGACGGCACGCTCTCCGACCGGCATACGTTCTGGCGCTATATGCGTTACGTCGCGGGAACAAAAATGTTCTGGCTCAAAATGATCTGGCTGCTGCCAAAAGTGTTCAGCGTGATTCTGGGCGTGACCCCGTTGATGCAGGCTCGATTGGCGTTTATTGCGCGTTACCTGGGTGGCGTGTCGGTGGAGAAGGAGCGTGAGCACGCGCGGCATTTCGTGACTGAGCAATTGCCACGCTGGATCAGGCCCGAGGCGCTGCGCCGGCTGCAATGGCATCAATCCATGGGGCATGTCACGGCGCTGGTCAGCAACTCGCCAGAGAACTACCTGGCTCCCTGGGGGGCGGCAGTGGGGTTCGACTATGTGTGCGGCACTCGCCTGGAAACCGAGAACGACAGGCTGACGGGGGGCATCTCAGGCACCAACTGTGTTGGGCCGGAGAAAGTCATACGGCTCAGAGGCTGCCTGGCCAACCTTGATGACTACTACATTTACGCCTACGGCGACTCATCCGGCGACGATGCCCTGCTCGGTATTGCCAACGCCCCCTTTTATCGGAACTGGTACTGACTTATGGGCGCCTCGAACACTTCAGTCCCCGGGCCATGCGCTGTGCCGACGACGGTCATGATCGTGGGTGCCGGACCTGTTGGCCTGCTACTGGCAAACCTACTGCAGAAATGGGGCGTTTCTTTCCGCCTTATTGACAAGAATGCCGGCCCTTCGACCGCCACCACGTCGCGGGTCGTGCATTCAAGAACCCTGGAAATGCTCCGGCACCTGGGGGTTGCCGAACAGGCTGTCAGCAACGGTTTTACGCTCAAGCAGTTTTCGCTGCAGGCGAACAGCAAACGGGTACCGAACGATAACTTCTCCTATCTGGATGCCTGTTACCCTTTTTTACTCAGCTTGCCAGCGTCGACGCTAGAGCAAATCCTGCTTGAGCGTCTTGATGCATCGGGCCTGGGTGTTGAGTGGAATACCGAACTGGTCGAACTGCAGAACCAGCCGCAATCCGTGCAGATGCTCCTGCATCATGCTGATGGCCGCGACGAACGTTTGAGCGCTCGCTGGATGGTCGCCTGCGACGGTGCTCATCGCCGCATTGCCACGTCCCAGCCGCGTCGTGTGCAGGCACTGCAGCACGATGCCGTGTTCCTGGCAGGCGATTCGGCGCCTATCGGCCACCCTCTGGCGGATCAGGCGATTAACCTGGGGATGGGCGAGGCCTATAACCTGGCGTGGAAAATCGCCTATGTCGATCAGGGCCTGGCAGCCCCCGCATTGCTGCAGAGCTATAACGAAGAGTGCTTCCCGACAACCTTGCGAGCCGAGAGCATGGTGCACCGAGTGCTTGTCTGGCTGCGGGATAACATCCTGCCACTGCTGGGTGACTGGCGCCCGCTCCAGCGCACGTTGGCCTCGATGATTTGTGCTCATCACTACCGCTACGGCAAAAGTACCGGTATTCAAGAGTCCCTGACGAACAAGCAGCGCGCGCATTGGAATAAAAAGGGCAGGAAGTCGCGGTTCCCGACCGCAGCACCTCGCGCCGGCCAACTGGCTCCCGATATCGAGTTATGGCAACCCCCAGGTACGCCGCCAAGACGCTTGATGGATCTGTTCCAGGGAACGTTCACGTTACTGGTCTTCAGTGCGGCCGATCAATTTTCCTCTTTACTGCCGGGTTATTACGCACTGGCTGATGCAGTGCAGACGGATTACCCAGGTATCAAGGCCTACTGCGTTATTGATGCCCTCGGCAGTGCAGGGGCGCCGTTTCAACATTCGACGTTATTGGACCCGGACTGGCGCTTGCACAAGCGTTATCACGCGCGGGCAGGCACATTGATGCTGATTCGTCCTGACGGCTATATCGCTTTTCAGGGGCTGGATATAACTACGCTGATGACGTATCTGCACGCGCGATCCGGGCTGATCAAGGCGAACAAAAAAGCAACTTCCAGCGAAAATGATTTAACGGCACTGCCGATTTAAACCTGTGTGCGCAGTTCATTAGTTTGCGCAAGGCCCGCGTTGGCGATGAACTGATAGTTTGTTTTAAATAACCAAATTTAACTTCGGTTAGGAGGTCTCCATGCGCCTTGAACTTGGCGATGTTGTTCAGGAATTTATCGTGTCCAATGGAAAAATGGTCCAGAGTTATTTCTCTCTATCAGAGAGGATCATTGATTCGCTGGGCGACTCGGATACAGCGAAAGAATCAATATTGATGCGTTTGCTGGCTCAGGCCGAAACCGTCACGGTGCAGTATCTCAATGCTCACAAACAAGTACTTGAGGGCGCGTTTTCCCGTCGGGTTGAAGTACCGCTTAATCCAACGCTTGCACAGCTGGAAACGTCGTACTTGAACTCAGCCACACTGGCAACGGCCACTCTTGATGAGCCAGGCAGTGCGCAATTGCCAGCCGTGGATGTCGAGGCCTCGGTGCTTGAACAACTGGCAATTATCACTGGTTTTACCGTAGATCAGATCGACCAGGAACAACCCTATGAAAGCCTGGGGCTGGACTCCCTGGTGCAGATGGAATTCCTCGAGTCGCTCGTCGACCTGTGGCCGGAACTCAAAGCCAGCGGCACTCAATTGCTCAACGCCAAGTGCCCGCAACACACTATCGCACTGATTAGAGCGGCTCTGGCTGCGCCCGAGTCGCCCCCCGCGCCGGCAAGTGCTGCGCAAACGCCTGAGGCCCAGAGCGCCGAGCCGGCCTTCAGCCAACAACTGTTCGACGCCTTGGTACCGCTGATCCCGGGCGAGCCAAAAGCGTTCGATATTGATACGCCCTTCACCGAGCTGGGACTCAATGGTTTTGCCCGCGAAGCATTTTGCCAAGCACTGGCACAGCAGTGCTCTGCCAGCCAGTTTGCCGGTGAAGCGTTGATGTCATGTCGTACGCCGCGGGACACGCTGTGGTTTTTGGAAAGGCTGAGCTGAGACACGCCCCGCTGCAATTTTGGCAATCAGGAGGAAACGACATGCAGAGCACGGTGACACCAGAGGGGGATTTTTGCTTCAGCGCCATGGCTGGCGAGTTCCCTGGGGCGCCATCAGTGGATGCGCTTTGGCACTTGCTGGCACAAGGGCAGATCGCGCCTCTGAATTCGATGCTGCCACGCTGGGAGCTGGATAAAGCGTCGATCTATTCAGCCACGGTCGGGGAAAAAAACCGCACCTACCTGGACAGTGCCTATTGCCTGTCTGATAGCGCAGCGACCCCTTCACGGTATGAAGGAAGGCAGGTCGCCATTGGCCGGAAAGTGCTGCAGGCACTCCTTGCCCAATTGACTGCACAAGGTTCGGTGTTGATCAGGGAGCGCACGGCGTTGGTCGTCGCGACGTCCTGGAGTGACGAGAGTTTTTTCCTTGCCCCCACATCGACTGAGGCCCGTGTGCCACAGGGCTATGCGCCCGGCGAACAAGTGGCGGAGTTGGCGTTGGCGCTGGGGCTGGGAGGGCCGGCGTTGTCCGTCGATACCGCCTGCAGTTCGTTCCCCTACGCGCTCAACATGGCCCAGGCCCTGGTCAACAGCGGGCAAGCGGATAACGCTATCGTGATGGCGTTGAACACGGTACTGCCGCTTCCACTTTTCCTGGGGTTTTCCCAGTTGACGGCGTTTTCACCCAGGGCCCGGATGCAGGCGTTCGGTCGCGACGCGGACGGTATTGTGCCGGGTGAGTGCGCGGTGGCTTTCCTGGTCGAGCCGGTATCCCAAGCCCTGCAGGCGCAGCGCCGCCCCCTGGGCATACTGCGCGCATTGGGGCTGTCGGCCGATGGCGCAGAGGGGTCAGTGTTTGCACCCGGCAAACAGGCCCAATATACGGCCTACCAACGCGCCTATCTCGGCCTGGACCCCGGCGCGGTGGACTATATCGAGACCCATGGTACGGGCACCCCGCTGGGTGATGCGACAGAACTCGACTCGCTGAACAGTTTCTTCGGTGCCTATCGGACCGAGGGTAAAAAATTACCCATAGGCTCGATCAAATCTGTCATTGGGCATCCCTTGGCGGCCGCAGGAGGTGCTTCGCTCGCCAAGACGTTGATGATACTGGCTCAAAAAACCATTCCACCCCAGCCCGACTACTCGCCAAGCGCCAAGGTCGATGAATCCTGTCTGCAACTTGCGAGCGGGCAGGGACAGCCCTTGGCTGATCGCCAGTCGGCGATTCGCATCGGCATCTCCAGCTTTGGTTTTGGCGGTGCCAACGCGCACCTGGTGGTGGATCAATACCTGCCCGGCAACCAGCCCATGGCCTCCCGAGTCAGCCCCGGCGTGCTGCTACTGGACCTGGGCATTGTCGAGGCGGAGGCGGCGATCGGCAGCCACTTCTCGTTACACTCACTCAAGCAACAACTTGATCAGCCTGAGGCCCCCTTGGTTGGTTTTCCCCACGGGCGCTTTGTTGATTACCCGGCCACTTCGGTTCAGCCGTTGCCAGGGCGATTCCTGGCGCAGGACCACGTCATTGATATCGATGGCTTCGGCATGGGCCCCAAACTGCTGGCCAGTGTCGATCCGTTCAAACTGTTGATCACCGATCGTGTCAATCACCTACTGCGGCGCCTGCCCGGGGTAGCCGGCTCACCCGATACCGCGATGGTCATGTGCTGTAACTTGGGCGGCGCGCACTTCAGTAACGCCTATAGCCGTATTCACAACTTCTTCGGCCGGGCACAGGGCATGCCACCCGAGCAGGATGCGGCGGACGTGGCAACCAGTTTGCCGAGCATGTTGTCGGGGTACCCGGCGAAAATTTTCGACCTCAAGGGTTTTCATCAGACATTGGTCGGCACGCCTGGGGTGTTCTGGCACGCCCTGCTGGCCTCGCAACAATGGTTCAACGAAGGCATCACCACGCTGTTGCTCGGTGCGGGGCGCTTCATCAGTGCGCCAGCCGAAATCGAGCGCGTTCGGCAGTCACCGACCCTGCAGGGGGAGGGCATGGGGGTGTTCGCTTTGCGGCCCTATCGAGCGCAAACCAGTGACACACCTGTGCTGGTGATCCGCGCAGCGGTCTTGGGCCATGTCGCCACCTCCCTGGAAGCGGCGTGCGCACGTCTGGGCCGGGCGCGAAGCGATGTCCAGCATATTGAGGTGTGTGAGTTGCAGCCGGCGGCAGCCCCTGTCGGCGGTTCATGGCAAGGCATGACCGGTTGCCTGGCTGAAGCCACCGGCGTCGAAACCCTGTTGGCCGTAATGATGAGTGCTTCGGTTCACTCGGTGATCGAGGTGCGCCAGGCCGGCAAGCCGGTGATGTGGTTATTCACCGAGAAACTGCGGGAGTGGGGGATCACCGCCCCCGAATGCCCGCCAGCCATCAAGCGCCCCTTTGAATTGCGCTTCGCGCACCCGCAGCCTCAGGCGTTGCAGTCGTGCATCGGGCCTGACGGTCCTGCCAGCCCTGTGGCTGATTTGCAAAACGATGAGACAGGCGTGCTGGCACTCAGCGATCAACTGACAGAGACACTGCTCTCGGCGCTGCGTGTCAGGGTGCGTGCCATCGAAGCGCTTTGCACCCTGCGCCGTGACGCTCACGCCCGGCCTGCCGAGCACTGGCAGCGCAGCCCGGAAAACATCGTGATCAGCAATGTTCAACGCAGTGCGCAGTCACTGCACGCGCAATTGCTGGTAAATGAAGCGCACCCCTATTTTTTTGATCACCCACTGGACCATGTCCCCGGCATTTTATTGATCGAGGGGGTATTGCAGTTGACCGAACTCGCCATGCCTCCACGCAGTGGCCGGGTCGCGTATGTCAACGACCTGACGATCAAGTTCCAGCGGTACGTACAAAAACAAGGGGCAATTGACCTGCAACTGGAATACGACCAAGAACTCCAGGTATTTCGCGCGAAGGTCCGGCAAGCCGGCAAGCTCATGTGCACCTGCACCCTGGGCATTGCATACAGCTCGGCACACGAGGCGTTGCCCGCCGCCCCGTTCACTGCGACCGCCTGCCGCGACAAGGCTCTGCTGCACAAGGACAGACAAGAAAACGTTCTGGTCAGCGACATGAGCGATGTCGCTCGGGGCTTGAGCGTCGAAACCCTTCAACCGGCCAACGAGCACTTTTTCCGCAAGGGCGGCCCCAAGCATTACTCGATGGTGTATTTCCTTGAAGTTGCGCGCCAGTGCTTCATGCAGATTGCTCACACCCACCGACGCATCCCACTGGGCACCCCGATGAACCTGCTGGCCTTGAGTTTCACGCTGGATCGACCGATTCCGACGAACAGCCCGTTGCTACTGGCGCCACAAGGCAGCTTCGAGGCGCCTGAGCCGTCATTCAAAACCAACCAGGTCTGCATTGATCTGTTCAATCGGGGAGAAAAAATCGGTCAAGCCGACATTACCGCTCAATTGCTGAGTCGGGCTCACGCTGGCGCATAACAGCGCTTGCCCTCAACCCCGGCAAAGCCGTGTCTGCACGGCGTAAAACCAAAAAAGCCCTGACAGGTCAGGGCTTTTTCATTGGCTGGCGCTTAGCGCCGACGGAACAGCGGCAGCGGTTCATCCGTAGCCGCCTGGTACGTCACCGAAAAGTCCTTGAGACTTTCCAGCGCTTCATACGGGTCTTTGTCAGCGCGCAAGGCGTAGGCATCGAAGCCGCAGCGATGCAGGTAGAACAACTGGTCGCGCAGCACATCGCCAATCGCCCGCAGTTCGCCCTTGTAACCGTAGCGGTCACGCAGCAGGCGCGCGTTGGAGTAGTTGCGCCCGTCGGTGAAGGCCGGGAAATTCAGGGCGATGACCTGGAAGTGTTGCACGTCATCGCCGATTTCCTCGGCTTCTTCATCGGCGTCCAGCCACACACCCAGGCCGCCATCGCGGGCCTTGAGCGCATGACCATGCTCGCGCCACAGGGCCAGTGGCACGATCAGGTCGTCGCAGTTGGAGATGCCATCGAACGTCGCGTCCTTGGGCAACAGGTGCCAGGTTTCGTCGACGACTTCGTTGTTCTTAATGATTCGCTGCATAGACGCGCTCCTTGAACAGGTCAATGCCAATGCGCTGGTAGGTGTCGATGAAGCGCTCATCTTCGGTGCGCTGTTCGATATAAACGTCGATCAGCTTGCCGATCACCTCGGGCATGGCTTCCTGGGCGAAGGATGGGCCGAGGATCTTGCCCAGGCTCGCATCGCGGCTGGCGCTGCCACCCAGGGACACTTGGTAGAATTCTTCGCCTTTCTTGTCCACCCCGAGGATGCCGATGTGGCCGACGTGGTGGTGACCACAGGCGTTCATGCACCCGGAGATGTTCAGGTCCAGCTCGCCAATGTCGAACAGGTAGTCCAGGTCGTCGAAACGGCGCTGGATCGACTCGGCAATCGGAATTGACTTGGCGTTGGCCAGGGAGCAGAAGTCGCCACCCGGGCAGCAGATGATATCGGTCAGCAGGCCAATGTTCGGCGTGGCGAAACCGCCTTCGCGCAGCTCACCCCACAGGGTGAACAGTTGGCTCTGCTCAACGTCCGCGAGGATGATGTTCTGTTCGTGGGACGTACGCAGTTGGCCGAAGCTGTAACGCTCGGCCAGGTCAGCGACGGCGTCCAGCTGCTTGTCGGTGATATCGCCAGGTGCTACGCCAGTCGGCTTGAGCGACAGGGTCACGGCCACATAGCCCGGCTGCTTGTGCGCCAGGGTGTTGCGGGTACGCCAGCGGGCAAAGCCCGGGTGCTGCTGGTCGAGTGCGGCCAGTTCGGCGTCCTGGTTGTCCAGGGCCTTGTAGTGCGGGTCGACAAAGTGCTTGGCCACGCGATGCACTTCGGCTTCGGTCAGAGTGGTCTGGCCGCCGCGCAGGTGTTCCATCTCGGCGTCGACCTTCTGGGCAAACACCTCGGGGGTGAGGGCCTTGACCAGGATCTTGATGCGCGCCTTGTACTTGTTGTCCCGACGGCCATAGCGGTTGTACACACGCAGGATGGCGTCGAGATAGCTCAACAGGTCTTGCCAGGGCAGGAATTCATTGATGAATGCGCCCACCACCGGGGTACGCCCCAGGCCGCCGCCCACCAGGACGCGGAAGCCCAGTTCGCCGGCAGCGTTGTACACCGGCTCCAGGCCGATATCGTGGACTTCGATCGCGGCACGGTCGGAAGCCGAGCCATTGATGGCGATCTTGAATTTACGCGGCAGGTAGGCAAATTCTGGGTGGAACGTAGTCCACTGCCGAACGATCTCGCACCACGGGCGCGGGTCGATCACTTCATCGGCGGCCACGCCGGCAAACTGGTCTGTCGTCACGTTGCGCAGGCAGTTACCGCTGGTCTGAATGGCGTGCATCTGCACGGTGGCCAATTCAGCCAGGATGTCCGGCACGTCTTCCAGGGCCGGCCAGTTGAACTGCACGTTCTGGCGGGTACTGATATGGGCATAGCCCTTGTCGAAGTCACGGGCGATCTTGGCCATCATGCGCGTCTGGCGCGAAGTCAGTTGGCCGTAAGGCACGGCCACCCGCAGCATCGGCGCAAAGCGCTGGACATAAAGGCCATTTTGCAGGCGCAGAGGGCGGAACTCTTCTTCGCTCAGTTCACCTGCCAGATAGCGTCGGGTCTGATCACGGAACTGCTTGACGCGGTCCTCGATGATGCGCTGATCGTATTCGTCGTATACGTACATATAGGTCCTGTTCTCGGCAAATCTGCGCGCACGGCCGCGCACTCCCAACGGAGCCGGCGAACGATACCAGCTTGCGTTTATGCGCAAAAGTGATGTTTTAGTATATGCACATAACCAAATAGCCTAATGAGAACGGTTATTGCGATACCCACATTTGTCATGCGGGCAATCATCGACTTTACTGTGGTCGAGTCTTAATGCAATCAGCCATAAAACCGACAAGAGGCGATGCGATGAGCAATCCAACCAAAGCCCGCAAACCCGACAGCAGTGTGGATGCCTGGGCAATTCTGTTCCTGATTATCCTGGTGGTTGCCACCGCCGTGTTCTGGGTCAGCCATCAATAGGGAGCGCTGATCGCCACGCAACTGTCCTACTATCTGACAAATAGCCAAGATCAAAAGGCTCATTGCCATTATTATGATCGGTCAATTTCCAGGGTGCGGGCAGTAATGTTGAAGGTTCTCTGTGGGTGCTTGTGGTGGGTGGGGCTGACGTTCGGGACGATCGCTCATGCCACATCGGTGGTGTTTCTCAACCCCGGCCTGTCCACTGAAACCTTCTGGGTCAGCTATTCGCAATTCATGCAGGCCGCAGCCAAGGACCTCGGCCTGGATTTGCGTGTGCGCTATTCGGAGCGCAACGGGCAGAACACCTTGCAACAAGCCCGCGAAGCACTGCAAGGCCCCAGTTACCCGGATTACCTGGTGGTGGTCAATGAGCAGTACATCGCCCCGCAGATTTTGCGGATGGCCCAGGGCAGCCCGGTCAAGTTGCTGATCGTCAACAATGCCCTGACCCCGGACCAGGTGCAGTTGCTGGATGCCGGCAAATACCCCAACTGGATCGGCAGCATCACCGCCAACGACGAGGAGGGCGGCTACCTGATGCTCAAGGAGCTGCTGCGTCAGCACGGCCCGGTTCCGGCGGGCGAAACCCTCCAATTGCTGGCATTTTCCGGCGCCAAGAATACCCCCACTTCCCAGGCCCGTGAGCAGGGCCTGCGGCGGGCCTTGGGCGAACACCCGCAAGTGCATCTGCGCCAGTTGGTTTATGGCGAATGGAGCCGCCAGCGCGCCTTCGAGCAAGCAACCCTGATGTTCAAGCGCTACCCGCAGGCGACGCTGGTCTGGTCGGCCAATGATGAAATGGCCTTCGGCGCCATGCAGGCCTTGAATGGCAGCGGGCGCACGCCCGGCAAGGAGGTGTTGTTCAGCGCGATCAACAGTTCCCCCGAGGTGTTGCAGGCGCGCCTGCAAGGGCAGATCAGTGCGCTGGTGGCCGGGCATTTTACGCTCGGTGGCTGGGCCATGGTGCTGCTGCATGACGACGCCAGTGGGGTGGACATTCAACGCCATGGCGGGCGCGAGCGTCAGGTGAGGTTATTTCAGTTGATTGACAGGCCACAGGCCCAGCGCCTGCTGGACCTGCGTAACCACGAGGGCGACGGGGTGAATTTTCGCGCACTGTCGGCTCAGGGCAAGCCGGCGGCCTACCAGTACCCCTTCAGCTTGAAGATGCTGTGGAAGTAAGCGCGACTAGACCCCGGCCAGGTGCAGCACCAGCTTGACGATGGCAAAGAGAGTCAGGGCAAACACGGCGGTAAACAGGATCCCCAGCACTACAAAATGGCTGGGCTTGCCATGGGTGAAGTCCCGCGCGCGGTTTTTGCCGCTCTGCACGCCAAAAGCGGCAGCCATCACGCTGTGAAGCATCTGCCAGAAGGTCGGTGGTTTATCGTCCGGTGCGTCCATGAGTCCTCCTGCGAGGTCTGGGTGACATGATGTCTCCCAACAGGATAGCCAAGGCCGGGGGAATAGGTAGACGTAGTTACCGCTGTCGCGCCTGACCTGCGTGATGTGCTGGAGCTCCTTTTCCTGGAGCTGCATCATGCCCGACTCTCCCGTAACGCCCGTGCGCCTTGCGCCGCCAACCCCCAGTATCCATCGACAATTGTTGATCGGTGTCACCCCGCAATGGCTGATCGAGAGCACTGCCCCACGACGGGCGGCGCTCAAGCACGCCGATACGTCACTGCCGCCGGCCTATTGGCGCGCCACCCCCGAGCAACGCCAGCAGTTGCATGCCTGTTTTACCGCAAGCTTTTCCACGCAGACGGCGGTGGACAAGACCCTGTCTGCCTTGCAGGGGATCGACGCGTTTGCCAGGCCGCTGTTGGTCAATGCGCTTAAAGAGCAATATGACGTCACACTGGCCCCCCACGTCGACACCTGGTTGAGCCTCAGAAAATCCCTGCTGGTCAGTGACTTCAAGATAGCGGCGCGGACCTACGACTTCTTGAAACTGGAACTACTGCAGGCTGCGCTGCATAACTTCGAGGAATCCGAATGCGAGGAGGGGGCCTTTCACCCCTCGTCCGGTTTCCGCTGGCACGTGTCGTCTTCCGGTTCCTCACCTGACGAGCCGTTGCTGCCCGTGCGCTTGGGCAGGCTCAAGGTCCATGAGTTTGTGCAGCTGTGCCGCAGCCTGGATCTGGGCGGAAAGTACCAGGCCTATATCAGCGATTTCTTTGCCTCGGTCGAAACCACCCTGCGCCAGCAATTCATTGCCAGTCAAAAGGCGGCAATGAGGGCTGCGGCCGAGCTGGCACGCTTATGCCAGGACATTACCGAGGACGACTACACCATGATCCTGTCGGTGATCAACGGCGAGCGCGCGCCGCAGATGGATGGGCAACCGGTGTGGATCTGCGACCTTGGCCTGATGAAATTACGCATGACGGGGTGTGTGTTGTTTCTGGCCTTTGACGATGAGCATCTGGATTCGCCGATCCTCTATGTGCCCCAGGACCCGTATCACCCCCTCAAGCGCTATAAAGATCACGCACAGTTGCTGGGGACTTTGCAGCGCCGCTTCACCACGCCTGGCGCGGCCACCACCCGGGTCGAGCGGCCAACCGCGTATCAGGCCTTTTTCAGTCAGTTCGTCGAGGCCGCCGACCACCCTTATTACTTCAGGCAATTCACCCAGGATGCGCCCGATGCCACCTTGCGCGAAAAAATCGGCTCGAATTTCCCCGGCATCGGGCAACTGTATGAGCTGGTCAGCAAGCTGACGCCTTTGAGGCTGAAGAATTTCCCGCCGCTGCCTTTGGCCCCCCAGGTGCCGAACCCGGATCCGTTTTTGGCGCCCAAGGCCATGGCGTTCAAAGGCCAGGCGTTCGGCAGCCATAAAGTCGATCTGTGGACCTACCTGTATGAGCAACATCGGCACAAGTGCATCGCCGACGCGGCCAGCCGCGCCGTGCCCACCGCGCAGGTCGATGCCCGGGTGCGTAAACAGAAACTGGCCATGGTGCTCAATATCGAGATGTTTGCCCTGGGTGCTGTGGCAGGCTTCGTGCCCGTGTTGGGGGAGCTCATGCTGGCCGTGATGGTCGAGCAATTGTTGACGGGGGCGATTGAGGCAACCCAGGAGTGGAGTGCGGGCGACCGCCAGGCGGCCCGTGCGCACTTGATCGACCTGGCGCAGAACCTCGCCTTGATCGGCTTGATGGCGGCGGGTGGTTCGGCGCTGCGCCAACTCAGGCCCGAGCCGGTGATCGAAGGCCTGGTGCCGGTAACGCTGCCGGACGGCCGGAAGCGCTTATGGCGGCCCGACCTGGCGCCCTACAAGAAGCACCTCACCCTTGCGTCAGGCCGCCAGCCCAACGCCTTGGGGCAGTATGAGGTCGATGGGCAGCTCCACATCCATATGGATAACGCGTTCTACGAGAAAACCTTCGATCCGCAGATCAACAAATGGCGCATCAAACACCCGCAAGACCCCATGGCCTATCAGCCGATCCTTGAGCACAACCGGGCGGGGGCCTGGCGCCATAGTCATGAGCAGCCCTTGGCGTGGGACCGCCCGACGCTGCTGCGGCGCCTGGGGCATATCACCGACGGGTTCTCTGATGAGACTTTGGGGCTGATCGGCGATGTGAGTGGTGTCGATGACGACCTGCTGCGCCAAGTGCATATGGATGGCCTGCCGGTGCCGGCAGGACTGGCTGACACCCTGGAGCGATTCCGGGTCGATCAGGAGGTCGACGACCTGATCGGGCGGCTACGCCGTGGAGCCGGCCTGGACAGCCGCCACGAATACGCCTTGCCCCTCACGGTTGAGTTGGACGGCTGGCCGCCAGGGCGGGTATTGGAAGTGTTTGAGGAGGTAGCCTTCGTGGCGCGCGCGCAGGGCCAGACGGGGCTGGGCGAGGAGGAGGCCAGGCGTCTGCTGGGCACGCCGCAGCGCGGCGAGCAGCCTGGCGCGCCGCTGATCGATGAGTGGGAAGGCGGGCGTTGGGAACCGGCGGGGCGCTCCATTCGCTATGGCAGCCATGCCTTGGCAGATGATGAGTTGCCGACCCTGAAAATCAGCCGGGCCGATTTACAGCACGGCAAGCTCGCTCAGGTGCTGTTGAATGGCCTGAGCGAACAGGAAATCACCGGCCTGCTGGGCAGTGCGTCCAGTTGGAGGGGGCGGCCCAGGGAGCAGGTGTTCAACGAGCGCCTGGCCGATCATGCCCTGCACCGCCAGTCAGCGCTGTTCGACGCTCGGTTATCTGCCAAGGGTGACCCGGCGGTTGACCGGGGGCCATTGCAACGCCGGTTTCCCTCGCTGTCTGCGCGGGCCCGGGAGGAACTCCTGAATAGCGCCAGCCCCCAGGAACTGCGGCGCTTGCAAGACAGCGCGCGGCTGAGCGAGCGTCTGGATCACCAGGCCCGCAGCAGCCTGCACCAGGGGCGCTTGAGCCGAGCGATCAGTGGCCTGCACCGCGACCGACTCGCCAACGCCGACAGCGACCGGCTCGCCTTGCATACCCTGGAGCGCCTGCCCGGATGGCCTTCAGGCTTGCGCCTGGAGATGCGTGTAGACAGCATTCAAGGGCCCTTGGTCGACAGCATTGGCGAGGCGCACGCCGCCACGCGTCGCTACCTGATCAAACGCGGCAATCGTTTCCAGGCCCAGGATCAAGCCGGCAAGCCGCTCAATAGCGCACCGGCCCAGGGCCGTAATCTATTCCCGTCGATCGTCGATGCCTTGCCCGAAGCGGCGCGTCAAGCGCTGGCGCTGACCCCTCATGGGGCGGACTTGCAGCCGGTGTTGGCAGCCTACGCCAGGCGCCACCGCGACGTTATGGCCGATGACATCTTAAAGTTGCGCAGGCCCAGGTCCCGGCCGGCGCTGCGCCTGCCCAGCGGGCGCCTGGGATATGAGTTATCGGGGCGCGGCGGGCCTTTTGCAGCGGATGACTCTCTGATCGCCCAGGTTCGCACGGCGTATCCAAATATCAGCGACACCCAGGCGCAAGAGCTGATCTGGGCGCGCCGACGTGACGGTGAAAGCAACCCGCAAATCTGGCGGTTGTTCGCCAATCGCCAGCGAGAGTTGTTGGGGTTGCGCAACACCCTTGAGCAATGGGCGGGGGCAGATGCGCAGCGCTTGCGTTCGGTAGAGGACGTCATCGAATGCTGGCGCCAGGGCTATGACCGAGACCGCAGCGCCCATGCCACCCTGAATCTGCGCGGGGAGCACGCGCTACCGCAGATGGAGGCCGACTTTTCCCATGTGCGATCCCTGCACCTGTCAGGGGCCAGATTGCTCGCCCAACAAGCCAGCGATTTATTTCGGTCATTTCCCAATGTGCAGTATCTGGAGCTCTACGTGCGCCCCAACAATCTTGGCCAGGTGGCTGAACGGCTGGCGAGCGTGCCCGGCATCACCCGGCTGTCGCTCACCGGGCCATTGCTGACCTATTCGCCTGAAGTGCTGCTGGCGCTCAATCGCATGACTGCGCTTGAACGATTGTCCCTGGCCGGCAACCTGGAAACCCTGGATATCCAAGGCCTGACGGCGTTGCGCCGCCTAACCGTGTCCGGAACCCTGGAAACCTGGCCCCAAGGGCTCCTGGCACTTGAGCACCTGGAGTTTCTCGACCTTGCCCAGACCCAGTTGCGTTCGGTGCCGGCCGAGATGCTGGTCGGGCATCAACGGTTGTGGCGCGGGTTGCAAATGAATTGGGCGGCGTATGAGCCTGAAGACTTCATGCGGGTTTTTGAGTACCTGCATGACAATCCGGCCCATCTGGTCGATGAGCAGCGACTGGTGCAGGCCTACTGCGAAGGGGCCTTGGCTCGCTTGCGACGCGCGGACCCGACATTCGCCGAAAGGGTGTTGCTCAGCTTCAGAACGCAGGGGCTGACGGCCCGCCAACGTCTGGAGAGTGTCAACGCGGTGCAGGCGCAATACCGTAGATTGGTCGATGAGCTGGAGCAATGGTCGGATCGCGATTCAAGCACTGGCCGGGTCGAGTTGGATCGTCAGCTAGCCTCTGAAAAACTCCTGGATTGCTGGCGCGAAGGCCTGGAGCAACGCCTGGTAGCAGAGGCTGAGCCACTTCCTGCCGGGGCGGCGGTGTTGGACCTGTCAGGCGCCAACCTGATTGATTTACCGCGGGTGCCGGCCAACGGGTTTGCCCATGTGCGCAGCTTGATCCTGGAGGATATCGGCGTTTCCCTTGAAGGCATCAATGCCTGGCTCGACCAGTTTCCCCAGGTCGAAACATTGAGCCTGGCCCGCAACAACCTGACCGAGCCGCCTGCGGTACTGCTTACCCATTCGTCCCTGCGCCACCTCGACCTGTCTCACAATTGGCTGGTGATCAACCCGGCGATCCAGGCGCGTTTGAGCAGGTTGACCGGCCTTTTATCATTGCGCCTGCAGTACAACCCGATCAGCCGCCTGGATGTCAGCGGCTTCCACGACTTGCGTACGTTGGACCTGAGTCACAGCGCAATCAGCGAATGGCCCCAGGGTGTGCTTGAGTTGTCGTCGTTGCAATGCCTGGATCTGAGCCACAGCGCCGTAACGGCAATCCCCGAAGCGGCGCTGAGCGGGCATGATAGTTTGCTTTCCAACACCCATCTGCGCGGTTGTCGCCTCAGCGTGACGGCGCGTACCGATGCGCGGACGTTTGCGCGACGCTACGCGATTGAACACCCATCCGTTGCCCTGGAAAACCCGTTGGGCATACCCCGTGAGTTGCTTGCCCAAGGCCTGACCGGGGGGGAGCCTGAGTATTTTCCCGAGAATGTCTTGCGCCGCCCCGACTTGCTCGTGGCACTCCCCACGGCACTTGCCTCGGCTGCACTGGCTCCCGCAGCCCGCATACAACGCCTGGTCCCGGCGCTGGACGAGTTGCAGGCGGTGGCACGGCTAGCCGAGCTGCAAGCCAGCGGCCTCGACTCCGGGCAGATCCAGGCACGCCTCGATGAGTGGGAAGGGCAGTACAGCCAGTGGGTGCAACTGCTCAATGAATGGATAGATGTCCATGGCTACCTTGATGGCGGTTGGGTCAGTGTATTGGATCGTCGTCGCGCAGCGGACCGTGTGCTGGAAAGCTGGCGTCACACCCTACGTGCCACGCCCGGCCTGCCTGAAGTGAATAGCGCCAGCCTGCTGGATTTGTCCGGCCTGCTGTTGGGCGACCTGCCGAAGTTGCCCAAGTATTTCGCTCACGTCACCGAACTGAACCTGAGTCGCGTCAGGCTCACGGCCCAGGGTTCCAACGAGTTCCTGCGGGCCTTCAGCCACGTGCGTACGTTGACCCTCAGTGACAACGGCCTGCGAGCCTTGCCCGATGCCCTCGCAGAGTTTCACGGGTTGAGACGCTTGGACCTCAGCAGAAATGAACTACAAAACGCCTCCCAGCTTCAGGGGCACCTGGTGCGCCTGCAGGCGCTGGAATGGCTGAACCTGGGCGAGAATGTGTTGAGCGAATTGGACCTCGGTGGCCTGTCCAGGCTCGAAACGTTGTACCTGCATACCAACCTGTTGGACGAGTGGCCCATGACAGTGCTTGAGCTTGGGCGCCTGCGCACCCTGGACCTGCACGACAACTGGATCGAGACCCTGCCAGATACAGCCTTTGAGCCGCAACACCGCGCCTTGATGTCGGGGACTGACCTCTCGGGAAACCGCCTTGAGCAGGAAAGCTGTGAGCGTTTGCAGGGGTATCTGGCGCAGACCGGCAATGGCTTGGGGTTTTCCGCCGAGCAGCTTGAGGAAATGATCCAGGGATACCGGGAGCGCGATGAGCGGGGGGCTTTTGACTCCCCTGACTACTCGCTGGATCATCCGGATATCGAAACGCCGCAAATCCAGAAGGCGCGCTGGTTTGCTGATGTCCTGCCCGATTCGCCAAGGCACCGGATCTGGGACGACCTCAACGCACAGCCGGGGAGCCACGATTTCTTCTTCACCCTGTCGCAACTGCGCAATACCGAGGACTTCCTTGAGGCGCCAGGCGATCTGACCCAGCGCGTATGGGCGGTGTTGGAGGCCATTGGCGGCAACCCGGCCATGCGTCGGGACGTGTTCGCCCGGGCGACGGCGTTGATGCCCGAGGTGACCTGTGGGGATGGCAGAATCCTGATGTTCAACGCGTTTGAAACCCGCGTTCAGGAGTTCGCTGCGTTGAGATTGGCCGAGGCTGGTCAGGATGGCGCCGCCCTGTTGAAGTTCGCCCGTGGCATGCTTCGCCTGGAGGCGGTTGAAGGCATCGCCGAGGACATCATCAAGGCCCATGAGGATATTGACCCGGCGGAAATTCGTTTAGCCCTGCGCATTGGCCTTGCCGAGCGCCTGGACCTGCCCCGGCAGCCCTCTGGCATGCTGTATAGCGAGTTATCGGAAGTGACCCAGGCCGACCTCGACCGGGCATACGCCACTGTCCTGGAGGGCGAGAGCACGCCGGGCTTTGAAGAAAAGCTGGTGGGCCTTGAGTATTGGCGCAATTACCTGAAGAAAAAGTACGCCACGGATTTTGCGACCCTGGCGCGCGAGCTGGAACACCAGACCGATCGCCTGGATGAGCGCTACCCCGAGAGCGGTGCCGACTACTTGCGTGAATACGCGGCATTGGGTGCCTGGATCAAGGAGCAGCGCAGGGCGCTGGCGATCCGCCTGACCCGGCAGGAACGGGCCGAGCTGAAGCTATAAGGCTGCCAGCGGTGTGCCAGGCACCCGAACAGAGTGCCTGGCAATCGCCCCTAGTTGTCGTAACCCAGGTTCGGCGCCAGCCAGCGTTCGGTCACGGCCAGATCCTGGTCTTTACGTGCGGTGTAGCTGGTCACCTGGTCCTTGTCGATCTTGCCTACAGCAAAGTACTGCGCCTGTGGATGGGCGAAGTACCAGCCGCTGACCGCTGCGGCCGGGAACATCGCGTAGTGCTCGGTGAGGAACACGCCGCTGCGGCCCGCATGCATCTCGTGGGCCTCGGGGTCGAGCAGTTGGAACAACTGGGCCTTCTCGGTGTGATCCGGGCACGCCGGGTAGCCGGGGGCAGGGCGGATACCGCTGTACTGCTCCTTGATCAGCGCCTCGTTGTCCAGTTCTTCATCCTTGGCATAGCCCCAGTAGTCTTTACGCACTTGCTGGTGCAGCCATTCGGCGCAGGCTTCGGCCAGGCGGTCGGCCAGGGCCTTGACCATGATCGAGTTGTAGTCGTCGCCCGCATCCTGGTAAGCCTTGGCCACTTCCTCGGCGCCGATGCCGGCGGTGGTGATAAAACCACCGATGTAGTCGGTTACGCCGCTGTCCTTGGGCGCAACAAAGTCGGCCAGGGAGAAGTTCGGCTTGCCGTCGGTCTTGATGATCTGCTGGCGCAGGTGATGCAGTTTGGCAATCGGCTGGCCGTCGTCGCCGTAGACTTCCAGGTCATCCTCCTGCACCTGGTTGGTCGGCCAGAAACCGAACACGGCGCGGGCGCTGATGAGTTTTTCGTCGATCAGCTTGTTGAGCATTTCCTGGGCGTCGGCGTACAGCGCGGTGGCCGCTTCACCCACCACCTCATCGGTGAGGATGCGCGGAAACTTGCCGGCCAGGTCCCAGGAGATAAAGAACGGCGTCCAGTCGATGTACTCGGCCAGCACCTTGAGGTCGATATTGTCCAGCACCTTGGCCCCGGTAAACGTCGGTTTGACCGGGGTGTAGGTGCTCCAGTCGAACTGCGGCTTCTTGGCGATGGCCGCCGCGTAGCTCAGGCGCTCGGTGCGGGCGCTGCGGTTAGAGGTGCGCTCACGCACGTCGATGTATTCCAGGCGGGTCTTCTCGACAAACCCGGCCTTCAGCTCCTTGGACAGCAACTGGGTGGCCACGCCCACCGCGCGTGAGGCGTCGGTCACGTAGATCACCGCATCGTTGCTGTACTTGGGCTCGATCTTCACCGCCGTGTGCGCCTTGGAGGTGGTGGCGCCACCGATCATCAGCGGCAGGTGGAAGTCCTGGCGCTGCATCTCGCGGGCCACGTGCACCATTTCATCCAGGGACGGTGTGATCAGCCCGGACAGGCCGATGATGTCGCACTTCTGCTCCTTGGCCACCTGCAGGATTTTCTCGGCCGGGACCATCACGCCCAGGTCGACAATGTCGTAGCCGTTGCAACCGAGCACCACGCCGACAATGTTCTTGCCGATGTCGTGTACGTCACCCTTGACCGTAGCCATGAGGATCTTGCCCTTGGCTTCCGGCTTGTCGCCTTTTTCCAGCTCGATGAAGGGGATCAAGTGGGCCACGGCTTGCTTCATTACCCGTGCCGATTTCACCACCTGGGGCAGGAACATTTTACCGGCGCCAAACAGGTCGCCGACGATGTTCATGCCGGACATCAACGGGCCTTCGATCACCTCGATCGGGCGCGCGAACGACTGCCGGGATTCCTCGGTGTCTTCAACGATATGGGTGGTGATGCCCTTGACCAGCGCATGCTCCAGGCGCTTGTTGACTTCCCAGCCACGCCATTCCTCGGTCTCGGCTTCCTTGACGCTGCCGTCGCCCTTGTACTTGTCGGCGATGGCGAGGAGGGCGTCGGTGCCTTCCGGGGTGCGGTTGAGGACCACGTCTTCCACGGCGTCGCGCAGCTCGGCCGGGATCTGGTCGTAGATCTCCAGTTGGCCGGCGTTGACGATACCCATGGTCAGGCCGTTGCGGATCGCATACAGCAAGAACACTGAGTGGATCGCCTCACGCACCGGGTTGTTGCCGCGGAACGAGAACGACACGTTGGACACGCCACCGGAGGTCAGCGCATACGGCAGTTCATCGCGGATATAGGCACAGGCGTTGATAAAGTCGACGGCATAGTTGTTGTGCTCTTCGATACCGGTGGCCACGGCGAAGATGTTCGGGTCGAAGATGATGTCTTGCGGCGGGAAGCCCACTTCATTGACCAGAATGTCGTAGGAGCGCTTGCAGATCTCTTTCTTGCGCGCCTCGGTGTCGGCCTGGCCGGCTTCATCGAACGCCATCACCACCACCGCCGCGCCGTAGCGCTTGCACAGTTTGGCGTGATGAATGAACTGCTCGACACCTTCCTTCATGCTGATGGAGTTGACGATGCCCTTGCCCTGGATGCATTTGAGGCCGGCTTCGATCACTTCCCACTTGGAGGAGTCGATCATGATCGGTACACGGGAGATGTCCGGCTCGCCGGCAATCAGATTGAGGAAGGTCACCATGGCCTTCTTCGAATCGAGCATGCCCTCGTCCATGTTGATGTCGATCACCTGGGCGCCGGCTTCCACCTGCTGCAGGGCGACTTCCAGGGCTTCGGTGTAGTTGTCCTCGCGGATCAGCCGGGCGAATTTGGCGGAACCGGTGATGTTCGTACGTTCGCCGACGTTGACGAACAACGACTGGCGATCAATGGTGAAAGGCTCCAGGCCCGACAGGCGGCAGGCCTTGGGAATGTCCGGGATCTGGCGCGGCGCGTAGCCGGCCACGGCCTTGGCGATGGCCTCGATATGGCCCGGCGTGGTGCCGCAGCAACCGCCGACGATATTGAGGAAGCCGCTCTGGGCGAATTCTTCGATGACCTTGGCGGTTTGCGCTGGTAGCTCGTCGTACTCGCCGAACTCGTTGGGCAGGCCGGCGTTGGGGTGGGCGGACACGTAGGTGTCGGCCTTGTTCGACAGTTCTTCCAGGTACGGCCGCAACTCGCTGGCGCCCAGGGCGCAGTTCAAGCCCACGGAAATCGGCTTGGCGTGGCTGATGGAGTTCCAGAACGCCTCGGTGGTCTGGCCCGACAGCGTGCGGCCGGAGGCGTCGGTGATGGTCCCGGAAATCATGATCGGCAGTTCCACACCCAGTTCTTCGTACACGCCTTGCACGGCAAAGATCGCAGCCTTGGCGTTGAGGGTGTCGAAGATGGTTTCGATGAGGATCATGTCCGCGCCGCCTTCGATCAGGCCTTTGGTGGCCTCGGTGTAGTTCTCCACCAGTTCATCGAAGGTGACGTTGCGGTAGCCGGGGTTGTTCACGTCGGGCGACAGCGAGCAGGTGCGGCTGGTCGGGCCCAGCACGCCCGCGACAAAGCGCGGTTTGTCCGGGGTTTCCAGGGTCTTGGCGTCGGCGACCCGGCGGGCCAGGCGTGCGCCTTCCAGGTTCAGCTCGTAGGCCAGCGCCTCCATGCCGTAGTCGGCCTGGGACACTTGGGTGGCGTTGAAGGTGTTGGTCTCGAGGATGTCGGCACCGGCATCCAGGTACGCTTTCTCGATCCCGCCGATCACGTCCGGGCGGCTCAGGATCAACAGGTCGTTGTTACCCTTGACGTCGCTGGGCCAGTCGGCGAAGCGTTTGCCACGGTAGTCCTCTTCCTCCAGCTTGTAGCTCTGGATCATCGTGCCCATGCCGCCATCGAGGATCAGGATGCGTTCCTTGAGGGCTTGGTGGAGGGCTTGCAGGCGAGTGCTACGATCGGACATGGGACTACTCTAATCAGGCATTACGGAGGGCGTGGATCATAGCAAACCTGTGCGCTTTTAGAGCATGCCTGGGTTTTGCATGAATATCGCTCATGTTGAGGGCGCCTCGACATCGGTAGAATCGCGGCAATTTTTCAGCGCTCGCATCGACTCGGGACCGGATACATGTCACTTCGCCTCATCACCGGCGCCGCCTTGGCGCTGGTCGCCTGCCTCGCGCAGGCCAACGGACCCGCCCCGGCGCTTTCCTATACCCGCGATATTCAACCGATCTTCACCGAGAAATGCGTGGCCTGCCATGCCTGCTACGACTCCGCCTGCCAGCTCAACCTGGGCAGTGGCGAAGGTGCGGCACGCGGCGCGAGCAAGCTGCCGGTGTATGACGGCGAGCGCAGCCAGGCGTCGCAGCCGACCCGGCTGTTTTATGACGCCTTTGGCAAGGCCGCCTGGCAGCGCCACGGTTTTGCCTCGGTGCTAGATGCCCAGGGCACCCAGGCGGCGCTGATGGCGCGCATGCTGGAACTGGGTCATAAAACCCCATTGGCGCCCAATGCCAAGCTGCCCGAAGAGATTGTGCTGGGCCTGAACCGCGAGAATATGTGCCCATTGCCGGGGGAGTTCGACGCCTACGCCGGCGCGCACCCCAAGGAAGGCATGCCGTTGGCCGTCACCGGCCTGACCGATCAGCAATACCAGACCCTGCAGCGTTGGCTGGCGTCCGGTGCGCCTATTGATGAGCAGGGCCTGGCGCCGAGTGCCCAGGAAGCCTTGCAGGTACAGCAATGGGAAAACCTGCTGAACCAGCCCGGCGCCCGGGAAAGCCTGGTGGCGCGCTGGTTGTTCGAGCATCTGTTCCTCGCTCATATCTATTTCGAGGGCGGTGAGCCGGGGCATTTTTTCCAGTGGGTCCGCTCGCGTACGCCCAGCGGCCAGCCCATCGACCTGATCAACACCCGTCGTCCGAATGACGACCCTGGCACCCGCGTGTACTACCGCCTGTGGCCGGTGCAAGGGGTGATCGTGCACAAGACCCACATTACCTACCCCTTCAGCGCGGCGAAGATGGAGCGGGTCAAGTCGCTGTTCTACAGTGGCGACTGGCAAGCCACGGCGCTGCCGGGCTACGGCCCTGGCCGTCGGGCCAACCCGTTTGAAACGTTCGAGGCGATCCCGGTCAAGGCGCGCTACCAGTTCATGCTGGATAACGCCGAATACTTCGTGCGCACGTTTATTCGTGGGCCGGTGTGCCGTGGGCAGATTGCCACGGACGTAATCCGCGACAACTTCTGGACCCTGTTCCAGGACCCGGACCATGACCTGTACATCACCGATGCCCGCTATCGCGGCCAGGCCACGCCGCTGCTGGCGATGCCGGGGCAGAACGATGACGTGGGCAGTGTGTTGAGCCTGTGGCTGGCCTACCGTGACAAACGCAATGAATACGAGGTACTGCGCCGCGACAACTACGCTGATTTGCCGGCGCCGGGCTGGTCGAGCCTGTGGCAGGGCAATGACAACGCGTTGCTGAGCATCTTCCGCCACTTCGACAGCGCTTCGGTGAACAAGGGCCTGATTGGCGAAGTCCCACAGACGATGTGGCTGTTCGACTACCCGCTGCTGGAGCGCACCTATTATCAGTTGGCGGTGAATTTCGACGTGTTCGGCAATGTCTCGCACCAGGCCCAGACCCGTTTGTATTTCGACCTGATCCGCAATGGCGCCGAGCAGAACTTCCTGCGCCTGATGCCGGCGGATTCGCGCGATGGCTTGCTCGACGACTGGTACCAGAACAGCGGCAAGGTCAAGCTGTGGCTGGACTATGAAGCCATCGACAATGACAAGCCCAGCGGCCTGAAGCTGGACCTGCAGGACCCGAAACGCGACTTTGCCAACCAGTTGCTGGCCCGGTATGCCGACTTGAACGCCAGCCCGGACCCGATCAACCGTTGCATCAGTGCCTACTGCTCACGTCTGGGTATCGACCCGCAACTGCGCGACGTCGAACAAACCCTCAGCCGCCTGACCTCAAGGCCGGCGGCCGGGCTCAAGGTGATCGAGCAGTTGCCGGAAGCCACCTTGCTGCGCATCCAGACTCCGAGCGGCAAACGCGAGGTCTACAGCCTGCTGCGCAACCGCGCCCACAGCAACGTGGCCTTTATGCTCGGCGAGGCTTATCGCTATCAACCGGGCCTGGATACCCTGACGATCTATCCGGGCGTGCTCAGCAGCTACCCCAACTTCATCTTCAATGTGCCGGCCGAGGATGTGCCCGAGTTTGTCGAGGACATGGAGCTGGCCAGGGACGCCAAGCGCTTTGAACGGATTGTCGAACGCTGGGGCATTCGCCGCAGCCACCCGCAGTTCTGGGAGTACTTCCACGATTTATCGCAATACATCCGCGAAACCACTCCGGTGGAAGAGGGTGTGCTGGATATGAATCGCTACGAGAACCTGTAGGTGTGGATTTGCCTGACAAAAATACTAGGACTTTGTACCGTCGCGGCGATTGGCGTAAACTGCCGGCAAGCCTGTGAGGAGTTCCCATGACTGCCATAACCATTACCGACGCCGCCCACGATTACCTGGCTGATCTGCTGTCCAAGCAGAACACCCCGGGTATCGGCATCCGCGTCTTTATCACCCAGCCTGGCACCCAGTACGCCGAGACGTGCATTGCCTACTGCAAGCCGGGCGAAGAAAAGCCTGAAGACACCGCCCTGGGGCTCAAGAGCTTCACCGCGTATATCGACGCCTTCAGCGAAGCCTTCCTTGACGATGCCGTGGTCGACTACGCCACTGACCGCATGGGTGGCCAACTGACCATCAAGGCGCCCAACGCCAAGGTGCCGAACGTCAATGCCGATAGCCCGATCAACGAGCGTATCAACTACTACCTGCAGACCGAGATCAATCCGGGCCTGGCCAGCCATGGCGGCCAGGTCAGCCTGATCGACGTGGTGGATGACGGTATCGCCGTGCTCAAGTTCGGTGGCGGCTGCCAGGGCTGTGGGCAGGCTGACGTGACCTTGCGTGAAGGTATTGAGCGTACGTTGCTGGAGCGGATTCCCGAGCTCAAGGGCGTCCGTGACGTGACTGACCATACGCAGAAAGAAAACGCCTACTATTAAGGTGTTCGCTGCAAACAAAAAAACGGCGTCCGTGAGCGCCGTTTTTTTATGCTTTAAAGTTAGCAAGTTACACGATTTGTCTAACAAATAAGATGAGCTTTTTGAGCTGGCTTGCATGCGATAGCCGTAGGTATCTATACATCTCTTTTATCCAGTGCTTGTTGGGTTTGTGAACATATCCGTTGCTGCGGTCATGGCGGCTATTGGTTCCGCTCTTACAGCGGGTCACTTTTGGAAAAGAGCCCCAAAAGTAACCAAAAGGGCTCTTGCCCCACCACTCGGCACCTCGCCTAGGCTCGGTGTGCCCGTCATCCGACATTGATTTGGGGGGCCGCCGCGATGGGCCATCCATGGCCCAGCGCGGCTAAACCGGCGTCCTGCCGGTTTACCCCCCCAAATCAATATCGGATGACGGCCAGCGTGGTTTAACGGGGCGCCTCAGATCAAAAGCAAAGCGAGGCGGCCTGACAGCCGACCTGATCGTCGAGGCGTGCGCGTACCTCTGTGGGAGCTGGCTTGCCTGCGATGGCGGTGTCTCAGCCAATACATTTATCGACTGATACACCGCCATCGCAGGCAAGCCAGCTCCCACAGGGGAATGCAGCTTCGCGCCCCGGCTTTGGCATTGCTGTCGATGTTGCTCTGCTTTTGATCTGGTTTTTGATCTTAGGCGCCCCGTTAAACCACGCTGGCCGCAGGCAGGTATTGCGCAGTGGGCACCCCGGCATGGATGCCGGGTTAGCCGCGACACGGCCATGGATGGCCGATCGCGGCGGGCCCACGGAGCAATGCCTGACTGCGGGCATGCCGAGCCTAGGCGAGGCACCGAGTGGTGGGGCAAGAGCCCTTTTGGTTACTTTTGGCTGGGCCGGCACTCCGGGCTCTTTTCCAAAAGTGACCCGCTGTAAGAGCGGAACCAATAGCCGCCGTAACCGCAGCAACGGATATGTACACACCCCCCAGAAGAGAACTATGTAGAGACTCATGCCGCGATAGCGGAGGGTCAGGCGACTTCTCTACAGCCGGTTAAACCGCAATCGCAGGCAAGCCAGCCCCCACAGTGTCAGGGTCGGTAGAGGTGGGCGTGCCCTGCGCGATACAGCGAGGATTCGCTGAAGCTGTCACTGGCCAGCACTCGACCCACCACAATCAGCGCGGTGCGCCTGAACCCCTTGACTGCCACCTTACCGACAATATCCGCCAAGGTGCCAATCGCCCAATCCTGATCCGGCCAGGTCGCCCGGTGTACCACGGCAATCGGGCAATCTGCACCGTAATGCGGCAGCAGCTCGGCGACGATTTTCTCCAGGTGATTGACCCCCAGATGCACGGCCATGGTAGTGCCGTGGCTGGCCAGGCTGTCGAAGGACTCCCCCGCAGGCATCGTGGTTTTATCGGCATAGCGGGTCAGGATCACGCTTTGGGCGATATCCGGTAAGGTCAGCTCCGCCTCCAGCAACGCGGCACAGGCGGCCACGGCGGTGACGCCGGGAATGATCTGGAAGGGAATTCCCAGTGCGCGCAAATGGCGGATTTGCTCGCCAATCGCGCCATACAGGCTCGGATCGCCAGAATGCACCCGCGCCACGTCCTGGCCCTGTTCATGGGCATGCTTGATCAACTCAATGATCTGCTCCAGGTGCAGTTCGGCGCTGTTGACCAGGGTTTCGGCCTGATGGCCTTCAAGCACGGCGGCCGGCACCAGAGAGCCGGCGTAGATAATTACCGGGCAACTGCGGATCAGCCGCTGGCCTTTGACGGTGATCAGTTCCGGGTCGCCGGGGCCTGCGCCGATGAAGTAGACGGTCATGGAGGATTCCTGTGAAAAAGCCGGCGAGGCGGGCTGCAGATGAAGACCGCTCATGATCAAGGAGGCGGATTATCGGGAATTCAGCCCGCGCACGCCAATGCAAAGGTGGCTTGCGGGCTTTTCTGGCGGTTGATCAACAGGCGGGCAGGGCGCTGGGCCAAGTGCTCGGCCAGGGCCAGGGCGGCGCTTTCGGCGATGCCGTGGCAGCCGGTATGGGCAAACGCGACAGCAGAGCGGTGGCTCAATTGCGCTTCGTGGATCGCCAGCTGTTCGGCACTGAAAAACTGCAGTGGCAACCTCAAGTGTTCGGCCAGGGCCAGTAACCCTGGCTCATCCTGTTTACGGTCGATACTCGCCAGTGCGCTGATGTGCCGAGGGTCGATTCCCGCGCCAGCCAAGGCTTCATTGAACAGCGCCAATAGCGCCGCGACGCTGCAGCCACGCTGACAACCCAGGCCGACCACCAGGGTCGGCGCGGTGGTGGCTGCTGTCATGCCGAGTGCTGGTCGTCGCGATTGCGTCGGAACAACCAGGCGCTGATCAGGCCCAGGGCCAGCCAGAACGCAACATTGGTCAGCTGCGACGCGATCTTGAACTGCGCTTCCAGGGCCTGCGGGGCGAGCATCGAGTGCACTTCGGGCTGTGGCGCGCCAATCACATGGGGCACCGCCAGGATCGCCACGCCGAGGATCTTCAGCAGCCAGTTGCGACCAAACACAATCAGCGCGATACCGGCGGCGGTGGAGGCTGCCGCGCCGATCCACCAGATCTGCCGTTGCGCCAGGTCCGCCGCAGCGGTGCCGGGCAGTTCCGGTGGCAGGCCGAGGGTCGGTGCCAGCACAAAGGTGGCGTAACCGGCCAGGCCCCAGAGCAGGCCCTGGGCGGTGCGGGTCGGGGCGCGCAGGGTGTACAGGCCGGCGAGCATCAGCGCAAAACCTACGGCGACCACCAGGTTACCGCCAGTGGTGGACAGCACGCGCTGCCAGCCGTCTTCCGGTTCCCAGGCCTCGGCGTCGTGGCTGTGGGCCGCAGCACCAGGCGCATGCTCATGCACTTCGGTCGTGGCCGGGGCGTTTTCGTAGGTTTCCGCCTGCTGAATCAGCGGAGCCACCCAGAAACTTTGCAGCAGGGTCAGCAGCAGGGCGGCCAACAGGCCGGTGAAACCTGCGGTTTGCGCAATTCGCTTGATCATGGTTGCAGGTCTCAATGGCACGGGAAGGCGGCGCTGTGGCGCGTATCGTGGGCGGCGTTGTGCACGGCCTCGATATGGGAGAACCCGGCGAAATACACCAGGCACGCACCGAGGATCGACGCGCCGATAGCGGCGGTCAGGCGTTGGCTCAAGGTGGCGGAGCGGCTGGCGGTGTGTGAGGTGCTGCTGATGATCGACATGGCACGTCCCTTTCGAGTGGCAGGGTGACACGAGCGCATGAAAACCCCGCGAGCCGGGCACGCAGGGTTCTGAACAGCGCCCGCCCACCGCGGGTTTGTTATTTGATTTTTCGGGCCGGTCTCCGGGCTTGCGAGGGGGCTCTCCTGAGTCCTGAAAGCATCGCCTTCCCATGCCAGAAGCACAGTGGCTGTGACGCTTCGCTCGCTTACCGTTGCGGGGGCAGCACCGGATTGGTCATGCATGCATGATTGACCGGTTTCCCGTTTCACCCTGTAAAGGGCACCCGAAACAAGATGTGTAGGAGAGCATGGGCGCGGGATGGCCGTCAATCTGTAGCTGGGCACCGCGGCTCTTCGCATGGTTTTGAATTGACCGTCCCTCAAGCACTGCGTAGCCTTGCACCTTCGAGGTTCTTCGGCTGCGGTCGAAGCTAAGAAGGGAACGCGGTCCAAGCCGCGGCTGCCCCCGCAACTGTAAAGGGTTTATCTGACTGCCACGCCACTGCCAATACGGCGGGAAGGCGCAGCCAGCGCCAGCCGCAAGGCCGGCAAGCCCCAAGCCAGGAGACCTGCCTCGCAACCGATTTTCCATTTCAACCGGGCGGGGTGATCCGGTGACGAATCCAGCACCTGCACGCCGCTGCAGGGCCAGTCGTCCCGTATGCCCGCCCCAAAGGGCATCCGATGAAAACACTGGCCAAACTCCCCGTCACTATCGTCACCGGCTTTCTCGGCTCGGGCAAAACCACCTTGCTGCGGCACATGCTGGACAACGCCCAGGGTCGGCGCATTGCTGTGATCGTCAACGAATTCGGCGAACTGGGTATCGACGGCGAGATCCTCAAGCAGTGCTCCATCGGTTGCACCGAAGAAGAAGCCAGCGGTCGTGTGTATGAACTGGCCAACGGCTGCCTGTGCTGCACCGTGCAGGAAGAGTTCTTCCCGGTGATGCGCGAGCTGGTGGCCCGTCGTGGCGACCTCGACCATATCCTCATCGAAACCTCTGGCCTGGCGCTGCCCAAGCCCCTGGTCCAGGCCTTCCAGTGGCCGGAAATCCGCAGCGCCTGCACGGTTGACGCGGTGATCACCGTGGTCGACAGCCCGGCCGTGGCCGCTGGCACCTTCGCCGCGTTCCCGGACCAGGTCGACGCCCAGCGCAAACTGGACCCGAACCTGGACCACGAATCGCCACTGCACGAGTTGTTCGCCGACCAACTGGCCAGCGCCGACCTGGTGATCCTCAACAAAACCGACCTGATCAGCCCTGAAGACCTGGCCCGTGTACGCCTGGAAGTCGCCGAAGAACTGCCGCCAGCAGTGAAAATCGTCGAAGCCAGCAGCGGCCGCCTGCCTCTGGATGTGCTGATTGGCCTGGGTGCCGGCTCCGAGGAGCATATCGACGGGCGCCATAGCCATCACGATCATCACCACGAAGGTGAAGATGACCACGATCACGATGCGTTTGACTCCATCTCCATCGACCTGCCACAGGCTGATGAAGCGCTGCTGCTGGACGCCCTGACGCAATTGGTGGTGCAGCACGGCATCCTGCGGGTCAAAGGCTTCGCCGCGATCCCCAACAAGCCGATGCGCCTGTTGATCCAAGGCGTGGGCACGCGCTTCGACAAGCACTTCGACCGGGCCTGGGGCGCTGACGAAGCGCGCATCACACGGTTGGTGCTGATCGGTCAGGACCTGGATGCGGCGGGCCTTGAAGCGCAATTGCGCGCCGCGCTCAGCGTTTAACCATGCACCTGCTCAGGACCCAGCCCGGTGGCTTCGTCTCCGATGACAACATCGCCGACCTGGGACAAACCCCCGCCGAGCTGGTGATCCTGTGCAGCGGCGATTCCAGCCTGGCGTTGCTGGCCGAAGCCGCCCAGCAACTGCCCGACGACTACCCGAGCCTGCGCCTGGCCAACCCGATGCAGGTGCAGAACCACGCCTCGGTGGACCTGTATGTGGATGAGGTGCTGCGCCACGCCAAGGTCATCCTGATATCCCTGCACGGCGGCATCGGCTATTGGCGCTACGGCATCCAACGCCTGGTGGAGCTGGCCGAGCAGGGCGTGCAGTTGATCCTGGTGCCGGGGGATGATCGCCCCGATCCCGAACTCAGCGGCCTGAGCACCGTGGGTGTGGTGGAGCGTGACCGCCTGTGGCACTTTCTGCGCCAGGGCGGGCTGGGGAATGCGCTGGATTTCTATCGTTGCCTGGCCAGTAGCTTCCTGGGCCGCGATTACCCGTGGGCCGAGCCGCAAACTCTGCCGCGCACCGCGATCTATCACCCGCGCGCCGCCAATGCCCGCCTCAATGACTGGCAGGCGGACTGGAACACCGATTGGCCGGTGGCAGCGGTGCTGTTCTACCGCTCGCACTTGCAGGCGGCCAATACCGGTTTTATTGATGTGTTCTGCCAACGCTTGCAGGCAGCGGGCCTTAACCCGCTGCCGATGGCGGTGGCCAGCCTGAAAGAGCCCGGCTGCCTGACAGTGGTCGAGGATTTGCTGGATGAGGTCGGGGCGGCGGTGATTCTGAACACCACCGGCTTTGCCCAATCCAGCCCCGAAGCGCCCCATCTGCGGCCGTTTCGCCGCGATATCCCGGTGATCCAGGCGATCTGCGCCCAGGACAACCAGCCCGGCTGGGAAGCCAGCGAGCAGGGCCTCGGCCCGCGTGATCTGGCGATGCACATTGCTTTGCCGGAGCTGGACGGGCGCATCATCAGCCGCCCGATCAGCTTCAAGGACCTGGCCTGGCGCAGCGAGCGCAGCCAATCGGACGTGGTGTGCTACCGCGCGGCCCCCGAGCGCATGGACTTTGTCGCCGAACTGGCGCGGCGCTGGGTCGAGCTGGCACGGGTGCCGCATGCCGACAAGCGCATTGCGCTGATCCTCGCCAACTACCCGACCCGTGATGGGCGCATCGGTAATGGCGTGGGCCTGGACACCCCGGCCGCGGCCTTGAATATCCTGCGGGCCCTGCAGGCCGAGGGTTATCCGCTGCCGGATGCATTGCCGGCCAGCGGCACTGCGCTGATCCATGACCTGCTCGGCGGTGTCACCAACGACCTGGACAGCCTCGACCTGCGCCCCTGCCATCAAAGCCTGGGCCTGGACGAATACCAGGCGATGTTCAATCGCTTGCCCGAGGCCAACCGCCAGGCCGTGCTGGAACGCTGGGGCACGCCTCATAACGATCCGATGTGCCGCGACGGGCGCATGATGATCGCCGGCCTGCGCCTGGGCCTGACCTTTGTCGGCATCCAGCCGGCGCGGGGCTACCAGGTGGATGCCAGCGCGGTGTACCACGACCCGGACCTGGTGCCGCCCCACGCTTACCTGGCGTTCTATTTCTGGCTGCGCCACACCTACGGCGCCCATGGCGTGATCCACGTCGGCAAGCACGGCAACCTGGAATGGCTGCCGGGTAAAGGCGTCGGGCTGTCCGAGAACTGCTGGCCAGATGCATTGCTGGGACCGCTGCCGAACATCTATCCGTTTATCGTCAATGATCCGGGCGAGGGTGCCCAGGCCAAGCGCCGGACCCAGGCGGTGATCATCGACCATTTGATGCCGCCGCTGACCCGCGCCGAAACCTATGGCCCATTGCGCAGTCTGGAATTGTTGGCGGATGAGTATTACGAGGCGCAGTTGCTCGATCCGCGACGCGCTCTGGAGCTGCAAAAGGACATCCTCAAGCTGGTGCGCGAAACCCGCATCGATCAAGAGCTGGAACTGGATAACGAGGCTGACGCTGCCGTCTGGCTGCCGCGCCTGGACACCTACCTGTGCGATCTGAAGGAGTCGCAGATCCGCGACGGCCTGCATATCTTTGGCGAGTCGCCCGAAGGTCGCCTGCGTATCGACACCTTGCTGGCCCTGCTGCGCATTCCGCGTGGCGATGGGCGGGGTCCGCAATCAAGCCTGCTGCGGGTATTGGCCAAGGCCTTTGAGCTGGGCTTTGACCCGCTGGACTGCGCGCTGGCCGAACCCTGGACCGGGCGCCGCCCCGAGGTGCTGCAGAAGATCGACGGGCAGTTGTGGCGTACCGCTGGCGATACTCGCGAGCGCCTGGAGTTGTATGCGGCGCGGTTGATCGAACAGGCGCTGGAAGGCCCGCTCGAACAGCTTGAGGAGCCGGGCTGGGAGGAGGTGAAATCGGTGATCGAAAGCCTGCGCATCGTCGTCGCACCGCGCCTGGATGCCTGTGGCCCGGCCGAAATGCATGGCTTGCTGGAGGCGTTGAGCGGTCGTTTCGTGCCGGCGGGCCCCAGTGGTGCGCCGAGTCGTGGGCGCCTGGATGTGCTGCCGACCGGGCGCAATTTCTTCACCGTCGACGTGCGTAACCTGCCTACCACGACTGCCTGGCGTATCGGTTTCCAATCCGCAAACCTGATGCTTGAGCGGCACCTGCAGGACCATGGTGACCATCTGCGTCAGTTGGGGCTTTCCGTGTGGGGCACCGCGACCATGCGCACCGGCGGTGACGATATCGCCCAGGCCATGGCACTGATGGGCGTGCGACCGGTGTGGGCCACGGGCAGCCAGCGTGTCGATGATTTTGAGATATTGCCCATCAGCTTGCTCGACCGCCCGCGAGTTGACGTCACGCTGCGGGTGTCGGGGTTCTTCCGCGATGCGTTCGCCAACCTGATCCGCCTGTTCGATGCTGCGGTGCAGGCGGTCGCGGCGCTGGATGAGCCGGACGACCTGAACCCCCTGGCGGCCAAGGTGCGCAGCGAGCGCGAGGCGCTGCGCAAGTCGGGCCTGGATGAAGAGGCTGCGGCCAAGCAGGCCGGCTGGCGCATTTTCGGCGCCAAGCCTGGGGCCTATGGCGCGGGTGTGCAGGGCGCGATTGACGGTCGCCTGTGGCAAAGCCGCGAAGACCTGGCCGAGGTCTACCTGAATTGGGGGGGCTACGCCTATGGCGGTGCGGATGAAGGCACCGCCGCCCGTGAACAGTTCGCCCAGCGCCTGAGCCAGGTGCAGGCCGTGCTGCAGAACCAGGATAACCACGAGCACGACTTGCTCGACTCCAATGACTATTACCAATTCCAGGGCGGTATGCTCGCCGCCGTGGAAACCCTCAGTGGCGCCAAGGCCGCCAGCTACCATGGCGATCATAGCCAGCCGGACTTGCCGAAAATCCGCACGCTGAAGGAAGAGCTGAACCGGGTGATCCGTTCCCGCGCCGCCAACCCCAAGTGGATCGAAGGGGTCAAGCGCCACGGCTATAAAGGCGCGTTCGAGATGGCGGCGACGGTGGACAATCTGTTCGCCTTCGACGCGACCACGGCGCTGATCGATGACCACCAATATGCATTGCTGGCCGATGCTTACCTGCTCGACCCCGACACCCGGGCGTTTGTGCAACAGCACAACCCCGCGGCCTTGCGCGACATGACCGAGCGCATGCTGGAAGCCCAGCAGCGCGGTATGTGGCAGGCACCGGGGGCGTACCGCGAGGCATTGGAAAACCTGTTGCTGGACATAGAAGAAGACAGTTGATGACTGACATCCCCCATTTCCCACTGTCGGCAGTGGTCGGTGCCGACGACCTGAAGCTTGCCCTGTGCCTGACCGCCATCGACCCGAAGATCGGTGGCGTGCTGATCGAAGGCCCGCGCGGCATGGCCAAGTCCACCCTGGCTCGCGGCCTGGCGGACCTGTTGGCCAGCGGGCAATTCGTCACCTTGCCGTTGGGCGCCACCGAAGAGCGTTTGGTCGGCACTCTGGACCTGGATGCGGCGCTGAGCGAAGGCCGTGCGCAGTTTTCCCCTGGGGTGCTGGCCAAGGCCGATGGCGGGGTACTGTATGTGGATGAGGTCAATCTACTGCCTGATCATCTGGTGGACCTGCTATTGGATGTAGCCGCCAGTGGCACCAACCTGATCGAACGCGACGGTATATCCCACCGGCACTCGGCGCGTTTTGTGCTGATCGGCACGATGAACCCGGAAGAGGGTGAATTGCGTCCGCAGTTGCTGGATCGGTTCGGTTTCAACGTGGCATTGAGCGGGCAGACTTTGCCGACCGAGCGCGGGCAGATCATCCGTCGGCGCCTGGATTTCGATAGCGACCCTGGGGCGTTCTGCGCGCAGTGGGCTGACCAGCAAGCGGCGCTGCGTGCGCGTTGCACCCAGGCCCGTGCACGCCTGGAAAGCATCGCCCTGGATGACCAGGCCCTGGCGCAGATTACCGAGCGCTGCTTTGCCGCTGGTGTGGATGGCCTGCGCGCCGATCTGGTGTGGTTGCGCGGGGCGCGGGCCCATGCGGCGTGGCGTGGGGCTGCGGCCATCGCTGAAGAAGATATAGAGGCCGTTGCCGAATTTGCCCTGCGCCATCGTCGCCAGGAGCATTCATCTGCCGCCCGCCCACCGGAAAATGCGCCGGCGCCCAAACCCACTGACCCCAGCAGCGGCCAGGGACAGTGGGGTGAAATGCCTCCGTCTACACAAGTAACGGGTGCCCGCCGTGAAATACCCACCTGGCCAAAAAAGCCCTAGGCATTCGCCCCCGACCTGACGCGGGGGCGGATGCCCGGCCCAAGGCGGGTCGACTGGATCAAGGCAGGCAAGGGCGGGCGCGCAACGGCGCCGAGGGGATGGTCAATTGGCCGGGCACCTTGTTGGGCGGGCGACCACAATCGCGTAAAGACCTGGTGTACTGCAACCGCAGCCGTGCCTCCCATGAGCTGTGGCTGGTGATTGTCGATGCCTCGGCGTCCACTCGGCGGCATCAGGCGCTTAGCGATGCCAAGGGCTTGCTCGCGCAGGTGTTCGACGACGCCTATCGGCAGCGGGCGCGACTGGCGTTGTTGACCGCCAGCGGGCAAGTGCCGAGCTGGCAGGTACAAGGCTTGAAAGCGGCCAAGGGCCTGGGGCGTTGGCTGGATGGCCTGGGCGCCGGCGGAGGGACGCCGCTCCTGGCGGCGTTGACCGAGGCCGGGCATTGGCTGGCGGCGCGGCGCAAGCGCTATCCGGCTGAACAGCAGCGGTTGCTGGTGATTACCGATGGCCGGCTCAAGGATATTGGTCAATTGCCGGCGTTGGATTGCCTGGGGCTGTTGGTGGATATCGAACGTGGGCCGATCCGGCTGGGGCGGGCGCGGGAGCTGGCCGCCGGGTTGCAGGTGGATTATCGGCATATTGATAGCCTGTAGCGCTGCTGCTATCGCTATCGCGAGCAAGTCCGCTCCCACATTCGGCCGCGTACATCCTTTGGAATGCGCTTGAATGTGGGAGCTGGCTTGCCTGCGACAAGGCCCTCAAACCCACCGCAAAACGATCAGCTAGCCCCCGGCACATTCGGCCAAAGATCCGCCACCAGAAACAGCCGCTCCGCTTCCTCCCAATCCCCGCCGTTCTGCATCATGCGCACCAACAACTGCGCCGGCGCCATCGGGTCCAGGTCGACCAGCCAGCGCTGCATCTGCTCTTCACTCCAGATTTCTTCCGCCGGGTAATGCGCCGGCGCCAGCCAGGCATGGCGCGGCAGGGGCTGCCAGCGGCCCGGCGGGCTGGCCTGGATAAAGTCCTGCCAATCGCGCTGATGCAACCAGCGCCCGCGCAAATGCTGGGGGTGGGCGCCGAAAGGCGGGGCGGCCTCGCCGGGCCAGGGGTACAACAGGTAGCCGCCGAGCCACAGATGGGCGGTGAACTCCTGGATATCCAGCGTCGCCAGCACCTCCCGGCTTTGCGCCCTGGCCGAGATGGGCAGTTGGTGGTCTGCCAGATGCGCCAGCTTGCGATCCAGGCGGTCGTGACAACCCGGGCCCAGCCATTGCGCGGTGTCCTGGCCGTTGCCGTCCTGGGGGCCGAGGTAAAGCTTGATCGCCAACTCCAGATGATGCACGCCGTCACGGTCGCGCAGCAGCATGTCCAGCTCACCCAGGGTGTGCCCGGCCTGGCGGATCGGCAGGTTGGCCGCCAGCAACTCCACGCCAGGGGCGTGCTGCACGGCAAATTGCCACAGGCGTTCGTAATACAGGCCCAGGCGCCGGGTGCGTGCCAGGCTCAGCCAATGCAGCAGGGCGCTGCTGTCCTGGTCCAGGCGCCTGAGCCATTGCTCCAGGGCCGCAGGCTGCTGCACCCAGTCACTGCCGGCCAGGGGGTGACGTTGTGGCCAGGGCGTCTGCGCGAGCATCGGCGGGGCGAGGATCACCCACGCCAGATCCCGCACTGCGGGATGACGCAATTGACGGGGCAGAGGCTGCAGGTCGGGAAACGGATTCATGGTCCGAGCATAGCTGCTTCCTACTCGCCGCGTGCCCCCTGGAAGTGTTGAGAACCGTTGTCGTCTGGGGCCTGGGGCGACAAAGGATTTTGTCTAATGCGGCCTTTCGCCCATAATCGTTCTTTTTGCCAGACCCAAACCCTGCAGGAGCCCCATGGAGCAATTTCGCAATATCGGCATCATCGGTCGCCTGGGCAGTACCCAGGTTCTGGACACGGTCCGCCGGCTGAAAAAGTTTCTGCTTGAGCGCCACCTGCATGTGATCCTCGAAGACACCATCGCCGAGATTCTGCCGGGCCACGGCCTGCAGACCTCGTCGCGCAAAATGCTCGGTGAAGTCTGCGACATGGTGATTGTGGTCGGCGGCGACGGCAGCCTGCTGGGCGCCGCCCGGGCCCTGGCGCGGCATAACGTGCCGGTACTGGGGATCAACCGGGGCAGCCTGGGGTTCCTCACCGATATCCGCCCCGACGACCTGGAAGTTGAAGTGGCCAAGGTGCTGGACGGCCACTACCTGGTGGAAAACCGCTTCCTGCTGCAAGCCGAAGTGCGCCGCCATGGCGAAGCCATCGGCCAGGGCGATGCCCTCAACGATGTGGTGCTGCACCCCGGCAAGTCGACGCGGATGATCGAGTTCGAGCTGTATATCGACGGCCAGTTCGTCTGCAGCCAGAAGGCCGACGGCCTGATTGTCGCCACGCCCACCGGGTCCACGGCCTATGCGCTGTCGGCCGGCGGGCCGATCATGCATCCCAAGCTGGATGCCATTGTGATCGTGCCGATGTACCCCCATATGTTGTCTAGCCGACCGATTGTGGTCGATGGCAACAGTGAGTTGAAAATCGTGGTCTCCAAAGACATGCAGATCTACCCGCAAGTTTCCTGTGACGGGCAGAACCACTTCACCTGCGCCCCCGGTGACACCATCACCGTGAGCAAAAAGGCGCAGAAGCTGCGGTTGATCCATCCACTGGATCACAACTACTACGAAGTGTGCCGCACCAAGCTGGGCTGGGGCAGCCGCTTGGGGGGTGGAGGCGACTGATGCTCGATCCCGCGCGTAGCTACGACCTGATTGGTGACGTGCACGGTTGCGCTCATACCCTTGAGCACCTGCTCGACCAGATGGGTTACCACAAGCAGGGCGGCGTCTGGCGCCACCCATCACGCATGGCGGTGTTCCTCGGCGATATCATCGACCGTGGCCCGCGCATCCGTGAGGCGCTGCATATCGTCCACGACATGGTCGAAGCCGGCCAGGCGCTGTGCATCATGGGCAACCACGAGTTCAACGCCCTGGGCTGGAGCACCCTGGCGCCGCCCGGCAGTGGCAAGCAGTACGTGCGCGAACATTCGCTACGCCACGCGCGGCTGATCCACGAGACCCTGACCCAGTTCGAACACCACCCCGGCGACTGGCATGACTTCCTTGGCTGGTTCTACGACATGCCGTTGTTTGTCGATGCCGGGCGTTTCCGCGTGGTGCACGCCTGCTGGGATTCGGGATTGATCGAGCCGCTGCGCCGACAATTCCCCGACGGCTGCATCGACGAGCATTTCCTGCAGGCGGCGGCGGTGCCGGGCAGTTTTGCCTGCAACGCCTTCGATCGCCTGCTGCGCGGCACCGATATGCGCCTGCCGGACGGCCTGACGCTGACCGGCGGCGATGGCCTGACCCGTTCGTTCTTTCGCACCAAGTTCTGGGAAGACGACCCGAAGACCTACGGCGATATCGTGTTCCAACCCGATGCCTTGCCCGATCCGGTGGCCCGTACGCCGTTGTCTTCGACCGAGAAAAACTCCCTGTTGCGCTATGGCGTCGATGAACCCTTGCTGTTTGTCGGCCATTACTGGCGCAGCGGCAAACCGGCGCCGATCCGCTCGAACCTGGCCTGCCTGGACTACAGCGCAGTGCTCTACGGCAAGCTGGTGGCGTATCGCCTGGATCAGGAAACCTGCCTGGACCCCAACAAGTTCGTGTGGGTCGATGTCGAGCGCCCTGAGGTGATTCATGAGTAACGTGGCCGTTTTACGCTTGCCGCTGACGGTCGACCTGGCTGGCTTCGTCAAACTGTTGCAGCGCATGCAGGTGCCCCATCGCGTCAGTGAAGAGGCCGGCGAGCAGGTGCTGTGGGTGCCGGACGCGATCAGCGAAGACGTGCGCAGTCTGTATCAGCGTTTCCCGGCCGGCGATCCGGACCAGCAGCTGGATATTCCCCAGGAACCGGTAGCCAAGCGCCCCGGCTTCCTCCAGCAACTGCGCCACAGCCCGCTGACCGCGGGTGTGTTGCTGCTGAGCCTGGTCGTCGCTGCGGTCACGATGCTCGGCGACAACTTGCAAGCCATGAGCTGGCTGACGTTCCTGAATTTCCACGTGGCCGGTGAGTACCTGTATTTCACGCCCCTGGCCGACAGCCTGGCGGCAGGGCAGTGGTGGCGGTTGATCACGCCGATGCTGATCCACTTCGGCATCCTGCACCTGGCCATGAACGGCATGTGGTACTGGGAGCTGGGGCGGCGCATCGAGGCGCGCCAGGGCAGTATCAACCTGCTGGGCCTGACGATGCTGTTCAGCCTGGCCTCCAACTATGCGCAATACACCTTTGGCGGGCCCGGCCTGTTCGGTGGCCTGTCCGGCGTGTTGTACGGCTTGCTCGGCCATTGCTGGATCTACCAGTTGCTTGCGCCCAACCCGGCGTATCGCCTGCCGCGCGGCGTGCTGGTGATGATGCTGGTGTGGCTGGTGCTGTGCCTGTCGGGCCTGGTCTCGATGATCGGCTTCGGCGAAATCGCCAATGCGGCCCATGTCGGCGGCCTGGTGGCGGGTTGCATCACCGGTTTGCTCGGCGGGTTGTACAGCCGCCATAAACGTAACGCTTGAATCTCTGCCCATTATTGAAGGAAGAGTCTTATGTCCTCTTTTGCTGAAATGATCGAAAACATCACCCCGGATATCTACCAGAGCCTCAAGCTCGCCGTGGAAATCGGTAAATGGGCCGACGGCCGCAAGCTCACTGCCGAACAGCGCGAGCTGTCGTTGCAGGCCATGATCGCCTGGGAGCTGCAAAACCTGCCGGAAGACCAGCGCACCGGCTATATGGGCCCGCAGGAATGCCAATCGAAGTCGACCCCGGTGGAAAACATCCTGTTCAAGTCGGATGCCATCCATTGATTGAGATTGGCCGTGGTGCAGTCAGCAAGATGTCGGCGCAACTGGGTTCGCCGACCGTTCAATACGCTTTTCGCCTGGGCGACACCGAGGTGCCGGTCAACCCGTTGATTGGCACTCATATACGCCTGGAATACCTCGGTGCGATCCACTGCACCCATTGCGGACGCAAGACCAAGACCAGCTTCAGCCAGGGCTATTGCTACCCGTGCATGACCAAGCTGGCCCAGTGCGACCTGTGCATCATGAGTCCTGAGCGCTGCCATTTCGATGCCGGCACTTGCCGCGATCCGGCCTGGGGCGAGAAATTCTGCATGACCGACCATGTGGTGTACCTGGCAAACTCGTCGGGGATCAAGGTCGGCATCACCCGCGCCACCCAGTTGCCCACGCGCTGGCTGGACCAGGGCGCGAGCCAGGCATTGCCGATCATGCGCGTGGCCACGCGCCAGCAATCGGGCTTTGTCGAAGATGTGCTGCGCAGCCAGGTCGCCGACAAGACCAACTGGCGCGCCTTGCTCAAGGGCGACGCGGCAGCGGTAGACCTTGCGCAGGTACGCGACGAGCTGTTTGTCTCCTGCGCCGATGGCCTGCTGCAATTGCAGGAACGCTTTGGCCTGCAGGCCATCCAACCGGTAACCGATATCGAGCCCCTCGAAATCCGCTACCCGGTGGAGCAATATCCAGCCAAGATCGTCAGTTTCAACCTGGACAAGAACCCGATTGCCGAAGGCACGCTGCTGGGGATCAAGGGCCAATACCTGATCTTCGATACCGGCGTTATCAATATTCGTAAATACACGGCTTACCAGCTCGCCGTGCATCAGTAGAAGGATTTCACGCATGCGCACCGAACAACCGAAGATGATTTACCTGAAGGACTATCAGGCGCCCGAGTACCTGATCGACGAGACTCACCTGACCTTCGAGTTGTTCGAGGACCATAGCCTGGTCCACGCGCAGCTGGTGATGCGCCGCAACCCCCAGCGCGGCACCGGCCTGCCGCCGCTGGTGCTCGATGGCCAGCAGTTGGAACTGCTGAGCGTGGCCCTGGGTGACCAGGAACTGAGCGCCACCGACTACCAATTGAGCGACAGCCACCTGACGTTGCAGCCGACCAGTGACAGCTTCACGGTCGACACCAGCGTGCGCATCCACCCGCAAACCAACACCGCCCTGGAAGGCTTGTACAAGTCCGGTGGCATGTTCTGTACCCAATGCGAGGCCGAGGGCTTCCGCAAGATCACCTACTACCTTGACCGCCCGGACGTGATGAGCACGTTCACCACCACGGTGATCGCCGAGCAGCACAGCTATCCGGTGCTGCTGTCCAACGGCAACCCGATTGCCAGCGGCCCCGGCGAAGACGGTCGGCACTGGGCGACCTGGGAAGACCCGTTCAAGAAGCCGGCCTACCTGTTCGCCCTGGTGGCCGGCGACCTGTGGTGCGTCGAAGACACCTTCACCACCATGAGCCAGCGCACCGTCGCGCTGCGCATTTATGTCGAGCCGGAAAACATCGACAAGTGCCAGCACGCCATGAACAGCCTGAAGAAGTCCATGCGTTGGGATGAAGAGGTCTATGGTCGCGAATACGACCTGGATATCTTCATGATCGTCGCCGTCAACGACTTCAACATGGGCGCCATGGAAAACAAGGGCCTGAACATCTTCAACTCCAGCGCCGTGCTGGCCCGCGCCGAAACCGCGACCGACGCCGCGCACCAGCGGGTAGAAGCCATCGTCGCCCACGAATACTTCCACAACTGGTCGGGCAACCGCGTGACCTGCCGCGACTGGTTCCAGTTGTCGCTCAAGGAAGGCTTCACGGTGTTCCGCGATTCGCACTTCTCTGCGGATATGAACTCGGCCACCGTCAAGCGTATCCAGGATGTGGCCTACCTGCGCACCCACCAGTTCGCCGAAGATGCAGGGCCGATGGCCCACGCTGTGCGCCCGGACAGCTTTATCGAAATTTCCAACTTCTACACCCTGACCGTGTACGAAAAGGGTTCGGAAGTGGTCGGGATGATCCACACCTTGCTCGGCGCCGAGGGCTTTCGCAAAGGCAGTGACCTGTACTTTGAACGCCACGACGGCCAGGCCGTGACCTGTGATGACTTTATCAAGGCCATGGAAGACGCCAACGGTGCCGACCTGACCCAGTTCAAACGCTGGTATAGCCAGGCCGGCACGCCACGCCTGCTAGTGAGCGAGTCCTACGACGCTACCGCCAAGACCTACAGCCTGACCTTGCGCCAGAGCTGCCCGCAAACCCCGGACAACGTAGAAAAACTGCCATTCGTGATTCCGGTGGCCCTGGGCCTGCTGGACGCCAATGGGGCCGACCTGCCGTTGCGTCTGGCCGGTGAAGCGGCGGCGCAGGGCACTTCGCGAGTGTTGTCGGTGACTGAGGCCGAGCAGACGTTCACCTTCGTCGATATCCCTGAGCAACCCTTGCCGTCGCTGCTGCGTGGCTTCTCGGCGCCGGTGAAGCTGAGCTTCCCCTACAGCCGTGACCAGTTGATGTTCCTGATGCAGCACGACAGCGATGGCTTCAATCGCTGGGAAGCGGGTCAGCAACTGGCGGTGCAGGTGTTGCAGGACCTGATCGGCCAACACCAGCAGGGCCAGGCCCTGGTGCTGGATCAACGGCTGGTCAATGCGCTGCGCAGCGTGTTGAGCGACGAAAGCCTGGACCAGGCCATGGTCGCCGAAATGTTGTCGTTGCCGGGTGAAGCCTACCTGACCGAAATCAGCGAAGTGGCTGACGTCGATGCGATCCACGCCGCCCGCGAGTTTGCGCGCAAGCAGTTGGCCGATAACCTGTTCGAAGGCCTGTGGCTGCGCTACCAGGCCAACCGCGACCTGTCGCGCAACACGCCTTACGTGGCCTCGGCCGAGCACTTCGCGCGCCGCGCCCTGCAGAACATCGCGCTGTCGTACCTGATGCTCAGCGGCAAGCCCGAAGTACTGGCGGCGACCCTGGAGCAGTTCGACGCGTGTGACAACATGACCGAACGCCTGACGGCATTGGCGGTGCTGGTCAACTCGCCGTTCGATGCCGAGAAGGCCAAGGCCCTGCAAGTGTTTGCCGAGAACTTCAAGGACAACCCCCTGGTCATGGACCAATGGTTCAGCGTCCAGGCCGGGAGCGTGTTGCCGGGCGGGCTTGCACGGGTCAAGGCCCTGATGCAGCACCCGGCGTTCAATATCAAGAACCCGAACAAGGTGCGCGCGCTGGTCGGCGCCTTTGCCGGGCAGAACCTGATCAACTTCCATGCAGCCGATGGCTCGGGCTATCGCTTCCTGGCGGACCTGGTGATCGAGCTGAATGCCTTCAACCCGCAGATCGCCTCGCGGCAGTTGGCGCCACTGACCCGCTGGCGCAAATACAACAGCGCCCGTCAGGCGCTGATGAAGGCTGAGCTGGAGCGCATCCGTGGTTCGGGCGAGCTGTCCAGCGATGTGTTCGAGGTGGTCAGCAAAAGCCTCGCATGACGGCCGACTCACCACTGGCCGCCTACCAGCGGGCCCTGGCCGATGGTTTTGTGGCAGACGACGCGCAACGCCGGGCGGTCGAGGCGTTGCAGGCCTGCCATGGGGCATTGCACCAGGGCGCCGATGCACCGGTCACCGGCGTTTATCTGTGGGGGCCGGTGGGGCGGGGCAAGACCTGGCTGATGGATCAGTTCCATCAGAGCCTGCGGGTGCCCGCGCGGCGCCAGCACTTCCATCACTTCATGGGCTGGGTCCATCAACGTCTGTTCCAGTTGACCGGCACCCCGGACCCTTTGCAGGCCCTGGCCCGCGAGTTGGCCGGGGACGTGCGGGTGCTGTGTTTCGACGAGCTGTTCGTCAATGACATTGGTGACGCGATCATCCTCGGGCGCCTGTTCCAGGTGATGTTCGACGAAGGGGTGGTAATGGTCTGCACCTCCAACCAGCCGCCCGGGCAGTTGTACGCCGACGGTTTCAACCGCGAACGCTTCATGCCGGCTATCGAGGCGATTGAGGCCCATATGCAGGTGGTGGCGGTAGACGGCAGTGAGGATCACCGCTTGCATCCGGGCACCGCCGAGCAGCGCTACTGGGTCGATCAACCACAAGCATTGGCTACGGTTTTCCAGCGTCTGAGCGCTGGACAAGCCTGCAGCGAGGCGCCGGTTATGGTCGGTTCGCGGCGCATTGTTACGGTGCAGTCCAGCGAAACGGTGTTGTGGTGCCGCTACGCTGATCTGTGCGAACAACCGCTGGCGGCCATGGATTTCATGCAGCTGTGTGATCGCTATAGCGCCATATTGCTCGGCGAAGTGCCCGGGCTGAGCGCCTCGACACGTCCTGGGCGGATTGCCCGTGGTACCGAGGATGGTGCCCAGCGCGTGGAGGCGGGCGACCGCGAGCTGCCGGCGTTGTCGGTGCACGATGACAGTGTGCGCCGGTTTATCGCCCTGGTGGATGAGTGCTACGACCGCAAGGTCCCGCTGTACATCGAAGCGAGGGTGCCCTTGGCCGAGTTGTACACCGAGGGTTACCTGGAGTTTGCGTTCCGCCGCACCCTCAGCCGTTTGCAAGAAATGCAGTTGCAACGCTTTGGTCAGTAGTGGCCATTGGCCCACTGACACAATCATTTGCCTGATGGCTTTTTCCCGCGCCAAGTTGTAGTTAATCTCCTTCATCTAACCCCTACACCCCGCTTACAATCGAGCTTTTGCGGGGAGCTCATCCCTGCCGGGCAGTTATCGAGGAAGGAAATGGAAGCCGCAGAAATATTGGTGCTGCAAGCCAGCTACAGCAACTCCGTGCACGCCGAGGCCATTGGCCTGTTGCTCAACCACTATGCACAAGACCCCATGGGCGGTGGCCATGCCCTGTCCGCCGACCTGCTGCAACAATTGCCGGCGGAATTGGCCAAGCGTCCCCATGCCTTCAGCGTGCTGGCCTTTGTTGGCGGCGAGCCGGCCGGGCTTGTTAACTGTTTTGAAGGGTTTTCGACCTTTGCCTGCCGGCCGCTGGTCAACGTGCATGATGTGGTGGTCAAGGAACCGTTCCGAGGCCTGGGCCTGAGCCAGAAAATGCTGCAAAAGGTCGAGGAAATCGCCCGCCAGCGCGGTTGCTGCAAGATCACCCTGGAAGTGCTGGAAGGTAATCCAGTGGCGCAGGCGTCGTACCGCAAGTTCGGCTTCGATGACTCGATCTTCGACCCAGCCCATGGCCGCATGCTGTTCTGGAGCAAGGCCCTCTAAATCCTCAGGTCGTTCCCGCGCTCCCCTTGGGAAGGTTCGACCAGGCAAAAAAAAGCGCCCTGTACAGGGCGCCAAATTGACCTTCACCACCAGAGCATAATGGTGCCGGGTATTACTCGTGCATCAGCCTTTGGGTTGCTCAGCATCCCGCGTGTGTTGGGTGGACCCGGATTCAGCACCCTTGGCGTCGGCAGCCGCCGTCTGTTCGGTGTCGTTGTGGATTTGTTTCTGGGTGAAGCTGAAATTATCGAAGTGCTCCTTCACGCGCTCAGCGCCGCCTTCGGCGAAGGCGGCAGCGGAGGTCAGGCCCAGCAGGCCAGCAAGCATCAAGGTTGAAAGTTTCATCGCAGGTATTCCCATTAAAAGTGATCGTGTCTGCACCGTCCCTGGTCAGATTTATGGGAATAGTCTGTAGGAAGCTAATTAAGTGGGGGTTAACGTCAAGCACATCCAAAGTTAACCGCAGGGGTTAACTCTGGACGGGGTGCGGGTCGTTTACTTCTGGACCACACTCCGGGGTGCAGTACTGGCTTTGGGCTTGATCAGGCTGAAGTCGATCAAGGCCTTCTGTGAACGCTGGTAGGGATCGCCGATCAGCAATGGCCGTGGCTTGAAGCTGTCGCTGACCAGGCTGCGGCTGCGGTCCAGTTCGTCGAAACTCAAGCCGGCCAGGTCGGCCCAGGTATGAATCAACTGCGAGCTGCTGTAGGGCCGTTGTATATCGCCCTGCATGTTCCAGTCGTGGGTGGCGCGCCACTTTGGCGAGGCCCAGGTCATGAAGGGGATGGTGTACATCGGGGCTGTCGGCTTGCCCTCGTTGCGGCCCAGGGTGTCATGGCCCGCCGAGTCGAACACATCCTCGCCGTGGTCGGAGAGGTACAGCAGGAAACCATTGGGGTCGGTCTTGGCGTAGTCCTTGATCAGGCTCGACACCACGAAGTCGTTGTAGCGCACTGCGTTGTCATAGCTGTTGTAGGTCGGCAGCTGGTCGTCACTGACCGCGTCCGGGACACCCTGGCGGTCGGTAAAGGTGTCGAAGCTTGGCGGGTAGCGGTACTGATAGCTCATATGGGTACCCAGCAGGTGCACCACGATCAGCTTGCGCTCGGCCTTGTCGGCCAGGGCCTTGGAGAACGGCTCCAGCACGTCGCCATCGTACTGGCGGGCGTTCTGGTTACGGTTGTTGTTGAGGTACACCTGCTCGTCGGCCTGTTCGGAGAACGTGGTGAGCATGGTGTTGCGCTTGGTCATGGTCTGCTGGTTGGTGATCCAGAAGGTCTTGTAGCCGGCCTGTTCCATCATGCTGACGATGGAAGGGGTCTTCAGATACAGATCCGGATTGTCTTCATCGGCAAAGGTCAGTACCTGTTGCAGCGCCTCGATGGTGTAGGGGCGCGGGGTGATGACGTTGTCGAACACATCCAATTGGTCACGCAGCTTGTCCAGCTCCGGCGTGGTCTTGCGCGGGTAGCCGTAGAGGCTCATGCGCTGCCGGTTGGTGGACTCGCCGATCACCAGCACCAGGGTCGACGGTTGGCCGGCCATGCTGTCCTTGAAGTTGCTCAGGGGCGGGATCTTGCTGACGTTGTCGAGCATGCCCTGCATGTTGTTCAACTGCTGGGTGTAGCGGCGATAGGCAACAATCATCTGCCACGGCACGGCAGGTTCGACTCGGGTTTCGAAGCCATCGATGGCCCGTTCCAGGGTGTCGTTGGTGGCAATCTGCTTGACCAGCGGATAGCCGACAATCGCCAGCACAATGGCCGTCGCCGCGACCATTGCCCGGCCCCGGGGCAGGTAGACCGGGCGCACACGGGTCCAGAGGAAGACGGCCAGGGCGGTGTGGGCAATAAAGGCCAGCACGATCCACCAGGCAAAGTATTGCGTTGCATACTCGCCGGCTTCAGAGATGTTCGACTCGAACATGATGAAGATGACGCTCTGGGAAAATTCCTGCTGGTAAATAAAGAAGTAGCCCAGGCTGGCCATGGAACAGGCCCACAGCACCACACCGATCAGCGCGGCGAGTAGCCGGGCGCGACGCGGGAACAGCAGCATGGGTGCCAACCACAGCGCACTCATGAAGAACGCCTGGCGGAAACCACTGAAGCCCGAGGTGCCGGTCAGTTGGATCAGCAGTTGGGTAATACCGGAGAAATACCAGAAAAACAGGAACATCCAGCCCAGGCCGGCCCAATCAAACCCTTTTGCAGACTTCGTGCTCGCCATGCAGCGCTCCAACCCGATAATTGCCGCCGCCCATGCGTGAGGCGGCGTTCTGGCGCAGGATTATCGGGATGGGCGGGTGAAAAGTTTGTGAGTTGGACCCGGGGTTCAGCAGGTAATGGCTTGGTTTGCCAACTGAGCCTGCAACTGCGCCCGCAGACGGATCACTTCCTGCTGCAACTGCTCGCGTTCGTCTTTCAGCTGGCGCAATTCGTCACGGCGGACGGTGACGTAGAGGGTCTGTGGCGGGCGTGTCATCTGTGCTGTGCGCATTGCTTACCTCGCAAATAGCCGGTGTATCGCGGTGCCAGAGCGCTTGAGTCGAGGCCCTCGGCAGGAGTCAGGGGCGATTCTGATTTCTTTTTGGGCTCAAGGGAACTTTTTTATTTTTCAGGGTCGCTGTGACTTTTCAGCCAGTGATGGTGAAACGATGGCCTCTTTTTGTGATGAAACTAGTGCGATTGGCGCCGGACTAATTCGTCATTGCGCTATAAACTGTGTCACACATTTTTATTTGTAGTTGGGAGCATCAATACATGCAACTGGGGATTATCGGACTAGGCCGCATGGGCGGGAATATTGCGCGCCGCTTGATGCTCAATGGGCATACCACCGTGGTCTACGACCGCAATGAAGCATTCGTCAAAGGCTTGAGTGAAGAGGGCGCGACCGGCGTTGCCGATCTGCCTGCCCTGGTCGCGGGCCTGCAAAAGCCGCGGGCTGTCTGGGTCATGTTACCGGCGGGCGAGCCCACCGAAACCACGATCAACGACCTGAGCGAACTGATGGAACCCGGCGATGTGATCATCGACGGCGGCAACACCTTCTATAAAGATGACGTACGTCGCGGCAAGGCCCTGGCGGAAAAAGGCCTGCACTACATCGACGTCGGCACTTCCGGTGGCGTGTGGGGCCTGGAGCGCGGTTACTGCATGATGATTGGCGGCGACGCCGAGACCGTCAAGCATCTGGATCCGATCTTCGCCACCCTCGCGCCGGGCCTGGGCGATATCCCGCGCACCAAGGACCGTACCGCTACCGACGACCGCGCCGAACGTGGCTATATCCACGCCGGCCCTGCCGGTTCCGGGCACTTCGTGAAGATGATCCACAACGGCATCGAGTACGGCATGATGCAGGCGTTTGCCGAAGGCTTTGACATCCTCAAGACCAAGAACTCGGAAAACCTGCCGCCAGAGCAGCGTTTTGACCTGAACGTGGCCGATATCGCCGAAGTCTGGCGTCGCGGCAGCGTTGTGTCCTCCTGGCTGCTCGACCTCACAGCCGATGCCCTGGCGACCGACCCCAAGCTCGACGGTTACTCCGGTTCCGTGGCCGACAGCGGCGAAGGGCGCTGGACCATCGAAGCGGCCATGGAGCAATCGGTACCGGTACCGGTGCTGTCCAACTCGTTGTTCGCCCGGTTCCGCTCGCGCCAGCAAAGCACTTACGGTGACAAGCTGCTGTCGGCCATGCGCTTCGGCTTTGGCGGCCATGTGGAGACTTCCAAAAAATGACGGCCACCGGCAAGAAACCCAAGGCCGAACCCGCTCCACCCACTACCTTGTTCCTGTTCGGCGCCCATGGCGACCTGGTCAAGCGCCTGCTGATGCCGGCGCTGTACAACCTCGGTCGCGATGGCTTGCTGGGTGAGGGGCTGCGGATTGTCGGGGTGGATCACAACGCTATCAGCGATGCAGACTTCGCCAAGAAACTCGAAGACTTCATCCGCACCGAAGCGGCGAGCAAGGTCAAGGGGAATGCCGAACATGCACTGGACCCACAGTTGTGGGCCCAGTTGGCCAAGGGCATCAGCTACGTGCAGGGCGATTTTCTCGATGACGGCACCTATGCCGACATTGCCAGCAAAATCGCCGACAGCGGCACGGGCAACGCGGTGTTCTACCTGGCCACCGCGCCGCGCTTCTTCAGTGAAGTGGTGCAGCGCCTGGGCCGGGCCAACCTGCTGGAGGAAACCCCCGGGGCTTTCCGCCGCGTGGTCATCGAAAAGCCGTTCGGCTCCGACCTGGTCACCGCCGAGGCGCTCAACGCCTGTCTGCTCAAGGTCATGACTGAGAAGCAGATCTATCGCATCGACCATTACCTGGGCAAGGAAACGGTGCAGAACATTCTGATCAGCCGTTTCTCCAACGTGCTGTTCGAGGCGTTCTGGAACAACCACTACATTGACCACGTGCAGATCACCGCTGCCGAAACGGTCGGTGTGGAAACCCGGGGCAGTTTCTTCGAAAACACCGGCACCCTGCGCGATATGGTGCCCAACCACCTGTTCCAGTTGCTGGCGATGATTGCCATGGAACCGCCGGCAGCCTTTGGCGCCGATGCGGTGCGTGGCGAGAAGGCCAAGGTGATCGGGGCCGTGCGCCCCTGGTCGCTGGAGGATGCACGGGCCAACTCGGTGCGCGGCCAGTACACCGCCGGCGAGATCGGCGGCAAGGCGCTGCCGGGCTATCGGCAGGAGGCCAATGTGGCCCCGGACAGCAGCACCGAAACCTTCGTTGCGCTCAAGGTGATGATTGATAACTGGCGTTGGGTCGGCGTGCCGTTCTACCTGCGCACCGGCAAGCGCATGAGCGTGCGCGATACCGAAATCGTTATCTGCTTCAAACCAGCGCCCTATGCCCAGTTTCGCGATACCGAAGTCGACGAGGTCAAGCCGACGTACCTGAAAATCCAGATCCAGCCCAATGAAGGCATGTGGTTCGACCTGCTGGCGAAAAAGCCCGGGCCGACCCTGGACATGGCCAACATCCAGCTGGGTTTTGCCTACAAGGACTTCTTCGAGATGCAGCCTTCCACCGGCTACGAGACGCTGATCTATGATTGCCTGACCGGCGATCAGACCCTGTTCCAGCGTGCCGATAACATCGAAAACGGCTGGCGTGCGGTGCAACCGTTTCTCGATGCCTGGCAGAAGGACGATGGCATCCAGGCCTACAAGGCCGGGGAAGATGGCCCAGCGGCAGCGGATGCGTTGCTGGCCCGTGATGGCCGTGCCTGGCATAGCCTCGGATGAGTGAGGAGACGATTCACCCCATCCGTTTTTTGTTGAGTGATATGGACGGCACCTTGTTGCTGCCCGATCACAGCCTCAGCCAGCGCACCATCGCTGCCGTGCGGGCGCTGCGCGAAGCCGGGGTGTTTTTCAGCCTGGCCACCGGGCGGCCGCCGAGGGCGATGTTGCAGCAGATCGAAGCCCTGGGCGTCGATGTACCCACGGCGGGATTCAACGGCGGCACCCTGGTGAACCCGGATGGCAGCATTCTGGTGGCCCACCACTTGCCGGCAGAGGCGGCGCTGATCACCCTGGCACTGTTGTGCGACCAGCCGGAGGTGGAAATCTGGGTGTTTGCCGATGGTGAGTGGCTGCTGCGTGACCCCTCGGGCCCCATGGTGCCTCGGGAGCAGCATGGCCTCGGTTATGCGCCGGTCGTGGTGGAGAGTTTCGAGCCGTTTCTGGGGCGGATCGACAAGATCGTCGCCGCCAGCGCCAATGCACAGTTGCTGGTCGAGCTGGAAGCGCGCTTGCAGCCCAAGGTTGCAGGCTTGGCTCAGGTTTCGCGTTCGCAGCCGGTCTATCTCGATATCACCGCAATGAAGGCCAACAAGGGCGATGCCCTGAAAACCCTGGCTGCGCACCTTGGGGTGGCGCTGGAGCAGACGGCAGCCATCGGCGATGGTGGCAATGATCCGGCGATGTTTGAAGTGGCCGGGTTGTCGATTGCCATGGGGCAGGCAGAAGAGGTGGTCAAACGTCAGGCCAACCTGGTCACCGGCAGCAATGTCGAGGACGGTGCTGCCGAAGCCATTGAACGGTTGATCCTTCACCGCCAGTAACTGAAGGCTCACTGGAAGATCAAGTGATCATGCCATGGCTGCTATATAAAGAAGGGCGCTACGAAAGTTGCAGGCACGCAAAACCCGTGGCGAGGGTCGAACTCACTCGCCACGGGTTTAATAGTTTTAACAAGTTGCAGCCAATATAAGAAGCGACGGTATGTCGCAGTAGCTGCGTTAACTTACTTGGGCATTGCCCAGGACTGTAGCTGATAGCCTTCGCCATTGAGTTCGGCGCGGGCTTGCAGCAGCAGGGTTTCCAATTGTTTTGGATCGGAATAAGTGCTGCAAGGAATCTGTTTGCGCCCGATGCGGTTTTCGGTGCGGTCGATCACGGTCAGGCTCAGCTCGCCAGTGCCGTCTTGTGGGGCCCAGGCCACGCAGTGAAAGGGTTGGAAAGCACGGTCTGCGATCAGAAGAGCTTCGTTGATACGGAGCGGGGCGTTCATGGGGTCTTCTCTCTAAGTGCCCAATCAAAAGATGTGCCGTCGGTTGGGCTTACCGTTCGGCTAGTACCTGTACTGATGCTCGATGACGGGGTACGGGTCACATGCTAAAACAAGAAAATTCAACTTTTCGTGATTAACGTCATGTAAGCGGCGCTTTTGAAAGGCCGGGAAAGATTCAAATCGCCGCACTAAAGCGGGTTGATCGCCAAATGCCGTATCCCGAGATCTTTTATCGCGAAACGATACAAGCGTAGTGTCAAGATCTTGCTAGGGTTATGAGCAGCTCGCCCAAACTGTTGTTTCTAAATAACTTTAATGTTTTTGACGCCAAGGAACAGTCATGGTTGTTACACCAGCCCTGCGTCGCTTGCTTGTGGTCGATCCCTGTGACGACTGCCACCAGTTATTGCCTGGTTTGCGGGCGGCTGGATGGGCAGTGGACAGCTGTGCCCTGGATGCCTTGGGCGATCGCACCTGTGACGTAGGATTATTGCGACTCCAGCCCAAACACCTGGAGCGACCCGAGGCGGTCAAGGAGCTGATCAGTCGCAGCGGTACCGAATGGATAGCCGTGCTCAGCCCCGAGATGCTGCGCCTGCAGAATGTCGGCGACTTTGTCTGTGAATGGTTTTTTGACTTCCATACCTTGCCGTTCGATGTGGCGCGCGTCCAGGTCACCCTGGGCCGGGCCTTTGGCATGGCGCGCTTGCGGGGTAAAGGCTGCGCCTATGTGGCCGAGCCCGAACATGAACTGTTGGGTGACAGCCGGCCAATCCGCGAACTGCGCAAACTGCTGGCGAAACTGGCCCCTACCGAGTCGCCGATTCTGATCCGTGGCGACAGCGGCACCGGCAAGGAACTGGTGGCCAAGACCTTGCACCGGCAATCCCAGCGGCACGCCAAGCCATTCGTGGCGATCAATTGCGGGGCTATTCCGGAACACCTGATCCAGTCCGAACTGTTTGGCCATGAAAAAGGTGCATTTACCGGCGCCCACCAACGCAAGATCGGGCGCATCGAAGCGGCCAATGGCGGCACCCTGTTCCTCGACGAGATCGGTGACCTGCCGATGGAGTTGCAAGCCAACCTGTTGCGCTTTCTCCAGGAAAAACATATCGAGCGTGTCGGTGGCAGCCAGCCGATCCCGGTGGATGTCAGGGTGTTGGCCGCGACACACGTCGATCTGGAAGCGGCCATCGAAAAGGGCACCTTCCGCGAAGACTTGTACTACCGGCTCAATGTCCTGCAAGTGCTCACCGCACCGCTGCGTGAGCGCCATGGCGATGTGGGGATGCTGGCCAATCATTTTTCCCGGTTCTACAGCCAGGAAACCGGGCGCCGTCCGCGCAGTTTCAGCGAGGACGCGCTGCTCGCCATGGGCAAGCATGGTTGGCCGGGCAATGTGCGCGAACTGGCCAACCGGGTGCGGCGCGGTCTGGTCCTGGCCGAAGGGCGGCAAATCGAAGCGGCCGACCTGGGTTTGCAAAGCCAAAAGGCAATCGCGCTGCCCATGGCTACACTAGAAGACTATAAGCACCGCGCCGAACGCCAGGCGCTGTGCGATGTGCTGAACCGCCACAGCGACAACCTGAGTGTTGCCGCCCGGGTCCTGGGGGTTTCCCGGCCCACCTTCTACCGGTTACTGCACAAACACCAGATCCGCTAGGGCGGGTAAAAAAAGCCCCGTCGCGACCCTTATCGCGGCGGGGCTTTTCCTTATCTCAAACTCGCCATTCCCTGTAGGCGCGTTTAGAAGTAGTACGGAAATTTCAGGCTGAAGGTGAAGTCCGGCGCGTCATCTGTCATGCCGATGGCCAGGTTGGGCACGATGGTCAGGTTTTCGCTGGCGGCAATGGTCATGCCGACGTTGAAGTAGCCCGCGTTGGCGTCACTGGACACAATCGACTGCCAGTCGCCACCGTCGGGTTTGAGCTTACTCTTGCGCTGGATCAGGTCAGACACCGAGAACGACATACTCATACGCTCGTTCAAGGCAAATGCCACGCCGACACCGAACTGGAAGCTGTCGCCCAGGCGTACCTTGCCGCCGACTTTTTCGTTGACCGTGGAGCTGATGTCGTCAAACGAATCTTCGAAGTTGTGGGTGTAGGAGAGCGAGCCGAACAGCACGGCCGGATCGAAGGTCTTGACCAGGGAAATCCCCGGGGTCACCGACCATACGCCATTGCCGGTTGGCAGGTTCTCCGGCACATAGAGGTTGGTGTTGGACGGCGAGCGTACCAGCTTGATACCGAACGGCTCCTTGCCGGTCGGCGCCTTGACCCGTACCGAGAGTACGGCGTCCGGCAGGGTGGGGGATTCATCGAGGAACTTGTAGGCAACCCCGAAGTTGACGTCGCCGATGGTCGGGTCGCGACTGACCGACTCCTCTGAAGTCGCTGTTCCCGCGCCACCATTGGCGCCCCCGGACTGATAGGTCGATTCGCGGTACACCACGGGGACGTTGACGTCGAACTGCCAACGGTTATCGACGTTGTAGCGGCCCGTCATGTCCAGGGTCCAGTTATCCGCCTTGATGCGATCCAGGTTGATATTGCCGAGGAAGATCGAGTCCAGTGCCAGGAAACCATTGAGGGTCAATTGCCGGGCATCGTAGCGAGCGTAGGTAATGCCCGTCTCAAAGCTGAACTTGCCATTGCCAAAGAACCCGCTGGCCTCGTTATAGAGGTTGCTGACACTCTGTGCCGGCGCCGAATCATCCTTGAGGGCCTGCCCATAGGAGCTGCCGGTTGCACCGCCGGTGCCACTGGCGGCCACCGTACTGCCGCTTTGCTTGAAATCTGCAGGTGACTTGGCCAGGCGCTTGGGCGCGGGTACTGCGGGCTGGTCCTCGACCTGGCGCACCCGTTGCTCCAGGACCGCCAGGGCTTTTTGCTGTACTTCGTAGCGTTGCTTGAGTTCCAGCAGTTCCTGTTTGAGGGTTTCGATATCGGCGTCTGGCGCTGCGTACAACAAACTCGCCGGCAAGAGCGTACTTAAACAAACAACGGCGCGTAGCGATAACGTTCGATGCATGAAATAAGCCGTCCTTTTCTAATGCGTAAGTGTCGAGGGTCAGCGTAGTTCAATAACCGAGAGTGCGTAGACCCTTGAGTTGGTCCAGGTTGCAGTTCAGTGCCACGTTGTTTAGTCCGTTGCTACCGAGCACGACATTCAGTTGGGTCATGTTATTAACGAAGTTGCTATTGCCTTGCAGAATCGTGCCTTGCAGCACATTGCCGCCGCCGATCTGCTGCACGGCGCTGCCCTGATTATGGTTGGCCTGAATCGCCATCTGCAGGCCGCCGTTATTGGCAGAAACACTCACCTTGCCAGCGGCGCTATTACCAGAGATCGAACCGCCGGCGACCAGTACCTGGCCCGACTGCACCAGATTGGCGGGCGCCAGGCCGTTCTCACTGACATTGATCCCGACGTTGTTATAGGCCGTATTGCCATCGCCCGCGGCGCGTACGGTTTGTGTCACGCCGGCGCCGGTACCCAGTCCGGAGCCGCCGATGACCGTACCGGTACCCGTGGGGCGGTCGCTGCCCTTGCCGGTCTCGCCAGTGGTCTGCACATAGAACTGCGGCGTGATGGTGGAGGAGTCGATCTGCATGTTGGCCTTGACGGTGCTGGTATCGCCTGCAGCGTTGGTCCAGGTGGTGCTCATCACAATACCGAAGCTGACAATCCGCCCCGGCATGACGAAGCGGCCGCGCAGTTCGGCCAGTTCAGCGTCATTTATTTCAATCGGCTTGAACGCCGAGGCTGCATAAGCGGGCATTGAGGCTGCCAGGCACAGGACCGTCAGCCAACGGTAAGTGTTCATCATCTGCTCCCGGAGCTTCCTGCTCCTTATGGCGCTTCTAGAAGAAGTCGCTCTGGATGAAACCGAAGTCCATCAGCTCGGCGTCGCCCACGGGCCGGAACTCGTTCATTTTGCCCTTGGCGGTCAACGGGATCGGCGGATCGAGCAGGGCGTTGGCCTTGTCGTAGCCTTCACCCAGCACCGCAAACACGATGCCGTTCCATCCGGCGAGGAAGTCGTCCCGCGAGTAGCGTTTGTTACCCAGTACCGGGTCGCCGATATAGATCCAGTCTTTCTCTGCGCGCTGCATCACCACAAAGTGCTTGTAGCCACGGATATCCAGGAGCACCACCACCGGAATCTTCACCGTTGTCAGGGTGTCCGCCCCGATCTTGTAGCCCCTGGCCCGCATGCCAATGCTTTCGAGGTAGCGCTTCATGTCCAGCATGGAAAAGCCCTGGGTGCGTACCAGGTCCTGGTCGGCGTTGACCAGCATGCCCTTGATGACGTGTTCTTCGTCAACATCCAGCCAGTAGCCCTGGCGCAGGATGGTGGCGAGTGCTGCGGCACCGCAGCTGAAATCGGTTTTCTGTTCCACCAGGTTGGCGAACCGTCGCTCGCGGATGCTCTCGACCTTCTTGAAAATCACCGCACCGCCGGGCATGGCGGAAATCGCCATTTGCCCTGCCCAGGAAGGGCCGGTGAGGATTAACAGCAGGCACAGGGTCGCGAGGCGCATGATCGAATGACCGGGTGGACACGGGAATAGAAAAGGGCCTTGTTGCCAAGGCCCTCTGCGTCAGGTCAGAAGCGTACGCCGCTGCCAGCTGCGCACTGGGTGCAACCGCTGCCCAGGGACAGGGAGTTGGATTGCTGGTTGCCAGAACCCGCGGACACGTTGATTCCGATGTTGCCGGAAGCATTGTTACCCGAGTGGTTGATGGAGGCATCGTTGTTGACGTAGGTCTTGCCCCAGTTGCCGTAGCCTTTGCCAGCCGAAGCAGTGTTGAGGAAGGTGTTGTTCAACGATTCCTGGCTGGTGACGGCCGCAGCGCCAATGTTTTTGCCGTCTGAGGTTACGATTGCCAGGTTGTTTTTCTGCTGGTTGCCTTGGCCTGCGGTGACGTTGACACCCACGTTACCCGAGCTGTTGTTCGCCGAGTTGTTCAGCGAAGCATCGTTTTGCGTGCCTTTGTTGGTGAACTTGTTGTCTTTGGATGTTTGCTCGACGTCTACGATCGCGAAAACCGCCAGGGCATCCTTGGCAGCACTGCTGGTGATGGCTGCGCTGTTGTCTTGTTGGTTACCGCTGCCTGCGGCAACGTTGGCGCCCAGGTTACCGTCGCTGTTGTTCAGCGACTGGTTGGCCGAGGCGTCGTTGTTGGTTTTGGTGTCGTCGAACTTGTTGTCTTTGCTCAGTTGAGAGTCGGTCACAACCGCTGCAACGGTGCCGCTAGGGGCAGGGGTTGGCGTCCACTTGTTTTCGTTACCCGCTTGTGCAGCAACAGCCATGAGCGCAGCCAGAGCAAAAACCAGTGGTTTGAGAGCCATTGTAGGTTTCATGGTGTATCTCCTTGCTTCTAATTAGTTGGTTAAGTGTTGGTACGGCCTAACAAACACCTATCAAGCAGTTACTTGATAGTGATACCGAGGGTGTTAGCCATGCGGTTCCCCACCCCTGCACTCTGATTCACCTGTACCACTCCACGGCTGCCGGTGAAGGCCTGGTCGCTGGTAACGACCTGGCGGCTGCCAGTGGTAGAGGAGGATCGGGAGTCTGGTAGCAGCGTCATGTTCTGTTGCGACAGGACGCTGTCATCAATGCTTTGCGGGCCTGGGTTGATGCTGATCCGCACCGCATTGATTGTCTGGTTGTTGGCCCCGGCCGACTGGTTGACGCCCAGTACACCGTTGCCATTGCTGAAAGATGAACCCTGGATTGCCGCGCTGGCATTCAGGGACGGGTCGACCTGGCCATCGAGCCGCTGCACCAGTACGTCAGTGGATTGGCCACCGACCGTAATCGCACGGCTATTGATCTGCTGTTGCTGGTTGCCAGCGGCCTGGTTGATGGAAGCGACGCCGCTGTACTGCTGGCCTGAGCTGTCGATAAGTGCGTTGTTATTGCTGTCTGCCATCGCGGCGCAGCTACCCAGCACGGCGAGCATCAGCCACGAGCGCTTCATTGCTGGCCTCCCATCAGGCTGCCGATGTTGTTCAGCGGGGCCATGCCACGCTCAATCGTCCCGCTGATCTGTCCGCCCAGGCTGCTGCCACCGCTATGGCCCGCAGCCGCGCCGGCACCCAGCCCGGAGGCGCTGCTGCCATGGGTGGTGCTCAAGCCAGGGAGGGTGCCATTGGGCAGGATGGATCGAGTGATGCTGGAACCACTGCTGACCCCTGCGAAGTCGTTGTCGCTGAGTTCGCCGTTAGTCGTCGAGCGTAGAATCTGCGCGCCAGGATTGGCATTGGCCGTAGTGGGATAAGGATCCGGTCCGAAGGAAGAACGCCCGGCCATATGGCCTTGGACGTTGCGCCCGGTAACGATGACGCCGTTTTCGGCGAGGGCGGGCACGCTCACACTGGCGCTGAGTACACAGCTGATCAGCAGGAGGCTCAGTGAGCCTTGATTGAGAGTTGCCACGGCATCATTCCTTGTTCTGTGACGCTGACCCTAAACAGCGCTGTAAGGAATAGAGCAGGAGCTGTGCCGCTTTTTATATTGACTTGTTTTTCAATGGCTTGGGGCTTCTGGCGGGGCGGGCGTAGGGCGAGGTGTATCAGGCCTGAGACGGGACATCGGGGAATGACCGGTACCTGGCATAAGCAGACTGGGGGGAAGAGGGTGTTTCAGCAATGCAACACTATTGATGACGAACCGATGAATCCACAGCCAGAGGGGCGTTGCGCGGTGATGGGTGTTTCAAAAGTGGACAGTGCGGCGCGCACAGTTGCCCGGCAATGCACGCCGTGCTGCCTTGGCGAAGGTCAGGTCTTGGGGACTTTGCGCGGTATCGAGTTGAGGACGGTGTTGCCATCCTGGTTCTGGGTCAGGTAGACCGGCAGTACCTTGGGCAGGGACGACACCAGGTGGGTGACTTCATGGATATCGTAGATCCCGCCAATACGGATATTGCCGGTACCGGTATCGGCCAGCATCACCGGTTTGCTCAGGTAACGGTTGATCAGGGGCAGGGCATCCACCAGTGCCAGGTTGTCGAGGATCAACTTGCCGGTGCGCCAGGCCAGCGCCGGATCATGGGGGTTGAATGCCTGTAGCTGTGGTTGCGCATCGCCCCCGTGGTAACTGGCCTGCATTCCGGGAGTGAGGCTCACGCCGCTGTGGCTGGCATCGCTGCTGATCTTCACCGAACCCTCCAGCAACATGACCCGCACCTGGTCGTCGTATTTCCAGACGTTGAACTGGGTGCCTGTCACTCGGATCTGCCCGGTACCGGCGCGCACCACAAACGGGTGTTCGCGGTCATGGCTGACCTTAAAGAACGCTTCACCTTTTTTCAGGGTGGCCCGGCGCTCATCTTTATAGTTGCTGTAGACCAGCTCGGTACCCAGGTTCAGTTCCACTTCGCTGCCATCGGCCAGGGTCACCTGGCGCAAGCCGCCTTCGGCGAGGTAATGCTCATAGGAACTGGGCAGCCAACCCGCTTCCCAGCCCGTGAAAGCGGCCAGGGGCAGGGCCATCAACGAGATGGCGGCAGCCACTGCATAGGTGCGCCAGCGGCTGGGTGGCGGGACCTGCACCGGGGGCGGGGAGGGCACGTTGCTGCGTGGCAAATGGTCGGCCACATCCCAGATTTCCAGCATGGCCGCATATTCGAAAGCATGCAGGGGATGCGCGTCGTGCCACTCTTCGAACGCTTGGCGTTCGGCCGCCGTGCAATCAAAAGCATGCAGGCGCATACACCAATGCGCGGCAGCATCGGTGACGGCGTCATATTCGGCTTCTGAAAGGGGCTGCTGGGTCATTGGTGCTTCCTGATTTCCTACATTCTAACCTTCCGGGCAGGGTGCCGAGAACAGCCATCATGGCGAATGAGCATCAATGTGGAACTAAATCGTCCTGCAAACACCCTAAAAATCTGGATCTGTAAGTCATTCTCTATAACGGAGTAAGAAAATGCTGAAGAAAACCCTCACTGCCATGCTTGCCACTGCCACTTTGCTCGGTGCAGGCGCCGCCCTGGCCGACAAGCCGGGAGCCGGCTGGATTACCATCGAGAAAGCCATTGAAACCGCCAAGACCAAGGCCGGTTACATTGAGGTCTACCAGGCCGAAGCGGACGACAACGGTTACTGGGAAGTAAAAGGTCGCAAGGCGGACGGTGTTGTCTATGAGGTCCGCATCGACGGTGCTTCGGGCAATGTGTTGCGTGACCAGAAAGACTGACCCCCACCGGATCAGTTCATCGAATCCCTTCGATTGAAGGCGTCGGGTCCCACTGACGTCCCGGGCGACTGATCATGAGCGCCGCCGAGTCAACATTCGCTTGCCAGGCGGCGAACTCAGCACATAGACGGAACCGTCGAGCACCCGCTTGACGGTTTCCCATCGTGCCTTTACGGCCTTTTTCCCATGGTGTGCTAACGCTCTCCGGCAGTGCCCGGCGTTTGTTAAATAGCGCTGAAGCCGCGTCGGTGGTTGACAGCCCACTTGTCGCGCGTTGTTAATCAACGAGCGAAATCCAGCAGGCTGTTGCCCCCTCCAATAACAATTCCGGAGCTTCAGATGTCAGCCACACCCACCACTGCCGTGACTACTTCAATTGGCTTCACTGAGCTTGTGACGCTGCTCAAGGATATTTTCAGCCGGCATGGCGCCTCGCCTGAGGTTGCCCGCGTATTGGCCGACAACTGCGCCCGCGCCGAGCAGGATGGGGCGCACAGCCACGGGGTGTTTCGCATACCGGGCTATGTCTCGACCCTGGACAGCGGCTGGGTCAACGGCCAGGCGGTGCCAGTGGTCGAGGATGTGGCCTCGGGTTTCGTGCGTGTAGACGCCGCCAATGGTTTTGCCCAGCTGGCCCTGGCCGCCGCGCGCCCGTTATTGGTGGCCAAGGCCCGCAGCGCCGGTATCGCGGTACTGGCGATCCGTAACTCCCATCACTTTGCCGCGTTATGGCCGGATGTCGAACCGTTTGCCGAAGAAGGTCTGGTGGCCCTCAGCGTGGTCAATAGCATGACTTGCGTGGTGCCACATGGCGCCGATCGCCCGCTGTTCGGCACCAACCCCATCGCGTTCGCCGCACCACGTGCCGATGGGCCGCCGATTGTGTTTGACCTGGCCACCAGCGCCATCGCCCATGGCGATGTGCAGATTGCCGCCCGTCAGGGTGAGCGTGTGCCGCCGGGCACTGGGGTCGACAGCCTGGGGCAGCCGACCCAGGACCCCAGGGCGATTCTTGAAGGCGGCGCGCTGTTGCCGTTTGGCGGGCACAAGGGGTCGGCGTTGTCGATGATGGTGGAGTTGCTGGCGGCGGCCCTGACCGGGGGGAATTTCTCGTTTGAATTCGACTGGTCGAACCACCCGGGCGCCAAGACTCCCTGGACCGGCCAGCTACTGATTGTGATCGACCCCAGTAAAACCGCGGGGCAGGATTTTGCCCAGCGCAGCCAGGAACTGGTGCGACAGATGCATGCGGCAGGGTTGCGGCGCTTGCCCGGCGACCGGCGTCATCGCACACGGGCCAAGGCAGAACGGGAGGGGATTATGCTCGATGGGGACGAACTGGCCCGGTTGCGCGAATTAGCGCGGGGCTGAAGGGCGGTGCGGGCTGACCCGCACCGGCCCAGGCATCCATCAGTTGCGACGGCCCAGCAGCAGGCCAACCACCAGGCCGAAGCCGGCGGAAATGGCTACGGTCTGCCAAGGGTGGCCACCGATATAGGTTTCGGTGGCATCCACCACCGGCTTGCTGCGCTCACGCACGTTGGACACCGAATCCAGGGCTTGCTTGAGTTTGATCGCGACCTGCTCGCGCAGGGTTTCACCTTCTTCTCCCACCAGCGACGCGCTGCTCTTGAGCAGTTTGTCGGACTCTTCGATCAGGGCCTGGAGTTCGCTGAACGCCTGGTCCTTGATTTGCTCTTCGACAGCTTGGGCGGCGGTTTTACGGGCCATTGAGTAGCTCCTTGCGGGTAAGTGGGCAGTGAACAATGGAGTCTTGCAGCAGGCTAAAAGTTGCAGTTTTTTTTCGCCCGGCATCGGGCCGATGAAAAATCCGAATTCGGACCTTTCGACCTACAGTGTAAGATGTCACCTATTTGTGCAGCAGGTAAATCCACATGAGCTTCAATCTGGCCAACAAGCCCCTCGCCGAGCGCGCCGCGCTTGAAGATGAAAAGTCCCGTCTGTATGACCTGTGGCAAAGCAACCTGGGCAAGGCCAAGGGCGAGGGCGCACGGTTGTTTGGCGAGCGCGCCAAACGCAAGGGGAAATGGGCCGAATGGGTGCGTTCCGAGCTGGACGGCATGTCACCGCCGGAATTTGCCAACATGGTGCGCAGTGAAGTCAATCGCCTGATGGCCGCCAAGTAAGCACGGGCTGATCGGTGCCTACAGGGGGTGTTTCAGCCATTCTTCGCGGGTGATTTCCCAGATGTCCTTGGGGAACGCCCCCTCCACGAATTGCCCTTCTTCCGTGCGGATCAAGCGCATCCCGGTTTTTTCGGAAAGCCTGCGTGAGCCCAGGTTAGGCGCTGCCTTGGGCACCCGCAGCACGGGGCGCCCAAGCACCGTGAACCAATACGCGGTCACTGCCGCGCTGGCTTCGCTCATCAATCCCTGGCCCTGCCATTGCGGCCCGAGCCAGAAGCCCCGATTGTTGTCCTGCTCATCCATCAGGCTCACATTGCCGATCAACTGCCCGGGGGCCTCGCGCAGGCGGATCGACCAATGCCACTCGCGGCCCTGGGCCATGGCAGGCAAGACCACCTGTTCCAGGTAACTGCGCGCACCATCGGCCGGGTAGGGCCAGGGCACCAGGGCATTGAGGTAGCGCACCACTTCCCAGTGGGGAAACTGCTGCTGTATGCCCTCGGCGTCGTCCAGGGTCAGCGGTTGCAGGATCAGGCGTTCGGTGTACAGAGTGGGCAAGGTGTCCATGCTATTTACCAGGTCACGGTGTTGGGCAGGTCCAGGGTGCCACGATCGACAAAGCGCATCGTGCCAAACAACCCGCCCGCCAGCTTGCCGCGCAATACATAGGGCAGGTTGTTCAAACGCTGGGTCTGGCTCAGGCCCAGGGTCTGACGCAACACCGAAAACGCTGAAACGCTGACCGGGACGGTCAGAACGGTCTCGGAAAAGCGCGGGATGGATCCCTGTTGATCACTCACCCCAGCCGCCAGCGGCCGGCCATTGACCTCCAGGTCCAGCGCCACGCCGTTGTAGTCGATCGCGGTTTCGTTGGGGTTCTGCACCCGCAACTTGACCGCGAAGCGCACTTCCAGATCCTGGCTTTGCAGCGGCTCGATTCCCACCACATTGATATGCAGCGGGTCGCGGTTGGGGAACAAAGCGCAGGCGCTCAGGCTGAGCAATATCAGAGACAGGGTCAGGCCGATCAATCTGCGCATAAGGGTTCCTATTTCGTGGGTTCCGGATCCTGCATGACCTTGAGGGTAGAGGCTTCCGGGTCAAATTCATCTTCTTCCAGCTCTATGAACTCTTCAGGCAGGAAAATGTTCAGCAGGATCGCACAGAAGGCACCGACGGTAATCGGCGACTCGAAGATGTTGTGCAAGGCCTTGGGCAGCTCGCGCAGCACTTCCGGTACTGCCGCCACGCCCAGGCCCATCCCCAAGGAAATCGCCACAATCAGCACATTGCGCCGATGCAGGCCGGCTTCGGCAAGGATCTTGATCCCGGCCACCGCCACCGTGCCGAACATGATCAGGGTCGCGCCACCCAGCACCGGCTTGGGCATCAATTGCAGCACCGCGCCAATCATCGGAAACAGACCCAGCAATACCAGCAGCCCGGCAATGAAATACGCCACATAGCGGCTGGCCACGCCGGTCAACTGGATCACCCCGTTGTTCTGGGCGAAGGTCACCATCGGCAGGCTATTGAAAGTGGCGGCCATTACCGAGTTCAGGCCATCGGCCAGCAGGCCGGACTTGATGCGCTTGATATACAGCGGGCCCTTGACCGGTTGCTGGGAAATCATCGAGTTGGCGGTCAGGTCGCCGGCTGCTTCCAGGGGGGAAATCAGGAAGATCACCGCAACCGGAATAAACGCCACCCAGTCGAACGAGAACCCGTACTTGAACGGCACCGGCACGCTGACCAGCGGTACCTGGGGCAATGCCGCCAGATCGACACGCCCCAGCCACCAGGCCACCACAAAACCCAGGGTCAGGCCGATGACAATCGAGCCCAAACGCAGGAACGGGTTATTGAAGCGGTTAAGTACCACGATAGTCAGCAACACCAGGGCCGCCAGCCCCATATTGCCGGCCGCGCCCAGGTCTGCCGCGCCATAGCCGCCGGCCATGTCGGTCACGGCGACCTTGATCAGCGATAGCCCCATCAAGGTGATGATGGTGCCGGTGACCACCGGCGTGATCAGCTTGCGCAACTTGCCGATGAACTGGCTGAGCACCACTTCGATAAATGCGGCAAAAAAGCAGATGCCAAAGATCGTTGAGAGAATTTCATCGGTACCGCCGCCCCGGGCCTTGACCATGAAGCCGGCACTGAGGATCACGCTGATAAACGAGAAGCTCGTGCCTTGCAGGCACAGCAAGCCCGAACCCACGGGGCCGAAGCGCCGCGCCTGGACAAACGTGCCCAGGCCGGAGACGAACAGCGCCATGCTGACCAGGTAGGGCACTTCGCTTTCCAGGCCCAGCACACCACCGACGATCAGGGTCGGGGTAATGATCCCGACGAAGCTGGCGAGCACGTGCTGCAGGGCGGCAAATACCGCAGCGGTGAAGTGCGGGCGGTCTTCCAGACCGTAGATCAGGTCCGATTTATAACGGGGGCGGGGGGCTTGAGCGTCAGACAAGATACGTGCTCGGGTCAGAAAATGGACGCGCAGGATGCCAGAAAGCGTCCACTGTCAAAAGTGTGAAAAAATATTTCTCCAAGCCCCGCAAAAAAACCTCAAGTCTGCCGATACCTCCTATAGGCCCACACAACCTTTATAACAGTGGCGCCGAACCGTTATCTCCGCGCGTTGACGCTGAGTGACCGTGTCGCGGCAAGGACGCTCGCAGCCATCCCTTCTTGAGAGCTTTCCTATGTCCCTCCGTAATTTGAATATCGCACCTCGGGCGTTTCTCGGTTTTGCGTTTATTGCGTTGCTTGTGATTGTTCTGGGGGTGTTTGCCGTCAACCGTATGACGCTGATTCGCCAGGCCGCGCTGGATATGGGGGCTAACCAACTGCCGAGTGTCGGTTACCTGGCCAATATGACCGAGAACGTGTTGCGCCTGCGCATTCTGTCGTTTCGGGTCCTGGTCAATCGCGAACCGGTCGCCTTGCAGGAGGCCCAGGTGCGCATCGGCGTGCTGGTCGACAAGGCGCGCCAGGCCCAGGCGGGTTATGCCGCGCTGCCGGCCGGCGCTGAAGAAGCCGCGCTGTACAAGACTTTTGCCGCCACGCTGGACAACTATCTCAAGGCCCAGGCTGAAATGCTGACGCTGTCCCAGCAGAACAAAGTCGAGGAGATGCGGGCCCTGATCAACAGCCGGATCAAAGACGGTACGGATCAGATGGGCGAGCAACTCAATAAGCTGATTGCGATCAACGCCGCCAATGCCAAACAGGCCGGGGAAGACGCCGGGCGCAGCTACAGCGATGCCATCAGCGGAATTGTCGTGGTGTCGGTGGTGGCGGCGCTGATGACCGTATTGCTTGCCTGGTTGTTGACCCGCAGCATCGTCACACCGCTGCGCAAGGCGGTGGCCGCCGCCGAAACCATCTCCAGCGGCGACCTGAGCAAGGTCATTGCGGACGACGGCCAGGATGAGCCGGCGCGCCTGATCGGTGCCCTGGCTACCATGCAGAACAACCTGCGCCAGACCATCCAGCATATTGCCGGTTCAGCCACTCAACTGGCGTCGGCGGCCGAAGAGCTGAGCGCGGTGACCGAGGAAGCCTCCAAGGGCTTGCAGCAGCAAAACAATGAAATCGACCAGGCCGCCACTGCCGTCAATGAAATGACCGCGGCCGTGGAAGAAGTCGCGCGCAATGCGGTGTCCACCTCAGAAGCCTCGACCCAGTCGAACCAGGCCGCGCGGGAAGGGCGCGATCGTGTGGTGGAAACCGTGGGCGCGATCCAGACCATGACCCAGGACGTGCAGGATACTTCGGTGCTGATCGAAGGCCTGGCGACCCAGGGCCGGGATATCGGCAAGGTGCTGGACGTGATCCGCGCGATTGCCGAGCAGACCAACTTACTGGCCCTCAATGCCGCCATCGAAGCGGCACGTGCCGGTGAGGCCGGGCGCGGGTTTGCCGTGGTGGCCGACGAAGTGCGTGCCCTGGCCCATCGTACCCAGCAGTCGACCCAGGAGATCGAGAAAATGGTGGCCGGGATCCAGAACGGCACGGGGGAAGCGGTGCAGTCCATGCAGCAGAGCAACCAGCGCACCCAAAGCACCCTGGAAATGGCCCGCGCCGCCGGCGTGGCACTGGAGCAGATCACCCAGTCCATCAGCCTGATCAACGAGCGCAACCTGGTGATTGCCAGCGCGTCCGAAGAGCAGGCCCAAGTGTCCCGCGAAGTGGACCGTAACCTGGTGAATATCCGCGACCTGGCGACGCAGTCGGCGGCCGGAGCCAACCAGACCAGCGCCGCCAGTCATGAACTGTCGCGCCTGGCGGTGGATTTGAATGCGATGGTGGCGCGGTTTGTGATCTAAGCAGGGAGGACTTGGGTGGCTGGCATACCGCTATCGCAGGCAAGCCAGCTCCCACATTTGATTGATGGTGTGGCCCAGACTTCTGCCCCGCCGAACATCCCTGTGGGAGCGGGCTTGCCCGCGATAGCGGTGGTCCAGTCACTGTTTTCGGTGGCCGACACACGGACATTGGGTCGGGCTGTCAGGCTCCCACATTTGATTGATGGTGTGGCCCAGACTTCTGCCCCGCCGAACATCCCTGTGGGAGTGGGCTTGCCCGCGATAGCGGTGGTCCAGTCACTGTTTTCGGTGGCCGACACACGGACATTCGGTCGGGCTGTCAGGCTCCCACATTTGATTGATGGTGTGGCCCAGACTTCTGCCCCGCCGAACATCCCTGTGGGAGCGGGCTTGCCCGCGATAGCGGTGGTCCGGTCACTGTTTTCGGTGGCTGACACACGGGCATTGGGTCGGGCTGTCAGGCTTTCCATACGCTGGAATTGACCAGGTTTTTCGGCCGCTCGCCCGCCAACGCCGCCAGCAGATTATCCACCGCACACCGCGCCATCGCTTCACGGGTCTCGTGGGTGGCCGAGCCGATATGCGGTGTCGCCACCACGTTGTTCAAACGCAGCAACGGCGAGTCGTGGTTCAACGGCTCACGCTCAAACACATCCAGCCCCGCCGCGCGGATCGTGCGCTGTTGCAGGGCTTCGATCAGTGCCGCCTCATCTACTACCTTGCCCCGGGAGATATTGATGAAAATCGTCTCCGGGCCCATCTGGGCGAATTCCTTGGCGCCAATCAACCCCTGAGTCTGTGCAGTCAACGGCAACGTCAGGCAAACAAAGTCAGCGTGTTGCAGCAACTCCGGCAAGCTGCAGTACCGCGCGCCGAAACGCTGCTCCACCAAAGGTTTGGGCGAATGGCTGTGGTAAATCACCGGCATGCCAAAGCCAAAGTGCCCACGCTGGGCCAGGGCTTCACCAATGCGCCCCATGCCAATGATACCCAGGGTCTTGCCGTGCACATCGCTGCCAAAGTGCAGGGGGCCGATGTTCTGGTTCCAGTTGCCGGCGCGCACCAGATTGGCCAGCTCCACTACGCGTCGGGCGGTGGCGAGGATCAGTGCAAAGCCGGTATCGGCCGTGGTTTCGGTGAGTACATCCGGGGTGTTGCTGAGCAAAATGCCGCGTTGGGTCAGGTAGTCGATGTCGTAGTTATCGACGCCCACCGAAACACTGGCCACGGCTTCCAGGCGCGGCGCCAGGTCCAGCAGTTGCGCATCCAGGCGCAAGCTGGCCCCCAGCAGGCCGTGGGCACTGGGCAGTGCCTCACGCAGTTGCGCCAGGCCCGCGGGGTCGAGGGATTCGATCAAGGTCACCTGGGCCGCTTCATGCAAACGGGCCATCAACGGTGCGGACAGTTTCTTGTACAGCACGACATGCTTTTTCATCAGGTTCTTACCTTCAAATCCAGGGAGTGCAACGGTGCTGCCGGGGACGGCTCCCGGGCACCGGTCTTGAGGAAAATCGTCAGCACCACCGACAGCAGCAACGCGCCGCTCATCAGCAGGTACGACGCACCGGGCGAGCCGGTGCTGCTATTGAGGTAGCCCACCAGGTAGGAGCCGCCAAACGAACCGAGGGCGCCCATGCTGTTGATCAAGGCCATGGCGCCGCCGGCGACGTTGGCCGGGAGGATTTCCGGGACGATGGCAAAAAACGGCCCGTAGGGCGCATACATGCAGGCGCCGGCGATCACCAGCAGGGTGTAGGACCACCAGAAATGCTCGGCCCCCAACAAGTAGGAACCATAAAACGCCACGGAGGCGATCAGCAGCGGTGGCCATACAAAGCGCTTACGCTTTTGCAGCTTGTCCGAGCCCCAGGACACCACCAGCATGCCGATCACCGCCGCCAGGTAGGGCAGCGCCGACAACCAGCCGGCTTCGACCATGTCCATTTTCAGGCCGGCCTTGAGGATTGACGGCAGCCACAGCACAAAGCCGTAGACGCCGATGCTCCAGCAAAAGAATTGCAGCGCGAGGATGATCACCTTGGGCGAACGGAAGGCTTCGGCATAGTTCTTCACAGCCTTGAGCCCGACCTGTTCGGCGGCCAGGGCGGTTTCCAGGTCGTGTTTCTCGCCAGCGCTCAGCCACTTGGCATCGGCTGGGCGCTCATCGGCCAGGCGCCACCAGATAAAGGCCCAGAACACCGCCGGCAGGCCTTCGATGATAAACATCCAGCGCCAGCTGTAATGCTGTACCAGGTAGCCGGATACCACCGACATCCACAGCATGGTCACCGGGTTGCCGAGGATCAGGAAGGTGTTGGCCCGCGAGCGTTCGGCACGGGTAAACCAGTGGCACAGGTACACCAGCATCGCCGGCATCACGGCGGCCTCGACCACCCCGAGCATAAAGCGGATGGCGATCAACATATAGGCGTTGGACACCACGCCGGTGAGGGTCGCCAGGCCGCCCCAGAGGATCAGGCTGACGAAAATCAGTTTCTTCACGCTACGCCTCTGGGCATAGATCGCCCCCGGTACCTGGAAGAAAAAGTAGCCGAGGAAGAACAGCGCACCGAGCAGCGAGGACATGCCCGGGGTGATCATCAGGTCTTCGGCCATCCCGGAGGCGGCGGCGAAGCCGTAGTTGGCACGGTCCAGGTACGCCAGGCTGTAGGTGATAAACACGATGGGCATGATGTACCACCAACGGCGGGTGGCGAGTTTCAGGTTGTTCATGGGGTTGCTCCTGAGCTTGTTGTAGTTGTGGCAACAGGTAACGGGTTGTCGGTCCGGGTCAGCCGGCTTTTTGCCAGGCGGGCAGGTCGGCGCGCAGGGGCAGGCCTTCCATATCGCCGCGACTCTGTACTGCGCGGCTGCCGATCCAGTTGGCGCGCTGTACCGCCTGGGCCAGGCTGAGGTTTTCCAGGAGGGCGCTGATCAGGCCCACGGCAAAGCCGTCGCCGGCTCCCACCGTATCCACCACCTTGGCCACCGGCACGGCGGCGACAAAGCCCTGGTCCAGCTGGCTGCGGTAGTAGGCACCGTGGGGGCCGAGCTTGATGGCTACGGCTTCCACGCCCAGGTCGAGGTAGAAGGCGGCAATATCCCCGGGATCTTCGAAACCGGTCAGCAGCCGACCTTCACTCAGGCCCGGCAATACCCAATGCGCCAGGCCGGCCAGGGCGTTGACTTCGCGGATCATTTTTTGCTCGCTGGGCCATAGCGAAGGGCGCAGGTTCGGGTCAAAGGACACACTGCGGCCGGCCGCGCGCATCTGGCTCATCAACTCGCGCGACAGTTCGGCGGTGGCGTCCGACAGCGCCGGCGGAATCCCGGTGGCGTGCAGATGGCGCGCCGTTAGCAATTCTGGAGTGATTGCGGCGCTGGACAAGTGACTGGCCGCCGAGCCACGCCGGAAATACTCGACCTGGGGATCGTCGCCGCTCTCTTCCCGGGACTTGAGCTGAAAGCCGGTGGGGTGCGCGAGATCCACCGCCACATGCCGGCAATCCAGGCCTTCACGATCCAGGGCCGCGACCACAAACCGCCCCAATGAGTCATGACCGACCCGGCTCAGCCAGGCGACGTTGAAGCCCAGGCGTGACAACCCGATCGCCACGTTACTGTCGGCCCCGGCGATGCGCTTTTCGAAGTGGCCGACCTGGGCCAGGTCGCCGGTTTGCTCGGCGACAAACATCGCCATGGTTTCGCCGAACGAGAGGATATCGATCTCAGACATGGGCATTCTCCACACGCGGTTGGCCAAGGTGGGCGAGGGCGGTGACCTGCTCGGCGGTGACCGCCACCAAGTCGTCGCCTTGCAGCGGGAATTCCACCGCGCGGCTGATACCTTGGGGCATCAACTGCAGCAATTGTTCCCATAGATGCAGGTCGGCGCTGCCGGGCGGCAGGGCTACCAACTTGCCGTCGGCGCGGCGGGCCACGGCCTTGCAATGCAGGTAATCCACATGCCGGCCCAGCAAGCGAGCGGCGGTACGTGCGGACTGGTCTTGCCAGTGCCAGTTGCCGATATCGAAGGTCATTTTCACCGGCACCGCCAGGCGCTCGGCTTCATCGAAGAAGCGTTGCATCGGCTCGATGCGCCCGCCGTGCAGGGTCTGGTCGTTTTCCACCAACAAGCGCACCGGGTGGCGGTTGAGCAGGGCGCTGAGGCTGTGCAGGTCGTTGGTGTCGGTGAAGTAACCCAGCGAAACCTTCAACCAGCGCGCACCGAACGCCTGGGCCCGGTCGAGGGTGGCGGCCAGCTCCGAATTGGCTTGGGCACGCCCGGCGACCCACAGCTCCAGGGGCGACGAAAACACACACTCCAGATCTTGCGCGGCGGCGGCCTGGGCCAGTTCGCCGGGTTGTTCGCTGGTCAGCAGTTCTTCACGCCATTCAATACGCCTGGCCCCGGCAGCGGCCAGCAGCTCGACGAAACTCAACTGGCCGCGCTGGCGAACCAGGTCGGCGCCGTAGCTGGAAAGGCTGATGGAAACGGGATATCTATGCATTTTTATTGATCTCTGAAACCGGTTTCATTTGTAGATAAAAAAATGCCCGTGCAGGCGGTTATGCCTACACGGGTTGGGTTGAGCCTCGCACGATCAGTTGCGGGGCAAAATCCAGGGAACGGGTCGCCGAGGTATCGCCGCGCAACCGCTTGAGCAAGCACTCAAAAGCGCTGGCGCCAATGGCTTCGGTCGGCTGGGCCAGGGCGGTGATGCCGCTGCCTACCAGTGGGTACCACTCCAGGTCATCCAGGGCGATCAAGCCAACGTCCTCGAACAATCGGCAACCCAACTCGCGCAGGGCTTTGCTACAGGCCAGCGCGGCAATGCCGTTGGCACAGAACAAGGCTTTGGGCCCGGCTTGGCCTGCGCCCAGAAACGTCTGCAAACGCTGGGGCAGGTCGAGGTCTATCTCCAGTACAGCGCCGTGCATTTTTTTGCGACGGCTGATCTGGGCCTGGAAACTGTCCATGCGCTCAATCCGCGAGCTGGTGCCATCGGCGGCCTCGCTGATCAGCAAAATATCCCGATAGCCCTGTTGCTCCAGGTGATCCAGGGCCATGCCCACGGCCAGTGGGTTATCCAGGCCCACCAGGTCGCTGTGCAGCGCCTCGACCTTACGGTCCACCAGCACCAGGGGCATTTCCCGTTGCAGCTCCAGTAACTGGTCGCGGTGATGGCCCAGGGTATTCACGATCAGGCCTTCGATGTTATAGGCGCGCAACGCCGCCAGGTGCTGGCGCTCCTGCTCGTCATCGCGGTCGGTGTTGCACACCACCAGGCTGTAGCCGTGCTGTCGGCAGGCGGTTTCCACGCCATGCATCACGGCAATCGAATAGGGGTTGCGGATATCCGCTACCAGCATGCCGATCAGGCGCGTGCGTCCACGTTTCAGGCCACGGGCCATCTGGTTGGGGCGGTAGCCCAGGTCATCAATAGCCTGTTCGATACGTTGGGCGATGGCGTCGGACAGCAGGGCGCGGTCGTCGCCGATAAAGCGCGACACACTGGCCTTGGATACGCCGGCGCGTTGGGCTACATCAAGCATGGTCACGCGGCTGCGCTGGGCGGCGGAGAATGAAGTCACGGCGGGGCCTTTCTTATTAGTGTGAGGTGGCAGTGCGCTGGGCATTGAAACCGGTTTCAGAAAACACCAGTCAGCCACTCTCGTCAAGAAAATATTTGTTGGGATCGGTATGAAGTCAGGCCGCTCAAACCGACGAGCGGCGAGCGCACCTGTTAGTTCTGACAGTATCCGCAGTACCACAGGAGGTGTTCAATTGCCCCAACAGAGCCGCAAGCGCCGTGATCAGGTGATGCATAGGCGTGTAGAGGGAGGTTTGGATGAGCACCCACAATGCTGGCCAATCGAGCGCGAATGGCCCCCAAGGCCCAGGAGGCAGCCTGGCGATTGACGCGCCCATCGTCGTCGACGCGCTGCCTGATGGGTTGGTGCCGGTGCAATTTTACTTCTCTGATCTACAGCTTTTGATTCCCACTCCCTGGGCGTTTCTACCGGGTCCGGGCAGAGACCAATATGTGGTGTTCGAGTGGAGCGTCCGCGGTGCCCGCCCGGTCGACACGCCACCGGTGTTGCTGCCTAACCCGATGACGGCCGCCGACTTTCCCTACCCGATGCAGATACCCCAGGCATTCCTGCTGAACAGTGCAATTATTGATCTGACGTTTCGCATCCATAACGGCACGCCGAACAGCCCCAGCGTCGATAGCTCTGAGGTTGTGACGATCAGGATCGACCGCGATGCGCCCGGTGGCGGCGCGTTGCTGCCACCGGCCATTTTTCCCATTGATCCGATTACCGAGGCCTACCTGGTCGCCAACCCGCTGGTGCCCATGGAAATCCCGCAGGGATATTTGGGGCGTGAGGTGGGTGATCAGGTGCCGATGTATTTTTCAGACATGAATATCTTGCCAACCGGCGCGCCGACCCTGGTTTCTGCACCGTTGGCCAGCGCCACCGGCCGCATATTCGTGGACGTGCCCAGCGAGGTGTTCCGTCGTTTTCCGGGGGCGCTCTGGATCTTCTGCTTCTATCGCCTGCAAGACCGTGCCGGCAACATCAATCCGATGTTTTCACTGGTGGCGCAAGTCAGGCTGCAAACCGACCTTCCGCCCTCCAACTACCCTCGGCCCCGTTTCCCGCAATCGGAGTTGCATCCTAACGGCTACTTGACCTGCAGCACCCAGCCTCCGATCTGGTTCGGTGTCGAGGTGTTCATAGCCCCTCACGCGGACATCCGTTCTGGTGATCTGATTACGCTGCGGTTCCAGGGGTACGGGCTGTACCCGGATGTCAATCCAGACCCCAATATCGTGGAAACCCTCACGCATTACTGGGATGAGGTCAGCGATGCGTCCGGCTATGCCTTCTGGATACTCGATGTCGAGCGCTTGATTCGGCCCCTGAAAAAAAACGCCGGAGGAGAAGCTCATTACACGGTGTCCAGGGGAGGCGTGATCATTGGCCGGTCTGCTTCTAGGTATGTGCCCTTCGATCGGGTAGTGAATACCTCGCCCCCCCCGCCAAACCCCATCTACTGCTGGATTGACGGCAATGGCCCAGAACCCTGATTGCGAGTGCTTTGCGTCATGAGTGTTGGAACACCGCGTACGTTTCACTGAACTTCTGACGGGTAAATCCAAAGTTGGTTTGTTTGGCCGCATGTCATACGGCTGGGAAGAGTGTTGCTGCGATTTCAGTCACCTGGCAGTCACTCAAGCAGCGGGGCGATGGCCGTCCGGCCACTTCATGAGTGTTTGTGCGATGCCTACATTAAGTACTAAGGAGAGACTGATATGAGCAGCAACCCTGACGTCACCATTACATCCGAACCTTTGGTTATTGATGCGCCCACGATTGCAGAGGCACTGGATAATGCAACGGGTCTTATTCCAGCGGCCGTTGCTCGTGCGGGTATCACCGTGGAGTGTCGAACCGGGCGGATCTCGGTACCGACCGACTGGCTGGGTATTCAAATTCGCACAACCACCGATCCGGTGCCCACTTGGCGGCCCTTTCTGGAACCATTCCAGATCAACTTGGACCCCGTGCCTGCAATCATCGATAGATACATTCCGGCGCCGTCTCCCGAGTTTGAGTTCCCGCATGGCTTTTATGAGATCAAAGTCGTGCAATACCGCAATTCCAATGGCGCACCAGGTGCTGCGCGGGACGAGTCCAACCCTGCCGCGTTTCGCGTCGATCTGATTGCGCCCTACGCTGTAGCGTCGTCACGTGAACAACCCACCGTTCCGATGCTGGCTAATGCGCCAGCGGGGACCATTATCGACAATGCGTTCCTGATAAATCATGGCGGCGTGGAGATTGTTATTCCCCGCAACACCTTCAGTCCCCAGCCTGGGCGATTCGAACCGGGGGACATAGCTAACGTTTACTTCAGCCCGGTAATGGACCCACGACCAGAGTATCTGGTGAGCGGCCCAGGTGTGCCTCTGCTACCACCACCCGACAACAGCACCTTCTTCCTGCCCGCCGGCCAGATCATCTTGAGTGGGCTTTATTATTTTTTCTACACCATGGTTGACCGGGCAGGGAATATCAGTCGCCCATCGTTCAATGAGTTTCGCACGGTCTCGTTACTGACCGACCCCGTACTATTGGAGCCATTCCTACCGCTTGCGCCGGCCCCACGTGACGGTAGCACTGATGATGTGCTCAGCATTGCGGACTTTGTGCTGGGCATTAAACTCCATATCGAACAGTATCTTAATTTCGCTACAGGACTGGACAAGTTCGAGACGCAATGGGAAAGCCAGCCCTTTGGCCCGCAAACCACTGAACTCACGGGCTTCCCGGTAGTTTTCAGTAATATGAATGATGCGATCAAGGCCGCCTATACCGCGACGCTAGGTCCTCAGACGGTAAGCGTGCGTTACCGGACTGATCGCAACGGTGTGTTCTTCCTCTCACCCGCTAAAAACGTCCGGCTCGACTTGTCGGTAGAAGGGCCTGTACTGCCGGGCACACTGGAACCAGGCGATATGAACCCTGGGCTGAACCCGGCACAAGTGTTTGGCGAGGACTCACAGGAGTTGAATACCCTGCGCATTGGCGATGCGGACCGACCTGTGACTATTGTGATTCGACTCTGGACCATTGCGGCACTGCCTCATCCAGACAATGAGTTTTACCTGTATTGGGGCGCCTCCAAAGAGCGTGTCGGGCCTTTCCCTTTAAGCACTACGGTTCCTGGCGAGGACGCGAGGTTTATCATTCCCTGGGCGGTGGTTGCCCGCCACGGGAACAATCTGCAGCCTGTCAGTTATTCTGTCATTGGCCCCGGCACTATCAATGAGAACCCGTCGCCCCTTACCACGGTCAATGTGATCGATGCCGTGACGGTGGAACTGGCGCCGGCAAGGTATGAGAATCTCATCGCTGGCGAATGGACCTGTCAGTCGCTGGTACAACGGATGCCTGGCTCGCCGCCGGTCCTGGCTGCCATGCTTTTCATTCCGGGCGATGTCAGGCTGGTAGTGGGCAATACTGTGGAGGTTACGGTCACTATCACCAACCAGTACCCCCAGCTCCCACCGGGCCCCTTTGTAGAGCCTATTACAACTGCGCCCTTGACCGCTGCCGATGTGGCCAACGGTTTTTATGTCGATATCATTTACCGTCCATTCCTGGCTCAAGCGCCGTTCGGCCCTTGCGAGGTCACCTACACCACGAACGTGGCGGGTGGAGGCATCGGTCGCGGGCGGTTGGCCGAAGTATTCACGATATTCTCCAACCCTGACTCTTTCTGTGATGGCATACCTGCTTAACCTACGAATCAACGCCTCCAAGTCTACAAACTGCTGAAAGCACAAAAGGGAAGCATGGCTTCCCTTTTGTGCATCTGGTAGCAATGGACTACGGCTTGTGGACGGATCAGTTTGCCAGTTGTGCAGTTTTCCATACCACTGCGGTGTCTATACCTAAGCTTTGCTCGGATTAGTCCTACAGTCATCAGTACGTTCACTACGTAACCTCTGCGCCTTACAGGTGAGGCTTCATTCCACGGGAACGAGCCAAGCCGTTTTTACAGGCGCTACCCAGAGAGTGAACCCCCGATGTCATTACCTACCAAATTCGAGCTCAAGCCCTTGAGCAAGATGATGCATGTTCCAGCCATTAGCGTGCTTCTGCTTGCAGCGATGCACACCAGCGTCCAAGCGGATCAACTGATCGGTGAGTCAAGGACCATTGGCCCCCATGAGATGAAAAATGACTGGCAGTTGGATCATAAGTCCGAGCTGACCGTCAACGGTGCTCGCGCCGGAAATATCCTGGCCAACGACTCGACGCTGAATGTCAATACCGGCAGCCGGATCGAAGATATCCGTGCGACGCAGGGCTCCACCGTCAACGTTGACGGCGCCACTGTTGAATCCAACCACTCGATATGGGGGGCGGTGCGCCTGGATGACAGTGCGGCCATCATCCGAAACAGTGCCATCATCAGCCACACAACTTTCGGTCTGCAGGCGTACCAGAGTTTCAATTCCGACAAGGGCGGCATTGCCCAGGTGTTCAACAGCATCATCCGGGGGGAAAAGAGTGGGGCAGTAGCCACGGGCAATGCTGAGTTGCACTTCAATCAGAACACTGTGGTCGAAGGCACCGGCGCCGATAGTGATGGCGTGTGGCTCGACGGTGCAACGGCGACTGCCAGCCAAAGCAGCATCATCGGCGGCAAGAATGGCGTGTTCTTTACCAACGACGCTGGCAGCAGCGATGCCGGCAAACTGGTGCTGGATAACTCCAGCGTCGAAGGGCGCAACGGCTCGGCCATTGTCGTGGAAGGTCACCCTGGCGCGGAGATGGAAGTTGAAATCGACGTGCGCAACGGCTCAACCCTGACCGGTGGCAATGGCGTGCTGCTGGAAGTCAACGGCGGTGCCCAGGCGAGCATGAATGTCGATAGCAGCCGGTTGAAAGGCGACGTCATTGTCGAAGATGGCAGCACGGCACATTTGAACCTGGAAAACAGCTCCGGGCTCAAAGGCCAGCTGCAGAATGTCACCAGCTTGAACGTAGGCAATGGGTCGTACTGGGAGTTGACCGCCGACAGCCAGGTGGGTGCCTTGAACCTGGTGGACGGTACGGTGATATTCGGCCACACCGATGCGTTCTATCAGTTGGACCTGGACAGTCTCGACGGCAACGGCACCTTCGTCATGGGTACCGATTTTGCCAACGGCGTCACGGACTTCCTGAACATCAGCGGCGAAGCCCACGGCAGTCACAGCCTGTTGCTCGCAGCCAGCGGTACAGAGCCGGTCAGCCCCGAAGCGATTCGTATCGTGCATACCGGCGGCGGTGACGCGCAGTTCTCACTGGCGGGCGATGTCGTCGACGTGGGTGCCTATTCCTATGGTCTGAAAAAGGATGGCACCGATTGGTTCCTCGACCCGAACAACCGCGTGATCAGCCCGGCTACTCGCTCGGTCATGGCGTTGTTCAATACCGCCCCCACGGTCTGGTACGGCGAGGCGACTTCCCTGCGTACGCGCATGGGCGAGCTGCGTTTCGAGCCTGGTCAGGCGGGTGTGTGGATGCGTGGTTATGGCAACAAGTACAAGGTGGCCGAGAGCACCGGGGTTGGCTACAACCAGAACCAGCAGGGCTTTACCCTGGGTGCTGACACGCCGTTGGCCGACAGCCAGTGGCTGGTGGGTGTGATGGCCGGCCATAGTACTTCGGGCTTGAACCTAAAGCGCGGTACGTCGGGCACAGTGAAGAGCTACTACGTGGGTGCTTACGCAACCTGGCTGGATGAAGAGAGCGGTCTGTATTTCGACGCCGTGGCCAAGCTCAACCGTTTCCATAACGAGTCCAAGGTCGGCTTGAGTGACGGCACCAAGTCCAAGGGCAAGTACGCCAACACCGGCGGTGGCCTGTCGGCAGAGTTCGGTCGCAATATCAAGCTGGACGACGGTTACTTCGTCGAGCCGTATGCCCAGCTGTCCACCGTGGTGATCCAGGGCGCCAACTACAACATGAAAAATGGCCTGCACGCCGATGGCGAGCGCACCCGCTCGATCATGGCCAAGGCCGGTGCGACGGTGGGGCGTGACATCCAGCTCGACAGTGGCAGCGTACTCCAGCCTTACCTGCGGGCGGCGATGGTGCATGAGTTTGCCAACAACAATAAGGTCGCGGTGAACAACCATGAGTTCAACAACGACCTATCGGGTTCACGCGCCGAGTTCGGTGCGGGCGTCGCGGTTAAGTTGTCGCAAAACCTGCAACTGCACGCCGACCTAGAGCACAGCAGCGGTGGCCGGGTCGAGCAGCCATGGGGTGCCAACGTAGGTGTGCGCTACAGTTGGTAAAGACTTGACGCTTATTAACGCCCGTATCGAAAGATACGGGCGTTTTTTTTTGCTTTTGCATAATCGATCAACTGGTTACGTCGAAACCGACTTCCAGTGTGTGTGGGTTCCCGTTGACATCTTCATCGGTGGTGCCATTCAGCGTGCCGCTGATTTTGATGATGCCGGCTTCCAGGTTGTTAATGATCAACGTTCCTGTGGAGCAGCGCACGGCGTAATGAATCGTAGGCGACTTGACGGCATACCAGACATTGACCTTATTGGACTGCCACTTATCCAGCTCTAATACCTGCCCATTGCGAATGGTGTCGGGCAGTTCAATCGTGATTTTTTTCACGGTGACTGCATTATCAGCATGTCGTGCTAGAAGGCGGTAGATGGCCGCGTCATGGTCATGCACCAGGGTCAAAGTCTGAAAGTGGACCGATATCGTATCGATAAATGCGTCGAATGTACCGGTGGCGCTGAGGGCCTTGGGGTACAGTGCTTTTTGTTGCGCAGGGGACAACTGTTGCGCTTGTACGCTCATGATCGCTTCTCCATCGCTGATGATTGTGCGAATAACAGAGGTTTCGAGGGCTCTGTTCGAGTCATGAAATAGCAGTGTGCGTGGGCTGTAAACTGTCAGAACTAACAGTATACGAAGGCAGCGACTCATGAGTGATGCGTGGCCTGACTCGGCACCTGGCCTGAAAGCATCAGACGCCTTTGCACGGGATTTTCTACTGTGAGGAGTGACAGTCTAATAACCTGCCATTAATACGCTTTAGTTCTAAGCCCGATGCAATTTCAAGCAAAAAGACCCGCCGCAATATTGATCGAGAACCCCAATATCGCCGTATTGAACAGAAACCCGATCAGCGACTGCCCCAGTACCACTTTGCGCATGGCGCGGGTAGCCACTCCCACATCCGAGGTCTGCACGGCGACGCCGATGGTGAAGGAGAAATACAGAAAGTCCCAGTAGTTGGGGGTCAGCAGCCCCTCGGCAAAGCGCAACGCCGGCGCCTTGCCCTCCCAGGTGTAATACAGGCGAGCATAGTGCACGCTGAAAATCACCCCGATCAGCAGCCACGAACCAATCACCGTCACCCCGGTAAAGCCGTAATGCAGCAGGCGTTCGGCAGTGTCCAGGTCCTTGCTGCCGGCCAGGCCAACGGCAATCGTCGCCAGGCTGGCAATCGCCGCAATGCACACCATAAATAACACCAGGCCGGCGTTTTCATCCTCGACCTCGGCGATGCGCTTGACGTCCTCGGCCTTGGCACGGATGGTCAGGCGCAGCATCAGCACCAGGTAGGTCCAGACCCCGACGTTCCAGCCGATCAGGATTTTGCTGAGGATTGAGTCGAAGGGCGCCAGGATGCCGATTGCCAGGCCCAGGACGGCGGCAGCGGACAGGCGAGGGTGGGTTCGGGCGAGGAAGGGCATAGTGCTCACAAATACAGGATGTTTGAGCACCATAGCCTATTCCTGCGGGAGCCGGCTTGCCGGCTCGTGCAGGGGGCTGATCAATCTTTGCGTTTGCGCACCAGTTTCATGACGACCACAAAGAACACCGGCACAAACACCACTGCCAGTGTCGCCGTGATCATGCCGCCAATCACCCCGGTCCCAATCGCCTGCTGGCTCGCCGAACTGGCGCCGGTGGCAATCGCCAACGGCACCACGCCCAGAATGAACGCCAGCGAAGTCATGATGATCGGTCGCAGACGCAAGCGTGCGGCCTTCAATGTCGCGTCCATCAGGTCTTCGCCCTGGTCATACAGGTCCTTGGCGAACTCGATGATCAGGATCGCGTTTTTCGCCGACAGCCCGATGATCGTGATCAAGCCGACCTTGAAGAACACGTCGTTGGGCATGCCGCGCAGCGACACCGCCATGACCGCGCCCAACACGCCCAACGGCACCACCAGCAGCACCGAAGTGGGGATCGACCAGCTCTCATACAGCGCCGCCAGGCACAGGAACACCACCAGCAGCGACAGCATCAACAGCAGCGGCGCCTGGGAGCCTGACAAGCGCTCCTGCAAGGACAACCCGGTCCATTCCTGGCCCAGGCCGGCTGGCAATTGGCTGACCAGACGCTGGATTTCTTCCATCGCCTCGCCGGTGCTATGACCGGGTGAGGCTTCACCCGAAATAGCGATGGCCGGGTAACCGTTGTAACGGGTCAACTGCGCCGGGCCCTGGACCCAGCGCGCTTCGACAAATGCCGACAGCGGCACCATCTTCCCGGCGTTGTTGCGCACATGGATCTTCATCAGGTCTTCGACCTGGCTGCGCTGGTCGCCTTCGGCCTGTACCACCACGCGCTGCATGCGGCCCTGGTTGGGGAAGTCGTTGATGTAGGCCGAGCCAACGGCCGAGGACAGGATATTGCCCACATCGGCAAACGACACGCCCAGGGCATTGGCCCGCTTGCGGTCCACCTCCAACTGCACTTGCGGCGCCTCGGCCAGGGCACTTTCGCGCACATTGGCCAGGATCGGGCTTTTTTCCGCAGCCGCCAGCAGTTCGGTACGGGCTGCCATCAACGCGGCATGGCCGACGCCGCCCCGGTCCTGCAAGCGGAACTCAAAGCCGCTGGAGGTACCCAGGCCATCCACCGGTGGTGGCAGCACGGCATAGGCCATCGCATCCTTGAGTTCGGTAAAGGCCATGTTGGCGCGATCGGCAATCGAGGCCGCCGAATCGTCGCTGCTGCGCTCGGACCAATCCTTGAGCGTGGTAAACGCCAGCGCCGCATTCTGCCCGGAACCGGAGAAGCTGAACCCCATGATCATCGTCGTATCACCGACGCCCGGCTCGGTGGCGTTATGGGCCTCGATCTGCTCGGCCACCAGCACCGTACGGTTCTTGCTCGCGCCCGGCGGCAACTGGATATCGGTGATGGTGTAGCCCTGGTCTTCCACCGGCAGGAACGAGGCGGGCAGACGGCTGAACAGGAAGCCCATGCCCACCAGCAGGACCAGGTAGATCAGCAGGTAGCGGCCGCTGCGCTTGAGGGCATAGGCAACCCAGCCTTCGTAGCGGTCGGTCAGTTGTTCAAAGCGCCGGTTGAACCAGCCGAAGAACCCACCCTTGGTATGGTGCTCGCCCTTGGCAATCGGCTTGAGCAACGTGGCGCACAGGGCCGGGGTCAAGGACAGGGCGAGAAACGCCGAGAACAGGATCGAGGTGGCCATCGACAGCGAGAACTGCTGGTAGATCACCCCCACCGAACCCGACATAAAGGCCATCGGCAGGAACACCGCCACCAGCACCAGGGTAATGCCGATGATCGCCCCGGTAATCTGGCCCATGGCCTTACGTGTGGCTTCCTTGGGCGACAGGCCCTCAGTCACCATGATCCGCTCGACGTTCTCCACCACCACAATCGCATCGTCCACCAGGATGCCGATGGCCAGCACCATGCCGAACATGGTCAGCACGTTGATCGAGAAACCCAGCAACAGCATGGTGGCGAAGGTGCCCATCAGTGCAATCGGTACCACCAGCGTCGGGATCAGGGTGTAGCGGATGTTTTGCAGGAACAGGAACATCACCGCAAACACCAGCGCCATCGCCTCCAGCAGGGTGTAGATCACCTTGGTGATCGAGACCTTGACGAACGGCGAGGTGTCGTAAGGGATCTTGTACTCGACATTGGCCGGGAAGTAGCGCGACAGCTCATCCATCTTTGCCCGCACCAGGGTCGCGGTGCTCAAGGCATTGGCGCCGGGCGACAGTTGCACGCTGACGGCGGTGGAGGGCTTGCCGTTCAGGCGCGTGGAGAACTGGTATTCCTGGCTGCCGATCTCGACCCGCGCCACATCACCAATACGCACGGTGGAACCGTCCGGGTTGGCCTTGAGCACAATGTCGGCAAACTCGGCCGGCGTGGAGAGCTGGCCCTTGACCAGAATCGACGCGGTGATTTCCTGGGTATTGGTGCCCGGCAGATCACCGATGCTACCGGCCGAGACCTGGGCGTTCTGCGCGGTAATCGCCGCATTGACGTCGGCCGGGGTCAGGTTGAAACCGATGAGTTTCTGCGGGTCGATCCAGATCCGCATCGCGCGCTCGGCGCCGTACAGCTGGGCCTTGCCCACGCCGTCGAGGCGCTTGAGCTCGTTCATCACGTTGCGCGCCAGGTAATCGCTGAGCGCCACGTCGTCGAGCTTGCCGTCGCTGGAGGTCAAAGTCACCAGCAGCAGGAAGCCGGCGGACACCTTCTCCACCTGCAAGCCTTGCTGGGTCACGGCCTGCGGCAGGCGCGGCTCCACGGCCTTGAGGCGGTTCTGCACATCGACCTGGGCCATTTCCGGGTCGGTGCCCGGCTGGAAGGTCGCGGTGATGGTGGCCGAGCCGAGGCTGCTCTGGGATTCGAAATACAGCAGGTGGTCGGCGCCGTTGAGCTCCTGCTCGATCAGGCTGACCACGCTTTCATCCAGGGTTTGCGCCGAAGCGCCCGGGTACACCGCGTAGATTTCCACTTTCGGCGGCGCGACGTTGGGGTACTGCGCCACCGGCAACTGCGGGATGGCGAGGGCGCCGGCCAGCAGGATAAACAGGGCGACCACCCAGGCGAAGATCGGGCGGTCAATAAAGAACTGCGGCATTGTCTCTGATCCCTTTGATTACTGGCCGGCTGCCTGGGCGACAGGCGCGACGCTGGCATCCACTTCGACTTTTTCGCCGGGGCGTGCGTGTTGCAGGCCTTCGACGATGATGCGGTCCCCGGCCTTCAGGCCGCTGTTGACCACCCAGCGATCATTGATCGCCGCGCCCAACTCCACCGGCTGCTGGCTGACGTTCTGCTCGGCGTCCACGAGCAACACCATGGGGATGCCGGCGCTGTCACGGGTGATTGCGCGCTGCGGCACGCTCAGGCCTTGCTGGTCGACCGCCTGCTCCAGGCGTACGCGGATAAAGCTGCCGGGCAACAGGTCGAGGTCCGGGTTGGGGAATTCGCTGCGCAGGATGATCTGCCCGGTACCGGGGTCTACGGAAATCTCCGCGAACAGCAACTTGCCCGGCAGCGGGTAGAGGCTGCCGTCATCCTGGATCAACGTGGCCTTGGCCTGGTCCTGGCCCACTTGCTTCAAATGCCCGGCGCGGAAAGCGCGGCGCAGGTCATTGAGTTCGCGGGTGGATTGGGTCAGGTCGGCGTGGATCGGGTCCAGTTGCTGAATCAGCGCCATGGGCGTGGCTTCGTTCTGTCCCACCAGGGCGCCTTCGGTCACCAGCGCGCGGCCGATACGCCCGGAGATCGGCGCGGTCACGGTGGCATAGCCAAGGTTGAGCTTGGCGCGTTGCACCGCTGCCTGGTTGGCCGCGACATCCGCGGCGGTTTGCCGGGCGGCGGCGCGGGCGTTGTCGTAGTCCTGGGCGCTGATGGCATTGCCTTCGACCAACTGGCTGTAGCGCTGCTCTTGCAGGCGCGCCTGGAAGGCATTGGCCTCGGCCTTGCGCAGGCTGGCCTGGGCGCTGTCGAGGTCGGCCTTGAACGGCGCCGGGTCAATACGGAACAGCACGTCGCCCTGTTTGACGTCATGGCCTTCCTTGAACACCCGTTGAAGCACCACGCCCGCAACCCGGGCGCGCACTTCGGCGATGCGCGGTGCGACGATCCGCCCACTCAGCTCGCTGCTGATGGACAGGGGCTTGGCTTCGAGGGTTTCGATCCGCACCTTGGCCAGGGGCATTTCGGGGGTGTCGCCTGCGGAGTTGCCACACGCACCCAGGGCCAGGGTCAGTGCCAGCAGGCAAAACGGCGCAAACAGATTCTTTGACATGCTCTTATCCCAATATTGACTGGCGCATCCTACGGGCGCCCCCGACTCGGTGCTGTGAAGCTGTGTAGGTGGTCTGTGAAGAAATGTAAGGTACGGCGCACGCCGAGGCGCGTGCGTATATCCTTCACGGCTGTGGATCCTAACAAGCTCTTCTGATCAATGACGATCTAATGTGAAACTGTATTATTTGGAAACACCATGCCCAACATCCTTCTGGTCGAAGACGACGCCGCGCTGTCCGAGCTGATTGCCAGTTACCTTGAGCGCAATGGCTATCACGTCAATGTGCTCAGCCGTGGCGATCATGTGCGCGAACGGGCGAGGCTCAACCCACCAGACCTGGTGATCCTCGACCTGATGCTGCCCGGCCTCGATGGCCTGCAAGTCTGCCGCCTGCTGCGCGCCGATTCGGCCGGCCTGCCGATCCTGATGCTCACCGCCCGTGATGACAGCCATGACCAGGTGCTGGGCCTGGAAATGGGCGCCGACGACTACGTGACCAAACCCTGCGAGCCACGGGTGCTGCTGGCCCGGGTGCGCACCCTGTTGCGCCGCAGCAGCCTCAGCGAGCCACAGGCGGCCAACGACCAGATCCTGATGGGCAACCTGTGCATTGACCTGTCGGAACGCGCCGTGACTTGGCGCGAGCAGACGGTGGAGCTGTCCAGCGGCGAATACAACCTGTTGGTGGTGCTGGCCCGGCATGCCGGCGAAGTACTCAGTCGCGACCAGATCCTGCAGCGCCTGCGGGGCATCGAGTTCAACGGCACCGACCGCTCGGTGGATGTGGCCATCTCCAAGCTGCGCCGCAAGTTCGACGACCATGCCGGCGAGGCGCGCAAGATCAAGACGGTATGGGGCAAAGGCTACCTGTTCAGCCGCTCCGAGTGGGAATGCTGACACCATGTTCCGCGCCCTGATCCGTCTCTACCTGCTGACCATCGTGACCTACAGCGCAGCGATCTACTTGATCCCCATGGGCATCATCGAGGTCTTCCACGACCGCTACATGAACTACAACATCGAACAGTCCCGTGGCTTGCAGAGCCTGATCGTGCGCCAGTACCACAGCCGGCCGGTGGAGCGCTGGTCCGAGGTCACCGACCAATTGGCACGGGATTTTGCGCCGCTGAAGGTGCAACTGATGCATCGCCAGGACGCCCGCTACACACCCGACGAGGAGCGACTGCTGGAGCAGGGCAAGCCGGTGATCCGCCTGGGGGAGTGGGGCTTGATGGAGGAGATCAGCTCGCCGCTCAATGGGCAGTTGGCGGTTAAATTGACCATCCCCCCCGACCCGCTGGACATGAACCTGCTGTACTGGACCATGAACGTGCTGATCGGCGCGGCGTTGCTGGGCGGCCTGTTGATCTGGCTGCGCCCGCATTGGCGCGACCTGGAGCGCCTCAAGGTCACCGCCGCGCAGTTGGGCCGGGGCCGTCTGGAGGAGCGTACGCATATTCCCCCCAGCTCCAACATCGGCAGCCTGGCGGCGGTGTTCGACACCATGGCCAACGACATCGAGCACCTGCTCAACCAGCAACGGGACTTGCTCAACGCGGTGTCCCACGAGCTGCGCACACCGCTGACCCGCCTGGATTTCGGCCTGGCCCTGGCGTTGTCCGAAGACCAGCCGGCCGCCAGCCGCGAGCGCCTGCAAGGCCTGGTGGCGCATATCCGCGAGTTGGATGAGCTGGTGCTGGAGCTGCTGTCCTACAGCCGCCTGCAAAACCCGGCGCATCTGCCCGAGCGGGTGGAGGTGGTGCTCGATGAGTTTATCGACAGCATCCTGGGCAGCATCGACGACGAGCTGGAGAACCCGGAGATCGTGATTGATGTGGTACTGGAGTGCGCCGTGGAGCGTTTTACCCTCGACCCACGCCTCACCGCCCGCGCCCTGCAAAACCTGCTGCGCAATGCCATGCGCTATTGCGAGCGACGGATCCAGATCGGCGTCAAGGTCTGCGCCAAGGGCTGTGAAATCTGGGTGGATGACGATGGCATCGGCATCCCCGAAGAGCAGCGCGCCCGGATCTTCGAGCCGTTCTACCGCCTGGACCGCAGCCGCGACCGCGCCACCGGCGGCTTCGGCCTGGGCCTGGCGATCAGCCGCCGGGCGGTGGAAGCACAAGGCGGCACACTCACGGCCCAGGCCTCGCCACTGGGCGGCGCACGCCTGCGGCTATGGTTGCCCACCTGAAAACACCGGCAACTGTCTGTCTAGAGCGGGTTTGTGTTTTTATGCAGTCCTGCTTTTGGCACATGCACAGCCTTACCGGCCCTGATACACCCTTGCTATAGTTCGGCCCTTATCAGCCGCCAGTCAAGGATCACTGCCATGTCCGAATACCAAGCCTTTGTCGTCGAACTCCACGGCAACGTCGCCCATGTGCAGATTAATCGCCCGGAAAAGATCAACGCCATGAACGCGGCGTTCTGGAGCGAAATCGTCGAGATTTTCCAATGGATCGACGACACCGACGCTGTACGCGCCGTGGTGTTGAGCGGCGCCGGCAAGCATTTTTCCTCGGGCATCGACCTGATGATGCTGGCCTCGGTGGCCAACGAATTTGGCAAGGACGTGGGACGCAATGCGCGCCTGCTGCGGCGCAAGATCCTGCAACTGCAGGCCTCGTTCAATGCCGTGGATAATTGCCGCAAGCCGGTACTGGCGGCGATCCAGGGCTATTGCATCGGCGGCGCCATCGACCTGATCAGCGCCTGCGACATGCGTTACGCCGCTGACGACGCGCAATTCTCGATCAAGGAAATCGACATCGGTATGGCCGCCGACGTCGGCACCCTGCAACGCCTGCCACGCATCATCGGTGACGGCATGCTGCGCGAACTGGCCTATACCGGGCGCACCTTCGGCGCCGAAGAAGCGCGCAGCATCGGCCTGGTCAACCGCACCTTTGCCGACCACGCCAGCCTGCTGGCCGGGGTGATGGACCTTGCCGCGCAAATCGCCGCCAAATCGCCGATTGCCGTGACCGGCACCAAGGCCATGATCAGCTATATGCGTGACCACAGCATCAACGATGGCCTGGAATACGTTGCCACCTGGAACGCTGCTATGTTGCAATCCAACGACCTGCGTGTGGCCATTGCGGCCCATATGAGCAAGCAGAAACCCGAATTCGTGGATTGACTGAATATGACCCCAGGCTGGATCACCACAACGCTGCTGGACAACGACGCCCCCGGCGGCTGGGCTGTGGCCCGTAGTCGCGAAGGTTTTTTACTCGATGACAACGGGCCGCTGTTTCCCCGGGAATGGCTCAAGCGCCAGGACCTGTCGGTGATGGCCGAACATGGCATCGGCCATCTGGACGGCGAGCCGGTGTACCTGCTGGAGCTGAACAGCCCTGGCGATGTGCCGGGTTGCCGCTGGCAGGGCCTGCGGGCGTTTATGCTGCAGGGCGATCACCGTCTGTACAAAGTCCTGGGTTATGCCGCGCAAATCGGTACCTGGGCCCGCGAGCACCGCTTTTGCGGCAGTTGCGGCCAGGCGATGGTGCAGGTGCCCCGCGAGCGCGCAATGTTCTGCCAGGCCTGCGACCTGCGCAGTTACCCGCGCATCTCACCGAGCATGATTGTGCTGATCACCCGTGGCGATGAGATTCTGCTGGCGCGTTCGCCGCGTTTCGTCACTGGGGTCTACAGCACCCTGGCCGGGTTTGCCGAGCCTGGGGAATCTGCCGAAGACTGCCTGATCCGCGAAGTGCACGAGGAAGTGCAGGTGCAGGTGCAGAACATCCAGTACGTGGGCAGCCAGTGCTGGCCGTTCCCGCACTCCATGATGCTGGGCTTTCACGCCGAGTATGCCGGTGGCGAAATCGTGCCCCAGGCCGACGAGATTGAAGATGCGCAGTGGTTCAATATCCACCAGTTGCCACCGTTGCCGGCCTCGCGCTCGATTGCCCGCTACCTTATCGACCTGTATGTGGCGCGCCGTCTAGGCCACGCTGAACCAGTGCTGCCAGGCTAGGCGCACGGTCAGGCCGAGGACTACGGTGATAAACACCGGGCGAATGAATTTGGCGCCGCCGCTGATGGCACTGCGTGCGCCAAAGAACGCGCCCACCATCACCGACAGGCCCATGCTCAGGCCGACAATCCAGTCCACCGAACCGTTGAAGATAAACACCGACAGCGCCGCCGCGTTGCTGACGAAGTTCATGCTGCGCGCCACGCCGCTGGCCTTGACCAGGTCCACGGGGTACATCAGCAGGGTGCTGACGGTCCAGAATGCGCCGGTGCCGGGACCGGCCACGCCATCGTAGAAGCCCAGGGCCAAACCCTGGGTCGACTGCCACTTCTTCTTGATCGGCGCATCGGCGTCCAGCGGCGCCTTGGGCGTACCGCCAAACAACAGATAGATACCGCAGGCGAAGACGATCACCGGCAGCATCTTGTTCAGCCATTCGGCGGGCAGGTAATGGGCGACGATGGCCCCCAGCAGCGCGCCGACCAGGGTGCCCACGATCGCATGGACCCACTGGCGCGGATGGAACAGCTTGCGCCGGTAGAAGGTAAAACTGGCGGTGGCCGAACCGAAGGTCGAACTCAGTTTATTGGTGCCCAGTACCAAATGGGGCGGCATACCGGCGGTGAGCAGGGCCGGGGTGGTGAGCAAACCACCGCCGCCGGCAATGGCGTCGATAAAACCGGCAATAAAGGCAACCACGGCCAGAATGGCCAGGGTGGTGAGGTCAACGCTGAGTTCAAAAGGCATGGAGGCGACTTATTTTCGGCGAGGCGCAGAAGGGGTTGCGCGAAAGTCCGATAGCTTACCTATAACCGAATGTTACGGCGACTGTTGCACACGCTCCATCCCTCGCCACGGTGTTGCGCTACCAACAGTGATCTGACAAATAGCCCGCCCGGGCAACATGGCCGATAGGTCGGTCGGCACGCAAACGCCCCAGCCCAGGGGCTTTGCCAACCCTGGCACGTTTGCTGCTCTACCCCTGTACATTCCCTGTGTGCGAGGTGCCGAACGATGACTCAGCAAGCCGTGAAATTTGCCTATTGGGTGCCCAATGTCAGTGGTGGCCTGGTGGTCAGCAAGGTTGAACAACGTACCGACTGGGGCATCGACTACAACCGCAAGCTGGCCCAGTTGGCCGAGGCGGCGGGGTTTGAGTATGCCCTGACGCAAATCCGTTTCACCGCCGGCTATGGTGCTGAATACCAACATGAATCCGTGGCCTTCAGCCATGCGTTGCTGGCGGCCACGACCCAACTCAAGGTGATCGCCGCGATCCTGCCGGGGCCCTGGCAACCGGCGCTGGCGGCCAAGCAGTTGGCGACCATTGATCAACTGACCCAAGGCCGGGTGGCGGTGAACATCGTCAGTGGCTGGTTCAAGGGCGAGTTCCAGGCCATTGGCGAGCACTGGCTGGAGCATGACGAGCGCTATCGGCGCTCCGAAGAGTTTATCCGCGCGTTGAAAGGCATCTGGACCCAGGACGATTTCACCTTCAAGGGTGACTTCTACCGGTTCAACCATTACAGCCTCAAGCCCAAGCCCCTGACTCAGCCGCACCCGGAAATTTTCCAGGGTGGCAGCTCCCGGGCTGCGCGGGACATGGCGGCGCGGGTGTCGGACTGGTATTTCACCAACGGCAACACGCCCGAGGGGATCAAGGCCCAGGTCGATGATATCCGCGCCAAGGCTGCGGCCAATCACCATTCGGTAAAAGTCGGGGTCAACGCGTTTGTGATCGCCCGCGACACCGAGCAAGAGGCCCAGGCGGTGTTGGCCGAGATCATCGACAAGGCCGACCCGCAGGCCGTCAACGCCTTTGGTGATGCCGCCAGGCAGGCGGGCAAGGCCTCGCCCGAAGGTGAGGGCAACTGGGCCAAGTCCAGCTTCGCCGACCTGGTGCAGTACAACGACGGCTTCAAGACCAACCTGATCGGCACCCCTCGGCAGATTGCCGAGCGCATCGTCGCGCTCAAGGCGGTGGGGGTGGACCTGGTGCTGGCGGGCTTCCTGCACTTCCAGGAGGAGGTGGAATATTTCGGCCAGCGCGTATTGCCCCTGGTGCGCGAACTCGAAGCCAAGGCCGCGGCGACCGGCAGCGCCAGGGCGTTACCGGTATAGCACCACCGCCGCCCGCAGCTGACGGCTGCCAAAACGGCACATCCGCTCGAACTCCCCGTGGCTGACCGGCAAATGCTGGCAGTCCATGGGGCGGCGATGCTGGCTATGGTCCACGTCGGGATCATGCAGGTAGACAAACTCTTGATCACAGTCAGTCACGATCACCCAGTGTGGTGACTTGGAGCGCGTCAGCCGGTAGCTGCTGATCAGCACCAGTGGCTGGCCGCCATCACCGAGGACCTGCGCCAGGTCCAACGCACCGCCGAATACCTGCTGCACATCACTGTTGGCCAAATCCTCCTCGAACCCCTCATGCACCAGGCGCATCACCTCTTTTTTATGCGGGTCGCGCACCCCATCGAGAAACAGCGGCCCGCGCACGTTGACCTGCATGCGCACCTTAAACCCCCGGCACCAGGCAGCCAGGGCCAGGCCTTGGGGGCTGCAGCCGCCGTGGCCGGCGGTCATGAACACGGTGGTTGCTTCGCGCCAGATCTGCAGCTCTTCGCGGCGCGGAGACTCACGCCCAAGTAACAGGGCGCCCATGGCCATCAACAGGCAGGCTGCGCCGCAGGTGAAGTCGGTGGTCTGCTGGTAGTAGGGCACACTCAAGGCCCGCGCGTCAGTGTGCTGGAGGATGCGTTTTTCCAGGCGCAGGGCGTCGGTATGGTCGGCGTAATAATCGTTGATCAGGGCAAAGCGCCGGTAGCCACTGTGTTCATACAGGGCAATAGCGCCAGGGTTGTCGGTGCGCACCTCAAGGCGCAGGTACGCACAGTCGTGCGCCACGGCGCAGGCCTCGATGCGCGCCAGCAATTGCTTGCCCAGGCCCATGCCCCGGGCCGGCGCGGCAATGGCCAGGGAGTACAGGCGCGCCAGCGAGGTGCCGCGATGGAACAGCACCAGGGCATAACCCAGCAATTGCCCGGCGTTTTCGGCCACCAGCAACTGCGCATGGGCGCGGCTGATCATCCACTGGAAACTGCGAGCAGACAGCCGGTCTGTGGTGAAACAGTGCTGTTCCAGGGCCACCAGTGCTGGCAGGTCATCCAGGGTTGCAACGCGAAAGAAAAGAGTCATATAACCGCCGTAAAAGTTGCGTAACTAAACGAGACTTCCGTGAAAGATCGTGCTTAATAGAAAAGGTCAAGTTCTCTAGCGGATCAATCAATATGTCAGCGGTACAAAGTCATTGGCGAGAAGTATCCGAGCAAACCGTCGCGGCGACAATAACTTCCGGCGGATATTTTTCTACACCGCCCAAGAGTGCAAGCCAAGTTGTGATTATTGTAGAACGCAAGGAAGACTGGGCCTCGTACTTCCCCAGTGAAGATATTGTCACTGCCCAGGAATACCTCGAACACCCCCGGGAGAACGAGGCCGGCAAACGGGTCCAGGTCATCAACCTGTGCCGCAGCTACAAGTACCTGGGGCATGGCTATTACTGCTCGCTGCTGGCCGAGGCGCGGGGGCACAAGGTGATTCCGTCGGTGCGCACCATCAGCGAATTGACGAAAAAATCCTTGTATGGCCTGGCCCTGGATGACTTGGATAAAACCCTCGACAAAGCATTGAGTCATCACCTCTACAGTAATACCGAAGGTTTTACCCTGACCCTTTATTTTGGTCGAACCAATATTGAGCCGTTGCAGGATTTGGCCCGGCAGTTGTTTGAAGCGTTTCCGTGTCCGATCTTGTTAGTTGAGTTTCGCAAGCATAACGGCTGGCATATCGAAGGCATCAAGTCCGGGGTGCTGCATAAGTTGCGCGATGATCAGGAAGATCAATTCGCCCACGCTCTGGACAACTTCAGCCGCAGGATCTGGCGTCAACCGCGCTCCCGGCGCCTGGCCCGTTATGACCTGGCGATCCTGCATGATCCCCAGGAGCAGCTGCCGCCGTCCAATGCCAAGGCCCTGGAAAATTTCGTGCGGGTGGGCAGGGGTTTGGGGATTGATGTCGAGCTGATTGAGCGCAAGGACTACGCGCGACTGGCCGAATACGACGCCTTGTTGATCCGCGAAACCACCAGTGTCGACAACCACACCTATCGCTTCGCCAAAAAGGCCGAGAGTGAAGGGCTGGTGGTGATGGACGACCCGGCGTCGATCCTGCGTTGTACCAATAAGGTCTACCTCACGGACCTGCTCAACAGCCATCAATTGGGCATGCCCGCTACCGAAATTCTGTACAAGGAGCGACCGGAAGATTTCGAACGGGTTGGCGAGCGCCTGGGCTTCCCCCTGGTGCTGAAAATCCCCGACGGTTGTTTCTCCCGAGGGGTGATTAAAGTGGAAAGCCAGGAGGCGCTGCTGGCCGCCACGGCAGAGTTGTTCGAACACTCGGTGTTGCTGCTGGCCCAGGAGTTTTTCTATACCGAGTACGACTGGCGCATCGGCGTCCTCAACCGCAAGCCGATCTTTGCCTGCCAATACTTTATGTCCAAGGGCCATTGGCAGATCTACAACCACAAGGCCATCGGCCAGGATATCAACGGCGAGTGCCGGACCCTGGCGGTGCACGAGGCGCCCAAGGCCGTGGTGGAACTGGCGGTCAAGACCGCTAACCTGATCGGTGACGGGTTATACGGCGTGGACCTGAAGCAGTCCGGCAACAAGGTGGTGGTGATCGAGGTCAACGACAACCCGAACATGGACGCCGGGATCGAAGACGCCTACTTGCAGGACGACTTGTACTCCCTGGTGCTGGAGGAGTTCGTGCGCCGCCTGGAGCTCAAACGCCAGGGCCAGGTCTGGTGATCTGCTTTGAGCTCAATGAGGGCGCGCTGCGCCGCACCGAGCGCGAAAGTGCCGAGGTCCTGCTGTTCAGCAACCCCGACAGTGATGAGCGTGAATTGCTGCGCGAGCGCTACAAGGTCGATGAGCATGCGCTGGCGTCGGCACTGGATCCGGACGAGGTGTCGCGTATCGAGTTCCATCCAGACAACCTGTTTCTGATCTGGAAGCGCCCGCAAAACTACTCCGGGGGCAGCAACCTGGTGTTTGAAGTGTCGTCTTGCGGCTTGCTGTTTTCACCGGACCGTCTGCTGGTGATCGCCACCGACGACAGCCAACTGTCCGGCCTGGGCGCGCGCCGGCCGCTGCATACCCCGTTGGATGTACTGCTGGACCTGCTGCTGAACAACATCCATCACTACCTGGGCCACCTCAAGGTGATCAAGCTGGTCGCCCGGGAATTGCAGCAGCAGTTCAACGCCTCCATGAGTAACCGCCACTTGATGCAGATGTTCAGCCTCAGCGAGAGCCTGATCTATTACATCAACGCGCTGCACAGCAACGGTGCGGTCTTGACGCGTTTGCGCAACCATGGCGAGAAGGAGCATTTCAGCCCGCAGACCCTGGGCTTGATCGACGACCTGATCATCGAGAACAACCAGTGCTACAAGCAGGCGGAGATTTATTCCAATGTGTTCTCCGGGCTGATCGACGCCCGGGGCAACCTGATGAACAACAGCATGAACAACCTGCTGCGCAAGCTGACACTGATCAACGTGGTGTTCCTGCCGCTGAACCTGATCGCCAGCATTGGCGGCATGTCCGAGTTCAGCATGATGACGGCCGGCACGCCGTGGTGGGTGGCGTACCCGCTGTTTTTGCTGGCGATGGCGTTGGGCGCCGCAGGGATGGTGCTGGGGCTCAGGCGGATTGCCAGGGGCGGCGACAAAGCAGGGTGACTGGGCCCCACTTTGCTGCCGGTGTGGGAGGACTCAGGCACCCGCCTGCAGCGTCAGCACTTCAAAGCCATCCGCGGTGACCGCCACCGTATGTTCCCACTGGGCCGACAGGCTGTTGTCGCGGGTCACCACGGTCCAGCCGTCCTTGAGGCTGCGCACTTTGGCGCTGCCCTGGTTGAGCATCGGTTCGATGGTGAACACCATACCTTCGCGCAGGGTGAGGCCGGTGCCCGGGCGGCCGAAGTGCAGGATTTGTGGCTCTTCATGCATTTCCCGGCCAATCCCGTGGCCGCAATACTCGCGCACCACGCTGTAGCCATTGGCTTGGGCATGGCTTTGAATCGCATGGCCGATATCCCCCAGGCGCGCGCCGGGTTTGACCTGGCGAATACCGGCCCACATCGCCTCGAACGTCTGCTCCACCAGGCGCCGCGCCTTGGGCGCGACAGCGCCGACCATGTACATCTTGCTGGAGTCGGCGATAAACCCGCCTTTTTCCAGGGTGATGTCGATATTGACGATATCGCCGTCCTTCAACACATCCTTGGCATTTGGCATGCCGTGGCATACCACTTCATTGATGGAGGTGTTGATGCAGAAGGGGTAGTCATACTGCCCGAGGCTGGCGGGGCGGGCCTGCAGGTCCTGGCGGATAAACGCCTCGACGGCCGCATCCAGTTCCAGGGTGGTCTGGCCGGCCGCGACCCGGCTGTCGAGCATCGTGAACACCTGGCCCAGCAGGCGCCCGGCTTCGCGCATCACGGCGATCTGTGCAGGGGTCTTGATCATCAGCTGCGCCCCCGGATCAGGTCGGGCTTATCGAGCAACAGCTTGTTGATCAGATCGTTGTAGGCCAGGTGTGGATTGAGTTCGGCCAACAGGCCGATCTTGATCCAGAACTCCGCCTGGGCGTTGATGGAGCGGTCCATGGCGGCGCTGGCCAGACGCAGTTGTTCATGCAGTTGATCGGTGATCTTGACGATGCCCATGAGCTTCACTGTGTAGGATTGATATACAAAGCGTATATGTTTCGTATATCGCCCGTAAAGCCCCGCAGTTGACTTGCCACAGAGCGCCGGTTAGTTTTGCGCCATGACCGTTCAAACCTATCGTTCCCAGCCAAGCATTATTACCGCCATTCCTCATTTGGCGGGATAGCGTTCGGCTGTACCCAAACCCGCCCTAGAGGCGGGTTTTGTTTTTCCGTCTCCAGGGCCCCGTAAAACGCCAGGAGACACCCATGAGTAGCCCCTTGCTGCTTGAGCAATACGTGAAGAAGATCCTCGCCGCGCCGGTCTACGACCTGGCGGTACGCACCCCCTTGCAGGCGGCCCCGGCACTCTCGGCGCTGCTCGGCAATCAGATCCTGCTCAAGCGTGAAGATCTGCAGCCGACGTTCTCCTTCAAGATCCGTGGCGCCTACAACAAACTGGTGCAACTGAGCGATGAGCAAAAAGCCCGCGGCGTGATCACGGCCTCGGCGGGCAACCATGCCCAGGGTGTGGCGCTGGCGGCGCGTGAGTTGGGAATCAAGGCGACGATAGTCATGCCCAGCACCACGCCTGAATTGAAAGTGCTGGGCGTGCGCTCACGAGGCGCTGAGGCGGTGTTGCAGGGCGCGAGCTTCCCGTTTGCCCTGGCCCATGCATTGCAGTTGGCTGAACAGTCGGGGGGCACCTTTGTATCGCCCTTCGACGATCCCGACGTGATCGCCGGGCAGGGTACCGTCGCCATGGAAATCCTGCGCCAGCAGCAAGGTGCGCTGGACGCGATCTTCGTCCCGGTCGGCGGGGGTGGGTTGATCGCCGGCATCGCGGCCTACATCAAGTATTTGCGCCCGCAAGTGCGGGTGATTGGCGTGGAACCTGAAGGCTCCAGCTGCCTGCTGGCGGCCCTGGATGCCGGTGAGCGGGTGATACTGCCCAGCGTGGACAGCTTTGCCGATGGCACCGCAGTGGCGCAGATCGGTGCCCACGGTTTTGAAATCTGCCGTCATTATGTTGATGAGGTCATCACCGTCAGCAATGATGAACTGTGCAGTGCGATCAAACTGATCTACGACGACACCCGCTCCATCACCGAACCCTCCGGCGCCCTGGCGGTGGCCGGTATCCGCCGCTACGTGACACGTACCGGGGCCCAGGGGCAGACACTGGTGGCGATCAACTCCGGGGCTAATATCAACTTCGACAGTTTGCGCCACGTGGCCGAGCGGGTGGCGGCGCGAGAGCACCGATTGAATGTGGAAGTTGCCGAGCTTTAGCAAAGTCGCCCCCTGTGGGAGCGGGCTTGCCCGCGATGGCGGTGGTTCAGTCACTATTCTCGGCGGCTGACAGACCGCCATCGCAGGCAAGCCAGCTCCCACATTTGATTTGTGGTGTGGCCATACTTTCCTGCTCGCAGAGCCCCCAGTGGGATGGTTCAGTCATTATTTTCGGGGGCTGACAGACCGCCATCGCAGGCTAGCCAGCTCCCACATTGGGTTTGTGGTGGGGCCATACTTTCCTGCTCGCAGAGCCCTCCCTGTGGGAGCGGGCTTGCCCGCGATGGCGGTGGTTCAGTCACAGCAACTGGTGACTGACGCAGCGCTGTAGCAGGCAAGCCCACACATATTCAGGCTGTGGCGTTACTGCGCGCTTGCCTTCTCGACGGTAGGCGATGCCGACCAGATGCGGTAACGCACTTCGACATCTTTTGGAACATATAAAACGATGGGCAATTTGCTGTTGTAACGCAGCACAAAACCGTCACCGACCACCGGCACAAAACCCTCGTGGGTCTTGCCTTCGGGGCAGGCCATCAGGGTGCTCATGGGGCCGCTGACCTTCTCCAGGCGGTAGAACGGGTAGCCCCAGCCTTCGAGGTTTTTCTCTTCCAGCACACCACCGAGCCGTTGCTGGTTGCAGTCCACCGGCAAGGTTTTACCGGCGAGGATTTCAACCTTGAAGTCCTGTTCCTGGGGCTTTGCCGGCAAGTGGATGACCTGGCGAACCTGACCAGCATCGGCCTTGGGGTAGGGCGCGATATCTTCCAGCTTGGCGGCATTGGCCTGGGCGGCCAGCACGCTCATGGCCAAAACGGAAAACAGAGTGAAGGGCGAAGAAGTCATGGGACGTCCTTATCTTGGGGTCAATAAAACAGTCGCGGCCACGATGCACGCCAACGTCCGGCAATGCAAACCAGCAGCAACGCATATAAGGGTAGCGGGTGCTTATGAGGAAAGGATCCTACGCCGACAGGCACAAGGAGTAGGCTTTGCAGTTGAACGCGCCTGCCAGGGTTGGCAAGGCGTGCAGTCAACCGTCCTGACGCGGCGGTCAGACTATTGAGAGCTATAAAAATTCATTGGCGGTCTCAAAAAAGGAGAGGTTTAGCCATGTTTTCGGAATTGGAGTTACGCGGCCTTATTGAAGGAAGCTTCCTGCCCAGACGTTGTGAATGCATCAAGGCCCAGGATGCGTCGTTGACCATCAAAATCTACGACGACGATGGTACCGACCTGACTGTCACCGGCATCCAGGCCAATAAACTCGACAGCAGTCGTGCCATCTGCAATCTGATCACCGAGTTGCGTGAGGATCTCAAACACGCCCATGCACCCGCCCCGCGCAGGGCGGGCGCCAGGCTCTACTGATCAGCCGACGGTTGGTTTGCGGGCCTGGATAAACCCCAGGCCCAGCACTAACTCCGTGCCCACGGCCAGCAGAATTCCCGGGCCGGCATGGCCATTGAGCCATTCGCCAATCCCTAGCGCGGCCAATCCCAGACAACCGACAATAAACCCCGATACCAGCGCGCTGCGCGTGGGTGACGGGGCGGTATGGCGCAAGCGATAAAACATGATGCCGATTGCGAGGAACAGCATGGCATTGCGTCGCGCCACCAGGCCGCTGGCATCGGTGTATTCCACTCCCCAGAGCCACAGTAGCAGGTCGGGCCGCACTCCCCAGGCAATCGCAAGGGCCAGGCACAGCACGGCGGTGAAGGTGGAGAGTGCGTGGAAACTGATGCGCATGGCGAGTCCTTTCGGCCGTTTCAGAAGGGCCCAAGCCTACGCTGTGAGGTATGCCTCAGACAAATCCGATACGGCAGCTTCCCCTATCACTGCTAGTGTTTCGCCACATTTTTCGCCAGTGGCTGAGGTAGTGCGTGCAGCAAAAAATCGCAGCAGAATTTCTCGGCACCTTTTGGTTAACCTTTGGCGGCTGTGGCAGCGCCATCCTGTCGGCCGCGTTTCCGGGCCTGGGTATTGGGTTTAGCGGGGTTGCCCTGGCGTTTGGCCTGAGCGTGTTGAGCATGTCCTATGCGGTGGGCAGCATCAGTGGCGCGCATTTCAACCCGGCGGTGACTGTCGGCCTGTGGGTCGGTGGGCGGTTGCCGGGGCTGGATGTGCTGCCCTATATCATTGCCCAGGTCGCCGGGGCGACGGTGGCGGCGGCGATTCTCGCACTGGTCGCCAGTGGCCGGCCGGGCTTTGAAATCGGCGAGTTTGCCGCCAATGGCTATGGCGCGTTAAGCCCGGGGCAGTACAGCCTGCTGGCCGCCGTGGTGGTGGAAGGTGTGGGCACCTTCTTCCTGGTGTTTATCGTGATGCGGATGACTGCCCCCGGTGTGGCGCCGGGGTTTGCGCCGATTGCCATCGGCCTGACGCTGACCCTGATTCACCTGGTGTCGATTCCCGTGACCAATACCTCGGTCAACCCGGCCCGCAGCACCGGGCCGGCATTGTTTGCCGGGCCTGATTACCTTATGCAGCTCTGGCTGTTCTGGCTCGCGCCCCTGGTTGGCGGTGTGATCGGCGCGTGGGTGGCCCGGGCAATACGGGAGCGCCCCAATCGCGATTACCCGTGCAATTGATGGCGGTAGGGCAGGTCTGGCCCGGTCTTGCCGCAGGTCAGCGCCGCAGCGCTGATGGCAAACCTGAGCATTGTGTCGATCTGTTCCCTGGTCAGGCTGCGCACACCCTCCACGCAATCCAACTGCTGCTCGGTGAGCCAGGCAATCAGGGCGGCCTGGAAGGTATCGCCGGCGCCCACCGTATCAGCCATCACCACCTTGAGCGCCGGCGCCGACCAGTTGCCATGCTGGCGACTGAACACACTCGCGCCATCGCCGCCACGGGTCAGGAAAACCAGCTGGCAACGGTGCTGCAACCAGTCTTGCAGCACGCTTTCGGGGGCCTGGCCTGGGTAGAGCAGGTGCAGGTCTTCATCGCTGACCTTGATCAGGTCGGCATGCTGTACCCACTCGGCCACGCGCTGGCGCCATAGTTCGATATCCGGCTGCGGGTTCAGGCGCACATTCGGATCGAGGCTGATCAAGCGCTTGCCGCTTTCCCGGCGGGCCAGGGCCAGCAGGCTGTCGGCGACCGGCTGCACCACCAGGGAAAACGAACCGAAATGCAGGCCGCGTACCCGAGCATCGAGGGCAGGCAGATGCTCGAGCTGCAACTGCCGATCGGCACAGCCTTCACCCCGGAAGCTGTATTGCGGCGAGCCATTGGCCCCCAGGGCGACCATCGCCAGGGTGGTCGGTGCGGCAAACTCCACCAGGTACTCGTCGCTGACCCCTTCATCCCTGAGCACCTGGCGCAGGCGTTGGCCCAGGTAGTCGCTGGACAACCCGGCGAACAGCCCGGCCTCGATCCCCAGGCGGCGCAAACCTACGGCCACATTGAACGGCGAGCCGCCGGCAATCGCCTTGAAATCGACTTTGGAAGCCTGCCCGCCGGCGTCCTCCTGGCTGAAAAAATCAAACAGCGCTTCGCCACACACCAGATACATAGTTACTCGCTCTTAAAGGGTTGCCACATGCTGTTGATAGCGTTCATAGGCCTGCTGGTAAGCCTTGACGCTGGCGGCCACAGGCTCGGTGCGGCTGGCCGGGTCGAGACTGACGCAGCGTGCACACAGTGCCTGCAGGCTTTCGCCGGACTGGCACCACGCGGCCTGGATCGCCGCGCCCAGGGCTGCCGCTTCGCTTTGTTCGGTACAGATCACTTCGGTGTCCATGATATCGGCGACCATCTGCCGCCACACCGGGCTTTTCGAGCCGCCACCGATCAGGCGGATACTGTGGCTTTGCAGGCCGGTCTGGCGCAACAGGTCCAGGCCCTGGCGCAAGCCGAAGGTGGTGCCTTCGACCACCGCGCGGCACAGGTTGGCACGGGTCAGGTTGGTCATGGTCAGGCCGTGCAGGCTGCCGGTTGCGTGGGGCAGGGCGGGCACGCGCTCGCCATTGAGAAACGGCAGCATGCTCACGCCCTCGGCGCCAATCGGCGCCTGGGCCACCAGGGCGTTGAATGCCACCAGGTCCAGCTCGAACAGTTCGCGGATGACCCCGGTGGCATTGGTCAGGTTCATGGTGCAGATCAGCGGCAGCCAACCGCCGCTGGAGGAACAGAATGTCGCCACTGCAGCCTGGGCGCTGACATTCGGTTGGTCGGCAAACGCGTACACGGTGCCCGATGAACCGAGGCTCATGGTAATCACCCCGGGAGCAATATTGCCGGTGCCAATCGCCCCCATCATATTGTCCCCGCCGCCACTGGACACAATGGCACCGGGGTTGATCCCCAGGCGCTCGGCGATCGCCGGCAGCACAGTGCCCATTGCCTGATGGGCTTCGATCAGGGTTGGCAACGCCGCTTCCAGGCGCCTGCTGGGGTCGATATGCCGCAGCAACGGCAAATCCCATTGCCGGGTGCGCACATTGAAATAACCGGTACCCGAGGCGTCGCCATACTCGGCGCAGGCACGGCCGGTGAGCCAATAGTTGAGGTAGTCGTGGGGCAACAGGAGATGGGCGATCCGCGCAAACACATCCGGGTGTTGCTCCAGGGTCCATAACAGCTTGGACACGGTGTAGCCCGGTGCGATCGCTACGCCAAGCCGCTCCAGGGCGCCGCTTTCACCGCCCAGGTGTTGCAGCAGCCGGGCGTTTTCCGCGCTGGTTTCGGTGTCGCACCACAGCTTGGCCGGGCGCAACACCTGGCCCTGATCGTCGAGCAGCACCAGGCCATGTTGCTGGCCGGAAACGCCGATGCCGAGAATGTCCTGGCCGTCCACCCCGGCTTGCTGCAAGGCGCGGTGGGTGGATTCGGTCAAGGCGTCCAGCCATTCCTGGGGGTGTTGCTCGCGACGGCCGTTGGCGCCGCTGATCAGGCTGTGTGCAGCAGCGCCCAGGCCCAACACCTTGCCGCTGGCGGCATCGAGGACGATGGCTTTGGTGCCTTGGGTGCCGCAGTCGATGCCCAGAAACAGAGATTGGCGAGTCATGGTGGTTACTCAGCAGGCAGTAGGGTGAAAACCCGATCAATGTGGGTTTCTTCAGTGGGTAAGTCGTTTCAGGGTTTCTGTGACACCGTTATCGCGCAAACTGGCAAAACACCGCTCAAACGCTGCCACGAATTCCGCCGAGTTGGGAATCGCCGTGCCAAAAATCTCTTCTACACCCAGCAACCGCTGACTGATCAATGCGTCATCCGCCACCAGCTCCTGGCAGAAATCGGCGCGGGGGTCGGGGATTCGGTAGCGCACGCCGTTCTCATCCACGCCCTGCAGGTACAAGGCCCAGGCCGCCACCACCAGTGCCGCCCGCTCAGTGTCGCGGCCCTCGGCAATCAGGCGGTTGATGGTTGGTACGGTGAATTTGGGAAACTTCGACGAACCATCGGAACACACCCGCTCCAACTGATCGGCAATCGCCTGGTTGGAAAAACGCTGCACCAGGGTCTGCTTGTACTCGGTCAGGTCAATGCCCGGTACTGGCGCCAGGTGGGGGGTCACGTCCAGGTCCATGTAGGCACGCATATAGGCGACAAACAGCGGGTCGTTCATGGTCTCGTGGACAAACCGATAGCCCTTGAGAAACCCCAGGTAGGTCAGGGCCAGGTGGCTACCGTTGAGCAGGCCGATCTTCATTTCTTCATAGGGCGTGACGTCATCGGTGAACTGCACGCCCACCTGTTCCCAGGCCGGGCGGCCGTTGACGAACTTGTCTTCCAGCACCCATTGCACAAAGGGTTCGCACACCACTGGCCAGGCATCGTCGACGCCGTGTTCATCATGCAATTGCAGGCGGTGCGCGGTGCTGGTCATCGGTGTGATGCGGTCGACCATGGCGTTGGGAAAACTCACATTGGCCTGGATCCAGTCGTGCAGGTCGGCGTCGCGCAGCGCGGCGAAGGCCAGCAGCGCCTTGCGGGTCACGGCGCCGTTGTGCGGCAGGTTATCGCAGGACATCACCGTGAACGCCGGGATGCCTGCAGCACGGCGCTGGGTCAGGGCTGCGCAGATAAAGCCGAACACCGTGGTGGGGGTGTCGGGGTGGGCCAGGTCGTGCTGGATCTGCGGCAGATGGGCCATAAACTCGCCGTTGCTGTCGTCGATGCAGTAGCCGCCCTCGGTGATGGTCAGCGAGACGATGCGAATCTGTGGGCTGGCCAGTTTGTCGATCAGCGCCTGGGCCCCGTCTTGGGCCAGCAGCATGTCGCTGATGGCACCGATTACACGCACTTCGGTGTCGTCGGTATCGCCCAGTTCGTACAGGGTGAACAGATAGTCCTGGCCGGCCAGGTCATCCCGCGCCTTGCGGTCTTCGGCGCGCAAGCCAACGCCGCAGATGCTCCAGTCGAGGCCGACCCCAGTGTTCATCAGGGCGTCGGTGTAGTACGCCTGGTGCGCGCGATGGAAACCGCCGACGCCGATATGGGCGATGCCCTGGCGCGTATCGGCGAGGGTGTAGGCGGGCAGGCGCACTTCGGGCGCCAGTTGCGTGAGGTTTTGCTTATTGAGTTTCATCAACGGTTCTCGCGAAATCAGGCGGCGGCGCGCAGTGGGCGAGCCACGGCAACACCGTCGGTGTCGAACAGATGGCAGTGCGCCGGGTTCAGGTGCAGTTGCAGGGTTTCGCCATACTGGCTGGCCATATCGCCACGGATCCGCAGGGTCAGCGGCTCGCCATTGGCGGTGAGCACATGGCAGAAGGTGTCACTGCCCAGGCGTTCGCCAACGTCGGCGGTGACGGTCAGGGTGGTATCGCCAGGTGCCGCCAGCTCCAGGTGTTCGGGGCGAATGCCCAGGGTCACTGCGCTGCCGACGCTCAAACTGGCGCTGCTCAATGGCAGGCTGATCAGGGTCCCGGCCTCCAGCTGCACGTCGCAGCCCTGGCCGTCGACACGGGTCACCTGGCCCTTGAGAAAGCCCATTTTCGGCGTCCCCAGAAAGCCCGCGACAAACAGGTTGGCCGGCTGGTGATACAGCTCCAGCGGCGAGCCGACCTGTTCGATGCGCCCGCTATTGAGCACCACCACCTTGTCCGCCAGGGTCATGGCTTCGACCTGGTCGTGGGTCACGTAAATCATGGTGGCCTGCAGTTCTTTATGCAGGCGCGCCAGTTCCAGGCGCATTTGCACGCGCAAGGCGGCGTCGAGGTTGGACAGCGGCTCGTCGAACAGGAAGATCTTCGGGTTGCGCACAATCGCCCGGCCGATGGCCACGCGCTGGCGCTGGCCGCCGGACAGCTGCTTGGGCTTGCGCTCCAGCAGCGGCCCCAGCTCGAGGATGCGTGCCGCTTCACTGACTTTGCTATCGACGATCTGCTTGTCCACGCCGGCCAGGTCCAGGGCAAACGACATGTTCTTGCGCACGCTCATATGCGGGTACAGCGCGTAGGTCTGGAACACCATGGCCAGGTCGCGCTTGGCCGGGGTCACTTCGGTGATATCGCGGCCATCGAGCTCGATGGTGCCTTCAGTCACTTCCTCAAGGCCGGCAATCAGGCGCAGCAGGGTTGACTTGCCACAGCCCGACGGCCCGACGAACACCACGAACTCCTTGTCGTTCACTTGCAGGTCGATGCCCTTGATGATGGAGAAGCCTTCGAAGCCTTTTTGCAGATTCTTGATTTTCAGGTTGGCCATGATGGGCCTCCTCTTTATAAGGGGTCGTTATTTCACTGCGCCAAAGGACAGGCCGCGCACCAGTTGCTTCTGGCTGATCCAGCCGAAGATCAGGATCGGCGCGCAGGCCAGGGTCGAGACGGCGGACAATTTGGCCCAGAACAAACCTTCGGGGCTGGAGTAGGAGGCGATCAATGCGGTCAACGGCGCGGCATTCGAGGAGGTCAGGTTCAGCGACCAGAACGCCTCGTTCCAGCACAGGATCAGCGACAGCAACACGGTGGAGGCCAGGCCGCCCTTGGCGATGGGCAGCAGCACCCGCACCATTTCCTGCCACAGGGTGGCGCCGTCCAGGCGGGCGGCTTCGAGGATGTCCTTGGGGATGTCCTTGAAGTAGGTGTAAACCATCCACACCACAATCGGCAGGTTGATCAGGGTGTAGATGATGATCAGCGCGATGCGCGTATCCAGAAGGCCCATGCTCTTGGCCAGCAGGTAGATGGGCATCAGCACGCCCACCGGGGGCAGCATCTTGGTCGACAGCATCCACAGCAGCGTGCCCTTGGTGCGCTGGGTTTCGTAGAACGCCATGGAGTAGGCCGCCGGCACCGCAATCAGCAGGCACAAGGCGGTGGCGCTGAAGGAAATCACCACCGAGTTCCATGCGAAGCTTGCGTAGTTGCTGCGCTCGTTGATGTGCAGGTAGTTCTCAAGGGTGGGCGTGAATATAAATTGCGGCGGCGTGGCAAAGGCGTCGATTTCGGTCTTGAAACTGGTGAGCACCATCCAGAAGATCGGGAAGAAAATCACGATCGCGATGGCCCAGGCCAGGGTGCCGAGCAACAGGCTTTGCAGGCGGCGGGATTGTTGAAGTGTCATGGCGCGGCCCTCAAGGCTTGTCAGTCAGGTTTTTGCCGAGCATCCGCACCAGGATGATCGCCGCGATATTGGCAATGACCACGGCAATCAAGCCGCCGGCCGAGGCCATGCCCACATCGAACTGCACCAGCGCCTGGTTGTAGATCAGGTAGGCGAGGTTGGTCGAGGCGTAGCCGGGGCCGCCGTTGGTGGTGGTGAAGATTTCGGCGAACACCGAGAGCAGGAAGATGGTTTCGATCATCACCACCACGGCGATGGGCCGGGCCAGGTGCGGCAGGGTCAGGTGCCAGAAGATCGCAATCGGGCCGGCACCGTCCAGGCGCGCCGCTTCTTTCTGTTCTTGGTCCAGGGACTGCATGGCAGTCATCAGAATCAGGATGGCGAAGGGCAGCCATTGCCAGGACACGATGATGATGATCGAGAGCAGCGGGTAGTGCGCCAGCCAGTCCACCGGCTGCGCGCCAAACAGCTTCCACAGCGCCGCCAGCACGCCGGACACCGGGTGGAAAATCAGGTTCTTCCAGATCAGCGCACCGACGGTGGGCATGATGAAGAACGGCGAGATCAGCAGCACCCGTACCAGCCCGCGGCCGAAAAACTCACTGGCCTCCAGTAAGGCGCTGATCAACACCCCCAGCACCACGCTGATCAGCAGTACGCTGCCAACCAGCAACAAGGTATTGGTGGCGCCGGGCAGAAAGCCCGAGTCGGTGATGAAGTAAGTGAAGTTCTCCAGGCCCACGAATTGGTTTTCGCCGGGGTAGAGCAGGTTGTAGCGGATCAGCGAAAAGTACAGGGTCATGCCCAGCGGCACGATCATCCACAGCAGCAACAGGGCCACCGAGGGGCTGACCAGGAACCAGCCGGGGTTGCGCAGGCGGCTTTTAGACGTATTCATGACAATCAGAACCCATTGGAGGCAAACAGAATCGGCCTTGGAATGCGGTCAATGTAGGCGCTGGCTTGCCAGCTCCCACATTGACGGTGGTGAGCCTGAGCTATTTGGGGTAGCCGGCGCGCTTCATTTCCCGCTCGGTGGTGGTTTGCGCCGCCGCCAGGGCCTGGTCCACGCTCTGCTGGCCGGTCAGGGCGCCGGAGAAGAACTTGCCCACCTGGGTACCAATGGCCTGGAACTCGGGAATGGTCACCAACTGGATACCGATGTAGGGCACGGGCTTGACGGTCGGTTTGGTCGGGTCCGCGACTTTCAACGACTCCAGCGTCACCTTGGCAAAGGGGGCGGCCTGCATGTATTGCTCGCTGTAAGTTGAGGCGCGGGTGCCTGGCGGCACATTGGCGATGCCATCGGTCTTGGCCACCAGCGCGCCGTACTCCTTGGACGTCGCCCAGGCACTGAAGACCTTGGCGGCGTCCTTGGCCTTGGAGCTGGCCGGGATCGCCAGGGACCAGGAATACAGCCACGAGGTGCCTTTGTCGGTGACCTGCTGCGGGGCAAAGGTGAAACCCACGTGGTCGGCGACTTTGCTCTGGGTCTTGTCGGTGACAAACGAGCCGGCGACGCTGGCATCCACCCAGATCGCGCATTTGCCGCTGTTGAACAGCGCCAGGTTTTCATTGAAGCCGTTACTCGAGGCGCCGGGTGGGCCGGACTTCTTCATGTTGTCGACATAGAAGTTCAGCGCGTCCTTCCACTCAGGACCATTGAATTCGGGTTGCCACTTCTCATCGAACCAACGCGCGCCATAGCCATTGGCCAGGGTGGTGATCAGGGCCATGTTCTCACCCCAGCCGGCCTTGCCGCGCAGGCACAGGCCGTACTGCTCCTTGCTCTTGTCGGTGAGCTTTTGCGCAAACTCGCCAATCTGCACCCAGGTCGGATGCGCTGGCATGTTTAGCCCGGCAGCCCTGAACAGGTCAGTGCGGTAGTAGGTGATGGAGCTTTCGGCATAGAACGGCAGGGCGTACAGCGAGCCCTTGACCGAAAGGCCGTCGCGCACCGAAGGGAACACGTCGTCCAGGTCGTAGGAGGCCGGCAGATCCTTCATCGGCTCCAGCCAGCCCTTGGCGCCCCAGAGTGCGGCTTCGTACATGCCGATGGTCAGCACATCGAACTGCCCGCCCTGGGTCGCAATGTCAGTCGTCAGGCGTTGGCGCAGCACATTCTCTTCGAGCACCACCCAGTTCAACGTGATGTCCGGATGCTCGGCCTCGAAGGTTTTCGAGAGCTTTTGCATGCGGATCATGTCGCTGTTGTTGACGGTGGCAATGGTCAGGGTTTGCGCGCCAAGGCTGACGGCGCTGAGGGTCATGCAGGTACAGGCAAGCAGAGCTTTTGCTGAGAAATTCATCGCGCACTCCATTTCTGCGCCCAGGGGCTGCAGAAGGACAGTTTTTGTTGTTGTGTCTTCCCAGGCGGCAGGAAGAGTGTGCGTCGATTACAGCCTTCTGCAGGCGCGGTGACAAATCCTTGGGAGCACTTGAAGTGATACTTTTTTGCACTGGGCTGCAAAGCGTTCAATATCTAGCAGGGGAGCGGCGACCTGTTATTTCTGACAGTAGACGGGAAAGAACAGGAGAGGGTTAATAGTTTGGTAAACCTAACCAGGAGATGTTTATGAACTGCTCTCGCGTCAATCCCCAAGGCCACACCCTCTATAAAATCGCATTGGGCTTACTTATGGCGGTTTTTATCGGGGGCTGTAAAACACCACCTCCGGAACCACGCGAACCTCCTTGTACTCAGGCGGGGTATTTTAAAAGTACTGACAGAGTCGGGGGGTTCTACCGATGTGTGTATGACAAAGAGATCCAGCGTTGGATTCAGTATCCTTTTACATGTCCCGTCGGGCTGGAGTTTGACGAGCGTGTGACCGCATGTGTGAGGCCCTGATATTTTCGGAAAGCACTGTCTGTTGGGTGAGCCAACGCATAAAAACCAGGGGATAAGTGCTTTGCACCTATCCCCTGGTTTGCGGTAGCTCAACCCGGAAAGTGTCGCTGTTGGATCCAGACGTCATCTATATCGTAGACCCCGCCAGTTGTCGGATTCATAACCGCGATTGAGGCTTGAAAATTACCGCCTTTCCAATAACCCATGTACTCATCGACATAGTTCCATGTATTAAGGTTTGTTACGGTGGACTTGCCCCTACCAGACCGGACACCAACTCCCCGTTAAATTGATGCTGCTGCCAAACGCCTAAACTCTCTCGGCGACCGATATTTCAAGGCGCTGTGCGGATGCTGCTCGTTGTAATGCTCGAAGGCAATCGTCAGATTGCGCAGCGCGGTTTCTCGATTCGGTTTGGGCATGTGCGCCACGTAATCACGCTTGATCGTCTTCACAAAGCTCTCTGCCATGCCGTTACTTTGCGGGCTGCGTACCGGTGTGGTCACCGGCTGCAAGCCGATCTGGCGAGCAAACAGACGCGTCTGCTCGGCGATATAAGCCGAGCCGTTATCGCTCAACCACTGCACCGGCGTGCTCGGTAGTTGATCCCCAAATCGCTTCTCCACGCTTTCCAACATCAAGTCTCGGATGTCGTCACCGCTGTAGCCCGTCGGGCTGGCGACCCAGCCGATGGCTTCGCGGTCACAGCAGTCCAGGGCAAAAGTCACGCTCAACTTCGCACCGTCGTCGCAGCGAAACTCGAAGCCGTCCGAGCACCAGCGCGTATCGCTGGTAGTAACGGCAATTCGGCCTTCATGCCGGCGCTGCACGCCAGGCTGCTTGATGCGGCGTTCTAACAGCAGATTGTGATCGCGCATGACGCGGTAAACCCGCTTCACATTGATCGGAGCCAGTGACTGAACTTCACGCTCGCGGCGCAGCAACCCCCAAACACGGCGGTAGCCATAGCTCGGTAACTCGCTGACCTGCTCCTTAATCTCGGCGACCAACTCCGTATCGTTCACGAGCCGACGTCGCCGTACTTTAGGCGATACCGATTGCTTGATCCGAACCGTTAATTGCGAGCGCGACACACCGAGACATTCGCTGACCAGTTTCACTGGTCGTCCCCCGGCAACAAGGGTGAGTGCGCAATCCATTTTCGCGACCGGGCGATCTCCACGGCCTCTTTTAGGACTTCGGCTTCCATCGTCTTCTTGCCCAGCATCCGCTGCAATTCTCGGATCTGCTTGAGCGCATCGCTCAGTTCCGACGCCGGTACAACGGCCTCGCCCGCACTGACCGCCGATAGACTTCCGTCCTGATACAGCTTGCGCCAAAGAAACAGCTGGTTGGCGTTGATGCCGTTGCGTCGGGCCACCACGGACACACTTTGTCCCGGTTCAAGGCTCTCGCGAACCATGGCCAGCTTCTGGTCGGTGCTCCAGCGGCGTCGGCGCTCCTGGCCGAGCAGCTCGCCACCCTTATCATTGCTGTTAGTCATAAACATACCCGTTTGCCTATCCCTTATCGTAAGGGGGAAACGGTGTCCTGTCTTTCATGGGGCTCGTTCATACGGTAATGTTGCGCGTCAAATTAGCCAGGTGAATATACATGCTGGTTGGCCCGCCAATGCTTGCAAACTTGTTGACCCTGTATTTGAACCTGACTCGATAATACCCATAGTCGACCGGGGTATATATTTTGTAGATTCTGACACCATCCCCTGTCATGGGTCCGTGCCGCAGGTAATAGTTGCCGTCCGCCTCGCGCTGGATGCTTTTCTGTTCGGGGTACTGGCTGATCCAGCCATTCATGAACCCACCGGTAAAGGGCGTTTTGTCTGAGATCAGCAGGCTCAATATGGAATACGTAACCACGGGAAACTCAAGTGCTTGCCACTCATCAGTACTGTGATTGAGGGCCACTTTGAACTGCATTGTCAGTCGAGTGCCGTTCCCCAGGTCTCTCAGGTAGGTATTGAGTACCGTCAGCAATTGATACCCTTGATTCAACCACCCATCACTCACCCGTGCACCCTGGGTACCATCCAGCAGGGTCAAGTTGTGTGCCGTGCCGTCGGGTTTGTTACCGATCAGGCGCAGCCATACGGGCTGGTTCCTGGCAATGAACGGCCAAGTCCCCAACCTTGCTGTTGCATCACCGATCAACTCGTCCACATTGAGTACGCCGTTAGCTGCTTCATCAATACGGATCACGGTTTTGTTCAGTTCGGCCGCAGGAATAGCCTTCAGCGTAACGGTCAACACTGCAGACGAACGGAGTTCGCCATTGCGCCAGACCGTATATTTCAAGGTGAAGGTGGTGTCATGGTTGCCAATATTGGCTGCAATCAGCGCCGCCGGCAGGTCGAAGGTGACCGTCCCATCCGTTTCTCCGTCTTTTGGTCCGATCAGCCCTGAGCCTGCTCCCGGCGCGCCGACCACCTCCAGGGTGAGTCTGTCGGAGGTATACATCGGGCTATACGTCGCGTTTACCTTGGCCCCGTACTGTGCGACGAGTGGCAACAGGGTCACCGAGCTGCCAGAGCCGGTAGCCCCCACCAATTCGGGTAGCGGAAACTGCGCCGGGACGGCCTGGACGGTATACCTGCGTTCCGGGAACCACAGGGCATTGGACTTGTTGTTGGTTTGGTCGAACGTCGCGCCAAAACGCATGAGAAATTGCGAGCCATCCTTGAGCTGGCGCAGTTCAAGTACCGGTGCCGGTGACTGGATACCGTTCTGTTCGCCGGTATAGGTCACCAGATCGCCGTCGAACAGCACAGCGTAGAACGGTGTGTCATTGGCATACGTGCCACTGAGTTCAAACCACATCCGTTGATAGCGACTGATAAAGCTCCAGCGTTCGACCATGGCGCGTTCGGTACCGATCAACCGGCTGATGTCCAGCACGCTGCTGGTATGGCCTTCGAGGTAGGGCAGGGGCAACACAGGCGCCAGCAGGTACAGGCTCAGCACCGGCGAAGGTTTTTGATGGACACCCAACAAGACGAAGTACTGCACCTCGATGTAGCGCCCGTAGCCATTGAGGTTGGCCCCAATCACCTCTGGGGGCACCTCAAAGTGCACGGTCTTGGAGGTATTGCCATCCTTCGTTTCACAATGGGTCCCAATCTCCGGGATACCGGTCCAACACGCGAGTACCCGATGGCTGGACAGCATCTGCGGGTAGGTGACGGCAATGGTCGCCCCGTGCAGCGCGGCCTCGGGCACCAGTTGGTCGGGATAGCGCTGGGCTTGCAACACTTCCGGCCGCAGCAGGTCCAGGGCTTCACCGACGGTGACGGTCAACACTTCCGAGTAGCGCGTGGCACCGCCACTGGCAGGCACCAGCGAATAGCTGAAGCGAATTTCGCCATTCCTGCTGGCAACGATCAGCGCCTCATCCAGGTTGAACAACACGGGTTTACCCGCCGTTGCGGAGTTGAGGGAAATCTCGTCACTGGCCGAACCGTTGCTGGTAGCCCCCAGCAAGGTCCACTTGAACACATCGCCTGGGATCGTTCGTGTGTACGGCAGGGTCGCCTGGACCAGGCCGCCTTTTATGCGCGCCGGGTCCAGATTGTTGAACTCGTCCACATATTGCATCTGCGGCGCTGGGAGATCGGCATAGCGCAGGCCAAAGATCACTTCCAGTACCTCGGACTTGCGTATGGCCTGGATGGCGGGGTTCATGACCTGTGTCGTGCCGTTATCGACGAGGTAGAACACCCGGACGGGGCCAAGCCCGACGAAACGTTCGAATTTTTCCTGGAGGACAATCCGATACCGCTCTGGCGGCGGCTCGGCGCCTGCCAATAAGGTCTCTTCATAAAACACCAGGCCGCCTCCTGACCGCACCGCCTCCATACGCAGTGTCACGTTGTAGTTGCGGTCGTAAGGGGTGTAGCGCGGAAAGATGACTTTGATATAGGGATGTTCAGGGTCAATGTTGCCGCCTTCGTTCTGCTCGATGGTCATCGCCGGCATCGTGCTTTTCGTACCATGAACCGTAATGTTCCGGCGCTGGGAGCGGGCGAGGAACACGCCACCGGCTGTTGTCAGGGTGTATTCGAACTGCATGTGCCCATTGAGCACTGCTTCGAGGTCTTTCAGGTCTATCGGGACGGTGGACGACAGCTCGATTCGCGCTGGAAACGGCGCCAGGGTCCTCTCAAAGGACGCGCCCGCAGCATCGGCCCCGCTCAACGTCACGACAATCAAGGCCCCGGCCGGTGTCAGCGTGCCATCAGGCAGCCTTCTGGGCACCACCATTTCCAAGAAGAAGCCTGAACTATGGATATCGAGATTGACGTCAATGACGGAGTACCCGCCTACCACGAAGTGCGCTGCCGGGAGCAGTTTACGATCCAGATTGCTCACCACCGTGACGGCCTGCGACCACTGCTGCAGCTCACCGGAATAGTTGAACACCTTGTCATACAGCCGGAAGCGAATAATGACCTCGCCACTGCCGCCCAAATAGATAGTTGACTCAGGGATCACCACGGTAATGGGCTTGATGCCGGCGACATGCTCGTCATCAATCCGCAGCTTCGTCGGATGGCCGTTCCAATGCACTTCGGCAGTGTCACCTACCGTGATATTGGGGTAGGGGTCGATTGTCAGTTCCACGTTCTCCTTGGCGCGTTCGGGGTCAAGATCATTGCCCACCAGGTCGGGCGGCAGGTGTATCACCAGCTCGGTGTGATAGGACAATGCAGGATCTTTACTGACCCCGCCCGGGCGAGTGGTCTTGACATACCAGGTCTCACGAGGGGAAGTACTGGGGATGTCAGTACCTCTGCGAGTGACCTCGACAAAACAGGGATAGATAAAGTTTTCCGGAATAAGCTCCGGAAAGATGACCAACTGCAAAAGATGTTTGTCCAGATCCTCATCCCTGACCTGATCCGAGGCGATGGCAAAGTGATCGCTGCCCATATAGAACTTGTAGGAGTCACCTACCTCGAGTTTGGTCCAGCGCTGTAAATGCAAGGTCATCCAAGGCCGGGTTGAGCTGATGCCGAGCCCACGCGCAGCTCCTGGCAGCGGGATCACCTGGTCGCTGACAAAGGGTGGGGCCAACTCGTCTGCATCAGTCGGTTGCCCAGGTTCGGGGTTATGCGGCAGGCGAGGCAAAGCGGGCGGAGTAGGTGGCGCGGGCTTCTTCATCGAGGGTGCTCCTTGTGCAGGAAAACTGGACAAAGACATCACACACCCAAGGTGGTCGTGCAGGTAACTGTCAAAATTGACAGTGGCGACGGGCGGTTGTGAGTGAAGCGTTCTCAGCCGCTCAGGCCAGGTTCTGCTCGGTCAGGCGCTGTACCGCCAGGCGTCGGTAATGCGACGGCGTCATGCCTTTGAGCTGCTGGAAGCGCCGGTTGAAATTGGAGATGTTGTTGAAGCCCGACTCGAAGCACACATCGGTCACGGCCTTATCGCCATCGGCCAGCAGTTCGCAGGACTTGCTGATCCGCAGGCGATTGACGAACTCGATGAAGGTGCGGCCGGTGGCTTGCTTGAACACCCGGGAAAAGTAGGTGGGTTTCATCCCCAGGTAGTGTGCGACTTCTTCCAGGGACAATTCCCGCGCGTAATGGGCAAAAATGTAGTCCACCGCACGGTTGGTCCTGTCGATGCTGTGCTCATCGGCCAACTGCGCGGTGGCTCCTCCCGACAGCACTTGGTAGTCCTCGCAGGCACAGAGCGCCTCCAGCAGCACAAAAAAATGCCCCAGCCGCGCCATCCCATGGGTGTCTTCGATGCGCTGCATCAAGGTCAACGCCTGGGCGATGGTCTTTTGGCAGCGGAACTCAATGCCGTATTGTGCCCGCTCCAACAGCGGCGAGAGGCTCTTGAGTTCAGTGAAGACCTGGCTGCCGCCTTCCAGCAACTCATCGGTGAAATTCACCAACATGTCGCGCTTGGGCACCACTTCGTCTTCCTCCACCTGGCTGATCCAGTTGTGAGGCAAGTTGGGGCCGGTAAGGAACAGGCTTTGCGGGTGGAAGTTGCCGATATAGTCGCCGATAAACACCTTGCCGGAGCTGGCGACAATCAGGTGCAACTCGTACTCCTTGTGGAAGTGCCAGCGCACCAGCGGGCAGGGGAAGCCGTGCTGGCGATAGATGATGGACAGGCCGTTGTGATCGTCCATCAACTCGTAGGAAGGGTCGGTGATGCGCGTTGCTCGGCTCATGCTGGCGTCGCTTTTATTGTGGTTGCGCAGCCGATAATGCCCCGTTGCGCGCCACCTCGCCAGCGTCGGTGTTTAAAGAACGCGGTTTTTTGCCTCGATCCACTGCGCCATGTACTGGGTACTTTTATGCAGGTGGTGGCGCAACATGCTGCCGGTAAAGTTGTTGCGCCGGTGCTGCGCCAGTTCGCCCAGGCAATGTTGCAGGCGTTCAACCAGTGCGGGCCCGTGGACCTGCGGGGCAAAGCGACGGGCCAGCAGCGCACGGCCATTGGCCTGGGCCTCGGTCCAGGCTTGCCGATCTTCGTATAGCGCCACGGCGGCGGCGGCCAGGGCCGTGGCGCTCTGGGCGACCGTCCCGGGCCAGGGCTGCCCGTCGGTCATGCCTTCGGCGCCGATGGGGGTGGTAATGCTCGGGGTGCCGCAGAGCATGCCATCGGCCAGCTTGCCCTTGATCCCGGCACCGAAGCGCAACGGGGCCAGGCAGATGCGCGCAGCCGACATCACTTGCAGGGCGTCCTCGGCCCAGTTCATCACATGAAAACCCTGGGCCGGATTGTGCAGCGCGGTGGCCTTGGGGGGTGTGTAGGCACCATAGATGTGTAGCTGGGCGCCGGGGAGCTGCTGGCGAATCAACGGCCAGAGGCTGTTTTTCATCCAGAGCACCGCATCCCAGTTGGGGGCGTGGCGGAAGTTACCGATGCTCAGGAAATGCGCGCGGTCCTCATAGGGGATAAACCCCTCGCTGGGGGCGTCGATCATCAACGGGCACCAGTGGAGCAGGGCGGCGGGCACCTTGAACTGTTCGGTGAGCAGTTGGATCTCCACATCGGAAATCATCAGGCTGATATCACAGCGGTAGATCGCCGCGATCTCGCGCTTGGCCAGGTCGGTATCGGCCATCCTCTGGAACTCTTCGTCCAGGGCCGGGGCGAACACGGGGCTGAAGTCATCCGCGTGTGGCTGCTGCTTCAGGTAGTCTTTCAGGCGCTGCTGGCGGGCATCGCGCAGGCTTTGCAAGTCCGAGGTTTCCAGGACGCGCAGGGCATCCGGGCAATGCTTCTCCACCCGCCAGCCGAACTGCTCCTCCATCATAAAGCGATCGAACAACACGATATCCGGGGCCAGTTCACGGATAAAGTCGTCGAAACTGCAGTTATTGAGCTCGATGGCGCATTCGCGGATACCCAGTGCCGCCAGGTCAGCCTTGTGTTCACCGATAGCGGCCGGGCTGCTGAAGGTGATGGCCCAGCCTTGCGCCAGAAAACTTTCCAGGATCTGCATCATATGCCCGCCGGCGGCCGAGGAGCGGGGCTCCGGCCAGACGTAACCGATAACCAGGACGTGGGTGGCAGGCTGACTTTTCAACGGTGAATTCCTTCAAGGGCAGGCAAACGCGGCGCAATTAAACCACAGCAGCCCGGCGCGGGCGCAGTCATGACATTTTGTGTTCGGCCATAGGTGTCATTCGCACTTTGTGGTTAACTTCCGCCTCTCGAATTCGTTTCGTCTAACCCAGCATAAGGATTCCGTTCATGGCTCAAGTCACCCTCAAAGGCAACCCGGTCCAGGTTGAAGGCCAGTTGCCGCAAATCGGTAGCCAGGCCCTCGACTTTTCCCTGACCGCAGGCGATCTGTCGGACGTCACCCTGGCGACTTTCGCCGGCAAGCGCAAAGTACTGAACATCTTCCCAAGCGTTGACACCCCGACCTGCGCCACGTCGGTACGCAAGTTCAATGCCCAGGCCAACGAGCTGAACAACACCGTTGTACTGTGCATCTCCACCGACCTGCCATTTGCCCAGGCGCGTTTCTGCGGCGCCGAAGGCCTGGAAAACGTGAAGAGTCTGTCGGACTTCCGCAGCGCCGATTTTGCCGTTGACTACGGTGTATCCATTGCCGACGGCGCCCTCAAGGGCCTGACCGCCCGCGCCGTGGTGGTACTGGACGAAAACGACAAGGTGCTGCACAGCGAGCTGGTTGGCGAAATCGCCGAAGAGCCAAACTACGAAGCGGCCCTGGCTGTACTGAAGTAATTGCGGCAGCGCGTTACTGTCGCTTTGCAGTAACACGTATGATGCATGCTTGCGGCCTGGCCTAGTCCAGGCCGTTTTTATTTGTGCTTCAGCGGTTTAGGCCAAATAGCTGATGTTGCCCCACGAAAAGTAAATGTTTGTAAGCCTGAAGGTAAATAGCCGGTAAAGGCGCTTTTCTAAACGCGCCCCAGTGCTTATCTTTCAGCCTCCCACAGTAGAAGCCCTCGCCTCCAATGGTTGATCAATCCATGCAATCGTCCCCCCGTAGTTCCCGCCGCTGGCTGTTTGGCTTGCTCGTCCTGTTGGTTGTTGCCTTCCTGTGCTGGAAATTCTGGCCGACCGGCACCGCCCAGAAGGAGGCCCCGGCAGCCAGGACCAGCAAGACCGGGATGATGCGTCCCGGCTTCGGCGGCTCGGGTGCGGCGGTGCCGGTACGTGTCGCACCCGCGGTCGCAGGGGATTTCCCGGTGTACTACAAGGCACTGGGGACGGTGACGGCCTTGAACACCATCAATGTGCGCAGCCGGGTCGGGGGGGAGCTGGTCAAGATCGCCTTTGAAGAGGGGCAGATGGTCAAGGCCGGCGACCTGCTGGCGGAAATCGACCCGCGCAGTTATCAGAATGCCTTGCTCCAGGCCCAGGGCACACTGATGCAAAACCAGGCGCAATTGAAAAACGCTCAGGTTGACCTTGAGCGTTATCGCGGCCTCTACGAACAGGACAGCATCGCCAAGCAGACCCTGGACACCGCTGCCGCGCTGGTCCTGCAATACCAGGGCACGGTCAAGACCAACCAGGGGGCGGTGGATGACGCCAAGCTCAACCTTGAGTTCACCAAGATCCGTGCGCCGATTTCCGGGCGCGTTGGCTTGCGCCAGTTGGACGTCGGTAACCTGGTGGCGGCTAATGACACCACCGCCCTGGCGATCATCACCCAGACCCAGCCAATCAGCGTGGCGTTCACCTTGCCGGAAAACACCCTGCAAACCGTACTGGCCCGCTATCGCGGTGGCAACAAGCTGCCGGTGCAGGCCTGGGACCGTGGCGACCTGCAACTGCAAGCCACCGGTGTGCTGCAAAGCCTGGACAACCAGATCGACGTCACCACCGGCACCCTGAAATTCAAGGCGCGCTTCGATAACCACGACCAGGTGCTGTTCCCCAACCAGTTCGTCAACGTGCGGCTGCTGGCCGACACCCTGAAAAACGTGGTGCTGGTACCTTCGGCCGCGATCCAGTTCGGCACCAATGGCACCTTTGTCTACGCCCTGGACGGTGACAAGAAGGTCAAGATTCGCACCCTGGTGATTGGTGAGACCGATGGCCAGAACACCGTGGTCAAGGAAGGCCTGGCCGCCGGCGACCGCGTGGTACTGGAAGGCACCGATCGCCTGAAAGATGGCACCGATGTGGAAGTGGTCAACGACAGCAACCAGGTGCCCACCGGCCCGACCGAACACTTGCAGGGCAAACCCGCGGCACAAGGCGAAGGCAGCCCGACGGCTGACGCCGGCAAGGCGCAAAAGGCCGGCGCATGAACCTGTCACGGCTGTTTATCCTCAGGCCCGTCGCCACCACCCTGAGCATGCTGGCCATTGTCCTGGCCGGCCTGATCGCCTATCGCTTGATGCCGGTGTCGGCCTTGCCCCAGGTGGATTACCCGACCATCCGCGTCATGACCCTGTACCCCGGCGCCAGCCCGGACGTGATGACCAGCGCGGTCACCGCGCCCCTGGAACGCCAGTTCGGGCAAATGCCGGGCCTGACGCAGATGGCCTCCACCAGTTCCGGCGGGGCCTCGGTCCTGACCCTGCGCTTCAACCTCGACGTCAATATGGACGTGGCCGAGCAACAGGTGCAGGCGGCGATCAACGCGGCCAGCAACCTGTTGCCCTCGGACCTGCCGGCGCCGCCGGTGTACAACAAGGTCAACCCGGCCGATACCCCGGTACTGACCCTGGCCGTCACCTCCAAGACCATGCTGTTGCCCAAGCTCAATGACCTGGTCGATACGCGCATGGCGCAAAAGATCGCGCAGATCAGCGGCGTGGGCATGGTCAGCATCGCCGGCGGCCAGCGCCAGGCCGTGCGGATCAAGGTCAACCCCGAGGCCCTGGCGGCCAATGGCTTGAACCTGGCCGACGTACGCAGCCTGATCGCCGCCTCCAACGTCAACCAGCCCAAGGGCAACTTCGACGGCCCGACACGGGTGTCGATGCTCGATGCCAACGACCAGTTGGTATCGCCCGAGCAGTACGCCGAACTGATCCTGGCCTACAGCAACGGTGCACCGCTGCGCCTCAAAGACGTCGCGCAAATCGTCGATGGCGCAGAAAACGAACGCCTAGCCGCCTGGGCCAATGAAAACCAGGCCGTATTGCTCAATATCCAGCGCCAGCCGGGCGCCAACGTGATCGAGGTGGTGGACCGGATCAAGGCGCTGCTGCCGAGCATCACCGACAACCTGCCAGCCGGTCTCGACGTGACGGTACTCACCGACCGCACCCAGACCATCCGCGCCTCGGTCACCGATGTGCAGCATGAACTGCTGATCGCCATTGCGTTGGTGGTAATGGTGACGTTCCTGTTCCTGCGCCGTTTCAGCGCCACCATCATCCCGTCGATTGCCGTGCCGTTGTCGCTGATCGGCACCTTTGGCGTGATGTACCTGGCTGGCTTCTCCATCAATAACCTGACGCTGATGGCCCTGACCATCGCCACTGGGTTTGTGGTGGACGATGCCATCGTGATGCTGGAGAACATTTCCCGCTATATCGAGGAAGGCGAGACGCCGATGGCGGCCGCGCTCAAGGGCGCCAAGCAGATCGGCTTCACCCTGGTTTCCCTGACCCTGTCGCTGATCGCGGTGTTGATCCCGCTGCTGTTCATGGCCGATGTGGTCGGGCGGCTGTTCCGCGAATTTGCCATCACCCTGGCGGTGGCGATCCTGATTTCCCTGGTGGTGTCCCTGACCCTGACGCCGATGATGTGCGCACGCCTGCTCAAACGCGAACCCAAGGAAGCAGAACAAGGGCGTTTCTACAAGGCCAGTGGCGCGTGGATCGACTGGCTGGTTGCCGCCTACGGGCGCAAGCTGCAATGGGTGCTCAAGCATCAGCCGCTGACCCTGTTGGTGGCCATTGCCACCCTGGGCCTGACGGTGGTGTTGTACCTGGTGGTGCCCAAGGGCTTCTTCCCGGTGCAGGACACCGGGGTGATCCAGGGCATTTCCGAGGCACCCCAGTCGATATCCTTTGCGGCCATGAGCCAGCGCCAGCAGGAGCTGGCGAAGATCATCCTCGAAGATCCCGCAGTGGAAAGTCTTTCTTCCTACATTGGCGTCGATGGCGATAACGCCACCCTCAATAGCGGCCGCCTGCTGATCAACCTCAAGCCCCATAAAGAGCGGGACTTGAGCGCCGTCGAGGTGATTGCACGCCTGCAACCGACACTGGACAAACTGGTGGGGATCCGTCTGTTTATGCAGCCGGTGCAGGACCTGACCATCGAAGACCGTGTCAGCCGCACCCAGTACCAATTCAGCATGTCCTCCCCGGATGCCGACCTGCTGGCCCTGTGGAGCGGCAAGCTGGTACAGGCCCTGAGCCAGTACCCGGAACTCACCGATGTGGCCAGCGACCTGCAGGACAAAGGCTTGCAGGTGTACATGGTGATCGACCGCGACGCGGCCTCGCGCCTGGGCGTGTCGGTAGCCAATATCACCGACGCCCTGTACGACGCCTTCGGCCAGCGGCAGATTTCCACGATCTACACCCAGGCCAGCCAGTACCGCGTGGTGCTGCAGGCCCAGTCCGGCGAAAGCCTGGGGCCGGACGCGCTGAACCAGATCCATGTGAAAACCACCGATGGCGGCCAGGTGCGCCTGTCCAGCCTGGCCCGCATCGAGCAGCGCCAGGCGCAGTTGGCGATTACCCATATCGGCCAGTTCCCCGCAGTAATGATGTCATTCAACCTGGCCCCCGGCGTGGCCCTGGGCAAGGGTGTGGAGCTGATCAACCAGGTGCAGAAGGACATTGGCATGCCGGTCGGCGTGCAGACCCAGTTCCAGGGCGCCGCCCAGGCGTTCGAAGCCTCGCTGTCGAGTACGTTGCTGCTGATCCTGGCGGCAGTGGTGACCATGTATATCGTGCTGGGCGTGCTGTACGAGAGCTATATCCACCCGATCACCATCCTCTCGACCTTGCCATCGGCAGCGGTGGGGGCCTTGCTGGCGTTGCTGCTCACGGGCAATGACCTGGGGATGATCGCGATCATCGGCATCATCCTGCTGATCGGCATCGTGAAGAAGAACGCGATCATGATGATTGACTTCGCCCTCGACGCCGAACGCAACCAGGGCCTGGACCCGCAGACCGCAATCTACCAGGCGGCGTTGTTGCGTTTCAGGCCGATCCTGATGACCACCCTGGCGGCGCTGTTCGGTGCGGTGCCCTTGATGCTGGCCACCGGCTCCGGCGCAGAGTTGCGCCAACCCCTGGGCCTGGTGATGGTCGGTGGCTTGCTGTTGAGCCAGATCCTCACGCTGTTTACCACGCCGGTGATCTATCTGTACTTCGACCGCCTTGGCCGTCGCTGGCGCAAGTCCGAAGCGCTGGAGCCGGTTGAGCCATGAACCTGTCCGGACCTTTTATCCGCCGGCCGGTAGCCACCATGCTGCTGAGCCTGGCGATCATGTTGCTGGGTGGCGTCAGTTTCAGCCTGCTGCCAGTGTCGCCGTTGCCGCAGATCGACTTCCCGGTGATTGTGGTCTCTGCCAGCCTGCCTGGCGCGAGCCCGGAAGTGATGGCGTCTACCGTGGCCACGCCGCTGGAACGGTCCTTTGGCGCGATTGCCGGGGTCACCACCCTCAGCAGTTCGTCCAGCCAGGGCTCGACCCGGGTGATTCTGGCGTTTGACTCCGACCGTGATATCAACGGCGCGGCGCGGGAAGTGCAGGCGGCAATCAACGCCTCGCGCAACCTGTTGCCCAGCGGCATGCGCAGCATGCCCACCTACAGGAAGATCAACCCGTCCCAGGCGCCGATCATGGTGCTGTCGCTGACCTCGGACGTGTTGCCCAAGGGCCAGCTCTACGACCTGGCGTCCACCATCCTCTCGCAAAGCCTGTCCCAGGTACCGGGTGTGGGCGAGGTGCAGATCGGCGGCAGCTCCCTGCCGGCGGTGCGCATCGAGCTGGAGCCCAAGGCCCTCGACCAGTACGGCGTGTCCCTGGATGAGGTGCGCGACACCATTGCCAATGCCAACGTGCGCCGGCCCAAGGGCTCGGTGGAAGATGGCGAGCGCAACTGGCAGATCCAGGCCAATGACCAGCTGGAAAAGGCCAAGGATTATGAGCCGCTGCTGATCCGCTACCAGGACGGTGCCGCCTTGCGCCTGAGCGATGTGGCGAAGATCAGCGATGGCGTCGAAGACCGCTACAACAGCGGTTTTTTCAACAATGATGCAGCGGTGTTGCTGGTGATCAACCGCCAGTCCGGCGCCAACATCATCGAGACCGTCAAGCAGATCAAGGCCCAGTTGCCGGCGTTGCAGGCGGTATTGCCGTCCAGCGTCAAGCTCAACCTGGCCATGGATCGTTCGCCGGTGATCACCGCCACCCTGCATGAGGCAGAAATGACCCTGCTGATTGCCGTGGCCCTGGTGATCCTGGTGGTGTACCTGTTCCTCGGCAACTTCCGCGCCTCGCTGATCCCGACCCTGGCGGTGCCGGTGTCGCTGGTGGGCACCTTTGCGATCATGTACCTCTATGGATTTTCCCTGAACAACCTGTCGCTGATGGCCCTGATCCTCGCCACCGGCCTGGTGGTGGACGATGCCATCGTGGTGCTGGAGAACATTTCCCGGCATATCGACAACGGTATCGCGCCAATGAAGGCAGCGTACCTGGGGGCCAAGGAGGTCGGTTTTACCCTGCTGTCGATGAACGTGTCGCTGGTGGCGGTGTTCCTGTCGATCCTGTTTATGGGCGGGATTGTCACCAGCCTGTTCCGTGAATTTTCCATCACCCTGGCGGCGGCGATCATTGTGTCGCTGGTGGTTTCGCTGACCCTGACCCCGATGCTCTGCGCGCGCTGGCTCAAGCCCCATGTCAAAGGGCAGGAGACCGGTTTGCAGCGCTGGAGCCAGAAGGTCAACGACCATATGGTCGCGGGTTACGCCCGTAGCCTGGACTGGGTGCTGCGGCACAAGCGGCTGACCCTGCTCAGCCTGTTCGTGACCATCGGGGTGAATATCGCGCTGTATGTGGTGGTGCCCAAAACCTTTATGCCGCAACAGGACACCGGGCAATTGATCGGTTTTGTGCGCGGCGATGACGGCCTGTCATTCAGCGTCATGCAGCCGAAGATGGAGATCTTCCGCAAAGCCGTGTTGCAAGACCCGGCAGTGGAAAGCGTGGCGGGTTTTATCGGTGGCAGCAACGGCACCAACAACGCGGTGATGCTGGTGCGCCTCAAGCCGATCAAGGAACGCCAGCTGTCGGCCCAGGCGGTGATCGAGCGCTTGCGCAAGAACGTGCCCCTGGTACCCGGTGGCCGCTTGATGCTGATGGCCGACCAGGACCTGCAATTTGGTGGTGGCCGCGACCAGACGTCTTCGCAATATTCCTACATCCTGCAAAGTGGCGACCTGGCGGCCTTGCGCCTGTGGTACCCGAAAGTGGTCGCCGCGCTGCGCGAGTTGCCGGAACTAACCGCCATCGACGCCCGCGAAGGGCGGGGTGCGCAACAGGTGACGCTGATTGTTGATCGCGATCAGGCCAAGCGCCTGGGCGTAGACATGAACATGGTTACCTCGGTGCTGAACAACGCCTACAGCCAGCGGCAGATTTCCACCATTTATGACAGCCTCAACCAGTACCGGGTGGTGATGGAGGTCAATCCGAAATACGCCCAGGACCCGATCACCCTCAATCAGGTGCAGGTGATTACCGCTGACGGCGCGCGAATTCCGCTGTCGACCATTGCCCACTACGAAAACAGCCTGGCCAACGACCGCGTCAGCCACGAAGGGCAGTTTGCCTCCGAAGACATTGCCTTCGACATGGCGCCCGGGGTCACGGTGGAGCAGGGCACGGCCGCCATCGAGCGGGCGATTGCCAAGGTCGGCTTGCCGGAAGACGTGATCGCCAAGATGGCCGGCACCGCCGATGCCTTCGCCGCCACCCAGAAAAGCCAGCCCTTCATGATCCTCGGCGCATTGGTCGCGGTGTACCTGGTGCTGGGGATTCTCTATGAAAGCTACATTCACCCGCTGACCATCCTCTCGACCCTGCCCTCGGCCGGGGTCGGCGCGCTGTTGTCGATCTACGTGCTGGGCGGCGAGTTCAGCCTGATCTCGCTACTGGGTCTGTTCCTGCTGATTGGCGTGGTGAAGAAAAACGCGATCCTGATGATCGACCTGGCCCTGCAGCTGGAGCGCAAGGAAGGCATGCAGCCCCTGGAATCCATACGCAGTGCTTGTTTGCTGCGCTTGCGGCCGATCCTGATGACCACCCTGGCGGCGATCCTCGGGGCCTTGCCGTTGCTGCTGAGCACCGCCGAAGGCGCGGAAATGCGCCAGCCCCTGGGCCTGACCATTATCGGCGGGCTGGTCTTCAGCCAGATCCTGACCCTTTACACCACCCCGGTGGTTTACCTCTATCTCGACCGCCTGCGCCACCGTTTCAACGGCTGGCGCGGGGTGCGTACCGACGCTGCCCTGGACACTCCGCTATGACCGAATCAATTGTTTTCCGGGCCCCTGCACTGACGGTGATGTTTTGCGCCGTGTTCCTCAGCGCCTGCGCCATCGGCCCCGATTACCAGCGCCCGCAAGTTGCCGAGCCGGCGCAGTACAAAGAAGCCCAGGGCTGGCGCCAGGCCGCCCCCAGCGATGCCCTGGCCCGTGGCGCCTGGTGGGAGCTGTATGGCGACCAGCAACTCAACAGCCTGGTGGACAAGCTCAACAACGCCAACCAGACCGTGGCCCAGGCCGAAGCCCGCTACCGCCAGGCCCAGGCCACGGCACGCAGCTCCCGTGGCGCGTTCTTTCCGACCGTCGACCTGAGCGCCGGGAAAACCCGCGCCAGCCAGGGCACGGGTAGCAGTAATGCGAGCTTGAGCAGCTCCAGCAGTGGTATCCGCGACACCCTCAACACCCAGTTGGGGGTGAGCTGGGAAGCCGATATCTGGGGCAAATTACGCCGAGGCCTGGAAGCCAGCGACGCCAGCGCCCAAGCCAGCGCCGCCGACCTGGCGGCCATGCGCCTGAGCCAGCAGTCGGAACTGGTGCAGAACTACCTGCAATTGCGGGTCATGGACGAACAGACGCGCTTGCTGCAAACCACCGTCGAGACCTATCAGCGCTCGCTGCAAATGACCCAGAACCAGTACCGCGCCGGTGTCTCAGGCAAGGACGCTGTCGCCCAGGCCCAGACCCAGCTCAAGAGTACCCAGGCCAGTCTGATCGACCTGGTTTGGCAACGGGCGCAACTGGAAAACGCCATCGCGGTATTGATCGGCGAACCTCCTGCCATGTTCAACCTGGCGGTGAGCAAGGACATACCGGCACTGCCGCAGATTCCTGCCAACCTGCCATCGCAACTGCTGGAACGCCGCCCGGATATTGCCTCGGCGGAGCGCGCAGTGATTGCCGCCAACGCCAATATCGGCGTGGCGAAAACCGCCTACTACCCCGACCTGACCCTGAGTCTGGCCGGTGGTTACTCCAGCAGCACCTATGCCGACTGGATCAGCCTGCCCAACCGCTTCTGGTCGGTGGGGCCGAAACTGGCGATGACCCTGTTCGACGGCGGGCAGCGCTCGGCAGAAGTTGACCGCGCCGAAGCGTCCTACGACGAAACCGTGGCCAAGTACCGCCAGACCGTACTCGACGGTTTCCGCGAGGTGGAAAACTACATGGTCCAGCTCAAGGTTCTGGAAGACGAGGCGGGCGTGAGCAACGAGGCCCTGGAGTCCGCGCGGGAATCCCTGCGCCTGACCCAGAACCAGTACAAGGCCGGCCTGATTGCCTACCTGGATGTGGTCAACGTCCAGGCGACGGCGTTGAGCAACGAACGTACCGTGCTGACCTTGCTGCAAACCCGGCTGGTGGCCAGCGTGCAACTGATTGCAGCGCTGGGTGGTGGTTGGGATGGCCAGTTGGAGCCAAACGAAAAACCCTGACCCTGTCGGCGATGGTCGTCAACGATAACGGATGAACAGCTGATAAACCCTCAGGGGTTATTGCTGACGCCATCGCGGGCAAGCCCGCTTCCACCGACTGTAGTTTCGCCCCTCCCCAGGCCATACATTTTCAGTAATGGCCTTGTGACAATATTCCACCTGTACGAGAATTATTCTCGCTACAATCCCCGACTTTCCCCCGGCACGGACGCCGTTCGCATCGTCATCCATGAGACGTCACATGCTTACCGGCAGTTATTCCCCCGCGTTGGTCCTGATCTCCCTGTTTGTGGCCATCCTGGCGTCCTATACCGCTCTGGACCTGACCGGTCGGATTGCCACCGCCAAGGGCCGGGCTGTGTACCTGTGGATGGCCGGCGGCGCCCTGGCCATGGGGATTGGCGTGTGGTCGATGCACTTTATCGGGATGTTGGCGTTTCGCCTGCCGATTGCCCTGGGCTACGACATCGGCATAACGGCGCTGTCGCTGTTGATCGCCGTCCTGTCCAGTGGCTTCGCCCTGTGGCTGGTCAACCAACCGCGTCTGCCGGCCTGGCAACTGGGGTTTGGCGCCTTGATCATGGGGGCGGGGATCAGCACCATGCACTACACCGGCATGGCCGCCATGCGCATGATGCCGGGCATCGACTACGACCCCACCTTGTTCATCGCCTCATTGCTGATTGCCGTGGGGGCCTCGGCCGCCGCGTTATGGATTGCCTTCAAACTGCGGCGCAACACCCCCTATGTACGCCTGGCACGGAGCGCTGCGGCGGTGGTGATGGGCGTGGCCATCGTCGGCATGCATTACACCGGCATGGCGGCGGCGCGTTTTGCCGATGGCAGTTTTTGCGGGGCGTCGGTGGATGGCCTGAGCGGCACCGGCCTGGACAATCTAGTGTTGGTGACCACCCTGGCAATCCTGGCCTTCGCGCTATTGACCTCCTTGCTCGATGCGCGCCTGGAAGCACGCACCGCTGTGTTGGCCGATTCCTTGAGCCTGGCCAACCAGGAACTCACCCACCTGGCCCTGCACGACACGCTGACCGGCCTGCCAAACCGTACGCTGCTGGCCGATCGCATTCAGCAGGCCACCCAGTTGGTGGCGGAGCAAGGTGGGTGTTTTGCCCTGATGTTTATCGACCTCGACGGTTTTAAACCGGTCAATGACGCCTTCGGCCATCATCTGGGTGACCAATTGCTGCGCGAGGTGGGCCTGCGCCTGCGCGAAGACCTGCGCGGTCAGGACACCCTGGCGCGGATCGGCGGCGATGAGTTCGTGTTGCTGGTGCAGTTGAGCCAGCCCGACGATGCGCTGCGTCTGGCCGAACGCCAGGTGGGATTGATCAACCAATCGTTCCGCGTAGCCGAGCATGACTTGAGCATCTCTGCCAGTGTCGGCATTGCCCTGTTCCCCGGTAACGGCGCAACGCCCCAGGAACTGTTGATGAATGCCGATGCGGCGATGTATCACGCCAAGAGCATGGGCAAGAACGGCTACAGCTTTTTTGATGTGTCAATGAACACCAATGCGCGCAAGCAACTGCAACTGTTGCAGGATTTGCGCAAGGCGGTTGAACAGCAGCAGTTGCGCCTGTACTACCAGCCCAAGTTCGACGCCCTCAGCGGTCGCGCCATCGGTGCCGAAGCCCTGTTGCGCTGGGAGCACCCACAACACGGCCTGTTGCTGCCGGACAAGTTTATCGAGTTGGCGGAAAAAACCGGGGTGATCATCGCCATCGGCGATTGGGTGCTCAACGAAGCATGCCGGCAAATGCAGGTGTGGTTTGCCCAGGGGTACCGGGACTGGCGTATTGCGGTGAACCTGTCGGCCCTGCAGTTCTGCCATGCCGGGCTGGTCACCAGTGTGGCCAACGCCCTGCAGCGCCACCAGTTGCCGGCCAATAGCCTGACCCTGGAAATCACCGAAACCACGGCTATGAGCGATGCCGATGCGAGCATGCGGGTGTTGCAGGAACTCTCGGAAATGGGCGTGGATTTGTCCATTGACGACTTTGGCACCGGCTACTCCAGTCTGATGTACCTCAAGCGCCTGCCGGCCAATGAGCTGAAAATCGACCGTGGCTTTGTGCGCGACCTGGAGCACGACAGCGACGATGCCGCCATCGTCTCGGCAATTGTCGCCCTGGGCCAGGCCCTGGGCCTGCGCATCGTTGCCGAGGGGGTCGAGACCGACATGCAGCAGGATTTCCTCACGCGCCTGGGCTGTAACTCGCTGCAAGGCTACCTGCTGGGCCACCCACTGCCGGCGGATACCTTTATGAGCGCCATCGTGGCCAGGGAGCGCTTGACCCCACCGTGAGATCAATTGACCCCGGTCCATGCAAAACCTGGCAGGCGCAGGTATTCTTGGATCCAACAGCTCAGGTTGAATGGGGAGTCACTACGCATGGACAAAGTCGTCATCATCACCGGTGGCAGTCGTGGGATCGGCGCCGCCACAGCCTTGCTGGCGGCCCGACAGGGCTATCGCATCTGCATCAATTTCCAGTCCGATGAAGCCGCCGCTCTGCGGGTACTGGAGCAAGTGCGCGCACTCGGTGCCCAGGCCATTGCGGTGCGCGCCGATGTCAGCATCGAAGACGAAGTGATCAGCCTGTTCAACCGCGTCGACACCGAACTGGGGCGCGTCACCGCGCTGGTCAACAATGCCGGGACCGTCGGGCATAAATCACGGGTCGATGAGATGTCCGAATTCCGTATCCTGAAAGTCCTCAAGACCAACGTGCTAGGGCCGATCCTGTGTGCCAAGCATGCGCTGCTGCGCATGTCGCCCAAGCATGGCGGGCAGGGTGGCAGCATCGTCAACGTCTCGTCGGTGGCCTCGCGCATTGGCGCGCCCGGTGAGTATGTGGACTATGCGGCGTCCAAGGGCGCGCTGGACAGCTTCACCGTTGGCCTGTCCAAGGAAGTGGCGGGCGAGGGGATTCGTGTCAATGCCGTGCGCCCCGGCTATATCTACACCGAGTTCCATGCCCTGAGCGGCGACCCGGATCGGGTCAGCAAGCTTGAGTCCGGCATTCCCATGGCCCGCGGCGGGCGCCCGGATGAAGTGGCGGAAGCGATTGTCTGGCTGTTGTCGGACAAGGCGTCCTACGCCACCGGGACGTTTATTGACCTGGGGGGCGGCCGCTAGCAGGCCTGCCGTAACGCGTCAAAAGGTGGGCAGCACCGAGTAGCCTTTGCGGGCGAACTGGTCCAGGCGGTCAGCCTCGGAGTTGTGCAGGATGACCACACCCCTTTCGGAAAACCCGTCTATCTTGCCGTTGCGCTCCTCACTACCGTCGAGCTTGCACTCGTCCAGGTTATCAATGAAGCGCAACACCTTATCCAGATCGTAGGCGGCGTTGGCGCGAGCGTCCGGGTCCGGATTGGCTTGCGTCCAGTCGCCCAGATGCCGCTTGAGATCCCGGTCCAATTGCCAGCGATCGTTGCCGTCGACGTAGTCCGTCAACACCGCACTCTGTTCGATAATCCTTTCCGCCGAACGGTGATCCCCCGCAGGGCGTCCCATGGGGCCAGTCAGTTGGCGGACTGCGCGCTGTTCTGCGACCCGCATGTAGTTGGGCGGGATGGGCAATGGAAAATGAAAAAATGGTGGTAGGACATTGTTCATGGCACCTCTCTTTTTTGAGTGAAAAGAGGCGAATGTTAAACCGCGCAATCACGCGGTCCAACGGCACCGTTGAGCTGATCTATTTCAAGGCGTTTTTCAAAACGAACGCACAATCCGCCCCAGCGTCTCCATGGCCTTTTCCGCTGTTTCATCCCAGGGGCTGCCGTAATTCAGACGGATACAGTTACGAAAACGCTGGGTCGGCGAAAAGATCGGCCCCGGTGCAATGCTGATGCCCTGGGCCAGGGCCATCTGGAACAGTTTCAGCGAGTCGGTCTGCTCCGGCAGCTCCAGCCACAGGAAATATCCGCCGGCGGGCTGACTGACCCGGGTTTGCGCCGGAAAGTAACGGGCGATGGCCGCGAGCATGGCACTTTGCTGTTCTTCCAGGGCATAACGCAATTTGCGCAGGTGGCGGTCGTAGCCGCCGTGTTGCAGATAGTCGGCAATGGCCGCCTGGGCCGGCATCGAGGCGCATAGCGAGGTCATCAGCTTCAGACGTTCAATCTTTTGCGCGTAGCGGCCTGCCGCAACCCAGCCTACGCGGTAGCCCGGGGCCAGGCTCTTGGCGAAGGAACCGCAGTGCATCACCAGGCCTTCAGTGTCGAAGGCCTTGGCCGGCTTGGGCGCCTGTTGACCGTAGTACAGTTCGGCGTACACATCGTCTTCAATCAGCGGCACCTGGTGCCCGCGCAACAACTCGACCAGCTCCTGCTTCTTGGCCTCGGGCATGGTCGCACCCATGGGGTTCTGGAAGCTGGTCATACACCAGCAGGCCTTGATCGGGTAGCGCTCCAGGGTCTGGGCCAGCACCTTCAGGTCAATGCCATCACGCGGATGCACCGGAATTTCCACGGCCTTGAGCTTCAAGCGCTCCAACACTTGCAGGCAGGCATAAAACGCCGGGGCTTCGATGGCCACCAGATCGCCAGGCTCAGTCACCGCTTGCAGGCACAGGTTCAGCGCTTCCAGGGCGCCGTTGGTGATCAGCAGCTCTTCCATGGGCAGCATCAAGCCACCGACCATGTAGCGCAGGGCGATTTGCCGACGCAGTTGCGGGTTGCCCGGCGACATGTCCGTGACCACCATGCGCGGGTCCATTTCGCGGCTGGCGCTGGCCATGGAGCGGGCCAGGCGTTGCAGGGGGAACAGCGTCGGGCTGGGGAAGGCCGAGCCGAAGGGCACGGTCTGCGGATCCTTGATCGAATCCAGTACCGAGAACACCAGCTCACTGACGTCCACCTCGGTGGATTCGTGAACATGAGCGCTGACTGCCGGCTCCGAAAACGGGCTGGGCGCGTGGGTATTGACGAAATACCCGGAGCGCGGCCGCGCCCGGATCAGGCCGCGGCGCTCCAGCAGGTAATAGGCCTGGAACACCGTGGAGGGGCTGACGCCATAGGTCTGGCTGGCATAGCGCACCGACGGCACCCGCTGGCCCGGCCCGAGGACGCCGGAGCGGATCAGTTCAGCGATGTCGTCGGCAAATTTCTCGTAGCGTTTCATCGTGATCCTAATGTTCTACAGCGGTCAAAATGTGGGAGAGGGCTAGCCTGCTCCCACAGGGGGATTGCGTGGGTCAGCGGTTCAGCGGCGCGACAAAACGGCTGTCGGCGACACTATAAACACTTGGCTCGTCGATATCCGTCACCTTGAAACGGATGGTTTGCGAGCTGCTGGTCGGCTTGTCACGGGTCAGCGCCACAGACACCGGCACATCCGTGATCTCTCCTGGCTCCAGGCTGATCTCGGTCTTGCCCTGTAGCTGGAAGCCTTCACCATCCACCAGTTGCACGCGGTAATCCTGGCGCTGCTGGGTCTTGTTGATGATCTTCAAACTGTAGATGTTCTCGATCAACCCCTGGCTGTTCTCCCGGAACATGCCACGGTCCTTGGTGACGTCCAGCGAGACCATGGGCCGTTGCGCCAGTGCCATCACCAGGGCGGCGATCATCACCAGCAGCACGGCACTGTAGCCGATCAGGCGTGGCCGCAGCAGGTGGGTCTTGCCACCCTGCAACTGATGTTCGGAGGTGTAACTGATCAAGCCCCGGGCATAACCCATTTTATCCATGATCGAATCGCAGGCGTCGATGCAGGCGGCGCAGCCGATGCACTCCATCTGCAGGCCATCGCGGATGTCGATGCCGGTGGGGCAGACCTGCACGCACAAGTGGCAGTCGATGCAGTCGCCCAGACCCACATCGGCCGGGTTCACATCGCGTTTGCGCGGGCCACGGCTTTCGCCACGGGCGGCGTCGTAGGAAATGGTCAGGGTGTCCTTGTCGAACATCACGCTCTGGAACCGTGCATACGGGCACATATGCATGCACACCGCTTCCCGCAGCCAGCCGGCGTTGATGTAGGTGGCGCCGGTAAAGAACAGCACCCAGAACAGGCTGACACCGCCCATCTGCCAGGTCAGCAGCTCCTCGGCCAGGGGCCGGATCGGGGTGAAATAGCCGACAAAGGTCAAGCCGGTCAGCACACTGATTGCCAGCCACAGGGTGTGTTTGGCGGCGCGGCGCGCCAGTTTATTCACGCTCCAGGGCGCGGCCTGCAGCTTGATCCGCTGGTTTCGCTCACCTTCGGTGACTTTCTCGCACCACATGAACAGCCAGGTAAACGAGCTTTGCGGGCAGGTGTAGCCACACCAGACGCGGCCGGCAAATACCGTAATGGCAAACAGCCCGAAGGCACAGATGATCAACAGCGCCGACAACAGGATGAAATCCTGGGGCCAGAAGGTTGCGCCAAAAATATGGAACTTGCTTTCAGCCAGGTCCCACAACACCGCCTGGCGTGAGTCCCAGTTCAGCCACACGGTGCCAAAAAACGCCAGGAACAGAAAGCCTGCACCGCTTATGCGCAAGGTCCGGAACAGGCCGGTGAAACTGCGGGTGTGAATCAGGTTGTCGCTGGATTTGGCCTTCATCTTCTTTGGATGTGCAGGCTCGAAATTTTCTACTAATCGGACGGGGATTCTATCGCTCATGGTCTTTCGCTCATCAGCCTCCATCAGGCGGATGAACTATGGGCCGCGATCTGTTTGCATAACAGACTCAGGTAAAACCATAAAAAGCGGATCAGATGAGTTTTTAGCGCGCCGCTGCGACAATGTGCAGCACCCCGCAAGCCGCGGGGCCGGTGCCTGGATCAACAGCACGCAAGGCATGCTGATCCAGGTCAATCAAATCACCGAATCACCGGTGCTGGCCTTGAGGTGCTTGCGCCCGTCAATGGCACCTGCGACGGTCAAGGCGTCGGCCTCGGCTTCGGTGATGTAGATCCGTTGGCCGTCGATCTCGACCGCCGACATGGATTTGTCGCTGTCGGTAATCACCGTCACCTCCAAAACGCTGCAGCGTTGTTCTTCACCGTTGTCGTCGGTCTTGAAATAGCAGGTCTGGTTTTCGATACGTACGGGCATGGTCTTCTCCTGGTTGTTCGGTGCTGTTCATTAGGTGACGCTCACCGGCCAATGGTTCGGCGCAACTGACTGGCGGTCGTTGCTGTCCATCTTCTATCTCCCATGAAAAGGACAGGACCATGGACGCCTGGTGGCAAGAAGTCTGGCAAACCCTGCAAAGCGAATTCGCCGATATCGGCGATGCGCGGCAACTGACGCAAATCACCCTACGCCTGCTGATCGCCGCGATTCTGGGTGGCATCCTGGGCTTTGAGCGCGAACAGAAAGGCAAGGCCGCCGGTGTGCGCACCCATATGCTGGTGGCGATGGGCGCTGCCTTGTTTGTGCTGGTGCCACAGATGTCCGGCTCCCAGGCAGACGCCATGAGCCGGGTGGTGCAGGGGGTGATCGCCGGTATCGGTTTCCTCGGTGCGGGGACGATTCTCAAGGGCAAGGAGGAGGACACTGACCAGCACGTCAAGGGCTTGACCACCGCAGCCGGCCTGTGGATGACCGCCGCCATCGGGGTGGCGGCGGGGTTGGGCAAGGAGTCCACTGCGGTACTGAGCACCGTGCTGGCGCTACTGGTGTTCAGCGTGATGCCAAGGATTGTGAAACTACTAGACAAGCCTTAGCTACGGGGCTCCTACACGATAACCGGCGGCATAGTCGTAGGCGGCTCTTCCTTTGCCGGTGGCACGCTTTCCGGCGGTTCCTGTTCAGGAATCGGCGCAGGCTCGGTCGGCGGCAAGGTCGGTGTATCAATATTCGGGTCGGGTGTTTCAGCAGGAATCGGGATGTTCATCGCGGTGGCCTCGTTTGTGTTTTTCTCAATCGGTGGACAACCGCCACGGCCGATTGATTCCCGCCCGGTGGCGGCACACCCCTCTGAACGTTCCGCCGGCCATCGGGCTCGGACCTTATGTGGCCGGCTCAGGAAGAGCCCGCCTGCAGCACTGACAATCAAGCACAAGAGCGTCCTACCCGGATTAGCTCAGGGTCTTTCGCTCATCAGCCCCCGCAAGCCGCGGGGCCGGTGCCTGGATCAGCACGCAGGGCGTGCTGATCCAGGTCAGTCAAATTACCGAATCACCTGTGCGGCCCTTTAATCACCGCCGCCTGCTCAGGTCACCAGATCGCTGTAGGTCACTTCACCAAACACCTTGACCACGAACGGTGGCTTCCCGGGATCGCCTGCGATCATCACCACGCTTGTGTGGGTACCCGGGAGGTAGTGAATCTGCATTTCACCGCTGGCGCCTGAGAAGTTCTCTACCAGGTCAAGGGGTTTATTACCCAGTTGGGCACGAACTCCCGAGACATCGAGCTTGTCACGGCCGTGGGCAAAGTTCATGACTTCACTCGGCGCTGCCAGGATCGATTCGCCAATATTGCCGAAGGTGAAGGTTTGGCTGCTGCCTTGGGCAGGTGGATTGTCCCTGGGCTGGGGTGTCTGGGTTGTCTGTATCGGCGGGTTATTCTCCGGTGTTGGCTTTGCCTGGGACGGTGTCTCATCCGTTGGCGTGTCCTGGGGGAGCGCGTTCAATGATTGGCCGAGGCCGGAAAGGGCCTTGGCGGTGCCTGCGCTATCGCGCTTGCGCTGCTTGATATTCACTTCCTCCAGACGCAACTCTTGCTCGACTTCCTGGCTGGCCCTGAAATCCGCCTCGGGGTCGCCGGTGTTCATGCGTGATCTGATTTCATTCTTACTCAACCCAGGGACCTCCACGGCTGCCGCAGTATCTTGCAGGTGCTCGAGGTTTGTTTGGCTCAAGAGTGTCTTGAATTCGTTGAGTTGCCTGATCGTTCCGGCGGCATTGGGGCCATTCTGCATCGTGCGGATATTGGCCGGGCTCAACAACGTGCGCAGTTCGCTGAGACGGCTCCTGGTCTCCATGGAAAACGGCTCGCGCAACATTTGTATGACACTGTCGCGGTTCAATAACTTGCCAACTTTGTCGGCTATTACAGAGCCTACGTCAGGCGTTTGTGGGCGAGGCTTGGCCTGTGCAGTGGCTGCCTCGGACTGCCGGGGGGGATAGCCACGCTCGGCAGGCTTTGCGTCAGGTTGGCGCGTGGTTTTGAACTGTGAGGTAGGCGTTGGCTGCTGACGCGGTCTGTCAGGCGTTTTTGTTCGTGAGGGGGCACTTGGGCCGGCCTTGAGCAAGCGCAGAATCTCTTGAGAATGATTAAGTGGCACTTTTTCAGGAAGCGACGTGATAGGTCGGTACGGCTGATGATTAGCGGGTTGAATTGACATGATGAGCCCTCGCATGGGTTTGACGTGATGCATGCGCAAGTCAGCCTATCTATGGGCGAGGGCGATCGACTTCAGTGCTTTCGGGCTGGTTGGTAGGACGTATCTCTAATGCTTGCCCGATCGCGGGCAAGCAGCGACGCTTTTCAGGCGACGACCGGTGGCGCGGTTTGCGGTGGGTCCTCCATCGGTGGTGGCAGGTTTTCAGGTGGCTCCTGCTCGGGAATCGGTACTGGCTCAGTGGGCGGCAGTGGTGGCTTGTCTATATTGGGCTCTGGGGTTCGTGCGGGGATCGGGCTACTCATCGGTATGGCCTCCTTTGTGCTTTGTTGTATCGGGGACAATCGGCACGGCCGATTGATTCCCGCCCGGCGGGCGGCACATCCATCTGAACTTTCCGCCGGCCACCGGGCTCGGACCTTATGTGGCCGGCTCAGGAAGAGCCCGCCTGCAGCACTGACAATCAAGCACAAGAGCGTCCATGGGGCGTAAGGGGAGATGCTCGATGACGGCTGAAATACCCGGATTACCATTGTCCCAGGCACTGTTGCTGCCCAGGATCGCCATTGAAGACACGATGCCGGTGATTGATGCCGGCGCATTCGCGGTCAAGGCCGTGCAAGGGCAATCCATCCACGTTACCAGCAAGGTGTTCGCCGACGGCCATGACCAGTTGGCCGTGTTGATTCGCTGGCGGTCGCTGAGTGAAGACAACTGGCATCGCGAGGTCATGGCAGACAAGGGCAACAACACCTGGGAAGGCACTTTCGACGTCACCCTGCAGGGCCCGCACCAATATTGCATCGAGGCGTGGATCGACCATTTCGCCAGTTTCTGCTACGAACTGGGCAAGAAACACACCGCCGGGGTTCCCGTCAGCCTGGAGCTGCAGGAAGGTCGCCAGCAGGTCTTGCAAGCCGCTGAACGCAGTGAAGGTGAGCTGCAGGAGCACTTGCAGCAATTGCATCAACAATTGTCCGGGCTGCTGGAAACCGAGCAGGTCGCGTTGTTTCTGCACGAACACAGTGCACAGCTGATGGCCGAGGCCGATTTACGCCCCTACCTGAGTATCAGCCCGGTGTATCCACTGGATGTGGAACGGCCACAGGCGCTGTTTGCCAGTTGGTACGAGCTGTTTCCGCGCTCGATCACCGACGATGCGGCGCGCCACGGCACCTTCAATGACGTGCATGGGCGCCTGGCGATGATCCATGACATGGGCTTTGACGTGCTGTACTTCCCGCCGATCCACCCCATCGGCCGTAGTCACCGCAAGGGCAAGAACAACTCACTGACCGCCGGCCCCGAGGATCCCGGCAGCCCGTATGCCATCGGCAGCGAGGAGGGCGGCCATGACGCCATCCATTCGCAGCTGGGCACCCGCGAGGATTTCCGCCGCCTGGTAGCCGCCGCCGCCGAGCACGGCCTGGAGATCGCCCTGGACTTTGCCATCCAATGTTCCCAGGACCACCCCTGGCTCAAGCAGCATCCCGGCTGGTTCAACTGGCGCCCGGACGGCACGATCAAATATGCGGAAAACCCGCCGAAGAAATACCAGGACATCGTCAACGTCGACTTCTATGCCACCGATGCGATCCCCAGCCTGTGGCTGGAGTTGCGCGATGTCGTGCTGGGCTGGGTCGAGGAGGGGGTCAAGACCTTCCGCGTCGACAACCCTCACACCAAGCCGCTGCCGTTCTGGCAATGGTTGATCAGCGATGTACGGGCCCAGCACCCCGAAGTGATCTTCCTCGCCGAGGCCTTCACCACCCCGGCGATGATGGCGCGGCTGGGCAAGGTCGGTTATTCCCAGAGCTACACCTATTTCACCTGGCGCAACACCAAGGCCGAATTGAGTGAGTACTTCACCCAGTTGAACCAGTCGCCCTGGCGTGAATGCTACCGGCCGAACTTTTTCGTCAACACCCCGGACATCAACCCGGGCTTTCTGCATGAGTCCGGGCGCCCCGGCTTTTTGATCCGTGCCGCGCTGGCCACCATGGGCTCGGGCCTATGGGGCATGTACTCGGGTTTTGAGCTGTGTGAAAGCGCGCCGGTGCCGGGCAAGGAAGAGTACCTGGACTCGGAAAAGTACGAGATCCGCCCCCGGGACTTCAGTGCCCCCGGCAACATCATTGCCGAGATTGCCCAACTCAACCGCATCCGCCGGCAAAACCCGGCACTGCAGACACACTTGGGCCTGACGCTCTACAACGCGTTCAACGACCACATCCTGTACTTCGGCAAGCGCAGCGAGGATGGCAGCAACTTCATCCTGGTCGCCGTCAACCTCGACCCGTTCAACGCCCAGGAGGCGCATTTCGAGCTGCCGTTGTGGGAGATGGGCCTGCCGGACGACGCCCAAGTGCAGGGCGAAGACCTGATGAACGGCCATCGCTGGACCTGGTACGGCAAGATCCAATGGATGCGCATCGAGCCCCATATGCCATTTGGCATCTGGCGCGTAACCCAGTCTTGAGTCGGATGCAGATCAACTGTGGGAGCGGGCAAGCCCGCACACATTGATCCAGTCCAGTCTGTAAGTTTTCTTGAATTTTCCAGGAGTTTCCAATGGCGAAGAAACCCAAGGCTGCCACCTTTATCAAAGACCCGCTCTGGTACAAGGACGCGGTGATTTACCAGGTTCACGTCAAATCCTATTTCGACTCCAATAACGACGGCATCGGGGATTTCCCCGGGCTGATCGCCAAACTCGACTACATCGCCGACCTGGGCGTGAACACCATCTGGCTGCTGCCGTTCTACCCTTCGCCACGCCGTGACGACGGCTATGACATTGCCGAATACCGTGGTGTGCACAGCGACTACGGGACCATGGCCGACGCCAAGCGTTTTATCGCCGAGGCGCACAAGCGCGGGCTGCGGGTGATTACGGAGCTGGTGATCAACCACACCTCGGACCAGCATCCGTGGTTCCAGCGCGCGCGCAAGGCCAAGCCTGGCTCCAGTGCCCGGGACTTCTACGTGTGGTCCGATGACGACCAGAAATACGACGGCACCCGCATCATTTTCCTCGACACCGAAAAGTCCAACTGGACCTGGGACCCGGTCGCCGGCCAGTACTTCTGGCACCGCTTCTATTCCCACCAGCCGGACCTCAACTTCGACAACCCGCAAGTCATGAAGGCCGTGCTGTCGGTGATGCGCTACTGGCTGGACATGGGCATCGACGGCCTTCGCCTGGACGCGATTCCTTACCTGATCGAGCGCGACGGCACCAACAACGAAAACCTTCCCGAAACCCACGATGTGCTCAAGCAGATCCGTGCCGAAATCGACGCCAACTACCCCGACCGCATGCTGCTGGCCGAAGCCAACCAATGGCCGGAAGATACCCAGCTGTACTTTGGCGACCAGAAGGGCGACGACGGCGACGAATGCCATATGGCCTTCCATTTCCCGCTGATGCCGCGTATGTACATGGCCCTGGCCCAGGAAGATCGCTTCCCGATCACCGATATTCTGCGCCAGACCCCGGAAATTCCCGCGAACTGCCAATGGGCGATTTTCCTGCGCAACCATGATGAGCTGACCCTGGAAATGGTCACCGACAAGGAGCGCGATTACCTGTGGAACTACTACGCCGCCGATCGCCGCGCGCGCATCAACCTGGGGATTCGCCGACGCCTGGCGCCCTTGATGGAGCGCGACCGCCGCCGCATCGAGCTGCTCAACAGCCTGTTGCTGTCCATGCCTGGCACACCGACCCTGTATTACGGTGATGAAATTGGCATGGGCGACAATATCTACCTGGGCGACCGCGACGGCGTACGCACGCCGATGCAATGGTCCATCGACCGTAACGGTGGTTTTTCCCGCGCCGACCCGGCCAGCCTGGTACTGCCGCCGATCATGGACCCGCTCTACGGCTACCAGTCGGTCAACGTCGAAACCCAGGCCCAGGACCCCCATTCCCTCCTGAACTGGACGCGGCGCATGCTGGCGATCCGCAAGCAGTCCAAGGCGTTCGGGCGCGGCACCCTGAAAATGCTCTCGCCGAGCAACCGCCGGATCCTCGCTTACACCCGCGAGTACACCGGCGTCGACGGCAAACAGGAAATCATCCTGTGTGTGGCCAACGTGTCGCGTACCGCCCAGGCGGCGGAGTTGGACCTGTCGGCCTTTGCCGGCATGGTTCCGGTGGAAATGCTCGGCGGCAATGCCTTCCCGCCCATCGGTCAGCTGAATTTCCTGCTGACCCTGGCACCCTACGGCTTCTATTGGTTTGTGTTGGCCGCGGAAAACCAGATGCCCAGCTGGCATGTGGAGCCGGCCCAGAGTCTGCCGGACTTCACCACCCTGGTCTTGAAAAAACGCCTCGAAGAATTGCTCGAAGCGCCGTGCCGCACCACTCTGGAGCAGACTTCACTGCCCAGCTGGCTGGCCAATCGGCGTTGGTTCGCCAATAAGGACTCAACCATCGACCGCGTGCATATCGCCTATGGCGTGCGCTTTGGCGATGCCCAGCATCCGGTGCTGCTCAGTGAGATTGAAGTGACCAGCGGCGGGCAGACCAGCCGTTATCAGTTGCCCTTCGGCCTGCTGGGCGAAGATCAGTTCAGCAGCGCCTTGCCGCAGCAACTGGCCCTGGCACGGGTACGCCGGGTGCGCCAGGTGGGCCTGATCACCGATGCGTTCAGCCTCGACAGCTTCATCCGCGCGGTGATCGAGGGCCTGCGCGCCGAGACCGTGCTTACCAGCAGCGATGGGGAGATCCGTTTCGAGCCGACCCCACAATTGCCCGACTTGCCCCTGGGCGACCAGTTGCAAGTGCGCTACCTGGCGGCCGAGCAGTCCAACAGTTCGGTGGTGGTCGGCGAAAGCCTGGTGCTGAAGTTGATCCGCAAGGTCAGCACCGGGATTCATCCGGAACTGGAAATGGGCGCCTACCTGACCGCCGCCGGCTACGCGCATATCTCGCCGTTGCTGGGTTCGGTGATCCGCCGCGATGCCGAAGGCCAGGACAACCTGCTGATGATTGCCCAGGGCTATCTCAGCAACCAGGGCGATGCCTGGGGCTGGACCCAGAACAACCTGGAACGGGCGATTCGCGATGAATTGGCCGAAGCGATTTCCGAACAGGAACAACACTACAACGCCCTCGGCGAACTGGCGGATTTCGCCGGGCTGCTCGGGCAACGGCTGGGGGAAATGCACAACGTGCTGGCCGCGCCAACCACCAACCCGGACTTCCAGCCCGAAGTCACTACCGTCAAGGACAGCCAGGGCTGGGCCAAGCAGGTGGGCGCGCAGATCGAGCGTGCATTGCAACTGCTCAAACAGCATCAAAACCAATTGAACCCCGCCGACCAGGGGTTGGTCACTCAACTGCTGGCACAGAAAAAGGCGATTGCCAGCCATGTGCAGGCCTTGGCAAAAGCCACGATGGGCGGCTTGCGCATCCGGGTCCATGGGGATTTGCACCTGGGCCAGGTCCTGGTGGTCAAGGGCGATGCCTATCTGATCGACTTCGAGGGCGAGCCCGCGCGGCCGTTGCACGAGCGCCGAGGCAAGCACAGCCCGTACAAGGACGTCAGCGGCGTACTGCGTTCGTTCGACTACGCCGCCGCCATGGCCCTGAATGTGCAAGGGCAAGGGCTGGATCACTCGGCCGATACCGATGCCTCGCGCCAACGCGTGGTAGATCGCTACCTGACTGAAGCGCGCCAGGCATTTATCCAGGCGTATCAACAGGCTACGTCTACACTGGCGCATGACTGGCAGGATGCCAAAGGAGCAGAAGCGGCTCTCGCATTGTTCAGCCTGGAGAAGGCGGCGTATGAAGTGGCCTACGAGGCAGAGAACCGCCCGACCTGGCTGGCAGTGCCATTGCGCGGATTGCACGGGTTGCTGGACGGGCGTTAAAGGCGTACGTCAAAACAAAGCAGATCGAATGTAGGAGTTGTCGAGCTGTCGCCAGGCTACGATGGCGGCGTTAGCTGACACTGCGCCAGCGCTGGCAAGCCAGCTCCCACATTTGATCCTTAGTGTCACAAGCGGTGGGAGAAATCATGAGCTTTACACATAAAGAACCGCTGCAATCGAAATTCGCGGTCATGCCGGCACCCAAGGATATTGAAGCCCTGGTGCGCGCCGAACATCCGGATCCGTTTGCGCTCCTCGGCCCCCACGACGATGAGCAGGGCGGCCAGGTTATCCGCGCATTCCTGCCTGAGGCCTTGAGTGTTGAGGTGCTGGCCCGTGACAGCGGCGACGGGCTTGGCAGCCTGGATGCCACCCCGGTTCCCGGCTTGTTTATCGGGCATTTCTCTACACGCCAAAGCTACCTGCTGAAGATCCAGTGGGCCGGCGGCGAGCAAATCACCGAAGACCCCTACAGCTTCGGCCAGTTGCTCGGGGAAATGGACCTGTACCTGTTTGCCGAAGGCAATCACCGCGAGTTGAGCAATTGCCTGGGCGCCCAAGTGACGAGCGTCGATGGTATCCAGGGCGTGCGCTTTGCCGTGTGGGCGCCGAATGCCCGGCGGGTCTCGGTGGTGGGCGACTTCAATATCTGGGACGGGCGCCGCCACCCGATGCGCCTGCGGCATCCCGCCGGGGTCTGGGAAATCTTTATCCCGCGCCTGCAACCGGGCGCGGCCTACAAATACGAAATTCTCGGCGCCACCGGGATCCTGCCGCTCAAGGCCGATCCCATGGCCCTGGCCACCCAGTTACCGCCCGACACGGCGTCGAAGGTCGCCGCGCCATTGCAAGTGGCGTGGTCGGACGAAGCCTGGATGCAGACCCGGGGCGAACGCCAGGCGCCGAGTGCGCCCCTGTCAATCTACGAACTGCACGTCGGTTCCTGGCAATGCGAGCTGGACGAGTTGGGCGAAGTGTCGCGCCAATACGGCTGGCGCGAGTTGGGGGAGCGGCTGATTCCCTATGTGCAGCAACTGGGTTTCACCCATATCGAACTTATGCCGATCATGGAGCATCCGTTCGGTGGTTCCTGGGGTTACCAGCCGTTGTCGCAATTTGCACCCAGCGCACGCTTTGGTTCGCCCGACGAGTTTGGCGCGTTCGTCAACGCCTGCCATCAGGCGGATATCGGCATCATTCTCGACTGGGTGCCGGCGCATTTTCCTACCGATACCCATGGCCTGGCCCAGTTCGACGGCACCGCGCTGTACGAATACGGCAACCCGCTGGAAGGCTTTCATCAGGACTGGGACACGCTGATCTACAACCTGGGGCGTACCGAGGTCCATGGTTTTATGCTGGCGTCGGCATTGCACTGGCTCAAGCACTTCCATATTGATGGCCTGCGGGTGGATGCGGTGGCGTCGATGCTGTATCGCGACTACTCACGCAAGGCCGGGGAGTGGGTGCCTAACCGCCACGGAGGGCGCGAGAACCTCGAAGCCATTGAGTTCCTGCGCCACCTCAACGATGTAGTGGCCCTGGAAGCTCCCGGCGCCCTGGTAATCGCCGAGGAATCCACCGCCTGGCCTGGCGTCAGCCAGCCGACCCAGCAGGGCGGCCTGGGGTTCAACTACAAGTGGAACATGGGCTGGATGCACGATTCGCTGCATTACATCCAGCAGGACCCGGTGTACCGCGCCCATCATCACAATGAGCTGAGTTTCGGCCTGGTGTATGCCTGGTCCGAGCGTTTTGTGCTGCCGATCTCCCATGATGAGGTGGTGCATGGCAAACACTCGCTGATCGACAAAATGCCCGGCGACAGGTGGCAAAAATTCGCCAACCTGCGGGCCTACCTGAGCTTTATGTGGATGCATCCGGGCAAGAAGCTGCTGTTTATGGGCTGCGAGTTTGGTCAATGGCGTGAGTGGAACCACGACCAGCAACTGGATTGGTACCTGCTGCAGTACCCGGAACACCGGGGTGTGCAGAAACTGGTGGGCGACCTCAATCGCCTGTACCGCGAAGAGCCGGCCCTGCACGAGCAAGACGACGCACCGCAAGGCTTCCAGTGGTTGATTGGCGACGATGCAATCAACAGCGTCTATGCCTGGCTGCGCTGGAGCAAGGACGGCAAGCCGGTGCTGGTGGTGGCCAACTTCACCCCTGTGCCCCGCGAGGCGTACAAGGTGGGGGTACCGTTTGCCGGCAGTTGGAAGGAGGTGATCAATAGCGATGCCGACACCTATTCCGGTTCCAACTACGGCAACGGCGGTGAAGTGTTCACCCTCGCCGAGCCGCACCATGGGCAGCCGGTGTCGCTGGCGTTGAATCTGCCGCCACTGGGGGTACTGATTCTGCGCCAGGAGTAAAGGCGCGCCGCATGGCCATCGTGGCTTGACCACGATGGCCTGACCAACGCTGTTACCAAACCGTCTGGAACATTTTCTTACGTGTGCGCCACACAAGGATGTCAGCGATCAGGCGCAGTTTCCCAGTCCCCCTTCGTTTCGTCGCTGTGCCTGTGTATCACTGCCAGAGACGAACCATCATGACGCCTGTCCACCTCAACACACGATTTGCGCCTGCTGCTCCCACCTTGTCACGCTCCGACACGCCACCACCCAGCGAAGGCAGTGCCGGCCTGACGCTGGTGCAACCGCCTGCGCTAGCGACTCCCTCACACCAGGTGCACGTGCGGGGAAAGCTCGGTGATCTGGACGAAATACTGCGGGTGCTGCACGCGCTGCAAACCCCGAATGCCGTCGTCAATAAAAGCTTGTTTCTCAACAAAGACTCGCCGCTGATACCCGCCAATGGCTCGACCCAACCGGGGACCAATCGGCTGGATAACATGCTCGCGTTTTACGGGATAGTGCCCTCCAACCCCAAGACACCGGAGCAGGTGCAAGCGGCGATTGACGCTGCGCAAGATGCGCGTAGCGAAATCAGCCTGGGCCTGGATGATCCGTCCAGTGACATGGATGGCTTGCTGGACAAGCGCAATGAGCCCGCTATCCAGGCCTGGGTTGCCGAGCAAGAGGCCAAGTACAGAAAACCATTGCTCAGCCAGCTGACCGAAGACCTCCCACCCCAGGCCCTGAAAAAAGCCCAGGGCACGCCGGCCGCCGTGCTGGAGCTGATACTCAAATCGCCCAAGGCCAATGAACGGGTTCAGCAGTTGTTAAAAACCCTGGGCGGGGCCGAATTCCCCCTCGATGGCGTCATAACGCCCGAAGTCAAGGTCAAGCTGTTGCTCAAGGCCCTGGCCTTGAGCCTGGACCCGCTGCAGACGCGCAAACCCGGGCAGGTTGCCGGCTTTAATCTGGCCTCGAGTGACCAGTGGGGCCAAAGCTACCCGTCGATAAAGTCCGCGTTCAGGAAACACCTGGTCGATTCAAGGCAGCTTTCCGGGGATCAGGCCCATCTGGCGGCCTATATTCTGCAACCCCTGTTCCCGCCCGACTTTGCCGTGCGTGATACGCCAGCGGATCTACCTTACCGAGGGTCGGCGGTGTGGGTGAACTTCCAGCAAGGCGTCAGTCTGGCTGAAACGATCGCGCCGGGCTCGTCGCGGCGCATGGGCTTTCAACAACTGGTCGATCTGCCTGGCAAGCTCAGCGAGCAAGCTACAACGGACGGTGAGTGGGCGCTCATAACCTCGACCCGTACCCCGGCGGTTCTGGCGTGGGCGGTGACGCAAGGGGTGCTCCCACAGAAGGAAAGCTATTCGCAGGAAGATATAAATAAGGCAGCCACTGCACTGGACGCCCATATCGATAGCGTGGTCGCGGCAACCCAACAGATGGCGGCCGATGTGCCGATGCGCAAAGACTATTTCGAACGGATGCAGAAGGGCACTTCCCGGACCGAGGTGCTGAGCCTGATCAGTCCTGTTTTTGCTCTGTACAGGCACATGAGTGGTGAGAAAATCACCCCCTCGGACGTCAACTATCAATACCCTGTTTATGATGAAGGCCAGTTCCAGGGGGCGTTTGACAAATACCTGGCCGATACCAAGGTCGCCTACGGAACGCTTGTCCGCAGCCAGTTGACCCAGTTGCCGCTAAAGGACCGCGAGGCGATTGAACGGGGTGACGTAACGCTGTATGCCCTGCGGACAAAACCCGGCAGCCCCAATGAAACCGCCGAGGAGAAAAAGGCCGCTGTCACACGCCCGGCGTTTATTCTCAAAGCCAAATACAAGGGCGAGACAAGCTACTACGAAGTGAATCCGGTCAAGGGTATCGCCCGGCGGCGCGACGACTTGAAGCCGATCCTGGAGTCCTACAACCCCACCGATAAACGCTATGGCAAGGATTTCATTTCAATTGACCATTCCGCTGAGGGTGAGCCTTCTGAAGAGCTGGTAGTCCGCCACACCCGCCCCGACAGCAGGGCCGAGTTCAAGCAACAGTGGACGGATTACAAGGCCGGCAAAGGCCCCAAACCCAAGAGCTTTTCCATCGTGGTACCGCAACAGCTCGCGCACTTTTCAGCGGCGAGCAATCCATCGACAGGTGCGGTGCCGCACACCCTGGCGTCCGAACGCTCAGTGGAGATCGCCAAGGCCATTACCACGGATCTGTTTTATGTCGATGAAACCACGCTCAAGCAGTGGGCGGAGTCGGACCCGGCCCGGGAAAGCGCGGCCCATAAAAACGACGACGCCTTTTGGGATCGGGTCAAAGGCGTCGGTCAGATGGTTGTTCCGTTCTGGAGTGGCATCGAAAACCTGGTCAAAGGCAATACCAAGGAGGGCATCAAGGATCTGGTGGTCGACGGCCTGCTGACCTTCGCCGGGCCGGCGGGCAAGTTTGCCGCGGGCTCGGTGCGCCTCCTGTCCACGGCCGGCAAGATTGGCGTAAGGGCACTGCTGCCAAAATTTCTGCCCCTGGTGAAGAAGTTCGCGGTTTCCGTGGCGCACAATCTCAACCCGCTTGACCCGGTGATGCCCGCGATCAATGGCTTGGGGGGCAGGCTCATGAAGTCTGGGCGCGCGGGCCTGAGCAATCTTCAGGCCGGTATTGCCAAGGTCAAGCAATCCGGCTTCCTTAAACTGCCCGGCAGAGGCCGCTACGACATTACCCCGAAGATCCCCCTGACCCCCAGGCCCGTCGCGCAGGGCCTGACCTTGCGGGTCCCCGAAGGCCTCTCCAGTGACCAGGTCCGAGTCCTGCATCGGCACACGTACAGCGACCTGGTTATCGGTGATGATGTCTATCGCTATAACCCGAAAAAGCCCGACAGCCTGATCAAACTGGGCGGCCCGGAGGATACCGAGCCGCTTGAAGGTTTGGTGATGAGCTGTGGCGGCGGGGGCCGGCGATCCAAGCGGGACCTGAATGACCTGTGCTACACCAAACAGATCGAGCCAGGAGGCACGCCGGTCTTTCAGGACGCACAAGCACTCGAGCATCGCCGACTGATCCCGCGGGCCGGCCCAGGAAAAGGGCCGCGCACGGTCATCCATGAGCACCGTCGTTACCGCGTCAATGAGGCGGGCAACCAGGAGCTGCTACCGATGGCGAGTGTAGGACCTGTGACCTACAAACCTCGCACGACCGGCAGCGTGGTCAACGAAGCGGATTTTGGCTATGACGATTTTGGTGTGCCCCGGGCGATCAACCAGGAAACGGTGGTGGTCAAGATGGATGCGATCAGCGACCTGAGTAATGACCAGCGTGTCATCAGGGGGGTCAAGGTCAACCATAATGGCCACCAGTACGTGGTGGTCGAGGCTGATACTGGCGTGCACTATTACGCTGAGCTGACAGGCAACGGGCAACTGGATTTTCACCGGATGACCCGCAGTGATGCGCTGGATGTCGAATTCATCAAGTTCTACGACCAATACAAGGATATCTACGGTTTCGCGGCGCAGGGGCTCCCGAACAATCAGTTGGTGGTACTGCCCAGCCTGGAGACGCTGATCAAGAAAATCGTCGCCGACGAGCCTATGTCACCTGCCGAAATCAACCACCTTGCCAGCGTACTGCAGGGTCTGTCCCCCGAGAAACAACGCGAAGTCCTGATGGCGGTGTACGCATCGGGAAACAACCCCGGACATGTGGTAGTGGCGGCCAAACCGATCCGCCTGGCGCCGATCAACAAGCCTGCTGACTTCGCCCAGTTGCCGGCTGAACAACAGAACCGCGTGTATGCAGAAGGTGCGAGAAAAGCGGTAGACGAGCAGTTTCAGGCCACGGGCATTCGCTCAGCCAATCAACAGGTGCCCGGGCTTGCCGGTGAGGCCACGCGCAACGCCACGGCCACAGAAGTGGTGGGTTGGCTGTACACCCGCACGGGGGCGCCCAATTATTCCGAAATGGTCCTGAAGACCGGCGCCGGCAATTGTGACCAGATGGCCAAGGTCGCCGTTGATACGATCAATGCCAGTGGCGGCAATGCCCGTATCGCGCAAGTCAAAGGACATACCTTCGCGGTCGTCGGCGGGCCCCCGGGCCAGCCCCGCAGTAAAGGGTTTGTGGGGCCGGAGTGGGATCAGGCATGGGTCGTCGACCCCTGGGCCGGTATCACCTGCCGGGCGGCAGACTACCCGGCCCAGTTCAAGGCGCGGATGCAGGAGTGGAGCCAGTCTGGCAGACGCATCCTGATCAGCGATGGAGGAACGCCGCCGCGCTCGGTGTGGAGCGACCCCATGGACCCACGCTGGATAAGCGCCACCGTCGATGGTGAAGCCCAGGTGTTCCAATAATCCGTTGCGCTAAAACTCCATCCTGAGGCCCAGGGTGCCCTTGCGCCCATCCAGTGCATTGCTGTCGAGGTTGCGCGCATAACCCACCTCGCCATACACGCTGACACTGCTGGAAACCTGCAGCGTGGCGCCGGCACTCAGGTCCAGGGTGGTGGATTTCTGCTCGGTATCAATGTCCGTGGCGTCATTGAATCGCACACGATGGGTCCCGGATGCACCGTGCCAGAGGTTGGTGCGGATATAGGGCTGGACTGGCATCGCGGCCAGGGTATAGCTGCCGCGCAATCGGGCCCCGAGCCGGGTGGTGATGGCGGTGTCCGCGGAAAACTCGACCTTGGACACCCCATCATTCTGGCTATCGAGCCTGGTTTTATTGGCGATCAGTTGCACCTGCGGCTCCAACACCCAGTGTTGCCCGACCTGCAGCGGTATGCCGGCTTCTACCGAGCCCAGCACATCGTGACCTTTGGTCTTGAGCTTGAGCCCCCGATCGGATTCGCTGCTGCCATTGAGGCGGGTGCCCATCAGCACCACATCGACGTACCAGCCATACGGGTCGAGCAACGTCCAATACAGGCCCAGGCTGTCGCCGCGTAATGTGGTGTTGCCAGCATCCAGGTGCTGCCATCCGCGGTTGAACCCATCGACATTACCCCTCAGGCGGCTATGCCCGACGAAGAAGCCCAGCCGCTGGGTCTGGCCATTGCCAGTGGTCCAGGCATGGACATCGCTGCCCACCTGGAAGCCGCTGACCGAACCGTCCAACCGTGGGTTGACCGTGCCGGCGTAGGTCTGGCGGCTACTGCTGCCGTAAACCCGGCCCCAGCCTGCCGGGAATGAGCCGGTGGCGGTCTGGCGACTCTGATCGCCCATGCGTTCGTGGTAGGTCCCGAGCATGGCCCGGACGGTCTGCTGCGCCGCCGGAAACAGCGTCGAATACACCGGTACCTCGGGGCGGTAGATCGGGATCGGCGGTTCACCGGGCACCGGCGTTGGCAAGTCAACCGGCGTGCCTTCGCCAGGCACCGGCAACGGCACCGGGGGCTGCTCCGGCTCGGGCAGGGGAGGCGCGACAATGGCTGAGCGCAGGTACCACTGTTGTTCGGAGCCGGCACTGACACCGCCCTTGAACAGGAAGTACTCAAAGGCCCCGGCGGACACCGAACCGCCTGCCAGGCTGAAGGCCCGGTCGCTGCCCGTCGCACCGTTGCGCGCTTCGACCACCTGGATGCCGTTGCTCAAGGTCTCGGCGCCGGCCCCGCCCAGATTGCTGACGTTGAGGGTCGTGGTGCCCAGTAGAGAGCCCTGGTTCACCACCAGTTTGTCACTGGCGGCACCATCGCCGGCCAACACACTTTGCAGCGCCATCTGCCCGTTGTTGCCGGTGTAGGTGCCATTTACCGTCAGGCTGTCGGTGGCGCCGGTACTGCCGGTTGTCATGTCGATCAGGCCGCTGTTGTTGAGGCTTGCCAACTGGCCGGCCGTGAATGGGCTGATGGCCCCCTGGCTGACCAGCAGCACACTGCTGCCGTCGATATTCAAGCTGCCGGTACCGCTGCCGCTATCCCCCAGTTTGAAATCCTGCGCCAAGGTAAAGCGCGAGCCGTTGTCCAGGTTGACCGTTTCCCAGTTGACGTAGCGTTCTGCGGTGGCTGCCTGGGTGTTATCGAAGACCAGGGTGTCGGTGCCCACGCCGCCATCGACCAGGGGCGTGGAAGAGAGCAGGGCCTGTGTCAGGTTTTGCAGCAATGCCCTGTCGTTATCCGCGCCCATATTGACCGCTGAATTGATCGTGCCTGCCCCGATCCAGTTGAACTGATCGTTGCCGAAGCTCATCAGCACCTGCCCATTGACCACGCCGCCGGTCAGGGTGAACAGGTCGTCGCCACCGCTGACACTGACGTTGCCGCCGATATACCCCCCGGAAACAGCGATGGTGTCCAAGCCAAAGCCAGTCACCAGGTTGCCGTTGATCCGCCCGCCGAGCAGGGTGTAGAAGTTGTTGTCGAGCTTCATATCCACCCGGCCGATGGTGCCGGCGGATTGGGTGGCCACGTCGCCATCCTCGAATGCCCCGACGATCTCGCCACCGCTCATATAGAACGTATCGCGGCCATCGCCCTGGGCCACGCTGGCCACGCGCCCGCCGCTTTGCGCATAGTTGTCGATGCCGTTGCCCTGATTGATCGCGCCCACGGTGCCGCCGCTGATCTGCACCGTGTCGGCACCATCGCCCTGGGTCACTGCACCCACCACCGCATTGAGGTCCGCGCGGAAAATATTCGCGCCATTGCCCATGTTCAAGGCGCCCATGCTGCCTGACTGGGTTTCCACCTGATCATGGCCGTCGCCAAACGTGACAGTGCCGGTGATCGCGCCATTACCACCGCTGGGAAGACTGAGGGTGTTATTGCCATTGAGGTCGGTAAAACCGGGTGCTGTGCCACTGTCGCAGAGGGTGGTGTCGTCACCCGCAGTGATCACCGGGGTACAGGCCGCATAGGTAGCTGGCGGGAAGGTCCCCATCAGGGCCGCGCTGGTTAGCCAGGCGCCCAGGTACCGCCGCACATATCGCCGTGTGCTCATGATCTATCCTCGCTCGATGGAAGATGACGTCCCGCCGCCCCCAAGGGCAGGCACGGTCCGGACCATGACAACGCAAAAAAGCACGATAACGATAAGGGACAACCGGTTTCCTGTTTCGTAAAACATCGCCAATGCAAGGGGTTGGCATGGCTATCTCGACTGCACCTGAACCTGTGCAGTGCTGGTTCCACGTTAGCAACCGCCGGGAAGGGCCGCCACTGTCAGAATTAACAGGTATAGACCTGTGTCACAGGAACACGATCTCATAGGGCTCACGCATACGCTCCAGCAACACCGGTGGCAGCATGGGCGCCAGGCCGATCAGCGGGTCGCCGAGCAACTGACTGGCGTAGGCGTGGGCGGCATGGCGTTTGCGCGCCACGCTCCAGGTGTCGAGGCGCACCTTGCGCGCGCACTGCCAGGGCATGCGCCCGGCTTCGCGGGCGGGCCAGTGCCAGGCCCAGATCGGCAACTCCAGCAGGCGCGCGCCCGTCAGCGCACAGGCGATGGCGGTGGCACGACCAACCGCATCGTGGTCGTCATTGCCATCATTGCGCCAAGTGGTAAACACCACATCGCCGGGTTGCAGGTAACGCGCAATAAACTGGCTCAAGGGCTGTTCGTGGGCGGCCAGGGCGTTGTCGCAAAAGCCACCACGGATCCATTTCAGGCTGTGCAAGGGCAAGCCCAGGCGGCGCAGGGCCTCGACACTTTCCTGGGGCCGGAACACGCTCAGGCGTTGCGCCGACCATTGGTTGGAGCCCGGATGGCTGGCACTGCCGTCGGTGATCGAGATCAACTTCAGAGGGTAGTCCAGGGCACTGAACAGCTGCAGCAAACCGCCGCAGGCCAGCACTTCGTCCCCAGGATGCGGAGCAACTACCACCACGCGTGAGCCTGGGGGCACCAGCAGAGAAGGGCTGATGGTCGGGATTTGCGCCAGCTGAGGCGCACTGTTCCAGATTTGCGCCGGCACGCGGCGCCCGTCGTGCAGGGGGGCGGGTTTGATCAATGTCACGTCCTTGTCCGTTTGATGCAGGTCGTATCCCGTTGACGGGTAGACTCTCCTTTTTGTCGCGCAGGCGCCAGGCCCGTACGGCACGCTGGCGTTCCGAATCCTGGATTGCCATACCTGAGTATTGTTCATTGGCGGGGATTCGTCGCGCTCCGGCCGGGTAAAATCGTATTTATTTCAGGAAGGCTGCATCAGCCCCTTCAAATAGTCGCCAAATCCGCCTTGCGCACGGCACTCCAGGCGCGCACTGGTAATGACCTGGGGCGCGTGGCTCCAGGCAATGGTTGCGCCGCAACGCTCCAACTGGCGTACCAGTTGCACATCTTCATGACAGGGCAGGGGCTCGAACCCGCCAGCCCGCACATAGGCGCCAGCGCTGACCCCCAGATTGGCCCCATGGATGTGCCGATGCCCGTCACAGGCCTGGTAGGCCTGGTGATAGCGGATCTGCGCCGCCTGGTCGAAACCATCGCTCCAGGCGTCCACCGTGACGGTGCCGCACACCGCATCCACGCCCAGCGCCAGTTGCGCCACCAGCCAATCGGTGGCAACACGACTGTCGGCATCGGTACAGGAGATCCAGCGGGCGCCATTGTTAAGCAGGTGCCGAGCGCCCATGCCCCGCACCTGGCCGACATTGCGCGCCTCGACGCTCAGGCTGTGTACGCCGAACGTCTCGGCAATGGCCGCACTGCGGTCGGTACAACTGTCGAGCACCACCAGTATCTGCACTTCTTCACCGAGCAACCCGGGATGGCTGGCGGCGATCAACGCGGCCTTCAGACATTCAGGCAGCAGCGCCTCTTCGTTATGCACCGGGATCAGAATGCCGATCATCGCAAGCCCTCGAGATGGGCGACCGAGGCGCTTTCGCGAGACCACAGGTCGAGTAGGAAATCACTGTCAGCCACCTGCGCCAGGCGGGACATACCCAGGCGTTGGTGCAACACCTGGTGGACCTGTTCCGCAGTTTGCGGGCAACCGTCGATAGCCGGGCGCCAGTGACAGGCCAGGACCTGGCCATCGTCGGTCAGCGCGGCCAGGATCTGCTCGACGAGCAGGCACAGGTCGTCATGGTCGAGGTAATAGCACCACTCGCTCAGCACGATCAGTTCGAACCTGCCGCCCGGCCATTGGGCAGGCAAGCGACGTTGCTCGACCTGGGCATGGGCGAACCCTTGCAGGCGCGCTTGCGCCAGGCTCACTGCGGCAGCGGCGGTGTCGCAGCACAGCAGACGCGCGCAACGTGGCGCCAGTTCGGCGCTCAACTCGCCATTGGCGCAGCCGGGTTCGAAAATCGAGGCATAGCGGGGCTTGGTCAGCAGTCCCAGGGTCAAGGCGCGCTTGCGCTGCTCGTACCAGCGCTGGCGGAAGGCCCAGGGATCGTCATTATCCACAAACAATTGGTCGAAGTAAGCCGTGGCCACACTCATACAAACACCACTTCAAAAGGTTGTAACAGCCGCTCCAGCACGTGGGGCGGCAAGACGGGCGGCAAGTCGATCTGGGGGTCGCCTTCCAGCTGGCTGGTGAAGGCGTGCAGGGCATGACGCTTGCGCGCGACGACGGCGGGCGCCAGGGCAATCTTGCGTGCGCGCTGCCACGGCACCCGTGGGTCTTCGGGGTTGCCCAATGCCACGTCCACACCGGCAGTTCAATCAAGCGCGCACCGACCGCCAAGGCCGCCTGGGCACTGGCGCGGCCTACCGCTTCGTGGTCGCAATGCCCGTCTTCGCGCCAGGTGGTGAACACCACATCGTCCGGTTGCAGGTGCCGCTGGATAAATTCAGTCAGCGCCGATTCCCGGGCCTGCACCTGACTGTCGCTAAAACCGCCGCGCAGCCAGGTCAGGCGTTGCTGATGCCAACCCAGGCGCTGCAAGGCCTCGGCCGACTCCTGCGGGCGCACCTCGCGCAAACGCTGCTGCGGCCAACGGGGCGAGCCGGGGTGGCTGGCACAGCCATCCGTCACCGAGATCAGCAGCAGTTCGCGGCCCAGCGCGGCCAAGCCTTGCAACAGGCCGCCGCAGCCGAGCACTTCATCATCCGGATGGGGCGCGATTATCACGGCGCGGCAACCATCAGGCACCAATTGCGCCACATTGACCTCGGGCAGGCCGGCGACCCGGGCTGAACCTTGCCAGGCCCGCAGCGGGGTGCCTTGGCCGACAATGGGGTTGGCTTTCATAATTGCCACGTCCCTCCGGACTGGATCGCCACCTGCTTGCCAAGGGCCGCCAGGTCACGCTCGGCATGGCTTTGGCGCAAGTACACCGGCAAGTCGGCCATCAGCCGGGCGAAGTGTTCATCCTTGCAGTAAGGCCCGGCGCCCAAAGCCCGGCCTGTGTGATGGATGACTTGGTTGGCCGCCGCCTCAATCACCGCCCGCGCGCGGCGTGCCAGCAGTTGGGCATTGGCCTGGGGCTGATCGTCGATTTGCCGCGCAGCCGTGCGCAGCACCGTAGCGGCCGCGTACAAGGCCATGTCCACCGCGCCCAGATGCGCCAGCGCATGGGGCTCTTCGCGTTGGTCGCAGTGTTCACGCAGGGCCTCGGCCAAGCGCTGCGCCGCGCCGTACCAACAGGCGGCAATACCAACCCCGCCGTGCCAGAAGCCGGGGCGTTGCAGGTAATCCCCTGGGGCGCCTACGGCCAGCGCCACGGCGTTCTCGAACGTCACATCGACACTCGCGCAAGCGCCCATGCCCACGGCGTTCCAGCCTTCGGCGGTCACAGTTACCCCGGCTGGTCCATTGACACCGCGACCAACTGCTGGCGCTCCTGCGCATCCCAGGCGGTCAATAACCCGTGGCTGACCACCCCGGCCCCGGAACACCAGGCCTTGCGGCCATGCAGCAGGTACTGCGAGCCCTCACGCCTGACCTGCACCCGTGCCGTCGGCGGTTCGGCGGCCCACATGCCCCAGGTGCTGCCCGCCGGCGGCGCCGCGCTGTTGAGGTCGGCCATGATTGCCAGCGCGTCGGTGTGCCCTTCGAACAGCTTGCACAGGCTCAGGTTGTGCCCGGCCACCTGGGCCAGCAGGCTGAAGCGCAGCAGGGTCTGCCCGCCACCCGGCAATGGCAATTGATCCAGGCCAGCCGCCACCATGGCGCTCAGGGTCTGACCAAGGCCCTCGGTATCGGCCAGACCCTTACGATTGCGTTGCAGGAACCCGTGTAAATCCATTTCACACCTCTTCCTCGTGTTGCAGCTCGAACAGCAGCAGCGAGCGCCCGGTCACGGCATATTCATGGTCAAAATCGAAACGTTCCTGGCCGCGCACGGCCGGCTGGTTGGTATCGACCATGCAGGTCCAGAAACCGCCATCCGGCACCTGGGGCAAGCGGAAGTTCACCAGGTCATGGTGCGCATTGACCACCAACAGCAGCGTAGCATCGGCCCCCGGCCGGCGGATCCCGGTTTCCTGGGCGCGCCCATCCATCAACATGCCCAGGCAACGGCCCTGGCTGTCTTCCCATTGCTCGATGGTCATTTCATTGCCATCGGGGGCCAGCCAGGTCACGTCCTTGACCCCGATGTCCTCGTTATAGTCGCCCACCAGGAAGCGCCCGCGACGCAGGATGGGGTAGGCCAAGCGCAACTTGATCAGGCGTTTGACGAACTTGAGCAGGGACTTGCCATCCTCATCCAGCTCCCAGTTGACCCAGCCGATTTCGCTGTCCTGGCAGTAGGCGTTGTTATTGCCGTGCTGGGTGCGGGCGAACTCATCCCCGGCCACCAGCATCGGCGTGCCCTGGGCCAGCAGCAGGGTGGCGAAGAAGTTGCGCATCTGGCGCAGGCGCAGCGCGTTGATCTCCGGGTCTTCGGTCGGTCCTTCGACGCCGTGGTTCCACGACAGGTTGTTATTGCTGCCGTCCTGGTTGTTCTCGTCGTTGGCTTCGTTGTGCTTGTCGTTGTAGGACACCAGGTCATGCAGGGTGAAGCCGTCGTGGGCGGTGATGAAGTTCACCGAGCTGTAGGGGCGGCGCCCGCGCTGGTTGAACATTTCGCCGGAGGCGGTCATGCGCCCGGCAAAGTCCGCCAACTGGCCGTCATCGCCTTTCCAGAACGCGCGCACGGTGTCGCGGAAACGGTCATTCCACTCCACCCAGCCCGGCGGGAAGTTGCCCACCTGATAACCGCCGGGGCCCACATCCCAAGGCTCGGCGATCATTTTTACCTGGCGCAGCACCGGGTCCTGGCGGCAGGCCACAAGGAAGCTGTGACGCTCGTCGAAACCGTCGTGATAACGCCCGAGGATGGTCGCCAGGTCAAAGCGGAAGCCATCCACATGCATCTCGGTGGCCCAGTAACGCAGGGAGTCGGTGACCATTTGCAGTACGCAAGGGTGACTCAGGTCCAGGGTGTTGCCGGTGCCCGAGTCATTGATATAGAAGCGCTTGTCGTCAGGCATCAGGCGGTAGTAGGAGGCGTTGTCGATGCCGCGCATCGACAGGGTCGGGCCTTGCTCGTTGCCTTCGGCGGTGTGGTTGTAGACCACATCGAGGATCACTTCCAGCTTGGCCTCGTGCAGGTGCGCGACCATTTCCTTGAACTCGGCGATCTTGCCGCTGGCCAGGTAGCGCGGGTCGGGGGCAAAGAAGGCGATGCTGTTGTAACCCCAGTAGTTGGTCATGCCTTTTTGCAGCAAATGCTGGTCATTGACGAAGGCATGCACCGGCAGCAACTCCACCGAGGACACCCCCAGTTGGCGGATGTGCTTGAGCACATCGTCCACCATCAACCCGGCGCAGGTGCCGCGCACCGCTTCAGGGACCGAAGGATGGCGCATGCTGATGCCGCGCAGATGGGTTTCGTAGATGATCGTGCGGTCCCACGGGGTGCGCACCGGCTGGTCGTTGCCCCAGGTATGGGCTGGGTCGATGACTTTGCATTTGGGCACGAAGGGTGCGCTGTCGCGCTCATCGAAACTCAGGTCGGCATCCGGGTGACCGATGGTGTAGCCAAACAACGCTTCGGACCATTTGAGCTCGCCCACCAATTGCTTGGCATAGGGGTCGATCAGCAATTTATGGTGGTTGAAGCGATGGCCGTTGGCGGGATCGTAGGCCCCGTATACCCGGTAGCCATAGATCAGCCCGGGGTGGGCATCGGGCAAGTAGCCGTGGAAGGTCTCGTCGGTGTATTCCGGCAGCTCGATACGTTCCAGCTCGACTTCGCCGGTATCGTCGAACAGGCACAACTCAACCTTGGTGGCGTTGGCCGAGAACAGCGCGAAATTGACCCCCAGACCATCCCAGGTCGCGCCGAGGGGGAAGGGCAAGCCTTCACGAATGCGCGATGGCTCGGTAGCGGGTGTCTTGCTCATGGTGTTGCTCCTGCAGGGTTTTTCAGGCCGAACGGGGCCGTGCTGACATCAGGTCAGATCAATCGTTGAGTGTGCTGCAGGAGCCGGTGGCCGGCTCCTGTGGGAAGGTGGATCAGCCGGCAGGCTTACGCGCCGCCCGTGGCTTTTTGGCGACCGCCGGTTTTTCCGCGGCCGGCTTTGCCTTGGCCTTGGTGCCGGTCTTGGGTTTACTCGGAGTCAGGGCCTCGGCTTCGGCCAGCTTGCGGGCCATTTCCCAATGACGGGCTTCCTGGCCCTCAGGTTTACCTTCGGACTCCCATATCTGATACGCGAATTCACGAACGCGTTTGTCTTCGGTGCTCATCGCAATGCTCCTCACAGAAAATTTCAGCTTTCTTGATCGTCAGAATGGATAAAGACATTTACCGGGAGTACCCCCAGGGCAGCGCTGATCAGTAGCTCCTTGTTGGGTGTGACTGCGCCTGTTTGCAAAAGTCCCTTCCAATTTTGCAGCGTGGCGTCGAACGGTAATGTGATCCGGGTATCGCCCCAAACCTGCGCATCCACCCGGGGCTGGGCGCTGTTTTCAAGCAGAGCGTGGGTCCAGCGTGGCACCACCACCAACAGCCACTGGCCTTGATATTCGCGGCTGAAGGCGACAATCCGTTGGGCATGCCGGCCCAGCACTTGCAGCGGTACATAGCGTCCCCTGGCAAACAACAACGGGTAGGCCTTGCGCAGGTTCAACACCTGGGCAATCAGCGCCTGCTTCAAGTGCCCGTCACGCCAGCGCTCAAGCAAGGCGCCGGGTGCTGCCGCCAATGCCTGTTGCCGGGCATTGAAATCCACCGGCCGCCGGTTGTCCGGATCCACCAGGCTCAAGTCCCAGAATTCGTCGCCCTGGTACAGGTCCGGCACGCCTGGCACGGTGTTGCGCAGCAAGGATTGCGCCAGCCCGTTCAACGCGCCGGCGGGGGCGATGGCCTCGGCCGCCGCGTGGATCGCGGTGCGCAAGGTCAGCCCAGCGGGCTCGAGCAACAAGCGCCTGAGGAAGGCTTCGACACCTTGCTCATAAATATCGTTGGGGGCGCTCCAGCTGCTGTGCAGCTTGGCTTCGCGCAGGGCTTTTTGCTGCCACTGCCAGAGGCGCTGCTGATAGTCGTCGGTGTTCTCAATGCCCAGGTCCAGGGGCCAACTGCCCAGCAGCACCTGATACAGGATCAGCTCATCACCGGCCGAGGGGATGGCCGGATCATCGCGCAAGGGCGCCGCCAGCCTGCGCCACTGTTGCACCTGCTCGGCATACCAGGGCGCGCACTCGCTGAGTACCGCCAGGCGCGCTCGGCTGTCTTCGCCGCGTTTGTGGTCATGGGTGGCGGTGGCCAGCAGGTTATCGGGGAAGGTCTGCAGGCGCTGCTGGTTGGCGGCATGGAACTCGGCCAGGGGCGCGCTGAACTGTTCGGTACTGAAACCCACGTCATTGCGCGAGAGCAGCACTGCCGAGCGATAGAAAGCGGTGTCTTCCACGGCCTTGGCGGCTGCCGGCGAGGTCAGTTGCTGGAAACGCACGCAGGCATGCTTGAGGATCTTGCGCGGCTGCCCCACCGGGCGTTCGCGCCAGAGTTGGCCGCCGAGCCACTGTTGCAGGTAGTCGAGCACTGGCCAGTCGGCTTCGCTCAAAGTCCCACGGGCACCGGCCAGCGCCTGCTGGAACAGCGCCTCGTCAGCGGCGCTGCGGCCACAGGCGCTGATGTAGGTGCGGTACACCGGGAAGTGCACGATCAGCTCCTGCAAGGCGCGGCGGATCGCGCCCAGGGTCAGGTCACGGCTCATCACATCTGCGCGGGCCACTTGCAGCAGGGCCTGGGCCACGCTCTCAAAATCCCCGGCCAGGGAGCCGTTGAGGATTTGTTGCCGGGCCAGCCAGGCTTCCTCGATAAACGCCGACGGCCGCTCGCTGGCCTCGCTCCACAGCTGGGCCAACGCCTCGAACCCCTGGGGGTCGTGCTGTACCAGCGACACCTGGTTCATGAACTCATAGCCGGTGGTGCCATCTACCCGCCAGTCTTCGCGCAGGGTTTCCCCGGTGCCGAGGATTTTCTCGACAAAGATCGGCAAGTGCCGGCTCGGCGACAATCCATCCACCCGGCGCCGCAACTTGCGGCAGTAGCCACGGGGATCGGCCAGGCCGTCGATATGGTCGATGCGCAGGCCATCCACCAGGCCCTCGCTGATCAGCTGGAAAATCTTGCGGTGGGTGGCCTCGAACACCGTGGCCCGCTCCACCCGCAGGCCGCCCAACTCGTTGACGTCGAAAAAGCGCCGCCAGTTGATGTCATCCGCCGCCGTGCGCCAACTGGCGAGGCGGTAGGCTTGCTGCTCCAGCAGTTGGTGCAACCGGGAAAATCCCTCGGGCTGGCGCGCATCAAACAGCGCCAGGATGTGCTCGATGGCTGTCAGGTTCAGGGGCTCGCGCGCCTGTACGGCCAGTTCCTGTTTCAGGCTGGCGGCCAGGGGCCAGGCATCGGCCTGATAGGCCAGGGCGCTGAAGCGGTCGGCCAGCTCTTTGAGGGGCGGATGCAGGCGCAGGATATCGCCGTAGTCCCTGGGGCAGATCGGGAAGCGGTGCTCGTAGTGCTCGACAAAGAAGCTACCCTGGGCCGGGTCAAACCGCAGGGGCAGGTTGCCGCTTTGCAAGGCCTCGCCGTAATCGCTGCCGAGGAAGGGCATCAGCAGTTGGCCCTTGAGCAGCGGGTCGGGGGAGTGCCACTGGATATCGAAGAATTCGCAGTAAGGGCTCAGGCGCCCCCATTCCAGCAGATCCAGCCACCAGGGGTTGTCGCTGCCACCGACGGCCATGTGGTTGGACACGATATCCAGAATCAGCCCCATCTCATGGGCGCGCAGGGCCGCCACCAGGCGACGCAAGGCGGGTTCGCCGCCCAGTTCCGGGTTGACGGTGGTCGGGTCGACCACGTCGTAGCCATGCATTGAACCGGCGCGGGCCTTGAGCAGGGGCGATGCATACAGGTGGCTGATGCCCAGGCGGGCAAAATACGGCACCAGCGGCACCGCATCATCGAGGGTAAAGCCTTTGTGAAATTGCAGACGCTGGGTGGCTCGTAGCAAGACGCTGTTCATCGGTCACGCTCTAGGGCTTGATTACGGGCGACCGCCAGTAACTCCAGGCGGCGCGCAGCGTTGTCATCGTCGAGCAGGTGCGCGGCGTCCCCCGGCAGGCGCCGTCGCCAGTTGGGATGGGTGTCGGTAGTGCCGGGCAGGTTGGCTTGCTCTTCGACGCCCAGGGCATCTTCCAGGGGCAGCAACACCAGCGGCGCACGGGTGTGGCCGAGGTAGCGCACGCTGGCATCGAGCATGTGGTCGGTTTCGTTGCGCAGCTCATCGAGAAAGTTCTGCGGGTCTTGAACCAGGGCCCGGCGCAGTGCTTCACGCTCGCGCTGGCGGTGCTCACTCCATTGCTCCACCGTCGGCGCGTCGATCAGTCCCAGTTGCACATTCCAGTCGATATCGCGGCTGTGCCACCAGCCATTGAGCGTCGGCAGGTCATGGGTACTGGTGGTGGCCAGGGCGTTATCCGGCCAGTCGAGGATCGGCGTGAAGCGCCCGCCGTGGTCCTGTTCGAACAGCAATACGCGCATGCCCAGCATGGCCCGGGCGCTGAGTTTTTCCCGCAGGCCCTCGGGCACCGTGCCCAGGTCTTCGCCGAGCACAATCGCTTGGTGCCGGCTGGATTCCAGGGCCAGCAGGCGCAGCAGGTCGTCCACCGGGTAATACAGATAAGCGCCTTGTTTGGGTGAAGCGTCCCTGGGGATCACCCACAGCCGTTGCAAGCCCATCACATGGTCGATACGCAAGCCGCCAGCATGGGCGAAGTTGGCCCGCAGCATTTCGATAAACGCGCGAAAACCGTTGCGTTTCAGGCCTTCGGGAGAGAACGCGGAGATGCCCCAGCCCTGGCCGGCACGGTTGAGGATGTCCGGTGGCGCACCCACCGTCAGGTCGGCCAGCAGTTCATCCTGACGGCTCCAGGCCTGGCTGCCGGCGCCATCGGCACCCACGGCCAGGTCGGCAATCAGGCCGATGCCCATGCCACTGCCGCGGGCGGCTTGTTGCGCACGTTCAAGGCAGCGGGCGATCAGCCATTGGTTAAAAGCATAGAAGCCAATGGCTTCGCCTTGCTCGGCGGCAAATTGTGCCAGCGCGGCGCTGCCTGGATCGCGCCACTCCTCGGGCCACTGGCGCCAGTCGAGGCTTTCGCCGTTGGCGGCGCGCTCGGCCTGGATGGCTTCGAAGCGGCAGTGGTTTTCCAGGGCCTCACCGCCGGCCTGGCGAAAGCTCAGGAAGTCCGCCTGCTGCGGGTGCTCGCCCTGGCAGAAGTCCTCATACAGGGCGCGCAGCAGGCGTTGCTTGACCTTGGCGGCGGCAGGCCAGTCGATCAGGCTTTGTTGTTCCAGTTCCTGCAGCTGATCGGCCAACCCGGTGGACTCGATGGCGCTGCGCACTGCGCGCTCGCCGAGGATGCACCCCGGCGAGGCGTACAAGCTATTGAGGAACAGTCGGCTGGACGGCGAGTAGGGGCTGTAGCGCGTGGTATCGGCGCTGAACATTGCGTGCAGCGGGCTGATAGCCAGGGCATCGACGCCCCGTTCAGCGGCGGCGCGGGCCAGTTGTTCCAGGGCCTGGGTGTCGCCAAAACCGCCGTCGCCGCTACGGCGCAAGGCATACAACTGGGCGCTCAGGCCCCACGCACGGGCAGGCTGGCTGTCCACCGCCTCGGCCACGCTGAAACAGCGCAGGGGCGCGACAGCCAGGGTGAAGGACTGGCCGCCGATCTGTACCCGCTGGTAGCCCACGGGCAAGGTGCCGGGCAGGTTGGCCTCGGCGTCCAGCTGAAGGCTTTGGGTACTGCCATCCTCCAGGTAAACCTGGCACGGCGTGCCGGGAGCAAAGTATGCGGCCAGGTCGAGGCTGCTGCCGACATCCACGGTTAACAGTGGCGCCAGGTGCCGGTCTCGTTGCACACGTTCCAGGTCTTGCAGGCTGGCAGCGATGGCTTCATCGGTGTCGGCGGGGTGGCCAAGGCCGTTGAGCACGGCGCGCAAGGCGTCGGCGCTGACATGTTGCGGACGGCCATTGGCGTCGATCCAATCCACCGCCAGGCCCGCGCGGCTGGCGAGTATTTCCAATTGCGCTTCGCTCAAGGGTGCTCTCCAACAGGTGATGAGGTGTCGCCCGGCGTCAGGCTGACGCGGGCGCAGAAGGGCGTGAGTGACCCAGGGTCGCTGCTGGTGCTGAACAGCTCAGTGATGCCGGCCGGATGGTGCAGGGTGGCCGCACTCAGGTTGAGGTCTATCTGCAGGATGCTGCCATTGCCCATCCGCCAGCGGGCCGATACCGCGCCCTGGCCCAGGACCTGCGCGCCGAGGGCCATGCTGCCGGGCAGGTGGGGCACGATATGTTGCCGGCGCAGGCCCAGCAGCTGGCGATACAGCGCCGCAGGCGCCTGGCTAAACTGCGGGATGCAGCGCTCGAAGGTCTGCAGCGCGTTGGGGTCGGGAATCTGCGCGCGGCGCTCGGGGTCGCTGAAGGCGGCGAAGTCAGCAAACTCATTGCGTCGGCCTTCGCGCACGGCCTCGGCCAGTTCGCCGTGATGGTCGGTAAAGAACAGGAAGGGCTGCTCGGCGGCGATCTCATCGCCCATGAACAGCAGCGGGATCATCGGCGACATCAGCAACAAGGTGGTCGCCGCCTGCAACGCCTGGGGCGAACACAGTTGATGCAAGCGCTCGCCAAGGGCGCGGTTGCCGATCTGGTCGTGGTTCTGCAAAAACAGCACAAAGGCACTGGGCGGCAAGTGCTCGCTGGATTCGCCACGCCGGGTACCGTGGCGCGTGGTTTCACCCTGATAGATAAAGCCTTCGCCCAGGCAGCGCCCCAGTTTGGCGGTGGGTTCGTCGGCAAAGTCGGCGTAATAGGCGTCGGTCTCGCCGGTCAACAGCACGTGCAGGGCGTTATGCCCGTCGTCGTTCCATTGCGCATCGAAACCCTGCTGCAACAGGCTGGCCTGGTTGAATTCGTTTTCCAGCACCAGCCACACATGGCGGTCCGGGTCCACCTGCTCACGCACCCGTTGGGCCAGCTCCTTGAGGAACGACGGGTCGTCGATGGCATGCACGGCATCCAGGCGCAGGCCGTCGAAGCGGTATTCGAGGAGCCACATCAGCGCATTGTCGATAAAGAAGTCGCGCACCTCGCGGCGGCGAAAGTCGATCCCGGCGCCCCAGGGGGTGTGGGTGTCTTCGCGGAAAAAGCCTTTGGCGTACTGGCCCAGGTAGTTACCGTCGGGGCCGAAGTGGTTGTAGACCACATCCAGAATCACCGCCAGGCCATGCTCATGGGCCCTGTCGATCAGCTGTTTCAACTGCTCCGGTGTGCCCAGGGAGGCTTGCGGCGCGTAGGGCAGCACCCCGTCGTAGCCCCAGTTACGCTCGCCAGGACACTGCGCCAGGGGCATCAGCTCAATGGCGGTGATGCCCAACTCGGCCAAGCGTGGCAGGTGTTGCTCTACAGCGCTGTAGCCTCCCAGGACCCCCACATGCAGCTCGTAGATCACCGCTTCATGCCAGGGTCGGCCCTGCCAGGCGCTGTGGCGCCAGGGGTAGGCCAAGGGATCGACCACCACGCTGTCGCCATGTACATCCGCGTGCTGGAGGCGCGATGCCGGGTCCGGCACATCGCGCTCGCCATCAATATTAAAGTGGTAGCGGGTACCGGCCCCACAGCGCACGTCAGCCACAAACCAGCCGGCTGCCTGGGGCAGCATGGGCACCGACTGCCCCCCTTGCAGCTCGACGCTGACATAAAACGCATCAGGCGCCCACAGGGCGAAGCGGGTGTGTTGCGCATCCTGCATGATCGCGCCGTGGGGCCATGTTTCCAGAGTCCGTGACGGCATCTATCCTAACCTCTTTATACTTTTCCTGATTTTCCCAGCGCTTTCGCTACCAGTTGTTCGTAAAGTTCGGCATAGGGCTCCACCGCCTGGCACCAGTTGAATGGCGCGGACATGGCCCGGCAGCGCATGGCGTTGAGCAGGCCGGGGAAGGCAAACACCTTGAAGGCACGGGCGAGGGCGGCTTCGTAGCTTTCGACGGTAGATTCGTCGAACAAAAAGCCGGTCACGCCATCTTCGATGGTGTCAGCCAGACCGCCAGTATTGCGCGCCACCGGCAGCGAACCGAAGCGCTGGGCGTACATCTGGCTCAGGCCGCAGGGCTCGTAGCGCGAGGGCATCAATAAAAAGTCGCTGCCGGCAAACATGCGGCGGGCGTCGGTTTCGTTAAAGCCGATCCGCACGCCGATGCGGCCGGGGAAACGCAGGGCCAGGGCGCGCATGGCTTGTTCTTCTTCCGGCTCGCCACGGCCGATAATGGCAATTTGCCCGCCGTTTTCGACGATAAAGCCGGCGACGGCTTCGGTCAGGTCCAGACCTTTTTGGTAGACCAGGCGAGACACCACGGCAAACAGCGGGCCGCTGGACGCGTCCAGGCCGAACAGCTTGCGTACGTGGCTTGCGTTGACCGCCTTGCCTTGCCAGTCGCCGATATTGAATGGGTGGTCCAGGTGTGGGTCGGTGGACGACTCCCAGCTTTCATCAATGCCGTTGGGGATGCCACTGAGCAGGCCTTGCTGGGTCTTGCTGGCAAGGAAGCCATCCAGGCCGCAGCCGAACTCGGGGGTGGTGATCTCCCGGGCGTAGGTGGCGCTGACCGTGGTGATATGGCTGGAATAGGCCATGCCGGCCTTGAGGAACGACATCTTGCCGTAGAACTCCATGCCTTCCTGTTGCAAGGCATGTTCGGGAATCCCCAGTTCCGGGCACGAGGCCAGGCTGACCACGCCCTGATAGGCCAGGTTATGGATGGTAAACAGCGTGGGGGTGCGCGAACCCCGCCAGTGCATGTAGGCCGGCGCCAGGCCGGCTGGCCAGTCGTGGGCATGCACCAGGTCCGGGCACCAGTGGATTTGCGCGAGGTTGGCGGCGATATCGGCGGCGGCCAGGCCCAGGCGGGCGAAGCGGATATGGTTGTCGGGCCAGTCGCGGCCGTTGTTGGCGCCATAGGGCGTGCCTTCACGCTCGTACAGTTCGGGGCAGATCAGCACATAGATGACCAGGCCGTCCTTGAGGTCCATGCGCCCGATCTTGCACGGTGGCAGCGCGGCATGCCCGCCCAGTTCGCCGATGATATGGATCGGGTTGTCGCTGTCCAGCACCTGGCGGTAGCCCGGAATCAGCACCCGTACATCGTGCAGGTGGGCCATGGCTCGGGGCAGGGCAGCGGACACATCCCCCAGGCCGCCGGTTTTCACCAGATCAGCCAGCTCCGAGGTCACAAACAGTACTTTCTTACGATTGGGATTTTGCGACGACACCGACCGCACTGGGCCGGGAAGGTCAACCAAGGTGGTTGGTCCATCGACCGGCTGACTAAAACGCTGTCCCTGAGTTCCCGAAGCGGCACTTATCATTGTTCTCTCCCATGTGTTGGTCAACTGAGCGCCTGAGGCCCCAGCGAAAATCAACCGCGTCCTGCGGTCACGCGCACTAGCACTGCACAGACTGGCAAGGCTTATGCCAATTGCACCGAACTGATAAATAGATTGGATGGGCGGACGTCCGGCTGGCGCCGGTGGCGTGCGTCCTACCTTAAACCTGACCTACGGCAGAGTTGGAAAGTTTCGATTTATTGCGGGGGCTTTTGTTCTGATCGTGACCCATCGGTCATCAGTCTAGGACACAGCCCAGAGCCTGCAAGGGCTGTGGGATAAATTTGTAGGACAATATCTTTTTTGCGGCGGTGTGGTGGGTGGGGACCGTATCGATGGCTGGGTGTGTAGAGGCACGAGAGGGGGACTGCTGCGCAGTCCAACGCGGGCAAGCCCGCTCGCCACAGGGGATGGGTGCCTCTTGGCAGGGCGCCGAGGCAGTGCTGCTCGATAGTGGTGCGTGTTCGTACTTAAAGTGATTTATTAAGAGTTAATATGGTTATATATCAATGAATTAGAAGTTACTTCTAATGTTTGATCTCAATTCAGGCCGCGCCGTATCTCCCCCGCAGCCCATGCCTGGATGTCTTCAATCATCTGCCCATAGAACTGCCGGTAGTTCTGCTCGCTGACGTAGCCCACATGGGGTGTGGCCAATACATTGGGCAGATGGCGGAACTCATGGTCCGCCGGCAATGGCTCCTGCCCGAACACATCCAGCGCTGCGCCGGCCAATCGGCCATGGCGCAGTGCATCGACCAGCGCCGCTTCATCAACGATCGGTCCGCGTGCCGTGTTGACCAGGCGTGCACTGGGCTTCATCCAGGCCAGGGCCTGGGCATCCACCAGTCCACGGCTGCGCTCGCTGAGCACCAGGTGAATCGACAGCACATCGGCCTGCTCGAACAATTGGCGCTTGCTGACCCAGGTTACCCCCACGGCGGCGGCGCGTTCCGGGGTAAGGTTCTCGCTCCAGGCAATCACGCGCATGCCAAACACCTGGCCAAACTGCGCCACGCGCTGGCCAATACTGCCCAGGCCGAGGATGCCTAGGGTCTTGCCATGCAGATCGCCGCCCAGCCCTTGTTGCCACTGGCCGGCGCGCAGGGCGTTGGCTTCAGCCAGCAGATTGCGCGTGGACGCCATGATCAACGCCCAGGTCAACTCCGGCGCCGCGTGCTTGTAGCTGTCGGTGCCGCACACCTGGATGCCCAGGGCCTTGGCCGCGGCCAGGTCGATGGCCGCATTGCGCATGCCGCCGGTGACCAGCAGTTTAAGTGCCGGCAACCCTTGCAACAGCGCCTGATCGAAAAGCGTGCGCTCACGCATCACGCAAATCACCTCAAACCCCTGCAAGCGGGCGATCAGGGTGGCGGTATCGGCCGGATAGTCATGCAGGAAATGCACCTGGCCAACCGCCTCCAGCACGGACCAATCCACCACGTCCTGTGCGACGTCTTGCCAATCATCTATGACTGCGATCTGTACGGACATACACACCTGCCTTGCGTTAACTGGGGATGACCGTTACACCCAATGCACAGCCATTGCCACCACCGCGTAACGGGCCGCCTTGGCCAGGCTGACGATCAATATAAAACGCCAGAGCGGCTCCCGCATCACGCCGGCCACCAGGGTCAGGGGGTCGCCGATGATCGGCAGCCAACTGAGCAGCAGTGACCAATGGCCCCAACGACGATAATGGCCGCGGGACTTTTCCAACTGTGCAGCGCTCACAGGAAACCAGCGACGGTCCTTGAACAGCTCGACCGAACGGCCCAGCAACCAATTGATCAATGAGCCCAATACGTTGCCCAGGGTCGCGATGCCTAGCAGTAGCCACAGCGAGTAGCTGCCATTGAGCAGCAGCGCCACCAGCACCGCTTCCGATTGCAGCGGTAACAGCGTAGCCGCCCCGAAAGCGCTGAGAAACAGCCCGGCATAGCCTGCAAACATAGATCAGTGGGCCGGGTATTCGGCTACCACCACATCTTTGCCGGCGCGGGTCAGGCCAATGACTTGATAGGCGTCGCTCATGCCCTGGGTTTCCATCCCTGGCGAGCCCATGGGCATGCCAGGTGCGGCGATGCCCAATAGATCGTCGCGTTTGCGCAGGGCCAACACTTGATCGGCCGGCACATGGCCTTCGACGAACTTGCCGTCGATCACCGCGGTATGGCATGACGCCAGGCGCGGAGCCACGCCCAGGCGCTGCTTGACCGAGCTCATGTCGGCTTCCACATGATCGTTGACCTTGAACCCGTTGGCTTCGAGGTGGCTGATCCATTTTTTGCAGCAGCCGCAGTTGGCATCGCGATGCACGTCAATCGGGATCAGTTCGGCGGCCTGGGCCAGGCTGGTCATGAACAGGGCGGACAGTAAAGTCAGGCGCAGGGTGGTTTTCATAGACAGGTCCCATCGGTTACGGAGTGCGCAAAGAGCGCGCATTGTCCGCGCTTTTGCGAAGCAGGTGAGGTGGTTATGTTTCGAAATTATACGCGCACGCGACAGTCTCGGAGCTTAGCGTCCGCTGCTGTCAGCAAACTGAGAGAAAGATGACAAGTTTGTCAGCTCAGAACGACTCCAGGCGTTGCTTGAGTTGGTCCATGGCCTGGTTCGACAGCGCCACCATGCGCGCTTGCAAGGTATCGAGCTGCAGCTCGGTCTCATAGCTGAGCACCCGGGTAAACAGGGTGCCGCTGCCACGCGCCTGGAGAAAGTAGTGAATGCTGCCATCCACGGCGAGGGAGGTGAACACGGTCTTGAACTCCCGGGGCGGCACGGCGATCTGCACCCGGTAGCTCATGGGCACTCGTACCCCCAGCAGGTCGATCATTTCGGTGAAGCGCTGGCCAACGGGCAGTGAGCCGCTGGTACCGGTGTCTGCGCTCAACGAGGTGGGGTGCCATTCGTGCCAGCGGTCGGGCTGGGTCACGTAGTCATAGACGGTTTCGATGGGGGCTTGGATATAGCGTTCCTGGCTGATTCGCTCGACGCGGAGCGGGTGCTCAACTGCATTCATGTCACACCTCCTGTGCGGCTAGGAACTGTCAGAATAGTCGCACTCCCGTACAACGCACGGGAGTCTCCAGGCTTTTTTCGACGTAACGCCGGCAAGCGCTATAGCTGATAGTTTTTCAACTCCCGCGCAATCACCATGCGCTGGATCTCACTGGTACCCTCATAAATCTGCGTAATCCGCGCATCCCGGTAGTAGCGTTCCACCGGGTAGTCTTCCAGGTAGCCATAGCCGCCATGGATCTGCATCGCCGAAGAGCAGACTTTCTCGGCCATTTCCGAAGCAAACAGCTTGGCCTGGGAGGCTTCGGACAGGCACGGCTTGCCCGCACTGCGCAACCGTGCGGCATGCAGGATCAGCAAGCGTGCGGCATTGAGGCGGGTCTGCATGTCGGCCAGCAGGTTGGCCACGCTCTGGTGCTCAATAATGGCCTTGTCGAACTGCACCCGGTCACGGGCGTAGGCCAACGCCGCTTCAAAGGCCGCGCGGGCAATGCCCAGGGCCTGGGCGGCGATACCGATGCGCCCACCCTCCAGGTTGGACAGGGCAATGGCCAGGCCCTTGCCGCGTTCGCCCAGCAGGTTGGCTTCGGGCACGCTGCACTGGCTGAGGGTCACGGCGCAGGTGTCCGAGGCGCGGATGCCCATCTTGTGTTCGGTACGGTCCACGGTGAAACCTGGGGTGTCGGTGGGCACCAGGAACGCCGAAATGCCCTTTTTGCCCAACTCCGGGTCGGTCACTGCAAACACAATCGCTAATTTGGCCCGTTTGCCATTGCTGACAAACTGCTTGGCGCCGTTGATCACCCACTGGCCATCACGCAATTCGGCGCGGGTGCGCAGGTTGTGGGCTTCGGAGCCGGCCTGGGGCTCGGTCAGGCAAAAGCAGCCGATGGCCTGGCCGCTGGCCAGTTCGGCCAGCCAGGTTTCTTTCTGTGCCTGTGTGCCGTAGTTGAGGATCGGCCCGCAACCCACTGAATTATGGATACTCATCAGCGCGCCTACCGCGCCGTCACCCGCAGAAATCTCCTCGACGGCCAGGGCGTAGGCCACGTAATCCACATAGGTGCCCCCCCATTCTTCCGGCACTACCATGCCCAGCAGGCCCAGTTCCCCCATCTTGGCGACCAGGCCGTCGTCGATCCAGCCGGCCTTTTCCCAGGCCTGGGCATGGGGCGCGATTTCGCCACGGGCAAAGTCGCGCGCCATGTCGCGAATCATGACTTGTTCTTCTGTAAATTCAATATCTTGCATGAGTTAGTTCCCGTTCTTCGCGAAGTCTTGGAAGAAGCTGTCGACGTGGTGCTGGTCCAATGCCGAGAGCGTTGGCGGGTTCCAGCGCGGGGCTTTGTCCTTGTCGATCAACAACGCGCGCACGCCTTCGATCAGGTCGCCCCGGGCGAACCACTGGCGGTCCAGGTGCAGCTCCAGGGCGAAGCAGTCTTCCAGTGCCAGGTGGCGACCGCGTCGCAGCATCTGCAGGGTGACGGCCATGGCCAAGGGGGAGCGGGTCTGCATCAACTGCGCGGTGCTCAGCGCCCATTCATGGCTATCGGCGACGGTCACTTGTTGCAGTTGTTCGACAATGCTCGGCACATCCGGCTGGGCAAAGAAGTGGTCGATGGCCGGGCGCAGGGCGGCCAGTGGCGCATCCGGCAATTGTTGCACCGCAAGCTTGGCCAGCAAGCCTTGCAGGTCCTTGAGTGGCGAATCGTGCCATTGCAGGCGGTCGAGTTTCTGATCCAGTTCCGCCAGCCTGGCGCTGTCGAGGTACCAGTCGGCGAGCCCGCAGTACAGGGCGTCGGCGGCGCGGATCTGCACCCCGGTCACCCCCAGGTAAATCCCCAGCTCGCCAGGAATGCGCGGCAGGAAGTAGCTGCCGCCCACATCCGGGAAGTAACCGATGGCCACTTCCGGCATGGCCAGGCGGCTGCGTTCGGTGACAACCCGCAGGTCGGCCCCCTGGACCAGGCCCATGCCGCCGCCCAGGACAAAGCCGTCCATCAGGGCGAGGACCGGCTTGCGGTAATGATGAATGGCCAGGTCGAGGGCGTATTCTTCGACGAAGAAGTCTTCATGCAGGGTGTCGCCACCCTTGAAGCTGTCGTACAGCGAGCGGATATCGCCACCGGCGCAGAAGGCTTTCTCGCCGGCGCCGCGCAACACCACGGCATGCACCTGGGCATCCTCGGCCCAGGCGCGCAAATGCGCCGAAAGGCTGCGGACCATGTCCAGGGTGATGGCATTGAGGCCGGCGGGGCGGTTGAGGGTCAGGTGGCCGATATGGTTGCGTACTTCGGCCAGGACGCTGTCCTGGGAGGACTGGGTGCTGCATGTCGCCTGGGACTGAGCCTGAGCAGTCATCTGTAACTCCCTGCTTTTATTGTTCTTTATCAAAATGTTCGCGGGCGAACCATCTCCGGATCGTACCAGTGCAAATTTGCCCAGTACAAGCCTGAATCCTGCAGGTCATCTTTGCATTTATGCAGGGGGGTATTCGATAAAAAACCAGGGTGGGCGCGCCTACACCCGGCTGGCCAGCACTTGGCCAATGCTGCGGCGGCGCGCATGGTCTTCGGCGATGTGGATCAGCTCTTCCAGTTCGCTGGGGGTGACGTCGAAAAACTGCTCCATTTGCGCCAACGCCTGCTCCAGGTCCACGGCGGTGATTTTGGCGTCCACCTCCCGAGCGTGCGGTTGCACCATCACCGGCACCTCGGCGGGGCCCTTGGGGTAACGGGTGCGGGTCAGGTTGTTATAGGCCAGGGCCGAGAGCAGCAGGGTGCCAGCCCCCAGCATGACCGGCCCGACCTCCTGCCAACCCAGGGCGATGCTGGCCGGGTCGGCAAGGACCAGGGTCATGGCCAGGCCACCCGAGGGCGGGTGCAGGCAACGCAGCCAGCACATCAGCATCAACGCCATGCCCGCCGCAAGGCAGGCACTGCCCAGGGTCCGGCCCAAGACCCGGGCTACCAGCAAGGCCACCACACTGGCGCATAGATAGCTGCCAATAATCGACCATGGCTGGGCGAGGGCCCCCGATGACACCGCAAACAACAGCACGGCAGAGGCCCCCAGCGGACCCAGCAGGTGCATGGCCACTTCCAGGCCATACACCTGGGCGCAGAGCCATACGCTAAACAGGGTGCCCAGGGCCATGCCGATGGCGGCGCGGCTCCATTCGGCGGGACGGGTATTGATAGCAGCGGGTAACCAACGAGCGAGCATTGCGGGGCAGTCCAATCTTCAAAGGCGAGCAGGAAATAATGCGGGATCAGGCAAAAAGAAGGGCTTTGCGGTTTCCCGCAAAGCCCTGCGAAAGTTCCAACATTTGGGGGAGGAACCGGCGAAGTGTGCCGATCAATCAAACCCCTCGCCAATGCATATTAATGCAGGTTAAGTGCAGTATTTTTGCATCAACATCGCTCCTACCCCAGGCTGACCTTGCCCAGCACCCGCTCGTGGTTCTCGGCATTGATCAACGACTTCTGCACACTTTCCCGCAGCCGTGGGTCATTGGCCAGCGGCCCCTTGAGCGCGACCAGGGCGTCGCGCAACTCCATCAGCCGATCAAGGGTGGGCATGGGGATATAGCCGACATGTACCTGCTCAATAGGCAATTGCTCTTTAGCCATGGCGGCGATCCTCTGAGGCGTCTTTTGAACGTTTGGCGGTAACTATGCAGCACAGATGTAAAACCAGTTTAGCGCCGGGGTTATGGGGCTGATAGGGGAGCTGGTACCGGCATTTACGGATACAAACGTAGGAGCTTTCTTGATAGTGCGTGTGGCGCTTATGACCACCCCACAGGGCTTTAAATGCCTGCTATGGCCCAGCCCGCTCCAGACGCAGCAGCACATAGGTGTTTTTATCGAATGGCCCCGTCAGTACCGGCGTCAATCCGCGCCAGCGTGGCTCATCGAGGCGCTGGAAATCAGCCTGGTCCATCACCAGCCACGCCGGCGTCGGCAACGAGGCCAGGTCTGCAGGTGCCTGGGTAAACAGCGGCACCCGGTCACATTCCACATTGACCATGAACTTGATGGCCTTGGCGTCTTTACCCAAGCCATGCAATACCAGCGGCGCCGGGTGCTGCTGGATCAGCGCATGGGCCTCGCGGGCAAAGGTGCGGGTGTCGTAGAGACGGCGCTCCACCGGTTCGACCACCAGGATGTACAGGCCCCAAACCGCCAGCACCGCGCAAAACGCCGGCCCCACCGGGCGCCAGCGCCACTTGAGGAGCATCCCCACACTCAGGAGCTGCAAGCCGATCAACAGGCCCAACACGCCCTGGAAATGCTCCAGCTGCGCAGCAAAGCGCTGGCGCGCCACCAGCAGCGCGCCGATCAACAGCCCCGGGGTCAGCGCCCACAGCCCCAGCATCAAGCCCCGCAGCCCCTTGAACAGCCGCCCGTCCACCCTGTGGAACGGGTACGCGGCGATAATCGCCACCATCGGCATCATCGGTAACACATAGCGGGCTTTTTTCGCCTCGGGGATCGACAGGCCAAGCAGCACGATCAAACCCGCAGCCGTGCACCCCAGCAACAACTGCCATGCGCTATCAGCGGTGCGCCGGGCACTGAACAGCACCGCCAGTAGCGCCAGCAGGGCCAACGGGTAGGCCGGGGCGTAGTTGCCCAGGGAGCTGCTGAAGTAATACCAGACGCTGCCGGAGCCTTCGCGGCCGTCCAGGCGCCCGAGGAACTGCATGCGGATCACGTCCTGCATAAAGCTTTCGCCACCACTGACCTTGGCCAGCAACAGCAGCAAGCCGACACACGCCAGCAGCAGCGCCAAGGCCAGCACGCCGAAGCTGAACAACCGGCGCCACTGACGATTGAGCAGGTAATAGCTGCACAACACCCCGGTGGGGATCACGAGGCCGATGGGCCCGCGAATCGCAAAGCCGAGCAATAACAGGAGCAATAGCCAGGGCAGGCGCCGAGGGCTGGCGAAGTGATCGTGGGCGTAGCCCAGGTAAAACAGCGCCAGGGTCACCGCCGCGAGCATCTGATCCAGGGAGACCGCGCGGGTTTCGCTGATAAATGTGCTGCTGAGCAACAACAACGCGATGCTCAGCAGCGCCCAGCGCTGGGAGTAGGGCGCGGTCAGGCGGTAGACCAGGGCGACGATGACCGCCGAGGCAACGGCGGTCGGCAGCCAGGCACTGAAGCTGGTGACCCGCCCCAGGGGCAGCGACAACAGCCAGGTCAGCAGGGTTGAGGTCGACAGGTAATCGGCATACGGCTGGCCATAGGTGGAGGGGAAAAACCCCGGGCCGTGGCGCAACATCTCCTGGGCGAACAGCACAAAGCGCGAGTCAAAACCGATAATTGCCTGGTCCCAGTTGCCGGCGACAAACAGCAGCAGCGCCAGGAGCCCGACGCCCCAGGATTGGCGGTGCAGGGCCGGGCTGGCTAGCGTGTCCACGCCTCAGGCCTCCAGCAGCCGGGGTACCCACTGTTGCTGGGGGATCGGCAAGTCGCAGGACTGCCCACGCCCCATCGGGAAGTAGTGGAAGCCCTTGCGCGCCAGGCGCTCGGCGTCATACAGGTTGCGCCCGTCAAAGATCACCGGCGCCTTGAGGCGGGCGTGCAGCAGGTCGAAATCCGGGGCTTTGAACTGCTGCCACTCAGTGCAGATGATCAAGGCATCGGCGCCGCCCAGGGTCGATTCCGGGGTGCCCATCAGCATCAGGCGCGGATTATCGCCGTACAGCTTCTGGGTTTCCTGCATGGCCTCGGGGTCGAAGGCCCGCACGTTGGCCCCGGCGGCCCACAGCGATTCCATCAGCACCCGGCTGGGGGCATCGCGCATGTCGTCGGTGTTGGGCTTGAACGCCAGGCCCCACAAGGCGAAGGTTTTGCCGCGCAGTTCGCCCTTGTAGAACGCCCGGATCCGCTCGAACAGTTTGCTTTTCTGCCGCTGGTTGATGGCTTCCACCGCTTCGAGCAGGTCACTGGAGCAATTGGCTTGGCGAGCGCTGTGGATCAGCGCGCGCATGTCCTTGGGGAAGCACGAGCCGCCGTAGCCGCAGCCCGGGTAGATAAAGTGGTAGCCGATCCGCGAGTCGGCGCCGATGCCCAGGCGCACCGATTCGATATCGGCCCCCAGGTGCTCGGCCAGCTCGGCGATCTGGTTGATAAAGCTGATCTTGGTCGCCAGCATGCAGTTGGCGGCGTACTTGGTCAGCTCGGCGCTGCGCACATCCATAAAGATAATGCGGTCGTGGTTGCGGTTGAACGGCGCGTACAGGTCACGCATCACCTCACGCACTTCTTCGCGTTCACAACCGATGATGATCCGGTCGGGGCGTCGGCAGTCGGCCACCGCAGAGCCTTCCTTGAGGAATTCCGGGTTGGAGACAATATCGAACACCAGGCTGCGACCGGCCAGGGCCTTGTCGATATGGGCGCGCAGGGTGTCGCCGGTGCCCACCGGGACCGTGGATTTTTCCACCAGGATTACCGGCTCGACGCGATGGCGGGCCACCGCATCGCCCACCGACAGCACATACTTCAAGTCCGCCGAGCCGTCTTCGTCCGAAGGCGTGCCAACGGCGATAAACAACACTTCGCCATGCTCGACCGCGAGTTTTTCCTGGCTGGTGAAGGTCAACCGGCCGTTTTCCAGGTTTTCCCGGACCAGGCTGGCAAGCCCCGGCTCGAAAATGCTCACATGGCCCTGTTGCAGCAGGCGCACCTTGTTTTCGTCAACGTCCATGCAGATCACATCGTGACCGACCTCGGCCAATACGGTGGCCTGTACCAGGCCAACGTAACCACTACCAAATACGCTGATTTTCATGGGGTATTCCTGGGGCTTGTGTTGCCGATACGACGGGAGTTGATGGTCAGCACACCCAGGATGACCAGAGCCACCCCCAAGGTCCGTGACAGGGAAAAGGGTTCGTTGAAGCCCGGCAGGCTGACCGCCAGCAGGTACACCAGGACGTAGCTGATACTCAGCAACGAATAGGCGCGACCCAGGGGCAGGTGCTGCAGCGCGCCGAGCCAGCACAGCATTGACAGGGCGTAGGCCACGATGGCCAGGGCGACCACGCCCAAGGCCACGGGATCAACCATGGGCGCGGCGAGCCACTCCGCCGGCAATGGCAGGCGCGTCATGCTCCAGCGCATGCCCAACTGGGCCGCGCTGACCAGTGCTACGCTGGATAACGCCAGGGTGAAACCGCGCAACCGGCTCATACCTGACCTCCCAGCAGCAGCACGCCGGCCATCACCAGGGCCACGCCCACCCAGTGGCGGCGATCCACCGGCTCATGGAACACAAAGCGCGCCACCAGGGTGATCAATACAAAATTCAGGCTGAGCATCGGGTAGGCAATCCCCACTTCCAGGCGTTGCAGCACCAGTAGCCACACCAGCAGGCCCAGGCCCAGGCACAGCAGGGCCGACCAGAGCCAGGGCGAGCGCAGTTTCAACGCCCAGCCCGCAGGCTGGCCGCGCCAGCCTTCCACGGCATACTTTTGCGCGATCTGGCCCATGCAGGTCAGCAGGCACGCGGCCAGAAGCAGCAGCAGGGTGATCAAGGCGCCACCTGCGGGAACAGCAGAATCACCATATTGCCTTGCTCGTAGCGCTTGCCGTCTGCGGGCAGCAATGCCAGTTCGCGTTGCTCAGATGCGCCCTTCACGCGCATTACCACGCCCACCGAACCCTGTTTGCGCGCGTCGCCCAGCCACTGCTGGACGCTTGCGAGTTTGACCCGTCGGGCGGCGCTGTCGGCATAGGCCAGGCCGTATTTGACTTCTCCGGTGGTGTTGTACAGCGCCACGTCCGGACGCTTGAGCCGCCACGCCAGGGCCGAGGCTGCGCCCAGGTCGTTGCTCAGCAGGCGCTGGGTAGTCGCCAGTTCTACGGCGTGATCGATAATGAACTGGTCCGGTGTCTTGTTATTCACCACCGAGTGCGGCAATGCCGCCGGCACCAGGGCCACCAGTAACCAACTGCCCAGTGCCGGCGCCGCCCACAAACGCAACGGGCGTAACGCCTGCAGCAGGTTGGCGATGATCCAGCCCAGCAGCACGCTGAATACCAGCACCAGGCTCAGCAGTTCCTGCTGCGGGGCATAAATCGGCTTCTTCAACTGGAAGTACACGATTGCCAGCAGGCCCAGCACCCCGATGATCAGGTTGAGCCAGCCATTGACTTGCAGCACCCGGCCACGGGCCTGGGCCAGCTTGTCGGTCAGGGTATGGCCCATCAGCAATGCCAAAGGCAGCAGGCACGGCAGGATATAGGCCGGCAGCTTGCCCTTGCTCAGGCTGAAAAACGCCAGGGGCATCAGCAGCCAAAACAACAGGAAGCCGATCTTGTGCGTGCGTTTTTCCTGCCACGCCTGTTTCAGGGTGGAGGGCAGCAGGGCCAGCCACGGCAAGCTGAACGCGGCCAGCAACGGCAGGTAGTACCACCAGGCTTGTTCGTGCTGGGCATCTTCACCGGCAAACCGCTGGATGTGCTCGTGCCAGAAGAAGAAGTTCCAGTAGTCGGGCTCCTGGGCATGCACCATCAGCGCCCAGGGCAGGCTGACCGCAATCGCCACCGCCACGGCAACCAGACCATAGGCCAACAGTTCACGCAAACGCTTTTGCCAGACCATATAGGGCAGGGCGATCAATACCGGCAGCAGCCACGCCAGAAAACCCTTGGTCATGAAGCCCATGGCGCAGGCAAACCCCAGCAAGGCCCAGGCGCCCAGGCGGGCGCGTCGGGTCTGGCTGTCGATACATAGCCACAAGGCCACGCCGCTGAGGTTGACCCAGAAACTGAACTGCGGGTCGAGGTTGGCGTAGCCACCGGACATCGCCACGCTGATAAAACTCATGTACAGCACGCTGCAGACCAGGCTCTTGCGCGGATCGTTCCACAGGCGCCGGGCCATGAAGTACACCAGCAATATGCTCAAGCCCGTGGCCAGCGCAGAGGCTACGCGCACGCCGAACAGGTTCTGCCCGAACAGCGCCTGGCCGAGGGCGATCATCCAGTAGCCGGCCGCCGGTTTTTCGAAATAGCGGATGCCCATAAAGTGCGGCGACGCCCATTTGCCGGTCAGCAGCATTTCCTGGCTGATCTGCGCATAACGGGTTTCGTCCGGGATCCACAGGCCATGGGTGACCATCGGCAACAGATAGCACAGGCCGAAGACCAACAGGAGCAGGGGCAGGGCCCAACGTCGGATCATGCCTGTTGCACTCCCAGCCAGCCTTCGCGGCCGCCGAGTACGCCGCGTGTCAGATGCGCCAGGGGCAGGCTGGCCGGATCGGCCGGCAGCAGGTTGCCCAAGGGTTGGAACTGGATGCCGCGCTGTCCTGCCTGGGCGAGCAGCTGGCGAAATTCATTGGCCATCAGAATCCCTTCTACTTCTGCGTGGATCGTATAGACGTTGAGTGTCGATTCGGTGAACCGATCAAGAATAAAGCGATTGAAGTCCTTGGACGCGACCTGTGGCCCGACCACCTCATCGAAAGTCGGCAAGTCCACCGGGACCTGCGGCGTGCCGGCGCTGCCATCGGCGAGGATCGGGCGGAACAGGCTGGTGCCGCGACAGTCGCTGTTGTAGCGCAAGCCAAAGCCTTGCTTGGCCTGCACCACACGCTCATCGGCCCGCCAGCCGGCGGCGGCAGAACACTGCACCGGGGCGCCGAGGATATCGCCCAGGGTGTCGAGCCCACGGCGTACCTGCTCCACCAACTGCGCATCGCTCCAGCGCCCGGCATTGGCTTGCCAGCCATGGTGATCCCAGGCGTGCAGGCCCACTTCGTGCCCGGCGGCCTTGGCCTGGCGCATCAGGTGCCCCAGGTCGCGGCCAATCGGCTTGCCCGGCCAGGCAGTGCCGGCCAGCAGAATGTCCCAGCCATACAGCCCGGCAGCGTTGGAGCGCAGCATCTTCCACAGGAACTGCGGGCGGATCAGGCGCCACAAGTGGCGGCCCATGTTGTCCGGGCCGACACTGAAGAAGAACGTCGCCTTGATGCCGGCCTCATCCAGCAACTCCAGCAACCGTGGCACGCCATCACGGGTGCCGCGGTAGGTGTCGACGTCGATGCGCAGACCTGCCTTCATTATTTGCCTGCTTCGCTGGACTGGGCGATTTCCAGCATTGCTTCACGCAGGAAGAAGTCCAGGGTGTTGCCGATGGTTTCGCTCATCGCCACGCTCGGCTCCCAGTTCAACAGGCGCTTGGCGTTGGCAATGCTCGGCTTGCGGTGCGCCACATCCTGATAACCGGCGCCGTAGAACGCCTTGCTTTCCACTTCGCGAAAGCCCGCGAATGGCGGGAAGTTACCGCGCAACGGGTGGGCCTCGAACTGACGCAGCAGTTCTTCGCCCAACTGGCGGATGCTGGCTTCGTTGTCCGGGTTGCCGATATTGATGATCTGGCCGTTGCACGCGTCGTTATCGTTGTCGATGATCCGCGCCAGGGCCTCGATGCCGTCGGCAATGTCGGTGAAGCAGCGCTTCTGCTCGCCGCCGTCAAACAGGCGGATCGGCGTGCCTTCCACCAGGTTGAGGATCAACTGGGTAATGGCCCGGGAGCTGCCGATGCGTGCCGAGTCCAGGCGATCCAGGCGCGGGCCCATCCAGTTGAATGGGCGGAACAGGGTGAAATTCAGACCCTTGGCGCCATAGGCCCAGATCACCCGGTCCAGCAACTGCTTGGAGACCGAGTAGATCCAGCGCTGTTTATTGATCGGGCCGACCACCAGGTTGGAGGTGTCTTCGTCGAAGTTCTGGTCCTGGCACATGCCATAGACTTCAGAGGTCGACGGGAAAATCACGCGTTTGTTGTACTTGACGCAGTAGCGCACCAGCTTGAGGTTTTCTTCGAAGTCCAGCTCGAACACGCGCAGCGGGTTGCGGGTGTATTCGATGGGCGTGGCGATGGCCACCAGCGGCAGGACCACGTCGCATTTCTTGATGTGGTACTCGATCCACTCGGAGTGAATGCTGATATCGCCTTCCACATAATGGAAGTTGGGGTGGCTGCGCAGGCGCTCGATGGCGTCGGAGCCGATATCCAGGCCGTAGACTTCGTAGCGATCGTCGCGCAACAGGCGCTCGGACAGGTGGTTGCCGATAAAGCCGTTGACCCCCAGGATCAGCACGCGGGTACGCCGTGGTTTACCGCCCGATTCGGCGCCGCGCAGGATCGAGCCATCCACCAGGCCCAGCTCATCGGCCAGGGCCGGGCCGGTCAGGTACAGGCCATGGTCATTGCGCTGGCCGAAGTTGATGACCAGAGAGTCTTCACCGCAGGCAATGCGCAGCGGGTTGACGCTGATCACACGGCCGGGCGCCTGGCCTTCGTTGCCCTTGAGTACTTCGGCTTGCCACACGATCAGCTTGTGTTCGCCCACGGCACAGAAGGCGCCAGGGTACGGCTGGGTCACGGCCCGCACCAGGTTGAACAGCTGTTCTGCAGGTTTGCTCCAGACGAGCTTGCCGTCCGCCGGGGTACGGCGGCCAAAGCAGGTGGCCTGGCTTTCGTCCTGGGCGGTTTCGCTCAACGTGCCCTTGGCCAGTTGCGGCAGCGCGTCACGCAGCAACTGGGTGGCCGCCTCGCGCAGCTTGGCGTGGAGTGTCAGGCCGGTGTCGCTGCGTTCGATCATGACTTTTTGCTGGGCGAGAATCGCGCCAGCATCCGCACGCTTGACCATGCGGTGCAGGGTCACGCCGGTTTCGGTTTCGCCGTTGACCAGCACCCAGTTGGCCGGCGCACGGCCACGGTATTTGGGCAGCAGCGAACCATGCAGGTTGAACGCGCCCTGGCGCGCGGTGGCCAACAGCGCTTCGCCCAGCAGGTTGCGGTAGTAGAACGAGAAGATGAAGTCCGGGTTCAGCTTGGCCACACGCTCGACCCACAGCGGGTGGTTGGCGTCTTCCGGCGCGTGCACCGGGATGCCGTGGCGGGCGCACAGCTGGGCGACCGAGCCGTAGAAGGTGTTTTCCTTGGGGTCATCGGCATGGGTGAACACGGCAGCAATCTGGTAGCCCGTAGCGAGCAGGGCTTCGATGCCTGCACAGCCAATGTCGTGGTAAGCAAAAACAACAGCTTTAGAACTCATGACGAAACCTGACTGGAAGAGGAAGTGGACGATTGGGAAGAGGGCAGGCCATCGACGATGACCGCTGGCGCTGGGGCTGTCGGCTCGTTGCGCAGCACCTTTTCAATAAAAAAGCGGGGGCGGGCACGCACATCGCTGTACATCCGCCCGAGGTATTCGCCCAACAGGCCCATGCCGATGAACTGCCCGCCAGTAAACACAAACAGCACGGCGAACAGCACGAACAGGCCATCGCCGGCCCAATCGGCACCAAAGGCCAGGCGCAGCACGATCAAGGCAAACGCAAACAGCATGCCCAGGGCCGCCAGGCTGAAGCCGACGATGGACAACAGGCGCAGGGGCGTGGTGGTCATGCAGGTCAAGAGGTCGAACATCAGGCTGATCAGGCGCATGGCGCTGTATTTGGATTCGCCGTGTTCGCGCTCGGCGTGGTGCACCAGGATCTCCGTGGTATGGCGCGCAAAGCCGTTGGCCAGGATCGGGATAAAGGTGCTGCGCTCACGGCAGGCGAGCATGGCATCGACGATGGTGCGCCGGTAAGCGCGCAGCATGCAGCCATAGTCGGTCATGGCCACGCCGGTGGAGCGCTGCACGGCCAGGTTGATCAGGCGTGAAGGCCAGCGGCGAAAGGCCGAGTCCTGGCGGTTGTTGCGCACGGTGGCGACCACGTCGTAGCCCAGGGCGGCTTGCTCGACCAGGCGTGGAATCTCTTCGGGCGGGTTTTGCAGGTCGGCATCGAGGGTAATCACCACCTCGCCCCGGCATTGTTCGAAACCGGCCATGATTGCCGCGTGCTGGCCGTAGTTACGGTTGAGGATCACGGCCACCACATGGCTGCCGGGCTCGGTTGCCGCGTCTTCGAGCAGTTGGGCGGAACTGTCGCGGCTGCCGTCGTCTACCAGGATGATTTCATACTCATAGGCCAACTGCTCGCACGCCGCACGGGTACGGCACAGCAGTTCGGGCAGGCTCTGTTCTTCGTTGTAGACCGGGATAACGATCGACACGCAATGAATAGGGTAGGGTTTCAAAGATTCATGACCTCGGATTAGAGCAACTTTGAGCGTAGAGATGACAACAAACATGGGATTAAAGTGCAGGCGACTCAATAAAAAATGGCCGATAGCATACCCATCCTGAGTAAAGCCCATTACGGCCAAAGATAAAGCATTATCAAGGGGTTAGTCAGCAAAGCAGGGCATTCCCTCAAGTATTGCGGCCAAGATTAAGCGCAAATTTGTCCAGCGAATATGAAAGGCCGATGAAAAACTCGTTTATTTGGTGGGCAGACAGCTAGTGTTCAGCTAGACAATAAGGAACGCAGACAAACGATAACTGTTTGCGCTGTAGTCATTATCTGTAAGTGCTTTAGTGCGTATTCACGCTGAATCACCCGGTTTGTTAATCCGTGGCGCCTGAAGAATCTTCTCTGCAACCCTCTGCAAGTCCCGGTAAAGTAAGCGATCTCTTGCCTGGGTAGTCGGATGAACAGCGTGCAGATACGGCCAGTCTTGATGATGTTGTGGATGACGCTAGGCGCGGCCCATGCCGCCCGGGCGGACGAGGGGCTGAGCCTGACGCCGGTCGTTCAGGTTCCTGCCGGGGTCGAAGTCAGGGGCCGGCAGGTCGCCGCGTATAGCTGGGATGACCGGCAGGGCCACAACCTGTTGGTGTTGGCCGAGCAGGAAGCCGGCGAGCGCGATGACGACGGCACACAATCGGCGGCGATCTATGCTGCGCAGTACCTGCTGGAGGGTGACCGGCCCAAGCGTCTGTGGATGCTGCATGACGATGTGCAGCGTTGCGAATTCGACGCCGGCCTGCATTTCGATAGCGCCGCGACTCACGTCACCGACCTGCTGGGGGATGGCCCCAGCCAAGTGACCGTGGGCTATTCGCGCACCTGCACCAGTGATGTCAGCCCCCGTGAATTCAAGCTGATCATGCATATCGGCAAATCACACAAATACGGACTGCGCGGGGTTGACCGCTATGGCGCCAGTTGGTGGGACGAGGAAGCCGGCGCCCTGCGCGGCATGCCGCTGCCCACCGATTGCAGTGTTGCCGGGCAGCAGGCGTTGCTCAGTCAATACCAGGAGCAGGGCACCGACCTGCCATTGCCAGGCTGCTACAACGACGAGCAGGACTTCGCCAAGGCGCCCACCAAGCTGTTGGCTTTCATGCGTCAGCAATGGTTTGCGTTGATGCAAAAACAGAACGCCGACTGGAGCCAGCAGCAAAGCCCGGCACCCGCCGAGGATGAGCCCTAGTTTGGTATGCAGCGCCGACCTGGGTTAGACTCGGCGCTCGCTAAACCACTAAATACTGATATTAAACATAGGCTTAGTCTCTATATTTAATCTCAAGGCTGATCTATTTTGACCGAGATTTCCCGCAACCCCCTGACCCTGTATCTCGCGCGCCTGGCGCCTTCCAGCCAACTGACCATGCGCTACGTGCTGCAAGATGCCGCCGACCGCCTGGGGTTCGAAGAGATCAACCTCGAAGATATCGACTGGCATCTGTTGCAACCGGAACACGTAATGGCCCTGGTCGCCGTGTTGCGCGAAGACGGGTATGCACCCAACACCTCATCGCTGTACGTCAACGCCGTGCGCGGGGTAATGAACGAAGCCTGGCGCATCAGCCTGATCAGCCAGGAACACCTGCTGAAGATGCGCTCGGTCAAAGCCACCGCCGGCACGCGCTTGAGCCAGGGGCGTAACCTGCGTCGCACCTTGATCCGCGAACTGATGGATGTCTGCGCCGCCGATCCACGGCCACAGGGCCTGCGGGACGCGGCGGTGATCGGGATCCTCTACGGTTCGGGGATGCGCAAGTCAGAGTCGGTCAACCTCGACCTGGCCCAGGTGAACTTTGCCGAACGCAGCCTGCGGGTGACGGGCAAGGGCAACAAGGAACTGCTCAAGTACGCACCGGCCTGGGCATTTGCCAAATTGCAGGCATGGCTGGAGTTTCGCCGCGAGCAGTTAAAGGAAGGGGAGCAGGACGACAGCTTCCTGTTCAACCGCATCCGCCGCGGCAGCCATATCACCCGCGAACGCATCACCAAACATGCGATTTACTACATCGCCCGCCAGCGTGGTGAACAGGTGGGTGTGAAGATCATGCCCCATGATTTCCGCCGCTCGTTTATTACCCGGGTGATTGAAGAACATGACTTGTCCATTGCGCAGAAACTGGCGCACCACACCAATATCCAGACCACCGCCAGCTACGACGTGCGCGATGACAACGAGCGGCGGCGGGCGATTGATCGGTTTGATCTTTGATCAACGGTCACCAGCGGGTTCGCTGCTACACACCAACGCCTGGCGCTCGTAGTTCAGCGCCTTGTCTTGCGCGGGCAGTGCATACGCCGCAGTGCATTGCTGGCCCCCCCACTTGATAGTCAGGCTGCCCTGGTCCTCTTCAACCAGCACCAAGGCGTTACCGCTGGGGTCGGCGATGGCCAACTGCTTGCCGCTGGCGTCTTCCAGTGAGGCGCCAAACGTCAGGCGCTGGTGCTGTGCATCAAACAGCTCAAACAGCACGCGACGCCCGGTTTTGCCGCTGTAGCGGGCCAATACCACCGCACCACGGCGCGGCACCACTTGCTGTGTGGCCTGGGTGATTTCTACATCACCGCCCAGGTCACGGGTGTCGAGGCTGATCCAGTTCACTCGATAAGGTTGCGCCGAGGGGATGACGGCATAGCCGTTGCGTCCGGTTTCGACGCCGCTGTAGCTGCTGATTTTTGCCCCACTGATGCCCGGTACCTGTACCAGGGCGAAGGTCTCGCTGACGGTCTGCCCCAAGTTGATGCCACCCGCATGCGCCACTACCGAGCCGGAAACGTTGAGGTTTTGTGAGTCATAACCACGCCCCTGGCTGTACCCCAGGCTGATATCGGCCATGGAGGTGCGGCTGTTGATGTTGGCCGATCCCGATTGGCCGCCGGTGCTGCTATGGCCGGCCTGGACTGAATAGAACACATCGCTGGTATCTGCCACATAACCGTTGATACCGGCCTGGGTGCTGGTGTCGCCTTGCTGCGTACTGGTGGTGACAAAAGCGCGGGGTGCCCGAGGCTGGCTGCCCAAGGGAAACGAAACAGACAGGTTGAACTGGGTGTCGGAGTCGGGTGCGCCCCAACTGGCGATCTGCTTGGTGCGTGTCACGCCCAGGTTGTAGCTCAGGTCCCCCCAGTTGTTGTTATAGCCGGCCGAAAAGCTCTGGGAGCCGCCACGGTTCCAATAGCGCTGATCGCTGGCGTTCACATACAGGCTGCCGAACTCACGGTTGCGCCCGAGACTTTGGTTGATCGTCAGGTCGGTACGGGTTTTCGAGTTACCGGTACGTTTGACTGTCTCTTCGCTGGTGTCCTCGACGTGGTCGGTCAGGGTGCGGTAACCCTCGGTCGAATACCGATACGCCGCCAGCGTAAAGTTGGTGTCGGTGCCAGCAAAGGTCTTGGCATACAACGCACGCACACTGTTGCCCTGGGTGGTTTGCCCCTGGGCGGCGCTCGACGAGTGCGTGACGTCCATGGACACGGCACCCAGCGATGTGTTGCGGCCCACCCCCAGGGAGAACGCCTTGTAGTCTTCACTGACTTGCAGGCCGACAATCCCGCTGAGGTTGCTGGTGAGGCCGTAGGCGAGGGTGCTGCTGACAAATTGCGGGCTCGCCAAACCGTCAGCATTGCTGCTGAATTTACCGGCCGAAACGCTGTATTTGACCTGCCCTTCACGCACCATGATCGGCAGGCTGGAGAACGCCTGCGTGGTCACACGCCGACGGCCATCGGCCTCGATGATGGTGATTTCCAGGTCGCCGTTCGAACCGCTGGGGTAGATATCGTTGATCTCGAAAGGCCCGGGTGCGACGTTGGCGGTGTACAGGATGTAGTCGTTCTGGCGGATTTCCACCGTGGCGTTGGTCTGCGCCACGCCACGAATCACTGGCGCATAACCACGCTCGCTGTCGGCGCGCATGCCTTCGTCGGACGCCAGCTTCAGGCCCCGGTAGCGCACGCTGTCGAACAGGTCGGTATCGGAAAAAATCTCGCCGGCACTGAACTGCCCCTTAAGCGCGGTCACGTCATGCTGCACGTAGCTGCGGTTGCTGGTGAAGGTGCTCGGCCGACCGGTGCCGCTACTCAGGTTCGACTCATTGCGCAGCCGCCAGGCGCCCAGGTTAATGCCGTTGCGCAGCCCCAGGTTGTTGTTGATGCGCGTTTCATAGTCGCCGGCAGTGCGGCTGCTGTTGAGTTGATAGTTGATAAACGCCGCCGGCACACCATCCTCCCACAGCTGGGGATCGACATAGCCACGCATGCCACGTTGCATCGCGACCTGCGGAATGCTCGCCGCCAGGCGCAGGCGACTGGCGTCATAGCGCAAGGTCGCCTGGTCGATCAGTGTCGGCAGGTCGTAGCAGTCCTGGGGCTGGTTGGGGTCGAGCTTGCCCTGGGCCTGCAACAGGCTCATGTCGATGCCCAGTTGCTTGAGCAGGTCCAGGGTCAGGCACGGATCGACCCGGCCGGTCTGTGGGTTGCGCTTGAAGTCGATGTCGCGCCGGCCCACCAGGACCTCGTTGCTGTACAGGTCGACCCGGTAGTTGCCGGGCAGCACGCTGTTGGCCGAGAGCAATTGCTGCAGGTCTACCGACGATTGCGCACCCTGCAAGAAGGTGGTGTTGAAGACGTTCACGGCGGGCTCATCGGCAATCGCCAAAGACGGCGAACCGGCAAGCATGGCCAGTGATAGCGTGCTCAACTTGAGTGATGTGCAAGTTGTCGACACGCGTGAAGTGCGCTCGCTTGATATGTAATGATTGGGCCTGCTGCCTAAAAGAAAAAACATGCAAAGAACCTATATCATTCCTGTTTATCGAACAGGCGAGGCACGCGAGTACGCACTCGAATCGAACCTGAGGGTTTAAGGGAGCTACTTATGGCTTGGCGCGAGTACCCGTAGCCTTGGCCGCCAAGTGCGGTACAAGTTGGGCACTGTATTTATCTTGTGCGCCATAGTCGTTAATACTGGAAAAAGACAGTTGTACTGAATCCTGGCGACTCAGTTGTTTAATGCTGAACTGTTTCTCGGCACCTGGCGCAATCATTGTCGAGTCGGCAGCCAGTTCCGTTTGTTGCCCGGCCTGTAGTTTTATATCGGCCATGGACACGTGATACAGCGTCGGGTTTTTTACCGTCAGTACTGACCCGGCATCGCGCTTGACCAGTTGCCACTCCAATTGCGCGGGTGCTGACAGGGCATCGCCAGGCAACCCGGAGGGGCGGAAGAAAATCTTGATGCGCTGGCGTACGGCCAGTTGCAACGTGTTGTCGGAGGCGGCGGCTTGTGGGATCTCCTGCACATTGAGCCAGACCACGGACTCACGATCCGTTGGCATTCCGGCACCCTGGTAGAGAACTCGCAGTAACTGCTGCTCCTTGGCAAAAATGCGTGCCAGTGGCGGGGTTACGGCGAACGGCGCGGCACTGTCTTGTGCATCGCTGGTATCGACCCAAGACTGAATCAAGACGTCCTGATTACCGTTGCGCACGGTGATATTGGCCTCCTTGTGATCGCCATCGAAGACGATACGGGTGGCACTCAGTGAAATGCTGGCGGCAGCCTGGGTCGCCATAAGCAGGGTCAGCAGCCCCAGGCCTGTGGCAATGGAACGAGGTAACATGATGTCTACCGTTTAGTGGTCGGATAAGTGGCGAGGTCCGAAGACCTCGCACGTGACAGGCGCTGCGTGTCGTTTATTCGTATTGCAGGATGAACGGCAGGGTAGCGTCACCGCGACCCGCGGTGGAGGCGCCGGCTGCACCGGTGGTGACGTAGGCTGCGGCAAAGCTCAAGGTTGCATCGCCGCCGTCGCTGCCTTGGCCGTGCATGGCGCTTTCGATACGGGCGGTGGCCGGGGAGCTGAGGTCGATCAGCGCGCCAGTGCTGTCGAGCAGTGCGATACCGACGTTGCTTGCGCTGCCGTTACCAGGGGTCAGGGCGAGGACTTTTTTACCGGTAACCAGGCCTGAACCGCCACTTTTGGCGTCAAAGATCATTGCCACTTTAGTGCCCAGGTTGCAGTTCACGCTGAGGTTGAAGTCCTTGGCGGTCACACGGCCCGACGCTGGGTTTTCAGCGGTGCCCATGTCTTTGATGGAGACGGTGCCCATGTCGACGGAGATCACGCGATCGGCGTTGGCACCATCAACCGAGCAAGCGTCGTTGTTGATCAAACCGGTGAAGGTGATTTTGCCGCCGCCGCCCGGGGTACCCGTACCCGGGGTAGTTTCGGCAAACGCACTGCTGCTGGCGGCGATAACTGACACAGCGATAAGGGCCAGGGAAAACTTCTTCATGATGATGTCCGTTAGTGTTGGTTGTGGTGATGGGTTGAAACTGCCAACGAACAATAGTTAATCTGGGCTTTATAGAGAATAAGACGATTCTTATAAAGCACTTAAAGTGAGGGGTAATCGGTTTTATAGCGGGCGAGGTAAAAGGAGCTTAGTTAAAAATATTGTATTCCAGGCAGTAGGCCAACAAGTCCTGATCGCTGCTTACTTCAAGTTTTCGCATGGCGGAAATCTTCTGCGCGCTGATAGTTTTTGAACTTCTATTTTGGCTGCGCGCGATATCACTGACACTTTTTCCTGAAATAAATAGGCGCAGTATTTCAAATTCCTTGGGCGACAGCGTAGAGAAGCGTTCATCAATAGCGGTCAACGACTCGATAACCGAGGTCTTGGCCGGCTCCAGGCTCCGGTAATGCGCCTGCTGGGCAATGGACTTGAGGGCGACCTGGATTTCCGTATGCAACTGGCTTTTCTGGATCACGCCCACCACGCCCAATTCCTGCAGGCGGGTAAGAATCAGGTGATTGGAGATCATGGTCAGAATCAGGATTTGCACGTCGGGGAAATGCCGCTTCAGGTACTCCACCAGCTTCAAGCCATCGCCGTAGGGCGAATCACCGGGCATGTTGTAATCGGTGATCACAATGTCGATGGGCTGCTGCTCAAGCAATTTGATGAGGCCCGCCGAACAGATCGCTTCGCCGATGACTTGAAAACGCTCGTCTCTCTCGACGAGTTCACGTACCCCCAGAAGCACGATGGGGTGATCGTCTGCAATTACCACAGTGAATGTCTTCATAGGGGGGAGCCGTAATCCTGGTTCAGTAAGTGAGGTGATCCCATGCGCGTGTACACAAGGGCGTGCGGTGCGCTCATAGCTGCGCCCCGAGCAAGGCCGACAGCCTGCCGATAACCTGCTTTATCCGCAGTTCCAGCCCGGCATTGAGCCGACCGACTGCCAACTGGCTTTCCAGCTCGATGCACGCCTGGGCCAGGTCGAGTGCCTGCACGGCACCCAATGCGCCGGCAACCGAGTGCAGGGTTTCAGCCAGGCACCGGCAATCACGCTGCTCAAGAGCGGCACTGATGCGCTGCAAGTCTTGCTGCACGCTGCTGATAAACAACGGGCGCATTTTGTCCGACAGCTGCACCGTGTCAATCACCAGCAGCTCAGCGCGCAATGTCGGTTTGCACAGTTTGATCAATTGCGCACGCAGGGTTTGCAGGCTCAAGGGTTTTACCAACCAGGCATTCATCCCGACCGCCAGACAACGAATGCCTTCCTCGCGCATGGCATTGGCGGTGACACCGATGATAGGCAATTGAGGATCATGCTCCCTGAGGATGCGGGCCAGTTCATAGCCGTTCATCAACGGCATATTGATATCCGTCAGCACCAGGTCAAAGGCCTGGGGTTGCCACAGGTGCATCGCTTGCTCGCCATTGTCTGCCAGCGTCACCGTGCAGCCGAGGGCCTCGAGTTGCTCTTTGATGATTTCCTGGTTCACCGGATTGTCTTCGGCGACCAGAATGCGCAGCTCCAACTGCCCCGCGCTCTGTTGCTCGACACGCAGCGCTGACGCCTGTTTACCTTGCTGTGCCAGCGCAACCACTGACGCAATGGCGCGCACATCATGCATATCCACTTCCCAGCCCTGCGCGGTGCACAGAGGCGGGCTATGCGCGCCCGGCACACACAGCACCCGCGGTCCAGCCCAAGGCTGCAGGGGACCGGCAGGCAGCATATCCACCAGCACCGCCTGCGCACTCTGTTGCTCCAGGGGCAGCGCCGCCAACGTGGCCTGGATACCCAAGCGGTTGAGCCAGTCGCACAGGGACTCCGCCAACTCGCGCACGGGTGCCTGCACATACACAGGAGAAGTACTCGGTTCAATGGGCGTGAGGCCCGGCAGCTCGCTGGTGCCGAGCGGCAAGCGCATCTTCAGGGTAAAACTGCTGCCCAGGCCGGGTTCGCTGACGACCTTGATCTGGCCGTCCATCATCTCGGCCAGCCAGCGACAAATCGGCAGCCCCAACCCTGCGCCGCCTTGGCCGGCGGTGTCCGGGGCCTGGTAGAACAAATCGAACAGCTTGGCTTGCTGCGCCTGGCTGATGCCCACGCCAGAATCGGTCACCTGCCATTCGAGGTCGACGCGATCGTCGCCGCGGCGCACGGCCCTGGCCCGAATCACCACGCGCCCGATGTCGGTGAACTTGACGGCATTGCTCACCAGATTGTTGAGGATCTGCCGGATACGCATGGGGTCGCCGACTACGCAGTCCGGCAGTTGCGCGTCAATGCAGCCATACAGTTGCAGGCCCTTGCGCTGAGCGAAGGCGGTGTAGGTGTGCAGCGTGTCTTCCAACATGTCCAGGGGGCAGAACTCGATGGATTCGATTGCCATCTGCCCGGATTCTATTTTCGACACATCCAGCACGTCGCTGATCAGTTGGAACAACGTCGCAGATGAGCGCTGGATCGTGTGCAGGTAGGTTTTCTGGCGTGGGTCCAGGGGCGTCAGCCCGAGCAATTCCAGGGTGCCCAGCACGCCATACAAGGGCGTGCGAATTTCATGGCTCATGGTCGCCAGGAACAGCGTCTTGGCTTCGTTGGCCGCGTCGGCGGCCCGCCTGGCATCTTCCAGGGCCAAGGCATCCTCGACATGGCGGGTGACGTCGCTGAACGCATACAGGCGCACATCCTGGCCCTGGTAACGGGTCGAGACAAAGCCAACCTGCAAATGCCGGCCCTCGATCTCCAGGTAGGTTTCGCCGCTCTCGGCACTTTCTTGGATGCGGCCGAGGGCAGCCACCAGCCTGGCCGTGCCCGGCCATTGCTGAGCACGCTGGTTCTCGATCAACACCTGACCATCTGCGCGGCCCACCACACACAGCCCAGTGGGCGCGGTGTCGATGATCACACGGCTAAAGGCCACGCTCTCTGCGATGCGTTCATGGGCCTGGCGCGCCGGGCGAATGACTTGCTTGCGATACCAGCGGGTGCCGGCCCAGGAGATCGCCAGCACCGCACAGATAAACAGCGCCAGGCTGGTCAGCGGCCAAAAGGCATAGCGAAAAAAATGCTTGCAGCTGATCCCATAGATCGCGGTCCACTGCTGCTCGGTGTCGTGGGTAATTTTGAACTCCAGGCCGGTGGCCCGAAAGTTGAGTCCCTCACTCAGCGAAGAGGCCAGGACAGACGGCCCCGCCAGCGTCTGGCCGCTGGGTGAGAGCAGGGTGAAGCGGTCGTAGACGGACGACTCGATCGTGCGCTCCACATCGTTGACTTGCGCCATATCCAGCAGGGTGGCCACCAGCACCTGTTTATTGCCTTCATGCCTGCGCATCACCTGGGGGTTCAGGGTAATGCCGATGTAGGCCAGCAGACGCGGAGGCGCAGGGTCTTCGCCGGACGTGACGTAGGCTTCCCAGTAAAGCTGATTGTCCGCCAGAGGCTGAGGCAGTTGCCCCAGCCTTTGTTGCACGGCGTCGGCCCGCTCGGCGGAGGGGCCGTTGTAGGCGGTCTTCCCGCCGCGCTGGTAGCCGACCGCCGGCACCGTTATGTAGTAGTTGACGAGCCTATTGAAGACAAACGCATGGGGTGAAGGGTAGGGCGACGATGACCAGAATGCGCTGTAGTAACTGGCCAGGTGGGTCCCCAGGGCAAATATCTTCTGCTGCTCGCCAGCGCTGACCCGTTGCTCATCGAATCGGCTGCTGAAGGGCACCGAAAAGGCGAACTCGCGGCCTTCAAAACGCGTGTTGTACGCATCCAGCCTTTGCCCCTTGAGGCTGGCCTGGGTGTTTTTGTCACTGATCAGATCGCGCTGGATAGCGGGCTGCGCCAGGGTTCTCAAGAACGTTTCCTGTTCCTGGATATTTTCCATCAGCCGGGCAAAATGAAAACGCACGGCGGCGTACTGCTCGTCGATCACTCGCTGCAGTGCCCAGTAACTGGTGCCCGCCAACAGCAATGCGAGACCGAGCACCACCATCAGCCCTTTATTCAGGCGCAGTGAGCTGCGGGTGAATGCTTCAAGGATGGCGTCGTTGTGCTTCATTAAGGGGTTTCGCAGGCGGATGAGAAATCGGCACTGAATGGAGCTTACTCCTGATAGAGGTTAGACAAATTCGGGCCGCAGGCTAATGAGATGTCGCGGGGCCATCATTGTTCAACAGTTGCTGAAATTGTTCCGAGGAGACTGCCTGAGAGATCAGGAAACCCTGAACTTGAGTGCAATCAATTTTGCGCAGAAGGGCCAGTTGCTGGGGCGTTTCGACGCCTTCGGCAACCACGGTCAGCCCCAGTTTACGGCCCAGTGCGATGATACTGGCCAGGGCCGACGTCATGCCTTCGTTATCGTGGCAGCCTTGTACCAGCGCCTGGTCGATCTTGAGCTCGGTAAAAGGGGTCGAGACCAGGTTCAGGTATGAGCTGTAGCCTTTGCCGAAATCGTCCTGGGACAGGCCAAACCCCTTGATACGCAGGCGGCAGGCTCCGGCATAGAAGTTACTGATGTCCTGGGGCACCGAGCACTCCATCAGTTCGAAGCAGATCATCCCCGGAATACCCTGGTTATCCAGGACAAAATCCAGCAGGCGGTCTGCCAAGTCATGGCTATTGAGCAGGTGGGTCGGCAGGTTGATCGACACTGGAACATCGTATCCGCGCTGACGCCATCGCTCCTGCGCATGAATGGCCTGCTTGAGCACCAGCCACAGCAAGCGCTCCTCCAGTTCGAAGGTCTTGATTGCCGGCAAAAACGCCGCGGGCAACATTAGCCCTTGTTCGGGGTGCATCCAGCGCACCAGCGCTTCAGCGGCGACGATACGGCCGTTGGCCAAGGATTTCTTGGGTTGGAACCACGCCTGGATTTGCCCGTTACCCATGGCCTGGAGCAGCGTATGCCGACCAATTTCCGCTGCGGCGGGGAGCGACGGGTCAGGGCTGCGATCCTTGTGATTGAGTTGGCCGACCAGGCTGCGCAGCGCGTCGGCGGCGACGGGTTTTGAAATCAGACCGATGACTTTCACATCAAGGTTTTTCGCCACCAGGCTGGCCGCCATCAACATGCGCCGCGACGCGGCACTCATAATGGCCAGGGCGGGCTTGCAGCGCAGGGTTGCCAGGCTCTGGATAAACTGCACGCCATCCATGCCGGGCATCAGCAGATCAGTCAGCACCAGGTCGAAATCCCGCTGGCGCAAACGCTCCAGTGCCTCGTTCCCATCCTGGGCGGCTTCAAGCATGAAGTCTCCCAATTCATTGAGCAGGTTCTGCAGGTACAAGTGCTGCAGAGGATGGTCCTCGACGATCAAAATACTATAGCGCTTCATGGGGGATCCGTGCGTAAGGCTCCAGGTAATTAAAGAGGGCCCGCAACGCAAAGGGTTTGACCAGGCAATAGTTCATACCTGCGGCCAGGCACAAGTCGGCCTCGCCGCGCATGGCGTTGGCGGTAGCCCCGATGATGGGCAGCGAGCAACCTTGGCTGCGTAACTCCCTGGCTAATTCATAGCCGTTGACTCTGGGCATATTCACATCCGTCAGTACCACATCGAAGTGTGAGGCCTTGCACAGCAGCAGCGCTTCATGACCATCGCAGGCCAACTCCACGGTGCAGCCAAGTTCCTCAAGCTGATCGCGCAAAATCAATTGATTGATAACGTTGTCCTCGGCCACCAGCACATGCAGGTTGAGCTTGCGCAGTTCACGCGTGTGCGCCTGCTCGTCGACCCTGGCCACCCACAACCCTTGCGCCTGGCTGACAGCCTGGTGAATCGCGCTCAACTGATTGAGGTTGGCATGCCACGCGCCGGTCTCGCTCTGCTGGCCATTGCTGCTGTTGCTGCTCACCAGGATTACCGGCCCCGGCCAGGCGGGCACCAGTGGCTGTTCGAAACTGCCTGGATGCAGTTCCAACAGTAACTGGCCCTCGGGGTGGGTCGGCTGGCCGATCTGTGCGCGGGCGCCCCAACGGCGTAACCAGCCGCCGATGGATTGAGCGAGTTCGGGGATCGGCGAAACCACATAGATCGTCTCTGCCAACAAGCTGCTCATGGGCGTACAGGGCGCCTCTTCCAGGGGCAGGGTCAGGCTGAAACTGCTGCCCAGGCCCAGCTCGCTGACCATACGGATATGCCCGTTCATCAATTGCGTCAGGCGCTGGCAAATCGGCAAGCCGAGCCCGGTCCCGGCCACCACGTTGGTGTTGCCTTCGGTTTGGTAGAAAGGTTCGAAAATCATCGCCTGGTCTTCCTGGGCAATCCCTTTGCCGGTGTCGGACACTTGCCACAGAACGCTGGAGCGCTCGTCGTCGCGGTCCAGCAACTTGACCCTTAGCACCACGCGCCCATAGTCGGTGAACTTCACGGCGTTGTTCAGCAGGTTATTGAGGATCTGGCGAATGCGCGTGACATCCCCGATCAACCGCTCGGGCAACTTGGGGTCAAAGCAGGCGTAGAGCTGCAAGCCCTTGCCCATGGCAGCGGCGGCATAGCCCTGGATGATTTCATTGACCAGGTCCAGCGGCGAGAACTCACTCAGTTCCAGAGCCAGTTGCCCGGCCTCGATCTTCGACACGTCGAGTACGTCGCAGATCAGTTGCAACAAGGTGGCCGAAGAGCCTTCTATTGCATGCAGATAGTCTTTTTGCTGGTTGTCGAGCTGGGTGCGGGCCAACAGCTCCAGGGTGCCCAGTACGCCATACAGCGGCGTGCGTATTTCATGGCTCATGGTCGCCAGAAACAGGGTTTTCGCGGCATTCGCTGCGTCGGCCGACTGCCGGGCCTCTTCCAGGGCGGCTTCAACTTGCTTGCGCGCACTGATATCACTGAAGGCGCAAAACAGCACGTCCTCGCCTCTATAGCGGGTAGGCGCGCTGCTGAGGTAAAGGTGGCGGCCGTCGAGGGTCTCGAAGTAGTCGCAATGCCCGGACGGAGCGCTATCGAACGCCTGGCGGATCCAGCCGGTGCACAGCGCTTCGCGCTCCAGGCCGTTACCCAGCCAATGCTGGGCCAGTGTGTTTTCCAGCACAACCTGGCCGTCGGTGCGACGCAGCACGCACAAGGCGACCGGCGCGGTCTGGATCACATCGCGACTGAAGGCCTCGCTTTCAATCAATGCCTGAATCCCGTTGATCGAGGGGATGATGAAGCGCTGGTTGACCCGGCGCATCACCAGCCAGATCAGCGTCACACTGAACAGGCAAAACACCAGCGAACCGAGCAGTTCGCGCCACAATCCGCGGACCACATCCCGCAGGTTGATCGAGTACATCAGTTGCCAGTCCGACGACTTGAGTTGCTTGCGAATGACCAGATGATCCGGCACCAGGCCACTGCCGACAAAACCGAAAAAGTTCGCACCCTGGGGCTCGAGCAATGACTGGTTCAGCTGGGGTTCGTGGCTATTGGTAAAGACCAGCATGCCCTTGGAATTGAGCATCATGAACTCGCCCGCACTCTGGTCATTGAGGGTCATGGACACTTCGTGGCTTTCCATTTCCAGGCCCAGCCAGCCGGAATTGGGGTCACGCTCATCCAGCAGAATGAATAGATACAAATGTGAATGCCCTTCGCTCTGGTCACTCAGCCAGAGTTCGCCTGGGTCCACTGGGTTGCGTTTCTTCAGCGTCCTGAGGCGATTGAGCATGCATTGGGAGAACGGTAATACCTGCGCCGTCGAATCGTAGAGTCGGGTTAATTGCGGGTTGGGGCCGGCGGTCACGTAAAGCAGGTTGACCTGTTTGACCTTCAGGTAGTTGCGCATGCGTGAGGTCAGCCAGATGCTCCACTGGTTGCCCGGTGTACTGCCCAACTGCAGGCGCTGCTCTTCGCTGGAAGCCGGATACGCTTGCGCTTTGGCCTGCATGGATTTGCGCACCGCCGACAGGCTCAGGCTTTCGAGCAAGGCTTCGCGGGTAGTGAAAAACGTATGGGCTTCGGCAATCGCGCTGCTCATGTAGCCGCGCCGCTGAGAGATGTCATTGTTGAACGTGGACAGCAGAAACGTGTAGACACCGCTAAAGATGCCAATCAATAACACGATGGCGAAAAGACGAAGCAGCCTTCTGGCTGCTTCGGGTCGGGACAGGACGGGATTGATCTGGAGCAGATAACTTTTAAATCGCATCGGCGGATTTTAATGAGCCATCCGCCGCCTGGGCATAAGACGATCCTTAAAAGCGCCCATGGGCTTACTTGTAGAACATATCGACGACCACCGCGGCATCGAACGCGCCAGGCTGAGGCAGGGCGCGCCACTTCAAATCAGCCCTGAAGTCTTGGCGGAAGGTCTGGTTGGCACCATTCATTTTGGCCAAGGGAAACCATTCATTGAATGGCAGGTTTTGATGGGTGTAGTCCCAGGATAACGCGATGCCCACGGAGCTGTTATTAGCGGGCACCAACAAACCATTGATCACGCTCCCGCCGCCCGGTGTCGTGGCGAAGCGAGCGCTCACCGTGTACGGAGTGTCACAGGCTTTGCGCAGGCTCAGATTGAAGGTAGCGGTGCTCGCCACTTCACCGACCTTTGCCAGGCGCGAGGGTTTGGGAAAGTTGACGACACTGGGGGTAATCGTCAGGTCTGGCGTGCAGGGCACAAAGCGGATGTCGTTCACGCCGGTGACAATGTAGTTGAGGTTGCTGTTGGGCCGGCTGTTGAGCCCCGTAATCCCGTCCAGTTGAAAGACCCGGTATTGCGACAGGGTGCTGGCCTGGCCGTTTTGCGGCGTGCTACCAAACTTCTCGATAAACACGCTGAAGTTGAGGGTGAACCGGGCCTTGTCCCAACCGACGCAATTTGACAGGTTGCAACCGCGGTCGGAGTAGAACCCCGTACCGTACTTGCCACTGCTTTGGGTGATGGGCACTGAGTTATAGCGGATCCCGGCGCGAATGCCCTTGCCGATACTGACGCTTGCCGGGTTCAGGTAAAAAAACACTTCTTCGCGGCCGTGCTCAAAGTCATCCTTGCAAATCACGTTGACCGAGCGTGGGCCCGACTCCCAGATAATCGTGCCATCCGGCGCATCGGCCGCCACCGCCAATGCGGTACCCAGCGGTGCGGTGTCGGCGACCGAGCCGCTACCGTCCACCCGGCAGGCCAGCGCATAGCTGGTAGCGGGGAGGGCAGCGCTGACAAGCAGGGTGGCCACGAGTAGGTATTTAAGAGGTGACATAGGTCGGTATTCCCCGCGTTCCATCACTTGAGAACCGCGCGATGGCGGGCCTGCAAGCCGATATCGGTGATTTCGGTAAAGTTGATTTGGCTCCCGACGCTAATGGGGGCCTGGGTGCTGAAGACTTTGCGCTCACCGGGCTTGAGCAATAGGTAGTCATCCAGCACTTGAACCTGGCCGCCTTTGTCGACTTGCACATCCACCAGGGACAGATGAAACGCACTGGGATTGGTGACGGTCAGGGTTTGCCCATCGGTGCGGCTCCATACCAGTTGCGGCACGGCCTCTGACGAACTGCCTGCCAGCCCGGCCGGGCGATAGAACAGCTTGAGGCGCTGGCGCACGGCAAATTGCACACTGTCGGCGGCTTCCGGCTTCAGCGGGATTTCCATGACGTTAAGCAAGAACATCGACTCCACATCGCTGGGCAAGCCTGCGCCGGCGTACAGAATGCGCAGCAGGTGATGCTGTTGAGCATCCAGGCGAACCAGCGGCTGAACCACGGCAAAGGGCACCGGCGAAGTTGCATCATCGTCCTCGCGGGTGACCCAGCTTTGCACCGCCAGTTCGCTGGAGGACTGATTGACGATATTGATGCTGGCTTCTTTATATTGGCCAAAGTAGATCAGGCGCGTGCCTTCAATCTTGACCGTCGCCTGCGCACAGGGCGCCAGAGCCAGCAACGCTGCAATCAGCGCACTGATCCAGAGCAGGGAGCGGCAGAATGGCAAGTGGTTGAGAGGTGACATGAGGGCCCGTAGCTTTCCTGGGTATGTTGGAGTGGCTTCGGGGTCCATGGTAGGAGGTGGGCGTCAGGGATTCTCTCAGGCGATTCTTAAAAGGGAAAATTACAGGCTCAGGGTTGGGGGGCTTTGTGTTTGTCACCGCCGAATACAGTGCCGGCTGGGGCAGGGGAGTCGGTGGTGGACGGGGCACCACAGCGCGAGCCGGGACGATCATAGGCGATCAGCGGCGGCAGGATCGTATTCTACTGCACATTTATATAACTAAACTAAACAGTTATTTAGTTTAGTTATTCTTTTTTGTTTTTTTGACAGACATAGGGCAGGTTAACAGTTGTCACCCAGCCGTGGGCTATTGGTATTCTTGATGTCTGAAACATTCAACTCGTAAAGGAATACCCGATGCCAATATACCTCGCTGCCGAATCAGAACTGCACGTGGGCCAAAACTCGGTCACAGAAGCACCCGCGGAAGAAGGAAGTTACGTTGTCGTATTCGAAGACGACGAGGACACCGGCTATTTCTACGCCCTGGATACAGCGGCTGAAAGCAACCCGATTCAAGACGCGCTGCATATCTACAACGTCGCGGACGTTTCAGACAAACATAAACCCTCCAGTTTGAAGATCGGTTGGTCAGTTGATCACAGCAAGGCCGTGTTGCTAATCAACGATTATCCGCATGCCATATTCGATTTCACGGCGAAACAAGGCTATTGCCGTACCGGGTTTCCACCGCACACTGGCAATGGTTGGTCTGAACATGGCCACGACTGGGATGATGCTGCGCTTGAACTGTTCGCATGAGTACGAGCCTGGGTTAGCCAGGCTTTTTCTTCTGCGCAAAGGATCCACCAGGTTTAACGGGTAGGCAGCGCCACACCAAGTTTCAGCATCGTGTTTTTCCAGCAGGCGAGAAACACGGGGGGCCGCTTGGTGAAAAGCGTCAAGCAGAGCCCAACGAGGATATCCCATAGGTTCGCATAATGTATATTATGTTAAATTATGTATCATGTTAGAAATGGTCATGAGCCTCGTCAGGCACTGATTCGACAAAGCCGATTCTGGCATCCACTCTCTCAACAGGCTATCTACTCCGTGTTCGTGGCGAGTCATTGAATGAAGTGGCTGCCGATGAAACTGGTTCAGTGCCGTTTATCTTCAGGTAAACGACTACCGCTGCTTGTGCAAGCTGGTGATGCGGCGCTGTTGCCCATACTTGCCCCATTCATCTACACCCAACTTAAACCCAGGCACCGTGCTTACAACACGGCTGCGGCACATCTGCGTGCGATCCACGCTTTCTACTCCTATGCCAGAACCCGAGATCTGGATCAGGCTGGAGTTACTTCCACAGTGGGTTGAACACCGGAAACGTGCAGGATGTACCTGCCGCCGGCCCTGACTACTCAAGGTTGCTTACGGAAGAACAAAGTGATCTGGCCTACTTCCACTCCGAATTTAGTCATGAACGAGCGATTGATCATGGTGTTCTTGTCCATAAGGTACATCCAGTCGTCTAATTCAACCTGATACTCCTTACCATCCACAGGAAGGCTCAGTACGTATTTCCAGCGCAGGGTATTGCCTGCCATCTCACCACGCGCCTCCCCCACCACGTCGTCAGCGGTTCCGCGCCATTGGTTATGGCCAACTGGCGTTAGCGTCCACACCCGTTTTTGTTTAGTGCCATCGCTGTAAGTAAATGACTCATCGAGTATTAACTTATTGCCTTCGGACTGGCCATTGATCTCCACGTGGAAGCGCTTGACTACCTCACCTGAACGCTTTTGAAACATGCCCCAAGCTTCGACCCGCCCCTCGAAAAAATCGCGTAGCTCAAGGGTGGGCATCTCCTGGCGGTAAGTATGCACATCTACCCGGCTGCAACTCGCGAGACCAATGCTTAGCAGAACTATCAATACCTTTAACATGTGCAACTCCTCAACGGTCTCAGGGGTTTAGAACCGCCCAGCAATTGGGATTGCAGCTGCGGGCACGCCAAAAGCTATACAAAACAATTAATTTGTACAACTGAATCCTCAGGTCGACGTTACAGCCACACAAACGGACTCCGACGGCCTGTCCAAGGGGGGCACGCGCATCGCGCAGAAATGGTGCCTGCGACAGCCACCCATACGCATCACGCCTAGGAACGGCGCACATTGTCAGGTGGTTTTTTTAGGCCTACCCTATACAGAACCTATACAGCGAATTAGATAATGTACAATAAAAACTGACCACTGGCGCTGCAATTTGACGGTGAGAGCAGCATGGCTTCGAGGAATCTTAATGAACACATCAATAGCCGAGCATTACCGTGAAATTCTCGTCGGCGTCGGCGAGAACCCTGAGCGTGAAGGACTGCTGGATACTCCCCAGCGTGCAGCCAAAGCGATGCAATACCTGTGCAATGGCTACACGATCAGTCTAGAGGATTTGATCAACGGCGCATTGTTCGAATCGCAAAACGATGAAATGGTCATCGTGCGCGACATCGAACTGTATTCGTTGTGTGAGCATCACCTGCTCCCCTTCATCGGCAAGGCTCATGTCGCCTACATCCCCACCGGGCGGGTGCTGGGCCTGTCGAAAGTCGCCCGGGTCGTCGATATGTTTGCCCGCCGCTTACAGATCCAGGAAAACCTTACAAAGCAAATTGCCGACGCTATTGCGCACATCACTGATGCGGCCGGCGTGGCCGTGGTCATTGAGGCAAAGCACATGTGCATGATGATGCGGGGCGTGGAGAAACAAAACTCGGTGATGACCACCTCAGTGATGCTGGGCGCCTTTCGCGAGTCGTCCGCTACGCGGCTGGAGTTCCTGCAACTGATTGGGCAACGCAGTTAACGCTCGGAGCTCGCGCAGGCTTGCAGGAGAGACTCAATGAACAGTTCCTTTGAAATGAACGCCTTGGTGATAGGCGCCAGCGGTGCGCTTGGCGCAGCGTTTGGAATGGCTGAAAGCAGATCCACGACGATATCGAGTCGTTACGCATTCCTTTCTCGCTGGCGGCACCCTGGTGAGTCACGTTGCACCGGGGACCTGGCAAATGAGTAAGATTCGCCGACTGTGCCTGGTGCTGGGCGACCAACTGTCTTGGGACTTGGCTTCATTGCAGGGGCTGGATCCCCAGCGCGATACGGTGTTGCTGGTCGAGGTGATGGAGGAAGCAAGCCATGTGCCCCATCACCCACAAAAAATCGCGTTGATCTTCAGTGCGATGCGCCATTTTGCCGAGGCGTTGAAGCAGCGCGGTATCCGCGTGCACTACGTCAGCCTGGATGATCCGCACAACAGTGGATCGGTGCCCGGCGAGTTACGGCGCTGGCACTCACGGCTTCAACCACAGCAACTGTACCTGACTGAGTGCGGTGACTGGCGCCTGGAGCAGTCGCTCAAGGACTGTCGCTTAACGATCCAGTGGCATAGCGATAGCCGCTTTCTCTGCACCCGCGGCGAATTTTCGTCTTGGGCCGAGGGCAAAAAGCAGCTGCGCATGGAATTCTTCTACCGCGAGATGCGGCGCAAAAGTGGCTTGTTGCTTAATGGCGACCGCAGCCCGGTCGGTGGCGCCTGGAACTTTGATGCCGAAAACCGCAAGGCGTTGCCCAAAGGTGTGAGAGCGCCCTCACCCATGCGCTTTTCGGCCGATGCCATCACCCAGGAAGTGCTGGCGCTGGTGGCAAAAAACTTCTCCGGCCACTATGGCGCCCTAGACACCTTCGACTACCCGGTAACCCACGCCGATGCCCAAGCCTTGTGGGATTACTTTCTCGATTGGGGCCTGGCTGCGTTCGGCGACTACCAGGATGCGATGGCCAGTGACGAACCCTTCCTGTTTCATGCGCGGATCAGCGCCGCGCTAAATATCGGCCTGCTGGATCTGCGCCAGTTGTGCAGCGACGTCGAAGCCGCGTACTGGGCGCAGCGGATTCCGCTGAACGCTGCCGAAGGCTTCATTCGTCAACTGATCGGTTGGCGGGAATACGTCCGAGGCATCTACTGGTTGAAGATGCCTGAATATGCCGACGGAAATGAATTCAGCAACACAAGGTTGCTTCCAGAGTTCTACTGGACAGGCGAAACGAAGATGAACTGCATGCGCCAAGCCATTAACCAAAGCCTTAAGCATGCCTACGCTCATCACATCCAACGGCTAATGGTTACCGGCAATTTCGCTTTGCTCGCAGGTATCGCGCCGAGTCAAATATGTGAGTGGTATCTGGCAATCTACATGGACGCGTTCGACTGGGTGGAGTTGCCCAACACACTTGGTATGGTCATGCATGCAGACGGCGGCTACATGGGATCTAAGCCTTACTGTGCGAGCGGCCAATACATCAAACGCATGTCCGATTATTGTCGTGGCTGCGCATACAAGGTGAGCGAAAGCACCACAGATGACGCCTGCCCTTTCAATGCGCTTTATTGGCACTTCCTGATACGTCACAGCGATCGCCTGCGCAGCAATCACCGTATGGGCATGCAGTATAAAAACCTCGACCGAATGCCTGAATCAAAGCAGCAAGCGCTCTGGCAACGTGGTCAATTGTTGCTCGCAAACTTAGATGACGGTGAATCATTTTGAAAAAGAGTGAACTCCCGGTCAAAACCTGCATGACTTGCGGCCTTCCCTTCCTATGGAGGAAGAAATGGGCGCGCTGCTGGGAGGAAGTTCGTTACTGTTCTGAGCGCTGCCGGCGCAGTAAACCTGCCCAGTGCTGAGCCAAAAAATGGCCATCACAGGCCCTCTTGGACTCAAACCAAAATCACTTGCTTAGCCAGGATGTCGATGTGATGTTAGGCGTTTTAGAACGTCACACCAAAAATCACAACCTGAGCCTACAACGATGTGCGCTATGAAATTTTCAATTAGGAATAAATTGGAAGCGGTAGTAGAAATGTATCAGGTCGTGCGAAGAGGTACCCTTGCATAAGATCTATGCCTAAGCGGAGTAATGCATCACTCTCATCACGGGTTTCAATACCTTCGGCCACAACCACTATATTTAAACGGTTTGCGACTAAAACAATACCTTCGACTATTGCAGTTTTAACCGGGTCTTTGTCAATGTTTCTTGTGAGAGCCATGTCAATTTTTAGCACATGAGGTTGGAACATCGCCAATAAATTCAACCCCGAGTAACCCGAGCCGAAATCGTCGATAGATGTAGTGAAACCTTGACGCTTGTACTCTTCGAAAATCCCCTTTAGATGCATAGGGTCATCAACACGTTCACCTTCGGTCACTTCGAACATTAGTCTCTCTGGAGGGAACCCAAACAGCCTGGCAGCCTCCAGAGTGGCTCGAATGCAGGTTTCGGGTCGATACACAGCATTTGGCAAAAAATTGATACTGAGCTTGCAGTCTGGAATGCCCAGCAAACCTAGTTCCGTCGCTCTCTCGATAGCCTTGACTCGGCATGCTTGGTCAAAGCGGTATCGGTTGTCGTCATTAACCTGATCCAAGATGCTCGCCGCCGACTCACCGTTCACCCCACGTACAAGGGCTTCATAGGCGAAGGTTGTGCGCGTTCTTACGTTAACGATTGGCTGGAATGCCATTATGAAATCGAACCCCAACCCTTCTAGATTTCGGCACTCTGCGCAGCCGACTGATACGAACGTAGAGAACGCAATATTACGGGGCATGGCTGATCCTCCAGATTTTTAGCAACCCTAACCTATAATTTTCGAGCTTTCAGTATGTATCGGCACTGATCTGGCTTCGTTGAAGGCGCATGTTCATCGCGTGCAACGCGCCAGCCTGATAATGCCAGCTTTCGCCACGCCAATATCTTGTTTTGCGCATTTCCAAGCAGAGCCAGCATCACTGGCACCCGCGCGATGAATGCCGGCGTCAGGAGGGGCCGCTGACCTTAACACCGCATGCAATGCAGACGCTGTACCCTGGATAGCCTATGGCTTCCTGCGTCGTTGCTTTTACCGATAATTTCGCGAATCAACGCCAGCTACGCAATGAGCTTGCAAGGTGTCTAGAGAAGCCGGGGCTATTCATCATGTTCCGCGGAGAAAAAAAGAGTTCCAGCATCCTAACATCCCAGAATGGCTTATTTGCATCTTCCAGAGAGCTTGATCATCAGAGGCTGATATACGCCGGAATCGACAGAAGAAAACATTGCCATACCTTGGACCGGGGCGCCTACCTTTAATTTTCCGACGGTGAGCGCCTCATCCACAGTATCCAACTTGTATTCTTGGCCTTCAATTCCGTAGGCTTTCAAACAGTAGCCGGCCAAATCAATTTCCCGCCCCTTGAGATTCCCCAGGAAAATATCAAAACTCTGTGTGTAGGCGCTTTTATCGCCCACGGACATCGTGCCGGAAGACTTTTGTGTCGAGACTACTATCACGTGATCCAGACCTTTTGCATGTGCGGTGAGAGCAATCAGGCTCAGAGTGATTGGGGCAATGATACTTGAGAATTTCATAGTGAGTCCGCTGAGGTAAACGTCAATCTTAGATAATTGAAATGTAAGCTAGTATGCTCGCCATGAAAAATAGCAGAGTTATTTCCATAGCAATATATTTCATAGATTAAAAGGAAGCCGCACGCCACACAACTCAACCACACTGAACAGTTGTGAAGCTCTGCCGCGAGGCATAGTGAGAGCCTTCACCTTAATGAAGAGGAAGCCGTTGGTAATATTTAATGAGGCGCACTATATACGCAACAATAGGGCGCGCCATGAAGAACTCTGAATTGCGCTGAATGGCTGTATCGGAGTCATTCTACTAGGTGGCACTTTAATGCTTCACTGATAACAACATCAGCGTATGTATGACCCACTCACCGCCCTCGAAATGGAAGCGACAAGATGCGCCATCACCAGCAAAAAAACCGCACTTTCGGCTTATCGCGCGTTGATGAAGACAAGGTTGAGCTGACACCGTATTTCGGTTGTCCCTGTCGCTACTGCATCAAGAAATCTAGCACTGTGCGCTGCGAGTCTCAATCGATGAGTGAGGAAAACCTGATCAATGTCGTAGAGTACATACGCAACGACGCACGCATCACTCAAGCCTCAATCACTGGTGGCGACCCGCTGGTAAAACCAAAGCAGCTGTTCGCGTTGCTGGAAAACCTGGCGAGCATTCCCCATCTCAATAACATTCGTATCGCAACCCGGCATGCTTTGCTTCAACCAGAGTACATTAATGAAGCATTTGTCGAACGCATGGCCAGTTATAACCACGTCGATTATGCCTATCCTCTGCGCTCCACAAGGGTGTCTTTGGACGTTGCAATCAACCACGCCAGCGAGCTGCAACCGGACGTCATCAGGGCACTCAACGGCTTCGCCCGTCGGGGCATCAACGTACGTGGCCACGCAGTACTGCTCAAAGGGATCAACGACGATTTCCACAGCCTTAAAAATCTTATCGATCATTTTCTCGCGGTTGGAATCACGCCTTATCACTTAATGCACTGCGCAGACGCTCCAGGTGGAGCACCGCTGCGCACCACAGTGCAAAAAGGCCATACCCTAATTACCCAATTGATGGCGTTTTCAGGCACCTATGCACTGCCTTATGGGTACGTCACAGCCATAGGTACGCAGTACATCACACCAGGCCAAGTCCTGCGCTACGAAAATATTGGCGGGCAGCGTTTTATTCGCGCCCGCTCACTCTATCCAGCCGAGCGCTATAAAACACTTTCCGGCAACTCGAGCCTGCCGCCACTGCACGAAATTGATGCGCAAGGCTACATCGTCTCGCACTACCCAGATGGTAGCGACGCCCTCCTCGTCTATTGATCCACTAAGCGCCCCAGGTACTGTGGGGCAATTCGACACAGGGCTCAGCGGCCTGCGCCGAAGGCACAGTCAAAACGCCCCGCTCTCTTGTAAGACAGCAGGGCTTTAAGACGATGGCGAATCAGAAACGGTAAGTGACGCCCAAGCCGAAACCATTGGCGCTGTTTTCATACTTGGCCTTGTAGTGCTGGCCAAGCCCATTGGTGCGGTTAACTTTGACCGGCTCTTCCTTAAGATAGGCATAAGCCACATCGACAGTCATGTTCGGCAGCACATCGTAACCAGCACCGAGACTGAAGATGGTTCGGTCCCCGGTAGGAATACGTGGTGAGCGATCCGTGTTGTTGGTCGGCGACTGGTCAAGCGTCAAACCGGTACGCAGCACCCACTGTTTGCTCAGTCGGTAGGACGTCCCCACGGCATAGGCCCAGGTATCGTGCCAGTTTTGCTCTTCTTTAATGGTACTGAGCAAAGCCTGAGCATACGCACCATCGCTGTAACTAACGCCCTCGTTCTTGACCGTGATGTCTTTCAGGCGACTCCAACGTGTCCAGGTGGCCCCGGCATAGAGCTTCCAATCAGCATTCACATCTTGCGTCACAGAGAAATCCCAAGACTCTGGCGTGTCAATTTTGAGCGACGCGTCGTAGCGTCCGCTGCTCAATAATGCGTCATGAACGTTGGCGCCTTTAGTGACTTGAGTGTGCCCCTTCAGCTTGTACTTGACCTGCGAATGGTAAGTCAGGCCTACCCGCGTGCTGTCTGTTGCTTGAAGCAACACCCCAGCGTTAAAACCCAAGGCGGTGTCGTCACCCTTGATTTTGATATTGTTGGACGCGAGACCTGGGTTCGGAAGGTTGATATCCGACTCCAGGGTACCGGAAACTCGGTTGATGGTCGGGCCAAAGCCGATAGACAGCTTATCGTTGAAGGCATAGCTGACGGTTGGCTGGAGCGTGATGACTTTCACCTCGCTCTTACTGCCGAAAGCTTTGCCTTGGAAGCCTTTTTCATAATCGGCGACCATGCCAAATGGCGCGTAGAGACCAAAGCCGGCAGCCCATTGCTCGTTGAGTTTTTGGGTGTAGAAAGCAAAGGGCGCGCCGGTAAGCGGCACCATGTTGCCCTTGTTACTGCCACTCGAACTGCCACTGGCCTGGCTGATGTTGCTTGTTGCATCAATAACGGCTAGACCACCGGTGATTTGCTGACCGTCCAGGCGAACCATACCGGCGGGGTTGCCATAGACAGTACTGGCATCTTCTGCCGATGAAGATCGCCCGGCAAACCCTGTTCCCATACCACTGATGCTTTGCTCATTCAGTGCAAAGCCACTGGCAAATACTTGTGAAGATGCCAGAGTAATAGCCAGACCCAGTGTTTTTTTCAACATTACTTTCTTCATTAATTAAAGCTCCGTGGTGATCACCACAGAGGAAAGTAACAATATTTAAATGTCAGTGTTGTAGGGCAACTTGTAGGAAAAAATCTGCACAGGCTAGTTTCGCCCATGCCAACTTACCCATCGGCAACACTTAGTTACGTACCCAGCAACTAAGGGCAACGAAACGCTCGCACATTGGCGTCACCGAAGGGCTGCTCAAGCCCTAAGCTGCGTATCTGCAGAGCGGGACGCTGCACTTGCCTTGCGCGTGCGGCAGCACATATTCGGGCATCGCTATGTTGGAGGCCCGTCGCTTGAGGCGCCCCATAATTGCGATGGCATGACTGATAGAGGCCTTATACTCGGATGCACCCCGGGAAAAGGGCATGAAGTGGTGCAAGTAATACGGATTTACACCATCGAGCGTAACGCCGTCAGGATCTCCTCCGATCAAACAGGACGGGAGTTGATATCACTGTCGCAATTTCGTAAATGACCTAATCCGCGAAACCGTTGCGCTTGGCAACTTCAAACAAATGAACCAGGGAAAAGACATTGAGCTTTTCCAGTAGTCGTACCTTGTAGGTGCTGATCGTCTTGTTACTCAGCTGCAAATAGTTCGCTATTTCCTTATTACTCATCCCTCGCACAAGCAGTTCAAATGTCATTAACTCGCGGTTGGAAAGCGTATTGATAAGTAGGGCCTCATTGGAGAAACTGTCACCGAGCGCAGGCAGTCGATCAATGCCATGAGGCATATAAGCCCTGCCTTTCATCAGCAGGTTGACAGTCCTTTGCAACTCTTCAACTGTGCACGTTTTCGACAAAAACGCCGACGCGCGCGCCGCACGGCAACGGTTGTAATAATAGCGTGCTGAGCAGGATGTCAGCACCAGAATTTCAATATTCTTATCAAAGCTGTAAATCTTCTGCATCACCTCTAACCCCCCAATTCCGGAGAGCTGGATGTCCAAAATCACTAAATCAGGTTTATGCTCACGTACCAAGTCAAGGCCGTCGGTACCATTATTAGCCTCTGCTACCCAGGTAAAGTCGTCCGGATTCAGAATGGATTTAATAGCCGCTCGCACAAGCGGTTGTCCATCAATAATAATGACTTTGAACATCAGCACCCCCCAGTGTTTCAGATCAGATGAACTACAGGAAACTTCTCATCCAGCAATCCTACACACGCGGCTGCTGTTACTTAACTAAAATACTAATCGCTTAAAGAAATTAACAAGTTATCACGCACCTCCATTGTGCACCCAGAGCCCTTAAAGCAGCCCAGGTCAATACTGCGCCTGCACCGACGCCCGGAATCCGCAGTTGAGCCAGGCGCGTACCAATCCCGCATTAATTCTCAATTCATGGTTATTCACTTCGCAATGGGTGGGATGTGCCTGATTCTATGACGCGGCCTCACTACCGATCAGAACAGGTGGGGGCATGCCCCTGTGTTGTATAACTCATTCCCTGAGAAACTTATGAAGCTTATTAATATTCTGTCAGTCATCAGCCTGGCCTGCATTACCTCCCAGGTCTTCGCTAACAAGAGTGACTTGACCCTTACCCACTTCAAAGGCCCGCTCTACATCGTTGAAGACAAGGAATATGTGCAGGAGAACTCAATGGTCTACGTTGGCGAGCAACACATCACGGTTATTGGCGCAACCTGGACCCCAGCCACCGCTGAAAAGCTTGAGCAGGAAATCAGGAAAATCAGCCCCCTGCCCATCAAGGAGGTGATCAATACCAACTACCACACCGACCGCGCGGGAGGTAACGCCTACTGGAAGAAGCTCGGCGCCAGTATTGTCTCAACGCAGATGACCTATGACCTGGAAAAAAGCCAGTGGCGCAGTATTGTCGACTTTACCCGGCAAGGGATGGAGCACTATCCAATCCTGGAACAAAGCCTGCCAGACCAGGTATACCCGGGCAACTTCGACTTGCAAAACGGCCATGTTAGAGCACTGTATTTAGGCGCGTCTCACACCGAAGATGGGATTTTTGTGTACTTTCCAGAAGAGCGTGTGTTGTATGGAAACTGCATTCTCAAGGAAAAGCTGGGTAACATGACATTCGCGAATCGCAGCGAGTACCCGAAAACCCTGAAGAAATTGCAAGGGCTGATCCGCAGTGGTGAATTGCCCGTTGAAGCGATTATCGCAGGGCATAACTCACCGATACAGAACGTTGAGTTGATTGACCATTATCTGACCCTGCTTGAACACGGCGAGCAGTAATATCTGCGGGGATTTTGCCAGTGCCGGCGAGCTCAGCGTGATGAAATATCTCGACTGCGCTCGCTCCCCAGGCACAATACGCGCTCCAGCTCTTTGATATAGAAACACGGCGTATCCGGGTTCAGGTCCAACTTGTAAAAGGTCAATTGTGATGCATGACTTGATAAATAAGCATAATTAAAGGCAACGTCTCGATCACGCACCGACATGCTTCTAAGCAGCTCATTGCCGCCTACTGGGTTAGTCACAAATCGGGCACTGCCGAAGAGGTTGTTAACCAGTGCAAACGAAAACTTCTGGCTATCATAATTTATTTTCTCAAAATCATGAATTTGATTTCCATGCGACTGAAGCCTGATCAGCACATTTAAGACTTCGCCACTGCTCATAATCATCGAACCGGTGGTGAAACAAGCGCCTTTAAGCACATCCTTACGCGATGCGGATGAATACATCAAATGCAAGGCCACGAGCAACCCGATGCCCACCAGTAGTCCAACACTGCGCTTGTTCACTTCAGGCACCTGTCTAACTGTTCATCGGTCAAGAGTGCTAACTTCGAATTATGCACTGAAACAAATTCCACCGTGCTGCCACTGATGCAAAGGATTTCGTAAAAGCTGTGCATCGTATTTAAAACCACTGTGCCGGGCACTTCCAACAAACTTTCCATGCGCCGTAGCACCGGTGCCATGCTCACTTTTAGCCTCTCGACTTCCGGTGTATTTGCACCGGTGTACCACACAGTCAGCAAGCCCTGAGTTTCGGTTTCTTTGACGAAGTCCGGCTGTAGCCAAAGGTTCCAATCAATCCGCCAAAGAAAACTCATAGCTAATATCAGCGTCGCTCCCATCAAGATATTCTCAGTGCTCAGCCGCCTTGTCAGCCATGAAAGCCTAACCTGCGGCACTTCGGAGCTTGATGCGGCGCCCAAGGTTAAAGGCGCCGGAGCGCTAATGTCGCTAACGTGCCCGGGAGCAACCAAGAACGCGGAGTTGAACTGGTAACCCCTTCGCGGAATGGTCTGGATGATTTCACGATGCTCGTCATCGGCCAGCAGTTCCCGAATCGTTGAAATAGCCTGGTTCAAGCTGTTCTGCCCAACGATACGGTCAGGCCAGCCAAAGGCAAATATTTCATCGCGACTTACAATGGTGCCTGCCCGGTCAATCAGAATTTCCAGGATTCGACTGGAACTGTATCCCAACTCAACTTTTCGCTGGTTATTATGCTCATGAATAACCAACATATTTTGCGAGGGCCAAAATACAACTTGCCGCCCTTCAGAAGCACATAGAATTAACACTTTTTTAGCTTCCGCTTGAATACCCTTATCGCTCGATGTCGGGTCAATCGATGACTGCATGTTCTTTTCCTTGCAACGATAACTGTGAGTACCTATTCTTTTAGATCACTCGGTTCATATCCGGATGAACCAGCGAAAAATACCCATGTACCAAGTCCTCTGCAGTCAAGTCTTTTGCATAAAACCAACCTTGGGCAGTGGTCGCCCCTAAGGTAAGCAGACGCTCCACTTGTTCGGGTGTTTCGACCCCCTCGACGATTACGTTGAGTTTCAGGTGTCTGGCCATATTCAGCAAATGGACCAAAATCGTATTTGCGCGCCCTTGACCTTTTTTGCTCACAAAGCAACGGTCAATTTTAAGAATGTCCAGAGGCAGGCAATCCAGATAAGACAAATTGGAATAGCCCGTACCAAAGTCATCCAAGGCAATCTTATGGCCCTGGGCACGTAATTGATTCAAATGCAGGATGGCTTCGTATTTATCAAGCACGACACCTTCAGTGACCTCAAATACAATGCGCGACGCCGGGATGCCATATTGACTCAATAGTTGTTGAATAAACGCGGGAAACGTGGGGTCGGATACATCTTGAGAAGATAAGTTTATATTGATGTAAAACCCGTCACATGCCCATAGCAGGCATGAATAATCTTCTATAACACGCTGGCAAATCCAACGGGTTGTCAACGGCATGATGCCGGATCGTTCGATCAACGGAATAAATACCGCAGGGCTTATCGTCTGCCCCTTATGGGTCCAGCGTAGTAATGCCTCAGCGCCTACCCATAGGCCAGTGTTCATATTCACTATCGGCTGATAGTGCACGCTCAACTCACCGTTAACCAAGCCTCTGCAAAACCTTGCTTGCATTGAAAAGTAATACGTATAGATCGAACTGAAAACCTTATAGAGGCCGATAATGGTACATACCCCAGCAGCCGACATAGACAATAAAATACAATACTCTATAAAGGCATAGCTTTTAGCCAACAGCGAAGGCCACTCCTCAACGCTAGCCTCATAGTTACCCATGGCTTTCAACTCACTCAGCATGCCAGGCTCAAAACCAGAGAAGTTACCATTGCTCAAATCAACAATATTACTCAGGCGCTCAAAAACATACATTTGCGCCAAATGTTCCACCGAGTATAGCGACGCCCAGACCATCAGTAATGCGACGATCAACCAAAGCGCGACTTGCGCGACTGCTACCTGAGACCACATTGAAGAAATAGAGTTTGCCCATGAGCGCTCAACAGAACGCCCACGCTTAAGAACGCGCTTGATTGCTTTCACGTATCAACCTGTTAGGTAAAGTCATTTCTAGAACTGCGGGGCTAAATCTGAATAACACTCACAAGTAGGCGAATGAAGTGAACCCGGTCGCTTCATGGCTACGATAATGATTTATTGACTGCCCGATTTGGATGCCGAGCATAGAGCAGATTGGTGTAGAGACGAGGTGATGAGTGGTGAATTCATAATTATTCACCACTCAAGCTTACTACACGCACGAAGGCCGCCCGTCCACCGCGGTCATGCGTGTGCTCTCAGCATCACTTAATAAATAGCGCCGCTATCAGTGAGCACTCGGAGGGTACATCTCAATTTAAAAAGGTTAGCGCTCGGCACCAAAGCAACGTACTGTCTCCAACTCCTTTACATAAAAGCACTGACTGCCTATACGCGCCTTTATTTTATACAAGCTTAATCTGGAAAACTCGTTCGAGTAGTAAGCGTAATTAAAGGCAATATCCCGGTCGATGCTGATCTTATCTTTAATCCACTCGCCATCCCGCTCTTGATTCGTCACAAACCGCGCATTACCGGATAGACTACTCACTTGCGTCAGAGAAAAATCCTGGGTGTTTTTATTAATCGCTTCGAAGTCGTGCAGTTTATAGCCATGGGACTGTAAGCGCTGGCTGCTATCATACACAACGCCGCTGCTCATGATCAGTACTCCAGAAGCAAAGAACGTGCCCTGCAATATCTGTCTACTCGATTGAGCCGAATACACAATATGCAAAATGATTAATATCACTACTAACCCAGACCAAGTGATCACCCATCGAATATTTAATGGTTTCAATTGACGCACCTGTTCAGTTGTTCATCTGTCAACTGGGATAATTTGGTTTTATGCACCGTCAAAAACTGCACAGATCGCCCCTGATCAATACAGACGATCTCATAAAAACCATGCATTTTATTGAAAATGATGGTTTCCGGTTGTTTGACAAACGCCTGCAAACGATCACGCAAAGGCTTGATATCGGCCTGCAACTGCGTCAGCTCTTCTGGGCTTTCCGAGACATACTGAATGTCTAACTCGCCCAATGCTTCACTTGCACTGAACAAGCCGTGCTGCAACCAAAGCGCCCAGTCGATACGCCAGACTAACGTTGCTGCCAGTGCAATCGTCAGCACACCGAGCAGCAGGTTGGTAGAGCGTGGTAGACGGTCTAATGCAAAAAACGCCTGGCCTTGCTCCGGCTGATTGATACCTTCAGCAGCATCCGCTGCTACCGGAGGCGCTGGGGCAGTGTCATCGCTGACGTTAAACTCTTCGCGGTCCTCGCTCAGGTATGCCGAGTTAAATCGATACCCACGCCGTGGGATCGTCTGGATGATCGTTCGCTGTACATCATCGCCCAGCAGATCACGAATATTGGAGATTGCCTGGTTCAGGCTGTTCTGTCCCACCACCCTGCCCGGCCAACCGTAGGCAAACATTTCCTCGCGGCCGACGATCAGGTCGGCGTGGCAGATCAGCAGTTCAAGCAGCCGGCTTGAGCTGTAACTCAACTCCTGTCCAGTGATAACCCCCCCCTCACTAACCCTCAACAGGTGTTGGCTGGGGGAAAACTCTGCATACCGCGAAACCTCATGAAGCCTGAGTATGACCTTTGTGGGCACCACCGACGGAAGAACACTGCCATCGGTACTTTCAATGGGTTGCATTACTGTCACTACCCCGCGTCTGTCTTTCGATCACGTCAATGGACTACGCTTGCCCAGAACCACTCGATAGCCGACGTATCAGCGGGAGTATAGACAGGTTTAAACGGGCCTCTAAGTGCTGTTTTTGTTTATTGATAGTTGATTGTAAAAATCGCTGTCGCATTCGCCGGGCCGCTGTGTACCGTTGAGTTAGGCAGCCTGAGGTAACGAGCCTTGAGCGCAATGACATAACTGCCACCCTCTTTGGGCTGGAGTGAAATGCCACTGTCAAGCAACGTCGACAGCCTGATCGGCTGGGTATTCTCCAACGCAAGCTGTACACCGATACCTTGCGCCGCCCTCTCAACCCTTGGGCCCTGCGCTGTGAGGCTCAGGATTCCCTCGTCAGGGGACACCGCCCGCTGGGTGGGGTCGATACGGAATGCAATTTTATTGGTTTTGAATACTACGCCTGGCTCAAGTACGTTGGCCCCTGCGGAGTAGTACCCGTAAAACCCCGGGCACTGATTGAGCACGATAGAAAAGTCTTGCCAGGGCGTGTAGCCGGTTTTCTCAAGGGTACCCACAGAGTGTTGGCCCAGACTGACCTGAATGTTCGGCGCCTGGCAGGTTTGCGACACCACCCTCAACTGGCCCGAGAGTCGCACCCTGCGCACCGGCAACTGCCGCCCACGGATTTCGTAGCCGATGTTAACGATTGGCAACGACGCACTCACGACGGGCCCCGCTTGGACATGCGCACTGACCTTGACAAGCGACAGGGTGAATTTATCCAGGTTCGGATCACGAAATACGCAGGCTTGCGGTCCTGGGCAGTCAGGTAGTTTCGCAGTGAATGGAAAGGCGCGGTTATCGACGTCCAGGAAACGCACCCCGATGCCTGCAAGGTTGGTGGGATAGGTATTGCCGTTTACCCCGGGTGAATAACCGGGGATAGACCCAGAGACCATCTCCAGGTTGCGCTTGAGGTTAATATCCCGGGTACCGGGTGCACATCGGATAGATGCGACACCGCCTGGGGTGAAGACTTGACGGTAAACCTCGGTGCCGACGGGGATATCGCGGCCGACGCTGATCTGGCTGATGCGCAGCGGCATTGTCGAATCATTTGCCCCGCCCGCCTCGACCCGTTCGCAGTCCGCCGCCGCGTTACCGGCTATCCATACGACGCTCCACACCAAAAGCGACAGAACCGCGACGTTGCCAAACATATTTCATCTCCTCAGGTCAAACCGGATTAGGGTTGAACCGCTGTGCATAGGCTGTTTCGGCTTTGCAAGCCCGACCCTTCAGCGTCGGGCGCCGGCAGCAGCAGCAGGCACTGCTGAGTGGCCTCTCGCCCCCAACTGACCCTTACTTGATCCACCCCTTCTGGTACCCGCGCATAGAGCTGCCCTCCCTGCCCGACCAAGCCTAACGACGGACCGGCGGCAAGGCTCACGGTGGCACCAAAAGGTACGGGGCTGCCGTCGGCTAAATGCACAGTGAGCAACAGCGCACGTCCCGCATTGGTTGCGAAATCCACCGCTAAAACAGCCCCGGCGGTGGGCACCACTTTGCGGCTTGATTCGTTCAGATCCACACTCGAGGATGCGCCGCGGGGGTCGATGCCCACCTCGTTAAGTTCATAAGGGCGCAGGTAAGGCACCACGGCATTGCCCTGACCATCCAGCTTGACTCCCGGAAAGCCCACCACTTCAGCCCCTTGGGCGCCCTTGGCACTGATTAACGCAATGGTGTCGCTGCGAAAAGGACTCAGCGTAAGCCCCTTGGGATGCCCAACAAGACTGCCGCCGACACTGACACCCAAGGTGGCATAGTCATCGCCCTGACTCAGCGAGCCGCCGAGGGAGGTTTTGTCGCCTTGGTACTGGCCGTTCCACGAAGTGCCCGACGTGCCACTTGCACCATCACGCTGGAGCCCAACGCCGTAACTGTATTGATTGCCCTCGCCGGAGCTACCGCTGAGGTATAGATCTTCGCTGAGTTGCCCTTGGGCATCGCGTGCCAAGCGCGCCGACAGTTGGGCGTAATGACGCGTTGAGCCAAATGCCAATGGCAGGTTAGCGGTGAGCAGGTAGGTGGTGTCCATTGCCCCGAGTGCCTGGCGGCTGCGGTTGGCATTAAGACTTAACCCCACACGCCCCAATCGGGTGCTGTAGCTGAGTTGATACTGCAAGTCACTTCCCGCCGTGCTCCTGTACCACTGGGATGACGCGCTGAGCCCTAACTGCCCCCACTCTCCGATCTGTTGATTGGCGCTCAGTGTCACACGGCGGCTCATCCGCGAAGCCAGGGTCATGGATGAGAGCACGTTCTTCTCAAACTGTAATCGCTGCGACGCATCGTTGAGATTATGGGCGCCAGTGGCCGAATACCAATAGGATGCTGCCGTGAAGTAACTGCCGGTCTCCAGCACACTCTTGCTGTACAACAGGCGCAGGGTATTGCCGTGTTCTGTGCCACTGAGGAAACGGGTCTTGGACTGCGTCAGGTCAAGCGCCAGTGCGCCCAACTGCGTATTCATGGCCACGCCGGTCAACAACGCGGTGTATTTGTCGCTCGCCTGCAGCCCGCCTTCTCCAGTGAACATATTGTTCAAGCCATGCTGGACGGTAGCTTGGGTAAAGTTGGGCGGATCATCAAGGTACTGATTGCGTAACTGCCCCGCCGTCAAGCTGTAACGCGATACGCCGGGGCGCAACAGTTGACTGACCGAAGCGTAGGGTACGGTGAAGCGTTGCTGGCTGCCATCGGCCTCAATAACGGTCACGCTCAGGTCGCCGCCATAGCCACTTGAGTAGAGGTCGTCGATCACAAACGGTCCAGGCGCGACAAGGATCTCGCGCAAAATGTTGCTCTCCTGACGGATAACCACGCGCGCGCTGGTGCGTGCGATGCCGCGAATCATCGGCGCATAGCCGCGTAGCGATTGCGGCAGCATCCGATCATCCGTGGCCAGTTGCACGCCCCGGTAGAGCACGCCATCAAATAACTCGCCCGTGGTATGGGTCTCCCCAAGCGTGAGCTGGCTTTTAAGGCCCGCCAAATCACGTTGCAGGTATGTGTTCAGCGCCTGGTACGCGGCCCCATTAGTCGGTTGCCAACTCACTGAGCCATTATGGCGAGCACGCCAATGGCTCAGGTTTATTCCGGCGTCAAAGCTCAGGTAGGCTGAGTCTTCGCCATGCCCCTTGAGATTGCGGGTTGCGTTAGCGGAGTAGCCGAAAATCGCTGCGGTGGTGCCGCGGTTCCATAACTCAGGGCTGACATACCCTTGGGCATCACGGCGCAATGCGACTTGGGGAACACTCACGCGCAACATCAAGTCTTGCAGGTTGAATGTCGCGCTGGCGCCCCTCACTGTTTCAGGTAACACCAGACAGGACGGGTCTCCTAAGGGCGTCAGATAGGCTTTCGGGCTGACTCCCAATTCATCCAGCAATTGCGCAGTGAAGCAGGGCAACACGCCCCCCCCCGATGCGGAGAACAGGATATTTTTACGTCCGATGGGCTGTTCATTAACAAACACGTCAGCCCTGTATTGCCCTGGCAACACCGCATTTCCCTTTTGAAAAGGCGCCAGGTCCAGGCTCTCTGAGCCCTCAGGCAGAAAAGCACGGTTAAAAAGCACCTCATCTGCGAAAACCTTTTGCCCACACGACATGCCCAGAGCCAACCACCAGCCAACAACAGGTTTGGATAAACGCGAGGCACTGAAGTACCGAGCCACTTCAGCCCAGGAGTCAAAAAGAGTGTTCATGGATTACTCGTATGCACTGTTCGCAGCGATCGCGACTAAGGCGTTAGCGGCCGCTTGATCAACACATCCGCGCCATAGTCATTGATAGCGCTGAGTTCCACTTGAGCCTGAGGCCCCGGCAGGTTTTTTAGCGTGGGCAAAGCAAAGGAGTGCTTGGACCTCGGCGCGAGCATTTCACTGCCGGCCATAAACCGCTGTTTGCCATCCACCACACCCACTTTGGCTACGGTCACATAAAACGCCGTGGGGTTATGCCCTTCCAGTGCCAGACCTCCGGCCTGGTGGACGATGCGCCATTGAACCTGATCAATAGCGTCGGATGCGTTGCCGCTCAACGTTTCAGGACGATAGAAAATCTTGATTCGCGAGCGAAAAGCCATCTGCAACAAATTAACCGGCGTGCCAGTCTCCGCGGGCGCGGTGGGCACTTCGAGCAGGTTGAAATAATAAACCGACTCTTTATCTTCGGGCAGGCTGGCACCGGTGAACATTAACCGCACACTTTGGCCTTTGTTTGGGTCCATGCGAAATACGGGGGGGGTTAACAAAAAAGGCGCCGTCGAATGGGTGGGGCTAGAGTTTGGATCTCCGCTGTCGACCCAAGTCTGCACCAGTACCGGGAGCACACCGTTGTTGTCCAGCGTCACGGTGATTTCTGCTTCTTGTGCCGGGTAGATCAAGCGTGTGCCGGTAATGACCACACTGGCACTCACCTGACAACAAACCATTGACATCAGCACCGCGGCCATTCCTTGGCGTATCGATATAAGGTAAGCCATAAAATCCCTTGCTTGGCTGATCAAGTTCCCAGTGCTGTCTTTAATCACAAAGGCAGCACTGGGAGTGCTGAGCGGTTGCAGCTTATAGATAGCTGATCGAGTATGTGACAGCCCCCTCAAACCTACCCGCCTGCACCGGTGTACCGGTCGTTAGATATTGAACAGTGTATGACTTCGTCATACCGCCGTTGACAAGAGGGCTGTAGTCAGAGAGTGCTGGTGCATTACCAATGACCACTGCCTCGTTGTTGGAGTCTTTAATTTGCAGCACGACGCCCTTCGCTGCAGCAGCCGCTGGTGCGGATGTATTAAGCACATTACCGCCCGCGATGCCCTCGCCGCTCTCGAAAGCGATTGCGGCACTCCCTGCTGCTGCTGTTGTTACCACTGCAGACGAGCAATTCGTGAGCGCAAAATTTAGTGCCGTAGCGCCTTTGACAGCACCTACGGTATCCATTCCTGTCGAACTTATCGTCGGCAGTGTAACGGTTGTTGTACCCGCAGCAGCGCCATTCACTGTGATGGTGCAGGTGGTAGAGCTGATACCACCGATAAAATTAATAGTACCGTCGGAGGCTGCATTCACAACCTGGATAGACGATGCGATCATCAATAACGACACAGCGATTACTTGACGTTTCATTTTAATAACTTCCCTGGTTAAACTTAAGTCAGATGTGGCGCAACATAAGTGAGCCCTACGCACTTCCTATTGCGCAACACAATCAGCAAAACACATGCAACAGCATCAAACAACTCAAAATCCATAAAGCATGTTTTTCACAAGTTTCCAGACTCGCCCCTCCCTCAGCGCAACGATGCAGCATTTCTACTTTGGTCAGCATGCGACACTCATCAGATCACCCCCCGCTTACTCGTAACTGATTGAATACGTCACACTGGTTTGAAATGGGCCAGAACCTATCGCATCACTATCAGCGATATACCGAACGTAATACTCCATCAAGTCAGCCAAGGGCATGGCGGTCTGATTTAGTTGAGAGGGGTCTCCTACCCTGATGGGATTCATCGACGCGTCGTACAACTGGAGCGCGACCCCGGTGGCTGCGTGGGACGTCAGTTTGTTTTCCAGAGTACCGTTCTCACCCACATTCGATCCACGCTGGAAATACACACGGGCCTTAGTCACCAAACTGGATGAACACCCCGAGAACTTAAACGTGAACCTTGTGCCACCCTTGGTTTCTCCTTCCACCGACATTCCTTTACGGCTCACCCTGGGCAATTGAACTAAAGGCGCAAAAGATGTTGAGTTATTGACAGCAATCGTACACGTTTGCGCCACCAACCTGCCGCCGAATTGGAGGGTACCTTCACTCGCAACCGGTGCGGCTACTACTAGCAGGGCAAACGACATCAACGTCGCTACTAGTGCCCTTACACCGAATTTATCTATCATCAATATACCCCTGGCTGCGTTTACGCTCGTCGCTTAGCAGACTGTTAGGGATGACTTTAGCCCTCAGGCAATCTACCGCCAATGAAGAAGAATGATTCACGACTAGTCACACGGGATCATCCCAGCTTATTGCGAGCCGCTAACGCTTGCAGTTGCGATATCGACTGCAATAACATTTTTTCAAAAATATTGGTTTTATGTACACTGATATGAGGTCTGCCAACATTCATGTGTTCGGCAATTTGCCTATTATTCAACCCCCTCGCCAACCCTTGAAATACCATTAGCTCGCGATCCGTCAACGTAGCAATCAAATCAGTTTCATTGGCAAACGACCGCTCTCGCGTTTTGATAGGTGCGTTAATAAAGTCAAAATAGGCGTAGCCCGAGCGTATGGCCCGAAGAATAAATGCCAGCCCCCGCACATCCCTTGAGACACGTAACGACACCGTCGCCCCGGCACGGCGGTAACGCGCCGAAAAATGCTTGGAGTCTTGCTGTGTCAGCACAATAATTTTCAGTTCGCGGTTGCCGGCACGCAGCTGCCTGATCAATTCAAGGCCCTCAATATTGAAGGTGGCAAGGTCCAGAATTGCAATACTCGCAAGCCGTGTTCGCGCAGCCTCAACAACCTGTGCCGCGCACTCGGTGTTGATCAATACGTTGACAGATTCCGCCTCTAAAATATCGGCCATTTCGCCGCCCATACACCAACGGCCCGACAGCACAACGGCTGATATTGTTTCCATCACTCTTTCCGCCTCTAACACATACTTTTCGAGAACGCTATAAGTGGGCTGCCCTGTGACCAGGCAAGCGCTCGACAAGACGGTCAGCCTAATTCAACACACGCTGCGATTAACCTGAAACATGCTTCTTTTGGCTCATTCACCTTGAGCCTCACTTCAAATCCAATCACGTCAGTGTGCGAGGTGATCAACCGAGCGCATGCCAGGTTTTTCACGGCTTTTGACTTAAGTTAAACGATAGTCAGGTAGATCATGTGCGAACGGAAATATGTCATGGAGGAATCACGCGTGAAAATTATTACACTCAAGGTCGGTGACGCCGGTTGTCTGGGTAGCGACATCAAGATCCGGATACTGACGATCCAAGGTAAGCAGGTCCAATTAGGGTTTGAAGCGCCGAGAGATATCCCTATTTATCGCGCAGAGCTCGTCCTGACGCCGGAAAAACGCCAGCGGCAAAACGATAAGTTAAAGGGTGTAACCTCCGAATAGCCGCTTCTTAGCCTTGCCCCCTATCCTGGTCGTTAATCGACCAGGATAGGGTGTTTTCCCCTTGCAGGATGATGGCACGTAAGCCGCAGACCGCTGTTCTTGCTTAGTTAAACCTCAATGCTCTGGCATACGCATCTGCAATCCGCTGCACCGGTCACTATCTATTGTCGTTCGACAAGAGCGTACCAAGGCAAAACCTCGAATCAATCATAAGCAAAGGTAATGCTGGCTACTGCGTTAGCTTCGCCAGCGGTAATGGAACTGGCAGTCTGAATATACTGCGGGGTCAGTACAAACTGGGCAGTGTTGCTCAGTGTGGCTTTATCCTTCACCCGCCATTGGGCTGCGGAGCTTGAGTCAACAAAGCTCGAGTCAGGTCCATAAATCACCGGTGAACCGCCGTCCTTGAGAAACTGAACGCCTACTCCGGTGGCACTAGCGGTGCCGGGTGTCAACTGCAGCTTATTTGTAGAGTTACTTGAATTATTTTGGTCCGTCATGGTTACCAGAACCCCGATGTCAGGAGTACTGCATTGAAGGCTGACGGTTACCGGCGCGTTTGAAGCAACTGTACTGCCGACCCCGGTGAACAGTAGAGGAGAAACGACGCCCATATTAATGACAGCCGGCGAAAGACTGGCCGTACAACCCCTCTGTTTATACTCCAGTTGGAACGCATTTAAACGCACAGTAGCGACATCTTGACCCAGAGTACCAAAATTACCCCACCCGATAGCACTCCCACCCAGAAGATATGGGCCGGGCTCTATATCCTGACTTGTTGTAATAAACTTTATTTCATATTCATAATGTATGTCGTATGCCAAAAAGCCGCCATCTCGAAACACTTTGTAGTCGTTAAATGTATCCTGTACATGAAGCACACGACTTGAACAATTACCACCGCCAAAATAGCAATCTTTTGAATATGTCCTCAAGACAAATCCAATACCTGATGGACTTCCATTAGGCAGAGCAACGTGGTATACGGTATAGTTTTTTCCAGATTCAGAGTAAGATACATCTGACGTACTAGAACTAATTGTCAGGCCATACGACCCATAACCCAAACTGAAACCTCCTACCACTCGCTGCATACCGCTGTTAATCCAACCAGTTAACGCCTCACCTATTATCGAGCTATTGAGCGCAGGCTTTTGGATGACAACGTTCTCGGCACCTATGTATGAATCAAAGAGGTCCGCCAAAGTGCTGTTAGACGTGAACAACAGCAGCATCGAAAGAACAACAGCACCGCCCTTGCTCATCGCCGTCATGAAAACTCTCATTACTGATACTCCAAAACAAAATTTGCAGTCGCGTTGGCGGGCCCAGCGGTAACCGTACTCGCAGTGGAGCGATACTGCGCATAAAACAATAGTTTATTGTCCCCTTCTACCTGGCTGATCGGAATAGCCGATGCCTGGCTGTTAATTGGAATACTTGCACTGTTCATATCGAGTATTTCAATCGCCAGGCCCTTGGCAACGCCTTCTCCCGGGGTAAGTTGCAGAAGATCGGCGTCATCTGCATCGGCATTGCCTTTAAAAGATACCTTCACCGCCGTTGCGTCATCACCACATCTTTCAAGGCCAATCACGAACTTCTGCTTACCCCAAGGAATGCCTTTTGCGTAAAACTGTTTAGTGGCGACATTACCAAAGTCCACCGTCATCTGCTGCGAAGCGAACGAAACCATGCAACCGTTAGCAGCGATCGCCCCGTTGATATTCACCAGCACGTCATAGGCCGCGGCGTGATGACAGAAGGTCCACCCTGCAATCACCCAAAGAAAGCGCTTTTCCATTACACACACTCCGCCGCCAGTTTGCTGATGTCTTTAAGTTCACTGCCCTCGTCCAGCTGGTAGTTAACCGTGCACTGCCCTCCAGGGCCGTCTTGCCACCACACCTTCAATTGCCCCTCCAGAGCAAGGCCGGACAGGAATACCTGACCGTTGTTACCCACAATGTTATCGCCAGGGGTTGCCGCCTGGGTCACGCTCGCACCGAAAGGCACGGGCATACCTTTGTAAGTAATATTCATAAGTGCACGCACCCCGACTCGCACAGCGAAGGTGCTACGCACCAGAGCACCTTGAGTCGGCACGGCGTAGGCGACTGGGTTGTCCAACTCGATGTTATTGGCCAGCGAATTGATATCCAGGGCTACCCTGTTTTGTCGGTAGGTCGAAGCTGAAGGCACCACGGCATAACCGCGAGAATCGGTTTTTATCCCCACACCGCTGGCAAGCTTCACTTCCTTGGCCAGTGGAGCTTTAACCAGGATGTTGGTTTCCCCCAGCGGCTGACTGAACGTCATACCATCCTCATGAGCCACGATACCGCCACTGAAACCATAATTAAGGCGACTACTGCTGTTGCTATTGTTGTAGCTATAGCCGACATTGGCGTTACCGGAAGCCCCCCGATAATGTGCATTCACGTTACTGCTGGCTACATGATCCTTGTCGCTATAACTTTGTTGTGCGCCATAACTCAGATTATTGTGTTCCAGCGCAGTGCCGGTCACGCCCGCGCTGTATAGCGCATGACCTTTGTTATTGAGTGTCTGCCCATAATTGGCATACGCAGAATTGTTTCGCGGACCTCGTTTACCCGTCCATGCGCCGTCGCCCAATGGCAGGGAGACACTCAGCGCAAAGACCTGATCCGTACTGTCAACCCAAGCGCTTTTGTTATAGCTATAAGAAAGGGAATAATTAACCCCTTTCAGCGAGGTGTGATAACCAGCCTGCAGCAGGTCGGTAACTTCCTTGGTATTCCAAAATGTCTGCCGATGACCGCTGACATACACAGAACCAAAGCCGCCCAATGGTTGAGAAACATTGAGCTGTGCACTGCTGCGCTTTGGGTAATTCAAATTGTAATAGTCGTAGAATTCAGGCTTTTGATAAATTTCGCCGTCTTGAGTTATAACCGACGGTCGCCTTTCCATCATTTTACTGGCCGTATCACTGAAGTTATAAAACCCACGAGTGGAATACTGATAACCCGCCAACTTGAAATTGGTACCGGAACCTATCAAGGTCTTGGCATACAACATGCGGATCGAATAACCGGTATGCTGGCTATCGTCCGCCAGAATGCTGTGGGCCGAAGTCACATCCAGCGACAACGCTCCCCAGTCTCCCAGGTTCTGCCCCGCGCCTAAGGAGTACGCTTTGTATTTCTCTGCATTCTGTACACCGCCGTATAGGGTCAGGCCGTGGGGCAGCCCCCAGGCCAAGGTGCCCTGGAGGATAGTCGGGCTGCTCTGGTAATCAGCGCCCCGTAGCGTACCGGCAACCAGATCGTATTTGAGCCGACCTTCGCGTTGCAAAACCGGCAGCGAAGAATATGGCACGCTGTATTGATTCACTCGACCATCCGCTTCACGCACACTGACTTGCAGATCGCCATTGGACGAGCTTGGATAGAGGTCGTTGATCGTAAAAGGCCCGGCCGCTACGTAGGTTTGATAGATCACGTTCCCGCCCTGACGGATAGTCACCTCGGCGTTGCTGTTGGCAACCCCTCTGACTACCGGAGCGAAACCTCTTTCACTGTCCGCCAGCATGTTGTCATCCGACAGCAGCCGCGCCCCTTCAAAGTTGAAGTTGTTGAAAACCGTATTCGATGTCGATGTCTGCCCCAGTATCAGGCTGCTTTTGATCCCCGGTAGCGCACGTTGCGCGTAACTGTTCAGGGTTTTCCAACTGACGCCGGCATCCGAATAGTAGCCATTGCCCTTGTCAACCGTCGAGTCATTCCTCAAGCGCCAGGCACCGATATTCAGTCCGGTATTGAGGTTCAAGAAATAGTTATCACTGGAAGCACTGTTGGAGGCGGTACTGTGGGCGCCCGTGAAGTTGTAACTGACCAAAAGTGCACTAATGCCATTGTCCCACTCTTCTACAGGTACGAAGCCCCTGGCCTTACCGGTCAACATCGCCTGGGGCACACTCACGTCCAGCCGCAACTGTTCCAGGTTCAAGCGACTTTGCGCCTCAGCCATTAACGACTGTAATTGAACGCAGCTACCCGGCAACACAGACTCTAAACCCGGGACAGCGGCAGGGTTGATATTGAAGTCCTTGATCTCCTCAGCGCTGAAACACGCAGCAAGCGCAGGAGCGCCGTCTTTCGAGTATTGATTTTCCTCAAACACCACATCACGGGTATTGATAAACGCGCCATTCAAGTAGACGTCGACTCGATAGGTGCCTGGCTGAATAGCGTCCGCAGCTGAGAATCTGGTAAGGTCTGCAACTTTCGTTTTGGTGTCGGACAGAAAGGCCGGATCAAAGTACTGATCGGCGTGTACCCAACCCCCATAAATCGAGGCGATCAAATACACATAGATCTTGGTATAACGAAAAGCAATCACGTTGACTGCAGGACGCTTAGTGGCTAAATCCATATTAGCCGGTCGGGGACACCATCTCATTCCGCACACCCTAGTTATTTTATCCATATAAATATCGAGGTTTATAAGCCTTCTTCCAGCGCACTATCTGACAGCACCTCACACGAAGTGGCCGGCTTCAATCCGTATCATTTTCAGTAGTGGCTCATGGCTTATTAAAGGACGAACACATACGAATCGCCATTAAGAAGCTCATTGAGTAAATGCAGAAAGACCAGGATTTACCGCTGCTTTATTTCAGTTTTATCAAAGCGCCGTAATCATTTATAAAGGAATAGTGAAGTTCACCTTTGGCATTTTCCGGCACGCGGACCTTCCCTTGTCCATAAGGTGCGACCATGGTGTTGTCCAATACATGCTCGCCAACTGATACTTTGATCAAACTGATGAAATAAGGTGTTGGATTATTGATGGCCAAGGTGTTACCCACACGCTTGACCTCTACTTTCGATGCTGAGTCCTGAAGCCCGTTTGCCAACTCTTTGGGTCGGTAAAAAAGCTTGATGCGACTGACCACAGCCAGCCGGAGTTTGCTCTGCCCATCATCGGCATCCCGCTTTGTCGAAGGGATCGCCTTGACATTGACCCAGAACAGCGTCTCACGATCCTGTGCCAAGGGCGGACCAGCGTAGACCAGGCGCAAGGTATTCTCGGCGGGTGCGCTTTCTGTTGCTTGCTTGATGACAAACAGGGGGGGCGTCACCATGAAGTCTTGCGTGACCCCACCTTCTGCGGTATCAATCCAGGATTGCAGCAAATAGACATTATTTTTATCTGTATTACTAACAGACAGAGAAACCTGCTTGCTGTCTGCCGGATAAACAACCCGTGTCGCTCCCAGCCCTACCCCTCCGGCGAAAGATGCAGTCGAGACTAACGACAGCAAGAGTGCAACACAGGCAACCATCTTTTTTTTGTACGCATTAAAAACGTCCAAAATCTATTCCTCATCAATTTCCACGATGCATTTTTACATCTTTTCACTTACTGATAGACCAGGGTAAAGTCGGCTGTCGCGTTGGCAATCCCAGGGCGCACAAATTTCTCTACTAATCGGTACTTCGCAAAGAAACTTAAAGTATTGATACCTTTGCTCAACGGCGCATACTCAACGGGATCGGCATTGACTGCTAACAGCTGGTTATCAGCATCAAATAACGCCAGACCAATACCTTGCGCTGCGTCCGTTCCTCCATTAATTGCCAATACCTGCAAATCCTCCTCATTGGCGATGCCGCTAAAGCTGATCCCAACAGACTCACTGACATTACTGTTACAGTCATCCAGCTGAATGGAGAAGGGTACTGCCTGGCTGTCACTGCCAACCCCCGTAAACTGATTACTTCTCACAGTACCCATGAGTACTATCTTGTCGGAGTTACTGATACTGACGGAGCAGGCCCCAGTGGTCACGGCGCCAAACACTGCGACTCTTCCACCAGGAAGTGTTACAACAGTATTAGAGCCGCCTGCAGCATGCACCACTGAATGGGCCGAAATCGTCAAAAAGGCTATCAAAATGCTGATCCATATAGACACTCTATAGACGTTCAAGCTTATACACCCCCTGCCTGCAAGTTCGTTTAGTTATAAAATGCCCGCCCGGGCACTTTATAACCATTCCTCACCTCCGTTATTGATAGTTCACAACGAAGTCAATATTGGCGCTTGCATCGCCTGCTACAACAGCATCCTGCAAAGAAATATAGCTCACTTGAAATGGTAAAATGTTACGACCCGGAATTAACTGGGTCTCCGTACTTACCCCGGTATTGGGAGTAATAACAACGCCATTCTGGTCCCTGATCTGCAAGCCAATGCCCTGGGCCCTGCCACTCCCCATACCCGCATCAAAAGCTGGAAAACCATCGGCGGCGGTTGCTTGAAATTTTATACTCGCAGTTTGCGAAATAACTGTATCGCAGTCCAGCAGCTCAATGGTGAAAGGTGTTCTGGATGCTTCAACCCCCGCCCCCGTAAAGGACGCGAGTCGTACCTGCCCCATATTTACTGTCAATTGCGAAGATGCTGCACTCACTGCACAAGCCGCGTTGACCACGGAACCGGTGAATTTGATTGTGCCTCCCGTTACTGGCGTGACAGCGCTGGCCATGCCACAAGACATCGCTAGAGCCACACCACAGAATGCCGAGATTCCTTTATTCATTACTGATTTCCATCCATTATTGATTGTCATTAAGGGTGTAAGCCTCCCCCTTGATATGAGCGCGGACACCAATGTAGTGTGATCTCCGACCTCATAAAATATGACAGCTAAACAATGCATAAAGAAATCAATCTGAACTTTTTCACAGCTTTTCACACCAATACACTTCTTTTCTCGGTGCTTTTAATACGCCTTATCGAGTGCAGAAGGCACAGACGCTAAAAAGTTTCAGCGCTCGAGGCGACGCAGGTCGTTATCGAGATGTTAGTTATTTACACCAACACGCGGTGAGAACTACCGACGCAATAGCGTGACCACGCCCGTCGCCAGCACAATGGTCGACAGCGGCAATGCCAGTAATATACCGACAACCCCGAGCCAGGGCGCCAGTATCAGCAAAAATGGAATTTGAATGCACATATTTGCCAGTGTAATCATAGTCGCCCTTCTGCTATCGCTGACTGCTTGATAATACGCCGCGGCGAGTACTAAGAATCCGTCCAGAAACAGCACAAACAGATGGAGGCGAACAGCGTCAATGGCTGCCACATCCAACGCAGGGTCTTCGTCGCTGATAAATATTCGCGTGCCAATGTGTGGGAAGATCAGAATCATCAGTACCAACACCACGCCCGTGCCCACCACCCAGCGCATGGCCAGAAAGAACACCTTACGGACTAAAGCCGATTGCCCCGCACCATGAAAGTAGCTGACCAGAGGTTGCATACCACTGGCCAAGCCTTCGGCCAGCAGATAATAAACCGTCATTAAATACCCGGTTATGGCATAGGCCGCCACGTTCACGGTGCTGCCGTAATGCATCAACGCGGTGTTGTGCAATAACGCGGCGAAACTGGCGTAAAGGTACATCAATAAACTGGAAAACCCATTAAGCAGAATCTGCCGACAGGGTACGGGCTGTAGGCCAAACTCGCGCAGGGCCAGGCTTAATGGCAGGGAACTGTAACGGGTGAACAGAAACACCAAGCCGATCAGCGCCGAGAGGGACTCGCCGGTGACTGTCGCAATGGCCGCCCCCTGCAGCCCCCAGCCCAGCTCTACGATAAATACGTAGTCCAGCACTATATTAGTGAGTGCGCCGACAAGCATCATGATGGTGGCCAACATGGGAGCACCCAAGTTTCTGACCAGAATGGGCATGGCAATACTGGCCATTACCAACGGTGAGGACCAACCGATAATTTGCAAATAGCCACTGCCATGGCGCTGCACGGTGGCATTGGCACCTTGCAAAGCAAGCAAGCTATCGCGCCCAGCGATGATCAAGACGCCAACTACAACGCCTAATAATACCAACAGCCACAAGCCTTGTATGAGAAAGCCCTTGGCCCTCTGGAAGTGCCCTTCGCCCTGGGCGATTGAACAATGAACGCCCGCTCCCGCACCAATCATAAGGCCAACACCGGCCATCAGGCCGATCCAGGGCCACGCCATGTTAATGGCTGCCAGCCCTTCGGCGCCCACTACATGTCCAATAAAGATCCCGTCGACGATTTGATACAAACCACTGACCAACATTGCCATGACCGTGGGCAAGGCATAACGCCAATAGGCTGCGGCCACGTTATCAGGCGTAATAGCGATTGAGCGCCTGTTCATATTGCTGACCTGAGCTGATTTGATAGTAAGGGGTTCCAGTCGATTGCCATATGCATCGGCCAGTGTTGTTCTCGTTGAAAATAGATTCACTTCAAATTCAGCGACGTAAACGCGCGGCGCAAGTTACATTAATTTCGAGTAAAAAAAGGCTCAAAAGTCATTAATTCACAATTACTCACACTTAGATGCGACGGGATCCGCTACGTTTCCTGCGGGTATTCTGCTGCGTTCTACGGGACCACCATCTACCGCTGGGTAGGAATCATTTGCCTTGCCAGCGGTGCCGTTTTATACGTCTCGCTGAGAGGCCTTCATGGAAAATAGAGTCCATCATTGAAACCAAGCACACCCATTCATCGCCAATGATAATTCTTCATGAGATTATAGAAAATAAATTAAAAGCTCAGCCTACACTACACATAGATCGAAGAGTTTGTGGTTTACGATTTATGTGCATCCGACAACTTTCGAGAAATGTAGAGTAAAACCTTCCAAACCTCGCGGTTATTACGTTGATTCTAAAAAGAGCAGATACTTTATCTCCCTCCAACACCTTTCTATGAATCGTACGGGTGCGGACTGTCAAGTCTTCAGGAGCAAACATACTAGTGATTCCCGAAGTCTTTGACGAACCCGCCCTCAATCTGGAGGGCTATACCCCGCGACTATCTACTCGCATTCGAGCATGAGCTTACCAAGGCCGCCGACAGCGCGGCAATGATAGAAGCCATGACCTAATTGTATCCCGATGCCGGTATGGGTATTGCGCTACAACTTGGGGCCAAGGTTGCAAAAGATGAAATGAAGTGGGGTTGAAAGCAATAACAAACCCAGGACAACGATCCGCTATTTCACTTAGCAATGGAGGTTGGAGCAAGCACCTTTTCTCCCCTTCAGAAAGCTAAACTACTTTTTAACTGGAGAACATTAATGAGCAAAGCAATTAACATACTTCTCGTCGGCTGGCACCCCGACGCGGTGGATTACAGCAAATGGCCAGGGCTGACACACGAGAAACTTCAGGCCGCTCTGGACACTGATAAAAACACGTTTGAAAGCCTCGGCTACGCGACTGAACTAGGCTTAATCCAAAGTGAACAGACCGCAGAAACGCTCCTTCTCAGTCTTCTTCAGGAAAAACAACGTGATTGCGTCCTGATCGGAGCAGGCGTTCGTACTGATGCCGCGTATCTACGCCTCTTTGAACGCCTCATCAACACAATTCATGAGCATGCTCCCAAGGCAAGAATATGTTTCAACAGCGGACCATTTGATTCGCTCGAGGCTGTGCGGAGGTGGGCCCCTATGCCCCCACCCATTCACTAGGCAATATAAGCGCCGCTATCATCACTGCGTTCAACGGGGGATAACGCCGTTGAACGACTTCGGCCCAGACCGCTGTATGCGCTTGCTCAAGCACAACCGCCAATATGCACCGCCGTCAATTGAGAAAAACCATTGTTGCACTGGGTGCTGCTCGCACTGGAGACTGAGCCTCCAAACTGTTCAATGGTTGAATCGCCCCGGATTCTCTAATAGTGCGAGGCGACTACAGTCTTCACCGACCTCGCGCAGATCGTCATGGATTTTGCGATAGCCATAAACGCCGCCGCTCTCCAGCCACGAATGCTTGATCAAACCCGGCAATCGCTGGTCGTCTTTAGCGCGTGCCGATTGCAGCTCAGACAATCAGACGTAATACCCACTGGGTTTACCCAGGCAAAGAGGCTATGCGTCGACACGCGGAGACGAGCCGCTCAATCAGCGACAGGCAGCTTCTTTCGGTCACTTGATTGACAGCTTGCATTTTGAATTCTTCGGGGTAACGCGGGGTTGCTTATGGATCTCCTAATTGGCCTCAGTTTGAGACAACGAGGTGTCTACAAAACCCGAGGCGATTCACCCACCGGTTCGACAAACCCGGCTTATCCAATTGTGCAATTCCTCAACGCCCCCCGGGTTTGGATCCACCCAGCAACTGGGCCCGCAGTTCCGGGTTGCGTGTTCGGGGGTCAAGCCAGATGGCAAAAAAGGCTTTGGCGAAAGCTTCATCCCTCACCACGCGCCTTAGGTTGTCGCCGAAGTAAAACCGTACGCCCTCTCCAGGAACATAAACGCCCGTGATGCGGTCGCCTGCGCGCACATTGACGAACGCGTGCTGCATTTCCCGCTCCCAGCGGCCCATCAGCTCTGAGTTCAGGCCGTAGGGTGACAAGCGACGGATTTCCTTGATGCTGGCCTCGACTAGATCGTCGCGGCTAATAGCGCGGCTGTAGGTGAGTTCAAGCGCAAAAGGTGCATCTGCAACCAGCGGCTCACCGGCGATCAGGCGTGGGCTCCAGAACTGCGCGCTGTAGACCGAGAAACCGAATACTCGCATATCCCCGCTGCCCAACAGATGGGCATTGGGGATCGCCTCACGCCAATCGGCAAATATGTCCGCGCTCTGGAGCATAAGAGCAATACAGATAAGGTGGCGGACCAAGCTATCGTTGCGCGTAGCCATGCAAATACCTCGATAAGACTCTTGGATACCTATGCGCTCGCCACGCGTCAATTGCGGGTGCGTAGCCGGATGGCATTGGCCCGTGGTTAACACGCATAAGCATTGCGCACATTGTCAGGTGGTTATTTTAGGCCTATCTTAGATAAAACCTATACAAGGTATAGTGCAATGTACAACAAAAATCCTTGGCCACTGACGCTGTACTTTGACGGTAACTGTCCATTGTGCGCGCGCGAAATCAAGATCCTGCGCCGACACGCCACAGAGGGCCGACTGCTATTTATTGACTTAAACAGCGCTGAATTTGACGCCAAGGCCCTTGGCTTTACGTTCGAGCACATGCAGTCCGTACTTCACGCCCGTTTCGCCGACGGCCGCTGGGTTGAAGGCTTGGACGCCACCCTATGGAGCTGGCGTGCCGCCGGCCTGGGATTCTGGGCCAGCCCCCTGACCTGGCGTGCACTTCGACCGCTGCTGGCGTTCGGTTATCGGCTGTTCTGCCGCTTGCGCCCCCATTTGGCGTGGTTGCCTCACCCGGATGGGGGACGTCGATGTGTCGATAACTGTTACGCAGTGCCGGAATCACAACACGCACCCGACGCGTCGGACACCTTGAAAACGAGGCAGCCTTAGAGCGCTACTCATGAACAGCCCCTTAGAAATGAACTCACTTGGCGACGGCTATCGCGCCTTAGTGATAGGCGCCAGTGGAGCCCTTGGCACGGCGTTTTGTCAGTTGCTCAAAGAAGATCCACGCTGCTCGGTTGTTCGCGAACTGACGCGTCATAGTCTTCCGGGGTTGGATCTGGAAGAGCCCGAGAGTATCGCCAAAGCCGCCGCCGAATTAGCTGAAGAAGCCCCGTACCAGTTAATCCTGCATGCTGCGGGCCTGCTCCATCGCAAAGAAATCAAGCCGGAAAAGAGTTACTCCGCCATTGAGGCGGATGCGTTTCAGGCAGTGTTCCAGGTCAACGCCCTGGGACCAGCGCTTGTTTTGCGTCATTTTTTGCCATTGCTCGACCCTCGTGGCGCGATGGCGGTGCTTTCGGCCAAGGTTGGCAGCATCGGCGATAACCGTTTGGGCGGCTGGTATGCGTATCGCGCCTCCAAGGCCGCGTTGAACATGTTGATTAAAACCGCGGCGATCGAACTGGCGCGAACCCGCCCGCAAACCCGCTTGCTGAGCCTGCATCCAGGCACCGTTATTTCAGGCCTTTCACAGCCCTTCCGTGGAGCCTCGGCAGCCAGGCCGGCACACATTGCTGCCCGCGAGTTGTTATCGCTGATTGACCGTCTGACTGCTGGCGACAGCGGCAATTTTTTTGCTTATAACGGCGAGCGCCTACCCTGGTAGGCAAGGAGTAAACCTTGAATTTGCAAGCACTGACCGAACGGGCCGCGAAGGGCGAAATACGCGAACTGGAGTTGCTGTCACTCGAAGGTGGTTTTTATCTGGCACGAATCCGCCTGGATCACGGCCAGTTCACCCTGCTTGATGATGCGGCCAAGCCGATGCGCCTGCGGTCGACCACCCACCTGCGCGACTTGCTGCAGACCGTGCCGGCATTTCCTTGCGTGCTGGTGCAGCAATGCGCGCACGACGAAATGTGCGGCCGGGATTCAGGGCCTGTCGAGGAGCTGCGTATCCCGTTTTCGCTCACCACGCCATTATGAGCAGGCAAGCACGCGATAAATCTCAGAAACAACCTGCAATGTTGCCTCTTCAAGCGTTCCCTCGTTGCGGCATAAAACCCAGCCTTGATCTGCAACCGCTCGCTCGAACGCCTGGGTACAGGCAACATGTTCTTCCAGCGTATGCATCACAGTACTGCTCAGCCCGCGCCGTCGTGCTGCGGCCCTCGCCCATGAAATTTCAGGGGCGGTGACAATCCCGACGTGCAGGTCTGGCACCTGCACGTTGCGATCAATGTTCAACTGGAGAATGTCTGCAAACGGGACTATGCGCCGAAACGCGGCATCAGACGGGTACCAGCGATCAATCAACACAATGCTGCCCGGAGGTTGTTTAGTCAGCACCTGTCGGGAAATCCATGCACGGCTATCCGCGAGGCGTTCACACACCTGCAACTCCAGATCCCGGCAGGGATTTCTCACCAGCTTGTTAACGAGGGTCATTGTTTCCCGTCTAAAGGGATCGCTTTTTTTCTCGCAAAGTCGGATTACCGTTTTGGCGTCTGCCCTCAGTACTTTTGTAACGGCTTCCAACAGTGTGGTTTTGCCGGTGCCCTTGGGCCCATCCAGAGAAACAAACAGCGGAGGATTCATTGTTGCAGTTCAACCAACCGCTGGTTGTAACTGTCACGAATGCAGGCCTGTTTGTCGTCAGCCTTCCAGCAGTCGTTGCGCCCCTTGATCCAGCCACGTTGCTCGGCCTTGAGCATCTTGGCCTGGCTGCCGGCCTTTTTCAGCGCCGTGTTGTAGGTGCTCGCCATCTGGCGATCCAGGGCGGAAAGCGCTTCGCTGCCGCAAATCAGCGTCTCCACGGAACTGGCCATGTTTGCGCTGCACTTGAACGAAGGTCCGGTCTGGGCGTGTGCGCTGATGGCGAAAATGGCCACTGGCAACAGCGCCGCGCGGATGAATGAATGCATAGGAGTCTTCCTGTAAAGGTGTCGATGGCCACATCGATGCGGGCCCACGTTGACCGCTGCAACGCGTATGATTCTGTCACGCTTTCTAGATGTGGCACTGCATAGGTCAACAATGGCAAAAATCAGCGTTAGCAACAAGGCGACCACGCCAGGCCGAAAAAATCTCACGGCAGCCGATCGTCAGCAGCAGATGGTCGAACGGGCGATCACCCTCTTCGCCCAGAAAGGCTTTGCGCTGACCACCCGCGAGCTGGCCGAGGGGCTGCAGGTTACCCAGCCCCTGCTCTACCGCTACTTTCCCAGTAAGCAATTACTCATCGAACAGGTGTACCAGCAGGTATTCATGAACCGCTGGGACCCTGAGCTGGAGCAGCAGCTCAAGGACCGCACGCGTCCTTTAAGGGGACGGCTGATTGATTACTTTATCGGTTATACCCGCACCATCCTGAGCAATGAATGGGTGCGGATATTCCTGTACGCCGGCCTGCAGGACCCGGAGTTGAACCAGCGCTATCTCAAACAATTACACGAGACGGTGTTCCTGACGATCATCGAAGAGCTGCGTCATCAGAAGCAACTGACCGCCCCGCTGGATAAACACGCGCTGAGTCTTGAGATCGAAGTGCTGTGGGGCTTCCACAGCAGCTTCTTTTACCTGGGGGTGCGCAAGTGGGTGTATCAGATGCCCGTCCCTGAGAACCTGACCGAACTGATTACCCTGCGGGTCAATGCCTTCCTCGATGGCGCCCTGCATAACGAGGCGTAGTGAAGGCCGTTTACGGGGCGTCGATTTCCGCAAAGAGATACACCAGGCAAAAGCCATCCATGGGGATGACCGGGTTGGTCCAGATCATGCGCGAATGCCGGGCCTGTTCGGCGAAGACTTCGACCAGCACGTCAGACGCGCCATCCAGGGCTTTGGGGTGCTCATGGAAATCCTCCGCCACATTCAGTACGCCTTCCAGCCGATAGACCTGGCGGATACGGCTCAAATCCCCCACCGCATCCTTGAGCTGGGCAATTGCATTCAATGCCGCCAGGCGACAGGCCGCATACCCTTGCTCCAGGTTCAGGTCGCGGCCCAGGCGCCCACGGTACAGCAGCCGGCCATCAATCCAGGGGAATTGCCCGGAGGTCATCAAGGTATTGCCAACAATGCTCCAGGGCACGTAGTTACCCAGGGCCGGGGCGGGAACAGGCAAGGTGATGCCGGCGGCCTGCAGACGCGATTCAGGGGTGGTCATGATCGGTTCCTGTTTTGATTGTGTTCAGGCCAATGGCGCCAGCCAGGAGGCAAGAGTCTGCGGGTTGTTCAGTAGCCAGCCCTCAGCCGCCTGGTCCGCACTTTTACCCTGGCGATTGAGGGCGTAATCCAACTCGGCAACAATCGCATTGCTCAGACGGATGTTATCGAGCACCTGCAATTGCGCCTCGCTGAACCGCCCCAGGCGATCAACCCGCGCCAACAGCACCGCACGGTCGACACTGCCCAGCAGCCCCTTGGGATCCTTGAGATCACGGATACGATGGCGGAAATGCAGGAACTGCGGATGCCAAAGTGGCACCACGCCCCATCTGCCCTCCTCGACCAGCGCCTCGAACGCCGCCACGCATTGTTCCTGGGTGCCGGTGCGGAACTGGTAGCCCGCCGCCGCAAGGCCGTAGTCCTCCATCATCCGCAGCGAAAACCGGGTAATCCCGGCGCCCGGGCCAATCCCCTGGATCAGCGTGTGCATACGGGCGATAACCTCCGGCTTGCGCAGGTCATCCACGGAGTCCACCTGCGACACCGACACATAGTCGGGCACACCCCACAACGCATACGGGGTGTAATGCAGGCCCAATTCGCGGGTGGCGACCACCTCTTCCACCCGGGCTTTGTACATCCCATGGCTGGACGGGATCCATGCGGAGGCAATCATGTCGATGCTGCCAGCACGCAACTGCTCGAAATTGGCCTCGTGCAGCGCATACGAACGCTCCACCCCAAAGCCCATGCGCTGCAATACCGAAGCAACCACCGCTGCTGTCGCACGATGAAAGGACAGATCAGTCACACCGAGTCGTACCATGGTTGGGCTCCTCTCAGGGTTATTGCCACGGGCCAGCAGCGGCGCCAGTAACGCTGCGCTGCCCAGGGCTTGAATCACACGTCGACGTTTGAAGTCCATCAGCGACCTTCCGCAGACGGGCCAATGGCAAGGCTCGCCATGGCCTCGCCGACAATCCGGGTTCCTGGCACATAGTCAAAGATCATTTCGATGGTGATGCCGTTGGGGTCTTCAAGAAACAGCTGGTGCTCGCCAATCTGCGGAGTCACCCGTTCGCGAAAGGCGATGCCCAGGGATTGCAGGCGGTTCTGCACGGTTTCCAGCCCTTCACAACGCAGCGAGACATGGTCAAGGGCGCCCGACCCGTAGCCGCCCGGCTTCTCGCCCAGATAGGCCTGCAGATCCTTGTCACCGCCCACGATACTGGCGATGTGCAAGAGCGGACGGCCGCCGGCGTACATCCAGCAGCCAGGGAAACGAAAATCCGGGCGCGGCCCAGGTGACAGGCCAACCACTTGTTCAAAAAACTCGGCGGTCTTGCCCCATTGTTCGGTGCGAATGGTGAAATGGTCGAGCGCTAGGACTCCCATGTTCTCTCCTGACAGTGCGGATTAGAGACGGTACAGCTGCATATTTTATCATTCGATAATTTATTTCAAGGGATAATTTATCGACCGATAACTAGTGCGTAGCGTTTACTATCCACGCTGTTCCATTCACCTAGGGCTCCCCATGAGCAACCACGACCTCAGCTTCACCCCCGACCTCGACCCGGATTCGATTTCCTCCGACGTCATCGGCTTCAACGGCATCCTGGTCTCCACACAAATCCCGGTACGCGCCGATGGCAGCCTGGAATTGGGCGATGTCACTGCGCAAAGCGAATGCACCCTGCAAGCCCTCAAAGTCGCCCTCGAACGCGCCGGCAGCAGCATGGACCGGGTCATGCACTTGACCATCTACCTCACTGACATGGCCGACCGCGCCGCATTCAACGAGGTGTACAAGCGCTTCTTCGCCAAACCCTGGCCGGTACGCGCGGCGGTTGGCGTGGCGTCGTTGGCGGTCGAAGGCATGCGGGTTGAAGTCACGGCGATGGCCGCCAAGGGCTGAGCCCGGCGCGTCATTGGGCATCCAGCGGGTGCCCGCCAGGCGATTCACGGCTACAATGCGCGCCTCAACCGTGACAAGCCTGACTAAAAAAACTATGTCCTTGCCCAAGCATCATCTGGAATTGCTCAGCCCTGCCCGCGATGTCGCCATCGCGCGCGAGGCCATCCTGCACGGCGCCGACGCCGTGTACATCGGCGGCCCAAGCTTCGGTGCGCGCCACAACGCCTGCAACGACGTGAGCGAGATCGCCCAACTGGTGGAATTCGCCCGTCGTTACCACGCCCGGGTGTTCACCACCATCAACACCATCCTGCACGACGACGAACTGGAGCCGGCCCGCAAGCTGATCCACCAGTTGTACGATGCCGGCGTTGATGCGCTGATCGTCCAGGACCTGGGGGTGATGGAGCTGGATATCCCGCCCATCGAGCTGCATGCCAGCACCCAGACCGACATCCGCACCTTGAACCGGGCCAAGTTCCTCGACCAGGCCGGGTTCTCCCAGTTGGTGCTGGCCCGCGAGCTGAACCTCCAGGAAATCCGCGCGATTGCCGATGAAACCGATGCCGCCATCGAGTTCTTCATCCATGGCGCGTTGTGCGTAGCGTTCTCCGGGCAATGCAATATTTCCCACGCGCAAAATGGCCGCAGCGCCAACCGTGGCGACTGCTCCCAAGCCTGCCGCCTGCCCTACACCCTCAAGGATGACCAGGGCCGCGTCGTGGCCTTTGAAAAGCACCTGCTGTCGATGAAAGACAACAACCAGAGCGCCAACCTGCGCGCTTTGGTAGACGCCGGCGTGCGCTCGTTCAAGATCGAGGGCCGCTACAAAGACATGGGTTATGTGAAGAACATCACCGCCTATTACCGCCAGCGCCTGGACGAGATCCTCGAAGACCGCCCGGACCTGGCTCGCGCTTCCAGCGGGCGTACCGCGCATTTCTTCCTGCCAGACCCGGAAAAAACCTTCCACCGTGGCAGCACCGACTACTTCGTCAGTGACCGCAAGATTGATATCGGCGCCTTCGACACCCCAACCTTTACCGGCCTGCCGGTAGGTGTCGTGGAAAAAGCCGGCAAGCGCGACTTGCAGGTGATCACCCATGAGCCGCTGTCCAACGGCGATGGCCTCAACGTGCTGATCAAGCGTGAAGTCGTGGGTTTTCGCGCCAATATCGCCGAGCCTAAAGGTGAGTTCGAAGAAGACGGCGAAAAGCGCTACCGCTACCGTGTCGAGCCCAACGAAATGCCGGCGGGCCTGCATCAACTACGACCGAATCACCCGCTCAACCGCAACCTCGACCATAACTGGCAGCAAGCGTTGCTCAAGACCTCCGCCGAGCGGCGGGTTGGCGTGTCGTGGCAGGCCACCCTGCGCGAAGACCAATTGCAACTGACCGCCACCAGTGAAGAAGGCGTGAGTGTCTGCACCACCCTGCCCGGCCCGTTCGGCGTGGCCAACAAGCCGGAACAGGCGCTGGACACCTTGCGCGACCTGCTTGGCCAACTGGGCACCACCCAGTATCACGCCACCGCAATCGAGCTGGACGCCCCCCAGGCGTTTTTCATTCCCAACTCGCAACTCAAGGCCCTGCGCCGCGACTTAATCGAAGCGCTGACGGTTGCGCGTGTCGAGGCCCACCCCCGTGGTGGTCGCAAGGCCGAAACCACACCGCCGCCGGTGTACCCGGAGTCGCACCTGTCGTTCCTGGCCAACGTCTACAACCAGAAGGCCCGCGACTTCTACCATCGCCATGGCGTGAAGTTGATCGATGCGGCCTACGAGGCCCACGAAGAAACCGGTGAAGTGCCGGTGATGATCACCAAGCACTGCCTGCGTTTCTCCTTCAACCTGTGCCCCAAGCAGGCCAAGGGCGTGACCGGCGTACGCACCAAGGTCGCACCGATGCAGTTGATTCACGGCGACGAAGTACTGACCCTGAAATTCGACTGCAAACCGTGCGAAATGCATGTGGTGGGCAAGATCAAGGGGCATATCCTCGATCTGCCGCTGCCGGGCAGTGGTGTGCAACAGCAAGTCGTGGGGCATATCAGCCCGGCGGACTTGCTCAAGACCATTCCCCGCGCACCACACTGAGTCCCCCTCTGTAGGAGCTGGCTTTGGCTGGCTCCTACAAGGGGCGCTTAGCATGAGAGGGCGAAACATCCGACTTCCAGCGCCACCACCATCCCCGCTGCAACCCCGCCGCAGCCAGCAGAATCGCCGCAACACCCAGCCATTGCGTCCAACCCAGACGATGCCCATAGGCCATCCAATCAACCAGGATCGCCGCAATCGGGTAGATGAACGACAACGCCCCAGTCAATGCCGTCGGCAGTTTTTGGATCGCGCCATACAGCAGCACATACATCAGACCGGTGTGCACCATACCCAGTGTCAACAGCGCCGCCCAGGCATCAACCGGTGCTGAAAGGCTGTGCCATGAAACCAGTGGCACCAACAGCACCGCACCGGTACTCACTTGAATCAGCGCCAGCAGATGGGGCGGCACAGCCTTCAGGCGCTTGATAATCAGTGCAGCGATGGCATACAAAAGAGCCGCGCCCAGCGCCTGAGCCACGCCCCACAGGTATTGATCACCGCTGCCCTGCTGCTCGCCATGGGCGGTGACGATAGCCAGCATGCCCATGAATGACACGCTCAGCCACGCCAGCTTCTGTACGGTGATTTTCTCGCCAAGCAACAGCGCCGCGAGAATCACCAGCATAAATGGCTGAACGTTATAGACCGCCGTGCTGATGGCAATCGACGCTTTTGAATAGGACGCAAACAGCAACAGCCAGTTACCCACGATGGCCACGCCGCTCAACATGGCCCAGCCGAGTGTCGAATAACTCAACCAGGCACTGCGCAGATACCCCAGGTGCCAGCACACCAGCAACAAGGTCAAGGCGCCAATGACGCAACGCCAGAACACCACCTCAATGACCGGCACCCCAGACACCAGCACAAACCAGCCGATCGTGCCGGAGATCAGCATGGCGCCAACCATTTCCCATGAGCCGCGACGTATGGATTTGTCCATGATTAAGCTCCTCGAATGAGGCTAAATTATGGCAATCTGCGTCGATCAGGCTCCAGCGCCTGAGAAAGGCCAATGGCGGTGTTTGCCTATTCTTATTAGGCAAAAATTCAGGTTTACCTAAGGAGCCCAGGATGATTGACGTTATCGACCAGCAACTGCTCGCTGCCTTGATGGACGACTCGCGTTGCTCGCTCAAGACCTTGGCCGGCATAACCGGCCTGTCCTCGCCCAGTGTCGGCGAGCGCTTGCGCCGCCTGGAAGAGCGCGGGGTGATGAAGGGCTATACCGTGGAGGTCGACCCCAAACATTTTGGCTACTTGCTGCAAGCCATCGTGCGCATCCGCCCCCTGCCCGGCCAATTGCAGGAGGTTGAACGACAGATCCAGGCGATCCCGGAATTTACCGAGTGTGACAAGGTGACCGGCGACGACTGCTTTATCGCGCGGCTGCACGTGCGCACCATGGATCAGTTGGACACCTTGCTTGACCGCCTCAACGGCTATGCCGAAACCAACACCGCCATCGTCAAGAAAACCCCGGTCAAGCGCCGGCTGCCGCCGTTGGCAGGTGGGTGATACCAGAGTTGATGCACGCTCCTCTCGCTTTGGATCACATAACAAGCTGGCTAACTGATGCGGCGCTGACGCTAGGCATCAGCACTGCCTTCGTCAGCCACCTCTTCCTCCTCGATCAGCGGCACTTGCGCATCATCCATCAACGATCCGGGGTCTTCATTGCCCGGATCATTGATCGGTTCCTCTTCGGCTGGAATATGCATGGCCTTAGCCGCCCGGGGTATCAATGTCAGCGTCGGTCTGCGGCTTGGGCTCGCGCTCTGGCTTGAAGTCCGGGCTGTACTCATTGTCCCTGGCCACCTTGTCGGTAGCGGGTTGCGGGTCCTTGGGGGCGGCGGCTGCGGTGCCGGGAGCGGGCACTTGGCGAGTCTCGTCATCGATGGCCGGATCGTTCCTGCCGCTGACGTGTGGGTCTGGGCTGTGACGGGTGCTCATGGGAACCTCTTTATCCGATGGTGTAAGGTTAAGGTGCCGCACTGGTGGATGAAGTTCAGTCCGGATGACCTGTACTGATCAATGGTCACGCCCCCGGATTGTCCACCTGGATATAGAACGCAAACGCCGCCAGCAGTATCCAGAACACCATGAACAGCCACGGCGTGCGCACCGAAAACAGCAAGGACTTGCGATAACCCTTGTGTGACGACTCGGTCTCGCAGAACAGCGGTGACTCATCGTAGGCCATGCCCATCACCGGCTCGCTGCGCAACAACTCGCTTTGCTTGAAGTGCCAGTGATCAATGATGTCGTAGGCTGCGCGGATGCCCGGCCAGGCATTGAGCGAGCTGAACACCCCGAGCATCGACAACAGCAGCGGAACCACCAGGGTAAACAGCTTGCCCCACTCCGGGTTGAGGTTGCCCATGCACGACACAAAGGCAATCACCAAAAACGACTGCGCCGTCAGGTAGGCATCGGTGCGGTTGGCGAGGATGGTGGTTTCGTACTGGATTTCCCGGCGATAGAAGTCCAGTCGGTCCTTGGGCGAACCGAAAATCTTGGCGTTGTGTTCGGTGTGGTCAGTCAGCGCCGATTCCGGGCTGTGCGGGGAGATGATTCTGGGCACAATCGTTGATCCTCAAAGTGCTTAATCTCCTTAGAAGAACCGCCCATGGCCGAAGTTCAGGTCAATCGCCTGCACCGTTATAGGGCGCAGACTGCGCATATCACGCACTGCACTTGCGCAGGCTGCTCCAGTAACGGGCTGATACACCGTGTAATCCCCATAAACGCGGTTCCGGCACAGCCATTGCTTTACTCCTGTAACCCCCTGCCTGCCCAGGTGAACACAGGAGCAACTGTTACCCCCCGACTCAGAGCCGACTCCAAAAGAAAGTAAGGACCCGGTCCGTTGGCGCCAAAAGCCACGGGCTCATAACAATGCGTTTTCTAAAGCGGCAGTGCCTGCAGCCTTTCACCCGGCACTGACAAGGTAATTGGAATGGCTCGATCTTTCTTTGATGAGATGAATGACGCAAACGGCGTATGCCGTGCGCACTACCAGGATTTTTCCCGCTGGCTGGCCAACACCCCGCCGGAACTGCTGGCCCAGCGCCGCCGTGAGGCCGACCTGCTGTTCCACCGCGCCGGCATCACCTTCACCCTGTACGGTGACGAGCAGGACACCGAGCGCCTGATCCCCTTCGATATCATCCCGCGCAGCATCCCCGCCAGTGAATGGAGCGTGATCGAACGCGGCTGTATCCAGCGGGTCAATGCGTTGAACATGTTCCTCGCCGATATCTACCACGACCAGCGCATTATCAAGGCCGGGATCATTCCCGCCGACCAGGTGCTGGGCAATGAAGGCTATCAGAAGGCCATGGTCGGCCTGGACCTGCACCGCAATATCTACTCCCATATCTCCGGTGTCGACCTGGTGCGCGATGGCGATGGCACCTACTACGTCCTCGAAGACAACCTGCGCACCCCCAGCGGCGTGAGCTACATGCTCGAAGACCGCAAGATGATGATGCGCCTGTTCCCGGAAGTGTTTGCCAAGCAGCGCATCGCGCCGGTGGATCACTACCCCAACCTGCTGCTCAAGACCCTGAAAAGCGCCAGCCGCCTGGACAACCCCAATGTCGTAGTACTGACCCCGGGGCGCTTTAACAGCGCGTTCTTCGAACATGCGTTCCTGGCCCGGGAAATGGGGGTGGAGCTGGTCGAAGGTGCCGACCTGTTCGTGCACGACCTCAAGGTGTTCATGCGCACCACCGACGGCCCGAAAGCCGTGGATGTGATCTACCGGCGCATCGACGATGCCTTCCTCGACCCCCAGGCCTTCAACCCCGAATCCATGCTCGGCGTGCCTGGCCTGGTGGCCGCCTACTGCGCCGGCAATGTGGTACTGGCCAATGCCATCGGCACCGGGGTGGCCGACGACAAATCCATCTACCCCTATGTGCCGGAGATGATTCGCTTCTATCTGGATGAAGAACCGGTGTTGCAAAACGTGCCGACGTTCCAGTGCCGCAAGCCTGAAGAACTGTCCCATGTACTGGCGCACCTGCCCGAGCTGGTGGTCAAGGAAACCCAGGGCTCCGGCGGCTACGGCATGCTGGTGGGCCCAGCCGCCTCGGCGGCCGAGATCGAGGACTTCCGCCAACGCATCAAGGCCCGGCCCCATGCCTATATCGCCCAGCCAACCTTGAGCCTGTCGACCTGCCCGACCTTTGTCGAAAACGGCATCGCGCCACGGCATATCGACCTGCGTCCGTTTGTGCTGTCGGGCAAGGAAACCCGCCTGGTGCCAGGCGGCCTGACCCGGGTGGCATTGCGTGAAGGCTCATTGATCGTCAACTCGTCGCAAGGCGGCGGAACCAAGGACACCTGGGTGGTGGAGGGCTGAGTATGCTGAGTAGAACCGCCGCAGATCTGTATTGGATGTCGCGCTACCTGGAACGCGCGGAAAACCTGGCGCGCATGCTGGAGGTCAGCTACTCGCTGTCGCTGATGCCCCAGGCCGGGCGCAGTGATGGCCTGGACGAACTGGCGATGTCGCTGCTCAGCAGTGGCACCCTCGACAGCTACCTGGAGCGCCATCAACAACTGGACGCCGAGCGCATGTTGCACTTCTTCGCCCTCGACGAAGAAAACCCGGCCAGTATCTACAACTGCCTGCGCGCCGCCCGGGGCAATGCCCATGCGGTACGTGGGCGGATCACCGCCGACATGTGGGAAAACCTCAACGCCACCTGGCTGGAAATGCGCAGCATCGCCGCCGGCGGCCTGGCGCGCCATGGCATCAGCCACTTCTGTGACTGGGTCAAGCAACGCTCGCACCTGTTCCGGGGGGCCACGTCCGGCACCATCATGCGCAACGATGCCTATCGGTTTATCCGCCTGGGTACCTTTGTCGAGCGCGCCGACAACACCCTGCGCCTGCTGGATGCACGCTACGAGATGTTTGGCGAAGAGTCCGAAGAAGTCAGCGACCTGTCCGCCCGCGGCTACTACCAGTGGAGCGCCCTGCTGCGAGCCTTGTCGTCGTTCGAGGCCTACACCGAGCTGTACCCCAATGCGCTGAATGCGCGTTCGGTGTCGGAACTGCTGCTGTTGCGCAGCGACGTACCGCGCTCGTTGCATGCCTGTATCGAGGAGTTGAGCCATATCCTCGCCGACCTGCCGGGCAGTTACGGCCGTACGGCCCAGCGCTTGGCGGCCGAGTTTGAGGCGCGGCTGCGTTACACCGGTATTGATGAGATTCTCGAAGAAGGCTTGCACAGCCGGCTGACCGAATTTATCGACACCGTGCGCGAACTGGCGCGGGCGATCCACAGTTCCTACCTGGAGGTGGTTTGACCCCCCATATCCCGCTGTAGAGGTGGGCCCGTTATAGCCATAGGTATCTATTTTTTTAGTGTTTCTTGGGTTTGTGTACATATCCGTTGCTGCGGTTACGGCGGCTATTGGTTCCGCCCTTACGGCGGCTCACTTTTGTAGAGCGCAAAAGTAAGCAAAACACTCTTGCCCCACCACTCGGTGCCTCGCTTAGGCTCGGCATGCCCGCAGTCAGGCATTGCTCCGTGGGCCCGCCGCGATCGGCCATCCATGGCCGTGTCGCGGCTACCCCGGCATCCATGCCGGGGTGCCCAATGCGCAATACCTGCCTGCGGCCATCGTGGTTTAACGGGGCGCCTAAGATCAAGATCAAAAGCCAGATCAAAAGCAGAGCAACAGCAACAGCAATCCCAAAGCGCGAAACTGCATTCCCTGTGGGAGCTGGCTTGCCTGCGATGGCGGTGTATCAGTCGATAAATGTATTGGCCGGTACACCGCCATCGCAGCGATGCGGCGACCCGACAATCCCGCTCCCACAGGTGTGGTGTTTGCTCCAGACATATAACTGTCAGTTTGGATCATTGATCCCACCTCGCGGCGGCTCTTATGGTTGTTCGACACTCATAAGAACAGGTACAAACCATGTCCGACGCTCTGCAATTATCCACCCCGGCCGCCCATACCCTGAAACGCTGGCACACCATGCTGGCCACTGCCGATCTCAAAGCCCTGCCCGAACTGCTGGCGCCGGAGGCGGTGTTTCGCTCGCCCATGGCGCATACGCCCTACCCCGGCGCGCCCGTGGTGTCGATGATCCTCAACACCGTGTTTACCGTGTTTGAAGACTTCCAGTACCACCGCGAACTGGCCAGCGCCGACGGGCACAGTGTGGTGCTGGAGTTCAGCGCGCGGGTGGGCGACAAGCAGCTCAAGGGTATCGACCTGATCCGCTTCAACGAACAGGGGCAGATCATCGAGTTTGAAGTGATGGTCCGCCCCCTGAGCGGGCTACAGGCTCTCGGTGAAGAAATGGGCCGGCGCCTGGCGCCGTTCCTGGCCAAGGCCAAGGGTTGATACTCAACGCCCGAGGAATTCCAGCAACCGGGCGTTGACCTGCGCCCCTTGCTCCACCTGGATCCAGTGCCCGCAGTTGGCCAGTACCTGCTGTTCCAACTGCGGTACCACCTCAGGCATGCGCTTGAGCGTATGCGCCTCGAATACCCCCACCGGATCGCGGTCGCCGATCAGGAACAGCGTCGGTTGTAACACCTGCCGCCCGGCCAGGAACTCGGTGCGCTGCCAGTTGCGCTCGAAGTTGCGGTACCAGTTCAACGGCCCGCGAAAACCCTGGGCGAAGGTTTGCACATAGATCTCCAGGTCGTGCTGGCTGCACCAGGCCGGCAAGGCGCCCGGCAGCGCGACACCCTCGAGCAAGGTCGCCGTGGCCGGCTTTTGCTGCAGGAATACATCCTGGTCCTGCATAAACAGGCGCAAGGTGCGTTCGATGTCCGCTTCCAGCTCCTGTTCGGCCACGCCGGGCTCCTGGAAGTACAGGATGTAGTTGAACCGCTCGGCGTACAGCTCGCGCATGATCTCGATCACCGGCCTGCGGGAGCGACCGGCAAAGGGCACCGACATTGTGACCAGGGCGCGGATGCGCTGCGGTTCCAGCAAGGCCAGGTGCCAGGCCACCACGGCGCCCCAGTCATGACCGACCATCGCCACCCGACGATGCCCGAACAGGTCCATGGCGCCCTGGATATCTGCGCACAGGGTCAGCAGGTCGTAGTCAGCAATGTCTGCAGGGGCACTGCTTGGCCCGTAGCCGCGCATCTGCGGGACGAACACCCGATAGCCGGCTGCCGCCAGCGCCGGTATCTGCAGTCGCCAGGAGTGCCAACACTCGGGAAAGCCATGGAGCAACCACACCGGCGGGCCGTTCTCGGGGCCGGCGATATGCAGGCTCAATTGAATACCGTTGACCTGGATCGTCTGTTGCTCGATAGCACTCATCACGCGGCTCCATCAGGGGACTGCTGCAGACTGCCCCAGCAGCACGGCCTGCGCCAGCATCATTGATCGGGCAAATACCTCAGGTCACCGACCACCAGCGCGGCAGCAGTGGCCGCACCTTGGGCTCGGCAAAACGGTCATCAATCAGCATCACTACCCCCTGGTCCTGCCGGGTGCGAATAACCCGGCCGGCCGCCTGCACCACCTTCTGGATCCCGGGATACAGGTAGGTGTAGTCATACCCCGAACCGAAGATCGCGCCCATGCGCAGCTTCATCTGCTCGTTGACCGGATTGAGCTGCGCCAGGCCCAGGGTGGCGATAAAGGCCCCGATCAGACGCGCCCCCGGCAGGTCGATACCCTCGCCGAACGCCCCGCCCAGCACGGCAAACCCCACGCCCTGGCTATGCTGGGTGAACTGCTCAAGGAAGGCCTGGCGCTCGGCCTCGGCCATGCCCCGTGATTGATGCCAGGTCGGGATCGCCGGATGCCGCTCGGCCAGTAATTGCGCCACTTGCTGCTGGTAATCGAAGCTGCTGAAAAACGCCAGGTAGTTGCCCGGCGTACGCGCAAATTGCTCGGCGATCAACGCCACGATGGGCTCCAGAGACGCCTGGCGATGCACAAACCGCGTGGAGATGCGATCGATGATGCGCACCTGCAACTGCGCAGCCTCGAACGGTGATTCGACGTCAATCCACGCGGTATCCGCCGGTAGCCCCAGCAGGTCGGCGTAGTAATGCCGGGGGCTGAGGGTCGCGGAAAACAGCACGCTGCTGCGGGCTGCGGTCAAACGTGGGCGGATAAATTCGGCCGGCACCACGTTGCGCAGGCTCAAGCGCGAGAAGCGGCGCTTGGCCAGCGGGTCGCGCTGGCTGATATCAAAAATAAACTGCTCGTTGAACAGCTCCGCCACCTTGGCGAACTGCAAGGCCTCGAAGTAAAAGCTTTGCAGTTCGCCCGTGAGCGCCTGCGGGTGGTCGTTGAAATACTCGCCCATGGCGCTGGTGCACAGGGCCAGGGCCTGCAACAGCTTGTCCGGTTTGCTGGCATAGGCCTGGTACACCGTGACCTGTTCCTTGTGCAGCGCATTCCATTCACGGTTGAGCCGCTGCAATGGCTTGTGCAAAGGCTCGGGGGCGCTATCGCGCACGCTCTTCAGGGCAAATTGATCAAGGTCGGCGCTGTACATCGCCCGGCCCCGCTCCACCAGGTTATGGGCCTCGTCCACCAGCACCGCGACCCGCCATTGGTTGAGTTGGGCGAGGCCAAACAGCATCGCGCCAAAATCGAAGTAATAGTTGTAGTCGGCGACCACCATGTCGCACCAACGCGCCATCTCCTGGCTCAGGTAATACGGGCACACCTCATGGGCCAGTGCCACTTCGCGCAGCGTGGGTTGATCCAGCAGGCGCACCTTGGCTGCGGCCTCGCGCGCGGCGGGCAGGCGATCATAAAAGCCTTTGGCCAGTGGGCAGGAATCACCGTGACAGGCTTTGTCCAGGTGTTCGCAGGCCTTGTCCCGCGCCACCAGCTCCAGCACCTGCAATGGCAGGTCGGCGCTGGCGTGCAGCACTCGCACCGCGTCCAGCGCCAGTTTGCGGCCGGGGGTCTTGGCCGTGAGAAAGAACAGCTTGTCCAACTGTTGTGGCGCCAGGGCCTTGAGCATCGGAAACACCGTGCCAATGGTTTTGCCGATCCCCGTGGGTGCCTGCGCCATCAGGCAGCGCCCGGTACTGACGGCCTTGTACACCGACTCGGCGAGGGTGCGCTGGCCCAGGCGAAAGTCCGCGTGGGGAAAGGCCAGGGCCCTGGTTGCGGTATCACGGGCCAGGCGCTGCTGCGCCTGCTGCTCGGCCCAGCCGAGAAACAACGCGCACTGCTGATTGAAGAACTTCTCCAGTTCATCCGCAGGGCACAGCTGGTTGATCACGGTTTCGCGCTCGCTGACGATATCGAAATACACCAGCGCCAGCTCGATCTCAGGCAACCCCAGCTTGCGGCACATCAGCCAGCCATAGACCTTGGCCTGGGCCCAGTGCAGTTGCCGGTGGTTGGCCGGCTGGGCATCCAGGTCGCCACGGTAGGTCTTGACCTCTTCCAGCACGTTGCGATCCGGATCATAACCATCGGCGCGGCCGCGCACGCTCAGCTGTTGGTAGCACCCTTCCAGGGCCACCTCACTCTGGTAATGCGCGCTACGGCGGGACGCCACCGTGCGGTGGCCGAGCATGCCTTCCTGGGCACTGGGCGAAGGGGTAAACCGCAGGTCGAGGTCACCGACCTTGGCCGTGAACTCGCACAATGCCCGCACGGCGACCGTATAACTCAAGCGCCCTGCTCCACCCAGCGGACATAACAGACGGTGACCGGCATCTGGTGCTCGCCACAGAACTCCAGCCAGCGCAATTGGTTGTCCTGCAGGCGGTCGCCCGGGCCTTTGACTTCGATCATTCGATAGGTTTTCTGCGCCGGCCAGAACTGGATCAGGTCCGGCATCCCGGCGCGGTTGGCGCGGATATCCAGCAACAGTCGGTCGAACCAGTGCCGCAGGTGCTCGGCGGGCAGGCAATCGAGGGCCTGCTCGAGCAACTCTTCGCTCAATACATTCCAGAACACAAAGGGTGACTGGATCCCCCATTTTTCGGCGTAGCGCTGGCGGATCGTGGTTTTGTAGCGCTGGTCGTGCAGTTGGTCCAGGCAGGCGGCAAACAGTTCGGCGCGGCGCTGCTGGAAGTCCTCACTGTGCAAGTCCACCGGCCCGCGCTGGAACGGGTGAAAGAACGAGCCGGGCAACGGCGCAAAGATCGCCGGCCAGCACAACAGGCCGAACAGCGAGTTGATCAGGGTGTTTTCGACGTAGTGCACCGGCCCCGCGTCATCTCCCAGGTGCGCCTGCACGCAGAACTCCACGGCGGCCAGCGGTTGCGGGAATGGCAGTTCCAGGTCCAGGCGCTGGATCACCGGGGGTTTGGCCTTGGGCAGCGCCGGTTCGCCCAGCTTGCGCCGCAACCGTGGCAGCACCCGCAACAGGTGCTGCTGCTCGGCCGCACTGTGGGGCGCTGCCTGCGCCTCCAGGGCCAGGTCCATGGCCTGGGCGAACGCCTCTTGACGCTCCAGCACCCGGATCAGCCGTGCACGCGCGCCGGGGTAGGCACAATCGCGGTAGATCGCCTCGGCCAGGGCCAGTTCGGCGACCCGTTCGCAATGCTGGCCGACCTGGAACAGCAGCTTGGCCCGGCGCTTTTCCAGCCAGGGGTTATCAGTGGTCAGCGTGGCGATCTGCGCCAGCACCTCCGCCAACGGTTCACCGGCCTCGAAGGCCTGCTGGCATTGGTGCAGGAACAGCAGGCCAGACACATCGTCGCGATGGCGCAGGCCACGGGATTCGGCACAGAACTCAACCTTTTCGTAGGTGTAGATCCCCAGGTCCGCCAGTACAAACTCCGACCAGTCCTGGTACAGGTTGCCGAAAAACATCAGCCGCAGGCGGTCACACAGGTCCATCACCGTAAGGCTGTACAGCCGGTCGTCCAACTGCGGACACCACTGCGCAAACGTCCGCGGCTCGGTAAATTGGCTGGATAAACCGGGCAGCCAATCGGACTTCTTGCCCCTGGGCTGCTCGATCCACGGCTTGAACGCTTGCAGCACCTCGCCTTTTTGCAGTTGCCCCCACACCTCATCAAGCGCCAGCAGGCCCTGCTCATTCACCCAACCGTGAGCCAACAGTGGCTGCACGGCCACGTCGACCGGGCCGATCTCGAGGTAATTGAGCTTGCTCGCCCGAAAATGCAGGCCCTTGCGCATCACCATGCGCACCAGCAACGCCTGGGCCGGTTGCGGCAGCTGGGCGAACTGCGTAACGAAGCGCTGCTCTTCATCGTCCAGCACATCCGCATAGCGCTGCTCCAGCCAGTCGAGCACTTGCTGGAAATTATGCAGGTAGTAAAACGGGTCTTCGAGGGGATTGGACATGACGGGCACTTGGGAAAACACTGGTTATGCATACAGATTGCCGCTGCCAGGCCTGCGTTGCAATCGCTAATAGATCAGTGGCGCACGCAACTTTTTGCATAAAAGTGATCAGATGGGGGTGGATCCGCGTAACATTTGTTGCCCGCAGCCGTTGAGCACGGGGTTTTCGAAGGATGAGAGTAAGGGTTATGAACATGAAGAACTGGGGCCTGCCGCTGGCTGCACTGACGTTTCTGGCATTGGCCGGTTGCTCGACGCCGACCGTCGTGACCTTGCAGAACGGTACGCAGTACCTGACCACAGACACGCCGAATGCCAAGACTCCCGATGGTTTCTACGAATTTACCGATATCGCCGGCAAGCGCGTACGGGTCAAGGCGGCGGATGTCGCGACCGTGCGCAAGGAAGACTGACCGAATCACCGTAGGAGCCGGCGAACCGGCGCCTACGGTTTGTTTCAGGTAATCACGAACGCCTCCGCCGACAGGCTGCCCAGCCCTACCCCCACCAGCGTCACCGAGTTATCGCCGAAGGTCAGCAGCGTATCGCTGCCCACTGCCTTGGCATGGTCGAGGTAGTTGTACTGCCCGTCCACCACCGCCACGCCCATAAATACCAGTTTGTCCGTCGACTGGTAGCCCAGGATCCGGTCCTGGCCGAAGTCGCCGTCGAACAGGAAGGTATTGCGCCCGCCACCCGCTTCCAGCAGGTCATTGCCGGCCCCGCCCACCAGAACATCGTTGCCTTTACCGCCGATCAGGTGGTCATTGCCGTCCAGGCCAAACAACCACTGCCCGCTATCGCCGGCCTTGAGCAGATTGGCGCCGGCATCGCCCTTGAGCGACGCCGCGTAGGCGGTCAGGTCCTTGCCCGCCAGCAACCCCTTGTCGGTCACGCTGTGGGTCACCTCTTTGCTGAACAGCAACAGATAGCTTTCCTTACTCACTATCGCGCCCATATCGCGGGTCATGCTGATACCGCCTTGGCCGTCGCGGATGTACAGGGTGCCTGCGCCATCGTTGGCCACTTCGACGTTTTTCAGCGACTGCTGCAAGTCCAGGGTGTTGAACCCCTTGCCGCCCAGCAGGATGTTGTAGCCGCCGCCATCACGGAAGGTATCGTTGCCGGCGCGACCTTCCAGGTAGTCGTTGCCCCGGCCACCCTGGATCAGGTCATTGCCGTCGCTGCCGATAATGAACGTACTGCCCTGGTGGGCTTCGGCATTGCGGTTGAGGTCCTGCACCCAGGTGTTGGCGCGCGCCGGGTCGGACAGATTGGCGACGATGATCGTCGAATCACGGCTGGTCAGGTCATAGAACTTGGATTCGAGGATGCGGCTCATGCCATCGCCATAACCCGTGGGTAAATGGGAAATCCACGTCGGCAGGTTGAGAATGGAAAACGGCAGGATATTCCAGAGCGTCGAGGCGTAGTGGTCGTTGAAGCTGACGATGTTATCGGTGCTGGAGGCATGCGGTTGGTCATGCACCCCGAGGGACGACAGATTGAACGACGAACCGTCGAGGGCGCGATAGACCGGGTCGTTTTCATAACCGATGTTCAACACCTTGTCGCCGCTGCTCTGGGTCGGCGAGGCATAGGCCACGTAGTTGGCGTCCTTATAGAAACCCGCCCAGGTGGTGTTGCTCAAGTCGGCCATGCTGTTGACCGCCAGGCCACCGAGGCTATGGCCGCTGACCAGTACATCCTGGCCACTGAGCCCCTGCGCGCTGGCATACGCGGCGACTTTGCCCAGCAAGTTGCCAAACGCCTGGCCCGCGTAGTTTTTCGCATAGTCCGCAGGGCCGAAGGCTGCCAGCAAGTCGCTGATCACATCGCCGATGGAATCAACAATCAGGTTCTCCCTGGGCCCCGAGGTGCCACGGAAGGCGATTCCGATTTCCAGCAGTTTGCCGGCGTCATCGTATTTGCCCAGGACTTCTACCTGGGCACTGGTATAGCCGGTTTTCTCACCAAAGAAGGTGCCCCGGGCATCGACCTTGCCGCCGTAGTCGAGGGTGCTGGCGCTGATGGGGGTCCAACCGGCCTTTTGCACCGCGTCGAGGGCGGCCTTTTCCGAGTCGGGGTTCCATGGGATACCGGGGATCACGCCCTGGGAGTCGGTGCTGCCCAGCAACGCCTGCACCAGGGTCACCGGCAAGCCAAGCCCCAGGCCATGCTGCTGGTAGCCCACGGCAAAGCCGTTATCCAGGTTGTGGTAGGAATACAACGTGATCGCCATGGCATCGGCGAACAGTGCTTTGGAGTCCTCGGTAGTAAGGTTTTTGTAGTCGTAGACACCCATGGTATTGCCTCTCTTTTGTTGGAATTGTCGAGAAAGCCAAAACAGTTGGAATGCTGTAACTGTGGGAGCAAACCTGCTCCCACAGTTTGGAGCTGCGGTGTTTAGAAGGCCCAGTCCAGGCTCAAGCCCACACCGTGGACTTTCTCCTTGCTGGCCAGCAGGCCGTTGTAGTCAAAGTTCAGCCGCGCATCCTTGGTCAGCGCCAGGCTGGCCCGCGCACCGACCAATGCCGCATCGCGCACCATCGGCGAGCTTTCCACGGCAAACGCAGTGCTACCCGAAGCAAACGCCAGGTGACGCTCGGAATCGGTGGCGCTGAGGTTGTGCTGCCAGCCCAGGGTGCCGGAAACGTCGAGGGCCTGATGGTCGGTGACGTTGAAGGTCTTCAAGGCCCGTACGCCCAGGGTGCTGAGCACCAGGTCGCGGGTGTCATCGCCGCCCTTGAGCGCCGCTGCATCGCCTTTCTCGCTGAAGCCATCGCTGTCCAGATGCACATAGGCCAGGTTGGCGAATGGCTCCAGCGCCAGCGGTTGCAGGTTCAGGCGGTAAGCCGCTTCGGTAAAGACCTGGGTGCTGCGGGCATCGACCTTGGCTTTCTGCTTGCCGGCGACTTCGCCGTATTGCAGCTCACGCGTCACATCAGCACGGTGCCAGCTGTAGGTTGCCCCGCCGCTCAGGCGCCAGGCGCCGATGTCGTGACCGGCATAGGCGCCAAAGTGGTAACTGTCCACCGATGCCCGCGAATGGGTGCCATCGCCCATGTTCAGCGAGGTATCGCTGTAGCCCGCGACCAGGCCCAGGCGCGTGTTTTCATCCAGCGCACCGTCCACACCCGCCAGCAGGCCGCCGATGGAGGTGGTGTAGCCCGCCGTATCGCTGGCGCTGTCGGTTTTACCCCAGGCGCCGAGGGCCTTGATCCAGACGTTGCCACGCGAGTCGAGGGTTTGCGCTGAAGTGCCCATTTCCCCCTGCTGCAGGCGCTCGCCTACGGCTTCACGCAGGTAGCGGTTGTCGTTGACCAGCGCGGTTTCCAGGGCGGGGTAGATTTCCCCCGACAACTGTTGGAACGCCCCTTGCGCCGAGGCCGCACTCGGCGCCAGCAGCAGGCTTTCATACACCCCGTTACCTGCACCCAGTTGCTCGGCAGCCGCCGCCACCGCACGTTGGTTATCGGTCGCTGCGACGCTGGCGAAGCTGTTGGCCGTGCGCGCGACATCCAGTTGCACGCCGTTGGCGCCATAGTTCAGGTTGCCGCCGACAAACAGGTAATTGGGCAGTACCGAGACAAAACTACCGGTAATCCCCCCGGCCGCCTGCAGAATGTTGTACTGGCGGCCAATCAGGCTTTGCGCTTCGGGCTGGCTAAGCAAGGTCGGGCTGTTCTCCAGGGCCAGGGTCACAGTGCCGCCGTTGAGGGTCGCCTTGCCACCGGCGACGATGCGGTCGCTGCTGGTCGTGGACAGCTCTACCGCATAGGTGGAGCCCGCATCGAAATTGACATCCCCAGCCACATTCAAGGTGCCGATGGAGTTGCCCGGCGCGACCGTACCGCCGCTTTTCGCGTTTAGCGCGCCGATGCTACCGGCCCCGCCCAAGACCCCGCTGTTGCTGACAGTGACCTGCGATGTAAGCGAGCCATTGACCGCCAGCAAGCCTTGATTGACCAGGGTCGGCCCGCTGTAGGTGTTGCTGCCGGTCAGCACCAGTGTGCCGATGCCCTGCTTGGTCAGGCCACCGTGACCGGAAATGTTGTTGCTCCACACGTCCCGCCCGCAGTGCACATCGGTGCACAGGCGCTCAGTGGGCTTGCCGGCATCGACCACCGCCCCAACCCCGGGCAAGTCCGCGACAAACTGGCCGCTGCCATAGCCACCGTCGATGCGAAACTCGGCCGGAATATCCTCGGCGGTGATAAACATCCCCGGGCCGTTGACCGCCTTGCCCAGGTTGATCATGCCCCAACCGTACAGGGAGTCGATGCCCGGTGCACCAAGGTCGGTGGCGGTGGTCTTGAGCAGCGTGGAAATCTGCTCGCCGCTCATATACGGGAAACGCTCCATCAACACCGCGGCCGCGCCCGCCACATGGGGCGCGGCCATGGAGGTACCGCTTTTATTGTTCCAGCCCAGGTTCATGTTATCGACGGTGGTGCCGACCATCACCGAGCTGTAGATCGCCGTGCCCGGTGCCGATACGCAGATGCTCGCGGCATACCCGCAACGCGAGGAGAAGGTGCTGATCACATAGGGGTTGGGGCTGTTGACGTCCGGGTTGCGCTGCAACGCCGCCACCGACAGCCAATTGGGCGCGATCTCGGGGACAAAATACGCCAGGCCGGAAATCGCATCGGGGTTGTTCAGGTTGTAGTCGTTGCCGGCGGCAAAGATTGTCAGCACGCCGCTACGCGCCGCATTGATCGCGCCCGAATAAGCGCCCCCTGCAGCGGTGCCCAGCAAGGGTTTGATCTGGTCGAACTGCGCCTGCGCCTCGCTGAGGCCGAAATGGGGGAACGCCGGGTCCTTGCCGCCCTGGGCAAACTGATCGCCAATGCCGATGCCCCAGCTGTTGTTGATGATGCGCGCACCATTGGCCACCAGGCTGTCCCAGCCGGCCTGGTACACCGCGCCGTCGTTGCCCAGGATGATCCCGTCTTCGGGGCCGGGGTCGCCGTTCTCGGCGCTGAGGATCTGTGCGTTGTAGGCCACGCCGTGCATCGGCCCACCGTTACGGTCGCCGGCGGCAATGCCACCGACATGGGTGCCGTGGTCGCCCAGCTTGCCATTGGAGCCCTGGGACGGTGTGCCGTCATAGCGGAACGGGTCACCGGCCTTTACCGGGATGTACGGGTCGGTGTACTGGCGGATCCCTTCAGTGACCAGGGTCTGCACCTTGCCCGGGCTGGAGAACTCAGGGTGCAAGGCGTACACCGGCTGGTCGAAAATCCCCAGCTTCACGCCCTTGCCGCTGTAACCGGCGGCATACGCCACATCGGCATTCACCGCCCCCAGGCCCCAGTCGGCCTTGAACTCATTGCTGCGCCAACTGGCGACATCCCCCAGCTTGCCGGTTTCGACGTAGGGTGCGGCCTGGGCGGTACCCAGGCTGGCCAGGCAACACAGCAACGCGCCGTATGGCACGCGACTCAGGGCCTTGAGCGGGTAGCCCGGGCCTGTTGGGATGGCGGAGTGAAACCCTCGTTGTTTTACGTTCACGGTGACCTTCCTTAGTTTCATTGCGTTTGTTGTTCTTTTTGTTGGCGCCGCTTCAGAACTGCCAGTCGAGGCTCAGGCCCACGCCCTGGTTGTTCTCCTTCGCACCCAATTGGCCGCTGTAATCGAGGTTGACCCGCGTGGTCTCGCTCAATGCCAGGCTGGCCTTCAAGCCCACCAGCGCGGCGTTGCGCTGCAACGGCGTGCTTTGCACGGCAAACGATGGGCCACCGGCAACAAAGGCCAGGTGCTCCTCGGATTCAACCGGTGTCAGGCTGTGCTGCCAGCCGAGCGAGCCGGAGAGTTCCAGTTGCTGGCGGTCATTCAGCGGCACTGTTTTAAGGGCGCGCAGGCCCAGGGTGCTCAAGGTCGCGTCGCGGCGATCACTGCCGCGCTGCAGGGCGGCGGCATCGCCTTTTTCATGGAAGCTTTCGCTGTCCAGGTGCACATAGGCCAGGTTGGCAAACGGTTCCAGGGCCAGCGCTTGCATGTTCAAGCGGTAGGCCGCCTCGGTGAACACCTGCAGGCTGCGTGCATCCAGCTTGGCCTTTTGCTTGGCGCTGACGTCGCCGTATTGCAGGTCGCGCTGCACATCGCCGCGATGCCAGCTGTAGGCGCCGCCCACACTCACGCGCCAGTTGCCCAGCTCACGCCCGGCATAGGTGCCCAGGTGGTAGCTGTCGACATCGGCCGACGAGTGCGTGCCATCGCCCATGTTCAGCGAGCTGTCGCTGTAGCCCGCCATCACGCCGACGCGGGTCTGTTCGTCCCACTGGCCATCGACCCCCAGCAGCATTCCGCCGATAGAGCGGGTGTACCCCGCGTATTCGCTGCTGCTGTCGGCCTTGCCCCAGGCACCGAGGGCCTTGATCCAGAGGTTGCTTTCGCCGGTCGCCGGCACATGGCGCAGGCGCTCACCGACGGCCTCGCGCACATGGCGGCTGTCGTTGATCAGCATCGCGCCCACCGCCGGGTAGATTTCGCCAGACAACTGCTGGAAGGCCTGGCGCGCGACCACTGCGGAGTCGGCACTCAGCACGCTTTCATACACGGGGTTGCCGGCCCCCAACTGCTCGGCAGCGGAAGCCACGGCAAGCTGGTTGCGGGTCGCCGCGACGCTGGCAAAGCTTGCGTCATTGCGCGCGATAGCCAGTTGCACGCCGTTAGTGCCGTAATCGAGGTTGCCGCCCAGAAACAGATAGTTGGGCAATACCGCAGCAAAACTGCCGGTCACTCCGCCCGCCGCCTGCAAGATGTTGTACTGGCGGCCGATCAGGCTTTGCGCCTGGGGCTGGCTGAGCAGGGTCGGGCTGTTTTCCAGGGCCAGGGTCACGGTGCCGCCGTTGAGGGTAGCCTTGCCGCCCGCGACGATACGATCGCTGCTGGCGTCCGACAGCTCCACCGCATAGGTGGAACCGGCCTCGAAGCGCACATCCCCGGCCACGTTCAAAGTGCCGATGGAATTGCCCGGCGCAATCACACTGCCGCTGTTGGCCTGCAATGCGCCGATGCGCCCGGAACCGCCCAGGGTCGCGCCAGGGTTGACCGTGACCGCCGAGGTCAACGAACCATCGACCTTCAAAACACCGCCATTGACCGTGGTCGGGCCGCGATAGGTGCTGTCGCCACTGAGCAGCAGGCTACCGGCGCCGGACTTGATCAGGCTGCCTTGGTAAATGCGCTGGGCCGCCGCCGCATCCCGGGCCATGCCCACCGCGTAGTCGGTCTGCTCCTGCTGGCTGGCGCCGGCGCCAGGACCATTTTCCCAGCCCTTGTCCTGCACGGTCTGTTGCCATGCCAGGTGTTCGGCGCTGTCTTCCGCCTGGCGCTGCAGCAGCGCCTTGTCGGAAATGCCATTGCTCCACACATCGCCCTGCCCGGCCGCCAGATTGACGTCCATGGCGCCCAGTAACTGCCCCGGTCCATGCATCGCCCGGCCAAGGTCCGGCACGCCCCAGCCGACCTTGGCGTTCGGCGCGTCGGTCACCGAACCGTCCAGTTGCGTGGCCGTCGTCAGCAACACCTGCAAGGCCTGTTCGTTGTTCAAGTACGGGTAGCGCTCCATCACCAGCGCCAAGGCGCCTGTGGCATGGGGCGCCGACATCGAGGTGCCGGACTTGACCGCATAACCGCCGCCTGGGATGGTGCTGTCGATCTTCGCGCCGGGGGTGGAGATGCACCAGTACTTGGCGATGCCGCACTGGTTGTACTTCTGGTTATTGGCCTGGTCCAGGCCCGACACCGCCAGCCAGTGGCCTTCCAGTGCCGGCTCAAAGTACGGCAAGGCCGAGCGCACGCTGGCATTGGCATAACCGCTGTTGCCAGCGCTGAACACATTGATCACCCCGGCGCGCGCCACATCGGCGGCGGCGTCCAGCCAGGTGCCCTGGTTGAAGTGTTGCGCGTAGGCGGCGTGCAGATCACCCAGGGTCTGGTAGCTGACATCCTTGGGCTGGCTGCCCCAGCTGTTATTGATCACGCGTACCCCGGAATCGACCATGGAGTTGTACACCGCCTTGAAGTACTTGGGGTCGGGCGTCGGGCCAAACAGGAAGCTGTCGTTGGCGTTGGTATTGCCCACATAGATCTGCGCGTTGTAGGCCACGCCATGCATACCGTTGCCGTCCCGCGCAGCCGCCATGGTGCCGGTGACGTGGGTGCCATGGGAGTCGTTGTTGGGGTTCAGCGCGCCGGTGGTGGAAAACGGGCTGCCATCCACGTAAGTGCCGCTGGCGGTCACCGGGTGAAAACGCTGCGGGGAGGCTTCCGGGTGGCTGGCATCAAAACCCGAGTCCAGCGCACCGATCTTCACCCCGGCACCGCTGATCCCCGCGGCATAGGCTTGATCAGCCTGCATGCGGCCCAGGCCCCAGTCCCTTTGATATTCCGCCGAGCGCCAACTGGCGGGGTCGCCCAGCTTGCCGGCCTCTACATAGGGCGCGGCCTGGGCAGTGCCCAGGCTGGCCAGCCCACACAGCATGACGCAGTGATAGCCTCGTTGTTTCGCGTTCACGGTGACCGTCCTCACTTTTATTGTGTTTTTTATTCAGCGCGGGCCTGGGCCAAAGGCTTCGTCGACCTTGGCCAGATCGGTGTCGCGCAGGTTGCCCGCGTAGTAATGCAATTTGGTCCAGGCCATCAGGTAGTCGTAACGGGCCTGGGCCAGGTCGCGACGGGTGCTGTACAGCTGCTGCTCGGCGTTGAGGGCGTCGAGGTTGACGCGCTCGCCGCCAAGGATGCTTTGCTTGGTCGACACCACCAGCGCTTCAGCCGAGGCCAGGGCCTTTTGATAGGCGCGCAGCTTGCTGACCCCCGACAGGCAGGCGCTGAACTGGCGCCGTAGCTCGATCAGGGTTTCGCGGGTCTTGCCCTCCAGTTCGTACTCGGCCTGCTCCATGGAGCGACTGGCCTGGCGGGTGGACGCCGAGACGCCGCCCCCGGCATACAACGGCACGCTGACTTCAATGCCGATGGTGTTGGTGTCGTAGCGCTGGTTGTAGGTGTTGCCACTGTCGGACTCCTGCTGGCGCGAACTGGCATACGCGGTGATGCGTGGCAGGTGCCCGGCGCGGTTGCGTTCCACCTCATAGCGCGCCACTTCCACGGCCTGGCGCTGGGAGGCCAGGGTCGGGTTGTTGGTCAATGCCAGTTCGTGCCAGCTGTCGTAGTTGGCAGGGGCCAGGGTCAAGGCGGCGAAGTCCTGGTTCAGTGGCGCCAGGTCGGCAATGTCGACACTCTGTACGCCAAGCAAAGCCCCCAGTTCGCGCAGTGACGCGTCCTGCTCGTCGAGCGCCTGGATCTCTTCGGCCGTCGCCAGTTCATAACGGGACTCGGCCTCCAGAATGTCGGTGCGGGTGCCCTCGCCTTGCTGGAACAGGTGCTGGTTCTGCTGGAACTGTTGCTCGTAGGCCTTCTTTTTGGCCCGGGCGATGTCGATCTGGTCCTGGGCGAACAGGGCCTGGGTGTAATAGGTCAGCACCCGCACCAACAGCGCCTGGCTCTTGTCGCGAAAGCTCTCATCGGCAAACAGCGCCTGGGCCACGCCCTTGCGGTAATTGGCATAGGCTTCGTAGTCGAACAGCGGCTGTTGCAGGGTGAAGGTCGAACCGAAACTGTTGTAGTTGCGGTCGTCGTGATAGTGGCCGCCACGGCCATCGGGCAGGTTGGCCTGGGAGTTGTTGCGGCCCTTGTTGTAGTTGTACGACAGCCGGGGCAACAGGCCGGCGCGGCCGATGGTGCGGTTTTCCAGGCCGGCGTCACGCTCCTTGATTGCGCCGAGGAAGGCTGGATCGTTACGCAGGGCCTGTTCATACACATCGAACGGGCCCATGGCTGCCTGGGCGCCGGTGCAGGCGAGAAACAAGGCGATGAACACAGGCTTCATGCTCATTCCTCGGTCAACGCAGAGCCGGCACGGTCGAGCAGCGGCTTGAACAGGTAGTTGAGCAGCGAGCGCTCGCCGGTGCGCACGAACATCTCGGCGGGCATGCCCGGCTTGATCACCAGGCCCTGGAGTTTTTCCAGGGCGTCATCGCTGACCGTGGTGCGCAGCACGTAATACGGCACACCGGTTTTTTCGTCGAGCAACTGGTCGGCGGAGATCAGGCTCACCTCCCCCGGCACCCGGGGCGTGCGGCTCTGGTTGAAGGCGGTGAACAGGATATCCACCGGCAGATCGGTGCCGACCTTGTCCACCAGGTTCACCGGCAGGCGCCCTTCGACTTCCAGGCGCGTGCCCTGGGGCACGATTTCCAGCAGGGTTTCCCCGGCCCGCACCACCGCACCGATGGTGTGCACGCCGAGGTTGACCGCAATGCCATCGGCCGGCGCGTTGATTTCACTGTGTTGCAGGTCAAAGCCGGCGGAGGTCAGTTGCTGCTCCAGGGTCAGGCTGCGCAGTTGCGCGTCGGCCAACTGGCTGCGGACTTCCTTCTGGTACTCCTCGCTGTGCTGTTGCAACTTGAGGCGCGATTCGAGGATGCCCTGCTCCAGGCGCCCGCTTTCGCCGCTGTTCTGCGCCAGGTCCTGTTGCACCTGGGACAGTTGGCGCTGGTACTCCAGCAGGCGGTTGCGCGGGATATAGCCGTTGTCTGCCAAAGGTTGCAGGTTGGCCAGTTGATCACGCAGCGATTGCGCCTGGGCGCTGAGGTCCGTGCGGGCGCGGCGCATGCCGTTGAGTTGGGCGCTGGCGCCTTCGATACTGGCGCGGATCCCGGACTGCTCGCGGGCAAAGGCATCGCGCCGGCTGCTGAACAGTTGGCGCTGGCCTTCAAGTACCAGGGCTAGCGCAGGATCGGGGTTGGCACTCAGTTCAGCGGGAAAGGCCACGGCAGGCAAGCTGTCGCGCTCGCTCTGCCAACGGGCGACGCTGGCCCAGGCCATGCGGTACTGGGCTTGCAGGGAATGCACATCGGCCTGGCTTTGGGTCTGGTCGAGGCGAAACAACGGCTGGCCCTGTTTGACCGCCTCGCCTTCGCGCACCAGGATCCGGCTGACCACGCCGGGGCTCAGGGTTTGCACAGCCTTGCGCTTGCCGGACACCACCACCGTGCCCTGCACCGGGATCCCCTGGTCCAGCGGCGCAAGGCTGGCCCAGAGGAAGAATCCCCCGGCGCCAACCACCGTCATCAGCCAGCCCAGGCGGGAGAAAAAGCGCGCATCGCGCTCGGGAAAGGTCTGCTCGAGTGGCAGGCTGTTATCGGTACTCATTGGCCTGGATTCCTTGCCGCAGGATATTGACGGTTCAAGCTGACGCCGGCCTTTTCACGGGGGGGCTCCGTGTGGCCGGACAGTGCCCGCAGCACCTCCTGGCTGGGGCCAAAGGCTTGCAGGCGGCCTTCATTGAGCACCAGCAATTTGTCGGCCTGGGCCAGGGCCGAGGAGCGATGGGTCACCAGGATCACGCTGCTGCCCTGGGCTTTCATCTGCATGATGGCGCTGGCCAGGGCGGCTTCGCCTACGGTGTCGAGGTTGGAGTTGGGTTCGTCGAGCACGATCAGGCGCGGCCCGCCATACAGCGCGCGGGCCAGGGCCACCCGCTGTTTCTGCCCGCCGGACAAGCCGCTGCCGTCGTCGCCCAACACCGTGTCGTAGCCCTGGGGCAAGCGCAGGATCAGGTCATGCACCCCGGCTTGCTGGGCGGCCTGCACCACCCGTTCGGGGTCAGCCTGGCGAAAACGTGCAATGTTGTCGGCGATGCTGCCGCTGAACAGTTCGATGTCCTGGGGCAAGTAGCCGATATGGGGGCCGAGGTCGTCGCGGTCCCAGCGATGGATATCGGCGCCGTCCAGGCGCACCGTGCCGGCCAGGGTTGGCCACACCCCCACCAGTACCCGCGCCAGGGTCGACTTGCCGGAGCCGGAGGCGCCCAACACCCCCAGCACTTCACCGGCCGCCAGCTTGAAGCTGACCTGATGCAAGGTCGCCGCCCGCCGCCCCGGCGGCCCGGCGCTGACCTGCTCGAAACTCACCTGGCCCTGGGGCGCCGGCAACGCCATGGCCTGCGCCCCAGGCGGGAACTCCTGCAACAGCTCATCGAGGCGTTGATAGGCCAGCTTGGCCGAACTCCATTGCTTCCACACGGCGATCAACTGGTCAATCGGGCTCAGCACCCGGCCCATCAGAATGGTGCCGGCAATCATCATCCCGGCCGTCATCTGACCCTTGATCACCAGCAAGGCGCCCAAGCCCAGCACAAGGGATTGCAGGAGCAGGCGCAGGGATTTGCTCAAGGAACTGATCACCGAACCGGTGTCGCTGGCCCGGTTTTGCAGGCCGAGGAATTGTGAATGCACCTGGAACCAGCGACTGCGCAGCGCCCCCAGCATGCCCATGGCCTGGATGGTCTCGGCGTTGTGCAAGTGGCTGGTGGCCAGTTGGGTGGACTGCTGGGAGTAGCCGCTGGCTTCGCGCAACGGCTTTTTGGTCAGGTATTCGTTAAGGCACGCCAGGCCGATCAACAGCACCGCACCCGCCGTGGCCAGCACGCCCAGCCACACGTTGAACAGGAAGATCACCAGCAAGTAGATCGGGAACCACGGCGCATCGAAGAACGCAAACAACGCCGGCCCCGTGAGGAACTGGCGGATATGGGTCAAATCCCCGAGCGATTGCCCGGCGTGCCCCTCACCCCGTTGCAGGTTGCGTTCGAAGGCGGCCTTGTACACCTGCAGGTTGAACCGCCGCTCCAACTGGCTGCCGATACGGATCACGATAAAGCTGCGGACGATTTCCAGGGTGCCGATAAAAGCAAAGAAGCCCACCACCATCAGGGTCAACATCACCAGGGTGGTTTCATTCTGCGAGGACAGTACCCGGTCATACACTTGCAGCATGTAAATGGACGGCACCAGCATCAGCAGATTGATCAGCGCGGTAAAGCAACCGACGCTGATCAGGATACTTTTATAATCGCCGAGGGCTTTAAACAGTGGTGCAGTGGGAGTGGTCTTCGCCATGTTGCCTGATCTTCCCTGGACTGAAATACGCGCAATAGTCTGCCGAGCACCCCAAACAATGGGGCGGGCAACTATTTCAATAGTGTTTAATGCGTTGGAAGTGACAGGTCGATAAAGGTCACGACCAACAAATGTCTCTATACCCGGCAGTTATAAGCATATAACCGCAATACTTAATTAGTGTGTGCGTCGCAGTAACAGCTCTACTCCAGAAGCAGAACGCGCGGTGTATTCGCCTTCTTTCTGTCGATTCAAATGGGTAATACCGGTGCCCTCGGTATTCATCAGCCAAATGCCATCCGGGGTGGGCAGCCAAGTCAGGGGTTTTTGCCCCAGCCACTGTTGCGCGCACTCAATATCACCGGCCAGGCTGTTGGGTTCGGCGATCAGATCCAGCTCGCACACCTGCTCCTGCTGGCGCAGTTGCCAGTGCCCCGCCAATTGCGTGGTGCTGGGTAAAACAAGACTGCTTGCCATTGCGTTGGCTCCTGCCGACACGAGCAATGCCAGGATCAACCAGGCGATTGCGTTGCGAAAATTAGTCATCACCATTACCCGTTTACGGGGCTGTTGCAAGGGAAGAGCAGCGCCGGGGCGCCACCCTTCGTTACGCCTTGATCAAGCCACGATGTCGCTATACATCGCCTGGCCTACGGTGGTGACGAGGAAATCCGCCACGCCGTGCCCGGAGAAGTCCACCGCCAAGGTACCCAGGTTGGTACCCGAGGCATAAGTCAGCACGGCATCACCGATAGCGCCAGTAAAGGCGTTGACGAAATGCAGGCCGCTGCCGTTGGTGATGCCGGTCAGGTCGATCTTGTCCGAACCCGAGGTGAAATCAAGAATCTGATCCGCCGCACCCGGCTTGGAGTCAGAGCTGGCACCGAACACAAAGGTGTCCGAACCCGCGCCGCCCCAAAGTTTGTCGGCACCGCCACCGCCGTAGATCAGGTCATTGCCGGCGCCACCCTTGAGGGTGTTGGCCACGGCGTTGCCGATCAGCAGGTCGTTGCCCGAGCCACCAAAGGCGTTTTCCACGGTCACGCCCTGGGCGATCGACACGTTACCCACCAGGCCACCCACGTCGGAGAACGAAGTCGCGTTGAGGTTGATTTTCTGGTTCTGGGTAAAGCCGGAGAAGTCCAGGGTGTCGTTGCCGCCACCGTCCCATACCGAGAACACCAGCTTGTCGGCGTTGGACGTGGCGCTGAGGTGATCGCGCCCGGTGTTGGAGTTGAAACCGTAGGTGGTGTCACCGGCACGGGTGTTGTAGTTGGCACCGTAGAGCTTCTGGATCGCCGCAATATCGTCGATCAGCGGGCCGGACGCATAGGCCTCGACCCCGCCTTTGGTGAAGTTTTGGTTGGTGTTGTTTTCGCCCCAGTAGCTCATGACGCTGTAGCCACGGGTGTCCTGGCCGTAGTCCGCGTCTTTGTAAGACGGGTTGCCGGTCCCGGCGTTGTAGTCGCCAGGGTGATCCAGGCCCAGGGTATGGCCGATCTCGTGGGTCAGGGTCTGACGCCCGTAGTTGTTCAGGCCAGGGTTGATGTTGGCGGTGTAGCTGTTGTTGATCAGGTACCACGAGGTGCCATCCGTGCCACTCGTGTGGTACTTCTCATTGGTGCCAGGCAGGTAGGCAAACGCTGCGGCGCCGTCCTGGCCTGCGCTGTAGTTGCCGAAGGTCATGTGGAAGTCGCCGCCCGAGGCTTTCTCGGTGAAGGTGACATTGGCCACATCGGCCCAGGATTGCATGGCCAGTACGGCTTGGCCTTTTTGCAGGTTGCTGAACTGGCTGAACCCGGAGATACCATGCTTGTTCATGGTCGCCGAGGAAGCCGAGGTCAGGAAGGTGTAGGTCAAGTCGATCCTGCCGTTACCGTCAACGTCCCGGTATGCCGCGTTTTCGCGCAGCAAATGGTCGGCTGCCTGGTCGACAGAGAACGAGGGTTTGCCATTGACCGTGAGATTGCCGCCACGGTCATACAAATGGCTAAAGCTATCGACTTGTGAATAGGCACTACTTGCTTGAGCTGCCGAGACAATAGCTTTGTCTTTTACTTTCGACATAAACGTACTTCCTTGTTTGCAAGTGGAACAGTTTTTGTCCGATAGCGACGCTCTCGGGCGAGATCGTCCTATCACTCGCCTCTTATGAAGGCGAAAAGAAACTGACACAATTCGAAATCACACGTCCACTATTTTTTTTGTTGAAAAAGTGCGTGGACGGAATAACGACTGCAAACATTGGGAATTAAGTGTTTATATTCTTTGTTTTGGGCTGGATGGCAGCAAGCGGGCTATTTAAATATTAAATAGTGCTAAATAGTTAAATGCCAGACACGTCACACTTTAGTGCTAAGTGGATCCAATATATTGAGTGGGGTGCACTTTTAAAGTGCCACCGTGTCATTGGTAAATATTAAATAGCCACTGTTTAATTATCGACAGCTTGCGGCCGCTATCACCGGCAAGCCGGCGATAGCGAGGTCACGACTAGCCACGCCACCCCGTTTGGCGCAGGGCCTCCCGCAGCGTCTGCCCCTCCAGCCCCGGTACCAGCACGCCATCGGCGGTGGTCATGTCCTCCCCGGCGAGGATCGCGTTGATGATCGCCTCTTCCACCGCTTCGGCCGCGGCGCTGAACAAGGGCGAAATATGATCGTTATTGACCATGCTCAGCGTTGTGCTCAGGGGCAGGTCCTTGCGCCCGTAATCCGCCGGCGGGAGGTCGTGGTTGCCGGTGGCAAACGCGAGGAACAGATCACCACTGGAATCCTCGGTGCCACCGCCGGTGCGGGCAATGCCGATGGAGGCGCGTTGCGCCAGGCGCTGGCACTGGTGCGGCAGCAGCGGCGCATCGGTGGCGATAATCACCACGATGGAGCCCATGCCCGGCGTACCACGCTCGGCAAATGGCGAGGCGATTTCCATCAGGTGCCGCCCCACCGGGTAGCCATCCACCCGCAGCTCCTGGCGCTTGCCGTGGTTGGCCTGTACCAGCACGCCGACAGTCCAGCCGCCCTGCTCTGCTGCCAGCTTGCGCGAGGCGCTGCCGATACCGCCCTTGAATTCATGGCAGATCATCCCGGTGCCACCGCCCACGGCACCCTCCTGTACCGGGCCGGATTCTGCGTTGGCCATGGCCTGCAGCACATGCTCGGGGCCGATATGCTGGCCCCAGATATCGTTGAGCAGGCCGTCGTAGGTTTCCATCACCACCGGCATGCACCAGTACACCGCCGGGTCCGCCAGGCTGTCGCGCTCCAGGGCAATCAGGGTGTCGCGCACAATGCCGATACTGTGGGTGTTGGTGATCGCCAGGGGCGTGGTCAGCAGCCCGGCTTCGCCGATCCACTCAAGGCCGGTGGCGTCGCCGTTGCCATTGAGCACGTGGTACCCGGCAAAACACGGCTGCAGCCGGGCTGCACCGGCCCGTGGCTGGATCAGTGTGACCCCGGTGCGCACCTGTTTGCCGTCGATCTGCTCCTTGAGCGTGCTGTGGCCGACCCGAATCCCGGGGACGTCGGTAATCGCATTCAATTCGCCGGGCGTACCCAGCCCCAACGTGATGCCCAATTGACGTGCGCGCATAACCACTCCTTACAGTTTCTGAAACGCCGGACTCGACCGGCCGCTGATGCAGTACAGGATCACCGACAAGGCCAGCAGGCCGATGATAATCATGATGTCGCGCATGGACGCCGCGCTAAACAAGGTAAACAACAGATAACCCGCGCCCGCCACGGCCAGCAGTGCCGGCACCGGCCACAGGGGCATGCGGTACGGGTGCTCGCGGTCGCGCAACAGCACCCGGCTCATCAGCGCGCTCAGGGCGACGATCAGGTACACCAGCATGATCAACAACACGCTGAAGGACGTCAGGTCTGCCAGGTTGGAGCTGAAGCTGAGCAGTGCCGATGGGATCGCCAGAAACAGCGTGGCCAGCCATGGCGAATCCCAGCGCGGGTGGATGCGCGTGAAGAGTTTATTGATGGTCGGCGTCCACAGCGCATCGCGGCCGCTGCTGAACACCACCCGGCCGATCTGGATCACGATGGCTACGATGGCGTTGAACACCGAGAGGAAGATCCCGGCGCTGACCAGGCGTGACAGGGTTTCATTACCATGGCTGGTCAGCAGGTAGCCGATGGGGTCCGGGCTGCTGATCATCTCGCTCAGGGAGGGCGCGCCGATCAACAGCGCGGTGATTGGCACCAACTCGATCACCACCACCAGGCCCAGGGACCACAGCACCGCCTTGTGCACGCCCTTGCCGCCGCACTTCATGTCTTCGGCCAGCAACACCGCCGGGCCGTAGCCGTTGAACGAGAACAGGCCGATGCCCACCGCGCCGATCACCAGGGCCCAGGGCGCCAGGTGCAGCACGCCGTTTTCGACGATCTGCGGTTGGAACAGCACACTGGCGGGCTGTACCGGGTTGCCAAAGCCGATAAACACAATCACCAGCAACGCCGCCACTTCCAACAGCAGGCAAGTGCCGGTGATCCAGGCGTTGAGCTTGATATTGAGAATGCCCAGGGCGTAACTGCACACCACAATCACCAGGGCCACGGTTTGTGAATCGAACTTCGTGCCCAGGGCGTTATTGAGGTAGGTCGCGGCGCCGGTGGCCAGGACCGGCGGGATAAACAGCAGCATCACCAGTACCGTGAGGAACGTCGCGTAGCCGGCCATGCCGCCAAACACGCGCTTGGCGTACACGTATTCGCCACCGGCACTGTTATGGGCACGCCCCAGTTCCGCGTAGCAAAAGGCGAACATCAGCGCCAGTAGCCCAGCCATCACAAATGCCAGGAACACCCCGCTGCCCGCTTGCTGGATCGCGAACGGTGCAATAACAAATACGGAACTGGCCGGGGTTACCGCCGAAACAGTAATGGCCACCACATCGAACACACTCAAGGTAGGTTTCAGCACGCCGTCGGGTGCGGGGGTTGCGCTCATGTCGTTATCCTCGTGGTTATTCTTTTTATTGGAAAGCTGGTTGAGGCAGGAACGAAAAGGGAATGCGTGTGCGGGATATGTTTCCCGCTGAATGTCAGGGAATCTAGGCGCTGCGCCGGCACCCGCCAATTCCCCTATTGGAGTACTCCCCTTGACGGGCTCGTGCAAAAGCCGAACCCTTGGCCGATCTTTCAGCCATCGGAACCCATCACATGAGCCTGTTCAGGGAAATCGGCATGCATGCGGGGCTGGGTCGGACGGTGTCGCAAATTGGCACCGAGCGTTTCTGGAAGCAACTGGTGTTGCTGCTGCACCAGAACCTGGCGTTCGATAATGCCCTGGCAATCTTCTACCCGCTGGATGGCCCGCCCCAGGCGCTGGAGGAGTACGACGCGCAGCCCACCAGCAAGCCGGCGTCGATGCTGGTGTACCTCAATGGTTTGTACTTGCTCGACCCGTTCTTCCAGGCCTGCCGCGAAGGCTATGCCAGCGGCGTGTATCGCCTGGAAGAGGTGGCGCCGGACCATTTCCGCCAGAGCGAGTACTTCCTCAATTACTTTCACGACAATGTGCTGGAGGATGAGGTGCAGTTCATCCTGCAACTGCCGGGGGTGGGCACCTTGTCGTTGTCCCTGGGGATGCAGCGGGTATTTACCGCGCCTGAAACCGGGCTGCTGACCCTGCTGGCGGCGTGGGTGCTGCCACTGATGCAGCAGCACTGGCAGCAGAGCACCCGGCGCGCACCGGCTGGCGAGGCCATGGCCAGCCAGATTCGCGATGCGTTGAGCCATTTTGGCAGTGGGGTGTTGTCCGAGCGCGAACTGGAAATCGCCCGCCTGGTATTGCGCGGGTTCTCATCCAAGGCCATGGCCGAACGCCTGAGCATCTCGCCGGACACGGTCAAGGTGCATCGCCGGCACCTGTACGCCAAGCTGGATATCTCGTCGCAGCCGGAGTTGTTTTCGTTGTTTATCCAGTCGTTGGGGCATGACCTGGATAACCCATAGGGCAGGCACGCGGGCGTGGTGGATCAAGTAAGGATGTGTCGACTGGCCTACCGCCATCGCAGGCCAGCCAGCTCCCACATTTGACTTGTGGTGTAGCCACAATTTTCTGCTCGCCGAGTTCCCCCTGTGGGAGCGGGCTTGCCCGCGATGGCGGTGTGTCAGTCACATTTATCTAACCTGACACTCCACCCCCCACCAGGGTAAGCGTGCTGCCTTAGCGCCCGGTACGGATAGTGTTCCAGATCCGCGTGCGAACACGGTCGATCTTCATCGGCATGGCTTCGAGGGCGAAGAGCTTGCCCATCATTTCCTCGCTCGGGTACACCTTGGTGTCGCTCTTGATCACCGGGTCTACCAGGCTGTCGGCGGCGCTGTTGCCGTTGGCGTAGTGCACGAAGTTGGTGATGTCGGCCATCACGTCCGGGCGCAGCAGGTAGTTCATAAAGGCATAGCCGGCCTTCTCATCCGGGGCATCGGCGGGCATGGCGACCATGTCGAACCAGATTGCGGCGCCTTCCTTGGGGATGTTGTAGCCGATCTTCACGCCATTCTTGGCTTCCTTGGCGCGGCTTTCGGCCTGCAGCACGTCACCCGAAAAACCCACTGCCACGCAGATGTCGCCATTGGCCAGGTCACCGGTGTATTTCGAGGAGTGGAAGTAGGCAATGTACGGCCGCACTTTGATCAGCAGCGCCTCGGCCTTTTTATAGTCTTCGGGGTTCTTGCTGTGGTGCGGCAAGCCCAGGTAATTCAGGGCAATGGGCAGCAGTTCCGGGCCGTTGTCGAGGATCGCCACCCCGCATTTACTGAGTTTTTCCATGTATTCGGGCTTGAAGATCAAGTCCCAGGAGTTGACCGGCGCGTCGTCGCCCAGCACTGCCTTGACCTTGTCGATGTTGTAGCCGATGCCGGTGCTGCCCCACAGGTACGGGAAGCCGTGTTCATTGCCCGGGTCGTTGGTTTGCAGGGCCTTGAGCAGCACCGGGTTGAGGTTTTTCCAGTTCGGCAGTTGGCTCTTGTCGAGCTTTTTCAGGGCCCCGCCCTGGATCTGCCGGGCCATGAAGTGGTTGGACGGGAACACCACGTCGTAGCCCGAGTTACCGGTCATCAACTTGCCGTCCAGGGTCTCGTTGCTGTCGTACACGTCGTAGCTGAAACCGATCCCGGTTTCCTTCTGGAAGTTCTTGGTGGTGTCCGGCGCGATGTAGCTCGACCAGTTGTAGATTTTCACCGTCTCGGCGGCCTGGGTCAGGGACGCCACCAACATCAAGGGCAACAGGGCAATGGGTCTCATGGTTCGATTTCCTGGCGGTTATAGGGCTGTTTTTATGGCAGGCGATCAAGGATCAAAAGATTAGAGGATCAACATATAGGTCTTGCGCACGGTCTCCTGGATATCCCAGATGCCCGTGCTGTTGGCCGGCAACATCAGTGCATCGCCGGCTTCGATATGCAGGGTTTCGCCGTCATCGGGGGTGAAGGTGCAGCGACCCTGGATAAAGTGGCAGAACTCCTGGGCCACGATCTGGCGCCGCCAGCGGCCGGGGGTGCATTCCCAGATACCGGTTTCGACGCCGTCGTTGCGCTCTACGCTGAGGGTGGAGGCCACGGCAACCGGGGTGCCCAGGGGCACGGCGACCGGGTTTGAGTCCGGCAAGTGGCGGTTAAGGGTGTCTTTGAATTGGGTAATGCTCATGGTCATACCTGTGGTGATTGAAGCGACTTAGTGCATGAAACCTTCCATGAAACCGGCAATCCCACTGGCCAGCTTGCGCCGCCAGGGCGCGGTGTTCGGGTCGGCCAGGGTCTGGTCCTCATGGACAAAACTGCGAATGATGGCGTTGTAGCCCAACCAGCGGCACGGCTCCGGCTCCCAGCCCCGGAGGGCACTCAGGCCGCCGTCGCGCAACACCCATGGCTGCTGGACCAACGGCGTGTCGCGCCCCAGGATCAGGTCGGCCAGGGTCCGGCCACCCAGGTTGCTGGCGCCCACGCCCTCCCCGCCATACCCGCCGGACAAGGCGATGCCACTCTGTTGGTCGCACAGCATGTGCGGCCGGAAACGCCGCGACATGCCGAGGTTGCCGCCCCAGGAGTGGGTGACCCGCACATGCTTGAGTTGCGGGAACAGCTCGCAGAACAGGTAGCGGCGCAGTTCCACTTCGCTGTCGGTGAGGTCGAAGTTGTGGCGCAGCTTGCCGGCAAACTGATAGCCACCGCGCGCCCCGAATACCAGACGGTTATCGGCGGTGCGCTGGCCGTAGGTGACCTGGCGGCTGCTTTCACCGAAGGCCTGGCCTTGATTCAGGCCGATTTCCTCCCAGGTACTGGCCGGCAGGGGTTCGGTGGCGACGATCAGGCTCTGCACCGGCAGTTGATAGCGACCCAGGGGCTTGAGCGTCGGCGCATAGCCCTCCACCGCCGGCACCACCCACGAGGCGCGGACCTGGGCCTGCTCGGTGCGCAGGCTGCCGGACTGCCAGTGGGTGACCGGGCTGTTCTCGTAGATCGCCACGCCCATGGCCTCGACCACCCGCGCCAACCCGCGCACCAGCTTGGCCGGGTGGATCGTCGCGACGTGGGGGGTGTAGACCGCACCATAGGCCGAGGCGATGCGGATCTGCCCGGCCAGTTGTTCGGGGCTGAGCCAGCGATAGTCGTCGTCGGTCAGGCCCTGGCCATGCAGCTTGGCCAGGTATTCGCGCAGGCTGGCTTCCTGCTCCGGGTAACGGGCGGCGCAGTGCAACGCCCCGCCTTTGCGGTAGTCGCAGTCGATACCTTCGCGCTGCAACACCTGCCCGACTTCATCGGGGATGCCGTGCAGCAGGTCAAACGAGGCCCGGCGCTGCTCGGCGGGCAGCCCTGCCAGCAAGCGATCTTCGCCCAGCAGATTGCCCATCAGCCAGCCACCGTTGCGCCCGGAAGCACCAAAACCGGCGGTCTGCGCCTCGATGATCACCACCTTGATTTGCGGCGCGTGGCGCTTGAGGTAATAGGCGGTCCACAACCCGGTGTAGCCGGCGCCAATAATGGCCACATCGACATCCAGGTCCTGCCCGAGGGACGCACGCGCCTCCAGCGGCTCTTGCAGCTGGTCCATCCATAAACTGATCTTGCGCCATGCCGGCATGCCGAACTCCACCACCAAACGTCGATGGCGTGATCCTAGTGCCTGGCTTCAGTCGTCGTCTTGCGCGCGTGCACGCAGGGAAATTTGTTTGACGTAGGCCTTGGGCGACAAGCCAGTGTGCTGGCGGAAACAGCTGTAAAACGCCGACAAGGAATTGAAACCGGCGGCAAACGCCAACTCGTCGATACGGATCGGCGGCGTGGCGCCGTCCAGCGCCGCCAGTAAATGCTGCAGGCGGGCCTGGTTGACGTAGCGGTAGAAGCTCTGCCCCAGCACCTGGTTGAGCAGGTAGGAAATCTGGTTGCGGCTGTAACCACATTCCTTGGCCACCCGCTGCAGGTCCAGTTCCGGGTCGAGATAGGGTTGCTGGCGCTGGAAGTACTGCTGCAGATCGTTGGCCAGGTAACTCAGTTGCTGGGGCGACAGGCCCAGGCGGCTGACGGTCGGCCGCGTAGCCTGGGACTGGGAGCGGCTGGTGGCGGGCTCGTGCACCAGGGACGCGTATTCGTTGACGCACCAGATCAGCCCGTCACGCACGGTGATCGCCTCACTGGTGCGAAACGACACCAGGCCCTGGCCGCCACGCAAGGTCACGCGATACTGGATAAAGGCGGTATCGCCGTCGGTGCGAATGCGGTCGGTGTGTTCAATGCCTTCGTCGGGGTCGCGGGGCATGCTGGCTTGCAGGTACTCACGCAACTGGTCGAAGCACACCACGCGGTTCTGGAAGAAGTCGTGGTACTGGATATCCGGGTGATAGTGCGCCATCACCCCGTCCAGGTCCCGGTGTTTCCAGCAAAGATGATGGCGCAACACCACCTCGGCAGTCGCTTGCGTCTGTTGCGGGCTATCGGCCGGGACGGTCTGTGGCATACAACGCTCGAAAACGGCTAAAGCCTGGAGCTTGCACAACTTTACCAAGGGCTTCAATGGCAACGTGACAGTTTTAAGTGGTGGCCTTTTGCCTAAGTATTTGTAAGACATGACCCACGTCAAACTTCTTGCAAGCAACTGCCGAACGGATAGAAAAAACTCCGCTGCTCACTGCAAGTGAGTGCTATTTTTTAAGCTTCACAGTCAGCACCATTGATGGTTCTGACACCCTTGCCGCGAGCTAAAGGAAGTGCTCAATGAACAAGGTGGGCCACATGAACAAAGTGACGTTCCCCAACGCATGTCAGTTGATGCGCTGGCATTTTCATCCGGTCGGTTTTGAAGGCAGCATGGACGCACCCGGCAGCCTGATTGCGCGCCTGTTTGACCGAGAGAGTGGTGAAACCCTGATTGCCATCGCTGGCATTCCCTGCGCCACGGTGATGAATGCCACGGATGTGGAGCGGATTATCGAAGCGATCGAGGCTGAGCTGGAATCGTTTGTGCGGCCAAAGTTGCTGCAGGCCTGAAGGGTGTGGGAGCTGTCCCGCCCGGCGAGACAGCTCCCACATTTGATTTATTGCGCTTTAATGGCGCGGCGATCATCAAAGAACGCCTTGCCCCCCGCCACCCGATCCGACGCCCTGGGCGCATGCCCCACCTGGCCATCCTGCCCTTCGACATACCAATAGCAATGGCTCACCGCCCGGGTAATCCCGACATAGGCCAGGCGCAGCACTTCGTCTTTTTGCGCATTGTCGTAAGGCTCGGCATCCCCGTCCTTGCCAAGGCCGGCCATGCGGTACACCTGGTTCTTGTAGGGCGAACGGGTCAGGTGCTGGCAGTCGCCGAGCAAAAACACAGCATCCGCCTGTAGCCCCTTGGCGCTGTGGTAGGTCAGTTGCTTAAAGCGGCGCATGCCCGGCGGCAAGCTAGAATCAAGGTTAACTACAGACTGAATATGCTCCTGAATCAATAGCTTATCGCTGCTTTTTCGATACAACATCAATACCGATTCGCCCCGTTGATAGTGCGCCAGCAACTGCTGCGCCAGGCCCGCCTCGTCACGATCCAGCACCTGTACCGGCACCAGCGCCCTGGCTGCGCCGCTGGCCTTGGCCTTCTTGCCGCTGATTGCCGGTGCGGCTTTAACGATATGTTCGGCCGCATCAATGATGTGCTGATGACTGCGGAAGTTCTCCCCGAGCATCACCCGCGTGGTGGTCGGCGACGGAAACTCCTTGTTGAACTCCATGAAGTACTTGGGCGAACTGCCGCGCCAGCCATAGATCGACTGCCAGTCATCACCGACACAGAGCAGCGAAGAATGCTGGGCCGCGCGCCCCACATGCAGCGCCGGCCCACGGCTGCGGATCTCGCGCAGGCTGGCGCGGATCCACGATACGATCTGTGGCGAGACATCCTGGAATTCGTCGATCATCAAGTGCGACAGCGGGCGCAACAGCCCGTCGCCGAGCAGCTTGAGGTTTTCTGGCGTGTTCTCGCCAAACAGCGAAAACATGCGGTTGTAGGTCATGATCGGCGGCGACTGGTCCAGCAGATGATCTTCCAGGGCCTTCCAGAAAATACTCAGGGCCTCGAAGAAGCCGCGGTCCGGGTCATCCTTGGCAAAGCTCATCTGGCCCACCGCCGTGGGCACGTCCAGGCCGAGGTTCTCGATAAAGCCGGCGGCGCTCACGAAACAGTCCAGCAATGGCGCTGAAGCCAACTCACCCTTGACCTTGTAATCAAACCCGGGGCCGGAGCTGGCATCCCCCGCCAGGCTGCTCAACAGGCGCCTGGATGATTCGTAATTATCCAACCAAATCAATGGCTTGCGGCAGAATGCTTGAAACAGGGTGCGCTTGACCGCCCATTCAGCCCGCACCGACAGCTTAGCCCCAGAGCGGGCGATCTGTGGGTTTTCCCTGGCGTCGAAACCCAGCACTACCCAGGCATCCAGCTCGGCGCTGTAGCCATGGCAATGGAACGACGCACCATTGATTTCAACACGCTGGCGGTTCGGCTCGATGCCCTTGATCGGCCATGCGCCGGCCCGGAACCACAGATCCTCGATCACATCGCACAATTCTTCATCGCGCTTGGCCGCCAACTCGGTGACGGCCACGCGTTTTTGCACATCCGGGTGGTCGCGCTCCAGCTCCTTGAGCTGCAAGGCATGGCGGGCCATCCGTGCAATCAACTCGCGAAAACGTGCATGCCGGCCGTAGAGGCCGTGGTAGCAGGCATTGAGCTGCTGGCGCTGGGCATCGTTGATGCGCAGGTCGAAGGGGTTGCTGTCGGCCTCGTCATCGTAGAGGCCGCTGCGCAGGTTTTCGAAGGCCTGCAACCGCTCAAAGCCCGGAAGGCTACGAACCATAGGCAGGATGCGCGAGTGAAAGGTGCGCACTACCGCCTGGGCTTCTTTCAAAGCAAGGGGTTGGCCCCACAGGTGGAGAATCTCCATGAGCTTGCGGATAAAGTCCTGGCGTGACTCGCGGGTGAAGGTCACCACGGTCATGGCGCTCAGCTCAAAGCCCAGGTAATGGGTCAACAGCAGGATCCGCAGGACCAGCGAGGTAGATTTGCCAGCCCCGGCCCCGGCAATCACCGAAGTTGAAGGGGTATCACTGAAGATCATCTTCCACTGCGCCGTGCTGGGCTGCGCATGGGCCGGCAGCAGGCGCGCCACATCGGCTTTGATGCGTTTTTTCAATTCGGCGGTCAGTGGCAGGCGCCAATCGTCGAACAGGCTGTCGTCCACGCCCGGGGCGCGGTGCTCATCGCTACGGAAGTCGCGAATCAACAGAACCTGACGCCCCTCTTCGATGCCATCGCGCCGGCCTTCCTGATAGCCGTACTCCACGCCGGCCTCATGCCCGCTGCGAAAGCCATCGGCCTGGCCGTGCAACCACGAAAAACGATGCTGGGCCCGCAGGCGCGTCAACCCGTGGCCAAACAGCCGCGCAGCCAGGCGTTTGAACAGCGGCATTTGCGCCAGGGGGCGCAGTTCGGGAGGCAGATCGGGGGTGTGTTGCGGCACGCGGACTCCTGCGGGGGCTTGAGCGAACAGAGGCCCTATGGTCGCCGGAATCCCCCGACAGTTCCAGCCAATTGCTTTGGCTTCATGCAGTTAGGCGATTAACTGAAGCTGGGGTCTAGTTCTGGGACTGGAAAAACAATCGAATAATCTGATGAGAATTAGGCATTTTTTACGCTTTTTGTCGATGATGCCCTGGCGGATGATAGGCCCATCAACAGGAGACGATCATGCTTGAACTTCGACCTTTTACCTCCCTGGGCGGCGCCAATCACGGTTGGCTGGATGCTCATCACCACTTCTCGTTCGCCGAGTACCATGACCCGCAACGTATGCACTGGGGCAACCTGCGGGTGTGGAACGACGACATCATCGCGCCGGGCACCGGCTTTCCGCAGCATCCGCACCGGGACATGGAAATCATCACCTATGTGCGTGAAGGTGCCATCAGCCACGCTGACAACCTGGGCAACAAGGGCCGTACCGAGGCGGGCGACGTGCAGGTGATGAGCGCCGGTACCGGGATCGCCCATAGCGAATACAACCTTGAAGCCACGGCGACCAAGATTTTCCAGATCTGGATCATTCCCAATGAAGCGGGCTTGCCCCCTTCCTGGGGCGCCAAACCTTTTCCCAAGGGTGAGCGCGAAGGGTTCGTGACCTTGGCCAGCGGCAAGCACGGTGACCATGAAAGCCTGCGGATCCGTGCCGACGCACGCCTGGTGGCGGCCAATCTGAAGGCTGGGGAAAGTGCCGAGTATCACCTGGATGCAGGCCGCCGGGCGTACCTGGTGCCGGCGACCGGGGTGATCGAGGTCAATGGTCTGCGAGCGCAGGCGCGTGACGGCATTGCGGTGCAGGATGAGCGGGTGTTGCGGGTGACGGCGGTCGAAGACAGCGAAGTGGTGCTGGTGGACCTGGCCTGATCTCGAGCCAGACTCAAAAACCAATGTGGGAGCGGGCTTGCCCGCGATGACGATGGGTCAGTCACACATGTATTGACTGATCCACCGCCATCGCGAGCACACCCGCTCCCACATTTTTTACAACTGTGTGTCAGTTCGGGGTGATGGCGCCATCCACCAACACCTGAGCCTCTTCCACCAGGCGCTTGAGGTGATCTTCGCCAACAAAGCTCTCGGCGTAGATCTTGTAGATATCCTCTGTGCCCGACGGCCGTGCGGCAAACCAGCCGTTTTCGGTCATGACTTTCAGCCCGCCAATCGCCTGGTCATTCCCCGGCGCATGGCTGAGGATCTGCTGGATGCTCTCCCCGGCCAATTGCGTGGACGTGACCTGCTCCGGTGCCAGTTTGCCCAGCAGCGCCTTCTGCGCCGGCGTGGCCTTGGCATCCACCCGAATGGCGAACGGCTCGCCCAGGGCGTCGGTCAGGCCACGGTAGATCTGGCTGGGGTCCTGGCCTTTGCGCGAGGTCATTTCTGCGGCCAGCAAGGCCGGGATCAGACCGTCCTTGTCAGTACTCCACACGCTGCCGTCCTTGCGCAGGAACGAAGCGCCCGCGCTTTCTTCGCCGCCAAAGCCCAGGGAACCGTCGAACAGGCCGTCGGCAAACCATTTGAAGCCTACCGGCACTTCGTACAGGCGGCGGCCGATGCGTGCGGCCACGCGGTCGATCAAACCGCTGCTGACCACGGTTTTACCCACGGCAGCATCCGCCCGCCATTGGGGACGGTTCTGGAACAGGTAGTCGATCGACACCGCCAGGTAGTTGTTCGGCGCCAACAGCCCGCCCGACGGAGTGACGATGCCGTGGCGGTCGTGGTCGGGGTCGCAGGCAAACGCTACATCGAAGCGTTCTTTAAGGCCGATCAGGCCTTGCATCGCGTAGCTGGAGGACGGGTCCATGCGGATCTGGCCATCCCAATCCACGCTCATGAAACGGAAGGTCGGGTCGACTTCGGTATTCACCACGTCCAGGTTCAGACGGTAATGCTCGGCGATGGCCGACCAGTAGCGCACCCCTGCTCCACCCAGCGGGTCCACGCCCAGGCGCAGATCGGCGCTGCGGATGGCGTCCATGTCGATGACATTCACCAGATCGGCCACATAGGTGTTGAGGTAGTCATGGCGATGGGTGGTGTCGGCTTTCAGCGCCTGCGCGTGGATGATGCGCTTGACCCCGGCCAGCTTGGCCGCCAGCAGTTCGTTGGCCTTGGCCTCGATCCATTTGGTGACGTGGGTATCGGCCGGGCCGCCGTTGGGCGGGTTGTACTTGTAGCCGCCGCTCTGGGGCGGGTTATGGGAGGGCGTGATGACAATGCCGTCGGCCAGCCCGCTGGTGCGGCCACGGTTGTAGCAGAGGATGGCGTGGGAAATCGCCGGGGTCGGCGTGTATTCATCGCCTTCGGCAAGCATCACATGCACACCGTTGGCGGCCAGCACTTCCAGGGCGCTGGCGCCGGCCGGCGTGGACAGCGCGTGGGTGTCGAGGCCGACAAACAGCGGGCCATTGATACCTTGCGCCTCGCGGTACAGGCAAATGGCCTGGCTGATGGCCAGTACGTGCCATTCGTTGAAGCTCAAGTCAAAAGAACTGCCACGGTGCCCGGACGTACCGAAAGCCACGCGCTGAGTGGAGATCGCTGCATCGGGCTGGCCGGTGTAATAGGCCGTCACCAGTCGCGGGATGTCCACCAGCAATTGAGCTGGCGCCGGTTTGCCCGCAAAAGGACTGAGAGTCATGCAAAAACCTCTGAAAAGAAGGATTCGGAAAAGGAATGCAGTTTACTGGGTGTTCGACCGCCACGCGACGGTATCTATCCCACAACAATCAGTGATATTTCCCACAAAACCAATTCATCCGTGCTGCCCCTGCCTGAGGGCCTGGGCCAACTCCTCCAGCACCAGGTCCAGGCTGTGATGAGTGCTGACCACATGGCTCAAGCGAAAGTGCTGCTGGTACAGGCCAGTCACGCTGAACAACTCGCCCGGGGCGATCACCACCTGGCGCGCCAGCATGTTCTGGAACACCCGGCGCATATCCACGGCCTCGGTCGAACGCAACCAGAAGGTGGCGCCAGCCTGCGGCGTCCGGTACGTCACGCGCTCGCCCAGATGCTGGGCCAGGCGTGCCTGCATCGCTGCAGCGTGCTCCTTGAGCACCATGCGCAAATCATCCAGGTGCTGGTCAAAGCGGCCACTGTGGTAAAGCCGGGCAATCGCACGCTGGCGAATGGACGATAAACGAAACGCACGCAACAGGAACTGACGCTGCAAGGGCGTGCTCAGGTGCCGCGAGAGTAGATAACCATAGGGCGCCTCCGGGCCCATGGCTTTCTCGAAACTGGAAAACACCATCAGCCGCTCGGGGTTCACCAGGTCCCGCAGGTAGCGGGTGCACGCCTCAAACGCCAGCCCGCCATGGGTGTCGTTTTCCAGCAGCCAGCAGTCATATTGCTCCAGTAACCTGGCCACCTGCGCCTGATCCGCCACACTCAAGGCGTTGCCCGTGGCAAGGCCTGGAGTCGAGGACAGCAGCGCCAGTTGCACCCCCTCGGTCCGCAGTTGCTGCTCCAGATACGCAGGATCGAGCCTGCCCTGCTCGTTGCATGGCCACTCGATCACACGCACTCCGGCATCTTGCAACAGGCGCAGGATAAGCCAGTCACATGGCGACTCCACCAACACCGCCGCCCCTTTGAGCGCCAGCACTTCGATCAGAATGGCCAGGACACCTCGCAGGTCCGCGCCGATGTACACGTCATCCGCCTGCCAGCAACGTGTGGGCGAACGGGTATAGCGCGCCGCCAGTGCCGCACGCAGTTCCCAGATACCACACGGCTGGGAATAGGGTTGCAACTGGCGCGGATACTGGCGCACCAGTTCACGCTCCAGTTGCAGCAGCGGCGCGTCCAGGGACAACAGCTGTGCCGGCTCATCGGCACTGAGTACCAACATCCCTGGCCTGCGTGCCCCTACATACAAGCGCTCCAGCAAATCCCCCGTGGTACAGCACGCAGTGCTACCGGCAATGGGCAAGGCGTAGTAGCCGGACTTGGCTACCGAGTACACCCTGCCCTCCTTTTCCAGGAGCGAGTAGGCGTACTGAATGGTGGAAATCGACACATTCAACCGCTCTGCCAGGTGTCGCAAGGACGGCAGCTTGACCCGCCCCTCGGTGCCCACTTCATTGATCAGGTTGATCATGTAGCGGTACACCGCCTGATAGGCGAAGTCTGCCTGTTTATCGTCCCTCATGAGGATTCCTGCCCGAGCAACGGCTGCCGTCGCGCAACCACCCTCAGTACCCTGTTACGCCGCACGGTCCTGTGGCCGGCTCCTCGACATTGATACAGGCCGCATTGGCCGCGACATGGGTGCCGTACAAATGCTGCAAAAGCGCCAGGGGCAAACCGCTGGTATCGACCATCCAATGCTGGATCAGCTCTGCCGACGCCTTGCCCTCGAGAGCTTTGTGCAGTTCGGGCAGCACCACCAGCATGCCCGGGTGACAGCGACGCAAGAAGGCTTCCAGCCGCTGTCCTTGCTGGATAAACGGTGAAAACAACAGGCACACCAGTTGGCTCTCCTCCAGGCCAAAGAACTCGCGGGCGTAGGTCGCCGCCAGCATGCGCCCATCCTTGGTGCCGGCTTGGGCAATCAGCAATTCGGGGATTTTTTTACGGCGCATAAAGCCGCTGGCGTGTTCGATAAAGCGCGTGACGCCCTCTCGATAATCAAGGCCCAGCAGCACTTCGGCCTGCAGGCCATGCATATGCGCCATCAGCAAGGGGTTGGCGTAGGCCGGGGTGCTGAACTGAAAGGCGAATTCATCCTGTTTGTAACCCATAAAATCGTTAAGCAGTGCCGTGAAATCCTGCCCGGCCGCGCGTAACAGATCGGCCACGCCGATATAGGTCAGGTGACGATGCACCTCTTTGGAAGCGTTATCCTCCGACGCGTAATGTTCGCCATAGACATCGCGGTAATAGCCGGCGCTGCAATCATCCATCCGGCAAAACAGGGCATTAAGCGCCAGTGGCTGGCCGGCGTGGCCTTTCATGCCAGCAGCGCGGGTGGTCCTGAACAGCCACGCCAGGTATTGGTTCTGCTGGCGCGGCGAATCACTGCTGACCAGGGCGTGCACCCCGCCGTCCCATGCCGTGATACGGCGATAGAAATCCCCCAGGGACAAGTATCTGTCGTTGCACACGCTGGCGCGGATATCCCCTGAACGCTTATGCCCGATCATCAACATGTTGCGCCGGCCGATATCCTGGCCCGCTGCTGAAGCGGGGCGCAGGTGGTTGAAGGGCAGAACTTCCTGGTTTTCCACCATCAGCAGCTCGACCCTGGGGTCGTCGTGGAAAAACAACGCGCTGTAGCCCCGATGAATGCTGTCCAGCGCCGCTTGCGTCATCCCGGTATGGCGCAGGGTGGCGACTCGCAATTGAAAACTCCTCGGCGCCCGGCCGGCGATGGTCAATTGGGCGGCGCGCAAGAAGGCCAGTGCGTAACTGCTGCCTTTGCCGCCCCCGTGGGTGACCAGTACTTTGTAGTCGCCGATCTGCTCGATGCCACCTGCCGCTACAATCAACCGCTGAATCAATAACTGAAGTGTGGTGCGCTCCGCTCGCGAGAAGTAGCCCTGCAACCGTTGCAATACCTGCTGGTAAACATAATTCATGGCTTGTTCGTGAATAGCGCTCATAGCTTTACTACCTGAGGTTAACTGTCAGTTCCGAGCAAGCAGTTGCGCGTGCCTGTCCGATCTGCTGTTTGCTTAGAGTTGACGTCTGTTGCGATTAAAGCTGATAGCTAAATGTTAGCACCGCACAACAAAACGCCAGTTGGAACATCCCGACGAAGATGCCACCACCTGCTGAAGAAAGCCCCTACAGCGGCCCAATGACGGCCTTAGGAACGGTCTTACAACTTCCTACTAGTCTTTAACTCAAACATTAAAGAATGATCTGACATATGCAGTGCAGGGCAAGGTCGGGATTCAGTTCGCGCGCACTTTAAGCCTCTCTCTACAGGCCAACGTCCTTGAGCCGGTATACAAGACGACTTGTTAGTTACAGCGAACCGCTGTTTGGATTTGATTTCTGCAATCATTGCTCAGTCCTTGAGATGAAAGTGACTGGGCAATTATCAGCGCTTGTTTGATGATTAAAAGATACAGACTCGGCGCAAAAACCAGTGCAGTTTGGCGAGCAGGTGTTTACCGCAGTGCCCATGTAAAACGCCGCTGCTCTTGGATTCAGGGCAGCGGCGGCATTAAAGGCAGGTTTTGCAGGGGAAGAATCCCGGCGGCAGATTCAGCAGGTGCGGAGATCCTGTCCTTCTAAATGGCGTATTTGCCCCATGGCAAACACCGGCGAAATGTCCGTTTACGAACATTCCCACAGATCAAACGGCTTCAACCTGCAACGCCACCCGCTCGCGGCATGGGCATTCGTCCATATAGCGATGGGCTTCGACGAACTGGCTGAACGCAAACACTCGGGTCTTGAGCGGCACCAGCATGCCGTCGGCGGTCAACTGGTTGATCTCGCGCAGGGCCCGTTGCAATGCGGCCTGGTCCTGGGCAATGCCCAACTCCGGCTTGCCAGTGAAGTTGCCGATGCAGTGCACAAAGAACTGGATGTTTTTCTGGAACGCGGCACAGGCCGGGAACGGGGTCTGGTTGCCACCTTGCAAGCCATACAACACCAGGCTGCCACGGGGTGCGAGCACATCGCCCAACAGCGACATCTGGGGGCCACCGAGGCCGTCGAACACCACATCCACGCCGCGTCCCTCGGTGAACTTGTTGATTTGCATCAGCAAGTCCTGCTCTTCAGTGACGATGACCTTTTCCGCGCCCAGGGACAGCAGGTATTCACGCTCGTCCGGCGACTTGGTGGCAGCAATCACCCGCGCCCCCAGGGCCTTGCCCAATTGTACGAACGAAGGCCCGGCACAATGGCTGGCATCCGTGACCAGGGCGAATTGCCCGGGCTTGACCCGCGCCAGGTCGACATAGGCAAAGTAGGCAATCAACAACGGCGTGTAATGCACGCTGGCCTGCACCGGGCTCAAGACATCCGGGTAACGGGTCAGGGCTGAACGGGGCAGGACAATCAGTTCGCCATACACTGGATAGTCATTCGGGCTTTCGGCCGGAAAACTGGCAACCTTGTCGCCAATGGCCAGGTCTTCAACGCCCTCGCCCACCGCCACCACCACACCGGCCATTTCATGGCCAAGGCCCGACGGCAAGCGCGCATGGGAAGACGCCAGGTTCTGCCGCCAGAGAATGTCGTACCAGCTGATGCCAATCGCTTCGACACGCACCTGCACTTCGCCCGGTGCGGGCAACGTGGCTTCATGCTCTTCGCACTTGAGCACCTCGGCCGGACCAAACTTGTGAAAACGGATCGTGCGGGACATCGCAAACCTCGCCAAAGTAACCTCTAATGCCATGAACTTTATCTGGGCTTTCGGGGCAAGGCCACCAGTCGCCATTAATAGTCGTCATGTCTGTCATTGATTCCGCCCCCTCGGAAAATACCCCAGGCAGCGTAGGAAATCTGAATTAGCCGGTGCAGAGTACCAGCCTTTCCCCGTAAGATTCATGCCGGCCATTGTTATCATGTGGCCGCTCACGTCAAGTTCGCTGAATCTGCCAGGACACAAGATGAACCGTAACGACCTGCGTCGTGTCGACCTGAACCTGTTGATCGTATTCGAAACCTTGATGCATGAGCGCAGTGTGACCCGCGCTGCCGAGAAGTTGTTCCTCGGCCAGCCGGCCATCAGCGCCGCCTTGTCGCGCCTGCGCGGGTTGTTCGATGATCCGCTGTTCGTGCGCACCGGGCGCAGCATGGAACCCTCGGCCCGGGCGGTGGAGATTTTCGCCCTGCTCTCGCCGGCCCTGGATTCGATTTCCACCGCCGTCAGCCGCGCCGCCGAATTCGATCCGGCCACCAGCACCGCAGTGTTTCGCATCGGCCTGTCGGACGATGTCGAGTTCGCCTTGCTGCCACCCCTGCTCAAGCGCCTGCGCGCCGAAGCACCGGGCATCGTGCTGGTGATCCGCCGCGTCAATTACATCCTGATGCCGGGCCTGCTGGCTTCCGGGGAAATCTCCATCGGCGTCAGCTACACCGCCGACCTGCCGGCCAACGCCAAGCGCAAGCTGCTGCGCCGCAGCCTGCCCAAACTGCTGCGCGCCGACAGCGTGCCCGGCTCCCTGAGCCTGGACGACTTCTGCGCCCGCCCCCACGCCCTGGTCTCGTTTGCCGGCGACCTCAGCGGGTTTATTGATGAAGAGTTGGAAAAGCTCGATCGCAAGCGCCATGTGGTGCTGGCCGTCCCGCAATTCAACGGCCTGGGCACCCTGCTGGCGGGCACCGACATCCTCGCAACCGTGCCCGACTACACCGCCGAAGCCCTGACCGCCGCAGGCGGCCTGCGGGCTGAAGACCCGCCGTTGCCGGTGCGCAGTTTTGAATTGCATATGGCGTGGCGTGGTTCACAGGACAATGATCCGGGGGAGCGCTGGTTGCGGTCGCGGATACAGATGTTCTTCGGCGACCCTGAGAGTCTTTAGGCGTTGTCGGGCAGGCTGTTTAGCTGATCATTTCTGGCTTTTCATAGGCCATGGAGATCCATTCACTTCCAGTGGATTGCTACATTGGGGGCAAATCTGAGGGCATGCTTTGGATGGTTTGAAAAGGATGCCCCAGGCTGAAGTCCAACAGCCACTTCTCGGAAAAGTCATACGCTGCCGCTCCCAAACCGCCGTCGAGCGCTATCCGATCACCTCAATTTGTAGACTTGAAGCGATCTTCTGGCGCCTCTGAAATCCTGACAATTCCGTCCAGGAACGCCAACTACAGAGGTCGTTGGAAAAAATAATAACGCTATAAATTTTTGATCTGGCGGGTAGAGCGAGTGAATTCAATAAATGCCTTTAGCGGAGCGGGAGTATGTCGCCGGCCAGGGTAGTACAAGTGCAACCCTGGATAGTATGGGCACCAATCGGCTAAGACCTGTTTCAGTCTCCCATCTGCTAAATACTCAGTCACCATGCCTTCAAAGACATAAGCCAACCCCAGCCCATCTATGGCTGGTCCGAGCATAAGGCTGACGTCACCCAGAGTGAGTGGACCGTTAACTTCGATTTCTTGGGCGATTCCCCCCCGCTCGAATTCCCAGCGATAAATCGAGCCACTGGGAAATCGATGGCGAATACAGGGGAGCCGATGCAAATCCTCGGGTTTTTGCGGCGCAGCATGGCGTTCGAAAAGCGAAGGTGCCCCCACAACAATTGACCGCATGTTGGGCCCAATAGCCAGAGAAACCATGTCTGCTTCTAGACGATTACCGAAGCGCACCCCAGCGTCAAACCCTCCAGCTACTACGTCTACAAACGCATCACTTTCGACAATCTCTACTCTGATATCCGGGTACTGCTGGAGAAACGGGCTAACAATTGGGAGCAGCACCAATTCGCAAGCTTGGCGTCCTGCGGTGATGCGCAAACTGCCAGAAGGCTTGTCACGAAAGCTATTGAGATCTTCAAGGGCATCATCGATATCTCGAAACGCAGGCCGCAAACGAATGTACAGCCGCTCCCCCGCCTCCGTAAGGGCGACGCTACGAGTCGTCCGATTGAATAAGCGCACGCCGAGACGACTCTCCAGTACTCGCAGCGAATGGCTCAATGCTGAGGGGGTAAGGCCAAGATCTATCGCCGCTCTACTCAGGTTTAGATGCTGAGCGATGCTCAAAAAGATCGATAAATCGGCGGGAGATGGAGATTTCATTTGTGAGCCGCTTTCACAGAGTCAAGTAACCTTCATGGTATTAACACATCAGTAATGCACATTTAAAGTTGCGTCAACTTATCAGTAAGGCCCGGCAATGCCGCACGGGCTACTGGCAGGAGGAGTTGATATGCGTACTTGGTTCATTACAGGCGCTTCTCGTGGTTTTGGCACACTCATCGCAGAACAAGCTCTGCGTGCTGGTGATGCAGTCATCGCTACCGCTCGCAAGCCTCAAGACATTACCAGTCGCTTGGGAGATCACCCGAATCTGTTGGCTGTACGCCTGGACGTAACCAGTGAAGAAGAAGCACATCAGGCTGTTGCCGAAGGTATCAAGCGATTTGGCCAGATCGACGTGGTCGTCAACAACGCCGGCTTTGGCGTGTTGGGCGCCGTTGAAGAAACCAGTGCTGAAGAGACGGAACGCCTGTTCGCCACAAACGTCTTCGGTGTGCTCAACGTGACGCGCGCTGTTCTGCCGCACCTGCGTCGGCAACGTAGCGGGCACATCATCAATATTTCCTCTGTAGGCGGATATCAGTCGTTTATCGGTTGGGGTGTGTACTGCTCCACCAAGTTTGCTGTGGAAGGCATTACCGAGGCACTGCATCAGGAATTGGCACCTCTGGGAATTCGAGTGACGGTCGTTGAGCCCGGTTTCTTCCGCACCGACTTTCTTGATGAGCAGTCGTTGATCAAGACCGCGCTGGAGCTGTCTGACTACGATGAGACGGTCGGTAAAATGCGGCAGTTTGCTGAGGGCGCTAACCACGCGCAGCCCGGTGATCCATTGAAGTTTGCAGAAGCCATGTTGACGCTGGTCAATGCACCTAACCCTCCACAGCGTTTGGCGATGGGTAGTGACACGGTAGCCATCGTTGGCGAGAAGAATCGTTTGGTTGAAGCTGAGTTGCTCGAATGGAAAGAGCTGTCTATCTCGACCGATTTCAAAGACTAAACACGCAATGACATAGAAACCGAACTTACTCGGTTTTTGCGTTGAGGGCTGCGAATGCAACTACCCACCCAATCGAAGTTTTGATGGAGGATTTATGAAGTACGTGAAACTTGGTAGCACGGGCCTTGATGTTTCCAGACTGTGCCTTGGATGCATGACCTTCGGTGATCCTGATGCTGGCATGCATCCCTGGACATTGGGTGAGGAAGCAAGCCGACCGATCATCAAGCACGCAGTGGAGCAAGGGATCAACTTTTTTGACACAGCAAACAGCTACTCCGCTGGAACGTCGGAAATTATCGTTGGCAAGCTGCTGAAGGAGTTCACACGTCGAGAAGAGACCGTAATCGCCACGAAGGTATTTTTCCCGGCAAACATGAGGGAATGGGAAGGCTCCGCAAAGCCAAACGAGAAAGGTCTTTCTCGTAAAGCCATCATGGCCGGCGTTGATGCGAGCCTGATTCGCTTGGGCACCGACTACATCGACCTGTACCAGATCCATCGTTGGGACTACGACACGCCTATCGAAGAAACGATGGAGGCCCTGCATGACATCGTCAAAGCAGGCAAAGCCAGGTACATCGGCGCCTCATCCATGTATGCATGGCAGTTCGCTAAAGCACAGCAGGTCGCCATGGCAAACGGATGGAGCAAGTTTGTGTCCATGCAGAACTATCTGAACCTGGTGTATCGAGAAGAAGAGCGGGAAATGATCCCATTCTGCCTCGATCAGGGCGTGGGGTTGATGCCATGGAGTCCGATGGCACGCGGCAGGCTGACCAGACCATACGGCCAGCAGACCGAGCGCACCAAAACCGATCTCTCAGGGCAGTCGTTTTACCAGGCTACTGAAGTCGAAGACGGTCGGGTGATTGACATTGTTGAGCAGATTGCTGGGGAACGAGGCGTGCCTATGGCGCAAATTGCGTTGGCATGGGTGTTAGCCAAGCGTGGCGTCTCAGCACCTATCGTTGGCGCCTCTAAAGCAACCCAACTTGACGACGCAATCGCTGCGCTGGAGTTGGTACTGAGCGAAGAGGAAGTCAAACGCCTTGAGGCCCCATATGTACCCCATGCGGTGACTGGATTCTCCTGATGCGGCAGTAAAAGAGATACCGGCAAACTTATGCCGGTATCAGCTTATCGCCGCTGATCGACTCCTACTCTGGCACAACCTGCGGCATGACTTTCTCGCCTAGCCTCGATCAGATGCCCAATGGATCAGCAACGGCCAACACCCTGGGTTACAGACTTAAACGCTGGGTAGCGCTGACGCGCTACCCGGAAGACGAGGCCGTGCCCATCGACTACAACCCGGTGGAGAACCATATCAGGCCACGGGTACTTGGGCTCTCAAACCGGTGGTTTACCGGGCCGCCGCGTGCAGATCGAAGCTTGCGGCGCCCGTGGGAGACACGCGGGTGCGTGCCTTGTCAAAGGATGACATAAAGCCTCAAGATCCAACTCACCTGATAAGTAATGGCCGCGAGCACCAAAACCATCTGGAGTTTCTTTGAAGTGATTGCTACTGCAATTATGCAAAGGAGGACGAACGCAATCTGTCGGATCAAGTACTCGACCCCGAGTGAGTACAGGTAATCCTCGCCTTTTATTAATGTATCTCCAACATCTAGCAAAAACGCAAAGGCAAGTAGTCCGAAAAACCAGCGCTTGCGCTGCTCGAAGTAGTCCTCGAATCCCTTGTACTCATACATTTGGTCGGGAAACAATAATGCCGTGAGCGCTGCAAACACCATCGCGTAGAAAAGCAGGAACCCATAGAGTGGGAATGTCCAGACAGGGATCCGCGACAAATGGAATTCGTACCACCAAAAGTGCACGATCGTGATGAAGAGGAATATCACCCACCCAAGGTGGACAGGATAAACTTTAATTATTCCTGGGTGCTGTACGAAGCGTGTCAGGCCGTTTACCAGTCGCGCAAGGCTTAGGCCCAAGACCATGCCGATAATCGTGCGCACATGCGAAAAATACTCTGGATGAGTTGAGGCCACTTCCATAGATAGTTCCATCCTTGATGAGCAGTACAGTTTTTGGGGCCACGCGGCCGAGTATTCCTATATGTAACTCCAACGCGATCTTGCCCGAAAGAAAATTACTCCGGCTCACCGGTCAACCTCCGAGTTTCGGCTTCTATGAGGTATAGCTTTATCAGCCTCCGAATGATTTGCGACGTTGTTTTGTCTTCCTCTTCCGCGACCTGCTCCAGACGCTGTTTAGTCGATGGGGCAATCAAGATTGTCAGCCTTTCAGTATTCTTTTGCATTTGTGTCCACTCCTCCGGCGCCTATATTTCGTCACTCCGCCTAGGCTTTTTGATTGTAGTGCATGCTGCCTCGCAAGCCAGTCCAGCTATTCTGGCTCGGCCATATACCGCTGCCAGCTCTTCCGCTCTTTGTCAGGCAGTTGGAGCAGTTCGGGAAGCACCATGGCGACGCGGGTGGGTATCTGCGATTCGCTTTTCCAGGCGAGGACTTGCGCTTAGAAGGGATATGTAAAACTGCAGGCACCATGAGTAGATATATTTTCCAACGACTAGGTAAAAAGAGCGCCCCGAGGGGCGCTAAAGATTCATCTCTTTCCAAAGGAGCTCTACAGAAAAGCTTCAGAGATGAATATTGCTCGATGTGTAGCTTGTAGACTTGGATGTTTTTATTCGCATTTAACCAGCTTAAAAAAGGTAGAACGTCGTACTTGTACAGCTAAGCGAACGATGAAAATTCTAAAGGCGTGATCACCATTCGATGAACTCTTCGATTTCGACACGCCGCCGGGAATCGATATCGCTTAGTTCTGGGGGCCATACAGGGTGCGGAGCCACCTGCAATTGGTCTTTTTCATCGAAGTCCTCAGCAAGCAACTTTAACGTTTGCCAGAACTGCCGCTTTAACAAGAAATTAGCCCCTTGCACCCTCCTAAATGTCGGAATAACTATGCGTTCAGGCGAGACTACTGACACGAGATGATGCAGAGTGTCGCCAGTGATCCAGGGCATGTCACTAAGAAAGCTCGCCGCTGACAATGCATCCGCGTGCTCGATCGCCCGTATACCACTTAGCAGGCCCTGGCTCCTAGCCCGGGCAGAAACCATGCTGCGTATTACCCATACCCGAGGTGGCGATTCAGTTTCAGGGATCATTGCTTATTACCCACCAATGACTTTCATGATCATGAGGTCGCCCGTGAAATGAGTCGGTTGTTTGTCCAGTAAGGCGTGCCTCGACAATTCGCGAATACGTGACAAGGCAAGATCGCGTGGAAGTTCAAGGGCATCGCCCAAGTAATGGCTTTGGCTGGAGGAAAGGCACCCATGCAGCCACCCGCTCGAACTTAGGCGCACTCGGTTACAACTGCAGCAAAAAGGCGCGCTGGCGTTGGCGATCACGCCGAAGTCACCTCGCCCCGGTATATTGAAGCGCAATGCCGTGGCGCTGGGCGCACTCGGTACTGCGCTGAACGGATGGTGCTGACCGATAACCTCAAGAATCTCGGCCATGCCATAGAACTGCCGACGAAAAGTTTCATCATCGCGCGCCAGATGCCCCATGCGCATCAATTCGATGAAGCGCAACTCCATTCCCCGCGCGAGACAGTATTCAAGCAGGGGCAGGATCTGATCCTGATTGTGCCCACGAAGCGGCACCATGTTGATTTTCACCTGGAAACCGGCCTCCAAGGCCCGGTCAATGCTTTCAAGAACCGTAGCTAGATCCCCGCCGCGGGCGATGCGCTGGAAAGCTTCAGCATCCAGGGTGTCGAGTGAAATATTGATGCGCTTGACGCCGGCCTCTAGTAATAGCGGGAGCTTGCGCGACAACAACTGTCCGTTGCTGGTCAGCGACACATCTTCGAAGCCGAGCCGTCGTACCGCCTTCATGAAACCATCGAACAGAGGGCTGATCAACGGCTCTCCACCAGTGATCCGCAGACGTTCTAGTGGGTTTACCGTTTTCAGGTACTCCACTGCCAGTAATAACTTGTCTAGCGGCAAGCTATCGTCGCGAGCCTGCAGACGTTTGCCATCAGCCACACAGTAGATGCAAGCGTAGTTGCAGGCACTGGTCAGGCTAACGCGCAAGTTGCCCAGACGCCGTCCCTGCGCATCAACGATCGATTCAGAGCGCATCGCGCGACCGCCCACGTTGGACTCGGATGATATCCGCCATCACTGCCAGGGCGATCTCAGCAGGCGTCTTGCTGCCCAAGGACAGACCTATAGGCATATGCAATCGAGCAATTTGCTCGTCGCTTAATCCCCCAACTCGACGCAGTCGTTCCGCGCGCAGTTTAGAAGTTTGCAGCGAGCCCATGACGCCGATGTAGAAAGCCGACGTGCATACAGCCTCCATCATTGCCAAGTCGTCGATACGCGGATCATGAGTAAGGGCGACTACGGCAGTGGCTGCATGACATCCCCCTGCGCTGATGAACATCGATGGCAAGATAGGTTTAACCTCTATGCCAGGTAGCTCAACACCCGCTAAGGCTTCTTCTCTTGGGTCACAGAGGATGACTTCGAAACCAAGTGTGCTGGCAAACTCTGCGCATGCCACCGATACCGGCGACATGCCTGCGATGATCAGGCGTGCAGCCGGACCGATGCGCAGATGCACGATTTCGCGTTCGATCTGTTCAACCACTCGGGGGCCCAGGCCGTCGTCGACTTCGAAGCGGGCTTCACCGCTGCTCAGGTTGACGCATCGCAGTAGATGGCGCTGCCCACGCAGTGTCGATTGCATGATCCCCAACTGATCCAAAGTCATCGAATTGGCAGGCAGACGCTCGATCAGCACTTTCAATATGCCACCGCAAGGCAGCGTGATTCGCGAATCTTGTGGCCCGTCCTGCGCATCGCCGTAACGCACGATCTGAATACGGTCCTCGAATTGGCCGTCTTGCAGGCGCTCGAGGAAGTTCTCCTCGACGCAGCCACCTGACAGCGAACCGACATGACGTCCGTCGCTGCGGGCAGCCAACCAAGAGCCAGGCCCCCGTGGCGATGATCCGAACGTCGCGAGCACTGTGCACAGCCAAACGGTTTCCCCATTCTGGGACCAGGTCAGTGCTTGCTCGATGACCTGCAAATCCAAGTGTTGCATGGTCAAGCCGACAACTGATTGCTGATAGGCAGGCGCCGGATACGTTTACCGGTTGCTGCTGCCAGTGCATTCACCAACGCCGGCGCGAGAGGCGCAACGGGCGGCTCACCGATACCGCTTGGCGGGCTTGCCGACGGCACTATATGTACCTCGACCTTAGGCATGTCATAGATGCGCAGCGGTTCGTTGTTATGGAAGTTGGATTGATCAATCTTACCGTCGGTCAAGGTAATCGCTTCGTGCATGGCCGCTGAAAGAGCGAAGCCAATGGAGCCCTCGACCTGAGCACGGATTACATCCGGGTTGACCGCAATGCCGCACTCCACCGAGCAGACCACACGGTCCACTTTGAACTGGCCATCGCTTTGAACCGTAACCTCGGCCACTTGGGCTACCACCGAACCAAAGGCTTCGTGCAGTGCCACTCCACGGCCACGACGCTCACCCTGCTTGCCTGCTGCCAACGGTTTATCCCAGCCAGCTTTCTGCGCCACCAACTTAAGCGTTTCTATATGACGTGAATGGCCTTCCAGCATAGCCAGGCGCCATGCCACTGGATCTTGTCCCGCCATCTGAGCCAGCTCGTCGAAGAAGCACTCGGTGGAAAAAGCGTTATGGGAATGTCCCACTACCCGCCACCACTGTATGGGTACTGGAATATCGCTTGGGGTATGCAGATCAACACGCAGATTGGGGATTCGATAAGGAAGCGTCGACCCTCCCTCTACCGATGTGGAGTCGATGCCATCCTTAATAAACGCAGCGAAAGGTGATCCTGCGAACACGGATTGACCGACCAAACGGTGCTGCCAGGCCACCAGTTTGCCTTGCTCATCTAGCCCGGCAGTCAGGCGATGATGGTACATCGGTCTGTAGTGGCCGGCCTGCATGTCGTCTTCGCGTAACCACACCAGTTTTACCGGCGCCTTCCCACCGATAGCTTTGACGATATGGGCATTTTCCAAAACGTAATCAGCATCTTTACTAGCCCGCCGGCCGAAACTGCCACCGGCGTAAAGCGTGTGGACCCGAACCTGCTCCGGTTCCAGGCCGAACAGGTCGGCCAACACCGTCTGCACATGTGACTGCATTTGCGCACCATGCCAAGTTTCACAACCGTACTTAGTCAGGGCGACCACGCAGTTCATCGGCTCCATGGCCGAGTGGGCAAGAAAGGGAAAGTCGTACTCCGCTTCCAACGTACGCGTTGCGCCCGCAAGACCGGTATTAACATCACCATCGTTGCGGACAACCGTACCCTCCGTTTTGGCTAACTCACGGTAGCGCTTGAACAACTGCTCGGAGCTTTGCTTGAACGCACCACTCTCGTCCCACTGGATCGCTACTGCGTCACGCCCCTTCTTTGCGCTCCAGGTGTCTTTCGCCACAACAGCGACGCCGCTGGGGATCTGCACCACATGTACCACTCCAGGGATGGCAAGCGCCGCCTTGGCATCAAAGGATTTCACCTTGGCGCCAATGCGCGGCGGATGAGCAACCACAGCCGTTAGCATGCCGGGCAAGTGAATGTCCTGGGTATAGATCGCCTTGCCATTGACCTTGTCAGCCGAGTCTTTACGCGCCAACTGCTGCCGACCGATCAGTTTGAATGCACTGGGATCTTTGAGCTTGACCTGGGCCGGGACCGGCTGATCGGCGGCGAGCTTGGCAAGTTGGCCGAATGTTGCCTGCTTACCCGACGCAGCATGCCGCAGTACCCCATCTACCACTTCGATTTCTTGCGCCGGCACTTTCCACAGCCAAGCCGCGGCCGATACCAGCATGGCGCGAGCGGTAGCTCCGGTCATGCGCAGTTGTTCCCAAGAGTTGGCGATGGAGCTGCTGCCACCGGTACCTTGAATACCCAATAGCGAATTCTTGTAACGCGACTCTGCCGGGGCGCTTTCAACACGGACTTGCGCCCAGTCTGCATCCAACTCCTCAGCAACCAAAGTGGCCAGACCAGTGTAAGCGCCTTGTCCCATCTCCAAATGTTTGGAGATGACGGTGACGACATTATCTTCGCCTATGCGCAAGAAAGCGTTGGGTTCAAACTCTCCCTCCTTCTTTCCCGCGCGCGCGGTGCTGTCAGCCAGCGACCAAGGCATATAAACGGCCAAAGTGAGGCCTGCTGTACCTTTGAGGAAGCGGCGACGACTTTCGTTCTCGATAGACCGGATCATATTCATTACCTCGTTGCTCAAGCCAGCGACTTGGCAGCATCATGGATGGCCGCGCGAATGCGTACATAGGTTGCGCAGCGGCAGACATTGCCACCCATTGTTCGATCGATGTCGGTATCTGAAGGTGAGCGATTGGTTTGCAGCAAAGCCACAGCGCTCATGATCTGACCTGACTGGCAGTAACCACACTGCACCACGTCGAGCCGTTGCCAGGCCTCCTGAACTACCTTACCGGTCGGGGTCTCGCCGACACCTTCAATCGTGACGATCTTCGCCTCGACTGCTGCCGAGACAGGTGTAACGCAAGAGCGGACGGGCTGACCATTAAGGTGAACAGTGCACGCCCCGCACAGGGACATACCGCAGCCGAACTTGGTACCGGTAAGCTGCAAACTATCGCGCAGCACCCACAGCAGGGGCGTATCGGGGGCAACGTCGACACGCAGGTCCTTGTTATTGATATTAAGCGTGATCATGAAATCCTCCGACCCGTAGGTGTTTAAATGGCTGGCGCCAGGCCAGCCTTGCGAAGCGTTTGCCCGAAGGCTGTTTAAAGGGCGAATGCCAGACACTCGCAGATCGCTCGCCAAAAACTGTTTGGCAGCACATCAATATGTTCATCATTCGGGACAAGGCTGGCCTGCAGCACCCCACACGGTCATGTCCTGCACGTGCGTCTCGAAACTGCCAGGCGGGGTAGAGCGCCCAGGTCCGGGAACCCAGGCCCAGGGAATAAAGCCCTTTATCTTTGCGTCATGATGAAGGTGCTCAACCAGGCCAGCGGCATCACGGCCCCCATTACGCTTGGGGTCGCGCAACTGGGTACAAATCTCCGCGCCGGTCTTTGCGAACCACTCGAACGCCACTGGGGCGAGCTGCCAGGGAAGGCCCACATGCGGCGGCATGTTGGGGGCAACGTTTGGTGTGTCCGAACTTGCGTGACAAGCAACGCAAGACACTGTTTCAACGCCTATTCGAGAGTCACCCGCGTGGATATTCATGCCGTGCGGGCGGGTCTTGTTCTCACTGGCGATGGTCCACATTGGAATATTGTTGGGGCCGACGTGACAGTTGGCGCAGCGCGGGTGAGTCACCACGGCTTCAATCCGCTGCCAAGCCTTTAACCCCTCGGCTTTACTGACACTACCTGCCGGAGGCATGGAACTGCCTGCGCTGTCAGCCAGTGCCGTGCCCGAAATAGGCAATGCCAGTAATAATGCGATCAGTCCTATTTTCATTATAAAGGTCCTTCAGGCGAACTCACGGTGTTGGACAGACGGCTTGGTGGATACTTTCTCCAGAACATGCCAGGTTATTCAGGCGGCATCTTTTTGCGCCGCTCTTGATTGATCCGGTGACAGCCAATGGATAACCCACGGCGCAATTTCTGATGATGCAATCACCACTTTGTTGTCCACGCAGATGCTTAAGAGTAGGTGAGCAACGTCTCGACTGTTTGCACAAAAGTTATGATTACTTGCCTGATTAATCGGATTCGGCAATTAGGGACGCGGGAGGCGAATGATCTTGCGATGCTGGACGGCCAGGCAACACCGGTCGGGCATGGCTTGCATCTAGTGGACTGCACTAACACCAAGACCAAATTGCCTGATTCTTAGATTTTTTTACCTAAAAGACGGAAATTTCAGGGGGGCTGCAACTTCCAGTGGCGCCTGCTGCTACCATTTTCCGTTTGGTTAGCTAAGGAAATTACCAAATGCACGGCGATCAGGGATCTAAAACCGCAAATGTCCCTCAGGCAGTAGAGTTGTCCGCCGCGATTCAGCGCTTTGCCAGCACGGACGGTGATTTCACTACAGCGCTTCCCGCGCTGACGATGCATCGCCGTCATGGCGTTAGCGAGCCGATGCCTTGCATCTATAACCTGGGCATAGGCGTCATTACCCAGGGCTACAAGCAAATCATGGTCGGCGACAAGGTGCACAATTACGGGCCTGGCCAATTGATGCTGTCGACTTTCGACATGCCAGTGACTGCCCACGTCACGCGGGCATCTCGCAGCGAACCACTGCTGGGTATGATGCTGAAGCTGGACATTCGCCAGATTGCGCAAGTGGCCTATGAGATGGAGTTGCCGTCTTCGCCCGAGACCGCCTATGAGCCAATCTCTGTCCACAAGCTGGAGCCTGCTTTATTCGATGCGTTTTTGCGACTGGTACGGCTACTGGACGAGCCGCAATTGGTAAGCCCACTTGCGCCACTGCTTCAGCAAGAAATCGTCGTCCGTTTGTTAGCTGGTCCCCAAGGTTCCCAACTTCGCCACATCATTGCCGATGGCACGCCGCGTCAGCGAATGGCCCAAACCCTTTCCTGGCTCAGGAAGAATTTCAAACAAGCTTTGAATCTGGATGACCTGGCCGCTCACGCGCACATGACTCCATCAACGTTCCGTCAGCACTTTCGCGATATCACCGGTATGAGTCCTCTGCAGTTCCAAAAGCAAATGCGCCTGCAAGAGGCTCGGCAATTGATGTTGAACCAGGCTTTCGACGCAGGCGAAGCCAGCAACCTTGTCGGCTACGAAAGCGCCTCGCAATTCAGCCGGGAATATAAGCGACTGTTTGGCTCGCCCCCTTCGCGCGATATTCGGCGCATGCGTCTTGACGCGGACGTGTCTGAATAGCCGACTCCTTGAGCCAACCTCTTTGTGGCGTCACGCGCGGGAAGCGAAATGACCTATGCGAGTCACGTTGAACATAACTTTTCAAACCACCTTTGATACATGGCGCTTGCCAACGAGGGATCACGCATGAGCACATCGGCGTCTGTTACTAAAGCTCTTCACCATCACCTACGGCGGATGTCCGGGCGCGATCCGCACGAAACACACCGCGTTGTCTCGTCTCTCGAACTATTGTTCGACCTGACCTTCGCGACCTGCTTCGCGTTTGCTGCTACCCAACTCGCACATGCATTGGCAGCAGGCCACTACTCCACTGCATTGATTGGGTTCGGATTCGCGAGCTTTTGCATTTGTTGGGCTTGGACCAATTTCTCGTGGTTCGCATCAGCCTACGATACTGACGATTGGATTTTTCGCATTACCACAATGGTGCAGATGGCTGGTGTCCTCGTGCTGGCGATCGGATTGCCACGGCTGTTCTCCTCAATAGAGGAGGGTCACCAGCTGGATGCTTCAGTTATGGTACTGGGCTACGTGATCATGCGCATTGCGATGATATTTCAGTGGTTGCGAGCAGCGAAACAAGACCCTTCAAGGCGCCGCGCCTGCATCACTTACGCTGTCGCGATCGCGGTGGCGCAACTCGGCTGGATAGCACTTTTCATTTTTCCTCTTTCGATAGACGTCACCATCACACTGTTTTTTTTGTGGTTTCTAGTCGAGTTTGCAGGTCCGATATTGGCGGAACGCAGGGACGGCGGCACGCCGTGGCACGCGGAGCACATTGCAGAGCGCTACAGCTTGTTCGCAATTATTGCCCTGGGCGAAGGGTTGGTGGGGACGGTCGCAGCCCTGTCTGCGGAAATGGAGCATGTGGGATGGACGGCTGAAACGGCACTGGCCTGCGTTGCAGGTGTCGGAATCACCTTTGGAATGTGGTGGGTCTATTCAATTCTGCCATCGGCTAACGTGCTGCACGCTTATCGCTCGCGCGCTTTCGTATGGAGCTATGGGCAAATACTGATTATTGCCTCGATTGTCGCAACGGGTGCGGGACTGGACGTCGCGGCGAACTTTATCGAGAACAAAGCCCACATTGGAGTGCTACCGGCTCTGCTCGCCACAGCTATTCCGCTTGCGATCTTTCTTGGGCTGATTTACGCGCTTCATTATTTTCTAGTGCGCCACTTTGACCTGCTGCATGTATGGCTCTTACTAGCGACCGTAGTGGTCATCGCGATCGCGATCGGCGCGGCGATATTGGGCGTGAGTATCGTAGTTTGCCTGGTCGTGCTCATGTTTGCGCCTATCATCACAGTAGTCGGTTACGAGGTTCTAGGGCATCGTCACCAGGGAGAAATGCTCAGTGAACGATTAGCGGAGACCGCGTAAGTCGGCGTTATCTTTCGACTCCTTACCTCAACAGCTCGGGCCTGGAGGCAACGATCCCCGCGGGAGAAAAACACTGAGTACCAGCCACTGCCACACTGGAGTTCGTCGGAAGCCGCCCTTCGCGTTCATTCGCGTATTCGGTGCGAGTGGGGGCAAAAACAAACTCGTTCGACCTGGAAACACCGTCCTAGAGCCAAGTCAAAATGTTTTTTGGGGATCCTGAGAGTCTTTAAGACTCGTAGGACAGGCAGTTCTTCTGATCATTTTTGCCTTTTCACAGACCATGGAGCTTCATTCACTTCCAGTGGATTGCTACATTGGGGGCAAATCTGAGGGCATGCTTTGGATGGTTTGAAAAGGATGCCCCCACTGCCCGCAATCTTGCCTAAGCATCAGTGTGTCGCTAAGCGCCAAGAGAACTTTAGCGAAATCATCGGTGCACGATTTCCGGCTGGAGCACCCCCGCTACAGGCATGCGCACTACCCAAGGGAATCGTTTGGGATCGGCCTGTTCGGACTGATTGCCCTCAAGGCGAGGGAGATTCCGCTTGTCATACATTGCCAATCTCTCAACCCTCTGGCCTCGATCACGATGACCTTCTTACGGCTCACTCGGCGGATAGGCCAATGATCCAGGCTGATGGCTGACAGCACTCCAAATGCATTGTCACTCTCACATTCATGGGCACCTTCGGCCAGACCGCATGCACATCAGCGTTACCGAAAAACCACTCGCGACACGAAGCAGAGATTAGAGCAGGTAAATAAGCCCGTCGTTTTTTTCCTTTGGCCTCGTTTTTTGCCACCAGATTTCAGGTTGCTCGCCGATCACTCCGATAGAATCAGGCAATACTAAAATCGAATCAGGCATAGTTCCCAACCACTCCCCGCCCTAGCATAGCCTGACCTTATATATTCAGGAGTGCGCCCCATGCGTGCAGACAAAACCATTTTTATCACGGGCGTTAGTAGCGGCTTTGGCCAGGCCCTGGCTAAAGAAGCTCTCGCTCAGGGCCATCGAGTGATCGGCACTGTTCGCAGCGAATCCTCTCTGGCAACGTTCCAGGCACTCTTGCCTGAGAGAGCCCATGGCGTGGTGCTGGACGTTACCCACTTTAATGCCATCGACGCCGTCGTCGCCGCTGTTGAGGATCAGTATGGCCCGGTGGACGTGCTGGTTAACAACGCGGGTTATGGGCACGAAGGGGTTTTCGAGGAGTCGTCGTTGGAGGAAATGCGCCGTCAGTTCGACGTCAATGTATTCGGCGCGGTGGCGATGACCAAGGCGTTTGTGCCCTTTTTTCGCCAGCGACGGGCGGGGCATATCCTCAATATCACGTCCATGGGTGGCTATATCACCATGCCAGGTATTGCTTACTACTGCGGCAGCAAATTTGCCCTGGAGGGCATCTCTGATACGTTGAACAAGGAGCTTGCACCCTTCAATATTTTTGTAACGGCCGTGGCGCCGGGGTCTTTCCGAACGGACTGGGCAGGTCGTTCGATGCAGCGTACGCCGCGCAGCATCAGTGACTACGATGCGACTTTCGACCCGGTGCGAAAAGCACGTGAGGAAAAAAGCGGCCTTCAACTGGGCGACCCGCAGAAAGCCGCACGCGCCATGATGACTATTATCACCAGCCCTAACCCGCCGGCTCAACTGCTGCTGGGCAGCGACGCCCTGGCTCTGGTGCGTGACAAGTTGCACCGGACGGCGGAGAGTATTGAGCAATGGGAAGCGCTGAGCTGTTCCACGGACGGCTGAGCATAAAAGTGGAGAACGTGCAATCGATGCCGAAACCCAAGAACCCGAGCACTGCGCGTATGGTGCAGTTGATGGGCCAGCTTGCACCGCTGGAGGGTTACAACCTGAGTCCGCTGGATGATGTGCGTTTTCTGCGTTCCAACCGGCCGCTGAAGCGCACGCCGGTTCTATATGAACCGGGCATCGTCATCCTCTGTCAGGGGCAGAAGCGCGGCTATCTGGGTGATGAGGTTTACATCTATGACGCCCAGCATTATCTGGTGGTCTCAGTGCCAGTACCTTTTACAATGGAGACCGACGCTAGCGAGGCGGAGCCAATGCTGGCGGTGTACATACGTCTGGATTTCAATCTGGCCGGCGAGCTGATTCAGCAGGTAGATGAGGTATGGAACATCCGCGTGGCTCAACCTATGGGTATGTACGCCTCGCCCATGGACGAACCGCTGCGCCAGTCGACCCTGCGTTTTCTGGAAGTCATGGGCGACTGCACCGACGCGCAAATCCTCGGGCCAGCGATGTTGCGCGAACTCTACTACCGCATCCTCACTGGCGAACAAGGCGGCACCCTACGCGCGGCTATCGCCCAGCAGGGTCAGTTCGGCAAGGTGACGCGCGCCATTCACAAAATCCACCGCTGTTACCACGAGCATCTGGATGTAGAAATACTCGCCCAGGAAGCGCAGATGAGCGTGCCTAACTTTCATCTACATTTTCGCAAGGTGACCGATTCCTCGCCTATGCAGTACCTCAAGTCGACGCGGTTGCATCAAGCGCGATTACTGATGCTGCGTAACGACCTGACAGCGGCCAAGTCGGCATTTCTGGTGGGGTATGAAAGTGCTTCGCAATTTAGCCGCGATTTCAAGCGCCTCTTCGGACGCACGCCGATAGCGGAGGTGGCGTGGATGAAGCAGGCTTATGCGTTGCCGGCACCGACAATCCCGTCGCCCTTCGTGTCATCACACTGAGTTCCAAACAATCCTGCCTTGCCCGTCGCCAGTAGGCTTGGGAACGTGCGGATGGCGTGACTGCCGACACAGTGGGGGAGTGAAGTTTCACATCTGCGGCCGCATAGATGAACAGGTCGCGGCAGGGATGGCAGTTGCCTGCCACCCCCCGCACAGATCCGTACGTGCGGAACTACCGCATACGGCTCCTGCCGTGGGTGCGTGACGCGAAGCGATCCTCAGGATACGGATGTGCATTCTTTGGGCTCGGTATGTAGTGATCTGTGAGCAACCCGAAGCTAGACCATTGCAGCCGATTTCGCTGGCTGCGTCGCCCGAGAGCCTGACGCCAGTATCGGCATATGGCCTTCCTGAAGCCACTCAATAGCTTCAAGTTTCCTGGCACCGCGTGGTAATTGAAGTAACCACTTACCACCCGAGTGAACCATTGCCCTTGAGCCCGGATGGGTTCGTGACGTCGGCGCTTGAGCTCATCCCGAAATAGCCAGCAGCGTCGCACGCATTCGACGCCCGGTCACCGAAGTTCTCGGTGGTGTTTTCCACGCGCTGGCGGCGGGCGCCCACGGTCCATTGCACGCGGTCATCGGCGAAAGACAGGGTATCGGCAAGCGCATAACTGCCCAGGGTTGCGCGGGTCTGCGAGGTGGTCACGCCATAACCCGGGAAGGTCGGTGTGTCGCCAAAGTCCAGGTTGTCGAAATGGGTGGTACCGGGAATACCGGCCCTGGCGTCCTTGAAGCTGTTGTCGGAGGTGAAACGGGTGGTAGCGAGGGTCCAGGCGTGGCCCACAGGCCCGGTCTGGAATTTGCCCTTCAGGCCTACTTCACCGGATTGCTGGGTGCCGCTGCGGGTCGAGCTACTCGCCGAAGAACTGATGTCACCCACATTGTTGATCAGGGTGCTGGAGTTGATCAGCGCGTTGTAACTCCCATCGCGCGGCCCCATGCCGCGTAGGCCGTGACGGAATCTGACAGGTCGCCCGTATTGGATCGGATCCCGGCTAGGGCGCGCCCGGCCTCAAAGGCAGTTTGCAAAGTAGCGACCCGGTGTAACACCGAACGTGCGACGAAACAGTGCAATAAAAGCGCTGACGTTTTCGTAGCCCAATTCCAGGGCCACACGGGTGACCGACATGTCCGCCGCAAGCATTTCCAGGGCCCTTAGCAGGCGCACCCGCTGACGCCACTCGGTAAAGCTGAAACCGGTCTCCACCACAAAGCGCCGTGTCAGCGTGCGCGGTGCCATCCCCACCCAGGTCGCCCAGGCCTGCAGGCCGCGCTCGTCATCGGGGTGATCCGACAGCGCCTGGGCAATCTTGCGCAACCGGGCGTCCTGAGGTATCGGCAAACCCAGGGCCACCCGGGGCAGAGTCTGTATTTCATCAAGCACTACACCGGCCAAACGCGACTGCGCCTGGTCCAGAGGCTTGGCTCCCCACCCGGCGGCACGGGCAACTACTTCTCGCAAAAGCCCGGACACTGCCAGGATGCATGGCGTTTCAGGTAAATCAATGCACGCCAGTTCGCGCACGTAAACGCTCCACCCGGCAAACGGCCCATGGGAACGCACGCCGTGGGAGATATTGGGTGGGATCCACACGGCATGTGTCGCAGGCACCACCCACTGACTGGTGCCGGCATCCACCGAAAGCAGGCCCGACGTTGCGCCAAGCAACTGGCCCCGCGCATGGCAGTGGCGCTCGGTAACCCGTGGTTCAAGCTCCTTGCGGATCACTGCAACAATCAACGGATCCTCGGCCGAGGAGGCCTCGGCGGGGGAAATCAAGGCAGTTGGCATGAGTGGCCTTATTGGGTTATTGATTGTCTTCAATAACGTAAATCAGCCAACACTACGCCCTTATAGTCAAGGTCTTCAAGACCTCGCGAGGAAACACCATGCGTGCAGAAGATATGCTGCCCGATGACAAAAACCAGGTACAACGCAACGGCGTCATGATTCGTAAAGGCAGCGTTGGCGCCTTCCTGATCAACGCCAGAGTGTGGACCGCCCCTACCTCCACGCCCGCGGCGCGCAGCGCTGCCGAGCAGGACCTGATCGACAGCCTGCCGGCCCTGCGTGCCCTGGGACTATTTGAAGTGCTTGCGATCCGTGATGGCGCCTTGCAGCGTCTGGTGGATGCACATTGATGGGCTTTTGCCCACAGGGCTATCCCTTGCAAGGTCTTTTGAAAGGCCAGTTGTACTCGGAGATGGAGGCTGACCTGGGTCTTGACCTGAACCTTACTTGAGGTTTTATAAGGAGTGCCTGAATCGCAACGTGGCCTCCCTATGAATACCCACCACACCTCACCAGATCAACGTTCGCAACCGGTACCAGAGGTCGATGATCCTCCAAATGCAGGTTGGGCCACCCTCCTCTCTGGCGCCAATGGCGTGCGCTCCCTGGCGTTGGCAGGGGGCGTCGTGCTCCACGCGATCAACGTCTACATTGCCACTACGATCCTGCCCTCAGTTGTCCGGGACATTGGCGGTATCGACTACTACGCGTGGAACACCACACTGTTCGTCACCGCCTCGATCCTTGGATCAGCACTGTCAGCCAGGCTCCTGGTCGGCTTGGGGGCACGCGGCGCCTACACCCTCGCCACGCTGGTGTTTGCAGCCGGTGCGCTGATCTGTGCGTTTGCCCCATCCATGCCCGTGATGCTGGCCGGCCGTCTGATCCAGGGGTTGGGTGGCGGTTTTCTGTTCGCGCTCTCTTACGCGATGATCCGCCTGGTGTTCCATGAAACCTTGTGGCCGCGAGCGATGGCGTTGGTGTCGGGCATGTGGGGAGTGGCCACGCTGATCGGCCCGGCGGTCGGTGGCGTCTTCGCTGAACTCGGCGTATGGCGCGCGGCTTTTTGGTCGCTCATCCCTGTCGCCGGGTTGTTCGCCCTGTTGGCTGCCGTGGTGTTGCCCAAACGCAACGCCATCAGATCACAACGCTTGCCGCTCCCTCTGGCCCAGTTGGTGTTCCTGACGTCGGCCGTGCTCGCTGTTTCAGCCGCCAGCGTCTCATCAACACTCGCCTGGAACATCGCCGGCCTGGGTGCCGCCGCACTCCTGACTGGCCTGCTGATAGTCACAGAAAGCCGCGCCCGCCATCGACTGCTGCCAACGGGCGCCTTCAGGATCACCTCCGCGCTGGGAGTGCTGTATGCAACCCTGTCCTTGCTTGCGGTGGCCGTTACCAGTGGCGAGATCTTCGTGCCACTTTTCCTGCAGGTCCTGCACCATCAATCGCCGCTCGCCGCCGGCTACCTCGCGGCGCTTATGGCGGGCGGATGGACGCTGGGCTCAATCGCAAGTTCCGGGGCGCGCGGCAAAGGCATCAGGCGCGCGATCCTTGCCGGCCCAATCCTTGGCTTGACGGGCATGGCTGCACTGGCCGTTTTGATTCGCGTCGAAAGTAGCGGTGGCTGGCTGACGGTCACGCCGATCTGCCTGGCGCTCGTCGCCGTCGGGTTTGGCGTCGGGCTGGCGTGGCCGCATTTGCTGACCCGGGTATTTCAGGTGACGCCTGCCAGCGAGCAGGACTTGGCAGGCGCGTCGATTACTACTGTGCAACTGTTCGCCACCGCCCTCGGTGCGGCCCTCGCCGGCATGGTGGCAAACCTTGCCGGCCTTACGCATCCCGCAGGCATCGCCGGCACGGCCAATGCTGCCGGCTGGCTGTTCGGTGTGTTTGCGGTCGCGCCCGGCGTTGCCATTTTTACCGCCCTGCGGGTGATCCGGTGTTACTCCAAAGACCAGGCAATCACTGCAGGGCACCGGTAGAGGTCACTGCCCAAAAACGCCTTGGCGCCTCAGGACTCCGACATCACCACCATCACTTCGGCGGCGGCGCCATCCTCGCCTTCCGCCAGGTAAATATGGCCGATTGCACTATTGAAATAGGCCGTCTCACGACAGCCGATGCTAAGGGATTCACCGGTTTCAAATTGAATGCGCACGCGGCCTGACAGGACGACCGCGAACTCTTGCCCAGGGTGCCGGATGTAGTCTTCGAATTGACCCAGTTCCCGCGCATAGATCCGCGCATACATGGGCGTCATGCTGCGCCCGGGGAAATCCCCGGCCATCGGGTGATAGTCATAATTGCCCGTGCTGTAGCCGGCCGCACCGTCGATGGCGGTGCTGACCACCGTAGGCTGTTGGGCGCTGACACCTTGTCTGGTCGGGCTGAACAGCTGGGCAATATCTATATTCAGGGCCCGTGCCGCAGCCGCCAGTTTTTCATAACTGACCGACACCTGCGCCAGTTCCATCTTCGACAAGGTCGACAAAGCCACGCCTGAGCGCTCGGACAGTTGTTTGAGCGTCAACTTCTGGTGCTTGCGGATCACACGCAGGCGGGCGCCAACCTGGGCGCGATCTATCAAGGGATGGGTTGTGGAACCCGAGGCGCAATCGGAACTCATGCAGGCTCTCTGTCGTACAAAAAACGGTGCCTGGAGCTGAGCCAGGGCATGGGCAGGAATAATACCTCATGGTTGTGGGTTGACTGGAAAATTCTCATATCTTACATTTCTCTTATCTGAGAATTATAAAAACACAGGAAAGGGCATGTCGTTCCTTCCCCAGAGACAGGAGGTACTCGCAGTGCCCAACAGCGAATGTTTCGATTTCGCCATCATCGGCGGTGGTATTGCGGGGGCCTCCCTGGCTTATCGCCTGGCCGGCCAGGCCAGTGTCGTGGTGCTCGAACGTGAAAGCCAGCCGGGTTACCACGCCACCGGGCGCTCTGCCGCAATGTTCATGGAGAGCTATGGCACGCCACAGATCCAGGCCCTGACCCGCGCCAGCCGAGGCTTCTATGAGCAGCCGCCCGCCGCGTTCACCGAACATGCACTCCTAGAGCCGCGCGGCTGCCTGTACATCGCCGGCCAAGAGCAGCAATCCCTGCTGCAACAAGCCTTCGCCACCAGCCGGGCGCAGGCCGGCAACGTGTCATTGATTGATACCGAGCAGGCCCTGGCATTGGTGCCGTGCCTGCGCCCCGAGGCGGTTGCCGGGGCGATGCTCGAGACCGATGCCCGCGACCTCGACGTGCATGCGCTGCACCAGGGCTTTTTGCGGGCCATGCGGCGGGCCGGCGGGGTGCTGCACTGCGATGCCCAACTGAATGGCGCCACCCGCGAAGGCCTTCAATGGCACCTGGTACTGGCCGACGGCCGCCAACTGCGCGCGCGCCACCTGGTCAATGCCGCAGGCGCCTGGGCCGATCAGGTCGCACAGCAGTGCGGCGTGCCGCCCGTGGGGTTGCAACCGTGCCGACGCTCCGCCTTTACCTTCGACGGCCCCGAAAACACGGACTTCTCCCGCTGGCCGGCGGTGATCGGTATCGACGAAAGCTTCTACTTCAAACCCGACGCTGGCCAATTGCTGGGCTCACCGGCCAATGCCGATCCTGTCCCGCCACAGGATGTAATGCCCGAAGAGCTGGATATCGCCACCGGCATCTATCACATCGAGGCCGCCACCTCCTTGACCATTCGCCGCCCACGCCATAGCTGGGCCGGCCTGCGCTCATTCGTCGGCGACGGTGACCTGGTGGTCGGCTGGGACAATCATTGTGAAGGCTTCTTCTGGCTGGCGGCACAGGGCGGTTATGGCATTCAGTCCGCAGCCGGTGTATCGCAACTGGCCTGCAGCCAATTACTCGATCTTCCCCTTCCCGAGACCCTGCGCCACCAGGGCGTCGAGCCACAACGCCTGGCCCCTGGCCGCTTGCGTTAATTCATCCCCCCAATGAGGTGCATAGCATGTCTGACACTTTCCAGCGTTACCCCAGCCACCTGCCCTACCCGTTCTCCAAGGCCATTCGGGTCGGTGATTTCCTGTACCTCTCCGGGCAAGTCCCCATGAACCCTCTGGGCGAAGTGGTGCTCGGTGATATCCGCGAGCAGACCGAGGCGGCCATGGCCCGCATCGGCGAAACCCTGGCCGAATGCGGAGCAAGTTTCGAGCAGGTGATCAAGGCCACCGTGTGGCTGTCGGACATGCAGCATTTCGCGGGTTTCAACGACGTGTATAAGCGCCACTTCGACGGCGGTTTCCCGGTGCGCTCCACGGTCGGCGGCGCCCAATTGGCCTTGGGCGTCGATGTCGAGATCGAAGTCCAGGCGTGGGTCGGCGCCCGTTGATCCACCCCTGCCGTTTGCCAGAGCGATGCCCCGGTAGGCCATGAGCAGTGGCCTTCCCCCCTGAGCGATAACAACAATAATTTGAGGGAAGTCGTCATGAAAGAAAGTCTGAAAATAGCCGGCGCATTTGTCGGCGTCATTGTCGGTGCAGGGTTCGCCTCCGGTCGGGAGCTGCTACTGATGTTCGTGGATTTCGGCGTCTGGGGGCTGCTGGGTTCGGTGGTCAGCGCCGCGCTCTTCATCTTTCTCGGCATGGCGTTGGCGGGCATGGGCAGCCGGCTGCGGGCAACGTCCCACAAGGACGTAGTGCATGCATTGTGCGGACGCTACCTGGGGACCTTTGTCGACCTGATGATCAGCTTTTTCATGTTCGCGGTAACGGTGGTCATGCTGGCCGGGGGTGGCGCCCTGCTGGAACAGCAGTTCGGCATTCCCGCCCTGTTCGGCAGCGCTGGGGTGACGCTGATCGTGGTCGCCATCGTGTGCCTGGATGTGAAGAAGGTCATTGGCATGATCGGCGCCGTCACCCCGCTGCTGGTCCTGACAGCGGCAGGCGTGGCCCTGTATGGCGTCGCCACCCGGGGCCTGAGTTTCGGTGAACTCAATCAACTGGCCAGCCAGCAAGACGCTGGCGCGAGCCATTGGCTGCTGGGCGCGTTGTTGTATGTATCCTACAACATCGTGGCCGGGGTGCCGTTTCTGGCGATCATGGGCGGTGCCGCCAAATCCGAGAAACAGGCGATCTGGGGTGGCATTTTCGGCGGAGCATTACTGGGGCTGTTGATGTTGGTAATGAGCCTGGGTCTGCTGTCACGCCTGGACAGCGTGGCGGACCTGCCCATGCCCATGCTGTCCATCGCCACTGAGGTTTCGCCGGCCCTCGGCCTGCTGATGGCGTTGATCATTTTCCTGATGATCGTCAATACGGCCGTGGGTACCTTGTATTCCTTTTCGGCCCGATTGCTACCGGCAGGCACACGTACATTCCGCATTGGCTCGGCAGCCTTCGGTGCATTGGCATTCGCTGGCAGCCTGGTGGGATTTGTCAGCCTGGTGGGCCAGGTCTATCCACTGTTCGGTTACCTGGGCTTTTTGCTGATTGGTGCAGTGGTCGTGGGTTGGCTACGCGTAGGGGGATTGTGGCTGGCCAGCAACGGTAGATGATTCGGTACACCTGCGCCGCACACAAAAGCTAACCGAGCAAGGCCTGGAGCCCTGCTCGGTCAGGGTCTAAAGCAGCGTCCAGGTGTAACTGAGGATCAACCGGTTCTCATTGATATCGCTGCGGTAGTTTGAGCGCGCCATCACATTGCGTACCCGAATCCCCAGGCCACTGAGTACGCCGCTTTGCACCGCATACCCGATATCCAGGTCACGCTCGCGGTCCCGGCCCTCGTAGCCGCCGCCGGTGCTGACGTTGTCGCCGGTGATATAGCGCACCGTGGTAGTCAGCCCCGGCACCCCGAATGCCGCGAAGTTGTAGTCATAGCGCACCTGCCAGGAGCGCTCGTCGGTATACGCAAACTCGTAGGTGGGGACTTCGTTGCCCAATGGCGTGACATTGGCAAATACCCGGGGGAAGGCGCTGTCGCCGTACATCGCCTGGTACCCCACGTAAAAGGTATGGCCACCGCGCCTGGCCGACAGCAGCGAGAAAAACGCCTGGTTGTCGATCTTGCCGAGTAACTGCTCGCCCTCCTCGCGCGCTGTGTAGTAACCCAGGTTGGCGCCCAGCACCCACGTCCCGAACGGCTGGCTATGCTTGAGGCCGATAAAGTCCTGGGCGTAGATGTCCTGCAACTGGCCATGCCAGAGGCTGACACTGGTGCGTTCGCGATTAAAGGCGTAGTCGCCGCCGACATAATTGAAGGCATTGCTCTGAGCCCCGCGCTGCGGCACATGGCCGAGCATCGCGATCATCTTGCCGTCACCGGCCTCGTTGCGCAGGCTGGTGGTGCTCAGGTGCCCCGCCTGCAGGGTCAGCCCCGTGATTTCATTGGAGCTGAGACTGAGCCCCTGATAACTCGGCGGCAGCAAGCGTATGTCGCTGAACGCCAGCACCGGCAGGTTCGGCTGCAACTCCCCAACCTTCAGTTCGCTACTGGACAACCGCGCCTTGAAGGTCAAGCCCAGGCGGCTGTAGTCGTCGGCAGCGCGGCCGTCGCCCTTGACCGGCAACAAGCCGCTATTGACCCGGTCCGGACTGCTGTCGAGCTTGAGGCCCAGGGTGCCCAGCGCATCCAGGCCAAAGCCAATGGGGCCGGGGGTATACCCGGATTTGTAAGTCAGGATAAACCCCTGACCCCACTCCTGGGCCTGGGACTGTTGGTTGGCGCCGACAATATCGGAGAAGTCGCGGCTGAAGTAATAGTTGCGGCCCTGCAAGGTAGCCGTGGAACCCGCGAAAAAACCACCCTCGCCCGCCGTTGCCGCAAGGGGCAGCCCTAGCAGGGAAAGCCAGATACGTTGTGTGTGCATGTCGTTGCTCTTTGTTTTTATTATCGACAGGTCGGACAGTTACAGCGCCTGGGCGGCGGGCAACCGGATAGCGGTGCGCCGCTCATTCAAGGCGAACACCGTCATGGCCAGGGCCGCAATGGCACCGGGCACGGCAAAGGCCATGAAGTTCAGTTGCAGCGGCAGCTCGATCGCCATCAGCGCGCCGCCTAACAGTGGGCCGACGATGGCGCCATTGCGCCCGATGCCGGAGGCCCAGCCCAGGCCGGTGGCGCGAATCGACAAGCCATAGAGTTGCGCCGCCCCCGCATACAGGAGGATTTGCGTGCCGATGGTGGTGGCACCCGCAATAAAGATCAGCAGGTACAAGACCGGCATCGGGCTGTTGATGCCCAGCAGGCTGATGGAAACCACGGCGGCAACAAAGAAGCAGATCACCACTTTCACCAGGTTCAGCCGATCCCCCAACCGCCCGCCAATCAACGCCCCGGCCATACCGCCCAGGTTCAGGGCAATCAGGAACGACAAGCTCGACCCGAGGCTGTAGCCAGCCCCGGCCATCAGCTTGGGCAGCCACGAACTCAAGGCATAGACCATCAACAGGCAGCAGAAAAACGCGGTCCAGATCATCGCCGTGCGCATGGCCAGGCCATGGCGGAACAACTCCACCACCGACGCGCCCTTGCTCTTGACGTCCGCGATGAGCAGTTCATCCCCGGCGTTGATCGGGGTGTCTGGCGACAGGCGATTAAGCAGCACTCGGGCCTGCTCTACACGGCCCTGGCGGATCAGAAAGCCAATGGATTCGGGCAACCACAGCACAATCACCGGCAACAGCAGCAGCGGGATGACGGCGACAAAAAACATCGACGACCAGCCATAGGCCGGCAACATGAAAATCCCCACACTGGCGGCGAGCATGCCACCCAGGGAATAGCCGCTGAACATGAAGGCCATCAAGGTGCTGCGCACTTTTTTCGGCGCATATTCGTTGATCAGCGCCGCCGCGTTGGGCATCAGCCCACCACAGCCAAGCCCGGCGATAAACCGGCAGATGCCGAACTCCGTGGGGCTGCTGGCAAAGCCGTTGATCACCGTGGCAATGCTGAACAACGCAAAGCAAAAGACGATGCCTTTCTTGCGCCCGAAGCGGTCCGCCAGGGTGCCGAAGATCAGCGCGCCGAACATCATGCCGAACAGCGCATAACTGCCCAGGGCGCCGGCCTGCAGGGGCGTCAGCCCCCACTCGCGCATGATCGATGGCAAGACCACGCCATAGATAAACAAGTCATAGCCATCAAAGATCAACAGCAAGGCACACAGGCTGACAACCAGCCAATGGAAGCGATTGAAAGGGGCATTGTCGATAATCGAATGAACGTCATGGGTACGCATGGCAGTGCTCTCTTTATTGTTGTTGTGAGTCAATGTCTGCAGGTAACGGTGAATCAGCCGAGGTCGCCACCTCCTACCGGCAAGGTCACGCCGGTGATATAGGAGGCCTCGTCAGAGGCCAGGAATAGAATCGCGCCCGCTTGCTCGTCGATGCTGCCGTAGCGTTTCATCGGGCTGCTGTCGAGGGTCTGGTCGACGATCTGCTGGTACCACACGCGCTCCTGCTCGCTTTGCGGCTGGCTGTTGCGCGGGATGCGCCGCGGTGGGGCCTCGGTGCCGCCCGGTGCGGTGGCATTGACACGGATGCCGCTGCCGGCGGTCTCCAGGGCCAGGCACGCGGTCAGGGCATTGACCCCGCCCTTGGCCGCGCCATAGGGCACCCGATTGACCCCGCGTGTGGCGACCGAAGACACATTGACGATGGCCCCACTGCCCTGCTCGAGCATGTAGGGCAGCACGCAATGGCAACACCACAACGTGGGGAACAGCGAGCGGCGCACTTCGGCTTCGATTTGCGCTACCGCGTAGAACTCAAAGGGCTTGGCCCAGATAGTCCCGCCGACGTTGTTGATCAGAATGTCGATGCGCCCAAACCGCACCTTGGCGGCGGCCATGACCTCGGCACACGCGGCATGTTGCTCAAGGTCGGCGATCAGGGTCAGCAGCCGTGCATGCTGCAACTCATGCACCAGCTCCGAGCGATCGACCGCGACCACCCAGGCGCCCTCCGCCAGCAACCGCTCGGCCACGCGCCGGCCGATGCCCTGGGCGGCGCCGGTAACCAGCGCTACCTTGGTGTCAAAACGTGGACTCATGCTGATCTCCTCACGCGGCGTCAGAACTTGCGACGGCATTGGCGGTGAATTTCTCGTAATGGAAGCTGGCCGGGCTCACGCCTTGGTGCTTGAAGTGCTGGCGCACCGCATCGACCATCGGCGGCGGCCCGCACAGGTAGACATCGACATCGCCGTCGTGGAGCGCCTCGCGGGCCATATGCTGGGTGACATACCCCTGGCGCGGGTGCGCGGTCTGCGGGTCGGCCACGCAAGTGACAACCGTGAGCTGGGGCAAGCGCGCGGCGAAGGCCTCCAGAGCCTCAACCAGCACCAGGTCCTGATCCCGCGTTACCCCGTAGATCAGTGTGATCGGCCGGGTTTCCCCGCGCTGTGCCAACACCTCAAGCATCGACAGAAACGGCGCCAGACCGGTGCCGCCGGCCAGTAACAACAGGGGCCGCACCACCTCGCGCAGGTAAAAACTGCCCAGTGGTCCAGTCATCGGCACGCGATCGCCCGGCCGGGCGCGCTCCAGCCAGCAGCTCATCAAGCCGCCCGGCACATGTTTGATCAGGAAACTCGCGTGCGTATCGCCAGGGCGGCTGCTGAATGAATAGGAGCGCGTCTGCCCACTGTCGGGCACACCGATATTCACGTACTGGCCGGGTAAAAACACCGGCGCCTGGTCCAATGCAAAGCTCACCTCCAGCGCGGCATCGGCGTGGCGGGTAATGCTCGCCAGCGTCGCGGCAAACTGCGTGGTGCCGGTCTTGCACGCACTGGACGGCAGCGGCACGGCAATCACGCAATCGGATTGCGGCACCATCTGGCAGGTCAGCACCTGGCGTTCCCGGGCTTCGTCGGCGCTCAGGGCGTCGTCGATATAGTCGTCACCCAAGTCGTAGGCGCCGGTTTCACAATGGCATTTGCAGGTACCGCACACCCCGTCGGAGCAGTCCATGGGCAGGTTGATGCGTTGGCGAAAGGCGGCATCGAGGACCTTCTCTCCCACCTTGCAGTCGATGAAGCGGGTCACCCCATCTTCGAAGTTCAGGGCAATGGCATAGCTCATGGCGGTGTCCTCAGATGTGGTAGATGTCGATGACCTGGTGGATGTAATCGTTTTTCAGCACCACTTTCTTGCGCGTGATCAGCGGCTGCTCGCCACTGATATCCAGGCCATAGAAGGACGTCCCGAAATAGCTGTCCGTGGTCTTGTAGCGGTGGCTGAGGGTGTGCCAGTTGAAACGCAGTTCTACCTGCGCGCCATCGTCGGCCAGCACTTCGAGGTTGCCGAGCAGGTGCACCGTGCGCGGCTCGGGCGTGCTTGCGCTGGATCGCTCGGTCTTGATCCGGAAGATCCGGTCTTCCAGGCCGTCGCGGCTGGGGTAGTAGATCAGTGAGATTTCGCTGTGCGGGTCTTCGGTGAGGGTGTCGTAGTCGTCCCAGGCGGGCATCCAGAACTCCACTTTGGGCGAGTAACACGCCAGCCATTCATCCCACTGTCGGTCATCCAGCAGGCGCGCTTCGCGGTAGAGAAAATCCAGCAGGCGGTCACGGGACAGGCTCATGGCTGCACCTCCCGGTCGCTGGCGATCAGGCCCTGCCGTTCGCGCTCGATTGCGCGCTGCAGGCTGGCGGCCCAATGCGCATGCTGGCGCACGAACAAGCCTTCGTCTTCGGTCTTCACCCCGCTCAGTTGCGGGTGCATGCCCATGGCCCTGGCGTTGTCGTCGGCCCCCTCCACCCACTGTTTGGCGCCACGGCTCAGGTCATTCCACAGGGTGGTCGCCCCCTGGTAGCCGGTCTGGCAGGCGCGGAACTCCTCCAGGTCATCCGGGGTACCCATGCCGCTGACGTTAAAGAAGTCTTCGTACTGGCGAATCCGCGTCGCCCGCTCCTGGGCACTTTCGCCGATCGGCGCCATGCAATAGATGGTCACTTCGGTCTTGTCCACCGCGAGGGGCCGCACCACACGGATCTGCGTGGAGAACTGGTCCATCAGGTACACATTGGGGTAGAGGCACAGGTTACGGGTCTGGTCGACGATAAAGTCCGCACGCGCCTGGCCCAGGCGCTCGGCCAATGCTTCGCGATGGGCATGCACCGGACGCACCTCAGGGTTGAGCAGGCGCGTCCACAGCAGGATATGCCCGTGATCGAAGGCGTAGACCCCGCCCAGGCTTTTCGACCAGCCATTGGCATCGACCGTGCGCGTGCCTTCGGCCTCGTAATTGCGCCGGCCCATGGTCGCCGAGTAGTTCCAGTGCACGGAACTGACGTGGTAACCGTCGGCACCGTTCTCGATCTGCAGCTTCCAGTTGCCGTCGTAGACATAGGATGAACTGCCGCGCAGCACCTCCAGGCCCTGGGGAGCCTGGTCGACCATCTGGTCGATGATAACGCGGGTCTCGCCCAGGTAATCACTCAGTTCCGGCACCGCGTCGCTGAGGCTGCCGAACAGAAAACCGCGGTAGTTTTCAAAGCGCGCCAGGCGCTTGAGGTCGTGGGAACCGTCACAGTCGAAGCTGTCCGGGTAGGCCCCGGTCTTGCCATCCTTGACCTTGAGCAGCTTGCCGGCGTTGCTGAAGGTCCAGCCGTGGAATGGGCAGGTGAATGAGCCCTTGTTGCCCTGCTTGCGCCGGCACAACATGGCGCCGCGATGGGCGCAGGCATTGACCAGGCCATGCAGGGTGCCCTGTTTGTCGCGGGTGATCACCACCGGCTGGCGGCCAATCCAGGTGGTGTAGTAGTCGTTGATTTCCGGCACCTGGCTTTCATGGGCCAGGTACAGCCACCCGCCTTCGAAGATGTGCTTGATCTCCAGGGCAAACAGCTCGGGGTCGGTAAAGATGTCGCGGCGGCAGCGGAACACCCCGGTAGCGGGATCTTCCTGAACGGACTCGCGCAGTTGTGCAGCGAGGCGCTCGAGTGTACTGGTCATGGGGCAGGCCCTCCGTTGTTCTTGTATCAGGCGCCCTCACCGTACGTGTTCGTCCTGTTCCTCAATATCCGCTTCCTGCAAATCAGTATCCGGCTGGCGCAAGCCGCTTAGCGATGGCGCTTCCAGGTCTGTGAAGGCAGCTCACCAAAGCGTTTGCGATAGGCCTCGGAGAAGCGCCCCAGGTGCATAAAGCCATGGTCCAGTGCCACCTCCGTCACACTGCGCGCGGTAGTCAGTTGCAAACGCGCATGCACCCGCTCCAGCTTGCGCTGGCGCACATAATCACGGGGCGACAGGCCCACCTGGCGTTCGAACAGGCTATACAGCGAACGCTCACTGACCTTGGCCACCGCCATCAACTGCTCAATGCTGATGTCCTCGCCCAAGTGTCCCTCGATAAACTCGCGCACGGCCTCAAAACCGCCGCCTTGCGCCGCCTGGGGAACCACCCGCAGCACATTGCTGGCCAGCAGCGCCAGCAGCTTATTGGCCACAATCCGCTCATACAGGCCCTGTACCTCAGGTTCGGCGGCGTTTTCCGCCTCATGGCAGATCAGCACCAGTAACTGCAGAAAACCGTCCATCTCACTCAGCGCCCGGCGTGCATCCGCAAAGCGAATACCCGGTTGCGGCAGCGTCCAGTGCTGCGCCAGGCAAGCGTTTTCCAACAGACGCACCGGCAACTTGATGATGAATTTCTCGCAGTCGGCGGAATAGGTCAGGTCCACCGGGTCATCCGGGTTGATCAGCAAGATCTCTCCTGGCCCGAAGACCTGCTCCCCGCCCCGGGAGTTGGAGCGGCAGTGGCCTGTCAGCAGGATCTGCAAGTGATAAATGGTTTCCAGCGCCACCGACGTGACCCTGACCGGCGCGCCATAGCTGATACGGCACAAGTCCAGGCTGGAAAAGGTCCGGTGACTGATACTCGCCATGGGCCGGCCCTTGGGCGGCAGGCGGATACAGTGGCTGCCCACATGCTGGTTGACATAGTCCGACACGGCATAGGCATCGGCGCCCTGGAAAATCTGGCTGCGCTCACTCAATAGCACGGTCATGGTGCGCCTCTTTATCGTTATTGGCCTCAGGCTGAGGCGTGATGCCGCGACCGTCCAATATGGATAAGGTCTGACGGGATACCTTGGAGGTATGGTCGGCTTTGCGTGGGGCGATAATCCGCACTAGGCCGGGCATCATGCGGCGCACGACCGCTTGGGGGGCGACATGTCTTGATACGTGTTCCGTAGCGCCTTAGATCAGAAGTGCGCTCATGGGATGTGCTGCCACTTTTTATAAGCGGGCGCGGGTTGCGGGCTTCGAGGCGGGCTAGTCTCGGCCCTCGACAATCGGGGTCAATATCTCCAGAAAACCGGAGTTACGAGTACTAACACCGTCAGGATTTCCAACCTTCCCAGAAGCATGCCAACGGTCAGTAGCCATTTTGCGGCATCCGGTAATGATGAGAAGTTACCGGCCGGGCCAATGATTGTGCCAAGCCCCGGCCCGACGTTACACACCGCAGTAGCGGCACCGCTCAACGCGGTTGTCCAATCAAGTCCGATGAGCGCCAGGCCCAAGGCGATGACGGCAATGGTGATGGTGAAGAAAAACGAGAAGGTCAATAGCGAGCGCACGATCTCTTCGTCGATGGGATGGCCGTTGTATTTTTTCTGAATCACGGCTCGGGGGTGAATCAACTGCTTCAAGCTACTGACCAGTAGAGCGGCAGCCACCTGAAAACGGAAGATTTTAAGCCCGCCGGCAGTGGAGCCGGAACAACCACCCACGAACGTCAAATAGAAAAACAGCAAGACCGCGAAGCTGCCCCACAAGGTGTAGTCGCCAACAGCAACACCCGTGGTCGTGACGATTGAGGTCACGTTGACTGCCACGATACGAAACGCATCCCACCACTCGTAATCGCTGTGAAAATGCAGCCAGGTGCCCACAGCCAGCGATGTGACAAGCAAGAATCCAATAAATCCGCGTACCTGGTGATCCTTGATCAGCGCACGCCGATTACCCCGCAATGTGGCGACGTACAAGGTGAACGGCATACTGCCCAGAATCATGATGGCCACTGCCACCCAGTGAATCGTTGGTTGTGTCCAGTGCCCAAGTGAGGCATCGGAAGTTGAGAACCCCCCGGTAGAGATCAACGACATTGCGTGGTTGATCGCGTCAAATGGCGTCATTCCAGCGAACCAGAGCGCCAGGGCTCCGATGCCAGTAAGCCCGCAATAGAGCAGCAGGATGTACTTGGCGCCCACATGGGAACGCGGCGTTATTTTCTCTGACCAGTCTGAGGACTCTGTCTGGAACAGCCGCATGCCACCCACTCGTAACAGTGGAAGGATCGCCACGGCCATGCCAATAAATCCTATGCCTCCCAACCAATGCAGCATGGAGCGCCAGATCAACAAGCCGGGAGATGAGGTGTCCAGGCCGCTGAGTACCGTCGAGCCGGTGGTTGTAATGCCAGACATCGTTTCAAAAAACGCGTCGGTGTAACTGATGTGAGTGATGAACAGCATTGGCAACGCTGCGAAGGTGCACACCACCACCCAACTGCCCGTCGTCAGCAGGTACATATCTCTCGGGCGAAGCTGACCAGCATCCGGACGCCCCCCCCGGACAACCAACAGGAGGCCACAGATGAGGGTAATCAGACTTGACCAGAGAAATGCCGCCAGATCGTCGTTACGCTCGTAGACCACCAGCGTGATCATGGGGATAACCATGCTTATGGCCAGCGTGATCAGAAAAATGCCTAAGATAAATCCAATAAGCCGAATTGCTGCGAGGGACATACAGTAGCGTTCCAAATTATCACCCCGCAGTATCGGATGCCCAACCTGAAAGCTCCGTAAATTTTGCGTAAAACTTTCACGAGCAAGCCGTCAGACTGCGTGCGTCAAAGGGCAGCTTTTGGCCCAGAGCAATTCAACCAGCAGCATGCTGCCAAACGGGTATGACCTCATCACGTTGCCGGGTACTCGATTCGCTTAAAGCGTCTGCGTTGCAGTTGCCATTATTATTTTTCCCATTCAACAACGAGGAAGCCCGTTGTAAAGATAAGAAATTATCTGTATTGCTAAAATCCAAAGCTGGAATCAACTATCCAATTCTCTAGAGGCGAATAGATCGAGAAAAGACATTTCTTAATATTACAGAGCGAAGCACGAATAATTTAGTTAGGCTGGTCCTGTTTTGAACGTATACAACAGGATGTGCCGTGTGAAGCCCCTAGCGACAAACCCAAGATTCGCCATTGTCTTAGCTGTTTTTTATACACTATCAATGGTTCTTGCGGCCAAAGTAACTTACCTGATGATTTTTTCCCATGAATTCCTGGCCAGCGAAGGCCGCAAACGAACAACGCGAATGATTGAAACGATCCCCGTTCGCGGGACTATATTCGACAGATTCAGTCAGCCGCTGGCAGTTTCCACACCGGTGAGCACCTTGTGGGTAAACCCTAAACAGTTTGACCCAACAAATCAGCAAGCAGCCTTACTCAAAGAACATCTTGACATCAATGAATCACTAACAAAAAACCTAACACTAAACACTCAAAACAAATCCTTTGCCTATTTGGCCAGAAGGATTGATCCCCAGCTGGCGAACACGATAATGGAACTATCTATTCCTGGCGTTTATGAACGCCAGGAATACAAGAGATACTACCCTCAATCCTCGATGCTTGCTCAGTCAATAGGCTTCACCAATATTGACCAGAAAGGTATCGAAGGTATCGAATTAATGTATAACCATAAACTTTCTGGCCTGCCTGGCATAGAAGAGCACACGTTAAACCTACACAAGCGAGCCACTCGTGAAATCGTTGTGCACAAACCCTTTACTCCGGGAGACAATCTGCATTTGACGATTGACTCCACACTTCAACATTACGTTGAAAAAGCACTACTGAAAGCCCTCATGAAAAATGCAGCCAAGTCTGCAAGTGCGATCCTTATACACGCTAAAACAGGTGAGATATTAGCACTCTCTACAATGCCCTCCTTTAATCCCAATGCACGCAAAAGCTTCAACGCGGAGCTTATTCGAAATCGCGTTTTCACTGATGTGTATGAGCCCGGCTCAGTGATAAAACCATTCAGTATGGCAGCCGTTCTGACGGCTAAAATAATTGACAAAGACGCCATTATTCAAATAGCACCAGGATTCGTAAAGATAAATGGATATACCATCAGGGATGTAGGCAGAGACAGCCAATTGGATTTGGCGGGAATTATCCGCCGCTCTTCAAATGTTGGCATGAGCAAGGTTGCGATTCCGACAGGTGGCGCAGTCATCTCGCAATTGCTTACTGAGTTGGGATTCGGAATCAACACAGCTATCTACTTCCCCGGAGAAAGCGTCGGGACGGTTCCAGTCAACCGGGTGTGGTCCGACATTGCTACAGCGAGCCTCTCATACGGATACAGCTTGTCTGTCAACTTGGCACAACTGGCTCAAGCCTATACCGTCTTTGCGAATGACGGGAATCTAGTTCCACTATCAATAATCAAAGGCGAGGCAAAGCCGGCACGCAACGTCATAAGTCCGGAGGTCGCCAACAGTGTTCTAAGCATGATGGTGCAGGCCGTGGATGGCCCTGGAGCAGGTGGAAAGCGCGCAGCCATCGACGGTTACACAATTGCAGGCAAAAGCGGCACGTCACGCAAGGCATCCAGCGGCGGATATCAAAACAATAAATATAGAGCCATGTTCGTAGGTATCGCTCCGGCCAACGCGCCGGAATTCATAATGGCCATAATCGTAGATGAACCCACTGCCGGAGGCTATTTCGGGGGAGCTATTGCGGCACCGATTTTTAAGGAGGTCCTTGAAGACGCTCTTCGGATCAGAAATATTCCGAGTGATGAGCGTCGTTCCACTCGCGCCACGCCTGGGCGTGCTGGGGCCCCATCGCCCGCGATGTTTACGACGCCTATACACTCGCAGCCACCATTGCGAGCCCATATACCCGCAACGGGTTGAACGCTCAGTCTGAACTGGGCAGTAAGCTGGGTTCCCAATGATGAGTTGGATGTGGGCCAGCTTTCCGAGTGCAACTCAATGATCATTGCTAGGGAGCCATTTCTCGCAGCAACGCGGCTAGCGATGAAACGGCAACAGCCCCTAGAGCTGAAAGCGCGAGATGTTCTCTCGCAATGTCACGCTGGTGCGTGCCAATCCTTCGCTTTCCTGCTGAGCGCTGCGGAAGGCTGCAGCGGATTGCTCGGCGCTTTCGCTGACGGTCACGATGCCCCGGCTGATCTGCTCGGCAACGGTACTCTGCTGCTCGGCGGCAGCGGCGATTTGATGGTTCATGCCGTTGATCCGCTCGATCATGGTGACGATCGTGCTTACCGCGTCACCGGCCTCGGAAACACCGGACACCGACTGCGCACTGGAGTGCTTGCAGCGTTGCATATGCTGCGAGGTCTCATCGGCAATTTTCTGCAGACTGGCGATCAGCCCCTCAATCTCTGAGGTGGCCTTCTGGGTACGCTGTGCCAGGCTGCGCACCTCGTCGGCTACCACCGCGAAGCCGCGTCCGGCCTCACCAGCACGGGCAGCCTCGATGGCAGCGTTGAGCGCCAGCAGGTTGGTCTGGTCGGCCACCGACTTGATCACTTCAAGCACGCCGCCGATATTGCCGGTTTCATTCTTCAGCCGACCCATGGCCATATTGGACTGTTCGATTGTCTCGGCCAGTTCGCCGATCATGTTCACGGCATCTTTGGCCTTCTGCTGGCTGTACAGAGCCGCGCTATCGGCCTCGCTGGCGGCACTGGCGGCGGATTCGGCATTGCGCGCGACATCCTGCACGGTGGCGGCCATTTGGTGAACGGCGGTGACGATCTGCTCGACCTCGCACTGTGCCACGGCCACGCTTTCGGCGTTTCTCAGGCTCGACTGGCTAAGCTCCTGGCTGGATTCGGCCACGGTCTGTGAGGACAGGTTTATGCCCTTGGTCATGTCCCGCAGGTTCTCCTGCATGCTCAGCAAGGCGGCCATGATGCTGGCTTGTGGTGGCTCAATCGTGCGCTCGCTAGCGCGCAAATCGCCCTGGGCAACCCGCTGGGCGAGCTGGTTGAGTTCACTCGGTTCGGCACCCAGTGCGCGCAGCAGGTTGCGGCTGATGACGTAGCCCAGTACCGCTGCTAGCAAGACGGCCAGCGCCGTAATGGCGAGCAGCAGGTTGCGTTGTGACAGATAATTTGCGTCATTTTCGCTGACCTGCAGGTCTGCCTTCTGGTTGGTGTAGCGCAGGTATTCACCAATTGCCCGGGTCAGCTCGGCCAGCAATGGTGTGCACTGCTCGCTGACCATGCGCATGGCCTCATCGTTTTCACCCTTGAACAGGTGTTCGGCAATGGTGTGCGCTACCGGTTTGTAGCGGCTCTCGACCTGCTCGATGGTTGAGAACAGCTCACGTGATCTGGGCGACACATCATCATGGCTATCAATTGCCTGGCGTAGCGCGGCGAGGCTGCTGGCCACCGTTTGTTCGTTAAGGGCAATCGCGCCCCGCTGCTGTCCTCTCGCAGTGACATTGCTGTTCAAGGCGATGTTACGCAGGGCAATCGCGCGCTGGGCGGCGGCGTCGTTCAGTGTGTTGGCCAGGCGGGTACGTGCATCAACCCCATTAACGTAGAGAAAAAAATCCTTATTGCTGTTAGCCAGGGCGTACAGCGAGATCGCGGCGATCAGCAACATAAACGCGACCAGGCTGGCATAGCCGGCATAGAGACTGGTGCGTGTAGAGAACCGGAGAGTGTGCGATGGCATGATGTACCTGCGTAATGAGAGGAGCAATTAAGGGACACCTGCAAGGGTATGTATTCGCCCCTGGTCCGCATCCTGCGCAGGTATTCTTTTGTTCATCGGCAACGAGTAGCGGCGTTGTTTCCTGGCCAGCGATACTTGTACAAGAATTTATTCCTGTACAACTCTTGTACAGATATATTTGGATGATGTCGTCATGACATCACTCAATCCCGATGAACGGTTAGTCACCTCCGGTTTCTGACAGGCGCGAGAAATAGAGGCCGGGCTGACTGTCGCCAACGTCAGCGATAGCTCGAAAGCGCTCCTTTCTCTGACAACATCGCCCTAGCCCGCGCTCAACCCCCACAACACATCCAGCACATGCTGCGTCGGCCGCTCGACGTCCCCACCACGGTGGGCAATACCGAGTTGACGCCACAATAAAGGCTGTAATGGCCGCATGACGATCCGGGTATCGGGCAATGGTGTGGAGGCTTCATGGGGCAACAACGTCGCGCCGTAACCGGCCGCCACCAGGCTTTTGATCGCATCGTTGTAGTTCAGTTGAATACGCGGCGTGGGCTGGCGTCCATCACTGGCGAACCACTCCGAGGTCAAGCGCGAAAGCCGAGTAGTGTTGTCATTCAGAATCAATGGCTGAGCGGCCAGCCAACCAGGGCTCACAACCTCCGGGCATTCCCAGCGTGCCGGCAAGAAAGCCATGACCGGGTCCCGCCGCCATGGTTCGATCCGCAATGCCTTCACCGGGGTCTGTGGCAGCGCGACCAGACCGATCTCCAAAGAGCCCTCGGCGAGCTTCTTCAAGGTTTCCTGCGACGTGAGGACCGCGACCTGCACATCGATAGCGGGATGGCGTTGGCTCAAGGTCTCCAACGCTTGCGGCAACAATTGCGCGATAGCCCCTGTGGAGGCACCCAGCCGCACACGCCCGGCCAGGCCCTGCACCTGACGCTCCACATCCTCAAGCGCCTGCTCGGCATCCGCCAACAGGCGCCGCGCGCGGTCCACCAGGGTTCCTCCTATCGCCGTAGGCTGCACGCGCCCACGCGTGCGCGACAACAGCTTGCCGCCAACCCGCGACTCCAGGTCGGCGATATGCAAACTCACCGTGGGGGGCGCCAGGTGTAACGCACGGGCCGCCTCGGCAAACGAACCCAGGTCGGCAATGGCCACCAACGTGCGCAGACGGTCCAGGCTGATTTCGCGCATGATCACTCATCCTTCAGAAAAACTGAATTTCATAGTTTGGAAATTCAACTTTTCCTATCTTAACCCCGCGCTGAAGATTGGAACTCCTGATTTCCTATGTCCGAGAGCATTCCATGGCAAGCCCCCTTGTATTCATCGACGGCGACCAAGGCACCACCGGGTTGCAAATCCATCAACGTCTACGCGACCGGACCGATCTGCGGCTCATCACGCTCAGCCCCGAACACCGCAAGGACCCGCAACGTCGCGCCGAAATCATCAACGCCTGCGACATCGCGATTCTCTGCTTGCCCGACCAAGCCGCACGCGACGCCGTAGCGAGCATCGAAAACCCCGCCGTTCGGGTGATCGATGCGAGTTCGGCGCACCGCACTCATCCAGACTGGACCTATGGTTTTGCGGAGATGAACTCACAGCAGGCCCAACACATCGCCCTGGCGCGGCGGGTCAGCAACCCCGGTTGCTATCCCACGGGAGCGATAGGGTTGCTGCGCCCATTGCTGGAGGCCGGGTTGCTGCCCAGGGACTTCCCGACGAACATTCATGCGGTGTCGGGCTATTCCGGAAAAGGCCGCGTCGGCGTGCAAGAGCATGAGGGAGAAGGCGCATCACAGGCGCCGTCGTTTCAGGTTTATGGCCTGGGGCTGGCACACAAACATATTCCAGAAATTCAGCAGCAAAGCGGTCTGACGGAACGGCCGATGTTTGTGCCGGCCTATGGGGCTTTTCGTCAGGGGATCGTGCTGACCATACCGTTGCAACTTCGGTTGTTAGCGCCGGGCGTGGATGCGCTGCAGTTGCATGCGTGCCTTATGCAGCACTACATCGGTGCGGAGCATGTACAGGTGATGTCGATGCAAGAGTCTAAAGAGTTGACGCACCTTGATCCTCAAGCGCTTAACGGGACGGACAGATTGCGCTTGGTGGTGTGTGAAAATGATGAGACGGGGCAGGTTTTGTTGGCTGCGGTGTTTGACAATCTTGGGAAGGGAGCCGCTGGAGCGGCGGTGCAGAATCTGGACTTGATGGTTGCAGGAAGCCGTTTGCAATCCAGTCGGGCTTGGGGTTAAACGGTCGTCCACGGCAGGCAGCAATCGGCCAAACTCAGCCGTTTACTGCCTATTGCGGCCATTGCTCAAGCAATATCGAGACGAATTTTTCCGCCGCTGGCGAAAGTGATGATCCGCGGCGGTAGACCAAGCCCAAAGAGCGGTTCACAACCGGTTCGATCAACGGGACGCTGACCAAGGTGGGATGATCTTCCGCCGGCATGGACAGGCTCGGCATCGCCGAAACCCCCAGGCCGGCCTCCACCAGGCCCAGAGAAGTGGAGAGATGCTGCACTTCGTAGAACCATTGCGGCCGCCAACTCAACCCAGAAAGGGCATGATCGAGCAGCATGCGGTTCCCGCTCAGGCGCCCTACCCCAATAAGACGGTAATCGCTTAGTTCAGACCAAGTGACCGCACTGCGCCCAGCCAACTCATGATCGCGCCGGCACGCCAGTACAAAAGGTTCGCTGACCAATGGCACGAACTCAATGTCCGGATGCTGCCCACTCATCATGTTGATACCGAAGTCGGCTTCCCCCCGCAGTACCGCTTCAAGCCCCTCATTGGCACTCAAATCCAGCAGACGGATGCGGATTTTTGGGTAGCGCTCGTTGTACAGCCGAATGACTGAAGGCAAGAAATAGAATGCGGCAGTTGGGATACACGCCAGGGTTACCCGGCCAATCTGGCGCTCGGCCAGTTCACGGATATTGAGAATCGACTCATCGAAGTCATCCAGCAACCGACGCGCCTTAGGAAGAAAGTCGCGGCCGACGCTCGTGAGGCTGACCTTGCGTGTGGTGCGATCCAGTAAAGAGGTGCCCAACCCCTCCTCCAGCTTTTTTATCCGCCGACTGAGTGCAGGTTGAGACAGATGCAAGGCATCAGCTGCTTCGTGAAAACTGCCAAGTTCGGCAATTTTCACGAAAGATCGAATGTCGTTCAGCTCATAGTCCATGTCTTATCTCATCAGCAGCAGGCACCAGAAGAAAACCCAGCGTAAATTTATCATTCGCAAAACGCAATAATCTCTTCAATATTTGCATTTGATAGATTTTTTAAAGCTTGAGACTCTTGTCCCAAGAACATCAATTGCGTCGATTGATTAACAAGAGTCAGCATCATGCAAAGAATTCCCTGTGTGCTTATGCGCGGTGGCACCTCTAAAGGCCCGGTTTTTCTCGACTGGGACTTACCGGCAGCCATTGAGGCCCGTGACGAACTGCTGCTCAACCTGATGGGCTCCGGCCACGAGCTGGAGATCGACGGAATCGGCGGTGGCAGCCCCCAAACCAGCAAGGTGGCGATTGTCAGCCCTTCGCTGCACCCGGACGCAGACGTTGACTACCTGTTCGTTCAAGTGATGGTTTCGCAACGCCGGGTCGACAGCGCGCCCAACTGCGGCAACATGCTGTGCGCCGTCGGCCCGTTCGCCATCGAACAGGGCCTGGTCAAAGGCACACCGGGCCGCACCCGTGTGCGCATTCGCAACGTAAACACAGGGACCTTTATCAACGCCGACGTATACACACCGGATGCCAAGGTCAGTTACGAGGGCGACACCGCCATCGATGGTGTGCCGGGTACGGCAGCGCCGGTGCAACTGACGTTCCTCGATGCGGCTGGCAGCAAGACCGGCAAGCTTTTCCCTACCGGCAATAGGCAAGACGTGATCGACGGCATTGCAGTGACCTGCATTGATATGGCCATGCCCATGGTGCTGATCGAGGCCAGTCAACTGGGCAAGCGTGGCGATGAAAGCCCGGCAGAACTGGACGCCGATAAAGACTTCCTGCGGCGCCTTGAGTCATTGCGGCTTAAGGCAGGCCTCGCCATGGGCCTGGGTGATGTCAGCGACAAAGTGATTCCAAAGCCGGTGCTGGTCTCGCCCGCCAAAGCCGGCGGTACGATCCAGGTTCGCTATTTCATGCCACATAACTGCCACCGCGCCCTGGCCATTACCGGCTCGATTGGGTTGGCCACCGCGTGCGTGATAGAGGGCAGCATCGTCGCGCAGATGCTCGGCGGGATCAGTACGCCGCGCCTTGAAGCGGTACGTATCGAACATCCGAGCGGCGGGATTGATGTCGTATTGTCCTACACCGGCGTCAACGATGAGACAATTCAAGCGTCCGTAGTACGCACTGCGCGCAGGCTTTTCTCTGGTTATGTCTACGCCACAAACGCTCAACGCCTGGCCGGGTAATTCCGGTGGTCGTTGGCGCTTTTGCATCCGCACAATTCTAAAAATGGGTGATGCCATGAAAGTTGTTAAATCGCTCTACTTCCAGGTTCTCTGCGCCGTGGTGCTGGGCATCATGGTTGGGCATTTCTGGGCTCAGCAGGCCATCGCGCTCAAACCACTGGGTGATGCGTTCATCAAGCTCATCAAAATGATGATTGCTCCCGTGGTGTTCTGCACCATCGTCACCGGCATCGCCGGGATGAGCGACAAACGCTCGCTCGGCCGCCTGCTCAGCAAAACCATGCTGCTGTTTTTCGGCCTCACGGTGATCAGCCTGGTGATCGGCCTGGTGGCGGTGTACGTGTTCCAGCCGGGTGCCGGCATGAACATCGATCCCAGCCAACTGAGCACCAAGGGCTTGGCCCAGTACACGGAGTCGGCTGCGAAGCTTGGGGTTGTGGAGTTTTTCATGCACATCATCCCGGACACTTTTATCGGTGCCTTCAGTAAAGGGGAAGTACTGCCGGTGCTGTTTATCGCGGTGTTGTCCGGCTTCGCCCTGTCATCCCTGGGCGAGCGCGGCAAGCCAGTACTCGACGTGCTCGAATCGGCTTCGCAGATGGTGTTCAAGATCTTCGCTTACCTGATGCGTTTTGCTCCGATCGGCGCCTTTGGCGCCTTGGCGTTCACCGTCGGCCAGTACGGCATCACTTCGCTGGGTTCGCTGGCGAAACTGATCATGACCTTGTACATCGCCTGCGGCTTCTTCGTGTTCGTCGTATTGGGCAGTATTTGCCGGGCCAACGGTTTCAGCCTGTGGAAACTGCTGCGCTACTTGCGCGAAGAGTTCCTGGTGGTACTCGGCACCTCTTCCACGGAACCCGTCATGCCGCGCATGTTGGAGAAACTCGAAGCACTGGGTTGCAAAAAAGGCGTCGTGGGCCTGGTACTGCCCACAGGCTACTCGTTCAACTTGGACGGCACGGCCATCTACCTGTCATTGGCGGCGATTTTCATTGCCCAGGCCTGCAACATTGACCTGAGCTTTACGCAAATCATCACCATGCTGGCGATCATGCTGCTGTCCTCCAAAGGCGCGGCCGGCGTGACCGGCAGCGGGTTCGTGGCACTGGCCTCGACCCTGACGGTCATTCACGACATCCCGCTGGCCGGCCTGGCGTTGCTGATCGGCGTTGACCGCTTCATGTCTGAAGCGCGGGCCCTGACCAGCCTGGCCAGTAACGCGGTCGCGACCGTGGTGATTTCGATGTCTGAAAATGCCTGCCACCGCGAAACGCTGACGCGGATGCTCGACGCAAAACCCGATGAGGCAACAGCCTGGGAAGACCTGAAGGTCGCCAAACGCGTCTAGCGCAAACCGCAAACACCTGACTTGACTGCCCCCCTCCCCGCCAGGCGCCATTGTGCCGCCCGGCGGGTCAGGGCTCGTGCGCCTCGGCGTCAGCCATTCTTACGATAACAACAAGAGAATCGTCCTATGCTCGCTTTCCTTGGCTTGGCCATGGTGGTCGTATTCACCTTCCTCATCATGACCAAGCGCTTGTCGCCAATCGTCGCGCTCACCGTGGTGCCTATCGTCTTCGCCGTGATTGGCGGTTTCGGCGGCACCACCGGCAAAATGATGCTCGACGGCCTGAAAATGGTTGCACCGTCTGCCGCGTTGCTGCTGTTTGCCATCCTGTTCTTTGGCCTGATGATCGATGCAGGGTTGTTCGACCCGCTGATCCGCAAGATCCTCAAGCGTGTCAATGGCGACCCGATGAAAATCGCGGTGGGCACGGCCCTGCTGTCCTTGCTGGTCGCGCTCGACGGCGACGGCACCACCACCTACATGATTACCTGCGCGGCGATGTTGCCGCTGTATAAACGCATCGGCATGAACCCGATGATCCTGGCGACCATCGCCATGCTGTCGTTGAGCATCATGAGCGGCATGACCCCTTGGGGCGGCCCCGCGACACGGGCCATCGCCGCGCTGGGTCTGGATGCCGGGGAATACTTCGTGCCGTTGCTGCCGACCATGATCGGCGGCGCCATGTGGGTGGTCTTCACCGCCTTCCTGCTGGGGCGAGCCGAGCGCAAGCGTATCGGCAACGTGCAACTGCAAAGCGGTGGCGGCGATTGCTACATCAACGCGATTCTTGAGGACACCCCTCACAAGCGTCCGAAGCTGGCCTACGTCAACCTGGTGCTGGTGATTGCAGTGATGATCGCCCTGGTCCTGGGCCTGATGCATTCGGCGATCCTGTTCCTGATCGGCTTTGTGCTCGCGCTGATGATCAACTATCCGCAATTGGACATTCAGAAAGAACGCATCCTGGCGCACTCGGGCAATGCCATGACGGTGGTGCTGCTGGTATTTGCCGCAGGGATCTTTGCCGGGATTTTTTCCGGCACCAAGATGGTCGACGCCCTGGCGCAGACCCTGGTCGACTGGATCCCACCCTCCTGGGGCCACCTGTTCCCGCTGGTGGTTGCGATCACCAGCATGCCGCTGACCTTCGTGCTGTCCAACGACGCCTACTACTTTGGCGTGGTACCGATCCTGGCCAATGCCGCCGCGGCATACGGCATCGACCCGGTGGAAATCGCGCGGGCCTCGATCCTCGGGCAACCGGTGCACCTGATGAGCCCACTGGTCGCCTCGACCCTGTTGCTGGTGGGCATGGTCGACCGTGACATCGGCGACTTCCAGAAAGCCACCGTCAAATGGGCGGTGCTGACCTCCCTGGTCGTTACCGCCCTGGCCTTGCTGACCGGGGCCATCAGCCTGTTTACCTGATTCATCTTCCTGCTGCCGTTCAACGCGCCTCGCTCACGGGGCGCGTGTTGCCCTGCACCCCGAATAACAACAATGAGACGTTTGCCATGAACCCTATGTATTCCCGTCGGGCCCTTTTTTGCGCGTTCGGCCTGGTCCCCCTCGCCGGTGCCAATGCCGGAGGCTTTATTGACGACAGCAAACTCAAGCTGCAACTGCGCAATGTGTATTTCAACGAGAACTTTCGCGATGAGCACGGCATGAGCGCACGCGCCGCGAGAACGGCCAAAAGCGAGCGCACCGAGTGGGCCCAGGGATTCCTGCTGGACTATCAGTCCGGGTTCACCGCCGGCACCTTCGGCCTGGGCATGGATGCCCTGGGGCTCTATGGCGTGAAACTCGACTCAGGCCGCGGGCGCAGCGGCACGGGGCTTCTGCCGGTTCACGATGACGGCCGCGCAGCCGGTGAATTTGCCAGTGCCGGTGCCACCGCAAAAGCCAGGTTCGCCAAAACCATCGTCAAGTACGGCACCTTGCTGCCCAAGACGCCGGTGCTGATTTACAACGACGCACGCTTGCTGCCCCAGACCTACCAGGGCACCCAGGTCAGCAGCAACGACATCGAGAACCTGACCGTCACCGGTGGGCACCTGGACCGTTTCAAATTACGCGACTCCAGCGACAGCGTACCGATCGTGCCGGATGGCTACAGCGGCGAAAAATCAGGGGATTTCAACTACGCCGGTGCTGAATACAAATGGGGCAAGAACACCCGGCTGAGCTATTTCTACGGTGAACTGGAAAACTTTTACCGACAGAATTTCGCCGGCATCCAGCACGACCTGCCGTTGGCCGGAGGCGTGCTGACCGGCGACCTGCGTTACTTCAACAGCGTTGATGGCGGCTCGGCCTACGCCGGCAAAATCGACAATGACATGCTCAGCGGCCAATTGTCCTACGCGATCGCAGGCCATACGTTCGGCGGCGGCTACCAGACCCTGCGCGGCGATGCCGGTTTGCCCTACATCAGCGGCGCCACCGTGTACTCGTTCAGCAACGCCGGTATCGGCAAGTTCATCGAGGAAGATGAGAACACCTGGATGCTCAACTACGGCTACAACTTCGCCGCCGCTGGCGTGCCGGGCCTGACCTTCTCCACGCGCTACCTGAGTGGCAATGACGGCAAGTCCACGAGCACGGTCAAGGAATGGGAGCGTGACGCCGAGCTGGCCTATGTTGTGCAAACCGGCACGTTCAAGGGCCTGGGCATGCGCATGCGCAACTACGTCTACCGCTCCGAGTTCTCCCGGGGCCGTGACAGCAACCGCCTCTACCTCACCTACGACATCGCACTCTGGTAGGTCGTTGGGCATTCGTCTTTGCCAAAAACGGAGCTTCCCGACCGGCCACAAGCATTTTGTCGCCTGTGGCTGCGGAAACCGTCGTAGTTACGGTGCTACGTCAGCGCCGGACAGCTGGGTGATCAGTGCCACCGTAAGGTAAAGCCTCGGAGCAATGCTCGACAGCTCGATGTATTCGTCATCGGCGTGCAATCCGGCACCGACGACACCCATCGTCTCCAGCACAGCCGGTTTCGCGCTCCCTGGCATATATGCGTAGCCCGCATCGGTGCCAAAGCGCATGGCGATAGGCTCAATGTTGCGGCCTATTTTTTTGTAAAGCGCTTGTGCGGCTTTCGCCAGTTGTTCGGAGCCCGGATTCTTGGCCAGCGGTGGGCGACCCTTTTCCAGGCGCAATGTCACTTCAGTGCCCTCGATGAGTTTATTCGCAGCGATGCGTTGGGCGTCGGCGAGTACGCGGTCAGTTTCACTCAGATCGGCGTAACGCATATCAGCCTCGGCCGAGGCGCTGGAAGGAATGATGTTGCGTTTCTCGCCGCCTTTTATCAACGTCCAGTTGACCGTGGTGCCTTTGGCCGGATCGCCAAGGTCCTTGAGTTGCAACATCTGGTGCGCGAGCTCCATGGCCGCATTGTGCCCGGCTTCAGGGGCAGAACCAGCATGCGAAGACTTGCCCTTCACGTCGAGAAACACGCCGTTTATGCCGTTGGTAGCGACGGTTACCGCGTCCCTGTCCGGTGGCTCGTACGAGAACACATAGTCCTGCTTGCGAGCGAGCTCGGCGATGATTTTTTTCGAACCCGCAGAGCCGGTTTCTTCATCGGGATTGAACAGCACTGTTAGGGTACCGAAATCCTTGAACTTCTGATCCTGCAGTATCTGCAATGAATGCAGAATCATCGCGACGCCACCTTTGGCGTCAGCAACACCGGGACCATAGGCGCGCTCGCCGTCGAGCTTGAATGGGCGTTTCGCCGCTGTACCTGGCCCGAACACCGTGTCGTAGTGGACCATCAGCAGAAAGTTCTTGCTGCCAGTGCCTTTGAGCGTGCCCACGATGTTGTCGCCCGCGGAGGGGGTCGCAGGTGTCGTGGTGACTTCAGCACCCAACCCCTTGAGCCGCTCAACTAACATCGCGCTGACAGTTTTCAGGCCGAGCCCATGGCCGGTTCCGGTATCAATGTCCACCAGCTCTTTGACGGTGGCAAGATAGGCTTTTTGTTCGGCCTCGGCTTTTTTCAGCAACTGGGGGGCCAAATCCGTAGCGAGCGCGGTACAGGATAAGAATGAACACGCGAGCGCGGCGGCGATGGATGAACGTCGGATAAGCATGCTGTCTCCTTCAGATCATTGCTAATTGAAGCCCCATCTTTACCCCATTTCGTCAACGCCACCTATCGCTGCGGGCGTTCACGCAGGCAATGCTGGTTACCAGCAATATAGTTTGTCTATGAATGCCAACACAGAATTGACCCACCTCCCTATCGGTACTATTAACCCGGCAATCAAATACACCAAATCATGCTGCGTAGGCGATACGTGGATGCCGGAAATAAGAACGGATTCTTTGAGGGCGTAATTGCAATCGTCTCATGACCGAGCGAACACGCCTTTCCAGTTCGTCCTGATTACGCGCCGGCAAGCCCGTGCGGACCTGATGTTTCAAATCACAATTCAAATACTCGTCAGGGTTCAACTCCGGGGCGTAGGCCGGCAAGAAGAACAGTTCGATTTGCTCTTTGCGGTCGCCAACCCAGGCGCTCACCTTTTTGCTGTGGTGTACGCGCAGGTTGTCGAGAATCAGGAACACCTTGCGGCCCTGAGCATCGCGAATCAGGCGGCTCAGGAAGCGAATCAGCACTGGGGCTGTCAGCGTTTCCCGATACAGCATGAAGCGCAGTTTGCCCCGATTGGTCACGGTGGAAATCATGTTGGTGGAAAAACGACTGCCGCTGACCAGGCGCACCGGCGTTTCGCCAATAGGGGCGTAGCTGCGGCCAGCATGGCTGTCACTGCGCATACCGGTTTCGTCGCCCCACTGAATCTCACCATTCTCAGCCTTGGCCCGCTGTGCGATGCGTGGATATTCATTATCCAGCCAGTGCTGAACCACTTCAGGTTTCTGCTGATAAGCCCGATGCAGTGGGCGCTGCGGGGTGTAGCCCCAACGCTTGAGATATTCACCAACCGTTCGAACCGGCATGAGAAAACCACAGCGCTGGCGGATCAGTTCTCGCACCGCATCACGCGTCCAGAGCGCAAAGCCGAGCTTGAGTTGGTCGGGCATCTTATCGGTCATCAAGGTGCGAATCAGCACTTCCTGGCTGGAGCTCAAACTGCGGCGATCACCCTGGCGCACACCACGCTGGCCGCCGGCAATGGCAGCCTTTTCGCCTTTATGTTCTGCGACCTGCGCCCAGTGAGCAATAGTGCGGGGGTGAACACCAACCGCTTCGCCAATAGCCTTGTAGGTGTAACCCTGCTCACGCATGCGTAGGGCCGTGGAGCGCTTTTCACGTTGTTCTTGGGGGCTGAGTTTGCGGGCATCTATTTTCATGGAGACAGATTATCTAATATGCCCTATTTATTTGCCAGGTTAATAATCCATTAAGGGCAATGGTTTTCGAGGCGGCAGACCGGGTCAGCAATATTTCGGCAACTGGGTCAATTCGACTTCGGTGCCAACACGAAGTCGACTTTTTCAACAGAATCGGCCAAGAGCCGACAATGCTCCAGCCGGTCTCACCCCTTGCTCAGATCAACCAACGGCGTCTGCCGCACCTCAGTCTCCCGCCCATCCTGAATCGCCCTCACCTGCTTCAAGGCCTTATCCACCGCCGCCTTATCCGCCAACAAGCTGTAGCTGATGCGGAACTGCTTGTGTTCCTTGGGCCCAATTGTCGGTACCAGGTTCAGTGGCCGCTGATAACGGCGGTTGTAGGAAAAACTTGTCCCCGGCTCCAGCCCCGTGACATAGCCCTGGCCTTGGGTATCGGTGTTTTTCCACAGGGAAAACACGGGCAGTGTCTGGGTGTTGAAGCCGACCGAAACGCCCAGGCTGCCGGCCTTGTTGTGCAACACGGTCAACGTGTCACCCTTGGCATCGGCATACGGCACCACGTTGTAAACCGTTTCGTCGTAGTCCCTGGTCGGTGCGCGGTAGGTTTGCCAGTCGGGCAGATCGCCCTTGGCCTTGTCGTTGAACGGCGACACCTGTTTCACCGGCGCGGCAAAACGAGCGCCCTGCTCCAGGAACGGGGTGCTGAAGTTGCTGTGATACAGCGCCTGGTATTCCTTCGGATAGTCGCCGTTGTTAGTCAGGGTGTCGTTGAGGGTGAACACGACGCTGCCGGGTTCGGTGACCAGTTCGGTCGCGACCGAGAAATCGACCTTCTTGAACGCCTGCTCTTTCAGTTCGCCACGTAGGGTGATGGCGTACGGTGGTTTTTCATCGATATGCAGGGTGACTTTGTTCGCAGGAATGTTGGCGGCCCGACCGTGCAGGGTCAGCAGTTCGCCGTTGTCGATGCCTGGGTGGCCGACCCATTCGTATCCGCAGCGGGTGACCAGCTCATTGAAACCTTCCAACCAGCCCAGACCACCGCGGCCATTGAGCTCGATGAAGGACGGATTGACCACTTCCTTGACCGGCGAATCCCAGCCCATGCGCACATTGCCGACCGAGGCCTGCAAGACGTTCATTCCGCGAGTCGGCACTACCGAGAGTTTCAGCGTGCCGTTATCGATTTCGACGATGCTGACGCCCTCCTGCCGACCGCCGTGCAGGGTGCGCAGGGTAACGCTGAAGGGTTTGTCGGTTTTTAGTCCGAGTTGCTGACTGGTGATCTGCCAGTTCTGGGCAGCTTTGTCGGTGTCGAGCAGAACGTAATCCCAAGCCATGGCGTGGGAGGCAGCGGACAGTGCGCTGAGGGCAACAAAGAGTTTGAGCGGGGTCATGGCGGCAGCCTTTCTTGGAGTTGTGCCATTTTTATAAACTTGATGAAACGTTTCAGCAAGCTAAAAAATCGAACCAACTCCGACGAGGCTGGCAACGCAGCGGCCAGTGCAGTTTGAGATCACTGAGCAAACACGGTTAGCTCTCGTGGCCTGCATACCGCAGCCCCTCTATCCACTCTTCAATACACTCGTATCGGCAAAGGCTGGGTGAAGGCCATAGGCCTTGATATAGATCCGTCCCCTTTTTCTTTTGTGCGGCGTTGTGAAAACGTCTGCTCAGGCCTGGCTGATATCCAGCAATCGAGGCATGGCAATCGCCAGATAATCCTGCGTATCGAGCACCATCGATGCATCCAGCCGCCCCGCGTTGAAGGCTATTTCAGCGTAGCTTGTGGTCAAGGCCGGATCGACGATCAATTGAATCCGCTCATCGAAGACAAAAGGAGGGATGGCGCCGATCCGGCACCCGGTCAGTTCCATGGCGGTTTCGGCCTTCACCAGTTCGGCTTTTTTGCCGCCCAGGGCCGCTCCGACTTTCTTCATGTCCAGCTTCTGGTCGCCCGGCAGTATCACCAGTGCATAGGGTCCGGCCTGCCCCTTGAGGGAGCAAAGCATGGCCTTCGCGCCCTGGCCGGGCTCGGTGCCACGGATTTCGGCGACGCGCGCCGACTGGCCCTCGGCATCGTGCATCAACACCCGGTAGGAGGCTGAGCGGGCATCGAGTAGTGCCACGAGGCGATCGAACATGGGATGCATGTAGTTTTCCTCTGGTTTACAGGAGCAGGTCGTAGGACAGTTTGCTGATCAGAATCACCAGCAACACCAGGAATAGAGCCCGGACAAAGGGCACGCCTTTATGAACCGCCAGCCAGGTGCCAGTGAGCGCGCCCAGAATGTTGAATGCCGCCATGGGGATTGCGATCAGGTAGAGCACGTTACCCGTCGGAATGAAGAACATCAGTGCCGCTACGTTGGTCGCGATGTTCACTAGCTTGGCCGATGCTGAGGCATGAAGAAAGTCGAAGGCGAAGCAGCGGATAAACAGGAAGATCAGGAAGCTGCCAGTGCCGGGACCGAACAGACCATCGTAGAAACCGATGGCACCGCCGATGACGATCGCCAGCAGTTTTTCCTTGGTACCGATACGCATGGGTTTGTGCAGGGCGCCGAAATCTTTTTTCCAGAAGGTGTAGATCGCCATCAGTACAATCAACACCAGCACCGCCGGCCGGATCATCGACTGGGGCACGAACGACACCGTGGCGGCTCCGAAGAAGGCCATGACAAAAGCCGCGCAGGCCGCGGGGATCACAAGACCCCAGTCAATCACCACCTTACGCACGAAGGACCGAGCCGCGAATGCCGTGCCGCAGGCGGCCGCAACCTTGTTGGTACCCAGCAGCGCCGCCGGTTGAGCGCTGGGTAGCACGTTGAACAGCGCGGGAATCTGGATCAGTCCGCCGCCGCCCACCGCCGCATCGATCAGGCCGGCGGCGAAGGCGAACACGCAAAGGATGACAATATCGACCATGAAATCAGGCTCTGACTATGTAGGGTTGATGAGGGTCCAGCGGCACCACGCGTGCCGGATCATTGACCCCGAAGACACGTAACATCCAGCGATCACGGCCGTCGTAACGGGGTGTAAAACCATCCCGGGCATGCAGGGTTTGCTGGTTTTTGAAGATCAGCATGTCCCCTGGTTGCAGCAGTATGTGGTGCACGACATCGGGATGATTGGCAGCGGCGGCGAACAGCTGGAGGGCAAACTGCGCATTGGCGCAGGTCGTTTCGACACTCGCTTTGTTGTAGCGGCAATACAGGCCATCGTTTGCGCTTCTGTACAGCAAGGGGACGTTTTCCAGCACATTCCCCTGTTTGCCGAAGGAGGCCGGTCGGCGAACGGTGAAGTTCGGTCGTGACAATTCTTCTTCGACGCAGGCCGGGAGAATGGCCAGCACCTCGTCAATTGCGACGATGCGCGTCGGCACGTCGAGCTCGCAGCGCAGGCCGGTCAGGGACAGGTACTCCGGACAGGCCGACAACTGCGAGACGGGTTCGCAGGTCAAAGGCAAGTGAGGGTTGTCGACATGCATGTCCAGATCCGCGCGCGAGCCATAGGAACTCTTTTCGGTCTCTCGCTTATGCTTGGGCGATACGTGACGGAACACTGTGTCGTTGCTCTCACCGTCGTACGCCAGCGGATGGGTTTGCAGAGTTTGCAGCACGGACAAAATAGCCCCGGCCAGCGTCGGCACGTTCTCGATACCCGGCTCCAGGTCATAGGGCGTGGCGGGCAGTTGCGGGTCCAGCGGCAGCCCCCTGATGATCATCGCCACCTCAGGGGCCTGTGGAAAATTGCGCAGCTGCTGGATTTTCTCGGTGCACAGGACACTTTCCAGCAACAACCCCAGGACCGGCATGTGGCGGATACCCGAGGCGCTATCGGTCACGTCCAGCGATGCCAGACCGGCCTGAAGTGTGCGTTGTTCTTCGAGCGACAGATGAATTTGCGGTATCTCCCGTCGGGTCGACGTCACTGAATTTTGTTCCTGCCATTCATGAATTACTTCATCAACACCCGCTGCGGCTTTCCCGATTACTTCTTCCAGCTTCGACACGTCCTTGCGCTCCTGTTTGCCCCATCCTTGTGGGTTGAACGGGAAGGTTAACGGAAGGACCTTTTTTGTGTTGCAATGCCGCGTTGTGAAAAATGCAATGAGGTGGAGAGTGGCGTTGAATATGTTGGGGGAACTTGAAGCCTTCGCGACCGTGGCTCGCAAGCGCAGCTTCGTCGCCGCGGCACGGACTCTGGGGCGCTCCCCCAGCGCACTGACCCGTGCCGTTCAAGCCCTGGAGGAAAGTGTGGGGCTCAAGTTGTTCCATCGCTCGTCCAATGCCGTGACCTTGACCGAAGCGGGTGAATGCTTATTGCCCCACGCGCACAAAATGCTCGATCTGCAACGTGAGGTGGATGAAGACCTGGCCGGTCTCAGCGGCCTGGCCTCTGGCTGGATCCGTTTTTCCGCCCCCGAGGTTCTCGGACACGGGGTATTGCCCCGGTTGATCGCACAGTACTGCGAGCGTTATCCGGACGTTAACATCGATGTGATTTTCACCGATGAGATCATCGACCCGGCCAAGAGCAAGCTGGACTTCTCGATTCGCGGTGCCTTCCCACAATCCAGCGACTTGATCGGCTTTGCGCTCTGGAGTTACTCACGTTATCTGTATGCCAGCCCCGACTACCTGGAGCGCAACGGCATGCCCGACTCCATCGAGGCACTGGAGTCGCATTCGCTGATCCTGCATACGGCGCCACGGATTCTCAAGGAGTGGAATTTTCGCAGTGAAGAGCAGGCCATCAGCTTTCGGGTGCATCCAAAATTTCGTTTCAGCTCCGGCCTGGCGGTATTCCAGGCAGCCCTGGCGGGCGTCGGGATCGCCCGCTTGGCAGATTGGATGGCGGAGCCCGAAGTGGATGCGGGACGCCTGTTTCGGGTTTGTCCTGAGTACAAGCTCACCTCCAGCAACGGTGAGAGCCCACAGATGCACGCGGTGTACCCGGCCGGAAATTTGCCAATGCGGGTGAAGGCCTTGATGGAAATGATCCGCGGCTTAGGTGAAAGCCTCGAATGTAAACGCGGCTCAGCACTAATATGAGGTTACGGGGCGTTCAGCCGTGTCCGCTCACTCTGCAGTTGATCAGACCTGACACGCTGAACCCCACCCTAGGCTACCGCAGACGAGCATCGACAAGATGCTACGCCGGGGATTTTGTATTAGATCTTTATTGGCGCGATGGCGACTATCGACGCCAGCGATGGGTGAAACGCAGGAAAATGCCTGCTCCCATGTCGGCGCAGTCCCTGACGGAGCGCAATCCCCCAAACAGCAATGCCCCCTGTGGGAGCGAGCCCGCTCGCGATGGCGTGGTGTCAGCCGATATCAATGGAAGCGCTGGCCTCATAGCGAGCACACTGGATTTTTGATGTTTAACGGAAGACATCATGAGCGCTTGGCCGATTGTTGCCTGTCACGAACGGCTGCAATCGGCCCAGAGTGTGTAAAAACGCTTCGCCAAAATTGAAGTGCGCGCGCCTACGTTAAATCTGAAATTTATTGGCACGTCTGCAGATGTGGATTTCGCGTAGAAACGCGATTTCCAGTCCGGTTTTGAGCACCTGGCGCGCTCAAAAACGTTTTTACACAGCCTCGGTCGCAAGCCGCCCCCCACAAATAGCCTTCAACCAATCAAGCCCATTCACAACCTGCAGGCCAGACACCCATCCCATTGCTCCCATCAGGCAGACCACACTACCGCGTTTTTCACTACTTGCCCCCTCCGCGCCCCCTCCCCCGGAAAGCTGATCTGCCACCACCGCCTAGATCCGATGATGTTCCAGCAAAAAGTCCACAAACAACCGCACCCGCGCAGGCATTGCCGAGCCGCCTACGAACACCGCATGAATCGGTTCCCGGTCGCCGGGGTTCCAGGCTTGCAGCAGTGGTATCAGGTCGCCGCGCTGCAGATCCTCGTTTACGGTGAACTCGCCGATACGCGCAATGCCGGCACCGACTCGCGCAAGTTGTGCCAGCGCTTCACCGCTGCTGCATTCGATGTTGCCGCTGACCTTCAGGGAAAATTCTTTCCCGTCGCGGATGAACGGCCAGTTGGGCTCGGCACGCCGGAAGTTGAAACCCAGGCAGTTGTGGCGGAGCAGGTCTTCCGGTTCCTGGGGGGTGCCGTGGCGCTCTAGATACTCGGGCGATGCCACCACGACCTCACCGGTGTCGCCGAGCCTGCGTGCGGTCAGCGGGCTGTCGGGCAGATGGCCAAAGCGTATTGCTACGTCGGCTTGGCCGCCAAGAATGTCGACCACTTCGTCGCCAAGGTTGAGGTCGACGACGATGTTCGGGTACTGCGCGCTGAATGCCGCCACCAAGGGAACGATGGTCTGCCGCCCATGGCCAAGGGCAGCGCTGACCCGTAATCGGCCCCTCGGCACGCCCTGGTCGGCGATGGCCTCTTCCATCTCGTTCATGTCCGCCAGGATACGTCGGGCACCGCGCAGGAACGCCTCGCCCTCGGCGGTGAAGATGATCGCGCGAGTGGTGCGCAACAGCAGCCGGGTGCCAAGGCGTAGTTCGGTACGCGCGATGATCCGGCTGACCGCCGAGGGTGTCAGCCCCAATGCACGGGCGGCCGCCGAGAGGCTGCCCTCCTGCGCCACGCTGGCGAACACAAGCATTTCACCGGATCTGCCGTTGAAGTCCATTTGTGCCTCTTAAGCAAAGGTGATTGCCAAAAATGCTATCTACCGCCTCAGAAGGCTGGATCGTAGCATTGGCGGCATAGATAAGGAGCCTTTCATGCGTATCAATCCACCCCTCGTTGCACTCGCCATGGGTGCCTTTGGCATTGGCGTTACCGAGTTCGCCCCCATGGGCATGTTGCCGAGCATCGCGGCGGACCTCGGCGTTTCGATTCCTGCTGCGGGCCTGTTGGTGAGCGCTTACGCCCTGGGCGTACTGCTCGGCGCGCCACTGATGACCCTGACCACCGGCAGGATTCCCCGGCGCTACCTGCTGATAGGGCTTATGGCGATTTTCACCCTGGGCAATCTGATGTCAGCCCTGGCGACCGATTACTACAGCCTCATGGTCGCCAGGGTGGTGACCTCACTGAACCACGGCGCGTTTTTTGGCGTGGGCTCCATCGTCGCCGCCAGCGTGGTCGCCCCAGAGAAACGCGCCGGCGCGGTGGCGGCAATGTTTATGGGCCTCACCCTGGCGACCATCGGCGGTGTGCCGCTGGCTGCCTGGTTTGGCGAACTGTTCGGTTGGCGCACCGCGTTCTGGGGCATTACCGGCCTCGGCGTGGTGGCCATGGCCGCATTGTGGTTCGCCCTGCCCAACCTGAAGGCGCCGCCAAGCGTCGGAGTAATGGCCGAAATTCGCGTACTGGGCCGTGGCCCGGTGCTGGGTGCGTTGGCCCTCACCGTCGTCGGCTCGGGTGCCATGTTTACCGTCTTCACCTACATCGCGCCGATCCTCAGCAGCGAGACCCACGCGTCCACCGCCTACATCACCGCGATGCTGGTGCTGTTCGGCGTGGGGCTCACACTGGGCAACATGTGGGGTGGCAAGGCTGCCGACCGCTCGATAGATCGTACCCTGATCGTATCGTTGAGCGTGCTGATTGCCGTCTTGCTGGCGTTCACCGTACTGATGCGCTGGCCGTTGCCAGCTGCCGTGGCCATCCTGATATGGGGCATCGCCAGCTTCGCCCTGGTACCGCCGCTGCAGATGCGCGTGATGGAAGCCGCCAAGGACGCCCCCAACCTGGCCTCGGCGGTGAACATTGGCGCCTTCAACTTCGGCAACGCGATTGGTGCGGCACTGGGCGGCGCGGTGATCAACGCCGGGTTGGGTTATCCGGCGATTTCCCTGGCTGGAGCGGCAATGGCGGGGCTGGGGTTGTTGATGGTGCTGGGGTTTGCCTGGCGGTCGAGGGCGGTGGCGGCAGCGGTGGTGTGAGGAGGATGTGAGCCATCCCCGGAGGATGCCGTCCCTAGGCGCCGCTACCCGTCAAAGACGGTGGATTTTAATCTGGAGTCCTTCATCCTCGTCCGGGGCCCGAAAGTAGCTAGTGATCAGATCGAACTCAGCATCTGTCGCCGCAAACTCATGGTCGGCGCGGCGGTTGCGGATATGCAACCTGCCTCGACAGGTCTCATCGTCCACCTCAAGGTAGTGGACACAATGGGCAACCCCGGCTGAGTCAGCGAGGCCGCGCAACCATTGTCGATCTTCAGGGGTGTTGGCGGGAAAATCCAAGACCACCGTCACGCCAGTATTCAGCACATCGACGACGAGCGGGCCCACCACCTCTCTAATCTGGCGCGACAGGCGCACGTAATCGGTTACTGACTTGATCTGATTAGGGTAAAGCCGTGACAGCCAATGATCCTCACTCAGCAGAATCGCCGACTGTTCGGCTGCCAAACTTTTGGCCAGCGTTGATTTGCCGGATGCAATCTTGCCTGAGATCAGATGAAGCACGGGTTTGGGCATAGGGGACGTCTCCTTGTCGAACCCTGATGATGCTCATACAAAAGCGTCGAAGCAACCACAGATACCTCACTTCGGGTCGAATCGGCTAGTCGCCAGCATCGGCCAGAGTGCCGTATTCGGTGCGGCGAAGATGCACTGCGCTTATCTCTTGGCCATCCGTTACAGGTCGGCAAATACAGGATGCCGTCGACGGGCTGAACCACACACTGTCGGTCATGTGAACGTGTGTTGGATATACGCTTACTTTTTTTGATCGCACACATCAGGTTTTCAGGTGCAGCACAAATGCACCGCCCAGTACCAGAACAACGCCCAGCACCTGCACCTTTCCCAGTCGCTCCTTGAAAAACACATAACCCAAAATTGCCGCAATACCGCCCGACAATGTGCTGATTACTGTCACCACCGAAACTGATCCCGACACCGCTCCATAAGCGAACGCCGAAAAACCACCTAGGTTCATCAGGCTCACACCCGTTAGCGCCATGCAGTTTTTTAAGGGCGGAAATTTCAACCCTTCCTTGATCTTCAAAACCATAACGAACATTACAATCAGCCCGACCAGATAGGCCAGCCAAAGCATGGTCACTGGTCCAAGGACGGGGAGAACGAAATGCCCCTGCAACCAAAAACTGGTGCCGAAGAACACTGCCGCCAGTAACGCAAAGGAAATTGAACTACTGGCCTGCGTAGTGTGTGGCACTTTCGAGTCAGAGTGAATGCTGGAGAGAATTACTCCGAGCACGCACAAGGCGATGCACAGCAACTGGATTAGACTGATCTGCTCACCGCCAGCCCATGACAGCAATGTCGTAACCACACCGTAGGACGTCACCAGCGGCGCAACGATAGAAGCTTTGCCAAGTGCGAACGCTTTGGACAGGGCCAAGGCGCCGAACACAGTCAAAACGGCAGCGGCGATGCCGATGAGCCAAATATCGAATGGTGCTGCCATGGATTTAAGAATGAAGGTCGGGAACACGATCAGCAGCATGCTCATGATGGCAAAACCCATCGTCTGACCGAAAAACACGGCGCGTTTGACGCCGACTGCGCGAGCGTTTAGGCCCACTAAAAAATCTGTACCGCCCCAGAGTAAGGCAGCCAGTAACCCCATCAGTACATCCACGTTTTGTCCTTATAGATGCTCGCTTTGCACATCGAGAGTCCTTCAGACTCCTAAGTGTTCCAGCATTGGGCCCTCATGGCCTTGTAGAGTATGCCGATGGTCATCGGGATATTGTCGCCTCGACCCTTGGCCCTACTTTTGAGCAACAGATCATAGCCTTCAGGTTGTAAGTAGCGATAGGCGTCGTAGCCCCCCAAAAAATCGAATGCAAACATTTCTACCAATCCTTTCATCAAATACCTCGCCTCGGCCCCGTCGGAGACCACTTCGAAGATCGAGGCTTTGTTGTTCTCTACACCGCTTCAACCACTTTGTGACATGGCCACCTGCAACGCATCACTGAACCTGGTGGGATGCTTGATATTTGGCGTTGTTAGCGGTGTGCGCCCAATGGCGATGACCGTCACCTGTCGGCTTTCGGGATTTAGGAATTGCTGGCGCAAAGATGCGTGGGGTTTACAGAGGCCGCAAGAAAAAACCGTCCAACAATCTGGTGGTAAGCTGAATTGACCGCGCCTGCGCTGGAGATAGTAAATCTAAACTAGCGCGTAACTTTGAAATCAGTCGCCAGACACTTTATCGGTACTTGAGATCTACTCAGGGGACTCCTCAGTCACATCCCGAATCGGCACCCACTTAGTGATTTTTAGAATTCGCCAGTATGTGTTCTTTGGTCTCCTGGTCGATGATAGTGCGCAGCACCTCAAACAACGGCGCGGCATCTGTGTATTTTTTGCCATAGGCAAGATTGAATTCGTAATCGAAGCCCGTTGGGTTCTTGCCTTGGTTGTGCTGCAGCATCGTTTCCAACTTATCCAGCGCCTTGACGGCTACGGCCTCTGGCGACGAAGCATTTTCATAGTCATCCCAAAGCGCCAGTATCTCGGCCTTCAACGGTTCATCCAGGGCACTGGTCAAGAGCAGGAGATCGTTTCTCTCTTGCTCGCTCTTGTTGGGAAACGAATCTTGATTGACGGCGGGAACATCTCCGTTAATGGCCTCCCCCAAGTCGTGGATAACACACATCTTGAGCATTTTCAGCCGATCAAGATCAGTCAGGTAGTCCCCAAAGACAATGGCCATCAGGCAAAGGCGCCAGCTATGCTCCGCCGTGCTTTCGGTGCGCCCGCAAGAGGTGTGCGCGCTTCTAAGCACGTCCTTGAGCTTTTCCGCCTCGCGTAGAAATTCGAGGCGCCCTTTGATTTTTTCGATGTCCATGAAAACCTCTGACTCAGTCGGCGAACCGAATACCGCTCACCTTGTTCACGCCAGACTAAATCTCAAGATATTCAGCGTCCACGCATAAAATATGCAGGGCGATGCCGTCAGAGCGACTCGACCAAGCGCGCTGTTGTTCCGTCGCACAGAGGCATACGCGTCCAACGACACAGGCTTTGGCTGATCGGAACGATAGACGAATTATTGTGGCCCGTCAGAAACTCCAGCGCGGGTGGCGCAAAGGCTTCCCGCCAGCCCAATTTATCCAGGGCGAGCTCGTTGCTGATGATATTGGGCGTAGCGAAGCGCCATAGCGAGCGACCCAGCAGTTCACTGACCGGACTCGTGAACTGGGCGGCGCGCGAAGGAGAACAAGCAAGCAGACGGTGCGTCAAATCACACATGAGATGAACAGGACGCGAGCTTTCCCGCACCATTCGTCCCAGCGCTTGATCCGCCGCGGTGGTGAGACGAGCGGCCAGCAATTGCTCAAGTTTTTTGTGCGCGAGAGGATCCAACTCGAGTACGCCACTCTCCCAGCGAGAGATAGTCGATTGAGTGACGTTAAACAGCTCCGCGGCATGGGATTGTTTGACCCGGTGTAACAGGCGCCATCGCCTGAGCATAACGCCGGGTAAGACAGGGCTTAACAACATGTCAGACATTTGGTATTACGGAAAAGTGGAAGTCTCGCAAGTTTGCTCTGTGCGAGCCCTGCATGCAAATGGGCTAAAGAGTGATTGTTTCACCTCGAAAACAGCCGCTCTGCAGCCCTCTCCTGGCGTATGACACCAATCCCCGACCCAGAGCGTCTCAGCCCATCAAAGCCGAAACCGCCCCACCGACTGCGCCAATTGCCCCGCCAGCGCCGACAACTCATCCGTAGTCCCGGCCGTCTGGCCAATCACCCGTGTATTGCCTTCCGACATCCCGGCAATCATCTCGACCTGATGCGCGATCTCATTACTTGCCAGGCTCTGCTCACCAATCGTGCGGGTAATGTCGTTAACCAGCTGCGTAGTATTCAACGTCGCGTCAAGAATCTCACGGATCGCCCGCTCCACATCGGCCGTGACGGCCATGCCTTTATCCACCTGGGCCACCCCCTCTTCCATGCTGGTGACAGCCTCGCGGGTGCTGTGCTGGATGCGCGTGACCATGCTGGCGATTTCCTGGGTGGAGGCGCTGGTGCGCCCTGCCAGGCTGCGCACTTCGTCAGCCACCACGGCAAAGCCGCGCCCCTGTTCGCCGGCGCGGGCGGCTTCAATGGCGGCATTGAGGGCCAGCAGGTTGGTCTGGTCGGCGATGCCCTTGATTACCTGGATAATGCTGTAGATGCCTTCGGACTCCTTGTCCAGGGTGCGGATCACCTGGGCCGAGTGTTGCGCCGAGCGAGCGATGGCGTCCATGTCGCTGACGACTTGGTGAATAACTTGCCCACCGTTTTTGGCCAGGGTTTGCGCCTGGTTGGCCATTTCCAGGGCGTGCTCGGCATGCCGGGTGATTTCTTCGATGCTGGCAGTCATTTGGCTGGTGGCGGCCGACATGGTCCCCGCCGCAGAACTCTGCTGCTGACTGCTGGCAGCCACTTCATGGCATCCGTTGCTCAGTTGTTGGCTCATGCGCGTAACGCCCTGGGCATTGCTGCGCACCACATCGATCATGCCGCGCAGGTCATGTTGCATAACAGCCAGGCTGCGAATCAGCATGCTTGCCTCATCGCGGCTGACGGGTTCGGGAATCGCTTCGCTGAGGTTGCCATGGGCAATGCTCTCGGCAATCTGCCGCGCCAGTTGCAGCGGCCGCATGATGCTGCGGGTGACCCAGTAGTCCTGGGCAACCAGCAATAGCAGGCACAGCACCAGCACCACCGCGAGGGTGAAATTGGCGCTGTGCACGGTTTGACGGGTCTGCTCGCCAGTGGCTTTGGAGTTGTTTTCGATCAGTTCACTGAGGCTGGCCATCCGGCCTTCCAACTGGGTGAAGGCGTCGCTGAAGGTGCCCAGCTCTTGTTGGGCTTCCACGGGATCGTTCAGGGCCACGCCGACAATCCGCTCACCCGAGGCGATGTAATTATCGAGACTGGGCTTGATATCGCTCAGTGCGGTCTTGAGGCTGGGGGTGAGCGCGAGCGCTAGGTTATCGTCCAGCACCTTGCGAAAATGCGCCGCATGCTCAGTGATGGCCGCCAGCACTTCATCCCGGCTGCTCACGCTTTTGCCCAGCCCCACCAGCATCGCCGACAGCACATCGGCGCGCAGCGCGTCGTGCATCATGTCGGCCTCCAGATGATTGCTCAGGGCGGTCATGCTGACCTCGCTGTCAATCATCGCCGCCTCCATCCGCGCATTCCCCAGGTAGTTCACCAGGCTGATGACCAGCACGGTGAGCACACTGGTGCCGATCAGCAAAAACAGACGAAGTTTTATCGACATCCCTAAGCCCTCTGCGGTTATGGCCTAAAACAAGGTATTGATAGCTGTCGTTTAAAACCCATCGACGCGTTCGTTACCACTGATTTAAGCCTACTTGCAGGTTTTCGCCTTGGTGATGGCGGTTAGGTGTCCTCTGTGACGCCTGACGTCGCCGCCGACTCCTGTGCTGGACGGGATTTATCGGTATAGCAACGTCGCCTGCATGGCGTGCGCAACCATTTGCTCAGCAGTGTGTTCCCCGTCAATGCGCAAGACCGGCACCGTCTGCCTGGAAATCCACGCTTCATGCCGCGCTCGGTTGCGCCCGGAACAGCGCGGATCGTCATACTGGGAGGCCCATTCGCGAAAGGCGACATGTATCTCGTGCATATCGCCCCCAGGGGCAATGCGCTCGCCAAAGAGGCGCTTTTCACGCAGATCCAACCGCTGAAGGCGCACAGGTGTTGGCGTTATCACGAACACGATCAGGTCCACATGCACCATAAGCGCTTCGCCCCAGCCATCAGAAGAGCCGGTCAGCACCCAGCCTTGGTCACCGAGCGCTTGCTTGATCAAACACACACGCTCATTGGGTGGCCGCTTGGTGGTGAACGGTGGGTGGGTGGGCAGCCAGTAAAAGTCATCCACATCCACATGGATCAAGCCCAGCGACGCAGCCAGGGCTTGCCCCAACGTCGTGACGCCTGCGCACGAAGCGCCAGTAATGTAGATGCGCACTGTTCTCTCCATGAATATAAGTCGGCGTTGGATTCTACAAGAAATCCAGGGGCGAACCCGTTCACTCGAAATTGCGGTTTTTGCTGACGGCAGCGCTTGACTCTGTCCCTTGGGACAAGCCCTACCCTGCCTTATCTATTTCAGTTTCCGCCGTCAGCGGATAAGGCAACCCATGAGTACGCTATCGTTGGTCACCGGTGCGAATGGGCATCTGGGCAACACCCTGGTGCGGACGCTGCTCGCCCGCGGGCAACAGGTGCGCGCCGGGGTCCGTGACCCGGAGCGAAGCACCGCCCTGGCAGGGCTCGACTGCCAGTTAGTGCGCGCCGAGCTGCAAGATCCGCAATCCTTGCGCCAGGCCCTGCAAGGGGTGGGTGTGCTGTACCACGTGGCGGCGGTGTTCAAGCACTGGGCGAAGGATCCACAGACCGAGATCGTCGAGGTCAATGTGCAAGGCTCACGCAATGTCCTGCGTGCCGCCGCCGAGGCCGGGGTTCGGCGGGTGGTGTATGTCAGTTCCGTGGCAGCCGTCGGGCACAACGGTCAGTTTTTGGATGAAACCAGCTGGAACGCTGATCAGCAAAACCCCTACTACCGCTCAAAAATCCTCTCTGAACGCGCGGCCTGGGAAACCGCCCGGGCCTATGACCTGCCCCTGGTCAGCGTGTTGCCCTCGGCAATCATCGGCCCGCATACCACGCGGCTTACCGACACCATGGGGTTTCTGGCAGCCGTACTGGCGCGCAAGTTGGTACTGGACCCGAATTTTCATTTCAACTTTGTCGATGTGCGCGACGTGGCCGATGGGCTGATCCGCGCGGCGGAAAACGGCAGGCCCGGCCAGCGCTACCTACTGGCCAACCGGCAGGCCTCATCACTGGCGCAGGTGATCGAAGCCCTCAACGCCCTTAGCCCAGGCTACCCATTGCCGCGCCGCGCCCCCAAACCCCTGCTATTGCTGATCGCCTGGCTGAAAGAGCAGCAGGCACGCTACACCGGCCGGCCAGCTGACTTGCTGCTCAGCCAGGTGCAAATGTTCTATGGCGTGCGTCAGGTTTACTGCATCGACAAGGCGGTCAACGAACTGGGCTACCAGCCGCGCTCGCCGCATGACGCCCTCACCCAGGCATTTGCGCATTTGTTGGCACGCTGAGGCTGGGGGCGAATTGCTGGTTGATCTGTTGTTGCAACTGCGTCAGCTGCTGCTGCCGATCCTGCAAGGCCAGGATCTGCGCCTGCAACTCCAAGCGCTTGACCTCGATGCCCTGATTGGCCAGTGCCAGGGGGAACGGTGCCTGGTGTTGCTTGGCAGCCAGCAACTCACTCAATTCAGCCAGTTTGAACCCCACCGCCTGGGCGCGGCGAATCATCTGCACCAACCTCAGGTGATGGGCGGTGTACAACCGATAACTGCCACGGCGCTGCGGCGTCAGCAGGCCCAGTTGTTCATACAAACGGATGGCTTTGGGCGTGCATCCCGTCAGCTTGGCCAGTTCACCAATGTACATATACCGTCTTCTCCCTGATGCGACGTCGGACCGCAGTTTACTGGGTTGGGCTTCCAGTGGGTAATACCGGCTTTGGGGGAAACGGCCGAACATCACCACCCCCCACCAAGATGCGGTGAATGTTCAAATGCACCCAATTATTGCGCGGAGGCTTTTCGTGTCGTCGCCATCCACTCCTTCAGCCCCTCACGCCGAAAGCCTGGCCGGGACGTCAATCAGATGATTTCGTACAGGCTAAGAGTGTGGGGGAAGTCGCCCTTGAGGCCCCCTCCCCGTTAAACACCCCGTATTGCTTGATGCCTCTCTGACCGGAACCCAAATGGCTGAATCACTCACTGAGTTGAGCGATCAGGCAACCCCCTGATCCCCTCAACAAGACTTAGGAATCCAGCATGATCAACAGCACTCCATATCAGCCATCAGCGGCCCTCTCAGCCAATGCTCAACCACAGATTGAAGAGCTGCACATGCCCCCCGAGCCAGGCATGCCGAATAGGCAAACTGTGCGCGTCAGCGTAGCCAATGAACACGTATTCCCGACGGCCGAAAGCTTTCATAAACTGGCCGATTCACTGGGTATTGAAAACGTCAGCGTGTCAATCGGCGCACCTCACTTCGCTGACTATGTAACCCCACCGAAAAATGTGTGGCCCGTCAGCATTCATTTCAGGCCAGACCTGCCCGACGAAAAGTTCAGCCCTGTGCAATTGGAGAAAGTGAACCGGTTTGATCAGCAGATTGACGCAGAACTGCAGCGAAACAAAATCGTAGATCTGGGGCCGCAGTGATGTCGCGGCGTCGAGAGGGTTGAACCATATTCGTGGCGACTACGCCATGCCCTGAGAAGGCGCTAGTTCCAACAAACCTGTGGCAGCAGGCTTGATCTTGGAGGCCCCGCGGGAGCACGATGGCCTCCCTACCCCCTCGACGAAAGGACTGTCGTTATGTTCCCCCTGGAAATCTGGCTGACCTATACCGCCGCCTGCCTGTTGCTGGTGCTCTCCCCCGGGCCGGACAATCTGCTGGCCATCGCCAGGGGCCTGAGCCAGGGGCGTATGGCAGCCGCCATTTCGGGGACCGCGTCGGGTACCGGGATTCTGTTTCACGTGGCCACCGCATCGCTGGGCTTGACCCTGCTGATGCAGACATCCGCCGTGGCCTTCTGGGTGGTCAAAGTCATCGGCGCCAGCTACCTGTTGTGGCTGGGCATCAAGGTCTTGCGTTCGCGCAGCCTGATCAACTTCAAACCGGCGGCGCGGCAACCGCTCAAAAACATCTTCCTCACCGGCTTCCTGTCGGCGGCGCTGAACCCTAAGCCTGGGCTGTTTGTGCTCGCGTTCATTCCGCAGTTCGTCAACCCGTCATTGGGTTCGGTCACCGTGCAAATGATGGTCTATGGCGCCTGGTTCGCCGCATTGACCGCCCTGGGCTTTGCGCTCATGGGGATCTTTGCGACGCGCCTGTCGACATGGCTGCAGCGCAAGCCAAAAGTGGTCAATGGCCTGAATGTGGGCGCCGGACTGACCTTCGTCGCGTCCGGGCTTTCGGTAGCGGCACTCAGTCAAAAATAGACCGGACCAAAGACTGGATGGCCTGCCTGTGCGCCAGACATTGCAGCGCGCGCTGGGCTTACACGGGGGCGATCCGGCGGGCGGACATGGCGGCCGCGCGCGGGGCTGTGGTTTCGATTACCCTGCACGGCGCAAACAGCCCCCCGTGACAAGGACACCCCGTGACCCGAGAACAACTTGAGCACAACCAGATCCCCGTCTACCTCGTCGCCGTGATCGGCGCGGTGCTCGGCGGTCTGCTCGCCCCACAGGCCGCACCGGCTCTTGGCGCCCTGGTAACCCCGACGATTGCCGTGCTGATGTACGCCATGTTCCTGCAGATCCCGTTTCTGCAGTTGCGCCAGGGGCTCGCCAATAAACGCTTTATGGCGGCACTGCTGATTGCCAACTTTGTGTTGATCCCCCTGCTGGTCTGGGGCCTGACCCGTGGCTTGAGCGAGCGTCCGGCGCTGCTGATCGGCGCGTTGCTGGTGCTGCTCACGCCGTGCATCGACTACGTAGTGGTGTTTACCCATATCGGCAAAGGCGATGCGCGGCTGACGCTGGCCGCCACCCCCGTCTTGCTGTTGCTGCAGTTGGCGCTGCTGCCGCTGTACCTGGCGTTGCTGCCGGGCGTAGAGGCGGCGGTGGCAATCCCCATCGGCCCATTTGTCGAGGCGTTTTTGCTGCTGATCGTGGTGCCATTGCTGCTGGCGGTACTGACCAGCGCCGGGGCCCGGCGCTCGCGCCTGGTCGAACGCTGGAACGACGCCTGGGCGTGGATGCCGGTGCCGGCCATGGCGGCAGTGCTGATCGTGGTGATAGGTTCGCAGATCGCGCTTGTCGCGCAGGAGCTCGAACAGTTGCTGCCGGTGGTGCCGGTCTACTTAGGCTTTATGCTGCTGGCGCCAATGGTCGGGGCGCTCACGGCCTGGGTCTTTCGTCTGCCGGCAAGCACCGCGCGTTCGGTGACGTTCAGCAGTGCAACCCGCAACTCACTGGTGGTCCTGCCGCTGGCGCTGGCACTGCCGGCAGATATCCGCGCCCTGGCCGCCGCTGCCGTTATCACCCAGACCTTGATCGAACTGGTGTGTGAGCTGATCTATATCCGCGTGATCCCGGCCCTGGTCTGGCGCAGCCGCTAGGATTGCGCGCGTGTCGCGTGCCAGCACACCAGTGAACCGGCGGTCACCAGCACCGCCCCCTGCCAGAACTGCGGGGTGAGGTGGGCACCCAGCCACAGCGCGGCGAAGGCCGAGGACAGTACCGGCGCGCCATAGGACGCGGTCGCCAGCAACGTCAGGTTGCCACGCAGGATGCCGATATTCCACAGTGCATAGCCGCCCGCCATGGCCACACCGGTGGCCAGCAACTCCAGGCTGTTGCCCAGGCTGAAGGCCGGCAGCACCTCGGCACTGAAGGCGTATTTCACCCACAGTACGGCGGCGGTGAGGATGAAAAACAGCACCACCAGGTTTTGCCCGCCGGCATAGCGCCGCGTGACGTTGCAATACAAGGCGAAAGTGATCGCGCAGCCCAGGGCCAGGCTGTAACTCAGGGGGTTGGATTGCACATTGGCGACGATGGTTGCGAGCGCCAGGCCATCGCCACTGACCACCCACAGAATGCCAAACAGCGCCAGCGCCGAGCCTGGCACGATGATCCAGCGCGCCCTTTGGCCATTCATGACGATTGCCAGCAGCACTGTCAGGCACGGCCAGAGGTAGTTCACCACACCCAGCTCAATCGCCTGATTGCGGTTGCTGGCAAACCCCAGAGCCAGGGACAGGCAGACCTCGTAGGCCACGAACAAGCCACTGCCCATGATCAGATAAGGCCAGGACGTGGCACGCAGACGCGGCCGCCCCAACCAGGCCAGCAGCAGGATGGCGCCCAAGGTGTAGATCAACGCCGCACCGCCCAGTGGCCCGAACAGCTCACTGACACTGCGGATCAACCCGGCGGCGGTGCTCCATAAAATGATCGCGACCAAACCACACACCGTCGCGGCCCGTTCAACCCTGATCTGCATGGATGCCTCTCTGTGAATGTCCCCAACCGCAGCGCCTGCGGCACAAAGGCCGCAACGGTACACGCTTGGGCTATTGCTTGTCTCCTTGTGGGAACCACAACAAAGGAATCTCATTGAGGGCAGAAATTCTGGCCACGCCACACCTCAAATGTGGGAGCCGGCTTGCCTGCGATGGCGGTGGATCAGTCGACACATCCCTACTTGACCTACCGCCATCGCGGGCAAGCCCGCTCCCACAGGGGGAACTCAGCGAACAGAAGATTGTGGCCACATCACAAGTCAAATGTGGGAGCTGGCTTGCCTGCGATGGCGGTGGGTCAGTCGACACATCCTTACTTGACCTACCGCCATCGCTGGCAAGCCCGCTCCCACAGGGGGAACTCAGCGAACAGAAAATTGTGGCCACACCACAAGTCAAATGTGGGAGCTGGCTTGCCTGCGATGGCGGTGGGTCAGTCGACACATCCTTACTTGACCTACCGCCATCGCGGGCAAGCCCGCTCCCACAGGGGGAACTCAGCGAACAGAAAATTGTGGCCACACCACACCTCAAATGTGGGAGCTGGCTTGCCTGCGATAGCGGTAGGTCAGTCGACACATCCCTACTTGCCCCTCCGCTATCGCGGACAAGCCCGCCCACAGGGTGATCTCTTTAGGGCAGGATTTCTTGGTTGGTTGCAGTTCGCACAACGGTGTCTTGTCATCAATGGGATTGATAGCCCCCTAACGAAACCCCCATCCTAGAGGGCTTGGCCGGCCCTTATATCATTCCGAATGATAGTTACCTTTGTTTCATTCGATTCGTGAGCGAGCACGCTGCCGAGCATGATCCGCCCATCTCAAATACATTTGGCGGATGCACCTCATGGAACAGTCACTCAAACATTTGCGCTATCCCCTGGCCCTTTTGGCCGTGCTGGTGATGAGCGCATGCGGCAAGGCCCCCGAGCAAGCGGCCGCCATGCCCGCCAGCAAAGTCAGCGTTGCCAAGGTCCTGGAACAACCGGTCAATGAATGGGACGAGTTCACCGGCCGCCTGGAAGCCCCGGAAACCGTACAGATCCGCCCACGCGTGTCGGGTCAGATCGACCAGGTCGCCTTTACTGAAGGCGCACTGGTGAAAAAAGGCGACCTGCTGTTCCAGATCGACCCGCGTCCGTTCCAGGCTGAAGTCCGCCGTCTGGAAGCCCAGCTTCAACAAACCAAAGCCGCCGCATCGCGCAGTGACAACGAGGCCCAGCGTGGCGAGCGCTTGCGCCAGAGCAATGCGATTTCCGCCGAACTGGCCGACTCGCGCACCACCGCCGCCCAGGAAGCCCGCGCCGCGGTGGCGGGGATCCAGGCGCAACTTGACCTGGCCCGCCTGAACCTCAGTTTCACCCGCGTCACCTCGCCCATCAGTGGCCGTGTCAGCCGCGCCGCAATCACCGCCGGCAACCTGGTGACCGCCGATGTCACCGAGCTGACCAGCGTGGTCTCCACCGACAAGGTCTACGCCTACTTCGACGCCGATGAGCGCGTGTACCTCAAGTACACCGAACTGGCGCGCCAGGGCCGTCGCGGCGCCACCACCCCGGTGTACCTGGGCCTGTCCAATGAAGACGGCAACCCGCACCTGGGCCAGATGAACTTTGTCGATAACCAGGTCAACCCGGCCACCGGTACCATCCGCGGCCGCGCGGTGTTCGATAACAGTGACGGGCGTTTCACCCCCGGCCTGTATGCGCGCCTCAAGTTGGTCGGCAGCGGCACCTACTCTGCCGTGCTGATCACCGACGAAGCCGTGGGCACCGACCTGGGCAAGAAGTTTGTGCTAGTGATGGACGCCGACAACAAGTCCGCCTACCGCGCCGTGGAACTGGGGCCGAAGATCGAAGGCTTGCGCATCGTGCGCAGCGGCCTGAGCAAGGACGACACCATTATCGTCAAAGGCCTGCAGCGGGTACGTCCGGGTTCGCCGGTTGCCCCAGAAACCATCCCGATGGCCAGCCAGGCAACCCTCGCCGCCCTGGCCCAACAACGACAAGCGCTTGAAGCCAGCAACCTGGAGCAAGTGGCGCCGGATAAAGCCGCGCCCAAGCTCGCCAGTGTCGCGATTCCACGCGGTTAAGGGACTACACACCAGATGAATTTTTCCAAGTTCTTCATATCGCGGCCGATCTTCGCAGCGGTGCTATCGCTGCTGATTCTGATCGCCGGCGCGATCTCGCTGTTCCAACTGCCGATCAGCGAATACCCGGAAGTGGTACCGCCAACCGTGGTGGTGCGCGCCAACTTCCCCGGCGCCAACCCCAAGGTCATCGGCGAAACCGTGGCCTCGCCGCTGGAACAGGCGATCACCGGCGTCGAGAACATGCTCTACATGTCCTCGCAGTCGACCGCCGACGGCAAGCTCACCCTGACCATCACCTTTGCCCTGGGCACCGACCTGGATAACGCGCAGGTACAGGTGCAAAACCGTGTGACGCGCACTCAGCCCAAACTGCCTGAGGAAGTGACGCGCATCGGGATTACCGTGGACAAGGCCTCCCCCGACCTGACCATGGTCGTGCACTTGACCTCCCCGGACCAGCGCTACGACATGCTCTACCTGTCCAACTACGCGATCCTCAATATCAAGGATGAATTGGCGCGCCTGGGCGGCGTGGGTGATGTGCAGTTGTTCGGCATGGGCGATTACTCCCTGCGGGTGTGGCTGGACCCGAACAAGACCGCCTCGCGCAACCTGACTGCCACCGATGTGGTGACCGCGATCCGCGAACAGAACCGCCAGGTGGCCGCCGGTGCCCTGGGCGCGCAGCCTGCGCCCAACGACACCAGCTTCCAATTGTCGGTCAATACCCAAGGCCGCCTGGTCACCGAGGAAGAGTTCGAAAACATCGTGATTCGCGCCGGCGACAACGGTGAAATCACGCGCCTCAAGGACATCGCTCGTGTTGAGCTGGGCTCCAGCCAATATGCCCTGCGCTCGCTGATCGACAATCAGCCGGCGGTGGCGATTCCGATCTTCCAGCGCCCGGGCTCCAATGCCATCGACATCTCCAATGATGTGCGCAGCAAAATGGCCGAGCTGAAAAAGAGCTTCCCCGAAGGCATGGACTACCGCATCGCCTACGACCCGACCGTGTTTGTGCGCGGCTCGATCGAGGCGGTGGTGCACACCTTGTTCGAGGCGTTGATCCTGGTGGTGCTGGTGGTGATCCTGTTCCTGCAGACCTGGCGTGCGTCGATCATCCCCCTGGTCGCGGTGCCGGTGTCGTTGATCGGCACCTTTGCGGTAATGCACCTGTTCGGCTTCTCCCTCAATGCGCTGTCGCTGTTCGGCCTGGTGCTGGCCATCGGCATCGTGGTGGACGACGCCATCGTGGTGGTGGAGAACGTCGAACGTAACATCGAGCTGGGCCTGGAGCCCTTCCCGGCCACCGAAAAAGCCATGAGCGAAGTGACCGGGCCGATCATTGCCACGGCGCTGGTGCTGTGTGCGGTGTTTATTCCGGCCGCCTTTATCAGTGGCTTGACCGGGCAGTTCTACAAGCAGTTTGCCCTGACCATCGCCATCTCCACCGTGATTTCGGCATTCAACTCCCTGACCCTGTCGCCGGCCCTGGCAGCGGTCTTGCTGCGCAGCCATGACGCGCCGAAAGACCGGTTCTCCAAGTTCCTCGACAAGCTCTTCGGTGGTTGGCTGTTCCGCCCGTTCAACCGTTTCTTCGAAAAGGCCAGCCATGGCTATGTAGGCACCGTGCGCCGAGTGATTCGCGGCACCGGTATCGCGCTGTTCGTGTATGGCGGCCTGATGGTGCTGACCTTCTTCGGCTTTGCCCACACACCGACCGGTTTCGTACCGGCCCAGGACAAGCAATACCTGGTGGCCTTCGCCCAGTTGCCGGACGCCGCCAGCCTGGACCGCACCGAAAACGTGATCAAGCGCATGTCCGACATCGCCTTGAAACAGCCCGGCGTGGAAAGCGCCATCGCCTTCCCGGGCCTGTCGATCAATGGGTTCACCAACAGCCCGAACAGCGGCATCGTGTTCGTGACGTTGAAACCGTTCGGCGAGCGTAAAGACCCAAGCATGTCCGCCGGGGCGATTGCCGGGGCGCTGAACGGCAAGTACGCCGATATCCAGGAAGCCTACATGGCGATCTTCCCACCGCCGCCGGTACAGGGCCTGGGCACTATCGGCGGGTTCCGCCTGCAGGTCGAAGACCGTGGCAACCTGGGCTACGAGGAACTGTACAAAGAAGTACAGAACGTCATCGCCAAGAGCCACAACGTGCCGGAACTGTTTGGCCTGTTCACCAGCTACACGGTCAACGTGCCCCAGGTCGATGCTGCTATCGACCGGGAAAAAGCCAAGACCCACGGCGTGGCGATCAGCGACATCTTCGACACCCTGCAGATCTACCTGGGCTCGTTGTATGCCAACGACTTCAACCGCTTTGGCCGGACCTATCAGGTCAACGTGCAGGCTGAACAGCAGTTCCGCCTGGACCAGGATCAGATCGGCCAATTGAAAGTGCGCAACAACAAGGGCGAGATGATCCCGCTGGCGACCTTTATCAAGGTCAGCGACACCTCGGGGCCGGACCGCGTGATGCACTACAACGGCTTTATCACCGCCGAGATCAACGGCAACGCTGCACCCGGCTACAGCTCGGGCCAGGCAGAGGCAGCGATCGAAAAACTGCTCAAAGAGGAACTGCCCAACGGCATGACCTACGAGTGGACCGACCTGACGTACCAGCAAATCCTCTCGGGCAACACCGCGCTGTTCGTGTTCCCGCTCTGCGTACTGCTGGCGTTTCTGGTACTGGCCGCCCAGTACGAAAGCTGGAGCCTGCCACTGGCGGTGATCCTGATCGTACCGATGACCCTGCTGTCGGCTATTACCGGGGTGATTCTGTCCGGTGGCGACAACAACATCTTTACCCAGATCGGCTTGATCGTACTGGTGGGATTGGCCTGTAAGAACGCGATTCTGATCGTCGAGTTCGCCAAGGATAAACAGGAAGAAGGCCTCGACCCGCTGGCTGCGGTGCTGGAAGCCTGCCGCCTGCGTCTGCGGCCGATCCTGATGACCTCGTTCGCCTTCATCATGGGCGTGGTGCCCCTGGTGTTCTCCAGCGGTGCCGGTGCCGAGATGCGTCATGCCATGGGCGTGGCGGTGTTCTCCGGGATGATCGGGGTGACCTTCTTCGGCCTGTTGCTGACGCCGGTGTTCTACGTGTTGATCCGCCGTTATGTGGAGCGCAGCGAAGCACGCAAAGCGGCCAAGGCCTTGCAGCTGGAGACACAGCAATGAGTGTGAAAGTGTTCCTGCCGAGCCTGCTGGTACTGGCGCTCGCCGCCTGTGCCGTCGGCCCGGACTATAAAGCCCAGCAGCTGGAGGCGGCCAATATCACGGCCGCCACCGATGCCAAGCAGTACGACCACGCCAAGTTCGAAGGCATCTGGTGGCAGCAGTTCGAGGACCCGATCCTCAACCAGTTGGTGACCCAATCGTTGAGCGGCAACCGAGACCTGCGGGTAGCGTTTGCCCGCCTGCGAGCTGCCCGGGCGATTCGCGATGACGCCAGCAATGACGCGATGCCGACCATCACCAGCCGTGCCAGCAGCGATTTGGCCAAGGGCCAGATCCCAGGCCAGACCACCCGCCGGGTCAATAGCGAACGCTATGACCTGGGCCTGGACATGGCTTGGGAACTGGACCTGTTTGGCCGCATCCAGCGCAACCTCGAAGCCAGTGACGCTGACCAGCAGGCTGCCGAAGCCGACCTCTATCAACTGCAGGTCAGCATGATTGCCGAACTGGTGGACGCCTACGGCCAACTGCGCGGGGCGCAACTGCGGGAAAAAATCGCCCTGGCCAACCTGAAGAACCAGCAGGATTCGCGCACCATCACCGAAAGCCTGCGCGATGCCGGCGTCGGCGACCAACTGGACGTGGTGCGTGCCGATGCGCGCCTGGCAGCGGTCGAAGCCAGCGTGCCGCAATTGCAGGCCGAGCAGGTGCGCGAGCGCAATCGCATCGCCACCCTCCTCGGCCAGCGCCCGGACAAACTCAGCGTGGACCTGAGCCCGGCCAACCTGCCGGCGATTGCCAAGGCCTTGCCGATTGGTGACCCGGGGCAGTTGCTGCAACGGCGCCCGGACATTCTCAGTGCCGAACGCAAACTGGCGGCCGCCACCGCGCGAATCGGCGTGGCCAAGGCCGACCTGTTTCCACGGGTCAGCCTCAGTGGTTTCCTCGGGTTTACCGCTGGCCGTGGCTCGCAGATCGGCTCATCCGCCGCCAATGCCTGGGCCCTGGGCCCGAGCATCACCTGGGCCGCCTTTGACCTGGGCAGCGTACGCGCCCGCTTGCGCGGTGCGGATGCCGAAGCCGATGGCGCCCTGGCCACCTACGAGCAGCAAGTGCTGCTGGCGTTGGAAGAGTCAGAGAACGCCTTCAGCGACTACGGCAAGCGGCAGCAGCGCCTGGTGTCGCTGATCCGCCAGAGCGAATCGAGCCGTGCCGCGGCCGACCTGGCGCAGATTCGCTACCGCGAAGGCACCGCCGACTTCCTCGTGCTGCTCGACGCCCAGCGTGAACGCCTGGCGGCCGAAGACGCCCAGGCCCTGGCCGAAGTGGACCTGTATCGCGGCATCGTGGCGATCTACAAGGCGTTGGGTGGCGGCTGGCAGCCGGAGACGGTGGTCGCCAGCGCAAAATGATTTAAAGAGCTCCTTTGGTTGGTCGCATCCAACCAATTTTTGCCCCGTGGTCCATTCGGTCACGGGGCTTTTTTTGCCTGCGTGAAACCGGTCAAACCCTGTGCTTAAAGACGGTCACAAAGATCAAAGGTGGGAGCTGCGCTGATCTGACTCAGCTGGATTCCGTGAGGATCAAGCTGCGGTAATGCCCGGGATTGGAGCCCGACCATTTACGAAAGGCCTTGTAGAACGAGCTCACATCGGCAAAACCCAGGCGGCTGGCGATCTCGGCGAAGCTGATATCGGCCTCGGCCAGCCACACCACTGCCAGCTCCTTGCGCACGCTGTCCTTGAGCCCCTGGTACGTCTGCCCTTCTTCGGCCAAGCGCCGACGCAGCGTCGAGGCAGACATGCACAACTCATGGGCCAGACTGTCGGTTTCCGGCCACTGTTGGGCCGGGCGCTGGCGCAGGTCGTGTTTGATGCGCATCGCCAGGCTGTCCGGGTCGCGGTATTTGACCAGGATGTTGGCGGGCGCCTGGGCCAGGAAGCGCTTGAGTTCCTCGGGGCTGCGCTTGACCGGCAGGTCGAGGCAGTCTGCCGAAAAGATCATGCGGGTACGGGTGCGATCAAAACGCAGGTTGTCGGAAAACATCACCTGGTAATCATCACAAAATGCCGGCTGCGCACTGCGCAATTCGATGGCCAGGATCGGGATGCGTCGGCCGGCCAGCCAGCAGGCGACGCCGTGGACGATCATCCAGTAGCAAAAGTAGGTAAACGCGCGCCGTGGTTCCGGCTCAGGTTCCAGCAGCACGATTTCCGCCAGGCTTTGCTGACGCACCAACTGCGCGGGAAGGTGCTCAAGCATCAACGACAGGAAGCCCAGACCGGTTTCCAGGGCCTCGCCCAGGGTGGGCTGGGCCATGGAGGCACGACACAAAAACCCCAGGCTGCCCGACTTCAACTTGCGCGGGTCCATGCCAAAGAACTCATCATCCCGGCGCCGCGCCAGCAAGCGCCAGAGCCGCGCGTACGCCAGCGCCGGAACCCGGGCGGCGGGCTGCTCCAGCAACGCGGGGTCGATCCCGACCTTGCTCAGGGCCTCCCACGTCGCCGCACCGGGGGCGCAACTCTGCAACAGGGCTTCACGAACCAGGTGGATGGAGATTGTGTCTTTTTCCGACATGGGCCAGGGCTCAATCTTGTAGGTCGGCCATTGTAGGAGCGTGTTGGCTTGTAAGGAACACATACCCCACGCAGCAACGACATAGAGGGCTGTTCAGGCCGCGTTCAGAAAACGTCAAGATCCTCTGTTTAGCAATGAGTATCATTATGTTACAACTTAGCACCCTAACTAATTACGTTGCGGTGCCCGATGCTCGTCCCCTTTCTCATCATGCTGCGCGAAGGCATTGAAGCCGCATTGATCGTTGGCATCATCGCCAGCTACCTGCAACAGACCGGCCGTGGCCAATGGATGCCAGCGGTATGGATCGGCGTATTTCTCGCCGCCGCTCTGGCCCTGTTGGTCGGCGGTGGCCTGGAGCTGGTCAGCGCCGAGTTCCCGCAAAAACAGCAAGAGCTGTTCGAAGGCATTGTCGGCCTGGTCGCCGTGGGGATTCTCAGCTCCATGGTGTTCTGGATGCGCAAGGTCGCACGCTCGATCAAGCACTCCCTGCACCAGTCCCTGGATCATGCGTTGGCCGGCTCGCGCAACCAGGTGCTTGCCCTGATCGCCATGGTGTTTTTCGCCGTGGCCCGTGAAGGCCTGGAGACGGTGTTCTTCTTGCTGGCGGTGTTCCAACAGAGCGAAGGCCCCGCCGCGCCCATCGGCGCCCTGCTCGGCCTGGTGCTGGCGGCCATCGTCGGGTTCCTGATCTACAGCGGCAGCATGCGCCTGAACCTCGGTGCGTTCTTTCGCTGGACCGGGCTGTTCATCCTGGTGGTGGCCGCCGGGATCCTTGCCAACTCGGTGCAGGCCCTGCATGAAGCCGGGGTGTGGAACCACCTGCAAGGCGTGCTGTTCGATTTCAGCGCAACCCTGCCGATGGATGGCCCGCTGGGTTCGGTGCTGGCCGGCATGTTCGGCTACCAGGACGCACCGACCGTCAGCACCCTGGGCGCCTACCTGATTTACCTGGTACTGGCGCTGGCGATGTTCTTTATGCCCGCCGCGCCAGCCACCTCTTCTTCCGTCTCCAGCCAGTAAGGTCGTCCCTTGCCAAACCCAGCCCCTGCCTCACCACCCCGCGCGTTGCGTTGGGCGGTCGCCGGTTCGGTGATCGTGATGATCGCCGCCGGCGGCCTGTTCTACTACGCCGCGCAATTGGCCGCCGCCAAGCGCCAGGTCAATCACAACGAAATCGCCGTGATCATCCACGCCCACGCCTGCGAACCCAACGCCCTGACCGTACCGGCGGGCCGTGCGAGTTTTCGCATCATCAACCGTTCGGATCGCGCGGTGGAGTGGGAAATCCTTGACGGCGTGCTGGTGGTCGAAGAGCGCGAAAACATTGCGCCGGGCTTGAGCCAGGTGATCAACGCCAACCTGCTGCCGGGCGACTACGCCATCACCTGTGGCCTGTTGAGCAACCCACGCGGCACCCTGCGTGTAACCCCGACGGCCGAGTCTGACGCCCAGGCCAAAGCCAAGCCCTCGATGGTGGCCTTTATCGGCCCGCTGTCGGAGTTTCGCGTGTACCTGAGCAGCCAGGGTGGCGCTTTGATCAAGGCCGTCAGCGCCCTTGAACAAGCGATTGCCGCCGGCGACCTGGCCCAGGCCCAGGCCCTGTACCTGCCGGCTCGCGAGGCTTACCAACGACTGGCCCCGGCGGCCCAGCGCCTGGCCGAGCTGGACAACGCGATCAATGCCCGCGCCGATTACTTCGAGAGCCGTGAACAAGACCCGGCCTTCAGCGGCTTCCATCGCCTGGAGTACGGCCTGTTCGAGCAGCACACTCTCGGCGACCTGACACCGATTGCCCAGCGCCTGCTGGCCGATGTCACCACCCTCAAGCAACAGTTGTTGGCGCAGTCGCTGCCGCCCGAGCAACTGGTAAGCATCCTGGTGCGCAACCTCAACAGCCTGGCCGACGTGCGCGCCGCCAGTGGCGAAGAGGAGCGCTACAGCCACCTCGACCTCAACGGTTTTGCCGCCAACCTGAAGGTGACGCGCAAGGTGGTGGACCTGATGCGGCCGCTGTTGACCAAGTCCGCCGCCGACCTGCTGCCGGGAATTGATAGCGCGATCAACGCCTTCGCCGCGCAACTCGACGACTTGCAGGTCGATGGCCATTACCGCAGCTACAACCGCGTTACCGCCGCTCAGCGCCAGCTGATCGCCGACAAGGCCAAGGCTCTGGCCGCCGCACTCGATGGAATCGACCCAGCCCTTGGCCTCTCCGGCCTTAAGTGAAGACGACCAAACACATGAGTGATTCACCACAGTTCAACGCCCAACGCCGCCGTGTGTTGCTCGGGATGGCCGCCACCGGCGCCGCGATTGCCGGCAGCAGCCTCAGTTGCCCGGCAATGGCAGCCGGCGCAGCCCAGGTCACCACCGCGCCCAGCAGCGAAAAAACCCAGGACCACCAGGCCTTCCACGGCAAGCACCAGAGCGGCATCGTCACCCCGCGCCCGGCCTGCGGCATGCTGGTAGCGTTCGACGTCCTGGCCAGCGACCGCGAAGACCTGGAGCGGCTGTTTCGCACCCTCAACCAGCGCATCCGTTTTTTGATGACCGGCGGCAGCGTGCCGCAAGTCGACCCGAAACTGCCGCCCAGCGATTCCGGGATCCTCGGCCCGGTGGTCAGCCCGGATAACCTGACCATCACCGTATCGGTGGGTGAATCGCTGTTCGACGAGCGTTTCGGCCTGGCCGCCGCCAAACCCAAGCGCCTGATCCGCATGGTCGGCTTCCCCAACGACGCCCTGGAACCGGCGCAGTGCCACGGTGACTTGAGCCTGCAGTTCAGCTCCAACACCCCCGACACCAATATCCACGCCCTGCGCGATATCGTGAAAAACCTGCCGGACCTGCTGCTGGTGCGCTGGAAACAGGAAGGCAGCGTACCGCCCCAGGCCCCTGCCCGTGCCGGGCAACCGGCGCAGAGCGCACGCAACTTCCTGGGCTTTCGCGATGGCTCGGCCAACCCCGACTCCAACGACACCACAGCCATGGACCAACTGGTCTGGGTCCAGCCCGGCAGTGACGAGCCCGCGTGGGCCGCCCATGGCAGCTACCAGGCGGTGCGGATCATCCGCAATTTCGTCGAACGCTGGGACCGCACGCCCTTGCAGGAGCAGGAAAGCATCATCGGCCGGATCAAGACCAGCGGCGCGCCCATGGACGGTCACAGCGAAGCCCAGGTGCCCGACTACAGCAAGGATCCGGCCGGCAAACTGACCAAGCTCGATGCCCATATCCGCCTGGCCAACCCGCGCACGGCCGCGACCCAGGCCAACCTGATCCTGCGTCGGCCGTTCAACTACTCCAACGGCGTCAACAAGAACGGCCAACTGGACATGGGCCTGTTGTTTATCTGCTATCAGGCGGACCTGGAGAAAGGCTTTATCAGCGTACAAACCCGGCTCAATGGCGAGCCCCTGGAGGAATACCTCAAGCCAGTGGGCGGCGGGTATTTCTTCACCTTGCCGGGCGCCACCGGGCCGCAGGATTTCATCGGCCGAACCTTGCTGCACAGCACTGCCAAGACCTAACCCTCCACAGCGGAAACCGCCCTATGAACATGTCATCTCTTGCGTTGTTATTGAGCCTTTCTCCGCTCGCGGCCTTTGCCGCGCCGGCGCCCCTGGATCTGGTGGGCCCGGTGTCGGACTACAAGATCTATGTCACCGACAAGATCGAGGAACTGGTGACCCAGACCCAGGCCTTCACCGACGCGGTGAAAAAAGGTGACCTGGCCACCGCGAAAAAACTCTACGCACCCACCCGCGTTTACTACGAATCCATCGAGCCCATCGCCGAGCTGTTCAGCGACCTCGATGCATCGATCGACTCACGGGTCGACGACCACGAAAAAGGTGTGAAAGCTGAAGACTTCACCGGCTTCCACCGCATTGAATACAGCCTGTTTGCCGAAAACACTACCCAGGGCCTGGGCGCCCTTGCCGACGGCTTGAACACGGACGTCAAGGATCTGCAAACCCGCGTTGCCGGTCTGACCTTCCCGCCGGAAAAAGTCGTCGGCGGCGCTGCCGCATTGCTCGAAGAAGTGGCCGCCACGAAGATTTCCGGCGAAGAAGACCGCTACAGCCACACCGACCTGTATGACTTCCAGGGCAATATCGATGGAGCGAAAAAAATCGTCGACCTGTTCCGTGGGCAGATCGAACAGCAGGACAAGGCGTTTTTGGCCAAGGTCGATAAGAACTTCGCCACGGTGAACACCATCCTGGCCAAATACAAAACTGCCGATGGCGGCTTTGAAACCTACGACAAGGTCAAGGAACACGACCGCAAGGCCCTGGTGGGCCCGGTCAACACCCTGGCCGAAGACCTCTCGACCCTGCGTGGCAAACTGGGTTTGAACTGACACCTCAACGCTAGCGGCTCTGAGCCTGACCCACCGCCATCGCGGGCAAGCCCGCTCCCACAGGGGTCTCAGCGAGCAGAAAATGTTCGCCACACCACAATCAAATGTGGGAGCTGGCTTGCCTGCGATGGCGGTGGTTCAATCACCGCCCAGAGTGACTGAAGCACCGCCATCGCAGGCAAGCCCACTCCCACAGCTGTAGATCCCTATCATCCGGGTTAATCGCGCTGTGCGTTTAACCGTCTTACCTATAACGTTCCATAGATTCCCACTCACGGAAGATTTCCCATGCCTCATTCGGCCACCCGCCTTGATGCCGCCCCGCCCACTCCCTTCAACCTGCGCCCCCTGCTGTTGGCCAATATGGCCTGCACCATGGCGATGATGGCGTTTGTCTCGCTGATCGGCCCCATCGCGCGGGTGCTGGGGCTGGCGACCTGGCAGGCCGGCGCGGCGGTGACGGTGTCCGGGGTGATCTGGATGCTTTTGGCGCGGCCCTGGGGCCAGGCCAGTGATCGCCTGGGTCGGCGGCGCGTGCTGTTGCTGGGCACCGGGGGCTTCACCCTGGCCTATTGGGCCCTGTGCGTGTTTATCGACGCCTCCCTGCAACTGCTGCCCTCGGCGATGCTGGCATTTATCGGGCTGGTGCTCGGGCGCGGGTTGATCGGGGTGTTCTACGCGGCGATCCCAGTGGGGGGCTATGCGCTGATCGCGGACAATATCGAGCCGGCCCATCGCGCCAAGGCCATGGCCTCGCTGGGGGCGGCCAACGCCTGTGGCCTGGTGTTGGGCCCGGCGATTGCCGCGCTGCTGGCCCGCCACAGCCTGAGCCTGCCGTTTTATGTGATGGCGCTGCTGCCGATGCTCGGTTTTTTGGTGTTGCTGATGAAGCTGCCGCGCCAGGAGTTGCACCTCAAACAACCGCCCAAGGCCGTCAACCTCTCGGACCCACGCTTGCGCCGGCCATTGGTGGTGGCCTTTGCGGCGATGCTCTGCGTGTCGATTGCCCAGATCACGGTGGGCTTTTTTGCCCTGGATCGCCTGCAGATGAACCCCGCCGACGCCGCACAAACCGCCGGGATCGCCCTGACCATGGTCGGCCTGGCCTTGATCTGCTCGCAATTGCTGGTGCGCAAGCTGGAATGGCCACCCCTGCGGCTGATCCGCGTCGGCGCGCTTGTTTCGGCCCTGGGGTTTGCCGGGAGCATGTTCGCCGATACGGCGTGGATCCTCTGGCTGTGTTTCTTCGTCTCTGCGGCCGGCATGGGCTGGATCTTCCCATCGTTCGCCGCCCTGGCGGCCAACGCGGTGGACGCCTCGGAACAAGGCGCCACTGCCGGGTCGGTGGGGGCGGCGCAAGGGCTGGGTGTGGTGGTCGGGCCGCTGGCCGGGACCCTGATCTATGCCGTCGAACCGCGGCTACCCTACCTGGTCGCCGCTGCCCTGCTGTTGCTCATTGCACTCTGGCCGGCACCGCGCCACTAGAGGATCCGGTAAAGCAAGCGCTCGACTCGGACGCGACTGACCCGGCGCAGGAACTTGCCGACGGCTTCGGGGTAATCCACCAGTGTCTGCAACTGCTGGTAGCCCTGGATCCGCGTGGCGTGCTGGAAAATGTCCTCCAGCTCGCGGCGCCGTGGCGCCAGCCACTGGCCCTGGGGATCGTCGATCAGCAAGGCGTTTTCCAGGTCCAGGCGAAAGGCCCGGGGGTTGAGGTTATTGCCGGTGAGCAAGGTATAGCGTTCGTCGACCCACATGCCCTTGAGGTGATAGGTGTTATCCCCGTCGCGCCACAGGTGCAGGTTGAGTTGGCCACTGTCGATCATGCGCTGGTGGCGCTTGGCAAAGCGGCGCAGGCTGATTTCGTAGAGATACGGCAGCGCGGCGATGATTTTGAAAGGCTCGCTGGGCGGGATGTAGAAGTCGTTGGCGGTCTTGTCGCCGACGATGATGTCGATCTTCACCCCACGGGCCAGGGCCCGGTTGATTTCCCGGGTCACCGGCAGCGGCAGGTTGAAATACGGGGTGCAGATGGTCAACTGCTGCTGGGCACTGGCGATCAGCTCGCAGATCACCCGGCTCAGCGGGTTGTTCTTGCCCACTCCCAACAACGGGCTGACCGACAACCCACCAATCCCAGCCTGGCCGGCCGTGGTGTCATAGGTCGCGTGCTTGAGCCGGCTGCGCAGGTCGCCGATGTCATTGCGCAGGCTGCGGGTGGTGGGCAGGTTGGGCAGGTCCAGGCGGTGTACCGCCTTGGCCGCCACCAGGCCGTGTTCCACCAGGTGCTGCATGGAGTCGGCCAATGGCTTGTTGTGGATCAGGTGATAGCGGTCGAAGCGGTATTTATCGAACTTGTGCAGATACACATTGTTCAGGCTGGCGCCGCTGTACAGCACGCTGTCGTCGACCACGAAGCCCTTCAGATGCAGCACGCCAAACAGCTCGCGGGTCTGCACCGCAACCCCATACACCGGCACATGTGTCGGATGTGACTGAGTCATTGCCTGGTACCAGGCGCTATTGCCCGGCTGCTTGCCCGCACCGATCAACCCGCGCTGGGCACGCAGCCAATCCACCATCACCACGATATCCAGTTCGGGCCGTGCGGCCTTGGCGGCGTGCAGCGCGTCAAACACCTCCTGGCCCGCTTCGTCCTGTTGCAGGTACAACGCGACGAGGTAGATGCGGTGTTGGGCCTGGGCGATTTGCTGCAGCAGGCAGCGGCGAAACTCGGCAGCGCCGGACAGCACCTCAATCGCGTCGGTGGCCAGGGGGAAACCGCGCAACTTGGGCAACAGGGAACGTTTGAATAACGACGGCATAGGGCTCGCAATGATCGAATCCGAAGAGCCCGAGAGCTTACACCATGGGGGTCCTCAGGTCTGCCCACTGGCCGCTGAAAATAATTGATTGACCAAGAAGAACGATCGTTCTACTGTTTGCAGCATGAACGATATGACCAGCAGTGAAACCCGCGACATTATTCTGGACGTCACCGAAAAGTTGATCTATCGGCACGGCATTGCGGCCACCGGTATGGATCTGTTGGTGAAAACCGCCGGCGTCTCCAGGAAAAGTATCTACCGCTACTTTGCCAATAAGGACGAACTGGTGATCGCCGCCCTGCAGCGGCGCGATGAACGTTGGTTGCAATGGCTGCGCAGCGAGGTCGAGCAATACGCCGGCAGCGGCGCCCGCTTGCTCGGCGTGTTCAGCGCTCTGAAGACCTGGTTCGACTCTGCGGACTTTCGCGGCTGCGCCTTTATCAACACCAGCGGCGAAACCGGTAACCCGCAAGACCCGGTACGTTTACTGGCCAAGGCACACAAACAGAAACTGTTCGAGTATTTGCTTGAACTGTGCGAGGCACATGGCACCCCGGCCCCGGAGCAGCAGGCCGCGCAACTGCTGATCCTGGTCGATGGCGCCATTACCATCGCCCTGATCATGGGCGATGTCACCGCCGCTGATAATGCGCAATGCATGGCGCAGAACTTATTGGCACTTTGAAAGTTGTACGGGTTTAACAACTAACGATCCAAAGGAGCAGTCAAATGACCGCCAATGCACACGTGCGTCCGCCCTTACCGCCCTTCACCGAGCAATCGGCCATTGAAAAGATCCGTCTCGCCGAAGACGGCTGGAACTCCCGTGACCCGCAACGCGTGTCGCTCGCCTACACCCTGGACACCCAGTGGCGTAACCGCGCCGAGTTCGCCCATAACCGCGAGCAGGCCAAGGACTTCCTGACGCGCAAATGGGCCAGGGAACTGGACTACCGCTTGATCAAGGAGTTGTGGGCGTTTACCGGCAACCGCATCGCGGTGCGTTATGCCTATGAATGGCACGACGATTCCGGCAACTGGTTCCGCTCCTACGGCAACGAGAACTGGGAGTTCGACCAGGACGGTCTGATGTCCAATCGGCATGCGTGCATCAATGACATGCCGATCAAGGAAAGCGAACGCAAGTTCCACTGGCCGCTGGGGCGGCGCCCGGATGATCATCCGGGGCTGTCCGAACTGGGGCTGTAACCTTGTAGGAGCCGGGGGGCGTCGAGTCCTTGCCGGCTCCTGCAATGCCCGTCAATCCTGCTTCAACCCCACCTGATACAACACGCCATCCTCCTCATCCGTGAGTATGTACAGGAAACCATCCGGGCCCTGGCGTACATCGCGGATACGCGCCTTCAGTTCGCCCAGCAGGCGCTCTTCGTGGACCACCTTGTCGCCCTCGAACTGCAGGCGAATCAGTTCCTGGCTGGCCAGGGCGCCGATAAACAGGTTGTGCTGCCAGGCTTTGAAGCGGTCAGCGTCGTAGAACGCCATGCCGCTGATGGCCGGTGACTTTTCCCACACATGATGGGGGCCGACCGTGCCTTCGGCTGTCTTGCCACGGGCCTCGGGAATCGGCAGCAAGGAATAGTTGATGCCGTGGGTCGCCAGGGGCCAGCCATAGTTCTTGCCACGTTCGATGATATTGATTTCATCGCCGCCACGCGGGCCGTGTTCGTTTTCCCAGAGGGTGCCAGTCCACGGGTTCAGCGCCGCGCCCTGTGGGTTGCGCTGGCCATAGGACCAAATCTCCGGCCGCGCTCCCGGCTGGCCGACAAACGGGTTGTCATCCGGCACGCGACCATCCGGGTAGATGCGCACCACCTTGCCTTGCAGCTTGTCCAGGTCCTGAGCCGTGGGCCGATCGTTGTTCTCGCCCAGGGTCACAAACAGGTAGCCGTCTCGGTCAAACACCAGGCGCGAGCCAAAGTGATTACCGGTAGAGAGCTTGGGCTCCTGGCGCAGGATCACCTGGAAGTCCTTGAGGCCGCTCAAGTCATCGCTCAAGCGACCACGGCCTACCGCCGTGCCGGCCGTACCGCCCTTGCCGCCACCTTCGGCGTAGGACAGGTAGACCAGGCGGTCTTCCTTGAAATCCGGTGACAACACCACATCCAGCAAACCGCCCTGCCCTTTGGCCCAGACCTGCGGCACGCCACTCAATGGCGCCGATAATTTGCCATCACTGCTCACATAGCGCAGCGCGCCTGGCCGCTCGGTGACCAGGAAACCTTGCTTGTCGGGCAAAAACGCCACCGCCCAGGGATGGTCCAGGCCTTTGACAATCGGGGTCGCGGTGAGGCTGCCTTGCTCGCTGGGGAACTGGCGGGTCTCGGCGGCCAACGCGGGCAGCGCGCTTGCCAGGGCGACAGCGCAGCAGGTCGCTAAAAGGGTTTTGCGTAGAAACATACGTGGGGTTCCTTGCGTTCAGGGCCGGCGATTGCCATTGGCATCTTGTGTCGGGGCTGAAGGTTGGGTGGCAGGGCGTGTGGGCACTGCATCACGTTGCGGATAGCGATTGCCGATACCGCCGTTTTCCAGGGTCGGCGGCCGCGGTACCGGCGCGGTGTAGGTACCGCGGGCGGCGGGCGTATTGGGCTGGGTGCCCTGCATGCTATTGGGATTGGCCCGCTTGATCGGGCTGTTATACGGGTTGTTGTTGCCGGGCAGGTTTTGCGCCTGCAACCCGCCACTCAAGGCAAGGCCCAGGGCCAGTACTGCAAGGCTGCGTGTACGGCTGTTCATGACAAAACCTCTATAGGGCGAGGAATACCTGCATTCGATAACACGCTACGCCCTGGGTTCGGATTTGGTAACTAAATACTTTCCAGGCAGGTGTAACACGGCTTTTCGAATGCCCCTGTGCCAACCGGCCGACAGCCGAAACTTTTGCCAGCGGCTACAGGTCACCTGAAGACCATTCCCCATCAGGAAGCACGGCCATGCCACGGGCAATATGGAAAGGCGCAATCAGCTTCGGCTTGGTACACATCCCCGTGTCGCTGGTCTCGGCCACCTCGGCCCAGGGCGTGGATTTCGACTGGCTGGACAAACGCAGCATGGACCCCGTGGGCTATAAGCGCATCAACAAGACCACCGGCAAGGAAGTCACCAAGGACAACATCGTCAAGGGCGTGGCCTATGAGAAAGGCCGCTACGTGGTGCTCAGCGAAGAAGAGATTCGCGCTGCCCATCCCAAGTCCACGCAAACCATAGAGATCATCGCGTTTATTGACCGCGACCAGATCCCTTTGCAGAACATCGACACCCCCTACTACCTGGCCCCGGACAAACGCGGCGGCAAGGTCTATGCGCTCTTGCGTGAAACCCTGGACACGACCGCCAAGGTCGCCCTGGCCAACGTGATACTGCATACCAAGCAACACCTCGCCGCACTGATGCCCCTGGATTCAGCGCTGGTGCTGGTGATGTTGCGCTGGCCCGCTGAAGTTCGCGGCCTCGACGAACTGGAGTTGGGCGAGGACGTGATCAAGCCGAGCCTGGCCAAAGGCGAACGGGACATGGCCAGGCGCCTGGTGGAAGGCATGAGTGCCGACTGGCAACCGGACGACTACCGCGACAGTTTCCAGGACAAGATCATGGCCCTGGTCAAGAAGAAGGCCAAGGCCGGCAAGATTGAAAACGTCGAGGCCCAGGACGGTGCGCAAGAGCGCAAGTCGGCTGACGTACTCGACCTCACGGAGCTGCTCAAGCGCAGCCTGGCCGGCAAATCGACGGCCAAGCCCGCTGCGCGTAAAAAAACCACCAAGGCCTCCTGAGCCGTTTGCCCAAAGGACGCCCCCATGCCCAAACCCCTGAGTGAGTATCAGCGCAAGCGCAACTTCAAGGTCACTTCAGAACCGTCGCCGTCAAGCCCCGCACGGCGCCCAGCGTCAGCTTTGACGTTTGTGGTGCAGAAACACGCGGCACGCAACCTGCACTACGACTTTCGCCTCGAACTCGACGGGGTGCTAAAAAGCTGGGCAGTGCCCAAGGGACCCAGCCTGGACCCGAGCCACAAACGCCTGGCGGTGCATGTCGAAGATCATCCGTTGAGCTATGGCGCCTTTGAAGGCAGCATCCCCGCCGGCCAGTATGGGGCGGGTGACGTGATTGTCTGGGACCGTGGCATCTGGCAACCCCACGACGACCCGCACAAGGCCTACGCCGCCGGCAAACTGAAGTTCACCCTGGTCGGCGAAAAGCTTGCGGGCGATTGGGCCTTGGTGCGCACTCGGCTCAAAGGCAGTGGCGACAAGGAGCAATGGCTGTTGATCAAGGAGAATGATCAACAGGCGCGCCCCATCAGCGATTACGACATCGTCCAGGCCCAGCCCACGAGTGTCTTGAGCAATGCGCGGGTAGGCCAGCCTAAGACCCGCCAGCCCACCCTGCCCGACCAAATGGCGCCGCAACTGGCGACCCTGGTAGACCGCGCCCCGGCTGGCGACTGGCATTACGAAATCAAATTCGACGGCTACCGGATCCTGGCGCGGGTACGCGATGGCCATGTGCACCTGTTTACCCGCAACGGCCATGACTGGAGCGATCGCCTGCCCCGCCAGGTCAAAGCCCTCGCGGCGCTGAAACTCAAGGACTGCTGGCTCGATGGCGAGGTGGTCAGCCTCAATCGCGACGGGCTGCCGGACTTCCAGGGATTGCAGCAGGCGTTCGATAGCGGTCGCAGCCAGGACCTGGTGTATTACCTGTTCGACGCGCCGTTCTTGCACGGCCAGGATCAGCGCAGTGTTGCCCTGCAAGAGCGCCGGGCAGCCCTCAAGGCGGCATTGGCGGGGAACCAGAGCCCATTGCTGCGCTTTTCCGAAGCCTTCGCGGCTGATCATCACGATATCTTGCACAGCGCCTGCAGCCTGGGCCTGGAAGGTGTGATCGGCAAGCGCGCCGGCAGCCCCTACAGTTCCACGCGCAGCGCCGATTGGATCAAGCTCAAATGCCGCCGGCGCCAGGAGTTCGTAATCGTCGGCTACACCCGCCCCCAGGGTTCACGCAGCGGGTTTGGCGCGCTGCTGCTGGCAGTCCACGCGGACCGTGCCCTGGTGTATGCCGGGCGCGTGGGGACCGGCTTCGATCAGGCAACCCTGCAAACGCTGTATAAAAAAATGCAGCCCCTGGCCCGGCAATCCTCGCCCTTGGCCAACCCCGTGACCGCCGCCCAGGCCCGTGGCGTGCACTGGATAAGGCCGCAGTTGGTGGCCGAAGTGCAATTTGCCGAATGGACCCGCGAAGGCCTGGTGCGCCAGGCTGCCTTTGTTGGCCTGCGCAGCGATAAACCACAGGAGCAGATTGTGCACGAGCCACCACTGGCGCAAAGCCGTGTTTCACAGATCCGCATTACCCACCCCGAGAGAATCATTGATCCCACCAGTGGCACACAAAAGGCGCAACTGGCCCGATTCTACGAAGATATCAGCGAGTGGCTCCTGCCCCACTTGCGCCATCGCCCGGTCGCACTCCTGCGGGCACCCGAAGGGGTCGACGGCGAGCAGTTTTTCCAGAAACACAGCGAGCGCCTGGCCATTCCCCTTATCACTCAATTGGATCAGGCCCTCGACCCCGGCCATGCGCGCCTGATGGAAATTCATAACCTCGCGGCATTGATCGGCGCCGTACAAATGGGCGCGATTGAGCTGCACACCTGGGGGGCCACGGTCGACAAAATCGACACCCCGGACCTGTTTGTACTCGATCTGGACCCGGACCCGGCGCTGCCCTGGAAGAGCATGTTGGAGGCAGCGCAACTGGTGTTGTCGGTGCTGGATGAACTGGGCCTGACTGCCTATATCAAGACCAGTGGCGGCAAGGGCTTGCACCTGATTGTGCCGTTGGCGCGCCGGGATGGCTGGGACACGGTGAAAGCCTTCGCCAAGGCCATTGCGCTGTTCATGACACAGCAACTGCCGGAGCGTTTTACCGCCACCAGCGGCCCCAAAAACCGCATCGGCAAGATCTTTATCGACTACCTGCGCAATGGCCGCGGTGCCAGCACCGTCGCCGCCTATTCGGTACGCGCCCGCCCGGGGCTGCCGGTTTCCGTGCCCATCAGCCGAGATGAACTCGACAGCCTGCGCAGCGCCCAGCAATGGAATGTGACGAATTTGCAGGCGCGCTTAAACAGCCTGAAAGCTGATCCCTGGGCGGGTTATGCCAACCGCCAACGGCTCAGCAAGAAGATGTGGCAGAAACTGGGGGCCCAGCCGCCAGAATAAAGCCCCCCGCCGATGGCAAGGGGGCTGATGCTCAGATCAGGATAAAAATCACTGCCAAACCGGCAAAGATCGCCCACTTTTCCAGGTAATAGCGGGTGCGGTTACGCTTTTTCAGCTCCTTGCCCCGCAAGCGGATCTTGTACAGGCGGGTGAAGGCGCGGTTCAAGCCACCGGTCTTGTCCCCGGCATCATTGGGTGAGCCGGCGGCCGCCATGACGTTGCGGCTGAACCAGCGATTGAATGCAGCCGCCCAACGATATTTCATCGGCCGCTCGATATCGCAGAACAGAATGATGCGGTTTTGCGCCGTGGTGTTTTCGGCGTAGTGGATGTAGGTCTCATCGAACATCACCGCCTCGCCGTCACGCCAGTAATAATTCTCACCGTCCACGTTGATGTAGCAGCCTGGATCGTTGGGCGTATCCAGCCCCAGGTGGTAGCGATAGGAGCCAGCATAAGGATCGCGGTGGCGGACCAGCCTGGAACCTGGCGGCAGTTCGGCAAACATCGCCGCTTTGATCGAGCCGATACTTTGCACCAGCTCGGTAGTGCGCGGGCACAGCTTCATGGCCGAGGGGTGACTGTCGCCGTACCACTTGAGGTAGAAACGCTTCCAGCCCGATTTGAAAAACGAGTTGAAGCCCACGTCGTTGTATTGGTCGGAGCGCTTGATCTCGCCGGCGCGCATCAGGTTCTGGCCTTCCTCGCGGATCTCCTGCCAATGCTCCTGGAGCGGGCTCAGGTCGGGGAAGTCACTGGGGGCAAGGTACGGCCGGCCGGGCAGCTTGGAGAACAGGTAAAGGAAGCAATTGACCGGGGCGAGGAAGGTGGAGTGGTCGCTTAATTGACGGCCCAGCTTATGTCGCACCCGGCCACGCAGATGGACATACGCAATGGACGTAACGTACAGAGCAACAATAATGAGTTTCACGAGAATTCGTCACATATCAGAAGAGTACAGGCTGCTCCGCCAGGCCCTACCGGGCTGGGGATGGAAAATGCAGCACCTGAAATCACAATTCATTAACAGACCCACGACCGTCTTGGAGACAATTCGGATAGTGGCCAATGGCAGTTATTTTAGCCATAGTTTGTAACCAAAGGTTAACTAAGAATTGTGAAAAGGTGTCTTCCGACTGTATAGCCGCGCCACCTCGAACGGGCGGTGGCGGGAGTCCCGGGCTGCGACGCAGCCCGGGAAAGGTCCGGTGTGACTCAGCCCAATGGCGGCTCATCCTTGCGTTCACGCCGGGTAAAACGGTCATCGTCCAGGCCTGAATAGGCCACAGTCTGGCGCCGCGTCAAGACCAGATGGCGAACCAGCGCAACGAACATCCCCAGCAGCAAGCCGACTGCCAGGCTCAATGCAACCACCAGGACTTTTTTCGGTTTGATCGGGCTCAGCGGCTCTTGCGCGCGCCGGTCAATCGTCACCAGTTTCAACGCACTCATATCAATATTCAGGCCACGCAGGCGTGCCACTTCAGCACGCAAGGGCTCGACGTCCTGCAGGAAAATATCTTCATTGCCCCGCCGCTTCAGGACTTCGACTTGGCGATTGACCTCCAGCAGTTGCAGCTCCTTGCCGATTTCCGCAACACGGCTACTGGTGAAGTCATCGCTGGTCCGCTGCTGCAAAGCCCTGCGCTCGGCTTCGAGGGCGTCGGTGCCGAGGAAGTACAGGGGAATCTGCTGATTATTGACCTCGGTACGCATCACCTGACTGGAGCCACTACGCCCGGCATCGGCCATAGACGAGGGTGTGGTCGGGCTCTTGATACCCATGGACTTGGCAATCGAGATCGCTTCGTTCAACTCTGCCAGGCGGTTGGAACGCTGCATTTTCATCTGTAGGCGCAGGGCACTGAGTTCATCTTCCAGCTGTGCGCGTTTGAGCTTGTCGCCCTCCAGCAGCTTGGCGATCTTCGATTCCTTGTCGGTTTCATAATTGGAGCGCGCTGCATCAATCTTGCCCTTGAGCTCGGTGAGGCGGTTGTTGACGATCACCTTGAGGTCGGCGCCCACCTGCTCACGCTCTTGCGCAATGGCGTAGTCGACAAAACCGTTGAGAATCGCCACCCCGTCAACGTCCGTGGGGTATTGCAGCTCAAGACGAATATAGCTGCTCAGGGAGTCGGATTTTTTCGGGTCGGGCAGGATCAGCTTGATCGAGTTACGGTTGAACGCTTCAAAACTCTGTTCAAGGCTGCGCCCTGGCTCCTGAAACGCCTGGAACAACGCCGGGTTGGCCTTGAAGAACCCCAGTCGCGCGTCATACGAGTCCAGTTGCGCGCCGACTTTGGCCAGTGCGTCCGCCGGCGGCAACTTATAGACTTCGGAGCGATTGAGGGCATCCAGCTCATTGATAGCCGCCGGGCGCAGCACGCTGCTGACCTGGTACTCACGGGGTGCCAGCAACGCGTAGCCAACGCCAATCAGGCCGGCAAACAGGGTACAGCCGATAACCAGTTTCTTTTGTCGCCAGATCGAGTGGAACAGATCAAATAAATCAATTTCATCGGACACCACGGGAGCTTGCACCTGGGGAGTTCTGTTCAAAATGGGGACACCCTTTTAGAAGTGGACGCTGGCTGCCCACTACACAATAGATCTGAATAACCAACTGAAAATACAGGGACAACGCCCTGGATATGGCCAGTACGACACGAGGCAACGGTCATCCGACCATTGCGTCACTGAAAAAATCCCTACCCCATTCAGATTGTTTTCCTTCAGAAAAAATAATGTCGTATAAGGCATTGATCAGCGTAGACGACATATCGGAAAACATCGGGATAACGACATGTCAGAACCGCTTTAAATAGCTGCTGGCAAAGGAAAAACCGACCGGGACAGACCTTGAGGAAGTTTTCTGCCATACCTTTGAACGGAATTTGCCAGGGCGCATTGCTGCTGTGGGCGGTCCCGCCATTTATGCCTCATTAAAAAAGGAATTTTTATATGCCCACGTCCCCTCCCCGCACCACGCCGTGCCCGACCGAACAGGACAAACAAGCCCTGCAAGGCACCTGGGAACAAATCGCCCTGGAAGACAGCGGCATCGCCAACCCACCGGATGAACACAGTGCGCCCGGTGCGCTGACCACAATCGAGGGGGATCAGTTTCGGGTCATGACCCAAGATGGCGAGGTATTACTGCAGGGCAGTTTTACCCTGGACGCCAGCACCACGCCCAAGAGCATCACCTGGATCGACGCCATCGGTGCCGACGCCGGAAAGCACCTGCCCGCCAGCTACACCCTGGATGATGAGCGCTTCGTGTTTATCGCGGCGGATGAAGGCATGCCCCGGCCGACGCGTTTCAGTACGACGCCAGGGCAGACAATGCGCACTTTCGTACGCCGGTCATGAACGGATGAGGGGCATTCGTTTTTGCGACAGGATTTTCACGAAGTATTCACGTTTGGCGCGCTAGGTTAGACCCAACTCCTCAGATGAATCCCTTGGCCCGCCGCCCCAGCGGGCCTTTTTTTTGCCTTCAGGCCGGGCGCTTGACGGCGGTCAGGGTGTAGCACATCGGCAGTTGCGCCGGCTGGTTCTCGTACTGGTCGTAGAGCTCTTCGCGATTGGAGTGCGGGTACTCCTGCAGGTGGCTGATCTGCAAGCCTGCCGCGATGGCCGCGCTGACAACCTCGCCTAAGGTGTGCACGAACCAGTAAGACGCCGCGACTGCGCTGTTACTCGGCCCCTCATAGACAATCGCCTCGTGCTGCACAAAAGGCTCGCGGCGAAAATATGAGGTGACCGGCAGCATCGGGTTCGGCGCTGCGGGGTCGAACACTTCCAGGATCGGATGAGTCTCGTAGATCACCAGCGTCCCGCCGTCTTTGAGGGTGCTGGCGACATGCCCCATGAATAGCCCGATATCCGGCATCCAACCCAACACCCCGATGGTGATCAGGGCGATATCAAAACGCCCCTGCAACCGCTCGGGCAAATGATGAATATCGGCTTCGATAAACTCGGGCGCATGGGGTGAGCGACTGGCCAGCTCCGCCGCCTGTGCCAGAAATGCATCGGACTGGTCGACCCCCACCACACTGCTGGCGCCCAGCCCATACAGCGACAGGCTTTCACGGCCGTTATTGCAACCCAGTTGCACGGCGTCCCGCCCCTTGACGCCCACCTGCATTAACAGGGTGGTCAGGGTGGGATCCAGGCAGGAGAAATCAGGCGCGCCGACATCCGCGAGCAGGCTTTGCCAGTGCTCGGTAGCTTTGTGGTGTTCGGCGGATTCGTTCCAGGCGGCCTTGTTGCTGGCGATTGCCTGTTGAGCAGACAGCGTGTCCATTGCGTCTCCAAACCATTGAACGTGCGCAACACGATGGCGATGAGCGTCGTCAAGAAAACAGAAGGGAGTCCGCCCCGCACCGACAGCCTCGCCATCCTTGAACCGGTAAAGAGCCATCACTGCAGGGCGAACGCTGGAAACTTAATCCACGGTCATTGCATGTTCAACTGTTAACAAACACAGATCGGACGGCCGATACAGTTTCGATACAACTCGATGCTTTTTGTAAGGATTTCCGCAAAAAAAAGACAAACCAGGCACTTCCAGCGGCCCGACACGCCTGCCTGTCATATAACTCACGCCGCACATATGCGACAATGCGCGCCAAATTCCAACATACACCCCATATTTTCTGCTCGGCGACTGGGCTTCACGCCTTGATGTCGCTGTTGACGCATGCCCGTTGGCCCGGGCTCCGAATGGGTCCCGGCCCAAATAAGCGCACCCCAAGCTATTGATAGGTAAAGTAATTGATCTCCACAGCTAACATCACCATGCAGTTCGGCGCCAAGCCGCTGTTTGAGAACGTCTCGGTCAAGTTCGGCGCCGGTAACCGTTATGGTTTGATCGGTGCCAACGGTTGCGGCAAGTCGACCTTCATGAAAATCCTCGGTGGCGATCTCGACCCGTCCGGCGGCCAGGTCATGCTGGAGCCGAACGTGCGCCTGGGTAAGCTGCGCCAGGATCAGTTCGCCTACGAAGAATTCAATGTCATCGACACCGTGATCATGGGTCACGAAGAGCTGTGGAAGGTCAAAGCCGAGCGCGATCGCATCTACTCGCTGCCGGAAATGAGCGAAGAAGACGGCATGGCCGTGGCCGAGCTGGAAACCGAGTTCGCCGAAATGGACGGCTACACCGCCGAATCCCGTGCCGGTGAACTGCTGCTGGGCCTGGGTATCGGCATCGAGCAACACTTCGGCCCGATGAGCGAAGTGTCTCCAGGCTGGAAGCTGCGCGTATTGCTGGCCCAGGCGCTGTTCTCGGATCCGGAAGTGCTGCTGCTCGACGAACCGACGAACCACCTGGACATCAACACCATTCGCTGGCTGGAAAACATCCTGACCCAGCGTAACAGCCTGATGATCATCATCTCTCACGACCGTCACTTCCTGAACAGCGTGTGCACCCACATGGCTGACCTGGACTACGGCGAGCTGCGCCTGTTCCCGGGCAACTACGACGAGTACATGACCGTGGCGACCCAGTCCCGCGAGCAGTTGCTGTCGGACAACGCCAAGAAGAAAGCGCAGATCTCCGAACTGCAATCGTTCGTCAGCCGCTTCTCGGCCAACGCCTCGAAAGCCAAGCAGGCCACTTCCCGCGCCAAGGCGATCGACAAGATCCAACTGGCCGAAGTCAAGCCTTCGAGCCGTGTGAGCCCGTTCATCCGTTTCGAACAGACCAAGAAACTGCACCGCCAGGCGGTCATCGTCGAGCGCATGGCCAAAGGCTTTGACGGCAAGACCCTGTTCAAGGACTTCAGCTTCCAGGTTGAAGCCGGCGAGCGCGTGGCGATCATCGGCCCGAACGGTATCGGCAAGACCACCCTGCTGCGCACCCTGGTCAACGAACTGACCCCGGACGCCGGTAGCGTGAAGTGGACCGATGCGGCCGAACTGGGCTACTACGCCCAGGACCACGCCCACGACTTCGAAGACGACGTCACCCTGTTCGACTGGATGGGCCAGTGGGCTCAGGGCGAACAAGTGATCCGCGGCACCCTGGGCCGCATGCTGTTCTCCAACGATGAGATCCTCAAGTCGGTCAAGGTCATCTCCGGTGGTGAGCAAGGTCGCATGCTGTTCGGCAAGCTGATCCTGCAAAAGCCCAACGTGCTGGTCATGGACGAACCGACCAACCACTTGGACATGGAATCCATCGAGGCGCTGAACCTGGCGCTGGAAAACTATCCGGGCACGCTGATCTTCGTCAGCCACGACCGTGAGTTCGTATCGTCCCTGGCCACCCGCATCATCGAGCTGAGCCCAAGCGGCGTGATCGACTTCAGCGGCACCTATGACGACTACCTGCGTAGCCAGGGCGTGGTGTTTTAAGGGCCGCCAATAGCGGTTAGCCACACGCTGCAAGTAAAAGCCCCGTCAGCAGTGACGGGGCTTTTTGCATTTCCAGGCTCGACCAACGGCGCGTCAGGGCCGATGATTGTTAGCCTGCTTCCTTTTCTTCCAAGCCCTTGCCATGATGCGTTCACCGCCCTGCCGCGAATGAGCCTCCATGCCAGCCGCCCCCAGCTCCCTGTCGATCACCCTGCAGATCGTCTCCATCGTCTTCTATACCTTTATCGCGTTTATCTGCATTGGCCTGCCGATTGCGGTGATCCCCGGCTACGTCCATGAACAACTGGGTTTCAGCGCCGTGGTGGCCGGCGTAACCATCGGTTCGCAGTACCTGGCCACCCTCCTCAGCCGCCCCATGGCCGGGCGCATGTCGGACAACGTCGGCACCAAGCGCGCGATCGTGCTGGGCTTGAGCGGTATTCTGCTCAGCGGTGTCTTGACGTTTTTTGCCACGCTGCTGCACAGCCTGCCCAGCCTGAGCCTGGGGATTCTGCTGGTCGGTCGCGTGTTGCTGGGCGTGGCCCAGGGCCTGATCGGTGTCGGCACCATCAGTTGGTGCATGGGCCAGGTCGGCGCCGAACACACCGCGCGCTCGATCTCCTGGAACGGCATCGCCTCCTATGGCGCCATCGCCATTGGCGCGCCGCTGGGCGTGGTGATGGTTGCGCAATACGGTTACAACAGCCTCGGTCCCGCGCTGGCCGTGCTGGCAGCCCTGGGCCTGGTGCTGATCCGCAAAAAACCCTCGGTGCCGGTGGTGCGCGGCGAGCGCCTGCCGTTCTGGGCGGTGTTCGGGCGGATCGCGCCGTTTGGTGCCAGCCTGTGCCTGGCGTCCATTGGCTACGGCACTCTGACCACCTTCATTGCCCTGTTCTACCTCAATCGCGGCTGGACCGGCGCCGCCTGGTGCCTGACGGTGTTTGGCATCTGCTTTATCCTCTCGCGCCTGCTGTTTATCTCGAGCATCAGCCGTTTTGGCGGGTTTCGCGCGGCGATTGCCTGCATGACCCTGGAAACCCTCGGCCTGACCCTGCTATGGCTCGCGCCCTCGCCCGCCATTGCCTTGATCGGCGCCGGCCTCACCGGGTTTGGCTTGTCGTTGGTGTACCCGGCACTGGGCGTCGAAGCCATCAAACAGGTGCCCAACAGCAGCCGGGGCGCCGGGCTGAGTGCCTATGCGGTGTTTTTTGACCTGGCGCTGGCGATTGCCGGACCGCTGATGGGTGCGGTGGCGTTGAACCTGGGCTACTCGTGGATTTTCTTTTGCGCGGCGCTACTGTCCGTCACGGGCCTGGGCCTGACCTGGCTGCTGATGCGCCGGGCCTATTGATCCGCAGTCTGCATCCCGGCCCGCGAGTGCTGGCCGAGGGTGCGACTGAAAAATCGTCCGGCCTCGGAGATCAGGTCGCGGTGAATACCCTCGCGGTCCACCCCATCGGCATCGGTACAAAGCACCGGCATCAGCGCCAGTTGCTCGTCATCGCAAGGGGCCATGAAAATAAAGTGCCCAGCTCCGGCCAACAGTTTGAAATCCGGCGGCTGCGGCAGCTTGCGCGCCAGGGCGGCGGCGTTTTTATCCACGGCTACCAGCTTGTCGCCATCGCCGCTGTACAGCAGCACCGGCACATGCACGTCGCCCAGGGTCTGACGACCGAACATCAGGCTGAGCGGCGCCATCAGCATCAACGCGTGGATCCGTGGGTCGGCCTGGGGTTGCAGGTCATCGCGGTCGACCACCAGCTCACCCTTAGAGGTACAGGCGTCGCGGTCTTCAGGACGCTCCTGGCAATAGCGGCGCAAACGCTCGAAATCCGGCTTGGCCCCGGCCAGGATCAGCGCCGTCTCGCCGCCCGCCGAATAGCCGATCACCCCTACCTGGCCCACGTTGACGAACGGCGACAGCATCGGGTCGCCCAGGGTCGCGGTAATCGCCGCAGAAATCTGGATCGGCCGGCCATACAGGTTACTCAAGGTACCCAGGCGGCTGTGGTCCTTATAGTTGTCGCCCGGGTGCAGCACGGCGACCACCACAAACCCCTTGCGCGCCAGCGACGTCGCCAGGTCGTGCAAAGCCAGGGGCGTGCCGGTGTTGCCATGGGACAGCATCAGCAACGGGAAGCGGCCGATGGCGACCTTGGCGTCCTCGGCGGCGGCGACGCGATACGCCCCCACCTGACTGAGATGTTCATCACCCGTGGACGGATAAAACGCGATGGCTTTCATCGGCTGCGAATCCAGCGGGTCAAGAAAGCTCATGCGGTGATAGCCCACGCTCCAATGGGGGTGCGGGGCGACAGCGGCGTGCACTGAAACGAGGCCGCCGAGCAGGGAAACCAGCAAGACTGCACAAAGACGCATCATGGGGATGTCCACCTGTGCTGGGTGACGCCTGCAGGCCGATGCAGCCTCGGGCGGTATGACCCGGTGTTGCATAAGCTGCGCCATATTCGCCGGTTCAAAACAAAAAACTCCGTATTCCGCCGGCATTGAAGCTAGCAGAATACAGAGTTTAGACAGCCCGAATCAGATTGAAAGGCGCTCGTGCTTACGCCGCGACGAACAACTGCTCGCTGATCAGCGCATTGGCATCGTTCAATGCCTTGCTGCGTGCTTCGTCACCATAGGCCAGGCCGTGGGCACGTACGAACTCGATATCGGTGATACCGAAGAAGCCCAGCAGCACTTTCAAGTAGTCCTCGTGCCCGACTCCGGTCGGTTGGCCAACGTGCAGGCCACCGGCGGTGGAGACCACGATGACTTTCTTGTTGCCGCACAGGCCTTGCGGGCCGGCTTCGGTGTAGCGGAACGTCTGGCCAGCGACGGCAATGCGGTCGATCCAGGCCTTGAGCTGGGTGGGAATGGTGAAGTTGTACATCGGCGCGGCGATAACCACCGCGTCGGCAGCCAGGAACTCGGCCAGGGTCGAGGCGCTCAGGTCGGCTTCGTGCTTCTGTACGGCATCACGCAACTCGGCGCTGGTGCCCAACGCGCCCAGGGTAATCCCGGAAAAATGGGTGATACCTTCGCTGGCCAGGTCACGGTAGGTCACTTCGACACCCGGCTCAGCCGCCTGCCAGGCCTTGACCACTTCGCCGCTCAACTGGCGGGATACCGAGTTGTCACCGAGGATGCTGGAATCAATATGCAAGAGTTTCATGTGGGATCTCCAAGTGAGGATCGCCACCGGCGATCTGATGGGGAGAATCCTACAGATCAATCCAATAGCCGATTAGCCGGTTAAAATGCGATAGTTCGTCCCACTGACAGGACAATAGGCCCAACATGCAAGACCTCAATGACCTCTACTATTTCGCCAAGGTGGTGGAAGCCGGTGGCTTCGCGGCGGCTGGCCGGCTGCTGGGCATCCCCAAGTCGCGGCTGTCGCGGCGCATTGCCGAACTGGAAGAACGCCTCGGCGCCCGCCTCTTACAGCGCACCACCCGGCAACTGACCCTGACGGCCGTCGGCGAACGCTACCTGGGGCACTGCCAGGCGATGCTGCTGGAAGCGGAAATGGCCGACGAAGCCGTGGTCAACATGTCCAGCGAACCCCGGGGCCGGCTGCGGGTCAGTTGCCCGGTGGGCCTGGCCCACGAAATCCTGCCGACGGTGGTGGCGCAATTCCTCGCGGCCCACCCGCTGGTGCAACTGGAGATGATGCTGATCAATCGCCGCGTCGACCTGGTGGCCGAGGGTGTAGACGTAGCCTTGCGTGTGCGCGAATTGGGGGACGAAGACCCACTGCTGGTGACCCGCCGCCTGCGTCAGGCGCAGACGGCCATGGTCGCCAGCCCCGAGTTTGTGCGCGACCGCCAGATCAACAGCCCGGCCGACCTCAAACACCTGCCGGTATTGGGCGCCCTGGAAGCCGACCGTATGGTCCACCTGCGCATGCTCGACCCTGCCGGCAATGCCACCGACCTGGCGATGGAGGCCCGCCTGGGCATCGACGACTTCCTGGTGCGCAAGGCCAGCGCCCTTGCCGGCCTGGGCTTCACCGTGCTGCCCATGATGTATTGCGAGCAGGAGCTGGAAAGTGGCCAACTGGTGCAACTGCTGCCCGAGTGGTCGCTGCCCGGTGGCTGGCTGCAAGCGGTGTACCCGCATCGACGCGGCGTATCCCCAGCGGTGCGCGCCTGGATCGACTTTCTGGCCCATGCCTTCAACAGTTGCGGAGATCGACTGCTATGAGTACCCGGAGCATGACCGAAGACGACGTCGCCCAGTTCTGCCTGGGCTTGCCCAGTGCACGGGAGGATTACAAGTGGGGCGGTGTGCGGGTGTTCTCGATTGCCGGCAACAAGATGTTCGCCCTGCAGAACCTGCGCGGCGACTCCCTGGCGTTCAAGGTCGACAAAGAACTGTTCCTCGGCCACGTCGACCGCCCCGGCATCCACCCGGCGCCGTACCTGGCGCGGGCGCAGTGGATCATCATGCAGGTGCCCTACCCACTGGGCGGCGAAGAGCTGCGCGGCTTGCTGCAGCGCTCCCACCAGTTGGTGGTGAGCAAACTGCCCAAACGCACGCAGATCGGCCTGAGGCTGGACGAGTAAGCCAGCCCAGGTCGTCTTGGACACACCTTGATCATCGAGACATGCACAGCCCCCTGTGGGCGCAGCTTCGCTCTCAAGCCCCGCGCGGCTAGAAGACTGCCAGCAGCGTGCCACCCAGAAACAACCGATCAATCCAGAACACCTGGTGCAGCAACACAATCAGCCAGAACACCACCTGATAAGACACCTTGCGCGTCTTGTGCCGGAACACCTGCTGCGCAACCAAGGCCCCCGGCCAACCACCAGCCAGCTCCATGGCATGCAGGATCTTCTCCGGGGTGCGCCAGCTATCGCTCTGGGCCTTGCGCTTGTCGCTCCAGTACAGGCAAAACGTCACCACGCTGACCAGGCCATAGGCCGCCAACGGGATCAGCGACACCCCGCGATACGCCAGCAGTGCCGCGCCAAACAACGGCACGGCACACAACAGTGCAAACACCACAGCCTTCAAGCGCAGATGCTGGACTGTCATCACGCCTTGGCCGCCGCCCAGTCAATCCAGCCGAACTGCCAGGTGGCCAGGATCAGCAAACCGAACGCAATGCGGTACCAGGCAAACACTGCATAGCTGTGGCTGGCGATGAACTTGAGCAAGCCACGCACTGCAATCATCGCGAAGATGAACGAGACCACAAAACCGACGGCAAACACCGGCAGATCCGCAGGCTGGAACAGGTCACGGTATTTATAGCCCGAGTACACCGCCGCCCCGACCATGGTCGGCATCGCCAGGAAGAACGAAAACTCGGTGGCCGTCTTGCGCGACAGGCCAAACAACAGGCCACCGATAATGGTCGAGCCGGAACGCGAAGTCCCTGGAATCATCGCCAGGCACTGGGCAAAGCCCACTTTCAAGGCGTCTTTCCAGGTGATGTCATCGACGGTTTCGGCATGGATGACATGCTCGCGACGCTCGGCCCACAACATGATCACCCCGCCGATCACCAGCGCAGTGGCCACCGTGATCGGGTTGAACAGGTATTCGTGGATCAGGTCGGCAAAAATCACCCCCAACACCACCGCCGGCAGGAAGGCGATCAGCAGATTGACGGTAAAGCGCTGGGCGTTGCGCTGGGTCGGCAGGCCGGTCACTACGTCGAGGATCTTGCGCCGGAATTCCCAGACCACCGCCAGGATGGCGCCCAGTTGAATGATGATGTTGAACGCCATGGCGCGCTCGCCACCGAAGTCGAGCAAGTCAGCGACGATAATCTGGTGCCCGGTACTGGAGATCGGCAAGAACTCTGTCAGCCCTTCGACAATGCCAAGTATCAATGCCTGAAAGGCAGTCCAAAGATCCATTATTCCCCCAAAGGTCATGCGACGGCATGCCTCGTTGATATTTTTTAGGTGTTCACTAACGATGAGCACGCGGCAAGGCCGCGCGCAGGATCAAGGCTGACCTGCAAAAATTCTGTGAAAAATCAGGCAGTACTCAGGTTTTTTGATTCCGGGCCGAAAGCCTATCAGACAAGCCCGAATTTCGCTTCGCGTTATCACTGGCCGATCAACGCAGCACCGAAAATTATAAGAACGCGGAGTGACAAGACTATGAACAGTTTGCGCAATATGTCGATCAGTCGGCGCCTCTGGATGATCCTGATAGTCGCCGTGTTGATGTTGATGACCCTGGGTTTGCTGATGCTCAAGCAGATCCACGACGACCTCTACCAGGCCAAGAGCCAGAAAACCCAGCATGTGGTGCAGACCGCCAGCGGGATTCTGAATTTTTATCACGGCCTTGAAACCACCGGGGTGCTGACCCGCGAAGCCGCGCAGAAACAAGCCCTGAGTGTGGTGCGCGGTCTGCGCTACGACCAGAACGAATACTTCTGGATCAATGACCTGACGCCGGTGATGATCATGCACCCGGCCAACCCCAAGCTCGACGGCCAGAACCTATCGGCCATCCGCGATCCGGACGGCTTTGCGATCTTCAATGAGTTCGTCACCCTGGCCAAGGCCAAGGGCGTCGGCATGGTCGATTACCGCTGGCCGAAACCCGGCGCGGCTGAGCCCGTGGCCAAGACCTCCTATATCCAGTTGTTCGAACCCTGGGGCTGGATCATAGGCTCCGGCGTCTATGTGGACGACGTACAGGCACAATTTCGCGGCCAGGTCTGGAAAGCCTCGCTGATCGGCCTGGGCATTGCCCTGATCATGGCCCTGCTGGTGGTGCTGATTGCCCGCAGCATCGTGCGCCCGTTGCAGGAAGCGGTACAGGCCATGGCCAACATCGCCAGTGGCGAAAGCGACCTGACCCGCAGCCTCGACACCCATGGCCAGGACGAAGTCACGCAACTGTCCCGACACTTCAACACCTTCACCGCCAAACTGCGCCAGGTGGTCAGCCAGTTGCAGGTGTGCGCCAATGCCCTGGCCCAGTCGTCCGCCGAGCTGGGCAACAACGCCAGCCAGGCCCATGACCGCAGCCAGCAACAATCCCAGCAAATGGAGCTGGTGGCCACCGCCATCAATGAAGTGACCTACGGCGTCCAGGACGTGGCCAAGAATGCCGAGCACGCCGCCAGCGAAATGCGTGACGCGCAGACCCAGGCCGAACAGGGCCAGGTCAATATCGACGGCAGCCTGCAACAGATCGACGCGCTGTCCGGCACCATCAGCCAGGCGGTGGAAGTGATCCGCACCCTGTCCACCGAAAGCACGCAGATTGGCGGGGTGCTGGAGGTGATTCGCTCGATTGCCGAGCAGACCAACCTGCTGGCTCTCAACGCCGCCATCGAAGCGGCCCGCGCCGGCGAACAAGGCCGTGGTTTTGCCGTGGTCGCCGACGAAGTGCGCCTGCTGGCCCAGCGCACGCAAAAATCCACTGCCGAAATCCAGAACATGATCGAGCGCCTGCAAGGGCATTCCGAAGCAGCGGTCAAGGTCATCAGCGACAGCCACCAGGCCTCGCAACTGACCATCGAACAAGCCGGTCAGGCGGGCGCCAGCCTGAATGCCATCGGCCAGGCCCTGCGCAACCTCAACGGCCTGAACGCCTCGATTGCCAGCGCGACCCTGCAACAGGCCCACGTGGTGGAAGACATCAATCAGAACGTGACCCAGGCCGCCGGCCTGTCCCACAGCACTGCGCTCGCGGCCCAGCAATCGAGCGAGGCCAGCGTGCATCTGAAGGACTTGAGCGAAGAACTCAACGGCCTGCTGCGCCAGTTCAAGGTCTAGCCCTCCTCCCGGCAGCAGCCCGCTCGCCACAGCGAGCGGGTTTGCCACAGCAATCCTTCTTCCCATAATTAGCCCCCGGCCTGGACAGGATTTTGCCCGGCCGGTTGGGTACAATCGCCCTCCTCTTCGACTCTTCCAAGGAATCCCATGTCCGGGCTTGAACTGTTTGCCGCCGCGCTGGGGGTGATTGCCGTCTGGTTGACGGTCAAGCAGAACCCGTGGTGCTGGCCGATCGGCCTGGTCATGGTGCTGCTGTACACCTGGGTGTTCTTCGAGGTGAAGCTGTATTCCGACATGCTGCTGCAAGTGGTGTATGCCGGCCTGCAGGTCTACGGTTGGTGGCAATGGACTCGCGCCGGCGAGGTCAAGCAAGGGCGCCAGGTCAGCAGTCTTGGCAGCCAGGCGATCCTCCTGAGCCTGACGGTTGGCGCAGTCGGCAGCCTGTTGCTGGGCGCCGCCATGGCACACTGGACCGATGCTGCACAACCCTGGCTGGACGCCGCCCTGACCGGCTTCAGCCTGGTGGCGCAGATGTGGATGGCGCAAAAACGCGTGCAATGCTGGGCACTGTGGATTGTGGTCGATGTGATTTTTGTCGGCCTGTTTGTCTACAAGGGGCTGTACCTGACGGCCGCGCTCTATGCCCTGTTCACAGTGATTGCCGTACAAGGCTGGCGCGAATGGCGCGCCGATCCGGCGTTGCGCACATGAAGGTGCTGGTGATGGCAGGCCCCGAGTCCAGCGGTAAAAGCTGGCTGGCCGAGCAGTTGCAGGCGCATTTCGGTGCGGTGCTGGTGGGCGAGTATGTGCGCTATTTCATCGACCACTACCAGCGTGATACGACCCTCGCCGACATCCCGGACATCGCCCGTGGCCAACTGGCCTGGGAAGATGCCGGCCGTGCCCGGCAGCCGCAACTGCTGATCCTCGATACTCACCTGCTGACCAACAAGCTGTGGAGCCTGACGCTGTTTGGCGATGCCCCCGCGTGGCTCGACGAGGCACTGCTGGCCCGCCATTACGACCTGCACCTGTTGCTGTCGCCCGAAGGCATTGGCTGGACCGCCGACGGTCAACGCTGCCAGCCGGACCTGGCCGACCGCCTGGCCTTCTTCCAGGCCAGCCGCGACTGGCTGGAGCAGCATCAGCAACCGTACAAGGTGATTGGCGGGGATTGGCAGGCACGCCATGACCAGGCGTTTGCCGCCGTGGCACACCTGCTCGACCAATAAAGCCCCTACTCGTGGATCAGTTGCCGTTGATACTGTGGGTCAGCCTTGATCTGCTGTTCGGTAAACGGCAACGGGCTGAGCTTTTTCGCGGAAAACGCCTGGGTCTGGTCCTTGAAGTACGGCGACGCCGGATCGCTGGACAGTGAGAACGCCAACACGCCTTCCGCTTTCGGCCCCTGGTCGTCGAAGGTGACGATCTGCAAGTAACTGCTGCCGCTGACCACCTCACGCTTGCCATCGGCCCTCGGCACGCTTTGCATGGCGTTGTAGATCCCCAGTTCCTGTGGGCCACCGTGCATCGGAGTGCTGCCCGAGACCTGGATATCGCCCCAACGAGTGCCTTCTTTCAACCCCGATTCACTCACCTGCGCCATTGACGCCAGCATTGCCTCACGCAACGCCTTGGCCACCTCCGGCTGCTCGATGAGCAACCCGCGCGGGGTGGTTTGTGGGTGGTCCGGGTCAAACGCAACGCGCCACACCTGCGGCACTTGCTGCAGGTGCTCCATGACCTGGAAGAAATGCACCAGGCCCAGGCCGCTGTCGAGGTTGGCCTTCTGGTCCCAGTCCTTGAGGCGGGTACACAGGGTTTTCAGGGCGGCATCCGTCTGTTGCGCGCAGAACTTGAGCAGATCCGGCATCACCTGCCCAGCCAGGTACACCTGGTTATCCAGCACCATGTGTTGCAAATCGGCGACGGTGATCGGCTGTGTGTCCAGGTCCTGCAAGCGCTGCAAGGCAAAACGCGAACGTGCGCCCAAGGCAATGTGATCCTGGCTGACCACCGGCGAAAAGCCGGCCAGCGGGGCCTTGGGGTTGGCCATCCAGGCCGAGTCGTTGGAGTGCTGCACGTAGTCCCGGCGCGCCAGCTGCGGCAGTTGATCAGCGGCAAAGATCCCCGGCTGGGCGGCGCGCGGGTCGATATCCCAGGCGCAGGCACTGTGGGCACCGTCAAGCACGATCATCTGCAGACCGGCACGCGGGTCGCTGCATTGTTCGAGTTTTTTTGCACTGACGTTCGGCACCACCGACAGGTTCATATACAGGCTCTGCCCCTGATCGTCCGCCGCCAGGGTGTTGACCCAGGGAATCCCTTGCAGACGCTGTACCGAGGCTTGCAAGTCCTTGAGGCTGCGGGCCTGGTTCATCGCGTACCACTGCTGCAACACGCGGTCATTGCCCAGGTTGGCGTCGCGCAGGCTGAAAGCGTATTGCCCGTTCCAGTCGAGCTTGCCCGGCCATTGCACCACCGGCCCGAACTGCGAACTGTAGACCGTTTGGGTGTGGACCTCGGCCCCCTTGACCTGTACCGTTACCTGGGTTTTCTGCAGGGGGATCGACTTGCCGTCGAGCAAATAGCGGGTCGGGTCCTTCGGGTCCAGGGTCAGGCGATACAGGGTGAAATGCTTGGATGTGTCCACCGTATGGGTCCAGGCCACATGCTGGTTGAAGCCGATATTGACCACCGGCAGGCCCGGCAAGGCAGCGCCCATTACGTCCAGCTGACCAGGAATGGTCAGGTGCATCTGATAAAAACGCATGCCGCCGATCCACGGGAAATGCGGGTTGACCAGTAACATGCCGCGCCCGTTGAACGAGCGCTCGCTGCCCACCGCCACCGCGTTGCTGCCGCGATCCAGGGCAAAGCGTTGCTGCTTCAAGGTGGCGACCTCAAACGCTCGCACATCGCTCTGCACCGCCACGCCTGGCTGGGGTGGTGTCGCCCCCGCCAAGGCCTCGGCGAATTGCCCCACGCCACCTTCCACCAGCAACCGCCGGGTCAGCTTGACCAGGTCATCGGTCGTGATCGGCCGCACCCAGGCGCCCTGGCACTGCATCGGTCGGTCCTTGGCCCCGCGCTCTTGCAGGTAGCGGTTGTAACCCGCCGCATAGCCGGCAAGACGCTGCTGCATCTGCGGGGTCTGTGCCTTCCAGAAAGCCGTCACTGCTTCGGGCGTATTGAGCCAGGTAAAGAACACATCACTGGTCAGGTTGTTGCGCTCTTCCAGGGTCGCCTGCTCGGCACCGAAGTAGCGGGCGCGCTGGCCATTGACCGTGACCACTTCGTTGGCCAGCAGGCACAGGTTGTCCTGCGCGTAGGCATAGCCAATGCCATAGCCCAGGCCGCGCTCATCGTTGGCGCGGATATGCGGGATACCAAACCCGGTGCGGCGGATATCGGCGCTCAGCGTACCCGCCTGCACGTCGCTCACCTGGCGGGCCGTCGCGCACAGGCTCACCCCCAGCAACACACCCGCCACGCAAACCCTGGACAACCCGTTGGAAATAATCACGCAGACCCCATCATCAAGCCAAATTGAACGCCCAAGGCGGGGCCGACTCGCCAACACCAGCCCATGGATAAAGACGTAGAAATCCGCAGAAATTTAGGCCGCGCACGCCTTATTTACCGGCGCCAGGAAGGTGACAGACGTAAGACCGAAAAAAATTATCCGGCTTGGACTTCATGATTTGCGTGGCTCATACGTCTTATTAACTAGAGAGCACCATCGTTTTCCTGATCAGGCTCTGATAAGGAGTTTTTGCATGCACAACCCGCAACTGCCCACGGACGGACATTTTATGGCACACGACGCCGCTTTCGGCGCAAGTAACCCAGCCTTCGGCAAGGCCCCCGAGCATCAAGGCAACCAACGCATCCGGCATCTGCTCAAGTGTTTTGGGTTGCGTACCAGCCTGATCCGGCTGAAAGTCATCGACGCCCTGCTCACCGCCGCCGACAACGGCCGCTCGCTGGGTGTACGGGGTGTGCACAGCCACTTGCTGGAACTGGGCATCCCGCTGTCGTTTCTCAGTGTGCGCGAGGTGCTCAAGCGCCTGTGCAGCGAGGGCGTGATCACCCTCAACAGCGACAAAAGCTACAGCCTCCATGAAGAGGCTGCCAAGGTCCTGGCGACCAGCGCCTGACTTACAGGTTGGGCTTGACCTTGCGGCGCATGATGCCGTTGATCACCACCACAATCACCGCCACGGCAATGGCGATGTACTGGAACGTCTTCTCACTGATGGCGCCGATGTTCTGCAAATAGGACAGGCCAAACATCGTGCCGAGGACGACCAGGGAAATCAGAATCGAGTAAATCAAGCGTTGCTTCTGGGTCATGACGGGTTCCTGAAACCTGAAAATTGTATCTGGGGCGTATCAGGGCCTCATGTTACAGGCGATAAAGCGCTTTGGCATGACCCTATTTGCCTTGCCAGCGCAACGGTTGTGGCGAGCGGGCTTGCCCGCGCTGGGCTGCGTAGCAGCCCCAATACACCCAGCGCATTGCTTCAGTTGAACACGCGGGGCCGGATTTTAGGGCTGCTACGCATCCCGGCGCGGGCTAGCCCGCTCGCCACGGGGCAGTTGGTCAGGGGCTTATTGGTCCTTGAACTGCGGCGCACGCTTGGCCACGAACGCGGCCATGCCTTCCTTCTGATCCTGGGTCGCGAAGGCGGCGTGGAACACCCGGCGCTCAAAGCGCACGCCTTCCGACAGGCTGACTTCAAAGGCGCGGTTCACGCTTTCCTTGACCATCATGCTGATCGGCACCGATTTGCTGGCGATCAGCGCCGCAACCTTGAGCGCCTCGTCCAGCAGTTCGTCCGCCGGCACAATCCGCGCCACGATGCCGCAACGCTCGGCCTCCACGGCGTCGATAAAACGCCCGGTCAGGCACATCTCCATGGCCTTGGCCTTGCCCACCGCACGGGTCAGGCGCTGGGTGCCACCCATGCCCGGCAGGACGCCGAGGTTGACTTCCGGCTGGCCGAACTTGGCCGTGTCACCGGCCAGGATAAAGTCGCACATCAACGCCAGCTCACAGCCGCCACCCAGGGCAAAACCATTGACCGCCGCGATGATCGGCTTGCGGCGGTTGGCCACACGGTCGCTGTCGCTGAACAGATCGTCGAGGTAGATCTGCGGGTAGGTCAGCTCGGCCATTTCCTTGATGTCGGCGCCAGCGGCAAAGGCTTTCTTCGAGCCGGTCAACACGATGCAACCGATGTCGGGATTGGCTTCCAGGCTGTCCAGGGCCTGGTTCACTTCGCTGACCAATTGCGCGTTCAAGGCATTCAGCGCCTGGGGGCGATTGAGGGTAATCAGCCCGACACGGCCTTGAACCTCGAGCAAAATGGTTTCATAACTCATTGATCCGTTCCTCTTCAAAGATTGCGCGAAATGACCATGCGCTGAATATCACTGGTGCCTTCATAAATCTGGCAGACCCGCACATCACGGTAGATCCGCTCCAACGGGAAGTCGCTCAGGTAACCGTATCCACCCAGGGTTTGCAAGGCGGCAGAACAGACTTTCTCGGCCATTTCCGAGGCAAACAGCTTGGCCATGGACGCCTCCACCAGCGCAGGCTTGCCGCTGTCGCGCAGGGCCGCCGCGTAGTGCACCATCTGCCGGGCCACGGCGATCTGGGTGGCCATGTCCGCCAGGCGAAACGCTACAGCCTGGTGCTCGATCAGCGGTTTGCCGAAGCTTTCCCGCTCACGGGCGTAATCCCGGGCAGCTTCGAACGCCGCACGGGCCATGCCCACCGATTGCGAGGCAATACCCACGCGACCGCCCTCCAGGTTGGCCAGGGCGATTTTGTAGCCTTCGCCCTCCTCGCCCAGGCGGTTGGCGACCGGCACCTTCACATCCTCAAACAGAATCTGACAGGTATCGGACGCATGCTGGCCCAGCTTGTCCTCGACCCGTGCGACGGTGTAGCCCGGCGAGTCGGTGGGCACGATAAACGCGCTGATCCCACGCTTGCCGGCCGCAGGATCGGTCACGGCAAACACAATCACCACCCCGGCGTTCTGCCCGGAGGTGATGAACTGCTTGCAGCCATTGAGCACGTAATGATCGCCTTCAAGACGCGCGCGGGTTTTCAGGCTGCTGGCATCGGACCCGGCCTGGGGCTCGGTCAAGGCAAACGCACCGAGCATTGCGCCGCTGGCCAGGGGTTTGAGGAATTGTTCTTTCTGCTGGTCATTGCCGAACTTGAGGATGGGCACGCAGCCCACCGAGTTGTGCACGCTCATGATGGTCGAGCAGGCGCCATCACCGGCAGCGACCTCTTCCAGGGCCATGGCATAGGCCAGGTAGCCGGTGTCGCAGCCGCCCCACTGTTCCGGCACGAGCATGCCGAAAAAACCCAGCTCGGCCATCTCAGCGATAGCCTCCCTGGGGAAGCGATGCTCGCGGTCCCACTCGGCAGCGAACGGTTTGAGCCGCTCCTGGGCGAATTGCCGGGCCGCGTCGCTGATTTGCAGTTGTTCGTCATTGGGCAACATAAAAATTCCTTAATCCAGGCATTCGACGGCCATGGCCGTGGCTTCACCGCCGCCGATGCAGATGGCTGCAACGCCGCGCTTGAGGCCCCGCTGGCGCAGCGCCGAAAGCAGGGTCACGAGGATCCGCGCGCCGGATGCGCCAATCGGATGCCCCAGGGCACACGCGCCACCGTGGACGTTGACCTTGTCGTGGGGGATTTCCAGCTTGCTCATGGTCACCAGGCTGACCACGGCAAAGGCTTCGTTGATCTCGAACAGGTCGACATCGCCCAGGTCCCAACCGGTCTTGCTCATCAGCTTGCGAATCGCCCCCACCGGCGCCACCGGGAACAGCCCCGGCTCATCGGCAAAGGCCGCATGGCCGTGGATCACTGCCAGGGGCTTGAGCCCACGCTTCTGCGCTTCGGACTGGCGCATCATCAGCAAGGCCGCCGCGCCGTCGGAGATCGAGCTGGAGTTGGCCGCCGTCACCGTACCGCCTTCGCGGAACGCCGGCTTCAAGGTGGCGATCTTGTCCAGGCGCGCCTTGGGCGGCTGCTCGTCGTCGGTGATGGTCTTTTGTTCCTTGCCCACGGTGACCTGCACCGGGACGATCTCGGCGCTGAAGCGCCCGGCACTGATCGCCTGCTGGGCGCGGGTCAGCGAGGCAATGGCAAAGGCATCCTGGGTTTCGCGAGTAAAGCCATTGGCCTCGGCGCAATCCTCGGCAAAGGTGCCCATCAGGCGGCCCTTGTCATAGGCGTCTTCGAGGCCGTCGAGGAACATATGGTCAAGCACCCGGCCATGGCCCATGCGGTAGCCGCTACGGGCTCGATCCAGCAGGTACGGGGCATTGGACATGCTTTCCATGCCGCCGGCGATCACCACCTGCACGCTGCCGGCCAGCAGCGAGTCATGGGCGAGAATCGCCGCCTCCATGCCCGAACCGCACATTTTGTTGAGGGTGGTGCAACGTGTCGACTTATCCAGGCCGGCACCCAGCGCGGCCTGGCGTGCCGGGGCCTGGCCGAGACCGGCGGGCAGCACGCAACCGAACAGCACTTCATCCACGGCGTCGTGGGCGATACCGGCGCGCTCGACAGCCGCACGAATCGCGGCGGCGCCCAGTTGCGGCGCGGTCAGGCCCTTGAGGTCGCCCTGGAAGCCGCCCATGGGCGTGCGTACGGCGCTGACAATAACAATCGGATCGTGAAGCTGAGTCATGACAAATCCTCCTTACTTGGCCGCCATGCGCAAGGCCCCGTCAAGACGGATCACCTCGCCATTGAGCATGCTGTTTTCAATGATATGCCGGGCCAGCGCGGCGTATTCGGCCGGTTTGCCCAGGCGTGGCGGGAACGGCACGCCGGCCGCCAGGGAGTCACGAACCTCCGGGGTCATGCCGGCCATCATCGGTGTTTCAAAGATGCCCGGGGCGATGGTCATCACGCGGATGCCGAAGCGCGCCAGTTCACGGGCGGCCGGCAGGGTCAGGCTGGCAATCGCGCCCTTGGACGCCGCGTAGGCGGCCTGGCCGATCTGCCCGTCGAAGGCCGCCACCGAAGCGGTGTTGATGATCACCCCGCGCTCACCGTCGGCATCCGCCGTGGTTTCGGCAATCGCCGCTGCGGCCAGGCGCAGCAGGTTGAAGCTGCCGACCAGGTTGACGTTGATCACCTGGGCAAAGCTGGCCAGGGCATGGGGCCCATTCTTGCCGAGGATTTTCTCGCCACGCACCACGCCCGCGCAGTTGACCAGGCCATGCAGGGCGCCAAACGCCGCCACCGTGGCCTGTACCGCGGCTTCGGCGGCCGCTTCCTGGCTGATATCCGCGACCACACTGCGCGCCTGCGCGCCCAGTTTTGCAGCCTGGGCCGCCACGGCGTCGGCATTCAGGTCCACCAGCATCACCTTGGCGCCTGCGGCCACCAGCATTTCGGCGGTAGCCGCGCCGAGGCCCGAAGCGCCGCCGCTGACCATAAATACCTTGTTTTCAATCTGCATCGTTGTTTCCTTAAAATGGGATCAAGCCGTGGTCGCTGCCTGGACCTTGGCGATTTCCTGGTTACGCAAAATAAACCGCTGCAGCTTGCCGCTCGGGGTCTTGGGCAAGTCGCTGACAAATTCGATTTCCCGCGGGTAGGCGTGGGCCGCCAGGCGCTTGCGCACATGCAGGCGCAGTTCCTCGGCCAACGCGGCGTCGGCGCGGTACTGGCTGTTGATCACCACAAAAGCCTTGACCAGTTCGGTGCGCTCGGCGTCCGGCTTGCCGACCACGGCGGCTTCGATCACCGCCGGGTGCTCGACCAAGGCGCTTTCCACATCAAACGGTCCTACCCGGTAGCCAGACGTCGTGATCACATCGTCGCTGCGCCCGACAAAACTGATGCTGCCATCGGGGTTCAATTCCACGGTGTCGCCGCTCAAGTAGTACTTGCCGACGAAGGCCTTGGTCTTGACCCCTTCATAGCCGGCGAACCAGCACATCGGTGACTGCTCGCGGTCGATCGCCAGGATGCCGGGCTGGCCGGCGGGCAGTTCGTGGTGGTTGTCGTCCAGTACCACGATGCGGTGCCCCGGCGAGGCAAAGCCGGCGGAGCCGACATGCACCGGGTGTTCCAGTCCGTGGTGGTTGCACAGGACCATGCCCAGTTCGGTCTGGCCGTAATGGTCGTGGATGGTCACGCCCAGGTTATCGGCGAACCAGCGGATCACTTCCGGGTTCAGCGGCTCGCCGGCGCTGCTGACAATACGCAACCGGCCCTTGATCGAGCGCGCGAACTGTTCGCCACCGGCGATCAGCAGGCGGTAGGCCGTGGGCGAACCGGTCAGGTTGGTGATCCCGTATTTGTTGATGACCCGGCAGGTGCTTTCCAGGGTGAACGGGCCATCGTAGAAGGTGATCGGATGGCCCATGGACAACGGCCCGGTCACACCGAAGTAGATGCCATAGGCCCAGCCCGGATCGGCGACGTTCCAGAACGCGTCTTCGGGGCGCAGGTCCACGGCGTCGCGGGTATAACTCTGGAACGCAACCAGGGCCTTGAGCGGCACGGCCAGGGCTTTCGACGGGCCGGTGGTGCCAGAGGTGAACATCAGCAGGAATGGATCATCGGCGCCCAGCAGTACCGGTTCGCACACATTCGAATAGTTGGGCAACTCGGCCCAGAAGCTGAAATCGCCGCGCACAATGCCTTCGCCCTTGGCGCCGGCCACGGTGACGATGGTCGGGCAGTCAGCGACTTCGGCAAGCTTGCTGCGGTTGACCGCATCGGTCACCACCAGCGCCGCGCCGGAGCTGTTCAGGCGATGCTCGATGGCCTTGGGGCCAAAGGCCGTGAACAGCGGTTGATAGACCGCGCCGATGCGCCAGGTGGCGAGCACCGTCACCAGCAATTCGGCAGTGCGTGGCAACAGGCCGGCGACCTTGTCGCCACGCTTGACGCCCTGGGCCAGGAGGAAGTTGGCCAAGCGCGCCGCCTGATCCTGCAATTCGCTGAAGGTCACGGTGGCGCTGCGGCCATCCTTACCCTCCCAAAACAACGCAATGCGCCCCGGCAACGCGTGCCGGTCGCAGCATTCGACGCAGGCGTTGAGCGCCTGCAGGTGGCCGGCCAGTGCGGCCTCGACGGTTTGCTGGTAGTTGAACTGGGTGGTAGCAGCCAAATAATCGCGCATCGTGGCAAATCCCTGTGTCTTTTGTTGTTTTGGGGGGCGTGCTTTTGCGGGGTTGAATCGGGGGAAATAGTGGCGCCAGAGCGGCGCAGGGACAATGGTCAAAGCTTTCAATATGGCTGACTGGTTTGGCCAATGGCGCCTTGGACCAAACCGTTGCGTCATAGAGGCCAACAATCAGCCGGTCAACGCAAGCGATTGGACGCCCCGCCCGCCGGCTTCTAATCTGAGGGCCTGCGCCACGAAGAAGCCCCTCGATGATTGTTCGCCCCAAACCCAACCTATTCGGCATCCTGTTCTCCCTCAAGGGTTCGATTGCCAAGCGTATTGCCCTGCGCAGCCTGCTGGTGACCCTGCTGGCCTCGGTGATCGTGCTGGTGGAAACGCTGCACCCGGCCTACTTCTCCAAGGTCAACGCCACGCCGTTCACCCTGCTCGGGCTGTCGCTGTCGATTTTCATGAGTTTTCGCAACAACGCCTGCTACGACCGCTGGTGGGAAGGCCGCAAGCAACTGGGGCAGATGGTCATTGAAATCCGCTCGCTGATCCGCGAAACCCAGGTTTTTACCCAGCCAGGCGAACGCGAGGGCCTGTTGCGCGGCCTGTGTGGTTTTGCCCATGGCCTGGTGGCGCGCCTGCGCCTGGAAGACGAGGCCCGTGCCACCCAGCCGTGGGTCAATGTCGAGCCCGGCCACCCGAACCTGCCGGACCGGATCCTGCAAACCCTCGGCGCCCACTGCTCGGATGCCGCGCAACAGGGGCGGATCAGCGACTGGCGCTACACCCAGCTGGAAACCCGCCTGGTGGGGCTCAGCCAAGTCCAGGCAGCCTGCGAACGGATCAAGAGCACACCGCTGCCCTTCCCCTACACCTTGCTGCTGCACCGTACCATCTATCTGTTCTGCATCCTGCTGCCCTTTGCCATGGCCGAGCCCCTGGGTTGGCTGACGCCGATTTTTACTGCCATCGTCAGCTACACCTTCTTTGGCCTGGATGAAATCGGCGATGACCTGGAGGACCCCTTCGGCTTCGACGAGAACGACCTGCCGTGCAATGCCATCGTGCGCACCCTGGAACGGGAGATCCTCGCCGCCCTGGGCGAAACTGCCCTGCCAGCGCCCCTGGAGCCCGTGGACTATGTGCTCACGTGACGCGGGTTTGACACTCGCCGGTGTCTGACCGAAGCTGAGCGCTTTGCACTAGCTGCCCAGCTTTCGGACGCCTGCATGTCAAAGTCACGCCGTTACGCGATCATCGGCCTGAGCGCCCTGTTATTGGTGGTACTGGTTTTTTGGTATTTCTCCCGCAGCCCGAGCGTGTCCGTGCCGCCGGCTGTTGCCCACGGTTACTCCAAAGCCCTGAAAAAGGCGCATAACGGCGAGCCCGGCGCCGCGCGCGTGCTCTATCAGCAACTGGCGCGACCAGACCTGTCCGACGTGCGCCGCGCCGCCCTGCACAGCGAATTGCACAACTACCCAAGCCCCCAGGCCTTGAAGCTGGCGGACAAGGACTTGAGCCACCCATCCCCCCTGGTGCGCCAGGCAGCCATTGCCAGCATTGTCGGCCTGGTGCCCAGCGGCCAGCGCACCCTGTTGCTAGGCCCGTTGCTCGAGGATGACCAGCAAAGCGTGCGATTTGCCGCCGCCAACGCCCTGCTGGGCCTGTCGCCCGACACCCTGGGCCTGTATTTCGGCCCCTTGCAGCTCGTGCTGGATGAGTATGTAAAGTACCTCAAGGCCCAACCCGAAAGCCCTGATGGCTGGATCCAGCTGGCGCGCCTGTACATCCACAGCGCCCTGTTGCCCGAGGCCCAACATGCCCTGGAGCAGGCGCTGCGCCTGGACCCGGACAACCTGCCGGCGGTGGTTTCACGCATCGAGTTGCTGGATAAACAGGGCAAGGTCGATGACTCGCGCCAGATCCTCGCCACCCAACTGCAAGCCCACCCCGAGTCAGCCTATCTGCAACACGCCCTGGGCATGTGGCTGCTGCACCATGGCGAACGGGAATACGCACTGCTGGGCCTGTCCAAGGCGGTGGAGCTGGAGCCCGACAATCAGGATTACCGCTACGACCTGGCCACCACCTTGCATGACCAGGAGGAACTGGAAGCCGCCCAGCGCCAGTTGGAAGAAATCGTCCAGCGCCATCCCGCCAACCGCAAGGCGCGGGTGCTGTTGATCAACTACTGGAAGGAAAGCGGCCAGTTGCAGAACGTGCAGGTACTGCTGGCCCAACTGGAGCAGCAAAACCCAGACGATCCCGCGCTGCAGCAGGGCCTTTGAAGCGCTGCAGGCATTGAAAACTGTGGATTGGCCTGCACAAAAACGAGAAAACGTTGAACCGCCCCACAGCCCCACGGTCAAGTGAATATGGCGCGCCTTAGCCGGCACGCCGCTCAACTTATACGTGACCCGAGGGCACTTCTTGTCTACATCCAAAGAGCTGTTCACAGCAAAGGCGGCCACCGGCATCGAAGGTCTTGATGACATTCTTTCCGGGGGGCTATCGCGTAGCCATCTGTTCCTGCTCGAAGGTGAGCCCGGCACCGGCAAGACCACCGTGGCCCTGCATTTTCTCCAGGCCGGGGCCAAGGCCGGGGAACGATCGCTGTATATCACCCTGTCGGAAACCGAGCGCGAGCTGCGCCAGGGCGCCCAGTCCCACGGTTGGGAGCTGGATGAACATATCCATATCTTTGAACTGACCCCACCCGAAAGCCTGCTCAATGCCGAGCATCAGCAAAGCCTGCTGTACTCCTCCGACCTGGAGCTGGGCGAGGCCACCCGGCAGATTTTCGAGGTGGTGGAACGGGTCAAGCCGACCCGCGTGGTGATCGACAGCCTCTCGGAAATCCGCCTGCTGGCGCAAAGCTCGTTGCGCTATCGCCGGCAGATCCTGGCGATCAAGCACTACTTCGTGCGCTACGACGCCACCGTGCTGCTGCTGGATGACCTGACCACCGAATCCCTGGATAAGACCGTGCACAGCGTGGCCCACGGGGTGATCCGCCTGGAAGAACTGACCCCCAACTACGGCGCGGAACGACGCCGGGTCCGGGTGGTGAAGTACCGGGGCCAGAAGTATCGCGGCGGCTTCCACGATTTCACCATTATGCAAGACGGTGTGCATGTGTTCCCGCGCCTGGTGGCCGCCGAGCACCGCGGTGGCTACAACCGGCAGACCCTGACCAGCAGCATTCGCGAGCTGGATGCGCTGCTGGGCGGCGGTATCGAGACCGGCTCCAGCACCCTGATCCTCGGCCCTGCCGGTACCGGCAAGTCGCTGATCTCGATGATCTTCGCCGCTGCCGCAGTGGCCCGTGGCGAAAAAGCCGCCCTGTTTATTTTCGATGAAGAGCTGGGCCTGTTGTTCGACCGCATGAACAACATAGGCATCGACCTGGCCGCCCTACAAGCCACCGGCAATCTGCTGATCGAGCAGGTGGACGCCGCCGAGCTGTCGCCCGGCGAATTTTCCCACCGGGTGCGGCGCTGCGTGGATGAGCGCCAGATCAAGACCGTGGTTATCGACAGCATCAACGGTTATCAGGCGGCCATGCCCGAGGAAAACGCCCTGGTGCTGCACATGCACGAGCTGTTGCTGTACCTCAACCGCCGGGGCGCAGCGACCTTCATGACCGTGGCCCAGCACGGGTTGGTCGGCGACATGCAAGCGCCGGTGGATATCACCTATCTGGCCGACACCGTGATCCTGCTGCGCTACTTCGAGGCCCTAGGCAAAGTGCGACGGGCCATTTCCATCATCAAGAAACGCACCGGCAGCCATGAGTCGACCATTCGCGAATACCGCATCGGCAGCCAGGGCATGACCATCGGCGAACCCCTGGAAGCCTTCCAGGGCGTGCTGCGCGGCGTCCCCACCTACATGGGTGCCGGCAACCCGCTGCTCAAGGATGAGCGCTTGTGAGCAGCCTGCCGGCCATTTCCGAGCGCGCGATCATTCTCGCGCCCTTGGGACGGGACAGCACGCTGGCGCTGATGATGCTCAACGAAGCAGGTTTCAGCGGTATTGCGACCCCCAACCTGTCATCGCTCTGCGATGAACTGGAACAAGGCGCGGGCCTGCTGATCATCGCCGCCGAAGCGTTGCATGGGGTCGGGCTGGAGCCGCTGCTGGAGTATCTGCAGCAGCAGCCAGCCTGGTCGGACCTGCCCATCGTACTGCTGACCCACCATGGTGGCACCGAACAGAACGCCTCATCGCACTTGAGTGCCAGGCTGGGCAACATCACCTTGCTGGAGCGGCCGTTTCACCCGGTGACCCTGATCAGTCTGGTGACCACCGCCCTGCGCGGGCGGCGACGACAGTACGAAGCCCGCGACCGCCTGATCGACCTGAGCCAGAGCGAACTGCGCCTGCAAAGCACCCTGGAAACCCTTGAACAACAAGTCGAAGAACGCACTGCGCAATTGCGCAGCAACGAAGAAGCCTTGCGCCAGTCACAAAAAATGGAAGCCGTCGGTCAATTGACCGGCGGCATCGCCCACGACTTCAATAACATGCTCACCGGAATTATCGGCAGCCTGGAGCTGCTGCGCCGGCGCCTGGCCAGGGGCCGCCTGGATGACCTCGACAGCCTGATCGACCTGGGTGTGACCTCGGCCAACCGCGCCGCCGGCCTGACCCACCGCCTGCTGGCGTTTTCCCGCCGCCAGTCGCTGGATTCCAAGCCGGTGGAGATCAACCAACTGGTGACCTCCATGGGCGAACTGCTGCAACGCAGCCTCAATGAAAGCATCGTGCTCGACATGCAGTTGAGCGGGCAGCTGTGGACCGCCGAAGCCGACCCCAATCAACTGGAGAGCGCCCTGCTCAACCTGGCCCTGAATGCCCGGGACGCGATGCCTGATGGTGGCCGGCTGGTGGTGGAAACCCGTAATCGCCACCTCGACAACGTGTTTACCGCCGCCTACGGCACTTTAACCCCCGGCGACTACGTGGAGCTGAGTGTCATTGACACCGGCTGCGGTATGCCGGAAAACGTGATCAGCCGAGCCTTCGACCCCTTCTTCACCACCAAGCCCATCGGCCAGGGCACCGGCCTGGGTTTGTCGATGATCTACGGCTTCGCCCGCCAGTCCCATGGCCATGTGATCCTCCACAGCGAGGTCGGCAAAGGCACCACGGTGAGCCTGTTCCTGCCGCGCTGTGTCGGTGAAGTTACCGTCGATGCCCCCCTGGACGCGACCCTGCCGCCATTCGCCAACGCCGGTGAAACCGTGCTGATCGTCGAGGATGACCCGGCGGTACGGGTGCTGGTGAGCCAGGTGCTGAGTGAGCTGGGCTATGCCTTTGTCGAAGCCGCGGATGCCGACAGTGCGCTACCGATTATCGAATCCAGCCAGCGCATTGATCTATTGGTCAGTGATGTAGGGTTGCCAGGGATGAACGGTCGCCAGTTGGCAGAGATCGGCAGGCAGATTCGCCCGGACTTGAAGGTGTTATTCATTACCGGGTATGCCGAGCATGCGGCGGTGCGCGGGGGGTTCCTGGATCCGGGCATGCAGTTGATCACCAAGCCCTTTACCTTTGACCTGCTGACGGCGAAGGTGCGGGAGATGATTGCGACGTGACACGGATGAGCACAGCGGGAGCCAGGCTCCCGCATCGCACAGCGATCAGGCAGCAGGTGCGCGTAGCACGCGGGCCTTGGTGAAGACGACTGCATGCTTATTATCGGCAAGCCAGTGCTGGTTTTTTACTTCACGCCAACAACCGTTGGATATGCTCCTGCAACGTATCCAGGTCAAACGGCTTGGCCAGGATCGGTGCATTGCGCGTAATCGGGCTATTGCAGTCGAGGATCTCCTGCGGATAACCACTGATAAAGATCACCTTCAGCTCCGGCCGCAGCTTGATCGCGGGCTCGGCAATCTGCACCCCGGAAATTCCGCCAGGCAGGCGATAGTCAGTCACCATCAAGTCCAGGTGGGGCTTGGAAGCGAGGATTTCAAAGGCCTGCTCGCCGTTGATGGCCTTCAGTACCCGGTACCCCAGGCCCGAAAGGTACTCGCCCAATACGAACATGATCGACTCGTCGTCCTCGACGATCAGTACAACATCTTGCGCATCTTCACTCATGGGAAGCCTTTGTCCGGTCAATTGCTGCTGATACGACCCTTGGGTCACGCAGAGGTTGCGTCTGGCTGACGATTGATTTCACGCCGCGCCCGCCAAAGGCAGGCACACACGGAACAATGCGCCCTCGCCTATCCGGCTCTCGACTTCAATCGTGCCGCCGTGGGCCGCAACGATCTGCTCAGAGATAAACAGCCCCAGGCCCAGCCCTGCCACCGCATGGTTGGCGGACACCCGCTCGAACTGCTGGAAAATCCGCTTCTGATTGTCTTCGCTGATACCGATCCCGCGATCCTGCACTTCCACCCTGGCCTCGCCATGTTCGGCGTACACCCGCACCGCCACCGGGCTCTTGGCGCCGTAGCGCAGGGCATTGGTCAGCAAGTTGGAGACTACCTGCTCAATACGAAACTCATCCCACTTGCCCTCCACCGGCTGCGGCGCATCCAGTTGCACCGACGACTCGGCCGCTGCCACTTGTGGAGCAAAGTTCTCCAGCAGGTTGCGCACCAACTGCGCCAGGTCGAAATGCCCCGGGCGGATCGACAGTTTACCGGTGCGGATCCGCGAGACGTCGAGCATGTCTTCGATCAAGCGGATCAGGCTCTGGATCTGCCGCTCATCGCGGTCGACCATGGCGTGCATCTTGTCCAAGGTAAAGGCGGCGGCGTTGTCCCGAGCCAGGTGCATCTTGCGCAGCTGGGTTTCCAGGATCAGGCCGTTGAGGGGCGTGCGCACCTCGTGGGCAACGATCGACATGAAGTCATCGCGCATGCGCACCGCCTGCTCCAGTTCCGCCTGGGTCGCCTGCAGGCGGTTGAGCAACAGTTCCTGCTCGCGGCGACTGTGCTCCAGGGCTTCGACCTGCAGCTTCATGGCCTTGCTCTGGCGATACAGGTCGACGAACACATTGACCTTGCTCTTGACCGCATGGATGTCCAGCGGCTTGTGCAGGAAGTCCACCGCACCGCTCTCATAGCCTTTGAAGGCGTAGTTGAGCTCACGACCGGCGGCGCTGACAAACACGATGGGAATGTTCTTGGTCTTTTCGGTGCCGCGCATCATTTCGGCCAGCTCGAAGCCATTCATGCCGGGCATCTGCACGTCGAGAATGGCCATGGCGAACTCGTGCTCCAACAGCAGCGACAAAGCTTCGTCGGCACTCAATGCCTTGTAGACATGACGGTCCTCGCGCTTGATCAGCGCTTCAAGGGCCAGCAGGTTTTCCGGCAGATCGTCGACGATCAGCAGTTTGGCCTGGATAGTACTTAGCATGGGGAGGGTTCCAGGGAAGCCAGCAAATCGCCAATGCGGCTCAAGGTGAGAATATGGTCAGGGGTATGCAGCGCCAGGGCCGCCATGGGCATTACGGCCACCCGGGCCTCCGCGGGGTCCTGGATGACGGTGGTACCGCCGCGCTGCTTGACCTGCGCCAAGCCGCGCGCGCCATCCTGGTTGGCGCCAGTCAGCAGGATCGCCAGCAGGTTCGGGCCATAGGCGTCGGCGGCCGACTCGAACAGATAATCAATGGCCGGGCGGGAGTGATGCACGCGCTCTTCCTGGCTCAAGGACAGGCTGTGGTCATGCTCCACCGACAGGTGGTAGCCGGGGCTGGCAAAATACAGGGTGCCGGGCTGGATCGTTTCCTTGTCCCGGGCTTCTACTACCGGTATTGCCAGACGCCGATCAAAGACTTCTGCCAACTGGCTGCGACGTTCATCCGGCAAGTGCAGCACGGCGATGATCGGTAGGTTGAACCCTGGCGCCAAGGCCCCGAAAACACTCAGCAACGCCTCGACCCCGCCAGCGGAAGCGCCAACGACAATGGCTTGGACACCCGACACCAAGGCCGGGCTGGCAGCTGCTTCATTCATGATTTGCGGTAGATCCGTTCTTGCTTGACCAGGGGTTCGAACTGTTTGCTGTAGGCGGAGAAGTCCAGGGTTTCCTTACTGCCCAGCACCAGGAAGCCACGATGACACAGCGACTCATGAAACAATCCAAAGGCCCTATCCTGCAACTTTTTATTGAAATAAATCAGCACGTTACGACATGAAATTAATTGTGTTTCTGAGAATACGCTATCCGTCGCCAGGCTGTGGTCGGCGAACGTTACGTTCTCGCGCAGAGTCTTGTCGAAGATTGCGTAATCGTAGGCCGCCGTGTAGTAATCGGCAAACGACCGCTGCCCGCCCGCCTGCTGGTAGTTGTGGGTATAGGCTCGCACACTCTCCAGGGAGAAGATCCCCTGCTTGGCCTTTTCCAGGGAGCTGGGGTTGATATCAGTGGCATAGATGATCGTGCGTTCAAGCAGCCCCTCCTCACGCAGCAGGATGGCCATGGAGTACACCTCCTCCCCCGTGCTGCAACCGGCGATCCAGATCTTGATCGACGGATAGGTCTTGAGCAGTGGCACCACTTCCTGGCGAATGGCCAGGAAGTGCGACGGATCACGAAACATCTCGCTGACCGGAATGGTCAGGAACTGCAGCAACTGCATAAAGGCCGTGGGATCGTGCAACACCCGCTCCTGCAAGGCCGAAATGGTCTTGCAGTCGAACTGGCGCAAGGCATGGGCCACACGGCGCTTGACCGAAGCCCCTGAGTAGTCGCGAAAGTCATAGCTGTACTTGAGGTAAATCGCCTCGATCAGCAAGCGCAGTTCAATATCAGTACTTCGATCCACTTAGTGTATTTCCACTTAAATGCGTTCCATCTTGGGCAACCACACCCGGATCAGCGAGAACAGGCGGTCCAGGTCAATGGGCTTGGCCAGGTAATCGTTGGAGCCCGCCGCGAGGCAGCGTTCCTGGTCGTCTTTCATCGCCTTGGCCGTCACCGCGATGATCGGCAGCTTGCGCCAGCGCGGATCCTGGCGGATCAGGGCGGTGGCTTCGTAGCCGTCCATCTCCGGCATCATCACGTCCATCAACACCAGGTCGATGTCCTCGACCTCATTGAGTCTCTCGATGGCCTCACGGCCGTTACGGCCAATGACCACAATCGCGCCCTTGTGCTCCAGGGCGCTGGTGAGGGCGAAGATGTTGCGTACATCGTCGTCCACCAGCAGCACCTTGCGCCCCTCGAAGACCTTGTCGCGACTGCGGGCGGTCTTGAGCATCTTCTGCCGCTCCTGGGACAGCTGGGATTCGACTTTGTGCAAAAAGAGTGTCACTTCATCCAGCAACCGTTCAGGTGAACGTGCGCCCTTGATGATGATCGAGCGCGAATACTTGCGCAGCTCCGCCTCTTCGTCCCGGGTCAGGTTGCGCCCGGTGTAGACGATCACCGGCGGGAACGAACAGATATCCTCGGTGGCCATGCGCTTGAGCAACTCGTTACCGAGCATGTCCGGCAGCTTGAGGTCGATGATCATGCAGTCGTAGACCGTGCTGCGCAGCAGGTCCAATGCTTCCTGGGCGAAGCCGACGGCGGTGATTTCAATGTCTTCATCGCCGATCAGGCGGGCGATGCTCTCGCGCTGCAAGTCGTCGTCTTCCACCAGCAGGATGCGTTTGACCTTCTGCGTCAGCTTGGCCTCCAGGCGTGCAAACACGTCCTTGAGCTCTTCGCGGGTGGTGGGCTTGACGGCATAGCCGATGGCGCCCATATGCATGGCGGCCTCCACGCGATCCTCCACGGAAATCACATGCACCGGGATGTGGCGGGTCTCGGCGTGCTCCTTGAGGCGTTGCAGCACGGTGAGCCCGGAGTGGTCCGGCAGGCGCATGTCCAGCAGGATCGCGTCGGGCAGGTACTGCTCGGCGAGGTTGTAGCCCTCGTCCGCACCATGGGCCACCAGGCAGTGGTAGCCCAGTTCATGGGCCAGGTCGAAGAGGATCCGTGCAAAGTTCGGCTCGTCCTCCACTACCAGGATGCAACGGGTGGCGAACGGTGCCAGCTCGCGGTCGTCGGCAAAACGCGGGATCAATGCTTCGTCTGCCACCGGCAGCGGCGAAATTTTCACTGGCGCCACGGGTGCCGGGGCAACCGTCACGGCCCGCGACTGCTCGATAGCCGGCGCGTCTTCGTCGCGCTCCACATACTGCTCCGGCAGCACCAGGGTGAAGATACTGCCCTGGCCCGGCTCACTGGTGACATTGATATAGCCGCCAAGCAAGGTGGCCAGGTCACGGGAAATCGACAGCCCCAGGCCCGTACCGCCATAACGACGGTTGGTGGTGCCATCAGCCTGGCGGAACGCCTCGAAGATGCTTTCCTGCTGGTCCAGGGCGATGCCGATCCCGGAGTCGCGCACGGTAAAGGCAATGCCCTCCCCCGGCTGGCGGGAAATGGTCAGGCTGACCTGGCCCTTCTCGGTGAACTTGACCGCATTGGACAGCAGGTTCTTGAGGATCTGCTCCAGGCGCTGGCGGTCAGTGAACAGCATCAGTGGCGCGCCGGCCTGGACCTCCACCTGGAAACCCAGCTTGCGGTCGCTGGCCAACGGCTCGAACATCCCGCGCAAGCCCTCGGCCAGGCGCGCCACGCTGGTGTTTTCGGGGCGCATATCGAGCTTGCCGGCCTCGACCTTGGCGATATCCAGGATGTCGTTGATCAGGTTGAGCAGGTCGTTACCCGCCGAGTAGATCGACTCGGCAAACTTGACCTGTTCGGCGCTGAGGTTTTCCTCGGAGTTCTCCGCCAGCAACTTGGCCAGGATCAGCGAGCTGTTGAGCGGCGTACGCAGCTCATGGGACATATTGGCCAGGAACTCGGACTTGTACTTGCTCGAGCGCTGCAACTCATCGGCGCGCTCCTCCAGCTCGACCTGTACGCGATTGAGCTCGACGTTCTTGCGGTCCATGGCGTCGCGCTGGTCGGCGAGGATCTGGGTCTGATCGGCCAACTGTTCGTTGGTCTGTTCCAGCTCGGCCTGCTGGGTTTCCAGGTGGGCCTGGGACTCCTTGAGGATGCGCGACTGCTCTTCCAGCTCCTCGTTGGCGGTCTTGAGCTCTTCCTGCTGCACTTGCAGCTCTTCATTGAGCTGCTGGGTCTCGGCCAGTACTTCCTGCAGGCGCTGGCGATAGCGCGCCGCCTCGATGGACGTGCCGATATTGCCGGCGATCAGCTCCAGCAGCTCCACATCGCGCTCGTCCAGTGCGCGCAGAAAGCCCAGCTCGATCACCCCGTTGACCCGATCATCATCGCTGGTCGGCACCACCAGCACGCTGCGCGGTGCGCCATCGCCCAGGCCGGAACTGACCTTGAAGTAGTCCACCGGCACATCATCCAGGCGAATCAAGCGATGCTGCTGGGCAGCCTGGCCGACGATGCCCTCGTCGCGGTAGATCGCCTGCTCCTGCTGCTCCTGCTCACGGGAGAAGCCATACGTCGCCACGCGCTTGAGGCCACCGTGCTCCTCGCGCACATACAGCGCGGCCACCACCGAGCCCATGTATTGGGCACAGAACTGCAGGATATTGCGCCCCAGCAGGTTCAGGGTCAGTTGGCCAAGCACCTGTTCGGCCAGCTCGGTCTGGCCGTTGCGCAGCCAGGCCTGCTGTTCCAGGCGCTTGGCAATCTTCATCTGCGAGGCCAGGTTGGCACTGTAACTGTCTGAAAGAGCTAATAGATTCTTCCTTCCGACATAGGCCAGGAAGCCGCTCAAGCCCAACACGAACAGCAAGTAAACCGCCACGCTGAATACCGTGGTGCGGGTCACGTCCTTATTACGCTCGAGCCGGAACTGCTGCTCCATGGCAATCGCTGCGTCGTATTCCTTGCGGATCTCGTCGGTCAGACGCTTACCCCGCCCGGCCTTCACCGCGCCACGGTAGTCGCCGTTTTGCCGTTGCATGTCGATCATCGTCTGGGCGTAGTTGTTCCACTCCAGCTGCAATGACTCCAGGCGCTTGAGACGATCCACTTGCTGGGGGTTATCCGCGACCAACGACTGCAAATTGCGCAGATCGGAAATGATCCGCGGCTTGGCCACCTCGTAGGGGTCGAGGAAATGCTCGTCGCCGGTAATCAGGAACCCGCGCATGCCGGTTTCCTGATCCACCGTCAGTTTTGCGGTCTCATTAAGGTTATTGATCACCCGGTCCGTGTGTTCCACCCACTGGATCACCGACAACAGATAGGTGATCAGGCACACGAAAAACACCGCGCTGAGCACGCCCACACCCAACGGCAAAGCCACGTTGCGGCTCAGGAGTTTGCGGAAGCTGTTTTCATCGACTGACGAAGCGGGAGTCATGGGCGTGCCTTGGCCAAGTGCGGAAAAACCGGAAGTTTGCCCCAAAATCGACCACAAGGGCTATGTTTCTGCCGTATTTCAACGACACAGCCAGGACATCAAGCCTGATTATCGGCACAATGCCCGCCCTGTTTCGGGAACTTGCCGGGATCGACGCAACTCACTAGAGGATGGTCTTTCAACTGCTCAAGACCTGTACCTCCACTATCTGGGAACCCTCACTATGTCCGCAGCCTCCACCATCCTTGTCGTCGAAGACGACGCCATCGTGCGCATGTTGATCGTCGATGTGCTCGAAGAACTGGAGTTCAAGGTGCTTGAGGCGGCAGACGCCGAAGCGGCGCTGGCGTTCTTGGAAGACAGCGCCCATGTGATCGACCTGATGATGACCGACTGGGGCCTGCCGGGCATGAATGGCAAGGAACTGGCGGATAAAACCTGCACATTGCGCCCAGCCCTGCCCATCCTGCTTGCCAGTGGCTATGCCGAAAACATTGAGTTGCCTGCCGGTGTGCAGATGATTGCCAAGCCGTTCTCCATTGAGCAACTGCGCGACAAAGTCAAAGGCATGCTGGTGGGCGGCTGATCGCACCCAGGTGTCCGTAGGCGGCCTTGTTGTGGCGAGGGGGCTTGCTCCCGCTGGGGCGCGAAGCGACCCTGAAACGAGACTGGGGCCAGCCCGCTCGCCACAAGCCACTGTTCGCGCTCGCTATTTGGCCTTGAACTTGGAGTAGGACTGGTGCAAATCAGCCGCCCAGCCGTCTATCACCCCCTTCACGTCAGCCGCTTTCATGACCTGGCTATCGTTCTCCAGCGGCTTGCCAGTGCCTTTGCGCACAACCTGGGCAAGCACCCGCCCACTGCCACCATCGAGAAACTGCGCCTCGGTGCCCAAGGTGGTTTCCTGGTCGCGAATCCCCGTGCCGGTACTCACCGCTGCTGCCACCAAGGCCACCGGAATGAACTCATAGGGCTTGAGGCCTTCAGTCTTGCGACTGACCGCCGTGATCGCCGCCCGTACCACGATCACCCCGGGGCCCGGAGCGCTGGCCAGTGGCAGTGACTTGACCAGCTCACGCTTTAGCGCCTGGTTGTAGTACTCGTTGATGCTGCGCAAGGTGTCTTCGGGGATTTGCGCCGTGGCTTGGGGCTTGGGGAAAAACTGGGTCGGTTCGATATACACCGAGGTGTAGCGCTTCAGATTCAGCTTGGGATCGACCCAGCGCATCACCTCTACGCCCGATGGCGACTTGGCTTCCTTCAACTGGCTGTAGTCCGAAAGAAACCCCGAATACTCGTCCGGCTGTGGGACTTTACTCGCGCAACCGGCCACCCCGAGTGAGGCAATACACAACGCACTGATCATCAGCCCTAGCTTCATGGCGCAACTCCTTGGCGTTTATCGCCGAAACGTGAAGTTACAGGTATAGCCAATTCTGCAGAAATAACCTGCCTCCAGCCCCCAAGTGCGGGTTATTTCGCAGCTTCGATTTGCCCCGCAGTTGGGCGCTCCTGCTTAACCTCAGCGCCGCCGAAACAGCGGCCGCGGCTCAATCACCGAGCGGCCATAGCTCACACTCATGCCCGCCAGGCCCTTGAGCGCGTCAGCGGCCGACTTGTCCTCGCGCACGGCGAACCCATCGAAGCCACACTGGCGCATATGGCTGAGCTGGTCGCGCAGCACATCCCCCACCGCCCGCAACTCACCCTGCCAGCCCAGGCGGGTGCGCAGCAGGTAGGCCTGGCTGTAGGCTCGGCCATCGCGAAAGCTGGGGAAGTCCAGGGCAATCAGCGGCAGCACATCCAGCCACGGCTGCAGGTGTTCCACTTCATCATCCGGGCCGAGCCACACCGCGTCCTGTGGCGGGTCTGGCGCAATGCGCCGGCTCAGCCACAGGGCCAGCGGCAGAATCAGCGCCCCCTCGGGCAGCGGTACTTGTGCATCGCGCACCAGGGTCCAGGGGTCATCGTGCTTGATACGCGCCACGCCCTGTTCCAGGCTCAACAGATTGTTCATGCCGGTTGCACCACGCTGCCATACACCCGCTCCTTGAACGGCTCCAGGCCGATGCGTTGCACGGTGTCGATAAAGGGCTCGTCACTCTCCCGGTAGCGGACGTAGGTGGCGATCAGGCGGGAGATCACATCCGGGATTTGTGCCGCACTGAACGCTGGGCCAATCACCTTGCCCAGCGCGCTGGCCTTGCCCTGGGCACCGCCCAGGGTGATCTGGTACCACTCGCTGCCATTTTTATCGACCCCCAGGATGCCGATATTGCCGATATGGTGATGCCCACAGGCATTGATGCAGCCGGAGATATTCAGGCTGATATCGCCCAGGTCATGCAGGTAGTCGAGGTTGTCGAAGCGCTGCTGGATCGCCTGGGCGATGGGGATCGACTTGGCGTTGGCCAGGGCACAGAAGTCGCCGCCCGGGCAGGCGATGATATCGGTCAGCAAGCCGACATTGGCGCTGCCCAGGCCCTGCTCGCAGGCCAGGGTCCACAAGGCATGCAACTGCGCCTTGGGCACATCCGGCAGCACGATGTTCTGTTCATGGGCGATGCGGATTTCACCGAAGCCGAACTGTTCGGCCCACTGCGCCACGGCGTCCATCTGCGCGGCACTCACGTCGCCCGGCGGCGCGGCGATCCCCGGCTTGGTGGACAGCACCACACTGCTATAGCCGGGTACTTTGTGGGGCTGCACATTGCGTGTCACCCAGCGCGCGAACGCCGGGCTGTCGGCCATGTGCGTGCCAAAGTCCAGGTCGGTATCGGGCAGGGCCTGATAGTCCGGTGGTACAAAGGCCGAGGCCACGCGCTGGTACTCATCCTCGGTCAATTGCGCCGGGCCATCGCGCAGGTGCTGCCACTCCTCCTCCACTTCCCGGGAAAACGCCTCGATACCCAGGGCCTTGACCAGGATCTTGATCCGCGCCTTGTATTTGTTATCCCGCCGGCCATGGCGGTTGTACACGCGCAGGACCGCTTCGACATACGACAGCAGATGCTGCCAGGGCAAGCCATCGCGAATCTGCAAGCCGAGGATCGGCGTGCGCCCGAGGCCACCGCCCACCAGCACGCGCAACAGCATCTGGCCGTCGGCGTCCTGATATAGATAAAGGCCGATGTCATGCATCATGATCGCCGCCCGGTCCTGGCGCGCCGAGCAGATGGCGATCTTGAACTTGCGCGGCAAAAACAGGAATTCGGGGTTGATGGTCGACCATTGCCGCAGGATCTCTGCGAGCGGGCGCGGGTCCAGCAGTTCGTCGGCGGCCACCCCGGCAAAGGCTTCGGTGGTGATGTTGCGCACGCAGTTGCCCGAGGTCTGGATCGCATGCATGTCGACTTCGGCCAGGCGCTGGAGGATGTCGGGCACCTGCTGCAACTCGATCCAGTTGAACTGCATGTTCTGGCGCGTGGTGAAGTGGCCGTAGCCGCGGTCGTAATCCCGGGCAATGCTCGCCAGGGTGCGCAGCTGCTGCGCACCGAGGGTGCCGTAGGGAATCGCCACCCGCAGCATATACGCATGCTTTTGCAGGTACAGGCCGTTTTGCAGGCGCAGCGGCAGGAATTCCTCTTCGCTCAAGTCGCCAGCGACAAACCGTTCGACCTGATCACGAAACTGCGCCACACGCTCGAAGACCAGGGCCCGGTCGTACTCATCGTACCGATACATCTCGCTACCTCATCATGGCTGACCGCGCTCGACGGCAGCGGTTTCTATGGGGGCGACTATGCACCTACAGCTCAAGACGTCACAGATTCAGCTAAAAACTAAAAAACCATATCAGCCACGGAATACCCCATGTTTTAAGGGATATATTCTGATCCGTATTAATGTAGTTTTTCTGAGCCTGTTTTGTTTTTCATGGATTTCCTACAGTGCCCGGGACTTGAAACCGTGGAAGACTGACCATGAGCACAGCATCAACCGGGCAGGCCTATAACTATAAGGTTGTCCGTCAATTCGTCATCGCCACCGTGGTTTGGGGCGTTATCGGCATGGCCATGGGCGTGTGGATCGCCTCGCAACTGGTATGGCCGGACATGAACCTGGACCTGCCCTGGACCACGTTTGGCCGGTTAAGGCCGCTGCACACCAGCCTGGTGATTTTCGGCTTTGCCGGCAGCGCGCAATTTGCCGCCAGCTACTACGCGGTCCAACGTACCTGCCAGGTGCGCCTGTACAGCGACTGGCTCGCCGCCTTTACGTTCTGGGGTTGGCAATCGGTGATCGTGATCATGCTGATCACCCTGCCCCTGGGCTACACCACCACCAAGGAATACGCCGAGATCGAATTCTCCGGCGCGGTGTGGATGACTGTGGTGTGGGTGGCCTACGCCATCGTGTTCTTCACCACCGTGGTGCAACGCAAGACCCAGCACATCTACGTCGGCAACTGGTTTTTCGGCGCGTTTATCGTGGTGATCGCCATGCTGCACGTGGTCAACCACCTTTCCATCCCGGTGGACTGGTTCAAGTCCTACCCGGTGTATTCCGGCGCCACCGACGCCATGGTGCAGTGGTGGTACGGGCATAACGCAGTAGGGTTCTTCCTGACCACCGGGTTCCTGGGGATGATGTATTACTTCGTGCCCAAGCAAGTCGGGCGGCCGGTGTATTCCTATCGCCTGTCCATCGTGCACTTCTGGGCGCTGATCACCCTGTACATCTGGGCCGGGCCTCACCACCTGCACTACACCGCGCTGCCAGACTGGGCTCAGTCGTTGGGCATGGCCATGTCACTGATCCTGCTGGCGCCCAGCTGGGGCGGGATGATCAACGGCATGATGACCCTGTCGGGTGCCTGGCATAAGTTGCGCACCGACCCGATCCTGCGGTTTCTGGTGTTGTCGTTGGCGTTCTACGGCATGTCGACCTTTGAGGGGCCGATGATGGCGATCAAGACGGTCAACGCCCTGTCCCACTACACCGACTGGACCATCGGCCACGTCCACGCGGGTGCCTTGGGCTGGGTGGCGATGATCACCTTTGGCTCGCTGTACCACATGATCCCGAAAATCTTCGGCCGCGAGCAGATGTACAGCGTGCCGCTGATCAACCTGCACTTCTGGCTGGCAAGCATCGGCACCGTGCTGTACATCGCCTCGATGTGGGTCAATGGCATCACCCAGGGCCTGATGTGGCGGGCGGTCAACGACGACGGCACCCTCACCTACTCGTTCGTCGAGGCCTTGCAGGCCAGCCACCCGGGGTTTGTGGTGCGGTTTGCCGGTGGGGTGTTCTTCCTGGGCGGCATGTTGCTGATGGCCTACAACACCTGGCGCACCGTACGGGTGGCTGACTTGAAGGTGGCGCACAGTGATGCGCAGATCGCCTGATGTGGGAGGTCATTTTCAACCTGGCGGCGGTGATCTGCCTGTATGGCGCCGTGGAGTACTGCCTGCGCGGGCAATCGGGAACCGAGCTGGATGAGGCGAGCCTGATACCGTTTGCCGACGACCCGGAAGTGGCGCGGCGGGTGGAGCTGGCGACGGGCAAGCAGGTCAAGGCGGTGGCGCCTGAAGAGGCCAGGCCGGGCTGGGGTAATGTAGAGCTCTAAAGCTCGGTGTTGGGCTTTTTGTGGGAGCGGGCTTGTGTGGGAGCGGGCTTGCCCGCGATGGCCATAGGTGTCTACACAACTCGCTCTTTTTGGTTATTGGGAATGAGTACATATCCGTTGCTGCGGTTACGGCCACTTAGGGTTCCGCCCTTACGGCGGCTCACTTTGGAAGAGCGCCAAAGTAAGCAAAGCGCTCTTGCCCCACCACTCGGTGCCTCGCTTAGGCTCGGCATGCCCGCAGTCAGGCATTGCTCCGTGGGCCCGCCGCGATCGGCCATCCCTGGCCGTGTCGCGGCTACCCCGGCATCCATGCCGGGGTGCCCACTGCGCAATACCTGCCTGCGGCCAGCGTGGTTTAACGGGGCGCCTAAGATCAAGATCAAAAGCCAGATCAAAAGCAGAGCAACAGCAATGCCAAAGCCGGGGCGCGAAGCTCCATTCCCCTGTGGGAGCTGTCTCGCCCTGCGAGGCTGCGATAGCGGTGTGTCAGACAACATAAAGGCTAGCAGTGCCGGCGCCATCGCAGCGATGCGGCGATCCGACAAGCCAGCTCCCACAGGTATATGCGCACGCTTCGACGATCAGGTCGGCTGTCAGGCCGCCTCGCTTTGCTTTTGATCTGAGGCGCCCCGTTAAACCACGCTGGCCGTCATCCGATATTGATTTGGGGGGTAACCCGGCAGGACGCCGGGTTAGCCGCGCTGGGCCATGGATGGCCCATCGCGGCGGCCCCCCAAATCAATGTCGGATGACGGGCACACCGAGCCTAGGCGAGGTGCCGAGTGGTGGGGCAAGAGCCCTTTTGGTTACTTTTGGCTGGGCCGGCACTTGAACTGCCCCCCGAATGTTGGACAGGGACGCTATTGATTCAGCGTCTGGATACGAAATTGTACCGGACTCAAGCCATTCAGTCTGAGGCTTATGCGGTCTTGGTTGTAGTAGGCAATGTAATCCTCTATGCCTGATGCCAGCTGCTCCACACTCTCAAATGATTCCAGATAGAAAAACTCGCTCTTGAGTGTGCCGAAAAAGCTTTCCATGGCGGCATTGTCCAAGCAATTACCCTTGCGCGACATGCTCTGCTCGATGCTCTTTTCGGCCAGCATATGTCGGTAGGTAGGCTGCCTGTACTGCCAACCCTGGTCAGAGTGCAGTATTGGTTTTTCATCTCGACTCAGTCGCCCGAAGGCTTTTTCCAGCATCATCGAGACCATCCTGAATTCGGGACGTCGGTTGATCTGGTAGGCCAGGATCTCGCCGTTGTACAAATCCATGAGAGGCGAGAGAAACAGCTTTTGCCCCTTCACCTTGAACTCCGTCACGTCGGTTACCCATTTCTGGTTAGGGGCTTCTGCCTTAAATTCGCGCTTTAGTAGATCAGGCGCAACAAGCCCTTCAGCACCTCGGTAAGAGCGATATTTCTTCACTTTGACCAGCGACTTGAGGCCCATTATCTGCATCAGCCGATGCACCTTTTTGTGATTGATCAACTCACCACTGTTTCCAAGGGTCGCAGTGATACGGCGGTAGCCGTAACGCCCCTTATTCCCGTGAAAGACGCTGCGGATGCGATCTTTAAGGTCGGCATGCTTGTCGGTTAGCAGTGTTTTGCTTTGGTAATAGAAGGTGCTGCGTGCAAGTCCCGCTGCACGTAGCAACAGAGCAAGTGGATGCTCATGCCTCAATCCTTGGACGGCCTGCGTTTTTTTGGCTGCGCAGTACGGGGATCCGCTTGGATTAAGGCATCGAGCTTTTTTAAATAGGCATTCTCCGCGCGCAGATAGGCCAGTTCTGCGAGCATTTGTTCAGGGGTCAGCTCTGCGTCCGCAGGAAGAGCAGGACTTGCTTTGGGTTGTCTGGAAGGTTTGCGGGGCATGCTGGACTCTTGAAGACGATGCGGTTGTAGCGCTTCTACGCCGCCCTCATCGTACAGCTTTTGCCACTGCCTGATACTGCTTGGGCCACGGATATCAAACTGTATACAGGCCTGTTGGGCCGACAGTCCGTCTTGTTCGATGCACTGCAAAACCTTCAATTTAAACTGGGCATCGTAATGGCTGTACTTAGCAATCAAGCCAGAGGAACCGTGCTTTTCAAAACCCTTGATCCAGCGCCGCAGTAGCGATGGACTCAAGCCATGCCTGAGGGCCACCTCATGAACGCTACTGGCAGACAGACACTCTTCAATCAGTGATTGCTTGAGCGCTAGGTTGTATTTCGTCATGGAACACCCTCCCGAGGGGTCAGGTGTCCAACATTCGGGGGGCAGTTCACACTCCGGGCTCTTTTCCAAAAGTGACCCGCCGTAAGGGCGGAACCAATAGCCGCCGTGACCGCAGCAACGGATATGTACACAAACCCAGAAAAGAGTGGTGTAGAGACTCACGCCGCGATGGCGGTATCTCAGGTTAGGAACACTTGCCTGACACACCGCTATCGCGGGCAAGCCCGCTCCCACACAAGCCCACAAAAGCCCGCTCCCACATTTGCCCGGGGATCAGCCCCGTTCGCGCGGAATCAGGCTCTGCAACTGCAAGGCCAGAAAATTGGCATCAAAGGTGAACGTGTCCGGGTCTTTCAAACCATTGGTTTTCTTCCACAGCCAATCATCATTCCCCGGCAACAACACCAGCGAAATACTGCCGTAGCGAGCAGCAGTCAGCCCCATGACCGACAACGAAATCAACCCACCCGCCCCCATCACATCCGGCACAAACTCCACCGGTTTGCCTGCGATATGAATGGTCAGTTTCTCGGTCTTGAAAGTCGACGTCTCCACCGGCACGCTTGGGCCAGACGCCACATAAGCCTCACGCTGCACCTCCAGCAAACCATCACGCTTGACCGGCGCCAACCACTGCTCGATCTCGCCGTACAGCTCAGTGATTTTCTGGGTCCAGCGGGCTGACTGCACCTCGAACTGCTGGCGCTTGTGCGCTTCGCTGTCGGCGTAGTGACGAAGCATCTCGCCCAATTGCTGTACATCGTCCATTGCGGTGTTCCTCGGGGACTGCAAACAACGATCATGGCAGATGCAGCAGCGCCGCGTATGACTAACGCTCACTGGTTGGGTAAGGTGTGGCTTTCGCCTATTCGCTTGAGGAGCTTTGCATGCGCACCATCGGCCTAATCGGCGGCATGAGCTGGGAGTCCAGCGCCGAGTATTACCGGATCATCAACCAGCAGGTACGCGACCGATTGGGGCCGCTGCGCTCGGCACAAATCCTGCTGTACAGCGTCGACTTCGGTCCGGTGGAACAGGCCCAGCACGCCGGGCGCTGGGATGACGCGGCGCTGATCCTGCAAGACGCCGCGCGCCGCCTGCAAGCCGGTGGCGCCGACTGCATCGTGCTGTGTACCAACACCATGCATCTGCTGGCGCCACAGATCGAAGCCGCCGTATCGCTGCCGTTTCTGCATATTGCCGATGCGGCCGGCGCGGCGGCGGTCAAGGCCGATACCCTGACCGTCGGCCTGCTGGGCACCGCGTTTACCATGGAACAGGATTTTCTCAAGGCGCGCCTGGCAGCCCAGGGCTTGAACGTGCTGGTGCCCGACGCAGCAGAACGCCACGCCGTGCACCGGATCATTTATGAAGAGCTGTGCGTCGGGGTGATTAGCGAGACCTCACGCCAGGTTTACCAGCAGGCCATTGCCAACCTCGCAGCCCGTGGTGCCCAGGCGATTATCCTGGGGTGTACCGAAATTGGCCTGCTGATCAAACCCGAGCACAGCCACCTGCCGTTGCTCGACACCACCGAGCTGCATGCACAGGCTGCGGTGGCGTTTGCCCTGGGGGATCAGGCGGTCTGACGCAGGCGGGCCATGCTCAGGGCGTCGACAAATACGCCGTCACGCACGGCGTAATCGCGCAGCCGGCCTTCAGTCTCGAAACCGAACTTGCGGTACAACGCCTGGGCCGGCTCGTTGTCGACATACACCGTCAGTTCCACCCGGTGCAGGTTCATCCAGTTGTCGGCCACCTCCAGCGCCGCGCCCAGCAGTTGGGTGCCCACGCCCTTGCCCTGCCAGGCCACGGCCACCCCCATGCCGATACTGCCGACATGGCTTTGCCGACTGCGCGCATATTGCTCCAGGGTGCAGTTACCAATGACCTCGCCCGCCTGCACCGCCACCAGCCTGAGCAGTCGCTCATTGGTATCGGCCAGGCGCTTGCGCCACACCTCCAGCGACTGGAACGGCATCTGCAGCACCTGACGGCACACGGCCGGGTCGTTGTAGAGCGCACGCATGCCTTCGAGATGGCTTTCGGCAAAGCGCTGGATCACGATCGTGGAATCAGGTGTAGGCATTGTGTTTCATCCTTTGAAAGACAAGTGGCCGAGCAGTGTAGGCGGCGACAGCAAGCGCTGTCATCCGCGGCTACGTTGCGCGCCCAAGCGCCACACCCGCGCAATATCCGCCGCCCGCTCACGCAGCAACCGCGGTGCTTCGCTACAGGCCTGCTCCAGGCTCATCGGCCCGCCAGGCAAAGCAAACGCGGCGTCGACGCCATGGGCGTACATCTGCTCGTAGCCCTCGCCCAGCGTGCCAGCGATCACGATCACCGGAACACCGTGCAGCTTGGCCACCCGCGCCACGCCAAACGGGGTTTTGCCGCGCAGGGTCTGTGCGTCGAAGCGGCCTTCGCCGGTGATCACCAGGTCGGCGCCGCGCACGGCGTGTTCCAGGCCCACCAGTTCGGCGACCACCTCCACACCCGGGCAAAACTGCGCGCCGAGGAAGGCCTTGGCGGCAAAGCCCAGACCACCGGCCGCGCCGCTGCCCGGCTCGTCGCGCACGTCTCGGGGCAGCACCTCGGCGCAGTGGTCGGCAAAGTGTCCGAGGGCCTGGTCCAGTTGCTCGACTTGGTGTGGGTTGGCGCCTTTTTGCGGGCCGAAAATCGCTGAGGCACCGTGGGGGCCGCACAGGGGGTTGTTGACGTCGGCGGCGATGTCGAAACGCACCTGGGCCAGGCGCGGGTCCAACTGCTCAAGTTTGATCCGCGCCAGCTGCGCCAGGGCCAGGCCGCCGCGCGCAAGGGGTGTGCCTTGGGCGTCGAGCAGTTGCACGCCCAGGGCCTGCATGGCTCCGGCGCCGCCGTCATTGGTGGCGCTGCCGCCGATCGCCAGGATGATCCGCTGGGCCCCGGCGTCCAGGGCGGCGCGGACCAGCTCACCCGTACCGAAGGTGCTGCTGGAGCAGGCATCACGCTGCCCCGGCGGGACCCGTTGCAGGCCGCTGGCTTCGGCCATTTCGATGATTGCCGTGGCACTTTCAGCCAACCAGCCCCAGTGCGCCTCAACGGTGCCGCCCAACGGGCCTTGCACGGTGCAACTGCGCAATTGCCCGTGGCAGGCCGCGAGCACCGACTCCACCGTGCCTTCACCACCGTCCGCCATCGGGCACTGGATCAGTTCGGCATCCGGCCAGACCTGGGCCAACCCTTGGGCAATGGCCTGGGCCACGCCTTCGGCACTCAGGCTGTCCTTGAACGAGTCGGGGGCGATGATGACTTTCATGGGCTTTCTCCGGTTTTTATGACGCCCATGCTGCCAGTTGGCACCGGCAATGACGCCTGTCCAATGCACAAGCGTGGCAGGGGTTTGTTGTTCATTTCTACAAAAGCGCCTCCTACAGGGTTTGCGGCAGCAGTTGCACCCCCAGGTACAGCGCGAGCATGCCATCCAAGGTCAGGGGATCGACACCGCTCAATTCGGCAATGCGCTCCATGCGGTAGCGCAGGCTGTTGCGGTGGATGCCCAGGGCGTCGGCGCACGCTTGGCTTTGCCCGTCGTGTTCGCACCAGCTGCGCAGCGTTGCCTGCAGTTGGCCGTTGGCGTCCTTGGCCAGGACCTTGCGTAACGGGTTGAGCAGTTCGTCGAGGGCGTCGTCGTTGCGATGGCGCCAGAGCATCACCGGCAACCGATAGCGGTTGAGGGTCAGCAGGCGTGACTGGGGCAGTACGTCGCGGCCATAGGCGAGCAAGTCCGCCACCCGCCGATAACAGCGGCGCAAGCCGGCCAACCCATCGGCCTGGCCACCCACGGCGACCCGCAGGATGTTCCAGCCCGAGGCCTCGAGTTTTTCCAGCAGGCGCGGGTTGTCCATCGGCACCGCCGCCGGGCGGCACCACAGCAACGAAAACTCTGCGGAGCTGACGCACCAACTGTCCGGGTATCGGGAGGCCAGCCAGGCTGCCAGGGCTTCGGCGGTCTGCCCCGGGCCCAGTTCAAACAGATAGGGGGTGCGCGGCAACTGCGGCTTGAGCCCCAGTTGCTGGGCCTCATCCACCAGGCGCGGCGATTCGCCGCTGTCGGCCAGCAGCAACGCCAGCAGATCATCACAACGTTGACGTCGCCATTGCTGCTCCGCCTGTTGATGGCGCTGGCTGACCAGCATCTCGGCGGTCATGCGCACCAGTTCGGCATAGGTGCGCAGCAACTGCGGTTCACCACTGATGCCCAGCACGCCGATCAGGCGCTGATCATGCAGCAGCGGCAGGTTGATCCCCGGCGCCACACCCTTGAGGTGCTTGGCGGTCTGGCTGTCGATTTCCACCACGCGACCGTTGGCCAGGACCAATTGCGCGCCTTCATGGCGGGTGTTGATGCGCTCCGGCTCGCCGCTGCCGAGGATCAGGCCCTGGCTGTCCATGACGTTGACGTTATAGGGCAAAATGGCCATCGTGCGATTGACGATATCCTGCGCCAAGTCATGATCGAGTTCGAACATGGGGCTAAATTCCTTGAAAGCGCTGCATTACGCGATTGTTCAAAGGCACAGCGCAATGGATGGATCGCTGTGCGGGGGCACAAAGACATGGCACCGTCCCGTGACCGAGACTCTTGGGGCGATCAACGTTACCCGCGCATCGCGAAAAATCATAATAAAGAGAGAACGCCATGTCACAGAGCGCCGCCGCTACCCTGGCCAACGATGACGACAAAAACGCCGTCTACAAGCGCATCACCCTGCGCTTGATCCCCTTCATTTTCATCTGCTACCTGTTCAACTACCTGGACCGCGTCAACGTCGGCTTCGCCAAGTTGCAGATGCTCGACGCCTTGAAGTTCAGCGAGACCGTGTATGGCCTCGGGGCCGGGATCTTCTTTATCGGCTACGTGCTGTGCGGCGTGCCGAGCAACCTGGCGTTGACCAAGTTCGGTCCACGGCGCTGGATTGCGCTGATGATGATCACCTGGGGCACCCTGTCCACCTGCCTGCTGTTTGTGACCACGCCGACGCACTTCTACACCTTGCGCCTGTTTACCGGTGCCGCTGAAGCGGGCTTTTTCCCGGGCGTAGTGCTGTACCTCTCGCAGTGGTTCCCGACCTTCCGCCGTGGGCGGATCATGGCCCTGTTCATGTCGGCAATCCCGGTGTCCGGCCTGCTCGGCAGCCCATTCTCCGGCTGGATCCTCAACCACTTCGCGGCGGGCCAGGGTGGCCTCGCGGGCTGGCAGTGGATGTTCCTGCTGCAAGGTGTTCCAACGGTCATCCTCGGCGCCCTCGCCTACTTCCTGCTCAGCGACAGCTTCGCCAACGCCAAATGGCTGACCGCCCATGAGCGCGCAGTGCTCGAGGCCGACCAGGCCACCGACCTGGCCAACAAGCCCAAGACCACCACTGATTCGCTGCTGGAAGTGTTCAAGAACCCGGCGATCTGGGCGTTCGGCCTGATCTACTTCTGCATCCAGAGTGGGGTGTACGCCATCAACTTCTGGCTGCCGTCGATCATCAAGAACATGGGGTTCAGCGATAACCTGGTGATCGGCTGGCTGAGTGCAATCCCCTATCTGCTGGCGGCGGTGTTCATGCTGGTGGTGGGCCGCTCCGCCGACCTGCGCAAAGAGCGCCGCTGGCACCTGGTGGTGCCGATGCTGATGGGCGCTGTGGGCCTGATCATCGCGGTGAACTTCGCCACCACCCCAGCCATTGCGATCCTCGGCCTGACCATCGCCACCATGGGCGCCCTCACCGGCCTGCCGATGTTCTGGCCGGTGCCCACCGCCATGCTCAGCGCTGGCGCGGCCGCGGGCGGCCTGGCCTTGATCAACTCCATGGGCCAGATGGCGGGCTTCTTGAGCCCGTATGTGGTGGGTTTTGTGAAAGACGCCACCGGGTCCACCGACCTGGCGCTGTACCTGCTGGCTGCGGTGATCGTCGCGGGTAGCGTGCTGGCGCTGCGCATGACCCGGACCCTGAAGGCCTGACACGGCACAAAAAATGTGGGAGCGGGCTTGCCCGCGATAGCGGTGGATCAGTCCTATATATTGACTGACACGCCGCCATCGCGGGCAAGCCCGCTCCCACATTGGGTTCGGTGTTTACAGCAAACCGCCGCCGTCGATGTCGATCACGCTGCCGGTCATAAAACCATTTTCCATGGCCATCAAATAACCCGCCGCCACCTCCTCCGCCTGCCCCACACGCCCTACCGGCAACGCCCCACCCGCCTTGGCGAACATGCCCTGACGCTGCTCCTCAGGCATCCCCGCGTATGCCGGCGTGTCGATCACCCCAGGGCTGACCACGTTGACCCGCCGTGGCGCCAGTTCCTTGGCCAACTGCTTGCCCAACGCTTCGGTCGCGGCATTGATGCCGACCTTGATAAATTGCCCCGGCACCCGCTTGCGTCCCAGTTGCCCCGAGGTGAGGACGATGCTGCCGCGCTCGTCGAGAAATGGCAGCGCCTGCTGGATTGCGCGCAAGGCGCCCCAGAGCTTCACATTGAAGTTGTCCTGGGCCAGTTGCAGGTCGGTGTCCTGCAGGTGTTTGGCCTGGACCGCCGGACCCGAGGTGAACACCAGGTGATCAAAACGCCCCACCGCTTCGAACAGGCGCTGCAGGGCGGCGCTGTCGGTGACGTCCACCGGCTCGCTGCGCACGCCATTGTCGACCGTCGACGACAGGCGTCGCCCGGCCAGTACCACGTGCGCGCCACGGGATGCCGCCTGTCGGGCGACTTCGGCACCAATGCCGCTGCTACCGCCAATCACCACCACGGTTTGGCCCTTGAGGGGAGATGTCATGGGAACTGCCTCGTCCTGAAAAAATGAGCGTTCATCTTCCCAGCTTGGCAATCGTGGAAAAATCCCGGTAAAACGACAGGATCTTTAAAGGATTTTTATAAATGAGCTCAATCCTTGACCTGGAAGTGTTTGTGCGCACCGCCGACAGTGGCAGCCTCTCGGCGGCCGCCCGCAGCCTTAGCCTGACCCCGGCCGCCGCCAGCATTGCCCTCAAACGCTTGGAAACCCGCCTGGGCATGCGCTTGCTGGCCCGCTCCACCCGCAGCATGCGCCTCACCGAAGAAGGCCGGCGTTACCTGGACAGCGTGCGGGTGGCCCTGGAAGCCCTGGCGGAAGGCGAACAGGCGATCAAGCAACACGGCCAGAGCCTCAGCGGCTTGCTGCAACTGTCCGCGCCCTCGGATTTCGGACGCAATGTACTGCTCGGTTGGCTGGACCAGTTCAAGCGCGAACACCCGAATATCCGCCTGCAATTGCTGCTTAACGACAGCAACGCCGACCTGTTCCGCGAAACCGTGGACATCGCCCTGCGCTTTGGCGTGCCAAGGGATTCCAGCCTGGTGGCGCTGCCGGTGGTCGCCGATCACCGCCGTATCGCCTGCGCCAGCCCGGCGTACCTGGCACGCCACGGCACACCCCAGGTGCCGGCCGAGCTGACGCAGCACAGCACCCTGCGCTACATGCGCCAGGGCCGGGCCAACAGCACCTGGTATTTTCGCCAGGGCACGTTGCTGGAAGAGGTCGAAGTGGGCGGCGACTACCTCAGTGATGACGGGGAAATTGTGCGGCGCTGGGCCCTGGCCGGCCACGGTATTGCCTACAAGGCCAACCTGGATGTAGCCGGCGATATCAAGGCCGGGCGCCTGGTGCCGTTGTTCGGCGAATGGCAAGGCGAGCCCACGCCCTTCAACCTGATGTGCCCCCATCGCCTGCAGGTGTCGGAGCGTGTCAGAGTCCTGCATCGCTTCTTGCAGGCGCGCGCTGGCGAACTGCTCGCCGAATAAGCGCAACACAGCGCAAAAACGCTGTGGCCAACGCGGTGGTAGGCACCGAGCCAGCGACGTCGGGCTTGTTCTAGAGCCTTGCTCTCTGGTATTGCATAGCAACTGTCTGCGCTTTTGAGGAGTCCTCCATGATTTACCGCACACTGGGCCAGTCCGGGCTCAAGGTCAGCGCCTTGACCCTGGGCACCATGATGTTTGGCGAACAGACCAACACCGAAGATTCGCTGCGTATCATCGACAAGGCCTGGGATCAGGGCATCAACTTTATCGACAGCGCCGACGTCTACACCGGCGGGCGCTCCGAGGAAATCGTCGGTGAAGCCATCAGCCGCCATCGCGCCGATTGGGTCGTTGCTTCCAAAGTCGGCTTCGGCCCGCCGGATGGCCTGCCCAACCGCAGCGGCCTGAACCGCAAGCGCATTTTCAACGCGCTGGAAGCCAGCCTCACCCGGCTCGACACCGACTACCTGGACATCTACTACCTGCACCGCGAAGACCACGACACCCCACTGGACGTCACGATTTCGGCGATCGGCGACCTGATCCGCCAGGGCAAGGTCCGTTACTGGGGGCTGTCCAACTACCGCGGCTGGCGCATCGCCGAAGTGGTGCGCGTGGCCGAACGCCTGGGGGTCGACCGGCCGATCATCAGCCAGCCGCTGTACAACATCGTCAACCGCCAGGCCGAGGTGGAGCAGATCACCGCCGCAGCCGCCTATGGCCTGGGCGTGGTGCCCTACAGCCCGCTGGCCCGCGGGGTGCTCAGTGGCAAGTACGCGCCGGATATCAGCCCCGAAGCCGGCAGCCGCGCTGCGCGCCAGGACAAACGCATCCTGGAAACCGAATGGCGCGTGGAATCGCTGCGCATTGCCCAGCAGATCCAGCAATACACCGCAGGACGCGGTGTGGGCATCGTTGAATTTGCGATTGCCTGGGTGCTGAACAACCAGGCCGTCAGCTCGGCGATTGTCGGGCCGCGCACCGAGGCGCAGTGGGATGCCTACACCGGGGCGCTCGATGTGAAGATCAGTGCCGAGGATGAGGCGTTTATTGACTCACTGGTGACGCCGGGGCATGCGTCGACACCGGGGTTCAATGATGTGGGGCACTTTGTTTCCGGGCGCATCCACCGCCCCTGAGCCCCTGTGGGAGCTGGCTTGCCTGCTCCCACATCAGCCCAGCGGCACATCCAGGCTGACCTTGACCCGGTCCATCACCACGATGCTGCGAAACCATTTGATATTGCGGTTCTCGTAGAACAGCGTGCGGGCCAGGGTTTCGTAGGCCTTCATGGTCTCCACCACAATCACCAGCATAAAGTCCGCATCGCCGGTGACGTAATAGCACTGCTGCACCTCGGGGATCGACATCTGCACCTTGAGCACATCGAGGTCCTCGATGTGGGTGCGTTCGGCGTGCACCTCCACCAGGATCGTGATCGGCTTGCCCACTGCATCCTGATTGACCACCGCCGTATTCGCGCTGATCGCCCCGCTCTGCTCCATGCGCTTGATGCGCCGCTGCACGGCGGCGGTCGACAGGTTGACCTGTTCGCCAATTACCCGCAGCGCGGTGGTGTTGTCGCGTTGCAGGTGCTTGAGAATCGCGCGGTCGAAATCATCCAGGGGCGGCTGGGGGCTGACGGGCATGCTGGCGAACCTTGGAGGTGAGAAAATTTCCCATAAGATGCCGTAAAACAGAGCAAACGTCTCACCTCAAAAGCAATATATTCCCACCTGAAATTCCCCCCTCTTTTGTTTGAATCGGTTTGGCGAGGACTGTGTGTCTAAAGGTGTTGTTTTATCGGTAGCGGCCTCGGTGTTGTTTGCCGTGATGTATTACTTCACATCACTGCTTGCGCCCTTGAGTGGCCTGGAAATTTTCGGCTGGCGCATGCTGCTGACCGTGCCGTGCATGACGGTATTTATGGTGGTCAGCGGCGAGTGGCGTCAGGTGTGGCAATTGCTGCGATTGCTTGCGGGCAAGCCACGGCTGATCGGTGGGATTGTGCTGTCGTCGGTGCTGCTGGGGGTGCAACTGTGGCTGTTTATGTGGGCGCCGCTCAATGGCCGCAGCCTGGATGTGTCCCTGGGCTACTTCCTGCTGCCGCTGACCATGGTCCTGACCGGGCGCCTGGTGTATGGCGAAAAACTCTCGCGATTGCAGCTGATCGCAGTGGTGTTTGCGGCGATTGGCGTGCTTAACGAGTTGTACCAGGTGGGTGGTTTTTCCTGGGCGACGCTGCTGGTGATCATCGGTTACCCGATCTACTTCGTGCTGCGCAAACGCCTGGGCACCGATCAGCTGGGCGGCCTGTGGCTGGATATGGCGCTGATGCTGCCGGTGGCCTTGTGGTTTGTCCAAAGTGGCGAACAGGGCTTCGCCGTGCTGGATGAACACAAAGGGCTGTATGGATTGATCCCGATGCTCGGGCTGATCAGTGCTTCGGCGCTGGTGTGCTACATCATCGCCAGCCGCCTGTTGGCGTTCAGCCTGTTCGGCCTGCTCAGCTATGTGGAACCGGTGCTGTTGCTGGGGGTGGCGTTGCTGCTAGGGGAAAGCATCGGGCCGGGTGAATGGCTGACCTATATCCCGATCTGGCTGGCGGTGATGGTGCTGGTGTTCGAAGGGTTCAAGCATCTGGTGCGTCAGCGCCGGGCTTGAACGGGAAAGGTGTAGGAGCCGACAAGCCGGCTCCTACAGGGGGCTAGGATCAGTCGGTGGTCAACACACCACGACGAACCTGGTCACGCTCGATCGACTCGAACAGGGCCTTGAAGTTGCCTTCGCCGAAACCGTCATCACCCTTGCGCTGGATGAATTCGAAGAACACCGGGCCCATCAGGGTTTCCGAGAAGATCTGCAACAGCAGGCGCTTGTCGCCGGCCACGGACGAACCGTCCAGCAAGATACCCCGCGACTGCAACTGCTCCACCGGTTCGCCGTGGTTTGGCAGGCGGCCTTCGAGCATCTCGTAGTAGGTGTCCGGCGGCGCGGTCATGAAGCGCATGCCGATCTTCTTCAACGCGTCCCAGGTCTTGATCAGGTCGTCGGTGAGGAAGGCTACGTGCTGGATGCCCTCGCCGTTGAACTGCATCAGGAACTCTTCGATCTGGCCGGCGCCTTTGGACGACTCTTCGTTCAACGGGATGCGGATCATGCCATCCGGGGCGCTCATGGCCTTGGAGGTCAGGCCGGTGTATTCGCCCTTGATGTCGAAGTAGCGCGCTTCGCGGAAGTTGAACAGCTTCTCGTAGAAGTTGGCCCAGTAGACCATACGCCCGCGATAGACGTTGTGGGTCAGGTGGTCGATGACCTTCAGGCCGGCGCCCACTGGGTTGCGGTCCACGCCTTCGATAAACACGAAGTCGATATCGTAGATCGAGTTGCCTTCACCGAAACGATCGATCAGGTACAGCGGCGAGCCGCCGATGCCCTTGATGGCCGGCAGGTTCAGTTCCATCGGGCCGGTTTCGATATGGATCGGCTGGGCACCCAGCTCCAGGGCACGGGTATAGGCCTGTTGCGAATCCTTGACGCGGAACGCCATGCCGCACACCGACGGACCGTGCTCGGCGGCAAAGTACGAAGCGATGCTGTGGGGTTCGTTGTTGAGGATCAGGTTGATCGCGCCCTGACGGTACAGGTGCACGTTTTTCGAGCGGTGGGTTGCCACCTTGGTGAAGCCCATGATCTCGAAGATCGGCTCCAGGGTGCCCGGGGTCGGCGATGCGAATTCGATAAATTCAAAGCCCATCAGGCCCATTGGGTTTTCGTATAGATCTGCCATGATTTGGCGCCTCATCATCTTTTTTAGAATTAAGTAAATTAATTGCCAGCAAGGATGAGGTGAGCAGGTGGCGCACAGGAAATGCCCCGCACGCTGCGGGCGAGGAAGTCACCGTAGATGAGTTGGAACCCGAGTAGCTTCATGGTTGAGTCATTCTCTTACGGGCGTCTCTGACGGACGAGGCCTGCATGGAAACAGGCGCTTATTCTTGTATGCGTAAACCGATTCTACACAGCGTAAACAGCTTTGTCCGTATTCCTTATCAAATCCCTATGCCCAGGCGGGCGCAAGGGGTTTATTGCCCAGATAGATGCCCGGCAGGATCAACGGGCGCGGGTTGCATCAGGGGTGGCAGGGCAAGATCCAGGCTGGCGTGGGGGGCAACCATGCCCTGCTGATCGCTGGGGACCACCTGCCCGCCCACGACCAACGCGACGTCATGGAACGTCACATGGAAAGGCGACGGGTTGAAGACACGCAGGACCGCCGGTTTGCCGGTGTGCAGCGTCCAGATCAGTTGCCCCGGCGCATCCAGGGGGCTACCCGACAAGCCCTGGGGCCGGAAAAACACCTTGGTGCGAATGCGAAAGGCGAAACGCAACTGGTTCTGGCGCTCTGCAGCCGCGAATGCTTCCGGCTGGCGGGTCGCGGGCGGCACCTCCAGCACGTTGAGCCAGAACAGCGATTCCCTGTCCCTGGGCAGCGGTTCCTGGGTATACGCCAGGCGTATGGCCTGGCTCTTGCCCGGATCCAGGCGAAACACCGGCGGGCTGAGGGTGAACGGCACCTCACTGTGCTCGGCAGTCAGCCGTGCATCACCGCCATCCAGCCACACTTGCACCAGGCGCGCGGCATGCGCATCATCGTTGCTCACCTGCACGGTGATTTCCCTGCGCGGCTCAGGGTAAATCTGCCGGGTGCCACTGATGATCACCCCGGCCTGTGCCTGCCCGAAGACCAGGCACAGGCAGAGCGCTACCTGCAGGCGTGCTACGCAACCCATGGCCCGGGCCCTCGGTCTATCGGGCGATCAGGGAAAGATCCCCGAGTACTGCACCGCCGTAGTCACCAGCCCTACCCCCGCCGCCCCGCCCGTGGCGATGTAACGTGCCGCAAAGGGCAAGGTTGCCAGGCAGCCGGTGACCGTGGCCGTGCTCGAAGCATGGCCGGTACGCAAGTCCATCGGCTTCTGGGTGGCGCCGTCGAGAATTTGCACCTCTACTTTGGCGGCAGCGGTTTTGGGGGCCATGTTGCGCAAGTTGCCGGTGGCCGGATTGATCGCCGGGCTGGTGCTTTCATACAACACAGCCACCTTGGTCGCATCCGCACAACTGGCGCCGCCGCCCACATAAATAAAGAATGGCTTGGCGCTGGCGGTTGCCCCCTCCGTCGACAGGGCGCTGGCTTGCACTTTGTCCAGGACCACCGGAAAGTTCGCACCGGAGCCCGCGACACCACCGGTCCCGCCACTGATCGTGCAGGTGGTGCCGGTGATTTCGCCGGTCAGGGTGATGGTGCCATCGGCGGCAGTGGCCAACGGTACGGCAAGCCCGCAAGCAAGCAGCAAGGCAATCGCCAGGACATGGTTTTTCATACACGTGTTCCTAAGGGTTAAGGCGAGCCCCGGTCAGACGACGCGCAGGCACAAGCCCGCCCGCCGAGTTCGAGCTCAATGCAGCAAAACTGTTGGTTCTTGAATGGCAGCCTCTTCACGAGACTGAAGTTTTTTCTGACAGGCACTGATCCAAGCAACAACGCAATAGACCAAACAATTTTTTCTCGTCAAAATATGTTGCAAAGTTTGGCAAGATTAAAAAACACGCACAACTAGCCAAGTCGTTAGGTCTACGCTTTGCTAATGCCATAGACCAACTATCATTGTTACTTCAGACGTACTGCCTGTAGCCGCTACCAGGCCCTTCCCTCACTTTGCTACAGGCTGCGTAAATGCCACTTACCCTCAAAGGTCCGCGCAAGCGCGCCGCCCGCTCCTTGATCACGGTCCTGTGCGGCCTGCTGCCGATTCTGCTGGGAGTGGCCATCCTGCACCTCCAGGCCAAACGCACCCTGGAGCACAGCACTTCGCAGACGGCGACCGAGGCCGTGCGCCAATTCGACCTGATGCTCGACAACACCGCCCGTGCCGCCCAGGATCTGCTGCCGCTGGCGGGCAAGGACTGTGACAACGCGGTGCAACTGGCGCTGCGCGAGCAAGTCACACGTCGCCCCTTTGTACGCGCAACCACCTTGTCGTGGAAAAAGTCCATGTATTGCACCTCGCTGTTTGGTGACACCCACGTGTCTGCGGTCAATCCTGGCGACTACGTCGAGGGTCGCCTGTGGCTGATGAATGGCAATCCGGTCACCCCCGATACCGCCCTGTTGGTGTACCGGCTGGTGGAGGGCGACAAGGCTGCGTTTGCTTCGATTGACGGTTACCACCTGACCAATGCCCTGCGCCTGATCAGCCGCTACGCGGACCTGGTGTTGCAGGTCGGCCCCAATTGGTTGGGCAGCGACGGAAAAGTCAAAAACAGTGCGCCGCCGGAGTTTCCCGTGGCCCACCAGCACCTCGCCTCCCAGCGCTACGCGTACAGCGTGGAAGCCGGCATGCCCGAAGGGGAAGTCTGGCGGTATATGGAAGCCCGCTACCCGGCGCTGTTCAGCCTGCTGGTGTTTTTCGGCGTGCTGGCCGGCGTGCTGGCGCACTGGGTGCAAAAACGCTCCTCCGCCCCCACCCACGAACTGCAGCGGGCGCTGGGCGCCAATGAGTTCGTGCCGTATTACCAACCGGTGGTTCGTGGCGATAACCTTCAATGGGCCGGCTGTGAAGTCCTGATGCGCTGGCAGCACCCCAAGGAAGGCCTGGTGCGCCCCGACCTGTTTATCCCCCTGGCCGAGCACTCCGGGCTGATCGTGCCCATGACCCGCGCCTTGATGCGCCAGGTCGCCACACAACTGGCGCCCCATGCCGATCGCCTGGGCAGCAATTTCCATGTGGGGATCAATATCACCGCCCGGCATTGCCAGGATCTGGTTTTGGTGCAGGACTGCCGGGAGTTCCTCGCCGCCTTCAAGCCGGGCCAGGTACTGTTGACGCTGGAGTTGACCGAGCGCGAACTGATCGAACCCACCGAGGTCACCCGCCAGCTGTTCCAGGCCCTGCACGAACTGGGCGTGATGATCGCCATTGATGACTTCGGCACCGGCCACTCCAGCTTGGGTTATTTGCGTAACTTCAATGTTGACTACTTGAAGATTGATCAAAGCTTTGTGGCCATGATCGGAGCCGATGCGTTATCGCGGCATATACTCGACAGCATCATTGAGTTATCCGGCAAGCTTGATTTGGGCATCGTCGCCGAAGGCGTGGAAACCCAAGAGCAATGTGACTATCTGGCCGCGCAAGGTGTGGACTTCTTGCAGGGCTACCTGTTTGGTCGCCCGGAGCCTTTTGACGCATTCATTAAATCTTTGCGGCGCGATTGAATATCCATCTAGCATCAGATGAAAAATTGTTATTTATACAAAAGACGTGATTTACTCGTGGCGCATTAACTACTACAATTTTTCCTGCCTGCGCCGAATCGGCAGGAGAACCACTTTTACCGAGTCATGCTGAGGCTCTTGGCTTATAGCTTTGTTTGCAGTGGGTATCAGCCAAATACACTATTGGAGTAAATATTTTGTCCAGACTCGCCGAATTTCGTGCCGCAGAAAAAGCCCTTCAAGAACAGCTCGCCCAGCTGGAATCCCTGAAGAACGACGCTGGCCTGAAGAAAGAAATCGAATTTGAAGAAAAGCTTCAAGGGCTGATGAAAACCTACGGCAAGAGCCTGCGCGACATCATCTCCATCCTTGATCCAAACCCAGGCAAGTCGGGGATCCAAGTGGCAGCCGCCCCCAAAACCCGCCGCGCACGCGTGGTCAAGGTGTATCACAACCCGCACACGGGTGAACTGATTGAAACCAAGGGCGGCAACCACCGCGGCTTGAAGGCCTGGAAAGAACAGTATGGCGCTGCCACTGTAGATTCCTGGCTGCGCGGCTAATACAGGCGCACTAATAAAAAGCCCCGCTGATGCGGGGCTTTTTTTGTTTTTGCGCCTCGATTTCAAACGCTGCCGCGTGCGAAAGTGAACTTTGAAATACACTCCACTTCGAACCCAATCGCCGAACAGCCGCTTTACACCGCAGCCCTGTAGTTATGGGTTTTTCTGTCAATGTGCCATGTCAGGCATCTAGCCATCGCCGATCAAAGTTTCAGGCTTGCACGTACCGAGCTGACTTCTTCCTTGCTCGACTCATAGGCAGCGGCTTGCCCGGCATATGAAAAAACATAGGCCTTATTCGTATCGACAGCACCCACCAGTGTTTGCGAGAGCACATGCCGACCGTTCTCGGTAATCACGCAGGTAGTTTCCAGCGCCTCAAGATGACTTAAGGTGCTTGAGTGAATCTTGTTGCAGACACTTTGATAACCACTGCGGGCAAAGTCCTTCTGGATGGACTTGCGCATCTCCAGCAACACCCCTTGCAGATTGACCACATGCCCGGGCTCGATCGGCGTACCCGTCAACTCCATGACCATCAGCGTCTCGCCGTTCTCATCGTTCTTGATCGCGCGCTGGCGCGACACCGGTGACGGCGTGGCTGGCGCATCGGCATCCGCCACCACCTCCTCCACCTGCCAGCCGCTGGGCCAATGAATCTCCGGGTCTGCCGCCAGTGCAACGGTGCTACCCAAGACAAGCCACAAGGCGGCCAACAATGGTTTGTTCAATCGGCTCATTGCAAAAAACACTCGAAGTTCAAGCCGCAAAGTTTGAGCCCGCCGAGGGGATGGCCGCAAGGCCCGGGTGCGTTTTTCATTTGGCGCGGCCGGTGCAGCTTGCGTATCATGATCCGGCTACACGGATCTGCCGCACGCCAAGGGACCGCTCAAATCACGAGCTGCGTCTGCCCCATTTTTTCTGGAGGGCCCATGAGCCTGCACGAATTGAACACCTTCCCGGGCGTCACCGCCCAACCCGACACCGCCACTTCGAACTTCGTGTTCAACCACACCATGCTGCGGGTCAAGGACATCACTAAGTCCCTGGACTTCTATACCCGCGTCCTGGGTTTTTCCCTGGTTGAAAAACGCGACTTCCCGGAAGCCGAATTCAGCCTGTACTTCCTCGCCCTGGTCGACAAGGCGCAGATTCCGGCCGATGCCGCCGCGCGCACCCAGTGGATGAAGTCGATCCCGGGCATCCTGGAACTGACCCACAACCACGGCACCGAAAACGATGCCGACTTCGCCTACCACAATGGCAACACCGACCCGCGCGGGTTTGGCCATATCTGCATTTCGGTGCCGGATATCGTCGCGGCCTGCGAGCGCTTTGAAGCCTTGGGCTGTGATTTCCAGAAGCGCCTGACCGATGGGCGGATGAAAAGCCTGGCGTTTATCAAGGATCCGGATGCGTACTGGGTTGAGATCATTCAGCCAGCGCCGCTGTAAACCGGTTTGTTGCCCCTGTAGGAGCGTATCACCGTGGTGTAACGGTCACGCCGAGTCGCCTGTCTCGCAGACCAGCTCCCACAAAAGCAACACCCACAAAAAACCCATGATCACTCATGGGTTTTTTAGTATCGGGCCTTACGCTCGGATCAGGTAATCAAAAGCACTCAGGGAAGCCTTGGCGCCCTCGCCCACCGCAATCACGATCTGCTTGTACGGCACGGTGGTGACGTCACCGGCGGCAAACACGCCGGGCAGTGAGGTCTCGCCACGGGCATCGACAATGATCTCGCCACGGGGCGACAGCTCCACGGTGCCCTTGAGCCAATCGGTGTTAGGCAACAGGCCGATCTGTACAAAGATACCTTCCAGGTCGACGGTCTTGAACTCGCCGGTATCACGGTCTTTGTACGCCAGGCCAGTAACCTTCTGGCCATCACCTTTGACTTCACTGGTCAGCGCACTGGTGATCACGTCAACGTTCGGCAGGCTGTAGAGCTTGCGCTGCAATACGGCGTCGGCGCGCAACTTGCTGTCGAACTCCAGCAAGGTCACGTGGCTGACAATACCGGCCAGGTCGATGGCTGCTTCAACGCCGGAGTTACCGCCACCGATCACCGCCACGCGCTTGCCCTTGAACAGCGGACCATCGCAGTGCGGGCAGAAGCACACACCCTTGGCCTTGTATTCCTGCTCGCCCGGCACCCCCATTTCGCGCCAGCGGGCACCGGTGGCCAGGATCACCGTCTTGGACTTGAGGGTCGCACCGCTTTCAAAGCGAATTTCATGCAACTCACCGGGATTTTTCGCCGGGATCAGGCTGCTGGCGCGCTGCAGGTTCATGATGTCCACGTCGTACTGACGCACGTGGGCTTCCAGGGCGCTGGCGAGTTTCGGGCCTTCGGTTTCCTGCACCGAGATAAAGTTCTCGATGGACATGGTGTCCAGTACTTGCCCACCAAAACGTTCGGCGGCCACACCGGTACGAATACCTTTACGCGCGGCGTAGATCGCGGCGGCAGAACCGGCCGGGCCACCACCGACGACCAGCACATCGAACGCGTCCTTGGCGCTGATTTTCTCGGCGGCCTTTTCGATACCGCTGGTGTCGAGCTTGGCGAGGATTTCTTCCAGCCCCATGCGGCCCTGGCCGAAGTTCACACCGTTGAGGTAGACGCTGGGCACCGCCATGACCTGGCGCTCGTCGACTTCCGCCTGAAACAGTGCGCCATCAATGGCCACGTGGCGGATGTTGGGGTTGAGCACGGCCATCAGGTTCAGCGCCTGGACCACGTCCGGGCAGTTCTGGCAGGACAGCGAGAAGTAAGTCTCGAAGTTGAACTCACCTTTAAGGCTGCGAATCTGTTCAATCACTTCGACACTGGCCTTCGACGGGTGGCCACCGACTTGCAGCAGGGCCAGCACCAACGAAGTGAATTCATGGCCCATGGGGATGCCGGCAAAACGCAGGCTGATATCGGCACCCGGGCGGTTGATGGAGAACGACGGCTTGCGCCCATCATTGCCATCGGTTTTCAGGGTAATCAGCGTGGTGAGGCTGGTTACGTCCTGCAAAAGAGCAAGCATTTCCTGGGATTTCGCACCGTCGTCGAGGGAGGCAACGATCTCGATCGGCTGGGTGACCCGCTCCAGGTATGACTTCAACTGAGCTTTAAGATTGGCGTCCAACATACGGGCGATTTCCTATTTCAAATCAATTCGGTAAAAAAAAACGCCCGAGCGAATCTCGCCCGGGCGTTTTTGAGGGCGGTGCGGCTTACTTAAGGTGCGGCAATCCGCCCTTGATACTTCACAGACTTAGATCTTGCCGACCAGGTCCAGGGACGGAGCCAGGGTAGCCTCACCTTCTTTCCACTTGGCTGGGCACACTTCGCCTGGGTGGGCAGCGACGTACTGGGCGGCCTTGATTTTGCGCAGCAGCTCGGAAGCGTCACGGCCAACACCGCCGTCGTTCAGTTCAACGATCTTGATCTGGCCTTCAGGGTTGATCACGAAGGTGCCACGGTCTGCCAGGCCAGCTTCTTCGATCAGCACGTCGAAGTTGCGGGAGATGGTCAGGGTTGGGTCGCCGATCATGGTGTACTGGATTTTGCCGATGGCTGGCGAAGTGTTGTGCCAGGCAGCGTGGGCAAAGTGGGTGTCGGTGGACACGCTGTAGATCTCGACGCCCAGCTTCTGGAATTCGGCGTAGTTGTCAGCCAGGTCTTCCAGTTCGGTTGGGCAGACGAAGGTGAAGTCGGCTGGGTAGAAGAACACGACAGACCACTTGCCTTTCAGGTCAGCGTCCGACACGTCTACGAAGTTGCCGTTTTTGTAAGCGGTGGCTTTGAACGGTTTTACTTGGCTGTTGATGATAGGCATCGTTGACTCTCCGTCAGGGGTTAGTAAGTTGATGGGTGAATCCTACCCAGTCTCATCGCCGATGGCTCATTGCCAAACCTGATGCCGCCGATTGGTTTTGGCTATCAACCAGCTGTATTAATAGAAGAAATCTTAAAGCAGCGGATCGCGGGCCTGAGTCATGCCAAGAAAGGGCGTCGCTTCAACATAGCGCATGGCGGACTTCATGTCCTTCCAGCCGACGTAACTCATCAACGACTTCAAATCCCAACCGCTGCGATGGGCCCAGGTGGCGAAGCCCCGGCGCAAGGAGTGGCTGGTGTACTGCTCGGCAGCAATGCCCGCGCGCCCGAGGGCCTGGCGCAGCAGCGGGATCACGCTATTGGCGTGCAACCCCTCCTCGCCCAGGTTGCCCCAGCGATCGATCCCGCGAAACACCGGGCCGCGCACCAGGGCCGAGGCACTCAGCCATTCGGTATAGGCCTGCACCGGGCACAAGCGCAGCAGTGCCGGGGTTTGATAGGTCTGGCCGAGGTTCTCGCGGTCACTCTTGCTGCGCGGCAAGTACAGGGTGATGCCCGCCCCTGGTACCGCCTGCACATGCTCGATCTGCAGCCGACACAGCTCATCACTGCGAAAACCACGCCAGAAGCCCAGCAGGATCAAGGCCGCGTCGCGCTTGGCGCGCAGCCAGCGCGGCCGATCGCCCTCTGTCCGCGCCTGCTCAGCTTCGCGCTCAAGCCAATTGACCACCTGCTCCAGGTGCTGGAGCTGCAAGGGCTCGGCCTGTTTTTCCTGGGCTGGGTGCACGGCGCGGATGCCCTTGAGCACCTTGCGCACCACCGGCGCTTTGGTCGGGTCCGGGAAACCCTGGCTGGAATGCCATTGCGCCAGCGCCGACAAGCGCAATTTCAGGGTATTGACCGACAACACCCCGGCGTAAGCCACCAGATAACGGGCCACGCTGTCGCTGGTGGCGGGCAGGAAGCCACCCCAACCCACTTCAAAGTGCTCGATGGCGGCGCGATAGCTGCGTCGGGTGTTATCGCGGGTGGCGGCGTTCAGGTAACGATCAAGTTCACTCATAGCGCTATCGCCAAGGGGTTGGTGTACGGGCATAGGGGATGAATCTGCGTCAAATGGGTCATCACACGGGATAATACGCCAATATCCCATCTGTAAAATCATCAATTTAAAGGCAATTTTATTCGTGATACAGTATGTATATACATAATACATACCACAGTACTAAATCGACGGAGACCCCATGGCTCGCGGCGGCATCAATAAAGCAGTAGTTCAAACGGCACGCCTGGCAATCCTCGCCCGCGGCGAAAACCCCAGCATTGATGCGGTACGCATCGAAATGGGCAATACCGGCTCGAAAACCACCATCCACCGCTATTTAAAGGAGCTGGACGAGAGCGAAACCCGCCTCGCCATTACCGAGGCGCCCATCGACGATGAGCTTGGCGAGCTGGTCGCACGCCTGGCCCAGCGCTTGAAAGAGAAGGCTCAGGAACCCATCGACCAGGCCCTGGCGCAGTTCGAGCAGCAGAAAACCGCCCTGCTCACCCAGGCAGAGGCACTGACCGCAGCCCACAACCAGCTCCAGCAGCAATTTGATATTCAGGCCGCCGCCCTGGCGGAAGAAAGCGCAGCCCTGCAGACCGCCAGCACCAGCCTGCAAACCGAGCAAACCCGTAACGCCGGACTCAGCCAGGCGTGCAGCGACTACGAGCTACGACTCGCGGACAAGGACGAACAGATTCGCTCGCTGGAAGACAAACACCTGCACGCCCGCGACGCCCTTGAGCACTACCGCACTGCGATCAAAGACCAACGCGAACAGGAACAACGCCGCCACGAAGGCCAACTGCAGCAACTGCAGGCCGAACTGCGTCAGGCCCAGCAGAGCGCCATGGTGCGCCAGGACGAAATCACCCAGTTGCACCGTGACAATGAACGGCTATTGATTGAGCACCGGGTCACGGCGAAGGAGTTGGCGACTCTGCAAGAGCAAAACCGCAAGGATCAGGCCCAGCAACTCAAGCTGAGCGAACAGGTAAGCCTGATTGATAGCGAGCGCACCCTGCTCCAGGAGCGTCTGCGGGTTGCCGTGCTGGACAACCAAGCACGGCAGGAGGCCCTGGCCGAGCAGCAGCACAGCCGCAAAACCCTGGAACTGGAGCTGCTCAAGGCCCAGGCCACCATTGAGGCGCTGCGCCTGGCCGCCGTCGTTGCAACGGCGCCAGAGGCAACAGGGAATACCTGATCAGCCAGCGACAGGCGTGCGCATGGTGACAAACTCTTCCGCCGCCGTCGGGTGCACGCCGATGGTCTCGTCGAAATGCTGCTTGGTCGCCCCCGCCTTGAGGGCGATCGCCAGGCCCTGGACAATCTCGCCCGCATCCGGCCCGACCATGTGGCAACCCAGCACCTTGTCGGTATCGGCATCGACCACCAGCTTCATCAGCGTGCGCTCCTGGCACTCCGTCAGGGTCAGTTTCATCGGCCGGAAGCGGCTTTCGAAAACCTGCACGTTATGCCCATCGGCCCGCGCCTGCTCTTCGCTCAGGCCCACGGTACCGATATTCGGCAAGCTGAACACTGCCGTGGGGATCATCGCGTAATCCACCGGGCGGTACTGCTCAGGCTTGAATAGACGCCGCGCCACCGCCATGCCTTCAGCCAATGCCACGGGCGTCAGTTGCACGCGACCAATCACGTCGCCAATGGCCAGGATCGACGACTCGGCGGTCTGGTACAGATCGTCAACTTCGACAAAGCCACGCTTGTCCAGCTTGACCCCGGTGTGCTCCAGGCCCAGGTTATCCAGCATCGGGCGCCGGCCCGTGGCGTAGAACACGCAATCGGCTTCCAATACACGACCGTCTTTCAGGGTGGCCTTGAGGCTGCCATCGGCCTGCTTGTCGATACGTGCGATATCAGCGTTGAATTGCAGGTCCAGGCCACGCTTGGTCAGCTCTTCCTGCAAGTGCTTGCGCACCGCGCCATCGAAGCCACGCAGGAACAGATCGCCGCGATACAGCAACGACGTCTGCGCGCCCAGACCATGGAAAATCCCGGCAAATTCCACCGCGATATAACCACCACCCACTACCAGTACGCGCTTGGGCAGTTGCTTCAGGAAGAACGCCTCATTGGAACCAATGGCATGCTCATGCCCCGGAATCTCGGGGATCTGCGGCCAGCCGCCCGTGGCGATCAAGATGTGCTTGGCCGTGAAGCGCTCGCCGTTGATCTCGACCTCGTGGGGGCCGGTCAGACGCGCATGGCCTTCGTGCAGGGTCACCCCGCTGTTCACCAGCAAGTTACGGTAAATACCGTTGAGGCGATTGATCTCGCGATCCTTGTTGGCGATCAATGTCGCCCAATCAAAGTTCGCCTCGCCCAAGGACCAGCCAAAGCCGCTGGCTTGTTCGAAGTCTTCGGCAAAGTGCGCGCCATACACCAACAGTTTTTTCGGCACGCAGCCAACGTTGACACAGGTACCGCCCAGGTAGCGGCTTTCCGCCACGGCCACCTTCGCGCCAAAACCTGCGGCGAACCGCGCCGCCCGTACACCACCGGAACCGGCGCCAATCACATAAAGATCAAAATCGTAGGCCATTTCACTCTCCTCGGCAGGGCATCAGGATACCCGCTTACGCCCAAAAAACCAGAAAGCCACCCGTAGGTGGCTTTCTTGAGACTCAACAGGCGATGCTTAATCAGTAAGCCTTGCCAGTCTTGTAGAAGTGCTCGTAGCAGAAGTTGGTCGCCTCGATGTAGCCTTCAGCGCCACCGCAGTCAAAACGACGGCCCTTGAACTTGTAGGCAATCACGCAACCGTCTTTGGCCTGTTTCAGCAAAGCGTCGGTAATCTGGATTTCGCCGCCCTTGCCTGGCTCGGTTTCTTCGATCAGCTTGAAGATATCCGGGGTCAGAATGTAGCGACCAATGATTGCCAGGTTCGACGGGGCATCTTCCGGCGCCGGCTTCTCGACCATGTCGCGAACGCGGATCAGGCCATCACCGATGTCATCACCGGCGATCACCCCGTACTTGTTGGTTTCCGCAGGGTCGACTTCCTGCACCGCAACGATGGTGCAGCGGTACTTCTGGTAGAGCTTGACCATCTGGGTCAAGACGCCGTCGCCTTCCAGGTTGACGCACAGGTCGTCCGCCAGGACCACGGCAAACGGTTCGTCACCGATCAGTGGGCGACCGGTAAGGATGGCGTGGCCAAGGCCTTTCATCTGGGTTTGACGGGTGTAGGAGAACGAGCACTCGTCGAGCAGCTTGCGGATACCGACCAGGTATTTTTCCTTGTCAGTGCCCTTGATCTGGTTTTCCAGCTCGTAGCTGATATCGAAGTGGTCTTCCAGTGCGCGCTTGCCACGGCCGGTGACGATGGAGATTTCGTTGAGGCCGGCATCCAGTGCCTCTTCGACGCCGTACTGGATCAGTGGCTTGTTTACCACCGGCAGCATTTCTTTAGGCATGGCCTTGGTCGCTGGCAGGAAGCGAGTACCGTAACCGGCTGCTGGGAACAAGCATTTCTTGATCATAAAAGTCCTTAATAAGGGCTGTGCATACGAAATTCGGCGCAGTCTAATCAGGCCGCAGCCACCTTACAATGGGCGCTGCTGGCGTTGCGATGTCAACATAGAGAAAAAATGTCGGCGTTAGTTCCACCGATCATGCAATTGGCCCTACCAACGGCATGCCCAAACAAACCGTACCCCTCTACTTGAAAGGGCTTCGGTTGTTTTAGCACGCTTTTGGGCGCAGAGCACTGACCTGCAACAACTTGCGCTTGCCCTGCGCGTTTGGCGTTATCATAGCCCGCTTGAACCAGACCACGAGATTGTTAATCGATGTCAGAACCCAAAGGCGTAAACGGCTACCTGATCACTAAGCGAGCAGACGGCTGGCACCTGATCAATTTTCACGGAGACAGCGTCGCCGGGGCATTCGCCACCGAGAGCCAGGCTATTGCAGTAGCCGAAGTGTTTGTGGACGAAGCCGGTCACGCATCGAGCAAAAGGCCAAAGGGGAAATAAGCCCCTACGATTGCACATAAAAAGCCCCGATGATCGGGGCTTTTTTGTTTGCCCATTGCATTGCCTGTATCTGCGCCCTGGGAGAGCCGGCGCACTCACTCGCGAGAGAGGAAATTAGTTGGCCCTCATCAATAAACACTATTGCCTCCAAACACTAGCCAACCTATTTTTATAGCAACTCGCCTCTTCATCACACCAAATGTAGTCCAAGTCTTACGGTCATTTCTCGATTCTTGGAAAACAGCCATAACTTTCCTATATGCCCCACCACCAAAAGACTACGCAAGCAAGGGAACCGGACGACTTCCTTACTAAAACTAGTAGCTTAATAATTGCCCCGCCTCGAATGTTCTCCCGAAGTGCAATACAAATAGTTGGAAAATCAGGACTTCGCTGAACACCAACTCAACCGCACTCGGGCTGAGTTTTCTGCGCGCCTCCGCTGAGGCAAAGAACCGACTGGTCGGCCCGTTCCGGCTTGTCGTACGACCCTGGACTGCGCCTAAAAAGCGGCGAACTCAATCGCAAGCTTTTGATACCTCAAGAAGAGGAGAAATCCAAAGTACTGAGACCTGGACACTTAGCTGCACTCTCCATAACCGCTTTTTAATAGGTCCTACGCACAGTTGCGGCCGGACTTCTCAATAACACTTACTCTGTAGGTATCTGCAAATGAAAAATAATTTTAAAACTGCACTGCTAACTATCGGACTATTTGCTGGCGCGATCTCTGCCGCTCATGCGGCAGATGGGACAGTTACATTCGAGGGATCGGTCCACTCGGGTGCTTGTTCCATTAAGCCTGACTCCGTAGATCAAACCGTTCATCTTGGCGCGATCGCCAAACATCAATTGCAGACAGGGGGGAAATCCGAAGCCAGGCGCGTTCTGATTGAACTTGAAGGCTGCGACCTGGCAGGCCTGACTGATAATACGGTGACGACTACATTCACGGGCGCGCCCTCAAGCGTTGTCCCGGGCGGGTTGGGCACAGTGGGTAGCGCGGGCGGTATCGGCATCATGATGACCCATGGCAGCCAGCCCATTGAGCTGGGTGTCGCAACGACCCCGCAAGCCATTGCCGTCGGTAACAACACCCTGGAGTTTGGTGCCTATGTACAAGGTGCCGCCACCGGCACGGTCGTGCCTGGTGATTTCAGTGCGGTGACCAATTTCACCCTGGCCTATCAGTAAGTACGGCCCCCGCCACTTCGGGTGGCGGGGGACTCTGACGGGAGATACAGGTGAAAACATTCCTGAGTTTCGCCATTGCCTCTTCATTGACGGTGCTCATCAGCCCCTGCGTTTTCGCGAGTGCGGCGGCGCAAGGTGAGGGGTTAGTCACCTTGGGAGGAGAAGTCATTGACTCCGCTTGCGGGCTGGAACTGGTCAGTGCCGATCAAACCATCGAGATGCCTCCCGAGCCCATAGGCCGGCTGCTGCGCAGTGCGATAGGAGAACCTCACCCCTTCCAGTTGCGCCTGGTCAATTGCTCCTTGACCCGCCCTGACCCGTCACGCCCGGATGTGAACCTGCCGGATTGGCAGCACCTGCAAGTGACCTTTGACGGTGCCCGCGATAGAGACGGTCGCTCCTTTGCTGCCTTTGGTGGTTCACAGGGGGTCGCCCTGCACATTTGGGATGCGGCCGGCCAGGAGAGCATTCCGGGTGAACCGATGCCGTTGCTGCCGTTGGCAGAAGGCGACATGACACTGCACTACACGCTTCGCCTGGTCGGCAACGGGCTGCCGCTGATGCCTGGCGCTCACGGTGCCGCCGTGCGGTTCAAGCTGGAATATTTTTGAACATTGATGAGTCGTTTTTTCATGTTGAATACGTCGAAGGTCAAATATTCGCTGCGTCCAGGCCTATTTAGCGGGTTGATGTCACTGGCTGGAACTGCAATGGCCAGCGGGGATATCGAGTTCAATACGGATGTTCTTGATCTGAATGATCGCACCAATATTGACTTGTCCCGATTTGCGCGCAGCGGGTTTATTCTGCCCGGCACCTACTCAATGGTGGTGCAGGTCAATGCCCAGCCTATTGCTGAGCAGTCGGTGGTGTTCTATCCCCCCGATAATGATCCCAAGGGCAGCCAGGCCTGTTTGTCCCCAGATCTCGTCGAGCAGCTTGGCCTCAAGGCGTCCGGCGCGGCAAAACTCACCTGGTGGAATAACGGGCAGTGCCTGGATATCCAAGGGCTGCCGGGCATGGAAGTGAGTGGGGATCTGGCCACCTCGACGCTGACTATCAACCTCCCCCAGGCTTATCTCGAATACAGCGACATCAATTGGGACCCGCCCTCGCGCTGGGATGAAGGTGTGCCGGGGCTGTTGGCGGATTACAGCGTCACCGCGCAGTCCAACTATCAAAACAATCGCGGCAACCGCAACAACCTGAGTGGGAACGGAACGCTCGGCGCGAACGCCGGGGCCTGGCGCCTCAGGGCAGACTGGCAGGGGCGTTTCGAGAGACGCCGTGAGGGCGAAGCCAAGGACCAGAAACTGGACTGGACGCGCTACTACGCCTATCGCGCAATTCCTGCGCTGAAGTCGCGCCTCGTGGTGGGAGAGAACTACCTGTATTCGGACCTGTTCGACAGTTTCCGCTTTACCGGCGCCGCACTCAGTTCGGATGAAAACCAACTGCCCCCCAACTTGCGTGGCTACGCTCCGGAAGTCGTCGGAGTGGCGAAAACCAATGCAAAAGTCGTCGTCAGCCAGCAAGGCCGTGTGCTGTATGAAACCCTGGTCGCGGCAGGCCCCTTTCGCATTCAGGATCTTAACGATGCCGTGTCCGGCTCGCTGGATGTGCGGGTGGAAGAACAGGACGGCTCGGTCCACAGCTTCCAGCTAGATACGGCGGGTGTTCCCTACCTGACACGCCCCGGCCAGGTTCGCTACAAGCTGGCAACGGGACGACCGTCCAACCTCCAGTACAACGGTGACGGTGATTTTTTCGGGACCGGCGAGTTCTCCTGGGGGGTCAGCAATGGCTGGTCGCTGTTTGGCGGCGGGATCACGGATAACAATTACCATGCGCTGTCCGTCGGCGCTGGGCGTGACCTGCTCGCGTTCGGGGCCCTGTCGCTGGATGTCACCCAGTCCCAGGCAACCGTCTGGAATGAGCGGCTCGCGGGTAAATCCTACCGCCTCCAATACTCCAAGCACTTTGAGCAGTACGACAGCCAGATAACCTTCGCCGGCTACCGGTTTTCCGAGAAGGGCTTCCTGAGCATGAGTGAATACCTCAACGCTCGGCATTACGGTTTGAATGGCGAACTCGGCGGGCGCGGGGGGTACAACGAGGACGGTGAACGCATTGATGACTGGAAGCCTATCGGCGGGAGCAAGGCCCTTTATACGGCCACGGTGAATAAGCAGTTTCGCGACCTTGGGGCCACGGTCTACGCCAGTTACAACAAACAAACCTATTGGGACCGGCCACACACGCAGCGCTGGAACATGTCCGTGTCACGTTATTTCAATGTGGGCACCGTGAAAAACATGAGCCTGTCCCTGAACATCTATCGCACCCTGGAATACAGCTACAAGGATAACGGTGCGGCGCTAACGGTCAGCCTGCCGCTGGGGCGCACCGGCACGCTGTCGCTGGATGCCTACCGGGCCGCGGGCGATAACAGTTTTTCGTCGCGCTTCAGTGATCGCCTTGATGCGCGCAATAGCTACCAACTCCGTGCAAGCGATAGCTCTGCCAGCGGCTATCTGACCCACATGGGCGATCAGGCCGATATCGACCTCAGCGCCAGCCAACAATCCGGTAACAGCAGCCTCGGCGTGTCTGCGCGCGGCGGTGGCACGCTTACGTCTCACGGCGCTGCGCTGCACCGGACCAACAGCACGGGCGGAACCCGCCTGATGGTCGACACCGGCGGCGTACCTGATGTGCCTGTGCGGGGTTACGGCAGCCCAAGCCGCAGCAATGCCTTTGGCAAGGCGGTTATCTCGGATATCAGCAGCTATCAGCGTACGGCGGCCAGCGTCGACCTGGAGAGCCTGCCGAACAATGTCGAAGCCACTCAATCGGTGACGCAACTGACACTGACCGAAGGGGCTATCGGCTACCGCTCACTGGACGTGATTGCCGGCGAGAAAGCCATGGCGGTTCTTCGCCTGGAGGATGGCAACTCACCGCCGTTCGGCGCGCAGGTCAAGAACATGAAACAGCAGGATACCGGGATTGTGAATGACGACGGCCATGTCTATCTGAGCGGCATACAGGCCGGCGGGCAGATGGCCGTCAGTTGGGGAGGTGCCGAGCAGTGCATCCTCACGCTCCCTGTCGTTTTGCCTGCTGATGGCTTGACCGATGCCCTGCAATTGAGCTGCCGCAAGACCGCTACTGATCAATCCTTGCCCGTGCCGCCGGTACTGAGCGGGCAGCCTACCGATACGGAGAACACATCCTCATGACGCTCAAGACGCGCCTCCCTCTTCCGGCCTTCGCCCTGCTGGCACTGGGCTTGAGCCCGAGTGTAAATGCCGCGATCGGCCTGGACCGCACCCGAGTGATTTTCGATGGTGGCAAACAGGCCACCAGCGTGAACATCACCAATAACAACACCCAATTGCCGTATTTGGCCCAAGGCTGGATCGAGGATGAAGCGGGCACGAAAATCACCACTCCCCTGATCGTGTTACCCCCGGTTCAGCGCTTGGAGCCGGGGAAACAGAGCCAGGTGAAAGTCCAGGCATTGCCGGCGGCAAAAATGCTGCCGCAGGATCGCGAGACGGTCTACTACTTCAATTTGAGGGAGATCCCGCCGCGCAGTGATAAATCCAATACCCTGCAAATCGCCCTGCAGACCCGAATCAAACTGTTCTACCGGCCGCAGGCCATTGCGCCGAGCCAGCAAGACCTATCCACCCCCTGGCAGGAAAAGCTGACCCTGACCCGCATAGGCGCCAGTTATCAGGTGAATAACCCAACGCCTTACTACGTGACCCTGGTGGATGCGCGCAGCAGCAGGGACGGCAAAACCGTACCGGGCTTCGAGCCGGTGATGGTACCGCCCAAAGGCGCGCTGACGCTGGGGCCATCGGCCGACACACTCGGTACTACACCCTACTTCTCCTACGTCAACGACTACGGTGGTCGCCCACTGCTGGCTTTCACCTGCAGTGGTGAAACCTGCAAGGTCAGCTCACAAACCCCACCGCCCAAATGAGTAGCGCCTGCCGCGGGAGAACATCATGAAGTCGCACAATGGGAAGGTCTTGGGCGGCCTGTTGCTGGCCTTTGCCTTGGTGGGGGGCGCACACGCCGAGGATGATATCGAGGGCATGAATGGGCTGCTGAACATTAACGGGGCCATGCATGAGACACCTTGCAGCCTGGAGATGACGTCACTGCACCAGACGATTGACCTGGGCGCCGTGTCCACCAGCCAATTGCAGCGGCCGGGCGACCAGGCAACAGCTGTGGCATTCCAGCTGCATTTTACCGACTGCCAGCGCACCGCCGGCAGCATCCGTAGCGAACGTACGGGGAACCTGGCGTGGAGTGCCTTTCAACCGGTGCTGTCGGTGACGTTTGTCGCCCCTGCCGATGACGATGATCCGCGGCTGGTCAAAGTACAAGGCATCACCGGGATGGGCCTGCGGCTGACCGATGACGTGGGGCGGGATGTACGGCTGGGCTCCAGGGGCGAACCACTGTTTCTGGCATTGGGCAGCAGTACCCGGACCTGGAATGTTCAGCCTACGCGCACCTCTGCGCCACTGACCAGCGGGGCATTTCGCGCCGTAGTGGATTTCAGGCTCAATTATGACTAAGGGCAAAACAATGGCTAAGTCAATCGGCGCGCAGGCCGTTCTTACCGGCGCCCTGGTGTGGGCGGCAGGCCAAGCAGTGTCGGCCGATACCAATCTGATCATCCGGGCACAAATCATCGCCCCGCCGCCGTGTGTCATCAACAGCGGGAGCACGCTCGATGTGCCGTTTGGCAATAACCTCCTGACATCACGGGTTGACGGGGTCAATTATCGTCGAAGCGTGCCTTACACCGTGACATGCGACTCGCCCTTTAGCAACGCGATGACCCTGGAACTCAAGGGCACCGGAGCGGCGTTTGACAGTCGCGTGCTCGGCACCCGCAAGGCCGACCTTGGGGTAAAGCTGTTCGTGAATGACGCCGACTGGCCGCTGAATACGGCTGTGAGGTTTACCTATCCAAACTTTCCGATCGTGCAGGCCGTGCCTGTCAAACGCACGGGCAGCAGTCTGACAGGAGGGGTGTTTGATGCCGCCGCCACCCTTGTCATCGAGTACCAATGAAAAGGAGCGATCAATGACCCGTTGCCAGCAGCGAGCATTGCTCGCCTTGTGTTCCATCGGCCTTTGCAGCAATGCGCTGGCCAACCTGACATTCAGCGGCACGCTGAACGAGCCGCCGCCCTGCACGATCAACGCAGGCAATAGCATTGAAGTCGATTTTGGGGATGTCGGGGTCAAGCGGGTCGACGGAGTGAAGTACCGTCGCGGGCTCGGCTACACCATCAATTGTGCCCCCGCCACGCTGCCGTGGGAGCTTAAGTTGAGTATCAGGGGCACGGCGACAGGGTTTGACGGCGCCGCATTGCAAACCAATGTGCCTGCACTGGGGATCCGGATTTTCCAGAATGACCAGCCGTTTCCACTCAACACACCGCTGGACATCAGCCTGTCGTCACCGCCGGCATTGGAGGTTGTTCCCGTCAAACAGCCAGGCACCACGCTGTCCCCTGCACAGTTTACGGCGGTGGCAACGTTGCTGGCCGAATACGAGTAGGAGATCCGTCCATGGGACACGAAACGATTTATAAGGGCTGGCCAAGTGCGGGGCTGGCCTTACTGCTGACCACCGGCCTGCCCCCCGAGGGGCAAGCGGCGGACAACCTGCGCTTGAAGGGCAACCTGGTGGAAGAGGCCTGCACTATCCGTCCAGGCGACGAGGCCATCACATTGGAGCTCTGGGACCTGACCAGCAAGCATCTCTACATCAACACCCGCTCCCAGGGTCGGGGTTTCAAGCTGCACCTGGAAGATTGCAACACCACAATCAGCAACACGGTCACCATCACGTTCGGCGGCAGGGAAAACCCGGCGCTGCCCGGATTGCTCGCGCTGGACGCAGGGAGCGGTGCCTCAGGCATTGGCGTCGGTATCGAGACACCGAGCCAAAAGCCATTGCCGCTGAATACAGTCAGCGACGAACAGGTGTTGCGTAATGGCAGCAACGTTATTGAGCTCAAAGCCTATGTCCAGGGTGAGCCGAATGCCATCAGGGACCAGAGCATTGGCCATGGCGCCTACACCGCGACCTCTACTTTTACCCTGGACTACCCGTAATTCGTAGGCTCAAAAAACCGATTGATACCCATAGGCTTTCAGGCCAACCAGGTTTACAGCGACTGATTGTTCGCTGGACAGCGCCTGCGTAGAGAAGCAACGAGAGATCAAGATGAAACGACTATATGAAGCCATGGTGCTTCTCCTGCTGATTAGCGTTAGTTCGGCCGCGCTGGCTGTCGATTGTCGGATCAATGGTGGGGAGTGGGCGCGGGTGACCCACCTGACCGTTCCCGTAGACGTACGGCTCGATACAGATCGCGTGAGGATTCTGATGGAGGGCGCCCGGCTCGAATGTCGGTTTACCGCCGGCGCAGGCCCCGTTTGGGGAGAGGATTACTGGGCAACCGGGAATGCCTCGGGAACGCCCTGGACGTCCGGCCCCAAATTCACCCGGGAAAGGAGCGGTTTGCGCATCAATGGCAGCTTCCTCGATACGCCGGTTCCGGCGGGTATCCGCGTGGCCACCATGCCCAACAACGGGATCGGCTACCCGATCAATATCACCCCCTATATTCTGGTGCGTAACGATCCCTCCAATCCGATTGATGTGCGCACAGGAGACACCCTCGGCCTGTTGCGCCTCACCAGCTCGAACAATTTCGACGGCACCCGACCGCAACTCACGGTCACTTATACCGCCGCCAACGACTTCACCATTTCCCCGTCAACCTGCACGATCAACAATAACAACCCGATCGAGATCGACTTCGGCGATGTACACCAAAGGGCAATCGGCACCGACCCGCTGACAACCACCGTTCGCCGTGACCGCCGACTCACCTACGCGTGCCCGGACCCGGGGATCACCACGCCGATCACCATTACCTACAAAGGTACGCCGTCATCGTTCGACTCCAGGCTACTGCTGATGAGCAACCCGGATGTCGGCACGGCACTCGTAAGGAGCGCAACGGCCGTCCAGGTCGGCGGCGCCTTCCTGTCCAGTATTACCAATAGCGTGGGAGGCGACGATGTGACGTTTACCCTCGTCCGGCGAGCCGGCTCCCTGCCCACCCCAGGCCCCGTCAGCGGCAGCGGTGTACTCGTGATGGGTGTGCCATGACACACGCAAAAGGCCAGGGCCGGACACATCGCGGGGGCGCAGTCGCAGACTTTGTTTCTGAGACTGCGCATTAAGTGGCAGTTCGCTATACTCTCGCGCCAACGCCCCACGACAGTGTCAGCGCCCCTCCAACACCCTCGACGACGACCCAACTCATGAACAAAATCCTGGCACTGATCTCGGTACTGGCGCTTGCCGGCTGCACTACCACATCTGATATCTATCTGAAAAATGGCGAACAAGGCCTGACCATCGACTGCTCGGGCGAGGCCAACTCTTGGGCCAGTTGCTATGAAAAAGCCGATGCATCCTGCGCAGGCACCGGTTACCGCATCGTCGGTACCGAAGGCACGCCGGCCTTGCAGGACAGCGACAAGACCCTGGGCGTGGACGTGGGCAATTTCAAGGGCCGCAGTGTGGTGGTGGTCTGCAAGTAACCGGGGCGGTTACATGTGAATCTCGGCGAACTTGATGCCCAGGCTACGAATGGTGTCGATCAGGTCATCCAGTTTCTCAAAGGATTCGACCTCGTCCTGGTCATCCACCAGGAAAAAGCTGCGCCCGCCGCTTTTCTTGAAAAATACAATCCACTCCCCCGAATTGGCCGGATTTTGAATCACATGGGTCGCAGAGATGTGACCCTCTGCATGCCGCTCTCTGACGCGTTCACGTTTCATAATTGCTTTCCAGAATGACAATGCCGCTCAAACCCCGGGGTTTGAGCGGCATTTTTTGTGGTCGGCCGATAGTTTAACGGATGCCTTGGCCAATCAGTACGCCATCAACCGTTTGCCCGTACAGATTCACGCCATCATTGGCGTGGAACTTGACGCGGGTCTTCTCCACCGAGCCGTCCACCAGGCGCGGATCCTGGGGGCGCTCATGGCGGTTGACGTAGGCCGCCACGTCCCAGGCCTGCTGGTCGCTCAAGCTACCGCCCTTGCCCAGCGGCATGTTGTGCTTGATAAAGGAGGCCGCCGTGTTGATCCGGTGCATACCGGCGCCCCAGTTGTAGGAGTCCTTGCCCCACAACGGTGGCATCACGTAGCTATCACCGACCTTCTGCCCCTGCCCCTCGCCGCCATGGCACACCGCACACTGTGCCTTGTACACCTCGGCCCCTTGCGCCAGGTTGTAGCCTTTGGCCGGTTGTGGCACATCAGGGTAACCACGCCCAGGCAACTCCACGCCCAGCGGCGCTTTGCTCGCCAGCCAGTAAGCGTAGGTCGACAGCGCGGCAATCTCAGGGCTGTCGGCTGCCGGTGGCGTGCCGCCGTCCATGCTGAACTGGAAGCAACCCTGCAAGCGTTCGGCGAAGGAGTTGACCTTGTCATTCTTTTTTCGATAGGCCGGGTACATCGGGTAAGCCCCCCACAGCGGCGAGGAGTTGGCCAGGCGCCCCTGATCCAGGTGGCAGTTGCTGCAATTGAGACCGTTGCCGACAAACTGCGGCGCCAGGCGCTTGGTGTCGACGAACAACGCATAACCCTGCATCACCAACTTGCCGTAGGCATTGTCGGGCAACTCGCTTGTCTGAGGTGGCTGGAACGCCGTGGTGGCAGGCACCGCAGCCGGCACCTGCAGTTGCGACTGATCTTCCATGGCTATCGGTGCGGCCAACGCCGGCACACTGATCAACGCGACCAGCACGGGTGCAAATGACAGGTTCTTCATGGCTTGACCTCCTGGCCAGGCAAGGAGGCGAAATAACCGGCAATCCCCTGCACTTCGTCATCCGTGAGGGATTTGGCCACATGGCCCATCAGGTCATTGGGATCATTGTGCCGGGTGCCACTGCGCCAGGCATTGAGCTGGGCGGCCAGGTAGGCGGCAGATTGCCCGGACAGCGGCGGGAACGCCTCGCCAACGCCGACACCTGCAGGGCCATGGCAACTGACACACGCAGGAATCTGCCGCTCCCAGGCCCCCTGCAGTGCCAGTTTTTCGGTGGGATTGGTCGGGGCCATGCTGCGATGGCCGGTTTGCACGGCCGGCGCCGGCATCGCCGCCAGCGTCTGGGTCACTGCGGCGATTTCTTCATCGGTAAGCGCCTTGGCCAGCGACGTCATCACCGGGTTGCTGCGCGCACCACTCTGGAAGTCATGCAGTTGTTTGCTCAGGTAAGCCGCCGGCAACCCCGCCAGCCGTGGAAACCCCGCAGCCGCCAGCCCCAGGCCATCGGCGCCATGGCACGCCATGCAAGCCGCCGCGCCAGGCTGCGCGCCACCTTCATTGAACACCTTTTTGCCCTCCAGCGCCTGCGCGCTGCCGAGCATGAGCAGCAGGGCGCCACCCATCAACACTCTCTCCACAGACATCATCACGACTCCATTTTTATAGTTATATGCTTAGACCTACAATGCATAAGCCTACAAATGGTAGGGTAATGGGCTGACAGTCACAACCGCTGGGTAAGAAATTTCAGGCAATAAAAAGCCCGGCACTGCAAGCGCAGGCCAGGCTTCTTGATCGGAGTTGATCGCGTATGAGCGGTGAGGTGGACTCAGCCGGAAATGCAGTCTTCCGCAGCTTTCTTCACATCACCCGGACGAATCGGCACATTGGACATGCTCTCGTAGAGCTTGATGCTGCTACCGCTGGAGCGGTCTTCAATCTCGAAAATGGCCGACGGGTCAGCCGAAAATTTCTGCGGCACAATTACCCGCACACCTTCCTTGAGCGGCTCGATCTGCGACGGGCGACGGGTCGCCGACAGTTTCTGCACCACACACGCCGCGTATTCCTGCGGCTTTTTCCCGGAGATAACCGCCAGGGTTGGCGGTGTCTGCTTGATGTCTGAAACCGAAGCACATCCACCTATTGCCAGGGCCAGAACCAATACACTCCACTTCATACAAAACCTCCGATAAAGACCCTACGACAGCGAAGATGGTATTTTTCTCCCGCCCACGTAGGATTTATCCCTGATATATCGGTAAATAACTGTTTTAAATTGTCGAAGACGCCGACGACGACCCGATAATAAACGTGCTGGGGCTGATAAACTCCATCTTAACCCACGTATCGTTCTGATTTTTCAGAAAAAGCCCTTCTGGAGACACCCCCCATGAAATTCATCCACCAGCGCGAACACTTGAACGAAGGGGACATTGTCGTCATTGAATGCTCGCAGACCTGCAATATCCGCCTGATGAGCGATGCGAATTTCCGCAGCTTCAAAAATGGTGGTCGCCACACGTATCACGGTGGCGCGTTCGACAAATTCCCGGCCAAGATCACCGCGCCAAGCACCGGGTTCTGGAACATCACCCTGGATGTGGTGACACGCCGTGCCATCAGCGTTACCCGCAAGCCGGCCTTGTCCCATAAAATCCGCATTGTTCGCCGCACCAGCACCAAACTCAGCTGATTGCGCTGCCTTACACCACAGGAATGCCCGTGAACCAGACCACCAAATTCGTCATCAAGTACAAGCTCAACGGCGAACGCCGTTTTGAATTTGCCCAACTGCAGTCGGCCAGCACCGAAGAAGCCCAGGCGGCCTTGGCGAAAATCCACGATGCCAGTGACGAAATCACTGAGATCACCGTGAGCAAGGCCCTGTAAACCATCACCAGCAGCGGAGTGATTGTGCAACATGGACCCTCATTCCACCGGCGACCTGTTCAGCGACGAGGCCTTGCAGCAACCGGCCCGTCGCGAGCAAATCGGCGAACAATCCTACGTCCTCAGGGGCTATGCCCTGCCCTGGCTTGAACGTGTCTTGCCCGAGCTGCGTGCCGTCCTGGTCCAGTCCCCGTTCCGGCATATGGTCACCCCCGGTGGTTTTACCATGTCGGCGGCCCTGAGCAGTTGCGGCGCACTGGGCTGGACCACCAGCCCCCAGGGCTATCGCTACAGCCCCCTCGACCCCGAGCGCCAGCAGCCCTGGCCGAGCATGCCGGCGGTGTTGCGCGAACTGGCGATCAACGCGGCCAGCGCAGCGGGCTTCGACGGTTTTGCGCCGGACGCCTGCCTGATCAACCGCTATGTGCCGGGTGCGCGGATGTCCCTGCACCAGGACAAGAACGAGCGCGACTACAACGCGCCGGTGGTCTCGCTGTCCCTGGGCCTGCCGGCGGTGTTTCTGTTTGGCGGCCATCAACGCAGTGACAAGACGCAGAAGATCTCACTGTTCCATGGCGACGTGGCGGTCTGGGGCGGCGTTGACCGCCTGCGTTTTCATGGGGTACTGCCGATCAAGGAAGGCGCGCACCCGCGCATGGGGCCACAACGGATCAACCTGACGTTTCGCACGGCCGGCTGAGCCCGGTGAATTCAACCGCAAGCAACGGAGTGTGCGGCCCCTCCCCGGTGATTATCCTGGCCACTGATCCATTGCCGAGCTATTGCCATGAGCACTGAAGATGATCTGCGCTGGGCGGCCATTGTTGCCCGTGACGCTACGGCCGACCTGACCTTCGTCTATGGGGTCAAGACTACCGGGGTGTATTGCCGTCCCAGCAGCAGCGCACGCCAGCCGCTGCGCAAGAACGTCGAGTTCTTCGACACCCCGCAGCAAGCCGAAGCCGCCGGGTACCGCCCCAATAAACGCACCTCGGCCGATCAGACCCAGGTCGCGCAACGCCATGCGCACCTGGTCGCCGCCGCTTGCCGCCATATCGAACAGGCCGAGACCCTGCCGGCCCTGGAAGACCTGGCCAACGGCGCCGGCCTGAGCCCCTTCCACTTCCACCGGGTATTCAAGACCCTGACCGGGCTGACGCCACGGGGCTATGCGCGGGCCCATCGTTCACGCAAGGTCAGGGCTCACCTGCAGGACAACCAGTCGGTGACCGACGCGCTGTACGACGCAGGCTTCAACTCCAACAGCCGCTTCTATGCGTCTGCCGACCAGTTGCTCGGCATGACACCCAGCGACTACAAGGCCGGCGGCATCCATAACGATATCCACTTTGCCATCGGCGAGTGCTCCCTGGGGGCGATTCTGGTGGCGCAAAGCAATCGCGGGGTCTGCGCGATCCTCCTGGGCGACGACCCGGACCAACTGGCGCGCGACCTGCAGGACCAATTCCCGCAGGCCAATCTAATCGGCGCCGACCCCGGTTTTGAACAGTTGATCGCCCAGGTGGTGGGTTTTATCGAAGCACCTGCCCTGGGCCTGAACCTGCCCCTGGACCTGCGCGGCACCGCGTTCCAGGAGCGTGTCTGGCAGGCCCTGCGCGACATTCCGTTAGGCAGCACGGCCAGCTATGCCGAGATTGCCCAACGCATCGGCGCGCCCAGCGCCTTTCGCGCCGTGGCCCAGGCGTGCGGCGCCAATCGCCTGGCCGTGGCGATTCCCTGTCACCGCGTGGTACGCAGCGATGGTCATCTTTCGGGCTACCGCTGGGGGGTGGAGCGCAAGCAGCAATTGCTCCAGCGCGAACGCCGCACCGTGCATGAACAGGCGCCTGCGTCCAGTGAATAATACAGACTGGCCTTGCCCTGGCCGCCCCTGTTAAAAATGCCGGGCAGCCCTCCCCGGGCGTTCCACCACTGGAGAAGCGAACCATGAGCACCTGGCCAGATACGCGGATTATTGACCTCTTGGGCATTGACCTGCCGATCATCCAGGCCCCCATGGCCGGCAGCACCAGCCCGCAGATGGTGATTGCCGCAAGCCAGGCCGGCGCCCTCGGCTCAATGCCGGCGGCCACCTTGAGTCTCGAGCAACTGCGCCAGGCGCTGAGCACCATTCGCCAGGCCAGTGCCCGACCGTTGAACGTGAATTTCTTCTGCCATCAGCCACCAGCCCCTGCCCCCGAACGTGACCGCCAGTGGAAGGCGATGCTGGAGCCCTACTACCGTGAACTGGGGGCCGATTTTGACGCACCGACCCCGGTCTCCAACCGCGCTCCGTTCGACACTGCCAGTTGCGAAGTGGTGGAAGAGTTCCGCCCCGAGGTAGTCAGTTTCCACTTCGGCCTGCCGGAAAAAGCCCTGCTGGACCGGGTCAAGGCCACCGGGGCAAAAGTGCTGTCATCGGCCACCACCGTCGAAGAAGCGATCTGGCTGGAGCGGCACGGTTGCGATGCAATCATTGCCATGGGCTATGAAGCCGGTGGGCATCGCGGGATGTTTCTCAGCGATCGCCTCACCAGCCAGATTGGCACAATGGCCCTGGTGCCGCAGATCGTCGATGCGGTCAGTGTGCCGGTGATCGCTGCCGGTGGGATTGGCGATGCACGGGGCATGGTTGCCGCGTTCGCCCTCGGCGCCTCGGCGGTGCAGATCGGCACGGCCTATCTGTTCACGCCCGAAGCCACTATCACCCCCGCCCACCATCAGGCATTGCACAGCGCCCAGGCCAGCGAAACGGCCCTGACCAACCTGTTCACCGGGCGCCCGGCGCGCGGGATCGTCAATCGGGTGATGCGCGAACTGGGGCCGATCAACCCAGCGGCGCCGGCGTTTCCATTGGCCGGCGGTGCCTTGATGCCTTTGCGCGCCCTGGATGAAGCCGACTTCAGTAGCCTGTGGGCCGGCCAGGCGCTGCGCCTGGGGCAGGACCTGTCGACCCGCGAGCTGACGCTGAACCTGGCCCGGCAGGCCCTGGCGCAACTTAATAAGCGCTGAGCCCCTGAGACAACTTTGCACTGTACCGACGATGGCGAAGCGCTATATATTCCCATACATAGCGATTACCTATGACAAGCCGCCACGTCGGCACCCCAAGGAGCTGCTGCATGATGATTCGCGCCTCAGGCCTGGCCACCCTGTTTGCCCTCTTCACCCTGGGCTCGGCCCACGCCGATGAAGTCCAGGTAGCCGTCGCCGCCAACTTCACTGCCCCTATACAGGCCATCGCCGCCGACTTCAAACAAGACACCGGGCACACCCTGGTCGCCGCCTACGGGGCTACCGGGCAGTTCTACGCCCAGATCAAGAACGGCGCGCCGTTTGAAGTATTTCTCAGTGCCGACGACAGCACCCCGCAAAAGCTCGAGAGCGAAGGCGACACCGTCAAGGGCTCGCGCTTCACCTATGCCGTCGGCACCCTGGCGCTGTGGTCGGCCAAGGAAGGTTATGTGGATGCCAAGGGCGATGTGCTGCAGAAAAACCAATACCAGCACCTGTCCATCGCCAACCCGAAAGCCGCCCCCTACGGCCTCGCAGCCACCCAGGTGCTGGCCAAGCTGGGCCTGACCGACCAGGTCAAGAGCAAGCTGGTCGAAGGCCAGAACATCACCCAGGCCTATCAGTTTGTGTCCACCGGCAATGCCGAGTTGGGCTTTGTCGCCTTGTCGCAGATCTATAAAGACGGCAAAGTCAGCAGCGGCTCGGCGTGGATCGTTCCTGGCCAGATGCATGACCCGATCAAACAGGACGCGGTGATCCTCAATAAAGGCAAGGACAACCCGGCCGCCAAGGCGCTGGTTGACTACCTCAAGGGGCCAAAAGCTGCCGCGATTATCAAATCCTACGGTTATCAACTGTAAATGCCCCTATCGAGTGCCGATTTTTCTGCGATCTGGTTGACCCTGAAACTGGCGTCGCTGACCACCGTGATTCTGCTGGTCATCGGCACTCCGATTGCCCTGTGGCTATCGCGCACCCGCTCCTGGTGGCGCGGCCCCATCGGCGCGATCGTGGCCCTGCCGCTGGTGCTGCCGCCCACGGTGATTGGCTTCTACCTGCTGCTGACCATGGGCCCCCATGGCTACCTCGGGCAGTTCACCCAATGGCTGGGCCTGGGCACCCTGACCTTCAGCTTCGCCGGCCTGGTGATTGGCTCGGTGATCTATTCCATGCCGTTTGTGGTGCAACCGTTGCAGAACGCGTTCTCGGCCATCGGCAGTCGCCCCCTGGAAGTCGCCGCCACCTTGCGGGCCAACCCCTGGGATACATTTTTCACGGTGATCCTGCCCCTGGCCCGGCCCGGTTTTATCACCGCGTCAATCCTCGGTTTTGCCCATACCGTGGGTGAGTTTGGCGTGGTGCTGATGATCGGCGGCAATATTCCCGACAAGACCCGGGTGGTCTCGGTGCAGATCTACGATCACGTCGAAGCCATGGAATACGCCCAAGCCCACTGGCTGGCCGGGGCCATGGTGGTGTTTTCTTTCCTGGTGTTGCTGGCGCTCTACTCCAGCCGTAAAACCAAAGCGGGCTGGAGCTGATGTCGATGATCGAAGTGCGCCTGCAACTGCAGTATTCCGGGTTTGCCCTGGACGTGGACCTGAAGCTGCCGGGGCGGGGCGTCACCGCACTCTACGGGCACTCCGGCTCGGGCAAGACCACCTGCCTGCGCTGCATTGCCGGGTTGGAGCGGGCCGGTGATGGGTTTGTGCAAATCAACGAGCAGGTCTGGCAAGACAGCCGTAACGGGGTGTTTGTACCGCCGCACAAACGTGCCCTCGGTTATGTATTCCAGGAGGCCAGCCTGTTTCCCCACCTGTCGGTGCTGGCCAACCTGGAGTTCGGCCTCAAGCGTATCCCCAAGGCCCAACGCCGTGTGGACATGGCCCAGGCCACGCAACTGCTGGGCATTGGCCACCTGCTGGATCGCCATCCCGAGCATTTGTCCGGCGGTGAGCGCCAGCGCGTCGGCATCGCCCGCGCCCTGCTCACCAGCCCGCAATTGCTACTGATGGACGAACCCCTGGCCGCCCTCGACAGCCAGCGCAAAGGCGAGATCCTGCCCTATCTGGAGCGCCTGCACGACCAACTGGAAATCCCGGTGCTGTACGTCAGCCATGCCCAGGATGAGGTGGCGCGCCTGGCCGATCACATTGTCCTGCTCAGCGAGGGCAAGGCCCTGGCCAGCGGCCCGATTGGCGAAACCCTGGCGCGGCTCGACCTGCCGCTGGCCCTGGGCGACGATGCCGGCGTGGTGATCAACGGCACGGTCAGCAGCCACGACGCCCACTACCAGTTGCTGACCCTGCAATTGCCCGACAGCCCATTGCAAATGCGCGTGGCCCATACACCGCTGGCGCCGGGCAAACACTTGCGGTTCAAGGTTCGCGCCCGGGATGTCAGCCTCAGCCTGCAACCCGGGGAGCACAGCAGTATTCTCAACTGCTTGCCCGTGACCGTGATCCAGGAGATCCCTGCCGATAACAGTGCCCATGTGCTGGTGCGGCTGGATGCTGCGGGCACGCCGTTGCTGGCGCGGATCACCCGTTACTCGCGGGACCAGTTGCACGTGCATCCAGGGCAGGCACTGTGGGCACAGATCAAGGCGGTCGCGGTACTGGCTTGAACGGACGGCGCAACGCTGCGGTCAATCAGCCATACCGGCCTGATTTATTGCCAAGGACTTTGCCCCATGCCCGACTCCACCGTGCCTGCCGACCTGCCCCGTGACCTGCACTACGTTGATGACAGCCAACCGGGCCTGAGCCGCCGCAAACTGCGGGGCAGGTTCCAGTATTTCGACAGCCACGGCCAACGCCTGACCGACGCCGACGAAATCCAGCGGATCAACGCCCTCGCCATCCCGCCGGCCTATACCGACGTGTGGATCTGCGCCGACCCCAAGGGCCATCTGCAGGCCACCGGGCGCGATGCGCGCGGCCGCAAGCAATACCGTTATCACCCACGCTGGCGCGAGGTGCGCGACAGTGACAAGTATTCGCGCCTGCAGCAGTTCGGCAATGCGCTGCCCAAATTGCGCAAGCAACTGCAAGCGCAGGTCGACGCACCAGGCTTCAATCGGGAGAAAGTCCTGGCCACCGTGGTGTTGTTGCTCGATGCCACGCTGATCCGCGTCGGCAACAGCCAATACGCCCGCGATAACCGCTCCTATGGCCTGACCACCCTGCGCACCCGCCACGTGGATATCAAGGGCAGCGAAATCCAGTTCCAGTTCCGTGGCAAGAGCGGTGTCGAGCATCAGGTCAGCATCAAGGACCGGCGCCTGGCCACCGTGCTCAAGCGCTGCCTGGAGTTGCCGGGGCAGAACCTGTTCCAGTACCTGGACGAAAACGGCGAGCGGCGTACCGTCAGCTCCACCGACGTCAACGCCTACCTGCACAGCCTCACCGGCGCCGACTTTACCGCCAAGGACTATCGCACCTGGGCCGGCAGCGCCCTGGCCCTGGCGGTGTTGCGGGAGCTGGCGTGGCAACCGGAGTCGGATGCCAAAAGGCATGTGGTGGAGATGGTCAAGAACGTCGCCCGGCAACTGGGCAACACCCCGGCGGTGTGCCGCAAGTGCTACATCCACCCGGCGGTGCTGGAGCACTTCAGCCAGGGCGGGCTGGCGAAACTGCCCAGGCCCAGGGTGCGCAAGGGCTTGAAAGCCGAAGAGGTGGGGCTGGCGATGTTTCTTGAGCAACTGCAGACGGCGGCATCACCGATGTAGGAAAAATGACGCAACTGCGCTAGGCTACCGGTCCTTTCCGACCGCAGGACGACCGCCGACGTGAACAACTAAGCCTTCCAACATGTAAACGCAACGAGCCGCCTGGCGCGCTTGTTGGCTTGTGCCACATTGTTCTGGAGGTGCTGATGACTGACGTCAACCGGCTGCCTGTACTTGTTTCCTTGCATCACGTGGGTTTTCAGTTCGCCAATGGCGAGATTCTGCTGGAAGACCTCAACCTGTCTATTGATTGCACCCCTACCGGGATTGTCGGCCGTAATGGCATGGGCAAGAGCGTATTGGCGCGCCTGCTGGCCGGCGTGCTTGTTCCGTCCTGTGGCGTGATCAAATTATCGGCCCGTATCGCCTATGTCCCACAGACCATTGAGCTGTTACCGGGACAGACCGTGGCCCAGGCCAGCGGTTGCGCACAAACCCTGGCCGCCCTTGAACGCATGGCCCGGGGTCAAGCGCAGGCTGACGACCTGGAACTGATTGATGATCGCTGGGACCTGGCCGAACGCCTGCGCCAGGCACTGGACGCCGCTGGCCTGGCCGAGATCAGCCCCGACCAGCCCGCCGAACAGCTCAGTGGCGGCCAACTGGCCAGGGTCGCGCTGATAGGTGCTTTACTTCGCGCCCCGCAATTGCTGATTCTCGACGAGCCCACCAACCACCTCGACAGCGCCGGTCGCGACTGGCTGCTGGCGACTCTCAACGCCTGGCGCGGCGCCCTGGTGGTGGTCAGTCATGACCGGCGCCTGCTCAACACCCTGGGGCGAATCATCGAGCTGTCGCCCCTCGGGGCCCGGCTCTACGGCGGCAACTACGACGACTACCGGGCGCAGCGCGATGCCCAGCAGCACGCCGCCCAGGCCACCCTGGAACATGCCCGCCTGGATCGGCGCCGCGAGCGCCAGCGCCTGAAAAAAGACCTCGACAGCTTCCAGCGCCACGCCGCGAGCGCCCGTAAACATGCCGAGACCGCCAACGTCGATGCCTTCACCAAATCCCGCTGGAAAGGCGCCGCCAACGAAATCGTCAGCAACGTGCGCAGCGCCCACGTGCAACACAAACAGGTGTTGAACGAACGCGTGCGCTCGGCCCACGAACGGGTGGTGGACGAAACACCGACCTTCCTCGCCTTGCCCGGCACCCTCCTGCCTGCTGGCCGCCAGGTGCTAACCCTGACCGACTGCCAACTGCCCTGGCTCGCTCCCCACGCGCCGAGCACCTTTATCAACGCAAGCCTGTGTGGGCCGATACGGGTCGCAGTCCACGGTCCCAATGGTTGCGGCAAGTCCACCCTGCTCAAGCTGCTGGCCGGCCAATGGCAACCGGTCAGCGGCGCCTGCACGGTGCACGTACCCTGTGCCTATCTCGATCAACAGTTGACGCTGCTCGATGACCGGCAGTCGATCGTCGAACAACTCAAACTGATGGACACGCCCCTGGCCGAAGCCGAGCTGCGCACCCGCCTGGCCCTGTTGCAACTGGACGCATTGCGCGTAACCCAACCCATCGGCCAGCTCAGTGGCGGCGAGCGGTTGAAGGCCGCCATGGCGATTGCCTTATGGCGCAAGACCCCGGCGCAATTGCTGCTGCTGGACGAGCCCACCAACCATTTGGACCTGGAGTCGGTAATGGCCTTCGAACAGGCTTTGCAAGGGTTTAGCGGCGCGCTGATTGCGGCCTCCCATGACGCGGCATTTCTGCAGGCACTCAAGCCGACTCACGTCCTGACCTGGGACGCCATGGGCTGGCGCTTGGAGGTGAACTGAAGATGTTCCAAGTCATTGCAGTTCAGAGGAAAGCGTCCTACGGTAGTGGCCGGATAATCTCATTGAGGAACCTCTCGCCGTGCTGCCCTCCTCCCCGAAACCCTTGGTCAATACCGTCCTGCAGCACCAGCACAAATGGCGCGGGCGCATTGGCCTGGCGCTGGTGGCCAGCCTCTCGGTACTGGCCGGCATGACTGACGCCATTGGCTTTATGGCCAGTGGCGATTTTGTCTCGTTCATGAGCGGCAACACCACGCGGCTGGCGGTGGCGATCAGTGAAGGCGACCTGGGGCTGACCGGACGTCTGACGCTGCTGGTGGCGACGTTTATTCTGGGGAACGCCCTGGGTGTGATCATCAGCCGGATCAGCAAGCGCCACGCGTTACCGCTGTTGCTGTGTATTGCCACGCTGTTGTGCGGGGCAGCAGCGTGGCCGCTGGCCGAACAACTGCCCGCCGTGCTGGCTGCGATCATTGCCATGGGCATGCTCAATGCGGCGGTGGAACAGGTCAATGGCCTGCCTGTGGGGCTGACTTACGTGACGGGCGCGCTGTCGCGGTTCGGTCGGGGGCTGGGGCGCTGGATGCTGGGGGAGCGTCGCGATGGCTGGCGCGTACAGTTGATTCCCTGGGCCGGGATGTTTGTCGGCGCGGTGATCGGCGCCTTGCTGGAGCATCAGATGGGCATTCGCGCCCTGCTGGTCAGCGGCCTGCTGTCGGCGCTACTGGGCCTGCTGTCGCTGAAGATTCCACGGCGTTGGCACTTGGGTTATATGCCACGCTGAAAAGGTGCCCGCCCAACACAAGGCCTCGACGTCCATGTACTGGTAAAGAGCCATGATGTTGGGCGAGCGCGAGAATATTAAGGCAAAGCCGGCGGTGTGTCCGCCGGGCATTTCTGAAGAAATCTAAGGAAACAAACTACAGACAGGTCGCCAAGGCCGCCAGGCGACGCTTGGCAGCGAAATTATCTTCGGCTGCGTAGTAACTGACGGTGGTGTTGGCGCCGGCACTGCGCACATCGACAAAGTAGTCACCGCCCGTGGTGTAGACCGTATGACCACCGCCTTGCGCCGGCTCCATAAAGCCTCCGGCGTCGACGCCGAACACCGCTTCGTCCTGCCAACCGAACTGGATGCACTGGGCAACGACCAGCGCGGCCTTGTCAGAGGCCAGGGTTTTATAGGGCGCGCCTGCGCGTGCGTCTTTCATCTTCGAACCTGCGCAACCGGCCAGCGCCGCCAGGACCAACGCACCTATCACCACCTTCCGCATGCCATCGCTTCCTTGAAAAAAACGCGACTGTACCACTGCCTACAACAACCAGCGAAACAGATAGAACAGCGCCATGCTCGACAGCACCGTGGTCAAGACGCTGCGCGTCCAGAACATCAAGGCCACCGCGCAGATACCGGCCAGCAGGTAGGGATTGGTGGGGCTCAGGTTGAGCTTGTGCTCGGCCAGGAAAATGATCGGCCCGCAGATCGCCGTCAACATGCCGGGCACCGCAAAACCGAGAAACTCCCGGGCGCCGCGATTCAGGCGAACCGGCAAGCGCGGCTCAAGAAACAGATAACGGTTGAAAAACACCGCCAGGCCCATGCCGATAATCATCACAAAAATCATCGCTGCCCCACTCCCAAGCGCTTGCAGGCATAGCCTGCACTCATGCCCAACAACCCCGAGACCACCACCGCCGACTCCCAGTGCCAGTAGCTGAGCAGTACCGAAAACAGCAGGGCCACCGCCACACACACCACCGTCGGCACATCACGCACCACCGGGGTGATCAAGGCGATAAAGGTCGCGGCGATGGAGAACTCCAGGCCCAGTTGATCGAGGTTGGGGATGCTCTTGCCGAGCACGATGCCGGCCAGGGTGAACAGGTTCCAGGCCACGTAGAACGTCAGGCCCACGCCCAGGGCATACCAGCGGTTGAAGGTCTGGCGGTCGTATTGGCTGACCAGGGCAAAGAACTCGTCGGTCAGCAAAAAGCCCAGGCTCATGCGCCACCGCGCCGGCAAGGGCGACAGGGTGCTGCGCATATGCATGCCATACAGCAGATGCTGAGAGGTCAGCAGCAAGGTGGTGAGCAAAATGGCGATCAGGCTCGCGCCGCTCTTGACCATGCCAATCGCCACCAACTGCGCCGCACCGGCAAACACAATGGCCGACAGGCCCTGGCTTTCCAACGGGGTGAACTGGGCGTCAATCGCCAGGGAACCGGCCAACAGGCCCCATGGGGCACAGGCCAGCGACAGGGGAATAATCGCAATCGCGCCACGGGCGAAAGCGTAATGCGGTAAGGCAGTAGGCATGGACAACAGGCTCATCGGCAAACAGCCCGTAAGCATGCCTGCCAGCGCAGCGATTGTCTTGAACGATCTTGCGCGCGGCTAAGCCGCCGATTCAGGCCAGCTTGACCGACACCCGCTCCACCGCATCCCTGGCCTCACGCAGTTCGTGGGCATCCTGGTTGAGCCGGTGGATGGTGTTGAGCAGGCGCTGGCGCAGCACTTCATCGCTGAGTTTTTCGACAGCACGCATCAAATCGAAGGCCGCGGTTTCGTTGTTGTCCGCGACGGAATCGAGGGTCTTGCGCAGGTTGCGAGTGGCACGGGTCACACGGTTACTTCCTTTTTCATCAATGGCGGGCACTTTAGGACAGTTGTGTTTCATTTTAATTTCAGTCACTTGCCGGCAATCCCCAGACCCTTGACCTGGATCAACGGGATATTCGTTGCACACTACATATGGATATCCGTATATTCGCATCCTCATATGTTTAGTGGCGCCGATCATGAGCGATCCGTTCTCCCCCCCAGACGTTTTTAAATGCCTGGCCGATGCGACACGCATCAGGCTGATCTTGTTGATCCTGCGCGAAGGCGAGCTGTGCGTCTGCGAGCTGATCCATGCCCTGGATGACAGCCAGCCAAAAATTTCCCGTCACCTGGCACAACTGCGCAGTTGCGCGCTGCTGGTAGACCGTCGCCAGGGCCAGTGGATTTACTACCGCCTAAATCCCCAGTTGCCGCAATGGGTGAGCACGGTGCTGGAGACCACCTTGCAAGCCAATCAAGCCTGGCTGCAAAGCGACGCACAGCGCCTGGCGGCAATGGGTGACCGACCGCAACGCGCCAGCACCTGCTGCTGACCCCTGGAGAACACTTTTATGCTGATCGCCTTCGCGATATTTCTCGTCACCATTGTCTTGGTCATCTGGCAACCCAAAGGCCTGGGGGTTGGCTGGAGCGCATCCATAGGCGCGATCCTGGCCCTGGCTTGCGGCGTCATCAGCCTGGCGGATATCCCCGTGGTGTGGCAGATCATCTGGAATGCCACCGGCACCTTCGTCGCCCTGATCATCATCAGCCTGATCCTCGACGAGGCCGGCTTCTTCGCCTGGGCCGCGCTGCATGTCGCGCGCTGGGGGCGCGGCCGTGGCCGCCGGCTGTTCGCCTATATGGTGCTGCTGGGGGCGCTGGTCTCGGCACTGTTCGCCAATGACGGTGCGGCCCTGATCCTGACGCCGATTGTCATGTCGATGCTTCTGGCCCTGCGCTTCTCACCCGCCGCCACCCTGGCCTTCGTGATGGGTGCAGGGTTTATCGCCGACACCGCCAGCCTGCCGCTGGTGGTCTCCAACCTGGTGAATATCGTCTCGGCGGACTACTTCAACATCGGCTTCAACCAGTACGCGGCAGTGATGGTGCCAGTCAACCTGGTCAGCGTCGCCGCTACCCTGGCCGTGCTGCTGTGGTTCTTCCGTCGTGACATCCCGCACAGTTATGACCCCGCCGACCTGCCTGAACCGGCCAGTGCCATTCATGACCCGGCAACTTTCCACGCGGCCTGGTGGGTGCTGGGCATCCTGCTGGTCGGCTGCTTTGCCCTCGAACCCCTGGGTATTCCCATCAGCGCCATCTCGGCCGCCTGCGCCCTGCTCCTGCTGGTGATCGCCGCCAAAGGCCACAAGATTTCCACACGCAAGGTGCTCAAGGAAGCGCCCTGGCAGATCGTGATTTTCTCCCTAGGCATGTACCTGGTGGTCTACGGCCTGCGTAACGCCGGACTGACCACCTACCTCGCCACCTGGCTCAACACCTTCGCCGATTACGGCGTGTGGGGCGCGGCCCTGGGCACCGGGTTGCTGACGGCGCTGCTGTCTTCGGTGATGAACAACCTGCCGACGGTGCTGATCGGCGCGCTGTCCATCGAGGCCAGCCATACCGTGGGCGTGGTCAAGGAGGCGATGATCTACGCCAACGTGATCGGCAGCGACCTGGGCCCGAAAATCACCCCTATCGGCAGCCTGGCGACGTTGCTCTGGCTACATATCCTGGCGCGCAAGGGCATCCGTATTACGTGGGGGTACTACTTCAAGGTCGGCATCGTCCTGACCTTGCCGGTGCTATTGCTTACCCTGGCGGCGCTGGCCCTGCGCCTGAGTGTTTAACGGAGAATTGTCATGAAAGTCCTGTTCATCTGCACCGCCAACAGCTGCCGCAGTATCCTCAGCGAAGCCCTGTTCAACCACCTGGCCCCGCCAGGGTTCCATGCCATCAGCGCCGGGAGCTTTCCCAAGGGCCAGGTCCTGCCACGCAGCCTGAGTACATTGCAGGCCGCGGGCATCAGCACCGACGGTTTGTACAGCAAGGGCAATGAGGCCTTTGCAGACAGCCCACCCGACATTGTGATCAGCGTGTGCGACAAAGCCGCCCAGGAAGCCTGCCCGGTGTACTTTGGCCCGGCAATCAAGGCCCATTGGGGGCTTGAGGACCCGTCGGACCTACACGGCGACGAGGCGCAGATTGACGCCGCCTTCCAGGCCACCCTGCAGATCATCGAAACCCGCTGCCGGGCGCTGTTCGACCTCCCGTTCAACCGCCTCGATGCGGCACAGATCAAGGCTGAGCTGGATCGTATTGGCTTGTTATAAGCGGAGAATGTCATGACCACCCTACCCAACCTCGACCTCACATTGAGCACCCCACTCCACGCTGACACCGCACAACGGCCACGGATTCTCCTGCTCTATGGTTCCAACCGTACGCGCTCTTTCAGCCGACTCCTGGTGGAAGAAGCGGCGCGCGTGCTTCAGCATCTAGGCGCCGAGACACGGATCTTCAACCCCGCCGGCCTGCCAATGCCGGACGATGCTCCGAACGATCACCCCAAGGTCCAGGAACTACTGGCCTTGATGCAATGGTCCGAAGGCCAGGTGTGGTGCTCACCGGAACGGCACGGCTCGATGTCAGCAGTGTTCAAGGCGCAAATCGACTGGGTACCCCTGGCACTGGGTGCCATCCGCCCAACCCAGGGCAAGACCCTGGCGGTGATGCAAGTCTGCGGCGGCTCGCAGTCTTTCAACACTGTCAACCAACTGCGCGTCCTGGGGCGCTGGATGCGTATGCTGACCATCCCCAACCAGTCATCTGTGCCCAAGGCCTTCATGGAGTTCGACGATCAGGACCGGATGAAACCTTCAGCCCTCTATGATCGCGTGGTGGATGTCATGGAAGAGTTGGTCAAGTTCACCCTGCTGGTGCGTGAGCATCCGGAACTGGTGCAGCGCTATTCTGAGCGCAAGGAAGATGCTCAATCGCTCTCTGACCGGGTCAATCAACGGTCGATCTGAACGCAGGTAAACGCGTATGCTTTGCTGCACCCGATGCCACTGAGCCCACCCCATGAGTTCCCTGCACCACGCCTGGCTGGGCCCTTACGAAATCAGCAGCACCACCTGCACCGGCCTGACCTTTGCCCGGCATAGCCACGACGAGTGCGTGATTGGCGTCAACCTGGTCGGCGCCGAGCAGGTGTGGCTGGACCGGCGCACCTTCGAGGCCGGGCCGGGCAGTATCACCCTGTACAACCCCGGCCAGATCCAGGGCGGCGGCGCGGCCGAGGGGGCACCCTGGCACTTTGTCAGCCTGTACGCCGGGGCCGATCGCCTGGCCACCGACCTTGGGCTGGCGCACCTGGAGTTCGATCGTGCGCTGTGCTTTGCCCCGGAACTGGCGGCGCAACTGGCCCAGGCCGCCAAGGGCGCATTAAGCGCCGACCCACTGGTTTGCGGGCTGAGTGAAGACGCCCTGGTGTTGCTGCTGGGCGAAGTGGTCAGGCTCAGTGGTGTGCGCCTGCCCAGTAGCGCCAGCGCCGGGTCGGGGATGGTGGCCCAGGCTCAGGAACTACTCGCTGCGCAGTTACATCAAGGCGTGGCGCTGGATACCCTGGGCGACGAGTTGGGCCTGTCGAAATTCCACGTCCTGCGCACCTTTCAGAAAGAAACCGGCCTGAGCCCCCGGCAGTGGGCCATGCAGTTGCGTACCCGCCGAGCAAAAGGCCTGCTGCGCAGCGGCCTGAGCGCCGCTGAAGTCGCCCATGAAGTGGGCTTTGCCGACCAGAGCCACCTCAACCGGCACTTCCGTGCGGCGTATGGTATTACCCCTGGCCGTTATCAGAGCGCAATCCGGTCCAAGACAACTCAGCGCCCGCAGCCGCAAACTGACCTGTAGCAGCCGACGTGTCGGCGAAGGTGCGTGATTGATTTTGGGGGGGTGATGCTGACAATCTTTTTTTCCGCGCTGGTCTTCGGCTTTGTATTTTGCCTGTCCCCTGGCGCAGTGCTGGCAGAAACCCTGCGCCGCGGCCTGCTGCATGGGTTCGCCCCGGCATTGCTGGTGCAGGTCGGGTCGCTGGTGGGCGATGCGACCTGGGCGGTGATCGGCCTGACCGGCATGGCCCTGCTGATCCAGCACGACGCGGTACGCGTGCCCCTGACCGCCGTTTGCGCGCTGTACCTGGCCTGGCTCGGTCTGCGCAGCCTGCTGGATGCCTGGCACCTGCCGCAACCCGACAGCGCCCCGGCCAGCACCGGGCGCAACGCGCTGATGGTCGGCGCAACCCTCTCCTTGGCCAACCCGAAGAACATTGTGTACTGGGGCGCCCTGGGCAGTGCCCTGGCAGGCATCGTCGGCACCACCCCGAGTCACGGTCAGACCCTGATGTTTTTCGCCGGTTTTATGCTGGCGTCGATCCTGTCGTGTTTTCTGATTGCGGGCTTGGTGAATGTCTTGCGAAAGAACGCCTCGCCAACTTGGCAGCGAATCAGCCATGGCGCCTGCGGCCTGGTATTGATGTATCTGGCGTTATTGGCCGCCTACAGTGTATGAACTTATATATAACGCCAATCTGAATGAAGTCTGAACAAGCGCCCAAACAAGTTCATTATTGATTGACATCCCCTACCTGCCTGAGTAGATTGCCCGTGCCTGCAACTCGGGCCTTATTTCAACCTCACAAAAGAAGCCAATGGACACAGTATCTAGTCGCTGTCCGCTCCCCGTGAATACAGGGGGCGGACGCCAAACCCAGAGTAAAGACGGGACTCGCCTTCCAGGCCGGGTTAGCTGCGCTAGAGCTTGATGCTCCAACGTAACTGCCTTGAGCCGGCGCCAGTCCGGTCCCGAGGTGTGTTATGAATTTCCAGACCCTTGTTCTACCTGATGTACGCACGCTGGCTTCAGCCCTGCGTGCCACGCCGTGCCGTGTTTCCCGGGGCATTGCCCCCGCGCGCACGGCCCTCGCCTGCCCCTCCCCGCGTATCAGCCCGGTGCACCTGCGTGCTCACTGGCGCCTGTGCCCCACCACCGGCCACCTGGTCCAGCAATGGGACCATGCCGACCCTCAAGATCCACAGAGACGGAACGTTTCCAGCCTGCCTGTTCACGTGCGCCTGTTGTTGAGCGCGCACGCGGCATAAGCCGACTGGAAACAGCAACTTCCTGATAGTTGGTCAATTAATTAACTGGCGTTCTTTGCGAACTAAGCCAGCGGCAGTTTTCTGCGCGCCCGTTAATTAACTCACCTCTTTAAAGTTATTAGAACTGATCGCAAAAAATTGCGACTCGGCATGTTCGTGCTCGCCTGCCCACCAGGCAAGTAATGAGTATGTCGACAGGAGTACACACTATGAGCGCCGTAAAAACCACGCAACTGCCCAACAAGCACCGCGCCACCCATGACAGCAAACTGTCGATGCGTGCCGCCCGCGAAGCGCAAAACGGCCTGGCGGCCACCCTGGCCAACGTCCGGGCGACCAAGGACGGCCTGACCGAACTGGATGCCAGCGCCCGCCTGCAACGCGAAGGCTATAACGAAGTGGCCCACGACAAGCCGCCACACGCTGTCGTGCAATTCCTCCAGGCCCTGAACAACCCTTTTATCTATGTGCTGCTGACCCTGGCGGTGATCAGTTTTGTCACCGACTACTGGCTGCCGCTGCGCGCCGGTGAGGACGTCGACCTGACCAAGGTCATTATCATCATGACCATGGTCGCCCTGAGCAGCCTGCTGCGCTTCTGGCAGGAGCATCGCTCGGCCAAATCCGCCGAGGCGCTGAAGGCCATGGTGCGCACCACCGCCACGGTGCTGCGCCGCGAGCAGGTCGGCGCCCAACCCATCCTGCGCGAAGTGCCGATGCGTGAACTGGTGGCCGGCGATATCGTGCAGTTGTCGGCCGGCGACATGATCCCGGCCGATATCCGCCTGATCGAGTCCCGCGACCTGTTTATCAGCCAGGCCGTGCTGACCGGCGAAGCCTTGCCCGTGGAAAAATACGACACCCTGGGCGACGTCACGCAAAAATCCGCCACCCTCAGCGCCGCCGACCAGAGCAACCTGCTGGATCTGCCCAACATCTGCTTCATGGGCACCAACGTGGTCAGCGGCCGCGCCCAGGCAGTGGTGGTGGCGACCGGGCCACGCACCTATTTCGGCTCGCTGGCCAAGGCCATCGTCGGCTCCCGGGTGCAGACCGCCTTTGACCGTGGGGTGAACAGCGTCAGTTGGCTGCTGATCCGCTTTATGCTGGTGATGGTGCCCATCGTGTTTTTCCTCAATGGCTTTTCCAAGGGCGACTGGGGCGACGCGTTCCTGTTTGCCCTGGCGGTGGCCGTGGGCCTGACCCCGGAAATGCTGCCGATGATCGTCAGCGCCAACCTGGCCAAGGGCGCGAATGCCATGGCCAAGCGCAAAGTGGTGGTCAAGCGCCTCAACGCGATCCAGAACTTCGGTTCGATGGACGTGCTGTGCACCGACAAGACCGGCACCCTGACCCAGGACAAAATCATCCTCGAGCACCACGTCAACGCCTTCGGCCAGCGGGACGACCAGGTGCTGTCCCTGGCCTGGCTTAACAGCCATCATCAAAGCGGCATGAAGAACCTGATGGACCAGGCGGTGCTCGCGTTTTCCCAGCACAACCCCAAGTTCCAGGTGCCGTTTGCCTACAGCAAGGTCGATGAACTGCCCTTCGACTTTGTTCGTCGGCGCCTGTCGATTGTGGTCAAGGACAGCCACGGCGATCACCTGCTGGTGTGCAAGGGTGCCGTGGAAGAAATGCTCGCTATCGCCACCCATGTGATGGAAGGCGCGAGCGCCGTGGCTCTGGACGAGCGTCGTCGCCAGGAACTGCTGAACACCGCCAACGAGTTCAACGAGGACGGCTTCCGCGTGCTGGTGGTGGCCACCCGCAACATTCCCAAGGCCCTGGCGCGCCAGCAATACACCCCCACCGATGAACGCAACCTGGTGATCCACGGCTTCCTGACTTTCCTCGATCCACCGAAGGAAACCGCCGGCCCGGCGATTGCTGCGCTGCAAGAGATCGGAGTCGCGGTCAAAGTGCTGACCGGCGATAACGCCGTGGTCACCCGCACCATCTGCCGCCAGGTTGGCCTGGAGCCTGGCGAGCCGCTGCTCGGCGTGGATATCGAAGCCATGGACGATGCGACCCTCCAGCAGGAGGTTGAGCAACGCACGGTGTTCGCCAAGCTGACGCCGCTGCAAAAATCCCGGGTGCTCAAGGCTTTGCAGGCCAATGGTCACACCGTGGGTTTCCTCGGCGACGGCATCAACGATGCACCAGCCCTGCGCGATGCCGACGTCGGCATCTCGGTGGACAGCGCGACTGATATTGCCAAGGAATCGGCCGACATCATCCTCCTGGAAAAGAGCCTGATGGTGCTCGAAGAAGGTGTGCTTAAAGGGCGCGAGACCTTCGGCAATATCATGAAGTACCTGAACATGACGGCCAGTTCCAACTTCGGCAACGTGTTCTCGGTGCTGGTGGCCAGTGCGTTCATCCCTTTCATGCCGATGCTGGCGATCCACTTGCTGCTGCAGAACCTGATGTATGACATCTCCCAACTGGCCCTGCCGTGGGACAAGATGGACAAGGAGTACCTGGCCAAGCCCCGCAAGTGGGACGCGCAGAACATCGGGCGCTTTATGATCTGGATCGGGCCGACCTCGTCGATCTTCGACATCACCACCTTTGCCCTGATGTGGTACGTGTTTGCGGCCAATAGTGTGGAAATGCAGACCCTGTTCCAGTCCGGCTGGTTCGTCGAAGGGCTGCTCTCCCAGACCCTGGTGGTGCATATGTTGCGCACCCGCAAGATCCCATTCTTCCAGAGCACCGCCGCCTGGCCGGTGTTGATGATGACCAGCCTGGTCATCGCCCTGGGGATCTATGTGCCCTTCTCGCCCCTGGGCACGATCGTGGGCCTGCAACCCTTGCCTTGGGCCTACTTCCCTTGGCTGGTCGGCACCTTGCTCGCCTACTGCTGTGTGGCACAGCTGATGAAGACGATCTACATCCGCCGCTTCAAGCAGTGGTACTGAGTTTGCTGTTGTGACCGGGCTGGGTGTGGCAGACAGGTTTGCCACACCCAGCCCACTCCAACAGCACCATCGCTACAGATAATTCTGTTCATTTGGAGCATGACCCCATGCACAAACACACCTTCCTTGCTGCCTTTGACTGGCTACCGGCATCGCGGCAACGGGCGCTGCGGCGCAACCTGATTTTTATCGGCGCCTTCCTGGTGCTCGGCCTGCTGTCCAAGGCCTTCGCCGCCGGTGGTTCCTATGTGGTGGACGATGGCGCCATCAACGCCCCCGGCGAATGCAATATCGACGGAGGCTACACCCGCTCGACATCGCACACCACCCTCTCCGCCGCCTGCACATCCCGCGCAATGCCCAACCTGCAATGGGGCGCCGCCCTCGAGGATGACCCTGAGCAGACCCAGCTCAGCCCGCAGTTCAAGGGCTCATTGTGGGCCTGGCAGGATGCCGGCGTGGAGATCGCCTGGGCGGCGGCAGCGCATATCGCGGTGGATCGCCGGCACCCATTCGACGGCGCAGACCTGAGCCTGCCGCTGACCTGGCAAGCGTCTCAGACGCTACGCTTGAACCTCAACGCCGGCTGGGCCCATGCCTATGACGATGGCGAACAAAACCACCGACTGACCTGGGGCACAGGCCTGGAATACCGCTTGGCGAACTCGTTGACGCTATTGGCAGAACGCTATGGCCAACAAGGCGGCGACCAGGCCTGGCAAGCCGGGCCGCGGGTGCATTTGGGTCAGCAAGTCGATGTGGACCTGGTGGTCGGACGCAACCTGACCGGGGATCGCGACCGCTGGCTGACGACCGGGGCTACCCTACGGTTCTGAAACACTGGAGGGAGATCAATGTGGGAGCTGTCGAGCCCCAGCGAGGCTGCGATGGCGGCGGTACTGCTGGCATTGATGCTGGCTGAGCCACCGCTTTCGCAGCCTCGCTGGGGCTCGACAGCTCCCACAGGGTTTATCGGGGTTTGCGGGATCTGTGTTCTCGAACGCGGGCGCCCTACAGCGAACACGTTATGCCAGCTGGCACAAAATAATGTGGGAGCTGTCGAGCCCCGGCGAGGCTGCGATGGCGGCGGTATGGCTGGCATTGATGTTGACTGACCCACCGCTTTCGCAGCCTCGCTGAAGCTCGACAGCTCCCACAGGGTTTATCGGGGTTTGCGGGATCTGTGTTCTCGAACGCGGGCGCCCTACAGCGAACACGTTATGCCAACTGGCCACAAAATAATGTGGGAGCTGTCGAGCCCCGGCGAGGCTGCGATGGCGGCGGTATGGCTGGCATGGATGTTGGCTGAGCCACCGCTTTCGCAGCCTCGCTGAAGCTCGACAGCTCCCACAGGGTTTATCGGGGTTTGCGGGATCTGTGTTCTCGAACGCGGGCGCCCTACAGCGAACACGTTATGCCAGCTGGCACAAAATAATGTGGGAGCTGTCGAGCCCCGGCGAGGCTGCGATGGCGGCGGTATGGCTGGCATTGATGTTGGCTGACCCACCGCTTTCGCAGCCTCGCTGAAGCTCGACAGCTCCCACAGGGTTTATCGGGGTTTGCGGGATCTGTGTTCTCGAACGCGGGCGCCCTGCAGCGAACACGCTATGCCAGCTGGCACAAAATAATGTGGGAGCTGTCGAGCCCCGGCGAGGCTGCGATGGCGGCGGTACTGCTGGCATTGATGTTGGCTGACCCACCGCTTTCGCAGCCTCGCCGGGGCTCGACAGCTCCCACAGGGTTCGTCGGTGTTTGCCGGGACTGCGGACCTTACCGCGGGCGCCCTACAGCGAACACGTTATGCCAGCTGGCACAAAATAATGTGGGAGCTGTCGAGCCCCGGCGAGGCTGCGATGGCGGCGGTATGGCTGGCATTGATGTTGGCTGAGCCACCACTATCGCAGCCGCACTAGGGCTCTGCAGCAAGCACACGCTTCAAGTTGCCTCGGTATCAGGCCGGTTTGGCTTGCTGCTCAAGGTGCAGTTGCAGCTCCGGCTCGATGCCCAGCGCACCTGCCAACTCGTCCAGGTAGTTTCGCTCGGCGTCCTGTTGGTCATCCACCAACATGACGCTGGCCAGGTAGACCTCGGCAGCCACCGCCGGGTCATTGGCATATTCGGCAAAGTCGGTTGCATCCAGGGGCTTGGCGACTTGAGCGTCGAGCCATTGCTGCAAGTCCGGATCGTCGGTGTGGCGCCCAATCTCCTGGGAGATCAAGGCCTTTTCTTTCTCATCAATCCGCCCATCCGCCTTGGCCGCCGCGATCAATGCACGCAGTACCGCATGGCTATGGGCCTCGACGTCGGCGCCAGACAACTGGTCAACCGTCTGCAGCGTCTGTTGCGGCGCCGAGGCCTGTTGCCGTTGCCAGGCCTGATACGCCTGGAACGCCATCATCCCCAGTGACGCCAGGGCCGCGTAGTTGGCACCGCCAGTGCGCGCGCGGGTCGATCCGCTCGCCTGGGTCCCGCCCAACATGCCACCCAGGCCACCCAGCAGATCGCCGAGGCCGCCACCGCCCGACGCCGTTGCGGAGCCGCCGCCGCGCAGCAACCCACCGAGCAGGCCGCCCAAGCCACCGAGCCCTCCCGCGCCACCCTGGGGTGCCGCCGAGCCGCCTTGCTGCGCCATCGAGGCTTGGCCTGCACGGAGCAGTTGTTCCAGTAGAGCACTGGTGTTCATGGTATCGCCCTCCTTTGGGCTGTGCGCCAGACAATCAACAATAGTCCCTGGAACCGGTAACGCCAAGGCCGCCCAGCAGGCACGGAGTTGGCGACCTGAACGCGCCCCAGCAAACCCGGCGCAGGCCTTTAGCCACCGTGAGAATTCTTCAGATTCGGCACACCAAGACGGGTGGTGAACGTCAGCGCGCGCGTGGGGTCGGAAATATAAGGGCTCGGCCTCAATCGGCCTGGCCTTGAGCGCGAGCATCAACAGATTAGCGGTGCCGCGTACCCTCACAGAAGGAGACGCTGACATGGTCACTCACTTCAAGGTCGCGGGGCACCTCGCTTGCGGCCATCACGGCAATAACCTGACGTCCACGGTGGAACTGAACCGGGTTAAATGCCGCACCTGCCGCAACACCGATGCCTACAAGGAAGCCCGCCGTAACCAGCGCAACGCATCGCGCCGCGCGGCACGCAGAGCCCGCTCCGGTAGCCCCCACAATGACTGGCGCAGCGCCTGGACCCAACGCCTGACCGAGCTGCCCGGCCTGCAGCGCCTACCACGCGGGTTCAGCGGCCAGCCCTTCGTCTGACCCGGTGCGGGGGCCGCAAATCCGGCCCCCTCCAAGGTTATGGGGTCGGCCGTGGCCGGGCCTTGTAGCCCGGCAAGGTCGCGGCATAGGCCAGCGCCTGTTCGCGGGAGCTGAATGAAGCCAGTCGATCATCCTTGGTGCAGACGCGCCATGGGCCGCTATTGACCCGGACAATTTCATAGCCATTGAGCTGCATCTTGTTCAACAGGGGAACGCTCATAGTCACCTCTCCTCTTCCAGAGATAATCCACGGGTTGCCCGGTCCACCATACTCCCGATCCCGGCCCTGCGGCCTACCGAACGTCGCTGACTGCCGTTCGCGCTCAACATGATCCCGCCAAGGGTCCACAGACGATCGGGCTGAGTTTCAACCAGGCATTTATGGTAAAAAACAGCGGCATCAAGTCAACGCACAAACCCTTCCCCTTGATAGCAATGGAGGCTTCATGAAACTGGTTGGCATGCTGGACTCGCCGTATGTACGCCGCGTGGCGATTGCCCTGGATCTGTATGGGGTGGACTTTGAGCAGCAATCCCTCTCGGTGTTCAGCACCTTCGACGAATTCGCCAGGATCAACCCGGTGGTCAAGGCCCCGACCCTGGTGCTGGACGACGGGACGGTGCTGATGGACTCCAGCCTGATCCTGGATTATTTCGAAACCTTGGCACCAGCCGATAAAAAACTCTTGCCCCAAACCGCTGCGGCCCGTGCACGGGACCTGCAAGTGATCGGCCTGGCATTGGCCGCCTGTGACAAGAGCGTGCAGATTTACTACGAGCACAACCTGCGGCCCGCAGAGAAGCTGCATGCACCATGGCTCGATCGAGTAACCGGGCAACTGCTGGCGGCCTATTCGGGCCTGGAAAAACTCTTGGCCAACGCTCCAGGCGAGCCCTTGACCCAGGCGTCGTTGAGCGTCGCGGTGGCGTGGTCCTTTAGCCAGTACGCGGTGCCCTCGGTGGTCAAGGCCGATGACTTTCCCAACCTGCAACGCCACGCCCAGTTGGCCGAGCAACACCCGGCATTCGGCAAATACCCTATCGAATAGGCAGCAGCGCCGCGCCGATCAACCCCGCCAACCCCAGCAGGCACGCCAGGCCAACGCCATAGGCCAGGGTGCGCCAGGGTTGGCGGCGACCCAGGTACATCAAGGTATGTAGCACCCGCGCGACGGTGAACAGGGCAAACAGCCAGGCCGTCGCCACCCCATGGGTGCCCAACGCCACGCACAACCCGCCCAGCGCGAAGAACAGCGGAATATTCTCCAGGTCATTGGCCCAGGCCCTGCTTGCCCGGCTGACGGCGGACAGTTCGTGCACCAGGGCATCGCGCTTGAAAAAACCGGCATCCTCGGGGTTGGTGAACGCCCGGTGCCTGAGGCGGAAAAACCCCTGGTAACAGGAAATCGCCAGCATCTTGGCAAATAACACCAGCACGCACAGGGCAAACACATGCAGGCTGCTGCTCATTGCCGGTCCCTGGCAAAGCCGTTGACCACGATGTACAGCAGCGGGCCGACTGAGACAAAGACCGCCGTCAGCAGCCAATAAGGCAACACACTGGCCAGCGACCGACCCTTGGCCCGGGCGTCGCGGTACATCCACACACACGCCAGGGCCGCCATCAGGTACAGGTCGATCACCACCTGGGCGGTATCGGGCCGGGATAGCAGCTCAAGGCCGAACGCCAGCAGCGACTGCTCGGCCCAGAGCAGGGTGCCCAGGGTGTACAGGGAGAACGCCATTAGGCTGGCAAGGGCGATGTAGGGTCTGTGCATAGGGTCCACCACGCAGGATTGGGCAAGCCGCAGATTAGTGATAACGTCGCCGCCATCTCAATGACCTGCGAGGTCATGGACGCCCCCCGCCCCGCCCTCCCAGAGTCCATCCATGAACCGCCCACCCTTCCCCCGCGCCAACCCCGAGACCGACGCCGGCACCCAACTGAGGCTGTTGCGCCGTCAGGCGAAGTTGAGCCAATTGCAGCTGGCGCTGATCAGTGGCATTTCCCAGCGCCACTTGAGCTGTATCGAAACCGGCCGCGCCAAGGCTAGCCCGGGCACCTTGCATAACCTGCTCAGCGCCCTCGAGGTGCCCCTGGAGCAGTGCAACAGCCTGTTCCTGGCCGCCGGCTACGCCCCGCGCTACGAAGCCACGCCGCTCGCAGCACCGGCAATGGATGCCATTCGGGATGCCATCAGCCATGTACTGAAGGCCAACAATCCGGCGCCGGCGATCGTGCTGGGCAGTCACTGGGAAGTGCTCGCCGCCAATGCCAGCACCCAGGTCTTGTTCGACCTGGTGGGTTTGGCGCCAGACGCTGCACAAGGCCTGAACCTGCTGAGCACCCTGCTGCAACCGGGGGGCCTGGGCGACCATCTGCTCAATGCTGACGAGATCCGCAACCTCGCCTGGCAACGGGCTGCCCGTGAAGCACTGGGCAACCCGACCCTGGCCACGCTGCTGCAAAGCCTGCCCGTGCCGCACGGCTCGACACCCCTGGCCAATCAACTGCCGCCGCTGGTGCTGACCCGCGTGAATTCACGGCATGGCCAGCTGGATTTCATGTCCACCTTCACCACGTTCGGCATGCCCCAGGACATCACCGTCACCTCATTGCGCATCGAGCACCTGATCCCGGCCAATCCCCACACTTGGCAGGTCATGACCGCAGCCTACGAACACTTCCTGAACCGCTAGGCGTCGCTGATCAGAACTTGGTCACCACGCCCATGCGCAACGTGCGCCCCGGCGCCGGCATAAAGCTCTGGGCCAGCGGGTCCAGGTAGTAACGGTTCGTCAGGTTGTCCAGCGACACGTTGAACTGGGTGTGGTCTTGCCATTTGTAGTCGAGGAACAGGTCCACCAGCGCCACTTCGCGATAAACCAGCTGCGGCGTGGTGGCGCCGGTCTGCCAGGATTTGTCGGCGGTGACGGTCGGGCCCGAGGTGTAAGTCAGGCGCCCGCCCACGGTCAGGGTCTGGTCAAAGAAGCGCAGGCCCGAGGTCAGGTTACCGGCGACCCGTGGTGGGTTCTGGGTGTTGGTGTACGAGCCCATGAAGCTGCCCGCGGTGCAGTTGGGGGTGTCGTCAAGCTTCCGCCAAGGGTTGGAACTGGCCCGCAGGCGCGCGGCGAAGGCCGAGTCACAGGTTTCGGTCTTCAGGTAGTAGGTCGAGGACAGGTCGGCAAAGACCCAACCGGCATCGTATTTCGATTGCAGTTCCAGGCCGCTGGTCTTGAAGCTGTCGGTATTGCTGAAGTTCATCAGGCCCATCAGGCCAGGGCTTGGGTCGTAGTAGCGGGTCACGTAGTTCTTGATGGTGTTATTGAAGTACGCCAGCTTGATCGCCGCCGTGTCGTTGTCCGCCAGCAGACCTTTTTGCAGGGTGCTCGCGCCGATTTCCCAGTTGCTCGAACGCTCCGGTTTCAGGCCCTTGCCAGGCATGGTCTGCAGGGTGCCCTGGCTGGTTTCGAACAGCGAGGGCATGCGCAGGCCCTGGGTGTACGAGGCATAGATGAAAGTATCCGGAGCGATCTCGTAGTTGATGCCGATGGCCGGCGAAAAGGCGCCCTTGCTGTCGCTCTGCTTGCCCGAATAGGTGTAGCCGGTGACCACTTCGCCCACCTGCGACGGATAGACGAGTGTGCCAACGCCCCCATAGTCGTTGTAGCGCGGGCCATCAAACGGGTTGTTGGTGTCGCTGAACACAATCCCGTTATTCAGGCGCGGGTCGGTGGCGTCGGTGTATTGGCCGTTGGCGTCGGGGAACCACAGCATATTGCCGTAGCTGCCCGGCTTGATCACGTTCACGTAGCGCAACTCACGCTCCTCGCGCTGGGCGGTCGCGTGCGGTACATGGTCCTTGGTGCGGTAGTAGGTATAGCGCCCGCCGCCCCACACCGTCAGCTCATCCACCGGTTTGTACTCCAGCTTGCCGTTGAGGCTGAATTCCTTGCGCGAACCGTCACGCAGGCTGCGGTTGGCGTTGATATCGTTCTGTGTGGTGACCACGCTCTTTTGCGGCTGCAGTTCCTCGAGCTGGAACGAGCCGCCCAGGTCCAGCTTGAAATCGCCATAGTGCGTATCAAAACGCGAGGTATTGGCCAGTTCACCACCGATGCGTCGGTCATCCTGGCGCGTCCAGTTGCGGTCCGAACGATAGGCCTGGGATTTGGGCGCCAGCACCGAGGTCAACTGGCTGGTCTTGGCATCGGTCATCCACAGGCTGGTCGTCAGGTCCACCAGCATATTGCCCGTGGGCAGGTAGTGATAGCGGGCGGTGTAGGTGTCGATCTTGGTGCTGCCGCGCGGGTACTGGTAGATACCGCCGGTGCCGAAACGGAAGATGTCCGAGGGCATGATCTCGCCTATGCGCCCATCGTAACGGATGTAGCCGAAGTCGAAGGTGTGGTCATCGGCCGGGCGCAGGGTGGTCTTGAGCAGGATCGACTCGGTCTCTGCCGAGGAGTTGAGCACCTCTTCGCCGGCGTTGTAGGTAGTGGCCACCGTCATGTTTTCCTGGCCATAGCGGTCAAAGGTGCGGTAGCGGTCCTGGCCGTGCTTGCCGGAGAAGTAGTTGCCCTGGTTGCGATGGGCGTAGGCGGCCACCACATCAAACAGGTCATGGGTATAGGCAAACGCCGCGCTGCCCGATTCCGAGTCGGAACCGAACAGGCCGCCACGGTTCTGGTGCGGTTCGGAGTACAGGTCCTCGGTGGTCGAATGGCTGTTGCGCGAGGCCGGCTCGACGCCGTTGTTCCACAGATCGCCCTTCAAGCGCAGGCCCACGTTCTTGCCGTCGCGCAGGATGTCATCGACACCCAGGGTGCGGATTGCCACCGTGCCGCCGATGGCGCTGGAGGTCAGGCTGGGGCCTTTGTCGATGGACACGTCGCTGATCAGGTCGGGGTCGATGTAGCTGCGCTGTTGCGTGCCCGCATAGCCGCGATAGACATCCAGCGCCTGCTGCGAACCGTCAACCGTGACCGCGACCCGGCTTTGCCCCTGGATCCCGCGGATATTCACATCCAGGCCACCGCCATTACGGCTGTCACCCACCTGCACCCCCGGCTGGCCCTTGAGCAGGTCGCCGGCGGAGATCACGCCAAAGCGGCGCACTTCTTCGTTGGAGATATACACCAACGAACGTGGCTCGGTGTACACCGCTTTTTTCTCAAGGTCATCGCCAGTGACTTTCTGCGACGGCAGCACCACGGCACTGGTCGCCGGATGCAGCTCAAAGCTGCCATCGGCCTGGCGCTGAAAACTCAAGCCCGTGCCCGCCAATAACTTTGCCAGGCCGGCTTCGGTGCTGAAATCGCCGTGCAGGCCGTTGCTGCGCTTGCCCGCCGTCAGCGTCGAGCTGCCCGCCATGCTGATACCCGCCTGCACGCCGAAGCGCGAGAGTGCCTGGTCCAGCGGGCCAGCTTCGATGCTGTAGGGCTGGCGCTCGGCCTGGGCGAAAACCGCCGTGCTGTACAGCGGTTGCAGGCTGAGTAACAACAGACCCAATGTGCGGGTGCGCAAGACACTTGCGGGAGAAATCATGCAGGGCTCCTAGAGGTGAAGGCCCACCTGTTTCGGTGGGTTATTCCTAGAGGCCAAGCGAGTCTGGAAAAACTACGGGGGGAACGTAAAAAAATATTCAGACCGGCACCACAGTCACCCAATAGCGGGTCCGCCGCTCGATACGCACGGGTAATGCATGGGCGACCAACGCCAACGCCGCATCGGTATCGTCCAACTGGAAGCTGCCAGTCACGCGCAACGCCGCGACCTGCTCGCTGCATCGCAAGACGCCCGGCCGGTAACGGGACAGTTCGGCCAGCAGCACATCCAGGCGCATGCGCTCGGCAGGCAAAATCCCGCGCAGCCAGGCCTGAGCCAGAAACCCATCGGTTTGCCGTGGCGTGCCCACACCCTGGCGATCGACCTGGGTCTGCCAACCTGCCGCCACTGATACCGGTGCCGAGTGGCGCAGCGAACTCACCTCGACCAGCCCGCGCAATACGGTAATCCACGTGCCCTGCTGATCATGGCGCACCAGCAGATTGGCGTCCTGGCTACGCAGCAGCGCATCCGGTGTGAGCAGTTGCAGCGGGCGCGATTCAACCCGAGCATCCAGCGCCACTTCGCCCTCGATCAACTGCACGCGACGCAGCTGCGCGCTGAAGTCCAGGCTGACAGCGCTGGCAGTGTTCAACCACAGAGAGCTGCCATCGGCCAGGGTCCAGCGGCGGCGCTCGCCGGTGGCCGTGCGGTACGTGGCAAAGGCTGCGCGCACCAGGGTCGATTCCGCGCCCTGCCAGGACAAGCCACCGAGCAGGCCCAGGCCCAATAAGCACTTGAGCACCTGCCGGCGCCGTGCCGGATCGGCCCCGGCCGCCTCCAATGCCCGCCGCGCGGTGACATCGGCCAACAGGTTGGCCCCGGGCTGGAGCATCAGCGGCAGACTGGCGACGCGTTGCCAGGCGTATTCGTGCTCGGCGTTTGCCTGGCGCCAATGCTGCAACGCCTGCTGCTCGGCCGGGCTCATCATTCCGGACTGCACGCGGACGATCCAGTCGATGGCCGTCTCGCGGACTTTCGGTGCAACCGGCTTACCAGTCATTCAAAACGGCTCGCGTAGCACACGCTGAAAGCCTTGCCCATCGCCCGTTGCACCTGGGCCACGCTCAAGCTCAACTGCGTGGCGATCTGCGGGTACGTCAGGCCATCGAGCTGGGACAGGAAGAAGATCTTGCGCACCTGCATCGACAGGCCCACCAGCAGCGAGTCGAGCTGCAGCAGGGTTTCGATCATCAGGTAGCGGGTCTCGGGCGATGGCTCCTCACCTTCCGGGCGGGCGGCGAGTGCTTCCAGGTAAGCCCGCTCAATCGCCTGGCGGCGCCAGCGGTTGATCAGCAAGCCATTGGCAATCGCCGCCAGAAACGCCATGGGCTGGCGCAACTCCCGCACATCCTGCTGCGTGCGCAACACCCGGATAAACGTGTCGTGGGCCAAGTCTTCGGCATCGGCGCAGTGCCCCAGGCGCCGCTGCAACCAGCTGCGCAACCAGGGGTGATGACGGGTATAGAGTTGTTCGACGGGCGAGACGAGACTGTCGTCGTACATGTCAGGTCCAATGAGCAGCGAATGATAATATTTCTCATTTTAGTGTCTGGACCTGATGCTTGTACAGCCTCGACTGCTCCCATAGGGGATCTCTAACCTTACACACACCACACATCAACTGTGGGAGCTGGCTTGGCTGCGATGGCGGTGTGTCAGATACCAGAAGTAGCGCCTGAACCAACGCCATCGCGGGCAAGCCCGCTCCCACAGGGGGGGGGCGGCTGGGCACGCAATTTCCGCCACATAAAGCACTACCGCCGCCCTTCCCGGCTCCATTATTTTTCCCACGCTGCCTTGGGAATCAGCAAACCATGGTTGCCGTTGTACGCCGCGCGCGCAGGCGATTCCCAGCCGTGCAGCAGGGCCGCGTCGAGCCGATAGATCTCCACGCCCAGCGGGCGGCACACGGTCAGCGGATCCTGGGCATCCGGGCCCCACATCGGCAGCGACAGGTCGCCGCCCGGGCAAGTGGACAGTGCGCACAGCAAGTCGATCTCGGCAAAAAACTCCAGATAATCGCCCTGTTTGGCCGGGCATGCCTTCATGAAGTACATGTCGTCGTGGTTCAGGCCGGTGCACTGGAAGATGTTCAACACATCGTGCACATCGAACTCGGTCAGGCCGTGGGGCAAGATGGCGCGGGTCAGGTTGGAGTGGCAATGGTGGTGGAAGTCCTCGCCGGTGAGCATCTTGTTCACGTATGGGTCGCAGCGCGTGCCCAACAGGTCGTGCAGGCGCCCGCCGTGCTCGTCGATGCCGTAGCCGGCCAGGCTGTCATCGGTGATGGTGACCATCGGCCGCAGGAACGGCAGGTTCGACCACAAGCGGTCATAGGTGCTGACGTGGGCGCCTTGCAACTGGCGGGTGCGGGCCGCCCACATGCGCTCGCGCGGATCATTGGCATTCCACACATTGAAGTCGCCAACCTGCGGGCCGACCGGGGTGGTCACGCGGAACACGTGACCTGCCGGCACTTTCCAGGCGCGGCCGGTGCGGATCGGCACTTCAAACTGCTCGACCAGGGTGCGCTCGGCCTCGCGCACGCGATCATAAAATGCCTGGTCGACCTGCAAGGCAGCACCTTTGCTGACTTGGTAGGCGGCGGGATAGTCCTTGTACATGGGGGGGCTCCGTTGCAGGGTTTTGCAAGACCATACAACGTGGCATGTGGCGTGCGCCATGCACACAACCCGAAGTGGGAGGGCTTTTGTGGGAGCGGGCTTGCCCCCGATGGCGGTGTGTCAGTCAAGTAGTTTTAACCTGACACACTGCTATCGCGGGCAAGCCCGCTCCCACAAGGGGATCTGCGTTGTTAGCTGAACTCGCCAGAAACCTGCGACCACAGGCTGACCTTCTGCCCGCGATTCTTGAAGAATTCAATCTCACGCTTGATCCCCGAACTCAAGTCCCAGCCCGGCAGATCGAGGATGATCAATTCTTCCATCATGTCCATGAACAACGCATCCACCGGCGCCCACAGCTTGCCGATGGTTGCGTTGTCCTTGCCTTCGAACGCCAGGTTGATCGGGTGCGACATCGACACCTGACTGAACACCCCATGACCCGCCTCGATAATCGTGGCCGCCACCTTGTTGCACTGGATAAAGCGCTCGTGGGTGACGGACGCATCGGCATGGCTGTAGGGGCAGGCCAGAAAGATCTTTCTCATTGTTACCTCAGGGCAATGCAAGGGCTCGCACCCTTGCGATGGTTGAACAGTGGGCGTCAGACCGCCTGGGCAGCGGGCACACCGGGAGCATCGGCCTCTTCGCGCTCGCGTTCCTGCGCTTCATAACGCTGGGCGGCGGGCACCGAGATCTTGATCGCGATCGCCACGGCGAGCAGGCCGCCAAACAGCTTGGCGAGCAGGATCGGCATGATCAGCGTCGGCTGGAAGTTCGCGGTAAAGGCAAGGTGATCGCCAATGGTGGCCTGGGCACAGACACCCAGCGCCACACACAGGACCTTATCCCGGGCATTCATTTTCTTGAACAGGTGGTAAACCGCGATGATGTTGGCAAACACCATGACAAACGCCGCCGCACCATCGGCCGACAGCCCGATGTGCTTGCCCAGCACTTCCATGGGTTTCTTGCAGTAGCGGTTGAACAGGTAGCAGATCGGGAACGTACCGGCGAGCATGATGCCGATATAGCCAGCAATCTCGATGGCACGGAACAACTCCTTCTCGTCGGCGAACATCGGGTCAAAGCCCCACACACCGAAATTCTTCATGAAGAACCCGGTGAAGTGCTCAACGATGGCCAACGCCAGGACGATCTTGATAAAAGCGTCCATCAACTTACCGAACACCAGGAACCCGGCCACCATCCACGCCGCCCGGTAGCGCAGGCCGGCAGCCAGCAGGAAGCAGAACACAAACAATGGCGCGAGCAAGCGCACGCAGTCGACAAAACCCAGGCTCAGGTAATGCAACGCCGGCGACGTGGTGGACACAATGTCCCGCACCGGCAGGTTGAAGGCGGTGATCATCATCAGCGACGCAAGCACCGCGAACGGGATGCTGATCAAGCCCGCCATGGCCCCCAGCGCCAGGTACTTGTGGTCCTTGCGTTCGAGCATCATCAGGCCGACCGGGATCAGGTAGACAATGGTCGCGCCGGAGGTGTAGCCGACGATCATGGCGGTGATCCACATGTCGCGGTTCGCCGCCAGGGCATCGGCCAACTGGTAGCCGCCCATGTCCACGGCAATGATCGACAGCGCCGCAATCGACACATCAGACCCCATCGCACCAAAGTACGGCCCCAGGGCGACCTCGATGAATTTGGACAAGTACGGGATCGCCACCATGATGCCCGCCTGCGCCAGGAACACCGGGCCGATGGAGTGGATGCCGTTGACAAACTCCTTGCCCAGGCCGCTGTCCGGCTTGATCACGGATGCAAACGCGCCAACCACCGCGCCGATCATGATCAGGTAAATAACGTAGTTGCCAAATTCCGCCATTGCTTTCGCTCCATCTGTACTGAATCAATTATTTTTGTAGGAGTACGCCCCAGTTCGGTCGCTCCATTGGCCAAACGCGTTTACAGCTCCATTTGCGGTGTTTTCACACCCTATTACTAACCACTTCCCATGCCAATCGTGTGTTTTATGTGGTTTTGCGGGTTAAACACACTGGAATCGGTCAATTGTATTGCGTAATCTCTGGTCACACCTTTCAAGGCAGCGGACTTTACGGCCGTGAACGACAAACGCCAATACCACGTTCACCTCCCTGCCGCTGGCGCTCAAACGCCCCAGCGCTAGCGACTGCGGCATCATTTGAGTGCCTCGGTAACAGCGCCGCGCCCCTGTGGCGCATTCACGTAGCATCAAGAGGATGATTACCCATGCGCCCCAATGAAAGACGCCAACATATCCTTGAGTTACTACGCCAACGTGAACGCATTTCGGTCGACGAGTTGGCGCGCACCCTCGGCACTTCGCAAGAAACCATACGCCGCGACCTCACGGCCCTGGCCGAAGACGGCCAGGTCACCAAGTTCCATGGCGGTGCCTCACTGCCCCCCAGCGGAGAGCACGAGAACGCTTTCCAGACCCGAATGAATGAGTTCTCCCACGAGAAACGCGCAGTGGCGCGCTTCGCCGCCGGGCTCTACGCGCCGGGCGACAGTCTACTGATTGATACTGGCACCACTACCCTGTTCTTCGCCCGTGAACTGGCAAAACTCAACCGCATCACAGTGATCACCAACTCCTTGTTGATCGCCGCCGCCATTGGCGCCAGCGGCAATCGCGTGTTCATGATCGGCGGCGAATACCGCCCCGAATCGGAACAGAATATCGGCGCCCTGGCCATGGAGCAGATCGCCCGTTTCAACGCCGAACATGCCGTGGTCACCATTGGCGCCCTGAACACCGACGGCGCCTTCGATTTCTCCATCGAAGAGGCGGAAATCACCCGCGCGATGATCGCCCGCACACGCTACCTCACGGTGATTGCCGACTCTTCGAAGATGGGCAAGCGTGCGCTGTTCCAGGTGTTCCCCCTGGAGCGCATCGACCGACTGATCATCGACCGCGCGCCCCTGGGCGAACTGGCCAAGGCCCTGGCAGAAGCCCAGGTTGAAGTGCTGCAAGCCCCTGCCCTGACCCGCCCGGAGTGGTGACTGGTTAACGCCAGTCGCGGCACCGCGTCACCGCGTCACTGAACGTGGCACGCCACTGCTGGGCCTGGGCGGCACTGACTTTCGGGTGGAAGCTGGTGCTGGTATTGCGCGGCGGCTTGAGCGCCACGCCAAGCCCTTTGGCCGCCAGCGCGGCACAGCCGAACGCGGTCAACTCATCGAAACGCTGAGTGACGATGCAACGCTGCAAGGCATCGGCGAGGAACTGCGCAAAGTACGGGCTGCGCGCCAGGCCGCCATCAATCGACAGGTGATCGGTGACGCTGAGAAACCCGTCCATGGCCGTGATCACTTCAACACTGCGTAACGCCACGCCCTCCAGCACCGCCTGGCACATATCCTGGCGTGTGGTGCTGCCGTTCATACCGACCCATAGGGCGGTCGCGCTGCGGTCCCAATGGGGGCAAGCCAGCCCGGACAGCGCCGGCACAAACGCCAGTTGGCGGCCAATGGCCGGAGGCTCGTCAAACGCCGCCAGCTCCGAAAAATCCGTGAACAAGCCGAGCCGCCCGGCCCACTCCACCGCCGCGCTGGCATCGTAGACACCACCGTCCATGGCATAGGTGGGCTTGCCGTCGATCTGCCAGGCAATGGTTGCCAGCAGGCCCTTTTCCGGCGCGCGGATGATCTGCTCGCCGGTCAAGGTCAGGGCAAACGCGCCGGTACCGTAGGTGATCTTGGCGTCGCCTTCATTGCGGCAACCATGGCCATAGAGCGAGGCCTGCTGGTCGACAATCGACGCGGTGACCGGGGTGGCACCAATCTCGCCAAAGTGCCCAACGGTGTCGCGGATCTGCGGCAGGGTTTCCATCGGCACGCCAAACAGCTCGCAGAGCTGGCTGTCCCACTGCCCGGTCGCCAGGTTCATCAGCGAGGTGCGCGAAGCGGTGGTGACATCGGTGGCAAAGACCCCGGTCAGACGGTCGAGAAAGTACGCATCGGTGGTGCCCAGGCGCAGCCGCCCGGCGCGCAATGCGCTCTGCGCGGCCGGCAGGTTGCGCACGATCCAGGCCAGCTTGCTCGCCGAAAAATACGGGTCGAGCGGCAAACCGGCGCGCTCCAGGGTCAGGGCCTCGCCACCGTCGCCGCGCAACTGGGCGATCTCGGCCGAGGTGCGATTGTCCTGCCAGACGATCACCGGGGATAACGGCTCGCCGGTCTGGGCATCCCACGCCAGGCAACTCTCGCCCTGGTTGGCAAGGCCGATGGCGTCCACCTGGCCGGTGGCCTCCAGGCAACGCTGCAGGTTATTGAGCAATTCCAGTGGATCATGCTCCACCCAACCAGGATGGGGATGGTGTTGCTGATGGCGCAACGAGAGCTGGATATCAGCAGACCCATTGTCACTCACCACCAGCACACGGGTGCTGGTGGTACCTTGATCGAGCGCGGCAATGCGCATGTTAAAGACTCCTCGGCAGGTCTTGTTATGGGCCGACAAAGTCGACTTCGAGTTGCTGTACGCCCTGGGGCAGGTTCAGGCTGGCGATGGGTATCAAGATCCGCCGCTCGGGCAGCGAACTGTCGGCGCGCGACCAGATCTCCTTACCGTCGGCGCGAACCACCAGGCGCCCTTTCACCCCACGACGAACCCGCAGCTGCAGGTGCTGCAGCCCCGCCACGGCAGACGGGCTCAGGCGCTGCGGTACGCAGAGTTTCAAGTCGCCCCTGCAGGCAATTTCGATACTCGACGCAGCAGACGGTAATTGCCCCTGCAGGTCACGGGCGATCATCGTAGCGATCTTATGGCCTTCGCGAAACGACCAACCTGCCGTCTCGACGGGGCGCAGCAGGTTACCGGCGGCAAAGTACGCCGGGTCGGAACAGCGCCCGTACTGATCAATATGCGGGCCGCCGCTGTTGGGGTCCAGGCGCAACTCGCTCAAACGCACCAGGCTCGATTCGGGGGTGAACTGGCCGGTGAGCAGCACGCCGTCACAGTCAAACGTCTGGGTCTGCCCGTTGGCCAGGCGCACCGTCGCGCCCTCGACCCGCCCGGTGCCGTGGATTTGCAGGAGTTGCGCGCCAAAATGCATCGGCACCCCGCACAGCCGGGGAACAGCGACAACGGCCAGCGCGCCGTGGCCCGTGGGTTGACCTCGATCATGGCCACCGGCCGGATCCCGGCACGCCGGCAACTCATGACCGCCGACAGGCTGACCAGCTCGGTACCGACGATCAATGGGCGTTCAAAGGGCTTGAGGTGCTCCAGGTACAGATAGGATTGGAACGCACCGGTATTGATCACCCCCAGCGGGCGGTCGCCACCCACCAGGCGCGCCGAGCGCGGCGTTTCCCGGGCCCCGGTGGCGATCAGCACCCGACGCGCCTGGATCACCTTGGCGCCCTGCGGGCTGACCACCTCCAGGCGTCCGCCCTGGCCCATCTGCGTCACCGAGTGCTTGACGCGGATATCCACGCCCGCCTTCACCGCCTGCGTGACATTTTTGCGCGCATACGCCGGCCCCGTGTAGACCCGGCCATATTCACGCAGACCAAAGGGTGGATGCCCGCAATGGCGCGGAATACCGCCAGCCTCGGGCTCACGCTCGAGCACCACCACCGTGCCCACACCCAGCTTGCGCAGGGTGATCGCCGCCGACAGTCCCGACGGCCCGCCACCGATAATCGCGACATCAATGTTTTCGACTTCAATGGGCTGCATGACAAACACCTGTTGCAAGGGGAATGGCCAGATGGCCAGCGCTCAGCTCGGCCACCCGCGCCCCACAATAAAAACCCTGGCAGCGCCCCATGCAGGCCCGCGTGCGCCGCTTCAACCCGCCCAGGTCACCGGGCGGCAGCGCGCTGGCCAAGGCATTCTGGATTTCCCGCAGGGTCACCATTTCACAGTGGCAGACGATTTCGCCGTAGCCCGGCCGGTGGTAGTCGCGTGGCAAATGTTCGGCGAGGTTAGGCAGCGTCGGCCATTGCAGGATGGACGCGGGGACTGGCGTGTGCTCGCGCTGATATAGGCTGAACACGTGCCGGGCGATGCCCAGCGCCGCCGTCAGGCCGGTGGAACGGATGCCGCCGACGCTGATCCAGTTCTTACCTTCGACCCGCTGCACCCGATACTCTTTCTTTTCCGTGGCCGGGCGCAACGCAGCATAGGTGGCAGTGACCGGCATGCCATCGAGCGCGGGAATGCGCTCGACGGCAGCGTCCACCAGTTGGCGCAATACCTCGCTGTCGAGCCCCGCGTGCAGGCGGTCTTCCTGTTCTTCGGCGGTAGGCCCCACCAACAGGTTGCCGTAGACCGTGCGCGTCAGGACGATGCCCTTGGTGCGCTCATTGGGCACCGGCAGGATGATATTGCCCAGATAGCGCGCGGCCGCCTTGTCGAACACCACGAACTGGCCTTTGCGCGGGTGAATGGAAAAGCTCGATGCGCCCAGCAACTGTTGCTCCAGCACATCGCCGAACAACCCGGCGCAGTTGATGATCGTACGGCCGCGGATAAACCCGTTGGTGGTCTCCAGGGCCCAGAGATCGCCATCAAAATAGCCGCCGTTGACCTCGGTGTTGAGACGCACCTGCGCACCATGCATCATCGCCTGGAGCAGGTACCCCAAGGGCGCCGACCACGGGTCGATAAGGAATTCGCCAGGCACCTCGACCGCGCCCAGGGCATTGAGCGCCAGGTTCGGTTCCAGGCTGCGCAGCCGCTCGCGGCCGATCAGGCTGACATCGGCAATGCCATTGGCGTGTGCCTGCTCGACGATGCCTTGCAGCTTGCCCAGGTCGTCCTCGTTCCAGGCCACCACCATCGCGCCGCTCTTGAGCAGCGGCAGCGACATCTGCTGGTGGATCTCCAGGTATTCCTGGTAGCCATCCTTCATGCACTGCAGCTCCAGGCTGCCGGTGGGCGCATCGAAGCCGGTGTGCAAGATCGCGCTATTGCCTTTGCTCGCCCCAGACAGGATATCCGGGCTCTTTTCCAGCAACAGCACCCGCGCCCCCTCCAGGGTAAAGCGCCGAACCATCGCGCATCCCACCACGCCACCGCCCACAACGATGACGTCGTAGATACCGCTCTGATTCGGGAAGGGTTTCGTCATGATCAAGCCTATGGGTGAAGTGAACGCATGGAATGCCTTGAAGGGGTGCAGGGCATATGCCACTGACCGAACCGGGGTTGGAATGACCGATTGGCCATGGCGTTTCTCGCAGTGCCCAAGGGCTCTGCGCCAGGACAAGCAGTCACAGCCATGCCAGCGCCTAATGTTTATGGGGATCCGAGCTTTAAACACAACGTGGAAAAGGCTGACCGGATCGGTGCGCACAGAGCGGACTCTGTCAAAAAGACGTTACTGTGGATTCGGTCAATACGCGCAAAAGCGCTACCTAAATACACATAAATCTTAAGTATGGTTACTTTTCAACACCTACCAAGCATGACCCAGACCGCTTTCCCACGGCCATATCGCGCTCTACCAGCGCCGATCAGTCAATAAAACCAACAAAAAATGACTGATACCCAAAATTAACCACATGAAATCCGCGCATTAACGACGTGAAGCCATCTTTCTTCGAGTCCTTCTATTAAAGACGTTGAAAGGGGCTGCGCTGAGACCAAGGTGCCCCTCGCCCGAGCAGATTCTGTAGGCGGCACAGGTGCTCAAAGCGATTGACCGGGCGCGCCAACAGCCGAAGGCGACCGCAACAACCAACTGCTGGAGCCCTCCGAAGGCAAGAACCGTGATGCTGACTACCCGCTGGGATTTCTGATCCGTAGCTGATGGAAATAAGAGGTAAATCAACAACTGCAGACGCAAGGGAATCATCCGGCGTTAAACCGCTACACAAGGCTAATGCCACGGTCGCTGTTTAACCCCGGACCCATTTCCAAACCTTCAGGCAGTCGCCCTTATGCTCAGTATTCCCAAGCACGTGAACCCGCAACGTCAGCCAATTCTTGCCTCCAACATCCTCCCCGTACCGCCGCCCTCCCGGCAAAAACGTGAAGCCCCCGACCCCGAAGGCCCCAACGAAAACCCGCGTATCGCAGGTGATCGCGAGCTGGCGATGGAGTACCACTCGGCGCTGTTGCTGGCCGCCAATGGCCAGAGAAACGTCACGATCAACACCCTTGCTCCCGAGTCCACGTTCGGCCAGTGGTGGGCGCAGCTGTCAAATGCCTTCAAATCGCCCGACATCCGTCAATGGATGCAAGACAAAGGCATCAATCCCCGCTCGATCGAACTGCATCCGCAATCCGGCAAAATCTCCTTCAAGCTCCAGCAGCACCTTGATCCCGAGCAGAAGCGACACACCGTCGGGCAAGACGACGCCCGCTGGGCCGCCATCAGCGGGCCCGTGCTCAAGGCCGGCCAAGTCATCGCTGCGGGCGACAGCGATACGGCCTTCTCGCCGCCGGCAAGCGACCTTATCGAGCCCGTTCCCTACTGGTTGGTCGGGCGCTTTTACAATGAGCGGCTGGACCTCACCGCCCCCTCAATGCGCCAGCGTGCTGCGCAAATCGACCAGAACCAAGGCTTCACACCGCTCGATCCAGCCACCTCGGCCCCCTTGATCAAGTCGCGCAGCGAAGATGAACTGCAAAACCAGGAAGCGCATCTGGGCGACATTGACCACCGGCACCAGGCCATCGCCGAGCTTCGTCACCTGGCAACGTCGGTCGAGCACGACATCGACTATGCCGGGCAGATCAGGAACCAACTGCACAAAAGCATGATCGAGCTGTCCCCCAACAGCACCTACCAGGCCAACCACACCGAGCAATCGAACAAGGTCAGCCTCCTGCAATTCATCGAAGACCATGGCTGGGACGTGCCCACCACTCACGAGCAGTTGGCAAACCTTGCAACCGCCCTCGCTACGCCAGCCCCCAAGGCACCGGCCAATGGCAACCTGGGTGGAGCGCTGGCCTGGCCCGAACCCCTTGACCGCGCCAGCCAGGAACAACTGCACTCGGACCTACGCGCCGGCAAGTTCGGCGATACCACGCTGAGTCCGTTTAACCATGTGCTGGATTATTTGCTGAACGGTAGGCAAATCTCGGCCGAGGAACAAAAACACCCACGGCAGTTGATCGATACCTTGCTCCATTCGCCCCGGGGCAAGGCACTGGGTAGCGCCATCCAGGCCACTTTCGAGGCGCGCGGCGTCAAAGGCAGTGCCACGGACTGGCTGTTGGCGGCCTTGAACATCGAGAGCGGCAAGCACCTGCATAACCCGTCACCCGGACAGATCGAGGGCTATCGGCTGGTCTCGGAGAACAATACGGGCAAGCCCGCCTCGGCGATCATCAAGGAACTCGCCGCGCACTTGCTCGCCCAAGGCAGCGCTTCGTCCCCTGAGAGCGCGGCAGTCAAGGCCCATCTTTTGCTGGCCAGCCGGGCACCGGAGTTCCTGGTCAAGGGCATTCCGAATCAGGTGACGCCGGGCACCCATAGCTGGGTCAGCCTGGTCACGGCAACCGCGCGCCTCGAAGCAAAAGCGCCAGGCAGCACGGCGACGATGAGCTACGCGCAAATCATGCTCGACGCCGCAACCGCCCCCATCACTGACGAAGAACGTCGTATTGAGTACACGGCGCAGAGCGAGGCGATCAAAGACTGGGGAGCAGCCAACGGCATGGGTTACCCGGCAACACCCACGGCCATAAATACCGTGCGCGAGGAGTTCAGTGCGCAGATTCGCGAGCTGAAAGAGGCCTCCGAAACCCAACTTGCGCAAATGCCTACCACCAAGGCAATTGCCCTCGAGCAACTGAAGAAAGCCCTGCCGGACATGGACCCGGCACTGTTCGACAAGAAGTGCATTACCTCGCAACCCTCCAGCCGTTATTTCCCGGGCCCCTACTCGATCCTCGACCTGTATATCGATGGTCGCGCGCTCAGCGGGGCTCCCGACTCGGCCGACAATTGGGGGGAGCATGGCCGTGCTTTTGTAAAAGACCTGACGTTTGGGGCGATCACCCTCGAGCCTGATGGCAAACCTGCGGCATGGGTTTCCTCATCTGAGGCGATCAACATCAGTGCTGTCATACCAAAGCTTAAAAACCTGGCGCGCCCGGTGGAGGCCTTCAACGAGACATTTGCGGGCTACGCCAATACGGTCAAGAAAGCCACGGCCACCCAGATCAAGCTGCTTATTTCAAAACTGCCGCCGCAAGACCGGGAGAACCTCGAGTTTGGCAAAATATCCATCAGCAAGGAGGTTCGCTACACCCGGGCCGATCACCCCATTCTCGTTGAACCGGGTGTGCTGCTGGTCAAGACCGAGCGCAACGGTAAGGTCATGACCTATGCCATTGACCGATTGAAAGGCACGGTGACCAGGCGACCGAACCAGAGTTACCAGGAGTACGCCCCCACCAGCGGCTTTTTACACGCATCAGGCGGCAAGAGATTCGATGCAGTAAAACCGGCGGGCCCGCACCCGCCTGGCATAACCGATGAAAACAAGGGGGCACAAGGCGCGCCCAACAGCTTCAACAGTGCCCGGACCCGCTACATTGCTGACGCAGTGATCGAGGCCATGGACCTGCCTGCTGTAGAACGCTACGCCAAGGGCGCCACCACCTTTGACACTGAACTACCGTTCTATAAGGCGCTTGAAGAAATCGCCCTGAACCTCATTCCATTTCGCTCAGCCATAAAGAACTTTATAGACGGCAACGTTGGCGAGGGCATTACCGACCTGGCGTTTGATATCTTCGGTTTTGCAATTGGCCTGGGCACCGCAGCCAAAGGTGCCAAAGCCCTCGCAGCCGGAGCATCGGCCCTTTCAAAACTGGGGCGTGCCGGCAAGATCATCGGGCGCGCGGCGGTTGGCGCACTGAATCCCGTCGGGGGGCTTGATGACCTGGCGCGCTCGGTAGCGAAGCTGGGGCGTACCGCCTACAAGGGGGTCAAATCCTTGCGTGGCTCCTACCGCAGCGTGAACCTGCTGGAGTTGGCGAAAAAACCTGATATCGCCGAAGGCACCTACAAGGCAGCCAATAGCGCACTTGAAAACAAAGCCTTGGCCAAGTTCGATGAGGCGAGCCAAAAATGGTATGCCTTTGACCCGCACACCCAGCGGGCGTACGGCAAAGCCCTGGACAACTTTGTGGTTACCCCCGACAACCCGATTGCTCTCGGCGGCGACACAACCCAGATCGCCAGCCAGCGGCACGGCCTGGCAGCAACCGGCACGTTCAAGGTTGGCCAGGAGACGACCGAAGGTAACGTCGTCATGTTTCAAGGCAATTGGCATCAATACGACCCACTCAAGAAGCGAGCCTTTGGCCCCCCGATAAAGGAGTTCAAGCCGCACCGGGTAGCGGCCAATGGAGAGGTGAAATCCCTGAATGCCGATTTATCCGGGTATGAAGTCAAACATATCGCCCTGTCAGAACTAAAGATCAAGGGCCGACAGGGCAATGTGTATGTCGGGGGCAGCAATAAAGAGTATGTAAAGGTTGACGGAGCGCTGTATGAGTCACGCGTGAAAGATGGCCAGCGCGTGATCGTGCGCGCGGGAGGCGCAAGCCCCGATATCCCCGTCAAGGATCTGGGCGTTGCTGGCTGGGAACCCGTGTCCAGGGGTAACCGTCTGCTGGGCGGTGCCGGGAGCCCGCCCACGCCGTGGCGGCTCGACGAACATACTTATGTCGTGCCGATAGACGATGTCAAAACAACCGGGCGCCCACCCTCCCCCTACACGCTCAATTACATGGGCGTGGAACATAGCGTCACGTTCAATAGTTCACTCGGTGCCTGGAAGGCAACGAATACCTCTACCGGTGTTGAAGGGGTTACTGACCAGTATTTCTGGAGAACCGGCAAAGGCAAGTGGCAGCGGGGAACCCTACAACAACTCGGCAAAGCCAAGAAAATCGACGCCCATAGATTCCAGTTCGTGGATGTCAGCCCGCCGATCTCCATACATGTCCCGAGAGATGCGAGGCCATTACCCAAACAACTGCATTATTTCTGGGCAGGCCAGGACATCCCCACCAACCTGGTGGAAAACATGGCCAACAATGCCAAGAAAGCCCCAGGCTACCAATCTGTTCTCCACGTAGATGCCGACAACCCAGCCATTTTCCAACAGATAAAAAGCAAGCTGCAGAGCAAGGCTCCCGACCTGACGGTGGTGAATCTCAATGAGGACGAGGTTTTCAAACAGTTGAAAAATGGCGAAATGTACGACTACTTTCGCCAAGGCCAGGGGAAAAACCTGGCCGCCGCATCGGACGTCGCACGCTATCCGATCATGAATAAATACGGCGGCATCTATCTTGATACCGATGATGTGATTCAAGCCGATATCGGCAATGTAGTTTTAAAAGCCGGCGCCAATGACGTTCTTCTTAACAAGCCTGTTGCCCATAGCCTGACCGGCTACAACCCGTTCTATAACACCAGTAACTTTGCTACGCAGCCGGGCAATCCCGTGCTGACGGACATGATCACAGAAATGAACCGACGCTTTTCCGCCAACAAGTCGTACTTCGCCGCCAATCGACCCACGGTTTCCAGGGGCCCCAATGGACAGGTCCAATTCACCCCCGAGTTCAATGCCTATGAGCGCAAGATCTTTGAGACGGTAGGGCCCAACCTGTTCAATGACATACTTAAAGCGAAACGGCCCGACATGTACGACCTAGGGTTTGACGGCATTGCCAAAGAATCAAAAGTCGTCGGCAACAAAGTTGTTTCATCCGGACCGAGCGTCAATATCGAAGACGGTCTACGCGAGTTTTACGTGAGCAAGGGCATTGTTCCATCCAACCTGCTGGGTGTGAGGATCAAGGAAATGAAGGAACACTACCTCCCGCTGTTTCACAAATTCAACATCAAGGTGGGTGCTGAGCATTCCTGGATCGACGGCTGAGCCCTCACTCGGCGGATGGTCATTCGACCACCCGCCGCACCTTGAGCAATGCCGCGCGCAACGCCCCCTTATCCACCGAGCCCAGCGCCAGCCGGATCGCATGGGGCACCTGCCCCGACACCGAAAACGGCTCGGCAGTGGACACTGAAATCCCCTCCCGCGCCAGGGCCATGGTGACCTGGTCCGCGCGCACCTCCTCCCCCAGAGGCAACCAGAGAAAGTACGAGGCGGGATGGCTGATGTACGCCAGCCCGGCCAGCACCTCGGTCGCCAGCGCCTGGCGGGCCCGGGCGTCCTGGCGTTTTTGCGCCTCCAGCTGTACGACCGTGCCGTCCTCGATCCAGCCTACCGCGATGGCCGTCATCACCCCGGGGGCATTCCACACCGTGGCCATGAGCGTGCGCTCCAGCGCCGGCACCCATTCCAGGGGCGCTGCGACGAAGCCCACACGCAGGCCGGTGGCGACGCTCTTCGACAGCCCGCCCACATACACGGTGCGTTCCGGCGCCAGCTGCGCCAGCGGTGGCGGCGCGTGTTCGGCGAGGAAGGCATAGGCGGCGTCTTCGATGAGGATCAGCCCATGTTCGCGGGCGATGCGTACCAGTTCCTCACGCTGCTCGAGCCCCAGTACCCAGCCCAGGGGTTGTGCAGGGTCGGCATGCAGTACACCGCGCGCACCGGGCGCCGGCGACAGACCTGGCGCAGCGCGGCCAGATCCGGCCCGTGCGGCGTAACCGCGATGGCGACGATCTCCAGGTGCAGGGCCTCGGCCAGCACCTTGAAACCGGAATAGGTCAACGCATCCACCGCCACCACATCGCCCGGCTTGAGCAATGCCATCATGCTCACCGCCAAGCCATGCTGGGCCCCGCCGACCACCAGCACCTGCTCGGCCGCCACGCTCAGACCACGGTGCAGCAGATGCCGCGCCATGGCCGCCCGCTCGTGGGGGCGCCCGGCATGGGGCTGGTAACGCAGCAGTGCTTCGAGGTCGCCGGACAACGCCAACTGGCGCAAGGCGGTGCGCAGCAGGTCGGCCTGGCCCGGCAAGGACGGGTAGTTGAAGTTCAAATCGAGCATGCCCGCCGCCACCGCCATCTGACCAATGCCCTGCCCGGGCGCCAGGGCAATTTCCCGCACAAAGGTGCCGCGCCCGGTCTCGCCGCTGACCAGGCCCATGGCCTCCAGCTCGCTATACACCCGGCTGGCCGTGACCAGAGCCAGGCCATGGCTGGCCGCCAGTTGGCGGTGGGTGGGCAGGCGGGTGCCGGGCACCAGGGTTCCAGCGCGAATATCCCGGGCAAAGGCATCCACCAACGACTTGTAACGGGCACGGGGCATAGGTGATGTATCCATGACAATTTTTTGATTGTCCCAATCTTCAGCCCTAGGATGCGCCAAACACAACCCCGCCCCCTACGAGCACACCCTGCATGGAACAGACCTCTCGGATTATCACCCCCGCGCACAGTCGCAGCGGTTGGATCAATGGCTTGATTGGCGTGCTGATTTTCAGCGGTTCGCTGCCCGCCACCCGCGTGGCGGTGCTGGAGTTCGAGCCGGTATTTCTCACCGTGGCCCGGGCGAGCATCGCCGCCGTGCTGGGCCTGTGCCTGTTGTGGCTGTTCCGGGAACAACGCCCCGCGCGCCACCAGTGGCGGCCGTTGCTGATTGTTGCCCTCGGTGTGGTGATCGGTTTTCCGCTGCTGACCGCACTGGCCTTGCAGTACGTGACGTCGGCCCATTCCATCGTATTCATCGGCCTGCTGCCCCTGGCCACCGCAGTGTTTGGCGTACTGCGCGGCGGCGAGCGACCGCGCCCGGTATTCTGGCTGTTTTCGATCCTCGGCAGCCTGCTGGTGATGGGCTATGCCCTGACCCAGGGCCTGAGCGCCGCCCCCGCCGGCGACCTGCTGATGCTGTTGGCGGTGCTGGTGTGCGGGCTGGGTTATGCCGAAGGGGCCACGCTGTCACGCACCCTCGGCGGCTGGCAGGTGATCTGCTGGGCGCTGGTGGTGTCGCTGCCGGTGGTGGCGCCCCTGACCTTGCTCCTGGCCCCCGCCTCCTTCAGCGGGATCAGCCTGCCGGCGTGGCTGAGCCTGGGTTATGTGGCGCTGTTCAGCATGTTGATCGGCTTTGTATTCTGGTATCGCGGCTTGGCCCAGGGCGGTATCGCGGCGGTCGGTCAGTTGCAGTTGCTGCAACCTTTTTTCGGCCTGGCGCTGGCGGCCGGCCTGCTGCATGAACAGGTGAGCCTGGGCATGCTGGCGGTGACTGGCGCGGTGATTGCCTGTGTGGCCGGGGCGAAGAAGTTTGCGCGTTAGGGGGCTGCGCCATTAGGCTCATGGATTGGCCAAAAACAATAAGGATCCACGATGCACAGCCCTTCCCTGCAAGACACCACCGCGCCGGACGGCGTCTGTTACGGCTGCGGCCCACGCAATGCCCACGGGCTGCAGATCAAAAGCCGCTGGGATGAAGACGGCGTGCATATCGTCGCCGAGCACCTGCCCGCCGCCCAGTATTGCGGCTGGCCCGACCTGGTCTACGGTGGCCTGATTGCAATGCTGGTGGATTGCCATTCCAACTGGACCGCCATGGCCTATCACTACCGTGCCGAGCAGCGCGAACCTGGGGAGGCGCCGCGTATCAACTGCGTGACCGGCAACCTGGGCATCAAATTTATCAAGCCCACCCCCATGGGCGTGCCACTGACCCTGCGCGCCAGGGTCGAGGGCGAGGTCGGGCGCAAGAGCCGCGTGATCTGTGAGGTGTACGCAGGCGATGTGCTGACGGCGATTGGCGACTCGATCTTCGTACGCGTCGATACCGGGCAGCTGGCGGCGTCGGCCCATGGCCGGCCCGCCTGAGAATGGTCTACATTCAACGCCACGTGCCGAAAAAAGGAACCTGACGATGACGCGCCTGACCGCCAAAGACTTTGCCCCCGAACTGCTGGAACTCTACGACGGCTATGCCCACGGCAAGATCAACCGTCGCGAGTTTCTCGACCGCGCGGCCCTGTTCACCTTTGGCGGCCTGACCGCCTCGGCGCTGCTGGCCTCCCTGAGCCCCAACTACGCCCTGGCCGAACAGGTGAAGTTCACCGACCCGGACATCGTTGCCGAGTACGTCACCTACCCTTCGCCCAAGGGCAACGGCCAGGTGCGTGGTTACCTGGTGCGTCCGGCAAAGGCCAGCGGCAAGCTCCCGGCGGTGGTGGTGGTCCACGAAAACCGTGGGCTCAACCCCTATATCGAAGATGTCGCGCGGCGCCTGGGCAAGGCCGGGTTTATCGCCCTGGCACCCGATGGCCTGACCTCGGTGGGCGGCTATCCCGGCAATGATGAAAAAGGCGTGGCACTGCAACAGACCGTCGATCCGACCAAGCTGATGAATGACTTCTTTGCCGCCATTGAGTGGCTGATGAACCATGACGCCAGCACCGGCAAGGTGGGCATCACCGGCTTCTGCTATGGCGGAGGCGTGACCAATGCGGCGGCCGTGGCCTACCCGGAACTGGGCGCGGCGGTGTCGTTCTATGGACGCCAACCCGAGGCCAAGGATGTACCGAAGATCAAGGCACCGATCATGTTGCATTTCGGCGAGTTGGACACGCGGATCAACGAAGGCTGGCCGGCCTATGAGGCGGCGTTGAAGGCCGCTGGCACGACCTATGAAGCGTATATCTACAAAGGTGCCAACCACGGTTTCCACAACGACTCGACCCCGCGCTACGACGATGCTGCGGCGAACCTGGCCTGGGAGCGTACCTTGGGCTGGTTCCGTAAATACCTCGTGTAATTGCGGCGGTGGTTTCTCGGACGCCATCGCGGGCAAGCCCGCTCCCACAAGGGATCTTTGCCGGGCACACATTTGCGCCGCATCACAATTCAAATGTGGGAGCTGGCTTGCCTGCGATGGCGGTATACCAGCCACCAAAAATAGCGCCTGAACCATCGCCATCGCGGGCAAGCCCGCTCCCACAGGGGACTTTTGCCGGACACACATTTGCGCCGCATCACAATTCAAATGTGGGAGCTGGCTTGCCTGCGATGGCGTCCGAGAAGCCACCGACACCAGCAAGCCAGGCGCCTACAGGCCCTTCACCTGCTCCAACAGCCATTGCTTGAATGCCAGCATCGCCGGGGTTTCGGCGCGTGACTGCAGGCGCGTCAGCCAGTAGCTGCCGGTGCTGATGCCTACATCGAAGGGCTGGCGGATCACGTCCTGGGCCAATTGCCGCGAGAACATCATCGCCGGCGCCAGCGCCACGCCACTGCCCTGCAACGCCGCTTCCATCATCGCCAGGGACGAATCGAACACGATACTGCGCGGCACCAGGGTGTCGGCGGGCAAGCCTGCGGCCTGGAACCAGAGGTTCCATTCATCCGCCCGGTAAGAGCGCAGCAATGTGTGCTTCAACACATCGTCCGGGCCTTGCAACTGGCGGGCAATCGCCGGCACGCACAACACCGTCAGCGGCGCCTCCAGCAACTCACAGGCATGGGTGCCATGCCAGGCGCCAGCGCCGAAGCGGATCGCGTAATCCAGGCCCTCGGCCGCCACGTCCACGCGGTTGTTATGGGTCGACAACCGCAGATCGATAAACGGGCAGCGCGCCTGGAAATCCGCCAGGCGCGGTAGCAGCCAGCCCACCGCAAACGTGCCCACCGCCCCCACCGTGAGCACCTCACGGTAATGCCCGGCCTGGAACTGGCCGAGGGTCTGGGCGATACGGTCAAAGGACTCGCGCAGCACCGGCAGCAGCGTCTCGCCCTCGCGGGTGAGCATCAGGCCACGGGGCAGGCGCTTGAACAGGATGACGTTGAGTTGTACCTCCAGGCTCTTGACCTGATGGCTGACCGCCGCCTGGGTCACGCACAGCTCGATGGCCGCCCGGGTAAAGCTCAAATGCCGGGCGGAGGCTTCGAAAGCACGCAATGCATTAAGGGGTAAATGGGAACGCAGCATGGTCTAAGGCCAAATTTTTCTAATGACTGGGGCGAGATATCATCGGTTGTCCGGGGCCGGCAAACTGCCTATCTTGGCGGCGCCTGCGCAGGCAGTGATTAACCCGACCCTCCTCAAGGAAGCGACCACATCATGTACCAACATGTGCGCAACGTCACGATTCTCAGCCTATTGCTCGGTGCCGGCAACTGCATGGCCGCTGCCGACCTGCGTCAGGTGGTAGACGCCACCGTCAAGCCGCTGATGCAGCAGCAGGCAATTCCCGGCCTGGCGGTCGCCATCGTGCAAGATGGCAAGGCCCGATACTTTAACTACGGTATTGCCGCCAAAGACAACCAGCAACCCGTCAGCGAGAACACCCTGTTCGAGATCGGCTCGGTGAGCAAGACCTTCACCGCTACCCTGGCCGGCTATGCCCAGGCCACTGGCAAGCTGCAGCTCGCGGAGCCGGCCAGCCACTACCTGCCAGCCTTGCGCGGCAGCCTGTTCGATCACATCAGCGTGCTCAACCTGGGCACCTACACCGCTGGCGGGCTGCCGTTGCAGTTCCCCAGCAAGGCGGACAATGCACAGCAAATGATCGGCTACTTCCAGCACTGGAAAGCCACTTTTCCCCCTGGCACCCACCGCCAGTACTCCAACCCCAGCCTGGGCCTGTTCGGCTACCTGGCGGCGCAGAGCCTTCAGCAACCGTTCGATGTGGCCATGGAAAAGACCCTGTTGCCCAAGCTCGGCCTCCAGCACACCTATCTCACAGTGCCCAAGGCGCAAATGGGTCTGTATGCCCAGGGCTACGACAAGGCCGGCAAGCCGTTGCGTGTCAGCCCGGGGGCGCTGGACAGCGAAGCCTACGGGGTGAAGACCAGCCCGGCGGACCTGGCCCGCTACATGGCGCTGAACATGGACCCGACGCCGTTGGAACAACCGTTGCAACAGGCCATCGCCGCCACCCATACCGGCTATTACACCGTGGGCAACACCACCCAGGGCCTGGGATGGGAGATGTACCCTTACCCGCTGAGTGTTGACGAACTGCTCGCCGGTAATTCGACGCTCATGGCCACGGAGCCGCACCCGGTCACCTGGCTGAAACCCGCCCAGCCGCTGCGCGCCAACACCCTGGTAAACAAAACCGGCTCGACCGGTGGCTTTGGCGCCTATATCGCTTATGTGCCGAGCAGAGGCATCGGCGTAGTGATCCTGGCGAACAAGAACTACCCCAATGCCGAGCGGGTGAAAGCGGCCCATGCGATCCTGCAGGCCATGGAGCAATAGCCCAGCTTTTTTGAACCCGGCATGTTCCCAATGTGGGAGTGGGCTTGCCCTAAAGCCGGTCAGTTAAGCGAACGCAATGCTCAAAGCAGTGAAGATCAAATGTGGGAGCGGGCTTGTCGGATCGCCGCATCGCCGCGAAGACGTCGGCCCAGCCAACATTGATGTTGACTGACCCACCGCTTTCGCGAGCAAGCCCGCTCCCACAGGGGATCTGCGCCAGCGCTATCTCACGCCGCCAAGCCTTTACCGGCCCGCTCCAGATTGCGCCACAACCAGGGCGGCAGCACATCCGGGTCGAGGCTGTCGATCAGGTTCTTCAGGCCCAGCCCCAACTCCGTATCCCCTTCGATCACCAACCGCCGACGAAAGAACAAGGTGTCCGGATCTTCCTGACGGCTGGCCAATAACAGGAACTCGCGCCAGTTGCCGCTGATGGTCACCTGCGCCTCGGCCTTTTCGGCAATGCGCAGTCCGTCCCGGCCCAGGGTCAGGTACCAGCGCAAGCCCAGGTCGGGAATGCGCAGGCACATCCAGCGCCCACGCAGCAGTTCAAAACCGCCATCGCGCAAAGGTTCGGCCAGGCAGCGATTCAGCGCCTGTTGCAACGCCAGGCGCTGCACCACAAAGGGCACCTTGCGCATCAGCGGCAGTAAGCGGTCGGCGCCCTTGAGCAGCCATTGTTTGCGATTCAGCACAGTCCCACCTCCTCGACCCGCAACATCCCCGCCTGGCCGTGCCAGTAGCCATTGCAACCTTCGACAAACAACGGCGGCGTGGCCCCCTGGCGGACCCGGTCAAAGGCTTCGACGATGCCCACCATGCCCTGGGCCCGTGGGCTCAGGCGCAGCAGGTCGGCGCCGCAACTGACCAGCCCGGGATAGTCGGCCAACAGGTTGGTGACATCCGCCGACATGGTCTGGATGCCATTTAACGTAAACAGCGCCTGCCCTTCCTGGCTGGTCAAGGCCATGCCATCCGGGTAGTTGAGGCAGCAGAACTGGCAGTCATCCTTGGGCCGGTTTTCCGCCCGCGCCGTAAAGCAGCGCGCCGAATAGGCCAGGGGCAGATGCCCATAGGCGAACACTTCGACTTCAGGCAACGGCCGGCCCAGTTCACGCACCTGCTCCAGCACATCGCCAATCAGTGCGGCCGAACATTCCACCGGCGGCACCCAGCGCATCATCCCCGCATCCAGCAATTGCACGAGAGCGTGGCCGTTATACAGATTCAGCGCCGGGCCGCCGACAAAGGGCAGCTTGCGTTCGGCGAGCAGTTGCACGGCGCCCATGTCATTGGCTTCCACCAACACCTCGCCGTTGTCACATAGGCGACGCAGGCTCGACAGCTCCGACGCGGCCTCGATCAGAGTCAGGCTCGACAGCACGATTTGCGCGTTACCCGCCGAGCGCAATTCGCGGCCCAGGCCCAACCATTGATCGAGGTTGAACGCGCGGCGTTTGGAGCACACGGTTTCCCCCAGGTAGATCACATCCAGCGCCCGGCTGGCCATCTCGGAGTAGAACTGCCCCAGTTGTTGCTTATCCCAGTAAAACAGCACCGGTCCCAGGCTGAGTTTCATGTACGGCTCCTCATTGCCACGAACGATGGTAGGCGCCCAGGGTGGTCTGGCTGCCTTCGGATAGACCGGCCAGCACACTGCGCCACTGGTCCTTGACCACAAAGCGTTCCGGCGCGCTGCGGTGGGCGTCCAGCGCGGCGCGCCAGACCCCGGTGACTTGCTCGACATACGCCGGGCTGCGCTGGCGGCCTTCGATTTTTACCGCAGCGACGCCCATGGCGATCAACTCGGGGATCAGGTCCAGGGTGTCGAGGCTGGTGGGTTCTTCGAGGGCATGGAAGCGCTTGCCATCGACCATGAAGCGGCCCTTGCACAGGGTCGGGTAGCCTGCCGGTTCGTCAGGGGTGTAGCGGTCGATCAGCACTTCGCTCAGGCGCGCACTCAGGCCGTCGGCGTCTTCACTCCAGCGCACCGCCTTGGCCGGTGAGCACACGCCACACAGGTTCGGCGATTCGCCAGTGATGTACGAAGACAGGTGGCAACGGCCCTCGGCCATGATGCACAGGCTGCCAAAGCCAAACACCTCAATCGGCACCGAGCTGCTGGCGGCCACATGCTTGACCTGGGCCAGGGACAACACCCGGGGCAAAACCGCACGACGGATACCGTAGCGCTCGGCGTAGAACTGCAACGCTGCCGCATGGGTTGCCGAGCCCTGAACGGAAAGGTGCAAGGCCATTTGCGGATGGCGGCTGCTGGCGTACTGCAGCACCCCCGGATCACCTGCGATCAGGGCATCCACGCCATGGTCGGCAGCGCGGTCCACCGCCCGTTGCCAGCGCTCCCAGCCCTTGGGCTGCGGGTAGGTATTGACCGCCACATACAGCTTGCGCTGGTGCTGGCGGATATGGGCGACGGCACCGTCGAACTGCTTGTCGTCCATATTCAGCCCGGCAAAATGCCGGGCATTGGTGTCATCGCGAAACCCCACGTACACCGCATCGGCACCTTGGCGCACGGCGGCTTTAAGCGCAGGCAGATTGCCTGCCGGGCAGACCAGTTGCATGGTTGATCCTCATCAGAAAATTCATCACCAACACCGCCCCCACAGTGATTTCCATCAAAGGGGGTTACTGCATCAGTTCGGCAAAAGACACGAACCGCACCAGCCCGCCCTTCTCCACTAGCTGATCACGCTCCACAATCGCCAGGCCATCGGCCCAGCATGCGGCGCTGAGCATCGCCGAGCTTTGCCGGGGGTGCAGCGTGACCCGCGCCTGGCCGTCGAGACCCGGGGTCAGACGTGCGCGCAGGTATTGGCGACGGCGGTTGCGCTGGGCCCAGATAAAATCGGCCGGCACCAGCAGCGGCACTGACGTGACCTCGGTCACACCCTGGGCGCGCAACAGAAACGGACGCACCACCACCAACGCGGTAATCAGTGCGGCCGAAGGGTTGCCGGGCAAACCGATCCATGGTTTGCCGGCTACATCGCCAAACGCCAGGGGCTTGCCCGGCTGAATCGCCAGGCGCCAGAAATCAACGTGGCCCAGTTCCTTGATGGCTTGCTTGAGGTGATCTTCCTCGCCCACCGACACTCCGCCGGAGGTCAGCAGCAGGTCGCATTCCGAGGACGCCAGGCTCAATGCATCGCGGCTGACGGCCAATTCGTCGGCCATCACCCCATAGTCATGCACCTCCACGCCCCAGCCTTGCAGCAAGGCCGCCAGGCAGTGGCGATTGCTGTTGTAGATCTGCCCTGGAGCCAGGTGATCGCCCGGCTCGCGCAGTTCATCACCACTGCTCAACAGGCACACCCGCAACGGTCGATAGACTTTGACCTGGGCCAGCCCGGCAGCCGCCAGCAGGCCCAGTTCCTGGGCGCGCAGGCGCTTGCCGGCCGGCAGCAGCAAGGCGCCCTGGGTCACTTCTTCGCCTTGCTTGCGCACATGCTCACCCGTGCGCATCGGCGGGCACCAGATGCGTTGGCCATAGACCCGGCAACGCTCCTGGGGCACCACGGTGTCGGCCCCGGCCGGCAAGGGTGCGCCGGTAAAAATGCGCATGGTCTGCCCGCTGCCCAACGCCGTCGCGGCCTCCTCGCCAGCGGCAATCCGCCCGGCCAGGCGCAGGTAACCGCCCTCGGCCGGCAGGTCGGCAGCGCGCAAGGCGTAGCCGTCCATGGCGCTGTTGTCCCAGGCCGGCAGGTTTACCGGGGAAAAGATGTCGCCGGCCAACACCCGGCCCAGGGCCTGGGCGGTTTTCACCTGCTGCGTGGACGGCGGTGGCGGTGCCTGGGCCAACAGGCGTTCGATGGCCTCATCCACCGGGATCAGTTCGCCGCTTTCACACACCGATGTAGTCATGGCCGAGCCTCACAAGGTTCCAGCACTTGCGCGGCCTGGGGCTTGAGGTGCGGGGCGAAGTTACAGGGCCCGGTGCGGCTGTCCAGTTGCCCCAGGAGGATCTTGTCCCAACCGGTGCGGCAGGCGCCGGGCGAACCGGGCATGCAGCACACCAGCACGCCATTGCTCATGCCGGCCAGGGCGCGCGATTGCAGGGTCGACATGCCAATCTCTTGCAGGGACACCTGGCGGAACAGTTCGCCAAAGCCTTCGACATGCTTGTCCAGCAGTGGCAATACCGCTTGCGGGGTGTTGTCCCGCGCGGTAAAGCCGGTGCCGCCGGTGGTGAGGATCACTTGCACCTGGGGGTCGGCGATCCATTGCGAAATCTGTGCGCGGATCTGGTAGATATCGTCCACCACCAAGGCCCGGTCAATCAGCGCGTGACCAGCGGCTTGCACGCGGTCGCACAGGGTTTGCCCCGAGGTGTCGCTGTCAAAATTGCGCGTATCGCTGATGGTCAGTACGGCGATATTCAGTGAGACGAAATTGCGTTGAGTCAGATGTGCCATGGTGAAAATCCCGGAATAAATGAGCAATGGCGCCAGCCTGCACCGCAAAGGCCGGCGGGCCTATTCCTCCGAGGAGGTACCTCTAGGTGAATTCAGGGGGCCAGGCGGCTGCGCTGCCAGGTGCCGTCGTGCAGGCGGTAATCGAGGCGGTCGTGCAGGCGATCGGCGCGGCCCTGCCAGAACTCCACACGCTCGGGTTGCAGGCAGTAACCGCCCCACTCCGCCGGGCGCGGCGGTGGTTGCCCGGCAAAGCGTTGGGTGGCATCGCGCAGACGGCCTTCCAGCTCGGCGCGATGGGCCAGGGGCTGGCTTTGCGGCGACGCCCAGGCGCCGACCTGGCTGGCCAGGGGCCGTGAGTTGAAGTACTCATCGGACAGCTGCGGCGCCAAACGCACGACCGTGCCTTCGATGCGCACCTGGCGTTCCAGGCCCGGCCAGAAAAAGGTCATGGCCGCGCTGGGATTGCTCGCCAGCTCCTGGCCCTTGGCGCTCTGGTAGTGGCCGAAAAAGGTGAAGCCTTCAGCGCTGAAGCCCTTGAGCAAGAGGATCCGGCAATGGGCACGGCCCTGGGCATCGACGGTGGCCAGGGCCATGCTGTTGGCCTCCACCGGCGCCACTTCAGTCTTGCGCGCCTGCTCCAGCCACTGGCCGAACAATACGAGGGGATCGTCCTGTACCAGGTCATCCCGCAAACCGTACAGGGTGTAGTTGCGGCGCATCTGCGCCAGGGAAAGGGGCATGGGGCGAACCTCCGGTCAATTCGCCACAGTCTGATCAGCCGCCGCCCTGCGCACCTTGATCGCGATCAACTGCGCGCCGCGGCATGGCGTCGCAGGCCGTTACTTGAGCCCCAGGCGCCGCGCCAGTTTGTGCAGGTTGCTGGAGTCCAGGCCAAGCATGCGCGCAGCGCTGGCCCAGTTATCGCCGGACAGGCTCAACGCCTGGCGCACCTTCTGGCGCTGGCAGTCGTCCACCGCATCGCTCAAGCTCTGGAACGCCGGCGCCGGCACTTCAGGCACAGGGGCCTGGGCCAAGGTGGCGCTGTCGAGATCCAGCAGCTCGGCTTCCAGGGTCATGATCTGGTTGCGATTGCCACCCCGGCTCAACTGCTTCAGAGCGGCGCGGCTGATCACGTGTTCCAGCTCGCGGACATTGCCCGGCCAGGCATAACCGAGCAGGGTCTGCTCGGCCGCCGGAGACAGACGCAAACCGCGCAGGCCCAGGCGCGCCCGGTTGAGCTCCAGGAAATGCCCGGCCAGCAGCAGCACATCGTGGCCACGCTCGCGCAGCGCCGGGATCGGTACCGGGTACACCGACAGTCGGTGGTACAGATCGGCGCGAAACAATCCTTGGCGAATGCTCTCGGGCAGGTGGCGGTTGGTCGCGGCGATAATCCGCACATCCACATGCAACGGCTTGTCGGCGCCCAGACGCTGGATCTCGCCGTTCTGCAAGGTGCGCAGCAATTTGGCCTGCACACTCAACGGTAGCTCGCCCACTTCATCGAGGAACAGCGTGCCGCCGTTGGCCGCATCAAAACGCCCGGCGCGGTCGCTGGTGGCGCCGGAAAACGCACCTTTGACATGCCCGAACAACTCGCTCTCAGCCAACGACTCCGGCAACGCCGCGCAGTTGACCTGGATCAGCGGCTTTTTGCTGCGCCGCGACAGGCGATGCAAGCGGCGCGCAAACAACTCCTTGCCCACCCCGGTTTCGCCGAGCAGCAGCACCGGCAGGTCCGAATCGGCGAGCACATCCAGCTCGTTGAGCAGTTGATGCAGCACCGGGCTCTGGCCGAGGATTTCGCCATCTTCGACGCTGGGCAAACCCGCCAGTGGTTCATTGCGCGACAGGCGCAGGCTGCGGTTTTCCTGCTCCAGGCGTGTGACCCGCACCGCGGCTTCGATCTGCAAGGTGCAGCGCTTGAGTTGCTCGCGGGCATTGGCGTCGAAGGTCCCGGCATGCAGCGCGTCCAGGGTGATCGCGCCCCAGGGCCGGCCTTCGACGAACAGGCTCACGCCCATGCAGTCATGCACCGGCAGCGGTTCGCCGACCTGGGTATCGAGTAACCCGTCATACGGGTCCGGCAGGCGGCTGTCGGGTTCGAACCAGGTCGGCTCGCGGGACGCCATAATCGCCGCCAGCCGCGGGTGCTGGGCAATCACAAAGCGTCGGCCAAGGGCCTCATGCACCAGCCCCACCGTGGCCACCGGGCGCAGACTGTCGTCGCCGTCCAGGCGCAACAGGCCCACGGCGCCGCTATGGAAATACTCGCGCAGGGTCTGCACCAGGCGTTGCAGGCGCACAGCATTGGGCAGTTCGACAATCAGATCGGCCGACAGACTTTCACGCAACATGGTCATTACTACCCTTGTATGGTCGGTTCTACCGTGCAGCATCAGGGTGTTCCTGACCACTACAAAAAATTAATCGCTTTTTTTCAATGACTTGCCGGTGGCACAAGGCATGCAATCACCGGTTTATCTGTTCACTTGATGAGGAAACCCGATGAACGCCATCGCCCCGGACAGCCTGCCCCAGGCGCAATTGATCGAGCATTTGCTGCAGCGTTACCACGCCCGCCACCGCGAACAACTGCCGGAACTGATCCGCCTGGCCAGCCGCGTCGAGCAGGTCCACGGCCATCACCTGGCCTGCCCCAATGGCCTGGCCGACTTGTTGCGGGATATCGAGCAGGAACTGGAGGGCCATATGCTCAAGGAGGAACAGGTGCTGTTCCCGATGCTGCAAATGGGCATGGGCCCCCAGGCCGCGCCGCCGATCCAGGTCATGCGCTATGAGCATGAACAACACGGCCAGGCCCTGGAGCAGTTGCTGGCGCTGACCCATCGCATCCAGCCGCCGGCTGACGCGTGCAATACCTGGCGCACCCTGTATCAAGGGCTGGAAGCGTTTCATGCAGACTTGCTGGAGCATATTCATCTGGAAAATGACGTGTTGTTTGTTCGTGCGCTAACAGCCTGACCCCTCTCCGTAGGAGCGAGCTTGCTCGCGCCTACAGGACTCAGCGCAGCATCAGCTTGGCCAGGATCACGATCAGCACCATATGCCCAAGGATGCTGCGGCGAATCCATACCGCTCGCAACGGGCTCAGGCGCTTTTGCGTCAGCCAGTACGCGAGCAACAGGTAATGCCCGATGATGCTCAGCGCCAATACGATCTTCAGGCTCAACATCGCCGAAAAATGACTGGCCCAGGGCGCGCCCAGCACGCCGCGGTAATGCCAGGCCAGGCCGACGCCCGCGCCATACAACAGCACCACCACCCCATGCAGCACCTGCCGCGAACGCCGGGCAATGGCTTGCTCGCTGGTGAACTGCGCCGACCAGGCCAACTCTTCGCGGGCGCGGTGCCAGATGAAAACCTCGAAGAACAGCGTGCCGATAAAGGCGATGGCCGCCAGCAGATGCACAATCAATAACCACGAATAGAGCATTGCCGTTCTCCTAGCCCGGATGGCCGTCAACCCGCGCACGCCACAGCATTGGGGCATAGCGCCATAGATACAGGCCCAGGCCCAGGGTCCAGCACAGGCCCGCCAGCCACAGCGCGGCATACGGCCAGATCAGCACCAGCAGCACCCGGCTCAGGCAGGCCAGGTTCAACAGCGCGAAAGCCAGGGTCATGCCCTTGGGCGGCGTCAGAGGCCGGCCGGTATGACCGAGGCTGACCCGCGCGATCATCGCCAGGATCAACCCGCCCATTGCCCCGACCGTCAGCGCATGCACCGCCAGGCTCGGGCTCAGTGGCACGCCCACGTGCCACAGCGCCATACCCAGGCAGGCCACAGCCAGCCAGGCATAGGCCAGGTGCAGCGACCACAGCAGCGGCACGCGCCACAAGCCTGGGTCGTGCCAGCGCACCAGGCGCAGCAGATGACCGAGCCCCAGCAGGGCAAACAACAGGCCGACCCAAAGGCTGGGCATCAGCGCCACGCCGCTGGCATACAGCAGCGCCACCAGCGCCGAGCCTGCCAACAGCAGGTAATCCAGCCACGGCCAGGGCTTCACTGCTTCAGTGCGCCCCAGGCCTCGCTGGGTGAAGAACGGAATCACCCGCCCGCCGATCAAGCCCATCATCGCCGCCACCAGCCACAACCCGGTCAACACCGCCTGGCGCTGCCAGCCTTCGTCAGCGCGCAGCAGGCCATACAGGGACAGGCCATCGGCCAGGGCCAACAACAGCAGGACCAGCACAATCGGGTAGTTGCGTTGTTGCCGCACTTTCCACAGGGTCCAGCCCATCAGCCCGGCGACCGCCAGGGGAAAGCTCAGCTCCAGCACCGCCAGCAGCGGCCACGGCAGGTTGAACAGCCAGGCCAGGCGTGCGGCCAGCCATACCCCGGCCAGCACCGCCAGGGGCATGCCGCTGATGCCGGGGCGGCCGGTCCAGGTCTGCACCGCCGTCAGCAGGAACCCGCCGATGATTGCCAGGGCAAAACCGAACAGCAGCTCATGGCGATGCCACGCCAGCCAACCGCCCGCCGGCTGCCAGCCCGCATCGCCGGCCAGGGCCAGCAGCCACAGGGGATCGCCAGCAGCGCCAACAGGCAGCCACCGAGGAAAAATGGCCGGAAAGCCAGGCGAAACAACGGGGTAATCGACATAGCCTTGCGTCGATCCAGCACTTGCATACCACCACTCCTCAAGTCATTGCCGGCCCGATCATCCGGGATTGCCCGCCCCTGGCCCTTGTCGCAGATCAAGCGGGGTCCAGAGGCGGCGCACTATCCTTGGGGCCGTCGCGCAATCAGTGTTGCAAGGGCCGGGCCGAATTCCCCGGTGCGCCGCCCCACCCCTGTGGGAGCTGGCTTGCCTGGGATGCAAACACCTCGGTCTGGCGGTTACACCGCAGCGATGCCATCGCAGGCAAGCCAGCTCCCACAGGGGGGCGGTGTTGTATATGAGGGTTTAAATAACCATTAGAGGGTTAAAAAAACCCTTATAGGCCAGGTCATTTTGACCCTCAAGGCGCTACAGCCCAGGTTTTACAAGGCCCGTGCCTTGGCCCAGCTCTTGCTCTACTCGGTTATCCCTTATTACCGCCCCCACGGAGTCACCATGAAAAAAGTCATCCAGCCCCTCGCCTGGTTCGTGATCCTCGGTTCGATGATGGCGGCGGCCAGCGGCCTGTCGTTGTGGCTTGTATGATCCCGTCCCTGAGCTGTTCCAAGGATGCACCCCGGGTTTTGCACCGCGTGCATCATCAGATCCTGCGCAGCCATCACCTGTTCGAGCCGCTCAACGAAGAGCAGATGGATGAGTTGATGGCCAGCAGTCAACTGCTGAGTGTCGACAAGGGCGAGCCGTTGTTCCGCCAGGGCGAACCGGCCGATGCGTTTTACTTCGTGATTGCCGGCGCGGTGAAGATCTACCGCCTGACCCCGGACGGCCAGGAAAAAGTCTTTGAGGTGATCGGCGAACGACAGACCTTCGCCGAGGCGATGATGCTGATGGACACCCCCAACTACGTGGCCTGCGCCGAAGCGGTGTGCCCCACGCAGTTGTATCGCCTGTCCAACGCCACCTATATGCGCCTACTTCACAGCAACAGCCGCCTGACTTTCGCCCTGCTGGGCAAGTTGTGTGTGCGCCTGCACCAACGGGTCAACGAGATCGAGACCCTGTCGCTGAAAAACGCCACCCACCGGGTGGTGCGCTACCTGATGACGCAATTGGTGCGCCTGCACAGCGTCGACAGTTCGTTCGAACTGCCCATGGCCAAGCAGTTGATCGCCGGGCACCTGTCGATCCAACCGGAGACGTTTTCGCGGATCATTCGCCGCTTGATCGACGAAAAAATCATCACCCAGGACGGGCGCCAGATCGCCATTCTTGACCGCCTGCGCCTGGAGCAATTCGAATGAACGCCGTGCGGGTCTGCCTGTATTGCCAACATGCCAACCCGCCGGCGCAGACGGCCTGCGAACGCTGCGCCATGCCCCTGCCCGCCTCCACCGCACACCTTGAGGCGCGACGGCTCAAGCGCTTCCAATGGTTCTGCCTGGGGCTGGCCGTGTTCTGCATCGTGATGTTTTTCTGGCTGCCCCGGGACTTCTACTGATCTTCGGTCAACTGCCGGTAGAGCTGCGGCAAGCGTAACGGCAGTTGCTCCGGCTGACGGATCAGGGTGTAGCCGTGGGCGCCGAACATGTACGGCAGGTAATCCCCGGCCTGTTTGTCGATGGTGATGCAGAACGGCACCAGGCCCTGACGCCGCGCTTCCATCACGGCCTGGCGGGTATCCTCCACGCCATAGCGCCCCTCATACAAGTCCAGGTCGTTGGGCTTGCCATCGGTCACAATCAACAGCAGTTTGCGCCGTTGCTTGCAGGCCCCCAGGGTTTGGGTGGCGTGGCGGATGGCTGCGCCCATGCGCGTGTAATAACCCGGTTTCAGGCCCTGGATGCAGCCACGGGTATGGTCGTCGTAGGGTTGCTGGAATGACTTGAGCTGTTGCAGGCGCACCTGCTGGCGACGCAAAGACGAGAAGCCATACAAGGCAAACGCATCGCCCAGGCCCGCCAGGCTTTCGCCAAACAGCAACAGGCTGTCGCGGATCACGTCGATGACCTTTTGCGTATCGTTCAAATGGGCATCGGTGGACATCGACAAATCGGCCAGCAGCAAACAGGCCAGGTCCCGCCGGGTGCGGCGCTGCTCCTTGAACAGGCCACGTTCGGCGCACGCTCCGTGCTGGCGTTCGACATGGAAGTCCAACCACGCCTGCAGGTCCAGTTCTGCGCCCTGGGGCTGTTGGCGCAGCCATTGGCGGTCGGTGCGCAGTTGCTGGAACTGGCGGCGCAAGCGCGCGGCCTGGGGCAACAGGCGCGCCGGCAACGGCTGGGGCGCACTGTCCCGGGGTTGCATCAGTTGCAGGTTGACGAAATTCGCTTGCAGGCACTGTTGGCGGTAGTCCCACTCGGGCAGCTTGATGCCTTCGCCCAGGGGGATATCGTCGACGTCGGCCGGGGGCAGATCCAGGTGCAGCTTGAGCCCGCCGCTCTTGCGCACGCGCTGGCGCGACAGGCTCAACTGGTCGAGGTCTTCGGCGACCCGCGCGGCATCTTCGTCCTCGGAATCGTCGGCCCAGCGGTCCAGATCGACATGCTCGGTCCAACTGAACAGGTTTTCCAGGCGCACCACCAACAGGCCGCCGTCGCGGCTGTTGTCGTCGACCCGGTTGGCCTGTTTAGGCGCGCCCTGCTGTTCGCCGGGCCGGGTTGCCAGGTCGTCGCCCTCTTCGTCCTGATCTGCGGCCTGCGGGCTGTGCAGGTGCAAGGGTGGATACAGCCACAGCGGCAACGGCCAGGCGGCACGCTCGCTGCGGGGTAACTGGCGGATGCTGCCGGGTTCGCGCAGAGCCTTGCGCAAGGCTTTTTCTACGGCAGCTTCGGCGGGGTTGAGGGTGGCGGGATCGGGGCGCAATTGCAGGTGGGCGTCCACCAGGCGCTGATAACTGGGGAGCATGGCCGGGTAGCGCTGCAACAGCAGCCAGGTCCAGCGCTGATTGTCCCGGGCCCAGTGGGTCATCGGCCCGGCGTGCGCGGCCAGCAGCGCCAGCCAGCGGTACAGTTCCAGGTTCAGGGCGGCCGAGGGAAACACCGCCAGGCTTGCCGGCAGGCGCAAGCGATGACCATCGCACGAGGCCAGGGGCGCCTGCCGGCAGGTGCCGGCGATGCGCATCAACAGGTTGCGCCGCAGCAGCAGATCGCGCTCGCTGGCGGCTTCCACGGCTATCCCATGGGCGCCGCCCAGGGCGCGGAACAACAGGGCCAGGCTGCGCTGGCGGTCGACCAGATCGACCCGCGCCTCGGGGAAGTCGGCACTGGCGCGGCGGGTGATAAAGCGGTGCCAGACACTGCCGACCCACTCTTCCAACTCAAGGGTAAAGGCCATGTGAAGTGCTCCAGACGTAAAACGGCCCGCAGAACCTGCCGGGCCGCCCTCTTGGGGATTGACGTTTACCGGTTAAGCCGTCACGGGAGCGGCAGAGTTCAAGCCCTTGCCCCGCTGCCGGAAGCTCCACAGGTAGCAGAGCAGGCCGAGCAGGAACACCACGCCACTGGCCAGGCGTGCCCAGAACAGCACCGTCAGGTGGTCCATGGTGGCCATGAACGGCAGCGCCACACCGTCCACTTGCCAGCGTTGCAGCCAGACCTGCACGGCACCGGCAGCGGTGAGGAACAGGGTGATCATCACCATCGACAGGACCATCATCCAGAAGCCCCAGATCTCCAGGGTCTGCGAGCGTGCATCCGGTGCTTCACCAATACCGCGCAGGCGGGGCATGGCGTAGCTGATCAGGGTCATGACGATCATCGCGTAGGCACCGAAGAACGCCAGGTGGCCGTGGGCGGCGGTCAGTTGGGTGCCGTGGGTGTAGAAGTTGACCGGTGCCAGGGTGTGCAGGAATCCCCAGACCCCGGCGCCGAAGAACGCCGTGACCGTGGTGCCCTTGGCCCACAACGTGGCTGCCCGGTTCGGGTGCTGGCGGCGACGCTGTTTGACCATGGTGAAGGCAAACATCACCATCGCCAGGAAAGGCAGGGGCTCCAGGGCCGAGAAGATCGAGCCGACCCATAACCACACCTCAGGCGCGCCGATCCAGAAGAAGTGGTGACCGGTGCCGATGATCCCGGTGATCAGGGCCATGGCGATGATCACGTACAGCCATTTTTCCACGACCTCACGGTCGACGCCGGTGACCTTGATCAGCACAAAGGCAAGCATCGAGCCCATGATCAGCTCCCACACGCCTTCCACCCAAAGATGCACCACCCACCACCAGTAGAACTTGTCCCGCGCTAGGTTGCCCGGGTTGTAAAACGAGAACAGGAAGAACACCGCCAGGCCGATCAGCCCGGTCATCATCACCATGCTCACGGTGGTCTTGCGGCCCTTGAGCAGGGTCATGCCGATGTTGTAGAGAAAGCCCAGGCAGACAACCACGATGCCCATTTTGGTGATGGTCGGCTGTTCCAGGAACTCACGGCCCATGGTCGGCAGCAGTTCGTTATGGGTCAACTTGGCCAGGGCCGCATAGGGCACCAGCAAGTAACCGAGAATGGTCAACACGCCGGCGGCGGCAAACACCCAGAACAACAGGATCGCCAGCTTGGGACTGTGCAACTCGCGGTCGGCCTCTTCCGGCACCAGGTAGTAGGCGGCGCCCATAAACCCGAACAGCAGCCAGACAATCAGCAGGTTGGTGTGGACCATGCGGGCCACGTTGAACGGGATCAGCGGGAACAGGAAGTCGCCGATCACGTATTGCAGGCCCATGATCAAACCGAACAGCACCTGGCCCAGGAACAGGATCAGCGCGAATACAAAGTAGGGTTTGGCGACGGCCTGGGATTGGAATTTCAGATATGGATTGACGGTACGCATCCCTCAGCCCTCCTTGTTTGGCGGCCAGCCATTGGTGTTGATCTTCGAGCTCCATTTGAGGAACTCGGCCATATCGTCCACCTCCTGATCGCTGAGGTTGAATTGCGGCATCGCGCGCCGGCCCGGAACGCCCAAGGGTTGCATCTTCATCCAGGCGTGCAGGAATGGCTTGAACGCTTCATCGCCGCCACGGCGGTTGAACACATTGCCCAGTTCCGGCGCAAAGTACGCGCCCTCACCCAGCAAGGTGTGGCAGCCGACGCAGTTGTTGCGCTCCCAGACGCCCTTGCCGCGGACCACGGATTCGGTGAGTAGCTCCTGATTACTGCGAGAGGGAAAGGTTTGTTCGGTGTGGTAGGTCAGGGCCAGGAATATCAGGAAGAAGAACACGCTTCCTCCGAAGTAGATATTCCTGGCCATGCCCTTGGTGAAGGTCTCTGACATGGTCGCTTCCTCATTGCTTGGCAGGGACCATGATAGGAAGTGAGGGGGTAAAAGCTGCTTGATGGCGATCAAGAAATGCTGATGGTTTTGGTCGGGTATTGGGTGGGGTTGGGGTTGGGTACATATCCGTTGCTGCGGTAACGGCGGCTATTGGTTCCGCTCTTACATGAACTGCCCCCCGAATGTTGGACACCTGACCCCTCGGGAGGGTGTTCCATGACGAAATACAACCTAGCGCTCAAGCAATCACTGATTGAAGAGTGTCTGTCTGCCAGTAGCGTTCATGAGGTGGCCCTCAGGCATGGCTTGAGTCCATCGCTACTGCGGCGCTGGATCAAGGGTTTTGAAAAGCACGGTTCCTCTGGCTTGATTGCTAAGTACAGCCATTACGATGCCCAGTTTAAATTGAAGGTTTTGCAGTGCATCGAACAAGACGGACTGTCGGCCCAACAGGCCTGTATACAGTTTGATATCCGTGGCCCAAGCAGTATCAGGCAGTGGCAAAAGCTGTACGATGAGGGCGGCGTAGAAGCGCTACAACCGCATCGTCTTCAAGAGTCCAGCATGCCCCGCAAACCTTCCAGACAACCCAAAGCAAGTCCTGCTCTTCCTGCGGACGCAGAGCTGACCCCTGAACAAATGCTCGCAGAACTGGCCTATCTGCGCGCGGAGAATGCCTATTTAAAAAAGCTCGATGCCTTAATCCAAGCGGATCCCCGTACTGCGCAGCCAAAAAACGCAGGCCGTCCAAGGATTGAGGCATGAGCATCCACTTGCTCTGTTGCTACGTGCAGCGGGACTTGCACGCAGCACCTTCTATTACCAAAGCAAAACACTGCTAACCGACAAGCATGCCGACCTTAAAGATCGCATCCGCAGCGTCTTTCACGGGAATAAGGGGCGTTACGGCTACCGCCGTATCACTGCGACCCTTGGAAACAGTGGTGAGTTGATCAATCACAAAAAGGTGCATCGGCTGATGCAGATAATGGGCCTCAAGTCGCTGGTCAAAGTGAAGAAATATCGCTCTTACCGAGGTGCTGAAGGGCTTGTTGCGCCTGATCTACTAAAGCGCGAATTTAAGGCAGAAGCCCCTAACCAGAAATGGGTAACCGACGTGACGGAGTTCAAGGTGAAGGGGCAAAAGCTGTTTCTCTCGCCTCTCATGGATTTGTACAACGGCGAGATCCTGGCCTACCAGATCAACCGACGTCCCGAATTCAGGATGGTCTCGATGATGCTGGAAAAAGCCTTCGGGCGACTGAGTCGAGATGAAAAACCAATACTGCACTCTGACCAGGGTTGGCAGTACAGGCAGCCTACCTACCGACATATGCTGGCCGAAAAGAGCATCGAGCAGAGCATGTCGCGCAAGGGTAATTGCTTGGACAATGCCGCCATGGAAAGCTTTTTCGGCACACTCAAGAGCGAGTTTTTCTATCTGGAATCATTTGAGAGTGTGGAGCAGCTGGCATCAGGCATAGAGGATTACATTGCCTACTACAACCAAGACCGCATAAGCCTCAGACTGAATGGCTTGAGTCCGGTACAATTTCGTATCCAGACGCTGAATCAATAGCGTCCCTGTCCAACATTCGGGGGGCAGTTCAACAGCGGGTCACTTTTGGAAAAGAGCCCCAAAAGTAACCAAAAGGGCTCTTGCCCCACCACTCGGCACCTCGCCCAGGCTCGGTGTGCCCGTCATCCGACATTGATTTGGGGGGCCGCCGCGATGGGCCATCCATGGCCCAGCGCGGCTAAACCGGCGTCCTGCCGGTTTACCCCCCAAATCAATATCGGATGACGGCCAGCGTGGTTTAACGGGGCGCCTCAGATCAAAAGCAAAGCGAGGCGGCCTGACAGCCGACCTGATCGTCGAAGCGTGCGCGGACTCCTGTGGGAGCGGGCTTGCCTGCGATGGCGATGTATCAGTCGATAAATGTATTGGCTGATGAACCGCCATCGCAGGCAAGCCAGCTCCCACAGGGGAAGGCAGCTTCGCACCCCGGCTTTGCTGTTGCTCTGCTTTTGATCTGGCTTTTGATCTTAGGCGCCCCGTTAAACCACGATGGCCGCAGGCAGGTATTGCGCAGTGGGCACCCCGGCATGGATGCCGGGGTAGCCGCGACACGGCCATGGATGGCCGATCGCGGCGGGCCCACGGAGCAATGCCTGACTGCGGGCATGCCGAGCCTAGGCGAGGCACCGAGTGGTGGGGCAAGAGCCCTTTTGGTTACTTTTGGGGCTCTTTTCCAAAAGTGACCCGCTGTAAAAGCGGAACCCTAAGTGGCCGTGACCGCAGCAACGGATATGTACCCAACCCCACCCCTGAAGAACCCCACATTACTGATAGCGAACGTTGCACACACTGGCCTTTGCCTGGATCACAACTCCCGTCTTCCAGAGCAGACGCAGGCAGTCTTGCAGGACCAGCAAGAAGCAACTGGTAGAGCACCGAACTACAAAGCCCGCTCCATCTTGATGATCTCAATGGACACCGGGCTATTGCCCCGGCTGAATGTTCCCTCGCCAATCTTGCGGAAGCCATGCGAGGCATAGAATTTTTCGGCGGTCAGGGTCGCCTCCAGATAGGCCCTGTCATGCCCAGCTGCGGCGATGCGCTGCAAAGCTTCGGCCAGCAGACGCGCACCAAGCCCCTGCCCGGCTGCCTCCCCGCGAATAAACAACTTGCTGACTTCATGGCCGTCGATCTCCACGAAGCCCTGGAGCCTGTCGTTGCAAGCCAACCACAGGTTGCCCGCGTCGATGGCCGAGCGGTAGGTCTCAGGTGAGCGACCGTCGAGCCACATGGCGATCTGCTCGGGACCGTAGTCGGCATTGCACAGGTTTTCGACGGAGTTTTTATGCACCAGGAAGATGCTCTCGGCGTCTTCTGGGGTCGCTGGGCGGATCAGTAGATTTTTCATTCCCTTGAGATTCCGAGTGTGGCCAGTAAACCCAGGCGTTATAGCCGATCTTGCGCCGGGCAGCGACCGAAGACCGCACATGTTGTGCGTTGACCAACTTTCCGACACACCATATAGTGTGCCCACCCAGGCAGCCGACCACTACATAGTGTGCGAAGCCGGTAATCATCGAGTTTTCTGGACGGTTTCATACGCCGCCAGAACAGACCAGGAAGGAGTATTTCATGCTGAGTTGGGACGAAGTCGACAACGAAGACACCGGTGCAGCGGTCATCCGTGGCACCAACGCCGGCCACGCCACCGAAGCCAACATGGACCGCCTCGACGGTGCCGGCGCTGCCGCCGCCATCGAAGCCCGCGCCGTCACCGCCAACGACTCCGCCGCCATCGTGCGCGCCAAGGCTGCCCTGGACAAACTCGACGTCGCCGAAGGCCTCGCCGAACTCGAAGGCGCTTCCGCCCGTGTCGCCGTTGACGAAAAGCGCATGATCAACTGCCGCGCCGACCTCAACCAACTCGTACCCTTCAAGTACGACTGGGCCTGGCAAAAATACCTCGACGGCTGCGCCAACCACTGGATGCCGCAAGAGGTCAACATGACCGCCGACATCGCCCTGTGGAAAAACCCCGAAGGCCTGACCGACGACGAACGTCGCATCGTCATGCGCAACCTGGGCTTCTTCTCCACCGCCGATTCCCTGGTCGCGAACAACCTGGTGCTGGCCGTGTACCGCCTGATCACCAACCCGGAGTGCCGCCAGTACATCCTGCGCCAGGCCTTCGAAGAGGCGATCCACACCCACGCCTACCAGTACTGCATCGAATCGCTGGCCATGGATGAAGGCGAGATCTTCAACATGTACCACGAGATCCCATCGGTCGCCAAAAAGGCAGCCTGGGGCCTGAAGTACACCCGTTCGATCTCCGATCCGAAGTTCGAAACCGGCACCGTCGACACCGACAAAGAACTGCTGCGCAACCTGGTCGCTTACTACTGCGTGCTGGAAGGCATCTTCTTCTACTGCGGTTTCACCCAGATCCTGTCCATGGGCCGCCGCAACAAAATGACCGGCGTGGCCGAGCAGTTCCAGTACATCCTGCGCGATGAGTCGATGCACCTGAACTTCGGCATCGACGTGATCAACCAGATCAAAATCGAAAACCCACACCTGTGGGATGCCGACATGAAGGAAGAAGCGACCCAGATGATCCTGCAAGGGACCCAGCTGGAGATCGAATACGCACGCGACACCATGCCGCGCGGCGTGTTGGGCATGAACGCGGCGATGATGGAGGACTACCTCAAGTTCATCGCCAACCGTCGCCTGTCGCAGATCGGCTTGAAGGAAGAATACCCAGGGACCACTAACCCGTTCCCGTGGATGAGCGAGATCATGGACTTGAAGAAAGAGAAGAACTTCTTTGAGACCCGCGTGATCGAGTATCAGACTGGTGGGGCGTTGAGCTGGGATTGATCCAATGCTATCGCCGGTTTGCCGGCGATAGCGATCTATCAGGCGCCACGCATCAGTTCGAGACTTGCTCAAGAAAGATCAGTTTCAGGGGTTCCTGGAGCAAGTCATCCGCCGTGGCGGCAAAGCGCTGGAAGTACGGCATTGCGAAATGCGCATCGAGGGCCGCCTGGTTTTTGAACGCTTCACGCATATAGAACGTGCCCGGCTCATCACGCAGTTCGAACAACACGTAATCCAGGTTGCCAGGCTCGGTGCGGGTTGGCTCGACCAAGGCCAGCAGGCCTGCCTTGAGTGCTTGTTCCTGGCCTGGCTTGGCCTTGAGTACGGCGATGGATATCAAAGGTTTGGTCATGCTGGCGACTCCGTTGGTAGGTTGGCTGGCACATGCAGCGAGCATCATACACAGCGATAAGCCCATGGCTTTGATCAGGGTGTTCATTGGAAATCCTCAAGCACAATCTTGCCCCGCGCCTTGCCGCTTTCGACCAGGGCATGGGCGCTGCGCATATTGGCCGCGTTGATCGCACCGAAATGTGCGCCCAGGGTGGTGTGCAACACGCCCTGGTCGATCAGTTGTGCAACCCGGTTGAGCAGGTGGTGTTGCTGGATCATATCCACCGTTTCAAACAACGAGCGGGTGAACATCAGTTCCCAGTGCAAGGACAAGGATTTGAGCTTGAGCGGCATCACATCCAGGCTGGCGGGATCGTCGATCAACCCCAGCCGCCCTTGTGGGCGAAGCACTTCGACCAGTTGCGGCAGGTACTCCTCGGTATGCGTGAGGCTGGCGACATGGCTGACCGCGTCAATGCCCAACGCTTGGAGCTGGGCCAGCATCGGCCGGCGATGGTCGATCACATGATGGGCCCCCATGCGCTGGACCCACCCAATGGTTTCCGGGCGCGAAGCCGTGCCGATCACCGTCATGTTGGTGAGTTGACGGGCCAGTTGCACCAGGATCGAACCCACGCCGCCGCCAGCCCCCACCACCAGCAGCACATCGCCCTCGCCGCCGCCTTCGGTCACGCCCAGGCGGTCGAACAGCAGCTCCCAGGCGGTGATCGAGGTCAGCGGCAAGGCGGCGGCGTGCGCCGCATCCAGTGTGCGCGGACGATGGCCGACGATGCGCTCATCAACCACCTGGAACTCGCTGTAGCTGCCGGAGCGGATCAGGGAGCCGGCGTAGTACACCGCGTCGCCCGGTTTGAACAGGGTCACGTCGGCGCCCACCTGGCGCACGATGCCCGCCGCGTCCCAGCCGAGGATTCTCGGCTCCTTGGCAAAGGTGCCGGAACGCACCTTGGTATCGACCGGGTTGACCGCCACGGCCTGCACTTCCACCAGCAGGTCCCGAGGGCCCGGCTGGGGGGCTTCGATATTCACATCAATCAGCGAGCGCGGGTCGTCGATGGGCAGGCCATGCTCGGTAAAGGTAATTGCTTTCATGGGAACTCACGAGTGATGAGGGGCGATGGCCCTCGATGGCTTGCATCTTTACCGTTCCCAGGGAGAAGAAAAATCGACAAAATGCAGCAACACTTTCATTGCTGGAGTGAAAATGATCCGCATCGATGATCTCGGGCTGTTTCTGCGCAGCGCCGCCCTGGGCAGTTTCACCGCCGCGGCCGTGGAGGCCAACCTGTTGCCGGGCCAGGTCGCGGCGGCGATCAAGCGCCTGGAGCGGGAGCTGGAGGTGCGCCTGTTTACCCGCACCACCCGCAGCCTGCGCCTGAGCGCCGAGGGCGAACAGTACCTGCCCACCGCCCGTGGCGTGCTGGAGCAATTGGAGCTGGGCCGCGAACGCTTGCGCGGCGATGACGCGCCACTGCGTGGCACCTTGCAGATCGCCGCGCCGTCGGACCTGGGGCGCAATATCCTGCTGCCGATGCTCACCGAGTTTCGCCGCCAGCACCCTGAGTTGAGCTTGCGCTTTCTGGTGTCGGACCAGGTCACCAACCTGTTTCGCGACCCGGTGGACGTAGCCCTGCGTTATGGCTGGAACGAGGACGCCAATTACATCGCCCTGCCCCTGGCGCCCTGGAACCGCCGGGTGCTGGTGGCATCACCGGACTACGTGGCGCGCCACGGCACACCGACATCCGTCGACGACCTGAGCCGCCACCCGTGCCTGCTCTACCTGCAAAACGGCCGCCTGCATGACCGCTGGGAGCTAGGCGAACAGACCGTGCAAGTCACCGGCCCCCTGTTCAGTGACGACGCCGATGTGGTGCGGCGCTGGGCCGTCGCCGGTGAAGGCATCGCCTACAAGACCTGGCTGGATGTGTATGCCGATGTGCAGGCCCAGCGCCTGGTGGTGCTGTTGCCGGAGATTCCCGGGGATGTGTACCCCTTGAGCTTCGCCTGCCCCCATCGCGGGCAGATGTCGCGGGCGGTCACCCAGTTGTATCAGTGGTTGAACCAGCAGTTCAGCGCTCTGCAGCGCCTGTGAACCCTTTTGTAGTGGATTAGGAAAGACGCGGTTTTTATGCCCAATCAAACCATCAAGACGCCGTGCGTCGGCCTGTGTTCCACCGTGTATGGCGACCTGGTGTGCCGTGGCTGCAAGCGCTATCACCATGAAGTCATTCAGTGGAATGGCTACAGCGCCGAGGAAAAACAAGCGGTCTGGCTGCGCCTTGAGCAGTTGCTGGTGCAGGTCATGACCAGCAAGCTGGAGGTGTTTGACCCGGCGCGCCTGCGCCAGCAACTGGAAGAGCGCAAGATCCGTTTTATGCCGCACCAGTCGCCTTATTGCTGGGCCTATCAACTGATTGCCCGGGGCGCGCGGGTGATTTCCAGGCTGGATGCGTATGGCTTGGCGTTGCTACCGGAGTTTCGCGAGCGGCACCTGGCGGATTTGCGTGATGCGATTGATCGGGAGTTTTTCCTGTTGTCGCAGGCGCATTACCAGCGCTACATCGCGCCGGATTTTTTGCGCGAGGCGTTTGGGCCGGCGTTGATTGCTACCCTCTAAAGCACACCCAAAACCCCCTGTGGGAGCAAGCCCGCTCCCACATTTGGTCCTCATTTACCTTGAGGTGTCAGTGAGTCCACGACGCCGCACGCTCGGTGTGCAGGCCGTATCGCTCAATCGCCCGCTGACACACCTGCGCCTCCAGGCTGCCCTGTTCCACCAGGGCGGCCAGCGCGGCGAGCACGATGTGGTGGCGGTCCACCTCGAAGAAATCGCGCAACGCCGCACGGGTGTCGCTGCGCCCGAAGCCATCGGTGCCGAGCACGGTGTAGTGGGCCCCCAGGTAGGAACCGATCATCTGCGGCACCGCCCGCACGTAGTCCGAGACGGCAATCACCGGCGCGCCGTCGGGCAGGCAGGTCGCCAGGTGGCTGCGCTGCGGGATTTGCAGTGGATGCAGGCGGTTCCAGCGCTCCACCTCACGCGCATCGCGGGCCAGTTCGCTGAAGCTGGTCACGCTGAATACCTCGCTGTCGATCTGCCAATCGTCCGCCAGTAACTGCGCGGCGGCCTGGGCCTCGCGCACCAGGGTGCCGGAGCCGAGCAGGCGCACCTTGGCCCCGGCACTGCCCTCAAGGCGGTACATGCCCTTGATAATCGCCGCCTCGACGCCTTCGGGCAGGGTCGGTTGCGGGTAGTTTTCGTTCATCAGGGTCACGTAGTAGAACTCGTCCACATCGTGCTCAAGCATCTGGCGCATGCCGTGGTCGAGAATCACCGCAAATTCGCCGGCAAACGCCGGGTCGTAAGCACGGCAGTTGGGCACGGTCGCGGCCATCAGGTGGCTGCTGCCGTCCTGGTGCTGCAGGCCCTCGCCGCCCAAGGTGGTACGCCCCGCCGTGGCGCCGAGCAAAAAGCCCCGGGCGCGCTGGTCGGCGGCGGCCCAGATCAGGTCGCCCACGCGCTGGAAACCGAACATCGAGTAGTAGATGTAGAACGGCAGCATGCGCAAGCCATGCACCGAGTAGCTGGTGGCCGCCGCGACCCAGGAACTGATAGCGCTGGCTTCACTGATGCCTTCCTCAAGGATCTGCCCGTCGGTGGCTTCGCGATAGCTGAGGATCGAACCGATATCTTCCGGCTCGTAGCGCTGACCGACGCTGGAATAAATGCCGATCTGCTTGAACAGGTTGGCCATGCCGAAGGTGCGTGCCTCGTCGGCGACAATCGGCACGATGCGCGGGCCCAGGGCCTTGTCTTTGAGCAGGTTGCTGAGCATGCGCACAAAGGCCATGGTGGTGGACATTTCCTTGCCTTCGGCCTGGGTCGCAAAACCGCCGTAGCCACTCACTGGCGGCACAGGCACCGGTTCAGCGCTCTGGCTGCGGCTGGGCACATAACCGCCCAAGGCTGCGCGGCGCTGGTGCAGGTAGCGCATTTCGGCGCTGTCGGCGGCGGGTTTGTAGAAGCTCAGGGATTCGGTCTGCTCGTCGCTCAGGGGCAACTGGAAGCGGTTGCGAAAGCCGATCAGCGCGTCGCGATCGAGTTTTTTCTGCTGGTGGGTGGTCATCTTGCCCTGCCCGGCCTCGCCCATGCCAAAGCCTTTCTTGGTCTGGGCCAGGATTACCGTAGGGCGCCCCTTGACCCGCCGCGCGGCGTGATAGGCAGCATGGATTTTCAGCATGTCGTGGCCGCCGCGCTTGAGACGGTCGATCTGCTCATCGCTCAAGCCGGCCGCCAGCTTGGCCAGGGATTCATTTTGGCCAAAGAAGTGCTCGCGGTTATAGGCACCGTCCTTGGCGGCAAAGGTCTGGAACTGCCCGTCCACGGTCTGGGACAAGGTGCGCACCAACGCGCCGTCCTCATCCTTGGCCAGCAAGGCGTCCCAGTCCGACCCCCACACCAGCTTGATCACGTTCCAACCGGCACCGGCAAACAGTGCCTCCAGCTCGTCGATGATCCGCCCATTACCGCGCACCGGGCCATCGAGGCGTTGCAGGTTGCAGTTGACCACCCAGGTCAGGTTGTCCAGGCCTTCGCGGGCGGCCAGGGTCAGGGCTGACATGCTTTCCGGCTCGTCCATCTCGCCATCGCCGAACACACCCCAGACGTGCCGGTCGGTGGTGTCCTGCAAGCCGCGATGGTGCAGGTAACGCATAAAGCGCGCCTGGAAAATCGAGCTGATCGGGCCTATGCCCATGGAGCCGGTGGGGAACTGCCAGAAGTCCGGCATCAACCACGGGTGCGGATAGCTCGACAGGCCACGGGCGCCGGCCTTGACCGCGCCCAGCTCCTGGCGATAGTGGGCCAGGTCCTGCTCGCTCAGGCGCCCCTCAAGAAAGGCCCGCGCGTAAATACCGGGCGCGGAATGCGGCTGGTAGAACACCAGGTCGCCGCCGACGTTGTCGTGACGGGCACGGAAAAAATGGTTGAAACCCACCTCGAACAGGTCCGCCGCGCTGGCATAGCTGGCGATATGGCCGCCAAGTTCGCCATAGGCCTGGTTGGCACGCACCACCATGGCCAGGGCGTTCCAGCGCACCAGCGAGGCCAGGCGCTCTTCGGTCGCCAGGTCGCCGGGAAAGTGTGGCTGCTGGTCTACGGCGATGCTGTTGATGTAGGGCGTGCCGTGGCGCGGTTTCCAACCGATGGCTGGCGTATTGCCGGCATCGGCCAGCATATCGAGGATCTCCCGCGCGCGCTCCGAGCCGGCATGCCGTACCAGGGAGTCCAGGGCGTCGCGCCACTCGGTGAGCTCCTGCTGGTCAATGGCTGTTTGATTGACTGTCTTTACGAAACCGTTCATGGGCACCTCCGAGCTGTTTTTTCCAGTTTATGTCTGCCCAAAAGGATTTTTTGACTGTTCTGGGTAGGTCAAAGGGCGATTTGCAGCACAAAACGCTTAAACATGGCTGATTAAAAGCACGTTGTGCTTCCTTCACCTGAGTCAACGCAATTGTGTTTAAAATGCCGCCCGTTTAATGATCGACGCTGCCCGATGACCCCAGACGCCCTCGCCCTGCTCCACACTCACTTGCTGACCGCCCTGCGTGACGTGCCCGTGGAAACCCGTCGCCTGTTCCACGGCCGGGGTCGTTGCTGGCCGGGACTGGAGCAGTTGACCGTGGATTGGCTGCAAGGCGTGGTGCTGGTTTCGTTGTTCAAGGAGCCTGAGCCCGCGCAACTGCAAGCCTTGCAACACCAACTGCGCGAGCTCTGCGAAAGCCGCGAATGGCAACAGGCCGGCGCCCACACTCTGGCCCTGCAACATCGCTACTTGCCGCAAAGCACCACCGAATGGCTGTGGGGCGAGAGGGTCGAGGAATTGACCATCACCGAAGGCGGCCTGCGTTATCGCATCGACCTGGGCAAAAAGCAGAACAGTGGGCTGTTTCTGGATATGCGCTACGGCCGCAACTGGGTGCGCGAACACGCCCGTGGCTTGCGAGTGCTGAACCTGTTTGCCTATACCTGCGGGTTTTCCGTGGCCGCCATCGAGGGCGGGGCCGAGCATGTGGTCAACCTGGATATGGCCCGTGGCGCCCTGAGCCGGGGTCGCGACAATCACCGGCTCAATGGCCATGACCTGGGCAAGGTGAGCTTCCTGGGGCATGACTTGTTCAAGTCCTGGGCGAAAGTCACCAGCAGCGGCCCCTATGACCTGGTGATCATCGACCCGCCGTCGTTTCAGAAAGGCAGCTTCCTGCTGACCAAGGACTACCAGCGCGTGCTGCGTCGCCTGCCCGACCTGCTGACACCCCAAGGCACGGTCTTGGCCTGCATGAATGACCCGGCGCTGGGCGAAGACTTCCTGATCGAGGGCGTCACCCGCGAAGCGCCGGGGCTGCGTTTTGAGCAGCGCCTGGCAAACCCGCCGGAATTTCCCGACATTGATCCGCAAAGTGGTCTGAAGGCCCTGGTGTTCCGTCAGGGCTGATGCCGAATCCTTCTGCGCTTGCTACGCTCAACCTAAGGCCTTGGTGGTGAACCTTATCCCCTCCTTCCCGGTCGATACCTGCATCCCTTGGCCAGATTCGACGCTCAACCGCCGTCGGCTGCCCCGTTTCACCTTTTGGAGAACGCCCCTGTGATATCGACCCTGCATGTAGCCAGACTCAAAGCCTGGGGCGCCCATGGCTTTACCGCCACCGGCGTGGTGCTGGCCTTCCTTGCGACGCTGGCGCTGCTGGAGAACCAACCCAAGGCCTGCCTGCTGTGGCTGGGCCTGGCGTTGATTGTGGATGGCGTGGACGGGTCGCTGGCGCGGCGGGTCAATGTGCAGACCGTGCTGCCAAGCTTCGATGGCTCGGTACTGGACCTGGTGATTGACTACCTGACGTATGTGTTTATCCCGGCGCTGTTTATCTACCGCTATATCGACCTGCCGGACTTCACCCACCTGTTCACCGTCTCGGTGATCCTGGTGTCGTCGTTGTTCTGCTTCTGCAACGTCAATATGAAGAGCAAGGACAACTACTTCCAGGGCTTCCCCGCGGCCTGGAATGTGGTGGCGCTGTGTGTCTACATTATCGACCCGGACGCCTGGATAACCTTGGCCACGGTGATCGGCCTGGCGCTGCTGACGGTGACGCCGATGAAGTTCCTGCACCCGTTCCGGGTCAAGCGCTTTATGCCGATCAATATTGCGGTGACCACGGTGTGGCTGCTGTGCAGCCTGTTGCTGGTGATCGACCAGCCGTACACCAACAAGCTGACCATGGGCTTGTGGTTGTTGATGTCGGCGTATTTCCTGGGGATTTGTATCTGGCGTACGGCGATGGAGTGGTTGGATAAATCGCGCAAGGCATAACCCGTGAAGTGTTGTGGCGAGCCGCCCTCGCCACAGCAACCCAGCGCAAGACCGGCAGTCAGAACGCCAGCTTGAAACCAATCAACCCCAGCATCACCGCCAGGCACGGACGCAGCAGCTCATCCGGCACCCGGCCGGACATATGGCTGCCGAAGTAGATACCCGGCAGCGAGCCCATCAGCAAGAACCCCAGCAAATGCCAGTCCATATTACCCATGCTCGCATGCCCAAGGCCCGCGACCAGGGTCAGGGGGACTGCGTGGGCGATTTCGGTGCCCACCAGGCGCTTGGTGGCCAAAAACGGGTACAGGATAAACAGCGCCACGGTGCCCAGGGCGCCGGCACCGATGGAGGTCAGGGCAACCATGGTGCCGAGGATCGCCCCAGTGAATACCGTCAACCCATTCAGGTTGCGCGGGCTCATATGGTAGTTGTCGCCCGCATGGCGCTGGGCAAAAGCCAACAATCGCTTCTTGAACAGAATCGCCAGGGCCGTGAGCAACAGCACCACACCCAGGGCTTGCTTGATCACTTCGTTCATCGCGCTGGGATCGGTATGCAGGCTCTTGAGGAACCACAGCGTCAGCAACACCGCCGGCACACTGCCCAGGGTCAGCCAGCCGGTGATGGTCCAGTCGATGTTCTTGTTCTTGCCATGCACCAGCACCCCACCGGATTTGGTGATGGCGGCATACAGCAGGTCGGTACCCACGGCGGTCGCCGGGTTGATGCCGAACCACAGCAGGATCGGGGTCATCAACGACCCTCCACCGACGCCGGTCATGCCGACGATAAAACCAACAATCAGGCCCGCCACCACAAAACCAAAATTACCCACATCCATTACAGCTACCTGCGGCCTTATAAAATTCTGGCGGCAGCATAGCGATTTTTCTTATAACTACTTATATCAATACGATCTGACTTTATTCCTTTTGTGTTTTGCAGATTTATTTGCCGCACCGTGCATCCAATCGGCCACGCCGTGAGTAGTACAGGAAGCAGCCGCAGCGCTGCTCAGCTGTTCACCCTTACGGAGAGACACCGATGAACGCTAAACCCCTGCTCTGCCTGACCTGCCTGCTGATTGCCGCACCGGCGGCCTTTGCCCAGACCAGCCTGCCCGACAGCATCAAGGTGCCGGACGGGCACAAGCTGATCCTGGAAACCACCGGTGTCGGCGAAATCACCTACGAATGCCGCGACAAGGCCAACGCTGCCGGCCAGACCGAGTGGGTCTTTGTCGGCCCCAAGGCGGTGCTCAACGATCGTAGCGGTAAGCAAGTGGGTACCTACTTCGGCCCGCCTGCCACCTGGCAGGCCAAGGACGGTTCGAAAGTCACCGGCACCCAACTGGCCGTGGCGCCGTCCAGCGCCGGCAACCTGCCCTATCAGTTGGTCAAGGCCAATCCGGCTGAAGGCCAGGGTGCCATGACCGGCGTCAGCTATATCCAGCGCGTGGCGCTCAAGGGTGGCGTGGCGCCGAGTGCCGAATGCAGCACCGCCACCAAGGGCCAGCAGCAAGTGGTGAAGTACCAGGCGGACTACCTCTTCTGGGCGGCCAAATGATCCGCCCGGCCAGAAAACTCGTCTAAGCTGCTGCGATAGCACCCCGGCCACTCTGGGCCGGGGGTTGACCCTGAAATGGCGGCCCCAGTCCTTGCCCGAACTTCTCTTTGACTATGAAGCCTGCCTGTTGGCCTGCGCCCGTGGCGAACAGCAAGCCTTGCGTCAGTTGTATGAACACGATTGCGCCCGTCTGCTCGGCGTGGCCAAGCGCATCGCACGGAACACGGCCCTGGCAGAGGACATCGTGCATGAGGCATTTATCAACATCTGGAACGGCGCCAGCGGGTTCGACCCGCGCCGGGGTTCGGCCCGTGGCTGGGTGTACAGCGTGACCCGGCATATGGCGCTCAACGTTATGCGTAAAAGTCAGCGTGAGGTCGCGCTCAGTGATGAGCACGAACGCACACTGGTGGCTGAGCCCACGGCCGAGCACTTCGAGTACCGCGCCCGCAGCGGCAAGGTTTATCAGTGCCTGGAGCATCTGGAACCGTCGCGCCGCAGTTGCCTGTTGCATGCGTATGTCGATGGCCTGTCCCACAGTGAAATCGCACAGAAACTGGACACCCCGCTGGGGACTGTCAAAGCCTGGATCAAACGCAGCCTCGCGGCCTTGCGTGAGTGCATGGCATGACACCCGACGAATTGGACGAACTGGCCAGCGAATACGTGCTGGGGACCTTGGCAGCAGATCAACGTTTGCAGGTGCAGCAACGCCTGGAACACGACGCGCCCTTGCGCGCGGCGGTGGATGCCTGGGAACAGCGCCTGCTGCCCCTGACCGAACTGGCCGAGCCGCTGGCGCCGTCGCCCTACCTGTGGCGACGCATTGAACGCAGCCTGGGCCATCACACCCTGGGCGATGCGCGGTCAGTGCCGTGGTGGAACCTGCTCGCCCTGTGGCGTGGCCTGGCCGGTGCAGGCTTGTTGGCCAGTCTGGTGCTGGCCACACTGCTGCTGACCCGCCCCGCCGCCGTCAACCCGACCGCCTACGTGGTGGTGCTGATGGCGCCACAGAGCCAGGCGCCGGGCTGGGTGATCCAGGCCAGCAACGATCAGCAAATCCAGCTGATCCCCCTGGGCGTGGTGCAGATACCGGCAGACAAGGCGCTGGAGTTCTGGACCAAGGGTGATGACTGGCAAGGCCCGGTTTCGCTTGGGTTGGTCAAGCCGGGGCAAAGCCTGTCGATCCCCCTGGATAAACTGCCGCCGCTGGCGCCCAACCAACTGTTCGAGCTGACCCTGGAAGGCCCCAATGGCTCGCCGACCGGCAAGCCGACCGGGCCGATCCAGGCGATTGGCCGTGCGGTAAAGGTGATCTAGCACTGGATTAAAACGCTGACTCGCGCCATCCTCCGCGTTTTACGCCGCCTTATCTGCGGCGCTTGACGCTCAAAGGATATGTTCATGCACGACCACGCCCTCGCCCCTGCCGATTTCGAGTTCATCGAAGACATTCTGCTCAAATACGGCGACGACAACTCGGTGTTGAACCTGGCCGAGCTCGACGGCTACTTCACGGCCCTGGTGTCCGGCCCGGCGCCGGTGGACGTTGCCATCTGGTTCCCGGCCATCTGGGGTGGGCAGGTCCCGGCCTGGGAAAGCAAGGAAGAACTCGGGCAGTTTATCGACCTGTGCACGCGCCATCTCAACAGCCTTGCCCTGCAGTTGGCCAGCGATGCCCAGGGTTTTGAGGCACGCTTTGAACAAACCGAACACCAGGACCAGCCGCTGACCCTCGCCGAGGAATGGTGCTTTGGCTATATCCGTGGCGCCGCGATCAGCGAATGGCCGCCCCTGCCGAGCGAACAGGCGGCACAGTTGGAAGCCATCTCCTGGTGCGCCGAGCAGGACAACTTCGAATTGCCGGCCGACCTGGATGTCGCCGCCCATCAGCAGCAGGTGGCGCGCATCGAACCAGCCGCCAGGGCCTTGCATGCCTATTGGCTGAGCCAGCGCGGTTAAACCTGCGCCACGATTTGACCCTGCCGTGCCGGATGGTCGATTATTCGTCTCCGCCAGCCGGCCACTCCCAGCCACCGCGCCTTGAATCAGGAGCCTTGTACCTTGAGTTCGCAGAAAACCGTGACCGTGACACCGCCCAACTTTCCATTGCACGGCAAGGTAGCGCCTCCCGGCTCCAAATCCATTACCAACCGCGCTCTGTTGCTGGCGGCCCTGGCCAAGGGCACCAGCCGCCTGAGCGGCGCGCTGAAAAGCGACGACACCCGGCATATGTCCGTGGCCTTGCGCCAGATGGGCGTGACCATTGACGAGCCGGATGACGTGACCTTTGTCGTCACCGGCCACGGCAAGCTGCAACTGCCGGCGCAACCCCTGTTCCTGGGCAACGCCGGCACCGCAATGCGCTTTCTTACGGCCGCCGTGGCGACCGTGGAAGGCAGCGTGGTACTGGATGGCGACGCGTACATGCAAAAGCGCCCGATCGGCCCGCTGCTGGCGACCCTGAACCAGAACGGCATCCAGGTTGAAAGCCCCACCGGCTGCCCGCCCGTGACCGTGCATGGGCGCAGCAAGGTGCAGGCCAAGCGCTTCGAGATCGACGGCGGCCTGTCCAGCCAGTACGTGTCGGCGCTGTTGATGCTCGCGGCGTGCGGCGAGGCCCCTATCGAGGTGGCCCTGACCGGCAAGGACATCGGCGCCCGTGGCTATGTCGACCTGACCCTGGATTGCATGCGCGCGTTCGGCGCCCAGGTGGACGTGGTCGACGACAGCACCTGGCGCGTGGCCCCCACCGGCTACACCGCCAACGATTATCTGATCGAACCCGACGCTTCGGCGGCCACCTACCTGTGGGCGGCTGAAGTACTCACGGGCGGCAGCATCGACCTGGGCGTCGCGGCCCAGGACTTCACCCAGCCCGACGCCAAGGCCCAGGCCGTGATCGCGCAATTCCCGCAGATGCCGGCCACAGTGGTCGGCTCGCAGATGCAGGACGCCATCCCGACCCTCGCAGTGCTGGCGGCGTTCAACAACACCCCGGTGCGTTTCACCGAACTGGCCAACCTGCGGGTCAAGGAATGCGACCGCGTCCAGGCCCTGCATGACGGCCTCAACGAGATCCGCCCGGGGCTGGCGACCATCATCGGTGACGACTTGCTGGTGGCCAGCGATCCGGCGTTGGCGGGCACTGCGTGCACCGCACTGATCGACACCCACGCCGACCACCGCATCGCCATGTGCTTTGCGCTGGCGGGCCTGAAAGTCTCGGGCATCAAGATTCAGGACCCGGACTGCGTGGGCAAGACCTATCCTGAGTACTGGAACGCCCTGGGCAGCCTGGGCGTGCAACTGACCTACTAAGCCGTCAGCACCAGCGTGGGGAGGGAGTGATCATGACAATTCGCCAACCCTGCCCACCGGCTGTGTGTGACTGCGAGCGCGAGCAACTGCTCGAGGCCCCCGGTGCCGACCAGCGCATCCTGCAACTGACCCGCCAGGAAGAAAAAAAGCTGCTCGAACGCCTGGAAAACCTGCAAAGCCTGGCCGACCTGGAACGCATGCAACACCTGATGCACCAGCAACTGGGCATCCGCGTGCATATCGCCCCGGGGCATACCGAAGTCAAAAGCATGCGCGGGATCCAGATCGTCATCGACGACCTGCCGGGGCTGTGTCGCAAGACGCGGCAGTCGATTCCGGCAGCCATTCGCAAAGGGATGGAGAAACGGCCGGAGATTGCTTATCGGTTGCTGGATGCCCATGACCTGTTTCGCGACAGCCCGCCGTTGTTGTGAGCAACGGGCTTGATCAGACCCGTTGCCACAACAGCCGCCGGTCAGGCCAAGCGGTTTTGCACAAACACCTGGGCCTTGCGCGCCATCTGATCGAAATGCCGGTCCCGCTGTTTCTCGGCGTCGATCATCGCGCGCTTGCCGTGTTTGTTTAGCAAATAGGTGTGAATCTGCCGCACTTCCAGGGAGCTGTAGATCGACGCCACATCCAACACGCCCATCAGGCCATCGGTGCTGTAGTCACGGGTATTCATCAATACCTGAGTGCCACGCACGCCGCGCACCTGAAAGCCCATGGCTTCGAACGCCGGGACTTTTTCCACCGCGCAGGTCAGTTCGCCATGGGGGTAACGGCCGAGCATGTCGTCCATCATCGCCCGCGCCACGCCCTGGCGGCGGTGGCTGGCATGCACGGCCATATAGGTCACGCCGCAAGCCTCAGGATCGTCCTTGACCGGCAGGTACAGCAGGAAGCCAATGACCTTGACCGGATCCTGCTCATCCATCGCGACAATCAGCTCAACCGCAATGCCCTTGCCCCCGCCCAGCGCTTCCAGGTACAGGTGCACTTCGTAACCGATTGCATATTGGTAGATGTTGTACAGCAGGTTGCTCGGCGGGATGGCGACCATGCTGATATCGGTCAGGTAGTCGACCACCATCTGCAGAATCTGGCTGTTGACCGGCTCGGGGCATGGGCTTGCGTAGTGGGTAAGGGTGAACATCGAATTCCTGTTTCCTGGTATTTCGCATCAAGGCTGGCGGGATTGTACCCGTTCTGCGCCACACACCTCGCGCAAACAGCCACGCAGCCAACGATGCGCGAGGTCGGCATCCAGGCGTGGATGCCAGAGCATCGCCACGCTGAACTCCGGGACGTCGACCGGCAGGGCAAAGCTGAACAGGCCATCGCGCAGGCCATGGGTATAACGCTCTGGGACGCTGGCGATCAGGTCGGTCCTTTGCGCCAATGCCACGGCGGTGGAGAACCCGGTGACGATGGTCGCCACGTCACGCGTGAGGTGCAAGGCCTCAAGGGCATCGTCGATCTGCCCGCGCTCGCGCCCGCGCCGGGACACGTAGATATGCCGGCCGGCGGCGTAGCGTGCAGGGGTGATGGGCCCCTGGCTCAGTGGATGGCCGGCGCGGACCACGCCGATAAAGCGGTCGCGAAACAGTAACTGGGTCAGCACTTCGGGGTTGGCCGTGCTATCGACCACGCCGGTTTCCAGGTCCACGCCGCTGTCGCGCAGCGGTGTGCCGGGCTTATGCACAAAGTGCAGGCGTACGCCGGGCGCCTGCGCGGCGATATGGGCCAGCAGCGCCGGGCCAAAGCTCTCGACAAACCCTTCGCTGGTGCGCAGCACAAAGGTTCGCTGCAGGCTCTTGAGATCCAGGACCTGCAGCGGACGCAGCAGCGCTTCTGCATCCTGTACCAGTTGGCTGACCCGTTCGCGCAGTTCCAGGGCGCGTGGCGTCGGCACCAGGCCTCGGCCGGCGCGCACCAGCAACGGGTCACCGGTGGTTTCACGCAGCCGCGCCAACGCCCGGCTCATGGCCGAGGGGCTCAGGCCCAGGCGCTGGGCGGCACGGGCGACGCTGCCTTCGGCGAGCAGCACGTCCAGGGTGACCAGCAGATTGAAATCGGGAAGCGACACGGCGGCAATCCTCATCAGGCGTTTGACGCAGGTATAGAGTGCAACTGCTGCGTCTTCCGCCATGCTAGGCGAGACCATAGAGTGCGGGCAACGACTAGGTGCAGCACAAGGAAAATCCCATGACGTCCCCTACCCCACGCGGCGCGCTCGCCGGTTTATCGTTGTGCATGCTCCTGGCTACACTGGGCACCAGCATTGCCAATGTCGGCCTGCCGCAGATGGCCGAGGGCTTTACAGCAGCCTTTGCAGCGGTGCAATGGGTGGTGCTGAGTTATCTGCTGGCGATCACGGCCGTGCTGGTGGGTGTGGGCCGCCTGGGGGATCGGTTCGGCCATCGACGCCTGCTGCTGGCGGGTGTGGCGGTCTTCGCCGTGGCATGCGCCCTGTGCAGCGCCGCGCCCTCCCTCGGTGCCTTGGTCGCGGCGCGGGCGCTGCAAGGGCTCGGCGCAGCGACCATGATGGCAATGACCATGGCGCTGGTCACCGCCACCGTGCCCAAGGAGCAGACCGGGCGCGTCATGGGTTTGCTGGGAACGATGTCGGCGGTGGGTACCGGCTTGGGGCCGGCCATCGGTGGCGCACTGATTGCGGCGTCGGGCTGGCGCGCGCTGTTCCTGGTGATGCTGCCGTTGGCCGCCCTGGCGTTCGTGCTGGTGCAGCGCACACAGGCCGACAGAGATCCGCCACCACCCGCTGGCGGCCGCGTCAGTGTCTTCTCGGCACTCCATGACCGAGCCCTGGGCGCCGGGCTTGGCATGAGTACGCTGGTGGCGGCCGTGATGATGACCACCCTGGTCGCCGGGCCGTTTTACCTGAGCCATGGCCTAGGGCTGGATCCCACGCCAATGGGCCTGGCCATGGCTGTCGGCCCTTGCGTCGCGGCGCTCGCGGGCATACCGGCCGGGCGCCTGACCGACCGCTGGGGCAGCTATGCCACGACGCTTGGCGGCCTGTTGTGCATGCTCGCCGGCTGCTTGATGTTGGTGTTGCTGCCCTTGGGCGCTGCAGGTTATATCGGCGCGCTGGTGATCCTCACCCTGGGCTACGCGCACTTTCAGGCGGCCAACAACACAGCGGTGATGAGCAATCTGTCGGCGGACCGACGCGGCGTGATCGCGGGCTGGCTGAACCTGTCGCGCAATCTGGGCCTGATTATCGGCGCCTGGGCCCTGGGCGCGGTGTTTGCCTGGGGCACTGGCGATCTCCAGTCAGCCCTCCCCGCAGCAGTCGGCCAAGGCTTGCGCGTGACCTTTGCGGTGGCCGCAGGGCTGGTTGTGCTGGCGCTGCTGCTGGCCTTGGGGCGCCAGGTAAAAACGCTGCAAGCCACAGCGGCGCCTTGACAAGGGAAAATCGTAACAGCTATTGTCTGACAACCTGATCACCTAGGTTTTGCCATGCTTGAGCTTCAGCGTCCAGATTCCCTCGTTGTGCGTGTTGTCAGCGCCATACGGGCCGAGATTGACTCCGGACAACTGGCGCCCGAGTCGCGCCTGCCCACCGAGCAGCAATTGGCGGAACAGTTGAATGTCAGCCGTTCGGTGGTGCGCGAGGCGATTGCCCAGCTCAAGGCCGATGGCGTGCTGACCGCCCGCCGTGGCCTGGGCTCGTTTATTTCGCAGACCCCGGCCGGTACGGTGTTCCGCTTTCCGGAAAAAAATGGCCGACGCCCTGACCTCGCGCAAATGTTCGAAGTGCGCCTGTGGATCGAAACCCAGGCGGCCTCCATTGCCGCCCAACGCCGCGACGCCGACGACCTGCAACGCATGAAACGTGCCCTGCAGGAAATGCACGACAAGCGCGCCGACTTTGAGGCCGCTGCACTGGCCGACGTGGAGTTTCACCGGGCCATCGCCGACGCCAGCAAAAACGAGTATTTCGTCGCCTTCCACGACTTTCTGCGCAGCCAGTTGGCCAGCGCACGCAAGACCGCCTGGGAAAACTCGGCGTCGCGCTTTGCCAGCGGCTCGGCGGACGCCACCCAGGAACACCAGGCGCTGTACCAGGCCATCGTCGACGCCGACCCCCAGGGTGCCGCCGCCGCCGCCGAGGCGCATTTGCGTGCCGCCGCCAAACGCTTGCAACTGGAGCTGCCGGCCACCCATTGATCCATCGAACACCTATAAAGCGTGCCCGCGGGCACGCTGTTTTTTTAACAAAAACATTAGTCTGACAACCTGATAAGCAGACTGAAATGTACTGATTTAGGTAGCCCACATGATTTATGACTTTTGCATCATCGGTGGCGGCATTGTCGGCCTGGCCACCGCGATGGAGTTGCTCAAGCGCCAGCCCAACGCGTCCCTGGTGATCCTGGAAAAGGAACCAGTGCTGGCCAAGCACCAGACCGGCCATAACAGCGGCGTGATCCATGCCGGCATCTACTACGCACCCGGCAGCCTCAAGGCCGAGTTGTGCAAGCGTGGCGCCGAGGCCACCAAACAGTTCTGCAGCGAGCACGGGATCAAGTTCGAGGTGTGCGGCAAATTGCTGGTGGCCTCCACGGCCCTGGAAGTGCAGCGCATGGAAGCGCTGTATGCGCGCTCGCAGCTCAACGGGATGAAGGTCGAGCGCCTGGACGCCGAGCAACTGCGGGCCCGCGAGCCGAACATTGTCGGCCTGGGCGGGTTGTTCCTCGATGCCACCGGGATAGTCGACTACCGCCAGGTCTGCGAAACCATGGCTACAGTGATTCGCCGCAACGGGGGTGAGATCTGCCTGGAAAAAACCGTCACGGCGATTGCCGAAGACACCGACAAAGTCACCGTCAGCACCCACGACGGCGCCTGGCAAGCGCGGCACCTGGTGGTGTGCGCAGGCCTGCAATCGGACCGCCTGGCGACCCTGGCCGGGATTGATATCGACCACCAGATCATCCCCTTCCGTGGCGAGTATTTCCGCTTGCCCGCGTCGAAGAACAACATCGTCAACCACTTGATCTACCCGATCCCGGATCCGGAGCTGCCGTTTCTGGGGGTGCACCTGACCCGCATGATTGATGGCAGCGTCACCGTCGGCCCCAATGCGGTGCTGGGCCTGGGCCGGGAGAACTACAAGAAGTTTTCCGTCAACTGGAAGGATGTGGCCGAGTACGCGCGCTTCCCCGGCTTCTGGAAAACCATCTGGCAGAACCTCGGCTCCGGCAGCGTGGAAATGAAGAATTCGTTGTTCAAGTCCGGCTACCTGGAGCAATGCCGCAAGTATTGCCCATCCCTGGAACTCGACGACCTGCAGCCCTACGAAGCCGGGATCCGCGCCCAGGCGGTGATGCGCGACGGCAGCCTGGTGCACGATTTCCTGTTCGCCCAGACGCCGCGCATGTTGCACGTGTGTAACGCGCCGTCACCGGCGGCCACCTCGGCGATTCCGATTGGCGAAATGATCGCCGACCGCATGTTCACCCCCAACTAAACACCCCCTGTAGGAGCTGTCTCGCCCCGCGAGGCTGCGATGACGGCGGCGCAGGCAACCAATGTATCGCCTGACCCGGCGCTATCGCAGCCTCGCCAAGGCTCGACAGCTCCCACATTTGATCGCGTTCGCAACACCCTAATAAATATAATGACTGAGAAGGAAGTACAGCATGACGGCAAAAGCCCACACCCCGGCCACGGTGGAAACCCCGGCACAAACCAAGAAGCGCCTGCGCAAGGTGGCTGCTGCCACCATCTTCGGTTCGATGCTGGAGTGGTATGACTTCTACCTCTACGCAACCATGGCGGCGATTGTCTTTTCGAAGATCTTCTTTGATAACAGTGACCCGAAAACCGCGACCCTGATGGCGTTCTCCACCTTTGCCATCGGCTTTATCGCCCGCCCCTTCGGCGGCATCCTGTTCGGCTACCTGGGCGACAAGTTCGGCCGCAAACATGTGCTGGTGTTGACCTTCTGCATGATGGGCGTGTGCACCACGCTGATCGGCCTGATCCCCAGCTATGCCTCGATTGGCATCTGGGCGCCGATCATTCTGGTGTTTATCCGCATCATCCAGGGCCTGGGCGCCGGTGCCGAGCTGTCGGGCGCGGCGGTCACTTCCTACGAGCATGCTTCAGAAGGCAAGCGCGGCAGCCAGGGGGCCTGGCCGGCGCTGGGCTTGAACCTGGGCCTGCTGCTGTCGTCGCTGACCGTGTACCTGCTGACCATCAATGGCAATGAGTTCCTGTTGGCCGGCGGCTGGCGCATCCCGTTTATCTGCAGTATCGCCCTGGTGGGTGTGGGCCTGTGGGTGCGTAACAGCATCCCGGAAACCCCCGAGTTCAAAGAACTGAGCCAGGAGCCGGCCAAGGCCAAGGTCTCGCCGCTCAAGGCCCTGTTCAAGAATGACCTCAAGGGCCTGGCGGTGGTGTTCTTCGTGGCCATTGGCTACAACGCCCTGAGCTACATCTTCAAGACCTTCTCCCTGGCCTATCTGACGCAGTTCAAGGGCGTTGATGTGCACGTCACTTCGCTGTCGGTGACCATCGCCAGCCTGGTGGCGATTGTCGCCGTGCCATGCTTCGGTTGGCTGTGTGACAAGTGGAGCAGCAAGTCGGTGCTGGTGCTGGGCGGCGTGCTGTCGCTGCTGTTCGCCTACCCGTTCCTGGCGCTGTTGAACACCGGCGAAAGCCTGATGATCTACCTGGCCATCGGGATCGGCACCGGGATCCTCGCGCCGATGATGTTCGCGCCACAGGGCTCGTTCCTCAGCCGTCAGTTCCCGACCCAGACCCGTTCTTCGGGTTTCGGTACCGGCCGTGAAATCGGCACGGCCATCGCCGGTGGCCTGGCGCCTTTGGGGGCCTTGTCGATGGTGGCTGCCTCGACCACTCACTCGACAGACGGCGTGGTGATCATTCTGGCCATCGCGTCGGTGCTGGTGGTGGTGTTTGCCCTATGTGACCAGGGTCGCAAGCACTCGGCATTCAAGAACTAAGGGCAAAATATCGCCCAAGGGGTGCATCTGCGCCCCTTGATCGCGCATCATGGGCACTTTCATGCTCAAGGGAAACGTCCATGCGCGTTCTGTCATTGATGATGGGTGTTACCACGCTGGCCGCCAGTCTGGTGTTTTGCGCCACCGCGTCGGCGAGCGAAGAGAGTCAATTGATCGACTCGATCAACCAGTACCGCAGCCAGGTGCAGCGCTGTGGCGACCAGGGCTCCCAGGAGTTGCCGCCGCTGGCGGTCGACCCACGCCTGGTGTTGCCGGTCAATAATGTCGGCGATTTGCAGCAGGCCCTGGCCCAGGTGGCCTACCCGATGGTCAACGTGCAGGCGATCAGCCTGTCCGGGCCTCGCGACTCGCAATCGGCGATGAAAGCGGTGCGCGAGAGCTTCTGCCGGGTGGTGCTCGACCCGCAATTCGTCGATATTGGCGTCAGCAACAGTGGCCAGGACTGGCGCATTGTCCTCGCCCGCCCACTGTTGAGCCGTGGCTTGGCCAGCTCCCAGGACGCCGGCCCGCAGTTGCTGGAGATGGTCAACGCCGCCCGCAAACAACCGCGCCAGTGTGGCGAGCAAGCCTTCGCGGCCACCACGCCGCTGGCCTGGAACGCCCAGTTGGCGAGCGCCGCCGACAGTCATGCACGCAATATGGCCAACCACAACTTCTTCGACCACCTGGACCGCGACGGTCGGACCCCGGGCGACCGCGCGGAACTGGCCGGTTATGTGGCGCAACAGGTCGGCGAGAACATCGCGGCCGGCCTGGACACGCCGCGCAAGGTGGTTGACGGCTGGCTCGCCAGCCCCGGGCATTGCGCCAACCTGATGAACCCACAATTTCGCGAATTGGGCGCCGCCTATGGGCTGGATCCGAAAAGCGATGCGGGGATTTACTGGACGGCATTGTTGGGCACGCAATAGCGTCGAAACGAACAAGGTATTGAGTCGATGACAGACTGGCTGCAAGGCGGCGGTGAGATGGCCGAACGGGTTCGCCGCCATGACTGGGCCAACTCGCCCCTGGGGCCAATAGAGCAACGGCCGGACGTGCTCAAGACCACGGTGTCCCTGAGCCTTGCTTCCCGTTTCCCTCAGGCGGTGGTGTGGGGGCCCGAATTGATCACGCTGTATAACGACGCGTTCATTCCGGTGCTGGGCAACAAACCAGAGGCACTGGGCCAACCCTTCAGCACGATCTGGCAGGAAGCCTGGAGCCAGATCCGCCCGATCGCCGATGCTGCATTCGACGGCCAGGCAACGTTTATCGAAGACTTCCCACTGATCGTCGAGCGTGGCGCGGCGCCGGAACAGGCTTATTTCACGTTCTGCTATAGCCCGATCCGCGACTCCACAGGCAAGGTGGTGGGGATGCTCGACACCGTGACCGAGACCACCAATACGGTGTTTATGACGCGCCGCCTGGCCGTGCTGGATGCCATCAGCCTCGGTGTGGCCAACGCCACCGATCCGGCGGCGATCATGGCGGCCACCACGCGGGTGCTGGCGACCCACCTGAACCTGTCCAACTGCGCCTATGCCGACATGGAGGCCGACGAAGACGGTTTTACCATCCGCGGCAACTGGGCCGCAGAAGGCTCGCCCAGCATCGTCGGGCATTATCGCCTGACGGACTTCGGCCAATTGGCGGTCGAGCGCCTGCAGGCCGGCGAGCCGTTGATCATCAATGACAACCTGACGGAGCTGACGCCCGAGGAGGCCGCGACCTTCCAGGCCATTGGCGTGACGGCGACGATTTGCATGCCGCTGATCAAGTCCGGGCGTCTGACCGCGCTGATGGCCATTCACGACCGCGTCCCGCGGCGCTGGTCTTCCTACGACCTGGCGCTGCTGGGTGAGGTCACGGAGCGCTCCTGGGCCCATATCGAACGGGTGCGGGCCGATGCCATTGTGCGTGAGGGCCTGTCGGCGCTGGCCGATTTGAATGCGACCCTGGAGCAACGGGTCATGGAGCGCACCACCCTGCTCAACCAGACTGAAGCGGCGTTGCGCCAGTCGCAGAAGCTCGAAGCCATTGGCCAGTTGACCGGCGGCGTTGCCCACGACTTCAACAACCTGCTGACAATCATCCGCTCGTCGGTGGACTTCCTGCGCATGCCCAACCTGCCCGAAGAGCGCCGCGAGCGATACATGAGTGCGGTGACCGATACCGTAGAACGCGCCAGCAAGCTGACCAGCCAATTGCTCGCCTTCGCCCGGCGCCAGCCGCTCAACCCACAAGTGTTCAATGTGGGCCAGCGCGTGCAAAACATCGGCGACATGCTGGAGACGCTTACCGGTGCGCGGATTCACGTCCGCGTCCAATTGCCGGAACAGGCGTGTTACGTCTGCGCGGATTCCAGCCAGTTTGAAACCGCGCTGATCAACATCGCCCTCAACGCGCGGGATGCAATGAATGGCCAGGGTACGCTGGTGTTACGCCTGGACCGGGACCAGCCGTTGCCATGCATTCGCGGGCATGGCGGCTCCGGCAAACCCTTCGTCGCGATCTCCCTGGCGGACACCGGCAGCGGGATTGCCTCGAGTACCTTTGAACGCATCTTCGAACCGTTCTTCACCACCAAGGAAGTCGGCAAAGGCACCGGGCTTGGGCTGTCGCAGGTATTCGGGTTCGCCAAGCAGTCGGGAGGCAATGTCGATGTCGCCAGTGTGCTCGGCCAGGGCACCGTGTTTACCCTGTACCTGCCGCAAGTGGAGCCGGAGACGATCCTCGACAACGTGGTCGAGACGCCGCTTGAACTGGCCCCGGACGCCGGGCGACGGCGCATCTTGATCGTGGAGGACAACCTCGAAGTGGGCCGCTTCGCCAACCAGATTCTGCAGGACCTGGGCTACCAGACAGTGTGGGCCACCCATGCCGAAGAAGCCCTGGAAATGATCGGCCCGGATGCCCGGGCATTCGATGGGGTGTTCTCCGACGTGGTGATGCCCGGCATCGGTGGCGTGGCGCTGGCCCGGGAGTTGCGCCGGCGCCGGCCCGATCTGCCGGTGATCCTCACCTCCGGCTACAGCGAGGAACTGGCCAAGTCCGGTTATGACGGCTTTGAGTTTCTCGCCAAACCCTACTCCGCCGACCAGGTCTCACGGGTGCTGGCCAAGGCTATGGGCAAGGACTGAAGCCTAGGACGCGACCACCACCTGGTTGCGCCCCAAGGCCTTGGCGCGGTACAGGGCTTTGTCGGCCGTGTTCATCAAGTGCTGCAAGTCGTCGCCCACGGCAAGCGTCGAGGCCACCCCCAGGCTCGCACTCAACACCTGCACCGGGTCAATGGTCAAATCGGCAATGGCGCGGATCAGTTGTTCGCCGATGTCCCGTGCTACCTCAAGCGTGGTGTCGGGCAACAACACCGCAAACTCCTCGCCCCCCAGGCGGCCATAGATATCCGTCTGGCGAAAGGAGGCGCTGATCACCTGGCCAATCTGCTGCAACACCCGGTCACCCGTCTGGTGGCCGTAGGTGTCGTTGATGGCCTTGAAGTGATCCATGTCCAGCATCAGCGCACACAGGGGCTGGCGAGTGCGTTTGCATTGGTCATACAGCACCTGGGCCTTTTCGAAAAACGCCCGGCGGTTCATCAGCCCGGTGAGTTCGTCGGTCTCGGCAGCGCGCGTGGAAATACTGTGGGCCCGCTCTATTTCGCGGGTCAGGCGAAAGGCCTTCTGCAGGGCCTCGGACAATTTCCGCGAGGCGCCTACGACAAAGGATGAGAACACCAGCACTGCGATAGCCATGCCCATTTGCATCTTGGAAGGTTGAAACAGCAACCACAGGGTGCACGGCAACAGCACCAGGGCCATGGACACCATGGTCATGTAGCGGTAGGCCGAGTAACACGACACCGCACTGACGGACATCCCCACGGTAAAGAGGATGACCAGCGCCTGGGTCAAGCGGTCATCGGCGGGCATTATGGCAAGGGCACCCGCGCCCCAGATCCCCGCAGAAAGCACCAGCGTAAGCCAATAATGGAGCTCCCAGCGGCGCGGCGTGCGCTCACTTCTGGGGCTGCGAAAATACTGGAAAAACATCAAAAAGCGCAGGAGCGACGAGCCGGACAACAAGATCAGCCAGCCGATCATCAGGTCGCGATCAAGGCGGTCCCAACACAACCAGCACAACATGCCGGCGGCCAGATAGCTGCCGAAAACCGCAGAAAAGGATTGGCGAAACAACTGATGCAGGCAATCACTCCGCACCTGCGCTTCGATGAAAAAATCCTGGTCCTGCTCACGCCCAAGGCCATTCATTTGATTCGCCTGATCAGTAGTGCCGCGACAAAATGGCATTGTGGCACCCTGCCAGTATCCAGAACAGCGAAATCCGCTGTAGGTACCGCGTAAACGCCCATGTTAAAGACATCGCGCCTCTGTAGGAGCCAGCTTGCTGGCAATGGCGATATGACTGTGAGCTGCAACGCCACGTCGCCCGGCGTCGACAGCTACTGCGGGTTTTCAATCCTGAGCCACGACCAGCGGGCCTGATAGCTTCTGGCCTTCTGCTGAAACAGATCCGGCTGCGGGGTGATGGGGTTGAGCCGAAGTATTCCCTGCTCGATGTCGGCCAAACCGAAAGGCGCATAAATTTCGCCCGTGTCTACGGCCAAGGCGATGCAGGTGCCCGCCACCAAATAGCGATCCACCCCATCCATGGCCGAGTGCAACTGGGGATAAGGCATGCCGAACCGCTGCGGGTACCAGAGGTGCACACGCGCCTGATTCTTCACTTCAATGTTCGCATGCAGGTCGCGGAAAAGTTCGGCGGTGCGCTCAATCACCGCATTCTCGGCTTCCCAGGACAGATCGGGATCGAAGTAGAACACGTCGTAATCCTTCACGCCCCAATCGGCGCTCAAACCGGCCTGATGATTCCACACCGCCTGGAACAGGCAACCGGCCGTCAGCAGGCATTGATCCAGGCCAAGGGCTGGCAGGCGCGCGGTCATTTCAGCATTGATGGGGTTGGTCATCGCCAACTCAACCAGCCTCTGGGTCGTCAGTCTCATGTGCAGTCCGTTGCCATTGCTCGTGTTGAGGGCAAAGGTTATACCAGGGTTTCGTTACCCCTTGAGCGCCGCCTCGATGGCCGCGATGTCGATTTTCACCATGCCCATCATCGCCTCGAACGCACGCTTGGCTGCGGCCGGATCGGGGTCGGTGATCGCCGCCGTGAGCACCCGCGGGGTGATTTGCCAGGAAAGCCCCCACTTGTCCCGGCACCAACCGCACGCAACCTCCTCGCCACCATTGCCGACAATCGCCTGCCACAGGCGATCCGTCTCGGCTTGGTCGTCAGTGGCGACCTGGAATGAAAACGCCTGGTTGTGCTGGATACCCGCCCCGCCATTGAGGCCCAGGCACGGGATCCCCATGACGGTGAATTCCACGGTCAGGACATCGCCCTGCTTACCCGCCGGATAGTCACCCGGGGCTGTATGTACGGCCTCTAAGCTGCTGTCCGGGAATGTCGCGGCATAGAACCTGGCAGCGTCCAGGGCGGCGCCGTCGAACCAGAGGCAGATGGTGTTTTTGTGGGTCATCTGGATACTCCAAAAAAGGCCATTGACCGCTACAGTCTAGCCCTACCGTGAGCGGGCCCAGTGACGAGCAATCAAAGCGTACCGCACGACACCGACTTCATGCCCAGCCAGGCCAGCGCACGCGTGGCACTCATGGGCCGCGCGCAGAGGTAGCCCTGGCCCAGCTCGCAACCGAGCTTGAGCAAGCCCTGGCGCTGGCTTTCGTGCTCGACGCCCTCGACCACCACCGCCATATCCAGCGCTTGAGCCAATGCCAGGGTGCTGCTGATCACTGCACGGTTACGGCTGCTGGTTTCAAGGTCGCGGGCGAAACGGGCATCGAGTTTGATTTCGGTAAAAGGCAGTTGGCACAGGCGCTCCAACGACGAATAGCCGATACCAAAATCATCAATGGACAGGCCGGCGCCCATCATCCGCAAGCGAATCAAGGTTTGCAGCACCCCGGGCGAGACCTGCAGTAATCCGCTTTCAGTGATTTCGAAGGTCAGGCGCGAAGGATGGATGGCGTAGCGCTCCAGCGCTGCGCACAGACGCGGGAGCAAGGACTTACAAGCCAGTTGCCCGGCCTCCAGATTAAACGCCAGAGAGAGCACATGCCCCTGTTCCTGAGCCGTCTGCTGGAACGCCAACGCCTGTTCCAGCAGGCTGAAAAACAGTTCATCCATCAAACCGAAACGCCCTGCCGGGGCGAGGAAATCAGCCGGGGGTAACACGCCAAACTGAGGGTGTTCCCAGCGCGCCAGCACTTCAAGACTGTCGCTTTTACCGGTCATCAGATTGAACTTGGGCTGGAAAAAGGCCTTGAGCTCATCCCGTGCAATAGCGTGCTCCAAACGTGCTTTGCTCGCGCGGGTATGGCGCGCCTGCCGAGAGACGGGGTGCCTGGCAGCGACCGTGGTTTCCAGGTATCGGGTCAACAGCGCCGCAATCGCCACCGCTCGCACCGGAGCATCGACATACCCCAGGAAACTCACCCCCAGCAGGCCGAGCATCCGTTCGATGGCGTCATGCAGATCCTGGGCATGGCTACTGCAAATGATCATGGACCTGACCCACCGGGTGCGGCTGAGTGCTTCGAGGGTCGTCAGCCCTTGCAGTCCTTCCTCCTTAAGGGTGCACAGCACGATATCCACCGGCCCTGTGCGGTCGAGCAGTTCCAGGGCCGCGGCCACGTCGGCCACGCCCATCACCCACTCACACCCCGAGTCCTTGAAGACCTGAGTGGCAACGAGCTGCTTGAAGGGGTGCTCTTCGACGACCAGAACACGAATTGGTAGAAAGGACATGACAAATCACAGACGACAGGGAAGTACGGCCATTCTCGTCACGCTTCCTACCGGCGTATTTAGGAAAAGTCTTAAATGGAAAACGAAAACTCCATGGTTTGAATACGTCGCAAATCAACTGAGAGCGCTGGCTTACCTGCTCCCTCAGTTGATTTGCGCATCATTGCCCTACATCTCGTAACGCAACGCCAGGCCCACCGTGCGCGGTGCGCCTACATCGACGATATCGCCACTGCGGTTGTTGGTGATGTATTCCTTGTCAAAAGCGTTTTTCACGAAGCCGGAGACCGCGATATTTTTGCTGACTTTGTACTCGGTGTTGAAGTTCATCAGCCAGTAGTTGTCGCTCCGGCGCTCGCCCGTGACGTTGCCTGCGGTATCAAACCTGTATTCCGAGGGCGCGGTGCTTTGATACACCAGGTCGGTGTTCAGGGTCAGGCGATCATTCCAGCGGTAGGTACCGCCCAAGGACAGTTTGTACTTGGGCGAGTTGAGGAAGCTCTCGCCGCTCATATTGCGGCCGTCGCCGGTCACGAAGTCCTTGTACTTGCCCGCAGTGATCGAGCCGCCTGCCGTCAGGGTCAGTTGTTGGCCGAGGTCTTTCTCGACAAACACTTCCAAGCCCTTGATATCGCTGCTACCGGCGTTGAACACCTGGACGAAATCGGTGTGGCGCTCCAGCACACTGACCTGCTGGTCTTTCCAGTCGGTGTAGTACAGGTTGGCGCGGGTACGCAGAGTCTTGTCGAAGAACGAGCCACGGTAGGACAGCTCGTAATTGGTGGTGTATTCCGGGTCGTAGCCCTCGTGGCCGCCACCGGCGCGGACGTTGACGCCGCCACCGCGATAGCCCTTCTGCACCATCACGCCAAGGTATTGGTTGGCAGCCAACTCATAGTCGAGGCCCAGTTTCGGCAGGAGCGCATCAAACGATTTGCTGACTTTTCCAGGGCTGGAGAAATCGTCCTGCTTGATGTTGGTGTCGTTGGTTTCGTGGTCGTAGCGCAGCCCGGTGATCAAGGTCCACTGCGGGGCGAATGTCCAGTTGATTTCACCGAACACGGCCTTGCTTTCAACGGTGGTATCGCCCTTGGCGGTACCAAACAGGACGTTGTCGAACAACAGGCGGTCGTGGAAGTTGTTGGTGTTGTGGCCGTAGTAGGCGCCGACAAAACTCTTCAGCGTGTCGCCACTGTAGTTCAGGCGCAGTTCCTGGCTGAACAGGTCGCCGTCCTGGGTGCGCAACACTACCTCGTTGGCGTCGGCTGACTGGTCGAAATCCAGGCGTGCGTCGTAATCGGAGCGAGTATTGGCAGTCAGGCTGGTCAGCGACCAGTTGTCGTCCAGGCGATAGTCCACCTTGGCGCTGAGCGTGTCCTGCTCAAGCTTGTCGTAGGCCCTGGTGTTGGACGTGATCTTGTAATAACGGATCTTGTCGTTCTGGCGCATGGCAGCGTTGTCGCCCTTGCGGCTTTCGCCATGGGCGTAGGTCAGCAACACATCCAGATCGTCGTTGGGCAGGATCAGTAGCTTGCCCCGGGCATTGCCGGTACGGGTCGGGTTGGCGTCGTCATGCAGGGCAACGTTGTCGATGTAGCCGTCGCCGTCCTGGTAATCCACGGCGATACGCGCGGCGATCTTGTCATCGACCAACGCGCCCCCACCGGCCACCGCTGCACCGCGCTCGCCATAAGTGCCCATGTTGGTGCGCGCGGAAAAACTCGGCTCGAACGTTGGGTTGCGGGTCTGGATCACCACTGCGCCGGCCAGCGAGTTGCGGCCCTGGGTGGTGGATTGCGGGCCGAGGAACACTTCGACCTGGTCGACGTCCCACAGCGGCATCGGGCTGAGGGTCAGGGCACGATTCGGTTGCACGGCGCCATCGACGAAGACCGACACCGCACCGTTGAGCGTGGCAGGGCCCTGATCATCGAAACCGGATACGGGCACGCCGCGAATCCCCCAGTTTTCATTGCCGGACTGGTTGTACACACCTGGCGTACGCGCAAATACGTCCACCAGATCACGGTCCTGCTTTTCACGCAGTTGCTGGTCGGTCACCACCACCACGCTCGACTGGGTCTGTTCCAAGCTGCGGTTGATCTTTTCACCGGTGACGGTGATCGGCGCGATCTCCAGAGCGCTTGCCGGTTCCGCGGCCCACGCACCGTTGCACAGGCAGATAGCCGAACCCACCGCCATTGTCGTTTTCTTTAAATTCACGCCCTGCTCCCCTACGCCTGTTTTTTGTTTTTTCTCGTGCCCGGAACGCTGTTTGTGCCCAGCCGGCGGGAGTCTAATTCAATCTTGATGTTAAAGAAATACAATTGATAACACATCTCATTCGTGGAATTTAGTGTCATGTAACGATGCTGATATCCCCGAACGTTTGCCGTACGTTGACCATTTCTGGAGCAGTGGTTATTATTCGAAAACCTACCGACCGGTAGGCAGTTTTTTTACGTTGGAGGCTGTATGAATTCGCAACCCACCCACAGGGTTCCCCTGAGGCTGGCTATTGGTCTGGGACTGATCGGCGCCCTCGGCCCGTCGGCGGTCGATATGTACTTGTCGAGCCTCCCGCAGATTGCCCACGAGTATCAGAGCAGCTTCGCCAGCGTGCAGTTGACCTTGACGTTCTTCCTCCTGGCCATGGGTGCAGGCCAGTTGATCTTCGGGCCCATCGTCGATGCCTATGGCCGGCGCCGCCCCCTGCTGGCCGGCCTGCTGTTGTTTACCCTGTGCTCATTAGGCGCGGCGTGGGCACCGACCCTTGAGACATTGATCGCTCTGCGTTTCGTCCAGGGACTTGGCAGCGCACTGACGCTGGTGGTGATCATGAGCATGGTCCGGGATGTCAGCGAAGGCGTGGCCGCAACCAAGCTCTTTGCGTTGCTGATGACCATCGAAGGGGTTGCGCCCATCTTCGCCCCGGCACTGGGTGGGATTATCGACACCCATTACGGATGGCGCGCGGTGATGCTGGTCCTCGCCGGGTTTGGCCTGGCCGTGCTCGGCAACAGTTGGCTGTCGCTGCCGGAAACCCTGGCCCCCAGCCAACGGGAACCGCTGCGCCTGGGCGCGGCGTGCCGGACTTACCTGACCATCGCCAGGGACCCGCACTTCCTGCGCCCGACCCTCGCCGTGGCCGCGGTGTTCTTCTTTCTGTTTGCCTACATCGGCGGTGCAACCCTGGTGTATCAGCAAACCTATGGCCTGAGCCCGCAAGCGTTTGGCATGCTGTTCGGCGTCACGGGCGTGGCCATCCTGATCGGGGCCATGAGCGCCGGGAAACTGGTCAGCCGCCTTGGCTTGAACCGTCTTTCCTTGATTGGCGTGTCGTGCATGGCGGGTGGCTCGGCAATCGCCCTGGTTTCCAGCGTTACCCTCCTGAGCCTGCCCGGTATAGTGGCGGGCATGGCGGTTGCCCTGTTTGGCCTGGGCATCGCGGAGTCCACGCTGATGTCGCTGGTAATGTCCTCGCGAAAACGCGCGCTGGGCTCCACCGCCGCACTGTTGGGGGCATTTCAACTGTCGATCTCCGCCAGTGCGACGCCGATCTCGGCCTTGGCGCTGACCTATGGACCAGTAGCTTGGGCCGCGTTGCTGCTGGCCAGCGCGTTGCTGACTTGCCTGCTGACCACCACCAGCCTCCCCCGGGGTGCTGGGCAAACCTATGACCTGACCGGGCACTGATCAAGGAGCAGCACCATGACATCCACCATCCTGACCTCGGCCGCCGAACGCATCGCACAACTGGCCGTGGAGCAATTTGCCGAGCATGGTTACGACGCCGCCTCACTGAATGACATCGCCGTTCGCGCAGGCATCAAGAAGGCTTCGCTATACGCCCACTTTGCGAGCAAGGACGCGCTCTACGTGGTCGCACTCGAACTCGCCCTACGGGCCGAGCTCGATTACGTGCAAAGCCAATTTGCCAGGAACTCGCGGTCGATCAAGGCCCCCGGCGAGGTCTATATCAACAACCTGCAACGCCGCCACAGCGCCAATCAATCCCTGCGGTTCTTGTTACGGGCCGCGTTCTACCCGCCGACGCCGCTGAGGGACGTGGTCATGTCCGGGTTCAATGACTATATGGCGACGATCCGCGGCCATTTCCAACAGGCGCTGCTTAAGGCCTATCCGGACGTAGACGAACAGGCCATGCAAGTGTTGGCAGAGGCTTACCTGGTGATGATCGACAGCCTGCATGTAGAACTGACCTACGGTGATGCGCCGGCCTACGCACGCCGCCTGGAGGCGCTGCAACGGTTGTCGCGGGCGGTGGGTTACGATGAGATTATTCTTCGGCTACGGGGGTAAATACCTGAACGGCCTTGGCAGATTCAAGTTCCGTTTTGGTTCTCATCGGAATGACGCCCAGGCCACTTCCCGAATCGAATGTTCTAAACATAGGTGATCGCAATGCCATGTGTTAAACAGCGACTACAAGGCCGGTGGAGTGCCCGCCGTGGTGACGTGCCGCCGAGTCGCATGCCCGCCCAGGAAAATGTAGATCACTGATATGGCGGGCTTTTTTTCAAAGCTGGCGCACGCATTCCAGCAGAAAAAGAGCGCATGCAAACTTGCGCCAAGGTGCCTGGATCTATATATTCCCTAGCCTGCTGTACCGCTCAAGCGCGTTGTTCGACAACGCCCCCTTGAGCAGCTTCATCGCGCTGCCGCCCGAATGGCGAAACTGGTAGACGCATGGGACTTAAAATCCCCCGCTCGTAAGGGCGTCCCGGTTCGATTCCGGGTTCGGGCACCATAGATATCAAGGGCTTGCATGATGAACTTCATGCAGGCCTTTATCTTTTCTGCTCCGCAATTTTAGACTCTGCTCCGCAATTATCCCTCCCTCGGCGTCCTGCCGACCGAACACGAACTACCAAATTGCCCACGATTCGTGGTGCTTGTCGTATGGCCGCGTTCGGCCAGAAGCGGGAGTTCAGGTCATGGAAAATAAATCTGTCCCGTTATGACTGGTTCCGTTATTACTGCATCGCTTAGATACAGTGAAAAGTTCGCGACCGAGAGCTCGTGCAGTGTCCATATGAACCTTCGGATCCTGCATTTCTGACTCGAGTAGGAGTTCGGACGTCACTACGCATGCGCCGCAATAGTCGAAGATCCCATGGTCAATCTGCGTCTTCATGGCGTCGGCATAACCGTGCCGCTCATAGGTTCCCCCATCGGCACCGCCGACACCGACAAGATGAACGCGCAGGTGACGAAGCTTCTTCACCAGCTTGGCATCCGAACTGTAATCAAACGCCCAGCCATTGGCGAACACGCGATCGATCCACCCCTTGAGAAGCGCCGGCATCGACCACCAGTAGATGGGATAGACCAGCACAAGGGCATCGGCGCGATCGATCCGCGCCTGCTCGGCGGCAACATCAGCGGGAGGCGGTTCCTCCCTGTGATGGACAGCGAGATCAGCCGCAGTGAACCTTGGATCGAACGCTTGCGCCGAGAGGTCCGCGATTTCGAAGGAGTTGCCGGGATCTGCCAGGGATACGCCTTCGGCGATTTGCGAAGCGAGGCTATGGGTGAGGGACTGGGGATCGTGATGGGCAACAACGATAAGCGCGTGCATGTCGAAAACTCCTGCTACTGATTGAGGGCGAAAGGGCGAACCCTATATACTATTGGTAAGTTACGCACAGTAAGTTACTTTTGGTATATAGCCATGTCAAGCATCGAGACAAGAGAGCAGGGTTCCAGACCGCAGCCGCGTCGGCGCATGTCAAGGGAAGAAAGGCAACGACAGTTGCTGGACGTCGCCTGGCGGCTAGTCCGGGAGGAAGGCACGGAAGCCTTGACGCTTGGACGGCTCGCCGAACAAGCTGGCGTGACAAAACCCGTGGTTTACGATCATTTCAGCACGCGGCCCGGGTTGCTGGCGGCGCTCTATCAGGAGTTCGATGCTCGCCAGACCGCACTCATGGACGCCGCGCTTCAGACGAGCGAACCCACCTTGCAGGACACGGCGACGGTCATCGCATCGTCTTACGTCAACTGCGTGCTTCTTCAGGGCAACGAGATACCCGGTGTGATCGCGGCGTTGGCCAGCTCACCAGAGCTCGAAAAGATCAAGCGCGAATACGAAGCGATCTTCATGAACAAGTGCCGGATGGCCCTCTCCCCATTTACCAGAGAGGGTTCTATCGCGCCCGCGAGTCTTCGAGCGATGCTCGGTGCGGCCGAGGCCCTATCCCATGCCGCCGCAACCGGAGAAATCACACCCGAGCAGGCGCAGGGCGAACTCTTCGAAACGATCATCGCAATGGTCGACAGAAGCGCGCGCGGTGGCACGTAAAGTGTCGACGAGAGCGGTGAGCTGAGCGTTTAGTGAATCGGAGGGCCAAACACGAATCTATCGGACGTTGCACCGGACGTCCGAAAAGGGTCGATTGTAGCCGGTCGCGAAAGACCTGAACCGGCCAGAAGCGAACACTCAATATAACTCCTAGTCACCATGGTGCAGAATGCTCTTCCAAAGAGCGGCGGCCTCGATTACCGCCGTCATAGATGATCCTGATACCAGCCATCAAGGCAGATAGCCCGGCAGCATAAAGCGTTGGCGAATGCTGACTCAGCCATGCAAGCACGATGAGCCAGGTGTCTGGTTTGTCTGGCATGTTGGGCGTCGTAGCTGCGCTGATTAAAGGTAAGTCGCTGATAAAGTTCAGGCTCGGAGAAGAGCATATGGCCACGTGTTACGATCGGCTGCGTTAAACGGATATGTCCCCCAGGGGAACCTGGTACACGATCTAATGAGCTGCAAAATGAGAGGCGAAATATGCAATTTAGAAAACACTACCCAATACTGATCGCTATGAGCTGTCTTCTCTTAACAGCGTGTGACACGAGGAAAGATCAGATTTATCAGGTCGTCCGTTGCGTTATGGCAACAGAGACTGTGGCCGGCGGCGCCCCTGGTGAAGTGGGGATCAAAACCGGGCAGGCGGTTGCTCAATATCAGAAGGACCATGGCCTAGATATGAACTACGAAGAAATTAAAGATCTCGCAGAAAAAGCACGAATAGAAATAACAGGAAATCCGGAGTTGCCAATGCCTGCTCAGATTGATCGAGCAAAAAAAATCATGGCTTCGGATCAATGCAAAAATAGTTATCCCTGATTAATTTGCTTCGCAAAATAATTTCGCAAATAAAAAAACCGACTATGTGGTCGGGCCTCTATCAAACTCGCCGTAGGCAAAATATTAACTATGGGGAAATAATTTTCTCAGCCGTGCGGGAATTCAAGCGGCCTCATTCATCTTGTAAGTTATCCCACCAATTGGGCGTAATGCCTTGGCGTCAATGTCATAGCAGGCATCGAAGCAGAGCTGCACAAAAGGCTCCCAGTCCCTCCCCCAAGCTGCCGGTGGGAGCTTGATGCCGTACTCCCCTTCCAACCAGGCACGAAAGATCTCTGGCTTGATGAATGGATCAGGGTTCGAAGACTGCCCACCCTGGTGCATGTATCGATAGCGGCGAAATACACCCTTAGCGACGTACGCAGCACGATCACGCTTGCTGGCAGTCATGCGCTCTACTCGGGAGCAAGCCTGGTTGAAAACTGCCTCTTCCGCATCCTCCCGATCATCATCGGTCGGCTCTGCCGCGTACATAGCATTGCCAAAGGCGCGTAGCAGGTAGTGGAGACGCGCTATCGCCGACTAGATGTGACCAGCAAGCGCTCCGTGCACCGCGTGATTTGCAGTAGGTCCTCGCTGGGTACTCTGCACCACTACTCCAAGCTCTGCGGCATCTGAGGATTGGCCAGGCGCTGGGTTGTCGTTGCAGTCATGCCATGCCTGGCGCGCTGAATTAATCTTCATGCGACAGCCCTCTTCAGCTCTCTAGTCTTCGCTCGGTAGTCGGCGGTCATCGCCTTTAACTTTTCGACCGTGTACTTCTTGGCCTCATGAGGTCCCTCCAACCACTCAACTGCCTCAGCGCCTAGCGCTATTGATATGTGGCTGATCGAGAGCGAGACGCTCGAACCGTGCGAATGACCTGGCAAGCAATGCGCCCCGCGAATCCCAGCGGAAGAAGGGAGATTCAACTGAACAGAATTAGCGGTCCCGATAGCCTCGGCTGGGAACACCGGACCTCATGCACCCTGCCCCACTCAACCAGGGCATTCAGAGCTGTAGCGTGCATTTTGTAAGGGCCTTTTGCCCAGGGATTCACCTCGAAAGAGATCGCCCGGGAGGCAGGCATTGAGGGAGGCATGAGTGTTGACGAATACAGGTGAACATCCGGGACAACCGGCTGGCCGTCAAGCAGGGTAAAACCAGCAATCCTCAAGGGGCTTACGAACTGGGTTGAGCAGCAAGGCGGCACAGAAATAGCCGACAACGTTCGCGGCGCGTTGGATTCATGTTCGACCAGTTGCTGGGAGCAGATTGTTACAGCAAACTCAATCCGCTCGCCCCACCTAAAGGAACTGAAATCACATGAAGGATCAACCCAGCCCTATCCCCCTAGTTATCCTTGACGTTCAGGACGCCATTGATCGCCCGAACTGGGACGGAAAAAATAATCCTGGGTACGTGGCGGTAATCCAACGCCTTCTTGATCTATGGCGATCAAACGACTGGCCAGTTCTGCACGTGAAGCACGATGAACGAACTCCTACATCTAGTTATTACGTCCATGGCCCGTGGAATGGCATCAAGGAAGTCGTTGCCCCGATAAAGGGAGAAGTCGTCATCATCAAACATGAAAACTGCGCCTTCATTGGCACCGAGTTGGACGCCACTCTCAAAGGGATGAAAGCAAAGCAGTTGGTGCTAACGGGGGTCGTCATTCATAACAGCATGGACGCCACGGTCCGTGCGGGGAAAGCACTCGGATACAGCATCATTCTTCCCTCAGACGCCACAACTGCTGTGCCCGTCGTCGGGGCGAATGGAAAGACCTGGGACGCCAAAACTGTTTACGACCTGACCTTGGCAATACTTGGTGATGAATATGCCGATGTTATGTCATCGGACGAAGTGATCGCACAGTTCACGTAAGGCTAAGAGGCTTCCTCAACCGCCCTGCCTCAGTATGAAGGCACCTATTGATGCGATAACAGTCGCTAGCGCCAGATGCAAAAAGCCCAGCGCTGGTTGGGCGGTTGGCTACCACAGAGCAACTCGAAAGCTACTGATATCTCGAATGCTCGCACGCTGCCTTCAGTCGTTGCATCGCATCCGGCGCCATAGGCGCGGTCATCATTGACCTGTAGGTCATGCACTCTTGAGTTTCATGGGGCTTTGGAATATCAACGTGACTCGAAGCGCACCCCGCCAGCAGCACCACCGCTACCGCCGCTATAAAAATCCGCATGTCGTTCCCTCTGTGGTTTGGCGGGACTGTAGCACTTATAGGACTGCGCAAAAGCTCGGCCCCTAGTCGTGTTTTACCAATCACATGAATGTTCAGTAAGCGGCTCATCAAACTGGACAAGGACGACTCGCGTGTAGCTACGGGCATTCATCACCCCCAGCAAAAACAGCGTCCTTTCTGCTGAGCCGCACGGGGTGTTTCCCGGCAGTCGAACCTCGATGTGCGCAGAGAGCAGCATTTTTTCCATAAGCTGGAAGTTTGAAACCTCTATACCTCAAGTCACGCAGATTCCACTACCAAGTCTGTTAATGGAACCGCACAGCAGGTCAAGACATGATTGCTCATTTGCTCTTCTGCAGATACCGCTGATGCACTTTGTTGGTCAACGCACCCAGAAACGACTCTCACTTTACATTGACCACAAAACCCTGCACGACATCCATAAGGTAATTGCACACCCGCTTGCTCAGCCTGACGCAATAAAGGCTGCTGATTATCGCCTAAGAAGGCGACTCCATTGACTATCAGGTTAACAGGCCTAAACTCAGCCTGAGGGATAATAGCAACATTGAAGGTTTCTTGATGATAATGTGACTTAGGCACACCGAGCTTCAATAACTCACACCGAGCATATTTCATGAACTCATCAGGACCACAGGCAAATACCTGCCGTTCGCTTACCTTAGGAATCCCCTTGAGCAACTGAGTATCTAAGCGTCGCTTTGGCCCGCCCCATAATTCATCAGGCCGAGTTAATGCGACAATAACTTTCAGATTAGGGTTAACGCTCTTAAGATAATCAATCTCTGACTTAAAAGCTATGTCTTCCCGAGTGCGGCATTGATAGTAGAGATAAATATCAATATGCCTTTTATTATCATAGAGGTAACGCAGCATAGAAATCATTGGTGTGATACCGCTGCCCGCAGCAAGCAATAGAAGCTTATCAGCAGTAATATCGAGATAAAATTCACCGGCAGGTGATTCCATAGCTAACTTGTGCCCCACCTGCAAGCGATCATGTAACCAGTTCGAGACACGCCCACCGGGTGCTCGTTTTACCGATATTGCATATAGCCCCGCGCGCGAAGGCGTTGACGATAGCGTATAGCGACGCGTGAAATACTGACCGTCTATTTTAAGCGTTATAGGAAGATGTTGCCCTGGAAGGTATGAGGGAAGTAAATTGCCGTTTCCAGATTCAAACCAGAAAGTACAAATATCGTGAGAGACGTTCTCCCGCTTAGCACAAATCAGACTTAGGCGTTGAGTGGCACTGACGTTAAATACCTCCCGGGGCTTCTCTTCTAAAACCTCGATAAAATCCCCTACTCTAATCACTCCTTCGTTGAGGGCAACAAGATTATGCCCGAATTTAATATTTCCTTGTTCATCGCTTCTGAATTCAGACAGTGTTTTTAACGGCTCTTTTTTTGCATCGAAGATTGTGCTTTTCGGATCAATCGTTGTGAGAACACATCGCGTGCAGGGTTTAACTCCCTCAAAGATAACGTCACCAATACGAATTCGCTTCCAGCTATCCTCATCGAAAGCATTCGTTCCACTGACCACTAGATTAGGTCTAAAATGGGTCATTGAGACATTCTCGATGCTGCGCTCATTCAGCGCGGCCAGAGAGGCCTCACTGATAATAAGCAAAGGGTAACCGTCAGCGAAACTGATGTTAAATGGAATAGCCTCACGCGTTCTATTTGATTGTTCACCGGTATAAAGCAGTTGCACCGGGGCACTCAAAATAGCCGAAAACCATTGATTCGCCTCATCGGTGGTAGTAAAGGCAATAAAGTTATCCTTGAACACATTGGTACCAGCCTCAAGCATCATAAAATCCGAATACTTTAATACGAGACGTTTGCATTGCGCATAGGTTAAATATAATCCCTCCGCAAATAGCGCAGCGGTTATATTAAGTAACTGCGGGAACTCACGGGCCGTTATCATCTCGCCATCTTCACGCGCCACCATAAAGCGGCGATCGAACGCAATCCCCTGCTTCTCAACCCACACTTGTGACTGGCTGATTCCACCCGTCGATTTAACAGGATAAAATGTTATCTCAGTTAAATAAGGTTTATTCGTCAAGGTCACCTGATCCTCCGGATATTTTTAGACCGAATTGAATTATCAGATCGAAGAGTAGTTTTCCAAGCTATATCCGCGGGATATTATTTCGTTCCTGAGCGCCAGGGAGGTCAAAACATCAATCTCTTTAACCCGAGGGTAGCAATATGAACTCCTTAGAATGACATCATCTAAAAATGCGGGATGACACATTATCTCAAGACTCATACAACCTCGCTTATCGGCATTCTCTAGTATTTGCAGGATAAGCGCCTCTGAAACGGCCTCTCCATAAAAACTGGAATCGAAATAATTGGTGGCACGGGAAGTATTTACTTGAATATTAAATTTTTTAGCTTCAGTGCGGTCTATCCGCAAAGGCAATGATTTACTGCTTGCGAAGCTCTCAACCACGGGATAAATTTCTGGCAGCATATGCACAAAATGATGGCTGTCCAAATGTGTAGGGACCCTCCCAAAAACCTCTATAAACTTCTCAAATTGCGCATTTAATTCGACTGCTATCTCTGCGGGCTCCAGCATTCCCTTTTCTGCATATCCCCACAACCATTTACCTAGCTCCCCGGTTTCATTAACCAGACTTTTCATAGCCGTTAACGGACGTCCATAGGTCAAAACAAGGTGAAGCCCGACACCTAAACCTGGGTTTTTCTGACTCAGTTCAGCTGCGTGTAACGCATAAGGAGAGGTAACCATGGCGGTTGTCGACGTGACGATGCCGTTATTGTAGGACTCAACTATCCCGTAGTTCTGGCCTTTGCTCATGCCAAAGTCATCGGCATTAACAATTAAGATTTTTTTCATTTTGCTCCTCTCGTCATGTTCAATACTCCTCTGAATAGCGGGCTAAAGCAGAGAAGCGGAGCCTAGGGGAGATCTGAAGTAGCCAGCGTTTTTGATGCCGTCGTTGATTGGGGTCAAAAAAACGCTGCAACGCCATCCGGTCTCAAAACACGCATTTATAGGCCCGACGGAAATTTCGGCGGTTTGGGCATACCACCCCTTTAAGCGCCCGCCCCGGTCTGTTGAGCACCGACCAAGCACTCAAGCGCCTCACCCAAGCCTGTGGCCTTGTCACCAATCAACAAGTGCCAAACACCGCTTTCCAGCTGGCTGAGACCTTGGCAACCCAGCGCAGTGAGATCAGCTTCGGACAACCCCGACTCATCCCCCAACTCCACCCGCAACCGCGTCATCGCCACCGCTTCCAACTGCCGCACATTCCCCCTGCCACCCAACGCGCTCAGCCATTTCTCGGCTTCCTGCACATCCACCGCCATCGGCTTATCCAAGGGCGCACCCGTCACAGGTGCTCTGACAACAAACGAAGGCATGGCCAACCGAATTTCATCAGCAATGCAATCCGCCATCGGCCCGACCACCACCTGCAAACTCCCGCCGCTCCCTGGCCGCACAACAGCTATCGCGCCGAGTGCTTTCAGCTCCGCGTCCACCGCCTTGTTGCGGTCGACCATGTCCAGGCGCAGACGGGTGGTGCAGGCGCCGACACTGAGCAGGTTGTCGGCGCCGCCCAGGGCGCGGATATAGGCACTGGCCCGCTGGCTATCACTCATTGCTTGGGCCTGTACCACCTGGATATCTTCACGGCCAGGGGTCTTCAGGTTGAACCGACGAATGCAGTAGTTGAACACGCTGTAGTAGATCACCGCGTAAGCCAACCCCACAGGAAACACCAACCAACCATTGCTGGACTTGCCCCAACCCAGCACCATGTCGATAACCCCTGCGGCGAAGGTAAAGCCCAGGTGGATATCCAGCATATTGGTGACAGCCATCGACAGGCCAGTCAGCACCGCATGGATCAGATACAGGAATGGCGCGAGGAACATAAACGCGAATTCAACCGGCTCAGTCACTCCGGTCAAGAACGAGGTCAGCGCCATCGACAGGAAAATCCCGCCCATCACTTTGCGGCGTTCAGGCAGGGCGTTGCGGTACATCGCAAAGCACGCAGCGGGCAGGCCGAAGAGCATCACCGGGAACATGCCGGTCATGAATTGGCCGCCTTTGGGGTCGCCCGCGAAGTAGCGAGCGAGGTCGCCAGTGACCACGGCGCCGGTCACCGGATCGGTAAAGGTGCCGAACACAAACCACGCCATATTGTTGAGGATGTGGTGCAGGCCAGTGACGATCAGCAGGCGGTTGACCACCCCAAACACAAACGCGCCGAGGCTGCCGCTTTCCATCAGCAGCACGCCGAAGCTGTCGATACCGTGCTGGATCGGCGCCCAGATCAAACCAAAGATCACCCCCAGTCCAACCGCGCTGAACCCCGTGATAATCGGCACAAACCGCCGCCCGCCAAAGAACGCCAGGTACTCCGGCAACTTGATGTCCTTGAAGCGGTTATACAGCGCGCCTGCCATCAAGCCACTGGCGATACCCGCAAGCATGCCCATGTTGATAGAGGTGTCCATCCCCTTGAGCGTGGAGACCATCACCAGGTAACCAATCGCACCGGCCAAACCCGCCGTGCCGTTGTTGTCACGGGCGAACCCCACGGCGATGCCGATGGCGAAGATCAGCGCGAGGTTGGCGAAAATTGCCTGCCCGGCGTCGTGCATCACCGCGATGTTCAGCAGGTCGGTGTCGCCCAGGCGTAGCAGCAGGCCGGCGATCGGCAGGATAGCGATCGGCAGCATGAGTGCCCGGCCCAGGCGTTGCAGGCCTTCGATAAAATGTTGATACATGGCATGTCTCCTTTTGTTGTTGTTATCAGCTCAGCGGCCAGTGGTGTTGACAGGCTTGGCGGACGGCTTTGGCACTGCTCAGGTCGAGCAGGCCTTGGCTCAGTTGCCAGCATTGCGCCGCGTCCAGGTGGCGGACGCGGTCCTTGATTTCACCGATCTGCGGCGGGCTCACCGACAGCTCGCTGACGCCCAGACCGACCAGCACCGGCGTAGCCAGCGGGTCGGAAGCGAGGGCACCGCACACACCGACCCAACGCCCGTGTTTAGCCGCGCCGCTGCAGGTCTGGGCGATCAGGCGCAGCAGCGCCGGGTGCAACGCATCGACCCGCGCGGCGAGGCCGGCGTGGTCGCGGTCCATGGCCAGGGTGTACTGGGACAGGTCATTGGTGCCAATGGACAGGAAGTCCGCGTGCCTGGCCAGTTGCTCGGCCATCAACGCAGCGGCGGGTACTTCGATCATCACTCCCAGTTCGGGGCGCTGGGTCAGTTCCAGCTCTGCGCACAGCTCATCGAAGCGCTGGCGGATGTGCAGCAGCTCGTCGACTTCGCTGACCATCGGCAGCAGGATGCGGCAACGCGCCAGCGGGCTTACCTGCAGCAGGGCACGCAGTTGCTGGTCGAGCACCTCAGGGCGGACCTGAGCCAGGCGAATACCGCGCAAGCCCAGCACCGGGTTGGTTTCAATCGGCAGCGGCAGATAATCAAGCTGCTTATCGCCGCCCACATCGATGGTGCGGATAATCACGGACTTGTCGCCCATGGCATCCAGCACGGCTTGGTAGGCCTGGCGCTGTTCCTGCTCATCCGGCGCGGTGCGGCGGTCGACGAAGAGGAATTCGGTGCGCAGCAGGCCGACGCCATCGGCGCCGCTTTCAAAAGCAACCTGGGCTTCGACGCTGGAGGCGACGTTGGCGGCCACTTCGATGGTCGTGCCATCAATGGTGTTCGCCGGCTGTTGGGCCTGGGCCTGTTGCTGTTGGCGACGCAGCTTCTGTGCGTCGCGAATCTGGTGCACTTCGGCGCGGCGCGCTTCGGTGGGTTCCAGTTCCAGGCGACCGTTGACGGCGTCGAGTACCACCCATTGGCCTTGGGGAACATCGAGTACTTCGGCGCCCAGCGCTACCACACACGGCAAGCCTTTGCCACGAGCCAGAATCGCCACATGGGAAGTCGCACCGCCTTCGGCCATGCAGAGGCCGGCAGCCTGCTGGGCACTCAATTGCAGCAGGTCAGACGGCGTCAACTCGTGGGCGCTGACGATCGCGCCGGCAGGCAATCCGAAGTGCCAGGCTTCACCTTGCAAAGCTCGCAATACGCGTTGTTGCAGATCCCTTAGATCATTTGAACGCTCGGCGAACAGTGGCTTGCCCAAGGCCAGCAATACCCCGCATTGCGCCTGGATCGCATCGTGCCAGGCGTGGGTAGCGGCGCTGCCGTTTTCGATGGCGCCGGTAGCCGCCTCCAGCAGTGTTGGGTCCTCCAGCAAGGCGAGATGCGCCGCGAAGATATCCTCTTCCTGGACGCTCTTACGCTGGCGGGCATGCTTCAGTGTCGTGCGGATTTCGCTGCGCACTTGCTCCAACGCTGCGTCCAGGCGTTGCAGTTGTTCGTCGGCGGAATGGTTGCCGGTGTCGGCCGGCAGTTCGATACCGGTCAGGTGAAACAACGGCCCGTAGACCAGTCCCGGCGCAGCACACACACCTTGCAGCACACCGGCTTCACTGCTTGCCCGGCGTGGAGCGACGATGGCCGGGGCGTGGTGTTCTTCTTTAATGACGACGGATAAGGCCGCGACCAACGCCTGCAGCGCCGCGTCAGCATCCTTTCCGACACAGTTCACACGGACTTCATCACCTTCGCTAATGCCCAGGCTCATCAAGCCGATCAGGCTGGCGCACGACGCCGATTTACCGGCGAAATGCAGCTGCGACAGGCTGCTGAAACCCTGGGCGGTCTTGCGGATCAGCGCGGCGGGCCGCGCATGCAGGCCGCCGCGATGGGTGATGCGCACGCTGGCACTGGCACGCGCCTGGGCGGTGTCGGCCATCACGGGCTGCACGACGCCAGCCTGACGCGCAACGATGCGCAGCAGGGCTTCGCCGACCTTGACGGCGTTCACGGCCACGGGGCGCAGTTCGAACTGCTCACCGTTAGTGAGGATGATCAGGCTGACCAGGCTTTTGCACTGGCGGGCGATGCGATCCAGGTCAAAGCGCACCAGGGGCTGCCCATTGCTGACCCGTGCGCCTTGCTGGACCAGCAAGGCAAAGCCTTCGCCTTGCAGTTCGACGGTGTCGATGCCCACATGCAGCAGCACCTCGGCGCCATTGTCGGCGCGGATAGTCAGGGCGTGGCCGGTACGGGCAACGTGGATCACGACCCCGGCACACGGCGCATGCAGGCAATCGTTGAGGGGGTCGATGGCAATCCCGTCGCCCATGGCGCCACTGGCGAACACGTCGTCAGGCACATTGCCCAGGGTCAGCACTGGCCCGCTGAGGGGCGCTGAGGGTGAGGTCATTATTATTGTCGGGCATGGGCACGGTACTCATCAGGAAACGACAGAAATCAACTCAGTGGGTGCGAGTGACTTTGCTCAGGTGGCGGGGCTGGTCCGGGTCCATGCCCCGGGCCTGCGCCAGGCCGGCGGCCATCACGTAGAAGCTCTGGATTGCCAGGATCGGGTCCAGGGCCGGGTGTTCGGCGCGGCTGAGGGTCAGGTCGCGTTCGGCGATATCGTCGGGCGCGGCCAGCAGCACCCGAGCCCCGCGCTGGCGCATTTCCGTGGCCAGGCTCAGCAGGCCCGGCTGTTCGGCGCCGCGTGGGGCTAACACCAGCAACGGGTAGTTATCGTCGATCAAGGCCATCGGCCCGTGGCGCACTTCGGCGCTGCTGAAGGCTTCGGCCTGGATCGCCGAGGTTTCCTTGAGCTTGAGCGCGGCTTCCTGGGCGATGGCAAACCCGGCGCCACGGCCGATAACCATCAGGCGCTGGCAGTCGCGCAGGGCGTCGATGGCCAGGCTCCAATCCTGGGTCGCCGCTTCGCGCAGGCCGGCAGGCAGGGCGTGGCATGCTTCGAGCAGGCCGTCTTCCTGGTTCCAGTGCCCGACCAGCTGGGCGCTGGCGCTCAAGGTGGCGATAAAACTCTTGGTCGCGGCCACGCTACGCTCGGGGCCGGCGCACAGCGGCACATGGAATTCGCAGGCGGCTTCCAGGGGCGAGTCTTCAGCGTTGACCATCGACACACTCAAGGCCCCGCGCTTGCGCAGCAGGCGCAGGCTGTTGACCAGGTCCGGGCTCTGCCCCGACTGAGAGAAGCCGAAGGCCGCCTGGCCGCTGACTTTCAGCGGCGCCTGCGCCAGGGTCACCACCGACATCGGCAGCGACGCCACGGGAACGCCCACATGCTGCATGGTCAGGTAGGCGAAGTAACTGGCGGCGTGGTCCGAACTGCCACGGGCGACGGTCATCGCCACTTGCGGCGGCTGGCGGCGCAGGCGGCCGGCGACCTCGGCCAGCAGCGGGTCGAGGCATTGCAGTTGGGCCGCGACGGCCTCACAGGAGGACAGGGCCTCTTCAAGCATTTTTGAAGTCAATGGTTTCTCCTTCGACCATTACGTCGGTGAGGTGCAGGGAGCGGTCCAGGCGCACGCCGCCCAGGCATTTGGACACGGTGTGGCTGCCCAGCTTGTATTCGCCGTCGGGCATGCTGGCGGTGCCGGGAGCGAAGCCCACCAGCTTGGCGGACTCATCTGAGGCGTTGATTGCCTGGATGTGCTGCGGGGCACGCACCACGGAGGACGCTGTCAAAGTTGGTTTTGTGAGGATTAACTTTTCGCTATTCCTCACCATTAATCACCCATGACCATTAGTTTCAGTGGCAATTCGACTTTCTTCTGAGCACTACCGGTGTGCAGGTCTAGCGTTATATTGATCCGAGTCTTTGGCACTTCATTTTGGAAACTATTTGAAGCCATATCCCCTCCCCTCCAGGCTTTTTTGCAGCAGCAAGTGCTGAAGCGAAACCAATACTGAAACCAGCGCATATAGCCGACGCATCAAATAGCACACCCGCCATAACACATAAGTTCCATTCCTAAAGAGGGCATAAAGCGCTTAGACGCTGCTCGCTTTTGCCCGGCCAACACCATGGTGAATAATTTCAAATGGTGATTACTAGCCTTCACAGCGCGCCAGGGATCATTCAGAACAAAAATCAGGAATTATCCTACAAATAAACTGATTAACATTCGGGAACCCGCTCCGCACTTGTAGGAGGGGCATGACTCACCCACATGGGTTACAAATCAGTTCACGCACATAGGTAACAGTTACTGACTGGCAGGCAATTACTGATCATCGGATACCTTCAACTACCTGCAAGACACCGACCAAAGCTGATCAAGTCTTGTCGTATAGCTCTGACTCATAAGCTCCCGCCGCATCGCCCCGTCAGGATTCGCCGGCACTCTGGCTGAACGCAACGAGCCCCGGCCCCAACAACCATTAATCTGATCCAGCACGCTCATCACCCTGGACACGTTTACAGGTTGCGACACTGCAAACAAATCTTCGGTGTACTGGCCTCAGTCATTGAGGCAGGCTGTCCTCGTGCCGGCTCATTTGATTTTCTCGGTATCCGGCGCACGGGAAAGGCTAGACCCGGTCACGCTCAAGAAGCGTGCCGAGCAGAGGGTGTTGCGCCAGGGTAAGCAGGCCGTGGGCAACGTCAGGAACAAAGGGCCGACTCTGAAGCCCTGACATGCGCCTGGCACGCCCGCAGCGCGATCAATCCTTGGTCGTAGGCGTTGATATTGCCTACAATCGGCGACCTCAAGATAAAGACAAAGGAGCAAATTTGAACAAGAACTCGTATCGTTATCTGGTGCCTTTGATTTTTGGAACGCTGCTCTCTGCTTCCTTGCTTGTTACATGGCATAGCCATATTTACTCCAGAACCTTCTTCAAGCCAGATCTACAACAAAGCTACCTTATCGCCTCATCAGTACTAGCAATCATAACTTCGCTGGGCATGTTATTATTTAAATCAAACATCACACCAGGCAACACTCTCAAAAACATAAAAATCATTATCTGCACGCCAATAGCCGCACTTATAGTGTGCATGCTTATATTAGTCATTCCATTTTCACTTTCAATCTACCTTTCCACTGGAACTCAAAGCAGCTACACGACTGCCTATAAAAAAACCTCAGGCGGCAGAAGAAGCTGTAGTGGGATTGAATTCTTCGAGCCAGAACTGAATAAAGAAATAAAAATATGCCGATCAAACGTTATCGACAATACTGGACAGGTAAGCGTTTACAAAACCAGCACTCATAACGGCATAGTCATAATAGGCACAAAAATTTAATGGTGTTCTTAGGCAGGGGGTTAATATTTTAGGGAGCTGTAAACTATCCCCTCCCCCTATCCGACAGGGTGAACAACTGGCCCTGGGCCCAGTCAGTCATGCCCCGGTAGATCGCCGAGATGTCACGCAGCAGCGAGCAGGCATCAGCCTTGTTCTGCAGGTTCAGGTTGCAGATGAAACGCAGCTCCAAAGGCCGAGACTTTGACCGGCCTGCCATCACCCGCAATGACAGGAAAACTGCACGAAAAACCGAGCTTGGGTACAACAATCAGTTTGCGCAAAACGCCACCTGTCGACCCAATACTGTTCACCCTCTTCCCCCCGGCACCCCAACACCCTGCAAGCTGGTGAACTCCAGAGCGACGGTAAAACGCTGCTGCTCCAGAATTACATCAATCTGCCAGCCCAATTTTGCACATAACTGACGCATCAACTGCAGCCCCAGGCCGTAGCCGTAATCGCTGGACTCCTCCCTCGGCTTGGCCTCCCTGATGTGGTTGGCAATTACCAGGCGCGGGTAGTTGAAGCTGATTTCTACCTGGCCCTCTTCCGCGTATTGCAGGGCGTTGCGCAGGAAGTTACCGATCACGATGCGGCACGCGGTGGGGGGGAGTCGGCAGGGTTCGCTGTGGATGTCGACAAGCAGCTCGATATCCCGATTGCCGATCAGGTAGCGATGTTTGTCAATCAGCTCGCCGACCAACGCGCTCAGGTCTATATCTTCCTCAGGCAATGGTTCGGGGCGTTCGCGGCTCATCCACAGCAAGGTCTCGGCGATAAGTTGCATGTTCAACACCGAGCGCTCAATGCGCTGCAGGGAAGATGGCAAGACACCGCCGGCCTGCAGGGTCAACAGTTCTATATTGGCCTTGAGCACCGCCAATGGGGTTCGCAGTTCATGGCTGGTGTAGCGCAACAGGCGGCCTTCACGCTGGCTGGCAGCTTGTACTTGCTCAACACTCTGGGCCAGGGCATCGGCCAGGGTATTGAACTCCTTGAAGCTGAAATCCGGTCGCTCGCCGGCCCGGGCATCCGGGTTGTTCAGGGTACTGGACCATTGGGCCAGGCGTCCGAGCGGCCGCACCAGCCACCAGACCAACAGGGCGATGATAATCAGCGCCGGCACGAACACCGCCAGGCTGACAAACACGACGCCCTGCAGTACCTGGTCAAAGTAGGCATCGGACAGCGGCGTCTCGACCTCACCGCCCTCTTCGTGATCATGGTCAATGTCATACATATAAAGGGTCTTGCCGTCACCCAGGGGCTGGGTGAGGACTGCCCGGATCTCAGCATCGTCATCATCGGAGTCTGTATCACCGAAGACCTGAACGGCACCGAAGGACATGCTCGGCGGAGCCTCGAGCAGTTGGCGCACGCTCGCCGGCAAGGCTTCCTTGCCGATGACGGCCTCGAAGAAGTAGTTGCGCGGCGGTGGCGTGGTCGGATCCTTCTTGTAATGCCTGACGAAATACTGAGCCTCTTCTTCCATCATCGCGCTGGCGGTGTAGAGCAGGCCACGCACGGTGTATACCGGCAGCAGTTGGCTGTAGATCAGTAACACCACAGCAATCAGGAACAGGAAGCTGCCACTGATCACCCACTTCAGACTCAGGCGGTTACGCATGGGGCTTCACCTGAACACCGACCCCAGGCAGGGTGTGGATCAGCGGTCGGTCAAAGGGTTTGTCTACCGCCTTGCGCAGCCGGTGCATATGGACTTTAAGCGTGTTGCTGTCCGGTGGTTCATCGCCCCAGATCGTGGTTTCCAGGCGCTCCCGGGGCACGAGCTCAGGGCTGGCGCGCATCAGGTACTCCAGCAGGGTCCAGCAAATGGGTGACAAATGCAGCTCCTGCCCGGCGCGGCTGACTTTGCGGGTGGTCAGCTCCATGACCAGGTCGTCCACCTGCAGGCGGCTGGTCTGGCCACTGCGGCGCACGCTCAGGGCGCGAATCCTGGCGACCAGTTCGGCCAGCTCGAAGGGTTTGACCAGATAGTCGTCGGCCCCCGCCGCAAAGCTGGCGAGCTTGTCAGGGAGCGCGTCCAGTGAAGTGAGCATCAGGATCGGCGTCTGGCTGCCTTGCTGGCGTAGCCGTTCGCACACTTGCTGGCCGTCCAGGCGCGGCAACATGATGTCCAGGAGAATCACGTCGTAATGCTGGTCGAGTGCCAGGTTAAGGCCGGCCTGGCCGTTAGTGACGTGGTCGCAGACCATGCCGCTGATTTCCAGGTACTCGATGATGGTCGTGGCCAGGTCAAGGTTGTCCTCGACCAGCAGCAGGTGAATATGCACGGAAAAGTCCCCTCGGACAGGTGTTGCGCAGAGGGTTGAAGGATAACGGAAGTCGGGCGATTTCCCGTGGATGTTTACCTCGCGTTAACCCGGCACTCTCTAAGCTGGGGCTCTTCCTATCCTGAGCTCATCACCGTCATGAACCTTTACTCGATGGTTAAAAGAGTCCTGTTGGCTTTGATTCTATTCGGCCTGATGGCCAGCGTCCTGCCGTCTCGCGGGCAATTGGTCAACCTGGGAGGCGGCAGCCGGTTTCTGGTGGGCGAGCATCTCGAGCAGGCAGCTGCGTGCTGTGTCGCCAGTGCGTTCCGATAACGTAGGCGCCAGTTACAGCTGGCAGGTGCTGATATGCCTGGGGCTGATTGTGGGTGTGTCGATTGCGATGGGTAGCTACATCGTTCATTTGAATGCGCGCATTGATAAGCAGCGAGAACTGTCGCCGGTGTATCTGCACCAATGTGGCAACGGGCGCGGGGGGTTTATTGTGTACCCCGACGGCAGGCGCAGCAGTGATGACTGCTACCCCGCCGATGACCTTGAATCGACGAGCACTGATCAGCCACAGGACGTACCAGGCACACCCCGCGAGCAATGGCTCAAATACATCCTGCCTGCCGTTGAAGGCCTGCGCAGAATGACCTCCAACAGTCTGATCAGCACCTCCAGGCCCCGGCCGAAACCCCGGCACGCCAGCCTGCCAGGCACATCTGATATGCTTTTTTCTTTAACACCTGCATCTGTACCGAACAGTGCACAACCCGGACAATGGCTCATCGGCAGGAACTCCCCGGCCGCCCTTCTTCCTTTTGGAGGCCCCATGGCTAAGATGGCATTTTTTCTTTTAGGGTTTCTGGCACTGACCGTTGGCATTGGCCTGCTGGCCACGATCTCACCGGTTTGAGCCCCGGCCCGTAAAGGCCTGGACTCTTTAGCCGGCAAAAAACATCGGGTACAACGACAGCACCAACAGCCCCGCCATCGACCCGTTGAACAGCTTCAACCAGCGGGGCTCACGCAGGACATTGCGCAAGCCGGTGCCACACCCCGCCCACACGCACACACTCGGCAGGTTGACCACGGCAAACACCACGGCGATGACCAGCACGTTAGTGAAGTAGCCTTCAGCCGGCGTATAGGTGGTGATCGCGCCCAATGCCATGACCCAGGCCTTGGGGTTGACCCACTGGAACACCGCAGCGGCGAGAAAGGTCATGGGTTTGCGCTTGCCGTCGGTGTCGTCCGACATTGCGCTGGAGGTCGCTATCTTCCACGCCAGGTACAGCAAGTAAGCCGCCCCGATATAGCGCAACGCGGTGTACGCCCATGGCAACGCCTTGAACACCTCCCCCAGGCCCAGGCCGACCGAAATCACCAACAACATAAAGCCCACGCTGATCCCCAGGGCATGGGGAATCGAGCGGCGAAAACCGAAGTTCACCCCCGACGCCAACAGCATGGTGTTATTGGGGCCAGGGGTGATCGAAGACACGAAGGCAAACAGCGCGAAGGCCGATAGCAAGCTGGTGGACATGAACATGGTGCGTCATCCGGCGAATTATTGTCGCCTTGACAGTAGAGGGTTATGCCGCGCCTCGCCCCGTACAGCTAGGGGCAGATCGAGAGATACAATTCATCAAGGGTGGGAGCTGTCGAGCCCGGCGAGGCTGCGATGGCGGCACAGCCCCCAGCACGATGACAACTTCGCCAAAGCCTGACAGCAAATACGAAACAATTGACGCTTAAACCGGACTTGGCACTTGCCGATAGGTGACTGTTTGCCCCAGCGCGATGGCACTGGCCTCAAGCCGCAGACGCTCGGCGTCAAGAAAGCCATGCAACGTTTTGAGATGACCGATCTTGAGTTGAATCTCAGCCATTTTGTCGGCCACCAACGCAGCGCCCTGGGCACAGTCAATCGTACTTTGCCGCTTGGCTTCGAGGATTTCGCCGACTTCAGCCAGGGAAAACCCCATCTTCTGCGCCATCTGAATAAACGCCAGGTCCAGTGCCGTCTGCTCACTGTAAACGCGGTAGTTATTGGCTCCCCGCTGCACGGTGATCAGCCCCAGCGCCTCGTAATACCGCAAGGTATGGCGCCCAAGGCCGCTCCTACGCTCAAGCTCTGCGACTTTCACGGTAAATTTTCCTTGACTGTAGAGGTAGCTCCACAGTTTAGCCTGCGCACCTTATCCAACCAAGGAATGCGCCATGAGTACTCAATGTTTTGTCACCGGCGGCAGCGGATTTATCGGGCAGCATTTGCTGGCACACCTGAGCGCTACAGGGCACGAGGCCTGGGTGCTGATGCGCCACGCCGCAAACCTTGAAACGCTCAGGGAGCAGGTGCGCCTACTGGGGGGAGAACCCTCGCGCATTCAGGCCGTTCAAGGCGACCTCAATCACCCGAACCTGGGGCTGAACGCGACTGACCGCCAGCGTATTGCCTCAGCCCGCGTGGTATTCCACGTCGCCGCCCAGTTCGCCTGGGGCCTGTCTATGGAGCAAGCCCGTGCGGTCAACGTCAAAGGTGCTCTGGAGGTTGCCCGGTTATCGGCAAGCCAACACAGTCGGCTGCTGATGGTGGGAGGCTACATGCTGCAAAACACCGCGCACTTGACCAGCATTGGCATTGATCAGCAACGTCCAGAACACAGCGATTGGCCCGCCGTGTACAGGCGTGTGGGTGGGTACGAGGCAAGTAAGCTGGAAGCGCATTTTGCGGTCATTCGCTACATGCAGGCGCAACGGGCCGACTACACCATCGTGCACCCGGCAACGGTCTGCGGGCATAGCGAGAGCGGGCATATCCTGGCTGGTCAGCCGGTAGCAGAGCTGATTCGCAACCTGGCGACGGGCAAGTTGACGGCGATTCCTGGATCAACCCGCCACTGGCTGCCATTGGTCAGTGTCGATTACCTGGTGGCGTTGATGGTCGCGGCGGCATTCGACCCGGCAATGGCAAATCAGCAGGCCCTGGCACTGGACGAGCTCAGCCCCAATCTGCAAGGACTGGTCACACACATCGCCCACACCCTGGAAGTGCAGACTCCCCGCCGCCACCTACCACTGGGCCCACTCAGATGGCTGCTGAAAATACCGGGCGTGGCTAAGCACTTTGGCACTAGCCCGGAATCCCTGAACTTCATCCGCACCGAGCGATTCGACATGACTCATAGCCGCAAGCTGGAAAGCCGATATCAGCTCAAGCATGCTGATTTGGCATTAACGCTGGAGAAAACTGCGCGATTCGTCAGGCATGGACTTCTGAACTGAAGGAAGTTTTGCCCCCCAACAAATGACATGAGCACTGTTGAGTGCTGGCGTAGAATCCAGCCCAAAGCACAATCATATTCAGGAAAATCCGGATAATGCTCTTCGAGAACCTCGCGCTGTTTTTGTTGATTGTCGAGAAAGGCGGATTGTCGGCGGCAGGCCGCGAGGTCGGGCTTTCGCCCACGTCTGTGTCGGAGCGGCTCGGGGCCTTGGAAAGGCACTACGGCGCGACCCTACTGACCCGTACGACCCGCTCAATCAGCCTGACGGACGAAGGGCGGACGCTGATGGAGGGCGCCCGGCGCCTGCTCGCAGAAGCTGAAGACATCGAGAGCACTATCAAACTGGGCACCGAACGAATCTCGGGGCTGATACGCCTGAGCGCTCCCGTCGACCTGGGCCGCAACCGCATCGTGCCCATCCTCGATGATTTTCTGCAGAAGCATCCCAACGTCAGCCTCGACCTGAACCTGACCGATGGCTACCTGGATCTCGCGGGGCAAGGGGTTGATTTCGCCATTCGATATGGCGCCCTGTCCGACAGCACCCTGCGCGTCAGAAAACTCAGCGAGGGCCGTAGGGTCGTGTGTGCATCCCCCGCCTATCTCAAGGCCCATGGCACGCCCCAACACCCATCGGACCTGGCGCAGCAACAGTGCATCCTGATGCGCTTTGGCAGCAGCATCCACCGTGAATGGCAGTTCCGCGCCGCTGGCCGTACGTTCAAGGTGCTGGTGTCGGGCAGGCGTATTGCCAATGATGGCGATCAGGTGCGCCAGTGGTGCCTGGCCGACCACGGCATCTGTATCAAGTCCTACATCGATGTACGTGATGACTTGGACGCCGGCCGACTGGTCGAGGTGCTGGAGACCTACTCCCTGCCGGGCGTGGACTTGCAGATTGTCTACCCTTCCGGCCACGCAATGCCGCGCCGGGTCAAACTGCTGATGGACGAAATCTCCTTGAAGCTGGCGACCTGAGCGCGCCCCAAGGAGATTCTTTGGACCTGACCTACCGCTTTCAGCCCTACTGAGCCCAGGCGGCAAAGTCCGAGTAACCACGTTCGGTACCGCCAAACAACTCAGCGCCTTCCAGACCGGCTAACGGGTAACCCTTCTCCAGCCGCAGTGGCAGATCCGGGTTGGCCACAAACTTGCGTCCAAAGGCGATAAAGTCTGCGTAGCCTTTTTCCAGGACCCACTCAGCAAGTTCCAGGTCGTACTTACCGGCCACCACAATCGCATTACGAAAGCGCTCGCGCACGGCCTGGCGGAAGTCTTCGGGAAACTTGGGGGCATCATCCCAGTCCGCTTCGACCAGGTGCAGATACGCAATATTTTTGCCCTGCAAATAGCGGGTCGCTTCCAGCAACGTCGGCAGAATGTCCGGGCAAGCCATGCCACGCGCCGTAAGAAACGGCGCAACCCGGATGGCTGTGCGATCGGCCCCCACTTCATCAATTACCGCATCCATGACTTCCCTGAGAAAGCGCAGACGGTTCTCGCGCGATCCGCCGTACTCATCCGTACGCGTGTTCGACGTGGTGCGCAGGAACTGGTCGATCAGGTAGCCGTTGGCCCCATGCACTTCGACACCGTCGAAACCTGCCGTCATGGCATTACGCGCAGCCTTACGATAATCGTCGACGATGGCGTGGATTTCGGCGCGCTCCAGTGCCCGTGGTGTCGGGCACGGGGCCATACTGCCGACACCCGACGCAGAATCTACTTTCCAGATGCTGCCATCAAACGCAATTGCAGACGGCGCGACCGGTAATTCGCCATTGTGGAAGTCGGGGTGCGACATGCGCCCTACATGCCACAACTGCAGGAAAATTCGTCCGCCAGCGGCATGCACCGCATCGGTCACCAGGCGCCAGCCGGCGACCTGTTCGTCACTGTAAATCCCTGGGGTGAATGAATAACCCTTGCCCTGGGGCGAGATCTGCGTGGCTTCAGTCACAATGAACGCAGCCGACGCCCGCTGCGCGTAGTACACCGCGTTCATAGCGTTCGGCACATCGCCAGGCTGGGTGCTGCGCGAGCGAGTCATGGGCGCCATGACGACACGGTTGGGCGTGCTCAGTTGACCAACAACGCCTGGGGTAAAGAGTGTGGACATCGGTGTCTCCTCGTAGATAGTCGGTGGTGCCAATGACCACAGCGTATCTGCGAGGGGATTTCTTGATAATCGACTCAGTTCGGGAAACATATTCCGGTTAATCCGGATAATGCGATGGTAGGCAGACGCAAAGCCCGCATGATCAAAAGACGGTCGGCAACTCAGGCGCCAAAATTAAAGGCAATAGAAATGCGCGGACGCGCGCCTTCAAAACGTCTTACGGAATGCATCAGCCACGACGGAAACATAATGAACGTTCCACTGGTAGCGGCATAAGTCGTACTAAAGCCAGCAGTAACACAATCTTCCACCCTCATGCGCAGCGCAGGATTGTAGATCGATGCAACCATCCCGCGGGGGTCGATAAACTCAAGGTCACCGCCAACAGCCGGATCTTCCTCTCGCCCGCCGGCATCCACCCAATAAACCCCCGACCAGAATGCCCCCGGGTGGCCATGCAACGCATTGCTGTGCCCTGCCTGGTTAACGTTTGCCCAGGCATTGAGTTTCCATGCAAAACTCGGCTCAGTTAAGCCGTACTGCTCGCTATGCACCGCCGTCAGTTGAGTGGCGAACTCGGTGGCAAAGCCAACCAACGCATCGCAGGCCTGCCCGCCCCATTCCGGGAAGTCGCTCGCCGACTGCCAGCCGCCGTCATTACTGCGCTGCGTGCCGCCCAGATCGTCCGCCATGCGACAAGTGATCAGGGTTTTCAGCTCTGTATTGAGTTTTTCTGCATCGGGGTACTGGAGACTGGCCAGGGGAGTTGCAAACAGCCGTCTGATGTTTATCAGTTCAGGGTTTAGCGGGTTATTACTGGAGTGCATTGCGATGCTGACCAAGTTGCGCTAGTTGCAAAAACCTTACCGGACGAACTAAATAACAGCTGTAAACCTTTGTTAAAATTTACTGGGCATTAGTTAACCACACCCTATCAAGTTGCCGAAAAGTCGAATTCAACCTCAGTCCATATAAGCCCCCACCGACACACTCAAGCTGAATACTGAGTGATTACCAGCAGTATCCCGAAGCTCACCAGCAAGGCGCCAAAAGCCCGGTCAATCCATTGTCGTGCAGCCATCAGTTTTTCGCGCACCCTCCCAGCGGAAAAGCACAGCGCAATAAGGCTGAACCACAGCACATGCGCCCCCGCGATAAATAGCCCATAGGCCATTTGCACGGTCAACGCGGTGTCCGGTCGTACTACCCCCATAAACAGACTGACGATAAAAATCGATGTCTTGGGGTTCAACGCATTCGTGAGAAACCCGGTACGCAACGCTTCCAGGTCAGACATCGCGGCAGGTGGCGCGTCCAGCTGTTCAGTCGCAGGCCGGGAACGCAGCATCTTGATCCCCAAGTAGACCAGATATGCCGCTCCAGCCAGCTTCAACGCATTGAACAACCAAGGAGTCTGTTGCAGCACCAACCCTAATCCGAGCAGCGTGTAGCCCACATGAACCAGCACCCCCAGGCCGATTCCCACAGCGGTGAGCACACCTGCCCGCCGGGACAGGAGCAAGCCGTTACGAGACACCATGGCGAAGTCCGGCCCTGGACTGATGCATGCAAGGAGTGTGATGGTGATTACTGCTATCCATTCGCCCATGTTGTAGCCTTTGAATTATTGGTTGTGTAAGGCAATATTTGCAGATCCTCTGCTTGGGTAATAACGATGATTTCTGAAGAAAATAGTGACTACAACTCACTGATTTCTGAGACGCGCATGCCCTCCCTGCTTGCATTGCGCTGCTTCGAATCCGCCGCACGCCTGGAAAACTTCGCCCGTGCGGCTGACGAACTGCACCTGACACCCGGCGCCATTAGCCGCTCAGTGCGCCTGCTGGAAGAGGATTTGGGCGTTGACCTGTTCGAGCGACGCAGCCGAAGGGTGTTTTTAACGGAGCCCGGAAGACGCCTGGCAAAAGCCGTCAGTGAAGGGCTCGGGTTGATGAACCAGGCCGTGCGCGCGATACGCAGCGACGCCCGTCGAGCGCGCCGGCTTGTCTTATCCTGCGAGCCAACGCTGCTGATGCGTTGGTTGATCCCTCGCTGGAGCGACTTCCAAACACATCATCAAGGGCTGGACATTCACCTGGTTGCCGGCGGTGGCCCCTTCTCATTCAACCAGGGCATCGACCTGGCCATACGGCGGGACGATTTCCCACGGCCTCCCGGCTACCATGCCGAGACACTATTCCCAGAGAGGGTCGGCCCTGTATGCCGGCCAGACAAAGTAGCTGAGTGGTTTGGTAAAAACGGCAAATCCCTGCTCGCCTCGGCCCCGCGCCTACAGACGACTAGCCGGCCTACGGCTTGGCAAGAGTGGGCCAACGCAAAAGGCCTGCCCACTCCGACCATGGAAATGCAATCCTTTGAGCACTTTTACTTCAGCATCCAGGCAGCGGTTGCAGGCCTTGGAGTAGCCATTGGTCCGTGGCACCTGGTGCGCGACGATATCGAAAGCGGTGTATTAGCCGCGCCATTGGGGTTTGTTGAAGATGGCTCGCGGTACTGCCTGCTATCGCCGGCAGCCCCCAAGCCAGGCAGCATGGAAATGGCGTTACTTAACTGGTTGCAGGAGCGATCCTAAATGCCAGGCAACATTCACCCAGCGAAGGACAGACAGTGCTTATCGTATTCAGCGGCCTTCCCGGCACCGGAAAAACCACTCTCGCCAAGGACCTCGCCGCGACGACAGGCGCCGTCTACCTGCGCATCGATACCATTGAGCAAGCAATCCGAAACTCCGGAACGCTTGCCCAAGACGTGGGACGCAGTGGTTACGTGGTCGCTAATGAGCTTGCACTGAGCAATCTCCTGCTAGGCCGCACCGTCATCGCCGACTGTGTAAACCCGGTAAGCGAAAGTCGAGTAGCCTGGAGCGAAACCGCCTCAAAGGCCGGTGTTCGGCTAGTCAATATCCAAGTGATTTGCTCTGATAAAAATGAACATCAGCGACGGGTAGAAACACGGAGGGTGGATATTCCGGGGCTGACGCCACCCACCTGGCAGTCGGTACTCAATCATGAGTATGAAGCGTGGGACCCCGCCCCGTTTTGCATAGACACTGCCCTGGCTTCACCGGCGCAAGCGGTGTCGATGATCACGAACCAATTCCTGCCCAGGGGAGAAGGTGTGATTAGCGAGCAATGACATCGACAGGGCTGCAAATGTAGGATTTATGCAAAATGGTCTGGAGAGGCATATGGACGTTGCAACACTCGCATTATTCCTGCCCGCCTGCTTTGCACTGAATATGGCGCCGGGGCCCAACAACCTGCTGTCCATCAGCAATGCAACGCGCTACGGATATCGCACAGCCTGCATCGCAGGCGTGGGGCGCTTGCTGGCATTCGCCATCATGATCGCACTTGCTTCGGCGGGCCTGGCGGTGGTGTTGCAAACGTCAGAGCTGATCTTCTACGGGATCAAAATAGTCGGCGCGGCGTACCTTTTCTACCTGGCGTATCAGCTGTGGAACGCCGCACCGCAAGCAGCAGCCGAATCAGAAACCTCTGGGACGGGGTTGTGGGGGCTGGCCAGGCAGGAGTTCCTCGTCGCTGCCGGCAACCCCAAAGCCATCCTGATCTTTACCGCGTTCCTACCTCAATTCGTTGACCCAACGGCAGACGTTGGCGCTCAGTTCCTATTGCTCGGATTGCTGTTTCTGATACTGGAGTGGATCGCCATTGGCGCCTATGCCTATATCGGGCTGCATATGCGCCGCTGGTTTACGCAGCCTCGCGGCAAGAAATTTTTTAATCGTTGCTGTGCCGGTTTGTTGTCTGCGGCTGCCTCGGCTCTATTGATGGCGCGGCGTACCTGATCCTAAAAACAGGAGCGTTTTATTTTCGAAGCAGCTGCACCAGTGCCCCGGACGCATTGTGTGTCGCACACTCGGGCGAGGCCTGTGTCAGGACGCTGGCCCGGTGGCACTGGATTCTTGCTCTGCCACAACCTGGTTACGCCCCTGTTGCTTGGCGCGGTACAGCAATTGATCTGCCTTATGGAACACATCCTCCATCGAGTCGCCGGATCGCCAGAGCGCAACCCCCAGCGAGACAGTAATGTGACCAACAGTCTCCAGGGCGGTGGATGCGATCGAGAGTCGCAAACGCTCTGCGATGTCTACAGCGGCAGCGATTGAGCTATCGGGAAGCAGCAAAACGAACTCCTCCCCCCCTACACGGCAAAGCAGATCGCTCGGCCGAGAGTTCTGTTTCATCAGTCCTGCTACCGATCTGAGCGTCTCGTCACCTACGTCGTGGCCAAAGGTATCGTTCACTCGTTTGAAATGATCAATATCCACGGAAATCACAGCAATCGTCTTCTTCGACTCCAACCACACCGTGAGCGCGTCTTGCATTGCGCGACGGTTTGCCAGCCCGGTGAGTGGATCACTTTGAGCCTGGTGGTTGAGCCTGCCGATTTTTTCCTGCAGTAGGCTCACGCTAAGCAAAAGTGCCCGACGTAACTGCCAGCTTTCCAGGTAGTCCACAGGGATGGCGCTGATGCGCTCATAGCTTTCCGGCACGTCCAGGCGTCCGGCGCTGTCCGCCAAGCGGGACAACGGGTTGGAGATTCTCGACCCCGCCCACCATATTAGTAGCAAACCCAGCAGGCCCAGTGGCACGATCCCTTTAGCCACCTTCAGCGCGGTAACGCTCAAAGTTTCCTGAACAACGGCCATTGGCTGTTGCGAGACAATGCCCCAACGGCTGCTGGGTATGCCCGCGTAACCCGCAAGCATTTCATTCCCATCCCGGTCGACCGCCTGGAGTGAACCATTAGCCTGACTCAGTGCAGCATCTACAATCCGATCATGGTCAATGAGCCTGCCGATTTGTTGCGGGTCAGGGTGGTAGAGCACACGTCGCTGACTGTCTACGAGATAGACATATGCCCCATTTTGTCGACGGTTCAAATCCATCAGCGCTTGAAGCGTATTCTGCTGCTCCAACCTGAGAGTCCCGCCCACCAGCCCGAGGTACTGCCCACTTGCATCGAAGACCGGCTGGGATACGAAAACCACCAGATTGCCAGTGATAGAGTGAAATGCATTACTGACCATTGGCTTACGCCGCTCGAGCGGTTCACGGCGTTGAAGAGATTGGCCGTTTAGCTGCAACCGCTCTGGCGCAGATGCGACGATAGTGCCGTCGGCGTTGGCAATCAGCACTGAGTTGAAGCTGTTGTCTTGCTCAAGCAGCCGTCGAGCCTCGACAGCCAGCAGCTGGCGGTCAGAGAAGTTCTTTGAAAGGATGGCCGAGCCATATTCAAGGCGGTCTAGATCAGAACTCAACACCCCTTCTACCGCTGCTGCGATACGAGCAGCGTAAGCTCGGTTGCCTTCCAGCGCGTTTTCAATGAGCTCTCGCTTTTGGATCTTGAACATTACCCAGAATGTATTGGCAAGAGTGACTCCGGCACTGAACAGCGCAAAGGTGAGCAGTACGATGCGTAGGTTCAGTCTGGGTTTCGGCTGAGAAGGCATTCGGTGTTCCAAGGATATGCAGGTGTAATTTGCTGAAGTCTCAGCCATCGGGTAGAGAATGCACGTCCGAGTGCTTCTAGCTATTGGACAACACCTGCAGGATCTTAAATGGTGCAACGTCAATGGTTAGTGTCTCATGCAAAAGCCCCAGTCACCAACGGCCAGGCCCTGATGAACAGGCCTGGCCAGCAAATAGGCACCGTGGCTCACGCGATTGGGGCATCTGATGCAACTCGGCCTACACTGTTAACGAGAACAAAAAACAGGACAGATTTATTTTCGCAGAGCCCACTACGAGAAATAAATCTGCCCCCGTTAGGCTTACTGCTCCAACTGCCCCAGCAGATGCCGGTACCCAGCCGCTTGAATGAAATCGGCCAAATGCCAAATCGCTCCGTTGGCTGCCCAGAAGCCATCTGTGACTTCATCAAGGATGATCGAGGTCATGATGATTCGATGGTCGTCCGCTGCTTGCGACCGGGTGACGGCTTGATGCAAACGCTGCACATAGTCACTTCGCATGGCCGCATTCAGCACACCCCCGGGGACCCTGACCTGCACGATACAGGGGATGGCGTGAGCGCTGATATCCACTGAACCACATGTCCAGTAGCCAGAGGCCACTTCATCAATGAGCACCCAGCACAGACTTTGTTGACGGGGATCGTCGCCGACTTGCTCGACCTCGCTGGCCACTTTCGTCACCTCTTCGCACAGCAGTACTCGTTGTTCGCGAGAAAAAGAACCTTGAGGCACCTTGATCAGTATATTTGGCATAGGGGTTAGCACTCGATGAAATGGAGGCGTTATTAAGCCAACCCTCGAGCACCGCAACCAGCGACCGATTTGACATCTTTCGTGCATAATCGGCCAATGAACGACTTCACAATCCTGATAACTGCCGGCGCCTTTGCCTCCAGTGTCGCACTGACTCTGGATATCCTCTCAACGGCGGCCTTGCGCGCCCAGCGCTTGGGCACCGCTGTACCTCGCTGGCAAGTCTGTGGGCTGAACACAGATTGCGTGACGCTCGGCCACGGTATGCAGATTGCGGTTCAGCCCTTGGCGATCAGCCCGCACGACCGTTCTTGCTGGATCATCCCCGGCATCGGGGTGGCTGACGCCCTCATGATTGAGCATCGATTGCAACAGGCGGATATTGCGCTGCTGACGACGGCATTGCGCGCGCATGTGCAGGCCGGGGGGCATGTCGCCGCATCATGCTCTGCGGTGTTCGTGCTACAGGCTGCCAACCTGCTGGCAGGACACTGTGTGACCACCTCTTGGTGGTTGGCTCCCTTACTCCAGCAGCGGGCACCAGAGTGCCAGGTAGATGCCGAACGCATGGTGATCCACGACCCGCCGTTGATGACGGCGGGCGCCGCGCTAGGTCATACCGATCTGATGCTGCATCTTCTGCGCAGCCATTTCTCCCCTGCTTTGGCAGATGACGTTGCTCAGGTGCTACTTATTGATGGTCGGCAACTGCAGTCGCCGTTTATGGTTCCGGCAATGATGGCCCAGGGGAACGAATTGATCGCACAATTGACGGCTCATATTGAAGCTTCGCTACCGACAATTATCAGCGTCAGTACACTCGCATCCGACTTTGGATTGTCAGAGCGGACCCTGTCTCGGCATGTCCACAAGGCCACCGGATATAGCCCGTTACGGCTGATCCAGCGTGTCCAGGCTCATAAAGCACGGGAACTGCTGGCAAACAGTAAATACTCGATCGACACCATTGCCGAACACGTTGGATACAGAGATGCCACCTCCCTGCGACGACTGATGAAAAAAATGCTGAACGTAACACCACGGCAACTGCGTTAACTGCCAAGCCGGGACAGATCTATTCTCAGGGAGACTCAATAAATAAACCTTTCCCCTTTTCTCAAGCCTCTCAGGGCGTCGCCCTTGAGCAAACTCGGCTAGGCGCGTTCACGTCGGTATAGCGGACTCTACTGGCGACCGTACTTCCAGGAGCTTTTCCAGTGTCTGACATGCCGACCCATTTTGCTTACACACAACGCTTCAACGCCGTGCTCGCCTACATTGATGCCAATCTCGAAGGCGACCTGTCGGTGAAGACGTTAAGCGGTGTAGCAAACTTTTCGGCATTTCACTTCCACCGACAGTTCACCGCGTTCGTTGGCGTGCCGGTCTCACGATATGTGCAACTGATGCGCCTACGCCGTGCGGCACATCGCCTGGCGGCCGTCGCTGATCATTCGGTACTGGACGCCGCACTCGACGCCGGCTTTGAAAGTCCCGAGGCATTCTGCAGGGCGTTCAAGCGGGCGATCGGTATGACGCCGAGTGCGTTCAGCAAGGAACCGAACTGGCAAGTCTGGAATACGGTGTTCGCAATCCCTCACTTTTCCAGGACTATCATCATGCAAGTAAGGATCGTAGATTTCCCTGAGGTCAAGGTAGCAGCGCTTGAGCACCGCGGGCCAGCGGGGCTCGTCAGCGAGAGCGTGCGCAAGTTCATCGAGTGGCGTATGCACAGCGGACAGTCGCCGCAGGCATCGAGTCGCACCTTTGGCATTCCCTATAACAACCCCGATACGACACCTCCACAAGCGTTCCGCTTTGCGATCTGCGGCGAGATTCATGAGGCTGTGGCGCCAAATGAGTTTGGCGTGCACGCGCTCGTCATTCCTGGCGGCCGCTGCGTCGTGGTGCGCCATACGGGTTCACCGGATCATATTGGCGAAACGATCTATCCGATTTACCGCGACTGGCTTCCCACCAGTGGAGAGGAACTTCGTGACCAGCCGCTGTTCTTCAATTACCTGAGCGCCTACCCCCAGACACCGATGGATCAATGGCAAACAGATATTTATGTTCCACTGCAGTAGGGGAATAAGCTGCCTTCGACCTTGAGTTGGCGGTAGCGAGCGAAAATCGGGGCAGATGTATTTTTAAAGGTAAATCTGCCCCTTTTCACTCACATATCCCCCAACGCTCTCGCAATCAGATCGACAAAATGGAGGTTGATGTGGAGGATCGCAAGCAAAGCCGAGTCGTCGTCATAGGCGCGGGCATAGTGGGCGCGTCCCTGGCTTATCACCTGGCAGGCAAAGGTGCAGATGTTACGTTGGTAGACGCCGGAGATATTGCGTGCGGCGTGACGGGGACCTCATTTGCATGGATCAACGTTTCTCACAGCGGGTTCGACCCTATTGCGCAACTGCGCGGCTTGGTCATCAATGAGTTCCGTCGACTCGACATGGAATTACCCGACCTGAACGTTCGATGGACAGGTGCCCTAACTTACGGCACGAACCTGGATGAAACGCTGCAAAGGGCAGGCAATACAACTGCAGAACATTTAGTGTCCCGCCCCCAGATTGTCGATATTGAACCCAATCTCAAGCATCCCCCTGAACAGGCCTTATACGAAACCCAAGCAGGTGCCTTGGATGCGGTACGAGCAACGCACGCCTTGATTGCAGGCGCGAAAGAGCATGGGGCCAATGTATTAACCCATACACGGGTTCTCGGATTTAGAATGCTGAATACTCGAGTTACGGGACTCGAAACCACAGCGGGAATAATTGACGCTGATATCGTTGTAACCGCAGCGGGGATTGGCACCAGGAAACTCACCGACATGCTTAACGTTTCTCTTCCTATAGAAGAATCTCCAGCCATTTTTATTCGTTACAAGGCACCCGCCAACCTGGTGCAGACCATAATTTCCAGCCCCGCAATGGAAGTCAGACAAGAAGAGGATGGGACGTTGCTAGCCGCAGAGGATTATCTGGGTGATGCCCTGGACAACCAGGCAGAAGCGATTGCGCTACGAACAGCCCAGGCCATCCGGGACGAACTTCATGGGGCTGATTCCATTGAGCCGGAATTGGCATGTGTCGGGCTAAGACCATTTCCCGCTGATGGCATTCCCATTGTCGGTTACTTGCCCACAGTCAGCGGTGTATATGTTTGCACAATGCACCCTGGCGTTATCCTTGCCCCGATAGTAGGACGTCTGGCCAGCGAAGAGATAATGGACGCCACTCTGGCCCCTGCCCTCGGCCCTTGCCGCCCTGACAGGTTCATTCAACCTTAGTCCGTGCTGGTTGACACCACCATGGCCACTAACTTTCCATGCCTGAGGCTGTCGGCTACCAGTACATTGTTTGCCAGCAGCAGCCCGTGACCGGTGATCGCAGCGCTCACTGGGTTTTGAGGGTGGGCTAGTTCTACTGTGGGTGCCACTGGTGGCATGGTGGCTGGAAATTTCCTGGTGGGCTGCACTGGTCACCGATCTGGGGCTGTTCGTGTTCTTCTTCTTTTACGCGCTGGCGTTTCAGTGGGTCTTTGATAGGGTGTTTGATGTACCAGAGTCCGCGAAGGAGCAGGTTTCGGTTAACCCGTAATCCTCCCGGAATCCCGATTGGCCCACCTGTAGCAGCACTAGGATTTGTGCATGAAAAACGCCACCAAAGCGATTGAGAACTACATCTTCGGCAAGGACGGAAATCGGCCTGACTTGTTGCTGCATGCTTTCAGTCCAGACGCAACTCTTACCATGCTAGTACAGACAAGCACCATCCAATTTCCCCCCAACGTCCAGGGGCGCGAAGATATTGCTGAAGTACTGGTACGCAGCTTTAGCCTGCAATATGAGAACGTTTATACATTCTGCTTCGGTGCCCCTCCAAAGCCCGAAGCACATGCTCATAGGTGCAAATGGCTGGTTGGCATGTCAACAAAAGCAACTGGAGAGTTGCGCGTAGGCTGTGGGGAATATCATTGGGTCTTTTCACCGCAAAGCGGCCTGGCCATGCAACTGTCCATTACTATCGAACACATGTTGGAGTGCCCTTCCCAGCATATGCAGAAAATAATGGATTGGCTTCAAGGTCGCAGCTATCCATGGTGTGAACCTGCCGACATGCTCGATTCGGCACCGCCACTCACTTGCCTCCAGCCGGTTCTTGTCTACGTTGCTGCATGACCCCTATGGTTGTAAACGTTCGCGAGCGTACGCGTTCTTTCGTGTAGCCAAACTGGCGCTTGATCACACGAAAGGCATGTTCAACCTTGGCCCGCACCTACGCTTTGGCGTATTCAATCTTGCGTCGCATACAGCCCGATCAAGCTCTTTTTTCCGCGCCTTCTATAGCTGCTCGGACGCGCGGCGATCGCCCACATCATCGCGCGGTTCTGATGCTCGGCACGCTTCTCCTCACCGGTACAACCCGCATCGCCGCACACATACGTTTGCCGGCGTACTCGGCATCGGCGAAAGGCATCTGTTTCTCGGTGCAAGAGCGCCTCGCATAATGGACGTTATGGCTAAATTCAGCGCCGAGACTTCGCTATTATCCCAGCGCTAAATGCCTCGATTCCGACGGCATAGCGACCATAACGTCACAGACATTATGCTTAACTCCGATAGCGATCTGGAACACCGCGCGCCAGATTCAAAAGCAGCCACCGTAGTCCTCGGCTGACCGGCCTTCGTTTGGCCTTTGGGCCATCGGACTTTTACAGCTAGTCAGCGCACCGTTCACCAACACTATGGTGAACTCGATAACTTTGCCCGTCGTAACGCAGCACTGGAAAACACAAGCCCGGGCCACCGACCTCGACATCAGGCCAACCATTACTGCCTTTGCTAGCGAGAAACTCAGCGACACCGCTTTCTTTGAGCATGAGTTTCCAGTGGCCGTCAGGCTGCTGACTTACCAGATAAAATCCAGTACCTGCTTGCCCATAACAGTAAGTGCTGCCTTCGGTAATCAACGCATCCGGTCGGCCGTCACCGTTCAGGTCCTCAACCAACTCCATGGTTACCGGTCTGTAGCTACCAGTTTCCTGAATTTCACACTCCGACGTCTCTTGGTTAAATCCAGCAGCGTGGAATGCTTTTATCTGCTCGCTACGCGGTAGTTCATCTGCCTGCGCCGTAACACTGCTCACGAAACATGCCACCCATAGACCTAACGTAAAACTTCCCTTCATATCGACCGTCCCTTTATGATGCTCAACGTTATTAAGTATCGTGCATGTACCCACACAAGCATCTTGGATAAGTTGGCCGTTTCACATGGGTGCGCGTGCGGTACAGCATGCCTTCCGCAGTACCAGCGACGCTAACGACACCCTCAGGAAAAACAAGACCACGGACTGCATTTTTACAGGTGCCAATGATCATTTCGACCGCACCCAAGGTTCGGCCTTCACGGAGGTAAAACCGGCGATTAAGCCACCCTCCAATGGGTAACCTCGCAGCTGATGCGCGCAAGGTCACGGTCAAGCCGATTAACTTAGCACCGTCGTACCTAAAGCTCTTCCTTGCCAAGCCGATAGCCCGACGAAGCTCTAATAAAGCCGCGTCGATAATAAACGCTTCGTAAGGACGACCTCCATGCCCACACTGCGCTCCATCCAGACCCGCTACACCCTGTTCCTGGTGTTGTTCGTCCTGGTGTTATCGGTACTAACCGTCGTCGGCATCGGCCAGTTGGTCGCCCCCACGTTAAAACACACTGAAGAACAGGTGGTGCTCAACCGCATCGCCGAGGTAGCTGTGCAGATCCAGGGCGAACTCAACAAGGTTCAAGCCCAGCAACGCAGCATCACCCAAACCATCCCGCTGCTCGACAGTGACGCCATCGACAAGGTGCTGCCCGGCCTGGTGGATCAGTATGGCGAGCTGAAAGTCTTCGGCGGCGGTATCTGGCCGCTGCCCAACCAGCGCACGCCGGGGCGCAACAAGCACAGCACGTTCTGGCACCGCGATGCCTCGGGCAAGCTGGCGGTGAATACGTTCTGGAACAGCGACGCCGCACCCAATTATTACGACCAGAGCTGGTACAAAGGCGGCCTCGCCTCGCCCCGTGGCCAATGCGCCTGGGCCGCCGCCTACAAGGACGACGCCAGCCAGGAGCCGCGCACCAACTGCGCCATGGCCATCCAGCGGGACGGCGCGGCCTACGGCGTCGCCACCATCGACGTGACCCTGGGCTTTTTCAATGAGCTGGTGGCCAGCAAGGAAAAAGACATCGGCGGCCAGATGCTGATCGTCGAAGGCGACGGCAAGATCATCAGCAACAGCACGCGCATCAGTAGCCCGGTGGTGCTCAAGAACATCAGCGAACTGACCGGCACCTCGGCGTTTGCCGCCCAGGTCAGCAAGGCCCTTGCCCATCGCGACCAGGCCCTGCAGCGCGGTGAATTCGACAACCAGGGAGTGGCCAGCACCTTTTACATGCGCCCAATCGAGGGCACCCCCTGGTTCCTCGCCACTGCCCTGCCCACCTCGCTGATCACCGCCCAGCGTGACGATGTGCTCGGCAGCCTGGCGCTGCTGCAAATCCCGATGGTACTGCTGCTGGTGCTGCTGGCGTTCTATGCGATTCGCAATCTGGTGCAACGCATGAAGTCGCTGCGCACCAATATCGACTCGCTGTCTGCCGGAGATGCCGACCTGACCAAGCGCATCACCATCCGTGCTGAGGATGAAATGGGCGCCATCGGCCACTCGGTAAACCGCTTTATCATCTACCTGCAGAACATGATCGGCGAAGTGACCCAGGCCACGGGCGCCATGGCCTCGGGGCTTGAGCAATTGCAGCAGACCTCGGCGCAGACCAACCGGATTCTGGTGCGGCACGCCTCGGAAACCGATCAGACGGTCACGGCCATCACCGAAATGAGCTCCACCGCCGACACCGTCGCGCAAAACGCCGCTGAAACCGCCTCGTTCACCCAGCGCGCCAACGAACACGCCGACCGCTCCCGCGTGGTGGTGGGCGAAGCCTCGACCAGCGTCAGCGCTCTGATCGGCGAAGTGGCCAGCGCCACCCACACCGTGGAAAACATGCGCCAGGACGCCGCACGTATCACCGAAACCCTCGGCGTGATCGGCGCGATTGCCGGCCAGACCAACCTGTTGGCACTCAACGCGGCCATTGAAGCGGCGCGCGCTGGCGAACAAGGCCGTGGATTTGCGGTGGTCGCCGACGAAGTCCGGGCGTTGGCCGCACGCACCCAGGCCAGCACCTCGCAGATCAACGAGATGTTGGCGCGCCTGACCACTGGCGTGAGTTCGTCGGTGACGGCAATGGAAAACACCCAGGCCAGCTGCCAGTCAGCGGCGGATGCCACGGCACGCGTCAACACTGGGCTGGACGAAATGGCCGGCTCGGTCAGCCATATCAACAACCTCAGCACGCAGATCGCTACCGCCGCCGAGCAGCAAAGTGCGGTGACCGAAGAGATCAACCGCAGCATGGTGCAGATCCGACATATGGTCGAAGAGCTGGTGGAAAGTGGCCATGCCACTGAAACCAATACGCAAAGCCTGCTGGACGCCAATGGCCGGGTGATTACGTTGATGAGCCGCTTCAAGGTGCGCTGATAAATGAGTGAAACACTCCCGTGCAAACCACGGGAGTGGGACGATTCTGGCAGCTCCCAGTGCAGGATCTCGCCACATAGGCGGTGTGTCATGCATGCTGCTGGGCATTCTGTCCATGTGGAGCGGTCAGTCGACTAAAGCGATCAGAGAGCTTGAGCTTGGGCTCCCCAAGCTACACCGCGTAACGATGCAAGCCTCGTCATTGAACCTGGAAATCGAAGGGCTGATTTTTATTCCAGACCAGAATCCACTGAGGGGCCAGAACTGCCGGGGCGCAACAACCGCCCCCATCACAAAGCCGGAGGTGTGCGCCACAGCAGCGCGCGCCATTCCTGCCGATAACGCAAAGATCGTTTGCCTCTGCTCCGCTGTCAGGTCGTTATTGCTCACCTCTCCCTACAGCTGGTTAGCCTACCGCTACCCAATGCTCGTTCCCCAAGTCCTGAAACTTCTGCGCCGGCGCTTCAAAGCCTTTTGACTTGATCGGGCTTGGTTGCTCGAACTCATGCAAGAGCGCCTTGAAATCGCGCTTACGGTCAACGTCCGGCATTGGGACGGCGCTGAGCAGGCGCTTGGTGTAAGGATGTTGAGGGTTGCCCAGGACCTGATCGCGGCGGCCAATCTCGACGATCTGACCGCCGTACATGACGGCCACACGATGACAAATGCGCTCGACCACCGCCATGTCATGGGAAATGAACAAGTAACTGAGCCGATGCACCTCACGCAAATGCTCAAGCAATTCCAGCACCTGAGCCTGAACCGAAACATCAAGGGCCGAAACGGATTCGTCGGCGATGATGACTTTCGGGTTGAGCGCCAGCGCCCGTGCGATACAGATGCGCTGGCGCTGGCCACCGGAGAACTGGTGGGGGTAGCGATACATCGTGTCGACTGGCATGTCGACTTGGCGAAGCAGTTCAGCGACCCGTTCCTGGCGTTGCGCCAGGGGCAACTGGTGGTGAATCAACAAAGGCTCGCCCACCAGTTCCAGGATGTTCTTGCGTGGGTTCAAGGCCGCATAGGGGTCCTGAAACACCATCTGGATATCCCGCCGCACCGCATGAAGGTCGGCGCCTTGCAGGCCGTTGAGCTCTTTGCCGAACAACTTCACGCTGCCCTGGTAAGCCTGCATGTTCATCAGGGCCTTGCCCGTACTGGACTTGCCGCAACCGCTCTCCCCCACCAGCCCCAGCGTTTCGCCCTGGCGCAACTCGAAGTTGACGCCCTCGACCGCATGCACTTGCCGGTTCTCCTCAAACCAGCCGGTACGCACGGGAAAACGTACGGACAAATCGCGAACCTGCAAAATCACCGGCTGCTGGCTGATGTTCTCCGGTTGACCCACGGTGCCCAACACCGGAACGGCTGCGAGCAATTTACGCGTGTAGTCTGCCTGCGGCTCTGTAAACAGTTGACGCACCGGTGCCTGTTCTTCGGTACGGCCATGATTCATGACGACCACTTGGTCGGCCATTTCCGCGACCACGCCCATGTCGTGAGTGATCATCAGCAAGCTGGTGCCGTACACCTGCTGCAACTCGCGCATCAATTCCAGAATCTGCGCCTGAATAGTGACGTCGAGTGCTGTGGTCGGTTCATCAGCAATCAACACCTTGGGCCGGCAAAGCATGGCCATCGCGATCATCACACGCTGGCGCATGCCACCGGAGAGTTCATGGGGGTACTGCTGTAGACGTTTTTCGACCTGCGGCATGCGTACCGACGCCAGCATTTCCTTGACTCGCAGGCGTAGGGCCTGACGCCCCAGCGGTTCGTGGCGCAGCAGCGTTTCCTCCAACTGCTGACCAACGGTCATCAGCGGATTCAGCGAGGTCATCGGTTCCTGGAAAATCATGCCAATCTCTTTGCCACGCAACTGCTGAAGTTCGCGCTCAGGCATCCCGATCAGGTTGCGCTCGGCAAACCTGATAGCACCCTCCGCCACCCGCACGGCCTTAGGCAACAGCCCCATGATCGCCAACGACGACAGTGATTTTCCGCTACCGGACTCTCCGGCGATACACAGCGTCTGTCCCGGATACAGGTCGAAATTAAGGTTATCGACCACCCGCCGGGGCGTGGCCCCCAGGCCGACATCAATGGATAAATGCTGCACCGACAGAATCGGCTTGGAGATCCCGTTACTCATCAAAGCTCCTCGCGATTGAAGCGGCATACATCAAGCCGCTCGCAATGAAAACGCATCAGGCAAACACGACTTTCGGGAAGTAGAACGACACCACCCAGTTGGGCAGGTCGACAACTTCACTGATACGCAGATCGCCGCATACCGAACACAACATATAGGCCTGCTCTGCCGGCATAGCGTGTTCACGGCACAGCCAGTCGATGGTATTGCTCACGGCTTGACGCGCCGCTTGCATCAGGTCCGGGCCGATCCCGGTGAACGCTTCGTAGCCGGCAGAATCGAGGTGGCGTGTGACCGGGCCAGGTGTGCTGAAGCGCGGGGTTGCCAGCGGGGTATCCTTGATCAGGTCGATTTTCACCACCACGTCCATGGCGCTTTCAATCGCGGTGCCACACACCTCTCCATCACCTTGTGCCGCGTGGGTATCACCGATCGACAGCAATGCGCCACTGACCTCCACCGGCAAGTACAACGTGGTGCCAGCGGACAGGTCCCGAATGTCCAGATTGCCGCCGACCCGGCGTGGTGGAACCACCGAATGTAACCCTGCCTGCGCTGGGGCCAGGCCGATGGTGCCAGCGAAAGGTTTGAGCGGCACACGGGCAAAATCACTGAACGCCGCAGGGGCCAGGTTGACCTTGTCGTAATGCCACAGGGCCAGGGCCGGGTCCTTGAACTGGTCGGCCAGCAGGCCGAAGCCCGGAATATTCGCCGTCCAGCCAAAGCCGCTGGGCTTGAAACTGTCGAGGGTAATTTTGAGCACATCTCCTGGTTCAGCCCCTTCGACGAAAATAGGCCCGGTAACCGGGTTGATTTTGTCGAACGGTACCTTGCCCACGTCACTCACCACCGAGTTGGGCGTAAAGAACCCGTTGGACGAATCAAGGCAGCAGAATTCAAGCATAGAGCCCGGCGTTACCCGTGCGGTTGGTTCGAAGCGGTTGTCCCAGCCAAAATGGCTGTTGACACTATGAATGGTCTTGACCAGGCAGTTCTGGCACATAAGGGAAGGTCTCCGCGTTGAAGGCCACGCCTTTTGGCAGGCGTGGCAAAGGCTGATCGTCAGGTCGACCGCGCGTTACTTGAGGTAGATGTAGTCGTAGTTGACCGGCACGTGAACCGGGTCGACGTACAGCGAATCGGAGCCGCCCATGCGCGCAGAACGCGCGGTGAAGCGCTGCTCGTTGAAGATTGGCACCCACGGCGCGTCAGCCATCACGTCGATGAAGATTTTCTTCCACAGCGCGATGCGCTCGGCTTGTTGCTCCGGCTTGGCCATGCTGTCGGCTTTGGCCGCCAGTGCATCCAGCGTCTTGTTGCAATACAGTGCCCAGTTCCAGCCGCCGTCAATCGCACCGCCGCAGCCCAGGATCGGCCCGTAGAAGTTCGACGGGTCCGGGAAGTCGGCAATCCAGGCCATGCCACCTGACCACACCATCGGTGCCTGATCCTTGGAACTGCCGGCTGCAATCACGTTGGCTTGTGCCAGGGATTTGATCTGCGCCCGGATACCGACCTTGGCCAGGTCTTGCTGGATGGCTTGGGCGATACGCGGTTGCGGATCGGTGTTCATCACGTACAGTTCGGTGTCAAAGCCCTTGGCGAAACCGGCGTCTGCCAGCAGTTTTTTCGCCGCCTCGACGTCGTAGGCATAGCCTTTATAGTCCTTGTCGTAGCCCGGCATGGCCGGCGGCAGCGGCTGGTTGGCCGGGACCGCACGACCATTGATGATGCGCACGATACGATCCTTGCTGATCGCCATGTTCACTGCCTGGCGTACCTTGAGGTTGTCGAACGGCGGCATCGTGGTTTTCAGGGTCAGGTAGCCGGTTTGCAACTGGTCACCGGTCACCACCAGGTGCTTGAACTTTGGATCGTTCTTGAATTCCAGGAACTTGGCGGGCGGCACACCGTCACCGGCGATGTCGACTTCACCCTTTTGCAAGCGCAGCAGGGCGACCATCGGGTCCTGGCCCACTTCAAAGGTGATGCTGTCCAGGTGCGGCAGGCCAGCCTTGAAATAGTTGGGGTTTTTCTTGAAGACAATCTGTTGTCCAAGCTTCCACTGCTCCAGGCTGTAGGCACCCGTACCGACCGGATGCTTGCCGAAATCGGCGCCCCACTTCTCGACTTCTTCCTTGGGCACCACAGAGGAGAAGTTGATCGCCATCACATGCAGGAACGTCGCACTCGCCTCCTTGAGGGTGATCTTGACGGTGTAGTCGTCCACCACTTCAATGCCCGACAAGTGTTCGGCCTTTTGGGTGCTCATTTCGTCATAGCCCACGATCGGGCTGAAGAAGCCGGCGCCCGGGCTCTGGGTTTTCGGGTTGACGGTGCGCTCCAGGGAGTACTTGACGTCGCTGGCCTTGAGCTCGCGACCGTTCTGGAACTTCACGCCTTTACGCAAGGTGAAGGTGTAGACCGTGCCGTCATCGGAGATGGTGTAGTCCGATGCCAGGTCCTTGACCAGCTCCGTGGTTCCGGGCTTGTAGTCCATCAGGCTATCGAACAGGCTTTTGATCATCGACCAGTTCTGCCAGTCGTAGCCAATGGCGGGGTCAAGTGTGGCCACGTCGTTCTGATAGGTAATGACTGCGGCGCCACCGTCTTTTGCGTTTGGATCGAAGTCATCGGCCAGAAGATTCCCGGCGAACAATGCAGCCGCGATGGCCAAGGATAATGCTTTGCGATTCATGCTCCAGCCCCTTACCTATGATGTGTTTTTTAGTGTTTTTGGATGTCGATGCGCGGATCGACCCATGGGATCACCAGGTCTGCGACCAGATTGCCCAGCACGATGGCGACCGCTGAAACCGTGGTCACGCCGACAATCACCGGAATGTCCACCTGCTGAATGGCTTGCCACGTCAACTGGCCGATTCCCGGCCAGCCAAAGACCGACTCGACCACCACCAGCCCACCCATGAAGATGCCGATATCGATGCCGATCATCGGGATCACCGGCACAATGGCGTTGGGGAGTACATGCCGCAGAACCACGCGCACCCGGCTCAGGCCCTTGGCCCGGGCGGTGCGAATGAAGTCCTGATGCAACACCTCGATCATCGAGGAGCGCACCATGCGCGAATACCAGCCGCTGCCGAGAATCCCCAGGGTCAGCGCCGGCAGCAGCAGATGCTCGAACCCGCCATAGCCCCCTAGTGGAAACCAGCCCAGTTTTACGGCGAAGAAGTACAGGAAGAGCATCGCAGCGATGAATTGCGGGGCTGACACGCCGATGAACGAGAGCGCCATAAGCGCCTTGTCGGCCCAACTGTCGCGCCGCAACGCCGCGATCACACCCAGGCTGATGCCGATCAGCAATTCGAAACCAATACCGGCAGCCATCAACTCAAGCGATGGCCGCAGGCGCGAGCCGATCAACTCGGTCACCGGGCTGCGCTGGATATAGGAGCGCCCCAGATCACCTTGCACCAGGTTGCCCAGGTAGTTGGCGTACTGCCGATAGAACGGCAAATCCAGGCCCAACTGCGTACGAATCCCCGCCACCACTTCCGGTGTGGCACTGCGCCCGGCAATCTGGCGCGCAGGGTCGGCAGGCAGCATGAACAGCAACAGATAGGTGATGAAGGTCACGCCGAGCAAAATCAGCAACGAATAGCCGATGCGACGAGTGATGAAGGCGAACATTCAGCTTCTCCCTTGCAGGGTAGGATCGAGTTCATCGCGCAGGGCATCACCGACCAGGTTGAAAGCCAGCGACAGCAGGACAATCGCGATACCGGGGAAGAACACCAACCATGGCGCGGAGGTGAAATAGGTCTGGCTTTCAAAAATGATGTTGCCCCAACTTGGCGTTGGCGGCTGGACCCCCACTCCCAGGTACGACAGGGTGGCTTCGAGCAGCACCGTGGTCGAAATACCCAGGGTCGCCCATACCAGAATCGTCGGCAGCAAATGGGGCAGCAGGTGCGAAAACAGGATGCGCAGCGAGCTCGCGCCCAAGGTCCTCTCCACCGCCACGAAGTCACGGGCACTCAAGGCGATGGTCTCGGAGTAGATCACCCGGGCAATCTGCACCCAGTTGACCATGGCGATGACCAACGCAACGATCCACACGCTGGGTTGGAAAATCGCCGACAACGCAATCGCCAACAGCAGCGCCGGGAACGCCATCATCAAGTCGGTAAAGCGCATCAGCGTGCTGCCGATCCAGCCCCGCAGAAAACCTGCGCTCAAGCCCACCAAGGTGCCGATCAGCACGGCCAGGCCGTTGGCAAGCAGGCCGATGAACAGTGAGGTACGTGCGCCGTAGATCAGGCGCGACAGCAAGTCGCGACCCAGCAGGTCAGTGCCCAGCCAATACGGCATATCTGGCGGTAGCGGCGCGCCCTCCATTGACAGGCCTTCGACAAATTGTTCGGACGGATCGTGAGGGCTCATCCACGGTGCAAACAGCGCCAACAGCACCACGATGACGATGTACAACAACGACAACGCCACCGCGGGCCGGCGAATCAAGGCGCGCAACACTTTCATTGGCACGCCCCGCCTTGCTGAAGATAATCGGCGGCCATGTCCGCACACAGGTCATCCAGGCTGCGATTAAGGTGCATCGACAGGCTGCGCAGGCGCTCATAAGCCTCGCGCTCGTCAATCTTGTGCTCAACCATCAACCGCGCCAATGCCTGGGCCAGCAGAGGTCGCGCATCGAGGCGCTGGCGCAGCGCTTCGAGGGTTCGCGCATCACTGTCCAATCGCTCACGCAAACTGATCGCCATCATCAGCGTGGTGTAGACAGAGCCCTGGGTAATCGGTTTGTTCAACAAGGCGGTCGCCCCCAGTTCGATGGCGCGCTGGATCTGCGACAGGGTTTCGTGGGGCGTCAACGCCACGATTGGCACACCGGTGCTATTAAGCCGTTGCAGGGTGGCGGGACTGGCGAAGTGCTCCAGATCGACCACGGCGGCAAAGCAGCCTTCAAGCGAATCCAGCGCGTCTTCAAACAGCGCCTGCGGCGTGATGCCCAGGCGTTGCAGGCTTTTCTGCAGACTGGCCAACGTACGCGGTTCGCAGTCAACCAACAGCAACCGACCACTTTCGAAGTCCGGGCGTTTGAGCAGGCTCATTTGACGATCCTCAGGCGGGGCGCTGGCGCAATCGTGCGCAGGCGTTGGAATTCACTCAGGTCAGTGGCAGTCAGGTAAGGATCGGCTGGCAACGATTGCGCTTCACTGTGCAGTACGACAAAGCGCCCTTCGCGCAATTCGGCGATATGGCAAGGCTGGCTGCAGTGATTGTTGTGCGCAGAAATGTTTAACGTGCCGAGCACACTGTGCTGGGGGTGTTCGTAGAGGTAGTTGCAAATGAGCTCGGGATCGTCGCTGCCACACTGGTCCAAGGCCTTTGCAAACAAGTGCAAGGCGACGTACATCCCGGTGTAAAAATGCGACAACGGGTACAGTCCATGTTGGCGGCGTTGCTGCTGGCTGAAAGCCCGGTCTACATCCTCAAAAAATGGGCCGCACGACAACAGGCGCAGGCTCCGCATGACGCCGACTTCAGGCAGCTCGGCTTCCGTCAGGTTGCAGCTCAACACCGGTAGATTCAAGCCGACGGCAAGACACGCCGCGTCCAATTGCTGCAAGAAGACGTAGGAGGACTCACCGACTAGATTATTGAGCACAAACGCCGGTTTTTCAGTTATCAGGGTCTGGATAAGCTCACTGAAGCGAGTCGTGCCCAAATGCACGTACTTTTCCAGAAGCACAGTGCCGCCTGCGACATCGAGCACTTCCCGTGCGACGCGGTTACTTTCCCAACCCCAGATGTAATTCGAACCGATCAACGCAGCGCAAGAACCAAACGCCTGCAAGGCATACCTCAACAACGGGATCAACGTCTGATTCGGACACCCGCCCAGATAAAGGACGTTCTCACTGCTTTCAAAACCTTCATACGGACAGGCGTACCACAACAGGCTCCCGTTCTGCTCGAGGTCCGGAATGATTTCCTTGCGGCTGGCCGAGGTCGTCGCACCAAAAATATGCCGAACCCCGGCCTGCATCAATTGAACAGCGCCTTCGCTGTAACTGTGCAAGAAGCCCTGCGGATTGATATGGGTAACTTGTAAGGTAAATGGGTAATCGGGATTGGCATTGATTTCCTGCAGTGCGTGTGTGGCCCCTGCCAGAGCATTCCGGCCTATGCACTGGTAAGTCCCATCGATAGAGAGCAAGAGTCCGACATCGATTGTGTGGCGCATTTATTCACTCCAAAAAAAAACCTGATAGACCAGTGGACTGGTCGATCAGGCTTCATTACCTGGCGCTTGGGCGCATGATGTAGGCAAGACTTAAAGGCCGGGGCCTGGCTTACTCGTTTATTTCTCTATGGAAAAAGTGTGCCAAATTGGTTTTTTGCTGAAAATCGGCCTTATCCGCAATGCTCATGACAGCCAGCGCACCGGTCTGAGCCGTAGCACTGTATTTTGCACCTAAGAGGTGCACATCAAATGTGAGGTTTTTGACGGGAACACTGCCCGCTTTATGAATGGGTGTGTAACGTAAATTCCCAGGTCGCCGACCTTGGAAACTGACAAACCTCAATAGCCGGTGTGACGCAACGTAATAAAGGGCACGCTGATGTAGTACGCGCGGCGTAGCAGAAGCGAACCGCCCTTGTATCAATCGGGTGTGGGTTCCATCTAAGACGAAGAACACTAAAAATTAACGCTTCAAGCTAGGGTTAGCAAAGTCAGTTACGGAAGCGATCGTCAAATCTTAGGCAATAAAAAACCCGTGGACCGTTGATCTACAGGGCTTTCAAGATGCGAGCGCTGACGCCATCATCGATGTTCCTCCGGATGTCCTCAAAGCAGTGAATGTCGGTCTCGGTGATTCTTTGAGCATTGAGCGGGTCGACGAATCGATAGTGCTAAATCCAGTCAGTGAGGTTGACGCGAAGACCTAAGGCCGACGCTGTTGAACACGTCTGTTTTCCCAAATCACCAGAAAACCGCTAGCTAAAAGCACGTTTTTTGTACACGGTTATGTAAAGCCCAAGCCCAAATACCTGTGCGGCGACGCCGGGTTTAAATCTCATGCGCGTGCTTTTCTGCCGTGAAAACCACATCCGACTTTTTCAATAATATCGGCCAAAAGCAGGCTGCCATATAAAGTGCGCCTGTGCCTTCGCTGGCTCGAAGCTGATGGGCGATGAGTTTGCTAATCCGCTCAAGTACTTGCTGGCATTGCGATGCGCTATCCTAATCAACTCGTTAAACAAGGAAGAATAATGTGCTCGTCGTCATTTCTGTCGTATCTCAAACTCCCGGCTGTTCTGCTGATTACCTGTCTTACAACCGCTTGTTCCAACTACCACTACAAGGATTACCAAGGCGATTGGATGCCGGACTTGATGACGCCATATGACCTGTCCAATGACACGGCCAATGCGCCGGTGGTGTATTTCGCCACCACCCGCTTTCGCGGACTGGGAATAAAATTCCATCGACTGTTGCTGGCCACGCATGTGGACGACCAACTGCTAGAGGGCGCCGGGCGGCGCTCGATCCTCGACGTTTCCGGCAAGCAGGCACTGCGCTTGACCCCGGGCAAGCACTCGTTGAGCTGGTGTTGGGTCTCGATGAATGCCTTGGGTACCGGTGGCGCGAAGTGCGGCTTCGGTGCGCGCGATGTGGAGTTCCGTGCAGGCCAGCGATATGTCGTGGACTTCACCACTCGCGACGACATCAATGGGCCTCCTGGGCGTCAGGTCTCGACCATTACTATCGAATCCGAGATTCGAAATCTGGATACCCATGAAGTGATCTACCCGCTGAAAGGTATTGCAAAGCTGGAGAAGGAATAACGATTGCGACGATCACCGTCACAAACTGAGTTGGTCGGTGATCGGAAGCTACGTGGCAGAGAACAGCTTCCGACTGAATGTTGCCCTTAGCGAGAGACTGCAAACGGCCCAAAGCAGCTGCTCTACAAGGCCTGCTATCGACCCTTCACGGCAGGACATGCCGGCCAAGAACGGCCCTAGGACTTCAATTAAATCGGATATGATTACCCGAACGTTGGAGGCATGAATCAGGCTTAGGTCGGTGCCTGGCAACTGCTTAAATCAAAAGGGAGCCCGCATGAGCAAATATCTGGTTTTGTTGTTGGTTGGCGCCGCAGGCGTTGCTCAGGCTCAATCGGCGTGCACTTACCCATGGTATCAATCGATCGATAAGATACTGCATACAACTGACGGACAAGGGCATGGGCCGGATATAGGCTCCGATGAATGGAAATCGGTGATCGAATTCAAATTAGGGGTTCGCGATGGGGCAGATGTCCCTGAACGAAGTTCCGATCAGTGGTGCCAATACATTGATCAGCATATCAATGGGAAGCAGGCGACCGGGGGCAGTACGGGGAAATCGTCGATAGTCAATGTGACACTTGGCCCTTCTTACGATTGCGCCAAGGTGAAGCCTGGTGCTATCGAAGCGATGATATGTGAGGACAAGGTGTTATCCGCGCTCGATCGCAATCTGTCGGAAGTATATGCCAGCGCGAGAATCAAGGCCGGCAACGAGCACCCACCCCAGCTTAAAGCAGAACAACGTGGATGGATAAAGGGTCGCGACGACTGCTGGAAGAGTGATGACGTCCGTGCATGCGTGCGCATGGAGTACCAGCGCCGCATCGCCGAGTTGCAAGCACGGTACCGATTGGTACCGGGAACCGGGCATGTCTATTACGAATGCGAAGGCAACCCTGCCAGCGAGGTTGCTGTCATGTTCTTTAAAACCGATCCGCCGACATTAATCGCCGAGCGTGGCGACAGCGTATCGCTCATGTACCAGCAGCCAAGTGACAGTGGCGTAAAGTACCTTGGACGCAATGAAACGCTTTGGGAACATCAGGCCGAAACTATAATTACTTGGGGATACGGGGCGCCCGAATTACATTGCAAAAGAAAGCTTTGAGCAACGACCCAGTCAGCTGGGTAATTGCATTTTGGCGAAGGCTAGTAAGTGGCCGGAGGTGGCGTTCGTGAACGGATTCAAACGGTCCAGAGTGTGTAAAAACGCATATGGACTCGCGGTGACGGTTACGCACCGGTTCGAAGACTGAGCCGCCCCGGGCTTCGTAGACGCCCTTGGTGTCCGTTTTTGGCGGTTAGTGGATGTTTAGTCTCCTTAGTCTCGAGCACAACCCCATGTCCAATCGAGGAGAGGCATAGCGATAACGGCGTCTTAAATTTCTCGAAAGACGGCAGGGTTGCGAAAGCGATCCGAAAAATTGCGGAAGCGATGACCAAATGGCAGACAATAAAAAACCCCGTAGACGTTAATCTACGGGGCTTTCAAGAATGGAGACCGAGGTCGGAATCGAACCGGCGTAGGCCGATTTGCAATCCGATCTGGAAACGTAAGCGGGCTGTGACCTGTAGAGATATTTACTTCCGAAACCAGCACAAAAAATCCCCTCTGGAGACCGCGTAGAATGCGGTCTATCTTCTTTATTTGGGAACTGATTTGCCCCTCCCCTAGCGTCCTGCCGACCGAACACAACCCACCACCAAGCAACCCAACTGCTACGCTGTTCACTCCAAGGAGGAACACCGATGCCGAACTCAGACCTGCTCCCTTACTTGGTGCACCGTCGCCCAGATCGCCTGAAATAGAAGGAGGCGCAGACGGAGGATCACTGGACCCAGGTCGAAGAGCTTGGGTGAGCCTGACTGGCGGCCATGGTGCTGATCGGATTCATGAGACCACTACACACTCTTTCAGGCGTGGATGGCGTCACCCAGTACCTAACCGAGCCAGAGCAGAAACGATGCGGGCCCCCTTCCCTATGCAGGACGATGAAGCAATACCGAGGGCATGGCAGCGTCCCCCACCTATCCGCGTACTTAAATCGGCACCTTCTACTGCATTGCAAACCTTCCTCGCCTGCTTATAATTAAGATCAATTCTTATCCGCATCTTGTAACTAGGAAGATCTAGGTGTCCTACCCTCAGTCTCCCGAATCCTCCCCCCAGGATGATATGCATGCGCTCTATCGCGACCACAGCCAATGGCTTCAGGGCTGGATTCGTCGGCGCCTAGGTGATGCAGATCGTGCCGCGGATATCACCCAGGACACGTTCTTGCGCCTGATCAGCAGCGCACTGCGCCAGCCATTGAGAGAGCCGCGCAGCTTCCTGGCCACGGTGGCCCGAAGGGTGATGATCGACCAATTGCGCCGACGCAACCTGGAGCAGGCCTACCTTGAGTTTCTGGGCAGCCAGCCGCTCCTCGAGGAGTGCTCCCCCGAACAGCGCCTACTGATGCTGGAAACCCTGATGCAACTGGATGCCATGCTCGACGGCCTGGGCCAGAAAGTGCGAGATACCTTCCTGTACGTACAGCTCGATGGCCTGAGCTACCCTGAGGTCGCGCAGCGCCTCGGGGTGTCCGTCAGCTCGGTGACCAAGTACATGGCCAAGGCGACAGAGCGGTGCCTGCTGTTCGCTTTCGATGCGCAACTATGAATCCTTCCGATCAACGCAAAGCCCTGCGCGAGGCGGCGCAATGGCATGCGCGCCTCCACGCGGCGCGTGACTGTGCGGATAACCGCAGGCAGTGGCAGGTCTGGCTCGATCAGTCGCCGTTGCACAGTTGGGCGTGGGAGCGCCTTGAGCGGTTGCAAGCAGATCTTGCCGGTGTTCCCGGTCCGCTGGCACGGCACACCCTTGTCGCAGGCCATGGGGAACTGGGGCGGCGTACGCTACTCAAGGGCCTGGTGCTGGGTCTTGGCGTTTCAGGGGCTGTCTGGACGGGTTATCGCCACTCGCCGGTTTGGTTGGCCGACGTGCGCACCGTCAAGGGCGAACGCCGCAGCCTGACCTTGGAGGACGGTACGCGGCTGACGCTCAATACAGATTCTGCCGTCGATATCCGCTACAGCGCAGACCAGCGGCTGATAGAACTGGTCGAGGGAGAGATTGCCGTTTACACCGCTAGCGACCCACGCCCGTTGCGCGTGCACACGGTGCATGGCCGAATGCGCGCCCTCGGTACCCGCTTCAACGTGCGCCTGCATGCAGACCGCACAGAGCTGATCGTCATCGAACACGCTGTCGCGGTGCACAACGCCGCAAGCGAACACGAAGTGCGGGTCGATGCTGGCATGGCCCTGACCTTCAACAGCGGGCCGCTATCCGAGCCCCGTGCGGCTGACCTTGCTAGCACTGAGTGGCGCGAAGGTCAGTTGGTGTTGGACGGCTGGCCGCTGCGCCGCGCTCTGGCCGAACTCCAGCGTTACCGCCCGGGCGTGTTGAGCTGTAGTGACGATGTGGCGCAGCTGCGTCTCGCCGGGGTGTACCCGTTGGATGACACCGACCGCGCACTGGTGGCAATCGCCGGGGCGCTAAAGCTGAAGGTCAATACCTGGACGCGCTATTGGGTCAGGCTCACCCCGGCCGCTTAAACAAAACGAATGAAAAAAATTCTCAGTTGCATTGTTGGATTGGCCACTCTCGTACGAGCTCTTCTGAAAACCGCCCAAACAGGCATTTTAAGGAGCTGTCATGTCTAGAGCGACAATCTACCCACACGCGCGCCGAAAACACCTCACCCCCCTGCTGCTTGGCAGCGCCATAGCGCTGCAGGTCGGGATGCTGGCCCCGCTGCTGTCAACGGATGCCCAGGCCCATGCCGAACAGGTCAGCCGCGTTTACGACATTCCCCCGGGGCCGTTGGTAGCAACCTTGAACCGCTTCGCCCGCGAGGCCGGGGTGCTGCTGTCGTTTGATGCGACGCTGACCCAGGGACAACAGAGTCGCGGGCTAAAAGGTCGCTTCAGCACCGAGCAGGGGTTTGCCCAACTGCTGGCTGGTAGCGGGCTGGAAGCTCTGCTGGTGGGTAACAATTGGGTGCTTGCGCCTCAGGCGCAGGCCGGTTCAGCGCTGCAACTGGATGCAACCAGCATCACCGGCCAAAGCTTGAGCGTCACCACAGAAGGCAGTGGTTCCTACACCACCGGCGCAACTGCCGCCGCCACACGCCTGGACCTGAGCCTGCGCAAGACTCCACAGTCAATCAGCGTAGTGACACGCCAGCAGATGGACGACCAGAACCTGCAAAGTGTTTCCGATGTCCTGAAGCAAACCCCTGGCATCACCGTCAACCAGGAAAGCTCCGAGGCCTTCACTTTCTATTCGCGCGGTTTCAAGCTGGATAACTTCCAGTTCGATGGCGTGCCCAGCCTGTCCTCGGACGGCGGCTCATTGCGCGACAACTACAGTATCGGCAACAGCCTGATCTATGACCGAGTCGAAGTGCTCAAGGGTGCGACCGGCCTGGTCAACGGCTCCGGCAATCCTTCGGGGGTCATCAACCTGGTGCGCAAGCGCCCGACTGCCGAGGCGCAGGGCCATATCAGTGTCGGCGCAGGCTCCTGGGATAAATACCAGGCCGATTTTGACTTCGCCGGGCCGTTGACCGACAGCGGCAATATCCGTGGCCGCATGGTCGCGGGTACGCAGTCGCAGCGCAGTTATGTCGATTACCTGACCGGCGAACAAAATACCTTCTACGGTGTGCTGGAAGCCGACTTGAGCGAGAAAACCCTGCTCACACTCGGCCATGACGTACAGAAAAACTATGACAACGGCAGCACCACCGGTGCCCTGCCCGCGTTCTTTATGGATGGCCGCAGGGCCAAGTTCGATCGTGACACCAACGCTGCCGATCGCTGGACCTGGCGCAATCAGGAAACCCAGCGCACTTTCGTGGAGTTGGCCCACAGCTTCGACAACGACTGGGTCCTCAAGGGGGTCGCCAGCAGCCGCGACTACCGTTCGAGGGAGCTGATCTCGGGCATCAGCAGTGAGGCCATTCAGGCCGACGCAAGCATCTCCCACGGCTTCATCGCCGGCAACGTCGACCGCGCCAGCGGCTATGTGAACAACAGCGGCACCGCGAGCAAGTTCAACACTACCAGCAAGGAAAAAGGCCTGGACCTGTATGCCCGCGGCCCGTTTTCGCTGGGTGGTCGCATGCACGAAGCCGTATTCGGCTACAGCATCGCCCATACCGAATCCACGTCCAAGCGCCACGACGGGGTTACCAATGGCATCATCAACGATGTATTCCAATGGGATGGCTATGGCGATACACCGAGGGACTTCGAATGGTGGTCGACCTTCAATATCGAAGCACGGCAGAAAGTCGGGTTCGCGGCCACCATCCTTAAACCGACCGACGCGCTGGCAGTGATCCTGGGCGCCCGTATCGTCGACTACAAATGGGACATCGACACGATCAACGCCATCGGTCGCCGCCTTCCGGCCAGCGCCACCAACTCCAGCGAAGTCGTGCCTTATGCCGGTATCACCTACGATCTGGACGCCTACCACACGGCCTACGCCAGCTACACCGACATCTTCAAACCGCAGGCCTACAGCCTCGGCCCGGACGGTAAACCTATCGACCCACTCTCCGGCGAAAGTCATGAGGTCGGCATCAAGGGCGCCTACTTCGACAACCGCCTAAATGCCAGCATGGCGCTGTTCGAGCTCAAGCAGGACAACTTCGCCGTACCCACCGGCGGTAGCACACCGAGTGGTAGCAGTGCCTATCGAGCAGAGAAAAGCGTCACGACTCGCGGCGTCGAGCTGGAGGTGAACGGCGAACTGATGAATGACCTGCAGGTGATGGCAGGCTACACCTTTGCCGAGTCCCATAACGCGGATGACCGGCGCGTGGCCACCAACCAGCCGCAGCACCTGCTCAAGATGGCAACCAACTACCGCTTGCAGGGCGATTGGCACAAATTCACCGTGGGCGGCAATGCCTACTGGCAGAGTTCGACGTTCTTTAAGCCAAGCGACGAGGATTGGTACGAGATCAAAGACCCCACCGCCAAATTCGAGCAGAAGTCTTACGCACTGGTGGGGCTGGTTGGCGGCTATGATGTCACCCGCGACCTGAAGGCGACTCTCAACGTCAACAATCTGTTCGACAAGCACTACTACAGTGGTATTGGCAATTACGGCACAGTGTTCTGGGGGGCGCCGCGCAACGTGATGTTCAATGTGAAATACAGCTTCTAGGCGGTTTCTCGGTAGTACGCTTACCCCCTGGGCCAAGGCGCCGGGGGTACGACGAGTACGTTCAGGCCTGGGAAAATTTAGCTCAAGCGCTTGAGGCAACGCCGAAAACACTTTTGAATCGCCCCTTATTTCATCGACGCGTTCAATTGTCTGACTTTTGCCAATTAGCCTGTTCTGAATGACGGAAGCGGGTCATAAGCCGCCTGACCCGATCGGCGGCTTTTGGCCGAATGCGGCCCCTCATGACAGACAGCAATCAGCCAGAAGCGGTCATCTAAGTTGCGCGCTCTCCGGAATGACTTAGGCCTCGACGTTAAACCTGCTCAACAATGCGGCACCGTCAGTGACACCAAGAATCTGATCGATTGCAGCGATTTTAAAGCTTGCCTTGGCGATCTGAAAATCTGCGTTGTTGTATGCAGCCTCCGCCTCATTGTGGAGCGCATAGGCCATATGTGCCGCGACACGGACACTCATAGGAGCATCTACATCTCTGCCCAGGTAATCGGCAAGCAGTGTCCTGATCTCAAGCAGTGCGAGCACGAGTAGCTTGGTCTGGTCAGTCTGCATAAAGTGATCCCGGATTCTAAAAGCGAGAGTGCTAGTGGATTCGTGAGGTTACATAAAATCTTGGTCAGTCAAAAGCGGACGCTAATGAACGGAAATGCTTAACTATTAACCGATTAAAGACCTGATGCCCACAAATTCGTATCCTTAATGTAGAACTTGTCACTTTTCTCCTTTGCCCGTGTTGAGCTACTGGCACTCGGCTCAAGACTCGTGGATTACATACGACGAGGGACGGCCTGCGACAAAGGTGGCGTAAAAAATTTATCATTTGTATCGCCCACTTCTAGTTAGGTGTTGAGACTATGCGCATCCAAGATCATAAATTGGCGTGGCGCTGGACCGATCCAGCGTATGCCGTGTTGCCAAATAAAGTCCTCGCGCAAATGCACTCAGTGACCTCCGATGAGGCGAAGGCGTTGTATAAGCGGGCGCAAGGGTTCATGGGTAATCACGGCCTGAGCACCGAGCTACGTCCTGAAATGGTCAGCGCCGAAGAGGCCGCATCGGAGGCCGGTTCCAATTGGCTGAAGCAACATCAGCCACATTTAGAGCAGCCAGTATCGCTTTCTTGGGATTCAGAGACCGCGCTGCGTACAACCTGGGGAGTGTTCATTTCATACTGGCCGGAGTTCTGCTATCCGGCTTCAGACGATCTGGTCGTGTTTCCAGAGTCAGAGGCGTGGATGCTCTTGTACCATCATGAGCGTGAGTTTCACTTTGGTAGACGAGCCGCCAAAGCCTAACCAGTTGTTCCAACTGAGTACTCCGCCGCCGCTTTACTCCAACGCAGGATTCCACGCATGCATCACATGAAAAAGGCAATTGTTGTACTGGCAATCACGGGCCACATCGCAGGGTGCCAAACCTCCAGGCCGCCAAGCTCCTTTGAACAAACTCTGGCCAAAGTCCAATGCATACTTTTTGAGGGCGTAAAAAGCCCCACTGCAGAAGATGTTCAATACATTCGTAAAGCCAGCGATGACGGCAACGTGCGTTGTAAGATCGCGCTCGGCGGTTTGTACGAATCCGGCCGTGGCGGTCTGCCACAAGATTTTGGCAGGGCCAAATCGCTCTATGAATCCGTCGCTGCCGTAGATGGCGTCGGTAACGAGAGACTGGCGCGCATGGCCGAAGAGGGGCATGGGCAAGCACGCAACGACGTGGAAGCGCGACGGCTTTATCAGTTGGCGCTGACCAACAGCGACAGCGATAAAAGTAAACTCGCATTGGCCAGATTGATGGAGGAAGGCCGCGGTGGCCCGCAGGATTTGTTCGGGGCAATGATGTATTACGTGGAAGCCAGCCAACATTCCGGCGATGTAGCCTGGAAGGGCATTCAGCGGATCCGCTCTCAAGGGTTGGTGCTGACGGCTGCACAGACACAGCGCTACAACGACGTCTGGAGCGATACCAGCCGCAAGAGTCTAAACCGTACGACATTGGACATCGAGATTGCCTTGAACAAGCAATTCAAACGCGGCAGCGCCAGCAAACCGGTGACGCTGCAAGTGCAAGGCAAGCCGGGTTCAAATGTGCCGAAAATCGCATTGATAGAAAGCTCGGGCAACGCCGACGTAGACCAGGCCGTCGTCAAGGCATTCGGTAAATACCGCATTCCTGCCGAACCAACATTGCAAGCAGGCCAGGACTCCTGGTCTTCCGAGCGGTCCATCAAAGTCGGCTTGAATTGAAGCGCTAGCGCCGTTTGCCTAGACCGAAAAGGAGACGGATTTATTTGTTTCTTAAGTCCGCTGTCGCTTAAATGAACCCGCCTTCTTTTGCCTTTAGGTTGATGTCGCTCGCTTGTGTATGAAGCTGGAAAAGGCGTTCTGCGGGAAAGGGGCCGGGGTGGATGTTGACGCATAATGCCCGGCCGCTCCTTTTACTTCGCTGTAGAGACTTCTTTTGCGTAGGCCTGACAGGCTCGCCGCGCGATCAATCCTTGATCGCCGCTGTCGGTAATGGCAATAATTCGTTGAGCATGCGCTGGGTCAAGTTGGGCTCGACGGGCTGCATGAACCACGCCGACGCCGCCGGTGGTGGCAGGCACGTTGAAGCCACTGGCTGAATCCGTGGCCTCGAGAAGGACTGACAGCCGCACATCAGCAGTAGCAAGGCGGTCACGCAGGAGAGCCTGGCTGCGTTGAGCATCGGAAAGTTCTCGGGTGTGTTGTTGATCGGATGTGGCCAGCGTCTGCTCCAGGGCCATGCGCCTGCCCTGCTCGGCGCTCACCTGCTTGGCGGCGGCCGCGCTGACGGCAGCCAGCTCGCCCTGGCGCAGGCCGACCTGCTCGGACAACCTCTTGCCCGTGCGCCATTCCTGCACCTGCCAGGCGGAGCCGGCGGCGCTGGCCATCAGCACCATCAGCCCGGCCAGCTTCTGCACGGGCGTCATCACGGCACATCCTTGAAAAAAACGTGATGCCCGAAGCGCAACGTCTGCTTGGCCTTCGCCGCCCAGGCCGGAGCCTTGGGCATCGTGGTTGCGTAGTAGTGCGTGGCCCCGCCGGTTGGATCCGGTATTGATCAGCTCCGCTTCGCTCCGGACGCCATGGACGAAAAGATCAAGGCTGCCGAGGCAACGCCAAAACGCGAGGTTTGGCGAGTCTGTCGTGGCAGCGTATGCGTGGGCAACTACCCAGAGGATCAGTACGAAAAAGCAGCCGACCACCTGCTGCGCATCTTCAAACCGAAATTCATGGAAGAGGCAGCGGGCTACGTGAAGAAGCCCTACGGCACCGAGACGTTCCGCCGCGAACTGCCAAGCATCGAGATCAATGCGAGTTACCCAGTTCGAATACGATACCGAGTGGCTCCCCTCCAAATCCTAAACCACCTTCTGCTGCCCAGCGCAGCAAGAACGGGGATGCGCGTGTCTCAACAAATGCTGCGTAACAGGTGGGACGACGCCCGAGAAGCTGCTCGCTCCTTGGCCGCCAGTGAGGGACGAGTTGATGACGCGGAGAGGATCCAACAGTTTCAGTTCAAGGATATCCGACCGAAGGCGGCATCCGAAATTACTGATATCGCAGACGCCAACCTCCTGCTCGGGCACTCGGAGCAGGAGATCACCAAGCGCGTTTACCGGCGCATCGGTGCGGTCGCGCAGCCTTCAAAATGAGATAGTTTCGGAACTCCACCCTCTAAAGTTTCGGAACTCCAGCACTTTCCTACAGGCAATAAAAAACCCCGTAGACGTTAATCTACGGGGCTTTCAAGAGTGGAGGCCGAGGTCGGAATCGAACCGGCGTAGGCGGATTTGCAATCCGCTGCATAACCATTTTGCTACTCGGCCTCAAACGATCAATGCCCAAACCACTGACATTCACCGCATATAAACTTGAGTGGGCTATGTGAAGCTTGCCTCTACTCTATCTCATTGAAAACATTGAAGTTTTTTATGCTTCAGTGCGTTCGATGGCGGCAATTATGTACTGATTTGCCGGGGCTGGCAAGCCCTTGATTTCAAAAAATATTCTTCCGTGGAGCAGAACAGGGGCGGTTGGCCCCTGCTCTGCCTGGGCTTAGTAGCCCAGGGACAGTCCGGTATTGCGCCGTGGGTCGTTGGCGCCGTAGAAGCGGTTGTTGCCCACGGGCTTGCCGTCCAGGGACGGGGCGCCGACGAGGATGGCGGCCAGGTGGTTGGCGTCTTGGGGGCCGGCGAATTTATGGCCCCAGCTTTCGAGGATTTTCTGGGTGTCGGGGCTCAGGGCGAAGGTTTCGAGGTTGGTGGTGTCGGGCATCCATTGTTGGTGGAAACGTGGGGCGTTGACGGCTTCCTGGATGTTCATCTTGTAGTCGATGACGTTGAGGATGGTCAGCAAGGTGGCGGTGATGATGCGGCTGCCGCCGGGTGTGCCGATGACCATCACGGCCTTGCCGTCCTTGGTCACGATGGTCGGGCTCATGGACGACAGGGGCGCCTTGCCCGGGGCGATGGCGTTGGCTTCGCCCTGGACCAGCCCGTACATATTGGGCACGCCGACTTTGACGGTGAAGTCGTCCATTTCGTCGTTGAGGATGACCCCAGTCTTGCTGGCCATGACGCCGGCGCCGAACCAGTCGTTGAGGGTGTAGGTCACCGACACCGCGTTGCCCCATTTGTCGACGATGGAGTAATGGGTGGTGTTGCTGCCCTCATGGGGCGCAACGCCGGGTTTGATAGCCATGGAGTCGCCGGCTTTTTGCGGGTCGATGGCGGCGCGCAGTTTGGCCGCGTAGTCCTTGTCCAACAGGTGTTCCACCGGGTTCTGCACGAAGTCCGGGTCGCCCAAGTAACTGTTGCGGTCGACGTAGGCGTGGCGCATGGCTTCGATCTGGTAATGGGTGCCCTGGGCCGAGCCGTAGCCCAGTTCGGCCATGGGGTAACCTTCGAGGATGTTCATGATCTGGCAGATCACCAGGCCGCCCGAGCTCGGTGGTGGTGCCGAGACCACGTGGTAGCCACGGTAGTCGCACTCGATGGGTGCCAGCTCGCGGGTCTGGTATTTGTCCAGGTCGGCCTGGGCGATGATGCCCTTGCCGGCCTGGCTGGAGTCGACGATGGCCTTGGCCACCCAGCCTTTGTAGAAGCCATCGGTGCCCTTGGCGGAAATTTCCCGCAGGGTCCGGGCCAGGTCTTTTTGCACCAGCTTCTGCCCGACCTGCAGCGGCTCGCCTTTATTGAGAAAGATGCCACGCAGGTCCTGGTCTTTTTTGAACTCTTCGGTGGCGCTGTGCAGCATGTCGATATCGCCCTGGTCGAGGGCAAAGCCGTCTTCCGCGAGCTTGATCGCCGGTGCGATCACTTGGGCACGTTTGAGGGTGCCGTATTTGCTCAGGGCCAGTTCCATCCCGGAGACTGTGCCGGGCACGCCGACCGCCAGGTGGCCCTTGGCGCTGAGGCCGGGGACGACATTGCCGTCCTTGTCCAGGTACATGTCGGCAGTGGCCGCCAGCGGCGCTTTTTCACGGAAGTCGAGGAAGGTCTTGCGCCCGTCCGCCAGTTGCACGGTCATGAAACCACCGCCGCCGAGGTTGCCCGCAGCCGGGTAGACCACCGCCAGGGCGTACCCCACCGCCACTGCCGCGTCCACGGCGTTACCGCCAGCCTTCAGCACGTCCACCCCCACATGGGTGGCCAGATGCTGGGCCGTCACCACCATGCCGTTTTCGCCGGCCACCGGGGCCTGGGAGGCGGCCTGCACGCCACTGAATGTCAGGACCAGGGCCGTCGCTATCAAGGTTCGGGTAAGGGGTTGGTAGTTCATCCGTGGATACTCTGTTTATTAGAAGCATTAAACGTAGCTTCTTTCGCACGGCAACCCCAGTCAGGTGGCGCGTTTCAGACAGAGCGTGTCGGTGACGGAATGCTATATTCGCCCCGCCCTCCTCATTGCCCTGAGACACACCGATGCCCACGGTCGCCGACCCGATTCACGCGCTGTACCACAAGATCACCTGGAAGCTGATCCCGTTCCTGTGCTTCTGCTACCTGGCTGCCTACCTGGACCGCATCAACATCGGTTTTGCCAAGTTGCAGATGCAAGACCAGCTGCAGTTCAGCGAAACCGCGTTCGGCCTGGGCGCCGGCCTGTTTTTTGTCGGCTATATCCTGTTTGAAGTACCCAGCAACCTGATCCTGGAGCGCGTCGGCGCGCGGATCTGGATTGCGCGCATCATGATCACCTGGGGCCTGCTGTCGGCTTGCACGTTGCTGGTCACCTCCACCACGCAGTTCTATGTGCTGCGGTTTTTGCTGGGCGTCGCCGAAGCCGGGTTCCTGCCGGGGGTGTTGTATTACCTGACCACCTGGTTCCCCACCCATCGCCGGGGCCGGGTGATTGCGCTGTTCATGATCGGCCTGCCGCTGTCCAGTGTGATTGGCGGGCCGTTGTCCGGCTGGATCATGGGCCACTTCGACCAGATCGGTGGCCTGCGCGGCTGGCAGTGGCTGTTCCTGCTTGAAGCCCTGCCCAGCGTGCTGTTGGGGGCATTGGCGTTCTGGGCGTTGCCCAATACCTATCACCAGGCCAAATGGTTGTCAGCCGCCGAAAAGACCCTGCTGCAACAGCAGTTGCAGGCCGATGACAGCCAGGCCAGTCAAAGCCCACGGCGTTTTCGCGAAGGCTTCTTCAACCTCAAGGTGTGGATGCTTGGCGGGATCGACTTTTCGATCCTGCTCAGTGCCTACGCCATGGGTTTCTGGATGCCGACCCTGATCCGCAACGCGGGGATCAGCGACACCTTCCATATCGGCCTGCTCACCGCCCTGCCCAGTGTGGCCGCGCTGGCCGGCATGCTGCTGATCGGCGCCAGCTCCGACAAACACCGCGAGCGCCGTTGGCACATTATCGTGCCGTTTGTGGTGGGCGCCGTGGCCATGGCCGGCAGCACGTTCTTCACCCATAACGTGGTCGCCACCGTGGCCCTGTTTGCCGTGGCCTCGGCAGCAATCCTCGGCGCCGTACCGGTGTTTTTCAGCCTGCCGGCGACCTTCCTCACCGGCACCGCGGCGGCCACCGGCTTTGCCCTGGCCTGCTCCCTGGCGAATATCGCCGGGCTGGTCAGTAACTCGTTGATGGGCCTGGCGATAGATATCACCGGCAGCAGCGCCGGGGCCATGTGGTTCTTTGCCGCCAGCTTGCTGCTCAGTTGTTTGTTGGTGATTGCGTTGCCGGCGAAATTGGTCAACCGCTAGGAGCGAGCACGAAGCTATACACCCCTGTGGGAGCGGGCTTGCTCGCGAAAGCAGTGGGTCAGTCAACATCAATGCTTGCTGGGCCGACGTCTTCGCGGCGATGCGGCGATCCGACAAGCCCGCTCCCACATTTGATCTTCACTGCTTTGAGCATTGCGTTCGCTTAACTGATCGGCGTTAGGGCAAACCCGCTCCCACAGGGGGGCTCAATGACTGCTATGGCCCATGCCATTCGGCTGTTGCAACAGAGCCAGGTCAATCTCCTCGAAACGCAGCACCCGCCCGCCGGTATCGGCCGCGATTTTCTGCGCCACCGCCTGCTCGGCAAACGAGGCCAGCACCACGCCCATGGCGCCCTTGAGCCCGGTGCCGAGCACGTAGTAGGCGGTCTTGGCGTCGATCAGATGGGCATCGTCCGGGGTATCCCAATGGCTGCGCCCCATGTCATGCACATACAGCTTGGACTGGGCATGATGGTTTTCCGGCTGCAACCACCAGCCGAGCATTTCTGCCGTAGAGCAAAACTTCTGCGCCGCGCCCTGCTCCACCACCTCGCCCTTGGGCCCCGGGAACTCGCTGATCACCATGCCACACACATGGCACTCATCTGCAGGATGGAACGCCACCGGCCCGTCACCCGCCCCCGCCGCCACCGGTTTGTCACAACCGACCAACAGCAGGCTCAACAGTAAAACCAACCCCATCTTCATGCTTACGTGCTCCACCGATAAAAAATTCATGCCGCGCGCCGGCCGAACAGCCAATAGGCCCAGACCAATGGCCCGGCGACCCACGCCGCCAGGCACAGCCACAACGCCGCCTCCGGCACCGCCAGGTCTGCGCCCAGGGCCATTACGCCCATGGACGCGGGGCCGGCATCGAAACCCGACAGGTTGATCAGGCGGTACACATCCGCCGGGTTGAACAGCAACAGCCAGGGCAGCAGCGTCGGGCTGAACTGGCCTTCGCTGAGCACCAGCAGCGCCAGCAACGCCAGGTCGAAGACCAACACAAAAAAGAACCACACCCCCAGGGCCAAGCCGGCCGCCGTGGATTTCTCCGCCGAGACGCTGCTCAACACATACGCCAGCCCCAAAAAGCCCCAGCCAAGCAAGGTCGAGGTCAGCATGAACCGGCCAAAGGCCCAGAGCAGTAGGCTGAACTCGACGTCATCCACCAGCAGCGCAATGGCGAGCATGGCGCAGCCGAATCCGATAAAGGTCGCCAGCGCCAGGATCAACCCGTGCCCGACAAACTTGCCGAGCAGGATCTGCCCGCGCCCCAGGGGATAGGTGAGCAATAGCAGCAAGGTGCCGCTTTCGTCCTCGCCGACAATCGCGTCATAGGCCAGCAGCAGCGCAATCAACGGCATCAGGAAGGTCGCCAGGCTGGCCAGGCTGGCGATGGTTGCCGGGATAGAGGTAAAGCCCAGTTGCCCGGACGCCGCGGCCCCGAGCCAGGCAATGCCGATGGCCAGCACCGCAAACAGCAGGCTAATGGCCAATAACCAACGGTTGCGCAGGCCATCGCTGAATTCTTTGCGGGCCATGTTCCAGATTGGCGTCATTGGGCACGCTCCACAGGGCTGTCCATGTAATGGCGATACAGGTCTTCCAGGGACGGCACGACAATTTCCACATCGCTGGGGCTGTCCTGGTCGAGCAACTGGCGCAGCAGGTCCAATTTATTGCCATTCAACGCCGCCACTTGCAGCCCTTCCGCGCCCCAGCGCTGGGTCACGTGGCCAGCCTCGCTCCAGCGTTTTTGCAAGTGCGCCGCACGTTGCAGGCCGCTGCTGCGGATCAGGGTGGGCAGCCCGGCCTCTTCGCGCAACGCCGCCAGGGTGCCGAGGGCCAGCAGACGGCCCTGGGTCAAGATGGCGGCGCGGTTGATATGGGCCTCCACACCGGGCAACACATGGGAGCAGAGAATGATGCTGGTGCCCTGCCCGCGCAGACGGTCGAGCAAGCGATACAGGTCCTGGGTGGCAATCGGGTCGAGGCCCACGGTGGGCTCGTCGAGCAGCAGCAGGCGCGGCTCGCCAAGCAGTGCCTGGGCTAGGCCGAGGCGCTGGCGCATGCCCTTGGAATAGGTCTTGACCCGCCGCCGCGCCGCCGCCGTCAGGCCGACGTCTTCGAGCAGGGTCTGGACCTGGCTCATCGGCGCGCCCTTGAGCCGGGCGAAATGCTGCAAGGTTTCCAGGCCGCTGAGTTGCGGGTAGAACGTGACGTTTTCCGGCAAGTAGCCGAGCATCTGCCGCACATGAGGGTCGCTGGGCGCGCGACCGAACACCCGCACCTGACCACTGCTTGCCTGCAACAAGCCGAGGATCAGTTTCATGCTGGTGGTCTTGCCCGCGCCGTTATGGCCGAACAGGCCCAGCACTTCCCCGGGCGCCAGGCTCAGGCTCAAGTCGTGCAGCACAGTGGCGCGCCCATAACGCTGGGTCACGCCTTCGATTTCGACAACGGGCATCATGCAGGCTCCTTGAGCAGGGAAAGCGTGGGGTCTTGCATCAGCGGATGGCTGTCCATCACCCCCGGCGACTTGATCACCGGAAACGCCCGCTGCACCCAGCGCAGCAACTCGATGCCGGGGCTGTTCATCAACAGGCGCACCTGGGGATACAACCACAGCAGGCGGTCGACGTTATCGTTGGGCTCGTAGGCCACATCCCCGAGGCCGTCGTTATTGCGGTCCCAGCCCAGGTAGTCGCTCCAGTAATTGCCGCGGCCTTCTGCCGACCATTCCTGCAAGCGGGTGGCCACGTACTTGACCTGGCGCTGGTTGCCGACAAAGGCATTGTTGGCAATCCGGTTGTCCTCGGAACCAGCTGTGAGGTGAATGCCCACCGCGCTGCGCCCGAAGTGGTTGTGTTCGATGCTGTTGAACAGCGAGTTGTAGATAAACAACGCCTTGCCTTCGGCCCCGGTGATCATGGTGTCGCCGGTTGTGCCGTCGCGCACGTCGTTGACCACGTTGTCGCGCAAGGTGGAATAGGTGATGTAGTTCATCAGGATCCCGTAGTTCTGATCCTCCTCGGAGCGATTGCCGATCACCGTCAGCTTGCGGCTTTGCATCAGCGCATAGCCGGTGCGGGTGCGGCGAGTAATATTGCCGAGCACCTGGTTGTCGTTGGCGAACATGTAGTGGATGCCGTAGCGCAGGTCTTCCAGGGTGTTGCCTTGCAGCAGGTTGCCGTTGGAGGTGTCGATGTAGATGCCATCGCGGGCATCGCGCACCTGGTTGCCGATCACCCGCGCGCCTTTGACTGCGTACAGGTGGATGCCATTGCCCCGGTCCTGGGAGCGCATGGTCGGGTCGCCCTGGATCTGGTTGTCGATCACGCTCACATCCGCCGTGCCATCGACCCACACGCCAAAACCCTGGCCGCGCAGGCGGTTGTTCTTGATCAGGGCGCCGTGGGCCTTGGGCTGGATGAAGATGGCCGCGTTCATCGCGGTGAGGTCATGGCCCCAGTCGAGGAAGGTGCAGCCCTCGACGGTGACGTCGGCAGCGTTGATCAGCAAGCCATTGCCCAGGCCTTGGCTGTGGATCACCGCACCGGGTTCGCAAGTCAGTTGCAGGGGTTGGTCGATGCTGAAGGAGCCCTGGTAGTCACCGGCAGGCAGGCGCCAGTGCTGCGGGCCTGCGGCGATCAACGGCAGGTCGGTAATGGGCAGTACAGCAGCGCCGGCGGCGGCCGAAAATAGCAGCCACACACACCCGGTCCATAACGTGCGGGGTCGAGCCACGGAGTCTTCCTTTTGATCAAAGCCCAATCTGTGGAGCGACACAGATCTGGTGTGAGAGCTGGCTTGCCTGCGATGGCGGTGTACCAGCCACCAAAAACAGTGGCTGAACCGCCGCTATCGCGGGCAAGCCCGCTCCCACATTGGTTGGTGCTCGCCGTTAAGTGCGCTCGACCAACATCCGCCCCACCATCTCCATATGCAGCGCATGGCAGAACCAGCTGCAGTAGTACCAATGCAGCCCCGGTTTATCGGCAATGAAGGTGATGGAAGAGGTTTGCTGCGGGCTGATTTCCATGCTCACGCCATGGTTGGTCATGACAAAGCCGTGGGTCACGTCCTCGATCTGGTCGATGTTGGTGATGGTCACAGTGACCTCATCGCCATGCTTGACGGTGAACTCCGTCAGGCCATAGGTCGGCGCCATGGACGTCATGTACACCCGCACTTTCTTGCCGTCGCGGATCACCTTGTTATCGGTCTCCAGCTTGATCCCGTCCTTGGCCGCAATGGCCACGGTTTCGGCGAAGAAGGGGTCGTTGCGTTCCCAGATTTTCTTGGTCTTGATCTGGTCGCGCCGCGCCATCACACAGTCATGGGGTTCGGCGAAGGTCGGGCCGTCGTGGACCAGTTTCATTTCATCGCCCGAGATGTCGATCAACTGGTCGTTTTCCGGGTGCAGCGGGCCGGTCGGCAGGAAGCGGTCCTTGGAGAATTTGCTCAGGACCACCAGCCATTGGCCGTCGGCATCCCGGGTCTCGGTGAGCGAGGCATGGTTGTGGCCGGGTTGGTAGTGCACATCGAGCTTCTGCTTGATGTAGTTGACCTTCTCGCCGCCGTAGGCGCGGATGGCTTCGGCGATGTTCCACTTGACCACCTGGCTGTCGATAAACAGCGTGGTGTAGGCAAAGCCCCGGCCATCGTAAGTGGTGTGCAGCGGGCCCAGGCCCAGTTCCGGCTCGCCGACCACCACGCCGCGCGGGTCTTTGATCTTGTCGCTGAACAGGTCGTCGAGCTTGTCGATGGCAATGATGGTGCAGGTCGGCGACAGCTTGCCGTTGGCGATAAAGTACTTGCCGTCCGGCGAGGTGTTGCAGCCGTGGGGGTTCTTCGGCACCGGGATATAGCGGGTGAATTCGCTGTCCTTGCCATCATCGCCCTTGCGCCCGTCCACCACCGGCACCTTGACGCCGTCGAGGTTGATGAACTTGCCGGCCTTGATCGCCGCCTCGATGCGCGGGATGTTGAACACCACCACCCAGTCGCGCTCGTTGCGCATCATGCCGCCCAGGTCGGAGGCTTTCTCCGAGTTGTAGCAGGTGGCCGCCGCGTATTTACCGGTGTAGTCCATGTCGGCGTTGTCGAGGTTGCCGTCAACGATGACCTGGAAGGCCATTTCCATCTTCTCGGCGTCGATCGCGTTGAACATGGTGAAGCTGTTCTTGTCCTGCAGGTCGAAGGTATGGCCGTCATTGGGGTGCGGGATGATGAACTCGGCGTTGCAGAACACGTACTTGGTGTACGGCACCTTTTGCAGGCGCAGGCCGTGGATCGCCTGGGCGTTGGGCACGGTGACGATCTTGTCGCACTTCATGATGTCCAGGCGGATCCGCGCCACGCGGGTGTTGGCCTTGTCGTTGATGAACAGGTATTTGCCGTCGTAGCGGCCATCGGTGGTGGACAGGTGCGGGTGATGGCAATCGCCGTTCTGGTACTTGGCGCCCTCGCCCAGGATGCGCTTGCTCTCGTTGGTCAGGCCCCAGCCGGTGGCGGAATCGACGTTGAACACCGGGATACGCATCAATTCACGCATCGACGGCACACCGAGTACCCGCACCTCACCCTGGTGGCCGCCGCTCCAGAAACCGTAGTACTGATCCAGCTCCCCTGGGCCCACATGGATCTTCGACTTGGCTTCTTTGGCCGCCGCCGCAAAGGACTCGCGGGTAAACACCGTACCGCCGAGGGCCGAGGCCCCTGCCAGCACCGCGCCGGTGACTGCGCCGGTGCCCAGGAAGCCACGCCGGCTCATGCCTTCAGGTTCCGGGGTGGCCCCGGCTTTTTTCGATTCACTGTCGTTCATGATGTGCTCCAGATGGGAAAAGTGAGTGCCCAAGGCCGTCATTCAGGCACCGCCACCTGCACCACCGGGATCAATTGCCCAGTGGCGGGTGCGGCCTTGTTGCGTTTCTTGCGCTTGTTGATCAGTGGCGGGCATTTGTGGTCGTTGTGCCAAGTCATCTGGCAATCCAGGCAGTAGTGGCATTCATTGGCGTTGATATGGCCGTCAGGGTGAATCGCCTGGATTTCGCATTCCTTGGCGCACAACTGGCACGGATCGCCACACTCTTTGCGCCGTTTGAGCCAGTCGAACAGCCTGAACTTGCTGGGGATCGCCAGCGCGGCGCCCAGCGGGCAGATGTAGCGGCAGTAGACTTTGCGCGTGAACAGGTTGATCACCAGCAGCGCCACCGCGTACAGCACGAACCACCACTGGCGGTCGAAATGCAGGGTGATGGCGGTCTTGAACGGCTCCACTTCGGCAAACCGCTCGGCGGTGGCCATCGACTCCAGCGACAAGCCAAACAGCCCCAGCAGGATCAAATACTTGATCGCCCACAGCCGCTCATGCACGGCAAACGGCAGCTCGAACTGGCGCACTTTGAGCCTGCGCGCCGCCTCATTGATCAGCTCCTGCAGCGCCCCGAACGGGCACAACCAGCCGCAGAACACACCTCGGCCCCACAGCAGGATGCTGGCGGCGGTGAATACCCAGAGCATGAAGATCAGCGGGTCGGTGAGGAACAGCTCCCAGCGGAACTGCTGGAACAGCGCATGCACAAAGGTCAGCACATTGACCACCGACAGCTGCCCCAGGGCGTACCAGCCGATAAACACCACGGTAAACAGCAGGTAGCCACGGCGTACCCAATGCAACAGGCGCGGGCGCCGGGCCAGGCTGTCCTGCAAAAACAGAATCACCGTCAGCAGTACCAGGGCGGCGCCCAGGATCAGGATCTGCACGTGTTTCTGGTACCAGATCGTCAGCCACATCGGCCGATTCGCTTCGTCGATGGCAGCCTGCTCGGCGGCAGTCGGCAACGGGCGCTCCAGATACGCCTCGGGCATCTGGTAGGGCAATTCAAAACTGCTGAAGGTGCCGCTGACCGGGCCGGTCTGGCGCCGTACCAGCAGTTCCAGGGTCCAGGCCGAGCCAGGGTCGAACCCGGCCTGGGGGCGCACGATAAACACCGACATCTCGTCGAACTCGGGCATGCCCTCGGCGAACACGTCATACAGGCGCTGGTGGTCCATATCGCGGAAGCTGATGACATTGCCGAACTGGCGCAATTGCACCCGATCAAAAATCCCGCCGCGCACGTAGCCCGAGCCCTTGAACGAAAACAACCCACGCCCCAGCACCGCAATGGCCTGCTCGCCGGGCTTGAGGCCCTGCATCAGCACCCGGTATTGCGCGTCGCCCAACAGGTTGCGGCCGATGGTCGGCGCGTTGAGATCGGCCACATACAGGTCAATAAAGGTCTCGTCGACCTGCCCCGGCCCCGCCACTTCCACGCCTTCGGCCTCGGTGCCCTTGAAGGCCGCGTCTACTTGCCCGCGCGTCAGGTGCAGGCGGCGCACCGCGCCGTTGCCGGTCAACTGCGCCCAGTTGGCCGGTTCGAACAGGTCAGCGCGCACCAACGCGACTTTCTGCGCGGTACTGGCCTTGTCCTCGATCAGCTTGAGCGACACCGCCACTTCGTGGGCGGCGCGCATGATCACCTCATTGACCACCATGGCCGTGACAGTAGCGCCGGCCACCGCGTCCACGGTCACCGCCTGGCTGTCGCTGGAGTGCCCCACCACCACCCGTTGCTTGACGTTGATCCCGCTGTAGCGGGCGGTGAAGTCATGCAACTTGGCCTCGGGAATGCCGATCAACAGAATCGGCTCGTGGTGCTCCAGCACATAGGCATCACGGATCACCCCGGCCGGGTCGAGGATCACCTGGGTGTTGATCGGTTTGCCGGAATACGCCGGGATGTCCACCACGTCCAGGCTCTGGAACACATAGCCGATGACCGCGCCTTTGGCCGACAGCGTGCGCACCTTGAACTTGCCTTCGGCGGCGGAAATGGCGTCGGTCTGCGGGAAAATCTTGTCGATGCGCTGTTGTTCAATCGCGCCGTAGGACTTGGCCTGGGCCGGGCCGGCCAGACTGAACAGCAGCACCAGGACAACCAACCAGGTGACGGGACTTGCGGCCAGGGTAGCGAGGGCCGAGGGCTTGGTGCGGTTCATGGGCTCACTGACTTCAACGGCCGGAATATGAAGTCGATGGTAGGTGGCAGCTGGCCAGTGAGCCCTTGATTGAAATCAAGTCTGGGGGCGGTGCGGCGTTTGGGCGCTGGGCGTTGCGCCCCCACTTAACAGTCTTTGACAGTTTCCCGACAAAGCTGTCAAAGACCCCTGCCCACGCCGTCCCTAGGATTTGAGCCTTCCTTGGAATGACGAAGGCCATCATGCGTTCAAAAACGATTTACCTCGCTGCCACTTCTGTGTGCCTGATCACCTGCACCCAACTGTCAGCCGCCGCCGACTGGCAATACAGCCTGCAAGCCGGGGCGGCCAACCTGCCGCGTTACAGCGGCAGCAATGAGCGTATGACCGCGCCATTGCTGGGCGCAAACGTCGTCAGCCCGTGGGGGATTTTTCTCGATACCAACAAGGGGCTGGGCTGGGGTTATGAGGATGACAACCTCAGTTTCAGTGCCTATGTCGGCGCCAGCACTGCGCGCAAGGACCAGAAGAAAAGCACCAGCCTGGGCTCCGACCGGCTCAAGGGCATGGGCCAAATCAAGTCGCGACCGCAGTTCGGTGTGAGTGCCAGCTACACCTTGGGCACGGCCGTGCTGGGCGCGACCCTGGAACATGCGCTGGAGCAAGACGATAAAAAAGACAGCGGCAAGGCGTTTACCTCCCTGGAGCTGAGCATTGGCACCAACCTGTATGACGGTGACTACGGCACCGTGGACGCCAGCCTCAATAGCCTCTTTGGCGATGGCAACTATGTGCGCACCTGGTACGGCGTCACCCCCGGCCAGGCCCAGCACAGCCGCTTTCGCGCGTATGACGCCAAGGGTGGGATGGTCAGCCGGGGCTTGAACCTCGATTGGAGCGTGCCGCTGGGCGACCACACAACCTTCTCTACCTTGCTGGATGTGCAGTATTTGTCGGGGGATGCCGGCAAAAGCCCGATTGTGGAACGCCGGATGCAAACCTCCGTGATGGGTGTGCTGAACTACAGCTTTTGATTTGCAAACCCGATCAGACAGGGGGGGCTGGCTTGCCGGTCGCTCCATTACTGCGATGGTCATTCGCTCTTTTTGGGTTGTTGGGGGGGGGGGTGTACATATCCGTTGCTGCGGTCACGGCGGCTATTGGTTCCGCCCTTACGGCGGCTCACTTTGGAGAAGGGTGTACGGACCGGACACATGGTTGACGGGTGTGCGGGGACATGGTGGACACTTTTGGCGAGCCAACTTCGCCGGAAAGCCATCATGCCCTGGGACACGAGAGATACCATGAGCCTGAAAGAAGAGTTCATTGCCTTAGCACGGCAACCCGGCAGCAATAAACGAGAGCTGTGTCGACGGTTCGGCATCAGTCCGCAAACGGCCTATAAGTGGTTGAAACGCTATGAAATGCAGGGGCAGTCTGGACTGCAAGAGAAGTCCCGAAAACCTGCGACTAGCCCAAAGCTAACCGCGCCAGCTCTGGAAGCGGAAGTCATAGCGCTTAGGCGAGCACATCCCGCTTGGGGCGGACGTACAATCAGCAGCCTTTTGAAAAAGCAGATTGCTCCTAGCACTGTCACCAATGTTCTGCACCGATGCGGGCTGATTCAGCCTGTTCAGAAGGAACAAGAAGCAAAGCTGAGATTTGAACACGATGCACCTAACGATCTTTGGCAGATGGATTTCAAAGGGCACTTCCCGACGCAAGAAGGCCGATGCCATCCGCTGACGTTGCTGGACGATCACTCACGATTCAATTTGGCGATTCAAGCTTGTGATAACGAGCGTGGAATCACAGTGAAGGAAAAGATGATCGAGGTATTCCAGCGCTTTGGTTTACCGGCTCGCATCAACGTTGACAATGGGCCGCCATGGGGCTCGCCACGCAACCCTGGGGAAATCACAGAATTAAGTATCTGGTTGATTCGCTTGGGGATCAGGATCAGCTTCAGTCGTCCTTATCACCCTCAAACCAATGGAAAGATTGAGCGCTTCCATCGTTCACTCAAAGCCGAGGTGCTTGATGGGCGTCAATTCTCCACGATCAAGGATGCTCAAACAGCGTTTGATCAATGGCGTGAGGTCTATAACTTAAAACGCCCTCACCAAGCACTGGACTACAAGGTGCCTATGGACCGGTATCGAGCAAGCCCCTGGGCTTATCCGCAGCAGCTATCGGAGTTTGAATATGGGCCGGATGATGTGCTGGCCAAGGTTTATCACAGCCGATTTCGCTTTCAGAAACGTTACTTCAGCATTGCCAAGGGGCTGGTTGGGCAGCACATCGCAGTTCGGCCTAACCCTGAAAGTGACGGGCTCTTTGACGTCTACTTCTGCCACCATTTCCTACGAACGATCGACGTGAGCAAACCGGACTATGGTTCATAATGTGTCAACTATGTCCCCGCACATGTGTCCACTATGTGTCCGGTCCGTACAAGAAGCGCCAAAGTAAGCAAAACGCTTTTGCCCCACCACTCGGTGCCTCGCCTAGGCTCGGCATGCCCGCAGTCAGGCATTGCTCCGTGGGCCCGCCGCGATCGGCCATCCATGGCCGTGTCGCGGCTACCCGGCATCCATGCCGGGGTGCCCACTGCGCAATACCTGCCTGCGGCCATCGTGGTTTAACGGGGCGCCTGAGATCAAGATCAAAAGCAGAGCAACAGCAAAGCCAGAGCGCGAAGCTGCATTCCCCTGTGGGAGCTGGCTTGCCTGCGATGGCGGCCCAATAGATCGCCACAGAGTGTCAGGTACCCAACGTCATCGTTTACGACCATCGCAGCGAGGCGGCGACCCGACTAGCCAGCTTCCACACCCGCCAGCCCCCACATTTACAACCTTTATGAGTTTGCAAAAGGTTAGTCGGCGTACGCCCAAGTCATCCGGAACGACGCCCCGCCCCACTGCGAGTCCAGCACCTGCACCTGCCCTCCATGCCACTGGCTGACCCGCTGCACCAGCGCCAGGCCCAGGCCAAAGCCGCCGGTGCGGCGGTCGCGGCTGGCGTCCAGGCGCATAAAGGGTTGGAAGATTTTCTCCCGGCCGTCCTCGGGTACGCCGGGACCGTCGTCGCAGACGCGTACTTCATAACCACTGCCGAACTTGACCAGCGACACCTCGACCCGATGCTCGGCGTAACGAATGGCATTGCGCAGCAGGTTGATCACCGCGCGTGCCATAAACCGCGGTTCGATCTGGATGAAGTCGACTTCACAGGTACCCAGGGACAGTTGCACGCCTTCGGCCTCGGCTTCCAGGGCCACACTGCCGATCACACTGTCGAGCCAGCTGTGGGCCTCGATGTTCTCGCGGGTGACCTGTGTCGCGCCACGTTCAAGGCTGGCGTAGGTCAACAGTTCGGAAACCATGTCCTCCAGTTCGCCTAGGTCGGCGTACATATCGCCGATCAACGCGCGGCTCTGGCGCGGATCGGCCTCCTGTTTGAGTTGGTCGAGTTCAAACGACAAGCGCGCAATCGGCGTGCGCAGTTCATGGGACACCGCATTGGTCAGCTCACGCTGATTGGCGATCAAGTGTTCGATGCGCTCGGCCATCTGGTTGAAGTGCCCGGCCAACTCGCGCACGCTCGAGCGCCGTGGCAGGAGGATGCGCGAGCCCAGGTCATTGTCACCAAATCGCTGGGCCGCCAGGCGAATATGCTCCAGGTCGCGCCAGTGCGGGCGCACCCAGAAATACAGGACAATCGCCAGGCACAGGCCCAACAAGCTATAGGCCCACAGGTACAGCCAGCGCGGCTCCACCGGCAGCTTGATCTGAAGCAGCTGCGCGCCACCGTCGATTTCGGTGATGAACTCCATAAAGTCGCCGCGCACCACCAGCTTGCCGTCAGTCAGCAATTGTTGCTCGCGGGAGGTGAGTGCCGCAGCGTCCCGGGCAATCAAGGCCAGGCGCAGGCCATAGTGCTGCTGCAGCTCGGCCAGGCGTGCCTCGCGGGCCACGCCAGCCGGCAGCGGGCGCAACTGCTCCACCAGGCCGTAGGCCGGGCCGCGCATGGCTTCGCGGTTGTAGGTTTCGTTGGCTTCGGGCAGCAATTCGTCGAAGGTGTAGTTCACCAGCCAGATTGCCCCGGCCAGGCCCAGGGCCAGGATGATGTACAGACGCAGAAACAGGCGCAGCATCGGGCTAGGCCTCCCAGGCAAACGGGTTGAACAGGTAGCCCTTGCCCCAGATGGTCTTGATGCACACCGGCTCGCGGGGGTTGTCATTGAGCTTGTTGCGCAGCTTGCTGATATACACATCGACACTGCGGTTGAGCCCATCGAAGGCGATCCCGCGCATGCGGTTGAGGATATCGTCCCGCGAGAGGATCTTGCCCGCGCTGCTGGCCAGCAGCCACAGCAGCTCGAACTCCATGGTGGTCAGGTCGATCTTCTCGTCACCCAGGCTTACCCCCCGACAACTGCGGTCAATCGCCAGTTGGCCGAACGCCAGGGAACCACGCACCGTCGGCTCGGGCAGATGGCGGCGCTGCAAGGCGCGCAGGCGTGCCAGCAGCACCGGCGGCTTGATCGGTTTGATCACATAGTCATCGGCGCCGGATTCCAGGCCAAGGATATGGTCCAGGTCGTCTTCCTTGGCGGTGAGGATCACGATGGGGGTGTCGGACACATTGCGGATCTCGCGACACACATGCAGGCCGCTCTGGCCCGGCAGCATCAGGTCGAGCACGACAATCTTCGGTTTGAACGCCAGGAACACCGCCAACGCCTCATCGCCCCGGTGCACCACGCGCACTTCAAAGCCATGCTGTGACAGAAAATGCGCGATCAGCCCTGCCAGCTTCTCATCGTCCTCAACGAGTAGGACCTTGCCCAGACCCAGGTTTTCCATACGTTCTCAGTGTGCAAAAGCGGATTGAAGAGCGAGCATTATAGGTGGCAAGCTGTCCGGCAAAAGCGCCTGGCCAGCAGCGGCTGACGAAGCTTCATGTTTTTAAGAGTTTTTAACAATTAGCCTGCAATGTTTAACGCCACCCACAGGGAGTTGTATGCGCAAGGATTACCTGGCGTTCTTTGTTTCGCTGTTCCTGTCCCGGCTGGCGGACCAGATTCTGCTGTTTATCGTGCCGCTGATCGTATTTCAGACCACCAACAGCGTAGCGTGGGCCGGGCTGGCGTTCTTTATCGAGTCGCTGCCGCGATACCTGGCGTTCCCGGTGTGCGGGGCATTGTGCGACAAGTTTTCGCCCGTGCGCATCCTGCATATCAGCCAGGCCTACCGAGCGCTGGCGTGCCTAGTGGCCGTGGCGCTGTACGCGATGTTCGGCGGCATCCATTGGCTGGTGATCCTGTCGGCGCTGTGTGGAGTGCTGACGACCCAGGGCATCATGGCGCGAGAAGTCGTCATGCCGCATATTTTCAAGCATTACACCTACGCCAAGACCCTCTCCTACTCGCAAATCGCCGACCAGAGCGGCCTGGTGCTAGGGCCACTGATTGCTGCGCTGATGCTGGAGGTGTGGGCCTGGCATTGGGTGGTGCTGGGGATTGCCGGGCTGTTTGTGCTGGCAGACCTGGCAATGCTGGTTTGGCAGCGCACTACCACGGTGAATCTCGAAAACCACGCGCAACACCGGGATATCTGGCTGCAACCGCTACGCATCGCGCTCGGGCATATCCGTAACCTGGCGGAGCTCAAGCGCATTATCGCCCTGGCAGTCGGCGTGAATTTGATTATTGGCGTGACGCTGGCCACCTCCGCCGCCATGGTGACCGGCCTCTACGCGGCCGACAAGGATGCCTATGCACTGCTGCAGGCCGCCGGCGCGGTGGTGACCATCGTCATCCTGTTTTACCTGGCTCGCTCGAGCCTGGCGTTGAAAGTGCTGGGCGGGCTGTCGTATTCGGTGATTGCGCTTGGGGCATTGATCATGGCGATCAGTCCCAACCTCTGGCTGTACACCCTGGGCTTTCTGCTGGTCACCGGTTTCGACAAGATGTTCAACGTGTACATGCGCAGCACCCGTCAGCGGGTCATTCCCGTGCAGGATTTCGGCAAGACGGTGGGCGTGATCACCTTGTTCAATAACCTCGCGCAGCCATTGGCGGGCCTGGCAATTGCCGTGCTGGCGGCACCTTTTGGCACGCAAACGGTGATCCTGCTGCTGACCGGGATCACCGCGCTGATCGGAGTGGCCGTGGCCTCAGGCTGGCACGCCACTGTGAAAGCGGAACTCGATATCGGGTGATTCGATCAATTCCTGCTCGGCCGCCCTCACCCGCTCGATGACCTGGGCAACATCCTTGGCATCGCCGTATTGATAGGCCAGCTTCAGATAGCCCTGGAAATGCCGTGCCTCGCTTTTCAGCAGACCAAAGTAGAACTTGCCGAGTTCTTCGTCCAAATGCGGCACCAGTGCTTCGAAACGCTCGCAACTGCGCGCTTCGATAAACGCCCCGACCACCAGGGTGTCCACCAGTTTCACCGGTTCGTGGCTGCGTACCACCTTGCGCAAACCCGAGGCATAGCGGCTGGCATGCAGCTGGCGCAGCTCGATCTTGCGCTTTTTCATCAGGCGCATGACTTGCTCATGGTGCACCAGCTCTTCGCGGGCCAGGCGCGACATCATGTTGATCAGGTCGACATGGGAGTGGTACTTGGCAATCAGGCTCAAGGCCGTGCTGGCGGCCTTGAATTCGCAGTTTTTGTGGTCGATCAGCAGGGTTTCCTGGTCGGCCAGTGCGGCCTGGACCCAGGCATCGGGGGTGCGGCAACCGAGGAAGTCATGGATTTCGGGGAGGTTCATCGGGCTCACGAGCAAAGGGTCACAAAAGGCCGCCGATTATACCGACCCCGCCGCAGACCACCAGTCACGGGGCTTGATGTGCATCAACATGCTGTACGGCGGGCAACAACTATAGTTGTTCGAAGCCTTGCCCTTCCCACCCTTGGAGATCTCGCTCATGAACGAAATTGGCAAAATCCTGGTGATCATTGAGCCCGAACACTCGGAAAGCCTGGCCCTCAAGCGCGCCAAGCTGATCGCTGGGGTGACAGGCGCTCATTTGCATCTGCTGGTGTGCGACAAAAAGCATGAGCATTCGGCGCTATTGGCCTTGCTCAAAGAGCAATTGTCGGCCGATGGCTACAACGTCACAACCGAACTGGCCTGGAACAACAACCTGCACGAAACCATCATCGGTGTGCAGCAGGCCGAAGGTTGCGCACTGGTGATCAAGCAGCACTACCCCGACAGCCCGCTGAAAAAGGCCCTGCTGACGCCGGCGGACTGGAAACTGCTGCGCTTGTGCCCGGCCGCTGTGCTGTTGGTCAAGACCGCGACCCCATGGACCGACGGGGTGATCCTGGCGGCCATCGACGTGGGCAACCTGGATAACGAACATAAAGACCTGCACGCGGCCATCATCGACCATGGCTTTGACATCGCCAGCCTGGCCAAGGGCCAGTTGCATGTCATCAGCGCCCATCCCTCGCCCATGCTGTCGGCAGCCGATCCGGTGTTCCAGCTCAAGGAAACCATCGAGGCCCGCTATCGCGAGCAGTGCAAGGCGTTCCAGGCCGAATTCGACATTGACGACAGCCGCCTGCATATCGAAGAAGGCCCGGCGGATGTGCTGATCCCCCATACCGCCTATAAGTTGAGGGCGGCCGTCACGATCATTGGCACCGTGGCACGCACCGGGATTTCCGGGGCGCTGATCGGCAATACGGCGGAAGTGGTGCTGGATGCGCTGGAGAGCGATGTGCTGGTGCTCAAGCCCCAGAGCATCATCGACCACCTGGAGGAACTGGCCAGCAAGGCACAATGAAGATCAGACATGTGCGAGCGGGCTTGCTCGCGATAGCGGTGAGTCAGTTGATACATCCCTGACTGAACTGGCGCTATCGCGGGCAAGCCCGCTCCCACAAGGGATCTTGGCAGGGCAGAATATTTTGACCACACCCCAGCTCCCACAAGGGATCTTGGCAGGGCAGGATATTTTGGCCACACCCCAGCTCCCACAGGGGATCTTGGCAGGGCAGGATATTTTGGCCACACCCCAGCTCCCACAAGGGATCTTGGCAGGGCAGGATATTTTGACCACACCCCAGCTCCCAAAGGGGATCTTGGCAGGACAGGATATTTTGGCCACACCCCAGCTCCCACAGGGGATCTTGGCAAGGCAGGATATTTTGGCCACACCCCAGAACAAAAGTGGGAGCTGGCTTGCCTGCGATAGCGGTGGGTCAGTTGATAGGTGCCTGACTGACACGCCGCCATCGCGGGCAAGCCCGCTCCCACATGTTGATCGGCGACAGTCAGTGACCTAGTGCATCCTTGAGGAAGCCAGGGGCGATATAGCGCTGGTAATGCGCCTCGGACAGGATAAAAAACTCCCGATCAATGGCATCACGCAGTTCCGGCAGGTTCCAGTCGCGAAACTCCGGCATCAGCACCATGCCATAGGCTTCCAGGTTGTTGATCACCCGCGCGCCCCGGGCGATCAACTGGTAGGCCCAGCAGTATTCGGACTGGTGCGGCACAAAGCGGATTTTTCGCTGTTCGAGTTGCCAGCGCAGCCGTTTGGGGTCGAATACTTCCAGCTTGCCCGCCATGACCTGCACCAGCAGTTGCTCAAGCCGCAGCCAAACTGCGCGTTTTTCTTCCTCGCCATAGCCGTTCCACTGGATCACTTCGTGGTGGAAACGCTTGCAGCCGCGGCACACGAGATCGCCGTAAACCGTGGAGCACAGGCCGATGCAGGGGGTCTTGATGGTTTGGTTGGGCATGGGTGACAACGCACAAATCAGCGAAACAGTGGCCCATGTTAGCCCTTTGTCTAAGGTTCATCACCCTGCAAACTTGCTGCGGCAACTTACCTTTAGAAATTTTTTGCCGTAGAATCATCCGGCCTTGTAAGGCGCCAAATAATCCGTTGGAAGCTGTTTTCAAAGCGTCACGAGCACAGTCGTTCCTTCAGAACGGTGTTGGCGCTGGTTATTTACCCTCCAAATGACCAGCACCAACCCTCATCAGCTCCGTTCTGCAGGCGTAAAACTTTGAAAGCAGCTTCTGTGAGAAATGCCGGCAGCGCTGGCTCTACGGCCCAAAAAGCCCCCGAGCGCATGCGTGCCGTGCATGTCTGGATGAGCGTCCCGTGGGACCACTGATGAGGGTAATAACTGTGCTTGAAGCCTACCGCAAACATATCGAAGAGCGTGCAGCCCTGGGTATCGTTCCCCAGCCGCTAAACGCCGAACAAACCGCAGGCCTGGTCGAGCTGCTGAAAAATCCCCCGGCTGGCGAAGAAGAGTTTCTCGTTGACCTGATCACCAACCGCATTCCACCAGGCGTTGACGAAGCTGCCTACGTCAAGGCCGGTTTCCTGTCTGCCCTGGCCAAGGGCGAAGTGTCTTCCCCCCTGATCGACAAAAAGCGCGCGGTTGAACTGCTTGGCACCATGCAAGGCGGCTACAACATCGTGACCCTGGTCGAGCTGCTGGACGACGCTGAACTGGCCGCCGTTGCTGCTGCCCAGCTCAAGCACACCCTGCTGATGTTCGATGCATTCCACGACGTCGCGGAAAAAGCCAAGAACGGCAACACGCACGCCAAGGAAGTGATCCAGTCCTGGGCCGACGGCGAGTGGTTCAAGAACCGCCCGACCCTGGCCGACAAGATCAGCCTGCGCGTGTTCAAGGTCACCGGCGAAACCAACACCGACGACCTGTCCCCTGCTCCCGATGCCTGGTCCCGTCCTGACATCCCGCTGCACGCCCTGGCCATGCTGAAAATGGCCCGTGAAGGCATCGTGCCGGACGAGCAAGGCAAGACCGGCCCGATGAAGCAGATCGAAGAAATGCGCGGCCAGGGCTTCCCGATCGCTTACGTCGGTGACGTGGTCGGTACCGGTTCGTCCCGTAAGTCGGCAACCAACTCGGTGCTGTGGTTCTTCGGCGACGACGTCCCGTACGTGCCTAACAAGCGCGCTGGTGGCTTCTGCTTCGGCAGCAAGATCGCTCCCATCTTCTACAACACTATGGAAGATGCTGGCGCACTGCCAATCGAATTCGACGTCACCAACATGCACATGGGCGACGTGATCGACCTGTACCCGCATGCTGGCAAAGTCTGCAAACACGGCACCGACGAAGTCCTGACCACCTTCGAAATGAAGACCCCGGTCCTGTTAGACGAAGTCCGTGCCGGCGGCCGTATCCCGCTGATCATCGGCCGTGGCCTGACCGACAAGGCTCGCGCTGAGCTGGGTCTTGGCCCTACCGACCTGTTCAAGCTGCCTGAAGCACCGGTCGACACTGGCAAGGGTTTCACCCTGGCCCAGAAAATGGTCGGCAAGGCCTGCGGCCTGCCGGAAGGCAAAGGCGTTCGTCCAGGTACCTACTGCGAACCGAAGATGACCACCGTGGGTTCCCAGGACACCACCGGTCCAATGACCCGTGACGAACTGAAAGACCTGGCGTGCCTGGGCTTCTCCACCGATCTGGTGATGCAGTCCTTCTGCCACACCGCGGCCTATCCAAAGCCGATCGACGTGACCACCCACCACACCCTGCCTGACTTCATCATGACCCGTGGCGGTGTATCGCTGCGTCCAGGCGACGGCATCATCCACAGCTGGCTGAACCGCATGCTGCTGCCGGACACCGTGGGTACCGGTGGTGACTCCCACACCCGTTTCCCGATGGGCATTTCGTTCCCGGCCGGTTCTGGCCTGGTAGCGTTCGCCGCAGCCACTGGCGTAATGCCACTGGACATGCCTGAGTCGATCCTGGTGCGTTTCAAAGGCAAGATGAAACCTGGCATCACCCTGCGTGACCTGGTTCATGCCATTCCTTACTACGCAATCCAGTCCGGCCTGCTGACCGTTGAGAAGAAAGGCAAGAAAAACGCCTTCTCCGGCCGCATCCTGGAAATCGAAGGCCTGAACGACCTGACGCTGGAGCAGGCTTTCGAGCTGTCCGACGCCTCGGCCGAACGTTCGGCTGCCGGTTGCACCATCAAGCTGTCGAAAGACTCCGTCACCGAGTACCTGAACTCCAACATCACCCTGCTGCGCTGGATGATCGGTGAAGGCTACGGTGATGCGCGTACCCTGGAACGTCGTGCCCAAGCGATGGAAGCCTGGGTTGCCAACCCTGAGCTGATGGAAGCCGATGCCGACGCAGAATACGCCGAAGTCATCGAGATCGACCTGGCCGAAATCAACGAGCCAATCCTCTGCGCGCCAAACGACCCGGACGACGCCCGTCTGCTGTCCAGCGTCGCTGGCGAGAAGATCGACGAAGTGTTTATCGGTTCGTGCATGACCAACATCGGTCACTTCCGCGCTGCCGGCAAGTTGCTGGAACAGGTCAAGGGTCAGCTGCCAACCCGTCTGTGGCTGTCGCCGCCGACCAAGATGGACGCTCACCAACTGACCGAAGAAGGCTACTACGGCATCTACGGCAAGGCTGGCGCGCGCATGGAAATGCCGGGCTGCTCGCTGTGCATGGGTAACCAGGCACGTGTTGAGCCGAATTCGACCGTAGTGTCGACTTCGACCCGTAACTTCCCGAACCGTCTGGGTGATGGCGCGAACGTCTACCTGGCATCGGCCGAGCTGGCGGCAGTCGCCTCCACCCTGGGTCGCCTGCCGACCGTCGAAGAGTACATGGGCTACGCAGCGAAACTGGACACCATGGCCAGTGACGTCTACCGCTACCTGAACTTCGACCAGATCGCCGAGTTCCGTAAAATCGCAGCAAGCGCCAACATTCCGGTGGTTCAAGCCTAACGGTGTGTTGATGTGAAGAACGCCGCGTATCGCAAGATACGCGGCGTTTTTTTATGCCTGGGAAAATCTGCCGGGCACTGGCTGTCGACGGCCTTTCTCCAACGACCTACCAGATCAGGTAGTTGTCCCGCCGCGCCTTGAAGGCCGAAACTCTCTACACCCTGATGCCCGCGTCATGGGATCCGCCTGCTTTGGATGTACTCGCGCTGTATGCCGTACGACTTCTAATAAAAACAGCCAAGCCTCGTCGTCGATGCCCGTACCCGGTGGCAGGGGCGCTCTCACCCGTTTTTAAGTGCTTAATGGAGGTGTGTTATGTGGCGCAATCAATATGTGATCAAGAACGTCTTCAAGGACTATGCGGTGTCGGTGGAACAAATCGGCGATGCCCCCGATAAAAAGAATGTGCTGCTGGTCAATGGCGCCATGGCCACAACCTCGGCCTTTGCCCGTACCAGCAAGTGCCTGGCCGAACACTTCAACGTGGTGCTGTTTGACTTGCCATTCGCCGGAAACTCCCGGGCTCACAACCCGAATCGGTGCCTGGTGACCAAGGACGATGAAGTCCAGATCCTGCTGGCCTTGATCGAAGGCTTCAATATTCACCATCTGGTTTCCGCATCCTGGGGCGGCCTGTCGACCTTGCTGGCCCTCGCCCAGAAGCCGGACAACGTCGAAAGCTCGGTGGTGATGTCATTCGCTCCCGGCCTCAATGGCCCGATGCTCGACTACGTCAGCGGCGCCCAGGCACTCATGGCCCGGGATGACAACGCGGGTATCGGGCACTTGCTCAACCAGACGCTGGGCAAGCACCTGCCGCCCCGCCTCAAGAGTGCCAATCAACAGCACATGGCGCAGTTGATCAACGCCGAGCAGCATCAGGCGCGATTCCATATCGACCAGGCCCTCAAGCTCAATGAAGGGGCGTACCTGCCCCAGCTTTCGAACATCGACAGCCACGTGCACTTTTTGAACGGTGCCTGGGACGAATACACCAGCGCCATGGACGTGCAGCGCTTCAAGCAGTACATCCGCGACTGCAGCTTCTCCACGGCCGAGAGCAGCGGGCACTTTCTGGATCTGGAATCCAGGGCTGCGGCCAACGGCGTGCACCGCGCGTTGCTCGGCCATTTGCTGACGCATCGCGACGCCCGGCCAGAGGCGTTTTGCATGTCGCCTCCTCACCGAGCGCAGTTGAGCTTCGCCTGAGCACTTTTGAACAAGGATGTGGATGATGCGAGTAATCATGATTGCCATCGGTTCGGCCGGTGACGTTTTTCCCTTTATCGGCCTGGGCGCAGCACTGACCCTGCGCGGTCATCAGGTGACCTTGTGCAGCATGCCGGCGTTTCAACGCACCATCGAGGCCCGGGGCCTGGACTTCGTGCCGTTATGCGATGAGGCGACCTACAACGCTGCCATGGGCGATCCCCGCCTGTGGGATCCGAAGACTTCCTTCAGCGTGTTGTGGCAAGCCATCGCAGGCCTATTAGAGCCGGTCTACGATTATGTAACCGCGCATAACACTGACGATATAGTAGTGGTCGGCTCGCTGTGGGCCTTGGGTGCACGTATTGCCCATGAAAAATACGGTTTCCCTTACCTCTCGGTCCAAGTGTCCCCTTCAACCCTACTGTCGGCACATTTACCGCCTGTACACCCCACTTTCAACGTATCACGCCGCCTGCCCTTGACGGTGCGCAAATTGCTCTGGCGCGGGATCGAATACCTGAGCCTGGACCGGACCTGTGCCCCACAAATCAATGCACTGCGCCGCAAACACGGATTGCCGGGCACGGTGAAGAACATCTTCAGCCAATGGATGCATGCCCCCCAAGGCGTGATTTGCCTGTTCCCCGAATGGTTCGCCCCCGTCCAGCAAGACTGGCCGCAGCCCCTGCACATGGCCGGCTTCCCACTGTTCGACGGTGGCACCCTGGGGCTCGATGAACAGACTCGGGCCTTCCTCGATGCCGGACCGGCCCCCGTGGTTTTCACCCAAGGTTCCACTGAGCACTTTGACCAGCAGTTTTATCGCTTTGCCCTGGAAGCGCTGCACAGGGTCGGCGCACGCGGTATTTTTCTGACCAGTGATCGGCCGGTCACCAGCGATTTGCCGCCCACGGTGATGCAACGTCCGTTTTTGCCGATGAGTTCGCTGCTGCCCCGCGCAGCCGGGCTGGTCCACCCCGGCGGCATTGGCGCCATGAGCCTGGCGCTGGCTGCCGGCATTCCACAGATTGTCCTGCCGATCGCCCATGACCAGTTCGATAACGCCGAACGACTGGTGCGCATGGGGTGCGGAATACGTCTTGCCCTGCCCTTGGACAGACAAGACCTGCAAGGGGCGATCACAGCGCTGCTACACGACACCCGATTGCAACAGGCCTGTGCTCGGGCGAGCAGCCTGATGCCCGCCGATGCGGCGTCCTGTGAAACAGCAGTCAAGGCCATTGAACAGTGCCACGCGCACCATTCAATACCTCGCCTGCGCCAAGCGTCATAAACACCGGCCTCTTGGGCAAAAGTGCCGTGCCAGAGCCGTCGGCAAAGCACCGGAAAAGTTTGACAGAAAGATCACGTGGGCTAGATTGCCAAAGGTTCCAGGAATCGAGGCGACTGTCCATGGAGAAGGAAAACGACCTCATCCGCTGGTGGAATCGCTTGCGGATAGAGATGCTCAAGCAACAGGGAGGAGCACAAGTGTTCGCGCTGCTGGAGCGGGAAGTGTTGCAATTGGGGTTCGAGTATTACGCCTATGCCGTACGCCACCTGACCCCTTTTACCCGACCAAAAACCGAGATTCACGGCTCTTACCCCGAAAGGTGGCTGGAACATTACCAGGAGCAAAACTACGCGGCTGTCGATCCGTCGATCCTCAGTGGCTTGCGTTCCACCGAGATGGTGCTGTGGAACGACGCACTGTTTGAAAACAGTCGCAAGCTATGGCTGGAAGCTCGGGATTGGGGTCTGTGCATCGGCGCCACGCTGCCGATTCGCAGCCACGATCACTCGCTGCGGGTACTGTCCGTGGCCCGGCGCCAGGATCCTATTTCGCGGGCTGAAAGCGACGAGATTCAATTGCGCCTGCGCTGCATCCTCGAACAGGTGACGCTGCGCCTGACAGATCTGGGCCATAACGAACGCGCCCACCCGTCGGTCTGCCTCAGCCTGCGTGAGCGGGAAATTTTGCAATGGACCGCCGACGGCAAGAGTTCAGGCGAGATCGCGCTGATCCTGACCATCTCCATCAACACGGTGAACTTTCACCTCAAGACCATCCAGAAGAAATTCGGCGCAGCCAACAAGACACTGGCGGCTGCCTATGCCGCCGCACTGGGCCTGATCTAGGCCCGACGATCACGATAAGGACATCCAATGATCAGCATCATCACCCGCCATCACCATGAACTGTCTGCAGCCCTTGAGGACGACCTGGGCCGCTATCGACACGAAGTGTTCATCGAGCAACTGGGTTGGCAGCTGGACTCCACCCACGCCCGGCCCCAACGTGAATTCGATCAGTTCGACCAGGCCGACACGCGCCATATCCTCGCCCTGGACACAAAAGGCCAGGTCTGCGGTTGCGCACGGCTGTTGCCGACCACCCAACCTTATCTGCTGTCGGAAGTCTTCGGGTTTCTGTGCGACCAGCCAAGCCCGCGCAGCCGTGACACCTGGGAAGTGTCGCGCTTTGCCGCCCGCGCCCTGGAGAAAGGTACCCTACCGATGCGCGTCTGGTGGAACAGCCTGCACCATGCCTGGAGCCACGGCGCCAATCAGGTGGTGGCAGTGACCACTCCAGCGCTGGAGCGTTATTTCCTGAAAAATGGCGTGCAATTGAGTCGCCTCGGCGCCCCGCAACGCGTGAACAACGACCATGTGGTAGCACTGAGTTTTCCGGCCTGGCAGAAAAACGGCCGAATCGCGCTGCACGCTGATTCGGCCGTTGCCTAGCTAGAGATATGAGTAACGCCGAGGTCGCCGGCGCTGATCACATCAAGGGATCAGCGAGTAAATCAGCGAGGAGATGGCGACCAGGCCGACCAGGGTCACGAACACATTGGACATCTGCCCACGGTACTTGGCCATGGCCGGCACCTTGCGGATCGCGTACATCGGCATCAGGAACAGGATCGAAGCAATGATCGGCCCACCCAGGGTCTCGATCATCCCCAGGATGCTCGGGTTCAGGGTGGCGATGATCCAGCACACCACCAGCATAAAGCCAGCAGTCATGCGGTCCAGGGCCTTGGCGCCCGGGCGGCGGCCGCTCTTGACGATCAGGCCCTTGAGGCCTTCGCTGGCGCCGATGTAGTGGCCCAGGAAGGACTTGGCAATCGCCACAAACGCAATCAATGGCGCGGCAAAGGCGATGGTCGGGTTATCGAAGTGGTTGGCCAGGTAAGACAGGATCGACAGGTTCTGCGCCTTGGCTTCGGCCAGTTGGGCCGGTGACAGGGTCAGCACACAGCTGAACACGAAGAACATCACCATCGCCACCATCAACAAGTGGGCACGGGACAGGATCTGCGAGCTGCGCTCTTCGGCGTGGGCGCCGTACTGGCGTTTCTGGTCAACGGCGAAGGCCGAGATGATCGGCGAGTGGTTGAACGAGAACACCATCACCGGAATCGCCAGCCACAGGGTGTGCAGCAGCGCCGACGGTGCCGGAACGGTGCTGGCCGTGCTGAGGATGCCGCCATTCCAGTGCGGAACCAGGTACACCGCCAGAAACAGCAAGGCAACAATAAACGGATAGACCATCAGGCTCATGGCCTTGACGATCACCTGCTCGCCGCAACGCACCACGGCCAGCAGGCCCAGAATCAGCACAAACGACAGCAGCGCCCGTGGCGGTGGCTCGATGTGCAGTTGGTGCGACATAAAGCTTGCGACGGTATTGGTCAGCGCCACGCTGTAGATCAGCAGGATCGGGAAGATCGCAAAGAAGTACAGCAAGGTGATCAAAGCACCGGCCTTGATGCCGAAATGCTCTTCAACCACCTCAGTGATGTCCGAGCCCGCACGCCCCGACAGCACAAAGCGGGTCAGGCCACGGTGTGCGTAGTAGGTCATGGGGAACGCCAACAGCGCGAGGATCAGCAACGGCCAGAAGCCGCCCAGGCCTGCGTTGATGGGCAGAAACAAGGTGCCGGCGCCAATCGCCGTGCCGAACAGGCCAAGCATCCAGGTCGTGTCCTGGCGGCTCCAGCCCGTGAGGGTTACAGGTGTCGTTGCGTAGCGTTCATCGACGCTATTGGCCTGATCATTCATCCGCTCGGTTCTCCACTTTCATACGATCGCGGCGAGTCAGAAAAACCTGACAGGCAGCGCCACGACCGTAACAGGGGCGCGATTGTCCGGGATTCACTTGAATAAGCAAAGACTTAGCTGAGGAATGGTTGTACGGAGCAGAGCCAGTCGATTGACCACAAATTGTTGGAATCAGGAACGTTACGCCCCCATCGCCCACTCAGTGCAAGCTCTACTACAAAACCTGGAGATTCAAGCATGACGACTTCAAGCCTGAACATTTTCAACGCTGGCCAGTTGGTCGATAGCGTATCGACCCACATCGCCGATCAAATCGCTACCCAAGACAAGCCCAAGCAACAACAGTCTGACACCTTCACATTCAACGGCATTGAATACGCCGCCGCGCCCAAGCCTCGCAACACACTGATACCCACCCCGCGAATCGGCTAAAGATTGGCGAAACTGAGGAATGGGGGTGGCGCAAATGCGTTTAATCAGGCAACAACCCTATAGATAGCCGCCCCTTTAAACATAGAATTTATATACTTATCGCAATCTATATCTCACCAGCTTATTTGTAGGAATCCCCCTACTTCACAGCGAGCATTTGAATATTTTTTAAATGATTGCCCATGGATTTGTTACAAACATATACCCAGGCATTGATAGCACCTGCCAGCACATTTATATTCCGTCACTGCCGGGCCCAAGCAATACCCAACCAAATACAAGAATAAAAACCCACGCCCCATGTAGGAATTATCCAATGCGAAAATGCCATGCCGTTTTTACAGGTCTACTTCTCGCTGGACTGCTCGCTCCACTTTCCAGCCAGGCACAATCGACAAACTCCGACATCCGCGCACTCGCTTCTTCGCCCCAGTGGCTGACCACCAAAGTCTATATAGAAGGCGCCCCGCAAATTGACGTCAAGGACAAGTATCCGGGCGTGGTTGGCATCTCCATGTGGGACCCCGAGCGTAATCGCTATGAGTTTTTCTATGCCGACACCGGGCTGTCAAAGTATGACAATGGCGGTGGCGGTTACTTTCTGGTCACAGGCGACAAAACCACCCATATCCTGGTACCAGACAAGGGCCCTGCCAGAACAGTGGTCAGGCGGCTTGAGGTCCTCAACAACCAAGAGTTCACCTATTCGCGGGAAGTGCCCCGGGACATGGTCGAGACCAACGAGAAAGTTCGTATCTACGTGGTCCATGCGCCTTACAACGGGCCGATCAAAACCTCCACCTCCCACTGAGTATTCTTGACCTGCCAGATACCATCAGGCTTTGACTACTTACTTCAAAAATCCATAAAACAATAAAAAGACGCCTCTTATGAAAACTCAACTCAAGTCGTTATTAATATCCACCGTATGGTTGTCCGCCCTTCTTTCCAGCGGCGCCAATGCGCAACCCTCAGCCCCCGCGACAGCAAAAATACCGCACGCCACACCCGAAAATGCAATTATGTTGACGGTATTTCTCAAACATGATCAATCCCGCCCATTAAGCGAACTAAGGGCGCAACTCGCCAAGCAGGATTTCTACAAAGTATTTCCACCGGAGGGAGTAGAAGTCGTCAGTTGGAACATCACCATGGGAATCGGCCAAGTCATCGTCCTGCGCCTACCCGCCTCTCGGTTGTCAGCGGTCAATCTGGCACTGGAAAATGCTGCATGGGGCACCTACCGGACCGAGTTTTTCCCCACCTATGATTTCCGGGAAATCGCCCAGGCAGAACAGAACAAGGTAAGACAAACCCAGTAACGCCCCCCACGAATGCCCAGCGTCTGCAGCCTGCGCCGACGCTGGCATCCCCATGCCAAGGCCTCCCATCGAGGAAGCATCTTTCATCTGCGGGCATTCGTACTACAAAAAATACCGCATACTCCAGAGATCAAACCCCACAACAAGAGCTGCCCCATGCCCGCCACTGTTCTGGTCCTGGTTGAAACCATCAATGAATACCTGCCCATCATCGAGAGCAACGACTTTCATGTGATTCTGGCGCCAACCCCCGCAGAACGCGCCCAGGCGATCAAGACCCATGGCGGGCAGATCCGTGCCGTGCTGACCCGTGGTCCACTGGGGTTGTATGCCGAGGAGATCGCCGCCCTGCCACTGCTGGAAATCATCTGCGTGATCGGTGCCGGCTATGAGCATGTCGACCTGCAGGCGGCGAGCAATCGCAAGATTGTGGTCACCAACGGTGCCGGGGTAAACGCGCCCTCAGTGGCCGACCACGCCATGGCCTTGTTGCTGGCGCTGGTACGCGGCATTCCCCAGACAGACGCGGCCGTGCGACGTGGCGAATGGCCCAAGGTGATGCGCCCGTCCCTCGCCGGCAAACAGCTGGGCATCCTCGGCCTCGGCGCGGTAGGCCTGGAGATCGCCAGGCGCGCCGCCCTCGGGTTTGGCATGGAAGTCAGTTATCACAACCGCCAGCCCCGCGATGACGTGGACTACACCTACTGCGCCAGCGCCGTGGAACTGGCGCGTAACTCGGACTTCCTGGTGCTGGCCACCCCCGGCGGCGTCGGCACGTACCACCTGATCGACCGCCAGGCCCTGGACGCCTTGGGACCCCACGGCTACCTGGTGAACATCGGCCGCGGCAGCGTGGTGGTGACCGCCGACCTGGTGGCCGCCCTTGAGCAACGCCGTATCGGCGGCGCGGCCCTGGATGTGTTCGACGACGAGCCCCAGGTGCCCGACGCCCTCAAGCGCCTGGGCAATACGGTGCTCACCTCCCATGTCGCCGGCCTGTCGCCCGAAGCGGCCCATGACACCGTGCAAAGGGTCGCCGAAAACCTCGTGGAACACTTCGCCGGGCGCCCGGTACTCACACCGGTTGCCTTGCCCCCGCCCGAAAAATGACCGATCAGGCACGCTGATTGTCGTCCAACACGCTAGCCTATTAAGCCACCACAGCCTTGTGGCAGGTTGGCTGTGCGCATTAGATTAGCCAATAGTCCAAGGCCTCAAGAATAAGCAAAAGGGATAAGCATGGCGCTCAATGACCAATCCACCCAGATTCGCCCAGGCGAAGAACTGGATGCCAGCCTCATCGACCCCTACCTCAAGGCCCATATCCCAGGCCTGAGTGGCAGCGCCAGAATCAGCCAGTTTCCAGGCGGCGCCTCCAACCTGACCTACCTGCTGGAATACCCCGAACAGGAATTCGTCCTGCGCCGCCCGCCGTTTGGCCACAAGGCCAAGTCGGCCCATGACATGGGCCGTGAGTTCCGCATCCTCAACCAGCTCAAGGATGGCTTCCCCTATTGCCCCAAAGCCTACGTGCACTGCACCGACGAATCGGTGATCGGCGCCGAGTTTTACGTGATGGAACGGGTCAAGGGCATCATCCTGCGCTCGGACCTGCCGCCGGAGCTGGGCCTGGACGCGGCGCGCACCGAAGCCTTGTGCAAGAGCTTTATCGACAAGTTCGTCGAACTGCACCAGGTCGACTACAGCGCGTGCGGCCTGGCCGACCTGGGCAAGCCTGAAGGTTATGTGCAACGCCAGATTCGCGGCTGGAGCGAGCGCTACGAAAAAGCCCTGACCCCCGACGCCCCGAAATGGGAAGCCGTGCGTGCCTGGCTCAACGACAAGATGCCCGCCGATCATCCGACCTCGAGCATCGTGCACAACGACTATCGCTTCGACAATGTGATCCTCGACCCCAACAACCCGATGCAAATCATTGGCGTGCTGGATTGGGAGCTGACCACCCTGGGCGACCCGCTGATGGACCTGGGCAACAGCCTCGCCTACTGGATCGAAGCCGCCGACCCGGCGCCCGTGCAACTGATGCGCCGCCAACCGAGCAACGCCCCCGGCATGCTGACCCGCCGCCAGTTTGTCGATTACTACGCCGAGCGCTCCGGCATCCAGATCGACAATTTCGACTTCTACTACACCTACGGCCTGTTCCGTCTGGCCGGCATCGTGCAGCAGATCTACTACCGCTTCTTCCATGGCCAGACCCAGGACAAACGTTTCGCGCAGTTCATCCGCATGAACACGCTGCTGGAACAGATGAGTCTGAACGTCATCCACAAATCCACCCTCTGACCCGACAAGGAACCACCATGTCCAAGACTCATCTGTTCGACCTCGATGGCAAGATCGCGTTTGTTTCCGGGGCCAGCCGTGGCATTGGTGAGGCCATCGCCAAGCTGCTGGCCCAGCAAGGTGCCCACGTGATTGTCTCGAGCCGCAAGATCGACGGCTGCCAGCACGTGGCCGATGCAATCATCGCCGCCGGCGGCAAGGCCACGGCCATTGCCTGCCATATCGGCGAGATGGAGCAGATCAGCGAGGTGTTTGCCGGCATTCGCCAGCAGTTCGGGCGCCTGGACATCCTGGTCAACAACGCCGCGACCAACCCCCAGTTCTGCAACGTGCTGGACACCGACCTCGGCGCGTTCCAGAAAACCGTCGACGTGAACATCCGTGGCTACTTCTTCATGTCAGTGGAAGCCGGCAAGCTGATGCGTGACAACGGTGGCGGCAGCATCATCAACGTGGCCTCGATCAACGGCATTTCCCCGGGGCACTTCCAGGGCATCTACTCGGTGACCAAGGCCGCCGTGATCAATATGACCAAGGTGTTTGCCAAGGAATGCGCGCCGTTCGGCATCCGCTGCAACGCCCTGCTGCCGGGCCTGACCGACACCAAGTTTGCCTCGGCCCTGGTGAAAAACGAGTCGATCCTGAACATGGCCCTGGCCCAGATCCCGCTCAAGCGCGTGGCCGACCCCAGTGAAATGGCCGGCGCGGTGCTGTACCTGGCCAGCGATGCCTCGACCTACACCACGGGTGTTTCGCTGAATGTGGACGGTGGCTTCCTCTCCTGACCCACGCTTGTGTGGGAGCGGGCTTGCTCGCGAAGACGTCGGCCCAGCAAACATTGATGTTGACTGACCCACTGCTTTCGCGAGCAAGCCCGCTCCCACATTTTTGATCGGCGTGGCCGGTACATACGAGTAACCTTGGCAGAATTGACCGCCTCGGAATGAAACATGGAACTGCACGTCGTCATCCAGGGCCGCAAGGACCTGGCCGAACAGCTTTACCAGCAACTGCGCGACGCGATTGAATCAGGACGCCTGGCCGCTGGCGCGCAGTTGCCCCCCAGCCGCTTGCTGGCCGAGCAGTTGGGGGTGTCGCGCAAGACCGTGTCCGACACCTACACCACCCTGACCTACGAAGGCCTGCTGATCGGCAAGATCGGCCGTGGCACCTTCGTCACCCCCCATGCGCTGCGGCCAAAGGGCCTGCAAAGTGCAGCCGACCTGGCCTGCGCCGCCAACCTGGCCAAGTGGCAGGCCCTGCCCTCGCCCATGCGCCATCCGACACGCGAAAGCACGTTGCGCTGCGAGTTCATCGGTGGCGCCACCACCCGCAGCCTGTTCCCCCAGGACGAATGGCGACGTTGCACCCAGGACGCTCTGCGCCGCATTGCCAAAAACAGTGGTTTCTACGGCCAGCCCGAGGGCTTGCCGGCCTTGCGCAATGCGATTGCCGGGCATATCGCCTTTTCCCGTGGGGTCAACTGCTGCGACGACGACATTGTGGTGTGCAACGGTGCCCAGCAGGCACTGGACCTGATCGCCCGCGTGGTGCTGGAACCGGGCAGCATCGTCGCCATGGAAGACCCCGGCTACGCCCCGGCGCGCCTGCTTTTCGAAGCCATGGGCGCCACGGTGGCCGGCGTGCCGCTGGACGCGCAAGGGATCCAGGTCGAGTTGATTCCCGAAGGCACCCGACTGATCTACGTCACCCCGTCCCACCAGTTTCCATTGGGTATCCCCATGAGCCTGCCGCGCCGCGAAGCGCTGCTGAAACGGGCGCTGGCGCTGGGCGCAATTGTCATCGAGGACGACTACGACAGTGAGTTCCGCTACGAAGGCCGCCCCACTGACGCCCTGCAAAGCATGGATACACGAGGCATCGTCGCCTATGTCGGAACCTTCTCCAAGACCCTGCTCCCAGAGCTGCGCCTGGGCTACACGGTGTTGCCACCGGCCATCCGCGGCGCGGTACTCAAGGCCAAGCAACTGAGCGACCAGCACAGCTCGACACTGCCGCAATGGGCCCTGGCCAAGTTCATCAGCGAAGGCTATTTGCTCAAGCACATTCGGCGTTGTCATGCGGTCTACACCACCCGCCGCGAACGCATCCTCAGCCGCCTGGCCGGCGACCTGTCGCCCTGGTTCGAAGCCGTGCCCAGCGTGGCCGGGTTCCACTTGGCCGCACTGTGCAAAGTGCCCGTGAACATCCCCCTGCTGATCGAACGGGCGCGCCAGGTGGAAGTCGGCCTGTATCCACTGGACGTGTTTTTCCATCAGGCGCCGGTGCGTAGTGGCTTGATCTTCGGCTTCGGCGCCATCGAGACCCTGGATATCGACCCATCCCTGGACAAGGTGCGCGATATCCTGTTGCAGATTGGCTGAGGAGTAAGGAGGCCCTGCCAGTTCAGGACTCAGGGGCGCCTGAACTGGCGGCGCAGGTCTTCAATTGGCTGCCGACAGGCGCAGCCTTCCAGGTGGTCATTGACCATCCCCATCGCCTGCATGAATGCATACATCGTCGTCGGCCCGACGAATGTCCAGCCGCGCTTCTTCAAGGCCTTGGACAAGCGTACCGACGCCGGCGACGTCGGGTTGCCCGTCCAATAGGCCATGTCCACCACCGCCGGGCGCTCGTCGGCCGCCGGCTCGAATGCCCACAACCAGGCCGCCAGCGAGCCGTATTCATCCACCAGCTCGCAGGCCCTGCGCGCATTGTTGAGGGTCGAGAGGATTTTCGCCCGGTTGCGCACAATGCCAGGGTCGGCCATCAAGCGCTGGATATCCTGCTCGGTGTACTGCGCCACCCGGCGAAAATCAAAACCCTCGAACGCCCGGCGAAAATGCTCGCGCTTGCGCAGAATGGTGATCCACGCCATGCCGGCCTGGAAGCCTTCCAGGCAGATTTTCTCGTACAGCGCCCTATCATCGGCAACCGGTACACCCCATTCGTGATCGTGGTAATCGGGGTACTCGGCAGCGGCCGTTCGCCATGTACAACGGGTCAGTCCCGTTTCATCGGTTGTCAGTCCAGGCTTGTCCATGCATCACCTCAGCAGCCAAGCCGGGGATGATAAGCGAAAAATTTTCCAGACCGCCAACCGCTCAAGCATCACGGTTACCGAGCAACTGGTAAGACCGGACAACCTAAACAGCCCCTCCCCCCCTTGTAGTTTGCAAAAAACCGAGCGTAGACTGGCCGCGCACTGGACTTACCGGTAAGACCACAACAATTAAGCCCTGGACCCACCAGGGCACCGAATAGAGATCCTTCCCATGCTCAGATGGTGCTCGCGTTCGATTTTCCTGCAAGTCGTCATAGGCCTGATGCTCGGCATCGCGTGCGGCTTGGCCCTTCCCGAATTCTCCTCACAACTCAAACCCCTGGGTGACGGCTTTATCAAGCTGATCAAGATGCTGATCGGCCTGATCGTGTTCTGCGTGGTGGTCAGCGGCATTTCCGGTGCTGGCGACCTGAAAAAAGTCGGGCGCATCGGCCTCAAGTCGGTGATCTATTTCGAAATCCTCACCACCATCGCCCTAGTACTGGGCCTGGTGCTGGCCTTCAGTACCGGGATCGGTAGCGGGGCCAATATCCATCTGGAACAGCTGTCTTCCGCCGGCCTCAATGAATTGGCGGATCGTGGCCAACATATCAAGGGCACTAGTCAGTTCCTGATGGACCTGATCCCCAACTCGGTGATCGGCGCCTTTGCCGACAACAACGTACTGCAAGTGCTGTTGTTCTCAGTGCTGTTCGGCAGTGCGCTGAACCTGGTAGGGGAAGCGGCGTCGGGCATTTCACGACTGATCAACGAACTGAGCCATGTGATCTTCCGCATCATGGGCATGATCGTGCGCCTGGCGCCCATCGGCGTATTCGGTGCCATCGCCTTTACCACCAGCACCTATGGCCTGGATTCGCTACAGCACCTGGGCAGCCTGGTGGGTCTGTTCTACCTGACCTGCATCGCGTTTGTCGCGCTGATCCTGGGCGCGGTGATGCGCCTGTCGGGCCTGCGCATGCTGCCGCTGCTCAAATACCTGCGCGAAGAGCTGCTGATCGTGATGGGCACCGCGTCATCCGATGCAGTGTTGCCACAGATCATGCGTAAACTGGAGCACCTGGGCATCGGCAGTTCCACCGTCGGCCTGGTGATCCCCACCGGTTACTCGTTCAACCTCGATGGTTTCTCGATCTACCTGACCCTGGCCATTGTGTTTATCGCCAACGCCACCGGTACGCCGTTGTCGATGACCGATCTGCTGACCATCCTGCTGGTGTCGCTGATCACCTCCAAGGGTGCCCACGGCATACCGGGCTCGGCCCTGGTGATTCTGGCCGCGACCCTCACCGCCATTCCCGCCATCCCGGTGGTGGGCCTGGTGCTGGTGTTGGCCGTGGACTGGTTTATGGGGATTGGCCGTGCACTGACCAACCTGATCGGCAACTGCGTGGCCACCGTGGCCATTGCCCGCTGGGAAAAGGACATTGATCTGCAACGGGCCAACAAGGTGCTGGAGGGGCAGCAAGGGTATGCGTTCCAGGCCAAGAAGCCGGTGTTGCCGGCTCACCAGGAGTTCTAGCGCAGATCGAGTGTGGGAGCGGGCTTGCTCGCTCCCACCGTTAATCGTCGCCATTTTTACCGTTTGTGTTTGCAACATAAGGAGCCCGGCGTGATCAGCACCTCAACCGTCGTCAATTCAGTCGTAGAAAAACTACGCGCCGCCCTGGCCCGAGGCCAATGGCGGCGTGGCGAAATGCTCCCCGGCCAGCGCGAACTGGCCGAACAATTGGGCATCAGCCGCCCGAGCCTGCGCGAAGCCGTGATCGTCCTGGAAACCCTCGGCCTGGTGCGCTCGATGCCCGGCAAAGGTGTGGTCGTGCTGGAAACCAGCGTCAACGAGCCCCAAGCCCATGATGCCGTGGCCGACGCCAGCCTCGCCGACATCCTGCAACTGCGCTACACCCTGGAGCCGTTTATCGTCGGCCTGGTGGCCCAGTCCATCACCAGCAAGGAAATCGGGCAACTGCGCCTGACCCTGATGGACATGCGCGAAGCCCTGGACGCCAACGACAGTGAAGCGGGGATGAACGCCTACATCGCCTTCCACGAAGAACTGTTCGCCCTGACCTCCAACCCGATCTTCCAGAACGTGGTGCAGCAGACTAGCAACGCCCTCAAGCAAAGCGCCCAGGTGTTGCGCAACTCCCCCGAACACCTGGCCGAGCGCCTGCAGGAAAACGAAGCGGTGGTGCGCGCGATCCGCAGCAAGAACAGCGCCCAGGCCAGCGCCGAAATGCGCCGCCATATCCTCAACGAAGGCCAGCGCATGGGGACCGCCCTGAACATTCCCGACGACCATCTCGGCAACTGACTCTGGAGGCTGGCCATGAGCGCTCATGCCCTGCAACGCACTAACGTTGTCACCGCCCCGCCCCCCATGCGCCTGGTGCCCGGTAAACGGCCCTCGGTGGATGACCTCTACCCACGGCTGTTCGATGCCATCCTCGAACAGCGCATCGTGCCCACCAGCCGCTTTACCGAAGAAGGCCTGGCCGAACAATTTGGCGTCAGCCGCAGCGTACTGCGCCGGGTCCTGGCGCGCCTGGCCGAGCAGCAAGTGATCATCCTGCGCCCCAACCTGCGTGCCCAGGTGGCGGCGCCCGATGCGCAGCAGGTGCAACACATTCTCGAGGCGCGGCGCTTGATGGAAGTGACCGTGGTGCAATTGGCATGCGCACAGGCCAGCCCCGGCCAGGTGCGGCGCTTGCGCGAACTGGTGGCGCGCCAACGGGCGTGCGTCGAACAGGGCCAGCAAGGCCCGGCCATCCGCCTATGTGGCGAGTTTCACCTATTGCTGGCGAGCATTGCGGGGAATCGGCCACTGGCGCAGTTTCTCAATAGCCTGGTGCCGTTGACCTCACTGGTCATTGCGCAACAGGGAGCGTTCGCCGGGACCTGGCGTGAGCAGTCGGCGATGATCGAGGCACTGGAGCGCAGGGATGGGGGCACGGCCGTAAGCCTGATGACCCAACATCTGGATCATCTGCAAGCACAACTCTCGTAAGCCAATGGAGATTCAACTGTGGGAGCTGGCTTGCTTGCGATGGCGGTGGGTCAGCTGCCAGCAACAGTGACTGGACTGCCTCTATCGCGGGCAAGCCCGCTCCCACAGGGGATCTGCGCGGCGCAGAGAATGTTGGTACCACCACAAATCAAATGTGGGAGCTGGCTTGCCTGCGATGGCGGTAGATCAGTTGCCAGAAACAGTGACTGGACTGCCGCTTTCGCGAGCAAGCCCGCTCCCACAGGGGATCTGCGCGGGGCAGAGAATTTTGGTACCACCACAAATCAAATGTGGGAGCTGGCTTGCCTGCGATGGCGGTGTATCAGCCGCCAGAAACAGTGACTGGACTGCCGCTTTCGCGAGCAAGCCCGCTCCCACAGGGGATCTGCGCGGGGCAGAGAATGTTGGTACCACCACAAATCAAATGTAGTAGCTGGCTTGCCTGCGATGGCGGTGAGTCAGCCGCCAGCAACAGTGACTGGACTGTCGCTATCGCGGGCAAGCCCGCTCCCACAGGGGATCTGCGCGAGGCAGAGAATTTTGGTACCACCACAAATCAAATGTGGGAACTGGCTTGCCTACGATGGCGGTAGATCAGTTGCCAGAAGTAGTGACTGGACTGCCGCTTTCGCGAGCAAGCCCGCTCCCACAGGGGATCTGCGCGGGGCAGAGAATGTTGGTACCACCACAAATCAAATGTGGGAACTGGCTTGCTTACGATGGCGGTAGATCAGTTGCCAGAAGTAGTGACTGGACTGCCGCTTTCGCGAGCAAGCCCGCTCCCACAGGGGATCTGCGCGAGGCAGAGAATTTTGGTACCACCACAAATCAAATGTGGGAGCTGGCTTGCCTGCGATGGCGGTGGGTCAGCCGCCAGAAACAGTGACTGGACTGTCGCTATCGCGAGCAAGCCCGCTCCCACAGGGGATCTGCGCGGGTCAGAGAATGTTGGTACCACCACAAATCAAATGTGGGAGCTGGCTTGCCTGCGATGGCGGTGGGTCAGCCGCCAGAAACAGTGACTGGACTGCCGCTTTCGCGAGCAAGCCCGCTCCCACAGGGGATCTTCGTGTGGCAGAGAATGTTGGTACCACCCCAAATCAAATGTGGGAGCTGGCTTGCCTGCGATGGCGGTGGGTCAGCCGCCAGCGACAGTGACTGGACTGCCGCTATCGCGGGCAAGCCCGCTCCCACAAGGGGCACCAGGGGCAGCAAATTTTGCATACACCCTACATTGAATCGAGTGAAAACAAAAAGCCCCGTCTCTCGCGAGACGGGGCTTTGTTTTAACGCGCTAGCAGCCGATTACAGCACCGCTTGACCACTCATGGCCAGGTCCAGCAGTTCCCGGTTGGCCACCGCGTACATGGCGTAGTCCGTGCCGACCGCAGCCCGGATTTCCACCATCATCGCGCGCCAGCGTTCGACCATGCTCGCGTTCTGCTCAAGCCACAGGGCCACGCGGGCTTCCATGTCTTCTGGCGCATCGGCCATTTGCAGAACCTTGATGGTGATCGCCCGTTGCTGCCAGTCCACGTCATCGCGGAAGGCTTCGCGGGCCTGGGCCTGCCAGTTGTTGCCCACCGGCAGATCGCTGATCTGCTGCAGGTACCACGGCAAGTCCAGGGCGCTGCCCACGGCGAAGTAGGCCTTGGCCACATCGGCAGCGCTCTGACCGGTAACGTCAGCAGCCTCGATGATCGGCAACAAGGTGTACAGGTGCGTGGTGCCAGCAACCATGCGCGCCAACAGCTCAGGCACACCGGCTTCGACATAGGCCTGGTAACGGTTCTGCCAGCCTTCGCGGGTCGGGCCTTCCAGCAGTTCGTCGAGCTTGAGGCCCAACGCCGCCAGGTGCGGACCGAAGTGCGCCACATCACGCGCGGCATCCTGCTCGTTGCGACGGCTGCGCAGGAACCAACGGGTAGCCCGACGGCCCAGGCGCATCAGTTCGTCCATCAGCGCCAGTTGCACTTCAGCCGAGACCTGGTGATCCAGGGCTTCGATCTGACGGAACCAGTGCGGGAGGTGGAAGATGTCGCGCACGATCACATAGGCGCCCGCCACGTTCGCCGGGCTCATGCCGGTCGACTCTTTGAGGCGTTGCACGAAGGTGATGCCCATGTGGTTGACCAGGTCGTTGGCGATCTGGGTGCTGACGATCTCGCGCTTGAGGCGGTGGCGACGCATGGCCTCGCCGAACTTGGCCACCAGGCTCGGCGGGAACGCGGTCTCCATGTCGCGGGTCAGGTAGTCGTCATCCGGTACCAGGGACTTGAGCAGCGCTTCCTTGAGGTCGATCTTACTGTAGGAAATCAGCACCGACAGTTCCGGACGGGTCAGGCCCTTGCCGGTCGCGGCGCGCTCGACGAGCTGCTCCTCGGTCGGCAGGTACTCGATGGCGCGGTCCAGCTTGCCGCGGCCTTCCAGGTCGCTCATCAGACGCTTGTACTCGGCCGCACGCTCGTAGGCTTTGCGCGCCGCCAGGGACAGGGCCTGGGTCTGCTTGTAGTTGTTGCCCAACACCAGGCTGCCGACTTCGTCGGTCATGCTCGCCAGCAACTGGTTGCGTTGCTTGTCGGTCATGTCGCCAGCCTGCACCACTTCGTTGAGCAGGATCTTGATGTTCACTTCGTGGTCGGAGCAGTCCACACCACCGGCGTTGTCGATAAAGTCGGTGTTGGAACCGCCGCCATTGAGGCCGAATTCCACGCGACCCAGCTGGGTCATGCCCAGGTTACCGCCCTCGCCCACTACTTTGCAGCGCAGCTCGTTGCCGTTGACGCGCAGCGCGTCGTTGGCCTTGTCGCCGACATCGGCGTGGCTTTCGGTGCTGGCCTTGACGTAGGTGCCGATACCGCCGTTCCACAACAGGTCCACCGGCGCCTTGAGCAAGGCGTTCAGCAGCTCGGTCGGGGTCAGCTTGTCGGCCTGGATGTCGAAGCGTTCTTTCATCTGGGGCGAGATGGCAATGCTTTTGGCGCTGCGCGAGAAGATCCCGCCGCCTTCGGACATGATGCTGGTGTCGTAGTCCGACCAGGCCGAACGCGGCAGCTCAAACATACGCTGGCGCTCGATGAAGCTGGTTTCCGGGTTCGGGTTTGGATCAATAAAGATATGCAGGTGGTTGAAGGCCGCGACCAGTTGCAGCTTGTCGGACATCAACAAGCCGTTGCCGAACACGTCACCGGCCATGTCGCCGACGCCGACCACGGTAATGCTGTCTTTCTGCACATTGATGCCGCGCTCACGGAAGTGACGCTGCACACCGACCCACGCGCCCTTGGCGGTGATGCCCATTTTCTTGTGGTCGTAACCGGCCGAACCACCAGAGGCAAACGCATCGCCCAGCCAGAAGCCGTAGTCGATGGCGATGCCGTTGGCGATATCGGAGAAGGTCGCGGTGCCTTTGTCGGCCGCCACTACCAGGTACGGGTCGTCGTTGTCGTGGCGGACCACGTTCAACGGCGGCACCAGGGCACCGTCTTTCAGGTTGTCGGTAATGTCCAACAGACCGGAAATGAAGATGCGGTAGCAGGCGATGCCCTCGGCCGCGATCTCGTCCCGGCTGCCGCCCAATGGCAGGCGACGCGGCAGGAAGCCGCCCTTGGCGCCGACCGGCACGATCACCGAGTTCTTCACCTGCTGGGCTTTTACCAGGCCCAGCACTTCGGTGCGGAAGTCTTCTTCACGGTCGGACCAGCGCAGGCCGCCACGGGCAACGTTACCGAAGCGCAGGTGCACGCCTTCGACCCGCGGCGAGTAGACGAAGATTTCAAACTTCGGCACTGGCTTGGGCAACTCGGGAATAGCGTGGGGGTTGAACTTGAAGCTGAAGTACGACTTGTTCTGGCCGTTGGCATCCGCCTGGTAGAAGTTGGTGCGCAGGGTGGCCTTGATCAGGTCCAGGTAGCGCCGCAGGATCCGGTCTTCATTAAGCACCTGCACATCGTCCAGGGCGTTGAGGATCGCTTGCTCCAGGCGCTGCTGCTTGTCTTCCAGGTCGTCGGCAGTCAGCTTGCGCGCCAGGTAGAAGCGCGTCTTGAACAACCGGGTCAACTCGCGGGCGATGTCGGTGTGGTTGTTCAGGGTGCTGGCGATGTAACCCAGGTCGAAGCCCAGGCGGATCTGCTTCAGGTAACGGGCATAAGCACGCAGCAGCGCCACGTCACGCCATGGCAAGCCGGCAGTCAGTACCAGGCGGTTGAATGCATCGTTCTCGGCATCGCCATTGACGATGTGCACGAACGCATCCTGCAGGGTGTCGTTGAGCTGCTGGATATCGAGGTTCAGGCCTTCGGCGGCGGTGAACGCAAAGTCATGGATCCAGAACTCGCGGCCATTGGCGTGGCGCAGGCGGTACGGGAACTCACCGAGCACGCGCAGGCCGAGGTTCTCGAGGATCGGCAGCACATCCGACAACGCCAGCGGAGTGTCAGCGTGGTACAGCTTGCAATGCAATTCCTGCTGGCCGGTCACGTGGCCCAAAGGCTGATAGAAGCTCATCACCAGTGGCTTGGCTTCGGTCAGGTTCAACAGGTGCTGCATGTCGACCACGGCCGAGTGCGCGGCAAAGCGCTCGCGGTAGCCTGCCGGGAAGCCTTTCGGGAAATCCGCCAGCACATTGGTGCCGTGGGCTTCGCCGAAGCTTTCGACCACCAGGCTCGCGTAGTCGTCCTGCCAGCTGCGGCAGGCCTGCACCACTTCTTTTTCCAGGAGCAGCGGGTCGATATCCAGGCGGTTCTTCGGATCGACCCGCAGAATCAGCTGGACACGGGCCAGTACGGACTCGGAGAAGAACGTCCAGAATTCGCAATCCGAGGCTTTCAGGCGATCCATCAGCACTTGCTGGATCTTCTGGCGCACTTCGGTGGAGTAGATATCGCGCGGCACGTAGGCCAGGCAGTAGCAGAAACGGCCGTACGGGTCTTTGCGCAGGAACACGCGGATCTTGTTGCGCTCCTGGATCTGCACGATCGACATCACGGTGCTGAACAGCTCGTCCACCGGGGTCTGGAACAGGTCGTCGCGGGGCAGCACTTCAACCACCTGGGCCAGCTCCTTGCCCAGGTGCGCCTTGGCCTGGAAGCCCGAGCGGCGCTCGATTTCCGCGACCTTGCGGCGGATATAAGGAATCACCCGCACGCTTTCGCCGTACACCGAGGAGGTGTAGAGGCCCATGAAGCGGCATTCCTTGACGACCTTGCCGTCAGCATCGATCTGGCGGATCGACACGTAGTCAGGGTAAGCCGGACGGTGTACACGGCTTGGGTGCGCGGCCTTGGCGAACGACAACACGGTCGGCTCGCGCAGGTAGGCCACGGCGTAATCTTCGATGCGCAGGTCTTCAGCGGTGAGGCCGGCGCGCAGCAGTTTGGTCAGGCCGAGGAAGGAGTTGGCGTCATATTCCAGATGACCGCCGTCCTTCTCGTCACGTACCACAAATTCTTCGTAGCCGAGGAAGGTGAAGTGGTTGCCCACCAGCCATTCCAGGAAACTTTTGATCTCGGCCTTTTCTTCACCGTCGATGGTCAACGGGCTGTTATCGATGCTGTCCAGCAACTCCTGGACCTTGGCTTTCATCGGCTCGAAATCAGCCACGGCCACCCGCACTTCGCCCAGTACCTGCTCAAGTTCCTTGCTCAGGACGTTCAGCTCGGCGGCGTTGGCGCAGCGGTCGATCTCCAGGTACATCAGGGATTCTTGCAGGACGTCTTCGCCCTGGGTGCCCTTGGGCAGGATTTCCAGCAACTCGCCCTTCTTGCCACGGCGCACGCTGAGTACGGTGGTTTGCAGGGTATGGATGCTGTAGCCGCGACGGTTCAGCTCAGTGCGCACCGAATCCACGAGGAACGGCAGGTCATGGTGCAAGACCTCGACCGCAGTGTGGGTCGACTGCCAGCCGTGGCGTTCGTAGTCGGGGTTGTAGACCCGCACTTGCGGCTGGGTGTGATCAAAGCGCTCAAGCAGGCGCCAGGCAGACAGGGTGCAACCGGCCAGGTCGGACATGCGACGCTGGGTCAGCTCGTCCAGGGAAATGATGCCGAAGAATTGTTCAGCGAACAGCGCCACTTGTGGCAGTGCCTGTTCACTGATGTGCTGCGCCAGTGCCGCTTGCAGTTGATGCTGGAAGTCGGCTTTGCTGGCTGCGGTGAAGAACGCCATCTGTGGTACTCCGCTTGGGCTTGTTATTGATGGAAGCGTCGCGTGTTGTCCCCTGATGGGGAGGCCGTCATGTCTGTTCGCAGGTGCTGATGATAAGCACCATAGACGAATCAGGGTGACAGGTGGGTGAAGCTGGACAAGACCCTGAGGTCACATTCGACGTCCACTGGATGCACCACCGGCGGATGACGACACGACGGGCAGGCCAGAGTCACGCAGAAGGTACACCCGTTGCGCAGCTTAACGAGTGCGGCGAGCAGGCTGCTTACTGCACTGCGACATATTCGGTCAACACCCGGCAATGGGCGGTTGCACCAAGAGCAACCCCTCCCGCCAGTAAAGGGGTGGCTAGCGATTGAAAGTGGGTGGCCATGCAGGCACGGCGAGAGTGCTGACAGGTAAATATTCATACACTCGTACAATCTAATTCCCAGCTCCACGCAGGAACCGTATTTCAAAATTCAGTCACTTAGTGTGCGTAGGCAGTCATACCCATAAAGGCCCTATTACCACTCAACGAGGCTCAATTGAACGTACACTCTTCCGCCCTTAACGTCCCACCCGGTGGGAACCGTGGCTCTTTCTTCCAGCCCACTGCACGATCAAGTTCGGACAATGCCCCCGCTGCCTCCACGCCGCACTTTCCGGTGCCCTATTTCAAAGCGCCCCTATCCAGCAACAAGGCCGTCGAACAACTCATCAGCCAGTACAAGCAGCCCAAGACGGCAGATGAAATTACATCCATGGAAGTAAAGCGTCAGATAAAGGAAAAGTTCGGTAAAGATATTGACCCCGATAACACCTACTTAGTGAGCATTCAGTATGATCACCGCACCAATACCCCACCTTACAGCGGGGTCATTGTTCAAAAAATATCCCTGACCCAGGCAGCGAGGCTCAACCAGCAGGAAGAGCCTGACTTCCACGGGGCGATACGTTCAAAAGAGGACGGCCCTTTTGAAATAAGGAAAAGTTCAAAACATACAGATAAGCCTGACGCCTTTGGTAGGTTCCCGCGCCCAAATGAGACAGGGTTCACCAGCCACTTTCAAGGGATTTACACGGAGCCGCAGCAGGGGTCTGCGAATACCTATGATGCGAGCAACAGGGTCGATATCCCGGCAACTGAGTTCAAACAGATGGTATGGGATAACAGTTATAAATCCCCTTATGACCAGTACCTTAACAATTACTGGAACGGCAACTCCCGCCATGCCTACTCCGAAGCGGCGAGAGGCGCGTTTTTGAAAGCGTCACACGTTCAACACCATGACAAGTCTCTTACCGAAAACGATCGCCAGATTGCCATGGGTGTCGCGGGCATGCCGGCCGACAAAAGTTACCTATCCCTTAATCAAAATGACCTGACACAGCCCTACAAGGCTGACCCGAATCTGGAAACCAAATTCCTCACATTCAAAGGTTTCCCCATGCGCGCTTTTTACACCCAGGATAAGACCACGGGCAGGGTCTTGTTGTATCTACCTGGCCAGGCGTCTCCGTTGAAAGGCTTCGACTCCAAGAAAGAAATGAATAAATGGCTGGCCGAGCAAATGAAAGATCCGCAATTCGTCGAGAGTTTCAAACTTTACTTCCGCCCCGAAGACCTCGGTAATGAATTCCTGTCCAAAGGCATTGATGCACTCGTAGACAACACCCGCAATGTACTTAACGGTGACCTTCCTGCCTCCACGCAAGAAAAGCTCGGTTATTTTGACGAGGGTGGCCTATTCGATGGCCAGGTTGTCCAGGGAAGTCCATTCGAGGAACTCCAGCATCGCACCGAGGTAGACCTGAAAAGCGCCACTCGTTTTCAATTCGTCCTCAATCGCGACGTCAACGCAAAGACTGCGTTCAAGTACTTGAACTGGGCAAAATATGGGCTACTTCTTTTAGCCCCACTCGGAATCGCTTTCCCGCCGCTGGGCATTGCCCTGACGGCCACAAGCACAGCGGTGGGCACCGCGCAACTCGGCATTGGCATAGACAGCTATATCCACAGGCGCCCTGGGGCAGACAAGCTCATTGGCGAAGGTTCCGTGAAAACCCTTCTTCCTGTGTTCACCAGTGGTTTGGGGAATGCCTTTAAACCGTTAAGCAGCGCAATCAGTGCCTGGGCCTCCAAAACCTGATGCCCGCTTGATACAAAAGCCGACACAAAGCCCGATGCAATGGCAGAATCAAGGCCTGCCGGCCTTGAAGCCGCCTTTCCAGACAGGACTCTACATGCAACTGACCACCACCCACCTGCTCGCCACCCCCTGCGACGACGAAGAAGACAACATGGCCATGCTCTGCTGCCACGGTACCCATGGCGAGATGTTCATGCTGTCGCGTTATCCAGATGAGGACGAGGTTGAACTGACCTGGGACTACGAGCCTTCGACCCTGGAAGGCTTGAAGATCACCCTGAGCGCGACCACCCTCCTGGTGGAAATCGGTGCGGCGGACAAGGACGCATTGGGCGGCAGCGACCACCTGCAGATCAATCACGGTACCGCTGAGGCGGACCTGGCCGAGGTAGAAGAAACCCTGCAGAACATTCTCAAGGGCACTGGCACTTATATCCGCACGCCTTGATGGGCACCTGCTAAATCGCCATCGCGGCGATGCGGCGACCCGACAAGCCCGCCCCCACCTGTGGGAGGCCGGGCTTGCCCGCGATGAGACCCTTATAAACGCCAAAAACCTCAGACCTTTCCTACAGATCGCAAAAAAATACCCCCTGGTTCATTAGTCGCCAGCCCCTCCAATGCATTAAAGTAGGCCCCCCAGGCCTTGGCATTTTTCCCAATCCCCAGGCTCATCTTTCCAGGAACCGTCCTTGATGGAACATCGTGAAGCGCTGCTCGCGCTGCGAACCTTTCTTTCTACGCAGATTCTCGGCCAGGAAAAACTCATCGAGCGTTTGCTCATTGCCCTGCTCGCCGACGGCCATATGCTGGTAGAGGGCGCTCCCGGCCTGGCCAAGACCAAGGCCATCAAGGAGCTTGCCGAAGGGATCGAAGCACAGTTCCATCGTATCCAGTTCACCCCCGACCTGTTGCCCGCCGACATCACCGGCACCGAGATCTATCGTCCGGAAACCGGCAGTTTCGTGTTCCAGCAAGGGCCGATCTTCCACAACCTGGTGCTGGCGGACGAGATCAATCGTGCTCCGGCCAAGGTCCAGTCGGCCCTGCTCGAAGCCATGGCCGAGCGCCAGGTCAGCGTCGGGCGCAGCACCTACGAGCTGTCGCCGCTGTTTTTGGTAATGGCCACGCAGAACCCCATCGAGCAGGAAGGCACCTATCCCCTGCCCGAAGCCCAGCTCGACCGCTTCCTGATGCACGTCAAGATCGGCTTCCCCGATGCCGCCGTGGAGCGGCGCATCCTGCAACAGGCCCGTGGCGAAGCGCTGAATGGCGAGACAAAGCCCGAGCGGCGGGTCAGCCAGCAGGCGATTTTTGCCGCGCGCAAGGAAATCCTCGGCCTGTACATGGCCGACGCCGTGGAGGAATACCTGGTGCAACTGGTCATGGCCACGCGCACCCCGGCCAAGTTCGACGCGGAAATGGCCGAGTGGATTGCCTATGGCGCCAGCCCCCGGGGCTCGATTGCCCTTGATCGCTGCGCCCGCGCCCACGCCTGGCTGGCCGGGCGTGACTTTGTCAGCCCGGAAGATATCCAGGCGGTGCTGTTCGATGTACTGCGCCACCGCATCATTCTGTCGTTCGAGGCCGAAGCGGCCGGCATCGACCAGGACCGCGTGGTGCAGCGTATTCTCGACGTCGTAGCCGTCGCTTGATCTCCATGAATGCCGGCGACGGGATCCATGTCAGCCTCAGCGAATTGATCGAGATGCGCCATCGCGTGCGCGAAGTACAGCTGTTTTCCACGCCCAGCCAGCGCAGCCCGTTGATCGGCCTGCACCACTCCAAACTGCGCGGGCGCGGTGTGGACTTCGATCAGGTGCGGGTGTACCAGGCCGGCGACGATGTGCGCACCATCGACTGGCGCGTCACCGCCCGCACCCAGGAGCCCCACACCAAGCTGTTCCACGAAGAGCGCGAACGGCCGATCTTTATCATGGTGGAGCAAAGCTGCCGGCTGTTTTTCGGCTCCGGGCTGATGTTCAAGTCGGTCCTCGCCGCCCAGGCCGCCAGCCTCATCGGCTGGGCCGCGCTGGGCCACAACGACCGGGTCGGCGGCCTGGTGTTCGGCGATAACGAGCACTACGAAATCAAGCCCCGGCGCAGCAAGCAAAGCCTGCTGCAACTGCTCAACCGCCTGGTACGGGTCAACCAGAGCCTCAACACCGAGAGCCGCCCCGAAGCCGACGCCCTGGGCATGGCCCTGCGCCGTGGTCGCGAAGTGCTGCGCCCCGGCAGCCTGGTGATTGTGATTTGCGACGAGCGCGCCCTGACCGAGGGCGCGGAGCAGCAACTGAGCCTGTTGTCGCGCCATTGCGACCTGTTGCTGCTGCCGGTCTCAGACCCGCTGGACCACGCACTGCCCGCCGCCGGGCTGCTGCGTTTCGCCGAGCGCGGCGCGCAATTGGAAATCGACACCTTGAACTTCGAGCTGCGCCAGGCCTACAAGGCCCAGGCCGAAGCACGCATCGCCCGCTGGGAATTGCTCGCGCAAAAACTGCGGGTACTGCTGATGCCATTGAGCACCCAGAGCGAAATGGTCGAGCAACTGCGCGAATACCTCAACCCGCAACGCCCGGTGAAAAAGCCATGAGCAGCCTGGACCAGTTGCAACCGCTGATCGCCCCACCGGCCATTGGTTTCTGGCCGCCGGCGCCGGGCTGGTGGCTGTTGCTGGCGCTGATCCCCCTGGCGGGCTGGGGCTTGTGGCGGCTGCGGCGCTTCCTGCCGAGCAAACGCCCCCTGGCCCGGGCCGAACAGCCCCTGGACCCGCTGCGTATTGCCGCCCTCGCGGAACTGGCGCTGATGCCCAAGCCCTACGACGGCGCACCGGCCGGCGCCTGGCTGCAGCAGCTCAACGGCCTGCTCAAGCGCCTGTGCCGCAACGACTACCCCTACAGCCAGAGCCACACCCTCAACGGGCGCAAATGGCTGGCCTTTCTCGACAACCGCTGCCCCGCCGCCGGCCTCACGCGCTGGATGGTCCTCGTCGAGGGCGCCTACAAACCCGAGTGCAAGCTCGACGACAAGGCCATCGCCGGCCTGACGCAAGCGGTCGACACCTGGATTCGCAAACATGTTTGAGTTCGCCTGGCCGTGGGTCTTTGCCCTGCTGCCCCTGCCCTGGCTGATGCGGCTGATCCTGCCGGTGGCCGACAGCGGCGAGCCGGCCTTGAAAGTCAGCTTTCTGGGCGACCTCGAAGGCCTGGCCCGGCGCCGCGCGCGCATCAACCTGCCGGGCTGGCGCCAACAAGCGCCGTTCGTGGTGCTGTGGTTGTTGCTGCTGACCGCCGCCGCCCGCCCGGAATGGCTCGGCGAACCGTTGCCGATTGCCGCCAGCGGCCGCGACCTGTTGGTGGCGGTGGACGTGTCCGGCTCCATGGACTTCCCCGATATGCAATGGCAGGACGAAGACGTCAGCCGCCTGAACCTGGTCAAGCACCTGCTTGGCGACTTTCTCGAAAGCCGCGAGGGCGACCGCGTTGGCCTGATCCTGTTTGGCAGCCAGGCCTACCTGCAGGCACCGCTGACCTTCGACCGGCGCACCGTGCGCACTTGGCTGGATGAGGCACGCATCGGCATCGCCGGGAAAAACACCGCGATTGGCGACGCCATTGGCCTGGCCCTCAAACGCCTGCGGCAACGCCCGGCACAAAGCCGGGTGCTGATCCTGGTCACCGACGGGGCCAACAATGGCGGCGAAATCGACCCATTGACCGCCGCCCGCCTGGCCGCCGAAGAAGGCGTGAAAATCTACCCCATCGGCATTGGCGCCAGCCCCGAACAGACCGGCAGCCTGGGCATGCTCGGCCTCAACCCCAGCCTGGACCTCGACGAGCCGGCGCTCAAGGCCATCGCCCAGACCACCGGCGGGCAGTATTTCCGCGCCCATGACGGCGCCGAGTTGCAAGCGATCAAACAAACCCTCGACCAGCTGGAGCCGGTGGCGCAACAACCAACCCAGGCCCGCCCGACCCAGGCGCTGTATAGCGGGCCGCTGGCCCTGGCGCTGTTTCTCAGCCTGCTGCTGGTGATCCAGGAACGCTGGCCGGACAACGCCCTGCAACGGCTGCTCAATAAACTCTCGACCAAGGGCCATTTCCTGCAACAGCACCCGCAATGGCGGCAACGCCTTAAACGCCTGCGCTTGCGGAGGCGTCGATGATCGCTTTATGGCCGCACTGGTTCCGCCCCTGGTGGCTGTTGCTGCTGCCCGTCCTCGGCTGGTTGCTGTGGCAACTGTGGCATCGGCAAAAACGCGCCGGGCGCTGGCAGATGATCCTGCCGCCGGCCTTCCACGCCGCCCTGCTCAGTGGCGGCAATGGCCGGGAAAGCAAGTCACCATGGCTGTTGCTGGGCCTGGCCTGGCTGCTGGCGGTGCTGGCCTTGCTCGGCCCCGGCTGGCAGCGGGTCGAGCAGATCAGCCAGAAGCCCGCCGACCCGCTGGTGGTGCTGCTGGAGCTGACCCCAGAGATGCTTGCCACCGACAGCCCGCCCAATCGCCTGGAGCAGGCGCGGCGCAAGCTGGTGGATCTGCTGCAGGCGCGCAGCGATGCGCAGACCGCCATCGTCGTGTATGCCGGCAGCGCCCACACGCTGGTGCCACTGTCCGACGACCTGGCCACCAGCCGCAACCTGCTGGAAGCCCTGCGCCCGTCGATCATGCCCGAGGCCGGCCATCGTGCCGACCTGGCAGTGGAAAAAGCCCTGGGCCTGCTCAAGCACGGCGGCCTGGGCCAGGGTCGCCTGTTGTTGATTGGCTCGTCGCTGTCCAAGCAGGAACGCCAGGGCATTCGCCTGCTGCTGCAAGGCCAGGCGCCGAGCCTGTCGATCCTCGGCATCGGCAGCCGCGAAGGCACGCCAGTGACCCAGGAAAGTGGCGAGTTCCTCAAGGACGAACAAGGCGCGATCCTGATCCCGCGCCTGGACAGCCCGACGCTCAAGGCCTTTGCCAGCGAAATGGGCGGCCGCTATCGCCAGGCCCGCCTGGACGACAAGGACCTGCGCGGCCTGGGCCTGCTGGACGGCCCGCAAAACCTGCGCGACGACGGTCAGCGCCTGCAACTGGACACCTGGGCCGACCAGGGTTACTGGCTATTGCTGCCCTTGCTGCTGCTTGCCGCCTGCGCCGGGCGCCGTGGCTGGCTGTTCTGCCTGCCGTTGCTGCTCCTGGCCGCGCCGCAGCCGAGCTACGCGTTCAGCTTTGACGACCTGTGGCTGCGCCCCGATCAACAGGGCCAGTACCTGCTCAAGCACAAACGCCCGGCCGAAGCCGCCGAACACTTTGAAAACCCGCAATGGCAGGGTGTCGCCCTGTACGAGGCGGGCAACTATGCCGAGGCGGCCCGGCGTTTTGCCGAAGGCAGTGATGCCTATTCCCACTACAATCGTGGCAATGCCCTGGCCCGCACCGGTGAGCTGGAAGCCGCGATAGACGCCTATGAGCAAGCCCTGGAAGCCCAGCCCGACTTGCAGCCCGCCCTGAAAAACAAAGCCCTTGTCGAGAGCCTGCTGCTGGAAGAGCCAGAACCTGAGCCGCCCGCACCGGAAAAAAACGAGGATGACGAATCCACCCAACCCGGCCAAACTGCACAACCGGGCGACAGCGGCCAACAGGCCAACGGCGGCGAGCAATCGCCCCAGGGCGCGGGCCAGGCAGGCACGGCTGACACACAAACCGGCACCCCGCCCGTTGCCGGCAACAACGAAGTACCCGGCAGCGAACTGGGCGACGAACAAACCACGACGCCGCCCTTGCGCCCCACCGAGAGCAACCTCGACGAGGAGCACCGCCAGGCCCTGGAACAGTGGCTGCGACAGATCCCGGACAACCCCGGCGAGTTGTTGCGACGCAAATTCTGGTACGAACAGCAACAACATCAGGACAAGACTCGATGAGCCGCTGCACCCCCTTTGTCTTATTGCTAGCGCTGTGGGCCGGTCACGCCCAGGCGGCCGACCTGGCCGCCAGTATCGACCGCAGCCGCGTCAATTCCGGGGAAACGGTGGAGCTGACAATCGAGTTCAACGACGTCACCCAGTTCGGCAAGCCGGACCTGGCGCCCCTGGACCCGCTGTTCGACGTGCGTGGCACCCGCCAGATCAACCAACTCACCACCCTTGACGGCAGCAACCACGCCACCACTCGCTGGATCATCACCTTGCAGCCCAAGACCACCGGCACCGTGGTGATCCCGCCGCTGCAACTGGGCGAACTCAAGACCCAGGCGATCAGCCTGCAAGTGGACGAAACCCTGGGCCAGGACAGTGACAATCAACTGGAACCGGTATTCATCGAAGCCAGCCTCGATGAGGGCAGCGTCTATGTACAGGCCCAGGCCCTGCTGACGGTGCGCATCTACCACTCGGTGGCGCTGTATGACGACAGCAGCCTGACGCCGTTGCAGTTGTCTGACGCGCGGGTCGAGCAGGTGGGCGATTCGCGCACCTATGAAAAAGTCATCAACGGCGTGCGCCACGGCGTGATCGAAATGCGCTATGGGATCTACCCGCAACACAGCGGGCAACTGCTGATCCCGGCGCAAATATTCAGTGCCACCCAAGTCGAACCGCGCCCGGCCCAGGGCACCACGCCCCAGGCACCCAGGCCCGGCAAGCTGTTGCATGTCAATTCCACCGAAATCCCCCTGACGATCAAGCCCAAGCCGGCCCTGTACCCCGCAGACGCCCCCTGGCTGCCGGCGCGCAGTCTGAGCCTGGGTGAAAGCTGGAACCCGGAACCTACGAACGTGCAGGTCGGCGACTCCCTGACCCGCATCCTCACCCTCAAGGCCGAAGGCTTGGCCAGTGCCCAGTTACCGGCGCTGCCGAGCACCGAAATCGCCGGCCTGCGGCGTTACCCCGACCAGCCGGTGTTGAGCAACCAGAGCAGCGAGCGCGGGGTGATCGGCAGCCGCGAAGACCGCGAGGCCCTGGTGCCCAACCGCGCCGGCGCCCTGGAGCTGCCGGCGGTGGAGGTGGTGTGGTGGAACACTCATGAAGACCATCTGGAACGCACCAGCCTGCCGGCCCGCACCCTGCAAGTGGCGGTCAACCCGAGCCTGGTGGTCGACACCCCGGCCACCCCCACCGTAATCACCGCACCGGACGATGGTCGCCTGTGGATCTGGCAACTTACCAGCCTGCTCCTCGCCGGCACCACCCTGCTCGGCTTCGGCCTGTGGTGGCGGGCCCGCTCCCGCCCGGCAATCCAGCGCGCCGCCCAGACCGGGCCCAGCCCCCGCACCTTGCTCGACGACCTCAAGCGCGCGAGCCAGGCCAATGACCCCCAGGCCACACGCCAGGCGCTGGATGCCTGGGCACGCCAACAACCGGAAACCCTGGCGGACATGGCGGCGCGGTTTGTGCCCTTGTCCGATGCCCTGGATGGGCTGAACGGCGCGCTCTACAGCGAAACCGGCCAGTATTGGCAGGGTGAGGAGCTGTGGCGGGCGATCAAGGCCATTCCCATGGCCGAGCGCGAACAGGCGCCGGTGGCCGACAGCACCAGCTTGCCGCCGCTGTATCCCAAGTAACTGCCCATGCTGTAGCGACATTGGGCTCGGCGCAGGCATATTCGTTGGGGCATGCGTGGACTGCTGTGGGAGCTGGCTTGTTGGGTCGCGGCATGGGTATCTACACAACTCTTTGGTGATTCTTGGGGGGTGTGTACATATCCGTTGCTGCGGTCACGGCGGCTATTGGTTCCGCCCTTACGGCGGCTCACTTTGGAAGAGCGCCAAAGTAAGCAAAGCGCTCTTGCCCCACCACTCGGCACCTCGCCTAGGCTCGGTGTGCCCGTCATCCGACATTGATTTGGGGGGCCGCCGCGATGGGCCATCCATGGCCCAGCGCGGCTAAACCGGCGTCCTGCCGGTTTACCCCCCAAATCAATATCGGATGACGGCCAGCGTGGTTTAACGGGGCGCCTAAGATCAAAATCACAAGCAAAGCGAGGCGGCCTGACAGCCGACCTGATCGTCGAGGCGTACGCATATACCTGTGGGAGCTGGCTTGCCTGCGATGGCGGTGTATCAGTCGATAAATGTATTGGCTGATGAACCGCCATCGCAGGCAAGCCAGCTCCCACAGGGGAATGCAGCTTCGCGCTCTGGCTTTGCTGTTGATCTTGGGCGCCCCATTACCATTTACAGGTAAACTCCCCTCCTTTCCCTATTCCCCACGGAGTTCGCCTTGCGTCTGTTTCACACCTCCGACTGGCACCTGGGCCAAAACCTCCACGGCCAGGAACGCGACTTCGAGCACGCCTGTTTTCTCGAGTGGCTGCTGGGCCAGATCAAGCTGCACTGCCCCGATGTGCTGTTGATTGCCGGCGATATCTTCGACACGGTCAACCCGCCGCTCAAGGCCCAGGAGCGTCTGTATGACTTCATCATCAACGCCCATGAACAAAACCCCGACCTGACGATTGTGATGATCGCCGGCAACCACGACTCCGGCTCGCGCATTGAGCTGCCGGCGCCGTTGATGCGGCGTTTGCGTACCCATGCCCTGGGCCGGGTGCTGTGGCTGGATGACGGGCAACTGGATGTGGAGCGCTTGCTGATTGCTCTACCGGACAAAACCGGGGCTGTGGCCGGCTGGTGCCTGGCGCTGCCGTTCCTGCGCCCGGCCGAGGTCACTGGCGCACTGCTGGGCGACGATTACCTCAAGGGTATCGGCCAGGTGCATGAGCGCCTGATCGCGGCGGCCAACGCCAAGCGCCAGCCGGGCCAGGCGCTGGTTGCCATCAGCCACGCGCATATGGCCGGCGGCTCGGTGTCGGAAGACTCCGAGCGCAGCCTGATCATCGGCAACGCCGAAGCGCTGCCGGCCAGTCTGTTCGATGCCAGTGTCAGCTATGTCGCCCTCGGCCATTTGCACAAGCCGCAGCGGGTCAATGGTGAGGAGCGCATCCGTTATTGCGGCTCGCCGATCCCGCTGTCGTTCTCCGAAATCGGCTATCAACACCAGATTCTCGACGTGCAACTGGACGGCGACACCCTGGTCAGCGTCGAATCGCGCCTGATCCCCCGCGCCGTGCATCTGCAACGCCTGGAAGCCGCCCCCCTGGCCGAGATCCTCAAGCAACTGGCGGAGCTGCCCGATGTCGACCTGCTGGCCGAAACCCAGCGCCAGCCGTGGCTGGAAGTGCGGGTGCGCCTCGACGAACCCCAGCCCGACCTGCGCCAGCAAGTGGAAAACGCCCTGCTGGGCAAGGCCGTGCGCCTGGTGCGCATCGCCGCCGAGTACGCCGGCAGCGGCGCACGCCAGGACCATGGCCAAGAGCAGTTGATCGAACTCGACCAGCTCACGCCCCAGGAATTGTTCAGCCGTGCCTGGCAGGAAAGCTACGGCAATGACGTGGACGAACAGACCCTCAAGGATTTCGCCGTGCTGCTCCAGGAAGTACAACAGGAGGAGCAACTGCCATGAAGATCCTCGCCATCCGCCTGAAAAACCTCGCGTCCCTGGCCGGGCCATTCGAGATCGACTTTACCGCCGAGCCCTTGGCCAGTGCCGGCCTGTTTGCGATCACCGGGCCCACCGGCGCCGGCAAAAGTACCTTGCTTGACGCCCTGTGCCTGGCGCTGTTTGGCGCCGTGCCACGCCTGGGCGATACCGGCCAGGCGAAAATGCCCGATGCCGATACCGATATCTCCATCGGCGACCCGCGCACCCTGATCCGCCGCGGTACCGGCGGCGGGTATGCCGAGGTGGACTTTATCGGCGTCAGCGGCCGGCGCTACCGCGCGCGCTGGGAAGCCAACCGTGCCCGCGACAAGGCCAGCGGCAAGCTGCAGAACAGCCGGCAAAGCCTGATCGACCTGGACAGCGAGCAACTGCTGGCCAGCCAGAAAACCGAATACAAGACCCAGCTGGAACTGGCCCTGGGCCTGAACTTCGAACAGTTCACCCGCGCCGTGCTGCTGGCGCAAAGTGAGTTCAGCGCCTTTCTCAAGGCCAACGACAACGAGCGCAGCGAACTGCTGGAAAAGCTCACCGACACCGCGCTCTACACCCAGTTGGGCCAGCGTGCGTTCGTCAAGGCACGGGAGGCCAAGGAAGCCCACAAGCTGCTGCAAGACCAGGCGACCGGCGTCACGCCGTTGCCGGCCGAGGCCCGCGCCGAGCTGGATCAACAGTTGAGCGCAGCCCAGCACCAGCTCAAGACCCAGCAGGCCCAGCTCAAGCAACTGGAACTGCAGCACACCTGGCTCAAGGAACTGCGCGAGTGGCAAGAGCGCCAGCACAGTGCAGCCGAACAGTTGCAGCAAGCCCAACAGCAATGGGACAGCCAAGGCCAGCAGCGCCAGGACCTGAACTACTTGGAGCAACTGGCACCGCAGCGTCATCATTTCGCGCGGCACAGCGAATTGACCGGCCAACTGGAACCCCTGGCCGCGCAGATCCGCCAGCACCTTGAACAACAAAGCGCCCTGCACACGCGCCAGGAGCAGCTGCAACAGCAGCAAGCCAGCGCACACAGCGCCTTGGCCGCAGCCCTGCAACAACAGACCGACGCGGTGCCGCTGCTGCGCCAGGCCTTCGAGGAACAAAGCAGCCTCGCCCGCCTGACCCGCGAGCTGGCCCAGAGCAACGAACAACTACAACTGGGGCAAACCGCCTGCACCGAGGGCCAGGCCGCGCTCGATGCCTTGCACGCCCAGCAACAGCAGGTCGCCAGCCGCCTGCAACAACTGGCGGCACAGCTTGAGCGCAGCGCCGGGCTGGCGCCCTTGAGCGACGCCTGGAACGCCTACCGTGACCGCCTGCAACAGCTGATGCTGATCGGCAATCGCCTGAACAAGGGCCAGGCCGAACTGCCGCAACTGGAAGAACGCGCCAACCGCGTCAGCGAGCAATGGACTCAGCAGCGCGCGGCCCTGGACCTGCTGTATCAGGAAGCCGGCGCCGAACCCCATGCCGTGGCCGAGCAGATCCAGTTGCTCGACAGCCTGCTCAAGGACAATCGCAAGCAGCAACGGGCCTTCGAAGACCTGACGCGGCTCTGGGACAGCCAGCAGCAGCTGGACCAGCAACAACAGGAGTTGGCCCTCAAGCAGGCCACCGCCCAGCAACAGCGCGAGCAGTTGAACCAGACCGGCCTGCAAGCCAAGGCCGAGCTGACAGTGGCCGAGCAGACCCTGAGCGTGACCAAGCAGTTATTGGAGCGTCAGCGGCTGGCACGCAGTGCCAGTGTCGAGGAGTTGCGCGGGCAATTGCAGGATGATCAGCCCTGCCCGGTGTGCGGCAGCGTCGAGCATCCTTACCATCAGCCCGAAGCCTTGTTGCACAGCCTCACGCGCCACGATGAAAACGAAGAGGCCACTGCACAGCTCGCCGTCGAGACCCTCAAGGAAAAGCTCACCGACCTGCGCGGCGAAGTTGGCGGCTTGATCGCCCAGCAGAAGGAGTTCCTGCAACAGCAGGAGCAGTTGGCGACCCAGCGCCAGGCCCTGGCGCCGAGCCTCGAGGCCCATCCGTTAAGCGCCACCCTGTTCAACCAGGACAGCGACAAACGCAGCGCCTGGCTGGCGCAGCAACTGGGCCAGCTCAGCCAGAGCATCACCCAGGACGAACAGCGCCAGGGCGCCCTGCTCAACCTGCAACAAAATGCCGGGCGCCTGCAGCAACAGTTGCAAGCCGCCCAGGATGCCAGCCAACAGGCCCGCCAGCAGTTGATCGACCAGCAACGGGAGCTGGCCAGCGACCGCGAGCGCCTGGACGAAGAGCTCAATGCTTTCGCCAGCCTGCTACCGGCCGAGACCCTCGAAGGCCTGCGCACGGAGCCCGCGACCACGTTCATGCTGTTGGACCAACAGATCAGCCAGCGCCTGGAGCAGCTCGGCTACCAGAAGGATGAACTGGCCGAGCAGCAACAGCGCCAGCAAACCCTCGAAAAAGAACAGGACCGCCAGCAACATCGCCAACAACAGCTGGCCGTGTTGCAGCAACAATTGGCTGAGCTGAGCGCCCAACAGCAGGCCGCCCAGGCACAACTCAGCGCCCTGGTGGGTGAGCACAGCAGTGCCGAGCACTGGCAGCAGCACCTTGAGCAGGCGGTGGAACAGGCGCGCCAGAGTGAGACCCAGGCCAATCAGCAGTTGCAGGACACCCGCAGCGAACTGATCCAATTGGCCGCCGACCTCAAGGCCCGCCAGGAGCGCCAGCAAGCCCTGGACAGCGAACTCCAGGCGTTGCACAGCCGTATCAGCGAGTGGCGCGCCCAGCATCCGCAGCTCGACGACGCCGGCCTGGCGCACCTGCTGGCCTTCGACGAGGCGGCTGTCAGCGCGCTGCGCCAGCAGGTGCAGCACAGCGAAAAAGCCATTGAGCAAGCTAAAGTCCTGCTGCAAGAGCGCGAGCAACGCCTCAAGGACCACCAGGCCCTGCACAACGGCAACCTCGACGCCGAACAGCTGGACGCGGCCCTGGCCGACCTTAATCAGCAATTGCACAACGCCGAGAAACACTGCGCCGAACTGCGCGCCCAACAAGCCGAAGACCAGCGACGCCAGGACGCCAACCAGAGCCTGGCACTCACCACCGCCAAGGCCTATGAAGAGTGGCAGCGCTGGGCGCGGCTGGATGCGCTGATCGGCTCGGCCACCGGCGACAAGTTCCGCAAGTTCGCCCAGGCCTACAACCTCGACCTGCTGGTGCACCACGCCAACGTGCAACTGCGCCAACTGGTACGCCGTTATCGCCTCAAGCGCGGCGGCAGCATGCTCGGCCTGCTGGTGCTGGACACGGAAATGGGCGATGAACTGCGCTCGGTGCACTCGCTGTCCGGCGGCGAGACGTTCCTGGTCTCCCTGGCGCTGGCCCTGGGGCTGGCGTCGATGGCCTCCAGCACCTTGAAGATCGAGTCGCTGTTTATCGACGAAGGCTTCGGCAGCCTGGACCCCGAATCCCTGCAATTGGCGATGGATGCCCTCGACGGCCTGCAGGCCCAGGGGCGCAAGGTGGCGGTGATTTCCCATGTGCAGGAAATGCACGAGCGGATACCGGTGCAGATCCAGGTCAAGCGCCAGGGCAATGGCCTGAGCACCCTGGAGGTCAAGTGAGCGAGACGCTGCTGTTTTCGTTCCGCCGTTGCCCCTACGCCATGCGCGCACGTATGGCCCTGCGGTATTCAGGGGTGGCGCTGCGAATTGTCGAGGTCAGCCTCAAGGCCAAGCCGGCCGAGATGTTGGCGCTGTCACCCAAGGGCACGGTGCCGGTGTTGTGTGTGGGTGGCCAGGTGATCGACGAGAGCCTGGCGATCATGCACTGGGCGTTGGCACAGAACGACCCCGAGGACTGGCTGCTCGAGGCTGATCCGGCGGCGCAGAGGTTGATGGCGCAATTGATTGGCGAGAATGACCAGGCCTTCAAGGTGTATTTGAATCGCTACAAATACGCCGAGCGCTACCCGGAGCAGCCGATGGAACACTATCGCGCCGAGGGCGAGGTGTTTTTGCGCCAGCTGGAGGGATTGCTGGCGCAACGTGATTACCTACTGGCCGATCACCTGAGCCTGGCGGACGTGGCGCTGATGCCGTTCATTCGCCAGTTTGCCCATGTGGATCGGGAGTGGTTTGCAACAACGCCGTATCCGCGTTTGCAGCAGTGGCTGCAGCGTTTTCTGGCGGCGCCGTTGTTTACCGCAGTGATGGCAAAAACCTGAAGCCGAGTGCTGCTCACTGCGGGGTCTTGTGATCCAGGGCGGCGTAGAAGTTGGCGCTCTGTTGCAGGTATTTCTGGGTGTAGGCGCTGGTGCTGGATTTTTTGCTGCTGATCTCCACGCTGGCGCTGGCTGGCAAGGCGACGGTGGCGGAAACAGCGGAAGCGGCAATGATCGAGAAGAGATTGAAGTTCATGGCGGTAACCCTTGTGTTCAGTTGGCTGGATGGCTTGTGAAGGCCTTGGAGCAAACTTACGCCTGGGTTCCGGCTCGCTGAAATGCTTTGAAACAGTAGCCGTTATCACTGGGATTAATACAAGGAGTCAGGCCCCGTACACCGGGGCCTGTGGCTTATTGACGCACCAGAAACTTGAGATCGCTGGGAGCATCAATCGGCAGTTTTTGTACCGTTTTGCCCAGTTGGCCGGTCTGGCTATCGCGCTCGATCACCACGATCTGGTTGCTCTTCTGGTTGGCAATCAACAGGAACCTGCCGCTCGGATCCAGGCTGAACTCACGGGGATGATCGCCGTCCACGGCGCGGCGCTGGATCTCTTTCAGCTGTGCGTTGGCCGGATCAATGGCGAACACCACGATCTGATTGGCGGTGCCACGGTTACTGACGTAGAGGAACCTGCCGTCGCTGGAGGCGTGCAATGCCGCGCCGGCCTTGTCCGACAGCGGTTGCCCGGCGGCAAAGTCCACCCGTTGGCGTTCGCTCAGTTTGCCGTCCTGGTAGTCGTACACCGCGACCTGCGCGCTCATCTCGGTGGTCAGCCAGGCATGCTTGCCATCGGCACTGAACAGCAGGTGACGCGGGCCACTGCCCGGCGGCAACTGCACGGAATCCGGATCGGCGGGGGTCAGCGGCCGCTCAGGGTTGGCCTTGGGGTCGTAGCGGTAGGCAAAAATCCGGTCCGCCCCCAGGTCCTGTACAAACACGTACTTGCCATCCGGCGACGACACCACCGAATGCACATGGTTGGACGCCTGGCGCTCGGGGTTGACGCCGCTGGCCGGGTGCCCGCTCAGTTGCACCGGTGGCGCCAGCCTGCCCTCGGCATCGACCGGCAGGGCCGCCAGGCTGCCGCCCGGATCTTGCAGCACCGAGTAGTTGGCAACAAACAGGTAACGCCCATCGGCGGCCAGGCTTGAGTGGGTGGGTTCGTTGCCCAGGCTCTGCACCTGGTTGATCAGGGTCAGTTGGTGGTTGGCCGGGTCAATGCGATAGCTGCTGACACGCCCGACTTCGTCCTGCTGGCCCGGGCCGTTTTCATTGACCACGAACAGGCGTTTCTGGTCCGGGGACAAGGTCAGCCAGGACGGGTTCTGCGCCTTGGCCGCCAGCACCGGCGGGCCGCTGAACTGGCCGGTACGGCTGTCGAACTGCAGGCGATAGATGCCTTCGCTGGTGCCGGCGGTGTAGCTGCCCACCAGCAGATCAAAGGTATCGGCCGTGGCGGCCTGGACCGACATCGCACCGACACTGCCGGCCATCAGCAGGGGCCAGAATTTACGCATCAGCATGTTCGTCGTCCTCGTCTTCGTTGCTGCCGGTGATGGCGCTCAGGCACACCAGGCGGTGCTCGCCCGAGTCACCGGTGAGCGTCCAGCTTTGCAAGGCTTCATCAAACGTCGCGGCCTGCACCTGGGCGATGCTGAACGTCCAACGTTTCTCGGCCCGACCGTCCATGCTCTTGATCAGCAACTGCCGGTCATCGAAGGTGAAATCAAAAGCATGCAGGCCATCGATTTCGAGCATGTCGCTGGTGTGGAGTGCAGTAGGCAGAGTGGCAGCAGTCATCAGGATCATTCATCAGTGGAAAAACGTTGATGATAGGCCAAACCGTGTTCGCCGTCGTGTCGCGATAACCGGCTACCACACTGCGGCCCCAGCGGCTTGCCATTCTGCGGAGGAACCCCATCGCGCAGAACGGAATCTTTTATGCCGGACACTTTACCCGCCCCACCCCCTGGCCCATCGCTGTTCACTCACCGCAGCAACACCCCGGCCCTGGCCGTCGCCCGCCAATTCGCCGATCGCCCGGGCTTGCGCCAGGTGCTTGAGCAACACCTGCAGGAACGCCTGCTGGAACACTTCCCGGTGCTGCGCCTGGATGTGTCTACGGTCAGGCTGGCCACCCCCAACCAACGGCGCGGCTGGGATCTCAAGCGCCTGATCGACGTCGTCCTCGATCACCTGGGCAAGGGCACGGCCCTGAACCTGACCCTGGTCATCGACGAACGCCGCTGCTTCCTGTCCCAACGACCGCCGTCGCGCCTGACCTATGAGGCCAATGGCCCCCGCGAGCCGGATATGACCGTCATTGAACGGGTGATTCTGGACCTCGCCTTTACCCTGCCTATCGCTTTGCAACACGCCCTGACGAGCTACTGGAACCTCGACGCAGAAACCGGCGTCAGCCGCTGGCAATGGCTTGGCGACCTGCTGTGCGACACCCTGAAAAACACCGCAAGCCTGCTGCCGAGCGGCCCCGCCCGGAACATGCTCGATAGCGTGACCGGCGAGCCCGATCGCCGCGAGCGCCAGGCCGCGCCCGCAGGTTTCGTGCATGCCTACTGCCTGCAAGCCTGCGTGAGCAACCAGGACCGCGAAGCGCGCCTGCTAAGCACCGACCTGCTGTTGGTGCAGGGCACCCAGATCCTGCTGTGCCAGGCGTCGGGCAATGTCGAGCCCTTTGCCTCAATCGAGGCCTTCACCCACACCTGGGGCCAACGCCTGGTCAGCCGCTTGCAAGCGGACACGCTGGTGGTCAAGCGTTACGAGCCCGATGGCAATCTCTTCGATACCCAGGCCGCCTTACTGCTCAACCAGCAACTGGACGACCTTCAAGCCATCCGTTTGCCGGCTACCGAAGGGGTACGCGCCCTGGAGCAGCAGGTCGCCGACGCCAGCGACCCTGTGCCCTTGTTTATCGCCGCCCCCGCGCCGGACCCGACGCTGCAGCCTGTCCTGCAGGCGGCGCTGCCCCCTGGCTGCTGGCAGCCGATGCCGAGCAGCGCTTTGCCTATCGCCAAGGGCTGTTGGACCAGGCGCGCCTGCAACGGCAAACCGGCGGTGCATCCTTTCTGAGCGGCGTCGAAAACCTGCAAGCCTTCACCACCCGCACCCTGCGCGAGCAGATGCGCCGCGACCACCCCGAGTCCAGCGTGGAGCCGGACAACCTGGCGCTGACCTTCCATGTCCCAGTGGGAGACCTGCGTAGCGGCTATCTGGCACAGCAGACCATGAGCCTGAGCGAACTGGCGATCAACAACCTCGCCGCCGCGCCCCAGGGTCGCCTGACCCTGCGCGACACCTCGGGGGCGGACGTTCCGCAGTGGCTGACCGAAGACTACGTCCTGGGGGAAAAGGGCCTGCTCCATAGCACCCCAGGGCTGATCCGCCAGGTGGACGTCGGCCGGCACTACCCGCAGACAATCCGCGAACAGCTGTTGGGGGACACCGCCCAAGCCCGTCGGCGTGAAGCGCTGTTCGGCCAGGAGCTGGCGGTACAGTTGCCGCGCCAAGCCCTGGAGTTGGCGATTCGCGGGCAACAGGGGTTTACCTTCCTGGGTTATCGCTACGTCAAGGCGGTACTGCACAGCAACCTGTCGGGGCGGGTGGTGGATGCCCAGGACATCGTGATCCGCCCTCTGGCCTTCGCCCATAAGCCCGGTGCCGTGCCGGATATCGTCAGCAACATGTTTATCATCGAACCGCGCGCTAGCGACGCCGGGCCGCCGATTCTCTACCGCCCGTTGTACCAGGACGCGCTGCAGCAATTCAGCAGCCGTGCGGCCCTGTTCGACGCCATCGCACAACCCGGCGCGCTACAAGACAGCGTATTGTCCTGGATGACGGACAAGGCCCGGCCGATCTACAGCCATAATGGCTTTCATAGCCCACATATCCTGCGCTTCGGCCAGGGTGACGACAGCGTGCAATGGCCTGCCCCACCGCCCGCCCAGTTGGCGCAGGACAGCCATGGCGGCGAAATCCCCGGCTCCCTGGCGCAGGCACTGGCCACGGGCAACCTGACCCAATACCTGTACGGCAGCAATGCCCGGGCACTGGTGGACCTGGCAGACCGGGACTCGGTGTCCAATGCCGAAAGCCGCTGGAAAGTACTGCTGGAAGGTGGCTGGCTGCTGTTCAACGCTCTGCTGCTGCCGCTTCTGCGCGGGCCGGCAATGGCGGCGGGCTGGATGGCACAACTGGCAGTCAGCCTGCGCCACGATATTCTCGCCCTGCAAGGCAATGACGCCGCTGCGCGGGAACTGGCCTGGGTCGATGTGCTGCTCAACATCGGCCTGATTCTGTTGCACGTGGCCTCCCGGCCCACCCCCACCCTTGAGCAGGCGGCGCACACCACCGAGCCGGCCTTGGCGCTGACCCTCGCGGCACTGCGCCGCCCGGCGACGACGGCCCACCCGCCGACAGTGATCGAACAAGGCACGGTGGGCCTGCCCGCCGAGCCACCGGCCGGCGACCAGACCCTGGTGGACTTTATCCACTCCAACGCGCGGGACAGCAGTCGCCGACGCCTGCTGGAGGCCCTGCACGAACTGCATGTACCCTGGCCGGTGCCGCCGCCCTTACCGGTGAGCATCGGCGCCTTCAAGGGCCTGTACCGCATTGATCAGCAGTGGCATGCCTCGGTGGCCGGCCTGCTGTTTCGCGTGAATGTCCTGCCGGACCTGGGCCAAGTGTTCCTGGTTCATCCGCACAAACCGCAGCACCCCGGCTTCCAGCTGACACGCAATGCCCAGGGTCGCTGGAGCCTGGACCTGGGCCTGAAACTGCGCGGTGGCGGGCCGAAGAACCGGCTCAAGGCCAAGCTGGCGCAAATCGATCAGCAACGCAGCCAGGTGTCGGAGGAAATTAATCGCATCGGTGATCAGATCAGCGTCCTGATCAAGCGCCTGCAACCGATCGACCAGGTGCTGGATGCCGCCCGCTTGAAGTTCGAGCAAGCGCATAACGCCTTGGGCAAAACGCGCCTAAGCTTGCGCAGCAAACCGGACGACCCGGCGCTGATAGCCGAGCACCGCGACAAAGTCGCCCAACGCTCCCGGACCAGGACCGCCTTCCAGCTTTTTCAGGAGCGCTTCGATCAGGCCGCCGCCGAATTGCTGCAACAGCGGCGCGAGCTGATCACGGCCTATGGCCAAATGAAAGAAGTGGACAGTCGCTTCGACTACGAAGGGCAGTGCGTCGAGCAATATCAGTCGATTCTGGCCACCGATGAAATCCGCGTCAGCCAGTTGTCATCCCTCTACCTGGCAACATTCATTTCCGAACAGGGCGAGTCGCTGATCGAACTGCAAGGCGCAGCCCACGATGTCGGGGCGATGCGCTATGTCAAGGATCTGCTGGAGACCAACTTTGCGGTTTCCGAGCGCCACGCCCAGGCGATGACTGCCATTGAGAACACCCTGGAGGAAATGGCCGCACGCTTGAAGACCGGCCCCGCGCAACGCCTCAAGTACCTCAATGGTCACCCCAAGCGCCGGTTCTACAACCGCCTCAACGCCACCCTCGAATCCCTGGATGTGCTGACCGAGTTGAGCATCGACCAGACGATCCCGGCCACCACGCCCCAGGAACACTACTTCCTGGCGCGCCATGAACACCTGCAATCCTCGCTGTCGCCTCTGGAAGACTCACACCTGGAGTTACTGACCACCGAAGGCTTCACCCCAGCCGAGCGCAAGGCCGTGCTGAGCAACCTGATCAAGCATTACCGCCGCCGACTGCAGATTTACCAGAGCCTGCTGGAACTGGACTCACCTCTGGCACACCCACGGTATATGCCGCTGCTGATCGAGCGCCTGCACACCGCCCGTGACAGCGCCGAGACGGATCTGGCGGCCCTGTTGCGCGAGGATGAATTCCTGCCGCCACAACCGACGCCGTTTAAACCGGTACGCACGACGTCGCGAACCAAACGCGTATTCAAATCACGGGACAAGGGTGCCCTGGTCGGCGAGTTGGAACCCGCGCAAAGCGACATCCCCTTCCCCACCATCGTGACCCGCAACCCGATTACCCAGCAGGTCAGCGGGCGCTTTATGGAGCATCCCAATGAGGGCTGGGTAGAGATTGTCGACGCCCAGCCCACCGCGCCGGTCGAGCCATCTCCGGCGCCGTCCCTGGCGACCTTGCGCACCCAGGCACAACGGCTGCTGGAAGAAGTGCCCGGTATCGAGCGCTCTATCGAGTTCCAGAAAAAGAAGCTCAGCGACCCGACACGCCGCGATGAACTCAACCCGCAAGACTGGCGCGACATGCTCGCGCACCAGGCCGAGCGCCTCGAAGCGGTCGCGACCGAGTTGACCAACCACCATGGGGACAAGCCGGACATGCCGCAGACCGTGGAACGCTTGCGCCGGCGCGCCAGCGACTTGCGCAGCCAAGGCACGCAGCAGTGCATCGAGGGCTACAAGGCCCAGCGCCCGCGCCAGGAACACATCGAGTTCCTGCGTAGCCACGGCGCGATTGATATCGGCCTGGTCCACGGCGCCCAACGTACCGCGTCCAGGGACTACGTGTCGGAGTTCGCCGTGCGCGAGAAAAACAGCCTCACGGTGCTGTGGTACGCCCACTTCCACTACAGCCAGGCCGACAGTTTGCCCAGTGCCTACACCGCCGCCCATCTCAAGCGCCCCGAACAGCGCTTTGTGACCCTGCGGGACTTGATCGCCCAGGCCGGTGCAGACAGCCAGGCCATCGTGCGAGACCTGTACCACCCGATCACCGCGCCGTTTGACCAACGCCTGTTCCTCAGCCTGTTGCCCGCCTAGAACCCCGCCATGAAGGCATCTACTGCCAATAAAAAGGATGTTTATGCAAAACCTCACCCCCTCCTCCATCGCCCATGCCGTGAGCGCTCGATTTGCTGATCGCCCCGCGCTGGAAACGGTGATCCGCCAACAACTCGCCGCGGCCATCGGCGCCCGATACCCAACGCTGACGATAGACCTGAGTCGCACGCGCCTGGCCCGGCCGCAACGCCGCAGCTGGCTGTTACAGCCATTTATGCCAGTGGTACAGGATGCGCTGGCCAGTGGCATAGCGCTGGACTTCAGCGATGTGGACAACGTGCCCTGGTACCTCTCCGACGAGCCGCCAAAACGTCTGAAACTGCCCGGTTTGACCGGGGAACAACTCAATATGCAGGTCATCGCACGCCTGGTTGGCGAACTGCCCCAGACCCTGCCCATCGCCCTGCAAAATGCCTTGGCCGAGTATTGGGACGCCGGGCATTGGCGCTGGCTTGCGCACGTGCTGATGGACACCTTGCGCGTATCCGCCCTTCGCCACACAGGCCTGGATGCCCAGGCGCAGGAGGCGATCGACCAACTGGTGGCCATCCCCGACCGTGAAGCGCGAATCGCCCGCCATGGCCAGGGTGTGGTGTTCGCCTATGGCCTGGAAGTCACCCTCAAGAGCGGGGAACAGAGCAGCCACCTGCTGAGTCCGGAACTGGTGCTGGTCCGCGCCGTGAACGGCAAGATGCCGGTGCTGCTGTGCAGCCCCGGCGGCGGCATTGAAGTGTTCGCCTCCATGGATGGGTTGGTCCAGGCCTACGGCCAGCGCCTGGGCAGCCAATATCAGGTCGACGATATCCTCATCCAGCGCTACGAGCCCGACGGCGATATCTTCGAACACCAGGCGGCGATGATCCTCAATCGCCAGTTGGCAGACCTGGGCAACCTGCGCCTGCCCACGGCCCAGCCCTTCAGCGCCTGGCAGGCGCTGTATGCTGAACTCACCGATCCCGGCCGGTTTTTCCGCGACTCGCCGGCCGCCCCACCCCAGGCCCTGGACACCCTGCGCCCACACCTGCCGAGCTGGCTGCAACAGGCCAGCGCCGACGACCGCGCGACTTACCGGCGTTATGCCCTGGCGCTGGCCAGCGCCAAACAGCGCGGCGGCGGGCGCCACTTCCTCAGTGATCTGGACGATATCCGCACCTACACCGTCAAGACCCTGCTGCAAACGCTGCAACACGACGCCGTGAACTTCGATTCCCTGTTGCCGACGCCGCCGTCTGTCGCCGCGCTGCACCCCGACGACCTGCAACTGACCTTCGCCGTCACCGCTGGCTATCCGGGCACCGTCGGAATTATCCGCCACGAGCGCATGAGCCTCACGGACATGGCCATCGACAACCTGGCCAGCCGCCCCAGCGGCACCGTGACCCTGACCCATCGCCATGGCCTGGCGCTGCCGTCGTGGCTGACCGCCGACTATTTGATGGGCGCCGGTGGCCTCATTGAAAAGGTCGATATCGGCCAGCACTACCCCCGCCTGCTGGAGCAGCACCTGCTGGGCGACAGTCCCGAGGCGCAGCAGCGTGAAACGTTGTTTGCCGATCAGCAGGCCGCGCAACTGCCGTTGCTGGCGCTGGAGTTGTGCCTCAAACAACAGGCCGGCGTAAGCCGCCAGGGCACGCGCCTGGTGGCCGCGCTGATGCAGGGTAATGTTGCCGAGCAGCAGGTTGATAACCGTCAGGTGGTGATCCGTCATCTGGCGTTGGTGCGGGCCCCTGGCGCCTCTCCCGACAGCGTCAGCAACATGTACTTGATCGAAACGCGGGACGCCGAGGTCGGCCCTCATCTGCTGTACCGCCCGTTGTATGCCCAAGCGCTTCTGGAATTCGCCAGCCGCGAGGCGCTGTTCGAGGCCATCGCCCAGCCCGGCGAGCTACAAGACAGTGTGCTGACCTGGCTGAGCGACAGCGCCCGGCCGATCTATGCCCACGGTGGCTTGCGCGAACCACATTACCTGCGCTTCGGCCAGGGCGATGAATTTGCCCCCCTGAATAAGCCGGTGCCGGCGCGCCTGTCCAGCGATGGCATCAACGATGAATTACAACAATGCCTGGTGACCGGGCGCCTGATGAGCTACCTGTTCAGCGACCACGCCCGTGCCTTGGTGCAACAGGCCAACCGCGAGTCGGTGTCCAACAGCGAGAGCCGCTGGCGGGTACTGCTGGAAGGCAGCAGCCTGTTGTTCGGCAACCTGCTGCTGCCGTTGCTGCGTGGTCGGGCGATGCTCACCGGCTGGTTGATGGCCCTGATGGCCAGCCTGGACCAGGACATACCGGCGCTGGATGCGCCCGACCGCCAGACCCGGGAACTGGCTGCCGTCGATCTGCTGCTCAACCTCGGCCTGCTGCTGTTCGAAGCGACGCCCGAGGTGACCGCGTCTTACCCGCCCCTGACTGCCGGGTTCAAGGCGCGTGCACTGCCTTCGGCCCTCGCGCCGCGTATTGCCGAACAATGGCCGGTGCCCGCGGCGCCGACAGTTCGCGAGGGAGCCGTGGCCCTGCCAGGTGTGTTGCCGGACACCCGCCGCAATGTGCTGGACTTCAGCTTTGCCCAGACACGTCAACGTCTGACGCCTGCCCAGCGCGTGCGGCTGAGCAGCTTCAAGGCCATCCGGCCGACGCCCCTGCCCCGCCCCGTGCTGAATGGGCCACGCAGGGGGCTGTATCTGGTTGAAAACATTTGGCACGCCGAGGCGAACGGCGAGTGGTTGCAAGTGAGCCTGGAGCCGGAGGGCGACATCAGGGTCGTCGCCCCTGGCGACCCCAGCCGCAGCGGCCCTTACCTGCGCAGCGATGCCAACGGCGTGTGGTCGGTAGACACCCGCCTGCGCCTGCGCGGTGGCATGCCCCCCAGGCGGATCGCCGCCGAACGCCAGCGACGGGCTGAACGGGTCAGCCAACTGAAGCGTTCTTACGAACAGTTCATCCAGGGTCAGGTGGCCCGGCAAAACCGGATCGAGATTATCCTGGGGGTGATGACCAGGACCGCCGAAGACCCACGCTTCAGCGAAGCGCAACAGGCTGACAGTCGCCAGCGCTTCGATACGGCCCTGCAGGAACAGACATTGGAATACCAGCAGCAGTTGGACAGCCTGAAAGAACGCAGCGAGCTGGGGATTGCCTTGCCACCCGAATCGGTGGCGAGCTTGCTGGAAAACATCGTCAACAATACGCGCAAGCATGTGGTGGTGGCCGAGAAAGATCGCGGTGCGCTGTACCGCAACAACAGTCACTTCACGTCCCGAAGCACACGCCTGGCCGAGGCTGTGCTCAGTGACTTTGCGGCTTACCAGCGGTTCATCCGCGAAATGATTGCCATCAATGAGCGTTCGATCCACTGGCTGGAGCTGCGCGACCGCTACCTGGACCAACTGTTCAACCTGGGCACCGCCGGCAGCGAATACTACAACCGTCTGACCTGGGACCGTCCGCAGGAAATCAGCGCCCTGGCCGTCAAGGATCTGCTGATGCGCAACTACGAACTGATGACCCACAAGTACCCGGATCATCCACTGGTCGATGTACTGATCGACATCCTTGAGCCCCTGCAGGAACACTTGCGTACCCACAGTGAGCTGAACGACCTGGAACTGACGGCCGAGGACCGCGTGAGCGTGCTGGAAAGCCTGGTGGAACACTATGGCCGGGGCCTGGATTCGTTGCAGGGGCTGGGTATCGTCAATGCCGATGAGCTGGACAGCGAATATTTTGCCAAGCTGGTCACGCTGGTAGAGGGACTGTACCAGGACGCCGCCAAGCAACTGGCCGGCGAAATCAAGCCCGTCGCCCAGCCCCCCAGGCGCCCGAGCCGACGCAGCCCGGCAATGATCGGCAAGCCTCTGAAAAAAGTGATCCGTACCCCGAAAAAGGGCACCTTTATCGGTGAGGTCAAGCCAGTGGGCTCGGTGGAAACGGTGGAGGTTCGCTCCCAGGTCAGTGACCAACTGCTGGCCATGTATTCACAACGGGGGGACCAGTGGATCGAATACAAGGAGTCGCGACCACCGGCCTCTGCGCCAGCACCGCGCAGTCTGAGCCTGGTCAAGGGTGAAGCCCGCAAGCTGCTGGCCATGCTCGAAGAACACCTGCGCCGTGGCGAGCAATACCGGAGAATCTCCCGGCACCCGCAAGAAGTGCAGGAAGTGCTGCAATTTGAAGCGGTGCGTTACGACAGACTGGCCAACGAACTGCATCTGGCGATTCAGGCCCAACCCGCCGAGGCGCGTACGTCAGCGGATCAAACCCTGGTTAACAACATGCGCCAGGCGGCGGTGCGCTTGAGTGAGCAAGGCCTGGCGCTGCGTACCCAGCTGTGCCTGGACCTGCCCCCGACCCACGGCAACCTCGAGTACCTGATCGAACAGAAGCGCGCCAACATAGGGTTGCTGGGGGAGCGTATCCAACTGAGTGGCGAGCGTCGGGATTTTGTCCAGGAGTATGCGGTGAACGACCAGGGCGGCTATCCGTTGTGGTATGCGCACTTGCACTACCCGGCGGCCGATACGCCCAAGGAACTGTATACCGCCGCCCACCTGAAAACCCGGGAGCAGCGCAAGCAGAGTTACTACTCGCAACTGGCCAGGGCGCAAAGCCCCCAGGCAGTCGTGGATGTCCATCGCGGGTTGATCGGCAAGGCGTTGGTGCAGCGCTGGTTCCTGCCGCTGGCCCCCTGACCGGCTGTGGCGAGCGGAATTGCCCGCTCGCCACAGGGGGGCCTCTTGGGTCAGTGGGCGAACAAGGAGTTGCCCTTCTGCCCCGCCAGTTTCTCCGGTTTGATCAGGAACCGCGCCAGTGCCGGCAGCAGCCACAGTGCACCGAACATGTTCCACAGCAGCATGAAGGTCAGCATCAGGCCCATATCGGCCTGGAACTTGATGGCCGAGAAGATCCAGGTGCACACGCCGATCGCCAGGCACAGGCCGGTGAACAGTACTGCTTTACCGGTGGATTTGAGGGTCTGGTAATAGGCTTCCTGCAACGGCAGACCGGCGCGCAGGAAGCTTTCCAGGCGGCTGTAGATGTAGATGCCGTAGTCCACGCCAATCCCCACCCCCAGCGCCACCACCGGCAGGGTCGCGACCTTGACGCCGATGCCCATGAACGCCATCAGCGCGTTGCCCAGCACCGAGGTCAGTACCAGCGGCAGCACGATGCACAGGGTCGCCGCCCAGGAGCGGAAGGTGATCATGCACATGGTCGCCACGCACAGGTAGACCAGGATCAGGATGGTCAGCTCGGCTTCCTTGATCACTTCGTTGGTGGCCGCTTCGATCCCGGCGTTGCCGGCGGCGAGGATGAACTCCAGGCCTTCCTTGTTGTTTTCCTTGGCGAAGTCCTGCACCGCATGCACCGCACGGTCGAGGGTCTCGGCCTTGTGGTCGTTGAGGAACACCAGCACCGGCGCCAGGGAGCAATTGTTGTTGTACAGGCCATCGGCACGGGCGATGGAGTTGTTCAACACATCCGGGTTACGCGACAGGGTTTCCCATTTCAGGTTGCCCTCGTTCATACCCTTGATCATCTGCTTGGACACGGTCACCAGGGAGATCGCCGACTGCACCCCCTCGGTGTTCTGCATCTTCCACATCAACTGGTCGATGGGTGCCATGGCTTCGTAGCGCGAGCAGCCTTCTGCCTTGGTCTTGACCATCACCACCAGCACATCGGAGCTGGTGGAGTAGTTGCTGATGATGAAGTTGTTGTCTTTGTTGTAGCGCGAATCCGGGCGCAGTTCCGGGGCGCCCTGGTCGAGGTCGCCGATCTTCAGGTTCTGGCTGTACCACAGACCGCCACCAAAGGCGATCACGGCCAGGGCGACGGAGATCGGCGCGACTTTCGGGCTGGCGAAGTTCGACAACAGGCGCCAGAACGGATGGTCGCGGTTGGCGTCCTTTTTGCTCTTGGCAATCGCGCGTTTGCTGATGCCCACATAGGAGATCGCGACCGGCAGCAGGATCAGGTTGGTGAACACGATCACCGCCACACCGATGGAAGCGCCGAAGGCCAGTTCACGGATCACGCCGATGTCGATGATCAGCAGGGTGATAAAGCCGACCGCATCCGCGAGGATCGCGATCATCCCCGGCAGGAACAGTTGCCGGAACGTGCGGCGGGCTGCCGTCAGGGCGTTGTCGGCCTCACTGGATTGCAGGGCGATGCCGTTGATCTTCTGCACGCCGTGGGAAATGCCGATGGCGAAGATCAGGAACGGCACCAGCATCGAGTACGGATCCAGGCCGAACCCGAAAAAGTGCATCAAGCCCAGTTGCCAGACCACTGCCACCAGCGTGGTAATCAACACTGCGATGGTGCTGCGTACGCAGTTGGTGAACCACAGCAGCAGCACCAGGGTGATCACGAACGCGACACCGAAGAACAGCACCACCATGATCAAGCCGTCGATCAGGTCGCCGACCTTCTTGGCGAACCCGACGATATGGATCTGGACGTTGGGGTTCTGCTCCTGGAACTTGGTGCGGATCTTGTCTTCCAGTTCGTGGGAAAACTTCTGGTAGTCCAGGGCCAGCAACTTGCCCTGGTCCTGCGGGTCCGGGTAGGACTCCAGCAGCGGGATATCGACGATGCTCGACTTGAAGTCGTTGGCCACCAGGCGCCCGACCTGGCCGGACTTGAGCACGTTGTTGCGCAACTGGTCGAGGCTTTCCGGCGAGCCGTTGTAGCTCTGCGGGATCACTTCGCCGCCGGCAAAGCCCTCCTCGGTCACTTCGGTCCAGCGTACGCTGGGGCTCCACAGGGACTTGAGGCCGGAGCGGTCGACACCGGAGATATAGAACACTTCGTCGTTGATCTGGCGCAGGGTCTCCATGTACTCCTTGGAGAAGATGTCACCGTCCTTGGCCTCCACCGAGATGCGCACGGTGTTGCCCAGGTTCGCCAGGTCGTTGCGGTGCTCCATCATCTTTTCGATGAAGGGGTGTTGCAGGGGGATCATTTTTTCGAAGCTGGTGGACGGGCGAATCAACGTCGCCTGCCAGAACAGGAAAATGCTCACCAGCAGGCAGATGACGATCACTGCCGGGCGGTTATTGAAGATCAGGCGCTCAAGAAAGGTCGCTTTATCGTTGTGATGACTGCTCATTCTGTCCCCGCCTTCTTATTGTTTTTTGCGTTCGGCGCCGGTTGGCTCGGCGACGCGCACGCCACCCTGCCCCACCAGAATCAAGTCGCCATTGCCCGCCGCCGTCACTGCCGAGAGTGAAATGCGGTCCGGGCGATTGAATACGCTGAACGTCAGGCCATCGTCGTGGCTGACCACCACGCTGCCGCCGTTACCCACCACCACCAGGGTGCCGTCGTCGAGCAAGGTCGCGCCCGACAGGCCGAACTCCAGGGCGCCACGGGCGGCCTTGAGCGCCACCGGCTCCCAGGTGTCGCCAAAATCGGTGGAACGGAACAGATTGCCGCGCAAACCGTAGGCCAGCAGGGTCTTGGGCTGGGCGGTGCCGATCACGCCAAACAGCGAGCCCTCGTAAGGGCCTTCGAGTTTTTCCCAGGTCTGCCCCTCGTCGCTGGAGCGGAACATGCTGCCCTGCTCGCCGACGATAAACAGGCCGGCGTCCTTGACCCGGGCAATGGCGTTGAGGTGGTACTGGTCTTCGTTGTCGAGGCGGTCGCTGACATCCTCCCAGGTCTTGCCCGCGTCGGTGGTCTCGATCAGCGCACCGTAGGCGCCCACGGCAAAGCCGTGGTTGGGGTCGTTGAACAGCACGTCCAGCAGCGGAGCTTCGCGGCTGAGGTCCTTGAACTGCTCGCTCCAGGTGGCCCCGGCATCGCTGCTGGCGAGGATCTTGGCGTCATGCCCGACCGCCCAGCCATGCTGGTCGTCGATAAAAAACACCGCCGTGAGCAATTGCTGGGTCGGCACCTTGGCCTGCACCCAGGTGGCGCCCTGATCATCGGAATAGAGGATATGCCCGCGATCACCGACCGCCACCAGGCGCTTGCCGGCCTGCACGACGTCGATCATCAGGCCTTTTTCGGCCCTTGGCGATTCAATGGCAAATGCCGCAGGTTCTGCGGCGCTGGTTGCAGCCTGGGCAGCCGTCGACAACGCGACAACCCCCAGCAGCGAGAGCGCTGTGGCCAGCACCGCGACCTTGCGCGACGCGAGCGGGCGGCAAAAACCCACACCCATGACAGGCTCACTCATAGACCTTTCTCCCATTTATTATTGTTAGGTCGTAACACCTTCCAGGGTGTTCGCAGTGCGCAAACCTGCAATCTAGAGCCCCTTGAGGAAGCAGGGGCCATCCTATCGGGCTTTCGAATCGTCTGACAATCGGCGCTACGTTATCTTTTGTTAACTAAAGACCTTTTGCCCTCGCGCTGAATATAGCTGCATTCGCTGAAATGATGAGTTGCCCGCATTCGCGAGGCGATATTTTTATTCCATATATTGATCATTGGGAATTTTTATTCTATTAATTGCGTTCCTGAAACAATAATTCAAAAGGACCACCGCCATGCGCTCACTCGGAATCGGCCTCATCGGTACAGGCTTCATGGGCCGTGCCCACGCACTGGCGTTCAATAACGCCCGTGCGGTGTTTGAGCTTCCCTTCAACCTGACGCTGGCGGCCCTGGCCGATGCCGATACCAAGCGCGCGCAACGTTGCGCCAGCGCCTGGGGCTTTGCCCAGGCCCATGGCGACTGGCAACAATTGATTGATAACCCGCACGTGGACCTGGTCGCTATCACCACCCCCAACCACCTGCACTACCCCATGGCCATGGCCGCACTGGCGGCGGGCAAGGCGGTGTATTGCGAAAAACCCCTGGCGACCAGCCTGCAGCAAGCCGACGCCATGCGCCTCGCCGCCTACGAGGCTGGAGTGGTGACTCGGGTCGGCTACAACTACCAGCACAACCCGATGATCGCCCTGGCGCGACAGATGATCGACGCGGGCGAGTTGGGGCAGATCATCAGTTTCCAGGGCGAGTTCAGTGAAGACTTTATGGCCGACCCGGCGTCGCCCTGGTCCTGGCGCTGTGAGGTGGAGCATGCCGGCGGCGCCCTGGCGGACCTGGGCAGTCATCTGCTGGCGATGGCGCGTTATCTGGTGGGCGATGTGAGCAAGGTGTGCGCCGACAGCCAGACCGTCCACGCCCAACGCCCGGCCAGCCCTGGCAGTACCGAGTGGCGTTCGATTGCGGTGGATGATCAGGTACATGCCTTGCTGCGTTTTGCCAATGGCGCACGCGGCACCGTCAGCAGCAGTTGGCTCAAGCACGGCTACAAGAATCACTTGAGCTTCGAGATCAGCGGCACACACGGCACCCTGGCGTTCGATCAGGAGCGATTGAATGAGTTGCGCCTGTTTCGCGCCGGTGAACAGGGGTTCCAGCGTTTACTGGCGGGCCCCGCCCTGCCCGGCTATGCCGCGTTCAGCCCGGCGGCGGGGCATCAGTTGGGGTACAACGAACTGAAAACCCTGGAAGTGCAGGAGTTGATCATGGCCCTGGCCGGGCAAGGTGCCGCGGGTACTGATTTTGAAGCGGCGTGGGAGGTGGAGCGGTTGGCGACAGCGCTTCGGCTGGCGGCGCGGGAGGAGCGGTGGGTCAACGTGAGCGAAATTTAAAGACCTGCACCGATTGATGTGGGCTTGTTCGCGATGGGCATAGGTAGCTATACAACTCTCTTCTGGGGTTGTGTACATATCCGTTGCTGCGGTTACGGCGGCTATTGGTTCCGCCCTTACGGCGGCTCACTTTGGAAAAGAGCGCCAAAGTAAGCAAAGCGCTCTTGCCCCACCACTCGGCACCTCGCCCAGGCTCGGTGTGCCCGTCATCCGACATTGATTTGGGGGGCCGCCGCGATGGGCCATCCATGGCCCAGCGCGGCTAACCCGGCGTCCTGCCGGGTTACCCCCCAAATCAATATCGGATGACGGCCAGCGTGGTTTAACGGGGCGCCTAAGATCAAAATCACAAGCAAAGCGAGGCGGCCTGACAGCCGACCTGATCGTCGAGGCGTGCGCGTGTACCTGTGGGAGCTGGCTTGCCTGCGATGGCGGTGTACCAGCCAATAGATTTATCGACTGATACACCGCCATCGCGGGCAAGCCCGCTCCCACAGGGGAAGGCAGCTTCGCGCTCTGGCATTGCTGTTGCTCTGCTTTTGATCTGGCTTTTGATCTTGATCTCAGGCGCCCCGTTAAACCACGATGGCCGCAGGCAGGTATTGCGCAGTGGGCACCCCGGCATGGATGCCGGGGTAGCCGCGACACGGCCAGGGATGGCCGATCGCGGCGGGCCCACGGAGCAATGCCTGACTGCGGGCATGCCGAGCCTAGGCGAGGCACCGAGTGGTGGGGCAAGAGCGCTTTGCTTACTTTGGCGCTCTTCCAAAGTGAGCCGCCGTAAGGGCGGAACCCTAAGTGGCCGTAACCGCAGCAACGGATATGTACACATACCGAAAAGAGAGTTGTGTAGCTAATCATGCCGCAATGGCAGGCTGTCAGTCAGCAAATGTATTGACTAGCACTCCGTCATCGCGGGCAAGCCCGCTCCCCCATTAGACCGCATCAAGTCAGCGCAATGCGCGGCGCAGGACCTTGCCCACCGTAGTCTTGGGCAATTCCTCGACGCGAAACTCGACAAACTTCGGCACTTTGTACCCCGTCAGGTATTCCCGGCAATGCGCCAACAGCTGCTCCTGGGTCAGGCTGGGGTCGCGACGCACCACGACAATCTTCACCTTCTCTCCGGTCACCCCATCCTCCACGCCAATCGCCGCCACTTCCGCAACGCCCGGGTGCAACGCCACCACGTCTTCGATTTCATTGGGGTACACGTTGAAACCCGACACCAGGATCATGTCCTTCTTGCGATCCACCAGGCGGATGAAGCCCTGTTCATTCATCACCCCGATATCCCCGGTGGACAGCCAGCCCTCGGCATCCAGCACTTCGGCGGTTTCCTTGGGGCGCTGCCAGTAGCCCTGCATCACCTGCGGGCCGCGCACCTGCAGTTCACCCGGTTCACCGATGTCGGCGAGTTCACCGTCCTCGCGAATAAAGCGCACCCAGGTCGACGGCAGTGGCACGCCGATGCTGCCGGTAAATTCCATCTCGCGCATGCGCGAGATGTCGATAGGGCTGATGCTCACCACCGGCGAGCACTCCGTCAGGCCGTAACCCTCGATGATCGGCAGCCCGGTGACTTCCTTCCAGCGCTTGGCCACCGCGGTGTGCGTGGCCATGCCGCCGGCGATGACCAGGCGCAGGTCGGAAAAGTCCCGGGCACGGAACTCTGCGTTCTCCAGCAAGCCGTTGAACAACGTGTTGACCCCGGCAATGCCGTTGAAACGCTCCTTGCGCAGGATCATCTGCACCCGCTTCACGTCCCGTGGGTTGGCGATCAGGATATTGCGCCCGCCCAGGCACATGAACATCAGGCAATTCACGGTCAGGGAAAAGATGTGGTACAGCGGCAACAAGGTGACGTTGGTTTCCTGCTGGTTCTGGTCCAGTTGATCACCCACCCACGCCTTGGCCTGCAACAGGTTGGCGATGATATTGCGGTGGCTGAGCATCACGCCCTTGGCATCGCCGGTGGTGCCGCCGGTGTATTGCAGGAACGCCAGTTCTTCACGCGCCAGCGGCACCGGCGTATGGGTCAGGCCCCGGCCCTGCTTGAGCGTCTGGTTGAAACGCAGTGCACCCGGCAGGTTGTAGGCCGGCACCTGCTTCTGCACCCGGCGCAGGATGAAGTTCATCGCCGCGCCCTTGAAGGTGCCGAGCAGGTCGCCGATGGCCGCAATGACCACGCGCTTGACCGTGCTGCCGGCCACGACTTTTTCCAGGGTATGCGCGAAGTTCTCGAAGATCACCACGGTCTCGGCGCCGCTGTCCTTGAGCAGGTGCTTGAGTTCGTGGGAGGTGTACAACGGGTTGACGTTGACCACCACCGCTCCGGCAAGGATGGTGCCCAACAGGCAGATCGGATACTGCAAGCAGTTGGGCATCATCAACGCCACGCGATCGCCCTTGCGCACGCCCTGGGCCTGCAGCCAGGCGGCAAAGGCGATGCCCTGGGCCTGCCAGGTGGCGTAGGTCATTTCGGTGCCGATGCTGACGTAGGCCACGCGGTCGCGGTATTTGTGCAAATGTTCGAGAAACACCTCGCGCAACGACGGGTAGTCCTCGATGCCGGCGTCGATGTCGCTGGGCACCCCAGGCAGATAAGCGTTCAGCCAGATACGTTCGGTTTGGTCCAGGCTTACAGCGTTCATCGCAGTCTCCTTATTGTTGTTGTACGGCTACTTTTCAACGATGGCGGTAATGCCCAGGCCGCCGGCGGCACAGATAGAAATCAAACCGCGCCCGCCACCGCGCAGGTGAATGGCCTTGGCCAGCGCCGCCAACTGGCGGCCACCGGTGGCGGCAAAGGGATGACCGCAACCGAGCGAGCCGCCATTGACGTTCATCCTGGCGCGGTCGATGGCCCCCAGTGGCGCCTCCAGCCCCAAGCGCTCACGGCAGTAATCGGCATCTTCCCAGGCCTTGAGGGTGCACAGCACCTGGGCGGCGAAGGCTTCGTGGATCTCGAAGAAATCGAAATCGGCAAAACTCAGGTTTTCGCGTGCGAGCATGCGGGGCACGGCATAGGCCGGGGCCATCAGCAAGCCTTCGCTGCCGTCGACGAAGTTCACCGCGGCGGTTTCGCCGGTACGCAGGTAGGCCAGCACCGGCAGGCCACGAGCCGCGGCCCACTCCTCGCTGGCCAGCAGCACCACCGAGGCGCCATCGGTCAGCGGCGTGGAGTTACCGGCCGTGAGGGTGCCGTTCTGCCGATCGTAGGCCGGAGACAGGCTGGCGAGCTTCTCCAGGCTGGCATCGGCGCGCAGGTTGTTGTCGCGGGACAGGCCGCGATAAGGGCTGATCAGGTCGTCGAAGAAGCCATTTTTATAGGCCGCGTCGAGGCGCTGGTGGCTGGTCAGGGTCAGTTCGTCCTGGGCCAGGCGCTTGATCTGCCAGCGCTTGGCCATTTCTTCGCAGTGCTCGCCCATGGACAAGCCGGTACGCGGCTCGCCATTGCGCGGCAGCAGCGGCTTGAAAAACATCGAGGGGCGCACCTGCAACAGGCTGCGCAACTTGTTGCCGCTGCCCTTGGCGCGGTTGGCCGCCAGCAGCGTGCGGCGCAGGGATTCGTTGATGCCGATGGGCGCGTCGGAGGTGGTATCGGCGCCCCCGGCAACCCCCACGTCAATCTGGCCGAGGGCGATTTTATTGGCCACCAGCAACGCCGCCTCCAAGCCGGTGCCGCACGCTTGCTGCAGGTCGTAGGCCGGGGTCTCGGCGGACAGGGTGGTGGACAGCAGCGACTCGCGGGCCAGGTTGAAGTCCCGCGAGTGTTTGATCACCGCGCCGGCGGCGAACTCGCCCAGGCGCAGGCCGTGGAGGTTGTAGCGGTCCACCAGGCCTTGCAGCGCAGCCACCAGCAAATCCTGGTTGCTGTCGTGGGCGTACACCGTGTTGGAGCGGGCAAACGGAATGCGGTTGCCGCCGACAATCGCCACGCGGCGCGTCGGGGCGGGGCTGAAGCTGTAGTCACTCATGAACGACTCTCATCAAAACGCGAGGTCCAGATAAACAGGCCACGCATGTGGGGTTTGTCCCCGGCCGGATTGCGCACCTCGAATGCACGGCGCGGGCCGTCTGCCGGGGCATTCCACAGGGCGACCTGGCCGGGCAGGAAGATCGGCAACTTGAAATCGCAATGGGCCTCGGCCACGTCCAGCCCGCCTGGGGGTTGCTGGGCGGCCAGGGCGCGGCCCAGGGTCCACATGCCATGGGCGATGGCCCGGCGAAAACCGAACAGCCGCGCGCCGATCAACGAGGTATGGATCGGGTTGAAATCCCCCGACACCTTGGCAAAACGCCGCCCCAGGTCCGCTGGCAACACCCAACGCTGAGTGCGCCGCACGCCCTCTTCGGGCAATGCCAGGCTGTCGCCCCATGGCTCGCCCACCGGGTTGGCGACATCGCGACGCAGGTACAGGCTTTCGCTTTGCCACACCAACTCGCCCGCGCTGTAAGCGTGGGTGGCAATACTCAAGGCCTGGCCCTTGGCATGGGCCACCCAGCGCTCGGCAAACACTTCCAGGCGCAGGGCCTGACCTTCCTGCAGGCGTCGATGTTGGCGAATGCGATTGGCCAGATGCACCATGCCGCTGGCCGGGTACGGAAAGCTCGGGCGCGTCAGCAACATCAAGTGCAAGGGGAACGCCAGCACATGGGGGTAGGACAGCGGCACCCCTTGCTCGCGCCGAAAGCCACAGGCCCGGCCATAAGCCGCAATAGCATGGGCGCTCAACTCCACCGCCGAGCGCACCAGGCGCTCCCGGGGCAACGTGGGGGCGCCTTCCAGCCTGGGTTTGCGCATCGCCAACAGGCCGTCCAGCAGCAGGCGATTGCGCGACGGTGGCGGGTCGATAATCTGCGTCACGTCGTCCATGCTCAGGCTCCCAACAGGCTTTGGCCACATACGCGCACCACCTGGCCGTTGACCCCGCCCGAAGCCGGGTGCGCCAGCCAGGCGATGGTTTCGGCGACGTCGATGGGTTGCCCGCCCTGGGACAGGGAGTTCATGCGCCGCCCCGCTTCGCGAATCATCAGCGGGATTTTCGCGGTCATCTGGGTCTCGATAAACCCCGGCGCCACGCCGTTGACCGTGACCTGCTGCGCCGCCGCCACTGGCGCCAGGCCCTGCACCAGGCCAATCACCCCGGCCTTGGAGGTGGCGTAGTTGCTTTGCCCCAGGTTGCCGGCGATCCCGGAGATCGACGACACGCACACAATCCGCCCACCGGCCTTGAGCCCCTGCCCTTGCAACAAGGCTTCACTCAACTGCAACGGCGCTTCGAGGTTGACTGCCAGCACACTGCGCCAGGCGGTTTCGGTCATCTTGGCGATGGTCTTGTCGCGGGTGATCCCGGCGTTGTGCACCACCACATCAAACGCGCCATGCTCGGCCACATAGGCCTGCAACTGCTGCTGCGCATCGGCGCCGGTGATGTCCAGCGCCCAGGCCTGGCCGCCGACGCTGCTGGCCGCCTGCTCCAGGGAGGGCAGCGCTTGCGGCACATCCACGCACACCACGTGCGCGCCGTCACGGGCCAGCACCTGGGCGATGGCCAGGCCGATGCCACGGGAGGCCCCAGTGACCAGGGCGCGGCGGCCGCTGAAGGGTTTGTCCCAGTTGATGGCGGGGGCGGCATCGACCGGTTTTTCCAGGCGCACCACCTGCCCCGAGACATAGGCCGAACGCCGCGACAGGAAGAAGCGCAAGCTGCTGTCCAGGGCCTGCTCGGCACCCGGCGCGACATAGATCAACTGCACGGTGATCGCCCGCCGCAGCTCCTTGGCCAAGGATCGCACCAAGCCCTCCAGAGCTCGCTGGGCGATGGCCTGGGGCAAGTCCTGGCAGTGTTCGGGCGCGGTGCCCAGCAGCACCACCCGCGCGTGCGGCCCCAGGCGCCGGGCGTTGGCATGGAAAAATTCGTAGAGTTCGTCCAGTTGCTTGAGGTCGACCACGGCGCTGGCATCGAACACCGCGCCCTGGACCTTGACCGTGGACGGCGCCTTGAGCGTGGCGGCCTGGGCCGGCACGGTGTCGGTGGCCTTGAAGAGGCGCCGCACTTCGTCCGCCAGGCGCCCTGCCCCAGCGATAATCACCGGGTTGGCCAGGCCCTGCTGGCCGCTGCGGTGACGTTGCAGGGCCAAGGGTTGCGGCAAGCCGATAGCCTGGGCCAGACGACGGCCCCAGGCAGAATTAACAAAAGAAAGGTAGCTGTCGCTCATAAATCAATCCGTTTTCCTGACCTGCAAATCCAACCCCTTGTGGGAGCTGGCTTGCCTGCGATGGCGGTGGGTCCGATTGCATCTGTGGCGCAGATACACCGCTATCACAGGCAAGCCCGCTCCCCCATTGAGCGCGCTCGTTTCTAGTTCACCGGGGCGTTTTCACGTTTTTTGCTGCTGGGTTTGGCCGCTTGCTCCAACGTTTGCTGGCGCTTTTGCAAGGCCTCCAGCAACCCGAAGTCCTGTGGGAAGTCGTCCACCTGGATGCCGTGATCGGCGTATTCCACATAGCGCGCCAGCAAGGCGTCTTCGTCGGCGCTGATCAAATCCAGGGCGCGGGCCTTGATGCGCCAGGCGGTAAAGGCCGTGCTGCTGATCGGCATCGGGCCGAGGGTGCCTTGCTTGACCGCCGCCTTGAGCCGCCCTTCGATCAACTCCACCTGGGGTAGCAGGCGGAACGCCAGTTCGCCATAGGCCAGCTTGTCGACTTCCGGACGCGGGATGTAGGAATTGGCCAGCAAACGGTCGCGGCTTTCGCCCGGGGTCTGCACCAGCTCGGCCACTTGGGCCAGCAGGCGGTCGGAGGGTTTGCGCCGGGGAATGCCGAACGGGAAGCTCAAGCCACGCATCACTGCCGCAGCCGGCGTCGAAGGATAATTGTCGAGCACCTCGGCCAGGGCTTCATGGGCCCGCAACAAGGCATCCTGGGCCGACCAATGCACCAACGGCAGGTCGGCCTGGGGCCGGCCATCGTCCTCAAAGCGTTTGAGCACGCAGGACAGGATGTAGAGCTGGGACAGAATATCGCCCAGGCGCCCGGTGATGCTTTCCTTGCGCTTGAGCGCGCCGCCCAGCACGCCCATGGAAATATCGGAAATCAACGCCAGCACCACCGACAGCCGATTGGCCTGGCGGTAGTAGGACGCCAGCGCCGGATCCGTCTTGGCCGGTACGCCAATCAGCCGTCCGCCTGTCAGGGAATGCACTGCCGCACGTACGGTGTTGGCCAGCACAAAACTCAGGTGACCGAACATGGCGCTGTCGAACTCGAGCAACGCCTGGCGATTATCAGTGTTGCGCGCCGCTTCCATTTCTCGGAATACGTAGGGGTGGCAACGGATCAGGCCCTGACCGTAGATGATCAGGCAGCGGGTCATGATATTCGCGCCTTCCACCGTGATCGCGATGGGGCTTTGTTGATAGGCACGGGCCAGGAAGTTGTTGGGCCCCATGCAGATGCCCTTGCCGGCGACGATGTCCATGCCATCGTTGACGATGATCCGCGCACGCTCGGTGACGTGGTATTTGGCAATTGCCGAGATAACCGAGGGTTTCTCGCCGGCATCCAACGACGCCACCGACACTTTACGTACCGCATCGCAGGCATACAGGTGCCCGGCCATACGTGCCAGGGGCGCCTGCACCCCTTCAAACTTGCCAATCGGCAGGCCGAACTGCTTGCGCATCGCCGCGTAGGCCGTGGTACCGCGTACCGCCACCTTGCCCAGGCCGACGTTAGCCGACGGCAGGGAAATCGCGCGCCCGGCGGCCAGGCATTCCATCAGCATGCGCCAACCGTTGCCCACTTGCTCGCGGCCGCCGATCACCCACTCCAGGGGGATAAACACGTCCTTGCCGGTGGTCGGGCCGTTCTGGAACACCGCATTGAGGGGCCAATGGCGGCGACCACTGTTCACCCCGGGATGGGAAGTGGGGATCAACGCGCAGGTGATGCCCAGCGAACCGGGCTGGCCCAGCAGGCCGTCAGGGTCTTCGGCGCGAAAGGCCAGGCCGAGCACCGTGGCGATGGGGCCGAGGGTGATATAGCGCTTGTCCCAGGTCACGCTGAAGCCCAGCACTTCCTGGCCTTCATGCATGCCCTTGCAGACGATGCCCAGGTCGGGAATCGCCCCGGCGTCGGAGCCGGCATAGGGGCTGGTCAGGGCAAAGCACGGGATGTCTTCGCCACGGGCCAGGCGCGGCAGGTAGTAATTGCGCTGGACGTCGGTGCCGTAATGCAGCAACAGTTCGGCGGGGCCCAGGGAGTTGGGGACCATCACCGAAATCGCTGCCGCCGAGCAACGGGTCGACAGCTTCATCACCACTTGCGAATGGGCATAGTGGGAGAAGCCTTTGCCGCCATATTGCTTGGGAATGATCATGCCGAGGAAGCCGGCGTCCTTGGTGTACTGCCAGCCTTCGGGCGACAGGTCCTGCCAGACCTGGGTGGTTTCCCAGTCGTTGGCCATGTCGCAGAGGGTTTCTACTTCGTTGTCGAGAAAGGCCTGTTCTTCGGCGCTCAAGCGTGCCGGCGCGGCTTGCAGCAGGCGCGGCCAATTGGGTTTGCCGCTGAACAACTCGGCGTCCCACCACACGGTGCCGGACTCGATAGCCGCGCGTTCAGTGTCGGACATGGCCGGCATGATCGTGCGAAACAGACCCAGGGCCCTGCTGGTCAACAGCGTGCGACGCAGGGGCTTGATGCTCATCAGCAGCGCCGGTACCACCACCAGCAACGCCGCAACGCTCAGGCCCAGCCCTGCAACCACATTGAACAGATAGCCGCCCGCCAACCAGGCCAGGCCAGCACCCAGCCACAGGGTGGCTGCCGCTTGTCGATACGCCAGGGCAGTCGCCACAGCGAGTCCCGCCAATAACCAGATAACCATGGAGATACCTCTACTTATTATTCAGGGCACGGCACGCACAGCAGCAGGTCGGTACGGCCTGCGACTGATCACCACACTACAAACTTGAAAAGCCAAATTCAAATTTTGTTTTGAAATTTTTATTTAATGTCTTTGCGAAATAATTCTCGGCCGAACGCGTCAGCCGAAGTGTTAAAGGGAGAAGGAAATCACCAGGGGTCGCTTGGGCGCCCCACAGGTGGAGCACCGGGTAAACGCAGTAGAAAGATGCGCTGACTACGCGTTTACCCAGGCACTACGCAGATACAACCCCAGGTCAGAAGGCGTAGGTAGCCGACAGGCTGACCACTTCGCCCTTGGCCTCGGATTTGCCATCCAGCGACGCTGCGCCAAGACGGTCAACGTTCTTGGTCTTGAGCTTGACGGTCTCCACAAACTGGCGGGAATACGCGCCGTCGATGCTCAGGCCCGGAATGGCGCGGATGTTGTAGCCAAAGCCCAGGGAAGCGAAGGTGCGATCCCCATCCGGGATACGCGGGTCACGGGTGGAGTTGCGGGTTGGGGTCTGGTCGAAGGCCACACCGGCACGCACGGTAAAGTCATCCGTGAGTTTGTAGTCACCGCCGAACGAATACATCCAGGTGTTCTTGTACTTGTACGGGATCGACACGATGGTGCTGCCATTGGACTTCAAGGTCAGCGCCTCGAAGGAGGACCATTGGGTCCAGGTCACACTGGCGCCCAGGGCCAGGCGGTCAGAGAAGTCGTGTACCCAGTCCAGGGACGCGTTGGCAGGGATATCCAGTTGCGTGGAGGCATTGGCACCGCCCGGATACAGTTTCAGCCCAGGGTAAGCCAACTCGACCAGGGTTTTACCGTCGACCACCGGGGTGGTCATCAGCCCTTCCGAGCCTGGATCGGCGTACATGTTGTACTTTCCCTCCAGCTTGTTCTTGATCTTGGCGTGATAGTTCAAGCCCAGGGTGTCCTGCGCCGTGGGTTTCCAGGTCATCCCCGCAAACCAACCCAGGGAGTTATTGTCGACTTTGACCCGCATCAAGGCGAAGCCCTGGCCGGCCGGGAACGGAATCATCCCGAAGTCCGGCGACTGCGCAGCAGCGGCATACAGATCGACGTTCTGGCTCACAAAGCCTTTGGTGTGCTGGAGAATCGCACCACCACCGATGGAAAACTCATCATTGACCTTGAACGACAGGGAGCCGGTCAGGCCCACGGTTTCGATGCGGGTGTCCACCGCGAAGTCGCGACCTTTCCAATCCTCATCCCAGGTTGTGCGCGCGCCCATCGGCACCACTTGGCTCAAACCAAAGGCAAAACGATCGTTGATCGGGATCACCATGAAGCCAGTGGGTACCCACGCTTCGAAGCCGCCTTGACCGCCATTACCGGTGCGAGGTGTCGATGTTAACTCGCCAGTATTGGGATCATAGACCGTGTTGGACGTCGGATTGCCAGCGTAGTCATACGCCGACCCTTTGTATTTGATGTCGATGTTTGCGTAGTTGATGGTGAACTGCGAAATGGTCTTGTCAATGAAAGCCATGGCAGCAGGGTTGTTGTACGCCGATGACGGGTCGTTCTTGAACATCGACCCCCCACCAAACGCCCGGCCCCAACCAGCAGTGTTTGCGGTTGGCGTCATGAAACCACCCGCCTGAACGGTTCCCGCTGAGGCGATCAGCCCGCCCAACAATGCCAGGCCTAACAACGCCTGGGCCTGCTGCTTCATATTATTCATGCGTCACTCCTTATTGTTTTTATTTGTCACAGCCGGTTGGACCGAACGGCTTTACCTCAACAGATGCCTCTGACGAGGCACCTGTTTTTCACCGGGTGATCAAGCCTATTTCCGAAGTGCCGGCATCAAGGAACAATGGTGACGCCGGTAGCGCCTACGTTCAGTGTCACCACCGTGCAACTGCCGCTAAGCGGCTGGTTGGTCGCAGCAAGAGTGATACTTGGAGACGGAGCTGGGGTTGAGGCCAGCGCTACATCGATAGCCGTAGGGCCGCAGTTGGTTGGAGGGAACGAAGTGATCGTGTAACCAACGTTGTAAGCTTTACCGGCACTTGTGCTGGTGGCTTCCAGCAACCAAGGCAAACCAGTGATATTGGGTAGGTTGCACAGCACGCTTGATCCTGGAGAGATAGTTACTTTGGTGATATCTGCCTTACCATCAGGGCGCACCTTGCCTTCGAATACAGCCTTACATGTTACGGGCTGCTGAAACGACGAAGGTGATTTAACAACAATGCTCCCAGTCGCCCCTGTAGTAAACGTCGCTCCAATTGGACTAAAAGACGCCGCACTGGCCATCGAAGCCGCGCCAAAGCACAGAGCAAACGAACTTACACAAACGAGGGTTTTCAAACTTTTCATTATTTTTCCTCACATGTATGGCGAGTCATTTCGCCGGGGTAATGGCCATGATCGAGAGGTCACGGAGAAACAGCAGAACTTCCCTTTCCAGCCAAATTTCAATTCATTTACCGCTACAAATTCGGGGGTTTACTCGACGACTTTGAACGTCGGCGGCATCTTGATCGACACGGTTTTGATCTTGCAGTCTTCGCCAATCGGCACATTGACCGCTTCCAACTTGCCGGTGGCGTTATCCCAGGTGCCTTCGGCAGTGGACGGGCCACACTTGCCGCCCAGGCCAAAGGCGTGCACATCGACGCTGATCTTCGACATGGAGCCGCTCCTGGCATCCCTGGCCACTAATATCCACGGCAGGTTGATGGCTTCGACGCGGCTGCACTTGAGGCCACCGTCAAACTCGACCTTGTCGACATTGACTTGCGAACCATCGGCCGCGACCTTGCCGGCCACCTTGATGGTGCAGTCGGCGCTGATCAGCGCGCCCTTGGAAAAGCTGATGGGGCCCTGGGCAGTGAAGGCGCTGCCGGCGGGTTCGATACGGGCGGCCTGGGCCTGGTGATAGGCAATAAGCCCCAGTGCAGCGAGCACGATATGCGCAGTGAACTTGGCAGGTGTTTGCATGGTGTACGTCCTTCCCTTGATTTTATTTTTGTTAGGGTCAAACAACTTTCTTGCAACTAAGCAGCACTCGAAACCGGCAAACCGTGGGCGATGAAAACCTGCGCGATACACAGATCCCGAGTGCGCCCTACAACAGTTAATTCACATTAGAAGGTGCTGGTCTTGCCGTACTTCTCCAGTATCTTCAAGCGTTTGGATGGCTGGATATTGGCCAGGGTGACATCCCCCGAATAATGCCGTAGTACCCGGTGATCCATACGCCGGCGCCATAAGTAAGGGATATAGGCCCAGACAATCATGCTGGCGTAGCCATACGGCAGTTGCGGCGATTCATCAAAGTGGCGCAACGACTGATAACTGCGAGTCGGGTTGGCGTGATGATCAGAGTGGCGCTGCAACTGGAACAGAAAGATATTGGTGACAATACGGTTACTGTTCCACGAGTGGCGCGGCGAACACCGTTCATAACGGCCGTTAGGCAACTTCTGGCGTTTAAGCCCGTAGTGCTCGACATAGTTCACCACTTCCAGCAACGAAAAGCCGTAGATGCCCTGGATCAACAGGAAGGGAATCACCGCCATGCCCAGCCAGGCGATCATCGCGCCCCACAACACCACGCTGTACATCCAGGCGCTGAGTACGCCGTTCTTCCAGTGCCACGCCGGCAGGCCGAGCTTGCGCAGGCGTTCGCGTTCCAGGTTCCAGGCCGAGCGCGCACTGAACCACACCGAGCGCGGCAGGAAGGCCCAGAAGCTCTCCCCCAGTCGCGAGCTGGCCGGATCTTCCGGGGTGGCAACGCGTACGTGATGGCCACGGTTGTGTTCGGTGTAGAAGTGCCCGTAGAAGGTCGGCGCCAGGGTGATCTTCGCCAGCACAATCTCCAGCAGGCGCGGCTTGTGCCCCAGTTCATGGGCGGTGTTGATCGCGATGCCGGTGGCAGCGCCGGTGGACATGGCCATGCCCAGGTAGGTAAACCCACTGACCTCACCGTGCAACTGCACCCGGGCCGTCAGGAAGCTGGCGGTTTGCGCCATCCAGCTCGAAGGATCGAGGGAGGCGGTAAGTTGCAGCAGCCCGCCGCTGATCATCCAGTCGATGCCGCTGACGGCCAGCCAACCGGTGATCACCACCGAGGAAATAACGAACAACACCCCGGTGTAGACGATCCAGCGGTAGTACTTCTGCGATTCAAGGCCGCTGACAGCGGATTCCGGCGGGTTGCTGACATCTTCGCCGAGCAGGCCGTCAATCAGCGGGATCAAGCCGAAAATCACCAGTACACCGACCCACCACAGTTGTTGTACGCCGGTAGTGATGGCCAGGGCGCCGGACAGCAGCGGGGTCGCCAGAGGCATGATGCCGAGCCACCACAGGTGGCGCTTGCCGTCGGTCCAGACGTGCGGGGCGGCCAGGGTCTGATTCATGGCAACCTCCGGGCGCACTGCGCGGCAGAGAGTGAGAGCGAAGCAAAAGAGGCAGAAAAGCGGTTCAGGCGGCACTGAAGGCCACTTGAAACAAACCATGCGATAAAAGGCGTTTTTTTCATTATTTTATTCGCTCTTAGGCATTTCAAAAATCATTTCAAAATAAATATTGAAATATTTTTTTAAATAAATAGCGCGGAATCGATAGGTCGTCAACTACTTTTTCGGGGCCTTTTTTACGTGACCGGCCAGTCTCTTTTTCATCCGTTCGGTCAGGTGTCTAGGGCAAGCGTCAGCGACTTTCGACCACGCCGTGGGGTTCACGATTATTTACTCGCCAGCGCAAACGGCGGGTGCAACACCGTGGCGCTTGCCACCGGCTTGCTGCGCTTGGCCACCTGCTCGACGAGTGCCGCCACGCGCTCGGTGGCGGTGATTGGCAGCATATGGCCACGGCCTTCGACCAGCTGCAGCTTCAGCCCTGGCACCTTGTCTGCCAGGGCCTGGCCGTGCTTGCGAAAGTCCAGCACCTTGTCCCGCGAGCCATAGATCAGGCCGATGGGCAGGCGCAGTTGCGGGTAGCGCTTGACCATCTCGGGCAGGTAATCGTTGACCAGACTGATTTCGGTGGAAGCGGCATAGAAGTTATCGGGGCGCATCCCCAGCAGGCCGCCGCCACGGGTGGCGAAGTCGGCCGGCGCCGGGTCGGGAGCGAACACGCCCTTGACCACCGCACCACTGCTGAGCATGCCGATGGGCACCGTCAGCGTGCGCGACACCCAGCGCCGCAGCCAGGCAGGGCGCACCGCCAACGACAGAAACACCAGCGGAAGCATGCGCTGGGGATGGGTCAGGGGTGCCACCAGCACCAACCCGGACACCGCATGGGGATGGTCCAGGGCCAGGGCCAGGGAGATCGCCCCGCCCAGGGAATGCCCCAGCACCAGGGGCTGGCCCAGGTCCAGGGTCTGGATAAAGGTCGCCACTTGCCGGGCCTGGCTTGGCAGGTCGGCACCGGTGCCTTTGCGGCGGGTGGAATAGCCTGAGCCGGGTCGGTCCAGGGTGATCACCCGAAAGTGCTCGCGCAATTGTGCGGCCAAGGCATAGGTCAGGTTACGACTGCTGCCCATCAGGCCGTGGATCATCACCAGCGGCGGGCCCTTACCCTCGTCTACATAATGAAAGCGCTCGCCATCCACCTCCAGAAAGCGCCCGTTGCTTGGAACAGCCACTTCGATACGGCGCGTCATCCAGGCACTCAAGCCCCATAACGCCGCACTGGCAGCCATAAACACACCCGCAGCGACAACCCATTCGACAGCCATAGCTCGGTCCTCTGCTTCCCTGCTGCTGGCGATCTGACCGGTATTGGTCAAGACCTCAGCCATCGTCCACACCCTGGACTTCAACTGCGCGCGTCAAGCGTTCGTCCGTCGGACAAATCGCACATAAAGGACAAGGGTCTAGCGTAGACGACATTTTCAGGTAGATTATTTAAAATCTTTTTTAAAATAATAAATACAATTTTTCTTTGCAATGGTGTTCTATCTAAAAGCCAAAACAAAAAAGGAGCACATCCGATGTCAACACCCGTAAGGCGCCCACAGCCCACGAGGGACACCCTATGAATGCCTCTACCCAGCCAAGCGGCCCGGCAGATTGCGTCGATATCGCAATCATTGGCTCAGGCTTCGCCGGCCTGTGCATGGCGATCAAACTCAAGCAAGCCGGGCTCGACGACTTCTTTATTGCCGAACAGGCCGACTCCCTGGGCGGCACCTGGCGCGACAACCACTACCCGGGCTGCGCCTGTGATGTGCAATCCCACGTCTATTCGTTTTCCTTTGCGCCCAACCCCGACTGGACCCGCCAGTTCGCCCCCCAGGCGGAAATCCGTGCCTACCTGGAACATTGCGCACAGCGCTTTGAGTTGGCGCCGTACCTGCGTTTTGGCATGGGCCTGCAACAGGCGGTGTTCGACGAGCAACTGCAACGCTGGCAATTGCAGTTCAGCAATGGCCGCCGCGTCAGTGCACGGGTACTGGTGTCGGGGATGGGGGGACTGTCCCGCCCGGCACTGCCGGAAATTCCGGGGTTGGACAGTTTCAAGGGCAAGCGCTTTCACTCCCAGCACTGGGACCACGACTATTCACTCAAGGGCAAGCGTGTGGCGGTGATTGGCACCGGCGCCAGTGCGATCCAGTTCGTGCCGCGTATCGCCCCCCAAGTGGCGCACCTGGACCTGTTCCAGCGCACCCCGCCGTGGATCATGCCCAAGCCGGACCGCCCCATTTCAAGTTTTGAGCGCTGGGTGTTCAAGCATCTGCCGTTCACCCAGCGCCTGGTGCGCGGGGCTTTCTACTGGGCTCTGGAAGGTCGGGTGGTGGGCTTTGCGCTGCACCCGCGCCTGATGAAAGTGGTGCAGAAAATCGCCGTGCGCCATCTGCACAAACAAGTGGCGCGCCCTTCCCTGCGCAAAGTCCTGCGGCCGGACTACACCATCGGCTGCAAGCGCGTACTGATCTCCAACGACTACTACCCAGCGCTCTCACGCAGCAATGTTGAAGTGGTCACCGACGCTGTACTGCGAATCGAGGCCGACGGGGTCGTCACCGCCGATGGCATCAAGCACCCGGCTGATTGCCTGATCTTCGGCACCGGGTTCCAGGCTACCGATCCCCTGCCCCGCGACTGCATCATCGGGCGCGGCGGCATTGACCTGATGGAGGCCTGGAGCGATGGCGCCCATGCGTACAAGGGCACCACCGTACCGGGCTATCCGAACCTGTTCCTGATCGTCGGGCCCAACACCGGGCTGGGCCACAACTCGATGATTCTGATGATCGAGGCGCAGGTCACCTACATCCTCGATGCCCTGCAACAGATGCGCCGCCAGCAAATCGCCACGGTCGAGGTCAAGCCAGCCGTGGAAAGCGCCTACAACCAGCAAATCCAGGCAAAACTTCAGCGCACCATCTGGAACACCGGCGGCTGCCGCAGTTGGTACCTTGACCCGCGCACCGGCAAAAATACGACGTTGTGGCCCGGCTCGACCTGGCGCTTCAAACAGGTCACCCGCCAGTTCGCCCTGCGCGATTATCAGGTCACGCCACTATTGACCGGCGCCACACCGCGTCCCGTCGCGCCACCCCATGCCACCGCAGAAGGAAGCCTGTCATGAAGTCATTCAATGGCCGCGTGGCGGCCATCACCGGTGCCGCGTCCGGCATGGGCCGCGCCTTGGCCCTGGCCCTGGCGCGCGAGGGTTGTCACCTGGCCCTGGCGGACAAGAACCAGGCCGGCCTGCAACAAACCGTGGAGCTGATCCAGCGCAGCAGCCTGGCGCCGATCCGCGTGACGTCAAGGGAGGTGGATGTTGCCGACCGCCAGGCCATGGAGGATTGGGCCGCCAGTTGCGCGGCAGAACACGGCCAGGTGAATTTGATTTTCAACAATGCCGGGGTGGCCCTGTCGAGCACCGTGGAAGGTGTGGACTACGCCGACCTGGAGTGGATCGTCGGCATCAACTTCTGGGGCGTGGTGTACGGCACCAAAGCCTTTCTGCCCTACCTCAAGGCCAGCGGCGAGGGGCATGTGGTCAACACCTCCAGCGTATTCGGCCTGTTCGCCCAGCCCGGCATGAGCGGCTACAACGCCACCAAGTTCGCGGTGCGCGGCTTTACCGAGTCCCTGCGCCAGGAGCTGGATTTGCAACGCAGCGGCGTCTCGGCCACCTGCGTGCATCCCGGCGGGATCCGCACCGACATCTGCCGCAGCAGCCGGATCGACGCGAACATGACCGGGTTCCTGATCCACAGCGAACAACAGGCCCGCGCCGACTTCGAAAAACTGTTTATCACCGACGCCGACCAGGCCGCCAAGGTCATCCTGCAGGGCGTGCGCAAGAACAAGCGCCGCGTGCTGATCGGCCGCGACGCCTACGCCCTGGATCTGCTCGCGCGCTGGCTGCCGGCGGCCTATCAAGGGCTGGTGGTGTTCGCCAGCCGGCGCATGGCACCGAAACAGCGCAAGGCCCTGCCACCCTCCCCCCTCTCTGAACAGGAATCGCCATAATGCTGCCCATTCGCCGCGACCTGCGTTTTACCCTGCCTGCCGAACGCATCAAGGACTGGCACGAGCAAGGCCCGTTCATCACGCACTTTTTCAATGCCCTGTCGTTGCTGTTTCCCCAGGGCGAATTGTTCTTCATGGACAGCGTGCGCCACTATCGCCAGCGCATCGACGACCCGGCGTTGAAAAAGGAGATCCAGGGTTTTATCGGCCAGGAGGCCATGCACAGCCGCGAGCACGTGGCCTACAACGAGCTGCTTCAAGCCGCCGGGCTGCCGGCCCACCTGCTGGACCGCCGCTTGAAATTTATGCTCGACCTGCAAAAGAAGCACTTGCCGCCGTCCTTCAACCTGGCGGTGACCATCGCCCTGGAACACTACACGGCGATGCTCGCGGAAATCCTGCTCAGCGACCCCACGCGTTTTGGTGATTCGCTCAAAGGCTACCAACAGATGTGGTACTGGCACGCCCTCGAAGAAACCGAGCACAAGGCCGTGGCCTTTGATGTGTGGAACAGCGTGATCAAACCAGGGCCCAAGCGCTATCTGCTGCGCACCGGGACCATGCTGTTCACCACGGTGTTTTTCTGGCTGGTGGTGTTTGATTTCCACCTGCGCCTGCTGATCGCCGATCGCCGCGCGGGCGGGCATCTGAAGGGCTTCTGGCGGATGCTGAAGTTTCTCTACGGGCCCAAGGGCGTGTTCCCGCGCATGGCGCGGCCGTGGCTGCATTATTTCAAGCCGGGGTTTCATCCTTGGGATCACGACAACCGGGCACGGTTGGAGGGGATTGATAAGCTGGTGGAAGAGATTGAGCGCACCAACGGCGCGGCAGGCGCCTATACCTGAGCCGTGGTGAGGGGGGGCTGTGGCGAGGGGGCTTGTCCCCTCGCCACATGGGTGGATTCGGTGGTCAGACCGTGCGGGAAAACTGCCCCTTCTGCTGCCCACCCAGGTACGCATCAAACGCCATCGCCACGCTGCGCACCATCAGTTGCCCCTGGGGCAGCAACTGCACCCCATCGTCCTCGACATGCAGCAAACCATCCGCCACTTGCTCATCCAACTGTGACAACGCCTGGGCAAAGTATTCGGTAAAGCGGATCGCATGCCCCGCCTCGACCCCGGCAAAGTCAATGCGCCCATGGCACATCAGGCCGTTGATCACGTCCCGGCGCAACACGTCATCGGCGTTCAGGCGGTAGCCGCGCTGCACCGGCAACAACCCGGCGTCGATCCGCGCGTAGTACTGGGACAACTCCTTGACGCTCTGGCTGTAGCTGTCGCCCACCTTGCCGATGGCCGACACGCCCAGCCCGATCAGGTCGCAATCGGCATGGGTCGAGTAGCCCTGGAAATTGCGCTGCAAGGTGCCATTGGCCCGGGCCAGGGCCAGTTCGTCGTCGGGCAAGGCAAAGTGGTCCATGCCGATGTACACATAACCCGCTTCGGTCAGCCGGCGAATGGTCAACTCCAGCAGCTCCAGCTTGCGCTCCGGCGGTGGCATGTCTTCGGGGCGGATCATGCGCTGGGCGCGGATTTGCGTGGGCAAATGCGCGTAGCTGTAGGCCGCCACACGGTCCGGGCGCAGGGCAATCAGCTTGCCCAGGGTCACGTCGAAACTGGCCACGGTCTGCAATGGCAGGCCGTAGATCAGGTCCACGCTGATGGACTTGAAGCGTGCCTGCCGGGCGGCCGCGACCAACTGCACAATCTGCTCTTCGCTCTGCACGCGATTGACCGCCGCCTGCACATCGGCATCAAAGTCCTGCACGCCAAAACTCAGGCGATTGAAGCCCAGCCCGCGCAGGTTATGGATGCGTTCCACGCTGATGGTGCGCGGGTCGACCTCAATGGAAAACTCATGGTTGTCGCTGGTATCCAGGCTGAAGCCCTGCGCCAGGCTTGCCATCAACTCGGCCAGTTGTGCATCGTCCAGGTAGGTCGGCGTACCGCCCCCCAGGTGCAACTGGGTCAGGGGCCGCGTGCGATCGAACAGCGCGGCCTGCATCTGGATTTCGCGCTTGAGGTAGCTCAGGTACTCCACGGCGCGATGGGTCTTGCGCGTGATGATCTTGTGGCAACCGCAGTAGTAACAAAGGCTCTGGCAGAAAGGTATGTGGATGTACACCGACAACGCCTTGGGGGCCGCCCCCTGGTTGCTGGCCGCTACTGCCTGCCGGTAGTCATCCAGGGCAAACGCCGAATGAAACTGCGGCGCCGTCGGGTACGAGGTGTAGCGCGGCCCCGGGCGGTCGTATTTCTGCACCAGGGCCCGGTTGAACTCAAACGCTTTCATGGTCGATGGTCTCATCGTTGGAGCAAGGGGGAACCGCGCTGCCTGCCCGGTCAAACAGCGCGCAGAGGGCTTCGACCCGCTGCCGGCCCGCAGGCAGCACACAGAGGAAGCGCTCGGACAAGTCGATCAGGCCGTCCTGGTGCAGATGCTCCAGCAACGGCCAGATCGCCGAAAAGTAGCGGGAAAAAATCACACCATAACGGCGCTCCAGCGCCTGGATATCCAACTCCAGGTCACAGGCCAGGCGCTCCATGACATGCTGACGGATCTGATCGCCCGCCTCGCAGCGCCAGCCGCGGGCGGTGGGCAACAGGTCGCTGTCCAACTGCTGACGATAGCGCGCCAGGTCGTCGGTGTTTTGCGCATACAGGTTGTCGAGCTGGCTGATGGCGCCCAGGCCAAAGCCGATATGGTCGCAGTAACCATGACGGGTAAAGCCCTGGCAATTGCGGCTCAGGCGTCCGTGTTCCTGGGCCAGCGCCAGGTCATCGTCAGGGCGTACGAACTGGCCCAGGCCAATGTAGTGATAACCGGCAGCTTCCAGGTGCTGGAAGGCGATCGCGCGCATCGCGCACTTGTCGGCATTCGACGACAGCGCCCGCGCCCGTTGCTGCTGGTAGCGCCGGGGGGCCTGGGCATAGTCGAACACTTGCAGGCGGTCCGGCTCGAGGGCGATCAGGCTGGCCAGCTTGGCTGCAAAGCTGTTGCAGGTCTGCCAGGCGTGGCCATACCCGAGGTCGACATTCACCGAGCTAAAACCCAGGGTGCGCGCCGCGTCGATCAGCGACTGGATGGGCGCCGGGTCTTGATAGCCGGCCACCGAAGGTATGACGTCGCTACTGGCATCCGACACGCCGATATAGATGTGATTGAAGCCCAGTTCACGCAGGCGGCCCATGGTCGCCCAGTCGGTGTGCAGCGGGTCGAGGTCGAGGCTGTAGTCACCCTGGTCATGCTCGAGAAAATGCAGGCGACTGCGCAGGTGCGCCATCAACCGCTGCAGGTCGGCCATTGCCGGGGTAGCGCCGCCCAGATGGAATTGATCCACCGGCTGGCGCCCACCCACGTGGCAACCGACCAGGTGGATTTCCTGCTCCAGCGCGTCCAGGTAGTCATCGGCCACCAGGCCCGCCGGCCATTGCAGGTTCAGCGCCAGGGGGCGTTGGCGTTGGCGACTGCTGCGCATGGCGCGCAACAGGTCGAGGGAGCCGATCCCCGTATGAAATTTGCCGATGTCGACCTGGCCCTGGTCCAGCACGCTTTGGTCACGGCGCAGGCGCCACTCGCGGGCGGGATGAATGACAGTGAGCATGACGGCCTCCGGGTCTGGCTACGGTGGGTCATTGTGCGGTGCGACCGGACAGCGCACCTTGATATGCATCAAGGCCAGGGAATACGAGGGGGGTTACCAGGTGATGTAGAACATGCTTTTGGCCAGCAACACAATGGCGACCATATGGCAGAACAGGCTCAGATGAACGAAGCGCAAATAGGCCGCGCTGACCCGCCCACGCCGCATCAGCCACACCGTCAGCAAAAAATGCATCAGCACACTGGCGGCGAGGATCAACTTGAGGGTCAGCAAGGCGCCGAATGCCGAACTCGATGGCGCCGCCAGCACCGGCAGATAGCGCAACCAGACCATGCCGATACCCGCGCCGAACAGCACCAGCAGCACCCATGGCATCAAGGCCCTGGCACGGTTGCCGATGCCCTGCTCCACCAGCAGCATGACGCGGGCCGGCAGTTGCTTGTGCACGCTGGCGAGGATCAGTACTTCAAAGAACACCGTGCCGATAAACATCAGCGCCGCGAACAGATGGGCCAGCAGAAACAGGAGATAGAGCATCAGCGCCTCACAGTGGGCCGGTCCGTATGGCGTGACTGTGCCCCAGGCCGGGGGGACGCTGCCTTGATGCGGGTCAAGAGCCCTGATAATCGTTGAAACATTTGCCCAAAGCCTTGTACGCCGGGCGTTTCAAGGCGTCTGCGACAGTGTGCCACAGACGCAATCGCCCCCTCGGCTGGTAAGGTGGCGACCGCCCCTGTGGCAGAACGTCGCAGATTATCAAGCGTGATCAACACCGGTAGACTACCCACCCTGCTTGTTCACCGCTTTTCAAAGCCTGACTGACCTGTTATGCGCAGCCGTCAGGCGCTTCACGGGACGCCCACTTCATGAATACGTTACTCACCCGCCGCAAGGTCCTCACCGGTATGGGCCTGCTGGGCCTGGGCCTGCTGAGCGGCTGTGACACCGGCCCCAAGCTGAATTTCAAGTACGGCAAGGATCTGAGCAACAAGATCATGGGCCGCACGTTCAAGCTCAAGAATACCGCCGGCGAAACCGTGACCCTGACTTCGTTTCGCGGCTTGATGCCGGTGGTGTTCTTCGGGTTCACCCAGTGCCCGGCCGTGTGCCCCACCACCCTGGCGCGCATGGCCCAGGCCAAGAAGCTGATGGGCCGCGACGGCGAAATCATGCAGGTGATCTTTATCACCCTGGACCCGGAACGCGATACGCCCGAAGTGCTCGACGCCTACGTCAAGGCCTTCGACCCCAGCTTCGAAGCGCTCTACGGCACGCCGGAAGAAATCGCCGTGGCCGCCAAGGAGTTCGGGATCTTTTATGAAAAGATCCCCGCAGGCGACACCTACACCCTGTCCCACACCGCCACCAGTTTTGTGTTCGACACCCGCAGCAACCTGCGCCTGGGCCTGTCGGCATCCCTTAACGCCAAAGAGTGCGCAGAAGACCTGCTCACCGTCATGGAGGTCTGCTAATGACTGCTGTCCACACCCTCAAGCGCATCGCCCTCGGCCTCTCCCTGCTGGGCCTCGCCGCCCACGCCAGCGCCCAGGTCCAGGTCAGCGATGCCTGGGCCCGCGCCACCGTACCGGGGCAGCATTCGAGCGGGGCATTCATGACCCTCACCGCCGACAGCGACAGCAAGCTGCTGAGCGTCAAGTCGCCGGTGGCCAAGGAAGTGCAGATTCATGAGATGAGCATGAAAGACGACGTCATGCGCATGGGCCCGGTGGATGCCGTGGCACTGCCGGCCGGCCAGGCGGTGAAGCTTGATCCCGAGGGTTATCACGTGATGCTGATGGGCCTGACGGGCCAGATCAAGGAAGGCGACCAGGTGCCGCTGACCCTGACGGTGGAAGATGCCAAGGGTGACAAGCAGACCCTCGAAATCCAGGCCCCGGCCCGCAGCCTGGGTAGTGCTGGCGGTCATCATATGAACCATTGATTCTGAGGGTGGGAGCTGGCTTGCTCGCGGTGGCCATCGGTATCCTCTTCTGGGTATGTGTACATATCCGTTGCTGCGGTTATGGCGGCTATTGGTTCCGCCCTTACGGCGGCTCACTTTTGGAAAAGAGCCCCAAAAGTAACCAAAAGGGCTCTTGCCCCACCACTCGGCACCTCGCCCAGGCTCGGTGTGCCCGTCATCCGACATTGATTTGGGGGGCCGCCGCGATGGGCCATCCATGGCCCAGCGCGGCTAACCCGGCGTCCTGCCGGGTTACCCCCCAAATCAATATCGGATGACGGCCAGCGTGGTTTAACGGGGCGCCTCAGATCAAAAGCAAAGCGAGGCGGCCTGACAGCCGACCTGATCGTCGAAGCGTGTGCGTACCCCTGTGGGAGCTGGCTTGCCTGCGATGACGGTGCATCAGCCAATAAATGTATTGGCTGATGCACCGCCATCGCAGGCAAGCCAGCTCCCACAGGGGGGGGGGAATGCAGCTTCGCGCTCTGGCATTGCTGTTGCTGTTGCTCTGCTTTTGATCTGGCTTTTGATCTTGATCTTAGGCGCCCCGTTAAACCACGATGGCCGCAGGCAGGTATTGCGCAGTGGGCACCCCGGCATGGATGCCGGGGTAGCCGCGACACGGCCAGGGATGGCCGATCGCGGCGGGCCCACGGAGCAATGCCTGACTGCGGGCATGCCGAGCCTAGGCGAGGCACCGAGTGGTGGGGCAAGAGCGCTTTGCTTACTTTGGCGCTCTTCCAAAGTGACCCGCCGTAAGGGCGGAACCCTAAGTGGCCATAACCGCAGCAACGGATATGTACACATACCCAGAAAAGGATACCGATGGCCACCGCGAACAAGCCAACTCCCACAGGGGATCTTTGCCGAGTGCAGAGCTTTGTGCCACACCGCCCATCAAATACGGGAGTTGTGCCGAGACACCAAACTCTGAAAACCCCACGATGGATCCATCTCAGCCGATGGACGACTAATCAATCCACAATAAACAGCCTGGCCCCGGTGGCTGTGCTCGACCGGTGCCCGTCCCTGTCGTTGCCCACCTGATAACTCATCCCCGCCGTCAGGGTGAACTGGCGGCCATCCTCCAGTTCAGTCTGCAACTCCCCCTCCAGGCACAACAACACATGACCGCGCCAACACCAGTGGTCAGCCAGGTAGCCAGGGCTGTATTCGACCATGCGCACGCGGGTGGTGCCGAAATGGCAGGTGCGCCATAGGGCGCTGCCGGTTTCGCCAGGGTGCAACTCTGGTTCGATGGTCGACCAGTCGGTGGTGCCAAAAGGGGTAGCCAGTAGATCCATGATTGCCTCAGCGTTAAAGCAAAGAGCAGGACAGTACCCACAAGACCCGCCCGTCGAAAGACACAGATCGCGCCCATTTCTGGGATACAGGGGGTTGCCTTTGGTATCCTGCCGGCCCGACCTAGGTGCCCGGCCATGCACATTGCTCCGTCCCATATCCTCCACGAAACCGAACACTGGCTGCTCAACCATCACCTGGCCTCGGCCCTGCCCGGTTATTTGATGCTGGGGGCCAAGACGCCAATCAGCTCGCTGGCTGACCTGCCCGACGCGGCCCTGGCGGAAATGGGTGGCCTACTGGCGAAAACCCAGCGGGTGATGGAAGTACAGCTCCAACCCAAGTGGCTATACATCAGCCGCTTTGGGCATATGCCCGGTTTCCCGCTGCATTTTCATTTGATCCCGGTCTATGACTGGGTCGAAACGCTGTTCTGGGAGGATGAGCGCTACCGGGTGCTGCAAGACTTCGGCACTGGCAGCGACGGGCAAGCGGCGACGGATGGGGCCGAACTCACCCTGTTTATCTGGCGCGAGTTCGGTGAGAACCCGACGCCACCCGCGACGGCCGGGCTCACGGTGCCGGACGTGATCGAGCGGCTGCGGGCGGCGTTCAAACAGTCAGGCGCTTGACCATCGGGATACACGCCAGCTCCAGCCCCGAAGGCGAATGATAGATGGACTGTTCGCAGCCTTCATAACCACGCCTGCGATAGAACTGCGCGGCATTCAACGTCGCGTCCAGCACCACCTCCTCAATCCCCAACTCCAGCGCCACTTGCTCCAGGTGCTCAAGCATCTGCCGGCCAAAACCGCGCCCGATAGAACCGGGCAGCACAAACAGCGCTCCCACTTCCCGGTGCGCCGGGTCAAGCATGCCCGTGGCGACCGGCTCGCCATCGACGCAGCCCAGGTAAAACGGCTTGGCCATTAGCGCGGTATAGCCGTCCTCGGCCGCGCCACGGGTCCAGGTCAGCATCTGTTCGGCGGTGTAGGCGCCGATGCATTGGCCGCGGATCGCCTGACGGCGAATGTCGAAGGCGATGGGGCCATCGTCGTCGGTGGCGCGTCTGATTTGCAGCATGCGAATCTCCCTGAATTCACTCTGTTTGCCGTGACCTCAAGGTGCCATTAGCACACTTGTGCTAATCGACCCCGCAGGCCCCCGGCGCTATATTCCCCGGTACTCCAATGCTCCCCGCCAGCACGTCGAACCCGCCGTGCAAGGGATCGTTGTGCGTTGAAAACACTAAAACAACCCCAAGGAAGACACGCCATGAAACTGCACTCCCCTGTCGCCCGCCTTGCCCTGTTGGGCGCCCTGATGCTCGGTGTTGCCGGTTGCAGCAATATCAAGCCCACCGAAGACCACCTCAAGACCCTCTCGGAAACCAACCTCGGCGAGCCGGTCAAGCGTGTCTCCAATGTCCGCAGCGACTCCATGACCACCTATTACATCGCCAGCACCGCCTCCGGTGACTACAACTGCTCCGTGCCCAGCGGTGCCAGCGGCGGGATGTTTGCAGTGGCCAGCTTTGGCATGATGAAACCCGCCGCCTACTGCCAACCCAAGGGCGCCCGGGGTAACGGGTTGACGCCGTTTAACTAGTAACCGGCCCCTGGCTGAGGTCGCGCAGGGTGCCCCGTAGTTCAGCGGGGCGCACTGGCTTGGACAAAATGGCGATCTGCCGGTCGTGCAGCGCCGCCTGGATCTTCTCCACCTCATGCCCGGTCAGAATCAGCGCCGGCACCGCCACGCCACGCTGTGCACGCAACCGGTCGATGCACTCGATACCGGTGGCGTGATTGCCCAGGTCATAGTCGGCGACGATGATGTCGCAATCGCTGACCAGGTTATGCCCGCTCGACTCCGCCTGCACCTGGCAGCCCCAACGCTCCAGCAATGCCTGGGTGGCCAGCAGCACGTTGTGGTCATCTTCCACCAGGCACACTTTCAAGCCGGTCAACAGCCCCGCCTGGCGTGCATCGTCGCGCACCGGGGGTTGATGGGGCGCGGTCGCCAGGTGCAACCCGCGCAGGCTGACGGACGTGCCATGGCCCACCCGGGAGCGCAGCACCACGTCCATGTCCATCAACTGCCCCAGACGCTTGACGATGGACAAGCCCAGGCCGACCCCTTCGACGTCCTTGTCGCGCAGGTGGCGGACGCGATAGAACTCCTCGAAGACCCGCGGCAGATGCTCCTCGGCAATCCCCCGGCCCTGGTCGTGAATCTCCACCCGCACCTCGCCGCCGCGCTGGCGCACGCCGATCAGTACCGGGCGCTGGCCGCCGTACTTGAAGCAATTGGAGAGCACGTTCTGCACCATCGTTGCCAACAGCGCCGGATCCACCCGCACCCAGTGGGCGCAGGGGCGCAGGCGCAGTTCTACGCCGGCCCAGCGTGCGGCTTCGGCGTTTTGCCGCAGCAGGTCGGCCAGCCACTCACCCAGATGCACCACCTGGTATTTGGGCAGCAGCCGGCCGTTATCCAGGGTGTAGAGATCGAGAATGGAGCGGAACAACTGCGAGACGTTGAGCAGCGAACGGTCGATATTGTCCACCAGCCGCCGCTCCTCATCGCCCAACCGCGCTTCACGCAGGCACGCCGTAAACAGGCCGATGGAGTGGATGGGCTGGCGCAGATCATGGCTGGCCTGGGCGAGGAAGCGCGACTTTTCCAGGTTGGCGGCGGTGGCCTCTTCAGACGCCTTGCGCGTGCGCTCCAGCAGCAGGTGGGCGTAGACCGGGATCACCGTGCTGGTAATCATCAGCATCAGCACCATAAAGGGCTGCGCCTGCCACAACGGGGTCAGCCGATACACAATCAGCAGCGCCAGCAACGCCAGGCCCGTGGCAATCGCCAGGTAGCGCGAGCCATAGCGCATGCCATTGCCCAGGTTGACCCAGACCATCACCGCATACAGCGGCAATGCCGCCTCGCCGCCGACTACCAGGCCGAACGAGGTGCCGGTGTAGTCGTGGATCATCCCGAAAACCCGTCGCGCCGGGTAATGCCCGGGCCAGCGTGCAATCACCTGACGCAGCACAACCGAGACCAGCAGAAACAGGCAAATATAAATAATCACCGGCACATAGCGGTCCATCGACTGCCCCGGCAAAAAGCCCAGCAGGCTGATGTACACAATGGCGCAGACGGCCACCACAATACGCAGGTTGGCTTGGTCCAGTTCGGCGTCTTTCACGAACTTCATGGGCAACGTCCTTGTACGGTCATCGTCTAAACTGTGCCCCCAGCAGGCAGGCGCTGAGCAGAGTGGTAAAGTAGCACGCCACACAACCTGGCCCCAGGGAGGAGCACACCATGACATGCCGGATCATCATCGCCGACGACCATCCCATGTTTCGCGAAGGCATGCTGCGCACCGTGCAACGCCTGCTGCCCGAGGCCCGCGTGGAACAGGCCGGCGATCTGGATACAGTGCTGCACCTGCTCAAGAGCGGCAGCGAAGTCGACACCCTGATCCTCGATTTGCGCTTCCCCGGCCTGACCTGTATCAGCCAGTTGGGCGAGCTGCGCCAGCAACTGCGGCGCACCACGCTAATCGTGGTGTCGATGGTCGATGACCCGGGGTTGATCGAACAGGTGATGGCGCTGGGCGCCGATGGTTTTATCGGCAAGAACATCGCCCCCGAAGAAATCGGCCAGGCCCTGCTCGCCATCCGCCAGGGCGAGGTGCTGGTCAAGTTCGCCCCCTCGGGGCTGTTGCCCCTGGACACCAACACCCTGACCGCGCGCCAGCAGGAGGTGTTGCGACTGATCGCCCAAGGCAAGACCAACAAGGAAATCGCCAAGGCCCTGGATATTTCGCCGTTTACCGTACGCATCCATGTGTCGGGGTTGTTGAGAAGTCTGAACGTGCCATCGCGGGCAGCGGCGGCAGTGAAGTACAACACCCCTCTTTAGGAGCAGCACCATCAAAGCCCTCTCCATCGTGCGCCCCAGCGGCAGCCGCATCGCCGCAGGCGAAAAAACCCTGGAAATACGCCGCTGGCAGCCACAACTGGAGCCGTCCCAGGACCTGCTGATTGTCGAGAACGGGCGCTTCCTGCATACCGATGGCGATGAAGATGAAACCGGCGTGGCCGTCGCCATCGTACGGGTAAAAGCAGTGCGTGCGTTCACCCCCGAGGACGTGCCAGCGGCCTGCGCCAGCTATTTCGAGGAAGGCTGGCTCGCCTGGGAACTGAGTGATGTACGGCCGCTCACCCGCCCCTTCACCGCCCTGGCGGCACGCGGGATCTACGACGTTGAATTCATGGATAACGGCGAGAACTGCATGAACAGCCCTATCAGAGTCGCCACCCCGGCAGATATCGACGCCATCTTCGACATTCGCACCAGCGTCAGGGAAAACCACCTGTCCCACGAGCAGTTGGCAGAAATGGGCATCACCCCCGATGCCATCCAACTAGCCATGCAGCAAGCGCCCTGCGTCTGGGTCGCCGAGGTGCAAGGTGTAGCGGTCGGGTTTGCCATGGCCGATATCGACGACGGCTGTGTATTTGCCGCCTTCATCCGCCCCGAATTCGAAGGCCGCGGGCTGGGCCGCAAACTGATGGAGCAGGCCGAAGCCTTGTTGTTCCAGCACCATCGACAGATCTGGCTGGAAACCGCCCAAGCGAGCCGGGCCAGTGGGTTTTACCAGCGCCTGGGCTGGGTGGAGGTTGAGCAATTGGCGGACGGGGATATTCGGATGGAGAAGCACCGGCAATAAGCCTGCCGCTGGGATTTTCGCCAGCGCACCGACCCCGCTATCATGCAGCCCCTCGTTCAATCGCCCAGCCCAGGAATCCCCATGCCCGCCCTCACCTTGCGCAACGCCACGCCGGCAGACGCCGCCCGCTGCTACGAGATCGAAATCAGCGCCTATGAGGGCGATGAAGCCGCGACCCTGGAGAAGATCGCCACGCGTATCGCCCTGTACCCGCAAGGCTTCCTGATTCTGGAAGCGGACGGTCAGGTAGTGGGCTTTATCAACGGCGGTTGCGCCCATGATGTGGTGATGTCGGATGAGGCCTTCAAGGAGTTGGTGGGGCACTCAGCGGATGCGCCGAATGTAGTGATCATGTCGGTGGTGGTGGACCCGGCGCACCAGGGCAAGGGCTACGCCACGCAATTGATGACAGCCTTTGTGCAGCGCATGCGCGGGATGGGCAAACAGACCATCCACTTGATGTGCAAGGAGCAGCATGTGCCGCTGTACACACGCATGGGTTACCAGTATGTGCAGCCCTCGGCGTCAGACCACGGCGGGATGGCTTGGCATGAAATGGTGATGACGCTCTGAGCCGGCACGGGGCCTCACCAGCTCCCTGAGGCCCCACCGCCGCCGCTGGAACCGCCGCCACCGGAAAACCCGCCACCGGAGCTTGAACTTGAGCTGGAGCTGGAGCTGGAGCTTGAACGGTCACTGGAACCGGAGCTCGACCCGCCCGTGCCCTGACCATAAATGAACAACGCCGCGAACGAGCTGATGGGCCAGGCGAACAACCAGCCATCAAGCCCCATCTCCAGCATGTACCCCGCCGCGCCATAGACCCCCAGCACCATCACCGATTGCACGCAAAAAACCAGCCGACTGTGTTTCCAGGCGGCTTTCATCACCGCGAACAGGATCAGGTACAGGCCCAGCACCGCCAGCGCGGCCAGCGGCCATGCCAGCCAGTTCATAAAGGACACTTCAGTCAGGTAGTGATCCACCAACCCCAGGCCGATGCTGTAGGTCATCAGCCCCACTACGCAATAAAACACCGCCTTGGCCTGCCATAACGCGCCAAACAGGGCCGCGCTGATCGACATACAAAACGGCAGCGCCAGCACATAGATCGGCCAGGCCTTGCCATTGATCGCGGCCAGTGCCGTCAGCAACACGGTCAGCACCAGGCCGGCAATCAGGCCGCGGCGCCAATGCAGCTTGCCCGAGGCCAGCAGCACCCCGCCGACGGCCCCCAGAATCAGCGCCAGCAACACCGCAGTTTCATCCACTGTTTCCCGGGTCTGGTCTACGGCCGGCAAGTCACCCCCCTCGACCAGCACGGTCAGGGCGTCCACGGCGCGCTGCACACCGCCAGCGTAATCGCCCTGGCGAAACGCCGGGTTCAGTTGCTCCTCGATAATCCGGTGGCTCAACAGGTCCGTGACCACCCCCTCCAGGCCGTAACCGACTTCGATCCGCACAGTGCGGTCGTCCTTGACCACCAGCAGCAAAATACCGTCGTCGATGCCCTTGCGCCCCAATTTCCAGGCGCGAAACAGTTGGGTGGTGAATGTTTCGAGGTCAGCGTCGCCCGTACTCGGCAGCAGCATCACGGCGATTTGCGCGCCTTTGCGTTGTTCGAGGTCTGCCAGTTGCTCAGTCAGACGCTGCTGGGTCGAGGTATCCAGGGTATGGGTCAGGTCGATCACCCGCTGGTTCAGCGGCACATTCTCCAATGCCGGCGGCGCCGTTTGCGCCACGGCCAGCGTGGTGAACACCATGACCAGCAGGCCCAAGACCGATTGCCGTATAAACTGCCCCATAGTTTGTTACCTGACGTTTCATCCTGAAGACGCCGACTTTACCTGATCAACCCGCGTTGAATCTCCAGGCTGACGCGAAAAGTTCGTGGCAACACGCCCCTACGAGCAGGACCTTCGACATCACGACAATCAGGGATAACTCAGCGTCACCAAGTAAGCCCCTGAACGCAAAGGTTTGCCTGCCGCATCGCTCAAGTTGTATTGCCGATCGAAGTAACGACCATCGCGCGTTTCAGTCACCATCTTGACCTTGACCACCGAGTGGTCCAAGGCACTGACGGTACGCACCGGCTCGACCCCCTGGGCGCTGACGTTGCTTGCGGGTACAAACTGCGGGCAACCACTCAGGGCCAATGTCGCCCCCGCCCCATCGCCCGTAGTGCATGTTGCCTCGACGATGCTGCCGCGGAAATGGATAACGCCGTGGCTCACGGGCGCCGCCTGGGCAGTGCCACTGACGAGCGCGAAAAACAGGCTGATACCGACTGCCAAATGTTGACTGCTCATATTGAACGCTCCTGGGTATGTACCCATCACGTCGGCAAGCTTGGTCGGTTTCTTGAGTGTTTGAGAAATGCCTGATGGTTAATTTTTCAAGGATGCCAACCGGGTCTCATATTGCGCCTCGCTGCGCACCTACAGGACCGCGCCCAGGGCCTTCAACAGCACGCCATCGCGGCCATAGATATCCGGCGCGTAAAGCAACGCCCCCTGGCTATCCACCTGCACCGTCCAGTACCCCAGCAACACCGGGACCGGCGTGGCCAGACGGAACTCATGGGTCAGCCCGGTCGCCAGCAATTCCTCGGTCCGCGCTTTTTCTGCCGGGTTCACCAGCAGATCGCGCAGCAGCATCGGCTGCTCCACCCGCACACACCCCGAGCTGAACGCCCGTGGCCCCTTGCTGAACAACGGTTGGCTGGGCGTATCGTGCAGGTACACGGAGAATGGATTGGGGAAGCGCATGACGATCTTGCCCAGCGGGTTGCGCGGGCCGGCGTCCTGGCGCAGGAGGATGTTGCCGGGGTGCGACCAGTCCACCTGCTCGGGCGACAGGGCGCGGCCTTCACTGTCGAGCACTTTGAGGTTCTGTTGGCGCAGGTACTCCGGGTTCAGGCGGATGGCCGGCAGTTTGTCCTCGCGCATGATGGTCGGCGGGATGGTCCAGGTAGGGTTGAGGGTCAGGCGTGTGATGCGCGACTTGAGCAGCGGCGTCTGCCGTTCGGCGCGGCCCACCTGCAGGCGGGTCTGCCACACGGGCACACCACCCTGGTAGACACTCAACTGCGCCGCCGCGACGTTGACCAGAATGCCATCCGGCTCCAGGTCCTGGGCCAGCCAGCGAAAACGTTCGAGGTTGACCCGCAGTTGCTCGCGGCGCACCGCCGGGCTGACGTTAAGCTCGGCCACCGTGCCCGGGCCGATCACCCCGTCGGCTTGCAGCGAATGGCTGGCCTGGAAGCGCTTCACCGCCGCCACCAGCTCATTGCCGTATTGATTGCCCTTGGGCACGCTCGCCAACTGGCCGCCACTGACCAGGCGTCGGGCCAGGGCCGGCACCCGTGGGTCTTCGCCACCGGGACGCAGCAATGGGCCGTCGGCAATCACACCCCACTGCGGCAAGGGTTGCAGGCGTTGGGTGGCATAGGCCGCGCGCAGGCTACGATACAGACCGGCTGAGGGCCGGGCCTGGTCGAACGCCGCCGGCATGTCCGCAAGCCCCGCGTTGGCCAGGGCCAGCACCGCAACGGCCGGATCCTCAGTTGGCGGCTGGGAATGCCACAGCGGCTCGTAATGGGCCTGCTGCAAACGGCCATAGTGCAAGTCATGCAGGGCCTGCAGGTAGTGCTGGCTGGTTGCGAAGTCGGTACACAGCACATTGCTGGTGGTTGCCACGTCGGGCAGCCGGTAGTGCGCCGGATCGAGGCCGTCGTCGGCCAGCAACAGCAACTGGCCCTGCAGGGCCGTTCGGCGATCGTCCAGCGACCACAGGGCAGCATTGCCTTGTTGCTGGTAAAAAGCCTGCAGCCGCAGCTCGGCCGGTGTATCCAGTTGGGTCGCCAAATCGGGGCAAACACTCGACAACTGCCCAAGTGCCAGCTGTACTGGGTTTGGCGGCTCGACTGGCAGTTCATCGGCCATGGCGACCAATGGTGCTACGAGCAAGCAAAGGCTCAAGTAACATGCGTGTTTTTTGAACAATGGCTTAGCTCCAATCTACGGCGGAGATGCTTGATAAATGCTGAATATTTACTGCCGACTCGGCCTGATCGCCGCCACCCTGGGCGCGTTCTGTACGGGTGCCTTCGCAGAGAATGCCAAACCTCATACCTTGTATAACAGCCTGGCGCGCTCGGCTCCAGAACTCAATCCCACTGTACTTAAAAGTGCCCTCAGCGCGATGCAGTGTGCTGTCAATAACGGCCAGGAACGCTCTGAACGCCTGGCCGTGATCGACTACTCGCAACCTTCGACCGCCCGTCGCCTGTGGATTTTCGATCTGCGGCAAAAAAAACTGGTGCTACGCGACCTGGTAGCCCACGGGCAAAAATCCGGGGAAAACTTCGCCACCCAGTTCTCCAACAGCGAAGGCAGCCATCAATCCAGCCTCGGGTTGTTCCGCACCCAGGAGAGCTACCAGGGCACCCATGGCTACTCGCTGCGCATGGACGGCCTGGAGCCGGGGTTCAATGACCAGGCCCGCGACCGTGCCATCGTGATCCACGCCGCCGACTACGTCAGCCCCTTGTGGAGCAAGCGTGAAGGCCGCATCGGCCGCAGCCAGGGCTGCCCCGCCGTGCGTCCGCAGGTGGCGCGCCAGGTGGTGGACAAACTCAAGGATGGCCAGTTCATGTTTTCCTGGTACCCCGACCAGCGCTGGCTGAAATCCTCGCCCTACCTCAATTGCAAGCCGCGCCAGATCGCCAGCGCCGGTTGAGGTAGTATCTGGAAGGCCGAGCCTGACCAGAGAGAGAACCTCCAATGCTTTTGCACCAGTCAACGTGGATCGAGATAAGCCAATTTCTCGACCGTAGCCGCACCGTGGTGATTCCTATCGGTTCCAATGAACAACATGGCCCTACCGGCCTGTTGGGCACCGATTGGATGTGCCCGGAAATCATTGCCCATCACGCGCAAAAAGACGCCGATATCCTGGTCGGCCCGACCTTCAATATCGGCATGGCCCAGCATCACCTTGGGTTCCCCGGCACCATCTCCCTGCGCCCGTCGACGTTTATCGCCGCCATCGGTGACTGGACCCGCTCCCTGGCGGCCCACGGCTTTGAGAAAATCCTGTTTCTCAATGGCCACGGCGGCAATATCGCCACCATCGAAGCCGCCTTTTCCGAACTGTACGCCGAGGCCAGCTTCGCCCGTCGCCCTGCCGGCTTTGCCTTGAAGCTGTGCAACTGGTGGGACCTGGAAGGTGTTGGCGAACTGGCGCGCGCGCAGTTCCCGACGGGGCATGGCACCCATGCCACCCCTTCCGAGATTGCGATTACCCAATGGGCTTATCCGGACTTGATCAAGACCGCCGACTATTCACCACAGATCGCGTCTTCCGGCCCGATCCGCGAGGCCCAGGATTTCCGCGCCCGCCACCCGGATGGCCGGATGGGTTCCGACCCGGCCCTGGCAACGCCTGAGAAAGGCGCTGAACTGGTGGTGCTGGCCGCCAAGGGCCTGGTGTCCGCAGTGGAGGCCTTCAGCCGCGAAGCCATGCCAAACTGACGGTTGCGACACCGGCACACAATAAAATCTATAAGAAGGACCTCTCCATGAAACCCCATCAGAAGACCTTTGATCGCATCCGCAACGCCGTTCTGCCAGAGTATCGCGAGCGCGTTGCCGACTATTTGATCGAGTACGAAAACGTCCTGCAGGACCCGACTGCCGATGCCGATCAGGCCAGCGCCGCCGCCCAGCAGTTGCGCGGCTACATACGCGGCCTGAACACCACCCGGGTGCTCGGCATGGAAGACTGGGAAGACCTCGACCGCCGGGTCGCGCAGGAATGGCCGCTGGGCGCTACAACGCCGGACGTGCCTGGTTGACCCAGGCCTGTACCGATGGCCGCTGCCACTGACGCTGGGCATATGCCACCAACCGCGCGGGCACCGGATCGCCATTGAGGATCAGCCGGTTGAGCATCACGGCCAGGTCCACATCGACAATCGACCATTGGCCAAACAGGTAATCGTCGCCCTCGGCCAACCATTGCTGCGCCGCCGCAATCAGCTTGTCGGCCGCCACCTGGGCCTGGGTTGATAACGGGCCATACTGGACCCCGCAAAACACCACCAGTGTGGAGCGTTCCTGGCGGATCGCCAGCAGGTCGCTGCGCAACCATGCCTGAATCTGCCGTGCCCGCGCACGTTGGCGCGGCTCCCTGGGATACACCGGCACCTGCGGGAACACATCCTCCAGGTACTCGGTAATCGCCGACGACTCGGACAAGGCAAACCCAGCCTGCTCCAGGGTCGGCACCCGCTGGGTCACGGACAGCCCGGTAAACACCGGCGACTGCTGCTCCAGCGCGTCAAGGTCGAGGGGGCGCACCTCGAACGGTAGGCCTTTTTCCCGCAGGGTCACAAACACCGACATTGCATACGGGCTGGTGAACAGGGCATCGACATATAAGCGCATCGGCAGGTCAGTCACGGTGGCATCTCCTTGGGTGAGCAGCCACGCTACGAGATGTGCAGCGATAAATACAATGTCGCTTTTTTATGGGGCCATTCCTGAAGGGAATAGCCGCTCAAAATGCAGGAACACCCCGTAAATGTGGGGGCTTTCCAGGGCTGGCGATTTAATGGCAACACCGCCGGCCTTGACTATTCTTCGCTGAGGCGACCGCCCGTCAAGGAGAACCCCATGCACGCTTTGCAACCCGCTTACCTGCTGGCAACCGTAACCCTGCTGAATCTCGGCGGCTGCGCAATCAGCAACCAAGGCGCTGTCGACTATCGCTATCACCGCCCCGGCGCGGTTGACGGTCCGCTAAGCGCCAAAAACATCTACGCCAGCGAGGCGAAACACCTGCTCAAAGCCGGCGACCCTATCGCCATTACCCTCAAGACCGTCTTTATCAAAGACCTGACCGAATGGACCAGCCCCTTGCGCCTGGCCCGCGGCGAGCCCGCCACCGGCGATATTGCGATTGTAGCCAGCACCTGTGAAAGCCCTTGCGACCGTAAACACGGCCCCGAAGGCATCCGTAGCTCCAAAGTCATCTTCTACTCCAATGACGTGCGCGAAAACCAATACCTGAACCTCTCCAACCTCAATAACGTCTACGGCCCGATGACTTACAACGGCAACCCCTTCAAGTTGGATATCTACATCATCGAGCTGGACGAGAGCGGCGCCCAGGTGCGGCAGATGCTCGGCAGCCTGGCCAGCCTGGGCAAGACCTTCTACCCGCCCGCGCATCCGGCAGCAAACGTGTTGTCGGCCCTGGCCGATACGTTTATTAAGGATGACCAGGACGACAATGCGTTTACCTACTCCTTCGACCTAGTGGGTATGAATACCCGTGTAGACCCCAAAAACCCCAAAACCGGCTACCTCGAGACCGGCGACTACGTACTGGTACGCACCGAAGACCGTGGTGCGGCGCCGCCGTGGGAGAGCCTGGTGTACAACAGCGCTCGCGCCCGTCTGGTGAAAAAGGATGGCACCTGCAACGCCAAGGAAGCACCCCGGGATGGCTGTGACTATCGAGACAACTCCTATGTAGTGCTGGAGGTGCGAAAAGCCGAGGGCGCGGTGGCCAACGACTCCCAGCAACTGGTATTTTCGGCCTTGAAAAGTCAGCTGGACGCCGATGCTGGAAGCCGCGAAATCACCGCCGATAAAATCGGCGCAATCAAAGCCAGCCTGGAAAGTGCCGAAACCCGCAGCGACACGAAAAACCACATAGCACTGGTCAAAGACAGCCCCCCAGGCTCCATGCAACGCAGAGCCGCCGCGCTGAACTTTGTCTCCTCCTGGTTCGACCCGGCCACAGTTATCACTGCGGCTGACAAAGCCTCGGTGATCAAGCAGGCCAATGAGCTATTCGGCACGTGCATGAACCTTTCCACCAGCCAAGTCGCCCAGTATCAGGACGAGGTGGCGAAACGCATGCTGAGCAACAAAGCCCAGTTTCTCTCCGCGTTGGAAGCCTGCCGACAACCCATCGCCGTCGCGCCCTAGCCAGAGAACCCACCACCGCTGAGGAACGCCTGCTCCTCCTCGGTCGTCACCCGGCCCAACGCCCCATTGCGATGGGGAAAGCGGCCGAATCTCTGGATGATCTCGGCATGCTCCTTAGCCCAGTGATAGGTGTCGGCATCCAGTTGTTTGTTTAGCGCCAGGGAGCGCTGCTGGTCCTCAGGGCTTTCGGAATGTTCGAAAGGCAAATAGCAAAACGCCCGCAATGCCGGGTCAATCAGCCGATCCATCCCGGCGTCGATCATACGTGCGGCATAAGCCCTGGCCAGTGGATCGGTCGCGAACATATGGGCGGTACCCCGGAAGGTGTTGCGCGGGTATTGATCGAGCAGGATCAGCAGCGCCAGCGCGCCTTCGGGCTCGTCCATCCAGTGTTCCAGTTCGCCCCTGGCTGCCTGGAAGTGCGCCTCGTGGAAGCGGGCGCCAAACTCGGCATCGAACTGTGGATCTTTCTTGAACCAGCGTGATGGGCCCGCCGCCATCCAGAATTGCACGACAGCCTTGATATCAACGGGGACGCTCATAAGTCACTCCAGGGTGGTCAAAGTCTGCGCCCTACCCTAGCACCTGCAGGGCCCGATTCCGACTGAGAAATCCACAGCTGCCGACCAATGTTATAAGATAACCGCCCCTACATTCCCGCCGGCGACCCTGCACCATGACCGACGCTGTTCCCGCTGCCCGTTTACGCCAACGTCTGCTCTCCATCGACGCCCTGCGCGGCCTGGTGATCCTGTTCATGTTGCTCGACCACGTGCGCGAGACGTTCCTGCTGCACCGCCAGGTCAGTGACCCGATGAACATCGACAGCACGGAGCCGGCGCTGTTTATCAGCCGCACCCTGGCCCACTTGTGTGCGCCGGTGTTTGTGTTGCTGACCGGCTTGTCGGCGTATCTGTACGGCGAAAAGTACCAAGGCCGTGGCGATGTTGCGGCGTTTCTGTTCAAGCGCGGGCTGTTCCTGGTGGTGCTGGAATTTACCCTGGTGAACTTCGCCTGGACCTTCCAACTGCCCCCCAGCGTGATCTATATGCAGGTGATCTGGGCCATCGGCGTGAGCATGATCGCCCTCGCCGCGCTGGTGTGGCTGCCCCGCCCGCTGCTGATCGGCCTGGCGCTGGTGATCATTGGCGGGCATAACCTGCTCGATGGCGTGCATTTCGCGGCGGGGTCGGCGTGGCATATTTCCTGGACGATCCTGCATGAGCGCAGCTGGATCGAGGTGAGCGACACCCTGCGCCTGCGCACGACCTACCCGGTGTTGCCGTGGATCGGGGTGATTGCCCTGGGTTACAGCCTCGGCCCGTGGTTTTCCGGGGCGATGCCGGCGGCGCGGCGTCAGCGGTATCTGTTGCTGGCGGGCATTTGCGCGCTGGTGGGCTTTGGGGTGCTGCGCGCGATCAATGGTTACGGTGAGGCGCCGTGGCACAACTATGACAGTCCGGTGCAGACCTGGATGAGCTTCTTCAACATCACCAAGTATCCGCCGTCATTGCTGTTCCTGGCGCTGACCCTGGGCGTGGGGCTGGTGTTGCTGCTGGCCTTTGAACGCGCCGGGCAGCGGCGCTGGATCGACATACTGGCGGTGTTCGGCGCGGCGCCGATGTTCTTCTACCTGCTGCACCTGTATGTGCTGAAGGTGTTGTACGTGATGGGTGTGGCGCTGTTTGGCCTGAATCAGGGGACGCACTTTGGGTTCGACAGCGTGGGGGCGGTGTGGCTGGTGGCGTTGTTACTGCCGCTGGCGTTGTACCTGCCCGTCCGCTGGTTTGCCCGGTTGAAGGCCCGGCGGCGGGATATAGCGTGGCTCAAATACCTCTGAGCACAAAGATCCACATGTGGGAACTGGTTTGCCTGGGATGGCGGTGGGTCAGTTGTCAGAAGTGGTGACTGGGCTGCCGCTATCGCGGGCAAGCCCGCTCCCACAGGGGATCCGCGCGTGGTAGAGAATTTGGGTATCGCCACAAATCAAATGTGGGAGCTGGCTTGCCTGCGATGGCGGTGGGTCAGTTGCCAGAAGTGGTGACTGGGCTGCCGCTATCGCGGGCAAGCCCGCTCCCACAGGGGGGTCTGCGCGTGGCAGAGAGTTTTGGTGCCGCCACAAATCAAATGTGGGAGCTGGCTTGCCTGCGATGGCGGTGGGTCAGTTGTCAGAAGTAGTGACTGGACTGCCGCTATCGCGGGCAAGCCCGCTCCCATAGGGGGGTCTGCGTGTGGTAGAGAATTTGAGTACCGCCACAATTCAAATGTGGGAGCTGGCTTGCCTGCGATGGCGGTGGGTCAGTTGTCAGAAGTAGTGACTGAACTGCCGCTATCGCGGGCAAGCCCGCTCCCACAATGGGATTTGTGTCAGCCGCAGTTACGCCCATTCAGCGCGCAATTGCCGGGCAGCTGTAACCATGTGAATCAACGCCGCTTCCGTCTCCGGCCAGGCGCGGGTCTTCAGGCCGCAGTCGGGGTTGACCCATAGGCGCTCGGCCGGGATGCGCTGGGCGGCTTTGCGCAGCAGGTTGGCCATTTCCGAGGCGTCGGGCACCCGGGGTGAGTGGATGTCGTAGACCCCCGGGCCGATGTCGTTCGGGTAAGCGAAGGCTTCGAACGCGTCCAGCAGTTCCATGTCCGAACGGGAAGTCTCGATGGTGATCACGTCGGCATCCATCGCCGCGATGGACTCGATCACGTCGTTGAATTCGCTGTAGCACATATGGGTATGGATCTGGGTTTCGTCACGCACACCCGAGGCGCACAGGCGGAACACTTCGGTGGCCCAGTCCAGGTAGTGCTGCCACTGGGCCCGGCGCAGGGGAAGGCCTTCACGGAACGCCGCTTCATCAATCTGTACGATCTTGATGCCCGCCGCTTCCAGGTCCACCACTTCGTCACGGATCGCCAGCGCCAGTTGCCGGGCCTGCACTTCGCGGCTCACGTCTTCGCGGGGGAATGACCACATCAGCATGGTCACCGGGCCGGTCAGCATGCCCTTCATGACCTTGTCGGTCAGGCCTTGGGCGTAGCGGATCCACTCCACGGTCATGGCTTTCGGGCGGCTCAGGTCGCCGAAGATCACCGCTGGTTTCACGCAGCGAGAGCCATAGCTCTGCACCCAGCCAAAGCGGGTAAATACATAGCCGTCCAACTGTTCGGCAAAGTACTCGACCATGTCGTTACGTTCGGCTTCACCGTGCACCAGCACGTCCAGGCCAAGGTTTTCCTGCACTTCAACGGCGTGCTTGATCTCGCTGTGCATCGCCTCGACATATTCGGCTTCGCTTAACTTGCCGGCCTTGAACGACTGGCGCGCCAGGCGGATCGACGCGGTCTGCGGGAACGAACCTATGGTGGTGGTCGGGAACAGCGGCAAGTCGAGGCCGGCGCGCTGCTGGGCGATGCGCTGGGCAAACCGCGACTGGCGCTGGCTGTCCTTGGCGGTGATAGCCGCCACGCGGGCCTGGACCGCCGGCTTGTGGATACGCGGCGAGGCACCGCGGGCCGCTTGCACGGCGCGGCTTTGGGCCAAGGCAGCAAGCACGTTCGGCGCTTCGGGCTGGTTGATGGCCTGGGTCAGCACCGCGACTTCTTCACACTTTTGTACGGCGAAGGCCAGCCAGCTTTTCAGCTCGGCGTCGAGCTTGTCTTCACGCCCCAGATCCACCGGGCTGTGCAGCAGCGAACAGGACGGCGCCACCCACAGGCGATCACCCAGGCGTTCATGGGCGTGCTGCAAGGTAGCCAGGGCATTTTCCAGGTCGCAGCGCCAGACGTTCCGCCCGTTGACCACCCCCAAGGACAGCACCTTATAGGCCGGCAGACGGTCGAGAATCGTCGGGTACTGGTCAGGTGCACGCACCAGGTCAATGTGCAGGCCATCGACCGGCAAGTTGGCCGCCAGGCCGAGGTTTTCTTCGAGCCCGCCAAAGTAAGTGGCGACCAGTTTTTTCAGCGGGTCACGCTGGATCAGGTTGTAGGCGCGTTCAAACGCGTTTTTCCAGTCCTGGGGCAGATCCAGCACCAGGATCGGCTCGTCGATCTGCACCCATTCCACGCCCAGGTCCGCCAGGCGCTGGAAGATCTGCCCGTACAGCGGCAGCAGGCGGTCGAGCAGGTCGAGCTTGTCGAAGTCACCGCCCTTGGCCTTGCCCAGCCACAGGTACGTCAGCGGCCCGATCACCACCGGCTTGACGGTGTGCCCCAGGTCGCGGGCCTCCTGGACTTCTTCGAACAATTGGTCCCAGCCCAGGTGGAACTGCTGGTCCGCGCTGAATTCAGGCACCAGGTAGTGGTAGTTGGTGTCGAACCACTTGGTCATTTCCTGGGCGTGGGCACCGCCGCAGCAGCTGTCGCTGACGCCACGGGCCATGGCAAACAGGGTCTTGAGGGTGGCATGCCCGTCAGCCGGGCGGAAACGCTCGGGGATCACACCAAACATCAGCGAGTGGGTCAGCACCTGGTCGTACCAGGCAAAATCCCCAGCCGGCAGCAACTCGATGCCGGCCTGTTTCTGCAAGTCCCAGTGGGTCTTCCGCAATTCACGGCCGACGGCGCGCAGACCGGCTTCGTCCAGCTCACCCTTCCAAAACGCTTCCTGCGCTTTTTTCAGTTCACGATCGCGTCCAATGCGCGGAAATCCAAGGGAATGAGCGACAGCCATGACAAAAACTCCAATGTGTTGGTATGGGAGCTATTGTCGGCAGCGGGTCATAATGAGACAAACTCATTTTACTGTAGATGATCACGAATATCGCTCATGATCGACCTGCCCCAGGCGTTTTATGGAGACGGCTGAACGTGACGGAAGTCCCACCAACTGGCAGAAACTGGTTTTTTCTTGACCTCGGGTGGATAGAGCGAGCGGACAAAGTTGATATCACCCTCGGAGAGCTCATTGTTGTCCCCAATAGCATCTCCACTGTTGAGCCAGGATGAATTGAAACCATAATGCATGATGGATTTACGATCATAGTCAGATGACACAACATCGGAAACCAACGGCCCAAAATTCGCTTTTAGTTCTTTCTCCCCACCTTTATCCATGTAGGTTTTCTTGACTTCGGACCAATTGATATCCAAATCATTGTTTTCGTGCTGATGTTCATGTTGCAACCCCAAAACATGACCGAACTCATGCTGGATCGTACCGGCGTTATAAGCATTCGGCCCACCCTTGAGGCCGATGACCATTGTAGGTTTGTCGGGCGGTACATAGAGCGAGCGGGTACCCAAGTACGAATGCCCACCGGAAATATCGTTGTCTGCGGCAATCCGGATATCCCCGTCGGCGGCGTCAGTGAACTCAAAGTGCAGATTGACGTGAGGCGCCCATTTGTTGATGTTGGCTTTGGTAAACTCTTCTTGCGCTTTACTCATGCCCATCAGGGAAATTCTTATGACTGAGTGTTGTGGCCATAACGCCGAAGCTGACGCCACCCCACGCTTTTGCCTGGAAGACGCAGCAACCTCCCCCTTGGCAGTTTGATCGGCGTTCTCGTTGGGCAGGTAGTCCGGTGGATAGACAGATAAGTGAGCGTTCAGTTGGACAGTCAAAGTCGTAGCTCCAGCAGCGATGTATTTCCCATTACGTCGTAATTCGGCGCTATAGGTTCCACTGGGGCCATGACAAGGGTTTACGCGTGACGATCAAGCGTGCGCCTGGCGACTAAACCACTGCCTGACCGCCTGGCCACAGGGTTATGGACCCATTTGCTGACCAATACCTGAGTGGCCTGTAGGCCCAAGCCTGCAAATTCCGCTGACTAACCTTTCGATCCTGAGCAAGTGCGGGCACAATGCCTGTCCTTTTTTGGCAGGCTCCGCCGCAGGCTCTGAAAAATGATCAAAACCCCGTATTACCTCATCGACAAACAGAAGCTTCTGGTCAACATGCAGAAGATCGCCTACGTGCGCGAGCAGTCCGGCGCCAAGGCGCTGCTGGCGCTCAAGTGCTTTGCCACCTGGTCGGTGTTCGACCTGATGCAGGAATACATGGACGGCACCACGTCCTCGTCGCTGTACGAGCTCAAGCTCGGTCGCCAGAAGTTCGAAGGTGAAGCCCACGCCTATAGCGTGGCCTGGGCCGACGATGAGATCGAGGAGATGCTCGACAACTGCGACAAGATCATCTTCAACTCCATCAGCCAACTGCAGCGCTTTGCCGAGCGCAGCGAGGGCAAGACCCGCGGCCTGCGCGTCAACCCGCAAGTGAGCAGCTCCGACTACCTGCTGGCTGACCCGGCGCGCCCCTTCAGCCGTCTGGGCGAGTGGGATCCGGTGAAGATCGAAGGCGTGATCGAGCAGATCTCCGGCTTCATGTTCCACAACAACTGCGAGAACGGTGACTTCAACCTGTTCGACCAGATGCTGAACACCATCGAAGAACGTTTCGGCGCACTGCTGCACAAGGTCAACTGGGTCAGCCTCGGCGGCGGCATCCACTTTACCGGCGAAGGCTATGCCATCGACGCGTTCTGCCAGCGCCTCAAGGCCTTCTCGCAGAAGTACGACGTGCAGGTGTACCTGGAACCCGGCGAAGCAGCGATCACCAACAGCGCCTCCCTGGAAGTGACCGTGCTCGACACTCTGTACAACGGCAAAAACCTCGCCGTGGTCGACAGCTCCATCGAAGCCCACCTGCTGGACCTGCTGATCTATCGCCTCAACGCCAAACTGGCGCCAAGCGATGGCGAACACACCTACATGGTGTGCGGCAAGTCGTGCCTGGCCGGTGATATCTTCGGCGAATATCAATTTGATCAGCCGCTGGCCATCGGCGATCGACTGTCGTTCATCGACACGGCAGGCTACACCATGGTCAAGAAAAACTGGTTCAACGGCCTGAAAATGCCGTCCATCGTAGTGAAACAACTCGACGGTACAGTCGAAGTGGTTCGTGAATTTGGTTACGACGACTACCTGTCCAGCCTTTCGTAAAGCGGACAGATAAAGGAGAGATAAAGCAATTGAAAAAGAACGTTCTTATCATTGGTGCAGGAGGTGTCGCCAAGGTGGTGGCCCACAAGTGCGCGCAGCACAACGACGAACTCGGTCGTATTGCTATCGCGTCGCGCAACATCTCCAAATGCCAGGCCATCATCGACAGCGTCAAGGCCAAGGGTAGCCTCAAGGTACCCGCGCAGATCCAGGCCTTTGCCCTGAACGCCCTGGACGTGGAAGCGACCAAGGCACTGATCCGCGAAACCGAATCGCAGATCGTCATCAACGTCGGCTCCGCCTTCCTCAACATGTCGGTACTGCGTGCCTGCATCGATACCGGCGTGGCTTACCTCGACACCGCCATCCACGAAGAGCCGGGCAAGGTCTGCGAGACCCCGCCGTGGTACGGCAACTACGAGTGGAACCACCTGGAGGAATGCAAGCAGAAGAACATCACTGCGATCCTCGGTGTGGGTTTTGACCCAGGAGTGGTCAACGCCTATGCGGCGCTGGCGCAACAACAGCATTTTGACCGCATTGATTCGATCGACATTCTCGACGTCAATGCCGGCAGCCACGGCAAATATTTCGCCACCAATTTCGACCCGGAAATCAACTTCCGCGAATTCACCGGGCAGGTGTGGAGCTGGCAGAACAGCCAGTGGACCAGCAACACGATGTTCGAAGTAAAACGTACCGACGACCTGCCGGTAGTGGGTTCACAGAACCTGTACCTGACCGGCCACGATGAAGTGCACTCGTTGTCGAAAAACCTCGACGTGCCCAACGTGCGGTTCTGGATGAGCTTCGGCGAACACTACATCAATGTGTTCACCGTACTGAACAACCTCGGCCTGCTCTCCGAGAAACCGGTCACCACCGCCGAAGGCCTGGAAGTGGTGCCTTTGAAACTGGTCAAGGCCGTGCTGCCTGACCCGTCCTCGCTGGCACCGGGCTACACCGGCAAGACCTGCATCGGCGACCTGGTCAAGGGCACCAAGGATGGCCAGCCACGCGAGCTGTTCATCTACAACGTGGCCGACCACGAAGACGCCTTTGCCGAAACCGAAAGCCAGGGCATCTCCTACACCGCCGGCGTACCACCGGTAGCCGCTGCGCTGCTGGTGGCCCGTGGCGAGTGGGACGTGCAACGCATGGCCAACGTTGAAGAACTGCCAGCCGAGCCGTTCCTCAAGGCACTGGACGTGATGGGTCTGCCGACCCGTATCAAGGACGAAAAAGGCGACCGCGCCTGGGATGCTATCGCCTGATAGCGTCTTGATTGACGGATCGCTCCCACGTCCTGTGGGAGCGATCAAAAACATTGCCCGGATCGTTGCATGGGCGGATATCAATGTTGCCAGTGCCTAAGCTATCGCAGGCAAGCCAGCTCCCACAGGGTTTATCGGTGTTTGCAGGATCTGCGCACATTCACGTGGGCGTCCTACAGCGAACTCGTCATGCCAGCTGGCCCAAATTAATGTGGGAGCTGTCGAGCCCCAGCGAGGCTGCGATGGCGGCAGTATTGCTGGCATTGATGCTGGCTGACCCACCGCTATCGTAGCCTCGCTAAAGCTCGACAACTCCCACAGGGTTTGTCGGTGTTTGCGGGATCTGCGCACCTTAATGCTGGCGTCCTACAGCGAACACGCAATGCCATCTGGCCCAAATCAATGTGGGAGCTGTCGAGCTCCAGCGAGGCTGCGATGGCGGCGGTACTGCTGGCATTGATGCTAGCTGACCCACCGCTATCGTAGCCTCGCTAAAGCTCGACAACTCCCACAGGGTTTATCGGTGTTTGCGAGATCTGCGTCTTTGAACGCTGGGGCTCTGGAGCGAGCACGCTATTAACGCTGCCCCAAAACAATGTGGGAGCTGTCGAGCCCCAGCGAGGCTGCGATGGCGGCGTTACTGCTGGCATTGATATTGGCTGACCCACCGCTATCGTAGCCTCGCTAAAGCTCGACAACTCCCACAGGGTTTATCGGTGTTTGTAGGATCTGCGCACCTTAATGCTGGCGTCCTACCGCGAACACGCAATGCCATCTGGCCCAAATCAATGTGGGAGCTGTCGAGCCCCAGCGAGGCTGCGATGGCGGCGGTACTGCTGGCATTGATGCTGGCTGACCCACCGCTATCGTAGCCTCGCTAAAGCTCGACAACTCCCACAGGGTTTATTGGTGTTTGCGGGATCTGCGCACCTTAACGCTGGCGCACCAGATGCTTCCTACATCCGTTTCAGGTTGTCCCTCGGAAAGGTGCTGACTAACCTTCCCGTTGCCGCTGCCAAATCAGCGGCCGGATTTGACCGTCCGACCAAACCAGTACGCTACAGCACCCCAGACCTATTTCAGGCGTTTTTCTTATGTCTGATGTATCGTGTCGCGGCAGCTGTGCGCGGGATACCTTCGGGTATGCCGGAATCACTGGTTTCCGGTCGGTCAACCCGCGTACAGCTGCCACCCTACTCGTTTGACCGCGAACGGTGGCAGCTCCACCTACCAGGAGCTTCACCATGATCAAACACAGCCCCAACCCCCCACCCAGCTACGATGCCAGTCTTCTGCGCGATGCGGCGGATCGTGCGATCAACCACTATCTGCACCCCGAGCCCCCCACCCCAACCGCTCAACCCAGCGACCCGGCGTCAGCAGCATTATTTACCGTGCGCACCGACCTGGACGCCGAAACCCTGCTGATCAATGCCTCGCAAGACCTGGCGTCGATCAACGTGATCGCCACGCACCTGGCCTTTGAAGTCGACGGTACGCACCGCAGCGTGGCGCTGGGCCTTTGCCGGATGCTCGAAGGCGTGCAGCTAATGGTCGACCAGGCGCTGGATGGCTGCGCACAACCGGCCCTGTAGAGCTGGAATGCCGTTTTATGTAGGAGCGAGCTCGCTCCTACAACTACCGCTTGTTGCACCCCCCCTCGCACAAAAGGTAATATTGAGAACGATTCACAATACCACCCTGAGAAAGTCGACCCGTGCAGTCACCTCCAATCCGCAAGCTGGGCTTCTTTTTCAACGACCATCACCGTTGGCTGCTGCAACATATCCAGCATCGCGTGCGTAACCATGCCGATGCCGAAGACACCGCCGCCGATACCTTCTGCCAGATGCTCGCCGCCCGGGTAGACCCCGACAGCATCGAGCAACCCCGGGCCTATTTCTCGACCATTGCACGCCGGCTGATTTTTGATCGTTACCGCCGCAGCCGTCTGGAAACCGCCTACCTGGAACGCCTGGCCGCTGCCCCCGAAGCCTTGGCGCCCTCCCCCGAAGACCAATTGCAACTGATCCAGGCCCTGGTCGCGATTGACCGTGCCCTCGACGGCTTGCCGCTGATCGTCAAGGCCACGTTCCTTTATAGCCAGCTGGACGGCATGAGCTACGTGGCGATTGCGCGCAAGTTGCAGTTGTCCGAGCGCACCGTCAGCCGCCACATGAAACAGGCCCTGCGCCAGTGCTACCTGGCCGAGCTGGCCCCGTGAGCAAGGCGCGCCTGGACCCGGTCAGCGAGCAGGCCATCGACTGGATGGTGCGCCTGCGCGCCGGCAAAACGGATGCGCGGATGCAGGAACGCTTCAATGCCTGGCTGGCCCTGGACCCGGCTCACGCCCAGGCCTGGGCCCGTTTGCAGGAGCGCCTGGGCGGCTCGTGGAACACCCTGCGCACCCTCGAAAAACGCCTGCCCGGTGAAGCGCGGCAAGTGCTGTTGCAGCACCATGGTTCGCGGCGTGACGTGCTGCGCGCCATCGGCGGCCTGGGACTGCTGGGCGGCGGCCTATGGCTGGCGGCGCGCAGCCCGCTGGGCGACAACCTGTTGGCCGACCTGCACACCGCGCGCGGCCAGCGCCAGACATTCACCCTGGCCGATGGCAGCCGCCTGAGCCTGAATGCGCAGAGCGCGGTGGATGTGCAATTCGACCCACACCAGCGCCTGATCATCCTGCGCCACGGCGAACTGGTGATTCAGGTGGCGGCCGACGCGCAACGGCCGCTGCGCGTGCGCACTGCCCAGGGCAGCATCCAGGCCCTCGGCACGCGCTTCCTGGTGAGCCAGGAACCGCAGGCTACACGGGTGGTGGTGCTGGAACACTCGGTGCAGGCGACCCTGCGCAACGGCGTGCAGCGCACCGTGCTGGAGGGCCAAGCCGTAATGCTGCAGGCCGATCGCATCGAGCCGCTGGCCGGCAACCAAGGCTTCCGGGCCGACTGGCTCGCCGGGCACCTGAGTGTGCTGGACGACTCCCTGGAACAGGTGGTCAACGCCCTGCGCCCGTACAGCCGTGGTTTTGTGCGCGTCGATCCTCAGGTGCGCGACTTGCGCGTGCAGGGGGTGTTCCCCCTCAACGACCCGCACCGCGCCTTCGGCGCCCTGGCCGAAACCCTGCCGATCCGGGTCGATCACTACAGCCCGTGGCTGACCCTGATTCGCGCCAAATAACCCGGCAACATTTTTTATGCAAATAACTCTTATTTGTGTCCGGTTTTCATTTTTCGTCCCACCTATCTCCTGACACGTCCACACCTTCAGGAGAATGCTGTGCTCAACCCTTGGCCCCACGCCCTTTCTGTCGCCGTTGCCCTGGCAACCCTGGCGAGCCCTGCCCTGGTGCAGGCGCAAAGCCTGTCTTTCAACCTGCCGGCCGGCCCGCTGGCGCAAACGCTGAACGCCATTGCCAGCCAGAGCGGGCGCATTGTGTCCCTGGACCCGGTGCTGGTGCAGGGCAAGCAGGCCAATGCCGTGATTGGCCAGATGCCGGCCGAACAGGCCATGGACCGTGCGTTGTCGGGCAGCGGCTTGCAGTTGCGCATCACCGAGCAAGGTAATTTCAGCGTCGAGCCTGCCACCGACACGGGCAGCGCGCTGCAATTGGGCGTGACCTCGATTGTCGAGCACAGCATCGACCCCACCACCACCGAAGGCAGCGGTTCCTACGCCGCACGCGCGGTGACAATCGGCAAGGGCACCCACACCCTCAAGGAAATCCCCCAGTCGATCACGGTGATGACCCGCAAGCAAATGGATGACCAGGACCTGGTCGACCTCAAGGACGCCGTCAACCACACCACCGGCCTGGTGGGCGTGCAAGGCGTGGGCAAAGGCATGATCATCACCTCCCGCGGCTTCCAGATCGACGACTGGCAGTACGACGGCGTGCCGATCCCGCGCAATACCTACGCCCTGGGCAACTGGGCGACCCAGGACATGATTTTCTTCGACCGCCTGGAAGTACTGCGCGGCGCCTCCGGCCTGCTGCAGGGCACCGGCAGCCCCGGTGGCGCAATCAACCTGGTACGCAAGCGCGGGCAGACGGCACCCACCGTGGCCCTTACCGCCAAGGCCGGCAGTTGGGACCACTACGGCCTGCAACTGGACGCCGGCGGCCCGCTGAACCAGAGCGGCACGATCCGTGGGCGGATGGTGGCCGACGAAGACCAGAGCGATTCGTTCATCGACTACGAATGGAGCAAGACCCACTCGCTGTACGGCGCCCTGGACTTCGACCTGCAGGAAGACACCACCCTGGGCCTGGCCGTCAGCCGCACCAATGCCGAATCCCGGCCGATGCTGCGGGGCCTGCCGCGCTACAGCACGGGCAAGTCGATTGACCTGTCACGCTCCACCTTCAGCGGCTCGCGCTGGAACCACTCGCAGATCGACGTCACCACCCTGTATGCCGACCTGGAGCATCGCTTCAACGACGACTGGAAGTTCAAGGTCGGCGCGGTGCGCATGAGCGAAGAAAACACCTCCACCCACCAGCGCGTGCAGAGTACCGGCAACGGCATCAACGCCGACGGCACCGGGTTGACCTATGCCGATTGGTACACCGATTTCGACGGCACCAAGATCGGCCTGGACACCCACCTCACCGGGCGTTTCGAAGCACTGTCCATGGCCCAGGAAATTACGCTGGGCGGCAACTATTCCAAATACACGTCCAACGACATCATTGCCCGGACCTTCAATAAAAGCACCGACAACATCTTCGACATCGACAACAACCGCCCCGAAATCAGCTACGAGGGTCTGATGAACACCCCCGGCGGCAGTGCAACACCGAGCAAATACGACATCCGCCAAAAAGGCCTGTATGGCAGTTGGCGCGTCAAGCCCATCGACCCGTTGACCCTGGTACTCGGCGCCCGTGTCAGTTGGTATGACTACAGCTATACCTCCTCGGGCATCGCGGCGGTGACCCACGCCACCACCGTCAACGACCCCAGCACCACCAACGAAACCGGCGAAGTCACGCCCTACGCCGGGATCGTCTACGACCTGAGCCGCGAGTGGGCGGTGTACGCCAGCTACACCGACGTGTTCGAGCCACAGACCCAGCGTAACCTCAGCGGTGCGGTGGTCAAGCCGGTGATTGGCAGCAACTACGAAGTCGGGCTCAAGGGCGAACTGCTGGACGGGCGGGTCAATACCTCCCTGGCGCTGTTCCGCTACGACCAGGAAAACCGTGCGATCACCGACTACTCCCTGGGTGAAATCTGCGGCGGCACGTACTGCGCCACAGGCTCAGGCAAAGTCCGCAGCCAGGGCCTGGAAGCTGAAATCAGCGGTGAAGTGTTGAGCGGCCTGCAACTGTTTGCCGGCTATACCTACAACACCACCAAGTACCTTGAGGACCGGGATAACAAGGGCAAGGTATTCAGCCAGTGGACGCCCAAGCATATGTTGCGGGTGTGGGGCGACTACCAGTTCAGTGGCGACTGGAGCAAGGTCAGCGCCGGGTTGGGCTTTACCACCCAGAGCCATACCCTGGGGTATGAGTACAACTATGACGTGGCGGGCTACACGGTCTGGAACGCGCGGCTGGCGTATCAGATGACGCCGGAGGTGGGCTTGGCGGTCAATGCCAACAACCTGTTCGACAAGACCTACTACGCCTCAGGGTACAACCAGTTGAATGGCAACAACTTCTACGGCGATCCGCGCAATGTGATGTTCAGTGTGAAGTACACGCCGCAGTTCTGATGGGCTGACACAGCGATGGCGTTCCTGTGGACGCCATCGCTGGCGAGCTGGCCGCTGCTGCGAACGCCGTTCACCTTATTCCCGTGGTCCGCCCTGCCCAAACCGATAAATCGACAGGCAGTACAACCCCAGCGCCGCCACCGCCAGCAAGCCCCCCGCCGCGCCGATCCAGGCAAAGCCAAAATGCCCGCCGACCCAACTGCCCAGCAGCGCGCCGCCGCCGATGCCGATGTTGTAGATCCCGGAAAACATCGCCATCGCCACATCGGTCGCGTCCGGTGCCAGCACCAGGACCTTGGACTGCAGCGCCAAGCCAAAAGCCATGATCGCCATGCCCCAGAACACGCTCAGCACCACCAGGTACGAAACGTCACCACTCAACGGCAACAACAGCCCCAGGCACAGCGCCAGCACCGACACGGCCACCAGCAAAAAGCGGTAAGGGTTGAAACGGTGCAGCAAGCTGAACAGTAACGACCCCATGATCCCCGCCCCGCCAAACACCAGCAGCACCAGGGTCACCGCATTGCCCCCCAGGCCCGCGACGCGTTCGACGAAGGGTTCGATATAGCTATAGGCGGTGAACTGGGCCGTGACCACCATGGCCGTCAACACGTACAGCGCCACCAGCGCCGGGCGCTTGAACAGCATCGGCAGGCTGCGCAGCGAGCCGGAGTTCTGGCTCGGCAACAGCGGCAAGGTGCGCGCCAGCCAGAACACCAGCACAGCGGCGAATCCGGCGATCACAATAAAGGTGGTGCGCCAGCCCATGGCCTCGCCCAGCAGACGGCCCAAAGGAATGCCCAGGACCATCGCCAGTGAGGTGCCCGTGGCCAATAAGCCCAGCGCCTGCACCTGCTTGCCCGGCGGCGCCAGGCGTACCGCCAGGGAGGCGGTGATCGACCAGAACAGCGCATGGGACAAGGCAATGCCGATGCGACTGACCATCAACAAGCCAAAACTGTTGGCCACGCTGGAGAGGATATGGCTGGCGATAAACATGCCGAACAGCACAATCAGCAACTTGCGCCGCTCGACGTTGCGGGTCAGCAACATCACCGGCAGCGACGTCAATGACACCACCCAGGCATAGATGGTGAGTATCAGGCCGACCCGGGCGATCGGCATGTCGAAGCTGGCGCCGATGGCACTGAGCAGGCCGACCGGGACGAACTCAGTGGTGTTGAACACAAAGGCCGCCAGCGCAAGGGCGATGACCGGCTGCCAGTTGGCTTGAGGTGTGGCGGTGGAAGTACTCATCGACAGGTCGTTTTACTCAGTTGCGCGCCGATCCTGACGGCCCGATGCCTGCCCTTGAGCGGCGCCGAAAAATAGTAACACGATGGCTCAGGGATCGACTTGCGCCATGATCTCGGGAATCGACTCCGGGCGCTTGGCATAGCGCTGGGCCAGTACCGCGCAGACCATCAACTGGATCTGGTGGAACAGCATCAGCGGCAGGATCAACACGCCCATGGTGCTGCCGGCAAACAACACCTGGGCCATTGGCACCCCGGTGGCCAGGCTTTTTTTCGAGCCGCAGAACAGGATGGTGATGCGGTCTTCCTGGTTAAAACCGAACGCCTTGCCCAAGAGCGCGGAAGCCATCAGCACCAGCGCCAGCAGGATGCAGCAGGCCACCACCAGGCCGCCCAGCTCCCACAGGGGGATCTGGTGCCAGATGCCTTCGTTGACCGCCTCGCTGAAGGCGCCGTAGACCACCAGCAGGATCGAACCCTGATCGACGAATTTCAGCCAGTTTTTATTGCGCCCCACCCACGCACCGATCCAGCGTCGGGCGATCTGCCCGGCAATAAACGGCAGCAGCAACTGCACGCTGATCTTGAGAATCGCATCCACCGTGGAGCCGCCGTCGCCATGCACATTGAGCAACAAGGCCACCAGCAACGGCGTAAGGAAGATACCGAACAGGCTGGACGCCGCCGCGCTGCAAATCGCCGCCGGGATATTGCCCCGCGCCAGGGAAGTAAAGGCAATCGCCGACTGCACCGTGGCCGGCAACGCGCATAAGTAGAGCATGCCCATGTACAGGTCTTTGCCGATCATCGGCGACAACAGCGGCTTGAGCGCCAGGCCCAGCAGCGGGAACAGCACGAAGGTCAGGCTGAACACCAGCAGATGCAAACGCCAGTGCCCGGCACCGGCGACGATGGCCTGGCGCGACAGCTTGGCGCCATGCAGGAAAAACAGCAGCGCGATGGCCAGGTTAGTCACCCAGCCAAACGCCACGGCGGCCTGGCCGCTGACCGGCAACAAGGAGGCGAGGACCACCGTGGCAATCAGGATCAGGGTGAAGTTATCAGGTAAAAACCGGGGGCGTTTCATTAGCTGTTCTTCCAGGGGTTGCCAGGGCGTCGTGGCGACTCTAACGTAACGGCTGCCTACCGACTAACGCCAATGAGCCAGTAAATGCCGCCTAAAGGACATGAAAAGGCCGTTCGCCGCAGCATCCCCGGGCTCGCCAGCCTGCCGCGCCCGGTGTATGGCCGCACCGAATCCCTGCCCAACCGCGCCCTGACCCGCCGCCATAGCCACCCGTGGGTGCAGTTGTCGTATGCGATCTGCGGGGTGCTGGAAATCCACACCAGTGCCGGGCGCTTTGTCGCCCCGCCGCAGCGCGCGGTGTGGATCCCGGCGGGGGTGCCCCACCGCGTGTTCAGCTCGCCCCACACCGAAATGCGCAGCCTGTACCTGGACTGCAGCGTGACGAGCTGGGCCGTGGAACGTTGCCAGGTCCTGGCGGTAAGCGACTTGCTGCGCGAGTTGATCCGCCGTTTCAGCGAACTGCCGGTGGAGTATGCCGAAGACGGCCCGGACGGGCGCCTGGCCCTGGTGCTGCTGGACCAGTTGGCCGCCGCGCCGCAGGTTGACCTGATGCTGCCCCTGCCTGTGGACAGCCGGCTGCGACAGATCTATCGCAGCTTGAGCCTGCACCCGGAACAGGCAACCACCCTGGGGCAGTGGAGCCAGAAGTTGGGGGTCAGTGAGAAAACCTTGAGCCGGTTGTTCTTGCGCGATACCGGCCTGACCTATCGCGCCTGGCGCCAACGGCTGCGACTGCTCAGCGCCCTGCCCGACCTGGAACGCGGGGAACGGGTGACGGATGTAGCGCTGGGCTGTGGGTATGAATCGGTTTCGGCGTTTATCGCAGCGTTTCGCCAGCAGTTTGATGCGACGCCAGGGGAGTTTTTTCGCTGATTGAATACCGCGGCTTTTGACCGTCCACAATCCCCCTGTGGGAGCGGGCTTGCTCGCGAAGACGGTGTGTCAGTCGATAAATTCAGTGACTGAACCACCGCCTTCGCGGGCAAGCCCGCTCCCACAGGGGATCTTGGCCGGGCACAGCATTTTGGCCACACCACCCATCAAATGTGGGAGCTGGCTTGCCTGCGATGGCGGTGTACCTGTCATCAATGAGAGTGACTGGACCACCGCTATCGCGGGCAAGCCCGCTCCCACAGGGGATCTTGGCCGGGCACAGCGTTTTGGCCACACCACCCATCAAATGTGGGAGCTGGCTTGCCTGCGATGGCGGTGTACCTGTCATCAATGAGAGTGACTGGACCACCGCTGAATCGCGGGCAAGCCCGCTCCCACAGGGGATCTTGGCCGGGCACAGCGTTTTGGCCACACCACCCATCAAATGTGGGAGCTGGCTTGCCTGCGATGGCGGTGTACCTGTCATCAAAGAGAGTGACTGGACCACCGCTGAATCGCGGGCAAGCCCGCTCCCACAGGGGATCTTGGCCGGGCACAGCATTTTGGCCACACCACCCATCAAATGTGGGAGCTGGCTTGCCTGCGATGGCGGTGTACCTGTCATCAAAGAGAGTGACTGGACCACCGCTGAATCGCGGGCAAGCCCGTTCCCACATTTTTGACGTCAGCGCAACAAAGACGAACTCGCCCGCACCTGCAGCTGCGGCGCCACCTTGATCGACTCGACAGCCTCGCCCTCGATGCGCTTGAGCAGCAGTTCAACCGCATGGCGGCCCATCTCTGCCAAGGGCAGGCGCACGCTGGTCAGGGGAACCATCAGTTCATTGGCCAGCGGTATGTCATTGAAGCCCACCACGGCAATGTCCTTGCCCGGCATCAAGCCCTTGTCACGCGCAGCGCCCATCAGGCCGATGGCCAGGAAGTCATTGACTGCAAAAAACGCCTGGGGCCGTGGGTTCAGGCTCAGCAGATACTCGCCCTGGCGATGCCCGGTCAGGCTGTCAAAAGGACCATTGAGCGTCCACTCCGGGCGTAGCGTGATGCCTTGCTCACGAAAGTAGCGGGTAAACCCACGGGTGCGATCCGCCCCGGTCGAGGCGTGCCGCTCACCCGCCAGAATGGCCACATCGCGACAGCCCAATTGGTACAAGTGCTCGGCCGCCAACCAGCCGCCCAACTCATCGTCACTGCACGCCGCCAGATGCCCGGCAATCTGCCGGCTGACCAACACGTAGGGGATGTGCTTGCGCGTCAACAGGTCGAGCAGCGGTTGGCTTTCGCCCACATGGGAGTCGCCGACGATCAGCCCGGCCACCGAGCGGCGCAAGGCGTGCTCGGCACGCGCCATCTGGCGTGGCTGCTGGTCGTCGGTATTGGAAACGAAGGTGAGGTAGCCGGCCTGTTCGGCGGCACTGTCGATGCTGTCATAAATGGTCGCCATCACCAGGTCGGTGAGCCTGGGCATGAGCACACAGATTTCCTGGCTTTTGCGCAACTTCAGGCTCGATGCCTGGGTGTTCGGCCGGTAATCCAGCTCTTTGGCCAATGCACGAATGCGCGCTACCACTTCGGCCGAGGCCGCTCGCTCGACCCCGGCCGGGTCGCCATTGAGTACCCGGGACACCGTGGACACATGCACGCCCAGTGCGGTCGCCATGGATTTCAGGGTGGCAGGGCGAGATGGGCTCGGCATGGTGGAGAGGCTTCCAACTGTCTGATATTTAGCGCGCAGATTCTACCCGAACGGGCGTGTCGCAGCCGCAGGTAAATTTTTACCCAAACGTTTGACTAAAATTTTTACGCGCCTTACATTTCGCCAACCCAAACGTTTGGGCAAACAATAAAAAATACGCCGGACGCGGCCGACTTTTTGACTTCTGCCATCATTTTGAAGAGTCAGATCCCTATGAACAGCCCCGCTATCCCGTCTTTCCGCTACCAGATTTTCTTCCTGATCATGCTGATGGCACTGCTCAACTACATCGACCGCGGCGCGATTGCCTATGCGTCGGCGAGCATTCTGCCCGAGTACGGTTTCGACAAGGCCGACTGGGGCAACGTGCTGGGTTACTTCGGCTACGGCTACATCCTGGGGGCATTGGTCGGTGGCATTCTGGCCGACCGTTTTGGTGCCAAGCGCATCTGGCTGATCGCCGGCGCCACGTGGTCGATCTTTGAAATTGCCACGGCCTTTGCCGGTGACTTCGGGCTGGCGTTCCTCGGCGGCTCGGCCATGGCCGGTTTCGCCACGATCCGCGTGATGTTCGGGTTTGCCGAAGGTCCGGCGTACTCGGTGATCAACAAGAGCGTGGCCAACTGGGCCACGCCCAAGGAGCGCGGTTTTGTGGTTTCGGTCGGCCTGCTCAGCACCCCCTTGGGGGCACTGCTCACCGCACCGGTGGCCGTGGGCCTGCAAACCCTGACCGGCAGCTGGCGCAGTATGTTCGTGGTGCTGGGCGTGGCCAGTCTGGCGCTGCTGATCTATTTCATGACCCGTTTCACCAACACCCCGGATGAAAACCCGCGGGTGTCCAAGGCCGAACTCGACTTCCTGCGTAGAGAGCGCGCCGAAGCCGCCAATGCCTCGACCCCCACCACCAGCGTCGCGCCGGTCTGGCACTTCTTCAAGAACAAGGACCTGCTGCTCAATGCCATCGGTTACTTCTCGTTTGTGTACGTGACGTTCCTGCTGCTGACCTGGACCCCCAAATACCTGCAGGATGAGTTCCACTACAACCTGTCGTCGCTGTGGTACATGGGCATGATCCCGTGGACCGGCGCCTGCTTCACCGTGCTGCTGGGCGGCAAAATATCGGACTGGCTGCTGCGCCGCACCGGCAACCTGAAAGTCGCCCGCAGTTGGCTGGCCGCGACCTGCCTGCTGCTGACAACCCTGTGTTTCATCATGGTGTCCCAGGCCCAGACCGTCTGGGGCGTGATTGCCTTGATGACGTTGGCCAACGCCTTGAACGCCCTGCCCAACTCGGTCTACTGGGCCGTGGTGATCGACACTGCGCCGTCCAATCGGGTTGGCGCCTACAGCGGCATGACGCACTTTATCGCCAACACCGCTTCGTTTATCGCCCCGATGCTCACGGGCTACCTGACCGTGCATTACGGCTATTCGTCGATGTTCGTGGCCGCCGCAGTGGCCACGGCGCTGGGCATGAGCGCGATGCTGATGGTGCGCCCAGGCGGTCGCCAGGTCGCCCCACCCTCTGTACCTGCAGCTGTTTGATGGAGTTGTTTATATGAGCCCGGTGAAGCCTACCCACGCTGGATATTTTTGCGGTCAGTCGATCATCACGCTGGCCGCGCGCCTGCGGGCTGGCAGCGTGACCAGTGTCGAGCTGACGCAAGCCGCCCTGGACAGCATCGAGCGCTTGAATCCGCGGTTAAATGCGTTCGTTCACGTCGATGCCTGCGTCGCCCTGGCCCAGGCGCGCAAGGCTGACGCGCTGTTGGCCCAAGGCCTGGACCTGGGCCCACTGCACGGCATACCGGTCGCGGTCAAAGACAACATCGACACGTTTGACTACATCACCACCTACGGCTCCGCGCATTTCGAGGGTTTCCAGCCGGACCGCGATGCCCTGTGCGTACACCGGGTGCGCGAAGCCGGGGCGGTGATTATCGGCAAGACCCTGACCCACGAATTTGCCTACGGCCCGACCGGCGACCGCTCGTTGCAAGGTGCTGCACGCAACCCGTGGGATGCCCGTTGCATCACTGGCGGCTCCAGCGCCGGCAGTGCCGCGGCGGTGGCCAGCGGCATGGTACCGCTGGCCCTGGGTACCGACACCGGCGGCTCGATCCGGATCCCTTCGGCCTTGTGCGGCACGGTCGGCTTCAAGCCCTCGTTTGCCTGCGTGCCGGTGGACGGGGTGTTCCCGCTGTCATCGAGCCTCGACCACGTAGGCCCCATCGCCAACCATGTCGAAGATGCGCGCCTGTTGTTCGAGGTGTTGGCCGGACGCGCCGGTACGCCTGCAACCAACCCGCAGCCGCTGCGGGTTGGTTGGATGACTTGCCCCAGCTTCGGCCCGGTCGACGCCGACGTGCATCAGCAGGTCTATGGGGCGGCGCAGCAGCTGTTTGGCGACGCACTGCAGGAGACCGACGAACTGCACCACCTGGCGGCGGGCATGAAAGACACCCTGCTGACACTGCAACGTGCCGAGGCCTTCGAGGTGCATGCCGAACGCATGCGGGATGCGCCGCATAAGTTTGAACAGGAGGTACGCGAGCGTCTTGAGGTATCGGAGGAAGTCAGAGGCTGGCAATACATTCGCGCACAGGCCAGCCAGGCGCAGTACAAAGCCGCGATGGCGCGCCTGTTCGAACAGTATGACTTGCTGGTTTCGCCCAGCGTGCCGATTACCGCGACCGAGGTGAATGCGCGCGAGGTGCGGGTGGGCGAACAGGACATTGATGTACGCGCCGCCGTGCTCAGCTATACCAGTGCCTGGAACCTCACCGGCCTCCCCGCGCTCAGCCTGCCGGTGGGGCACGTGAGGGGCATGCCGGTGGGGTTGCAGGTGATTGGCGCCGCTGGCGCGGATGATCGGCTGTTGCAGGTGATGAGCAGGCTGTTTGTGCGGGAGTAAGGGCAAGACCCCACAGGTTGAATGTGGGATCAGGTCTTCAGCCTATTCGCCTGACGAAGCCAGAATCGCCTGCAACAACACATCCGCCCCCGCTGTGGACCAGTGCGGGTGGATCTCTTCCGCCTCGTTATGGCTCAAGCCATCCACACACGGCACAAAAATCATCGCCGTCGGCGCGACCTGGTTCAGGTAGCAGGCATCATGCCCGGCTCCGGAAATCATGCGCCGATGGCTATAGCCCAAGGCCTCGGCCGCAGCCTGCACCACGTCCACGCAGTCTTTGTCGAAGGCAATCGGTGCGTACTGGAAGATCTGCTTGACGCTGGCCTGCAAGCCAATCCCCTCGGCGATGCGCGCCACTGCTGCGTGCAGTTGCTGATCCTGCACGGCCAGCACCGCTTCATCGGGATGGCGGAACTCGACGCTGAAAAACACCCGCCCCGGCACCACGTTGCGCGAGTTGGGGAAGATATTGGCCATGCCCACCGTCGCCCGCCCTTCGGCGCCTTGGGCCAGGCCGATCTGGTTGACCGCCTCCACCACCCGGGCAAAACCCAGCAGTGCATCCAGGCGGTGATCCATGGGCGTGGTGCCGGCATGGGCACTGCGCCCGCTCAGCTCGACTTCATACCAACGCTGGCCCTGGGCGCCGGTGACCACACCGATGGTCAGGTCCTGGGCCTCAAGGATCGGGCCTTGCTCGATATGCAGTTCATACGCCGCATGCACCGCCTGGCCGCCCACGGGGTGCGGGCCGGCGTAGCCGATCTGTTGCAGTGCCTGGCCGATGCTTACACCGGCCTTGTCTTCGCGGGACAAGCCGTACTCCAGGTCGAACACCCCGGCATACACCCCCGAAGCAATCATCGCCGGGGCAAAACGCGAGCCTTCTTCGTTGGTCCAGTTGACCACCTCGATCGGCCGGTCGGTCTCGATGCCCAGGTCGTTCAAGGTGCGCAGCACTTCCAGGCCGGCGAGTACGCCGTAGATGCCATCGAACTTGCCGCCCGCCGGTTGTGAGTCACCGTGGGAGCCGGTCAGCACCGGGGCCAGGTGCTCATGCCGGCCGGCGCGGCGGGCGAAGATATTGCCCATGGCGTCCACACGGATGCTGCACCCGGCCGCCGTGCACCAGGCCACGAACAGGTCGCGGCCGCGCCGGTCTTCGTCGGTCAGGGCCAGGCGCGAGACGCCGCCCTTGGGCGTGCCGCCGATCTGCGCCATTTCCATCAGCGAGTCCCACAGGCGCTCGCCGTTGACCCAGGGCCAGGGCGCTCACGAGCGCGGCTCCCGGGGCTTGGCGTGGTAGCGGAAGTCACAGCTTGGCGCGCCGCCCATGATGGTCTGGGTGCGCGTCAATTCAATATTGGGGTTGTAGCCGACGATAAACAGCTCGTCGCGGTTGCACGACAACAGGTGGCCGATCTCGCCCAGGCCCATCTCATGGTACATCTCGGCATAGCGGCAGCGCTTGACGTCATAGTCGTAATGCTCGGCGTCGCTGGCGATGATCTCGACTTTCAGCGCGTCGTCCTTTTCCCACAGCACTTGCAGCTCAACGAAGCTCTTGAGGTCGGCGCCCTGCTCTTCCTGGGCGGCAAAATGCTTGCCGGCCTGGATCGCGGCGTTGCCCACCGCTTCGCCAATCACCGCTGCGGCAAAGGCCTTGCCCTGCTCGCGCACGAGGATTTCGTAGATCGGCTTGATGATCTCGGCTTCGATGCGCCGGCGGGCCAGGATGCCCAGTTCACCTTCGAGTTTGCTCATTGCGTGCCTCATTCAAATGGCTACGAAGATCCAATGTTGGTGCTCCACATGGGGGAGCTGTCTCGCCGGGTGAGACAGCTCCCACTTGGGACGCTCCTACGCTTAGATCCAGCGCGTTACTTTTTGCCGCCAGCCACGCTTACCGGCTGCCATTGATTGGCCTTGACCTGGTAAACGGTGAACGACGGGTTCTGTAGATTGCCCTGGGCATCGAACGCGAGGGTCCCGGTCACGCCCGGATAGCTGATGGCGCGTAGGACCGGCAGGTACTTCTGCGAGTCGGTGGAGTTGGCCTGTTCGATGGCGGCGATCAGCACGCCGACACCGTCATAGGCAAACGGCGCATGCAGCTCGATATTGCTCTTGAAACGCGCCTTGTAGGCGTCTTCAAAGGCCTTGCCACCCGGCATCTGTGCCACGGCCAGGCCCGGCTCCAGGGCGATTACGCCCTCGCCTTCGTTCTGCGCCAGTTGCAGGAAGGTCTGGCTGACAAAGCCGCCCGCGCCCATCAACGGAGCCTTGATCCCCAACTGCTTGATGCGTCGGGCCAGCGGTGCAGCCTGGGAGTCGACGCCGCCAAAGAAGATCAGGTCGGGGTTTTGCCCACGGATATTGGTCAGCACCGCACTGAAGTCGATGGTCTTGTCGTCCACGTATTCACGGGCAACCACCTTGGCGCCACCGGCCTCGATGGATTTGACGAACTGGTCCGCCAGGCCCTGGCCGAATGCGGTGCGGTCGTCGATCACGGCGATACGCTGCGCCTTGAGGGTCTTGAGCGCGTAGTCGCCGGCGACCTGGCCGCCGTCATCGTCATGGCCCATGATCCGGAAACTGGTGTCGAAACCTTGCTGGGTATAGGCGTGACCGGTGGCCACTGGCGCGACTTGGGCAATCCCGGCGTCATGGTAGACCCGCGCGGCCGGGATGCTGGTGCCGGTGTTCCAGTGACCGACCACGCCGACTACGCCTTCGTCCACCAGGCGCTGGGCCACGGTGACGGCGGTGCGTGGGTCGGACTGGTCGTCTTCGGAGACCAGTTTGTACGTGACCGCTTCGCCGTTGATTTTCGGATGCTTGGCGTTGGCCTGGTCAATGGCCAGTTGCGCACCGTTTTCCAGGTCTTTGCCGATCCGCGCCGACGGGCCGGTCAAGGGCCCGGCCAGGCCGATCAGGACCGTCTGGTCGGCCTGGGCCACACCGCTCAGGGCCAGGCTCAACAACAGTACGCGTTTGAAGGGGGCAGTCTTGTTCATCAGTTTTTCCTGTTTCTCATCAGGCCCTCATGGCCTGTGGGGTGGGCGAAACACGCCGGGCGTCCGGTGGCGTTTGTTATGGGGTTATTCACCGAGGTAGGCACTGCGCACCTCGGGGTGGTCGAGCAATTGCGCGCTGGCGCCACTGAGGCTGATGCGCCCGGTGTCCATCACATAGGCGCGGTCAGTCACTTGCAGCGCAAGGCGCGCATTCTGCTCTACCAGCAGCAGGGTCATGCCCTGGCGGCAGACATCATCAATCACCTGGAACAGCTTTTCGACCATGATCGGCGCCAGGCCCATGGATGGCTCGTCGAGCACCAGCAACCGCGGCTTGGACAGCAGCGCACGGGCCAGGGCGAGCATCTGCTGCTCGCCCCCGGAGAGCAAGCCGGCCGATTGCTGCAAGCGTTCTTCCAGACGCGGGAAGTGCTCGAACAACTGGCGGATTTCCAGGTTCACCTGGTGCGGGTCGCGGCGCAGGAACGCCCCGGCCTGGAGGTTTTCCAGCACGCTCATGCGCGCAAAAATGCCGCGCCCTTCGGGCACCATGGCGATGCCCAGGGTCAGGCGCTCATGGGGCGCCAGGCTGAGGATCGAGCGCCCGGCAAAGCGGATCTGCCCCGCAGCGGCCAGCAGCAACCCGGTCAGGGCCTTGAGGCTGGAGCTTTTGCCGGCGCCATTGGCGCCGATCAGCGTCACCCGTTCGCCTTCATTGATATGCAGGTCCAGGGACTTGACCGCCTCGATGGCGCCGTAGCGCACCTTCAGGCCGTCAATCTGCAACAACGCTTCAGACATGGGCGCCGGCTCCCAGGTAAGCCTGGATCACTTGCGGGTGGCGGCGCACTTCGGCAGGCGCGCCCACGGCGATCACCCGGCCGTAGTCCAGCACGCTGATGCGGTCGCACACGCCCATTACCAGCTTCACGTCATGCTCAATCAGCAGCAGGGTGTGGCCGTCATCGCGGATCTTTTCCAGCAGGCTGCGCAGCTGCACTTTCTCGCTGGCATTCATCCCGGCAGCGGGCTCGTCGAGGGCAAGCAGGCGCGGCTCGGTGGCCAGGGCGCGGGCAATTTCCAGGCGCCGCTGATGGCCGTAGGACAGGCTGTCGGCGCGGTAGTGGGCAAACCCGGCGAGGCCGACATAAGCCAGCAGGCGATGGGCATGGGCGCGGGTCTGCGCCTCTTCCTCGCGCCCACGCGAGTGCCCGCTCAAGGCCGCCCACACGCCGTTATGGGTGCGCACATGGCGCCCGACCATGACGTTTTCCAAGGCGCTCATGGCGTTGAACAGGCGGATATTCTGGAACGTACGCGCAATGCCGGCGCGGGCCACCTGGTGCACCGCCGTGGGCTGGTACTCCTGGCCGTCGAGTTGAAAGCGCCCGGAATCCGGGGTGTACAGCCCCGTCATCACATTAAAGAAGGTGGTCTTGCCGGCGCCATTGGGCCCGATCAGGCCGTAGATTTCCCCGGCCTCGATACTCAGGCTCACGTCATCGAGCGCAGCCACGCCGCCAAACTGTTTATTGACCTTCTCGATCTGCAATAACGGATGATTCAAGGTGCACCTCCTGTGCGGCTCGGCCAGAGGCCGGCGGGTCGATACAGCATCGCCAGAATCAGCGCCAGGCCGTAAAACAGCTGGCGAATAATCTCCGGGTCCACCAGCACCTGGCCAAACAGCGCCTGCTGCAAGGGGCCCATGCTGGCGCGTAACGCTTCGGGCAAGGCTGCGAGCAACACGCAGCCCAGAATCACCCCGGGGATATGCCCCATGCCGCCGAGCACCACCATGGCCAGCACGGCGATGGACTCGTTGAGGGTGAAGGATTCCGGTGAAACAAAGCCCTGGAACGAGGCAAACAGCGCCCCGCTGATACCGCCAAACGCCGCGCCGATGGCAAATGCCAGCAGCTTCAGGCGCAAGGTATTGAGGCCCATGGCCTGGGCCGCCTCTTCATCCTCGCGGATCGCCATCCAGGCGCGGCCGATGCGCGAGCGCTCTAGGCGAATGCAGGCAAACAGGATCAGTACCACCAGCGCGGCGAACAGGTAGTAATAGAGGTAGACCGAGGGCAAGCGCAGGCCGAACAGTTCCTGGGTACGCCCCAGGTTGACCCCCAGTAGCGTCACCGGGTCGACCTGGGCGATGCCCTTGGGGCCATTGGTGAGGTTCACCGGGCGGTCGAGGTTGCGCAGCAGGATGCGGATGATTTCGCCAAACCCCAGGGTGACGATGGCCAGGTAGTCGCCGCGCAGGCGCAGGGTCGGCGCCCCCAGAATCACGCCGAACCCGGCCGCCAGCAGCGCGGCCAGCGGCAAGATCAGCCAGATCGAGGTGTGCATGCCCTCCGGCAGCAGCGCCAGCAAGGCTGGGAACTGTTGCACCAGATGGGGCGATGACAGCAAGGCCGCCAGGTAGGCGCCCACCGCGTAGAAGGCGATAAAGCCCATGTCCAGCAAACCGGCATAGCCCACCACGATATTCAGGCCCAGGGCCAACATGATGTACAGCAGGGCAAAGTCCAGGGTGCGCACCCAGGTATTGCCGCCGGCATGCCCGACAATCCAGGGGGCCAAGACCAGGGCCAGGGCGAACAGCAGCAGCCCCAGGCTGGCGCGTTTGCTCGAAGGGCTCACAGCGGTTGCCAGGCTCATGCGCGGGTCGCCAATCGTTCGCCCAACAACCCCTGGGGCCGCAACACCAGCACCGCGATCAACACGATAAACGCGAACACGTCCTGGTAGTTGCTGCCGAACACACCGTTGGTGGCAGCCCCCAGGTAGCCGGTGCCGAGGGCTTCGATCAGCCCCAGCAGCAGGCCGCCGAGCATCGCGCCCTTGAGGTTGCCGATGCCGCCCAGCACCGCCGCGGTAAACGCTTTGATCCCGGGCAAAAAGCCCATGTAGAAATGCGCGCTGCCATAGTTGCTGGCCATCATGATGCCCGCCAGCGCGGCCAGGGCGCCGCCGATGGCGAAGGTCATGACGATGATGCGGTTCGGGTTGATGCCCATCAGGCTCGCCACTTGCGGGTTCTCGGCCACGGCGCGCATGGCCCGGCCAAAGCGCGTGCGCTCTACCAACAGCAACAACCCGAGCATCAGGCTTAACGCCACGCCAATGGTGGTCAGTGCGGTGGCATTGGTCACGGCGGCGTGGGTGGCATCGCCAGCAAGTACTTCGATAGGCTCCAGGGGCAGCAATTGCGGGAACATCTGCGGGTTACGGGTCCAGACCAGCATCGCCACGGTCTGCAACAACAGCGACACGCCGATACCACTGATCAACGGTGCCAGGCGCGGCGCATTGCGCAAGCGCCGATAGGCAACACGCTCGATCACCACTGCCAGCACTGCACAAAAGGCCATGGCGATCATCGCCGCCGTCAGCAGCAACAGCACCGGCGGCATATCCGGCCAGGCTGCCTGCAGCACGCGGATCACCGACAGGCCCACCAGTGCGCCGATCATCAACACATCGCCATGGGCAAAGTTGATGATGCGCAAAATGCCGTAGACCATGGTGTAACCCAAGGCGACCAGCGCGTAGAGACTGCCCGACAGCAAGCCGTTAAGCAGTTGCTGGATAAACGCATCCATGAGAACCATCAACTCCCTTTACAAAAAACGTCGTGGCCAAGGCGCACCGACTAAAAAGCCCGAGCGCGGAACACTAGTTATTTATTCTGTTTTTATCAAATATCTGAAGGGAATATGGTTATACCAACTACAAAACCCCCTATACACGGGATCTTTTTGCGCTTTATTTATCTTTTTACTTAGTATTTAATTCAATACATGAATAATTTAGAACAGTTAGCCAACGATCCGCCTCTACGGGCCGTGCGTACTTTCGAGGCCTTTGCCCGCCACGGTGGTGTCAATGCCGCCGCCCGCGAGTTGGGGGTGTCGCCCTCGGCTGTCAGCCATCAGTTGCACTTGCTCGAGAGCTTCCTGCAACAGCCGCTGACGATGCGCCAAGGCCGCAACCTGGGCCTGACCGAAGAAGGCCGCGAGTACTACCGGGCGATTCGCTCGGCTTTCGCGGTACTGCGCAGTGCCACCGAACACGTGCGCGAGAAAAGCGCGACACGCCAGGTCACCATCAGCCTGATCCCGATGTTCGCGACCAACCTGTTCATCCCGAGCCTGGCGCAGTTTTTGAGCGCCAACCCGGCGCTGGATATCAACATCACCTACGCCAACCACCGCAGCTACCCCAGCGATGCCGCCGACCTGTCGATCCGCTTCGGCACCGGGCACTGGCCGGGTTATCACAGCGAGCCCCTGATCAGCGGCGCGGTCACGCCGTTCTGCAGCCGCGAATTCCTCCAGCGCCATGGCCCTATCGACAGCCCCCAGGCCCTCAGCGAACTGCCCCTGCTGCACGACGAAGAGCGTGGTACCTGGGGCCAATGGTTCGATGCCGCCGCGATCAGTCACAGCAACACACACAACGGCCTGCTGCTGGAGGACGGCCAGTTGACCCTGGTCGCCACCCGCACCGGCCTGGGCTGCTCGCTGCTGCGCGCGCCGTTGGTGGCGCCACTGGTGGCTACGGGTGAGCTGGTGCAATTGTTTGACCTGCAGGTGGATGACGGTCGCCAGTATTACCTGTGCCGCCGAGCCACCAGCGAGCTGTCGAGCGAGGGCAATAACCTGTATGACTGGATCAAGGACCGCTTGGGCCATAGCCCCGTGTAGGAGCACGTCATGCACGAACGGCATCCCTGTGGCGAGCGGGCTTGCTCGCGCTGGGTCGCGTAGCGGCCCTAAAAATGGGACTGCTGCGCAGTCCAACGCGGGCAAGCCCGCTCGCCACACTTTATTTGTGCGTACCAACTGAACAGCATCGCGTTTTCCGGCCCGTGTATCGTCAGTGCGGGCTCGCCGGTATGATCCGAGGCTCCAGAGCCTCATTGGACCCACCCTTATGCCCGGCGCCTTTACCCGCCCCACTCCCGCCCCCTTGCTCAGCCAGGGCGAGACGGTGGTGCTGTTCGACGGGGTCTGCAAACTGTGCAATGGCTGGGTCAGGTTCCTGATCCGCCATGACCGCCACCGGCGTATTCGCCTGGCGGCCGTCCAGTCGCCCGAAGGCCAGGCACTGCTCGCCTGGGCCGGCTTGCCCCTGGATCAATTCGACACCCTGGCGGTGATTCGCGACCAGCACTACTGGGTCCGCTCCAACGCAGTCCTGCAGATCATCGCCCTGCTGCCCATGGCCTGGCGGCCGCTACAGTTGCTGCGGGTACTGCCACGGGTACTTCGTGACTGGGCCTATGACCGCATCGCACGTAACCGCTATCGGCTTTTTGGCCGGTACGACAGCTGCCTGCTGCCCGATCCTGATCATGCGCAACGCTTCTTGAAAACCCCGCGATGAGTACGGATCGTGCTGGTATGATGCCGCGCTTTGAAAAACCAGCTGTAGACCTGCGAGGAAATGCACCTTGAGTAACGACGCAAAAATGACCGGCGACCTGTTCGAAGTGGACAAGCGCCTGTCGCTCAAACCCGTGGTGGACTTCAATAGCTACCTGCAGGCGGCTTTTGGTGATGGCCCTTGCACCTGCACGCGCTGCGTGGCCAGCGCGGGTGACGAGAAAGGCTACGAGTATCAGCACAGCTTCGACTTCCAGGGCCAGGTAACCCACCGCCGCTTTGCGCTGACCGCTGGCAGCGATGTGTTGCAGATGCTGAAGAAAGCCTGGCTGTCGTACACCAAGGCGGAACTGCCGGGTCACGGCGAGCTGGCGTTGGACACGGTAAAGGAGTTTGTCGAACCGCAGTTGCACAAGCGTCTGCTGCCGTTGTTGCTGGCCAGCGGGTTGGTCAAGGATGTCGAGGGTGGGTTGCACATTCAGCCTGTAGTCGCCTAGGGACCGACCCGGGATACACGCGCCCGGAACGACACCAGACCACTGAAACGATTTACTGTTAATAGTGACAGTAGATCCCTGGTACTCCTCAAGTTATTAATTAACCGTAAAGCCTCTACGAACGGTTTAAATCAACTCTGAGGATTCACTAATGCCAACCCCCCAACCGCACAATACAACCGGCCATTTAACGGCGGACATTGATGGCCGCGCCTACACCGCCGAGTCTGTTTCACTTAACCTTTATAGTTCATCCATTATTGCCGGCGGTCCGATTGAAGGTATCTTGAAAGAGGGGATTTTCTTTACTTTCCCGGACCACATCAAGCCGGGCACATACGAAATGAACAGGGATACCCTTGTAGGTGCCTGGTACAACCCAGGGCAGAATCAGAATAGCTGGTACGCTGACAACAACGATGAGGACAAGATGGAGGTTATCTCTGTTTCATTGGCAGCCGAACCTTCATTAGAAATTTCTTTCAAGTTTTTTGCGGTCAATTCTGCGGACACGCAACAGCGTAAAAAAATTATCGGCGTCGCGAAGTTCGAAGGCGCCTCGCAACAAGGTACGGTGCAATACAAGACTCAATAACACTATGAGCGCCCAAGTCTGTCTATCGCTGGATATCCCATTTGTAAAAAGGGCCGCGCTTATTAGCGCTGGCCCTTTTTATTGTTCGCGCCATTGAGCGGCGTCAGCCAAACCACTCCCGACGCTCCTCAAAGGTGTTGACCACCATTGCCACAATCATCTGCACCTCCTGTGGATGCGCCGCCGCGGCATTGACCGCCATCCACACCTGGCGCTGCATGTCCTGGGCAAACAAGCCCGGCAACGCCATCAAGCCCCGGTCGAAACAACTCATGTAACGCGGCAGCAACCCAATGCACGCGCTGCAGCGGATCATCTCCAGCATCAGCGGATACGCCTGCACCTGCACCACCCCCGCCAAGCGCTGTTGCACCACTCGGTTCCACGGCGCCAATGCCTCAACCAAGCCGTCAGGCTGCCATTGCACCAGCATGTAGTCCGCCAAGTCATCCACACTGTCCGGGCGTGCGGCCAGGCGTGAATAGCGTTTGGCGATATGCGGCAGGTAATCCAGGCAGGCCAGTGCCTGCGGCGGGTGGGTCGCAAAGCCCGGTCCCGGCTGCGGCGAGTCGACGCCCGCCAGCCACAACACCACGTCGGCTTCCACTGTCTGCACGGCCTGCGGACTGTCGATACAGACAATCTCCAGGCGCACACTGGCATTGCGGCGCAGCAGGGAGATCAGGTCGCGCCCGAGGATGTCATGCAGGATGGTCTCGGCCACTGCCAGCCGAATCAACGGTTGTTCCTGCACCGGCACCCGCCGTTCATTGGCCAGGGTCACCAGCCGCGCCTGGAGCTGCAGGCCGTCACGGCTCAGCGCCAGGACATTGCCCTGGTAGCTGAACAGTGAACGGCGCATCTGTGCTTCCAGTAACGCCAGGCGTTTGCGCAGCAATGTGGCCTTGATGTTCAGGCTGCGGGCCGCCTGCATGAAACAGCCGCAGCGGGCGCTGATCAGGAAGTAGCGCGCCACCTCCGGGTCGATGCCCGCAGCCAGGGCCAGCCAGGCTTCCCGGGGTTCGCCGGGCGCGCGGTAAGGCGTCATGCCGTGGGGTGCTGCAGGTTCTAGATAGTCCATGGGGGGAACTCCCTGTCTTATTGGGTCTGTGCATCCATGCGTACAGCCTGTTTATTCCAGTACTTTGTTCAGTTGCGCCCCGTCGATGCTCAAGGTCGCGGTGTTGAGCATGCCCTCCAGATAGGCCTTGGCGATCTGCTCCTGGCGCTGGGCGCGCAGGGCCTCGGTCAGGCGTGGGCGCAGTTCGTCGAGGCTGGCGGTGCGCGCCGGTTGGTGCTCGGTCAACTTGAGCACATGGAACCCCGCCGCGCTGTGCACCGCATCCGATACCGCACCCGGCTTGAGCCGCGCGACCACGTTGCGCACCTCTGGTACCAGTTGCTGCAAGGGTTGCAGGCCCGAATCACCGCCGCGCCCGGCGCTGCCGGCGTCCTGGGAGTGCTGGCTGGCCAGCTCGGCAAACTCCGCCGGGGCCGCCTGGGCCCGGCGGCTCAGTTCCTGGGCCTGGCGCCGCACGGCCTCGGCATTTTGCGGGTTGTCCACGGCGAGGAAGATCTGGCTGACCCGGTACAGCGGCGGTGTCATCCACTGGGCCTTGCCGCTGTCATAGGCCTGCTGCAACTCGGCGGCGCTGGGGTAGTCGGCCGGCACCTGGCTGACCGACAGCAGGTAGTCGCGAAACACGATCTGCTCGGTGGCGGCGCGGGTCTGTTGCTCGACGTCCGGGCGTTGCCGCCAGCCCTGGGCATCGGCCTGTTCGAGCACGGCCTTTGCGCCAGGCGCGAGCGGATCCAGGTTTCCAGGGCACCCCGATTGGCGCGCAACTGCTCGCGCGATTCGGCCGGCAAGGTGGCCAGCAATGCCTGCAGTTCCGTCACGGCCACCTGTTGATTGCCCAGGCGTGCCACCGCCGGGCCCTCTGCGCCGATCACCGGGGCCGGTTGCTGGGCCGCGACCGGGTCGCTGCCCGAGCGCAGGCCCAAGCCCACCGCCACCCCCAACAGGGCCAGCGCAGCTACCACCAGGGTTGGTTTTTTCACAGCGCCGGCGCCTCTTCGCGGGTTTCAACCTCAGGTACACCCTGGGCTTGCAGGTGCGCGGCGGTCTGGCTGTATTCACGCAGGTAGACGATAAATTCCTGCAACAGCCGATCCCACAACTCCAATTGGCTGCGCAGGTACAGGGCACCGACGCCAGCCACCATCACGTCCATCTCCATCAGCAGGAACTCCCCCTGCACGGACAGCCGGGCAAAGCGCCGCGAGGTGTTCCAGACCGGGGCCAGGCCTGCGGGCAACTCGCCCTGGACCCGCAGCGCGCAACTGTAGGTGAAATCCACATAGGCGCCCTGCTCCGCCGCCGGGTTGCCGAAGCGCACGGCAAAACCGATGCCCTGGCTGGCGCTGAGCAGTTGCACGATGCCGTTCTGCTCGCTCTGGTTGACCCGGTAGCCGGCCTCTTGCAGCAACTCGGTCAGGCGCTGGGGGGTCACGCTGCTCATCAATTCGCTCATGGTTAACTTCTTCCTTGGTTGATCAGTGATTAAGCGCCGCCTGGGGCGCATCGAAACGGCTGTTGTACAGGCCATCGCCAAAACCCTGGGCCAGTTCTTCGAACTTGACCCGCGCGCCGCTGGCGAACGGTTGGCGAATGCTCATGACCTCGGCCACGTCGATTTTTTCGTAGGCCGCGAGCAACGCTTGGGCCACGCCATACATCTGTTGATTCTTGGCTGAACATTGCTGCACTTGTGTGTCACGCTCAGCCAGTTGCGCCTGCAGGCGCGCGCGCTCGGTTTCTTTGCCACGGGCCAGCACCAGCAGCTCGTCATAAGCCTTTTTGAACTTGCCAGTCTGCTCGGCACTCGCCGCCACTTGCGCCTGGGCCTGGCTGTGCAGGCTCTGCTGCTGGCCGGCCAGTTGCTCGGCCATGCCTCGGGCCTTGTCCAGCTCCAGGCTCAACTGCTTGATCTGCACCTGGGCCTGCTTGGCCTGGTTTTCGGCGGCAATCCGTGCAGCGGCGGCCTGGGCCTGTTCGCTTTGCAGTGCCTGCAGCTGCGCGGTGGTGCTGCGCAACTGGGTGCGCAGGCGCTCCTCCATGCCTTCGGCCGAGGCGCCGGTGGCGACCAGGGCCAGGACCAGTCCGCAAATTCGCATGTTCATGGGTATCTCCCGGCGCGTCAGAAGCGCGTATTCAGTTCCAGTTGCATCACATCGACTTCAAACGGCGCGCCATACACCTCTGAGGCGCTCAGCCAACGGGCGCTGGCGTAGATGTTCTTGTCGATGCCGTAGTTGCCGCCAATGAAGTAGCCCTTGGCGTTGGTGCCGCCGAGGTGGAAGGACGAGTCGTTGAAGCCGTCCGGCAAGGCATCCGGCTGGATGTACTTGTAGCCAGCCAACAGGTTCCAGTCGCCGGCCTTTTTCATCTCCAGGGCGCTGCCGAGGGTGAACTGAACCATCAGCGCATTGCCGCCACTTTCAAACTGGCCCTTGCTGTTGATGTTGTTGACGATCTCGCCTTCGCTGCGCTTGAGCATTTCGCCCTTGTCGTAGGCCAGGTTGTGAATGAAGTTGGCCTGGCTGCGCAGCTTGAAGTCTTGGGGCAGTTCGCTGTCCCACACCAGGTTCAGGTCCAGCACATCGAACTTGGAGGCCAGGCCCACGTATTGCGGTTGCGGGGTAAGGCCCGGGGTTGCCGGGTTGGCGTTGATATTGCGCAGCAGGAACACGCTGTTGCCCTTTTGCATAAAGGCCACGCGCGAGCCGTCGGTGTCGCAGCCCGGCGCGCCGGCCCATGGCGAGCAAGGGCTGGAGCGCTGGCCTTCGATGTCGTCGAAGCGGTAGTAGGCCAATGCGCCCTTGAGGCTGTTGCTGCGGTTGATCTTCCAGTTGGCGCCGATCTGCCCGCCGAACAGCCATTTGGTGTCGCTGTCTTCCTTGTCGAAACCGTTGCTGCTGGCGGTGTCGGAGGTGTACTCCACCGGGAACGCGCCCAGCGTGCCGAACAGGCCCCATTCGTTGTTGAGGCTGTGGTTGAAGATCGCCGCCACGCCGTCAAAGTTGAGGTCGCTGGAGTACATCATGTCGGTGGAATAGAACGGGTTGGCGATCCGCCCGCCCGTCAGGGTCAGGTCCTGGGTGGCCTTCCAGGTCAGGTAGCCCTGGTCGAGCCAGATATCTTTCTTGCCAAAGCCGCCGCCCAAAGTCTGGGTGGTGGACACCGGGTTGTTGTCGGAGCCGGTGCCGATGCGGATGCCTGCGGTCCATTCCGGCGAAATGATCGCCTTCATCCCCAGGCGTGCGCGCAGGCGGAACAGGTTCTCGCGGTCTTCACGGGTGTTGAGCAATGGCGGCAGGCGGGTGTTGGTGTCTTTGTTAACGTCGTAGGGACCGTTCTCGTTGAGCTTGGCGTAATCGACGATTTCGTTGCTGTTGTTGCCAGAGAAGAACCGCGACTCGTCACGCAGGCGGATATCGCCATCGAAGCTGATACGCGAGACCCAATCCGGGAAGGTGTTGGGCTGGGCCCAGTTTTCCTGCTTGGCAGTGGCCATGACTTCGGCCTTGACCTGGTCGCGGATCTGATCACGCACGGCGGCCGGCACGTACTGCACCCGCACATCCCCAGGGGCCGCCGCAGGCCCGGTGGCGGCCACTGCGGTCTGGCGCGCCTGCACCGCCTCTTTCTCGGCCTGGGCGATCAGCCCCTCGGCCTGTTCCTGCTTGAGCACACCTTGCTGCACCAGCAGGCGGATCAGGTTGATCGTGGCGTTTTCCGAAGGCCCGGCCGGGGCGGCCGTTGCCTGGCCGACCAGGGTCGCGATGACCATGCCGACCGCCAGGGTCACTCGATTCACGTGGGAAATCATCTGCACACAACTCCTGTAGAAAACTGCAAAAAAGGTTGGCTCACTCCGGGCGTCGGCCCTTGAGGGACAGGCGCACCGGCAACGTCAGGGAGGCCGGTGTGCGTTCTTTCAAACGGGGCGTGGCCCGCAGTGCCGCCAGTACCTGGGCGTCGGTGTCGGCATCGCCGCTGGACTGGGCCAGCTCTACACGCGTGACCTCGCCATCGCCGCTCAGCCACAGGTCGGCCTGCACCGCATAGGCCTTCTTGCGCAACTCCGGGTCTTCGCGCAGCAGGCGCTGGAACACCCCGGCCAGGTACTGCTTGAACGTGCCCGTGCCCAGGCCGCCCCCACCGGAGCCGGCCATGCCGCCGCCCTTGCCGGCCCCCACGTTGAAACCGTCGTTACCGGCCTGGGCATCACCGTCGATCTGCATCGGGTTGGCCAGGTCGTCGGCGGGACTCGGGGTGCCTCTTGCTCCGGCTTGACCTCCTCCGGCGCAGGCGTGGGCTCAGGCTCGGGGATCTTTCCTCGACCTGGGGCTCGGGCTCCTTGGGCGGTTCCGGGGCGGCGGCGGTGGTGGCGGCAACGGGATAATCATCGGCACCTTGGGCGCTTCGCGGCGCACGCCGCTCATGTCATTGGCCCACTGCCACAGGAACCACGCGGCCACGGCGCCCACCAGCAGGCCGGCGCCCCACTTCAGCGGGCGCAGCGGCGACTTCTTCACGGGCGTGGGTGGGATCGGCATCTGTGCGGTCATGATGGTTTGCCAGTGACCAGGCCGACCTGGGACAGCTCCAGGCGGCGCAGCAAATCAAGCACCTCGATGACCTTCTGGTACTGCACCGTGGCATCGCCGCGCACAATCACCGGAAACTCCGGGTTCAGGGCTTTCTCGATGCGCAGGCGTTCTTCCAGTTCCCCCAGGGTTACCGGGTAGGCGTCGAGGAATACCTGGCCGCCGTCATTCACCGAAATCGCCTTGGTCTTGGCCTCGGACAACGACACCGAGGCACTGGCCTTGGGCAAGTGGATCTGGATCCCCGAGACCTGGGCCGTGGCGGTGAGGATAAACATCACCAGCACCACCATCAGCACGTCCACCAGGGGCGTGATGTTGATGCTGTCGACGGCGGCGTCTTCGTCATCGTCGTGGGAGGCATTCACAGAAGCCATGCTGATTCTCCTCAGGCCGGTACGTGGGCTGGCTGGGCGCGCCGATGCGCGGCTTCGCTGGACTGGCTCTCGCCGTGCATCTCGGCCAGGCGGGTGATGAACTCATCGACGAACACCCGCATGTCGGCACTGACCTCCTTGTTGCGGGTGATCAGGCGGTTGTAGCCAAACAGTGCGGGGATCGCGACAAACAGGCCCATGGCGGTGGCCAGCAACGCAGCAGCCATGCCCGGGGCGATCGCATTGATGTTCACGTCGCCGGCCATGGCCGTGCCGAGGAACACCACCATGATCCCCAGCACCGTACCGAGCAGGCCGATGTACGGGCCGCCGGCAATGGCGTTGGACAGGGTCGAGAGCTTGGCGCTGAGCTGCTGGTTTTCCCGGGTGCGCACGCCGTCCATGGAGCAGCGGATGGCTTCGATGGTGGCTGCCGAGACCGAGCTGGTGTCGGCGCCCTGGGCGCGGCGGGTGCGGATTTCCTGGACGGCGACGCGGTACAGGCGCCATAACGACGAGTGGCCGATGCGCTCGGCCAGGATCTGGTCGTCGTAGTACATCTCCAGGCGGGTGCCGATCTGCGCGAACTGCTCGCGGAAGATCTCGTTGGCACTGCTGACGCGGCTGACCATGCGGTTCTTGCGGAACATGATGACCCACGACTGGACCATCATCGCCACCAGCACCAGGATGATCACCCAGGCGTCGATAGGCACGGCCTTGAGCAAAAAGCCCAGGCTGCCGAAACCAAAGCCCGACTGTTCTTCATCCACGCCATAGGCCAGCAGTTTCGACTCAGAACCCTGGGCGCTGGCATCGGCCAACAACGCCCCCGCCGGGCGTGCGACTTTGGACAGGCGCAGCTCATCCATCGCCCCGACAAAGGGCAGCAGGCCGCCGGTGGACTCCGGCAGGTCGGCGCCAATGGCCAGCTGGGAATTGAACGCCGGCATCGCCAGCGCCAGGGTCGCGGTTTCGCGGCCGTTGACATACAGGGTCACAGCGTTGCCAGCGGCCGTAAAGGCCAGGTGTTGCCATTGGCCAGGGTTCAGCGGCTGGGTCGATACCGCACGCTGGCCGTCGATCTCGACAAACGGCATGCCCTGGTTCAGGCCCAGCACCAGGCTGCTGCTTCCTTCACGGCGGGCCAGCACCACTTGCTCACCGGCGGCCTGGTCCAGGCGCAGCCAGGCACTGAAAGTAAAGGCGCCGCTGGCGGTGTGTTGCAACGACGGACTGGCCGGCAACAGCAACGGCTGGCCGCTGAACTGCAAGGCCCGCCCGATCACACCGTCGATGCTCGCACCGGTGGCGTTCAGCGCGGTGTTGCCATAGGCCGTGGTGTCACGGGCCGGCGTGCCGTTGGCGCCCTCGAAATGGTAGAGCGCGGTGTAGCTCGGATCGAACGTCAGTTGGCCGTTGCCGGTCGCCGGGGCCTTGTCGTTGCCGTAGTACATCCACAGGTCCTGACGCTGGCCGCCTTCGATCTTGGGCACATCGACCCAGATCAACGCCATGCCCATCAGCGGGTCGAAGCTCTCGATCTGGTGATTGAACACGGTCTTGTCGTCGGCGCTGACAAAACGCAGGTCGGCGCCGTCTTCCTTGACCCCGTCGAAGGTGAAGTTGCCGGTGTGCAAGCGCACCAGCAAGGCAGTACGGCCCAGCGCCTGATTGATCGCGGCGCCTTGGGGGGTGGTGTCCAGCGAGATCTGTTTACGGTAGTGCCAGTCGTCCTGCCACCAGGCTTGGGCGGTGGCCGGGAGCACGAAGCCCAGGCAGATCAACAGGCTCAGAAATAGGCGTTGCATGTGAAGGGTTCTCCGGAAAAAAGGGTCAGAAAGTCGCCTGCACACTGAAGTGCAGTCGCGAGTCCTGTTTCTGGGTGTTCGGTCCATCGAGCAGCGGGTAGCCCCAATCCAGGCTGCCGGACAACCACTTGCTCAAACTGGCACGGGTGCCGAGGCCGACGCTGGCCAGGCTGTATTCGTCTTCCTGCTCGGGCAGCGGGTCATGCAGGCGCAGGCGCGCGCCTTCGGCAAACGCGTAGAAGCGCCACTCCTGCACATAGCTGCCGAGGAACTTGGCCAGGGATGGCGTACGCAATTCCTGGGAGAGCAAGTAGCCCTCATCCCCGGTGCGCTCAGCGGCCAGGTAGCCACGGATCGACGTGGCGCCACCGGCCGAATACTGCTCGTTGGAGACCAGCGGGCCAGACGCCAGTTGGAACGCGGTCTTGGTCGCCGACTGCCAGTCGCCGGTGAAGGTGTAGGTGTAATTCAGGTCGCCCTTGAGCACGGCAAAGCTGGGGCTGGCCTGGTCGCGTTTGTACTGGAATTCTTCGGCGTCGCTGCCGTAGCCAAAAAACGCACGGGTGCCGACCACCAGGTTCAGGCCCAGGCCCAGTTGCGCCTGCTCGGTGTAGCGGTAGCCGTTGTAGCCGAAGGTCAGTGGCGCGTACTTGAGCGGGATCTGGTCGCGGCTGGCGCCGAACTGCATCTGCTCCTCGAAGTCCTTGAAGTCCACCCCCACCGATAACGAGTTGGCCCAGACACCACTGGCCGGCAGGTTGTAGATCGCCGAGACGCCGTAGGAGTGCCCCTTGCCCAGCACGTTGCTGCCGCCGATGGTGGCGATATTGCTGTCGGACTGATAACCGGAGAACTGCACGGTCCAGCGCTCGTTGAGCGGCGCGCTGTAGGCGCCGGACCAGACCTTGGCGTTTTCGCTGTCCTGGGGCGCAGTAAAGAAGGTCAAGGACACGCTGTGGCCCAGTTGCCAGAGGTTGTCGTAGCCCAGGGTCGCGACACTGCGCAGCTTCTCGGTGTCGGCGCTGTAGTCGTTGTTCAGGCCGAGGCTGGCGTGCCAGGGGTTCTGGTCCTCCACTTGCAGGTCCACATCCATGGTGCCGGGGCGCTGGCCCTCGCGCACCAGCGGCGTGACCTGGCGCCCTGCCCCGCGATTGAGGCCGGCGAGCTGGGTCTGCACCGTGGCAAAATCCGGCACCGCCCCCTCCTTCAGCGCCGAAACTTCTTCGCGGATCTCTACCGGCGAATAGTGCTTGGCCCCCACCACCCGCACTCGGCCGACCTTGGTCTCGCTGACTTGCAGGTAGACGATGCCGTCATCGACCTTCTGCTCGGGCAACTCGACAAACACCGACTGATAACCGCGCGCCTGGTAGATCTTCTGCAAGGCATCGCGGGCGCCTTCGATATCGCTCAAGGTCTTTTGCGGGCCCAGGAACGGGTACACCGCCTCTTCGATCGCCCGAGCGTCGAGCACCGTATTGCCGCGCACAAAGTACTCATTGACGTCCACCCGCCGCACCGCGGCCTCGGACGCGCCACCTGGCTCATCGGCTGACACCGGCAGCGCCAGTGTCAGCCAGCACAGCGCCAGCGTTGATTTGAACAGATGCGTCACACCGCCCCCTGGATTACTCGAATGGCTGGCCTTCACGGTTGTTGGCACCGCGTTCGGCCGACTCAATTGCTGGATGTCGAGGTATTGGCATGCCGTGCCAGCCAGGTATGCAGCAGCGCGAAGTTCAAGGAGAACTCCGGCATGTGCAGCAAGGCGCCACAGAACACTTCACCGATGATTTTCTGGATCAACTGCACCGCCCGTGGGTTGCCCAGGAGCGTGGCGATATCGCGCTGCAGAACGTGGATGCCCCACACCCGCTGGGTCAGGTCGAGGCCGACGAACCAGCGGAACAGCAGGTTGTAGTTGAGTTGCTCGTGCAGTTGCTGTTCGCTGGGCACCGAATAGAGCAGTTGCAGCAGCAGAATCTGCAGCACCGTGCGCGGGGCGATAAGCATGCCAGGCTCGGCATTCAGGGCCTGCAGCAAGTCGTGGTGCTGCTCCAGCACCTCGTCGATCTGCGGGCGCAGCAACACCAGGGAGTGACCGGCAGGTATATAGCTGGACACCTCTTTCAAAGCGCCTTGCCAGTCCTCCTGGGACACGATCCAGACCCAGGGCGCGCCATAGCGATAGACCGACACCGGCTTCTTGCGGGCGGCTTCGACGATCTTCGACAGGCGCTGATCGAGTTCCTGCATGCCTACTTTCGAGTAGCGTTCCATAGTTCCCATCCGCCCCACTCCTGGCCTGTTTCGCGTGCTTGAGCGCGTTACATAGGCAAGACGGAGGGACGGGGGGACTACCGAACTTTTGTCATAAAAGCTTCATTCCGCAGGGCTGATTGTCGGGCGTCGTCAGCAACCCAATGTGGGAGAGGGCTTGTTCGCGATGGGCGTAGGTCGCTACACAGCTCTTTGGTGGTTCTTTGGGGTTGTGTACATATCCGTTGCTGCGGTCATGGCGGCTATTGGTTCCGCTCTTACAGCGGGTCACTTTTGGAAAAGAGCCCGGAGTGCCGGCCCAGCCAAAAGTAACCAAAAGGGCTCTTGCCCCACCACTCGGCACCTCGCCCAGGCTCGGTGTGCCCGTCATCCGACATTGATTTGGGGGGCCGCCGCGATGGGCCATCCATGGCCCAGCGCGGCTAACCCGGCGTCCTGCCGGGTTACCCCCCAAATCAATATCGGATGACGGCCAGCGTGGTTTAACGGGGCGCCTAAGATCAAAATCACAAGCAAAGCGAGGCGGCCTGACAGCCGACCTGATCGTCGAGGCGTACGCGTACCTCTGTGGGAGCTGGCTTGCCTGCGATGACGGTGTATCAGTCGATAAATGTATTGGCTGATGAACCGCCATCGCAGCGATGCGGCGACCCGACAAGCCAGCTCCCACAGGGGAATGCAGCTTCGCGCTCTGGCTTTGCTGTTGCTCTGCTTTTGATCTGGCTTTTGATCTTAGGCGCCCCGTTAAACCACGCTGGCCGCAGGCAGGCATTGCGCAGTGGGCACCCCGGCATGGATGCCGGGGTAGCCGCGACACGGCCAGGGATGGCCGATCGCGGCGGGCCCACGGAGCAATGCCTGACTGCGGGCATGCCGAGCCTAGGCGAGGCACCGAGTGGTGGGGCAAGAGCGCTTTGCTTACTTTGGCGCTCTTCCAAAGTGAGCCGCCGTAAGGGCGGAACCCTAAGTGGCCGTGACCGCAGCAACGGATATGTACACAACCCCCAACAACCACGAAAGAGTTGTGTAGATACCTATGCCACAAACCGCGCGTCTACAGATCCGGAGGCAAATGCTGCACACCCTGCAGCGGCAGCTCATAAGACTTCTTCACCGTACGCACCACCAGCGTCGACGAATAAGTGCGAATCGGAATATCGCGGTAAGTGTCGAGAAACCGATAGATATATTCGGTGTACTCCGTGGCATCGCGAAACTTGGCCACCATCACAAAATCGAACTCCCCGGTCATCAGGTAGCAGTCCTGAATCTCCGGGCGGGTGGCCAGGATGTGTTGCATCTTGCGATCAATGTCGTTGCTGTCCTTGTCGAGCTTGATCAAAAAGAACGCCGTGACCTGGATCCCCAGCTTTTTTTCATCCAGCACTGCGACTTTCGCCTTGATGATCCCCGCGCTCTCCAGGCGCCGGATGCGCCGGTAACAACTGGTCGAGGATAGCCCCACGCTGTCGCTGAGCAGGTCCAGGCTCTGGGTACAATCCTTCTGCAATTTGCCGAGAATTTTCAAATCCATGGCGTCTGTCATTATTTCCACTTCTTCCTTGAGAAAACTGCAATGAATCCGCCGTAACGGGCGGCCAATTTGCACAAATCACTGCACAGTGGCCCGTTACTATCAATTCCAGCTTAGCAGCCCCGAAAGATCCAGCATGGGGCGGCGTGAGAGGGATCTTATGATAGTTGCGAAACCGACATGGACCGCTGATATCCAAGGGCTTTTCACCGCGCCTTACTGGATACCGCCCGCCGAGCGCGGCCAGGTCGCAGGCTCGTGGGTGCGTTGCATGAATGCCTACGACGTGTTCCTGGAAGACCCCGATTCGGTCAAGACCTGGTCCGAAACCATCTACCAGCACCTGGCCTCACGCAACATGCCGCTGACCCTGGATGACCGGCAGTTCTGGCCGATCGACGCCCTGGAAACCTTCCGGTTGTGGGTCAACCAGGGCTGGCGCCTGAACAGTTTTTCGCCGTTCGATATCGCCGAGCGCATCCCACCGCCAGACCTGCCGCACCCGGTCAGGCGCGTGCGCCAGGACATCCGTGCGTTGAGCCAGGAACAACTGGACCTGTACCGCGCGCGGCTCGATGACGTGATGCAGATCGGCAACCCGGACAGTGGCTCGCCGTGGCAGCGCTATGCCTATATCCACAGCAACTGGTGCCTGCATTATCAGGAGGCCTTTGCCCTGTGGCATCGCGCTTACCTGCTGTACCTGGAAGCCTTGATTGACTACCCGATTCCGTACTGGGACTGGATGGCCGAAGACGCCAGTGTCGATGGCAGCCCCCAGGCCGGTTTGCCCCAGGCGTTTCTCGATGAAACCTATGTGCACCCCCGCAGCGGCGAAGTGCGGCCCAACCCATTGCGCTATGCGGCGGCCAAGGATGGGCGCTCGAAGGTGTGTGCCTCGGGCAATGTCGAGGGCGTGGATTGCCGCTTTGTGCAACGCAACCCGCTGTTCTACACCCAGGGCGACTCACAACGCCTCAAACGCACCCAGTTGTATGGCATGAGCCGGATTTTCCAGCAGCAGGTGGTGGATGCCTTGACGTTCAAGACCTTCAGCCAGCCCCAGGGCGTGCCGGGGTATCCCTGGGCCAATATCACCGAGTTCGATCCGCCGCAAAAAGACGAGTTGTATCCCAATCGCACACTGAATTTCGATGGTCTGTACGAACAGCCCCACGACAACTACCACGGCTGGATCGGCGGCGATATGGCCGATAACGCCTACACCGCGTTTGACCCACTGTTCTGCTCTTACCACGCCAATATAGACCGCGTGCTGGAGATCTGGATCCGCGCCAACCCGGCGGCGCAGTACACCACCCAGTGCCTGCTCCAGCCGTTTGCCGGCAACCAGGCCGAGACGGTCACGTTCACCAGTGCCGATGCCTGGCGCTACACCACCCTGGGCGATATGGCCCAGGACAGCCGGCACATCGGCTACGACTACGGCACCCCGGTGGCGCCGCCGTTCGGTGCACGACGCGCCAGCGCAAAAGCGTGCTGCCCGCACAGTGCCGCGCCTGCCCAGGAGCAGGCCCAGGCCAGCGGCCCGTGGGTAGTGTTCGACCATGTGCGCTGCACCCACGACACCTACCTGATCGACGTTTTCCTCAACCAGGCCGACGCCACGCCCCAGCAGGTCAGCGCTGAGAACCCGCACTACGTCGGGCGCTTCAGCCGGATCGGCATGGGCCTGGTGGATGACAAGGGGCGCTGCATCCCCCATGGCGTGTGCCGCGCGCTGAATGCCGCGCGCAGTGTCACGGCATTGCACCTTGGCCCCACGGACGCGCTGCAGTTGAGCCTGCTGGTCACCCATCTCGATAGTGGCCGGGTATTGGCGCCGCAAGAGTATGCGCCGCTGCCTGGCTTTATCGCCCAACTGGTGTGGGACGACCCGCGCCAGACCGTTGCCGACCCTCCCCCGAGTGCCGGTTGCTGCTCCGTTTCTACCCCCCATGGAGATCTGACATGAGCACGCCCTTCAAGCAATTCACCTCCCCCGCCGGGCAAGCGCCAAAGGACTACAACAAGCTGGGCCTGGAAGACCAGTTGCCGCAATTTGAAACCGACTGGAACAACGACGTCACCGGCTGGACCGAAGCGGCGATCATCGGCAACCCATGGTCGGGCCTATACGACGCGCCACGCTCGGGCTATTACAACCCGCTGGTCGAGGGCTATGGCGACACCACCCCGCCGGCGATTACCTGGCAACCCTTTCCCAACCGGCTGTGGACGTTTTTTTATAGCAACGGCACGGCGGTGATTCCGCAACTGGGCGGCAAGGCCATGACCCTGCAACAGGTCATGGAGCTGACCGACAATGGCCAGATCACCATCAACAACACCCTGTACACCCTGTACGACCCGGACAAAAAAGGCACCCTGCTGCAACTGCCGGTGACCCGTTGCCCGAGTATCGACTGGTACGGCAAGTACAAGGACTTCTCACCCTCGGGCCCACGGGGCTGGCTGGACGAGTATTGCGAGTGGTCGATTGTCCGCGATGCCAATGGCGACATGCGCAAAATCACCTTCACCAGCGAAAACCCGGCGTACTTCCTGGCCATGTGGCGCATCGACCCGAATGCCGTGCTGGGACTGTATCGCGACTACATCGACCCGAACGTCCAACTCGAAGACCTCTACCTGCGCTACGCCACCAACTGCCCGACCGGCAATGCCGGGGATCCGGTGATTGACCCGACCACGGGCCTGCCCGCCTACGACACTGTCAACAAATGGAACGCCGGCACCGCCTGTACGCCCGGCCAGTTCGGCGGCGCGATGCACCTGACGTCCGGCCCCAACACCCTCAGCGCCGAGGTGTACCTGGCGGCGGCGGCCACGATCATGCGGCCCCTGAAAAGCAGCCAGAACCCTCAGTCGCTGATCTGCTGCGCGCAATATGGGCAGAACTATCGCAACTCCGACCCGCATATCGGTTTTGCGGCCAATGAGGCGGCCATCAGCAACCGTATCTCCCTGACCAATCCCATCGCCCTGTACCTGCAGCAACCGACCAACTTCAGCGCGTGGAAAGGCCCGCAGGGGCAGGATGTGAGTCAGTACTGGCGCATTACCCGCGGCACCGCCAAATCGGCGATCAATGGCTCCGACCAGATCCTCCAGGCGGTGTTCGAGGTGCCGCAAAGCGCGGGGTTCTCGATCAATGACATCACCATCAACGGCCAGGCCGTGGACTATGTGTGGGTGATTGCCCAGCAACTGCTGGTGGGCCTGAGTGTGACCGTCATGCCGAGCACCACGGCGGCGCCGTCTCCTTGCGTACAAGACCGGGTCAATGGCCTGCAACCCTGGCCGGTGCAGTTATTGCCGCTGGACCTGTTCTACGGCCAGTCGCCTACCGACCTGCCGGCCTGGCTGGCCCCTGGCAGCAGCGGGCAGTTTGTCCTGGTGGTGCAAGGCGCCGATCTGCAGACCACCGCCGCCACGGCGAGGATCCAGTTCAGCAATCCCGGGGTGACGGCACAGGTCACGAAGTTCATGCCCGACGCCTCGGCCATTCCCGGCCAGACCAACGCGGGCGGCACCCAGGGTTACATCATGACCATCAGCGTCGCGGCGAACGCGGCGCCGGGGCTGGTGACGGTACGCGCGCTCAACCCGGGCGAGGCGGATAACGTCAGCGCGGCGGACCACCCGTGGGAATCCGGGCTGGCGCTGGTGCCATCCACCTAAGCCCCCCCTGTGGCGAGGGTGCAAGCCCCTCGCCACAACAAGCCCCCCTCATTTCTGCAAGGAGCGCGATGATGTCCAGGTTTCGCTTGAGTCGTCTGCTGCTGGTCAGCACCCTGCTGTCACTGTTTATCCTGCCCTTGGCCCACGCGTCCGATGCCGATAACTGCGTCCAGCAGCAACTGGTGTTCAACCCCAAGAGCGGCGGGTTTATGCCGGTCAACAACTTCAACACCACCGGCCAGAGCTTTATGAATTGCTTTGGCTGGCAATTGTTCATCGCCCTGAACTGGCCGGTGGACCCCGGCTGGCCGGCCAATGCCAGCCTGGCGGGCGAGCCGGACAGAACCATCACCGTCGCGCAATTCGGCGTGCCCACCACCGCCGGACAGCCCATGAGCGTGGCGCCGGTATGGGCCAGCTACAAAGACGCCAATGAGATTTTCCTGCCCGGCGCACCCAAGCCCAGCGGTTGGGGGGTGCAAACCCTGGTGCCGCCCAATTGCAGCAGCCAGGACAGCCTCCAGGCCCTGTCGGTAGGGGCGCGTAAATTCATGAATGCCACCTCGGAAAGCGCGACCAACGCCAGGCATCGCTTCCACTTGTCCAGCGGCACCCTGGCGTCGATTCCCGACCCGATCATGGAAGCCGCCGGTGGCTGGCTCACGGACCAGACCGGCAACCTGGTGTATTTCGAACGCAAGGTGGGCAAGGCCGAGTTCGACTACATCGTCGACAACGGTCTGTACGATGCCGCCAATCAACTGATCGTCGCGCAAAACAGCGATGGCAAACACCCGGCCGGCCTGTCGCTGCCCGCCGGTGAGCTGATGCGCTCGATGCCCACCACCCCGCTGCCCCAGGAGCAACTGGGCGCCCTGGAACTCAAGGCCGCCTGGCGCATCCTCACCGGCCAGCCCCAACTCTACGGGCGCTACCTGACCACTGTGGCCTGGCTCAAGAACCCCGCCACCCTGCAATGCACCCAACAGGTGGTGGGCCTGGTGGGCCTGCATATCATCAACAAGACCCAGAGCTCACCGAACTTTATCTGGACCACCTTCGAGCACGTGGACAACGTACCGGAACCGGGCCAGGTGCCCGCGCAACAACTGCCCCCGGACGGCTACACCTTCAACAACCCCAACTGCACCGGCGGCCCCGATGTGTGTACGCCGAACGTGGCGCGCATCCAGTGCAAACAGCACCACCCGGATCGCGAATGCACCGAACCCTATCCACGGGACCAACCGGTGCAGACCACCCGCGAACACCCACTGTCGTCGGACATGCAGGCGCTCAACGGCGCAGTGCAGGCCAGCTTCGCCCAACAGACCAACGGCCAGTCGGTGTTCCAGTACTACAAGCTGATCAATGTACTGTGGATCACCGCCCCGACGCCGCCCGACCCCGAGCCGGGCCCGAAGGCGAAGGTTCCCCTGTCCTACGGTGCTTTTATCAGCGACAGCAACGTACCCGTGGCCAATACCACCCTGGAGACCTACGTCCAGGGCATGAACTGCAATGACTGCCATCAGCAAGCGACCATTGCCGGCAGCGCCACCCTGGCCTCGGACTTCTCGTTCCTGTTCAACAACGCCGATTCGGCCAGGCAAACGAGCCTGATCAAACGCGTACATGCCTTCGAAACCCTCAAGGACGGCCAACCATGAAACGCTCCCTCGCCACCCTGCTGCTCGCCCTGTCAATGGCCCTCGCCCCCCAGGCCTTTGCCCATTCGGCCCATGAACTGCACGCCCAGAACAACGGCGCCGATGCCGATGCACCGGGCAACCACGGCATGTTCATGGTCGGCTCGCAGACCCTGTTCCTGGTGCACATGCCGATGTTCACCACGGAAAAGCACATGTACCAGATCGTCCTGCAGGCCAGCCTGCCGGCTGACGTAATGGCCAAGTACCAGGCCCTGCGCGCAGCCAACCCGAGCAAGCCGTATAACCTGATCAACGTCGATAACGACACCTTCACCCTGCCCCAACTCAAGGCCGGCGAAGTGACCGCGTTCAAGGCGACGATCTATGACGGCTACTCCAATGATGGCGGCGGCACCCCGGGGCCGGTGCTGTTTGACAACGTGCCGGTGACGGTCGAGGCGGTGGTGATCTACCGGCCGTTCAACCTGGGGATCGAGCGGCCCAAGCAGATGGTGTACACCCTGTTTGGCCGGGGTAATGAGGCGCACCTGACGCACTACATCGCCCAGGATCCGGACTTCCAGGAAATCATCACCCTGTCTGGGCCACCGGCGCCGTTTTCGGCGGCGCAATTGGTGTCTACGGTGGATTTGAATTTCACCACGGTGCAGTCGTTGCCGATTGTGTGTCAGTCGCCGCTCAAACCTGGGGTCTATCCGACCTTGCTGGAGGGGCGTGCGGATGCGCCAGTGGCGCTGGACCTGGGGCCGGCGGCGCAGCGTGTGTGGTATTCGACGGGGAATTTGTTGAACAGGACCGATCCTTGCCAGCCTTGAGTGGGTATAAGGCAGCTTCCACATTTGATGTGTGATGTGGCAGGGGTTTTTCTGCTTCGCCCGCGTCGCGGTGGGAGCGGGCTTGCCCGCGATGGCGGTGGGTCAGCGGCATCGCGGCATAGGTATCTACACAGCTCTTTTCTGGGGTTGTGTACATATCCGTTGCTGCGGTCACGGCCACTTAGGGTTCCGCCCTTACGGCGGCTCACTTTGGAAGAGCGCCAAAGTAAGCAAAGCGCTCTTGCCCCACCACTCGGTGCCTCGCCTAGGCTCGGCATGCCCGCAGTCAGGCATTGCTCCGTGGGCCCGCCGCGATCGGCCATCCATGGCCGTGTCGCGGCTACCCCGGCATCCATGCCGGGGTGCCCACTGCGCAATACCTGCCTGCGGCCAGCGTGGTTTAACGGGGCGCCTGAGATCAAGATCAAAAGCCAGATCAAAAGCAGAGCAACAGCAACAGCAAAGCCGGGGCGCGAAGCTGCATTCCCCCCTGTGGGAGCTGGCTTGCCTGCGATGGCGGTGTATCAGTCGATAAATGTATTGGCTGATGCACCGTCATCGCAGGCAAGCCAGCTCCCACAGGGGTACGCACACGCTTCGACGATCAGGTCGGCTGTCAGGCCGCCTCGCTTTGCTTTTGATCTGAGGCGCCCCGTTAAACCACGCTGGCCGTCATCCGATATTGATTTGGGGGGTAAACCGGCAGGACGCCGGTTTAGCCGCGCTGGGCCATGGATGGCCCATCGCGGCGGCCCCCCAAATCAATGTCGGATGACGGGCACACCGAGCCTGGGCGAGGTGCCGAGTGGTGGGGCAAGAGCCCTTTTGGTTACTTTTGGCTGGGCCGGCACTCCGGGCTCTTTTCCAAAAGTGACCCGCTGTAAGAGCGGAACCAATAGCCGCCGTTACCGCAGCAACGGATATGTACACAAACCTAGAAGGTTGTGTAGCTACCTATGCCCATCGCAGACAAGCCCACCGTGTGAACCTTACAAACTGATCTGCCCCCGCTCCTCATCCGTCAACCGTGCCTTGGCCTGTTCGCTCAACGGCCCCGCCCCCAGCACCTGCACCGGGCTGTCGGGGTTGTAGGTCGGCGCCCGGCGTGCTTCTTCCTCCCGGCGTTGCACCGGCTCGGTGCCAAACCCCAGCACTTCCACCGTGACGATCGACGCCCGGCCCTGGCGCGCTGCAGCCTGTTGGTTGCGGGCCGCGTCTTCGGCGGCCTGGGATGCCGCTGCCCCCGCCGCGCTGGCTGAGCTCATGACCGCGGTGTTGACCGCCGCCGACACCGGCACCCCCGACGATTTACCCTGGGTCTGGATATTCGCCGCGTTGACCACCCGCAGCGCGGCAATGTTGATATTGCCCGACACACGAATCCCCGCTTCACCGGCGTCGATGGTACCCAACGGCGCAATCAGGTCGATATCCCCTGCCGGCACTTCCGGGATCGGGTTTAGCGTGGCGATCCCCGCACCGGTACTCGGCACCGACGGCGACAGGCTGACGTTGCCCCAGTTGTCATACACACGCCGTGGCGGGGTGTAGACCACGGTGGTCTTGGAACCCCGCCCGGCGTTGATATCGCCTGCGGCGGACCAGCCCATGATCGAGCCGCCAAAGGTGGTCATGATCCGGCTCTGGCCCAGCAGGATGCTGTCCAGGGAATACAGCTGGATATCCCCCGCGCCCTGGGTAATGACCCCGGCGGTGGACGGCGGTGCCGCCCCCTCGATGCCGAATGTCTGGCCACCACCCGGGGTGAGCATCTGGATCGAGCCACCGAAATTGGTGTGCACCCCGGCACCGCCGAACAGGGTGATATCGCCCTTGTAGGCGATGGCATTGCCGGCCACGTCCTTGTCCGGGAACAACCCGGCAATCGCCGCCCGCCCCCGCACATAGCTGCCCTCGCGCACGCCGCCAGCCTGGTTGTATTCGCGACCGGCGGCCTTGAGTTCGGCAAAGTACACCTCACGGGCAAACACCCGCTGCTGCTGCGCCGACAGCGCCGCGTAGTAGGCGCGGGCCTGTTCACTGTCACCGACAAACCCGAAGCGCTCGGCCAGCCACCCGGCCAGTTCGCGTTCGTAGGTCTTGGCGACTTTGCCTCCCAGCAGCGTCAAAGGCTCGCCCGTCTGCAGTTGGTTCTCAGGATTCAGGTAAGCCTCGACAAAGCGTCGGTAGTCCGGGCCGTTGGGGCCAACACCCGCCAGCATGACGATGCTCGCGCCGGGACGGCTGTCACCTGCGGCCACGGCGCCAAGGCTGTTGACGCTGACCTTGTCCTCCATAAGGAGGTTGCGCCCTGCCGTCAACTCCAGGGTGCCGGGCCCTGCGACATTGAAGCTGCTGTAGAGCATGTCGCGCCCGGCACTGACAATGGAGATGTCAGTCAGGCCGTTATGCACGAACAGGTTGGCGTCGAAGGCATATTCACCGGTATCCACTTCGCCACCGCTGGCGCCCCCCAGGCGCGTGCCGCTGCTGACGATGTCACGCCCCGCCCGCATCCAGACCGGGCCTGCGCCCTCATAAAACGTTTGCCCCACACGCGGGTCTCCGGCGCTGGTGATGGTCAGGGCACGCCCACTGTTGACGCCCAGCAGGTCACCGCTCAACGCATAAAAACGCGCAGGTTCCAGGGTATCGCCCCACGACGTGCTGGCCGTGTTGGCACCGAAGGTGAACAGCGGGAAAAGCCCCAGGCGCGCAATGTTGCTATCGCCGGAAAGGTTGCCGCTGCCCGCGATGGGCAGGGAGTTGACGAAGCCCAGGAACGCCGGGTTGAGGATCGTCGCCATGCTGTCCGGCGCGGCGCTGGAACGGCTGACGGTGAGGTCGCCGCCATAGATCGAATCCCCAGCCAGCAATTGCAATTGACCGTTGGCCGATGGCGCCAGCACCAGTGCCGCCAGCGGTGACAGCGAGCCAGGGTTGGCGGTCGCGGCACGCCCGTAATACAGGCTGCCGCTGGCGGCCACCGCGCGCAATGTGGCGGGATAGACCGCCGCCATATCCGTCTCCAGCGTTTGTGTCAGCGGCGTAAGGTTGCCACCGGCCGAAAACAGGTCCACTGCCGTGTTGCGGGTCCACAGGCTGAACCAGCTCTGCCCGACGCCGTTGACCCCGTCGTTAACGTAGGCCAAGGCATTTGTCTGCGCGACGCGCCCTGGATCGGCCACATCCTGCAGCACCAGGTCGCCACGGGTGGCCAGGTTGAAGGTGGCATCACCGGGTAACAGGCTCAAGCCACCGGCCGCCGCGGCTGACGTGGCGCGCAGTGGATCATAGGCGCGGACTTCGCCGGGGCTCTGGTCGATCACCCGGCTGCCATAACGCAAGGCCAGGCTGCCCAGGGCGCCGCCGGTCAGTTGCACGTGCCCACGCAGGTTCACCAACGTGCCATTGAGGTGGTCCTGGGTAATCTGACTGCCTGGGTTCACGGCACCGCCGACCCGCAGGTTCAAGTCGCCACCGCCGGTCAGTTGCAGGCTGCCGTCAGCCGCCACGCGCCCGGTGCTGCCCACCGCCAACACCACCCCCTGGCTGTGCAAGTTCACCGCCTGGGGCACATAACCGGCAGCCAATGGCCGGATGATCCCGGCATCGCCGCCCACGTCGACATTCAGGTTGCCACCGCCCAACGTACCGAAGCCGGTGAAGCCCACCATCTGGTCGGCCCCCCCCGCCAGGGCGAGGTTGCTGGCGTAGGTACCAAAATTGATCCACCAGGCCGTCGCTTGTGCCGCCGAACCACTCAAGCCATTACCCTGGCGCCATAACCAGTTGCCGACATTCGCCGAATCCTGGCCAAGATCGTTGCGGACCGGACGCCCCGAGGCACTGAGTGACGGGCTGGTGATGTCACCGGTCAGGTTCCCACCCACTTTCAACGACAGGTTGCCGCCCGCCTCCGGATACCAGGCGCGGTACACACTGTCTGCGCCGCCATTGACCAGTTTCTCGTTGCCACCCACGCTATTGCCCAGCACCTTGGCGTTTTCGCCAAGCGCCCGCGGCAGGTTGTAGGGGTCGTTGGCCGAGGTACCCGTGGAAGAACTGCCAGCGGTGTAGACCCCGTACAGCGACTCCATGCTCAGATTGCCAGCGGCCAACAAGTCCAGGTCAGCGGCCCCGGTGCGCACCACACTGAAACGGCTACTGCCCCCCGCCACCAGGCTGTAGGCATCGCCGCCCGACTCACAGGAACCGGGGTAGTCCGTGCAGGTTCCAAGGTTGCCAGGGCTCACGGGCTTGCCGACCATGCTGGTGTCGCCGTAATTGTCGATGGAGCCCTGCTCGGTCCAGACCAGCACGCCCTGGGCGAACATGCCGTAATGGCTGTCGGCCAGACGCAGGTTGCCGGTCACTGGAGAAACTTGCAGCCTGCTACTGTCGGCCGCCTGGGTGTCGGCCCCGGCCACCAGGCGGATCTCCCACGCCTGGGAGCCTTCCGTCAGCATCGGCGCAACGCCCCAGTTCTTGCCCTGGCGGCCGGCCTCCTCGACCCGCAATTTCACCGACTTCGCATTGCCTGCCAACTTCACATTGGTGCCGGCCGGCAACAAGGCGCCACGGGGCAGTACCTTGCTGCCATTGAGGGTCACGAACGCAGTGCTGCCCAGACGCCCGGGCAATGGCACGCCCTTGGGCCAGATCATCGCCCTGACACTGGTGTTGCTGGTCAACAGGGTACCGGCCCCCAGAACCGTGCCGGCCTCCAGGGTCTGGCTCTGGCTCAGCAGCGTCCCGGCCGCGAACAGCTGCGTGCCCGAGCCGTCGAGTATCGCCGCCGCCAGTACCGTACCGGCAGGCAGTACCAGGGGCTGGCTGAGGGTCACCGGCACCGGCAACCGCGTACCGTTCGCCAGGCTCAGGGCCTTGATCGACACATCGAAGTTGAGGATCGCGCCCGCCGGAAACCTGGTGCCGTCGGCCAGGGTCACGCCCGTGCCTGGCACTACTTGGGTGCCGCCGGTGTAATTGATCCCGGGGAGCAGCACCCAGCCGTTGTCATCGTCGCTCGGCGGTGGCGGGGCAAAGCCGTCGTTGATGCTGCCGTAGATATTCAAGTCGCCGCCGGCGCGCAGGGTCAAGCGGCCGACTTCGCCGGAGCCATACACATCCGGGTTTTTCTGGGTATGTGGGTTGAGGCTGGCGTAGCGATAACCGGACAGGTCCAGGTCGCCCTGCACCACCAGGTCACCCTGGGGCGTCTTGCTGACAATCTCCACCCCCGGCCGCAGATGCAAGGCGTCGGCGTACGTGGCGTTGTTCAGGCCCGCGAGCTTGTTATTCAGTAGGTCGTGGTTGCTGAGGGCAGCGTTGATAAACAGCACGCTCAGCTCATGTTTTTTGTCCAGGTACTTCTGGTCGATCACCTGGTACGGACGCCCACTGGCCGTGGCATCGGTCTTGGTCGGCGCATCGTCGTAGCTGATCATGCCGTTGAGGGCAATCGAGCGCGCGCCCTGGATATCCAGGCGGCCACGGGCATCAATGGCAATGTCATCACTGTTCAAGCGCGGAGCATTGAGCTCCAGGGTGCCACGGCTGCGACCGTCATGGCCCACGCCCCCATCGGTCCCATGGCGCAGGTCGATACGCGCGCCATCGGCCAGGGTCAACTGGCCCTGGCCCGAACCCAGCACCACCATGGCGCGGTTCGGCGCGTCGATGATCTGGCCATGGCTGTCCACCCGCAACTGGCTGCCATGGGCATCGAGCACGGCGCTGCCGTCCAGGGTCAGGCCGGTCTTGGCCGTCAGGTTGATGCTGCCCACCCGCTCGCCACTGGCATCCACCCGCCCGGTGACGCGCAGGCTGCCGTTGTCCAGCGAGACACTGACGCTGTTGGCCTTGACCTCATTGCCGATGCTCAGGTCGCCCTGCTTGAGCTGGAAGCTGCGCGCCCCAAACACCTGGCCCTGGTTGAGCCGTTGGTTGAGGGCGGCAAACTGTTCGTCCAGGATGCCGCTGGTGCCCAGGCGCTGGGCCTGGATCTCCACCGCACCGGCCAGGTACGGCACCCGAGTGCCACCGGCATCGTAATAACCGCTGCTGCCGGCCAGAAGCTTGCCTGCCAGGTCAACCACACCGCCTGTGTCCCCCACGGCCACTGCCCGCAGCGTGCCCGCCTGGTTATGCTGCGCCGACAGGTCGATGGTTGAGCCGGTGGCCTGCAGCACATTGCCTTCGCGGCTTTGCAGCGATACCTCACCCCCCGCGCCATATTTGGTCAGGTCGTTGAAGACGATGGCGCGACCGGCCACATCAATCAGTGAGTCATCGGTCAACACCACGTCGCCACGGGCGTCGAGGGTGACCTTGCCGCTGGGCAGCACCACCGCGCTGGCCAGGCGAATGCTGTCGCCCTGCAGCGACAGCTCGCCGCCCAGGCCCTCGACCTTGCCCCGGGCCCCCGCCGAGGCGCCGATATCCAGGGTGCCGCCGGCGGTGATGCGGTTTACCGAGCCCGCCTCGCCGGTCAGCAGTGGCGTGAGAATGCTCAAGTCGCCGCCGGTATAGGCAAAACCCTTGAGCGGATCATAGGCCCCCTGGCGCTGATAGACCGACAGGCTGCCCTTGTGGTTGGCGGTGATGCGCTCGCTGGCACTGAGGTTGACGTGGGCAAACCCCAGCGCCAGGCGATCGAAGCGCTTGGTCGTGCTCGGCTGGGCAAAGTCGCCATAGCCGAATTCGATGCGTTCGGCCTGGATATCCAGGCGCCCGTTGCCGCTGCCGGCGCCGCCGTCGATGGCGGCAACGGCCGGCGTTTCAGCGCCGAGCCAGATCAGGTTGGCAGTGTGGATGCTCGCCACATCACTGGCGCTGCCGGCGCCGTAGATCGCCGGGGCAGACAGCATCAGGCGGCTGAGCAGCGACTTGCCGGTCACCGCGTCATAGGTGTCGAGGGCACTGGAGCCATAGAAGTTGAAGCTGTCGCGGGCCGAGAGTTGCAGGGTTTCCAGGGCCGGCGCGCCGAACTGCGTGTCACCACGCAACAAGCGGTCCAGCACCTGCTGGGTCAGGGTCATGCCGGCCGGCAGGCGATTGCCGGCCGCCGCTGCAGCCAGGGCTTCAGGGCTGCCGACGTTAATGCTCGCCAGCCCCAGGTTGAGGTGACGGGTGCCGTAGCGCACCTCATCCCCCATCTGCAATGTCTTGTCGGTCAGGGCGACGATACTGCCCTCGGAATACAGGGCAGTCTGGCCGCTACAGGGCGCGCTGTTGCACGCCCCCAGATTGATCCCGCCACTGGCTGCGCCGCCGGCTTGCACGGCGTTGACCACGTTGAGCAAACCGTTGGAGACCGCCAGCATATTCGCCACCTGGTAGACGAAACCGTCTCGTGCGTCATAACTGGCCTTGCCCCGGCCAAGGGTATTGATCGAGGCGCCCTGCTCCATGACGATCTCGCCGGTGGAGCTCACCAGGAACACTTCCGGTGCGGCCAGGCTCGCCCCTTCACGCAAGGTAATAGAGCTACTGTTGGCACCGACCACGTTGATGTAGTTGCCGCTCTGGCCATACGAAACCTGGGTCATCCCGCCAATCATCAGGCGTGCCGCGCCCAGCGCATTGAGGCTGGCCGCCCCCACGCTGACACCCTCGAACCCCTCCGTGGCGGCCTTGCCTGGCGCCATTATTTCGATCCCGCCGGTTCCCATGTTCATCACTGCAACAGTGCCGGCAAAACCGTCGGTGGCCGCCTCAAAGCGGCCGATACCGGCGAACGAAAAGGCGTTCGCCCCACCACCGGGGTGCAACGCCAGTTTCAGGGTCTTGGCATCCACCGGCAGCAACGCCCGTGGCACGCCGAGCTTGGCCGCATCAGCCACGGCGAACTGCGCATAGCCGGTTTCGTTGTACTGGGAGTAGCGGCGCAGGGTGTCGGCCGAGGTCAGGATCAGCTGGCTGGCGACCCGGTTACTGATCCCGGTGTTGACGATGGACAAGCGCCCGGCAGCCGACCAGGAGCCATTGCGCAGCGCCTGTGGCACCTCTTCGGTGCCGCGCCCCGCGAGGCCGTTGATTTCGACACGGAACGCCCCCGGCATCAGCGCATAGGTGGAGGGCATCAGGGTATAGGTGCCTGCGGCCAGCCCCGGGACGCCAGCGTCCAGGGTGATTTGCTGGCCGAGCAACGGATCGACGGCGCCCCCCTCCGGGGCCACCGGGGCATAACCCGGTTGCGCGCCGGGCACGATGGCGTACACCGGGTTACTGCCCAGGCCCGGCAGGACAAAGCCGCCTTGGGTGCCGACCTGCATCAGTGGGTTATAGCGCGCATCGGTGGAGCCACCACGGCCGGAAATAAACCCGGCACCGAGCAGTTCGCCGCCGCCGGACAGGTCCAGCGTGGCCTCTGGCAGCACCGCCACCGATTGCCCACCGAGGATTACCCCCACGCTGAGATCGCCATTGAGGTTGGCAATCGCCCCCTGGCCGAGGAACGACACGGTCTTGCCGTTGTACTGGTAGACCTGGCCATCCACCGTGCCGCCGTAGGGCAGCACCAGGCCCTTGCCGCTCACCGAAGTCAGGCTGCCGGACAGCAGTTCGACCTTGTGGGTGCCCAGGATGCCGACCTCGATCAACCCCAGGGGCGCACGCACCACCCCGCCCTGCCTGATGCTCGGGCCGCCCAGTTGCAGGCGACCGAAGGCCGAGTAAGGCACCGCGCCCGTCTCGTTGCCGGCACGGGCGATGGTCAGGGTGCGCGTCGGGTCGTAGCCGTCAACCCCATCCAGGTAACCGGCCAGCACCCGCGCGCCGACTTCGGTGGCCGGGTACAACTGCGCGGCCTGCAGGGTCATGTCGCCCCGGGTCATGATCTGCGTACTGATCCCCTGGGCGACAGCATCGGCGCTGGCCCCTGCGAGAAAACGCAGGTCGCCCTGGCTGCTCAGCTGCACGTCATCGAAACCACGGCGGTCGACGCTCAACTGGCTGTTGTCGGCCTGGGTCAGGTTGCTCTTGTTGCCGAACAACACATTGCCGCGCACCTCCAGCAGATTGGCACTGGCAGTGAACTGCGCCTGGCTGGCGCGTTGCGACATGGCGCTGGTCAACACCGGATGCAGGTATTGGTCCTTGGCCTCCAAGGGCGCAAGGATGCCCGCCAGCAACAGGTGCGGTGCCGACAGATTGACCCGGGCATTCTGCGCAGCCTGCTCACTCAGCCCCAGAGCGCCACTGTACAGACGCAGGCTCTGGCCCATGTGCAGCGACAGATCACCGTCAACACTCAGCAGGCCATTGCTCAGCAAGGCCAGGTTGTCGAACCCGCCGGCGCTGACCTGGTCCACGCCCAGGCGAGCATGCCCGTACTCCAGTTCCGCGGTCGCGGCCTCGGCAGTGCCCGCCAGCGTGCTGGACTGGTGGGTCTGGCTGAGTAACAGCTCCCGCGCCTTGAGCACGCGGTCGCTGACCGCGCTCTTGAGGTAGTAAGGGCTTTCCAGGGCCACGACCAGGCTACCGCCCGACGCTCCGGCACCACCGGCCCGGGCCACAAAGCGCCCGTCCAGGTACAGGCCATTGTTGGAGGCAAGGCTGATACTGCCGCCATTGCTGGCCACCGGTACCCGGCCCTGGCCCGGCAGGTCCAGGTCCGCCTGGGCCCCGGACGCCTCCAGGCGCGCACCGTCACGCACCACCACAAACACATCACTGGCCTGGGCAATGCCGGTAGCGAGGTTGATCGTGCCACCGAGGCTGATACTGCCGCCATTGCGTACCAGGCCATAGTGGCGGCCACGATTGTCCACGGCGCTTGCCGCCCGCGCCGCCACGTCGATCAGCGCCTGCTCGCCGACCCAGATCGAACGCCCATGACCTGCGGCATTCACCGCCTCGGAACTGACCACGTTCAGCCCGCCCAGGCTGACGCTACCGCCCCAGGCGTTGAGCGTACCGTTGACGGTCAACTGGCCGACGCTGCGCAAATTGATGGCCTGGCCCGGATCGACCGTGATAACCGCGCCCTGGCCGACGCTCAGCGCGGTGCTGGCCAATTGCGCAGCGCTGGAGTCGAGGTGCCCGGCCGTGAGGCTCAAGCTGGCACCGCGCCGCTGGCTCAGCACGCTCTTGAGCGCGTCCTGCTGATACAACTCAGGTGTCCACACCTGCATCAGGCTCGCCGGATCAGTGCCGCTCGGCAGCGTCTGCACCTGCTCGCCAACCCGGTACACCGGCACCTCGACCCCGACCTGGGTGCCGTCAGCAACAATCAACCCTTCGTTGCCGGTGATGTCATACGCCGAGAACCCTTTCTTGAAAAAGTCCCCCGCCAGGTGCAGGGTGCCCGCGTCCAGGCTGCCTGCATCGCCGATCAGTACCTGGCGCGACTGCAACGCCAGAGTGCCGCCACCGCTGACGCCATAACCGCGAATCTCACCGCCCAACACCAGGGCGCCCTGCGCGCCCAACGTCACGCTGCCGCCCTTGCCACCGCTGACCTTGCCATCCTGGCCGACCGTAGCGCCCGAAGACACCTGCACCAGGCTCTGTGCCCCCAGGCTCACATCGCCGGTGCCACGCAGCGCCACCTTGCCGCCATTGGCGTAAGCCACACCCTCGGTGAGCGACGGCTGCAGGGCCAGGTTGTTCCAACGCCCGGACGCATCCAGCACCACCCCGGCGGCCACCGCGACGTGCCCGCTGCCCGCCAGAATCACCTCTTCAACGGCATTCTGCCGATCGAGGTTGACCTGACTGAGCACGTTGCCGGCGTGGAGGCTGCCACCGTGGGCGGTCAGATTGGCGTTGACCGCCACCTGGGGCCCGTACAGGGTGATATCGCCACCGTCGGCCACCGACAACCCACCATTGACCGTAATCTGCTGTTTGGCGCCGACCTTGATCGCCCCCAACTGAAAGCCATTGAGTTGCTCGCTGTCGAGCACCAGCGTGCCCTGGCGCCCGGCCGGCAGCGCGGTGCCCAGGTCGAGGCCGGCGGCGATTTTTTGTGTGCCGCCTTCGATCAGCACCTGCTCCATACCCGGCGTCAGGGCGTAACGCAGGGTGCCGGTGCTTTTGTTGAAGATCGGCGTGTACTGGCCAATGATCAGTTGCGCACGTTGGGCCTGGGCCTTCTGCGACTGTTGGTAACCGTCGAGGTTGATGTTCGGCGCCTGGGTCTGGCGCTCGCCCTGGAACACATCACTGATCAACTGCCCTTTAAGCACCGCATTGCCGGTACCGATCACCAGCTTGCCGGCATCGCGGCCCACGGTATAACCGGCCTCGAAACGTCGCTGGGGGGCGATCAGCGGGTTGTAGTACAGGTCGGTACGGCCCCAGCGTTCGCTGGTGTCTGCAAAGCCTTTGTAAAGCCCGGTGTAGAGAATATCGCCCGGTGCCTTCGACAGCTCATACAAGCGCCCGTCCGGGCCCTTGAGCCAGGTTTGCTGGACATAACCGCCCTGCACATCCACGGTGCCGCCCGACAGATTGATCTGCGTGCCCTGCTGGGTTACCACATCATCCCCCGTGAACGTCACGGTACCGCCCTGGGCCATCCACTCGCCCACCGAGTGCCCTTGCGTGCCCAGATAGCCACCGACTTCCAGCAGGCCGCCGGCGGTGTACCAGCGGTCCGTCGCGTAGCCGTTGGTACCCGCCGGTACAAACACCAACTCGCGCAGATCGACCCACACATCGTTGTTGATCAATTGCCCGCCATCGCGGTTGACCGGCGCATCGCGCTGCTCGTTGCCCTGCACGTTGATCTTGATGTTGTTGGCTTGCATCGCCACCTTGACGCCGATGGCGCCGGACACGTCGATCATCGCCCCCTCGCGCACCAGGCTGCGCTGGCCGGCGCTGACCGCGACCTGGCCACCGGTGGCGAGGGTTATCGAGCCTTTCTGGAAGTCCACGGTGCCGCCGCTGACGATCTCGATGCGCGACTGATCGGTACGGTCGGCCACCCTGCCCAGGTTATTGAACTGCCCGCTGGCCTGGGGGTTCACCAGACCGTCGAGATTGACCAGGCCATTTTCGCGCTGGTTGTTGAGCGCGGTGGTGCCGCTGCTGTCGAGCAGGATCGCAGTGGTGCTGCCTTCGCCCAGGCTGACGCTGCCGGTGGTGTCGCTGGCCGAGTTGAGTAAGTGAAGGGTGCCACGGGTGTCCACCGACGTGCTGGCCAGGGCTACGCCGTTTTGCTGCACGGTGTGCCCGGTCAGGGTGATGTCGCCGGTAGCGGCCATGATCAGCCCGCTGTTGGTCACGCTGCCCGCGCTGCTGCCGGCCTTGAGGCTGCTGGCGACTTCATTGCCGCGTGTGGTGGAACGGGCATTGCCGGCGGTACCCACGCCCTTGCGGATGTAAAAACTGTCGCCGGCGGCCAGGGTCGTCTGGCCTTTGGCGGTGATGAGGGTGCCGGCGTTTTCCACTTCCGTACCCAACAGCAAGGCATAGCCACCGGCATCGGTGGACGTCGCCGCGTCATGGGTCTGGATCAGCGCCCCCCGCTGCACCTGGACCTTGCCCGCGGCATCGGTGAACGTTGGCTGGGTGCCAGTGGCGTCGAAGTAGATCCCGCGCTGGGTGAATTGCTCGTCGGTGATCGCCGCCGCCGCCGCCACCAGGTTGCGCACGTTGACCTGGCTGCTGCCGCTGAACACCACGCCATTGCGGTTGATGATCATCACGGTGCCAGCGCCCTTGATCTGGCCCTGGATTTCACTGGGGCGCGCGTTGGGGTCATTGACGCGGTTGAGCAAGGCCCAGTTGGACTGCTGCTGGAAGTCGACGGTGGTGTTGCGCCCGACGTTAAAGGTTTCCCAGTTGAGGATGGCCTTGTCGGCGGTCTGTTCGATGCTCACCGTGGTCTGGCCACCGGCCTGGCTTTGGGTCGGGCCCTTGGCGTTGATCCAGCCTTGGGTCAGGCTGTTATCGACCTGCAAACCGCCCTTGCCCAAGCCGTCGGGAATCGTCGAGACCTGGCCCAACGCGGCCTGGCGCCCGGCCGCCTGGGCAGCCTGCTGGGCGGCAATCGCCGCTACGCTGTTGTTGAGGGTGCTCAGTGAGCGCTGCATCTGCTGGTTGACCCGCGCCTGCTGGGACAACGGCGGCGGCATCCCCGGCACCTGCGCCCCCGGCCGCGCCGCCGTGGCTGCCTGGGACGCGCCCTTGGCGGCAAACCAGCCGGAACTGAACGCCGTAGCCCCCTGGGCACTGCCCGCCACCAGCAACAAGGCAATGGCATGGGCCAGCGGCTTGAGGCGCAAGACAGTCTGGCCGCTCGGGCCGCGGGCATTCAGGTTTACCGGTGGTTTGCAGCGGACCATCTGGAATCATCCTTCTGTGTGGAGATGCACATCACGTATGGGAGGTAGGCGGTTGGCGAGGGGCAGCACTGAACTTCTGTCATGGAAAATTCATCTGGGCTCGGCAGCGGCTACGGGGTGAGCCAATAAAAAATCAGCAACGGCACAGGCCGTTGCTGATCAGGGGTTGCAGGTCGAGGAACGCGGGCGTTACAGCGGACGACCGATACCGTTGCAGACGTCGGTCTTACCGATGCTCAGCGGGTTGCTGGCGGTCAGGAAGCTGCTGCGGATCGCGCTTTTCCAGGAGTCAGGCAGTGGCACGAAACGGTTGGCGCGGATGGCGTCATCGTTGTTCACGGTCTCGCCGTAGTGCTGGGCAAAGAAGTCACGGACCTGGTTGGACTGGGTGCCGTTGATATAGCACTGGCTGAAGATCAGGTTGGTGAAGCCCAGGATCGGGTAGCCCGACGTTGGGTAAGGCACCACGCCGGCCACGCCGTTTTTACCGAACACAGGTACCCACTTGTCCGGGTTGCCACGGTCAGCCACGGCGGGCACCGAAACGTTATCAATCGCCTCGGAAACGTTATCCGGAGCAGGCGATACACCTTCGGTGTTGCTTGCCACGTCCTTGCCGACGCGAGCGACCTTGGTCGCGTCGTCCAGGCCTTCCAGGGTGGTGGCCGCGTAGTCAGGGCTCATGTAGGTGATACGGCCTTCGGCGACAGTCGTATCGTTCAAGGCATTCATCACTCCCTGGCTGCCGGCAGCCGCAACGGCACCGGCCGGCAGGCCACCGCTGTAGCTGTTGGCAAAGGTGGTGGTAACGGCGAAGCTGCCGGTTTCAGCGCACTTGGCGTTCAGGAAGCGCGTGAACAGTTCGGTGGTGCCGCTGCTTTCGCTGCGGTAAACCACGGTGATTGCACCGCTACGGCCAGCGCCGGTGATCTGGCTCCAGTTGTTGATACGCCCGGAGAACACACCGCACAGCTCGTTGACGCTCAGGTCAACCGCATTGGCACCGCTCTTGCGGAAAGGAATGGCCACCGAAGTGGCCACCGACGGCACCTGGATCAGCTTGCCCCAGCCTGGCTGCTTGGCAGAGGCATAGGTGGACAATTCAGTGGCGCTGAGCTTGGAGTCGCTGCCGGCCCAGTGCACGTTCTTGGTGGTCACGCCGGGTACGAGCTTGTCGTATTTGTTTTCCAGGAACGCGGCCTTGCCGTTGCCGCTGCCGACACCGATGTAGGCGGCGAAACCGGCAGTCAGTACGCCGGGCGTCTGGTACAGCGGCTGTGGCAGGGTTGCGCCACCGCCGTTGACATCAGCGAATGCAGCCTGGGCCGAGCAGAGGGCCGCGAGGGTCATGGATACCGCGAGAACGTTGCGCTTAAACATGAAGAAGCTCCTTTCGTCGTATTCATACGTTGAGGTAGATGGCTCTTGCATGACGCCATGGCACTCGGTTCACACGCCGTGATCCAGCGGGCTTGCGGGGCGAGGCCATGGACACGAAGGTCGCAGTTTCCGATGACAGATAAGGGAAAAAACCTCGGGAGGAACAGCTTGATTTTTAAAAAGATTCTCGGGTGTTTTGGCAATGATTGTGGCTTTTATCGGGGTGGGTGACAGCGAGGTTTCAGGGAGTGTTTCGACGATGGCGGGCGGGCCGTGCGCAGGGGGGCAAAGATGACGCAATGACGAACCCGAGGCGGGGTGATGGGCGGGTCGGGTAATTGACTTGCAGCCAGTCACCACCGATACAAATGTGGGAGCTGGCTTGCCTGCGATAGCGGTGGTTCAGTCACTGTTTCTGCCGGCTGATACGCCGCCATCGCAGGCAAGCCAGCGCCCACATTTGCACCGGCGCAGTCTTCACAGGTCAGGTAACCAATTGGTTGATCTCGATGATCGGCAACAGCACCGCCATCACGATCACCAGCACCACCGCGCCCATCACCACGATCATCAACGGCTCCAGCAATGCAGTCATACCCATGGCCCGCCGTTCGATATCCCGCGACAGGGTCTGCGCCGCCCGTTCCAGCATCGGCGGCAGGGCGCCGGTTTTTTCGCCGCTGGCGATCAGGTGGATCAGTACCGGCGGGAAGACCTTTTCCACCGCCAGGGCCGGCGCCAGGTTAACCCCTTCGCGAACCTTGGCCGTGGCATCGCTGACACACTGGCTCAGGCGGTCGTTGGACAGGGTCTGGCGCGCCGCTTCCAGGGCGCGCAGCAAGGGCACGCCGGCACCGCCGAGGATGGCCAGGGTCGAGGCGAAACGCGCGGTGTTGAGCCCCAGCACAAACCGCCCGAGCAGCGGCAGGCGCAAGACCCGGCTGTGCCAGTTCAAGCGCGCCACGGGGTTGCGCAGGTACAGGCGCCAACTCCAGAAGCCCGCGACCAGCCCGGTAAAACACAGCCAGCCCCAGGCGCGGATAAAGTCACTGGCATTGAGCATTGCCAGGGTCAGCCCCGGCAGGTCCTGGCGCGCCTGGGAAAACGCACTGACCACCTGCGGCACCACGTAGCTCAGGAGGAAAATCACAATGCCGATGGACACCAGCCCCACCACCCCTGGATAGATAAAGGCCGTGAGAATCTTGCCCCGCAGGTTGTTGCGCTCTTCGATGTAGTCGGCCAGGCGCTCCATGACCTGGGCCAGGTCGCCGGACTCCTCCCCCGCCGCAATCAACGCCCGGTAGATCGACGGGAAGTCCCGTGGCCGCGCGGCCAATGCATCGGCCAGGCGCATGCCGCTGCGCACATCGGCGCGCACTGCGCTGAGGGTCTGGGCGATATGCTTTTTTTCCGCCTGCTCCACTGTGGCACTCAGCGCCGCCTCCAGGGGCAGGCTAGCACCGAGCAGGCTGGCCAGTTGGCGGGTGGCCCAGGCCAGGTCGTTGTCCGACAGCTTGGCACTGAACAGGCTGCTGCCTGCCACGTTGGCGTTGCCTTCGAGCTGCACCAGCAACGCGGTCAGACCACGACTGCGCAGGCTGGCAAAGGCCGCGCCCTGGCTCTCGGCCTCGAGGTGCCCGGCTTCCAGTTTGCCGCTGGCATCGGCGGCCTCATAGCGATAGCGATTCATCAGGCGTCCCGTGTTACACGCAAGATTTCTTCCGGCGCAGTGGCACCGCTGCGCACCCAACGCTCGCCGTCTTCACGCATGCTGAACATCCCGGCGTGGCGCGCGGCGACGCGTATCTGCTGCTCGCCGGCCCCCTGGTGGATCAGGCCGCGCACCGCGTCATCGACGCAGAACAATTCATGGATGCCGGTGCGGCCGCTGTACCCGACCTGGTTGCACTGGCCACACCCCACCGGGCGCCAGGTGCCGGGGGCCGCCGGGTCAGGCTGTTTGCAGTACGGGCACAGGCGGCGCACCAGGCGCTGGGCCAATACACCGAGCAGCGACGAGGCCAGCAGGAACGGCTCGACCCCCATGTCGATCAGGCGATTGACCGCCGACACCGCGTCATTGGTGTGCAACGTGGCCAGCACCAGGTGCCCGGTGAGTGAAGCCTGCACGGCGATCTGCGCGGTCTCCAGGTCGCGGATTTCGCCGATCATGATGATGTCCGGGTCCTGGCGCAGGATCGCACGCAGGGCCAGGGCGAAGGTCATGTCGATCTTGGCGTTGACCTGGATCTGGCTGATCCCCGGCAGGTCGTATTCCACCGGGTCTTCCACGGTGAGGATATTGCTCGTGCTGGCATCCAGCCGCGCCAGGGCGGCGTAGAGGCTGGTGGTCTTGCCGCTGCCAGTGGGCCCGGTGACCAGAACGATGCCGTGGGGCTGGCGAATCAGGCCATCGAGACGCGCCAGCAGCTGCGGGTCCATACCCAGGGTTTCCAGTTGCAGGCGCCCGGCCTGTTTGTCGAGCAGGCGCATCACCACCCGTTCGCCATGGCCGGTGGGCACCGTCGACACCCGTATATCAATCGGCCGCCCGGCAACCCGCAGGGCGATGCGTCCATCCTGGGGCAGGCGTTTTTCGGCGATATCGAGCTGGGCCATGATCTTGATCCGCGACACCAGCGCGCCATGCAGGGCTTTGCGCGGCGACACCACATCGCGCAGGGTGCCGTCGACGCGGTAGCGCACCACGGAGTGGGTTTCGAAGGGTTCGATATGGATGTCACTGGCCTCGTCGCGGGCGGCCTGGGTCAGCAAGGCGTTGATCATGCGAATCACCGGGGCGCCGTCCTGGGTGTCGAGCAGGTCGGTGATTTCCGGGATGTCCTGCATCAGGCGGTCGAGGTCGACTTCGTTTTCGGCGGCGCCGACCACGGCGGCGGCGCTGCCGGTATCGGCGTAGGCACTGGCCAGCAGGCCGTCGAGCTCATCGTCGCGCACCTGCTCGATGGCGGCCTCGCCGAATTGCCGGTGGACCTCGCTGATCGACCAGCCGGGGGTCGAGGGGCAGATGGTCAGGCGTGGGCCTTCGGGGGTGGGCTGCAAGAGGATGCGTTGGGATTTGGCCCAGGCGTAGGGGAGCAGGCTCATAGGGACCCGCCCTTGCGGCGGCTCAGCGCACAGTAAGCCAGGGCTGCGCCCATGCTCGGCAGCCCGATTCTCGAGGCGACCGCATCCCCCTGTGGGAGCTGTCGAGCCCCACAGGGGGAATGGGTGCGACTCACGGGCGTGTACTCCCCGGCATCGCCTTCTCCACCGCCGGCAACTGCGGCGCCTGCACATCCGGCAGTGCCCAGCTGTGCTGCGGCTGCAAGCCACCCTGGGCGCGGCGCATAAAGTCGTAGCGATTGCGCGTAATGCTGCGGCCCGCGCCGCTGTCGCGAATGATGTAGGGCCGCAGGAACACCATCAGGTTGGTCTTGTTCACACTGCGCGACTCGTTGCGAAACAGCGCGCCCAATCCCGGGATGTCTGATAGCCACGGCACTGCGTCGTTGCTCTGGGTATAGCCATCCTGCAACAGCCCGCCCAGCACCATGATCTGCCCGTCATCCAGCAAGATGCTGGTATCAATCGCGCGCTTGTTGGTCACCGTGCGCGCATCCCCCGACGCCCGGGTATCGACGCTGCTGACTTCCTGGTAGATATCCAGCTTCACCGTACCGCCCTCGGAAATCTGTGGCCGTACGTTCAACTTGAGCCCCACTTCCTCACGCTGCACGGTCTGGAACGGGTTATTGCTGGTGCCGCCCCCGCCGGTCACGTAGCTGCCGGTGATGAAGGGAATGGTCTGGCCGACGAAGATACTCGCCGCCTCATTGTCCAGGGTCAGCAGGTTCGGCGTGGATAACACATTGGTCCCGCCCTTGCTCTTCAACGCCCGCGCCAGGACTTTGAGGTCCAGCACCCGGCCGATCCCTGGAATATCCACGGTACCGTCCACCAGGCCGATGTTCAGGCCCTTGGGCAGCACGTCAATGCTGGTCTTGCTGGTGGGGGTGCCGTTGATCCCGCTGCCGCCCAGGTTGACCCCGCCAAAACCACCCTTGCCCCCCAGGTTGCCGGCCTGCCACTGCACGCCGAATTCGCTGGCATCGTCTTCGTTGACTTCGACGATCAGGCTTTCGATCACCACCTGGGCGCGGCGCTGGTCGAGCATGTCGATGACTTCGCGCAGGTTGCGGTACAGCGGATCCGGGGCGGATATCAGCAGGGTGTTGGTGGTCGCATCGGCCTGGATCGTCACACCGCCGGCACTGAAGGCAGTGTTCTGCTCACTGCCGGCAGTGCTTGCGCCGGTGCTGTCCTTGGCATAACCGCTGGATGGCGCCGCGCTGGCGGTCGGCGTGCCGCTGCTGTTCTGGGTGCTGCCCTGGCTGGTGCTACCCGCGCCGCCCATCGCACTCAACTTGGAGCGGGCCTCGTCACTGACGCCACTTTCGCTCTCTCCGGTCAGCATGCCGCGCAGGGATTGGGCCAGCTTGCCTGCCTGGGCGTTGCGCAGGTACACCACGTGCATGTTGCTGGGGTTGCTCTGGGCATTGTCGAGTTTGTAGATCAGGTTGCGCGCCAGCTCCGTGCGCTCGGGGCTGCCGGCACGAATGATGATCGAGTTGGAACGCGGGTCGCCGATCACGGCGATTTTCTGGGTCTGGTCGTTGCCCTGGGTTTCCAGCAACTCGGCGACCATTGCCGCGATATCCACGGCGATGCCGTTTTGTACCGGCACCACGTCGGTGTCGATGGCGCTTGGGGTGTCGATGCCGGCGATGATTTGCCCTACCCGTGCGAGGTTTTCCGCGTAGTCGGTGATGACGATGCTGTTGTTGCCGGGGTAGGCGTTGATCGGGTTGTTCGGCGAAACGATGGGGCGCAACACCGGGATCAGGTTCACCGCGTTTTCGTATTGCAGGCGGAAGGTGCGGGTCTGCATGCCATTGCCACTGGGGCTGGCGGCGTTGTAGATCGGCCCGCCCAGCAGTTTGGCGTCGGCTTCCGGGACCACCTGGGCCACGCCCCCCACGTCCACCACACTGAAGCCCTGCATGCGCAGCGCCGCCAGCAGCATGTCGTAGGCCTGGTGCGCCGGGACCTGGCCTTCGCTGACCAGGGTCAGGTTGCCCTTGACCCGGGGGTCTACCAGGAACTGCTGGCCGGTGGCGCGGGACAAGGCGCGTACCACCGCCTGGATCTCGGCGTCGACGAAATTCAATTGCACCGGCTGGTCACCCAGCGGGTTGCGCACCTTGGCCGGCGCGGCGACCGGGCCACGGGCGCGGTTGCTCAGCGGGTGCTGGACCCGCGGCTGGGGGCTGATTTCGCGCTGGCGATCGGGCAACGGCACGCCATTGCGCCGGGTGTCGGCCAGGGGCTGGCCGAGTTCGCTGTCCACCAGCAAGGGCGCAGGTGTAGGCGCCGGGGTGTGGCTGCAGGCACTGAGCGCCAGCAACAGCAGCGGCGCCACCTGGCGAAACGGCGCTGAACGGGGAAGTGACCACTTCATGAAGCTTCCTTAGCGCCAGGCGCCTGATCCATGCGAACGGTCCCGGACACGCTGCCGGCCGGGTTTTCTGGGGTATCGCCCACACGTTGCAAGCGCGCGTGGGACACCTCCAGGGAAAATGCGCGCGGGCTGGTCAGCAGCCAACCAACCAGCGCATCCGCCGGCGCGTCGGTAAAAGTCAGGCGCCAACCGGCGGGCGCCACGCCCTGCAACTGATAGCGGTCTTTAAGTCCGGCAGCGTCGAGCGCCTGGCGCAGCGCGCCTTCCAGGTCTTGCCCGGCGCGCGCACCGGCACTGGCGCCCTGCAGCAGCACCTGCAAGGTGGCGGCCTGGGTGCGCAGCTTGGGGGTTTCGGCCTGCCAGAAATCAATCTGCTGCAAGGGCGGCTCAATCAGCAGCAACCACACCAAAAAGCCCGCCAGTACCGCCCCGCTGCCGCCCAGCAGGCGTTTTTCGCGCAGGGCCAGGCCGCTCCAGAATCCCTGGAGCTGGCCGCGCAGGTGCGGATAGCTGAACTTACTCATCGGCGCCTCCCGTGTTGTCGAGCGGCCCGAGGGTCCAGCCGTGCTCATCGCGGGTGGCGGCGAAACCCGCCTCGGTCAACGCCGCCTGCCACTCCCCTGGGGCGGCCGGGCTGCGACTGTCGGGCAACAGCTCCAGGTGCAACCGGCCTTGATCAAATGCCAACGCCTGGACGCTGCCGACCATAAACGGCAGGTGGTTGCCCGCCAGTTGCAACAGGCTGCTGAAACGCTGGCCGGGATCGGCGTTGGCACCTTGCCCGGCGGCCAGTTGCTGCCGGGCCTGTTGCAGCGGATTGAGGATCACTGGCAAGTGCGGGAAGGCCTGCTTGACCTGGGCAATCATCCGCGCTTTGAGCTGTTGCCCTTCGTCCACCTGGCGCGCGGCATACAGGTTCAGGCCCAGGGTCCAGACCGCCACCGCCAGGGCACTGAGCCCCAGCGCCCGGCCCCAGCCACCGCTGCTGGCGCGCTTGAGGCGGCCATGCAAGCCCCAGGCGGGGACCACACCCTGCCAGCGCGCGGGCGTGTGTTCATCGACCTGATGCAACTGCGCGCCAGCCTGCACCAGTTCCGCCAGGGCCTGTGGCCCCAGGGGGTGCAAGGCGCTCTGGTGCAGGCTCTGGCGCAGCAGCAGATGCCCGTCGACGCAGGCCACGCTCAAATGCCCCGCCGGCGGTACAGGCAAGGCATAGGGCGCCGGGTACAGGCCGCGCAAACTGATGGGCACCTGGGCCAGGACCCGCTGCAACTGTTCCAGGCCAGCCGTCGGCAGCCAGCCCACTTGCACCTGGCCGTTGCTCTGCCGTGGGCTGTGGACCACCTGCATTTGCGCGACCGGGCCGAGGATCAGCGCCTGGGCCGCGCAGGCCACGGCTGCCGCCACTTTAGCGGGCGGCAATTGCGGCAGTTCCAGGCTGCTCAGCAAACTGTCCCGAGGATGCAGGAAACACTCGGCCGCCAGGCTCTTGCGCGGTTGCGCCAACTGCCCAAGGCTGGCCTGACCTTGCCGGCTGACCTGCCCGGCGCGGTCCAACCAGGCGTAGTGCACCAGGCTTTCGGCGCTCAGTTGGGCCAGCGGCGGCAAGGCAATGCGCAAGCGCGTCATGCGCCCACCCGCCACCAGATCACTTGGGGTTGCCGGTCTTCAGGGCGATACAACAGCGCTTCGACCGCCACCCGCCGCTGCTCGCGCCGCGCGCGGCCGTGCCAGCGGAACCACTCACTGGTGATTCCCACCTGCACCGAGTCCACCAACAACTGCGGCATGCGCAGGCGGTTGACGAAATCCCCGCGGTTGATAAACCAGCGCCCGCTGTCCCGCTCGGCCACCAGCCCCTGGGCCTGGGACAGGCTGAGCCCCGGCACCACCGCACTGAGCACTTCGGCGCTGGCCGTATTGCCATTGACCCAGGTGTTGTCGGGCAACACGCTGACATAGGCCGCCAGGCGTTGCTGCACACCCGGCTCAAGGGCAAGGTCGTCAAGGCTGCGCAACATCGGCGCCCTGGCCGGCAGCAAGGTCTGCGCGGCCTCGGGCGAGGTGCTGCGCAGGCTGCTCACGTCACTGCCACCCGCGCGCTGCGCATAGGAGGCAAGCACCCGTTGGCTGATGCGCTGGCTGGTGTTGGGGTCGATGCCGAGCAACTGGCACAGACGTTGGAAACTCTGCAACTGCGCCACATCCGGCTGCTGCTGGCTGACCAGATTGCGCAGGTTGAACTTGCCCTGCTCGTCATCCAGGCGCCCTTCGACCACCCCGGCAAAGGGGCGCGCCCAGGGCTGGTCGAGACGGGTCAGCACCTCTTTGCGCCGCGCGTCCCACAACTGTTGCCGGCTGGCCTGCAGCGCGCCCTGCAACAACCAACTGCCCTGGACCCGCAGTTGTTCGGCCTCAAGGCTGCGGGTGAACACGCTCTGGCGGGTGAGCATGGCCCCGGCAAGCACCGCCACCACGGCGGCGATCAGCAACGCGCTGATAATCGCCATGCCGCGCTGCTTCGCCGCTCTGGGCAAATGGCTGTTCATGGCGCGCCTTACAACTGCCAGGAGCCGATATCGGCATTCACGCCCTCACCGTCCGGTTGGCCGTCGGCGCCCAGGGAGAACACATCGACTTCACCGTTGGCGCCAGGGTTGAGGTACTGATACGGGCGGCCCCAGGGGTCGTTGGGCAAGCGTTCGAGGTAGGCGCGCCAATTGCTGTTCTTCCCATCGGCCGGGCGCTCGACCAGGACCTTGAGACCCTGGGTCAGGTTCGGATAGCTGCCGTGGTCCAGGCGGTAGAGTTTCAGCGCCTGCATCAGGCCACCGATGTCTTGCCGGGCAGCCGTGGCCCGCGCCTGGTCGGGGCGGTCGAGCACCTTGGGCACCACCATGGCGGCGAGGATCCCGAGAATGACCACCACCACCATGATCTCGATCAGGGTAAAGCCACGCTGGCCACGAGCGCCTCGCGGGGTGGATGTGAAGTGCGCGATATCCATCTCGACATTCCTTGGCTTGAGTGCTTTTCGTCGCGCAGTGTTGCAAGACAACATGTCAGGCGTATTGAAAATCCTCGGGAGCTTTGGTCGCCAATCGGTCAAGTGCAGGGGCTAGTCTGCGGGCCTGTTTCCCGGCATTGAGCAAGCCATGCGCGCCCGCAATAGGAACCAAGGTTTCACCCTGATCGAGGTGCTGGTGGCCCTGGCGATTATCGCCGTGGCCATGGCGGCGGCTGTGCGGGTGGCGGGGTTGATGACCCAGAGCAATGGCCTGTTGCGCGACAAATCCATCGCCATGCTGGCGGCCCAGAGTCGCCTGGCGCAACTGCGTCTGGAGGGCCGCGCCAGCCCCGGGCGCAAGACGTACGAGTGCGACCAGGGCCGCTTGAAACTGCGCTGTGAACAGGTGGTGGCAGGCGCTGGCGACCTCTGGAGAGTCAGCGTGCAAGTGCTGGACGCCACACTCGAGGCGCCGCCCCTGGCGCGCCTTGAGACCCTGGTGGCCCGCGCGCCGGCGTTAAAGCAGGTTACGGCCGAGTGAGCCGGGGCAAGGCCGGGGCATCGGGCAACTTGTCGAGGTTGACCCGGACCTTTTCAGCGCCGCGCTCGATCACCACCCCGTCGCCCTCGATGGCCGCCAGGCGCACGCCGGGACTGAGGCGTTCACCCGCTAGAAAGCTGCGCGGCGGCCCGTCGTTGAGGCTGAGAATCGCCACCGCGCCCTGGGCGCCGGCCAGCACCCCGGAGACCTTGATCTGCAGGGCCGCCGGCATGTCGGCAAACCATTGCAGCGCCGGGTTATCACTGCGCGCCGCCAATGCCTGGGGGGCAAGCGCCGGGGTATGGGACTCGGCAGACGTCAGCAACAACGGTGTCCATGTAGCGACCCCGGCCAGCGTCGCCAGCACGGCCAGGGCCTGGATGCCGTGGGCGGCAGATACGCGATGGATGAATGCCATGGGCGGGACCTCCTGTTTGTCCGTGCAGACAGCTTACAGGGCAATTCTCACGGTTTTATTTCAGTGGCAGATCCCGTTGAGGGCACACCCATGACGAATCGCCGGCAACAGGGGTTCACCTTGATCGAGTTGATGGTGGTGCTGGTGATCATCGGCATTGCCAGCGCGGCCATCAGCCTGAGCATCAAGCCCGACCCCTTGCACCGCTTGCGCAAGGACGCCGAGCGCCTGAGCCAGGTGCTGCAGATCGCCCAGGCCGAAGCCCGTGCCGATGGCCGCACGATCACTTGGCGCGCCGATGCCAAGGGCTACCGTTTGAGCCGCCGCCGCGACGATGGCCGGGGGCTGGAGGACTTCAAGGATGACCCACAACTGCGGCCACGGGCCTGGGATACCACGCCGATGCTGGTGCGGATCGAATCCCGGCAGACCCTGGTGCTGAATGCCGAATGGATCAATCCGCCGCTGCAGGTGTGGCTCTCGGACGGGCAACACGGCCTCAGCCTGCAACGTGATGCAGCCGGCACCTTGCGCGTGGTGAGCCAGCCATGAACCGCGAGCAGCAAGGCTTTACCCTGATCGAAGTGATGGTGGCGATCATGCTGATGGCGGTGGTCAGCCTGATTGCCTGGCGCGGCTTGGACAGCGTGACCCGCGCCGACGCCCACTTGCAGGCCAGCACCGAACAGACCCAGGGCCTGCTGCGCGCCCTGAACCAGCTGCAACTGGACGTCAGCCTGCGCGCCGGGGTGGAACTGGCTGCGCCACCCACCGAGGACCAGCCTCCCGCCGCCGACGCCTTGCCGGCGGTGACCGTGCGCAGCTCCGACAGCCAGGGCTTTCGTCTGGAGCTGATCCGCAGCGCGCCAACCCCGGCGACGGCTTGCAACGGGTGCGGTGGTGGCTCAAGGGCGACACCTTGTACCGCGCTGCCGCACCGGCGCGGGATCGCTATCCGCTGCCGGCGCCCAAGGAGGCGGTGGCGGTGTTGAGCCAGGTCAGCGACCTGCAAGTGCGGGTGTGGGACAACGAGAAAGGCTGGCGGCAGTTGAGTGGCAATCGCCAGGACAATCCATCGGGGATGGAAATCACCCTGGTGCGCCAGACGCCCCAGGGGGTGGAGCGCTATCGCCAGGTGCTGGGGCCGTTGGACTAAACCTGTGGCGAGCGCGTCCCCGTCTCCAGGGCTAGCTGAGCAACACCACCCCACCCGGCAGTTCCGTGCATTTGGCCCCATAGGCATCGCGGATCAGCAACGCCACACCTGGCAGTTGTTCGAGACTGAAGCGCGCCTGGACCCGGCGCTTGCCCAGTTCGCGGTTGAGCAATACCAACATCCCTGGGCGGTAGCGGTTGATCTCGTCGATCACCGTATCCAGTGTGGCGTTATTGAATACCAGCACCTGTTCCCGCCAGGCGATCACGGCTTCGGTGTCCACCGTCACCACGGGGCCCAGCCCGGCCGCGTCGTAGGTCAACTGGCGCCCGCTGTCCAGGCGCACGCTGCGCCCCTGCACTTCAACCGCCAGCCAGCCTTCAATGCAGGTCACGCACACACTGTGGTCGGTGTTGCGCACATTGAAGCGCGCCTGGCTCGCGCTCAGCCAGCCCGCCCCTGCCTGTACGGTCAGCGGCTGTGCCACCTGCACCTCGACCTCGCCTTCAAGCAGTTCGATGCCCTGCTCGCGCCGGCTGATGCGGGTCTGGGTGTTGAGCTCCAGGCTGATGCCCTCGCGCAAGTCCACCCGCCGCTGCTCGCCCACTGCGGTGTGGTAGTCGGCGCTCAAGCCGGCAAAACCACCGGGCACGCTGATGTGCACCATCACCAGGGCCGCCGAGGCAGCAAGCGCCCCGCCGAGGAACGCCCGCCGGCCAAAGTGCCGGGGGCCTGGGCCTCGGTCAGCGCCGGGGCCAATTGTTGCCACAGTCGCTTGGCCTGTTCGAAGGCCTGGGCATGCTCGGGGCTCTGGGCGCACCACTGGCGCAGGGCCTTGGCATCGGCCACGGTTGCCTGGCCCGAGGTCAGGAGGACCAGCCAGTCGCGCGCTTCACCGTGCAATCGGCTGTCGGGCGTGTCCCGGGCAGTGGGAAAGCTAAAAATATTCAAGCGCGCAGGTACTCACGGATTATCAGGGACTCAACACTAAGACGGTTTTCCGGCGCCGGGACCGAACCGCTGGATGACTTTTCTTTCCAGACGCTGGGCGCAATGCCCCAGGGCGGCCTTGATTTCCTTCTCGACCATGCGTGTGGAAATGCCGAAACGCTGGGAGATTTCCAGGTGTGGCGCTTCCTCCAGGCGCGCGGCGATAAGGATCTTGCGCCGCCGGGCAGGCAGTTCGTAGAGGGCTTTGAGCAGGGACTGGATTTCTTTCTGGCCACCCACCACCCGCGAGGGGTCCAGGGCTTCATCGCTGATATTGAGCAACTCCTCGACTTCGCTGCCGGTCAGCAGGCGGGCATCGGCCTGGCGCCGGTCGGCCGCAATGTTCAGGGCCATGCGGTACAGATAGGCATTGGGTTGTTGCAGGTTCGCCGGCATGTCCATGCGGTCGACCCGCAGGTAGGTTTCATGCAGGACGTCATTGGCCAGATCCTCCGACCCCAGGCGCTTGCGCAAACGCACCTTGAAGTCCTCGTAGGAGGCCAGGAACAACCTGACCATTGGCGTGTGCCCGGTATCCTTCATGCCCCGGAAGCTCCTTGCCGTGCTGTGCATTCCATGCGTTTTCCTGTGGTATCGGGCATTAAAAGCAGGGTCAACGGCAACCGCATCGAGCTGGGTGCCGGGCGCTCTATCCATGTGCTGCCGAGGCTGCGCACCAGCGCTTCATCACGCAGTACATCGCCAGTGGAGCTGACCAGGCGGCTGTGTTCAATCAATCCGTCACGGTTGACCCAGACCTGCACCAGCGCCCGAAAACTGCCGGGGCGAGTCAAGGGTGAACGGCACAGGCTGGCTTCGACGGCCTGCTGCACGGCGCTGGCATAACTGCGGTTGAGCCGTGCGGCGTTACGTGGCGACACCCCGCGACTGGCCAGCGGTTGGCTGACTTCAGGCACCTGCAGGGTGAATGCATCACTGCGTGCGTAACGTGCCATCAGGCCACTCCCTGTCAGTAACAGGCCCAGGGCCTGCTGGGCGCTGTAGTGCCCGTGCACACCCATCGAACGTCGTCCATCGCTCAACTCGCGGTCCACCAGCACCGCCATCCCGGTGGCCCGGCTGAAAGCTTCCAGGGCGGGCGCCAGGTCTTGCGCAGGCAGATCCAGGCGCAACAACGGCGGCTCCCCCGCTTGCACCCTGGGCAGTGGCAGCCACATCCAGGCCAACAGCAAGACCAGGCAGCAGTGCGTGCGCCTCCAAGCCCACCGTTCGACCCCTGCTCTGCCTTGTTGCACGGCTGCCGTGTCCTGGGAAAAGCGTCATCCTGAGGCCAATTTATGAACCTGATGTTACGGTGATGGCAAAAAAAACATCACGGTTTCGCCAGCGCCACCGGGCTAGACTGGCAGGCACTAGCGGCCCACTCCCCAGGGCCTGCCAGGAGGCTCTGATGAAGCGGTTGCTGATGCTGTTGTTATGCGCGGGCCTGGCGTCGACCGTGCACGCCGAGGAAACGCCAGGCGGTTGTGTCGAGGCCAGGGTGGATGGATACAAAGCGCCTGACTATGGATGCCTGAGCCAGCAGATGGGCGCTAAGGCAGCGCAGAAAAACCGCGAGGCGCGGGAAAAACCGGTGCACCAGCGGCCGCCGAACCAGATTGGCTTGTCGACGCCGGCGGCGACCAGTGTGCGGATGGGCAATACGTTCGGTACGGGGGTAAAGCCGCAGCGGCCGTGATCTGAGGGCCTGCTAGAAGCGCCACTCCTCGGCCCTAACCAGTTGGCAGAACGGCCCATCCAGCGTGGCATTGTGATGAGCGACGATATGCTCGGCTTTCATCACGGGAGTGTCCGAACAGGTATGGCCATCGGCGATAAGTACCGCATCGAAGCCAAGGTCACGGGCAGCGCGGCAGGTGCTGTCGACGCAGTATTGCGTTTTCATCCCGGTGACCACTACACCGCTAGCGCCGCATGTGCGCAACTGGTCAGCCAGGTCAGTCGACTCAAAAGCGTTGGGCCGACGCTTTTCGAACACCCTTTCGCCACCGAGCAACTTCAGTTGCGGTACCACCTTCGTCAGCGGGCTGCCGGGCTCGATGGGCGAGCCCACGGGCCCGATATGGCGCGCCAGAAAAATCGGCGCACCGGCGTGGCGGGCCTTATCCATCAGGCTATTGAGTGTTTCCAACAACGCTTCGCAGCGCCATGGTTTTTCCGGGCCGTGAACTAGCCCGACTTGCATATCGAGAATCAACAGGGCGTACATGGGTGCATCTCCTTGCGTTTGAGCCAGCGACACAAGGACAAGAAAAAAGGCCCTGTCCATCGCTGGCGGGCCTTTGAAGTTCGTCTGCTATTGGCTCACGAAACCTCGCACGCTCCGCTTGCAGCGGTCGTGGTGGTGGTCGTCGAGGTGAGGCAATAGGCAGTCATGCGTCGACACTAGCAATACCGCAACGCCCTGACAAGCCAGGATCCTGGAGCTCCCCCCCGAGCTGCAAACGTGTTCAGTGCTTAAACCGAAAATGCGGCAATAAAGCGCAGTGGATAGGAATATGTCGGGACTTTTGCCAGAATGCGCAACTTAGAAACATTCGCATTCGCAGGAAATTCCCATGCACGCCCCCCACCCGCTCCCCGCTGCGCGCCGCATCCTTGCCGTCGAGGATGACCCGTTGCTCGCCGCCCACCTGCACAGCCACCTGGGCCAGCGTGGCTTCGAGGTCACGTTGCGCCAGGATGGTGGAGGGATTGTCGAGTTGGCGCGTACCCAGGATTTCGACCTGATCCTGATGGACATCATGCTGCCCGGCAGCAGCGGCCTGGAGGTGCTCGCGCAACTGCGGCGGCATCAACGGGTACCGGTGATCCTGATGTCGGCCCTCGGTGCCGAGCAGGACCGCATCACCGGTTTCAGCCAGGGCGCCGACGATTACCTGCCCAAGCCGTTCAGCATGTTGGAGATGGATGTGCGCATCGACGCGATCCTGCGCCGGGTGGCCTATGAACATGAGGTGCCTGGCACGGCGCGCAATGAAGATCCGCAACTGACGTTCGACGAACAGCGCACGGATGTGCACCTGGATGAACAGTGGGCCGACCTGACTACCACCGAATACCGCGTCCTGGAAACCCTGGTGGCCCATGCCGACGAGGTGCTGACCAAGGCATTCCTGTATCAGCAGGTCATGCACCGCGCCTATTCGCGGCATGATCGCAGCCTGGACATGCATGTCAGCCGTATCCGCCGCAAGTTGCAGGCCATCGGCTACACCGCCGGGCGCGTGGAAACGGTCAGGAGCACAGGCTATATGCTGACCCGGCTGGAGCCATGAGGCTGCCCAACCGCCACTCGCTGTTGTGGAAATTGATCGGCTTGCTGGCGGTGTTGTGCCTGCTGGTGGTCAGCCTGCAAGTGGATGTGAGCCGGCGCATCTACGAAGCCACCGCGCGCTTGCCCGCCCCCACCCGTTACATCCTCAGCGAGTACTCACGCCAGGCCGAAATTGCCTGGCGCGAACGCGGTGCAGTGGGGGTCGATGAGTTCCTCAAGAATCTGCGTGCCCAGGAGCAGGTATGGGCGGTGATAGTGGACGACCACCAGTCGCTGTCCTCCCAGGCTTTGACCACGATCGAGCGGCGCAAGCTGGATTTTGTACGCCAGATCGACTGGCCAGTGGGCCGCCCCGGCGGGCGGCCGACTTTCTATATTCCGTTCAGCGACGGTGCAGCACGCCTGGTCATGGAGTTGCCACTGCACCTGGACCCCCGCCAGGGCCGTGGCCTGTGGGACATTTTGCTGCGCCAGGTACTGCCGACGTGCCTGGCGCTATTGTTTGGTGTGCTGTTGTACCGGGTGCTGATTTCGCCGCTGGTGATCTTGCGGCGCCAGGCCAATGCCCTGAGCGCCGGCGACCTGGCGGCGCGGGTCGGGCCCCAGGTGACGCACCGCCGTGACGAACTCGGTGAATTGGCCCGGGCCTTCGACCACATGGCCGAGCGCCTGGAAAATACCGTGGTCCTGCAACGGCGCCTGCTGCGGGACTTGTCCCACGAACTGCGCACGCCCTTGAGCCGGCTGCGGGTGGCCGGGGAGCGCGAGCCCGATCCAAATGCCCTGCGCCAGCGCCTGGAGCGCGAAGTGCAAGGCATGGAACGCTTGATCGGCAGCACCCTGGAGCTGGTCTGGCTGGATACCGAACGCCCGGCGATGCCCGTGGAAGCGGTCGAGATGGAACCGTTGTGGGACTTGCTGCGCGAAGACGCCTGCTTTGAAAGCGGCTGGCCGCGGGAGCGCCTGCCCTGCGAACTGCCCGCCGACTGTTGGGTGCTGGGCAACCTCAATGGCCTGGCCCAGGCCCTGGAAAATATCCTGCGCAATGCCATCCGCCATTCCCCCGAACACGGTGTGGTGCGCTTGACCGGAGCATTGGAGGGCGATTTCTGGCACTTGTGCATTCAGGACCAGGGCCCAGGGATCGAGCCGGACAAGCTGGAGCAGATCTTCCTGCCCTTCACCCGCCTCAACGCCGCCCGCCCCGGCGGTGACGGCTATGGCCTGGGGTTGTCGATTGCGCGCAGCATCGTGCAGTTGCAAGGCGGCCAGTTGTGGGCACAGAACACCACGCCCGGGCTGTGCCTGCACCTGCGGCTCAAAGTGTATAAGTTGTAAATTGCGTTTACTCCCATATGAGAATCACTAGCATTCGAGCCATACGTTTCTTGTGACCCACTCGGTCTATGTGGGAGCTGGCTTGCCTGCGATGCAGACGCCTCGGTCTAGCAGGTCATTCCGAGGAGATGCCATCGCAGGCAAGCCAGCTCCCACACAAGCCTGCCCCCCAGGGCAATGGTGTTGCCTAGTCTGATGCTGATGAGCCCTCCATGAAAAGCAAATCCCCTGCCTGGCCGACCCTCTCGCGGATGGTCGCCGCGCTGATCGGCGGTTACCTGTTTACCTATGCGTTTACCGCCGCCCTGGCGCGCCTGTTGCCCATGGACAAGGTGGATGCCCTGGTGGTCGCCAGCCTGCCGTCCTTCTTGATCTACACCCTGGCGATCCTCTGGGCCTTTGCCTGTCGCAACGCCTGGCGTGCGTGGGCCGGGATGGCCCTGGCGCTGCCCCTGGCTGCCGTCGGTTTCTGGCCACACTGGCGCGAGGTGCTGGGATGAAACACAAGACCCTGACCCAGGCCATGGCCTGGCTGCATACCTGGAGCGGGCTGGTGTTCGGCTGGCTGCTGTTTGCAATCTTCCTGACCGGCACCCTGGCGGTGTTCGACAAGGAAATCGACGGCTGGATGCGCCCGGAAATCCCCACCGCGCCCCTGTCGCAAAGCGCCGCCGCGCAGCAGGCCCTCGACTACCTGGCGCGCCAGCACCCCGAGGCGAAGACCTGGAACATCGGCCTGCCCGGCGAACGCTCCGACACCCTGACGGTATCGGCCGGCGAACAACGACGTGGCGGCGGCACCGCACTCGACCCACACACCGGCGAGCCCCTGGCCGTGCGCGAAACTGCCGGGGGCGGGTTTTTCTTCCGCTTCCACTTCACCCTCAACCTGCCGCGCGACCTGGGGATCTGGACGGTCGGCCTGGCCGCCATGGCGATGCTGGTCGCGTTGGTCAGCGGGATCGTGATCCATAAGAAATTCTTCAAGGAGTTCTTCACCTTCCGCCCCGCCAAGGGCCAGCGCTCATGGCTGGACGCGCACAACGCGACAGCGGTGCTGGTGCTGCCCTTTCACCTGATGATCACCTATACCGGGCTGGTGATCTTCTATTTGATCTACATGCCGGCGGCGGTGGACGCGCTGTTTGACGGCGACCGCGACAACCTCTTCCGCGCCCTGCGTGGCGCGCCCGCCGAACAACAAGTGCGCGGCGAACGCCCCAAACACAGCGAAGCGGCCGAGCTGACGGCACTGGAACCGCTGCTGGCCGAGGCCGAGCGGGCCATGGGGCCGGTGTCCAGCTTGTCGATCCACAACCCCGGCCGCAGCGACGCACGCATCGAGGTACGGCCGGTACTGGGCAACCGCATCGAGCTGACCAAGGGCCAGAGCATGCTGTTTGACGGGGTCAGCGGTGCCGTCCTGCGCCAGCCTGCGGTCAGTCGGCCCAGCCTGTTGACCCAGAAGGTCATGGCCGGCCTGCACTTTGCGCAGTTCGGCGGCTACTCCATGCGCTGGTTGTACTTTGTCTGCGGCCTGGCCAGTTGCGCAATGCTGGCAACCGGCGTGGTGCTGTTTACCGTCAAACGCCGCCGGCGCCACGATGGCGAAGGCGCTCTAGGCGCCCTGCTCTACCACATCGCCGAACGCCTGAATGTGGCGGTGGTGGCCGGGCTGACGGTGGCGTGCGTGGCCTTGTTGTGGGCCAACCGCTTGCTCCCAGTGGAACTGGCCCAGCGCGGTGGCTGGGAAGTGCGGGTGTTTTTCCTGGTGTGGCTGTTGAGCCTGGGCCATGCGATTGTCCGCCCCTGGCGCAGTGCCTGGCGCGAGCAACTGGGCCTGGCGGCAGTGCTGTGTATCGGCCTGCCGGCCCTGAATCTGCTGGGGGAAAGCCTGGGTGATTACGTCTACCTGGAATTGACCAGCGTCGCCCTCGGCCTGCTGCTGGCCTGGCCGTGCTGGAAGCTGTACCAGGCGCCCAAGGAACGCAGCACCCGGCGCGTGGCCAAGCACGCTGTGGCAGAGGTCAATTGAGATGGCGTTGATAGTCGCGTTGTTGCTGGCCTGCGCAGGGATGGCGGGGTTATGCCTGGGCTTGGAGCGCCATTACAAACAACTTATGCAGCGCCTGCCCTCGCCGGTGCTACGACGTGGCCTGCGAGTGCTGGGCTGGGGGATGCTGGCGGCGAGTTTTGCCGTCAGCGTACTGGGGTGGGGCTGGGCCATGGGGCCGGTGGCGTGGTTCGGCTTGATTTCGCTGGCTGGGCTTGGCGTGGTGTTTCTGTTGCCCTACACCACCCGCTGATGGGCCAAAAAACCTTGTAGGGGCTGGTTTACCGGCGATTGCGCCGGGTTATCCGATACATGCGGCGACTGATACACCGCCATCGCAGCATAGGTATCTACACAACTCTTTTCTGGGGTTTTGTACATATCCGTTGCTGCGGTTACGGCCACTTAGGGTTCCGCCCTTACGGCGGCTCACTTTGGAGAAGCGCCAAAGTAAGCAAAACGCTCTTGCCCCACCACTCGGTGCCTCGCCTAGGCTCGGCATGCCCGCAGTCAGGCATTGCTCCGTGGGCCCGCCGCGATCGGCCATCCATGGCCGTGTCGCGGCTACCCCGGCATCCATGCCGGGGTGCCCACTGCGCAATACCTGCCTGCGGCCAGCGTGGTTTAACGGGGCGCCTCAGATCAAAAGCAGAGCAACAGCAGAGCCAGAGCGCGAAGCTGCATTCCCTGTGGGAGCTGGCTTGCCTGCGATGGCGGTGTATCAGTCGATAAATGTATTGGCTGATGCACCGCCATCGCAGGCAAGCCAGCTCCCACAGGTATATGCGCACGCTTCGACGATCAGGTCGGCTGTCAGGCCGCCTCGCTTTGCTTTTGATCTGAGGCGCCCCGTTAAACCACGCTGGCCGTCATCCGATTTTGATTTGGGGGGTAACCCGGCAGGACGCCGGGTTAGCCGCGCTGGGCCATGGATGGCCCATCGCGGCGGCCCCCAAATCAATGTCGGATGACGGGCACACCGAGCCTAGGCGAGGTGCCGAGTGGTGGGGCAAGAGCGCTTTGCTTACTTTCGCGCTCTTCGAAAGTGACCCGCCGTAAGGGCGGAACCAATAGCCGCCATAACCGCAACAACGGATATGTACACAACCCCAACAACCCAAAAAGAGCGCTGCGTAAAGACTCATGACCATCACAAACAACCCAGCGCCCACCGCCAGATTAAGGTCAGGCCGCCTGGATCTCGCGCTTGAGGCTGTCCATGTCGATCACAAAACGGTACTTCACATCGCCCTTGAGCATGCGCTCGTAGGATTCGTTGATGCCCTGGATATCAATCATCTCGATCTCCGAGACGATCCCGTGCCGGGCGCAGAAGTCCAGCATGTCCTGGGTCTCCTGGATGCCACCAATCAATGACCCCGCCAGGCTGCGGCGTTTGAAGATCAGGTTGAACACCGAAGGCGACGGGTGCGGGCTGTCTGGCGCGCCCACCAGGGTCATGGTGCCGTCGCGCTTGAGCAGGTTGAGGAACGCGTCCAGGTCATGGGGCGCGGCCACGGTGTTGAGGATGAAATCCAGGCTATTGGCGACCTTGGCCATTTCGTCCGGGTTCTTCGACACCACCACCTCGTCAGCCCCCAGGCGCAGGCCGTCTTCGCGTTTGTTCGGCGAGGTGGTGAACAACACCACATGGGCGCCCATGGCATGGGCGATTTTCACCGCCATATGGCCCAGGCCGCCGAGGCCGACCACGCCGACCTTCTGTCCAGGGCCGACCTTCCAATGGTGCAGCGGCGAGTAGGTGGTGATCCCGGCACACAGCAGCGGCGCCACGGCCGCCAATTGCGCCTCATCGTGGGAAATGCGCAGGACGAACTTCTCCTTGACCACGATATTGTCGGAATAGCCGCCAAAGGTGTTTTCACCGCCAAACACCGGGCCGTTGTAAGTGCCGGTAAAGCCGTTCTCGCAGTACTGCTCCTCGCCCTCGGCGCAGGATGCGCAGTGCTGGCAGCTGTCGACCATGCAGCCGACGCCGGCCAGGTCACCGACCTTGAAGCGGCTGACATTGGCCCCCACCGCCGTCACCCGGCCGACGATTTCATGGCCCGGCACCGATGGGTAGAGGGTGTTGTTCCACTCATTGCGCGCCGTGTGCAGGTCGGAGTGGCACACTCCGCAGTAGAGGATGTCGATTTGAACATCGTCGGCCCCGGGGGCGCGGCGCTCGAAGGTAAAGGGTTTGAGGGCGTCCTTGGCGTCACGGGCGGCGTAGCTGTAAGTCTTGGCCATTGCGGTCACCTCTTTGCGTCGACATTGAAGGTCAGTTGACCAGCATAGCCGCCCAACCGTTCAACCCACGTAAATCAGCGGTAATTCAAACAAACACATACCCTCTGTGGGAGCGGGCTTGCCCGCGATAGCGGTGGGTCAGTACCGAACACATCCACTGATACACCGCTATCGCGGGCAAGCCCGCTCCCACACGAGTCCGCACGGACTGCGTCAGTGAACAACCGCCCGGGTCACCAAAAAGCTCAGCAACTGCGGCTCATCATCCAGCTCGATGGCCTGCACCGGGCGCGGCAGGTTGTCCAATACGCTGCGCCAGAACGCCTGGGACGCCTCGTCCTGGTCATAGAACCGCACCAGCCAGTCCGTCTCGCCGCTGGTCAACACCTGGGTGGCCAGGGCGCGGCCTATGCCCTTGCGCCGATAGCGTTTCAAGATAAACAGGTCAGCCAGTTCCAGGGCATTGATCCCCGGCAGCTCGCTGCGCTCGATCAGCAGGAAACCGGCGATGTAACCGTCCACCAGCAGCAGATTGGCGCTCCATTGCGGCTCTTGCCAGTAGCGCGCCAGGTGTTCCTCGTGGATATAGAAACGGCCGTCCTGCTCGACGTCTTCCTGCTCCCAATCGGAGGATTCATAGGCATAAAACTGGTAGAGGTTGCAGATCAGTTCGGCCTGTTCAGGGCCGGTCTGGATCAGTTCGACAGTGGTGTCACTCATGGCGGGGCTCACGCAGGCGGGGCGCCACAGTAGCGAAGGCCGGCGCCCCAGGCAAGCCGCTAGGCTTGCTGTTTGACCTGGGGCAGCGCGCTCAACCATTGCTCAAGCTCACGATGAACCTGGGGCGCCAGCAGTTGCCGATCCGCCATCCATTGGTCGTTGAACACCGTGTCGAGGTATTTTTCGCCGCCATCGCACACCAGTGCCACGATCACGCTGTGGGCCGGGGCATGCCAGGCCTCGCGCAGGGCCTGGTAGATCACCCCGCCGGCCGAGCCGCCGAGCAGCAGACCGTAATGCCGCGCCAGGTAGCGCGCGGTTTCGAAGGCCTGGGCGTCGCTGACAGTCAGGCCTTTGTCGATCAACGCGTAGTCGACCACGGCGCCGATTTCTGCGCCCTCCGGGGTGCCGGTTCCGGACTGATGATACGGCGCACCGGGGCCGCCAAAGATCACCGAGCCGCAGGGTTCGACGCCGATCACCTGCAGGCCATGGGCATGGCGTTTCAAGGCACGCGCAGTGCCGCACAACGAGCCGCCGGTGCCCACGGCGCCCACCAGGTAGTGGATTTCATCGCCCAGCACTGCGCGCAATTCCGCTGCCAGCTGCGTGTAGCCATTGGCATTGGCCGGGTTGTGGTGCTGGCGGGTCCAGTAGGCGCCCTGCTCCGTGGCAATACGCTCGGCGGTAGCATCGCGGTCGGCGGTGGACAGCCCTCCACCGGGGTCGCCGACCCGCACCAACTGCGCACCAAAGGCCTGCATCGCCCGCAGTTTGTCGGGGCTCGCGTGTTCGTCGACCACGGCAGTGAAGCGGTAGCCGCGCTCGGCGGCCAGCAGCGCCAGGCCCAATCCGGTGTTGCCCGAGGTCGATTCGACAATCCGCCCACCCGGCTTGAGCTGCCCCGAGGCCTGCGCCTCGTCGAGCATCTGCCGGGCCATGCGGATCTTGGCGGTGCCGGTGGGGTTGAATTGTTCCAGCTTGAGCAGCACGCAGCTGCCGTTTTCAGTGACGCACAATTTGAGCAGCGGTGTATCGCCGATCAGTTCGGACAGGCAAGTCTTGATCATGACAACCTCTGGGCAGTATGAAAAACCGGCGCGGCGCTTACCCGCCCAGGGTCGCGACGGCGCGTTGCAGGCTGGCGAGAAACGCCTGGTTTTGCTGGGCCAGGCCCAGGGACACGCGGATAAAACTGGTGTATCCCGGCTCGCGCCAGGCCTTGACGATGATCCCGTCCTTGAGCAATTCGTCGACCACCTCCAGGGCGTTGCAAGCGGTGTCGATAAACAGGAAATTGGCCTGGGACGGCGCCACGCGAAAACCCGCGGCCTGCAACCCCTGGGTCAGGCGTTGGCGCTCGATGGCGACGAATTCGCGGCTGCGAATCACGTGTTGCGGGTCCAGCCAGGCGGCCTTGGCGGCCTCCTGGGCCGGTTGATTGACGTTGTACGGCGTGCGCACCCGGTGCAGCGCATCAATCAGGCTGCGGTGCGAAGCGATGCCATAGCCGATCCGCAGCCCCGCCAACCCATACGCCTTGGAGAACGTGCGCAGGATGATCCAAGGCCGCGATTGCGCGTCGAGGATCGCCAGGGCGTCGGCCGCGTCCTCGACGAATTCGAAATACGCCTCGTCGATCACCAACAAGGTGTCGGGGTGAGCGGCGGCGACCAGCGCCGTCAGTTCAGCGCTGGACAGCGCCGTGCCCACCGGATTGCAGGGGGTGCTCAGCATCAACAGCTTCGCCGGTTGCTCGAGGGCCGTGGCCCAGGCCTGCAGGTTAACGCTGAAATCCGGGTTGAGCGGCACCTTGTCCACCGTCGCGCCCATCATCAATGGCAGGCTTTCATGCAGGCTGAAACAGGGCTGCTGGGTCACCACCCGGTCCTCGGGATCGAGCAGCGCCAGGCACAACAGTTCGAGGATATTTTCCGAGCCGTTGCCGAGGATGACCCGCGCCGGGTCCACATCCAACTGGCCGCCGATCAGGTGCCGCAGGGCCCGGCCACTGGGGTCGGGGTAGCGTTCCAGCCCTGCCCCGCCATGATGCGCCAGCATCGCCGCAGCAGCCGGCGACATGCCCAGCGGGTTTTCGCAGTTGGACAGCTTGATCACCGTCGGCGTACCGAGCTGATGTGGATCGGCGCCCGGGTCGTACAGGGGCAAACGTCGCACGCTGGGGCGCACCAACGCCTCGACGCGGTGTGCAGGGTCGTCTTGATGCATGGAACACCTCCTTGTTATGACAGTGCGACGGCGCCCGCGCGGTCCAGCGCCTTGAGTTGCCGTTCAAACGAGACAATCAGCAGCAACGCGGTAGCCGCCAGGCCTATCGCCAATCCGGCCCACACGCCGAAGATCCCGTAAGGACTGACGATGCCCAGCAGCCAGGCAGCGGGCAGCCCCACCAGCCAGTAGCCGAACAGGGAAATGCGCAGCGGTCCCGCCGTATCGCCGATGCCGCGCAGGATGCCGTTGCCGATGTTCTGGCTGGCGTCGAACACCTGCAGGACGATGGCAATCAACAAACCGGTGGTGGCCAGGCGCACCGCATCCAGGTTGTTGGCGTGCTCGGTGCTGATAAACAGGCCGATGACCTGTTCGGGTAGCAACGCGTAAGGAATGGCAAACAGCAACATGACCAGCACCCCAAGGCCCAGGCCCAGGCGTCCCAGTTGCCGCGCGCGCTGATACTGCCCGGTGCCGCAGGCCTCGCTGATATGGATCGAGGCGGCATGGGAGATGCCCGCAGAGAACATGAACACGATGTAGATGATCTGGTTAAGCACGGTCTGCGCCGCCAGCGCCTCCATACCCAGGGTGCCGATCAGCAGGGTCAGTACGCTGAAGAACCCGGCCTCGCTGGCATAGGTCCCGGCAATCGGCAGCCCGAGCTTCCACACGGCCTTGATCGCCGCCGGCGAAAAGCGCAAGTGCGCCAGTTTGAAGTAACCGGCCAGGCGCCGATGGGTCAGTACCACCGCGAAGAACATCAGGAACGACAGCAGGAACACCACGGCGCTGGTGATCGCCACCCCCGCCAGCCCGTAGGCCGGGACGCCGAACTTGCCGAACACCAGCACGTAGTTGAGCGCCGCCGTGAGGAAGATCGACACCAGGGTGATCGCCAGCAACGGCCCGGGGAATTTCAGGCCCACGGTGAAGTGGCGCAGCGCCTGGAACCACAGGCAAGGCAGCAGGCCGGGAGCAATGATCAGCAGGAAGTCCATGGCATTGGCCACCACGCTGGCATCCTGGCCCAGCCAGGTCAGCGGCTGGCGCAACCCCAGCAACACTGCCATAAACACCAGGCCGCTGACGGTCGCCCAGAACAGCCCCGCCACCAGCAACGCCCGCACCTGGGCGTCATCGCCCCGGGCATTGGCCTGGGCCACCAGGTTGCTGACGCCGGTGACCAGCCCGGTGCCGGTGGTGCGCAACTGGTTGAACAGCGCGATGGCCAGGCCACCGGCTGCCAGCTCCTTGGCACCCAGCATGCCGAGCACCACGATGTCGATGGTGGTCAGGGCCACGTAGGCCAGGTTGGTGAGGATCAGGGGCAGCGCCAGCAACAGCAGAGCCCGGCTGTCGGCGCGCCAGGCGCCGGGTTGTGCGGCAGTCAGGCCGACCATAGTTGGACCCTCTGCCCACGGTTCTGCGTCAGGGCGCGGTCGGCCATCAGGCGCCCGAGGGCGACGTCGGTCACCACCATGCCGCTGTTGTAGGCGAACACCACATCGTCGGGATGGCGGCGTGCGGGTGCCAGGCCCAGGAGGATGTCCGGCAGCTCGGCGTCCACCGCGGGCAGGCTGCCGTCGGCGGCCGCCAGGTCGGCGCTGGTGACTTGCATCTGCGCGGTGTCGGTAGCAATGCGGTAGTCGGCGCCATGCAACACGTCGGCATCAATCCCATAGCCCACCAGCACCGCCACGGCGCCGGGCTTGAGCCAGGCACGCTGCACTTGCTGGCGCGCCGAAAGCCCGGCGACGCCAAGGATGATATCGGCCTCGCCAGCCGCCGCCGGCAGGTCATCGACCACCACCACATCGCGCAGCGGGTAGTGTTTGTGCAGGGTGTCTTGCACCGCGCGCAGGCCTTCAGCGTAGTGCCCGTAGACATACAAACGTTCCAGGTCCGGCATGGCCGCGAGCAACATGGGCAACGCCACCTGCCCCTGCACGCCGGTACCGACGACCAGGGCACTGCGGGCATTCGGGCAGGCGGCCCTGGCCATCAACGCCGAGGTGGCCGAGGTGCGCAACGGGCCGAGCTTGACCACGTCCATCAAGGCAATCGGGCGGCCGGTGCGGTCATCACACAGAAAGATAAACGAGTGGAATTGATAGGCATCGCGGGTGCGCTGCGGGTCATGCTCGTACACCACCTTGAAGCCCACGGTGTGGCTGGCGCCATCCCGGCCAACCATCGAGTAGCTGATGGAATGGCGGTCCATCGGTTCGACAATGGTCTTGAGCGGGTTCTGCGAGTCGCCGTTGCGCAAGGCCTTGTACGCCTGCTCGACTACCTGCAGCACTTCACGGTAGCTCACCCCCAGGTCTTCGAGCGCCGCCTGGGGCAGCACCCATAGGTCGGCGGGGGCAGCGGGTTTATTCAAACTGTTCACTCGAGGCTCCTTGTTGAGTGGCTTTACGATTAAGCCAGGCTGTCCAGCTTCCAGCGCAGGTGTGGGTTACGCAGCTCCAGCACCACTTTGTGTGGCAAGGGCGCTTCGTGAAAAGGCGACTCGTTGGAGTCCATCTGATAGCCGGCGGTATTGAGGTAGATAAGTAAGTCACCCGCCTGGATCGGGTAATCAAAGGCGACTTTGCGCCAGGTCAGCATGTCCGACTCCAGGCAGGTGGCCCCGCCAATACACGCGACAAACGGCGACCGCGGCCGTGGCGAGGCCGGCAACAGCAGCGGGTCGGGTAGAAATTCGCTGTTGAACCACTGTTCGGAGAGGTTGAAGCTGCTGCCCTGCACAGTGACCTGGGCATAACCATCACTGGCCGTGCGGTCCTTGACGCCCTGCACGCGGAACACGCTGATACCGGCCTGGTCGAGCAAGGCGCGGCCGGGTTCGATAATCAGCCGCACGCCGTGCTCGATGACCTTTTGCGCCAGGCTCAGGCCGGGGCTGACGGGCGTGGCGAGGATATCGTCAAGGGCCTCGGCCCCCGCGCGCAGCGCGCCGTAGGGATAGAAGCCGGCGAAGCCCTTGTCGTTGTGATAGCGCTCGGCGCAGTCCTCGGCCAGAAAGGCCTGCCACTGCTCCGGGTCGACATAGCGCACGGCAAAGCCACCGCCCAGGTTGACCGTGCGGCAGTTGTCCAGCTCGCTGGCCCGGCACAGGTCGACCAAGTGGCTGGCGACGTGTGCACGCTGGGCGGTGTCGTAGCCGCCCAGATGAAACGAGAAGCCTTGCAAGTCCAGATTCGCCGCGTGCTGGCGGCAGAACACCAGGGCCTGGTCGCACTCCCGTGGGTTGAGGCCGAAACGACTATGGGCCTGGCTGCTGGGGCAATAGCGCAACAACAGACGCGCACGTTGGCGCAGGGATAGCGCCAATTGCTGGATACGCAGCAGCTCCTCCAACGAGTCCACCGCCAGCAGGCATTGATGACTCAGGCCCAGCCCAAGCAGCTGATCGCTCTTACGTGGCCCGGACACGCCGATATCAGTGCCAGCCACCCCACCCGCCAAGGCCTTTTGCAACTCACCGACGCTGGCCACATCCACGCCAATCGCACACTGCGCGCAGGCCTGGATAAAACAGTTGGCCTTGTTGGCCTTTTTCGCAAACAACACGCTGCCGCGCACCTGGGCCTGGGTAAAGCTGTGCTGGAAGGCTTCGACATTGGCGTGAAAAACCTGTGGGCACACCAGATGCAGCGGCGAGCCGAGGCCATCGACCAACTCGGTCAACGTGCCCGCGTGCCGCTCAAGCAGGCGCTCGACCCACAGGTGGCGCAGGCCGGGCAATGAACTGGAATACGTCATGGTTCTAGAACTCGAACTTGGCCGACAGGAACACTTCGCGCTCGCGCCCCACATCCAGCCCGCCCAGGTAATAGGCGCTGGCGTAGTAGTACTTGTTGGTCAGGTTCTTGCCGTGCAGGCGGTAGGTCACCGGGGTGTCCGCCAGTTTCGAGCGGTAGCTGATACCGGCGTCGAGCAAGGTGTAGCTTGGGATGTAGCCGCTGTTCTGCGCATCCACCGGGCGGCTGCCGACATAGCTGAGGGTGCTGTCCAACGATAGGCCAGGCACAGCGGCCACGGTGTACAGGGCACCGACCGCGCCTTTCCACTTGGGCACGTTCTCAGTGCGCTTGCCGTCCACGGTGACGTCATCCACATCTTCCATGCGCGTGGTCAGGTAGGCGGCGTTGGCGGTGAGGGTCAGGGCGTCGGTGACGCGATCGGACAGGGTCAGCTCGGCGCCACGGTGGTGGTATTCGCCGTTGCTCACATAGGTATTGCTGGTGTTCAGGTAACTGGCCTTGCGCCGGATATCGAATACCGCCAGGCCCAGGTTCAGGCGATCGTTAAGGTCCAGCTTCAGGCCCACCTCGTATTGCTGGGACTCGATGGCGTCGGTGGGCTGGTTGGCGTTGGTCGCGTGTTGGGGGGCGTAGTCGCCTTTTTCAAAGCCTTTGGAGTAGCTGACGTAAGTCATCACGCTGTCCCAGGGCCGGTAGATCAGCGCAGCGCTGGGCACGAACACGTCGTGGCTCTGCGAAGGTGCGGTGGCTGAGAGTTTATCCGCGCGGTACCAGATGTAACGCCCGCCCACCATCACCTGGAACTGTTCGGTGAGGGAAATCAGGTCGCTGGCGAAAACCGAGGTTTCCTTGATGGAGGACACAAAGTCCGTGGGCTGTTCCGAGCCGAAGTGCCACTTGGGCGGGTTGACCGGGTGACGGATATTACCCACCGAGACATCGCCAATGCCGATGCCTGGAGTGCCACTGTCGACCAAATCCCAGAACGGGCTGACGTCCTTGAACTGCTTGTAGCCGGTGCCGAAGAACACGTCGTGATAGATGTTGCCGGTGGCGAACTTGCCGGCCAGGTACGACTGCAGCGACCAGGTGCTGAACACTTCACCACGGGACACGTAAAAGTCGGCCGAGCCGATATCGCCGTTGGGCTTGATCCCGAACAGGTCGTTATAGCCGCCGTGGCGCTCGACCCGCGAGTAGTTGCCCTGGGTCACGGAGGTCCAGTTGTCATCCAGCTCGTATTCGAACTTGGCGTCGAGGTTGGCGCCTTCGGTCTGGTGACGGAACCAGGAGCCGGTCAATAGATCGCGGCGATTGACCTTGGGTGGCAGCACGTAGCTGGACGGGTCCAGAGGGTTGGCGCGGCCGCTCTGGTCGGCACGCAGCAATGGGTCGGCGACCGTGGACTTGCGCGACCAGTCGGCGTTCAACTGCAACAGGGCGCGGTCGCTCAGACGGAAGTCGGTGGCCAGGCCGATAAACTTGCGTTCCATGTCGCGGGCGTGGTCGAAGTCGCCGTTTTTCTCGTAGCCGGCATTCAGGCGATAACCAAAGGCGCCGTCGTTGAATGAATCGCTGGTATCAATCGCCACGTAGCGGCCGAGCAACGACGAGCCTTGCACGCTGACATTGAGCAGCGGCTCCAGGGTCGGGCGCTTGAGGATGTAGTTGATGGTGCCGCCCGGCGAGTTGAAACCGTAGAGGAAACCCGATGGGCCCTTGAGCACGTCGATGCGCTCGACGTTTTCCAGGGGTACGTCGTGGTGCGGGGCCAGGGTCAGGCCATCGCGGCGGATGGTGTTGAAGTTGTCCATGGCAAAGCCGCGCAGGCGGAAGTTGTCAAAGCCGCTGCCGCCCGACGAACTGAGCACCGAGGGGTCGAGGCTCAGCACATCCACGGCGGTGCGCGCGGAGCTGTCGGCGATGGTCTTGTTGGAATAACTCTGGATGGCCAGGGGGATTTCCATGGCGTCCTTGGCGCCGAAGCCACCGGCATTTACTTCCAGGGCCTTGTTCAGCGGCGCGCTGACTCGTATGGCTTCAAGCTCGGTGACCGATTCTTCGCGATCTTGCGCTGCAGCAGCAGGTAGGCCGGTGAGCGACGACACCAAGCCCACCGCCAAAAATGTGGGAAACCGCGGAGCTATCCCGTGCAACTGGTTCATCTGCAATCCCTTGAGCCGAAAATAAGCGGGGCGATCTCAAGCGCGACAACGCCTGAGAATCGTTATCAAGAGATACAATATAACGTTTCTTTTAAACTCACAATCGCACGATCATTCAATACTTGCTGCCGCGCTGCATTTAAGGTCTGGCCTTTCCCGGATCAACAGAGATAACGGACATGCCCTCCTATACCGCCATCAACTTTGCGCACAAATACAGCCTGTTCAGCGAGCAATGGACACCCAAGGTCGTCGCGCAGATGAACGACTACCAATTCAAGGTGGTGAAGATCGAAGGGGATTTTGTCTGGCACAGCCACGCGGACACCGACGAGACCTTTATCGTCCTTGAGGGCGCGCTGCGCATTGATTTTCGCGATGGCGCGGTACAGCTCGGGGCTGGCGAGATGTTCGTGGTGCCCAAGGGCATCGAGCACAAACCGTATGCCGAGGGCGAGGTAAAGCTGCTGCTGGTCGAACCCTGCGGCGTGTTGAACACTGGCGATCAGGGCGGCGAACGGACCCAGCGCAATGATGTGTGGATCTAGATCACCACGTTGCGGATAAAGCGCACCGCCACTGGCCCGTCATTGCGATAGGCATGGGGCTGATGGCTGGGGAACATAAAGAACTCGCCAGCGGCGATGGTGGTTTCGACGTCACCCACCACCAGGGTCAGGCTGCCCTCGAACACGAACAACTGTTCGCTCCAGCCTTCCAGGTCGGGATCCGGGCAATAGTGGTCGCCCGGCTCCAGGCGCCACTCCCACAGTTCCACCTCCCGCCGGGCGCTGGCCTTGGCCAGTAACACGGCCTTGCTGCCATCTATTTCACCGGCCCAGGCCAGTTCGTTGATGCGGCTGTGGTCACGGGCATCAGGGGCCTGGATCAGGTCGCTGAAGGCCACGTCCAGGGCTTCGGCCACGCGGTCCAGGGTGGACAGGCTGACGTTCTTTTCACCGGCCTCGATGGCCACCAGCATACGCCGGCTGACTCCGGACTTTTCCGCCAGGGCTGTCTGGCTCAGTTCGGCCGCATGGCGCAGGCGTCGAACGTTCTGGCTGACGTGCTGCAGGACCGAGGCCCGTTGCGGATTTTCTTTGTGCACTATATTGCTCACTCGGTGGGGTTGCGCAGTATACTGCCCAGCTGCGGCGCATTGTGCGTTCCGCGCCCTTCCTGTGCAAGACCAGAGCCGCCATGACCACCTCGACCGCCTCCCCGCTGTTTTCCCGCTTCAGCAAAGCCGAATGCGTGCTGGTGCTGATCACCATGATCTGGGGCGGTACGTTTATCCTGGTGCAACACGCCATGACCGTCAGCGGGCCGATGTTCTTCGTCGGCTTGCGTTTTGCCGCAGCGGCGCTGGTGGTCGGCCTGTTTTCCTGGCGCAACCTGCGCAGCCTGACCCTGTTCGAGCTTAAGGCGGGCGCCTTTATCGGCACGGCGATCATGTTTGGCTACGGTCTGCAAACCATTGGTCTGCAGACCATCCTCAGCAGCCAGTCGGCGTTTATCACCGCGCTCTACGTGCCGTTTGTGCCGCTGCTGCAGTGGCTGGTGCTGGGGCGACGCCCGGGGTTGATGCCAAGCATCGGCATTATGCTGGCCTTCGCCGGCCTGATGCTGCTGACCGGCCCGGCCGGCGCATCACTGAATTTCAGCCCCGGGGAAATCGCCACGTTGATCGGCGCGATTGCGATTGCCGCCGAAATCATCCTGATCAGCGCTTATGCGGGCCAGGTGGATGTACGCCGGGTGACCGTGGTGCAACTGGCCACCGCCTCGCTGCTGTCGTTCCTGCTGGTAGTGCCCACCGGCGAGGCATTGCCGGGCTTTTCCTGGGTGTTGCTGTTCAGCGCCGTCGGCCTGGGCTTGACCAGTGCGGTGATCCAATTGGCGATGAACTGGGCGCAGAAAAGCGTCTCGCCGACCCGTGCCACCCTGATTTATGCCGGCGAGCCGGTGTGGGCCGGGGTGATCGGACGGATTGCCGGTGAGCGCTTCCCGCCGATGGCCATGGTGGGGGCGGTGTTGATTGTGGCGGCGGTGATTGTCAGTGAGATCAAGGCGCGAGAGCGCAAGCCCGTCTCCCTGTAGGAGCCCGCACCTACACCACGACAGATAGGCATTTACGGTCCATCTTGTAGGATCCTGCCACAGGTTGCCGTTTGGTAATCCGGTTTCCGGCACGTATGATGCATCCCAAACCACCGCAGATTAGAAGCCTATGTCCCTGATAGTTCTACTGCTTCTGCCTTTTATCGGCAGCTGTCTGGCGGCCTTGCTGCCGCACAACGCACGTAATACTGAATCCCTGCTGGCCGGCCTTGTGGCCCTGGTCGGTACTGTACAAGTCGCCCTGCTCTACCCCCAGATCGCCGACGGTGGCGTGATCCGCGAAGAATTCTCCTGGGTGCCCGGCCTGGGCCTGGACTTCGTGTTGCGCATGGATGGCTTTGCCTGGTTGTTCTCGATGCTGGTGTTGGGCATCGGTAGCCTGGTGTCTTTGTACGCCCGTTATTACATGTCGCCGAATGACCCGGTGCCGCGTTTCTTTGCGTTTTTCCTGGCGTTCATGGGCGCGATGCTCGGGTTGGTGATCTCCGGCAACCTGATCCAGATTGTGTTTTTCTGGGAACTGACCAGCCTGTTCTCGTTCCTGCTGATCGGCTATTGGCACCACCGTTCCGATGCGCGCCGGGGTGCCTACATGGCGCTGATGGTCACCGGTGCGGGTGGTTTGTGCCTGCTGGCGGGGGTCATGCTGCTCGGCCATGTCGTCGGCAGTTACGATCTGGACCAGGTGCTCGCCGCCGGTGACCAGATCCGTGCCCACTCCCTCTACCCCGTCCTGTTGACGCTGATCCTGATCGGCGCCCTGAGCAAAAGCGCGCAATTCCCCTTCCACTTCTGGCTCCCCCACGCCATGGCTGCACCGACCCCCGTGTCGGCCTACCTGCATTCGGCCACGATGGTGAAAGCCGGCGTGTTCCTGCTGGCCCGCCTGTGGCCCTCGCTGTCGGGTAGCGAAGAGTGGTTCTGGATGGTCGGCGGTGCCGGCGCCCTGACCCTGTTGCTCGGCGCGTATTGCGCGATGTTCCAGAACGACCTCAAGGGCCTGTTGGCCTACTCCACCATCAGCCACCTGGGCCTGATCACCCTGCTACTGGGCCTCAACAGCCCGTTGGCCGCCGTCGCGGCCGTGTTCCATATCCTTAACCACGCCACGTTCAAGGCCTCGCTGTTCATGGCCGCCGGCATCATCGACCACGAAAGCGGCACCCGTGATATCCGCAAGCTCAGCGGCCTGGTGCGCCTGATCCCGTTTACCGCGACCCTGGCCATGGTTGCCAGCGCCTCCATGGCCGGGGTGCCGTTGCTCAACGGTTTCCTGTCCAAAGAGATGTTCTTCGCCGAAACCGTGTTTATCTCCTCGACCCAGTGGGTAGAAATCGCCCTGCCGGTGATTGCGACCATCGCCGGCACCTTCAGCGTGGCCTATGCCTTGCGCTTCACCGTGGATGTATTCTTCGGCCCGGCCGCCACCGACCTGCCGCACACGCCCCACGAACCGCCACGCTGGATGCGTGCGCCGGTCGAGCTGCTGGTGTTTACCTGCCTGCTGGTGGGGATCTTCCCGGCCCAGGTGGTGGGCTCGATCCTCGCCGCCGCTGCCCTGCCGGTGGTCGGCGGCGTGTTGCCCGAGTACAGCCTGGCGATCTGGCACGGCTGGAACGCGCCGATGATCATGAGCCTGGTGGCCATGACCGGCGGTGTGGTCCTGTACCTGCTGCTGCGCAAGCAACTCAAGCGCGGGCGCTTCAAGTACCCGCCGATCATCAGCTACTTCAACGGCAAGCGCATGTTCGAGCGCTGCCTGGTGGTGATGATGCGTGGCGTGCGCAAGATCGAGAAACACATCAGCACCAAGCGCCTGCAGACCCAGTTGTTCCTACTGGTGCTGGTGGCGGTGATTGCCGGGATGATCCCCATGCTGGGCAGCAGCCTGAGCTGGGGCGACCGGCCGAAAATCCCGGGTTCCATCGTGTTCGTCACCCTGTGGCTGTTGGCGATCGCCTGCGCCCTGGGCGCCGCCTGGCAAGCCAAGTACCACCGGCTGGCAGCCCTGACCATGGTCAGCGTGTGCGGCCTGATGACCTGCGTGACTTTTGTCTGGTTCTCCGCACCGGACCTGGCATTGACGCAACTGGTGGTCGAGGTGGTGACGACGGTCCTGATCCTCCTGGGCCTGCGCTGGCTGCCACGGCGGATCGAAGAAGTCTCGCCACTCCCGAGTTCGTTGCGCAAGGCGCGCATCCGACGCTTGCGCGACTTGCTGCTGTCGACCGTGGTCGGTGGCGGCATGGCGCTGCTGTCTTACGCGATGCTGACGCGCCAGACCCCCAACGATATTTCCTCGTTCTACCTCAGCCGCGCCCTGCCTGAAGGCGGCGGCAGCAATGTGGTGAATGTGATGCTCGTCGACTTCCGGGGCTTCGATACCCTGGGCGAGATCACTGTGCTGGGCGCCGTAGCCCTGACCGTCTATGCGCTGCTACGCCGCTTCCGTCCGCCCAAGGAAAGCGAGCAACTGCCCGCGCAACAGCGGCTGTTGGCGCCGGACGTGGACACCGATCTGGTCAACCCACGCCAGGCCAGCGACACCGCCCTGGGCTTTATGATGGTGCCCGCGGTGCTGGTGCGCCTGCTGCTGCCGATTGCCCTGGTGGTGTCGTTCTACCTGTTTATGCGCGGCCACAACCAGCCGGGCGGCGGCTTTGTCGCCGGGCTGGTGATGTCGGTGGCGTTTATCCTGCAATACATGGTCGCCGGTACCCAGTGGGTCGAGGCGCAGATGAACCTGCGGCCGATGCGCTGGATGGGCTTTGGCTTGCTGTCGGCGACACTGACCGGACTGGGGGCGCTGTTCTTCGGCTACCCGTTCCTCACCACCCACACCCTGCACTTGAGCTTGCCGGTGCTGGGCGACATCCATATCGCCAGCGCGCTGTTCTTCGACGTCGGCGTGTACGCCATGGTGGTCGGCTCGACCCTGCTGATGCTCACCGCCCTCGGCCACCAATCGGTACGGGCCCATAAACCCGGCAACCAGGCGAAAGCCGCCGCCACGCCACCACAAGGAGCTGCTGCCTGATGGAAGAAGTCATCGCAATTGCCATTGGGGTCCTGGCGGCCTCCGGCGTCTGGCTGGTGCTGCGGCCACGGACGTTCCAGGTGGTGATGGGCCTGTGCCTGTTGTCCTATGGGGTCAACCTGTTCATCTTCAGCATGGGCAGCCTGTTTATCGGCAAGGAGCCGATCATCAAGGACGGTGTGCCCCAGGACCTGCTCAATTACACCGATCCCCTGCCCCAGGCCCTGGTGCTGACGGCGATTGTGATCAGCTTCGCCATGACCGCGCTGTTCCTGGTGGTGCTGCTGGCGTCCCGAGGCCTGACCGGCACTGACCATGTGGACGGCCGGGAGCCCAAGGAATGAGCTGGATGAACCAACTGATCATCGCGCCGATCCTGCTGCCGCTGCTGACCGCTGCGCTGATGATGATGCTGGGCGAGAAACACCGCCCGCTCAAGGCCAAGATCAACCTGCTGTCGAGCATGACCGGCCTGGGCATCGCGATGTTGATGCTGTACTGGACGCAAAAAGGCGGCCCTGCCTCCATTGGCGTGTACCTGCCGGGCAACTGGCAGGTGCCGTTTGGCATCGTGCTGGTGGTGGACCAGTTGTCGGCCCTGATGCTGGTGCTCACCGGGATCATCGGCGTCAGCGCCCTGCTGTTCGCCATGGCCCGTTGGGACCGCGCCGGCACCAGCTTCCATGCGTTGTTCCAGATCCAGTTGATGGGCCTCTACGGGGCCTTCCTCACCGCCGACCTGTTCAACCTGTTCGTGTTCTTCGAGGTGCTGCTGGCTGCGTCCTACGGCCTGATGCTGCACGGTTCGGGCCGGGCGCGGGTGTCGTCGGGGCTGCATTACGTCTCGATCAACCTGCTGGCTTCATCGCTGTTCCTGATTGGCGCGGCGCTGATCTACGGGGTCACCGGCACCCTGAATTTCGCTGACCTGGCGCTGAAGATCCCGCTGGTGCCAGAAGCCGATCGCGGTCTGCTGCATGCCGGCGCGGCGATCCTCGCCACGGCGTTCCTGGCCAAGGCCGGGATGTGGCCGCTGAATTTCTGGCTGGCGCCGGCTTACTCCTCGGCCAGTGCGCCGGTGGCGGCGATGTTTGCGATCATGACCAAGGTCGGCGTGTACACCGTGTTGCGCCTGTGGACCCTGCTGTTTTCCGGGCAGGCCGGCGCCTCGGCGCTGTTTGGCGGTGACTGGCTGGTGTACGGCGGCATGGCCACCATCCTCTGCGCCGCCCTGGCGATGCTTGCCGCCCAACGCCTGGAGCGCATGGCCAGCCTGAGTATCCTGGTCTCGGCCGGCATCCTCCTGTCGGCGGTGGGTTTTGCCCAGCCCAACCTGACCGCCGGCGCGCTGTTTTACCTGGTCAGCTCGACCCTGGCCCTGAGCGCGCTGTTCCTGCTGGCGGAACTGATCGAACGCTCGCGCTCGGCCAATGAGCTACCTCTGGACGATGAAATCGAAGTGTTGCCACCGCCGGTGGAATCCCTGCATCCACCCAGGGGCACCAACCTCGACGATGAGCAAAAGGCCGTAGTCGGCCAGGTCATCCCGTGGACCATGGCCTTCCTCGGCCTGAGCTTTATAGCCTGCGCCCTGCTGATCATCGGCATGCCGCCGCTGTCAGGCTTTATCGGCAAGCTCAGCCTGCTCAGTGCGCTGGTCAACCCCCTGGGCCTGGGCCATGCCGTGACGGAGCCGATCCGCCCGGCAGCCTGGGGCCTGTTCGCGCTGCTGATCTTCTCGGGCCTGGCCTCGCTGATCGCCTTTGCGCGGCTGGGCATCCAGCGCTTCTGGACCCCGGAAGAACGGCCTTCGCCGCTGCTGCGCCGCTTTGAGTGCATACCGATCTTCGTCTTGCTCGGCCTGGCGATTGGCCTGACCTTCAAGGCAGAAATGCTCATGCGCTTTACCCAGGACACCGCCAACAGCCTGAACAACCCCGAGCACTACGTGATGGCCGTCATGGCCACCCGCCCGGTGCCGGGCCCGCAAGCCCAGGCCGCCGCCGTGGAGGTGCAGCCATGAAACGCCTGTTTCCTGCCCCGTGGCTGTCATTGGCACTGTGGGTGCTGTGGCTGGTGCTGAACCTGTCGATCAGCCCCGGCAACCTGCTGCTGGGGGCGATCCTTGGCTTCCTCGCACCGCTGATGATGGCGCCGCTGCGCCCGCTGCCGGTACGGATCCGTCGCCCAGGGGTGATCATTCGCCTGTTCTTCCTGGTCGGCCGCGATGTCTTCATCTCCAACCTGCACGTGGCCTGGGGCGTCTTGACCTGCGGCTCGCGGCCGCCGCGCTCGCGCTTTGTAAAAATCCCCCTGGACCTGCGCGACGCCAACGGCCTGGCTGTGCTGTCGACGATCACCAGCGTGACCCCCGGTACCGTGTGGTCGGAACTGGCCCTGGACCGTAGCATCCTGTTGCTGCACGTGTTCGACCTGGATGACGACGCGCAGTTTATCGAGCACTTCAAGCAGGCCTACGAGCGGCCCCTGATGGAGATCTTCGAATGAGTGCCCTGCTCGCCAATGCGATCCTGCTCAGCCTGTTCCTGTTTTCCCTGGCCATGGTCCTGACCCTGGTGCGCCTGTTCAAGGGTCCTTCGGCCCAGGACCGGGTCCTGGCCCTGGATTACCTGTATATCCTGGCCATGTTGATGATGTTGGTGCTGGGCATACGCTATGCCAGTGACACCTACTTCGAAGCGGCACTGTTGATTGCGCTATTCGGCTTTGTCGGCTCGTTTGCCTTGGCCAAATTCCTGCTGCGTGGGGAGGTGATCGAATGATCAATGTCAGTGAACTGCCACTGTGGGTAGAAATCCTCGTGGCGATCCTGCTGGTGCTCAGCAGCCTGTTTGCGCTGATTGGCGCGCTAGGCCTGTTGCGCATGAAGGATTTTTTCCAGCGCATGCACCCGCCTGCACTGGCCTCGACCCTGGGCGCCTGGTGCGTGGCGCTGGCGTCGATTATCTACTTCTCGACCCTCAAGTCCGGGCCGGTGCTGCATGGCTGGCTGATCCCGATCCTGCTGTCGATCACCGTACCGGTGACCACCTTGTTGCTGGCGCGCACGTCGCTGTTCCGCAAGCGCATGGCGGGGGAAAATGTACCGGCCGAGGTCAGCAGCCGCAGGACTGACAGCGGTAGCTGATCCCTCTGAATATACGCGCCAAACAATGTGGGAGCGGGCTTGCTCGCTCCCACATTTGGCCCTGCATACCGTCAATCAGGCCCAGGCCACGACCAACAGCCCAGTCCCCAGCATCAGGCACAGCGGCGAATAGAAAAACGTATCCAGCCGCGCAAACCGCGACCCGCCGACTTTCTTGAAGAACCCCACCAGCTCCGAATCACCAATCGCCCGCGCAAACATGATCAAGGCAATCGCGCTGATCCCCCACTGCAGGGCCTGATGCCCCACCGGCTGGAAAAACAGCCCCGCCCGCAGGCTTACCAACAAGGCAATCAGCACCAACCCCACCGCCACCAGGAAGGTGCCCAGCGCTGACGGTTTGAACGCCGGTCGCGGCCCGCTGGCGAACTCGCCGGGCAGTTGCGGGATCGCCGCCGTACTGCCTAGCTTGCCGCCTGCGGCCCAGTACACATGGACCATGCTGATAAACGTAAAGACCCCGACGACCCACCTCGCAATAACAAAGCTCATGGCTGGACACCCCTGGAAAAGTGCGAAAGAGGATAGTCCCTTTCAGATTTTTTGCAGGGATTTTGTCGTCTGATGCTAAAGTGCCGGCCATGAAACTCGCCCGTGCCGACCGCTCGTTGATTGCCTGGATGCTCTATGGCTGCGTCCTGTTCAACGTGTTCGCCTGCAGTATTGGTCATGGGCAAATGGTCGGCATGCAGCTCAACGGCATTGGCGGCCAGTTCTGTACGGTAGACCCACGCACCCAGGCGCCAGCCCCCGTCAATACGGGCGATGAGTCGCTGCCCACGCTGTCCAAGGCCTTCGGTTGCCCGCTGTGTTCCACCGGCGGCATGGGCCCGGCGCTGAACTCCAGCCTTAACGTCGCGGTCCTTCCCCAGCCCCATGCGCCACCTCCGGCGGTGGTGCTCACCGCTGACATTCCCACCCGTTTTACCTGGCCTGCGGCTAATCCGCGCGCCCCGCCCGCCTACGCCTGATACCTGCGCTTTTTGATCCGCACACCGCGCAGCTTCCCCCCGGAAGCGCGGACGGCTGTGCGCTGCTTCCAAGCCCTGCTTTTCAGGATTTACCGATGAAACATTTACCTCTACTGGCGGGCCTGTTCGGCTGCCTGCCTTTCAGCGCCTGGGCCCTTGAGCTGGCCCCCACCACCATTGACGGCGCCGCCACCAACGAGCCTGGCCTGGCCCTGGACCAATCCAGCGGCATGGCCTCGCGCCTGGGCCTGAGCGTGCGGGAAACCCCGGCTTCGATCAGCATCGCCGACCGCCACGATATCGAACGCCGTGGCGCCAAAACCTTCCAGGATGCGGCCAACACCCTGCCTGGGGTCAACGCCAGTGCGCCGCCGGGGTTTGGCGGGTTTATCTCCTACCGGGGCTTTACCAGCAGCCAGATCACCCAGATGTTCAACGGCATCAACGTCGCCAGTGGCCTGGCGCGACCGGTGGATGCCTGGATTTATGACCGGGTGGAACTGGTGGGCGGCCCCTCCTCGCTGATCAACGGTGCCGGCTCCGTGGGCGGTTCGCTGAACTACGTGACCAAGCTGGCCAACCGCGAAGAACAGGCCGTCGAAGGCCAGATCAACTACGGCAGCTACGACACCACCGGCATCGCCCTGGGCCTCAACCACGCCCTAACCGAGCCCGGCGCCGAGGTCCAGCACTATGCGCGCCTGGATGTCAGCCGCAACACCAACCACACCCATATCGACCGCCAGCAACGGGAGTCCTGGAGCGTGGCGTTTTCCCTGCTCAGCGACCTGACGCCCAACCTGTCCCACACTCTGGCCCTGGAATACCAGGACGAACACGAAGACAGCCCGTACTGGGGCACCCCGGTGCTCAACCCCAAGGCCGGCGAGCTGAAGATCGACAAGCACAACCGTTTCAACAACTACAACGTCGCCGATGGCCGCTACGAACAACGCACGATCTGGGCCCGCTCGATCATCGACTATCGGATCAACGACAGCACCACCCTGCGCAACACCCTCTACCACCTGGACAGCCAGCGCGACTACCGCAACCTGGAGACCTACCAGTACAGCCCAGACAACCGCGTGGTGAACCGTTCGACGGCCTATCAGGTACGGCATCAGGGCGAACAGAACGGCAACCAGTTCGAGCTGCGCCATGACAGCAGTGTGTTCGGCCTGGCCACTACCTGGTCCGGCGGTTTCGAATACAAGGTCAACAGCACCACCAACAGCCCGTTGAACGTATCCCCCAAGAACGCGGTGGACCCTAACCACTACGATCCGGGGCATTTCTACGACCTGCCCGGCACCCGGCCCGGCTTTATCAAGGACAAGACCACCGACGTGACGACCAAGGCGCTGTTTGTCGAAAACCGCCTGGGCCTGACCGACACGCTGTCGCTGCTGACCGGCCTGCGTTATGACGCCATCGATCTGGACGTGACCAGCCACCGCGACAACCTGGGTAACGTCAAGCGCCGTTGGGAGCCGGTCACCGGGCGGGTGGGCCTGACCTACCAGTTCATCCCGTCGGCCAATGTCTACGTGCAATACAGCACCGCCGCCGAACAGCCCACCAGCACCACCCAGGTGTTTGATGTCTCCACCGGCAAGCAATGGGAAGTGGGCAGCAAGTTCGATTATCTGGACGGGCGTGGTTCAGCCACCGTGGCCGCTTACCACATCGAGCGCAAAGACTTTGCCGTGACCGATCCACAAGACCCCACCCGCAGCATTGCGGTGGGTGCGCAGTCGTCCAAGGGCATCGAGCTGGCCAGCTCATTGCGCATCACCCCCAAGCTATTGGCGGAAGGCAACTTCGCCTGGGTCGACGCGCAATACGATGACTTCAACGAGAAAACCGCCAGCGGCGCAGTGGTGTCGCGCAAGGGCAATACACCGACCAACGTACCGAAACGGGTGGGCAACCTGTGGCTGACCTATGACATCGCCCCCGCCTGGCAAGGTGGCGTAGACGCGCGGTACGTGGCGCAGGTGTATGCCGACAATGCCAATACCCTGACGGTGCCGGCGTATACCCTGTTTGGCACGTTCCTGACCTATAAGGTCGATCAACACACCTCGGTGACGGGCCGGGTGCGCAACCTGACCAATGAGGTGTATGCGCAGTTTGCCCATGTGTCGCCAGCGTATTACCTGGGCTCGCCGCGCACCTTTGAATTGGCCGTGCAGACCCAGTTCTAAGGCTGGAATGCAGTTAAAACTATAGGAGACCGGCTCTAAGGCTGGAATGCAGTTAAAACTGTGGGAGCGGGCTTGCCCGCGATGGCTGACTGTCAGTCAATACATTGGGCTGCTGAACCACCGCTATCGCGGGCAAGCCCGCTCCCACACAAGCCCGCGCCCACAGTTTGATCCTCATATGAAAGGTTATTTGAGGCTGGCCTCGACCTTTGCAGCCACCTCCTCCGTCAACCAGGCCTTCCACACCTGCGGGTGATCCTTGAGAAACGCCTGCGCCACTTCACGGGGCGGGGTGTGTTTCTCGCTCATCGTCGCCAGGGCCTGATTGAGCGGACCAATCGGAAAGTCGACTTTTTCAAAGAACTGCGCAATCTGCGGATACTGCTGCTGGAATGGCGTGGACACGCCAATGCTCAGCTTGGACGCCAACGAACGCGTGGGCTTGGGGTTGGGGTTGTCGGCATCGGTCAGGGTCTTCCAGGCCTCGGCGTCGAACGCCGGCTCCTCCAGCTGGACCAACTTGTAACGCCCCATCAAGGGGGTTGGCGACCAGTAGTAGAACAGGATCGGTTTGCCACGGCGGATCGACGAGGCAATCTCGGCATCCAGCGCCGCGCCTGAACCGCTGCGAAAGTTGACGTAGCTGTCGTCCAGGCCGTAAGCCTTGAGTTTTTGCTTATTGACCACTTCCGAGGTCCAGCCGATGGGGCTGTTGAGGAACCGCCCCTTGCCCGGGGCTTCCGGGTCCGCGAACACGTCCTTGTAGCGCGCCAGGTCCTTTACGCTGCGCAGCTCAGGTGCCAGCGGCGCAATGCCCTTGTCCGGGTCGCCCTTGACCACGTATTCCGGCACCCACCAGCCTTCGGTCGCACCCTTGACGGTATCTCCCAGGCCAACCACCTTGCCTTCGGCTTGCGCCTTGATCCACACCGGGCTGCGGCCCGCCCACTCCTCGCCAATCACCTGGATATCATTTTTCGCCAGGGCGGTTTCCAGGGTAATGGTGGTTCCGGGCAAGGTGTCGGTGGGTAAATCGTAGCCTTTCTCGACAATAAACCGCAGAACTTCGGTGATCAGGCTGCCACTTTCCCAATTCAGGTCGGCAAAGTGAATGGGCGCCTGGGCAGCCGCTACCGGTGCGGCCGCCATCGACAGGCCCAGGGTGGTAATGGACGCTGCCAACAGCGCGCGAATTGCTTTCATGCCTTTGAACCTCGTGTATGCATAGCCAGGGTGGATGGCTTTGCTGTCACGCCGCGAAAGCCTCTGAACAATTAAGTCCACTGAACTGTAGTAGAGGTTCAAACGGTTGCCGATATTCAGGGCTGCTGATGCAAACGCTGTAGTTCCCGGCGCACCATGCTGGCGTACTCGGCAGGCCGCAGGGCATACAGTTGGCTGGCCACCCAGTTCAACCAGGCACCTTGCAGATCATCTTTGCGGGCAAACAGTTCAGCAGCCTTGGCTTGGGCATCCGCCAGGTGTTGCTGGTGAAACTGTGCCCGGCCTTCGCTCATTATTCGCTGGCCTTGAACGTCACCAGCTCACCTTTGCGCCACTTGGCGGCTTTGCCGGTCACGGCCTTGAGGGTCTTGCTCAGGCCTTCCTGCAATTGTTCATTGGCGGCGAACACCAGCATTACGCTGTGACCTTCCTTGAACACAATGCCCTCGCCCTGCGCGGTGGACACAAATGCATAGTCGCCCAGGCCATAGACCGTCAACTTGATGTCGCGAAACTTCAGTTCGAACTTGCCACCTTCACGACTGGGCAGGACTGCCGCACGAAAATGATCGCCGACCTTGAGTTCCAGTCGAGGCTTGTCATCTACCACCAGCGCTGTTTCGGTATCTATTTCGGCAATGTAAATGCCTTCAGGGGTTTGTTCCGTGATGTAAACAAACCGCGACTGAAATTGTTTAACCAACTTCGCGCGCAAATCACCCAGCACGAACAATGCGTGCATATCCAGATTACTGACTGCCAAGGAAACGCCCCCACATCTAAAAAAGCGCTACCCGCCCGAGGCAGGCAGCACAAAAAAGGCCGATACGGCTCGACACATTGAAAAAACATACTGAAGTTGATTCCCGCCAGACTCGTGCAGCCGGGCATGACAGTCCTTGTACAAGGTCGTCAGGCTTTGCAGGAAATCACAGGTTTATCGGCCAGAGAATACTGGACGCCCCACTTCAGAGAATACCCCACTTGAAAGGGTGGTTTTCCGACAGCCAAAAACCAAGGAAAAACGTTGGATGGAACCGAACGTGAGCTGCCGACAACAATATTAGAACAGCAACACAGCTCAAAACCACCCGAAATGCTGCAAGCAGGTCAATAGATCGAAAGGAGCTGGTCATGCAACGAGTTCAACGCCAACCGACACAGACTTCCGGTGCCTTATCACGCAAGGATAGCGCGCTATTCTACAGCGTGTATGCCAATGGCGTGTGCGCAGATTTCGCCTTGTACCGCGTCGTCCCCGCGGGAAGGAATTTTTTCCATATCCTGGAAGTGCCCAGCGGCCGGATCAAAGGCTTTCGCAGTGATCACAACAAGGCCTGCGCCCTGGCCAAGGAATTGGAAGCCCTCCTCTGCCCCCCTGCCCGTTGAGGAGCGGCTACAGCCAAATCGAACTATGCGCGCTGGCACACCTCCCATACGAGTAGAAGCTCACTCTTTTGGAGAATGAAATGGACGCGCCAACGCACACCCTACACGACCTGTTCGAACAATTGGGCCTGGAAGCCTCGCCTGCAGCCATTGACAAATTTATCGGTGAACACCCCCTGCCAGAGGATGTGAAGCTGATCGACGCGCCTTTCTGGACCCCACAACAGGCGCAGTTCCTCAAGGAAGAGCTACGCGAAGATGCGGACTGGGCGATTGCCGTGGATGAGCTGAACCAGCGTCTGCATCAGAGCGCCTGACCGGCCCTCAGTGCAGGCGGTCTGATTGCTCGAGGTCCATCAGGGCCTGCCAGGCGGCGCGGCACTCCTGGGCTTCGTCGCGACTGGCGAAGGCCGTGCCGCGCTGTTCCCCGTTGAGCAACACCACCCAACAGGCGCGCAGGCCCAGCGCACGCAGGGTCTGTGGCACCCCACTGCCAATCATCACCGCCACATCGACTTTGTTTTGCATGGAAGCTCTCCGCCAGATTAGTTAGCCAGCTAACGATATGCCGCATCTTAAGCGGTTCCTTTCACCGGAAAAAGCGACCGGCGTAAAAGCTTCCTTGCATAACACGCAACAATCCTGGCCAGGGTCTAGCGCGCCCCAGCCTGCCCTTCAGGCTTATAGCCCAGGCGCAAACCGCCCCAATGCCGGCCGTTGACCATGATCGGCACGGACAGATCGTGCATCAACTCCCCGGTGTCGCGGGTATAGGTTTGCAACAACACAGCCTGCTGGTGGCTGCCACAGCGGATCCCGGTGCGGTCTTCAAACTTGCGCTTGGTGCGATTGTTCACGGCATCAACCTGGGCATCCCCGGTCAGTGCCTGGGAAAACGCCTTGTTGTGCGTCGGCACATAGCCCTGTGGTGTGCAGGCAATCGCGAACACCAGCCCTTCATGACGGGGCAGCAAGGCTTCCTGGATAGCGGGCAAGACCTGATCGGTGTAGCCGTCGAAGCGGCTGTGATATTTGGTCGGGTGGCTGTTGGCTATCGGCGTGTAGCTGCGATTGAACAGGTCATCGAGGCTGATGCGGTTCTGTTGGATATCCGCCTCGAACTGCGCGGCGATCTGGCTGGCGCCTTCGCGGGCGAGGTCGTAGATACGCTGGTGATAATCATCCAGACCGACTTCGGCCAGGCGCTCGCTGATGGTTTCGGCCTGCCCTTCCATTTGCACGGCGGCCTGGGCCAATTGCTGGGTCTGTTGGTCGCTGACGGTCAAGTCGCTGCGCATCTGCTCCACGGCATGGAACAGGCTGTCGAGTTGCGCACGGTTGGTCTCGGTGCCCTGGGCAATCTCGCTGACCTGGCCCTCCACACCCGCCGCCAACGTGGCAATGCTCTCCAGTTGCTCGCCGGCATGCTCCACTTGCTCGACGCCGGCCTGCAAATCCACGGACAGTTGGCGGATTTGCTCCACCACCTGGGCGGTACGCTGCTGGATGTCCGCGACCATCACCCCCACTTCATCGGTGGCGGTCGCCGTACGGCCCGCCAGGCCGCGCACTTCGTCGGCCACCACGGCAAACCCACGCCCATGCTCACCGGCGCGGGCGGCTTCAATGGCGGCATTCAAGGCCAACAGATTGGTCTGGCTGGCAATCGACTGAATCACCAGGGTCACCCGCTGGATTTCTTCGCTGCGCTGACTCAGGGCCTCGATCAATTGCCGGCTGTCGCTGGCACGCTGGCTGAGCTGATGCATGCGGCTGATGGATTCCCCCAGCACCGCACGCCCTTCGGTGCTGCGCTGATGGGCCTGGCCGGCCGCCCCCAGGGCCTCGCGGCTGAGCTGGGAAGTGACTTGCTCGGTGCCAATCATCACTTCGGCACTGCTGACGATCTGCTGGGCCGCGCTCAATTGCGATTGCAACCTGGCGGCCAGTTGCTTGACCGAATAGGCCACGCCAGCGGCCGACAGCGCATTATGGCTGGTGGTGTAGGACAGATCGCGAGTCAACGCGCCAATGGCATCCTCGCCAACATCAGGCGCTGGGCTGCGGGCCGGCCTTTTCAGGCACGGCAGCCAGATCAGCAACAGGGCCACGGGCAGGCAGAGGTAGATCGACAGGTTGGCGAACGCCAGGCCCAACAGTATCAGCACCAGGGCGATGCTTTGCAGCAGCGGAGTCACCCAGCCAGGCAGCCGGCGGTTCACCGCGTGCGGCACCACGACGGCGCCCATCAGAGATCCATCCCCGGCCATGTTTGTCACCCCACTGCTTGTCATTATTGTGTCTGCATTAAACGCCACTATCTGGCCATTATCTATGGGCCTTTGGTGTTAGGGCTTGCAGCAGATCAATAGACGGGGGGATGACACGCGGGGATCTGTAGGGGCCGGCTCGCCGGCGCCTACAACATCAAACAGATCAGGCCTGGCGCTGATGCTTGTCGATTTGCTCGTGGCGCTCTTGCGCTTCGATGCAGTACTTGGTGGTCGGGCTGATCAGCAGGCGCTTGAGGCCGATAGGCTCGCCGCTGTCGTCACACCAGCCAAAGGAATCTTCCTTGATACGGCCCAGGGCCTGTTCAAGTTGCGGCAGCATGCGCTGGTCGCGGTCGATGGCGTTGACCAACCAGGTGCGCTCTTCTTCAACCGAGGCGGCGTCAGCCGGGTCAGCCGGGGTGTCCAGGCTTTCAATGGCGATGCGGTTTTGCTCAATGCGCTCGTGGTGCTCGACTTTCATGTCTTGCAACAACTTCTCGAAAAAAGCGTGCTGCTCGGCATTCATGTAGTCATCCGCCGGCATGGCCAGCAACTTTTCCTTTGTCATTGATTTCTCTATAAAAAATACGTGCATTAAGGCGAATAAGGGAGCGTTCCGGCCAACCTCTGGAGGTCGGGGAAAGACGCCGTCCATTCCAAGCGCCACCCGGCACTCAATTTACGAGGGGCGGCAGTCTACGGCCGACTTGAGGGCGCAGCAACTGAAATGACAGGCAATTTGTCCGACATTCCCCTAAAAGGCACCAGGACGGGCTTGGCAGGCGGTTATCGGAGTGCGTTTATAGCAAGAAATTCAGTGTCATGGAGCTATATAGAAGACAAACGGTTATGTGGGAGCGGGCTTGCCCGCGATAGCGGAGGGTCAGTTGATAGAAATTTGACTGACCCATCGCTATCGCGGGCAAGCCCGCTCCCACACAAACAAGCCCCACTTTTTGATTCAAATCTCGCTCAGCGCTTGAGTTTGCGCTTGTTGCGATACTGGTCGATCACCACCGCCACCACAATGATCAGGCCCTTGATGATGTCCTGGATATAGGCATCCACCCCGACAAAGGTAAACCCACTGGCCATCACCCCGAGGATCAGCGCGCCAATCACCGTGCCGGTGATACGCCCCACCCCGCCCGCCAGGCTGGTGCCGCCGATGACCGCAGCCGCGATCGCGTCCAGCTCATAAGACATGCCCATCCCCGCCTGCCCGGTAGCCGCCCGTGCCGAGGCAACCACACCGGCCAGCCCGGCCAGCAGCCCGGCGATGCTGTAGACGATGATCAGGTGGCGCTTGACGTTGATCCCCGAGGTGCGCGCCGCCTGCATGTTGCCGCCGATGGCGTAGGTGTACTTGCCGTACTTGGTGTAGCGCAGGGCAATGTGGAAAATCACCGCCACCACCAGAAAGATGATCACCGGCATCGCGCCATGGCCGATGGCCGTGTAGGAATCCGAGAGCATGCTCACTGGCTGGCCTTCGGTGTAATAACGTGCCAGGCCACGGGCCGAGACCATCATGCCGAGGGTCGCAATAAACGGCGGGATGCCGGTTATGGCGATGATGCTGCCATTGATTGCCCCCGCCAGCAGGCCCACGCCCAGGCCGGCGACCACCGGGATCCACACCGGCAAGTCCGTCAACGATGGAAACACCGCCCGGGAAAAGTCCGAGGTCTGCGCCAGACTCGCGGCGATCATCGCCGACAACGCCAGCACCGAGCCCGAGGACAGGTCGATCCCCGTGGTGATGATCACCTGGGTCACGCCAATCGCCAGCAAACCGATGATCGACACTTGCAGGATCATCAGCACCAGGCGCTGGGAGTTCATCAAAAAGCTCTGGTCCCGTACGATCCAGCCAAACAGTTCGAACACCAGGCCGATACCGATCAGCACCAGGAAAATGCTCAGTTCGGTAGGGAACCGCCGCCGGCTCTTGACCGGTGCCGCGGCGGGCTTCTTTTCCTCGGGTTTGCTTTCCAGTATTGCGTTCATTGCCCGTCACCTTTTTATTCGTTAGTGGACTGCCGTCATACCGGAAGCCAACTGCATGACTTTTTCCTGGGTGGCCTCGGCCCGATCCAGGGTGCCCATCAAATCGCCTTCGTGCATGACCATCACCCGGTCGCTCATACCCAGCACCTCCGGCAGTTCCGAAGAAATCATGATCACCGCCATGCCTTCACTGGCCAGGAAGGCAATCAAGCGGTAGATCTCGGCCTTGGCGCCGACGTCGATACCACGGGTCGGTTCGTCAAGGATCAACAGCCGTGGATTGGTCATCAGCCAACGTGCCAGCAGGGCCTTCTGCTGATTGCCACCAGACAGGGTGTCGATGCACTGCTCAAGGGAGGGGGTTTTCACCCGCAGTTTCTTGCACATGTCTTCGCACAAGGCGCGCAGGGCTTTTTGCTGGATAAAGCCATTGCCCGAGTAATGGGGCAGCACGGCCATTTCCATGTTTTCCAGGACCGACAGGCACGGGAACAGGCCACTGAGCTTGCGGTCCTCGGTCAACAGTGCAAACCCCTGCTGGATGGCCATATGCGGGTCGCTGATACGCAACGCCTGGCCGTCGAGACGGATCTCGCCGCCGTCGCTGGGGGTAATGCCGAAGAGCGTTTCCGCCACGTTGGTGCGGCCCGAGCCCATCAGCCCGGCAATACCGAGGATTTCGCCGGCATGCAGATCAAAGGACACGCCCTGGAACACTCCGTCCAGGCGCAGGTCGCGCACCGACAGCAACAACTCGCCGATGGGCGTCTCGCGCACCGGGAACAACTGGCTCAATTCGCGCCCGACCATCATCGAGATCAGGCTGTCGCTGTCCATGCTGTCGGCCCGTTGCAGACCGATGTAGGCGCCATCGCGAAACACTGCCACTTCATCGGCGATGGCGAACACTTCATTCATTTTGTGGGTGATATAGATGATGCCTTTGCCCTGGGCCTTGAGGTCGGCAATGATCGAAAACAGGTGGGCCACTTCCTTGTCGGTAATCGCCGACGTCGGCTCATCCATGATCAGGATGTCCGAGTCGTAGGACACCGCCTTGGCAATCTCCACCATCTGCCGCTCGGCAATGCTCAGGTTGCCGACCTGCTCCTCTGGGTCCAGGTTGATCCGCAGGCGCGCCAGCAACTCGGCAGTGCGGCGATGCATGGCGCGGTGATTGACCAGGCGCAGGCCGTTGAGCTGTTCGCGGCCGATCCAGATGTTCTCGGCGATGCTCATATGGGGCATCAGGTTGAGCTCCTGGTGGATCATCGCGATGCCCGCCTGCAAAGCCGCCAGAGGCGTGTCAAACACCACCGGCTTGCCCCGCAGGCGGATTTCCCCGGCGTCGGGCTGGTAGATGCCGGCGATGATTTTCATCAGCGTCGACTTGCCGGCGCCGTTCTCTCCCATCAGTGCCAGGACCGAGCCGGGGCGCACCCGCAGTTGCACATCGGCCAGGGCCACGACGCCGGGAAAGCCTTTGCTGATATGGGCGATTTCCAACAGGTAGGGTTGTTCTACACCTGCGGGCTGCGCAGCAGTCGCTTGAGCAAGCATATCGGGGCTCCATCGGCAGGGCGGCTGTGGCCGCCCTGCCCGCTTATTGTTGTGATTGAACGCTACTTGAATGACGCGACGTTGTCCGGGGTGATCAGCTGGAAAGGCACCACGACGTTTTGCTCGACCGCCTCGCCCCTGGCCATTTTCACGGCCGCCTCCACCGAACCGATCGCCTGCCCCTTGGCATCCTGGAACACCGAGAGCGCCATCTCGCCCTTGGTGATCGCATTCAACCCGTCGGGTGTGCCATCGACGCCGCCAATCAACACGCTGCCGGGTTTCACCCCTGCGGTTTTCAAGGCCATGGCGGCGCCAATTGCCATTTCGTCGTTGTTGGCCACGACCGCATTGAACTCGCGGCCCTGGGTCAGCCAATCGTTCACCAGGGTCATGCCCTTGTCCCGCAGCCAGATCCCGGTCTGTTCCTGTTCAATCTTGATGTCCGGGTATTTGTCGAGGATCTCCTTGACGCCCTTGGTGCGATTGGTCGTCGAGTTGTTGGCCAGGTCACCCAGCAGAATCACGATTTTGCCTTTGCCGCCCAGCTTCTCGGCCACGTACTGCATTTGCAGTCTGCCGGCCTCGACGTCATTGGACGTCACCGTCACCACCCCTTTGGGCAAGTCGGCCTGATCCGGACGACGGTTGACGTAGACCAGCGGGATACCCGCCGCCACCGCCGCTTTAGTGATGCGCGCGGTGGAGGCCGTATCCACCGGGTTGACCACCATGGCATCGACTTTCTGGCTGATAAAGTTCTCGACCTGGCTCAGTTGCTTGACCACGTCGGCACGGGCGTCCTCGAATTGCAGTTGCACAGCATCGCCCTTGGGGTAGGACTTGGCTTGCTTGTCCATATCCTCACGCAGGTAGGTGAGGAAGGTGTCGTCGAACTGCGACATGCTGACGCCAATCTTGATATCGGCGGCTGAAGCCACGCCACTGCCGAGCATCATCGACAAGGCCAGCGAGGCGAAACGGATCTGGGTCTTCATGAACGGTCTGTCTCCACTTTCTTGTTGGTTTTCTGGACGTAGCGTTTATCAGAGCGAGGGGGCTGCGGCAGGCAGCCGGACCACCGGCGCTCCCGGAATGCAGCACACCAGGGCACCCTTGCTTTCCACGCAAAGGACATTGAGAAAAGAGAAATAGAAGGGCCGTGCGCGGGGCAGGAAGGCAGAACGTAACACTCGCAGTACAGCGCTGAAGATTTTCATCTGACGGTACCTGGTTGTTTTATCTTGTTTTTGTTGAGTCCCCCGGCCCCCTTATAAAGGAAGGTCGAGATGGACTTTCGGCAACCTGGAAATGACTTTATTGGAAAATAATTTCCATATCAACTCATTTTAGAATTTTATTCTATTTCCATTCTCCGCCCTCCACCGTCACCATCTCCACCACTTGCCGACGCTCGGCGCTGAGCCTGGCGGCATCCAGCACGCGCGTGGTTTCCCAAGCATCCATGGCCTGCACCGGCAGCGCGCCCTGGCCCTGGATTGCACTTTGCAACTGGCGATAGAACTGGTTCCAGGCGCCCTTTTCCGAGGGGATACGCTCGCGTTCCGCACCTTGCTCGAACCAGCCCCAGCGTCGATGTTCTTCGGCGCCCCAGTGCTCGCCTTCGGTCTTCGGACTTTTGCCGGCCAGCAGCGCTTGCTCCTGGCCGTCCAGGCCGTCGACGGTGTAGCAGCCCGCCGTGCCATTGACCCGAAAACGCGGGCCTTGGCAGTTTTGCAGGGCGCTGCCCCACAGGTGGGAAATCACCCCGTTGGCGTGGGTCAGGCTGACAAAAAAGCCATGATCGAGGGTGGGGTGCTCGGCGCTGTACTGCAATTGCGCATACACCCACTCCACCGGACCAAACAGCTGCAGGGCCTGGTCCACCAGGTGGCTGCCCAGGTCACGCAGGAACCCGCCACCGCTGGCGTTGCCCAGGGCCTGTGGGCTGTAGCGCTCCACCCGGGACTCAAAGCGGGTGATGCTGCCCAGGGCGCCGGCGTCGATCAGCTTGCGCAGGGTCAGGTAGTCCGAGTCCCAGCGCCGGTTCTGGTAGACGCTGAGTGCTACCCCCTCGCGTTCGGCGGCACTAATCAGCGCCAGGGCCTGCTCGGCATTGCTGGCGAAGGGTTTGTCGCTGACCACCGCCACACCGTACTCAATGGCCTCCAGCACCAGGGCCGGGCGCCCTTTGAGGGTGGTGGAAATCACCAGCACCTCCACCCCGGCTTCGACGATCTGCGCAATGCTGTCGAAGGCCGGCACCCCGGGATGCTCCGTCGCCAGTTGCTGGCGGCGCTCGGGGGAACGGGTCACCACGCCGACAAACGTCGCCCCGGGCAATGTGGCGATCAGCGGGGCATGAAAAAAACGGCCGCCATGGCCGTATCCAACCAGTCCGATTCGCATGAACCAACTCCTTCTTGGAATGGAAACCCAGTCAAAAAATGTGGGAGCTGGCGTGCCTGCGATAGCGGTGTTTCAGGCCCTACCTCTGTTGCTGATCCACCGCTATCGCAGGCAAGCCAGCGCCTACACTGACCGCGCTAGCCGTAGAATGCCGGGCGCTGCGACAGGCTGACCGCAACGATCTGCCCACTGCCCTGGGCCTCGATACACGCGTCCGCCGCCACCGCTGCGGCAAAGCCATCCCACGCCGAAGGCCCACCTACCTGGCCGGCCCGCACGCCATCAATAAAGGCCTGCAACTCGACGTCATAGGCCGCGATAAAGCGGTCTTTCCAATCCATCAGAATCGCATTCGACAGCTTGGCGCCGCTGCGCAATTGCACCTGGGACGGCTCTGGCAATTTGGCAATGCCGGTCTCACCCACCACCTCGCACTGGATGTCGTAGCCGTACTGGCAGTTCACAAACACTTCCACATCAATCCGCGTGCCCCTGGCGGTTTCCAGCAGCACGATCTGCGGGTCGCGCAAATGGCTCAGGGCCTTGCTGGTTTTACGCGGGAACACCACCTGCACCGACACATAGTCATCGGCCAGCAGCCAGCGCAACACGTCCAGCTCGTGGATCAAGGTGTCGGTGATGGCCATGCTGGTGTTGTAGTTCTCACCCACGCTCGGGTTGCGATGGGCGCAATGCAGCATCAACGGTTCGCCGATCTGGCCGCTGTCGAGCACCGCCTTGAGGGCCTGGTAGCCCTGGTCATACGGGCGCATAAAACCGACCTGGACCAGGCGTTTGCCGTGGGCCACTTCCGCCTCGACGATCTTGCGACAGCCCTCGGCGGTGACGGCCAGGGGTTTTTCACAGAACACCGGTTTGCCGGCCGCGATAGCCGCCAGCACAAATTCCTCATGGCTCGGCCCCCAGGAGGTGACCAGCACCGCCTCGACCTGCGCCGAATGGATCAGCGCATGACCGTCGGCGTACACCTCGGCGTTCAGTTGCAGGTCAGCCACCACCTGGGCCGCCTGCTCAAGGTTGATATCGGTGACCGCCACCACCTGGCTGTTGAGCAAGGTCTGGCTGCAGCGGCGGATATGGTCCCGGCCGATAGCGCCCGTACCGATCACACCCAGCTTCAAAGACATGGCAACACTCCTCTTATTGTCAGTACTGCCGGGCCTTGGCCAGGCGTTCATTAAGTTGTTTGGCGCAGGCGTTGGTGCGTTCGCTGGTGGAGACCTGCGCCACACCGACCCGCCACCACGACAGGTAGCCGTGAATCATGGTTTTGGGCAGCACCTTGATATCAATCAGCGTCGACACGCTTTGCGCGCGTGCATCGGCCAGCGCGGCGTGCAGTTGTTCCACGGTCGTGACCTTGTAGGTCTTGCAGCCATAGGCCGCCGCGCTCATGGCGAAATCCACCGGCACCAGGCCGCCATCGAGCTTGCCGCTGTCGGGGTTGCGGAAGCGGAACTCGGTGCCGAAGCTGTCCATGCCATTGCCCATCTGCAGGTTGTTGATGCAACCGAAGGCCATGTTGTCCAGCAGCACCACATTGATCTTGCGCCGCTCCTGGATCGAGGTCGCCAGCTCCGAATGCAGCATCATGTACGAGCCATCGCCGACCAGGGCATAGACCTCCCGCGCGGGCTCGGCCAGCTTCACGCCCAGGGCCGCATTGATCTCGTAGCCCATGCACGAATAACCGTACTCGACGTGGTAAGTGTTGACGCCCTTGCTGCGCCAGCTGCGCTGCAAATCCCCCGGCAGGCTGCCGGCGGCGGCGACAATCACCGCATCGTCGGCCAGGGTTGCGTTGAGCACGCCGAGCACCTGGCTCTGGGTCAGGCAGGAACCGGTCAGCTCGATGAATTCGCGCAGCACCGCCGGATCCATATGGTCGTTGACCTCTGGGGTGAAGTCGGCGTCGGTGTAGCGCGCCTGATGGACCCGGTCCACCTCGGCATCCCCCTGCGCACGGGCCTGGCGTGGCTGCTCGCCCCATTGCGTGGCGTAATCGCCCAGCGCGTCGGTCAATGCTTGCAGCCCGACCTTGGCATCTGCCAGAACCTGGACCCCGTCGAGTTTCAGTACATCGCCGGGGCTGATATTGAGGTTGAGAAACTGCACCTCGGGATGCTGGAACAGCGACTTGGAGGAGGTGGTGAAGTCGGTATAGCGCGTGCCAATGCCGATGATCAGGTCGGCGTCCCGAGCCAGCAGGTTGGCGGCCAGGCAGCCGGTTTCGCCGATACCGCCGACATTCAGCGGGTGGCTGGAGACGATGGCGCTCTTGCCGGCCTGGGTCTCGGCAAAGGGGATCTGAAAGCGCTCGGCAAAAGCCTGCAGTGCGGCATTCGCGCCGGAGTACTTGACCCCGCCACCGCAGATAATCAGCGGTTTGCCCTTGGACTTGAGCAGCGTGACAGCGTCGCGCAGCATCGCTTCGGTGGCCGGGCGGCGCTCCAGACGGTGCACGCGCTTTTGCAGGAAATAATCGGGGTAATCCCAGGCCTCGGCCTGCACGTCCTGGGGCAAGGCCAGGGTCACCGCGCCGGTTTCGGCCGGGTCGGTCAAGACACGCATGGCGTGGATCGCCGCACTCATCAACTGCTCGGGACGGTTGATGCGATCCCAGTACTTGCTCACCGCACGAAACGCGTCGTTGGTGCTGATGCTCAGGTCATGGAATTGTTCGATCTGCTGCAACACCGGGTCCGGCTGGCGGCAGGCATACACATCGCCGGGTAGCAGTAACAAAGGGATGCGGTTGGCCGTGGCGGTGGCGGCGGCGGTCAGCATATTCGCCGCGCCGGGGCCGACCGAAGCGGTGCAGGCGTAGACCTTGCGCCGCAAATGCTGCTTGGCAAAACCAATCGCGGCATGGGCCATGCCCTGCTCGTTGCGGCCCTGGTGCACCACCAGGTCGCCACTGTCTTGCTCCAGGGCCTGGCCCAGGCCCAGCACATTGCCGTGGCCGAAGATGGTGAACACCCCGGCGACAAACTTGCTCTGCACGCCATCGACTTCGATGTACTGGTTATCGAGGAACTTCACCAGGGCCTGGGCCATGGTCAATCGGGTGGTGGTCATGTTGGGTCCCCTCGGCGCCTACGGGTTAAAGGTCCAGCAGCCAACTGTGCTGCGGGTCATTGTGAAAGTGCCAGGCGCGCTTGGGGCCGGCCATCACATTCAAGTAATAGGACTCGTAGCCATAGGGCACGCTGACGGGGTGATAGCCCTTGGGCACCACCACCAGGTCGTGGTTTTCCACGGCCATGGCCTGGTCGATGCTGCGGTCGTCGGTGTACACCCGCTGGAACACAAAGCCCTGGGACGGGTTGATCTGGTGGTAATAGGTTTCTTCAAGAAAGCTCTGGTGCGGCAAGTCATCGGTATCGTGCTTGTGCGGCGGGTAGCTGGACGAATGTCCGGACGGCGTGCGCACCTCCACCACCAGCAGCGAATGGGCCGGCTCGCTGTCGGGCAGGATGTCGCAGACATAACGCGTGTTGGCGCCCTTGCCACGCACGCTACGCCGACACTGCTCAGGGCGGATCAGCCGGGGCGTGAAACCGCCGGCCGTGGCGCCCGGCGCGGCGCAGACGGCAATCTGCACATCGCTCAGGGCGGTCACCTGGGCAAGGGTGCCCGGTGGCAGGTAGGCGGCGAACGGCGATTTGTCTTCAAATACCGATTGGCGATCACCCAGGTTCTGCCAACTGAACCCTTCGCCCTCGATCGTGACCCGGCCACTGAGCAGCACCAGGCACAGCTCGTTGTCGTCGGCGCTGACCGGCAATGTTTGCCCCAGGCTCAGGCGGTAAGCGGCAAACCCTACATACTCCAGGCGCCCCTCTGGCAGTGCGACCATGGTTGGCCCGCGCGGGGTGCTTTTGACCAGCAGGCTCATTGTGCAGCCCTCGCATCCAGCAGCGCGCGCAAGGTATCGAAGCCTTTTTTCGCATAGATATAGCTGGGTGCCACGGCCGGATCCTGCTCGGCTTCCACCACCAGCCAGCCACGATAGCCGGCGCCCAGCAGCACATCCAGCAACTCGGCGAAGTCGATATCGCCATCGCCCGGCACGGTGAAGGTGCCATTGACGATGCAGTCGGGGAAGCTCCACAGCTGGTTGCGCGCCAGTTGCACCACCGCTTTGCGCACATCCTTGAAGTGCACATGGCACACACGCCCCAGATGCTTGCGTAGCACCTCGACCGGCTCGCCACCGCCCATATAGCAGTGCCCCGAATCGAACAGCAGGCCGACCTCCGGGCCGGTGAGGCGCATCAGGGTGTCGATGTCCTCCGGGGACTCGACGTACGCGCCCATATGATGGTGGTAGGCCAGGCGCACGCCCTGGGACAGGGTAAAACGCGCCAATTCGGTGAGTTTGTCGGCATAGGCTTGCCATGCCTGCTCGCTGTGAAAACGCGGGCGTTCGATCAGGCGGATCGGCGAGCCCTGGATCGAGTCGGCCACTTCGCCGTAGACCAGCACCGTGGCGCCGTTCTCGCGCAGCAGTTGCACATGGCTGGCGATGGCGTCGATTTCCTCGGCCACCGAGCGCCGGGCCAGGCGGCTGGAGTACCAGCCGGAGACCAGTGCCAGGTCGTAGGGGCGTAACACATCGCCCACGCCCTTGGCGTCCTTGGGGAACTTGCCGTTGAGTTCAAAACCTTCGTAGCCGATGGCCTTGCCTTCGCTGAGCGCGGTGCTCAAGGGCGTTTCGCCGCCCAGGGCCGGCAGGTCGTCGTTACTCCAGGAGATGGGGTTGATGCCAATACGGATTGCGGGCATGGCTGCACCTTTTATTGTTTTAACCTTAAGGCTGCTGATATCTGCTTCTGTGGGCGCTGGCTTGCCAGCTCCCACCTTTGAGCGTGTTTAAATTCTGGAGCTGCGCCAAGCCTGGATCAGTTGTTCGAAGGTTTGCTGCACCTGCTGGATCAGGGTTTCATCATCAATCTCCCCCGCCATCCACGCCCTGCTCGGCTCCTGGAAAATCGTCCGGCCCACGGCAAACCCGCGGCAGGTCCGGCTCTGGCTGGCCTGCTGGAATCCCTCGGCCAACGCTTGCGCCGAGGCATTCAGGCCCAGCAATACCACGCCCCGGCAATAAGGGTCGCGCTCCTCGATCAGCTCATCAAGCTGCCGCCACTGCTCGGCACTCTGCGCCTCGATCTTCCACCAGGCCGGGTAGATGCCCAGGTTGTACAGGCGCTTGAGGCTGCGATAGAGCACATCCGGGTAGTTCGAGGGATGATCCTTGGGCGGCACCACTTCCAGCAGCAGTTCATGGCCACTGGTTTGCGCGGCCTGATACAGGGCCTTGAGCTGCGCCTCCTGCTCCAGGCGCAGCAGCGGCTCGTCGTCGGGGTGAAACTGCACCAGGCACTTGATGATCTGCTCCTGGGGCCAGGCAATCAGGTTGCTGCCGATCGAGCGGCCATGTTCGAACGCCAGCGGCCGCGAACCCTGTACCTCTACCGGGCGCGCCACCCACCAATCACGGCCGGTGGCGGCGTTCAGCGCATCCTGGCCGAAACGCTGGTCGGCCAAAATGCCCACATCGGCCTCCACCCCCTGCTCGCCCAGCTTGCTCTCCACACGCTCCACTGCCTGGATAAACAGCTGCTTGATCGCGCTGACCCGCGCCGGGTCCTGGCCGCCTTTTTGCGCCAGTTCCAGCAATTGCCAGCGATGGTCAAAAGCGAACACAAACAGCTGCTTCCAGGTTTTGCGCGGCACACTGACCTGATGCAAACGCTGCAGTACCAAATCCTGATCCGGCCGGGTGATAGGCACCGGGCTGTTGAACAGATACTCAAGCTCCGCCGGAGTCGGCATTGCCGGGGCGCAGGCATGGCGCGACACCACCAACCCGCCGCAGGCATTGGCCAGTTGGCAGCAACGCGCGTCACCGGCGTCGTTCAACCAGCCACTGAGGAAGCCCGACATAAACGCATCGCCGGCGCCCAGCACATTCAGCACTTCGACGCGCACGCCGGGATAGATCGCACCGTCTTCGAGGCGCGCCGGTATATCCCCATGAATCACCGTGCACCCTTGCGGGCCGAGCTTGACCACCAGGGTCGCCGCCGTCAGTTGGCGCACGTTACGCAAAGCGCTGAGCAGGTCGTGGCTGGCACCGGCAATCAAAAATTCCTCTTCGGTGCCGACAATCAGGTCAAAGCGCGGCAGGATGCCTTGCAGGTGCTGGCTGACGTTCTGGTCGGCGACAAAACGCGTCTCGCCGTCAGCCTTGCCTGCCAGGCCCCAGAGCACTGGGCGGTAGTCGATATCCAGCACACGCTTGACGCCGTGCTGCTCGGCGTAATCCAGGGCCTGGAGGCTGGCCTGGTACACGCCGTCGGTGGAGAAATGGGTGCCGGTGATCAGCAGCGCCTTGCTGCTGGCGATAAAGGCTTCGCGAATGTCCTCGGCACGCAGGGCCATGTCGGCACAGTTTTCGCGGTAGAACACCAGGGGGAAGGTTTCGCGGTCCTTGAGGCCCAGCAGGACCATGGCAGTCAGGCGCTGCGGGTCGAGCGTGATACCGCTGACATCACAGCCCTCGCGCGCCAGGGACTCTACGAGGAAGCGCCCCATATGATCGTCGCCGACCCGGCTCAGCATCGCCGACTTAAGCCCCAGGCGCGCCGTACCGAAGGCAATATTGGCGGACGATCCACCCAGGTACTTGGCGAAACTGGTGACATCTTCCAGCCGCGCCCCGACTTGCTGCGCGTAAAGATCGACGCCCATGCGTCCAAGACAAATCAGATCCAATTGACGACCACTGGCAAAACGAGTCTGGCCCATGCTGGCTCCTGTTATTTTTATCAGCCCGCGCCTGCCATCGTGACGGCGACGCTCTTGGTGGATGCAGACTAGGACGTCCGGCGCCATCAATCAATATTTATTCTATAAATTTTTTATGTGGAATATATTTTCCATTAAGATATTTTTTGCCGCCTTCCCTGTAGACTTGTGCCCATTGACCTATTGTCAGGGGCGACGTGCCAGCCGCATGCTCCGTAAGAACAAGCCAGAAGGATTGCCTATGTCCCGCACCGATCAGCAGGCTCCCGCCGAGACCGAGGTCACCGAGGTTCTCGCCAGTCCTCCGATCAATGCCGAGCGTCTGTTGCAGTTGATCACCGATGAATACGAAAGCCTGCCCCGCCAGCTCAAGCGCATCGCCAGCTATATGAGCCAGCAGAGCGATCGGATCATGGTCGACCGCATCAGCGATATCGCCCGGGAATGCGAAGTTCACCCTTCGGCCATCGTGCGGTTTTCCCAGCGCTTTGGTTTCAGCGGCTTCAGCGAAATGCAGGCGCTGTTTCGCGAGGCGTATACCCACAAGACCACGCCGGTGCAGAACTACCAGCAGCGCATCCGCAGCATGATCGCCAACAAGTCGCAGAAAGCCAGCGGCGGCGACCTGGCCCGTGAATGCGTGAATGCCACGCTGTCGGGCATCGAGCGCCTGGGCCTGGAGCTGGACGACGCGGCCTTCGAGAAAGCCGTGGACCTGGTGGTCAACGCCGACAATATCTATGTGGTCGGCGTACGCCGCTCCTTTGCGGTGGCCGACTACCTGGTCTACAACCTGCAGCACACCAACAAGCGTATCCACCTGGTCTCGGGCCTGGGCGGCAGCTACCGCGAACAGATGCGCAGCGTGCGCGCCAATGACTTGGTGATCGCGATCAGCTTCACGCCCTACGGCAAGGAAACCCAGCACTGCCTGCGTATCGCCCAGCACCACCAGGCCAAGACGCTGATCATCACCGACAGCAACCTGTCACCGCTGGCCAAGCGCGCCAACACGGTGCTGCTGGTCAATGAAGGGTCGTCGTTCGCGTTCCGCTCGCTGAGTGCCACGCTGTGCCTGTGCCAGGCGCTGTTTATTGCGGTGGCGTACCGGCTGGAACTGAAGGTTGATGAGATTCACGAACAGGTAGGGTTTGACGACTAAAAAAGGCCGCCCTGCCATGCAGGAGCGGCCTTGATCAAGCGGGTACGCGGGTTAGTGCATGAAGATCGCGATCAGGATAATGACCGGGATCGGCACACCGAGGAACCACAGCAGTAATGAGCGCATGACGTTCTCCTTGAGTTAACGAATGGTTTCCAGATACACCACGGCGTCGCGGCGGCGACCGCCGAAGGTGGCGGCGAAACTGGCGAAGAAAGCACCGAGCAACAGTGCGACAAAGGTCCACAGCGAGGTCACGGCGGCGATTTTGCTGGCGGTGTCGGCGGCCTGCCTGGCTTTCAACTTGGCCTCTTCCAGGGCTTTGCGGGCGTCACCGTAGACCTGGTCGACACGCCGTTCGGCATCGGCCTGGCTGAGGTTGGTGCGCTGGCTGATCAACTGCGCCAGGTAGGCACGGTCCTGCGGGGCCAACTGGCCGTCATTGCCCAGGGTGCGGGCGAAGATCCGCGCCACCACACCATGCACTGCGTCATCACTGGCGGCTGCCGGGCGATCATCGCGGAACAGGCTGTCAACGTAATAGCCGAAATCGTCGCCATTGGCCGCATTGCCGGCGGCCTGGGTCAAGCCGCTGGCTGCGCCCGAGGCCACACTCGCACCGGCCTGCACCCCACCACCGACGATGCTGCTGACCGAGCCGACCACCAGGGTCGCGGTCACCAGCGTGGCCACGGCCCAGGCGAGAAAACCATGGGCGGTGTCGCGAAAGTACACCTCATCGCCATGCATATTGGCCCACTTGACCCGCAGCCGACCGGCGAGGTAACCGCCCAGTCCCGCCGCGACAATCTGGGTGAAGGCCAGCCAGACAATCGTGGAAATGCCCAGGCCCTTGGCGCTGATGCCACTGTCGGCCCACGGCGACACCGCCGAAAAGCCCAGGCCGAAGCCCAGCAGCACCAGGACCAGGGACAACGCAGCGGCGGCCGCAGCCCCGGCAAAGATCGCCCCCCAGGAAACCCCGGAGAGCGTGCTCGACTCTTGCAAAGTGGATGAGGATGTCATCATTGTTGTTGTGCTCCAGGCATTGAAAAATGGTGTTACATCTGTCGAAACGGACAGTGCAGACGCCGTGCCAGTCGCCTTGAAAATAAAAACCCATTAATTTCAATCAGATAAGCAAGTTGAACTTCCAAGAATCATGCAACTTGCAAGAACCAGGCATAGAGGGCGGGCGTTATGCACTCCCAGGACCGGCACCGCCAACCCCTGTGGGAGCGGGCTTGCCCGCGATGGCGGCGTGTCAGTCACCGAATGCTTGGGCTGATCTACCGCTATCGCGAGCACGCCGGCTCCCACATTTGACCGAGGTGACCTGGAGAATGGCCTACATGAATTTTCTTTTAGAAACCTCGCTGGCATTTCTTGGCAAAATGCCCCACTCCCGTGTGACCAGGTAACCTGTATGACCCGCATTTTGACCATCGAAGACGACGCCGTGACGGCCCGCGAGATCGTCGCTGAGTTAAGCAGTCATGGACTGGACGTGGACTGGGTCGACAACGGCCGCGAAGGTCTGACGCGGGCAGTCAGTGGCGATTACGACCTGATCACCCTCGATCGCATGCTCCCGGAGCTCGATGGCCTGGCCATTGTCACCACCTTGCGCACCCTCGGCGTGTCGACGCCGATCCTGATGATCAGCGCCCTCTCCGACGTGGATGAACGGGTACGCGGCCTGCGCGCCGGTGGCGATGACTACCTGACCAAACCCTTTGCCTCCGACGAGATGGCTGCGCGGGTCGAGGTGCTGCTGCGCCGCAACAACGCAGTCAAGGCCGCGCAAACCGCCCTGCGCGTGGCAGACCTGGAACTGAACCTGATCAGCCGCGAGGCCAGCCGTGCCGACCAGCCGCTGAGCCTGCTGCCGACCGAGTACAAGTTGCTGGAATTCCTGATGCGCAACACCGGGCAGATCCTCTCGCGGATGATGATCTTCGAGGAAGTCTGGGGTTATCACTTCGACCCGGGGACCAACCTGATCGACGTGCACATTGGCCGCCTGCGCAAGAAAATCGACCCGCCAGGCCTGACGCCGCTGATCCGCACGGTACGAGGTTCGGGCTATGTCATTGCTGAACCCGTCTAACGGCTGGCGCTCGTCCAGCAGCCGTCTGCTGGCACTGTACAGCTCGCTGTTCGTGGCCTGGAGCTGCATCCTCATGGGGGTGCTGTATTACGAGGTCTCGGGTTATCTGGGCAACCTGTCGCGCCACTCGCTGATGCAGCGCCAGCATCTGTTCCAGCGTTTCAACGGCGCGCAACTGGATGAAGCCCTGGCCACCAGCATGACCTTCGATATGAAGGGCATGGATGCCTATGGCCTGTTCGATGGGCAACAGCGCCCCCTCAGCGGCCCGCTCCAGCAGATCCCCGCAGGCTTGCCCCTGGACGGGCGCATCCATGCCTTGGCCAACTGCATCGAATCGGATGACCCGAAACTGCCCCGGGGCAGCTGCGACGCCGTGGCGACCCACACCCAGGATGGCCGCTGGCTGGTGCTGGTGCGCGACAACGGCTCGTTGCTGGGCGTGACGCGGATCATCCTGCAGGCCCTGCTCTGGGCGATCTCCCTGACCATCATCCCCGGCGTCGCCGGCTGGCATCTGCTGCGCCGGCGCCCTTTGCGGCGGATTCGCGGGATCCAGGCCAGCGCCGAAGCCATCGTCGCCGGCGACCTGACCCACCGCCTGCCGCTGTCCAACCGCCGCGATGAACTGGACATGCTCGCGGCCATCGTCAATGCCATGCTTGAGCGTATTGAAAAGCTGATGAACGAGGTCAAGGGCGTGTGCGACAACATTGCCCACGATCTGCGCACCCCACTGACCCGCTTGCGTGCGCAGCTGTACCGGATCAAGCAGCAGACCGATGAAGGTTCGCCGCAGGCCCTGCAGCTTGATGAAGTCATCAGCGAGACCGACACCCTGATGGCGCGCTTTCGCGGCCTGTTGCGCATCTCCGAGCTGGAAGACCGTCAACGACGCTCCGGTTTCCTGGTCTTCGATCCCCTGCCCTTGCTCCAGGAACTGCATGATTTCTACCTGCCACTGGCGGAAGAAGGCCAGTTGGAGCTGCTGCTGCAAGTCCCCGAATCATTGCCGCCGATCACCGGTGACCGCGCACTGTTGTTCGAGGCCCTGGCCAACCTGCTGAGCAATTCGATCAAGTTCACCCCGCCGGGCGGCGAAGTGATTCTGCGCGGGCTCGACCAGGCAGGCAGTGCGCGCATCGAGGTACTGGACTCCGGCCCGGGAATCCCGGAAACGGAACGCGCGGTGGTATTCCAGCGGTTTTACCGGGTCGACGGTGGTCAGCAGGGCAGCTTTGGCCTGGGCCTGTCGATTGTGGCGGCGATCGTCAACCTGCATGGCTTCGGCCTGGAAGTCGGCAGTAGCGAGCGTGGGGGCGCGCGGTTGACCCTGGAGTGCCGCACACAACAGCCGCTGTAGGAGCCGGCTTGCCGGCGATAGTGGCGGATCAGGCCGGGAAGTTTTTGCGCAGGGCCTCGACGCCGCCGGTGTAGACGCCGCTGAACAGCTCTTCCACCTCGGCATCCGTCACACCGGCAATCGGAGTGAACACACCGGACCAAGTGACTTTGGCCGAATGCTCACCCAACGCTTCAACCTGCAATGTCGCCAAATAGGCACTGACCGGAAACGGCGATTCGCTGATGGTGTAGCTGTAGGTGCGCGCAACGTTGTCAAAGGTCTGCAAGTGCTCGACCACCACGGCGCCATCCGCCGTTTGCAGGTGACGCACGCGCCCGCCTTCACCCGGCTCGCTCTTGGCAATCAATGGCAGCCAGTCAGGCAACGAGTTGAACCCGCCGACCAATTGCCAGACTTGATCGGCCGAGACCGGGATTTCAATGACAGCAGCTGCTTTGGCCACGATAAAACTCCACGACAGGGGAAAAAGCCAGGCAGCTTACGCTGCCTGGTGGTGTTGGCGCTATTGGCCGATCAGCCATGGGCCGACTTGGCACACTCGCAGCCGGTCGCCGATTCGCACGGCTCGCCATGGGCATGGTGCTCGGCACAACCCTGGCAGCAATAGCCCTTGCCGTCTTTGATCACAGCGTTCGGCCCCAATACACATTTGCAATGCGGGCAAGCACAGGTTGGATCTGGCATGTTAAGACTCCTTTTTCATGGTCGTCCTGGTGCAGCGAATGCTGGCACCTTAAGCAGTGACTCCCGCCCGCCACCCAAGGTTCAGCGCCGTTAATCAGCCTGGCGTGCACTGCTGCGGTACATGAACACCAGTGCCAACGCCAGGCACAGCATCGCCAGCACCCGGCTGCCGGACAGTTCGATGGCGGTGTTGCCCAGCCAGCCGAAGTTGTCGATCAGCATGCCCATGGCCAATTGGCCGACGATCACCGCGACCGTCGCCACCGCCGTGCCCACGATCGGCACCGCACCGACCATCACCATCATGTACACCACACCGAACAACGCCCCGGTCAGTTGCCACTTGGGCACCTCCAACAGGCTGACGGCCTGGGCCGGTTCGAAGAACAGGATCAGCAGGCCAGTCACCAGCGTGCCCACCGAGAACGTCACCAGGCTGCTGCGCAGCACACCGACGGTTTGCCCCAGGCGCCCATTGATCGCCGCCTGCACACTCAACACCGCGCCGGCGGCAACCACCAGCACCAACAATAGAAGCAGATTCATCGCCTTAACCCCGCGCAATCAAAACAAGAGCCACCACAATCAACAGCAGCGCAATCCAGCGTTCACCGTTGACCCGCTTGCGGGCAGTGCCGAACCAGCCAAAGTGGTCGATCAGTACACTCTTGCCGACCTGCCCGGAGAGGATCGCGATCATGGTCATGGCAATGCCGATATGGGGCGTGGCCAGGGTCAGCACCACCACATACATCGGCCCCAGGAACCCACCGATCAGCTGCCAGCGCGGCAGCTCGTTGAGGGCCGGACCTTGTTGTGGGCCGCTGAACAGCAGCAGCAACAGGAGGATCGCCGTGCCCACCGCGAAGATGCTCAAGGTCGCCCATAAGTGCCCCACCTGGGCACCCAACGGCCCCAGCAACCCGGCCTCCACCGACAGGCCCATGCCTGCCAGGATCACCAGCGGCAACAGCAGCAGCCCCAGGCGGTTTTTCGGTCGGGCCTGGGCCGCGGCCTCAAGAGAAGAACTTTGCATACAGCACCTACAGGTCAGAAGAACAATGACGCGCATTATCCGGTGGCACACCTGTGCGATAAATGGGAGCATGCCGACAACACCTTTGCGCAATACGCACAGCATGGAGTGACGATGCAGGGCTTCAACGAGCTAAGTTTCAAGGCGCTACGCCTGTTTGTCGCGGTGCTGGACCACGGCAGCTTCTCTGAAGTCGCACGCCGCGAAGGCCTGGCGCCCTCTTCCATCTCCCGGCAGATCCAGTTGATGGAACAGGCCCTGAGCCAGCAATTGCTGTATCGGCATACCCGTGCGGTCAGCCCCACGGAAGCCGGGCGCTTGCTCGGGCATCATGCGCGCTTGATGCTGCAACAGCTGGAAGAAGCCGGGCAGGCCCTGCAGGAACAGGAAAGCGAGCCCAGCGGCCTGGTGCGCATCAATGCGCCCATGGTGTTCGGCCAGCGCCACCTGTCACCCTGGCTGGCCGAGTTGTGCCAGCGATACCCCAAGCTGCAACTGGATATCCAGCAGACCGACACCTACGTCGATCCCCTGCAGGAAGGCGCCGACTTGTTGTTCCGTATCGGCGTGCTCAACGATTCCGGAATGCAGGCGCGTATTTTCGCGCCCCAGCGCTACCGGATCGCCGCCAGCCCCGACTACCTGGCGCGCTTTGGCACCCCACGCCATCCCGATGAACTGCTCAATCACCAGTGCCTGGCGTACAAGGGCGTGAACGGCCAGCAACGTTGGTTCTTCCGCCGCGCCCAGGACGACTGGACGCCCTATACAGTCAAGGGCCCGATCACCGGCAACCACGCCGACACCCTGGCGCGCGCCGCCGAACAGGGCCTGGGGTTCGTGGTGTTCCCTTCGTGGCTGATCGGCGACAGCCTGCGCGCCGGACGCTTGCAGGCGGTGCTGACCGAATATGAAGTGGCCACCACCCTGGAGCCGCAGCAGATTGCCGCGCTGTGGCCCGGCAGCCGGCGGTTGTCGGTGAAGGTGCGCACGGTCATCGACTTCTTTGTCGAACGCTTCGGCAACGTGCCCTACTGGGACCGCTGACTCAGAACAGCCACTGGCCGATCAGCCAGGCGTTGGCGCCGCTGATCACACTAAACAGGCTCCAGGCCAGGATCCTGGTGGGCAGGCGATTGACGAACGGCCCCATCAATTGCCGGTCGCCGGTCATGCGGATCAACGGGTACAGGGCAAAGGGCAACTGCAGGCTGAGCACCACCTGGCTGAGGATCAGCAACTTGCCAATGGCATCATCGCCCATCAACCACACCCCGAGAAACGCCGGGATCAGCGCCAGGCCACGGGTGATCAGGCGGCGTTGCCAGCAAGGAATGCGCAGGTTGAGGTAACCCTCCATGATCACCTGGCCGGCGATGGTGCCGGTGAAGGTCGAGCTTTGCCCGGACGCCAGCAAGGCAATGCCGAACAGGATACTGGCAAAGGCGCCGCCCACCAGCGGGTCCAGCAGATGGTAGGCGTCCTGGATTTCCACGACCTCGGTATGACCGCTCTGGTGGAATGCCGCGGCGGCCAGCACCAGGATCGCCGAGTTGACCAGCAAGGCCAGGGCCAGGGAACCGATGGTGTCGATACGCGCCAGCTTGACCGCGTCCTGGCGGCTGGCCAGGTCTTTGCCGAACAGGCGGGTTTGCACGATGGACGTGTGCAGATACAGGTTATGTGGCATCACGGTGGCCCCGAGGATGCCGATGGCCAGGTACAACGGCGCCGCATCGCTGATCGCCGAGAGCGACGGCGTGAAGCCACGCATGACATCCGGCCAATAGGGCTTGATCAACACCAGTTCGACAAAGAAACACACACCGATGGTCGCCACCAGCGCCAGCATGATCGCTTCCAGGCGCCGGAAGCCGCGGTTTTGCAGGGCCAGGATCAGCAGCGTGTCAAACGCGGTAATGACAATACCGGTGGTCAGCGATACCCCCAGCAACAGGTGGAATGCCAGGGCGCAGCCGAGGACTTCGGCCAGGTCGGTGGCGATAATCGAGATTTCCGCCAGCACCCATTGCGTGCGCGCTGAACGCCGGCTGTAGCGCTCGCGGCACAGCTGCGCCAGGTCCTTGCCGGTGGCGATGCCCAGCCGCGAACACAGGCACTGCACCGCCATCCCGGCCAGGCTGGCGAGCAACACCACAAACAGCAGGTTATAGCCATAGCGCGACCCGGCCTCGATGGCCGTGGCCCAGTTGCCGGGGTCCATGTAGCCGATGGAAATCAGCAGGCCGGGACCGGCAAACTGCAGCACCCGTTTGAAAAACGGCGCACGGGGATCGACGGGGATGGTGCCCGCCACTTCCGGAGGGCAAAACGGGGCGGTCGCAATTTTCGGCAGGCTGAATTTCACGCGGGGTACCCGGCAGACACACAAGACAAGGACGCAGCTTAGCAGTCAGGCGAGACCGTGCGCATCAGCGTTTCCCGGGGCAGATCAAGCGCCTCGACCACCTGCACCACCAGGTCCATTTCCTGATTCAACGCCTCGCGCTCCATGCGCTGGCGAATCACCCCCAGCACCAGCACCGCCAGGGTCGTGATGGAATACGCCGGCCCGGAAAACGCCCGTACCCCGCTCACCAGCAGCATGGCCGCCGCCAGCGCCTGCCCCACCACCGGAATCGCCGTGGCCGCACCGCGCCGCAGGATAAACCCGGTCAACCCGGCCAGCGCCGTTCCGCTCAAGGCGGTGGTGGCCGAGCGGCCGACATCGAAACGGTGGAAAAACCCCTGTTCCTTTTGCGCGGCGGCCCGGAGTTCGGCCTCGAACACCTGGCGGTCGGCCAGGCTGAGCTTGTCCTTGTACTGTTCGATCAGGGTCTCGGCGACCCGCTCTTCCAGGCTCACCAGGGCCACGCTGTCGATGGGCTGGTCAAACTTGATACCGACGCGCAGGGCCACGTCCTGGGCCAATTGGCGGTAACTCACGCCGTGCCCACGGGCCAGGTTCATAAAGCTGTCACCGCCCATGCGCTGCAACTCGATGGCCAACTGCAGTGGGTCGCGCACATCCGCAGCGATGGTCGCACTGCGCTTGGCGGCCATCAGCTCGGCGAGGAACTGCAACTCTGGCGCCCGGGCCTGGAGCAGCACCGGATACAGGTCCACATCCTCTTCGGCAAAGCGCACTTCGGCACTGCGCTGGTCCGCACGGATCATGCCCCGGCGCTCTTGCAGCAAGTCGGTGTACTGCACCACGGTCTGCAACTGCGGCCAGTAGGCAGCGTGGTCGAACGTGACCAGATGCACATTGGTCACTTTGCCCTTGAGGGATGGCGTCAGGGGGATGGCATAGCGGCCAATACAGCGCTCGGTATCCGGCTTGAGCGCCAGGGCCCAGTCCTTGCTGGAGTGGCAATTGATCACGCGCCCCTTGAGCGGTGCCGACACCTGCTCCCAGGGGCTGGACGTGCAAATCGCTCCGCCCATCAACAACAGGTGATTGAGGGGCAGTTCCCGGGCCAGCTCCGGGCTGGCCAACAGGCTCTTGACCAGCAGGCGTGCGCCCAGGGAGTGGCCGATCAAGTTGATCTGACGGACCTCGATCGACTCGGCGTGCAGGTAGTTGGCCAGCTCCGCCAACAGCGTCCTGGCCACCTCGTCCACCCGCGCCTCGACACTTTTGTAGTGATCGAGAAAATAACCCACCGCCTTGCCCAGACCCACGGTCGCCGCGCCCAGGCTGCCGCCGCCGAGCATCGAGGTAATGATGTCCTTGAAGGGGGCGAAGAGGTTTTCCAGGAAATGCCCGGCCGGCCAGAACAGCATCAGGTTGGTCGAACCCTCGATCCCCGCCAGCTGCGCCTGGAAACTGGCCAGTTGTTGCTGGTTGAAAAACGCAGAATAACCATGGACATAGAGATTGAGCACCTGCCCCTGGGGCTCGCCGCACAGCACGAACGAGGGCTTGCGGGTGCGGTGCATTTCATCCCACTGGTGTTGCATGAGGCGTTGGCTCCTGGTGAAAACGCAGGGCGATAGTAACAAGAATTGGCGCAGGACCTGGCCCTGTAAAGGACTGCATCCAGCACAATAGGTGGCGAAGTTGTCGATCTTGACCTGCCCGTCCGGGAACGTCGCCACAATCTCCAGCTCCCCACCCATAGCCCGGATGTAGTTGCGCAAGGTGCTGATGTACCTATCGGTACGACGCTCCATCTTGGAAACCGCCGCCTGGTTGATATCTAATGCCTTGGCCAGGCTTTCCTGGCTCAACAGGCGCTGGCGCAATGCGTCGTGCCTTGGCAAAAATTCAGATTCAACAGCGTAAAAGCGCGCTCTAATAGCGCCCTGTCGATTCGCCTCAAAGATTCTGGAGTAAGCGATGCCCCATGAAGGCAACCTGTTACAAGCGGCCGTAGTTTTCCTGTTGGCGGCGGTGCTGACCGTGCCTCTGGCCAAGCGCCTGCAATTGGGCGCGGTGCTGGGCTATCTGTTCGCCGGTGTGATCATCGGCCCCTCGGTGCTGGGGCTGGTGGGCAATCCGCAAAGTGTCGCGCAGTTCTCCGAGCTGGGGGTGGTGTTGTTGCTGTTCATCATCGGCCTGGAACTGTCGCCAAAACGCCTGTGGGTGATGCGCAAGGCGGTGTTTGGCGTGGGCCTGGCGCAGGTGCTGCTGACCGCGATGGTGATAGGTGCAGTAGCGCTCTGGGCCTTTGGTCAGTCGTGGAATAGCGCGATTGTGCTGGGCCTGGGCCTGGCGCTGTCCTCCACCGCCTTCGGCCTGCAAAGCCTGGCCGAACGCAAGGAACTGAACAGCCCCCACGGGCGCCTGGCCTTTGCGATCCTGCTGTTCCAGGACATCGCGGCAATCCCGCTGATCGCCATGGTGCCGCTGCTGGCCGGCAGCGACCACACCACCACTGCCGCCCAGGACCTGAACCACGGTTTGCAGGTACTGGGCAGCATCGCCGTGGTGATCATCGGCGGTCGCTACCTGTTGCGGCCGGTGTTTCGTATTGTCGCCAAGACCGGCCTGCGCGAAGTGTCCACCGCCACCGCGCTGCTGGTGGTGATCGGCACCGCCTGGCTGATGGAGCTGGTGGGCGTGTCCATGGCCCTCGGCGCATTCCTCGCCGGCCTGCTGCTGGCCGACTCAGAATACCGCCACGAACTGGAATCGCAGATCGAACCGTTCAAGGGCCTGCTGCTGGGGTTGTTCTTTATCAGCGTGGGCATGGGCGCCAATATCGGCCTGTTGTTCAGCACGCCCTTCGTGGTGCTGGGCCTGACCCTGCTGCTGATCGCCATCAAGTTGCCGCTGCTGTACGCAGTCGGGCAGATGGTCGGCGAGTTGAACCGCGAGAGCGCGGTGCGCCTGGGCGTGGTCCTGGCGGCCGGCGGTGAGTTTGCCTTTGTGGTGTTCAAGATCGGCCGCGACCAGGGCCTGTTTGCCCCGCACCTGTACGATGTGCTGGTACTGACCATCACCCTGTCCATGGCCCTCACCCCGCTCCTGCTATTGCTGTGCCCGAAGCTGTTCCGGCCCAAGACCAAGCCGGTGGACGTGCCGGAAGAATACCGCGCGATCGAGAGCGATGCGCCGCGCGTGGTGATCGCCGGGATGGGCCGGATGGGGCAGATCGTGGCGCGGATCCTGCGGGCGCAGAACATTTCGTTTATCGCCCTCGACACCTCGGTGGAAACCATCGATCTGACCCGCAGTTTCGGCGGCATGCCGGTGTTCTACGGCGATCCCCAGCGCCCAGAGATCCTGCACGCGGCCAAGGTCGACCAGGCCGAGTACTTCGTGATTGCCATGGATGATCCGGAAATCAACATCAAGACCGCCGAGCTGGTGCGCAATCTGTACCCGCACATGAAGATCATCGCCCGCGCCCGTAACCGCCAGCACGTACACCGCCTGGTGGACCTGGACGCGTCACCGGTGCGCGAAACCTTCTATTCCAGCCTGGAAATGAGCCGCCGCACCCTGGTCGGCCTGGGCCTGAGCGAGACCCAGGCCGATGCGCGGATCAACCGCTTCAAGCACCACGACCTGCAATTGCTGGCGGCCCAGCACGCGGTGTACGACGACGCGGCCAAGGTGATGCAGTCGGCCCAGGAAGCCCGTGCGGAACTGGCGCGGTTGTTTGAAATGGACCGCCTCGAAGAGGAGTCCGCAAAGGTCTGAGGATGGATCCGAACGAAATTGCGAATTTTCTGACAGAATATGGCGCAATTTCGTTCATCCATTGGAAGACCTCATGCTCACCCTCAGCAAAATCGCCACCCGCCTGGCCCTGGCGCTGACCGTCAGCCTGGGCGCCAGCCCGCTGTTCGCGGCAGCCAAGCCGGCCGCCGCGCCGCCGGACGACTTCCAGATCGTCTCGACCCTGGACGGCAAATTCACCTTCACCCTGCCCAAGGGCTATGTCGCCGACGCCCTGCCTGCCGGCGCGCAAGCCCAGGGCACCGCTGGCGCCAACGGCACGATGTATATCAACCAGGCCTCAAAAAGCGTGGTGGTGGTGGCCCAGACCCTGCGCAATGACGGGATCGACTTGAAGGACGACGAACCGCTGTTTCTCGACAGCGCGGTCGAGGGTTTCCTCAAGGACGTCGGCACCAGCCTGCCGGACTACAAGAAACTGGCGCAGAAGAAACTGCTGATCAAAGGCGTGGGCCTGCGCCAGATTGATGGCACGGCCACCATGGGCGGCGGCAAGACCTTGAACTCGACCTTCCTCGCAGGCTCCGGCAACCGGTTGCTGGTGATCCAGGCTATTTCCCGGGCCGAGGATGTGACCGGGCATGGGCTGCTGGTCAGGCAGATCACCAGCGGCAAGTGACATCCCCCTAAGCACCACACATCCAATGTGGGAGCGGGTTTGCCCGCGATCGCGGTGTATCAGCCAATACATAGGCTGACTGACACGCCGCCATCGCGGGCAAACCCGCTCCCACTTTGTTTATTGCATTCCCCCCTACGGCTTGCGTAGCAGGTAGGTATCCATGATCCAGCCATTGGCCTGGCGCGCCGCCTTGCGCACGCGCTCGATTTCCTCGGCCACCTCGGCCACCTTGCCGCTGATCAGGATTTCATCCGGCGTGCCCAGGTACGCGCCCCAGTAAATCTCCAGGTCCTGGTCCGCGACGCTGCGGTAGGAGTCCTCGGCGTCGAGCATCACCACCAGGGTATCGGCATCGCTGGCCTGCCCCGCCGCGAGCCGGCGCCCGGTGGTGATCTCGATGGACCGGCCAATGCGGTTCAACGGCACTTTGTGCTGGGCCGCCAGGGCCTGGACGCTGGTAATCCCGGGGATAACCTCGAACTCAAACTCACTGCCGCCACTGGCCAGGATCGCCTGCAGGATGCGGATGGTGCTGTCGTACAACGCCGGGTCGCCCCAGGCCAGGAAAGCGCCCACTTCGCCGTCGGCCATTTCCTGGTTGATCATGCGCTCGAACGTCTGTTGCTTGTCGCGATTCAGATCCTGCACGGCCGTGGTGTAGTCGACCTCGCCACGCACACGCTCGGGGCAGTCGGCTTCGACAAAGCGATAGGTGCGGTCGGCGTCGATATAGGTCTGGCAGATTTCCCGGCGCAGGTCGATCAGCTTGTCCTTGCTCTGGCCCTTGTCCATCAGGAAAAACACGTCGGTGCGGTTAAGCGCCTTCACCGCCTGCATCGTGATGTAGTCGGGGTTGCCGGCGCCAATGCCGATGATCAGGATCTTTTTCATGAAGGGGTTCTCAGTGCGGGGCTGCGATTTTGCCATGTTCGCGCGGCTCAGGTCTCGCGTGTTTCCAGGCGCAGGCGCCACACACCGTTGAAACGCAGTTCGGTGGAGGACAACGGCTCCACATCTATCCGGTTGAACATAGCCAGCGGGCCTTGCATGACGTAGAGCAACGCGGCGCGGATCACAAAGGGGTGGGTCACCGCCACGACATGGCCCGGGATCTGCTCCAGGGTGTGCAGCCACTGCCCGACCCGTTCACACACTTGTGCAACGGATTCGCCGCCATGGGGAGCGGCCGTGCTGTCCGTCAACCAGGCCTGCAAAGCCTCGGGTTCGGCTTGCTCTATCTCATCCAGGCGCTGCCCTCGCCATCGCCCGAAATCACAGTCGCGCAGGGCCTCGTCTACCTGCGGGTGCTCGCCAAACAGCAGGGCCGTCTGCCGGGCGCGCAGCTCGGGGCCGCACAGCAAACGGGGGGCGCGCTTGAAGCGCTTTGCCTGGGCCAACGGCATCTGCTGCTCCTCCGTCTCCAACGGTTCATCCAAGGCAAAACGCGAGCGTTTGCGGGCCTGGGTGCTGGCGTGGGCAATCAGGGTCAAGCGAGTGGCCGGCATACAAAGCTCCACGGGTTAAGTGATTTCTAGATGTCACAGCGATCCAGGCAAGTCGCGCCACTGTAGGCCGCCCACACGCCGTAAACCAGCCCCTGTGGATCGCACTTGAAGGCGCTTACAACCTGCAGCGGAACTGATGCTTGTCGCTCATCACCCAGTCATTGCCCTGGCCGCTGAATCACTGCGTTCAAAGAATCATCTCCCCCTTCTTTCCAAGGACGTGTCCATGAATTCTATCGAATCACGCCTACCTAGTTTTTCCAATGCCACACGCTCCTTCGCAGAACCCCCGCCGGAATCGGGCGCAGCCCGCACGTCAAGTCGATCCCGGCGCGACCCCGTGGATGTGACTGCCCACGAACTGGAGAATGCCCGGCAACTTGTGCAAGACAGTGACCGCGAACTGGCGAAACAGTACGCCCTGACCCTGGCCTTTCACGAGACATCCAACGAGCCTGCTGCAGACTTCGACCCGAGCAAAATGACCGTTAACAACATCCCGCCCTACTCCACATTCGGCAGGGCCTGGAAAAAATTCAACGACGCCTTGAAAGCAGAGCCTTTTGCAACATTTGCCAAAAACAACACCATCAATACGCAAAACTTTACCTGGACCCCCAGCTCAGCGTCGCTGGACTTCGAAATTCGCGGTGCGTCTGGCCACTTCTCGAAATACACCCCCGGGTGGGAAGCGGCATCCGCAGACGTTGCCGCTGCAGCAAGAGCACTGGAACCCAGCGCTGAGCACTCCTTCGCGCATACCGGGGAACACAGTGCTCCGCTGGCGCTGATCGGCGACTTCTACGGCCATGACGCCTACAGCACCAAAAGCCAGCGGTCAGCCTCAATCGAGCAGTTGCTGACCCAGCAATCGTTTCCCTCCCTCCTGCCGGCAAACACCAATAGCCTGCAAGCTGCACATATCGTCGAACAGCAACGCCAAACCGCAGAGGTCCTCGCCAAAGAACCCGCCTCAGTGCCTCTTGAGCAAACGCCGTCCGCGCAGGTTGATGAGGCTGACCGGGAGTTGGCGCAGAACACCGCGACAGCCCTGCTGACGCTGCGCAAAGAAACGCGCCCCGCTGCTGCCCTGCCCCCTGCCAGGCGCCTGTTTCTGGAACTGTCGCCCCTTTCGACACTGGCCCAAACATTCAAGGCATTTAACGAAGCCCTCTCCAGTGAGGCTTTTTTGGATTTCGTCGAAAAAAACAACCTGGTCGTTGCCAACCTCAGGGTGGACCCGACCACCGGCAACCTGCTGGTCCGCAGCCCCAAAGGCTCCGATGCGCCGCCCAAGATGTTCACGCACGATGACTCGTCAGGCTGGGCGCAGGTGGCCCCGGCCATAGTGGCGCTGGCGAAAAAACTGAGTGCCGGAACCGGGGCGCTCGTACCGTGCTTCAACGTTGAAACCGCAAGCCTGGGCCAGGTTCTGAGTTTCTATGGCGAGCCGCCAGCGGATCCCAGCCTGCAAGGCGTGCTCAAGCAGAGCTCGGCCCTCAATCGCAACGGTTTCAGCGCGTTGACCAACGCTGCGCACGACCCGCGATCACGGGAGGTCAAGCAAAACCAACTGGTCGTCAAACAACAACTCGATCAGCAAGCTGCCGCCGATAAACCCATCACCATCCCTCCCCGCCGCTCCCCGACCGCCGAGATTGCCAGGCAACAGTTTGCCGGCGAGCCCGGTTTGCAAGCGGTCGTGGGACGGCTGCTGACGGACGCCATAAAGAGTGCATCACCCGGGCTGGACTTCGACATCAATCAGGTCGACTTGGCCCAGCCCGACCCGGACAACCCGGGTCAGTTCAAACGCAAGCCGCTGACGACGCTGGCCCTGGAATACCTGGTAGACGGTGCGGTCCCCGACTTGCCCGCCAACAGCAAACTGGTCGACACCCGCCCAGACGTCCTGACCCATACCGGCAACACCCCGGACACCCCACTCGCCGTTGACATGGGGGCGATCCAAAGCGCATTCCGTGCGCTGCCAGGCCAACTGGCGCAGGCGTTGACAACCGACGTATCCAACTATTGGGACCAGCCCGCCTTCGGCGCCCCCACCCGTGCAAGCCTCAGCCCGTTTGCCGGCAGTCGCCGGACACTGATCAGTAACCTGTTACGGGACAACCTGCGACTGGCCCTACTCAAGCAGCCGGGCCTGGACGATCTGCAGCGCGAAACCCTGGACCTGGTGGTGCGCTACCCCAACGGATCGACGCGCCCAAGCTCCAACGACAGTGCCGAGGTGACGGTATTCAACCTCGGCAGCATTTCAGAGCCCAACCAGGGCGCGATAGAGTCCACTTCAGCCAACCTGCTGATTCAGCGCCATGTCGGCGAGCGCACGATTCTGCTGCTGTGCGAACCCAGCGGCAAAGTCACCCCCTATGACTCCTACGCGGCGTTCAACGCGGCACGGGAGCGACAGCTCAAAGCGCAGGCCCCTGAACAACGGCTTCTCAACACCTTGCGTAAGGTCGACGGCAATGCTTTCCAGACCCAGGCCGAGACGGTGATCACTCAGCGTCTGGATAACAGCCTTGCTCCCGACCCCAGCTGGCTGAACCTGGACACACTGGATCAGCCTTCACGCAAGATGCCCAGTTGGGTCAGTAACGCCACCGAGGCCGAACGTGTTGTCTTGCGTGAACTGAGCCTGCAACTGGCGAGTATCACCCAGCGCAATAAAGGGCGGACCTACAACAGCGATATCCCGGATATCCGGCCCTTTGCCGAACAGGCTTTCGATCAACTGAAGGCGGTGAGCCACCCGGCGAAAAACCTGGAGGTGGTGTTCAAGGTGCCCGTCGGCGGCAACTCGCCAGGTGGGGTGGTCAGCGGCAGTCTCCATCGCGAACGCATGAGCATGACCGATGTGCTCCTGAAAAACCTGTCGGGGCTGCCCAGCCGCGACGTGGAGGTTTATCTCAAACCGGGTAACACGCGGGTTCCGGAGCTGGAAAAGGATGGCGAACTGCAGAAACTGATCGAGAAGGTCGACGTGGGTAAAAGCTACCCCGAGCTGCTCAAACGCGAACTGCTGGACGATCCCGTCAAAAAAGCCCAACGCCAGTCCCTGTTTGCCCAGCAAGTCCCCGTGGAACTGCAGATCAAGGCCCTGGAGCTGGCGGTTAACAAACAATCGGGGGTCGATACCACAGGGTTGCGCTACGTGCAGGCGGCCATCAACCCGCAACCCGGTGCGCAGACCGTCGATGGCAAAGAGATCGTCGTCCGCCCGCTGGCGTTCATTGCCGGGCCAGGCGCCACACCCGAGGTGGTCGACAACATGTACCTGATCGAACCCGAGGACAGCAGCGGCGGCCCGCATATTCTCTACCGCCCATTGATCGCCGACGCACCGCTGCTGCAATTCCCCACCCGCCAGGCCTTGCTGGAGGCCATCCAGCAACCGGGGCGCCTGCAAAACGACATCCTGGCCTGGTTTCCCGACAACGCGACCCGCGACTACTACAAGGCATGGAGTTTCAAGGAGCCCTCCACCCAGACCACCAGCCTGTTTGGCGTGGGCGACGGAGAAACCGTTCCCGCTGCGCCCACACTGGCGGTGGGCGGCTATGCCGCTGCCGATGCCCTGAAGGCCAAACTGCAAACCGGGCAATTGATGAACCACCTGTACGACGCCAATGCCCAGGGCGTGATCAGCATGGCCGAACAACAATCTGTCTCCGACGCCGAAAGCCGCTGGGCAACGCTCAAGGAAGGCGGCTATCTGTTGCTCAACGCGGTACTGCCGGCCCTGCGCGGCCCCGGCGCTGCCATTGGCACGGCGCTGCAGTTCCAGGGCATTCTCAGCGACCTGCAAACGCTGGCGGACAACGCCACGCCGGACAAAGAAACGGCCATGGCGGATTTGCTGCTCAACTTTGCAATGCTGGTGACCCACTCTCGAGCACGCTCCTCACGCAGGCCGGTCGATCCCCCACCGACGCCGGAGGTGACCCAGGCAGCGCTGCGCAGTGGCAGCCACAACAGCATCATCGAGGCGCCGAATGGCGAAAAGGTCCGGCGCCTGATCGTGATGAAGGGCAACATGCAAAAGATGCAACTGATCAAAGGCAACCTGTTCAGCTTTGAAGATGAATACAAAGGCAAACCTCGGCTCAACATCAACGCTCATGGTCGCGACCTCAGCTTCAGGGAACAACTGTCCGGTAAAAGCTCGACCATCCTGTATGACGGTGCTGAGCATACCGCCGAGCAACTGCATGCCCACTTGCTCGCCAAAGGCATTGATCCCAGCCAGTTCGACAACGTTCGCTTGCTTGTCTGCTACTCCGGCAATGGCGCCGAGAACTCCTTCGCCGCCGAGTTCCAGCGGCTGATCAACAAGCCGGTAAAGGCCTTCGTGGGCACCGTGACCGTGACCCCAAGCCCCGAGCTGGTCACCGCCGAGTTCAAGACCGGCATCCAGATGCATGGGACGCAGAAAGGCCCAAAACTGGTGAGTGACACCTACGCCCAATACGACAGCGTGGACACGGTCAAGGACCGCACGGGTATTTCCCTGATCCGCAACCCGCTCGAATATGTGCTCTTCTCCTACTACCCCGTGTATTTCCCGCCCCGCACCGGCGCCACCGCGGCAAACCGCTGAGCATCAGCACACTGGCGGCACTGCACAATCGCTGCGCCAGATTGACGAAAGGGCCTGCGAATGTTCAGATGCCGCCCTGTTTCAGGTGCCTTATGCCGCCGTGCATAGGGTGAAACGGGAAACCGGTACGCTCGTTCGAGCAAGTCCGGTGCTGCCCCCGCAACGGTATTCGCGTGGCCCCTTCGACACACCACTGTGGCCAGAGCGCCATGGGAAGGTGAAGGGTTCGATACGCGAGAGCCCGGAGACCGGCCTGGAATTTCTGTTTGGCATAATCCTGCGGTGGGCGGGCATGGGCCGGTATCGGTGTGTGCCCGGTGCCTTCTCCTGCGTGCTTCTGCGAAGATACTTTCGAGAAGACTATGATTTTCCAACGTTCCTCTACCTCTGGCCCGACCCTGCTCCTGGGTTGCCTGTTCAGCCCGCTGCTGCTCGCCGATGACACAGCCCTGGTGCTCAACCAGCAGATCGTCTCTGCGCCGTCGGTGGAATCCACCACCGTGGCCGATATGGCCCAGTACGGCAGCAAAGTCGAGATTGTCAGCCGCGAACAGATCGAACGCGCCGGCCCCAGCGCCGATATCACCCGGGCGATGCAGATGTTTATTCCCGGCTTTTATGTCGCGCCGAAAAACGGCCCCTTCGACTACGGCACCTATTCCCTGCTGGGCGGGCGCAATGACGACACCCTGATCCTGCTCGATGGCGTGCGCCTGAACAACCGCCTGTACGGCGGCCTGTACCTGGACACCCTGCCGGCCAACGCCGTGGAGCGCATCGAAGTGCTCAAGGGCGGCCAGAGCCTGTTGTTCGGTACCCAGGCGGTGGCGGGTGTGATCAATATCGTCACGCGCAGCCCGCAGACCCGTGACGTGTCCGGCGAAACCAACCTGGGCGTCGATACCTTTGGCGGCACCACCGGCGATGCCCGGGCCGAGCGGATTTTCACTAACGGCCTGGGCGACCTGGGCCTGCTGGCGTACGTCAGCCACAACGTGTCCGAGGGTTACCAGCCGTTTCGCAACCGTGACATGAGCAACGTCAGCGACAAGAAACGCTCCTACGAAGTCACCACCTTCGGCGCCAAGGCCATCCAGTCCCTGGGCGATGATTCGCGCCTGGAGCTGTTCTACCAGTACTCCGACGCCAACCTGGACTTCGCCGGCGCCACCAACAACCGCAAGACCACCAACGACCGCGTGCAACAGATCGCCACGGCGACCTTCGAGCAACGCCTCAATGAACGGCTGAGTTACTTCGTCAAGGGCCATATCAACGATTGGGACACGCGTTACTCGCGGGTCAACAACACCGCCGACGGTGGCACCGTGGTGCGTAACCGCGATGACTACTGGGGGTTCACCGACTGGGGCGTGCAAGCCGAAGGCAAGGCTGAGCTTGAAGGCGGCCATGTGCTGGTGTTCGGCTCCGACAACCAGTGGTTCAAGGGCCAGGACGATGTACTGATCATCGACAACAACAAGGCCGAAGCCCACGCCCTGTACAGCCAACTGCGCCCGCAGATCGACGCCCTGCCCGACTGGCACCCGAGCATCGGCCTGCGCCACGAAACCATGAGCGGCGGCGACAGTGCCACGGTCGGCATGCTCACCTCGCTCTACGACCTCAATGCCAACTGGGCCCTGCGCGGCCAGTACGGCAGCGCCTACAAGCTGCCGAATGCCGAGCAATTGTTTGTCAATGAACCCGGCGACGAGATCGGCAACCGTAACCTCAAGCCGGAAAAAAGCCGCAACGCCGAGCTGGGCCTGGACTACAAGGGCCTGCTGGCCGACCGCGAGTTCAGCGCCAGCGTGACCCTGTTCAAGCGCAAGATCACCGACCTGATCACCCTCGACGATAGCCACTGGGTCAACGGCCAGGGGCAGATCCAGGTGCGTGGCTTCGAGGCCGACGCCAAGCTGGCGCTCAACCAGCAGTGGAGCCTGCAGGCGGACATGACCCGCAACCTGACCGAGTCGCGCGCCGGCGTCACTCTCAATGATGTGCCAAGCTTCTTCGCCCGTTCACGGGTGGGTTTCGAGTCGCAGAATCGCCTGTGGGGCGCCGGCGCGGCCATCCGCTATATCCACGATGTGATCAGCTCGAAAAGAGTCGAATACGGCCACTATTCGGTGGTGGACGCCGACGCCTACCGCTACCTCGACAACGCCCACCAACACCGCGTGAGCCTGCTGGTAGAGAACCTGTTCGACCGCGACTATGTCACCAGCCGCTCCAGCAATGTCGACAACCTGGGCCGACCGTTCACCACGGAGGTGCGTTACACGTATCGCTTCTGATGACTGAAATCACACAAATCGACGGGGTGGACAGCCACCCCGACTGGTCCCATATCCCCGAGCATGCCCGCCATGTGCTGCTGTGCACCGGCCCGCGCTGCACCCAGCGCGGCGCCCTGCAGCTCTGGAAAACCCTGCGCCGACGGCTGCTGGAACACCAGCACATCGAAGTGCCCGGCGGCGTGCTGCTGACCCGCACCCATTGCCAGTTCCCCTGCAACCTGGGGCCGGTGCTCACGGTGTACCCGGAGCGCTGCTGGTACGGAGTGCGCAGCAAGGCCGATGCCGTACGCCTGGTGGATGTGCACCTGGTGGGCGGCGAGGTGCTCGAAGAGTTATTGATCCGGGAGCGCCCATGAAACGCTTGGGAGGATTTGCCATCGCCCTGGTGTGCAGCGCCTCGGCCCTGGCGGACAGTTATCGCAATTGCCAACAGGAGTGGCACCTGCCCCATACGCCGCCGGCGCGGATTGTCGCCCTCAACCAGCACGCCGCCGATATGCTGCTGGCCCTGGAGGCCGGCCCGGCGCTGGTGGGCGTGGCGTACCTGGATGACAACGGCGCCGCGCATAAGCAGGGCACATATTTCGCTGTGCCGGTGATTGCTCCGCGCTACCCGGCCAGCGAGGTGCTGTACGGGCAACAGCCGGACCTGGTAGTGGGCGGCTTTGCCACGGCTTTTGGCAGCGGCATTACTTCACGCACCGGGCTGGCGGGTAATGGCGTGGCTTCGTATCTGCTGGAGTCGGCGTGTGCCGGGCATTCCCTGGATTACTTCGGGCACATTCGCAATGACCTGCTGACCCTGGGCAAGCTGCTGCATACACCGCAGCGGGCCCGCGAGCTGATTGACGCCCTGGACGCCGACCTGGCCAGCGCCCAGGCATTGGCCAAGCCCGCCAAGCCGCTGTCGGTGTTTTACCTCGACAGTGAAGTCAACGGCCTGGACAGCGAAGGACGGCAAGGTTTCGTCACCACCCTGCTGGCGGCTGCCGGAGCGCACAATATATTGGCTGGGATCAACCAGTACCGGGTCACGGTCAGCAGTGAGACGTTATTGATGAGCGACCCGGATGTGATCCTGCTGGCCGACGCCGTGTGGTCCCCTGCCAGCCGCAAACGCCAGTTGCTGACCCGCGACCCGGTGCTGTCGCGCCTGCGGGCGGTGCGGGAAAACCGCATGATCGATATCCCGTTTACGCACCTGGTGCCCACTGTCGGCAGCGGCAAAGTGGTGCTGGAGTTGGCCCACGAGCTCAACACCCTGTAGGCGCGGGCCACTCATGACTTCTGGTCAAGAGTCATTTGAACAAGCATGGGTGTTTCGCCTGGCGCCGGCAGCCGATACTCAACGCCATTGTCCATGCCACAACAGGAGTCACACATGTCTATTCCCGCATTCGGCCTTGGCACTTTCCGCCTGCAGGGCCAGGTGGTCATCGATTCCGTCAGCACCGGCCTCGATCTCGGCTACCGGGTCATCGACACCGCGCAGATCTACGACAATGAAGCCGAGGTCGGCCAGGCCATCGCTGCCAGCGGTATCCCACGCGATGAACTGTTCATCACCAGCAAGATCTGGATCGCCAATTTTGCCGAAGGCCAGTTGATCCCCAGCCTCAATGAAAGCCTGCGCAAGCTCCAGACCGACTACCTGGACCTGACCCTGATCCATTGGCCGTCGCCAGAAAACCAGGTACCCGTCGCCGAGTTCATGGGGCAGTTGCTGGAAGCCAAGCGCCTGGGCCTGACCCGGCAGATCGGCATCTCCAACTTCACCGTAGCGCTGATGGAAGAAGCCATCGCCGCCGTCGGTGCCGAGAATATCGCCACCCACCAGATCGAGCTGCACCCCTACCTGCAAAACCGTAAGGTGGTGGATTTCGCCACGCGTCACGGTATCCAGATTACGTCCTACATGACCCTGGCCTACGGCGAAGTGCTGAAAGACCCGGTGATCCAGGCAATCGCCACACGCCACCAGGCCACACCGGCACAGGTCGCCCTGGCCTGGGCCATGCAGCTGGGGTATGCGGTGATTCCGTCCTCGACCCAGCGCGCCAACCTGCAGAGCAACCTCAAGGCTGTGCAACTGACGTTGAGCCAAGCCGATATGGCGCAAATCGAAGGCCTTGAGCGCGGCCATCGCCTGACCAGCCCCAAGGGTATTGCGCCGCAGTGGGACTGAGCTAAACCGCCGGGTTGCGCGCCAACTCCCGCAGCCAGGGCAAGACCCGCAAGCCACTGGCCGGTGACGGCGGGTCGACGATGTCCATAAAGTGTTCCAGGGTGATGCTGTCGGGCGCTCCCGGCAAACGCACCAGGGCCAGGGGCACCACGCAAGCAGGCGGCCCCAGGTCCTGGTCGTCATACACCAGCACATGGCGCACCTGCGGATGTTGCTGCTGGAACGCCAATGCGCCGCCCGCGGCGGCGGCCAGGCCGGCATGGATAATCAACACGTCAAATGGCTCAGCCGGGATATCCGTCAGGATCAGCACTTCATCGAAGGTCTGCACCGGGACGATCCGGTAATAGCCCAGTTGGTTGAGCATTTTTTCGATGTGCAACCGTTGCAGGTGCCGTTCATCGGCAATCAGGATGGTCAGTGCTTTGGTTGGCATCGCAAGTCCCTGAGCAGGCATCGCTCGCGGAAGGAAGGAGCGGCCTACTTTTCCAGACATATTTCGACGAAAAAATCAGCGTAGTTCCCTCTACATGTAGGAGTTCTCCCAAATTCCCTGCGCCGGACCTGCCTCTATGCCTGGTTGCAGTAATCCGTCAGGGCTTGATGCAATTGATCAATGGCCTCTTGCACAGCCGCCACTGCACAAACCAGTGCCTCGGGATCGCGCTGTTCACAAGCCGCTTCCAGCGCTTCGCAGTGGTTCACCAAGGTCTGCGCCTCGACCAGACGCGCCCCGCCCTTGGTCCTGTGGGCCAGGTCGTGTAGCTGGGCGTAGTCGTGCTTTTCAAGCAATGCCTGAAGTTGCGTACGGTCTGCAGCAAGGCTGTCGAGCAGTTGTGCCAGCAGTTCCTTGACGGCCCCCGTGTCGGAGCCGGTCAGCTTCAACAAGCGGCTCAAGTCGAGGGCCTTGACCGGGTCCGCCTGCACCGGCTCATTGACCGAAGGCATGGCCGTGCGAGAAGCCAGTGCGGCATGCAGGTCCTCAAGCCCGGTGGGTTTGAACAGGCAGCCGTCCATCCCCGCCGCCAGGCAACGCTCGGTTTCCTCCGGCTGCGCATTGGCGGTAAACCCCAGCAACAGGCAAGGGGCCAAGCCGCGGGCCCGCTCATCGGCACGGATGTCTCGGGCCAGCTCATAGCCATTTTTCAGCGGCATGTTGCAGTCGGTGATCACCCCGTCAAAACGCTCGGTCTGCCAACGCTCCAGGCCCTGCACACCATCGTTGGCGGTAGTGATCCGGTGCCCCAGGAAACTCAGTTGGCGGGTCAGCAATTGACGATTGGCGGGGTAGTCGTCCACCACCAGGATATTCAACGCATGGGCTGGCGGCGCCTCCAGGGCAACCGGTTCGGACGGTGCGCTGGCCGAGGTGGCCACCGCCAATGGCAGTGTGACCTCGACCCGTGTGCCCTGCCCCAGCACGCTGCTCAATTTCAGCTGGCCCCCCATCATTTCACACAGGCTGCGGCTGATCACCAACCCAAGCCCTGAGCCACTACGCGCCGACTGGTCAGTGTTACGCCCTTGAATAAACGGGTTGAACAGGCGCATCTGGTCCTCGACGCTGATCCCGATGCCGCTGTCCTCTATCACCAGCCGCAGGCTCAGGTAACCATTGGCAACTGCCGGCGAGCCACTGGCACTCAAGCGCACATGGCCCTGGGCGGTGAACTTGATGGCATTGCTCAACAGGTTAGAGACCACTTGCTTGAAGCGCAGCGGATCAATCAACACGTAGCGATCGACCAGCGGGTCCAGCTCCACCTGCAACACCAGGCCCTTGGTGCGCGCCAGCCCTTCGAAGATTCGCCCCACCGAAACCAGCAGCTCGCGCAGGTTCGACGGCTCCAGGGTCAGGGACAAGTGGCCGGATTCAATCCGCGCGATATCGAGAATATCGCCGATCAATTCCAGCATGCCGCGCGAAGCGTCGGAAGCCACTGCCAGGGCGTCATGGTCGATACGCCCTTGCTCGGCATTTTTCAAGGCCAGTTCGATCATGCCGATCACCGCATTCATCGGCGTGCGGATCTCATGGCTCATGGTCGCCAGGAAGGTGGTCTTGGCGCGGTTGGCGGCGTCGGCCCCTTCCTTGGCCTCCTGCAACTGCCCCAGCAAACGCTGGCGCTCGCTGACATCGACCCAGCCGGCAATCATGCCCACGACCCTTTCGTCCCCGTCACGGTACGGCAGCATCCAGTGATAAATGGTCAGGGTCGCGCCGCCGGGCACCTTGAGTACCCGGTCGTGAATCTGCGGTTCGCCGCGCTCCATCAAGCGCAAGTAGTCTTCATGGTAGGACTGGGCCTGGGGCTGGTTCCCCGTGTCGGTCTCCATCACGGTCTTACCGATCACGTCTTCAAGGCGGAAGCCGAAAACATTGAGATAGGCGCTGTTACAGGCCATCAACCGCCCCAGGCGATCACGCACGTAGATCGGGTGCGGCGTACCGTCGATCAGCACGCTCATAAAGCGCATCTGGTCGCTCAGGGCGCGCTCGGCCTGGGCACGTTTGCGGATCAGGCTGCGCAGGTAAATGGCCCAGCCCAGGGTGATCAGCAACAACACGGCGGCCAGGGAGAAGCCCTGGATAATCGTGTTGCGGTGGCGTAGCCAATAGCTGTCATCGATCAACAACTCGCTGCGCCAGCGGTTGGTCAACTCATCCATCTCCTGGGGGGTGATGCTCAATAGCGCCTTGTCCAGGATCGAATACAACTCCAATTGGCCGCGCCCCACGCCAAAGGCGATTCGCGCCGGCTGCGAGCCCACCGTACTGGTGATGCGCAGGCGGTCACGGTATTGATGGGCAATCATGTAGCGCGCAATGATCAGTGCGTTGACCGTGGCATCGACACCCCCGCTGGCGACCAAAGCCATGCCCTGCGCGGAATTCTCCACGTTCACCAACAGAACGTTGGGGTAGTCGCGGCTGATGATTTCCCGCTGCACGCTACTGCCAATGACCGCCAGGCGCTTGCCCGCCATATCGTCGAGTGTGACCGGTGTGCTGCCATCGTCACGCGTGATCAGCACGAATGGGTTGCTCAAATAGGGCCGGGAAAAACGAACCTTTTCCTCGCGAGCCACACTCGGTGTGATGAACGCGATCATCTCTGCCTCGCCATCGCTGACCTGCTGGATTTGACGGGGCAACGAACCTGCGCGCACCACATCGAACTTCAAGCCCGTACGCAGGCTGATCTGGGCCAGGACATCGGCACTCAAGCCCCGGAATTGCCCTCGATCATTGAAAAACGACAACGGCAGGAACTTGTCCAGTGCCGTCACCCTGACCCTTGGATGCTTGTCCAGCCAGCGCTGTTCACTGTCGCTCAGACGCAGGCGTTCACGGCCAACGATCCCCAGATTACCGGCACTCCAGCGGCGCAGGATCTCCATCTGTTCATCGGCCGGAATCACCGCCAGTGCCGCATTGATGATATGCAGCAGCCGGATATTGTCCCGGGCAAGCGCGAACGCGAAAGGGTTGACCTCCAAGCTGGAAAAGTCCGCCATCCGCACGTTGTTGAGGTTGTTCTTGTTAATCAGATAGTTGGTGCTGATTGCATCGCCCAGATAGACATCCGCCTGGCTAAAGGCCACGGCCCCAATCGCCTCGAAAGTCGACGGGTAGGTCTGCAAGGAGGCATTGGGATAAAAGGCCGCTACCACCTCGGGCTGCATGTAGTGGGAGAGCATGGCCAGGCGTTTACCGTCGAGATCGGCACTCAGCGCCTGACTGTCATCAATACGCGTCACCAGGGTTGGCTGGTCGTTGGCGTACGAGCGCGAAAGCGCCAACTGAGGGTCCGCCGCCTCATAGCCATTGGCCGTGCCTACAAAGTCCACCTCGCCGCGTTTAAGGGCTGCAATGAGTCGATCCCGGTGCTCGTAACACTGCACCTGGATCGGGATGCCGAGTAGCTCAGCGAGCAGCGCCGCATAATCAGCGGTGATCCCCTCCAGTTCGCCGTTGCTGCCCGTCACATCGAAGGGGACATAGTCGGGGGCGGAAACCCCCATCACCAATGTGCGGCGCTCGCGCAGCCAGCGCCAGTCCGCCTCATCCAGGTTCACTTGCAGCGTGTCAAGGGTGGAGTGCCCCAGCAAACGCAGTGGGTGTGGCTCACCCTGAGCCACACTGACGGTGAGCGCCAGACCCACCAGCCAGAGTGCGGTGAGCCATTTCCCCAGAGATCTCGACATGTCAGATCAGATGATTACGCTGGGCGAACTTGGATAAGTGCACCACCGACGACATACGCAGTTTCTCCTTCAACCGGGTTTTATAAGTACTGATGGTCTTGTGACTCAACAGCATGTCCTTGGCGATTTCATTGTTGCCCAAACCCAGGGCCAACTTCTGTAGCACCATCAACTCCCGGTCAGAGAGTGCTTCTACCAGTTGCTGTTCCGTGGTTTGCAAGTCGTCCTTGCGTACGGAACTGGTGGGCAGGCTGGGGAAGCAGCTGTAGTTGGACATGACGGCCTTGATGGCTTTTTGTAGCTCATCCAGCTCGCCGGTTTTCGCGACAAACCCCATCGCCCCGGCCCGCATGCAACGCGTCGAAAAAAACACCGCCAGATAGGAGGTCAGGACCAGTATTTTGCAGGGCAGGCCCAAGGCCTTGATCCGGCTGATCACTTCCAGCCCGCCCAGCTTGGGCATGGCCAGGTCGAGAATGACCAGGTCTGGCCGTTCCTCCCTGGCAATCTGTAATGCATCGGCACCATTGGCAGCCTCGAAAATCTTCTCGAAGCCCTCCTGGCGCAACAGGTACTTGACGGTTGCACGAATGAACGGATGATCATCCACAATTAGCGCTTTGCTCATGCGACTCCCTGGCAGAACACCACGACTGTTTAGTTGCTTCATTGGCGACCACTCATTTCAGGGCGCCAATACCCTTACACATCACACGAAACCCCTGTACCTGTGAGAAGTACCAGTTCCGACCAGCGGTACTGTCTACACAGAACGTTTCAACGGAATTTGGTTAGGTGCAACGGCTCAACATTAACAACGGAATGATGTTTCGCCCGAAGGGAAAATCCGGCGCATATGTAGGATTAATCCTCACTAAAGCGTAGTCAAAATCACCGAAAAAAACCGCCCCCCATGACGGGGGCAGCTTTTCCAGCCGAACAGAGAGGGATTGTCAATCAGTGGTGCTGGGACTCCAGAAGGCTTGCACCACCAGGGTCGACTGGGAGATCCGCGCCACCAGGGCATCCAGTTCGTCACCATCGACGGAGTTGGCCGCCAGGGTGGCCTCGATCTCCACTTCCTCACTGCCAAAGGGCCGCACATCGACATCGCTGGCCGGGTAGTTACAGCGCGCCAGTTCCGACTCCAGCAAAGCCATTACCGCCTGCTGCTGGGCACGCCGCGCAATCACGTAGAGGATATTGGTGACCTCCGCCGACACCACGTCCAGGGGCTGGCGGTTGATGTTGTTGACGATCGGCCGCAGCAAGGTGTTGGCCGCCAGCACAAAACAGGTGCCCAGGAACGCCTCGAGGATCAGGTCGGCACCGGCGCAGGCGCCCACGGCGGCAGAAGTCCACAGCGTCGCGGCGGTATTGAGCCCGCGTACGTTGCCCTCCTCGCGCATGATCACCCCGGCGCCGAGAAAGCCAATCCCGGACACCACATACGCCACTACCCGCACGGCCCCTTCGGCCCCGGCCAGGCGGTTGGCCATGTCGACAAAGATCGCCGCCCCCACCGCCACCAGTACATTGGTGCGCAGCCCCGCCGTGCGCTGGCGGAACTGGCGCTCAAAGCCGATCAGCCCACCCAGGATAAAGGCCGCACTGAGGCTGACCACGGTGTCGATCAAGGAATCCAGATTGATATTGTTGAGGGCTTGCATGGTAAATCTCCCTTTGATTGCCCGCAGAATCAGCGTCGAAAAAAGGGGGATCAGGCAGGAACCAGGACGGTTCGCTACCGAAAGGCCGCTTCTCGCTTGATCGGCGAGGCAACGGCATGGAGATGCGCGTCAGCTGGCCAAGCCTGGTCGACAACTGTCACTCGAAAGTCTGTTCACGAAGGTCTGCGCTATGGTTGAAAACCGGCGCAGCTTACGCCTGCAGTCTGCAGGAGGAAAGTGACAGCGCGGCGAATCGGCGGGTTCTTCAGCAAGGGTTCAGCCAGGGTCGCCCCCGCAGGCGCGGGAGCGACCGGCAGCCGGTATCAGCTCGCGGTGGCCAGCAGCACGTCACGCACCGAACGGTCCTGGCCGCGGCTGCGATCATGTTCATGCAGCGACGCGGCAATCTCGTCGGCGCGAATCGGCAGGATCGACAGCAAGGTATCGCTCAAACCATGGCTGGCCTGGCTGAAGCCCTGCATGTAGATACCCGCCTTGCAACGCTCGTCGGTGACCACGCGGTAGTCGCGGTTCACTTCAAAGTCACCCATATAGGCCTCGAGCGGCGCCAGCAACTGGCGATGCATCTGGCGCTCATAGCCGGTGGCCAGGACCACCGCATCGTAGTGATTGAGCACCGTCTCACCGGTGGCGTTATGGCGCACCAGCAACTCGATGCCCAGGGGCCCGGCGCTGGCTTTTTCCACGGTGGTCAGGGTGCGGAAGGCGTGACGGGCGATGCCGGAGACTTTCTGGCGGTAGAAAATCCCGTAGATGCGCTCGATCAGGTCCAGGTCCACCACCGAATAGTTGGTGTTGTGGTACTCGTTGACCAGGCGCTCGCGCTCGCTGCTGGGCTGCTGGAACACCAGGTCGGTGAACTCCGGGGAGAACACTTCATTGACGAACGGGCTGTCGTCGGCAGGCTTGAGGGCCGAACCGCGCAGGATGATATCCACCTGCACCGAGGGGAAGCTGTCATTCAGATCAATAAACGCCTCGGCCGCGCTCTGCCCGCCACCGATGATTGCAATGCGCATCGGCTTGCCCTCGACACACGGCTGCTGGGCCATGCGCGCCAGGTACTGGGAATGGTGGAACACCCGTCCATCGTCCTTGAGCGCCTTGAACGCCTCGGGAATCCGTGGCGTACCACCGGCGCTGACCACCACCGAGCGCGCGGTGCGTACCAGTTGCTCGCCCTGGGCATCACGGGAGATCACCCGCAGCGCCTCGACCTGCTGCTGATGCAGGATCGGCTCGATGGCCAGCACTTCCTCGCCATAGCGGCTCTGCGCGGTAAATTGCCCGGCGACCCAGCGCAGGTAGTCGTTGTACTCCATGCGGCACGGGTAGAACGTGCCCAGGTTGATGAAGTCCACCAGACGCCCATGGACCTTGAGGTAGTTGACGAAGGAATAAGGGCTGGTGGGGTTGCGCAGGGTCACCAGGTCCTTGAGGAAGGAAATCTGCAGTTCGCTCTGGCTCACCAGGGTATTGCCGTGCCAGCGGTAGTCGGCCTGCTTGTCGAGAAACAGCACATCGAGCTTGCCCTGGGCTTTCTCGCGCTCTTGCAGGGCGATGGCCAGCGCCAGGTTCGAAGGACCGAAACCAATACCGATCAGGTCGTGAACCGCGGGCGATGCAATTGCCTGTGTCATTCCAGTGTCCTCTGGATAAGCCCCGTGGCAGTGGGGCGGAAAGCCTGGGCGACCTGCTGAACAACAGGCCATGTGTTGATAGGAAACGAGGACAATGAAAAAAAATTTAAGCCCGGTGCAGGATTCGTCCGGGCAGGCGTGGCGGCGACGGCTGTGGCAATGCAGTAATGGCAGTTTGAAGTCATCTAACTTAGAATTATTCTCATGTGGCTTTAAACAGACTGGTAAACGCGCTCGAATACTGGCGTTTCGCCCAGCTGTAACGCCGTATGTAAGCACTTAAATTTCAGGGCAAATACCTCGTTTACCTGACAGCTTCCCGCTTCTGTCTCTGCCCTCAAGGGCGTTTGAGCAGCGGTCCGAACTTTCCTGGCTGGAACCCGTGCATGAACCGTCCTCGACACACCCGGCGCGCGCTGCTGGCAGCACTTTGCCTGATCCCCGTGGTCGCCTTCGCCGCCTGGCAACTGATCCCGCCCGGCCGCGATCAGTTCGCCACCCTGGAAGTGCGCCGGGGCGATATCGAAAGCAGCGTGACCGCCCTCGGCACCCTGCAACCACGGCGTTACGTGGATGTCGGCGCGCAGGCGTCCGGGCAGATCCGCAAGATTCACGTTGAAGCCGGCGCCCAGGTCAAGCAAGGCGATCTGCTGGTAGAGATCGATCCGGCCACCCAACAGGCCAAGCTCGACGCCACCCGTTATTCCATCGCCAATCTGCAGGCGCAACTGCAGGAGCAGCACGCGCAAAACCGCCTGGCACAGCAGAAATACCAGCGCCAGCAACGCCTGGCCGCCGGTGGCGCGACCCGCGATGAAGACGTGCAGACCGCCCAGGCCGAACTGGACGCCACCCAGGCGCGCATCAACATGTTCAAGGCGCAGATCAGCCAGGCCCAGGCCACGCTGCGGGTTGATCAGGCCGAGCTGGGCTACACGCGCATCTATGCACCGATTTCCGGCACGGTAGTCGCCGTGGATGCCCGCGAAGGCCAGACCCTCAACAGCCAGCAGCAGACGCCGCTGATTTTGCGCATCGCCAACCTGTCACCCATGACCGTCTGGGCGGAAGTTTCGGAAGCCGATATCGGCCATGTCAAACCGGGCATGCAGGCGTATTTCACCACCCTGAGCGGTGGCAACCGGCGCTGGACCAGCACTGTGCGCCAGATCCTGCCGGTGCCACCCAAGCCCCTCAACGAAACCAGCCAGGGCGGCGGCAGCCCCAGCAGCTCGAGCAAAAGCGGCAGCGGCCGGGTGGTGCTGTACACCGTGCTGCTGGATGTGGATAACGCCGATAACGCACTGATGGCGGAAATGACCGCCCAGGTGTTTTTCGTCGCCAGCCGCGTCACCGATGCGCTGACTGCGCCCGTCGCGGCCCTGCAAGGCAGCACCCGGCCCGACACGCAACTGGCGCGAGTGGTGGCCAAGGACGGCAGCATCGAAGACCGTGAAGTACGGGTGGGGATCAGCGACCGCCTGCGCATCCAGATCCTCGATGGCCTCAACGAAGGCGATCACCTGCTGATCGGCCCCGCCGAAAGCAGCGGAGGCTGAATGTTGACGCCGCTGATCGAACTTCGGGATATCCGCAAATCCTACGGTGGCGGTGATACGCCCCAGGTCGACGTATTGCGCGGGATCGACCTGTCGATCCATGCCGGGGAATTCGTGGCGATTGTCGGGGCCTCCGGCTCAGGCAAGTCGACCTTGATGAATATCCTCGGCTGCCTCGACCGCCCCACCGTCGGCCAATACCTGTTCGCCGGGGAAAACGTCGCGCAACTGGACACCGACGAACTGGCCTGGCTGCGCCGCGAAGCCTTTGGTTTTGTGTTCCAGGGCTACCACCTGATCCCGTCCGGCTCGGCCCAGGAAAACGTCGAGATGCCGGCGATCTATGCCGGCACGCCGGCCGCCGAACGCCATGCCCGCGCCGCCGCCCTGCTCACCCGCCTGGGCCTGGCCGGGCGCACCGGCAACCGCCCGCACCAGTTGTCCGGAGGCCAGCAACAACGGGTGTCGATTGCCCGAGCCTTGATGAACGGCGGGCATATCATCCTCGCCGACGAACCCACCGGCGCCCTCGACAGCCATAGCGGCGCCGAGGTCATGACCCTGCTCGACGAACTGGCCAGCCAGGGGCACGTGGTGATCCTGATCACCCACGACCGCGAAGTGGCGGCCAGGGCCAAGCGCATCATCGAGATCCGCGACGGCCTGATCATCAGCGACACCCCCAACTCCCACGCAGACACCGACGCCAACCCCAAGGCCTTGCAGGCCGTGGACCTGCGCCAACGCCTGGCCGATGGCGCCGAGCACAATGGCGCGTGGAAAGGCGAACTGCTGGACGCGGTACAAGCAGCCTGGCGGGTCATGTGGATCAACCGTTTCCGCACCGCGCTGACCCTGCTGGGGATCATTATTGGCGTGGCCTCGGTGGTGGTGATGCTGGCCGTGGGCGAAGGCAGCAAGCGCCAGGTCATGGCGCAGATGGGCGCCTTCGGCTCCAATATCCTCTATGTCAGTGGCTCGGCGCCCAACCCGCGGACGCCGCCCGGCATTATCACCATGAACGACGTCAGCGCCATGGCTGCCCTGCCCCAGGTCAAGCGCATCATGCCGGTCAACGGCGCGGAAGCCGGGGTGCGCTTCGGCAATGTCGACCACATGGCCTATGTCGGCGGCAACGACACCAACTTCCCGGCGATCTTCAACTGGCCGGTCGTCGAGGGCAGCTACTTCACCGAAGCCGACGAACGCAGCGCCGCCACCGTCGCGGTGATTGGCAAACGGGTGCGCGACAAGCTGTTCAAGGACCTGCCGAGCCCCATCGGCCAATACATCCTCATCGAAAACGTGCCGTTCCAGGTGATCGGCGTCCTCGCCGAAAAAGGCGCCAGCTCCGGCGACAAGGACAGCGACGACCGTATCGCCATCCCCTACTCCGCCGCGAGTATCCGCCTGTTTGGCACCTACAACCCCGAATATGTAGTGATTGCCGCCGCCGACGCACGCAAGGTGCATGAAGCGGAAAAAGCCATCGACCAACTGCTGCTGCGCCTGCACAACGGCAAGCGGGATTTCGAACTGACCAACAACGCCGCGATGATCCAGGCCGAGGCCCGCACCCAGAACACCCTGTCGCTGATGCTCGGCTCGATTGCCGCCATCTCGCTGCTGGTGGGCGGCATTGGCGTGATGAATATCATGCTGATGACCGTGCGCGAACGCACCCGGGAAATCGGCATCCGCATGGCCACCGGCGCCCGGCAGCGGGACATCCTGCGCCAGTTCCTCACCGAAGCGGTGATGCTCACGGTGGTCGGCGGGGTGGCGGGGATCGGCCTGGCCCTGCTGGTCGGCGGCGCGCTGATCCTCAGCAGCGTGGCCGTCGCCTTTTCGCTGCCAGCCGCCCTTGGCGCCTTCGTCTGCGCGCTGGTCACCGGCGTCATCTTCGGCTTTATGCCAGCCCGCAAAGCAGCCCGGCTCGACCCGGTCACGGCCCTTACCAGTGAATGATCGCCCTATGAAAGCGCACTTGACCCTCGTTGCCGCCAGCCTGCTGCTGGCCGCGTGCAGCAGCCCGGCGCAGCGCCCGGAGAGCGGTTTGCAGCCACCGCCCGCGTGGGACACGGCGAGCAAGGCCCAGGCCCAGCACGTCAACCAGCAATGGTGGACGGCATTTGCCAGTCCGCAACTCGACCAATTGATCGAACAGGCCCGCGCCGGCAGTTACGACCTGGCCAGCGCCATGGCCCGGGTACGCCAGGCCCAGGCCAGCGCGGTGGTCGCCGGCGCGCCCTTGCTGCCCGCGCTCACCGGCGGGCTCAACGCCAGCCGGCAGAAACAGCTGCGTGGCACGGGCAACAACCCACCGCAGAGCAACAGTAACAAAGACGCGGGGGACTACTTCAGTACAAACCTCACCGCCACCTACGAAATCGACTTCTGGGGCGGCAAGCGTGCTGCACGCGACAGCGCGGAACTGGCCGTGCGCGCCAGCGAATTCGAGCGCGCCACGGTGGAGTTGACCCTGCTAAGCGGCGTGGCCACGACCTACACCCAACTGCTGGCACTGCATGAACAACAGCGTATCGCCGAACTGAACCTGGCCAATGCGCAAAGCGTCCTGAAACTGGTGCAGACCCGCCATGACGCCGGCTCTGCCACCCAGCTGGAACTTGCGCAGCAAAAGAGCCTGGTCGCCGCGCAACAACGGCAGCTGCCAGAAGTCCGTCAACGCACCGAAGCCGCCCGGATCAGCCTGGCCGCCCTGCTCGGCCAACCGGTACAGACCCTGCAATTTACCGATCAATCCTTTGACCAACTGCGCTGGCCCAGCATTGCCGCCGGAGTACCCAGCGACCTGCTCAGCCGTCGCCCGGACATCGCCAGCGCCGAAGCACAACTGGCGGCGGCCCAGGCCGACATCATCGTCGCCCGCGCCGCCATGCTGCCCACAGTCACCCTGACCGCCAACCTCGGCTCCGGCGCCAATCGCACTGCCGATATGCTGCGCAACCCGTTCTACAACCTTGCGGGCGGGCTGGTCGCGCCAATCTTCAACAACGGTCGCCTCGGCGCCGAACGCGACAGAGCGACGGCACGCCAGGATGAATTGCTGCACACCTATCGCGGGGCGATCATCAATGGCTTTGCCGATGTGGAAAAGGCCCTGAGCAGCATTCGCCAGCTCGACGAACAACGCCAGTGGCAGCGTGAGGAGTTGAGCCAGGCACAGACCGCCTTCCGCATCGCCCAAAGCCGTTATGAGGCCGGCGCGGAAGACTTGCTGACGGTGCTGGAAACCCAGCGCACACTGTATGCCGCCCAGGACCTGAACGTGCAACTGCGCCAGGCGCGGCTGGAGGCCAGTGTGGCGCTGTACAAGGCGCTGGGTGGAGGCTGGCAGGCACCCGACCTTCAACGATGAAGATCTAATGTGGGAACTGGCTTGCCAGCTCCCACATGGTTTAGTGTGCATTCAGGTTGATGGCGCGTCGGTCAAATGATCCGCTCCCTGACCTTCAAATGCCGCGCATACCACGGCCGTTTCGGCACCTTGCGGAACAAGTCCTGTAACTTGTCATCATCAGCGCCAAAGGTGATGCGCAAGGCCAGCTTCATGGTTTCCGGATCCATCTCCACGGTGCGCCCCATCTGCAATCCCGGGGTGGTACTGCAACCATGGGTGTCCGGCCCCAGCCACGGATCACCCACCTCGACCCAGCGCCCCGGCGCAAACCACGGCACACCGTTGACCTCCAGGCGGCTCAGTTCACCCGGGTGAAAGCGCTCATGGGCGCGAAACCAGTCCTCGAGCCGATCATCGATCCAACCATGAAAATGCCAGAACACCGGGTTCACATGGGAGGAAAACGGATCGCCCAAAAAGTCATTCTCAGGCTCATACCAACGCGCCGCGAAGTCCGCCGGATCTCGCGCAAATGGCACGGGCGCACCATTGGAAGGATCGCGCGGCACCGAAGCCCAGCGCATATGCAACCAATCGTGCAACCCCAACTCAAGCTCCGAGCCGAACTGACCCAGAGTCAACTTGGCCAGGTAACGCGGGTCACGGTATTGCGACTCCCACACCTGGAAGTTGCTGTGATAAGTCTCGGCCGCCTTGATCTCACTGACCCACTGGGTGTACTGCTCGTCACCGCTGGCCATCCAAGTGGGTGGCAGCGCAAAGCCATCGTGATTGTCGAAGTAGCGCGCAAAACCCCGGCGATCAGCCTCAAGTGCCGGCTGCGGCCCAGGGAAACGTGGCCATGACGGCAAGTCCTGCATGGAGCGCGCAGTACCGAGCATGTGCCGATGCATAAAGAAAAAGTCGATCCCCGAACCGTTGCGGTCCTTGCGCGGGCCACGGGCGTCGCGCTCTTTATCTCGTGGCCCGGGCTGCCAGCCGATACCGCGCAGGGCATTACGCTTGTCTTCAGGGAGCTTGTGCCACTGGTCCCGCGAGGCGTGCCAGAGCTGATGAAACAGGCGGTGCTCGGGCGCAACCAACCACGCCAGCAGCGTCGGGTTCAGGCCGATACGCTCGCGGGCTTCGGGAAAAAGCTGCTTGGTAGCGACAAAACGGTTGTCCCGCTCCAGCAGCGCCAGCGGGCGGTCGAGACTGAGGATCTGCCCGCTAAGGGTGCCGCTACCGGCATTGCCGAAGCTGCCCCAGACTTCGTCCAGGCGCATCTTGAATTCATAGGCCGGCCTGCCGTCTGGCGAGTCGCGGTCAATCAGGCGCCAGTACAGCAGCGCCGCATTGCCTGGCGCCAGGTCGCCGAGCACCTGATAGCGCGGCTCACCCTCTGCGCGCAGTTGCCCGGCCGTATCCAGGTAGCCACGCAGGCCTCGGCCACGCGGCGCAATATCAAGAAACAGTTCCAGGCCGTCGAGGGGCAAGCCTTGCAGCCCGGCATCAGCCCCTTCCAGGCGCAGGCTCCAGACACCCCGCAGGCTGTCCGCCAATTGCTGGCCGGCGGTGTCCGCCAGGTCCACCGTGGCCTCTTCGGGCGTGATGGGGAATTCCTCACGCGTCAACTCACGATGGGCATAAAAGGCCGCAGGTACGGCGGCGCCGGTCAGCGCCAGGCCTGCGATAAACCCTCGTCGAGAAATCGTCATGTTCCTACCTGTGTCAGCCTTGGAGCAGGCTTTATCCAAGCTAGAACGTTTAGCCGGGTGGCAAATTTACTGTAGGCGCCGGCTGCCCGGCGATGGCGGTCTTCCTGTCGATGCATCACTGCCTGACCCACCGCTATCGCCGGCAAGCCGGCTCCTGCAGGTGATCGTTGGCGCGCTTAAATTTCCCTGCCCATCACTCGTTCTTCCCAGATAGCAAAGGCCCCTTGCGCCTGCACCTCAAAGGCGAACCGACTGAGATGGCAATGACAAAACCACGTTCGAAAAAGGCTCTATACATCGGCCTGCCCTTGGCCCTGGCCATTGCTGCCGGCGCAGGCTTTGCCTGGGATCACTGGTTTCGCGGCAATGCCGGCTACCCGCTGGAAGTGATCAAGCAAGCCAATGAACTGCAAGATCGGTTGATCTCGTTCGACAGCCATATCACCGTGCCCCTGGACTTCGGCACCGCAGGCCATGAAGCGGACAAGGACGGCAGCGGCCAGTTCGACCTGGCCAAGGCCAGCCGCGGACGCCTGTCGGGGGCGGCGCTGACGATTTTCGGCTGGCCCGAACTGTGGAACGGCGCCAACGCGCCCCACAAACCGACTGCAGGCTTTGTCGACGAGGCCCGGCATCAGCAAGAGGTGCGCTACAAGATCATCGCCGGTATGGTCCGCGACTTTCCCAACCAGGTCGGCATTGCCTATACCCCCGCCGATTTTCGCCGCCTGCATGGCGAAGGCAAGTTTGCGATTTTTATCAGCATGCTCAACGCCTACCCGCTGGGCAATGACCTGAACCTGCTGGACATGTGGACCGCACGCGGCATGCGCATGTTCGGTTTCAGCTACATCGGCAACAACAGCTGGTCGGACTCTTCGCGCCCACTGCCGTTTTTCAACGATTCACCGGACGCCCTCGGCGGCCTTTCGGATATCGGCAAGCAAGCCGTACAGCGCCTGAACGACCTGGGCGTGATTATCGACGTATCGCAAATGTCGACCACCGCCCTCGAGCAAGTCGCCCAGCTTAGCCGCACCCCCATGGTCGCTTCCCACTCCGCGCCCCGCGCATCGGTGGATATCCCACGCAACCTCAGCGACAAAGAACTGCAACTGATCAAAAACAGCGGCGGCGTGGTGCAAGTGGTGGCCTTCGGCGGTTACCTGCGACCGTTGAGCCAGCCGATCCAGGACAAGCTCAACGCACTGCGCGCGCGTTTCGACCTACCGCCACTGCCCAACCTGGCGATGGCATTGATGCCGGGGGATCCGATCATCGCCGCCTGGCCAGAACAGAAGTTCGGTGAATACGCCAGCGAGCTCTACGCCATTCTCGAAGAGGAACCCAAGGCCAGCCTCAAGGACCTGGGGGATGCCATCGACTACACCGTGCGCAAAATCGGCATCGACCACGTCGGCATTGCCTCGGACTTCAACGAAGGCGGCGGCGTCAAAGGCTGGAACGATGTCAGCGAAGTACGCAACGTGACCGCCGAACTGATCACCCGCGGTTACTCCGAAGCCGATATCGCCAAGCTGTGGGGCGGCAATTTCCTGCGGGTGTGGGAGCAGACGCAAAAATCCGCCAAACCTGGCGTCTTGCCAAGCGAGCCGACGCCATGACCGACCGCCGTACCTTTCTCAAGCAGGCCGGCATCCTCGCCGCCAGCCTGCCGTTGGGGGCCGGCCTTGAGGCCCAGGCAGCCCCCATCCCGGCACCCGCAGACAAATGGACGGGCCTGCGCCACCTGTTCGACCAGGACCCAAGCTACATCCACTTCTCCAACTTCCTGATCACCTCACACCCAAGGCCCGTGCGCGAGGCCATCGAACGGCACCGCGCCGCCATTGACCGCAACCCCGGCCTGACCATGGACTGGGACCTGCAGGAACCCTGGAAACGCGAACGCCAGGTGCGCGAATGGGCAGGTCGTTACCTGCAAGCCAAACCCGGCCAGATCGCCCTCACCGGCAGCACCACCGAGGGCTTGGCGATGATCTACGGCGGTATCCATGTGCGGCCCGACCAGGAGATCCTCACCACCGAGCACGAGCATTTTTCCACCGACAGCATCCTGGGGTTCCGCACCCGGCGCGACGGTACTCAGGTGCGCAAGATCAAGCTGTTCGCCAACGCCAATCAAGTGTCGATCGATGAAGTGCTGGCGGCCATCGAGCGCAATATCCGCCCCAACACTCGGGTGCTGGGTATGACCTGGGTGCAATCGGGCAGCGGCGTGAAGCTGCCGATCGGCGAAATCGGCCAACTGGTCAAACGCCATAACCAGGGGCGCGAAGAAAAAGACCGCATTCTCTACGTGGTCGATGGCGTGCATGGCTTTGGCGTCGAAGACCTGGCCTTCCCCGACATGCACTGCGATTTCTTTATCGCCGGCACCCATAAATGGATGTTCGGCCCACGCGGCACCGGCCTGGTATGCGCCGCGTCAGAGCAGGTGACCACCCTCACCCCCTGCGTGCCGACCTTCTCCGAAGACAGTGATTTCGCCACCTCGTTCTCCCCCGGTGGCTATCACGCCTATGAACACCGCTGGGCGCTGGACGAGGCCTTCAAGCTGCACCTGCAACTGGGCAAGGCCCAGGTTCAGCAGCGTATCCACAGCCTCAACACCTACCTCAAGGACCGCCTGCAAGCGCGACCGAACATCGAGCTGGTCACCCCGTCCAACCCGCAGTTCTCAGCCGGCTTCAGCTTCTTTCGGGTCAAGGGCCAGGACAGTGACAAGGTGGCCGCCTACCTGATGCGCAACCGTGTGGTCAGCGACGCAGTGAACCGCGACGTCGGCCCGGTGGTGCGCACCGCACCCGGCTTGCTCAATACCGAAGATGAAGTCGACCGCTTCCTGGTCCTGCTCGACAAAGCCCTCTGACACCCTTTTTTCTTGCCCACGAGACGACTCATGAACGATGAACCGCTCACCCCGACGCTCCTCAAATCCCTGGCCCTGACGGCATTGATGGCCTGCCTGTTGCCGTCCGCCCAAGCCGCGACGCCGCCCAAGCCCGGCACCGTGTTCAAGGACTGCAAAAACTGCCCGGAAATGGTGGTGCTGCCTACCGGCACGTTCAAAATGGGCACCCCGGATGATGAAGTCGGTCGCCAGCCCGATGAAGGGCCGATGCATGACGTGACCTTCGCCAAACCCGTGGCCATCAGCCGCTTCCAGGTGCTGGCCGGCGAATGGGACCGTTACGTACAAGAAACCGGCTACAAGATGCCCGACGGCGACGACCGTCCAGGGCGCAAATGCACGGCCGGCAAACCCACCTACAAGACAAGCCCCAAACATCCGGCAGTGTGCATGGACTTTGCCGAAGCCAATGCCTATGTCGCCTGGCTGTCGAAGAAAACCGGCAAGCAGTACCGCATGGTCAGCGAGTCCCTGCGTGAATACGCCGCCCGTGGCGGCACCTCCGGCCCGTTCCCATTTCCATTCGATGAAGGCAAGGAGTACAGCATCGCCAAGCACGCCAATACCTACGGGCCGGCGGATGGTTACAGCTATACCGCACCGGCCGGCAGCTATGCGCCCAATGCGTTCGGCGTGTATGACATGCATGGCAACGTCTACGAATGGGTCGAAGACTGTGAAAACGACAGCTATGTCGGTGCGCCCAGCGATGGCAGCGCCTGGCTGACCGGGCAGTGCGAAGTGCGGCAGATTCGCGGCAACGACTGGGGCGAAGCGCCGGTGTTTTCCCGCTCCGGCAACCGCAACAGCCTCAACTCCAACGTGCGCGGCGACTGGCTGGGCTTTCGCGTGGCACGGGATCTCTGAGCCTACGCACCTCGGGACGCGGCTAAATCGCGCCCCGCCCGACTCGTCCTCCTACTATCGGCCTGCCAACGGTAAACCTCCGCGCGCAGGCCTTCACTTGCCCACAGCACGTAGCCACGTCGCGATCGAGGTAGTTTCATGACCGCAGCACCGCGCAGCGCCATTCGAGAACTCTTGAGCCTGCTCAAGCCCTATCGGCGGATTGTTATTTCTTCCATCACGCTGGGCATCATCGGCGGCCTTAGCGTCACGGCGCTGCTGGCCACGGTCAACCGCGGCCTGCACAGCGCCGACGGCATGGGCACCGGCGTGGTGCTGGCCTTCGCCGGGCTGTGCCTACTGGCCCTGCTCAGCAGTATCGGCGCCGACATCGGCACCAATTTCGTCGGTCAGAAGGTGATTGCCAAACTGCGCAAGGACCTCGGCGCCAAAGTGCTCGCCGCCCCCATCGAGCAGATCGAGCGCTACCGCACTCACCGCCTGATCCCGGTTCTGACCCACGACGTGGACACCATCAGCGACTTCGCCTTCGCCTTCGCCCCGCTGGCGATTTCTACCACGGTGATCCTGGGCTGCCTGGGCTACCTGGCGGTGCTGTCCTGGCCGATCTTCCTGATGACCCTGCTGGCCATCGGCATTGGTTCGGCGGTGCAGTACGTGGCTCAAAGCAAAGGCATCAAAGGGTTCTACGCGGCACGCGACGCCGAAGACAACCTGCAAAAACACTATTCGGCGATTGCCGAGGGTGCCAAGGAACTGCGCATCCACCGCCCACGTCGGCATGCCATGCACACCCGTAATATCCAGGGCACCGCCGACAAAATCTGCGACACCCACATCCGCTCGATCAATATCTTCGTAATTGCCAAGAGCCTGGGCTCGATGCTGTTTTTCGTGGTTATCGGTCTGGCCCTGACCCTGCAACAATTCTGGCCCAGTTCGGACCCAGCGGTGATGAGCGGCTTTGTCCTGGTGCTGCTGTACATGAAAGGTCCGCTGGAAAACCTGATCGGCAACCTGCCGATCATCAGCCGCGCGCAAATTGCCTTCCGCCGCATTGCCGACCTGTCGGAGCGTTTCTCCTCGCCGGAACCACACCTGCTGCTCGATGACGCCGACAAAACCGTGCCCGTGATGAAGCACTTGGAACTGCGCAACGTGCAGTACGCCTTCCCAACGGTCGAAGGCAGCGAGCCGTTCAAGCTCGGGCCGGTCAACCTGAGCATCGAGCCTGGGGAAATTCTGTTTATCGTCGGTGAAAACGGTTGCGGCAAGACCACCCTGATCAAGCTGCTACTGGGCCTGTACACCCCGCAGCAAGGTGAAATCCGTCTCAACGGCCTGCCCGTGGACGCCCTGGGGCTGGATGACTACCGGCAGATGTTCACCACGATTTTTGCCGACTACTTCCTGTTCGACGACCTGGTGCAGAACGACAAGGCCTTGCCCGACGACGCCACTCAATACCTGGAGCGCCTGGAAATCGCCCACAAGGTCAGCGTGCGCGACGGCGCGTTCACCACCACCGACCTGTCCACCGGGCAACGCAAGCGTCTGGCCCTGGTCAACGCCTGGCTCGACGAGCGCCCGGTGCTGGTGTTCGACGAGTGGGCGGCGGACCAGGACCCGACCTTCCGGCGGATTTTCTACACCGAGCTGCTGCCGGACCTCAAGCGCCTGGGCAAGACCATCATCGTCATCTCCCACGACGACCGTTACTTCGACGTCGCCGACCAACTGGTACGCATGCAGGCCGGCCGAGTCATCACTGAAAAAGCCTGCGCCTGACCTCCCCTGTAGCAGCCGGCTTGCCGGCTACTACAACGCTCCCCGCCTGCTATTGCACCTAAATCTCATTGATCGAACTTCGTCTTCCTGACACAGCTTATTTCCTCTGCCGACGGCGACGAGATCGATCATGAACCAATTGAACCAACTTCCCGATGACGACCTGCTGGCCTTGTTGCTGGCCGATGAAGCCGGCGCCGGGCAGTCCATCCAGAGCCTCGCCGGGCGTGATCCGGTGCCGCTGTCGTTCGCCCAGCAGCGTCTGTGGTTCCTGCAACAGTTCGATCCGCAAAGCCATGCCTATAACCTGCCACGGGCGATTGCCATCAAGGGACCGGTGGACGCGTGCGCCCTGGAAGCGGCCCTTAACCAGGTGATCAATCGCCACGATATCCTGCGTACCGCCTTTCGCAACACCGAAGGCACGCCCCTACAAGTCATCGACCAGGGCGCACAGCTGAACCTGCTCGAAGAGGACCTGAGCGCCCTGGACAGCGTCCAGCGCGAACAGCAAGTGCAAGATCGCATCCGCCAGCATGCCACCCAGCCCTTCGACCTGAGCCAGGCGCCGCTGATTCGTAGCACCCTGCTCAAGCGCGCCACGCAGGATTATGTGCTGCTGCTCAATATGCATCACATCGTCTCGGACGCCTGGTCCAATCCGATCCTGATGCACGACCTGGCAAGCGCCCTTGGCCAACCAGGCCGGGCCCTGCCGCGCCCGTCCATCCAGTACGCCGACTACGCCCAGTGGCAACGCCAAGACTACCCGCTGACACCGCAACACGCCGCAGCCGCCCAGTATTGGAAGGCCATCCTTGGCAAGGATATCCCGGCCCTGACATTGCCTCGCGAGCGCCTGGAAAACCACGCAGGTGCCGGCCATCATGCCCACACCCTGCCTGCACACTTGAACGAGCAGCTCCAGAGCTTTTGCCAGCAACAAGGCCTGACCCCGTTCGTAGTGCTGCTCGGCACCTGGCAATTGCTGCTGGGACGCTACAGCGGCCAGACCGACTTCACCGTCGGCGTGCCCAACGCCACACGCAACCAGGCACAGATCCAGGACCTGGTGGGCTTTTTCGTCAGCAGCCAGGTGTATCGCGCGCGACTGGCACCCGAGCAATCGTGCAGCGCGTTCCTCCAGGCCCTGCGCCAGCAATCCCTCGCCGCCCTGGAACATGCCGACTACCCCATCGAGCTGATCCTCGAAGACCTCCACCTGCAACGCAGCCCCCAGGCCAACCCGCTGTTCCAGACCCTGTTCAACTGGCGCGCCGGCGCCGCGCAGGACGCGCCCCTGCACCTGGGCCCGTTGCAACTGACGTTTATGGACAGCCACCCGTTGCAGGCCAAGTTCGACCTGTCGCTGGACGTGGAGTACAGCCAGCAGCAGATCACCGCGCATTTCGACTATGACGCCGGGTGCTTCACCCCGGCGACCATCGCCACTCTGGCCGGGCACTGGCAGAACCTGTTGCAAGCCATGGTTGAGCAACCGCAGGCACTGATCGGCGAGCTTGCGATGCTCAGTGATGAGGAGCGTGAGCGGCAGTTGGGGCAGTGGAATACCACGGCCGTCCACTACCCCAACGCAGCCCCTGTGCATGTGTTGGTCGCGGAGCAAGCCGAACGCCTGCCACATGCCGCCGCTGTGGTGCTCGGCGAGCAGCAGTTGACCCTGGATCAGCTCAACCGTCGCGCCAACCAACTGGCTCACAAGCTGCTGGAGCTGGGCGTTGGCCCCAACGTCTGCGTGGGCCTGGGCCTTGAGCGCAGCCTGGAAATGGTCATCGCCCTGCTGGCCGTGCTCAAGGCAGGCGGCGCCTATGTACCGCTGGACCCGGCCTACCCCGCTGACCGCCTGGCCTACATGATCAACGATAGCGGCATCGGCCTGCTGCTGACCCAAAGCAGCCTGGCATTGCCCGCCCCGGACAGCCTGCCGTCCCTGTGCCTGGATCAGGACAGCGACTGGCTGGAAGGCTATGACAGCGCCAACCCGCAGCTAACAGTCAGCGCCGATAATCTGGCCTACATGATCTACACCTCCGGCTCCACCGGGCAGCCCAAGGGCGTGCAGGTGCGCCACGGCGCCCTGACCAATCATATGCTGTGGATGCAGGGCGAATTGGGCCTGAACGCTGCGGACCGGGTCTTGCAAAAAACCGCCTTCAGCTTCGACGCCTCGGTGTGGGAGTTCTGGTTGCCCTTGCTCAACGGTGCGCAGTTGGTCCTCGCCTCCCGCGAGTTGTCCGACGATTTGTCAGTGCTGTGGTCGGAAGTAGCCGCCCAGCGCATCAGCGTGCTGCAAATGGCCCCCTCCCTGCTGCAAGCCTTGCTCGTCGACGAACAGGGCGCGCAGATGCAATCCCTGCGCTTGCTGCTGCTGGGCGGCGAAGCCTTGGGTACTCCGCTGGTCGCACAATTGCGCGAACGCTGGAACGGCCGCCTGTGCAACCTTTATGGCCCAACCGAAGCCACTATCGACACCACCTTCTTTGATGTCGCCAGCCTGCCCGAAGGCGCCATCGCCCCTATCGGCCGCCCCCTCGCCAACGTGCATACCTACCTGCTCGACCACGACCTGCAGCTGTGCCCGGTGGGCACCAGCGCCGAACTGCTGATCGGCGGCGACTCCCTGGCACAGGGCTACCACCAGCGCCCGGGGCTGACCGCCGAACGCTTTATTCCCGATCCGTTTGCAGGCAATGGCGCACGCCTGTATCGCAGCGGCGACCTGACGCGCTACCGTGCCGATGGGGTCATCGACTACATCGGGCGTATCGACCATCAGGTAAAAATCCGCGGCCTGCGTATCGAACTGGGAGAGATTGAAGCGCAACTGCTGCAACACAAGGCGGTGCGCGAAGCCGTGGTCATCGCCCACCCAACCCCGGGCGGCCCGCAGTTAGTGGGTTATGTGGTGCCGACGGAACCGGCAACGGACATTAACCGCCAGGACGCCTTGCGCGAGGTCTTAAAAGCCTGGCTCGGCGAACAGCTGCCAGACTATATGGTCCCAGGTCATTTGCTGATCCTGGCGCAACTGCCCCTGACCCCCAACGGCAAACTCGACCGCAAGGCCCTGCCCGCCCCCGACGCGAGCCAGGCCCTGCACGCCTACGTGGCCCCGCAAAACGATCTGCAACAACGCATCGCAGCCATTTGGCAAGACGTGCTCAAACTTGCAAAAATCGGCCTGAACGACAACTTCTTCGAACTGGGCGGCGACTCGATCATCTCCATTCAGGTGGTCAGCCGCGCCCGCCAGGCCGGCATCCACTTCACCCCCAAGGACCTGTTCCAGCACCAGACCATCCAGGGCCTGGCCAGCGTGGCGAAAACCCACGGCCAGGGCCTCGCGATCGATCAAGGTCCGGTCACCGGCAGCGCACCACTGCTGCCGATCCAACACCTGTTCTTCGATACCGAGATCCCCGAGCGCCACCACTGGAATCAGTCGGTACTGCTCAAGCCCGCCACGGCCCTGGACCCGCACCTGCTGGAACAGGCCCTCAACGCCCTCATCCAACACCACGACGCCCTGCGCCTGAGCTTCACTCAGGCTGATTCTGGCTGGAACGCCGAATACCGCCCGGCCACGGCGTCGGTGTTGTGGCAGACCCGGATTGACGACGCAACGCAACTGCAATCTTTGGGCGACGAAGCCCAACGCAGCCTCAACCTGCAAGACGGGCCGCTGCTGCGCGCGGTGCTGGTCAGCCTGGGTGACGGTAGCCAGCGCTTGCTGCTGGCGATTCATCACTTGGTGGTGGATGGCGTGTCGTGGCGGATTTTGTTTGATGATTTGCAAACCGTGTACCGGCAAGTGCAGGCGGGCCAGGCGATTGAATTGCCGGAGAAGACCAGTGCGTATAAAGCCTGGGGCCAGCGTTTGCAGGAATACGGTCAAAGTGCCGGACTGCAAGGGCAAACCGCCTACTGGCAGCAACTGGCCGACGACTACGCCGACCTGCCTGTGTTGCACGCGGGCGCCAGCCTGAAGAAAACCGACAGCCTGACCGTCCATACTCATCTCAACCAGGACCTGACCCGGCGCCTGCTGCAAGATGCCCCGAGCGCCTACCGCACACAGATCAACGATTTGCTGCTCGCCGCACTGGCACGGGTCATCAGCCGCTGGACCGCACAGCCTCAGGTACTGATCCAACTGGAGGGCCATGGTCGAGAAGCGTTGTCCGACGAAATCGACCTGACCCGTACCGTGGGTTGGTTTACCACGGTATACCCGGTGCGCCTCACACCGCAGGCCGAGCTCGACGCCAACGTCAAACAGATCAAGGAACAATTGCGCAGCGTACCGAACAAAGGCCTGGACTTTGGTGTCCTGCGCTACCTGGGCAATGCCCAGACGCGGCAAGCGTTGCAGGCATTGCCGGTACCACGCATCACCTTCAACTATCTGGGCCAGTTCGACACCGACTTCAACGCCAACGACAACGCACTCTTTGCCCTCGCCCCGGAAAGCAGCGGTGCCGAACACAGCCCAGAGGCCCCGCTGAGTAACTGGCTGACCCTCAATGGCCAGGTGTACGACGGTGAACTGAGCCTGGGTTGGACCTTTAGTGCGCAAATGTTCGAGCCGGCGCGCATGCAAGCCTTGGCCGATGATTACGCCCAGGAACTGGCGCAGTTGATCGAGCACTGCTGCGACCCGCGCAACCGTGGCGTGACACCATCGGACTTCCCCCTCGCACACCTCGACCAGTGGCAACTGGATGCATTGCCGGTAGACGTCGCACAGATCGACGACATCTATCCGTTGGCGCCTATGCAACAGGGCATGCTGTTCCACTCGCTTTACGAGCAAAACGTCGGCGCCTATGTCAACCAGATGCGCCTGGACGTGACCGGCCTCGACCCACACGGTTTGCGAGATGCGTGGCAACAGGCGATGGACGCTCACGATATCCTGCGCACCTCGTTCGTCTGGCAAGGTGATCTGCAACAACCGGTACAAGTGGTGCACAAGCAGTTGACCCTGCCCATGACCCTGCACGACTGGCAGCAGTACCCAGACCTGCAGCCGGCCCTGGACCAATTGGCCCTGGAGCGTTTGCAACAACGCTTCGATCTGGCCCACGCACCCTTGCTGGACGTGCAGGTGATCAAGACCGGCGATGCTCAACATCACCTGATCTACACCGTGCACCACATCCTGATGGATGGCTGGAGTAACTCCCAGCTCATGGGCGAGATTCTCCAGCGCTACGCCGGCCAGGCCTTACCGGCCAAAATGGGGCGTTACCGCGACTACATTGCCTGGCTGCAGCGCCAGGACAACAGCGCCAGCCAAACCTGGTGGGCAGACCAATTGGCGACACTGCAAGAGCCGACCCGGCTTGCCAGTAGCCTGCCAAGTGTATCCACCACGGCCAGCGGCCACGGCGACCACTATCAGCATTTTGGCATCGTCGAGACCCGCTACTTCAACGAGTTCGCGCGCCACCAGAAAGTCACCCTCAATACTTTACTGCAAGGCGCCTGGCTGCTGCTGTTGCATCACTATACCGGCCAGGACAGCCTGTGTTTCGGCGCCACCGTCGCCGGACGTCCGGCCGAAATCGCCGGTATTGAGCAGCAGGTCGGGTTGTTCATCAATACCCTGCCCGTGATTGCCACGGTGAATCCGCAGACCCGGGTCGACCAATGGCTGCAGAGCGTGCAAGCGCAAAACCTGTCGTTACGCGAACACGAGCACACCTCGCTGGCCGATATTCAACGCTGGGCCGGGCACAACGGTGAAGCGCTGTTCGACACTCTGCTGGTGTTCGAAAACTACCCGATTGCCGATGCCTTAGAGCAACAAGCCCCCAAAGGCCTGGAGTTTGGCAGCGTCGATACCTTCGAACAAACCAACTACCCGCTGACCCTGGCCCTGAATGCCGGAGAAACCCTGTCGCTGCACTACAGCTTTGCCCACGACGCCTTCAGCGAAACCGTGATCGAACGCATGGCGCAGCACCTGCATAACCTGCTGTTGCGCCTCACCGAACGGCCCGACCGGGCCATTGGCGAACTGAACCTGCTCGGCGACAGTGAACGTACACAGGTCATCCACCGCTGGAATGACACCGCCAGGCACTATCCGCTGGGTTACCCAGTGCAGACCCTGATTGAACATCAGGTCAAGCAGACGCCTGATGCTCCGGCACTGATCTTTGCCAATGTTCGGCTGAGCTACGCCCAACTCAATGCCCGGGCCAACCAACTGGCCCATCACCTGATCGCCCTGGGTGTAGGCCCGGACCGGCTGGTGGGGATTGCGGTCGAACGCAGCGTGGAAATGGTGGTCGGCTTGCTCGCTATCCTCAAGGCCGGCGGTGCCTACGTGCCGCTGGACCCTGAATATCCGGCTGATCGCCTGGCCTACATGATCGACGACAGTGGTATCGACCTGCTACTGACCCAGCAATCGCTGATCAGCACCCTGCCATTGCCAGCAACGCTCAACACCTTGAGCCTGGACACTCTGGCATTGGATACCTTGCCGGACACCAACCCTGGCGTCAGCGTGGATGCGCAAAACCTCGCCTACGTGATCTACACCTCGGGCTCTACCGGCAAACCCAAGGGCGCGGGCAACCGCCACAGTGCCCTGACCAACCGCCTGTGCTGGATGCAGCAAGCCTACGGGCTGAACAACGACGACACCGTGCTGCAAAAAACCCCGTTCAGCTTTGATGTGTCGGTGTGGGAGTTTTTCTGGCCGCTGATGACGGGTGCCCGCCTGGCCGTGGCAGGTCCTGGGGATCATCGCGACCCGGCCAGGTTGGTGCAGTTGATCACCGAGCACCGGGTCACCACCCTGCATTTTGTACCCTCGATGCTGCAAGCCTTCCTGCTGGACGACAGCAGCGAGCGTTGCACCGGCCTGACCCGGATCATCTGCAGCGGTGAAGCCTTGCAGGTCGATACGCAACAGCAGGTGTTCGCCCGCCTGCCTGGTGCTGGCCTGTACAACCTATATGGCCCAACCGAAGCGGCCATTGACGTCACCCACTGGACCTGCCGCGAAGAACCGGCCCATACCGTACCGATTGGCCAGCCTATCGCCAACCTCAGCACCTTCATCCTCAATAGCGATCTCGCGCCATTACCGGTCGGTGTGGTGGGCGAGTTGTACCTGGGCGGCGAAGGCCTGGCCCGTGGTTACCACCGCCGCTCAGGCATGACCGCCGAGCGCTTTGTCGCCAGCCCCTTTGCCAACGGCCAGCGCCTGTACCGTACCGGCGACCTGGCACGGCAACGGGCCGACGGCGTAATCGAGTACATTGGCCGTGTCGACCATCAGGTCAAGATTCGTGGCCTGCGCATTGAACTGGGAGAGATCGAAGCACGCCTGCTGGAACAGGATGAAGTTCGCGAAGCTGCCGTCCTGGCCGTAGACAGCGGTCGCGGCTTGCAACTGGTCGGTTACGTGGTGCCAAGCGCCAATGCCGGCGGGGACCTACGCGAAACCCTCAAGACCGGCCTCAAGACACACTTGCCGGATTATATGGTCCCGGTCCACTGGGTGTTCCTCGACGCCCTGCCCCTGAGCCCCAATGGCAAACTTGACCGCAAGGCCCTGCCAGCGCCAAACACCAGCCAGATGCAGATCCAGTACATCGCACCACAGAGCGCACTGGAACAGCAAATCGCCAGCATCTGGCAAGACGTACTGAAGGTGCAGAATGTCGGCCTGACCGATAACTTCTTCGAACTGGGCGGAGACTCGATCATCTCCATCCTGGTGGTCAGTCGCGCGCGTCAGGCCGGGATTCAATTCAGCCCCAAGGAGCTGTTCGAAGCCCAGACCGTGCAACAACTGGCGCTACTGGCTCGCACCGGCACGCCGGCGCAGGAAATCGATCAACAACCGCTCACGGGACCGACCCCGCTGCTACCGGTGCACCAGGCGTTTTTCCAGCGGGCGATCCCCGAGCGTCACCATTGGAACCAGGCGGTACTGCTATCGGCCCAGGCACCTTTGCAGGCCGATGCGCTTGAGCAGGCGCTAAGGGCCCTGATCATCCATCACGACGGTTTGCGCCTGAGCTTCAGCGAAAACACCGCCGGCTGGCAGGCCCACTATCGTTCGGTGGCGCAACAGCAGCAGGACTGGCAACAGGCTCCTGCCTTGCAACAAGCCAGCGCCTTATCTACCACAGAACTGGAAGATCTGTGCAATCAGGCCCAGGCCAGTCTCGACCTGAGCCAAGGCCCTCTGCTGCGTGCAGTCCTGGTGACACTGGCCGATAACAGCCAGCGCCTGCTGTTGGCAGCCCATCACCTTGTGATCGATGGTGTGTCGTGGCGCATCCTGTTTGAAGACCTGCAGAACGCCTACCAACAAGCATCAGCCAGGCAGACCATCAGCCTCCCGGCGAAAACCTACTCTGGCAAATCCTGGGCCGAGCACCTGCAACGCCACGCCACCCAGGGGGCCCTGGCAGAGGAACTCACCTACTGGCAAGCCCAGTTGCAAGAGACCAAGTGCGACCTGCCCGGCGCACGCTCAGGCGCCAGCCTGGAAAACCGCCACGGCCATAGCGTCAATACGCGACTGGACAAAACCCTCACCCGGCAATTACTGCAAGAGGCCCCCGCCGCTTACCGCACACAGATCAATGATCTGCTGCTGACTGCGCTGGCACGGGTGATCGGCCGCTGGACCCAGGGCCAACACTGTCTGATCCAGCTCGAAGGACATGGTCGCGAAGAGTTGTTCGAACCATTGGACCTGACCCGCACCGTGGGCTGGTTCACCAGCCTGTTCCCGGTGGCCTTGACGCCGGTTGCCGATAACCTGGGTGCGTCGATCAAGCAAATCAAGGAACAATTGCGGGCCGTACCCAACAAAGGGATCGGTTATGGCGCCTTGCGCTACCTGGGCGATGCTCAGGCCCGGGCGACCCTGGCGGGCCTGCCTGAACCGCGCATTACCTTCAACTATCTGGGCCAGTTCGATGGCAGCTTCAACGCCGAGGAACAGGCCCTGTTCAGCCCGGCCAACGAGGGCACCGGCGCAGAGCAAAACCCTGAGGCGCCGCTGGGTAACTGGTTGACGCTCAACGGTCAGATCTACGCCGGTGAGCTGAGCCTGAACTGGTTGTTCAGCCGCGAGATGTTCGACGATGCCACTATCCAGCACCTCGCCGATGAGTACGCCAGTGAGCTCAAGGCCCTGGTCGCCCATTGCATTGATCCGGCCCACCGCGGCCTGACCCCTACCGATGTGCCGCTGGCCAAGATCAGCCAAACACAGCTCGATCGCCTACCAGTGCCCGCCGCGCAGATCGCCGACCTCTATCCGCTGTCGCCGATGCAACAGGGCATGTTGTTCCACACCCTGTACGAACAAAGTGCTGGCAACTACATCAATCAACTGCGCGTGGATATCGACGGGCTCGACCCGCAACGCTTCCAGCAAGCCTGGCAGGCGGCTATGGACAGTCATGACATCCTGCGCACCGGGTTTGTCTGGCAAGGGCTGGAGCAACCTCTGCAACTGGTACTAAAACAGGCGCAGATTCCGTTCACCGTACACCCGTTGGGCAGCCACGATGCACAGCAACTGGACGCACTAGCCCTGGCCCAATTGCAGCAGCCATTCACACTGGATCAAGTACCGTTGCTGCGCCTGACCCTGGTACAAACCGCTGCCGAACGTCACCACCTGATCTACACCGCCCATCACATCCTCATGGACGGCTGGAGCAACTCCCAGCTCATGGGCCAGGTGTTGCAGCACTACAGTGGGCAAAGCGTGGCCGCCAACCCCGGACGCTACCGTGACTACATCGCCTGGCTGCAACAGCAGGACAGCACCACCAGCCAGCGTTTCTGGCAAGAACAGCTGCGTGACCTGGAGTCGCCAACCCTGCTGGGCCAAAGCGTGGTGCACGTACCTGGAGAAGGCCATGGTGAATACCGCAAGGTAATCGACACCGCCACCACCGCACGCCTGAACGCCTTTGCCCGTCAGCAGAAAGTCACCGCTAACACCCTGGTGCAAGCGGCGTGGCTACTCCTGTTGCAGCGTTACACCGGCCAAACCACGGTGTGCTTTGGCGCCACCGTAGCCGGGCGCCCGGCACAGCTCAACGGCGTAGAACAACAGATCGGCCTGTTCATCAACACGCTGCCTGTCGCGGCCAGCCCCCGCCCCGAGCAAAGCGTTGCGCAATGGTTGCAGCAAGTCCAGGCACAAAACCTGTCATTGCGTGAGCATGAACACACGCCGCTGTTCGAAACACAACGTCAGGCAGGTGTGGGCGGCGAAAGTCTGTTCGACAATATCCTGGTGTTCGAGAACTACCCGATCTCCGAGGCCCTGGAAAAGGGCGCACCACAGGGTCTGGGTTTTGGCCCGGTGCACAGCCAGGAGCAAACCAACTACCCATTGACCCTGAGTGTTGGCCTGGGTAGCAGCCTGACCCTGCAATACAGTTATGTGCGGGCAAATTTCAGCGATGCGCTGATCGAGCAAATTGCTGCGCACCTGGATCAACTGTTGAACGGTTTGATCGACAATGCCGACCGCGCACTGGGCTCGCTGCATCTGCTGGGCAAGGCCGAAAAAACGCTGATCCTCAATAAGTGGAACAGCGCTCCTCTGTCGGTTGCCGATGAACAGTGTATTCACCACCTGATCGTCCGTCATACCCAGGCAGCGCCTGGCCAATTGGCTCTGATCGACGGTGAACAACGCCTGAGTTATCAGCAACTGGACCAGCGCGCCAACCGCCTGGCCCACAAACTCATTGAACTTGGGGTTGGCCCGGAAGTGCGGGTTGGCGTGGCGATGCCGCGCAACAGCGACCTGCTGGTAGCGTTGCTGGCGGTACTCAAGGCCGGTGGCGCTTATGTGCCGCTGGACCCCGACTACCCAGCTGACCGCGTGGCCTACATGCTCGAAGACAGCCGCGCGCACCTGCTGCTGGTCGGCCAGCACCTGCCGGACGAATTGCGCGCCAGCGCAACCACCCAAGTGCTGGCCATCGAACCCGGGGATGCCTGGCTGGGCGGTTACAGCGATCACCCGCCCATGACCACGGTAAGCCCTGACAACCTGGCCTACGTTATCTACACCTCCGGCTCCACCGGCTTGCCCAAGGGCGTGGCCATCGCCCACCGTAACGTTTCGGCCTTGGTCCGCTGGTCTGCGCAGGTCTATTCAAGCGATGACCTGCAAGGGGTACTGGCCTCGACCTCGATCTGTTTCGACCTGTCAGTGTGGGAGCTGTTTGTGACCCTGGCTTGCGGTGGTCATATCGTCCTGGCGCGTAACGCTCTGGAACTGCCAACCCTGTCGGCACGCGAGCAGGTGCGCCTGATCAATACCGTGCCTTCGGCGATCAACGCGTTGCAGCGCGCCGGGCAGATCCCAGACAGCGTGCGCATCATCAACCTTGCCGGTGAACCACTGAAGCAGACACTGGTAGACACGCTCTATGAACACACCAACGTCAACCATATCTACGACCTGTACGGCCCGTCGGAGGACACCACCTACTCCACCTGGACCCGTCGCGAAGTCGCAGGCTCGGCAAACATCGGCCGCCCGGTCGGCAACACCGCCAGCTACCTGCTCACCCAGGATCTGCAACCTGCTCCCCTGGGCGTAGCAGCCGAGTTGTATCTGGCTGGTGCCGGCATCACCCGGGGTTACCTGGGCCGTGCGGCGCTGACTGCGGAAAAATTTGTGCCCAACCCGTTTTCAGGCAATGGCCAGCGGCTCTATCGCACCAGTGACCTGACCCGCTATCGCCAGGATGGCGTAATTGAATACATCGGTCGCATCGACCACCAGGTGAAAATCCGTGGCTTTCGTATCGAGTTGGGCGAAATCGAAAGCCGCCTGCTGCAACACCCAGAGGTACGCGAAGCCGTGGTACTGGCCCAGGAACACCTCGACGGCCAACAACTGGTGGCATATGTCGTCGCCCGGCAGTCGTTCCCAGACGCAGCATTCCAGGATCAACTGCGCACGGCGATCAAGGCTCGACTCCAGGAAAACCTTCCGGCCTACATGGTTCCGGCGCACCTGCTGTTCCTCGATCAACTACCGCTGACGCCCAACGGCAAACTGGATCGAAAAGCGTTGCCAACGCCTGAGGCCGCCCAGTCGCAACGTGCCTTTGTCGCCCCCCAGACGCCTTTGCAACAACAGATGGCGGACATCTGGCAACAGGTCCTGGAGCTTGAGCGCGTCGGCCTGGACGACAACTTTTTTGAACTGGGCGGCCATTCCTTGCTGGTGGTGCGCGTGGTCTCACGCGCGCAACTGGAGCTGGGCATGCAACTGACCCCACAACAACTCTTTCAATTTCCCACACTGGGCGCATTCGTCAATGAACTGCAAAGCAGCGGTGGGCAATTCGATACCGAAAAACTGAGCAAGCTCGAAGCGCTGCTTGACGATATGGAGCAACTGTAATGGACAAGAGCGTCGCTACCCGAATCGCCAAGCGTTTCATCACCCTGCCGCTGGACAAGCGCACGCTGTATCTGGAAAAGATGCTGGCCGAAGGCGTCTCGCCCGCCAACCTGCCGATCCCCGAAGTACGCAGTGAGTTCGAGCTCATCCCGCTGTCGTTTGCCCAGGAGCGCCAATGGTTCCTCTGGCAACTGGACCCTACCAGCGCCGCCTACCACATCCCCACCGCCCTGCGCCTGCGCGGCGCCCTGGACGTGCCAGCGCTGGAGCACGCGTTCAACGCCCTAGTGGCGCGCCATGAAAGCCTGCGCACCACCTTCCAGCAGGTCGACGAACGTGCGGTGCAAGTCATTGCCCCCCACCTGACCCTGGCGGTGGAACTGCTCAGCCTCGACGCACACCTGAGCGACAACGAGCAACAGCAGCAGATCAAAGAATTCGTCGAACACGAAACCCAGCAACCCTTCGACCTGCACAACGGCCCACTGCTGCGGGTCAAACTGCTGCGCCTGGCCGACGACGACCACGTACTGGTGCTGACACAACACCACATCGTCTCCGATGGCGCCTCCATGCAAATCATGGTCAGCGAACTGGTGCAGGTTTATGGCGCTTTCGTCCAGGGCCAGGACACGACCCTGGCACCGCTGCAGATCCAGTATGCCGACTACGCCATCTGGCAACGGCACTGGATGGAAGCGGGCGAGCGTGAGCGGCAACTGGCGTACTGGAACAAGCAATTGGGCGGGGAGCAGCCGGTACTGGAATTGCCGACGGACTATCCGCGGCCGGCGGTGCAGAGTTTTCGGGGGGCAAAATACTCATTTGAGTTGAGCGCTGCACTGGGAGCGGCTCTTAAAAAGCTGGCTCAACAGTACAACGTCACACCGTTCATGATGTTACTCGCCTCGTTTCAAGCCTTGCTTCACCGTTACAGCCGACAAACAGACATCCGGGTTGGCGTACCATCGGCCAACCGAAACCGAGTGGAGACCGAAGGGCTGATCGGCTTTTTCGTCAATACCCAGGTGCTCAAGGCAGATATCTCGCCCCTTTCGCCCTTCAGCGATTTACTGGCCCAGGTCAAACAAACATCCCTTGACGCCCAAACCTACCAGGAGTTGCCCTTCGAACAACTCGTCGAAGCGCTGCACCCCGAGCGCAGCCTGAGTCATAGCCCGCTGTTTCAAGTAATGTTCAACCACCAGAACGCCAACGTCGCTGATCACGATGAGCGCAGCCGTCAACTGTCCGGCTTGACGATGGAAGGACTGAGCTGGGAAAACCCGACGGCACAATTTGACCTGACCCTGACTACGGTGGAAAACCCACAAGGGTTCTGCGGCTCCTTCACTTACGCCACCGACTTATTCGACCCTGCCACTATCGAACGCATGAGCCGCCACTGGCAATGCCTTCTGACAGCGGTCGTGGCCAACCCGCTGCAATCCGTCGCTCAGCTACCGATGCTCGATGCTGCGCAACAGCAGTTAATACTTGAAGAATGGAATTGCAGTACCGTCGACTACCCCCGCGAGCTGCGGATTCACCAGCTAATCGAGAACCAAGCCGAACGCTTACCCAACGCCATTGCAATAGTGTTTGCAGAGCAACGACTGACCTACCAGCAACTCAACAGCCATGCCAACCGCCTCGCAGGCAAATTGATTGAGCTGGGTGTTGGCCCAGACGTACTGGTAGGCATCGCCGTCGAGCGCAGCGTAGAAATGATTGTCGGGTTGCTGGCTGTGCTTAAGGCCGGCGGTGCGTATGTGCCGCTTGATCCCAGCTATCCCGAAGACCGCCTAGCCTACATGATGCAGGACAGTGGGGTCGCCTTGTTGCTGACCCAGAGCTTCGTCCTGCCCCGCATGCCGGTTCCCCATGGTGTTCAGACCTTGATTCTGGATCAAACGAAAAACTGGCTGGAAGATTACGCCGACGTCAACCCACGACAACCGCTTTTTCCGGAGCATTTGGCTTATGCGATCTACACCTCCGGCTCAACAGGCAAGCCAAAAGGCGTGATGGTGCCCCACGGTGCCTTGAGCAATTTTGTCGCCAGCATGACCCAAGCGCCCGGAGTCAGCAGCCAAGACCGAGTTCTTTCACTGACAACCTTCTCGTTTGATATTTTCGGCCTGGAGATCTATGTACCGCTTTCCATTGGCGCCCGTGTGGTGTTGACCGGCCAGGCGATCAATCAAGACCCAGACGCGCTACTCAAACTGGTACATAACGAGGAGGTAACGGTTCTGCAAGCCACCCCTTCGACCTGGCGAATGCTGCTTGACAGCCCAGATAGTCAGGCGCTGCGCGGGTGCAAGCTGCTCTGCGGAGGCGAAGCGCTGCCTGAGGAGCTGGCGCAACGCATGCTCGCCTTGTCAGATAAGGTGTGGAATCTCTATGGTCCCACAGAAACGACCATCTGGTCCGCCCTCCACGCTCTCGATCAAGCGCATGCCCAGCCTTACCTGGGCCGTCCAATTGCCAACACCGTACTGTTTCTGCTGGACGATGATCTGGGTACAGTGCCCATAGGCGTAGGGGCCGAACTGTTGATCGGTGGTGAAGGTTTGGCTCGCGGTTACTTCCAGCGGCCGGCACTGACCGCAGAGCGCTTCGTGCCCAATCCATTCGGGGCTCCAGGAGAACGCCTGTACCGCACCGGAGACCTGACACGTTACCGTGACGACGGCATTATCGAATACATAAGCCGCCTCGATCACCAAGTGAAAATCCGGGGCTTTCGTATCGAACTGGGCGAGATCGAAGCGAGATTACTCGAGCACCATGACGTTCGCGAAGCCGCTGTTCTGGCACAGGAGGGGCCGGGCGGGACTCAACTGGTGGCTTACCTCGTCCCCAATTCGCTGTCGGTTGAAAGCGAGCTGCGTCAAACCCTCAAGTTGCATCTCAAGCATGGCCTGGCGGATTACATGGTCCCGCCTCATTGGGTATTTTTACCAACCCTGCCACTCACCCCCAACGGCAAGCTTGATCGCAAGGCTCTGCCTAGCCCTGATGCAGATCAACTGCGAAAAAACTATATAGCACCGCAAAACGAAGTAGAACGAACGGTGGCCAATATCTGGGCAGAAGTGTTGAAGCTCGACCAAGTCGGTATGACGGATGACTTCTTCGAACTGGGCGGCCACTCATTATTAGCGACCCGGGTAGTTTCCCGTGTCCGTCGGGCGCTCAAGTGCGATGTATCCCTGAAAAGCCTGTTCGAACACAGTGAGCTACAGGCCTTCGTGACAGCGCTTGAGGCTTCATCCTCTGATCACTCCCAACTGATACCACAAGAGCGCGGCAGTTCTCTGCCATTGTCATACGCCCAAGAACGTCAATGGTTCCTCTGGCAGTTGGACCCTGACAGTGCGGCCTATCATATTCCCGCAGCGTTGCGTCTGAAGGGTGAGCTCGACATCCCGGCTCTGGAGCGCAGTTTCAGCTCGCTGATCGAGCGCCATGAGTCCTTGCGCACCACATTTATACTTGAGGGCGAACACGCCGTCCAAGTCATCGCCCAGGCCACACCACTGAGCATCAAGCTGGATACGTTGGTATCCATCAACGAGCCAGAACAAGCTATCAGGAAGTACGTTGAAACGCAGATTCAAGAACTCTTCGACCTGCAGTCAGGACCACTACTGCGGGTGAAACTGCTGCAATTGGCTACGGACGACCATGTGCTGATTATCGTTCAGCATCATATCGTCTCCGACGCCTGGTCGATGCAAGTCATGGTGCGTGAGTTGATTGAGCTGTATGCCGGACAGAGCCTGGGGCTGAATGTAACGCTGCCAGCATTGCCGGTGCAGTATGCCGACTACGCGATCTGGCAGCGCCAATGGATGAACGCCGGTGAGCGCGAACGTCAACTCGCGTATTGGTCACAGCAACTGGGAGGTGAACAAACACTGCTGGAACTACCACTAGACCATCCTCGCCCGATGGAGCAGAGCTTTCGTGGCGCGAAGGTGGAGTTTGCCTTATCCGACACCCTGAGTTTGTCACTCAAACAGCTCGCCAAACAACTGAACGTGACGCCGTTCATGCTATTGCTCGCGTCGTTCCAGACGCTATTGCATCGCTATAGTCGACAATCCGAAATTTGCGTTGGGGTGCCTATCGCCAATCGCAATCGCCTGGAAACAGAAGGACTCATCGGCTTCTTCGTTAATACCCAGGTGCTTAAAGCCATTATTGATGGCCAGTTGCCGTTTAGCGAGTTCGTGCAACAGGTCAAGCGCACGGCGTTGCAGGCACAAGCACATCAAGATCTGCCTTTCGAGCACTTGGTCGAGGCATTGCGCCCGGAACGGGCCCTGAGTCACAGCCCGTTGTTCCAGGTTCTGTTCAATCATCAAAACAGCGGACAATTATCCAAGGAACACCTGACGAAACTCTCCGTTGAAAGCCTCCCATGGGAGACCCAGACCGCGCAGTTTGATCTGACCCTCAATACCTTCGAGTCGGTTGATGGCTTTTCCGCTGCCCTAACTTACGCCACCGACCTGTTTGAGCCGGCAACCATCGAGCGTATGGTCAACCATTGGCAAACATTGTTACACGCTATTGTCAAATCGCCCCAAAAGCGTATCGGCGAGCTGATGCTACACACTGCCAGCGACCTGCAACTGACGCTTGAAGAATGGAACCCTGGCGTCACGCAATATCCGGCGACTGGCTGCCTGCATCAGCTCATCGAAGCTCATGCCGCGCATGCCCCGCACGCCATAGCGCTGACGTTGGGCACGCACCAGTTAAGCTACGAACAACTCAACACCCGCGCGAATCAGTTGGCCCATCAACTGATCGAGCAGGGCGTAGGTCCCGATGTCATGGTAGGGCTTGCTAGCGAGCGCAGCCTTGAGATGGTCGTAGGTTTGCTGGCAATTCTCAAGGCAGGCGGTGCCTATGTACCTCTTGACCCGGCTTACCCAACTGATCGGCTTGCCTACATGATCCAGGATAGCGGCCTGACATTGGTACTTATGCAGGCGGTCCTGCGTGAACAGATCCCTGTTCCGTCCAATGTCCGCACCCTGCTGCTGGAGTCTGACAAGCTCATTCACTACAGTGTGGAAAACCCACGGATCAAGATAGAGGCAGAAAATCTCGCCTACGTCATCTACACCTCGGGCTCTACCGGTCACCCTAAGGGCGCCCTACTTGCCCACCACAATGTGCTGCGACTCTTCAGCGCCTGCGAGAGCGAGTTTTCCTTCAGCGCCCAGGATGTCTGGTGTCTGTTCCATTCCTACGCCTTCGATTTTTCGGTTTGGGAGATTTTTGGCGCGTTGCTGTATGGAGGACGACTGGTAATAGTGCCCCATGAGGTCAGCCGCTCACCGGAGGACTTCCATGCACTGTTGTGCGAACAGCAGGTCAGCGTACTCAACCAAACACCTTCGGCGTTCAAGCAATTGATGCAAAGCGCCTGTGAAACACAGGCCACAGACAAAAAACTGGCACTACGTTACGTCATATTTGGCGGTGAGGCGCTCGAAATCCAGAGCCTGCGCCCTTGGTTCGAGAAGTTCGGTGATCGCTCACCGCAATTGATCAACATGTACGGCATTACCGAAACCACAGTGCATGTGACCTATCGACCTATCAACCTGGCCGACCTGTCGAACGACACCACCAGCCCAATTGGGCGGCCACTGCGTGACCTGTCTTGGTATTTGCTGGATGCCGACCTCAATCCTGTAGCCAAAGGCTGCATCGGCGAGCTGTACGTAGGCGGCGCAGGACTGGCGCGTGGCTATCTCAACCGTACGGACCTGAGTGCAACGCGTTTTATCGCTGATCCGTTTTCCCACGACGGCGCGCGCCTCTACCGCACCGGAGACTTGGCTCGCTACCGGGCGGATGGGGTGATCGAATACATCGGGCGTATTGACCACCAGGTAAAAATTCGCGGTTTCCGTATTGAGCTTGGGGAAATCGAAGCCGTCTTATCGAGCCTGGAGGCTGTACGTCAAGTTGTCGTTCTGGCGCAAAAGGGTCAAAGCGGACAGGTGCAACTCGTTGCCTATATCGTCCCAAGCCACACAACAACCCAGGACATCATGCGTGAAACCTTAAAGGTGCACCTGAAAGAGAACTTGCCTGATTACATGGTGCCAAGCCACCTGCTGTTCTTGCCGCAGTTGCCGCTGACGGCCAACGGAAAACTCGACCGCAAGGCCCTGCCCTCGCCGGATAGCGGCCTGCTGCAACAAACCTACATCGCGCCACGAAGCGAGATGGAGCAACGTATTGCTGCGATTTGGCAGGATGTCCTCAAGCTCGAAAGAATCGGCATGAGCGACAACTTCTTCGAGCTAGGCGGTGACTCGATCATCTCCATCCAGGTCGTCAGTCGCGCCCGCCAGGCAGGTATTGGCTTTACTCCAAAAGAGCTGTTCCAGCATCAGACTATCGAGGGCTTGGCTCGGGTAGCAAAGGTTGGCACCCAGGCTGTATCGGTCGACCAAGGAGCCGTCAGCGGACCTGCACTGCTGCTACCGATTCAACAAATGTTCTTCGAGACCGAAATACCCGAACGCCATCATTGGAACCAGTCGGTATTGCTCAAACCGAACACTTCACTGCAGGTTGGTTTGCTGGAAAGTGCCCTACAAGTGCTGATCGAGCATCACGATGCGCTTCGCCTAGTTTTCCTGGAAAACAATCAGGGTTGGCAAGCAAGCTTCCTGAACAGTGGCGAAGTCCCGGCGGTGCTTCGACAGGTAGTTGCACGGGATCCTGATGAGATTGACCGGATCTGCACCGAGGCGCAGCGTAGCCTGGACCTAAGCAAAGGCCCGCTGCTGCGTGCGCTGTTGATTGATCTGAACGATGGCAGTCAGCGTTTGCTATTGGCAGTTCACCATCTGGTGGTTGACGGTGTTTCCTGGCGCATCCTGTTTGAGGATCTGCAATCCACCTACCAACAACTGCAAAACGCACAACCGCTGACATTACCCAGCAGAACCAGTTCGGTGCAATCCTGGGGCGAGCGACTACGCAAGCATGCCCACAGCGATGCCTTGCGCCAACAACTGCCCTACTGGCAAGAACAACTTTCCGACGCCGCTGTGGCCTTACCTTGCCATGACGACACTGGCAGCCTGGAGCGCACTCATAGCCGGGGGGTACAGACCCGATTGGACGCTCAACTCACGCGTCGATTACTGCAAGATGCCCCGGCTGCGTATCGTACCCAGATCAATGATCTACTACTTACTGCACTGGCCCGCGTCATTGCACGGTGGACCGCGCGTCCCGACTGCGTGATCCAACTTGAAGGCCATGGTCGTGAAGATTTGTTTGACGACATCGACCTGACCCGTACTGTCGGCTGGTTCACCAGTATTTTCCCGGTAAGACTATCTACGACCGACGACTTGGGTGAGTCCATTATCGGTGTCAAAGAACAACTGCGCCGCATTCCCGACAAGGGTACTGGCTACTCCGCACTACGTTATCTCGGTGATGAGCGGACACGTCTATCGTTGAGCGCACTGCCTACTCCGCGACTCACCTTCAACTACCTGGGGCAGTTCGACAGTAGTTTTGACAACACTGAAGGTGCGCTTTTTGCACCATGCAATGACAGCGCTGGCGCAGAACGCAGTCCAAAGGCCCCACTGGATAACTGGTTGAGCATCAACGGCCAAGTGTATGGCGGTGAACTAAGTCTTAACTGGGGCTTCAGCGTAAAGATGTTCAATGAAAGCACTATTAAGCACTTGGCAGATGATTACGCCGACGAGCTGAAAGCCATCATTGAGTATTGCTGCAATGGTATCCATTCAGGCGTCACGCCATCTGATTTCCCACTCGCAGAGCTCAGCCAGCAGCAACTGAATGCATTACCTGTACCCTCGCAAGACGTCGAGGACATCTATCCCCTCTCCCCGATGCAGCAAGGGATACTGTTCCATACACAAGAGTCGCCGGAAGCTGCACTTTACATCAACCAAATGTCGGTCCCTGTCGAAGGTCTGGACAGTAGCCGTTTCATCAATGCCTGGAACAGTGTGATCCAGCACCATGAAATCCTGCGAACCGGTTTCTGGTCCTCCAGCGATTTGGCTGAACCGCTGCAAATTATTTACCGCCAGGCTAGTTTGCCCGCTCAGATCATTGATTGGCAGAATCTAGCCGTCTCGCCGCAAGACCTTGAGCAATTAGCCAAGGCCGATCTAGAAAAAGGCTTTGATTTATTACACGCACCACTGATCAGACTGACATTGATCAAGCTCGATGAAAAACGGATGCATCTTATCTGGACCAGTCATCACATATTGATGGACGGCTGGAGCAGTTCTCGTCTGCTGGGTGAAGTGTTCCAGATCTATAATGGCCAGACTCCAGCCGCCAAGCGCGGAAGCTATCGGGATTACATCCAGTGGTTGAGAACTCAGTCCCAGGCCAACCTGGAAACCTTCTGGAGAGGCAAGCTCCAAGGGTTCAGCGGCCCGACGAGCCTGACCAACAGCATCGCGCCGCGCGCACAATCGGACCTCGAAGGTCATGCGGCGCTATATATGATTTGGGACACGGAGCGGACCCAGCACCTGCGGGAGTACGCGCAGCGCCTGCGTGTTACGCCCAACACGCTAATCCAGGCCACGTGGTTGTTACTCTTGCAGCGCTACACCGGACAAGCCACCGTATGCTTCGGCGCCACCGTCGCTGGCAGACCAGCGAGTTTGCGCGGAGCCGATGAAATGCTCGGGTTGTTCATCAATACCCTTCCTATTATCCAGACTCCAGAGCCAACGTCATCCGTCTGGCAGTGGCTACAAGCGCTGCAAAACTACAATCTAGAGATACGCGATCACGAACATGCTTCTCTCGCCGACGCGCAGCGCTGGTTGGGCCAGGGCGGAACGCCGCTGTTCGACAGCATCGTGGTGTTCGAGAACTACCCGGTGGATGAGCGCTTGCAAGAGGCCGAGCACAACCAGTTACGTTTCGGCAAAATCAGCACCCGCGACGTCACCAACTTTGCAATGGACTTGGCCATCAATCTGGGCAACACCCTCACAATCGAGTTCCTGTACCTGCGCAATCGTTTCACCCCAGAAGCTACGGAACAGATCCGCACAAGCTTCGAAACCCTGCTATGCGCGATGCTCGACAACCCGGATGCAACGCTGGGCAGCCTGAACATGCTCAGCAACAACGAGCAGCAACGCCTCAGCCAACGCAACACCCTGGCGCCTTTGCAGGAGACGCTGCCGCTGCTGGCCGAAGTCATCCGAAACCACGCAGTGGCCACCCCAGGCGCCGTCGCGGTGGTGTGCGCCGAAACCCAGTTGAGCTATGGGCAACTGGAGTCCCGCGCGAACCGACTCGCCCATCACCTGATCGCCCAAGGGATAGGCCCGGAGAGTTTTGTCGGGATTGCCCTGGAGCGTTCGGTGGACGTCATCGTCGCGTTCTACGCGGTCATGAAAACCGGTGGTGCCTATGTACCACTGGATATCGACTATCCCCAGGAGCGCGTGCAATGGATCGTCGAAGACTCCGCCATGAGTTTGTTGATCACCCACGAAAGCCTGCATTCGCGCTTCAATCAACCGTGGGCTCCGACACTGATAGCACTCGACGGCCTGAGCCTGGACAGTCAGCCCGACCACTGCCCTGCCAGCGCCGTACTGGATGACAATCTTGCCTACCTGATCTACACCTCCGGCTCCACCGGTAAGCCCAAAGGTGTGGCGGTCAGCCACGGGCAGATCCGCATGCATTGCCAAGCCATTGCCCGGCGCTACGACATGGATGCCAATACCCGCGAATTGCTGTTTATGTCGTTTGCCTTCGACGGTGCTCAGGAGCGTTGGCTCTCGACGTTGGCCAGCGGCGCTCGTTTGGTAGTGCGCGACAATCGGCTGTGGACCCCTGAAGAAACCTGGCAAGCCCTGCATCAGCACGCCATCAGCATCGCCTGCTTCCCACCGGCCTATCTGCAACAACTCGCTGAGTTTGCCCAGACTCAGGAACAGGCCCCACCACCGGTACGCATCTACTGCTTTGGCGGTGATGCGGTAGCCGACGCCAACTTCGAACTGGTCAAGCGCGCACTCAAGCCGCAGTACTTAACCAACGGTTACGGGCCGACTGAAACCGTGGTGACCCCACTGCTGTGGAAAGTCCCGGTAGACGCCGTGTGTGGCGCGGTTTATGCGCCGATCGGCAAGCGTGTCGGCGAACGTACCCTGTATGTGCTGGACGATGCCCTCAATGCTGTGCCGGACGGCATAGCCGGTGAGCTGTATATCGGCGGCGAAGGCGTCGCGCGCGGTTATCACCAACGGCCCGGATTGAGCGCCGAGCGTTTTGTCGCCGACCCGTTCTCAACCACCGGCGCACGCCTGTACCGCACCGGCGACCTGGTGCGCCAGCGTGCAGACGGGGTGATTGATTACCTCGGTCGCTTGGACAATCAGGTAAAAATCCGTGGTTTTCGCATCGAAATGGGAGAGATCGAAGCGCGTCTGCGTGATCTTTCCGATGTTCAGGACGCTGTAGTGGTTGCCCGGGAAACTGCCGGTGGCAAACAACTGATCGGCTATGTGGTCGCCAGCGACGTGGCCGGCCTCGGTGAGCGCCTGCGTGGCGAACTGCAACAGGATCTGCCGGACTATATGGTGCCTGTGCAAATCCTCGTACTGGAGCGCTTCCCACTCAACCCCAACGGCAAACTAGATCGCCATGTCCTGCCCGACCCGGACTTCAAGGGACGCCAGTTCATCGCCCCGCGCAACGCGCTGGAAAAAGCCTTGGCAGCGATCTGGCAAGAGGTGTTGGAGGTAGAGCAAGTCGGGGTCACCGACAACTTCTTCGAGCTGGGCGGCGACTCGCTACGGGTGCTTAAAGTGTTGTCCAAAGTGCGTAGTCAACCGGAACTGGGGCTGAGCCTGAAGCTGCGCGACATGATGGGCAAACCGACCATTGCCGAACTGTCGGGCTACACCCCGAGCGAGCAGAACCTAGACCCGCTGTTGCTGCTCAACAATCGTGTGGCCAATGCTGCGCCGCTGTTCTGCCTGCACGCCGGTTTCGGCACGGTATTCGACTACGAGCCCCTGGCGCGGCGTCTGGACGGCCAGCGCAGTGTCTATGGCCTGCAATGCCGAATGCTGCTGGACCGCGATTGGGAGGATGAATCCTTGCAGGCCATGGCCATCGACTACGCCCAGTACATCCGGCAGAAACAGGCCGATGGTCCGTACCACCTATTGGGCTGGTCCCTCGGTGGCCCATTGGCGTTACTGGTGGCGCAGGAGCTGGAAAGCCAGGGCCAAGTCGTGGAGTTCGTGGGGTTGGTCGATGCCTTCACCCCGACTGCAGAACAGACGCAGCCTGAGGACGACTGGAGCGATGACTTGCGCGGTTTCCTCGCGGTCATCTTCGATGTGGCTGGCGAGCGTTTACCGGCGATTGAAATTCCGGCGGGCAGCGACATTGCGCGCCTGGAACAGTTGATCGCCTCGGTGCAAAGCAATGTCGCTGGCGACTCGGCATACAGCAGCATCAGCACCGAAGAATTGGCCCATACGTTTATCGTGGCGATGAAACTCAAGGCGTTGTCCGCACAATTTCAGGTCCTGCCAGATACCAGCTGCCGTCCCCATTGTTGGTGGGCCAGCACGCCGCAAGCGGACTTCATCAGCCCGATGCCTGGTGCACTGAGCGACGAACTGATTGCCGCTGGTCACTACGACATCCTGAAAAACCCGGACTGGCTCCATGACCTGCTGCAGCAACTGCCGCAAAACGAAGCCGTGACCAACTGAACCCAACGCCGCCCCTGCACAGGGGCGGCACTGTATTGAATCAATAAGGAACACGTAATGCCCCTGGACCCCGATCTCGAAGGTTTTCTGGAGTTGGCTGAAATGGGCCGCCTGAGTGGCAAGAGTCAGCCCATGCATGCCTTGAGTGTGAGTCAGGCACGGCAGGAGTTCGAGATGAGCTCGCAGATCCTCGACCCTTCGCCGCCCGCCAGCCTGACGATTACAACCTTGCACATCCCGACACGCGACGGCGCAAAGATAGAAGCCCGGCTATATCGCTCGGCACATCATGCCCAACCTTCACAACCGAGCATTCTGTATTTCCACGGCGGCGGCTACGTGGTCGGCAGCCTTGACTCCCATGACTCGATTTGCCGCCGCCTGGCATCCAGCGGACGCCATGCGGTCCTGGCCCCGGCTTATCGGCTGGCTCCGGAGCATCCGTTCCCCACGGCCGTCAACGATGCCCTGGATTGCGCCAACTGGCTGGCTCGCGAGGCGCACACCCTGAATCTGGACCCGGACAATGTCAGTGTCGCCGGCGACAGTGCCGGCGCCACCCTGGCCACGGTACTGGCCATCAGCGCCGTGCAGACACCCGAACACCTTGCGCTAAAGCCCAAGACCCAGTTGCTGTTTTACCCGGTGGCCGACACTCAGCGTACGCGCCCTTCCCACCAGTTGTATGCCGAAGGCTACCTGCTGGAAAGCGATACCTTGCAGTGGTTCTACCAGCATTACACTCCCGACTCCGAGCAGCGCGGTGACTGGCGTGCATCACCGTTGTTGGCAAAAGACCTTGGGCCGCTGGCACCGGCCTACGTTAGCCTGGCCGAATATGACCCGTTGTATGACGAAGGCTTGGAGTATGCGCAGTTGCTACGCGCCACTGGGACGGATGTCACCTTGTTGACCCAGGGTGGGTTGACCCATGACTTTCTGCGGATGTCTGGAATCAGTACTGACATCGGCGTGATTTATATGGCTGTCGAAGGTTGGTTGGAAGAGCACACGGCCTGAACGTATGACCTTACTGTGGACACAAGGCACAAAAAAGGGACATCTCGCGATGTCCCTTTTTCGTTTCAAACCGCGCTTACCAGAAGGTACCGCGCAGGGTCAGCATGTGGTTGCGCTCGTCACCGTACCAGTTGCCCGATGCCGAAGATCCCAGTTTGCTGTAGTACTTCTTGTCAAAGAGGTTGTTGGCGTTGTAGATCACACTCCAGTTCTCATTGACACGATATTCGGCCATGGAATCCCATACGGCGTAACCCGCCTGAACGTACTTATAGTTCTGCTCCACATCGTTCACGAAGGTAGTCCCACTGACGTAGGTAGCGCTTTGCAAGTTAACACCACCTCCGACTTTCACGTCGTTGAATATGCCCGGCAAACGGTAGGTTGACCACAGTTTGATCTGATGTTTTGGCGTAATGCTGCTGAATACCTTCGCCGCAGTGCGGTTACGATTGTGGTTATACGTATAGCCCGCCAGAACGTTCCAGTCCGGCAGGACTTCACCGGTAAACTCCATGTCGACGCCTTTGCTGACGACCTTGCCCTGAGGCAAGTAGCAGCAGTTGCCGCCAAACAGAACACTAGATTCTTCGTAACGAGGATCCAACACTGCCTCGTTGTTACGCGAGGTGTAGTACAACGCAAAGGAAGTATTGACGGCTCCGCCCCACAACTCGCCCTTGACGCCGGTCTCGTAAGTCTTGCCGGTTATAGGCTCCATCGAACTGCCCGGCAATGGTCCCTGCATCGTGCTTTGTTGGGGCTTGAAGATTTCGGAGTAGCTGGCATAGGTCGACCATTCATCCGTCAGGTCGTAGACGATACCGCCATAAGGAACCAGTTTGGTTGCTTCGCGGGTCGATACATCCGACTGAACCTTCCAGGCTCCATTTTCGATCGCCTGGTACAACTGATCAAATTTGTACCGCTGCGCACGAGCACCGATGATCAAGTGAAGTGGGTCCGCCAGTTGCAAGCGCAACGTCGAGTACAGGCCATACTGGGTCTGACTGTTGGGACTGTAGTTACGAATAAAGTTCTTGTCTGTTCCTGGTTGTGGCCAGGGTGTCGCATCCGGGTCAAATACATTGACCGGATTACCCGCCCCGTTGGACGAGGCAGTCCCCTCCCACTGGCTGGTGATTTTCTGATGATCCATGCCGACCAGCAGCTCGTGCTCCAAGCCTGCGTACACGAATTTCCCTGCTAGGTTTACATCGAGAAGCTTCTGATCGCTGCGATACTGATTGTTGGTACCTCCGGTTTTAGGCCCCGTGAGTGTTACCGGATCGACAGCACCAAAGCTGAAAGCCGCCTTCGAAAACCCGGAGTCCAGCGTTTGGGTATATGAAACATTGAGCTTCCAGTCATCGTTAAGCTCATGGTCGACCTTGGCAAAAATTTCTTGGGATCGCCCGTCCAGATACGACCATTTTTGGGTCAAGCTAGTACTTCTGGACAGACCAAGGTCCTTGCCATTCACATCGCGCGGCAAACCGATCCCCGATCCCGTTTCATGAATACGCTCCGAGCGTCCACCCAAAGTCAATCGTGTATCCGGGAGGATATCGGCTTCCAGAATCCCGTAGAAAATCGGCTTCTCTGTACCACGATCATCCACCATGTACTGACGATCCGTGTAAGCCGCGACCATCCGGCCACGCAGCTTGCCATCAAAGCCCAATGGCCCTGTGACATCCATTTGTGTGCGGTAGTTGTCCCAACTGCCCGCCGACATATCGACTTTCAACTGATAGGCATCCAGCGGACGTTTGCGCACCAGGTTGATCATGCCGCCCGGATCGCCCGTACCGCCAAAGAGACCGGAAGCACCACGCAGGACTTCAACATGGTCGAACTCAACCAGATCGTAGTTTTTGTTGGAATAGAAACTGCCCGACGTAGTGCCTAATGCCATCGGGGCAGCACCGTCGATTTGAATGTTTTCAATCTTGAAACCGCGCGACGAGAAATCCGACAAACGGAAGTTGTTGTTAGTGACCGTGATACCCGGCGTCACTTTCATGGCTTCAGCCAGGTCAGTCATGCGTTTTTCGTCAATAACCTGCGACGTCACTACCGACACCGACTGCGGCGTCTGCCGCAGACTGGTCGGGGTCTTCGAACCGATACTGGTCAAGCCGGTGGTGTAGGAGCCGGAGTTCTCCGTCATCTCCCCCATGCCCTGGCCCTGGATGGTGGTGGCACCCAGTTCAAGGGCTGAACTCGTACCATTTTCGGGACCGAGAATGACCGTATTGTTTTCAACCCGGAAAGTCAGGCCCGCGCCTTTCAGCAATGCTTCAAGAGCGGCCTCGGGCTCCAGGGTGCCTTTGACGGCAGTGGACTTCTTGCCCGCGACCATCTCCGGCCCAAAAAGTACTTGCAGGCCGGTCTGCTTACCTAGCTCGGTCAGAGCCTTGTCCAGAGACTGGGCTGGCACATTGACCTGGATTGGTTGAGCGAGCGCTCCAGTGGAGACACTGAGTGCCAACCCCAGGACCGCCACCGATACGCCATTGCGGCAGGAAGCCAGGGGGGTGTGGAAGAGTTTTTGCCTGAACCTTGTACTTGCGCGCTTCATTGTTTTGTTTAACCCCAGAGATGTCATTAATGTCGAAGGCCTCCCACTCTTCGGGCGGAATGGCCTGAATATAGTTAAACCGTCCGGACTCCACTCCCTGTTGCAGAGGGACGGTTTTGACTTGAATCGGTGTCGAGCCATTAATGAACGTTTGGGAGAAAAATAATTTAGAAGGATTCTCAATCACTTTGTAACAGCAGCAAAAACCTTGCCTTCGGCCGACACTTTATCTTGTCAGGCACCCTGGGAAACTCTCACCTTTAAATCATTCGAGAGCCTGGCGCACGCAAAAAAAATCACCTCAGGTGAGGTGATTTTTTACGGCGACGGAGAAAGCCTAGAACGTACCCCGCACAGTCAGCATGTAGTTGCGCGGCTCACCGTAGTAATTGCCGTACTCGGAAGTTTTCAGGGTCTCGAAGTACTTGCGGTCAAACAGGTTGTTGCCATTGAGGGCGACGGTCCAGTTCTCATCGACTTTGTATTCGACCATGGCGTCCCATACGGCGTAGCCGCCTTGAGCAAAGTCAAAAGGCGTCTCACGGGAAACGTCATAGTAGTTACCTGTAGGATTCTTTCCATCAATCCGATAAGCAGTACCGCTGGCATAACTGGCGCTCTGCACATTGACACCACCGCCGACCTTCCAGTCGGAAAGGCGATCAGGCAGGGTATAAACGGTCCACAATTTGGCCAAATGCTTAGGAGTAACCGTGGTGAGGAAAGTATCTTTAGTGCCATTCTCGATAAGGTTCAGGGTATATCCCCCCATCACCATCCAACCAGGTGCTATCTCGCCGTTCGCCTCAAGCTCGACACCCTTACTGATAATCTCGCCTTCAGCCAAGTAACAGCAACTGCCGCCATATAGAACGGCCTGTCGTGGATACCTCGGGTCCTCAATCGCTTCTTTTTCACGCTTGGTGTAGAACACCGCGGCTGAAACGTTCAGCGTCCCGCCGTAGAGCTCACCTTTAATACCTGTCTCGTATGTCTTGCCAACCATCGGCTCCAGTACTGTGCCGGAAGCCACTGGGCCTTGCAGTTGATGAGCCTGGGGCTTGAAGATTTCCGAATAGCTGGCGTACACCGACCATTCATCATCGAGGGCATATACCAAACCACCGAAGGGCACCAGTTTAGTGGGTTCACGATGATTACTCTGGGACTCAAGGCCCCATGCGCCCGTATCAGCATTTACGGCCATGTAGGTCTGTTCGAACTTATAGCGCTGCACCCTGGCCCCGATTATCAGCTTAAGCGGATCCGTCAGCTGTAAACGCAAGGTCGAGTACAGACCATATTGCCTACGGGTATTGGGGCTGTAATCACGCTCAAGCTTGTTGCCAATGCTGTCGGAAGGTAGAGGCGTGAGGTCTGGATTGTAGACATCAATAGGATAGAAGCCCTGCATAGCTTTCGTTGAGCGCCAGCGACTGGTCACCTTCTGCACATCAGCACCGATTAGCAGTTCATGCTCACGATTGAACGCCGTAAATTTCCCGGACACGTTGCCATCGAACAGCGTCTGCTCACTCCAGCTTTTAATGTAACTCCCTCCCCAGGTCGCACCTTCAAGCGTTACCGGATCAGGTGAGCCCCACAGGAACGCACCTTTGGTCTCGGATTTATCAAAGGTACTGGTCAAGGACACATTGAGCTTCCAGTCGTCAGCCAGTTCCTGGTCGTACTTGGCGAAGATTTCTTGGGAACTGTTATCGCTATAGGCCCAGTTCGGCGAGTACCAAGTGCTGCGGCTGAGCTTCAAGTCCTGCCCGGTGCTGAAGCGCGGCAGCCCGTCGCCAGTACCATTTTCATGAATCTTCTCGTAGCGCCCCCCAACGGTAACCCGGACCGTATCCGATACATCGGCCTCCAACACCCCGTAGATGAAAGGCTTCTCGGTACTACGGTGATCCATGAAGTACTGCCGGTCGGTATTGGCGACCACAACACGTCCGCGAAGCTTGCCATCAAAGGCCATTGGCCCCGTCACGTCGACTTCAGTACGGTAGTTGTCCCACGAACCTGCCGACGTATTGAACTTGAGCTGGAAGTAATCCAGCGGGCGCTTACGCACGGCGTTGATGATGCCGCCCGGATCGCCGGTGCCGCCAAACAGGCCAGATGCCCCCTTCAAAATTTCGATATGGTCGAACTCAGCCATGTCATACGTTTTGTTGGCGTAGAAGGTACCGATACCAGAACCGATATCCATCGGCGAGGCACCATCAATCTGAATGTTATCAATACGAAAACCACGAGAGATGAACTGCGGTAGACGATAATTGGCGTTTTTGACGGTGATGCCCGGCGTGCGTCGCATCGCATCGGACAGATCGACAATGCGCCGGTCTTCCAGAAGCTGCTGGGTGATGACAGACACCGACTGCGGCGTGTCCTTCAAACTCGTAGGCGTTTTGGAACCGGCGCTGACAAGGCCGCTGGTATAAGACCCCGAATTCTCCGTCATCTCCCCCATCCCCTGCCCCTGAATGGTGGTAGCCCCCAACTCCAACGCCCCACCCTGTACCGGCGCCTTCTCAATCAAAATCACATCATCACTCAATAGGGCAACCAAGCCGCTGTTCAGCAACAACCGATCAAGTCCCTGCTGCACCGGGTAGCTCCCCTTCAACCCGTCCGACTGCTGACCAGCCACCAATTCGCTGACAACCATCAACCGCAACCCGGACTGCTCGGCAAAGCGCGTCAATACCTGGTCAAGTTGACCGGCCTCGATAGCGTAGGTCCGGCTGTCGCTCTTCTGCTGCTGCGCCGCCTGTGCCGGCAGGCTCATACCCACGGCACTGGCCGTGGCAAGTGCCAGGCTCAAGGCGGTGTGCCTGATCAGATGCTGCATAACGCTCCCCTTGCTGAAATCAGCCAAATAAAAATCAATCTCAACAGGAAAGACGTCAGTCCTCTGAAACCCGACAGCGGCGGCAAGTGTATTTTTTGCAAGCTGAGTTACTGTCGCGGCGAGTCGTCGCGCTCGATCACGGTCAGCCACGGCAGCAAGCGCACTCGCAGCGGCAAGGTGCGTTGCAGCAGTTTCAATTGGGCGTCGGTGTCGTCGGTGGCGATGATGCCGGTCACGGGCAGGTCGCGCAGGCCGCTGTCACGGACCCAGATTACGCCGCGATGGTAGCGGCCAAGTTGCTCCAGCACATCACCCAGGGGCTGGCGGTTGAACACCAGTTTGTCGCGGCGCCAGGCCGTGGCGGTGCCGACGTCGACTGGCTGGGTGCGCGAGAGACCTTCCGGGCCGTATTGCACGGCCTGACCGGCCTCGACATCGGTGGTCTGTGGATCGTCGTCCAATGTCACGCGCACCGTGTGTTCGGTGACGACCATCCGCACCTGCTCGCCTTCGCGCCGCACGTCGAAGCCGGTGCCCAGCGCACGCAGGCTGCCACGGCCGGCGCGTACTTCGAATGGGCGCTGGGCATCGCGGGCGACCTGGACAAAGAGCTCCCCGGTATAGAGATGCAACACACGACGATTACCGTGCATTTCTATATCCACACGCGTGCGTGGCGCCAGTTCCAGGTGTGAGCCGTCGGCCAGTGTCACACGGCGGTGCTCACCCAGGCCGGTCACCTGGTCCGCCATCCAGCCTTGCTGCTCCGCCTGCCAGGACAAACCGCCTGCCAGGCTCAACGCGACGACAAGTCCCAGTTGCAGCAAGCGGCGTGACGACGCGGGCGGACGCTCCAGTGCGCTGCCCAGGCTCTCCCACAACCGCTCCGCCGCATGGGCGGCGCGTTGGTGCTCCGGGGAGGTTTCGCACCACTGCAGGTAGGCGTCCCAAGACGGTGCCTCGGCACTGCCCGAATGCAGGTCGACCAGCCACTGCAACGCTTGCTCGGTCAGCAGCGGCGAAGGTTTACTCGGGGCAGGGTCGCGTGTCACTCGGTCATCCCGAGGCGACGGGCACAGTGCAGCACGGCACTCATGATGTATTTGCTGACCATGCTGGGGGAAACCCCAAGCTGCTGGGCGATGGCGGCATGGCCCAATCCATCGAGGCGATTGAGTAACAAGGCCTGGCGGCTGTTCTCGGACAATTCACTCAACGCCTGATGCAACAGTTGCAACTGCTGGCGCATTTCCACCAGTGCCGCAGGCCCCGGGCACGGATCCAGCAGTTCGTGCTGCACATCCTCCAGCGAGTCCATCGGCCCGCGCCGCGTACGGCTGCGCCCAAGGTCAATGATCAGGTTGCGCAACACGCGAATCAGGAAAAACCGTGGGTTGATGATCGTATGGGTGCGCTGCTGTCGATCCAGGCCAACGTAACGCACGAATGCGTCCTGAGCGAGGTCGGCAGCCATCTCCCTGTCGCCCAGGCGACGGTAGGCAATCTGCTGCAGTTCGCGATGATAGAGGCGAAACAACCGGTCCAGATTATCCAACGCACACTCCATGAGCATCCGTGTGCAGGGCACACATAGGGGGCGCTAGACTACAATTTATGAGAATCGTTCGCAACAGCATAAAACTTGCGAGCGCTGACTGACTGGCAGCGCCCGCAACCGTTTTAGCTCTGCACCGCCGCCTGTTGGCGCGCCTTCTCCAGCAGCGCGGCCTTTTCCTCTGGACTCATTGCGTCCAGCCGCAAACGTGCCTGGGCCAGTTTCTCCAACTGGCCTGGGCTATCTTCCTGGGCGCGCAAGGCCTGGGCCAGTGCGCCGGGACTTGGGTGATCGAACACGATGCCGGGGTGGACTTCGCAGTGCAGCAGTTTGCGAATCCCGGCGACCAGCTTGATCACCAGCAGCGAATGGCCACCGGCGGCGAAGAAGTCGCGGTCGCGGCTCAAGCGCTCGCGCCCCAGCAACTGGGCCATGCGACTGGCCAGCAAGGTTTCAAGGGCGTCCAGGGGCTCGATGAAGGTGTCGTCTTCTTCGACCAACTCCAGATTCTGCAAGGCCTGGCGGTCGACTTTGCCGTTGCCCAGGCGCGGCATGTGCTGCACCACCTGGTACTGGTGCGGCACCATCACCGCCGGCAAGCGCTCAGCCATTTGCTGCTTGAGGGTTTGCAGCCAATCCGCAGGCGCGTCCTGGCTCGGCAGTACAAAGGCGACCGGCTCATCGTGCGCCAGCAGCACCACGGCTTCGCTCACGCCTGGCACGCGCAGCAATTGTTGTTCGATTTCTGCCAGTTCGATACGGAACCCGCGCACCTTAACCTGATGGTCACGCCGGCCATACAGCGCGATACCGCCTTGTGGCAGGTAGCGGGCCAGGTCGCCGCTGCGGTACAACCGTTCGCCAGGGTTAAACGGACTGTTGATAAACGCTGCATCGGTCTGCGCCGGGTCATTCAGGTAGCCACGGCACAATTGCTGGCCGCCGATATACAGCTCACCCAGTTCGCCGCAGGCCACCAGTTGCAGGCCCTCGTTGAGGACGAACAACTGGTTGTTGGGCAATACCCGAGTCAGGGGAATGGCCAGGTGTTGCAAGTCGTCCGGGCTGATTGTATGCACGGCGACGCCAACGGTGGTTTCGGTGGGCCCGTAGTGATTGAACAGACGGCAATCGGCGCGCAGGTTGAAGATGCGCGCAACCGTCCCCTGGCCGATGGCTTCGCCGCCGAGGATCAGGGTGGCCGGCACCTTCGGCTGCGGTGCTTCGAGCAAGGCGGCAAGATGGGACGGCACGATTTTCAGGCAATCAATGCCCTGGGTGTCGATGAAGGCTGCGAAGGCTTCGGGATCCTGCATCGTCGCCTCGTCAACGATATGCAAGGTGGCGCCGTTGTACAGCGCACCAAACAGGCTGGTGTTACCCAGGTCCGCCGCGACAGTGGAGCCTTGGGCGAAGTGCCGGCAAGCAGCCAGCTCCAGCTCACTGCTGACGCCCGCGACGTAATTGAGCAATTGCCGATGCTCGACCACCACGCCCTTGGGCACCCCGGTGGTGCCGGAGGTAAACAGTACATAAGCGGCGTCCTGGCCTTGCAGGGTTGCACTAGGTCCTTGCGCCAGCGGTTGCTGCATCTTTTGATCGAGGTCCAGTACTGCGCAACCGACTCCATCCAAAGCCATACCCTGGGTGACCAGTAGTTGCGCGCCGGCCTGTTCCACCAGTTGGGCCTGGCGCGCCACTGGCCAGTTCGGGTCCAGCGGCAGATAGGCAGCGCCTGTGCGCCAGGTCGCAAGAATAGTCAGCACCTGGGCCACGCCACGCGGCAAGGCCAGGGCGACAATGCTGCCCGGGGCTACACCCTTTTGACGCAGACGGCTGGATAATTGACGCACGCCGGCATCCAACTCGGCGTAGGTCAGCGACTGCTGCCCCGCGACCAATGCCAACGCGTCCGGGGTGATTTCGGCCCAATTGAGAATATGCTCAGGCAACAGCACCCGCTCTTCCAGCACTTGCGGCGCGGGATTGAACGCCAGCAGGCGTTGGCGTTCCGCCTCACCCAACAGGCTCAGGGTTGCGATGGCCGCGTCCGGCTGCTCCAGCAAACTGCCCAATAGCACTTGATACTGCGCCAGCAGCGTCTGCATCGCGGCCTGGCTATAAACGGCAGCGGCATAGTCCAGCGACAGGCCGGAGACAGCGCCGCCCTCCTCCATATCGACATTCAGCGCCAGTTCAAACAGCGGCCGAAGATCAGCACTGTAGGCGCCGCTCCAGGTGCATGTCCCCACTGTGCGCGCTGCCGGTTGCTGGCGCACACCAAAGCCATGGGTCAGCGGCAGGCCGGCGTCGAGCGGCGCATATTCTTGCCAGGTGCCATGGGTCTCCAGCACACCGGTCAGCTCAGCCAACACACGCGTGAACGATGCTGTCGGCGCCAGGTTCAGGTTCAACGGCAGGGTTCTTTCCAGCAGGCCCACGGTGGGTGCGAAGAACTCATAGTCCTGGCGCGCGTCATGCCGCAGGCCCGCGACAAAACCTTCGCGCCCACTGACGCGCGCCAGCAGCACCCACCAGGCTGCTTGCAATAGCGTGGTCACCGGCGTGTTGTGCTGGGCTGCCAGTTGGCTCAGGCGCTCCAGCACACGTGGGTCGAGGGCGGCAGTCAGTGTCTGCCCACCGGCCTTGCCCGGCGCAGTGTCCGCGTAGCGCACCGGCAACTCCGGTGCCAGCACCCCAGTGCTCGGCAGGCAGGCTTGCCAATAGGCCTTGGCAGTATCGGCATCTTCGTCGAGCACTACTTCGGCATGCCACTCCAGGTACTGGGCAAACTGCCCCAGCTCCTCATCCACGGCGCAACTGCCCTGCTCATACGCCGTACACAGGTCTTGATAAAGAATCCCCAGGCTCGCCTGATCCCCCACAAAACCCGCCAAGCCCAGGGTCAATTGCCAGTGTTGCGCGTCGATACGCTGCAACAGACCCTCGAAAAACACCCCGGACGCCAGGCTCACCGGGCGTTGGCACCACTGCACCAAGACCTGCGCGGTGTCGCTGGACTCATCCACCGCCAATGCCACATTCGCCGCACCGGCCTCAAAGAACTGCCGCAGGCCACGATAACCGGGCGCCGTCGCCAATCGGGCGAGCAGCGCGGTGTGACGCTGGCTCAAACCGTTAAAAGCCGCTTGCAGGCGTGAAACGTCGAGCGCGCCCTTGATCTGGATATGCAACAGGTGCGCGATATCACCCCAGCTCGCACCGTCCTGTGCGTCCAGCACCCGCTGTTGTTGTTCCGGGAGCAGCGCCAGGCCTGCATCGTTAAGCGTACTCATGCCTCAGTCCCTTCAGTTTGCATACGTGTAGAGGGCGTTACCGTTTCCAGGTCGCGCCGCTCGATCATTTCACCCATGGCCACGACGATTTTGCGTGGGCCTTCAAAGGGGTCGCGGGCGTGGGCGGCAAGCATGTTGTCCAGCAGGATCACATCGCCCTTGCGCCAGTCAAAACGCACCGCACAGGCCTCGTAGAGTTCGCCCAGGAGTTGCATCACCACGTCTTCAATCGGGCTGCCATCGCCGTAGTACACGTGGCGCGGCATCCGCTCGGGACCGAACAGGCCCAGCAGGTCGTCGCGCACGTCAGGGTCCAGGCAGTAGATGTGGTGCAGTTGCACCTGGTTGAAGAAGGTTTTCTCGCCCGTGGTCGGGTGGGTGATGATCGCCGGGCACGGGGTGCGGATTTGCAGTTCGTCGTTGTCCAGCCAGGTCCATTGAATGCCAGCCAGCGCGCAGCGCTGCTCGACCTGGGCGCGGTCTTCGGTCTTGAAAAAATGCTGCCAGGACACGTCGAGCTTATCGGCGAAGGTGCGCACATACAGCAGGCCCTTGCTTTCGAATGTATCGCGCAACGCTTGCGGCAAACGCAGGTACATCTGCCGGCAATCGACCACCGGCGTGGCACCGCCCACGGGCGACGGTTGCTCGCAGAAAAACAGTTGCTTGCGCGGCCAGCGATCCTGATGCGAGCTCTCGTTGTGGAACAGGATCATTTTCTTTTCCGGGTACGGCGTAGAGCGGTAGGTGTTCTTGCCGCCCTCTTTCTTCGGCAAGTCGCCGTACTGGCCGTACAGGCCCGGCTGGACCGCTTCGGCAAAGGCCTCGAAGTCGTGGATATCACGCATGGCAAAGCCTCGGAACAGGATCCCCGCATGCCGCGCCAACTTCTCCTCGACCAAGGCGCGATTGGCCTGGACCCACGTCACCAGGTCGAGCCCCGGATCATTGGGCTCCATCAGCAACGGGAATACCTGGTCGGCGTTCAACAGCGATTCACGCATCGCCGGCAGCGGGGCTCTGGCCACCGGGCTCGACGGTTTCTTGAGGAACTTGCCCAGTTTGTCGGCTTTCGGGCTGGCAGGTGCGGCAGGAGCAACAGCGGTATTCGACGGCATGATGATGTCCCCTAATCGGATGTCTGGATCCATGACAATCTGTTGAAGAATTCCCATCCAGGCGCTCACAAGCTCGGTAATGCGCTCTTGTTTGAATAAGTCATTGGCGTACTGCCAGGTGCCTTGCCACTGCCCGGCTTCTTCGTCGATGAACAACGCCATGTCGAACTTGGAATAGCCGCCCAGGCTGGGCACCACCTCCACGGCAATGTCCGCCAGGCCAGCGCTGTACACCGGCAGGTTGTTCATCACAAACAGCACTTGCACCAAGGGGTTGAAGCCCCTGTGCCGGGGCACGTTGCTGGCTTCGGCGATCATGTCCAGGGGCAGGTCCTGATGCTCGAATGCCGTGAGGGAGGTTTCCCGCGCAGCAGCGAGGAAATCACTGAACCGGGCCTTTGCGTCGAAGCGCGAACGCAGGGGCAGGATATTCACGAAGAAACCAATCAAGCCTTCCAGCTCGGCATGCTGACGCCCCGCGACATCAGCGCCCACCAGCAAGTCGTCGCTGGTGCCCAGGCGATGCAGTAACACCTGGAATGCCGCCAGCAAGGTGGTGTAAGGCGTGACGCCGTGGCGGCCGGACAAGCCTTTGAGTGCCTCGCCCAATACCGGCGGCACGCTGAACGACTCGCTGGAGCCTTCAAAAGACGGTACTGGCGGCCGTGGAAAATCAGTGGGTAACAGGAGTTGGCCGGGATGACCGGCCAGGGCGTCCTTCCAGTAGTGGGCCTGTTGCTGCAAGACCCCGGCCTGCTCCAGCGCCAGTTGCCATTGGGCATAGTCGCTGTATTGCACCGGCAGCGGCGGCAAGTCGATGCCACGGCCGTGCTTGAGCGCGGCGTAGTGTTGCACCAGTTCACCCACCAGCACCGCCATCGACCAACCATCGGAAATGATGTGGTGCATCGAATACAGCAGCACATGCTCATGGGCACCCAGGCGCAGGATCTGCCCACGCAACAGCGGCGCTTGTGCCAGGTTGATCGGGTGTCGGGTGTTGTCCAGCGTGGCCTGGGCGACCTGGGCTTCCTGTTCGATACGGTCCAGGTGCGACAGGTCGACCAGGGCGAAGTCCAGTGCCACCTCAGGCGAAATCACTGCCAATGGATCGCCGTCATCGTCTGCGACATAGGCGGTGCGCAGCACTTCATGACGCTGCACCACGCACTTGAGGCTTTCGATCAGCAACGGCACCGAGACTTCGCCACGCAAGCGCAACGCCAGCGGCATACCGTACGCGCCGTTGCCGGCCGAGAACTGTTCGGCCACCCACAAGCGGCGCTGGGCCAGGGACAAGGGCGCAGTGCTGCGCGGGCCATGGGCCCGCAAGGCGATCTGCGCCGGTTGCGCGGCCGAGCGGCCCGCCAACACGGCGGCAAAGTCTTCCAACACCGGAGCATTGAACAGGTCCCGCAAGCCAGGGTCGCTGGCCAGGGTTTGCTTGAGCCGCGCAATCACCTGGGTGGCCAGCAGCGAGTGCCCGCCCAGTTCGAAGAAGTTGTCGCTCACCCCCACCTGCGCCAGACCCAGCACCTGTTGCCAGACCTCGGCAATCTGCTGCTCCAAGACATTGCGCGGCGCGATGTAGTGCTGCTGCAAGGCACTGGCATCCGGCGCCGGCAACGCCTTGCGATCGAGCTTGCCGTTGGGAGTCAGCGGCAGGCTGTCGAGGAAGACCCAATGGCTGGGCACCATGTACTCCGGCAGGTCGCCCTTGAGCTGACGCTTGCACGCCTCACGCAGCGCCTGTTCATCGCTGACCGCTTGCACGGCAACCACGTACGCCACCAACTGCGGATGGCCAGCGACGTCCCGCACCACCACGGCGGCTTCACGCACTTGCGGTTGCTCCAACAGCCGCGCCTCGATTTCCCCCAGTTCGATCCGCAATCCACGGATTTTTACCTGGTGATCCACCCGGCCGATGTACTCGATCACCCCGTCCGCGCGGTAGCGCGCCAGGTCGCCGGTGCGGTACAGGCGCGTACCGGGCGCACCAAATGGGTCAGGCAGGAAGCGTTCGGCGGTGAGTGCCGGGCGCTGGAAATAACCCCGCGCCAGGCCATCGCCGCCAATCAACAATTCACCCGCCACCCCGACCGGCACCGGCGCCAGGTTATCGTCGAGGATATACAGGCTGGTATTGGCAATCGGCCCGCCCAGCCACGGCTGCGGCTGGGTTGGCGTGAGCGGGTACTGCGCCGACCAGATGGTGGTCTCGGTCGGCCCGTAGAGGTTCCACACCTGGGGCGAAAGCGCCAAAAGGCGGGTCGCCAGTTCCAGGGGCAGCGCCTCACCGCCGCACAGCAGTTTGCAGCCCTTGAGCTCATCGGCCTGCGGGTGATCGAGCAGCATGCGCCAGGTCGAGGGCGTGGCCTGCAACACGCTGATGCGCTGCTGTTTGACCAGGGCAAGCAAGGCTTGCGGGTCGAGGTTGATGTCCTGCCCGGTCAGCACCAGGGTTGCGCCAGCCAACAGTGGCCCATAGATTTCCAGGCCGAAAATATCGAACGAAAAGGTGGTCAGCGACAGCAGCCGGTCATTGGCATCCAGGCCCGGCTGGCGGGCCATGCTGCACACAAAGTTGGTCAGGGCGCCATGGCGCACCATCACGCCTTTGGGCTTGCCGGTGGAGCCGGAGGTGTAGATCACGTAGGCCAGGTGTTCGGCCGTGGTGCGCGGCAGCGGGTTTTCGCAGCTGTAGCCATCGAGCCACGCATCCGGTTGGTCCAGGGCCAGGGCACTGACCCCGGCCGGGATCGGCAAGCGCGCCAGCAACGGTGCCTGGGTCAGCAGCAGGGCCAGGCCGCTGTCTTGCATCATGTAGGCTAGGCGTTCCTCGGGGTACGCCGGGTCCAGTGGCACATAGGCGCCACCGGCCTTGAGAATCGCCAGCAGCCCGACCACCAGGTCAACGCTGCGTTGCACCGCAATCCCCACCAGTACATCCGGGCCGACACCGGCCTCGATCAGTCGATGGGCCAGGCGGTTGGCCTGCTGGTTGAGTCGGGCAAAGGTCAATGACTGGGTGTCGAAGACCAATGCTACGGCATCCGGGGTGCGGGCGGCCTGGGCTTCGATCAGGTGGTGGATGGCGCTGTCGCGAGGGTAGTCGGCAGTGCTGGCGTTCCAGGTTTGCAACGCCAGGCGCTGTTCAGTGGCGTTGAGCATCGGCAGTTGACCGATGCGCTGCCGTGGATCATCGACCATGCCCTGCAACAATCTCTGCCAATGCCGCGCCATGCGTTCGACGGTCGAGGCGTCAAAGATATCGGTGGCATAGGTGAGGACCGCCGACAGGCCATCAGGGCCGTCGAAGGTATTGAGGGTCAGGTCAAACGGCGCACTGAGGTTCTCCGAGTCGACTGGCGTGCACAGCAATCCGCCCAGGGGTTGGCCATCGGCAAACCGGCCAGTTTCCATCTGATGGTTGAACATCACCTGGAACAGCGGCGTGTGCAGGCTGTTGCGCTCGGGCTGCAGCGCCTCCACCAACTGCTCGAACGGCAGGTCTTGCCAGGTCTGGGCCTCGTGGGCCGCCGCCTTGACCGTCTGCACAAAGTCCGCAAAGGGCTGCTGGCTGTCGAGCGTGGCCTGCATCACCTGGGTATTGACGAAAAAGCCGATGACCCGCTCGGTCTCGGCCCGGTTGCGGTTGGCGGTGGGTACGCCGACGCGAATGTCAGACTGGCCGCTGTAGCGGTGCAGCAGCACCTGGAACGACGCCAGCAACAACATGAACGGGCTCACCCCTTGCTGCTGCGCCAGGCCCTTGAGGCCGTCGCTCAAGGCACGATCCAACGCCAGCGGCAGCGTCGCCCCACGCTGGTCCGGTGGCCCCAGGCGTGGGCGATCCACCGGTAGTTCAAGCAAGACGTGCTCGCTGCCCAATTTACCGCGCCAGTAATCCAGTTGCCGGCGCCCTTCCCCGGCCTCCAGCCATTGCCGTTGCCAGGCGGCATAGTCAGCGTATTGAATGATCGGTGCCGGCAACGCGCAAGGCGTGCCCGTGACCTGGGCAATGTACAGCGCCAGCAGCTCATCGATCATGATCTGCATCGACCAGCCATCGGTGATGATGTGGTGCAACGTCAGTACCAACACGTGCTCATCGTCCGCCAGACGCAACACTGCGGCGCGCAGCAGCTGATCGTGTTCCAGATCGAACGGCTGGCTGCTCTGCACCTGGACAAACGCCTTGATTAAGGACTCGGGATCGCCTGCCGGGGCAGCCTGCACCGCCAGCTCCACGGCTTCGATGGGCCGCATGATGCATCGCACCTGCTCGCCTTGCTGCACAAATCCGGCGCGCAGCCCTTCATGGCGCGCCAGCACCTGCGACAGGCTGCGTTGCAGCGCCTCGACATCCAGCTCCCCCTTCAAATGCAGCGCCGTACAGATGTTGTAGGCACTGCCCGTTGGGTCGAACTGCCAGAGAAACCATTGCCGCTGCTGGGCATACGACAGTTGCTGGGGCCCGGTTTCGCTAGCCGGCACAATCGGGAAACGCGCGACGTTGACGCCCTGCTGCTCCAGCTTGCGGAACAGTTGCGCACGCTTGGGTGCGCTCAAGTCCTTGATGCGCGCCACCAGTTCTGCGGTTTTGGCCCCGCCTTGCTTAAGCATTGGTTTCCTCCAGGTTTTCCTGCTCCAGCTCATCAAGGGCATCGAAGATCAGGTCAAAGTCATCATCCAGGCCATCGTCCCGGGTCGCATCGACCAGCGATTGGGCCAAGGCCCCGAGGCTGTCCTGCGCGTAAAAGTCCTTCACGGCCACGTCTACCCCAAGCACTGCCCGCACACGGGACAGCATCACCACCACTTGCAGGGAGTGCCCGCCCAGGTCGAAGAAGTTGTCGCCAAGCCCCACGCGCTCGACCTTGAGCACCTCTTGCCAGATCCCGGCCAGTTGCTGCTCAAGTTCCGAAACCGGCGCCACATAGGCTTTTTGCGTCTGGTTGACATCCGGTGCCGGCAAGGCCTTGCGGTCCAGTTTGCCGTTGGGGGTCAAGGGCATCTGCGCAACGAACACCAGGTGCGCAGGGATCATGTAGTCGGCCAGATGCTGCTTGAGCCCGGCCTTGATCGACTCGCGCAACGCCGTATGTTGCTCGGTGCTGTCCGTCGATTCGGCGAGCACTACGTAACCCACCAGTTGCGGGCCGCTGGGTCCATCGAGGGCCACCACGGCCGCTTCGCGCACAGCATCCTGGGCCTGGATGCGCGCTTCGATTTCCCCCAGTTCGATCCGGAAGCCGCGAATTTTCACCTGGTGGTCCAAGCGCCCGAGGTATTCGATCACCCCTTCGGCGCGATAGCGCGCCAGGTCGCCGGTGCGGTACAAGCGCTGGCCGGGCGCACCGAACGGGTCGGGCAGGAAACGTTCGGCAGTCAGGCCTGGGCGCTGGAAGTAGCCGCGCGCCAGGCCATCACCGCCGATCAACAGCTCGCCGGGCACGCCGACCGGGGCCAAGGCACCGTCCTGGCTGACGATGTACAGGCCGGTGTTGTCGATCGGCCGCCCCAGCCATGGCTGGCCGTCGAGACGATGGGCGGCTGACCAAATGGTGGTTTCGGTTGGCCCATAGAGGTTCCATACCGCTCCACCGAGGGCGAGCATGCGTGCCGCCAGTTCATCGGCCAGGGCTTCGCCACCGCAGAGCAAGGTGCAGCCCTGCAACGCCGCCACCTGCGGGCTGTCGAGCAACATGCGCCAGGTCGAGGGCGTGGCTTGCAGGGTGTTGACACGCTGGGTAGCCACGGTGGCGAGGATCGCGTCCGGGTCGAGGGTGGTGTCTTTGTCCACCAACACCGCACAGGCGCCAACGGTCAGCGGCAGGTAAATCTCCAGGCCGAAGATATCGAACGAGAAGGTGGTCAGAGACAGGATCCGCTCTCCCACCGCAAGCCCCGGCTGGCGGGCCATGCTCGCAATGAAGTTGCCCAGGGCGCCATGGGGCACCATTACCCCTTTGGGCTTGCCGGTTGAACCGGAGGTGTAGATTGCATAGGCGAGGTTGCCCGGTCCGGCCGATGGCTGCGGGTTGTGGCTCGGATAGCCCGCGAACCAGCCCGCCTCACCGTCCAGCACCAGCGCCTCAACACCGCCTGGAATTGGCAGCGCCCCCAGCAGCGGCGCCTGGGTAATCAGCAACCTCAGGCCGCTGTCTTGCATCATGTACGCCAGGCGATCAGCCGGGTATGCCGGGTCCAGCGGCACATAGGCGCCACCGGCCTTGAGGATCGCCAGCAGGCTGATGATCATCGGCAAGCCGCGCTCCACCGCGATCCCCACCAGACGATCCGGCCCGACACCTTCGGCCAGCAACCGATGCGCCAGTTGGTTGGCCTGTTCGTTGAGCTCGCGATAGGTCAGCGACTGCTGGCCGAACACCAGGGCGACGGCATCGGGAGCGCGCTCAGCCTGGGCCTCGAACAGTTGGTGGATGCATTGCCCGCGCGGGTAATCGACTGCCGCCGGGTTCCATTGCGCGACCATCTGTTGTTGCCGCGCAGCGCCTTGCATCGACAAATCACCCAGCGCCAGCTCGGGCTGATCGAGCATACCCAGCAGCACGTGGCTGAAATGCCCGCTGAGCTCGCTGATGGTGTCGGCGCTAAAGTGCCCATGGCTATAGCGGTAATGCACACTCAGGGTCTGCCCCAGACTGACCGACAGGCTCAACGGATAATGGGTCTGCTCATGACTCTGCACTTCGCCGAACACCAAGCCTTGCGGCGCGCCGCGCTTGAGGGTTTCGGCCACCGGGTAGTTTTCAAATACCAGCAGGCTGTCGAACAGTGCGTCACCGCTCTGCCCGGCCCAACGCTGGATATCGAACAACGGCGTGTGCTCATGCTCGCGCAAGGCCAGGTTTTGCCCCTGCACGACCTGTAACCATTGGCTGACGGTTTGCTCGGCGCGCGGGCTGGCAACCACCGGCAAGGTATTGATGAACAGCCCAACCTGCTGCTCGATACCCGGCAAGTCAGCCGGGCGACCGGCGACCGTGGCACCAAACGCCACGCAGTCCTGCCCAGTGTAGCGCTGCAACAGCAACAGCCACGCGGCCTGCACCAAGGTGTTGGAGGTGACTTTTTGCTGGCGGGCAAACTCGCTCAGGCGGCGGGTTTGCTCCCCATCCAACATCAAGTGATGGTCGCCGTGACCGGCGGCGGCCTGCCCCTGGCCACTGACCGTCTGTGCCAGCAGGGTCGGCTCCTCCAGTGCCGTCAGATTGGCGCTCCAGAATTGTTCACTGGCCTGTTGATCCTGGCGTTGCAGCCAGGCGATGTAATCGCGATAGCGCCCAACGGACGGCCCCGGCGCCTGGCCGTCATAACGCTGCAGCACCTCACCCAGGAGTTGGGAATTGCTCCAGCCGTCCATCAGGATGTGATGGTTGGTGTAAAGCAGTTCGCAACGACGGTCATCCAGGCGCACCAGTACCAGGCGTAATAGCCCAGGCCGGTTCAAGTCAAAACCCTGGGCCAGTTCGGCAGCAGCCAGCGCTTGCAGCGCAACTGATTGATCGTCGCGCGCGCGCCAGTCGAGCACGGTAAAGGGCACATCAAGCTGCTTGTGCACCACCTGCATCGGCTGCGGCAAACCGCCCTGCCAGGCAAAGGCCGTGCGCAGAATGGCGTGCCCATCGACCACCGCCTGCCACGCTGCGCGAAAGCGTTCTGGGTCCAGGCCGTCCACCGATACTTGCATCTGATTGACGTAATCGCCGCCGCTTTGCTCCAGCAAGCTGTGGAACAACATGCCTTGCTGCATGGCCGAGAGCGGGTAGATGTCTTCGATGGCTTCAGGCGCGCCGGCAAGCACATCCACGTGGGCCTGTGTCAACGCCGCCAGCGGGAAGTCCGACGGTGTCACGCCGTGATGACCGGTTGTGGTGCAGTGCTCAATCACAGCCTTGAGCTCTACAGCCAGGGCGTCGGCCAGTGGCTGGATGGTCGCTGCGTCGAACATCTGCTGGCTGAACGTCCAGCCCAGGCACAATTGGCCTTCAAATACCTGGCCGTTGAGGGTCAACCAGTTACCCAGTGGTGCGTCCGGATGCTGCTCAACCCCGGCATGCTCGCCACTGGGCAAAAACAACGCCGTTTGCTCGCCTTCAACGGTGCTGTCGAATTGGCCCAGATAGTTGAAGGTGATACGCGGCGCCGGCAGTGCCGCCAGGGTTTGCTGCACGGCAGCGTCACCCAGGTAACGCAAGACGCCAAAGCCTGCGCCCCGGTTGGGAATGGCGCGCAGTTGTTCCTTGACCTGCTTGATTGAATCTCCCAGCGCCTCGGCAGGCGCCAGACGCACCGGGAACAGGCTGGTGAACCAACCCACGGTGCGGGTCAGGTCCTGGTTGTCGAACAGCTCTTCACGGCCATGGCCTTCGAGCTGGATCAGCACCTCGCTGCGTCCCGTCCAGCGCGTGATGACTCGCGCCAGCGCGGTCAGCAGCAGATCGTTGACCTGGGTGCGGTAGGCCGCTGGCGCATCCTGCAACAGGCGCCGGGTCAGCTCGGCATTCAGGCGTGTATCAAGCGTGACGCCGTCGCGACTGCGCAAGCTGGCATCCGGCTTGGCGCCCGGCAGATGGTTGTCGGTTGCGCCCAGTGATTGCCAAAACGAAATCTCGGCTTGCAGCGCGGGACTGCGGGCAAGACCTTGCAGTTGCTCGGCCCAGGTTTTGAACGCGGTGGTCTTGGCCGGTAAGCCCAGGGCGGGCTGACGGTAAGCGTCCTGCAGATCTTGCAAGAGGATGCGCCATGACACGCCGTCGACTACCAGGTGGTGAATCGCCACCAGTAAGCGCTGGCTGCCATCGGCACGCTCAAACAACACCGCGCGCAGCAGCGGGCCTTGTTGCAGGTCCAGGCTGGCCTGGGCCTGATCGGCCACCGCCTGGAGCTGGGCTTCATCGTTGACCCGATGCTGCCACAGCAGCTCAGGGTTCGACGCCTCGCCATGGCTGGCGACCCACTGCTCGCCGTCGCGGTAGAAATTCAGGCGCAAGGCATCGTGATGGGCGACCAGCGCCTGCAAGGCCTGGGCGAGTCGTGCGCCGTCCAGGGGTTGCTGGGGCGCAAGCAGCACGGATTGGTTCCAGTGATGGCGCTGGGGAACATCCTCCTCGAAGAACGCCTGCTGCACCGCCAGCAACGGCATGACGCCGGCCACCGGCCCTTGGTCGATGGTCGGCACGCCTTCACCGCTGCGCGTTACGCTGGCCAAACCTTGAATCGTTTGCTGCTCGAACAACGCTTTGGCAGTGAAATGCAGCCCCGCCTGACGGGCGCGGCTGACCACCTGCATCGACAGGATCGAATCGCCTCCCAGCTCGAAGAAGTTGTCGTTCAAACCCACGCGCGGCAGGTTCAACACTGTTTGCCAGATATCGGCCAGTTGCTGTTGCAGTGCCGTGACCGGTGCCACGTAGTCCTGTTGCAACAGGCTGGCGTCCGGTGCCGGCAGGGCCTTGCGGTCGAGTTTGCCGTTGGAGGTCAGTGGCAAGTGGTCGAGCACCATCCAATAGGTCGGCACCATGTAGTCCGGCATGCTCGCCTTGAGACTGGCCTTGAGGCGCTCGCACAACGAGCGCTCGGCCTGCGCCGGCACGATATAGGCCACCAGTTGCTGGGTACTTGCGCCTTGATGGGCCAGGACCACCGCGTCACGCACACCGGATTGTTGCAACAGGCGCGATTCGATTTCGCCCAGCTCGATGCGAAAACCACGGATCTTCACCTGATGGTCGATCCGCCCGCAGTAATGCACCACGCCCGCCGCGTCGCGGCGCGCAAGATCGCCAGTGCGATACACGCGGCTGCCGGCCACGGCGGCTAAAGGATCGGGAATAAAACGCTCGGCGGTCAGTGCCGGACGCTGGTGATAACCCTGGGCCAAACCTTCACAGGCGGCGAGACACAACTCACCCACCACGTCATCGGGCACCGGGTTGGCGTCGCGGTCGAGCACATACAGCGCTCGCCCCGGTAAGGCACGACCAATCGGTACGCCATTGGCTTCATCGACATCCTCGAGCTGGCACAAGTGGGTGCTGGACACTACCGTGGCTTCGGTCGGGCCGTAGGTATTGAGCAAGCGCACGCCGCCAAGGCCTGCGGCGTGCCAGAGCTTGAGCCCCTCCACCGACATCGCCTCACCCCCCACGTGCACCTGGCGCAGTCGCCCGCGACTGCGCTGCGGGTCCGCCGCCCAGTCCTGGGCCAGCAGGAACCAATAGGCTGCCGGCAAATCGGCCAAGGTCACGCCGTGTTCGATGATCTGCTCGTACAAGGTCGCCGTGTCCCAGGTTTCATCGCCGCGCAGCACCAGGCAGGCGCCTTCGCACAGCGGCGGGAAGCACTGTTCGACAAAACCGTCGAAGCTGAATGTTGCAAATTGCAGTACCCGATCCTGGGACGTGAGTTGTGAGTATTCGGCGGCTATCGTGCAGAATTCGCGCAGCGCGCCATGGGCGATGGACACGCCCTTGGGCTGCCCGGTGGAACCGGAGGTGTAGATCACATAGGCCAGATGCTCGGCCTGCGCCAGGTTGGCCAGGTTGGTGCGTGGGTAGTCGCGCTCCGAACCGTCGAGCAGCAGGCACGGCACGCGTGCATCGGCCAGGACGTCGTCGAGTACGCCGGGTTGGCGCAGCAGCAGGTCCATTGCGCTGTCATCAATCATGTAGGCCAGGCGCTGGGCTGGGTAATCGGGGTCCAGTGGCACGTAGGCGGCGCCTGCCTTGAGGATCGCCAACAGGCTGGCAATCATCGCCCCACCGCGACGCACCGCCAGCCCGACGCGCTGGCCGGGCATCACGCCCTGCTCGCGCAAGCGATGGGCCAGACGGTTGGCGCGCTGGTTGAGCTCGGCATAGGTCCAGCGCTCGTCACCGCTGATCAAGGCCAGGGCATCCGGGGTCGCTGCCGCGCGGCGTTCGATACGCTGGTGCGCCAGCAGCGGGTCGAGTGCCGGCTGTACTGCGGTTTGCTCCAGGGTTGGCTCGCGCAGGCTCAGGTTGCCCAGTGCTTGCTGGTTATCCTCAACAAACTGCGCAAGCAGTTGCAGCAGGCTTGTGCCGATAACGCGTATCTGCTGCGGGCTGAAATCGGCCCGGGCGTAGCTGAAGTCCAGGCTCAGGGTTTCACCCAACTCGATGCCCAGGGTCAGCGGATAGCTGGTCTGTTCATGGTTGTGCAGCCCGCTGAAGCTCAAGCCGGCCGGCGCACCGGCTTGCAGCGCCTGGGACACCGGATAGTTTTCAAACACCAGTAAGGTGTCGAACAGCGCACTACCAGGCTGCCCGGCCCAGCGTTGAATGTCGTACAACGGTGTGTGCTCATGCTCACGCAGGAGCACACTGTGCGCCTGCACGTGCTGCAGCCAGTTGGCGACGCTATGGGTGGCATCCGGGCTGCAAATGATCGGCAAGGTATTGATAAACAACCCGACCTGCTGCTCGATCCCGGCTAAATGAGCCGGACGCCCGGCCACTGTGGCGCCAAAGGCCACGCTCGACTGGCCGCAATAACGTTGCAGCAAAGCCGCCCATGCCGCTTGCAACAGGGTATTGAAGGTGACCTTGTTGTGCCGGGCAAACTCACCCAGGCGCGCGGTGGTGGTTGCGTCCAGCAGTACGTGGTGACTGGCATGGCCACTGCCCTCGCGCGGCGCCGGCAAGGCGTTGCCAAGCAAGGTCGGCGCGGGCAGCGCTTGCAGTTGCACGCGCCAGAATTGCTCGCTGGCGTCGGCGTCCTGCGCCAGCAGCCAGCCCACATAGTCGGCATAACGCCCGGTGGCCGGTGGCGGCACTTGTCCGGCGTACCGCTGCAAGACCTCCCCCAGCAGTTGGGCATTGCTCCAGCCATCCATCAGGATGTGGTGGCTGGTGTAGATCAGCTCATAACGCCGGGCCGCCAGCGGTACTAGCACCAGGCGCAACAACGGCGCCTGATGCAGGTCGAAGCCTTGTTCGCGCTGTTCAAGGGCCAAACGATCGAGGTCGTCAGGAGCGCTCTCCAGCACTGTCAGCGGCAATTGCACCGAGCGCTGGATCGCTTGCATCGCCTGCGCCTGGCCTTCCCAGATACATCGTGCGCGCAGCACTTCATGGCGCTCCAGCACCGCCTCCCAGCACTGGGCAAACCGCGCCACGTCCAGGCCTTCAATGGTCAGGCGCAGTTGATTGATGTAGGCGCCGGGCTCGGCATCGTAGGCGCTGTGGAACAGCATGCCCTGCTGCATCGGCGACAGCGGATAGAGGTCCTCGATCTGCGCCAATGGCAGGCCCAGGCCTTCCAGTTGTGCCTGGTCGAGGCTGACCAGCGGGAAGTCCGAAGGCGTCGCGCCGCCCTGTTGTGGATCGAGGCAGTGTTCAATCAGTTCGTGCAAGGTGCGCGCGCAGCTGTCCACCAGGGCCTGGATGGTGTCCCGACGAAAGACTTCGCCACTGAAGCTCCAGTCCAGTTCCAGTTCACCGGCGTAGACCCGCCCTTCCACACTCAGCCAGTTGGCCAAGGGCGTGTCCAGGCTCTGGGCCTGGCCGCCGCCTTCGCTGGCCGGTACGAACAACGCATCCTCACCAAATTGCTGGTCGAACTGTCCCAGGTAATTGAAGGTAATCCTTGGCTGGGCCAGGACCGCCAGTTCATTGGCCGCCGCGCCGTAGCGCAACACACCGTAGCCAATGCCCTTGTTGGGCACCTGGCGCAACTGTTCCTTGATCGCCTTGAGGGTGGCACCCAGCTCAACGCTTGGCGTCAGGCGCAACGGGTAGAGGCTGGTGAACCAGCCCACGGTGCGAGTCAGGTCGATGTCATCGAACAGCTCTTCACGACCGTGGCCTTCCAGCTGGATCAGCGCCGAAGGGTGTCCGGTCCATTGACAAATCGTGCGCGCCAGGGCCGCCAGCAACAGGTCGTTGACCTGAGTACGGTACGCCGCTGGCGCCTGTTGCAGCAGTTGACGGGTTTGCTCGCGGTCCAGGCGCCAGCGGATATGCTCAGCCACTGCCTGGGTTTGCCGGCCCTGCGGGTTATCCCGGGGCAAGTCGTTTGCCACACCCTGCAATTGTTCGCGCCAGTACGCCAACTCAGCCAGCAGCGCCGGGCTGCGGCTGTAGTCGTCCAAGCGTACTGCCCACTGCTGGTAGGCGCTGGTCTTGTGCGCCGTGGTCAGCGGTTGGCCGGCCACGCCTTGGCCGTAGCCGCGCTGCAAGTCTTCCAGCAACACACGCCAGGACACCCCATCCACCACGAGGTGATGCAGCACCAGCAACAGGCGCTGGCTGCCGTCGGCCATGTCCACGAGCAAGGCCCGCATCAACGGGCCGTGCTCCAGGTCCAGGCTGGCCTGGGCGAGATCACAGTGCTCACGCAATTCCTCGACGCTGGCGGCCTGGCGCTGCCACAACTCCACAGTTGCCGACGGGGCATGAGTCTGTTCCCAGCCCTCCCCGCGCTCGACAAAGCGCAGACGCAAGGCATCGTGTTGCGCCACCAGCGCCTGCAACGCGCCAGCCAGTGCTGTGACGTCTACCGGCTGACGCGGAGTCAGCAGCAGCGACTGGTTCCAGTGCTGGCGTGTGGGAATATCCTCGGCAAAGAACCATTGCTGCACCGGGGTCAACAGCACCGGCCCCTGGACCGGGCCTTGCTCGATGGCCAGCGCCGACACTTCACGCGCGGCAGCGGCCAGGCTGCGTAGGGTCTGGTGGCGGAACAGGTCGCTGGGCGCCAGTTGCAAACCGGCCTGGCGGGCACGGCTGACCACCTGGATCGACACGATGGAGTCGCCGCCCAGTTCGAAAAAGTTGTCATCCAGGCCAATCTGCGACTGCCCAAGAATGTCTTGCCAGATCCCGGCAAGCAGCAGTTGCCGTGGATCCTGCGGCGCACTGAACGCCTGCACCTTGGCCTCACCGGCCCGCGGCAGCGCCTTGCGGTCCAGCTTGCCATTGGGGGTCGAGGGAAACTGTGCCAAGGCCATGGTCACCGTTGGCAGCATGTATTCAGGCAAAGTTTCGGCCAGGTACGCATGCAACGTTTGCGTGAATACCTCGTGATCCTGGGGCATTGCTGTCGGCACCACGTAAGCCACCAGCAAGCGTCCATCCTGGGCGATCACCAGTGCTTCCTTGATTTGCGGGTGACTGAGCAGGCGCGCTTCGACCTCCCCCAGCTCAATCCGCAGACCACGGATCTTCACTTGATGGTCGATCCGCCCGACGTACTCGATCACGCCATCGGCGCGATAGCGGGTCAGGTCGCCAGTGCGGTACAGCCGTTCGCCAGTACTGGAGAACGGGTTGGGTACGTATTTTTCGGCAGTCATCGCGGCCCGGCCCAGATAGCCCCGGGTGAGCCCGGCGCCGGCCAGGTGCAGCTCGGCAGCGACCCCGGTAGGCACCGGTTGCAGGTCGGCATCGAGGATATAACCCTGGGTGTTGCTCAACGGCCGGCCAATGGACGGCTGGCCCAAGGCTTCGCGAGGGGTCCAGGTGGAATAGGTGGTGTCTTCGGACGGGCCGTACAGATCAAAGACCTGCTTGATCGACGGTTGCTGATAGAGGCGGTCCACCAGGGATTGCTTGAGCGGCTCGCCGGCCAGGTTGATGATGCGCACACTCTCGGGGATCTGCCCGGCACGCTGCAAGGCATTGATGGCCGAGGGTACGGTGTTGATCAGGCGCACCTGGTCACGGGCCGGCAGCTCGGGCAGTTCCAGGGCATTGCGGGCAAGGATCAGCGAGCCGCCGTTGGCCAGGGTGACGAAAATCTCCCACACCGAGAGGTCGAAACACACCGAAGTGGAAGCCAGCACACCCTGGATATCTTCGCGACTGTAGACCTGCTGCGACCAGTGGATCAGTGCCAGTACGTTGCCATGGGCAATGGCTACGCCCTTGGGCTTGCCGGTGGAGCCGGAGGTGTAGATCACGTAGGCCAGGTTGTTGGGCGCAACCTGGGTGACCGGTGCGCTCAACGGGTAGCCAGCCAGTTGATCCATCTGCAACACCTGGGCCTGGGTCTGAGGCAAGTCGGCGAGCAGCTCGGCCTCGGTCAGCAGCACCTGAGCGCGACTGTCTTGCAGCATGTAGGCGACGCGGTCAGCCGGGTAATCCGGGTCCAGCGGCACATAGGCGCCGCCGGCCTTGAGCACGCCAAGCAAGGCAACGATCAAGGCGTCGGTGCGCTGCATGGCCACGCCAACGCGCACTTCGGGGCCAACGCCCAGCTCGATCAGCTTGTGCGCCAGTTGATTGGCCTGGCCGTCCAATTGGCGATAACTCAGAGTCTTGCTGCCAAAGGTCAGGGCCAGAGCGTCGGGCTGGCGCTCCACCTGCTCGGCGATCAGTCGATGGATGCTGCGCGCTTGCGGGTACTCAGAGGCGGTGGCGTTCCAGCCATGAATTTGCTGCTGATAGTCGCTGGCGTCGAGCATCGGCAACTCAGCCACGCGCTGCTGTACGTTGTCGATCATGCCGCCGAGCAAGTGGCTCCAGTGGCGGGCCATACGCTCGATGGTGGCGGGCGTGAACAGGTCGGTGGCGAAGGTCAATGCAGCGCGCAGGGTGCCGCCCTTTTCCCAGGTGTCGAGGCTGAGGTCGAACTGAGTGGTGCGGCTCTGCCACTCGACCAGGCTCAGGGAGAGTCCGGATTCCAGCACCAGCGCTTCTAGGTCTGCCACTTGTGGCTGGTGGTTGTAGAGCACCTGGAACAGTGGCGTGTGGCTCAGGCTGCGCTCCGGCTTGAGCGCCTCGACCAGGCGCTCGAACGGCAGGTCCTGGTGGGCCTGGGCGCCATTGACCACATCCTTGAGCCCCTGCAACAGGTCGCTGACCCGCGCCTGCCCATCAACGTGGGCAGCCATGACTTGAGTGTTGACGAACAGCCCGATCAGGCCCTCGGTTTCACCGCGATGCCGGTTGGCAATCGGCACGCCTACCCGCAGGTCAGTCTGGCCGGTGTAGCGAAACAGCAGGATCTTGAACGCTGCCAGCAGCACGGTGAACAACGATACGTTCTGCTGGCGAGCCAACAACCGCGCACCGTCGGCCAAGGCTGCCGGCAAGGCGAACTCATAGCGCTGGCCCTGATGGCTGGCCACGACTGGGCGTGCAAAGTCCGTTGGCAACTCCAGCACCGGGTGTTCATCGCCCAACTGTTCGCGCCAGTAATCCAGCTGCCGCGCCTGCTCCCCCGCCTCCAGCCAGCGGCGCTGCCACAAGGCGTAGTCGCTGTACTGGATCGGCAGGTCTGGCAGTTGTGGCGACTGGTTGCGTTCAAAGGCGTCATAGCATCGGATGAACTCGTCGATCAGCACGTTCATCGACCAGCCGTCCGAGACGATGTGATGCAGGGTCAGCAGCAACACATGCTCTTGCTCGGCGAGTTTGAGCAATTGCACGCGCAGCAAGGGGCCATTGGCCAGGTCGAAGGGTTGCAGCGATTGCGCGGTGGCGGCAGCCATCACCGCCTGTTCGCGCTCAGCCGGCGGCAAGTTGCCAAGATCCAGTGGTTCAATCGCTAACGCAGGCTGGCAGGGCACTTGCACCAGGCGCTCATCGGCCTGGCGCTGGAACACTGTGCGCAGGGTTTCATGCCGCGCGATCAGGCTGGCAAACGCCTGCTCGATGGCCGGCAGGCTCAAGGTGCCCTTTAGACGCACCGCTCCCGGCAGGTTATAGGCTGCGCTGGCAGGATCCAGTTGCCAGAGAAACCACATACGCTGCTGGGCGTAGGACAACGCCTGGCGATCCTCGGCCTCGACCTGGGCCGGAATCGGAAAACGCGAGAAGTCGATCCCTTCCTTTTGCAGCGCCTGGAGGAACAACTGGCGTTTTTCCAGGGGCAACCCGATAAACCGGCGAGCAAGTTTCAAGGAGTCTTCAGCGTTCATTTCTTGGGATCCGGAGCAATAGGCAGGAAGCACAAAGGCACGTCGTCCCTATAAAACGAATCCAGGCGGGAAAAATTAGCGCAGGCGATTGCAGTCATCGGGCGTTACATCAAACCCGGGAGAAGTCCGCGAAGCGGCCCTATCATTGACGGAGCACTGTATTTGCAACTACATTTAGTTACACGCAGGGAACGCCGTGTTCAAAAATGAAAAGCTGCTCGCCAAACTGCTTAACCTGCAGATGGCATTTACCTGGCCTGAGCTCGTGACATTGTTAGGCTGGCTGGGTTACCGACAAATCGAAGGGGCTGGGAGCCGCGTCAAGTTCGACATAGGCGACCCGAGTGCAATGATCACCTTGCACAAGCCCCACCCCGGCAATGAACTGAAGTACTACATTCGGCGCCAGATCATTGAACAGTTGGAATCAGGAGGCTTGATTCAGTGAGCAACCAGTTGAAATACAAAGGTTACATCGGCTCCATAGAAGCCAGCGTCGAGGACAATTGCCTGTTCGGCAAGCTGCTGTTTATCCGCCCCCTGGTCAGTTACGAAGGGCAGACCGTGGCCCAGTTGGAGGCCGCCTTTCGCGAGGCCGTGGAGGATTATCTGGTTACTTGCCAGACCCTGGGCCAGGCACCGGAAAAGCCCTGCAAAGGCTCCTTCAATGTACGGGTCGGCCATGATCTGCACCTGGCTGCGGCCCTGGCGGCGACGCAGAAAAAGGTCACGCTCAACGACCTGACACGCCAGGCGCTGAACGAGTTCCTGCGCCATCACCGTACAGACAGCCACCCCGCCCTGGGGTGACTCATCCCAGGCGGCGGTAGCCCAATAAAGCGGACACCAGCACCACTGCCCCGGCCATCAGCGCCACCCAGAACCCGCTGGCGGCGCCAAAGTGGTCGATCATCCAGCCGGAACTCGCGGCACCGATGGCCACGCCGATACTCAAGCCGGTGATCAGCCAGGTCATGCCTTCGGTCAGGCGGCTGGGTGGCACGACCTGCTCCACCAGCGCCATGGACACAATCAAGGTCGGGGCAAAAAACAGCCCGGACACAAACACCGCCAATGCCAGCCCGAGGATATCCCCCACCCACAGCAGTGGCAGGGTTGTCAGGGCAGTGGCCAGGCCACAGAGCAGGAACTGCCGGGGCAAGGGCATGTTCAGCTTCAGCGCACCGAAGGCCAGCCCCGCCAGGCACGAGCCGATGGCATACACCGACAGCACGATACTCGCGGCAGCCGGCTGGCCCTGGTGCTGGGCGAACGCCACGCTGACCACGTCTACCACCCCGACAATGGTGCCCATGGCCATCAGTAGGATTATCAACACCAGCACCGACGGCTGGGTGATCAACCAACTGCCCTGGTGCTCAAGTTGCGCGTGAATGGCAGGCTCGGTCTGTTTTTGCAGAACAAAGGCGGTCACGCCAACCGCCAACAGGATCGCCCCCACCAGCGGCCCCGCCTCGGGAAACAGCAGCACACACAATCCCACCGACAGCGGCGGGCCGAGGATAAAGCACACCTCGTCGAGCACCGATTCCAGGGCAAAGGCTGTTTGCAAACGTGGCTGGCCACGGTAGATCTCGGTCCAGCGCGCCCGCACCATGGCCGACATGTTGGGCATGCAACCGGCCAGGGCGGCAAAGATAAACAGGGTCCAGTCCGGCGCCTGCAAACGGGTACACAGCAACAGCAGCAACAACGCCCCACCGCCGATCATGGCTGCCACCGGCAAGACGCGGCCCTGGCCATAACGGTCTACCAGTCGCGAAACCTGCGGTGCGCAAAAGGCCGTGGCCAGGGCAAACGTTGCCGCCACCGCGCCCGCCAACCCATAACCGCCACGCAGTTGGGACAACATGGTGATCAGCCCGATACCGGTCATGGATATCGGCATGCGAGCGAGCATGCCGGCCGATACAAAAGCCCTGGAACCTGGCGCCTGGAACAGCTCGGCGTAGGGGTTTGCCATGGTGCGTGACCTCTTGCTGGGAGCCCTGGAGCTTGCCATTCAATGCAATCCGGGGAAAAGATATACGGTGCGTATGTGACAAATCATGAGTAACATACGCGGCGTATGTCAACCACTCACCCACAACTAGCGAGCGTTTTCCATGAGCCGAGCCCGCGCCGAGATGATTGAAGAAACCCGCGCCCGCCTGTTGGCCAGCGCCCGCCATGCCTTTGCCACCCAAGGCTTTGCCAATACCTCGATGGATGATTTCACCGCCCGCGCCGGCCTTACCCGTGGGGCGCTGTACCATCACTTTGGCGACAAGAAAGGACTGCTGGCCGCGGTGGTCGCGCAACTCGACAGCGAAATGGATGACCGTCTGCAACAAATCAGCACTCAGGCCAACAACCCCTGGGACGGTTTTTGCGAGCGCTGCCGCGCCTACCTGCACATGGCCCAGGATCCCGAGATCCAGCGGATCGTGCTGCAAGATGCACCGGCGGTGCTGGGTGCAGACGTGGGGGCCCAGCAGCACTGCATCGAATCATTGCGTCGGCTGCTGGATGAATTGATGCAGGCCGGGCTTATCGAGCATGCCCCCAGCCTGGCACTGGCCCGGTTGATCAATGGCAGCCTGGTAGATACGGCGCAATGGATTGCCCATGCCGAACGCCCGGACGAATGCCTGGAGCAAGCGCTGCAAGGCCTGGAGTTGCTGCTGCGGGGGCTGAAACCCCATCGCTGAGTTGCTCGCCACAACACGAACCCGCGACAGCGATCAAGTGCGGCGAAGCAGCAACGCCGCCACCGCACACAAGGTCAATGCCACACACGCCAGGTAGAACGCGTCGCTGTAAGCCATCAAAAATGCCTGGTGCCGCACGCTCTGGTCGAGCAACCCCAGCACTTGCTGCTGCTCCGGCCATTGCTCCTGCAACAAGCCGCCGTTCGGCAAATGTTGCTGTAAAGCCGGTTCGAAAATGCTCAGCGACTCACCGATGCGCGCCGAATGCACCTGCTCGCGCACCACCACCAGTTGCGCCAGCAGGGCCGTGCCCACCGCGCCGCCCAGGTTGCGCAACATCGAGAACACTGCCGAGGCCGAGCCGGACTGTGCCTTGGCCAGCCCATGCACCGCCAGCACCGACAGCGCCACCATGATCAGCGGCTGGCCAATGCCGCGCACCACGATCGAGGGGATGATCACGTTGCTGGCGCTGTCTGCCGACAAGTGCGCGCCCATCCAGCAGCCCAGGGCCATGATCGCAAAACCGGAGGCCACGAGAATTTTTGCGCTCAACCACTTCATCAGTCGTGGCAGGAACGGCGCCAGCACCAGTTGCACCAGGCCATAGGCAATCAGGCTGACGCCAATTTCACTGGCGTTGTAGCCCTGCATCTGTGACAGGTAATTGGGCACCAGGAATACCAGGCCGTACGTGCTGGCACCGAAGATAAACATCGCCACACTGGCCACGCCAAAGTTGTAGTGCGCCAATAGCCGCAGGTTGATAAAGCTTTTGCGGCCCCACAATTGTCGGCCGACAAAGCCCACCAGGCCCACCGCCGCCGCCAGGCTCATCCAGCCGATAAACGCCGAACCGAACCAATCCTTGCGCCCGCCCTCCTCCAGCACGATCTGCAACGCGCCCAGGCCCAGGACCATGCAGGCGATGCCCAACCAGTCGCCCTGGCGCAACAGCCCAAGGTTCATCGGCTGGCGGTCAATGGACCAGGCCACTGCCGCCAACAGCGCGATACCGGGAAACAGTTGCAGGTAGAAGATCCAGCGCCACGAATACACATCGGTCAGCCAGCCACCAATGGACGGCCCTGCGGCCTGGGCCACACTGTTGGCCAGGCTGAACAGGGCCATGCCCAGGGGGATCTTGCTGGCAGGCAGTTCGGTGATGATCAACTGGAACGATAACGGAATCAGCACCGCCCCCGCCGCCCCCTGAATGACCCGGATGATGATCATCACCGGCAGGTTCGGCGCCATCGAACAGGCCACCGAGGCCACCAGGAAAACCCCGGAGCCCCACAGCATCACCCGCCGCAACGAGAACACCTGCACCAGCCACGCGGTGAGCGGGATCATGATGATTTCCGCCACCAGATAGGCCGTGGAAATCCACGAGCCCTCCTCGAACGTGGCCCCCAGCGCACCTTCGATTTCCGGCAGGGCGGCGCTGGTGACATGCACATTCATGCCGGCCATGAAGCAGCCGAACAAACCACCGATCACCGCGACCCAGGCGCGAAACGAAACGTTCGAGGTGCGCCCATCAGCCTCCATGGGAACCGTCCTGCTGGCTGGCCGGGCGGGTGTCCACCGTGGCGATCACGGACATCCCCGGCAAGATCACGGGTGCATTCGTCTCGTCGGCCACCAGGCGGATCTTCACCGCAAAGCGCTGCACGATCTTGGTGAAATTGCCGGTGGCGTTGTCCGGGGGCAACAAGGCGAACACCGCACCGGAACCGGGGGCGATGCTTTCGATCTGGCCGCGCCAGTGCTGGCCGGAAAAACTGTCCACCGCGATATCGACCGCCTGCCCCGGCGCCATGTGCTGCAACTGGGTTTCCTTGTAATTGGCGATCACATAGGCCTGTGCCACCGGCACCACCGCCAACAAAGGCAGACCCGGCATCACATACTGCTGGCGGCGGACCTTGCGCTGGCCCACTACGCCGTCGAACGGCGCGCGGATCGCTGTGTCATTCAAGGCATTCTGGGCCAGGGCCAGGTTGGCCTGGGCCTCGCCCACCCGGGCCTGGGATTCGGCGATCCGCGCCTTCGCCTGCTGGCGGCGCGCCTGCAGCACCTGGCACTGGGCTTGCTGCCGGGCCACTTGGGCACGGGCTTCGGTCACCGCTGCCAATGCCTTGGCCCGCCCGGCGCTGGCGGTTTCCAGGCGCTCGCGGGTGGCGATCTGTTGATCCACCAGATCGCGGTAGCGCTGGAAGTCCAGGCGCACGATGGGCCTCAGCCTCGCTGCTATGCAGGGCAGCCTGGGCCTGGGCGATACGTTGCTGCTGCTCGTCGAGCCGTGCGTCGAGGGTGGTCAGGCTGGACTGGCGGGCATTCGCCGCCGCCCGGGCTTGCTGCAACCGCGCCTGGGTGCTGCGCAGCTGCTCGACAAAATCACGCTCATCCAGGCGCACCAGCACATCCCCGGCCTTGACCGGCTGGTTGTCCTCCACCAGCACCTGGGCCACGTAGCCGGCAATCCGCGGGCTGACGGCGACCCAATCGGCGCGCACGTAGGCGTCGTCGGTCTCTTCCAGAAATCGCCCCAACTGCCACCAATACGCGGCAAACAGCCCCGCCCCCAACAGCGTCACCAGTGATGCGCCCGTCAGCAGGGCGCGGCGATGGCGCTGCATCAAGCTGGGAGTGGATGGCAGGATCGCGGGTTCAACAGCCTGGTTCATGGCTTGGCTCCAAGGGCAGCAAGGGGTAAGGGTTGAGGTTGATCATTGCGTTGCCAGCCACCACCGAGCGCCTGGAACAGGTCGATCTGGCGGTTGATCAAGCGCAGGTCGGCCTGGGCCACGCGGGCCTGGAGGTTGACCAGGTTGCGCTCGCTGTCCAGCAGTTGCAGGGCATCAAGGGCTCCGGCCCGATAGCTGCGGGTGGCCAGCTCATGGGCCTGCTGGCTGTTGTCCAGCGCGGCCTGCAGGGCTTGGCGGCGCTGTTGTTCGCCCTGGTACAGCGCCAGGGCTTGTTCGACTTGTTTCAAGGCACGCAGTACCGTGCCGTCGAAACGCGCCTGGGCCTCGCGCGCCTGGGCCCGGCGCTGGCTCACTTGGGCCTGGGCAACGCCGCGCTGGGGAAAGCGCCAGGACAGCAACGGCCCCACGGAGTACACCAGCGCTTCACTGGTCCCCAGCTTGCCCAGGCTGCTCGCGGAGGACTCCAGCGCGGCACCGAAGGTCACCCGTGGATACAACTCGGCGCGAGCGACACCAATGGCCAGCGTGGCCGCTTGCAGCTGGCGCTCGGCACGGCGAATATCGGCCCGCCGCTGCACCAGCGCCCAGCCATCGCCCACGGGCAGCGGCGCCTGCAATTGTGGGCGCCGGGCACAGGTTTGCCGTGCCACCTCCAGGGGCGGCACGCCACTGAGCACCGCCAGCTCATACAGGGCCGCCTGATAGCGCGCGGTCAACATCGGCAGCGGCGCACGGGTTTCTTCCAGCAGGCCATTGAGGCGCGCCAGGTCCAGCGCCGTCGCCGCACCGGCCTTCTGCAGTCTGCGAGTGACGTCGACACTGCGCTCCAACACCTGCACCGAATGACGCTGCACCTGGCGGCTGAACGCATAGACACAGGCCTGGCCATAGGCCCGGGTGGTCTGCGCGGCCACGGTCACCCGCCATTCGTCTTCCAGCGCCCGCGCCGCATCCGCATCGGCACGGGCGGCGGCCAGGCGATAACGCACCTCGCCCCAGAGGTCGAGGGTGTAGCTCAGGGAAAACCCAGGGGCGTGGCTCCACTGGGCCTCGGCCTGCTCATCGCGGGCCTGGGCCAGGGTCTGGTCGTCTCGGCTGCGGCCGTAACCGACGCCGTAGGTCAGAAGAGTCGAGGGTTGGCGTTCGCCATCTACCTGCTCCAGGTGTGCCAATAGCGCGTCGACATGGGCGGCGGCGGCGGCAAGGTCTTGGTTATGGTTCAGGGCCTGCGCTACAAGCCGGTCCAATTGCGGGTCACGGTAAAGCTGCCACCAGCGCTCGGGCAGCGGTTGGGCCGCAGACCCGCTGGACAAGTGCGGCGCCGCCCGGGCCGTCAACTGCGCTGCGGGCTCGTCGGGCAGGCCACGGCATCCGGCTAGCGCACCCAGCAGAAGCAGGGTCAGGACTGCCGGGGGGCGACTGCTGGTGGAGGGATGAACGACAAGGCTGGGCATCACAAAGCTCGCTGAAGAATGAGCTTTGCAGATTAGGCATGCGCCCTGGCGGATTCGCCCGCGCCAGGGCCATGTATCGTCGCCAAACGGACAATTGGGTTACATGAAGCAACATCAGGCCTGGGGACGAAAATGACTCGGCGGGTAACCCAGCGAGCGGCGAAACATCGCGCTGAACGCACTCGGGCTCTGATAACCATGTTCCAGCGCCACCTCCAGGATCGAGGCGCCCTGGGCCAGCAGCTTCAGGCTCAGGGCCAGACGCGCACGCTTGCGCCATTCGCCAAAGCTCATGCCCAGTTCCCGCTGGAAAATCCGGCTCAGGGTGCGCGCACTCATGTTCAGGGTGTCGGCCCAGGATTCCAGGCTGCTGTCATCGGCCGGGTTGCGGATAAACCGGGTACACAACCTGGCCAGGCGGGCTTCGCCAGGCACCGGCACATGCATGGCCACCACCGGCGCGGCCAGCAGCTCCATGCGGATCACTTCCACCATGGCCTGCAAGCGTGGGCTGTTGACTTCACCGGCGATCAGCGTCGCCGCCACGATCAGCTCGCGCAGCAGTGCCGAGACCTCGATCACCTGGCAGGTGCGGCCCAGGCTCGGCTCGACCTCGGGCATCAGGAACAGGGTGCGCATATGCACTTCGCCGGCCATGCGAATCTCGTGGGGCGTCCCGGCGGGTACCCACAACGCATGCCCGGACGGCACCAGCCAACTGCCCTGGGCCGTACTGACCACCATCACCCCGGTGACGCCGTGGATCAATTGCGCCTGGGTATGACAATGGGGATGGACCACTTCGTCGTTGCGGTAGTTGTCGGCATAAGCCTCAAGCCAAGGCCGGTGCACAGTTGTCATGGGCTGCGTCTCACGTCGTTAAGCCACTGATTCTAACTAAAAGCCCGCTGGCGAAAACGATAGATATAGACAGCCATCGTCGCATTCCAGACAGGCCACTGAACTTGTGCCCCGCGCCGTCAGTCAGCTGAATGGACTTCTGGAATAAAGGCTGGATGGACAATGCGCATCTCGTTGGAACAACAAGTCGCCGTAGTCACCGGCGCCAGCTCCGGCATTGGCGCGGGGGCCGCCAGGGCGCTGGCTGCGGCCGGCGCGGCAGTCGTGGTGAACTACAACAGCCAGGCAGAACCCGCCCAGGCCCTGGCCGCGCAGATCAACCAGGCCGGTGGCCGGGCCCTGGCGATCGGCGCCGATGTGTCCAGGGAAGCCGATGTCGAACGCCTGTTCGCGCAGACCCTCGACGCCTTCGGCCACCTCGACATCCTGGTGGCCAACTCGGGCCTGCAAAAAGACGCCGCCATCAGCGACATGACCCTTGAGGAGTGGAACGCGGTGATTGGCGTCAACCTCACCGGCCAGTTCCTCTGCGCCCGCGCTGCCCTGCGTATTTTTAACCGCCAGGGCGTGCGAGCCGGCGTATCCCGGGCCGCCGGCAAGATCATCCATATGAGTTCGGTGCACCAGTTGATCCCCTGGGCCGGCCACGTCAATTACGCGGCCTCCAAGGGCGGCGTCGAGATGCTGATGCGCAGCCTCGCCCAGGAAGTCAGCCACCAACGGATCCGCATCAACGGCATCGCGCCGGGGGCGATCCGCACCGCCATCAACCGCGCCGCCACCGAGGGCGATGCCGAACAGCAGTTGCTGAAATTGATCCCCTATGGCCGCGTCGGCGACGTCGAAGATGTGGCCAACGCCGTGGTCTGGCTGGCCAGTGATGCCTCCGACTATGTGGTGGGCAGCACCTTGTTTATCGACGGCGGCATGAGTCTCTACCCGGAGTTCAAAGACAATGGTTGATCTGAAAAACGAAGCGCAAAGCGCCATCGACGCCCACGGCATTATCGGTGACATGCGCAGTGCGGCGCTGATCAACGATCAGGGCAGCATCGACTTTTTCTGCTGGCCGGAATTCGACAGCCCGTCGATCTTCTGCTCGCTCCTGGACTCCCCCGCCGCCGGGATTTTCCAGTTGACCCCGGACCTGCCCCAGGCGCGCCGGGAACAGATCTACCTGCCGGATACCAATGTCCTGCAAACCCGCTGGCTGAGTGATGAGGCCGTGGTGGAAATCACCGACCTGCTGAGTATCAGCGATGACGTTGATGACCTGCCCCTGCTGATCCGCCGGGTGCGCGTGGTGAGCGGCAAGGCCACCCTGCACCTGCGCTGCGCGGTGCGCCATGACTATGCCCGGGCACCCACTCGGGCCACCGCCGATAACGCTGATGTGTGCTTCGAGGCGCCGGGCCTGCCTGGGTTGCGCCTGGCCAGCAGCGTGCCGTTGCAGATCGCAGATGACGCCGCCGTCGCCTGCTTTACCCTGGACCAGGACCAGGGGGCCGAATTTGTCCTTGGCGGCCGGGAAGACATACGCGTGGCCAGCGACGGTACCGACCTGCACCTGCAGCACACCCTGAAATTCTGGCGCGGCTGGCTGGCCCAGTCCAACTACCGCGGCCGCTGGCGGGAAATGGTCAATCGCTCGGCCCTGGCCCTGAAGCTGCTGACCTCGCGCAAACACGGCGCGATCCTCGCAGCGGCCACCTTCGGCCTGCCGGAAGCCCCCGGCGGCGAACGCAATTGGGATTACCGCTACACCTGGATCCGCGACGCCTCGTTCACCGTCTACGCCTTTATGCGCCTGGGTTTTGTCCAGGAAGCCAATGACTACATGCGCTGGTTGCGCGGGCGCGTCAGCGACTGTTGCGGGCAGCCGATGAAAATCAACATTCTGTATGGCATCGACGGCCGCCAGCAATTGCCGGAAACCGAGCTGAGCCACCTCAGCGGCCACGGCGGCGCGCAACCGGTGCGCATTGGCAACGAGGCCTTTGACCAGGTGCAGCTGGATATTTTTGGCGAACTGATGGACGCGGTGTACCTGGTCAACAAGTACGGCGAAGCCATCTCCCATGAGGGCTGGAAACACACCCTGGAAGTGGTGGACCAAGTGTGCGAAACCTGGAACCAGAAAGACGTCGGCATCTGGGAAATGCGTGGCGAGCAACATCACTTCCTGCATTCGCGGCTGATGTGCTGGGTGGCACTCGACCGCGCGATCCGCCTGGCCTCCAAGCGCTCGCTGCCGGCACCGTTCGCCCGCTGGGACCAGACCCGCCAGGCGATTTATGAAGATATCTGGAGCAACTTCTGGAACGCAGAACGCGGGCATTTCGTGCAGCACATCGGCAGCACTGCCCTGGATGGTTCGATGCTGTTGATGCCGCTGGTGCGTTTTGTGGCGGCCACCGACCCGCGCTGGTTATCGACCCTGGACGCCATCCAGAAAAGCCTGGTGCGCGATGGCATGGTCTACCGCTACCGCAATGACGACAGTCAAATTGACGGTTTGCAAGGCACAGAGGGGGCGTTTACCGCCTGTTCATTCTGGTACGTCGAATGCCTGGCCCGCGCGGGGCAAGTGGAAAAGGCCCATCTGGAATTCGAGCAACTGCTGCGCTATGCCAACCCGCTGGGGCTGTATGCCGAGGAATTCGACAGCCAGGCGCGACATCTGGGGAATACACCGCAGGCATTGAGCCATTTGGCCTTGATCAGCGCGGCGACGTTTCTGGATCGCAAGTTGAGCGGGGAGAAAACCGTGTGGCAACCTTGAGAATCAAGCAGCGAAGTGAAACCCTTGTAGGCGCTATCAGGCAACTTCAACATTGGCTGTACTGACGTCATCGCAGCCTCGCTAACGCTCGACAGCTCCCACCTTTGATCTTTGCGACCTTGAGCGAGCTATCTGCCTGCCTCCTCCTGTATTCAAGGAACGAATATGAACCCGCCCCTGGCGCCCGAAAATGTTCAGTCAATACCTATGCCAACCGCACCACACCACGTGGATACTTTCCCCACCCTGCACACCGAACGCTTGCGGCTCCGGGAGTTGACCCTCCAGGACGCCCCGGCGCTGTTTGCGATCTATCGCGATGCCGAGGCCATGCCTTGGTTTGGCATCGACCCCATGACCGACATATCCCAGGCCCACGCCCTGATCGCCACCTTCGCCCACTGGCGAACCCAGGCCAATCCGGGCACGCGCTGGGGCCTGGAATACGCCGGTGAGTTGATGGGCACCTGCGGGCTGTTCAAATGGAATCGCCAGTGGAACAGCTGCGCCCTCGCCTGCGAACTGGCGCCGTCAGCCAGGGGCAGCGGTTTGATGAGCGAGGCTTTGCGCAGCGTGCTCGACTGGGGCTTTGCGCAGATGCAACTGCACCGTGTCGAAGCGCTGGTCCATCCGCGTAACCTGCCGTCCCAGGCACTGCTGGGCCGGCTGGGCTTTACCCGCGAAGGCGTGCTGCGCGAGGCCGGGTTTTGGGCCGGTGGCTACCAGGATCTGCACGTGTTTTCGCTGCTGGCCCATGAACACGTAAAGGTTTCGCGCTAAAGTCCAGGCTCCCTGCTGTGACCCGAACGGAGTCCCAATGAGCCCCTCGATCGCGCTGCTGTATATCCGCACTCCCATGCTCGATATCGCCTACGAAGCCCATGGCCCGGCCGACGGTGAAGTGGTGATTCTGCTGCACGGTTTCCCCTATGACCCTCGCGGCTACGATGCCATCGCGCCGGTGTTGGCCGAGGCCGGTTATCGCGTGCTGGTGCCTTACCTGCGCGGCTACGGCCCGACCCGGTTTGTGCACGCCCAGGTGATGCGCTCCGGCCAACAGGCGGCGCTGGCCAAGGATCTGCTGGACTTCATGGATGCCCTGGCCATCGACCAGGCCGCCCTCGCCGGTTATGACTGGGGTGGGCGCGCCGCGTGCATTGTCGCGGCGCTTTGGCCCGAGCGCGTGCGCTGCCTGGTCACTGGCGACGGTTACAACATCCAGGACATCGCAAAGTCCATCCAGCCCCGCGCGCCAGTCACCGAGCATCGGTTGTGGTACCAGTTTTACTTCCACACCCAACGGGGCGTCGATGGCCTGACCGCCAACCGCCGCGAGTTGTGCGAACTGTTGTGGTCGCTCTGGTCGCCCTCCTGGGCTGCGGGGCCGAGCCTTTACCCGCAGACGGCACCCTCGTTTGATAACCCGGACTTTGTGGAGGTGGTAATCCACTCCTATCGCCATCGCTTCATGTATGCCGAGGGTGATCCGGCGCTGGAAGTGATTGAACAGGCGCTGGTGCAACCACCGCCGATTTCGGTGCCCACCATTTCGCTGTGCGGTGCCGACGACGGTGTCGGCCCGGCTCCCGAGGTGGATGACGACGTGGGTAATTTCAGCGGATTCTATCGGCGCCGGGTGCTCGCCGGGGTGGGCCACAATATTCCCCAGGAAGCACCGCAGGCCACGCTCGATGCACTGTTTGAACTGCTTGAACAGACTCAGGCCGGCGCCGAAAACCGCTCGCGATAAAGCTGCGGGGTGATCGACAAGGCGCGGATAAAACTGCGGCGCATGGTTTCTTCGCTGCCAAAGCCACATTGCGCGGCGATGCGTTTGATTGCCACGGCGCTGTCGGCCAGTTGCCGGCGTGCGGTTTCCACGCGGATCAGTTCCACCGCCCGGGCCGGGGTCTGGCCGGTTTCGGCGCGGTAATGGCGTACGAAGCTGCGTTCGCTCATGCCGCACGCGGCCGCCAGGGTCGCGATGTTCAAGTCCAGGTGCAGGTGCTCGGCAATCCACCCATGCAATTCGCTGAAGCGGCTACCGCCCTTTTGCAGGGACAGGGTGACGCTGAACTGCGACTGGCCACCGGGGCGCTTGAGAAACACCACCAGGTGCCGCGCCACTTCCAGGGCCACCGCGCGGCCCAGGTCCTGTTCTACCAGGGCCAGGCACAAGTCGATGCCGGCCGTGACGCCCGCCGAGGTCCAGAGCGAGCCCTGCTGGATAAAGATCGGGTTGGCCTCGACCTGCAACCTGGGGTATTTGCGCGCCAGTTCCTCGCAGCGCGTCCAGTGGGTGGCGACCCGACAGCCATCGAGCAGGCCACTGGCGGCCAGCAGAAAGGCGCCGGTGCACACCGAAGTCATGCGCCGCGAGTGCCTGGCTTTTTGCCGGACCCACTCCACCAGTTGCGGATCCTCGGCCGCCCCATACACGCCCCAGCCGCCAGCAATCACCAGGGTGTCGCAGGGCGTGTCGGCGCCAGGCAACGGCTCGGCCACCAGGGCCAGGCCGGCGGAGGTCATCACCGGCTCGGCCTGGGCGGCAATCACGTTGACCGCATAGGGCAACGGCAAGCCTTGCTGGCGCGCCAGGTCGTTGGCCGAGGCAAACACTTGCAACGGTCCGGTGACGTCGAGCACCTGCACATTGGCGAAGGCGAGCACATGGATGATTTTCGGCATGATTGGCGTGATTAGTGGGCTCAATGGCGTATGCGCCAAAGCCTAGGCCACTAGAGTGAAGCCGTCCATCCCTCTTCCTGGAGTTTGACCATGACCTTGCAGATCGGCTTTGTGTTGTTCCCCGGTATTCAGCAACTGGACCTCACCGGCCCTTACGACGTGCTGGCGTCGTTGCCGGAGGTGCGACTGCATCTGATTTGGAAAGACCTGGCGCCGATCACTTCCAGCAGCGGGTTGGTGCTGTCGCCGACCACCACCTACGACGACTGCCCTACCCTGGATGTGATCTGCGTGCCGGGCGGCTCGGGGGTTGGGTCGCTGATGGAAGATGAGCCGACCCTGGACTTTCTGCGGGCGCAATCCCAGACCGCACGTTATGTGACGTCGGTGTGTACCGGCTCGCTGGTGCTGGGCGCTGCGGGTTTGCTGCGCGGGCGGCGGGCCACCACGCATTGGGCCTACCACGACATGCTGGCCACCCTCGGCGCCACGCCGGTGCAGGAGCGTGTGGTGCGCGACGGCAACCTGTTTACCGGGGGAGGCATCACTGCGGGGATCGACTTTGCCCTGACCCTGGCGGCCGAGTTGTACAGCGAGGCGGCGGCGCAGTTGGTGCAGTTGCAGCTTGAATATGCGCCGGCCCCGCCCTTCAATGCCGGCCGCCCGGACACTGCACCACAGCAGGTACTGGACGAGGCGAATAAGCGCACCGCTGAATCACGCAAGACCCGGGGCGAAATTGCCGCACGGGCGGCGGCGCGACTGGGCTGAAGGCCGAACTATTTTCCCCTGTGGGAGCGGGCTTGCTCGCGAAGACGTCGGCCCAGCAAACATTGATGTTGACTGACCCACTGCTTTCGCGAGCAAGCCCGCTCCCACAGGGGATGTGCGTCGGAGCAAAAGCTTGGGCCACACCACAAATCAAAGGTGGGAGCTGGCTTGCCTGCGATCGCGGTGTGTCAGCCGCCAAAAATAGTGGCTGAACCGCCGCCATCGCGGGCAAGCCCGCTCCCACAGGGGATGTGCGTCGGGGCAAAAGCTTGGGCCACACCACAAATCAAAGGTGGGAGCTGGCTTGCCTGCGATGGGGGTATACCAGCCGCCAAAAATAGTGGCTGAACCGCCGCTATCGCGGGTAAGCCCGCTCCCACAGGGGATGTGCGTCGGGGCAAAAGCTTGGGCCACACCACAAATCAAAGGTGGGAGCTGGCTTGCCTGCGATGACGGTATACCAGCCGCCAACAATAGTGCCTGAACCGCCGCTATCGCGGGCAAGCCCGCTCCCACAGGGGGTGTGCGTCGGGGCAAAAGCTTGGGCCACACCACAAATCAAAGGTGGGAGCTGGCTTACCTGCGATGGGGGTATACCAGCCGCCAACAATAGTGGCTGAACCGCCGCCATCGCGGGCAAGCCCGCTCCCACAGGGGGTGTGCGTCGGGGCAAAAGCTTGGGCCACACCACAAATCAAAGGTGGGAGCTGGCTTACCTGCGATGGGGGTATACCAGCCGCCAACAATAGTGGCTGAACCGCCGCCATCGCGGGCAAGCCCGCTCCCACAGGGGGTGTGCGTCAGGGCAAAAGCTTGGGCCACACCACAAATCAGAGGTGGGAGCTGGCTTGCCTGCGATGACGGTATACCAGCCGCCAACAATAGTGGCTGAACCGCCGCTATCGCGGGCAAGCCCGCTCCCACAGGGGGTGTGCGTCGGGGCAGAAGCTTGGGCCACACCACAAATCAAAGGTGGGAGCTGGCTTGCCTGCGATGGGGGTATACCAGCCGCCAACAATAGTGGCTGAACCGCCGCCATCGCGGGCAAGCCGGCTCCCACAGGGGGTGTGCGTCGGGGCAAAAGCTTGGGCCACACCACAAATCAAAGGTGGGAGCTGGCTTGCCTGCGATGACGGTATACCAGCCGCCAACAATAGTGGCTGAACCGCCGCCATCGCGGGCAAGCCCGCTCCCACAGGGGGTGTGCGTCGGGGCAAAAGCTTGGGCCACACCACAAACCAGAGGTGGGAGCTGGCTTGCCTGCGATGACGGTATACCAGCCGCCAACAATAGTGGCTGAACCGCCGCTATCGCGGGCAAGCCCGCTCCCACAAGGAGAGGCACCTGCCGTCTACAAGGTGCGTGGCATCAGCGCCAGGCGCACGGCCAATACTGTCAGCACCGTGGCCAACCCCCATTTCTGCAAGCCGGCGGTTCTTTTACTGCCGGTGAAAAACCGGCTGATCGCCCCGCCAAAAACCCCGAGCACGGCATGAAACACCCCGGCAATCAGCGTCAGGACCAGGCCCAACTGCACCAATTGCTGGGCAATGGGCCCGGCCTCGGGCTTGACGAACTGCGGCAGGAACACCATGAAAAACAGCAGCGCCTTGGGGTTGAGCAGGCTATTGAGCATGGCGCGCATAAACACCCCGCCCAGGCGTACCCGCACAACCTGGGCGGTGTCCAGGGATGGCTTTTTTTGCAGGGTCTTGAACGCCAGCCACAGCAGGTAGACCACGCCGGCATAGCGAATCAGGTCAAAGGCCGGCGGCCAACTGGCCACCAGGGCGGTGACGCCGGTGGCGGTCAAGGCAGTCAGCAGCAGGTCCGCCACCCCGATCCCCAGGCCGGCCGCCACTCCACCCCGCCAGCCATAGCTCACGCCATGACTGATGACAAAGGCCATGTTCGGCCCGGGCGACAGCAGCAACAGCAGCACGGAACCAGAGAAAACCGCGAGGGTTGCGAGATCGATCATGCTCAACTCATCCGCCAGGGAAAACCCAAGATTAGTCTCACCGCGCCCCCCGCGACCAGCCTCCAGGCACAACACCTGAAGATAGGTGATTGCCCAATGCCACAGGCCACGTCTAGAATGCGAACCGTTATCAATTAAGATGCCTGCGCCAGGACGACTATGTCGAGCGAATACCCAGCGGATCATGCGGCAATCGGCCAGCTCTACCAGGCCCACCATTCCTGGTTGCATGGCTGGTTGAAGCGGCGCACCGGTTGTCGCGAGCATGCCGCCGACCTGGCCCAGGAAACCTTCGTCCGCCTGCTCAATAGCCGCAAGCAGCACAGTTTGCTGCAACCCCGGGCCTACCTGAGCAGCATTGCCCGCAGCCTGATGATCGACCAGTATCGGCGGCGCGAACTGGAACGCGCCTACCTCGACAGCCTGGCCCATTTCCCCGAACACCAAGCCCCTTCGCCAGAAACCCGCCTGCTGATCCTCGACAGCCTGGAGCGCATTGACCGCCTGCTCGACCAACTCAAGCCACGGGTGCGCGAAGCCTTTTTGCTGGCGCAACTGGACGGCCTGACCTGCCCGCAGATCGCCCAACGCCTGGGCGTGTCCAAGGCCACCGTGGAGCGCGACCTGGCCAAGGCCCTGCACGCCTGTTATCGGTTGCGCTATGCCGACTGCTGACCCGCGCCTGGTGGACCAGGCCATCCAATGGATGATCAAGCTGCGCTTCAACACCACCGATGACGCCAGCACCGCCGCGTTTGAACGCTGGCTGGCCAGCAGCGCCGAACACCAACTGGCCTGGCAGCGGGTCGCGACGATGAATGATGATTTTCGCCATCTGCCCGCCCAACTCGGTCGCCAGACCCTGGACAGCGCGCGCCGACGAATCAGCCGCCGCGAGGGCTTGAAGCTGCTGGGCCTGGTGGCCGGGGCCGCCGGGTTGACCTGGCTGGGCCGCGACTACACGCCGCTGCCGGGGCTGCTGGCCGAGTACCGCACGGCCACCGGAGAGCAGCGCTGGATCAGCCTGGATGACGGCAGCCGTATCCAACTCAACAGCGCGAGCGCCATCGACACTGCGTTCAACCGCGAACGGCGCCTGGTGCAGCTGCGCCAGGGCGAGATGCTGATTGATACCGGCAGCGATGGTCGTTCGCCCCGGCCCTTCTGGGTACAGACCCACAACGGTTATCTGCGGGCCCTCGGTACGCGCTTTATGGTCCGCGAAGAACCCCAGGGCACGCTGCTCGCGGTGCAACAGGGCCAGGTCGCGGTGTTTGCCGGGCACGCATCGGGCGCTGCCCGGCAAGTCGTCGCGTCCGGCGAACAGGTGTTGTTCAACCGCCTCGCAATTTATCCGCCACCCGCCACCGGCCTCGACCCCTGGGCCTGGAGCGACGGCGTGATCAGCGCGCGCAATATGCGCCTGGATGACTTCCTCAGCGAACTGGATCGCTACCGCCACGGCGTGTTGCGTTGCAGCGAGGCCGTCGCCGGCCTGCATGTGTCCGGCACTTATCAGGTGGGCGACACCGATCAGGTGCTGGCGTTGGTGGCCCAGGCATTACCGGTCAGTGTCACCTACCGCAGCCGCTATTGGGTCACGGTCACCCCGCGCACCGCCCGCTCCTGAAAAATAAATGAGGTGAATTCTCATTGCCGTTCGACCTGTAAGGAAAGGCCGATCAACAGGCCCGTTCTGTCCACTTCCTTCAGGAGCAACCCGCGGTCATGCAAGCGTTCCCCTCAAAAAAATCCCCCCTGCGCCAAGCCGTCAATGCCGCCCTGCTGGGTGCCTGCCTGGCAAGTGCCCTGCCCGGCGGCGCCCTGGCCCAGGAGCCGGCGCGCGACAGCCAGACCCGCGCCTGGAACATTGCCCCTGGCCCACTGTCCAGCGCCCTGGATCAATTCGCCCGTCAGGCCGGCATCAGCCTGTCTTTTGACGCCAACAGCGTGGCCGGCAAGCACAGCGCGGGCCTCAACGGCGCACTCGACAGCGAGCAGGCCCTCGGCCAACTGCTCCAGGACCAAGGCCTGCAAGCCCAGCGCCAAAGCGATAACAGCTGGTTGCTGCTCCCGTCGGTGGGTGAATCCGGCGCGCTGAACCTTGGCGCCACCACCGTCACCGGCGAACGCCTGGGGGCCACCACCGAAGGCAGCGGTTCCTACACCACCGGCGCGGTGACCATCGGCAAGGGCCAGCACAGCCTGCGGGAAACCCCGCAATCGGTGAGTGTGATGACCCGCAAGTTGATGGATGACCAGAACATCCACACCATCGACCAATTGCTGGAGCGCACGCCGGGGATCACCACCTACGAATCGCCCATGGGCGGCAAGTATTTCTATTCCCGCGGCTTCAAGATGCTCGGGCAGTACCAGTACGACGGCGTGCCGCTGGATATGGGCAAGGACTATGTCCAGGCCGACAGCTTCACCGCAAACATGGCGCTGTATGACCGGGTGGAAGTGCTCAAGGGCGCCGCCGGCATGCTCAAGGGTGCCGGCACCGCCAGTGGCGCGGTGAATTTCGTGCGCAAGCGGCCCCAGGACAAGCCCACCACCAGCCTCACGCTGTCGGCCGGCACCTGGGACAACTACCGCGCCGAAGTGGATACCGGCGGCCCGCTGAACGACAGCGGCACCGTGCGCGGCCGGGCAGTGGTCAGCCAGCAGAATCGCGGTTCCTACATGGATATTGCCAAGCGCCAGGACCAGGCCATCTACACCGCCCTGGACATGGATATCAGCCCCGACACCACCCTCGGTTTCGGCGCCAGCTACGAAGACGTCGACTCTACGCCGTGCTGGGGCGGCATCCCGCGCTACAGCGACGGCAAGAGCATCGGCCTGAGCCGCTCCACCTGCCTGGGCCAGTCCTGGAACGACTGGCAAAGCCGGCGCACCACGCTATTCGCCGACCTGACCCACCACTTCAATGACGACTGGAAACTCAAGGTCAGCGCCGTTCACAGCCGCAACCTGCAAGACATCAAATACGCCGCCAGCGAAGGCACCGTGGCCTATGGCGATCCGGCCCCCACGGCCAACAGCTACGCCGCCCTGTTTGACTACGATCACAAGGACTATGGCCTGGACGCCTACATCGACGGCAAGTTCGAAGCCTTTGGCCTGGAGCATGAGCTGATCCTCGGCGCCAACGGCAGCCGTGGCAGCCAGGACGATGTGTACGCGATCCGCAACCTGCCCCAGCGCCAGACCATCTACCAGCCCAACCATCACTTCCCGGAGCCGGCCGACGACACGTTCTGGCCGAACATGTACCGCGGCGGCACGGTCAAGGAGACCGCCACCCAGTACGGCACCTACGCCACCCTGCGCCTGCGGCTGGCCGAGCCGTTGCTGCTGGTGGTTGGCAGCCGCGTCAGTTGGTTTGAAAACCGCCGCCAGTCCAACAACCTGGCCTGGGGCGAGTGGAGCGTGCAGGATGCGCGCACCAAGGAAACTGGTGAAGTCACGCCCTTTGCCGCGCTGATCTATGACCTCAACGACAACCTCTCGATCTATACCAGCTACGCCGATATCTTCCAGCCACAAAGCTCCTACGCCACCGTCAGCGGCGCGGCCCTGAAGCCGAAGATCGGTGAGAACTACGAGCTGGGGATCAAGGGCGAATGGTTCGACGGGCGCCTCAACAGCTCCCTGGCACTGTTCCGCGCGATCGAGAAAAACGCTGCCGAGACCGACTACATCGCCCACTGCGGCACCTCGGCCGACGGCTTCTGCTACAGCGACACCGGCAAGGTCCGCGCCCAGGGCGTCGAGGCCGAGATCAGCGGCGAACTGCTTGAACGCTTGCAAGTCTTCGGCGGCTATACCTACACCCAGACCAAGACCCTGAACAATATCGACAGCCAGGCCGAGGGCCGGGCCTCCACCAGCTACGTGCCACGCCATATGTTCCGGCTGTGGGGCGATTACCAATTGGATGGTGCCCTGTCGAAATGGACAGTGGGCAGCGGCGTCAGCGCCCAAAGCAGCAACTATCGGGTCCAGACCATCAAGCTGGAACAACCCGGCTACGCCTTGTGGAGCGCGCGCCTGGCGTATCGGGTCGATAACACCTGGACCGTGGCGTTGAACGGCAACAACCTGTTCGACAAAAACTACTACCAGACCGTGGGGACCGCGTCCTGGGGTAACTTCTACGGCGAGCCGCGTAACGTCACCGTGAGCCTCAAAGGCGACTTCTGATCCCCATCCCCCTGTAGGGGCCGGCCAGCCGGCCCCTATCCCCGTCAAAAAAGCTTTGCCCGCCCGGCAGGATAATTGGCGTTTTTGTTCCTACACTGCAAAAAGCCATCACTCATTCTCAATAAATCTGAAAAACCAATAACAAATGTCAACAAACCGTCACGATAAGAGTATCTTATGACACCCGACGGCAAAACCCTGACGAAATGTCAAAACCTTGACATCTCACCCATAAGGAGCCATCATTTAGCCACTATTTAGCAAAGCACCTGCACCTAGACAGGTCATTGCGCGTTACCCAGCGAAAGCAGTCGTTCGCATTGCGCCACTTATAAGCAACTGCCTTATGGATGAGCAAACGAACAGGGAAGTCCTGGTGGTGCATTGAGGGATGTTTTATGCGTGAGAAGTCGTCAGTCGATAGCCTGTTTCTGACTCGTACCGGTTTTGTTGAATTCTTTGTGGTTTTCGTCAAGTTAATCCACGGCCTGACGGCGGTCCTGCCGGCGATGATCCTGTTGTTCTACCCGGATCCAGTCGACCCGCAAATGCGTGGCCACTACCTGGGGCTGCTGCTGTTTTTTGCGATCCTGACCATTATTCTGTTCCAGGCACTGGGGGTGTACTCCGAGGACCTTTTCAGCAACCGCCTGCGTTTTCGCGTGATGCTGGTCGCGTGGATCTCGGCGTTTTGCATCCTGCTGTTCATGTACCAGATCCTGCTCCTGTTCCCGCAGTTGAGCCCGCGCAACCTGATGTTCTGGTTCAGCCTGAGCCTGGTGCTGTTTGGTGTGGAGCGCATCCTGATGCTGCGCCTGTACCGCAACCTGATGAAGAACGGCAAGTTCCTGCAGCGCACGGTGATCCTCGGCTTTACCGACACCGCCATCCATGTGGCCGAACACCTGTCGCGCAACAGTGATATCCGCTCCGGCCTGATCGGTTTTATCGACGACCGCACCGAACGCATTCCCAAGGAACTGAGCAGCCTGCCGTTGCTGGGCAACACCCGCGACCTGGAAAAGCTGATCAGGTCCGAACAGGTCAACCAAGTGATGATCACCCTGCCCTGGGCCGCCGAGCAGCGTATCAACGGGCTGGTCAAGCGCCTGCGGCAGATGTCGGTCAACGTCATGCTGGTACCGGACATGGCCGCCCTGCGTTATGGCCACAACCGCATTACCGATGTCGGCGGCATGTTGATGTTCAACACCTCGCAACTGCCGCTGCGCGGTTGGTCACCGTTTATCAAGCGCTGTGAAGACCTGCTGCTGGCCGGTGCCGGCCTGCTGCTGTTGTCACCGATCATGTTGGTGACCGCCATTGCCATCAAGCTCGACTCCAAAGGCCCGGTGCTGTTTCGCCAGAAGCGCTACGGCTACAACGACAACCTGATCCGAGTGTTCAAGTTCCGCTCGATGTACGTCGACCAGACCGACTTCAACGCCGAGTACCAGACCACCCGCAGCGACCCGCGCATCACCCGCGTCGGGCGGATTATCCGCAAGACCAGCATCGACGAGCTGCCGCAACTGTTCAATGTGCTGCTGGGCAACATGTCGATGGTCGGCCCGCGCCCCCATGCCACCGCCACCAAGGCCGCCGGGATTCCGTTCGAGGAAGCGGTCAGCGAGTACAGCTCGCGGCACCGGGTCAAGCCGGGCATCACCGGGTGGGCGCAGATCAATGGCTACCGGGGTGAAACCGACACCCTGTTCAAGATTCAGAAACGGGTCGAATACGACCTGGAATACATCGCCAAATGGTCGGTGTGGTTTGACCTGTACATCGTTTTCATGACGGTCCCGGCCGTCCTTTCCACCAAGGAAGTCTATTGATGAACCCTCTCAACGGATTGATTCCCTGCATCATTTCCGGTGGCTCGGGCACGCGGCTGTGGCCGGTTTCGCGGCAGAACATGCCCAAGCCGTTCATGCGCATGCGCGACGACCAGAGCCTGTTGCAGAAAACTTTCCTGCGCGCCAGCCACCTGCCGGGGGTCGACAGCGTGCTGACGGTGACCAACCGCGACCTGCTGTTTCGCACCCTCGACGATTACCGCGCGGTCAACACCGGCCAACTGGGCCTGGACTTGCTGCTCGAACCGTTTGGCCGCAACACCGCAGCGGCCATCGCGGTCGCCGCGCTGCATGTGCAGGAGTTTTTCGGCGGCGATGCGCAGTTGCTGGTGATGCCGGCCGACCACCTGATCCTCGATGAAAGCGCCTTCGCCCAGGCCGTGGCCCAGGCCCGCGAATTGGCCGACGCCGGCTATCTGGTGACCTTCGGCATCCAGCCCGATCGCCCCGAGACCGGCTTTGGCTATATCGAACAAGGCACAGCCCTGGCCCAAGGCTTCCGTGTCCAGCGTTTCGTCGAAAAACCCGACCTGGCCACCGCCCAAGGCTACCTGGACGGCGGCAAGCACCTGTGGAATGCCGGAATGTTCTGCTTCAAGGCCGCCACCGTGCTCGACGAGCTGGCGACCCACGCCCCGGCCGTACTGGACGCGGCCAAGGCGGCGCTGGAGCACAGCACCAGCCTGCAGAACAGCAGCAGCCGCCAGCGCGAACTGAACCCGCAAGGCTTTGGCACCGCGCCGGACATCTCCATCGACGTGGCCCTGATGGAAAAATCCGCCCAGGTCGCCGTAGTGCCCTGCGATATCGGCTGGAGCGATATCGGCTCCTGGGAAGCCCTGCGCCAGCTGACCCCCAGTGACGGCAACGGCAACCAGATCAATGGCGAAGCGATCCTGCACGACGTGCACAACTGCTATATCGACTCGCCCAAGCGCGTACTCGGTGCGGTCGGGGTGCGTGACCTGATCATCGTCGACACCCCCGACGCGATCCTGATCGCCGACGCCAACCGCAGCCAGGATGTGCGCCATATCGTCGCCGAGCTCAAGCGCCAGAACCATCCCGCGTTCAGCCTGCACCGCACCGTCACCCGGCCCTGGGGCACCTACACGGTGTTGGAGGAAAGCACCCGCTTCAAGATCAAGCGCATCGTGGTCAAGCCCAAGGGTTCGTTGTCTTTGCAAATGCACCACCACCGCAGCGAACACTGGGTGGTGGTCAGCGGCGCGGCAATGATCACCAATGGCGAGCGCGAGATCCTGCTCAACATGAACGAGTCCACCTATATTCCCGCCGGGCACAAACACCGCCTGACCAACCCCGGCATCATCGACCTGGTGATGATCGAGGTGCAGAGCGGCGAATACCTGGGTGAAGACGACATCGTGCGCTTCGACGATATCTACGGCCGCACGCCCGCCAGCGAGCCCAAGCCCTGATGCGGACTTCCCTGATCATCCCGACCCGCAACGCCGCCAGCCACCTCGACCGGCTGCTGCCGGCGCTGCGCATGCAGACCCTGCAACCCGACGAGATGCTGGTCGTGGACAGCGCGTCGAGCGATGCCACGGTGGCGCGCTTTCGCGAGTTCGGTGCGCGTGTCGAAGTGATCGCCGCCCGCGACTTCAACCACGGCGGCACCCGTCGCTGGGCCAGCGAGCACGTGGGCGGCGACGCCCTGATCGTGATGACCCAGGACGCGATCCCGGCCGAGCCCGAGACCTTTGCCAAGCTGCTCGCCGAGCTGCAACAGGACCCACTCAACGGTGTCGCCTATGGCCGCCAACTGCCGCATCCCGGTGCGGGGGTGTTGGGTGCGCAGTCGCGCCACTTCAATTACCCGGCCCACAGCCGCAGCAAAAGCCTGGCCGATGCGCCGCAGCTGGGGATCAAGACCTGCTTCAGCTCTGACTCGTTTTCCGTGTACCGGCGCAGCGCCCTGGAGGCCGTGGGCGGCTTCCCCGCCGATGTGATCGGCAGCGAGGACGCCTACGTCGCCGCACGCATGCTACTGGCGGGCTGGAAGGTGCAGTACGCCGCCAGCGCCCAGGTCTATCACTCCCACGATTACCGACTCATGGATGAGTTTCACCGCTACTTCGACATTGGGGTGTTCTACGGCCGCGAGCCGTGGATCCGCCAGGCGTTTGGCGACGCCGGCGGTGAAGGTAAACGCTATGTACTGGCCGAATTACGTGCCTTGCGCGAGGCCAACGCCTTGCACCGCGCCCCCGAAGTGGTGGTGCGCAGTGCCTTTAAATTGCTGGGCTATCGCCTCGGCCACCTTGAACGCTACCTGCCCAAATCGCTCAAGCAGCGCCTGGGCATGTTTTCCACCTACTGGACTTGAGCCGTCATGAAGACTACCAACCGACGTTCCCGTCTTACCCTGTTCAGCCTGTTGAGTGCCTCGATCTGGCTGGCTGGTTGTTCGACCCCTGCGCGGGTGCCGCTTCCTGACAACAACACGCTCAAGGCCGGCCACCAGGCGGCGCTGACCTTGGCCGACCTGCCGCCCCCGCAGGTGCTGATCCAGAGTGGCGACCTGTTGCGCATCGTGCGCGATGCCCAGGAGCCGGCGGCGGCCGACGACATGACAGTGTTCGTCGTGCGCCCCGACGGCGTGATCTCCATCCCCAACATCGGTCGGGTCAAGGCGGCATTGCGCACGCCGGAAGACCTGGGCAAGGAAATCACCGACAAGTACAAGCGCATCTACCGCGAGCCGGCAGTGACGGTGAACATCGCCAGCGCCCCGAGCAACAAGGTGTTTATCGGTGGTGCGGTGCCGAACCCGGCGTTTTTCGACCTGGCGGGGAATGTCAGTGTGGAGCAGGCGTTGCTCAGTTCCGGGGGGGTGTTGTCCTCGGCGGATGCCTCCAACGTGGCCCTGATGCGTACGGGTCCGGATGGCAAGTACAAGACCTACTTCATCAGCTTGAACAACATGCTGACCGATCCCAATCACCCACGGGTGGCCCTGCAGCGTGGCGACCTGATCTATGTGCCGCAGTCGGGCATCGGCGCCACTGTGGAAGCCGTGGATATGTACTTCACCCGCCTGTTCCCGATCAACAAGGGCATTGGTGTGGGCCTGAACTACGACCTCAACGACAGTGGCGTGAAGAACAGCGGCAACACCATCTACAACAACCCAGTCATCAACGCAGGCCAATGATTATGGACCAGGCTTCGTATCACTCGAACCGACTGTTCCCGTCTGGCGTACACCACATATTCAATGGAGTGATCCTGTGATCGAAATCCGCTCTCTACGCGACCTCTTGCGGTTGTTTTTCATCTTCCGCCGCGAGTTCAAACTGGCCGTGATCACCACGATTGTGGTGGCCGTGTTGGGTGCCTTCCTGTTGCCGGCTCGCTACGAGTCCGACGCGCGCTTGCTGGTCAAGCCAGGACGGGACAACACCACGTTGCCGATCGAAGCCGCCAACCGCCAGACGCTGATTGCGCCCAGCACACAGCACGACCCGATCGTCGATGAGGAGAAGATGCTCACCGGCCGGCCCATCGTGCATATCGTTGCCGAGCGCTACCTGGCAATGACGTCCGAGCCGCCACAGGGCTTCTGGAAAGTCACCAAGTTCTACGTCAAGAAAGCCGCCGGTGAAGTACTGGATGCGGTGCGCAGCGTCCTGCAATTCGTCGGCCTGGCCGAGAAGCAAAGCCCGCTGGAACGCCTGGCGACCAAGCTGGAGAAGAACTTCGAAGCCGGCCACGAACCGGGCTCCTCGGTGATCGAAATTTCCTTCACCTGGGACGATCCGGCCATCGCGCAGAAAGTCGTCGAGACCTGGGTCGATGCCTACCTGGAAGAGCGCGCGCGGATTCTCGGGCGCAAGAGCCTGCATACCTTCTATGAAACCGAACGCAGCAAGGTCGCGACCAACATCCAGGGGCTCAAGGATGAACTGCAGGGCCGCTTGAAGCAGATCGACTCGATCAGCGTGGACGCGCGCCTGAAAAACCTGACCAACCAGATCGACCGTGTCACCGACGCCAAAGTCACCGCGCAAAACCAGATCGCGGGGATCCGCAGCTTCCTGGCCAACGCCAGCCAGCAGATCAAGAACCAGCCGGCCGAAGTGGTCACTGGCCGGGAAACCAGCCTCAACCCGACCCAGCTGGACCTCAAGCGCCAGCTCAATGCCCTGCAAGTAGAACGGGCGCGCCTGCTGCGCACCTATCTGCCGAACACACCGCAGGTCAATCAGATCGAGCAGAACATCCGCGACATGGAAGCCCTCAGCGCCCAGGAAGCGACACGCCTGGAACGCTCGCAAAACACCGCGCCCAACAGCCTGGTGATCAACGTCAAGCAGCAGATCATCGACGCCCAGCTGCAGGAGCGCAAACTGGCCGGGGAAATCGAGAACTACGACAAGACCCTCGCCGAACTGCGCGCCCAGCGTGACCAGGCGATGACCGATGAACCTGAGCTGAACAAGCTGACCCAGCAACTGCGCACCGCCGAGAAAAGCTACGCGTTGTACTCGGAAAACCTCGAACAGGCGCGCATCGACCACGCACTGGACAGCAGCCAGATCAGCAACATCGCCCTGATCGAACACGCCACCCTCAACCCGGCGCGCGTGTTTCCCAAGAGCCTGCTGATTCTGCTGTTCACCATTCCTGCCGGCCTGGCCGTCGGTTTGCTGACCATCTACGTGCTGTACCTGCTGGACCAGCGCATCCACGACGGCGCGCGCTTGCAGGAAGTGTTCGGTGTACCGCTGTGGAGCAGCATCCCCGATGTGCAGCACGCGACACCGGCCGCCCTTACCGCCAGCATCTATCGCTTGTACAGCCTGCTACCCGCCGAGCGCATCGCCAGCGAGGGCTTTGCCCTGGGCCTGACCTCGGCACGGCACGGCGAAGGCGTGAGTTTTATCATCGAGCAACTCAAGCGCCTGCTCGAAGAGCGTGGTCACCGGGTCTCGGTCAACGGCACTGAAGCGGCAAAGCCGGGTGAAGTGTTGCTGCTGGACGCCTCGGCCCTGTCATCCAACCCGCAGGCGTTCCTCACCCTGCGCCGCGCCGAGCAGATTGTGCTGGTGATCGAAGCCCGCACCAGCACCGTGCCGACCATCGAGAACGCCCTGTCGCTGCTGACCACTGCGTTCGGCAAAGTGGATGGGATGATCCTCAACCGCCGCCGTTTTGAAGTGCCGGCCAATGTCCTGGCACGGCTCAACAGCTGGCGCGGTGCGGCCTGATGCGCATTGCGTTGCTGGCGCCACTGCCACCGGAGCAGACCGGGATCGCCGACTACGCTGCGCACTTGCGCAGCGCGTTGCGCGAACGGGGCCTGGAGGTGCTGACGCCTCTGGAAGGTTGCCTGGACCTGGCTGAGCAATTGCGGCGCCTGCAGGCCTTTGACTGGCGCAGTATGGACCTGGTGCATGCCGAACTGGGCGGCGGACGCTTTGCCGAGTTCCAGGCCCTGGACTACTTGCGCCGGGCCCAGCCGCAATTGCCGCTGACCGCCACTGTGCATGATCCGGAGCGCCTGATCTGGCGCCGGGCCAAGCTGTTTTTCCCGCTGACCCTGCTCGAACGCCTGCCCCACCCGCTGCCCCAGGCGGCGGCGTTGCTCGCCGATCCATTGACCCTTTACGAAGAGCGGCGCCTGGCCAAAAGCATGCGCCGCCTGATCACCCTCACCCGCCTGGGTGGCGATTGCTTGCGCCAGCGCATGGGGCTAAAACCTGAGCAAGTGGCGGTGATTGCCCACGGCAACCTGCCCATCGCCCCCGTGGCCTTGCCGCCGTTGCAACCGTTGCGCCTGCTGTATTTCGGCTTTATCTACCGCGGCAAGGGCATCGAAGATCTGCTGCAGGCCCTGGCCCGCTCCCTGAGCGCCCACCCGCAATGCCGTGGCCAGGTGCGCCTGACCCTGGCCGGTGGCACCGCGCCGGAGATGACCTTCGACCCCGCCGGCAATTACCTTGAGGGCCTGCGCCAACTGATCACCACCCTGCACCTGGGCGATGTGGTGGACTGGCAACTGGACCTGCCCTCAGCCGACATTCCCCATACCATCCAGGCCCACCATGTGATGGTGCTGCCGTACCGTGAATCGAAAAAACTCGGTTTCCTCGGCCAGATGCGCGGCACCAGTGGCGCGCTGTCCTGGGCCAACGCCTGCGGGCGCGGAGTGATTACCTCCAATGCCCGCGCCTTCGCCGAAGAAGTCGCCGGTGGCAATGGCATCACCTATCAACAGGGGGATATCGCCTCGTTGAGCGATGCCCTGAACCGCCTGATCCTCGACCCGCAACAGGCCCGCCAATGGGCCGACCACGCCGCCGACATCGGCCGGCAGCGCCAGTGGGCCAGCACCGCGCAACGCTTTGCCGAGTTGTTCCAGGCCGCAGTCAAGGAGCCTTTGTGATGAATGTTTCGTCAACTCGCCGGATGTGGCGCTACCTGCCACTGGTCATTGCAATGGCCGTGGGCGGCGCACTGCTGCTCAGTGAAAACGTCGACGCGGAGCCCGTGAACCTGGCGCCCCAGCGCACTGTGGAGTGGCGCGAGTTCCTCGGGGTGAACGCGCATTTTCTGTGGTTCAAGCCCGAGCAGTACCAGAAGCAGATCCGCCAATACCAGAAACTGGGGCTGGACTGGGTGCGCGTCGACCTGCACTGGGACCGCCTGGAGCCCAAGGAAGAAGATTATCAACTGAGCACCTTCGATGAACTGGACCGCACCCTGACTGCCGAGAAAATCCGCTCGGTGTTCTACCTGGTGGGTTCGGCGCCGTTTATCACCACCGCCCCCAAAGGCGCAGAATTCCAGGATCAATACCGCCCGCGAGACGCCAGTGTGTATGCCCTGCGTCTGGCCCTGCTGGCCAAGCGCTACCCGAATATCAACGCCTGGCAGGTGTGGAACGAGCAGAACCTGCCGAACAACTGGCGCCCGCAAGTGAATGCCGAGGAATACGCGCGCTTGCTGCTGGCCAGTCACCAGGCACTGAATATCGCCGCACCAGACAAGATCCAGGTGATGGGCGGCATGGCCTACTACAGCCAGATGCCGCCGCGCGGCAAGACCCTGATGTTTGAAGCCCTCGGCGCGCTGGGCGTGCAAACCCTGGGCATGGTCGCGGCGTATCACCCGTACTCGATGACCCCGGAAACCGACGAACCGGGCAAGAATGAAGTGCTGCTGCGCGGCGACCAACTCAACGCCGTGCTGCACGGTGCCGGAGTCAAGGATGTGTGGGCCACCGAGTGGGGCTGGTCCAGCTATGCCGGGCCCAAGGAGATGCAGGACCTGATCGGCGTCGACGGCCAGGCCGATTTCACCTTGCGCCGCCTGGCGCTGATGGCGTCCCAGGATTACCAGAAGATTTTCCTGTTTGCCCTGTCCGACCTGGATGAACGCGCCTCCGTACGTGACCAGCACTATGGCCTGCTGGACCTCAACGGTGAACCGAAGCCGGTCTACAGCGCCCTCGCCCGCTTCCTGGAGATCACCGGGCCGACGCTCAAGCCGGGGGTCACCCCCGTGCTCGAGGACGTACCCAAGACTTTTTACAGCGTGGCCTGGACCCGCGAAGACGGCAAACACCTGTTGATGTACTGGAGCGCGGAAGGCACCCGCATCACCTTGCCCAAAGTGCAGCACGCCGAACTGCTGGACCCGCTGACGGGCGCCAGGCAGACCCTAAACGATTACAACGGCATTCGCCCCGTGGTGAAACCGTCGTTGCAGATATTGGTGTGGTAGCACGCCCAGGCATGGAGAGCTGCACGTGAGAATCCTGTGGATTGTGCCCTATCTGCCGTGGCCGACGACCAGCGGCGGCAAGACCCGGCAGTACCATTTGCTGCGTACCTTGAGTGAGCGTGGGCATCGCATCACCTTGCTGGTGCAATCGAAGACGCCGGCCGATGCCGCCGTGCACGCGGCCCTGGAGCCCTTGCTCGAGCGCCTGATCGTGGTGCCGCGCCGCGCCCTGAAACACCCCATGACCCTGCTCGCCGGGGTGTTTGCGCCCTGGCCGCTGCTGACCACGGTCAACGGCCTGTCGCCGGTGTTGCAGGCGCGCTTTAGCGAACTGTTGAAGGAAACCTGGGATGTGATCCAGGTCGAGCACAGCTACAGCCTGCAACCGTACTTCACCCTCTTGCAGCAGCAAGCGCGGGATTTCGTGCTCACCGAGCACAACCTGGAATCGAGCTTGGGCGGCGCCACCTATGACCGCTTTCCAAAATGGGCCGCGCCGTTCGTGCGCTACGACCAGTGGCGCTGCCAGCAGTGGGAGCGCAAGGCGTTTGACGCGGCGTGCCATGTAGTTGCCGTGACCCAGGCCGATGCCCAGGCTATCGGCCAACTGACCACGACCCCGGTGAGCGTGGTGGTCAATGGGGTCGACAGCCGCGCATTCAGCGACGTCAGCGCCGACCCGCAGAGCCAGCGCCTGTTGTTTGTCGGCAACTACGAATACGCGCCGAACCTGGACGCGGTGCAGTGGCTGCTCGACGACATCTTCCCGCGGGTCTGGTTGCAATGCCCCAACGCCCGCCTGGCGGTGGCCGGCTTCGGCTTGCCTGCACACTGGCGCGAGCGCTGGGCGGACGATCGTATTGAATGGCAGGGTTTTGTTCCCGACCTCACCGCCTTGCAGCGCCGCTGTGCAGGGTTTGTCGCCGCGCTGCGCCATGGCGGCGGCTCCAAACTCAAAGTGCTGGAGGCAATGGCCGCCGGCCTGCCGCTGGTGAGCACCGCCCAGGGTGTGTCCGGGCTGGCGGTTGAGCCGCAGGTGCATTACCTGGCCGGCGAAAGCGCCGAGGCCCTGGCCGATGGGATTGTGCGCCTGCTGGACGAACCGACGCTGGCCCGCCAACTGGCGCAGGCTGCGCGGGACTATGGGCGCAACCATCACGACTGGGCGGTGGCCGGTAATGAACTGGAGCAGATCTACCGCACCTTGCCCACCAACAGGAGCCTCAAGCATGCGCGTAGCCCTGGATTACCGCCCGGCCACGGTCGCGCCTTCGTCGGGCATCGCCCGCCAGGTGCTGGCCCTGGAACACGCCTTGCGCGCCCGGGACAACACTGAAGTGGTGCTGTTTACCGAAGCGCCGCTTGATCATCCTCAGCGCGACACGGCGGTTTGCCCGGCCTGGGCCAGCCCCCTGGAGGGCCTGCAACGGCCTCAGGTGCGCTGGCGCTTCGAGCGCGGCTTCCTGCCCCGGGAAATCCACCAACAGCAGATCGACCTGTACATCGCCACGGCCAACATGGGCCTGCCCTTGTGCCGCAAACCCGCCGGCACCCGCTATGTGCTGGTGCTGCATGACCTGTTTCAACTGACCCACCGCAACTTCCATCGCTCCCGCCTCAAGGCCCTGGCCTACCGCCTGATCGACGGCGCGTCGATTGCCTGGTCGGTGTGGCAAGCCGACCGGGTGTGGTGCCCGTCGCAGTTCTCGTGCGATGAGGCTGCGCGCCTGTTTCCCTGGGCGCGGGCCAAGTTCCGCGTGTTGAATAACCTGGTGCCGGAGTTCACCGAGGCCCCCGAGCCGTTGCCCGAAGGCATTCCGCCGCGCTACTGGCTGGTGGTGGGTACCCGTGAGCCGCGCAAAAACATGGCGTTTTTCCTGGCGCAATGGCAGGCCAGCCGCGCCCAGGACCCGAACGTGCCCGACCTGGTACTGGTCGGCCACGCCAGCGATGTGCCGGCGTCCCTGGGCGAGTTGCCCGGCCTGCATTGGCGCAGTGGCTTGTCCGACGGCCAGTTGCAGGCGCTGTACCGGCATGCCGCGTACCTGTGGCAGCCGTCCTATGCCGAGGGGTTTGGCTTGCCGGTGGTGGAAGCGCTGAGTGTCGGCACGCCGGTCGCGGTTGCCCGTGGCTCGGCCCTGGATGAAGTGGCGCCGCCCACCGCACAGCGTTTTGCCCCCGACGACGCCGGTCAACTGCAAACGTTGATGGTGTCACTGGCTGCACCGGGGGGCACGGTCGACCCCGAACTGCAACGCACATGGGCCCGGCAATTTGCCGAACCGGCCTATCGCCTGCGCCTGGATAAACTGCTCAAGGAATTGAACCGCTAATGCTGCCAGGAAAACTCGTTAGTCTGCTCCTGGGCCTGGTCTTCGGCGGCCTGCTGTTGGCACTGCCGCCGATGAAGGTCTTTATGATCGTGGTCGGCCTGGGCGTGGCGCTGACCCTGATCCGCAAACCGCTGTGGGGCTTGCTGATCTTTGCCGTCTTGGCCACCAGCATTCCCTACACCACCTTGCAACTGGGGATCCGCACCACCATCAGCGAGGCGGTGCTGGGCCTGACCTGGGCCGGGGTGTTCTGGCAATCGTTTATCGGCAAGACCCGTGGTTTCATGGTCTGGCGCCCCACGGAACGGGCGTTGATGTGGCTGATGCTGTTCAGCACCATCCCGTTTATCTGGGGCATGATCATCATCCACGCCGAGGGCAACGGCCCGGTGAACTGGGTGCGCTGGCTGATGAACCTGTCGCTGCTGTTTATCGTGCCGCTGCTGCTGCGCACCGATGCCGACCGCGACAAGGTGGTGGTCGCTCTGCTGCTGGGTAACCTGGCGATGCTGTTGCTGTCGATTTTCATGTTCCTCAAGACGCGCAACGCGATGTCGATGATCGACATTCTCACCGACCTCAAGTACGCCCACCCGGAGGCGGTGAAGGATATTTTCTCGGCCAACTACAAGCGCATGGCCTCGCCCTGGGTTCACCCGAACCTGACCGGTGGCGTGCTGGTGCTGTTTATCCCGCTGGCGCTGTTCTACGGCTGGACCCGCACCGGCTGGCGCCGCGCCCTGGGCCTGGCGGTGGCGGTACTGGGTTGCGCCGGCCTGCTGCTGAGTATCTCCCGGGGCGCGATTGTGGCCCTGGCACTGATCCTGATCTGGCTGACCTACAAGCGCGTGCCTCACAGCGGGCGGATCATCGGTATCGGCGCGGCTTTTGTGATCGCCCTGGTGCTGTTCTATCCGCCGCTGCAGGACCGTTTGATGACGATGTTCTCGACCACCAACGCCAGTACCGAGATCCGTTTCGACGAATACGCCGGGTTCCCCGATGTAATGGCCAAGTACCCCTTGGGGATCGGTTTCAAGATCGACCCACCGGTGCCGGGCAGCAACTTGCTGGGGATTTCCAACCTGTGGCTGAACTTCATCTACAAGATTGGTATTCCGGGGATGCTGCTGTTCATCGCCGTCACCGTGCTGTGGTGGCGAGAAGTGCGGCCATTAGGGATGGTACGCAAGGTCACCGCCGACAACGCCCTGTGGCTGGGTTGCGTGTGCGGCGTGCTGGCGGCGCTGCTGACCGGGATTTTCGACCACTACTTCAGCTTCACCTTTGTATTGATCGCGCTGTTCTGGCTGTTGATGGGCATCAGCCTGCAACAGGTGCGCCTGAGCCCGACCATTACTGCTCCTGTTTCCGTGCCAAAGGATGACCGACCATGAAACATCGCACTATTCACTCCCCCGACCTGCGTGACCGCCTGCCCGCCCTGGCCAGCGAACTTGGTGCAAGCCTGGAAGACTTGCAGGACGGCCTGGCCTGGTGCCTGGCCAACGAGGTGGTTTTTGAAGAGGGCGAAGGCGAGAACAAGCGCTTCTGGATGACCTCTTTCGATGTGGAACCGACTATCGAGCATCCGGTGGCACGTCGGCTGTTCCATCGCATGAAACAGGATGTCCCGGCGCAGTTCCTGCCGATTTATGGCAAGAACTGGGCTACCCTCAAGGACCGCTGGCGCAGTGCCTGGGACATGGCCTACAACATCCTGATCAACAAGATCCCCAGCCACCACATACGCATCGGCTGGCTGCGCCTGGGCGGCGCGAAGATCGGCAAGGGGTCGAGCCTGTGGCGCAACACTGAGGTGCTGGGCATCCACAACCTGAGGGTCGGCGACGACACGGTGATCGGCTGGCATTGCCAGGTGGATGCACGCTCTGGGCTGGTAATCGGCAACCATGTGGCGATTGCCTCCCATGTGCTGATCATCGCCGGCAGCCATGACTTGCAGGCGCCGGAGTTCTGGTCGATTTCCGGGGCGATTTATATCGACGACTATGTGTGGATCGGCAGCCGTGCGCTGATCGGTTTCGGCACCCACCTGTGCGAAGGCTCGGTGGTGACTGCCAATACCGTGGTGGCGAAAACCGTCGCGCCGTACAAAATTGTCGGCGGCACCGGTGCCAAAGTCATGGGCGAACGCGTTCGGGGGCTCAACTACAAGGTGGGTGGCAAGGGCCTGTTCACCCTGTTCCACTGATGTTTGGCAGCACCCTGTGGCTGACCCTGGCGACCCTCGCCGGGCTGGTGGCCGGCTTTGCCCGGGAATGGCTGCTGGTCGCAGCCTGGGGCGCGGGCAGCCGCAGCGACGGGTTTCTGGTGGCGGTGTTTTTGCCTGAGGCGCTGCGCATGACCCTGGCCGCCGGTTTGCTCGCTGCTGCGGCCCTGCCCCTCTATCAACAACGGGATGCGCAACGCCAGCAAGCCTGGTTGGCCAGCCTGTCGCCGCGCCTGCTCGGCGTCGGCCTGGGCCTCTTCGCTCTGCTGGCCCTGGGCGCGCCGCTGTGGGTACGCCTGATCGGCCCGGGGCTGGACGCCGCCGCCCACGACCAGGCCGCCGCCAATCTGCGCTGGCTGGCCGCCTGTGCGCCGGGGCTGGTGATGCATGGCCTGTTCAGTATTCCGTTGCAGGCGCGCCAGCGCTTTGTGCTGCCGGGGCTGGGCTCGCTGCTGTTCAACCTGCCGCCGGTGCTGTACCTGTTTATCCGCGGCACGGCCAGCGACAGCGCGGAACTGGCAAGGTGTTTTTTTGCCGGCAGTGTGTTGATGTGCCTGCCCTTGCTGGCACCGGTCTGGTCGTTCGGCTGGCGCCCCTGGCAAATCAAGGGTGATGCCCTGGCCGGCCGCGAACTGCTGGGGCGTATCGGTCCGCTGTTGGCGAGCAATCTCGCCAGCCAGGGCCTGGCCTTGCTCGAACGGCTGATCGCCAGCTACCTGGGCGAAGGTGCGGTGACCTGGGTCAACCTGGCGCGCAAGCTGATCAACCTGCCGCTGATTGCGCTGATGAGCCTCAACCAGGTATTGCTGGGGATGATGAGCGGTGAACAAGGCCAACAACGCCTGGCCTTGCTGCGCCGTGGCCTGGACGCCGCCACCCTGCTGAGCCTGCCCGCCGCCCTCGGCCTGATTGGCGCCAGCCCGGTGCTGATTCACCTGCTGATGCCCGCGCAAAGCGCCGACGGCCCGCTGCCCGCCCTGCTCGCCTGGTTCGCCACGCCCCTGGTGTTCGGCGCCTGGAACGCCATGCTCGCACGCTATGCCTACGCCAGCGGCGACACACGCCTGCCACTCAAATGTGAACTGCTGGGCAGCCTGGTCAACGCCGGCCTGTTGGTATTGCTGCCGTACTTCTTCGGCCTGCCAGGCATTGCCTTGGCGGCCCTGGGTGGGGTGATCGTCACCAACCTGCTGCTGATGCAACGCCAACACCTGCTCGGGCAACTGGGCTGGCCGTTGCAGTGGGGCTTGAGTGTGGTGTTGCTGGGTGTGGCGGCGCTGGTGCTGCACCCGCTGCATAACGATGGCTGGCAGCTGGGCTTAAGTACCTTGGCGGGCGCCGGGGTACTGGTGGGATTGGGGCTGTGGTTCAAGCCGTGGAAGGCTTGAGCTGCGAAAGCAAAGGCATAGCAAAAGCCAGCGCGCGGAAGTGCTGACTGCGATGGTGGTGTGTCAGCTAGCAGAAACAGTGCCTGGACCACCGCTATCGCGGGCAAGCCCGCTCCCACAGGGGGGTTCTGCCGGGCATAGAGTTTTGGCCACACCACAATACGAATGTGGGAGCTGGCTTGCCTGCGATGGCGGTGTGTCAGCTAGCAGAAATGGTGCCTGAACTACCGCTATCGCGGGCAAGCCCGCTCCCACAGGGGGGGCTCTGCCGGGCATAGAGTTTTGGCCACACCACCGTTCAAATGTGGGAGCTGGCTTGCCTGCGATGGCGGTGTGTCAGCTAGCAGAAACAGTGCCTGGACCACCGCTATCGCGGGCAAGCCCGCTCCCACAGGGGGGCTCTGCCGGGCATAGAGTTTTGGCCGCACCACAATGCAAATGTGGGAGCTGGCTTGCCTGCGATGGCGGTGTGTGAGCTAGCAGAAATGGTGCCTGAACTACCGCTATCGCGGGCAAGCCCGCTCCCACAGGGAGGGGCTCTGCCGGGCATAGAGTTTTGGCCATACCACAATGCGAATGTGGGAGCTGGCTTGCTCCCACCGGGGATAGTGGGCAGGTCTAGAAGTCGTACTTGACGCTGGTCATCAGGTTGCGCGGCGCACCATACATCCCATGGTTACCGGCATAGCTGAAATACTCACGGTCAAACAGGTTGTTGAGGTTGACCGACGTACTCAACTGCGGCGTCACGTCGTAGCGCAGCAGCAGGTTGGTGATGGCGTAGCTGCCCTGGCTGAATGTGTGCAGGTCCTCACCAACCTTGCTCTGCCAGTTCACCCCGCCGCCAACCGTCACTTTGTTCAAGGCCCCCGGCAGACGGTAAGTGGTGAAGGTTTTCAGGCTCTGGCGCGGCAAGGTGGTGACGATGCGTTTGTCGTCGGCATCGGTACTGACCGCATAGGCGTAGCCCGCGGAGGCTTGCCAGCCTTCAGCCAACTCACCGTTGAGTTCCAGCTCGACGCCCTCGGTAGTGGTGCCCTTCTCGTTGCGATAAGTATTGCCGCCCGGGGTGTCGATCCAGATCGCGAGGTTGTCCTGTTCCAGCTTGAACAGCGCCAGGCTGGTGTTGAGTTTTTCGTCGAAGAAACTGCCCTTCAAGCCCAACTCGTAGCCCTTGCCTTCCATGGGTTCCAGGGCCTTGTTGTTGATATCGCGCACCCAACTGGCCTGGGGATTGAAGATCTTGGTGTAGCTGGCATAGGCCGACCAGTTGTCGGTCAGGTCATAGACCACGCCGGCATAGGGAATGTACACGCCGGTTTCCGACTCATCGGTGCGGGTGGCGACGCCGCCGTAGGGGCTGTCTGCGGTTTCGCGCTTCCAGTCGATGACACGGCTGCCGAGGATCACGCTCAGGTCGTCGGTCATGCGCAGGCGGGTACTCAGGTAAGCGGCGTATTGGCTTTCATCCACCGAGGATTTGCCGGTCACCGGGAAGTCCGGCTTGGCCGAGTGCCCGTCCCAGTTGAACAGGTTGTCGATGGCGCCCGCCGGGGAGCCGGAATACGCGTAGTTCCAGCCGCCATGGCTGGGCACGTTTTCCTTGTATTTGGACAGAGTCACGCCGGCGATCAACTCGTGCTCGCGGCCCAGCAGGTCGAACGGCCCGGTGGCGTACAGGTCGAGGTTGTCCTGGCGCGGCGTACCGGAGAAGCGCACCGGCAACTGCGTGGTGCCGCTGCCATCGCTGTTGAGGCTGCCGTTGACGTAGTTGAACACCTCATCGAACTTGTTTTGCGAATGGGTGAACTCGGCCTTGGCGCTCCAGCCGCTGTCGAACTTCTGCTCGATGGAGGTAAAGAAGCTGGTCTGCTCATGGTCGTTATAGGACCAGGCCGGCGCGGTATTCAGGGAGCGGCTGAGGTTGCTGCGCGAACCGTCGGTAAAGCGCGTAGGCAAACCGGAGCGCGCCGGGGCATCGACGTCGGTACGCAGGTAGCTGAAGCCCAGGGTCAGCAAGGTGTCTTCGGTCAGGTCGAATTCAGTGATGCCCTACAGCAATTGGGTCTGCTGCTTGTAGCGGTCGACCCAGGCATGTTCGGTCTTGTAGTCGGCCACCAGGCGCCCGCGCACGTTGCCGGTTTCGGTCAGCGGGCCGGACACGTCGAGGCCACTGCCGTAGCGGTCCCAGTTGCCCGCTTCAGCGGTGACACTGGCCCGCGCCTCGGCCGTCGGGCGCTTGCGGATCAGGTTGATGGTGGCCGAGGGGTTGCCCATGCCGCTGATCAAACCGGTGGCGCCGCGCACCACTTCCACCCGGTCGTACATCGCCATGCTCTGGGTGTAGTTGTCCATGCGCGCAACGGTAGGCACACCGTCGATTTCGAAGTTCTGGATCTGGAAACCACGGGAGAAATAGCTATCGCTTTCCGACCCCAGGCCATCACGCAACACGATGATGCCGGGGGTGGCATCCAGGGTATCCGACAGGTTGGTCAGGCGCTGGTCGGGGCTGTAATTCACATCGACAGCGGTGTCGGTATTGAGCTGGATTTCGCTGTTGTCCGCCAGTTCGATGCGCCATTGCTCACCGACCGAGGTGCTGAAATCGCTGGTCCAGGGTTGCAGCAGGCCGGCGTCCCTGGCGGTCCACGCCACACTGCCGGCCGCCAGCAACAGGGCCAGGTTTTTAATCACCCGACGCCGGGATATCGCCGGCAACAGGGTGGCGCTGACCAGCGCCTGATGTGCCGGGTCGCGCACCTCGTGCATACGCTGGAAAAATCGCTGGGAATGCTGCCAGACCTGCTCGTTGAGCGGATCCAATTGGCGCCACGCCAGCCACTGGGCGCGGGTCTGTTCGGTGACATCCGGCGCCTGCAACTCCAATTGCCCCGCCAGGGCTTGCAGGTAGGCCTTTTCCAGCTTTTGCCGACGAAAGTGATTGGACAACACGCTTTGTGCGACTTTCGCCAGAAAGCTGCGGGGCGCCTGGACTTCAAGGGGTTGGTTCTTGGCCAGCAAACGCAGGAACGTGTCCTGGGCCAGGTCGGCGGCGCTCTGCGAACAGTTCAGGCGACGCCACAGCCAGTGCTGCAGCCAGCGATGTTGCTGCTGATACAGCGTGGCCAGGTCAGTAGGGCTTGTCGCAGGGGTCGGGGGCATGGAGGGCGCGCGCAGAGGGCAAGCCGCAAATGATAACGGTTATCACATGCTTCATGACGCAATGCCCGCAAGTGCCACACGACTTGTAGGGTTCGCTGGCCCCTCCCCTGTAGGCGCCAGCGAGGAGCATCAATCTTCCAGCGGTTGCGGCGCGTGCTTGCCAGGCTTGCTCGCTGCCGGGGCGGCGGGTTCAGGCTCGGCGGGGGCGGCGGCTTCTTTTTCTGCCATGGGCATCTTGTCGACAGCCGCAAAGAACTCTGCAAGGTCAAGGGTATCGGGCGGCACGGTCTTTTCGACTTTCTTCTCGCCGTCCTTGCCCACCAGGATCACTTTGGTGCCGACACTGGCCCCCAGCTTCAAGGCGCGGATCAACGCGTTGGTGTCCTGGGCGCCGAGGTCCTTGCCGTCACGCTGGCCGACGGTGCCGATGCTCGTGTAGTTCACGGTGTAGAGCACCATGTTGCGCTCGGTGAACTTCTGTTTGTTCTCAGGCTGTTCAAGATCTTTCTTGAGCTGGACCTGAGTCGGGTCGATGGAGCTGGGTGCAATCACGATCAGCGGGCGGAATTTGCCTTGATCCTGTTCCAGCGGGCCTCGGTTATCCGCAGCCAACAACGGCCCCGTAAACGCCATCAAGGTAGCCAGGGTCAGCGACCGGACGAGCATGCGTACCTCCTTCCAATTCCATGCAGAGTTTTTGAGTTTCATGTCTGCGACAGTCAATTTCAAGGATGATTCCTACGCGACTATCAGAAAGAGTAGGCCAGGACGCCCGTGACGCAAGGGCTCGAGGTGCTTCGAGGCTCATTGTTTCTTCTGATTGCCAAGGCTCACTGCTCGGGCCAATCCGGCCAGTGCCAGGCGAACACCGGGGCCACCTGCGGGTCGGCGTCCACCTGCGCCAGGGCCTGGGCGCATGCGGGGTGGGAGTGTCGCAGGACGTCGCGTACACCCTCCCAGCGGGACACCGCCGCCGCCATGATGCCCAGGGCATTGGGCAGCCCCTGTGGGGTAAAGAGTTGCCCGGCAAATTGCTCGGCAAATACCTGCCAGGTCCGGTGCAGTTTCTGCTGGGTGCCCGCGATCAGTTGCGCCTGCACCGTCTCGTCAGCGTCGGCGAGAAAGCGTTGCGGGTAGTCGATGATGGTGATCGCCGAGTAGCAGTTGGCGGCGATATACACCAGGCCGCGAATGATCTGCGCACGGTGACCGGACAGCAAATCGCTGGCCGGATACGCCAGGCCCAGGTGAATCAGGATCGCCGCGCTTTCCGTCAACACGCTGCCGTCGGGCAGTTGCAGGGTGGGGATCTGCCGCAGCGGGTTGATCTGCCCAAGGGCCTCAATCCCCGCCCCATCACCCCAGGGGCTGGCATCGACCTGCTGCCACGGCACGCCGCAGCGTTGCAGGGCGATTTCGACGATGCATGAACCAGAACTTTGCGTGCCGTAGAGCGTGTACATGGGCATTCCTCCTGGAGATTCAGCGTCCAGAGTGAAACGTTTTCCCAGGGTTAAAACAAGCCCATCTGACCACCGACCAAGGTGCTGAAATCATCATCGACAAACGGCAGGATCGCATCGGCCACCGGCTGTAATTGCCGGGTGACGTAGTGGTCGTAGTCAATCGGCGCCTGGCGCACTTCCAGGGGCTCGGGGCCGTTGACGGTGATCACGTAGCGAATCCAGCCACCGTTCTGATACTGGCGTGGACGGCCCTGGCGGTCGTTGTATTCATCCGCCAGGCGCGCGGCCCGCACATGGGGCGGCACGTTGCGCTCGTAGTCGCCCAGTTGCCGGCGCAGGCGTTTGCGGTAGATCAGCAGCTCATCGAACTCACCACTGAGGGTGCGGCGCACATAGTCACGCACATAATCCTGGTGGGGCTGGCGGTGGAAGATGCGCTGGTACAACTCCTGCTGGAATTGGCGGGCCAGGGGCGACCAGTCGCTACGCACAGTCTCCAGGCCTTTGTAGATCATCTCTTCACTGCCATCGGCACGGGTCACCAAACCGGCATACCGTTTCTTGCTGCCCTCCTCCGCCCCACGAATGGTCGGCATCAGGAAGCGGCTGAAGTGGGTTTCGTATTGCAGTTCAAGGGCGCTTTGCAGGCCGAATTCGTTGTGCAGGCGTTCGCGCCACCATTGGTTGACGTGTTGCACCAGGTCCTGGCCGATGCGCGTGGCATCCTCCTGGGAATGGGCACTGCCGAGCCAGACAAACGTAGAGTCGGTATCGCCATAGATCACTTCATAACCCTGGGCTTCGACCAGTTCGCGGGTCTGGCGCATGATCTGGTGGCCGCGCAGGGTGATCGACGACGCCAGCCGCGTATCGAAAAACCGACAGCCGCTGGAACCGAGCACGCCGTAGAAGGCATTCATGATGATCTTCAGGGCCTGGGACAACGGCGCGTTATGCTCGCGTTTGGCCACCTCGCGGCCTTCGGAAACCCGCGCCACAATCGACGGCAGGCAATGCCGGGTGCGGGAAAAGCGCGCACCGCGAAAGCCTTCCACCGACTCGTTGTCGTCGGGGTGGCGCAGGCCTTCGATGAGGCCCACGGGGTCGATCAGGAAGCTGCGGATGATCGACGGATACAGACTTTTGTAGTCCAGCACCAGCACCGACTCGTACAGCCCCGGCCGCGAGTCCATGACAAAACCGCCGGGGCTGGCCTGGGGCGGCTTGTCCCCCAGGTTGGGCGCGACAAAGCCCTGGCGATGCATCAGCGGCATGTACAAGTGGGTGAACGCCGCCACCGAACCACCGTTGCGATCCGCCGGCAGGCCGGTGACGCTGGCCCGCTCCAGAAGGAACTTGAGCAGCTCGGTCTTTGCGAAAATCCGCGTCACCAGCTCGCAGTCCTTGAGGTTATAGCGCGCCAGGGCGGGCTTGTCCTCGGCGAACATGCGGTTGATCTCGTCCATGCGCTGGTAGGGCGTGGAGATCGACTTGCCTTCCCCCAGCAGGGTCTGGGCGACATTTTCCAGGCTGAATGACTCAAAGGTCCAGGTCGCCGAACGCAGGGCCTCGATACCATCAATGATCAGCCGGCCGGCAGCGGCGGCGAAGTAATGGTTGCGGCTGCCGTGCTCGCGCCAGGCCATGGCCTCGCCGCCACGGCCGAGCAGCAATGGCACGTTAAGCCGTTGGGCATGCTCGTGGAGGACCCGCAGGTCGAACTGCACCAGGTTCCAGCCGATGATCGCGTCGGGGTCGTGTTGCGCCAGCCACTGGTTGAGGCGCTCCAGCAGTTGGGCGCGGCTGTCGCAGTATTCGAGCTTGAAATCCACCGCGCAGGTTTTGTTCGGCGGGCCGAGCATGTACACCTGGCGCTCGCCACAACCTTCCAGGGCGATGGAGTACAGCTCGCCGCGCGCGGTGGTTTCGATATCCAGCGACACCAGTTTCAATGCCGGGCGGTAGTCGGGCGCGGGCTTCATCTGCGCCTCCAGCAACATCCCGCCCTCGCCGGGGGTGCCGTCAAATGCCACCGGCGCGGTGATGAAGCGCTCCATCATATAGCGCTCGGGCGGGCGCACATCGCCTTCGTAGACATCCACGCCGGCCTGGCGCAGGCGTTTTTCCAGGTCCATCGCCTGGCGATGCTGACGGGTATAAAGGCCCAGGACCGGGCGGTGGTGGAAGTCACACAGTTGCAGCGGGCGCAGTTCCACGTCGCGCTCGCCCTTGAGCACCCGTTGCGCGTGCTCGCGGTGGGCCAGCGGAATAAACATCACCGAAGGCTGTACCGGTAGACGGATATACCGCGGCCCCTGGTCGGTCGCCAGCCAGAAGCTGACCTCCGTGCCCGCCGGGGTGTCGCGCCAATGCCGGGTCAGGACAAAACCCTGCTGTAAATCCACCTTGCCGCACCTCAGGAATCGCTTTCAGGGCGCGATTCTACTCGGCATCCGCCATCAGGCCTTAATAGAAATTTCTGGCCTTCAGATACGTCGTACCTCACGCACTAGTTTGTAAAGCGCCATTGAGCTGACCCAGGGCGATCCACGGGTGGCCAAGCTGTCGGCGAGCATCGAGTTCTAACCGGCACTTTACTCAAGGCAGCAAAGGTCAAAGGTGGGAGCTGTCGAGCCCCGGCGAGGCTGCGATGGCGGTGGGTCAGTCACCATCAATGCTGGCAGTGCCGCCGCCATCGCAGCCTCGCCGGGGCTCGACAGCTCCCACAAAGGATCGGCGGTGCCTCCAAAGTTGAGTCAACAGCATATGTCCAATGTGTGAGGGGCAGATGATTGGACAGTCCTGCCCCAACTGCGTAGTTTTCACAGACCGCGCACAAGGACTCTGGCATGGCCCCCGATCTCACTTCCATCGAGCTGTTCCTCAAGACGGTCAAGCTCGGTAGCCTGTCCCGGGCGGCCGAGCAGTCGCACCTCTCGCTGTCTGCGGCCAGCCGGCGCCTGTCGTTGCTGGAGCAACACTTCAAGGTCGCCCTGTTGCACCGCTCCTCCACCGGCGTCTCGCCCACGGCGGCCGGCGAGGTGTTGGCCGAGCATGGGTTGGCGATTTTGCGCGCAGTGGATGTGATGCACGCTGACCTCGCCGACTACGCCAAGGGCGCCACCGGCCGCGTGTGCCTGTATGCCAACAGTTCGGCGATGAGCCAGCAACTGCCCAGCCAATTGACCCAGTGGAACGCCCAACATCCCGGTATCCGCCTGGATATCCGCGAGGAGCGCAGCCGTGAAATCCTGCAGGCGGTGCGCGATGGCGTGGCCGATGTGGGCATCGTCACCACCCAACCGGGCGGCGAGGACTTGCGCTTTGCCCCTTACTGCCAGGACCGCCTGTGCCTGCTGGTGCCCGATGATCATCCGTTCAAGATGCGCCATGCGCGCTTTGCCGATTTGCTGGGCTATGACTTCGTCGGCCTGGAGGACAACGCCGCCATCACCGCACTGATCACCGAAGCCGCCGCCGCGATTGGCATGCCGTTGCGCCTGCGGATCCAGGTGCGCAGTTTTGAAGCCGTGTGCCGGCTGATTGCCGCCGGGCAAGGGGTTGGCGTGCTGCCCCAGGGCGCGGTGCAGATCTTTCGCAAGGAAATGGCCTTGCGCTTTATCGAAATTGACGACCCGTGGGCCGACCGCCAGATGTACCTGTGCATGCGCCAGGAACAGCCTTCTCCTACAAGCCTGGCATTATTCGACTACCTCGCTGCCCGCCACTGCGCCTAACCGCGAGCCTTCGAATTTTGCGAAGACCACTTCCATAATCAGCAATTCCACCACCGTGGCAACTGTGCCAAGAATGTCCCCGCCTCACTGACAACAACAAAAACAGGAGACACGGCGTGTCCAATTCCACGACCAGCACCCCCCATCGGATTGCCGTGATTCCCGGCGACGGTATCGGCCGCGAGGTAGTGCCCGAAGGCCTGCGCGTACTGCAGGCGGTCAGTCGGCGCTTCGGCATTGCCTTTGAGTTCGATCACTTTGCCTGGTGCAGCGAACACTACTTGGCCCACGGCACCATGATGCCGGACGATTGGGCCGAGCAGATCGGTAGCCATGACGCGATCTTCTTCGGCGCCGTGGGCGCCCCGGACATCATCGCCGACCATACGGCGGTGTGGGAGTCGCTGCTGAAGATCCGCCGTCAGTTCGACCAATACGTCAACATTCGCCCGGTGCGCCTGATGCCCGGCGTGCCCTGCCCGCTCGCCGGCCGTGTGCCGGGGGATATCGACTTTATCGTGGTGCGCGAAAACACCGAGGGCGAATACTCCAGCGTCGGCGGGAGGATGTGGGAAGGCACGCCGCGTGAGATCGCGGTACAGGAGTCGATCTTCTCCCGCGAAGGCGTGGACCGGGTGGTGGACTATGCCTTCAAACTGGCCCAGCAGCGACCGCGCAAGCACCTGGTGGCCGCCACCAAATCCAACGGTATCTCCATCACCATGCCGTTCTGGGACGAGCGGGTGAACCTGATCGCCCAGCGCTACCCGGACGTCAAGACCGCCAAATTCCACATCGACATCCTCTGCGCACACTTTGTGCAGCACCCGGACTGGTTTGATGTGGTGGTGGCCTCCAACCTCTTTGGCGACATCCTCTCCGACCTCGGCCCGGCCTGCACCGGCACCATCGGCATTGCGCCGTCGGCCAACCTCAACCCCGAGCGGCGCTACCCGTCGCTGTTCGAGCCGGTACACGGTTCGGCACCGGACATTGCCGGGCTGGGCGTGGCCAACCCCATCGGACAGATCTGGTCGGCCGCATTGATGATCGAGCATCTGGGCAATGGCGACCCGCTTTACCAAGAGGCCGCAGCAGCCATTGTCTCAGCCATCGAGACGGTGCTTGCGCAAGGCCCGCGCACCCGGGAAATGGGCGGCAGCGCCAGTACGATTGAAGTGGGCGTGGCCATCGCCGAATGCATCGCCGGGAACAGGAGCTGAACATGATCAACGCACATTACATCGCCAACCAATGGCAAGCCTCGACATCCCTGGAAGACATCCCGGTGATCGACCCCAGCAGTGGCGAAAGCTACTCCAGCATCGCCCGTGGCACCGCTGCCGATATCGACGCCGCCGTCAGCGCCGCGCGCCTGGCCGTGGGTAAGACCTTCGACGGGCCATGGGGCTCGTTGTCGGCACTGGAGCGTAGCCGCCTGCTGGCCAGGCTGGGCGCAGCGGTGTTAGAGCATCACGAAGAGCTGGCGCAGATCGAAGCGCGGGACACTGGCAAGGCGCTGAAAGTGGCACGGGCCGATGCCACCGCCCTCGCCCGTTACTTCGAGTATTACGCCGGCGCGGCCGACAAGTTGCACGGCGAGACCCTGCCCTATCAAAACGGCTACACGGTGCTGACGGTGCGCGAGCCCCATGGGGTCACCGGGCATATCATCCCGTGGAACTACCCGATGCAGATCTTCGGGCGCAGCGTCGGTGCGTCCCTGGCGGCAGGCAATGCCTGTGTGGTCAAGCCGGCGGAGGATGCCAGCCTGTCGTTGCTGCGCCTGGCGCAGATTGCCGCCGAGGTGGGCTTCCCGGCCGGCGCGATCAATGTGGTGACTGGCTACGGCTACGAGGCCGGCGCGGCGTTGTGCAGCCATCCGGGGATTGATCACATTTCGTTTACCGGTTCCACCACGACCGGCACGGCGGTGTCCAAGGCCGCTGCTGAGCGGCACTGCCCGGTGACCCTGGAGCTGGGCGGGAAATCGCCGCAACTGGTATTCGCCGATGCCGACCTGGACGAAGCCTTGCCGGTGCTGGTCAACGCCATTGTGCAGAACTGCGGGCAGACCTGTTCGGCGGGCAGCCGGTTGTTGGTGGAACGCAGCATCTATGAGGCCCTGGTGGAGCAACTCAGCCAGCGCTTTCGCGAACTGCGCACCGGGCCTTCGGCGCTCGACCTGGATATGGGCCCGCTGATCAACCAGAAGCAGCAACGCCAGGTGCGTGAGTTCGTGCGCGAGGCCGAACAGGCCGGGATCACCGTAGCCGCCCGCGGCCAGGTGGTGGCCGAAGCCGGCAGTGGCGGTTACTTCCAGGAAGCAGTGCTGTTTCGCGATGTGCCGCCCGACAGCCGCCTGGCCCGGGAGGAAGTCTTCGGCCCAGTGTTGGCCGTGATGCCCTTTGACGATGAAGCCGAGGCCATCCGCCTGGCCAACGGCACCGAATTCGGCCTGGTCGCCGGCGTATGGACCCGCGACGGCGCCCGGCAGATGCGCCTGGCGCGCAAGCTGCGCTGCGGCCAGGTGTTTATCAACAACTACGGGGCCGGCGGCGGGGTTGAACTGCCCTTCGGCGGCGTCAAGGCCAGCGGTTATGGCCGGGAAAAAGGCTTCGAGGCCCTGCTGGGCTTTACCACTTTGAAGACCATTGCGATCAAACACGGCTAAGCCATTACAACAACAAGAAAGGAGCACACTCCATGCGTCTAGCAAACAAAGTTGCCATCGTCACCGGCGCTGGCTCCGGGTTTGGCGAAGGCATCGCCAAGACCTTTGCCCAACAGGGTGCGCGGGTTATCGTCGCCGACATGAACGCCACCGGCGGCCAGCGGGTGGTCAATGAGATCGCCGCCAGCGGCGGCCATGCCCATTTCGTTGAGGTCAATGTGGCCAACGACGAAAGTGTGGGCGCGCTGCTGCGCGCCACCCTGGAGCAATTCGGCGGGCTGGATATCGTCATCAACAACGCCGGCACCACCCACCGCAACCGGCCGATGCTGGAAGTGGACGAGGCCGAGTTCGACCGAGTGTTCGCGGTCAACGTCAAAAGCATCTTCCTCAGCGCCAGGCATTTTGTGCCGCATTTTCGCGGCCAGGGCGGCGGCGTGTTCGTCAATATTGCCTCGACCGCAGCGATCCGCCCGCGCCCGGGACTGGTCTGGTATAACGGCAGCAAGGGTGCGGTGGTGGTCATGAGCAAAACCATGGCGGCGGAGCTGGGGCCGGACAATATCCGCGTCAATTGCGTGAACCCGGTGGTCGGCGCAACCGCGTTGCTCAGTGAGTTCATGGGCGTGCCGGACACCCCGGAAAACCGCCAGAAGTTCATGGCGACCATCCCCCTGGGACGTTTTTCCACCCCGCAGGACGTGGCCAATGCCTGCCTGTATCTGGCCTCGGACGAAGCGGCCTTTATCACCGGCACCTGCCTTGAAGTCGACGGTGGGCGCTGCGTGTAACTCAACGACCAAAGGGATCGGAGTCGATATGTGTGACTTACATAACAAGAACGAACCGAACACCAGGCAATTACTCGAAGGCCTGCCCAAGAACTGGGGCAAATGGGGACCGGACGATGAAGTCGGCGCCCTCAACTACCTGACCGAAGCCGAAGTACTGCGCGGTGTCGCTTCGGTGCGCCAGGGCAAGACCTTCACCCTGCAAGTGCAGATCGGCCATCCGGGCGGTGACCCGATGTGGCCGGCGCGCAACCCGTCGATGCGCTTCAATACCCTGGATCACAGCCACTATCACTTCGGCAAGCAACCCGAAATGACCGGCGGCGCGGCGTATTGCGACGATGTGATCTTCATGCAGTTGCAAGGCTCGACCCAGTACGACGCCCTCGGGCATGCCTGGTACGACAATCAACTGTGGAACGGCTACGACGCCATGAGCACCGTCGGCGGCATGGCCAAGGCCAGTGTGCTGGCGATTGCCGAGCGCGGCGTGGTCGGGCGTGCGGTGTTGATCGACATGGCCCGCCATCGCGGCAAGAAATACCTGGGCCGTGGCGAAACCTTCAACCACCTGGACTTGCTGGCCGCCGCCAAGGCCCAGGGGGTGACCATCGAAAAACGCGACATCCTGATCATCCGTACCGGCTCCATGGGCGCGTTCTACGAGTATGGCAAGACCGAGTTCTTCCAGGACCTGGTGGAACCTGGCCTGACCTACAGCCGGGAACTGGTGGAGTGGTTCCACGCCATGGAAATCCCCAACCTGGTGACCGACACCATCGCCAATGAGGTGATCACCGATCCGGTGTCGGGGGTGCAGATTCCATTGCATTGCGCGCTGATGCGCAACCTCGGCATCGCCTTTACCGAGATCGTGCTGCTGGAGGATCTGGCCGCCGATTGTGCCGACGACGGCCAGTGGAAGTTCCTCTACACCGCCGCGCCGTTGAAGATTGTCGGTGGCAGCGGCGCGCCGGTGAATCCGGTGGTGATCAAGTAGCTCACCAATCGTAGGACACGGCCAGGGACGCGGTGCGCTCCTGGCCGTAATAGCAACCAAAGGAGTAGTTGCAGGACGAAACGTACTCGCGGTCAAACAGGTTCTGCACGTTGAGGCTGGCTTCGGCGCCCTTGAATGTGGGGCTGACGCGGCTCAGGTCGTAGCTGACGGTGGCGTCAAAGACCACGAACGACGGGGTCTTGAAGGTGTTGGCCGAGTCGCCGTACTTCTTCCCGGTATACCGCGCACCACCGCCTACGGTCAGGCCGGCCAGGGCATCGCTGGCAAAGTGGTAGTCGGCCCAGGCACTGGCGCTCCACGGCGCCTGCGCCTCGCTGCGGTTGCCCTCGTCGCCGTAGTTGCTCTTGGTATAGATCGCGTCCAGGTACGACAGCGCACTGATCAACTCCACCTGGCCAAACCGGGCCTTGCCTTCAAATTCCACGCCCCGCGAGCGCACTTCGCCTTCCTGCAACTGGTATTCGCGATAGATCAGATCGCCGGTCAGGACGTTTTTCTGTTTGATCTGGAACACCGACAAGGTCAGCAGCGACTGGTCGTTGGGCTGGTATTTGAGGCCTGCCTCATACTGCTCGCCCTCCACCGGTTTATAGGCGCCGCCGCCACGCGCCGGGGCCAGCCGGCCGACGCTGGGCAGAAACGACTCGGCATAACTGACGTAGGGCGCCAGGCCGAAGTCGGTGAGGTAAGTCAGGCCGACGCGACGCGTGAGCTGCTTGTCTTTCTGCGACACCGTGCTGTGGTCCAGCAGGTCGCGATTGATTACTTCGGCCCAGTCTTCACGCAGGCCCATGGTGAGGATGAAACGGTCGAACTTAATCTGGTCCTGGGCATAGAGGCCGGTCTGCTTGACCGTGTTGTTCCACTTGGTGGTCAGTTGCGGCTGGCCAAAGGTGTGGTAGTTGGACGGCTGGTAGAGGTCGATGATTTCTGCGCCGTAAAGGTTGTAGCCCTGATATTTACGGGTGAACTCGCGGTGATCGAAGCCCACCAGCAAGGTGTGTTCCAGGGCACCGGTGGCGAACTTGGCCTGAAGGTTGTTATCGAGGGTGTAGGCGCTGTTGTGTTGGCGCCAGTCGAGCTTGGTGCGGCTGGCGCGGGTATCGTCGGTGCTGCCATCGGGCAGCTCGACGAAGCGGTTCAGGTAGAAACCTTTGTAGCGGTCGTTGACGTCGGTAAATCGCGCGGTCTGGCGGTATTCCAGGTTGTCGTTGAAGGCATGGGAGAAGTCATAGCCCAGCACATACTGATCGCGAATATAGTTGTTCCAGTCGGAGTCGCCGAGGAAGGTATCGCGGTCGATATGCTGGCCTTTGGAGTTGCGGTACAGGGTGCCGATGGCCGGCAACGCCTGGTAGTCGGCCAGGGATTTGTCACGTTGGATCTGCGCATAGATCGTCAGGGCAGTGTCATCCGTGGGCGCCCAGGTCAGGCTGGGGGCCAGCAAGGTGCGGCTGTCGGTGGCATGGTCGACCATCTCGTTACCGTCGCGGACCAGGCCGATCAGACGGTAGCTCAAGGTTTTTGCCTCATCGAGGGGGCCGCTGAAATCGAGGGCGCCATTGACCCGGTCGTAACTGCCCACGCCAAACTTGACCTGGTGCCGGGCTTCAGTGGTGGGCCGCTTGGACACCAGATTGATCATGCCGCCCGGCTGGTTCTGCCCAAACAGCACTGAGGCCGGGCCCTTGAGCACTTCAATGCGTTCCAGGGTGTAGGGATCAATCTGTGGCGCACCACCGAGGCTGCCGGCGTAAGGCAGATAAGCGCCATCGAGATACAACAAGGTGGGCGCGAAGCCACGGCTGGTCAGCTCGTCGGCGATGGTGTTGCGATCGGTGTAGCCGTTGGTGTCGACGCCTGGGGTGTAGCGCAGGGACTGGGTCAGGTTGCGTGCGCCCTGGACCTTGACCTGGTCGGCGGTGACCACGTTGACGGTCTGCGGGATCTCCAGGATCGGTGTATCGGTCTTGGTGGCCGTGGCGCTGCGAGTGGCCACATAGCCATCCACCTGGCCCCAGGCATCTTCCGCGACCAGGCCGGTGACGGTGGTGGCGCCAAGGTTCAAGGCGCCGCCTTCGGGCAGCAGGTACAGGCTCCAGGTGCCATTGTCGGTGACGGTCAGGCCCAGGCCGCTGCCGGTCAGCAAGTGTTGCGCGGCCTGTTCGGGGCTGTATTGGCCCTGCAACGCCGGCGCGCGGCGGCCTTGCAGCAAGGCCGGGCTGACCGACAGCGTGCGTCCGCTTTCCCGCGACAGCCGGCTCAGGCTATCGCCGAGGGCTGCAGCGGGCAGATTGAAATATTGCTGGGTGCTGGCGGCCGTATCGGCCAGGGCGGCCACGGGGTGGCCGACCACAGCCAGGGTTACGGCCAGGGTCAACAGGCAGGGACGGATCATCGAGGGTGCCATAGGGTGAGGATGCTCATTGTCAGGTTGGCGTTCCCTAACCTTGACTCGCGAGATCGGCGACCCCCTCACGCTGAGTGAAAATAATTCCCATTGGCTGCTCAGCGCACGTCAATCAGGGTCAACCAGGGGCCGTAGTGACTGATGCGCAGAGGGAAGGTCTGGGCCAGCGACTCCAGGGTTTGCTCCGGATCATCCAGTGGGTACACGCCATAGACGCGTACTTTTGCGGCTTGCTCACTGACCCGCAGCACGCCCCGGCGATACGGCCGCAGGGCGTCGATCAGCAGGCCCAGGGGTTCATCACGGATATCCACGCGACCGTCGCGCCAGTCCGTGCGGCTGCGTACCGAGAGCGGTACCGGGCGCACATCGACATCGCTGAACCACGCCGCCTCCCCCGCCTCTACACGGCGCTGGCTGCCGCCGAGCGTGGTGACCTGGACGCTGTGCAATTGCACCGAGGTCAGGCTGCCGGTGGCCTCCTGGCGCACCATGAACTGCGTGCCCAGGGCCTGGACTTCGCCCTGGGCGGTGGCGATCACAAACGGCCGGCGCGGGTCGGCGGCGACGTCCACGAACACTTGGCCCTCACGCAGGCGCACCAGGCGACGGCTGTCGCTGAAGTGGATGTCCACCGAACTGCGGGCATTGAGACTCAGGCGGCTGCCATCGGCCAAAGCGAAAGTCTTGCGCTCACCGGTGGCGGTGTGGCGGTCGGCCCACAGGCCATTGAGCGGCTGGGCGCGATCAAAGATCGCCGCACCGCTGACACCGAACAACACCAGGGCCAGGCCACCGCGCAGCACCTTGCGTCGCGATTCGGAATCCGGCGTCGCCAGGGCCTGGGTAACGGCGCGCAATTGGCCGGGACTGCGGGCTTCGACGCGCTGCAAATCAGCAATCGGCTGCTGCAGCAAACTGCCCACACGCTGCCAGGCAATGGTGTGCTGGGGGTTGGCCCGCAGCCAGGTTTCGAAAGCTTGGCGCAGCACAGGGTCGTCATCCCCGGCCTCAAGGCGTAGCAGCCAATCCACGGCGGCGCGAGTGGTGGCGTCCACCTTGGGGTAACTCATGTCAGGTCCGCCGACTCGGCCAGGCAGTGCAGGAAAGCCCGGCGCAGATCGCGCTCTACCGTGGCCAGCGACACGCTCAACTGCTGGGCGATGACGGGCTGCGACAAGCCTTCGAGGCGATTGAGCATAAAGATTTGCCGGACACGCGGCGGTAGGCCGTTGAGCAGGCGATCGATGCTTTCCAGCGCTTCGCGCACCAGGGCCAGGTCTTCTTCCGAAGGGGTATAGGCGTGCGGCAACTGCGCCAGGCTGTCGAGGTAGGTCTGCTCCAACCGCTTGCGTCGCCAGAAGCTGAACAACAAGCGGCGCGCCACGGTACTGAGAAACGCGCGGGGCTCCTCGAGTTGATGGAGCTGGCGCGCGTCCAGAATGCGGATAAACGTGTCCTGGGTCAGGTCCGCCGCATCTTGCGGGCACTTGAGCTGACGATACAACCAGGCGCGCAACCAGCGATGGTTGTCGTCATAAAGCGTTGCCAGAAGGACCTTGGGATCGGTAGGAGTAGACACGCGGGCAGCCAAGCACGTTAATGATAATTCATCTCATTATCTGCGCAGACTGCGGCTAAATGCAATTGCTTATCTACCCAGCGAAACCTCGCCCAAGACGGCTTGACGATACTGGCGTTAGACACGAGGGTCGCCCGATGTCTTGGCCGGCGTGGCGTACTGCGGTTTCAGGTGGCCTTGTTGATCGAGCAACCAGGCATCCATGATCTGGCGCACCACCGGGCCTGCCACGCGGCCGCCCGCCTCGCCGTTTTCAATCATCACTGAAATCACGATCCTGGGGTGCTCGGCCGGGGCGAAACCGACGAACAATGCGTTGTCGCGGTTGCGCTCGCGGGTCTTCAGGCGGTTGTAGCGCTCGCCCTGCTTGATTGCCACCACCTGCGCGGTACCACTCTTGCCCGCGATCCGGTACTGCGCACCGGCGGCCGACGCCCGGGCAATCCCGCGCGGGTCGTGCATCACCATTTGCATGCCGTGGTTGACCTGATCCCAGTCGCGCGGGTTCTTGAGGACGATATTGGGCATGGGGTTTTCGTCCGCTGGCGGCACGCCGTCGATGGTTTTTGCCAAGTGCGGACGATTCCACACGCCCTTGTTGGCGATCAGCGCCGTGGCCTGGGCCAGTTGCAACGGAGTGACCTGCATGTAGCCTTGGCCGATGCCGAGGATCACGGTTTCACCCGGGAACCAGGGCTGGCGACGGGTTGCACGCTTCCAGGCCTGGGACGGCATCAGGCCGGCGGATTCTTCGAACATGTCCAGGGAGACTTTCTGCCCGAGACCGAATTCAGCCATGTAGTCGTGTAGGCGGTCGATCCCCAGCTTGTGGGCCAGGTCGTAGAAGTAGGTGTCGTTGGAACGCATGATGGCGGCGTCCATATCTACCCAGCCATCACCACTGTGGTTCCAGTTGCGGTATTTGTGATCAAAGTCCGGCAGTTGGTAGTAGCCGGGGTCGAAGACCCGGGTCTGGGCGGTGACCACGCCGCTGTCGAGACCGGCGATAGCCACTTCCGGCTTGATCGTCGAGCCCGGCGCATACAAACCGCGCAGCACCCGGTTGAACAAGGGGCGGTCGAGGGAATCATGCAACGCGGCATACTCCTTGAAACTGATGCCGGTGACGAACGAGTTGGGATCGAAGCTGGGTTTGCTGACCATCGCCAGGACTTCGCCGGTTTGCGGGTCGAGGGCCACGACTGAACCGCGACGATCACCCAGGGCTTCTTCGGCGGCTTCCTGGAGCTTGATATCCAGGCTCAGGACGATGTTTTTGCCGGGGACCGGGTCGGTATGCTTGAGCACCCGCAGGACTCGGCCCTGGGCATTGGTCTCGACCTCTTCATAACCCACATGGCCGTGCAACTGCGACTCATAGAAGCGCTCGATGCCGGTTTTACCAATCGACTGCGTGCCACGGTACTCGACCGAATCCAGCTCCTTGGACTCTTTCTCGTTGATGCGCCCCACGTAACCAATGGAATGCGCAAAGTGTGCACCCAGTGGGTAGTGCCGCACGAATTGCGGCTCGACCTCCACGCCGGGCAGGCGGAATTCGTTGACGGCCAATATGGCGATCTGCTCTTCAGTCAGCTCATAGAACAACGTCACGGGCACAAACGGGTGGCGCGCTTGCTTCAGAGCCTTGTCGAAGACGGCGCGGTCTTCGGCTGGCAGGTGCAGCAGAGCGATAATCGAGTCCAGCTCCCCTTTCAGGTCAGTAGCCCGTTCGCGGGTGATGGTCAGGTTGTAACTGGGACGGTTATCGGCCAGGACCACACCGTTACGGTCATAGATCAAGCCGCGAGTCGGAGTGATGGGCAGAACATGGACACGGTTGTTTTCGGAGATGGTGGAGTGATAGTCGAACTCCACCACTTGCAGGAAATACATGCGGGCGACCAGGGCGCAGGTGATGCCAAGCACCAGTATTGCGCAGGCCAGCAGGCGCTTGTTGACCAGACGGTGCTCTTTTTCGTGGTCTTTGATCGGTATGGCTTCGGGCATTTCTACAGCATCTCGTTGAATAAGGGCGATGCCGCATCCTGCGGTAGAAAAGTCGGTCCCTAGGAAAAGCTGCTGCACCATACCAAATATGACGAAACACTTTGTATTGAATTGACCGAAGGGTAATTGAGGTGGGTAGCGGCAGAGTTGCGGGTTAGTTTTTACGCGCGCCTTTTCGACCGCCCAAAACAAAACCCCAACGGCTTTCGCAATTGGGGTTTCGGAATTTAATCTTGACGATGACCTACTCTCACATGGGGAAACCCCACACTACCATCGGCGATGCATCGTTTCACTACTGAGTTCGGGATGGGATCAGGTGGTTCCAATGCTCTATGGTCGTCAAGAAATTCGGGTACTGAGTCGTGACCAGATGGCCTCGCTTCAGCAAATTGGGTATGTGATAGCTTTCGGTGTTTTGTGAGATTCGAACTTTCGGTTCATTTCGTCTTCACACACCGCAATCTGATGCTTTTGCTTGTTTCCAAGTCAAGAGTAGTCAAATTGCTTGGGTGTTATATGGTCAAGCCTCACGGGCAATTAGTATTGGTTAGCTCAACGCCTCACAGCGCTTACACACCCAACCTATCAACGTCGTAGTCTTCGACGGCCCTTCAGGGAACTCAAGGTTCCAGTGAGATCTCATCTTGAGGCTAGTTTCCCGCTTAGATGCTTTCAGCGGTTATCTATTCCGAACATAGCTACCCGGCAATGCCACTGGCGTGACAACCGGAACACCAGAGGTTCGTCCACTCCGGTCCTCTCGTACTAGGAGCAGCCCCTCTCAAATCTCAAACGTCCACGGCAGATAGGGACCGAACTGTCTCACGACGTTCTAAACCCAGCTCGCGTACCACTTTAAATGGCGAACAGCCATACCCTTGGGACCGGCTTCAGCCCCAGGATGTGATGAGCCGACATCGAGGTGCCAAACACCGCCGTCGATATGAACTCTTGGGCGGTATCAGCCTGTTATCCCCGGAGTACCTTTTATCCGTTGAGCGATGGCCCTTCCATACAGAACCACCGGATCACTAAGACCTACTTTCGTACCTGCTCGACGTGTCTGTCTCGCAGTCAAGCGCGCTTTTGCCTTTATACTCTACGACCGATTTCCGACCGGTCTGAGCGCACCTTCGTACTCCTCCGTTACTCTTTAGGAGGAGACCGCCCCAGTCAAACTACCCACCATACACTGTCCTCGATCCGGATAACGGACCTGAGTTAGAACCTCAAAGTTGCCAGGGTGGTATTTCAAGGTTGGCTCCACGCGAACTGGCGTCCACGCTTCAAAGCCTCCCACCTATCCTACACAAGCAAATTCAAAGTCCAGTGCAAAGCTATAGTAAAGGTTCACGGGGTCTTTCCGTCTAGCCGCGGATACACTGCATCTTCACAGCGATTTCAATTTCACTGAGTCTCGGGTGGAGACAGCGCCGCCATCGTTACGCCATTCGTGCAGGTCGGAACTTACCCGACAAGGAATTTCGCTACCTTAGGACCGTTATAGTTACGGCCGCCGTTTACCGGGGCTTCGATCAAGAGCTTCGCGTTAGCTAACCCCATCAATTAACCTTCCGGCACCGGGCAGGCGTCACACCCTATACGTCCACTTTCGTGTTTGCAGAGTGCTGTGTTTTTAATAAACAGTCGCAGCGGCCTGGTATCTTCGACCGGCATGAGCTTACGGAGCAAGTCCTTCACCCTCACCGGCGCACCTTCTCCCGAAGTTACGGTGCCATTTTGCCTAGTTCCTTCACCCGAGTTCTCTCAAGCGCCTTGGTATTCTCTACCCAACCACCTGTGTCGGTTTGGGGTACGGTTCCTGGTTACCTGAAGCTTAGAAGCTTTTCTTGGAAGCATGGCATCAACCACTTCGTCATCTAAAAGATGACTCGTCATCAGCTCTCGGCCTTAGAATCCCGGATTTACCTAAGATTCCAGCCTACCACCTTAAACTTGGACAACCAACGCCAAGCTGGCCTAGCCTTCTCCGTCCCTCCATCGCAATAACCAGAAGTACAGGAATATTAACCTGTTTTCCATCGACTACGCTTTTCAGCCTCGCCTTAGGGACCGACTAACCCTGCGTCGATTAACGTTGCGCAGGAAACCTTGGTCTTTCGGCGTGGGTGTTTTTCACACCCATTGTCGTTACTCATGTCAGCATTCGCACTTCTGATACCTCCAGCAAGCTTCTCAACTCACCTTCACAGGCTTACAGAACGCTCCTCTACCGCATCATCCGAAGATGATACCCGTAGCTTCGGTGTATGGTTTGAGCCCCGTTACATCTTCCGCGCAGGCCGACTCGACTAGTGAGCTATTACGCTTTCTTTAAAGGGTGGCTGCTTCTAAGCCAACCTCCTAGCTGTCTAAGCCTTCCCACATCGTTTCCCACTTAACCATAACTTTGGGACCTTAGCTGACGGTCTGGGTTGTTTCCCTTTTCACGACGGACGTTAGCACCCGCCGTGTGTCTCCCATGCTCGGCACTTGTAGGTATTCGGAGTTTGCATCGGTTTGGTAAGTCGGGATGACCCCCTAGCCGAAACAGTGCTCTACCCCCTACAGTGATACATGAGGCGCTACCTAAATAGCTTTCGAGGAGAACCAGCTATCTCCGAGCTTGATTAGCCTTTCACTCCGATCCACAGGTCATCCGCTAACTTTTCAACGGTAGTCGGTTCGGTCCTCCAGTTAGTGTTACCCAACCTTCAACCTGCCCATGGATAGATCGCCCGGTTTCGGGTCTATTCCCAGCGACTAGACGCCCTATTAAGACTCGCTTTCGCTACGCCTCCCCTATTCGGTTAAGCTCGCCACTGAAAATAAGTCGCTGACCCATTATACAAAAGGTACGCAGTCACCCAACAAAGTGGGCTCCCACTGCTTGTACGCATACGGTTTCAGGATCTATTTCACTCCCCTCTCCGGGGTTCTTTTCGCCTTTCCCTCACGGTACTAGTTCACTATCGGTCAGTCAGTAGTATTTAGCCTTGGAGGATGGTCCCCCCATATTCAGACAAAGTTTCTCGTGCTCCGTCCTACTCGATTTCATGACTAAGAGATTTTCGCGTACAGGGCTATCACCCACTATGGCCGCACTTTCCAGAGCGTTCCGCTAATCTCAAAGCCACTTAAGGGCTAGTCCCCGTTCGCTCGCCACTACTAAGGGAATCTCGGTTGATTTCTTTTCCTCAGGGTACTTAGATGTTTCAGTTCCCCTGGTTCGCCTCTTAAGCCTATGTATTCAGCTTAAGATAACCATCTTATGATGGCTGGGTTCCCCCATTCAGACATCTCCGGATCAAAGTCTGTTTGCCGACTCCCCGAAGCTTTTCGCAGGCTACCACGTCTTTCATCGCCTCTGACTGCCAAGGCATCCACCGTATGCGCTTCTTCACTTGACCATATAACCCCAAGCAATCTGGTTATACTGTGAAGACGACATTCGCCGAAAATTCGATAATACTCAATTTGAGTAACTCACAAATTTTACCTTAGCCTGATCCGTTACCAGTGAAAGTAACGTTCAGTCTATCTTTCTATCACATACCCAAATTTTTAAAGAACGAACTAGTCAAAGACTAGAAATCAACATTCACCATCGCATTGATGGAATGCTCATTTCTAAGCTTTATACAGACAGAAGCAGTAGTGGTGGAGCCAAACGGGATCGAACCGTTGACCTCCTGCGTGCAAGGCAGGCGCTCTCCCAGCTGAGCTATGGCCCCGTATTTCTACAGGCGTTTCCCACACAAAATTGGTGGGTCTGGGCAGATTCGAACTGCCGACCTCACCCTTATCAGGGGTGCGCTCTAACCAACTGAGCTACAGACCCAATTTCGGGCTGCTTCTTTCGTCTTCTTCAATGAATCAAGCAATTCGTGTGGGAACTTATGGAGCAGCTGATGTCGTCGATTAAGGAGGTGATCCAGCCGCAGGTTCCCCTACGGCTACCTTGTTACGACTTCACCCCAGTCATGAATCACACCGTGGTAACCGTCCTCCCGAAGGTTAGACTAGCTACTTCTGGTGCAACCCACTCCCATGGTGTGACGGGCGGTGTGTACAAGGCCCGGGAACGTATTCACCGCGACATTCTGATTCGCGATTACTAGCGATTCCGACTTCACGCAGTCGAGTTGCAGACTGCGATCCGGACTACGATCGGTTTTGTGGGATTAGCTCCACCTCGCGGCTTGGCAACCCTCTGTACCGACCATTGTAGCACGTGTGTAGCCCAGGCCGTAAGGGCCATGATGACTTGACGTCATCCCCACCTTCCTCCGGTTTGTCACCGGCAGTCTCCTTAGAGTGCCCACCATTACGTGCTGGTAACTAAGGACAAGGGTTGCGCTCGTTACGGGACTTAACCCAACATCTCACGACACGAGCTGACGACAGCCATGCAGCACCTGTCTCAATGTTCCCGAAGGCACCAATCTATCTCTAGAAAGTTCATTGGATGTCAAGGCCTGGTAAGGTTCTTCGCGTTGCTTCGAATTAAACCACATGCTCCACCGCTTGTGCGGGCCCCCGTCAATTCATTTGAGTTTTAACCTTGCGGCCGTACTCCCCAGGCGGTCAACTTAATGCGTTAGCTGCGCCACTAAGAGCTCAAGGCTCCCAACGGCTAGTTGACATCGTTTACGGCGTGGACTACCAGGGTATCTAATCCTGTTTGCTCCCCACGCTTTCGCACCTCAGTGTCAGTATCAGTCCAGGTGGTCGCCTTCGCCACTGGTGTTCCTTCCTATATCTACGCATTTCACCGCTACACAGGAAATTCCACCACCCTCTACCATACTCTAGTCAGTCAGTTTTGAATGCAGTTCCCAGGTTGAGCCCGGGGATTTCACATCCAACTTAACTAACCACCTACGCGCGCTTTACGCCCAGTAATTCCGATTAACGCTTGCACCCTCTGTATTACCGCGGCTGCTGGCACAGAGTTAGCCGGTGCTTATTCTGTCGGTAACGTCAAAATTGCAGAGTATTAATCTACAACCCTTCCTCCCAACTTAAAGTGCTTTACAATCCGAAGACCTTCTTCACACACGCGGCATGGCTGGATCAGGCTTTCGCCCATTGTCCAATATTCCCCACTGCTGCCTCCCGTAGGAGTCTGGACCGTGTCTCAGTTCCAGTGTGACTGATCATCCTCTCAGACCAGTTACGGATCGTCGCCTTGGTGAGCCATTACCCCACCAACTAGCTAATCCGACCTAGGCTCATCTGATAGCGCAAGGCCCGAAGGTCCCCTGCTTTCTCCCGTAGGACGTATGCGGTATTAGCGTCCGTTTCCGAACGTTATCCCCCACTACCAGGCAGATTCCTAGGCATTACTCACCCGTCCGCCGCTCTCAAGAGAAGCAAGCTTCTCTCTACCGCTCGACTTGCATGTGTTAGGCCTGCCGCCAGCGTTCAATCTGAGCCATGATCAAACTCTTCAGTTCAAACATCTTTGGGTTTTTAAGAAACCCTAAACTTGGCTCAGCAATCGTTGGTTACATCTTTGATTTCTCGCGGAGTAACTTGTGATGCTGATAATCTTGTTGACTATCAGTCTGACTCCACAAGCACCCACACGAATTGCTTGATTCAGTTGTTAAAGAGCGGTTGGTTAAGATCTTTCGTCTCAACCGAGGCGCGCATTCTACAGCAGCCTCATTTGCTGTCAAGTGATTATTTTCAGAAGTTTTCGAGGATTTCCTCAACAACTTCAACCACTTGCGCTTCCGATCTCTCGTTAGCGGGAGGCGAATTCTACAGCGTTACACGCTGCTGTCAACACCTCTTTTTCTCCGCTTTCGACCGAGAGGATCGAAACGTTAATAGAGCCAAACAACACTGCTCTACCAACTCCTTCTGGGCTTCGATGAACTGAATCAACTCGCTGCCGAATTCTGCGTAACTCTTTGTTTACCAAGGAGTTTTCCGTTTCGACTGCGCCGGAAGTGGGGCGAATTATAGACTTCCAGAATCTGCCGTCAACCTTTAATTTCATTTTTCTATCGAAGAGCCCAGCAACTCTCAAAAACCTCGCCTTCTATATAGAAGGCCCAAGAAATTGAGCAATATATTGCTCAATTGCCAGCAGTTGATCATCATAGTGCCCTCTGCCTCTATATGAATCAGGACAAACACCCCCAATGACCACCTCATCCCGCAGCCTGGGCTCGGCGCTGTTTCCTGTTGGCCTACTGCTGATTGCCATGGCCTCTATCCAGTCGGGCGCTTCACTGGCCAAAAGCATGTTCCCGATTGTGGGCGCCCAAGGCACCACCACCCTGCGCCTGGTTTTCGCCAGTATCATAATGCTGCTGTTGCTGCGCCCCTGGCGCGCCAAACTCACCGCCAGGTCACTGCGTACCGTCATCGTCTACGGCATGGCGCTGGGCGGCATGAACTTCCTCTTCTATATGTCATTGCGCACCGTGCCCCTGGGTATTGCGGTAGCCCTTGAATTCACCGGCCCACTAGCCGTTGCCATCTATGCTTCCCGGCGTGCCGTCGACTTCCTGTGGATAGCCCTGGCCATTATCGGCCTGCTGCTATTAATACCCGTCGGTGAAGCAAGCCAAGGCGTCGACCTGACCGGCGCCGCCTACGCATTGGGTGCGGGGATCTGCTGGGCCCTCTATATTCTGTTCGGCCAGAAGGCTGGCGCGGACAATGGCGTGCAAACCGCGGCTCTCGGCGTAATGATCGCCGCACTGTTCGTCGCCCCCATCGGTATCGTCCATGCCGGTAGCGCGCTACTGACACCCGCGCTGATTCCGATCGCCATTGGCGTGGCGATTCTTTCCACCGCCCTCCCCTACACCCTGGAGATGGTCGCCCTGACCCGCCTGCCCGCGCGCACCTTCGGCACGCTGATGAGTATCGAGCCCGCGTTCGGTGTGCTTTCCGGGCTGTTTTTCCTCCAGGAATACCTGTCCCTGGCGCAATGGCTGGCGATCGCCTGCATTATCCTGGCCTCCGTGGGCGCAACGCTGACCATGCGTAGCCAGTCAAAGCCAATCATCGCGGCAGATTGAGACAGGATTTAACGAAGCTCTGGCATTTGCCGCTCAATTAGGCCATGTTTAGGCTGTAACTCAGTGTCAGTCATGGAGATTTTCGAATAAGGACATCCACCGACCCTACACTTGAGAGCGAGCAAAGCCAGCATCGGGCATTCCAACGGCGCGGCTATTAAGGATGGTAATGAAGCGAATTTTGATACTGCTTGTCGTCATCGCCTTGGCTGGGTGTGCCGCAACCACCAAGACAGAAGTCAAACGCGGAAAGAAAGGGCTGCATATCAACTGCTCTGGCCTGTCCTCCTCTTGGGACCAGTGCTACACCAGCGCAGCCAACTCGTGCGGCAAGAAAGGCTACAGAGTGATCGCCAAATCCGGCGACAACAGCGAGGAGCCGGGTGACTACCCCTTCGGCATCAACCCGGCCGGCTATACCAGCCGTAGCATGATCGTGCTCTGCAAGTAAGCGCTCATTCCTGCGAAATTCTCTGACTGAGCTCTTCATAGCTCGATGCAAGTACCTGCGCCTGAACCTGCGGGTCGACCATCATCCTGGCCACCACCAGTGCACCCACACACTGGGATAAGATCGCCCAGGCCAGGCTTTCGCTCTCCAAGGTCCGCGCCCAATTGGCCTGCAGCCGGCAAATCCACTCCTGGGCGTGTTGGCGTACCGCGATATCCGCACGGGCAATTTCCGCGCCCATGCTCGGCAAGGCGCAACCGTCTTGCACTTGCTCCACATGGGCCATGCTCAGATAGAACTTGAGGCAGCGCTGCAGGCGCTCCCGACTCTGCACCTCGCCCACACTCAAACGCTCCAGGCTTTGGCTCAACTCATGCTCGACGATGGAGCTGAACAGCGCGTCCTTGGACGAAAAGTGGCTATAAAAAGCCCCGCCACTCAGGCCAATGGCTTTCATCAGCCCATCTACGCCAACGCTGGCAAACCCTTCTTTTTTCGCCAGGGCCGCACTGCTGTGCAGGAGCTTGTCCCTGGTTTGCTGCTTGTGACTGACTGAATAGCGCATCGCCTCTCCCCTTGAAGACACCACCTTGACGCCTGCCGAATCGTAGCATAACGTTCGTTTAGTTAACGATCGTTTAACCAAGGACTTGCCATGACTGAGAATAAGAAAATCGTACTGGTCGTCGGCGCAGGCGACGCTACAGGCGGCGCCATTGCCAAGCGTTTTGCCCGCGAAGGTTATGTGGCCTGCGTCACCCGACGCAGTGCCGACAAGCTGCAACCCCTGGTGGACAGTATCCAGGCTGCGGGCGGCGAGGCTCACGGCTTTGCCTGCGATGCACGCAAGGAGGACGAGGTGATCGCGCTGATCGAGCAGATCGAAAGCGAGCTGGGTCCGATTGAGGCATTCGTGTTTAACATCGGCGCCAACGTGCCGTGCAGCATCCTCGAAGAAACCGCCCGCAAATATTTCAAGATCTGGGAGATGGCCTGCTTCTCAGGCTTCCTCAATGCCCGTGAAGTGGCCAAGCGCATGGTGACCCGCCAGCGCGGGACGATTCTGTTTACCGGGGCCACCGCCGGGTTACGCGGTGCCGCAGGCTTTGCCGCCTTTGCCGGGGCCAAACACGGCATTCGCGCCCTGGCCCAAAGTATGGCCCGCGAGCTGGGCCCGATGAACATCCATGTGGCCCACGTGGTCGTGGATGGCGCCATCGACACGGACTTCATCCGCGACAACTTCCCAAGCAAATACGCGCTCAAGGACCAGGACGGCATTCTGGATCCCGAGCATATCGCCGACAACTATTGGCACCTGCACCGCCAGCCACGGGATGCCTGGACCTTCGAACTGGACCTGCGCCCCTGGAACGAAACCTGGTAAGCACGCCAACATAACAATAAGCAGCGAGCATCCAACATGAGCAAAACCCTGGAATTTTTCTTCGACCTCGGCAGCCCCACCACCTACCTGGCCTACACCCAACTGCCCGGAATCTGTGCCGAAACCGGCAGCCAACTGGTGTATCAGCCCATCCTGCTGGGCGGCATCTTCAAGGCCACCGGCAATGCCTCGCCCGTCACCATCCCGGCCAAGGGCCGCTACCTGCTGCAAGACCTGGCACGCTACGCCAAGCGTTACGGGGTCCCCCTCAAGTTCAATCCGCACTTCCCCATCAATACCCTGACCCTGATGCGCGCCGTCACCGGCATTCAACTACGCCAGCCAGAACGCTTTATCGACTTCATCGACTGCCTGTTCCGGGCGATATGGGTGGAAGGGCGCAACATGGGGGATCCGGCAGTCGTAGCGGCGGTGCTGGCGCAACACCACTTCGACCCTGCCCAGGTGCTGGAGCTGACCCAGGATGAGGAGGTCAAGGACGCCCTCAAGCACAAGACCGAAGAGGCGATTGCCCGTGGCATGTTTGGGGCGCCTGCCATGTTTGTCGGCCAGCAACTGTTCTTCGGCCAGGATCGCCTTGACTTTGTCCGCGAAGCCTTGAGTTAAGCCTGCAAGCCGCTCGCCGGCCCACGCCTGCGAGCGGCCAGGCCTTATATAGCTGCCGTGCGCAACTGCAACCATTCCAGCGCGGCGCCGCTGAGCAACGGGCTCAAGCGTTGACGCACCTCGGCATGGTAGTCGTTGAACCACTGTCGCTCCTCGATCGTCAGCAGGGACGGTACCAGGCAACGGGTATCAATCGGGCACAGTGTCAGGGTTTCGAACTTGAGGAACTCGCCGAACTCGGTCTTGCCCGCCTCCCGGTTCAACACCAGGTTCTCGATACGCACCCCCCAACGCCCTGGGCGGTAGGTACCCGGTTCAATGGAGGTGATCATGCCCGGCTGCATCGCAGTTTGCGGCGCGGCCGCCGCCTGGTAGGCAATCACCTGCGGGCCTTCATGGACATTAAGGAAGTAGCCCACCCCGTGACCGGTGCCATGACCATAATCCACTCCTTCAGCCCAGATTGACGCGCGGGCGATGGCGTCCAGCAATGGCGAGAGGATGCCCTTGGGAAACTGCGCGCGCGACAAGGCAATCACGCCCTTGAGCACCCGCGTGCAATCGCGCTTTTGTTCCTCGCTCGGCGTGCCGATGGGCACCATCCGCGTGATATCTGTGGTGCCGCCCAGGTACTGGCCGCCCGAATCAATCAGCAGCAGGCCATCGCCTTCGATCACCGCGTGTTCTTCTTCGGTGGCATGGTAATGGGGCATCGCGCCATTGCCATTGAACGCGGCGATGGTATTGAAGCTCAACGACACATAATCCGGGCGACGGGTACGCGCGGCCGTCAGGTGTTCATCAATGGTCAGCTCAGTGATGCGCTCGCGGCCCAAGGCCGAGTCCAGCCAGGCGAAAAACTCGCACAACGCCGCGCCATCCTGCTCCATGGCCCGGCGGATATGCTCGGCATCCGCCAGGCTTTTACGGGACTTGGCCAATGTGGTCGGGTTGAGGCCTTCGACCAGCTTCACGCCACTGGCCAGATTCTCCAGCAGCCCCGCCGTCACGCGTGCAGGGTCCACCTGCAGGCTGGCCCCGTCCGGCACTTCAGCCAGGGCCGCGGCCACTTCACTGTAGTCGCGCAGCGTCACGCCATCCTGTTCCAGCACCCCACGCAACTGGGCATCGACCTTGCCGAGGGCAACAAACAGCGTGGCCTGCTGTTGGTTGATCAGGGCGAACGAGACAAACACCGGGTTGAACGAAACATCTGCGCCGCGCAGGTTAAACAGCCAGGCGATGTCATCCAGGGTGGCAATAAAATGCCAATCCGCGCCCTTTTCCTTCAGGCTGGCGCGCAGTGCCGCGAGCTTTTCGCCTCGGCTGACGGTGGCCTGGGGCGGCAAGTGCTGGTAGATCGGCTGGTTGGGCAGCGCTGGGCGGTCGGTCCAGACCTCGCTCAACAAATCAATATCGGTACGCAGGCGCGCGCCCCGCTCAGCCAACTTGCCGCCCAGGGTACGGGCCGACGCAACAGCCATCACCGCGCCATCCACTGCCACCACTCCGCCTTCCGGGGTTTGCTCCCCCAGCCACTCCAGCGGACCGGGCTGCCCCGGTTGCAACTTCACCAACTCAATGCCGCTGCCGTTGAGTTCCTTGGTCGCCTGCTCCCAGTAACGGCTGTCTGCCCAGACGCCGGCGAAATCAGCCGTGACAATCAGCGTGCCGACCGAGCCATGAAACCCCGACAACCATTGCCGGCCCTGCCAGTAGCCCGGCAAGTATTCGGACAGGTGCGGGTCGGCCGATGGCACCAGCAGGGCATCAATGCCCTCCCGCTTCATCAACTCGCGGGTGCGCGCCAGGCGCTGGGGAACCGTTCCATGGGGCAAAGGCTGCGTACTCATCATCTCTCCTGCTAAGCACTCATAATTGTTATGTATTTCAAACAGCCCAAAAGGCCGGTGCGCTGGCCAACGAGTTCTTGATCAATTGCACCGCCTGATCGATATCCTGCCCGGTGGTAAACCGCCCCAGGCTCAAGCGAATGGTGCGACCGGCACTGCGCGCATCATGCCCCAGGGCAAGCAGTACATGGGAGGGCGCATTGCTGGCTGAATTGCAGGCAGAGGTCGCCGAAAAAGCGATCCCGGCGCTCAAGGCCGCCGAATTGAACTCGCCTTCGCTGAAGGTCAGGCTCAAGGTGTGGGGGATCCGCTGGGTGGCGCTGCCGTTCAGGCGCACGCCGGGAATGTCCAGCAATTGCTCAAGCAAACGCTGGCGCAGGGCGACAATACCTGCCGACTCTTCGGCAAAGGATTGCGCGGCCAACGCGAAGGCACTGCCCATGCCTGCAATCTGGTGAGTCGCCAGGGTTCCCGAGCGCAGCCCGCCTTCGTGACCACCGCCGTGGATCTGCGCCGTGACGTTCTGCTGCGCCCGCGGCCCGACATACAGCGCACCGATGCCTTTGGGGCCATACAGTTTATGCGCCGAAAACGACATCAGGTCCACCGGCCAGTGCTCCAGGTCGATCTCGACTTTGCCCGCCCCTTGCGCCGCGTCCACATGCAGCAGCGCACCATGCTCACGCACCCGCGCACCAATGGCCGGGATGTCGTTGAGCGTGCCCAACTCATTGTTGACCAGCATCAACGACACCAAAAACGTGTCTTCGCGCAGCGCCTGGCTGACCGCCTCGACGGTAATCAGGCCATCGGCATCCGGCACCAGGTAGGTCACGGCAATCCCGGCTTGCTGCAATTGGCGGGCGGCGTCCAGCGTTGCCTTGTGCTCGATCTGACTGGTGATGATATGGCCACCGGCCACGCCCCGCGCCTGGGTCACACCCTTGAGCGCAAGGTTGTTGGATTCGGTAGCACCCGAGGTCCAGACGATCTGCTCGGCCTGGGCGCCGACCAACTCCGCCACCTGACGGCGCGCTTGCTCGACCGTGTGCCGGGCCTGTTGGCCAAACGCATGGGAGCTGGACGCAGGGTTACCGAAATTGGCGTTGAAACCCAGGCACTCGACCATGACCTGGATGACCCGCTCATCCACCGGGGTGGTGGCGGCGTAGTCAAAATACAGAGGACGTTTATTCATGACGTTTAGAGACCCGCAGAGCATGTTCCCGAGATCAGCGTCTCAGGGGCAGCGACCAGTACAGAGTTCGTCAGGTTAACCTGATCGGATGCCGTTAAAGAAAGACCACTTTATTTAAAAGTGCGTAGGAACGCTCCTGAAATTGAGCTTAACAGGCTCGACGAAAAGGATGGAAAACAAAAAGCCCGAAGTTCCTGTACGGAACCTCGGGCTCTGGGACGCCGCAGTTTGTCTCAGCTCGGACGGTCATGCAGGGTGACGTTGCGCTCGGCATTCATTTCACCCTGGCGATCAAAGCCCATTGGCGCCTGTGGCCGGGCTGCGAGTTCAGTTTTCTTCTGTTGATATTCATCAAACGACAAACCCCGCCGGTTCAGCCCTTCCATTGCCAATTGCCGGCTCTCCTCGACGGAGTACGGGCGCAATTCAGGCGCCGGATGGCTCGCACAACCAGCAAGAAAAGAGGCGACCAGCAACAAGGCAACAGAAAGTGAATGGTTCATGACGAAGGTCCTGCGAATTGGGCGTTGAGGCAATGGACACAGGCTACTCCCGCCTTTGCATCGGGAAAAATCATCCTCTGTGATAGTCGCTATCAGTCAATCCTTCATATTTCTTTTTGTTCTATAAATATATAAACACATTTGTTTACGGAATAAAAAAGACCCTCTATAACAGACTCCCAGCGTCGCAACTGCCTCCACGAGCCGCTCGGCCTCGCCACTGAACGCCTGCAAGCGGCGCAGGCCTGGTACGAGGTGGCGCACCGCGTTGGGCCAGCCCCTGCCGACATCCACGTCCTATTCCTTGAGGTGCCCATGCAGCTTTTGACCCTTGCGCCCTCGCCCGCACTCGCCACGTCGATTCGCGCCACCGCGCAAGTCTTCGAAGACCCCAAATCCCGGGCCTTGCTCGCGCATATCCAGCAAGTGGCGCCCAGCGAAGCCAGCGTGCTGATCATCGGCGAAACCGGCACCGGCAAAGAGCTGGTGGCCCGCCATATCCATAACCTCAGCGCCAGGCGCAACCGACCGTTCGTGGCGGTGAATTGTGGGGCGTTTTCCGAATCCCTGGTGGAAGCGGAGTTGTTCGGCCATGAAAAAGGCGCGTTCACCGGAGCTCTCGGCGCCAAGGCTGGCTGGTTCGAGGAGGCCGACGGCGGCACCCTGTTCCTCGATGAGATCGGTGATCTGCCCATGGCCATCCAGGTCAAGCTGCTGCGCGTCCTGCAAGAACGCGAAGTGGTGCGCCTGGGCTCACGCAAGAGCATTCCGATTGATGTGCGGGTGCTGGCGGCGACCAATGTGCAACTGGAAAAAGCCATCAATGCCGGGCATTTCCGTGAAGACCTGTACTACCGCCTGGACGTGGTCAGCCTGGAACTGAGCCCCTTGCGCGAACGCCCCGGCGATATCCTGCCCCTGGCCCGGCACTTTATCGACACCTACAGCCAGCGCCTGGGCTACGGCCCCATCACCCTCAGCCCCGAAGCCGAGCACAAGCTCAAGGGCTACAGTTGGCCGGGCAATATCCGCGAGCTGGAAAACGTCATTCATCACACCTTGCTGATTTGCCGCAATGGCCTGATTGAACGCGATGACCTGCGCCTGTCGAACATGCGCATCGAGCGCCAGGATGATAGCCAGCACAGCCTCGACCACAGTGCCGAAGCCTTGCTGGAGCGTGCCTTCCAGAAACTGTTTGACGAACAGGCCGGTGCCTTGCATGAGAAAGTCGAGGACGCATTGCTACGCGCCGCCTACCGCTTCAGCCACTACAACCAGGTACACACCGCCAACCTGCTGGGCCTGAGCCGCAATATCACGCGTACGCGCCTGATCAAGATCGGCGAACTGGCGGTCAACAAGCGCCGCCCAGAGGGAAGCCTGCAAGGTGAGCGCATGCTGCATCTATCGATATAGGCTGCACGCCAACGCGTTGTCGGCGCTGCGCTCGATACTGCGCAGCACCTGGAATGAACCGAAGGTCACGGCAGTAGCCTGATGGGCACGAATCAATGCCCAGAAGTTCTCGCCCTCGCTCTCCAGCCGCTGGAACGCCGTGGCACCGTCTTCGCGGGCCTGCCATTGCAGGTAGTTGAGCACCCGCCGCCCGTCATCACTGACCAGCACACTGGCACTCAGAAACCCCTCATGGCCTTGGGCCAGGCGCTCGCTCTGCTCGGACAGCGCCAACACCAGCGCGGACTGCTGCCGGGGCTCGATCTGAAACTCGATCACTTGGGTAAAACCATGACTTTTCACTGAAGCTTGCATGACAAATCCCCTTTAGCTGTAGGTGCCACGCAGGGTAAAACCTCTAGTTAAGTTAAGGTCAAGCCTCTGTTTGAGAAACTGTTGAATGCACCTTTACAGGGCAGTCGTCGGTTGCCCGCAGGCCACGAATGGCCTGACCTATAGTGAAAAGACCGGAAGACCCGGCCCCTCCCCCCCTCAAGGAGAGCGAAATGAGCGTTAAACCCATTCCCGATGGCTACCACAGCATCACGCCCTACCTGGGCATCGACAAGGCAGCTGAAGCCATCGAGTTCTACCAAAAAGCCTTCGATGCCACCGTTTTCATGCGCCTGGACATGCCAGACGGCAAGGTCGGCCATGCCGAACTGCGCATTGGCGATTCGCCGATTATGCTGGCCTCGCCCTGTGATGAAATGGCCTTCGGCAGCCCTGGAGCGCACCCCACCAGCGTTGGCCTGCATCTGTATGTGAAGGACGTCGACGCACAGTACAAACAGGCGATCGCGGCAGGCGGCACGGCTATTTCCGAACCCAAGGATCAATTCTACGGCGACCGCTCCGGCACGTTGAGGGATCCCTTCGGACACGTCTGGTTCCTCGCCACTCATATAGAAGAGCTGACCGAGGAACAGATTCACAAGCGCGCCAAAGAGCTGTTTGCATAAGCCCCGATCCCCTAAAGCCCGCGCGGGGCTGCGTAGCTGCCCCGACCAGCAAGACCACCTGACTCTTGCAGAAACATCGAGTAGCCAGGTTTTGGGGCTGCTGCGCAGCCCAACGCGGGCAAGCCCCCTCGCCACACTTTTTTGTGCTGACTAACTGAACAGCAATGAGCCCCAACAGGGGTTTCCCGCGCACCTGAAACATTTGCTTTCATTTCTGCCTTAGGGTTTTGCGATTCTCATCCGTCTTAACTTAGATACAGCCCGTCGCGTAAGCAAAAGCTACGACCGGCCTTTCCCGGGCCTTTTCTGCCCTCCTCCGATCAAGACCCCCATAGACATGTCGAAGAAGTCACGCTCCAAACTCTGGTTTCTCGTCCACAGCTGGCTGGCATTGCCCATCTGGTTCTTCGTACTGATCGTCTGCGTCACCGGGACCTTGGCGGTGGTCAGCCAGGAAATCGTCTGGCTGGCCAACCCGGAAATGCGCGCCAGCAAGCCATCGGACGATGCCGAACTGCTCACTTACGACCAGATCCTCGCCGCGATCAAGCAGGCCGAGCCAAAGGCCATTGTCGAGTCCATCGTCCGTCCGGACGAATCGCATTTTGCGCTCGACGTCGACATCAGCTACCCCGACGGCCGCTCCGTGGCGGTCTACGTCAACCCGTACACGGGGGTCATCCAGGGCATCAGCCCATCGTTCAACTTCCGCCAGTTCACCCGCGCCTTGCATGGCTGGTGGCTGGTGCCGTTTACCAATGGCTTCAGTTGGGGCTGGTACCTGGTGTCGTTCCTCGGGCTGCCGATGCTCGCCTCGCTGGTCACAGGCCTGGTGGTGTACAAACGGTTCTGGAAAGGGTTCTTCAAGCCAACCCTGCGCTTCAAGCATGGGGCGCGGATTTTCTGGGGCGACTTCCACCGCCTGAGCGGCATCTGGTCGATCTGGTTTATCGCGGTGATTTCCATCACCGGCACCTGGTTCTTGATCCAGGCGCTTCTCGCGGACAACCAGATCACCATCTCCAGCCAGCCGATCGTGCCGGTGATCTCCCGGGACAAGGTGCCGCTGTCGGCCCCCGGTGTACCGGCACCGATGATCGCCCTGGACGATGCCATCAACATTGCCACCCAGCGTATCCCCGGCTTCGACGTCAGCTTCGTCGGCCTGCCAAGCAATGCCTACAGTCACTTGAGCATCGGCGGCCGCGGCTGGTACCCGCTGATGTTCCAGACGGCCGACATCAACCCCTACAACGGTGAAATCGCCGCCACGCACCTGCTGTCCGACCGCACGGGCCTGGAGTTCGTCACCGAGTCCATGCGCCCGCTGCACACCGGCGACTTTGGCGGGATCTGGATCAAGCTGGTCTGGTTCTTCTTCGGCCTGTTGCTGAGCATGATGGTCCTCAGCGGTCTGTTGATCTGGAGCAAGCGCACGGCCCTGGCCACGCTGCACGCGCTCAAGCGCAGCACCAAGGCCACGCGCAATACGGCGCCGGCCAACCCCATCGGCGCCATGCAGGCTGAAACCTCGGAGGGCAAATAATGAGCAAGGCCACCACCGTTCAAGCGCCCTCGCCACTGCGCGCCTTCTGGCTCAAATGGCGCTTTCACATCAATATCCTGCTGTTGCTGGTGCCTCTGGGTTTTATGCCCAAGTACTTTGCCGACGTCGCACTGTTTCGCGGCGACGCCGGCCTGGGCGAGCGCGAGGTCGGTGAAGTGCAGGTCGGCCCGTGGAGCATTACCCTCGCCGAGTTGCGCAATGAAGCGCCCCGCCCCGACCCGGCCGGCCCGATGAAATCCTTCAACGCCGCCCTGTGCGCCACCTGTGGCGACCAGGTCAAGGCCACCTACCTGCGCATCGGCAAGCCCCGCAGCCTGCGGGCCGCCGGGGTGATTTTCTTCGGCACCCCGTACCGCATGGGCGCTGTGCTGCCGATCCCGGAACGCACCCCGCCCGACGCCGAACTGTGGATCACCATGGAAGGCTGGGACGGCAGCATGCAGCAGGCCTCCATTCCCTTGAGTCAGGCTTCGCCTGCCACCGTCGCCTGGTTGAACAAGCAAGGAGTTAAACCATGACTTTACTGCGCCTGACCCGCGCCTGCGCCGTGCTGATCCTCAGCCTGGGTGCAAGCAACTACGCCCTGGCCCACAACCCGATGTGCGAATGCAAGGAGATCCCCGGCGAACAGATCCAGTGCACCGGTGGTTTTTCCGACGGCAGCGGCGCGCCCGGCGTGACCCTGGATGTGATCGGCTACGACGAAACCATCCTGGTGCCCGGCAAGCTGGGGCCCGACTCGACGTTGACCTTCAAAAAACCTGCCGCCGAATTCTATGTGCTGTTTGACGCCGGTCCCGGCCACGTTGTCGAGATCGACCAAGCGGATATCCAGGCGCCATGACCCCCATGAACCCAGGCAGCACCCAGGTAATCCGGCCCGCCGGTGCCGGGCACGAAACCCTCTACGTCCTGCTGCTGTGCCTGATCATCCTGGCCGTCGCCGGCACGGTGGTGTCCCTGCACGGCGAAACCCAGGCCGTCGAGGCCGTGGCCAGCCACCAGTTGGACGCCCGCCGCGACCTGAGCGCGGCCGAGCAAGGCATCTATGCCGACCTGCGGGTGACCCTGGATGAAATCCAGTTGCTGGCGCAGGAACAAAGCACCCTGCCGACGCCGGCGCAACTGGCCGAAGAAGGCTTCGCGCCCTTCGCCCAGGACGCCAGTTCGGTCAGCCGTGGCGACCACCACTGGCAGTTGCTGGCGCCAGCGGCGTACCTGGGCCTGAGCCAGGCCAACGACACCAGCGGTTCACTGCTGATGCGCGTCAACGGCGCCGAGCCGGATATCTGGCTCAACCGCAGCGCCAACCTGGCCGCCCCCACCGACCTGAGCGACCAGGGGCTGATCGCCGCTGGCTGGCAGCAGGTCGTTGCGCAATTCGACGCTGGCGTCACCCGCCAGCATCGCCACTGAATTCATGCTGTCTCCGAGAGAAGATCGATTACCCATGTCTATGTCATCTCCCTTGCTCCGCCTGCTGCTGGTGGGCCTGTTCAGCGTCTTGCTGAGCCCCCTGGCCAATGCCGAGGCGGCCAAGCGCCTGCGTATCGGTATCACCCTGCACCCTTACTACAGCTACGTGGCGAATATCGTCGGCGACAAAGCCGAAGTGGTGCCGCTGATTCCGGCCGGCTTCAACCCCCATGCCTACGAACCGCGCGCCGAAGACATCAAGCGCATTGGCACCCTGGACGTGATCGTGCTCAATGGCGTCGGCCATGACGATTTTGCCGACCGCATGATCGCCACCAGCGAGCGTCCGGACATCCCGGTGATCGAGGCCAACGCCAATGTGCCGCTGCTGGCCGCCACCGGCAACGCGGCCCGTGGTGCCGGCAAGGTGGTCAACCCGCACACCTTCCTGTCCATCAGCGCGTCCATCGCCCAGGTCAACAACATCGCCCGGGAACTGGGCAAGCTCGACCCGGACAACGCCAAGGCCTATACCCAGAACGCCCGTGCCTATGGCAAGCGCCTGCGCCAGATGCGCGCCGATGCCCTGGCCAAGCTCACCAGCGCGCCCAACGCCGATCTGCGGGTGGCCACGGTGCACGCCGCCTACGACTACCTGTTGCGCGAGTTCGGCCTCGAAGTGACCGCCGTAGTCGAACCGGCCCACGGCATCGAGCCAAGCCCGAGCCAATTGAAGAAAACCATCGACCAACTGCGCGAGCTGGACGTCAAGGTGATCTTCTCGGAGATGGATTTCCCGTCCTCCTACGTCGATACCATCCAACGTGAGTCGGGGGTCAAACTGTACCCGCTGTCGCATATTTCCTACGGTGAATACAGCGCCGAGAAGTACGAAGTAGAAATGACCGGCAACCTCAATACCGTGGTCCGGGCGATCCAGGAGTCGGGGGCATGACCGCGGCTGAACACCTGAATGTGGCCAGCATCGGCCCGACGATTGAGTTCGATAACGTCTCGCTGACCCTGGGCCGTACCGCGATCCTCGATAGCGTCAGCTTCCAGGTACAACCGGGCAGCATCCACGCCCTGGTCGGCCCCAACGGCGGCGGCAAGAGCTCGCTGATCAAGACCCTGCTGGGGCAGACGCCACACCAGGGCCAATTGAGCCTGCACTGGCCGAACACTCCCGGCACCATCGGCTACGTGCCCCAGGCCCTGGAGTTCGACCGTGGCCTGCCGATGACCGTCGACGACTTCATGGCTGCCATGTGCCAGCGGCGCCCGGCGTTTCTCGGCTTGTCCCGGCATTACGCCGGGGCGATTGGCGAGGCGCTGGAGCGCGTGGGCATGCAAGACAAGCGCAAGCGCCGCATGGGTGCGCTGTCCGGCGGCGAGCGCCAGCGTGTGCTGCTGGCCCAGGGTTTGATCCCGGCGCCGCAACTGCTGGTACTCGATGAACCGATGTCGGCCCTCGACGAAGCCGGGATCCAGGTGTTCGAACGCCTGCTGGGCGACTGGCGCCAGGCCGGGATTACCGTGCTGTGGATCGAACACGACCTGGAGGCCGTGGGCCGCCTGGCGGATCGCGTCACCGGCCTGAACCGCCGCCTGCTGTTTGATGCCACGCCCAAGGAGGCACTGACCCCGGAACGCCTGCTGACGCTGTTTTCCACTCACCCACGGAGCGCAGCCCAATGAGCTACGAAGCCTTTCGCTTGATGGTCCAGGGCTGGGCTTCCTCCGGCTACTTGCCGGAAGCCCTGGCCTATGGGTTTGTGGTCAATGCCTTGCTCGCCGGCCTGTTGATCGGCCCGGTACTCGGTGGCCTGGGCACGCTGGTGGTGGTCAAGCGCTTTGCGTTTTTCTCCGAAGCCGTCGGCCATGCTGCACTGACCGGCGTGGCCGTGGGCATTCTGCTGGGGGAACCCTACACCGGGCCTTACGGCAGCCTGTTCGGCTACTGCCTGTTGTTCGGCATCCTGCTCAATTACCTGCGCAACCGCACCGGCCTGGCCCCCGATACGCTGATCGGCGTGTTCCTCTCGGTGTCCCTGGCCCTGGGCGCGAGCCTGTTGCTGATCCTGGCGGGCAAGATCAACGTGCATATCCTGGAAAACGTGCTGTTTGGTTCGGTCCTGACCGTCAACGGCAATGACCTGGCGGTGCTGGCGGTGGTCGGCTCACTGGTGATGGCCCTGGCGTTGCCGCTGTACAACCGCATCATGCTCGCCAGCTTCAACCCGCAACTGGCTGCCGTGCGTGGCGTGGCGGTGAAGACCCTGGACTACCTGTTCGTGATCCTGGTGACGTTGATCACGGTGGCGGCGGTCAAGGTCATCGGTGCGATCCTGGTAGGCGCACTGCTGGTGATCCCGGCCGCCGCGGCTCGGCTGTTGAGCCAGTCACTCAAGGGCTTCTTCTGGATCTCGGTGGTGATTGCCACGCTCAGCACCCTGTGCGGGATTCTGTTGCCAATCATCTTCGACCTGCCTATCCCGTCCGGTGCCGCGATCATCCTCGTCGCCGGCATCGCCTTCGCCCTGGCCGCCATCGCGCGCGGCACGGTCCCCAGCCTGAAAGGGAATCTCGGATAATGCGCCCCGTTCTACGCCCCCTCGCCCTGGCCATCGCCTGCCTGATCAGCCCCCGCTGCTGGCGGCCGAAACGGCCAAACCCCTGCCGGTCGCCGCCCACGCCGCCAAACCGGTCAAAGTCCTCGCGGCCTTGCCCGTGACCTACGGCCTGGCCGCCGCCCTGCTCAAGGGCACTGCGGTCAAGCTGGAGCGTGCGGCACCGGCCAACCTGCCGGGGTCGCGCCAGACCTCGTACTTTACCGGGCGTGGCGCGCCGGCCTTGCATAGCCTGGCGCTGGACGCCGATGCGGCGATCGGCCTGCGCTCGCTGTGGCCGGATGACCCGCTGTACCCAGTGGCCCGGCGCAGCAATATCCGCATCGTCGAAGTGGACGCGGCGCGCCCGGTAGACGGCGGTCTGCCAGGCGTGGCCCTGCAACCGGGGACTGTGGATGGCCTCAATAGCCAGCCGTGGCAGTCGAGCAACAACCTGGGGCGCATGGCCGATGTCATGGCTGCCGACCTGAGCAGGCTGGCGCCCGGCGCCAAGGCCCAGATCGACGGCAACCTGGCCAGCCTCAAGCAACGCCTGCTCAAGCTGACTGCCGACAGCGAAGCCCGCCTGGCCCAGGCCGATAACCTGAGTGTGGTCAGCCTGAGTGATCATTTTGCTTATCTGATAAGTGGATTGAATCTGGAGTTGGTCAGCACCGATCCGCGGCCGGATGCCGAGTGGTCTGCGCAGGCGCTACAAATGCTGACGACCAGCCTGAAGGACAACGACGTGGCGTTAGTGCTGCACCATCGCCAACCGGCTGAGGCGGTGAAAGCGGCTATCAGTGCAGGGGGGTCGAAGTTGCTGGTGCTGGGTACTGACGGTGCGGACCCGGTAGCGGAATTGGAAGGGAATGTGGATCAGGTGATCAAGGCCTTGGTGCCCTGAAAGCAAGGCAATACCCCTGTGTGTGTGCGAGCTTATGTGGGAGCGGGGTTGTGTGGGAGCGGGCTTGCCCGCGATGGCGGTGTATCAGTCAACTAATGTATCGACTGACACTTAGCCATCGCGGCATAGGTATCTACACAACTCTTTTATCTAGTGCTTATTGGGTTTGTTTACATATCCGTTGCTGCGGTCACGGCCACTTAGGGTTCCGCCCTTACGGCGGGTCACTTTTGGAAAAGAGCCCGGAGTGCCGGCCCAGCCAAAAGTAACCAAAAGGGCTCCTGCCCCACCACTCGGTGCCTCGCCTAGGCTCGGCATGCCCGCAGTCAGGCATTGCTCCGTGGGCCCGCCGCGATCGGCCATCCATGGCCGTGTCGCGGCTACCCCGGCATCCATGCCGGGGTGCCCACTGCGCAATACCTGCCTGCGGCCATCGTGGTTTAACGGGGCGCCTGAGATCAAGATCAAAAGCCAGATCAAAAGCGGAGCAACAGCAAAGCCGGGGTGCGAAGCTGCATTCCCCTGTGGGAGCTGGCTTGCCTGCGATGGCGGTGTATCAGTCGATAAATGTATTGGCTGGTACACCGCCATCGCAGGCAAGCCAGCTCCCACAGGTACACGCTCACGCCTCGACGATCAGGTCGGCTGTCAGGCCGCCTCGCTTTGCTTGTGATTTTGATCTTAGGCGCCCCGTTAAACCACGCTGGCCGTCATCCGATTTTGATTTGGGGGGTAACCCGGCAGGACGCCGGGTTAGCCGCGCTGGGCCATGGATGGCCCATCGCGGCGGCCCCCCAAATCAATGTCGGATGGCGGGCACACCGAGCCTGGGCGAGGTGCCGAGTGGTGGGGTAAGAGCCCTTTTGGTTACTTTTGGCTGGGCCGGCACTCCGGGCTCTTTTCCAAAAGTGACCCGCCGTAAGGGCGGAACCAATAGCCGCCATAACCGCAACAACGGATATGTACACAAACCCAGAAGATTGTGTAGCTACCTATGCCCATCGCAGGCAAGCCCGCTCCCACATTTGCTTGTGTTCAGCCAGCAACAACCTGCGCATCCATCTTCTGGCGCAAGCTCAGCGGGCGCATATCAGTCCAGACTTCTTCGATGTAAGCCAGGCACTCTTTCTTCATCCCGCTTTTACCCACGGTGCGCCAGCCCTCTGGCACGGCCTTGTAGTCGGGCCAGATGGAATACTGTTCTTCATGGTTGACCACCACCTGGAACAGGATGTCTTCGCGGTCAAATACTGAGGTCATTGCGGTTCTCCGTCACTCAAAGGCTGCCACGCACTGCGCGTGGCTGATGTATGTAGGAACGTATAGCAGCGCAGGAAAATTAGAGGCTGGCCACGGCCGCCGCCAAAGCCCGGCCGAAGATCTCTGCCACGCGGTCGATTTCTGCGCCGGTGATGACCAGCGGCGGCAGGAAACGCACCACGCTGCCATGGCGCCCGCCCAGCTCCAGAATCAACCCGCGCTTGAGGCACTCGCGCTGTACCAGCGGCGCCAATTGTCGATGGACCGGCGGGTGCCCCTGGACATCCGGCGTGCCGCTCGGGTTCACCAGTTCCACGCCCAGCATCAGGCCGCGCCCGCGGATATCCCCCAGTTGTGGAAAGTCCCGCTGCAGGATGCGCAGATGTTCACTCAAGCGCTCACCCATGGCGGCGGCGTGGTCGGCCACGTTGTGCTGCTTGAGGTAGCGCATCACCGCCGACCCCGCCGCCATGGCCATCTGATTACCCCGGAAGGTGCCGGCATGGGCGCCCGGCAGCCAGGTGTCGAGCCACTCGCGATAGACCACCACCGCCAGCGGCAGGCTGCCGCCAATGGCTTTGGACAACACCACCACATCCGGAACAATGCCGGCATGTTCAAAGGCAAACATCTTGCCGGTGCGCCCGAAACCACTCTGGATCTCATCCACGATCAGCGCCACCCCGGCCTGCTCGGTAATCCGCCGCAGGCCGCGCAGCCAGTCGAGGTCGGCCGGGATCACGCCGCCCTCGCCCTGCACCACTTCGACGATCACCGCCGCCGGTAGCAATACGCCGGCCTCCGGGTCGTTGAGCAGGTTTTCCAGGTAATGCAGGTTGACCTTGACCCCCTCTGCCCCACCCAGGCCGAACGGGCACCGGTAGTCATAGGGGAATGGCAGGAACTGCACGCCGTTGGCCAGCAAGGCACCCAATGGCTTTTTCGGCCCCAGACAGCCCATCAGGCTCAACGCGCCCTGGCTCATGCCGTGATAACCGCCCTGGAACGACAACACCGTGCTGCGCCCCGTGGCGGTGCGTACCAGCTTCAGCGCGGCTTCCACCGCATCGGTGCCGGTGGGCCCGCAAAACTGGATCTTCGCCTCCCGCGCCAGCTCCGCAGGCAGCAGGCCGAACAGATCCTGCACAAACTGATCCTTGACCGGCGTGGTCAAGTCCAGGGTATGCAGAGGCAACTCGTCCTGCAGCACCTGCTGGATCGCCTCGATCACCACCGGGTGGTTATGCCCCAGGGCCAACGTACCGGCCCCGGCCAGGCAGTCGATAAAACTTCGCCCCTCGACGTCCTCGACATAAATGCCCTTGGCCCGCTTGAGTGCCAGGGGGATACGCCGTGGGTAACTGCGGGCATTGGACTCCTGCAGGCGCTGGCGGGCCAGCAGCGGTGATTCATCGAACTGGTAAAGCGTTTCCGCCGGCGTCGGGCTGGCCGACACCTGCAAATCGTCAATGCGACTGGTAGCGACTGACATCTCTAGATCCCTCAATACGCGGATGATGGTGACCAAACTGCCAACCCGTTGACGTCTGGCCCCCAAAGGGCATGCGCACGGATTTCCTGTTCTGGAAACGCTTCAGCGGCGTGAGGATTTACACCTGGGTCGTTGAAAAAACGGCGAATGGCTCACTCGCCGGCACTGCTGTACCTTTCGTTCAACGCATAGAGAATCGCGCAGGTGTCGATATCCAGTTGCCCACGATAGTCGGCTGGCCGGAAGTGCATCTGGAACGCACGCACCCGTTGCTGGAACGCCTGGCGGTTTCGTGCCGGGGCGTAGCCGTAGCGCTGAAAGGCCCGTTCGATCTCCACCTCCTGGGGCAAGCCCATGCGAAAGCGGCGCACATAGGCGTTTTTGACCTCTTCATCGAACCAGGCGCCAATGCCCGCCTCGAACAAGCCGTGCCAGGGCAGCCGTGGACCCGGGTCACTTTTGCGCCAGAACGCCACATCCGAATGGCCGACGATATCGGTGGCGCCGATCTGCGGATGACGGGCGCAAATGTCGTGGATCAGCGCGATCAGTACCTCGATTTGCTCCGCCCCGTAGGCAGGAAAGGTAAAAACCCCACCATCGTCGCGAGCCAGATTGACGATCTCGATGCCGATGGAGCGCGTGTTGACGTTATCGCGGCCCGCCCAATGACTGGCCCCCGCATGCCAGGCGCGCTGATGTTCATCCACCAGTTGAAATACCCGCAACTCGTCGTAGCCGGCGTCTCGATAACCCGCCTCGAGGGGGTCGGGCAGCAGGTAATGGGCACTGACACCCTGCTGCGTCAGGGTGCGCAGGGAAGAGGCGAAGGGCGCGGCGGTGTAATGCACCACCAACTGGCGCACGGCTTCGCCATTGCGTTGATTAAAATCCTGGGCGGGATAAGTGGAGTCGATGACCAACATAGGCGCTGTCCTTTTCAATACAGGCTGAGTCATTCAGCCGGCAAACCTGCAAACACAAAAATTAACGCCATCCTGAAGCACCGGGCCTGAGGATGGCGGTAGTTATGTGGGTGCAAGGAAAGATCAGCGTCGCAGCGGCATCCCCAGGTCGACCCGCAGGCCGTCGGGCTGGCTGTCGAAGGCCAGGGAACAGGAACAGCGCTGGACAATCGCCTGCACGATGGCCAGGCCCAGGCCACAACCACCGCTGTTGCCATTGCGCCAGAAACGTTGAGTCAGATGTTGCAGGTCTTCGCTGGAGATCGGCGCGCCGTGGTCGCGCACGCGGAACACCACCTGATTGCCCTGGGTAAACACACTCAATTCCACCCGCGTATCGGCCGGGGTATGGCTCAGGGCGTTATCCAGCAGGTTGCGCAAGGCGGCAACCGCCAGGCCCACGGGCATTTCCACCGGATTATCGGGCAGGTTGTCCGGCAAGATCAGGTCGATGCGCCGGTTGTCGCCGGCGTTGGCGTCCTGGATCGCCAGGCGCGCCACCTGCTCGGCGCTGGACTGCAAGCCGTCATCAAACGACAGGCTGCCCTCGACCCGCGCCAGCAGCAGCAATTGCTCAAGGGTGCGATGCAGGCGGTCGGCGCCCTCCTCGGCATGGGCCAGGGATTGGTCGCGGGCCGCGCCGTCGGTCATGCGTGCCACTTGCAGGTGGGTCTTGATCGCCGTAAGGGGGCTGCGCAGTTCGTGGGCGGCATCGCCCGTCAGCCGGCGCTCGCGCTCAATGGCCTTGGCGATGCGTTGCAACAGCTGGTTCTGAGTGTCGAGCAACGGCTTGAGCTCGCTGGGCAACGGGTGAATCTGCAAGGGCTCGAGGGAGTCGGCGCTGCGGCGCATCAAGGCATCGCGCATACGGTTGAGTGGCACCAGGCTCTGGCCGATCCCCAGCCACAACAGGCACAGGCAGCCCAGCAGAGCCACGCCCACCGGCACCGAGGCCGCCAGCAGGATCGACATATTCAGCGCCTCGCGCTCCACCTGGCGGTCGGCGGTGGTGATAAACAAATCGCCCCGGGCCAGGGTAAAGCTGCGCCAGGCGGCGCCGTCGATGATCTGGTCGCGAAAGCCACTCTGCCGGGATTCCAGGCCCTGATCCGGGGTGGTATGGCTGCGCGCCAGGACTTCGCCACGCAGCGAACTGACCTGGCACGCCATGCCCCCCGGCACATTCAATTGCTCGGCGCCAAAGCGTTTGCCCTCGCCCACACTGGCCAGGCCGGGCATCTGCTCCATCAGCCCGGCCACCATGCGCGCCGACGCCACCAGCCGCTGATCCAGGGAAAACATCATCTGGTTACGCAGGTCGTTGAGCATCCAGGTCGCTGCCAGCACCCAGATCAGCACAAAAGCGGCGCCCAGCTTGAACGTCAGGCGCAGACGCAGACTCATCACGAAGCGTCCTCTCCACCGTCCGCCGGGCCCAGGCGGTAGCCCAGGCCACGCACGGTCTCGACAATGCCATTGCCCAATTTGCGGCGCAGGTGGTGGATATGCACGTTGAGGGCGTTGCTTTCCAACTCGTCGTTAAAGCCGTAGACGCTGTCTTTGAGCTGCTCGCTGGACAGCACCCGGCCACGGTTGTGCAGCAGTGCCTGCAACAACGCCTGTTCACGGCGGGACAAGTCCACCGATTGGCCGCCCAACAGGGTTTCCCGGCTGCTGGGGTTGTAGGTCAGCCGGCCATGCTCGATCAGGTTGACGCTACGCCCGGCCACCCGGCGCAGCAGGGTTTGCAGGCGGGCCGCCAGTTCACGCAAGTCGAAGGGCTTGAGCAGGTAATCGTCGGCGCCGGCCTGCAGGCCGTCGACCCGATTGGTCACCGAATCCCGCGCGGTGAGGATCAGCACCGGAATCTCCAGGCCTGCACTGCGCTGTTGTTGCAGCAGTTTCAGGCCGTCTTCATCCGGCAGGCCGAGGTCGAGCACCATGATGTCAAACTCCGCCGCCTTGAGCATCGCCCGCGCGGCTGCGGCCGTGGCTACGCGCTCGACCGTAAAGCCCTGGGCGCCGAGACCGGCAACGATGCCACTGGCAATCAGGTCATCGTCTTCACAGACCAGTACGTGCATGCTGAACCCTTTGCAAAAATGCTGATTTAAAGGAGGGCGGATTAAGCGCGCATTATGCCGGCAAAAGAGGCGCGCCTCGAAAATCCCTACACTCTAGAATAGCCCGGTTAATCATCGGTTAATCAGCACCCCACATTGTGTGCCCCACTTGCATCGAACTAAGGCTTGACCATGCGGCATCTGTTTATCTTCCTGTTGGTGTTGTTCACCGGATTGGCCCAGGCCGCGCCTGGCAACAATCCGTTCGAGACCAAGGCCGAGTTCCTCCCGGTAGGCAAGGCCTTCACCTTTACCTCCGAGCGCCTGGCTTCCGGTGAAACCCAGCTGTATTGGCAGATTGCCGACGGTTATTACCTGTACCAGCAACGCATGAAATTCGAAGGCCTGGCCGAACAACCCGTGCTGCCCCAGGGCGAAGCCCATAGCGACGAGTTCTTCGGCGAGCAACAGGTGTACCGCCAGGGCCTGGAAGTGAAGCTTCCGGCCGGTGCCACCGGCAAGGTCAAGCTGGGCTGGCAGGGCTGTGCCGATGCCGGCCTGTGCTACCCTCCGCAATCGCTCACCGTGGACCTCGGTGGTAACCCCGCCGTGGCCGCCACCGCCGAGGCCCAGGATGAAAGCCTGGCCAGTGGCCTGCAGCAACGCAGCCTGGGCTGGAGCCTGTTGGTGTTCTTCGGCCTGGGCCTGCTGCTGGCGTTCGCCCCGTGCTCGCTGCCGATGCTGCCAATCCTTGCTGGCCTGGTGGTAGGCAGCGGTGCCAGCCCACGCCGTGGTTTTGCCCTGGCCAGCAGTTATGTGGTGTGCATGGCCCTGGTGTATGCCGCCCTCGGCGTGCTGGCCGCGCTGGCCGGCAGCAACCTCGCCGCGCTGCTGCAAACCCCGTGGATCCTCGGCAGTTTCGCCGGGTTGTTTGTGATCCTCGCCCTGCCGATGTTCGGCTTCTTTGAACTGCAACTGCCGGCCTTCCTGCGCGATCGCCTGGATAACGCCAGCCGCCAGCAAAACGGCGGCAGCCTGGTCGGCGCCGGGGTGCTCGGCGCCTTGTCCGGCCTGCTGGTGGGCCCGTGCATGACCGCGCCCCTGGCCGGCGCCCTGCTGTATATCGCGCAAAGCGGCAATGCCCTGCACGGCGGCCTGATCCTGTTTGCCATGGGCATCGGTATCGGTGTGCCCTTGCTATTGCTGGTGACCGTGGGCAATCGCTTCCTGCCCAAGCCGGGCACCTGGATGAACGTGCTGAAGGGCGTGTTTGGCTTCCTGTTCCTCGCGACCGCCGTGTTGATGATTCGCCCGGTCGTCGACGAAAGCCTGTGGCTCGGCCTGTGGGGTGTACTGGCGCTGGTCATGGCCTACTGCGGCTGGAGCCTGGCCCGTGAGTACGGGCTGATCGCCAAGGCACTGGGTGCCGGCTCCCTGGTCCTGGGGCTGTGGGGCGCGATCCTGGTGATCGGCGCCGCCGGTGGCAGCGACGACCTGTGGCAGCCGCTCAAGGTCTTCGGTGGCTCGACGGTGGCCGGCGCGCCGACTGCCCATGACAGCTTTATCACCCTCAACGACCCGGTAGCCCTGCAAGCCCAGCTCGACAGCGCCAAGGCCCAGGGCCAATGGGTGCTGCTGGACTACTACGCCGACTGGTGTGTGTCGTGCAAAATCATGGAAAAACAGGTGTTCGGCAAACCCGAAGTGATGGACGCCCTGAAGGACGTGCGCCTGCTGCGCCTGGACGTCACCGCCGACAACGCCGCCAGCCGTGAGTTGCTGGGTCGCTACAAAGTCCCTGGCCCACCGAGCTTCGTCTGGATCGGCCCCGACGGTGCAGAGCGCCGCGCCCAACGCATCACCGGCGAAGTGGATGCCGCAGCCTTCCTGCAACGCTGGACCCAGACCCGGGAAGCACTCTGATGCTGACCTTGACCATCGGCACCTTTGCCATTGCCTTGAACCATCTGCTGCTGATCAGTGCGCTGATCCTCGCCACAGTCGTGGGCTGGCGCGTGGCCAAGCGGGGCGGCGAGAACCCCGAATCGGTGCTGTTCAGCCTGTTCCTGCTGGGCATGCTCAGTGCGCGTATCGGCTTTGTCTTGATGTACTGGTCGTACTACCGCGACGACCCGTTGCAGATCGTCGACCTGCGCGACGGCGGTTTCCTGGCCTGGCCTGGGGTGATCGTGCTGATCATCGCCGCCCTGCTGTGGAGCTGGCGCCGCCCGGCCCTGCGCAAACCGCTTAGCGCCGGTGTGGTCAGCGGCCTGGCCTTCTGGGCACTGGCCAGTTTCTCGTTGAACATCTACGAAAAAGGTACGCGCCTGCCGGACATCGCCCTGCGCAATGCCGATGGCGAAACCGTGCAACTGGCTGACTACCAGGGCGGCCCGCTGGTGATCAACCTCTGGGCCACCTGGTGCCCGCCCTGCCGGCGGGAAATGCCGGTACTGGAAAACGCCCAGAAGCAGCGGCCGGACGTGACCTTCCTGTTCGTCAACCAGGCCGAAAGCATGCAAAGCGTCAGCACCTACCTGGCTACCCAGGGCCTGAACCTGGACAACGTGCTGTTCGACGCCAGTGGCCGCCTGGGCCAGGCCGTGGGTTCCATGGCCCTGCCGACCACCCTCTTCTATCAAGCCGATGGCCGGCTGATCAACAGCCACCTGGGCGAACTGTCCCAGGCCAGCCTGGCCCGCGCCATGGAATATTTCGACCCCATGGACAAGACTGCCGCCAAGACGGCCCCTGCAAGGAAACCCTTATGCCCCGCCTCCGCCACCTGCTAACCCTGCTGCCCCTGACCCTGGCTGCCAGCCTCGTCCACGCCGAAGAATGGCCGGCGCCGATCAAACAGATCGAAGCCAAGGGCGCCAAGATCATCGGCAGCTTCGACGCGCCGGGCGGGCTCAAGGGCTATGCCGCGCAATACCAGAACCGCGGCATGGCGCTGTACCTGACCGCCGACGGCCAACACGTGATCGCCGGCAATCTGTATGACGCCAAGGGCAATGACCTGAGCACCGCCCCCCTGGAAAAGCTGGTCTACGCCCCAATGGCCAAGGAAATCTGGGCCAAGATGGAACAGAGCAGCTGGATCCAGGACGGCGATAAAAACGCGCCGCGCACCGTCTACCTGTTCAGCGACCCCAACTGCCCGTACTGCAACATGTTCTGGGAACAGGCACGGCCCTGGGTCAAGGCGGGCAAGGTACAGTTGCGCCACATCATGGTCGGGATTATTCGCGAAGACAGCCCGGGCAAATCGGCGGCGCTGCTGGCAAGCAAGGACACAGCCCAGGCCCTGGAAGAACATGAGTCTGCCGGCAAAGCCAGCAAGCTCAAGGCCCTGACCAAGATTCCGGCCCAGATCCAGGCCAAGCTCGATGCCAATATGAAGTTGATGGAGGAGTTGGAGTTGTCGGCCACGCCGGCGATTTTCTATCTGGATGACAAGGGCCAGTTGCAGCAACAGCAGGGGGCGCCGTCGCCGGATAAGTTGGGGAAAATCCTCGGGCCCAAGTGACTCGGATTAACCACACGCCACTAACAAGAATGCCCGCACAAAGCGGGCATTCTTGTATCTCGTTGGTCCAATACCTAACGGCCGAACCCGAGCGTTTGCTCACCCCTTTTCTGCAGGGCGGGCATTAGCTCAATGACGATAAGTCTCGCCACCATGCCAGATGGTTAGCGAATCAATCGCTCCATGCACCAGACACAAAACGTCAATACGGACTATTTTTGCTCCGTTTTCAGCCTCGAAATCGACCCAGGTCCTAGTCGCTGCCTCACGTGTCCCAAGTAGCTGATTATTTTCACCAAAGAACCTGAACGTCGCGATATCGGTGCCGGTATTTGCATAACCGAATCTCACCCGCGCGCATCTGAACTTAAACTTCAGACGTGATAGCTGCATTGTATTAGCGCTACCGCAGCGCACTGCCAATGCCTTGCCCTCAATCATTCCCGGCACCAGTTCTCCGGCAGTTCTGACTGGATGAAGCCCAATTCCAGGGGGAGATGAGGCTGGTAATTCAAAATCCAATAAGCGCGTATTGATGATAGTCCCTGCCCCCAGATACTCCTGGTTCGGATAACTCTCAAAATCATCAAAATCGGTTAAGAAATTGGCCCGGATAATCAGCTCCAGAATCGGAAACGCCAGCGCTTCACTTTCATGGGTACTGCCATCGGCGGTCACCTTACAGGTAAACATCAGGCGGCTGAGGTCCTTCAAGAGCTCAAGTTCGAAACGCTGTAGCGCCTTTTTCAAACCTGTACTCGCTTCACCTGCTGTCACCCCCTGCCCCAAGTAAACGTTGATCGTATAAGGGTTGCCATTCTTTTGGGTACCGACGCCCCGCAACCATACTTTCTGGTCCGGCAAGATAAACCACCAGGGTTCAACGGTGATATCCGCGTTCCCATTAAAGGTGCGCAAGTCCAGAATATTGTTGGTTGCCTGCGGCACCACCGGCGCTGGCAAACGTACCGGCACACTGATTTGCAGATCGAAATCCGGGGAAGTCGCCACTTTGCACAGGCTGGTAACGGTGTAGTTGATCTTCACCGTCTTGCCAATCCCACGAATCACCGCCTCCCGGGGGATATGGAAATCCACGTAATCCGGGTCATTGCTGCCAGGCTTCGAGGTCAGCGGCAGGCAGGTACCGTCTGCGCGTTTCCAGCACACGCTGATTGCATGGCCGGGGCTGATCAGGTCATAGGCCACTCGCACCGTCACGCCATCGCGGCCGTTGTATACCGTGAGCTGCGAGCCTACCGCTTCGCGCACCTTGGGCGCTTCGAGTACCAGGTCCTCCTGGGCAATTTCGAGGGTCAGCGATGCAAATTCCTTGGCGCTGGCCTTATCGGACTCGCCATTGAAGTTCACCGCGAAATGCACTTCAAAGGCACTGCAATCCGCCAGTTTTTGCAGTTCGTTGCGCGCCAGTGCCGCGGTGACGCCACCGGCCAGCCATTCCTCGGTTACCGCCTGACCTTCCAGCACCTCAAAACGGTAGGGGCTGCCATCCTCCAACTCACCCGTCACCCACAGCCAGCAAGGTTGGCCCAGGGCCAGATAGAACCAGGTAGCCACCATCGCTGTGGCATCGCCCCCAAAGGTATTAAGGTCCAACGTGCTGCCCGTGGCCTGTTCCACCGCAGGCGAGGGCAGGCCGCTCAGATCCAGGACCTGCACCTCTTTCACCGGCGACTCCCAGGAGCCACCGCAGGCACGCGACACATTGTAAGAAACCGATATTTTCTGACACAGGTTGGCGCTGATCGCAGAGGCCGGAATCGGGAACACCATGTTTCGCTCATCTACACCGACAGTACGACACTCCAGCGCCGGCGAACCGAGCCCTGGTGTGCCGGTAAACGTCGGGCACACCCAATCCCCCGGACACATATGCCCGTACGCTACCTGAAGATGCGCGCCCTCCACCGTGTTCACCGGGTTGAGTAGCCAGCCGTCGGCGCCGCAGTCTACGGACTCGACGAGATGGGGGGCCGTCAACTCCAAGTGGGGCTCGGTGAGCAGATTCACCAGCAGTGAAGGAAAAGACCTGTAGACCGGCCTTGAATCCTTACGCGGAAGAAACTCGACACTAAAGAGAACATACAACTGGCTGTCATGTTTGAGCGCCGCCAGTTGGGCCCGAGACAAGGTTCTGGTCCAACCGCTACGCACGTCTTCTTCAGTAATCGGCGCGTCATCAAAAGGGAGCAGCCGGGCTTTCGAGCCATCCGGGTAAACACCACCGATAAACAACTGAATAACCTGGCTGGTGCCGATAAACGGCCAAGGCGCGACATGAACAGTCACCGGGTCATCACAGCACATCCCTCCAAGGTCCAGGGTGTTGAACGGCGCTTCGAAAATCTGCGGCTGGGGCAGGTTGGCCGGCAGTGGGATCCTGACCACACCTTCAGGCGACGTGTACGGCTCCCCATCCCGGGTCACGGTATAGGAGAAATGCGCGAAGTTATCCAGGCGCATGCCCACGTATTCCGGCGGCACATGGAAGTCGATGCACCCCTCCTCTACGCCATACTGCGGTGCAATCGGCGCGCAATCACCGAAGGTGGATTGCCAGCACAGGGCAATATGGTCCGTGCTCTGCATATCCTCGTAACAAACACGTACCGTGGCCCCCTCCAACAACTTGAGGGGATCAACCTGACCCTGGCCTTGCGCCTCGACCAATATCGGGGCTTGCAAATGCAGGGAGGTATCGACAAACAACAGCGCCGTGTTGCGAGGATGAAACTCGTGGGCGTTTTCGGGCAGTCGGGTTTCGTAGATCGGATCGACCGGTACCGGCGGCTTGGGATCGGTGCCATCAAAGATCACGGCGATATGAAGGGTCAGTGCCGAATAGTCTTCCCGTCGCGCCATCCAGCCCCGTGACAGCTTGAACTCAAAGACATGATCGTCATGGGCTTCGGCCTCCATGACCACATGGTCCCGCGCCACCCAGCTAAACGCGAACGGCGGCTTGTGCTGATCACCGGCCACATTGATAAACAGGCGCTGCCCGGCCTGAATCATGGGCCAGGCGTTAAGGCGGATGGTCTCATCGCCCCTGAATGTCTTCATATCCAGTTGCCAGGTGCTATGGACATACTGGGCATGCTCAAACTTCGGCAGCGACTCCTTGAGGTCCGCCTCCCTGATCTGCTGGACCTCCAACTCCAGCACCAGCGATTCCTTCAACTGGCCCGCCACCCGCGCGGTGTACCAGACCAAAACCGTATGCCCAATGCTGGTGCTGACCGATTGCCAGGGAACCTGAATATCAATACTGCCGCTGGTACTGCCCGGTTGCACAACAGGTTCAAACACCGGCTCGTCCTGGCCCTTGATCGCCCAGTACAAGGTGATAGGACCCGTGCCCATCCCCGTAAAAGCGACGGTCGCGACAGTGCCGTTTTTCGCCTTGATGGGGTCCAGGGTGTTGTTATTGACGGCGTAGCGAATCTGCGGATAGGGCAATTCGACAGCAACCTCGGCAGGTGCCTGGGTAGCCGCCAACGGTGGGCTTTGGGGGGTGGTTTTTTTGACCATGATGCGACCTCCTGTCTGGGAAAGATAACCAGCAAGCCTGCTGGGCAGGCCCAAATCTGCAGGTATCTAGCCCCGGAAACAGGAGGTTTGCCTACTGTCAGAATTGACAGTTCGCACCCCAAAAATGTGCAAAACCGACCAATGGCGTGCCGCCTGTGTGGCGGCCCGTTCGCCGACTCAAAGCCCCTCCAGCTCCGCCATCAAATCGCTCAGGCGGTCCACCGTGCCGGCACTGATGTCACTGGCCGCCAAGCCCTCGATGTACGTCGCCAACTCCGCTACCGTGCTGCATTCGAACATCGCCCGCAGCGGCACATCCCGTTGCAGGCTCTTTTGCACCCGCGAGGCGATTTGCGTGGCCAGCAACGAATGCCCGCCCAGCTCGAAGAAGTTATCCAGCACGCCCACCTGCTCGACCTTCAGCACCTCGGCCCAGATTGTGGCCAGGGTCTGCTCCAGCTCGCTGCGCGGCGCCAGGTAATCCTGGCTGTGCAACTGACCGATCTCCAGAGCCGGCAAGGCCTTGCGGTCGAGCTTGCCGTTGGCATTCAACGGCAGGCGCTCCAGCCACAGCCAGTGCAACGGCACCATGTACTCCGGCAGTTCGCTGCGCAGGCGCTGCTTGATGCGGTCCAGGCGTTCGCCAGGGTTAAGGCTGGCATCGCTCGCCACCAGGTAACCCACCAAGTGCTTGCCATTCACGCCCTCCTGCACACCCACCGCCGCGTCGCGCACCTCGGGCTGCTCGTGCAGGCGCGCCTCGATTTCACCGAGTTCGATGCGGTAACCGCGGATCTTCACCTGATGGTCGATGCGCCCGACGTACTCCAGCACCCCATCGCTGCGCCGCCGCGCCAGGTCGCCGGTGCGATACAGGCGTTCTCCCGGCGCACCAAATGGATCCGCCACAAACACTTGCGCAGTACGCAGCGGGTCGCTGACGTACCCGCGCCCTACCCCGGTGCCCGCCACACACAACTCACCCACCGCCCCTTGCGGCACCAACTCCAGCGCGCCGTCGAGCAGATACAAACGGTTGTTGTCGGTCGGCGTGCCGATCGGCAGGTAGGTGCCACGGGTCGAGGCCAGGTCGACGCAAAAGAACGCCACGTCATCCGAGCATTCCGCCGGGCCATAGGCGTTGACCAGGCCGATATCCGGGTAACGCAGCAGCCATTGGTGCGCCAGCTCTGGCGGCATGGCCTCCCCCGTCGGCAGCATCCAGCGCAGGCCCTGCAGGCTGATACGCTCCTGGGCAAGCATGCCCTGGATCAGCGACGGCACGCTTTCCAGCACCGTGATGCCCTGGGCCTGGACATGGGCCAGCAGGCCCTGCGGATCATGGGCAATGGTGTTGGGCACAATGTCCACCCGTGCGCCAAACAACGGCGCGGCGAGGAATTGCCACACCGAAATATCGAAGCTTTGCGACGCGGTCTGGGCGATCACATCCTGCTCGCTCAACTGCAGGTACGGCACCTTGCTCAACTGGTTATTGAGCATGCCGCGCTGCTCGACCATCACGCCCTTGGGCAGCCCGGTGGAGCCGGAGGTGTAGATCACATAGGCGAGGTTGTCCGGGGCACTGTAGATCCCCGGATTGCTATCCGCGCCCGCCAACTCCTCCCACACCAGCAGCTTCGGCCGCGCGCCGCAGGCAAAGTCTTCGAGCAACACCTGCGCCTGTTCAAGGCAGGCTGCCGTGCACACCAGCAGCGGCGTGCGGCTCAGGTCGATGATCCGGCTCAGGCGCTGGGCCGGCAGGCCGGGATCCAGCGGCAAATAACCGGCACCGGCCTTGAAGCTGCCGATGATCATGCCCAGCAGTTCCAGGCCGCGCTCGGCCAGCAGCGCCACCGGCTGATCCAGGCCGACACCCGCCGCGACCAGGGCATGGCCCAGGCGGTTGCTGTGCTGGTTCAGCTCGGCATAGCTCCATTGCCGGTCCAGGCAACTGGCGGCAATGCGCTGCCCATGCTGCGCCACCTGCGCTTCAAACAGTTCAACGTAGCTGCTTTGCAGCGGGTAGTCGTGGGCGCTCTGGTTGCAAGCGTGCACCAGGAACTCACGCTCCTGCTCGCCAATCAGCGGCAGGTCGGCCATATCGCCATGGAAGCCCTGCACCAGCGCCAGCAGCAGGCGCTTGAACTCAGCAAGCATGCCCTGCACGGTGCTTTCATCGAAATAACGCTGGTCGTAGGACAGGTGCAGGCCCAGGTCATCCCCCGGGTAACACACGGCGGTCAGCGGGAAGTTGGTGTGGGTACGGCCCGAGTCCGAGGTGGCGTTCAGGCTTTGCGCACGGTCCAGTACCGAGACTTCCACCGGAGCGTTTTCAAATACAAACAGGCTGTCGAACAGCGGCTGGCCCTTGGGCAGTTCGCTGTGTTCCTGGATTGTCACCAGCGGCAGGTATTCGTACTCGCGCAGCTGCATATTGCTGTCGAGCAAGGCGCTCAACCACTGGCGCACGCTGCACGGCTGATCGTCCTCGGGCAACTTGACCCGCAGGGCGATGCTGTTGATAAACAGGCCGACCGTGCGCTGCATGTGCGGCATGTCCACCGGGCGCCCGGCCACCGTGACGCCGAACAACACGTCACGCTCGCCGCTCAAGCGCCGCAGCACCAAGGCCCACGCCGCCTGGGCGAAGGTATTGACGGTCAGTTGATAAGCCTGGGCCAGCTCGCGCAATTGCGCACCGTCACGGGCATCCAGACGGGTATAGCAATCCCCCACCACCATGCCGCCACTGTGGCCGGCGTGTTCACGCAGGAATGGCCGGTCGCTGGGGATCGGCGTGGTGCGCTCAAACCCTTGCAGGTTCTGCTGCCACCACTGCCGCGCCTCCGCCAGGTTCTGACGTTGCAGCCAGGCGATGTAATCGCGATAGCGTGGCGGCGCGGCCAGTTGTGCTTCTCGACCTTCACCCAGGGCGGTGTAGATATCGAAAAAATCATTCATCAACAACGAACGGCACCAGGCATCAATCAGGATGTGGTGGTTGCTCATCATGAACCAGTAGCGGGCCTCGCCGACGCGGATCAGGCGCAGGTGGAACGGCGCCTGATTGAGCAGATCGAAACCGGCCTCGCGCTCGCTTTTGAGCAGCGCTTGCAGGCGCGGTTCCTGTTGTTCGGCCGGGGTGCCGGTCCAGTCCAGGTATTCGATCGGCGTGCTGCCGGGCTTGTGGATCACCTGCAACATCGCTTCGCCGACGTTCCAGCAGAACGACGCACGCAAGGCTTCATGCCGGGCGATCACGGCTTTCCAGGCCAGGGCAAAGCGCTCGGGGTTGAGCTCGCTGTTGATGCGGTAGCGGTCCTGCATGTAATAGAGGCCGGTGCCCGGCTCCAGCAGGGTATGCAACAGCAGGCCTTCCTGCATGGGCGTCAGCGGATACACATCCTCGATGGCGCTGGCCGGCACCGGCAACGCGTCCAGTTGCACCTGGGTCAGGTGCGCCAGGGGGAAGTCGGACGGCGTCAGGCCGCCGGCATCATCGCGCAGGCAATGGGCGATCAGGCTCTGCAACTCGCCCAGGTAGGCCTCGGCCAGCTCGCTGATGGTCTGGTAGTCGTGGCGCTCGCGGCTGAAGGTCCAGCGCAGCAGCAGTTCGCCGCCGTACACCTGGCTGTCCACACTCAAGGCGTTGGGCAGTGGCGCATCCGGGTCATGGGCCGGGCCGGCAGACACGTCCAGCGGGTGGAACAGCGCCTGGCTGTCGAAGCTTTGGTCGAACTGCCCGAGGTAGTTGAAGGTAATCGAGGCGTTCGGCAACGCCGCCATGGCCTGGCGACAGGTACTGTCGGTCAGGTAGCGCAGCACGCCATAGCCCAGGCCTTTGTGCGGCACCGCGCGCAGTTGCTCCTTGATCGCCTTGATCGACGCGCCCTGGCCGCTGGCCTCCTCGATATCCAACGGGGTCAGGCGCAGCGGGTAAGCGCTGGTGAACCAACCGACACTGCGGGTCAGGTCGATCTCATCAAACAGGCTTTCGCGGCCGTGGCCTTCCAGCTGGATCAGGGTCGATGCGTGGCCGCTCCAACGGCACAGCACGCGGGCCAGTGCAGTCAGCAACAGGTCGTTGACCTGGGTGCGGTAGGCGCTCGGTGCCTGTTGCAGCAACTGCCGGGTGCGCTCGGCATCCAGGCGCACACTGACAGTCTCGGCGTCGCGGTTGCGCAGGCTGCCGTCCGCCCGGTCCACCGGCAGTTCAACCGGCGGGCCCGCCAACTGTTGCTGCCACAGGCTCAGTTCTTCACGCAGGGATTCGCTACTGGCATAGGCCTGCAAACGCGCGGCCCAGTCGCGCAGGGCGCTGGTCTTGGCCGGCAGGCTGACGGCCTGGCCGTCGCTCAATTGGCGATAGACGTTTTGCAGGTCTTCGAGCAATACGCGCCAGGACACGCCATCCACCACCAGGTGATGGATGGCGATCAGCAAGCGTTGCTGGCCGAGCGGCCCGTCCACCAGCAAGGCGCGCAGCAGCGGGCCGCGCTCCAGGTCGAGGCTGCGCTGGGCATCGGCGAACAGCGCCTCGCACTGCGCCATATCCGCCACCTGGGCCAGCCACAACACGCCACCTTCCGGCACGGCCAGATGCTCGGCGTGCCATTGCGCGTCGCGCTGGGTGAAGCTCAGGCGCAAGGCGTCGTGGTGTTCCAGTACGGCCAGCAGCGCCTGTTCTAGGCGGTGCGGGTCCAGGGCCTGCACCGGCGCCAGTACCAAGGCCTGGTTCCAGTGCTGACGCGCCGGGATCTCACTGTCGAAGAACCAGTGCTGGATCGGCGTCATGCCCGAGGGGCCGGTCAACAGCCCTTGCTCGGCAGTGACCTGCTCACTGCACGTGGCCACTGCGGCCAGGGCCTGCACGGTCTGGTGCTGGAACAGGTCGCGGGGGCTGAAGTGAATCCCCGCCTGCCGCGCCCGGCTGACCACCTGGATCGACAGGATCGAGTCGCCACCCAGTTCGAAGAAGTTATCGTGCAGCCCGACCTGCTGCACATTGAGCACCGCACACCAAATCGCGGCCAGGCTCAGTTCCAGCGCATTGCTCGGCGCCACGTACTGCTGCCGATTGGCCTCGGGGTCCGGTTGCGGCAAGGCGCGGCGGTCGAGCTTGCCGTTGGCGGTCAGCGGCATGCTGTCTAGCACCATCAGGTGCGCCGGCACCATGTAGTCCGGCAGTTGCGCCTTGAGGTGGGTCTTGAGCGCCTCGCGCAAGGCGGCGTGATCGCGGGCATCGCTGACCAGGTACGCCGCCAGTTGCTTGCCACTCGGCGCATCCAGGGCCATGACCACCGCCTCACGGACCGCCTCATGCTCAAGCAGGCGGGTTTCGATCTCGCCCAGTTCGATACGGAAACCACGGATTTTCACCTGATGGTCGATCCGCCCCAGGTACTCCACCAGGCCATCGGCACGCTGGCGCACCAGGTCGCCGGTACGATAGAGCCGCCCGCCATCGGCATACGGGTCGGCCACAAAACGTTCGGCGGTCATGCCCGCACGCTGGTGATAACCCTGGGCCAGGCCGGCACCGCCCACGTACAGCTCGCCAGTCGCGCCTTGGGGCACCAGCGCCAGGTCGGCATCCAGAATATAGGCGACCCGCGCGCCGATGATGCTGCCGATCGGCACGCTGCCGGCGCCCTCCTCCAACACCTCAGGGGCCAGGCTGGCCAGGGGCATGACCACCGTTTCGGTCGGCCCATAGGCATTGAAGAACAGCGCCGGCTGGAACGCTGCGCGGATGCGCTGCAGGTGCTCGCCAGTCAGCGCCTCGCCGCCAGTGATGCACATACGCACCGGCAGGGTCTGGTTTTGCGTGGCCAGCCATTGCGCCAACTGGCTGCCATAGCTAGGGGTGAAGCCGAGGATATTGATCCGATGCTCACGGATCAGCCCGCAGATTTCTTCGGCATCCCATTGCCCCTGGGCGCGCAACACCACCTGCGCACCACTGAGCAGCGGCACCAGCAGGCGCTCGGTGGCGGCGTCGAAATTGATCGAATAGAAGTGCAGCTCGCAATCGTCGGGGCGCATGCCAAAGCGCTCGATCACCGCCTGGCAATGCATGGCGATTTCACCGTGGGACACCACCACCCCCTTGGGCTTGCCGGTGGAGCCGGAGGTGTAGATCAGGTACGCCTGATGCTGCGCCAGGCTGATCGCCGGCAGGTCACTGGCCGGGTAGTTGGCGAGCACCGGCAAGTCATCTTCCAGGCACCAGCAACTGACGCTGGCGGGTAACTCGCCAAGGGCGTCGAACATCGCCGCATCGCTGAGCAACAGGCCGATGCCGCTGTCTTCGATCATGTAGTGCAGACGGTCCAGCGGGTATTCCGGGTCCAACGGCACATAGGCGCCACCGGCCTTGAGGATCGCCAGCAGGCCGATGACCATTTCCAGTGAGCGTGGCAGCGCCAGGCCGACCCGCACCTGCGGGCCCACCCCACGCTCGCGCAGCATCCAGGCCAGGCGGTTGGCGCGGCTGTCCAGCTCGCGGTAACTCAGGGTTTGCCCGGCGAAGGTCAGCGCGGGCGCATCCGCACGGGCCTGCACCTGGGCGCTGAACAGCGAATGGATGCACTGGTCGAGACGGTGCTCGCCGGCCTCGATACCGAGGCCGTCTTGCAGGGCGCGTTGCTCATGCGCCTGGAGCATCGCCAACTCGCTCAAGCGCTGTTGCGGATCGGCGATCAGCGCCTCCAGCAGGTTGCGCCAATGGGCGGCCATGCGCGCAATGCGCGGCTCGTCGAACAAGTCGGTGCTGTAGGTCAGGCAGCAACCCAAGCGATGATCGAGGTCGGTAACTTCCAGGTTGAGGTCGAACTTGGTGGCACGCGCATCGTTGGCCAGGTACTCGACGGTCATCCCGGCCAGTTGCCGGCTTTGCTGGAATTCCCAGCGCTGCACGTTGCACATCACCTGGAACAGCGGGTTGTACGCAGCACTGCGCGGCGGCTGCAGGGCTTCCACCAAGTGGTCGAACGGCAGGTCCTGATGGGACTGGCCTTCGATTACGGTGTGACGCACGTGCTCAAACAGCTCAGCAACGCGCATCTGCCCGTCGAGCTGGCAACGCAGCACCTGGGTGTTGAGGAACGCGCCGATCAGCCCTTCGCTTTCCGGGCGGATGCGGTTGGCCACCGGCGCACCGATGCGCAGGTCGGTCTGGCCGCTGTAGCGGTAGAGCAGCGTCGCCAGGGTCGCGGTCATGGTCATGAACAGGGTCAGGCCATGTTCGGCATTGAAGGCGCGCACCTTGGCGGCGAGTTCATCGCCAAGGTCAAAACGGTACAGCTCGCCCTGATGACTTTGCACCGCCGGGCGTGGCCGGTCGCTGGGCAGTTCCAGCAGCGGATGCTCGTTGCCCAGTTGCGTGGTCCAGTAATCGAGCTGGCGCTGGCGTTCACCGGCCTCCAGCCATTGGCGCTGCCACACGCTGTAGTCCAGGTACTGCACCGGCAACGGTTCCAGGGGCGATTCGCGCTCGTCGATAAAGGCTTCGTACAGCGCGCTGAGTTCATGGGCAAAGATGTCCATGGCCCAGCCTTCGGTGACGATGTGGTGCAGGGTCAGCACCAGGTAGTGTTCCTGCTCGCCGGCCTTGACCAGACAGGCGCGCAGCAACGGTCCGGTTTCCAGGTTGAACGGGCGGTGGGCTTCCTGGTCGGCCAATTGCTGCACGCGCAGTTGGCGCTCGGCTTCGGTAAACGCCGAGAAATCCTGCCAGTTCATGCGCACGCTGCTTTGCGCGGCGACGTTCTGCCGGGCCACACCATCGACACTCGGGAAGGTGGTGCGCAGGGTTTCGTGGCGCATGATCAAGGCTTGCAACGCCGCCTCGAAACGCCCCACATCCAGCACCCCGCGCAAGCGCGCCATGCCACCGACGTTATAGGCCGGGCTGTCCGGCTCCATTTGCCAGAGGAACCACATGCGCTGCTGGGAATAGGACAGCGGCACCGGCTGGCGGCGATCCACCTTGCCGATCGCGCTCTGTTGGTTGCGTTGGCCGCTGGCCTGGATCAGGCGCACCTGTTCGGCAAACGCCCCCAGCTCACTGGCTTCGAACAAGGTACGCAGGGGCAGCTCCACATCACAGGCCTGGCGTGTGCGGGAGATGATTTGCGTGGCCAGCAGTGAATGGCCGCCAAGGGCGAAGAAGTCGTCGCGCAGGCCGACACGCGGCAGGCCCAGCACTGTGCGCCAGATCGCGGCGATCTGCTGTTCCAGGGCGGTGTGCGGCTCGACATGCTCACGCACCTGCCACACCGGCTCCGGCAAGGCGCGGCGGTCGACTTTGCCGCTGGGGCTCAGGGGCATGACATCTAGGCGGATCAGTTGCGCCGGCACCATGTACTCCGGCAACTCGGCGGCCAGTGCGGCTTTCACGTCCAGCTCATCCAGCTCGCCGCTGGCCGTGTAGTAACCGATCAACTGCGCACCGCCGGCGGTCTCGCGAATCAACACCAGCGCTTGGGCGATGCCCTCCTGGGCCAGCAGCCGCGCCTGGATTTCTTCCGGCTCGACCCGAAACCCGCGCAGCTTGACCTGCTGATCCAGGCGCCCGAGGTACTCCAGCACGCCATCAGCCGTCCAGCGCACGCGGTCGCCGGTGCGGTACAAACGGGCGCCCGCCGCGCCCAGTGGGTCGGCGACAAAACGTTCGGCGGTCAGCCCAGCACGCCCCAGATAACCACGGGCCAGGCCAATCCCGCCGATGCACAGCTCACCCGGCACCCCTGCGGGCAGCAGGTTGAACTGCTCGTCCAGCACCCGGCAAAGCACGTTGCCCAATGGGCGGCCGATTGGCGAGCGCTCGCCGTCGGTGCGCTGACAGTGCCAATGGGTGACGTTGATTGCCGTTTCGGTCGGGCCATAACGGTTGTGCAACTGCACCGCCGGCAATTGCGCGAGGAGCCGATTGCGCAACTCGGCGGGCAAGGCTTCGCCCCCGGAAAACACCCGGCGCAGGCTGATGCATTCGGCCGCCAGCGGTTCATCGACAAACAGCTGCAGTAGCGGCGGCACAAAATGCAGGGTGGTCACGCCATGCTCCTGCACCAACTGTGCAATGCGATGGGGGTCGCGATGCTCGCCGGGGCCGGCCAGTACCAGGCGGCAACCGCTGATCAGTGGCCAGAAACACTCCCACACCGACACGTCAAAACTGATCGGTGCCTTTTGCATCAGCACATCGCTTTCATCCAACTGGTAAGTGGCCTGCATCCACTGCAAGCGCTCGGCCAGGGCGCCATGGGTATTACCCACGCCCTTGGGCTGGCCGGTGGAGCCGGAGGTGTAAATCACATAGGCGAGGTTGTCGGCATTCAAGTGCAGGCCCGGCGCCTGGGTCGGCCAGCTGTCAAGCTTGAGGCTGTCCATGGCGATCACCGAAACGCCCTCGGCCACCGGCAGCTGTTGCAGCAGAGGGGTCTGGGTCAGCAACAATTGCACGCCGCTGTCGGCCAGCATGTAGGCCAGGCGGTCGGCGGGGTAATCCGGGTCCAGTGGCACATAGGCGCCGCCGGCCTTGAGGATCGCCAGTAAGCCGATCAGCAGTTGCGGCGAACGCTCGGCGGCAATCGCCACGCACACGTCCGGGCCGACGCCTTTGTCGCGCAGGTAATGGGCCAGGCGGTTGGCCTGGGTGTGCAGTTGGGCGAAGGTCAGGCTGGCGTCCTGCCAGACCAGGGCGGTGCGCTCGTCGCTGTGTTGGTTGAGTTGTTCCGGCACCAGGCGCTGCGCCGGGGCGCACGGGGCCTCGCTCCAGTTGCGTTGCTCGGTGTGCTCGGCGGCCTGCAGCAGCGCAAGGTCGCCCACCGCTTGATGCGGTTGCGCACAGGCCGCTTGCAACAGGTTGACCAAATGCGTGGCCAGGCGCGCGATGGTGCTGGCGTCGAACAGCTCGTCAGCGTAGTCGAATGACAGGCTCAGGCGCCCGTTGCGGTCTTCTTCGCTGTGCAGTTGCAGGTCGAACTTGGCTTCGCGGCTGTGCCACGGCAGCTCTTCGGCCAGCAGGCCCGGCAGGCGGCGCAAGGCACTCAGGTCACGCTGCTGGTGGTTGAACATGACCTGGAACAGGCCTTGTTCCCGGGCTTGGGGGAAGGCTTCCAGCAGCTGTTCGAAGGGTAAGTCCTGATGGGCCTGGGCCTCGGTGGCGGCCAGGCGCGTCGCCGCCAGCAGCTCGCTGAAGGGCAGGCGCGCATCCACTTCGGCGCGCATCACCAGGGTATTGATAAAGAAGCCGATCAGGCCCTGGGTTTCGTGGCGCCCACGGTTGGCGTTGGGCACACCGATGCGGATATCGCGCTGGCCGCTGTAGCGGTACAGCAGGCTCTGGAACGCCGCCAGCAACAGCATGAACGGCGTGGCCTGGTGCGCTTGGGCGGTCTGGCGGATCGCTTCGCCCAGGCTGGCGTCCAGGCGCACGCTGTAGCGTGAAGCGCTGCGCCGTTGCTGGGCCGAGCGCGGGTGGTCGGTGGCCAGGCTCAAGATGGGATGTTCGTCACCCAGTTGCTGCTGCCAGTAGGCCAACTGGCGCTGGCCCTCGCCTGCGGCCAGCCATTGGCGCTGCCAACTGCCGTAGTCGGCGTACTGCACAGCCAGGGCCGGCAACTCGAGGCGCTGGCCCTGGGACGCAGCAGCGTAGAGGCGCGAGAACTCGTCGATCAATACAGTCAGCGACCAGCCATCGGCGATGATGTGGTGCAGGGTCACCAGCAACTGGTGATCTTCATCGTCCAGGCGCAACAGCGTGACCCACAACAACGGGCCTTGCTCCAGATCGAACTGGGTGCGTGCCTCGTCCTCGCGGATCTGCGCGGCGCGGGCTTCACGCTCGGCCAACGGCAGGTCGCGCAGGTCGATGACTTGCACGGCAAACTCACGCTGTGCATCCACGCGCTGGTAGCCCTGGCCGTCGCGCTCATAGAACCGCGTACGCAGCGCTTCGTGGCGCTGGATCAGTTGCGCGAAGCTTGCGTGCAGCGCGTCTTCATCCAGCTCGCCGCGCAGGCGCAGGGCACCGGGGATGGTGTAGGCGCTGCTCTGCGGGTCCAGTTGCCAGGTGATCCACAGGCGATTTTGCGCCAGGGATTGCGGCATATCCTGCTGGCGTGACAAGGCGCTGATTGCGCCCTGGGCCACGCCCCCGTCCGCCTGCAATTGGCCGACACTGACGGCGAAATCGGCCAGCACCGGCGCCTCGAACAGCAGGCGCAGATTGAGTTCCAGGCCCAGGGTTTCGCGCAGGCGGGCAACCACTTGGGTGGCGCTGATGGAGTTGCCGCCGAGCAAGAAGAAGTGATCATCGCCAGCCACTTGCGCCACCTGCAACTGTTCGCACCAGATCGCGGCGATCTGCTGTTGCAGGTCTGACGCCAGTGCCCCATCGCCCGCCTGCGCGCGCTGATCGGGGAACTGCGCGTAGCTGTCGAGGCTGCCATCGGCCAGGCGGGTGCGGCAGGCCGAACGCTGGACCTTGCCACTGGAGGTTTTCGGCAACGCGCCGGGGTTGAGCAGCACCACCACGCAGGGCGCTTCTTGATAGGCCTCGGCCACTGCCTGGCGAATGGCTTTGATCAGGGCTTCCGGCGGCAGGATCTTCTGCACGCTGCGGCTGATTTCTGCGGCGATGCCGATACCTTCCAGGCCCTGGTCATTCACCGCAAATGCCGCGACACGCCCCTTGCGCACCACTTCCACTTCGCGTTCGACGGTTTGCTCGATGTCCTGCGGGTACAGGTTGTGCCCGCGCACGATCAGCAGGTCTTTCAGGCGCCCGGTGATAAACACCTCGCCGTCGCGGATAAAGCCCAGGTCACCGGTGCGCAACCAGGTGCGACCGGCGTGCTGTACAAACGTCTCGGCGGTGGCTTCGGGGTTGCGCCAGTAGCCGTGGGCAATGCTCGGGCCGGTGGCCCAGATCTCGCCGACGCAGTTGTCGTCCAGCTCGGCGAGAGTCTGCGGCTCGACGATCAGCACCGCGTGCTCGGGCTGGCTCGTGCCACAGCTCATGATCGCGGTGCCCTGCCCTGGTTCGGCACGGTTGGCGGCCAGCGCCTGTTCGTCCAGGCGCAACGCCGGGATGCCCTGGCCACGGGTGCCGCCGGCGACAAACAGGGTCGCTTCGGCCAAGCCATAGGAGGCGAAGAAGTTGTTCGGGGTAAAACCGCACGGGGCGAACTTCTCGGCGAAGCGCTCCAGGGTGTCGAGACGGATCGGCTCGGAACCGGAATAGGCCACGCGCCAATGGCTCAGGTCCAGGCGCTCAAGGGCCGAGTCGCTGACCCGCTCGCTGCACAGGCGGTAGGCGAAGTCCGGGCCACCGCTGATGGTTCCGCGGTATTGGCTGATCGCTTCCAGCCAGCGCAACGGGCGGCCAAGGAAGTACGCTGGCGACATCAACACGCAGGGCACGCCGCTGAAGATCGGTTGCAACAGGCCGCCGATCAAGCCCATGTCGTGGTACAGCGGCAGCCAGCTGACAATCACGTCATCGGGGTTGAGGTCGATGCCAAAGCCGCGACGGATCAGCAATTCGTTAGCCACCAGGTTGCCGTGGCTGACTTGCACACCTTTGGGCAAGGCGGTGGAGCCGGAGGTGTATTGCAGGAAGGCGATATCGTCGTCCTGCAGGTTTGGCGCGACCCAGCCGGCGGCGATTTCGCTGTGCAGTTCATCCACGCAGAGCAAGGGCGGCGCTTGCTCGATCTGCCCCAGGGCGTCGCGCAAACCACTGCTGGTCAGCAACAGCCTGGGCTCGGCATCGGCGATGATCGACAGCAACCGCTCCTGGTGATGCCGGCGAGTGGACTCCGGCGGATAGGCCGGCACCGCGATCACCCCCGCGTACAGGCAGCCAAAGAACGCCGCGACATAATCCGGGCCGCTGGGGAACAGCAGCACCGCACGCTCACCCAGCCCGGCCGAGGCCTGCAAGGCGGCAGCGATGGTGCGGGCGCGCAGGTCCAGGTCACGGTAGCTGAGCACCACGGTCTCGGCGGCAGACTCAGCCAGAAAGCGCAGGGCCACCTGGTCCGGGGTCTGCGCGGCGCGGCGCTGGAGAGACTGGACCAGGGTGCGGGGAAGTTCGAAGGCGTCCATCATGAGGGGTTCCTGCCTGAAATCGGCTTACGGGGAAATCGGGGATAGAGGGCATGGGCGCGCGGCGGCGTGTTCAGCCGGTCGCCAGGGCCGCCCGCCGTGCAGCGCTATGGCGCCAGCGGGTCAAGTGTTCGTCGGCGTAGCGGCGCAGGCAGCGCAACAGTGAGCTTTCCTGTTGCACCAGAAAGAAATGGTGCCCCTCGAACATGTCCAGGGAGAAACCACTGGCGGTGTCTTCCTGCCAGTCGAGTAACTCGTCGGCGCGCACGTCGTCCTGCTTGCCGCCAAACACATGGATCGGCATCGACAACGGCTCGCGCTCGCCATACTGGAAACTGCCACACAACAGGAAGTCGGCGCGCAGGATCGGCAGCGTCAATTGCATCAATTCGCGGTTGGTCAACGCGTCTTCGGGCGTGCCCTTGAGCTTGCGCAGGCGCTCGATCAGTTGGGTGTCGTCTTTTTCAATGGCGTATTCGCTGACATCCCGTCGCGCCGGGCCGGCGGTGGCCGAAGCAAACAGCGCCAGGGGTGCAGGCAGCCCGCGTTCGCGCAGGGCATGGGCCAGCTCGAAAGCCAGCAAACCGCCCAGGCTATGGCCAAACAAGGCGTAAGGGCCGTCGAGTTCGGCGCTGATCTCATCCGCCAACTGCGCGGCAAGCACCTTGATATCGCGCTGCAAGGGCTCGTCCATGCGCATGCCACGCCCCGGCAACTCCAGCGGGCGCACTTGCAACCACTCCGGCAGTGCCCGACGCCAGCGGCTGTAGAACATGGCGCTGGCGCCCGAATAGGGCAGGCAAAATAGGCGCAAGCGGGTCGACGTGCTCATCTCAGACCACCCCTGCCTGGATCGCTGGGTTCTCGCGATAGAAACGCATGTCGTCCTCCTCCGGGTGCAAATCCATGGCCGGCGTGTTGGCTGGCCTGTCACCAATGAGAACGGATGGCCCGGCAAAATAATTAGTCTGCCTGCCAGGGCCGGGACACAAAGAGAAGCGCCTCACAGTTTGTATTTCGGTATAAGATTAGTTCCACTTCTCATTTGACAATCATTATCATTAAGCATAATTTGTTGCCCGATGTGTAGGAGGCCTCAGCAGGGATGCCCTCCACTAACCATATTTGCAGCAAGGTGATTTCCATGACGGAACAAGTATCCACAAGCAGGTGCGATTCACCGTTACTCCAGGCGTTTGTCGATAATCGACTGATCCTGGTCAAGATCGCGGCGCGCATTACCGGCTGCCGTTCCCGTGCCGAAGACGTGGTGCAGGACGCCTACTTCAGACTGCAATCGGCCCCGCAGATCACCTCATCGTTCAAGGCTCAACTGAGCTACCTGTTCCAGATCGTGCGTAACCTGGCTATCGACCACTACCGTAAACAGGCCCTGGAACTGAAGTACTCCGGGACGGAAGAGGAAGGCTTGAATGTGGTTATTCATGGCGCTTCACCGGAAACCTCGCACATCAATTTTTCCACCCTGGAAAACATCGCCGACGCCCTGACCGAACTGCCCCAGCGCACGCGCTACGCGTTCGAGATGTACCGTCTGCATGGCGTGCCGCAAAAGGACATCGCCAAGGAACTGGGGGTGTCGCCAACGCTGGTCAACTTTATGATCCGTGATGCGTTGGTGCACTGCCGTAAGGTTTCGGGGACCCATAGCGATACGTTTGCCCGACGGGTCTGAGCACCACGCCATTGCAATGAGGCATGAGCTTGTGTGGCAGCGGGCTTGCCCGCAATGGCATTGGATCAGCCAGTCAATTCAGTGGCTGACACGCCGCTATCGCGGGCAAGCCCGCTCCCACACAAGCCCCCACAGTTGATATTCATTGCCCCCAAGGTCTCAGGCCAACCCACACCGCTCAAAAAACCGCTCCCGCCCCAGCATCATCAGCGCCGCGCGCTTGTGGGGGAAATCGAACTCCTTCTCGCAGTGGAAACACTGGTTCTGCATATACCCAATCATCTTCGCGTTGTCGGCCCTGGGCTCCGCCACCACCCGCTGGGTGCGCGGGTCGTCGAGAAACAGGTAGTGCACCAGCGCCGCCAGCCAACTGGCCACCTTGTGCGGCCCGCGGTGGTGCTCCTCCCCCACCAGCATATGGATGCCCCGATCGTAATCGTCCACCTCATAGAACGGCGCAATGCGATCCTCCCTGGCCCAATACGCCTCGAAATAGGCAAACGGCTCATCGTCGAAACAGCCGATCAGCGTCAAGGCATGTGGATCAGCTGCAAGCTTCTCCAGATAGTCTCGATGCTGCTCCAGGCTGCCGCTTTCCTGCCAGAAACTGGCGACCCGCGCGCTGTTCTGCCAGCGATTGAAGCGGGCCAGGTCCACGTCGATCTCCAGCGTACGCAGTGAAATCCACGCGCCCAGGCGCGCGTCGAAACGTCGGTAGACTTCGCCGCACGGTTTGGGCGCACGCACCGGATGGCGCTTGCCATTGCTGAGGATCATTTGCTGCGGATAAGCGCCACTCACCGGCTGGCCCAACCACGGCTGTGGCAATTGCCAGAACAGAGTGCGCTCGCAACGGAACTGCCCTGCCACATCCGTGGCCAGCAGCAGGCCGCTGCGCAGGGCCTCGTCAGGGGCGTATTCGAGGTGCCAGGCCAGTTGCTGGCGCTCAGGCTCCCGGGCAAACAGCCAGTAACAGGCGGCCCACAAGGCCTGCACCGACGGCACCTCACCGGGGCTTTGCAACTGCAGGTGCAGCTCTTCGCCGCGCGCCAGGCGCAGGCGCACCAGCGGCTGGCCTGCGAGAGTCAGGGTCAGGCGGCCATCGCTTTCGTCTGCGTTAAGGGCAGGCCCTGCCGGGAGTGGCAGGACTGACAAGTCTTGGGGATTGGGCATGGAGGGGGCTCACGATAATCGTCGACAGTTAGACGAAGTGACGTGAACCAGCAGCAAAAATTTAAGCGGGCGTTGCCCGGATCAGGGCGCGTCAGCTACCGGCAGCACATCAATGCGGTACGGTTCGAAGATCTTCAACAGCTCGCCGCTGTCGCGCAGATCCTTGAGCAATGCGGCAAACGCCGGGCCGCTGATCGCCGCCTTGGGCCGCAGCAAGGCGTAGTGGTGGTACACCTGATCAATGCGCTCCGACACCAGGAACTGCCCGGCGGTGTCGGCATTGCGCACCATAAAGTCACTGAGGTAAGAACGTGTGACCAGGGCGATATCCGCGCGGCCACGGGTCACCATCAGCAAGTTGCTGTCATGGGAATAGGTCAAGGTGGCGTTGAACTGCGCGGCCATGGCCTTGGGGTCGGGGTTGAAGTTGGCGAAGGCGTAGTGATAACCGCTGAACACCGCCAGGCGCTTGCCCGTCAGATCGGTGAAATAGCCCTGGCCGCGATCGGTCTGGCGCTGGGCAACGAATATCTCGGCGTCCTCCAGGCCCATGTCGACACTGGCATGGGGGATATCCTGCCAACCCCACTGCGGGTTCTCGAAGATGGCCATATCGATCCGGCCCTGCTGGAAATCACGAAAACGCCGGGGAATGGAGGTGGGTACCAGCACAAACTGGTACTCGCGCTGCGCACGGTTCAGCGCTTCCAGCAATTGCGGGAGCAGCCCGCTGTCGGCGCCCTGCTCCGGGCGCACCGTATACGGTGGAAAATGCGCAGCACCGACCCGTACCAATTGGGCCGCCGAAACCTGCGCCTGCCACAAGGTGCCCATTGCCAATACTGTTAATCCTGCAGCCAGCCGCAATGGCGAAAACATCAGGCACGCACCGTTCAAAATCTGGATCTCGCTAAGCTAGGCGTTTTTGTCCGGGGAGACAACTTCCGGCCCGACAATTAAATCGCTTGCTTTACCCGCCTAATCCGCCTTCAGCACCAGCAGCAATGCTTCATCGGCCAATTGCTCGAGGGTCATGCTGCCCTGGGCGCGGAACCAGGTCGTGGTCCACGACAGCGCCCCGGTCAGGAAACGCCGAGTGATAAATACATCACCCTTGATATACCCAGCCTGCTTGGCCTCCCCCAATACCTGCAACCAGATCTCTTCGTAGACATCGCGCAATGCCAGCACCTGGGCCTGCCCTTCTGCCGACAGCGAACGCCATTCATACACCAGCACCGCCATGGCCTCGCCGCTGCCGCCCATGATCGACTGCAACTCACAGCGAATCAGCGCCAGCACCCGTTCGCGCACGCTGCTCGCCTCGGCCAGGGAGGCGCGCATCAGCGCGGTGTTGTAATGGATGGTTTCCTCCATCACCGCCCGCAGGATTTCGTCCTTGCTCTTGAAGTGGTGGAAGATGCTGCCGGACTGGATCCCCACCGCACTGGCCAGGTCGCGCACGGTAGTGCGTTCATAGCCCTTGTTGCGAAACAGGTGAGCCGCGGTCTGCAGCAGCTTGCCCCGGGCGCTGTCGGGGTCGGTCAGTTGCCCGCCGTCCACCATGGTGCGCATCACCTCCAGGGCTTTTTGCTCATCCATGCTGCTCTCCTCAACTACTTTGATTGCGTCATGGCCGGCAATTTAGGCCGTGGCAGCCACCCAAGCAAGCGCTTGGGCACAAGTTGTGTACGCAGTTTACAAACCAAGCGCTTGCTTGGTAGTCTCGACCCAGCGATTTTGCAGAGAAGGACGTCCCATGAACAAGACCGTTCGTATCGGCTGCGCCAGTGCATTCTGGGGCGACACCTGCACCGCCGCCGCGCAGTTGGTGCAAGGCGGCGCGCTGGACTACCTGGTGTTCGACTACCTGGCCGAAGTCACCCTGTCGATCCTCGCCGGGGCGCGCATGAAAGACCCCCAGGCCGGCTACGCCCCGGATTTCGTCGAAGTCCTGGCGCCGTTGCTCGGTGATATCCAGCGCCAGGGCATCCGGGTGATCAGCAACGCCGGCGGCATCCACCCCCAGGCCTGCGCCGCCGCCTTGCAGGCCGCCTGCGACCAGGCCGGGGTGCCGCTGAAAATCGCCGTAGTGCTGGGCGATGACTTGCAACCGCAGTTCAAGCAACTGCAGGGCATCAGCGATATGTTCAGCGGCGCGCCTTTGCCGGCGATGTGCGTGTCGACCAATGCCTACCTCGGCGCGCCGGGCATCGTCCAGGCCCTGCAACTGGGCGCCGATATCGTTATTACCGGGCGCGTGGTGGACAGCGCAGTGGTCAGCGCGGCCCTGGTGCATGAATTCAACTGGGGGTGGCAGGACTACGACCACCTGGCCCAGGCCGCACTGGCCGGGCATATCATCGAATGTGGCGCGCAGTGCACTGGCGGCAACTTCACCGATTGGCGCGAGGTGCCGGACTACGAGCACATCGGTTTCCCGATTGTCGAGGTCAGTGCCGACGGCCAGTTCACCGTCAGCAAAGTGCCGGGCACAGGCGGCCTGATCAGCGAACTGAGCGTCGCCGAACAACTGCTGTATGAGATCGGCGACCCACGCGCCTACCTGCTGCCGGATGTGATCTGCGACTTCAGCCAGGTCACGCTGGAGCAACAAGGCGAAAACCGCGTGCGTCTGCGCGGTGCCAAAGGGCTGGCACCCACCGACCAGTACAAAGTCAGTGCCACCTACCCCGACGGTTTCCGCTGTACCGCCAGTTGCCTGCTGGCCGGCATCGACGCGGTGGCCAAGGCCGAACGGGTCGGCCAGGCGATCATCAACAAGACCTCGCAGTTGTTCAGCCAGCGCGGCTGGGCACCCTATACCGAGGTCAGCATCGAGTTGCTCGGCAGTGAGGCCACCTACGGCGCCCATGCCCGGCGCCAGGCCTGTCGCGAAGTGGTGCTCAAGCTGGCGGTGCGTCACCCAAGCAAACAGGCCCTGGTGCTGTTCGCCCGGGAAATCGCCCAGGCGGCCACCGGCATGACGCCGGGCCTGACCGGCATTGTCGGCGGCAGGCCCACGGTGTATCCACTGATCCGCCTGTTTTCGTTCCTGATCGACAAAAGCGCGTGCCGCCTGAGCGTCGACTTCCAGGGGCAATCCCACCCTTGCGAACTGCCTGCCACGGCCGCCCTGAGCACGCCCCACGCGCCCCTCGACCCGCCCAAACCCGAAGGCCGCGCCGAGGCCAGCGTGCCCCTGGTCAAGCTGGCCGTGGCGCGCTCCGGGGACAAGGGTAATCACAGCAATATTGGCGTAATCGCGCGCCAGCCCGAATACCTGCCATGGATTGCCGAAGCACTGACCCCAGAGGTGATCGTCGACTGGATGAGCCATGTACTCGACCCACTGCACGGGCGCGTCGAGCGCTGGTACCTGCCGGGCAGCCACAGCCTCAACTTCCTCCTCGAAAACGCCCTGGGCGGCGGCGGTATCGCCAGCCTGCGCATCGACCCACAAGGCAAGGCTTTCGCCCAGCAACTGCTGGAAATCCCGATTGCCGTGCCCCGCCACATCGCCGATCAACTCACCTAAGGGACTCTCGCCGTGGCCTTCGACTCGATCTTCAAAGCCGACCTGTTCCAGGGGCAGACCCTTATCGTCACCGGTGGCGGCAGCGGCATTGGCCGTTGCACCGCCCATGAACTGGCGGCACTCGGCGCCCATGTGGTGCTGGTGGGGCGCAAGCCGGAAAAGCTGCAACGGGTCACCCAGGAAATTACCCAAGACGGCGGCCACGCCAGCTGGCACGCCTGTGATATCCGCGATGAAGAAGCGGTGAAGGCGCTGGTCAGCCAGATCATCGAGGCACACGGGCCGATCCAGGGTCTGGTGAACAATGCCGGCGGCCAATACCCCTCGCCCCTGGCGTCGATCAATCAAAAAGGCTTTGAAACCGTGCTGCGCACCAACCTGGTGGGCGGTTTCCTGATGGCGCGGGAAGTGTTCAATCAGTCAATGAGCAAGCACGGCGGTGCCATCGTCAACATGCTGGCCGACATGTGGGGCGGCATGCCCGGCATGGGCCACTCGGGCGCAGCGCGCGCGGGGATGGACAACTTCACCAAGACCGCCGCGTTCGAGTGGGGTTACGCCGGGGTGCGGGTCAACGCAGTGGCGCCGGGCTGGATCGCCTCCAGTGGCATGGACACCTACGAAGGCGCGTTCAAGGCGGTGATCCCGACCCTGCGCGAGCATGTGCCCCTCAAGCGCATTGGCACCGAATCGGAAGTCAGTGCGGCGATTGTGTTCCTGCTCAGCCCCGCCGCCGCATTCGTCAGCGGCAGCACCTTGCGCATCGACGGCGCCGCCAGCCTGGGCAGCCGCGCCTGGCCGCTGCACAAGGCGCAGCCGCCGAGCCCGTCGTTCAATGGTTTTCACCGCGCCTACCTGCCGGATGTGCTCAAGGAGGGCCAATAAACCATGCCGGTCATCGACTCCCTACTCGACACCCACAGCCCGCAGTTCGCACAGAACCGCGAGGCCATGCTCACCGCCATCCATCATCTGCGCCAACTGGAACAGAACCTGTTGGACAAGGCCGCCGAGGCCAAGGGCAAGTTCGACAAACGCGGCCAACTGCTGCCCCGTGAGCGCCTCAACCTGTTGCTCGACCCCGGTGCGCCCTTCCTCGAACTGGCAAGCCTGGCCGGTTACAAGCTGCACGACGACAAGGATGGCAGCGCGGCCGGCGGCGGGCTGATTGCCGGTATCGGCTATGTCAGCGGCGTGCGCCTGCTGGTGGTGGCCAACAACAGCGCAATCAAGGGCGGGACGATTTCCCCCAGCGGCTTGAAAAAATCCCTGCGCCTGCAACAGATCGCCATGGAGAACAAATTGCCGGTGGTGACCCTGGCCGAAAGCGGCGGCGCCAATCTTAATTACGCGGCGGAGATTTTCGTCGAAGGCGCGCGCAGCTTCGCCAACCAGGCGCGGATGTCAGCCATGGGCCTGCCGCAGATCACCGTGGTGCACGGCTCGGCCACCGCCGGCGGTGCCTATCAGCCGGGGCTTTCGGATTACGTGGTGGTGGTGCGCGGCAAGGCCAAGCTGTTCCTGGCCGGCCCGCCGCTGCTCAAGGCCGCCACCGGCGAAGTGGCGACGGACGAGGAACTGGGCGGCGCCCAGATGCATGCGCAAACCGCCGGCACCGCCGAATACCTGGCGGAAAATGACGCCGACGGCGTGCGCATCGTGCGCGAGATTGTCAGCCTGCTGCCCTGGGACGACCGGCTGCCACCCCAGCCGGCGCGGACCTATACAGAGCCGCTGTATCCGATTGAAGAGCTGCTGGGCCTGATCCCCTCGGACCCGAAAAAGCCCTATGACGTAAGGGAAATCATCGCGCGTATCGCCGATGGCTCCAACTTCCTGGAGTTCAAGGGCGAGTTCGATCCCCACACCGTCTGCGGCCACCTGCACATCCAGGGCCGGGCCTGCGGGTTTATCGGCAACAACGGCCCGATCACGCCCAAGGGCGCGAGCAAGGCCGCGCAATTTATCCAGCTGTGCGACCAGAGCCAGACACCGCTGCTGTTTTTCCACAACACCACCGGCTTTATGGTGGGCACCGAATCCGAGCAACAAGGCGTGATCAAGCACGGCGCGAAGATGATCCAGGCGGTGGCCAATGCCCGCGTGCCCAAGCTCACGGTGGTGGTCGGCGGTTCCTACGGCGCCGGCAACTATGCGATGTGCGGCCGTGGCCTGGACCCACGCTTTATCTTCGCCTGGCCCAACAGCCGCACCGCCGTGATGGGCGGCGCCCAGGCCGGCAAGGTGCTGCGCATTGTCACCGAGGCCAAGCAGTTGAAAGACGGCCTGGTGCCCGACCCCAAGGTGCTCGACATGCTCGAACACGTCACCGCGCAGAAACTCGATAGCCAGTCCACGGCCCTGTATGGCAGCGCCAACCTGTGGGACGACGGGCTGATTGACCCGCGGGACACCCGCACGCTGCTGGGCTACCTGTTGGATATCTGCCAGCAAGCCCAGGTGCGCCAATTGCAACCCAACAGCTTTGGCGCCGCGCGCTTTTAACGATCAGGAGAACAATAAAAATGATCTTCACCCAGGAACACGAAGAGCTGCGCCGTACCGTACGGGGTTTTATCGAGCGCGAGATCAACCCCCACGTCGACGAATGGGAAAAAGCCGGGCGCTTTCCCATCCACGAGATTTTCCGCAAGGCCGGCGATCTCGGTCTGCTGGGTATTTCCAAGCCAGAGAAGTTCGGCGGCATGGGTCTGGACTACAGCTACTCGATTGTCGCCGCCGAAGAATTCGGCACCATCCGCTGCGGCGGCATCCCGATGTCCATCGGCGTACAGACTGATATGTGCACCCCGGCGCTCGCACGTTTTGGCTCCGATGAACTGCGCGACGAATTCCTGCGCCCGGCCATCAGCGGCGAACAGGTGGGCTGCATCGGCGTCTCGGAGACCGGCGCTGGCTCCGACGTGGCGGGCTTGAAAACCCACGCCCGCAAGGACGGCGACGACTACGTGATCAACGGCAGCAAGATGTGGATCACCAACTCCCCCAGCGCCGACTTTATCTGCCTGCTGGCCAACACTTCGGACGGCAAGCCGCATATCAACAAGTCACTGATCATGGTGCCGATGAACACCCCTGGGATCAGCGTCAGCCCTCCCCTGGAAAAGCTCGGCATGCACAGCTCGGAAACCGCCCAGGTGTTTTTCGATGATGTGCGTATTCCACAGCGCAACCGCATCGGCCACGAAGGCGCGGGCTTCATGATGCAGATGCTGCAGTTCCAGGAAGAACGGCTGTTTGGCGCGGCCAATATGATCAAGGGCCTGGAGGCCTGCGTCGACAGCACCATCGCCTACTGCAAGGAGCGCCAGACCTTCGGCAAGGCCCTGATCGACAACCAGGTGATCCACTTTCGCCTGGCCGAACTGTCCACCGAGATCGAGTGCCTACGCGCCCTGGTCTACCAGGCCACCGAGCAATACCTCAAGGGCCAGGACGTGACGCGGCTGGCCTCGATGGCCAAGCTCAAGGCCGGGCGCCTGGGCCGCGAAGTCAGCGACAGCTGCCTGCAGTACTGGGGTGGCATGGGCTTTATGTGGGACAACCCGGTGGCCCGCGCCTATCGTGATGTGCGCCTGGTGTCGATTGGCGGCGGCGCCGACGAGATCATGCTGGGGATCATCTGCAAACTGATGGGTACGCTGCCGGGGAAAAAATCGTGAACGCCTGTGAAACCCTGCTGCTGGAGCCGCACAACGGCGTGTTGCACATCACCCTCAACCGCCCGCAGAACCGCAATGCCATGAGCGTGCAGATGGTCAGCGAACTGCGCGCCGTGCTGACGGATGTCGCCCGTGACGAGCAGGTGCGGGCATTGGTGATCAGTGGCGCTGGCGGGCACTTCTGTGCGGGCGCCGATGTTAAGGACATGAGCCGCGCGGGCAGCCGCGAAGGCTTGCGTGATTTGAACCGGGTGTTTGGCGCGCTGTTGCAAGAAGTCGAAGCCCTGCCCCAAGTGGTGATTGTGGTGTTGCAGGGCGCGGTGCTGGGCGGCGGTTTTGGCCTGGCGTGTGTCAGCGACATCGCCATTGCCGACCACCAGGCACAGTTCGGCTTGCCGGAAACCAGCCTCGGCGTGCTGCCGGCGCAGATCGCACCGTTTGTGGTGCGGCGCATCGGCCTGACCCAGGCCCGGCGCCTGGCGTTGACCGCAGCGCGGTTTGACGGGGTCGAGGCGCAGCGCCTGGGGGTGGTGCATTTTGTCGAGCATGCCCCCCAAGGATTGGCGCAGCGCCTGGATGAGGTGTTGGGGCAGGTATTGCGCTGTGCACCGCGCGCCAATGCGCGAACCAAGGCGTTGTTGCTCCAGAGCCTGGATCAGCCGTTGGAGCTGCTGCTGGATCAGGCTGCCGATTGGTTTGCCGAGGCGGTGACCGGGGAAGAAGGCATTGAGGGGACGCGGGCGTTTGTCGAGAAACGCAAGGCCAGGTGGGTGAGTTGATCTTGAAAACGCCACATCCCCTGTAGGAGCTGGCTTGCCTGCGATGCGGGCACCTGGATCTGTCAGGGATACCGAGGTGATGCAATCGCAGGCAAGCCAGCGCCCACACAAGCCCGCGCCTGCGCAACCAATCAAACAGGGACCCAAAATGCCCAGTTTCAATAAAATACTGATCGCCAACCGCGGCGAAATCGCCTGCCGAATCCAGCGCACCGCCCAGGCCCTGGGCTACCGCACCGTGGCGATCTATAGCGCAGCCGACGCCAACGCCCTGCACGTACAAATGGCCGACGAAGCGGTGGATATCGGCCCCGCCCCGGTGCAACAGTCCTACCTGAACATCCCGGCGATCCTCGATGCCGCACGCCTGACCGGCGCCGATGCGATCCACCCCGGCTACGGCTTTCTCTCGGAGAACCCCGAGTTCGCCAAGGCCTGCATTGCCGCCGGCCTGGTATTTATCGGCCCCAGCGCCGACGCCATCGAGTTGATGGGCAGCAAGCGCCTGTCAAAAATCGCCATGCTCGACGCCGGGGTGCCGTGCATTGCCGGCTACCAAGGCAGCGCGCAGGACGACACCACCCTGCAGAGCGAAGCCGAGCGCATCGGCTACCCGCTGATGATCAAGGCCAGTGCCGGCGGCGGCGGACGCGGCATGCGCCTGGTGCACGCGCCGGCGCAGTTGCTCGAACAACTGCACACCGCACGCTCCGAGGCCCTGAATGCCTTTGGCAGCGACGAACTGATTCTGGAGCAGGCGCTGATCGAACCGCGCCATGTGGAAATCCAGCTGTTCGGCGATGCCCACGGCAACCTGATCTACCTGGGCGAACGTGATTGCTCGGTCCAGCGCCGCCATCAGAAGGTCATCGAAGAAGCACCCTGCCCGGTCATGACTGCCGAACTGCGCCAGGCCATGGGCGAAGCGGCGCTCAAGGCCGGACGCGCAGTGGCGTATGTCGGCGCGGGCACTGTGGAGTTCCTGCTGGACCGGAGCGGGCGGTTCTATTTCCTGGAAATGAACACCCGCCTGCAAGTGGAGCACCCGGTCACCGAACTGATCACCGGCCTGGACCTGGTGGACTGGCAACTGCAAATCGCCGCCGGCCAGCCCCTGCCCTTGCGCCAGGACCAGGTGACGCTGAGCGGGCATGCCATGGAAGTGCGCCTATACGCCGAAGACCCGGCCCAGGGTTTCTTGCCACAAACTGGCGAGGTGTTGCGCTGGGAGCCGGCAGCCGGGGTGCGGGTCGATCATGGATTGCAAGCCCCGCAGCGCATCAGCCCGTTCTATGATCCGATGCTGGGCAAGATCATCGCCCATGGCGCTACCCGCGAAGAGGCCCGGCGCAAGCTGCTGCGGGCGGTGCAGGACTGCGTGCTGCTGGGGATCCCCAGCAATCAGCGGTTACTGGTGGACCTGCTGGGGCATGCGCAATTTGTCGCGGCGGATTTCAGCACCGGATTTATTGCCGAACACTTCAGTGACATTGCCCGCCCTGCCGTCAGCGAAGAAGACCTGGCTCTGGCCGCCGCCCTGTTTTATCGGCACAGCGCGGCAGTGCATGGCCCGGCCCTGGCAGGCTGGCGCAACAATGCCAGCGTGCCCTGGACCTACCGCCTGGGCGTCGATGAGCACCGCCATGAGGTCAGCGCCCGCTTACTGGCGGAGGATCATCTGCAAGTCGGCAACATCGACATCCACCTCCTCGACAGCGACGGACGCTGGGCCAGCCTGGTCATCAACGGCATTCGGCGGCGGATTGCCTATCACCTGCAAGGCTCCCAGCTCTGGCTGTTGAATGCCGGCACCAGCCTGTGCGTGAGCAACCAGACGCAAACCGTGGCCAGTCGTGAAGCGCCCGTCAGCAGCGGCACGGTCAAGGCGCCGATGGACGGTGCCATTACCCTGCTGCAGGTGCGCGAAGGGGATGTGGTGAGCAAGGGCCAACTGCTGCTGGTGCTCGAAGCGATGAAAATGGAGCATCCGCTCAAAGCGGGCATCGACGGGGTGGTCAAGGCCATTCACGTCAGCGCCGGTGATCAAGTGCGCAATCGCCAGGTATTGCTGCAGATCGAGTAGCCCTGGGCGGAACTACCAGGCTTGGCTACGCTCTATCCCCATCAGAAAGGGATGAGTACGGGAACCTGCGATGCCTCATTGGCTGATTATTGATCTTGAAGCCACAACGGATGACGGCGGCTGGCCCGTGTCGGAGATGGAAATCATCGAAATCGGCGTGAGCCTGGTCAACCGCCAGGGCCGCGAGCTGGACCATTTCCAGCGCTTCGTGCGGCCCTTGCGCCGCCCGTTGTTGACGCCGTTCTGCCGCCAGCTGACGCACATCAGCCAGGCCAGTATCGACAGCGCAGCGCCCTTGACCGAGGTCTGGCCGCTGTTCGAACGCTGGCTGGGCCAGCATCATCCGCGCCTGGAAGGCTGGGCCAGCTGGGGCGACTATGATCGCCAGCAACTGGAGTTGGAGTGGCAGCGCCATGGCTTGGCCAGCGCGCTAAGCCAGACACCCCATGTGAACCTCAAGCAACGCTTCGCCAAGGCCCGACGCCTGGACAAGCCGTTGGGGCTCAATGGCGCCTTGCAACTGGCGGGCATGCAGTTCAACGGCCAGCAACACCGGGCACTGGAAGATGCGCGCAATACCGCGCGTTTGCTGCCGTTGATTTTGCCCGTGTAGAAGGCATACTGGCCGACCTTTCTTGCCCCTTTTTTCGAGGATTCGCCCATGTTCAAAGTCAATGAGTACTTCGACGGCACCGTCAAGTCGATCGCCTTCGGCACCCCTGAAGGTCCGGCGACCATCGGCGTGATGGCTCCGGGTGAATACGAATTCGGCACGGCCCAGCGTGAAATCATGCACGTGGTCTCGGGCGCGCTCACCGTCAAGTTGCCAGGCAGCGACGCCTGGGAAACCTTCGCCGCCGGCAGCCAGTTCAATGTGCCTGCCGACAGCAAGTTCCAGCTCAAGGTGGCCGTGGACACTGCCTACCTCTGCGAATACCGCGGCTAAGCTTTTTCCGCGCAAAAAAAATGCCCGCCTCCCAAGAGGCGGGCATTTTTCATGGGCGACGGTTATTCGAGGATCGTCACCGGCATGCCGACTTCCAGGCGGCCCGCACCGTCATTGACCAGGTTCTGGCCGAACATCACGCCATCGGGCTGTTTGCGGTAGGTTTCCAGGGTCGCCAGCGGCTGGCGATCGGCACTGCGCTCCCCGGTCGCCGGGTCGATGGTGGTGAGGATGCACCGCGAGCAAGACTTGACCACCCGGAACTCCACCTCACCAATGCGCAGGCGCTTCCAGCCATCCTCGGCAAAGGCCTCGCTGCCTTCGATCACCAGGTTGGGGCGAAAGCGCAGCATTTCCATGGGCCGGCCGACGCGTTGCGACAAGTCGTCGAGAGACGCCTGGCCTATCAGCAACAAGGGGAAACCGTCGGCGAACGCCACCTGGTCATCGTCCTTGCCGTAGCCGGCCGCCGTGGTGCGCGCGCGCTCCAGCGGGACTTGCACCAAGCGTGTCGGTTTGCCGATGAACTGGCTGACCCAATCGGCGGCCTCAGCACCGGCGTCCGGGACCCGCAGGGTGTCGCGCCAGATGGTGACACCACGCAGCTCGGCATCGGCGCCGGGCAACGCCACATCCAGGGTGGGCAGGCCTGCAGCGCTCAAGGTCAGGCCACCGGCGGCATTCCACAACGCCGACAGCTGGCTCATCTGCGCCACGGCACGCTGGGTCAGGAATCGCCCACTGGCCTCGTCCACCAGCATCCAGCGTCGGTCCCCGTCCAGCCCGAGTTTATCCAGGCCGATCTGCGACAAGGTCTCTGCCTTGCCCGACTTCAAGGGGTACCGATACAACGCGCTGAGACGAAGCATGAGCGTGGGTTCCTGTGAGCAAAAGCGTCACCCTATACGAGCACGCCGGCAGAATCAAAATTTCCCCCGGCCGGCAATTAGAGGCCCCCTCGTCACAGGCCGGAATCAGGCCGGCACTTCGTCCAGCATCAGGCGCTGGCGCACCACATCCACCAACTTGTCGGGCTGGAATTTGGAGAGGAAGTTGTCGCAACCGACCTTCTTCACCATCGAGTCGTTGAAGCTGCCCGACAAGGATGTGTGCAGCACCACATAGAGGCCGCGCAGACGCGGGTCGTTGCGGATCTCGGTAGTCAGGCGGTAGCCGTCCATCTCGGGCATTTCGGCGTCGGTGAAGATCATCAACAGTTTGTCGGTCATCACCTGGCCGCTGTCCGCCCATGCCTTGAGCATGTTCAAGGCCTTGAGGCCGTCACTGGCGATATGCATCTTCACCCCCAGTTGCCCCAGGGTGTCGCGCAGTTGCGACAAGGCCACGTTGGAGTCATCCACCAACAGCACTTCGCGACCACGGGCACGTTCGAGCACCGGATCCTCGAGTTTTTCCCGGGAGACCTTGGCGTTGTAGGGCACGATCTCGGCGAGGACTTTTTCCACGTCGATGATTTCCACCAACTGCTCATCCACCTTGCTGATGGCCGTGAGGTAGTGCTGGCGGCCGGCGCTCGCCGGCGGTGGCAGGATCGACTCCCAGGTCATGTTGACGATGCGGTCGACGCCGCCCACCAGGAACGCCTGTACCGAGCGGTTGTACTCGGTAACGATAATGGTACTGTTGGGCCCCGGTACCAGCGGACGCATGCCGATGGCCTGGGACAGGTCGATCACCGGCAAGGTCTGGCCGCGCAGGTTGACCACGCCGCAGACAAACGGGTGACGCTGGGGCATCAGGGTCAGCTTGGGCAACTGCAGGACTTCCTGCACCTTGAACACGTTGATTGCGAACAACTGGCGCCCTGCCAGGCGAAACATAAGGATCTCCAGGCGATTCTCACCCACCAGTTGCGTGCGTTGATCTACCGTGTCGAGAATGCCAGCCATTGAAGACTCCTGGGGTGTGCTGAAAGATTTGCTGCTTACTGGAGAAAGATATCGGCAGACAGTGCCAAACCTTGACCCCCCGGTAAAATGCCACGCAAATGCATTGATGTCACACTGACATCATGCTTTACTGGCCTCACCTTGCCGTCCGGTCGTCAAGCCACGCCGCACGACCCTCAAACGGACATAAGGTTCCGCCATGTAAGGGATTCCCCTAGTCGCAATCAGGTCCAACCTGATATTCGCGATATCCAATAGCCATTAATGTGACGCCATTCTCATTGCATGAACGGAGTCAGGCTTTTGTTTGCTATCGCAAGCCCACGGCCCAAGGGCCTTCCAGGCATTAACGCCTGGGCAATCGAAGTAATGCGAATGCCTCTGGTTGTTCCCACTGCAAGCAGCGCCAGCAGTCGCGACGCTGGTCATTCAAATAAAAGTACTACTCAAAATTCAGAAATGAACTACAGATCTCGGTCATATTTCGGCGCTAGTTTTAAGCCGTTGCTCCGGTATTACATCTCATTGTCTGACCGTACGTTGTGGAGACTTTCATGATGAACGACGGTAAAGAGTGGCAAGACGCACTTCCCGAGTTCCTCCTGGAGGCAGAAATGCTGCTGGCCAAGTCTGAGGAATGCCTGAGCCACCTGCATTTGATCCGCAACGATAACGATGCCATCGACTGCATGAAAAACAGCCTGGTCAAACTGGCAGAAAAGGCCGATGCCATGGCGCTGGACGCCATTGGCAACTTTTCCCGGCATATCCAGGACCTGATCAGCAACGCCCAAAGCCCGATGCAGCTCCACGATACGGCACTTGCAGCCCTGCATGACTGCCTGACGCTGCTGGCCTGGCAACTGGAACTGATCGACGTCAAGACCGGCAAACTCAGCCTGGATGACGCGGAGCAAACCACGTTGATTGAGACGGTTGCCCAGCAGATCCCCCAGAAGGATGTTGGCGCTCGCCATCGCCACTCCATGCCCTACGCCTCCTGAACCTGCCGTGCGGTTAATCCAGGCCGCCGGCGGGCGCCCAACTAATGCTCGTCAAATATTTAGCCAGCCAACTATCATTAACCCAATATGGGTAATAGCGATACAAAACCAAATTAATAGTACAACTAGACGCCGCGGAACTAAGCCTTGTAGCAGGCGACCAACGGTAATTGTTGGTGGTACTATTAGCGCGCTCGAAGTGGCCGACCGTGAATACGTAATAAATCTGAGAAGCGCCTCGAACCAAGACTAAACCCAATCGCTTTCCAAACAGAGCCCGGCCAGCGGTCATGACCGGTCTACCCGCAGCGAACACCCATCGGCTCCATCTGCTATGTACGCCAGCCTCAAGTCACTCATCGCCAGGTTCGTCCTCTCGGGCAATACCCGTTGGATCACCCTGGGTCTTTGCCTGTGCGCGACTCTGGTCAGCCTCTGGGTCTATGCCCACAAAGCACCGCTGCCGCTGTTTTTGCTGTTGCTCAACCTCGCCGCCCTGACCGCCGCCGGCCTGCAGCGTTGGCGCTCGCGCAAGTCGATCAAGTTCCAGCCCCAGGAATTGGCCGACCGCCTGCTGCAAGTCCAGGAAAACGAGCGCCATCGTCTCAGCCGCGAGCTACATGACGATATCGGCCAACTGCTGACCGCTGCCAAACTGCAAAGCGACTGGCTGCAACGCCGCTCGCCGGCAGAGTTGCAGGACCAGTGCGGCGTACTGTGCAACACCCTCAACGAAACCCTGGCCAAAGTGCGGGACGTCTCGGCCATTCTCAATCCCCGGCAACTGACCAGCCTGGGCCTGGAGGCGAGCCTGCGCGCGCACCTGCTCAAGACCCTGGCAAACACCCCGGTACATTGGAGCCTGGAATGCCAGCAACGCCTGACCGGGATTCCCGAAGAGATGGCGGTGGCGGCCTTTCGTATCACCCAGGAAGCCGTGACGAACATGTTGCGCCATGCCCAGGCGCGCAACCTGCTGGTGCGCCTGCAACGTTTGCCACAGGGGTTGTCGCTGTTTATCAGCGATGACGGCCGGGGGTTCTCCCCCGCCACCGACCCGGCCCTTGCGGGGCAACGGGGCATGTCAGGCATGTGCGAACGCATTGATCAACTGGGCGGCATGCTGACGGTCAATAGCCAACCCGGCTTTGGCACGCGAATCGAAGCGCTGTTCCCCTGGGCGCCCCGTACCCTCGAACGGGCCAATTCCCCTGAGGTTCTAGAGTGACCTGCAATTTACTGCTGGTAGATGACCACGCCCTGATCCGCGCGGGTGTGCGCGCGCTGATCCTGGATATCCCAGGCTATGCGGTGATTGGCGAGGCCACCGATGGCGCGCAACTGCTCGCACAATATACCGCCTTGCTGCCCGATATCGTCTTGCTGGACCTGTCGATGAAGCACACCAGCGGCCTGGATGCGTTGCAGCAACTCAAGCACGCCTACCCCAAGAGCAAAGTGCTGATCCTGTCGATGCACACCGACCCGCAATTGATCATGCGTGCCCTGGAGGCAGGCGCCCACGGCTACCTGCTCAAGGACACCACCGCCAACGAGCTGGAACATGCGCTGCTGGCACTGCGCAACAACGAGCGCTACCTGAGCCCGGCCATCGCCCACACCGTGATCAACCAGGCCTTGATCCACAGCCAGTCCCACCCGGAGGCGCCCGTGCAGCGCCACAACCTGACGGCGCGCCAGCTGGAAATCCTGCGCCTGATCGTACGCGGCAAATCCACCCGGGAAATCGCCCACGGCCTGGGCCTGAGCATCAAGACTGTGGAAGCTCACCGCTCGCAGATCATGAAGCGCCTGCAGATTTTTGATGTGGCCGGCCTGGTGCTGTTCGCCGTGCGCGAACAGATCATCAGCCTGGACGATTAGCCAGCAACGGTGAATCCACCGGCAAGTGCACCTGCAAGGCCTTGGGCAAGGCGCTGAAGCGCAGGTCACTGCCCTTGAGCGGTTCGCCATCCAGGTTGATATCCAGTCCTTCGGCCACCTTGATTTCCACCCACGGCAGGCGTGCCCGCACAAACAGGTTATCCAGGCCCCAGCCGTCGGTCATCAGGCTGCGCAAGGTGCCGACCACTTCCTGAGGCGCCGGCAGGATGCTGATATCCAGCAAGCCATCATCGGCCATTGCCCCCGGGCACAGCTCGTGCCCGCCACCGGCCTGGCGACCGTTGCCGATGCCCAGGGCCAGTAACTCGCCGCTCCAGTGAAAGTCCGGCCCCACCAGCTCCCCATAAGCCGCCCGCAACTCGCTGAAACGCGACAAGCCGGTAAACAGATAGGCCGCACCGCCCAGCACCTTTTTCAGATCCTCGGAAGTGTTGGCCGTGACCTGGCTGCCAAAACCGCCAGTGGCCATATTGAGAAACACCTGCCCGCCAACCTCCCCCAGGTCGATAGCGCGCGGCGCAACGTCCAACAGCGCCAGGGCCTCACGCGGCTCCAACGGCACGCCGGCCGCACGGGCGAAGTCATTGGCAGTGCCCAGGGGCATCAGCACCAGGCTGGCGTCGGTCTTGGCGCGGGCCATGGCCTCGGCCACATCACGCAGCGTGCCGTCGCCGCCGCCCGCGATCAGGCGTGTGTAGCCGGCATCCAGGGCTTCACCCACCAGGCGTTGGGCATCGCCGCCCTCCCAGGTGACGCGCACCGCCAGCTCCCACCCCTGCTCGCGCTTGCCTTGCACTGCCGCCCGCACGTCTTCGTTGAGGGCTTGCTTGCCGTGCAGAATCAACAGTGCCTTGGGTTTACTCATGGGGTGAAGCTCCTATTGTTGGAGGGGACCTGAGGGATGTTGACCTTCGGCAGTCAGAAAAAAGCCATTGGGCTGTAAATAAATTCTTCAGCCCAACACTTCACTCAGGGGAATGAAATTCACCCGATCACCGATGGCCAAGGTGCTGCCCTCCACCACTTCCACCAAACCCTCTGCCCAGGCGGCACTGCGCAGCACACCGGAACTCTGGTTCGGGTAGATCACCGCCCGCCCCTGCTCCAGGCGCCCGCGCAGGTATTCGCGACGGTTGCCCGGCTTGGCCCACACGAACCCTGCCGGCACCTCGAAACGCAACGGCTGCACCACCGCGACACCCTGACGGCGCAACAGATACGGGCGCGCCAGCAAGGCGAACGTAACCAGAGTGGACGCCGGATTCCCCGGCAGGCCGATCACCGGTACGCCGCGGAAATGACCGAATGTCAAAGGCTTGCCAGGCTTGATCGCCAGCTTCCACAAGGCCAGTTCGCCCTCCTCGCGCAATGCGATACCGAGGAAGTCCGCTTCCCCCACCGAGACTCCGCCGGTGGACAGGATCAAGTCCACCGAACCCAGTGCGCCCAGGCGGGTGCGGGTCAACTCCAGGTCATCGGGCAAGATACCGGCGTCGATCACCTCGCAGCCCAGGCGTTGCAACCAACTGCACAACACCCGCCGGTTGCTGTTGTAGATCTGTCCCGGCCCCAGTGGCAGGCCCGGTTCGATCAACTCGTCGCCCGTAGACAGCACCGCCACACGCACGCGGCGCACCACCGCCAACCGGTCGCGCCCCAGGGACGCCGCCAGGCCCAGTTCAATCGGGCCGAGCCGTGTACCGGCAGCCAGGACTTCCTCACCGACTGTAGTCTCCTGCCCCTTGGATCGGATGTTTTGCCCTACGCGCAGCGCCTGGGTAAAGCTCACGCGCTGATCGGGTTGCAGCTCGGCGTTTTCCTGCATTTCCACACAGTCGGCCCCGTCGGGTACCGGAGCGCCGGTGAAGATCCGCGCACAGGTACCCGCCGCCAAGGGCTCAGGGGCCTGGCCAGCGAAAATACGCTGGCTCACCCGCAGCGGCTCGCCGGTCCAATCGGCAGTGCGCAGGGCGTAGCCGTCCATGGCGCTGTTGGGCCACGGCGGCAGGTCGAGGGTGGAAACCAATGCCTCGGCCAATACACGCCCATCGCACGCGGCCAATGGCAGGTGTTCCTGCTCACGGATCGGCGCGGCCTCGGCCATGTTCAGCAGCCGTTCCAGGGCTTCTTCCACCGGCATCAGGGCGCCGGTCTTGCCCGGCTTATCCACGGGATTCACACGGCTCGGCCAGCTTGAGGTGCGGCACAAAATTGCATGGGCGATGGCGGGCATCCAGCTGTTCGGCGAGAATCCCGTCCCAACCTGTACGCACCGCATTGGTGGAACCCGGCAGGCAGCACACCAGGGTGCCATTGGCCAGGCCGGCCAGGGCACGGGACTGCACGGTAGAGGTGCCGATATCGGCGACCGAAATCTGCCGGAACAGCTCGCCAAAGCCGTCCACTTGCTTGTCCAGCAAGCAACTGACCGCTTCGGGGGTGCTGTCACGGCCAGTGAAGCCGGTGCCGCCGGTAATCAGCACCACTTGCACCACATCCTCGGCAATCCAGTGGGCGACTTGCGCACGGATTTTGTAGAGGTCATCTTTGAGCAATACCCGTTCGGCCAGGCGATGCCCAGCAGCGAGCAGGCGGTCAACAAAGACCTGCCCGGAGGTGTCGGTTTCCAGGGTGCGGGTGTCGCTGACGGTCAGTACAGCGATATTAAGAGGTACGAAAGGCGCATCAGCCTTGGCTTTCATGGCTCGGTCCGGTTGTCGAAGGAACAGCCCGATGTTATATCACAGCCCCCTATTTCACTGCCGCTGCGGAGCCGTCATGCCACTCAATTCTTCGCCCCTGCCCTGCTCGATCCTGTTGCTGGCCGGCGGTCGCGGCCAGCGCATGGGCGGCCTGGACAAGGGTCTGCTCGACTGGCACGGGCAGCCGCTGATTGCTCACCTGCACCAACTGGTGCGGCCGTTGACCGACGACCTGATCATCTCCTGCAACCGCAACCAGGCGCAGTACGCCCCGTACGGCGACCAGTTGGTGAGCGACGACAGTCCGGACTTCCCGGGCCCCTTGGCCGGTATCCGCGCCGGCCTGGCCGCCGCGCGCCATGAACATCTATTGATCTTGCCCTGCGATGTGCCGCATATCGACGGGCAACTGTTGGCAGACCTGCTCGAAACCGCGCGGCAGCACCCCCAGGTACCGGTGATGATCCGCCATGGGGCGTTCTGGGAGCCTTTGCTCTGCGTCATACCGACGCGCCTGCGCGACGCGGTGGAGGACGCCTGGCTGGCTGCAGAGCGCAGCCCGCGCCAGATCCTGCTGAAACTAGGGGCCCAGGCGCTCGATTGCGCCGAGAACGACCCTCGCCTGGCCAACCTCAATACACCAGAGTTGTTGCGCCCACGCCCCGGCGTGTCAGAATGAGCGCTAGACAAGGAACTTTGCCGACGTTGCATACGTCACAAGGTCAGAACTCAACACAGTATTACTCTCGGAGAAGACTCATGACCCAACGGACCATCGCCGCTCTCATGCTTGCACTGGGCCTTGCTACCCTCGCCGGTTGCGCCTCGCCTACAGTGATCACCCTGAATGACGGTCGCGAAATCCAGGCTGTCGATACCCCTAAATTCGATCAGGATTCGGGCTTCTACGAATTCGAACAACTGGATGGCAAGCGTACCCGCATCAACAAGGATCAGGTTCGCACCGTTAAAGACCTGTAAGTCTTAACGCCAGATACAACAAAGCCCGCTCTTAAGCGGGCTTTGTTGTATCTGGCGCATGGGAAACATCACCACTCAAGCACGATCCGGCTGCTGAAGTCGCGCTGCTCGCCGGTCACCGGGTCGATAAACCGTACGCCCTGGGCCAGCAACTTGAGCGGGTTGGCGTAGTCATCCACAGCATCCTTGATGACCTCGGGATAAAACGGGTCATTGCAGATGCTCGCCCCCAGTGCCGTCATATGCACGCGCAGTTGATGCTTCTTGCCCGTCACCGGAAACAGGCCATAGCGCCACAGGTCACCATTCTTCTCGCGCACCTGCACCGCCGTTTCCGTGTTGCTTGCACCGGGCCCTTCCTGCATGCGGAAGAACGGTTCGCCCTCCACCAGGCGACTCTTGTGCACCAGCGGGAATGTCAGCGCGGGCAAGGCCGGGGCAATGGCTTCGTAGAACTTATCAATCTGGCGGGTGGGGAACAGTTGTTGATACGCCGAGCGGCTTTGCGGGTTGGCAGAGAACAGCACCAGCCCGGCAGTATGGCGATCAATGCGATGCAGCGGCACCAGCGACGGGTTATCCAGGCGGCGGATCAGGCGGCGCAGTAAAGTCTGCTCGACATATTCGCCGGCGGGCGTCACTGGCAGGAAGTGTGGTTTGTCGGCCACCACCAGATGCTCATCGGCATACAGGATGGTCTCCTGCACCGGGATCGGCTTCTCATCCGGCACTTCGCGAAAGTAGTGGATGCGCAAACCTTCCTTGTAGGCCAGATCCACGGCGACGGGCTGGCCATTGCCATCCAGCACCCGGCCACGGGCGATGCGGTCCAGCCACTGCTCGCGGCCGATGGCGCGAAAGTGCTCGCACAGGCAGTCGAGCACCGTCGCCCAGGGCCCAGGCGGCAGGTACAGCGTACTGGCTTGGTTCTGGGCAGCGGAAAAACCGGTATCGGACATGCGTACACTCAAGGGCCTGGAAATACTAAGGGGGCATTATCCCCCAGAATCTCAAGCCCTGACCAATTCGGCCCGCAGCACCGGCGAGGCGCTGGCAGCCTCGGTAAACTCCTTGAGCCAACGCAGGACGTCCACCGCCTCCCAGCGGCCGGGATCGTACAGTGCATACAGCAAGCCCTGATACCCCACCACATCCAACTGCTTGTGATAACCGGCGCGCTGGAACAAGGCTTCGATTTCGGCAAAACAGGTATTGAAATGCACTTTGTTGAACGGCGTCTTGCCTTCCGTGACCAGGCCATCGAGCCGCAGTTCATTCACCGCATCGCGTACGATATCGACGGACATGCGGTTGACGCTGCTTTTCAGTTGTTCGACATTCACCACGGGCGCTCCCTCTCACCCAAATCGCTGTACAAACATACAGTAACCGAATAATCAGCAACCTGCCACGGGATTAGCGCTAACTTAAAAAGGCGACCACCTGTTCAGTTTCGAACGGCCAGCCCAGTTCCGCCCCGGTATCCACCCGGCGCAGCACCGGAATACTTAGGCCATAGACGTCAAACAGCGCTTGTGAATCGGCGATATCCACCAACTCGACCAACAGCCCGCATTCGACCAACGGCATGATTTCAGCTTCCGCAAGCTCACACAGATGGCAGCCCAGGGTGCCGAACAACTGGCATTCAGGAGGCATGGCGTAAAGACCCGATAAGAAACAGGTACCCATTCTAGGCCGCGAGAAAAACCTCGTCGAGTCATGCCAAAGACCTGATCCAGATCACCATGGCCTATAACTGATTCAGCGATTCTCGCGGCTTTTTTCCTGCAACACCCCGACGGAGATGTCTGTGTTTGCCAACCTGCTGATCATTCTTGCCTCATCCCTGGTCGTCATTGCGCTGTTCCGTCGGCTGCAACTGCCTCCGGTGCTCGGCTACCTCTGCGTGGGCCTGGCCGTAGGGCCGACAGCCCTGGACTGGGTCAATGACAGCGAAGACCTGCCAGACCTCGCCGAACTGGGGGTGGTATTCCTGCTGTTTTCCCTGGGCCTGGAGTTCTCCCTGTCCAAGATGCTCAGCCTGCGCCGGGTGGTGTTCGGCCTCGGCAGCCTGCAGGTGCTGTGCTGCGCGGTAGTGCTGGGTGCCCTGCTGCTGTTGATGGGCATGTCGCCGGTGGCCGCCTTGCTGCTGGGGGCCGGGCTGGCACTGTCATCCACCGCCATTGTGAGCAAGGAGCTGACCAGCCTCGGGGAGATATTCAGCACTCATGGGCAGAATGCGATTGGCGTGCTGTTGTTCCAGGACGTGGTCGCGGTGCTGTTGCTGACCCTGGTCCCGGTGTTCGCCGGCAGTAGCGAGCAGGCCTGGTACTGGGCACTGCCCCTGACCCTGGGCAAGACCGTGGTGTTGTTCTTCGGTCTGCTGCTCGCCAGCCGCTGGGTGCTGCCGCGCCTGTTCCATGAAGTAGCCGCCTCGCATTCGGCGGAACTGTTCGTGCTGCTGGCCCTGGTGATTGTGTTGCTTACGGCCTGGCTCACACACCTGCTGGGCCTGTCGCCGGCCCTCGGCGCGTTCCTGGCGGGCATGCTGCTGGGGGAAAGCCATTACCGGCACCAGATCGAAGCGGATATCCGACCGTTTCGCGACATCCTGCTGGGGTTGTTTTTTGTCAGTATCGGCATGCTGATCGACTTGCAACTGTTCGTCAGTCACAGCCTGCAGATCCTCGGGCTGACCCTGGCACTGATGTTGATCAAGGGCTGCATTGTCGCCGCGCTGGTCAAGCTGCGCGGCAGCGACAGCGAGACCGCCTGGCGCAGCGGCCTGGCCCTGGCCCAGGGCGGTGAGTTCTGTTTTGCACTGATGGCGCAAATGCAGTTGAGCAATATGCTGCCCGGCGAAATCAGCAGCCTGCTGCTGGCCGCGACGTTCTGCTCCATGCTGCTGACGCCCCTGCTGCTGCGGGCCGCGCCCTCTATCGCCCTGCGCCTGCATCGCAAGCCCAACCAGCAAGTGCAACTGGAGGCAATCACCGCGCTCAACGCCGAGCTGCGCGGGCATGTGCTGATCTGCGGTTATGGCCGGGTCGGCCAATCCATCGGGCGTTTCCTGCGCCGTGAACAACAGGCGTTCATTGCCCTGGACGATGACCCCGAACGGGTGCAGGAAGCCGCCACCGAGGACAGCAGCGTGCATTATGGCGATTGCCGGCGCGGCGCCCTGCTCAGCGCAGTCGGCCTGGAGCGCGCACGCCTGGTGGTGATTGCCGTGGACAATAGCGACGTGGCCCTGGTGGTGCTCAAGGAAGCGCGACGGATCAACCACAAAGTGCCGATCCTGGTGCGCACCCGCGACGACAGCCAGTTGACTGAACTGAAGGCCGCCGGGGCCAGCGAGGTGGTGCCCGAACTACTGGAGTCGAGCCTGATGCTCGCGTCGCACGCAATGATCATGCTCGGCCTGCCCGACCAGCAGGTGCGCGACCGCGTCGACGAAGTACGGCGCAATCGCTACCGCTTGCTCCACGGTTTCTACCAGCATACCGACGCCAACCGTGAAGCCCCGATCAATCCTGACTGACTGCACCAATCTTATGGATCGACAAGTCCGCGCCGTAGTACTCCTCTTCCTGGCTCAAGCGCAGGCCGCAGAGGCGCTTGAGCACGCCGTACACCAGCAACCCGCCCGCCAGGGCCACTACCACCCCCAGGGCGGTACCGATCAACTGGCTGATCAGGCTCACGCCGCCCAGCCCACCCAAGGCGCTCTGACCGAAAATCCCGCAGGCAATCCCGCCCCACACACCACACAAGCCATGCAACGGCCAGACACCCAGCACATCGTCGATCTTCCACAGATTCTGGGCGGCGATAAAGCACCACACAAACAGGCCACCGGCCACCACGCCGGTGACCAGCGCGCCCACCGGATGCATCAGGTCGGAGCCCGCGCAGATCGCCACCAGCCCGGCCAACGGGCCATTGTGCAAGAAGCCCGGGTCGTTACGCCCGATCACCAGTGCCGCCACGGTCCCACCTACCATGGCCATCAACGAGTTGACCGCCACCAGCCCGCTCACCCCGGACAAGGTCTGCGCACTCATCACGTTGAAACCGAACCAGCCGACGATCAATATCCACGAGCCCAGTGCCAGGAACGGAATGCTCGACGGCGCAAACGCCACCAGACGCCCGTCGCGGTAACGCCCCTGACGCGGCCCCAGCAGCAACACCGCCGCCAGCGCCAGCCAACCGCCCATGGCATGTACCACCACCGAACCGGCAAAGTCATGGAAGGATGCGCCGAAGGTCGCCAACAACCAGGCTTGCAGGCCAAAGTTGCCATTCCACACCATGCCCTCGAAAAACGGGTAGATGAATGCCACGATCAGCGCCGTGGCACACAGTTGTGGAACAAAGCGTGCACGCTCGGCAATGCCCCCGGAGATGATCGCCGGGATGGCTGCTGCGAAGGTCAGCAGGAAAAAGAACTTCACCAGGCCATAACCATGGTCGGCACTGAGCACGGCGGCCGGCTGCATAAAGCTGACCCCGTAGGAGATCCAATAGCCTATAAAGAAATAGGCCAGGGTCGAGACCGCAAAATCACTGAGGATTTTCGACAACGCGTTGACTTGGTTCTTCTGCCGTACCGTACCGACTTCCAGAAACGCGAAGCCGGCATGCATCGCCAGGACCATCACCGCGCCGATCAGAATAAACAGCGTATTGGAGCTATGGACGAGAGTGTCCACCGCGCTTTGCACATTTTCCATGGGGATTGGCAGGCCTGCAGTTCAGGAAAAAGCACCAAAGCAGTTCATTGCCCAACAATCGCGCACTAAATTGGTACTGCGCGTTCTACCCTTCTTCAGAGGGAATGAACCGCTTTGGCGCGACGACAATCGAATAAGGCAGTGACTTGCGGGTTTTTCCACGGGTTTTAGGGATTTAGGGTAAGGTTTTTCAAGGCGTTGGCCGAAACCGCCCACAATGCGCGCAAGCCTTGCGGCTGGCGCACCAAGGCAAAGCAAAAGCTGTACCAGACAATTGCAGTGAACCTTCACCAATACCGGTGACTCTCAAGCAAAACCCTGTAAAAGCACCAGACAGCCACTCACGGAGATAACCATGGCCAGAAAATCGGCAAAGACTGCTCAAGAAATATTGATGGAAGATTTCCAGACCCTGGTCAGCGATACCGAAAAGCTGCTGGACGACACCGCGATTCTGGCCGGTGACCAGGCTGACGAGCTGCGCTCGAAGATCCATGACAGCCTGCTGCAGGCCCGGGAAACACTGAAGTTGACTGAGGACTCCCTGCGCGAACGCGGCAAGGCAGCAGTCACCGCCACCGAGGACTACGTGCAGGCCAACCCTTGGCAATCCGTTGGCATCGCTGCCGGCGTGGGCTTCCTGATCGGTCTGCTGGCTACAAGGCGCTAATCATGTCTATCGGCGAAACCGGCTCGTCCGCGGGCCCAAGCTCCACATCGCGGCGCCTCGGCGCGGCTGTCCTGGGCTTGCTGCACAGCCATGTCGAGCTGTTCGGCATCGAGTTGCAGGAACAGAAAGCACGCACCGTCAGCCTGTTGCTGTTTGCCGGGCTGGCACTGGTGTTCGCCCTGTTGCTGCTGGTGGGGTTATCGGCGCTGGTCATGATCCTGGTCTGGGATACCTACCGCCTGACCGGGATCATCAGCCTTTGCGTATTTTACGTTCTGGCCGCAGGGTTCTGCGGGTTGCGCTTGAAGGCGGCGGTATTCGATGAATCCACGCCTTTCCACGCCACCCTCGAAGAGTTGGCCAACGATCGGGAGCGCCTGCTGCCATGAGCCTGACTGAATTGCCGCACACCAACTCCCGGCGAGAAATGCGCAAGGCCTTGATCCGCCTGCGCATGGAAATGCACCGCCAGGAAATTCGCCACGAGTCCCAGCAATTGCTGCTGCCCTTGCAAAAGGTGCGCAACATGGGCCAAAGCTGGCAGGACGGGTTTGGTATCAAGCATGCGCCGCTGTGGGGCGTCGCCGCTGTGACCCTGCTGGGATTCTTCACCGGCAAAGGCGCCAAGGGTGGCGGCATCGGCACCATGACCCGTCTGGTACGGCTCGGTGCGGGCCTGATCCCGTTGATCAAGCTCGCCATGCAGGGTGCGTCCCGCAAGTCCTGACGTAACTGGCTGCATTCTTGCAAACGGATCTGGCCCGGCGCCCTCTCTGCAGGGGCCGGGCCTTTTTCATGCCGAAGCACCTAAGGAGGCTCTGTGATTGACGGGCAACCGCTCGCCTGTTTTCAACCGTTTATCGACACCGCCACCGGACGCATCGCCGGGGTGGAAGCGCTGGGCCGCCTGCTCCAGGCAGATGGGCAACTGCTCTCGGTAGGCCCACTGTTCGCCGATGCACGCACGCCCACCTCGGCGTTACGCCGCCTGGACCGCAAGATCCGCGACAATGCCCTGAGCCGCCTGCATGAAGCACCTGAAGACTGGTTTCTGAGCCTCAATATCTCGCCCCGCTGGATCACGTTGCTGCGACCCGGACAAGCCCTGCCCAGCCTGAAGCAGTTGCAGGCCCATGACGTCGATCCAAAACGCATCGTGTTTGAGATCACCGAGCTGGGAGGCGACAGCCAGCGCCTGGCCGAAGTCGTCGCCCGCTATCGTGAAGCGGGCGCACGGATTGCCATTGATGATTTCGGCGCCGGGTATTCGCAACTGGATCGGGTCCTGGCCCTGCGCCCGGATATCCTCAAGCTGGATATGCGCCTGTTCCAGGCCGCGGCACTGGGTGGCCCGAGCGGCGAGGTGGTGCGCGCCCTGGCGCAAATGGCGGAAAAAACCGGATGCTGGATCATCGCCGAAGGCGTGGAAACCGAAGCGCAACTGAGCTTTGCCCTTGAGTGTGGCGCACGTTATGTCCAGGGCTATCTGTTTGCCCAGGCGCAACGGGACTGGTTCGCCGCCGATGCCTTCGTCCCGCGCTTTGCCGTGCTGCGCCAGGCTTATGTGCAGCAGAAACTGATGGAGCGCGGACGGATCATGCAATTGCGCCAGCAATTGATCGAACTGATGCAGATCCTGCAAGGCTGGGCCCTGGCCCAGGCTCCCCTGAGCCAACTGCCATGGCTGCCGGGTTTTCCCCGGTTACTGCGGTTTTATCAGTGCGATAGCCACGGCACCCAACTGACCCCCAACTTCGAATGGCGCCAGGATGCCTGGCAAGCCGACAGCCGCTACCTGGGCCACAACTGGTCATGGCGCCCCTACTTCTATCATCTGCTGGCCGAAGGCTGGGAAGAGCGGCGCCTGATTCTCTCCAACACCTACCGTGATGCCACGACCAATCAACACTGCCTGACAGCAGGACAATTCTTCAGTAACGGTCAGCGCTTGCTGTTAATCGATATTGACGCCGCCGGACTGTAGTTTTTCGCTTGCTCCGGGCGCGCCGAACCGGGAAGCTGAGGGCCGACATTCATCCTATGGAGAGCCCTCGCCTTGGATTGGCCTACCCTGCTTACCCGCGAACGCCTTGGAAAACCCCTGCACAGTCCGGAAGAACTGGGCCGCAGCCCGTTTCACAAAGACCATGACCGGATTATCTTCTCCGGGGCCTTTCGCCGCCTGGGCCGCAAGACGCAGGTTCACCCGGTGACCAGCAACGATCATATCCATACCCGGCTGACCCACTCGCTGGAAGTCAGTTGTGTGGGGCGTTCCCTGGGCATGCGCGTCGGCGAGACCATTCGCAGCGCCCTACCCGACTGGTGCGACCCCAGCGACCTGGGGATGATCGTGCAGTCGGCCTGCCTGGCCCACGACATCGGCAACCCACCGTTCGGTCATTCCGGCGAAGATGCCATTCGCCATTGGTTCCAGCAGGCAGCCGGCCGTGGCTGGCTGGATGACATGAGCAGCGCCGAACGCAATGACTTCCTCAATTTCGAAGGCAACGCGCAAGGCTTCCGCGTGCTGACACAGCTGGAATACCACCAGTTCGACGGCGGCACGCGCCTGACCTACGCCACCCTGGGCACCTACCTGAAGTACCCATGGACCGCCCGCCACGCCGACTCCCTGGGCTACAAGAAACATAAGTTCGGCTGCTATCAGAGCGAGCTGCCGATCCTTGAACAGATCGCCCAGAAGCTCGGCCTGCCACAACTCGAGGAACAGCGCTGGGCGCGCCACCCATTGGTCTATCTGATGGAGGCGGCCGACGACATCTGCTACGCCCTGATCGACCTGGAAGATGGCCTGGAAATGGAGTTGCTGGAATACGCCGAGGTCGAGTCGTTGCTGTTGAACCTGGTCGGTGATGACCTGCCGGAAACCTATCGGCAACTGGGGCCCGAGGATTCCAGGCGACGCAAACTCGCGATCCTGCGGGGCAAGGCGATCGAGCACCTGACCAACGCCGCCGCGCGGGCGTTCGTCGAACAACAGCCTGCGCTGCTGGCCGGGACCCTGCAAGGCGACCTGGTGGAACACATGCACGGCCCGGCCAAGCGCTGCGTACTGAATGCCAAGGACATGGCCCGCAAGAAGATCTTCCAGGACAAGCGCAAAACCCTGCATGAGATCGGCGCCTACACCACCCTGGAAATCCTCCTGAACACTTTCTGCGGCGCGGCCCTGGAGCAACATGGCGGCCGTACGCCATCCTTCAAGAATCGACGCGTCCTGGATCTGCTCGGCAACAGCGCCCCCCATCCTGACTGGCCACTGCATCGTTCATTCCTGCGCATGATCGACTTCATCGCCGGCATGACCGATAGCTACGCCAGCGAGATGGCCCGGGAGATGACCGGCCACTCAAACCCTCAATGACCCACACCCCGGGCAGGTTTTCCTGCCTGGGTGCTTGCCTCAAAGAATCCACCTACGCAGGCACCAGAGCAGCCTGATCGAATTCACCCCAACACCCGATGAATAATCACCCCTCTCTTATCCGCTCCAACGATCAGCTCCTACACTCACGCAAACCCACGATAGCCCAGCGCCTGACTCACCGAGCAAACAGACACAGGCATCGGCCGACGTGTTTCCGGCTGCTGCTACTTCCACGGAAACTCCTATGCCCGAACGAAAATTGCGCATCCTGTTGGTGGAAGATCACCCTTTTCAACTCCTGGCCATTCAGTGCCTGCTCAAGAGTTTCGGCTTCCACCAACTGACCCCTGCCGAGAGTGCGGAGCAGGCGATCAAGTTGATGAGAACAACCGAGGCCCCCTTCGATATCATGTTATGCGATCAATGCCTGCCGGACCTCACCGGGTTGGAGCTGGTGGAGATAGCCTGCCATACGGGCTTTGTCAAAAGTGCTGTATTGCTAAGTGGACTGCCTGCCCTCGAACTGGAATGTTTGAAAACCCTGGCAATACAACGTGACTTGCGCCTGCTTGGATATTTGGCTAAGCCCTTGAATAAAGAAGCCTGGATCGAATTGATCAGCCAGTCGGGACTTGCCGATGATTAAAGAGTGCGACCTTGCACTTGCCCAGCAACCATCTGACCAAACTGCTCCCCCACTACATCAATACACCGAGCCTGGCCAAAGTAATTTTCAAATTTTGGCGTAGGACATTAAACACTCTTGAAACTGAAACATTACCTTAATTAAAGCGGCAAATAACACCGCACAACTTCCCAATCCTTCACCTAAGAAACTCTTACAACACGACCAATAAAGCCTTAGTGCGTCGTAGTCCAATACCTTTTTGGCCGTAGGAATTTTCCTGTTTTATATCTACTCAGCCTTCCCTTCATGCTCCTGCCCTACCTTCTGAGCTAATGTGCGCGCTTATTTGCACTAGTATGGAATTGGCTCATGAATACAGTTTTTATTATTGACGACCACCCGGTCATTCGACTTGCAATCCGAATGTTGCTGGAACATGAAGGTTACAAAGTAGTCGGCGAAACAGATAACGGTTGTGATGCAATACAAATGGTCCGCGAATGCCTCCCAGACCTCATAATTCTTGACATCAGTATTCCAAAACTCGACGGACTGGAGGTTCTCTGCAGGTTCAATGCAATGAGCACGCCAATGAAAACCCTGATCTTGACGGCCCAATCGCCGACACTTTTTGCGACACGCTGCATGCGTTCCGGTGCTGATGGCTATGTTTGCAAAGAAGGCGACCTAAGTGAACTGCTAAGTGCTGTCAGAGCTGTACTTTCAGGTTACAACTATTTCCCAAGCCAGGCATTAAACAGCACCGGCACCGATGTGGGCGAAAACGAAGAATTGAATCTTTTCAAAGCCGTTAATGATCGGGAACTTATGGTCCTACAACTTTTCGCGCAAGGCCGTACAAACAAGGAAATTGCCAAAGGCATGTTCCTCAGCAACAAAACTGTTAGCACTTATAAAAAACGACTTATGCAAAAACTTAAGGCCAAGTCCTTGGTAGAACTTATCGAGATGGCAAAACGCAACGCGTTAGTGTGAGAAACAGGATGCCAAGGCGTTTAAAGGACTATCTAATCATTTTGAGTACCGGGCTGTGCTTGAGTACAGCCGTGCCAGCCACTCAAACCGCTCCAGAACGCTACGCACTGCTGAGTCGTGCCGGCATCGTTCAGTTGGACACTCAACTGACCCCCACGCAGCGCCATTGGCTACAAAACAAACGGGAACTGCTGCTGGGAGCCTCGACACCCGACTACCCACCTTTCGACATCACCGCCAGCGGTCGTGACTATGAAGGTATTACTGCCGATTACGCGGGCATCCTCGCCAAAGCCCTGGCATTGCCCGTCTCGGTGGTGCGCTACCCCTCGCGGGAGGCGGCAATCCAGGCACTGGAAGAGGGGAAAATCGACCTGCTGGGCAGCGCCAACGGATTTGAAGCGAGCAACACCGACATCGTCCTGTCAACACCCTATGCGGTCGACCAGCCGGTACTGGTCACCCGTGACACAGAAACCCGCCCGCTCGATGACGGGCTGGCGGGCCTGCGCTTGAGCCTTGTCTACCACTACCTGCCCTTGAAAGAAGTCGAAGCGCTGTACCCCAATGCGATCATCCAGATCTATCCGTCCTATTTGAATGCGCTGAATGCCGTGGCCTTTGACCAGGCCGATGTGTTTCTCGGCGATACCATTTCCACCCATTACATGATCAACAAGGGCTACCTGAAGAACATCCGCATGGCCAATTTCGGCAAGCACGAAGCGTACGGCTTCAGTTTTGCCGTGCACCGCGACCAGCAGACCCTGCTGGGCATCATCAATACGGTCCTCGCCGGTGTCGGGACCTACGAGCGGGAGAACATCGCCAAACGCTGGAGTGCAGGCAGCGATATCCTGCTGACCGACCATAAGTTGCAGTTGAGCCAGCGTGAAGAGCGCTGGCTCATGGATCACCCAGTGGTGAAAGTGGTCATCAACGAAACCTTCGCGCCACTGACATTCGCCGACTCAGATGGTCAACTGCGGGGCATGACCGCCGACCTGCTGGAGTTGATCCGGCTACGTACGGGCTTGCGCCTGGAGTTCCTGAACACCCGCAACGTCAAACAGATGATCGAGCAGGTGGAAAACGGCAATGCCGACATCATTGCCGCCATCAGCCCCAGCCGCGAACGCGAAACCAAGCTCAATTTCAGCCGCCCGTACCTGCAGAACTCCTATGTCCTGCTGACACGCAAGGAACCTGGGGCACCCTCAAGCCTTGAGCAAATGGCGGGGAAAAAACTGGCAATCACCGAAGGCAACCCCCTGGTGGGCTACCTGCGCCGCGAGTTTGCACAGATCACCCTGGTGGAGGCCAGCGACACCTTCAAGGCCTCGGAAATGCTGGCCCAGGGGCAAGTGGATGGGGCCGTCAACTCGTTGGTGGTTGCCAACTACTTCCTCTCATCCCACTTCTTCCAGGGTCAGTTGCAGGTCAGTTCGAGTATCGGCACGCAACTGGCTTCTTTTTCCCTGGCGACGTCACGCAGCGCCACCGAACTGGCCTCCATTCTCGACAAGGCCCTGCTCAGCATCGCGCCGGACGAACTTGGGGTCATCAACAACCGCTGGCGTGGCTACACGGCCGCCTCCGACAGCTATTGGCGCAACTACCACCGTCTGATTATCCAGATCGTCAGCGCCGCCGGGCTGCTGCTGCTTACATCCCTGGCCTGGAACGGCTACATGCGCCGACAGATCAAGCAGCGGCAGATGGCGGAAAGGGCCCTGAGCGATCAATACGAATTCATGCGCGCCCTGGTCAATGAGACCCCTCACCCGATCTACGTGCGTGATCGCAATGGTTTGCTACAGACCTGCAATGACAGTTACTTGCAGGTCTTCGGCGTCAAGCGCGAGGACGTCATCGGCAAGAGTGTCATGCAGATCAACCTGGAAAACGAAGCACAAGCCAGTCAGTACCATGCCGACTATCTGCGGGTAGTCGCCGAAGGCAAGCCGCTGATCCTGGATCGCGCCCTGCATATTCATGGGCAGCACCTGACGATCTATCACTGGATCCTGCCGTACCGCGATTCGGTCGGTAAGGTCCAGGGCATCATCGGCGGCTGGATTGATATCAGCGAACGCCGCCAATTGTTCGATGACCTGCGCAGCGCCAAGGACCGTGCCGATGAGGCCAATCGCGCGAAAAGCACATTCCTGGCGACCATGAGTCATGAGATCCGCACCCCCATGAACGCGGTGATCGGCATGCTGGAGCTGACCCTCAAGCGTGCCGACCATGGGCATCTGGATCGTCCGGCCATCGAGGTGGCCTACAACTCGGCCAAGGACTTGCTGGAGTTGATTGGCGACATCCTCGACATCGCACGCATCGAGTCGGGTCGCCTGAGCCTGGCGCCGGAACGCGTCAACCTGCGGGAACTGATCGAGTCGGTGGTGCGTGTGTTCGATGGGCTGGCACGCCAGAAGAGTCTCAATTTGCTACTGGAGTTCAATCCCGGCGTTGAAGAACGTGATGTGCAGATCGACCCCCTGCGCTTCAAACAGGTCCTGTCGAACCTGGTGAGCAATGCCATCAAGTTCACCGAGCAGGGCGAAGTGAAGATCAGGGTGGATATCCAGGCCACCGGCGAGCCACAGCAAATCGAGATGAAACTGGTGGTCGAGGACACCGGCATCGGGATCAGCCGAGACGATCAGCAGCGCCTGTTCGAACCGTTTTCCCAGGCCGACAATTCCGGGCACCTGGCCAGGAGCGGCGCAGGTCTTGGGCTGGTCATCTGTCGTAGCCTATGCGAAATGATGGGAGGGCAACTGACCCTGAGCAGCGTGCCCAGGGTCGGCACCCAGGTGTTTGTCTCGCTGCAGATGACCAGCCTGCCACCTGCCTACCCGCTGATCGAGCTCAAGCCTGCGACCCAGGATGCTGCGGCGGTGCTCAATGTGCTGGTGGTGGACGACCATCCGGCCAACCGCCTGCTCATGTGTCAGCAACTGGGTTTCCTCGGGCACCGGTTCACTGCAGTCCAGCATGGCGCGGCGGGGTTCCAGGCCTGGCGCCAGGAGCACTTCGACCTGATCATTGCCGACTGCAATATGCCGATCATGAACGGCTATGAACTGGCACGGTCGATCCGCGAACATGAACAACGGGAGGACATCACGCCCTGCATCATCCTGGGCTTTACCGCCAATGCTCAGCCGGAGGAAAAACAGCGCTGCCGGGATGCAGGCATGAACGACTGCCTGTTCAAACCCATCAGCCTTACCACACTGGAGCGCCATCTGGCCGAGATCACCCCACTGTCGCCAGGGCGGATCTTTGACCTCGATAGCCTGAACACCCTCACCGGTGGTGATCCACTGTTAAGCCAGCGTCTGTTGGAAGAATTGTTGAGCAGCAGCCGGCGTGATCGCGAGGAACTCATGGCAATGCTCGGACAAGGCACGCCTCAGGACCTGATCGACCAGGCCCACAAGATCAAGGGCGCTGCCAGGATCGTCCAGGCCCGCACACTGGCCAAGCAATGTGAGGTGCTGGAACAGGCAGGTGAGGCAGCCGACCCGGTGCAGGTCGAGATTTGGATCAAAGCCATAGAACAAGCCATGCTCGACCTTGAGCACGTGCTGCAAGAGCAGTTGGACAATATGGCGCCATTGTAGGGGCGGGCTTGTCGGGTCGCCGCATCGCGGCGATGGTCGTTAACGTAGACGTGGGGCCCCGCCCCCACTGTTCTACCCGACGCCATCGCAGGCAAGCCAGCTCCCACAAGGAATGCAACTGCGCTCACTCAGCAGTCAGTCAACCGCAGGAAGATTGCCGCCAGTTGCTCAATCCCCATCTGATCCTCAAGCCTGAAACGCGCCAGTTTCGGGCTATCCAGATCCAGCACCCCAATCAACCGCCCATCCTTGATCAATGGCACCACCAGCTCACTGTTGGAAGCACTGTCGCAAGCAATATGCCCGGCAAAGGCATGCACATCTTCCACCCGCTGGGTTTGCCGTGAAGCCGCCGCCGCACCACACACCCCTCGACCAAACGGGATCCGCACACAGGCGATCTGCCCCTGGAAAGGCCCCAGCACCAGTTCCTCATCACGATTGAGATAGAAGCCCGCCCAGTTCAAGTCATCGAGTTGGTTGAACAGGAACGCCGAAAACTGCGCCGCGTTGGCGATAAAGTCGCGCTCATCGGCCAGCAGCGATTCCAGCTGCGCACAGAGCATGGCGTACCCATCAAGGCCGCTGCCCGACTGTTGCAAATCAATCATGGCTGACGCTCCAGCAATTTAAGCCCCACCCAGTAGCGGGCGAACTGGTAGGCGCAACGACCGTTGCGATTGCCACGGCCGGTGGCCCAGCGCACCGCAAGGATGTCGAGTGCTTCATCGCGCTGCCACTGCAAACCCGCTTTGTTGGCCAACTCGCCGATCCAGTGCTCCACCACGTCCAGGAAGTGCTCCTGGGTGAAAGGATAGAACGACAGCCACAAACCAAAACGGTCGGACAAGGCGATCTTGTCTTCCACCGCTTCACTGGGGTGCAGTTCACCGTCCACGCGTTTCCAATTGTCGTTGTCGCTCTGGTTTTCCGGTACCAGGTGACGACGGTTGGAGGTGGCGTACAGCAGCACGTTTTCCGGGGCCTGCTCCAGCGAACCGTCGAGCACGCTCTTGAGCACACGGTAATCGCCTTCGCCGGCCTCGAACGACAGGTCGTCGCAGAACAGGATAAAACGCTGGGGCAGCTTGAGCAGTTGCTCGACCACCCGCGGCAGGTCGGCCAGGTGGTCACGCTCGATTTCGATCAGGCGCAAGCCGGCTTTGGCATGCTGGGCCAGCAAGGCGCGGACCATGGACGATTTGCCTGTGCCCCGCGAGCCCCAGAGCAACGCATGGTTGGCGGGCAGGCCGTCGAGAAATTGCTGGGTATTGCGGGCCAATTGCTCGCGCTGCTTGTCGACTCCAATCAGGTCGGACAGGCGCATATCCAGGCTGACTTCCAGGGGCAGCAGAAAGCCGCTGCGCCCCTCACGCTGCCAGCGGGCCGCCAGGCAGTGGTTCCAGTCAATCACCGCGCGAGGCGCTGGCAACAGGGGTTCCAGACGAGCAAGCACCGCATCGGCCCGCTCAAGAAAGGCATTCAATCGAGAATCCATGACTATTCCTGTGGCAAGTTCTTGTAAAAGATGGCGTATTGGCAACCCTGACGCAGTTGCCAGACGGCTGCACCTGAAAAAACGATTCATACCGGGCAAGGCCGACGCTGAGGATGTTCAGCTATGCTTGCCGGGCGAAGGGAAACGTAAAGTGGCTCAGCACCCAATGGATATCAAGTTCGCCCACCGCTTGTCTTATAAACAAGCCAGACTGACTGTGCTGGTCGGTTTCGTATTGGGAACCTTGCTCAGCCTGATCCAAATCGGCATTGATTATGCCAGCGAAGACGCGTCCATCAACCGTGAAATACACGCGCTGATTGAAATCAGCCATAACCCTGCCTCACGTATCGCCTACAACATCGACGCCGAACTGGCCCAGGAACTGACCCTGGGCCTGCTGCACTCCCCCGCCATCACGCGGGCTCAGTTGGTCGACAATAATGGCCTGGTGCTGGCTGACGTTGATCGGCCGCGCAAAGAGAGCAGCTACCGCCCCATCAGCGATTTTTTGTTCGGCGCCAACCGCCAGTTCGAAAACCGGTTGTATCTTACCCATATGCCCGGCGAATCCCTCGGCGTATTGCGCCTTGACGTCGATACGTACGCGTTTGGCAGCCGATTCCTACGCCGAGCGGAGATCACCCTGCTCAATGGCTTTGCTCGCAGCCTGATCCTGACCGGCATCCTTCTGGGCCTGTTCTACGTGATGCTGACCCAACCCCTGGTGCGGATCATCCGCGAGCTGAGCACCCGCAGCCCCGGCAATGGGCCCCAGGCTCGCCTGGACTGCCCGTCGGGGCACGAACACGATGAGATCGGTGTGCTGGTCAATGTCGCCAACCAACAGTTCGAGAATATGGAGACCGAAATCCAGCAACGGCGCCACGCCGAGGACCGCCTGACCGAGTACCTCGGCCAACTGGAAGATATTGTTTCGGCGCGTACCACCGAGCTCAAGGCGATCAACCAGCGGCTAAGCCAGTCCAACGAGGAACTGGAAGCGTCGAAAATGACTGCCCTGGGCATGGCCCAGGCGCGTGCGGCCTTCCTCGCCAACATGAGCCATGAAATCCGTACCCCGCTCAACGGCCTCCTCGGCATGATCGCGCTGTCCCTGGACAGCACGCTGAATGCCGAGCAGCGCCAACAATTGTCGATTGCCCATGACTCCGGCAAGGTCCTGGTAGAACTGCTCAACGATATTCTCGACCTGTCCAAGTTCGATGCCGGGCAACTGGAACTGGAGAGCATCCCTTTCGATCTCGGCTCCCTGGTGGAAGACACCGCCAACCTGCTGTCGCAGAACGCCGCCCCCAGCGTCGAATTGACCTGCCTGATCGACCCGCAGTTTCCCGCCCAGGTCGTGGGTGATCCGACCCGGGTGCGGCAGATCGTCAGTAACCTGCTGTCGAATGCCTTGAAGTTCACCCGTTTCGGCCGCGTCGACGTACGCCTCAGTGCACAACCCGATGGCGTGCGCATCGAAGTGTGCGACACCGGCATCGGCATTGCCCAGGAGGCCCAGACGCGGATTTTCAAACCCTTCACCCAAGCGGGCGCCGGCATTACCCGCCAGTTTGGCGGGACTGGCCTGGGGTTGGCGCTGACCCACAACCTTTGCGAGGCCATGCGCGGGCGGCTGACCATCAGCTCGGAAACCGGCTTCGGCAGCCAGTTCTGCGCCGAACTGCCACTGGCCGCCCACACACCGGCGGCGCGGCTGGGGCCGTTGACCGGCGAGGTCGCGGTGATTACCGGGGCCAGCAGTGGCCTGGCAGAACTGCTGCTCAGCCTGCTGCCGCACTGGGGATTGTCCCCACACTGCTACACCATCGACGACGACTTGACCGGCCTGGCGCCGGACATCCTGATCACCGACTGCCCCGAGTGCCTGTTCCGCCTGCGCCCGACCGTCAGCGCACCGATCCTGCTGATTACCGCCTACGGCAACTTCATGCCCAGCGAAGAAGTGGCTGCCCTGGCGCCCCTGCAACAGCAGGCTCGCCCGCTGAGCCGCGCTGCGCTGTATCAGGTCCTGCACCGCACCCTGCGCGCCGACAGCGAAATCGTCCTCGACCTGGCCCAACTGGAAACCGGCCCGGTCGCGCATCGGGCGCGCATCCTTTTGGTGGAGGACAACCCGGTCAATCAACTGGTGGCCAAGGGCATGCTCGGCAAGCTGGGCTGCGAGGTGGTGGTCGCGGCCCATGGCGGCGAGGCACTGAAGCAACTGGAAGAACAGCGCTTCGATATGGTGCTGATGGACTGCAACATGCCGGTGATGGATGGCTACGAGGCGAGCCGGCAGATTCGCCGTAGCGGGCGCTGGCCGGAGCTGCCGATTGTCGCGCTGACCGCCAATGCCCTGGCCGAGGAGCGCGAACGGTGCCGGGCCGCCGGTATGAACGACTACCTGGCCAAACCCTTCCGCCGCGAAGAACTCAACGCCCTGCTCGACCTCTGGGTGCCGACTACGACAAGTCTGTGATCTGCCGGAGCAACTGGTCGAGGCCATGGCGCAAGGCATCCGCCTGGCTCAGGTCCACACCACTGTCACACAACAGGCGGGCCTTCAGCGGCTGGACGCGCTCACGCAGCGCCTGGCCCGCGTCGGCAAGACACAAGTGCACTTCGCGCTCATCCCGGGTACTGCGCCGGCGCGTGATCAACGCCAGCTGTTCGAGGCGCTTGAGCAACGGCGTCAACGTGCCGGAGTCGAGCAACAAGCGCTCTCCCAGCGCCTTGACCGTCGGCTGGGGCGGCGCAACGGCGTGCCACTCCCACAACACCAACATGGCCAGGTATTGCGGATACGTCAGGCCCAACTCGTCGAGCATCGGTTTGTAGGCCCGCGTCACCGCCCGGGAGGCGGCGTACAGCTTGAAGCACAACTGGTCATCCAGGGCCAGGGATACGGCAGGCAAGTCGGTCATTTGAGCAACGCTTCGATCTCTTGGGTCAGTTCCTGAGGTTTGGTGGTCGGGGCAAAACGCTTGACCACCTGACCGTCGCGACCGATCAGGAACTTGGTGAAGTTCCACTTGATGCCCTTGGAGCCCAGCAGACCCGGTGCGCGCTGTTTCAATTGCACAAACAGCGGGTGGGCCTCGCCGCCGTTGACATCGACCTTCTTGAACAACGGGAAACTGACGCCGAAATTCAGCTCGCAAAACTCCGAAATGGCCCCCTCGTCACCCGGTTCCTGCTTGCCGAACTGATTGCACGGAAAGCCCAACACCACCAGGCCCTGGTCCTTGTACTGCTGCCAAAGCTGCTCAAGGCCTTTGTACTGCGGGGTGAAACCGCACTTGCTGGCGGTATTGACCACCAGGATCGCCTTGCCAGCGAAGTCCGCCAGGGTCTTTTGCTCGCCCTTGATGGTGGTGCAGGGGATGGTCAGCAGGTTGTTGCTCATGAGAACGCCTCGGATGCAGAGAAGGTTGTGAAAACATAGCGAGCAATTAAATTGCATGCAATTTAATTGACCAGACTGATAACCCGACATCAGCGTGTGACGAGGGGGGCTTGCCCCCTCATCACCACAGCCCCTCGCTACAGGGGATTTCAGCGGGGAACCAGGTCCAGGCACACCGAGTTGATGCAGTAACGCAAGCCAGTAGGCGGCGGACCATCCGGGAACACATGCCCCAAGTGCGCATCGCACCTGGCACAGGTCACTTCAGTACGGATCATCCCGTGGCTGACATCACGAATCTCAATCATCGCGCTATCAGCAATCGGCTGATAAAAACTGGGCCAGCCACAACCGGCATCGAACTTGGTCTTTGAATCGAACAGTGGCTCATTGCAGCAAATGCAGTGATACACACCATCGGTCGTAGTCGCGTTGTAAATGCCGGAAAACGGCCGCTCGGTGCCCTTGAGACGGCACACTTGATACTGCGCCGGGTCGAGCATTTCCCGCCATTCATCCAGGGTCTTATCCAACTTTTCCATCAATCCACCTCGACAACTGAAAAAGCCTGATCTGTGTCTTTTCCATGGATCAGGCGGCACGTATGATTGCGCCTCTTCAAAGCGCCAGTCTGGCACCCGCGTTATCGGCATTCAAACGTATTTATGGGTCAGGCCACACGCAGGATTCCCAGCACGGTAGTCTTCACATCGTCTGGATCGTTCATTTTCGGGATCACATCGCCATGCAGGTCAGCAAATCGAATAAGCTCGCCAACGTCTGCTACGACATTCGCGGCCCAGTGCTCAAGCACGCCAAACGCCTGGAAGAGGAAGGCCATCGCATCCTCAAGCTGAACATTGGCAACCCGGCGCCCTTTGGTTTCGAAGCACCGGACGAAATCCTCCAGGACGTGATCCGCAACCTGCCCACCGCCCAAGGCTATAGCGACTCCAAAGGCTTGTTCAGCGCGCGCAAGGCCGTGATGCAGTACTACCAGCAAAAGCAGGTGGAAGGGGTCGGTATCGAAGATATCTACCTGGGCAACGGCGTCTCCGAGCTGATCGTGATGGCCATGCAAGCCCTGCTCAACAACGGCGACGAAGTGCTGGTGCCGGCGCCTGACTACCCGCTGTGGACGGCGGCCGTGACCCTGGCGGGCGGCCATCCGGTGCATTACCTGTGCGACGAGCAAGCCAACTGGTGGCCGGACCTGGCTGATATCAAGGCCAAGATCACGCCCAATACCAAGGCGCTGGTGATCATCAACCCGAACAACCCGACGGGCGCAGTGTATTCCAAGGAAGTGCTGCTGGGCATGCTGGAACTGGCGCGCCAGCACAACCTGGTGGTGTTCTCCGACGAGATCTACGACAAGATCCTCTACGACGACGCCGTGCACATCTGTACCGCCTCCCTGGCCCCGGACCTGCTGTGCCTGACCTTCAACGGCCTGTCCAAGTCCTACCGGGTGGCGGGTTTCCGTTCCGGCTGGGTGGCCATCTCCGGGCCCAAGCACAATGCCCAGAGCTACATCGAAGGCATCGATATGCTGGCCAATATGCGCCTGTGCGCCAACGTGCCGAGCCAGCACGCGATCCAGACCGCGCTGGGTGGCTACCAGAGCATCAACGACCTGGTACTGCCGGCCGGCCGCCTGCTGGAGCAGCGCAACCGTACCTGGGAACTGCTCAACGACATTCCCGGCGTCAGTTGCGTCAAACCCATGGGCGCCCTGTATGCGTTCCCACGGATTGACCCGAAGGTCTGCCCGATCCACAACGACGAGAAGTTCGTCCTCGACCTGCTGCTGTCGGAAAAGCTGCTGGTGGTCCAGGGCACGGCGTTCAACTGGCCGTGGCCCGACCACTTCCGTGTGGTGACCCTGCCGCGCGTGGATGACCTGGACATGGCCATCGGGCGCATTGGCAACTTCCTGAAGTCCTATCGCCAGTAACCCGGCTTTCGCTGTACGGCCCGCAAAAGGTCGTACAGCGAGTATCTGGCAACACATTCTGTACCCAGACACACCTTCTGCTCCGCCCGCTTCCCCTCTACCCTGTACTTACCCGCAATCGTGGGGCGCAGACGCCAGCCAAGGGCAATTTTCACGGGTCCCAAGCCTCGGAAAATCCCTGCAAGCCTCTACATTCATGCTGTAGGACACAGTTTGAAATAGTCGCCCGGTTGAATAGCCCACTGCCGCACCTTATATACCCCGCAGTACGCGACATATTAAGCATGAGGAGAATTCTACAACCATGATGCGCATCCTGCTGTTCTTGGCCACTAACCTGGCGGTCGTGCTGATTGCCAGCATCACCCTGAGCCTTTTCGGCTTCAACGGGTTCATGGCGGCCAACGGGGTTGATCTGAACCTCAATCAGCTGCTGGTTTTCTGTGCCGTCTTTGGTTTTGCCGGCTCGATCTTCTCGCTGTTCATCTCCAAGTGGATGGCGAAGATGAGCACCAGCACCCAGATCATCACCCAGCCACGCACCCGGCATGAGCAATGGCTGCTGCAGACCGTCGAGCAACTGTCCCGCGAAGCCGGGATCAAGATGCCCGAAGTCGGCATCTTCCCGGCCTACGAGGCCAACGCCTTCGCCACTGGCTGGAACAAGAACGATGCTCTTGTTGCCGTCAGCCAGGGTTTGCTGGAGCGTTTCTCGCCCGACGAAGTGAAGGCCGTGCTGGCCCACGAGATCGGCCACGTCGCCAACGGTGACATGGTCACCCTGGCATTGGTCCAGGGCGTGGTGAACACCTTCGTGATGTTCTTTGCACGGATCATCGGCAACTTTGTCGACAAGGTGATCTTCAAGAACGAAGGCGGCCAGGGTATCGCCTACTACGTGGCGACCATCTTTGCCGAACTGGTACTGGGCTTCCTTGCCAGCTCCATCGTGATGTGGTTCTCGCGCAAACGCGAATTCCGCGCCGACGAAGCCGGCGCGCAACTGGCCGGTACTGCCGCCATGATCGGCGCCCTGCAACGCCTGCGCTCCGAACAGGGCCTGCCGGTGCATATGCCGGACACCCTGAATGCCTTCGGCATCAACGGTGGCGTCAAGCAAGGCCTGGCGCGGATGTTCATGAGCCACCCGCCACTGGAAGAGCGGATCGACGCACTGCGTCGTCGCGGCTGACAGCCAGCGGGTAAAAAAAGGGGCGATTGAATCGCCCCTTTTTTGTGGGCGCGTGATTTACAGCGGCGCCAACCGGTAAACCCGCTCCTCCAGCCGCGTGACACCGCCCTGGGCGAACTTCGGGCTCTCGGCCAGGATATCCCGCTGCTCCAGGACGCTCAGGCGCCAGTGCACTCCCAGCAGCCCACGGACTTCATCGTCGCTCACGGCAAACGGCGGGCCTGCCTTCAGGGCCTGCTCATAGTCCAGGCTGATCAGCAGGCCACTGTCCACCTGCGGCGCAATCGCCTGCAAATGCGCGGCATAGCGCTCGCGCATCAACGGCGGCAAGGCGATCAGCGCCGCCCGGTCGTAGAGGGCCGTGCAGCCCGCCACATCTTCGCGGCTCAACTCGAAGAAGTCACCGCACCACAGCTCGATAGCGCCTGCCTGATACACCTTGAAGCTACCCCGTTGGCTGACTTGCGCAACCAGGCGCTGCTCCTGGAAAAACTCTTCAATGGCCTTTTCCGACAGCTCCACCCCCAGGACTCGATGCCCCTGGTTCGCCAGCCAGACCAGATCCAGGCTCTTGCCACATAGCGGCACCAGCACCCCCACCCCGCTGGCCAACCCCAGGCCCGGCCAGTGTCGCTGCAAATAGGGATTGACCTCGGGCAGGTGAAAGCCGATCTGATTACGTGCCCAGCGGTCATGCCAAAAGGTGGAGTCCATGAATAATCCTGAAAATTCGATCAAATAGCGCTAAAACTTATATTAGATTTAGATCAATGATCTGATTGAAGATGGTCCCATCTTAACCTTGAGGACCCCACTCATGCTGCCCAGCCTGTTTATTTCCCACGGCTCGCCCATGCTTGCCCTGCAACCCGGCGCCAGCGGGCCGGCCCTTGCACGCCTGGCGGCGGACTTGCCACGCCCCAAGGCAATCGTGGTGATGTCCGCACACTGGGAAAGCCGTGAACTGCTGGTCAGCGCCAGCCCCGCCCCAGAGACCTGGCACGACTTCGGCGGCTTCCCCCGCGAACTGTTTGCCGTGCAGTATCCGGCACCGGGTGATCCGGCACTGGCCCAGCAGATCGTCGAGTTGCTCATCGCCGATGGCTTGCAAGCCCGCCTCGATCACCAGCGCCCGTTCGACCATGGCACCTGGGTGCCGCTGTCGCTGATGTACCCGGCGGCCGACATCCCTGTGGTGCAGGTCTCCCTGCCCAGCCATATGGGCCCCGTCCTGCAAACCCGCATCGGCCAGGCACTGCGCGGCTTGCGCGAACAGGGCGTGCTGTTGATCGGCTCGGGCAGCATCACCCATAACCTCGGCGAACTGGACTGGCAGGCCGGGCCGCAAAGCATCGAGCCCTGGGCACGGGAGTTCCGCGACTGGGTCGTCGACCAACTCGGCGCCGAGGATGAAGCTGCCTTGCACGACTACCGCCGCCAGGCACCCCATGCAGTGCGCAGCCATCCCAGCGATGAGCACTTGTTGCCACTGTATTTCGCGCGCGGTGCGGGCGGGCAGTTCAGTGTGGTCCACCAGGGGTTCACCCTGGGAGCCTTGGGGATGGATATCTATCGTTTTGCTTAACCACGGTTTTTTGTAGGGCCCCGGGGAAACCCAGGCAAAAAAAATCCCCGAACCAGTCGGGGATTTTTTATGTTCGATCAATCAACCCGAGGGCTGATCAATCTTCGCGATAGCGACGCAGCTTGAGCTGCTTGCCGGCAACGCGGGTGTCTTTCAGCTTGGCCAGCAACTTCTCCAGGCCATCTTCCGGCAGCTCAACCAGAGAGAAGCTGTCACGCACCTGGATGCGACCGATCGCTTCACGTGCCAGGCCACCCTCGTTGAGGATAGCGCCCAGCAGGTTCTTGGCAGCGATGCCATCACGCGCACCCAGCGCGGTACGGCAACGAGCACGGCCTTCGGCCAATGGAACCGGCGCACGACGCTCACGATCACCACGGTCCGGACGGTCGCCAGTACGCTCTGGACGATCACCGCGCGGGGCGTTGTTCGGCACCAGTGGACGTTCTTTCTCGATCGCCGCCAGGGTCAGTGCCTGACCGTTGGTAGCCTTGCGCAGCAGGGCTGCAGCCAGGGCGCGTGGGGTGCAACCGATATCGGCGGTCAGGCGGTCCAGCAGGTCGCCGTGGGTCGATTCAGCGTCAGCCACCAGCGGCGACAGGCTGTTGGTCAGTTTCTTGATGCGGGCATCGAGAACGGCCTGGGCATCCGGCAGGCGGACTTCGGCAACTTTCTGACCGGTTACACGCTCGATCACTTGCAGCATGCGGCGCTCACGCGGAGTCACCAGCAGCAGTGCACGACCTTCGCGACCGGCACGGCCGGTACGGCCGATACGGTGAACGTAGGACTCTGGGTCGTACGGCATGTCAACGTTGAACACGTGGGTGATACGTGGAACGTCGAGACCACGGGCAGCTACGTCGGTCGCCACAACGATGTCCAGACGGCCATCCTTGAGAGAGTCGATGACGCGCTCACGTTGGTTCTGGGCAATGTCACCGTTCAGCGCAGCGGCTTTGTAGCCTTTGGCTTCCAGGGCACTGGCCAGGTCCAGGGTCGCTTGCTTGGTGCGCACGAACATGATCAGGGCGTCGAAATCTTCGACTTCCAGCAGGCTCAATACAGCCGAGGTCTTCTGGTCAGCGTGAACCAACAGGTGAGCCTGTTCGATCGCGGTAACGGTCTGGGTCTTGGTCTGGATCTTCACGTGTTGCGGATCGCGCAGATGGCGTTCGGCAATGGCACGGATCGACTGTGGCAGGGTAGCCGAGAACAGTACGGTCTGACGGGTCGGTGGCAGCGCCTTGAAGATGACTTCCAGGTCATCCATAAAGCCCAGCTTCAACATTTCGTCAGCTTCGTCGAGAACCAGGTGGTTCACGGTCGACAGGACTTTTTCGTCACGACGCAGGTGGTCGCACAGACGGCCCGGCGTGGCGACAACAATCTGTGCGCCATTACGGATTGCTTTCAGTTGTGGGCCCATAGGCGCGCCGCCGTAAACGGCCACAACGGTAACGCCCGGCATTTGCTTGGCGTAGGTTTCGAAAGCGGTTGCTACTTGCAGCGCCAACTCACGGGTTGGCGCCAGGATCAGGGCTTGCGGCTCGCGCTTGGCAGGATCGATGCAGTGCAGGATTGGCAGGGCGAACGCGGCGGTTTTACCGGTACCGGTTTGCGCCTGGCCAATCATGTCTTGGCCGGCCATGATGATCGGGATCGATTGCTGCTGAATAGCCGAAGGTTCTTCGTAGCCGGTCGCAATGACGGCAGCAAGAATGTTCGGGTTAAGATTAAAAGCGGCGAAGCCGCCGGTTTCCTGGGTCATGGGTCTGCCTCTAAGTGCATCCGCAAAGACCCATGCTCCAAAGCTGCGCATGCCGTGTTGAGACTCAAGAGTCGCCCTGGCTGCTTTGTCGGCGGGGATTTGCGAAAACGAATGAATGAAAAAGATTCGTCAAGGGAGAGTCCGCTGTGCGGACGTGCAGCCGAAGCTGACTTCGGGGAATTGCGCTACCTAAACGCGGCCCGGTTAAAGGCCGGCGCGCACTATACCGGAAATCCCTGAAAAAGGGAGCTTTTTTTATCGGAAAAGGCCATTCCACTGCTCTGTGTCACTGGCTTTGCGCATCTTCGCAGGAACGTCTATTTTTCAAAGGCCCGGCCCCGTTGGTCATTGCGCTTAAACGCTTCACCTTTTGCAGTGGGCCCTTCGGTCCGAAACTGCCTTTCGCGCCCGAGGATGCCCCCATGAGTCAAGCCAGTAGCAGCCGCGTCAGCCGTGAACTACAAGGGCATGTCCTGCTGCTGGGGCTCGATCGGGTCGCCAAGCGCAACGCCTTTGACCTCGATCTGCTCAACGAACTGAGCCTGGCCTATGGCGAATTCGATCGTAATGAAGAAGCGCGGGTGGCCGTGGTGTTCGGGCATGGCGAGCATTTCACCGCCGGACTGGACCTGATCAACGTCGCCCACACCATGGCCCAAGGCTGGCAGCCGCCGCTGGGAGGTTGCGACCCGTGGGGCGTGTTCGCCGGGCCCAGGGTCAGCAAGCCGGTGATCGTTGCCGCACAGGGCTATTGCCTGACCATCGGTATCGAATTGATGCTCGCGGCAGATATCAACCTGTGTGCCAGCAATACGCGCTTTGCGCAGATGGAAGTGCAGCGCGGGATCTTTCCTTTTGGTGGTGCCACCCTGCGCCTGCACCAGATCGCCGGCTGGGGCAACGCCATGCGCTGGCTGCTGACGGGCGATGAGTTCGATGCCCATGAAGCTTTAAGACTGGGACTGGTGCAAGAGGTCATGGCCAGCGAGGACCTGCTGCCTCGAGCACTGACCCTGGCCAACCGGATTGCCAGCCAGGCACCGCTGGGCGTGCAGGCGACGTTGACATCGGCGCGCCAGGCGCGGGATGAAGGCGAGAGCGCTGCGGCGGCCGGGTTGCCGGTGCTGGTCGAAAAACTGCTTAACAGCGAGGATGCCAAGGAAGGGGTGCGGGCGATGCTGGAGAAGCGGCCGGGGGTATTCAAGGGGTTGTGAGCAGGCAGTGATGGCCTCATCGTGAGTAAGTCGAATCGGCGCACCGTCCCATTTGACTGCGTACACCTGTGGGCTTGCCCGCGATGAGCATAGGTCTCTACACAACTCTCTTCTCGGTATGTGTACATAGCCATTGCTGCGGTAACGGCGGCTATTGGTTCCGCCCTGACGGCGGCTCACTTTCGAAAAGCGCGAAAATAACCAAAGCGCTTTTGCCACCACTCGGTGCCTCGCCTAGGCTCGGCATGCCCGCAGCAACAGATATGTACACAAACCTGAGAAGCACCAAAGAGATGTGCAGAGACCTGGGCCGCAATGCGGCCAGTCCAGGCAACTAAGTCGCCGGACGAACCGCCTTGATCAAGGCCTGCAACGAATACCCCAGGCGCGGCGCCAGCGCCTCGGCCCGCGCAGACACCGCCGCCAGGTCCAGCGTCTGGTCCAGCTCCGCCGGCACGATCAGGATCACATTGCCCTCCTTCACCGGCAGCTCCCAGTAATGCCGATGATAAAGCCCACGCAACAACGCAGCGCCCAGGGGCTTGCCATCATCGGTGGCCCATTGATTGATCACCAGCCAACCACCAGGGTTGAGCTTCTTCTGGCAGTTCTCCAGGAAGGTCCAGGCCAGGTGGCCAACCCCCGGCCCCACATCGGTATACAAGTCGACGAAAATCAGGTCCGCCGGCTCCGCCGTCTCCAGCAACTCCAGCGCATCGCCCACGCGGATGTACAACCGCGGATCATCATCCAGCCCCAGGTATTCGATGGCCAGGCGCGGTACATCCGGGCGCAGTTCAATGGCTTCGACATCTTCCAGGGGCAGGAACTTGAGGCAGGCCTGGGTCAGCGTCCCCGCCCCCAGGCCAAGGAACAGCGCACTTTCGGGATGCTCGTGGCACAAGGCGCCAATCAACATGGCACGGGTGTAGTCATACTCCAGCCAGCTTGAATCGGCGGTGAACACACAGCTCTGCTCGATGGCATCGCCAAACTCGAGAAAGCGGTAATCGGCCACTTCCAGCACACGGATCATGCCGAAGTCATCGTGGACCTCAGCCAACAGGCGCTCGACGCGCTCCTCAGTCATTTCATCTCCTAATGGGCCCGGGCACGGGTTCAAGCCGCCTGGTAGCAAGCGGGAAAGGCGCGATTGTCGGCCAAGCGGCGCCAGCAGGTCACGCACTAATTGCTGATAACATGCACGTTCCCGACATTCATTCGAGTTCACGATGAGCCAACCCTGGAGCCCCGACAGCTGGCGCGCCCTGCCGATCCAGCAACAACCCCACTACCCTGACGCCGCGCACTTGCTGCAGGTCGAGCAGAGCCTGGCCAGTTACCCGCCGCTGGTGTTCGCCGGTGAAGCCCGGGAGTTGCGCCGCCAGTTTGCCGAAGTGACCCAGGGTCGCGCATTCCTGCTGCAAGGTGGCGACTGCGCCGAGAGCTTTGCCGAGTTCTCCGCTGCAAAAATCCGCGACACCTTCAAAGTGCTGCTGCAGATGGCCATTGTCATGACCTTCGCCGCCGGCTGCCCGGTGGTCAAGGTCGGGCGCATGGCCGGCCAGTTCGCCAAGCCGCGCTCGGCCAACGATGAAACCATCGACGGCATCACCCTGCCCGCCTACCGTGGCGATATCGTCAACGGTATTGGCTTCGACGAGAAAAGCCGCGTCCCGGATCCGGACCGCCTGTTGCAGTCCTACCACCAGTCCACCGCGACCCTGAACCTGCTGCGAGCCTTCGCCCAGGGCGGTTTTGCCGACCTGCACCAGGTGCACAAGTGGAACCTGGACTTTATCGCCAACTCTGCGCTGGCCGACAAGTACAGCCAACTGGCAAACCGCATCGACGAAACCCTGGCCTTCATGCGCGCCTGCGGCATGGACAGCTCGCCACAATTGCGCGAGACCAGTTTCTTCACCGCCCACGAAGCGCTGCTGCTCAACTACGAGCAAGCCTTTGTGCGTCGTGACAGCCTGACCAACGACTACTACGACTGTTCGGCCCATATGCTGTGGATCGGCGACCGTACACGCCAGCTCGATGGTGCCCACGTCGAGTTCCTGCGCGGGGTGAACAACCCGATCGGGGTCAAGGTCGGCCCGAGCATGAACCCCGAGGATCTGCTTCGCCTGATCGACATTCTCAACCCGGACAACGATCCTGGGCGCCTGAACCTGATCGCACGCATGGGCGCCAACAAGGTCGGCGACCACCTGCCCAACCTGATCCGCGCCGTGCAGCGCGAAGGCAAGCAGGTGTTGTGGAGCAGCGACCCGATGCATGGCAACACCATCAAGGCCAGCAGCGGCTACAAGACCCGGGACTTCGCGCAGATCCTCAGTGAAGTGAAGGAATTCTTCCAGGTCCATGAAGCCGAAGGCACTTATGCCGGCGGGATTCATATTGAAATGACCGGGCAGAATGTCACCGAGTGCATCGGCGGTGCGCGGCCGATTACCGAGGATGGCTTGTCGGACCGGTACCACACCCATTGCGACCCGCGGATGAATGCCGATCAGTCGCTGGAGCTGGCGTTCCTGATTGCCGAGACGTTGAAGCAGGTCAAACGCTAGGCAGGTGTGGCCTGAACCAACGCTATCGCGAGCAAGCCGGGCTCCCACCACGGTCAATATGGGAGCCGGGCTCGCCCGCGATAGCGTCCTATCTGCCAGCCTCCATTGCCAGCATTGCCACCCGCAACCGGGCTGCGCTGTGCCGCTGACAATTGATCTGCACCTGCTCCAACCCCAGCCAATCCGCCATCTGCCGCAGGCTCAACGCCAGTGCCAACATCCCCGCCTCATCCAACCCTGGCTCTTCCTCATGCACGGCATGCACTGCCAACCGCGCATTGGCACGCTCGGCGCGCAGGTCCACCCGTGCGGCGATGCGTTCGTTGTGCAGGAACGGCAGCACGTAATAGCCGTACACCCGCTTGTCCTGCGGGGTGTAGATCTCCAGCCGATAGCGAAAGTCGAACAGGCGCTCGGTACGGCTACGCTCCCAGATCAATGAATCAAAGGGCGACAGCAAGGCACTGGCTGTCACCTTGCGCGGGACCGTTGGCTCGGGCAGGCAATACGCCGGCTGTTTCCAACCCTGGACCTGGCAGACCTGCAATTGCCCATCCTCGACCAAGTCGGCGAGGCGCCCACGACCCTCTGCCGGGGTCAGGCGAAAATAATCGCGCAGGTCCTTTTCCGTGGCGATACCCAGCGCCGTCGCGGCATGCAGCAACAGGCCACGCTGGGCACTGTGCTCGCTCAAGGGTGCCTGTTGCAGAATCGCTGCCGGGATAACCCGCTCCGGCAGGTCGTACAGCCGCTCGAAACCACGGCGCCCGGCCACCGTCACCAGTCCTGCGGCAAACAGCCATTCCAGGGCCTGCTTTTCATCACTCCAGTCCCACCACGGCCCGGCGCGCTCTTCACGGGTCGACAGGCTGCCCGCCCCCAACGCACCCTGCTGTTCGACGATGGCCAGCACGCGGCGGATGGTCGCCTGTTGCTCGCGCCCAAAACGCGCCATCTGCTGATAGATCCCCTGCCCCTCGGACGCCCGCTGCATGCGCCAGCGCATCAGCGGATACAGCGCCATCGGCAGCAGCGAGGCCTCATGCCCCCAATACTCGAACAGCGTACGCTTGCGCCCCTGGCTCCAGGCCGCCTGTTCCAGCAGCAACGGCGAGTAATGACCCAGGCGGGAAAACAGCGGCAGGTAGTGGGAGCGCACCACGGCATTGACCGAGTCGATCTGCAACACACCCAGGCGCTCGATCAGACGATTGACCTGGGCTGCCTTGATCTGTGCGGGCGGCTGGCGCCCGGAAAAGCCTTGGGCCGCCAGTGCCAGGCGGCGTGCTTGCTTGAGGGAAAAGCGCAGTTCTGCGGGCATGTGCATCTCCTGATTACGCCCGCAGACTGTAGCGCGGTGGCCGTCATTTACCCAACGGGTCATTCCACACAAACCGGTGGCGTTCATGCTCGACATCCGCCCGGGTCAAGCCAATATCCTTGAGTGAGTCATCACTCATTTCTGCCAGGACCTGACGCTCGCGCTGCACGGCGTACCAACGGCAAACCCTTTGAAACACCCCGGCCAACGGGCGTTTCACCAACAACACATAACCTCTTTGACCCTTCATCATCTCGCCCTCCAGTGGGGATGACTAAAGTCTGGGCCTGGGGCTATGATCAATCCAACGAATGTTTTTTATGCAACACATCTCAGAGATTGATCAATTGAACAACTACCCGAGCATTGATACCGACGTGCTGCGCACCTTCGTCGCCATCGCCGACCAGGGTGGTTTCACCCGCGCCGGCGAGAAGGTCAACCGCACCCAATCGGCGGTCAGTATGCAAATGAAGCGTCTGGAGGAGGACGTGTTGCAGCGCAAGTTGTTCGAGCGTGATGGCCGGCAGGTCAGGCTTACGCCCGAGGGCCAGGTGTTGCTGGGGTATGCGCGGCGCATCCTGAAGCTGCACAGCGAGGTGTTCAATACCTTGCGCGAGCCGCATATGGTCGGGCTGGTGCGCATCGGCACCCCGGACGACTACGTGATGCGCTACCTGCCCGGTATCCTCAAGCGCTTTTCCAAGGCCTACCCGCTGATCCAGATTGAGATGCACTGCGAAGGCACGCCCGTGTTGATGCAGCGACGTGACCTGGCGTTGACCGTGGTCAGCCGTGAACCGGGGAATGAAATCGGCGAACAGCTGCGCAACGAGCGCATGGTCTGGGTGGCGTCACCGTGCTTCTGCGTGGATGAACACGAGACCCTGCCCCTGGCGATCGCCGGCCTGGACAGCTTTTGCACGCAATGGGCGCGCGCCTCGCTGGAGGCCGTGGGGCGCGAGTATCGCCTGGCCTACCACAGCTCCAACGGTGCGGCGATCCAGGCCGTGGTGGGTGCGGGGCTGGCGGTGACGGTGATGATGGAAAGCCTGGTCACCGACGATCTGCGGATACTCGGCAGTGACGAAGGTTTCGGCCCACTGCACACGGTCAACTTGCGCCTGCTGCGCAACCCGAATATGACCTCGCCCATCACCGAGTGCCTGGCCGAGTACATCCTCGAAGGCTTCAGACTTTAAAGGTCAACATCACCGCGCATACCACCAGGAAGCCGCAGAACAAACCGCGCAGCAGGCGCTCCGGCAACGCGTGGGCGATTTTCACCCCCCAACTGATACTCAGCAGCCCGCCGACCGCCAGGGGCACGCCGATCAGCCAATCCACTTCCTGGTGCCAGGCATAAGTCACCAGGGTGACGCCGGTGCTGGGCAAGGCCAGTGCCAGGGACAGGCCCTGTGCAACCACCTGGGTGGTGCCGAACACGCTGGTCAACACCGGTGTGGCAACCACCGCGCCGCCAACACCAAACAGGCCCCCCATGGATCCCGACGCCGCGCCCAATACCCCCAGCCACGGCCAGGAATAGCGCATCTGCGCCGAAGGTGGCGCATTGCTGGTGACCATGCGCACCAGGTTGTACGCCGACAGGGCCACCAAAAATGCGATAAAACCAATGCGCATCACGCCCGCATCAATGCCTACCGCCCAGATCGAACCCAGCCAGGCAAAGCAAAACCCCGTGATGCCAAGCGGCAAGGCATGGCGCAGCTCAATGCGGTTGCGCTGGTGATAACGCCACAGCGCCAACATCACATTGGGCACGACCATCACCAGCGCAGTGCCTTGGGCGATTTGCTGATCCAGGCCAAACAAGACGCCCAGCACCGGAATCGCGATCAGCCCGCCACCAATGCCAAACAGCCCGCCGACGGTACCCAGGGCTATGCCCAGCACCACATACATCGCCATATCCACCACAACCGTACCCCTGCACCGTCTCAAGCCCTGCATGCTACGCAGTCCACTCTGGTATGGAAACGCACAGCAACGCACAATGGCTATGCCAAATCCGCACAAGCGAATCCCCCCCATGAACCCTACGACCTTGACCGATCAACTGGGCCTGTTCCTCGACGTGCTGGAGGCCGGAAGCTTTTCCGCAGCGGCGCGGCGCCATCCGCTGACGCCCTCGGCCGTGGCCCGGCGGATCGACAGCCTGGAAAGCGCCCTGGGCAGCCAGCTGTTCCTGCGCAGTACCCATGCGGTGCTGCCCACCCCCGCCGGCCTGGCATTTGCCGAGCGGGCGCGGCGGATTGTCCGGGAGTTGCAACTGGCGCGAGCCGAGGCGGTATCACTCAGCCATGCGCCCGAGGGCCTGATTCGCGTGGATGCGCCCGCCGCGTTTGGCCGGCGACACCTGGCGCCGGCAATCGCGGACTTTCTGACGGTCTATCCGGGCCTGGACGTGCACCTGCATCTGATCGACAGTTTTGTCGACATGCAGGGCGAGCACCTGGGCAAGGTCGACCTGGTGCTGCGGGCCGGACATATCGTCGACACACGGCTGATCGCCACGCCTTTGGCCAGCATCGTGCGAATCGCCTGCGCCAGCCCGGCCTACCTGAAAAACCGTGGCACGCCGGCCCATCCCAGCCAACTCAACGAACACGACGGCCTGGACTGGGAAGGTCTGGCGCCGATGTTCGCCTGGCGTTTTGAACTGGATGGTCGCAAGAACACCTACCGCCCACAGCGCATCCGCATGAGCGCCAACAATGCCGAAGCCCTGCTATCGGGCGCTCTGGCCGGACTGGGCATCGCTCACCTGCCCACCTGGCTGACCAGTGAGTACCTGGTGCGCGGCGAACTGGTGCCGTTATTCTGCGAAAACGGCCTGCCGACCGCAGAAACCGCCGGCATCTACGCCCTGCGCCTGGAACAGCAAGCCAATGCTCGCAGCCGTCTGCTGCTGGAGTACCTCAAGAGCCGTTTCAGCCCCGTCCCGCCGTGGGATCTGGCGTTGCAAAGTGGTTGGGGCTGACTGCGGCTGCAGAATTGTCTGGCGCGTTAAAGATTTGGCCGCTAGATTCCAGATCAAATACGCTTTAAGGCACCGCCATGACCCACTCTTGCGACGCCCTGCTCCTCGACAACCAACTGTGCTTCGCCCTGCACTCCACCTCGTTGTTGATGACCAAGGTCTACAAACCCCTGCTGCAGGCCCTTGGCCTGACCTACCCGCAGTACTTGGCCATGATGGTGTTGTGGGAACAAGATGGTTTGACCGTGGGTGAAATCAGCAATCGCCTGCTCACCGATCCGGGCTCACTGACCCCACTGCTCAAGCGCCTGGAAGCCGAAGGCCTGTTAAGCCGCACCCGCAGCCGCGCCGATGAGCGTGTGGTCGTGGTGGAGTTGACCGAGGCTGGCCGAGCACTGCGGGACAAGGCCATGGATGTTCCCCCCTGCATCCTTGGCGCCAGCGGCCTGCAGATGGAACAACTGCAGAAGCTGCAAGCCGACTTGCTGGAGCTGCGCAGGAATCTGCAGGCCAGCGTCTAACCGCCCCCACAGGTGATCACGATCACTTCAAAAATTTATATTGCGCGCTAAACATTTGCGCGATACATTCATCTCGCCACTTACTTTGCGCGCAAACCTTTAGCGCAAAAACAAGCGAGGAATCCCTGATGCAAACCCTCTATACCGCAGTAGCCACCGCCACCGGCGGCCGAGATGGTCGTGCCGTTTCCAGCGACAGCATCCTCGATGTCAAGCTCTCTACCCCTAAAGAGCTGGGCGGCGCGGGCGGCCAAGCCACCAACCCGGAACAACTGTTCGCTGCTGGCTATTCGGCCTGCTTTATCGGCGCCCTGAAATTCGTCGCCAGCCAGAGCAAACGCAAAATCCCCGATGATGGTTCGATCACCGCCCACGTCGGCATCGGCCAGATTCCCGGTGGTTTTGGCCTGGACATCGACCTTCACATATCCCTGCCCGGCCTGGCGCAAGATGAAGCACAGAGCCTGGTAGACGCTGCACACCAAGTCTGCCCGTACTCCAACGCTACCCGTGGCAATGTGGATGTGCGCTTGCATGTCACGGTGTGACAGGTAAACAGGCATAAAAAAACCCGACTCTTGGTCGGGTTTTTTATTGGTAACACCAGAATTACTTCTTGGCGCGACCTTTGTACGAACCACCTTCACGGGTGTCGATTTCGATCAGGTCGTCGATTTCGATGAAATCAGCAACTTGCAGTTCGGTACCGTTAGACAGCTTGGCAGGCTTCATCACTTTGCCCGAAGTGTCGCCGCGAGCGGAACCTTCGGTGTAGGCGACCTTACGCACGATGGTGGTCGGCAGCTCTACGGAAACCAGGCGCTCTTCGAAGAAAATGGCTTCGCAGACGTCTTCCATGCCTTCTTCGATGAACGGCAGAACAGCTTCGATATCTTCAGCGTTCAGCTCGTACATGGTGTAGTCGGTAGTATCCATGAACGTGTAGGTGTCGCCGCTGATGAACGACAGGGTCGCTTCTTTGCGGTCGAGGATCACGTCATCCAGTTTGTCATCGGCGCTGTAGACGATCTCGGTCTTGTAACCGGTCAGCAGGTTCTTCAGCTTGGTCTTCATGATTGCGCTGTTACGACCAGACTTGGTGAACTCAGCTTTCTGAACCAGCCAAGGGTCGTTTTCGAGACGGATCACTGTACCGGGTTTCAGTTCTTTACCAGTTTTCATTACGAATATCCGAAATTTGGATGGGATTTACAAAAATCAAGGTCGCGTATCATATCCAATTTTCATAAAAGTGTACCAGCGCCGTCGCAAGATCGGCCTGCAAGGCCTGTTCCAGACACCATTTTTCGGCATGTGCGGTCACCTCAGGCCAATGCTCAAGGAGCATTTTCCAGTTGGCGGCCATGTCAGCGTCCGTGTTCCAGGCTTGCCAAAGGGCAATCAGTGCACCTTTGGCTACGGGTGACAGGCCCTCGGTGTAGCGCTCAAGGAATGCATCGAGCTTGTCCAGGTGAATGTCTTCATCCTGACGGTAGATATGCCACAACAGCGGGCGCCCGGCCCATTGCGCACGGACGAAGGAATCCTCGCCGCGCACCGCATTGAAGTCGCAGCACCACAACAGGCGGTCGTACTGCTCCTGGCGCACGAACGGCAGCACCTGCACCGTCAGCGCGCCACGCAGGTGTACCTGCCCCACGCCCAGCGCCTCGACGCCCAGCCAGCGCTGCACATCACCAAGGATGCGCCCTTCCGGCACCAGCAGATGGGTGGGCTGCCCGTCGGCCGCCAACACCTCTAGCCAACTGGCCAGGCCGGCATTTTCGTAGGCAAACAGCGAGATCAATCGTGCGCCCGCCACAGGAACAACGCCCAAACCCTGTAGGAATTGTTGCTGAGCCTGGGAATCACGCTGAAACGCCTGACGCTGCTCGATCAACCCGGCCTCACGCAGCAAGCCCCCGGTGCCGGGACGGAATCCCGGAAAGAAGAAGTACTTTTGCACGCCCTTGAACTTGACCGACGGCAAGCCATGGCAACCGACCACCCACTCTTCGGCGCTCAGGTAATCCAGGTTCATCCACAGCGGGGTGCGCTCGCGAGCGGCCATGGCTTCCATGTAGTCCGGGGGCAACTGGCAGGCAAAGGCGGCGATCACCACGTCCGCCGCCGGCGTGGTAGGCCAGTGCGCCGGCCAGTGGCGCACGTCCACGCCCTCCTGCCACTGCTGCGCCGCCTGCACATCAACCTCAGGGCACATGCGCTCGAACGCCCGCAGGTCATCGACCCACAACCGCACCGCACAGCCCTGTTCCGCCACCAATTGCCGGGCCAGGCGCCAGGTCACGCCGATGTCGCCGTAGTTATCGACGACGCTGCAAAAAATATCCCAGCGGGCTTTCATTCCGGGCTCCATCAGTCAAAGGCTCGATTGTCCGCATAATTGCCGCCATGCAGAAGGGTTGATCGCGATTATTCTGCACGCTGGCTATGCGACAATCCCCAGCTCGCCGCAAACGCCCGCCAGGAGGCCGCCATGTCCGATCGCCCGTTGTCGATGTTCAAACTCAGTATTGCCGTGGCCCTGGGCCTGTGGCTGGGCTTTGTCGCCATCGCCCTGACCGGCTGGCTGGCCTCGCGCTACCTGCTTGAACAACCCGTGGCCACCGTCACCCAGGCCGTGCAGCAACTGGGCAAACCACCTGCCGTGACGCCCGAGCCACCGAACCGGATGTTTGAGCAATACCAACAAAACCTGCACAAGCAGGAACAGCAGCAGGTGCTGGATCAGGCCCAGGACAACCCACGCAACCTGTCCAACCCCAAATGCCAGTTCTGGCTCCAGCAGGACCAGAACGCCCCCAGCGACAAGAGCCGGGCCAACGTCCTGCAATTTTGTGATTGAGCCGAAAACCGCCCATGAATAAACACGCCGTCCTCCAGTTGATCCTGGAAAAACTCGTCGCCGATCTGGATGTGGCACAACGCGCCGCGCAAACTGCCTACGAAACCGCAACCCACGAAGAAAACATCGCCGAAAACAAGTACGACACCCTGGGCCTGGAAGCGTCTTACCTGGCTGCCGGGCAAGCCAAACGCGTCGAGGAGATCAAGCAGTCACTGGCGCTGTGCCAGAACCTCAACCTGCGTCCCTACGATGAACAACGGGGTATCGAGGTGGGCGCCCTGCTCGGCCTGGAAGATGACGACGGCCGCCAGCAATGGCTGTTCCTGGCGCCGGACGCGGCAGGCCTGAAAGTCTATGTGGTGGGGCAATTGGTGACCGTCATCACCCCTCGCTCGCCGCTGGGCAAAAGCCTGCTGGGCAAGTTCGAGGGAGATGAGGTGGAGATTACGGTGGCGGGCGCCCGGCAACAATTCGTGGTGACCGAGGCCCGCTAGGCCGATCAGTGAACCGGCAGTTCAATGCCGTCGAACAGCTCTTCCAGTTCCTGCTTGTTGTGGCACTGGATCGCCTTGGCCATGATTTCACGGGTCAGGTGCGGGGCGAACTTCTCGATGAAATCGCACATGAAGCCACGCAGGAACGTGCCACGACGGAAGCCGATCTTGGTCACGCTGGACTCGAACAACTCACTGGCATCCAGTACCACCAGGTCGCTGTCGAGCTTGGTATCGACGGCCATCTTGGCCACGATACCGACGCCCAGGCCCAGGCGCACGTAGGTCTTGATCACGTCGGCGTCAGCTGCGGTAAACACCACTTTGGGCGTGAGGCCGCGATGGCTGAAGGCTTCGTCGAGCTTGGAGCGGCCGGTGAAGCCGAACACGTAGGTGACAATCGGGTATTCCGCCAGCGCTTCCAGGGTCAGCTTCGGCAGTTTGGCCAGTGGGTGGCCCTGGGGTACCACGACGCAACGGTTCCAGCGATAGCACGGCATCATCACCAGGTCGCCGAACAGCTCCAGGGCTTCGGTGGCGATGGCGAAGTCGACGGTGCCGTCAGCTGCCATCTCAGCGATCTGCATCGGCGAACCCTGGTGCATGTGCAAGGCCACGTCCGGGTACTGCTTGATGAACGAGCTGATCACCGGCGGCAGCGCATAACGGGCCTGGGTGTGGGTGGTGGCGATCGACAGGGTGCCTTTTTTCTCGTTGGAGAATTCCTGGGCGATCTGCTTGATGCTTTCTACCTTGCGCAGGATTTCGCCGGCAGTGGTAATGATGCGCTCACCGGCAGGCGTGACGCGGGTCAGGTGCTTGCCGCTGCGGGCGAACACTTCGACGCCCAATTCGTCTTCAAGCAGGCGGATTTGCTTACTAATACCCGGTTGCGAGGTGTAGAGGCTTTGAGCCGTGGCGGAAACGTTGAGGTCGTGGTGCGCCACTTCCCAGATGTAGCGCAGTTGTTGAAGCTTCATATGTGTCCCTCAAAGCAGATAGACGCCACGGATATCAGCGACGGTATATAACTATATTAAAGGTTGGATTGATAAATCTAGAACTTTTTATCGTTTACACCCCATCACACATCATCACTGCGTCGACGTTGCAGCAAAGGCACCAGATAGACCGGCACCTGGGACAACTGCAACACCCGCGCCGCCGTACGCCCCAACGGGGTCGCAGCTCCTGCGCCCTGGCTATGACTCCCTACGATCAACAAATCCACCGAGAGTTTCTGCGCCTGGTCGAGAATCACTTGGGCGGGATCCCCCTGGATCACCCGCACCGAACGAATCACCTGCAAGTCCTGCTCACCGTCCTGCAACTCTTCACGAAAACTGTCCAGCACCCGCTGTTCGATGTTTGCCATCACTGTATTGAGGCCCTGGCTCTGCCATTCGCTCAGGGCCTGTTCATCAAGATAGGTTTGCAGCACCGATTCTGCGAACAGCCCGATCGGCTCCACCACATGAATCACATACAGCTCCGCCTTGAATGTGCGCGCCATCGCCAGCGCATGTTGCATCACGTAAGGCGCATATACACCCAGGTCTGAGGCATACAACATCGACCGAATCATAGAACCTCCTGGACTGCCAGGATGGCGGGGATTGTTTCAGCTTAGCAGCGCCTCCGCGACTGCGATGAACTTAGCTCTCGACCTGGACTTTCGGCTCATTGCTCACGCCATGGGGCACATGCCCGGTGGCCACCACCTCCCTGGCTTTCTCGCAATGGCCGGCCTGATCGTCAAAAAACACGTCGGCGGCGAACGCTTCAAGGAACGCCGATTTTTCCAGGCCGCCAAGAAACAGCGACTCGTCCAGGCGGATATCCCACTCACGCAAGGTGCGGATCACTCGCTCATGGGACGGTGCCGAACGCGCCGTCACCAGCGCGGTGCGGATCGGGCAAGACTCATCGGGGAACTCGCGCTGCAGCAGATTGAGGGCCGCCAGGAAGCCCTTGAATGGCCCACCGCGCAACGGCTCGCGGGCCGCTTGCCGCTCGCTGGCCTGGAACGCTTCCAGGCCGCCGCTTTGGTAGACGCGCTCTGACTCGTCGGAAAACAGCACCGCGTCACCGTCGAAGGCAATCCGCAACTCAGCGCTGGAAGCCCGACGGGCGCCGCCGGACAAAATGGTCGCCGCCGCAAAACCGGCATCCAGCGCGCTGCGCACATCTTCGGCGTGGGTCGAGAGGAACAGGTGGCTGCCAAACGCCGCCAGATAAGGGTGGGGGTTACGCCCACCGACAAAGGCGGCGCGGGAAATATCCAGGCCGTAGTGCTGGATCGAATTGAACACACGCAACCCGGTGTCGGCGCTGTTGCGCGACACCAGCACCACCTCGACCCGCGCACGGCCGAGGCTGGCATTCAGGGTCAGGAGTTTCTTGACCAAGGGGAAGGCATCCCCCGGCTCGAGGATTTCTTCCTCGTGGTCGATCTGATATTTGCGGTAGGCCTCGACGCCCTGGGCCAGATAAACCTTATGGCTTTCACCCAGGTCGAACAGGGCGCGCGAGGAAATCGCCAGCACCAGTTTGTCGCTCATCCCTTTGGCCATGTGTGTCCCTCAGTCGTTGCGTCGATCAATAAAACTCAAGGCCTGGTACAACGCCTGCATCCGCGGCAACTCACAGCCCGCGGCCCTGGCAGCAGCCAGCGGGCGAGCGTAGATCGCGGCCAGTTCCAGGGGGCGCCGGTGCAGATGATCGTGATACATGCTGGGCCAGTAATCCGTCAAACGCTCGGTCATGCTGAACATCTGCTCGGGGTAGCCGGGCGCGATCTCATGGCCGCACGCCTGGGCGCCCTGCACCACTTCGGCCATCAGGCCCTGGATCAATTCCCGGCTGGATTCGTCGGCCATCAACTGCGAGGTATTGGCACCGAGCAGCACCGACAGGCCGTTGTACGGCACATTCCACACCAACTTATGCCAGCGTGCCTGATCCAGGTCGGGCATGGCCTGGGCGTCGATCCCGGCGTGGCGGAACAGCCCGGCGCCCTCTTCGACAATCGCCTGGCGGCGTGCAGCATCAGCGATGGCAGTGCCGCTGTGATAGCCAAGACTGACCCGGCCCATGGCCTGGTGCTCGACGATCCCCGGCCCGGAACGGTGCACGCAGATATAACAAAGCCCGCCAAGCAGATGCAGGGACTCGGGCAGATGCTCGCGCAGGCCGTCCTCGACGGCGAGGCCGTTTTGCAGCAATACAACCTTGGCATCGGGCGCCGCGACCTCGGCAATGGTGGGCGCCAGCTCAACGTTACCGGTGGTCTTGGTGCCCACCAGCAGCCAGTCGCAAGGCGGCATGTCGGCCGCGCTGGCATAGGCCTGGACCGGGTGCAGGCGCAAGGCGCCATGCACCGCACTGTTGAGCTGCAAGCCACGCTCACTGACCGCCGCAAATTCACTGCGCAGCAGGAAATGCACATCGAAACCGGCGCGCGCCAGCATCAACCCGTAAAAACCACCAATGGCACCGGTACCGATAATCCCAATGCGTGGCCCTGGCTCAACTGCACTCGTCATGGCAACTCCTCTGGTTCTCGTTTGAGCGCTTCTTCTATAGCCTCACGTAGGTCGCCGGCATTCAGACCCGTCTGCAATGCGCCGTGGAACTGACCCTCGCACACCACAAACAGCGCCGGCAAATGAAAGATCCCGTAGCGCTGCACCGCGCCGCCATTGTGCCCGGCGTCGATCCAGCAGATGCGCGCAACCGGCAGTTCCCAGCCGGGCAACTGCTGGCGCGCCCAGCGGCAACTGGAACAGCCGACACTGGTAAATACCAGCAGCGAAGCACCCGGCAACGCCAGCAACTGCTGGTCGATATCCAAATCCGTCAATTCAAACGCTTTCACTCGATCTGCACCACACCCTTTAACCAGGCAACACACTATCAGGCCGCACGACACCGCGCGCAATTGCCCATTGTCGAGCCGGCTTGTACGCGCTAAGGTTCGGCTCCCCGCTGCATTTAAATCATGCTGTGCTCCGCCGCACGGGGTTCGCTGGCGGCCGGCACCCGTGACCCTGACGAGTAACACGATGGCTGATTTACCGATCAACGACCTAAACGTCGAATCCAACGAGACCCTGATCACGCCCGATCAGCTCAAGCGCGAAATCCCTCTGAGCGACGCTGCATTGCAGACCGTCACCAAGGGCCGCGAAGTCATTCGTGACATCCTCGACGGCACTGACCACCGCCTGTTCGTGGTGATCGGGCCCTGCTCGATCCACGACCTCAAGGCCGCCCACGAGTACGCCGAACGCCTCAAAGTGCTGGCTGCGGAAGTATCCGACACCCTGTACCTGGTGATGCGCGTGTACTTCGAGAAGCCGCGCACTACCGTGGGCTGGAAAGGTCTGATCAACGATCCGTACCTGGACGACTCGTTCAAGATCCAGGATGGTTTGCATATTGGCCGCAAGCTGCTGCTGGACCTGGCTGAAATGGGCCTGCCAACGGCCACCGAAGCCCTGGACCCGATTTCCCCGCAATACCTGCAGGACCTGATCAGTTGGTCGGCGATCGGCGCGCGCACTACCGAATCGCAAACCCACCGCGAAATGGCCTCTGGCCTGTCCTCGGCCGTGGGTTTCAAGAACGGCACCGATGGCGGCCTGACCGTGGCGATCAACGCCCTGCAGTCGGTTTCCAGCCCACACCGCTTCCTGGGGATCAACCAGGAAGGTGGCGTGTCCATCGTCACCACCAAGGGCAACGCCTATGGTCACGTGGTCCTGCGTGGCGGCAATGGCAAGCCCAACTATGATTCAGTCAGCGTGGCCCTGTGCGAACAGGCACTGACCAAGGCGAAGATCAAGCCGAACATCATGGTCGATTGCAGTCACGCCAACTCCAACAAGGATCCGGCCCTGCAACCGCTGGTGATGGAGAACGTGGCCAACCAGATCCTGGAAGGCAACCAGTCGATTATCGGCCTGATGGTCGAAAGCCACCTGAACTGGGGTTGCCAGGCGATTCCAAAGGATCTGGCCGACCTGCAATACGGTGTGTCGATCACTGACGCCTGCATCGACTGGTCCGCCACCGAGACCACCCTGCGCAGCATGCACGCCAAGCTCAAGGACGTATTGCCCAAGCGCAAACGTACCTGACGCACACAAAAACGCCGGGCTAAGCCCGGCGTTTTTTTATGCCTGCCTGTTTGCTTTCACAGCTTCGCGGCATGGCGCTGGTGGCGCTCCATGTAGCGCTCGACGTAGGAGCAGGACGGAATCACCGTGTAGCCCATGCTCTCGGCGTATTGCAGCGCTTCTTCGGTCAGCGCAGCGGCAATGCCGCGCCCACGCAGGGCATTGGGCACAAACGTGCGGTAAATATCCAGGGTCTGCTTCCCCAGGTCCATGTAGGTCAGATAGGCACGATGACCGTCCACATTGGTCTCGAACTGATGACCAGCCTGGTCATGGTGGATGGACAACGCCTCGCTCATCACTACTCCTCGCGGGTCTTGGTTTCTGACCCCTACCTTACCGATGTTTTTCCGGCGAAGGAACATCTACGCCACCCCGTGCCGGTTTCGACAACGAGAAAAGCCCTACAGCACTCACGCCCCGCACGCAGGAATAGTAGGCACCAATCCTGTCATTGCTCAAGGGACACTCGTCATCCATTTGGCTCGCGAACATAGAAAGGGCTGATCGAACATCCTGTGGTCGATAGCCTGAACATTGCCGGCAGTTGAAGCGTGAGACGAACCCGCGCTTTTAAAGTCACCTCTACATGCGCGAAAGATGCCCGGCAACCCCGGGACAATCTGAACAATAGTATGGGGCAGATATATAAATTGACATCGGCTTACAACGTTTAACACTTGCCAGGCGGCGCTTTCAGCCCGGGCCCAGTCTTTGACCAAGCGTCAAAAACTGGATGTTTTTTATACAGACCCTCTAAAGATTAGCCAAAACAGATTCAGCACAAGAATTTTTTTTGCTTCTTGCGCTACGTCAGTTTACTTACTACAAGTAATGGGTAGTATGTACGCCGGCTATTAGCTCACTCTGAGAAATTAGCCATTAATTAGAAAGTCCTTGAAGGGGAACACGATGAACAACGTTCTGAAATTCTCTGCTCTGGCTCTGGCCGCAGTTCTGGCTACCGGTTGCAGCAGCGTCTCCAAAGAAACCGAAGCCCGTCTGACTGCAACTGAAGACGCAGCAGCTCGCTCCCAGGCTCGTGCAGACGAAGCCTACCGTAAAGCTGATGAAGCTCTGGCTGCTGCTCAAAAAGCACAACAGACTGCTGACGAAGCTAACGAGCGCGCTCTGCGCATGCTTGAAAAAGCTAGCCGCAAGTAATAATCCTTCGGGGTTGTTATCTAGCCGATCCATTTTGGATCGGCTTTTTATTGCCTGGGATTCGGCTACGGATCCCAGGCAATAAAAAACCCGCCAGGGGCAATCCGTGGCGGGCTTCGATGGGAGACAGGCGTTACTGCTGCAGATCGACCGGCATGCTGCTGACCATCGGCGCCGCGCCCGGTTCGCCAATTTGCGCCGGCAAACCATCTTCGGCCGCCACCACATCACGCACTTGATCCCAATCGACCCGCAGGTTATTGGCCAGGTCTTCGCGCTTGAGCATCGCATTGATGACTGCCGTGTGCTTGTCGACCACCGACGGCGTGCCATCGTCGTTCAACGGCGCATGCGCCTCCAGATAGACCTTGCCGCCGCTGATGCCGAATTTGTAGGCTTCATTAATGATACGCACCGGCGTGCCCACCGGAACCATCTTGGCCATCTCCAGCACGTTGTTGTTGAACATGCGGAAGCAACCATGGCTGGTACGGGTACCGATACCAAACTTCTTGTTGGAGCCATGAATCAGGTAGCCCGGCGTGCCCAGGGTAAACTTGAATGGCCCCAGGGGGTTGTCCGGACCTGCCGGCACCACGTTGGGCAGCGGGTCACCGTCCGCTGCGTGTTCGGCCTTGATCGACGCAGGAGGAGTCCAGGTCGGGTTGGGTGTCTTGGCAATGATGCTGGTGTGGGCAATCGGCGAACCCCAACCCTCGCGACCGATCCCCAGCGGGAAGGTGTACACCACGTCCTGGCCCTTGGGGTAGTAGTACAGACGGTACTCGGCGAGGTTGATCACGATGCCTTCGCGAGGCCCCGGCGGCAGGATGAAACGGGTCGGCAGCACAATCTCCGCGCCGGTGCCCGGTAGCCAGGCATCCACGCCGGGGTTGGCCGCGACCATCTCCGAATAGCCCAGGTCGTAAGTCACGCCCAGGTCGGCAAAGGTGTCTTCGTACTTGGCCTTGATCACCTGGACCTCGCCGACAATGTCTTCACCCGGCGGTGGCAGGGGCAGTTGCAGAGCCGCAACAGGACCAGCTGCACATAAGGCAGCGAGAGACAGGCAACGGGTGACGACAGGCAGACGCGACAACATCCGGAAAATCCTTCGCAGATCGACGGGGGTAAATGGCGATTGTAGCGTGTAGCTGCCCTTAAAGCTCGAAGCGCAGTTCGGGCCAGATAGGCGGTGTGCCACGCTTTTGCGATTCGAGAATCGCCCGGCACAAGGGGCACAGGCGCTGGTCCTGGAAGATCGAGCGATCCACCGATGACCAGCGTGGCTGGGCCGGCAGCAATGTGCCGCAGAGCGTACGGTCGATCGTGCCGCCCAGCTCCAGCTGGCGCGTGACCAGGTGCACCTTCACTTCCTGGCAGGCGAACAGATCCAGCTGCTCGTCAGGCTCGATCAGTTGGTAGGCAAATAGGGACCAGGCAGGACGCGACGACATCGGGGGCTCCAAATCGGGGGCGCCACCTTAGCCGAAAGACCGCTGCTAGAAAAGCGTCATAACAGCGGTTTTAGCGTCGGCCAGACATTTTCCAGCAACTTCGCCTGGGCGCCGACTGCCGGGTGCAGTTGATCCGCCTGCATCATCTCCGGATGCCCCCCCACCCCTTCAAGAAAAAACGGTACCAGGGGAACGTTTTTTTCCTTGGCCAGCACGCCATAGACTTCGGCAAATGCCGTGGTGTAGCGCGGGCCATAATTGGGTGGCAACTGCATCCCCAGCAGCAACACCTTGGCGCCACCGGCCTTGGACTGGTCGATCATCGACGCAAGATTTTGTTGCAATTGTGCCGGGGGCTGTCCACGCAAGCCGTCGTTGCCGCCCAACTCGATCACCACCACGTCCGGCTTATGCTCTGCAAGCGCCGCCGGCAGCCGCGCCAAGCCTCCGGCACTGGTGTCGCCGCTGATGGAGGCGTTGACCACTTTATCGTCGAAACCCTCCTGCTTGAGCCGTTGCTCCAGCAGTGCCACCCACCCTTTGCTGGTATCCAGGCCGAAACCGGCACTGATACTATCGCCAACGATCAGGACAGTACCCGCCGCTGCGTTCTGGGCCATGCACATCAGGGCCAGGCCAGCACTCAAAAACCATATTCGCATCGGATTCTCCATGGGCGCATGCATTCTCACCGCGCAGAACCTTAGCAAAGTGGTTCCCAGCGCGGAAGGTGAACTGACCATCCTGCACGAACTGAGCCTGGAACTGAACAAGGGCGATAGCCTGGCTATCGTCGGCAGCTCCGGCTCGGGAAAATCCACGCTCCTTGGCCTGCTGGCCGGGCTCGACCTGCCCAGCAGCGGTGAAGTCACCCTCGCCGGCCAGGCCCTGAGTGTCCTGGACGAAGATCAACGGGCGCGCATCCGCGCCGAACACGTCGGCTTTGTGTTCCAGTCATTCCAATTGCTCGACAGCCTCAATGCCCTGGAAAACGTCATGCTGCCCCTGGAGCTGGACGGTCGCAAAGACGCCCGCGAACGCGCCCGGCACTTGCTCGAACGGGTCGGCCTGGGCCAGCGCCTGACTCACTCGCCCCGCCAGCTCTCCGGTGGCGAGCAACAACGAGTGGCCATTGCCCGTGCGTTCGCCGCCGAGCCGGACGTACTGTTTGCCGATGAACCCACCGGCAACCTCGACAGCCACACCGGCGAGCGCATCAGCGACCTGCTGTTCGAGCTCAACAAAGAGAACGGCACCACCCTGGTACTGGTGACCCACGACGAGCGGCTGGCCCATCGCTGCCGACGCCTGATCCGCCTTGAAGCCGGCCAGATGGTCGAGCCCCTGGAGCCTTGATGGCACGTTTGCCGCTGTTGCGCCTGTTCAGCCTTGCCCTGCGCCAATTGCTGCGCGATGCCCGCGCCGGTGAGTTGCGCGTCCTATTCTTCGCCCTGCTGGTGGCCGTAGCCGCCAGCACGGCCATCGGCTACTTCGGCGCACGACTCAACGGCGCGATGCTGTTGCGCGCCACCGAGTTCCTTGGCGCCGACCTGGTGCTGGAGGGCAGTTCCCCGGCCCGGCCCGAGCAGATAACCAGTGGCACGCAACTGGGCTTGGCACATGCCAGGGTGGTGGAGTTTTCCAGCGTCATCGCCACCGACAACGGTATTCAGTTATCGAGCATCAAGGCGGTCAACGAGCAGTACCCGCTGCGCGGCCAGTTGAAAAGCGCGGCCGAACCGTTCGCCGAAGACACCCCGGGCGGCGGGCCGAAATCCGGCGAAGCCTGGGTCGAGGCCCGCCTGCTGACCGCACTGGATCTGAAAGTCGGCGACAGTATCGACGTCGGCCTGAAGACCCTGCGCCTGGCCCGCGTACTCACCTATGAGCCGGATCGGGCCGGCAATCTCTACAGCCTCACCCCGCGGGTGATGATCAACCTGGCCGACCTTGAGGCCACCGGCGTGGTGCAGCCGGGAAGCCGGGTCAGCTACCGCGAGTTGTGGCGTGCGCCGCCAGCCAGTGTCGCGCTGCAAACCTACCGCGACCAGATCACCCCGGGACTGGCCGCCAACCAGCGCCTGCAGGATGCGCGGGACGGCAACCAGCAGATCGGTGGTGCCCTGGGCAAGGCCGAGCGCTACCTGAACATGGCCAGTCTGGTCGCCGTGTTGCTCTCCGGCGTCGCCGTAGCCCTGTCGGCCAACCGCTTTGCCAGCCGCCGCTTCGACGCCAGTGCGCTGCTGCGCTGCCTGGGTCTGTCGCGACGGGAAACCATGCTGCTGTTCAGCCTGCAACTGACCGTCCTGGGCTTGCTGGCCAGCCTCGCCGGTGCAGCTCTGGGCTGGTTCGCCCAACTGGGCCTGTTTTACCTGTTGAACGACCTGTTGCCGGCAGACGTGCCACCCGGCGGATTGCTACCGGCCGTCGCCGGCATCGGTACCGGCCTGGTGGCCCTGGCCGGCTTTGCCCTGCCCCCTCTGGCGGCCCTGGGCCGAGTGCCGCCGTTGCGGGTGCTGCGACGCGACTTACTGCCAATCCCCTCCAGCACCTGGATGGTGTATGGCGCGGCGCTGTTTGCCCTGGGCCTGATCATGTGGCGCCTGAGCCTGGACCTGGTGCTGACCTTCGCCCTGCTGGGCGGCGGGGTGATCGCCGCGCTGCTCCTCGGTGGCCTGCTGCTGTTGCTCTTGCAAAGCCTGCGCCGCCTACTGGCGCGTGCTGCCCTGCCCTGGCGCCTGGGGTTGGGCCAACTGTTGCGCCACCCGCTGGCGGCGGCGGGCCAGTCCCTGGCGTTCGGCCTGATCCTGCTGTCGATGGGTTTGATCGCCCTGCTGCGTGGCGAGTTGCTGGACACCTGGCAGAACCAACTGCCCAAGGATGCCCCCAACTATTTCGCGCTTAACATCCTGCCGGCCGACAAGGACGCCTTCGGTGCCCGCCTGCTTGAACTGCAGGCACAGGCCGCGCCCTTGTATCCGGTGGTGCCGGGACGCCTGATCAGCATCAACGGCGAACCGGTGCAGGAAATTGTCAGCAAGGACTCCAGTGGCGATCGGGCGATACAGCGAGACCTGAGCCTGACCTGGGCGGCCAACCTGCCCCCTGGCAATACCCTGACATCGGGCACCTGGTGGGCGGATCAGCCGAGCGATGAAATACCGGGGGTCTCGGTCGAAACCAAGGTCGCCGAAAGCCTCAAGCTCAAGCTCAACGACCACCTGATCTTTACCGTTGGCGGGGAAAACCGTGAAGCCCGGGTCACCAGCCTGCGGGAGATCAACTGGGACAATTTCCAACCCAACTTCTTCATGATCTTCCAGCCTGGCACCCTGAAGGACCTGCCGGCCACGTACCTGACCAGCTTCTATCTGGCCGCCGGCCATGACCAGCAGATCGTCGACCTGTCCCGGGCCTTCCCGGCCGTGACCATCCTGCAGGTCGAGGCGCTGCTGGCCCAACTGCGCAGCATCCTGGCCCAGGTCACGCTGGCCGTGGAATACGTGCTGCTGTTTGTCCTCGCGGCTGGCATGGCGGTGCTGTTCTCCGGCCTGCAGGCCACCCTGGACGAACGCATCCGCCAGGGCGCCTTGTTGCGCGCCCTGGGCGCGGAGCGCAAGTTGCTGGTCAAGGCCCGGCGTATCGAGTTCGGGCTGCTGGGCGCGGTCAGCGGGTTGCTGGCGGCACTGGGTACCGAGCTGGTGACCCTGGTGCTGTATCGCTACGCATTCGACCTGGTCTGGCACCCTCACCCATGGTTGCTGGTGCTGCCAGTGATCGGTGCAGTGCTGATCGGTGGTGCCGGAGTGTTCGGTACACGCCGCGCGTTGAACGCCAGCCCACTGGCGGTACTGCGCGAAGGCTGAAACAAAAATGGCCCGCTTCCTCCTTGGGGAGCGGGCCACTCACAGTTACTTGATGTATTCGATACCTGTGATCCACCAGCACATTTCGCCATTTGGCGTCTGCACAATGGCCTCATCATCCACTTCTTTGCGCAGCAAGGCCCTGGCCATGGGGGAGTCGATGGAGATGTAGTCCATGCGCTCATAAATCTCGTCATAACCCACGATGCGAAAACGCTTGGTCTCGCCCTGCTCGTTCTCGATATCCACCCAGGCGCCGAAAAACACCTTGCCCTCCTGCTCGGGCATGTACTCCACCACCCGCATATCTTCCAGGCGTTTGCGCAGGTAACGCACCCGGCGATCGATTTCACGCAGCAGCTTCTTGTTGTACTGGTAGTCGGCGTTCTCGCTGCGGTCTCCCAGCGAAGCAGCCCACGTCACCTTGCGCGTTGTATCAGGACGTTTCTCTCGCCACAGGTAATCGAGCTCTTTTTTCAGTGCCTCATGACCTTCTTTGGTAATCAGCTTGGTACTCAAAAGCGTCACATCCCCAGGAAATATCCATTGGTTCAAACCCCCTCTGCATCAGCCAAGGATGCATTGGCTGCCTGACGGCAATCGGCCGGGTCTGATGATAAATGAACGCCAGAAAGTAGCCAGGCCTGATTCCCCGGTCAATCGGCACCAAGCAATTTACTGGATTGCTGCTCAACATTTTCCACAGGAAACAGGGTGCCATCCAGGCGATAAAGCAGTGCCTTCAAGTCGCCCCTGAAGCCCGACAACTGCCCCAGCCCGGTCGCCAGTTGCTCAGCCTGTTGCTGGGATGCCCGGTCCTGCGCCTGTAGCCTGAACGACTCATCTTCCATCTGTTGAGCCCAGCCCTCCAGGCGGCGTTGTTCTGCCTGCTGCAACTGCGCATCCCGGGCCAGGTGCTCCTCCCGGCTATTCAACGCTTCGGCTCGCTGCTGCAAAGCAAGCTCCTGCGCGGCCAACTGTTGATTGGCCTGCTCCAATGTGGCCTTTTCCCGTAGTAGCTGGTCCCTTTGCAGTTCAAGCGCCTCCTGCTGCTGGAGCACTGCGCGTTTCTGTTGCGTCAACTCATGCGCCACACGGGCAAGATTGGTCAGCGTGGTGTCTACTTCATGCAGGGACGACTGATCCGCCGCCACGACTGGCGGGACGACCGCGGGCGGTGCAACCGGCTGCGGCTCCGGAGCCTGCGGTGCAGATACCTCCTGTGCCTCCGGTTCCTTCGGCGGTGGAGGCAATGGCTCAGGCAAGACGACCACTGGCTCCTCATGGGGCTCCTGCGTCATATCCTCACGATTTGCCGTACCCGGTGGCGATACCATTTTTGACGAGAAGCGAATAGACGGCACAATCAACTCGGTGCTCTCTATCGCGGGCAGACCAATGACTGAAGTGCCCAGGGTGATCACCTTCATCACCAATGCCTTCTTGATCATCAGCGAGTGGTGATCCTCCGGTCGGGCCGTCGGTAGCTTGCTGCCCTTCAGGTCAATGAAATGATAAGGCACCTGGGGCCCGGCGGCATTGCCCCCAGATGCCGTGGCAAGGGTGATGATTTGCTTGAGGACGCTCATTGCCAGTTGCAGGCTCTCCTTGGACTCGATGCTTCCAAGAAAATACCGCTCGGACTTTTTGCGCAACGCGGCGATGTAGACCCGAGAGCTTCCGGGTTCGACCTCCTCGTCCAGACTGTAGACAAGAAAGTTGGAAGCAATTTGCGGTATCGCAAAACAACAGAGCAATGCACCGTTAACGGGGGAATCATGACCAGAGTGTTCAAGAACAAGAGTACGTAGAAGCATCATGAGTGTCGGACTCCATTACCGTAGTACTTCATATACACGCCATTTTTCAAATCAAAATCAACAATCCTGCAAAAACAACGCAATTGTTTCAGCGAGTGATTGAGGCACATGTAGGACTTACCTTATTCAAGTGCTTTAGCGTTTCCAAGCGCCCCTATTGAACGTACCATTTTTTAACAAAGCCGCACCTGAAACACTTGATCAATACTTTTCATTTTCCACCCTCGGCAATTCTCAACCTGAACACACAGGCTTATTGAGCCCCCTGCATATTCAGCATGCCCCGGCAAACAACCAAGCAGAAAAGCCTAATGATCGAAATAACCAATCTAACAAAAAAAACGGGACGAGCGATTGCCATCGACAATATGACATTCAGTGTCCGCCCTAGGGAATGCCTGGGGTTGTTCGGACACGATGGCGCTGGCAAAAGCACACTACTCAAATTGCTCTCAGGCGCAATCCCCGCAACTTCCGGCAATATAAAAATACATGACATAGATATCGCGACCCATCCGATACAGGCAAAAAAAATAATAGGCTACCAGCCTGAATTCGCCCTCAGCCACAGCAATATGAAGGTAAAAAGCTTTCTGGGTTTCATGGCCGAAGTTCGCGGACTCCGTGGCCTGGAAAAGCGCAAGATGGTTGATCGCGCCATCACCCGCCTGGAACTTTGGCGAGTACTTGACTCACCTGTCGCAGCCCTCCCCCCAGGGCACCGGCGCAAAGTCGCGCTGGCCCAGGCCATCCTGCATGACCCCAAGCTGCTGCTGCTCGATGAACCCACAGAGGGCCTGGACACCCTGCAAAAACAGAAGGTCGGCACCCTCATCCAGTCGTTGACCGAAGACATGACGGTCATTGTCGCCTCGCGCAACCCCGAAGAATTCTCCTGCATCTGCCAACGGGCGCTGGTGCTGGCCGAGGGCCGATTGCTCGCCGACGCCCCTGTCACCGAGCTGCAGCGTAGCTCGCGCCATTACCAGGCAATCACCCTGGCCGCCGATACCCCCCTGGACCTATTGGCGCTGGCCGTGCTTCCGGGGGTGGCTGGCATCGAAGAAGACCGGCACGCCTACGGCAGCGTGACGGTACTCGCGATGCCAGGGCAGGTCATCTATCCCCACATCAATGCCCTGGTCGCCAACCGTCGCTGGAAGATCAATACCTTGAGCCTTGAGCCGGGACGCCTGAGCGACGTCATCCACCACTTGAGCCAGGAGGCACCCAATTGAAACGTCTACCCGTGATATTCAAACGGCAATTCAACAACTACTTGTCGAGCCCGGCCACCTATTTTGGCGTCGCTATGTTTCTGATTACTAACACCACACTCGGTTTTTATATAGGAAACTTCTTAAACGGAAATCCGACAGACCTTCACGCCTTCTTCCAGTTTCACCCCTGGCTTTATCTTTTTTTCATTCCATTTATTTCCACACTGCTCTGGTCGGATGAGCACAACGAAAATGCACGCTCCTTTACAAATACCTTGCCGGTCTCGGCCCTCGAACTGACATTGGGCAAGTTCCTGGCCGCTTGGACCGTTTGCGCACTCACACTAGCCTTGGACTTCCCACTGGTCATCATCATTAACTATCTGGCCATGGCGGACAACTCAACCATCCTCGGCCAATTCATAGGAAGTTGGTTACTGGCAGGCGCTTATCTCTCATTCTCCTGCCTTGTCTGTGTAGTGGCCTATAATCGCCTGATTATTTTCGGCATCACACTCGCGTTATTATTGCTCACCAGCACTTTATCGTCAGTGCTGGACATGCTGACCCATCAGGCCCCTATCTGGGTGATCGACAGCTTGATTTCACTCAACCCGCGGGTACGTTTCAGCGCGATAGACAGCGGCCTCCTGACCCTGCATGACACGTCGTACTTCATAAGCATGATCATCGCTTTCCTCACCGCAACCACCCTAACTTTAAACTTCAGAAAAGGCTGAGAAAGGAAATCCCCATGAGGAACCTTATAAACTTCGGCGTGACGTTGAGCGTCATCGCCCTGCTTTTTCTCGCCTTCAATCTGGTATGGGTACTGAAACTGCCCAACTATCGACTGGACCTTTCAGAGAAAAAAATCCACACCCTGTCACCTTCGACCGACGCCCTGCTCGCGGCACTTGAAACCCCCATGGATTTGTATTTTTTCAATGGCAGCTATCCCCGCAAAAGTGACGCCCTGAACAACCATGGCGAGTACATTGCCCTGCTGCTCAAGGCCTATGAAAGTGCGTCAAAGGGCAACGTTACGCTGCACCTGATTGATCCAGCCCCCTTTTCAGAGGACGAGTACAAGGCTGAGTTACTGGGCCTGGATAGCCAACAAGGACTGTTTGGACTCATCGGCACCCGTGCCAACCATGAGCCGCAGAAAATCGAACGATTCGACCCCGCCCAGGCGAGCTTCCTGGAATATGAGATCAGTCGCCTGATCCACAACGTCGCCCGCGAGGAGCAACCCACCATCGGCCTGATCTACGGATTAGCCATGGACGGCAACCTGAATGGACGCACCCAGGAAGCCACGCCGCCGTGGCAGTTATTCAAGGAAATACGCAGCCAGTTCAATCTGATGACCCTGGGCAGCGACACCTCGCGCATCCCCGCTCACATCAAGACCCTGATGGTGGTCCAGCCCTCTCGGCTGCCGGAACAGACACTTTTTGCCATTGACCAATTTGTCCTGGCAGGGGGAAAGCTGATGATGTTTGTCGACCCCTTGAACGATCAGGACTCAACCGCCGACACCACCGGCCTGCAAACACTGCTCGCCGCCTGGGGCGTGCAGATGCCAGCGAATAAGGTATTGGCGGACAACCTCTATGCAACGCCGGTGGTCGTGACCAGCGGCCAGCCGCCCGTGCGTCATCCCGGGGCGCTCACCCTGCCCCGAGAAGCGATGGCGCAACAGGACGTCAGCACCTGGGGCGTTGACAGCGTGACACTGTTGAATCCAGGCACACTCGTGCCGCTGAAAAAAAGCCGCACCACATTCACCCCGCTGCTCCAGAGTTCCGGGCAGTCCAGTACGTTCGATGGGGTACGCTTCACTCAACCGGACGAATTCGCCTCCATGATTGGCGAGGCCGTCAGTCGTGGCCGGCCGAATGTGATCGCAGCCCGTATCGAAGGGCCCGCCTACTCCGCATTCCCTGACGCCAGCAACGGCCAGAAGGCCACACTGCAAAAGGCGACCAATATCCATGTGGTGGTGATCGCCGATATTGACATGCTCAGCGACCGCGTCTGGCTGGCCGCACGCAATGCCAACGGACAGAAAGCGCAGCGCCCGGGCAATGCCCGGTTTGTCTTGAATACATTGGATAACCTGGCAGCGCCCGACACCCTGAGTGCTATCAGCCCTCGTGCAAGCGACCGGCAACAGCCCGGGTTGCTGGACAGGCTGCGCCACGAGGCTGCGCAATCCTACCGAAAAAAGGCTGCCCTGATGGAACAACGGCTGGCCCAGACGGAAAAGGAATGGCGGTTGCTGAACACGCCGTCCTCCATGCTGGAGACTCAGGCCATCTCTTCAAATACGCTGTTGCAAGCGCTAAACAAAGAACGCCTGCGATTACGTATGGAGCTTCACACCCTGGAAAAAGAAGCCTACAAGAGCGTCCGCCGGTTGGAACTCGCTGTGGTGGTGCTCACGACGATCACCGTGCCACTGATAGTGAGCCTGCTGGGCCTGGGGATCTTTATCTCACGTCTCCGTCGCCAACATCCACCTGCCGCAGCGTTCTACTGAACGTGGTTCTCTCAGCCTCGATTAACGCCGGGTAATCAAACCCTGGCGCGCCACGCGGGTCAGGTGGTGAATAAACTCGTTGGCATCCTCAGCGTTCGGCGCCTGGATTACCGCCAGGTCAAAGCTGTTTGTGGCAAAGCGCGCCAGGGACTCGCCATCTTCGACAAACTGGATCAGGAACGCCGAAGGTCGGCCAGTCCGCCGGGGCCAGCCATCCAGGTAACGCAGCAACGTCGGCTGGTGCTTGCCGCCAAGGAGAATTTTCGGATTGCGTTGAGTCAGGCCCGCAGTGATCGGGGCCAGGCGTACAAGAGGTCGTAGTGCATTCATCGTGTCGTGTCTCTGCCTCAAAAGTCTGCGGGCAGGTGAGAGGCAACACCGAACCAGCGCTTTAGCGGTATTTCGAAACCTGGAGCAGGCTTCTGTCGGGACTGCAGCGAGTCCCTGTGGCGCCCCGCAATTAGCTGTTTAAATCGGCGCATGCAGCATCCTAGAGAAGCCGGTGGGGCAGTGTCAAGAATCCCGTACAACGAAAAAGGCCCGCGCGAGGCGGGCCTTTAACAGGTGAGCTGCGCGATCAGTTGGCGATGGCGCGGTCGGCAGACAGCTTGCCAGCACCTTCAAACAGCACCGCCACTGTGCCGCCCAGCAGCGCCAGGGCGAACTCATAGCCGTTGTTGGCCAGGAACAAACCGTTGCTGATATGCACCGAGAAAATCGCCACCAGCGAGACGATGGTCAACCCCAGCGCCGCCGGGCGTGCCAGCAGGCCAATGATCAGCGCCAGGCCGGCGAAGAACTCAGTACCGCCCGACAACAATGCCATCAGGGTACCCGGGGCCAGGCCGATGCTCTCCATCCACTGCGCCGTGCCCGCCAGGCCGCCGCCGCCAAACCAGCCAAAGAGTTTTTGCGAACCGTGGGCGGCAAAAATGATACCGACAAAAATCCGCAGGACGGTCAGGCCATAGCCGGCACGGGTGGACAGGAGGTTTTTGATCATTGGGCTCATATTGCTAATCCTTTTCGATGAAGGGGGTTGGTTGGCCGCTATATTAATCAGTTTAGATAATGATAAAAGCCGAAAAAAGCGCTAATCAATATCTAATAATTAGATTATTTGCGTGAGACGATCTTGGACGTCACCGGCTCCAGGGAGTCCCGTTCCCGATCAAAGGCCAAGTAGTACTTGTTCACGCTATTAACATAGCTGACGCCGCCCATTCCGACCTGCTCCATGGCGATGCGCTCGACCTGGAAGAACCACTGATTAGGGTTCAAACCCCGGCGGCGCGCCTCGGCACGCATGCCCTGCACCCGCTCCGGCCCCATGTTGTAGGCCGCCAGGACGAACGCCATACGCTCGCGCTCGTTCAGCTTGGGGCTGGCGAAGAACTTGCGGCGAATCAATGCCAGGTAACGCGCCCCCGCCTGCACATTGCTGTCCAGGGTCTGGATATTGTTGACTCCCACCCTTTGGGCCGCCGAAGGGGTGATCTGCATCAAGCCCGTCGGCCCGCTGCCGCTTTTCGCGGCGGGGTTGAGGGACGATTCCTTGAAGGCCAGGGCCGCCAGGTTCAGCCAGTCCATGCCTTGTTCCCGGGCGTGTTTCTGCAGGACCGGGCGCAGTTTCTCCAGGCGCTGGCGATCAGCCCGCGCCAAGGGGTAGCGCACCTGATAGAGACGACGATAGATGCGCTGGAAGGCCACGTCCTGGTCCGACGGAGTCTTGTAGGTTTTCAGGAAGCGGTCGATGCTCGCCCGCAGCATCGAGGCATCCTGGCGCACGAACCAGTACTCTTCGCCCGGCTCGCTGATCGCCACTTGCTTGTCGAAACGCAGCTTGGGCAGGATCTTTGACCAGCGCTCGGCAATCGGCCGCTCGACAATGGTCAGGCGGAAGATCCCCGCCTGGACCATCTCCAGCACATCTTCCACCGCCAGGCTGGGGTCTACCCATTCCACCTTGACCGGCGGCAGCTTGCGCAGTGCCAGCTTCTGATTGATCTGGTTGACCGCCTCCCCCGCTGCGCTGCCCGTGGTCAGGGCCAGGGTGCGCCCAGACAACTGCTCCAGCCGGGTAAACCGCCGCTCGCCCTTGAGGCCCACCAGCCACAGCGGCACGTCGCTGGCAATCGGATCACTGCTGCTGATCTTGTGCGCCCCCGTCGTATCCAGCAGTTCGCCGGGCGCCACCAGGTCACCCTCACCACGGGCCAACGCCCCCAGCAACTGATCCTTGGCTTTGGGAATGATCTTGAGGTTGATTTCCTGGCCGTCGCGGGCGCGGCCGTTGAGGTAGTGTTCGAAGGCGCGCAGGCGGTGGTACTCAACGCCAATCGACTGGCCCTGGACTTCACCGGAACTGTTGCGGCTCTGGTTGACCAGCACCCGCAAGGTGCGGCTGCTGCGGATTTCTGCCAGGTCACGGACTTTGCCCGACTTGGTCACTTCCAGCGGCCCGTCCAGGCGCGCAACCGCCGCCGTGGGCAGCAGCAGCGTCAGGCACACCATAAGCAATGCCGAGGGTCGGATCATCCGCTCTCCGGAAAGAACAAGGCCCCATGCACCGCGAAAAACGCCGCATTGGGGGACAGAAACAGAGCGCCAGAGGCGCAGACTTTGGGCGCAAGGGTGGCACAGCAGCAGGCCTTCGGCCAACCACGGTGTGACTTGCGACGTTCAAAGACAGCGATAACTCGTTGTAGTTCTTGGTTTTTCTTATAAATCTACAGCTCTGATAGACTTTCCGGCCGCAGGCGGAGATAGCACCATGCAACTCATTGATATTGGCGTCAACCTGACCAACTCCAGTTTCGACGACAAACACCAGGCTGTGCTCGACCGCGCCTATGCCGCCGGCGTGGGCCAATTGGTTGTCACCGGCACCAGTGTGCAAGGCAGCGAACAGGCCCTGGAGCTGTGCCAGCGTTGGGACCAAAGCGCCCGACGGCTGTTCTCCACCGCCGGTATCCACCCCCATAGCGCCAGCGATTGGAACGCCGACAGCGCCCGGCAACTGCGTGACCTGCTCAGCCAGGAGCGGGTACGTGCCGTGGGTGAATGCGGGCTGGACTTCAACCGGGACTTCTCGCCCCGCCCCCAGCAGGAAAAGGTCCTCGAAGCCCACCTGGCACTGGCCGTCGAATTGCAACTGCCAGTGTTTCTCCACGAACGGGACGCCAACCAGCGCCTGCTGGAGATCCTGCGCGATTACCGCGATCAACTGCCCGCCGCCGTGGTGCACTGCTTCACCGGCGAACAGCGCGCGCTGTTCAGTTATCTCGATCTGGACCTGCATATCGGCATCACCGGCTGGATCTGTGACGAACGGCGTGGCACGCACCTGCACCCACTGGTCAGGGAAATCCCCCGGGGCCGCTTGATGCTGGAAAGCGATGCGCCCTACCTGCTGCCACGCACCCTGCGCCCCAAACCGAAGAACGGGCGCAATGAGCCGGCCTATCTGCCGGAAGTCTTGCGCGAAGTGGCCCTGCACCGAGAAGAAAGCCTGGAAGACCTGGCCCAGCACAGCACCGCCTGCGCCCGTGCGTTTTTCGGCCTGCCTGTGCCGGATTGACGCGGTGCATTGACCCATATCAACACCCCTTTTCCGGATAGCGGCACAATACTGGCACCTTGCCAATACTGTTTCCGCTATCAGAGAAAACCTTCCATGGGTGCCTGGCTTAGCAATATCTCGCTGAAGTACAAATTCTGGGCCGTGAATGCGGTCGCTTTCATCACCACCCTGCTGCTGGTGCTGTATGCCGTGCAGCTTGAACAACAGGCCCGCAGCCATGCCGCCCAAGCCTCGGCACAAGCCCAGGGCCGCTTGCTCAGCGCCTGGCCGGCCGGGCAGCCGCTGCCCCAGGGCGAGCACTGGCTGGCGTTTGCCCGGGGCCAGGCGCCCGAGTTGGCGGACCAGGACCTGTCAGCCCTGAGCGAAGCCAACGGTTGGGTCGAGTTCAATCATATGCCGCTGTTCGGCGAAAACCCGTTGCAGGGCGCCGAAGTCATCTCCCGCGCCGGTGGCCAACAAGTCGCCGTGCTGGCCTATGCGCCGAGCCTGAGCCAGGTGTTTACCGAGCGCTTTACCAACTACGCGGTGGCGGTGCTGATCCTGATGCTCGCCATGCTCTGTGCCTCGCAACTGTTGATCCGCTTTTTGCTCGCCCAACTCAACACCTTGAAAGACGTGATGCTGCACGTTGAGAAAACCGGCGACCTCTCGGCCCGCGTGCCCCTGGCGTGCAAGGACGAGGTCGGGCAGATGGCCAGTGCCTTCAACGCCATGCAGGCCGGCTACCAGCGGGTGGTCAGTACGGTAGCGCGCACCGCCAAACTGTTGGATGACGGCGCGGCACGCCTGGCCAGCAGCATGAATGAGGTGCAGCACGGCATGCTCGGCCAGCAAAGCGAGACCGATCAGGCGGCGACCGCGATCAATGAAATGACCGCCACCGTGTATCACATCGCCCAGCATGCCGGTGCCACTCGCGATTTGTCCCAGACCGCCGACACCTTGGCCGGCAGCGGTCAGGAAGTGGTAACCCGGGTTCAGCGCTCGATTGCCGGGTTGTCCACCGGTGTGCAGCAAACCGCAGAAATGATCCAGAAGCTGGCCGAGGACAGCCAGAAAATCAATGGCGTGGTCGGCGTGATCCACAGCATTGCCGAACAGACCAACCTGCTGGCCCTCAACGCCGCCATCGAAGCGGCCCGCGCCGGGGAAATGGGGCGCGGCTTTGCGGTGGTGGCCGACGAAGTGCGCAACCTGGCCAAGCGCGTGCAAAGCTCCACCGATGAAATCACCCGCATGGTCTCGGCCCTGCAGGCCGGCACCCGGGATGCGGTGGACTTTATGCAGGAAAGCTCGTTCAAGGCTGACGACTGTGTGCAACAGGCCCAGGAAGCCGGCGCTTCACTGGCCGAAATCACCAGCGCCGTGGCGCAGATGCGCGAGAGCAACACGCAGATTGCGGTGGCTGCCGAGCAGCAGAGCCATGTGGCCGAGGAGATGAACCGCGCGGTGGTGAGTATTCGCGATGTCACGGAAAACACCGTGCAACAGACCGTGGATTCGGCGACCACCAGCAATGAACTGGCAACCCTGGCCGGCGAGTTGAGCAAGGCCATCGGCCAACTCAAACTGTGACGTTTGACCGATCAGCCAGCGCCTGCCGCTGGCGGATCGATCAAAACGCTATAACCCCCATAGCCAACCCCAATTCGCCGCCCCTGCCCGCCCGACCTAAACTCTGTCCATCGAGTTTCAATGGACAGAGGATTTATCATCATGGGCAAACGTCACCCCAATCTCCCTGCCTGGCAATGGCGCGCCTACCCGCAGAACCATCAGCACCCGACCAACCTGGTGCTGCACCTGATTGCCGTGCCGCTGTTCATCGTCGGGTTTCTGCTGATTGTGTCCGGCGTGTTCAGCCTGAGCCTGGCCAGTTTCGCCATCGGTGTGGTCGGCGTACTCGCCGGCCTGGCGCTGCAACGCCACGGTCATAGCCTGGAAGCCCAGGCCAGCGAGCCGTTCAGTGATCGTAAAGATGCAGTGCAGCGCCTGGTGGTCGAGCAGTTCGTGACCTTTCCGCGTTTTGTCCTCAGCGGTGGCTGGTGGCACGCCTGGCGTCAGCGCCACCGCCACTGAGGCCGGGTCAGGCGAAGACCACCACCGTCTGGCGGCTGATAGCGATCAACTGGCCGTCAGGCCCCCACAACATCGCGGCAGCATGACCGTAACCGTCACGGGCATGCTCGATATGGACGTGGTACTGGCACCAGTCCAGGGTCGTCAACTGTGCCAGGGGCTGGATGAATTCGATGGTCCAGGTCAGCGTGCTGCCGGGTGCCGGCTTCTTCAGGTGCGGTAAAAGCGCCGGCGGCCAGGCATCCACCAGCGCGAGGATATGGGCTTCGGTCAAAGGCTCTTCTTTCACATCCCCCCGCAAGCGCACCCAGCCGCCCATTTCCCGGGATTTATTGCCGGTGAACGGCAAGCCACCGACGCTCCAGCGCATCGCCAAGTGGCGCATGAACTCAGGCGTCACGCCTTTGATATAGGGCAGTTCCTGGCACTCGTCCCAATGTTTGAAAGTCGGCGCGGGCAATGCCGGCACGTCGATCTCTGAAGGCCGCGATGCGCCGAAGCTGGCCTGGGCCAGGGTCATCACTTCACCGTCCTGCACCACCCGCCCCAACAACTGGCTGACGGCCTTGCCTTCGCGCAGTACTTCGACTTGATAACGGGCGGATACGTCGGGCGCCACGGGCCCGACAAACGTCACGGCCAACGAACGCAATGGGCGATCAGCCGGCACCTGGGCGCGCAACGCTTCGTATTGCAAGGCGGCAACCAGCCCGCCAAACGTGGCGCGACCCTGGGCCCACTCGGCCGGAATAGACACGTCCAACGGGTTGTTACGGGCAGCGTCGAGCAAATCACTAAAGCGCATGGCGACCTCACATCAAGAAAACCGATGAGCGATCTTAACCAGCGCGCCAGCCCGGTACAGCACTTATTCCGGCCAAATACCCAGACAGATAAGCCGCAGGCTCAGAAACAATCCGCCGCCAGCTTGTCGAGTACCCGATCGGCTTTGCCTTCAGCTTCGGCCATGGTCCGATGCCAGACTGCAACGCAAGGTTGCAAGTCTGCCTGGAGCCTGGCTTGCGCCAACCATTGCCAGCAGTCGTGCCAATCTCCCAGGGCGCCTTGGGCGGACTTGAGACGGGACATGGCCTTGGCCGGTACCTGGCCCAATTGCGGGTAGGCCTCGGCCGCGTAGCGCACGCGCTTGATCAACAAACGCAGGCGATGGCGGTCGTGGTCGGGATCGTGCAACGCCACCTCGAGAGCCTGCCATTGTTTGCCCAGGCGTTTTTCGATACGGGCGCGCAGGCGCTTGAGTAGTTTTTGATGCTGGGAGGCACGGATAAATCGCGGAAAGGCGGCCATGATCTGCAACAGTTGCGCCAATTCCGCGCTCTGGGCCACCTGCCGATAAGTCTGCGGCTGCTGGCGCAGACGCCGGGCCGCCGCTTCGTGATGGCCATGTTGCTGCAGGTAGGCCGCCAGCACTTCGCGGTCGCGCAGCGGCGTGGTCAATTGGCCGACCGCGCTGGCGGCGGCCTCCAATTGCTCGACGCCGGGCAGCCCGCGCAAAGGGCGCAACAGGCTGCGCAGGCGGCGCACGGTGGTGCGCAGGTCGTGCAGCGCCTCGTCATCGGTCACCGCCGCCAGGCGCGCCTGACAACTCAACAATCCGACTTCCAGGCCGATGACCTGGGCGACTAACTGATCCACCAACGCCGACATGCTGTTTCCCCTGTCAAACAACCGCCATACACCCGCACAAAACAGGCGCCTGGGACCACCTTAACCACTCCAACAACGCGTTACGCTGACGCGGATCAACGGCCCGCGCGCGACTCACGAATATAGAAACGGGCTTTTTGCGCTTTGCTGGCACAGCCTTCGAACGCTTCGAATTGCTGCTGGGTCTTGGCGCCAGTCAGCAACGACAGGGCCTTGGAATAGCTGACCGTACCGGCAAAACCTTCGGCCTTGGCCAGGTCCAGCTCGTGCCAGGCGGCATCCAGCTGGCTGCCGCAGCTATCACGATAGGCCGTTTTGCCGGCACAACCGGCCAGAGCCAACACAATCACAGGCAAACACATCCAGGCTTTCATCAATGACACCTCAAGAAAAGAAAACAGTCGTGGGATGTAGACGTTGCCTACATCGAAAAGTGCCTTATCACACAGCCTGAAATGCCCAGTGCTGATAGCCAAAGCATACCCGAGCAAATAGCTCGGCTTACGAAAATTATCGTTCTGCTCCGCTAGGATTGAAGCAGCCCCCTGCTTGGGTGCATTGTGGACAGCTGTTTTACGAAGGATCCAGTCATGAAAAAACGCGTTGCATTGGTCCTGGGCTCAGGCGGAGCAAGGGGTTACGCCCATATCGGGGTGATCGAAGAGATCGAAAAACGCGGCTATGAAATCGCCTGTATCGCCGGCTGCTCCATGGGGGCAGTGGTGGGCGGGATCTATGCCGCGGGCAAACTGCAGGACTACCGGAACTGGATCGAAAGCCTGGACTATCTGGACGTGCTGCGCCTGGTAGATGTGAGCTTTCGCCTGGGGGCGATACGCGGCGAAAAAGTCTTCGGGCAGATCCGCAAGATCGTCGGCGAGATCAATATCGAAGACCTGCGCATTCCCTACACGGCGGTCGCCACCGACCTGACCAACCAGCAGGAAATCTGGTTCCAGGAAGGCTGCCTGCACCAGGCGATGCGCGCCTCGGCAGCGATCCCCAGCCTGTTCACCCCGGTGATGCAAGGCAACCGCATGCTGGTGGATGGCGGCCTGCTCAACCCGCTGCCTATCGTGCCGGTGGTGTCGAGTCATTGCGACCTGATCATTGCGGTCAACCTCAACGCCACCAACCAGAAACACTACACCCTGCCGGTAATCCAGCGCCCGCCGGCGTTCAAGAGCCGCTTCGACAACCTGGTACGTTCACTGGGTTCCCATCTGCCGTTTCGGCGCAAGCAGGCCGAACAATTATTGTTGCTGGAACAGGAAGCGCTGCAGGCGCAGGCCGCCGATATCAACCCCTGGCTCGAAGGCGCCGAGCCGGAAGCCCAGCAACCGGCCGCAGCCCCGGAAACCGCTGGCGCCCCCAAGTCGGCAACCGGTTCGTTCATCATCGACAACGTCGGGCCGGCGTCGCTGCTGGATTTGATCAACCAGAGTTTCGAGGTGATGCAGACGTCGTTGGCCCAGTACAAAATTGCCGGCTACCCGCCGGATGTGCTGATCAACGTGCCCAAGCGCGTGTGCCGGTTCTTCGAGTTCTACAAGGCGCCGGAATTGATCGCGCTGGGGCGGGAGATTGCCAGCGATACGCTGGATCGGTATGAGAGTGAGCAGAGTTGAGATCTTCGCTGGGGCTTGAGGCCCTATCGCGGCATGGGTATCTACACAGCTCTTTCGTGGTTCTTGGGGTTGTGTACATATCCGTTGCTGCGGTCACGGCGGCTATTGGTTCCGCCCTTACGGCGGCTCACTTTTGGAAAAGAGCCCGGAGTGCCGGCCCAGCCAAAAGTAACCAAAAGGGCTCTTACCCCACCACTCGGCACCTCGCCTAGGCTCGGTGTGCCCGTCATCCGACATTGATTTGGGGGGCAGCGTGGTTTAACGGGGCGCCTAAGATCAAAATCACAAGCAAAGCGAGGCGGCCTGACAGCCGACCTGATCGCCGAAGCGTGCGCGTACCCTTGTGGGAGCTGGCTTGCCTGCGATGACGGTGTCTCAGCCAATACATTTATCGACTGATACACCGTCATCGCAGGCAAGCCAGCTCCCACAGGGGGAATGGAGCTTCGCGCCCCGGCTTTGGCATTGCTGTTGCTGTTGCTCTGCTTTTGATCTGGCTTTTGATCTTGATCTTGGGCGCCCCGTTAAACCACGCTGGCCGCAGGCAGGTATTGCGCAGTGGGCACCCCGGCATGGATGCCGGGGTAGCCGCGACACGGCCATGGATGGCCGATCGCGGCGGGCCCACGGAGCAATGCCTGACTGCGGGCATGCCGAGCCTAGGCGAGGCACCGAGTGGTGGGGCATGTAGCGTTTTGCTTACTTTGGCGCTTCTCCAAAGTGAGCCGCCGTAAGGGCGGAACCAATAGCCGCCGTAACCGCAAAAACGGATATGACACAACCCCAAGAACCACGAAAGAGCTGTGTAGATACCTATGCCGCGATGCCGCCGGCCCAGCAACCACAATCCCTCAGCCCTCAGCAGCCCCCAACAACCGATACCCCACCCCCGCCTCGGTCACGATAAAACGCGGCTGGGTCGGGTCATCCGCCAGCTTCTGGCGCAAGTGCCCCACCACAATCCGCAGGTAGTGGCTGTCTTCGGTATGGGTCGGCCCCCAGATATCCTTGAGCAACTGCTGCTGGGTAATCACCCGCCCAGGGTGGCGCGCCAGTTGCGCCAGCACCGCGTACTCCTTGCGGGTCAGGGCCACGTCGACACCCTCCAGCAGCACCCGCCGATAAGCCAGGTCGACCATCAGCGGGCCAAACTGCAGGGCGGCCTGCTGCGCCTCGCCGGTGGGCGCCTGGCGCAACAGCGCACGTACCCGGGCGAGAAACTCCTGGATGCCAAACGGCTTGGTCACGTAATCGTTGGCCCCACCGTCCAACGCCTGAACCTTCTGCCCTTCGCCGGCACGTACCGACAATACCAGCACCGGGGCCGTCGACCATTCGCGCAACTCGCGCAGCACCTGTTGACCGTCCATGTCCGGCAGGCCCAGGTCCAGCACCAGCAGGTCCGGCTTGCTCAAGGCCGCCTGGGCCAGCCCTTCGGCGCCGGTCCCGGCCTCGATTACTTTGTAGCCCTGGGAGGCCAGGCTGATGCGCAAGAACTTGCGGATCTGCGGCTCGTCATCAATGACCAAAATCGTCGCAGTCTGGTTCATGGTGTTCCATCACAATCACTGAAAAAAGTTAAGAGTAGCGCACCGCGTCTCACGCTTCACTGTCCGGGCTCGGCTGGGTCTGCAACGGCAGGAACAGGGTGATGCACGTGCCCCGCCCGTCGATGCCATCGGTCACGCTGATATGCCCGCCGTGGGCGCCGACCATACCCTGGCAGATTGCCAGGCCGAGCCCGGTGCCCTGCCCGCCCCGGTCGCCCCGTGCGGCGGTGTAGAACATATCGAAAATCTTCGCCCGCTCTTCCTCGGGAATACCCGGACCTTCATCACTGACGGAAAAAAACACCGCCTGCTCGGCGACGCCAGCACGCAGTTGCAAGCGGCCATGGGGCGGTGAAAAACGCGCGGCGTTTTCCAGCACATTGACCAACGCCTGCTCGATCAAGGCGGCATGCACATACAGCAATGGCAACTCTGGCGGCACATCGGTACTCACCTGCAACGGCGCCAGCACTGCACGCAAACGGCCGAGGGAGCTGCCGACGATATCGCCGGGCGACACCCAGTCCCGCGCCAGCTTCAAGGCGCCATGGCCGAGGCGGGTCATGTCCAGCAGGTTCTGGATATAGCGGTCCAGGCGCTCGGCTTCGTCGCGGGTGCCTTCCAGCAACTCGCGGCGATCTTCCAGGGGAATGGCTTCGCCCAGGGCCAGCAGGCTGTCGATGCTGCCGCGCATGGAGGTCAGCGGCGTGCGCAAGTCATGGGACACCGAGGCCAGCAAGGCACTGCGCAGTTGCTCGGTCTCGCCATGCAAACGGGCGGCCTCCAGGTTCTGCGCCAACTGGGCGCGGGCCAGGGCCTGGGCCAATGGCTGGCTCAAGGCCGTGAGCAGGCGCCGACGTTGGCCACTGAGCTCCAGGCCAGCTTTGGGGCTGACGCCGAGCAGGCCCAGCGGACCGTTTTCAGCAGACAACGGCCACCACCACCAACGCCCAAACGGCAAGGTACCGGTGCCCATGCCCGCTGGCTGGTCGTGCTGCCAGGCCCAGTCGGCGGCGGCGCGCTCGGCCTCGGTAAAGATGAGTGGCCCGCCGGTCTCGACCTTCCACTCACCGGGCCCGTCGCGATTGACCAGGCACAACTGCAAATCGCTCCAGCCCTGCAGATGATGAGCCGCTGCGCTGATCACCGCCTGGCGATCAGTGGCAGCGGTGAGTTTGCGCGACAGGTCGAGCAGTTCGCTGGTTTCTTCCTGGGTGTCGCGCAGGGCCTGCAATTGCCGACGCTGGCGGGCGGCGAGGTTGCCGGTCAGCGCCGCCATCAGCAGGAAGAACAGCAAGGTCAGCACATCTTCTTCACGCTGGATAGCGAAGGAGAAATTCGGCGGAATAAACAAAAAGTCATAGGTCAGGAACGACAGCGCAGCGCAGGCCAATGCCGGACCCAGGCTGCTGCGCACCGCCACCAGCAGCACTGCGGCGAGGAACACCAGAGAGATGTTGGGCAGCGGCAGGACACTCGACACCGCCCACGCCAACGCACTGGCCAGCACCGTTGCCAGCAGCGCCAGGGCGTAATCGAACCACACTAGGCCACGCACATCGGGCAAACGCGGCGCGGCGGGTGTTCCATCGCTGTCGAGGATATTGATTTCCAGGCCCCGGGCATTGCGCAACAAACGCGCCGCCAGGCCGCCACCGAACAGCCGGCGCCGCCAGCGCGGGCGCGACTGCCCCACCAGCACCAGGCTGGCACGGCGCTCGGCAGCATGCTGAATCAGGGTCTTGGCCACCTCGCCGGCACGCAGCAACACCACTTCGCCCCCAGACGCTCGGCCAGTTGCTGGGCATTTTGCAGCCTCAGCCGAGACTGTTCGTCACGCACCCGGCCGTTGTCCACATGCACCAGGCTCCAGGGCAGATGCCGGCGCTGGGCCACACGGCTGGCGTGACGCACCAGGCGTTCGGCCTCGGCGTCGCCATCCACCCCCACCAGCAAGCGCCCGCGCACCGCGGGCGCGGCCTGGCCCAATTGCCGGTAGCCCTGGGCCAGATCGTCATCGACGTGCGCGGCGGCAGTCTGCATCGCCAACTCGCGCAGGGCCATGAGGTTGGTCTGGGTAAAGAATGCGTCGATGGCCGCGCGCGCCTGCTCCGGCACATAGACCTTGCCGTCGCGCAGGCGCTCCAGCAGCTCGCGGGATGGCAGGTCGATCAGCAGTAACTCATCAGCCTCCTGCAAGACCCAGTCCGGCAGGGTTTCGCGTACCTGCACGCCGGTGATGCCACGTACCTGATCGTTGAGGCTTTCCAGGTGCTGGACGTTGACCGTGGTGAACACGTTAATACCGGCGGAGAGCAGCTCCTGAATGTCCTGCCAGCGCTTTTCGTGGCGGCTGCCGGGGGCGTTGCTGTGGGCCAGTTCGTCCACCAGCACCAGCTTGGGCTTGGTGGCGAGCAAGCCGTCGAGGTCCATTTCTTCGAGCATCACCCCACGGTATTCCGAGCGCAGCAGCGGCTGCTGGGGCAAGCCACTGAGCAAGGCCTCGGTCTCGGCACGGCCATGGGTCTCGACCACCCCGGCCACCACTTTGACGCCCTGGCGCAACTGGGTGTGGGCGGCCTGGAGCATGGCGTAGGTCTTGCCCACGCCCGGTGCGGCACCGAGGAATACCTTGAGCCGGCCACGGCCGTGCTTGGGTAGGTCGGCTAGGAGGGCGTCGGCGCGGCCGGAGTCACTCATGGGGCAGTCTTCTTTCAGTTAGGGATGTTGGGTACATGCAGCCGCCATCGCGGGCAAGCCCGCTCCCACATCCGGAATGCATTCCAAGTGTGGGAGCGGGCTTGCCCGCGATGGCGGCGCAACGGTCTACAACTTTTCCAGCGCCATATTCAGCGCCAGTACATTCACCACCGGCGGCCCCACCAGCGGCTGTTCGATATGCTCGTCCATCAAGCGCTCCAGGGTCGACACCGGCAACTGACGTGCCGCCGCCACCCGCGCCAGTTGATAGGCAATTGCCTGCGGTGGCAAGTGTGGATCAAGACCGCTGCCGGAGGTAGTCAAGAGTGCCAGGGGCACCGGGCCCTGGCCGGGGCCCTGGATTTTCGCGGCGTCGTCAAACACCCGCGTTGCCAGCGCCGGGTTGCTCGGGCCGAGGTTGCTGGCACTGCTGGACACGGTGGCAAACGCACCCGCCGAAGGCCGCGAGTGGAACCAGCGCTCGCCGGTAAATTCCTGGGCAATCAGGCTGGAACCGCGCACCTTGCCTTCGGCGTCACGCACCAGGCTGCCATTGGCCTGGTCGGGAAAGGCCACCTGGGCGACGCCGGTCACTACCAACGGATAGGCCACGCCCGTGATCAGGGTCATCAATACCAACAGGCTCAAGGCCGGACGGATCATGCTGGACATTTCATCTTCCTCAATTGATTCGTGACCTGTAGGAGCCAGCTCCTACAGGGTTGGGTCAGACCAGGTGCAGCGCTGTCAGCAGCATGTCGATCGCCTTGATCCCGGCGAACGGCACCACAAGCCCGCCCACGCCATAGATCAACAGGTTGCGTCGCAGCAGCGCCGCCGCACTCGCCGCCTGCACCCGCACACCGCGCAGGGCCAGGGGGATTAGCACCACGATGATCAGCGCGTTGAACACAATCGCCGAAAGGATCGCGCTCTGCGGGCTGTTCAGGTGCATCACGTTAAGCACCCCCAGTTGCGGGTAGATCGAGGCAAACAGCGCCGGCAGGATGGCGAAGTACTTGGCGACGTCGTTGGCAATCGAAAAGGTGGTCAGCGCACCACGGGTCACCAGCAATTCCTTGCCGACCTGCACCACGTCCAGCAGCTTGGTCGGGTCGCTGTCGAGGTCGACCATGTTCGCCGCTTCGCGCGCCGCCTGGGTGCCGTCATTCATGGCCATGCCCACGTCCGCCTGGGCCAGGGCCGGGGCGTCGTTGGCACCGTCGCCACACATGGCCACCAGGCGCCCGTCGTTCTGCTCGTGGCGGATGCGCGCCAGTTTCTTCTCCGGCGTGGCTTCCGCCAGCACATCATCCACACCCGCTTCGGCGGCAATCGCGGCGGCGGTCAATGGGTTATCGCCGGTCACCATCACCGTGCGGATCCCCAGCTTGCGCAGCTCGGCAAAGCGCTCACGGATACCCGGCTTGACCACGTCCTTGAGGTGGATCGCGCCGAGCAATTTACCGTCGGCACACACCAGCAACGGAGTGCCGCCGCTCTGGGCGATCTTGTCGACTTCCCGGGACAGCGCGGGCAGCAGGTCTTGGCGTTGCTGACCGATAAACGCCAGCAGCGAATCGACAGCGCCTTTACGGTAGACGCGGCCCTGGTAATCCACCCCAGACAAGCGCGTTTCGGCGCTGAACGGCACGCCGGTCAGCTCTTGCACGGAGGGCTCGGTGTAAGGATGCAAGGCGCGCAGGTATTCGACGATGGATTTGCCTTCTGCCGTATCGTCCGCCAGCGAGGCCAGCAGCGCGCCTTCGGCCAATTCCTTGCCATTGACGCCAGGCGCGGCATAGATGCCTGCACAGCGCCGGTTACCGAAGGTGATGGTGCCGGTCTTGTCCAGCAACAGCACATGCACGTCCCCCGCCGCTTCCACGGCGCGCCCGGACTTGGCGATCACGTTGAGGCGCACCAGGCGGTCCATGCCGGCGATGCCGATGGCCGATAACAGGCCACCGATGGTGGTGGGAATCAGCGTGACCAGCAGCGCCACCAGGAACACCAGGGGCAGGCTGCCATTGGCGAAATAGGCGAAGGGTTGCAAGGTCACGACCACCAGCAGGAAGATCATGGTCAAGCCGATCAGCAGGATATCCAGCGCCACTTCGTTGGGGGTTTTCTGGCGTTTGGCGCCTTCCACCAGGGCGATCATGCGGTCGAGTGTCGATTCACCGGGGTTGGCGGTGATACGAATCACCAGCCAGTCCGAGACCAGCCGGGTATTGCCGGTGACGGCCGAGCGGTCGCCGCCGGATTCGCGGATCACCGGTGCGGATTCACCGGTAATCGCCGCTTCATTGACCGCCGCAATACCCTCGATGACTTCGCCGTCGCCAGGGATCATTTCCCCGGCCGCAACCCGCACCACATCACCTTTGCGCAGGCTGGTGGCGGGCACTACCGTAAAGCTGCCGTCTGCCTCCTGGCGTCGTGCACTCAGGCCTTCACTGCCAGCCTTGAGGCTGTCGGCACGGGCCTTGCCACGGCCCTCGGCCAGGGCTTCGGCGAAGTTGGCGAACAGCACGGTGAACCACAGCCACAGGGCGATCTGCACTGCGACAAAAGTCGGCACGCTGCTGTCCGGCACCAGGCACAGCACCGTGGTGAGGATTGCGGTCAGCTCGACCACCAGCATCACCGGCGAACGCTTCAACTGGCGCGGGTCCAGCTTGACGAACGCCTGGATCAGCGCCGGGCGCCACAGGGCCGAGATCGCGGTCTTGGCCGACTCCTGAGTCTTGACCGGAGCAGCATTGTTTACAGGCATATTCATGTTCATACCCCTTAGAAGCCCATGCTCAGGTGTTCAGCGATAGGGCCCAGTGCCAGCGCCGGCAGGAAGGTCAGGCCGCCCACCAGCAAAATGGTCACGGTCAACAACGTCACGAACAACGGGCCGTGGGTCGGGAAACTGTCCTGGCCAATCGGTGCGCTTTTCTTCATCGCCAGGCTGCCGGCGAGGGCCAGGATCGGGAGGATGTAGCCGAAGCGCCCGATCAACATGCCCAAGCCCAGCATCAGGTTATGAAACGGGGTATTGGCGCCCAGGCCACCAAAGGCCGAACCGTTGTTGGCACTGGCCGAGGTGTAGCCATAGAGCAACTGGCTGAAGCCGTGGGGGCCGGGGTTGCTGATGGTTGCAGCAGTGGCCGGCACGCTGGTGGCAATCGCGCCGAGCACCAGTACGCCAACGGGCATCACCAACAGGGTCACCACCAGCAGTTGCACTTCCCGGGCCTGGAGTTTCTTGCCGAGGTATTCCGGAGTGCGGCCAATCATCAAGCCGGCGAGGAACACCGCGATCAGCACGTTGAGCAGCATGCCGTACATACCGGCACCGACGCCGCCGAAGATCACTTCGCCGACCATCATATTGACCAGCGCCACCATCCCGCTCAGGGGGCTGAGGCTGTCCTGCATGCCGTTGACCGAACCGTTGGACGCTGCCGTGGTGGTCACCGACCACAACACGGTGGCGGTGGTGCCGAAACGCACTTCCTTGCCTTCCAGCGGTGCAGTCTGCTCGACGGCCGGGTTGTTCAGGGTCGGATTGGGCTGGTGCTCGGACCACAGCGACACCGAGCCGCCAATCAGGAACAACGCGAGCATGCAGCCGAGAATCGCCCGGCTCTGGCGCAGATCCTTGACGTAATGGCCGAAGGTAAACACCAGAGCCGCCGGGATCAGGATGATCGCCGCCACTTCAAACAGGTTGGCCCAGGCCGTCGGATCTTCGAACGGGTGCGCCGAGTTGACCCCGAAGAAGCCACCGCCGTTGGTCCCCAGTTGCTTGATCGCAATCTGGCTGGCGGCCGGGCCGAGTGGGATCACCTGATCAACGCCTTGCATCGTCAGGGCATCAACATAGTGAGCGAAGGTCTGTGGCACGCCCTGCCAGACCAAAAACAACGCCAGCACCAGGCACAATGGCAGCAAGCCATAGAGGGTGGCGCGGGTCATATCCACCCAGAAATTGCCCAGGGTGCTGGCGGACTTGCGACCAATCCCACGGCAAAGGGCGACAAGCACCGCAAGGCCAGTGGCCGCACTGACAAAGTTCTGCACGGTCAGGCCGGCCATCTGGCTCAGGTAGCTGAGGCTGGCTTCACCGCTGTAGGACTGCCAGTTGGTGTTGGTCATGAAACTGACGGCGGTATTGAACGCCTGCGTCCATTCCTGCCCAGGCAACTGCTGCGGGTTGAGCGGCAGGTAGTCCTGGAACAACAGGATCGCAAACAACAACAAAAAGCCCGCCAGGTTGAAGGCCAGCAGGGCCAGGGCGTACTTCTGCCAACTTTGCTCTTGTTGCGCATCGACCCCGGCCAAGCGATAACACACGCGCTCGACCGGCCCGAACACTGGCGTAAGCCAAGTGCGCTGCCCTTCCATCACCTTGTAGTAGAACCGCCCCAGAAATGGCGCTGGAACCAGCACCACGGCGAAGAAGGCGATGATCAGCCAATAGTCATAACTGTGCATAGCCGCTCCTAGCCCCGATCCGCGCGCAACAGCGCGACCAGCAGATAAATGAATAGCGCCACGGCCAATAGCAGTGACACCCCATCCAGAACACTCATGGAAGTTTCTCCGTCAGACGGCGACTGCCGCGTATGGAGGTATTGTCCGCAGGAGGGGCGTAAAGGAACGAGGGCGAGGGGGTGGAGGGGGCGTAAAGATGGCGTAAAGAGTGGGTTGGGCGTGAGGTTTTCGGGGCTGTTGAGGCCGCTATCGCGGGCAAGCCCGGCTCCCACAGTTGACCGGGTGCATCCTTGGGAATACGGCCAAATGCGGCAGCCGGGCTTGCCCGCAATAGCATCAGCCTATCCGCCGCCGCCCTACCCTGGTGCACGGAATTACGGTCGCAAACAACAAACTATCTCCCGGGCGACAGTTCCTGCCCTTTACGACGCCCTTTTCCAAGCTGGCATGGCCGCTGCAATGTCCTGAAACATTCCAAACCGTTCTGGGAGCAGCGCAATGAACACCCAACTCAAGCCCACCTTGGGCACCTTGCATTTGTGGGGCATCGCCGTGGGGCTGGTGATCTCCGGCGAATACTTTGGCTGGAGCTATGGCTGGGGCGTGGCCGGGACGCTGGGCTTTTTGGTGACGTCATTGATGGTCGCTGCCATGTACACCTGTTTCATCTTCAGCTTCACCGAACTGACCACCGCAATTCCCCATGCCGGCGGGCCGTTTGCCTACAGCCGGCGGGCGTTCGGCGAGAAAGGCGGGCTGATCGCCGGGCTGGCCACCTTGATCGAGTTCGTCTTCGCGCCTCCGGCGATTGCCCTGGCCATCGGCGCCTACCTGAATGTGCAATTCCCGGCACTCGACCCGAAACACGCAGCGGTCGGGGCGTACTTTGTGTTCATGGGCTTGAATATTCTCGGGGTGAAACTGGCCGCGACCTTCGAGCTGGTGGTGTGCGTGCTGGCCGTGGCCGAACTGTTGGTCTTTATGGGCGTGGTGGCACCGGCATTCAGCTTCAGCAACTTCGCCCTCAACGGCTGGGCGGGTGCCGACACCTTTGGCGCGCCGGCGATAGCCGGGATTTTTGCCGCGATCCCCTTCGCCATCTGGTTCTTCCTCGCCATCGAAGGCGCCGCCATGGCCGCCGAAGAAGCCAAGGACCCCAAGCGCACGATTCCCAAGGCTTATATCAGCGGCATCCTGACCCTGGTGTTTTTGGCCATGGGTGTAATGTTCTTTGCCGGCGGCGTGGGCGACTGGCGCACCCTGTCGAACATCAACGACCCCTTGCCCCAGGCAATGAAAACCGTGGTGGGTGAAAGCTCCGGCTGGCTGCACATGCTGGTGTGGATCGGCCTGTTTGGCCTGGTGGCCAGCTTCCACGGCATCATCCTCGGCTACTCGCGCCAGTTCTTCGCCCTGGCCCGCGCCGGCTACCTGCCCTCCTCCCTGGCCAAGCTGTCACGCTTCCAGACACCCCACCGGGCCATCCTCGCCGGCGGCGTGGTGGGCATCGCCGCCATCTACAGCGACGGCCTGATCAACCTCGGCGGCATGACCCTGACCGCCGCGATGATCACCATGGCCGTGTTCGGCGCCATCGTCATGTACATCATGAGCATGCTCAGCCTGTTCAAGCTGCGTAAGAGCGAACCGTTGCTGGAACGCACCTTCCGCGCTCCGGGCTACCCGATCGTGCCGGCCATTGCGCTGATCCTGGCGCTGGTCTGCCTGGTGGCCATGGCGTGGTTCAATACCCTGATCGGCCTGATCTTCCTCGGGTTCATGGCCGCAGGTTTCATCTACTTCCAACTGACCGCCCAAGACCGCGCCGATGCGCCAGCGGATGCGATGTTGACCGGGCTCTAAACCAGCGAGGCAGAACGGGCCTACAATGGAACGACTGACGAAAGCCGTCACTCAAAGCTGATAGTGCCGTGGGGAATCTTCCCCACGGCAGTCGGCCTCAAGGAGAGCCCTATGCCCTGGTATGCCTGGTTGATCATGGTGGTCGCCATCGGTTCGATCGTTGGTGGCTTGCTGATGCTGCGTGACAGCGCCAACAAAGTGGAACTGACCGACGAACAACGCAAACGCGTCGCCGAGCGCAATGCTCAGGCCGACGCCAAGGATGCGCAGGATCGCTGAAACAAACGCCCCGTGCTGACCGTTACCGGCAGCACGCCAGGCGAGTCGATCTAGATTAGGGCAAATTTGTAATCGGTCCGCGAAACAGCACCAAACCTTGGTTAATATGGCCCGATGTTTCAGAGGGCCCTCTCATGCGCTACTCGCACAATCACAAAGCTCAAACCCACCAGCGCATCATTAAAGAGGCATCCGTGCGCTTTCGCCGCGACGGCATTGGCGCAACCGGCCTGCAACCCCTGATGAAAGCCTTGAACCTGACCCATGGCGGGTTCTACGCCCACTTCAAATCCAAGGACGAACTGGTGGAAAAGGCCCTGCAAGCCGCCTCCGCCGAACTGGACGCGCATTGCGCGATGCTCTTCAACCAGGAACGACCACTGGAAGCCTTTATCGACAGTTACCTGTCAGAGTGGCATCACACCTCCCCCGACCAAGGCTGCCCGTTGCCCACCATGTCCTCGGAGCTGGGACAGCGCGGGCAACAGAGCCCCACCACCGATACAGTCCTCGACGCCCGGCTCAAGCAAATCGAAACCGCATTGGGCAGCCCCAATGCCGATGAACAAAGCCTGGTGATGATGTCGACACTGGTGGGGGCATTGGTCCTGGCGCGCAGTGTCGAAAACCCGGAACTGGCGACACGCATCCTCGACGTAGTGCGAGAAAACCTGAAAACCGGGATCAATACAGCCCCGGCAGACATAAAAAAGGCCGGTCAATGACCGGCCTCCTGCCTTGATTACTTAACCTCCAGCCTGTCGCGATTCTTCTCCAGCAGCGACTTGCCAATCCCCTTCACTTCCAGCAACTCATCCACCACCGTGAACGATCCATTGGACTCGCGATAAGCAATGATCGCCTTGGCCTTGGCGGCGCCAATGCCGAACAGATCACGGCGCAGGGTTTCAGCGTCTGCTGCGTTGAGGTTGACCTTGGGGGTGGGTTGTTCGCTTGCACTCAACTGGGCCGCGAGCGGCTGCGGCGTCTCGGGCCTGGCCGATGGGGCAGCGATCGACGCGGCGGACAAGCTGGTGAGGAAGGCAAAAAGCAGGGAGGAAAAAACGGATCTACGCATTAGAGACGCTCCATGACATCAATGGGAAAAGCAGCTTTCCGAAGCTGCTTTTCAAACTTAGGCGATGTGAGGAGGGTGTCAAAAATGGAGCTATTGCAAGATGTAGCGATACCCGATTTAGCGCTCAAAAATCGACAAATGATTTCGATAATCTCCAGATTTGACTATAGATAGCACTTTTCGACTAAGACATAGGAACGTATCATGTCTATCCGGCCCTAAGCATCGTCAGCCCGAAGCAAAAATTCGAACCAGCGCCTGCAAAAAAAACATGTACCATATATTAACGCGACCAGTTAAACGGAAAAAACATGAACTTAGAATCAAAAACTGTAAGGCTGCGACTCATCGAAGAGAGCGATGCCGAATTTGTTCTGAAGCTGCGCCTCGATAACAATTACAACCAGTTCCTCTCTTCTGTAAACCCAAGTATTGAGGCTCAAAGAGAGTGGATCAACAAGTACAAGGGCGATGAGCAGAAAGGCATTCAATATTACTTCATTATTGAACGCCTTGATGGCGTACCTTGCGGCACAGTCAGACTTTATGACTTCAAAGGAAATTCATTTTGTTGGGGAAGTTGGATTCTCAACGAAGACAAGACCAGATATGCAGCCCTGGAAAGTGCGTTCCTGGTTTATCAGTTTGCCTTTGAAAATCTCGAATTTGAAAAATCACACTTTGATGTTAGAAAAGGAAATGATCGAGTCATTTCCTTTCATGAGAAAATGGGAGCAATCAAGACAGGTGAAACCGAACTCGATTTTCTCTTTGAAATCACCAAAGACGCAGTCAATAAAACCAGACTCCGTCTATCGAGCAAAATATAAAGCCAACTTGCCAGGCATTATGCCTGGCAACATTTACGCACACTATGCGCACTAAGGCTCCAGGCGACGCTGCTGGTAGATCCAGTCCACGATCTCGCCATCCGGAGCATATCCACTGACTGTATCGCGTAGCAGTTGACGGACCCTGCTGTAGTCGTCCGCGTCGACCGCCGCGAGTAGCTCTGTCAACTTCCCTTTAAGTATCTCCCAATCCAGATGATCCTCGTTGGCACTCATGATCATCGGATGCTGGGTGGCCACTACGTTGTCGCCAATCAGCAGTTCTTCGTAGAGTTTTTCACCGGGACGCAACCCGGTGAACTCAATGGCAATATCACCATGAGGGTTTCTATCCGAGCGAACACTCAAGCCAGACAGATGAATCATCTTCTCTGCCAGCTCGACGATTCTCACCGGCTCGCCCATATCGAGCACGAACACATCCCCGCCCTGCCCCATTGAGCCTGCCTGGATCACCAACTGGGCCGCTTCAGGGATAGTCATGAAGTAACGCGTGATCTTCGGGTGAGTGACCGTGAGCGGTCCACCAGATTTGATCTGCTTGTGAAACAACGGAATAACCGAGCCGGACGAACCCAGTACATTGCCAAAGCGGACCATCGTGAAACGGGTCTTGTTGACGCGGGAAATATTAGCCTTGTCGTCAAACAATACCGGTGCCAATTCACGGCTCAACGCCTGCAACGTCAATTCGGCCAAACGCTTGGTACTGCCCATCACATTGGTCGGGCGCACAGCCTTGTCCGTGGAAATCAGAACAAAGTTGGAGACCCCCGCCTGCAGCGCCGCCTGGGCGGTGTTCAATGTACCAATGACATTGTTCAGAACGCCCTCTGCAATGTTGTGCTCAACCATCGGTACATGCTTGTAAGCTGCCGCATGATAGACCGTATCAACACGCCAGGTTTTCATGATGTCGAGCAATTTTGCCTGGTTACGCACTGAACCGAGGATCGGTAGCACGCGAACAGGCAGCGACTCACGGGAGATACGCTGCTCAAGCTCGGACAGGATGCTGTAAAGATTGAATTCACTGTGTTCGAACAGCAACAAAGTAGTAGGACTCAGTGCCAGGATCTGCCGGCATAGCTCTGAACCAATGGAACCTCCCGCCCCCGTCACCAGAACGCTCTGCCCCTTTATGCAATGCTCCAGCAACTCGCCCTGGGCTGGCACGGCATCACGCCCGAGCAAGTCGGCAATGTCTACTTCCTGAATGTCATCGACCTTTACCCGGCCACTGGCAAGATCCATGAAACCCGGGACGCTGCGTACGTGCAGGGGAAACCCTTCCAACAGGCCAAGAATTTCACGACGCCGCGCACGATTGGACGACGGAATGGCCAGCAGGATTTCCTGGGCCCCCGTCGTGTCGATCATCTGTTGAATGTGCTTAGGCTTGAACACCTGGAGGCCGGAAATGACGCGATCCGAAATGCTGCTGTCGTCATCAATAAACGCCACCGGGCGCATGACACGCCCCATCCGAAGCGCAGCAACCAGTTGATTACCGGCAGCACCTGCGCCGTAGATCGCAACCTTGGTCAAGCCATCATCACGGCTGGTAAACGGTACATGCTGGGCTGCTGCAAACCAATCACCCAGAAAATACTGGCGCATGGCCAAGCGCAAACCGCCAATCATGATCAGACTGAGCCACCAGTAGTTGAACACGATAGAGCGTGGTACGACGTTTTCGTGGTTACTGTACCAATAGACGACAACCCCAAGAATCAGTGCCGACAGGCTGACCGCCTTGATAATCGCGATAAGCGCATCGTTACCGAAGTACCGCATCACGGCGCGATACATGCCAAAACGAATAAACAGCGGGATCGAGACGATTGGCGCGCTGATGAACAGCCATGAATGCAACACGACGGGGTTGACCAACTCGTCGATCCCCAGACGAACCACAAATGCCATCCAGAGGGCGAGCCAGACCAGCACGATGTCGGCAATGACCTGGAGGATGCGTTTGCGTCTGCGAGGAAGGCTCAGCAAATATGCCCGTAATTTATCCATGTTGTTCCCGACTACCCCTTACTGCATACAATTGAAAAAACGCCCGGCTGGAGACTTCCGACAGTTATTCTGATCAGGCGTAAAAAGCATGTTGCCACGGTTTAGCTCCTTGATACTAAGAATGTAAAGCCCGCAGAAAAAAAACTGCCGGTAATTTACATATATCAGTGCCGAATCCAAGCCCACCTAGCAGCAAGGAAAATTGACGCTTTGGCCAGCGGCGCTACTCTCTCTGCCCTGCACTATATTTGACAGCCAGGAATACTAGGGGAAGATACGCAATAACTGTCCCCACCCCTGCGTCCAGCCCAAAAAGCGCCACCGCCAATGCCAACGGCAACAGCCAAACTACATTGATAACGGCAACCGCAAGTGTGACGGGCAGATGGCGGCCATATTGGCGGCTGGCAAATTGGTAGGCATGGCTGCGATGGGCCTCATAGACTTTATCGCCCCGGGCAAGCCGTCGGATGAGAGTAAAGGTCGCATCCACGATAAAGACACCCAGCATGATCAGCCAAGCGAAGAAAAACTCACTGCCGGCCCAGGCGGCCTGAACAGAAAGACCTCCCAGAATGATCCCCAGAAACCCACTACCTGCGTCGCCCATGAAAATACGGGCCGGCGGGAAATTCCAATACAGGAAGCCAGCCACAGAAGCACTCAACAACAAGGGTGCCCACATCATCGACGGCTGCCCGCTCAAAAAGTAAATCAGCGTCAGCGCGAGACAGGCACAGATAGCCTGCAGACTGGCAAGACCGTCAATACCGTCCATGAAGTTGTAGAGATTCAGCATCCAGACCAGGTAAAACACGGCCAGGACATGGCCTACCCAACCAAGATCGAACGTAACGCCAAAAGCTGAAATTGCCGGTAGTCCCTGCATCCAGGACAACATCCAGATCGCGGCGGCAAAATGCCCCAACAAGCGCCAACGAGCGGCGATATGACCATGATCGTCCATAAAGCCGATGATTGCGATCAACAACCCTGCACCTAGCAGAGCAGCACTCTCAGCAACCGTTATCAACTGGGCACCCGCCAGCCACACGAGTGCAAAGGCAAACGTCAGTACAATCGCCACTCCCCCACCGCGAGGGGTGGGGACCGTGTGCGAACTGCGAGCATTGGGAATATCAATGATGCTGCGACGCAACGCGTATTGACGCAAGAGCGCCGTCAGCGCCAGGGAAACCAAGGCGACAATGGGAAAGATGTACCAGTACTTCATTCAGTTCGCTCGCTGACATAGTGTTGCGCAGTAACAGCAAGACCTTGCTCGAGTGTAAGTGGCGGCTGCCAACCCAACACCTGGCGCGCCTTGGTGACATCGACTTGCAGCGAGCCGCAAAGACGTTGGGACAGCGCTTCTTTGCCTAACAAAGTCGCCCCCCAGACAAGTACCCACTGTGGAACCGGTATCAACCTGGCTGGGGCGCCCAGGGCTTTTGCAAGTTTACGTAGCAGCTCACTAGTCGACACGTCATCCCCGTCGCTCGCCAAGAAGGTCTCATTGGACGCAGCCGGGTGAGTCGTACAGGTCAAGATCAGGCTCACGAGATTGTCCAGCGCAACGAGGCTTCTTTGGTTGCGTATGGCACCAAATGGCAGAGGAACGCGCTTCACGAGCCATTTCATCATGCTTTCAAAGTTGGCTTTGACTCCCGGTCCATACACAAGTACCGGTCGGATTATCACCACTTCAAGCCCGGTCTCAAGCGCAAGAGCTTTCAACGCCTCCTCCGCCTCCATCTTGGAAACACCATAAGGATCAACGGGCGCCGACGGGTCTGTTTCGCGAAAAGGTCGGCCCGGGGCGGTTTGCTCGCCGTTGACTTTCACCGAACTGACGAACACAAAGCGCCTGGCTCCTGCGGACGCTGCGCTACGGGCCAACGCAAGGGTATGCCCGACATTGACCCGCCGAAACGCCGCAAGAGGATCCGTTTCGGTGTCGTTCATGACGTGAACGCGTGAAGCGAGATGAACAACAACATCTACGCCCTGCAAAGCTGGGTGCTCTGGTGACACAGCCGAGAAATCGGCAAGCACGACGTACTCGACATCAGAAGCAGAAGCATCCGGCAGACGACGGACAAGGGCACGCACCTGATAATCAGCGCTCCCCTGCAATTGTTGAATCAGATGACGGCCGACAAAACCGCTGCTGCCGGTGACCAATAACTGGGTTTTCATTTCTTTTGCCTCAAAACCGCCAACACCAGACACAAACCAGCGAATACCAACTTATCCCGTGGGCGTCTGCGGCACTTCGCGGCACTGGTCGCCAAGCGCAGCAGGTCCAGGCGCCCCAGCCCGATCCAGCGCCGGACAAAAGGTTCGTTAGCCATACCGACCATGCCGGCGATCAGTGCTGCTTGATTCAGCCACCAACCATCTAACACTTGGGAAAGGCGTTTCTTGAACGCCTTTGAGCCGCTATTCACCCCGACCTGGTTACCACCGTGCTGGCGATAGCGCATATAAGGCCGGCTATCGATCACCCACTTGAATCCGTGTGAACGGCTATAGGCATAACAATACCAATCATGCAGCGTCACCCCCTGTACTTGTACAAAACGACTGTTGATATGCTGTTGAAGCTCAACAAATAGACGCTGGGAAAAGACGTAAGTGCACCCAGGGCCGGCTGCCTCGAACAAATGATCGTACGCAACCTGAGGCTGCGATTTGACAATGGTCGACTCACGACCATCAGGCCAGAATGCCGTTACATTGCCGGAGTAGCCGTCAGCCCCTGTATCGTTCATGTGCTGCGTGGCGCTGACAAGTTTATCTGGCAGCCAGATATCGTCCTGGTCGGCGAATGAAAAATAATCAAAGTCTTCAGTGGGTGCTTCATTGACCAGGCGGAAAAAGTTTCGTGCCGCACCACCAAATTTTTCACCGTGGGCCAGGGATTTGACCCTTGAGTCTCTCTGGCACAGTTGATCGACCCATTCTTCGGTACCGTCGTTGGAGCTGTCCACACTGATCAGAATCGAGACGGATACGCCCACTTGCCCCAAGATCGAGTCAACTTGTTCGGCCATCCAACGCATACCGTTGTAGGCAGCGAGCAGAACCAGAATACGTGGCTGCATCAGAATCCACCCTTAGTACTTGATCCAAAAACAATCCTTGAAAAATTACGTCCTGAAAATAGCATTCAACGCACCCCGCCCAACTTTTTCTGCCAGCCATGGCTTACGCCGCGAATCATCATTCTCAGCGATTTGAGCTTATTGTCGTCAATCAGCAGATTAACGAAAAAACGCAGTACCAATGCAGACAGCAGACGTTTTTTCCAACAGGTCGGCGTATGGCGCATACGGCAAACAGCGACGGTATTACGAAAGAAAAAATAACGGCGCACGGGGGAGTATCTAAAAAAACTCAAGCCAAAAATCTTGACGGGAGGAGCATCAGACAATGCATGGCCCATTTCCACATTCAGGCAACCATACAACGTATAGCCCTGATCACGGACCCGAAAGCACCACTCCGTATCCGTAAAGTCGACGAACATACCTTCGTCATAGCGAATACCTTCGATCCACGCCCGAGTGCTGATGAACATCCCCGAGGTAATGAGCGCATCCGCTTTTACCAAGCCGTGCTCATCATCAGAGCTGAAAACCGGCTTGATTGCGCCGTTGATTGAACTGTAAAAAGGGAAATTGATTTTCTTTCCATCACGACGGTCAAAAAACGCCGGGCTAACAGCAATACAACTGGCATCCTTTGCCTTGGCGCTCATCATCGCCTGATACAACCGCGCAATCAGATCGGGTTCAGCATGACTGTCCTGGTCGAACGTCACGACGTATTGCATACCCGCTTCAATCGCCATGGCAAAGCCGGTATTGAGCGCGGTGCCCAACCCCTGGTTGCCATTGAGCGAGACATAGTTGACCCGCGCACGCACTTCAGGCTCCTGCGCCAGAAATGATTCGCTCCCGCCGTTATCGACCAACACCAGAAACTCAACCTGAGCTGCCAGGGAAGTCAGCAGCTCATCAAGTATCTTAATATCGGGATTATAACCGACGACTATTGCTGCAACAGTATTCAACTTACCTCCTGACCTCGGCATGCAACGCCGAAGGTTCTTGATTTTTTATCACGACAGACCAGTACCACAATATCACTAAGAACCCGAAGGAATTGAAAAGAACGGGATTACTTAAAGACATTATAAGATACATAAAAATTATCAAGCGGCTGGACGATCCTTGCACACTTGGTACATACCTGCGAGTAGGAAAAAGCAGAATACTAAACAAGAGGATCGATAAAGGAAGGCCAACATACCGGATTGAATCCATCCAGGTAATTTCAGTTTGCGACACCAACCTTTGATAGCCTTCAGTATAAAAAAATGAGCCAAGGCCATTACCGAACACCAGCATTTTCCAATCCACAACATTCAGAAACGACAAAAAGTGGCCAATCTTTATACTGTTAGACGCTTCATCGGAGCTGAATACGCTAGTTTCCGCGACCAAGTACCCCACAACCAAAGAAACCGCAGGAACCAAAACGCTTAACACCAACAGGCGCACAGCCCAACTTTGATTATAAAAGTACAAGACAAACATCGAAATCATACCCATCACCATCAACCCTCTAGAGGCCGACGAGACAATAGCGACCATTATCACAATCATAAAAAATAACGAATGAAGTCTTTTAGACTTCAAAAAATCAATAAAAAACAAAGATAAAGGAAGCAACATAAACGGAGAGGAGCGATGATGAAGCATAAACATCTCCAACCCGCCAAAATTACGCAGACCGTAATATCCAAGTTCATTAGCATTATAAAAATCGAGCAGTGCCACCGCCAGAAATGATCCTGGCTCGACCATCAATACAAAAGAAAACATACACATGATAAGCGCGAAGATAGCACCTACAGATTTGACAATTTCACCCATATCCACCCTGAACTCAGCGATGGTATAGATCAGAAAGAGTGAGACAGCGCCCAACAGCATTTGCCGGGAAAAATCAGCGTCTGTGTCACCGATCAGCCCTAGAAGGAAACCATATAAAAAAATCGAAACCACAATAATCGGCGCAATCGTTCTCAGTGGCCGAGCCAACAAAACATAAACCGCCATCAAAAAAAGCGGTATGAAAAACAATTTATTCAGTACAAAGATCGGCACCAGCACGGTCGACAGACAATAAAAGAATAATAGCCAACGTATAATCCGACTAGTCATTGAAAACCCACGCTCGATCAACGAAAACAATATTCATCGAAACTTCCTCGCCAAGATCATCTTCGCCAACAGCTTAAATTTTTTCCCCATAGATAGCGCAGCGAACAAGCGGCACGCCAAATTCCGCTCGAATCTGGACAGTAGTAAAAAGGTATCCAAGGCAATATCCACGTTTAAAGAGCCTTTTGGCTCCTCAAAAAAAGCTGTATCTCCTGCCCAATTACCGTTTGAATCCAGTGGGTTCGCGCAAACCTGCCCGTCGTACAGACAGTTCAGATAGCGCTCCTTTACCGAGTCATACGCATTAACCTTCTCAATAGCAAAAAAAGTTTCCTTGTCGTATCTGTAGTCTGCTATAGATTCCATAACAGCGTCGATATCGGCTCGCTTGAGCTTGTCCGCCGGGGAATAGCCCTGGACCGGGGAGATTAGCCCGACACACCGCTGCCCTTTGACGAATTGCTCTGCGAAAGCAGTCCCGCCTGGCAGTGGGTGGCTATCAACGTAAAAGTCCGCCTTAGTGACCAACTTACTGTACTCCTGAAAATCAAGGTGTGCCCTGATACTCAGCCTGGAGCCATATCGAAGTTTTAATGGCCACCACCAGAACGCTTTTTTAACGTCACTGCCAATAACCATGAATGTGGAGGCGGGGTAATCATCAAGAATACGTGCTACTAACTTGAAAATACTAAAGCCTTTGCGGGGCTTGTACTTGATATCTGAGCCTGCAGAAATGAAAAGCAACGCAGCCTGCGTGGTTGGTTTGAAATCACCAGCCATCTGCGCACGTGGCATGTTCAGCGGGATACCCAGGAAGCTCTTACGCCCCTGAATACACTTCGTTAAATCAAAACGGCGGCCGTGGCCGCTGAGCTCAAAGTAATAGTCCGCGACCGAACTCCCATAGGAGAAAACGTGGTCGGCATGATTGACAAAAAACACTTCAAGCCCGGAAAGACGTTTTGCTACTCCACACGCGATGACTACCAGGATATCGTCAGGATGGATATGCAGGACGGCCTTTTTATAGCCCGACAATAGACCAACCATCTCCGCCAGCGCATCGACAGGACACGAAGCACTAACGACTCTGGTTTTATCAAAAAATCTACAAACCTGGGCCTTGGCATCTAGTGCTGCTTGGCGTGAGATCAACAGATCGGCAGGTTCGGCATGCATGGAGGCAAGCTTTTCCATCAACCTCGTATGCCCACCGGTCATGAAGGGCTCGCTCACAACATGCAAAACCTCCCCACACTCATTTAGCGCCGCCACAGAACCTGTATCCGCCATCGAAAGACAGCGCTCAATGAGGTCCGCTTCGATAAGCGGCGCATCGTGAATCCCTACATCCGCAAACCAGAGAAGGTTGCCGTAGGCACACGCCAGTGCGAGCGCCTGATTCAGGTCAGCCGTCTCGCGAATAGCAACTTCAAAATCCTTAAATATCTTTTTCAAGCTTTATGTTCCAGCTTATTATGAAAATAGTTATCCAACCTTAAATAGACAAAAATATACATAACTAAACTATACAACGCATAATTTACCGCATAGGCCCAGGTAGCCGACTCAACCCCCCACCATTGCGTGAATACTATGGTCAACAAATACAACGAAATACTAAATATTATTTCAGTTATGATAAAAACCTTAACCATGGCTCGACTGAGCATGACATATGCCATTATCCAACTAAATATTTTCAAGGAGTCGCCCACGACTTGCCCGGCGAAAAAATTCCGAACAGGGTAGAAGTCAGAGGTGAACAGCACTGCCACTACAAAATCCCGAAGAACATATATTGTCCCAGCGGCTAACAAAGCAACCGGAAAAATCAGCTTATAGCCCTGTATAATCTCCGCTCTTACCTCATTCGCCGTTTTCAACTCAGAAAGCTTAGGAAGATAGTAAACACTTAATGTTGTCGTTACCAGTAATAGGTAAGCAGCGCTCAAGCGCCACATAGCCTCCCAATAGCCAGCCATTTCCCAGCCATATTCTGTCCCGATATGACTACGGACCAGCATCTGCGCTAACGGTGCGCATGCTGCAGAAACAACCGCCATCAAGAAGAAGGCAAATAATTTCTTCGCGATCTGTTTGTCCGGGCACCCAAATAGGTATGAGATCTTAAACCATTGAGTTCTCAGGCAAAGCAGCAATGTCACAATAAAACTGATAGATTGGTAAATAACCAGCGCTACCAACGCGCCATACAAACCGAAGTTGGTTGCCAGATAAAAAGTCACACCAAATGATAGAAAACTGCCCGCGATATTAGCAACGATATATAGTACAATTTCCTTTCGCCCGTTCAATATCGCAAGCAGCAATATATTCAGCGAAAAAAAAATAACAACACAGGAAAACCAAAGAAAGACACCACTCAAGTCGGTATTATTTAAAAACAACGATGCAAGCTCTTTACTGTAAACCGCAATAAGCAATGCAACAGCAACACTACCCACCACTGCAACAAACCCTGCTGTTTTCCATAGTTTAATCTGCTGCTCAGGCTCTTCATGATATTCAGCTGTATACTTGACAACGCCATTGGTAATAGCGCCACCAGTAAATATCGTTATAACCTGCAACGCATTCTGAAATTGCCCTATCGCGGCATATCCAGCCGGCCCTACATAAATCGCCAAGACTTTATTAAGACCCAACAAGGTAATCATTTTAATGGCAACAGCAATACCATTTAACAAGCTGGTCTTAACAAGATTCATACAGTGTCCGGTCGAAAGCTATTACAGGCATCGATAACAACACGAGCCTCTTCGAAGGACAATGTCGGTCCTATTGGCAAGCTGAGAATTTGCTCATGTATCTGTACCGAGATAGGAAGTTTTTGCTCCTTCAGATCAGCATATGCCTGTTGGAAGTGAGGCGGAATTGGGTAATGGATGAGTGTTTGTATACCTTGTGCGCTGAGGTGGGCTTGAAGAGCATCCCTATGGGCACACAGCACAGTGTATACATGCCATACATGGCTGTCGTTACTCGAGGCGTTGAATGCCGCCCCCACAGGCAATGTAATAGCTGGGTTACTGATCAACTGGCCATACAGCCCAGCGATTTCACGACGATGTGCTGTTTGTTTATCCAAGTATTTCAATTTCACCGATAAGCATGCAGCCTGCATTTCATCCAGCCGGCTGTTGATACCGCGATAAATATTCTTATATTTTTCGTGCGACCCGTAGTTGCCCAACGCTCGAACTGTCTTGGCCAGGAATTCGTCATTAGTCGTGACTGCCCCAGCGTCACCCAGCGCGCCTAGATTTTTCCCGGGATAGAAGCTAAACCCGGATGCATGCCCCCAACTACCGGCCTTCTTCCCATCGAGAGTTGCCCCATGGGATTGCGCCGAATCTTCAAGAACTAGTAAGTCATGGGCGCGAGCAAGCTCCATGATTTTCGGCATATCAGCCAGCCGACCGTAAAGGTGCACAGGCAAAATCATCCGAGTTTTTGATGTAATCGCTGCCTTTGCGTTCACTGGGCATATATTGAACGTCTTCGGATCAGGCTCAACCAATACGGGGGTCAATCCATTCTCTGAAATGGCGAGGATACTAGCAATATAAGTATTGGAGGGAACAAGAACCTCATCGCCCTCCGCAAGGAGACCCAACTCCTTCCAGGCACGAATGACTAATACCAACGCATCCAGCCCGTTAGCAACACCAATGCAGTGTTCAACACCACAGTATTGAGCAAACTCCTGTTCGAATGTCTGTAGCTCTTTCCCACCGATATACCAGCCAGAATCAACAACGCGCGCACAGGCTGTCACCAACTCATCACGGCAGAGATCATTTACAGACTTCAAATCAAGAAATTTTATCATTTATAAAACACTCTTTACTTTAACGCGCCAGAAATCGGATTGACTGTAACCATCACATTAATTAACTGGCCGTTTCACCAGAAAATCGGAACACTATCTATATTTTAGAAATCATTAATCAAATTTTTGAATACCGAGTATTCCCTTAGATAATCACTCTCATCATAAATATCACTCGCCAATACCAGCAGTACGCAATCCGGGCTGAAATCATGCATCTCGTGCCAAATCATGCGATCGATAATGATGGCCTTATCAGGCGCGTCCAGCCACACTTCCTCTTTGCTCACCCCATCATCAAGCTTCATCAAACAGCGTCCAGAAACACAGACGGCCACCTGCAGCAGTTCCTTATGGGCATGAAATCCACGCGGAACTCCTTGTTTAGTTCCAGTGAGGTAATAAACACGTTTAATTTCAAACGGAATATCATTTTCATACTCCAGCGCAACCAGTTGGCCCCGCTCATCACCTTTGGAGGTGATATCCAGAAACTTGATCAAACTCATGCTTGCTTCTCCGAGAGGCTATCGGATGTCGGAGCCTTGTCATCTTTATCACTAACGTTAAAGCCGCCGGTAGCAGGCCAATTTATCCCAAGCCTTGCATCACTCCAGTGCAGCGCCCCTTCAGAGTCTTTATCGTAATAATCTGTCGTTTTATACAAAAAATGCGTGCCATCTTCCAAAGCAACAAAACCGTGGGCGAAACCCTCAGGAATCCATAGCATCAAGTTGTTTTGGGTGTTTAGCTCCACGCCGACCCATTGCAGGTAAGTGCTGGACCCAGGCCGAATATCCACTGCCACATCAAAAGCGGCACCGCGTACCACACGCACCAGCTTGCCTTGGGCATGCGGTGCGCGCTGGAAGTGCAGCCCCCTTAGAACGCCCTTTGCCGAGCAGGAATGATTGTCCTGGACAAATGCTCGCGGAATAGGCAACTCAAGCTCTTTAAGTGCTGTATGAAACCGCTCTTCGTTAAAGCTTTCCATAAACCAGCCGCGATCATCGCCAAAAACTTTTGGCTCAATGATTACAACGTCAGGAATAGCAGTCTGAATCAGTTTCATGCCTTTGAGGCCTCTTCCAGAAGTTTCTGCAAGTACTGGCCATAGCCTGTCTTTTTCAGTTTTTCCGCCTGAGCACCCAGTTGCTCTGGGGTGATCCAGCCTTTATGGAATGCAATTTCTTCAAGGCAGGCGACTTTCAACCCCTGGCGGTGCTCAATGGTATGAACGAAATGACTCGCCTCCAGGAGCGACTCATGAGTACCCGTGTCCAGCCAGGCAAAACCACGGCCCAGCATTTCCACGGTTAATGACTTGTCATCCAGATAGGCGCGGTTGACGTCAGTGATTTCAAGCTCGCCACGGGGAGATGGCTTGATGCTTTTAGCAATTTCCACGACTCGGTTGTCGTAGAAGTACAAGCCTGTTACTGCATAGTTGGACTTCGGCTTGGCAGGTTTTTCTTCGATACTCAGCGCCCGGCCGTTGGCGTCAAACTCAACAACACCAAAACGCTCAGGATCTGATACATGATAGCCAAAGACTGTCGCACCAGACGCCTGGGACATGGCAGATCGCAAGTTATCGGAAAAGTGCTGGCCGTAGAAAATATTGTCGCCAAGGATCAGGCAGCAAGGATCCTCACCAATAAACTCCTCGCCAATCAGGAAGGCCTGGGCCAATCCGTCAGGGCTGGGTTGCTCGGCATAGCTGAGCTGGATGCCGTACTGGCTACCGTCTCCCAGGAGCTTTTTAAAGCAAGGCAGATCTTCCGGGGTAGAGATGATCAAAATTTCGCGCATGCCAGCCAGCATCAACACGGACAGCGGATAGAAAATCATCGGCTTGTCGAAAATAGGCAACATTTGCTTGGATACACCCAGTGTCAGCGGGTGCAAACGCGTCCCGGAGCCGCCAGCGAGGATGATGCCTTTACGCTTGATGTCCGTCATATTTGTAAGACTTCCTTAAATATCTGCATTACACCAAGCCACACATGTTTGAGCAGGTGAAAAATAGAGCGTAGCTTCTCGGTATTGAGCTGCAATTTCAATGTCTGTGGCCGGCAATTCGAAGTCACCAATATAAAAATTTAATCTCTTCGGGGGGAGAACTCTCACCTGCAACTGCTTCCTGCACGCCGCAGACAACCCCCTGCGCCAAGAATGACCGAATGAGCCAGGCTGATCGAATCGCGTAATTATGATCCATCCACTGCCGGTGGCTGCCGTTTTTTTATGAATCAGATGCCAGCAGCAACGGCTGACCCTGGACACCAGCCGAGATGTGAGGGCGAAAACTGCTTATCCCGCTGGGCTATAGACAACAAGTTGCAGGCTAGTTTCCTTATAAAATAAAATCCTGCATTGCCTGGGGAAGACATTGCGGATCGCCGGCTTGTTCAAACCTGCATCGCTACCCACCTGGGTTGGCGAGCCGGGCTCCTTCGCACGAGCCGGCTACACCCCCGTCTGGAACAGGTCCGCGTTTTCACGACGATCGGAACGCTCCGTGGCAATCGCGTAATAGGTGAAACCATTCAGAATGGCGACGCCATCAACGCCTCTCGAATAAATCATCACAAGCTTGATATAAGCACTGAGGAAGTCGACCTTCTTGGGATCGGGCAAAATGAGCTCAATAGGGTCACGATTAAACTCCTCGAAACTCTGCCTCAAGGTCCGGCCAGGCTGCTCAAAGGCCTCGAACAGCTTCTGGTTTGAGCGGAAAACCCCAAGTGAGTATCGGAGGATTTCAATGAAGCCCCCACTCTGACGAGAGCGTCACCAGAAGGAAGCGTATAAATCTCGGAGCGATTCAAAACATTCAGTCCGTTAATTGCAGCCGGGCGCAACATACTACTGACTTCGTATTGAGGAGGCGCAGCAAGACCATGACTCACTCTTTCCGCTTCCAGATAGCCTGAGAACGTGCAACAAGGTCAATCTCTCCGGACCAAAAAATCGGGGGCGCGCGGAAGCTCCTACGCACAACAAAACCCTACCCTCAAAGAGAAACTGCGGGCTCGTTATGCAGACGACCTTGTGGTTTTTTATATTTATGAGGGGCGACCAAATAGCCCAGCTTCGCTGCCAGGCAGATGCCACACAAAATGACCGCAATCTCGTCGTAGATTGCAAAACTAGACATGCCTGCAGGCAATTCCTATTTCGCGACTCAATTGCACGATAAATGATTATAGGGAGCCCTAAAGCCATTACTTCCCGACGGCACAGCAGCGCTCAACGCATCGCAGCCCGTAGCACCAGCGCGCTACAGGCGACAGACGGTCTCCACCACGAGATCAACCCTACAACGCTGGGGTCTGACGTTTTCTGGGTCGAATCAGCAAGCCGAGGACCGGCCCCACCAACATCCCAACAATCAACGCCAACGTCACAAACACCGACACCGGCAGCTCCGGCGTAGACCACCCCAAGAACGCCAGGGCGACGTCTTGCTGGTTTTCCAGTACGAATGCCAGGATCGCCAAGGCGACGATCAGCACTATCAGTACCAGGGCGACGCGCTTAACACCGCGCATAAACTTCTCCTATCCCCAAAAAAGCTCAGACGCCGTCTTCTTCATCTTCGTTCACTCGATCACGCAATTCCTTGCCCGGCTTGAAATGGGGCACGAATTTGCCGTCAAGGCTGACCGACTGGCCGGTTTTTGGGTTGCGGCCCACGCGTGGTGCGCGGTAGTGCAGCGAAAAGCTGCCAAAGCCGCGGATCTCTATTCGGTCACCCGTGGCCAGGCACTGGGACATTTGTTCAAGCATGGTCTTGATGGCCAACTCCACATCCTTGGATGAGAGCAGCCCTTGATGGGTGACAATTCGTTCGATCAACTCCGACTTCGTCATATTTTTCCCTTCTTTTTCAAGCAGCTAGGAAAAGCGCTCCGAAGGTTTTAGCATGACCAGATGAATTTGAACAGCCTGTGGCTTGACTTATCTTGCGCAAACTATGGCAACCCTCACAGAATCCGCGATAACAGCAGATAGCCCCCAGGAAGCCACAGCAGACGTCTTACTGACAAACCGCTGTCAGTGCCGGAATCAGAAACCCTCAACCCGTACGCAGCCTCAGGCCGCCCCCATTGCGCAGACCAATCGCACCCAAGGGCAAAACCCAAATTCCAGACACAAAAAAGGGCGACCGAAGTCGCCCTTTTTCTATGGTCTGACAGAACTTAGTTCTGTTTTTCCATTTGTGCACGCAACAGGTCGCCCAGAGTGGTCGGACCCGAAGCAATGTCAGAGGTAGCTGGCTTGTCGCGCAGGCTCTGGATTGCTTCTTTCTCTTCGATCTCGTCTTTCGACTTGATGGAGAGTTGGATTACGCGGCTCTTGCGGTCAACGCTGATGATCTTGGCTTCTACTTCCTGGCCTTCTTTCAGAACGTTACGCGCGTCTTCAACGCGATCACGGCTGATTTCGGAGGCTTTCAGAGTCGCTTCGATATCGTCACCCAAAGTGATGATGGCGCCTTTAGCGTCAACTTCCTTCACGATGCCTTTAACGATTGCACCCTTGTCGTTCTCTTGAACGTACTCGGAGAACGGATCGCTTTCCAGTTGCTTGATACCCAGGGAGATGCGCTCGCGCTCTGGGTCAACCGACAGGATAACGGTGTCCAGCTCGTCGCCCTTCTTGAAACGACGAACAGCTTCTTCGCCAACTTCGTTCCAGGAGATGTCGGACAGGTGAACCAGGCCGTCGATGCCGCCGTCCAGACCAATGAAGATACCGAAATCGGTGATCGACTTGATGGTGCCGGAGATTTTATCGCCCTTGTTGAACTGGCCAGAGAAATCTTCCCATGGGTTAGATTTGCACTGCTTGATGCCCAGGGAGATACGACGACGCTCTTCGTCGATGTCCAGAACCATAACTTCCACTTCGTCGCCGACTTGTACGACTTTCGAAGGGTGGATGTTCTTGTTGGTCCAGTCCATTTCGGAAACGTGTACCAGGCCTTCCACGCCTTCTTCCAGCTCTGCGAAGCAGCCGTAGTCGGTCAGGTTGGTAACACGCGCGGTGACGCGAGTGCTTTCTGGGTAACGGGCTTTGATAGCAACCCATGGATCTTCACCCAGTTGCTTCAGGCCCAGGGAAACACGGTTGCGCTCGCGATCGTATTTCAGAACCTTGACATCGATCTCGTCGCCAACGTTGACGATTTCGGAAGGATGCTTGATGCGCTTCCAAGCCATGTCGGTAATGTGCAGCAGGCCATCGACGCCACCCAGATCGACGAATGCGCCGTAATCGGTGAGGTTCTTGACGATACCTTTGACTTGTTGGCCTTCCTGCAGGGATTCCAGCAGAGCTTCACGCTCGGCGGAGTTCTCTGCTTCCAGGACGCTGCGACGGGAAACGACAACGTTGTTGCGCTTCTGGTCGAGCTTGATGACCTTGAATTCGAGCTCTTTGCCTTCCAGGTGCGTGGTGTCGCGCACTGGACGAACGTCGACCAAAGAACCTGGCAGGAACGCACGGATGCCGTTAACGTCGACTGTGAAGCCGCCTTTAACCTTACCGTTGATAACGCCCTTGACCACTTCTTCAGCTGCGAAGGCTGCTTCCAGAACAATCCAGCATTCAGCGCGCTTGGCTTTTTCACGGGAGAGCTTGGTTTCACCGAAGCCGTCTTCAACCGAGTCCAGAGCAACGTGAACTTCGTCACCGACATTGATAGTAAGGTCGCCAGCGTCGTTGTAGAACTGCTCAAGCGGGATGAGTGCTTCAGACTTCAGACCAGCGTGAACGGTTACCCAGCGAGCTTGGTAATCGATATCAACGATAACACCGGTGATGATGGAGCCAGCCTGAAGATTCAGGGTTTTTAGGCTTTCTTCAAAGAGTTCCGCAAAGCTTTCGCTCATTTTAATTCCTGTTGATAAGGGCGAAGAATACGCCCATCTGCCACACCCCAGACGGTGTGGGTTACGTTCATATAAGAGAAGAAGCGCAGGTCTAGGACTGGTCCCCTGCACTTCCTCTAAGTCATCCGGCGATATCGCGCAGGGCGATTTCACTCAAGATGCGTTCCAGCACCTGCTCGATGGACAATTCCGTGGAATCCAGCTGTATGGCGTCAGCCGCCGGTTTGAGCGGGGCTACCGCACGCTGGGTGTCGCGCTCATCGCGCGCACGAATCTCATCTAGCAGACTCGACAGACTAACACCATCCACCTTGCCCTTCAACTGCAAGTAACGGCGGCGCGCCCGCTCCTCGGCGCTGGCCGTCAGGAAAATCTTCAGCGGCGCCTCGGGAAACACCACGGTGCCCATGTCGCGACCATCGGCCACCAGGCCCGGCGGCTCCTGGAAAGCCCGCTGGCGCTGGAGCAATGCATCACGCACGGCAGGCAACGCAGCAACCTGGGACGCCCAGGAGCCGACCTGCTCGTTGCGCAGATCATCCGTCACATCATCCCCTTCCAGGATAATGCGCAGCGCATGACCTTCGGTCGCACCGACGAACTGCACATCCAGGTGCGCCGCCAGCAGCACCAACGAGGCTTCGTTGGTCAGGTCGACGCCGTGATTGCGCGCCGCGAAAGCCAGCAGGCGATACAACGCCCCGGAATCCAGCAGGCACCAACCCAGGCGCTTGGCCAACAGGCCCGCGACAGTGCCTTTGCCAGAGCCGCTTGGCCCGTCGATGGTAATCACCGGTGCTTTGATATTCACAATTGAGCCTCTTGGGCAACACGCATGCCGACTTGGGCAGACAGTGTAAGAAAATTCGGAAAAGATGTAGCTACGTTGGCACAGTCATGGATACGAATCGGCGCAGTGGCGCGCAGGGATGCCACGCTGAATGCCATGGCAATCCGATGATCGCCGTGGGCATGCACCTCACCACCGGTCATGCCGCCGCCATCAATGATAATCCCATCAGGGGTCGGCACACACTTCACCCCCAGCGCCAGCAGACCGTCGGCCATCACCTGGATGCGATCGGACTCCTTGACCCGCAACTCTTCGGCGCCACGCAATACCGTGCGCCCTTCGGCGCAGGCAGCGGCGACAAACAACACCGGAAACTCGTCGATAGCCAGGGGCACCAGGGCCAGGGGAATCTCGATACCCTTGAGCCGTGCGGCGCGCACACGCAGGTCTGCAACCGGCTCGCCGCCCACTTCACGGGGGTTTTCCAGGGTAATGTCTGCCCCCATCAGGCGCAGGATATCGATCACCCCGGTGCGGGTCGGATTGATCCCCACATGCTCCAACAACAACTCGGAACCCTCGGCAATCGAAGCCGCCACAAGGAAAAACGCCGAAGAGGAAATATCGCCCGGCACCTCAATGCGGGTTGCCACCAACCCATGACCTGACTCAACCGCTACCGTCGCCCCCCTAACCTCCACCGGGCAACCAAAACCGCGCAACATGCGCTCAGTATGATCGCGGGTGGGCGCAGGCTCGGTCACCGCCGTCCGGCCTTCGGCGTATAGCCCCGCCAGCAACAGGCTGGATTTGACCTGGGCACTGGCCATCGGCAGCGTGTAATTCATACCCTTGAGCACCTGCCCGCCACGAATAGTCAGCGGCGGCTGCCCCTGGGGCCCGGTCTCGATCACCGCACCCATTTCTCGCAACGGCTTGGCCACACGATTCATCGGGCGCCTGGACAGCGAGGCATCACCGGTCAGGACGCTGTCAAAACGCTGCGCCGCCAATAAACCGGACAACAGACGCATGGACGTACCCGAGTTACCGAGATAAATCGGACCCGGCGCAGGCTTCAAGCCGTGCAGGCCAACGCCATGGATAGTCACCCGCCCATGGTGCGGGCCCTCGATCACCACGCCCATGTCGCGGAACGCCTGCAGGGTCGCCAGGGCATCTTCACCCTCGAGAAACCCTTCGACCTCGGTAATACCCTCCGCCAGCGACCCGAGCATGATCGAGCGATGGGAAATGGATTTATCCCCCGGCACCCGGATCTTGCCGCTCAACTGCCCGCCCGGATTGGCGACAAACACCACATCATCCGCATTGGCGGCAGCATCCATATACGCCCGGCGCGCGAGAATCTTGCTGAAGTGCTCCCGCGCCACTCGCGCCCGGGTAAAGACGCCCAGCAACTGGTGCCCATCTCCCGCATCGACCGCGTCGCGCAAGGCGTCGAGGTCACTGCGAAAGGTGTCCAGGGTGCGCAACACGGCCTCGCGGTTGGCGAGAAAGATGTCGTGCCACATCACCGGATCGCTCCCGGCAATTCGCGTGAAATCGCGAAAACCGCCGGCGGCGTAACGGAAAATCTCCAGGTTCTCGTTGCGCTTGGCCAGAGAATCCACCAGGCCAAAAGCCAGCAGATGCGGCAGATGGCTGGTCGCCGCCAGCACTTCATCATGGCGCTCGACCTGCATATGCTCGACATCCGCGCCCAGTTCGCGCCACAGCCGATCCACCACGGCCAGGGCCGCCGGGTCGGTTTCTGCCAGCGGCGTGAGGATCACCTTGTGCCGCCGGAACAGCTGGGAGTTGGACGCTTCCACCCCACTCTGCTCGGAACCGGCAATCGGATGCCCCGGCACGAACCGCGCCGGCATGCCGCCAAACGCCAGGCGCGCCGCGCGCACTACATTGCCCTTGGCGCTGCCGACATCCGTGAGGATCGCCTGCCCCAGATCCATGCCGGCCAACAACGCCAACAGTTTTTCCATGGCCAGGATCGGCACCGCCAACTGAATGACATCAGCGCCCTGGCAGGCAACGGCCAAGTCCGCCTCACAGCGGTCCACCACCCCCAGCTCTACCGCCAACTGGCGCGATTGCGGGTCCAGGTCCACACCGACCACTTCGCCACACAGGCCGCTTTCGCGCAGGCCCTTGGCAAAGGAGCCGCCAATCAATCCCAGACCGACCACCACCAGGCGACCGATCACAGGCACAGCAGGTTGCATTGCAATCACATCAACCACGGGCCAGGACCTTGGCCAACGCCTCAAGGAAGCGACTGTTTTCAGCCGGCAAACCGATGGTGATGCGCAAGTGGTTCGGCATGCCGTAATTGGCCACCGGACGCACGATCACGCCTTCGCGCAGCAGGCCCTGGAATACCGGAGCGGCCTCTTGGGCGAGATCCACGCAGACAAAGTTGCCCTTGGACGCAATCCAGCTCAGACCCAGTTCGCGGAAGCCTTGCTGCAGCTGCTGCATGCCGCTTTCGTTGATCCGTCGCCCCTCTTCCAGGTACTCGGCATCCTTGAGCGCCGCACAAGCCGCCGCCAATGCCAGGCTGTTGACGTTGAACGGCTGGCGCACGCGATTCAGCACATCCGCGACGACAGCTGTGGATAACCCGTAGCCGACCCGCAGCGACGCCAGGCCATAGGCCTTGGAGAAGGTGCGCGATACCAGCAGGTTCGGGTAGGCCGCAAGGAAGTCCAGGCCGTCGGGCAGGTCGCCGCCCTCGGTATACTCGATGTAAGCCTCGTCCAACACCACCAGCACATGCTCAGGCACATCCTGCAGGAACTCGTTCAGCGCGTCGGCACCGAACCAGGTACCGGTCGGATTGTTCGGGTTGGCGATAAACACCACGCGGGTCTGGGCATCAATGGCCGCCAGCATGGCCGGCAGGTCATGCCCCCAGTCCTTGGCCGCAATCACCCGCGCCTCGGCACCGACCGCCTGGGTGACAATCGGATACACCGCAAACGCGTGCTCACTGAATACCGCGTTCAGGCCAGGGGCCAGATAGGCACGCGCCACCAGCTCCAGGATGTCGTTGGAACCGTTGCCCAGGGTGACCTGGCTCAACTCGACCCGGCAGCGCTCGGCCAACAGGGACTTGAGCGCAAAGCCGTTACCGTCGGGATAACGCGTCAGCTCCGCCAGTTCTTCACGGATCGCCGCCAGCACCTTGGGGCTTGGGCCCAACGGGTTTTCATTACTCGCCAGCTTGACGATCTTCGCCGGATCCAGATTCAACTCGCGCGCCAACTCGTCCACAGGCTTGCCCGGAACGTAAGGCGAGAGTTGTTGCACGCCCGGCTGCGCCAGGGCGAGGAAGTTGCCACTCATGTCAAAGCCTCACAAAACCGCTTTCGGGTAAGAGCCCAGCACCTTGAGTGCCACGGCTTCCTGACTGATTTTCTCCAGCACACTCTTGACCAGCGGATCACGGTGGTGGCCGACGAAGTCGATAAAGAACACATAAGTCCATTTACCGCTGCGCGAAGGACGCGTCTCGATGCGTGTCAGGTCTATCCCGTTGTCGTGGAACGGCACCAGCAGTTCATGCAGCGCGCCAGGCTTGTTGCTCATTGAGACAATGATCGAGGTCTTGTCGTCGCCGGTTGGAGGCACTTCCTGGTTGCCGATCATCAAAAAGCGTGTGGAGTTATCCGGGCGATCCTCGATTTTCTCGGCCAGGCGCGTCAGGCCGTACAGGCCAGCCGCCATATCCCCGGCAATCGCCGCCGAGTTCCACTCACCCTTGACCCGCTTGGCCGCTTCGGCGTTGCTGGACACCGCCACGCGCTCGACATTCGGGTAATGGGCATCCAGCCACTTGCGGCACTGGGCCAGGGACTGGGCGTGGGAGTAAATGCGGCTGATGCTGTCGGTCTTGGTGTTTTCACCCACCAGCAAATGGTGGTGAATACGCAGCTCGACTTCGCCACAGATCACCATGTCGTGTTCAAGGAAGCTGTCGAGGGTGTGGTTGACTGCGCCCTCGGTGGAGTTTTCCACCGGCACCACACCAAAATTCACTGCGCCAGCGGCCACTTCACGGAACACTTCGTCGATGGCGGCCATCGGCTTGCTGATCACTGCGTGACCGAAGTGCTTCATGGCCGCCGCCTGGGTGAAGGTCCCCTCGGGGCCGAGGTAAGCCACTTTCAAGGGCTGTTCAAGGGCCAGGCACGAAGACATGATCTCGCGAAACAAGCGCGCCATTTCTTCATTGCCCAGCGGCCCCTGGTTACGCTCCATCACGCGCTTGAGCACCTGGGCTTCGCGCTCCGGACGGTAAAATACCGGCACTTCGCCTTCAGCCAGGGAGGCCATCTTGACCCGCGCCACTTCCTGGGCACACCGCGCCCGCTCACTGATCAGCTCCAGGACTTTGGTGTCCAGGGCGTCAATGCGCACACGCAGGGCCTTGAGTTCTTGCTCAGACATTAGCCGTGTTCCTTTTCGAACTCTGCCATGTAGGCCACCAGCGCCTTGATGGCATTGATGTCGACGGCGTTGTAGATCGAGGCGCGCATGCCGCCTACCGAACGATGGCCCTTGAGGTTCAACAGGCCACGCTCGTCGGCACCGGCCAAAAATGGCTTGTCCAGGCGGTCGTCGGCCAGGCGGAACGGCACGTTCATCCACGAGCGGGCGCTCAGGCTGATCGGGTTGCTGTACAGGCCGCTGGCGTCGATGAAGTCGTACAGAGTGCGCTTCTTCTCTTCGTTGAGCTTGCCCATGGCAGCCACACCGCCCTGCTCCTTGAGCCACTCGAACACCAGGCCCGAGAGGTACCAGGCAAAGGCCGGCGGGGTGTTGTACATCGAGCCGTTGTCGGCCGCGACCTTGTAGTTGAGCATGGTCGGGCACACCGAGCGGGCACGCCCGAGCAGGTCTTCACGGATGATGTTGACCAGGATGCCGCTTGGACCGATGTTCTTCTGTGCGCCGGCGTAGATCATGCCGTAGCGCGACACATCCATCGGGCGCGAGAGAATGTCCGAGGACATGTCGCACACCAACGGGACATCACCCACTTCAGGCACCCAGTCGAATTCCAGGCCGCCGATGGTTTCGTTCTGCACGTAGTGAACGTAGGACGCGTCCTTGGACAGCTTCCACTCGTTCTGGCCTGGAATAGCAAAATAATCGTAAGGCTTGGCCGTACCGGCCACGTTGATATTGCCGTAGCGCGAGGCTTCTTCAATGGCCTTCTGCGACCAGATACCGGTGTCGATATAGTCGGCAGTCCCGTCTTCGGGCAACAGGTTCAGCGGCAATTGGGCAAATTGCTGGCTCGCGCCGCCCTGCAGGAACAGCACCTTGTAGTCCGACGGAATGTCCAGCAGGTCACGCAGATCCTGCTCGGCCTTGGTGGCAATGGACACGAACTCATCGCTGCGATGGCTCATTTCCATGACCGAGAGGCCTTTGCCATGCCAGTCGAGGAGTTCACCCTGCGCACGCTGCAGGACTGCTTCAGGAAGTGCCGCGGGACCAGCACAGAAGTTATAGGCTCTCTTGCTCACATCCAATCTCGCTCTGATCTGGTGGTCACATAATTCGTGTTCGACACATAACCCCATGTGGGAGCGGGCGTGCTCGCGAAGGCGGCGTGTCAGGCCACACATGCGCTGACTGATACACCGCCTTCGCGAGCAAGCCCGCTCCCACAAGGGAATGCGCAGTATTGCAAATTTTCAAAGGGGACAAATAACAAGGGGGCGAATCTTCATCCGCCCCCTTGGTTGCCCGCTTATTCCTGCGGTTCTTCTTCGTCTGCGGCAGCATCGAGGGTTGGCTCGTCGACGCTGTCATCGCCGGCTGCGATCACCTCGCCATCGAATTCCTCGCCTTCCAGCTCCTCGCCTTCGACTTCCGATGGCTCCTGGACACGCTCCAGACCCACCAGGGTCTCGTCGCTGGCCAGCTTGATCAAGGTCACGCCCTGGGTGTTACGGCCCAGGCTCGACACTTCATCAACACGGGTACGTACGAGGGTGCCCTGGTCGGAAATCAGCATGATTTCCTCGCCATCGAGCACCTGGACCGCGCCGACCAGACGGCCGTTGCGATCGTTGCTGACCATGGCGATAACACCCTGGCCGCCACGCTTGTACTCGGGGAACTCGCCGATGGCGGTACGCTTGCCATAACCACGGGCCGAAGCGGTGAGGATCTGGCTGCCTTCTTCCGGGATCAGCATGGAAATCAGCTTCTGCCCTTCCGGCAGACGCATGCCGCGCACACCACGGGCGGTACGGCCCATGGCACGCACGTCGGATTCCTTGAAGCGTGTCACCTTGCCGCCGTCGGAGAACAGCATGACTTCACGCTCGCCATCGGTAATGGCTGCGGAAATCAGTACGTCGCCTTCGTCCAGCTCCAGGGCGATCAGGCCCACGCTGCGCTGGCGGCTGAAGGATTCCAGCGGGGTCTTCTTCACAGTGCCCTTGGCGGTGGCCATGAAGATGAAGTGACCTTCGGTGTATTCCTCGACCGGCAGCATGGTGGTGATGTATTCATCAGTGTCCAGCGGCAACAGGTTGACCAGCGGACGACCACGGGCGGCGCGGGACGCTTCCGGGATCTCGTAGGTCTTGAGCCAGTACACCTTGCCCTTGCTGGAGAACAGCAGCAGCGTGGTGTGGCTGTTGGCTACCAGCAGGTGAGCGATGTAGTCCTCATCCTTGACGCCCGTCGCCGACTTGCCTTTACCACCACGACGCTGGGCCTGGTATGCAGCCAACGGCTGGGTCTTGGCGTAGCCACCGTGGGAAATGGTCACCACGCGCTCTTCTTCCGGGATCATGTCACCCAGGGTCAGGTCGAGGCGCGCATCAAGGATTTCAGTGCGGCGCACGTCGCCGTATTCGGCGCGGATCACTTCCAGCTCTTCGCGGATCACTTCCATCAGGCGCACGGCGCTGTTGAGGATGCGGATCAGCTCGCCGATCTGGTTGAGGATTTCCTGGTACTCGGCCAGCAGCTTTTCGTGCTCGAGGCCGGTCAGGCGGTGCAGGCGCAGTTCCAGGATAGCCTGGGCCTGTTCCGGCGACAGGAAGTACTTGCCATCGCGCAGGCCGTATTGCGGGTCCAGGGTCTCCGGACGGCACGAATCGGCACCGGCACGTTCAACCATCGCTACTACCGCGCTGGATTCCCATGGCATCTTGATCAGTGCTTCCTTGGCCTCCGACGGCGTCGGCGAAGCCTTGATCAGGGCGATGACCGGGTCGATGTTCGACAGTGCAACCGCCTGGCCTTCCAGGATGTGCCCACGTTCACGGGCCTTGCGCAGTTCGAACACGGTACGGCGAGTAACCACTTCGCGACGGTGACGGACGAAGGCTTCCAGCAGATCCTTGAGGTTCAGGATGCGCGGGCGACCGTCGATCAGGGCCACGACGTTGATACCAAACACGCTTTGCAGCTGGGTCTGGGCGTAGAGGTTGTTGAGGATCACCTCAGGCACTTCGCCACGACGCAGCTCGATCACCACGCGCATACCGTCTTTGTCAGACTCGTCGCGCAGTTCAGTGATGCCTTCGAGTTTCTTCTCTTTAACCAGCTCGGCGATCTTCTCGATCAGACGCGCCTTGTTCAACTGGTAAGGCAGCTCGGTGATGACGATCTGCTGGCGGCCACCGACCTTGTCGATGTCTTCGATCATCGAACGGGCGCGCATATAGATGCGGCCACGACCGGTACGATAGGCTTCGATGATGCCGGCGCGACCGTTGATGATTGCGGCGGTCGGGAAGTCCGGGCCGGGGATGTACTGCATCAGCTCATCGACGGTCAGCTCAGGGTTGTCGATAAGCGCCAGGCAACCGTCGATGACTTCACCGAGGTTGTGTGGCGGGATGTTGGTGGCCATGCCCACGGCGATACCGCTGGAGCCGTTGACCAACAGGTTGGGAATACGGGTCGGCATGACCGCCGGGATCATTTCGGTGCCGTCGTAGTTCGGCACCCAGTCCACGGTTTCTTTATGCAGGTCGGCTAGCAGCTCGTGCGCCAGCTTGGTCATGCGTACTTCGGTGTATCGCATGGCTGCGGCGTTGTCGCCGTCCACCGAACCGAAGTTGCCCTGGCCGTCTACCAGCAGGTAGCGCAGGGAGAATGGCTGGGCCATCCGTACGATGGTGTCGTACACCGCAATGTCGCCGTGAGGGTGATACTTACCGATCACGTCACCGACAACACGGGCAGATTTCTTGTACGGCTTGTTCCAGTCGTTACCCAGCTCGCTCATCGCGAACAGCACACGCCGGTGCACGGGCTTCAAGCCATCGCGCGCATCAGGCAGTGCCCGCCCGACAATTACGCTCATTGCGTAGTCGAGGTAGGACTGTTTCAGCTCGTCTTCGATATTGACCGGGAGGATTTCTTTGGCCAGTTCGCCCATGAGAAGCCTGATTCCTTTTTCGGGTGAAACCTCGTCGCGTCCATATGAGACGAACGAAGCTCGCCGCTGCCGGCAAAGTGCCTGACAACGACTTACGACAAATCAACGAGTTATGACACGGATCTGCACGTTATAGGTAGCCCCTCGGGGCGACCCTGGAAACCGCCGAATGTTATCACAATCGCCGCCACGCACCTATCCCCCTGATGCGCATGGAGTGTAGTTAGTTGACCAGTGACAGGCTGAATGGAGCCGAGAGGCGCTCAGAGACCCAACGGCCTCGCAATTGAGCCCGCAATTGGCTGTATTTCGCCGCGCAAACGCCAATAGGCCTATAAATTGTCAGGCCCTTCAGGCCGACGCGCAGGAGAATGGGTGACATCCAACTCAATTTCCACATCCGGCGCAGCCGCCCCTGAAAACCATCCGCGCCTGCCCGGCGCCCTGAGAACCGTGGGCTGCCCGGCCCTGGCGTCGCTGATGCGCACGCCAATCCCCCCGGTAAGCTCGGCAATTCCCGGCACGCCGTCGGTGGTATTCATGTGGGCTGCTCCAACCCACGCGATCCATCTGCCGCCGTCTTCTGGGTGATAAGCCTGAATCTGACGAACAGCGAAGTAATTCATGTCTTCAATCCGGCTCGACATATCAATCGAAGGCCTGCCGGTGTAGCGATCCCTGCGCAGCGTCAAATAGTCATCATCCAGCCCACGCACCCTCAGGCCACAGGCCTGGGCCCTCCTTGACACCACGCTGCGCGCACTCACCGAACCGGGCGAAACCAATAGCATGGGCGACCCGGTGGCATGGCTACCCTCGATGTACAGCGTGCGAAAGCCGCGATCATAAAGCGCCTGCATCTTATCGGTCAGAAACGTGACACTGGCTTTTTCCGCATGGTTTTCCCCCAGCACCAAACCTTGCACCGATTCCGGCCACCCGCGAATCAGATCATCCACCGTGGCCGACGCCCCCAGAGAAAGCGCCTCGGGCCGAGGAGGTATCTGCACCGTCTCGAAGAATCGCCGACGATCCCGAACAAACCAGGCGTCATAGTAATCGACCGTTGAAGCAGGTAAACCGTGGAAACCGTGGCTGTTGAATCTGTATTGATCTGTTGTCAGATACTCCTCCACAGGCAATTCCATCGAGAGTTTCGAGCCGGATTTCCCCGCGCCCCTGACCCCGATCGAGTGCCAGTGCCCAGACCTGCCGGAGCGCAGAAAACCCACCTCGGTGCGCCGCTGGGCATCAATGACCTGTACGGTCAAACCGCCTTCGCCGTAGAGCTTGAAATCGCTTTTTATGCGCAATACCACTGCATTGCCCTGCCTATCCACCGGGCGAATCAAATACTCACCCGCCTGGGTGCGGTAAATACCCTTGGCATTAGGTTCCAAACCTCGGAGCAACACGACCGCTTCGTCGCGAGGCACGGCACTGGCCTTCCACGCCTCGGGGATGAGCGAGGCTGGCGTTGGCGGGCGCGACGCCTGTAGAAGGGACCGCGCAGGCACTGCCGGCGGGCTGAAAAACGGACTGCGGATCGCCAGGGGCCTGACACCGAGCACCTCGCCCCCCTCAATTACAGCATCCATACTCAGACGCCATCCACCAGGCCCATCACGCAGAACCAGCCCCGGAATAGCCTGACCGCGCGCCCGAAAATTACCCACCGCAGAGTGCGCCAACCGGCTCCAGAGCCGCGGGATCGAAGAGCCCCAATGAAGCCCCCAGGGCAGCATATCCAGCAGCATCCCTGCCACCTCTACCCCAAACATCAACTTATTGAAGGTCGATTGACGACTGACTTGCGCATTCGTATTGGCACCGCGCTGCGCAAGCTCTACCAAGCGAAAAACCTGCAAGTAGTACAGGGCTTGCAGCAGGGACGATCGACAAGGCACCAACTGCACATTCAAGGGCGGCAGACGCTCCAGTGGCTTCACGCCACTGAGGAAAAAAGTCGCCAGGCCCTCAGCGAAAAGCTGATATTTCAAACCCGACGAGACCAGGCTTTCAATCACTTGCTGGGACTTTACGCACAGTCGCTCCAGGAGATAGGCCCGCCACTGCGGCCTGCCGATCAATGCTATCAGCTCGCTATCTCCGGCCAACTCCCGCAAGTCCAGGCCGTCGGGCGCATTGGGTGCATAAAGCACCCGCTCGGCATCTTCTGCGGTCGAGATCACGACCAACCCCTGCACCCACTGGCTCCCCCCGCGCTCAGGCTCGGCGTCAGGCACCCCTAACATCAGGATATTTGCCACGACCGCCCGCCCCTCCACCCGAGGCCGAGCAGCGGGTGCCCATGCCGCCAGCACCGCCTCCACCCATTGCTGCGCACGTTTTTTCGCAGGGTCAGCCGTTAATACCGTTTTATAGATGGCTGGATTGAGCCGTGCCGACTGGGCTGCATACTCCAACGTGGCAGCCTGGCCCGCCATCCATGCCTGTGCCAGCCGCTCGGCCGCCGCCGAGGTGGCAGGCGGCGCGAATGTTTTCTTTAGAACGTCCTCGCAATAATGATGACCGGCATCGATTTCTTTTACCCAGCGCTCAATCGTCTCGCGCGACAGCTTAAGCGCCTCGCCACGCACGTCGAACACACGTCGCCCGTCGGCATACGTCAGGGACGCCTCGATATTGACCCTCGACGTCCAGGCGATGCTCCCTTCCCACGGTTTGAGGTTCTTGAGGGTCAGCTCAGTCAAGCCCATACGTTCGACGTACACGCTTTCAACAGGCGGCGTCACGCCCGGCTGGGATACATAGGTAACCCGAACAGCCTCGGTGCGCACGACGATGATCTTGTCCGGATCGATCTGCTCCACTGCAGAACCGGGCAAACCACGCGCCTCCAAAAAATCTCGCAGCCTGCCTCTGAGCTTCTGCCTGGCATATCCGTGCAACGACTCAAGGCCCTCAAGCAACGCTGCCAGAGCCTGGTTTTTTTCCTGCGCGGCCAGCGCCGCCTCCTGCAAGCGCTCCCGATCCGTTGCCGCCAACGCCTTTTGCCAACCCGGCGCGGCCTGTTCTTCCAACAACTGGTTACGCACTACAAAAGCTGGCGCCGTATCCAACTGGGGTGCCAGGTCAATGACTCTCTCCACCGTTCCAGGGCGCAGGCGATTATCAGCCTCAAGCACCAGGCGCAGATCTCGCTGCTGTTTGCTCAGCAAGGCTTCAACCCCGTGGGCGACAAAATCGCCTTCTATTACCTCCGGGACGAGCGCAAGCCGCCCCGTCCAACGGCCGGTTTGCTGGCCACGCACATCGGCTGGCAGGCCGCCGGCCAACAGGAGACCTTCGGGCGCACCCTCGTCAAGGCGCCGCCCCACCTCGGCATTAAGGCAGGCCAGGCTCGAAAACGCCTCAAATCCCTGGGTAACCGTCCACAACACCAGCGGCCCGCTGGGCGGGCTGACACTGTCCGGGCTAAGCATAAACGCCGTGGCAAATCGCTCCCCGCCGGTCAAAGTCAGACTGTAGATCCGGGGGCGTTGCGCAAGGGGAAACGCCAGCTCGCGGGCGACAGCAGTGGGGTATTTCAATACCTCGTCGATCAGTTGCCGATGGGACGAGGTCAAAGTGCCATCCATCGTGCGCAAGGCCGATTCGGTCGCCAGTATTTGCTTGCGCACCCGCGTCAGCAAATCGACGGGCGCGCCCTGGTCGCGCTGAGCCGTACTCCAAAATTCGCCCAGCAGCCCGGCAAATTGTTGTTTCAGCGTCATCACCAGGCTGCTCGGCGTGCCGACCTGCTGCAGCCTGTAACCTTCATCCAGGGTATTGGGTTCTACGTAAAACGCGCCGTCCGCATAGTCGTCAGTACCACCGCCCTCCCATAGCGTATCGAGCAGCGATTCCAGCGTCTGGGACGCATATGGCCGCCCATCGGTTCGAGAACGGGTGAAATAGATCTGCAAGGGGCTGATCTTCCCGCTGAAGCTGGGGAACAGTGTTTTCAACTGCTGTTGGAAAAACCCATCAAACCCGGGCGCGCCCGCAAGCAATTGCCCCGTCAAACGGTTTAGCTTGTTTATCTGCCGTATCAGGTTCTGTTGCTGGTCGCCCACGGCAATGCCAGCAGAGGGCACCACCGGCAACGTATCAGGGCGAAGCGGGCGCCGGAGCAGGTCCCCCGGCAAGCCTGTGGGCAGCGCCAGCACCTGCGCAACCCGGGTATCAATCCCCGACCGGACGGGCAAAAAAGCGGCGCGCGCATTGACCCGTTGCTGGGCCAGTTGCTCGTCCAGGACCTGCCCCAGCAGAGAACCCCGGGCATCCGGGAGCATCCCCACCAGCCCCCAATACGCGCGCCGCTCCCGGCGCAAGGCAAGCACTTGCTCGCGCTCAGGCTGCGCAACGTTTACGAGGATTTCATCGCGCTCCCCCGCGACTGCCTGCCGCAAGCTGAGAGCGGCCAATATTGCAGAGTCGCTGGCAAACTCCTCCAGGCCGCGCTGCGGCGTATAAAGCAGCACCGGCCGACTTTTGGTCAGCCCTCCCCGCCACGCCAACACAAACGCAGCCGACAGATTGATATCCTGGCCTGCGCCTCTGAGCACCAGGCGAAACATTGCCACCTTGGGCGGGTCGCTCGCGGGTTGGGACTGCTCGGCAAGCAGGCTGCGCGCCAGGGCCCAGCCATCGGCCGTGAGCCCAACCGTCGGATCCGCCAGGTTATCGGCCCTGCGTAACGCCGCTTCTGCCGCCAGTTCACCCTGGCGATAACGCAGCCAGGTGTCACGCGAGGTCAACTCATTGCCTTGGCGAACAGGGTTGTACCAGAACCGGTCCAGGTGCTGGCGGAAATGCTCGAACAGCCCCTGAAGATGCTGATTGAGCACCTCGACGAACGTTTCAGGATCAATATCGAGCAGGCTCTGGTGGCCCGTTGCAGGGTTGATCGCAGAAAAACCGTTTATGGAGGAGTCGAGCGGGGCCGCGCCTGACACCAGGATCTCCTGCATCGCCTGGGTCATTGAACGCGGCGTGACACCGGATGGCAGCTCCTCCAGCAGCCACACCGTATCAGGGTCGATTTCCAGCTCGGGAAATTGGCGATCAAGCGCCTGCTGGAACGCTTCGCCACTGATGCGCGCCAGCGACGGCTGGTGCCGCACCAGGCGTTCGCAAAATGCACTCTCGGCTTGCAGCTGTTGCAGATGCCAGGCCCGGCTGGGCACTGGAAGGACGCCCATCAACTCACGGTCGTCAATGAGCGGGTCAGGCATGGAAGCAGATGTAACGGTAGACATGAATAGGTGCCCCGAAGGTGATCATGGGCCACGGCCACATCGTCATGCTCGCGGGCGCTGACGCCCACACTCAGAAATGCCGTGACATTGATCACCATCCTGCGAGAACCCCTCGCCCAGACGGCCTTACACTTGTACTACTGACCGCCTCAATGCAGACGCTTGCGGCACATCAACTTTGCCAATTTGGCCGTATCCGGTCGCTCGACGATGCCTTTTTCAGTCACGATCACGTCAATCAAGTCGGCCGGGGTCACGTCAAATACCGGGTTAAAAGCCGCTACATCGGCGGCAAAGCGCTGCCCGGCGACTTCCAGCAACTCGCCGGCATCCCGCTCTTCGAGGGCGACGTCATCGCCAGTAGCCATCATCAAGTCCAGGGTAGAGCTGGATGCCACCACCATAAAGCGCACGCCGTGGTGCATGGCACACACCGCCAACTGGTAGGTGCCGATCTTGCTGATCACATCGCCATTGGCCGCGATGCAGTCGGCGCCGACAATCACCCAGGTCACGCCCTTGGTCTTGAGGATATGTGCGCCGGCCGAGTCGGCATTCACCGTGACCGGGATACCCTCGCCCGCCAATTCCCAGGCGGTCAGCCGCGAGCCTTGCAGCCAGGGGCGAGTTTCGTTGGCATAAACCTGCTCGACCATGCCTTCCAGAAACGCCGCACGGATTACCCCGAGCGCAGTACCCACACCGCCGGTGGCCAATGCCCCCGCGTTGCCATGGGTCAGGATGGCCTGAGCATTGCCCTGGTGCTTGCGGATCAACTCGACGCCCAGTTGCGCCATGGTCAGGTTGGCTTCGCGGTCACTTTCATGGATCGCGATGGCTTCGGCCTCCAGCACCGCCAATGGGTCGGCGTGGTTCTTGAGGCGGTCGAGGCGGTCGCGCATGCGCTTGAGGGCCCAGAACAGGTTCGACGCGGTGGGCCTGGAGTCGGCCAGCAGCGCGTAGTCTTCTTCCCACGACGCCTGCCAGTCACCGCCCTCGGCGATGCGCTCGCGGGCGGCGAGCACCAGGCCGTAGGCGGCACTGATGCCGATCGCCGGCGCGCCGCGCACCACCATCGCGCGAATGGCTGCAGCCACCTCGTCGACCGTCGCGCATGTCACCCAGCTTTCCCGGGATGGCAGCGCACGCTGATCGAGCAGGTGCAGTGCGCCATCACGCCACTCTATGGCCTTCACTTTCTCTGCTGCCAACAGTCGATCGCGCATCCATCACCCCGTACTCATCAACAAAAGCCGCCGATTATAGCGATCCGCCCGCCAGGGCGCTCGGGTATACTTCGCCCTCTTTATATGACCGCCCCGGACGATGCTCGCTATGACACCACCCGCCGCCCCGCTCGACTTATTGCTGCTGCCAAGCTGGCTGGTACCGGTCGAACCTGCGGGCGTGGTGCTCAAGGCACATGGCCTGGGCATTCGCGATGGGCGCATCGCGTTTATCGGCCCGCGCGACCAGGCGCTGAAGCTGGCGGCCCATGAAGTGCGCGAGTTGCCGGGGGTGCTACTGAGCCCGGGCCTGGTGAATGCCCACGGCCACGCGGCCATGAGCCTGTTTCGCGGCCTGGCCGACGACCTGCCACTGATGACCTGGCTGCAACAGCATATCTGGCCGGCCGAAGCCAAGTGGGTCGACGAGGCCTTCGTGCGCGACGGCACCGACCTGGCAATTGCCGAGCAAATCAAAGGCGGCATCAGTTGCTTCTCGGACATGTACTTCTTCCCCAAGGTCGCCAGCGAGCGCGTGCATAACAGCGGCATGCGTGCGCAGATTGCGATTCCGATCCTCGACTTCCCGATCCCCGGCGCGGCCACTGCCGACGAGGCAATCCGCCAGGGCGTGGAGCTGTTTGGCGACCTCAAGCATCACCCGCGGATCAAAATCGCCTTTGGCCCCCATGCGCCCTACACCGTCAGCGATGCAAACCTGGAAAAAGTCCGGGTCATCGCCGAGGAGCTGGACGCCGCGATTCATATGCACGTCCACGAAACCGCCGGTGAAGTGCAGCAGTCCGTCGAACAGTACGGCGAGCGGCCCCTGGCCCGCCTTGCACGCCTGGGCTTGCTCGGCCCGCGCTTGCAGGCCGTTCATATGACCCAAATCAGCGAAGAAGACCTGGCGTTGCTGGTAGAAAGCAACAGCAGTGTGATCCATTGCCCGGAATCCAACCTGAAACTGGCCAGTGGCTTCTGCCCGGTGGAACGCCTGTGGCAGGCCGGCGTCAATGTGGCAGTAGGCACCGACGGCGCGGCAAGCAACAATGACCTCGACCTGCTGGGCGAAACCCGCACCGCCGCGCTACTGGCCAAGGCCGTCGCCGGCTCGGCCAGCGCCCTGGATGCCCATCGCGCGCTGCGCATGGCCACCCTCAACGGCGCACGGGCCATGGGCCTGGAAACGGAAATCGGCTCGCTGGAAGTGGGCAAGGCTGCAGATATCGTGGCCTTCGACCTCTCGGGCCTGGCCCAGCAACCGATCTACGATCCGGTGTCACAGCTTATATATGCCACTGGGCGCGATTGTGTGAAACACCTTTGGGTCGGCGGCAAGCAACTGCTCGACGACCGGCAACTGACGCGCATGGATGAACAACAGCTGAGCGCCACGGCCATTGCCTGGGGCCGGCGCATCAGCGGACACCACGAATAACGCCGGCCCCGGATCGAAATTCCTGGCCAGGCAAAACGTTTTATCGGATTTAGAGGACTACCCATGAGTAACGTCGACCACGCCGAAATCGCCAAATTCGAAGCCCTGGCTCATCGCTGGTGGGACCGCGAAAGCGAGTTCAAGCCCCTGCACGACATCAACCCGCTGCGGGTCAACTGGATCGACGAGCGGGTCAACCTGGCCGGCAAGAAAGTCCTCGACGTGGGCTGCGGTGGCGGTATTCTCAGCGAAGCCATGGCCCAGCGCGGCGCCACGGTGATGGGTATCGACATGGGCGAAGCGCCCCTGGCCGTGGCCCAACTGCATCAACTGGAGTCGGGCGTGAGCGTCGAATACCGGCAGATCACCGCCGAAGCCCTGGCCGAAGAAATGCCCGAGCAGTTCGACGTGGTGACCTGCCTGGAGATGCTGGAGCACGTGCCCGACCCATCGTCGGTGATCCGTGCCTGCTTCCGTTTGGTCAAGCCCGGCGGCCAGGTGTTTTTCTCCACCATCAACCGCAACCCGAAGGCCTACCTGTTCGCGATCATCGGTGCCGAATACATCATGAAGCTGCTGCCGCGCGGCACCCATGACTTCAAGAAGTTTATCCGTCCTTCCGAGCTGGGTGCCTGGAGCCGTCAGGCCGGGCTGACCGTCAAGGACATCATCGGCCTGACCTACAACCCCCTGACCAAGCACTACAAGCTGGCCAGCGACGTCGACGTCAACTACATGATCCAGACCCTGCGAGAGGAATAAGCCTGTGAAGTTGAAAGCGGTTCTTTTCGACATGGACGGTACGCTGCTCGATACCGCGCCGGACTTTATCGCCATCTGCCAGGCCATGCGCACCGAGCGCGGGCTTGCACCGATCAACGACCAGCATATCCGCGATGAAATTTCCGGCGGCGCCCGGGCCATGGTCGCCGTGACATTTTCCATGGACCCGGAGTCCCCAGGCTTTGAAGAGCTGCGCCTGGAGTTCCTCGAACGCTACGTCAAGGGCTGCGCGATCCATAGCAAGCTGTTTGATGGCATGGCCGAACTGCTGGAAGACATCGAGCGCTCCAAGCTGATCTGGGGCGTGGTGACCAACAAGCCATTGCGCTTTGCCGAGCCGATCATGGAGCAACTGGGCCTGGCCCAGCGCTCGGCGCTGCTGATCTGCCCGGACCACGTAAAGAACAGCAAACCCGACCCGGAGCCGCTGATCCTGGCCTGCAAGATGCTCGACCTGGACCCGGCCAGCGTGCTGTTCGTGGGTGACGACCTGCGGGATATCGAATCGGGCCGCGACGCCGGGACCCGCACCGCCGCCGTCACCTATGGTTATATCCACCCCGACGACAACGCCCGCAACTGGGGCGCCGACGTTGTGGTCGATCACCCGCTGGAGCTGCGCAAGGTGCTCGATAGCGCACTCTGCAGCTGCTGACACTGAAACACTGAGATCAATGTGGGAGCTGGCTTGCCAGCGATAGCGGTGAATCAGCTGCCGCTTTATTGACTGACACTGCGCTATCGCGAGCGAGCCCGCCCCACATTCAGACTGAATTTTTGTTGAGGTCGATTATGTTTGATTACTCCGCACGCCCAGAATTGCTCAAGGATCGGGTCATCCTGGTCACCGGCGCCGGCCGCGGGATTGGTGCAGCGGCGGCCAAGACCTACGCCGCCCACGGTGCCACCGTGCTGTTGCTGGGCAAGACCGAGGCCAACCTGGCCCAGGTCTACGATGAAATCGAAGCCGCCGGCCACCCGCAGCCGGTGGTGATCCCGTTCAACCTGGAAACCGCCCTGCCCCATCAATACGACGAGCTGGCGGCGATGATCGAAAAAGAATTCGGCCATCTCGACGGGCTGCTGCACAACGCCTCGATCATTGGTCCGCGCACGCCGATCGAACAGCTGTCGGGCGAGAACTTCATGCGCGTCATGCATATCAACGTCAACGCCATGTTTATGCTGACCGCCACCCTGCTGCCCCTGCTCAAGCTGTCCCAGGATGCTTCGGTGGTGTTCACCTCCAGCAGCGTCGGGCGCAAGGGCCGGGCCTACTGGGGCGCCTATGGCGTGTCGAAGTTCGCCACCGAAGGCCTGATGCAGACCCTGGCCGACGAACTCGACACCGTGGCGGCAGTGCGCGCCAACAGCATCAACCCCGGCGCCACCCGGACCAGCATGCGTGCCCAGGCTTACCCTGGGGAAAACCCGGCCAACAACCCGCTGCCGGAAGAGATCATGCCGGTGTACCTGTACCTGATGGGCCCGGACAGCTCGGGGATCAATGGGCAGGCGTTCGACGCGCAATAATCTTCGGACATGACACTACGCCATTGTGGGGCTTGTGTGGGAGCGGGCTTGCCCGCGATGGCCTTAGGTATCTATACAACTCTTTCGTGGTTCTTGGGGTTGTGTACATATCCTTTGCTGCGGTAACGGCGGCTATTGGTTCCGCCCTTACGGCGGCTCACTTTGGAGAAGCGCCAAAGTAAGCAAAACGCTCTTGCCCCACCACTCGGCACCTCGCCTTGGCTCGGTGTGCCCGTCATCCGACATTGATTTGGGGGGCCGCCGCGATGGGCCATCCATGGCCCAGCGCGGCTAACCCGGCGTCCTGCCGGGTTACCCCCCAAATCAATATCGGATGACGGCCAGCGTGGTTTAACGGGGCGCCTCAGATCAAAAGCAAAGCGAGGCGGCCTGACAGCCGACCTGATCGTCGAAGCGTGCGCGTACCCCTGTGGGAGCTGGCTTGCCTGCGATGGCGCTGTATCAGTCGATAAATGTATTGGCTGATGTACCGCCATCGCAGGCAAGCCAGCTCCCACAGGGGGGGGGGAATGCAGCTTCGCGCTCTGGCATTGCTGTTGCTGTTGCTCTGCTTTTGATCTGGCTTTTGATCTTGATCTTAGGCGCCCCGTTAAACCACGATGGCCGCAGGCAGGTATTGCGCAGTGGGCACCCCGGCATGGATGCCGGGGTAGCCGCGACACGGCCAGGGATGGCCGATCGCAGCGGGCCCACGGAGCAATGCCTGACTGCGGGCATGCCGAGCCTAGGCGAGGCACCGAGTGGTGGGGCAAGAGCGCTTTGCTTACTTTGGCGCTCTTCCAAAGTGAGCCGCCGTAAGGGCGGAACCCTAAGTGGCCGTGACCGCAGCAACGGATATGTACACATACCCAGAAAAAAGTTGTGTGATACCTACCGCCATCGCAAGCAAGCCCACCCGCCAAAATGGGCCTGCGCCAAATTTCCACCGCGCCTTTTCCTCAATAAATCCCATCCCCTTGTTTTATAAGCACAAAAAACTAATTGCACTAAATGGCACGCTTTTCGCTCCAATTTGCTTAAGCAGGCAGCGCGACATCAAGACGTGCGACATGGGATCAGGGGTTATAACCCCCGGCAAAGCGGACTAGACTGTTACCCAAGTTTTACGGAACTGAAGGAACAGTAAGGCGCCCGCCAGTAACCGCTCCCATCGAGCCTGTAAGACAGCATTCTGTGCTTAGAGGCCTTCCCGTTTATGAAAACACCGACCCAGACCAACGCAATTGACTTCGACAGTGCCAAATTGCAACGCCTGGGCTTTGGCCAGCCTTCCATCGTCGCCCGCCGCCCCATCAGCCTTGCGCAACTGCGCCAGCAACTGAATCTGCAATTGCAGACCAGCCTGGAAGCGGAGCGGATCCTCGGCCTGTTTTTTCGCGAAGTGCAGCGCCTGGTCCCCCTGGACGCCCTGCAATACCGCCATGAAACCAGCGACCTGCGTCTGGAATATGGCCAGCGCGGTCATCACTCCGTGAGTTACAGCCTCAGCCATCAGGGCGAGCACCTGGGGGAGTTGGTGTTTCGCCGCAACCAGCGCTTCAGCGAAGAGGAACAGGGCAACCTGGAATCACTGCTGGCCAGCCTGCTGTACCCCATGCGCAATGCCTTGCTGTATCGCGCCGCGACCCGCAGCGCCCTGCGCGATCCATTGACCGAGACCGGCAACCGCGTCGCCATGGACCAGACCCTGGGCCGGGAGATCGAGATGGCCAAGCGGCATCTGCATCCGCTGTCCTTGCTGATGCTCGACATCGATCACTTCAAGCGCATCAACGACAGCCACGGCCACGCCACCGGCGACAAAGTGCTCAAGGCCGTCGCAGCCTCGATCAAAAGCCAGTTGCGCAATGTGGATATGGTGTTTCGGTTTGGCGGGGACGAGTTCCTGATCCTGCTTTCCAACACCAGCCGCGATGCCGCCACCATGGTCGGCGAACGCTTGCGCCAGGCAGCACAGGCCCAGGACTACTGGGCGGACACCACGCGTATCGAATTGACGGTGAGCCTGGGTTGCGCGACCTTGCTGGTAGGCGAGTCGGCCGAAAGCTTGCTGCGCCGGGCCGACAGCGCCTTGTACGTGGCCAAGCGCGAAGGCCGCAACCGCCTGGCAATGGCGGGGTAACCCCTACCCCGCCCTGCCGGGGTCAGGCTTCGCTGGCCGCCAGTACCTGGCGTTCGCGGATCACCGGGGTTTTCTCCAACTGCATGCAACGCTCCAGGAACAGGTACATGTAGTCGTAGCTCTTGCACACGGCCTGGCGCAACTCCACTTGCAACGCCTTGCTCGGGTTCATCCCCGCCAGGGTGCAGATGATTTCCAGCGCTTCCCACGGGTGGGCGTCGTCGTACTGGGCATGCATCTTCAGCCACTTCATGGCGCGCTTGCGATCTTCTTCGGGGAACGCTGCGGCATACACGCCCGTCGAACACACCAGCGCAGACCACTCCCCAGTGGCCCCCTCGATGGCGTAGTTGGTAGCGGCAATCGCAACAATCAACGAATCGGTCGAACTGGTGTGCCAGCACCAATGACTCAGTGCGTGCAACTCGGGCGGCACGTTCTGCGCTTGCAGTTCTTCCAGGCCCACGCCATGGGCGCGTGCCCAATGCATCCAATAGTCGGCATGGTTCAGTTCCACGCGAATATTGCGCATCAACCAACGCCGCGCCATATCCTCGCCAGGATGACGGGCAAACTTGGTCTTGGTCAGGTTTTGTGCCATGTACAACGCGAACTGTTCCACCACTGGCCAGCCACCAATCAGGTATTGGCGCATGGTCTTGGCACTGAGCTTGTTATCGCGCATGCGCTGGTACAGTTCGTGTTCGACAACTCGGCGCTTGCTCTCGCTACAGTCCTGGATCAATTGCTGAGCCCAGGTGGGGTAACTTGAGGCTTCCATAAGCGGGCCGGTTCTGCTGAATGTGTCGATCACTGTCGGGCTCCTTTTGATGTGTGATGTGTACAGACCAGCAGATGTTTCAGCGGAACGTGCCGGGCGCCCGGAATAACAGAGGCTGCGGGCGCGCAGGTCGACACTGCAAACTATCGAAGGTAAACAATTGCGGGCGCTCAATCAGGTAGCCCTGAGCGTAGTCCACGCCGATCTCAAGCAATGCCTGCTCGATGTGCGGCGTTTCGACAAACTCGGCAATAGTGCGCTTACCCATGACATGGCCGATGTGGTTGATCACTTCGACCATGGCGCGGTTAATCGGGTCGTCCAGCATATCCTTTACGAAACTTCCATCGATCTTCAGGAAGTCTACAGGTAAATGTTTGAGGTAGGCGAATGAGGACATTCCGGCGCAAAAGTCGTCCAGGGAGAAGAAACAGCCTAAGGCCTTGAGCTCATTGATAAAACGAATCGCACTGCCGAGGTTTGAAATGGCGCTGGTTTCGGTGATTTCAAAACAGATCATGCTCGGCGGAATGCCATAGGCGTTGAATTTCTCCCGCAGGAAGCTCAGGAAGTCGTCATCGCCGATGGTGATGCCCGACAGGTTGATCGCACACATCGCCATGGGCCTGCCCGGTCGCTCGATCATGCAACGGGCAATCAGCTTGAATACGTTCTCCACCACCCAGCGGTCCAGCGAAGTCATCAACCCATAACGCTCGGCAGCCGGGATAAAGCTGTCGGGCAAAATGATCCGCCCCGCTTCGTCGTGCAGGCGCAACAGGATCTCGATATGCCCGGCACCCGCCTCGGTATGGCCCAAGGCTGCGATCTCCTGGGCATACAGGCAGAAGCGGTTCTCCTCCAAAGCCATGTGCAGGCGCTGGATCCAGGCCATCTCGCCAAAGCGCAAGGACAACTCGGAGTCATCGGCGTGATAGACCTGCACCCGGTTACGCCCCTTTTCCTTGGCCATGTAGCAGGCCATATCCGCGGCGCGCAAAGAAGTTTCAAGAGTGGTCGGGATGTGCGAGATATGGACCAGGCCGATACTGACCGTGGTGACAAACGGCCGGCCTTTCCAGACAAAGTGCAGGTTTTGCACGGTGCGACGCAGACTTTCGGCGATTTTCTCGGCCACCAGTGGCGGACAGTTCTCGAGCAGAATGCCAAACTCATCGCCCCCGAGGCGAGCCAGCGTATCGCCTTCGCGCAGGTCCGATTGCAGCAGCGCGCAGATATGCCGCAACAACTCATCGCCCGCCGCGTGACCACAGGTGTCGTTGACCAGCTTGAACTGGTCCAGGTCGAGGAACATCAAGGCATGCCCCGACTGCTGGCGCCCGATGCCATGCAACACCTGCTCCAGGCGGAATTCAAATTCACGGCGGTTGGCCAGCCCGGTCAAGGCATCATGGGTCGCCTGCCAAGACAGGTTGGCAATGTATTGGCGCTCTTGGGTCATGTCGTGCAACACCAACACTGCCCCGCTGACCTTTCCGGCACTGCGGATCGGGGCACCTACCAGGGTCACGGAGACCGTGCTGCCATCCAGACGCTGGATCAGCTTGGAGTGTTCGCTGCCGCCGGTGAGTTGACCGCCAAGAATATGCTCGATCAGGGCAAACCCTTCGGCCTGGGCGTTTTCATCCAGCAGATTGAACAACGCCGCCAGGGGCAGGCCCTGGGCCTGGGCAGCCTTCCAGTGGGTCAGGGACTCCGCCGCCGGGTTCATATAGGCGATAGCCCCGTCGACATCGGTGGTAATCACTCCGTCGCCGATGGACTCCAGGGTGATCTGCGCCCGCTCCTTCTCCACTTGCAAGGCATCGGCAAACGCATGGCGCTGGGCCAATAGCTTGCGGGTGCGCAACAAGGCCAGGGCAATCAGGCCGAGGGCGGTGGCCAGGTTAGTGATCAGCAGCAGGCGCAGAATCATCCTTGAGCCTTCACCCAGGGCATCGCTGAAAGCCTTGGCCGCCGGCGTCACGCTATCGTTGATGGCGATGATGCGTTCTTTCCAGGCATGGATGTCGGCGCTGGTGGCTTGGTTGGCAAGGATGTCCCGGTGCATTTCCTGCGCCAGGTCGTCGAGTTGCACCAGGTAGCCATCGCCCACGGTCCACAGCTCGATGGCTTTTTCCAGGTAACTGAAATGGCGGAAATTAAGGTACAGCCAGATCACGCTCGACACGTCATCCGGATGGTTGCCGCCCTTGAGGATCCCCTGGCGCGCGGCCGCCAGGTCAGGGTTGGGGCGGTCCAGGGCGATGCGCAGCTCGTGCCCGCCCTGGGGCACGGCAATCGCGTTCTGGTATTTGAGAAAGGTCTTCTGGTCGCGGTTATCGGCGTACAGGGTCAGGTAATAGATGGCATCTTTCTGGCCCTTGGACCACAGGCTTTCGCCCGCCACATAACCGCGCACGGCCGAGAGCATATAGAGGCTGACGCAGCCCAGTAATGCCTGGAACAGTACAACCGCAATAAAAGGCCAGACAATGCCCAGCAAACGGGGTGTTCCGAAAGTTCGCTTCTGCTTCATGAGATCCCTTGCATCAGCACAGGCGAGTAAAAACTGCTCCTGACAGCACAGCCGAGGCCAAACACGATCCCTCCAGGATCGGTACCGGGATCGTTTCAGCGAACTTGTTGCAAGTGTCCGTAAAGCTTGGCGTACAAACCGCCGTCGGCTATCAGCTGCTGGTGGTCGCCGTCTTCGGCTATATGCCCACCGTCAAACACCAATACCCTATCAGCCTGCTTCACCGCCGACAAACGGTGAGCAACGATCAGTGTAGTACGCCCACTGAGAAACCGCGCCAGTGCCTGGTGCAGGTTGTATTCGGTGGCCGCATCCAGGGCCGAGGTGGCTTCGTCGAGGATCACCACTTTCGGCTCGGCCAGCACCATCCGGGCAATCGCCAGGCGTTGGCGCTGGCCGCCGGACAAACGTACGCCCGAGCGCCCGACAATACTGTCCAGGCCCTGGGGTAACCCCTTGACCGTAGCATCCAACTGGGCAATTTCAAGGGCCTGCCAGCAGGCTTGATCACTGCGCTCGCGGCCCATGGTCAGGTTGGCGCGCACCGTGTCGTTGAACAGTGCCGGATGCTGCAGCACCACCGCGACATGCTCGCGGATGGTTTCCAGGCCAATCGCCTGCTGGGTTGCGCCGCCGAAGCGGATCGTGCCCGCCTGCGGGGTGTAGAGCCCCAGCAGTAATTGCACCAGGGTACTTTTACCGCCGCCACTGGCGCCGACAATCGCCACCTTCTCGCCGGGGGCGATGACCAGGTTCAACTGATTGAGCACCAGGTCTTCGCCATAGCCAAAGTCCAGGCCCTGCACCTCGATACCCACGGTTTCGCGCCCGGTAAACGGATCTTCGCCCCCTGCGTATTGCGGTTCGTCGGCGCGGGCCAACAGTTCGTTGATCCGCGTCAGCGCGCCACCGGCTGCGTAGTAGGCGTATTGCAGGTTCAGCAGTTGCTCCACCGGGCCGATCATGAACCACAGGTAGCTGAACACCGCGAGCATCTGGCCGATGGACAAGTCGGAAAACAGCACCGTGAGCATCGCCGCCGCGCGGAAGATATCAATGCCGAACTGGAACAGCAGGCCACTGGCGCGGCTGGAGGCGTCGCTTTTCCACTGGGAGTTGATGGCAAAGTCGCGCACTTCCTGGGCACGCTGCCCCAGGCGCCCGAGGAAAAACCCCTGGCGATTGCCGGCGCGCACTTCCTGGATGGCATCCAGGGTTTCTGTCAGGGCCTGGGTAAACCGCGAGGTACTGTCGTTTTCGAGCTTTTTCAGGTGTTTGACCCGCTTGCCCAACTGCACCGTGGCGTAGATCACCAGGGGGTTGAACAGCAGGATCAACAGGGCCAGCTTCCAGTGCATCCACATCAGGATCCCGGAGGTGCCGACCAGGGTCAGGGTGGCCACCAGGAACCGGCTCAAGGTTTCCCCGACAAACTTGTCCACCGTGTCCAGGTCGGTGACCAGGTGTGTGGTCACGGTGCCACCGCCCAGGCTTTCGTATTCACTCAGGGAAATACGCTTGAGCCGCTCGATCAGACGCACGCGGATGCGGTAGACAATGTCCTTGGCCAGCCCCGCAAACAGGCGGGCCTGGACCACGTTGAACACCAACGCCGCGCAGCGCAATACCAGGGTAATCAGCAGCATCAGGCCGATATACCCGGCAGCCTGCTGCCAGGCCGTCGGCAACGCGTGGTTCATCACCTGCAACGCCGCATCGCCATTGCCCAGCAGCACTTCGTCCACCAGCAACGGCAGGAGCAAGGGAATCGGTACGCTGCACAGGGTCGCCAGTACGGCGACACCGTTGGCAATCCACAGGGATTTTTTATGGCGCAGGGCCAGGCGACGGATTTCTGCCCAGGTCAGCCGATCAACCCGTGGTGTTGGCTGATCATGCACAGGCAGCTCGCTCCAGCCAGCGACCGAGCAGCGGCGACAGCTCGGACAGCGGCTGGTAGCCATTGGTCAACAACGCCAACTGGCCATTGCGTTCGGCCAGCAAGGTCGGGAAACCGGCGATGCCCAGGTCCTGGACCCAAGTGAAGTCGGCGGCCGTGGCGGCATGTTGTTCGGCGCGGTCAAAGGCCTCGGCAAACTCGATACGCGGCACCCCGGCAGTCTCGGCCAGCTCCACCAGCACACTGGCGCGGGTCACATCGCGACCCTCGACATAAAAGGCCTGCTGGATCAGCCCGAGCAAGGTCCAGGCGCAATCCGGCGCCAGGCCACGCGCAGTGACCAGGGCCCGGCAGGCCGGCTCGGTGTCATACACAAACCCTTCAGGCAAGGCGCCCTCCAGGCGGAACGGCTGGCCCGTGGCCTCGGTCACCGCCTGCCAGTGCTCCAGGATATAGCGCCGAGTAGTCGGTTCCAGCGCCGCACCACTGCCGGTACGCAAGCCGCCCACCACCAGGTGCAATTCCACGCCAGCCGCCTGGGCCTGCTCAACCAGGGCCTTGGCCACTGGGGCAAAACCCCAGCACCAGGAACACATCGGGTCCATTACATAGAGCAGGCGCGCAGACATGGTTCAAGCCTCGGTGGATGATTGCTTGTAGTTGTAACCAATCGGGTGCGGCATATTGCGGGCCTTGGCCAGCTCGATCTGCTTCTGGCGGTCGATCGCACTGCGACGGGTCTTCTCGGACAGCTTATCCCAGCAGTGCGGGCAACTGATGCCGGCCACGTAGTGCTCGGATGCGCGGTCCTCTACGCTAACCGGTGTACGGCAGGCATGACATTGATCGTAGTCACCTTCGCTCAAGTCGTGGCGCACGGTCACGCGGTTATCGAAGACAAAGCAGTCGCCCTGCCATTTAGTCTCTGCCTGGGGCACCTCTTCGAGGTATTTGAGGATGCCGCCCTTGAGGTGATACACCTCGTCAAAGCCTTCGCTGAGCATATAGCTCGAGGCCTTTTCACAACGAATCCCGCCGGTGCAGAACATCGCGACTTTCTTGTGCTTGGCCGGATCGAAGTTGGCTTTGATATAGTCGGGAAATTCGCGAAAACTCGTGGTTTTCGGGTCGATTGCGCCCTCAAAGGTGCCGATCGACACTTCATAGTCGTTACGGGTGTCGATCAACAGCACTTCTGGATCGCTGATCAACGCGTTCCAGTCTTGCGGATCAACGTAGGTACCGACTTTCTTGTTCGGGTCGACGCCTTCGACGCCCAGGGTCACGATCTCTTTTTTCAGCTTGACCTTGGTGCGGTAGAACGGCTGCTCATCGCAGTACGACTCTTTGTGGTCGATATCGACCATGCGTGGGTCGTTCTTCAACCAGGCCATCAGGCCATCAATGCCTTCGCGGCTACCGGAAACGGTGCCGTTGATGCCTTCTTCGGCGATCAGCAAGGTGCCCTTGATGCCGTTGTCGACCATGGCCTGCAACAGGGGCTCACGCAGGGCGACGTAATCTTCGAGGGTGACGAACTTATACAGTGCCGCCACGACGATGGGGTGTGTCATGGGTGTTCTCTCCAGGTGGCTACCCTCGTAAAGGGTGAACCGGATGCAAAAAAAACGCGCCGACTGAGCGGCGCGTTGCGGATTCTAGCAAAACATAGGCCCTTGTAGCAGCCGGATATCAGTGTTTGCTACCGCCAGCGCAGGTCGGCGAGGCCGGGGCTGCGTCGGTTTTTGCCCATTCTTCAGGCGTGTAGGTATGCAGCGCCAGCGCATGGAACTCGCTCATCAGGTCGCCCAACGTGGCGTAGACCTTCTGGTGGCGCTTGACGCGGTTGAGCCCGTCGAACTGCTGGCTGACCAGCACGGCCTTGAAATGCGTCTGCAATCCACGGCTGTGCATATGGCTTTCGTCCAGCACACTCAGGTGTTCCGGGCTCAGGGCTGCAAGTGCCGATTCAATACGCTGCTGCATGGTCATTGCTTACTTCTTCTTGGCGGGTGCGGCTTTGGGGGTCAGCTCGTTGGTCATGTCTTCCAACAGCTTGTTCACGACAGGTACCGCGCTTTCCAGCTTGGCCTGGGTCAACTGGGCCGATTGCTGGGTCAGTTGCGGCATTTTCTCCAGGACTTTCTTGCCCAGTGGCGACTTGTAGAAGGCAACCAGGTCTTTGAGTTCGGACTCGCTGAAGTTGCTGGTGTACAGCTTGACCATGTCCGGCTTGAGCTTGTTCCAGCCAATGGCCTGGTCCAGGGCGGCGTTGGCCTTGGCCTGGTAGGTGTCGAGCACGGTTTGCTTGGCGGCAGGCGCCTTGGTCTGCTCGAAACGCTGGGCGAACATTTGCTGCACTTGCATGTACACCGGGGTGCCCAGCTTGTCCGCGTGAGCCAGGGTCAGGAAGGCTTCGGCACTGGCGTTGTGGCTGGCGGTATCGGCAAAAACCTGGCCGCTGGCACAGACCAGAGCAACCGCGGTACAGATGGCACGAAGACGAGTCATCGAGTTTCCTTTCTAGCAGGCGAGGTAATACCCCAAGGGCGACCATTCTGCGCCTAAAAAACGCTGGCACTCAACCCCACGCCTTATAGCGCCTGGTTTTGCGGGGGGTTGGCCGATGAAATGGCTTTTATGGAACCCAATCGCCCCCCCAGGGCCTAAACTGCGCAAACCGACTACAAGGAGAGTCCCTGCGATGAGCCGTATCGAAACCGACAGCCTGGGCGAAGTACAAGTCCCGGATGACGCTTACTGGGGCGCACAGACCCAGCGTTCACTGGTCAATTTCGCCATCGGCGAACAACGCATGCCACTGGCGGTCCTGCACGCCCTGGTCCTGATCAAGAAAGCGGCGGCGCGGGTCAACGACCGCAATGGCGACCTGCCCGCCGATATTGCCCGGCTGATCGAACAGGCCGCCGACGAAGTGCTCGACGGCCAGCACGATGACCAGTTCCCCTTGGTGGTCTGGCAGACCGGCAGTGGCACCCAGAGCAATATGAACGCCAACGAAGTGCTCGCCGGCCGCGCCAACGAGCTGTCGGGCGGGCCCCGTGGCGGCAAGAGCCCGGTACACCCCAACGATCACGTCAACCGCTCCCAGAGCTCCAACGACTGCTTCCCCACCGCCATGAGCATCGCCACGGTACAGGCGGTGCACGAGCAGTTGCTGCCGGCGTTGCGCGAACTGTCTGGCGGGCTGGCGGAGTTGTCGGCGCGCCATATGAAGCTGGTCAAGACCGGCCGCACCCATATGATGGACGCCACGCCGATCACCTTCGGCCAGGAAGTCTCCGCGTTCATCGCCCAACTGGACTATGCCGAGCGCGCCATTCGCAGCGCCCTGCCCGCCGTGTGCGAGCTGGCCCAGGGCGGCACGGCGGTAGGCACCGGCCTGAACTCGCCCCACGGCTTTGGCGAGGCGATTGCCGCAGAAATCGCTGCGTTGTCCGGGCTGCCGTTTGTCACTGCGCCCAACAAGTTCGCCGCATTGTCGGGCCATGAGCCGCTGACCACCCTGTCCGGCGCCCTGAAAACCCTGGCCGTGGCCTTGATGAAAATCGCCAACGACCTGCGCCTGCTGGGCTCGGGGCCACGCGCTGGGCTGGCCGAAGTGCGCCTGCCGGCCAATGAGCCGGGCAGTTCGATCATGCCCGGCAAGGTCAACCCGACCCAGTGCGAGGCGCTGTCGATGCTGGCGTGCCAGGTGCTGGGCAACGACGTGACCATCGGCATTGCCGCCAGCCAAGGGCATTTGCAGTTGAACGTGTACAAGCCGGTGATTATCCACAACCTGCTGGAGTCGATCCGCTTGCTGGCCGATGGCTGCCGCAACTTCCAGGAACATTGCATCGCGGGCCTTGAGCCCGACGCCGAGCAAATGGCCGCGCACCTGGAACGGGGTTTGATGCTGGTGACCGCGCTGAACCCGCATATCGGCTATGACAAGTCGGCGCAGATTGCCAAGAAAGCCTATGCCGAAGGGCTGACGCTACGTGAAGCAGCGCTGGAGCTGGGCTACCTCACCGATGCCGAATTCGACCAGTGGGTACGCCCGGAGAATATGCTCGAAGCCGGGCATTGACCTAAAGGTGGGCCAACCTTGCGCGCCGGGCCTTGAGCCCGGCGATCAAGGACGGCGCCAACGCCACCGACGCCGACCCCAATACCACCAGCACCGCACCGCCGTAACCCAGGCCATTGATCTGCTCGGCATGCACATAGTCAGGCCACAACCAGGCGGCAATCGCCACCGCCACAAAGGTCACCAGCGGTGTAATCGCCAACGTCGCACTGACCCGCGACGCTTCCCAGTGAGCCAAGGCTTCGGCAAAGGCGCCATAGGCAATCAGCGTATTGAAACAGCACGCCAGCAACAGCCAGCCTTGCAATGGGCTCAGTTGCAGCGCCTCCATGGGATGTACCCAGGGCAACAGGAGAAATGCGCAAGACAGGTAAATCACCATCATCACCTGCAGTGAATTCCACACCGTCAGCAATTGCTTCTGGCCCAGGGCGTAGAACACCCAGATGGTGGTCGCCAGCAGAATCGTCAGCACCCCGGCGGTGTAAGTGCCCAGGGATGTCAGCAGCTCCGCCAGGCGCTGGTTGAAGAACAGTGCAAAGCCGATGATCAGCACCAACAGGCCTACCCCCTGCCCCAGGCTGAAACGCTCCTTGAACAGAAACACACTGGCGATCATCAAAAAGATCGGCCCCATCTGCACCACCAGTTGCGCCGTGCCGGGGCTCAACATCTTCAGCCCCACCAGATAGAGCACGTAGTTGCCCAGCAGCCCACACACCGCCATCGCCACCAGCCAGCCACCGCGCTTGCCCAAGACTTTCGGGCTGGGCAGACGCTTGACGGCGGCCAGATAAACGAACAGGCAACTGCCGGACACCATCAGGCGAAACCAGGTCACTGTGATCGGGTCCATCACCTGCAGCACCTGTTTGAGCTTGATCGGCAGAATGCCCCAGAGCAGCGCGGTCAGCAGGGTCAGGGATAAACCGTAGACCCAGCGGCCGGAAGAGATGTGCATGAGTGCCCCAAGAGCCAGAGGTAGAGGAAGCCGCATTCTAGGGGGATGTGGGTGGACCTTGGCGAAGTTTTTTATCAGGCATACCGCAAATCAACTGTGGGAGCTGGCTTGTGTGGGAGCTGGCTTGCCTGCGATGCAAGCACCTCGGTACATCAGTTGCATCGCGGTGACGCTATCGCAGCATGGGTATCTACACAGCTATCCTCTGGGTATGTGTACATATCCATTGCTGCGGTCACGGCCGCTATTGGTTCCGCTCTTACAGCGGGTCACTTTTGGAAAAGAGCCCCAAAAGTAACCAAAAGGGCTCCTGCCCCACCACTCGGTGCCTCGCCTAGGCTCGGCATGCCCGCAGTCAGGCATTGCTCCGTGGGCCCGCCGCGATCGGCCATCCATGGCCGTGTCGCGGCTACCCCAGCATCCATGCCGGGGTGCCCACTGCGCAATGCCTGCCTGCGGCCATCGTGGTTTAACGGGGCGCCTAAGATCAAGATCAAAAGCCAGATCAAAAGCAGAGCCAGAGCACGAAGCTGCATTTAATAATTGGGCCCCCAGGGCCAGATCAGCGCACAGCTTCAAACAGCCCGGTTGCCCCCATCCCGCCACCCACGCACATGGTGACGATGCCATAACGCAAATTGCGCCGTTGCAGCTCCCGCACCAGGTGCCCGACCTGCCGTGACCCGGTCATGCCGAACGGGTGACCAATGGAGATCGAACCACCGTTGACGTTGTACCTGGCATTGTCGATCTCCAGACGATTGCGCGCATACAGGCACTGGGACGCAAACGCCTCGTTGAGCTCCCACAGGTCGATGTCCGCCACTTGCAGGCCACGGGCCTTGAGCAATTTGGGCACCGAGAACACCGGGCCGATGCCCATCTCGTCCGGCTCGCAGCCGGCCACGGTAAAGCCACGGAAAAACGCCTTGGGCTTGAGCCCCAGTTCCAGGGCTTTTTCCAGGCTCATCACCAGGGTCATCGACGCGCCGTCGGACAGTTGCGATGAGTTACCCGCGGTCACCGAACCATCCTCGGCAAACACCGGCTTGAGCCCACTCAGGCTGGCCAGGGTGGTGTCCGGGCGGTTGCAGTCGTCGCGATCGACCACGCCGTCGAGGATCTGCACCTCGCCGGTGTGCTTGTCCTCGACCTTGTACTTGACCGCCATGGCCACGATTTCATCGTCGAACAGCCCCTCGGCCTGGGCCTGGGCGGTGCGCTGCTGGCTTTGCAGGGCGTACAGGTCCTGCTCTTCGCGGCTGACGTTATAGCGGCGGGCAACTATTTCGGCGGTCTGGCCCATGGGGAAGTAGATGCCCGGCACCTGCTCCTTGAGCAATGGGTTGATCAGGTTGTCGGTATTCACGCTCTTCATGGTCAGACTGATGGACTCGACACCACCGGCGACAATGATGTCGCTGCACCCCGAGGCGATCTGGTTGGCCGCGATGGCAATCGCCTGCAGCCCCGATGAACAGAAACGGTTGAGGGTCATGCCGGCGGTGCCGGTGCCCAGGCGCGACAGCACTGCCACGTTGCGGCCGATGTTGTAGCCCTGGGCGCCTTCGTTGGAGCCGGCGCCGACAATGCAATCCTCGACACTGGCCGGGTCGATGCCACTGCGTGCCAGCAAGGCGTTGACGCAATGCGCGGCCATGTCATCAGGGCGGGTCTGGTTGAACTTGCCGCGAAAGGACTTGGCCAGGCCGGTTCGCACGCTGTCGACGATCACTACTTCACGCATGGGCTACCTCGATCTTGTCGTTATTGGGAGACAGATCGAGGATAGATCCAGGGCCCGGCGATCGCGACGATCATTCACCTGGCGTATGCAAAAGCATGGCGCTATTTGTGCTTCTTCTTTTTGTCGTGCTTGTCGGACTTGGCGAACGCCTCTTCCAGCGCCAGGTTGATGGTGCGCAATACCTTGACCCGTGCCCAGCGCTTGTCGTTGGCCTCCACCAGGGTCCAGGGCGCGATCTCGGTGCTGGTGCGGTCCACCATGTCGCCCACCGCGGCCCGGTAGACATCCCACTTGTCGCGGTTGCGCCAGTCGTCTTCGGTGATTTTGAAGCGCTTGAACGGGATCTCTTCCCGGGCCTGAAAACGCTCCAGCTGGGTCTGTTTATCAATCGCCAGCCAGAACTTGACCACGATCACCCCGGCGTCGCGCAATTGCTCCTCGAAATCATTGATCTCGGCGTAGGCGCGCATCCAGTCGGCCGTGGTGCAAAAGCCTTCGACCCGCTCCACCAGCACCCGGCCATACCAGGAGCGGTCAAACACGGTAAACATGCCCCGCGCCGGGATCTGCCGCCAGAACCGCCACAAGTACGGCTGGGCGCGCTCGTCTTCGGTGGGCGCGGCAATCGGCACGATGCGGTACTGGCGCGGGTCCAGTGCCGCCGCCACGCGGCGGATCGCCCCGCCCTTGCCCGCCGCGTCATTACCTTCAAAAACCGTGACCAGCGCGTGTTTGCGCATGCGTTTGTCGCGCATCAGGCCCGAGAGCCGCGCCTGTTCGGTAATCAGTTGCTCTTCGTAGTCGTCCTTTTCCAGGCGCTGGGTCATGTCCAGGCTGTCCAGCAGGCTCATCTGGTCCACCGAGGATGGCAAGGGCGCCGGATGGATGCCGCTGGCCCTGGCCTTGGACAGCTTCAGGGCATTTTGCAGGCCCTCCAGAAGGATCCTGGCCACGGTCAGCCCGCGGTAGTTGGCATCCACGCCTTCGATCACATGCCAGGGTGCATAGTCACGGCTGGTGCGGCGCAGCACGCGCTCGCCGAAATGCACAAACTTGTCGTAGGTCTCGGACTGCTGCCAATCCAGCGGGCTGATACGCCAGCTGTGCAGCGGGTCGTCCTGCAGGGCCTTGAGCCGCGCCTTCATTTGTTTCTTGGAGAGGTGGAACCAGAACTTGAAGATCAGCGCCCCTTCATCGCACAGCATCTGCTCCAGGCGCTCGGCCCCGGCAATGGCCTGGTCCAGGCGTGCGTCCTTGATCTGGCCATGGACCCGCGCCTGCAGCATCTGGCTGTACCAGTTGCCGAAGAACACGCCCATGCGCCCCTTGGCCGGCAGTTGTCGCCAGTAGCGCCAGGCCGGCGGGCGGGCCAGTTCTTCGTCGGTCTGCTGGTCAAAGGTGCGCACCTCGATCAGGCGCGGATCCATCCATTCATTGAGCAGCTTGACGGTTTCGCCCTTGCCGGCGCCTTCGATGCCATTGATCAGCACGATCACCGGGAAGCGTCCCTGCTGGTGCAACTCGAACTGCGCTTCCAGCAAGGCCTCACGCAAGGCCGGGACTTCAGCGTCGTAAGTGTCCTTATCGACGGCGTGACCAATTTCGGCGGATTCAAACATGGGCGACTCCCTTCCAAGATGGATCAAGACTAGCGGATTGGGCAGCACGGCGGGCAAGCAATTCCACGCCACTTGCCGTGGATCAATTGACCGGGCTGCGGCTCAGACCTCGGGCACGTAACAAATATCCAAGTCATGGTGCTTCATTACTTCCTCGGTCAATCGCTCCACCACCTCGTCGACGGCTTGCCGGCGCGGCGCGCGCAGGGCTTCCATCTGCGCGAGGTATTCCCCGTCGGTGAGGCTCTGGCTGCTCTCGAAAAGTTGTTGCTGGCGCGCATCGAAGGGTTGCGTCGCCGCGAGGAATGTCGCGGGAAATTGCTGCTTGAGGTGAGCTTGCCAGAACGACAACTGCGTCAGGAAACGCAAGAGTGCCGGCGACAACTCTGCCGTGCGCACCTGGGAATGCGCGGCGTCCAGCCCCTCACGGGTCACATTGGCAAACGAGACATACTGCGCAAACTTGGGCTGCCCCGGCAGCTGCGTGAATGTGTGGGTTAAATCGTCCTGTACCGACATCAGCAATGTCCCTTATTGCCTAGGGTTGAACGCCTAACGATACCCTGCGCCAACCCGCCGGATTAACGCTGATTGTTGATCGAATCGGGGGCTATCGCCGGGAGTTTTTCCATGTATGAAGTAGCCGGCTAACACCCGGTTCAACCCTGCCCCCCGTGATCGACTAGAATGGCCGCCTTGTCTTTGCCGAGTTGCCCATGAACCCCGTACAGCCCAATGCCCAGCTCGACTGGGACGACCAGGGACGCCCACGCTCGCGGGTGTTCGACGACGTGTATTTCTCCGACAAGTCGGGCCTGGATGAAACCCGCTACGTGTTCCTCGAGCAGAACCGCCTGCAGGAGCGGTTTGCCGCGCTGCCCGTGGGCGGGCGCCTGGTAATCGGGGAAACGGGGTTTGGCACCGGGCTGAACTTCCTGTGTGCCTGGCAGCTGTTTGAGGAGCACGCGGTACCGGGCGCGCGCCTGCATTTTGTCAGCGTGGAAAAGTACCCGCTGCGCCACGCCGACCTGCAACGCGCCCTCGCCCTCTGGCCAGCGCTCAAGCCATTGGCTGACCAATTGCTGGCGCAGTACGTCGCCATTCATCAGGGCTTCCAGCGCCTGATCCTGGCGAACGGGCGCGTGACGCTGACCCTGCTGATCGGCGATGCCCTGGAGCAACTGCCGCAACTGGATGCGCAGATCGACGCCTGGTTTCTCGACGGTTTTGCCCCGGCGAAAAACCCCGACATGTGGACCGCCGAACTGTTCGCCGAGCTGGCACGGCTGGCGGCCCCGGGCTCGACCATCAGCACCTTTACCAGCACCGGCTGGGTGCGACGCCTGCTCAACAGCGCCGGGTTCAAGATGAAGCGCACACCGGGCATTGGTCACAAGTGGGAAATCCTGCGCGGCGAGTTTCTCGGTTGGCCGGCCGACGCGCCGCTACCGGCCCCGATCAAGCCCTGGTTCGCCAGGCCGACGGCCCTCAAGGGAGAGCGCCGCGCCCTGGTGATCGGCGGCGGCATGGCCGGCTGTACCAGTGCTGCGAGCCTGGCCGCACGGGGCTGGCAGGTGAGCCTGCTGGAACGCCATGAAGGCCTGGCCCAGGAGGCCTCGGGTAATCCGCAAGGGGTGCTCTACCTCAAGCTGTCAGCCCACGGCACCGCCTTGTCGCAGATGATTGTCAGCGGCTTCGGGCATACCCGGCGCCTGCTGGAACACCTGCAACGAGGGGTGGATTGGGACGCTTGTGGCGTGCTGCAACTGGCGTTCAACGCCAAGGAGGCCGAACGCCAGGCCCAATTGGCCCAGGCATTTGCTCCGGACTTGCTGCACCTGCTGGACAGGGATCAGGCCCAGGCCCGAGCCGGGGTCGGCCTGGCGTATGGCGGGCTGTTTTTCCCCGAGGGTGGCTGGGTGCATCCGCCCGCCCTCTGCCAGTGGCAGGCACGCCAGCCGGGCATCACCGTGCACGTGCTGCATGAAGCCCTGGAACTGCGCAAGGTAGACGAGCAATGGCAGGCCTGGGACGGTGACAGGTTGCTGGCCAGCGCCCCCGTGGTGGTGCTGGCCGGGGCGGCCGAGGTCAAGCGTTTTGCCGCCAGTGCCGAGCTGCCCCTTAAACGTATTCGCGGGCAAATCACCCGGTTGCCGCAGACCGCCGACAGCCAGGCGCTGGCCACGGTGGTCTGTGCCGAAGGCTATGTCGCGCCGGTCCGCCTGGGCGAACACACCCTGGGCGCCAGCTTTGATTTCAAGAGTGATGACCTGGCGCCGACCGCTGCCGAGCATGCCGGTAACCTGGCGCTGCTGCAGGAGATTTCCCCGGACCTGGCCCAGCGCCTGCGCGCCGACAGCCTGCCCCCACACACCCTGGAGGGGCGCCGCGTTTCGTTGCACCAGCCCGGACTATCTGCCGATTGTCGGGCCGCTGGTCGATCCCCAGGCGTTTGCCCAGGCCTATGACGCCCTGCGCAAGGACGCCCGGCATACGCCGGACATCGCCTGCCCATGGCTGGACGGCCTGTACGTCAACAGCGGCCACGGCTCACGGGGCCTGATCACCGCCCCCCTGTGCGCCGAACTGTTGGCCGCGTGGCTGGACAACGAACCGCTGCCCCTGCCCCGCAGTGTCGCCGAGGCCTGTCATCCGAGTCGCTTCGCCCTACGCGCGTTAATTCGCAGCAACGTGACGAAAAAACCTCAGTGAGCACTCCCTCAAACGGCCGGCGTTAGCTCGCAGGTGCCCAGGTCGTCGAGTTTCAACGCCTCATGGGTCAGGCGTTCAAGCTCGGCGAGCTCCGCCTTTTCCTGCTCATCCTGTATCTGGCTCATCTGACTCCGGTAGTCGGCGTCAGCCAGCGTCTCTCGCTGCGCCCACACCGCCTCGACGCGCTCACCGAAGGGCCGGTTCAGGGTGTCGAATGAACCGCTATGGATGCGCCGCAGATAACTGCTCCAAAACGGCAGCTTCACCACATACTTCAACAACTGCGGAGAAAGCTCAGCCATCTTCAACTGCATTTCAGCGAGCGTCAGCATATGCTCGGTCACCCCACCGAGACTGGCATAGCGCATATGGCGGGGTTGCCCGGGCAGATGAAAGCGCCCGGCCAACCCGGTGCGATAAGCCAGGCTGACCTCCAGCGGATCCAGCATCGGGTGCTCGGCGCTATGGCTGCGGGCCATATGCTCCAGTCGGTCGAGGCGAAACAACCCCTTGGCCAGCCTCAAGAGCGGCTTGGCCGTGACCTGACCGCCCACCACCCGCTGCGAAGCCTGGTGGATTTCAACCAGCACTTCCAGGTTACTGAAACTCACTGCAGCAGCATCATCACAGTTCAGGGGCGTGGCCGCCCGTTCAAAGATCTCTTCGCGCAGCCGGGCATCCATCGCCGCGGCGTCCAGCACGCGCCAGACACGGCGGCCCATGTCCTCCTGCACGTGGGAGGTATCTGCGACACTGCCCAGGCCGGCCAGCAGCTTGAACAGAGCGTCGGAGCCCAGCTCATCCTTGAGTCCGGTCCAGGTCTCGACCCGCTCGGCGTAGCGCGCCATGCGCTCATCCCCCAACCATAAGTCCCGGGCGGTCTGCTCATTGAGCCGGGCGATATCGTCCTCCATAAAGCCCATGCCCACGCCAAGGGTGTCCCGGTAGTTCTGCAACAGCAGGCGGCTGGGGGAGTCCAGCGGGTTATGGCGCAGGTTGATGATTTCAGCGTGCTGGCGTGGCACCTCGAACAACCACTGCGGCAAGGTGGCGAGATCATTTTCCCGCAGGTCCAGGTGCTCCAGATAAGGCAGACGCATAAAGCCGGAGGGCAAGCGCTGAAGCCGGCAATTGCGCAAGACTAGGTGACGCAACTCAAACATGTTGCTGACCAGCGGCGGGTCTACCAGGGGGTTGTTGCTCAGGTCCAATACCGTCAACCCTCGCAGGTCACCGAGTTTGGTCCGCGTATATTCCGTCAGTTGCAGTTGGTTATTGGCCAGGTACAGCCGACGAAGGTGCTTCATCTGCTGCAGCACTTCCGGCAGTCGTGTCACCTGGTTGTCCGTCAACTCCAGAGTATTCAAGCCTTTGAAATGCTTGAGGAAGTAACCAACATCATCGTTGAGCCCCATGTTCCTTAACGACAACTGGCGAACATGCTCGAACTTGACTTCGGGCGGCAAGGTCGGCAATGCCCCGATCACCATGCCATCGAGGGAAAGATTCGGGACTTGCCGATGGGACTCATCCGGGATCAGCGAGGCATATTGCCAACTGCGCTCGATGAGCTGGACGGCCTGGTGACGGGCCAGGCGGTAGTCCCGCAGGGCAACGTCCGAGCGCCCCTGCCCGCCCCCCTCCCTGGCCCACACCTTGAGCGTTCGATGCAGTGCTTCATATTGCTGCTCAAGAGCACGCACGGCTTTGGCCCGGGACAGCGGATCGTGACCCAAGTCCTGCAAAAAGGTCGCTATGCGCCGCTCATCAAACAAGGGGTAGAGCTTGCGGACCTTGCGCACCAGGCCGGCGGGTTGTCGCGGCGGCTCCACGGGCATTGCTTGCACGCACGACACAGGCGGATCTTCGGGCACCGGCCGTTCCGGCCATAGATAACGGCTAATCCGGCGCCGCTCATCCTGGGCCTTGCCAATCAGGCTATTGCGCAAATGGCTGGCCCTGCCGCTCGCGGGCAACTGCAGCTGGTCGAGCTCAGCGGGAGGCAAACTGTTAAGCAACGCCTCATAGAACCCCTCCGGGCCCTCGGCCATCGGCCCCAGCGGCGCACCTTGTCCGTTGTAGGCGCGCCACCCCAGGTTCGACTGGACCAGCGTGCGAGTGGTGGCGGCAGATGCGTTGCCCACCTGCCCCATGACACTGCCGTCCAAGCTCTCCTGGCGTATTTGCATCAACACATCTTCGGGCCAGCCCGGAACCCGCGGCAGTAACCCCAGCGCTATACGCCGAGTGGCGTCGGTGGCCAGTTCCGGCAGGTACAGACCGCTCAGGGCATCGTCTTCGTTAAGTATTTCCAAGGTCTCCCGCACCCATTGGGCGATCCGCAAAGGCACCCGCCCGGTATCGCGCAGCCGCCAACGCTCGGCCGTGGAGGCCTGGGTCATGATTTCCCAGGCAAGCCGAATGGGCAGTTGCGGATAGCGATGCTTGAGCACGCCGTGATCGGTCTGGTCGGGAAAGTCGACATCGGCACGCAGCCTTTCGTAAACCGCCTGGTGATTGTCCTTGAGTGAAGCGGTCAGCCGCCGCGCCAGCACCTCTTGCGCCTCTTCTGGAGGGAAGGTGCCGCCGAGCAGGCGCGCGGTCTCCTCGGGGTCGAGGGCCTCCAGTAGGCTGGACAGGACTTGCCCGTGTTTCAGATGCCCCGTGGTGATGTGGATGCTCAGGTCTTCGTAGTCGAAAGGCGCGGTGTCGGGATGACGCTCCAGCAGGTACCCCTGCTCGTCCAGCAGTTCGAAAAACCGCCCCTGGGGCCAGCCTTCCATCAGCGGCAGGGCCAGCATCTGCACACGCGTGGTCGCCGCGTCGAGCGGTGCCTGATGCTCCATCTGCCAGATCAGGTCGCGAACCTCCTGATTCTGCCTGAAGCGCAGCGCACGTTCGCGCAAGCGCTCCGGCAATGGCAGGTTTTGCCTGGCTATTTGCTGCAGGCGGGGCAAGGTCGCGTCAGTGATGGCGGCGATATCCCGCAGATGCCCGGCTGGAAGGGTACCGAGGCTGGGGTCCAGTCGGCCCAGGACATAGTCCGGGTTCTGCCATTCTTGCGGTTGTTCGAACGAGAACTGCCAACCGCCCTGGTAGTTGTGGACCAGGGGCGGTCGATACGCTGAATCACGCTGCGGATGTCGGGCCCGCCAGCGGCCGGTACCGGAGTCAAAGACAACCGAGTAGGTCGAACCGTCGACATTGACGTAGGACTGGCCGTGAGCCTGGTAGACCCCACGGGGACTGGCAACCGTCCCTTCGAGCGAAACGGTGTGGCGGTACGGCTCGGTGCGGCTGCGCCACAAGCGCGTGGTTCTATCCGGCATGCGCACCGCCTCGAACCGTTCGTAAAACCCCGAAGCCGGCGGCGTGGTTCTCCAGAGCCGGCCGGCCACTTTTGCACCCGCCGCGAACAACGCCATGGCCGCGAGGTTCTCAGCAATGTTCGTCAGGTGCCGAAGGGCACCGAGTTTGTCCTGGTGTACCCAGTCATCCACCCCTTCGAACACTTCCCCAAGCAGTTGCCCGACCGCCACGCCCGTCATCAACTGGCCCAGTACCGGCACCACAAACGCGGCGACGTTGAGTACCGTCAAGCCCGCATCCAGGTAATCCTGGGTGCGCTGGCGGCGTGCGTCGTCATCGGCCTGGGCATTGGGAACGGCGAGCACACGGGCATCAATCTGGATTTTGCCGACACCGGCATTAAAAAAGAACGTCGAAAAATTATCCGTTACAGGTAGCGGTTCTACGCGCACCAGGAGGTTGTACTGCTCAAACCGCTGAAAAAAACCGAAACGCTCGGACTCGTCCAGGTAGCCCATGAAGAAGTGTCGATAACGACTCACGTGGAGCTTGAGGCTGAGGTAAAGCTTGAACTGCTCCAGGGACACGTAGCGGTACCACGGCCGCACGGGCTCATTGGGCATGTACACCACGATCGGGCCGTTGGAAAACCCATCGGGGGAGGCGCCGGAAAACACCAGCACGCCCCACAGGCACGCCCCGTCGATGTTCAAGCCTTGCCAGGTCAGCGGTTGGTTGTTGAACCACAGCTGCCGGGTGCTGCTGGCGGGCATGTCCGCCTTGACCAGGCCCAGCAACAGCTCACGGGTCGGTTGATCAATATCGCCTTTGGCATAGGCTATCTGCAGGTCGATCAGCATATCCATGCACCGGGACTGACCCATCGTCCTCACCGCCGGGCTATAACCGCCGTCCGGGTCCGTCAGGTTGAACACCTCGCGCACATGGGTTTGATAGGCCTCCCCCAGATTCAGCTCGCGGCAGTAGCCGATAAATGTCTGGGCGCTGATATCTTGCGCAACCCTGCGCTTTGCCCCAACGCGGACCACGGCATTGATCGGTATGCCTCCCGGTTCGGCCCCGGCCTGGGAAAAATTCTGCATCGCCGCTTGCAGCAGGCTGTGTTTCTCCAGGGTAACGGTCTGCACCAGCATGCCGCCCAGGTCCGGATTGACTCCCCTGAAGGTACGCCTGGGGAGCTCCAGCGAGTCGTTCTCGATATCCAGCTGAGTGTGGCCTTTGGCGGCCAGAAACGCCGTGAGGCGTTCGGTACAGAACGCGTCCAGAGGGGTCAGACGGCTCAGCAGCCGTTGCAGGTTTGCCTTGGGCCGCTCGCTGTCGGCATACGCCTGCTCAATGGCCTGGAGTGCCTGGGGATCGGCCTTGACCAGCCAGGCGGGCAACGTGTCATGCAAGACCTGCGCTTTATCCAGGTCGCCGGTGCTGTCCAGCAGCGCCTTCATCAATTCGTCCGAGGTCACAGGCTGCACAGCCTGGCTCAGCTTTGCTGTTTGCGTCATTCGCAACGGTCCTTAATCGCGTTGAACATGACGCATCACCATAAGCTCCCCTGCACCGCAGAAGGGTTCAAATAGCTGGGGGGTTGCCCTTGGAAACGCGCCACTATTTGCATCAGAGCCAGACCTAATTACCTCCACTTTGCCCCGCGCCCCACGGGCCGCAGAACGGCGTGCGCGGGGGAGCGGCCGTTTGCCATATAACTTATTGATCTAAAACTCCAGGTATAGCCTCGGGTCAGTCCTTGGGTACCCGCCGTTTTGGCGCGTGCCTTTTACCCCCTCCCCAACGGAAAAACCGGTAAGGACTTTATGTGCGGATTAGCTGGAGAACTGCGTTTCGATCATCAACCTGCCGACCTGGCAGCGGTGGAGCGAATCACCCATCACCTGGCACCACGCGGACCTGACGCGTGGGGCTTCCATGCCCAAGGGCCGATTGCCCTGGGCCATCGTCGCCTGAAAATCATGGACCTGTCGGACGGCTCGGCCCAGCCGATGGTCGACGCCCAACTGGGCCTGTCCCTGGCGTTCAACGGCGCGATCTACAACTTCCCGGAACTGCGCACCGAGCTTGAAGCCCTGGGCTACGCCTTCTATTCCGGCGGCGACACCGAAGTGCTGCTCAAGGGCTACCACGCCTGGGGCGAAGCCTTGCTGCCTAAGCTCAACGGCATGTTTGCCTTTGCCATCTGGGAGCGCGACAGCCAGCGCCTGTTCATCGCCCGCGACCGCCTGGGCGTCAAGCCGTTGTACCTGTCGCGCACCGGCCAGCGCTTGCGCTTTGCCTCGGCGTTGCCGGCGTTGCTCAAGGGCGGCGATATCAACCCGATCCTCGACCCGGTGGCGCTCAATCACTACCTGAATTTCCACGCCGTGGTGCCGGCACCGCGCACCTTGCTGGCGGGCATCGAAAAGCTGCCGCCGGCCACCTGGATGCGGATTGAGGCCAACGGCAAGACCGAGCAGAAAACCTGGTGGACCCTGCCCTACGGCCCCCATGACGATGAAAAACACCTGACTCTGGAAGACTGGACCGACCGCGTGCTCGACAGCACCCGCCAAGCCGTGGCGATTCGCCAACGCGCGGCGGTGGATGTCGGCGTGCTGCTGTCGGGCGGTGTGGATTCGAGCATGCTGGTGGGCCTGTTGCGCGAAGTCGGCGTACAGGATCTGTCGACCTTCTCCATCGGCTTCGAAGATGCCGGCGGCGAGCGTGGCGATGAGTTCCAGTACTCCGACCTGATCGCCAAGCACTACGGCACGCGGCACCACCAACTGCGTATCGCCGAAAGCGAAATCATCGAGCAACTGCCGGCCGCGTTCCGCGCCATGAGCGAGCCGATGGTCAGCCATGACTGCATTGCCTTCTATTTGCTGTCGCGGGAAGTGGCCAAGCATTGCAAGGTGGTGCAAAGCGGCCAGGGCGCCGATGAGCTGTTCGCCGGTTACCACTGGTACCCACAAGTGGACGGCGCCAGCGACCCGTATGCGGCCTATCGCGAGGCCTTCTTCGACCGCAGCTACGACGACTACGCGGCCACCGTCGCCCCGCAATGGCTGACCGCCAATGACGCCGCCGGCGACTTTGTGCGCGAGCATTTCGCCCAGCCCGGCGCCGAGGCGGCTGTGGATAAGGCCCTGCGCCTGGACAGCACGGTGATGCTGGTGGACGACCCGGTCAAGCGTGTGGATAACATGACCATGGCCTGGGGCCTGGAAGCGCGCACGCCGTTTCTCGACTACCGCCTGGTGGAGTTGTCGGCGCGGGTGCCGGGCCAATTCAAGCTGCCGGACGGTGGCAAGCAAGTGCTCAAGGAAGCTGCGCGCCGGGTGATCCCCAGTGCGGTGATCGACCGTAAGAAAGGCTACTTCCCGGTGCCCGGCCTCAAGCATTTGCAGGGCGACACCCTGCACTGGGTGCGTGACCTGTTGCTGGACCCGAGCCAGGATCGTGGCCTGTTCAACCCGGCGATGCTCGACCGTCTGCTCACTGACCCACAAGGGCAATTGACCCCGCTGCGCGGCTCCAAGCTGTGGCAATTGGCGGCGCTGAACCTGTGGCTCAGCGAACAAGGAATCTGATTGATGAAACCTCACGCCACGGCCTACAGCCAACGCCTGCTGCGCGGCCAGGCACCGTCCTACGAGCGCCTGCAAGCGCGCCTGGCCGAAGACGGCAGCGAACCCAGCGACCAGCCCATCGCCGTGCATTGCGGATGGGGCCGCTTATTGATTGGCCATACCTTCCCCGACCCGGCGAGCCTGGCCCTGGAGCTGCTCAACGAGCAGCCCGGGGAACGGGATATCGCCCTGTATGTGGCCGCGCCCCAGCAGATCCTCGGGATTGATCCGCAACAGTTGTTCCTCGACCCCTCCGATACCTTGCGCCTGTGGTTCACCGACTACCGGCCGGCGACCCGGGTGTTCCGTGGCTTTCGCATTCGCCGGGTACAGAGCGAAGCCGACTGGCAGGCAGTCAATCGCCTGTACCAGGGGCGCGGCATGTTGCCGGTGGATGCCAACCTGTTGACCCCGCGCCATCAAGGCGGCCCGGTGTACTGGCTGGCCGAGGATGAAGACAGCGGCGCGATAATCGGCAGCGTCATGGGCCTCAATCACCATAAAGCCTTCCATGACCCGGAACACGGCAGCAGCCTCTGGTGCCTGGCCGTCGACCCGCAATGCTCGCGGCCCGGCGTCGGCGAAGTGCTGGTGCGCCACCTGATCGAGCACTTTATGAGCCGGGGCCTGAGTTACCTGGACCTGTCGGTGCTGCACGACAATCGCCAGGCCAAGAGCCTGTACGCCAAGCTCGGTTTTCGCGCCCTCACCACCTTTGCCATCAAGCGCAAGAACGGTATCAACCAGCCGCTGTTCCTTGGGCCGGGGCCGCAGGCGGGGTTCAATCCCTATGCACGGATCATTGTCGAAGAGGCGCACCGGCGCGGTATTGATGTGCAGGTGGACGATGCCGCAGCCGGGCTGTTCACCCTCAGCCATGGCGGGCGCCGGGTGCGCTGCCGGGAGTCATTGAGCGACCTGACCAGTGCGATCAGCATGAGCCTGTGCCAGGACAAGAGCCTGACCCACAAGGTCTTGAGCGCCGCCGGCTTGAAATTGCCAGCGCAACAACTGGCAGCCAGCGCCGACGACAACCTGGAGTTTCTCGACGAACACCAGCGCATCGTGGTCAAGCCGCTGGACGGAGAACAGGGCCAGGGCGTGGCCGTGGACTTGCAGACCATCGAAGAAGTGCAAGGCGCCATCGAAGCGGCGCGCCAGTTCGACTCTCGGGTTTTGCTGGAGAGTTTCCACGAGGGCCTGGACCTGCGCATCCTGGTGATTGGTTTTGAAGTAGTAGCTGCCGCGATCCGGCGCCCGGCGCAGGTGATCGGCGACGGCAAGCACAGCGTCGGCGCCTTGATCGAAGTGCAGAGCCGGCGTCGCCAGGCGGCCACAGACGGCGAGAGCAAGATCCCGATGGATGACGAAACCCTGCGCACCCTGAAGGCGGCAGGATATGACTACGACAGCATCCTGCCTTCGGGTGAAGTGCTGGCGGTACGGCGCACTGCCAACCTGCACACTGGGGGCTGCCTGGAAGATGTCACGGCGATTCTGCACCCGACGCTGGCGGATGCTGCCGTGCGTGCGGCGCGTGCCCTGGATATTCCGGTGGTCGGCCTGGACTTGATGGTGCCGGCCGCTGACCAGCCGGAGTACGTATTTATCGAAGCCAATGAACGGGCCGGCCTGGCCAACCATGAACCACAGCCCACGGCAGAACGGTTTGTGGATTTGTTGTTCCCCCACAGTCAAACCACGGCTTGAGACATGAGCTGACTGGACGGGCCTCATCGCGGGCAAGCCCGCTCCCACAGGTTGCTGTGTGAGCTGGCTTGCCTGCGATGAGGCCAGCCCGGCCAACAAATCCCCAAGCCCCTCATCGAAACCATCGATGCCCTCAACTCATCAGGAGTTTCCATGACCCGAGCCATCCCCGAACCGGATCTCAACTACCTGCAAAAAGTGCTGCTGGAAATGCTCGCCATCCCCAGCCCTACCGGGTTTACCGACACCATCGTGCGCTACGTCGCCGAACGCCTGGAAGAACTGGGCATCCCGTTTGAAATGACCCGGCGCGGTACGATCCGCGCCACCCTCAAGGGCCAGAAAAACAGCCCGGACCGTGCCGTCTCCGCGCACCTGGACACCATTGGCGCCGCCGTACGGGCGATCAAGGACAATGGCCGCCTGACCCTGGCCCCGGTGGGTTGCTGGTCCAGCCGCTTTGCCGAAGGCAGCCGCGTCAGCCTGTTCACCGATAATGGCGTGATCCGTGGCAGCGTGCTGCCGCTGATGGCCTCCGGGCATGCCTTCAACACCGCCGTGGATGAAATGCCGATCAGTTGGGACCATATCGAACTGCGCCTGGACGCCTACTGCGCCACCCGCGCCGATTGCGACTCCCTGGGGATCAGCGTCGGTGACTTCGTGGCGTTCGACCCGCTGCCGGAATTCACCGAAAGCGGCCATATCAGCGCCCGCCACCTGGACGACAAAGCAGGGGTCGCGGCCTTGCTGGCGGCGCTCAAGGCCATCGTCGACAGTGGCGAACCGTTGCTGATCGACTGTCATCCGCTGTTCACCATCACCGAAGAAACCGGCAGCGGCGCGGCGGCGGCCCTACCCTGGGATGTCAGCGAATTCGTCGGCATCGACATTGCCCCGGTCGCCCCCGGCCAGCACTCCAGCGAACATGCAGTGAGCGTGGCGATGCAGGACTCCGGCGGCCCTTACGACTATCACCTGTCCCGGCACCTGCTGCACCTGGCGGCGGAAAACGACCTGCCAGTACGCCGTGACCTATTTCGCTATTACTTTAGCGACGCGCACTCGGCGGTCACCGCCGGCCACGATATCCGCACCGCGTTGCTGGCGTTTGGCTGCGATGCGACCCATGGTTACGAGCGCACCCATATCGACAGCCTGGCGGCCTTGAGCCGCCTGCTGGGCGCCTACATCCTCAGCCCGCCGGTATTTGCCAGCGATGCGCAACCGGCCCAGGGTTCCCTGGACCGCTTCAGTCATCAACTGGAACACGAAACGCAAATGGAGAGTGACACCCGCGTGCCCTCGGTGGACAGCCTGATCGGGCAGAAATCCTGAGGCTGGCAACTATGATCCCGGCACAGTAGGATCGCCGGGATCCACCATTTGAGGCTTGTATGCTGATTCCCTACGATGCACTTGAAGTCGACACCCTGACCCGCCTCATTGAAGACTTCGTGACCCGCGACGGCACCGACAACGGCGACGACACGCCCCTGGAAACCCGGGTACTGCGCGTGCGCCAGGCGTTGACCAAGGGTCAGGCGCTGATTGTTTTCGACCCTGAAAGCGAGCAGTGCCAGTTGATGCTCAAGCACGACGTGCCCAAGCACCTGTTCGACTAAGGGTTGGGCACCGCCACCGCCTGCCCCTGCAGGCGGCGGATCTTTTCGTAGACCTCCGCCCGGTGCACATTGACCCCTGCGGGCGCTTGCACACCGAGTTTCACCTGGAGGCTGTTGACCTCCAGGATCCGCAGGGTGATGTGATCGCCGATGGAAATGATTTCGCCTACCGCGCGGCTAAGTACCAGCATGGCGTGTGTCCTTTGGAAAGTTACCGGACCGCGACCATGCGCCCTCCCCTACGAGCCATCAATGACCTGCCAGATAAACAGATCCTCCCTACAACCCAGGGTTGGATTTACTGACAGACGAATATCAAACAGCCCAGTAGGACCGCAAAAATATAAACGTATTGTTTATATCCCTCAGCCTTTGACCGACTGAGCCTTGGCGCGCATTTTTTCCGACATGCTGGTCATCTCGTCATACAGCAATTGCGGGTTTTTCTGTTTCAGCGCCCAGGCCATGCGTCCCTGTTCGTGGGGCAGGATCATGAACTCACCGGCGGCCACCCGCTGGTAGATGTAATCGGCAATGTCTGCCGCACTGATCGGCGAGCTTTCCAGCAGTTTGCCGACCTGGGCCTTCATCGCCGGGGTGGGGCCGCGGAACGAGTCCAGCAGGTTGGTCTGGAAGAACGACGGGCACACCACGTGCACCCCGACTTCCTGCTGCTTGAGCTCCACCAGCAGGCTTTCCGAAAGCGCCACCACACCGGCCTTGGCCACGTTGTAGTTACTCATGGCCGGGCCTTGCATCAGGGCCGCCATGGAGGCGATGTTGATGATCCGGCCCTTGCTCTTTTCCAGCAGCGGCAGGAAGGCCTTGCAGCCCTTGACCACCCCCATCAGGTTGATTGCGATCTGCCAGTCCCAATCCTCCAGGGACAGCTCGCTGAAGAACCCACCGGAGGCGACCCCGGCGTTGTTGACGATCACGTCGATGCCGCCCAGCTTGACCTCGCAGGCCTGGGCAAAGGCGGTGAGCTGGCTGTAGTCACGCACGTCACAGCGCTGGATAAACCCGTCGCCACCGGCCTGGCGCACCCGCGCGAGGGTTTCCTGCAAGCCCGGCTCGCTGACATCCGACAAGGCCAGCTGCCAGCCCTCGCGGGCCCAGCGCAGAGCGATTTCGCGACCCAGGCCGGATCCGGCGCCGGTGATCATCATGCGATTTTGCATAGGAAGTAGCCTTGTGATTCAGGGAAGAAGTACGCGCCAGTGTAGCGAAGGTTATTCACCGCCCCATGCACCATCAAGTTGCTGAATGCCCGGGGCAAACCAAAGGCCCGGTCGGATGCCGGGGCATGGGGTAAGTTCAATCTATTTAAACTAAGTGCGCAACAACACAACAATTAAAAACGAAATAAGCCAGCGGCCAAATCGGATTAAAAAAACAGGGAATTTTCTGCAAAGTGCAGGAGTCGGATTGATTAAGGCGGCCGTTTTAAAGGTGCGGCTCTGACAATTAACAATCAGGTCTTTTCAGAAGACGAATAAGGAAAACAAACTATGAGCCTCATTCTTATCATTGTTCTGATCCTCCTGCTGGTCGGCGGCCTGCCGGTATTCCCGCACTCGCGTAACTGGGGTTATGGGCCGTCGGGTATTCTCGGTACGGTGCTGGTGGTGCTGTTGATTCTGTTGTTGCTGGGCAAGATATAACCCCCCAGCGTTAAAAAAGATGCAAAAAAAAGAGGCCTTGAAGAAGGCCTCTTTTTTATTGCCGGGCGATTAGTCCGGCTTGCCGTCTACCACGCCTGCGGTGTTATCCAGCAGGCTCTTGGTCGCGGTTTGCAGGAACGACTCAAGTTTCTGCTTGAGTTGCGCCTCATCCGCCGACTCGGGAATCACCTTGCCGGTCGGGTTGGCGCCCAGTTCGTATTGCCACAGTTTCGGTGGCATTTCCTTGGGCAGTACCAACACACGGTCGGCAGTGAGCAACGCCACGGTCTGGTCGCTGCCCGAGGGCTTGATCACGCCAAAGCCCTTGTCGCCTTCCGGCAAGTTGAGCAGGTCGCGGCCCCAGCACTGGTGGCGGGTTTCACCGCCCAGGCGGCCCATGATGGTCGGCACGATGTCGATCTGCGTTCCCACGGTGTGGTCACGCACGCCGAACTTGTCCTGCACGCCCGGTGCGATCAACAGCAGCGGCACGTTGAAGCGCCCCAGGTCCATTTCGGTGATCTGTTGCTCGTTACCGAAACCATGGTCGCCGACGATCACAAACAGGGTGTCCTTGAAGTACGGCTCCTTACGGGCCTTCTCGAAGAACTGGCCCAGGGCCCAGTCGGAGTAGCGCATGGCCGTCAAATGCTCGTTGAGACGGCCACGATCAGTCACCGGCGCGACCGGCAACGGCGTCGGCAAGGCATACGGCGTGTGGTTGGACAGGGTTTGCAGCAGGGCGTAGAACGGCTTGCCGCCTTCGCGCGCCTTCAGCTCCTGCAGGCCCCGGTCGAACATGTCCTGGTCGGACACGCCCCAGGTCGGATCGGAGAACACCGGGTCGACGAAATCCTTGCGGCCAATGAAGTTGGTCATGCCCTGGTTGCTGAAGAAGCCCGACTGGTTGTCCCAGGCGAAGTCGCCGTTGTAGACATACACGTCGTCAAAATCACGGGCGCTGAGCAACTGCGGCAAGCCCGACAGCTTGTGGCTGCCTTCCGGGGTCTGCATCAGGTATTCGAAGCCTGGCAGGTTCGGGAAGCAGGCCATGGTGGCGAACATGCCCTGGTGGGTATGGGTGCCATTGGAGAAGAAACGGTCGAACAGCAGGCCTTCCCTGGTCAACTCGTCGAAGTACGGCGTGATTTTGCCGCCACTGCCCAGGGCGCCCACCGAGTGACCGGCGAAGCTTTCCATCAGGATCACCACGACGTTCTTGATCGGCAGGGTCTTCTCGGCCGGCGGCGTGAAGTCACGGCGCACGGCGGCGGTGTCGGTATCCACCAGTTTTTCGTCAGGCAGCACCAGCATGTCACGCACGGTCTGGGTCGCCAGCGGCTGCTCCAGGGTGGCTTTCCAGACGTTCTCGCGATGCTCGGAGAAGCGCGCCTTGGCTGCACCGATCAGCGACAACGTACCGTTGAGGCCCAGGTGGTTGGCGAAGTTCGAGTCGGTGGTGTACACGTCACCCCAGCGCAGTGGCGGACCCTGGCGCAGGGTGCCACGCGCGGCGACCACGGCAATCAGCAGGCACACCACGAACACCGCGATGCGGCTGTACCACGGCGCGACCTGGCGGGTGCCGACGGTGCCACCGCTGAACGGGCCACGGGGGCGCGTCGCACGGTCGGCGCCCTTGAAGGCGATGCTCAGGATAAAGGTACCGACGGCCCAGCCCAGCAGGTAGCGCACCACCGGGAAACCGTACCAGAGCATGCTCATCACGGTTTTCGGGTCTTCCTTGACGTACTGGAAGACCAGGCCGTTAAGGCGCTGGTGGAACTCGCGGTAGAAGTCCATCTCCATCAGGCCAAGGAACAGCGCGCTGCTGGAGACCACGGTCAGCCACAACCGGAAGAACCCACGGGCGGCCATGGCGCGCACGCTGAACAGGGCCAGGATCAGCGGGATGCTCAGGTACACCACCAGGCGCAAGTCCAGGCGCAGGCCATTGACGAACGCTTCAAGGAAGGTCGAGGCCGGGGTGTCGAGCATCATGTCGCTGTTGTACACCAACAGTCCCAGGCGCAGCAGGGAGAGCATCACCATCATGACCAGGGCGCAAAGCAGCGTGTAGGCCAGGTGGGACTTGACGGTCGGTTGCAGCAGACGAGTAGAAGCTCGCTGCTGATTCAGGGCGTCCGGGTTTGCCATGTTGTTTGAGGACCCATTGGAGGTTTAAGTGACGAAAGAATGCAGCGGCGTCCTGCCCCGGCCAGTAAAGGCACAGGGGTCCAGGGTATTACGCAGTGGGCAGATGCTGCCCGATCAACGTCGTCAACGCTATCGATTACTCATCGCGCAGCGCTCCTGTCGGCACAGACTGACCGAGGCAGGAAAATAAAGCGGGGGAATTGTCTTGGATGAAGTGTGAAAATTTTGTGCAGCGAATAGATGGACACAAAAATCTACAGGACACGCCGCAGACAAATGTGGGAGCGAGCTTGCTCGCGACAGCGGTGTGTCAGCCAATCAATCTGGTACTGATACACCGCTGTCGCGGGTAAGCGCGCTCCCACATTATTTACATGCTTGTGCCCGCAGAGGATCAGAGCCGCACGTTGCCCCGTGGCCCGGCGATGGCCCAGATAATCAGGCCCAATACCGGCAACAGCAGGATCAACAGGATCCACAACACTTTGGCCCCGGTGCTGGCGCCGCTTTTGAACACGTTGATGATCGCCCAGATATCCAGTGCCAGGATGATCAACCCGATCAGACCATTAAATGTGGAACCCATGGTGTCGCTCCTAAGTGAGGGCTTGCCTGTTTAGGATAGCCAGCCCTGGCCAGGGTTCCGTTTTATTTCAGACGTGGACGGCAATGCGCAGGGCTTCCAGGGACGGTTCGCCCTTGATCCCGACTTCGGCACACAATTCCAGCACCCGTGGCACGTCATTGCCATAGACCAGCACGGCCTGGATTTCGTCATCGAGCAACTGGCTGAAATTCATCAGGGTGTAGCCGCCGTTCTCCGGGTTCATGGCGCCGAGCTGGATCTGGATGCGATTAAGGGCCGTCAGCGCCTCGGTCTTGGCCAACTGCTTGGGCTTGAGGTTGAACGCAACGTCGGGACCAAAGGAGGCGACGATCTGGGCGAACAGGTCCTGGTAGGTGTCGGCCTGGAACAGCACCGTTTCCGGCAGGCTGCCGACCACAATCCACTCGCCCAGCGGGATGGGGAAGGTGTCGTCGTAGTTGATATCAGGGTTGGCCGCCAGGAACCCATCGGCATCGGCGTAGGCCTGGCTGGCCTCATCGGCGATCCGCACGATCTCGGCGTCGCCCAGGCAACCGGAACTGATTTTAGTGATGAGTTCGACGAGCGCGGTGTTCATGGGCGAATCCTGTGGCGAGGCTGATTTTGAGGGCGCAAAGCCTACACCAGTTTTTGCAACTGCGCCGTCGTATCCGCTGCCCCCATGGTCTGGGCCGCCACCAGGGCCGTTACCCCCTGGGCATCCGTGGCCTTGGGGTTGGCCCCTACGCTGATCAGGTACTCGACCATTTCGGTGCGATTGAACATCGCCGCCATCATCAGCGCCGTGCGGCCATCGGCAGAGGCGCCGTCAACCGGGGTGCCGCCTTCAATCAACGCCTTGACCACCGCCAGGTTGCCCTTGAACGCTGCACCGGCAATCGGCAGTTGGTTCTTGTCGTTGGCGATCTGCGGATCGGCCTTGAATTCCAGCAGCACTTTCACCGCCTCGGCGTGCCCGTGATAGGCGGACAACATCAACAAGGTATCGCCATTGTGATTGCGCAGATTCACCGGCAAGCCCTTGGCCAGCAGCGCAGCCAGCATGGCGGCATCACCGCGGCGGGCCACGTCGAAGACCTGCTCGGCAAATTCGGCGGCTTCTTCTTCGGTCATTTGTTTGGCTTGATCAGACATCTGCGGCTCCCTGTGGGGTGTGGCGTAAGGCCGTCAGTTTCCCGAGCAGCGCCGCGCCTGTCACCCCTTTTTTGCCGAAAGCCACGATAGCCAGGTTCTATCGAGCCGCCCTAGTAGCGATATTTTCCGCTCTGGATATCCGCCAGCACCTGCACGGTCACGGGCACATAGGTATCGCTGCCCGGTAACCAGGCGTAGAGCGGATCGTCCCCCACCTTGTGCGGGTCGAAGGCCTCTTCCTTAAGGCGGACCTTCTGGTACTTAAAGGTGCCGGTGGTTTCCATCTTCACCTTGACCCGCAGGAACAGCGGCACCGCATAGGCCGGCATCTGGCTCTGGGCGAATTGCAGCAACGCCTGCATATCCAGGGTGGCCAGGGATTCGGACGGGGTAATCGCCGCCATCCCGGCGCGGCCATTGGTGTTGGCGATTTCCACGCCGTAGGCCACCGCCTCGGTGATCTGCGGGTGCTGCATAAAGATGTTTTCCACCTCGGTGGTGGAGACGTTCTCGCCCTTCCAGCGATAGGTGTCGCCCAGGCGGTCCACGAACTGCGCATGGCCAAAGCCAATGCTGCGCAACAGATCGCCGGTGTTGAAGTAGCGGTCGCCCTTTTCGAACACGTCGCTCAAGACCACCTTGCGGTTCTTTTCCGGGTCGGTGTAGCCATCGAACGGCGCCTTGTCGTCGATCCTGGCCAGCAGCAGGCCCTGGCCGCCCTTCTGCACTTCACGCATAAAACCATTGCTGCCACGGATCGGCTCGCAAGTGTCGTGGGCGTAGTCCACCAGCGCCCAGTGCATCAGGGAAAAGCCGATGGTGTTGTCGAAATTCAGCACGTTGGTGAAGCCGATATTGCCGTCACTGGCGGCGTACAACTCGCAGATATGCCCCACACCAAAACGCTCCTTGAACGGCCCCCACACTCCCGGACGCAAGCCGTTGCCGATCATCTTCACCACTCGGTTGTCGCGGTCGCGTTCGCTGGGCGGCTGGTCCATCAGGTAGCGGCATAATTCGCCGACATAGCCCAGGGTGGTCGCGTTGAATTTGCGCACATCGTCCCAGAACTGGCTGGCGCTGAATTTGCGGCGGATGGCAAACCCCGACGCGCCGGCAATCGCCGAGCCCCAGCACACACAGAGCCCGGTGGCGTGGTACAGCGGCAGAGTGCAATAGACGACGTCCTCCGGCCCCATATCCAGGGCGATGGTGCCGAAGCTGGCCGAGGATTTCATCCAGCGCCCATGCTTGAAGATACCTGCCTTGGGCAAACCGGTGGTGCCGGAGGTGTAGATATAGAAGCACGGGTCGTTGAAGTAGATCTGTTGGCTGCTGGCCGGGTTATCCGTGGAACAGTCTGCGCTGGCGGCCATCAGGTCGATATAGCCCTGGGGCACAGGCGCCACCTGTTGATCGGCGACATACCAGGTGCGCTGCGGATCAATCGCCACCTGCTCACGTACCGCGTCGTAGGCGTCGACCAGTTCGGCGCCGACCACAATTGCCACCGGGTTGACCAGGGTCAGGCTATGCACCAGCACCGCCTGGGTCTGCGCGGTATTGAGCATGGCGCAGATGCCGCCGACCTTGGCCACCGCCAGCACGGTCAACAGCAGTTCGGGACGGTTTTCAATAAACAGCGCGACCACATCACCCTTGCCAATGCCTTGGGCCTGCAGATGATGGGCGATGCGATTGGCGTGCTGGTTGGCCTGGCGGTAGCTGAGCACCTGGTCGCCAAACAACAGCGCGGCGCCTTCGGGGTTGCGCTGGGTGGCCTGTTCGAAGGTCCAGCCCAGGCCGCACGGCTGGTCGGGGTCAGTGATATTGGCGACACGGATACCGCGCACCAACCGTGGCAGGGCCCGGACAATGGTCGGCACCTTACGCAACATCATGCCGAGGGTAATCATCTCGCTATGGGGATTGCTCATGCACAGAAGTCCTTTTTCTTATTATTCGTAGGGTCCACGGGCCTTCATGCGGTGTAGGACCATTCCTGAATGCCTTGCAGGAAAATACGCCAGCCATTCCTTGGCTGTACACGCGGGATTTGCAATGTTTTGTATCCCAGGCACCGGTGACGCACGATACCGTTCGTCATCGCCCAATAGCGCAAAATGCAGGATGCACGATGGCCATTCATGCATATTGCACGAAAGTGAAAAGTTCTATTTTTTGTAAGTCACTGACTTATAAGGTTTTTGTATAAGTCGCGATACTGGCACAATCACTGCACCTATCACTCCATGCCGCACAACACGAGCCAATGGAGCCGATAGACATGAGCCTGATCCAAGATAAATTCGCTTCTGTATTCTCCAACTACGACGTCACCACCCAGGCACGTCCTGACGGTGGGATCCTGCTGACCCTGCGCAACACCGAAGGCAAGCAGATCAAACGCTCGATCTCGTACCAGCAGCTGCACACTGCCGACCAACTGACCTGGGTCATCAGCGCTATCCGCCGCGACCTGGCAGAACAAGCCAGCGAGTTGCCGCAGATTTCGATGTTGCAAAGCCAGCACCGCTTTGCCCTGCCGACCTACCATTCGGCATAAGTACCACTGCGTTTCCCAGGGCCGTGAAGCCATTGCGCTTCACGGCCCTTTTTTATCCGCACAACCCGCGCCTGATCGCTTCACTCACCGCCTGGACCCGGTTATTGACGTGCAACTTGCCGTAGATATTGCGCAGGTGAAACTTCACCGTGGCCTGTGAGACACAGCGGATCCGGCTGATCTCCCACACTGTCTTGCCCTCCGTGGCCCAGCGCAGTATTTCCAACTCCTTGGCCGTCAGCGGCTTATCCGGCAACGACTGTGCGTCGCCTGCCCTGTCGTCGCACGCCTGCTCACAAACATCTGTTGCCACACTGACCGCCGGCCCAGGTACGGATGGGGTGGGCTCCTCTGGACTGCTCATGCTGCCTCTCCCTTTCGTAGTGGTTTGCACTGTCAATATTCGGACAACTCCTATTGACAGATAGGTACACAGCGACGGGAGAGTTACATAAAGCCAAGGGTTAACACATCGACCCTCAGACAAATAGCTGGAACTTACAAACTATAGAGTTCATTCCCACAAACTTATCCAACTTGAGCATATTGAATAAGTTTGCGGATAGTGAACTAAGGTCAATCATCCAGCCCCGGGAAACCTTGGGCGATCCCGCTGCCGGTCACTTGCGCCTCAGCCCCGGACGCCGTCTGGAACAGACTGATCGCGACCACACGCGGCTCCTCCCCCAGGTCAAACCAGCGTGGCATGCCGGCCGGTATGCGCAGCAGGTCGTGTTTTTCGCAGAGCACCGTGTAGACATAGTCGCCGATATGCAGGCCGAGCAAACCACGGCCGGCGGCGAACAAGCGGATCTCATCAGCCCCGTGGTAATGCTCATCGCGCAAACCTGCGGCAAGGGCAACCTTTTGCGGGTGCTCGCGGTTCACGCTCAACACTTGCACCTGCGCGTAGCCCTGTGCCGTCATCCAGCTGTCAATTTGCTCCTGGTACGCCGCCGTCACTTCGGCAGCACTGGCGCCGGCCTCGACACGGGTGCTGGCCTGCCAGCGTTCGAAGCCCACGCCCTGCTCGGCCAGGGTCGAGGCAATATCGTCAGCGTGGGTCAAGACCTTGTTCGGGGTGTCCGGGGTAGAAAGGTGATAAACGCAAAGAATGCTCATAAAAGGGGTCCTCGGGCGGTAAGAGTCTGCAGATGATGGGCCGGGCTCACGGCTGTTCCTCGGGCAAGCGCAGCGCCATGATCAACGCGGCGGCCAGGGCCGCGAGGCTGGCGATACTGAAGGTCAGGGTCGGCCCCAACTGGTTCCAGCTGTACCCGGAATACAAGGCGCCGAGCGCGCCGCCGGTGCCGGCCAGCGCCGCATACAAGGCCTGGCCCTGGCCTTGCTGGCGCGCACCGAAGCTGCGCTGCACAAATTGAATGGCCGCCGCATGAAAGCTGCCAAAGGTCGCGGCATGCAGCACCTGGGCGAGCAACAGCACCCACAGGAATTCGGCGAACGACCCCAGCAACAGCCAGCGTAACGCGGCCAACAGGAAACTGGCCACCAGCACCCGGCGCACCGAGAAGCGCGTGAGAATCCGGCTCATGGCCATGAACATCAACACTTCCGCCACCACACCCAAGGCCCACAGCAGGCCGATCACACCGCGGCTGTAACCGAGGTTTTCCAGGTGCAGGGTGAGGAAGGTGTAGTACGGGCCGTGGCTCATTTGCATCAACGCGACACAGGCGTAAAACGCCAGCACGCCAGGGCTGCGCAGTTGCCGCAGGAAGCCGTCGCCGGCACCGCGACCACCGGTGGCAGCCGGCTGGGCATTGGGCACCCACCAACTGGCACCGATGATGCCGGCCATGATCAACACGATCGCCACCGGGTAGATGTCCAGGCTCAGGGCCTCGAACAGGCGCCCCAGGGCGACGACGGCAAGGATAAACCCGACGGAGCCCCATAAGCGGACCTGGCTGTAGCGCGAGGTCTGACCTTGCAGGTGCGCCAGGGTGATGACCTCGAACTGCGGCAGCACCGCATGCCAGAAGAACGCGTGCAGGGCCATCACCAATGCCAGCCAGGCATAGCTCTGGCTGACAAAGATCAGCGAAAAACTGAGCAGCGTGCACACCGCGCCAAACCGCACGATGGCCAGGCGCCGCCCGGTGTAGTCACCCAGCCAGCCCCAGATATTGGGGGCCACGCAGCGCATCAGCATCGGGATTGCGACCAACTCGCCAATGCGCGCGCTGGAGAACCCCAGATGATGGAAGTACAGCGCCAGGAACGGCGCCGTCGCCCCCAGCAGGGCGAAATAGAACAGATAGAAGCTGGAAAGTCGCCAGTACGGGAGCGCTGTCACGGTCAGACCGTCACAGCTGGCCCAGCACCGGAGTAGTCACGCGCACATCGGCATTCTGCCCACGGTGCCGCAGCAGATGATCCATCAGCACAATGGCCATCATTGCTTCGGCAATCGGCGTGGCGCGGATGCCGACGCACGGGTCATGGCGGCCCTTGGTAATCACATCCACCGGGTTGCCGTGCACATCAATCGAACGCCCCGGCGTGGTGATGCTCGAGGTCGGCTTGAGTGCCAGGTGCGCCACAATCGGCTGGCCGGACGAGATACCGCCGAGAATGCCACCCGCATTGTTGCTGACAAAACCTTCGGGGGTCAGCTCATCGCGGTGCTCGGTGCCGCGCTGGGCGACACAGGCGAAGCCGGCGCCGATTTCCACGCCCTTGACCGCGTTGATGCTCATCAGCGCGTGGGCCAGTTCGGCGTCCAGGCGGTCGAAAATCGGCTCGCCCAGGCCCGGCATCACCCCTTCGGCGACCACCGTGATCTTCGCGCCCACCGAATCCTGGTCGCGGCGCAACTGGTCCATATAGGCTTCCAGTTCCGGCACTTTGTCCGGGTCGGGGCTGAAGAAAGCGTTGTCTTGCACGCTGTCCCAGGTCTTGAACGGGATTTCGATCGGGCCCAGTTGGCTCATATAGCCACGAATCAGGATGCCCTGGGTTGCCAGGTACTTCTTGGCAATGGCTCCGGCGGCCACGCGCATCGCGGTTTCCCGCGCCGAACTGCGGCCACCGCCACGGTAATCGCGCTCACCGTATTTATGGTGGTAGGTGTAGTCGGCGTGGGCCGGGCGGAACAGATCCTTGATCGCCGAGTAGTCCTTGGACTTCTGGTCAGTGTTGCGGATCAGCAGGCCGATGGCGCAACCGGTAGTGCGACCCTCGAACACGCCGGAGAGGATCTCGACTTCGTCGGGCTCCTGGCGCTGGGTGGTGTGGCGGCTGGTGCCGGGCTTGCGGCGGTCGAGGTCGCGCTGCAGGTCGTCCAGGGACAGCTCAAGGCCGGGCGGGCAGCCGTCGACAATGGCGACCAACGCCGGACCATGGCTTTCGCCCGCGGTGGTGACAGTGAACAGCTTGCCGTAGGTATTGCCGGACATGCAGAGCGCTCCGTGAAATCAGTTGAATCAACTCAACCGTGATAACTAAGCGCGCCAGTATACGCAGGCTCACCCAGTAGTTCATCCTCGAAACCTTCCCGGTAGACGTTGGTCCAACCGGCACCTTCCTCATGATGGCGCGATGATGCTGCGAGTTTTGCTGTTTACCCTCACCCTGTTCTGTAGCGTCGCCCACGCCGCCAGCCCTGTCGTACTGCAACGACCCATCAGCCTGGACACCGGCAGCGGCGAGCTGTTTGGCTCATTACTGCTGCCCCAATCCGACAAACCCGTGCCTGTAGTGCTGATCATTGCAGGCTCCGGCCCCACCGACCGCAACGGCAACAGTGCCGAAGGCGCGCGCAATGACAGCCTCAAGCGCCTGGCCTGGGTGCTGGCGCGCCATAACATTGCCAGCGTGCGCTACGACAAACGCGGCGTGGCCGCCAGCCTCAAGGCCACGCCAGACGAGCGCAACCTGACGCTGGACGCCTATGTGGCCGACGCCGTGGCCTGGGGCAAATCGCTCAAGGCCGATCCGCGCTTCGGGCGCCTGGTGGTGTTGGGGCACAGTGAAGGCGCGTTGGTGGCTGCCCTCGCCGCCCCTGAACTCAATCCCGACGGGGTGATTTCCCTGTCCGGCAGCGCCCGCCCGGTGGACCAGGTGATTCGCCAGCAATTGGCGGATCACCTGCCGCCGGCCCTGCTGCTGCGCAGCAACCAGATCCTCGACAGGCTCAAGGCCGGCCAGGTGGATGCTGATGTGCCGGGCCCGCTGCAGGGTATTTTCCGTCCCAGCGTGCAGCCGTACCTGATCAGCCTGTTTCGTGCGGACCCCGCAGCGGCGTTCGCCCGCCTGACGATGCCGGCCCTGATTGTCCAGGGCACCACCGACCTGCAAGTAGGGGTCGCCGATGCCCAGAAGCTCAAGCAGGCCAAACCCGACGCCGAATTGGCGGTGATTCCCGGCATGAACCACGTCATGCGCATCGTGCCCAACGAGGTGAAGCAGCAGTTGAGCTCCTACAACAATCCACAATTGCCCCTCGCCGATGCACTGGGTAGGCGTCTGGTTGGCTTTATCGACGGACTTCGCCACCGATAACCCACTATTTACCCTCCAGTCCTGGAAAGAACGGCCGATAAGCACAAGGTCGACAGCAAAAAGCCTGTCGACTAGCTGGGCTTGGACAGGATCGCGCCGAATGACGAACACCGAAGCAGTACCACAACCTCCCGCCGAAACCACCGCCGACACCGAAGCGGCGGCTGCGGCTGCGCTGCCGTGGGCAGAGGTTGAGGCCGAACACTTCAAAATGCTGCGCCTGGCGCCCTTGGCCACCGATCGCGCAACCGGCGCCCGGCCCTTGCGCTTTGTGCAGTTTGGCTACGCCGAGCGCAACAACAAGGACCACAGCCTGCTGCGCATGGTCATCCAGTTGCCTGCCCAACGGGTGCGGCGCGAACAGAATCACCTGGATGTGTGGGTCGATCATGCCACCCACCGCGTGCACTTCGGCCCAAACAACAGCCTGGAAATCGAACCCGCGAACCGAGGCCTTGGCCGCTTCCTGGTAGCCCAGGGCGCTGCGTGGGCAAAAAAGAAGTGGTCGCACTATCGCGTCGACGGCGTCGACCTGGCGAACAAGGACGCGCTGAACGAAGCCACGCGCCTGCGTCGCGACCACTTTTTGCGGATCCAGGGTTTTGATGTGGCCTATGCCGATGTCCAGCACCTGAAAGGCCATGTGCAGCCGGGCAAGGTCAGCGAAGTGCTGGACAGCTGGAACACCGAGAAGGTGCAGTTCGTGGAAATCCTCGAAGCGGCGCAGATGCTGCAACAGGCCGAACAAAACCTGGCCGAGCAGGAAGTGAAGCTGCGCCACGAGGAAGAAAAGGTCATCAAGTTCAAGCGCGAGGACAGCGGCTTGCGCTTCACCATCACCTGCCTGGTGGCGTTTACCGTGTTCCAGGCGGGATTATTGATCTGGATTGCGACGCATCGCTGACCACTCGATTTCACTGAACAATACAAATCAAATGTGGGAGCGGGCTTGCTCGCGAAAGCGGCGGATCAGTCGGTACATGTATTGACTGATCCATCGCTTTCGCGAGCAAGCCCGCTCCCACATTCAGTTCCGCCTGATCAGACGCGAGAGGCAAACACCGCCTGATGGGCCCGGCACTGCTCCGCCGTCAGCATGAATACGCCATGCCCGCCGTTCTGGAACTCCAGCCAGGCAAAATCCACTTCCGGGTACAGCGCTTCAACGTGCACCTGGCTGTTGCCCACCTCGACAATCAGCAAGCCCTTCTCGGTCAGATGATCGGCCGCCTCGGCCAACATCCGGCGCACCAGGTTCAAGCCATCGTCACCGCAGGCCAGGCCCAATTCGGGTTCGTGCTGGTATTCATCGGGCATGTCGGCAAAGTCTTCGGCATCGACATACGGCGGGTTGGACACAATCAGGTCAAAACGCTGGCCGGGCAAACCGTCGAAGCCGTCACCCTGCACGGTGTACACGCGTTCGTCGGCGCCATGGCGCTCGATGTTCTGGTTGGCCACTTCCAGCGCTTCAAAGGACAAGTCCCCCAGCACCACTTCGGCTTCCTGGAACTCGTAGGCACAGGCGATGCCGATGCAACCGGAGCCGGTGCACAGGTCAAGGATGCGCGCCGGCGGCTGGGCCAGCCAGGGTTCAAAGCGGTTTTCGATCAACTCGCCAATCGGTGAACGCGGGATCAGCACGCGCTCGTCGACGATAAACGACATGCCGCAGAACCAGGCTTCTTTCAACAGGTAGGCAGTGGGCACGCGCTCGTGGATACGACGATGCAGCAGACGCTGTACGTGGGAAATCTCTTCTTCTTCGAGGTTGCAATCCAGGTAGCTGTCGGCAATTTCCCAAGGCAGGTGCAGTGCACCCAGTACCAATTGCCGGGCTTCGTCCCAGGCATTGTCCGTACCATGGCCAAAAAACAGGTCTTCCCCATGGAAACGGCTGACAGCCCAACGGATATGGTCGCGCAAGGTGCGCAGGCGGGAAGTGATCACGGGGGCAAGCTCCAGGAAAAAACGACTGGCAATTCTAACAGCCTTAAGCTGTACGGACGATGTATGAAAAACTGCGACGGCGCGTCAGACTCAACCTGATTCAAGGTTTTTCTGTTATACCGCTGTCCCTCTTGACATGGCTGTAGGCCAACAACGGCGCACCTTACGTTAGTAGCGATTCACAGAACCGCTCAGCCAGAGGACAATGTCGCAAAAGCCCCACTCACAGGAGCCCCAGAATGTCCGTTCCAAAGACGATGTTTCAACTCAGCGGTCGCGGTTACGCACCGGCCAATTTGAGCCACGCGACCCTTGTGATCATCGATGCCCAGAAAGAATATTTGAGCGGCCCGCTCGCCCTGTCGGGCATGGACGCCGCCGTGGAAAACATCAAGCAACTGAGTGCTGCCGCCCGCAAGGCCGGGCGCCCGATCGTGCATGTCCGTCACCTGGGCACCGTCGGCGGCCTGTTCGACCCCCAGGGCGAGCGTGGCGAATTCATCCCCGGCCTGGAGCCGCACGATGACGAAACCATCATCGGCAAGCTGCTGCCCAGCGCTTTCCACGGCACGCAGCTGGAAAAAACCCTGCAGGAGCTGGGCTCTCTGGACTTGATCGTCTGTGGTTTCATGAGCCACTCCAGCGTCAGCACCACGGTGCGCGCAGCGAAGAACCTGGGCTTTCGTTGCACCCTGGTGGAAGACGCCTGCGCCACCCGCGACCTGCCTTACAAGGGCGGCATCCTCAGCGCCGAACATGTGCAGCAAACGGAAATGGCCATCATGGCCGACAACTTCGCCACCCTCGCCTTGACCCAAGATCTGATCTGATCGCCCTGTTGATGAGCGGCGCGGCCACCTCAGGCCCCGCTCATCCGCTAAAGCCTGTCATTTACCGCAATTGCCTCCCAGCCCGGAACAAGTTGTTTATCTTCCGGTCGAAGGGCCGATACCCTGGAGGAAAGGTCGGAATGAAGATATCCGATGGTTTTGACGCTCGTCGCTTGCGCCCCAAGGGCCCGAGCAACTGGCGTCTGCGCCTGGGCGTGGCGTTTGCTGCGTTGCTCGCGCTGTTTGGCTTGCTGCTTTCGTTGGCAGGTGCAGCCGCGCTGCTGGGCCATTCGCCCGCGCTCGGCGAGCTCAATACCAGCCCCGGCGGCGCGGCGCTGCTGTTGGCCGGCGGGCTGTTGATCCTGTGGCTGGGAATTTGGTGGTGGCGCCGTTGCCGGCGCCGTATGCACCAGCCGCTGTCGCTGAACATCGCCTCGCACCTGATGAAAAAGCACGATTGAGGGAACACTGATAGCGTTTTGTCCCGCATCAACCGCCTCGATTTGGGTAAACTGCCCGCCCTTCGCGGAGGCTGACATGCAAGACGACGATTTTTCCCTGTTCAAAAACGAGCTGCGCGGTGTCAAGCCGATCAAGCACGACCGTGCCGACACCGGCAAACCCAAGACCGACCGCGCACAGATCGCCAAGCTGCGCCAGGCGGCCACGGTGCGTACGGATGCCACCACGGTGGACGGTCTGTCGGACCAGTTCGTGATTGACGTCGGCCCCGAGGACGAGTTGATGTGGTCCCGCGACGGGGTCCAGGAAAGCCAGGTGCGCAAGCTCAAGGCCGGACAGATTCCCTTCGAAGGCAGCCTCGACCTGCACGGCATGACTGTGGAAAAGGCCCGGGAAACCCTCTGGGCCTTCCTGGCCGAAGCCACCAAGTTCGAAATCCGCTGCGTGCGCGTGACCCACGGCAAGGCCGTGCGCCTGGACGGCAAGCGCCCGATGATCAAAAGCCACGTCAACACCTGGTTGCGCCAGCACACCCAAGTGCTCGGTTTCACCTCCTGCCAACCGCGCCATGGCGGTGCCGGGGCGGTGTATGTGATGCTCAAGCGCACGATGCTCGAAGGGCGTGACGAGTAACCCGCGCTTGCAGCGATCTGCCGGCCACCGTACCCTTGCACTTTGCGAAAATCCCACAGGTAGTTTCATGTCCCTGGAACAGAATTACACAGCGATTTTCAATGGGTAGTGGTAAGTAGTAAAAGCCAATGAATCCGGGGGTTTTCTCCCTCAGAAACACCCGGATTTACCCTGGCAAACACGGTCATTGGTACAAAAAGTGGTACAAGATTAATCCCCTCCCCCCGGCGTCCTGCCGACCGATCACCAAACCAAAATCCCCTACAGCTCGTCGCCTCACATCGCACAACCCGCAAACCTCGATTACTGTATGCACATACAGCATTCGGATTACCCCACAATGAACATCGATGAAGACACCTGCGAGTGGCTCGGCCTCCCTACCCCTCTCGAAATGTACAAGCAGCATTGTCTGTTGCTTGAGAACGAGATCAAAGAACTAAACCTGCTGCTACGCAAGGCACGGGCAGACGTGTTCTGCATTAGCCAGACCCTGCTGGAAACCCAGGCGAAGAACAGAGAGTTCGCCGCCTATCTCGGGCAGCGGGGCTCAGAGGCTGCGGAAATGCGTAAGCAGATCCATGTGCTGAGCACTTCGGACGACGTGAACAAGCGACAACTAGCTGAGCTCCGCGGGCGGCTCGGCATCACAAAGGGGATATTGAGCAGCGCGTCGAGGTCAGGGGAAACCTGAGCGGCAGTAACATCGGCAGCCATAAAAAAGCACGCACTTGGAGGGCATTAGGAGACCCTCTATTAGTTTCATAACCCCCAGGGAGACGGGCATAAAAATCCATGGTTCGCTTGCAGATTTTGCAGAAATCAAAACAAGTGGCCTTACTGGCAATCAATGAAAGACTTACCAGGCATGCAATCCAGAGCAATAGAGAGGGTTCGCAGAACGGCAAAGTGCTATCATCCTCGCTGCAAAAATTACAACAGCACGCGCAGGTATTTTCTATGGACAGACAAGCACCAACAGAGCGCCAGATGGCGTCATTAGACGGTATACGTGGCATCGCCGCGCTAATCGTTATCTTCTCGCACGCTGTATTCTGGTACTACCCCGCAGCTCACCTAGGTCTCAGAACCCAGGGCAGACCGACTGACGGAATTGATGTCTTCAACAGCCCGTTCACGTTCTTCTTTCGTGGCGGATTTTCAGTATCTCTTTTCTTTGTCCTTAGCGGCATCGTCTTGACATACAGCATCCTCAAGCATGAGAACGTTATCAACGCCGCTCTCAACGCTGCTAAACGCAGATACATCAGAATAGGCATACCAGTAGCAGTCTCCATTATGATCTGCTACTTACTTATAAAAATAGGGGTATACGGCGAAAACCAAATATTACCTACTCCATTTCTATCGACAAAATACCTTTTCAATCCTAGCATTCTAGAAGCGTTGCAGGACAGTTTGTTTGGTGCGTTAATACTTGGCCATTCTAAGTACAACTACACATTATGGACAATTCAAATTGAGCTACTTGGATCATTCATAATATACGCATTGCTGATTGCGCTCGGAAAACATACCGTTTCACTCAGACTTGTTTGCATATCGATAGCGTTTTCCGTACCGCTATACTCAAATACGCCAATGGCAATTTACTTGTCCATGTTTATGATTGGTACATTCATTGCTACTTTCGAAACACCCAACCTTAACAAGGTTTCAGCCTGCGCACTCGGAAGCATACTCGTAATAACAGGTCTGTACTTGGCCGGCTTCAATCCAGGAAGTCAGGCATACACACTTCTAACAACTAAAATCATTGCATGGGCAAGATCAATAGGGGCTAGACCAAGCTGGTACATCGTCGTGCCGTATATTGGCGCAACCATGATCACCATAGGCGTAATGACTATTAGCGAGCATGTGCAGGTTATGAATTTACGAGTATTCAAGTGGCTCGGGAAGCTTTCCTTCTCAGTTTACTTGCTGCATTCTTTCGCGCTCGCAATAGTGTGCCCAATTGCCATTAACACATTTGGAGTAAGCATAATCTCGCTTGCAGCGACTATTATCGCAACCACCATCATAACTTTGATTGCTAGCATTTACTTCCATAGATACGTGGATTATCCATCCATTAAGCTGGCAAGTATATTTTCTAAAAAAATATCTAACTCTAGACCTAGGATTACTGCAAGCACATAAAGTTTAAAAAACCCCAGCCCATAATACACTTGGGCTGGAGTAGATTTTTACCAGTTGACTACAAACGCCTCTTCATTCGGAGGGGTGAATACAATACCTGCTCGGTAGCTGTAGCTGTCACCCTTCGTGAACTCAAATCCGTTTGGCCTTGAAACCCTGTCCGACAGTACTACGCCTAGATACCACTTGGAATACTTGCTACCTCTTATCAGTTGCTGACGCTCGTCGACGTATCGAGTATCGCCATCTTCGTAGCCGCGATCCATCCAAAGCATCATGCCGCCATGCCGATCGGTATCAAATGACGCCGCCCATACGCTGGGATTTTGCGATTTTGGCCCGGAATTGAAGTCAGCATCTACGTATTTTTCGGTTGCGAGATTAGAGCCATATAATTTTAGGCGATCCTTGAACCCCGTAGTAATGGACTGAAGCCCATAATCGACAACCACCCCTACATCTTCAAGAGCGGTATTTTTAGCATCAACATAAATTCCGCCATCACGAAACTCTATAAAAAACTGCTGACGCATTACCAGACGCCCAGACTCTTTTGTATTAAATCCGGCAATTTCGTTCGTCACGTAAATTGTAATGTCTTCAGCCTTTCCTCTTCCAGGCGAGGATTTTTCGATACCATCAACAAGTATTTGAAACTTTGTATTTTTAGCAGTTGGGCTACCGCCGTCAGAACCTGTTGAGCCGTGACTGCCGCCAGTAAACGCCATAGTCCCTTTGTCGTAGCTCCCAAGAGCCTTGACAATAATCGGGGGAAGCCAGTCACTACCAGTTCGGTTGACTGGAATCCAACTTCCAAAAACGCCCGAACTTTTTTCTCGGTGCTCTACGGCACGAATGTTTGGAAGATTATTTACACCCAATCGTTCGAACGTGACCCGATAGCTGTGATCGCCATCATCCCACCATACACGCAGGGTTTTACCCTCTCTGATATCCCACCCTAGATCGGAAATATCTCTTCCTTTTTTCTCTCCAATCGCAGACCAGTAATCATTACCCTTGAAAGGTGGTAATTCACTTTTTGGCCACGCAGCGATTCCGACTACCGCCAGCACCAAGGCAGCAGCAAAAACTAAAGTTATTTTTTTCACGAATTCCTCTTCCAGAGATAGCCCCTCCCGGGCCCGCGCCGGCAATACTATCCTCTGGAAAGAGGTTCCGCAAAAATCACTACACCTTAACGAAGCTGGCGTCCGGCAATCCGTAGGCGAATGTATCACCGCCAGACTGCTTGATCCGGACGATGGAGTCGTAACCCGCTGGCTGCATGCCCACGCCCTGCCAGGAAATGCCGGCCCGGTACTTGTAGCCGGAGCCTGCGGCAAAGGCCTGGCCGGAGGCAGGACCAGCGAGCGGCGGCAGCACTACGCCCAAGTACCACTTTGTGGTGGCTTCTCCGCGCAGCAGGGGTGCACCCGCATCCACGTAACGACCGTCACCTGCCTCATACCCTTTGTCCATCCAAAGAGTCATTTGCCCGCTGGTTGGGTGCTGCAGCACCAGAGCCCAGGCATTGGGGTTGGCGGACTTCAGCCCAGAGTTGTTCTGCGCAGCTATGAACGGAACCCTTTCGGTATTACTGCCGCCAAGCACCAACTGAGTACCCTGCCATCCAAAGGTTATAGCCTGGAGCGCGTAATCGGTAATGACGTGTACCGCCTCCAGCGCATGGACATCTGCTGTCACCTCCATGCCCCATGCCCGAAAGTTGATGTTGAACGACTGACGCAGAACGTAGCGGCCGGCTGTCTTTGTGTTATGAGCCTGCACCTCGTTAACGATCTGGACGTTTACACATTGCGCCGAGCCAGATCCGCTACTTACCGCCGTGTCGTCTGCGTACACCCGATAAAGCATATTGCGAGCCGTTGGCGACCCAGTCGCATCACCATTGGACCCGTGCGACCCACCAGTAAAAGCAAGCGCCCCGCCATCGCCGTTGGCGTCGGCAGAGACCTGGAACGGAGGCAAATAGTCAGACCCCGTGGTGCTGAGTTGAGACCAAACAGCATTGGCAAGATCACTGCCAGCCGCACCTTCCTGGGTTATCAGGTTCGGCAGCTGGTTTACCCCGAGTAGACCGAACGTCATCCGGAAGCAACGGCCAGCACTCGCCCAAGCTACGCGCAGCACGTTACTTGAAATTGACCATTTGACCGGCATAGCATCGCCAGATGCTATTGGCGCCGCTGCGAGGGTGTAGTTGCTTGGGTCAATGATGTAGCTGTAGCCAGCCTGGAACGTCTGATTACTACCGATTGGAGTGCCGTAGGCAGGTAGAGCTGTTGTATCGATCGACAGCTTTATATAGAGCCCGGTCACCACTGTACTTTCAAGGCGAATGGTTTGGATGCCGTCACGGGGAAGCGCTGGGGTTCCAACGTCTGTGTAGTTCACGACGATTAACGGAGAGTTTGCAGCGGTGTCATAGTCTAAAGCGTCTATCTCTTCGACCATCCACCCGTCATCAGGGCCTGGCAATAGTGTGGTGCCGTTCTTGAAATAGGCTAGCCGATAATACTTTCCGGCCCTGGCACCATGAACCTCTGCCGAAAGAATGCAGGACATAAAAGCTGCCGGTGCAGAGCTGGTAACACCATTCCGCGTCATTTTACGTTGCGGGTAAACGCTGCCTTTGTTTACCAGCAAAGAGCTACCCAGACCGCCAATGACTTGATAAGCGTTCGGATCAATAATCCAAGAGTAATGCTGCCGATCGCTTGTCAGCGCATTAACTGCGAGACCTGCTGCAGGGAGAAATGCCGCGTTGATGGTGATCATAAATCGCAACCCGGCCCGGGATGCCGGTGCAACAACAAAGGTTTGAACTCCGCCGGATCTAACTATATCGGCAGGAGCATCCGTGTGGTTGTGGATTGTTGTGGCCGTACCGGTACTCAAGTAGGAGGAAGCCTCAAACTCTTCAATCACGATGCCCTGGTCAGCGTTGCCGCCGATAACCGATTCGTTCTGAAAAAATGCGATTCGGAAGTATTTGCCGTCCATCAAAGGCGCCGCACCAAGCACACGAACATCTAGCACCAAGTTGTTGAAAACGGTGCTTGCGGCAGAAATCACGCCGCCACGACTCAGTTGCTTAAAAGGGAACCCCTTGGCTTGGTTGACCGTCCTTGAGTCAATTTGCGAACTGGGGTAGCGCTTCTGCTCAACTTCCGCACCGCCCATGTTCCGATAAAGCACCAGGTACTCTGCGGAGTCAGGCGAAACGACACTGAAATACTGCCCATTGGAAGTCGCAGCAAGGCCGGCCGCCACATCAGGATAAACATCAGCATTGATCTGGGCAGCGTCAGCCGCTGCCTGCGCCGCTGACAGATATACCGCAGCAAGCCCGGAGCTTTCTGCCGCCTGGTCCCTGGATCCTTCCGCTGCCGTTGCCGCCGCCTCTGCCGCCGTGATGGCCTGATCTACATCACCAAACTGCTCCGCAATGGCTTCTGCTTCTGCCGCGCTCTGCACCGCGATATCTCGAGCATCAAATAGCTGCTCTACCAGTTCATCTCCAGTTCCCGTGCCGTCTACCGGAACCTTCACAGACCGGTCAACCTGCTCCTGGATTTGTTGGGAAATCATTACTAGTTTGTCGAATACATCTTCATGCACTTCCGCCAAAAATTTACCCTGATTTCGAAGGCTAGTATCTTGGGTAATGTTCAGTTCACGCGAAACCCGAAGAACCTTACCTGTCGGCGGAGCAATGGCGGTTGTTACTGAGCCACCAGACTCACCACCAGCACCCTGGGCAGTAAAGTCAGAATTCAAAACAAGCGTTTGGATATCACGCGTTGCCCTATCAATCAAAAGCACGACCAGGTCGCGGCCATCAAAGAACTTAAAATTGAAAGGATGAACAGTGGTAATCCCGTTCCCATCGAAGGTCGCTACGTTGTTACTTGTTTGAACTGTCACTGTCGTGACTCCTTTTCTCGGGACGAAAAAAAGCCCGCTCAGTGGCGGGCTTCGTTAGGGTTGTTAGGTTTAATTGCCGGCGGCGGCTCCGAGGTCTGGCGGCCTGGATGGGGACATTTCTCCAGGTTCCCACCAGAAGCTCTGCCCGAATTCTTTCTGGGCGCGCCGCTCCATCCGGCTTAGGTAGCCAGGCGAGAAGTACTCCTGCATCTGGTGGAAAATCATGTGGTCGGTGGCTGCTTTGGTGTACCAGAGATTTGCACCGGGGATATGCCCCTTACCCAGCTGGAGCAGGCGCGCGCCAATGCTTGAAGGGTCTTTGTCGTCCAGTACTGCGTTGGCGGTAATGCCTCGCAGGTTGAGCAGCGTCTCCACGTCGCCGGCGAGTGGGCCGCCGAATGCGGCCAGCGCGGACGTACCACCCTGAGTGGTGTTGTTGAACAGGAAGTCGCCATAGAGCGACAGCGCGCCGCCCTTGAGCATGGCAGCCATGCCAAAGCGCAGCCCTGGAATGCCGCCAAGCTCGTCGTCGACCATGTTCTTTGGGTCTCGACCACTGGCAATTTCGTTGATTTGCAGGGCCATGGCACCCAGCACGGTAGTGGTGGCGAACAGAGCTGCAACGTATCCAGCCTTCCCCCATCCCGTTTCTTGTGCCAGCGCACGCTTGAAGTGCTTGAAAATCATTGAGACGGGGAAGGACTTGAACTGCCAGAAGCTGCGCATAAACTCGCCGCTCCACTCCCCGCGCTTGTTGTTGCCGTGCATAAAGGCACGCTCGCGGGCTCCCGGCGCGGGTATTGCCATACTGGTCTCATCGAGGACAACTCCCAGTAGTTTGGTGGCAGCCTGTTCCCTGAGCCTGCTGGCAGACACGCCAAGCTTGCCAACCAGTGGCGCCAGGTCGGCGTCCGCAATGCGGTAGATGCTGCCGGCGGTCAGCACCTGGTCGCCGGCCCCGCGCCAGTCTTCGGGCTGGGCCAGGCGCCATACCGACCAATCTTGATCGGTGATACCACGTGACTGCATGATCTTTCGGTCGCCGGCCTCAAGGGCGGCCAGTGAATCAAAGCGACGGGTAAGGTCGCCGGTTACGTCCATCATGACGGCGCCGAATGCGCGTCGGTTGCCGCCGTCAATCGCGTTCATGCCGGATAACTGCAATACCTTTGTGGCAGCGGTTTGCGACCACTTAGCTGTCCGCCCCGCCACCTCACCATCAATTCCGAGCCCTTCGGTGCCCCAGCGGCTCAGGCTACCAATCAACTGATCGATACCAAGGCCTGCCCGCATGGCGATACGCCGGTGTGTGGCGTCAGCCGGGTTCAGCATTCGCGTCTCGTTGGCGAACACCTTCATTACCGGCATTCCGTTGATCTTGGAAGTAATCGCAATGGTGCCCTGATCGCTCAGGCCCGTGATCACAGCCGACCCGAGCTTACCGCCCACGTTGGTCGCTCGGTACGTGTCGAAGGCATTGGCTATGCGTGCCGATGCGGGCGGTTCGCGGGTGCCGGCCACCTCGGTATACAGGTTCTCAAGGCGGCGCACCCGTTTGCCCAGAGCTTTCATCTTCTCGGGCTTGGCTTCGACGGCCTGCTTGTAGGCGGTCTCGGTGTGAAAGCGCATTGCGTTATTGGGGTTCGGCCCAAGAGTTTCGACCAAGGCAATATCCCGTGCGGCGCGGTCGATATGTCCGAACATCAGATCCATCAATCCTCGGTCGCCGTACTTCTCCTGAGCGGCCATGTAGGCGTCGGAATCGCGGTAATGGATCTGACGTGACTCGCTGCCTCGGTTTGCGCGGGCACCCCCGCCGGTGATCGCGCCCGGAGTGATCTTGTTCACCCCGCCAGAGGAAACCGTTACCCAAGCATGGCTGAAAAAGTCATGCAGTTCCGAGTCGGTCATGCGGCTGCCGTCTTCGTTGAGGTACTTGGATCGGTTGGCCCAGGCCACATGGTCGTTTATCCAGGCATCCTTATTGCGAGCCGCCTTCAACTGGCTATGGCTGCGAGGGATCGCCCAGTCATCGAGCCGGCCAACGTCACCACCAGCCCGGTTGAACCGCTGGCGAAGTCGCTCAACCACATCATGGAACTGCTTGGCCGCCACCTTTGCCTCAGGCACACCGCTGTTTTCCCCGTGGAGCTCCTGGACTAGCGAGCGGGCTTTTTCAGCATCAGCGAATAGACCGAGCATCTTGCCCCGTGTGAAATCGATGGCCTCAAGCATGCTGCCCATGGCTTCAGCGCGAATACCGTTCGTTGCCGATTCAATCGAGAATATGCCGGGGCCATCGGAGGAAAACGCCAGCATGCGATCAAGCGCCAGTAGGGGGTCATCTGGGAATTGCTTCATGTAGTTGGCAACGCGGTCATGCGCCAGGATAGTCAGCCCCACACGCTGCTTACTCTTGGCGGCCTCGGCGCGCAGCTCCCTGGCTGCACTTTGAGCGGACTGGGCAAGGCGATCAGCCGCGGTCAACGATTGCCACGCGGGATCGGTTTGCGCGAGCTGGCGCATGCTCCGAGATATGCGGGCCTGGATGTCTTTGATTTCGGCCTGGTTTAGCGTTCGGCCAATAGCCTGTTGAACCGCCTGGATACATTGCTGTTTCATCAGTTACCAAACCTCAGCGCGCACAAGGCGGCAGCAAGAAACCCTTTCGAGTCATTTTCGGCGCGGGCGATGTTGCCATCTGCCTCAGCCAGCATTTCACGGGCAGACACGGTGACCGCTGAGCCGTCTTCATTGAATGCCCCGGTAGGTATCTGTACGTCACGCTCGCCCGAAACAATGGAATCAACGAGCGCGGGCAAGGCGGCGTCGATATCGGCAAGAGGATCAGCGGCAGCGGATGACGGCTCTCGGATCTGCTCGGGACTTGGTACTGGTGCTTCTTGTGTTAGCTGTCCTTGCTGCTCGGTATCCGCGCGCGCGCCTTCTGGCTGAACGGAAAGATCCGGGGGGGCGGTGGATTCAGGCGCCCTCGGTGCTTCGCCATCGGATCGAGCGGTTGCGGCAGGTGCACCAATGTCGATGTCGCGGGATGGGCTTACCTTGATGTCGTCAACGATGTGCCCGCCTTCCCGTAACAGTTTCTCCATCTCTTTGCCGGCGGCGCGCATCAATGCCGCGCCGTGGTCGGGGGACACGCTGCTGGCCAGGGCCGTGCGCTTGAATGCGCTACCGATCTGTTCGGCGCGCTCGTCGACCTTCATTGCAAGCCGGCCAGGCACCTGGCCACGGTCCATAGCGGCCAGGTCAGCACCAGCCCGTTCGGCTGCACGGTTTCCATCAAGCGCTTGATTTATCTCGCCGATACGGCCTTGGGCGGCTTGTCGCTGTTCGGCTATGCCGTCCCGTGCTGCGCGTTCTGCCTGCTTGCGGCTCATGCCCTGGCGCTGGAAAGACTTGGCCGATTCGCGATAAGTGCCATCCAGACCATCAACAGTTTTTTGCAGGGTGCCCAGTTCGGTGCGCAGATCCCGCACATTCGGCAGGCCGGTCGCAGCGACGGGCTCAAGTTCGGCGCGGGCGGCCGCGAACACCTCTTGCTCAGCCTGCTGGCGTATCACCTCCCGGCGCGGTCCGATCTGGTCGGCTCTGATAAAGGTCGCATCATCCGCAATGCCGCCCAGATTGACGGGCTCCCCGCGACCAAGCTGAGCAATGGCCTGATCAAGGGCGGCCTGGTGCGCAATGCTTGATCGCGCATCTACTGGCGCACCGGGGGCGGTGCCGTGCTGATGGTGAAGTCCGTTGTTCGCGGTCAGGGCTGCGTCAGCCTCTCCCGCCAAAACTCCGCGAGTCATCGCCCGGCCAGCGCCCCAGAACAGACCACCAAGCAAGCCGTCAACGGCCAGCCCAGTCGCATCCAGCGCTTTGTATTGCTGGGACTGCTGCGTATACCCATTCTTCTCCAGCACCGCCCCAACACCGCCACGGGCAGCAATACCCAGACCCACGTTGGCGCCTGCAGTTGCGGCCAGATCGACCGCCGGAGCACTGAACAGGCGGGCGGCGGGCAGGAAGGCGCCGACGCCGATCACGCCGCCCTCTATCGCACCAGCAATCGCGGCCGTCTTGGTATCAACCCCCTGACCTTTCAGCTCGGCAAACCGCTGCTCGCCCATCGATGTGCCGGCGGTCAGCGCGCCAACAGGCATACCACCCGAGGCAAGGCCAAAGGCAAACCTCGAGCCCGCATCACCCAGGCCGAACAGAACCTGCGCCGCTGTGCCGCTGGTGGCCGCATCGGGCCGCATGCGCTCGGTCATCTCATTGCGCATATCGCCGATGTGCTCGCGGCGCGCAAGGTTGTCCTCATCACTTTCAACGTTGAGCGAAATCATCTGCGTAGGGTCGTTGCCGTACTGGGCCGCCTGCAACGTCAACTGAGCAAGGCCCTGGCCGATACCGCTGAACAGCGCAGTTCCTGATCCATCCCAAAATCCGGGCTCCGGAAGAGTGGTAGCAGGGTTGGCCAGCGAATCCTGCTCAAGCGTGCGCTGGTCGCTGAATGCCAGATCGCCGATAAGGCTCATTGTGCATCCTCATTGATGTTGACCATTAACGGCTTACCGTCTGTGCCGTACTTGAACTGCTGACCCTGCATGACGTAGTAGATGCCGTCCTTGTACTGACGCAGTGTCAGAGCATCAGCGGTAGCAATATCCGCCTCACTCATACCCTGCGCTTTCATAGTGCCTACCAACCGCTCGGTGGCCACATCGCGGAAGGTATGGCCGGGCATTCCCCACGGCGCAAGGGTTTCACCGCCATTGAAGTCGACAACCTCCCCCACTGATGCCTTGATCGCCTGACGCAACAGGCTGCGGTCAACTTCTCCGGACACGTTCCCCTTTTCAGCAGCGGCACCGGTGTAGTAGGACTTCACAGCCTGGGCCGCGAGCTGATAAGACTGGGGCTGACCGGCAAAAACGTTGCCCAGTTGCTTGTTCAGTTCCAGTTGGAAGTCCGCCTGTTTGGGAAGTGGAAAGGATGCCCCTTTGCCGTCTGCCCCTTTTTCCGTCTTGGATTTGTTCAGGATGGACTCCCCCAGGGCCATGGTCTTGGCCACATCCCCACTTGTGACAACGTCGTCGGGTCTGAACCAATTGGTGTTTGTGATCATGGAGCGCTGCTTGCCCGCCAACAGGCCGGTAAGTGCGCGTATTGGAGAGTCCGGGGCGATCTGCTGCATGGCACCGGAATAGGCTTTGTCATCGCCCATGGCGCTGTGCAGCGTTGCAAATAACTGGCTCTGTTGTTCCGGGGACATCTCCGCGAGCTGGGCGCTGATCTGCTTGGCCTCTTGCGGCAGAAGAGGCTTCATTGCCACGGTCGATCCGAACTTCTGCTGCATTCCCTGAATGGCCGATACTCGATCAGTTAGCACTGCCCCAAGATCAGGCGAATTCAGGTCTATCGGGGTGACATCACCGCCCAGGCGCTGTTGGAAATAATCGACTGGTGAATCGCTCATCATCTTCGCCGAGGCGTCGACGGCGCGGGAGAGACGGTTCAGATTTGTGGCATCAGTAACGGTCCCGCCTTCGGTTTGCAGCTTGGCCGTTTTGGCATTGATCGCAGTGATCTGCTGATCAATAGGCAGCCTGAGGATTTTTTGCGTGTCCACCTCCTGCTTGATCAGCTCGTTGAACTCGGCCTGGGCTGGCGTGCCACGGACCTGGCTACCCCATTGTTTCCACATTTCGTCTGTGGCCGGGATACCGCTGGATATCTGGGCGTTGATCTTCCCCAATGTGCGTTCGGCTTTGGCCTCATTACGCAATTGAGCCATCTCGGCCTTTTGCTGCAAGCGGTCTACTTTATTTTCGATCATGCCGCCGACCCGAACTAGGTCGTCAGCCGTCATGGCCCCTTCATATTGCTTCAGCAGTTTCTGAGCCGCGTAAGGGTCGTCATTCGCGTGCCGTTGGAGCACATCAGAGTTCAGCGAGCTATTGAATTTGAGCTTTTCAGCTTCCGCCGCCTCAGGCGAGAGTCCGAGGCGCTGAGCTCGACTGTCAAGCACTGCTCCCATTTTCTGGCGATGGCCATCGACTTTGGTCGGATCGCGATATTCCAGGGCAGCACCCTGCATCGACGTTTCAAGCTGGGCCTTTTCGACCTGGCCGTAATAGTTCTGGCGCTCGCCGTACTCATAGCGATTCAGGTCATTCGACAGTGAGTTGCGCCGGCTATTGACGATCTGCGCATACCTGGCCCGCTGCTGATCGCTGGTCAGGCTTTTGGCAATGTCTTCCTGAGCCTTTTCGAACTGATCCAGAGTCTGGTTGGTCACGTCCAGGGCGTTCTGCCCTTTGCGGGTGTAGACGCCACCGTTCTCCGCGTACATGGCTTGCTGCTGCCACTTTGTGAGCTGGTTGTCGGCGTCCATCAGGCGCGCCGTGTCGGCCTTCTCGCGCTCTTTGTCCATGAGCATTTGCGCGCCGCGCGCCAGGCCTTGAAGCCCCTGGCCAATTGAGGTGTTATCCGGCGCAACGCCCTGCAATTGAATAGGCCGGGTTGGCTGCTGCTGGATCTGCGCCGTGTCGTATGTCGGTACTCTTGGCATTACCTACCCCTTACGCAAGGCGCTGATTGGCATTTAAACGACTGGTACCGCCCGACATTGCGGCCTGCGTACCCGCGCCAGCGCCGCCAAACCCACCGCCGCCGGCGAACGAACCAAAAGCATTTCCCAGGCCGCCCAGGATTGAACCCATGGCAGCGGTATTGCCGTTTTTGACGGTTTGCTTGGCGTTGGTCCTGTCCTGCTGTGCCTGTACGCGGTAGCCGTAAGCCTCACGCGCCGCGTTGTTCTGGATCGTCAGGGCGTCCAGCTCGCCGAGCATGGCGGTGTCGTCTTGGATCAGGGCGGAACTGCCGCTGTTCACGTCGATGCCGTTGGCGGCCTGTACGCTGCGTTGGGTGCCGACCATTTGCCCGGTGCGCACGCGCTGCCAATCTGCCGAGGTGTCGCCGGCGTTGATGGTCTCTTGGGCGGTTTGCTCTTTGAACAGAGCGTTCTGTTTCAACATGCCCGATTCAAAGGCGGCATTCTGTTTCTGCCCCTGGGCCTGCATCATGCTTCCCGCCAGGCCTATGGCGACTGGTATCAATGCCATCCAGCACATGGGTTATTCCTCTCGATCCAAGGTAAAGGGGTAGAACGGCAGGCGCCTGGGCCCATACGGGACGGCCTCACCGAAGTCGAAGCCAAGCCACTTCAGCCAGCGAATGGCGGCGGTGTTGCGGGCATCGACATAATTGAATAGGTGCCGGTGGCGGGTCAGCATTCCCTGAACCTCTGGCTTGCAGACCTTCAGGAAGGCGCGGGCGTGATGCTCGACGTGGATGGTGCTGATCAGCCAGGGCACTCCGACAGAGCCAAGAAGGCTGTGCACGGCGTCACCAAACACCGCGACTATCTGGCCATCCACTACGATCTTCCGGGCGTTCAGGCTGCCGGCGATGCCGTCGACCAGCTCACTTTCCAGGGACACGCCGAGGCCCTCGACGATTTCGTCAATGTCGGCCTGGCGCACGTCGCGCAAGATGACGGCGATATCCTCGGGTTCAATGGGCAAAACATCAGCGGCCACCAATGGTCACCTCCGGAATCACCGCCAGCACGGACAGAGGGAGCGGGTCAGCCTGGCGGATGAACACCCGGCCCTTGTTCTGCCAGGTGTTGGGGATGGTGATTTGTGCCTGTCCGGTGAGCAGCTCAATAGGCGGCTCATACTCGTAGCGGTTGGTCTTGGCTTCGTACAGCTGGTTTTTATTCATGCCCGCGAGAATGCCTCGCGACTCCTCGACCACCACCGTCAGCGACGTGACTGCAATCTTCTTGTCCTGGACCGTTTCATTGGCGTTTTTAAGCTCAAGGTCGAGGGTTTCCATGTCGGAGAAGTACTGAAGGCCGACATGAGCAATGCCCGCGGCTTCCTGCAACGCAACCGATCCGCCGGTTACAACGCGCTGCGGATGCACGCTGCCGTCGGTCAGGATGGAAACGGTCTTGCCTTCCAGGTGGCCAAGGCCCGACAGGGTTTTGACCTGGCGGGCCCACGTCGAAACAGGGGCGGCACGCAATGATTCCGGGCAGATGATCAGTAGCTTGACGGTGACCACGCTAGGGCTGGTGTAGCCCACCACTTCAACCCGGACAATCTCGGTCACTGGGTCGCCGTTTTCGTCCATGGTCTCGCGCTTGAGCGAGTAGTCGAAGCCAACGCTGCCCACCGTGAACGGCGCGTGCCCCACGGCGGTCATGGTCACCACCTCGGGAAACAGCCAAGTGCTGCCGCCGGAAAGGGTGAAGGTCTTGGCGATATCCGTGTTGCGCCCGTCATAGGTCAGGCCGCAATCAACAAAGAAAGCATCTTCAATGCTGGTGATCTGGCGTGACGCCATCCGCTCGATATAGCGCTTCTGCACGCCATTGACGGTGCGACGGACCACCATATAAAGCGCATCCTCCTGCCCCTCTGGAACGCAGGCGATGGACTCGACAAAGCCGTCAGTATCGTGCCAGTGCCAGCCCACCAGTTGCTGTTCCGGCAAATAGGTCAGGCCCAACAAGATCCCGTCATCACGCACATACCAGACGATGGAGTCAGGAATTTTCTGATATGCAACGTTGGTCAGCTCCCGCCCCCGGAACAGGTGGGCGCTGAACAAGGTCAGGTCATCGGCGGCGAACCCGTCGGCATTGAGCGAGTAACCGAATGACGACACCCGGCTACCCCTGGCCTGCACGTACACCGCGCTGTTGCCCACCACCACGGGCGGAACAATGGCAGATCCGTCATAGCCTTCCTGGCTCGCCTGCACGGTCTTTGCGGTCAACCCTGTGTCGGCGCCGGAGAATGTCCACTCCCCGCCCGACGTGAGCCCTAGCAGCTTGCGCAGGCCCAGCAGGTGACGCATCCGGTTCACCTCCCTGCTGGCAATAGTGAACGTTATGGCGTCATCGTCCTTGTTTGGGGTCGAGAACCCGAAGTTCTTGAACAGCCCGGTCTTGCTCATCCAGACGGTTTGGGGACTTAGGTCGCTACCGGCGAACACCAGGCGCTGCTGGTAGTAGCCCACAGCGCCCGGGTAGTTGCCGGCTCCCACGAATGGGTCTTTGCCATTGGGCGGCGTATCCGTCTTAACGGCGGTGATGTTGTTGTCAGTGAACGTGAGGGCCGTAGCGCGACCGATAAACCCGTAGATCCCGGCGCCTGCGTTGTCCTTGTAGACGATGTAATAGGTGGCCCCAGTGACTGCTGGCCAGGTGATCGTGGCGATTGCCGTATCTGCAAAGCTGGTAACGCTGTTTGAAGTTGCCGGCAGTGACTCGTCCAGGGTGTTGCCGTCATCGAGAACAGCTGTCACCTGATATCGCCAAGTCTGCTGAGTACCGGAACCACCAGCAGAAACAGCCGCTGCTGAAGCTGGTGCAGCAATGCGCGGGGCCAAGCTGATTTCCGCCGTGGTCCAGTTGTCGTGTGCCAGTCGGCTCAGTTCGCGGGGTTTGTAGCTGGGCTGCGCGAACGTCATCACGTCGGCGGACTGGGTAAAGTTCAACAGGCTCAGGTCGTTCTGGGTGTACGGCAACGCCAGCTCGAAAGGCTGACCAACGCTAGGGCCGGCGCTATACAGCACCTGGCCACCGTCCTTGATAACCCGCATGTTCAGGTCGCCGAACGCCAGCACGTAGGTCTGCACGTCGTTGAACTGGAACGGGATCAGGCGGCAACGCTTGGTCGAGTCCTTGACCTCACACACGAACTTTGTGCCCGCCCGGTTCCGCACGCCACCGTAGGGCATGACCATGAAGTTGCGGCAGAGCTTGAGCCCGGTGTAGTAACGGGCAATGTCGGTGCGGGCGCTGGCCGACGGCGACAGCTCGCCAGCCGCGAAGGTGGGCTGAAGAACGCTGCTCATGCTCTCACCGTGACGAATTCAGATTCAGGCTCGGGGTCGGACTGCGACTCTTGGAAGGCCGACCCCTCGGCCAGGGTCAGGGCCATTTGGTACTGCTGGGCGGCGAACTGCTGTAGGTCTGCCTTTGAGGTCAGCGGCAAGGCCAGATCCATTGCCAGACGCCAGGCCAGTGCCTCGACAAAAAGTGCGTCGAAGAACGTTGAGTCTTCAACCTTGAAGGTGAAACGGCACACCGCCTCAGGCTGGTCGGTATGAATCACCCGCCCGCCGGCGTCGTAGCCAATTTGATATGGGATTTCCATGTCGCTGCTCAGTGCGCGACGAAACCCTGGTTGCACGATGTTGCGAATCTTGAGGCAGTCGGCCGGGTACCGATAACGGAACGCCCAGCCAGGCGCAGGGCTACCGAGGGAGGCCAGCGCAACGATTGATTCCGCGAATGGCCAGGGGAACTCTTGCAACACCAGCCCACGCAGATGTGGGTAAAGCACGCGGCACTGTTCAGCCTCTATGCTCCGCTCGGTAAACGAGGCAATAGCCTTGGTTACAGCCACCCGCGACAGCGCGAGGTTGCAGATTTCGATATCGCTGGACATTCGGGAACCTCAGAAAAAGAAAAGGGCCCCGAAGGGCCCTGAGGGTTTATTGCTGGTGGTCAGGCGTCAGGCAGTCCGTTGCCGCTGGTGTTGTCGCCGTCAGTGTTGGGATTTCCGGCGGGGGCCGTAATTTCACCGCCAGCGTTCAGGCGAGCGGATTCCGCTTCCGCGTCCTCCCGAGCACCAGTGAACTCGCCAACTCGCTCACCGGCCTTGTTGACGATGATGAAACGCCCGCCACCGTTGTGTTTGCTGGAGTACTCAGGGCCGTCAGTGTTGGGATTTCCGGCGGGGGCCTGCGCAGCCTTCGCCGCGCCCGCGATCTTCAGGTTGCTGCCCGGACTGTCGATTTCCAGCACCACGGTTTCACCTGGCTCATAGAGCCGGCCGTTGATAAACGACCGCTCCAGCACTTCATAGCGCTTAGGCATTGGTCTGCACTCCGGCAACGATGCCAGCGGTTACCTTGCCCAGTGTTGGGGCGGTGCCGGTCACGGTGTAGTTGAGGCGCAGGAAACGTTCAGTCTTCTGCGGCAGTGTGATCACCGGGGTCTGGTAGCCCAGCTTCAGGTCGGCCAGCGGGACCACAACCGAATACAGCGACCGAGGTGTGCTGAACCCAGAGTTGTCATCGGTCTGTAGCTCGATGGTGAGGCTGGTCAGGGTGTTGAACGCTTCAACGACCTGAATTACCAGGGGAATGTCACCGGCGCGGCCTACGTCCTTGTTGTCGCCACGGTCGATAACGTCGGTCGAAGCTGCGGAGGCAGTGATTGCCTGGGCGTTCGACATGAGCAGCTTTACGTCGAAAAGCATGATGGTCTCTCCTGAATAGGGGAAAGCCACGCGGTCGTTAGACCACGCGGGCTTCGGTGTTGAGGATGGCGTCGATGCGCTTGATTGGGATGCCCAGGAACTCTGGGATCTTCTTGCCGCCGTACTCGCCCAGGGTGAGGTTGACGTTTTTGGAGTTCATCGCCTGTTTGTGCAACCACGACTGGATCGTGCGGTTGGCATAGATGATGGTCCGCCCCTCGCCCTGCTCCGGGTTGTCGATGCGATACAGAGCATCAATCATCAGATCGATGATGTTCGCGCCGGTCGCGCCATCGCGGGTCAGCTGGGTTACATCGATGTTCGCGATACGAGCGTTTGCACGCCAGTCACGAACGGACATACCGATATCCCATTTGAAGTGATCGCGGTACGCCTCGAAATCACCACCGTTTTCGGCGCGGGCGGTTCGCTGGCCCAGGAACTTGTGCTGGAAGCCCGCCACGCTGCCTTTCGGATACAGCAGGTGGGTAGACATCTCGCCCCAGGTCACAAACCAGATGGAGGTGTTGGTGGAGCCAGTGCCGCCGGCATCGACGATGTTGGCGCCCGACTCTGCCGACTTATCGTTGTAGCGCGGTGCCAGGCCCAGGAACGCCTGAGGCTCTGCCTGGGTGTTGCCGTAGATCATGTAGCGGGCGGCCTTGTTGTTGAAGCCCTGTAACTTGGCCATGTTTTCGGAGGTGCGGAAAGCGTCGGCATTGCCACTGAGATCAGCCAGCGCCTTATCGACCAGGCCGTAGTCTTCCATCATGCCGGTGGTATCCAGCACTGGCACGGTGGTTGATTTGCTTGGCTGAATGCCCTGGTTGAACATGCGCCAGGTCGGCTCAGGGATGCCCGAGCGCATGGTGGTCTTGTGCTTGGAGCCGTCGTTGCACTCCTGGTACTCGGCGTCTTGAAGAATGTCGTTACGCTTGGCCATCAGCTCAACGATCTTCATGACCTTTTTCGTGCTGTCTTCCCTGCTGAACTTATCGATCAGGGTCGGCATGGTGGAGGTAAGGATGCCCATCTGTGTATCTCCTACGGTTTATGAATGCCTTAGCTGAAGGCGTCAACAATGGTCATTTCTTTGGGTGCATTGGCCTGGCTGCCAGGCAAGACGAACTTGTCTTCCGAGATAGCCGCGCTGATGCGGTGGCAGAACTTGAACAGCGCCGGGTGGTTGCCCAGCCCGGATTGATTCAGCAGCTCGGTCAATGCCGGGTCGCCGAAGGACTGAATGACCTTGATGGCGCTGGCTACGCTCTTTTCGTAGTTCTCGCCGCCAATTTCAGGGTCGTTCTTGATGGATGCGGCCCATTCCTGGGACTGCTTGGCTACAGCGGCCTGGTATTCCTCGGCCTGCTTGGTCGCCAGTTGGGTTTGGAAGTCGATCAACTGCTGGGCCTTGGCCTGCGGAATGTTCAGTTCCTTGGCCAGGTTCTTGAATGCACCCAGCACCTCGACGTCCATTTCCATGCCTTCGGGCAGGGTGAAGTCCTCGTAGGCCTCTGGGGCGCCGGCAGGTTTGTCCTTGTCGTCAGCGTCCTTGCCGTCTTCCTTGTCCTTGTCCTTGGCTGCGTCAGCTTCCTGCTGGATCTGGTCCGGAGTTTTGGTTGCGTCCGGCGCCGGTGCGTCTGCGGGAGCGGGCGGGGTCAATACAGAGCCCTCAGCCGCTGGGGCTGGGGCATCAGCTGCGGGAGCGGGAGCATCTGCGCCACCACCGCCACCGCCCGCATCAACCTCGCTCATGTACACGCGGCCAAGCAGCTTCATCATCAAAGGGCTCATTCATCTGTCTCCTGGGGTTGATCGTCAGCAGGCTGCTCAACGTTCTCGGCAGCCATGACGGCGTAAAGCTCGGGGGTCAGGTCGTTCACCTGGCTCAAAAGAAGAAGGCCAACATTGCGTTGGCCTTCGTTGTAATTCGTGACTGCATCCGTGGGACCAATCGAGGACTGAAACAGCCTGCACTCCCCCATGGTTTTCCACAGAAAGCGGCGCCCGCGGTGATCGCTCATCAGCCACTTGAAGTCGGCGATATCCTGCAGTTGTTGGGCTGTTGGCTTCTGCTTTGGCTGGTCGTCCATCACATAGCCCCCGCAAGCGCGGTCAGGGCGTTATCCCCGCCGGTGTCGGTCTGGCTCAACAACTGGGCGCCCTGGATGGCGCTGCCGAGTTCCTGTTGCATCTGCTGGGCTTGCATCTGCTGGGAACGCTGCTCGCGGATCTGCGCCACCATGTCGTCAGCCCGCACCAGGGTCGGAGGCACGCCGATCAGTTCAAAGTACTGGCGCATGGCTTCGTCGGAGTCGAGCAGGTCCAGTGCCTCAGTGCTTTGGGTTACGTTGGCCACGGTGCCGGCGAACCCAATAGCGCGCTCAATGCTGGAGACACCGATAGCCTTCTGGGCCTGGGCCAGGATGCTGGTGAACTCAATGCGCAAGTCCATATTGGCCAGCTCTTTCGGCGGCGGCGGCAGCAATGGCGCACCAGGCAGCATGCCGGTCCAGCGCGGAATGGACTGTTCCAGCATCTGGTTGAAGTACATGTCCACCAGCGGATCAAGCAGATCGTCGGTCTGACGCTCGAGCACCGGGCCCAGCATCAGCAACTTTTCCTCCTTGCGGGTAGCAATTTCGTACGCGGTGCGCACGCTGTCCATCTGGCTGATCATGAGGAACAGGTCGACAAAGAACGCGGTGTCGATGATCGAGCTGTCAGCTTCAATCTCGCCACGCAGTTGGCCAAGCCAGGCCGGCTGAACCTCGTAAAGCGGGGCGAACTTGGCACCTACCTGCATATCGTTGAGGTAGGTGATGCTGCCCGGCAGGATCGAGGCGCGTTGATTCTTGAGGCTGACCGGCGCCCCCATTGGCGGGCGAACGCCCTTCTCCAACAGTTCGGCCTTGCGACGCTCCATCAACTGAATGGCCTTGGTGGTGCCAATGCACATTGAGCCCGGGCCAGTGCCATACACGTCCTCGCCCAGCACGTCCCAGCGCGGCGCCATGACCGGGAATACCTTGAACCCGGATTCACGCAGCATCGAATCCTTGTCACCGCCCTTCTCCCAGTACACAGAGCGGAACGGCATGTTGGTGTTGTCCTTGCGGCCCTTCTCGCGGGTGTCGTTTGGCTCGATGCCGTGGCAGATGTCAACCCAGGCATCTGGCTTGCTGCTCAACAGGTTCCTGGACGCGGTGTCCATCTTGTCCTTGCCGAACTGCTGTTCCATCTGGCGCGCGGTCATGCGGAAGTCGCGGTAAAGCGTGTCCACCTGGTTGCGGCTGTTGTTGGCCAGCATGTAGCTGCCCACGGCCAGCGGGTAGGAACGCAGCAAGTCGCTGTCATCAGGCATCACCACCATGGGCGCGGTGCCGAATATGCCCTCTTCGCTGTAGCGGTTGGGCAGCACGCTGTACAGGTTCGACCTGGCCATGACTTCGCGCATGGCAGTTTCAGCAGCAAACAGCCAGGCCTTGACCGGGGCGTAATTCATAAGGCCAGGGTCAGGCGTGCCGAACTTCACCCAGGGCGACGACGGGTTGGTCATGCCGGTGTGCATGCCGGCGCCCAGCGTGCGGGCCGCAAACGTGGCCTGCGGGTTGATGATCTTCTGATCGCGGCGCTTGCCGTCGTTGGTGTCGGTATTGTTCCAGCGGCCAGAGCGCGGGCTGATGAAGTCGCCCAGTTCCTTCCACTCAGGCAGCCAGTTGCTGTCGCGCTCGCCCTTGAGAGCGGTGTAGCGCTTCTCGCAGCGTTCGCGCAGGGAGTCGGCCAAGTTACACCCCCAACAGCGTTTTCTGGCTGGTGTTGGCATTGCCAAGCACGCCAGACGAGCCGGTCAAGATGGTGCCGTTTTGGCCAGACTGGGCCAGGCGGCGCTTACGCTCAGCCTCAACAGCGGCCTGTACTGAGTCGCTGGAGGTGGTCGGGGCTGCTGGGTTGGCCGACGTGCCAGAGCCAGACGCCGCTTCAGCTGCGGCCTTCTCGCGCTCTGCCTTGTTGAACATGCCGGTGTTCTCGCCAAACATGTTCGGCAGGCCCATGCCTTCAAGGAGTACGTCGCCGCCACGCAGGGGGTCTAGCGCAACCACCTTGTTGACCAATTTCTTGATGCTCTTTCCGCACATGTCAGTTTCTCGCGTAAGGGTCGTAGTCGGATTCAAGGCCGTTGTTGCTGTCTCCGGCCCCGCTGTAGCTGCTGAACTGGCTTTTCATCACTGGCATGGTGAAGGTGAGGGCCAGGGCGTCACCGTCGTCAGGGGATATGCCCAGGCGCTTCTTGATGGCGTCCTTCTTTTCCAGCGCGATCTGGTCGCTGCCGTTGTGGGAGTACTCGGGCGAAGTCAGTTCAGCCTCAAGCTCGGCGTTCTTCTCGATGGCCAGGCCCGCGCGGATGGCTTCGCGCATCTGCCACCACATGTATGTGCGCATGTTGGCGTAGTGCCGGTCGGGCGCCGCGCTGGCGAAGTTCACGTCGATGATCACCACGCCCGGCATGAGCCGGCGCAACTGGTCGGCAACTGGGCCGCCAACGCCTGTCGAGTCAACGAACACCGCGTCAGGGCGCTTTTCATGCACCACGGTGCAAACCTTGGCGATGAACAGCGTGGTGTCGCGGGTTTCGCTGCCTGGGATCCTGATCGCCGGTATCGATCGAGCATCAAGGCCGCGCCGGAACCGGATGACGTTGTTGTCGATACCGCCCCGGGCAATGTCGATGCCGCAGACCAGGGCATCGTCCATGCCATACACGGCCTCGCGCTTCATGGCTTCCGCCACCCAATCAGTCGGGATCAGTTGCAATTCAGAAGCCCTCGGGAACATGCCGCGTACACGGATACGGAAGAAGTCGCTGTCCTCGCCGTAGTCCGCCTGCCACTTGGCGATTTGCGTTTTGTTGGTGCCTTCGACCGTCCGGCTATCAACCTGGCGGTGCGCCCAGCGGTGCTTGTACCGGGTGAAACACGCCCGGAACCGGCCGGTGGTCTTGGTTGGGTTACCGAAGGCAGCCCAAATGATTTCGGTGTTCTCGTCGGTCAGCGCACCCTCGGCCACCTCCCACACCAGGTCGGCGATGGCTGACGCCTCGTCGAACACCAGGAGCAGGCGCTTGCCCTCGTTGTGCAGGCCGGCGAATGCCTCGGTGTTGCTTTCCGACCATGGCACCGCATCCACACGCCAGTTCTTTTCGTGTTCAGGATCGGTGCTGATCAGCGCCGTGGCCGTGATACGGAACCAATGCGACGTGATGGAAAGCCGGTTCCACTTCGCCACCTCGGGCCAGGTCTTGGTCCTGAGCTGGGTTTCGGTGTTCGCAGTGACAACGCCGCGCGCATCGACGCAGGTGTCGACACACCACTTAATGAGCCAGGACACCAGGGCAGACTTGCCGATGCCGTGGCCGCTGGCCGTGGCTTCGTGGATAACCTCGCCCAGATCCTTGGCGCCGGCGCGTAGCTTCTTGCCGATTGAGTCGAGGACTTCAATCTGCCAGGGCCTGGGCCCGTGCTTGTTCGCCAGCTCGGTGCCGGGCTCGCCCCACGGGAACGCGTACCAGACGTAACCAAGCGGTTCTTGCGAGAATGAAAGAATGTCCTCGACCAGCTGTTGTTCCTGGTCAACCTCTGCTGGCGCGTTCACGGGCTTTAGCCATCCGCTCGGAAAGGGTGTGGGTGACGTTTACCGCCACCTGATCCCGGAAGGCGTTGACGTTGACGTGCTTGCCCAGCAACTCCAGGTTCTTGACCTTGTCCGGCCACTTGATCTTTTTCATCAGGCCGACCAGGTCGCGTTCCTTGCCGACGCCATCGAACATTTCGGCGATATCGAACGCCGACAGCGACTGGCGCCAGACCTTGGGCCACTTGGAGAGCGGCTTGATCGACATGTCGTCGTCGAGAATGTCCAACAGGTCCATCTGATCAATTTCAGTGAGCCGGTGCAGCACGTAGTCGGCATCGACCTTGGTCCGCTGATTGCGTGCCTCCATGGCTGCCTTGATTGCGGCTGCGATGTGCGGGCGCTGCATGAGGGAGTACGACGCAGCGTTCACGCCCTTGCGCGCATACCCAGCCCTGATTGCCGCCTGGCTGGCGTTCAGGTCAACCAGGAACTCAAGGACAAATGCCTGTTGCTTCGGGGTAAGGACGGCCATAGGTCACTGCCCCTTTTGATTGGTACCGCCCAGGCAGACGGTGTTGATGTAGTCCTGCAGTCCGGTCAAGGCGACGATGGCTTCGTCACCATCGGCTGGGATGGCGACAATTCGTTCAGCAGCCGCTGGGTCAAGTTCGGCTCGCGCTTCTGCATCATCCACGCGGGTGGCGGTGGTGGCGGTTCGCACAACGGGACAGGTGGCCTTGACGGACAGCCGGCGAGCGCCAGTAGCGACAGCAGCACGAAGCTGGTTGATATTGGTCTGCGCATCGGTCAGGGCCTTTGTGTGTTCGGTGTCGAGCTGGGCCAGCAGGCGCTGGGTGTTGCGCCGTGACGCTGCAGCACGCTCAAGGGTGGAATTGCGATCCTTCGCAACGGCCAGATCCTTGGCCTGTCCCTGGATGTGGCTCCATCCGCCATAAATCACCAACAGACAGCCAACGAGTGCGGCGATCAGGTAGCGGGTCATGGCGGGATTCCTCAGGCCAGCTTGGCGCGAACCAAGCAATCCTTGGCTTCAAGCAGCTTGCGCAGGCCGGCAGACTTCTCCGGACCATCTGGCAGTTGATCATTCATCTGGCGAGCGAGGTCACCAATAGGCTTGCTCACTTCCTGCAAGTGCGGTGGCAGGTGGGCGTATTCGAAGTACTTCATGATTGGGGGCATCGGTGCAGCCTCTCGGGTTGGGTGATTCATTGCGCAGCCATGCACTTGGCATGGCGCTCAAGCTGACGAGCCCACACGCCCCAGCACCGCTTGTTGCCCGGTATCGAGCAGTCGAAGCCAGCGGCATAGCGATACTTGAGTAGGTCATTGCAGGCCTGGACGTAGTTGCCGGCCAGCAGGCTCTTGCGGGGCGAGCCCTTGCGCCAGGTGCCAATGCCGTACTGGCCCACGAAGTCCATGTACTCATCGAACTCGGCCTGGTACAGCTTCACGCCTGGGAGTGATGCAGCGAACTGCTTTTCCGCCTGGCTGTTCAGGTTGCGGGCCAGGACTTCGGCGCGGGCCGGGGTGATGGTGTCACCCATGCGGACTGACGAGCCGTCTTCGTATCGGGTAGAGCCGTGGCCGATGGTTGGCACGTCGCCCTTGGTGGGGATGACAGCGACAGGCGTGTAACCCTCGCTCGCCTGCCAGGTGGCGAAGCCGGCGGCGCTCAGGCTCAGCATGCTGACCGCGATGCGCTGGCGTAACTGGGCGTTCATATCTCGCACTTGCCCTGCAAGGCTTTGACACGGGCTGCGCTCTCGGCCGTGCGTGCGGCGCTCTCGGCTGCCTCCCGGCGATCACGGCGGATCTGGAAGTAGGTGCTGACAAGCAAGCCCACCACCGCCACAACCACACCAGCAATACCGATCCAGTTGACCTGGGACAGCCAGCCAACAGCACCAGTTACGGCACCGACCGCCATGCCCTTGTTGGCAATTGACGCTCCCACCACCTCTACGATCCCTTCCGGTGTCGGGTTGGCCATGTTGTTCGAACTCCTGCCTGGGGCTGCCATGAGGGCCTCCAGAAACGAAAAAGCCCCGGCAAATGCCAGGGCTCAGGGATGATTTCCAGCCAACAAAAAACCCGCACTTGGCGGGTTTCTGGGGTCTGGACGTAACTTTGCAACGTGGGAAAACAGTACCAAAACACTCCTCATTTGGTCAAGCGACCCTTTTTGTCACGTCTCCCACGCGCTGGCGCTGGATCCAGTACTCGCTGATCCGGTCGTTGTACACCAGGTGGCGGCCTGGGTTCTCCTGCGTGTCGCTGCCCCACTCACGGCGATATGCAGCACCGTAGGCGTTCATGCGGCGGAACCACCGGCGCAGCTGCTCGGTGCCCATGGCGTTAAGGCGTGCGTGCAAGGCTTCGCGGGCAGTGCCCCGGCGAGCGGCGTAGGCCTCGGCCCGAAGGTCCGCGACGTGTTCACGGTCGTACAGATCCCACCTGCTGGTGCCGAATACACGGCGCTCAGCCATTTTCACGATGACCGCCGCCACTGGCTTCAACGCTTTCGCGTCCAGGGTGTCGACGGTGCTGGCAATGGCTGACCAGATGCCTGCCCAGTCCCTGGCCCAGTTCTGCGCGCTCACCTTCGTCCCGTACCAGTCGAGAACAAACTCGGCAACACGACCCGGGCCCCAGGCTTCGCGCCCATTGACGGCGGCCTGGTGGCTCTTGATCGCAGCCAAGGCCATCCAGTAGGCCACTTCCTTGCGCTTGGCTGTGCATTCGCCCAGGTCCACGGTCAACCACACCAGGGCGTGTGCAACGTTGATGTCCTGGCCATTGGCGATAGGCGAGTACAGCGCGTGCCCGAAGTGCTGCAGCGGCTTTGGCAGCGTCCCAATGGCGGATTGCACAAGGCCGGCAGCGAGCATATGCGCGCACCGGCCGTTGCTGTCACGCATCGAGGGGATGGTTTCACCGATCACCCTGCCACGCTTGCCCAGCTTGATACGCTCTTGGGCTGCTGCCAGCACAGAGTCGCGGCTTTCGTGAAGCGCTTCCCGCCATGCTTGCCGTGCGCTGATCAGTCTCATAAATCCCCCTCATTGCGTATTTTCGCGTATTGCTGGTCAATCACAGGCACAGCGGCACAATTCGTACGTGTACGCCCGGGATAGCTCCCCAGCGCCGTCTAAACGATCCATCCGTAACCTGCACGTCATCCTTGAACACAACGCCGTTAAGAGCGTCACAGACGGCCTTGAGGACGTTGTCGGCATCTGGCTTTTTCGTGCATGGGATTTCGCCTGCCAGTGCCTGGGCCTTCCATTTTTTCGACTTGGATTGAGGGATCGAGTGGACAATGCGCAGCTCAATCATCACCGGGCCTTCGATCAGGGCGCGGCCTTGCATCACGTCCTGGGCGGCGAGCGCGATCAGACCTTCGTAGGCCACGGTCTTTTCCGGGGTGTACATGCGGGCGAAGTTGCCAATCTTGCCGATGCGCGCCCTTCCCTTGCCCTGGGGCTCGGTTGGGACCACAAACGACACGGGTTTGAGGTTATCCATGGTGAACCTCGCCCAGTAGCTCTGAAATTTCCCGGTCACGTTCCTGAATCCAGTCCTGCCGATCATGGGCATCGCCTGGATGTTCACCGTTCCAGCCCTGCCCGCTGGAATCCCAACCAAACCGATATGCCTGATTCAGCAGATTGCGCAGCGCGGCGCTCATCCTCTCGGCGGACTTCTGAGCCGATGTTGCAAGGCCGTACAACGCCTCGCTTTCTGCCTTGAGCCGGTCACGCTCTGCCATCAGGTCCGCGCAGTCGCCACGGAGCGAACGAATGGCGCGCATTTGCGAGTCTTCGGGCAGCGCCTTGTTCTCGATCATCATGGCCCGACCTTCGGCGTCGATCCGCTGGCGAAAAGCGCATTGCTGGCACTGGCAAATTTGCACATCACACATGTTCGTCTCTCCGAATGCCGAGCTTTGCCAGCAGCAGCGCGCGGCAAGATTGGGGGTCTTTTGGAATTTCGAGGATGGCGACCAGCTCGTCAGCAACCTTGCGGGAGTGCTCCAACTGGATCTGCTCACGCGGCCGCATGCTGTCGTGGCCCAAGCCTTTGGCGATTCGCCCTTCCAGGTTCTGGCCGGTCTGTGCACGTCGCATGACGATGGCGTAGTTGCGTTCGAAGCGCTGGCGCAGGGCCTTGTCCTGGTGCATGCCGGCTCTCAAATCAAACGTGCTGGTGGCTTCGGCAGCGATCTTGACGGCCTTGTGGCTGTAGGTTCCGCGCAGGGCTTCGTCCCATGCCTGGGCTTCTGACGGCAGATCGTCAACGCGCTTGCACAGGTCCATGAAGTCGCTGGGCGATGGCGGGAATTTGCACTCCAGCACCATGCGTTGCAGGCCACGGTCTACGGCGTCGTCGCCCAGTTCCTGGATGGCGAGCATCCACACGCGGCGGGCGAGCGTCTCGGCGCGCTTGTCGCCGTAGTGTTTTTCGTACCAGGCTGGGAACGAGATTTTCAGCGTGGTGAATACACGGCGCACGGCGCTGCGTGCTTCCTGGTCCAACGGGGTGACGTTCTCAGCCGCCAGCTCACCAGTCGGGGTCGGTGAGGATGTCGTGAGCGTTACGCGTGCGGCTTTGAGCAGTTCGTCTACCGGTTTCATTGGGTATTCCCCCGTTGGCTTGCTGGGTGCGGGCTTGGCGTTTCAGTTGCTGGGCGAGCGCGTGCTCCCACTGGGCCTGGGTTTTCAGGTCGTCGGGTCGGCTGATCCAGTAGGAGCGGAATTCAAGAAGCTGGTCGGCTTCGAAGGTTTGGTTTGCCATGCCATTGCGGAACAGGACGGCGGTGAACGTCTGGGGGTCGGGTTCCCAAGCGTCGTGCAGCGAGAATTTAGTCTGCGCGGTATGTGTGTGTTCTTGATCTTCTCTAATCTTCTCTAATCTGTCGTGACTTCCCGTGACAGAACGTGACGCATCATTTTTGGGCTTTTCTGCCTTGCCATTTCTCTCCCGCTCACGCTGATCCCTTTTGCGTTGCGCTGCCGACTTAGCCCCTGTTTCTGGGTTCCCGGCGTCTTCTCGCTTAGGCTGGCGCCCTTCCCATCCAGTCAGTTTGTCACCGTCAATAACGCGACCCTGCATGGCAAAAAAAACAGCCTCTACTTGATCGTCTGTCACGTCCAAAGCGGACGCTATGTCCTCTTTCGTGACTGTCACGTGACCACGCGTGACATTTCGTGACGCATCGACAAGCAGGTGCACATACATCGCCTGGACCAAGGCAATGGGTTGCGCGGAAACACGGGCAATCGTCCGCCACTTGGGATCGTTGGGCATGTCGTGCCAGAGCCTGAGCCAGTCCACAGCTATTCCTCCTGCAGCTGGTCAACGTTCTGGATCAGATCCATGTACCGCTTGGCCTGGTGCAGAAGGGTCTCAATGTCGCGCTTGTCGAAGCACTGCATTGCCTTAGGCACAACTTTCAGGTCGAGCACCGCCAGGATTTGGCAGAACTGCTCAAACTTCTCCGGTTTCATCCGACTGATCGTTGCTTCATCGACGCCTACTGCAAGCGCCACGGGTGCATTGCCGACGGATGCAAGCGCCTGCATGAGAACCACGTAGTTCCTGCGGGCCCTTGCGGTCTGCTCTTGGTTCAATGGGCTCGTCGACATGGCTATGCCGCCTCAGAAGCGCCTTTGAAGCGCTCCGGATAGAGGATGTGTATCTCGGTGATTTCACCGTCAAACACGCGGCTCAGGTTCTCGGCCAGAGTGGTCGAGGCCCGCTGAACGCCGCGTTCAACGCGGGACAGGTTGCCGGAATCGATGGTGTCGCCGAGCTTGGAGAGACGTGCCGAAACATCGGCGAGCGTCCATTTCCTGGCGGTTCGTGCACGTTTTAAGGGAGTCATGGCTGTGCCCTGAATGGATTTCAGGAGTGATTCTGCGATTAGCGCAGATTTAAAGCAAACAAATTCTGCGCCTACCGCTTTGCGCTCAACGCAGCAACCCCGGAAAATCAGCGTTATGGATATTGGACAAATCATCAGAACCGCCCGGAAAGCCAAGAAGCTTTCCCTCGAGCAACTCGCCAACCAGGTCGATTCGGACACGGGCAACCTGTCACGCCTGGAACGAGGGCAACAAGGCACAACGCCTGAAAAGCTCAAGCGCATCATGGATGTACTTGGTATTAAGCTGGCCCAGGCAGGCCAGGGAACGGAATCACCCCAAGACAGCGGAATGTCGAACGTGCAGATGGCCCTGCAACCAAGTCGGGGCCCTAAGGAATATCCTTTGGTTAGCTGGGTTATTGCTGGCGAGTGGGCGGAATCGTGCGACAACTTCCACCCCGGTGATGCAGAGACATGGCTCCCCTCGACTGAGAACGCGGGCGATAACGGGTTTTGGCTGGATGTAAAAGGCGACTCGATGACCTGCGCCGGAAACCCCAGCTTTCCAGAGGGTTCGCGCATCCTGGTGCGGCCGGAGTCTGATTTGATCAGCGGCAAGTATTACGTCGTGAAGCTGGAGACTGGCGAAAGCACGTTCAAGCAGTACATAGAGGACGCCGGCCTGCGCTACCTGCGCCCCCTGAACTCCAGCTATCGAACGATCCAGATTGAAGGCAACTGCAAAGTGATTGGCCGCGTGATCGACACCAAAATGACCGGCCTGTAACCCTCCCCGCCTCACCTCTCATCTGAGCCCGCCACTGTGCGGGCTTTTTTGTGGCTGATTTTCAGAATCTGCGCTTGACGCAGAATTAATTCTGCGCATAATGCAAGCCATGTTCTGCGATTAGCGCAGATTCATAGCCGCTCTTTAACAACCAGCCGCAACAAAGCGTCGACCGGGAAAGGCTTTGACGCATCGGGCGTGGGCGACTCCCACCCTGATGCGCCGTATAGACCTCGGTACGTCGGCGTGCAAGACAACGGAAATTTTCACTGATGCACCTGGCGACGGGTGCATTGGGAAAACAACCGGAGCAACAGACATGACACAGCAACAGCTTGAATGGGCGCTGCAACACGACTGGGCCTTGATGGGGTGCATGGATGCCGATGGCAATCTCGGTGTTGACGTGCGCAGTGATGACCCGGTGTGGACAGAGCCCAAAAGGTTTTACGACTTCCAGGCCCTGCGCGCCTGGGCTGGCTATTGAGCGCATCACCTCTGCCCATTCCACCGAGTGGGCAGACGGATGTAATCACCGCCCTGGAGGCGACCATGGAACACGAAATAGTTGTTGAGGGGTTTGTCCTCCAGGTGGAGGTGACGTATTGCGAGGACATTCCTCCAGCCGGGATAGCGAATGGCAGCCGTGAACTGACGTTCAACGTGTTGTCCGGGACCATGTACGACGCCGACGGCGTACCGATGGACGTGTGCCAGATGGAATTGGCCGTGATTGCCGAGAGCAAGGATTACGTCCCGATGATTGAGAGGGAGCTTTGGTTTGAGATTGACGCCCGCAAGCGCCGGCAACGGTGGGCAGCATGAAAACACCTCATGAAATCGCAACACACCGCATCGAGACGGAAATAACCCAGATCCCAACGTCATTGATGCCAATCAACGTTGCCGAGCGTGCCTGTATGGCCGCTTTCCTGGCCGAGGAACTGTCGGTCATCACTACTCAAGAGCGTGACAAGTTTGTGAAGCGCATCCGCGCCGCCGAAATGGTCCGCTACCTGGAACTGCTGGAGAAGGCCGCATGACGATCCTTGCCACCAACCGTACCGCCGTCATCAAAGCCCTGATCGCTCAGGGCTTTTTTCTGGTCGCTGACCTACCTAAACCCGTCCGCATGGAACACACACCGCGCGGCATGCTGATTGCGAGGGTGTCATGAGTATCAGCGAAGACTCAGTTCCGCCATTCACAGCCTGGCGACTCACCCCAAAGCGGAAAGCCACACCTGTAAACATCGTGTCCAAAGAGCAGTGGGGCAACACAACAATGTTCGTCACCAGCCGCCGGGGAACACTCCACGCGGACTACCTTTGGAGCGACGAAAAACAGCTTCTACTCCACGTTCAAGAGTGGCTGGAGATTCGCAAGGCCACATTGAAAGCGGAGCTGGCCAGTATCGAACTACGCGAACTGAAAACAAATCAACGACTTCGCGAGCTAACGCCATGACCACCCGCCAGCGTGACCGGCGGCGCGCCATCCGCTGGACCTCGGCCATCGTTGGCCTGACCTTCCTCACCATCGTTCTACTGGGGCCCGCTATCGGCGGCCTGATCACTCAATAGGTAAACACCATGTCCACGAAACCAGAAGTGAACAACAAAATGTTGGGTCGCGACCTGTACCTGCGCCTCACTGATCCGACCGGCAAGCATGCCCCGGTCATCAACTGTCACCGCGTGTACGACCGGGAGAAATTCCACGCTTCGCAGGTGAAGTTCTACGAGCACCCCAAGAATGAGGCCGACAAGCGCCTTGTTTCGATTGCTACCGAAGCCGAATACCGCGCCGCCCGCACCATCTAAAGCCTTCCCCCCCTTTAACTACTTCAATTCTGCGCACGTCGCGGAAAGGAAACTCTTGTGTCCAAACAAAGCTTGGCGCCGGTGGCGCACGAACAAAACCTGAACGTCCTCCCGCACGCGTCTACCAGCACCAGCGCATTGGTGCTGGACGGTGACAGCCTCGACAAGATGATGCGCCTGGCTGACATCATGGCAACCGGCCGCGCAACACTGCCAAAGCATTTCAACGGAAACCCAGCCGACTGCCTGGCCGTGGTCATGCAATCGATGCAGTGGGAAATGAACCCCTTTGCAGTGGCCCAGAAAACGCACCTTGTAAACGGTGTTCTCGGCTACGAGGCCCAGCTCGTGAACGCGGTCATAACCAACCGCGCGCCGACCTTGGACCGCCTGCACTACGAGTGGTACGGCGACTGGGAAAAGGTGATCGGCAAATTCACCATCAAGAATGGCGAAAAGGGGGAATACCGCGTTCCCGGCTGGAAGATGACCGACGAAGAAGGTCTCGGCGTCAGGGTCTGGGCCACCTTCCGTGGCGAGGACGAGCCGCGCATGCTTGAGCTGTTGCTAGCACAGGCTCGAACTAGGAATAGCACCTTGTGGGCTGACGATCCCCGCCAGCAGCTTGCCTACCTGGCAACCAAACGCTGGTCTCGCCTCTTCTGTCCGGACGTGATCATGGGCGTTTACAGCCCGGATGAGCTGGAGGAAACCAGGCAACCAATGCGCGACCTCAACCCGTCACACAAGACCGAAGAGCCCAAGGTGCTGCAGGCCTACCCCGACAGCAAGCTGGATGAAAGCGCGGAAAAGTGGCGCGGACTGATTGCGTCCGGTGGGACCAACCCCGACCACATCATTTCCAAAATCGTCAGCAAATACACCCTCACCCCGGAGCAGGAAGAGCGCATTCGCGCCCTGGCCCCAATCGAAGGAGAAGCCACCAATGAAAGTGCATAACGTCCAACAGGGCACGCCGGAATGGCTGGCCCTTCGCGCAAGCCACTTCACCGCTTCGGAGGCGCCCGCGATGATGGGCGCTTCGAAGTTCCAGACCCGCAACGATCTGCTGGCGATGAAAAAAACCGGCATCGTTCCGGACGTCACCCCGCAACAACAGGCCGCGTTCGACCGCGGCCACGCCACCGAGGAAATGGCGCGCCCGTTGGCCGAGGAAGATATCGGCGAAGAGCTGTACCCAATCGTCGGCACCAGCGGCAACCTGCTGGCCTCGATGGACGGCGCCACGATGCTGGGTGACGTCCTGTTTGAGCACAAGCTTTGGAACGAGAAGCTGGTCGCGCAGATCCGCGCCGGCGAGCTGGATCCGCACTACTACTGGCAGCTTGAGCAGCAATTGCTGGTCAGCGGCGCCGAACGCGTGCTTTTCGTCTGTTCCGACGGAACCCGCAACAAGTACGTCAGCATGGAATACACGCCTGTTCCTGGGCGCCGTGAAGAGCTGATCGCCGGATGGGCTCAGTTCGAACAAGACTTGGGCGAATTCGTCCCGCAGGAAACCAAGGTCGAGGCAATCGGCGCCGCCCCTGATCAGTTGCCCGCGCTGCGCATCGACGTTACGGGCATGGTCACCGCCAGCAACCTGGACGCCTTCAAGTCGCACGCCCTGACCGTTATCAGCAACATCAGCACCGAGCTGAAAACTGACCAGGACTTCGCCGACGCTGACGCCACGGTCAAGTGGTGCGGCGAAGTCGAGGACAAGCTCAAGGCAGCCAAAGAACACGCCCTGAGCCAAACCGAGAGCATCGACGTGCTGTTCAAGGCGATTGATGACATCGCGGCCGAGACCCGGCGCAAGCGCCTGGAACTGGAAAAGCTGGTCAAGGCGCGCAAGGACATGATCCGCAGCGATATCGTCATGGATGCGGCCAAGGCCCTGCAGGATCACATCGACCAGATCAACGCCACGCTGGGTGGCCGTATCCGCATGCCGCGTGTGGCTTCCGACTTTGCAGGCGCCATCAAGGGCAAGAAGTCGATTTCAAGCCTGCGTGAAGCGGCAGATGCCGAACTGGCCCGCGCCAAGATCGATGCCAGTCGGATTGCCGACGGTATCCGAGTCAACCAAGCCAGCCTTAACGAGCTTGCAGCTGACCACAAGTTCCTGTTCCAGGACTTCCAGGACCTGGCCCTTAAGGCCAACGATGACCTGGTGGCGCTGATCAAGGTCCGGATCAACGAGTACAACCAGCAGCAGGAAGAGCTCAAGCGCCAGGAAGATGAAAAGGCGCAGCAGCTCGCAGCCCAGCAGCAGCAAAAGCAGGCAGCGGAACCGGTTGTTGAGCAGCCTGTGAAAGTCGCGGAAGAGCTGGCGCCGGTCGCCGCCACGCCGATCAAGACGGCTGCAGCAGTTCAACAGCCCGCCGACGATGGCCGCCTCTTCAAACTGGGAGACCTGAGCGACCGCCTCGGCTTCGTCGTGTCGGCCAGCTTCATGAGTTCGCTGGGCTTCGAAGCGGCCGCCCGCGAGCGTGGTGCAACGCTGTACCGCGAAAGCGACTTCCCGCGCATCTGTACCGCCCTGGTCAACCACATCCAGGCAGTACAGGCCAACCTGGCCGCAGCCTGATCATGGCTGCTCAGTCCATCCTCGACATTTACGACAGTGTCGAGGAGTTCGCTTCCATCCTGGTCGCCGCCGAAATGCATGCCAGCGGCGCCTGGGAACTGGAGTTTGTCGAGAACATCCGCGCCAGCTTCAAGCGTTACGGCGCCCACACCAATCTGAGCCCCGCTCAACAATCGAAGCTTGAGCGCATCGCCAAGCACTGAGGGTCAACTATGAAGACTGAACACCGCGACATTATCGAACGCGCCAAGCTGGCGGGCGTTGAGCCGTCCTATCTGGCCCACGAACTGCTGGTGCATGACCTGGTCAACGCCGGGCTGTTTGAGTTGAAGAACCTGCATTCGCCCTACGGCAAGCTGAACGAGGGCCAGCAACAGGAAGTTATCGACCGTATGACTAAGGCCGCAACCGAGGCCACGCTCAACGCTATCGCCATCATCAGTTCGCGCAACGTCGAAACCATCGAAGTCGAAGTAGTGGACGCAAAGTTCAAGAAAAAGGCGATCACCATCACCGCCAGCATTGACGTCAACGCGCCGGATGCTACGGCCCTGGCCAAGGTTCCCGGAAAGATGTGCCTTTTGGTGCTGGCCCCGACTGACTATGACGAGGGCCTCGACTTCATCCAACCGGACCGCGACCAGAAGGACTTGGCGCTGCACGTCAGCGACCTGACCGGCAGCCTGTTAGCCAGTGGCGGCGCCAGCGCGGACGAGCTCGCAAGCTATGACGACACCGTTCCAGAAGGTCAGGATCCGCTGTACAGCGATGCCGTGGTGTTCGTCATCGAGTCCCGCCGCCCAAGCATTTCGGCGATTCAGCGCAAATTGAAGATCGGTTACAACCGTGCTGCGCGGATGCTTGAAGGCATGGAGCAGACCGGTATTGTTTCTGCGATGAACTCCAACGGCGCGCGCGAGGTGCTGCGGCCGGTGCTTACAACGCCAACCGGACCAGACGAGCCGGACGGCCAGCACCCGCTGGGCACCGCCGCTGAACTTGCCGAGCGCACGGGTGGCGCTGCAAGCACCGGCGCCGATCTGGACAAAGAGTTTGGCGAGTTCGACTACGACGACGCGGCCCAGCTGATCGTGCTCAAGTCCAACAGCAAGGCGTTCAAGGCCCATTGGATTCAGAGCCGACTGGCGATTGATAGCGACAAGGCTGCATCCCTGCTGATTCGCCTGCTCGATAACGATGTGATCAAGCTGGAAGCCGAAGGCGAAACCGCCATGGATCACAGCTACAAGGTCGTTGCCACCCTGGCCGACGTGACCTAACCCCACTCCCCGCTCAACCCCAGGCGCCTACGGGCGCCTTCTTTTCGCCTGGAGAAAACCTATGTCCGAGTTGATTTGCTTCTTCGATACCGAAACCACCGGCCTTCCACTGTTCAAGTCGCCCAGCGAACACGCCGACCAACCGCACATCGTCGATATCTGCGCTCTGCTCTACACGCCTGACGGCGTGCTGGTGGACTCGTTCGAAGCAATGGTGAAGCCCGATGGCTGGGTGATCCCAGACGACGTTGCAGCGATTCACGGCATCACCACCGAAATGGCCCTGGAACAGGGCATCCCCGAAGCCGAAGCGGTCGCCGGCTTCATGAGCATCATGGCCCAGGCCGGCCTGCGCGTTGCTCACAACGTCTCGTTCGATGACCGCATCTTGCGCATCGGGTTGAAGCGCTTCATGGACGACGCCACAGCCGACGAATTCAAGGCCGGGCCGAAGTACTGCACCTGCCAGGCGGCAACCAACATCGTCAAATGCCCGCCGACCGAACGCATGATCGCCGCCGGCCGTGGACGGCAGTTCAAACAGCCTTCGGTTGCCGAGGCCCTGTTGCACTTCACCGGTGAAGAACTGGTCGGTGGCCACCGCGCGCGGCCCGACACCGAAGCCTGCGCCCGCATCTACTTCGCCATGAACCCGCCTGCTCAGGTGGCTTGACCCCGCCACACCTTGCGCCAGCGTCCGCTGGCGCACACCTCTTTCAAGGAATCGCCGCATGATGCTCAAGCGAATTTTCAAGCACTTCCATTTTTGCTGCGGCCTCGGCGGCGGCGCCAAAGGGTTCAACAAGGCCAAGCCCGTGGTGGGCAACATGCAAGCCGAGTGGCAGTGCATCGGCGGCATCGATGTTGACCCGGCCGGGTTGCGTGACTTCCAGCAACTGTCTGGCGTGCCTGGCACCCTGATGGACCTGTTCACCCTCGGCATGTACACCGCGTTTCACGGTAAGCAGCCACCGCCGGGCTGGGTAGAGGCTGGACCCGACGACGTGCGCAAGGCTGCTGGCTATCAGCGTCCCGACGCTGTGTTTATCTCCAGCCCCTGCAAAGGCGCCTCGGGCTTGCTGTCCGAGACAATGAGCCTGACCCCGAAATACCAGGCCCTCAACGAACTGACGCTGCGCTGCGTGTGGCTGATGTGCGAAGCCTGGAAGGATGACCCGGTATCGTTGATCGTTTTCGAGAACGTACCGCGCCTGGCCACCCGTGGCCGGCACCTGCTGGACCAGATCAACAAGCTGCTGAACCACTACGGTTATGCAGTTGCAGAAACCACGCACGACTGCGGCGTCATCGGCGGCCTGGCCCAGAGCCGCAAGCGCTTCTTGCTGGTGGCCAGGCACATAGAAAAGGTGCCGCCCTTCCTGTATGAGCCAGAGAAAAAGACGCTCAAGTCTGTGGGTTCGATCCTGGGCCGCATGCCTATGGCTGGTGACGTTGCCGTCGCCGGTCCCATGCACCGAGTTCCGGCGCTGCAATGGAAAACGTGGGTTCGTCTGGCCCTGGTCGAGGCCGGCAAGGACTGGCGCTGCCTGAATGATTTAGCGATCGAGGATGGATACCTGCGTGACTTCGTGATCGTGCCCGAGGCGTTCGGCGGATATCTCGGCGTGAACAAGTGGGATGACCCATCAGGAACGGTCGCGGGCAGTAGCCGACCAACCAACGGCAAATTTTCGGTAGCGGATCCACGGGCCAGGGCCGGCGCCTTGCAATACCAGCAGTACGGCGTTCGCCGCTGGAACGAAACCAGCGGCGCGGTGATCGGCGTCAAGTCGCCCGGGCAAGGGACATTCAGCGTTGCTGACCCGCGCGACCCTGGCATTGGACACGCCAAGTACAACGTGGCCCAGTGGGACGGCACCTCACGCACGGTAATTTCTGGCAGCACCACGGGCCAGGGCGCTTTCGCTGTTCAAGACCCACGCCCAGGCATGAAGCGCACCAAGGGCGATGCCTACCTAACCGGCGGCCATTACGGCGTTGTGGGTTGGAGCGACCAGTGCGGCGCCGTTTCAGCCAGTGCCCGCCAGGACAATGGGCGTTGGTCCGTCGCTGACCCGCGCATGCCGGAAGCCAACGAGCGGCTGACCTGCGTTATCGAAAGCCTCGACGGCACCTGGCACCGGCCGTTCACCACCCTGGAGCTGGCCGCACTGCAAAGCCTGGTTGAGCCAGAGGAATGGTTTGAGCTGGACGGCCTGAGTGATCAGGCGTGGCGCGAACGGATCGGGAACGCAGTTCCACCGGCCGCAGCCGAAGCAATCGCCCATGTGATGGGCACCACCCTGTTGCTGGCCGAGGCCGGCGAAACCTTCATGCTCAACAGCATGCCGATCTGGGTTCAACCCGTGGCGGTAGCGTTGAGCGTATCCCAGCAGGTAACCCCATGAACCCCATCGCAATGCGCGCCCTTGAACAGGCGCTGACCAGGGCCACTGCGCCGATCCCGAAGCCGGCCCCAACGGCCAAGCTACTCCCGCCGATCCTGGCGAACGAGCCGTTGCCCGAGCTGGTCATCACCGGCCCTATCAACCGTGTCATGGAACTGGAGGGCAAGCGGTACGCCCTTGAGTTCGTTCGGGCCCTGGGCTCGTCAGTGCGGCGCGAGCCTATCCGCACCAAGGCCATTGCCGACCTGACCCGGTACGCCGTGACCCAGCCGTCCAGCGTGGCCAGCGGTATCAATCAGGTCATTGATATGTTGAGGGAGGCGTGATGAGTGAAGTTAAGCGGTACCACGTCACCGAGGCAGGGCTTGTTGACCCGAACCATGAAGCGGCAAAGCCCTAACCCAACTCCCCGCCTACTGCTGGTGCCTGCTGGCACTGGCACAACTGATTTGATGAGGTGGTTTATGGCGATGGCACATGCCTACGGAACCTGCCCACGATGCAAAGAATGGGGCGCACTCTGGAAGGTGACGCGGATGTCGCGGCGCTTCTGGCTGTTCGGCCCCCTAATCCCCCGCAACGAATACCGTTGCGATGAATGTGAGAGCAAGCCATGACCAACCAAACGATTGACGGCGTGCCGCGCCACACACTGCGCCTTGCCCTTGCTGGAATTGAGTACCTTGCATTACGCGCCGACGACATCGGAACATCAAGTGTTCAGCTTGCTGCTGAACTGCGCACCCTGCTGGATGCGCCACCACGCTGCCCTGATTGCGGCTACACCGAGCAGGATTGCCGCGAGCAGATGGACCATTACTTGTGCGGGCTGCCCGAACCTGCGCCAGCCAACAATCCGGCCGCCCAGCCCCAGGGCGAGCAGTCAGCATACGATCCAGCTAAAGAAAACAAACAGTTCGAAGCATGGGCGCGCACCCAGTCTCAAGTTGATCTTCGGCTTTGCGATATCGGCCTGTACTACGAACGCGAAACCGGCCTTGCGCATGATGCGTGGCAGCATCGGGCGAAGTTGGCCGAGCAGCCCGCGCCGGTAGCGGTGGCATCCCGCGACGAGTCTATCTACTGGCTCAAACGCATCGACGGCATCGGGCAAGCGCGCGCCGAATTGATCTACTCGATGGGCTTCCGCCGCCACACCGAAGTGCCTAAATCCTGAAAGGAGTACATCCGTACTCCACCCGCAAAACCTGTAACCCCTCCCCCTTCAAAGTCAGCCGCTATAGCGGCAAGGACGAACTCGCCCATGAAAAGAACAGTCGTGCTCACCGGCAAAGCAGTCGTGAACTTCCGAAAGGTCATTGAGAACGTCGATGACGACGAGGTGGAGGAACTGTTGGCAAGCAATGACCATCGTGAATCGCAGATTGACGACGATGACCTGCTCGATATCGAGTGGATCCATGACGACGTCGATATCAAGGTGACGCCATGATCGCCACCCTCTGGTTCGCCTACGTGTTCATCTACAAGGGGCCGAGGCCATGAGCGGAATGATCGGTGCCCGCGAGGCATCGCCAAAGTACAAGAGCGTCGAGTGGTACACGCCTGCGTGGATCTTCGAAAGGCTCGGGCTGCAGTTCGACCTGGACCCATCCAGTCCGCACGACTACGTGACGGCGGTACCGGCAAAGACGAAGTACACAATCTTCGATGACGGCCTGTCGAAAGAATGGTCGGGGCGAGTTTGGATGAATCCGCCCTACGGCCCTGAAACAGGCTTCTGGATGCGGCGCCTGATTGCACACGGCGATGGCATCGCGCTGGTGTTCAGCCGAACGGATGCCGAATGGTTTCAGGACGCAATGGCCAATGCCTCGGCAACGCTGCTGGTCAAAGGGCGAATCGCTTTCGTTCCCGGGCACGAGAATAGTCACAAAAAGGGCAGATCTGGCGCCGGTAGTGCGCTGTTTGCCTTTGGCGATGAATGTGCGATCGCGCTGCAGCGCCTGGCGGATCTCGGCGTTCTGGTTCCACGAATCGCCGCCTGATTCGCTTCCGTTCGATTGAAGTAACCCCAATCCCCCTACATGCCTGCCGGTGAGCGGCCTCAAGGCAATTGGCTGTCGATCCAACGCTCAGCAGCAGCCGTTGCCTCATCAATTGCTGCTGGGTAGTCGGGCCAAGGCCCGGTCAGCTCAGCCGCGACCTCGCCCAGCCCGTCAATTTGCGCGGGCTCGATGATCTTCGCGGCAATCGGTGCGTCGTCGTTCGGGCGCCGCCAGACGAACTTGAGAAACATTGTGTGGCCCCGGTAGGCGTGCGCAATCGGGATATCTAGTTGGTGTGGCATGCGCCCTCCTGGCGACCGGGTGGATTGAATACCCGTTTTACACCCATCCAAGCGACACAGATATCTAGGCAAAACGCCATTACTCCATTCCCCTATGTGCCTGCCGGTGAGCGGCGGGTGAGGTATTCCTATGTCAGCAGTTCAGCGATTCCACGAAGCAGCCAACGACGCCCTGGTTAAACTCAGCGGCTACTGCCCGCCAGGCGCCAAGCTTGCCCTGGTCATTGTCACCCCGGGCGAGCCGGAGCGAGACATCATCCTGGAAGACCAGGGCCTGGATAGAAACGAAGTGGTGAGCGCGCTGCGCCGGCGCGGCCTGAGCATCGACGGCGACAACGCCTACAAACGCGATTTGTGCGACGCGATTGTCGGCGCCCTGGCCATGGGCGCCCAGAACGTCAACCCGCCGCCGGCGGATCACTGGGGGCAGCGCTTCTGGGATATCGGCCGGGAGGAGCGTGCGCTGGGCGAAGAGTTGGTCGCGGCGCTGAAACTCACCCGAGAGAACCTGCGCGCCTGCCAGGCAACTATCCATCTGTGCGGTGGTTTCGATCCTGCCTATGTGAATGACGCCCAGGCAGCGATGAAGGTTGCAGACGCCGCAATCGCCAAAGCCACCCGCTAACCCAACTTCTGCCGCCCAGCGCGGCAAGGACACCCCATGTACGCAACGAAACTCACCCTGCTCATCACTGCCATCGTGTTGTACGTGGCGGGGTCCACCTTCTGGTTTTTCTGGCAGGTGCCGGAGCTGCTCTCCACCGGTACCGACCAACACCTGATCGCAGCATTCGCCGGCACCGTCGCCTGGATGCTGCTCACCTTCGGTTTCATCATCCACATCATCAAGACAGCGCGGCCTACAGCGGGCGGCGGGAGGTAGACATGGCAGCAGCCGAACAGCTGGACGAACCGCTCAGGTCGGACAAGATCCCGGAAAAGGAATTCGCCTTACTCGTCGGCACCACGAAACGCGCCCTGGAAGGGAAACGTCAGCGGGGAGTTATCCCAAGGGGTGTTTGGAATGAGTATGACGGGAAGATTTACTATAGCTTTTGGAGATATGAGAAATGGCTAGAAAGCCAATGGGAATGCCCGCCGGCGTTGAGCTTGCCGGACAGTCCGTCCGGATTCGCTTCACCTGGAAGTTTCGTCGCTGCGAAACCCTCCCCTATCCCCAAACGCCAAAGGGCATTAAAGCGGCCGCAGATCTTCGCGCTACAGTAACCAGCCTGATTAAGCACGGCGTGATGGACGAGCAGCGTTACGCCGAGCTGTTCCCAAACTCGACATACTCCACTTATTCAGCCACTCCGCTGTTCGGGGAGTATGCCCAGGCGTGGCTAAATGGGCGGGAAGTGGTAACCGGAACCCGGAAAAACTACCGAATTTCGCTGAACCTCTACTGGATGCCTCACCTGGCGCTGATCCCCATGGATCAAATCACGTCGCCGATGCTCAGAAAGATCGTGAGCGAAACAGAATGGAAGTCGCCAACCGTCAAGCGATCGGCAATTCAGCGGCTTACCACACTGCTTGAGACGGCCGTGAAGGATGAGCTGCTCACGCGCAACCCTGCAAACTCAATTGAACTGCCGACAAAGGCAAAAAAGGCTGTGGATCCGTTTACGGTCGAGGAAGCAGATCGGGTTATTGGGCACCTGTATCAGGTGCTGACCGGTTCAATGCGGGTGTACGCAGCCTACTTTGAGTTTGCGTTTTACACCGGCATGCGGCCTGGTGAGATAGCGGCGTTGCGCTGGGGTGAGGTAGATAAAGAGGCCAGAGTGGCCAATATCTGCAGAATTGTTGCTGACTACAAGATCGAAGAGCGGACCAAGACCCGGGAGTCCCGCCGGGTGATGCTCAACAGCCGAGCCCTGAATGCTATAGAAGAAGCGGAGAAAGTCGCCGCGCTGCGAGCCAAACAGAGCCGCCGGCAGCACAAGAAATCGCCGTATGTGTTCCCGCCGACCAGGAACTTTGAGTACATCCAGCAGGCCAGCGTGACCGACAAACACTTCCAGGCGGCTCTGGTAGAATTGAAGATCCGAAGCCGTCGGCAATACAACTGTCGGCACACGTACGCTACTATGTGCCTAATGGCAGGCATGAACCTCGGGTTCATAGCAAATCAGCTTGGTCACAGCGTGCAAATGCTGCTGTCCACTTACGCCCGATGGATAAACTCCAGCGAAGATTGGAGCGAGCTCGGGAAGCTTGAACAAAGCCTGAATGGTACAAAATTGGTACAGGCAGAAACCGTACCGCTCTGAAACCCATACGGAATACCGCCCTGTGACTTTGGAACAGAATTACACAGCGATCCTCGGCCAAATCGGCGAGGACGTTTCCCGCGAGGGCCTGCTCGACACGCCAAAACGTGCCGCCAAGGCCATGCAGTACCTTTGCCGCGGCTACGAGCAAACCCTGGAAGAGGTCACCAACGGTGCCCTGTTCAGCTCCGATAACAGCGAAATGGTGCTGGTCAAGGACATCGAGTTGTACTCGCTGTGCGAACACCACCTGCTGCCGTTCATCGGCAAGGCCCATGTCGCCTATATCCCTAGCGGCAAGGTCCTGGGCCTGTCGAAGGTCGCGCGGATTGTCGATATGTATGCCCGTCGCCTGCAGATCCAGGAAAACCTCAGCCGCCAGATCGCCGAAGCGGTCCAGCAGGTGACCGGTGCCCTGGGCGTTGCCGTGGTGATCGAGGCCAAGCACATGTGCATGATGATGCGCGGTGTGGAGAAACAGAATTCGTCGATGATCACCTCGGTGATGCTGGGTGAGTTCCGCGAAAACGCGGCGACCCGCAGCGAGTTCCTCAGCCTGATCAAGTAACAGGCTGCGTCAGAAAAAACCGGCATTCATCGCCGGTTTTTTTTCGCCTGTAAAAATCAGGTAAGCTGCGGCCCCTTCTGTCCTGGGCAAGAGGTTTCAGCCATGTTCGTCAAAGCACTTCGAGTGGGCCTCGGCCACGTCATCATCGCGGGCGACTTACTTACCCGCCCGCGTAAAAAGCAGCGCCCCGCCGAGCAACAGGCACAGGTCAATGAAGCGGCCAAGGGCCTGACCCTGTACCAATTCCACGCCTGCCCGTTCTGCGTGAAAACCCGCCGCACCCTGCACCGCCTGAATGTGCCGGTGGCGCTCAAGGATGCGAAGAACAACGAGCAAGACCGCCAAACATTGCTTACCCAAGGCGGCAAGATCAAGGTGCCGTGCCTGCGCATCGAAGAAAATGGCCAGACCACCTGGATGTATGACTCCAAGGTAATCATCGACTACCTGGACAAGCGCTTCGCCGCGATCTGACAGAAAACGCAGTGCACATGTGGGAACGGGCGTGCTCGCGATGGCAGTGTGTCAGTCAATTATTCGACAACTGACCCTCCGCCATCGCGGGCAAGCCCGCTCCCACATTTAGGTCGCGCCTATCAGTCGAGCATCGGCACATGCCGGGGATGGCTGGCCACGCGCGCAAGCCAGGCTTGTACGGCCGGATAAGGGCTCAGGTCAAAACCACCCTCATGGGCCACATGGGTGTAGGCATACAGCGCAATGTCGGCGATCGAATACTGGTCGCCCACCAGGTATGGCGTGGCTTGCAGCTGTTTTTCCATGACCCTCAGCGCCTTGTAGCCGCCTTTATGGGTGGTCTTGTACTCCTCCAGCCGATCCTCCGGCAGCCCCAGGTAAAGCTGGATAAACCGCGCCACGGCAATGTACGGTTCATGGCTGTACTGCTCGAAAAACTGCCACTGCAACACCTGGGTGCGCAGGCGCGGTTCGCTGGGCAGGAACTCGCTGCCGTCGGCGAGGAAGTTGAGGATGGCGTTGGATTCCCACAGGCAGGTGCCGTCTTCGAGCTCCAGGACCGGGATCTTGCCGTTGGGGTTCTTCGCCAGGAACTCGGCGGTCTGGGTGTCGCCGTTCAAAATATCGACATTCACCCACTCGTATGCGATGCCGAGCAGGTTGAGCATCAACTTGACCTTGTAGCAGTTGCCCGAGCGGTAATCGCCATAAACCTTGTACATGAAGCTCCCCTTATGCCGCTTGCGCGAGCTGTGCTTGACGGATCACCGCCGCGAGACGCTTGAGACCTTCGTCCAGGCGCGTCGGGTCGATGTGGCTGAAATTGAGCCGCAGGTGCCCGTGGTGCTGGTCCGGCTCGGAAAAGAACGGTTCACCGGGCATGAACGCCACGTCCTGGTCGAGCGCTGGTGCCAATAAAGTGCGGGTATCGAGGGGTTGTTTCAAGGTCAGCCAGAAGAATAATCCACCCTGGGGCACTTGCCAGTCCGCCAGTTCCTCGAAATGTCGCGTCAGTGCCAGCTGGAATCCATCGCGCCGCTCACGGTAAAAACTGCGCAATTGCCCCAGGTGTTGCTGGTAGCGCTCGGTGCCGATCCACTGCATGGCCTGCCACTGGCCGACGCGGTTGGTGTGCAGGTCCGCCGACTGCTTGAGCTTGAGCAGGTAGGGAAACAGGTCGGGGCTGGCGATCAGGTAGCCGACCCGTAAACCGGGGAGCAAGGTCTTGGATACGGTGCCGGTGTAGATCCAGCTGGCCTTGCGTAACCGGCTGACAATCGGCCGCGCACTGCCGCCGTCGAAGGTCAGTTCACGGTAGGGCTCGTCTTCGATCAGGGTCACGCCGAACTCATCCAGCAGCGCCGCTACCGCATCGCGCTTGGCTTCGCTGTAGCGCACCGCCGAGGGGTTCTGGAAGGTCGGGATCAGGTAGATGAACGCCGGGCGATGGCGTTCCAGGCGGCTGCGCAGTGCCGTCAAGTCCGGGCCATCGGCTTCCAGCTCCACGGTCAGGCAATCGGCGCCGAACAGTTGGAAGATCTGCAGGGCCGCCAGGTAGGTCGGGCCCTCCAGCAGGATCTGCGTGCCTTGGTCGATATACAGCTTGGCCGCCAGGTCCAGGGTTTGCTGCGAGCCGCTGACCACCAGGACCTGGCTGGCATTGCAGGCTACCCCCAGCGCCCGCGCTTCGGCCGCCAGCAACTCGCGCAATTGCGGCTCGCCTTCACTCATGCCGTACTGGCCCATGGCCGGTGGCATAGCTTGCCAATCCAGCGCCGGCAGCATGGCTTCGGCTGGCAGGCCACCGGCAAATGACATGACCTGCGGGCGCTGGGCCGCCGCGAGGATTTCACGGATCAAGGAGCTTTTAAGGCGCGAAACACGTTCTGAGAAAGCCATAGGGTCACCGGTAGCAAAGCCTGGGGAAAATACGTCAAACTGGTTGACCAAAATTACGACGACCCAGGTAGATACGTCAATATGCTTGACCTTAAAAACCAGACCTCGCAGCAAGCCGCCATGGAAGCGTTCTTCTTCGGCTACCAGGCCTTTACCGCCAAGGCCGATGAAATGCTGGAGCGCCGAGGCTTGAGCCGGGTGCATCAGCGCATTGTGTTTTTTATCGCACGCTACCCGGCCTTGAGCGTCAAACAACTGCTGGAACTGCTGGGGGTGAGCAAGCAGGCGCTGAATATGCCGCTGCGCCAATTGCAGGAAATGCACCTGGTCGACAGCGTGGCCTCGGACACCGACAAACGTAAGCGCCTGCTGCACTTGACCGAGGAAGGCCAGCGCTTCGAACACGCCCTGCGCCGCGAGCAAGTCAAGTTGCTGCAGCGCGCCTTTGCCGAAGCCGGCGAGGACGCGGTGAATGGTTGGCTGGCGGTGAACAAGGCGCTGACCCTGCCTTGAAATTGGCCTTTCATCTTTTTTGCACACATAATCGCAAACATTATTTGCTTTATTTGTATACAAAAGCATAATTCGCTTCGTGCGAGTTCCTGACCTACTGGTCAACAAAGCCCGCTGGTACCTCAAAGCGCCGCTGCCCCACTCATGTGTCCGGCGCTGGAAATAACAATAAAACTCTTGAGGAGTACTTGCTGTGGAAAGCCATAAATCCGACGCCCCGACCCTGGACCTCAGTCCGCCGCATCTTGCGACCACAAAGCAGGGTTGGCTGGAACGCCTGTTCAAACTCAGCCTGCATGGCACCACAGTGAAGACCGAACTGATCGCCGGCCTCACCACGTTTATCACCATGGCCTACATCATTTTCGTCAACCCCAACATCATGGCAGACGCCGGCATCGACCACGGCGCCGCCTTTGTCGCGACCTGTATCGCCGCCGCGCTAGGCTGCCTGTTGATGGGCCTGTACGCCAACTGGCCGGTCGGCCTGGCGCCGGGCATGGGCTTGAATGCGTTTTTTACCTACACCGTGGTCGGCACCATGGGCTACACCTGGGAGACCGCGCTGGGTGCGGTGTTTATCTCCGGCGTGCTGTTCATGATCCTGACGCTGTCGCGCATCCGCGAATGGCTGCTCAACAGCATCCCGGTGAGCCTGCGCCATGCCATGGGCGCCGGGGTGGGTCTGTTCCTGGGGGTGATCGGCCTGAAAACCGCCGGCATCATCGTGGCCAGCCCCGCCACCCTGATCAAGCTCGGTTCCCTGCATGAGCCGGCGCCGCTGCTGGCGGCCGTGTGCTTCCTGCTGATCGCGATCCTCAGCTATCACCGGGTGTTCGGCGCGATCCTGATCAGCATCATCGCCGTCACCCTGGCCGGCTGGGGCCTGGGCCTGGTGCAGTACCAGGGTATCGTTGCCGCACCGCCGAGCCTGGCGCCCACCTGGATGGCGATGGACGTGATGGGCGTGTTCAACGTGAGCATGATCAGCGTGGTATTCGCCTTCCTGTTTGTACACATGTTCGACACCGCCGGCACCTTGATGGGCGTCGCCCAGCGTGCAGGCCTGGTGAAGGCCGATGGCAAGATCGAAAACCTCTCGCGGGCCTTGAAAGCCGACAGTGCCTCCAGCGTGTTTGGCGCGGTGGTCGGTGTGCCGCCGGTCACCAGTTACGTGGAAAGCGCTGCGGGTGTGGCGGCCGGTGGGCGCACCGGGCTGACGGCCGTGACCGTGGGCGTGCTGTTTGTGGCGGCGATGTTTTTCGCCCCGCTGGCGGGCATGATTCCTGCGTATGCCACGGCCGGCGCGCTGATTTATGTAGCGATGCTGATGATGAGCGGCATGGCCCATATCGAATGGGACGACGCCACCGACAGCATTCCGGCGATTGTCACGGCAATCATGATGCCCCTGACCTTCTCGGTCGCCGACGGCATCGCCCTGGGCTTTATCACCTACGTGGCGCTCAAGGCCGGCACGGGCAAGTACAAACAGATTTCCATCAGCCTGTGGGTGCTGTGCGCGATTTTCATCGCCAAGTTTGTGTTCCTGTAACGCGAAAGCTGGCGAAAACCGCCTCACCTCCGGGTGGGGCTTTTGCATGTATGGAGGAATGTAATGAGCGTGGAAACCTGGCTGCTGTTCAGCGGCGCTGCTTTGATCGTGATCCTGATTCCGGGGCCGCTGTCGCTGCTGATGATCAGCAACAGCCTGAACTACGGCCTGCGCCGTTCGTATCCGGCGTTTCTGGGCGGGGTGTTCGCCTCGATCTGCCTGTTGAGCGCCTCGGCCCTGGGCCTGGGCGCGCTGTTGCTGGCGTCAGAGCAGTTGTTCAGCGCCCTGAAGATCGTCGGTGCGCTGTACTTGTTCTACCTCGCCTGGCAGAGCTGGCAGCAATCGCGCCTGCCGTCCAAGGGCGCCGTGGTACCGGACGCAACGCCTGTGCCGCGTTTTCGTGCACTGTTTGGCCGGGCGTTTGTGCTGGGCGCCAGCAACCCCAAGGACATTCTGTTTTTCGCCGCCTTCCTGCCGCAGTTTCTCAGCAGCCAGCAACCGTTCCTGCCACAACTGCTGATCATGATCGCCACCTGGACCATGCTGGACCTGCTGTGCAAGCTGGCCTACGGCCTGGGTGCCCACGGCGCCGCGCGCTACCTGCGCACCGGCAAGGGCCAGAGCTGGTTCAATCGCTTCAGTGCCGGGCTGTTTGGCAGCGCTGGGGCGGCGTCGCTGCTCAGGGGCTAACACACAACCCTGTGGGGCTCGACAGCTCCCACAAGGGTTCCTCTGGTTCGCTGGCATTGGCTCATGACCCGCCTTTTTGCGGGCAAAAAAAAGCCCGCAGTGTGCGCGGGCGAAACCAACGAAGAGCATTTGGGGGTGTGAAGCCAGGTGACGACTCAGCTACCGCGATAGGTGGAGTAGCTGTAGGGCGAAATCAGCAGGGGCACATGGTAGTGATCCTGTTCGGCGCTGATGCCAAAGCGCAGCACCACCACATCGAGAAACGCCGGCTGGGGCAATTGCACACCACGGGCGCGGTAGTAATCCCCGGCACTGAACTGCAGTTGGTAGACGCCACTGCGGTAGTCATCACCTTGCAGCAGCGGGGCGTCGCAACGGCCATCGCTGTTGGTCAGGGTGCTGGCGACCAGTTCCAGCTGGGCGCCTTCGACGCGATACAGTTCAACCTTGATGGCGCTGCCTGGGCAGCCGTGCGCGGCGTCCAGTACGTGTGTGGTCAGTCGTCCCATGGATCGGAGCTCCCAAGTCATCAGTTAATAAGCGGCCGCACCTTTGCGGGGCACTGAAAAGCCGGCGATGGCTGATTAAGACACTTTTAAAAAAAATTGTACACAATAAATTCAACAAATCCCCTTCCCTCCTGCAGCAGCAGGCTTGTCGACCGTGCCGGTGTATCCCTCAGCAATGCCGTCACTCGACGCTGGCCATCGTCGGCAAGCCAGGGCCTACAGTAAAGCTGCGTCGTAGGTTTGCATATTTTAGTTGACCAGTCGGGCAAGTTTCTTGCAAGGATAGGTCGAGGCGACCGCCTGGAAAAAATGCAAAAATACAGGCTTACAAAGTGAGCATTAAGTTGTATACAATCAGTCCATCGCTGTGACGCAACAGCCGCCACACCCTTGATCACGAACAAGAAGGAAGACTGCAGTGAGCGCTGACTACCCACGCGACCTGATCGGTTACGGCAGTAACCCTGCGCACCCACACTGGCCTGGCAAGGCGCGTATCGCCCTGTCGTTCGTACTCAATTACGAAGAAGGCGGTGAGCGCAATATCCTGCATGGCGACAAAGAGTCCGAAGCCTTCCTCTCGGAAATGGTCTCGGCCCAACCGCTGCAAGGCGCGCGCAACATGAGCATGGAGTCGCTGTACGAATACGGCAGCCGTGCCGGCGTGTGGCGCATCCTCAAGCTGTTCAAGGAATTCGACATTCCGCTGACCATCTTCGCCGTGGCCATGGCCGCCCAGCGCCACCCCGAGGTGATCCGCGCGATGGTCGCCGCCGGCCACGAGATCTGCAGCCACGGCTACCGCTGGATCGACTACCAGTACATGGACGAGGCCCAGGAGCGTGAGCACATGCTCGAGGCCATCCGCATCCTCACCGAGCTGACCGGCGAGCGCCCGCTGGGCTGGTACACCGGGCGCACCGGCCCCAATACGCGGCGGCTGGTGATGGAGGAAGGTGGCTTTCTGTATGACTGCGACACCTATGACGACGACCTGCCCTACTGGGAACCCAACAACCCCACTGGCAAGCCGCACCTGGTGATCCCCTACACCCTGGACACCAACGACATGCGCTTTACCCAGGTCCAGGGGTTCAACAAGGGCGATGACTTTTTCGAGTACCTCAAAGACGCGTTCGACGTGCTGTATGCCGAAGGGGCAGAGGCGCCGAAGATGCTGTCCATTGGCCTGCATTGCCGCCTGATCGGCCGCCCGGCGCGCCTGGCTGCACTCAAGCGCTTTATCGAATACGCCAAGGGCCATGATCAGGTGTGGTTCGCCCGCCGCGTCGATATTGCCCGCCACTGGCATGACGTCCACCCTTTCCAGGGAGCCGCCAAATGACTGCTTTCCAGACCTTGAAACCATCGGCCCTCAGCCGCGACGCATTCGTCGCAGCTTTTGCCGATATCTACGAACACTCGCCATGGGTGGCCGAAAAGGCCTTCGACCTGGGCCAGGACGCCTCGATCGACGAGATCGAAACCCTGCACCAGCGCATGAGCGATATCCTATTGAGCGCCGATCACACCAGGCAACTGGCCCTGATCAACGCTCACCCGGACCTGGCGGGCAAAGCTGCCGTCCAGGGCCAACTGACCGAAGCCAGCACGAATGAACAAGCTGGCGCCGGTATCCACCAATGCACGGCCGAAGAGTTTTCTCGCTTCACCGAGCTGAACGACGCCTACAAGGCCAAGTTCAAGTTTCCCTTCATCATGGCGGTAAAAGGCAGCAACCGGCATCAGATCCTCGCCGCGTTTGAAACGCGCATCCACAACCCGGTCGACACCGAGTTCAAGTGCGCGCTGGCAGAGATCAACAAGATCGCGTTGTTCCGTTTATTGACCCTCTAAACGACCATCCCCAGCCACTCTATCTAAGGCAGACAAGAAGAATGAAAGCTTACGCCGTACCTTTCGAAAAGTTCGTCAACCTGGCCGACGCCCGCCTGGGCACCAAGATCATCTCGGTGACCGATGACTGGTTCGCCGACGCCAACCGACTGTTCCAGCCGACCCCGGCCGTATGGAAGGAGGGCGTTTTCGATGATAACGGCAAGTGGATGGACGGCTGGGAGTCACGCCGCAAGCGCTTCGAAGGCTTCGACAGCGCAGTGATCCGCCTGGGCGTACCGGGTTCGATCAAGGGCGTGGACATCGACACTTCATTCTTCACCGGCAACTTCCCGCCATCGGCGTCCCTGGAAGGCTGCTTCCTGACTACCGGCGAGCCCGATGACAACACCCAGTGGGTCGAAGTGCTGTCTGCCGTGGAGTTGCAGGGCAACAGCCATCACTTCCACGAGATCAACAACGACCAGGCGTTCAGCCACCTGCGCTTCAACATCTACCCGGATGGTGGCGTTGCCCGTCTGCGCGTGTACGGCATTCCGTTCCGCGACTGGTCGGCCGTGGGCGACAACGAACAAGTGGACCTGGCCTCCTCCCTCAATGGCGGGCGTGCCCTGGCGTGCTCCGACGAGCACTTCGGGCGCATGGGCAACATCCTCAACCCGGGCCGTGGCATCAACATGGGCGATGGCTGGGAAACCGCGCGCCGTCGCACGCCAGGCAATGACTGGGTAATCGTCGCGCTGGGGCATGCCGGCGAGATCGACAAAGTAGTGGTCGACACTCTGCACTTCAAGGGCAACTACCCGGACACGTGCTCGATCCAGGGCGCGTTCGTCAAGGGCGGTACCGACAGCCAGATCGAAACCCAATCGCTGTTCTGGCGTGAACTGCTGCCAGCACAGAAGCTGGAAATGCACGCCGAACACACCTTCGCCGAGCAGATCAAGGCGCTGGGTCCGATCACCCACATCCGCCTCAACGTGTTCCCGGACGGTGGTGTAAGCCGCCTGCGGGTGTTCGGCAAGGTCGCTAAGTAAGCAGTGAACCCAATCGCGGGCAAGCCCGCTCCCACAGGGGAATGCATTCCAAATGTGGGAGCGGGCTTGCCCGCGATAGCAACAGCCCCAACAACACAGCATTCGGATAAGAAGACAGCCATGCGCACACTGATGATCGAACCCTTGACCAAAGAAGCCTTCGCCCCTTTCGGAGACGTTATCGAAACCGATGGCAGCGATCACTTCATGATCAACAACGGCTCGACCATGCGCTTTCATAAACTGGCGACGGTTGAAACCGCCACGCCAGAAGATCACGCCATCATCAGCATCTTCCGCGCCGACGCGCAGGACATGCCGCTGACCGTGTGCATGCTGGAAAGACACCCGCTGGGCAGCCAGGCCTTTATTCCGCTGCTCGGCAACCCCTTTCTGATCGTGGTCGCGCCCATTGGCGATGCACCTGTATCAGGCTTGGTCCGCGCCTTCGTCACCAACGGCAGGCAGGGCATTAATTACCATCGCGGCGTCTGGCACCACCCGGTGCTGACGATCGAAAAGCGGGATGACTTCCTGGTGGTTGATCGCAGTGGCACAGGCAATAACTGCGATGAGCATTTTTTCAAAGAGGATGAGCGGTTGATCCTTGCCCCCCACCAATAAGAGAAGGTCCGATCACCCGACAACAAGGGTGACGGGCGAGAGGTAAAGACTGTGGAAGCACATCTGTTGGAATGGCTGAACCTGAGCGTGCGCTGGGTTCATATGATCACTGGCGTGGCCTGGATCGGTGCGTCTTTCTATTTTGTATGGCTGGAAAACAACCTTAACCGCGTCAACCCAAAAAGCGGCCTGGCTGGCGATTTATGGGCGATCCACGGTGGCGGTATCTACCACCTGGAAAAATACAAACTGGCCCCACCGACCATGCCGGACAACCTGCACTGGTTTAAATGGGAAGCCTATTTCACCTGGATGTCGGGCGTCGCGCTGCTGTGCGTGGTGTTCTACCTCAACCCGACGCTGTACCTGCTCGCCCCCGGCAGCAGCCTCAGTGGTACCGAAGGCGTGTTGCTGGGCATTGGCTCACTGTTCGCTGGCTGGTTCATCTACTCCTTTCTTTGCGACTCGGCCCTGGGCAAACGCCCTGCCCTGCTCGGTTTTATCCTGTTCGTCCTGTTGATCGGCGCGGCCTACGGCTTCAGCAAGGTGTTCAGCGGTCGCGGTGCATACCTGCATGTGGGTGCGATCATCGGCACCATCATGGTCGGCAACGTGTTCCGCATCATCATGCCGGCCCAGCGCGCGCTGGTGGCAGCGATTGCAGAAAACCGCACGCCAGACCCGGCACTGCCGGCCAAGGGCCTGCTGCGTTCGCGACACAACAACTACTTCACCCTGCCCGTGCTGTTCATCATGATCAGCAACCACTTCCCGAGCACCTACGGCAGCCAGTACAACTGGTTGATCCTGGCCGGGATCGCGGTGGCGGCGGTGTTGGTGCGCCACTACTTCAACACACGTCATGACAGCCAGAAATACGCATGGACCCTGCCGGTCGGCGCCCTGGCGATGATCTGCCTGGCCTATGTCACCGGGCCAAAACCTGTGGCGACTGCACCGGATGTGGCCAAGGCGCCAGCGGCCATCGAGTATCAGCCGTTGCCGGAAACCGCAGTGGGCGGTGGTCTCAAGCCAGCCGCCCCTGCCGCTCCAGCCCCGGCCGCCGAACCGGCTCCAGCCCAGGCTTCGACGGACTTTGGCAAGGTCCACAGCGTGATTGAACAACGCTGCACCGTGTGCCATTCGGCCAAGCCCACCAGCCCGCTGTTCAGTGCCGCGCCGGCCGGGGTGATGTTCGATACCCCGGCGCAGATCCAGCAGCAGGCGGCGCGCATCCAGGCGCAGGCGGTTGCCAGCCAGATCATGCCACTGGGCAACATCACCCAGATGACCCAGCAGGAGCGGGAGTTGATTGGTAGTTGGATCAATCAAGGAGCACGCACCAATTAACTGATCAGCGCAGATCACACTGTAGGAGCTGGCAAGCCCGCTCCTACAGTTGAGAGGTGCAGTGTTTTGAAGATTGGGTTTCACCTGGCAATTGACTGCCAAACAACACAAAAATAAAAAAGATCCGAGGTGTTGCATGTCCGAGTTAGCCGAGCCGCAGATTCCTGCCGCACCCGCCATGGTGCGGCTGCCCCTTTTGCAACTGATCCTGGTAGGCCTGCAACATGTACTGCTGATGTACGGCGGCGCAGTGGCCGTGCCGCTGATCATCGGACAAGCCGCGGGCTTGAGTCGTGAAGAAATCGCCTTTTTGATCAACGCCGACCTGCTGGTGGCGGGGATCGCGACCATGGTCCAATCCTTCGGGATCGGCCCGCTGGGCATCCGTATGCCGGTGATGATGGGCGCCAGTTTCGCCGCTGTCGGCAGCATGGTCGCCATGGCGGGCATGCCGGGTATCGGCCTGCAAGGGATCTTCGGCGCAACCATCGCCGCCGGGTTCTTTGGCATGCTCATCGCGCCATTCATGTCCAAGGTGGTGCGCTTCTTCCCACCGCTGGTGACCGGCACGGTGATCACGGCCATCGGTCTTTCGTTGTTTCCAGTGGCGGTGAACTGGGCTGGCGGTGGTGCTACCGCCGTGCAATTCGGCTCGCCGATCTACTTGGCCATCGCCGGCCTGGTGCTGGCCACCATTCTGTTGATCAACCGTTTCATGCGTGGGTTCTGGGTCAATATCTCGGTACTGATCGGCATGGCCCTGGGCTACGCCTTGTGCGGACTGCTCGGCATGGTCGACCTCGGCGGCCTGGAGCAGGCGCCGTGGGTGCAAGTGGTCACGCCCTTGCACTTCGGCATGCCCACATTCGAATTGGCACCGATCCTGTCGATGTGCCTGGTGGTGGTGATTATCTTCGTCGAATCCACCGGCATGTTCCTCGCGCTGGGCAAGATCACCGGCCAGGAAGTCACCCCGAAAATGCTGCGACGCGGCCTGCTGTGCGATGCCGGCGCGTCGTTCTTTGCCGGGTTCTTCAATACCTTCACCCATTCTTCTTTCGCCCAGAACATCGGCCTGGTGCAGATGACCGGGGTGCGTTGCCGCTCGGTGACGATCATGGCCGGGGCCTTTTTGATTGTCCTCAGCCTGCTGCCCAAGGCGGCGTTTTTGGTGGCTTCGATTCCTCCTGCGGTGCTGGGCGGCGCGGCCATCGCGATGTTCGGCATGGTGGCCGCGACCGGGATCAAGATCCTCCAGGAAGCCGACATTGCCGACCGGCGCAACCAGTTGCTGGTGGCGGTCAGCATCGGCATGGGCCTGATCCCGGTGGTACGCCCGGAGTTCTTTGCCCAGTTACCGTTGTGGATGAGCCCGATTACCCATAGCGGCATTGCCATGGCCACGCTTAGCGCGTTGTCGCTGAACGTGCTGTTCAACATCCTGGGCGGCTCAGAACGCCCCGCAGTTGCCCATACGCATTGATTCCTTCGTTACGACAAAAATAACAACGAACAGGGAACATCCACATGCACACCCTAGACCTGGGGCCGGCCACACGCCGTGCCCCATTCTCGCCCCCCGCGCTCTTTTACAGCGCACTTGAGCACAGGCTCTGGAGCCAGTATTCTCCGCGCCCGCTCGAATCGACTCAAAAAAAAACAGCGAATGTAAAAGCTGACTTAAAGGCCAACTTATCCCGGCCTTATGTTGGCTGCCAAAGTGCGCAAAAGTCCTCTGTATCCGACTGCATCCCATGTAGCCGGCGGGGATTTTTTGGCTTTTCAAACACTTTGGCGCAGCTCTTGCTAAAAGCATTAAAGCTGACCGAACAGACGATTTTTGCAGCGAACCAAAAGGCGCCACACCAGAGCGCCTGCGTAGAAGAAAAACCACAAAACTTTAGCTCGGGAGCAACCGAATGAAACGTACCGTGAACAGCCTGATGTTGGCCGGATCCCTGCTGGCCGGGGGCCAGGCAATGGCGGGTGACTTGCTGCAGTGGCAGAACAACAGCCTGACTTACCTGTGGGGCAAGAACTTCAAGGTCAACCCAGAGATCCAGCAAACCGTCACCTTTGAACACGCCGATGCGTGGAAGTACGGCGACAACTTCTTCTTCCTCGATCGTATCTTTTACAACGGCAAGGAAGACGGCAACGTCGGCCCCAATACTTACTACGGCGAGTTCAGCCCACGGCTGTCATTTGGCAAGATCCTGGATAAGGACTTGTCCTTCGGCCCGATCAAAGATGTATTGCTGGCGTTCACTTACGAGTTCGGCGAAGGCGACAACGAGTCCTACCTGGTAGGCCCGGCATTCGACCTGAACATCCCCGGCTTCGACTACTTCCAGTTGAACTTCTACCAGCGCCAGACCGAAGGCAATCGCCCGGGTGATGGTGTCTGGCAGATCACGCCGGTATGGTCTTACACCATTCCCGTGGGCAACTCCGACGTGCTGATCGACGGCTTCATGGACTGGGTGGTGGATAACGACAAGAACGCCCGTGGTACTTACCACGCCAACTTGCACTTCAACCCGCAGGTCAAGTATGACCTGGGCAAAGCCATGAACTGGGGCGCCAAGCAGTTGTATGTCGGTTTTGAATACGACTACTGGAAGAACAAGTACGGGATCCAGGACAGCGGCGCGTTCGAGACCAACCAGGACACAGCCAGCCTGTTGGTCAAGTACCACTTCTAAGGCCTCCCCTGTGGGAGCGGGCTTGCCCGCGATAGCGGAGTGTCAGCCAGCCCAAGTATTGGCTGATTCACCGCCATCGCGGGCAAGCCCGCTCCCACACAAGCCCGCGCCCCGATTCAGTTCGGGGTCAGGCCCAGGAACCGCTGCAACTCCTCGCGCTTGGCCAATGCATCGCGCCGCCCCAACTCGATCAACTCGCTGCAATACCCTGCCTCGAACAACAGATAGCTGAGCACCCCTGCCCCGCTGGTCTTGGTCGCCCCTGGCCCACGCAAGAACAACCGCAATGCCGCCGGCAGTTCCTGGCGATGGCGGGCCGCTATTTCGTCGATCGGCTGGCTGGGCGCAATCACCAACACATCGACCGGTGAAAGCCCCCGCGCGGCGCTGTTGGCCGGTTGCAGATGGCTGAACTGGTTAAGACGCTCCAGCAACTCGATGTCACTCTCGAGGCTGTCAATAAAGGTGCTGTTGAGCATATGCCCACCAATCTGCGCCAGGGTGGGCTGCTGGCCGGTGTAGCTGCGCTCCTGCGGCGCCGAAGGTTCAGGGGAACGCGGGTTGCCACTGACCCCCACTACCAGCACCCGGGTGGCCCCCAGGTGCAGCGCAGGACTGATGGGCGCTGATTGCCGGACGGCACCATCGCCAAAATATTCCTGGTCCAGTTTGACCGGCGCAAACAGCAATGGGATCGCCGAACTGGCCAGCAGGTGCTCCACCGTCAACTGCGTGGGCAGGCCGATGCGCCGGTGGCGCAGCCAGGCGTCGATGGTGCCGCCGCCCTGATAGAACGTCACCGCCTGGCCCGACTCATAGCCGAACGCCGTCACCGCTACGGCATGCAGGTGCTTGTGGCGGATCGCCTCATTGATACCTTCAAAATGCAGCTTGTCTTGCAGCAACTCCCGCAACGGCGAGCTGTCGAGCAGCGCCACTGGCACCGGCGAGCCCAGGCCCAGCAGGCTGCGGGAGAGGAAACGGCTGGCCTGGTGAATCACCCCCGGCCAGTCGCTGCGCAGCACCAGATGGCTGCGAAAGCCCTGCCAGAATGCGGTGAGGCGCGCGATGGCGGCAGTAAAGTCCATGGCGCCACTGGCCAGGCTCACCGCGTTGATCGCCCCGGCCGAGGTGCCGACAATCACCGGGAAGGGATTGGCGGCCCCCGGAGGCAGCAACTCGGCAATCGCCGCCAGCACCCCGACCTGATACGCCGCACGCGCCCCGCCGCCGGAAAGAATCAAGCCTGTGACCGGTTCAGTGGGGCGCATTGCATAACTCCATGGGCGAGGGACAATCCGTTTGTTCAGCGGCGCTTTTCGTACAACTTGGGCTCGCCCGGTGGCCGGCTCTTGAAGCGGCGATGGGCCCACAGGTATTGCTCGGGGCACTCGCGCACCGCAGTTTCCACCCATTGGTTGATGCGCAGGCAATCGACTTCGTCGGATTCACCGGGGAAGTCGCGCAACGGCGGATGAATCACCATGCGGTAGCCGCTACCATCGGCCAGGCGCTGCTGGGTAAAGGGCACCACCAACGCCTTGCCCAGGCGCGCAAACTTGCTGGTAGCGGTGACAGTGGCGGCCTGGATGCCGAACAACGGCACGAAAATGCTTTGCTTGGCGCCATAGTCCTGGTCCGGCGCGTACCAGATCGCCCGGCCGGCGCGCAGCAGCTTGAGCATGCCGCGCACGTCTTCACGCTCTACCGCCAGGGAGTCGAGGTTGTGGCGCTCGCGGCCACGGCGCTGGATAAAATCGAACAACGGGTTGCCGTGCTCGCGGTACATGCCGTCGATGGTGTGCTTCTGGCCGAGCAAAGCCGCGCCGATCTCCAGGGTGGTGAAATGCAGGGCCATGAGGATCACGCCCTTGCCTTCCAGTTGTGCCTGCTTGAGGTGCTCCAGCCCTTCAACATGGGCCAGGCGCGCCAGACGCTGTTTGGACCACCACCAGCTCATGGCCATCTCGAAAAAGGCGATGCCGGTGGAGGCAAAGTTTTCCTTGAGCAAATGTTTACGCTCTTGCGCGGACATCTGCGGGAAGCACAGCTCCAGGTTTCGCGCGGCAATGCGCCGGCGTTCGCCGGCCACCCGGTACATAAACGCACCCAGCACACGACCAATGCCCAGCAGCGCCCGGTATGGCAGTTGGGTAATCAGCCACAACAGGCCGAGCCCCAGCCATAGCAGCCAGAAACGCGGGTGAAAAAATACAGCTCGAAAACGCGGGCGATCCATTACAGATTCCGGTAAAGACAGGGCCGCGCATTCTACAACGGTTCGACCCGGCTTGCGGCTAGCGGTTGTTCTCGTTATAAGTCTCGACACTTTTCGTGACAAGCCGCTTTGCCGACCATGAGCCAAACTGAATCGCTAGACCAAGATCCCGTATTCCAGCTCAAGGGCAGCATGCTCGCCATTACTGTGCTGGAACTGGCCCGTAACGACCTTGACGCCCTGGACCGCCAGCTCGCCGCCAAGGTCGCCCTGGCGCCGAATTTCTTCAACAATGCGCCGCTGGTGCTGGCCCTGGATAAATTGCCGGCCGGCCAGGGCGCGGTTGACCTGCCCGGGCTGATGCGCGTTTGCCGCCAACATGGCCTGCGCACCCTGGCCATCCGTGCCAACCGTATTGAAGACATCGCGGCGGCCATCGCTATTGAATTGCCAGTATTGCCACCGTCCGGTGCCCGCGAGCGTGTGCTCGACCCGGTAGAAGCTGAAGTGAAGAAAAAACCGGAAAAACCGGCAGAGCCGACGGTCAAGCCTACAAGGATCATCACCTCTCCCGTACGCGGTGGGCAGCAGATTTACGCCCAGGGCGGCGACCTGGTGGTGGTCGCTCCGGTCAGTCCCGGCGCGGAACTTCTCGCCGATGGCAACATCCATGTATACGGCCCAATGCGCGGTCGGGCACTGGCTGGGGTCAAGGGCGATACCAAGGCACGGATTTTCTGCCAGCAATTGAGCGCTGAGCTGGTGTCGATCGCCGGCCAGTACAAGGTTTCGGAAGATTTGCGCCGTGATCCGCTGTGGGGGGCCGGGGTACAAGTCAGCCTGTCGGGCGATGTGTTGAACATCATCCGTCTTTAACGGATACTGCCGCATTTTCCAAGCATCTCTGGACTCTGATAGCACAGCGAAACCGGCAAGACTTGTGTAGGAATAATTGAAAGCTGGCGTTTCCCTTACGGGAGGCACATCTTTTTCCTACGAAGGCTGTCCGCCTGCAGCGAGTTTCAAGAGATGTTTTTCAGGGACTGAGAGGTCCTTTTTCCTTAGGGGTGAAACACCTTGGCCAAGATTCTCGTGGTTACATCCGGCAAGGGTGGTGTGGGTAAGACCACCACCAGCGCCGCTATCGGTACCGGTCTCGCTCTGCGCGGCCACAAGACAGTCATCGTCGACTTCGACGTCGGTTTGCGTAACCTCGACCTGATCATGGGCTGCGAACGCCGCGTGGTGTATGACTTCGTCAATGTGGTCAACGGCGAAGCCAACCTGCAACAGGCCCTGATCAAGGACAAGCGCCTTGAGAACCTGTATGTACTGGCCGCCAGCCAGACCCGCGACAAAGACGCGCTGACCAAAGAAGGCGTGGAAAAAGTCCTGATGGAACTCAAGGAAACCTTTGAGTACGTGGTCTGCGACTCCCCGGCTGGTATCGAGACCGGTGCTCACCTGGCGATGTATTTCGCCGATGAAGCCATCGTCGTGACCAACCCGGAAGTGTCCTCGGTACGTGACTCGGACCGTATGCTGGGCCTGCTGGCCAGCAAATCCCGGCGCGCCGAGAAGGGCGAAGACCCGATCAAGGAACACCTGCTGCTGACCCGCTACAACCCTGACCGTGTCAGCAAGGGCGAAATGCTCGGCGTTGAAGACGTCAAGGAAATCCTGGCCGTGGCTCTGCTGGGTGTGATCCCGGAATCCCAGGCGGTGCTGAAAGCATCCAACCAGGGCGTACCGGTCATCCTCGACGACCAGAGCGACGCCGGCCAGGCGTACAGCGATGCCGTTGACCGCCTGTTGGGAAAAACCGTGGAACACCGCTTCCTCGATGTCGCGAAGAAGGGATTCTTCGAGCGCCTGTTTGGAGGCAACTAAACAATGAAATTTCTCGACTTCTTTCGCGCCAACAAAAAGCCAAGCACCGCATCGGTAGCGAAAGAGCGTCTACAGATCATCGTGGCGCACGAACGCGGCCAACGCAGCACGCCGGACTACCTGCCAGCCTTGCAGAAGGAACTGGTCGAGGTGATCCGCAAGTACGTCAATATCGGCAACGATGACGTGCATGTCGCCCTGGAAAACGACGGCAGCTGCTCGATTCTGGAACTCAATATCACCCTGCCTGATCGTTGATCGAACAGGCGGTCGCCACGGCGGCTCCGTCACCTTGATCCCCTTTGGGGAACCGGGTGGCCGAGCCGCCGTTGGCGTTTGTTACGAGGCTGTTTAATGCCGTTGTCCAATATCCATATCCTTCACCAGGATAACGCTGTCCTGGTGGTGAACAAGCCTACCCTGCTGCTGTCGGTGCCAGGTCGCGCCGACGACAACAAGGACTGCCTGATCACCCGCCTGCAGGAAAACGGTTACCCAGAGGCGCGTATCGTCCATCGCCTGGACTGGGAAACGTCGGGAATCATCCTGCTGGCCAGGGATGCCGACACCCACCGCGAACTGTCCCGCCAGTTTCACGACCGCGAAACAGAAAAGGCCTACACCGCCTTGTGCTGGGGCCAGCCGGAACTGGACAGCGGCAGCATCGACCTGCCGCTGCGCTATGACCCGCCGACCAAGCCGCGGCATGTGGTGGACCATGAGTTCGGCAAACATGCGCTGACCTTCTGGAAAGTCCTGGAGCGTTGCGGGGATTGGTGCCGGGTAGAGCTGACGCCGATTACCGGGCGTTCGCACCAACTGCGGGTACACATGCTGTCCATCGGGCACCCGCTGCTCGGTGATGGCCTGTATGCCCATGAACAGGCCCTGGCCGCCTGGCCGCGCCTGTGCCTGCACGCGAGCATGTTGAGCTTTACCCACCCGCAAAGCGGCGAGCGCCTGCGCTTCAAGTGCCCTGCGCCTTTTTGAAGTGGTAACCCAATCCTCTGTGGGAGCTGGCGTGCCTGCTCCCACAGAGGTCTTGTGTTGCACTTAAGAAAGTAGCTTCAAGCCAAATCCTGAGCCAATACGGTAAACTCCGCGCATTGCTGTCTGGAGCTACTTATGCGCGAAGCGTTGAATCAAGGCCTGATCGACTTCCTCAAGGCCTCTCCCACTCCCTTTCATGCCACTGCGGCCCTCGCCCAGCGCCTGGAAGCTGCCGGTTTCCAGCGCCTCGACGAGCGCGAAACGTGGACCACCGAGGCCAACGGTCGCTACTACGTGACCCGCAACGACTCCTCGATCATCGCCTTCAAGATGGGCCGCCAGTCGCCCCTGCACGACGGCATCCGCCTGGTCGGCGCCCATACCGACAGCCCGTGCCTGCGGGTCAAGCCGCAACCTGAACTGCAACGCCAGGGCTTCTGGCAGTTGGGTGTGGAAGTCTATGGCGGTGCGCTGCTGGCACCGTGGTTCGACCGCGACCTTTCCCTCGCCGGCCGCGTGACGTTCCGGCGTGACGGCAAGGTCGAAAGCCAGTTGATCGACTTCAAACTGCCGATTGCCATCATCCCCAACCTGGCCATCCACCTGAACCGTGAAGCCAACCAGGGCTGGGCGATCAATGCCCAGACCGAGCTGCCGCCGATCCTCGCGCAGTTTGCCGGTGACGAGCGAGTGGATTTCCGCGCCGTGCTCACCGACCAACTGGCCCGCGAACATGGGCTGAACGCTGATGTGGTGCTCGACTACGAGCTGAGCTTCTACGACACCCAGGGCGCAGCGGTGATTGGCCTGCATGGCGACTTTATCGCCGGTGCCCGCCTGGACAACCTGCTGTCGTGCTATGCCGGCCTGCAAGCCCTGCTCACCAGCGAGACCGACGAAACCTGCGTGCTGGTGTGTACCGACCACGAAGAAGTCGGCTCCTGCTCGGCCTGCGGCGCCGACGGCCCGATGCTGGAACAGACCCTGCGTCGCCTGCTGCCTGAAGGTGATGAGTTCGTACGGGCGATTCAGAAGTCGCTGCTGGTGTCTGCCGACAATGCCCACGGCATCCACCCCAACTATGCCGACAAGCATGACGCCAACCATGGCCCGAAACTCAATGCCGGCCCGGTAATCAAGGTCAACAGCAACCAGCGCTACGCCACCAACAGCGAAACCGCCGGGTTCTTCCGCCACCTGTGCATGGCTGAAGAAGTGCCGGTGCAGAGCTTCGTGGTGCGCAGTGACATGGGCTGTGGCTCGACCATCGGCCCGATTACCGCCAGCCACCTGGGCGTGCGCACCGTGGATATCGGCTTGCCGACATTCGCCATGCACTCGATCCGCGAGTTGTGCGGCAGCCACGATTTGGCGCACCTGGTAAAGGTGCTGAGTGCGTTCTACGCAAGCCGCGACCTGCCCTGAAAGGGGCGGCGCTTGCCCTCATGCCGATCAGTTCTCAAAGCAGCGAAGATCAAATGTGGGAGCGGGCTTGCTCGCGAAGACGTCCGCCCAGCAAACATTGATATTGACTGACTCACCGCTTTCGCGAGCAAGCCCGTTCCCACAGGGGATCTGCGCTTAACTGAACGGCATTAGGGCTTGCCCGCGATGGCGATTCCCACCGCACTGCGGCGCTATCTGACACACATCAAGGCACCCCGCGCCAATCCCGCCTAGACTGACACTCATCCCTCAACGACAAGGCCGTCCCCACCATGATCCCGATGTCCGCCTTCCACGCCATGCTCATCCCCATCCTCACGGGCATGATCCTGCTGGCCGTTGGCTTCAACTTCCGCGACAAAAACCTCGGTGTATTTGGCATGTGGATCGGCATGCTGCTGATCCTCGCCACCATCGTCTATCGGATCCTGGCGAAACTGGCCGAATAATAAATGCACTCGCATTGGGCATAGCGCCCTCGTACACTCGGGCGATCCATCGTATTCAAGGTTGACCGCCTCGTGCTTGCCCGTCTGTTTGCTCTGCCACACTGCCTGCTCCTTTGCCTGCTGATCCTGTTGCCCATCGCCCCTGCCCAGGCGGTCGGCCTGCCCGGCATCCTGGGCAGCACCACCAAAGCCCAGCCACAGGCCGACGTGCCGCTGGGGCAGTCTTTGGACGAGGTGATCAAGACCCTGGAAAACGACCAGCAGCGCACCAAGCTGCTGGCCGACCTGAAAAAGCTGCGCGAAGCCACGAAAAAAGCCCAGCCGGCTGCCGAGCAAGGGGTGCTGAGCCTGATCGGCGGCACCCTGGCCAGCCTGGAGCAACAGCTGTCCGGCGCCGACAGCCCACTCAATCGCTGGTCCGTCGAATTCGCCCAGGCCAGGACCGAGCTGGGCGCGCTGATGCTGCCCGCCAGCGAATGGCTGCCGATTATCTTTGGCTTTGCCGTGGTGTTGATGCTCTGGAGCCTGCTCGCGGCCGCGCTGATCTGGCTCAGCCATCGGGTGCGCCTGCGCTTTGGCCTCAGTGAAGAATTGCCGCAACACCCCAAGACCTGGGACATGCTGCGCTTTGCCCTGCGCAAGCTCGGCCCCTGGCTGATTGCCCTGGTGATCACCGTCTACCTCAGCTACGCCCTGCCCTCGTCCCTGGGCAAATCCCTGGCGATGGTGCTGGCGTACGCGCTGGTGGTCGGCACGTGTTTTTCGGCGATCTGCGTCATTGCCTTTTCCGTGCTCGACGGCCCGCACCGTCACCGGGCGCTGTATATCCTGCGCCACCAGGCGTTTCGCCCGCTGTGGCTGATCGGCAGCTTCGCCGCTTTCGGCGAGGCCTTGAGCGATCCGCGCCTGACCGAAGCCCTGGGTACCCACCTGGCCCACAGCGCCGCGACCGTCGCCAATGTCCTGGCGGCACTGTCCACCGGCGTGTTTATCCTGCGTTTCCGCCGGCCCATCGCCCACCTGATCCGCAACCAGCCACTGTCCCGGCGCCTGACCCGCCGCGCATTGAGCGATACGATCGAGATCATCGGCACCTTCTGGTACTTGCCTGCGCTGCTGCTGGTGGGCATTTCGCTGTTTGCCACCTTCGTGTCGGCCGGCGACACCAGCACCGCCTTGCGCCAATCATTGCTGTGCACGGTGTTGCTGGTGCTGTGCATGGTGATCAACGGCCTGGTGCGCCGCCACGCCCTCAAGCCCCAGCGCGGGCACAAGCGCCATGCGCTGTATTCCGAGCGCCTGAAAAGCTTTGTCTACACCCTGGCCCATCTGATGGTGTGGCTGGTATTTATCGAACTCGGCCTGCGGGTCTGGGGCTGGTCGCTGATCCGCTTTACCGAAGGCGACGGACATGAAATCAGCGTCAAGCTGTTCGGCCTTGCCGGTACCCTGCTGTTTGCCTGGCTGATCTGGATCCTCAGCGACACCGCGATCCACCACGCCCTCACCCGCTCGCGCAAAGGCCTGGCCAATGCGCGGGCGCAGACCATGATGCCGTTGATCCGCAACGTGCTGTTCGTGACCATCTTCATCATCGCCGCCATTGTCGCCCTGGCGAACATGGGCATGAACGTCACGCCCCTGCTGGCCGGTGCCGGTGTGATCGGCCTGGCCATCGGTTTTGGTGCGCAGTCACTGGTGGCGGACTTGATCACCGGCCTGTTCATCATCATCGAAGACTCCCTGGCCATTGATGACTATGTGGATGTCGGCGGCCACCTTGGCACCGTCGAGGGCCTGACCATCCGTACCGTGCGCCTGCGCGATATCGACGGCATCGTCCACACCATCCCGTTCAGCGAGATCAAGAGCATCAAGAACTACTCGCGGGAATTCGGCTACGCGATTTTCCGCGTAGCGGTGCCAGCCAGCATGGACATCGACACCGCGATCAAGCTGATGCGCGACGTCGGCCAGAAAATGCGCGCCGACCCGCTGCAACGCCGCAATATCTGGTCGCCCCTGGAGTTCCAGGGCGTGGAAAGCTTCGAGTCCGGCAACGCCATCCTGCGTGCGCGCTTCAAGACCGCGCCGATCAAACAGTGGGAAGTGTCGCGGGCGTTCAACCTGTCGCTCAAGCGCCACCTGGATGAGGCCGGGATGGACCTGGCGATGCCGCGCTTGAGCGTGCAAGTGGTGACGGCGGCGAGTGGGCCGCAGGAAGCTCAGGTCACATCCACCCCGACATGAATCGCATCATGGCGCCAGAACTCCAGATCGCAGTCGATCAGGCGCTGATGCTGATCGTAATTGACCCGGGCGATCCGCAGCCCGGGGCTGCCCGCCGAGACTTTCAAGGCGGCTGCCGCTTCTACCTGTAGAGAAGTCGGCACAATCTCAAAGCGCACGCGCCCGTAGTGCAGGTCGTACTTGCGGGCGTACAACTCAGTCATCGACTCGTTCAGGTCACACGCCAGGATCCCCGGAAAATACTGGGGGTTGAGGTAGTGCTCCACATACAGCACAAGCCGCCCATCAATACGCCGCCGCCGGCAGATCTGGATCACGCTGGACAGTGCCGGCAGTTGCAGCCACGCGCAGACCGCGGCCGAAGCCGGTTGCAGGCGTGCCGAGATGACTTCGGTAGAAGGCACTCGCCCCTGAGCGCTGACCATGGCGTGGAAGTGGCTGCGCTGCATCAGGTTGTAGGCCAACCGGGGCGGCGAGACAAACCAGCCACGGCGCTCCTCGCGGTAGATCTGGCCCTGAGCCTCCAGTTGCAGCAAGGCCTCGCGCACCGTAATGCGGGTGGTACTAAACAACTCACTGAGTTTGCGCTCGGCGGGCAGCTTGCTCGTCGGGCTCAACAAACCGTGGCTGATCTGCTCTTGCAGCGCCAGGCCAATGGCTGTCACCGCTTTGGTTGCCTCATCACGCATCAACGTTACCTATCTGGACTAGGCCAGCACTGTTTGGGTGCGCCAAATGCCCCTGGAATGAGCGGCGGCTGTTGCATGCCAGCCTAGGCATCACACATGACCGACAGATGACAGCGCCTCGTGACACTGCCCCACACGCCCTGCAATACATCGGCCAAGTCCAAGAATTACGGGGGCCTGGCCTTGGTCTACGCTTACCCGACAAGTACCTGCCCAGGCGCTTTAAAAACGACACCGACATAAAACTGTCATCCATCGCGCCTAAATTGGCTCGTGTATTGCTGACCTAGACCAAACCCACCGCGCCATCAAAAAATCGCAGCGTTGAAAACGCCCAAAGGAGCTTCGGATGAAACAGCTTTTCCTGGCATCACTGTTAGGCTCGACCATTGCCATGTGCACCGCCGCCATGGCCGCTGACACCGATTTGAAAACCCTGGAAGCTGCCGCCAAGGCAGAAGGCGCTGTGAACAGCGTCGGCATGCCCGATAACTGGGCCAACTGGAAAGGCACCTGGGAAGACCTGGCGGCCAAGTACGGCCTCAAGCACATGGACACCGATATGAGCTCGGCCCAGGAAATCGCCAAGTTCGCCGCAGAAAAAGACAATGCCAGCGCCGATATCGGCGACGTGGGCGCAGCCTTCGGACCGATTGCGGTCAAGCAGGGCGTGACCCAACCCTACAAGCCAAGCACCTGGGAACAGATCCCGGATTGGGCCAAGGACAAGGACGGCAACTGGGCCCTGGCCTACACCGGCACCATTGCGTTTATCGTCAACAAAAAGCTGTTGCACGGCTCCGAAGTGCCGACCAAGTGGTCTGACCTGAAAACCGGCAAATACAAGGTTTCGATTGGTGACGTGAGCACCGCCGCCCAGGCCGCCAACGGTGTACTGGCCGCCGCCCTGGCCACCGGCGGCGACGAGAAAAACATCCAGCCGGCGCTGCTGATGTTTGCCGAAATCGCCAAGCAGGGCCGTATCTCCCTGGCCAACCCGACCATCGCCACCATGGAAAAGGGCGAAGTGGAAGTGGGCGTGGTCTGGGACTTCAACGGCCTGAGCTACAAGGCCAAGATGGCCAACCCGGATGACTACGTGGTGCTGATCCCCTCGGATGGCTCGGTGATTTCCGGCTACACCACCATCATCAATAAATACGCCAAGCACCCCAACGCGGCCAAGCTGACCCGCGAATACATCTTCAGTGATGCCGGGCAAATCAACCTGGCCAAGGGCAATGCGCGGCCGATCCGTGCCGAACACCTGACCCTGCCACCTGAAGTGAAAGCCAAGCTGCTGCCTGACGAGCAATACAAAGGCGTGACTCCGATCAAGGACGCCGATGCCTGGGAGAAGACCTCCAAGGCGCTGCCGCAGAAGTGGCAGGAAGAAGTCATCATCAACATGCAATAAACCCTGGGTGGGAGCTGCCTTGCCGGCGATAGCGGTACGACATTCAGCACGTGTATCGGCTGATGCACCGTTATCGCAGGCAAGCCAGCTCCCACAGTTGATCCGGTTCCAGAAGATCCACCGAATCAAGCCCAATTTGTCGCGGAGCCCCTGCCCCTATGAAGCACAACGTCATCCTTGTGGTGCTCGACGGCCTCAATTACGAGGTCGCCCGGCATGCCATGGGGCATCTCCAGGCCTACGTCGGCGCCGGGCGCGCAGCGCTGTACAAGCTGGAATGCGAATTGCCCGCCCTCTCACGCCCGCTGTACGAATGCATCCTGACCGGCGTAACGCCGATCGACAGTGGCATTGTCCACAACAACGTTTCGCGCCTGTCCAACCAGCGCAGCATTTTCCATTACGCCACCGACGCCGGCTTGACCACTGCGGCGGCGGCCTACCATTGGGTCAGCGAGCTGTATAACCGCTCGCCGTTTATCGCCGCCCGCGACCGGCATACCGACGACCCGGCGCTGGCAATCCAGCACGGGCACTTCTACTGGAGCGATCATTACCCCGACGCTCACCTGTTTGCCGATGCCGAAAGCCTGCGCCTCAAGCACGCGCCGAACTTTTTGCTGGTACACCCGATGAACATCGACGACGCCGGCCACAGGCACGGCCTCGACACCGCGCAATACCGTAACAGCGCCCGCTCGGCGGACGTCATCCTCGCCGACTACCTGCAGGGCTGGCTCGACACCGGCTATCAGGTGCTGGTCACCGCCGACCACGGCATGAACAACGACCGCTCCCACAACGGCCTGCTGCCGGAAGAGCGTGAAGTCCCGCTGTTTGTGTTCGGTGATGCCTTCAGCCTCGAGCCCGAGGCCCAACCCAGGCAAACCGATATCTGCGGCACCATCTGCGCCCTGCTTGGCGTTGCCCACGACAAACCTGTCTGCCAGGAGCTGTTGAAGTGAGTTCAGTGATCCGTGGTAAGTGGCTGGCCGCCTTGTGCCTGGTGCCTTTCGCCCTGTTTTTTATCGTGTTCCAGATCGCGCCGCTGTTCTGGGTGATGGTCAACAGCCTGCAATCGGAAGAGTTCGGCTGGGGCCTGGCCAACTTCAGCAAGATCTTCAGCTCGAAGTTCTACTTGCAGGCGATCCAGTACAGCCTGGAGCTGAGTTTCTACTCCAGCGTCTTCGGCATCATCATTGCCGTGCTCGGCAGTTACTCGTTGCGCAAGGTGGATTCGCCGCTGCGCAACTTCGTCACTGCCTTCGCCAACATGACCAGCAACTTCTCCGGCGTGCCCCTGGCCTTTGCCTTCATCATCCTGCTGGGGTTCAACGGCAGCATCACCATCATGCTCAAGCAGGCCGGGATCATTCAGGACTTCAACCTGTACTCCAAGACCGGCCTGATCATCCTGTACACCTATTTCCAGATCCCCCTGGGCGTGTTGCTGCTGTACCCGGCCTTCGACGCCCTGCGTGAAGACTGGCGCGAGTCCGCAGCACTCCTGGGCGCCAATGGCTGGCAGTACTGGCGGCATATCGGCCTGCCGGTGCTGACGCCGGCGTTGCTGGGCACCTTCGTGATCCTGGTGGCCAATGCCCTGGGCGCCTATGCCACGGTGTATGCGTTGACCACCGGCAACTTCAACGTGCTGCCGATCCGCATTGCGGCGATGGTCTCCGGCGATATTTCCCTGGACCCGAACATGGCCAGCGCCCTGGCCGTCATCCTGGTGGCGCTGATGACCGTGGTCACCGTGGTCCATCAACTGTTGCTCAAGAGGAGCTACCATGTCTCGCGCTGAAGCCAGCCCCGTCGCCCTCTATCATCGCGTGGTGGTGTACCTGCTGTTCGCGATCCTGGTGCTGCCGCTGATTGGCACCCTGGTGTACTCCCTTGCCAGCAGTTGGTCGGCCACCATCCTGCCCGCCGGTTTTACCTTTGAATGGTATGTACAACTGTGGAGCGACCCGCGCTTTTTGCATGCCTTTGGCCAATCGCTGCTGGTGTGTGTCGGCGCGCTGATCCTTTCGGTGGTGCTGATCCTGCCGCTGCTGTTCGTGGTGCACTACCACTTCCCCAGGCTCGACGCGCTGATGAATATCCTGATCCTGCTGCCTTTCGCGGTGCCACCGGTGGTGTCATCGGTGGGCCTGTTACAGCTGTATGGCTCGGGGCCGCTGGCGATGGTCGGCACACCGTGGATCCTGATTGGCTGCTACTTCACCGTGGCACTGCCGTTCATGTACCGCGCGATCACCAACAACCTGCAGGCGATCAACCTGCGTGACCTGATGGACGCCGCCCAACTGCTCGGCGCCAGCACCTGGCAGGCGGCGATCCTGGTGGTGCTGCCAAACCTGCGCAAGGGCTTGATGGTGGCGTTGCTGCTGTCGTTCTCGTTCCTGTTCGGCGAGTTTGTGTTCGCCAACATCCTTGTCGGCACGCGCTACGAGACCTTGCAGGTGTACCTCAACAACATGCGTAACAGCAGCGGCCACTTCACCAGCGCCGTGGTCATCTCCTATTTCCTTTTCGTGCTGCTGCTCACCTGGGCCGCCAACTTCTTGAACAAGGACAAAAGCCAATGAGCTTCGTCAGCGTCCAGCACCTGCAAAAAAGCTACGCCGCCACCCCGGTGTTCAGTGATATCAACTGCCAGATCGCCAAGGGCGAATTCGTCACCCTGCTTGGCCCGTCCGGTTGCGGCAAATCCACGCTGCTGCGCTGCATCGCCGGGCTGACGCCGGTGGACAGTGGGCAGATCCTCCTGGACGGCCAGGATATCGTGCCGCTGAGCCCGCAGAAGCGCCATATCGGCATGGTGTTCCAGAGCTACGCGCTGTTCCCCAACATGACCGTGGAACAGAACGTCGCCTTCGGCCTGCGTATGCAGAAGGTCAACGCCGATGACAGCCACCAGCGGGTGCAGGAAGTGCTGCAACTGGTCGAGCTCAAGGACCTGGCCGGGCGCTATCCGCACCAGATGTCCGGCGGCCAGTGCCAGCGCGTCGCCCTCGCCCGCTCCCTGGTCACCCGCCCGCGCCTGCTGCTGCTCGATGAGCCGCTGTCGGCACTGGATGCGCGGATTCGCAAACACCTGCGCGAGCAGATCCGCCAGATCCAGCGCGAACTGGGGCTGACCACGATTTTTGTGACCCATGACCAGGAAGAAGCCCTGGTCATGTCCGACCGCATCTTCCTGATGAACCAGGGCAAGATCGTGCAGAGTGGCGACGCTGAAACCCTGTACACCGCCCCCGTGGACGCCTTCGCCGCCGGTTTTATCGGCAACTACAACCTGCTGGACGCCGAGCAGGCCAGCAAGCTATTGCAGCGTCCGGTCAGCAGCCGTATTGCGATCCGTCCCGAGTCCATCGAACTGAACCGCAACGGTGAGCTGGACGCTCTGGTGCGCAGCCACAGCCTGCTGGGTAATGTGATTCGCTATCGCGTCGAAGCCCGGGGCGTTGAATTGGTGGTGGACGTACTCAACCGCTCGGCCCAGGATCTTCACCCAGACGGGCAACGCCTGGCACTTTCCATCGATCCCAGCGCACTGTGTGAGGTAGCCTGAGGATGCAGTGTTTATTGAGGAAGCATGACTGATGGCTTTGGTAATTTTTGATCTGGACGACACCCTGATCCACGGCGACTGCGCCACCTTGTGGAGCGAACAAATGGGCCGCCTGGGCTGGGTGGACCCCGATTCGTTCATGCGCAAGAACAACGAACTGATGGCCGCCTACAGCCGCGGCGAGCTGGCCATGGAAGAGTTCATGGACTTCAGCCTGGAACCGATGATCGGGCGCACCCCGGAAGAAGTCGCGCACCTGGTCGAGCCGTGGGTGGAAGATATTATCGAGCCGCTGATCTACAGCGACGCCACCAAGACCATCGCCCGCCACCGGCAGAACGGGGACCGGATCCTGGTGATCTCGGCCTCGGGCACGCACCTGGTCACGCCGATTGCCGCACGCATTGGCATTGATGAAGTACTGGGGATTGAACTGGACGTAGCCCACGGGGTGTACAGCGGCAAGACCGTGGGTGTACTGACGTACCGTGAAGGCAAGGTCGCCCGCTTGACGCAATGGCTGGAGCAGGAAGGTGAAAGCCTGGAGGGTGCGTATTTCTATTCGGATTCGCGCAATGACTTGCCGCTGTTGAGCAAGGTCGATTTCCCGCAGGTGGTGAACCCGGACCCGGTGCTGCAGGCCCACGCAGAACAGGCCGGATGGCCGATCCACCAGTGGGCCTGAAGGCCCATTTTGGGCATTGAAACCCAATCAAATGTGGGAGCTGGCTTGCCTGCGATAGCGGTGTATCAAGTTAAGGTCTGTTACTGACACACCGCTATCGCAAGCAGCCCCGCTCCCACCTTGGGCTGCATTTCAACCCTGGACTGGCCTCAAACCAGGCTCTCGTCGATCACCAGCACCAGCTTCCCGGAAATCTGGTTGGTCGCCAGCTCCGCAAACGCTGCTTCCGCGTCCTTGATCGGGAAGGTCTTGGCCAACTGCGGGCTCAGCCGCCCTTCGCCAAACAACGGCCACACTTGCTGGCCCAGATCGCTCAACAGATCCGCTTTGAATTGATCATCACGGCTGCGCAAGGTCGAGCCCAGCACCTGCACGCGCTTGGCCAGCACCTGCGCCAGGTCCAACTGGGCCTCGCGCCCGCCCATCAAGCCGATCAATACCCAACGCCCATCGCGGGCCAGGAGTTTGAGGTTAATGGCCGCATAGTTGCCGCCCACCGGGTCGAGAATCACGTCGAACGGGCCAAAATCCCCCAGGCTCTCGATGCCGTCGGTACGTACCACACCGCCCTGGGCGCCGAGGTCTTCGCAATAGGCCAGGCGGTCCGCCGAGCCGACGCTGACCCAACACGGGCTGCCAAAGGCCTTGCACAGCTGGATCGCTGCCGAGCCAACACCACTGGCACCAGCGTGCAACAGCACCTTTTCCCCGGGCTTGAGCGCCGCCAGTTGGAACAGGTTGAGCCAGGCGGTGCTGTACACCTCGGGCAGCGCAGCGGCTTCGGCCAGGGACAGACCTTCCGGCACCGGCAGCACGTGGCGCGCATCCACCACCACTTCATGGGCCATGCCGCCGCCCGCCAGCAGCGCACAGACCCGGTCCCCCACTTGCCAGGACGAGCCGGCGCCAACCTCGCTGATTACCCCGGAACACTCCAGGCCCAGCACCTCGCTGGCCCCGGGCGGTGGCGGATAGAGCCCTGCACGCTGTAATAAATCCGCCCGATTCAGGCCGGCTGCCGCCACCTGAATGCGAACTTGCCCTACATCGCACGTAGGACTCGGGGTCTCAACCCACTCCACATGACCTTCAACGCCTTGCAATGCTTTCACAGTGCCTCCATAGTGAGTCTGGACTGAGCCCGTTGCTGTAGCGCCGGGCTTTTTGCATTATGCGACCGGCCCAAATGGAACCGGCGACTTCAAAGACGGCCTAATATGCGTTATCAATTGCCCCCGCGTCGAATCAGCATGAAGCATTTGTTCCCCAGTACCGCCCTCGCTCTTTTCATTGGTCTCGGCCTGTTGCCGCTGTCGACCAATACGTTCGCAGCCAACAGCTGGGACAAACTTCAGCCTGATCGCGATGAGGTGATTGCCAGCCTTAACGTCGTTGAGTTGCTCAAGCGCCACCATTACAGCAAACCGCCGTTGGACGATGCGCGCTCGGTGATTATCTATGACAGCTATCTCAAGCTGCTGGATCCCTCGCGCAGCTACTTCCTGGCCAGCGATGTGGCCGAGTTCGACAAATGGAAGACCCAGTTCGACGACTTCCTCAAGAGCGGCGACCTGCAACCTGGCTTCACCATCTATAAGCGTTACCTGGACCGTGTCAAAGCGCGTCTGGACTTCGCTCTGGGTGAGTTGAACAAAGGCGTCGACAAGCTCGACTTCACCCAGAAGGAAACCCTGCTGGTGGATCGCAAGGAGGCCCCATGGCTGACCAGCACCGCCGCCCTGGATGACCTGTGGCGCAAGCGCGTCAAAGATGAAGTCCTGCGCCTGAAGATCGCCGGCAAAGAGCCCAAGGCGATCCAGGAGCTGCTGACCAAGCGCTACAAGAATCAATTGAGCCGCCTGGACCAGACCCGCGCCGAGGATATCTTCCAGGCGTATATCAACACCTTCGCGATGTCCTACGATCCGCACACCAATTATCTGTCGCCAGATAACGCGGAAAATTTTGATATCAACATGAGTCTGTCCCTCGAAGGCATCGGGGCCGTGCTGCAGAGCGACAACGATCAGGTGAAGATCGTGCGCCTGGTGCCGGCAGGCCCTGCGGACAAGACCAAGCAGGTCGCCCCGGCCGACAAGATCATCGGCGTGGCCCAGGCTGACAAAGAGATGGTCGACGTGGTCGGCTGGCGCCTGGACGAAGTGGTCAAGCTGATCCGCGGGCCCAAGGGCAGCGTGGTGCGCCTGGAAGTGATTCCCCACACCAATGCGCCAAATGACCAGACCAGCAAGATCGTGTCGATCACCCGCGAAGCGGTGAAGCTCGAAGACCAGGCTGTGCAGAAGAAAGTCCTCAACCTCAAGCAGGATGGCAAGGACTACAAGCTGGGCATCATTGAGATCCCGGCGTTCTATCTGGACTTCAAGGCCTTCCGTGCCGGCGATCCGGACTACAAGAGCACCACCCGCGATGTGAAAAAAATCCTCACCGAGCTGACCAAAGAGAAGGTCGACGGCGTGGTCATCGACCTGCGCAACAACGGCGGCGGCTCGTTGCAGGAAGCCACCGAGCTGACCAGCCTGTTCATCGACAAGGGTCCGACCGTGTTGGTGCGCAACGCTGACGGCCGCGTGGATGTGCTCGAAGACGAAAACCCGGGTGCCTTCTACAAGGGCCCGCTGGCACTGCTGGTCAACCGTCTCTCGGCCTCGGCCTCGGAGATTTTTGCCGGCGCGATGCAGGACTACCACCGCGCGCTGATCATCGGTGGCCAGACCTTCGGCAAAGGCACAGTGCAGACAATCCAGCCGCTTAACCATGGCGAACTGAAGCTGACCCTGGCCAAGTTCTACCGGGTTTCCGGCCAGAGCACCCAGCACCAGGGCGTACTGCCGGACATTGATTTCCCGTCGCTCATCGACACCAAGGAAATCGGCGAAAGCGCCCTGCCTGAAGCCATGCCGTGGGACACCATCCGCCCGGCTATCAAGCCGGCGTCCGATCCCTTCAAGCCGTACCTGGCCCAGCTCAAGGCCGAACATGACCTGCGCTCCGCCAAGGATGCCGAGTTTGTGTTTATCCGCGACAAGCTGGCCCTGGCCAAGAAGCTGATGGCCGAGAAGACCGTCAGCCTCAATGAAGTGGACCGTCGCGCGCAGCACACTGCGATCGAGAACCAGCAACTGGCCCTGGAAAACATCCGTCGCAAGGCCAAGGGTGAAGACCCGCTCAAGGAGCTGAAGAAAGAAGACGAAGACGCGCTGCCGACCGAACCTGAAAAGACCAAGCCGGAAGACGACGCCTACCTGAGCGAGACCGGGCGGATTCTGCTGGACTACCTGAAAACCAGTAAGGCAGTCGCCAAGCAGTAGATGATGGCAATTTAATGTCTCCGCTCCACTGAGCGTCATCAAACAGACATCATTCTGTCGTGAAATAAAGGACCGGGTACCCCAGGCACCCGGTCCTTTTTTTTCGACCGAGATCATCATGACCATGACCGAACAGCTGCATGCCCTGGGCTCCATCCTGGCTCAAGGCAGTCTGCACAGTCTGTTCCAACCGATTATCAGCCTCAGCGAACGCCGTATCCTTGGCTACGAAGCCCTGAGCCGCGGCCCGTCCAACAGCCCGCTGCACTCGCCCCTTGCGTTGTTTTGCGTGGCGCGCCAGGCCGGACGCCTGAATGAACTGGAGATAGCCTGCAGGCAAAGTGCCTGCAAGCGCTTCAGCGAGCAGGCGCTGCCAGGCAAGCTGTTTCTCAACGTCTCACCCGAGTCCCTGCTGGAAACCACCCATCAACCGGGGCGCACCCTGCAGATGCTGCGCGAGTACGGAATCGCGCCCAGCCAGATCGTGATCGAACTCACGGAGCAAGCGCCGACCGACGACTTCCAACTGCTGCAGACCGCCCTGCACCACTACCGCGACATGGGTTTTTCGATTGCCCTGGATGACTTGGGCGCCGGTTACTCCAGCCTGCGCCTGTGGTCTGAGTTACGCCCGGACTACGTGAAAATCGACCGGCACTTTATCGACGGCATTCATCAGGATGCGCTCAAGCGCGAGTTCGTCGGCTCGATCCTACAGATCGCCAAGGCCTCCCGCGCACAGGTGATTGCCGAAGGCATCGAGTTGCCGGAGGAACTGGCGGTGCTCACGGAAATGGGCGTGGACCTGATCCAGGGCTACCTGCTGTGCCGTCCCCAGGAACATCCGCCGATCGAAGCAAGGTTGATGCTGGCCAAGCCTGACAGCACCAGCGTCTCGCTCAATGAAGACGCCAGTGACCTCAGCGCCCTGCTCAACGAGCAACCGGCCGTGGCCCAGGACACCGCCACAGCAAAAGTCCTGGAAGCGTTTCGCAGCCAGGCCAATCTCAACTCCCTGGCGGTCCTGGATGGGCGCGGCCAGCCCATCGGCATCGTGCATCGGCACTCGTTGTCCGACGTCCTGCTCAAGCCATTTGCCACCGACCTGTTTGCGCGCAAGCCGATCAGCCGCCTGATGAGCGACGACTTCCTGGCCGTGGAGTTGAGCCAGTCGTTGCAACAGGTCAGCCGCCTGCTGACCAGCCGCGCGCGGCAGCGCATCGAAGAAGATTTCATCATCACCCAGAACGGCAACTACCTGGGCCTGGGACGAGTGATCGACGTGCTCAAGCTGATTACCGAACTGAAAATCCAGCAGGCGCGCTACGCCAACCCACTGACCCTGCTACCGGGCAACGTGCCGATCCAGCAGTGCCTGACGCGACTGTTGCAGCAGCAGCGCGAATCGGTGATTTGCTATGTGGATATCGACAGTTTCAAGCCGTTCAATGACATCTACGGCTATGGCCGAGGCGATGAGGTATTGCTGTGCCTGGCACAGTGCCTGAACGACCGGGTGGACCCCAGCCGCGATTTTGTCGGGCATATCGGCGGCGATGATTTTCTCCTGGTACTGGGTGCCCAGGACTGGCGCAAGCGTCTCAACCAATTGGTGGACGATTTCCAGACCCAATGCCGGCGCTTCTACCGCAGCGAGCATTTGGACGCGGGCTGTTTTATCGCCCTGAATCGCCAGGGGGTGCGCCAGGAGTTTGCCTTGCTGTCGCTGTCCATTGGCGTGGTGCACCTGCATCCGCTGAGCTGTGGATATCTGGATGCCAGCCAGTTGGCGGAACTGGCCTCGCAGGCCAAGCATCACGCCAAGAACGTGGCCGGCTACAGCATCCACGTCCTCGACAGCCGCGAACTTCTGTAAGGCCGGCCCTTACAACTGCTCCAGGCGTATCTGCGCCAGCGGATGCCCGGCCTTGGCGGCAATGGTCCACCAGCGTGCGGCTTCGGCCGGGTCTGGGGCCTTGCCCAGGCTGCCCGCCAGGCTCAACACCCCCACCTGATAAGCGGCCTTGCCATCACCGGCCTGGCCCGCCAGGCGCAGCAAGCGCACGCCCTCTTCCCGCGCGCCAAGCCCTTGGCCGCGAAAGGTCAGGATATGCCCATAGAAACTTTGGGCCTCGACATTACCCAGGTTGGCCATGCGCGCAAACTGACCCTCCAGCCAGTGCCAGCCACGGGGCTGACGCACAAACCATGACCAATGAAACAACCTGCGGGCCAACCAATAGCTGGCGTACGCTTTAAGCTTCCAGAACACTCAGGCCTCCGCTGACTCAGGATATTCGTACTCGAACACACGCACCACTTCCGAGGCATGCCACGACGCCGCAGCAACGCCATCGGACGGTCCGCAAAAGCGCCCGAGGCGCTCGACACATTCAAAAAAACCGGTGCGCGGCAAGCGGCTGGCGCCCTGGCTGATCACCAGTGAACTGCGCAGCGGTTGATCCGCCTTGGCATCCAGAGCCGCCAGGTGCTCCAGGGCGGCGGTCAGGGTTTGCATGGCTGGCGTGGGGAATTGCAGACGCTCCAGCAACGCACGGTAGGTCAAAAGATGTCGCTGGCGACGGGCCTGATCGAGTTCATTGAGCAACCCATCCCAATGTTGACGACTGATGCGCACACTCACACTTCATCCCTCCAACCCGCAATCCCCAACTCCCAGGCCAGGCTGCGACGAATCGCAGCATCCGGCTGGCGCTCACCACTTTCAATCAACCCCAGGTAGGACGGGCTGATGCCCACGGTGCGGGCCAAGGTCTCGATGGCCAGGCCTTTGGCTTCGCGCAGGCTGCGCAATTGTGCCAGGGGACGCAGGTCCTGCTCGGTAGCGACGGGAGGGGTCTGTGCGGAAGAAGTGGCGGGTTGCGGCACACCGGCGGCTTTTAGCAGCGCCTGGTACTGAGCCCATGGCAGAACCGCGTATTCGGGTTCGCCATCCCGTGAAATGATTTGTATATCCATGACTGCCCCGTAGGATCACAACACTTACGAAGTAAGTACTTTCCTTAGGAGTGTAATCCTAACAGCCCCAAAGAGCGCAGGGGGATAATCCGCGCCTTCAGTTTTTTTTCGGGTTTTCCTGCTCCAGAAGCTGCGGCGTTGCGGGCAGACGCTCCACCACCACCAGCTTCTCCGGGCGCTGGCGTTCACGCCAGGCGCGGAAGGCACTCAACTCGCCGTCCAGGCTCTTCATGACCCAGGCCAGTACCGCAATGTCATCGAGCATGCCGAACATGGGCAAGAAGTCCGGGATCGCATCAATCGGGCTGAGGAAGTACATCAGCCCCGCCACCACCGAGATCAGCGCCTTGGGGCTAATAGCCCGGTACTCGCCACGCCAGTAGGCCAGGCACAGCGCCTGAAGCAGCTTCAGGTCGTCCTTGAGCTTACCCAGGCGATTGCCCTGGCTTGAGCCTTTGGCAGCCACAGCGAACAACAGGGTGGGCAGGCGCCCACGCCCGATCAGGCGGGCGGCCAACGGTAGGAAGCGGGTGAAATTCCAGGGTGCTTTCATCGTCACTCCAGTTCCAGGCAAGAGAAAAGGTTATCCACACAACTTGTGGATAACCTTGTGAACAGAGCCCATTTTCGCGGCTGAAAGCCACGTAATACAAGGCCCTGAGTCAGATCGGGCGTTTTTTGCGCACATAAAAAAAACCCAAGAATTCATTGACTTGAAGCGCGCCTGCGGCTAGCCGTGCCGAGGTATTGCATCAGACTGCTCTAAGTCGCAGGTGTTCGTTTTGATTTGCCCCACGGTCAACTGTGGGAGCTATCGAGCCCCAGCGAGGCTGCGATGGCGGCGGCATGGCCAACAGGAGTGTTGCCTGCACCGCTATCGCAGCCTCGCCAGCGCTCGACAGCTTCCATACGGATTGGATCAAGCCCCACACCAGAAACAACAACGCCCCGTAAAACGGGGCGTTGGGTGTTTTGCAGCGGCTTACTTGGCAGCCGGTGCCTCAGGCGCATCGGCCTTGGCCGGGTCCTTGATTGCCAGCAGCTCCAGGTCGAAGACCAGTACGGAGTTGGCTGGAATTGCCGGGCTCGGGCTCTGGGCGCCATAGGCCAGGTCGGACGGGATGTACAACTCGACCTTCTCACCCACGTGCATCAGTTGCAGGCCTTCGACCCAACCCGGGATCACGCCGCTGACCGGCAGGTCAATCGGGCTACCGCGATCCACGGAGCTGTCAAAGGTGGTGCCGTTGGTCAGCTTGCCGGTGTAGTGAACAGTCACTACGTCGGTTGGCTTGGGCTGGGCGCCTTCGGCTTTCTTCACGATCTTGTACTGCAGACCGGAAGCGGTGGTGACTACACCGTCTTTCTTGGCATTTTCTTCGAGGTATTTCTTGCCGGCAGCTGCCGACTCTTCACTCATCTTGGTCATGCGTTCTTCAGCACGCTTCTGCAGTGCGGAAAACGCTTCCACCAGTTCTTCGTCTTTCAGCTTCTGTTCTTTCTTGCCGACGGCATCTTCGATGCCTTGGGCCACGGCCTTGGAGTCCAGGTCGTCCATACCTTCCTGAGCCAGGCTTTTGCCCATGTTCAGGCCGATACCGTAGGAAGCTTTCTGCGCCGGGGTTTTCAGCTCTACGCTGGTTTGCGAATCACAACCCGCAAGTACCAGGCTAACCAGGGCCACCGCCGCCGCCAACCGATGCTGTTTCATGCTATTTCCTTGTTCATGCGCCAAAAGGGCATTCGAATAAAGTCGCGAGCTTATCAGGCGGCCACGACCAATGGCTACCGGCATGTGAGCAGGAAACTTCTGATAAGTTCACGTGTTTAAAAGCATTTTCATCTGCCCCAAAGCCCGGCGAAGGACAGCAGGCAAGCCGAAAACCGCCGCAACAGACCGATCATGGCTACTTGCCGCCTGCTACGCTCGGTGGCATAAGGACGCAACAACTCGACAAGGATAGTTATCTTGCGCATTTTTTCCCGTGTTTTACTCCTGATCCTGTCATTTATGGGACTGGCCCTGGCCGTGGTCCTCTATTACGTGGTCAACCCCAAGCTGCCGGATTACGTGCCGGTGCAGCAGGTGCACTACCAGGACCAATGGACCGCCACCGACCGCCAGGTCTACTACTTCACGCCCCAGGGCACCCAGGTCAAGGGCCTGCGCTATAACTGGTTCACCGCGCTGGAGCTGCCGTTTTCCCAGCAGCGTTTTGCCGAACCGGCCAACCTGGCGCGTTTCGGTTTCCTCGTGGACCCGCGACAACAGGCCACAGCCCAGAACCCTGGCAACCTGCCCGTCGGCTTCGCCCGGCACAAGAATGCCGGCAGCGACGACGAGTTTCTCGATATCACTTGTGCCGCCTGCCACACCGGCGAATTGCACTTCAATGGCCAGGCCCTGCGCATCGACGGCGGCGCTGCACAGCATGTGCTGCCCTCCAGCGTGCCGACCCTGCGCGGTGGCAGCTTCGGCCAGGCGTTGGTGGCCAGTCTCGCCTCCACCTATTACAACCCGCTGAAGTTCAGGCGCTTCGCCCACAGCGTGCTGGGGGATCAATACGACGCCCAGTACGATCAGTTGCGCCAGGACTTCAAAAAGTCCCTGGACAACTTCCTCAAGGTGGCCTGGAACGATACCCACCGTGGTCTCTACCCCACCGAAGAAGGCCCGGGGCGCACCGATGCGTTCGGCCGCATCGCCAACGCGAGCTTTGGTGATGCGATTTCGCCGGACAACTACCGCATCGCCAACGCGCCGGTGGACTACCCGCAACTGTGGGACATGTGGACCTTCGACTGGGTGCAATGGAACGGCTCGGCCCAGCAACCCATGGCGCGCAATATCGGCGAAGCCTTGGGCGTAGGCGCGACCCTGGCGTTCTTCGACAACGCCGGCCAGCCGCTCAAGGGCGATGCACGCTACCCTTCCAGCGTACGCGTGCGTGACCTGAACCGCATCGAAGAAACCCTGCAACGGCTCAAGCCGCCGACCTGGCCTGAAGCGCTGTTCGGCACCATCGACAAACCCCTGGCCGCCCGTGGCCGCGCGCTGTTCGCAGAGAACTGCGCAGCTTGCCATGTGCCCAGCGTGAGCGAAGTCAACGGGCGCCCGGTGCAGCAGTTGAAGATGCTGCCAGTGGACTACATCGGCACCGACCCAGGCACCGCCAGCAACATTGCCGACCAGCGCTACGACCTCAGCGCCCTGCAATGGGACCCGGCCGAACTGGCGCAGTTGAATGTGGAGTTGCACCCGACGCCGACCGAACCGCTGGACTTGCGCAGCCTGTCCGTGGCCAAGGGCCTGGCCTATGTCACGGCGTTTGTCGAAGAGCACGCCTACCGCGCCGCCGGCATCACCCCGGCCGAACGCCCGCGCCTGGACGGCTACGGCCTGCCTATCGGCGTGCGCGAACTGCGCGCCTACAAGGCCCGCCCCCTGGCTGGCGTGTGGGCCACGCCGCCGTTCCTGCACAATGGTTCGGTGCCGACGATCTACCAGTTGCTTTCGCCCCAGTACGAGCGCAGCCGCACCTTCTATAAAGGCACCTTCGATTACAACCCGCGTCACCTGGGTTATCGCACCGAAGCCTTTAAAAATGCGTTCCTGTTCGATACCCGCATCACCGGCAACCACAACAGCGGCCACGAATTCCGCGCCGGCAAGCGTGGCAATGGGGTAATTGGCCGGGGCCTGGAGCCTGAGGAGCGCTGGGCGCTGCTGGAATACCTCAAAGTACTGGGCGGCCCCCTGGAGCAACAACTGCCATGACTTCCCCATTTCGATACAAGGACCGTTCCATGCTCGCTCGACTGTGGCTGCGCCTCGGCGCGTTTCTCGGCAAGACGCTGTTATGGCTGGTGGGCCTGGGCCTGCTCGGCTGGTTGCTGGCGACCCTGTGGTTTGCCTGGCACCACCGCGGCCCGGTGTCGGCCGATGAACAGATTCCACCCGGCGAAGCCGCCATGACCCAAGGCATCATTCAGACGGCCGTGCGTATCGTCGACCAGCACCGCGAAGGCACCCGCTACCTGCGTGATGCCCATGCCAAGGCCCATGGCTGCGTGAAGGCCGAAGTCAGTGTGCTGCCAGGTCTCGACCCGGCGCTGCGCCAGGGCGTGTTCGCCGAGCCGGGCAAGACCTGGCAGGCGATGATGCGCCTGTCCAACGGCAACGCTTATCCACAGTTCGATAGCATCCGCGACGCCCGCGGCTTGGCGATCAAACTGCTGGACGTGCCGGGCAAGCAACTGCTGTCCGATCAGCAGGCGCGCACCGAGCAGGACTTTGTGATGTTCAGCCACCCCAACTTCTTTGTCAGCGACGTGACGGAATACGCGCAGAACGTCGGGGCCCAGGCCGATGGCAAGAAGGCCATGGCGTTTTTCCCCAGCCTCGACCCGCGCAGTTGGCAGGTGCGCCATCTGTTCATAGCCCTGGCGACGTTGGCGCCGGCCCCCGCCAGCCCGACCGAGGCGACATACTTTTCGGTATCGCCCTACAAATTTGGCACGGCCAACGCCAAGTTCCGCGTCGCCCCGGACCCGCAAAGCTGCCCGGAGTACAGCTTGCCCAAGCAGAACCAGGACTTGCCGAACTTCCTGCGCAGCGCCTTGAGCCAGCAGTTGTCCACCGACCGGGTCGACGCGTGTTTTGTGTTGCAGATCCAGCGCCAGAACCCACAGAAATACATGCCCATCGAAGACACCAGCATCGAATGGAAGGAAAGCGACGCGCCCTACGAGAGCGTGGCAAAAATCCGCATTCCGGCGCAGGACTTTGATACCCCAGCCTTGAACCTGGCCTGCGACAACCAGTCGTTCAACCCATGGTTTGGTGTGGAAGAGCACCGGCCGATTGGGGGGATCAATCGGCTGCGCAAGGCGGTGTATGAAGCGGTGAGTGATTATCGGCATAGCCGCAACGCCCCGTGAACAACGCCCGCGCTGACGTCAGCAAGAACGCCTCACCGCGTCATCGTTAACGATCATCGCGGGCAAGCCCGCTCCCACCGAACAGCCCCTGCGGCGTTGTATCGGACGCCGTCAGCAACCATTGCTGAAAACTACGCGCTGCCGAAGGCGGGTTGCGATGCTGTGGTTGCATCAGTTGCAGGCGGCCACGGCTGTGCATGTGGTGCGCCAAGGCCAGTTGCAGGCGCCCGGCAGCCAGCTCGCCTTCGAGCAAGCGCTTCCAGCCCAGGGCCACGCCATGCCCCATCACCGCCGACTGCATCAGCAACTGATAGCTGTTGGTGCGCAAAGCGTGCCGGGGCGTGTGGTATTGCGCGCCGATATCGGCGAACCAGTCGGTCCAGGTCAACCAATCGTGATAGTGGTCCTCGACGATCAACAAGGTATGGCTGTGCAACAGGTGTTGGGCGTCGCGTATCGCGCCATAACGCTCGATGTAGGCGGGGCTGCACACGGCGATGACCTGCTCGCTGGCAAACACCGGGGTCAGTTCCAGGCCAAGGGGCGCCGGCAGTTCGTCGAGGTGGTAGAACAGGCCCAGGTCATATTCGCTGACATCCAGGTGGCTCGGGCTTTCACTGCACAGGATGCGGATATCCAGGTCCGGGTACGCATGCTGGAACGCCGGCAGCAGCGCGGCGAGCCAGATCGAGCTGATGGTCGGCGTGCTGGCCAGGGTCAGTTGGCGATCGGCACCGCGTCGGCGCAGCTCCGCCGACTCACGGTCGAGCTCGCGCAGCAGGCGCTGGATGGTGCGAAAGTAACGCACCCCGGCCGGGGTCAGGCTCAGCCCCAACGCCAACCGATAAAACAGCGGCCGTGCCAGGTCCTCTTCGAGGCGCTTGATCTGCCGGCTCACCGCGCTTTGGGTCAGGTTCAGTTCGTGGGCCGCCTGGGTAAAGCTCAGATGACGGGCGGCCGCTTCAAACGTCTGCAAACAATTGAGCGGTGGAAGGTCGACATTTCGGCGCGACATGCAGGGATCCGTGGCTGATCAGATGAGCAGGCATCCTGCCATTTGCCCGCTCACAACGCGACCCGCGCGACCCGTTTGCTCCAGGTGCGGTGATGCACCTGCACCCCGTTTTCCAGGGCCTGCTGCTGCGCCTCAATGTAGAACCACTGGGCGTCGGCGCGCACCTGCAGGCGGCTGTCGACCGCCACCGACCACGGCGCTCGCTCGACGCGGTACTGCCAGTGGATATCGGCCTGGGTCGACAACGGGTCCCAGGGCAAGGTGCGATATTGCTCGGTACAGCGCTGGTCCACCGCCAGGCCATGCTCGGTGAAACGCACGGCGCCCAGGTCGTCCTCGATGGTGACGCAGACTTCGCCACTGCCCACATCCTCGCTCAAGGTGCGTTTAGGCGCTGCCGCCCGCAGCACCTCCAGCGCAACCGGGCTAGCCGCTTGCGGGGCCTCGAACGGGCACGGCACGGCCGCGCCGCTGAAGATCGGCAATTGCACACGCTGCACGGCGGGCAGCACAGTCAGGGTGGTCAACTCGCGACTGGGCCACAGCAACGGGAAGCTCGCGGTACTCAGGGCCAGGCGCAGGCGGTGGCCGGCCGGCACGCGCACGCCGACGTGATCCAGGTTCAATTGCACGTCCATGGGCTCGCCCGGCACAGGCGGCGTCAGACGGGAGAAATCTTCACGTAGGACAAGGTTAAGCACGCCGTAGGTGATCTGCGTGACTTGGCCGTCGGGCGCCACCGCATTCAGACGTGCCACCAGTTGCCCGCAGGGGGTATCGCTGGCCAGGCGCAGGTGCAAGCGCACATCCCCCAGCAGCGCCAGGGGTTCAGCCAACGGCGGCGAGTCGAAACACAGCGACTGCGCATCGTCGCGACGCTGATCGGTGGGGCCATCGGGGCCGAACCAGATGGCGCAGTACTCGCCCTGGTGCAGACCGGTGGTCAGTGGCGAACAGATACTGCGCGGGCCGCCCAGTGCCTGCTGGCCGGGGCTGAGGCCATGGTCGTTGAGGCTGTAGTCGGTCCATTGCACCTGGGGATCGGGCCAGCCCGAGGTCTGCACCCAGATCCCTGGGCGCTCGGCATAACTGCCCTTGGGTGCCAGCACATCCTGTAGGTAAAAGGTGCAGGCAGCGTCGTCCATCACCCGATTGTCGATACCTTTAAGCCAGTGGTCCCACCAGCGCCTGGCCTCCTGCAGGAAGCCAATGGCCGGGTTGGGCACGGCGAAGTGCGGGTACTTGTGAATCCACGGGCCGATCATGGCTTTCTTCGGTCCCGGCAGATGTTGCATCAGGCGCGGCACCGCATTCTTGTAGGCATCGCCCCAACCGCCCACGGCATACACCGCCGCCTTGATCGCCGAGTAGTCCTCGCAGACCGAACCGTGACGCCAATAGGCATCGCGGGTCTGGTGCTGCAGCCAGGTCTCGGCCAGCAGCGGCATGGCGTCGAGGCGTTGTTGCCACAGGCTTTTCCAGGCATCGCCGACCAGTAGCGGGTCGGGCGCCGCCGCGCTGAAGTTGAGCATGGTCGCGGCCCAGCCGAAGTTCTCCAGCAGCAGGTTGCCGCCCTTGTAATGGATGTCATCGGCATAGCGGTCATCGGTGAAGCACAGGGTGATGATCGCCTTCAATGCTTCGGGCTGGCGCGCGGCGACTTGCAGGCTGTTGAAGCCGCCCCAGGAGATGCCCATCATTCCCAGGTTGCCGTCGCACCAGGGCTGCTGGCACAGCCAGTCGATCACTTCGAGGGCGTCATCCTGCTCCTGCAACAGGTACTCATCGGCCATCAGGCCCTGGGACTCGCCATTACCGCGCATATCGACCCGCACGCAGACATAGCCCTGCCCCGCCATCCACGGATGGGTCAGCGCATCGCGTAGCGCCGTACCATCACGCTTGCGATAGGGCAGGTATTCGAGGATCGCCGGGAAGGCCTGCACACTGGCGGTGTCAGGCAGCCAGATACGCGCTGCCAGTTGCGTGCCGTCGCTCAGGGGGATCAGGCAGTGCTCGATTTCAAGGACCTTGTAGGCAAATTCGGTGACGATTTCCATCGGTAACTCCAGCAACAAAGAGGCAAGTCAGCGGGCAAAATCCGCCACGGGGCTGGCACCACGCAGGCCAGGTTCGACGTGGACCGCAGGGGCCTTTACGTCCAGCAGCGCGGGGTTCTTCAACCAGTAGAGCAACGACGTGCTGGCCAGCAGCACCAGGATCATTCCCGGCAGGCCGCCGAGGTTGGAGAGCATCTTCACCCCGTCGATGCCGACAAAGGCCACCATGACCCACGACACCGTGCCGATGATCACGCCCCAGACAATCTTCAGCAGCGGGTTGCCGTCCAGGTCCGAATCGGCGGTGACGCCTTTGCTGCACAGGTTGGCGATCACGTCGGTGCTGGAGTCGGCGGCGGTGACAAAGGAGATAAAGGCAACAAACAACAAAAACGCGATCATCAGGCCGCTGGCCGGCAACTGCTGGAACATCTGGTACAGCACATGCTCCACGCCTTGCTCGTTGAGCACGCGGTTCAAACTGCCATCGCCGAGGGCATCGAAGTACAGGCTGCTACCGGAGAAAATGCAGATCCACAGCGCGGTAAACAGCGCCGGGTACAACATATTGATCTGGATAAATTCGCGCACCCTGTAGCCCCGGCCGATCTTGCCGAGGAACAGCGCACTGACCGGGGCCCAGGCGAACCACACCGACCAGTAGAACACCGTCCAGCTCTGCGGCCAGCTGTCGCCACTGGCGGCACCGGTGGACAGGCTGCGGCTGAAGAAGGTGTCGAGGTACACCCCCAGGGACTCGACGCCCAGGCTGAAGATGTACAGGGTTGGCCCACACACCAACACGAACGCGCCCAGGGCCAGCATGATCCAGGTGTTGAACGACGACAGCATGACGATGCCGCGCTGCAGGCCGCTGGCGGCCGAGGCGACAAAGGTGAACACGATCACCGCGATGATCAGGCCCAGGCGCAACGGCGTGGTCTCACCGCCGATGTACTGGCTCAGGCCACCGGACAGGGTCAGCGCCCCGGTGCCCAGGGACGACGCCATGCCTGCGACCAGGGCGAACATCGCCAGGGTGTCGATCAACCCGGCATAGCGTTTGACCCGCTCGGCGCCGAGCAAGGGTTGCAACATGGCGCCAATCGAGAAGTGGCTGCGCAGGTTGTAGAACACCAGGGCAAACACCAGGGAGGGCACCAGGTAAATCGCGTAGGGCGTGAGGGTCCAGTGCAGGAACATTGTCGACAAGGCAAAGCTCTTGGCCGCCGCGCTGCCCGCCTCGATCGGCAGGCTGGAGGGTGGCGAGTACAGATGGTAGAGCGGTTCGGCCGTGGTCCAGAACAGCACGCCCACCGCCAGGGTGGTGCACAGCGCGACCATGAACCAGCGCCATTTGCTCAACAGCGGCGTGGCGCCCTCCCCGCCGATACGCACCTGGCCCAGGGGCGAAAAATACACAATGGCCGTGAGCACCAGCATGGCGAAAGAACCGGCACTGAATAGCCAGGAAAAGTTTTGCAGGATCACCGTATTGAGCTGTTTGCTCACGGCGAGGAATGCGGTGAGGTCAACGTAGCTGGCGATCACCGCCGCCAGCAAGATCAGAAAGGTTGGCCAGAAGACCAAAGGACGCAATGGGTATTTCATCTCGTGCGCTTCCCCAGACAGACTATTTTTATTGCCTTTGCAGGCCATTGTTAGAAGCGGGCACTGTGCCGCCTTGAAGTCTTCGCGTGGCTATAGATAAGCGTGGGTGCCGGCCGCGGTGCAATCGACCAATGGGTATGGGGGTATTCCGTCAGGTCATGGCTGAGCAAGAGCAAAACCGCGATTGCTGTGGCGAGCGGGCTTGCCCGCGTTGGGCTGCGTAGCAGCCCCAAAACCATCCCACCGGGTCTATCTGGAACACTCGGTGGCGGCCCTACTGGGGCCGCTGCGCGACCCAACGCGGGCAAGCCCGCTCGCCACAATAAGCCCGCTCGCCACAATTGATTCTCAGGTTTTAGGGTTTTTATCCGCCCCCCTGTAAAGAGTTCATATAGTTTGCCTGTTCGCCATAACGTTTACGTCGCCGCTATTGAGTAACTAAGTCCAAACCCTCTACCGTCACCTCCTACCCCAACACCCGTAGGAAGTTATCGTGGAAAGTTCAACTTTAGGCATGGTCGTCCTGTCGATGATTGCGCTCTTCGGCACTGCCGCGTTTTGCTTCGAACACCTCGCTACCCGCAGCGAGAAGAAAAAGAAAACCAAATAAGCGGGTCGTCAACCTCAGCAGCACCCCAGCGTTTAAATGACGGGGCTCGCCGTACTGATGGGCAAATGGCTGACCCGGGGCTTCACCGGAACCCACCATGCCTTGCCGGAACGTTATACCTATCGCCTGCTGGGCATCGACCCACAGGAAACAATGGGCTGGGCCCGCTTCGGTTCGGCGCTGTTGTTATCGAACGCGGCGTGCTGGAACTGGCCCAGCGCGATCGCCTGAACGACCCACAGGAACACCGCCTGGTGGAAGCCTGCATGAGCCAACTGGCGATTGCCCTGGAGCGTGTGCATTTCGTCGAAGTGGCGCAAAGCAACCTGGTGCAGATGGAAGGCGAAAAAATGCGCAACACCCTGCTCGGTGTCGCCGGGACCGCCTTGCGCCTGAACCGCCAATGGCACTCGCTGGAAGAAATCGTCGGCAGCGCGCCGGCCAATCTGTCATATTGCGCATCTACGGCAAAAGCTGGAGGTGGATCCGGCGCCGCCGCAGTACTTTATTACCGAATTGCAGGTGGGCTACCGGCTGGTGGGGTTGTAGGACAGCAAATCCCAGGCACAAAAAAGCCCGCTCAATGAGCGGGCTTTGCGTGGTGACCTGGCGTTCAGCGTTCCAGGTAACCGAATATGGCGCAGCGGACGGGACTCGAACCCGCGACCCCCGGCGTGACAGGCCGGTATTCTAACCGACTGAACTACCGCTGCGCGTAGCGTTGGACGTAATGGTGGGTGATGACGGGATCGAACCGCCGACCCTCTGCTTGTAAGGCAGATGCTCTCCCAGCTGAGCTAATCACCCTTTACGTTCGGTGCGGGGCGCATCATATACGAAAAATCCGCAATGTGTTGATTTAAATGCAATTTATTTAAAATATCTTTTCGCCGGCAGCCTACGCCCCGGAAAACCGGCGCGTGGAGCGGGTAAACGCGAGCCTATTGGTTACCCCGCCCCAGCCCCACAAAAGGACGACGCGGCGCTCTCAGGTGCTTCGCGAGCAAGCCCGTCCCCACAGAAAGGCAAACCCCAGACAGCAAAAAGCCCGCTCGATGAGCGGGCTTTCCGTGGTGACCTGGCGTTCAGTGTTCCAGGTTACCGAATATGGCGCAGCGGACGGGACTCGAACCCGCGACCCCCGGCGTGACAGGCCGGTATTCTAACCGACTGAACTACCGCTGCGCGTAACACATGAAGCGAATGGTGGGTGATGACGGGATCGAACCGCCGACCCTCTGCTTGTAAGGCAGATGCTCTCCCAGCTGAGCTAATCACCCTTCGTTTCGGTGTGGCGCGCATTCTACGGAGCGTCCCCTGGTCTGGCAAGCACTTTCTTAAATCTTTTTTTTCAGCCCTTCCAATGGCTTAGGCAGGGTTGGCCTCAGGCCTTATCAAGAGAATAATGCCCCACTTTGTATAAAGGAGAGACTCACCCCATGTGGTTCAAGAACCTGCTTATCTATCGCCTGACCCAAGATCTGCCTGTTGATGCCGAGGCGTTGGAAACTGCAATGGCCACCAAACTGGCGCGCCCTTGTGCAAGCCAGGAGTTGACCACTTACGGTTTCGTCGCGCCTTTTGGCAAAGGCGAAGACGCGCCCCTGGTGCACGTCAGCGGTGACTTCATGCTGATCGCTGCGCGCAAGGAAGAACGTATCCTGCCGGGTAGCGTGGTGCGTGATGCGGTGAAGGAAAAGGTCGAAGAGATCGAAGCCGAGCAAATGCGCAAGGTCTACAAAAAGGAGCGCGACCAGATCAAGGATGAAATCATCCAGGCCTTCCTGCCTCGTGCGTTTATCCGTCGCTCGTCGACCTTCGCTGCCATCGCGCCGAAACAGGGCCTGATCCTGGTGAACTCGGCCAGCCCCAAGCGCGCCGAAGACCTGCTGTCGACCCTGCGTGAAGTGATCGGCACCCTGCCGGTACGCCCACTGACCGTGAAAACCGCGCCGACTGCGGTGATGACCGACTGGGTCACCACCCAGAAGCCAGCCGATGACTTCTTCGTGCTCGACGAATGCGAACTGCGCGACACCCACGAAGACGGCGGCATCGTGCGCTGCAAGCGCCAGGACCTGACCGGCGAAGAAATCCAGCTGCACCTGACCACCGGCAAAGTCGTGACCCAACTGTCCCTGGCCTGGCAGGACAAGCTGTCGTTCATGCTCGACGACAAAATGACCGTCAAGCGCCTGAAGTTTGAAGACCTGCTGCAAGACCAGGCCGAACAGGACGGCGGTGACGAAGCCCTGGGCCAACTGGATGCCAGCTTTACCCTGATGATGCTGACCTTCGGCGACTTCCTGCCGGCGCTGGTGGAAGCATTGGGTGGTGAAGAGACCCCGCAAGGCATCTAAACGCGCACGCTCAATGTAGGAGCTTGGCCTGCGATGGCGGCGTATCAGTTACAGAGTCACTGACTGACACACCGCTATCGCAGGCAAGCCAGCTCCCACAGTTGATGGGGTTACCACTCCCAGTACTCTAATAATAAGGACATCGCCATGCGCGCACTCGCCGCCTTGAGCCGTTTCGCCGGCACTACCTTCGCCTACTGGGTGCTGATTTTTGCTGTGCTCGCCTTCCTTCAGCCCCACTGGTTTATCGACCTGAAAAGCGCCATCGTGCCGCTGCTGGGCCTGGTGATGTTCGGCATGGGCCTGACCCTCAAACTGGAAGATTTCGCCGAAGTCGCGCGCCATCCGTGGCGCGTGGCCCTGGGCGTGATCGCGCAATTTGTGATCATGCCCAGCGTGGCCTGGCTGCTGTGCCAGACCTTCAACCTGCCAGCGGAAATCGCCGTTGGCGTGATTCTGGTCGGTTGCTGCCCTAGTGGCACCTCTTCCAACGTCATGACGTGGCTGGGCCGTGGCGACCTGGCGCTGTCAGTGGCCATCTCTTCCATCACCACCCTCCTCGCCCCGCTGCTGACGCCGGCCTTGATCTGGCTACTGGCCTCGGCCTGGTTGCCGGTGTCGTTCATGGACCTGCTCTGGTCGATCCTGCAAATGGTGTTGCTGCCTATCGTGCTGGGTGTCTTGGCGCAGCGTCTGCTGGGTGAGCGCGTACGTCATGCCGTCGAGGTGCTGCCGCTGGTCTCAGTGGTCAGCATCGTGACCATCGTCGCTGCCGTGGTGGCTGCAAGCCAGGCGAAGATTGCCGAGTCGGGCCTGCTGATCATGGCGGTGGTGATGCTGCACAACAGCTTTGGCTACCTGCTGGGTTACCTCACCGCCCGCGTATTCGGGCTGCCACTGGCCCAACGCAAGTCATTGGCGCTGGAAGTCGGCATGCAGAACTCCGGGCTGGGCGCCGCATTGGCCAGTGCGCACTTCTCGCCACTGGCGGCGGTGCCCAGCGCGTTGTTCAGTGTCTGGCACAATATTTCCGGGGCGTTGTTGTCGACGTATTTCCGCCGGATGAGCGAGAAGGAAGATCGCAAGGCCCTCGCCGAAACTTGATCGGCTGCGGGCTTTTCGGCACTCTACGAACCTTCGCGGGGACGACCCCGCGACTCGTTTGAGCACTTACCAGGGGACGACCCCACTTCTAAAAGGAAGGTCTTTATGTCCTGGGTCATTCTGTTTTTCGCCGGGTTGTTTGAAGTTGGCTGGGCCGTCGGCCTGAAATACACCGACGGTTTCAGCAAGCCAATGCCCACCGCCCTGACGATTGCCGCCATGGCCGTCAGCCTCGGCCTGCTGGGGCTGGCCATGAAGGAGCTGCCGCTGGGTACCGCCTATGCCATCTGGACCGGCGTCGGTGCAGTGGGCACGGTGATTGCCGGGATTATCCTGTTTGGGGAGTCCATGGCGCTGTTCCGACTGGCCAGTGTGGCGTTGATCATTGCCGGGTTGATCGGGCTCAAGATTAGCGCGTAAGCCACTAACGCTATCGCAGGCAAGTCGAATCGTCGACTTGCCTGCGATGAGGCCCTTAAATCCGAAAACCTACCTGACACTCCCCCGCAACGCCCCAACCTGTTCCTGCAAGGCCTGTGGCGTCGCCTGCTCCACCGCCAACGGCGGCCCCGCCACCAACGTCACCCGCGACCAGATCCGGTGAAAGATCCCCTTGTTCGGGTCACGGCTGAAAAAGCTCCCCCACAACCCCTGCAACGCCATGGGAATCACGGGTACCGGGGTTTCCTCGAGAATCCGTGTCACGCCACTCTTGAACTCGTTCATCTCACCGTCGGCAGTCAACTTGCCTTCGGGGAAGATGCACACCAACTCGCCATCCTTCAGGTACTGGCTGATGCGCTGGAAGGCCTTTTCGTAGATCTGCAGGTCTTCATGGCGTCCGGCAATCGGAATGGTGCCAGCGGTGCGGAAGATAAAGTTGAGCACCGGTAAGCGGTAGATCTTGTAATACATCACAAAGCGAATCGGCCGACGCACCGCGCCGCCAATCAGCAATGCATCGACAAACGACACATGGTTGCACACCAGCAACGCCGCGCCTTCGTCCGGTATATGTTGCAGGTCGCGATGCTGCACGCGGTACATGGAGTGGCCGAGCAGCCAGATCATGAAGCGCATGGTGAACTCGGGAACAATCCTGAAGATGTAGGTGTTGACCGCGATATTAAGCAGCGACACCACCAGGAACAGCTCGGGGATCGACAGCTTGGCCACACTCAACAGCACGATGGTGACAATCGCCGAGACCACCATGAACAGCGCATTGAGAATATTGTTGGCGGCAATCACCCGCGCCCGCTCGTTTTCAGCGGTACGCGACTGGATCAAGGCATACAGCGGCACGATATAGAACCCGCCAAACACCCCCAGGCCGAGGATGTCAGCCAGCACCCACCAGGCCTGGCCGTACCCCAACACCGCCAGCCAGTCGTTGGCCTGGACGTTTTGCGGGAAGCCGCCGGAATGCCACCAGAGCAACAGGCCAAACACCGTCAGGCCGAATGAACCAAAGGGCACCAGACCGATTTCCACCTTACGCCCGGAGAGTTTTTCGCAGAGCATCGAGCCCAACGCGATACCGACCGAGAACACCGTGAGAATCAGGGTCACCACGGTCTCATCGCCATACAGCCACTCTTTGGCGTAGGCCGGGATTTGCGTGAGGTAGATCGCCCCGACAAACCAGAACCACGAGTTGCCGACAATCGAGCGCGACACGGCGGGCGTCTGCCCCAGGCCCAGGCGCAAGGTGGCCCAGGACTGGCTGAAGATGTTCCAGTCCAGGCGCATCTCGGGGCTGGACGCCGCGGCGCGCGGGATACCCCGGCTGGCCAGGTAACCCAGCACGGCAATCGCGACAATCGCAGTCGACACCACCGGCGCGTACTGCGCAGAGGACATCATGACCCCGGCCCCGATGGTCCCGGCGAGGATCGCCAGGAATGTGCCCATTTCCACCAGGCCATTGCCGCCCACCAACTCCTCTTCGCGCAAGGCTTGCGGCATGATCGAGTACTTCACCGGGCCAAACAGCGCCGAGTGGGTGCCCATGGCAAACAGCGCCAGCAGCATCAGTTCCAGGTGGTTGGTCATAAAGCCGACGGCCCCCACGGCCATGATCACGATCTCGCCGAGCTTGATTGCGCGGATCAACGCATCCTTGTTGAATTTCTCGCCAAACTGCCCGGCCAGGGCCGAGAACAGGAAGAACGGCAGGATAAACAGCAAGGCGCACAGGTTGACCCAGATCGAGCGGTCACCTTCGATGGTCAGCTTGTAGAGAATGGCGAGGATCAACGACTGCTTGAAAATATTGTCGTTGAACGCCCCCAGGGACTGGGTAATGAAGAACGGCAGAAAACGCCGTTTGCGCAGCAAAGTAAATTGCGAGGGGTGACTCATCGTCAGTGTTCCTGCGTGGCCTGAAGGCTTTATTGATTTTTCAGGCCACGACTTTACCTAATCCTGCTTACTTATTCCCCAATCCTGCAATGCACGGTGAAACAAACAGCTCACCTTTATAGGCACCCTGCACCGTGCGCTTGCTGACCACCAGCCACATCAGGGCCAGCGCGGCGACCAGCACGCTGCCGGTCACGCTGAAAAATGCCAGGTGCAAAGTACTGCCCAGTTTCAACGTGGTCAGGGCATACACCCCCAGCGGGAAGGTAAACCCCCACCAGCCCAGGTTGAATGGAATCCCGGCACGCAGGTAACGCAGGGTGATCAGCACCGCGATCAACATCCACCACAGGCCCAGGCCCCACAGGGTGATGCCGGCAACCAGCCCCAGGCCGGCGGCAATCTCGCCGATGCCGGCAAAGCCATTGGCGGCGAAGATCGCCGGCGCGTCCTGGCCCAGCAGCAACATGCCCAGGGCGCCGGTGCCGATCGGGCCCAGGGCCAGCCAGCTCGACGCGGCCATGTTGGCGTGGGGCAGTTTATGCAGGGCCATGCGCAGCATCAGGATCGTCAGAATGCTGAACGCAACCGGCAAAGAAAACGCCCAGAGCACGTAGCTGGTCACCAGCATCACCAGTTGCGAATGGGCGTCGACCAGATGCGGCGCCAACAGGCCACCACTGGCGGCGGCGACTTCGGCAGCCACCACCGGCAACAGCCAGACCGCTGTCATCTGGTCGATGCTGTGTTCCTGGCGGGTAAACATCATGAACGGGATCAACACCCCGCACGCCAGGGCCATGGCGACGTCCAGCCACCACAGGGCCTCGGCCAGTTGCACCACGCCCTCGCCCCAGCGCGGCAGGCCAAACAGCAGCAGGCCATTGATAATGGTCGCCAGGCCCATGGGGATGGTGCCGAAGAACATCGAGACCGTGGAGTGTCCGAAGATTCGCCGCGCCTCGTGAAAAAACATCACCCAGCGCGCCGCGTATAAACCGCTGAACAACACAAACAGAACGATCGTCAGCAGCCACAGCCCTTCGGCGATGGCATAGACACCCGGCAGTTGCACCGGCAATTGCGCCAGGGCCAACGCCAGCACGCCGGTGCCCATGGTGGCGGCGAACCAGTTGGGGGTGAACTGGCGAATCACTTCCCTGGGGGCGGCCAAATGGCTGAAAGGTTTGTAACTGGGGGTGATGCTATTGGGGCAGGTCATGGCTCAATCCTCTTCCTCGTATGAGGTTGAGCCCATGATAGAAGCCTAAGGAATATCTATATAACGGGTAATATCTCTAACTGTTATCTGTTTTACCTATATGAAGACCTGGCCGGCGCTTGCCTCATCAAGCCAATCAAGGCGCCGAGGGCCAATACGATCAACACCCCGCCGTAGCCATAAGTGGTAGCGATCAGGCCAAAACTGCGGGTCAGGTTGCCCGCCAACAGGGTCGGCAGGCAGAACGCCAGGTAACTGAGGACGTAGAACGCTGACATCAACCCGGCCCGCTCATGGGGCAAAGCCAGGGGGACTACACTGCGCAACGCGCCGAGAAAACCTGCGCCAAATCCGCTGCCAGCCACCAGCGTGGCGAAGAAAAACAAGCTCAGGTTGGCGCTGTGAACCGCACCGAGGATCAGTGTGACGCCCACGGCCAACAGGCCGGCTCCCAGGCGCAGCACCTTGTCCGCCGGGCGATTGCGCAGGCTGAAAATCATCACCGCACCGCTCAAGGTCAACACCGCGACCAGGCCGCCACCGATCAGGTTGGAGGTGGATCCGGTCGCCGCCCTTACCAGCGACGGCGCCAGCGACAAGTAGAAACCGCTCATGGCCCACACCGCGATATCCACCGGCAGCGACAGCCACAAGGCCCGGCGCGCCTGGGCCGGCACATGCAGGGTCGGCCATAGCGAGGCGAGCGCGCCAGGGATGGGGCTGACGCTTTCCGGCAAGCGCCAGACATACAGGCTCTGCAACAGCATCAGCGCGAGCAAGGCCCAATAGATCAACTGGGTCGGCAGCGGCGCGAACTCCACCAGCACACTGCTGCCCATGGCGCCACAGGCCATGCCCAGCAATGGCGCGACACTGTTGACCAGCGGGCCCTGCCGACGGTCGGTGTCGAGCAACGCAGCGCCGAGCACGGCGGTGGCCATGCCTGTGGCAACCCCCTGCAAAGTGCGGGCGGCGATCAGCCAGGCAACACTGTCGGCGTAGATAAACAGCAGCATCGCCAGCATATTCAGCACCAGCGCGGCGAAGATCACTGGCTTGCGCCCCAGGTAATCCGACAGCGAACCGACGGTCAACAACGCAGCCAGCAGGCTCAAGGCATAGACGCCGAAGATCAGCGTCAAGGTGCCAGCAGAAAAGTGCAGGCCCTCCTGGTAAAGGTGATACAACGGCGTCGGCGCGCTGGAGGCGGCGAGAAACGTCAGCATGGTGCTCGCTAGAAACACCAGGCTGGAACGATGAGAAGTGACACTGGACATGGGCACGCTCCGCTAAAGCTAATATTTTGCTTTTGTGGAGTGTGCTACTGGGTCGCGCTTAAAGCAAATTCTTTGTGTTAAGGTTTTGGCATGGCGATAAAAGAAGGCCTCCGCCCGGGGGGCCGTAGTGCCCGGGTACAAGAATCGGTTCATTCGGCGGTGCGCCAGCTACTGCAAGAGCAAGAGCGCGCCAGCGTGACAGTACCGCAAATTGCCGCACGCGCCGGGGTCACGCCGTCGACCATCTACCGGCGCTGGGGCGACCTCGCAGCCCTGCTCGCCGACGTCGCCCTGGCCCGCATGCGCCCCGACAGCGAGCCCGCCAACACCGGCAGCCTGCGCGGCGACCTGCGAGCCTGGGCCGAGCAGTACCTGGACGAGATGAGTTCGGAACCGGGGCGCACGATGATGCGCGATGTGCAGTGCAGCCAGACGCCGGGGTACTGCGTGACGATTCTGGGTGGGCAACTGCAAGTGATCCTGGACCGTTACCAAGGCAGCGGCCAGGCATTGCCCAGCGTGGATCGACTGATCAATCTGCTGGCGGCGCCGACGGTGTTTCGAATTCTGTTTGACGCGGCGCCGATGCGGGTTGAGGAGTTGCATGAGCTGATTGAGATTGCCCTGCACACCTGACCCGACTGTGTGTATGCGGGCTTATGTGGGAGCGGGCTTGCCCGCGATTGCAAGGTGTCAGTCAATACCTCTTTAACTGACCCGCCGCTATCGCGGGCAAGCCCGCTCCCACATATGCCCACACATCTTTAGACCTGGCTTAGGTACGCATCCCACGCCCGCTCACCAGCAGCCGTGCACAGCCCAGATACAACACCACCGTCGCCACGATCATAAAGGTGATCGCCACGCTGATCTTGATATCCGACACGCCCAGGATCCCGTAGCGGAAGGCATTGACCATATGCAGCACCGGGTTGGCCAGCGACACGGTCTGCCAGAACGGCGGCAGCAGGGTAATCGAGTAGAACACACCGCCCAGGTAGGTCAGCGGGGTCAGCACAAAGGTCGGGATGATCGAGATGTCATCGAAGTTGCGCGCAAACACGGCGTTGATAAAGCCCAGCAGCGAGAAGATTGTCGCCGTGAGCACCACCACCAGGATGGTCACCCCCAGGTGATGCACCTGCAGGTCGGTGAAGAACATCGACAGCACCGTCACAATCGCCCCGACCATCAAGCCACGCAGCACGCCGCCCAGGGTGTAGCCGATCAGGATGGTGTGTGGCGACACCGGCGAAACCATCAATTCCTCAATGGAACGCTGGAACTTGCTGCCAAAGAAACTCGACACCACGTTGCCGTAGGAGTTGGTGATCACCGACATCATGATCAGCCCCGGCACGATGTATTCCATATAGGTGAAGCCACCCATATCGCCAATCTGCCGGCCGATCAGGTTCCCGAAGATCACGAAGTACAGAACCATGGTGATCGCTGGCGGTAGCAGAGTCTGCGGCCAGATGCGCATAAAGCGCTTCACTTCGCGGTAGACGATGGTGTTGAGCGCTACCAAATTGGGTTGGAACTCGGAATTCATACCGCCACCTTCGCCAGATTCTTCTCCACCAGGGACACGAACAACTCCTCCAGGCGATTGGTTTTGTTGCGCAGGCTCTGCACTTCAATGTTCTGCAAGGCCAGTTGGCTGAACAGCGCGGTGATGCCCACGGTTTTATCGACCTGCACTTCCAGGGTATGGCTGTCCACCAGGCGGTTGGGGTAGCCGATCAGCGCAGGGGGCGCGGACAGGTTGTTTTTCAGGTCAAGCAGGAACGTCTCCACATGCAACTGGCCCAGCAAGTTACGCATGCTGGTGTTCTCGACAATGGTGCCGTGGTCGATGATGCCAATGTTGCGGCACAGCTGTTCAGCCTCTTCCAGGTAATGGGTGGTGAGGATGATGGTGATGCCTTTCTGGTTCAGCTCGGTGAGGAAGGTCCACATTGAGCGACGCAATTCAATGTCCACGCCGGCCGTCGGTTCGTCGAGGATCAGCAGGCGCGGCTCATGCACCAGGGCGCGGGCGATCATCAAGCGCCGCTTCATGCCGCCGGACAAGGAACGTGATGGCACGTCGCGCTTGTCCCACAACCCCAGCTGGGTCAGGTACTGCTCGGCGCGCTCCTTGGCGATTTTCGGCGGGATGCCGTAGTAACCGGCCTGGGTCACGACGATATCGAAGGTCTTTTCAAACTGGTTGAAATTGAATTCCTGGGGCACCACACCAATGCAGCGCTTGAGCGCGGCCGGGGATTTATCCAGGTCATGGCCAAAGATATTCACCGTGCCACTGGTCTTGTTGACCAGGGTCGACAGAATACCGATGGTGGTGGATTTGCCGGCACCGTTGGGGCCGAGCAATGCGAAGAAATCACCTTCGGCGACATCCAGATCAATACCACTCAGGGCCTGGAAACCGTTGCCGTAGGTTTTGGTTAGCTGCCGGATGGACAGAGCGGAACTCATATCGGATTACGCACCAAGGAAGGGAATAGAAGAAATAGATAAGGGCGCGCCACACCTAATACAACCGCAGCGCACGGCAAGCATGGTGCTTGCCTGCGCCGCACAAGTACAGTCACCTGTATTAATAGTCAGTATTAAGTCAACGCTGTCATTACCGCTTTTTGATAGGCCGGACGTTGCTGCAAACGCCGGTACCACGCCTCCAGATGGGGCATCGCCGGGCGTTCGATCGGCATCTCGAACCAGGCATAAATAAAGCTGCCCAGGGGAATATCACCCATGCCGATCTCGTTGCCGGACAGGTAGGGCTGCTCAGCCAGGGCCTGGTCCACGGTTTTCAACACCTCGATACAGGCATTGCGCCCGGCATGGATGCTGTCCCAGTCCTGCCGCTCGGCCGGCGTGCGCAAAATGCCCCAGAACACCGTCTTGAACGGTTCGGCAAAGGTCGAGGTGGTCCAGTCCATCCACTTCTCGGCATTGGCCCGCGCCTGCAGATCGGCGGGGTACCAGCTCGAAGCCTGTTTGGCGCAGAGGTAACGCACGATGGTGTTGGATTCCCACAACACAAACTCGCCGTCCTCGATCATCGGCACCCGGCCATTGGGATTCAATGCCCGGTACTGCGGTGTATCGACCACACCAAAGGCCCCGCCCGCATCAATTGCCTCATAGTCCAGGCCGAGTTCCTCGGCGCACCACAGTGCTTTCCTGACGTTTGACGAATTTTTACGACCCCAGATCTTCAGCATGACCGCCTCCCAGTGGATGAATGCCGGAGCAGCATACGCCGGTTCAGCCGCGACTCAAATCGCTCTGCATATCACCTAACAATTGCGGCGAATGCTCGCCAAACAGGTGCGGGTAACACTTTTCCAGGTGGGCAAAGAAGAATTCCTCGGGCACCTCGGCAAATTGCCCATGGTCCACCACATACTCCATGGAGCGCTGGCCCTGGCGGTTGAACGGGTGGAAAACGCTGTCGTTGATTCCGTCGAAATCCAGGGGCGGCACATCGAACAATTCGCACAATTGCTGGTTGAACGCCGGGGTCGCCTTGACCCAGCGCCCATCCAGATACAACTCCGTGTAGCCATGCATGGCGAACACATCACTCTTGAGCAACTCGATCAGGCGCGGGGTCGACAGATGGTTGCGCACATCGGCCAGGCCAATGCGCGACGCTATGCCGCAATGCCGGGCGCACGCCGCCAGCAGGGTGGCCTTGGGCACGCAATAGCTCTGCCCGGCAGCCAGGGCGTAGCTACCACGCAGGGTTTGCGGATCGCGGCTGAAGGTGTAAGGGTTGTAGCGCACCGCTTCGCGCACGGCGTAATACAGACTGACTGCCTGGTCACGGGGATCACGGCTCGAACCGCGATGTTTTTCGGCGAACTCCACCACCGTGGGGTGGTCACTATCGATGAAGCGGCTGGGACTCAAGTACGCATTCATGGGGATTTTCTCCGAGGCGAGCCTGGAGTCTAACCACAGGCCCGACCGAGGGTTAACGACGATTCGGCCAAATGTCGGCGCCTGCTGCCTGTGACTGTCGAGCACTTCCCGCCACACCACGTAACACCCTCAGGCACCGTTTTTCCGGATGCCGGCTAAGCTCTGAGGGTGCTTCTGCCCCTGGTTTCACGGAGGATTGAATATGCTGTTGTTGTGGATACTGGTTCTGGTGCTCGGCATTGCCTACCTGGCACACCGTCGTACCGCGCCCCTGCCCGCCCTGGGCGTGGTCGCCGTCTACCTGTTGGCGATGGGCGCCTTCAGCCATGCCCCGGGCTGGTTGCTATTGGTGTTCTGGGTGCTGCTCGCGGTAGTCGCCGCCCCCCTGCTGCTGCCCGACCTGCGTCGCCAGTATTTCACCGCACCGCTGTTCAACTGGTTCCAGAAAGTATTGCCGCCGATGTCCGAGACCGAGCGCGATGCCATCGACGCCGGGACCGTGTGGTGGGACGGCGAACTGTTCAGCGGCCGCCCCGACTGGGACAAGCTGCTGGCCTACCCCAAGGTACAGTTGACCGAAGAGGAACAGGCTTTTATCGACGGCCCCACCGAGGAGCTGTGCGCGATGGTCACCGATTGGGAAATCGGCCAGGCCATGGACCTGCCGGCAGCGGCCTGGGACCATATCAAGCAACACGGTTTCTTCGCCCTGATCATCCCCAAGGAGTTCGGTGGCAAGGGCTTTTCCGCCTACGCCCACTCCCAGGTGGCAATGAAACTGGCGACCCGCAGCGGCGACCTCGCCTCCACCGTCATGGTCCCCAACTCCCTGGGCCCGGCCGAGCTGCTGTTGCACTACGGTACCGACGAGCAACGCAACCACTACCTGCCGCGCCTGGCCCGTGGCGATGACATCCCGTGCTTTGCCCTGACCGGCCCGCTGGCCGGCTCCGATGCCGGCGCGATGCCCGACACCGGGGTGATCTGCAAGGGCGAATGGCAAGGCAAGGAAACCCTTGGCCTGCGCCTGAACTGGGAAAAACGTTATATCACCCTGGGCCCGGTCGCGACCCTGCTGGGCCTGGCCTTCAAGGCCTATGACCCGGACCATCTGCTGGGCGAGGAAGAAGACCTGGGCATCAGCCTGGCGCTGATCCCCACCGACACCCCCGGCGTGGAAATCGGGCGCCGTCATCTGCCCCTCGGCGCGGCATTCATGAACGGCCCCAACTCCGGCAAGGATGTGTTCATTCCCCTGGACTTCCTGATCGGTGGCCAGGAAATGCTCGGCAAGGGCTGGATGATGCTGATGAACTGCCTGTCGGTCGGCCGTTCGATCTCCCTGCCGGCGGTGGGCACCGGTGCAGCCAAGTTCACCAGCCTGGTGACCGGCCAGTACGCCCAGGTGCGCGAGCAGTTCAACGTACCGCTGTCCGCCTTCGAGGGCATCCAGGAAGCCCTGGCCCGTATCGGCGGGAATGCCTGGTTGATGGACAGTGCGCGGATGCTCACCGCCAATGCGGTCGACCTGGGGGAAAAACCTTCGGTGCTCTCGGCGATCCTCAAGTACCACCTGACCGAGCGCGGCCGCGAGTGCATCAGCCACGCCATGGACGTGCACGGCGGCAAGGGCATCATCATGGGCCCCAACAACTACCTGGGCCGCAGCTGGCAGGGGGCGCCGATCTTCATCACCGTGGAAGGGGCGAATATCCTTTCGCGCAACCTGATGATCTTCGGCCAGGGGGCGATTCGCTGCCATCCATTCGTCCTCAAGGAAATGGCCCTCGCCGGTCGTGAAGATCGCGACCAGGCACTCAAGGAGTTCGATGGGCTGTTGCTGCAACATATCGGTTTTGCGGTGAGCAACGCCGCCAGCACCCTGGTGTTGAACCTGGGCCTGGGCCACTTCGAAAAAGCCCCGGGCAACCGCTTGAGCCAGGGTTACTTCCGCGCCCTCAACCGCCAGGCCGCCGCGTTCGCCCTGCTGGCAGACCTGAGCATGATGCTGCTGGGTGGTGAGCTGAAGCGTCGTGAACGCCTGTCGGCACGGCTGGGGGATGTACTCAGCCATATGTACCTGGCCTCGGCGGCGCTCAAGCGCTACCACGACCTCGACTCCCCGGATCATCTGGAACCGCTGTTTGCCTGGGCCATGGAAGAAAGCCTTGGCCAATCGGAACGCGCGCTGGATGAGTTACTTAGCAACTTCCCCAACAAAGTGCTGGGCTGCCTGATGCGGGTCATCGTGTTCCCATTCGGGCGTCGCCATAAAGGCCCGTCCGATGCACTGGACGCTGAAGTCGCCGCAGTGATTGGCCGAGCCAAGGGCGACCCGACCCTGGAAGAACTGCTGGCTGGCTGCTATCGCCCGCAATCGGCGGAAGATCCGGTCGGCGCGTTGCAACACGCCTATGACCTACTGGGTGCCAGCCACCCGCTGCAAAAGAAACTCCACAGCGCCCTCAAAAGTGGCCAGGTCAAGCCGCGCGCCGGGGAACACGCCATCGACGCCGCACTGGAAGCAGGCGTGCTGCAACCGGCTGAAGCGCAAACCCTGCGCGACGCGGAAGTGGCGCGGCGCAAGGTGATCGACGTGGATGACTTCAGCAAAGAGGAGCTGGCCCAGGCGCCCGGCAGAGTCCGCTGAGACCAACCGTCATATAAAAACGGGCGCGAGAGCTATATACTCTCGCGCCCGTTTTTGCTTTTGAGGACTTACTCTCGTGTCCAACGTCGTTGCCGATCATCTCGTCTTGCTCGACCACCTGCGCAGCATCCTGGTTGCCGTCGGCGAAGCCGAACAGGTTCCCGAGGAAAGTCACGCGCTGTTCCTGGAACGCTTTGATGAACTGCGGGCCCTGCTGCCCATCGACCCGATCGAAAGCCAATACCTGGGCCAGGACATGATGAGCCAGGTCATCCTGCGCTACCCGCAGATTGCCCATCTGGTACCGCGCGACCTGTTGTGGTTCTTCGGCGGTGACTGCCTGCACTTCATGCCCGACGATGAACTGGACCTGTACCAGGCCCTGGAAGAACGTCGTTTCGAAGCCGAACAGAACGACGAACCGTTCGACTGGAACCAGGAAAAGCAATTGCTGGCCATGTCCAACGACCAGCCCAAGCACTGATCTCAAAAGCACCAAAGATCCAAATGTGGGAGCGGGCTTGTGTGGGAGCGGGCTTGCCCGCGATAGCGGTGTATCAGTCAACCAATGTATCGACTGACACTCAGCCATCGCGGGCAAGCCCGCTCCCACACTAACCTGCTCCACATTCTCGATCGCGCGCCTACCGCCGACGCAATGTAGGCTCCTTAGCCATGCACTCCACCAGATAATCAATAAACACCCGCAATTTCGGCGGCAGGTAGCGTGTGGGCGAATGCAGCAACCAGGCATCCCCATGGTACGAGGCAATGAAATCCCATTGCGCCAGGACCTGCACCAACCGCCCCTCCTCCAAGGCATGCCGCGCGGTGAAGTACGGCAAGCTGCCAATCCCTACATCCTGCAACACCGCATCCAGCCGCACCCCCGTGTGATTGGCCGCATACCGCCCGCGTACCCCTACCGTCACTGTCTTACCCGCCTGGCGGAATTTCCAGCGCGCATCCCCCGGCGTTTCGCCCAGGTAGATGCAACTGTGCCCCAGCAAATCATGGGGATGCAGCGGCGTACCGTGGGCGGCCAGATACTGCGGCGTGGCACACAATAAATGTTCAATCGGTAATAACTGGCGCCCTACCAACCCCGGTGGCGGGCTGTCGGTGATGCGGATGCTCAGGTCGACATTGTCATCAATCAAATCCACCTGCCGATCTTCGAGGATCAACTGCACATCGACCTTGGGATAACGCCGCAAGAACTCCGGCATATGCGGATGCACCACAAACCGCCCGACCGCCTTGGGCACACTGACCCGCACCAGCCCTTCGGCTTCGTGGGTGTACTGGCCGCTGATTTCCATCACCGAGCGCGCCGCGCTGACCATTTCCTGGCAGCGCTTGAAGACCTCTTCGCCACCTTCGCTCAAGCGCAATTTGCGTGTGGTGCGCTGCAGCAGCCGCGTGGCCAGGGCCTGTTCCAGGCGCGAGATGCTGCGACTCACCGCCGATGGCGACGCCCCCAGTTGGCGCGCCGCCTCGGAGAAGCTGCCGGTTTCCACCACCTTGACGAAAATCGCCATTTCGCCCAGCAGCGGCAAAGGAAGATTGATGCTCATGACGCACAAGTCCATTGAGATTTCAGCGGATTATCACCCATTGGCGCACTACTTATACTGCTGTTTAGAACCCTGATGCGGATGTAGACGATGACCCAGCGCCTGTTTTTTACCCATGACCACCTGGTTGCCGATGTTGATGTGCTGGAGTGCACGCCGTTTGAGCAGCAGTTTGCGGTGGTGCTGCACTCCACCATTTTCCACCCCCAGGGTGGCGGCCAGCCTTTTGATACGGGGTGGCTGGGAGACAGCAACGTGTTGAGAGTGGTGCAGGAAGCCGAGCGCATCGTGCACTACGTGGACCAGCCCGTCGCACTCGGGATCCAGCAAGCGCGGGTCGACGGCGAGCGCCGCGCCCTGCATACACGCCTGCATTCGGCAGGGCATCTGATTGGCAACGCCGGTGAGACCCTGGGCTGGATGCCGATCAAGGCCCACCACTGGCCAGGCGAAGGCAAGATCAGTTTTATCCGTGGGGAATTCGCCCAGAACATGGAGGCCGATGCCCTGCAACAACAGGTCAACCAATGGATCGCCGCAGATTTACCGCGCCAAATGACGCTGCAAAGCGGCTCCCGGGAAGTAGGTTTTGGTGATCTGCCGCCCTACGCCTGCGGCGGCACTCACGTACAGGCCCTCGCCCAAGTCGGCCAGGTCACGATCCTCGGCCTGTCGGAGAAGAAGGGCACGTTGTCGGTGCGCTACAGCCTCGACTGACAGATTGATGGCAGGCGGCGTTTTATTATTGAGATAGGACATCACCGCGCAAGGGGCTCCCCTGGAGCTTGTGGGTGATGCTAGTGTGTGAAAATGTTTCCGACATAAAAATCGGAAACCTCCTACTCACCACCTGCAAAGGAATGCCCCCAGCAATGGACTTCTCCCTCAAGCACCTGGCCGCCGCCACCCTGATGGTCGCCAGCCTGTCCGCCGTTACCGCACCAGCGTTCGCCAATATCACCCCGCAACAGAGCGCGACCATCCTCAAGACGTTCAATGACGCCTCGATCAAGGACTTCCGCACCTTCCTCGGCAGCCTGGCCAAAAGTGAACTGGGCAAAACCGCCGACTTGGGCCCGGCAATCAGTGCTTTTCTCGATAACAAACGCCTGTCCGCCGAACAGCAAAACGAAATTCATCGCCTGCTGGGCCTCTACGCCCGGGTGAAATACGGCGCGGCGGCTACCGAGACCCTGCGCGAGCTGGTGGCCATACCGACCTTCCAGGTAGAAGGCGTAGCCCAGCACGACAACCCTGAATTCATCAAGATCGCCGACAAGATCAAGAGCCTGGCCCAGGCGTTCAACCTGAAGTTCCGCAATATCGACAACCGCGTCTACGAAATTTCCCTGGAAGGTGCCGGCGACGAAGTTGTGGGCATCCACGCCCACGCCGACGTGGTGCCGGTGACCCCGGAAAACTGGGTACTGGCCGATGGCACCCGCCTCGACCCGTTCAAGGTCACGCTGATTGGCGACCGCATGTACGGCCGCGGCACCGAGGATGACAAGAACGGCATCGTGGTGACGCTGTATGCGATGAAAGTGATCAAGGAAGAAAACCTGCCCCTGGCACGCAACTTCAAGCTGCTGGTGGACACCACCGAAGAAACCACCGGCGACGCCATTCCCTACTACTTCGAACACAACCCGACGCCCAACTACAACCTCGCGCTGGACGGCGGCTACCCGGTCGTCATCGCCGAAAAGGGTTATGGCACGGTCATGGCCACCTTTGCCAAGCGCAAAGCCGACGGCAAAGGCGCCGAAATCATTGCCATGACCGGCGGCCTGGCGACCAACCAGATTCCTTCGGCCTCGGTGGCCACGTTGCGTAGCGACAGCCCCGCCGAACTGGCTGCCAGCCTGCAACAGGCCGGGAGTGCATTCGCCAAGGCCAATGGTGGCGATTTCACTGTAGATGCCAAGGTCGTCGACAAAGACGTCAAGCTGACCGTCACCGGGGTATCGGCGCACTCTTCCGAACCCGAATCGGGCATCAACCCGGTGGCGCGGATGCTGGTCTTTATCAACAGCCTGGACGGCAAGGTTGCGTTCAAACACAACGAGATTACTGACGCTGCCCGCTATGCCGCCGATAACTGGGGCCTGGATTACCTGGGCGGCAAATTGGGCGTGGGCTTTGCCGATACGTTCATGGGGCCACTGACCACCTCGCCGACCTTTGTCGGCATGGACGAAAAAGCCTTCAAGCTGGCGGTCAACCTGCGGGTGCCAAAAGGTAAATCCCCAGAAACGCTCAAGAAAGAGATCGCTGACAAGCTGAGCGCCTGGAGCCAAAAGACCCATATTGCGCCAGCCTTCGATTACTCGGTCGCCGCGCCGATGTACCGTAACCCCGAGGGTGAATGGGTCAAGGCGCTGCTGGCCGTGGCCACGGAAAACCTGGGCATGAAGCCTGAGTACGGGACTTCGGCTGGCGCAACCTCGGTGCATGACCTGCCCAATGGCGTGCAATTCGGCCTGGCCCGCCCCGAGGTCAAATACACCGGGCACACCGACAACGAGTTCAAGACCACCGAGCAGTTCCTGCTGGACCTGCAGATCGTGACGGAAATGATGGGCCGTATCGGGCAGTTGCCGAAACTCTGACCCAGCACCTGGACCCGCTTGTGCGGCGGGTCCATTTGCGCAGGCTTGAATTGCAGACAAACAAAAACGCCGCTCATCACTGAGCGGCGTTTTTGTTGAATATGGAGCGGGAAACGAGACTCGAACTCGCGACCCCGACCTTGGCAAGGTCGTGCTCTACCAACTGAGCTATTCCCGCAAATGGCGTCCCCTAGGGGACTCGAACCCCTGTTACCGCCGTGAAAGGGCGGTGTCCTAGGCCACTAGACGAAGGGGACACGCTAACTGAAACACATGGTGTGTATTCCAGTGCCCAGAGGCCTTGTCCGAAGACTTGGTCCTGGTTTCACTCAGTGCCGCCCGAAAGCCACACTGTTTAAAAATGGAGCGGGAAACGAGACTCGAACTCGCGACCCCGACCTTGGCAAGGTCGTGCTCTACCAACTGAGCTATTCCCGCAATGGCGTCCCCTAGGGGACTCGAACCCCTGTTACCGCCGTGAAAGGGCGGTGTCCTAGGCCACTAGACGAAGGGGACACACGTACAACATTCACTCCCTACCGCGTTTCGCTGTGTGCTTTACGCTGTAAGTGGCGCGCATTCTATGGATGGATTGAAAGGTCGTCAACCCCCAAGGATAAATTTATTTAAATCAATGACTTCGCCCCGCTTTACCGCCACTGTCGGAGTTTCTCGCCGTCCAGGCTTTGGCGCCTATATTCTGGCGCCCGACAAGACGTTATAGTCCTGACCCGCGAATGGTGGCAATGTGCATCTATTCAGAGTTACTACATATACAGATGAAAGCACTGACTCATCTCGTCGAAGAGTCCTATCCGCCGCAAGCGCCAATCACTACACTTCAACGCACATCCTACAAAGAGGTCACACCGGTGACACCACTCATGATCACCCTGCTGGTAATAGCCGGGATCGTAATACTGATCGCCATTGGCTACATGAACCACGTGGTGGAAAACAACAAACTGGAAAAAGCCCGGGCCCAGATTGAGCTCAATGATCGGCTGCGCCGCTGTGGCGAGATCACCGAGACGTTCCCCGGCCAACTGATGACGCCGCAGCTCAAGCTGCTGCTGACCCGCCTGGAACTGAACGTCAACCAACGCATGCTCCACCTCAACAAATCCAGCAGCACCATCAAGGCCCGTATTGCCGAGTTGGAAGCACTGGTGGGCCAGGGCGAGTCGATCCCGGTGAACAACCCTCCAGGGCCGATCCAGACCGAGGCCAAGGCCAAGGATGTACGCTTCCTGCTCGAAGCCCTGCACGGCCAGGTCACCCGCGCCGCCCAGGACGGCTTTTTGCCCACCAACGAGGCCAAGCACTGGATCCGCGAAATCCGTCACCTGCTGGTGCTGCTGCACATCGAGTTCTTCAACAATCTTGGCCAACACGCGCTGCAACAGGCGCAGCCCGGCCAGGCGCGCCTGGCGTTCGAGCGCGGCGTGCAATACCTGCGCAAGCAGCCTGAACCGGCCACCTACAGCCAGCACCTGCAACTGCTGGAAAAACAATTGGCGCGTGCCAACTCCATGGTGCTGACCAACAGCCAGCAAACCGCCGAAGAGACCAATGAGCTGACCGCAGGCTTGAAAGCCGATGACGCTGATGCCGAGTGGAAAAAGAAAGTCATCTACGACTGATCCTCTCCTGCCTTGATTCGCCGGGTGCATGCTTTGCACCCGGAGCCATCATCCTGCCTCTACCCCTCGCTGCAATAACTCGCGTACAAAAGTGCACTTCATTCCGTAAACGAAAGAGGCCTTCATGCCAAGTGTCATCATTGATGGTCAGCCCCTGCACTACGTGGACCAGGGCGCGGGCCCTGCTGTCCTGCTCGGCCAGAGCTACCTGTGGGACCAGCACATGTGGGCACCGCAGATCGCCGCCCTGTCGCAACAGTACCGAGTGATCGTGCCAGAGCTGTGGGGTCACGGTGAGTCTGGCCCGCTACCGGCACAGACCCGCACCCTGGACGACCTGGCACGCCAGGCCCTGGCCTTGCTGGACCATCTGGAGATTGCCCAGGTCAACCTGGTGGGTTTGTCCGTCGGCGGCATGTGGGGTGCGCCGCTGGCGTTGCTGGCGCCCGAGCGGGTCAACAGCCTGGTATTGATGGATACCTATCTGGGCGCAGAGCCTGAGGCCACCCGCGAACAGTATTTCGCACTGCTCGGCGCAATCGAGGCCGCGGGTGCTATTCCAGATGCCCTGCTGGATATCATCGTGCCGATCTTCTTCCGCCCCGGCATCGACCACGACTCTGCGCTGTATCAGGACTTCCGTCAGTCCCTGCGCGACTTCCCCAAGGATCGCCTGCTGCAAAGCATCGTGCCCCTGGGTCGCCTGATTTTCGGTCGTGGGGATGCGCTGGAAGGCTTATCCCGCCTGAATGCTGATACGACTCTGGTGATGTGTGGCAACGAGGACCAGCCGCGCCCACCCGCAGAAGCGCAGGAAATGGCCGATCTGATCGGCTGCGATCTGGTATTGATCCCGGACGCAGGGCATATCTCCAGCCGGGAAAATCCTGATTTCGTCAATGAGGCACTGCTGACCTTTTTGGCCAATCACGCCTGATCACACCTTGAGTATCTCCAATGTAGATGAGATGCCGAGGCGCGCAGCTACACTCCCCCTGTGGGAGCGGGCTCGCCCGCGATGGCGCCCGTGAGTACACCTCAGGGTGTCAGCTCCCCCAGGGAACTCGTTCCGGCCCTGAATATGATCACAGCCGGAAATGCCCCACCATCCCCTTGAGTTCCGCCCCCAGTTGCGCCAACTCGATACTCGATGCCGCATTACCCTGCATGCTCAGCGCCGATTGATCGGCGCTGGCGCGGATACTGGTGACGCTGCGGTTGATTTCTTCGGCCACCGAGCTCTGCTGCTCGGCCGCGGCCGCGATCTGCTGGTTCATCTGCTGGATCAGCGACACCGCCGCGGCAATGCTGCCCAACGCACTTTCGGTTTCCAGGGCATCGCTGACAGCCAGCTTCACCAACTCGCCGCTGTGCTGGATATCCCGCACTGAAGACTGCGCCGCGCTGCGCAAGGTGCTGACCAGACGTTCGATTTCCTCCGTCGATTGCTGGGTGCGCCTGGCCAGGGCGCGCACCTCATCGGCGACCACCGCAAAGCCGCGCCCTTGCTCCCCGGCGCGTGCCGCCTCGATGGCGGCGTTGAGCGCCAGCAGGTTGGTCTGCTCGGCAACACTTTTGATCACCTCCAACACGCTACCGATATTCTGGATTTCGGCGCTCAGGCTTTCGATGCTGGTGCTGGCAGAGGTCGCCGAACTGGCCAGCAGCTCGATGCGCTGCAGGCTCTGGCGTACCACCTGCTGGCCAGTGTCGACCTTGTCGTCGGCGGTCTGCGCCGCTTGTGCGGCCTGCTCGGCATTGCGTGCCACATCGTGCACCGTGGCGGCCATCTGGTTCATGGCGGTGGCGACTTGCTCGGTTTCTTCTTTCTGGCTACTGACTTCGAGATTGGTCTGCTCGGCCCCCCTGGACAATGACTGGGCCGAGCTGGCCAATTGTTCAATCCCCGCCTGCAGCCCGCTGACCATATTGCTCAGGCCCCCGCCCATCTGCTGCATCGCCTGCATCAACTGGCCCATCTCGTCCTGTCGGCTCACCTCCATGCGCCCGCTGAGATCCCCGGCCGCAATCTGCCGGGCCACGGCAATCACGCTGCGCAGCGGCATCACGATCAGCCGGGTAATCAGCCACGCGGCAATCACCCCGACCAATAAGGCCAGGGCCGATGACACAATGATCAGCAAGCTGCTCTTGGCCAACTGCGCCTGCATCGACTGGTCCTGCGCGGCATAGGCCTGGTTGACCTGCGCCACCACTTGCGCGGCCCGCTCATGCAACTGTTGGTAGACGATCTTTTCCTGGGCCAGCAGGCCGGTGTATTCGGTGAGTTTTTCGCTGAAGGCTCCGATATGCCCGACCACTTCATTGAGCACAGTCTGATAGCCAGGATCCTTGACCAGGGTCTGCAGTTGCCCGGCCTGGGCCAGGGCCTGATCGGCCTGCTCGATGTGGCCTTGCCCGGCACTGTCCGCGTCGCCCTTGCGGCTCTGATCCAGGCGCACATGGGCTTCGTTCATGGCCTGCAACATCAGGCGCGAAACCTGCCCCACCTGCCCGGCCTGCTCGATAAACTCGGCGCCCTCTTTGCCTTGGCTTTCCTTGAGGTTATAGGCCCCATCGTCGGCCAGGCCGGCCTGCAATACATCGAGGTTGTTGGCGACACTGGACACCGACCAACTGGCCATTTCCAGCGCCAGGTCCTTGGCCTGGGTCAGCTCGACAAATTCGTCAAATGCCTTGCGATAGGCGCCCAGCGCCTGCTCGACCTCGCTCATGTTGAGCGCCTGGGCTTCGGCCACCAGGCTATCCACCCGTTGGTGCAGGACCTCGACCGTACTGGCATCGCTGCGCAATGCATACTCCTGCTCAATCAAACGCACATTCAGCAGCCCCTCATTGAGCGAAGACATGCCCTTGAGCCCCACAAAACGCTGGCCAACGGTTTGCAGGGACCACACGCCAATCGCCGCCACCAGGGCCGTCAACAGCAATACCAGGGCAAACCCCAGCCCCAGCTTCCTGGCCAGCCCAAGGTTGGCAAATCGTCGTTGCACGGCCGAAATCATTGCGCAAAGTCCTCTTGGGGTGGCGAACGCCAGCAAGTCCAGTATTCGTACAACGAGATTCGCAATCCCGGGCCCTGCAACACAAGACGTTGGCGCCACAATAATGGCAAAAAGCTACATCCCCGTCGTTTTCAGAATGGTGGAGGTCGATCCTGTGGGGCCCATGGCCTTGAACAATGCCAGGGCCCGATGATCGCAGGCATAGGCCACATTGATCCGCAGCCAGTCAGCGTGCTCGCCGGTCGGGCTGAACAACTCGCCGGAAGACAGCAAGACCCCAAGCTGTCGGGCCCTTGCGTGCACCCTTGAGCCATCCCCTGAACCCGGGCGCGCCCACACAAACATGCCACCTGCGGGCACCGCAAAAACCTCCCACTCTTCATCCTCCAGCACCTGCAAGGTCTTCGCCATCTCCGCGCTCAGCCGTCGGCGCAAGCGCTGTACCCATTTGCGGTAGGTGCCGTTGGTCAGGAGACTGGCCACCATCGCTTCGGCAAAGCGGGAAGTGCCCATACCGGTCAAGGTCTTGAGCTTGAGCAATTGGCTGATAAGGGCCGTGCTGGCGGTGAGATAGCCAACCCGCAGGGCGCTGCTCAGGGTCTTGGAAAAGCTCGAGACATAGATCACCCGATCATCATGGGCCAACGCCGCCAGGCGGATACAGGAAGCATGTTGCAGGTCGCCGTAGACATCCTCCTCGACAATCAGGAAGTCCCGAGTGTGGGCCAGGTGCAACAGACGCTCGGCGACCACCCGCGACAGGCTGGTGCCCGTCGGGTTGTGATAGAGGCTGTTGATGAACAGGCACTTGGGGCGGTGGCGGGCCAGCAGCGTTTCCAGGGCCTGGATATCCGGGCCGCTGCGGGTTCTGGGCACCTCCAGCAACATGACACCGTGGAAAGCCAACTGACGATACAGGTTGCCGTAGCCAGGGCTCTCGACCACCACCGTGTCGCCGGCCTTGAGCAAGGTGCGGATCAGCAGGTCCTGGGCATGGGTCGCGCCGTGGGTGGTGAGGATCTGCTCGGCAGTGCTGGCCACCTGGATCTGTGTCAGGCGCTTGTGCAATTGCTCACGTAGCGCTGGCAACCCCAGGGGCGTGCTGTAATTGAAAACCCCAGCGGTATCGGTACGGCTGATTTCGCGAATCGCATAACTGATGTCATCACTTTCACGCCAGGAGTCCGGCAGCCAGCCGCACCCCAGCTTCAACTCTCCCAACTGGTTATCGGTAAAGGCCCCCCACCTGCGTTCTGCCCCCTCATACCACTGGCACTCCGCCAATGGGCTGCTGGTCACCGGTTGCTCGGCGATAACAAACCCCGAACCGGCCCTTGAGGCCAAGACCCCTTCGGCCACCATGCGCTCCAGCGCCTCGATCACACTGGATTGACTGAGCAGGTTGTCCTGGGCCAGTTGCCGGATGGAAGGCAGGCGCGTTCCGGGGCTGACCCCGCTCTCCCGAATCCATGCGGCAATGGCGCTGACAATTTGCTGAACCACCGGTACAAGGGCTTGTCGATTGATCCCTAAATCCATGAGCCACCCCCCTTCAACTGTTTGGCATTTAACTCAAAACAGTTAAGCACAGAAGGCCAGGATCACCCTGTTCATAAATTTATTAAATCATTGATTTTATTGGATTATTTACCTATTGAAACACAATAACCCAGGGCATTTTGCCACCTGCGGAAACGCCCCACAGCACTGGAAATCACTTTCTCAGTGGTGCACGACGACCCGTCCTAAATAGCCGTCGCACCGCCATCCACGGCCAATGCCTGGCCAGTGGTGAACGCCGCGCCATCGCTGCACAGATACAGCACCGCGCTGGCGATTTCCCCGACCGTGCCAATGCGCCCGACCGGGTGCATGGCGGCGGCAAACTCGGCCTTGCGCGGGTCGGCTTCATAGGCACGACGGAACATGTCGGTGTCGATCACCGCCGGGCACACGGCGTTGACGCGGATTTTCTTTTTCGCGTACTCGATGGCTGCCGACTTGGTCAGGCCAATCACCGCATGCTTGGACGCCGCATAAATACTCATCTTCGGCGCAGCCCCCAACCCCGCCACCGACGCGGTATTGACGATCGCCCCACCGCCCTGGGCCAGCAGCAACGGCAGCTGATACTTCATGCACAACCACACGCCCTTGACGTTGACCCCCATGATGGCGTCGAACTCATCCAGGGTGCCATCGGCCAACTTGCCCTGTTCAATCTCGATGCCGGCATTGTTGAACGCATAGTCCAGGCGACCATAGCTGTTCAGCACTTGCTGCATCAGTTGCTGCACATCCGCCTCCAGGGTGACGTTGCAGCGCACGAACAACGCCTCGCCGCCCGCCTCGCGGATCAACGCGACGGTGCCCTCACCGCCCGCCACATCCAGGTCGGCGACCACGACCTTCAAGCCTTCGCTGGCGAATGCCAGCGCCGTGGCGCGGCCGATACCGTTGGCAGCGCCGGTGACCAGGGCGACCTGGCCGGAAAACGTCATGCTCATTGCTTATATCCTTGGATGAATGCCCGTGGGCCCAGCATAGCCAGGGCCAGGCGCCACGCGTCAGCACTATCAGAGGGCCGGTTGAGCGCCCATGCACGGCAGTGATAAGCCTGCCGGGCCCACTATCAAGCCAGCCTATCGCCGGGCATTCGCAGGTATCGGCCGACCTTGCTCCTGGCGCCTGGAAGGTCTATCACTTGAGGTTCATTTATCCAGAGTCCTTGCCATGACTGCCCAGACCAACCGCCAATTCCTGCTTGCCAAACGCCCGGTCGGTGCGGCCACGCGGGACACCTTCACCTACCAGGAAGTGCCGGTGGGCAACCTGGCGGACGGCCAGGTGCTGGTGCGCAACGAATACCTGTCCCTCGACCCGGCCATGCGTGGCTGGATGAATGAAGGCAAGTCCTACATCCCGCCGGTTGCCATCGGCGAAGTCATGCGCGCCTTGGGCGTAGGCCAGGTCATCGCCTCGAACACGCCGAAATTCGCGGTCGGGGACTACGTGAATGGCGCCCTGGGTGTACAGGATTACTTCCTCGGCGAGCCGCGCGGTTTCTATAAGGTCGATCCGAAACTGGCGCCGCTGCCGCGCTATCTGTCGGCGCTGGGCATGACCGGCATGACCGCCTACTTTGCCCTGCTCGACACCGGCGCGCCCAAGGCCGGCGATACCGTAGTGATTTCCGGCGCCGCCGGGGCGGTGGGCAGCATTGCCGGGCAGATCGCCAAGATCAAAGGCTGCCGCGTGGTAGGGATTGCTGGCGGCGCCGACAAGTGCAAGTTTTTGCTGGATGAACTGGGGTTCGACGCGGCCATCGACTACAAACACGAAGACGTGCCGGCGGCCCTCAAGCGCGAATGCCCAAAAGGCGTGGACGTGTATTTCGATAACGTCGGCGGCGATATCCTCGACGCCGTGCTCAGCCGCCTCGCGTTGAAGGCGCGGGTGGTGATCTGCGGGGCCATCAGCCAGTACAACAACAAGGAAGCCGTGAAGGGGCCGGCCAACTACTTGTCACTGCTGGTCAATCGGGCGCGCATGGAAGGGTTTGTGGTGATGGACCATGCGGCGAACTTTGCCGCCGCCGGGCAGGAAATGGCCGGCTGGATGGCGCAAGGCAAGCTCAAGAGCAAGGAAGATATTGTCGCGGGACTGGAGACGTTCCCTGAAACGCTGATGAAGCTGTTCAACGGCGAGAACTTTGGCAAGTTGGTGCTGAAGGTCAACTGACACCCCACAGCGCCCTTGTGGGATCGAGTGCCAAGCGGCACACCGTAAGCAACTGTGGGAGCTGGCTTGCCTGCGATAGCATCACCTCGGACTGACTGAAAAACCGAAGTGCCTGCATCGCTGGCAAGCCAGCTCCCAGATTTTTAGCGCAAAGGCATCAGGCGATTTCGGCAACCACCGCCGCCAGGGCCTTGGCCGGATCGGCCGCCTGGCTGATCGGACGACCGATCACCAAGTAATCAGAACCCGCATCCAGCGCCTGGCGCGGCGTAAGAATCCGCCGCTGATCGTCCTGGGCGCTGCCCGCCGGACGAATCCCCGGGGTCACCAGTTGCAGCGTAGGATGGGCAGTCTTCAACGCCTGGGCCTCCAGCGCCGAACACACCAGGCCATCGAGGCCGGCTTTCTGCGCCAGGGCCGCCAGACGCAGTACTTGCTCCTGGGGCTCGATATCCAGGCCAATACCGGCCAGGTCCTCACGCTCCATGCTGGTCAGCACGGTCACACCGATCAGCAACGGCTTGGGACCGCTGCGCTGATCCAGCACCTCACGGCACGCGGCCATCATGCGCAGGCCGCCGGAACAGTGGACGTTGACCATCCACACGCCCATCTCGGCCGCGGCCTTGACCGCCATCGCGGTGGTGTTAGGGATATCGTGGAATTTCAGGTCGAGGAACACCTCAAAACCCTTGTCACGCAGGGTGCCGACGATTTCTGCGGCACAACTGGTGAACAGCTCCTTGCCGACCTTGACCCGGCAGAGCTTGGGGTCCAACTGGTCAGCCAGCTTCAGTGCGGCGTCACGGGTGGGGTAATCCAGGGCGACGATGATAGGAGTCTGGCAGACGGACATTGGAATGGGCTCTCAGGCAAGTCGAAATCGGCGCGGATTGTAGCGCAAGCAGCGGCTTTGCGGGATCCGATGATCGGTAAATCCTCGGCAAGCGCCTATTTTTCTGGGAGAACCGACTAATATTTCAAAGTAGATACATTCACGACACGCCTGCAACATGCCCCGACAGTAGCCTCGCCCGCAGGTGACGGCAAAAACGTGACTACCCTGGACCTAGCCATTGCCGGCTCCTGCAAAGGATCAGCTCACCTTGTCCTCGCGACGAACCTGCGCCTGAGTCGCGCTCCAATCCGTCAACAGGCTATACGCCACCGCCAACAAGGTCGGCCCGATAAACAAGCCGATAAAGCCAAACGCGATCAAGCCACCAAATACCCCCAGCAACACGATCACCAGTGGCAGGTTACCGCCGCGGCTGATCAGGTAGGGCTTGAGCACGTTGTCTACGCCACTGATGATGAATGTGCCCCAGACGCCGAGGAACACCGCGTAGGTGTAATCGCCCTTCCATACCAACCAGGCCGTGGCCGGGATCCAGACCAGGGGCGGGCCCATGGGGATCAGGCTGAGCAGGAAGGTGACGATGCCCAGCACCAGTGCCCCGGGCACGCCGGCAATCAGGAAGCCGATCAGTGCCAGCAATGCCTGGGCGGCGGCGGTGCCGATCACGCCGTTGACCACCCGTTGCACCGTACCGGCCACCAGGTCGATGTAGTAGCCGGCGCGATCACCGATCAAACGCTCCAGCAGCCGGTGAACGAACATCGCCAGGCGTGGCCCGTCGCGGTAGAAAAAGAATACAAACACCAGGCTGAGGGTCAGTTCGAGGATGCCGCCGCCGATCTGCGCGCTGCGGGCCAGCAGCCAGTTGCCGACCTGCCCCAGGTAGGGCTTGATCGTGACCATCAAAGCCGCGCCCTGCTGGTCGATACTGTCCCACATGGCCACCAGCCGCTCTCCCACAAACGGGATCGAGCCCAGCCAGCTAGGTGCTTCGGGCAGGCCGTCGACCTGGAGGTCCTTGATCAGCGCCACAGCATCGCGCACATGGTCGGCCAGGTTGAAGCCCAACCACACCAGTGGCACTGCCACCAGCAACATCCAGCCCAAGGTCAGGATCCCCGCTGCCAGGGACTCGCGGCCGCCCAGGCCGCGGGTCAACAGGCGCATCAGCGGCCAGCTGGCAAACGCCAGCACCGCGCCCCAGAACAGCGCCGACCAGAACGGCGCCATCACCCAGAAACTGGCACCAAACAGCACCAGGAGCAGGATCTGCACCAGCAGGCGATCATTGTTGAGCATGTGCTTTCTCGAAAAGAAGTCTGTTGAGGGAGAGCTTAGGCGAACGGCGCGGGTCCGTTCGCCCTGGAACGATCAGCGGATCACTTGCAGATGCAGGCCCTGGGTCTCGCCAGTAGCGGTTTCCAGGCGCGCCGCACGCACGCCCTTGTCGATCAGGCCCTGGCGCCAGGCTTCAGCGTTGGGTCCGCTCAAACTGACCCGCAAGGTGGTGTCGAGGTTCAATCCACGGGAAATCAGGGTCAACCATGTTGCGTCGGGCTCAGCCCCCAGCAAAGGGAAATCCAGGTCGCCGGTGCTTTTCAGTTCGCGCAGCAGTGTGGCAGAGGTCGGCAGCAATTGCCCCAATGGCGCGCTGGCGTCCATTTGCTCAACATGCAGGTAAGCCCGGCGATTGCCGCGGGTGATGCCGTACAGCGCCACCAGAGAGTTGTCCTGAGGGGCGGCCAGGCGCAGCAAGAGGAATTCCTGCTGGCCATCGGCGCCGACCAGCTTGGCATTGCCCAACACTTCATTGGCCCAGAGGCTGCTTTCGCCACAATCACGGGCCTGGCACCAGAACAACAACTGCGCGCCCTGTTCTTGCAACGCCTCGCGCGTGGCTTTGAAGGCCGTGCTGGAACTGTGCTCGGCAGGCAGTTCATAGGTGATGGCGGTTACTTGGCCACGGGCCGTGGCCTGACCGTCGTAGCGCAACTTGCCACTGATCTTGCGGATCGCGCCCATGGGGTAGATGCGTTCTTTTTCTTCGGTGGGACGGTAGTCGACAATCTGCGCATCCACCTGACGGGCCACGCTGGGCAGATCCTGGCTTCCCGGTAGATCAGCAGCGAAGACCAACGGGCTGATGCAGCACAGCCCAAGCACACGGATAATTCCCTTGGCACTACTCATCGGATCGGTGCGCCTTGGCCGGTGGATGCCTTCGCGGTATTCGGATTGTTCATGGTTGACTCCCTTTCAATCTGCCCAGCCTCGACAGTTGCCCCCGCCAAGTCAAGGCGCGGTGAAGAACCGATTGAAACAGTCTGCAACAAGAACCGCTCCCGACTCGTCATTCAGGTGCAAATGATGGCCACCTGCAAGGGTGGTGACAGTGAACGGCACCTGCGCAAGCAGCTCGGGATGTTTGGCCAGCATGCCTTCTTGCGCGACCACCAACTGTGCAGGGCACGCCACTCGACGCACGAAGGCCATGGCCTGTTCTTCCGTCAGGCGTATTGGCGAGGCCAGGGTCAGGCGGCTGTCACTGCGCCAGGTGTAGCCGCCCGGCACTGGCATCAAGCCGCGCTGGGCCAGGAGTTCCGCGGCTTCACGGCTGACGGCCACCACGCCTTTCATTCGCGCTTCCACCGCCCGGTCGAGGGTGCCGTACACCGGTTTGCGTTTGTCCTGCAGGTTGATTTGCGCCTGCAGGGCCATGCCCAGGCGCTCGGCGGGGTCCTCGCCGGTGGCGGTCGGCGGGATCACGCCGTCGATCAATGCCAAGTGCGTCACGCGCTCCGGCATGGCCCCGGCCAGCACCGTGGAAACGACTGCCCCCAGGGAGTGACCAAGTAATGCAAAACGTTTCCAGCCCAGCTGTTCGGCCACTTGCAGCACATCAAACACGTAATCCCACAAGGCGTACCCCGCCCCAGCCGGGCGGTGGGCCGAGTGGCCGTGACCGGCCATGTCCAGGGCGACAATGCGCAAACCCTGCAGCTTGGGCGCCAGGCGCGCAAAGCTGTTGGCGTTGTCCAGCCAGCCATGCAGGGCGATCACCGGCAGGCCGTCTTCCGGGCCGAACAGATGGGCCGCCAGCTCAATGTGCGGCAGGCTCAGGCGCACTTCTTCGACAGGCGTGGTCATGCGCAACTGCGCTCGCGGGCTTCCCAACGGGTAAACAGGTTCTTGATCAGGGTCGCCGTGTCCTGCGGCCGCTCCAGGGGAAACATGTGGCCGCCGGGCATGGTCAGCATCTCGCCCATGGGCAGGCGTGCGACGCCGCTGGCGTGATGGCGCATCACCACCCGGCTTTGCCGGCCGCGTACTACGGCCAGTGGCACTTTCAATTGGCGGGTCTGGCCGGGGCTGGTGTGTGGCACGCCCCGATAAATGCTGATTTCCGTGGCCGGGTCGAACCGCAGGCGCAGGCGATCGCCGACCTGGTGCAGACCATGTTGCAGGTAGGCCTCCAGGCAGTCCGGGTCAAACCCGCGAAACAGTGTCTTGCCGGAAAAATACTGACGCGCGGCGTCCAGGTCGCTGAACTCTTCGCGCCGGCCCAGGGTGCGGCCAGCCGGGGTCAGGCGGTCGATCAGGCCAAAACGCTTGGCCGCGCGGATCACCCAGCGGTCGGCCAGGGTCAGCACCGGCGAGTCGAGCATCACCACCCCGCGATACAACTGCGGGCAACGCAGGGCCGCGTGCAAATGCAGCACCCCGCCCAATGAGTGGCCGACGCCCCACACCGGCTCCGGTTGCTGCTCCAGGTGGTGGATCAGTTCGTCCACCAGGTTCTGCCAATTGTCATCCACCGGAAACCGCGGGTCGTGGCCGTGCTGCGACAGGTGCGCCACCGCGTACTCCGGGGCCAGGGCATCGAACAATTTGCCGTAGGTCGCCGAAGGAAAGCCATTGGCATGAGTGAAAAACACATGTTGCGACATAACCAACCCATCATCCAAAACAGAATTCGATTGTCCTCACGCCTGGCCGCTACAGCAATGACTGTAACTGCCAGGAATGATGACACTCACGCCACACCTATCGCGCCGGCGGGTTCTCGCCCAGGGGCACCACGGCCATGGTCAGACGCGACACACAACTGGCCTTGCCCTCGTCACTGGTCAGGCGGATGTCCCAGACATGGGTGGTGCGCCCGATGTGGATCGCCCGGGCCACCGCCGTCACCCGCCCGGAACGCAGGCCGCGCAGGTGGTTGGCGTTGATTTCCAGGCCCACGCAATAGAACTTGCTGGCGTCGATACACAGGTAGCTGGCCATGGAGCCAACCGTTTCGGCCAACACCACCGAGGCCCCACCGTGCAGCAGGCCATAGGGTTGATGGGTGCGGTGGTCGATCACCATGCTGGCGGTCAGGGACTGGTCGTCGAAGGTCTCGAAACGGATATCCAGCACTTCACCAATGGTGTTTTTCTGGATGGCATTGAGTTGTTCGATATTGGGGAGGGTGCGCCACAGGCTCATTGCAGTGTCCTTGTTGATTTTATTTGGGTGCTCAATCCTGCCACAGCACTGCCTCGGAACGTGCGCTCCAGGCCTGGAACTGTGGGCCGTAGGTTGACTCGATCACGTTGCGCTTGATCTTCAGGGTCGGTGTCAGAAAGCCGTTTTCCACGGCCCAACTGTCTTTCACCACCACCAGTTGACGCAAGCGCTCATGTTTATCCAGCACCTGGTTGACCTCTTCCAGCAGGCGCTCCAGGCTGCCATGCAAAGATTGCCGGGCCTCGCCGGCGGCCTCCTGCTGGCCCACTGCAGACAGCACGCACAAACCCATCGGCGCGCTCAGGCCATCACCCACCACACACACCTGCTCAATGCGCCCGTGCTCCGCCAGGCGGTTTTCGATGGGGGCCGGGGCGACGTACTTGCCCTTGCTGGTCTTGAAGATCTCCTTGAGCCGCCCGGTCAGGCGCAGGCGGCCTTCGGCATCCTGCTCGCCCTTGTCGCCGGTACGCAGGAAGCCGTCTTCGGTGAGGGTCTCGGCAGTCTTCTGCGGGTCCTTGAAGTAACCGAGCATGGTCGCGCCGCTGCGCACCTGGACTTCACCGGCCGGGTCAATGCGCACCTCCACGTCCGGGCACGGCAGGCCGATCCAGCCAATCTTCTGCTGGCCGGGGCGACAGACATGGGAATAACCACAGCTTTCGGTCATGCCATACACCTCCAGCACATCCAGGCCCAGGCGCAGGTACCAGCGCAGCAACGCCTCGGGCACCGGCGCCGCGCCGGACAGGGCCACCCGCACCGCGTCCAGGCCAAGCCCGGCGAGCACCTTGCGCCCGACGCGCTTGCCGATAAATGGCAGACGCAATAGCAGCTCCAGGCGTTTTTCCGGGATTTTGCCGTACACCCCCATCTGGAACTTGGTCCAGATGCGCGGCACGCCAAACAAGGCCGTGGGCCGGGCGCGTTGCAGGTCGGTGAGGAAGGTGTCGAGGCTTTCGGCAAAAAACACCGTTTGCCCGGTGTAGATCGCAGCCATCTCGACAAACATGCGCTCGGCCACATGGCACAGCGGCAGGTAGGACAGCAGCCGGTCGCCCTCCCCCAGGCCGAACAGCTCGGTGCCTCGGGTTGCCGCAAACGCCAGGGCGCCGAAGGTGTGCATCACGCCTTTGGGCAGGCCGGTAGTGCCGGAGGTGTAGATGATGGTGGCCAGGTCCGTGGCAGCCGGCGCCGGGTCATCCTGGATCGGTGAGCAGGCCTGCAGGTCGGCCCAAGTGAAGTCGAACGGGCCCTCGGGGCACAGCGGCAGGCTGATGGTCGCAAGCCCGGCCTTGATGCCTGGGGCCATGGCCGGCCAGTCGTCGAGCTTGCCGATAAACACCAACGCCGCCTCGGAGTGCTCCAGCACGTGGGCCACGGAGTCGGCGGTGAGGTTGGGGTACAGCGGCACCGAGACATGCCCGGCCATCCAGATCGCCAGGTCGGCGATAATCCAGTGCGCGCAGTTTTTCGAGATCAGGGCAATGTGCGAGCCCTGGGGCAACTCCCGTGCCCGCAGCCAATGGGCGGCGCAACGGGCCTGGTGGCCGACCTCGCCCCAGGTGAGGGTCTGCACCTCGCCGCCACCCGTGGGCTGGACCAGGAAGCGCTGGCGCGGATGGCGCGCCTCACGTTCAAAGAAGACCTGCAGCGGCAAACGAAAAGCGACAGACATGGGACGCGCTCCTGTGTGTTCCGATGGTAGCCAACCAAGCACTTGCTTGGTGGACTATTCCATGCACACAGGAGCACTGCAAGTCGCTTGCAGGCAGAACGCAATCAAACTGTGGGAAAGGGCTTGTGTGGGGGTGGGCTTACTCGCGATTGTGCCGTGTCAGTCGATACATTTAGCGACTGATACATTGCTATCGCGGGCAAGCCCGCTCCCACATTGTGCCCAGGTGCGCCTTGGGAACTAAGGGTTTTTCACGTTGTTGAGGCTCATCAGCCCCGCCAGCGGGAAGTCCCCTTCCAGCTCCGCCAGGCTGGCGGTGTGCATCGGTTGCGGCTGGCGCTGGTGCCCGTGCTGCAAAAAGCTGATCAGGTTGCCCACCAAAGGCTGATGGCTGACCAGCAGCACATTGTCATCGGTGTCGAGTTTTTCCAGGACTTGCAGGGGGTTGCCGTCCGGCGTCAGCCACGACACGGTGCGGATTTCTGGCACAAACCCCAACGCCTCGCGCACCAACTGGGCGGTCTGTTGCGCCCGCACATAAGGGCTGGCGATGATCGCGCTGATGGGCAGGCCGATCAGGTGCGCGGCGCTGTGCAGCACTTCTTCGCGGCCACGCTCGGTCAGGTTGCGCTGGGCATCGCTGGGTGCATGGGACTCGGCTTCACCGTGGCGCAACACCCACAGCTTCATAGCTTGGGCTCCTCATCGCGCACCGGGTGCGGGGCTGGCGGCACGCTGTGGGCGGCTTCGCCTTCCGGGGCGCGCGGGGTTGGCCAATCGGCAAAGGGCCAGGGTTTCTGCTCACTGTGGAAGCTGCCAAAACGGCCAATCTGCGCGAGGAACTGGCTGAGGCTGTCGCCAAAGTTCATCAGGCCCAGGTTCGGTGCGCCGTAGATCAGGCGGTAGATCAATTGCACCACCACCAACGCCCCGAGGATGAACTGCGCCACTTGCCAGACCAGGGCAAACACCAGCATCCACAGGATGCGCAGGGCAATGGATTCATACTTGGGTGCTGCTTTCGGATCGTTCATCGCGGGTTCCTCAGTTGAAACCACTGGTGGAAATAAAGTCGACATCAGTCTTGGGCTCGGCACGCATCAGCAACTCGATGACCTGGTTCAAGGTGCGCCCTTCGAACAGGATCGCGTGCAGGCCGGCGACCAACGGCATATAGACCCCGGTTTCCTGGGCCTTGGCCTTCAGTACTTTGAGAGTATTGACCCCTTCGGCCACTTCACCCAGGCGGGTGACGGCATCTTCCAGGCTCAGGCCCTGGCCCAGGGCGAAACCGACCTGATAGTTGCGGCTTTTCGGTGACGAACAGGTGACGATCAAGTCGCCCACCCCGGCCAGGCCAAGGAAGGTCATGGGGTTGGCGCCCTGGTTGACCGCAAAGCGGGTCATTTCCGCCAGGGCGCGGGTAATCAGCATGCTCTTGGTGTTTTCCCCCATGCCCAGGGCCACCGCCATGCCGGCGATGATGGCGTAGACGTTTTTCAGCGCGCCGCCCAGTTCTACGCCAAAGCGGTCAGCACTGGCATAGACACGGAAGGTACGGCCATGCAGCACGGCCTGCACCTGTTCGCACAGGGCTTCGTCTTCACTGGCGACCACCGTCGCGGTCAAGGCATGTTCGGCCACTTCCCGCGCAAGGTTCGGCCCGGAGAGCACACCAATGCGCGCCTGGGGCGCGATTTCTTCGAGGATTTCGCTCATCAGCTTGAAGGTCTGGGCCTCGATACCTTTGGTCAAGCTGACCAGCATCTTGCCCGCCAGCCGCTCGGCATGGGGCGCCAGCACCGAGCGCAGGGCACTGGAGGGCAGCGCAACGAAGCACAGGTCGCAGTCATCCAGGGTGGCCTGCAGGTCCGTGACCGGCGTGACCGCAGCGTGAATCTTGATGCCCTTGAGATAACGGGGGTTTTCGCGGTTGACCCGGATGGCCTCGGCCTGTTCGGGATCGCGCATCCACTGGCGCACCTGATGGCCGTTTTCGGCCAGCAGATTAGCCACGGCGGTACCAAAACTTCCGCCTCCCAGGACCGCAATTGGGCGCTGTTCAGTCATATGCAATCCGTTAATCCATAAGCAGTGGCGATGGCGGCATTATACGGGCCGGCCAGACGGCGACCAGCCCTTCTGTGTTTTCCGCATTTGTCGGAAAATGGCCGAATAGACCACAGTAATTGCGATGGTGCCGACTGGCAAAAGCGCCCGCCTCAGTTAACATGGGCGGCTATCCGCAATTATCAAGGCCGTGCCGTGTATTTGGGCCCTCCTCCTCGTTCATCTCTGTTTCTGGCGCTGTTGGTCAGCACGCCGTTGCTGGCCGACGATCTGTTCCTCGACAACCAGCCACTGCCCCAGGTCCTGACGGCGACCCGACTCAAGCAGTCGGCCGCCGCCGTACCTGGCAGCATGACGGTGATCGACAGCGAACTGATCAAGGCCAGCGGCGCGCGGGATATCGCCGAGTTGCTGCGCCTGGTGCCGGGGATGATGGTGGGCTACACCTCGGGCAACCAGGCTGCCGTCAACTATCACGGCACCAACGCCAGCGAAGCGCGGCGCATGCAGGTGCTGATCGACGGCCGCTCGGTGTACCGCGCCGGCCTGGCCACGGTGGACTGGAGCGATATTCCGGTGGCCATGGAGGATATCGAGCGGATCGAGGTGTTCCGTGGGCCCAATACCGTCAGCTACGGCGCCAATGCGCTGATGGCGGTGGTCAATATCCTCACCCGCTCGCCGGCCAACAGCCAGGGCACCCGGATGAAAATGATCCGGGGCGAGCGCGGGATCAACGATTGGTATGCCAGCCAGGGCCTGGGCTGGGACACCGGCAACCTGCGGCTGTCGCTGTCCGGGCAGCAGGATGACGGCTTTGACAGCGACCGCGTGGGTGCCGACTACCGCGACAGCCGGCGCCTGAGCCGCTTCAGCCTGAAGGTCAGCCAGACCCTCGACCAGCAGCAAAGCATCGACTGGCAGATCAACGCCAAGGAAGGGACCAACCAGCGGCCATACACCTACAAGCCGGTATTTGCCGGGATTACCGATGGCGGTACCGATTCCGACGTCAGCGCCAAGGACTACGCCGCCTCCCTGCGCTGGAACTTCGATTTCAATCCCGACCACAGCCTGTATATCCAGGGTTCGGCGCAGCAATGGGATCGCCGGCAGATCTGGAAGGCCTGTGATGCCAAGGTCTCGTTCAGCCCGCAGTTGACGCAACTGTGGCAAATGAACCCCAACTACGCTGAAAAGTTGGCGCGGCACATAAAGGATTTTGAAAACGGCAGCCCACCACCCGGCTCCCCTGCCGAGCAGGCATTGGCCGAAGAAGTCCTGAAACAATGGAATGAAGGCGGCAAGGAAAGTGTCTGCGGCAATATCGACCAAAGCACCAAGGAAAGCCGCTACGACCTGGAAGTGCAGGACACCCTGAGCCTGTCCGACAGCCTGCGTCTGGTCAGCGGCATGAATTACCGCTACGACCGCGCCGACTCCGACACCTACTTCAATGGCCGGCTGGACGACACCACCTGGCGCCTGTTCGGCCACCTCGAATGGCGCGCCAGCGAACACTGGCTGTTGCAGGGCGGGGCGATGTATGAAAACACCCAACTGAGCGATAGCTCGCTGACGCCCAGGGTCGCGATCAACTATCTGATCAACCCGCGCCACGGGCTGCGGGCGGTGTACTCCGAAGCCATCCGTTCGCCGGACATGTTCGAGAACAACGTCAATTGGAGCTATAAGGTCACGAACCTCAGCTCCCCCACCTACGGGCAGAACGCCGGCCAGTATTTCGTCAAGACCCGGGGCCCGGGCGACCTCGACAGGGAACTGATGCGCTCCCGGGAACTGGGCTATAACGGCTTTTTTGCGGATATCGGGCTGAACCTTGACGTCAAACTGTTCTATGACGAAATCACCGGCATGATCAGCGAGCCCCTGCGCAATAACCAGTACATCGCCAGTAACAGTAACAGCTCGCGGTTTACCGGCACCGAAACCCAGCTGGACTGGCACCTGAGCGCCGCCGACCGCCTGCGCCTGACCTATGCTTACGTGGATGCCCACGCCAGCAACGCGCTGGACCGGCAACAGACCGCGCGCAACAGCGGCTCGGCCGGCTGGATGCGCGAGTGGGGGCAAGGCTGGTCCAGCGCGTTGTTCTATTATGGCAACGATGCACTCAACCAATATCGCTTTGAACGGGTCGATATGCGGGTCGCCAAACGCATCGCCCTGGGCAAGGCCAACTTGGAGCTGGCCGGCATGCTGCAACAACGCCTTGACCGCCAGCCCACTACCCATGTCGACAATAACTACGACCAGCGCCATGTCCTCTACTTCAGCGCGGAGCTAGAGTTCTGACATGAACCCTGCCCAGTCAAGGATGACCGCCCTCTTCCGCGCCAAGTTCTGGCGCCGCTGCCTGCTGCTCGTCAGCCTGGCATTGGCCGTGCCCGCGTGGAGCGCCGAAATCCTGCTGACCGCCGCCGAGGATGGACCCGGCGTGCAGGCATTCACTCAGGCCCTGCGCGAACAGCGCCCCGCCGATAGCGTCACCTTCAAGGCCCTGCAAGACATGCCCGCCCCCGGCCAATTACCGACCAGCACCCGCCTGATCCTGCTGGACCTGCCGAGCCTCGACTGGCGCCTGCAGGACCCCCAGGGCCCGGCCACCCTGGTGCTGCGCATCAGTCGCCTGCAAGCCCGCGAGCGCCTGGGCAGCCATGTGCCCGGCAAGATCAGCCTGCTGTGGAGCGATCCGCCCCTGGACCGGCAGCTGCGCCTGATCGCCAATATCCTGCCCCAGGCCCGGCGCATTGGCGTGCTGTACGGTAGCGACAGCGAATTCCTGCTGCCGGAACTGCGCCAGCATGCCGCAGCCCTGGACCTGGAAATCGTCGCCCAGCACTGGGACAACATTAATGACAGCCGCCCGCTGCTCAGCCTGTTTAAAAACAGCGATGTGTTGCTGGGGCTGGATGATCCCCAACTGTACAACCCGAAAACCGTGAAAAACCTGCTGTTGAGCAGCTACGCCAGGCAACTGCCACTGATCGGCCCCAATGCCGGCTTCGTGCGGGCGGGCAGTCTGGCCAGTACCTACAGCGATCAGGCCGACTGGCTGAATGTGCTTGACCGCCTGCTTGATCACGCGCCGGCCGGCTGGCCGCGCTCGCTGTACCCGGAACACTTTAAAGTCGTGGGCAACCCGCAAGTGGCGCGCTCGCTGGGGATCGAAGTGGTGGACGAGACCACCGTCGCAACCCGATTGGCCGAAGGGGAAAAACACCCATGACCTTGGTTCGCCGCTGGGATATCAACACCCGCACCCAGATCATCACCCTGGGCCCGGCCCTGTTACTGACGCTGCTACTGATCAGCTTCTTTACCTTCGTACGGATCCAGGACTTGCGCCAGGAACTGGACCACACCGGCCAACTGATCGCCAACCAGTTGGCCCCGGCCACCGAGTACGGGGTGATCTCCGGCAACAATGACGTGCTCGACAGCCTGCTGCGGGCGACGCTGGCCACGCCCCATGTGCGTTTCCTGGAAATCCAGGACAGCGCGGAAAACATCCTGGTGTATGTCGAGCAGCCGTCGGAAAAGCACGACCGTTCGCTGTCGGTGAAAGTTTTCCAGGCGCCGATTCGCCTGCAGCATATCCAGTTGGGCAACGATTTTTTCCAGGACAGCACCGCGCAGCCCAAGGCGCCACAGGCCGACTATCTGGGGCGGGTGATTGTCGGCATGTCCAATGACGCCTTCAGCCAGCGCCAACAGGAAATCCTTTTCAAGGCTGGGATCCTCGCGCTATTCGCCCTACTGTTCACCTTCCTCCTGGCGCGACGCCTGGCCGCCAGCCTGTCGCAACCGATCAGCGCCATGGGCCATGCGGTCAACGCGATCCAGCAGGGTGATTACAAGACCCCGCTACCGATTGTCGACGACTCCGAGCTGGGCGACCTGTCACGGCATATCAACAACCTTGCCGAAGGCCTGCACCATGCCAGTCGCGAACAGCAGCAGGCCATGGCCCAGTTGATCCAGACGCGGGAGGAAGCCGAGCGCGCCAACAGCGCCAAATCCGACTTCCTGGCGATGATGAGCCATGAACTGCGCACGCCGATGAATGGCGTACTGGGCATGCTGCAACTGCTCGAAACCACCGCCATGACCGACGAGCAGACCGAGTACGCCGCGCTGGCCTCGGAGTCCACCGAGCACCTGCTCAAAGTCATCAACGATATCCTCGATTTCTCGCGTATCGAACGCTCGGCCCTGGAGCTTGAGCATATTCCGTTCAACCTGGTGGACCTGATCAACAGCTGCGCCCAGGCCTTCCAGCACAGCGCCATACAGCGCGGGCTGGTCCTGGAGTTGTCGATCCCGCCGGGCATGGAAGCGCTGCGCGTGCAGGGCGACCCGACGCGGATCCGGCAGATCCTGGTGAACCTGATCGGTAATGCGCTGAAATTCACCGAGCAAGGCACGGTCAGCGTCGAGCCGAACTGGCAGACCCTGGACCACGAACTGCTGTGGTTCACCTGCACCGTGCGCGACACCGGGATTGGTATTTCGGCCGAGCGACTGGAACTGATGTTCGACGCCTTTCAACAGGCGGACAGCTCTATCTCCAGGCGTTACGGCGGCACCGGCCTGGGCCTGCCGATTGCCCGGACCCTGGCCGAGCGCATGGGTGGCACCTTGCGCGCCCAGAGCGACGAAGGCCTGGGATCGGTGTTTACCCTGGAAATCCCCCTGGCGATCTGCCAGCAGAGCCTGCCGCAGATTGCTCCGGACGCGCAGCACAAAGCCGGCGCCGGTGAAGGCCGCCATGTGTTGCTGGTGGAGGACAACCCGGTCAACCGCACCGTGGTCCAAGCCATGCTGCGTAGCCTGGGGTTTGAGGTGAGCGTCGCCACCGACGGCGCCGAAGCGATCCGCAGTGCCGAGAGCCTGATCTTCACCGCGATCCTGATGGATTGCCGGCTGCCGGTGATCGACGGCTATGACGCCACCCGCCAGATCCGCCAATTGCCCGGCTGCGCCGACCTGCCGATCATTGCCCTGACGGCCAATGCGCTACAGGGCGATCGCGAAGCCTGCCTGGCCGCCGGAATGAACGATTACCTGGCCAAGCCGTTCAAACGCACGGATTTGCAGCAAATCCTACAGCGCTGGGTGCATTAGATGGGCAGCATCAGCCAACTGCGACTGGCGTGAAAGACGAAAGTGCGGCAGTCTTAGGCACCCGAGCGGGCCTATAAATGAGTCCGGTTTAAAATTTCAGTGCACAAGTGTACATTCATGTCCTTGATGCTGTGACTTTCACTACAACGCAATAGTCTACCTGTAGGCTGCCGACGTGAGGCAAGCACGCTTCAGTCGGTCGGGAAGATTTACCCGGCCCTGCCGCATGGGATTATTGAGGAGCTCGCATGACCAAACAAAACGCCTTTACCCGGGAAGACCTGCTGCGCTGCAGTCGCGGTGAGCTGTTCGGCCCAGGTAACGCGCAACTGCCCGCCCCCAACATGCTGATGGTGGATCGCATCACCCTTATCAGCGAAGAGGGTGGCAAGTACGGCAAAGGTGAATTGGTCGCCGAGCTGGATATCACCCCGGACCTGTGGTTCTTCGCCTGCCATTTCGAAGGCGATCCGGTGATGCCGGGCTGCCTGGGCCTTGATGCCATGTGGCAGCTGGTCGGCTTTTTCCTCGGCTGGCAAGGCCTGCCAGGTCGCGGTCGTGCCCTGGGTTCGGGCGAAGTGAAGTTCTTTGGCCAGGTCCTGCCGACCGCCAAGAAAGTCACCTATAACATTCAAATCAAGCGCGTCCTCAAGGGCAAGCTGAACCTGGCCATCGCCGATGGTTCGGTGAGCGTCGACGGTCGCGAGATCTATACCGCCGAAGGCCTTCGCGTCGGCGTGTTCACTTCCACTGACAACTTTTAAGGGTTATCCGCATGCGCCGCGTCGTTATCACTGGTCTGGGCATCGTTTCGTGCCTGGGCAATGACAAAGAGACCGTCTCCGCTAACCTGCGTGCAAGTCGCCCTGGCATCCGCTTCAACCCGGAATATGCCGAAATGGGTCTGCGTAGCCAGGTTTCCGGCTCCATCGACCTTCCCCTCGAAGAACTGATTGATCGCAAGATCTATCGCTTCGTTGGCCATGCCGCAGCTTATGCCTACCTGGCCATGAAAGACGCGATTGCCGACTCCGGCCTGAGCGACGACCAGGTGTCCAACGTCCGCACCGGCCTGATCGCCGGCTCCGGCGGCGCGTCGACCTTGAACCAGATGGAAGCGCTGGACATCCTGCGCGAGAAAGGCGTCAAGCGCGTTGGCCCGTACCGCGTCACGCGGACCATGGGCAGCACCGTTTCCGCGTGCCTGGCCACGCCCTTCCAGATCAAGGGCGTGAACTACTCGATCTCCTCCGCCTGCGCCACCAGTGCTCACTGCATTGGCACTGCGGTCGAGCAGATCCAGTTGGGCAAGCAGGACATCGTGTTCGCTGGTGGCGGTGAAGAAGAGCACTGGAGCCAATCGTTCCTGTTCGACGCCATGGGCGCATTGTCCACCCAGTACAACGAAACCCCGGAAAAAGCCTCCCGTGCCTACGACGCCAAGCGTGACGGTTTCGTCATCGCCGGCGGTGGCGGCATGGTGGTGGTCGAGGAGCTGGAACACGCTCTGGCCCGTGGCGCGAAAATCTACGCGGAAATCGTCGGCTACGGCGCGACTTCCGACGGCTACGACATGGTCGCGCCAAGCGGCGAAGGTGCCATCCGCTGCATGCAGATGGCCATGGCCACCGTTGATACCCCAATCGACTACCTGAACACCCATGGCACCTCCACTCCGGTGGGCGATGCCAAGGAAATGGAAGGCGTGCGTGCGGTATTCGGCGACAAGGCTCCGGCCATCAGCTCCACCAAGAGCCTGTCGGGTCACTCCCTGGGCGCCGCAGGCGTTCACGAAGCGATCTACTGCCTGCTGATGATGGAAGGCAACTTCATGGCCGGCTCCGCCAACATCGACGAGCTGGACCCAGCCGTTGCCGATATGCCGATCCTGACCAAGACCCGTGAAGATGCCACCATCAACACGGTCATGAGCAACAGCTTCGGCTTCGGTGGCACCAATGCCACCCTGGTGCTCAAGCGCTGGCAGGGTAAGTAATACCCCGCAGGTTGTGCTTATGAAAACGCCCCGACTGGTTCGGGGCGTTTTTTATGGGGTGGGGTTAACTTTAGACCGCGTCGGCTTCATCGCAGGCAGGCCAGCTCCCACATTGATCGCATTCCAACTCGGTCGAGTGTGGGCTTGCCTGCGATGGCGGTCTTCAGCCCTACACCGAAAACCTCGCCACCATGGTGTTCAGATCCACCGCCAAGCGCGATAACTCCTGGCTCGCCGAACTGGTTTGATTCGCCCCTGCCGACGTCTGCATCGACAGGTCGCGGATATTCATCAGGTTGCGATCCACCTCCCGCGCCACCGCTGCCTGCTGCTCCGAGGCGCTGGCAATCACCAGGTTGCGCTCGTTGATCAGGGTAAACGCCGAGGCAATCTCCTCCAACGCCGTGCCCGCTGACTTGGCAATCTCCAGGGTCGCACGCGCCCGGCCATTACTTTGTTGCATGGAACTGACCGCCTGATCGGTGCCCTGCTGAATCCCGCCGATCATCTGTTCGATTTCCTGGGTCGATTGCTGGGTGCGATGGGCCAAGGCCCGCACCTCATCGGCGACCACCGCAAAACCACGCCCGGCCTCGCCGGCCCGCGCCGCCTCGATCGCCGCATTCAACGCCAGCAGATTGGTCTGCTCGGCAATGGAGCGGATCACATCCAATACCTTGCTGATGCCGTACACCTTCTGCGCCAAATCCTCGACCTGGGTGGCATTGGCGGTCACATCGTCGGCCAGTGACTCGATCGACAGCACCGTCTGGTGTACCTGTTCGCGCCCGTGCTGGGCAATGCGATCGGATTCGCGCGAGGCCTGTGAGGTAGCTACCGCGTTACTGGCCACCTCCTCCACCGCCGCCGTCATCTGGTTGACCGCCGTGGCGGCCTGTTCGATTTCCTGGCTTTGCTGGTGCAGGCCACGGGTGGCGTCTTCGGTGACCGAACTGAGCTCCTCGGAAGCGGAAGCCAGTTGGCTGGAGGACTGGGAAATACGCTGGATGGTCTCGCGCAGGTTTTCCTGCATGCCCTTGAGCGCCTGCTGCAGGCGCGCTGGCTCGTCCTTGCCGCTGACGGTGATCTCGCCGGTCAAGTCGCCGCTGGCCACCCCTTGGGCGACCCTCAGCGACTGCGCCAGTGGCGACACGATGCTGCGGGTCAACAACACGGCCAGGCCGATGGTAATCAGCGCAGTCAGGGCAATCATGCCGATCACCCCTATCCGGGATTGACTGAACACTTGCTGGGCCAGTGCCGCCGCCTGATTGGCGCTGACCTTGTTGAGAGTGACCAATTCGCCCAGGGTACCGGCCATGGTATCGGCCAGATGATTCATCTCGCCATTGACCACCTCGATCGCATCTTCCAACTGGTTCTGCCGGGACAACGCCATGACCTGCTCCTGGCGTTGCAGGTACTGTTGCTGCTCAACCTTGAAGCGGTCGAACAGTACCTGGTCTTCGGGCAGCACAATCAACGCTTCATACAGCAACTGCGCGGTGTGCAACTGCTTTTTGATTTCGAGGATTTTTTGCTCATTCTGCGCCACCGCCTGAGGGTCGCGATTGACCAGCAGGCGCAGGGTCAAAGCGCGTATGCGCAGCAGATCCTGACTCATTTCACCGGCCGCCATCACACTGGGCAGCCAGTTGGTTTCCACCTGGTCGGACTGCTCGCGCATATTGGCCATTTGCAGCAAGGCGAACCCGCCCAGCACAAATACCATCAACGCCACCAATCCAAAACCCAGGCCTGCACGCGGAGCGATATTGAGACTTCTGATACTCATTGCGCTGATTCCTTTCAAGAGCGCTGCATCCACCTGCAGCGAGTTGCTCTTGAAAGGTATCGGCGTCTTCGGCTTTTTGCGTAAGACGAAAACGCGATATCAAAACGCCTTTATCTACTGAGTCTATTAGTGTAGCGATTCAGCGCACGGTAAAGCTCTTCTGGGTCAGCAGGCGATCACCCTGGAACACCATGAACCGCCACTCGCCCGGCACCACTTCGTGGCTTTCGGTGAACTCGTAGGCCATCACGTCCTGAGGCGCACCGGGCACCAGTTTCTGGGTCACTTCGAACTTGTCATGCCGCTGGCCATCGGCCGTGCGGATGCCTGGAGTGAAGTAGAGCAAAGTCAGCGGCGTGTCTTCGGCCACCTTGCCGAGCAACTGGTAACGCAGGCCAAACTTGGTCCCCAGCTTGGCCGGCACTACGGTGGTGGCCTGGATCTGCTCGTTGCTACGGCGCAACACGCGCTCGCCCGATTGCAGCTCGGCTTTCGGGCCTTCGAATACGCCGAATTCCACCGGGCCTTCGATACGGACTTCGGCACTGGCCAGGCCGCTGATCATCATCAATGCCGCCAGGGCGCTTAAACGGGTGAGGTGCATAGTGGGCTCCTTGAGTGAGATGGCGGGAGCTTATGACACCGGTATGACGGGACGATGACAAACCCGATCAACGCGCCTTGGGCAAAATCGCCAGGAAATTGTCCCGTGCGACTTTTCGCGCAACGTCTTCAGGCAAGGCATCGAGGAAGGGATTAAAGCTGCGCATCTCCTTACCCAACTTGTTGAACCGCCCTACTACATCAGACCCCAGCATAAAGCGCTCCGGGAAGCGCTCTACCAGCGCCAGCCATTGCGGACGGGGCTTTCCCGCCTCGTCCAGTAAATACGGGGTGAGCACACTCCAGGACAGGTCGATGTACAGGTTGGGATAGGCCTCCAGCATGCGGCTCAAGGTCGGCAACAGGAAGTCCAACTGCGTCTGGTGCCGGTGGATCTCCATGCTGGTGCCGGCATGGGCCCAGATAAACCGGGTATGCGGATGATTACGCAGTGGCTCTTCGATCTCCGCCAGGTACAAGGGGTTGCGCTCGCGCTTGGAGGTGATGTTGGAGTGCACCAGCACCGGCAGGTCATTTTCGGCGGCCAGGTGATAGATCCGCGTCATGGCCTCGTTATTGGCCCGAGGTGTGTCACCGGAGGTCAGCGCAGTCAGGTCATCATGGCGGGTGAAGACTTCGCCAATGCCCTGCCACAGGCCCGGATACAGGTCGAGCATGCGCTGGATATGGGCCTCGGAGTTCTTGTCGTTGGGGTTGAAGCCGCTGAGGAACGGGTGGAAATGCTGGCGCTGTTCGGGGGCCAGCTCGCTGACGGCTGCCGCGACGATTACATCGGTGGCGCTATACCAGTAGGCACCCGCGTCATCTCCGGCGTAATAGCGTGGGCGCTTGGGTTCGTCTTCGTGCCACTTCTTCGCAACCGGGACGCCGGAAATCATCACATGCTCGATGCGATTATCGGCCATGGCCTTGAGCAGCTTGTCCATGCCGGCCGTCTCCTGGAAGAAGTCGACGTAATGCAGGTGCGCGTCGCTGTAGGCATAGTCGCGGGCGTGTACGGTAAGGCTGCTGGCGGCGAGCAACAGGGCAAGACTCAGGCGGGTCCAGGGCACGATACAACCTCAATAAGGGATTAGTCAGGTAGACCAGCGGCGGCCTGCCGGGGTTCAGCCGATAAAAACACGGAACACTCAGGTGCCAGCATGCTCTATAACTGCATGATCTTCATCCTGCCACCCTGTGAGGTTTACCATGCCTGTTATCGTTAATACGCTGAACACCGAGAACTTTCGCCATAGCGTCAACATCAATAACCATGAGCTGTTTACCGACCTGCCCAAGAGCCTGGGTGGCGACGACTCGGCGCCCTCGCCCCACGATTACTTCGACGCCGCGCTGGCCTCATGCAAGGCCCTGACCGTCAAACTGTATGCGCAGAAAAAGGACATCCCCCTGACCGGCGTGACCGCGGAAGTCACCCACGACAGCACCGAGGAGCAAAAGGGCAAGTACAAGCTCAACGTCAAGCTGACCCTCAAGGGTGTGCTCACCGATGAGCAACGCACTGAGCTGCATCGCGTGGCCGACAAATGCCCGGTGCATAAACTGATGACCACCGCCGAGATCAGCATCGAGACCAAACTCGCCGAAGGTGCGTTCAGCCAGTAACACCGATTCCCTGCCTGGCGGGTTATGCTCAAGCCCTACAAACCCGCTCAGACAGGGATGCTCCATGACCACCGTGACTGTGATCCGCCCGCGCGCCGAAGATGTTGAAGGCCAGCCCATCCTGCGCCCGCTGCCCTCGCGGGAATGCCGTAGCGTCGGGCCCTTCGTGTTTTTCGACCATATGCTCCAGACCCGCTATGCCCCTGGCAGCGGCATGAATATCCGCCAGCATCCGCATATTGGCTTGTCCACCCTCACCTACCTGTTTGAAGGCGAACTCCTGCACAAGGACAGCCTTGGCTCCAATCAAGTGGTACAGGCCGGTGACGTCAGCTGGATGACCGCCGGCAGCGCCATTGCCCACGTCGAACGCACACCCGACGCGCTCAAGGCCAAGGGGTTCGATCTGCATGGCCTGCAAGTGTGGCTGGCCTCGCCCAAGGCACACGAGCAAGGGCCGGGGCATTACAGCCATCACCCTGCCGCCAGTTTGCCGGTCAGTGACAACCTCGGGGTGGTGATCCGCATGATCGCCGGCAGTGGCTTTTGCCTGGAATCACCGGTGCCAGTGCTGTCACCGACGCTGTATGCCGAGGTCCATATGCAAACCGCCACCACCCTGCTGATTCCGGATGAGCATGTGGAGCGGGCGGTGTATGTGCTGGAAGGTGATGCGCAGCTCGAGGGCGAACCCGTGGAACCCCATAGCCTGGTGGTGCTGCCGGCGGGCCAGAGCATGGCGCTGTTTGCCGAGACCGACTGCCATCTGGTGGTCTTCGGCGGTGCACCTCTGGATGGGCCACGGCGGATCAACTGGAATTTTGTCGCCAGTGACCCGGCATTGATCGAACAGGCTCGCCAACGCTGGGCGGCCGGGGATTGGCCGACAGTGCCGGGCGAGGCAGGGAGAATTGAGCTGCCTCTGAGATAGCTATCGCGGGCAAGCCCGCCCTCACACTTGGAATGCCCTCCAACATGTGCGGGCTTGCCCGCGATGGGGCCAACTCAGGCGCTAAATATTCAGCCCTTGAACACTTCATCCAACAAATTATGCATCGCCTGGAACGCTCGCCCAGCGGTCTTGGCGTCGTACATCATCTTGCCCGGCACATTCGCCTGCGGGTCAGTGAACGAATGCACCGCGCCACCGTAGCTCAGCAATTGCCAATCCACCCCGGCCGCGTTCATCTCGCCTTCAAAGGCAGGCAACTGCTCTTTGGGCACCAACGGGTCAGAAGCGCCATGCAGCACCAGCACCGAACCCTTGATGTTCTTCGCGTCTGCCGGGTTGGGCGTGTCGAGGGTGCCATGGAACGACACCGCCGCCTTCAGCGGCGCGCCGGTACGCGCCAGCTCCAGAGAGCAGCAACCGCCAAAGCAGAAGCCAAAGGTCGCCAGCTTCGAGGTATCGACAGCCGCTTCGGCCTGGCCTTGCAGTTGTTCAAGGGCCGCCTGCATGCGCTTGTTGAGCAGCCCACGGTCATTCTTCAACGGCATCATTGCCGCGCCGGCTTCATCACCGTTCGACGGGCGCACCTGTTGCCCGTATAGATCGGCGATCAACACCACATAGCCCTTTCCGGCCACGGCCTTGGCGATCTCTTCAGCGCCTGCGCTGACCCCCATCCAGTTCGGCGCCATCAACAGGCCCGGCAGCGGGCCCTGGTGGCTGGCATCGAAGGCCAGGCGGCTTTCATAAGACTGGCCATCAATCTGATAGACCACGGAACGCACGGTGACTTGGCTCATCATTTTCTCCGGTTGATATCCATGAAAACGAAAAACCCCGCCGAAGCGGGGTTTTCTTGCAGCGTTGTTAAACCGACAGTTCAACCAACAGCTTGTTCAGTCGGCGCACGTAGGCGGCCGGGTCTTTCAAGCTGTCCCCTGCGGCCAGGGCCGCCTGGTCGAAGAGGATGTGCGACAGGTCGCCAAAGCGCTCTTCACTCTGCTCGCCGTCGAGTTTCTCGATCAGCGGGTGAGCCGGGTTGAATTCGAAGATCGGCTTGGAGTCCGGCACCTTCTGCCCGCTGGCTTCCAGGATCTGGCGCATTTGCATGCCCAGGTCCTGCTCGCCAATGGCCAGGATCGCCGGGGAGTCGGTCAGACGGTGGGAAACCCGCACTTCGCTGACAGCATCGCCCAGGGCGGTCTTGATGCGTTCAACCAGGCCTTCTTTGGACTTGGCCACTTCTTCAGCGGCTTTTTTGTCCTCTTCCGAATCCAGGTTACCCAGGTCCAGGTCACCACGGGCCACGTCGACAAAGCTCTTGCCGTCGAAGTCGCTGAGGTAGCTCATCAGCCACTCGTCGATACGGTCGGTGAGCAGCAGCACTTCGATGCCTTTCTTGCGGAAGACTTCCAGGTGCGGGCTGTTCTTGACCTGGGCGTAGGTTTCGCCGGTCAGGTAATAAATCTTGTCCTGACCTTCCTTGGCGCGAGCCAGGTACTCGGCCAGAGACACCACCTGCTCGCCGTCTTCGCCTTGAGTCGAGGCAAAACGCAGCAGGCCGGCGATTTTTTCCTTGTTGGCGAAATCTTCAGCCGGGCCTTCTTTCATGACCTGGCCGAAGTTTTTCCAGAAGCCCTTGTACTGCTCAGGCTCGTTCTTCGCCAGTTTTTCCAGCATGTCGAGTACACGCTTGGTCAGCGCCGACTTCATGGAGTCGATGATCGGGTCTTTCTGCAGGATTTCCCGCGACACGTTCAGCGACAGGTCGTTGGAGTCGACCACGCCCTTGATAAAGCGCAGGTACAGCGGCAGGAAGGATTCCGCCTGATCCATCACGAACACGCGCTGCACGTAGAGCTTCAGGCCTTTGGGCGCTTCACGCTGGTACAGGTCGAACGGAGCACGGGCCGGGACGTAGAGCAGCGAGCTGTATTCCAGCTTGCCTTCGACCTTGTTGTGGCTCCAGCTCAGCGGGTTCTCGTAGTCGTGGGCGATGTGCTTGTAGAACTCCTGGTATTCCTCGTCCTTGACCTCGGTACGCGGACGGGTCCACAGGGCGCTGGCGCGGTTGACCACTTCCCATTCCTGGGCTGGAGCCTCCTCGCCTTCGGCCGCCGCTTGTTCTTTCGGCAGTTCGATCGGCAGCGCGATATGGTCGGAGTACTTCTTGATGATATTGCGCAGGCGCCAGCCATCGGCGAATTCATCTTCACCGGACTTGAGGTGCAGCACGATGCGGGTACCGCGGTCGGCCTTGTCGACGGTGGCGATTTCGAATTCGCCCTCGCCCTTGGAGGCCCAGTGCACGCCTTCGCTGGCGTCGAGGCCGGCGCGGCGGCTGAACACTTCAACTTTGTCGGCGACGATAAAGGCCGAGTAGAAGCCCACGCCGAACTGGCCGATCAGGTGCGAATCTTTCTTCTGGTCGCCCGACAGGTTCTTCATGAAATCGGCGGTGCCGGATTTGGCGATAGTGCCCAAATGGGTAATCGCATCTTCACGGCTCATGCCGATGCCGTTGTCTTCGAGGGTGACGGTCTTGGCGTCCTTGTCGAAGCTCACACGGATTTTCAGTTCCGCGCCACCTTCCAGCAACTCAGGCTTGGACAGGGCTTCGAAACGTAATTTGTCGACAGCGTCAGAGGCGTTCGAGATCAATTCGCGAAGGAAGATTTCCTTGTTGGAATACAGCGAATGGATCATGAGGTGCAGCAGCTGCTTCACCTCGGTCTGGAAGCCCAGGGTTTCCTTTTGAGTTTCCACACTCATGGTCATCAAACTCCAATTGGATGGCAGTGGCCGCACCCGAAAGGGTTAGCGGCGGGTTGTCATCAAAGTTGGGGGCTAAGACCAGGATTTCAAGGGCGGGCCTGCTCCTGAATCTTGAAATGCGCGCGAGCGGTCGCGATAGGTTCGGCCGGGGTGCTTTGCCAGGCAGTGATTGCCACATTGGCCACCCGCCGTCCCTGGCGCCAAACCTGGCAGGTGGCAAAGGTGTCGCGAAACTGCCCGGCCCGCAGGTAATCCAGGGAAAAATCGACGATCTTGGGCAAGCCTTTTTCAACCCCTGGGGTGCCCGTGGCCACCCATAAATGAAAGGCCGCCGACAGCTCCATAAAGCCTGCGATCACACCGCCATGGATGGCCGGCAATATCGGGTTACCAATATTGTCCTTGTTGGCCGGCATGCGAAACAGCAACTCATCCCCCAGGCGCGTGCATTCAACACCGATCAGCCTGGCGTAGGGGATCAGTTCGAGCAGCGCCTTATAGTCGCCCCGGTGATGGGCCTGTTGCATGCGGGTCTTGAATTGATGGGTCATGCCTGTTCTCCCTTGATGCTGCTGCCCAGTCCTTTGGTGCCTTTCAGGCGTTTGCCCATGCGCATGAACGTGCCCACCACATGGGCAATCGGCTGCTGGGGGTCATCCTGATAAGCGAAGCCACGGGTGAAAATCACATCGGTGGTCACCCGATAGCATTGGGCAAAGCCGAACACCGCCTTATGCGGCTCGGCCGGGTGCATGTAATCAATGCGCAAATCCAGGGTCGGGCAGACCTCAAACTCCGGGAGCACACACAGAGTGGCCATGCCACAGGCCGTGTCCATCAGGGAGGTCAGGGCGCCGCCATGGATAATCCCGGTTTGCGGGTCACCTACAATCTGCGCGCTATAGGGCAAGAGCAAAGTCATGCCCTGGGGGCTCGCATCATGTACTTGGATGCCCAGGACCTGACAGTGACGCAGGGCCGAAACAAAACGTGCGGCACGCTCTAAAAGGGGGCTATCGGTCATTGGATAAAGACTCTTATTAGTAGTGATCCGGCGAAACAAATACCCCGGAAGAAAGTTCCTGAGCGAAACAGCCTATATATCTGTGGGATTAAAGGAACTAATGCGTGCACCCCATGCTCGAAAGGCCAGTAGATATCTTCAATAAGGAGAAACACCCCATGCGCAAGACTTTCGCTGTTTCCTTGATGTTGGCTGCCGCCCTTGGCCTCGCTGCCTGCGATAAAAAATCCGAGGACAAAGCTCAGGATGCCAACCAGCATGCTGAACAAGCTCAAGAAAAAATGAGCGAAGCTCAGGATAAAGTGAACGACGCTGCAAAAGAAAACGCCGAAGCCGCCAAAGCCCAAGCTGAATCTGACGCCGCCGCCGCTAAAGAAGCTGCTCCAGCTACACCTGCAACCGGTTCCTGATACCGCGGTTTAAATACCACGTTGCAAAAGAAAGCCCGCTTAATAGCGGGCTTTACTTTGTGCGGAGCTTTTATCAAATCAGCAAAGTGCGAAATGTCGGACTAAGCATCAACAACAGTGAACACAGTAACCCCACCACCCACACCAGGCTGCGCTGCCATGCCAAGTCGGCCCAGTAGCACGCAAGATAGACTACCCGCGCAATCACAAAGATGATCGCCAGCCAATCAATCAGGTAGCCCTGGGTCTGAGTGGTATGGGCCATCAATACACCCACTGCAAACAAGATAAACGCTTCAAAACTGTTTTGATGAGCGGCCACTGCCCGTGCGCCGAAGCCGGTCAATTGCGCTTGCTGGCTGCGGGGAAGGTGGTTGTCATACCCGCCCTGCTCTTTCATGGCCTTACCCACGGGCATACGCGCCACGAAAATCAGCAGTGCACTGATAAATACACACCAGAACGGAATACTCACGATGTTGCCTCCTTGGTCGCTTCAGGCATCGGTGCCTCTGTAGGGGTATAGACCATGACCTCCAGAACGTCGGAATGAAATTCCCGGCGATACAACACCAGCACCACCCCGCTGCTCATCAGCATGAACAGCCAGGGGCTGACAAACCAGGCAAGCATGGTCATGCCGAAGTAATAGGAACGCAGGCCGAAGTTGAACTGGTTGGCTGCCATCGAAATCACCCGCGCAGCCCGTGAGGCGAACGCCTTGCGCTCCTGCTCGGAGACGTGGCGTTCACCGACCATCGGCGCCGAGCCAATCAGGATCGCCGCGAAGTTGTACTGGCGCATGCACCAACTAAAAGTAAAGAACGCATAGACAAACACCAGGGCCAGGCACAGCAGCTTGATCTCCGACATACCCTGGGACGCCTGCTGCACCATGGGAATGTCCGCCAGCAGCGAGACCGCCCGCTCCGAAGCCCCCAGCACGGTAAGGATACCGGCGAGGATGATCAGGGTGCTGGAGGCGAAGAACGAGGCATTGCGTTCCAGGTTGCCGATCACGCTGGCATCGGCGATGCGGTTGTCGCGCAGGAGCATGCGGCGCATCCAGTCTTCGCGATACAGGTGCAGCACACTGGCCAGGCAGGCCGTGTCCCGGGCTTTCCAGCTGGCGTAGCGGGTGTAGCCGCCCCAGCAGATGACGAACCACAGTGCAGCAAACAAGTGAATCAGGTTGGCTTCGACAAATGACATGCGGGTCCTCTAAACAATAGGGCTGGCTAACTCGGTCAGTATGGGAGCAGGCCGGCCCCCACACTGACCGTGCTCCTGATCTGGAAAATTCATCACCCTTTCGACGTTAGCCCACAAAAAAAGACACTGCCCACCGCCCATAAAAAATGCCCCGGATCGTTTGATACGGGGCATTTCGATGTCAGCGTGTGACGAGCGCTTTAGGCGATGGCTTCGCTGCGCTTGCCGAGCATACGGTCAACCCCGAATGCAGCCACCAGGGTAATCACACAAGGCACCAGCCAGGCCAGGCCTTGCTCGCTCAATGGCAGGTTAGCCATTTGCGCAGGCATCCAACCCGCCAGCCCCGCACCCTTAAGGGCGTCGATGGTGCCAAAGATAAACGACACCAACATCACCGGACCCAGGATGCGGCCATGCTCATGCCAGAAGTCTTTGCAGAAGCTCAGCGCCACCAGCACGATGCACGGCGGGTAGATGGCGGTCAGTACCGGGATCGAGAACGCGATCAGCTTGGTCAGGCCCAGGTTAGACACCAGCAGCGAAAACGCAGCAAGGATCACCACCAGAGTCTTGTAGGACAGTGGCAATACCCGGCTGAAGTACTCGGCGCAGGCACAGGTCAGGCCCACGGCGGTGACCAGGCACGCCAGGGAGATCAGTACCGCGAGGAAACCGCTGCCCAGGGAGCCAAAGGTGTGTTGAACATAGGCGTGCAACACGGCTGCGCCGTTGGCTGCACCGGCGGCCACTTCATGGCTGCCCGAACCGAGGCGGAACAGGCTGATGTACACCAGCGCCAGGCCCAGGCCGGCAATCAGCCCGGCAATGATCGCGTAGCGGGTGATCAACTGCGGCGACTCGACACCACGGGAGCGGATAGCGTTGACGATCACGATGCCAAACACCAGCGCGCCCAGGGTATCCATGGTCAGGTAACCATTGATAAAGCCCTGGGAGAACGGCGCGGCGACGTACTCAGGCGTAGCAACGCCGATATCCCCCGCAGGCAGAGCAAAGGCCGCGATCCCCAGGACCGCCAGCGCAATGATTTTCAGCGGCGCGAGAAAACGACCGACGGTATCCAACAGGCGCCCTGGGTACAGGGAGATGAAGAACACCAGCAGGAAGTACACCGAGCTGTAGAGGAACAGTGCCAGCGGGCTTTCGCCGGTCAATGGCGCCAGGCCGACTTCAAACGACACCGTCGCGGTACGCGGGGTGGCGAACAATGGCCCGACTGCCAGGTAGCACGCGGCAGCCAGGATGCCACCGGCGACCTTGCCGATAGGGCTGCTCAACGCGTCCATGCCACCGCCGACCTTGGCCAGGGCGATGACCGTAACCACCGGCAAACCGACTGCGGTGATCAGGAAACCCAGCGCCGCCATCCAGACATGCGGCCCGGACTGCAAACCAACGATAGGCGGGAAGATGATGTTGCCGGCGCCCACGAACAGGGCAAAAGTCATAAAGCCCAACGCCAGGATATCCTGGCCTTTCAACACTTTCATTTGAGGAAATACCACACTACTGAATCGGAATTTAGAGGGGGATTCCCTATGGATGAGGGAAATACTGCCGGCCCTTATGGGGACCGACCGGTCTAGCACGCGGCTTCCTTTTGGGATGCAGGCGCATAAAGAGGCGGCAAGAGTACCGAATTTGTCTGACAAACGCACTGTTGCGGGGCGAGCTGTCCGATAAGCGACACTTTGATGTCGCGTTTTCATACTTAATTTGGCAATGCTGTCCACTGTGGGAGCTGGCTTGCCTGCGATGCAAGCGGCGCGGTGATACAGGCAAGCCAAGGTGATGCAATCGCAGGCACGCCAGCTCCCACAGTGGATGGCAGAATGCACAAAGGCCACCCGAAGGTGGCCTTTGTGTGGTGAAGCGTCAGTTAAGCGCGAGGCTTACTTGATCGCCCAGCCAGTCAGCTCGGACAAAGCCTTGCCGATGTCTGCCAGCGAACGCACGGTTTTCACGCCTGCGTCTTCCAGGGCAGCAAACTTCTCGTCTGCAGTACCCTTGCCGCCAGAGATGATTGCGCCAGCATGGCCCATGCGCTTGCCCGCAGGGGCAGTCACACCAGCGATGTAGGAAACAACTGGCTTGGTCACGTGTGCCTTGATGTAGGCAGCCGCTTCTTCTTCAGCCGAACCGCCGATCTCACCGATCATCACGATCGCTTCGGTCTTCGGGTCTTCCTGGAACAGTTTCAGGATGTCGATGAAGTTCGAGCCTGGGATCGGGTCACCGCCGATGCCGACGCAAGTCGACTGACCGAAACCGGCGTCAGTGGTCTGCTTCACAGCTTCGTAGGTCAGGGTGCCGGAACGGGAAACGATACCGACTTTGCCTGGCAAGTGAATGTGACCTGGCATGATGCCGATCTTGCATTCGCCTGGAGTGATCACGCCTGGGCAGTTAGGGCCGATCAGGGTAACACCCAGCTCGTCGCACTTAACTTTAGCGTCCAGCATGTCCAGGGTAGGAATGCCTTCGGTGATGCAAACGATCAGCTTGATGCCGCCGAATGCCGCTTCCAGGATGGAGTCTTTGCAGAAAGGAGCTGGAACGTAGATCACGCTGGCGGTGGCGCCAGTTTGAGCTACAGCTTCTTTCACGGTGTTGAACACTGGCAGGCCCAGGTGCTCGGTGCCGCCTTTGCCCGGAGTTACGCCACCAACCATCTTGGTGCCGTATTCGAGGGCTTGCTGGGTGTGGAAGCTACCTTGCGAACCGGTAATACCCTGGCAGATAACTTTGGTGTCTTTATTGATCAGGACGCTCATTATTTGCCCTCCGCAGCTTTGACAACTTGTTGAGCAGCGTCGGTCAGGCTGGTTGCAGCGATGATGTTCAAACCGCTTTCTGCCAGTACTTTAGCGCCCAGTTCAGCGTTGTTACCTTCAAGGCGTACAACAACCGGGATTTTCACGCCGACTTCTTTCACTGCACCGATGATGCCTTCGGCAATCATGTCGCAACGAACGATGCCGCCGAAGATGTTGACCAGTACTGCAGCGACGTTGGAGTCGGACAGGATGATCTTGAATGCTTCGGTAACGCGTTCTTTGGTAGCACCGCCGCCTACGTCGAGGAAGTTGGCTGGTTTGCCGCCATGCAGGTTGACGATGTCCATGGTACCCATGGCCAGGCCAGCACCGTTGACCATGCAACCGATGTTACCTTCCAGGGCTACGTAGTTCAGTTCGAACTTGGCAGCGTGCGCTTCGCGCGGATCGTCTTGCGACGGATCATGGAAAGTCTTCAGCTTAGGCTGACGGTACATGGCGTTGGCGTCGATGTTGATCTTGGCGTCGAGGCAATGCAGATCGCCGTCAGCCTTGATCACCAGCGGGTTCACTTCCAGCAGGGCCAGATCGTGATCCTGGAACAGTTTGGCCAGACCTACGAAGATCTTGGCGAACTGGGCAACTTGCTTGCCTTCCAGACCCAGCTGGAAAGCCAGCTCGCGACCCTGGAATGGCTGAGCGCCAACCAGTGGGTCGATAGTGGCTTTCAGAATTTTTTCTGGGGTTTCGTGAGCGATCTTCTCAATGTCCACGCCACCTTCGGTGGAAGCCATGAACACGATGCGACGGCTCGAACGGTCAACGACAGCGCCCAGGTACAGCTCTTTAGCGATATCAGTGCACGATTCAACCAGGATCTTGGTGACTGGCTGGCCATTGGCGTCAGTCTGGTAAGTCACCAGACGCTTGCCCAGCCACTGCTGTGCGAAGGCCTTGGCGTCTTCTTTGCTGCGAACCAGCTTAACGCCGCCCGCTTTACCGCGACCACCAGCGTGGACCTGGGCTTTGACAACCCATTCAGTACCGCCGATTTTGTCGCAAGCTTCTGCTGCTGCTTCCGGGGTGTCTACTGCGTAGCCCTTGGAAACTGGCAGGCCGTACTCAGCGAACAGCTGCTTACCCTGATACTCGTGAAGATTCATGCTTTTTACCGTCTTCGTTAGGTACTGCGCATTCGGCGCTGCGCTCATTATGAGTGCCGCGCCACCTGTGACTGCTGCTTGCCCAGCTCCACCGCCCTAAGGCCGGCAAAGCTGCGCAAGACTGCGTCCAGCGGATATTCCGCGGTGAGTCTTGCGCGCAAGGCTCACGACGGGCAACCGCCGTGGTTTCTTATTATCTTGCTTAGCGCTTCTTCTTGTTGGCAATGTGGATGGCATGGCCATTCACTGCCAACGCGGCTTCGTGCAGCGCTTCAGACAGGGTCGGATGGGAGAAAACCATCATGCCGATGTCTTCGGCGCTGGTGCCGAATTCCATACCGATAGCGCCCTGCTGAACCAGCTCTGCGGCGCCTGGGCCAATCACGTGGACACCCAGTACGCGGTCAGTCTTGGCATCAGCGATGACTTTGACAAAGCCGCCAGTGTCGTTCGCTGCCATGGCACGGCCAGAAGCGGCAAACGGGAAGGTGCCGACGTTAACTTCAACGCCTTCAGCTTTCAACTGCTGTTCGTTCTTACCAACCCATGCAATTTCCGGGTGGGTGTAGATGACCGAAGGGATCAGGTCGTAGTTCATCTGGGTCTTGTGACCCTTGATGCGCTCAACCACCATGATGCCTTCTTCGGAAGCCTTGTGCGCGAGCATCATGCCGCGAACCACGTCGCCGATGGCGTAGACGCCAGGTACGGTGGTAGCGCAGTGATCGTCAACATGGACAAAGCCACGCTCGTCGATGGTCACGCCGCTGTCAGCTGCCAGCAGATCAGTGGTCACTGGACGGCGACCAACGGCAACGATCAGCTTGTCGAAAGTGATGGTCTGTTCGCCATCCTTGTCGGTGTAGGTTACGACAACTTCTTCGCCGTTGACTTTCGAACCGGTCACGCGAGCGCCCAGCTTGATGTCCAGACCTTGTTTGGTCAGGGTTTTCAGCGCTTCTTTGGACACTGCGGTGTCGGCAGCCAGCAGGAACGTGTCCAGGGCTTCCAGCACGGTCACTTGCGAACCCAGACGGGACCAGACCGAACCCAGTTCCAGGCCGATCACGCCAGCGCCGATCACGCCCAGGCGTTTTGGTACCGCTTGGAATTCCAGGGCGCCGGTCGAATCGACGATCACGTTCTGATCAACAGGAGCAGGCGGAATGTCGATTGGACGCGAACCTGGAGCCAGGATCACGTTTTCGGCTTCGATGATTTCAGTCGAACCGTCTGGCTTGGTGATTTCAACTTTCTTGCCGGCCAGCAGTTTGCCGTGACCTTGCAGGGAAGTGACGCCATTGGCCTTGAACAGGGTAGCAACGCCAGAGGTCAGGCCTTTGACGATGTTGGCCTTGCGGCCGACCATTGCTGGCACGTCCATGGTCACGCCAGCGTGGTTGATGCCGTGGATGGCAAAACCGTCCTGGGCTTCGTGGAATTTCCAGGAGCTGTCCAGCAGCGCCTTGGAAGGAATGCAACCGACGTTCAGGCAGGTACCGCCCAGGGCCAGTTTGCCTTCCTTGTCGGTGTATTTTTCGATGCAAGCAGTCGAGAGGCCCAGTTGAGCGGCCTTGATGGCGGCCACGTAGCCGCCAGGGCCCGCACCAATCACTACAACGTCAAATTTCTGAGACATGAAAATAGATCCTCTATTTTAGCGACAAGCTTCAAGCCTCAAGTTGCGAGCCAAGCTGCTCATTCCGGCAGCTTGCAGCTCGCAACCCGAAGCTGCTTCTATCAGATATCCAGGAGCAAGCGAGCCGGGTCTTCCAGCAGATTCTTGATGGTCACCAGGAACGTCACGGCTTCTTTACCGTCGATCAGGCGGTGATCGTAGGACAGTGCCAGGTACATCATCGGACGGATCACGACCTGGCCGTTGATGGCCATCGGACGCTGGATGATGTTGTGCATGCCCAGGATCGCAGCTTGTGGCGGGTTGACGATCGGGGTCGACATCATCGAACCGAAGGTACCACCGTTGGTGATGGTGAAGGTACCGCCGGTCATCTCGTCGATGGTCAGCTTGCCGTCACGGGCTTTCTTGCCGAAGCCGGCGATGCCGCCTTCGATTTCAGCCAGGCTCATCAGCTCGGCGTTACGCAGGACCGGTACCACCAGGCCACGGTCGCTGGACACGGCAACGCCGATGTCAGCATAGCCGTGGTAGACGATGTCGCCGCCGTCGATGGAAGCGTTGACTGCCGGGAAGCGTTTCAGGGCTTCGGTGGCCGCTTTCACGAAGAACGACATGAAGCCCAGGCGCACGCCATTGTGGGACTTCTCGAACAGGTCCTTGTACTTCGAACGCAGGGCCATGACTTCAGTCATGTCGACTTCGTTGAACGTGGTCAGCATGGCCATGTTCGACTGTGCTTCAACCAGGCGCTTGGCCACGGTGGCACGTACGCGAGTCATCGGTACGCGCTTCTCGGTGCGGTCGCCAGCAGCGAATACAGGCGCAGCGGCAGCTGGAGCAGCAGCCTTGGCAGGTGCGGCAGCCGGAGCGTTTTTCTTGGCTTCGACAGCAGCAACCACATCTTCCTTGGTCACACGGCCGTCTTTGCCGGTGCCTTTGATGGAAGCCAGGTTGATGCCGTTTTCTTCAGCCAGCTGACGCGCAGCCGGTGCAGCGATTGGATCTTCACTACCCGCAGCCGGAGCGGCAGCAGCAGGTGCGGCAGCCGGAGCAGCAGCGGCGGCTGGAGCAGCGGCAGCAGCACTGCCCTCTTCGATCGAACCCAGTACCTGGTTGGACAGGACGGTAGCGCCTTCTTCGGCAACGATGGCGCCCAGGACGCCGTCGGCTTCGGCCAACACTTCCAGAACAACCTTGTCGGTCTCGATGTCGACGATCAGGTCGTCACGCTTGACGGCTTCGCCTGGTTTCTTGTGCCAGGTGGCAACGGTGCCATCGGCAACCGATTCCGGGAATGACGGGGCTTTGATTTCGATAGCCATTATCTGTGGGTCCTTAAAATTCGGTTTCAGTCAGCGCGAAGGCGTTAAACAGTGAAAGCATCTTGCAGCAGTTTTTCCTGCTGCTCGGCGTGCATCGACGCATAACCACACGCAGGTGCAGCAGAAGCATCACGGCCGGCATACTCCAGGCTCAGGGCCTTGTTGTGGTTACCGATGCTGCGACGCAGATGATGCTGGCTGCTGTACCACGCGCCCTGGTTCATCGGTTCTTCCTGACACCACACCACGTGGGTGAGGTTGGTGTAAGGCGCGATGGCCTCCATCAGGTCGTCTTCCGGGAACGGGTAAAGCTGCTCGATACGCACGATGGCGATGTCTTCGCGGCCTTCGGCACGACGTTTTTCCAGCAAGTCGTAGTAAACCTTGCCGCTGCACAGGATCAGGCGAGTGACCTTGGCTGCGTCCAGGGTGTCGATTTCCGAAATAACGGTCTGGAACGAACCGTCGGCGAGATCTTCCAGGGTCGAGATGGCCAATTTGTGACGCAACAGCGATTTCGGAGTCAGCACTACCAACGGCTTACGCAGCGGGCGGATCACCTGGCGACGCAGCAAGTGGTAGATCTGGGCCGGGGTAGTCGGCACGCACACCTGGATGTTGTGCTCAGCGCACAATTGCAGGTAACGCTCCAGACGGGCCGAGGAGTGCTCCGGACCCTGACCTTCATAACCGTGTGGCAGCAACATGGTCAGACCGCACAGACGGCCCCACTTGTGCTCGCCGCTGGTGATGAACTGGTCGATCACCACCTGGGCACCGTTGGCGAAGTCGCCGAACTGGGCTTCCCAGATCACCAGCGCGTTTGGCATGGTGGTCGAGTAACCGTATTCGAACGCCAGAACCGCTTCCTCGGACAGGAACGAATCGTACAGATCGAAACGTGGCTGGCCTTCATACAGGTTCCGCAACGGGATGTAGGTGCCCGCGTCTTTCTGGTTGTGCAATACCGCGTGACGGTGCGAGAACGTACCGCGGCCGATGTCCTGGCCAGTCATGCGGATCGGGTGACCTTCGAACGCCAGGGTCGCGTACGCCATGGTTTCAGCGTAACCCCAGTTGATCGGCAGGCCGCCGGCTTGCATCTTCTGACGGTCTTCGTAGATCTTCGCAACCTGGCGCTGTACGACGAAGCCTTCTGGAATTTCCAGCAGCTTGGCGGACAGTTCCTGCAGGGTTTTCAGATCGAACGAGGTGTCATGACGTGCAGTCCAGGCGTGGCCCAGATACGGACGCCAGTCAACGAACAGCTCTTTGTTCGGCTCTTTGACCAGGCTTTTTACTACATGCAGACCATTGTCCAGGGCGTTGCGGTATTCATCGATCTTCGCCTGAACACGCGCGTCATCCAATACACCGGCCTTGGTCAGGCTTTCGGCGTACAGCTCACGGGTGGTGCGCTGCTTGGTGATCTGCTGGTACATCAACGGTTGGGTGCCGCTAGGCTCATCCGCTTCGTTGTGACCGCGACGGCGGTAGCAAACCAGGTCGATGACCACGTCACGCTTGAACTGCATGCGGTAGTCAATGGCCAGTTGGGTCACGAACAATACGGCTTCCGGATCATCCCCATTCACATGGAGGATCGGCGCCTGGATCATCTTGGCAACGTCGGTCGCGTACTCGGTAGAGCGTGCGTCCAGCGGATTGCTGATGGTGAAACCAACCTGGTTGTTGATAACGATGTGAACCGTGCCGCCGGTCTTGAAGCCGCGAGTCTGCGACATCTGGAACGTTTCCAGGACCACGCCTTGACCGGCGAAAGCCGCGTCACCGTGGATGGAAATCGGCAGAACCTTCTCACCGGTGGAGTCGTTGCGACGATCCTGACGAGCACGCACCGAACCCTCGACCACTGGAGAAACGATTTCCAGGTGGGACGGGTTGAACGCCATGGCCAGGTGAACTTCACCGCCGGTGGTCATCACGTTGGACGAGAAGCCCTGGTGGTATTTAACGTCACCAGAACCCAGCTCGACCTTCTTCTTGCCTTCGAACTCGTCGAACAGCTCGCGCGGGTTCTTGCCGAAGGTGTTGACCAACACGTTCAGGCGACCACGGTGAGCCATGCCGATCACGATTTCCTTGGTGCCGTAGGAACCGGAACGCTGGATCATCTCGTCAAGCATCGGAATCAGGCTCTCGCCGCCTTCCAGGCCGAAACGCTTGGTGCCTGGGTATTTGGTGCCCAGGTATTTTTCAAGGCCTTCGGCAGCGGTGACGCGCTCAAGCAGGTGGCTGCGCACATCGGCGGACAACACCGGACGGCCACGCACGCCTTCCAGGCGATGCTGGAACCAGTGGCGCTGCTCGGAATCGGTGATGTGCGTAAATTCAGCGCCGATGGTGCGGCAATATGTCTGCTGCAACGCTTCGTGAATTTCGCGTAGGCTCGCTTCCTCTTTGCCGATGAACAGGTCGCCGGCACGGAAGGTCGTATCAAGATCGGCATTGGTCAAGCCGTAGTGATTGATCGACAGGTCCGCAGGTGCAGGACGCTGCCACAGCCCCAGCGGATCAAGCTGGGCTGCCTGGTGGCCACGCATACGGTAGGCCTGGATCAGTCGCAGTACTTCAACTTGCTTCTTCTCGTGCTCACTGCTCACGCTTCCGGCGGAAACCGGCTGGGCGCGGCGCTGGTTCTTTGCCAGCAGCACAAATTGATCGCGAATTGTTGCATGCGATACATCGGTGGCAGCGTTGCCGTCTGAAGACAACGTCTGAAATTTGGTGCGCCATTCTTCTGGCACAGCGTTAGGGTCGTGCAGGTAGAGCTCATAAAGCTCTTCCACATAGGCAGCGTTACCACCTGAAAGATAGCCGCTGTTCCACATGCGCTGCATCACGCTTTCTTGCATGCTTGGTCACCCTCGATTTGGGGACACCACCGGCGAAAACACCGAGTTTGCTTGCAAAAGGCCAAGTGCAGCGACCAAAACAAGCCACTTAGGATCACGCTGATAGTTCGGGTACCAACCCGAATGCCCCTGCTTGTCTCATTTCTTCAAAATAAGAGCCGCGGCTTTGTAAGTCGCTGCTCAAGTTAAAACTACGGCGCCGGTTGAAGCCTGCGCCGTAGCATTTACGGGCACAACGGTCCTGCTTTTACTACAACGTCTTACACGCCGCTTTGCAGCAGCATGTTACGGATGTGACCAATGGCCTTAGTCGGGTTCAGGCCTTTGGGACATACGTTGACGCAGTTCATGATCCCGCGGCAGCGGAATACGCTGAACGGGTCATCCAGTGAAGCCAGACGCTCGGCCGTCTTGGTGTCACGGCTGTCTGCCAGGAAGCGATAGGCTTGCAGCAGTGCAGCTGGACCCAGGAACTTGTCCGGGTTCCACCAGAAGGACGGGCAAGAGGTCGAGCAGCAAGCGCACAGGATGCACTCGTACAGACCGTCGAGCTTTTCGCGCTCTTCCGGGGACTGCAGACGCTCGATGGCCGGAGCCGGCGTGTCGTTCTGCAGGAATGGCTTAACCTTTTCGTATTGCTTGTAGAAGATGCTCATATCGACGACCAGGTCACGGATAACCGGCAAACCTGGCAGTGGACGTACAACAAGCTTGTTCTTCTTGACCACGGCCGACAGCGGCGTGACGCAAGCCAGGCCGTTTTTGCCGTTGATGTTCATGCCGTCGGAGCCGCAGACACCTTCACGGCAAGAGCGACGATAGGAGAAACCCTCGTCCTGCTCTTTGATCAGGGCCAGCACATCCAGCACCATCAGGTCTTTACCACCGGTATCGACCTCAAATTCCTGCATGAACGGCGCAGCGTCCTGATCAGGGTTGTAGCGATAAACACTGACTTTCAACATGGCAGCCACCCTTAGTAAGTCCGAATCTTCGGTTCAAACGTCGGAACCGTCTTCGGCGAGAAGTTCACGGCACGCTTGGTTACGCGCTTGTCACCCGGGAAGTACAGGGTGTGGCACAACCAGTTTTCGTCATCGCGATCTTCAAAGTCTTCACGAGCGTGAGCACCACGGGATTCTTTACGAACCTCGGCGGCAATCGCAGTCGCTTCAGCCACTTCCAGCAGGTTTTGCAGTTCAAGGGCCTCGATACGAGCGGTGTTGAACGCCTGGCTCTTATCGTTGATCTTGACGTTGGCAATCCGCTTGCGCAGGTCTGCCAGCTGGGTAATACCCTTCTGCATGTATTCGCCAGTACGGAATACACCGAAGTAGTTCTGCATGCAGCTTTGCAGCTCGCGACGCAGGGTTGCTACGTCTTCGCCATCAGTACGCTCGTTCAGAGCATTCAGGCGTGCCAGGGCAGCCTCGATGTTGGCGTCGGTCGCGTCATCGTATTCGATGCCGTCGGTCAGGGCTTTTTCCAGGTGCAGGCCGGCAGCGCGGCCGAATACCACCAGGTCGAGCAGCGAGTTGCCGCCCAGACGGTTGGCACCGTGAACCGATACGCAAGCCACTTCGCCTACCGCGAACAGACCATGAATGATCTCGTCCACGCCTTCGGCGTTCTGGGTGATCGCCTGGCCATGAATGTTGGTCGGCACGCCGCCCATCATATAGTGGCAAGTTGGAACCACTGGTACTGGAGCAACCACCGGGTCAACGTGTGCGAAGGTCTTGGACAGTTCGCAGATACCTGGCAGGCGGCTGTGCAGCACTTCTTCGCCCAGGTGATCGAGCTTCAGCATCACGTGGTCGCCGTTCGGGCCGCAACCGTTGCCGGCGATGATTTCTTTAACCATCGAACGGGCAACCACGTCACGACCGGCAAGGTCCTTGGCGTTCGGAGCATAACGCTCCATGAAACGCTCGCCGTGCTTGTTGATCAGGTAACCGCCTTCACCACGGCAACCTTCTGTAACCAGTACACCGGCGCCGGCGATGCCGGTTGGGTGGAACTGCCACATTTCGATGTCTTGTACCGGCACGCCTGCACGCAGGGCCATGCCAACGCCGTCACCGGTGTTGATCAGGGCGTTGGTGGTCGAAGCGTAGATACGACCTGCACCGCCCGTCGCCAGCACGGTAGCCTTGGCGCGGATGTAGGTGGTTTCACCGGTTTCGATGCAGATAGCGATCACGCCGACGAATGCGCCGTCCTGGTTCTTCACCAGGTCAACCGCGTAGTACTCGTTCAGGAACGTGGTGCCGGCTTTCAGGTTGCCCTGATAAAGAGTGTGCAGCAGCGCGTGACCGGTACGGTCGGATGCCGCGCAGGTACGGGCAGCCTGGCCGCCTTTACCGTAATCCTTCGACTGGCCGCCGAATGGACGCTGGTAGATACGACCCTGTTCGGTACGGGAGAACGGCAGACCCATGTGGTCCAGCTCGAACACCGCAGCAGGGCCTTCCTGACACATGTACTCGATAGCGTCCTGGTCGCCGATATAGTCGGAACCCTTGACGGTATCGTACATGTGCCAGCGCCAGTCATCGTTCGGATCCGCAGAAGCGATGGCGCAGGTGATGCCACCCTGGGCCGATACGGTGTGGGAACGGGTCGGGAACACCTTGGTGATCACGGCAGTCTTGTGACCACCCTGGGCCAGCTGCAGTGCAGCGCGCATGCCGGCGCCGCCGCCACCAATAATGATGGCGTCAAAAGAAATCGTTGGAATGTTAGCCATGAATCAGATACCCCAGAGAATCTGCACACCCCAGACGAAGTAAGCGAACATCGCGACGCCGCATACTGCCTGGAAAAGGAAACGTACTGCAGTCGCGGACTTGCCCAGCGCCATCGGCGTCAGGTAGTCGGTCGCGATGGTCCACATGCCGACCCAGGCGTGAGCACCCAGGGCCACAAGGGCGAGCAGACTGAAGATACGCATCCCGTTGTGGGAGAACAGACCGTGCCATTGGGCGTAGCCAATGCCAGGGTTTGCAACGAGGTACCCGATCAGGAAAATGAAATAAGCCGCGAGAACGACCGCAGACACACGCTGCGCCATCCAGTCATAGAGGCCTGAACGCGATAGGTTCGTAACGCTGGTTACCATATCCAAACTCCTGCCAGAACGATCAGCACCACGGAAATGGCGATGATGATTTTCGAGCCCAGGCGGCCGCCTTCCAGCGTCTCACCGATGCCCATATCCATGATCAAGTGGCGCACACCGGCTACCAGGTGATACAGCAGAGCGGACAGGAGGCCCCATGCTACGAACTTGGCCAGCGGGCTGGTCAAGCATGCCTTCACCTCGGCGTATCCTTCCTCGGAACCCAGGGATTTGCTCAATGCATAAAGCATGATGCCCAAGCCCAGGAACAGGATGATGCCGGAAACACGGTGCAGGAACGACGTAACGCCGGTGATGGGGAGTTTGATGGTCCTTAGGTCTAGGTTTACAGGTCGTTGGCTATTCACGGCTTTTTTTCACACTGAAGAGCCCCTAACAATCAGGGCAAAGTTGTTGGGGAGTGCACTGGTCAGGTAAGCACCACCCAGGGAGTGCGACCCCCAATGAAAGCAAGCCCAAAAGCCCTTGGCGGTCGGTGGCCGAGTATAGACAGTTAGGCTACTAATGACAACGCGCACTCCTCACCCTAATAGCTGATTGCGCTGACGGGATAAAAGGCGTAAACGGCAGGCAATTTCGAGGAAAAAGTACGGTTAAAGCCTTCTGGAGCAAGACTTTAGGCAAATTGACATCTGGATTTATATCAATATAGTGGTGCGGGCCCTGCGTGGGGGGTCTGTCTGATGATTTGAAGCATAAATAGGAGGCCACATGGCTGACAAAAAAGCGCAGTTGATCATCGAGGGCGCAGCCCCCGTCGAGCTGCCCATTTTAACCGGCACCGTTGGTCCCGATGTTATCGACGTACGGGGCCTGACGGCCACGGGCCGTTTCACTTTCGACCCAGGCTTCATGTCGACCGCTTCTTGCGAGTCGAAGATTACCTATATCGACGGCGACAATGGCATTCTGCTACATCGCGGCTACCCGATCGAACAACTGGCCGAGAAATCGGACTACCTGGAAACCTGCTACCTGCTGCTAAATGGCGAATTGCCAACAGCCGAGCAAAAGGCCCAGTTTGTCAGCACCGTGAAGAACCACACCATGGTTCACGAGCAGTTGAAGACCTTCTTCAACGGCTTCCGTCGCGACGCGCACCCAATGGCCGTCATGTGCGGTGTAGTCGGCGCCCTGTCGGCCTTCTATCACGACTCCCTGGACATCAATAACCCGCAGCATCGCGAAATCTCCGCGATCCGCCTGGTTGCCAAGATGCCCACCCTGGCCGCAATGGTTTACAAGTACTCCATGGGCCAGCCCATGATGTACCCGCGCAACGACCTGACGTACGCGGAAAACTTCCTGCACATGATGTTCAACACCCCGTGCGAGATCAAACCGATCAGCCCGGTACTGGCCAAGGCCATGGACCGGATCTTCATCCTCCATGCCGACCACGAACAGAACGCCTCGACGTCCACCGTGCGCCTGGCGGGCTCCTCGGGTGCCAATCCGTTCGCCTGTATCGCCGCGGGCATCGCTGCACTGTGGGGCCCTGCCCACGGCGGTGCAAACGAAGCCGTATTGACCATGCTCGATGAAATCGGCGATGTGTCCAACATCGACAAGTTCATCGCCAAGGCCAAGGACAAGAACGATCCGTTCAAGCTGATGGGCTTCGGTCACCGGGTCTACAAGAACCGCGACCCGCGCGCCACCGTCATGAAGCAGACCTGCGACGAAGTGTTGAAGGAACTGGGCATCAACAACGATCCGCAACTCGAACTGGCCATGCGCCTGGAAGAGATCGCGCTGACCGACCCGTACTTCATCGAACGCTCGCTGTACCCGAACGTCGACTTCTACTCGGGGATCATCCTCAAGGCGATCGGCATTCCAACCAGTATGTTCACCGTGATCTTCGCCCTGGCGCGGACCGTGGGCTGGATCTCCCACTGGAAAGAAATGCTCTCCAGCCCGTACAAGATTGGCCGCCCGCGCCAGCTGTACACCGGCTACGAGTCGCGTGACATTACCAAGCTGGAAGACCGCAAGTAAGCATTCAACTGCTTAGCTGCATTGAGAACGGCCTCCCTTAGTGGAGGCCGTTTTGTTTGTGCTGCCTGACATACCGCTTTCGCGAGCAAGCCCGCTCCCACAGTTGACCGCATTTCAAAGGATGAACGCGGTCAACTGTGGGCTTGCTCGCGAAGGCTATAACGCAGGCAACACAGAACCCCAGGCAAAAAAACCCGGCCTTTCGACCAGGGCATTTCTTACTGAGCTACAACCTAAGCGGTTGACCGCCCCGCGCGCCCCAGGCCAGTCTGCGAACGCACAAACTGCGGGAAGCGCTTTCACCGCCGCCACCGACTTATCGGTGATGGAGAAGAGCCAGTGATCATCCAGAACAGCGCCGGGTACTCCCACAGCTGACCGCATCGCCCGGGCGCACATCATTCAACTGTGGGAGCCGGGCCTGCCCGCGATGAGGCCAGCCCAAACACTACAAATCATCCAGCCAAAAAAATGCCCCGGCCTTTCGACCGGGGCATTTCTTATTGAGCTACAACCTTAGTGGTTGACCGCCCCGCTCGCCCCCAGGCCAGTCTGCGAACGCACAAACTGCGGGAAGTACAGCGCCCGTTCTTTCACTGCCGCCGCCGACTTGTCGGTGATGGAGAAGAACCAGATACCCACGAACGCGATGATCATCGAGAACAGCGCCGGGTACTCGTACGGGAAGATCGCTTTTTCATGGTGCAGGATCGAGACCCAGATGGTCGGGCCCAGGACCATCAGGCCAACCGCACTGACCAGACCCAGCCAGCCACCAATCATCGCGCCACGGGTGGTGAGGTTTTTCCAGTACATGGAAAGCAGCAGCACCGGGAAGTTACAGCTGGCGGCAATGGAGAACGCCAGGCCGACCATGAACGCGATGTTCTGGCTTTCAAACAGGATACCCAGACCAATCGCCAGCACTGCCAGGGCGATGGTGGTGATCTTCGACACGCGAATCTCATCCTTCTCGTTGGCCTTGCCTTTCTTGATCACGCTGGCATACAGGTCATGGGACACCGCCGAAGCACCGGCCAGGGTCAAACCGGCAACCACCGCGAGGATGGTGGCAAACGCCACGGCCGAGATGAAGCCCAGGAAGATACTGCCGCCCACCGCGTTGGCCAGGTGCACCGCCGCCATGTTGTTACCACCCAACAGAGCGCCTGCTGCATCCTTGAACGCCGGGTTGGTGCTGACCAGCAGAATCGCGCCGAAGCCGATGATAAAGGTCAGGATGTAGAAGTAGCCGATAAAGCCAGTGGCATACAGCACGCTCTTGCGGGCTTCTTTAGCGTCACTCACGGTGAAGAAGCGCATCAGGATGTGTGGCAGGCCAGCTGTACCGAACATCAGGGCCAGGCCCAGGGAGAACGCCGAGATCGGGTCTTTTACCAGGCCGCCAGGGCTCATGATCGCCTCACCTTTAGGGTGAACCTTGATCGCCTCGGAGAACAGCAGGTTGAAGTCGAAGTTGACGTGCTTCATCACCATCAGTGCCATGAACGAAGCACCGGACAGCAGCAGCACTGCCTTGATGATCTGTACCCAGGTGGTCGCCAGCATGCCGCCGAACAACACATAGAGGCACATCAGGATACCCACCAGGATCACCGCAACATGGTAATCAAGGCCGAACAGCAGCTGGATCAGCTTGCCGGCGCCGACCATCTGCGCAATCAGGTAGAACGCCACCACCACCAGCGAACCACAAGCCGACAGGCTGCGGATCTGGGTTTGCCCGAGGCGATAGGACGCTACGTCGGCAAACGTGTACTTGCCCAGGTTACGCAGGCGCTCGGCGATCAGGAACAGAATGATCGGCCAGCCCACCAGGAAGCCGATCGAGTAGATCAGGCCATCGTAGCCAGAGGTGAACACCAGTGCGGAAATCCCCAGGAAGGACGCCGCCGACATGTAGTCGCCGGCAATCGCCAGACCGTTCTGGAAACCGGTGATCTTGCCGCCAGCGGCATAGTAGTCAGCCGCCGAATTGTTACGCTTGGACGCCCAGTAGGTGATGCACAATGTTGCGCCGACAAAGGCGACAAACATCAGGATCGCCGCAACGTTCAACGGTTGCTTGTGCACTTCACCGGTCAATGCGTCCGCCGCCCAAACGGCAGGAGCAAAAAGCGAAGCGCCGAATACAGCCAATAGACGACGGATCATTGCGCAGCCTCCTTGAGAATCGCATTGTTCAGGTCGTCGAATTCGCCATTGGCGCGTCGCACGTAGATGCCTGTGAGCACAAAGGCCGAGACAATCAGCCCAACCCCCATCGGGATCCCCCAGGTGATGGACGACTCAGGGCTGATCTTGGCCCCCAAGACTTGTGGCCCATAAGCAATCAACAGGATGAATCCGGAATACAGCCCGAGCATGATCGCCGAGAGAATCCAGGCGAACCTTTCCCTTTTTCTGACCAGCTCCTTGAAGCGCGGGCTGTTTTGAATCGAGAGGTAAATGCTGTCGTTCATTGTTTTTATCCTCGCAGCACAGCTTTTTATTATTGGGACATATCCACTGTATGCGGCTGCGGGAGAGGTTCCAGACGACCTTAGTCTTAGAACCAGTGTAACGAGGGTTTGGGAGGTGACAGAAACAATTGCGGGAGGGAGCTTATGGGAGAGCTGGCTTGCCCGCGATGGCGGTGAATCAGTCAGGTATCCATCAACTGATCCACCGCCATCGCGGGCAGGCCAGCTCTCACACAAGGCCCATCACCAATACTTTTCAGGGGGTCAAGGAGCGGTCCACTCAGCCACACGCTCAGGGTGCTTGGCCACCCAATCCTTGGCCGCCGCATCTGGCTTGGCACCTTCCTGGATAGCGAGCATTACTTCGCCGATTTCATCCTTGGAGGCCCACTGGAATTTCTTCAGGAATGCCGCGACTTCCGGGGCTTTCTTTTCCAGGCCCTTGCTGCCGATGCTATTGACCGTCTCGGCGGCGCCATAGATGCCTTTTGGATCGTCAAGGAAACGCAGCTTCCACTTGGCGAACATCCAGTGTGGCACCCAGCCGGTCACCGCAATGGAATCCTGCTTGTCTTCGGCACGGGTCAACTCAGCGATCATTGCCGCCCCGGAACTGGCCTGCAGCTTATAGTCCAGGCCATATTGCTTGATGGCTTCGTCAGTCTTGAGCATCACGCCTGAACCGGCATCAATGCCAACGATCTTGTTCTTGAAGGTGGTGTCGGTCTTCAAGTCCTCGATGGACTTGGCCTTGACGTACTCCGGCACGATCAAACCGATCTTCGCATCCTTGAAGTTGGGGCCGTAGTCGACCACTTTGTCCTTGTTCTTGGTCCAATACTCGCCGTGGGTGACCGGCAGCCAGGCCGAAAGCATGGCGTCAAGTTTGCCGGTGGCCACGCCCTGCCACATGATCCCGGTGGCAACCGCCTGCAGTTTCACGTCATAGCCCAGTTTTTGCTTGATCACTTCAGCCGCCACGTGGGTGGTGGCGACACTGTCCGACCAGCCGTCCACATAACCGAGGCTCAGGGTCTTGCTGTCGGCGCTGGCCAGTGTGGAACTCATCGCAACTACCAAGGTGGCAGCTGCGCCCAAGAGTCGTCGCATCTTCATAGTGCTTCCCCGAAAGTGCTGCGCCCGACGGATGCCGAGCGACGTCAACCTGTTGTCATGTGGTGCCGTTCGATCATCAACCTGCTGAACCTGTGGACCTGCTCTGACTACGACCTCAGCGGAGCAAGAAACGACATCACAACGCCAGCAGGAAAATTCCTAGGACGCAGCGTCAAAATCCCGCCCGAACTTTGCATGTCAAAATTATGCGGTCCCCCTGAAAACCGGCAAATACAGGTAAGATGCGCGGCTTTGTTCCCACACGGCCTGACCATGACCGCGACTGCCCGCTTCCCCTTCATGCCTTATGTATTTGCCTTGCTGCTCGGCCTGTTCGCGCTGGGCGGCTACTGGTATGGCCTCGGCCAGCCAGTAGTGCTGCCGGACGTCGCCAGCGCCAGCCACAAGTTGCAATGCGCGTCCTACACGCCCTTCGACAAGGACCAGTCACCGTTCGACCAGCCGTTCAAACTGCGCCCCGAGCGCATGGACGCCGACCTGGCATTGCTGGCCACGCGCTTTGAGTGCATCCGCACCTACTCCATGACCGGCCTCGAAGCCCTGCCGGACCTGGCGCGCAAACACGGCCTGAAGTTGATGATCGGTGCCTGGATCAACAGCAACCCGGTGGACAACGCCAAGGAGGTCGACCTGCTGATCGCCTCGGCCAACGCCAACCCTGACGTGGTCACGTCGGTGATCGTCGGCAACGAAGCCCTGTTGCGCAAGGAAATCACCGCCACGCAGTTGGTGAAGCTGATCGAAAAGGTGAAAAGCCAGATCCAGCAGCCGGTCACCTATGCCGATGTCTGGGAGTTCTGGCTGCAACACCCGGAAATTGCCCCGGCGGTGGATTTCCTGACCATTCACTTGTTGCCGTATTGGGAAGATGACCCGGCGGGGATCGACCAGGCCCTGCGCCATGTCGGCGATATTCGCCAGACCTTCGGCAACCGCTTCGCCCCCAAGGACGTGATGATTGGCGAAACCGGCTGGCCCAGCGAAGGCCGCCAGCGGGAAACCGCAGTGCCGAGCCGGGTCAACGAAGCCAAGTTCATTCGCGGTTTTGTCGCCATGGCCGAAGCCAATGGCTGGCATTACAACCTGATCGAAGCCTTTGACCAGCCGTGGAAACGCGCCAGCGAAGGGGCGGTCGGCGGTTACTGGGGGCTGTTTGATGCCGAACGCCAGGACAAGGGCATCCTGGCCGGCCCGGTCACCAATGTGCCGTACTGGCCGCTGTGGCTGGGCGTTGGCGGGCTGATCCTACTGGGCACCCTGGTGCTCGGCGGGCGTGTGCGCAGTACCCGCGCCGCGTTGTTGCTGCCGTTGCTGGGCGCGGTGGCGGCGGGCTCGATTGGCAGTTGGGCCGAACTGACCCGAGTGACCGCGCGCTTCACTGATGAATGGATCTGGGCTGGGCTGTTGCTGGCCCTGAACCTGTTGGTGCTGGCCCATGGGGCCCTGGCCTTGAGCGCTCGCCAGGGTTGGCGCGCACGGGCCTACGCCTGGCTGGAGCAGCGCGCTGGCTGGTTGATTGCATTCGCAGGGTTCGCCACGGCGGTAATGATGCTGGCACTGGTGTTCGACCCACGCTACCGCAGCTTCCCCACTGCCGCCCTGCTGCTGCCGGCGCTGGTCTACCTGCTGCGCCCGGTCAGGGGGCCACGCCGGGAAATAGCCCTGCTGACCTTCATCATCGGCGCCGGCATTGCACCGCAGCTGTACCGCGAAGGCTTGATGAACCAGCAGGCCCTGGGTTGGGCGCTGGTCAGTGTGTTGATGGTTGCAGCCTTGTGGCGCTGCCTGCGGGTGCGCAATCCCTGAGATCGCTATCGCACCGCTCCCACATTTTGATTTGTGAATACATTCAAATGTGGGAGCGGGTTTGCCTGCGATGAGCATCGGTATCTACACAACTCTTTAGCTTATTGGGTTTGTGTACATATCCGTTGCTGCGGTCACGGCCACTTAGGGTTCCGCCCTGACGGCGGCTCACTTTGGAGAAGCGCCAAAGTAAGCAAAACGCTCTTGCCCCACCACTCGGTGCCTCGCCTAGGCTCGGCATGCCCGCAGTCAGGCATTGCTCCGTGGGCCCGCCGCGATCGGCCATCCATGGCCGTGTCGCGGCTACCCCGGCATCCATGCCGGGGTGCCCACTGCGCAATACCTGCCTGCGGCCAGCGTGGTTTAACGGGGCGCCTAAGATCAAGATCAAAAGCCAGATCAAAAGCAGAGCAACAGCAATGCCAGAGCGCGAAGCTGCATTCCCCTGTGGGAGCTGTCTCGCCCTGCGAGGCTGCGATAGCGGTGTGTCAGACAACATAAAGGCTAGCAGTGCCGGCGCCATCGCAGCGATGCGGCGATCCGACAAGCCAGCTCCCACAGGAGTCCGCGCACGCTTCGACGATCAGGTCGGCTGTCAGGCCGCCTCGCTTTGCTTTTGATCTGAGGCGCCCCGTTAAACCACGCTGGCCGTCATCCGATATTGATTTGGGGGGTAACCCGGCAGGACGCCGGGTTAGCCGCGCTGGGCCATGGATGGCCCAGCGCGGCGGCCCCCAAAATCAATGTCGGATGACGGGCACACCGAGCCTAGGCGAGGTGCCGAGTGGTGGGGCAAAAGCGCTTTGGTTACTTTCGCGCTCTTCGAAAGTGACCCGCCGTAAGGGCGGAACCAATAGCCGCCGTAACCGCAGCAACGGATATGTACACAAACCTAAGAATCACTTAAAGAGATGTGTAGATACCTATGCTGCGATTGGCCCTATCAGGCAGCCCGAGGCGCCCTGACCAACCGCAACCCGGCAATCACCAAGGCAAACACCGCAAAATTGGTGTTGTACAACGCCAATGCCGGAATCCCGAACGCCAGCCCCAACACCGCCAAACCCCAACCGGCACGGCCTGGCAGTACAAACGCCAGCACCGAGGTGACCAGCGCCGCCCAGCCCATGACCTTGAAGTGGATCATCAAACCCAGGTTCGCCCGTAACTGGCACTCCCAGCGGCTGGCATCGTCAACGCAGATGCCCACCCACTGCCCGTCCTCCATAAACCCATAACGGGCGCCATAACTGGCAGCCAGCCATAACGGCAAGGCCAACAGCAGCAGGATCAGCGGCAAACGACGGGACATAAGGGCACTCCGATAGACGAAAACGGCGCCCAGCTTAATCTCCCCAGGGCCATTGGCAAGGGTTGCGCACAGATAACTATTCATCAAAGCGTGCCAAAGTGTATCGTCTGCATACTATTACCTCGATTCCTATGTTTTTTCCGATATTAAGTGCCGATGGCTGGCACTTCGGCGATAACGCGGTGGTCATAGCCTGCGAACTTCATTAAGCACGTTTCCTCTTAGGGATTTAGTCATGCTCCGTTCCTTGCGCTGCGCTGCCCTGTTGGGTGGCCTTTTTTTGAGTGCGTCAGCACTGGCGGTCGACGTCGACCCGGCCAGCTATGGCTATCCTTTGACCAACCCGTTCGAAGCGACCATCGCCACAACGCCACCGGACTTGCGGCCGGATTTGCCATCCATTGATGACATCAACCAATCCGACTACAACCTGAACATGCGCCCGGAGCGTGAATTCAGCCTGCCCGACAACTTCTGGGCGGTGAAGAAGCTCACCTACCGCATTGCCAAACAGGATCGCGCCGCGCCACTGATCTTCCTGATCGCCGGCACCGGTGCGCGTTTTGACAGCTCTCTCAACGAATACCTGAAAAAGCTGTACTACAAGGCCGGCTACCATGTCGTCCAACTGTCGTCGCCCACCAGCTTCGACTTCATCAGCGCCGCCTCGCGCTTTGCCACACCTGGCATCACCCAGGAAGACGCCGAAGACATGTACCGCGTGATGCAGGCCGTGCGCGCACAAAACGCCACGCTGCCGGTCACCGACTTCTACCTCACCGGCTACAGCCTGGGGGCGCTGGACGCGGCGTTCGTCGCCAAACTGGACGAGACACGACGCAGCTTCAACTTCAAGAAAGTGCTGCTGCTGAACCCGCCGGTCAACCTCTATACCTCTATCACCAACCTCGACAAGCTGGTGCAGACCGAGGTCAAGGGCATCAACAACAGCACCACCTTCTATGAGCTGGTGTTGAACAAGCTGACCCGCTACTTCCAGCAAAAGGGCTATATCGACATGAACGATGCCCTGCTCTACGACTTCCAGAACTCCAAGGAGCACCTGACCAACGAGCAGATGGCGATGCTGATCGGCACCTCGTTCCGCTTCTCGGCGGCCGATATCGCCTTTACCTCGGACCTGATCAACCGTCGCGGCCTGATCATCCCGCCCAAATACCCAATCACCGAAAGCACCAGCCTCACGCCGTTCCTCAAGCGTGCGCTGCAGTGTGATTTCGACTGCTACCTGACCGAACAAGTGATCCCGATGTGGCGCGCCCGCTCCGACGGCGGCAGCCTGCTGCAACTGATCGACCAGGTGAGCCTGTACGCCCTCGAGGATTACCTGCGTGACAGCCCGAAAATCGCCGTGATGCACAACGCCGACGACGTGATCCTCGGCCCTGGCGACCTGGGCTTCTTGCGCAAGACCTTCGGCGATCGCTTGACCGTCTACCCGCTGGGCGGCCACTGCGGCAACCTCAATTACCGCGTCAACGCCGACGCCATGCTGGAGTTTTTCCGTGGCTAAACATCTCCTGCTTCTTGCCGCCTTACTCTGTGCAGGCGTTGCCAACGCGGACAACAGCAAGGCTCATGCACCGACCGTGATCGACCAGGATGGCTTCAAGGAGCCCTTGAGCAAGCTCAAGTTCAACCCTGGCCTGGATCAGCGCGAGTTCGAGCGCTCGACCCTCAACGCCCTCAACGTCTATGACCCGCTGGAGTCGTGGAACCGTCGGGTGTACCACTTCAACTACCGCTTCGACCAATGGGTATTCCTGCCCGTGGTCGACGGCTATCGCTACGTCACCCCCAGCTTCCTGCGCACCGGCGTCAGCAACTTCTTCAACAACCTGGGCGACGTGCCCAACCTGATGAACAGCCTGCTGCAACTCAAGGGCCACCGCTCCCTTGAGACCACCGGCCGCCTGTTGGTCAACACCACTATCGGCATCGCCGGGCTGTGGGACCCGGCTACCGCCATGGGCCTGCCGCGCCAGAGCGAAGACTTCGGCCAGACCCTGGGCTTCTACGGCGTACCGGGCGGCGCCTACCTGATCCTGCCGATCCTCGGCCCATCGAACCTGCGCGACACCGGTGGCCTGCTCGTCGACTACACCGCCGAATCGCAGATCAACTACCTCAACGTGTCCGAGGTCAGCTCCAACCACCCGGAAATCTGGGCCCTGCGCGCAGTAGACAAGCGCTACCAGACCAGCTTTCGCTACGGCCAGATGAACTCGCCGTTCGAGTATGAAAAAGTGCGGTATGTGTATACCGAGTCGCGCAAGTTGCAGATTGCCGAATAACTTTACCCAGCGTGCAAAAAGGCCATCGAAACGTTCGATGGCCTTTTTTTTCGGCTGTCAGCAGCCCACCCCTCGGAACCAGTTCGTACGCCCCTGCCACTTAAAGTCCAGGCCCCCATGCTGATAAGCCCGACACAAAACAGGCTGACCGCACTCTGCCCACCTCGAACTTTCCAGTGGAACTTCAACATGACGATATCGGTTTCCCAACCCACCCTCACGGCACCCACCCTCGCCGCGCCCCCGGCGGCTGAATCCCAAGCCTCAACAAAACCTCATCTGGACGCCCCCAGAGGCGCCTATGGCCGACCGCGCGGCGATAATCGCAGCGCAGGGCAAATCTTCAAAGACACCCCGATCCTCAAGGACATCCTCAAACAAGATGGTCCTTTTGCAAGCAACTTCATCAATCAGCTTAAGCAGCAAACCGGCGATTGGAGCGCAGCCAACCGCGACCCCGAATCACGTGCCAATGCCGCCTATAACCTGGCCAAAGTGGCAACCTATATTGATGGCCGCGAGGACTTGGAGCGTCAGGGCCCAGCCCAGCAAAACGATCAGCACGTACAGGGTTTTGGCCAGTTCGGCAGTGTTTCCGCAGGCTCGGAAGCGCAGCTGTTCAAGGCGTTCAGCGAAAAAGGCTACAGCGCGCTGCGGTAACGCCTAGCCCCTCAAGGCGCGCCACGCCTTGCTCGCTACAGACACCAGCGCCAGCACCACCGCCCCGGCGATGATCCCCGCGACGGCATTGAGCAGGGTCGGCACCAGCCAGGAGATGCCACCGATACTCTGGCTCACGCTTTCAATCCAGTGATGCACCGCGGGCACGCCGTGGGTGAGGATGCCGCCACCGACCATGAACATTGCCGCCGTGCCGATCACCGACAGGCCTTTCATCATGTACGGTGCGGTTCGCAGAAGTCCGTTGCCGATATCACGTACCCACTGGCCGGGCTTTTGCGACATCCACAGGCCCAGGTCATCGAGCTTGACGATACCGGCCACCAGGCCGTACACGCCGATGGTCATGACCAGGGCGATGCCCGACAGCACGATCACTTGCTGCATCAACGGCGCATCCGCCACGGTGCCCAGGGTGATCGCGATGATTTCGGCCGAGAGGATAAAGTCGGTGCGGATGGCGCCCTTGATCTTGTCCTTTTCGAAGGCCACCAGGTCCGTTGCCGGATCGGCCACGGCTGCGACCAACTGGGCATGTTCGGCCTGATCTTCGGCCTTGCTGTGGAGGAATTTATGAGCGAGTTTTTCAAAGCCCTCGAAACACAGATAGGCGCCGCCGAGCATCAACAGTGGGGTGACCGCCCAGGGCGCGAAGGCGCTGATCAACAGCGCGGTGGGCACCAGGATCAGCTTGTTGATAAACGAGCCCTTGGCAACCGCCCACACCACCGGGATTTCCCGCTCGGCGCGCACGCCGGAAACTTGCTGGGCATTGAGCGCCAAGTCATCCCCCAGCACCCCGGCGGTTTTCTTGGCGGCCATTTTTGTCATCAGGGCCACGTCGTCGAGGACGGCGGCGATGTCATCAATCAATACCAACAAGCTGCTTCCTGCCATGAATCGGACGTCCTTAATGTGGGATATTTCGCAGCATAGCGTGGTACAAAGCGTCGCGGGCAGATTCTTGAGGCCCGCGGATCGCCGGTGCTACCATGCGCAACCGCCTGTCCTGGCAAGGAATCATCTGGTCTATGAGCACCATTCGCGAGCGCAACAAAGAACTGATCCTGCGGGCAGCCAGCGAGGAGTTTGCCGACAAGGGCTTCGCCGCGACCAAAACCAGCGACATCGCCGCCAAGGCCGGGCTACCCAAACCCAACGTCTATTACTACTTCAAGTCCAAGGACAACCTCTACCGCGAGGTGCTCGAAAGCATCATCGAGCCGATCCTGGCCGCCTCCACCCCCTTCAACCCGGACGGTGACCCCAAGCAAGTGCTGAGCAGCTATATTCGCTCGAAGATCAGCATCTCCCGCGATCTGCCCTTTGCCTCGAAAGTGTTCGCCAGCGAAATCATGCACGGCGCGCCACACCTGAGCCCCGAGCAGGTGCAGCAGCTCAACGCCCAGGCCAAGCACAACATCGACTGCATCCAGAGCTGGGTCGATCGCGGCCTGATCGCCGCCATCGACCCCAACCACCTGATGTTCAGCATCTGGGCAGCGACCCAGACCTATGCCGACTTCGACTGGCAGATCTCAGCGGTGACCGGCAAGGCCAAGCTGGATGAGGCCGATTATGAAGCGGCGGCGCAGACGATTATTCGGTTGGTGTTGAAGGGGTGTGAGCCGGACTGATGGACCGTGGTGTGGCTATCGCAGGCAAGCCAGCTCCCACAGGTCCCGTGCCAGACACAAAATGTATGAACACCAAAAGTCCACTGTGGGAGCGGGCTTGCCCGCGATAGCAATCGCTCAGACACATCCTGCCAAAAGCCTGCCCACCAAACCCAGCCTCCCGAATCTAGCCTCTCAGAACACCTTCTGGAGAGAGGCAATGGAATGCCTGACCTACCTGCATCAAACCGCCTGCGCATCGGGCGCTACAACGAACCTAATCGAATCTATCACCTCACCACCAATACACTGGATCGCACCCCGATATTCGAGGATTTCAAATTAGGTCGATTGGTGGTTCAACAATTTAGAAACGCTCAAAGCCAAGGGCTAGTGACCTCGCTGGCCTGGGTAGTCATGCCTGATCACTTCCATTGGCTGATCTCACTGGATAAGGGCTCTCTGGCCGATTTGATGCGCCAGGTGAAATCCAAAAGCACCCGGGTGGTCAATGCGGTAGCTGGTCGACAGGGACGCCTATGGCAACCCGGCTTTCATGATCATGCCGTGCGCCAGGAAGAAAACCTTGAAGGCATCGCTCGATACATCGTTGCCAACCCTCTGAGGGCCGGCCTTGTAAAGACGTGCGGCGACTATCCGCTGTGGGATGCGATCTGGTTATGAGCGCATACCGAGTCGCCAGCATCGCAGGCAAGCCAGCTCCCACAGGGATTAGCATAAGTCGGACAATGTGCGCCCGGTACACATCAGGTGTGGGAGCTGACCTGCCTGCGATGGCTATCGCCCAGTCACCTCAACATCAAGCACTCACCCCCGCATCCGCCAACAACCCCACCCCTTCAATCGCGCTGATCGCGCACTGCTCATCAATATCCGACGTATCCCCACTGATCCCGATCGCCCCCAGCACCACCCCCGCCGGGTCCCGGATCAACACGCCGCCCGGCGCCGGCACCACGCCGCCCTGCCCCAGGCTGTTCAGCGCGGCGATAAATGCCGGGCGTTGCTGGGCATCCAGGGCCAGCAGGCGCGAGCCCTTGCCCAGGGCAATCGCGCCCCAGGCCTTGCCGATAGCGATTTGCGGGCGCAGCAGGCTGGCGCCGTCTTCGCGTTGCAGGGTGATCAGGTGCCCGCCGCTGTCGAGCACCGCGATGGTCAGCGGTGCAGCGGCAATGGTGCGGCCAGCGGTGATGGCCTGGCTGACCAGGTTGACTGCGACTTTCAAGGTTAGAGCGCTCATGGGTGCCGTCCTTATCTTGTTATTGAGAAAGCCTTTGGGCTCTGAATGATCAGAAGCCGGATGCAACAAATAGAACACAATAGATTAATTTTTTGTATACAATATTTCGAAACATACGCACCATACGTCGAAATAATCCCGCTAAAAAGCCTTCCGACGAATGCACAGGCGTGAGAATAAAATGGATTGACCTGCGCCGCTCGCCGTGAATACACTTTGAAGCAACACCACTTGTATACAATTACAAAACGCAAGAGGCACCAAAACCATGAGCAAAATGAGAGCAATCGAAGCCGCCGTTCTGGTGATGCGCCGTGAGGGTGTAGACACCGCCTTCGGTATCCCAGGCGCCGCGATCAACCCGTTGTATTCGGCCCTGCAAAAGGTCGGCGGCATCGATCACGTCCTCGCTCGCCACGTGGAAGGCGCTTCGCACATGGCCGAGGGGTATACCCGCACCAAGGCCGGCAATATCGGCGTGTGCATCGGCACTTCGGGCCCGGCGGGCACTGACATGGTCACCGGCCTGTACAGCGCCTCGGCCGACTCGATCCCGATCCTGTGCATCACCGGGCAAGCGCCCCGTGCCCGCATGCACAAGGAAGACTTCCAGGCCGTGGACATCACCAGCATCGTCAAGCCAGTGACCAAGTGGGCGACCACCGTGCTCGAACCTGGCCAAGTGCCGTATGCGTTCCAGAAAGCCTTCTATGAAATGCGCTCCGGGCGCCCCGGCCCGGTGCTGATCGACTTGCCGTTCGACGTGCAGATGGCCGAGATCGAGTTCGACATCGACGCCTACCAGCCACTGCCGTTGGCCAAGCCACTGGCCACACGCATCCAGGTCGAGAAAGCCCTGGCCATGCTCGACCAGGCTGAACGCCCGCTGCTGGTCAGCGGCGGCGGCGTGATCAATGCCGACGCCAGCGAGCTGTTGGTGGAATTTGCCGAACTGACCGGTATCCCAGTGATCCCGACGCTGATGGGCTGGGGCACCATCCCCGACGATCACCCGCTGATGGTGGGCATGGTCGGCCTGCAAACCTCACACCGTTATGGCAACGCTACGATGCTCAAGTCCGACGTGGTATTGGGCGTCGGCAACCGCTGGGCCAACCGTCACACCGGCTCGGTGGAGGTGTATACCGAAGGTCGCAAGTTCATTCACGTTGACATCGAGCCGACGCAAATCGGCCGTGTGTTCACCCCGGACCTGGGCATCGTGTCCGACGCCGGTGCCGCGCTGACGATGTTTATCGAAGTGGCCCGCGAGTGGAAAGCCGCCGGCAAGCTCAAGGACCGCAGCGCCTGGTTGCATGATTGCCAGCAGCGCAAAGCCACCCTGCACCGCAAGACCCACTTCGACAACGTCCCGGTCAAGCCGCAACGGGTGTACGAAGAGATGAACCAGGTGTTCGGCAAAGACACCTGCTACGTCAGCACCATCGGCCTGTCGCAGATTGCCGGTGCGCAGTTCCTGCACGTCTACAAGCCGCGCCACTGGATCAACTGCGGCCAGGCCGGCCCATTGGGCTGGACCATTCCGGCGGCACTGGGCGTGGTCAAGGCTGACCCGAGCCGCAAGGTGGTGGCGCTGTCCGGCGACTATGACTTCCAGTTCATGATCGAAGAGCTGGCCGTGGGTGCGCAGTTCAAACTGCCGTACATCCACGTGGTGGTAAACAACTCCTACCTGGGACTGATCCGCCAGGCCCAGCGCGGGTTTGAAATGGACTACTGTGTGCAGTTGTCTTTCGACAACCTCAACGCCCCGGAACTTAACGGTTATGGCGTCGACCACGTTGCCGTCGCCGAAGGCCTGGGTTGCAAGGCCCTGCGTGTGTTCGAGCCGGGCCAGATCCAGCCCGCGCTGCGCAAGGCCCAGGAAATGATCGAAGAGTTCAAGGTGCCGGTGATTGTCGAGATTATTCTGGAGCGCGTGACCAATATTTCCATGGGCACCGAGATCAACGCCGTCAACGAATTCGAAGATCTGGCACTGGTGGGCAACGACGCACCGACTGCCATTTCATTGCTCGATTAAGGAGAACCCCATGCCGCGTTTTGCCGCCAACCTGTCCATGCTGTTTACCGAACAGGACTTTCTCGCCCGCTTCAAAGCCGCCGCCGATGCCGGTTTCAGTGGGGTGGAATACCTGTTCCCCTACGAGTTCAGCTCCGCCGAAATCAAGGCACAACTCGACGCCCACGGTTTGACCCAAGTGCTGTTCAACCTGCCGGCCGGTGACTGGGCCAACGGCGAGCGCGGCCTGGCTTGCCACCCGGACCGGGTCGAAGAGTTCCGCGCCGGGGTCAACCTGGCCATCGCCTACGCCCAGGTGCTGGGCAATACCCAGATCAACTGTCTGGCGGGGATTCGCCCCGCCGGTGTGGATGACGCCACGCTGGAAAAAACCTTCGTCGCCAACCTCAAGTACGCAGCCGACAAGCTGCAGGCGGTGGGGATCAAGCTGGTGATGGAAGCGATCAACACCCGCGACATTCCAGGCTTCTACCTGAACAACACCGCGCAGGCCCTGGCGATTCGCGAACAGGTGGGCAGTGCCAACCTGTTCCTGCAGTACGACATCTATCACATGCAAATCATGGAAGGCGACCTGGCGCGCACCATGGCCACGCACCTGGATCAGATCAACCATATCCAGCTGGCGGACAACCCGGGACGCAACGAGCCGGGCACCGGGGAGATCAACTACCGGTTCCTGTTCGAACATCTGGATCGCATTGGCTATCAGGGGTGGGTCGGCTGTGAGTACAAGCCGTTGACCACTACCGAGGCTGGCCTGGGTTGGCTCAAGAGCCATAACGCCATCTGAGCAACCCCACAGGGGGCAGTGCCAGACCTGCACAACTAATAAAAAGAGGATTTCATCATGGCTAAAATCGGCTTTATCGGCACCGGCATCATGGGCCAACCCATGGCCGCGAACCTGCAGAAAGCAGGTCACCAACTGTTCCTCTCCGAGCACCACGGCAAGGCGCCCGCCGAGTTGATCGCCGCCGGTGCCGTGGCCCTGGCCAACCCGCAGCAAGTGGCCCAGGAAGCGGAATTCATCATCGTCATGGTGCCCGATACCCCCCAGGTCGATGACGTGCTGTTCCGCGCCGACGGTGTTGCCGCAGGCCTGTCGCCGAACAAAGTGGTGATCGACATGAGTTCGATCTCACCCACCGCCACCAAGGCCTTTGCCGCGAAGATCAACGCCACCGGCGCGCAGTACCTCGACGCCCCAGTGTCGGGCGGTGAAGTCGGCGCCAAGGCCGCGACCCTGAGCATCATGGTCGGCGGCGAGCCGCAAACGTTCGAACGCGCCCTGGCGCTGTTCCAGAGCATGGGCAAGAACATCACCCTGGTGGGCGGCAATGGCGATGGCCAGACCGCCAAGGTGGCAAACCAAATCATCGTGGCGCTGAACATCCAGGCGGTGGCCGAAGCGCTGCTGTTCGCCGCAAAGAACGGTGCAGATCCGGCCAAGGTGCGCGAAGCGCTGATGGGTGGCTTCGCCTCGTCGAAGATCCTCGAAGTGCATGGCGAACGGATGATCAAGGGCACCTTCGATCCGGGTTTCCGTATCAACCTGCACCAGAAGGATCTGAACCTGGCCCTGGCCGGCGCCAAGGAGCTGGGGATCAACCTGCCCAACACCGCCGGTACCCAGCAAGTGTTCAGTACCTGCACCGCGATTGGCGGCGGCAACTGGGACCATTCGGCGCTGATCAAGGGGCTGGAGCATATGGCGAATTTCTCGATTCGCGATAAGTAACCCCCCCTTTCGGAATGCAATCCCTGGTGGGAGCTGGTTTGCCTGCTCCCACATTTGGCCCTCATTCCACGCTTCAAACCCAATAACAAGAATCCGGGAGCCCGCTTATGTCGGTCGATCCGCAACACCTGCTTCGCGAGCTGTTTGCCACAGCCATCGACGCTGCCCACCCCCGGCAAGTCCTCGAACCTTATCTGCCCGCCGACCGCAGCGGCCGGGTGATCGTGATCGGCGCAGGCAAAGCCGCAGCCGCCATGGCCCTGGTCGTGGAAAACAGCTGGCAGGGCGAGGTTTCGGGCCTGGTGGTCACACGCTACGGCCACGGCGCACCCTGCCAGAAAATCGAAGTGGTCGAAGCAGCGCACCCCGTGCCGGATGCCGCCGGCCAGGCCGTGGCCAAGCGTGTGCTGGCGCTGATCAGCAACCTGGGCGAAGACGACCGGGTGATCTTCCTGCTGTCTGGCGGCGGTTCGGCCCTGTTGGCGTTGCCGGCAGCGGGTATCACCCTGGCCGACAAACAAGCCATCAACAAAGCCCTGCTCAAATCCGGCGCGACCATTGGCGAGATGAATTGCGTGCGCAAGCACCTCTCGGCGATCAAGGGTGGGCGCCTGGCCAAGGCCGCCTGGCCGGCCACGGTCTACACCTACGCGATTTCCGATGTGCCGGGCGACCAGGCCACGGTGATTGCCTCCGGCCCGACCGTGGGCGATCCAAGCACCTCGCAACAGGCACTGGCGATTCTCAAGCGTTACCAGATCGAAGTGCCGGCCTCGGTGCGCAGCTGGTTGCAGAACCCGGAATCAGAGACGGTCAAACCCGGCGACCCGTGCCTGGCGCGCAGCCATTTCCAATTGATCGCACGGCCGCAGCAATCCCTCGAAGCGGTGGCGGTGAAAGTGCGCCAGGCCGGTTTCAGCCCACTGATCCTCGGTGATCTGGAAGGCGAAGCGCGGGACGTGGCCAAGGTCCACGCCGGCATTGCCCGGCAAATCGTGCAGCACGGCCAGCCACTGGCGGCACCCTGCGTGATCCTGTCCGGCGGCGAGACCACCGTGACCGTGCGCGGCAATGGCCGTGGCGGACGCAACGCCGAATTCCTGCTGAGCCTGACCGACAGCCTCAAGGGCCTGCCCGGCGTCTACGCCCTGGCCGGTGACACCGACGGCATCGACGGCTCAGAAGACAACGCCGGGGCAATCATGACCCCCACCAGCTACGCCCGCGCCGAGGCCCTGGGCCTGTCGGCCAGCGATGAGCTGGATAACAACAATGGCTACGGCTATTTCGCGGCACTCGACGCGTTGATCGTCACCGAGCCGACCCGTACCAACGTCAACGACTTCCGCGCCATTTTGATACTTGAGACTGCTGCCCATGACGCCTGACAAGAAGGTCAAAATCCTCGCCACCCTGGGGCCGGCCACCGACGGTATTGATGACATCCGCGAGCTGGTGGAAGCCGGGGTGAACATCTTTCGCCTGAACTTCAGCCATGGCGAGCACGCCGACCATGCCCAGCGCTACCAATGGATCCGCCAGGTTGAACGCCAGCTCAATTACCCCCTGGGGATCCTGATGGACCTGCAAGGGCCCAAGCTGCGGGTCGGGCGTTTCGCCGAAGGCAAGGTGCAACTGGTGCGTGGCCAGGCATTGCGCCTGGACCTTGACCCGACACCGGGCGATCAGCGCCGGGTCAACCTGCCCCACCCGGAAATCATCAAGGCCCTGGAGCCGGGCATGGACCTGTTGCTGGATGACGGCAAGCTGCGCCTGCGGGTGATTACCAAGCATGCCGACGCGATCGACACCACAGTGTTGAATGGCGGCGAACTGTCCGACCGTAAAGGGGTGAACGTCCCACAAGCCTTGTTGGAACTCAGCCCACTGACCGCCAAGGACCGCCGCGACCTGAGCTTCGGCCTGGAGCTGGGCGTGGACTGGGTGGCGCTGTCGTTTGTGCAACGCCCCGAAGATATCCGCGAAGCCCGCGAGCTGATCGGTGACAAGGCGTTCTTGATGGCGAAGATCGAAAAACCCTCGGCGGTGCGCTACCTGCAGGAAATCGCCGAGCTGAGCGATGCGATCATGGTCGCCAGAGGGGACCTGGGCGTGGAAGTGCCGGCCGAAAGCGTGCCGCAAATCCAGAAAGACATCATCAGCACCTGCCGCCAGCTGGGCAAACCGGTGGTGGTGGCCACACAGATGCTCGAGTCCATGCGCTTCTCGCCGGCCCCCACCCGCGCTGAAGTCACCGACGTGGCCAATGCCGTGGCCGAAGGCGCCGATGCGGTGATGCTGTCGGCCGAAACCGCGTCCGGCGAATACCCGTTGGAAGCGGTGCAGATGATGAGCAAGATCATCCGCCAGGTGGAGAACGGCCCGGACTACCAGACCCAACTGGATGTAAGCCGGCCCAAGGCCGATGCCACGGTGTCCGACGCCATCAGCTGCGCGATCCGTCGGATCAGCAGCATCCTGCCGGTGGCGGTGCTGGTGAACTACAGCGAGTCGGGCAGCTCCAGCCTGCGTGCAGCACGGGAGCGCCCGGCGGTGCCGATCCTCAACCTCACGCCCAACCTGTCCACTGCGCGCCGCTTGAGCGTGGCCTGGGGTGTGCATTCGGTGGTCAATGACCGCTTGAGGCAGGTGGACGAGGTGTGTTCCACCGCGCTGGAAATCGCCCAGGCCCAAGGCATGGCACAGCGTGGGGATACCTTGTTGATCACGGCGGGGGTGCCGTTTGGGCAACCGGGGTCGACCAACTCGCTGCGCATTGAGACGTTGATCTAGCGTCTGTTCGGGCCTTATCGCGAGCAAGCCCGCCCCCACATTTGATTGGGTTCGCCAATCAAAATGGGGGAGCGGGCTTGCCTGCGATAAGGGCAACTCGGTCTCCCTGACTCCCTCACCATGCCCAACCCAACCTGCCCCGACTGGGCCGAAGCCCTGCTCAACGGCTTCAGCCAGATATTCCTGCAACGCCACCCGCTGTGTGGCCTGCTCTGCCTGCTGGCGATCCTCACCTGCGCCCCGGCCCTGCTCGGCGGTGCGCTGCTGGGCGGGGTCGCCGGCCTGCTCACGGCCCAGCGCCGCGACTATCCCAAGGCCGAGCGCCAGGCCGGGCTCTATAGCTACAACGGTGTGTTGCTGGGATTACTGATCAGCCAGCATTTCGCCTGGTCGGCCTTGCTGCCCCCGTTGATCCTGGCCTGCGGCGGCCTGAGTGCGATCCTGACCCGGCAATGGGTCAAGCGCACGGGCCATGGCGATGACTTGCCTGCCTATACCGTGCCCTTCGTCGGGTTAGGCTGGCTGTTGCTCGGCACGGTCGCACCTGCCGCGCTGCCTATCACTACGCCGGCCCCCCTGGACTGGCTAAGCGCTCCGCTGATCGGCCTGGGGCAGATCGTGCTGCTGGATCAACCACTGGCCGGCGTGCTGATCGCCCTTGGCCTGCTGCTGGCCAGCCCTCGCGCAGCACTGTGGGCCATGGTGGGCGCCTGCAGCGGCCTGGCACTCGGCCTGCTGCTCGACGACCGCGCTGGGGCCCTGCTCGGCCTGCACAGCTATAACCCGGCGCTTGCCGCCCTGGCCCTCAGCCAGTACCGGCGCCAACCCTGGCTGCCCCTGCTCGGCATCCTCCTGGCATGCCTGCTTGCCCCAGGCTTCGCCGGCCTGCACCTGGCACCGCTGACTGCGCCGTTTATCCTCGCCTGCTGGCTGGTGCGCGCCACCCTGCGTCTGCGGCACCGGTCCAACATGGACAGCCCGTTCGAATCCCCCTAGGCTTCGCAGATCTTCGATTCAGGCGGACTTCATGGACAGTAACAACGACTGGCGCCAGCGGCTCTACGTCATGGTTTTCCAGAGCGACACGGCGGCCGGGCGGCGCTTCGACGGCATCCTGTTGCTGATCATCCTCGCCAGCCTGGTGATCGTGATGCTCGACAGCATCGACGTCGTGCACCAGAACTACGCCGATGTGCTGGCCTATATCGAGTGGGGCTTCACGCTGATCTTCGCCATCGAGTACGGCCTGCGCCTGTATTGCTCGCCCAAGCCATTGCGCTATGCCTTCAGTTTCTACGGGTTGGTGGACTTACTGGCCATCGTCCCCGGCATCCTCGCCCTGTACTACAGCGACGCCCAGTACCTGCTGATTATCCGCATCATCCGCATGTTGCGGATCTTCCGGGTGCTCAAGCTCAGCCCGTACCTCAAGCAAGCCAACTACCTGATGTCGGCGCTGCGCGGCAGCAAGCAAAAGATCGTGGTGTTCCTGGTCAGCGTCTGCACCCTGGTGACGGTGTTCGGCACCCTGATGTACGTGATCGAGGGCCCGGAGCATGGCTTTACCAGCATACCCAAGGGCATCTACTGGGCCATCGTGACCCTGACCACCGTGGGCTTTGGCGACATCGTGCCCAAGACCCCGCTGGGCCAGGTGATCTCGTCGCTGGTGATGATCACCGGCTACTCGATCATCGCCGTGCCCACCGGGATCTTTACCGCCGAACTGGCCAACGCCATGCGCGGCGAGCAATTGCAACACGACTGCCCGGTGTGCAAGAAAAGCAGCCACGAACCCAACGCGGCCTTCTGTTCGCGCTGCGGCAACGGGCTCTATAAAAAAGTGGAATAAGCAAAGTTCTTTTTAATCTTTAAGCGTCTATGCCACCGCGGCTATAGTCGTGGGCTATAAGCCACCACCTTCGCGAACAACAAGGAATGAGCAGTGAAAAAACTCGTTAGCGCTTCGCTCCTGGCCGCCGGCCTTGCACTGTCCATCGGCGCCCAGGCCGCCTCGACCACCCTGCTCAACGTCTCGTATGACGTGATGCGTGACTTCTACAAGGACTACAACGCGGCGTTCCAGAAGCACTGGCAAGCCGAACACCCGAACGACAAGCTGACCTTGCAGATGTCCTTCGGCGGTTCCAGCAAACAGGCGCGCTCGGTCATCGACGGCCTGCCGGCTGACGTGATCACCATGAACATGGCCACCGACATCAACGCCCTGGCGGACAACGGCAAACTGGTGCCCGACAACTGGGTCACCCGCCTGCCGAACAACAGCGCGCCATTCACTTCCGCCACCGTATTTATCGTACGCAAGGGCAACCCCAAGGCCCTGAAAGACTGGCCGGACCTGCTCAAGGATGGCGTACAGGTGATCGTGCCCAACCCCAAGACTTCCGGTAACGGGCGCTACACCTACCTGTCGGCCTGGGGCTATGTGCTGAAGAACGGCGGCGATGAAAACAAGGCCAAGGACTTTGTCGGCAAGCTGTTCAAGCAGGCGCCGGTGCTCGATACCGGTGGCCGTGCCGCGACCACCACGTTCATGACCAACCAGATCGGCGACGTGCTGGTGACCTTTGAAAACGAAGCGGAAATGATTGCCCGTGAGTTCGGCCGCGATCAGTTCGAAGTGGTTTACCCAAGCGTTTCCGCTGAAGCCGAGCCGCCGGTGTCGGTGGTCGACAAAGTGGTCGAGAAGAAAGGCACCCGTGCGGTGGCCGATGACTACCTGAAATACCTGTGGTCGGCCGAAGGCCAGGAAATTGCCGCCAACAACTACCTGCGTCCACGTGACCCAGCGGTGCTGGCCAAATACACCGACCGTTTCCCGAAAGTTGACTTCCTCTCGGTAGAGAAGACTTTTGGCGACTGGCGCACCGTGCAGAAAACCCACTTCAATGATGGCGGGGTCTTCGACCAGATCTACAACGGTCAATAACTGACAAAACTCGTTCAAAAAATGTGGGAGCGGGCTTGCCTGCGATAGCGGTGTATCAGCCAGGTATTTCTAACCTGACACGCCGCCATCGCGGGCAAGCCCGCTCCCACATTAGGTTCTGCGCAAGGCATTAATGCCAGGCATGACTGAAATCATCAGTAACACTTTACCCCCTCCCTCGCCTACCCTTTACCCTTCACGCCATCCTTCCCCGTTTTAACGAGAACACCATGACCGCTACCTCACCCGCGACCGCCACCATGACCCGTGGCATGGTGCTGCTGTTTGCGTTCTGCTGCGGCGCCATCGTCGCCAACATCTACTACGCACAACCGATCATTGAGTTGATTGCCCCGGACATCGGCCTGACACCCGCCATGGCCAGCCTGATCGTGTCCCTGACCCAGATTGGTTATGCCCTGGGCCTGTTCTTCCTGGTGCCGCTGGGCGACCTGCTGGAAAACCGTCGGCTGATGATCATCACCACCGTGGTCGCCATCGCCAGCCTGTTGGGTGCAGCTTTCACCAAAGAACCGAACCTGTTCCTGTTGGTGTCGTTGCTGATTGGCTTCAGCTCGGTGTCAGTGCAGATCCTGATTCCCCTGGCCGCGCACTTGGCACCTGCCGAGTCCCGTGGCCGGGTGGTGGGCAGCATCATGGGTGGCCTGTTGCTGGGCATCCTGCTGGCACGGCCGGTGTCCAGCCTGGTGGCGGACCACTTCGGCTGGCGGGCGATGTTCATGGCCGCAGCCGCGATGATGGCCATTATCAGCGTGGTGCTGTTGTTGACCGTGCCCAAACGCCAGCCGGACCACAGTGCCAGCTATGGCCAGTTGTTGCGCTCGTTGGCCACCCTGCTGCGCGAGCAACCGTTGCTGCGCCAACGGGCGTTCTACCAGGGTTGCCTGTTCGCTGCCTTCAGCCTGTTCTGGACCGCCGTGCCCCTGGAACTCTCACGCAACCACGGCTTGAGCCAGAGCCAGATCGCCCTGTTTGCCCTGGTCGGTGCCCTCGGCGCCATCGCAGCACCGATCAGTGGGCGCCTGGCAGACGCCGGCCATACCCACCGCGCTTCGTTGCTGGCCATGTTGCTGGCGGCCCTGAGTTTTCTACCGGCGCTGGTACATCCGGCCTACAGCGTCATCGGCTTGATGGTCACGGGCGTGGTCCTGGACTTCTGCGTGCAGATGAATATGGTCCTCGGCCAGCGCACCATCTATGCCCTCGACGCCCACAGCCGCAGCCGCTTGAACGCGCTGTACATGACCAGCATCTTCATCGGTGGCGCCTTTGGCTCGGCGATTGCCAGCAGTGTGTATGAACACGGCGGCTGGCTTGGGGTGATCCTGGTGGGTAGCGCGTTCCCGTTGGTGGCCTTGCTGCGCTTCTTGAGTGTGTCCAGGGGCGCGTCGACCGTAAGAGCCTGAACCCATCAGGTGCCAACCCTCACCTACCGATGCCCTTGCCCTGCCTGGCCCTTCTCAAATAACCGAATGAGCCCCTGCAACAGCATGAGGGTACTCTGGAGCACACTCGTCAAGATCGCGAGTAGGGATTCAGCGGGAGCGGGTGCCGGCATAGGCGGTGGGGTCGGAGTCGGGGGCGGCACAGGGGTTGGCGCCGGGGTGGGTAAGGGGGCGGGCCCGGGGGTTGGCGTCGGTCCTCCCGTCACGATATCGGTGGCTTGGATTTTACCGGCAGTGGTCAATAGCAAGTCAGGTTTGCCGCTACCGTTCATATCAATCGCCAGACTGCCACGCCCCGTACGCGCGTCATAACCCAGCACGGCATTGCCTGGCTGCCCATTGAATTGACTGGAGAAGTTGAGGTGTTTGATACCGGCTTCTCTCAAGGCGCCAGAAACATCGACTTTGTCGGTGCCGCTGGTGAAATCCTCGATCAGGTCGGGGTTCTGCGGCGTGGATTCACTGGCCTTGTCGTAGACGAAGATGTCCGCCCCGCCGCCTCCGCGCAGCTTGTCTGCCCCCCTGCCCCCCTTGAGGCGATTGTCTGCATCATTGCCGGTCAGCACATCATTGCCTGCACCGCCGACGGCATTTTCCAGGGTCACGCCCTTGGCGATGGAAACATTACCTTTCATTCCCCCGACGTCCGAGAATGATTGCGCATTGAGGTTGATGTTTTGGTCCTGGGAATAGCCGGAGAAATCCAGGGTGTCGTTACCGCCGCCGTCCCAGACACAAAAAACCGCTGAGTCCGCAGCGCTCTTGATGCTCAGTACGTCACGCCCGGTATTGGAGTTGAACCCATAGGTCGTGTCTGTGTTGCGGGTAGTGTGGTTGGCACCATAAAGACGCTGAACCGCCGCGATGTCATACATCATGGGCGCCGAGGGCATCCGCCCCTTGAAGTCATGACCCGCGTTCTTGTGCTCCGCCCAATAACTCATGACCGTACCGGCCCGGGTGTCCTGCGCAAACTTCGCATCCCGCTCGTACGATCCGCCACCGTTGTAGTCACCGGGATGCGCCAGCCCCAGGCAATGGCCTATCTCGTGAACCATCGTGGTGTGGAAGTAACTCCCCTCCTTGGGCGCATGTGAGGCACGCCGTGTACCGATCGTGGCTTTCGCCGCGGGATTGTGCCGTGTCGGCCCCCATGCCACGCCACTTTCCATGCGATGGGAGCCGGACACCTCTATAGATCCATCCGTCTTGCGGGCGTTCTCATGAAAACTGATGTTGGCCACGTCTTGCCAAGCCTCCATGGCCCGGCGAGCACAGGTTTTCTGCTGCTCGGTGAACCCCTGGAGCTTGTAGGAAACCTGCGTCTTGCCGTCCCCGTCCCGATCGTTAAAACGCGTACCGCTGCGCGTAAGATGCCCGGCAACCTGATCAGTACTGAGGGAGCGTTTCCCACGGGCAGACATGGGTTCCCTGGACGGCCCGTGCATACCTTCAGGACAGCAGCCAGGATGAGCAGCAGTGTTGTTGATTTGACTCATGGCGATCTCCGATTCGATTAAAAACTGGGATATCAGGGTCCAACTGCGCCGCCTTTCATCGCAGAAAGCCGTCTCGGTCCCCGTCATCCGTGCCTAATCTTTCATGCAGGAAATCACCCCGCCACCGGGGCTTTGAGTCTTATTGAAACGCTTTGGCCGCTTGTTCGGTTTACTGACAAAACACATGGATCCTTACAATCCCCAAGGGTTATGCCGTCTTGAAAAAGCCCATTCAACTTGCTGATGGCCCTTGGAAAACGCAAAAAAGACACACGTTTCTTAATCCAAATCCTCGCCGTCCCACGAAATATCCGCTCTACATTTTAGCTTCGACGCCCCACCACCGAACTCACCGATTTTAAGAACGCACCAACTTCTCCAGCGCCGCATCCGCCAGGAATGACGAGCGACTTTTGACCTTGTGCTCGCGCACATAACGGTCAATACGCTGGATCACATACCCCGGCAACGTGACATTGACCTTCTCGGTCTTGCCCAGGTAAGGCGAGATATCGAGCTCGAGCATCCCCCAGCCCATCCCGGCGTACTCCTCATTGCCGTGGTGCGTCGCCACCGAGGTCGGCATGGGAATCGCGTGGCCTTCGCCAGCCAGCTCCTGCAACAGGATGTGAGCCACTTCGACGGCGGCGTTGTAAGCCTCTTCAAAACTGTCCCCGGCCGTCACCGCGCCTGGAATATCAGGGATCTGGATACCGGTGGCGGTAAAGTCATCGCCCCATTCGATACAGATTGGGTATTGCATGAATATTCTCCTGAAAAAACCGACCTAGAACGAAAACAACCCGGCACGCTGCCGGATACTTCGCACGGTGCCCAAGGGCAGATCCTTCTTGGGATGGGGCACCGGTATCGTGGACGGGTTATAGCGATGGGTGAAAATGTGATGGCTGCCCATGACCCGATCCAACACCCAGCCCGCCTCTTGCAGTTCCTTGATCAATAGCCTGCTTTGCACCACAGCCTCCTTGCTCCGGCCCGAATAAAAATAACTCCAGAGTTACCTTTACTCAAGCACAGATTTTTCAGAGCAGACTGACGGTTGTTTTGCCGGATATTGAAAAGCCCCAGGCATGGAGCTAAAGCACCCGCCCATCCCAGCCCACCGTCACATGCGGTGGCAGTTCACCGCGATGCTGCAACAGCCAGGCATCCAGGGTGTGCCCGACGTGGGTCAGCACGCCAAGCTCGGCGCCGCACGCGTCGATGCATTGCAGGGCCAGGGTCAGGTCATTGTGATTGCGCGGCGCCTGGGGTTGCGGTGGCATGGAGCAGTCGATGACCAGTACGTCCAGAGGCTCGCGCCGCAACCAGTCGAGGGTCGCCGGGGGCAGGCCCGTGGTGTCGGTCAGGTAGGCCAGGCGCCGCCCCTGCCCTTGCAGCAGGTAGCCCAAGGTCGGCTTGGAGTGCTGCAGGGGCAACGCGGTGACCGTCAGTTCGCCAAACTGGCGGGTCTCGAACTCGGCGAAGGGCTGGCTGAAATCGAGGATGCCGGGATGCTTGTAGAGGTCCGACAGGCCCTCGGGGTCTGCCGGGCCATGCACCGGGATGATCAGGCCCTGGCCCCAGCGCAGGTGCAGCAGGCCCTGGGCGTGATCGGCATGGTAGTGGGTCTGCAGAATGCCGTTGAAGCTGCGTGGCGGGAAACGCTCGGTGAGGTCCGTCAGCCCGCTGTCGATCAACCAGCGTTGCTCACCGCACTCGATCAGCGCGCTGCACTCGCGGCGGCGCAGGCGTTCATCGCTGCGCGCCAGGGTGCAGGCCGCGCATTCGCAGCCATACACCGGGACTTGGCGGGCGTCGCCGGTGCCCAGCAGGGTCAGGCGCATGCCGAGTGCCCCTCCTCCAGGCAATCGAGCAACCGGGCGACGGTATGCACCAACGGCCCGGAGTTATCCAGCAGGAACACCCCAGGCGCAGCCTGCAGGCTGTCGCTGAACTGCGCATTGCGTGCCAGGCGCGCGTCGATGTCTGCCACTGACTCACGGCCCCGCGCCAGCAAACGCTGGCGCAACACCGCCTGGTCCACCGTCAGCAGCACCACCAACAGCGTCGGATAACGTGCGCGGGTCTGCGCCAGGTGGCCACGGGAGCCATTGACCAGCACATCGTCGCCGGCCGCCAGCCAGTCGTCGATCTGCCGTGGAATGCCATAAGACAGGCCATTGGCATGCCAACTGAGGGCAAAGCCGCCCTCGGCTTGCAGCGCGGCGAATTGCGCGGGGCTCACACCTTGGGCGGCCTCGCCCACCGCTTCCGCCGAACGGGTGATGACCCGTCGCACGATGCGGCAACCGCGCTCGGCCAATGGCCCGCGCGCGGCTTCCAACAGGCTGTCCTTGCCCGAACCCGATGGCCCGATGAGATAGATCAACCTGCCCACCATCAAAACACCCTCTTGGCTTGTCGCCAGACTTGTTGGACTACCGGCAGCCCGCCCTGGGCCCTGGCTTGCACCAGGTCCGCACGCAGGCCGACGGCAATTTCCCCGCGATCCTTGATGCCCGCCGCCTGTGCAGGGGCCAGGCTGATCATCTTGATCGCCTGGGGCAGATCGCAGTCATTGTCCTGGGCCGCCAGGGCAAAGGCCGCTGGCAACAGGCTGGCCGGGTAGTAGTCACTGGAAAGTATATCCAGCAATCCTTCAGCAGCCAGGCCGGCGGCGGCCACATTACCCGAGTGGGAACCGCCGCGCACCACGTTCGGCGCGCCCATCAGCACTTTCATCCCCAGTTGCCGGCAACCGCGCGCCGCTTCCAGGGTGGTGGGGAACTCGGCGATGTTCATGCCATAGCGCGCCGACTCCTCGACATGGGCCAGGGTCGCGTCGTCATGGCTGGCCACCGACAGGCCACGCGCCAGGCAATGCTCGACGATCGCGGCGCGGTAGCGGTCGCTGTAGGCCTTGGAGTTGGCCATTTGCAACAGCACGAACGCGTCCATGGTTTCATCATTCAAATGGTATTTGCCCATGTAGTACTCGCGGTACTTGGACTCCAGCACAAACTGGCGCTGGCCCGGCGAGTGGTCCATCACCGACACCAGTTGCACCAGCGGGTTTTCCACCAGATCGCGGAACACACTCAAGGTGTCCGGGTGGCACAGCTCGCAACGCAGGTGCAGGCGGTGTTCGGCGCGGGTCAGGCCGGCTTCCTGCGTCGAGGCAATGGCATTGAGCATCGCCGGCAGCTTCTGCATGCGATTGCCCTTGGGGTTCACGTCGCCGATGGACACCGCATCGAACACCGTGGTGATACCGGCCGCGATGATCTGCGCATCATGGCTGAGCACGGCCGAGGTCGATGGCCAGTCCACACCGGGGCGCGGGGTCATGTGCTTTTCCAGGTTGTCGGTGTGCAACTCCACCAGCCCCGGCAGCAGGAAATCACCGCCCAGGTCCTGGGCGTGGGGTAACTGGCTGCGGCCTTCGGCGAGGTCAACGATCACCCCGTCACGCAGCAGCACACTGCCGAGAAATACACGATCAGCAGTGACCAGTTGGGCATTGCTGAGGATCTGTTCAGCGGGCATCGGCGTAGTCCTCGTCGGTAATCACAGCGGGCGTCATGTCCAAATGGCGGTCAGCCACCGCCTCACGGGCGGCACGGTCATGGAAGATGCCAATCAGTGCGGCACCGCCGGCCTTGGCTTCGTTGATCAGTTCCAGGACAACCTGACGGTTGCGGTCATCCAGGGAGGCCGTCGGTTCGTCGAGCAACATCACCGGCCAGGCCACCATGAAGCCGCGCGCGATATTGACCCGCTGCTGCTCGCCCCCGGAGAAGGTGCCCGGCGCCAGTTGCCACAGGCGCCGGGGGATATTCAGGCGCGCCAGCAAATGCTCGGCACGGGCCTGGGCGTCAGCCTTCGTCCAGCCACGGGCCAGCGCGGGCTCCATCACCACATCCAGGCAGGCGACCCGTGGGATCACCCGCAAAAACTGGCTGACATAGCCCAGGGTCTGCTGGCGTACCTCAAGAACCTCCCGGGGTGCAGCGCCCACCAGCTCCAGCCATTGGCCGGCATGGCGCACGCGGATGCTGCCCCCGGCCGGCAGGTAGTTGCCATACAAGGTGCGCAGCAAGGTGCTTTTACCCGCTCCGGACTGGCCGTGCAGCACCAGGCATTCACCGCCCTGCACGCTGAACGCCACCCCGCGCAGCACGTTGAGCACCACGCCGTTCTGCTGGTGCAAGGTGAAGGTTTTCGAGAGGTCACGGACCTCGATCAAGGCATTCGTCATGGCTGCAATACCGAAGACACCAGCAGTTGAGAGTAAGGGTGCTGTGGATCGTCGAGGATCTGGTCCGTCAGCCCGGTTTCCACCACCCGCGAGCGGCGCATCACGATCAGGCGATCGGCCAGCAGGCGCGCCACCGCCAGGTCATGGGTGACGATCACCACCGCCAGGTCCAGCTCACGTACCAGGCCGCGCAGCAGGTCGAGCAGGCGCGCCTGCACCGACACGTCCAGGCCACCGGTGGGCTCATCCATAAACACCAGGCGCGGGCTGGAAACGAGGTTGCGGGCGATTTGCAGGCGCTGCTGCATGCCGCCAGAGAAGGTGCGCGGCAGGTCGTCGATGCGCTGCGGGTCGATCTCCACCTGGCCCAGCCAGTCCAGGCCGGCGCCGCGCAGTTGCTGGTAATTGCGCACGCCCTGGGCCATCAGGCGCTCGCCAATGTTGGCGCCGGCCGACACGCCCATGCGCAGGCCGTCGCGGGGGTTCTGTTCAACGAAGCCCCATTCGGTGCGCAGCAAAGTGCGGCGTTCGGCTTCGCTGGCGCTGTAGAGGTCCAGCCATTCGCCGTCCTTGCTGCGATAGCCGACGCTGCCGGCCTGGGGCGGCAAGCGCCCGCTCAGCAGCGAGAGCAAGGTGGATTTACCCGAACCGGACTCGCCGACAATCCCCAGCACCTCACCGGGGTACAGATCAAAACTCACGTCCTGACAGCCCTTCTCCAGGCCGTACAACAGGGACAGGTCGCGCACTTGCAATAAGGGCTGGCTCACTGGTTGTTCTCCTTGACCCGTTGGGCGCAGTACCAGGTGTCGGAACACACAAAACTCTGGGTGCCGGCGTCGTCGAGGATCAGTTCATCGAGGAACGAGTCATGGCTACCGCAGATGGCGCAGTGGTGGTCCCACGTCTGCACTTCAAAGGGGTGATCCTCGAAGTCCAGGCTGCTGACCTGGGTGTACGGCGGCACCGCGTACAGGCGCTTTTCGCGGCCGGCACCGAACAGCATCAGCGCCGGGCTCATGTCGAGTTTCGGGTTGTCGAATTTGGGGATCGGCGAAGGGTCCATCACATAGCGCTCGTCGACCATCACCGGGTAGGCATAAGCGGTGGCGATATGGCCGAAGGTGGCGATGTCTTCGTAGAGTTTTACGTGCATCACCCCGTAGTCGTTGAGGGCGTGCATGGTGCGGGTCTCGGTTTCCGAGGGCTCGATAAAGCGCAGCGGCTCGGGGATCGGTACCTGGTAGACCATGATCTGCCCGGCCTGCAGCGGGGTTTCCGGGATGCGGTGGCGGGTCTGGATCACTGTGGCGTCGGGGGTGGCTTCGGTGGTGGCGATACCGGCGGTGCGCGCAAAAAAGCGCCGGATGGACACGGCGTTGGTGGTGTCGTCGGCGCCCTGGTCGATGACCTTGAGCACGTCGTCGGCACCGAGGATCGCCGCCGTCAATTGCATGCCGCCGGTGCCCCAACCATAGGGCAGCGGCATCTCGCGACCACCGAACGGCACTTGGTAACCGGGAATCGCCACGGCCTTGAGCAAGGCGCGACGGATCATGCGTTTGGTCTGTTCGTCGAGGTAGGCGAAGTTGTAGGCGGCGTCATTCATGGCGGGTGCCCTCGGCCGGTTGGCGCAGTTTGCGGATCAGTTCCAGTTCGGCCTGGAAGTCCACGTAGTGAGGCAATTTGAGGTGCGAGACAAAACCGGCGGCCTCAACGTTGTCGCAGTGGGCCAGCACGAATTCTTCGCGCTGGGCCGGCGAGACAATCTCTTCGCTGTACTCCTCGGCACGCAGCGAGCGGTCCACCAGAGCCATGCCCATGGCCTTGCGCTCGGCATGCCCGAACGCCAGGCCATAGCCGCGGGTGAACTGCGCCAACTCGGTGGCCGAGCCGACAAACTGGTTGACCATCTCGCACTCGGTGACTTCGATGCTGCCCAGGCAGATGGCAAAGCCCAGTTCTTCAGGATCGACCCATACCTCGACTTCACCGATGCGAATCTCCCCGGCAAACGGGTGATTGCGCCCATAGCCACGCTGGGTCGAATAGCCCAGCGCCAACAGAAACCCTTCATCGCCGCGAGCCAGGGCCTGCAGGCGCTCGGCACGGCTGGCAGGGAACTCCAGCGGGTCGCGGGTGATATCGGCGACGCTGGCGTGGTCGTCGGCTTCGTGCTTGATCAAGCCCTCTTTGGCCAGCAACCCCAGCACCCGTGGACACGGTTCGAGGCGCGCATCCGCCGTGGTCTGCGGGCCTGGATACTCACCCTCGGCCAGCAGCGCGAAATCCAGCAGGCGATGGGTGTAATCGAAGGTCGGGCCGAGCAACTGGCCGCCGGGCACGTCCTTGAAGGTGGCTGACAACCGTCGGCTCAACGACATCTGCGCGGTGTCGATCGGCAGGCTCGGGCTGAAGCGCGGCAATGTGGTGCGGTAGGCGCGCAGCAGGAAGATCGCTTCTACCAGGTCCCCCGCCGCCTGCTTGATCGCCAGTGCCGCCAGTTCTTCGTCGTACAGCGAGCCTTCACTCATCACCCGCGCCACGGCCAGGGGCAGTTGCTGGCGGATCTGCTCGACACTCAGTTCGGGAACCCCCGTATCGCCCCGGCGTTTTTTCGCCAGCAGGCGGTGGGCATTGTCGATGGCCTGTTCGCCACCCTTGACGGCTACGTACATCAGGCGTGCTCCTGTGTGATGCGGCTGCTGCGCGGCAGGCCGAGCAGGTGATGGCCGGCGCTGAACAACACGTCCAGGCCACGGGGAAGGCCTCGCGGCGCTGGCGCTCCAACCAGAAAGCCGACGGCACCGGCACCTGCACCCGGCGCTGGGCCTGGATGCCCGGGCCGCGCCAGAGCAAGGCGCGCCCGGCCTCCAGTTCGCTAAGCTGGACCAGCAAGGTGCAGGACTGGTCGGGGTAGCGATCATTGCCGTGATCGAAGCCGCTGAGATCGAGCAGGTCCGGCTCGCCGAGCAAGGCAAACGCGGCCTCCTCCCGACGCGCAACCAACGGGCAGCCACAGTGGAAGGCCAGGTTGGCGCGGATCAGTGGCGTGTCGAACGCCGGTGCCAGCCATAGCGGCGTGTCGACATCCAGCAGCGCCAGGCACAAGGCATAGGTGGCGGGCGCCAGGCCATCCAGGTGCGGGGCTGCCGGCAGGTGCTGGATCAAACCCGGTTCGGCCAAGGCCTTGAGCGCCGCGCGAAAACTGCGCTGGGCATCCAGCACCGGGTCGACAAACGCCGGCTGCAATAATTGAGCGTGCATCAGTTTTCTCCTCGCACCAGGGTGAAGAACTCGACCTTGGTCGCCGCAGTGTCGGCTTCTTTTTGCGCGCGGCGCCGGGCTTGGGCCTGGGCCAGTGCGCTGATCAAATCGCTGAGCCACGGGCTCGGTTGCGCGTTTTGCAGATGGGCATCGGCCAGGGCCGCCAGTTCGGCATGGACCTTGTCGCGCCCGGCCAGGTAGCTGTAGCCGGTGCGGCCATCTGCCAGGCGCACCACACAGCGGGTCACCGTCATTTCACCGACGTTGAACGGCGCGCCATTGCCACCCATGCGCCCACGCACCAGGGTCATGCCGATTTCCGGGGCGCGGATCAGTTGGTACTCGGCGTCCTTCAATGCCGCTTCGTGGGGTTGCAGTTCATTGAGCTGGGCGCGGGCAAGTACGCCAATCCAATGCTGACGCGGGGACAGATTCATCGGGGTCTCCATCAAGTCACCACCTGGTACTGGAAGCGATCCGAACGGCTGGTGGACTGCGCCAGCTCCACCGGGCGGCCATCGCGATCGCGGGAAAGGGTGAATACCGTGAGTGCAGGCAGATGCCGGGGCATCATCAGCAGCGCGGCTTCGTCGCGGTTGGGCAAGCGCGCACCGATCAGGCTCTGGGTGCGGGTCAACGGCAGGTCGCGCTCGCGCAGGTACTGACGCAGGGAGCCGCCGTTGTAATCCGCCAGCAACGGCGCGTGGCTGGCGCAGTAGCGATGACGGATCAGGCTGACGGGCTGCTGGTCGAGCTTGCGCAGGGTTTGCAGCTCAATCATCGGCGCCATTTCGGCGATGCCCAGGTGCTGCGCTTCTTCGCGGCTGGCGTAGCAGTAGCGGCGCTTGAGCAGCAGCGCCTGCACGCCATGGCCCTGGGCCGACAGCGATTGGCTGTAGGCGGTGTCGGCGCCCATCGGGTAAATCAGCGGCCGGTCCAGCACCTGCGTGCCTTTGCCCTGCTGGCGCAGCAGACTGCCTTCGAACACCAGCTCATCAATGGCGCGGCGCAGGGTGTGGCGGTTGACGCCAAAGCGTTCGGCCAACTGCACTTCGCCCGGCAGGAACTCCCCGGCCTGGTAGCCGCTGAGTTCACGGCGCAGGATATCGGCGAGTTCGCGGTACACCGGCTCATCTTGTCTAGACAACTGCATGCTTTAAAAAAAGCGCCCGCAGGCACCCCTCCAAGGTCAGATAAACCGCTTGCGCAGGCGTTGGGACAGCACGTCGATCAGGCTCACCACCACGATGATCACCAGCAGCACCGCGCAGGTCTGTACGAACTGGAAGGCGCGGATGTTCTCCCACAGGATCACGCCGATGCCGCCAGCGCCGACCATGCCCACCACCGTCGCCGAGCGTACATTGGCCTCGAAGCGGTACAGCGCGTAGCTCACCCACAGCGGCATGACTTGCGGGATCACGCCGTAGATCACCTCTTGCAAGGCGCTGGCACCGGTGGCGCGTACACCTTCCACGGGGCCGGGATCGATGGCCTCGACGGCTTCGGCAAACAGCTTGGCGAGTACCCCGGTGGTGCTGATCCACAGGGCCAGTACCCCGGCAAACGGACCAAGGCCGACCGCCACCACGAACAACATGGCGAACACCATTTCGTTGATCGAGCGAAAGGCATCCATCACCCGGCGCAGGGGTTGGTGAATCCACCAGGGCGTGATGTTGTCGGCACAGAGGATGCCCAGGGGCACCGAGCAGACAATCGCCAGCACCGTGCCCCAGAGGGCGATTTGCACGGTGACGATCATTTCCTTGAGGTAGGAGCGCCACTCGTGGAAGTCCGGCGGGAAGAAGTCAGCGGCGAAGGTCGCCATGTTTCCCGAATCGCGGTACAGCGCCAGCGGGTTCATTTCCGCGCCTTTCCAGGCCCAGGCCAGCAGCACCAGGAACAGGCCCCAGCCGAGGTATTGCGGCCAGGTTCTTTTACCCACGGCTTCAGCGTGCAAGGTCGTCATGGATCACTCTCGATAATTACTGGAGCGGGGCCTATGGGGGAACCCGCTTGTGTGGGAGCTATGTGTGTGGGAGCGGGCTTGCTCGCGAAAGCGGTGGGTCAGTCAACATCAATGTTTGCTGGGCCGACGTCTTCGCGAGCAAGCCCGCTCCCACATTTGATCTTCGTTGCTTTGAGCATTGCGTTCGCTTAACTGATCGGCATCAGGGCAAGCCCGCTCCCACATAGGCCCAGCTCCAACAGGGGGTTAGCCGTTGGCGTCGGGTTTCTTGTCCAGCTCGCTCAGGCGCTGTTGCAGCGTGGCCAGGTCGGCGTCGATCTGCGCCAGCTTCTTGGCTTTATCCGCCTCGGCCAACTTGCTGTCGGCGCTGATGGTGGTGCGCTGCTTGAACAGCTCCAACTGGCGGATCGGCAGCAACTGGTCGTCGTTGGACGCGAGGAACTTGCCCAATTGCATGTTCTTCAACACCGCTTTCTCTGCCTCGGTGTCACCGTAGTTGGCAAAGAAATCGCGGATCTTGGTCTTCTCACTGTCAGTCAGGGCCTTGCTCCACACCATCGGGTCGGCGGGGATCAGCGGCGACTTCCAGATCACCTTGAGTTGCGCGGCCTTGTCCGGCTGGGTCACTTCCAGGCGGTCCCAGCTTTCGGTGTTGAAGGTAGCCACGTCCAACTGCCCCTTGGCCACGCTCAGTGCGTTGACTTCATGACTGGAGTTGAGGGTGCGCTTGAAGGCGGTGCCGGCATCCACGTTGTTCTTGGCGAACACGTAGTAGCCCGGCACCAGGTAGCCGGAGGTGGAGTTTGGGTCGCCATTGCCGAAGGTCAGGTTCTTGGCGTTCTTGAGCATGTCTTCGACGGAGTTGAGCGGGCTGTCCTTGCGCACGATCAGCAGGCTCCAGTAGCCGGCGGCGCCGTTGGCGGCAGCGGTCTGGGCGAAGATCTCGCCGTTGGAGCGGTCCACCGCCTCCATCGCTGCCTTGTTGCCGAGCCAGGCCACATCGACCTTGTTGAAGCGCATGCCCTGGATCAGGCCAGCGTAGTCGGAGGCGAAGGTGGCGTTGATGGTCAGGCCGGTCTTCTTGTGCATGTCATCGAGGAACGGCTGCCAGATGCTCTTGAGATTCTGCGAAGACTCGGTGGACATGATGCCGAAGTTGATGGCCTTGTCAGCGGCCTGGGCATTGCCCAAGGCGACGCTGGCCAACAACACGGCAGACAGGAAAACATGACCGATACGGTTCAACATACAGGCGACTCCTAGGGATCGTGAATGGAGGTTCAAGCGCGGGCCAGGGCCAGGCGCTGGGGAAGTTCGGAACGGCGCGGCGGCTCGGAAAACATCAGGCTGGTGTCGACGTCGGCACCGTACAGATCGTTGAGGAACTGGCTGCTCATCTCGCGGCCCTGCCCGTCGAAATGAATGCGCCCGCCCTTGAGCGCCACGGCCCGTGGGCAATAACGCATGGCGTAATCGACTTGATGCAGGGTCACGACTACGGTCTTGCCGTCGCGGCGGTTGATATCGGCGAGGATCTCCATGACCTTGCGCGCCGACTCCGGGTCCAGGGAGGCAATCGGCTCGTCGGCCAGGATCACTTCGGCACGCTGGGTCAAGGCCCGGGCAATCGCCACGCGCTGCTGCTGGCCACCGGACAGGGTCGAGGCCCGCTGCTGGGCCAGGTCCGCCAGGCCAACCCGCGCCAGGGACTCCATGGCACATTGCTTTTCCTCGGCATTGAACAACCCGAGGTTGCCGCGCCAGCGCGGCATGCGGCCCAGGCAACCAAGCAGCACGTTGTCGATCACACTCAGGCGATTGACCAGGTTGAACTGCTGGAAGATGTAGCCAATATCCGCGCGCAACCGCCGCACCTTGCCATTCAACCGCCCGCTGGCCTGCACCTCTCGGCCCAGCACATTGACGCTGCCGCCGTTGCCCTTGTCGCAACAGGCCAGCCCCGCAAGATGGCGCAACAACGTGGACTTGCCGGAACCGGATGCACCGATCAGGGCAACCATCTCGCCGCTGGCGATGGTGAGTTCGAGGTCGACCAGCGCGGTTTTCTTCGCAAAGGTCTTGTTCAGGTGATCGACATGGATAGCGAGAGTCATGGGCTTCTCTGTCTGGTTTGAACAGCCTTGCGTGGCTGCGTTTGAGTTCAAACGACAGTAGGCGCGGGAGGTGTCAGGGCTATGACTTGCACATGACTGCAGGAGGGCGGTTTGATGAAAGTTTTATGAAAGGTTGGAACAACTGAAGGACAATTCCCATGCATATGAGGATCGCTCCCATGCTCCATGTGGGAATGATCAAAACAGGACTTTCCCTACGGCTCATCATTTAACAGGCACACATCATGCTGGGCGAGCTGTCCGCAGGAGGGCCCAGCCCTGCCGGGTCTCCATTCCTCGGTCGTCGCCCTTTTTCACGCAGCGATATGGCGGCTGTGCGCGGGGCAACTTCGGGTGCGCCGGGGTCCTGGAGTTCGGTCTTCCACATTTGGATTGGAGTTCAAGTCATAAAAAAGGCGACAGGAAAAGGTTCGGTCATCCAACCAAAATACGAACCCCCTGGTATACCGAAAACCCCATCAGGAGGCCCCCGCTGACCCGGTTGAACAAGCTTAGGTTCGGAGGGTCGGGCAAACGCTTTTTGATAAGCCCGCCCCCCACGGCATAAACCATCTGGCCTAGAAATGAACCAGCCAGAAAGCCGATTAAACACCAGTAAAGTCCATACCCTTGAAGGGTAATCCCACTGGCAATGGCGTAAGAAGAAATCGCAACGATGGTGAAAGGACTGGTCAACGTCAGCAAGAAAACAGGGATAAAACCCGCCGCGCTCTTCACCTGTTTTGGTGAGAGGTGTCTTTTGAAAGTCATCGCACCCAGGTAAAAAATATAAGCAATCGCCAACCACGTTAATAGGTGACTGTTTGCCAACCAAACCCCTTCGACTGTCTTCAAGCCTGTAAAGGCGACGGCTGCAAACACTGCATCTGCAACCGCCGCACCTGATGCTCCGGGTACTGCGCTACGTAGGCCATGGGTGATGGACTGCCTAAAAATAATGAAGGCTACGGGTCCAAAACTTAGCGATAAAATTGTGGCAAACGCCGCAGAACTCAGAATTTCTTGCACCTACTCCAAAGCCTCCCTGAACATTTTTTTATTTGCATGGCAATGCGGGCACTTAAAGTCCTCACCTATCTGCTCCCAAGTTGTCCCAGCCACTACATCAGCTAAGGGCTCCCCAGTAAGCTCCGAATAAACATAGTGACAAATTTGACACTCGTAAGATTTTGACATAGCGAAAACCCTTGAACTTATTAATTCAAACAATCGTCAGGCGTTGATTCAACGCAGCAAACATATGTTCAAATCCATCCATAAAGGCCATTGCCCCGCGCATCGCTTGCGGAGCAATACTTGGATTTTTTTCCAAATAAGAAATTATTATTTCTCGCCCTGTCGCTACATGCATAGGTTCGACTTCACAATGAATAGCAAAAAAGGCCAGGACCGGGTCATCTTCACCCCTTAAACCATAGGAGGCTGCGTACCTCTGAAACCCTTTGAGAAAATACTGAAACTCCCGCGACGACGTCATCTCCGATGCGAGATGAAAACCCAATGCCTCGCCTAAAAGTTCAGAGCGGTACGATCGATAGGTGTTATTTCCCATGGCGGTACCCTCCGGAAGAATGTAGTGAGGGTTGAATAATTCAGCATCAGATAAACCCAAGTGGGTCGTCAGCGCCTTGAACATCTGGTGATGGGTTGGCAGCATATGTTTGTTATGTTGATGTAACCCATACTCGTCCACAGATGCGTAGAGAATATGAGCAGCTTTCGCAGTTCCATTCCATCTATCTTCCTTGATCCACTCATCTGTAACCCGTGCAGCCAATGCCACGATACCGGCTGGGACATCTTTGAAAAACGCCCATAGGGTTCCAAAGAACGTGGCCAGTCCCTCATGGCTCAAGGGTTGGGCAGAAAGGATCTCACCAAACCTTTCAAGCTCTCGAAGTGCGCCGTGCCTGATGATTGCACTGGCAATTTCGTTATATCCAGCCTCACATACTCTATATATTTCGTTCTTGTCAGTTCTTTTGGCAGATCCAAACTCGGACGAAGACTCAATATTCATACTTGACTCCCTCTGCACACCCTAAGTTTATAAATCCATTACCCCCTTACCTCCATATAAAAATTATTATCCACGTAGAAAAAATGTCAACCAAGCGAAGAAATATTTCTCATCCCGCTAAAACAGGCGAACCAGAGCCATTCTTTCCAAAACAAAAAAATCCAAGACTACAATTCCGTTTAATATATAAATCTACTCCCACAGACTATTCGCAGGACAAACAAAGAAAACTCCTATTTTAGCGAAGGGTAATTCCTACAACAAATTAAGCAACACCAAAAACAATCATAAAAAAGGCGACCGTTCAAAGGTCGCCTTTAGGAACTCATTCCCACGCAGCGTGGGAACGATCACTCACAGACAGTTCATTTTGCGTACTGCTTGCTCAACCCCGGCGGTACGCCCTGCACATTCGTCTCTTCCCATGGCCCATTCGGGCTGATGGAGCGGCTCCAGCCGTTGCTCCAGCGGTAGTAGGTGCGCTGGCGGTAGAAGGTGTCCGGTTGCTCGTCCAGCACGTACACCTGCATCTTGCCGTCCCAGTGGCTGGCAGCGCCGGGGGGTGGGGCGAAGGTTGGGGACTTGCTGGGCAAGGGCTTGGCGGGGGCGGTGACCGGGCCGGAAGGTTTGGTTGCCGGCTGGGTCGAGGGGCCCGACGGTGGAATGGTCGGGCCCGTAGGGGCTGGAGGTGGCCGATGGACCGCGCAAGCGCTCAAGCCCAAGACCAGGCTGAGCAGGGTGATACGAGCGATGGCGGTCATGGGGATTTCCTCGAAATTATTGATCCGGACTGTCGATGGTCAACTGCTGGGTCGCGGTGGTGCTGCTGGCCAGGGGTTGACTGCGGCCGATCCACTCGCCGGCAGTCGGTTGACCGGCCCGTGAGATGCGCGCAACCAGTTGGACTTCGGGAAAGTTGGACAGTTTCAACTGCGGCATCATCGCATCGGCATCGCCCAGTTCGACGGTCACCGGCAGGTCGGCCACGGTGACACGCTTGGCGGCCAATGGCGCTGGCGGGCCGGAAACGGCGCGGGCGAAGATGAATACGCTGTCAGTCGGCAGAGCGCGGGCTTTGACGTCGGCCGCCAGGTCCACGCGTACTTTCATCACGGCGGTCTTGGCAATTGGCGCGACGGCACCGCCGCCCTCTTTCAACTTCTCGGCCGCGCGGTCGATGCCGCCTTGCAGCGCTGAGCGGGAGTTGTCTTTCTCCGGCAACAAGGCCAACAGACGGTTCCAGTAGTCGATGGCTTCCTGGTAACGCTGCCCTTCAAAGGCGGCGATGCCCAACAGGCCAAGGCTGGTGACTTCCTTCGGGTCGAGTTTCAACGCTTCGTCAGTCAGGGCCTGAAGCTGCGGCGACCACTGTTTGTTGTTGGCAAAGTACTGCGCCTGGGCCCACTGCCCGAGCAACTCGGGCTGGCGACCGGCCAGGGCCACGGTGCGCTCGAAGACCTTGGCCGCGTCGGCCGAACGATCCTGGGCCATGTAGGCGCGACCCAGGAAGTACAAGCCTTCGGCCGAATCCGGTTGCGCCGCCGCAGCCCGTTCCAGGCGCTGGGTCATGTCGGCAAGGGATACCGGCGGCTGGGCGAATTCGCGGGTCAGTTCAACCTTGTCGATGGCGCCGTAATGCAAGTACAGCCCCAGGCCCAACACCGGCACCAGCACGGCGGCCAGCAGTGGCAGCGGCTTGCCCAGGCGCGATTCGCGGGGCTTTTCCACGCCTTCGGTATCGGCCAGCAATTCACGGGCGGCTTCGGCGCGGCCGGTATCGAGTTGCGCCGCGTTGAGCACGCCTTCGCTTTGTTGGGTTTGCAGTTCAGCAACACGTTCCTGATACAGCGCGACGTTCAACGCGGTGCGGTCTTCTTCACGCTGGGCGCGACGTACGCGCAACACCGGGATCAACAGGAAACTCAAGGCAACCAGGAGCAGCAGGCCAGCTGCGAGCCAGAAATCAATCATCAGTTTTTTTGTCCAGCAGTTGGTCGAGGCGTTGGCGCTCTTGGGCAGATAGCGCATCAGAACCATCGGTAGGCGCCGCACGGCGACGGCGGACGATCACGGCCATGACCACCAGGCCACCCAGCAACAGGGCGGCGGGGCCAAACCAGAGCAAGGCGGTCTTGCTGGTCAGCGCCGGCTTGTAGCGGACAAAATCACCATAGCGATCGACCATGAAGTCGATGATCTGCTGATTGTCCTTGCCCTCGCCCAGCATGCGGAAGATCTCTTTGCGCAGGTCGGCGGCAATCGGTGCGTTGGAGTCGGCGATGTCCTGGTTCTGGCACTTGGGGCAGCGCAGTTCCTTGGTCAGCTCGCGGAAACGCTCACGGTCGCCATCGCGGGCAAACTCGTAGGTGTCGATGGCGGCATGGGCCACGCCCACCAGGCCCAGGGCCAGTACTGCGGCGGTCAACCAACGCTTCATGGCTTGGCCTCATCCACCAGGGCCTGGTACTTGGCCGCCAGTTGTTCGCGCCAGACCACTTCGTCGATCACCCCCACGAACTTGTCGCGGATCACGCCCTTGGCGTCGATAAAGAAGGTTTCCGGGGCACCGTAGACGCCGAGGTTCAGGCCCAGGTTGCCGTCTTCATCGCGCACGTCCAATTGGTACGGGTTGTGGAATTCCGCCAGCCACTTCAAGGCCGCTGCATTGTCGTCCTTGTAGTTGATGCCGTAGATCACCACGCCCTTCTCCGCCAGCTTGTTCAGCACCGGGTGTTCCACGCGGCAAGAGATGCACCAAGTGGCCCACACGTTGACCAGAGCCGGCTTGCCGATCAGGTCTGCCTGGGTCAGGGTTTTATCGCCCTGCACCGTAGGCAACGAGAACGCCGGGAACGGCTTGCCGATCATCGCCGACGGCAGCTCGGCCGGGTCCAGGTACAGGCCGCGATACAAAAACACCGCGACCAGCAGAAACAACGCCAGTGGCAATACCATCAACCAACGCTTCATACCGCAGCTCCCTGCATGCCGAGGGCTTCACGCACCCGGCTCTTGACCTTGACCCGGTAACGCCGGTCCATCGCTGCCAGCAAACCACCGAAGCCGGTCAGCAGGCCGCCGAACCAGATCCAGCGCACAAACGGCTTGACGTGGACCCGCACGGCCCAGGCGCCCTCGCCCAGGGGTTCGCCCAAGGCGACATACAGGTCACGGGTGAACCCGGCGTCGATCCCGGCTTCGGTCATCATCGAGCTCTGTACGGTGTACAGGCGTTTTTCCGGGTGCAGCACGGCGATTTGCTTGCCGTTGCGCAGCACACGCACGGTGCCTTTGTCGGAGGTGAAGTTCGGCCCTTCGAAGTGCTTGGCGCCTTCAAAGACGAACTGGTAGCCGGCCAGGTCCATGGACTCGCCAGGGGCCAGGCGCAGGTCGCGCTCGGCGCTGTTCTGGCTGGACAGCACCACGCCCAGGGCGCACACGGCGATGCCAATGTGCGCGATCTGCATGCCCCAGTAGCTGCGCGTCAGGGTGGGCAGGCCTTTGATCAGGCCCTTGTGCCGGGTCTTGTCGAAGATATCGCGCACGCCGGCCAGCAACACCCAGGCCGCGAGCATAAAGGTGGCGAGCACTGCCCAGTTGAAGTCGCCGTAGGCAATCCCGGCAACCACCGACAGTGCAGCACTGCCCAGCAGCACGGGGATCAACATGCCCAGCAGCCATTTGACCGGGGTGTCTTTCCAGCGCACCAGCACGCCGATGGCCATTACCACCATCAGCAGGCCCATCAACGGGATGAACAATGCGTTGAAGTACGGCGGGCCGACCGACAGCTTGGCGCCGGTCAGGGCATCGAGCACCAGCGGATACAAAGTGCCCAGCAGGATCATCGAGGCCGCAACGATCAGCACCAGGTTATTACCCAGCAGCAGGGTTTCCCGCGACCACAGGTTGAAGCCGACGTGGCTCTTGACCACCGGCGCGCGCAGGGCAAACAGAGTCAGCGAACTACCGACTACACAGAGCAGGAAGATCAGGATGAACACACCGCGCTCAGGGTCGGCGGCGAACGCGTGCACCGAGGTCAGCACGCCGGAACGCACGAGGAACGTGCCCAGCAGGCTCAGGGAGAAGGCGGCAATGGCCAGCAACACGGTCCAGCTCTTGAACACGCCGCGTTTTTCGGTGACGGCCAGGGAGTGGATCAGCGCCGTGCCCACCAGCCAGGGCATGAAGGAGGCGTTTTCCACCGGGTCCCAGAACCACCAGCCGCCCCAGCCGAGTTCGTAATAGGCCCACCACGAGCCCAGGGTGATGCCGATGCCGAGGAAGGCCCAGGCGACGATGGTCCATGGCCGCGACCAGCGCGCCCAGGCGGCGTCGAGACGCCCGCCGAGCAAGGCGGCGATGGCAAAGGCGAAGGCCACGGAGAAGCCCACATAGCCCATGTACAGCATCGGCGGGTGGACGATCAGGCCGATATCCTGCAGCAACGGGTTGAGGTCGCGACCGTCCATGGGAATCTGCGGCAGGATCCGCTCGAACGGGTTGGAGGTCATGATCAGGAACAGCAAAAAGCCGATGCTGATCATGCCCATCACCGCCAGCACCCGCGCCAGCATGACTTGCGGCAACTGCCGGGAGAACACCGACACGGCAAAGGTCCAGCCGCCGAGGATCAGGGCCCACAACAGCAGGGAGCCTTCGTGGGCGCCCCACACGGCGCTGAACTTGTAGTACCAGGGCAAGGCGCTGTTGGAGTTGCTGGCCACATAGGCGACGGAAAAGTCGTCGGTCATAAAAGCGTACGTCAGGCAACCGAAGGCGAACGCCAGGAACGCGAACTGGCCCCAGGCGGCGGGCTGCGCCAAGCTCATCCACAGCCGGTCGCCGCGCCAGGCGCCCAGCAGCGGGACGATGGCCTGGACGATGGCAAAGCACAGGGCGAGGATCATCGCCAATTGGCCCAACTCGGGAATAAACAATGTAGAGGTCATTGCTTAACCCTCCTTGGCTGGGGTGGGCGCGGATTGGCCGCTGTCTTTGAGGGCCTTGGTCACTTCCGGCGGCATGTATTTTTCATCGTGCTTGGCCAACACTTCATCGGCCACCACCACGCCCTGGGCGTTGATTTTGCCCAAGGCAACGATGCCCTGCCCTTCGCGGAACAGGTCCGGGAGGATGCCGCGGTAGGTGATGGTCACGGATTTGTTGAAGTCGGTAACCACGAAGGTCACGTCCAGGGAGTCGCCGGAGCGCTTCAGGGAGCCGGCCTCGACCATGCCACCGGCACGGATCCGCGTGTCTTGCGGCGCTTCGCCATTGGCGATCTGGGTCGGGGTATAGAACAGGTTGATGTTCTGCTGCAGGGCACTCAAGGCCAGGCCTACGGCTAACCCGACGCCCACCAGGATGGCAAGGATGATCAACAGACGCTTTCTACGCAGCGGATTCACTTATCGGTCTCCCGGCGCAGACGACGCGCCTCTTGTTGCAGGTAACGCTTGCGGGCCAGGATCGGCGCAACAACGTTGAGGGCCAGGACTGCCAGGCTGATGCCATAGGCTGTCCAGACGTACAGGCCGTGGTGGCCCATGGCGAGAAAATCACTGAAAGAGGCGAAACTCATCCACGGGCTCCCAGGCTGTTTTGCACTTCGACCTTGACCCAACTGGCGCGGGCTTCACGCTTGAGCACTTCGAGGCGCATGCGCATCAGCAACACTGCGCCGAAGAAGCAGTAGAAGCCCAGGACCATCAGCAGCAGCGGCGCCCACATTTCCACGGGCATCGCCGGTTTTTCAGTGAGGGTGAAGGTGGCGCCCTGGTGCAGGGTGTTCCACCACTCCACCGAGTACTTGATGATCGGGATATTGATCACACCGACAATCGCCAGCACCGCGCAGGCCTTGGCGGCGCTGTCACGATTGCTGATCGCGTTGCCCAGGGCAATCAGACCGAAGTACAGAAACAGCAGAATCAACATGGACGTTAGTCGCGCATCCCAGACCCACCACGAGCCCCAGGTCGGTTTGCCCCAGATTGCCCCGGTGAGCAGCGCCACCGCGGTCATCCACGCACCGATGGGCGCCGCGCATTGCAGGGCGACGTCGGCCAGCTTCATCTTCCACACCAGCCCGACAATGCCGCACACCGCGAGCATCACGTAGCAGGACTGGGCCAGCAGCGCGGCGGGCACGTGGATATAGATGATGCGAAAGCTGTTGCCCTGCTGGTAGTCCGGTGGCGCGAAGGCCAGGCCCCAGACCAGGCCGATACCGATCAGCAGGAAGGCGGCGACGGCGAGCCAGGGCAGCATTTTGCCGCTGATCCCGTAGAACCACTTGGGCGAGCCGAGCTTGTGAAACCAGGTCCAGTTCATTGCTGTTTCCATCACGGTTGCTTCTTGTCGTTGCAAGAAGCTTAGGGTCTTTACTGACGCAGTGAAAATACCGGGTCAGACCTCATTATTCGCCGACGCTGATCTTCAGGCCGGCCGCTATAGCAAAGGGTGTCAGGGTTACCGCCAGGGCGGTCAGGCTGCCAAGCCACAAGAGGTAACCGGTCGCCGGCATCCCCATGAGCGCGGCCTGCAAGGCGCCGCTGCCCAGGATCAATACCGGGATATACAAAGGCAGAATCAGCAAGGCCAGCAACAGCCCCCCACGTTTCAGGCCCACCGTCAGTGCTGCACCCACCGCCCCCAGCAGGCTCAGCACCGGAGTGCCTAGCAACAACGAGGCCAGCAAGACGGGCAGGCATTCGGCGGGCAGGCCCAGCATCATCGCCAGCAGCGGTGCGAGCAGGACCAGCGCCAGGCCGGAGAAGGCCCAGTGTGCCAGTACCTTGGCCAGAACCAGAAGAGGCAGAGGGTGCGACGAAAGGACCCACTGTTCAAGGGAACCATCTTCGAAATCACTGCGAAACAGCCCGTCCAGCGAGAGCAGGACGGACAAAAGGGCCGCGACCCACACCAGTCCCGGAGACAAGGTTTGCAACAGTTTAGTCTCGGGACCGACCGCCAACGGGAACAACGCGATGACAATCGCGAAGAACACCAGCGGGTTGGCCAGTTCAGCCGGGCGGCGACACAGCAAACGGGCTTCGCGGGCGACCAACAGGGCAAATACACTCATACCGACCACCGTCCCAGGTCCAGGTCGCGGTAACCGGCAGGCATGCGGGTCAAGGTGTGGTGGGTAGTGAGGACCACCATGCCGCCTTGCTCGCAGTGCCGGGCCAGGTGTTCTTCGAGCTGCGCCACGCCCTGCTTGTCGAGGGCGGTGAAGGGTTCGTCGAGGATCCACAACGGCGGGCCCTCCAGGTACAGGCGGGCCAGGGCCACCCGGCGCTGCTGGCCGGCCGACAGGGTATGGCACGGCACATCTTCGAAGCCCTTGAGCCCGACGGCCGCCAGGGCGTGCCAGATGGATGCGCGCGAGGCCGGATGATGCAGGGCGCTGAGCCAACTGAGGTTCTCTTCGGCCGTCAGCACATCCTTGATCCCCGCAGCGTGGCCGATCCACACCAGATTGCGCGCCAGCTCCGTGCGTTGCTCTTGCAGCGGCTTGCCATTGAGGCGCACCTGGCCTGCCGTGGGCTGCATCAAACCGGCCAGCAGGCGCAGCAGGCTGGTCTTGCCACTGCCGTTGGGGCCGCTGATCTGCACCATGTCGCCCGCCGACAGCCGCAACTCGAGGTGTTCGAACAGCATCCGCAGGTCTCGCTCACAGGCAAGCGCAACGGCTTCAAGTAGGGGGCTGGTCACAAGATCGCGGGCCTTTACGGTTCAAGTCGGCGGTGGAACGGCCGTTAAAGAGATGCACAATAACTGCATTGGCGGCCTGTTTTAGAGAGCTGGATCAATCAGTTGAGATGTTTTTGACCCGCTCTTTGAAGACGGGCGGCATTATACATGTGATGCCCTACTCTAAAGAGGGCAATTTCCTTGAGACGGCGGCCACGATGACCGGTGACATCAACCTTCCGACCCTGCCCCCTGCCCCGGCTTCCGGGCCCAGGCCTGCGCCTGCGGTGGGCGAACTGCTGAAACTGCTGGAGCCGCAGACAGGGTTGATCGACGCCGGCAAAACCGTGAACGCCGAGGTCCTGGCGCTCAAGCAAGGCGGTGAAGCCTTTCAGCTGTTGCTCAAGCTGACCCTTGAAGGTGGCCGGCAAACCCTGGTGCAGGCCGCGAGCAGCCAGCCACTGCCCCTGGGCAGCAATGTGGCGGTGAGCCAGACGGCATCGGGCGACCTGGCGATCAGCCTGCAGCAGGCCCTCAGCGCCAATGTCGCCGCCCTGACCCGCATCGACACCCACCAGTTGCCGGTGGGCACCTTGCTCCAGGCCAAGGTGCTGACCTCGCAGATGCTGCCCCAGGGCGCCGGGCAACCGGCGTTATACCGTTCGCTGGTGTCGGTGCTCAACAACGCCCTGAGCGGTACCACCCTGACCCTGGAAAGCCCGCAGCCGCTGCGCGTCGGTAGCTTGTTGAGTGCCGTGGTGCAGGGTGCGCAGACCCTGGATTTCGTGCCCCTGAGCGGGCTGCGCGATCAACTGGCGGTCAGCCAGCAACTGGCCGCCCAGCAAAGCCGCCAGGCCTCACTGGAGGGCGTGTTCAATGCCCTGAAAAACCTGCCCGATGACACCTCCGCGCAATTGCGCGCCGCCGTCGATCGCCTGCTGGCCGGGCTGCCGGATGTGGCGCAGGTCAGCAACCCCAAGGTGCTGGCGCAACTGCTGCACAACAGCGGCGTGTTCCTTGAAGCCAAGCTGCTGGCCGGGCAAAACCCGCAAGTGCCGCCGCTGGATATGAAAGGCAGCCTGCTGCGCCTGGTCAACGAATTGCTACCCGCCCTGCCCGCCAACACCAACCTCAACGCGATCCTGGCCGCCAATACCCTGGCGCAGATGCTGCCCAGCTTTGTCCGCAGCCCGCTGGGTACCCTCGGCCAGGTGGGCGCCCGCAACGCCCCGGGCGGCTTCCCATTGCCGGAGCGCCTGCTGCAGCGCCTGGACGGTGAAAACAGCCTGGAAACCCTGCTGCGCCTGGCCGCCGGCGCCATCTCGCGCTTGCAGAGCCATCAACTGTCGAGCCTGGAACAGAGTGGCACCACCGCCGATGGCCGCCTGCAAACCACCTGGCAACTGGAAATCCCCATGCGCACCTTGCAAGACATCGTGCCGCTGCAGGTCAAGTTCCAGCGCGAAGAGCCGGCGCCGGACAAGGACGAGCCGGAACGCAAGATCGAACGCGACGCGAAGAAGATGCTGTGGCGCGTGGAACTGGCCTTCGACATGGAGCCCCTGGGCCCCTTGCAGGTCCAGGCACAATTGAGCCAGGGCAAACTGTCCAGCCAGCTATGGGCCACCCGCCCCTACACCGCCAGCCTGATCGAAAGCCACCTGGGCAGCCTGCGCGAGCGCCTGGTGTCGTCGGGCCTCAATGTCGGCGACCTCGACTGCCACCTCGGCACCCCGCCCCGCGGGCCAAAGACCGGGCTGGAACAACGCTGGGTGGATGAAACCGCATGAAAAACCCCAACCCACCACGCCAGGCCATCGCCCTCAAATACGACGGCAAAGCCGCCCCCGCCCTGACCGCCAAAGGCGACGACGCCCTGGCCGAAGCCATCCTGAAGTTGGCGCGCGAACATGAAGTCCCGATTTATGAAAATGCCGAGCTGGTGAAACTGCTGGCGCGCATGGAGTTGGGTGACAGCATTCCCGAAGAGCTGTACCGCACCATCGCCGAGATTATTGCGTTTGCCTGGACGCTCAAAGGCAAGTTCCCCGCGGGGTATGACCCGAATGCCGAGCCAATGGAGCGGGATGTGACGGCGCGCGGGGATGATTACTGACGTTTCGAGGATGCACACAGATCAAAAAATGTGGGAGCGGGCTTGCTCGCGAAAGCGGTGGGTCAGTCGGTACATGTATTGACTGACCCACCGCTTTCGCGAGCAAGCCCGCTCCCACATGGGAACTGCGGCGGGTGCTGGAAGTGGGGGCGGTAAAAATAAGTGTGGGCTGGCTTGCCTGCTCCCACATTTGAATCAATACAGTGTCAGCTTTTGTGCAACTCCCACATTGGAACTGCGGCGAGTGCTGGAAGTAGGGGCGACAAAAAACAAGTGTGGGAGCTGGCTTGCCTGCGATGGCGGTGGGTCAGTCGGTACAGCCTTGGCTGACACACCGCCATCGCGGGCAAGCCCGCTCCCACATTTGAATCAGTAGAGTGTCAGCTTTTGTGCAACTCCCACATTGGAACTGCGGCGAGTGCTGGAAGTGGGGGCGACAAAAAACAAGTGTGGGAGCTGGCTTGCCTGCGATGGCGGTGGGTCAGTCGGTACATGTATTGACTGATCCACCGCTTTCGCGAGCAAGCCCGCTCCCACATGGGAACTGCGGCGGGTGCTGGAAGTGGGGGCGGTAAAAAACAAGTGTGGGAGCTGGCTTGCCTGCTCCCACATTTGAATCAGTACAGTGTCAGCTTTTGTGCAACTTGCTCATCAACTGTGCCTCGGCCTGGGTCAGGCCGCAGGATTGGGTCAGTTCGTCCACCGTAGCGCCCATGCCCACCAGTTTTGCCGCCTGGGCAAAAGACAGGTTGGCCGGGTCGCGCTGTTCCAGTGCCGACAGTTTGTCGGGCAACGGGGCGAGGATGGCGCGCAGTTCGTGCACGTCCTCCCCTACCCGTACGGCGCTTTGCTGGTAGTTGTCCACGCGCTTGGCCATCTCGCGCAGGCGCTGGTCGCGCACGGCGTCGCGCTCGGCCTGTTGCAAGGCCAATTCGCGTTGCTGGCGCATATGGCGCAGCAATACCACTACAGTCCCGATCCACAGCAGGGCCAGGACGATTACCGCTACCTCAAGCATCAATCAGATGTTCTCCAGGTCCGACCACTCTTCTTCGCTCATCATCTTGTCCAGCTCAACCAGGATCAGCAGCTCGCCGTTCTTGTTGCACACACCCTGGATGAACTTGGCCGATTCTTCGTTGCCGACATTCGGCGCGGTCTCGACTTCCGATTGGCGCAGGTAAACCACTTCGGCCACGCTGTCGACCATGATCCCGACCACTTGCTTGTCGGCTTCGATGATGACGATACGCGTGTTGTCGTTGACTTCAGTCGGCATCAGGCCAAAACGCTGGCGCGTGTCGATCACGGTCACCACGTTGCCGCGCAGGTTGATGATGCCCAGCACGTAGCTCGGCGCACCCGGCACTGGCGCGATTTCGGTGTAGCGCAGCACTTCCTGCACGCGCATCACGTTGATGCCGTAAGACTCGTTGTCCAGCTTGAAGGTTACCCATTGCAGAATCGGATCATCCAAACCCTGTGCGGACGCTGACTTATTCATACCCCTGACCCCTTCAAATACCGTTGATAACGGCGTGTGTTCTTCTTTGGCAGCACCGTGGTACTGCGCCTCTTATCAAGTACGTTTGTTACCTGGCAGATCTTTTACCGCGCCGCTGGCTATCAGCTCCGCCAATTCGGCGACATCCAGCAGCGCGCACATATGTTCGATCACGGTGCCCGCCAGCCATGGCCGCTGGCCACGGTGGCTGCGCCATTTGATTTCATTGGGGTCCAGGCGCAGCGAACGGCTGACCTGATGCACCGCCAGCCCCCATTCGTAGCCCTGCACCGAGATCACGTATTGCAGGCCCTGGCGGAAATCGTCGCGATAGCGGTCGGGCATCACCCAGCGCGCAGTATCCAGCACCTTGAGGTTGCCGGCCTGGCTCGGCAGGATCCCGAGGAACCACTCCGGCTGGCCAAACAACGGCGTCAATTCCTGGCCTTCCAGGGAGTAAATCGACCCCAGGCACACCAGCGGCACCGCCAGCGTCAACCCGGCCACATCGAACAGCAGGCATTCGAACGACTCGGCAGCCCACGCTGGCCGACCATCGGTTTCCACCGGTGGCGGCGTAATGCTCGGCGGTCGATGCACCTCGGCCACCGGCGGCACCAGCACCAAGGGTGCGGGCGCTTCCACGGCCGCGACGGCGACAGGCACCGCCAACGCATCACGGGCCTGCTCTTCGAGGACCGCCAGTTGAAACTCATCCAGGCTGGCTTCAGCCTCGACCACAGGCACCGCCAGGACTTCATCCAGCACCAGGATCGGCTCGGGCAGCACTTCCTCGGTCGCATCCTGCAACAGTGCGTCCAGGTAGGACTGCAGCGCCAGTTGCGGCCGGGTCTTGATATCGACAGGACGATTCATCTGTATGCCCACGCGCGCGCACCGTTAACCGTGTATTCAAAGGTTATCGGCCTGCCCGCGCTCGGACTTGAATCAAAAGTCCGTGACATCAGGCAAAACCCATCGCGGGCAAGACTCGCTCCTACAGGGTTGTTCATTTCACGCCACCTGCGCCACAAGTTGCTGGGCCAGCAGATGCTTGAGCAAGGCGCGGTACGCCAGCACGCCACGGCTTTTGCCATCGAATTGCGAGGGCGCGAGGCCGGCGCGGCTGGCGTCACGCAAGCGCGTGTCCACCGGGATGTAGCCTTGCCAGATGGTCTCGGGGTAAGCATCGCGCAGTACGCGCAGGGTGCCGAGGGAGGCCTGGGTGCGACGGTCGAACAGGGTCGGCACGATGCTGAACGGCAACGCCTGTTTGCGCGAACGGTTGATCATCGCCAGGGTATTGACCATGCGCTCCAGGCCCTTGACCGCCAAGTGCTCGGTCTGCACCGGGATCACCAGCTGCTGGCTGGCCGCCAGGGCATTGACCATCAGTACGCCGAGCAATGGCGGGCTGTCGATGATGGCGTAGTCGAAGTCCTGCCACAGTTGCGCCAGGCTCTTGGCGATCACCAGGCCCAGGCCGCTCTGCCCCGGCGACTGGCGCTCGAGGGTGGCCAGGGCGGTGCTGGAGGGCAACAGGGAAATCTTCTCGTTGCTGGTGGGCAGCAGCAGTTGCCCGGGCAAGCCTGCGGGGACGCTGCCCTTGTGCAGGAACAGGTCAAAGCAGCTGTGTTCCAGGGCATCGGGGTCGTAGCCGAAATAGCTGGTCATCGAGCCATGGGGATCCAGGTCGACAATGACCACGCGCTTGCCCGCCTCGGCCAGCAGGCCGGCTAAGGCGATGGAGGTGGTGGTCTTGCCGACCCCACCTTTTTGATTGGCAACTGCCCAGACTCTCATTCGGATTGTTCCTCCCGGCAGGCACTGGCTCGACCGAGAAATAGCACGAGGTTATAGAGCCGGTGACAGAGAATTGACGGCACTCTCACGAACCGGCGGCTTTACGGGCGTCGGTGCAGTTTGTGTGCCAGCCCGCTTCATTGCAGCATCAGGTTGTGCATTGGCCGCACCGGTAGCAGTCAGGCTGCGCCGCACATCGAGGTTGCGCGACACCACCAACACTACCCGCCGGTTGCGCGCGCGACCTTCGGCCGTCGCATTATTGGCCACCGGCTGGAATTCGCCGTACCCCACCGACGCCAGGCGCCCGGGGTTCACACCCTGCATAGCCAGCATGCGCACGATGCTCGCCGAGCGCGCCGACGACAGTTCCCAGTTGGTGGGAAATTGCGCGGTATGGATCGGCTGGTCATCGGTAAAGCCTTCGACGTGGATCGGGTTGTCGAAGGGTTTGAGGATGGCCGCCACCTTGTCGATGATGCTGAAGGCTATGTCGCTGGGGATGGCATCGGCGCTGGCGAACAGCAGGCTGGAGTTAAGCTCGATCTCCACCCACAACTCATTGCCACGAATGGTCATCTGGTTGGAGCTGATCAGGTCGCCAAACGCCGCGCTGATATCGTCGGCGATGCTCTTGAGCGGGTCGCTGCCGCCACTGATGCCGGCGTCGGTCTCGTCGCTGTCCTTGACCAGCGGTTTGGCCGGGGTGGTGGTCTTGGGCCGTTCGTCGCCAATGGGAATCGGTTTGAGGGCCCGGTCCGAATCGGTAAATACGCCTACCAGGGCTTCGGAGATAACCTTGTACTTGCCTTCGTTGATCGAGGAAATGGAGTACATCACCACAAAAAAGGCGAACAGCAAGGTGATGAAGTCGGCGTAGGACACCAGCCAGCGTTCATGATTGACGTGCTCTTCAGGCTCGCGGCGGCGACGGCTCACAGGCAATACCCCCCATCAATCCATGAAGCCCTGGAGCTTCAATTCAATGGAGCGCGGGTTCTCACCCTCGGCAATCGACAGGATGCCCTCCAGCAGCATTTCCCGGTAACGGGACTGGCGCATGGCAATGGATTTGAGCTTGCTGGCAATCGGCAGCAGCAACAGGTTGGCACTGGCCACGCCATAGATGGTGGCGACGAACGCCACGGCAATGCCGCTGCCCAGTTGCGAGGGGTCGGCCAGGTTGCCCATCACGTGGATCAAGCCCATCACCGCACCGATGATGCCGATGGTCGGCGCGTAGCCGCCCATGCTTTCAAAGACTTTGGCCGCGTTGATATCGCGGCTTTCCTGGGTGTAGAAGTCCACTTCGAGGATGCTGCGGATGGCTTCCGGCTCGGCGCCGTCCACCAGCAGTTGCAGGCCTTTGCGTGCGTAGCTGTCGGGTTCGGCATCGGCCACGCCTTCCAGGCCCAGCAGGCCCTCCTTGCGCGCGGTGAGGCTCCAGTTGACCACGCGGTCGATACCGCCGGCCAGGTCCACGCGTGGCGGGAAAATGATCCACACCAGGATCTGCATCGCCCGCTTGAATGAGCTCAGGGGCGACTGCAACAGCGCCGCGCCGACGGTGCCGCCGATCACGATCAGCGCCGCCGGACCGTTGGCCAGCGCGCCAAGATGGCCGCCTTCCAGGTAGTTGCCACCGATAATGGCGACAAACGCCAGAAGGATCCCAACCAGGCTCAACACATCCATCAGTGACAGGCCTCCACCAGGTGCTTGCCGATGTCATCCAGGCTGTAGACCGCGTCGGCCAGGTCGGCCTTGACGATAGCCATGGGCATGCCATAGATCACGCAACTGGCTTCGTCCTGGGCCCAGATCGAGCTACCGCCCTGCTTGAGCAGGCGCGCGCCTTCACGACCGTCGGCGCCCATGCCGGTGAGGACCACCGCCAGAACTTTGTCACCGTAGGACTTGGCCGCCGAACCGAAGGTGATATCCACGCACGGCTTGTAGTTCAGGCGCTCGTCACCCGGCAGGATTTTCACCGCGCCGCGACCGTCGACCATCATTTGCTTGCCACCGGGGGCCAGCAACGCCAGGCCCGGGCGCAGGATGTCGCCGTCTTCGGCTTCCTTGACGCTGATGCGGCACAGCTTGTCCAGGCGCTCGGCAAAGGCCTTGGTGAACGCGGCGGGCATATGCTGGATCAACACGATCGGCGCAGGGAAGTTGGCCGGCAACTGGGTCAAGACGCGCTGCAAGGCCACCGGGCCGCCAGTGGACGTGCCAATGGCCACCAGCTTGTAGGCCTTGCGCTTGGGCGCGGGCGACGACGCACTGGGCGCCGGCGCACGCGTCGGGGCCACGGCAGGCCGTGCCACAGGGGCAGGAGCCGGGCGCCCGAAACTGCTGCTGGTCGGTGCCGGCGCCGGTACCGGGGCGGGAGCCACCGGCGCGCGGAAGCTGCTGCGGTTGCTGCGCGAGATGCTGTGCACCTTCTCGCAGAGCATCTGCTTGACCTTTTCCGGGTTGCGCGAGATGTCTTCGAAATTCTTCGGCAGAAAGTCCACGGCGCCAGCGTCCAGCGCGTCGAGGGTCACCCGGGCGCCTTCGTGGGTCAGCGACGAGAACATCAAGACCGGGGTCGGGCAACGCTGCATGATGTGGCGCACGGCGGTGATGCCATCCATCATCGGCATCTCGTAGTCCATGGTGATCACGTCCGGCTTCAATGCCAGGGCCTGATCAATCGCCTCTTTGCCATTGGTGGCCGTACCGACCACCTGGATGTTGGAATCCGCTGAAAGAATTTCCGAGACGCGGCGGCGGAAGAAACCCGAATCGTCCACCACCAGAACCTTGACTACCATAACCACTCCGTTAGGCCGGGCGAGGGACAACCGCCCTGCCCGGGCCGAATCAAATACGCCGTGCGGCGTAACGCTTGAGCATGCTCGGAACATCGAGAATCAGCGCGATCCGACCGTCACCGGTAATGGTCGCACCCGACATGCCTGGCGTTCCTTGCAGCATCTTGCCCAATGGCTTGATGACTACTTCTTCCTGGCCAACCAGTTGATCGACGACAAAGCCGATACGCTGGGTGCCCACGGACAGGATCACCACGTGGCCTTCGCGCTGCTCTTCATGAGCGGCAGACGCCACCAGCCAACGCTTGAGGTAGAACAGAGGCAGGGCCTTGTCCCGCACAATCACCACTTCCTGGCCGTCGACCACGTTGGTGCGCGACAGGTCGAGGTGGAAGATTTCGTTGACGTTGACCAGCGGGAAGGCGAACGCCTGGTTGCCCAGCATCACCATCAGGGTCGGCATGATCGCCAGGGTCAACGGCACCTTGATGACGATCTTCGAACCTTGGCCCTTGGTCGAGTAAATATTGATCGAGCCATTGAGCTGGCTGATCTTGGTCTTCACCACGTCCATGCCCACGCCACGGCCGGACACATCGGAAATCTCGGTCTTGGTCGAGAAGCCCGGGGCGAAAATCAGGTTGTAGCACTCGGTATCGGTCAGGCGGTCGGCGGCGTCCTTGTCCATGACGCCGCGTTTGACCGCGATGCCGCGCAGGATATTGGAGTCCATACCTTTGCCGTCATCGGTGATCGACAGCAGGATATGGTCGCCTTCCTGTTCGGCCGCCAGGATCACTTTGCCCAGACGCGGCTTGCCACTGGCTTCGCGCTCCTCCGGAGTTTCCACACCGTGGTCGACCGCGTTGCGCACCAAGTGGACCAGCGGGTCGGCCAGGGCCTCGACCAGGTTTTTGTCGAGGTCGGTCTCTTCACCCACCAGTTCCAGGGCGATCTCTTTTTTCAACTGCCGGGCCAAGTCACGCACCAGGCGCGGGAAGCGCCCGAAGACTTTCTTGATCGGCTGCATGCGCGTTTTCATCACCGCGGTCTGCAGGTCGGCAGTGACCACGTCGAGGTTCGACACGGCCTTTTGCATGGCTTCGTCGCCACTGCTCAAGCCCAGGCGTACCAGGCGGTTACGCACCAGCACCAGTTCGCCGACCATGTTCATGATGTCGTCCAGGCGCGCGGTATCGACCCGCACGGTGGTTTCGGCTTCACTGGCCGGGGCTTTGTCGGCAGGTGCCGGAGCGCGGGCTGGCGCCGGGGCGGCGGCACGGGCGGGAGCCGGTGCGGCGGCCTTGGCAGCAACAGGTGCAGGCTTGGCCACCGCTGCGGTGGCGGTCGCGGCGGCTGCGGCGGCAGGTGCCACCTCGGAAAACTTGCCCTTGCCGTGCAACTCATCCAGCAGGGATTCGAATTCGTGATCGCTGATCAGGCCATCCGCCGCCGGAGCGACAGCCGGCGCCGCAGCCGGTGCAGCCGCAGCCGCCGCAGCGACTGCCGGCAACGCCTCGGCAGCAAACGAGCCCTTGCCATGCAACTGATCCAGCAGTGCTTCAAATTCGTCGTCGGTGATATCGGTGCTGGCCGCTGGCGCAGCAGGCTCCACCGGCGTCGGTGCGGCTGCCACGGCGTCCGGGGCGAACTGGCCCTTGCCGTGCAACTGGTCGAGCAATGACTCGAACTCGGCGTCGGTGATGTCTTCGGTGGTCGGCACCATCGGCGGCGCAGCTGCGGCCGGGGCTTCTGCCTCGGCCTTGACCGCATTGAGGGAGTCCAGCAGTTGCTCGAACTCGCTGTCAGTGACGTCGGGTTCGGCCACTGGCTCAGGCGCCGCCTCAACCACCGGGGCGGCAGCTACCGCGCCAGGCTCTGCCAGGCGCGCCAGGGCGGCCAGCAGTTCCGGGGTGGCAGCCGTAATGGGTGCGCGTTCGCGCACTTCATTGAACATGCCGTTGACCGCGTCCAAGGCTTCGAGGATCACGTCCATCAATTCCGAATCAACGTGCCGCTCACCCTTGCGCAGGATGTCGAACACGTTTTCGGCGATGTGGCAGCACTCCACCAGCTCATGGAGCTGGAGGAAGCCGGCGCCCCCTTTTACAGTGTGAAAACCGCGAAAAATTGCATTGAGCAGGTTCGCATCATCCGGTCGGCTTTCCAGCTCGACCAGTTGCTCGGACAACTGCTCTAGAATTTCGCCGGCCTCTACAAGGAAATCCTGAAGGATTTCTTCATCGGCGCCGAAGCTCATATTGCGTGCTCCTTAGAAGCCTAAACTGGACAGCAAATCGTCTACGTCATCTTGACCTGACATAACGTCTTCACGTTTATCGGCATGAATCTGCGGACCTTCACCCTTGGCGAGGTGTTTTTGTGGATCTTTTTCCGAGAGGATCGCTTCGCGGTCGTGTTCGATGCCGGCAAAACGGTCGACCTGGCCAGCCATCAGCACCAGTTTGAGCAGGTTGCTTTCCACTTCGGTGACCAGCAGGGTCACGCGCTTGATCACCTGACCGGTAAGGTCCTGGTAATCCTGGGCCAGCAGAATGTCATTGAGGTTGCTGGAAACCGTACGGTTTTCCTGCTCGCTGCGTGACAGGAAGCCTTCGACCCGACGCGCCAGGTCACGAAATTCTTCAGCGCCCACTTCGCGCCGCATGAAGCGGCCCCAGTCGGTGCTCAACGCCTTGGCCTCGTTGGCCATGCCGTTCACCAGGGGCGTGGCGTTTTCCACCAGGTCCATGGTGCGATTGGCTGCCGCCTCAGTCAGCCTGACCACATAGGACAGGCGTTCGGTGGCATCAGTGATCTGCGAGATTTCCTCGGCCTGGGGCATGTGCGGGTCGATCTGGAAATTGACGATCGCACTGTGCAACTCACGGGTGAGCTTGCCCACTTCCTGATACAGGCCGCGGTCGCGGGTCTGGTTGAGCTCATGGATCAACTGCACTGCGTCGCCGAACTGGCCTTTTTCCAGGCTTTCGACGAGTTGGTGAGCATGTTTTTTCAGGGTCGACTCAAAGTCGGCCTGCGATGATTCTTTATGCTCCATAGCTCCCCCGTGGCAGCATCAATGACCGATGCGTTCGAAGATTTTTTCAATCTTCTCTTTCAAGGCCAGTGCAGTGAATGGCTTGACCACGTAGCCGTTGACCCCGGCCTGGGCGGCTTCGATGATCTGTTCACGCTTGGCTTCAGCGGTCACCATCAGCACAGGCAGGCTGCGCAGCTTTTCATCAGCGCGCACGTGGCGCAGTAGATCAATGCCGGTCATGCCAGGCATGTTCCAGTCAGTTACCAGAAAGTCGATGCTCCCGCTGTTGAGGATCGGAATCGCCGTAATGCCGTCATCCGCCTCGACCGTGTTAGTGAACCCAAGGTCACGCAACAGGTTTTTTATGATCCGCCGCATCGTTGAGAAGTCATCAACGATGAGGATTTTCATGTTCTTGTCCAATTCGACCTCCAAGCAGTCTTAAACGCGTCCAGCACCTGGGCGCGCCATATCATTCAACAGGCATTACACAAAAAGGACTGCTGGGCACATCACGGGCCGCTCCCGCCGGGCTTGCGCCCTGGCGGTTATCGTTCGCAGTGTCCCCACACTGCCTGTCAGCGCGCTCGCCACTCTCCCAAACGCCCCCGCAAGCGGGCCGCGCATTGGCTATGAAGCTGGCTGACCCGCGATTCGCTGACCCCCAGGACCTCACCGATTTCCTTGAGGTTCAGCTCTTCGTCGTAGTACAGCGCCAACACCAGCCGCTCACGTTCCGGCAGATTGGCAATCGCCTCTGCCAGGGCGCCCTGGAAGCGTTCATCTTCCAGGTCGCGTGAAGGCTCCTGGTGAGCACTCGCGCCATCCTCATGCAGCCCTTCATGTTCGCCGTCCTGTAGCAGGTCGTCGAAACTGAACAGGCGGCTGCCCAAGGTATCGTTCAAAATCCCGTAGTAATCGTCGAGACTCAATTGGAGTTCGGCCGCAACTTCGTGATCTTTAGCGTCGCGACCGGTTTTTGCTTCAATTGAGCGAATTGCGTCACTCACCATCCGGGTATTGCGGTGGACCGAACGCGGCGCCCAATCACCTTTACGCACCTCATCGAGCATCGCGCCACGGATACGGATACCCGCATACGTCTCGAAACTCGCGCCCTTGCTCGCGTCGTACTTGGTCGACACCTCGAGCAGGCCGATCATGCCCGCCTGGATCAGGTCTTCGACCTGGACACTGGCGGGCAGGCGTGCCAGCAGGTGGTAGGCAATGCGCTTGACCAGGGGCGCATAGCGCTCGATCAATTCGCCCTGGCTGTCACGCGCCGACTTCTTGTAAAGGTTGTAGCCGCTGGCTGTCATAGCACCGGTCCTGCACTCGTCTGATGCACCAATCGCTCGACGAAAAACTCCAGATGCCCCCGGGGATTGGCGGGCAGTGGCCAGGTATCGACCTTCTGAGCAATTGCCTTGAACGCCAACGCGCATTTCGAACGAGGGAACGCTTCATAGACTGCACGCTGCTTTTGCACAGCCTTGCGCACACACTCGTCATAGGGAACTGCGCCGACGTATTGTAAGGCGACATCGAGGAAGCGATCCGTGACCTTGGTCAACTTGGCGAACAGGTTGCGCCCTTCTTGCGGGCTCTGGGCCATGTTGGCCAGCACGCGGAAGCGGTTCATGCCGTAGTCGCGGTTGAGCAGTTTGATCAGGGCGTAGGCGTCGGTGATCGAGGTGGGCTCGTCGCAGACCACCAGCAATACTTCCTGCGCGGCGCGCACGAAGCTGACCACGGACTCGCCAATCCCGGCGGCGGTGTCGATCACCAGCACGTCGAGGTTGTCGCCGATATCACTGAAGGCCTGGATCAGGCCGGCATGCTGCGCCGGGCTCAGATGCACCATGCTCTGGGTGCCGGAGGCGGCCGGGACGATGCGAATCCCCCCGGGCCCCTGCAACAGCACATCGCGCAGCTCACAGCGGCCCTCAATGACATCGGCCAGGGTATGTTTGGGCGTCAGTCCCAGCAGAACGTCAACGTTCGCCAGGCCCAGGTCGGCATCCAGCAGCATGACGCGGCGGCCAAGCTCTGCCAGGGCCAGGGACAAATTCACTGACACGTTAGTTTTCCCGACGCCACCTTTGCCGCCGGTCACCGCGATCACCTGTACGGGATGCATGCTGCCCATGTTCTTTCTTTACCTTGTCTTGCTTAGCCGCAGGCTACATAGGGTGGCCGCGGTAGCAGACCATCAATGTAGGTACATTGCACTGTGTTCATGTTGCCTTTCAGCCGACCCGTTTGGCTGGGTTGTGATAGAGGTCGGCGAACATATCCGCCATCGCCTCTTCACTGGGTTCATCCTGCATTTGCACACTGACCGCACGGCTGACCAACTGATGACGGCGCGGCAGATGTAAGTCATCCGGGATCCGCGGCCCGTCGGTCAGGTAGGCGACCGGTAATTCATGGCTGATGGCAAGGCTCAACACTTCGCCCAGGCTTGCGGTTTCATCCAGCTTAGTCAGGATACAACCGGCCAGTCCGCAACGTTTGTAGCTGTGGTACGCAGCAGTCAGAACCTGTTTTTGGCTGGTGGTTGCAAGTACCAGGTAATTTTTCGACTTGATCCCGCGCCCGGCCAGGCTTTCCAGTTGCATGCGCAATGCCGGGTCGCTGGCTTGCAGGCCGGCGGTATCAATCAGCACCACGCGCTTGCGCAGCAGTGGGTCGAGGGCGTTGGCCAGGGACTGGCCCGGGTCGACATGGGTCACCGGCACATTGAGGATCCGGCCCAAAGTCTTGAGCTGTTCCTGCGCGCCGATGCGGTAGCTGTCCATGCTCACCAGGGCAATGTTGTGGGCGCCGTACTTGAGGACATAACGGGCGGCCAGCTTGGCCAGGGTGGTGGTCTTGCCCATGCCGGCGGGGCCGACCATGGCAATCACGCCACCTTCTTCAAGGGGTTCGATTTCCGGGGTCTGGATCATCCGCGCCAGGTGCGCCAGCAACATGCGCCAGGCTTGGCGAGGCTCTTCAATGCCGGTGGTCAGCTCCAGCAGGTCGCGGGACAACGGGCCGGACAGGCCAATGCGTTGCAGGCGGCGCCAGAGGTTGGCCTGTTGCGGCTTGCTGCCCTGCAACTGGTTCCAGGCCAGCGAGCCCAACTGCACTTCCAAAAGCTCGCGCAGACCATTGAGTTCAAAACGCATCGAGTCAAACACGCGCTGGTCAACCGCAGCGGCCGGTGCTGGCGCGGCGGGACGTGGCGGCTCGACAAAAGTCGGCTCTACCAGTGGCTCGGCCGCCGTCAGCGGCAGGCCGGCAAACAATTGGCGATTAGTGGTCGCATCGCTGTCGCCCCGCATGCTCAGCTCGGCCTGGGCCGAGACAATGCGCGAGGCGGTCTTGCGCAACTCGTCTTCGAGTTCCATGTTCGGTACACGCGGCGCCAGGGCCTGGGGTTTGTAATCCAGGGCAGCCGTCAGCTCGACACCGCCGGCAATGCGACGGTTACCGATAATAGCCGCGTCGGCGCCCAGCTCATCACGAACCAGCTTCATGGCCTGACGCATATCGGCGGCGAAAAAACGCTTTACTTGCATAACCCACTACCTCAGCCGTTGGGCCCTACTGTCGCGACGATAGTCACTTGCTTATTGTCAGGAATTTCCTGGTAAGCCAAAACGTGCAAATTCGGTACTGCCAGGCGTCCAAACCGCGACAACATCGCTCGGACGGGGCCTGCCACCAGCAGAATCACCGGTTGGCCCTGCATTTCCTGACGCTGTGCGGCGTCGATCAACGAACGCTGCAGCTTTTCAGCCATGCTTGGCTCCAGCAGAACGCCCTCTTCCTGGCCTTGCCCTGCCTTCTGGATACTATTGAGCAATATTTGTTCCAACCTTGGCTCCAAGGTGATTACAGGCAGCTCAGAGTCAAGCCCTACAATGCTTTGGACGATTGCACGCGACAATCCGACGCGCACCGCCGCTACCAGCGCGGCAGTATCTTGACTCTTGGCGGCATTGTTGGCGACAGCCTCGGCAATGCTGCGAATGTCCCGCACCGGCACCTGTTCGGCCAACAGCGCTTGCAACACCTTGAGCAGTTGCGACAGCGACAATACCCCCGGCACCAGCTCTTCAGCCAGCTTAGGCGAGGCTTTGGCCAGCAATTGCATGAGTTGCTGGACTTCTTCGTGACCAATCAGCTCGTGGGAGTGCTTGTACAGAATCTGGTTGAGGTGCGTGGCGACCACGGTGCTGGCGTCGACCACGGTGTAACCCAGGGACTGTGCCTGGCTACGCTGGCTGACTTCGATCCACACCGCGTCCAGGCCAAAAGCCGGATCTTTGGCGGTTATGCCGCTGAGGGAGCCGAATACCTGGCCGGGGTTGATAGCCAGTTCGCGGTCAGGGTAGATCTCGGCTTCGGCCAGGGTCACGCCCATCAGCGTCAGGCGGTAGGCGCTGGGGGCCAGGTCGAGGTTGTCGCGGATATGCACGGTGGGCATCAAAAAACCCAGGTCCTGGGACAGCTTCTTGCGCACGCCCTTGATCCGCGCCAGCAACTGGCCGCCCTGGTTACGGTCCACCAGGGGAATCAGACGGTAGCCGACTTCCAGGCCGATCATGTCGATGGGGGTCACGTCATCCCAGCCCAACTCCTTGGTTTCCTGGGCGCGGGCCGGCGACGGCAGCAGATCCTGCTGGCGCTCCACCTCTTTCAAGGCCTGGACCTTGATGATGTTTTGCTTCTTCCAGAACAGGTACGCCCCGCCGGCGGCCAGGGCGGCCATGGTCAGGAAGGAGAAGTGCGGCATGCCCGGCACAATGCCCATGATCGCCATGATACCGGCCGCCACGGCCAGAGCCTTGGGCGAAGCGAACATCTGGCGGTTGATCTGCTTGCCCATGTCTTCGGAGCCGGACGCACGGGTCACCATGATCGCCGCAGCTGTAGATAACAACAGTGATGGCAATTGCGCCACCAAACCGTCACCAATGGTCAGCAAGGCGTACACCTTACCTGCATCGCCGAAGGTCATGCCGTGCTGGAAGATACCGACCGCGATGCCGCCGATCAGGTTGATAAACAGAATCAGCAGGCCGGCAATCGCGTCGCCGCGCACGAACTTGCTGGCACCGTCCATGGAGCCATAGAACTCGGCTTCCTGGGCCACTTCCGAGCGGCGGGCCTTGGCCTGGTTCTGGTCGATCAGCCCGGCGTTGAGATCGGCGTCGATCGCCATTTGCTTGCCGGGCATGGCGTCGAGGGTAAAACGCGCGCTCACCTCGGAAATCCGCCCGGCGCCCTTGGTCACTACCACGAAGTTGATGATCATCAGGATCGCAAACACCACGACACCGACCACGTAGTTACCGCCGATCACCACCTCGCCGAAAGCCTGGATCACCTTACCGGCGGCGGCGTGGCCGTCCTGGCCGTTCAGCATCACCACCCGCGTAGAGGCCACGTTAAGGGCCAGGCGCAGCAGCGTGGCAACCAGCAAAATGGTGGGAAAGACCGCAAAATCCAAAGGCCGCAGGGCGTACACGCAAACCAGCAGCACGACGATGGACAAGGCAATGTTGAAGGTGAAGAACACGTCCAGCAGGAACGGCGGTATCGGCAACATCATCATTGCCAGCATGACCAACAGCAACAGCGGCACACCCAGATTGCCTCGCGAGAGGTCCGTCAGGGTGCCACGGGCTGTGCTGAGCATATTAGAGCGATCCACCGGTATTCCTCGTCACCTTGAAGCAAACTTTTGACGCCGAGAGGCGTCCTGAAGGCGGTATTGCAAGAAGCCTTCCAACTTTTGCTTCAGGGACGAGATCGTTCCCACGCAGGAGCGTGGGAACGATCATCAGAGTGGACGCACGTTTGATGCCTGCTTGCCTTTCGGACCCTCTACGACTTCATATTCCACCTTCTGGCCCTCCACCAGCGACTTGATGCCGCCGCTTTGAATGTCCGAGAAGTGCACAAACAGGTCCTCTCCTCCGGCGTCTTGCGTGATGAATCCAAAGCCCTTTGAATCGGTAAACCACTTCACTGTGCCAGTTGCCATTGCCCTTCTCCCGAATCCGCATGTTCCCGGTCTATCAAAGCGCCCTGCACGAGGGCTGGCTACTGTCAAAGTTGACAGGTCGGAAGGGAGTTGGACGAACGGCAAGCATCTGTTCCGACGCCATCGCGGGCAAGCCCGGCTCCCACACTGGAATGCGATCAAATGTGGGAGCCGGGCTTGCCCGCGATGGCGCCGGAAGAGGCAGCAGAAGACTCAAGAATCGCGACGCAAATCCGGCGGAATCGGCAAGTCCTTGAGCGGGTCCGGACGTTTGCCCTTGCCGGCACGGTATTGGCGGATCTGATACACGTAGGCCAACACCTGGGCCACCGCCAGGTACAACCCGGCCGGGATCTCGTGGTCGAGGTCAGTGGAGTAGAAGATCGAACGCGCCAGCGCCGGCGATTCCAGCAGCAAGATGTCATTGGCCTGGGCGATTTCGCGGATTTTCAAGGCAGTGAAGTCGCTGCCCTTGGCCAGCAGCAGCGGCGCGCCGCCCTTCTCCGCGTCGTACTTGAGCGCCACGGCGTAGTGGGTCGGGTTGGTGATGACCACGTCGGCGTCGGGCACCGAGGCCATCATCTTGCGCTGGGACATTTCGCGCTGCAGCTGGCGAATCCGCTGCTTCACTTCCGGTTTGCCTTCCTGATCCTTATGCTCGTCGCGCACTTCCTGCTTGGTCATCAGCAGTTTCTTGTGGCTTTCCCACAGCTGGATCGGCGCATCCACTGCAGCAATCAGGATCAGGCCACATGCCATCCACAACGCACTCCAGCCCACCAGTTGCACGCTGTGGATGATTGCCAGTTCCAGTGGCTCATGGGCGATGCGCAGCAAGTCGTCGATATCGGACTCCAACACCACCAGCGCCACAAACAGGATGATAAAGAACTTCGCCAGGGCCTTGAGCAACTCCACCAGCGCCTTGGCGGAGAACATACGCTTGATCCCGGCCCCGGGGTTCATCCGGCTGAATTTGGGCGCCAGGCTGCCAGCCGCAAACAGCCAGCCCCCCAGGGAGATCGGCCCGATGATTGCCGCCAGCAACAACGTGATCAGCACCGGCTGCGCGGCCAGGATCGCGATTTTCCCCGAGTGCAGCAGGTAGATGCCCATGGCGCGTGGGTCCAGCAGCACATCCCTGGGCAGGGAGAAATTGTGCTTCATGATCTCCATCAGGTCCTGGGCCAGGCCGCCGCCGTAGATCAGCAGGCCACCGGCCCCGGCGAGCATCACCGCCAGGGTATTGAGCTCTTTGGAACGGGCGATCTCGCCCTTTTCCCTGGAGTCTTTTTTACGTTTCTCCGTGGGGTCTTCTGTTTTGTCCTGACCACTCTCGCTCTCGGCCATGGCTCAGCGCGCCCGTGCCAGATCACGTAAAAACTGCAAGGCGTCACTGGCCAGCGGTTGATACTGATTGAGAATGTCGGCCAGGCCGATCCAGAAAATCCCCATGCCCAACACCAGGGTCAGCGGGAAACCAATGGCGAAGATGTTCAGTTGCGGCGCGGCGCGGGTCATCACCCCAAAGGCGATGTTGACCACCAGCAGCGCGGTGATCGCCGGCAATACCAGCAACAACGCCGCGCCCAGCACCCAACTGAGGCGCCCGACCACTTCCCAGAAGTGGTTGACGATCAAGCCCTCGCCCACCGGTAAAGTGGTGAAACTCTCGGTAAGGATTTCAAAGGCCACCAGATGGCCGTTCATGGCCAAAAACAGCAGGGTCACCAGCATGGTCAGGAACTGCCCGATCACTGCCACCGACACGCCGTTGGTAGGGTCGACCATGGACGCAAAGCCCATGCCCATCTGGATCGAGACGATTTGCCCGGCAATCACGAAGGACTGGAAAAACAGGGTCAGGGAGAACCCCATCAAGGCGCCGATCAGAATCTGTTCGGCGATCAGCAGCAGCGCACTGAGGTCCAGGGCATTGACCGGCGGCATCGGTGGCAGTACCGGCACGATGACCACGGTAATCGCCACCGTGAAAAACAGCCGTATGCGCTTGGGCACCAGGGTGGTCCCGAACACCGGCATGGTCATCAACAAGGCGCCCACGCGAAACATCGGCAGGATAAACGAGGCCACCCAGGTGCTGATCTGAGTGTCGGTCAACGCCAGCAAGGACTGCATCGGGTCAGCCAATCAACTGCGGAATACTGCCGTACAACTGCAGGATGTATTCCATGAAACTCTGCACCAGCCAGGGGCCGGCCACGATCAGGGTGACCAGCATCACCAACAGGCGCGGAAGGAAGCTCAAGGTCTGTTCGTTGATCTGGGTCGCCGCCTGGAACATCGCCACCAGCAGGCCCACCAACAGGCTGGGCACCACCAGCACGGCGACCATCACGGTGGTCAGCCACAGGGCTTCACGGAACAGGTCGACTGCGACTTCAGGTGTCATGCGCTAAACCCCGCCAAAACTGCCTGCCAGGGTGCCGATAATCAGCGCCCACCCATCCACCAGTACAAACAGCATGATCTTGAACGGCAACGAGATAATCAGCGGCGACAGCATCATCATACCCATGGCCATCAGCACACTGGCCACCACCAGGTCGATGATCAGGAACGGGATAAAGATCATGAAACCGATCTGGAATGCCGTCTTGAGCTCCGAGGTGACGAACGCCGGTACCAGGATGGTCAAGGGCGCCTGATCCGGGCTGGCGATATCGGTGCGCTTGGACAGGCGCACAAACAGTTCCAGGTCGCTGGAGCGGGTCTGGGACAGCATAAAGTCCTTGATCGGGCCTTGGGCCTTTTCCACCGCGTCCTGGGCGGTCATTTTCTCCGCCAGGTAGGGTTGCAGGGCTTGCTGGTTCACCTTGTCGAATACCGGCGCCATGATAAACAGCGTCAGAAACAGCGCCATGCCGGTAAGGATCTGGTTCGATGGGGTCTGCTGCAGGCCCAGGGCCTGGCGCAGGATCGAGAACACGATGATGATCCGGGTGAAACTGGTCATGAGCATGACGAAGGCCGGGATAAAACTCAGCGCCGTCATGATCAGCAGGATCTGCAGGCTGACCGAATACTCCTGGGCCCCGGCCGCATTGGTGCCCAGGGTGATCGCCGGGATCGACAACGGGTCGGCGCCGAACGCCAGGGGCGCTGCCAGTAACAGCATGAGCGCCAATAGAACGCGCATTACTTCTTATCCTTCTGGTCCTTGCCCATCAGCTCCATCAGGCGCTGGGCGAACTCCGGTGTGGCGGCCTCGGTCTGGGCCACGCTCACGGGATGCTTGAGCACGTGCAACGGGGTAATCCGGCCGGGGGTGAGACCGAGCAGGATCTGCTCTTCGCCCACCTGCACCAGCACCAGGCGATCACGCGGCCCCAGGGCCCGCGATCCCACCAGTTCGATGACCTGGGCATTGCCCGGACCAATGCGCTGCACCCGGCGCAACAGCCAGGCGAGGAAAAAGATCAACCCCACCACCAGCAACAGGCCCAGCACCAACTGAGTCAATTGCCCAGTCACGCTGCTGCCGGCGGCCGGCGCGGCGACCTGGGCCACCGGTTCAGCCGCCATCACGGCCAGCGGCAACGCCCACAACAGTCCCAACCACCGGCGACTCATCTCAGCGCAGCTTCTTGATACGTTCGCTGGGGCTGATCACGTCCGTCAGGCGGATGCCGAACTTCTCGTTGACCACCACCACTTCGCCATGGGCGATCAGCGTGCCGTTGACCAGCACATCCAGCGGCTCGCCGGCCAGGCGGTCGAGTTCGATCACCGACCCCTGGTTGAGTTGCAGCAGGTTACGGATATTGATTTCGGTGCTGCCCACTTCCATGGAGATCGATACCGGGATATCGAGGATCACGTCCAGGTTGGGCCCATCCAGCGAGACCGGCTCATGGTTCTTCGGCACGCTGCCAAACTCTTCCATAGGCAGGCGATTGCCCACTGGCGGGGTGGCGGCATCGGCCGCCAGCAAGGCGTCGATATCGTCCTGGCTGGCATCGCCGGTTTCTTCCAGGGCAGCCGCCCATTCGTCAGCCAGGGCCTGGTCTTCGGCGGAAGTGTTTTCGTGTTCGGTAGCCATTACATGTCCTCGGCGCAGCAAAAATCATCAATTAGGGGATGCATCAGCGACGGTTGATCGGCTCAACCACTTGCAACGCCAGGTTCCCTTTGTGGGAACCGAGCTTGACCTTGAACGACGGCACGCCATTGGCGCGCATAATCAATTCGTCTGGCAGTTCGACGGGAATCACATCCCCCGGCTGCATATGCAAAATGTCCCGCAGGCGCAGCTGGCGGCGCGCCACGGTGGCGCTCAGCGGTACGTCAACGTCCAGCAAGTCTTCGCGCAGGGCCTTGACCCAGCGCTCGTCCTGGTCGTCCAGGTCAGACTGGAAGCCCGCATCGAGCATCTCGCGCACCGGCTCGATCATCGAGTACGGCATGGTCACGTGCAGGTCGCCGCCGCCGCCATCGAGTTCGATATGGAAGGTGGAGACCACGATGGCTTCGCTGGGCCCGACGATGTTGGCCATGGCCGGGTTCACTTCCGAGTTGATGTACTCGAAATTGACTTCCATGATCGCCTGCCAGGCTTCCTTCAGGTCGATAAAGGCCTGTTCCAGCACCATGCGCACCACACGCAACTCGGTAGGCGTGAATTCACGGCCTTCAATCTTGGCGTGACGGCCGTCACCGCCGAAGAAGTTGTCCACCAGCTTGAACACCAGCTTGGCGTCGAGGATGAACAGCGCGGTGCCACGCAGGGGCTTGATCTTGACCAGGTTGAGGCTGGTGGGCACGTACAGCGAATGCACGTACTCGCCAAACTTCATCACCTGCACACCGCCCACCGCCACGTCCGCCGAGCGGCGCAGCATGTTGAACATGCTGATACGGGTGTAGCGGGCAAAACGTTCGTTGATCATTTCCAGGGTCGGCATGCGTCCGCGGACGATGCGATCCTGGCTGGTCAGGTCATAACTTTTGACGCTGCCGGGCTCGGCAGCCATTTCGGTCTGTACCAGACCATCGTCGACACCATGCAACAGCGCGTCGATTTCATCCTGGGACAGCAGGTCTTGCACGGCCATGTCGTGATCCTACTGCAATACGAAATTAGTGAAGAGCGCCTGCTCGACCACGACTTTGCCCAGTTCTTTCTGGGCCACTTCCTGCACGCTGGCAGTGACTTTCTGGCGCAGCATTTCCTGGCCCACGGGGGTGGCCAGGCTGTCGAAGCTCTGCCCGGAGAACAGCATCACCAGGTTGTTGCGGATCACCGGCATATGCACCTTGAGGGCATCCATGTCCGCCTGGTTGCGCGCCTGCAAGGTAATGCTCACCTGCAGGTAGCGTTGCCGACCGTTCTGGTTGTAGTTGGCAACAAAGGCCGGGAGCATCTGCTCGAAGATTGCCGGTTGCTTGACGTTGCTGGCGGTCTCGGCCACAGGTACCGGCTTGCTCTGGGCACTGTGCATAAAGTACCAGGTAGCCCCCACCGACACGCCAATGGCCAATAACAAGCCCACGACAATCAGCAGGATCATCTTGAGCTTGCCCTTGCCTGCTGCAGGTACTGTTGCTGTCGCTGCGTCGTCACTCTTCGCCATGCCAATAATCCGTCACTATTCGGGGTTTCATAGATCCACGGGAAGGCAAGAGCAAGTGTTATGCCAGAGTTGTCACGGATTTCAGCAACAGCGCAAAACCAATGTGGGAGCGGGCTTGCTCGCGATAGCGCTAGATCAGTCAGCAACTAGGTAACTGACATACCGCTATCGCGAGCAAGCCCGCTCCCACATTTTGATCGGTGTTGACCTCAGGTCAGGCGTAGTAGTCCACGGCGCTGGAGCCGATGACGGATTGGGCTATCGGTGCCGCCACTTCAGTGACTTCGCCCGCAAGGCCTGCGTCATGCCCATCGCTGTGACCGCCACTGCCACTGACACCTCGCGCCTGGTTCTGCTGTTGCTCCTGACCCTGGCCCTGCCAGCCACGGGACTGGTCGGACACGTTCACGTCGACCTGGCCCATGCCCTGCTGGGCGAACATTTCCCGCAGGCGCCCGGACTGGCTCTCCAGGGCCTCGCGCACGGCGGCATGGCCGCTCATGAAGTTCACTTGGGCCTGCTGGTCGGCAGTGATATTCACGCGGATATCCAGGCGTCCCAGTTCGGCCGGCTGCAATTGGATATCGGCAGATTTGAGGTTGGCGCTGGACAGGTACATGACCCGGTTCACCACCTCCTCGGTCCAGCCACCCTGATGCATGGCCAGCGGCTGGTTATTCAGGGGCAAGGCGTTGGTGGTCTTGGGGGTGGCAGCCTGGGTCAAGGCGGCCAGACGATTGGCGAAGTCATCGACGCGAGTGTCACTGCTCGCGCCCTTCAAGTCCTTGAGGCCATCTTCGATCAGGCCGCTGAAAGCCTTCTCGCCACCCTGGTCAGTGCTGTCCTTGGCCGCCTGCTGGTCAACCATGGCCGCCAGGCCGTTGCTGAAGTTCTGCGCGGCGGTGGGTTCAGCCTGGGTCGGCAGGTTCTTTTGCGCTGCCTGGCTGCTGGCAGACACATGACCGCCCTGCTCCATCGCCAGGCGCACGGCTGGCAATGAGTCCAGTGGATCGGCTTCGGGGTCGAAAGGCACGACCTCTTCAGCGACCGCAGGGGTAGTCACCAGCAACGGCGCGGTGGCGTCATCCGCTACAGCGGCCTGGACCGCTACCGGAGCGGGTGTCACCGCCGCGACCGAAGCCGGATCGACCGCTGGCGGCGGGGTTTGCGCCAGATCCTTGTCCGCACCTTTGTCGTCATCGCCGGGGGCTGCCGCGTCGGCCTTGGCGGGCGGCGTGGCAGGCAAAGTCTTGCCGCTATCGGCAACCGCTGGAGCGCCAGCGGCAGGCTTGTCGTTGCCAACATCTTTCTTGGCGCTGGTGCTGGCTGGCTTGTCATGGCTCGGCTTGGGTGCCATATCCGCAGCCTTGGCCGGGGTCGCCTTGGACTCCTTGGCGAACACCTGTGCAAAGCCTGGCGCTTTGGCCCGCGTGTCTGCGGCCGTTGCCTGCGCATTCGCGGAGGACGCCTGGGGCTTGACCGCAGGAGCGGCTTGCAGGAGCGAGTTGGGGGCTAGAGGCATAAGTCAGGTCTCCGCTGCGCAGGGTCGAGGGCGCAGGCAGAAGATAGATAGCAAAAGTCGGGCCAGATTTTCAGGGCGGGCCTGCCGAGCCTAGAAGCGCTGGCGCTCCGACTCATACAGCGGCTTGACCAACGCAAACTCGTGATCAATCTGGTCGACCAGTTTGCCCAGGTCGGTAACCTCTTCCTTGGCCGACTCAGCCTCCAATCGCTGGCACAACAGCGCCAGGCGCACCGCACCGAGGTTGCCGCTGCTGCCCTTGAAGCTGTGGGCGATACGCCCCAGGGCCTTGGCGTCATCGCGCGCCTTGCGCAACGCTTCAACGCGCTTTTGCGAGTCATCGAGGAAGGTGTCGAGCAAGTGGGGGTATTCACCCTCCATCACTTCCTGCAAACCCACCAACACTTCAGGGTCCATATGTATCTGCGTCACTTGTTCGCTCCTTGATCAAGAATCGACGGATTATGCCAGAGCCTCCCAGCAAAACTCCACGCACACACTGCGCCCGCCATCTGTCCAACGTACATTGCTGCTCAGTTGCCGGACCAGGTTCAGCCCGCGCCCGGACAGACGGTCGATATCCAACGGCCGCGCCAGGACTGTTTCGACATCGAACCCGGCGCCGCTGTCTTCGATACGCAGGCTCAGGCAACCACCCGCCTCGGTTGGAACCACGTTCACATGCACACGCACGTGGCCGCTGTTCAACTGGTCGAGCCGCTCATTGCGCTGGCGATAATAGCTGGCAAAGCCCTGCACATCGCGTTTGAGTCGGGAGTCCAGGCCCAGCACGCCATGCTCCAGGGCATTGGAGTACAACTCGGCCATGACACTGTACAGCGCCCCGCTCTGGCCGCGCAGGCCATGTATTTCCAGGAGTAACTGCAACAGGTATGGCAATGGGTTGTAACGCTTGAGGGTCTCGGCACGAAACTCGAAGCTCACCGACCAGTCCAGCGGACAGGACTGGCCGCTGTCGGTGTACTGCAGAGGTGGCGCCAACAGCGATTGCTCGGCCAGCAGGGTGATTTCGACCAAGCTGATATCGTCCCGCACCTGCCCTCGGAATGCGGCAAGCGCCTGTTCGATTTCAACAAACAGTTGCTCAGGCTCACGGTTGGCGGCAAACACCCGTTGCAGGCGCTCGACCCCAAACAACTGGTCGTTGGCATCGGCGGTATCAATCACCCCATCGGACAGCAAGAACACCCGGTCGCCCAAGGCCATGGGCCAGACCTCGGTGCGGTCGTCAAAGACCTCGGGCGCCAGCACGCCCAGGGGTAAATGCCGCGACACCAGCGGCGTACGCCGCCCCGTGGCCACTTCATGCACATAGCCATCAGGCATGCCGCCGTTCCATACCTCCACCACCCGCCGCTGCTCACTGAGACACAACAGCGTGGCACAACAGAACATATCCACCGGCAGGATGCGCTTGAGCTTGGCGTTCATCTCCCGCAGGGTCTGCGCCAGGCCATAGCCCTTGGCGGTCATGCCGTAGAACACCTCGGCCAGGGGCATCGCGCCGACCGCCGCCGGCAAGCCATGCCCGGTGAAGTCGCCCAGCAGCACATGCATATCGCCCGACGGCGCATAGGCCGCCAGCAGCAGGTCGCCATTGAACAGCGCATAAGGCGATTGCAGGTAACGGATATTGTGCGCCGCGTTCAGGCAACCAGAGTGGGCGACCTTGTCGAACACCGCCTTGGCCACCCATTGCTCATGCAGCAGGTAGTCATGGTGACGGGCGATCTGGTCGCGCTGCTCAAGCACGGTGGCCTGCAACCGGCGCAGGCGGTCCATGGCGTTGATCTTTGCGGCCAGGATGATCTGGTTATAGGGCTTGGCCAGGAAGTCATCGCCACCGGCATCCAGGCAGCGCGCCAGGGCTTCGCTCTCTTGCAGGGAGGTGAGAAAAATGATCGGCACCAGTGCTTCGCCGGCCAACTGCTTGATCTGCCGGGCCGCCTCGAAGCCGTCCATCACCGGCATCAGCGCATCCATCAACACCAGTTGCGGACGCTCACGGGCGAACACCTCGACCGCTTCCTGGCCATTACTGGCACTGAGCACCCGATGCCCCTGGCGGCGCACGATGCTCGACAGTAGCAGCCGGTCGGCAGCGCTGTCCTCGGCGATCAGTACCGTGAGGATGTCCAGAGCCTGGGCACTCAACTGATGTCGAACAGTTTGTCGAAGTTGGAAATAGCGAGGATCTTGCGCACATCGGAGTTGCTGTTGATCACGCGCACATCCGCGTCATCACCAGCGTGATCACGCAACAGCAGCAACATGCCCAGGGCCGAGCTGTCGAGGTAAGTGGCCTCTTTCAAGTCCACGACGTAGGTTTCGGGAACCTTGTAGAACCGCTCATAGGAATCACGAAAGGATTGATGACTGCCGAAATCGAACCGGCCCTTGATTGCGATCGTCAATTTCTTCCCATCCAGGGATACTTCTGACTCGACTGACATACGACTGCTTCCTTGTCGTGGGTATGTGCAACAAGGTTTAGCAGGTGATCGGAGAGTGGGCAACAAACGCAATCAAATGTGCGGTGCGCTTGTGTGGTGTGGGCTTGCCTGCGATAGCGGCTTATCAGAAAAAATGAGCGACGGATCCGCCGATATCGCAGCATGAGTATCTACACGACTCGCTTTTTTTTAGTTATTGGGTGTGAGTACATATCCATTGGTGCGGTTACGGCCACTTAGGGTTCCGCCCTTACGGCGGGTCACTTTTGGAAAAGAGCCCGGAGTGCCGGCCCAGCCAAAAGTAACCAAAAGGGCTCTTGCCCCACCACTCGGCACCTCGCCTAGGCTCGGTGTGCCCGTCATCCGACATTGATTTGGGGGGCCGCCGCGATGGGCCATCCATGGCCCAGCGCGGCTAACCCGGCGTCCTGCCGGGTTACCCCCCAAATCAATATCGGATGACGGCCAGCGTGGTTTAACGGGGCGCCTCAGATCAAAATCACAAGCAAAGCGAGGCGGCCTGACAGCCGACCTGATCGTCGAAGCGTGCGCGTACCCTGTGGGAGCTGGCTTGCCTGCGATGGCGGTGTATCAGCCGATAAATGTATTGGCTGGTACACCGCCATCGCAGGCAAGCCAGCTCCCACAGGGGGGAATGCAGCTTCGCGCTCTGGCTTTGCTGTTGCTGTTGCTCTGCTTTTGATCTGGCTTTTGATCTCAGGCGCCCCGTTAAACCACGCTGGCCGCAGGCAGGTATTGCGCAGTGGGCACCCCGGCATGGATGCCGGGGTAGCCGCGACACGGCCATGGATGGCCGATCGCGGCGGGCCCACGGAGCAATGCCTGACTGCGGGCATGCCGAGCCTAGGCGAGGCACCGAGTGGTGGGGCAAAAGCGCTTTGGTTACTTTCGCGCTCTTCGAAAGTGACCCGCCGTAAGGGCGGAACCAATAGCCGCCATAACCGCAGCAACGGATATGCACACACCCCCAACAACCCAAAAAGAGCAAGTCGCGTAGATACTCATGGCTATCGCAATTTTTGCCTACCGACGCGGCTAGTATTGATCCTGGCGCGGCAGGCGCTGGGACAGTTCATCGAGCAACTTCTGCTCGCGCTTGTCCTCCAGGGCCCGCGCCTCATCGATGTAACGCTGCACCAGCTTGCGCAGGCCCTCGACCCGGGCGTAGGCCTGTTGCCAGCCTTCGCGGGCTTTGTCGAGGTTGTTCTGGTGCCAGGCCAGGCTCTGGCGCTGCTGGCCGACGGCGCTTTCCAACTGGTTGAGAAAGTGCTGATAGTTCATCAGCCACTGCCCGGAAACACCCTTGCTGCCGCGATCAATCCACTGCTGTTGGTACTCGCCGCGAAAGCGCTCCAGGTCACCGAGCTTACTCTCGGCCAGGCGCACCTGGCCCTGGAAATGCCCCAGGCGCTGGGCGGCGGTGCGTTCGGCGCTTTCGGCCATCTCCACCACGGGAGCAAGGCGCGCGGCGCGACTGGTTGCCATGGCCGGTTAACCGCCAGGCGCAGGGGCGAACACCGACGCCAGGTGCGCTTCGCTTTCGGCCATGCTGATATTGTCGTTCAGGCCCTGGCGCAGGTAGGTCACCAGTTGCGGTTGCAGGGCAATCGCCAGGTCGGTCTCGCGGTCGCCACCGGCCACATAGGCCCCCACGCTGATCAGGTCGCGGCTCTGTTGGTAGCGCGACCACAACTGCTTGAACTGCTGGGCGCGGGTCATATGCTCGGCGCTGACCACCGACGGCATCACCCGGCTGATGGACGCTTCGATATCAATGGCCGGGTAGTGCCCTTCCTCGGCCAGGCGCCGGGACAGCACGATATGCCCGTCGAGCACACCCCGCGCCGAGTCGGCAATCGGGTCCTGCTGGTCATCGCCTTCAGAGAGTACGGTGTAGAACGCCGTGATCGAGCCACCACCGGCCTCGGCATTACCCGCCCGCTCCACCAGCTTGGGCAGCTTGGCAAATACCGATGGCGGATAGCCCTTGGTTGCCGGCGGCTCGCCAATGGCCAGGGCGATTTCCCGCTGGGCCTGGGCGAAACGGGTGAGGGAGTCCATCAGCAACAGGACATTCTTGCCCTTGTCGCGAAAATATTCGGCAATCCGCGTGCAGTACATAGCCGCGCGCAGACGCATCAGCGGCGCATCGTCCGCCGGCGAGGCCACCACGACCGAGCGCTTGAGGCCCTCTTCACCGAGGATATGCTCGATGAACTCCTTGACCTCACGGCCCCGCTCGCCAATCAGGCCGACCACGATAATGTCGGCCTCGGTAAAGCGCGTCATCATGCCCAGCAGCACACTCTTGCCCACACCGGTACCGGCGAACAGGCCCAGGCGCTGGCCGCGACCTACCGTCAATAAACCGTTGATACAGCGAATACCCACGTCCAGCGGCTGGCTGATGGGGTTGCGCTTGAGCGGGTTGATGGTCGGGCCGTCCATTGGCACCCAGTCTTCGGCCTTCATCCCGCCCTTGCCGTCGAGGGCGCGGCCGGCGCCGTCGAGTACCCGGCCGAGCATGCTCATGCCCATCGGTAGGCGCCCGGTATCGGCCAGTGGCACGACCCGCGCCCCCGGTGCGATACCGGCAAGACTGCCCACCGGCATCAGGAATATCTTGCTGCCGGAAAAGCCCATGACTTCCGCTTCCACCTGCACCGGGTGGTAGCTGTCATCGTTGATCACCAGGCAGCGGCTGCCCATGGCGGCGCGCAGGCCCTCGGCTTCAAGGGTCAGGCCGACCATGCGCAGCAGGCGGCCCTCTAGGATCGGCTGGCCGGGCAACTCGGTGGCTTCGGCATAAGCGCCCAGGCGTTTGGCGAAGCTGGTGCGGTCAAGGCGCATCCGGGGCGTCCAGGTCGATGCTCAGGTCGGGCGCCGCCGGATGCAGCACCTGCTCGTGCAACTGGTCGAACAGCTTGGCCATGATCTGCGCAATGCGCGTCTCGACCGTAGCGTCGATACGACTGTGCTCGGTCTCGACCCGGCAACCGCCAGGCTGCAACGCGGCATCCTCGACAATCCGCCAAGTCTCCTCATGGCGCTCGCGCAGGGCTTTGACCTGCTCGAAATCCTGAGGGTTGATGTACAGCCGCACATTGCCAACGCCCAGGGGCAGCAACTTGAGGGCTTCGCGCATCACGCTTTCAATCTGGCTGGAGTCCAGCACCAACTCACGCTGGATAACCTGGCGGGAGATGTGTTCCACCAGGCCCACCATGGACTTTTCCAACTGCGAATCCTGCTCGGCAATCGGCGCGAACAGGCTGCCCATCAGGCGTTCCAGGCTGGCCAGCTTGGCACTCAGGGCCGCGTCAGCTTCCTGGCGAACCTTGAGCGTGGTGCTGTGAAACCCTTCTTTCTCGCCGGTGGCAAAGCCTTCGTTGTAAGCCTCCTGGCGGATGCTTTCGAGTTCTTCGAGGGTCAGTGGCTGGACTTCGTCCAGGGGCACTTCTTCCATCTCCACCGGCACTTCTTCGACCGGCTCAGGCTCGGGCTCAGGCCTATGCGGGTCGAAGCTGGGCAGCGACCAGACGTCGAACCCGCCGACGTCCCGGGCGCGAATCAGATCGCTGGGCGTCTCATCATTGTTCGACATGCGCTGCGCCTTAAATCATTTCTTCGCCGCCCTTCCCGCCGAGAACGATTTCTCCGGCTTCGGCCATACGGCGGGCAATGGTGAGGATTTCTTTCTGTGCGGTTTCCACGTCGCTGACGCGCACCGGACCCTTGGCTTCGAGGTCGTCGCGCAACAGTTCCGAGGCACGCTTGGACATGTTCTTGAAGATCTTTTCCTTGACGCCCTCGTCCGAGCCCTTGAGGGCCAGCACCAGCACATCGGAGGACACTTCACGCAGCAACGCCTGGATGCCACGGTCGTCGACATCGGACAGGTTGTTGAACACGAACATGAGGTCTTCGATCTGCACCGACAGGGTGTCGTCGATCTCGCGGATCGAGTCCATCAACTGGCCTTCCACCGAGCTGTCGAGGAAGTTCATGATGTCGGCCGCGCGCTTGATACCACCCAGGGTGGTACGGGCCGCGTTGGAGTTGCCGGAGAACTGCTTCTCCAGAATGGTGTTCAGTTCTTTCAAGGCCGCCGGTTGCACGGTGTTCAACGACGAGACGCGCAGGATGATGTCCAGGCGCACCTTGTGGTCGAAATGGCCGAGCACTTCGCCGGCCTGGTCCGGGTCCAGGTAGGCCACGACAATCGCCTGGATCTGCGGGTGCTCGTAACGGATCACGTCCGCCACCGCCCGTGGTTCCATCCACTTGAGGCTGTCGAGGCCGCTGGTGTTGCCGCCCAGCAGGATGCGGTCGATCAGGCCGTTGGCTTTGTCTTCGCCCAGGGCCGAGGTGAGCATCTTGCGGATGTAGCTGTCGGAGCCGACACCCAGGCTGGTCTGGTCGCCGACGATCTCGACGAACTCGCTCATCACCTGCTCGACTTGCTCGCGGTGCACATTGCGCATCTGCGCCATGGCCACACCGACCCGTTGCACTTCCTTGGGGCCCATATGGCGCAGCACTTGGGCAGCGTCGGTCTCACCCAGGGACAGCAGCAGCACGGCGGCTTTGTCGACCCGGGTCAGCTTGGCAACAGAGGCTCGATTATCACTCATCTGCGTTGATCCACTCTTTCACGACCTGGGCCACACGACCCGGGTCTTCTGCCACCAGACTTTTGATTGCATTCAACTGCGCGTCATACCCTTCACTCGGGCTTGGCAGCAGAATGCTCTGCGGCCCGCCGAGGCTGACGCGGTCGTTGGCCAGTTCGCCATCCAGGCCGCCCATGCCACCCAACTCGACATCGCCGAACGGCGCCAGCTGCTTCTTGCCGTGGCCGGTGATGTTGTTGAGCACAGGGCGCAGCACGCCGAACACCAGCACCAGGATGAACAACACCCCCAGCACTTGTTTGACGATGTCCCAGAACCAGGGTTGAGAGTAGAACGGAATATCGGCGATCACCTCAGCGCGCTCCAGGGAGAACGGCATGTTGATCACGCTGACACTGTCGCCACGGCTGGCATCGAAGCCCACGGCGTCCTGCACCAGGCGCGTGAAGCGCGCCAATTCATCGGCGGTCCACGGCGCGCGGGTGGTTTCGCCGTTGGCGGCGTTGATCTTGACCTGGTCATCCACCACCACCGACACCGACAGGCGGTTCAAGCGCCCTTGCTGTTGCTTGGTGTGGCTGATGGAGCGGTCCAGCTCGAAGTTCTTGGTGGACTGCTGACGCTTGTCAGCCGGGTATGGCGCGAGCATTGGCTGGCCGGTGGCCGGGTCCATGATTTGCTGGCCGTTGGCGTCCAACAGCGGCTGGCCGGGCTGGATCGCGCTGGCGGTCGCGGCGGCGCCACCGGTGGTTTGCGGGGCACTGGCCGGGGCTGGCGGCTGATTGCTCAGGGCGCCGGGTACGCCTTGCGGAGGACCATTGGCGGCAGTGCGCTGTTCGCTGGTCGATTGCTCGCTGCGCAGGGCCGGCTGGTCGGGGTTGAACTGCTCGGAGGTCGACTCGACAGCGCTGAAGTCCACGTCGGCAGACACTTCGGCCTTGTAGCGGTCGTTGCCCAGTACCGGCTGCAGGATGTTGTGCACGCGCTGGGTGAGCATGCTTTCCATGCGGCGGCTGTAGTCGAACTGCTTGCCGGCCATGGTCAGCGCGGAGTTTTCCGCCTGGTCGGAAAGCAGGTTGCCTTTCTGGTCGACCACGGTGATCTGTGATTTGCTCAACTCGGGAACGCTGGTCGCCACCAGATTGACGATGGCCAGGACCTGGCCCGGCTCCAGGGAGCGCCCGGCAAACAGCTCGACCAGTACCGAGGCGCTGGGCTTGCGCTCATCGCGTACGAATACCGAGCTTTTCGGGATGGCCAGGTGCACACGGGCACCCTTGACGTTATTCAGGCTGGCGATGGTGCGCGCCAGTTCGCCTTCCAGGCCACGACGGTAGCGGGTGGCTTCCATGAACTGGCTGGTACCCAGGCCCTGGTCTTTGTCGAGGATCTCAAAGCCGATGTTGCCATCGGTCGGCGCCACGCCCGCGCCGGCCAGCTTCAAGCGGGCACGGGCGACGTCGTCGGCCTTGACCAGCAAGGCGCCGGAGTTGGGCTCGACGGTGTAGGCAATATCGGAGGCGGCCAGGGTTTCCATGACCTGCTTGGCGTCCATCCCCGCCAGACTGCCATAGAGCGGCCGGTAATCAGGCTGCTGGGACCACAACACCACGGCAAAACCAATTGCCACGCTGGCAGCCAGACCGACCATCAGGCCCACCTGACGCAACATGGTCATTTCGGAGAGGTTTTCCAGGAACGACAGGCCAAACAGCGGCGGTTTGCCGTCTGTCTTGGCGGGTACGTTATCCACGACTGCTTCTGCCATGACTTAAATCTCGTCCTTAAACCGGCATCTGCATGATGTCTTGATAAGCCTGAACCAGCTTGTTACGCACCTGGGTCAAGGCCTGGAAGGAAACGCTGGCTTTCTGCGAAGCGATCATCACGTCGGTGAGGTCCACGCCGCTCTTGCCGATTTCAAAGGCCGTCGACAGTTGGCTGGAGGCCTGCTGGGTATCGCTGACTTTGTTGATGGCTTGACCGAGCATATCGGCAAAGCTGCTTTGGCCCAATTCCGGCGCTTGTGCGACGGATTTCGGCTGGGACATGGCGTCCATTTGCATGGATCGCATATCCAACATCAACCGATTGAACTCAACACCTTGGCTCATGAACTTCTCTCTCCGACGACCCGCAATTTTTTGACACTACGCAGCGGTTAGTACGGGTAGTAGCAACAAGGGTGCCAGCTCCTTGGCAACTCGTAAGAAAAGCCGACAAACCTTGTCAGCTGATGTGTATCTCAGCTCGCGAAAAGGAATGCTTCCACATCCATCCCGGCATCGCGCATTTGCGCCAGCTTGTAGCGCAGGGTGCGCGGGCTGATGCCCAGGCGCTCGGCCGCTTCTTTGCGGCGGCCACGCTCGGCGCGCAGGGTGTCGATGATCATCTGGAATTCACGGCGACGCAGGTCGTCACCAAGACCGCCAGCGGCCTCGGCCGGGGCGCTTTCCTGTGGGGCCGGGGCCAGGCTCGGCATTGGCGCGCTACCGGCGCCGACGGCCAGGCAGAAGTCCTGGGGCTGGATCAGGCCGCCCTGCTGCAAAATCAGCGCGCGCTGGATCGCGTTGTCCAGCTCGCGCACGTTGCCGGGCCATGGGTAACTGATCAGGCAAGCCTGGGCTTCGGCCGACAGGCGCGCCTGAGCGTGCTTCATTTTATTGACGTGCTTGCTCAACAGGCGCTCGGCCAGCGGCACGATATCGGCCGGGCGTTCACGCAACGGGCGCCAGGCCAACGGGAACACCGAGAGCCGATAGAACAGATCTTCGCGGAAGCGCCCTGCTGCCACTTCGCCAGCAAGGTCGCGGTTGGTGGTGGCGACCACGCGGATATCCAGCTGGATCGGCTTGCGCGCGCCCACCCGCTCCACTTCGCGCTCTTGCAGCACGCGCAGCAGCTTGGCTTGCAGGCCCAGGGGCATTTCGGAGATTTCGTCGAGCAGGATGGTGCCGCCATCGGCCTGCTCGAACTTGCCGGCCTGGGCGGCGATGGCGCCGGTGAACGAGCCCTTTTCATGGCCGAACAAGGTGGCTTCGAGCATGTTGTCGGGGATCGCCGCGCAGTTGATCGCGATAAACGGCTGGCTGGCGCGGTGAGATTGCTGGTGGATGTAGCGCGCCAACACCTCCTTGCCGGTGCCGGACTCGCCGGAGATCAGCACCGTGGAATCACTGCGGGCGACCTTGGCCGCCAGCTCCAGCAATTGCGCACTGGCCGGCTCGACAGCAATCGGGCCCTCGCCGTCTGCAACACCCACGACGCCAAGCGCATGGCGCGCCACCAGCTCAATCAGGGCCTTGGGTTCGAAGGGCTTGACCAGGTAGTCTGCCGCGCCCTGGCGCATGGCATCGACGGCGCGCTCCACCGCGCCGTGGGCGGTCATCAACAGCACCGGCAGTTGCGGCTGGCGTGCGCGCAGCAGGCCTAGCAACTGGTGGCCGTCCATGCCGGGCATGTTGACGTCGCTGACCACCAGGCTGAAGGACTCTTGCTCCACGGCCTGCAAGGCTTCCTCGGCCGAACCGACCGCCCGATAGTCATGGCCCGCCAACAGCAGCGTGTCAGCCAGTGCTTCACGCAGGGCGCGATCGTCTTCAACCAGTAAAACCTTGATAGCCATTTATCCTTACTCCCATCCTTTTCAAGGTTTTTGAAAAGGCAGCTGCATTTGGTGCCCCGTGGTGAGGGGGGCAAGCCCCCTCGCCACAGGTCGTATGCGTGTTCTTTACTCCGCGCTGGCCGCGCCGGAAAACAGCGGCAGCGTTATCAATGCACAGGTGCCGCGCCCCACACGGGAACGCAAGTGCAATTCTCCCTGATGGGCACGGGCCACTGCCTTGACCACGGTCAGCCCGAGACCGGTGCCATTGGTCTTGGTGGTAAAAAAGGGTTCACCCAGGCGCTGCAACACCGCCGGATCAATCCCACTGCCGCTGTCACTGATGCACAGGCGCAGGGTTTGCTCACGGCTGTACAGGTGCACTTTGAGGCGCGCACCCGGGCCGCTGGCCTGGCTGGCGTTTTCGATCAGGTTGAGCAGCGCACCCACCAGGGTGTCGCGGTTACACAGCAACTCACCCCAATGACTGTCGCACTGCCAGCGCACCGAGGCTTCCTGGACATGGGTGGCAGCGGCGGCCTGCAGCGCCTGCAGCAAGGCGGCAGGCGTGACCCGGTCGGTCAGCGGCAACTCGCCCCGGGCGAAGACCAGCATGTCGCGTACCTGGTGCTCCAACTCATGCAGGCGCTCCTTGAGCCGTCCGGCAAACCGCTGATGGGTGGCGGCCGGCAATTGTTCATCAGTCAAATGACTGGCGTAGATCAACGCGGCGGACAGCGGTGTGCGAATCTGATGCGCCAAAGAAGCAACCATCCGCCCCAGGGACGACAGGCGCTCATGGCGCGCCAATTGGTCTTGGAGGTGCCGGGTTTCCGTCAGGTCGTTGAGCAGCACCAGTTGGCCGGGCTCAGCGTCCAGGGAACGGGTGGCGATGGACAGGCGGCGCCCATCCTTGAGGGAAATTTCGTGGCCGTCGTCTTCACGGGGGGCAAAGCAGCGCGTGATGACATGGCGCCACAGCTCGCCTTCCAGCGGCAGGCCCAGCAGGTCGCAGGCCGCGGGGTTGGCTTCGCGTACGCGGCCCTGGTCGTCGATCACGATCACGCCACCGGGTAACAGGTCGAGAAGGTTTTGCAGACGGTTGGCCAGGCGCTCTTTCTCGGCCAGCTCTTGCATGCGCTGGGCACTGACCACCGCCAACTCGCCCTTGAGCTCCGAAACCCGGGCTTCCAGCAAGCTGTAGGAGTCCGTCAACTGGCTGGACATCTGGCTGAACAGCGAAAACGCCTGCTCAAGCCCTTGCCGGCTGATCTGCTCTACGGACGGGACAAGTCCCTGGGTGTCAGGGACTGAAGAAAGGTGGGCGGCGTGGGGCATCGTGCTCTCTCGCTTGGCTGACCGTCAGTTAAACGGAACGTTGCGAGTGCTATAGCAATACCCGTGCCGGAAAAAATATCCTTATTTTTCAGTAGGTTAAAAAACAGGCGTCAATCATCCGCCTGTTCATCACCTTCACGACGGCTCATGCCGTACTTGCGCATCTTCTCTACCAGCGTGGTGCGGCGGATGCGCAGGCGCTCGGCGGCGCGGGCAACGATGCCATTGGCGTCGTCCAAGGCTTGCTGGATCAGCCCTTGTTCGAGGCTGCCGAGGTAGTCCTTCAGGTCCAGGCCTTCGGGCGGCAGCATGGCGGTGGCGCCGAAGTTCGGGGTATGGCCATTGATCGCCACCCGCTCCTCGAGATCACTGCGCAGGCTGTCCACCAGCTGTTCGTCTTCGTCATCGACATAGCGGAACTTCTTGGGCAGCTCGACCACGCCGATCACCCCGTATGGATGCATGATTGCCATGCGCTCCACCAGGTTGGCCAGCTCGCGCACGTTGCCCGGCCAGCCGTGGCGGCACAGGGACATGATCGCGGCGGAGTTGAAACGGATCGAGCCGCGCTTTTCGTGTTCCATGCGCGAGATCAGTTCGTTCATCAGCAACGGGATGTCTTCCACACGCTCGCGCAGCGGGGCCATCTCGATGGGGAATACGTTGAGGCGGTAGTACAGGTCTTCGCGGAAGCTGCCGACCTCGATCATGCTTTCGAGGTTCTTGTGCGTCGCGGCAATGATCCGCACATCGACGCTCTGGGTCTTGTTGCTGCCCACGCGCTCGAAGGTGCGCTCCTGCAACACGCGCAGCAGCTTGACCTGCATCGGCAATGGCATATCGCCGATTTCGTCGAGGAACAGGGTGCCACCGTTGGCCAGCTCAAAACGCCCGGCACGGCTGGTGATCGCCCCGGTAAAGGCGCCCTTCTCGTGGCCGAACAGTTCGCTTTCGAGCAGTTCTGCCGGGATCGCCCCGCAGTTGACCGGCACAAAAGGTCCGTCGCGGCGCTTGGAGTGGTAATGCAGGTTACGTGCGACCACTTCCTTGCCGGTGCCTGACTCGCCGAGGATCAGCACGCTGGCGTCGGTATCGGCCACTTGCTGCATCATCTGGCGCACGTGCTGAATCGCACGGCTGGTGCCGACCAGGCTGCGGAACAGGTTGGGTTCGCGGTGACGTCCGCGCTCGCGGGCCTGGTCGTACATCTCGCGATAGACCTGGGCACGGTGCAGGGAGTCGAGCAATTTGCTGTAGCTGGGGGGCATTTCCAGGGTGGAAAGTACACGGCGGCGCTGGTCTTCCGGCAAATCCACGGAAGAAATATCACCCATCAGCAACACCGGAAGGAACTCATCCCAGGTTGAGAGTGTCTTTAACAGGCCCAGAACTGCGCCAGGAGCGTTTACCGTCCCGATCAGCACACAGATGACTTCACGGCTCGACGACAAAGAGCTGACAGCCTGCTGCCAATCATGGCTGCCGCAGGGCAAATTTTCTTCGCCAAGAAAATTCAAAATCACCGCCAGGTCGCGGCGGCGAACGCTATCGTCATCGATCAGCAGAATTTTGGTTTCACGCCACATGCAATAGCAACTTCCCTAGTAAAACTCAAATGCCCTCGAATCGGGGCAATCTAGATAGCTGTAGGCGTTTTCTGCGCTACGGATACCTGACGTCTGAAAATAGCACTAGTTAAGTCAAAATTATGCGAACAGTCAAATTTATGACGCACCATGTTCGGATTAACTGAGCCAGATCAGCCGAACAGATGGTAAACCTTTGACGCATTTTTCGCTTGGTTGATCTGCGACATCTCTTCAAATATCGCCTGGCGCTCGCCGGTCGTCACTTCCAGCAACTGCTGGTAGACCGCTAACAGGCTCTCCAGCTTCTCCCGCAGCGCGTCCTCGTCCACCGGCGCTTCGCTGAGCACCTCGTCGATCCAGACACGGCAGCCCATGTCCAATTCGCTGATCGCATCCCAATTGCGCTCTGCCAGCGCGCCAACCAAGGCGTCGCGGGTTTCGTCGATCCGTTGCAGTGCGTGGCTCATGCTGTGTTCCTCAAGGCCGACGGCCCTATTGTGGCGCGATGGCATCCCAGCCACTTTTGACAGTAATCAACAACCGTGCGACTTCGTCGATCATGTCGGCATCGTTGACGCCATTGGCCTCAACCAGACGGTTACTCATGTACTCGTACAACGCATCCAGTTGCTGCACCGCCGCTGGATCTTCGGCTTTTTCCGGCTCCAGGCCATCACGCAGGCCGGAGATGATTTCAATCGCCTTGCCCAGCATCAGGCCCTTCTGGGCGATATCACCACGGCTCAATGCGCCCTTGGCCTGAGCCATGCGATCGAGGCCGCCTTCCATCAGCATCTGCACCAGACGGTGCGGGCTGGCTTCGGAGATCTGGGCGTGGGAATTGACCTTCTGGTATTGGCGAAGGGCTCTCATAGGGTTCATGTTGCTACCTCGTTACAGGCCACAGTCAAATAGGATTGCTTAAGTAGTTTTTCGACTGTACCGAGAAAAACTTTAATCCCTCACCGAGTGCCCGGGCCCTTTTTCAGGGCCTGCGGGCGCACCATTCATCAGTTCGACTTAGGATTGTTCAGCGCGTTGAGGGTGGTCATGATGCTGGAACTGCGGGAGTTGATCTGCGCGATCATCGTGTCCATGGCGGTGTACTTGGCCGACAGGGACTTCTGCAGGGCTTCCATGCGGCGGTCCAGGTCAACCTTTTCAGTGGTCAGATCAGTCAGCTTGTTGTTGAGATCTGTCGCACGGGTCGCCAGGGTGCCGGTGGTACCGACATAGCTGCTGGTCGCCTTGTTCATGCGCGTGATCAGGCCGGTGTCGCCGGTGAACATCTTGGCGATATCGCCTGCGCCCTTGACCACAGCCTTGTCCCACGCCTTGTCTTCCAGGCTCAACAAGCCGGTTTTCTGGTCAGTGGTGATGCCCATCTGGGCCAGACTGCTAATGCTGCCCACACCCTTGCCGTTGACCAGCTCGGAACGCAGGCTGGAGACCAACTGACGCATCGACGCATCACCGGTCAAGGCCCCCGCTGTAGTGGTGGAAGCATCGCCGGTGGCGGTGACCTTGGTCTGGGTGTTGATGGCAGTCATCAGCGCGTTGTAGGCGGTGACGAACGACTGCACCGAGGTCTTCAGGGTGTCGGTGTTGCTGGCTACGGTCAGCGTAACCTTTTTTTCCAGGTCACCATCCAGCAGCTCCAGGGTCACGCCGCTGATCGCGGAAGTGATCTTGTTGCTGGTGGACTCCATCACGACATCATCGATGGAGTATATGGCGTTCACCGGCGACGTACCCTTGTCATAACCGACCGCCAGCTCCGAGTCACCACTGAGGGTGATGTCGGTGCCTACACCGCTAGTGCTGGAGGTCAAGATCAGGCGCCCGCCGTTGGAGTCACTCAGAACGTTGGCACTGATGCCCTGGGCAGAAAGCTGGGTATTGATGGATTCGCGAACCTCTTGCAAGGTCGCGCCTCCAGGCACCAATACATCGTAGTTTTTACCCGACTGGGTAATCGTCAGCGTCTGAGTCTCATCGCTAGCGTTGGCCTTGCCCGAGGCGCCACCTTCGATGACTTTGCTGGAGACCTTGGACGAGGTCGCCAGATTCTCCACCTTAAGGACGTATTTGCCAGGGGCCGCGCCGTCACCCAGGGTGACCTTGGCGTTTTTTTCTTCGGAGGTCGTGGCGGCCAGACCATTGAAGGCGGACTGGTTGTTCAACTTGGTGATTGCCGCCTGGTAGGCTTCCAGCGCCGTTTTCACAGAGCCCACGGCCGACAGTTTGACGGTGGCGTCTTTCTGCTGGGCGGTGATCTGCGCCTCTTTGGGCGCGCGTTCGGCCCCCACCAACGCCTTGACGATGGCTTGGGTGTCGTAGCCCGAACCTGGGCCGGAAATCGTTGAACTAGCCATTTGCTACTCTCCTTGTCCTGCGGTTGCCGCTTTTTTGGCGTACGAACGCCCAAGCAGCAATCAGAAACATGTTTCGTGCCAACTCAAGCCCTTGTATCAAACAACAGGCTGCTGGCATCGCTCAGGTTCTGCGCCAGCTTCAGCGCAGTCTCCGATGGAATTTGTCGAATCACTTCGCCACTGTCGGTAGCGATCACCTTGACCACTACTTTGCCGGTGGAGTCATCGATGGAAAAATCCAGGTTGCGCTGTGAAGCCTGCACAAACTCACGCATATCGGTAACAGCTTTTTCCAATGCCACGCGCTGTGGCTCCTCGGCGGGTTCGGTCTCGGCCTGCGGGACAGGCTTGGCCTGGGTCGCAGCCGTGGCGGGAGCCTGGGTGGTAGCAGCCGGGTATGACGCGTTCAGCTTGATGCTCATGTCCATGTCATCACCTCCAAACTGAAAAAACGGAAGGGCACGTTAGCACCCCCCCGTTGATTAACCGCTAGCCGATATTACTGAAGCAGCTTCAGTACAGCGGATGGCAGTTGGTTGGCCTGGGACAGGATCGCAGTGGAAGCCTGTTGCAGGGTTTGTTGCTTGGTCAGTTCAGCGGCTTCGGAAGCGAAGTCAGCGTCTTCTACGCGGCCTTTGGCAGCCGAGGAGTTCTGCGAAATGCTCTGCAGGTTGGCCACGGTGCTGGCGAAACGGTTTTGCACCGCACCCAGCTGCGAACGCTGGCTGTCGATCTGCTGCATGGCGTCGTCCAGGGCCTGGATGGCTTGCTGGGACGAAGCGGCGGACAGGATGTTCAGGTCGGAAACGGTGGTTTCCAGGGTAACAGCGGTAGTGGTGCCAGCTGTCAGACCCAGTTTCTCCAGACCGGTACCTGCGCTACCGTCAGCGATAACGATGTTCTTGTCAGCGAACAGCGACAGAGTACCGTCAGCAGCTTTGCTAGCCATAACACCGGTGCTGGCGCTGTTGATCGAAGCTACGATCGCGTCGCTGGTATCGCCCTTCTTGAATTTGACTTCTACGCCGTTCAGGCTGATCGAAGTGTCTTCGGTCAGTTTGGCTTGGGAGGTACCTGCAGCCAAACCCAGTTGCGACAGCGAGCCGCTGACAGTGTTGGTCAGTTTGACATCGTTGCCATCTTCAGACGTAACCTTGATGCGACCATCAGTACCGATTGCGGCGGAGGCGATACCACCTACAGCGGTAATACCGTCCAGTACATCTTGAATGGTGCTGGTTGCAGTCCAAGCAACATTAGTACCATTGACGGAGATACCACCGACGGCCCCCATAGCTGCAGCACCAGTCTTGGGCGACGAGCCAGTAGCTGGGGTTACAGCTGCAAGGCCAAGCTTGCCTGCATCAGCACCACCGATGGTGATTTGAGAAGAAGAGGTAAGAGTGAACACACCCGTGGTGTCGTCGAACGATGCAGTTACAGTAGGATCGGCAGCTTGGATTCTTGCAGCTACAGCCGTACCGAAATCACCATCCGCCAACCCAGTGATTGCATTGCCATTAATGGTAATTACATCAGCAGCAAGAATTGAAGACCCGCCACCACCAGCGGTCAGGGTCAGATCAGCTGTACTCGTGGCCGTTGCAGTACCAGTAGACAATACGGAACCAGTAGAGGTCGCGCTCAAGCCTTCCATCGCAGTACCAGCGACGGTCGCTTCACTGAAATTACCTTTCAGAGCAGTAGCGCTGATATCAGTCATACCGAACGAGATAGTCTCGTTGGCGTTGGCGCCGATCTGGAACGCCACGTTGTTGAACGAGCCGTCCAGCAGGTTACGACCACCAAAGGTGGTGGTGGAAGCGATGCGGTTCAGCTCGCCCACTTTAGCGGTGAATTCTTGTTGCAGGGAAACACGGTCAGCGTCGCTTTTATCACCGTTCGCCGCTTGCAGGGCGAGTTCACGCAGACGCTGCAGGGTGTTGGTGGATTCTTGCATTGCGCCTTCAGCGGTCTGGGCGATCGAAACACCGTTGTTGGCGTTAGCGATGGCAACGTTCAGGCCTTTGACCTGGTTGTTCAGACGGTTGGCGATCTGCATGCCAGCGGCGTCGTCTTTGGCGCTGTTGATTTTCAGGCCGGAAGACAGACGGTTCATCGACTGGCTCAAAGCGTCGGATGCTTTGTTCAGGTTCTTCTGGACGCCCAGGGAAGTGATGTTGGTGTTTACGGACATTGCCATGACGAAATCCTCGTGAGTTGGATACTGCGGCTTCCGGCCCTGGCAACCGCCGGGTGTGGCCTAGAGAACCTTCGTAATAGTTATCGTCGTGAATGCAGGTTGCTTGAGGATTTTTTTGAGTTTTTTTGCTAGCCCTGTGCCACCCCTTGTATTTCAAGGCCTTATAGATGGCCGAAATGCCAGCAATCACGGGTTACTGGCGCCAGAACCCCGCCTCGACACCCGCATAAAAAAACGCCCATGATCTTTCGACCCTGGGCGTTTTTTATGCAGCCTATCAAAGCATCACGGCCGATAGATAATCGCCGAGCCCCACGACAGGCCCACGCCAAACCCGCTCAGGGCGACGCGCTTCCACTCGGCGTCCATCACGTGCTTTTCCAGCAGCAGCGGAATGCTCGACGACACGGTGTTGCCGGTCTCGACCATGTCCTTGATGAATTTCTCCACCGGCGCATCTTCAAAACGCCGCGCCACGGCGTCGACAATCGCCGCGCTGCCCTGGTGGATGCAGAACGCGTCGATATCATCGGCCACAAGGTTCGACTCTTTGAGCAGCTCGTGCAGGTGCGCGGGCACCTTCAGCAGGGCAAAGTTGAAAACCTGGCGGCCGTTCATGAAGAACACGCCATCGCTGACCTTCAAGTGCGGTGCGCCGGAGCCGTCGGTGCCGAACTTGGCCTTGCCCAACTGCCAGGGGGCGTCTTCGCCCATCCAGGTGGCGGTGGCGGCGTCGCCGAACAGCATGGTGGTGTTGCGGTCTTCCGGATCGACGATCTTCGAGTACGGGTCGGCGGTCACCAGCAGGCCGTTTTTCAGGCCGGCGGCTTCCATGAAACCTTTCATCGCGTAGATACCGTAGACGTAGCCGGAACAGCCCAGGGAGATATCGAAGGCCGCGACGTGGGTCGGCAGGCCCAGCTTGTCCTGGACGATGGCGGCGGTGTGCGGCAGCCCTTCTTCGTCGCCGTTCTGGGTCACGACGATCAGCGCGTCGATCGACTCACGCTTGAGCTCGGGGTTGTTGGCAAACAAGGCATTGACCGCCTCGACGCACAAATCCGAGGTTTCCTGTGCAACATCCTTGCGCGGCAGGAATGCCGAGCCGATCTTGCCAATGATGAACTCTTCATCCTTGGCGAATTTTGCACCCTGGGCGTAGTTGTCCAGCCCTTCTGCCGGCACGTAGCTGGCGATGCTTTTTATGCCAATCATTGTGGCTTCCCAATACAAAATAGCTGGAGAACACCCCTGAAAATCCTTCAGGGGCGCTGACAATAAAGGGGATAACCCCGCAAAAAACCATCGAAGTCGCCTTGACCTGGGCCTGAAAGATGGCTTGGCCTTTTCACACGATACAGTGAAGATGCGCTTTATGACTCATAGGTCACTCATTTTTGTGCGCTTTGTTTAAAAGCCTGCGCCAGAAACGACAACGGCCCACCCTGTTTCCAGGGTGGGCCGTCGGGTCTTGCCAGGCCGATTACATCCGGCTGAACAGGCTCAACTGGGAGATTTTCACAAAGGCCAGCTGCGAGGCCTCCAGCATTGCCTTCTGGAACGCCAGGTCAATCGAGGCGGTAGCCACATCGGTATCACCAATGGCGGCGGTGGTCGATTTGTTGGCCAGCACCATGCTGGTGTTCTCGGTCTCCTGGATCGCCAGCGAGTTCAACCGCGCACCAATGGAGCCCCGCACCCCATCAACCTGGGCCTGGGAGGCCTTGATATTGGTAATGGCAGCATTGACCACATCGGTCAGCTTGGCCTGGGCAATCGGGTCGCCGTCAGAAGGGGTTTCCAGGGCCTGGCGCAGTTGGCTGAGGGTATCCAGGGCATTTTGCGTCTTGTGGGTGTTGGAGCCCACGGCGAACTGGTCACCGATGTCCGGTGCGCCGGTGATGTCAAACTTCACGCCAGCGGCCGTGATGCTGTCTGGCGTGGCGGGCACAGGCGGTGGACCCGGCAGGGCTGGCGTACCCGGCACCACAGTGCCGCTGGAAACCGGCTTGCTATCGGCGGTGATCGGCTGGGCATACACCTCATACTCTGTGGTCGAGGTAAATTTGATCACCGCGCCTTTGTTCGGGAAGGTGCTGCTGTAGTCCGCCTGGCTGGTGACGGTGCCGCCCGACAACTGCGCCGAGGTTTGGTTGCTCGGCGTACGCGAGACACTGAAGCTGTCCGGCTTGCTTTGCAGGGTGAATTCACGGTCCTTGTACACCGCGTCAGCCTCAGCACCGGGCTTGGCATCCCCCAGGTTCTGGTCGACATCAAAAGTCACGCCGCGCACGGTGACCGAAGCACTGCCTTCCTTGGTCGCATCGAACTTGCCGTTACCCGGGGTTTGCGCGGTGATGTCGTTGCCTGCCGCATCCGTCACGGTGTATTCGGTGCTGCTGAGGAACGTCAGTTTGTATGGTTGGCCGTCAGTGAAGCTGCTGTCATAAGTCGACGGCGACGTGACGATGCCGCCCGAAACCAGCACCTTGCCATCGTTGACCGAACCGGTCGCCTGGGTACGCCCCGCATTGACCGTACCTTCCAGGATCGACTTGCCGGTGTCATTGACCACCATCGACAAGGTGTCGGAAACCTTCAGGCTCAGCGGCGTTTCATCGCCCTGATAGCTGTAGGTGCCGTCGCTGTTGCGGGCGTATGGCGGGGTGTCGCTCTTGCCGCCGGCAAACAGGTAATGACCGGACGAATCCTTGCTGTTAAGCAAGCTCAGGACCTGCTTTTCGATTTCACCAATCTCGGCGGCAACGGCCTTGCGGTCGTCATCACTGATACCGCCACCGCCCTTGCCCGCCACCTTGAGCGACAACTCACCCGCGCGCGCCAGGGCGGTGTCGATACTGGCAAGCACGCTTTCCTCGCTGTTAAGCGAGTTCTTCATGCTGCTGATATTGCCCGCGTACTGCCCCAACATATCCTGCTGCTGCTGCAGCAGCAGCAAACGCGCCGCGCCCACCGGATCATCTGCCGCCGTCTGGATGCGCACGCCGGAGTCGATCTGCTGCTGGGTCTTGGTGACGTTGGAGAAGTTGTTGGTATAACGCGCAGTCGTGGTATTGAAATACTGTTCTGTCGAGATTCGCATCGTCTCAAACTCCCTTAAAGACTGTTGATCAGCGTGCTGAAGGTTTCTTGCGCAGCTTTAATGATCTGCGACGACGCGGTGTAGTACTGCTGGAAACGGATCATATCGCCGGCCTCCTCGTCCAGGTTGACCTGAGACACGGAGCTGCGATTGGACGTGGCGGCCGCGAGCATGGCCCCGGTCGCATTGTTATCGACGTTGGCCTGGCTGGCCTTGCCACCCACGGACGAGACCAGCTGGCTGTACGCGGTGCTCATGCTCACGCCGGCATTGCCATCGGTGGCGCCCACGGTCTTGCGGGTTTGCAGGTCGAGCAGTTGCAAGGCATTGCGGTTGTCCAGTTTGCCGCCACTGTTGAACGACACGCTGTAGCTATCGTTCGGCTTCGGCTCACCACGGATGACCGTGTCGACCCCGAATGTCTGTGGGTCGCCATTACCGTCTACGTACGGCACGTTGATCGTCAGCTTGTTGTCCTGGCCCGGCACGATGGTGCCGGTGCCAATGGGCTGGCCCTGGGCGTTATTGATCACATAGCTCTGGGTGCCATCGGCGGCACGCTCGCCAAACGTCATCTTGACCGGCATCGCGCCCTTGATCGCCGCTTCCAGCTGTGCGGTGCCGGCACCGCCATGGATATCCAGGGGCAAGCTCAGCGTCGGCGGTTCGAACACGCCAGTACCACTGTTGTTCTTGTTGCCCTCGGCCAACAGCGGCGCAGAAAACGCCAGCTTGTTGGGATCGGTCATCACCACCTTGAGGTCCATCGCGCCACCGGCGGTCGGGCTGACCTTGAACGTATCGCCAGCAGCCACCGGGCCCTTGCCATCCAGGGCAAGGGTGAAGCCGTCGATTTCCGGTGGCGTTTGGGTGATGTCGAAGGTGCCCATGGACTTACCGTCCGAACGCAGCACGGTGTAATTCTTGTCGTCACTGAAGGTCACCTTGTAGTCAAAGGTGCTCAGTTTGCTGGTGTCTTTGATCGTGACGTTCAGGTTGCCGGAGCCGGCACTGTTATTCGAGCCGCCAACACTGCGCTGGCCAATGGCAAATACGCTGTTGATGTCATTGAACAGCGCGGCGCCGAACTGCCCGTTGGCGTCCAGGCCCTGCCCCAGCTGGGTATTGATGGCCTCGCCGACCACCATGGCGGTACGCCCCAGGTCGTTGATGGCCGGCATCAGCACGTCCTGGCGATAACGCAGCAAGCCGCCGATGGAGCCACCGCTGATCACCGAGCTGACATCCATGGGTTGCCCGCTGGTGGTCAACACCACCGAGTACTGGCTCTTGTCGTCCTTGCTCGGCACCGCCGACAGCTTGTTCGACACACCGTCCGCGACCAGGGTCTGCCCGGTACCCAGGGAGACATTGAAATGGCCGTCCGACTCAGTGACCTTGACCCCTACCAGTTCGTTGAGCGAACGCACCGCTTCGTTGCGTGCATCCAGCAGGTTCGCCGGCTCGCCGTTGCCCTGGCCTTTGGCCTGGAAGATTTGCTGGTTGAGGGAGGCAATCGAGGAGGTCAACTGATTGACCTGGCCGGTGATAGTCTCCAACTGGCTGTTGATGCCTTCTTTCTGTTTGTTCAGTTCGGTCGCAATCGAGTTGAAGCGGTTGCCCAGAGTCTGGGCAATGGTCAAGACCAACTGGCGCGCGGAGTTGTCGCTGGGGTTGGCCGAAGACGTCTGCAACGCGGCGAAGAAGCTGTTCAAGGCCGCACCGACACCGGTGGACTTGTCGGACAGCAACTTGTCCACCGAACCGATCTGGTCCAGGTAGGCCTTGGCATCAAAATTCAGCGACGTGGTGGTCTGCAACTGGGTATCGAGGAACTGGTTATACACCCGGCGTACATCCGACAGCGTAGTGCCGGTGCCGACGAACACCCCACCGGCCGCGGACATGCCATTGGCGGTCTGCATGGTCTGCTGACGCGAGTATCCAGGGGTCTTGGCGTTGGCAATGTTGTTACTCAAGGTCGCAAGCGATCCCTGAGCCGCATTGAGTCCTGACATCCCGATATTGAGCAAACCCATGGTTCAAACCTTATAAATGAGTGGATGCGCCAGCGGCAGCGTAGTTTTGGTAGCTGTTCATGGCTTTGGCGATCTGCGAAATCTTGCTGGCGTACGCCGGGTCCGTTGCATACCCGGCTTTTTGCAACTCGCGTACAAACTGTTCCGGGTTATCGGCCGACTTCAAGACTTCTTTATATCTTTCATTGCTTTGCAACAAAGTCACGAGGTCGTGAAAGCTGTCCTGGTACGAGTCGTAGGAACGGAACTGCGCCGTCTCCTTGACCATCTCGCCATTGCGAAACTCACTAGTGATCGCCCGCGCCTGGGCGCCCTGCCAGCTCTGCCCGGCCTTGATGCCAAACAGGTTGTGGCTGCTGCTGCCGTCTTGCTGGCGCATTACCGATTTGCCCCAGCCGGTTTCCAGGGCAGCCTGGGCCACCAGGTAGCGCGGGTCGATGCCGATGCGCTCGGCCGCCTGCTTGGCCATGGGCAGCATGGTGGCGACAAACTCGTCTTGCGAACTGAAGGCTTTTTTCGCCGGGGCCAGCGGTGGCTGGGCCACGGCGCGGCCGTAAATCTGCATGCGCGAATCGCGGGCGGCAAAGGTGCGCGCAGCACCGTTGATCACGCCATCTTCGGCGGCGCTGTTGCGCAGTGGCGCAGCCTTGGCGGCGCCCGCCGCCTCGACGCCCGGCACGATACCGGCCAGCAGGCGATCGGTGAGCTTGCTCGGCAAGGCGATGCGCCGCTGATTCATCAGCGCCATGTCATTGCGCAGGGTGCCTTCATCGGCCCGCGGCGCCACTTCGACCCGCGCCGCCCACAGCGCACGCTGGCCATTGGAACGACCCAACGGGCCATCCGCCTGGGTACCGGCGGCAATGGGTGTCGGCACGTCAACTTTCTTCTCTGCCGCGTCCGGGCCCTGCAAGGTCGAGGCCTGCCCTTCCACCGGCTTGTTCTTTTGCATCTGGCGCAGCAAAACGTCCGCCAGGCCGATACCGCCGCCCTCGCGAGACAGCGAGACCGCCAGTTGCTGGTCGTACATTTCCTGATACTGCTTGGCCGCCGGAGTATTCAGCGGGTTGTCCTTGCCCAGGGCATCGGTGGCCGAGCGCATGGATTTGAGCATCTCGTTGAGAAACAGCGACTCGAACTCCTGCGCCACTTTGCGCATGTTGCCGTCGCTGTTCTTGTCGCCGAACTTGAGCTGGTTAAGCCGGTTCAGGTCGGAGTAGGACCCCGAGTCTGCCGTGCTGGCGATACCGCTCTTGCGCATGTCCATGGCCATGGCCTCAAATCACGATCAGGTCGGCTTGCAAGGCGCCGGCCTGTTTCAGGGCTTCGAGGATCGCCATCAAGTCGCCGGGCGCCGCGCCCACCTGGTTCACCGCACGGACAATCTCGTCCAGGGTGGTGCCGGGACCGAACTTGAACATCGGCTTGGCTTCTTGCTGGGCATTGACCCGGGAGCGTGGGACCACGGCGGTCTGGCCACCGGACAACGGCCCGGGCTGGCTGACAATCGGGTCTTCGGTAATGGTCACGGTCAGGCTGCCGTGGGTCACGGCCGCTGGCGACACCTTGACGTTCTGGCCGATCACGATTGTGCCGGTACGCGAGTTGATGATGACCTTGGCCACCGCCTGGCCCGGATCGACCTCAAGGTTTTCCAGGATCGACAGGTAGTCCACACGCTGGCTTGGGTCCAGCGGCGCAGTCACGCGGATCGAGCCGCCGTCGATGGCCTGGGCCACGCCTGGGCCGAGCATGTCGTTGATTTTGTCGACCACACGCTTGGCGGTGGTGAAGTCCGAACGGTTGAGGTTCAGGGTCAGGCTGTTGCCCTGGTTGAAACCGCTGGGCACGGTACGTTCCACCGTGGCGCCGCCAGGAATCCGCCCGGCCGATGGCACGTTGACGGTGATCTTCGAACCGTCGCGCCCTTCGGCATCAAACCCGCCCACCACCAGGTTGCCCTGGGCGATGGCGTAGACGTTGCCGTCGATACCTTTGAGCGGCGTCATCAGCAAGGTGCCGCCACGCAGGCTTTTCGAGTTACCAATGGAGGATACGGTGATGTCCACCACCTGCCCCGGCTTGGAGAACGCCGGCAGATCGGCACTGATCGACACCGCCGCGACGTTCTTCAACTGCACGTTGCCCGAACCTGGCGGCACCTTGATCCCGAACTGCGAGAGCATGTTGTTGAAGGTCTGCAGGGTGAACGGGGTCTGGGTGGTCTGGTCGCCCGTGCCGTTGAGCCCCACCACCAGGCCGTAGCCGATCAACTGGTTGCTGCGCACCCCGGAAATACTGGCGATGTCCTTCAGGCGTTCGGCCTGGACAGCAACGCTCAGGGAGAGCAACAACACCGCTGCCATCAGCTGTTTGAGATTCAAAGTGATCACCTAGAAAGGGAACAGCGGGCTAAGGAAGAAACGGTCGAACCAACCCGGCTGACTGGCGTCGGCAAACGAACCCGTACCCGAATAGGTAATGCGTGCATCGGCAATCCGTGTGGACGGCACGGTGTTGTCGGTGGCGATATCGTCCGCGCGCACCATGCCGGCGATGCGCACCAGTTCGTCACCGGTGTTGAGGGTCATCCACTTCTCGCCGCGCACGGCAATGATGCCGTTGGGCAGCACGTCGGCCACGGTCACGGTGATCGAACCCACCAGGCTGTTGCCCTGCCCGGCCTTGCTGCTGCCGTTGGTGGCGCGGTCGCCGCTGTAGCCCACGTCCAGGCTCAAGTCACCACTGCCCAGGGGGTTGTTGGTGTTCAAGCCACCGCCAAACAGCGAGGTCAGGCCGATGCCGGTCTTGCTGTTCTTGGCCACCTGGGAGTTGGCGTTCTTGCTCGCCGTGGTGCGCTCGTTGAGGGTGATGGTGATGATGTCGCCAACACGGAACGCCTTGCGGTCGCTGTACAGGTTCTGCTCAAAACCGGCCTGGTAGATCGAGCCATTGTTGGCAGCGGCTGGCAGTGGCGTGCGCGGCAACACCGGTGCGTAGTACGGGTCATTGGGTTTTGGCGTCGGGGCGACACAGCCCGCGAGCACGGCAATCCCACTCAATGCCAGAACAGAAACAAAGCGACTCATGACCCTTACCTCACGGTGTTGCAGGCGCCTTATGAGCGCCCCATAGACTGGATTACAGATTCTGCGTAACGAACGAAAGCATCTGGTCGGCGGTGGAAATCACCTTGGAGTTCATCTCGTAGGCACGCTGGGTGGTGATCATGTTGACCATCTCTTCCACGGTGCTGACGTTGGAGGTTTCCAGGGTGCTTTGCAGGGTGGTGCCAAACCCGTTGAGGCCCGGCGTGCCGACTTGCGGCGCGCCGCTGGCAGCGGTTTCCAGGAACAGGTTGTTACCGGTGGCTTGCAGGCCGGCCGGGTTGATGAAGTCGGCGGTCTGCAGGTTGCCGATCACTTGCGACGCCGGGTTGCCGGCGATGGTGACGGACACGGTGCCGTCGGCGCCGACCGTGAAGGTCTGGGCATCGTTGGGCACGACAATCGCCGGCTCCAGGGCAAAACCGTTGGCGGTCACGACCTGGCCGTTGGAGTCCAGGTGGAAGGTGCCGTCACGGGTGTAGGAAGTAGTGCCATCCGGCTGCAGGATCTGGAAGAAGCCACGGCCATTGATCGCCATGTCCAGCGGCTGCCCGGTTTGCTGCAGGTTGCCGGCGGTGAAGTTCTTCTGGGTGCCGACGATGGACACACCGGTACCCACTTGCAGGCCCGACGGCAATTCGCTGTCCTGGGTCGACTGCGCACCCGGCTGGCGCTTGATCTGATAGAGCAGGTCCTGGAACTCGGCGCGATCACGTTTGAAGCCCGTGGTCGAAACGTTCGCCAGGTTGTTGGAAATAACGGTCAGGTTGGTGTCCTGGGCGGACAGACCGGTTTTGGCAACCCATAGAGCCGGAAGCATGCTGTTCTCCTTCGTGCGCCTGTTTGTTGGCGCCGCGTTACAAAATTAGTAGTCAGTGGCGCTGCAATCAGCTCATCTGCATGACGCGAGTCATGGCCTGGTCGTCTTCTTTGGCGCTGTTCATCATTTTCACGTGCAATTCGAACTGCTTGGACAGGGCCAGCACCGCCGTCATTTCTTCGACGGCATTGACGTTGCTCGACTGCAGGAAGCCCGAATTCACCTTGACGCTGGCATCGGCCACCGCCGGCTGGCCGTCCTTGGTGTGGACCGCGCCATCCAGGCCCTTGGTCATATTGGCCAGGTCCGGCTTGACCAGCTTGATGCGGTCCACCTCTGCCATCACCCGTGGGCCTTCGCCCATGGCGCGGATGCTGATGGTGCCGTCTTCGCCGACTTCGACCTTCTGCTCGGGTGGCACCGAAATCGGCCCGCCATTGCCCATGATCGGCATGCCGTTGCCGGCCCGCAGCACGCCCAGTGCGTCGATATTCATGCTCGCGGTGCGCACGTAGGCTTCGCCGCCATCGGGGGTTTGCACGGCGATCCAACCATCGCCGCCGACGGCAACGTCCAGGTCACGGCCGGTCTCGACCATCGAACCCGGAGAAAAATCGGTACCAGGACGCTCGGTCAGGGCAAACGCCCGCGCCGGAAAGCTGTCACCAAACACCGGCATCGAACGGGCCTGCTCCAGGTCACGCTGAAAACCGTTGGTGGAAATGTTCGCCAGGTTGTTGGCATGGGCCTTTTGCGCCAGAGCATTCTGGCTGGCGCCGGTCATTGCCACATAAAGGTATTTGTCCACGCTCATTCCTCTTACTGACGGACGTTTGCCGCCCACCGATGTACTGAGGAGTCTTTAGCAATTTGCGCACCAACTTTTTAAAAGTCGGGGAAAGGCAGGCGGGGCAAGGGGTTGGGGCGTATCAAGGATTATTGGAGGGGCAGGACGAGTCGGAAAAACGGCGGAGTTCTGCCGGTTGCGGCAAACACCGGTCTTGGCATTAACACAGATCCATTGTGGGAGCGGGCTTGCTCGCGAAGGGGGTGGATCAGTCGGTACCTGTATTGACTGATCCACCCCCTTCGCGAGCAAGCCCGCTCCCACATTTTTATCCCGCTGTGTCAGGGGCTTATTTGTCGGCCTTGAGCACTTCGTAATCGCGCAATTTATTGGCGATAGTGGTGTGGGACACGCCCAGGCGCTTACCCAGCAAGCGACTGCTGGGATGCTCGGCATACAGGCTTTCGAGCACGGCCTTTTCAAACCGCCCGACGATCTCCTCCAAGCCACCCTCCAGGGAAAAGTCGCCAAGCGGCTGACGCACGCCGTAGTCCGGCAAGCGAATATGTTCAGCCTTGATCGTGCCGCCCTCACACAGCGACACCGCCTGGAACAGCACGTTTTCCAACTGCCGCACATTGCCCGGCCAATGGTAGTGGCTGAGGCGCTCCATGGCCGCCGGCGCCAGCTTGGGCAGCGGGCAGCCAATCAGACGGCTGGCCTGGTCGATAAAGTGCTCGACCAGTGGCGGTAAACCGTCGAGGCATTCGCGCAGCGGCGGGATATGCAACGACAACACATTGAGCCGGTGATACAAGTCCTGGCGAAACTCGCTACGGGCACACAATTCCGATAAATCCACCTGGGTCGCGCAAATCACTCGCACATCCAGGTAAACCTCTTCATCACTGCCCACGCGCCGGAAGCAGCCGTCCTGCAGAAAGCGCAGCAATTTCACCTGCAATCGCGCGCTCATTTCACCCACGCCATCCAGAAACAACGTACCGCCCGCCGTCAGTTCCAGCAGCCCCAACTTGCCCTCCGCCCGCGCCCCTTCAAACGCGCCAGGGCCGTAGCCGAACAGCTCGGTCTCGGCCATCGACTCCGGTAACCCCGCGCAATTGAGTGCCATCAACGGCGACTGCCCACGTGGGCTGGCCAGGTGACAGGCGCGCGCCAACAATTCTTTACCGGTGCCGGTTTCGCCTTCTATTAATAGGGGCGCATCGAGGGGGGCCATGCGCCGGGCTTCACGCACCACCGCCGCCATCACTTTAGAGCTCTGGAAAATGCTGTCGAAGCCTCGCAGCTCCTGCTTGCGTACATTGTAGATGCGCTCACCGACCCGGTCGGCGCGGTGCAGAGTCAGTACGGCGCCGGCCATGGCTTCGCTGTCGTCATGTTCGGAGGATTGCAGCGGGGCGATGTCGGCGAGAAACACGTCGCCCTTGACCTTGACCCGCAGGCCATTGATCCGCGACTTGCTGGCACGCACCAGCTCCGGCAGGTCGAAGTCCTCGGCGTAGCGTGACAGGGGAATCCCCGGCACTTCGTCCACCCGCACCCCGAGCAACTGCGCCGCCGCGCGGTTGGCCGCGACAATCGAGCCGCCCATGTCGATGGACAGCACCGGGAATTCCAACGCCCCCAGCAAGGCGTTGAGTTCCATGTGCCGACGCTCGCTGGGCATCAGCCCTACCCGCTTGACGCCAAACACCCCGGCAATCGCCTCGAACTGCGGGCGCAGGGCCTGGAATTGCATATTCACCAGGTTCGGGCAGTACAGGTAGATGGCATTGCCATGTTCGCCGCCAACCTCGCCCTTGGCCACGTTGACCCCGTACTCCACCAGCAGGTTGAGGATATCCCGCAGGATGCCGATGCGGTTCTGGCAATGCACTTTGATACGCATGTAAAGGCCCGGTTTGTTGTAGGAGGGCTGATCGGGCTGCGTCTTTTTGTCACCGGACGCAGATAGTCGTCAAGATTATGTGACAGCCAGCGCCCTTTTCAAACCAGCAAAACGCAATGCAGCGTGCTCGACGGCAAAATCGTAACGAATATTTTACGAAAGACGCCGACTTTTCCTACAGGCTTCCCTTAACAACGGGTGGAATCCACGGCCAGGCGGAGTATCAATAAGCCCATAGCAGGACATAACAAGAACGAATGCCTAGCAGGAGAGTCGTATGAAACAGACGCACTACGTGGCCCGCGAGCCCGATGCGCAAGGTTTTATCCACTACCCGCCCGAAGAACACGCGGTGTGGAACACCCTGATCACCCGTCAACTGAAAGTGATCGAGGGTCGCGCCTGCCAGGAATACCTGGATGGCATCGACAAGCTCGGCCTGCCCCATGACCGTATTCCGCAACTCGCCGAAATCAACAAAGTGCTGGCCGAAACCACTGGCTGGCAGGTGGCGCGGGTGCCGGCGCTGATCCCCTTCCAGACCTTCTTTGAATTGCTCGCCAACAAGCAGTTTCCGGTGGCGACCTTTATTCGTACCCGTGAAGAGCTGGATTACCTGCAAGAACCGGATATTTTCCACGAGATTTTCGGCCACTGCCCACTGCTGACCAACCCCTGGTTCGCCGAATTCACCCACACCTACGGCAAGCTCGGCCTGGCGGCCACCAAGGAGCAGCGCGTGTACCTGGCGCGCCTGTACTGGATGACCATTGAGTTTGGCCTGGTGGACACCCCCCAAGGCCGGCGCATCTACGGTGGCGGTATTTTGTCGTCACCGAAAGAGACGGTGTACTGCCTGTCGGATGAGCCCGAGCATCAGGCCTTCGACCCGCTGGAAGCCATGCGCACGCCGTATCGCATCGACATCCTGCAGCCGCTGTATTTCGCCCTGCCCAACCTCAAGCGCCTGTTCGAAGTGGCGCAGGAAGACATCATGGGCATGGTCGAGCGCGGCATGCAGCTGGGGTTGCATGCGCCAAAGTTCCCCCCCAAGCCCAAGGCGGCTTGAACTGATGCTTTAAAGGCCAGGTGAGTCTGTTCCCTGGCCGCGCGTTGCTTTAGGGTGACGCGACTGGCAACCGAATTCCACATACTCGATTTCAGGAACACCGTTATGACCACCTTGAACCAAGCCCATTGCGAAGCCTGCCGCGCCGATGCCCCACAAGTCAGCGACGAAGAACTGCCGGCGCTGATCAAGCAGATCCCCGACTGGAACATCGAAGTGCGCGACGGCGTGATGCAACTGGAAAAAGTATTCCTGTTCAAGAACTTCAAATTCGCCCTGGCCTTTACCAACGCCATGGGCGAAATCTCCGAGGCTGAAGGTCATCACCCTGGCCTGCTGACCGAATGGGGCAAAGTCACCGTGACCTGGTGGAGCCACTCCATCAAGGGCCTGCACCGCAACGACTTCATCATGGCCGCACGCACTGACGAAGTGGCCAAGGACGCCGAGGGCCGCAAGTAATGCATTTCGCCGCGATTGGCCGGGTGCCCGGTGATCCGATCCTGGGGCTGATGGAATCCTATGCCAGGGACACCAACCCGCAAAAGTTCGACCTGGGCGTGGGCGTCTATAAAGATGCCCAGGGCCTGACCCCGATCCTGCAGGCGGTCAAACGCGCCGAGCAGCGCCTGGTCGACCAGCAAACCACCAAGACTTACATCGGCGGGCATGGCGACCCGGCTTTCGGCCGCCTGATCAGTGAATTGGTGCTGGGCGCCGGTTCCGCGCTGCTCAAGGCACACCGCACGGGCGCCACGCAAACCCCAGGTGGCACCGGCGCCCTGCGCCTGAGCGCCGATTTTATCGCCCACAGCCTGCCAGGCCGTGGCGTGTGGCTGAGCAACCCGACGTGGCCGATCCACGAAACCATCTTCGCCAAGGCCGGGCTCAAGGTCAGCCACTACCCCTATGTGGGCAGTGATAACCGCCTGGACGTGCCGGCCATGCTCGCCACCCTGGCCACCGTGCCCGAGGGCGACGTGGTGCTGCTGCATGCCTGCTGCCATAACCCTACCGGTTTCGACCTGTCCCAGGACGACTGGCGCCAGGTCCTGCAGATCGTGCGCGAGCGCCAACTGCTGCCGCTGATCGACTTCGCCTATCAGGGTTTTGGCGATGGCCTGGAGCAGGACGCGTGGGCGGTGCGCTTGTTTGCCGATGAACTGCCTGAGGTGCTGATCACCAGCTCCTGCTCGAAGAATTTCGGCTTGTACAGCGACCGCGTCGGCGCGCTGATTGTGTGTGCCAACGATGCCGAGAAACTGCTGGATGTGCGCAGCCAGCTGGCGTTTATCGCGCGCAACCTGTGGTCGACACCGCCGGATCATGGCGCTGCCGTGGTCGCGACCATCCTCGGTGATAGGGAGCTCAAACAGCTGTGGAGCAGCGAAGTCGAAGGCATGCGCTCGCGTATCGCGCAATTGCGTTCGGGCCTGGTCGAAGCGCTGGCGCCCCACGGGCTGTCTGAGCGTTTTGCCCATGTCGGCGTGCAGCGCGGGATGTTTTCCTATACCGGCTTGAGCGCCGAACAGGTGAAACAGCTGCGGGAAAAACACAGCGTGTACATGGTCAGTTCCGGGCGGGCCAACGTGGCCGGGATTGATGAGACGCGCCTGGGGTTGCTTGCCGATGCCATTGCGCACGTATGTAAACCCTAAGACAAAACGCTATCCAAATGTGGGAGCAAGCCCGCTCCCACATTTTTTTGACCGAGGCGATCTTCAGCCAGCAACCATTTCGGCCTTGACCTGCGCCTCCTTGGCCTGGGCATCCGCCAACCGATACAACTCGATATGCCCATCCCAGTGCTCGATCAATGCCGTGCACGACTCCACCCAATCCCCGCAATTGAGGTAGTCCACCTCGCCCACCTTGCGAATCTCCGCATGGTGGATATGCCCGCACACCACGCCGTGCAGCTCGCGCTTGGTCACTTCATGGGCGATGGCTTCCTCGAAATCGCTGATAAAGCTCACCGCTGTCTTCACCTTATGCTTGAGGTACGCCGACAGTGACCAGTAGCCATAGCCATAACGCGCCCGCCAGTGGTTCAGCCAGCGGTTGAGGGTCAGGGTGAACTCGTAGGCCGAATCGCCAAGAAACGCCAGCCAGCGGTGGTAGCGGGTGATCACGTCGAACTGGTCGCCGTGGATCACCAGCAAATGCCGGCCATCGGCAGTCACATGCACCGCTTCGTCCACCAGTTGGATATTGCCCAGGATCAGCTTTGAATAGCGGCGCAGGAACTCGTCGTGGTTGCCGGTGACGTAGATCACCTCGGTGCCACGCTTGCTCATGGTCAGCAGGCGGCGGATCACGTTGGTGTGGGCCTGGGGCCAGTACATGCCGCTGCGCAGTTTCCAGCCGTCGATGATATCGCCCACCAGGTACACCTTGTCGGCGTGGTAGCCCTTGAGGAACTGCGACAGATGTTCGGCCTGGCAGTCCCGGGTGCCCAGGTGCACGTCGGAGATCCACAGGGTACGAACCCGTTGCTTGCGGCTGGGTTTGGCGAGCTCGGCGCTGGTCATGGGCATACCTCAGGGGTGTTTTCGCCAGCTTGCGCCCGGGCAATTAATAGCCCATGACAGTCTTGCGTCAGGCAGATGACAGCGCCCGCCGCCCGTCGGGCGGTGTAAACTGCCGGCCTGCCCGGGAGATTGCGATGAGACCGACCCTCACGCTGCGCCATTACACCCACGACCTGATTGCCCATAGCCATGACCATGCGCAACTGGTGTTCGGCCTGGCCGGCCGCCTGGATTTCGAGGTGGAAGGCATCGGCGGCGAAATTTGCCCGCAAGGGGTGATGGTCCTGCCCTTCTCCGCCCATCACGCCTGCGGCAGCCCCCAGGGCAGCCACTGCCTGGTACTGGATGTGCCCGACGAACAGTGGATGGTGCAATCCTTGGGCGAGCACGCGGATGCCAGTCGCCGCCTGCTGGATCGGCCGGCGCGGGTGAGCCTGGATAGCCGCCAGGGCCAGTTGGTCAACTGGCTGGCGAGCGGCGCACTGGATGACCCCTTGATCGCCCAACAAGGTGCGGTGCTGCTACTGGCCACGCTCAATGGCCAGCCACCCGCCCACACCGGCGCACGACGCCTGCCCTATGGCGCCTTCAATGCCCATATCGACCAGCATGCGGCCTACCCGCTGCAGGTCGCGGATCTGGCACGGCTGGCGGATATGTCCGTCGCCCGCTTGCACGCACGCTTTGTCGCCGAATGCGGGTTGACCCCCATGGACTACATCCGCAATCGTCGCCTGCACATGGCCCGTGGCTTGCTGCGCGACAGCCACCTGCCGATTGGTGAGATCGCCGCGCGGGTTGGCTATGCCTCGCAAAGTGCGTTTTCCGCCGCCGTGTTGCGCGAGTTCGGCAGCTCGCCCGGAGCCTTGCGCCGACTCGACAACCGGCGCTAGTCCTGCGATAAAACCGGCGATTCCCACGACAGACACCCAGGCGCCAGGCGCTCTAGACTGGATGCCTGCCTGCCCACTGTTTTAAGGATTGTCATGACCCCGCGCACAGCCCTCGGCGCCCTGCACATCGGTGCATTAATGTTTGGCCTCACCGGCGTCTTCGGCAAACTCGCCGCCGCCTCGCCGAGCATTATCGTGTTTGGCCGCGCCGCCTTCGCCGTGCTAGCCCTGGCATTATTCGCCCGCTTCGCCAGCAACACCCCTTGGCACAAGCTGTACAGCGCCGACCTGCGGCGCCTGCTGCTCAGCGGCTTGCTGCTGGCCGGGCACTGGGTGAGTTTCTTTATTGCAGTGAAAGTGGCCGGCGTGGCGATTGCGACGCTGGGTTTCACCACGTTCCCGGCGTTTACGGTGATCCTCGAAGGGCTGATCTTTCGCGAGCGGATCCGCGCCAATGAAATGGTGCTGGTGCTGCTGGTCAGCGTCGGCCTGGTGCTGGTCACCCCGGACTTCGACCTCGCCAGCCAGGCCACCAGCGGCCTGGTCTGGGCCGTGGTCTCGGGCCTGCTGTTCTCGCTGCTGTCATTGAACAACCGGGCCAGCGCCAGCATCCCCCCCGTGCAGGCGGCCTTGTGCCAGAACGTGGTAGTCGCCCTGTGCCTGCTGCCCGTCGCGGCACCAGGCCTCGCAGAAGTACGCGCCCTGGACTGGTTGTGGATCGGCCTGTTGGGGGTGTTCTGTACCGGCCTGGCCCACAGTTTGTTTGTCGCCAGCCTCAAGGTGCTCAAGGCGCGCACCGCTGCTGTGGTATTCGCCATGGAGCCGGTGTATGGCATCACCGTGGCCTGGCTGCTGTTCAGCGAAACCCCGACCCTGCGCATGCTGCTGGGCGGTGTGCTGATTATTGCCGCCATAGTCGTCTCAGGCTTGATGAGCCGCCCTGTCAAGGCCAGACAACCGGCGGCCGCGGCCTGATCTATACTTTTTGTATCCGCAACAGTCAGCTGTCGTTCAACGGATACAGACTCCTCGACGACAGCCGTGGTCCTTGAAGTTGCTGCATGCGAGTGGTCACTCCCCTAACGCTCTGCAGGAGTTTCACCATGGACATGTTTATCACCCTGATCATTCAGATCATCAGCGGCGCGGTCGGCGGCAATATCGCCGGCCTGAGCAAGCAAGGCCTGGGTTCCGGGCTCAACACCCTGGTCGGCGGCGTCGGCGGCCTGGTGCTGGGGCAAATCGTCTCGGCCATCAGCGGCATGCCGGCGGGCGGAGCCCTGGATGTTGCGGCGGTGGGCAGCAATATCGTTGGCGGTGGTGTGGGCGGCTTGGTGCTGACGTTTGTCGTCGGCTGGATCAAGAATAAAATGGCCGCCAAGTAAAGCACCCGACACTGCCGGCCAAGCGCCGGCAGTGCCGTTTACGAGGCGCGGTCGTTGTGCCCCAGGTCACGCTGCGGATCAATCTGGTCGCGCACCCGCTGCTTGAGCACCTTGGCCTCCGGGAACCCGCCATCGGCCTTGCGCTCCCAGATCTGTACACCGTCGCACGTAATGCGAAACGCCCCGCCGGTCGCCGGTTCCAGCGCCACCTTGCCGAGGTCATCGGCAAAGGTGCTCAACAGTTCCTGGGCCAGCCACGCAGCGCGCAGCAGCCACTGGCATTGGGTGCAATAGGTGATGACAATCTCAGGCTTGGCAGTGGACATGAAATGACAGACTCCTGCATGACGGGACAGGTGAATCGGATGGCTATAATACCGGCCTTTATCGTCCAGCCCCGAGATTGATGATGCGCCGCCTGTTGTCCTGCCTGTTGCTGTGCCTACTCCCTGTCTTTGTCCACGCCGTGGAAGCCCCGCGCCCGAAAATCGGCCTGGTGCTCTCCGGCGGCGCTGCCCGCGGCCTGGCCCACATCGGCGTGCTCAAGGCCCTGGAAGAGCAAGGCATCCACATCGACGCGATTGCCGGCACCAGCATGGGCGCGGTGATTGGCGGGCTGTACGCATCAGGCTACAAGATCGATGAACTGGAAAAGCTCGCCCTGAGCATCGACTGGCAGTTGGCACTGTCCGATGCCCCGCCCAGGGAAGACGTGCCGTTCCGGCGCAAACAGGATGACCGGGACTTCCTGATCAAGCAGAAACTGAGTTTTCGCGATGACGGCAGCCTGGGCCTGCCCCTGGGCGTGATCCAGGGCCAGAACCTGGCGCTGCTGCTGGAGAGCATGTTCGCCCACAGCAGCAACACCCGCGACTTCGACAAGCTGCCGATTCCATTCCGCGCCGTGGCCACTGACATCACCAGCGGCGAAAAAGTGGTGTTTCGCAAGGGCCATCTGCCCCAGGTGATTCGCGCCAGCATGTCGATCCCCGCAGTGTTCGCCCCGGTGGAGCTGGACGGCCGGCTGCTGGTGGATGGCGGCATGACCGACAACATCCCCCTGGATGTGGCGCGTGAGATGGGGGTCGATGTCGCCATTGTGGTGGATATCGGCACGCCCTTGCGCAGCCGCAAGCAATTGACGACGGTGGTGGATGTGCTCAACCAGTCCATCACCCTGATGACCCGCCGAAATTCCGAAGAACAACTCAAGGCCCTGCACGCAGGCGATGTGCTGATCCAGCCACCATTGGCCGCGTATGGCGTGACCGATTTTGGCCGCGCCAAGGACATGATCGACGCCGGCTACCGCGCCACCCGCGCGCTGGATACCCGCCTGGCACGCCTGCGCCCAACCGGGCCCATGGACGCCGAACTGACCGCCGCCCGCACGCCGGGCCAGCGCAACCCGACGATTACCGCAATCAAGGTGGAGAACGACTCGAAAGTCGGCGACGACGTGATCCGCTACTACATCCGCCAACCCATTGGCGAGCCCCTGAACCTGGCGCGCCTGCAATCGGATATGGGCACCCTGTACGGCCTGGATTACTTCGATCAGGTGCAATACCGCGTGGTAAAAAAAGGCCCGGACAACACCCTGGTCATCAGCGCGCGCGGCAAACGCAGCGGCACCGACTACCTGCGCCTGGGGCTCAACCTGTCCGATGACATGCGCGGCGACAGCGCCTTCAACCTCGGCGCCAGCTACCGCATCAACGGCATCAACCGCCTCGGTGCCGAATGGCTGACCCGGGTGCAGATCGGTGATCGCCAGGAGCTGTACAGCGAGTTCTATCAGCCGATGGATACCGGCTCCCGCTATTTCGTCGCCCCCTATATCAGCGCCCAGGCGCAGAACGTCGAACTGATCCTGGATAACGACCCGATCTCTGAGTACCGCCTCGAGCGCTATGGCTTTGGCTTGAACGTCGGGCGGCAGATCGGCAACAGCGGCGAAATCCGCTTCGGTGTCGGCGAGGCCTGGGGTAAGGCCGATGTGCGCATTGGCGACCGCGATTTGCCAAGCGTGAGCTTCAGCGAGGGCTTCTACGAACTGAAGTACTCGTTCGACTCCCTGGATAACGTGTACTTCCCCCATACCGGCGAAGACATTGGCCTGGCCTACCGCGAATTCGAACCCGGCCTGGGCTCCGACCAGCGCTACCGGCAATGGGAGTTCAAGCTGGACAAGGCCATGAGCCACGGCCCGGACACCCTGGTACTGGGCGGTCGCTACGGACGCACTCTGGATAATTCCGACGTGGTGATTTCCAGCTTCCTGCTGGGCGGTGCGCGGCAGCTGTCAGGGTTCCGCCAGGATGCGATTTCCGGGCAGAACATCAGCCTGATGCGCGCCGTCTACTACCGCCGCCTGACCCCACGCTCATACCTGCCGCTGGACTTCCCACTGTACCTGGGCGCCTCCCTGGAACGGGGGCGGGCGTGGAACAACGACAATGAATTCGACAGTGGCTATATCAATGCCGCGAGCATCTTCCTCGGGTTTGATACACCGCTGGGGCCGTTGAATTTCAGTTATGGGTTCAATGATGACAATCAGAAGGCGGTGTATCTGAATCTTGGGCAGACGTTCTAAGAAAAACACTTAGCCGAGGTGGAGCAGGCTTGTGTGGGAGCGGGCTTGCCCGCGATGACGGAGTGTCAGCCAAATATCCAGTAACTGACCCGACGCCATCGCGAGCAAGCCCGCCCCCACATTTTGATCAGCGGCGTAATCGGATCAGGTCTTTTCCAGGTTCGCCAGGATATGCCCATGCACCCGCATGCACACCCGCATATCCTCCTCATCGACCCCCACAAAAAGCTCCTGGCGCAAAGCCGTGGCAATGGTCTCGATCTGATCAATCAGTGGCCTTGCCGGATCACACAACACAATGCGCTTGGCGCGCCGGTCTTCTACCACAGCCTGGCGTTGCACCAGGCCCTGGCTTTCCAGGCTGTCGAGCAGACGCGCCAATGTGGGCCCTTCTACCCCGACGCTCTGGGCCAGCTCACGCTGGGTCGGCGCTTCTTCAAAGCGGGCCAGATGCAGCAGCACCAGCCATCGGGCCTGGGACAGCCCAAGCCCTGCCAGACGGCGATCCAACTCGGCGCGCCAGCCACGGGACATTTGCGCCAACTGCATGCCAAAACGGTGTTGATCGGTTAACGGCATAAAAAACTCATGGGTTAGACTGAAAATAAAGTGTGGCTAATTATTAGTCAGCTAAGCATGACCTATGACAGTAGGCAAGGTTTGCAATGTACTGATTCGTTACATTGTCGTAATTGACGCATCAAATCTCGAATTCCGACTGCAAAGCGGCCCGTACACAGTACAAAACACCCTCAGGCACCCGCCCGGTGAACAGCGGTGCTATATCGGAAACAGGTGGCAACTCGCCTTCACCATCGAGAAACGCATCCTGGATTTCACCCAGCAAGTCTTCCGGCAGATCAAGGGCCTGTTCCAGTGACAGCTGTTGCTTGCCAATGGACTCGGCCAGCAAGGTGTAGACGTTCTTTTCCGAGCACTGCAACTGCCCGGCGATCTGGATCGGGGTCATGCCGGCGCGGGCCAGGCTGATCAGTTCGTGGCGGATATCGGCGACTTCCTTCGGCGCCTCGGCCTGGCCGCCCAGGACTTCCAGGAAGGCCTGGCCATAACGCTCCAGCTTGCGCGCACCGACGCCACTGACCCGAGCCATTTCGGCCATGGTGGTGGGCTGCTCACGCAACATTTCCAGCAAGGTGGAGTCGGGGAAGATGACGTAGGGCGGCACGCTGTGCTCTTGCGCCAGCTTGCGGCGCAAGGCACGCAGGGCTTCCCACTGCTCGCGCTCTTCGCCACGCACCAGTTGGCTGGCCTGGCTGGTGCTGCTGGATTTGGCAGTGGTCTGCGGCTTGAGGTCGCGGCGCAGCTCCAGGCTGACCTCGCCTTTGAGCAGTGGCCGGCAACTGTCGTTCAAGCGCAGGCCGCCGTAGCCTTCCAGGTCGATATCCACCAGGCCACGGGCCACCATCTGGCGGAACAGCGAGCGCCATTCGCCTTCAGCCCGCGCCTTGCCCACGCCATACACCGACAGGTGCTGGTGGCCAAAGCTGCGGATTTTTTCGTTGTCCTTGCCCAGCAGCACATCCACCAGATGGCCGACGCCATAACGCTGGCCGGTACGGAAGATCGCCGACAGGCCCTGACGTGCTGGCTCAGTGGCATCCCAGGTCTGCACACCATCTACACAGTTGTCGCAATGCCCGCAGGGCTGGGGCATGTCTTCGTCGAAATAGGCGAGCAAGGTCTGGCGACGGCAGCGGGTTTCTTCGCACAGCGACAGCATGGCGTCGAGCTTGTGCTGCTCCAGGCGCTTGTGGCGCTCATCGCCCTCGGAGTTCTGCAGCATCTGCTTGAGCATCACCACATCCTGCAGGCCATAGACCATCCAGGCATCCGCCGGCAGGCCATCACGCCCGGCCCGCCCGGTTTCCTGGTAGTACGCTTCCAGGGATTTGGGCAAGTCCATATGGGCCACGAAGCGCACGTTGGACTTGTCGATGCCCATGCCAAACGCAATGGTCGCGACCATGATCAGGCCTTCCTCGTTGAGGAAGCGCTTCTGGTGGTAGGCCCGCAGTTCGTTGGGCAGGCCAGCGTGGTAAGGCAGCGCGGGGTAGCCCTGCTCGCACAGGAACGCCGCCACTTCATCGACCTTCTTGCGCGACAGGCAGTAGACAATCCCGGCATCGCTGCGCCGCTCCGAAAGGAACGCCAGCAACTGCTTGCGCGGCTGTTCCTTGGGCACGATGCGATAAAAGATATTCGGACGGTCGAAGCTGGAGAGAAAACGCTCGGCGTTCTGCAGGTGCAGGCGCTCGACGATCTCTTCGCGGGTGCGCTTGTCGGCCGTGGCGGTCAGGGCGATGCGCGGCACGTTGGGGAACAGTTCGGCCAGTTGCCCCAATTGCAGGTATTCACGGCGGAAATCGTGGCCCCACTGGGATACACAGTGGGCCTCGTCGATTGCGAACAGAGAGATTTCCAGGCTCTGCAGGAACGCCAGCATCCGCGGCTGGACCAGACGCTCGGGCGCCAGGTAGAGCATTTTCACTTCGCCGCGGCGGATCCGCGCCGCCAGGTCACGCTGCTGCTCGGCGCTCAGGGTAGAGTTCAACGCGGCGGCTGCGACGCCCAGTTCTTCCAGGGTGGCCACTTGATCGTCCATCAGCGCGATCAACGGCGAGACCACCACCGCCAGCCCTTCGCGCAACAATGCCGGCACTTGGAAGCACAACGACTTACCGCCGCCGGTAGGCATCAGGACCAGGGCATCACCGCCGCTGGCCACGCGCTCAATGATCGCACCCTGGCGGCCACGAAAGCTGTCGTAGCCGAAGATGTCCTTGAGGACGCGTTGAGCCTGTTCAAGCATGAAAAACTCCAAATTCCACCGAAATCCCTCTGTACAGGCTGGCTGAAAAAGCACGCCTGGCCGGAAAATAATCCGTAAGCGAACTTTTCCCGCAACCGCATCCGGCCTGCAGGGGCATCACAAAACGCGGCAGTATACCCGAGCACTCCCCGGCAAAGGGCGCCGCTGACGAATAGCGGCCCATCTGAAAACCTTGCAAATATGCCGTGCGGCTGGCCTGCACGCTCAAGAAAGCCTAGAATTCAGCATCGTATATTCCCAAGGTAGTCTTTCAATGTCCTTCGCTGAGCAACTAAACCGCCTGCAAGCCTTCCTCGATGCCGATGAGCTGCATGACGAGGCGCTGGACTACGTGGCCGCCCATGGCTACCTGACTGCGCTGTCGATCTGCTCCGAACCGGTTCCTGATCGTGAATGGATCGACGCCCTGTTCGCCGAAGAGCCGCACTACAAGGATGAGGCCCAGCGCAGCGAGATCGAAGAAACCCTGATCCAGCTCAAGGCCCACATCTCCCGCCAACTGGCCTCCGATGAAGAGTTCGAGCTGCCCTGTGAGCTCGACCTCGGCGAAGAGCCGGACGACTCCGACCTGCGCGGCTGGTGCATTGGTTTCATGGAAGGTGTGTTTCTGCGTGAAGCCGCCTGGTTCGAAACCGCCGAGGAAGAAGTCAGCGAAATGCTGCTGCCGATCATGGTCGGTTCCGGCCTGTTCGACGACCAGCCTGAGTTCGCCGACATCGCCAGCGATGCCAACCTGATGGACGACATGATCGTACAGATCCCGGAAGCACTGACCGCCCTGTACCTGCTGTGCAACGCCCCCGACGAAAAACCGGCGATCCTCAAGCCTCGCCATCACTGAGTCCCCCGCCCGTGGCGCCCATGGGCAACCGCTCCCCGATTGTGCGCTACGTGCTGCTGGCCATTGGCTGGTTGAGCGTAGTGCTCGGGGTGATCGGAATCTTCCTGCCGGTCTTGCCGACCACCCCCTTCCTGCTATTGGCTGCCGGCTGCTTTGCCCGTAGTTCACCGCGCTTCTACGACTGGCTGGTCAACCATCCGCGCCTGGGCCCTTGGATTCGGGATTACCTCGATGGCAACGGCATCCCACTCAAGGGCAAAGTCTATGCAATCGGCCTGATGTGGCTGAGCATTGGCATCTCTTGCTACCTGGTGCCATTGCCCTGGGCACGCGGGTTCATGCTGACCAGCGCGGTGCTGGTGACGATCTACATCCTGCGCCAGAAGACCCTGCCGCCACGATCGTAGGAACTGCCCCCTACCCGACCTTCGTCGGCACTGACTAACCCCGGCCATCATGCGAGACTGTCGTCCCGGGCCTGGAATGCCTGGGCGTTTTTATGTCCGGAGTATTCATGACGCTGTCCAGCGGGCTGATCGCCGCCGTTGCCCTGGCCTATATGGCCATTATGTTTGCCATCGCCTTCTACGGTGACCGCCGCCGTGCGCCCCTGCCGCCACGGGTGCGTGCGTGGGTGTATAGCCTGTCGCTGGCGGTGTACTGCACCAGTTGGACCTTCTTCGGCGCTGTAGGTCAGGCCGCCGAACAGTTGTGGGCATTTTTACCGATCTACCTGGGCCCCGTCCTGCTGCTGGTGCTGGCGCCCTGGGTCCTGCAAAAGATGATTCTGATCAGCAAGCAGGAAAACATCACCTCCATCGCCGACTTTATCGCCGCGCGCTATGGCAAATCCCAGTCCCTGGCCGTGGTCGTGGCGCTGATCTGCCTGGTGGGCGTGCTGCCTTATATTGCCCTGCAACTCAAAGGCATCGTGCTGGGGGTCAACCTGCTGATTGGCGCCGGCGCCGATGCCACCGGCACGCGGGCCCAGGACACCGCCCTGATCGTGTCCCTGGTGCTGGCGCTGTTCACCATCGTATTTGGTACCCGCAACCTCGACGCCACGGAGCACCACCGTGGCATGGTACTGGCGATTGCCTTCGAGTCTCTGGTCAAGCTGTTCGCGTTTCTCGCCGTGGGTGCGTTTGTGACCTACGGCCTGTACGACGGTTTCAACGATCTGCTCAGCCAGGCGATGCTCGCGCCGAGGCTGGAGGAATACTGGAAAGAGACCGTCAACTGGCCCTCGATGGTGGTGCAGACCGGCGTGGCGATGATGGCGATCATCTGCCTGCCCCGCCAGTTCCACGTCACTGTCGTGGAGAACATCGAGCCCCAGGACCTGCGCCTGGCCAAGTGGGTGTTCCCGGCGTATCTGGTGCTGGCCGCACTGTTTGTAGTGCCGATTGCCCTGGGCGGCAAGATGCTGCTACCCAGCTCGGTACTGCCGGACTCCTACGTGATCAGCCTGCCTCTGGCCGAAGCCCATCCGGCCCTGGCGCTGCTGGCGTTTATCGGCGGTGCGTCGGCGGCGACCGGCATGGTCATCGTGGCCAGTGTGGCGCTGTCGACCATGGTCTCCAACGATATGTTGCTGCCGTGGCTACTGCGCCGAACCAACGCCGAGCGCCCGTTCGAAGTCTTCCGTCACTGGATGCTCTCGGTACGCCGGGTCAGTATCGTGATCATTCTGCTGCTGGCCTATGTCAGCTACCGCCTGCTCGGCTCCACCGCCAGCCTGGCAACCATCGGCCAGATTGCGTTTGCCGCCGTGACCCAGCTGGCACCGGCGATGCTCGGCGCGCTGTACTGGAAGCAAGCCAACCGGCGCGGCGTGTTTGCCGGCCTGGCGGCTGGCACTTTCCTGTGGTTCTACACCCTGGTGCTGCCAATTGCCGCCCATAGCCTGGGCTGGTCGCTGAATATCTTCCCGGGCCTGGCCTGGCTGCATGGCAACCCACTGGGGCTGCCGATCACCCCACTGACCCAGGGCGTGGTGCTGTCTTTGGCGGGTAACTTCACCCTGTTCGCCTGGGTCTCGGTGCTGTCGCGCACACGGGTCTCGGAGCATTGGCAGGCCGGGCGGTTCATCGGCCAGGAAACCAGCCAGCGCGCCAGCGCCCGCTCCATGCTCTCGGTGCAGATCAATGACCTGTTGAGCCTGGCCGCGCGTTTTGTCGGCGAAGAACGGGCGCAACAGAGCTTCATCCGCTTCGCCTACCGCCAAGGCAAGGGCTTTAACCCCAACCAGAATGCCGACAACGACTGGATCGCCCACACTGAACGGCTGCTGGCTGGCGTACTGGGTGCATCGTCGACGCGGGCGGTGGTGAAAGCAGCGATTGAAGGCCGCGAAATGCAGCTGGAGGACGTAGTCCGTATCGCTGACGAAGCCTCCGAAGTGCTGCAGTTCAACCGGGCGCTGTTGCAGGGCGCGATCGAGAACATCACCCAGGGCATCAGCGTGGTGGATCAGTCCCTAAAGCTGGTGGCCTGGAACCGTCGTTACCTGGAGCTGTTCAACTACCCCGAGGGCCTGATCAGCGTCGGCCGGCCGATTGCCGACATTATTCGCTACAACGCCGAGCGCGGGCTATGCGGCCCGGGCGAGGCCGAAGTCCACGTGGCACGGCGCCTGCACTGGATGCGCCAGGGCCGGGCCCATACTTCGGAACGGCTGTTTCCCAATGGCCGGGTGATCGAGCTGATCGGCAACCCGATGCCGGGTGGCGGGTTCGTCATGAGTTTTACTGACATTACTGCCTTCCGCGAGGCCGAGCAGGCCCTGACCGAGGCCAACGAGGGCCTGGAGCAGCGGGTCACCGAGCGTACCCATGAACTGTCGCAACTGAACGTGGCCCTGACCGATGCCAAAGGTGTGGCCGAGTCGGCCAACCAGTCGAAAACCCGCTTCCTCGCCGCGGTCAGTCATGACCTGATGCAACCGTTGAACGCTGCGCGACTGTTCTCGGCCGCCCTCTCCCACCAGAGCGAAGGTTTGTCCGGAGAAGCCCGGCAACTGGTGCAACACCTGGACAGTTCGTTGCGCTCGGCCGAAGACCTGATCAGCGACTTGCTGGATATCTCCCGCCTGGAAAACGGCAAGATCAACCCTCAGCGTCAGCCATTTGCCTTGAGTGAACTGTTCGACGCCCTGGGCGCGGAGTTCAAGGTGCTGGCCCAGGAGCAAGGCTTGCGTTTCCGCCTGCGCGGCAGTCACTTGCGCGTCGACAGTGATATCAAACTGCTGCGGCGGATCCTGCAGAATTTCCTGACCAACGCCTTCCGCTATGCCCACGGCCCGGTGCTGCTGGGTGTACGACGGCGGCGTGGCGAACTGCGCCTGGAAGTGTGGGACCGTGGCCCGGGCATTCCGCTGGACAAACAGAAAGTCATCTTCGAAGAGTTCAAGCGCCTGGACAGCCACCAGACCCGTGCCGAGAAAGGCCTGGGCCTTGGCCTGGCCATTGCTGACGGCCTGTGCCGAGTGCTCGGCCACCGCTTGCGCGTGCGCTCATGGCCAGGCAAAGGCAGCGTGTTCAGCGTCAGCGTGCCGCTGGCCAAGGCGCAGACCAGCGTGCAGGTACAGGCCACACCGGAAAAGGGCCTGCCGTTGAGCGGCGCCCAGGTGCTGTGCGTGGACAACGAAGACAGCATCCTGATTGGCATGCGCAGCCTGTTGAGCCGCTGGGGCTGCCAGGTCTGGACCGCACGCGATCAGGCGCAATGCGCCGTGTTGCTGGCAGAAGGCATGCGCCCGCAATTGGCCCTGGTGGATTACCACCTGGACCACGGCGAGACAGGTACCGAATTGATGGGTTGGCTGCGCGCACAACTGGCGGAACCGATTCCGGGGGTGGTGATCAGCGCCGATGGCCGGCCGGAAATGGTGGCCGAGGTGCATGCGGCGGGCTTGGATTACCTGGCCAAACCGGTGAAACCGGCGGCGTTGCGGGCGCTGCTGAATCGGCATTTGCCGTTGTAACGTGTGGGAGTTGGTTTGCCTGCGATGGTCAACGGTATCTACACGACTCTTTCGTGGTTCTTGGGGTTGTGTACAGATCCATTGCTGCGGTCACGGCGGCTATTGGTTCCGCCCTTACGGCGGGTCACTTTTGGAAAAGAGCCCGGAGTGCCGGCCCAGCCAAAAGTAACCAAAAGGGCTCCTGCCCCACCACTCGGCACCTCGCCTGGGCTCGGTGTGCCCGTCATCCGACATTGATTTGGGGGGCCGCCGCGATGGGCCATCCATGGCCCAGCGCGGCTAACCCGGCGTCCTGCCGGGTTACCCCCCAAATCAATATCGGATGACGGCCAGCGTGGTTTAACGGGGCGCCTGAGATCAAAATCACAAGCAAAGCGAGGCGGCCTTAGAGCCGACCTGATCATTGAAGCGTGCGCGTCCTCCGGCTCCCACAAAAGCCCACTCCCGCATTTCGGTTCTGCGTCTAGTCAGGTAGCTGGGCGACGCCATCTTCGTCGGTCATCGCTTTTTCCAACAGATCCGCAGGCAGACCTTTACTGGCGCGCGCGCCGAGCAGCTTCAATTGTTCCACCCGGCTGACCAGATTGCCGCGACCATCTGTGAGCTTGTTGCGCGCTGCACTGTAAGCCTTATCCAGCTGTTGTAGGCGATTACCCACTTCATCCAGGTCCTGGATAAACAATACGAACTTGTCGTACAGCCAGCCGGCGCGTTCGGCAATTTCCCGGGCGTTCTGGCTTTGCCGCTCCTGCTTCCACAGGCTGTCGATCACCCGCAGGGTCGCCAGCAAGGTGGTAGGGCTGACGATTACGATATGGCGGTCGAAGGCTTCCTGGAACAGGTTCGGCTCGGCCTGCAACGCAGCCGAAAACGCGGCCTCGATGGGCACGAACAACAACACGAAATCCAGGCTGTGCAAGCCTTCAAGACGCTTGTAGTCCTTGCCGGCCAAGCCTTTGACATGATTGCGCAGTGACAGCACGTGCTGCTTGAGGGCGGCTTGGCCGATCACCTCGTCATCGGCCGCCACGTACTGCTGATACGCAGTGAGGCTGACCTTGGAGTCCACCACTACCTGCCTGTCGCCCGGCAACATGATCAGCACGTCCGGCTGGAAACGCTCGCCATCGGGGCCCTTGAGGCTGACCTGGGTCTGGTACTCGCGGCCCTTCTCCAGGCCGGCATGTTCCAGCACCCGCTCCAGAATCAACTCACCCCAGTTGCCTTGGGTCTTCTGCCCCTTGAGGGCGCGGGTGAGGTTGGTGGCTTCGTCCGACAGGCGCAGGTTCAATTGCTGTAGGCGCTCCAGCTCCTTGCCCAGGGAAAATCGCTCCCGCGCCTCGTTCTGATAGCTTTCTTCCACGCGCTTTTCGAACGACTGGATGCGCTCCTTCAGCGGGTCAAGCAATTGCCCGAGGCGTTGCTGGCTGGTTTCGGCAAATCGCTGCTCGCGCTCGTCGAAGATCTTCCCGGCCAACTCGGCGAACTGCGCGCGCAGCTCATCCCGCGAGCCTTGCAGGTCGTTGAGGCGTTGTTGATGGCTGTCCTGCTGCTCGCGCAGTTCGGCACGCAGGGAGGCCGACAAGGCGTCCAGGCGGCGCAGCTCGCCTTCCTTGGCGGAGCGCTCGAGGTTCCAGGCGTGGGCCGCATCGCGGGCGTTGTCGCGATCGATCTGCAGCAGCTCGACTTCCCGGCGTACCGCCGCCAGGTCGGCCTGTTTGGCCGCATTGGCCTGGCTCAGGTCGCTGATCTCGTCACGGCTGGCGTCCAGTTGTGCGGCCAGCCCTTCCTGGGCCATCTGCGCGGTAGCCAGGCGCTCCTCCAACAGCTCCCAACCGGCGCTGCGAGCGTTCAGGCGACGCTGGATCTGCCAGCACAGGACCATCAGAGGCAACGCCGCAGCGGCGAGGCCCAGTGCCACACTGGTCCAGTCAAAAGCCATAGCCATTCCTGCCATTACGGTAAAAGAGGAAGGTTAACCAAGCAGGCGCTTCGTGGACAGCTCAGTCTTTGATCTGACCCAGTTCACGCTGGGCGCCAGGGTCGCCGGCACGGGCGGCCTGGCGCAGCAGGTCGTGGCCGATGCGGCGGTCCCGGGCATTGCCGCACTCACGGCACATCAACAGGCCCAGGCGACTCTGCGCCACGACCACCCCTTCACGGGCGGGCTGCTTGAGCAAACGCCCGGCGAAGTGCTTGATATTGGGGTTATCGCCAATGCGCGGGTTATCCAGCAGCCACAGCGCGACTTTCAAAGAAAAACGCTTGGGCGGGGTAACACTCGGAGGGTTGTCGGTAACAGCGGGTGATACTGAGCGAAACTTCATAAAGCACTGTAGGGCAGAACGGAAGGCGCGCCACTCTACTCCTTTTTTCGTACGGGTAAAGCTGAAAAAACCCGGCACGCCCGTTCTAGAGCAAGCGCTTGGGACAATCCACAGAAGCTGTGGATAACTCAGTGGACAACCGTGCTTTAACTCGCGCAAAGGCCCATGGAACGGGGGCCGCGCTTAAACTGACGATTTTTTCACCAATAAAAAAAAGCCAGATTTTTCATTGACTTAAATTTTCGATGCAGGCATTCGTGGGCTAATCCGACCACACGCCTTCCTGGTGACACACTGCGCAACCAATGTGCACAACTACCTGCCTGGTGGTTATATCGCCGCCGCTTTGTGGCCCAAAACGTTACAGGGGTGACACACAAGCGTGGGCTGTACCAGGGGCCCAAGTAAGGTATTTTTGCTAACACACTTGCTTTACCGGTTTCAAGCCATTACTATCCGCAGCGTTAGTACCAAGCTGAAAGTCAATTCTGGTCGAATAAATCCCCGCGACGTAGCTTCCCTAAAGAGAAGTTTTGTCAATCTTGATGGGATCGACCACCTCGATGGTTTCCAGGTATCACTTGCGACGACACTGCCTTTGAACAATGCAAAGGGTGTCGCGAAGTTTCCATACTCTGACCGAACCAACCTGCAAATTGATCAGGATCTTCACCCTGGGCCCAGAACCTTTGCCCCTGTTGTGTTGCCTGCCCTCCTAAGTACCTACCTGCCAGCCCAAGCGCGCCAAATTATTCAGCGCTTCAAACTGGCTGCTTTGTTCCAGTCGGGTTCTTCGCATGATCAATGGTGATCAGCGTCACTGGAACGTTTTAACGTTGCACGGTTCTTATCCGTGTCATTTGTAGGAACACCAATAATATGTCCACTCAAATCCATACTCAGGATGCCATTCGCACCCTCACCAATGCTTTTGCTCCAATGAACTGCCTGATCATGGCCGCTCGCAAAGGCTGCTTCAGCTTCACCCTGGTCAACGAACACGGCATCGCTCGTCACAGCGAACGCCTGTACCCCGATCAATACTCCAGCGCAGAGCCGCTGCAGGCCGTGATCGAGCGTACCCGTCAGGCCCTGGTTGCCTGATTGACCCGACGCTGAACATCGAAAACCCTGCCCGCAAAGCAGGGTTTTTTATTGCCTGGAATTCGGTTTTTTGTCGGTTGGCTTTAGGTCAAACAGATATAACGCTTATAACCACCCACCGGAAATATTTTAAAAACAGACCTTTACGTCGTGAATCTGACACTACACTTCAACTCAGGCGGCATGATCCGCCTCCGGCGAGCCTGAGATCCGATCCACCGCTGCCAAGCCCCCTCTTCTCAGGCATCGCCGACCATTTTCAAGGGTTCCGAGGGTTCTATGGGCATTGCCGCCAGCGAATTGTGTCGTTATGTGATCCGACCCACGCTGATTTACCTGGGTCGCCACAGCCAAACCGCAGAATCCCTGCTGCTGGGGGTTGCCGCCAGCCAATCGGAACTGGGCTCGGCCCTGCATGACCGGCGCGGCCACGGCCTGTACCGCATTACCGAATCGCGCCACAGGGCCTTATGGGACAGCTACCTGGCCCTCGACCCGGAACGTGCCAGCCTGGTGCGCGGCCTCGCCAGCCAGCATGCCTTCCTCAGCGGGCCGCAGCTGGAACTGACGGTCAACCTGCGCTACGCCACCGCCATCGCCTGGTTGCTGGTGGAACAACATCGCCCCGAACTGCCCCAACCCGACGATCTGCTGGCAATGGCGCGTATCTGGAAAGAAATATTTCACCCTCAGGGTCGGCTGCGGGATTACACCCAGGCCTGGCAAACCTGTGTAAACCCAATGAATCAGGTCGCGTGCTGATCGGGCGCTTTGCAAGATTCGGCAAAAAGCGGCAATTTTGGTCGGATTGTCCTACAAAACCGCTCTATCTCCGGCATTACAGCCTATAGCGCTAAGTTAATTTTATTGATACTTTCCGCAGCGGTGATCACCCCGGAGTTCTAATAATGAAAAAAGTAATGCTCAAGACCACACTTAGCCTCGCCGTTGCCATGGCCTCCTCCCAACTGTTCGCAAGCGGCTTTGCCCTCAACGAACAAAGCGTCAGCGGGATGGGTACCGGGTTCGCGGGCCGTTCTTCTTCTGCCGATGATGCAAGCACTGTTTTTGGCAACCCTGCCGGTATGGCTCGCCTTGAAGGCCAGCAAGTCACGGGCGGTGTTGCGGCAATTGATGCTTCCACTGATATCAAAGATGTCAGCGGTCGCTCCAGCGGCACCAACAAAGGCGACATGGTCCCCTTCACGGCGGTACCGTTCGGCTTCTACACCAACAAACTCAATGACCAGTGGGCAGTCGGCTTCGGTGTGTATGCACCGTTCGGCCTGATTACCGACTACGAGAGCAAATATCAGGGCCGTGGCTTTGGCAGCAAAAGTGAAGTTCAAGTCATCACTTTCCAGCCAACCGTCAGCTATGCCTTCAACGACAGGGTTTCCGTCGGTTTTGGTCCAACCTTCAACCGCATTGCCGGCACCCTGGAATCAGAACTGACACTGAACCCTGCTGCGCCTGACACCCGGATCAAGATCAAGGGCGACGATACTGCCATTGGCTTCAACGCCGGCGTGCTGGTCCAGGCAACCGATAGCACCCGCGTTGGCCTGACCTACCACTCGAAGGTCAAGTACAAACTTGAAGGCCACACCGAAGTGAACGCCCCGGCCATCACCTCCGGCGCCCTGGCGACCGGTCGTTATGACGCCTCGCTGAAAATCGACACCCCTGAATCCTGGGATCTATCGGTTACCCAGGACATGAACGACGCCTGGAAGCTGTATGCCGGTGCCACCTGGACGCGCTGGAGCCGTCTGAAGGACATCACCGTCAACAACAAAGGCGTGACCACCGCCGGCGGCGGCTTCGCCCCAACGCTGGTAGGTACCATCAAGGAAGAACAGAACTGGCACGACACCTGGGCTTATGCCGTGGGTACCTCTTACCAGTTGACCAAGCAGGTTGTGCTGCGTACCGGCTTGACCTTCGACCAGTCGCCAACCAACAGCACTGATCGTTCGCCACGTATCCCTACCGGCGACCGGACCATCTTCAGCGTTGGCCTGGGCTACGCCGTCATGGATAACATGACCATCGACCTGGCCTACTCCTACCTCAAGGAAGAAGAAGTCAGCGTCAACCGCTCCAACCAGTTGGCCAGCTACAACGCCAAGTACAAAAACAGCGCCAACGGTTTCGGCCTGGGCATGACATACAAGTTCTGATCCAACGCTGCATAAAAAAGCCCCGCTCTCCTGCAAAGGAGGCGGGGCTTTTTAGTGGCTGATAATCAGGGTTTGGAAGCCAGTGCCTGCTCCACGGCCTTGATCAGATCCGGGCTATCCGGTTTGGTCAGGCTGGAGAAGCTGGCGATCACCTTGCCCTGGCGATCCACCACGTACTTGTAGAAATTCCATTTCGGCGCGTTGCTCTGCTCGGCCAGGACCTTGAACAGATGCGCCGCATCGGGGCCCCTGACCTTCTGTGGCTCGGTCATGGTGAACGTCACGCCGTAGTTCACATAGCAGACCTTGGCCGTTTCCTCGCCTGTCTTGGCTTCTTGCTTGAAGTCATCGGAGGGCACACCAATCACTTCCAGGCCGTCACCTTTGTAGCGCTGATACAACGCCTCCAGTCCCTTGAACTGCGGGGCGAACCCACAAAAACTGGCGGTATTGACGATCACCAGGGGCTTGCCGGCAAAGCGCTGGCACAGGTCGATGGACTCCTTGGCGCGCAATTTGGGCAACTGGCCCTCAAGCAACGTTGGGCAATCGGCGGCCATGGCGACACCACCAAGGCCCATCATCAGGGCGGGTACTGCAAGCCAACGCATTAACATGTCGGGTGTCCTTGGACAAAGTCAGGCAAACAACTTAACAGATCGACATACCCAGTTGCATCAACGCCAGCCCGCTGCGCTGCCAGCCCCACCAGGCCAGCAGCAATAGCGTCAGCAGGCCGGCTGCGCCAACCCAGTACCCGATCGAGTTCATGCTACCCCCATCTGCGCTTGCAACCTGGCCACAGGCCGCTCACGCACGGGCCAATTAAGGGCGGCCGCGACCAGGCTCAAGACGATCGCCACCTGCCAGATCAAATCGTAGTTACCGGTTCGATCATAGACCACGCCCCCCAGCCAGCCGCCGAGGAACGAGCCCAACTGATGGAACAGGAACACGATCCCACCCAGCATCGACAGGTTTCTCACACCAAATAAGGTCGCCACCGTACCGTTGGTCAGCGGCACGGTCGACAGCCATAAAAAGCCCATGGCCATGCCGAACAGGTAGGCACTCATTTGCGTCACCGGCGCCCACAGGAACAACACGATCACCACCGCCCGCAGCAGGTACAGCGCGGTGAGCAAACGCGGTTTGGACATCCGCCCGCCGAGCCAGCCCGCCGTGTAGGTGCCGAAGATATTGAACAGGCCGATCAGCGCCAACACCGTGGTGCCGACGGTCGCCGGCAGGTGCTGATCCACCAGGTAGGCCGGCAAGTGCACGCCGATAAACACCACTTGGAATCCGCAGACAAAAAAACCAAAGGCCAACAACCAGAAACCGGAATGGGAACAGGCTTCATGCAAAGCCTCGCGCAGGGTTTGCTGGCCAGCCATGACCGGCAGCGGGCGGTCCTTGATCATCGTCACCAACGGCACGATCAGCGCCACCAGCAGACCCAGCACCAACAAGGCGGCGGACCAGCCCAGCCAACCGATCAGGCCGAGGGTGCCCGGCAACATGGCAAACTGGCCAAAGGAACCGGCGGCGCTGGCAATGCCCATGGCCATGCTGCGTTTTTCCGGGGCCACGGCACGTCCGACCACGCCGAGGATCACCGAGAATGAGGTGCCGGACAGGCCGATACCGATCAACAAGCCGGCACTCAAGGACAGCGACCACGCCGAATCGGACAAGCCCATGAACACCAGGCCCAGGGCATACAGCACGCCACCGATCATCACCACTTTGGCCGCGCCAAAGCGGTCGGCCAGGGCTCCGGTAAACGGCTGCGCCAGGCCCCAGATCAGGTTTTGCAAGGCGATAGCAAAGGCAAAGGTTTCACGACCCCAGCCGAACTCGGCGCTCATGGGCGCCAGAAACAAACCAAAGCCATGCCGCACGCCCAGGGAAAGGGCCAGGATCAGCGCACTCCCGACAAGAATCCAGCCACTGGTACGCCACATCGAGGTCATTATTATTCTCCGCTACGGGTATATACCCGCTTGTATTCGAACAAGCCCGCGTTTAAGCGAGTTCATCCAGCAAGGCCAACAGGGTTTCGCGTTTTTGCACGCCCAATTTATCGATCAGTTTCTGCTGCGCCGCTTCCCAGGCCGGCAATGCGGCCGCCAGGCGCTGTTTGCCTTGCTCCGTGAGCACCACCAGACGGTTGCGCAGGTCATCGCCTTCGACCAACCGTACCAGGCCTTCGCCCTCCAGCACCCGCAGGTTACGCCCCAGGGTGCTGCGGTCCAGGCCCATGGCATCGGCCAGACTGGAAATACTCGGTTGATTCAGACGCTGCAGGTTACACAGCAAAGAATACTGGGCGACGTTGATTCCGAAGCCATCGAGGGCGCCGTCGTAGTGCCTGCTGACGCCACGGGCGGCACGACGCAGGTTGGTGCATAAACATTGGGAGGCAAGCATGGAACGTGTATATACCCGCGATTAAGGAAATGCAAGAAAGTGTTACAGAGCCAGGCCGATCAACACCGCCACTTCGAGCAGTTCCAGCAAGGCGCCGGCCGTGTCACCGGTGGTGCCGCCCAGTCGATTGATCATCACCTGCCGCAAGCCCACAAAGCAGATGGCCGCCAGCAACACCGCAATCCCGCCGCTGAAACCGCCGATCAACACACACGCCAGGCCACTGAGGATCAGCACCTGCTGCCCGACAATCCGTGGCAAATGGTCAGCCAGCGCCTGGCCCAGGCCCCCGGCACGCACATAGCGGGTGGTGAGAAACAGTGCCAGCAACGAGCTGCGACCGATCAATGGGGCGAGGATCAAGGCGGCGCCATTGTGTTGCTCGATCAGCGCCACCAGCGCGGTGAATTTAAGCAGCAGCACCAAGCCCAGGGTCACGACAGCAATCGGGCCGCTGCGCGGGTCCTTCATGATGCTCAGGGTGCGTTCTCGGTCGCCAAAGCCACCCAGCCAGGCGTCGGCGCTGTCCGCCAGGCCATCCAGGTGCAGGCCGCCACTGAGCAACACCCACGCCGTCAGCAGCAAGGCCCCGTGCAACAGCAAGGGCGCGCCCATTAACAGCATGTTCAAGCCCCACAGCAGCAACCCGAACAACAGCCCCACCAGCGGATAAAACAGCAGCGAGCGCCCCAGCTCCTGGGGTTGCGGCATGCCCGGCAGGCGAATCGGCAGGCTGCTGAGAAACTGCAAGGCAATCCAGAATGGCAACATTCAGGCGCCCTCGCTCAACACACCGTCGGCCTCGACCCGCAGGCTGAACAGGCCGCCGTGGCCCACCTCGACATTCAGCAACTGCTCACGGGGCAAGCCGCGGGCCTGGGCCAGCAGTAAACGCATGACGCCACCATGGCTGATCAGCAGCACCCGTTGGCCGGCATACAGCTGATGCAGACGTAGGACAGCGTCCCGTACACGCTGGGAAAAGGCCTCGACAGGCTCGCCATCCGGCGGCGTAAAGCTATACGGATCAGCCCAGAAAAGCCCCAATGCCTCGGCATCGGTTTCCATCAATTGCACCGCGCTCTGCCCTTCCCAGGCGCCGAAGTGCAGTTCCTGCAGATCCTGTTCCAGGCTCACCGGCAGGTTCAGGCGTGCGCCCAACTCCTCAGCAAAACGCGCGCAGCGCTGCAGCGGCGAGCTGACCAGACGATCCCACGGCCCGCGCGCCAGCACCGCCTCGCGCATCTGTGCCCAGCCCTTGGCGGTCAGGGCATCATCCAGGCTGCCGCGCAAACCGCCGCCCAGTTCGGTCTCACCATGGCGTAGCAGGTCCAGGTGCAAGGTCATGCCGGGCGGTCCGCCACGGCCGCTTCTGCAAATGTCGCCATCTGCCCGTGTAACGCACAGGCCAGACGCAACAGCGGCACCGCCAGCGCCGCGCCGCTGCCCTCGCCCAGGCGCAGGCCCAGTTCCAGCAGTGGCTGGGCTTCAAGGCTATGCAACACATGGCGATGGCCCGGCTCGGCGCCCCGATGGCCGAACAACAGCCATGGCCGGCACGACGGGTTGAGGCGCGTGGCGACCAGCGCCGCGACGCTGCAGATAAACCCGTCGACCAGCACCACCACCCCCGCCTGGGCGCAGGCCAGATAGGCCCCCACCAACCCGGCGATCTCCAGGCCACCGAGATTGAACAAGGTCTGCAACGGGTCGCCCCGCTGCCCGGCATGCAATGCCAGGGCCCGCTCGATCACCGCCACTTTATGGCTCACGCCCTGGGCATTCAGGCCGGTGCCGGGACCGGTCAGGTCGCTGACTTGGCAATCGAGCAAGGCACAGGCCAGCGCACTGGCGGCAGTGGTGTTGCCGATGCCCATCTCACCGCCAATAAACAGCTGCGCACCGGCGTTGATCGCGCGCTGCACGCTGTCACGCCCCGCCGCCAGGGCCAACTGGCCCTGGGCCTCGGTCATGGCCGCGCCCAGCACAAAATTGGCCGTGCCCGGGGCGATATTCAGGTGGCGCACGCCCGGCAGGTCGAGCGACGGCTTCACGGTGCCCAGATCCACCACTTCCAGCTGTGCATCCAGTTGGCGGGCCAGCACACTGATCGCCGCGCCACCGCTGACAAAGTTATGCAGCATCTGCCCGGTGACTTCCTGGGGATAGGCCGAGACCCCTTCCGCGACCACTCCGTGATCGCCGGCAAAGATGGCGATCCACACCTGCTCGACCGTCGGTTTGACCCGGCCCTGCAAACCGGCCAGTTGCACCGCCAACGCTTCCAGTTGCCCCAGGGACCCGGCGGGCTTGGTCAGTTGTTGCTGGCGGGCCAGGGCTTGTTCATAAGCCGCAGCGTCCAGCGCCTTGCACGGGTCCAGCCACCAGGATGGGCTCATAACGCAGTACCTTTCAAAGTCAGGGGCAGGCCGGCAACGGTCAGCACTACACGCTGACACCGCTCGGCCAAGGCTTGATGCAGCCATCCGGCTTCATCCACATAGCGGCGAGTCAATTCGCCCAGCGGCACGACACCCAGACCGGTCTCGTTGCTGACAAAAATGATTTCGCCCGGCAGCGACGCCAGGCAGTCCAGCAGGGATTCACGCTCGACGCCCAGGCGCTGCGGGTCGTCCAGCAGCAACAGGTTGGTGAGCCACAGGGTCAGGCAATCGACCAGCAGGCAATGCCCAGGGGCCGCGTTTTCACGCAGAACCCGCGCCAATTCCAGCGGTTCCTCGATCAACCCCCACTGGCTGGGACGGCGCTGGCGATGCAGGGCCACGCGCGCATTCATCTCACCGTCCAGGGGTTGGCTGGTGGCGATATAGGTGACAGGCATGGCGCTGTCGCTGGCGAGTTTTTCCGCCAGGCGGCTTTTACCAGAGCGGGCGCCGCCGAGGATCAGTTGCAACATGGTCAAGCCCTCAAATCCCACATAGCTGACGCAGCAATCGGGTATCCAGATGCTGTTCCACCAGGTCCGCCAAGCGCTCGATATCGCGCTCGCGCAAGCCGTGGTAATCCACTTCCTGCACGTCCTGCAAACCGGCCCAGCGCAACACGGCGCTGCAGGCCGCCGGGGTTTCGAACAGGCCATGCAGATACGTGCCGAGGATTTGCCCGTCATCGCTGCAGGCACCGTCGCTGCGGCCGTCATCCAGGCGTACCGCTGGCTGCGCCAGGGCGGCACCTCGGGTCACGCCCGCATGGATCTCATACCCGCTGACCGACGCCTCTTCCAGCACCAGGCGGCCGTGCACATTGCGCAATTGTTTCTCGGCTTCCAGGGTGGTGCTGAACGCCAGGAGGCCCAGGCCATCACTGGAGCCCTCAGGCCCTTCCAGACCCAGTGGGTCGTGAACCTGCTCGCCCAGCATCTGCAGGCCACCGCAGATGCCCAGCACCTTGCCGCCGTAACGCAGGTGCCGGGCAATGGCGGTGTCCCAGCCATTGGCGCGCAGGTAGGCCAGGTCGCTGCGCACGCTTTTCGAGCCGGGCAGGATGATCAGGTCGGCGGCGGGGATTGCCTGGCCCGGGCCGACAAACTGCAAATCCACCTGGGGATGCAGGCGCAGCGGGTCAAAATCGGTGTGGTTGCTGATGCGCGGCAGCACAGGCACCACCACCTTGAGCACCTGCGCCGCCTTGTCGATCTGGCGCTGGTCGATGCCATCCTCGGCTTCCAGGTGCAGGTCCATCACATACGGCAGCACCCCCACCACCGGCTTGCCGGTGCGCGCCTCAAGCCAGTCGAGGCCCGGTTGCAGCAGGGCGATATCGCCGCGAAAGCGGTTGATGATAAAGCCCTTGACCCGCGCCTGTTCCGACGGCGACAACAGCTCCAGGGTGCCCACCAGATGGGCGAATACCCCGCCGCGATTGATATCGGCAATCAGCAACACCGGGCAATCCACCGCTTCGGCGAAGCCCATATTGGCAATGTCATTGGCCCGCAGGTTGATCTCGGCCGGCGAGCCTGCGCCTTCGACCATCACCACCGGGTAGGCCGCACTCAAACGCGCGTGGGAGGCCAGCACCGCCTGCATGGCGATGGCCTTGTAGTCGTGATAGGCCACGGCATTCATGCTGGTCACGGCGCGGCCATGGATGATGACCTGGGAGCCGGTGTCGCTATTGGGCTTGAGCAGCACCGGGTTCATATCGGTGTGCGGCGCCAGGTTGGCAGCCTGGGCCTGCACAGCCTGGGCGCGGCCGATTTCGCCACCTTCTGCTGTCACCGCGCTGTTGAGCGCCATGTTCTGCGGCTTGAAGGGCACCACCGGCACGCCCTGGCGCACGACCCAACGGCACAGTGCGGTCACCAGGGTGCTTTTGCCCGCGTCGGAGGTGGTGCCTTGCACCATCAGGGTGGTCATGAGGTTTGCTTCCAGGCAGTCAGGGCCTGTTCAAGGCGCAGCCAATCGGCATCAGTCCCGGGCAGGCCAAAACGCAGGCTGCTGTCGTGGACAAACAGGCGCAGCAGGATGCCGCGCTGGGCCATGAATTCATGCAACTGCTCGGCGTGATCGCTGATCAGCCACTGGAACAGCGCGCAGCCACCTTGCGGGCGCAGGCCATACTGCTCCAGCAGGCGGAACAGGCGCTGGCTGGCGTCTTCGCAGCGCTGGCGCTGGTAGGTATGGCCGGCGCTGTCGCGCAGGCAGACCTGGCCCAACTCCCGGGCCGGCCCGCTCACCGCCCACGGCCCGACCTGTTCGGCCAGCAGCTTGAGCAGTTTGCGTTCGGCCAGCACAAAACCCAGACGCACCCCAGCCAGGCCGAAAAACTTGCCGAACGAGCGCAACACAATCAGCCCGACTTGATTGGCCTGGCTCGCCAGGCTCAAGTGCGGGGTGTTGTCCATAAAGGCCTCATCCACCACCAGCCAGCCACCGCGCTCGGCCAGGCGCGCATGCCAATCCAGCAGGCGCTGGGGCGTGAGGCTCAGACCGGTGGGGTTGTTGGGATTGACCACCACCAACACGTCGAGGCTGTCGAGGAAGAAGTCGACTTCCTGCTCCAGCACCTCGCGCACGATGTAACCGGCGCGGCGCCAGGCTTCGGCATGCTCGGCATAGCACGGCGACAACACGCCGACCTTGCCCGCCCGGCGCAGGCGCGGCAGCAACTGGATGGCCGCCTGGGAGCCCGGTACCGGCAATACCTGGGCCGCGCCGTAGTAATCACAGGCTGCTTGTTCAAGGCCATCATCGGTCTCTGGCAAGCGGGCCCAGGCCCGCAGCGGGATGGGCGGGATGGGCCAGGGCCAGGGCGCGAGGCCACTGGACAGGTCCAGCCAGTCTTCCTGGGCAATGCCGTACTGCAGCGCCGCCTTGCGCAGCCGTCCACCGTGTTCAAGCATAGAAATGCGCCCCCGCACACAGGATCAACACCCACAGCCACACGCCGCGCTGCACCAACTGCCAGCCACGCTCGATGGAATCGGCATCGGCCGGCGGCCCTTCGCCGAGGATCGGACGCTGGTGCAACTCACCGTGATAAATCGCTGCCCCGCCCAACTCGACGCCCAGGGCGCCAGCGCCCGCAGCCATCACCGGCCCGGCATTCGGGCTGTCCCAGGTCGGCCCCTGGCGGCGCCAGCATGTAAGCGCCAGGCGCGTCTTGCCGAGCACGGCGTAGGTCAATGCGACCAGCCGCGCAGGGATGTAATTCAGCAGGTCGTCAATCTTCGCCGCCGCCCAGCCAAAACGTTCAAAACGTTCATTGCGATAGCCCCACATGGCATCCAGGGTATTGCTCAGGCGGTACAGCACCACGCCGGGCACGCCGGCCACGACAAACCAGAACAGCGCGGCAAACACCGCGTCGCTGCCGTTTTCCAGCACCGACTCGGTGGCTGCGCGGGCCACTTCGGTGCTGTCCAGCTCACTGGTCTGGCGGCTGACCAGGTAACTCACGCGCGTGCGTGCTTCGTCCAGGTCGCCGCTGCGCAGGGCCTGGGCCACCGGCAACACGTGCTCGCCCAGGCTGCGCATGCCCAGGGCCAGGTACAACGCGAGGATCTCGATCACCCAGCCGAAGTAAGGCGCCCAGGACAAGGCCGTGGCCAGCAAGGTCAGCGGTATCACCGTGATAAACCACGCGCTCACGCCATGGCTGCGCCAGCCACGCCCCGCGGAGTTGAAACGTTGCTCGATGCGCCCGGCAAAATTGCCGAACGCCACCAGCGGATGCCAGCGCCTGGGCTCGCCCAGCAGCGCATCCAGCGCCACTGCAGCGACACTCAGCAAGGCCACACTCATTGACTCACTCCCCAATAATTCTCATACAGCATGTCACTCAGCGGACGCGGTTCGGTCCAGCCTTCGAGTTGCAACATCGGTGCCGGATAGAACTCCGTCACCGGGCCCAGGCACAGCACGGCCAGGGGCTTGGCACCGGGTGGCAGGCCTAGCAGATCGGCCAGGTCCCGGGGTTCGAACAGTGACACCCAGCCCATGCCCAGGCCTTCGGCGCGGGACGCCAGCCATAGATTCTGGATTGCACAGGACAGCGAGGCCAGGTCCATTTCCGGCAAGGTCCGACGCCCGAAAATATGCCGCTCACGGTCATCCATCAACGCCGCCACCAGCACCTCGGCGCAGTCGTGGATGCCTTCGACCTTGAGCCTCATAAAGTCGTCCGAGCGCTCGCCCAGGGCTTGCGCGGTGCGGATGCGTTCGGCTTCCACCAACTGCTGGATCTGCCCACGCAGGTTGCGGTCGCTGATGCGGATAAAGCGCCAGGGCTGCATCAGGCCGACGCTGGGGGCCTGGTGCGCGGCGTGCAGCAGGCGGTGCAACAACTCGGGGGCGACGGTGCCGCCACTGAAGTGGCGCATGTCGCGGCGTTCGGCAATGGCGCGATAAATGGCGTCGCGCTCGGCCTGGGGGAAGGCGTTGTCGGTCATGACCCTATCGCGGGCAAGCCCGCGCCTACCGTTGCAATGCAATCGCCTGCGTTGGCGGCGTCCCGATCCGGCGCAAACAGCGCGGCCACTGCAACCGGGTTCGACGGGAAATAAAAGTGCACATAGGAGGCCGTCATCCGCCCCTGGCGATACACCGCCTCGGCGCCGCGCCCGCCATTGGGGCTCAGGCCACGGGCAATCGGCTGCCACGGCGTGCTGGTCAGGGAATGATGGTAGGTGTGGCCGCGCAATTCGCCTTCCGGCAATTCGACCGTTTGCAGGGCCAGGGCCGCCAGGCGTTTCTGCATGACCGCATCGCCTTGCAGCAGCCCCAGCAGTTCGGCACGCGTGCCCTCGACATCGGTCAGGGAGTCGAGCAGGTAGAGCATGCCGCCGCATTCGGCCAGCAATGGTTTGCCGGCGCTGTGGTGGGAGCGGATCGCCTGCAGCATCGCGGTGTTTTGCGACAGCGCCTGATGATGCAACTCCGGGTAGCCACCGGGCAGATAGAGGCTGTCGGCGTCGGGCAGCACGCGGTCATGGATCGGCGAGAAGAAGTGCAACTGCGCGCCCATCGCCCGCAGTAAGTCGAGGCTGGCGCCATAGGTGAAGGCAAAGGCTTCGTCACGGGCCACGGCAATCCGCACCCCGGCCAGCAACGGCTGGGCCTCGATCACCTCCGGCGCAGCGAATTCCACCGGCGGTGGCAGCGCTACCTCGCAACTGCTGGCCAGGGCGGCGGCGGCGGCATCCAGGCGCAGATCGAGGTCATTCAACTCGCTGGCCTGCACCAGGCCCAGGTGGCGGCTGGGCAGCTCGATCCCGGTTTCCCGGGACAGCGCGCCGTACCAGCGCAGGCCTTCGGTCAGGCTGCCTTCCAGCAACTGCGCATGGCGCACGGTGCCGACGCGGTTGGCCAGGACCCCGGCGAACGGCAGGTCCGCCTGGTAACGCGCCAACCCCAGCGCCAGGGCGCCAAAGGTTTGGGCCATGGCGGTGCCGTCGATCACTGCCAGCACCGGCACGCCAAAGTGGCGCGCCAGGTCGGCGCTGGACGGTGTGCCGTCGAACAGGCCCATCACGCCCTCGATCAGGATCAGGTCCGCCTCCCCCGCGGCTTCCCACAACAGGCGACGGCTTTCCTGCTCGCCGACCATCCACATGTCCAATTGATAGACCGGCGCACCACTGGCGCGCTCATGGATCATCGGGTCGAGAAAGTCCGGGCCGCACTTGAACACCCGGACCTTGCGCCCCAGGTTGCGATGCAAACGGGCCAGCGCGGCGGTAACAGTGGTCTTGCCCTGGCCTGACGCCGGCGCGGCGATCAGCACCGCTGGGCAATGGCGCGGCTGGTTCAAAGTTCGATGCCTTTCTGTGCCTTGATACCGGCCTGGAACGCGTGCTTGAGCATGCCCATTTCGGTGACGGTATCGGCCATTTCAATCAGTTCCGGTTTGGCCCCGCGGCCAGTGACCAGCACGTGCTGCATCGGTGGCCGGGCTTGCAGGTCGCTCAACACTTGGTCCAGGTCCAGATAGCCGTGCTTGAGCGCGATGTTCAGCTCATCCAGCACCACCAGGCCGATGGACGGATCCTGCAACATTTCCCGGGAGACCTTCCAGGCCGCTTCGGCGGCGGCGATATCGCGCTGGCGGTCCTGGGTCTCCCAGGTAAAGCCCTCGCCCATCACATGGAAGCGCACCTGCTCGGGGAAGCGGCGGAAGAACAGTTCTTCACCGGTGCTGTTACGGCCCTTGATGAACTGCACCACACCGCATTGCATACCGTGCCCCATGGCCCGGGCCAGCATGCCAAACGCCGAACTGCTCTTGCCTTTGCCGTTGCCGGTCAACACCAGCAGCAAACCGCATTCATTCGGTGAATTGGCAATGCGCTCGTCAATCACCGCTTTTTTGCGCAGCATGCGCGCCAGGTGGCGTTCGTCACGATCAGGGGTATCAGTCATGGCAGCTCTCCGTTGGGGCTGGACAAAAACGGCGGGCAGGAAAAGACAACTTAAATGAAGCCAAGCATCGCCCACCGTGATGCTGTTGGATGAATCAGGCCGGTCTCCGGGCTCATGAGTGGCGCCCGATTGACCAGGGCAAGCCGACGATGCGCCTTCCCATATCGCAGGCGATACAGTGGCAAAAGCAGCGTCTTGACTCATTTACCGTTGCGGGGGCAGCGCCGGGATCGTGGCCACACTGTAGAAAAGTGCGCGCACTCACCGGCTTCCCTGTTTCACTCGGTCGGCGCGTACGCCACAGAGCACCTGAAACAAGCGGCGAAGGTTAGTGGGTTGGGGGTACAGCGTCAATTAAAGCCGGCCACGTACTTGAACCATCGCCGCGCGCCATACCTCTATGACTACAGGCATTGAGGAGAAAAACATGCACAAGACCCGACTCGCCCTATTGATCATGGCCGCAGGCGCACTCGCCGCCTGTGGCGAAAGCTCAACCTTGCAGGTATCCGATGGCACCGGGCCGTCGCCCAAGCTGCCGGAACCGAATAAAACCCTGATCCCCACCGTCAACATCGCCCCGGCGATTGGCTGGCCCGCCGGGGCCAAGCCCAAGGCCGCCGCCGGCACCCAGGTTGGCGCCTTCGCCGAAGGCCTGGATCACCCGCGCTGGCTGTATGTATTGCCCAATGGCGACGTGCTGGTGGCCGAGACCAATGCGCCGCCCAAGCCGGATGACTCCAAGGGCATTCGCGGCTGGGTCATGGAAAAGGTCATGGGCCGTGCCGGTGCCGGCGTACCCAGCCCGAACCGTATCACCCTGCTACGCGATGCCAACCATGATGGCGTGGCGGAAACCCGCACGGTGTTCCTGGAAAACCTCAACTCGCCGTTTGGCATGACCCTGGTGGGCAACGACCTGTATGTGGCCGACTCGGACAAGCTGCTGCGCTTCCCCTATCAACCGGGAGAAACCGCGATCAAGGCCCAGGGCACCAAGGTCATCGACCTGCCGGGCGGTCCGCTCAACCACCACTGGACGAAAAACGTGGTGGCCAGCAAGGACGGCAACACGTTGTATGTGAGCGTAGGCTCCAACAGCAACGTCGGTGAAAACGGCCTGGAAGCCGAACAGGGGCGTGCGGCGATCTGGGAAGTCGACCGGGCCAGCGGCAAGCAGCGGATTTTTGCCTCCGGGCTGCGCAACCCCAATGGCATGGCCTGGGAGCCGCAAAGCGGCAAGCTGTGGACGGCAGTCAACGAGCGCGATGAAATCGGCAGCGACCTGGTGCCGGACTACATCACCTCGGTCAAGGATGGCGGCTTTTATGGCTGGCCGTTCAGCTATTACGGCCAGCATGTGGATGTACGGGTCACGCCGCAGGACCCGGACCTGGTGGCCAAGGCCATTGCGCCGGACTATGCCGTCGGCCCCCACACCGCGTCGCTGGGCCTGACCTTTGCCGAAGGCAACACCCTACCGGCGCAATTTGCCCAAGGCGCTTTTATCGGCCAGCACGGTTCGTGGAATCGCAAGCCGCACAGCGGGTACAAGGTGATCTTTGTGCCATTTGCGGGGGGCAAGCCCAACGGCGCGCCGGTGGATGTGCTGACCGGCTTTCTCAACAGTGATGAGAAAGCCATGGGCCGGCCGGTGGGCGTGGTGATCGACCAGCAAGGCGGGTTGCTGGTGGCGGACGATGTGGGGAATAAGGTGTGGCGGGTGTCTTCAGCCAAATAAATGATTTGCGAGCACCCCAAAACAACTGTGGGAGCGGGCAAGCCCGCTCCCACATTGGGTTTTATATTTGGCTTAGGGATTACGCGCCAATTGCCCCGCCGGCAACACGCGCTTGGCGCTCAAATAGGCATTCTGCCAGTAGGCCTTGGATAAGGTATCAAGCTTCACCGTACCGCCGGTTTGCGGCGCATGCACGAAACGCCCTTCACCCACGTAGATGCCGGCATGGCTGACCTGCGAGCCGCCGCCCGTGGCGAAGAACAGCAGGTCGCCGGTCTGCAGCGCATCTTCGCGCACGTCCTGGGCCCGCATCACAATCAGCTCGCGAGTGGTGCGCGGCAGCGAGATGCCCGCGGCGTCGCGGTAGACAAAACCAATCAAACCACTGCAATCAAACCCCGAATCCGGGGTGTTGCCGCCCCAGCGGTAAGGCGTGCCCACCAGGCCCAGGGCGCGAAACAGCACATCTTCGGCCACTGGCGAAAAGTTCTGGGTGGAATAGTTGAATACCGGCTTGGGCTTGACGGCCACAGGCGCAGGTGGAGGACGGCTGGCGCAGGCACTGAGCAGTGCGGCGCAAACAACAAGAATTAGGCGGGCCGAGGTCGACATGGGCAGAACAATCCTGATCTGGATGCGGCTTTCGCTGCCGAACGCTGAAAACTAGACCGCGCAAGCAAGCTTGCGCGGTCAGGTTCGCAACAATATCTCAGGATTCTAGCGCTTGCGCGTCAAACTTCAAGTATCACTTTAACTTTACTTGCGAGCGGTAACGGTAGTCGGGGCCATCGCCAACGCGCGCTTGGCTTCGATGAAGGTTTTGCTCCAGTAGCTGTCACCCAGCTTATCGACCCGCACCCCACCGCTACGGCGGCTGCTGGAGTGGATGAACTGGTCATCGCCCAGGTAGATACCGGCGTGACTGACGCGACCACGGCCGTTGGTACTGAAGAAAAGCAGATCGCCGGGCTTGAGGTTGTTTCGTGCGACCAACGGTGCATCCACGTTGATCATTTCGCGGGTGGAGCGCGGCAGGTTCATGCCGGCTTCTTCACGAAACAGGTAGCCGATAAAGCCACTGCAGTCGAAACCGGCTTCAGAGGTACCACCGAAACGGTAACGGGTACCGATCAGGGACATGCCGCGTTCGAGGATACTGTCGGCCAGCAGTGGCAGTTGATAAGGCTTGCTGTCGGCGAACTGGGCCAGTTCTTTTTCGGTCGCCACCTCTTCTTCATAAACAGAAGAAGACTGTGCTGCGACGAATTTGGCTTGATGCTGTTGTTGTGGCTTTTGCTGCTCGACCACCTGCTGGGGGTGGGTGGCGCAACCAAACAACAGGGTAACGAGTGCGAGAGGCACGAGGGGTGCGAAGCGATTTAGCATGGGCACGACCGTGGCTGATATGTAAAGAAGCCGAGACTATGCCTTCTATGACATCGATTTGCAAATTCAATCGTGATCTATGTGACTTCTTGTTTGACCCATGTCATCTAAGCCCTTGAACCCCATTTAGACCCTTTTGCGTGGCCAGAGCGGCCCAAACGCAGGTTTTCTGACGCCTGTAATTTGCCAGGGGCCCCGGTTTTAAAGGGCTGGCTACCAGCCGAGGGTTTCTTTGAGGAAGGGAATGGTGAGCTTGCGCTGGGCCTGCAACGAGGCCTGGTCGAGTTGTTCGAGCAAGTCGAACAGCGCGCTCATGCTGCGGGTGCCACGGGTGAGGATGAAATGCCCGACTTCATCGGTCAGGTGCAGGCCACGACGCGAAGCGCGCAGTTGCAGGGCACGCAGCTTGTCTTCGTCGGACAGTGGGCGCATCTGGAAGATCAGCGCCAGGGTCAGCCGCGACTTGAGGTCTGCCAGCTTGACCGGCAATTCCCGTGGCGAGGTAGAGGCGGCAATCAACAGGCGCCGGCCGCTGTCGCGCAGGCGGTTGAACAGATGGAACAGCGCTTCTTCCCAGTCCGCCCGGCCGGCAACGGCTTGCAGGTCATCCAGGCACACCAGTTCGTATTGCTCGAGGTTATCGAGGATGCCGATGCCACGGTCCAGCAGTTCGGCCAACGGCAAATACACCGCTGGCTCCCCCATCTGCTCAAAGCGCAGGCAGGCGGCCTGCAACAGGTGGGTACGCCCCACGCCGTCCTTGCCCCAGAGGTAGATCAGGCTTTCCGTCCACCCGGCGTCGGCTTCGCAGAGCCGCTCGACATAGCCGAGTGCAGCGGCATTGGCGCCTGGGTAGTAATTGATGAAGGTAGCGTCGTCACGCAGACGCACACCTAGGGGCAGCTGAATCGGTTTCATGCTGACTGAACGGTCCCAATCGAACCGTTAGTGGCCTCTGTGAAAAGTTTGCAAAGTTTATACCCGTGACGCCGGGCGCACAATGCAACAGACCACAAGCAAAATCAAAGGTTTGCGTTAACTCATTGGATTTTTTGGAGATTGTTTGGCGCGATGGCTAAATGCCAAGCCCCACAGACAACAAACCCGGCCTTGAGCCGGGTTTGTGATCAGTCTTACAACTGAGGGTCATCGGCGCCCGTATAGGCGCCCGAATCCTTGTACACATCGTGCACATGGCGCACCAGCACCATGATCACCGCCGCTACCGGCAGCGCCAGGAGGATGCCGGTAAAGCCGAACAGCTCGCCGCCCGCCAGGATCGCAAAGATCACCGCCACCGGGTGCAGGCCGATGCGATCGCCCACCAGCAACGGCGTCAGCACCATGCCTTCCAGGGCCTGGCCGGCCATGAACACCGCGACAATCCCCAGCATCGGGTACAAGTCACCGCCAAACTGGAACAGGCCAGCCACCAGCGCCGCACCAATCCCGATGACAAAGCCCATGTACGGCACAATCGCCGCCAGGCCGGCAATCATGCCGATCAACAGGCCCAGTTCCAGGCCGATCGCCATTAGCCCGCCAGCGTAGATAATCCCCAGCGCCACCATCACCAGCAACTGCCCACGGACAAAGGCGCCCAGCACCTCATGGCACTCCCCGGCCAGGGACACGATGCGCTCCTCGCGATCACGGGGCAGCAGGCTGCGGATCTTGGCCATCATGATGTCCCAGTCACGCAGCAGGTAGAACGCCACCACCGGGATCAAAACCAGGTTGGTCAGCCAGCCGATCAACGCCAGGCTGGAGGCCGTGGCCTGACTGAGGATCACCCCGACGATATCGGTGGTCTGGCCCATATGCTCGCTGATCGCGGCCTTGACCTTGTCGAACTTCCAGAAGCCATCGGCCAGGCCGAGTTTGGACTGCACCCAGGGCATGGCCGTGTGCTGCAGCCAATCGAGCATTTGCGGCGCCAGTTCGTACAGGCGCAACAGTTGCTTGGCCAGCATCGGCACCAGCACCAGCAACAGCGCCATGACGATCAGGGTAAACAGCGCAAACACCGCCACCACGCCCCAGGTGCGCGACAGCCCGGCCTTTTCCAGGCGATCCACCACAGGATCGAACAGATAGGCCAGCAGCAAGGCGACCAGGAACGGCGTCAGGATCGAATGCAGCAAGAATACAAAGACGCACAGCAGGACAATCCCGCCAAGCCACACCCAACGACGCGTATCCGCCATAAACCACTCCATCTGTTATTTGCTTCTATATAAGGAAGAACATTTACCAACGGAAACGCAGTTGCGGCTCAGGCTCGGCTTGCGGCACCGGCACCGGCTGCGCGCCTTCGGTCACGGGCGACGGCACAGGTTGTGGCGCGAGCGCCTCACCAGCCGGCACTTCCTGCAACTTGGCCAGGCTCAATTGGCTGCGCAACTGCTCGCTGCTGCCGTTGACCCGATAGACGATCCGGTCACCCTCCACCCGCTGCAACTGCGCACCAAACGGCTCCAGCAGATGACCGAGGGCGGCGTAGCGCTCCAGGGTCATGCCCTGCACTTGCAGCAACTGCTCGCTAGACACCCCGGCCTTTACCGCAAAACGGGGCGCCAGACGCTCGCTGACTGCCAGCAGCACGGCATCGGCCAACGCCGCGGGGTCGGCGCCCTGCACCGTGCCCTGCTCGGCTTTGTCACCCAGCCACAGGCGCCACTTGGCTTGCCATTGGCCCGCATCTTCACGGGCATGCACCGCCAGCAAGGCGTCGGCGCCATAACGCTCGGAGGCCGCACGCAGAGGGGCCGGATCGGCACTTTCAAGAGTGGGTGCGGTGGCGACGATCTGCTCATCGAGATCGCCCAGCGGCAGGCGCAAAGGCAGGCCGCGATGCTGCGCCGCACGGCGCAGCGGCTCGGCAGCCGACTGGCCATCACCGACCAGGCTGCTGCCTTCAGTGGAATCGCTCAGCCACCAGCCAAGGATCGACGGCCGATTGTTGCCCCACAACGCCAGGCCGGCATCGCGCAGGGCGCGGTCGGTGCTGACCGGATCGAAATCCACTTGCAGGCTTTCCGGCGGACCGGCGTCGTAACCGTACTGGCTGATGATCTGTTGCGGATCCTTGCGGATCGCCGCCAGGCCAGGGCCCTGGGCGGCCTTGGCGTCGCCGGTGAGGCGGACTACCAGGGTCTGCAGGGCGCGCTGGGTAGCTTGTTCGCGCTCCTCCGGCGCCTGGCTGCTGACCGGCTCCAGCACTTGATAAAGACCATTAACGGTTTCGGCATGACTGGCCAGGCTGACCAACGACAAACAGCCAACAAAAAAGTATCTACTCAGACCCATGAAAAAAGATTCCCGAACGACAAAAAAGCGGCTGGAACAGGCCGCGTGAAGAAGGTTAAGCAAGGCTGTGACCACAGCGACCGGCAAAACATTCACAAGGCCCCGGTAAGTTTTCGTACTGTCATAACGATAGCGGGTTAAAGGCTATACCTTAATACAGACGATCGCGGCGCCTATTAAGGTTTTTTTAGCACCATATGCCCCTGCCCGTCGGCCCGAGGATGGCCGCTGCCCCTCAAGCCTGATAAAATCGCGCGCCTTCGCAGACCGTCAACGGCTGGGCGTCCTGAAGTGTTCAGCTTCTGTGCCCACCGCATCGGTCGTTACCCCTGAATCCCCCCTAAAGGCCTGGATCATGAGCAAGCAACCCTCCCTGAGCTACAAGGACGCCGGTGTAGACATCGACGCCGGTGAAGCATTGGTCGAACGCATCAAGAGCGTCGCCAAGCGCACTGCGCGCCCCGAAGTCATGGGCGGCCTGGGCGGTTTCGGCGCCCTCTGCGAGATCCCGGCCGGCTACAAGCAGCCAGTGCTGGTCTCCGGCACCGACGGCGTGGGCACCAAGCTGCGCCTGGCCCTGAACCTGAACAAGCACGACACCATCGGCATCGACCTGGTGGCCATGTGCGTCAACGACCTGGTGGTATGCGGCGCCGAGCCGTTGTTCTTCCTCGACTACTACGCCACCGGCAAGCTCAACGTGGAGACCGCTGCACAAGTGGTCACCGGTATCGGCGCTGGCTGCGAACTGTCGGGTTGCTCCCTGGTCGGCGGCGAAACCGCTGAAATGCCAGGCATGTACGAAGGCGAAGACTACGACCTGGCCGGCTTCTGCGTCGGTGTCGTGGAAAAAGCCGAGATCATCGACGGCTCCAAGGTGGCGGCCGGTGACGCCCTGCTGGCCCTGCCATCGTCCGGCCCGCACTCCAACGGCTACTCGTTGATCCGCAAGATCATCGAAGTGTCCGGCGCCGACATCGAGAACACCCAGCTCGACGGCAAGCCTCTGACCGACCTGCTGATGGCCCCGACCCGCATCTACGTCAAGCCATTGCTCAAGCTGATCAAGGACACCGGCGCGGTCAAGGCCATGGCCCACATCACCGGTGGCGGCCTGCTGGACAACATCCCGCGCGTACTGCCAAAAGGCGCCCAGGCCATCGTCGACGTGGCCAGCTGGCAGCGCCCGGCGGTCTTCGACTGGCTGCAAGAGAAAGGCAACGTCAACGAGACCGAAATGCACCGCGTGCTGAACTGCGGCGTGGGCATGGTCATCTGCGTGGCTCAAGAGCACGTGGAAACCGCGCTGAACGTTCTGCGTGAAGCCGGCGAGCAGCCATGGGTGATCGGTCAGATCGCCACGGCTGCCGAAGGTGCTGCCCAGGTTGAACTGAAGAACCTCAAGGCTCACTGATGCCAGCAACCTGTGATGTCGTGGTGCTGCTCTCCGGCACCGGCAGTAACTTGCAGGCCCTGATCGACAGCACGCGCGCCGGCGACAGCCCGGTGCGCATCGCTGCGGTGATTTCCAACCGCAGCGACGCCTACGGCCTGCAACGCGCCCAGGACGCGGGTATCGACACCCGCGCCCTGGATCACAAGGCGTTCGACGGTCGCGAGGCCTTCGATGCAGCCTTGATCGAATTGATCGACGCCTTCAACCCCAAGCTCGTGGTCCTCGCCGGTTTCATGCGCATTCTCAGCGCTGATTTCGTGCGCCATTACCAGGGGCGCCTGCTGAATATCCACCCTTCCCTGCTGCCTAAATACAAAGGGTTACACACTCACCAACGGGCCCTTGAGGCCGGCGATACGGAGCACGGCTGCAGCGTGCACTTTGTCACCGAGGAACTCGATGGCGGGCCTCTGGTCGTACAGGCAGTAGTTCCGGTAGAGTCTGCGGACTCAGCGCAGAGCCTTGCGCAACGGGTTCACACCCAGGAACACAGGATTTACCCGCTGGCGGTTCGCTGGTTTGCCGAAGGCCGCTTGGTTCTCGGTGAACAGGGTGCATTGTTGGATGGCCAGTTACTTGCGGCCAGCGGCCACTTGATTCGTACCTAGGAGATTTTATGCGTCGCGCCCTGCTCTTCGCTTTTGCTCTGTTTGCCCTGCCTGCCGTGCACGCGGCAGACCTTCAGCCTTTCTCCGCCAGCTATACCGCCGACTGGAAGCAGTTGCCCATGAGCGGCACTGCGGAACGCAGCCTGGAAAAAAACGCCGACGGTACCTGGAAGCTCAGCTTCAAGGCCTCGATGATGATCGCCAGCCTGACCGAAACCAGCACCTTGACCCTGGACAAGGATACTTTGCTGCCACAGTCCTACCACTTTGAACGGGGTGGGCTGGGTAAAGCCAAGAAAGCCGACCTGGACTTCGATTGGACCGCCAAGATGGTCACCGGCACCGATCGCGGTGATGCGGTGAAGATCCCGCTGAACCGTGGCATGGTCGACAAATCCACTTACCAGTTGGCCCTGCAGCATGACGTGGCCGCCGGCAAGAAAACCATGAGCTACCAGGTGGTGGATGACGGCGAGGTCGACACCTATGACTTCCGCGTGCTGGGTGCCGAGAAAGTCGAGACCAAGGCCGGCAAGATCGACGCCATCAAGGTTGAGCGCGTGCGCGACCCGACGCAAAGCAAGCGCATTACTGTGATGTGGTTTGCCAAGGATTGGGATTACCTGCTGGTTCGCCTGCAACAAGTCGAAACCGACGGCAAGGAATACAACATCATGCTGTTGGACGGCACGGTCAACGGCAAGGCTGTGAAAGGCAGCTGATCGTTGAGTGTTTAAAAGAGCCTCGCTAAATGCGGGGCTTTTTTTCGCCTGGCGTTTGGAGTGAGGCGACTGGCGTTATCGCAGGCAAGCCAGCTCCCACAGGTGGTGCATTCCAAGGTGGGAGCTGGCTCGCCTGGGATAGCGGTGGAAGGCCTGGCACCCGGACAAAGCCTGACTCGAACATGAAGCTTTTGTCATAAAACCCCAGGCCCTGCGACGCAATGTCGCGGTTTACGTGGCCTGGAGCATTGTTGCGTTTGCTGCAATGAATTGTTGCGTGCAAAGTCAGTTTACTTAGCAAGCTAACAAAATATATAACAAAGGCCTGCGACGCCTTGCCGCAGATCAACCAGAGACTGGAGCAAGCAGATGACAGTAAAAGTAACGGAACGCGACGATGCCCATATGTCCCACGAGGCCCTGGCCCACGGGATTCATATCTGGGATGTGCATCAACAAGACCTGCTGGTCGGTATGTTTCACAACGAGTGCGACGCCCATAACTATAAAAACGAGCTCGAAACCCTCGAAATGAGACGCCAGGCATCAAGCGCCTGAAGCGCTGAAATCCCCTAGCCACCCGGCCCACGCAGCCGCAGTGCCTATAAACACAAACCCCGCCTTTTGAGCGGGGTTTGTTGTTTTTAACGCCTTACCACATCAGGTCGTCAGGGATCTGATAGGCGGCGTACGGATCATCCTCATCCGGCACCTGGGTCTCGGTGAGGATGTTCATCTGGACGATACGCTCAGGTGCGCGCTCCTGGATTTTCAGCGCGGCCTCCCGTGGAATCACTTCGTAACCGCCACCGTGATGGACAATCGCCAACGAGCCATTGCTCAGCTTGTTGCGCATCAAGGTGTTGACCGACAGGCGCTTGACCTTCTTGTCGTCCACGAAGTTGTAGTAGTCCTCGGTGGTCAACTTGGGCAGGCGCGAGGTCTCGATCAATTGCTTGACCTGCGCGGCACGGGCCTTGGCCTCGACCTTTTCCTGCTGCTGGCGGTTGAGCTCCTGGTCGCGCTTGACCTTCTCGGCCTGCGCTTCCAGGGCCAGGCGCTGCTGGGTGTCATCGGCCTGGGCCTGGCCTTTGTGAACCAGGCGCTGCTGCTTCTGCTTGTCTTTGCCGACCTGCTTGGCCTGCTTCTGATTGACCAGGCCTGCTTTGAGCAACTGGTCGCGAAGGGAAATGCTCATGGTGCTTACTCACTTAGGCAACTGCTCAACCGCAGTTGGACACATTCTTTTCCTGGCGTTTGGCTTCGCCCCAGAGGGCGTCCAACTCTTCGAGGGTGCAATCTTCCATGGGACGGTGGGTGTCGCGCAATGCCTGTTCGATAAATCGGAATCGCCTTTCGAATTTGGCATTGGCACCGCGCAGGGCGGTTTCCGGGTCCACCTTGAGGTGCCGGGCCAGGTTGACCGCTGCAAACAGCAGGTCACCGACTTCATCGGCAATCGCTGCCGGGTCATTGTCGGCCATGGCTTCGAGCACTTCATCGAGCTCTTCACGCACGTTATCCACCACCGGCAGCGCCGCTGGCCAGTCGAAGCCGACCTGGCTCGCGCGCTTTTGCAATTTGGCGGCGCGGGACAGGGACGGCAAGGCGTTGGGTACATCATCAAGCAGGGACAGTTGCTGTGGAGCGTCGGATTTTTCGGCGCGCTCCTCGGCCTTGATTTGCTCCCAGCGCGCCTTGACCTGCTCTTCGCTTAACTGAGGGATATCCAGCGGCGCATACAGGTCGCCGGTGGGGAACACATGGGGATGCCGGCGAATCAGCTTGCGGGTGATGCTGTCGACCACGCCGGCGAACTCGAAGCGCCCTTCTTCCCGGGCCAGTTGGCTGTAATAGACCACCTGGAACAACAGGTCGCCCAGCTCGCCTTGCAGATGATCAAAATCCCCACGCTCGATGGCGTCGGCGACTTCGTAGGCTTCTTCCAGGGTGTGAGGCACGATACTGGCGTAGGTTTGCCTGATGTCCCACGGGCAACCGTATTGCGGGTCGCGCAGACGGTTCATCAGGTGTAGCAGGTCTTCAAGTGAATACATCGTTCTCTATCCGATCAGGTGGGAAAACCACCGAGCAAATGTGGGCGCCGGGCTTGCCCGCGATGCAGGCACCTCGGTATCGGGTAGACCGAGGCGCCTGTATCGCAGGCAAGCCAGCTCCCACACAAGCCCGCTCCCACATTTTAAACCGCACTCATCCAGTGATTCATGGCGTGCGGTTACGCCGGGTCTCGATGATGTTCGGCAGTTGGGAGATACGCCCCAGCAGCCGCCCCAACGCGTCCAGACCCGGAATCTCGATGGTCAGGGACATCAACGCGGTGTTGTCCTCCTTGTTCGAGCGGGTGTTGACCGCCAGTACGTTGATCCGCTCGTTGAGCAGCACTTGCGAGACGTCACGCAGCAACCCCGAACGGTCGTAGGCGCGGATGATGATGTCCACCGGGTAGGTGAGCACCGGCACCGGGCCCCAGCTGACCTGGATGATCCGCTCCGGCTCGCGCCCGCCCAGTTGCAACACCGAGGCACAATCCTGGCGGTGAATGCTCACCCCACGGCCCTGGGTGATGTAGCCGACGATCGCGTCGCCCGGCAACGGCTGGCAGCAGCCGGCCATTTGGGTCATCAGGTTGCCCACGCCCTGGATCTGGATATCGCCGCGCTTGCCCGGCTTGTAGCCGGTGGCCTTGCGGGGAATCAGCTCCAGTTGTTCGCTGCCGCGCTCCGGCTCCACCAACTGCTGGGCCAGGTTGACCAGTTGCGCCAGGCGCAGGTCGCCGGCGCCGAGGGCGGCGAACATGTCTTCGGCAATCTTCATGTTGGCTTTTTCGGCCAACTTGTCGAAATCCACCTGGGGCAGGCCCAGGCGCCCCAGCTCGCGCTCGAGCAGGGTCTTGCCGGCGGCGACGTTCTGGTCCCGCGCCTGCAGCTTGAACCAGTGGACAATCTTCGCCCGCGCCCGCGACGTGGTGATGTAGCCCAGGTTCGGGTTCAGCCAGTCGCGGCTCGGGGTGCCGTGCTTGCTGGTGATGATCTCGACCTGTTCACCAGTCTGCAGGCTGTAGTTGAGCGGCACGATACGCCCGTTGATCTTGGCGCCACGGCAGTTGTGGCCGATCTCGGTGTGCACCCGGTAGGCGAAGTCCAGCGGTGTCGCGCCCTTGGGCAGGTCGATGGCGTGGCCGTCGGGGGTGAAGATATAGACCCGGTCTGGCTCGATATCCACCCGCAACTGTTCGGCCAGGCCGCCGATATCGCCGAGTTCTTCGTGCCACTCCAGCACTTGGCGTAGCCAGGAGATTTTCTCTTCGTACTGGTTGGAGCCCGCCTTGACGTCGGTACCCTTGTAGCGCCAGTGCGCGCAAACCCCCAGCTCGGCTTCTTCGTGCATGGCGTGGGTGCGGATCTGCACTTCCAACACCTTGCCCTCGGGGCCGATCACCGCCGTGTGCAGCGAGCGGTAGCCGTTTTCCTTGGGGTTGGCGATGTAGTCGTCGAATTCCTTGGGAATATGCCGCCACAGGGTGTGGACGATGCCCAGCGCGGTGTAGCAATCGCGCATCTCCGGCACCAGCACGCGTACGGCGCGCACGTCGTAGATCTGGCTGAAGGCCAGGCCCTTGCGCTGCATTTTGCGCCAGATCGAATAGATGTGTTTGGCGCGCCCGCTGATATCGGCTTCGACGCCGGTCGCCTGCAACTCCGAGCGCAACTGGCCCATCACATCGCTGATAAAGCGCTCACGGTCCAGCCGCCGCTCATGCAGCAGGGTGGCGATCTGTTTGTATTGATCGGGTTCGAGGTAGCGGAAGGACAGGTCCTCCAGCTCCCACTTGATATGGCCGATCCCCAGGCGGTGGGCCAGGGGCGCGTAGATATCGAAGACCTCGCGGGCGACACGGTTGCGCTTTTCGTCATCGGCGGTTTTCACCGCACGGATCGCGCAGGTACGTTCGGCCAGCTTGATCAGCGCCACGCGTACGTCGTCGACCATCGCCACCAGCATCTTGCGCAGGTTTTCCACCTGGCCCTGGGTGCCCAGCACCATCGACTGGCGCGGGCTGAGGCTGGCGCTGATCGCAGCCATGCGCAGCACGCCGTCGATCAGCTTGGCCACCACCGCGCCGAAACGCTGGCTGACCAAGGGCAACGCAATATGCCCCTCGCGTACGCCGCGATAGAGCACCGCAGCGATCAGCGAGTCCTGATCCAGCTTGAGGTCGGCGAGGATCTCGGCGATTTCAAGCCCGGTACGGAAACTGGAGGTTCCTTCGGCCCACAGATTCTTGGCCGCATTGTCTTGCTGTTCGGCCTCGCGAGCGAACTCGCAGGCGGTTTTCAAGGCTTCACGGTCCAGTGCCGGATCGACACTGACGGCATGATCCAGCCATGCCTCGAGATTGATACTGCCGTCGGTGTTGATCGGCTGGTGTGCTCTCACCTGTACCATCTTGCTTACCTTCCCTACGACGCGCCTGTAGCGCGTCAAAATCGCTGACCCTTGTAACGCGAACTCCCTGGCAGGTCACAGGCCCAGGAGAACGCAGGCCAGTCGGACTAAGCGAGCATCCTAGCTCGCTTCAAATAACGCCATCGCCTCGACATGCGCGGTTTGCGGAAACATATCGAGGATCCCGGCACGTTTTAGCCGGTAGCCTTGCTTGACCAACTCGACAGTGTCCCGCGCCAGCGTGGCTGGATTGCAGGACACATACACCAGGCGATCAGCCCCCAGAGTGGCGAGCTTGCGCACAACCTCCAGGGCACCATCGCGGGGTGGGTCCAAGAGTACCGCACAAAAGCCTGCTTTGGCCCATTGCGCGTCACTCAAAGGCTGGGACAAATCGGCCTGAAAAAACTGCACATTATGCAAATTATTGCTGCCTGCGTTGAGGGCCGCGCGGTCCACCATGGCCTGCACGCCCTCTACCGCCACCACTTCACGCACCTGGCGGGCCAGGGGCAAGGCAAAGTTGCCCAGGCCACAAAACAGGTCCAGTACCCGTTCGTCGGAGCGCGGTGCCAGCCAGTCCAGCGCCTGGGCCACCATCGCTTCATTGACCCCGGCGTTGACCTGGACAAAATCCCCCGGCCGGTACGCCAGCTCCAGGTCCCACTGTTCCAGACGATAGCCCAGGGCCTGCCCGGCCGCGAACGGCTGCGGCTCGCCCTCTCCATGCAGCCACAACTGGGCATCATGGAACGCGCAAAATTCCTGCAGCACCAGCAGGTCAGCGTCGGACAGCGGCGCCATATGCCGCAGCAACACGGCAATCGACGAGCCGCTGAACAACTCGACATGCCCCAGGGCCTGAGGTTTGCTCAGGCGCCGCAACATATTGGGCAGACGCTGCATGATCGGTTGCAAGGCCTGTACCAGCACCGGGCAATCGTCGATGGCCACGATGTCCTGGCTGGCCACGGCGCGAAAACCCACGTCCAGGCGCTTGGCCTTGGCGTCCCAGCGCACCGCGACACGGGCGCGGCGGCGATAGCCGAACTCGGGCCCGCTCAACGGCGCGGCCCACTCCTGGGGCTCGACCCCGGCGACACGGGACAATTGCTCGGCGAGCATGCGCTGTTTCAGGGCAAGCTGTTCGCCATGGGGCAAATGTTGCAGGCTGCAACCGCCGCAACGACCGGCATGGACGCACGGCGCCGGGCGCCGCAGTTCACTGGCCTTGAACACCCGCTCGGTGCGGGCCTCGACCACTTTGCCATGGGCGCCCAGCACCCGCGCCTCGACTTCCTCGCCGGCCAGGGCACCCACCACAAACCAGGTGCGGCCTTCGAAAAACACGATCCCCCGGCCATCATTGGCCAGGCGCTCAATGGTCAGGCGCTGCTTTTTGCCGACCGGTACTTGGGGCGCCCGGCTGCCACCCGTGGGCTGGAAGCGCAGGCCTCGCTCTTGCTTGGCCATCAGTTGGGCGCGTCGAAAATGCCGGTCGACAGGTAGCGGTCGCCTCGGTCACAGATGATCGCGACGATCACCGCGTTTTCCAGTTCTGCAGACAAACGCAACATCCCCGCCACCGCACCGCCGGAGGACACGCCGCAGAAGATGCCTTCTTCACGGGCCAGGCGACGGGTGGTGTCTTCGGCTTCACGCTGGGCCATGTCGATGATGCGATCGACGCGGGCAGCGTTGTAGATCTTGGGCAGGTACTCTTCGGGCCAACGGCGGATCCCCGGGATCGCCGCGCCTTCCATCGGTTGCAGGCCAACGATCTGGATCGCCGGGTTCTGCTCCTTGAGGTAGCGCGAGTTACCCATGATGGTGCCGGTGGTGCCCATGGAGCTGACGAAATGGGTGATGGTGCCCTGGGTCTGGCGCCAGATCTCCGGGCCGGTGCTGGTGTAGTGCGCCTCGGGGTTGTCACCGTTGGCGAACTGGTCCAACACCTGGCCACGGCCTTCGGCGGCCATGCGCTCGGCGAGATCACGCGCGCCTTCCATGCCCTCTTCCTGGGTCACCAGGACCAGCTCGGCGCCATAGGCGGTCATCGCGGCCTTGCGCTCGGCGCTGCCGTTGTCGGGCATGATCAGGATCATTTTGTAGCCCTTGATCGCTGCGGCCATGGCCAGGGCAATCCCGGTATTACCGGAGGTGGCTTCGATCAGGGTGTCGCCGGGCTTGATCTGCCCGCGCTGCTCGGCACGGGCGATCATCGACAGCGCCGGACGGTCCTTGACCGAGCCCGCCGGGTTATTCCCCTCGAGCTTGAGCAGCAAGGTATTGCTGGTGTTACCCGCCATGCGCTGCAAGCGGACCAAAGGTGTGTTGCCGACGCAATCGGCGATGGTTGGGTATTGCAGGGTCATGGCGTATTCGCAATCCAGACTGCGGGGGCGCCTATCATACCGGCAAACGCTGGCGGGCCATATCACGCAAAGTATGGTGCTTATAACTCAATGAGCTAAAGCCACAGGCCAGTACCTGTCTGTGGCGAGAGACGTGGCGAGGGAGCTTGCTCCCGTCGGGGCGCGAAGCGGCCCTGAATGGGACTGCTACGCAGTCCAACGGGAGCAAGCTCCCTCGCCACAGGGGATTACACGGTATCCACCTTCAACGAATGGTCATTCAACATCCCATTGATGATCGTCGCCGTATCCGCCCCGCCCGCAATCAACCCGCCCGCGCCCGGCGTGACGCCGTATTGGGTCGCCAGGTTGACCCCGGCCAGGTCGATGGTCTGGTTCGGCGTGGCACCTGCAACGGCGCTGATGTCGATGGTGGTCGTACCGCCCACCACCTTGAAGTGCAGGTAGTCATCCAGGGACGCCGTCGTCGCATTCTCGCCTTGCAGCAATTGCGACAGGTCGAGCTTGTCGGTGCCCACCGCAAAGTCGGTGATGACATCGTGCCCGCTACCGCCGGTCAGGTACTGGAAGGTATCGGCGCCAGGGCCACCGGTCAGGGTGTTGTTACCCAGGCCGCCGATCAGGATGTCATCGCCCCCCTCGCCCTTGAGGGTGTCATTGCCCAGCCCGCCGGAGATCAGGTTGTTGTTGCCGTTGCCCGTGAGGAAGTCATTGAAGTTGGAGCCCACCAGGTTCTCCAGGGCCATCAATGTATCGGTTCCGGCGCCGCCAGTGATTTGCCCCGTCGCCAGGCCAAGGTTGACGATCACGCCTGCCGTGGCATGGGCATAGCTGACGGTGTCGAGGCCCGCCCCGCCATCGAGCAGGTCATTGCCGATGCCGCTGAACAGCAGGTCATTGCCATTGCCGCCGTGCATCTGGTTGTTGCCGGTGCCGGCGGTGAGCACGTCGTTGCCATCGCCGCCATTGAGGATGTTGTTGCCGGGCCCGGCCATGATGATGTCATCACCGTTGGTACCGGTGAGGGTCGTACCGGCCTGGTAGCTGATGTCTACCGCGGCGCTGTCGCTGCCGCCGTGGTTATCGCTGACCGAGTAGTTGCCGTGGTACTGCGGTGTGTAGTCCTGGGCGCCGGCGTAGTTGATCTTCATGTCCAACTGGTAGCTTTCTGTGCCATTGGGGTTGCCGCCTGTTGGATTGGAGGTGTTGGTAATGTGAATCTGATAGCTACCGTCCGCTAACGCAGTCAGCGTCGTGCCATCCGCAAGAGGGAGCTCGCTGCCACCGTTGATCGAATAGGCCATGATGATGTTACCGACCGGCCGGTTGTGATCCAGGCTGAGGGTCTCACCCGCCTTGAGCGTGACCGTTAAGCGATCGTCGGCCGTAGCGCCACCGACATTGCCGAGACTGCCAGTGATCAAAAGTGCTGCAGTGAGGTTCGCCGCATCACCGGCAAACGAGGTACGTACATCCCCCACAGTTGTACCGGTGAGCGTTCTGGTCCCCGTCCCGGTAAAGGCCGCGCCTTTGGCCACCCAGCCGGTTGGAAAACTGGTGGGGATAGCCGTCAGGTTGTCATGGTTGGCATCGCTGTCATTGGCCAGCAGCAACTCGGCAGGCACCACAATATTGCTCGACAGGATATTGGTGATCACATGGTCATCACCCGCCACCGGCGCCACGTTCGGGTTGACCTTGACTACCAGGCTGGACGTCGCGAGATCGCCGTCGTTGTCGCTGACGGTCACGCCAAAGGTTTCGGTGACCAGCGAGTCGGTCAGCTTCGGCGGCGTGTAGCGGAACTCGCCGTTGTCCATGTCCACCACCAGCGTGCCGCCCTGGTTGGTGGTGATGGTGACACTGTTGCTGACGGTGTCGAACGTACCTTGGCCGCCTGGCAGGTTGGCACTCATCGAGCCCCCCGCCGCCGGGTTGTAGGTGTAGGTGATGCCATCCACCGTGAGGGCTTTGACGAAGCCACCGTCAGCACCGAACGAGCCGTCCGTCAGCAGGCTGCCGGTGACCGGCGCGCCCTGTACCGTGCCGGCCAGCACCGCATCCAGGCCCGCCAGGTTGGCCACCACCACCGCGTTGGTGTTGGTGTGGGTGCTGCCGTCGTAGGCCACCGGGTCCAGGTAAATACTGTTGACCCCCGCCCCCAGGCCTATGGCATAGGCCTTGATGCCGTTGGCATCGAGGAAGGCCCGCCATACGCCCTCTTCAGTGGCGTCGATCCCGTCGCCGTATTCCGGGTTGACCACGTTGCCGGGGTTGTTCGGATTATTGGTGTTGGACGTGGTGGGGTTACCGTCCGAGAAGAAATACGCCACGTTCTGCGCGCCTTCCAGCTTGCCAGCGGTGCCATAGGCGGTCTGCGCGGTGCCGAGGGCCGAGTCGTAGTTGGTGCCGTTGAACGCCGTGAGGTTGTTGACCAGGGTCTTGGCCGTGGCGACGCTGACCCATTGGCTGCTCAATTGCTGGGAGCTGTCGTTGAAGGTCACGATCTGCACCTTCACATCACCCATCTCGTCGTAGCGGTTAAGCAACTCGGTGATGGACGCCTTGGCCAGGTCAAGCCGCGTGCCGCCGGCCCCCGAGGCGTCGTTCATGCTGCCGGAAATATCAATGATCAGCAGCAGGTTGGAGTCCACCTCCGTCGCCGTGACTTCACGCGCGCTGGACACCACTTTGGGCACATCATCGACAATGCTCACCACGATGCTGCTGGTGGTGGTGTTGCCCAATTGGTCGGTGGCCTTATAAGTGAAAGTCTCGGTCAATACATTCGGCCCGTCGTTGCTGTTGGGCAAGGTCTTGGGTGCCGAGGTCAGGGTGTAGGTGTAGGTGCCGTTGGGGTTGAGCAGGATCTGCCCATAAGTGCCGGTAGCGCTGCCGACCAGGCTGAAACTCAGCGGACCACTGCCGCCGGTTACCGAGTCTGCGAGGTTGCCGCTGGCGGTTTCCGTGGTGGCCGTCGGGTCGCTGCCGACCACGGTGCCAGGCGCCAGGTCCTGGCCGTCGAGGTTCAGGTCCAGGGCTTTCTCGTAGACCGTGACATCGCCGTCAACCACCGCCTTGAGGCCGCTGTCGGTCACTGTAATCGTCAGGGTGGTGGTGCTTAGGTCACCGTCGGCATCCCGCACGGTATAGACGAAGGTGTCCACCGCCCCCGGAGGGCTCACCGCGTTGGGGTTGCTGTGGTACACGGCGTTGCCGTTGGCATCCAGAGTCAGGTAACCATAGGTGCCGTTGATGTTAGCGCCCAGGCCGCCAGAGGCCGGGGTGCCGATGTTGCTGCCCGCCCGCACCCCGACTACCGCGCCAGCCAATGTGGGGCTATCGGCGCCGCCGACATCATTGCCCAACACATTGGCGCTGACCACACCGCCTTCTATCACCGAACGCACGTCGGGGTTGGCAGTGGGCAGGTCATCAATGATGTTGATGTCGATCGTACCCGTCGCAGTATTGGTGTCGTTATCGCTGGCCGTGACCGTGATCTGCTCCGACAGACTGTTATCGCCGCTGGCATTGGGGTGCGCTTCATTGTCGAGCAAGGTGTAGCGGTAGCTGACCACCCCGGTGCTGGCGTTGTAGCCAGTGATGGTCAGGGTGTTGCCGAAGCCGGTAGGTTCCGATTGTGGGAAGGTCGCGGCGACGCCGTTGGTGACGACGCTGATGCCGCCCACAGTCAGGTTTTTCAGGCCGTCCAAGGCGGTCACCGTGAAGGTACCGGTCTGGGTCAACAACGGGATGTTCGGGCTGGAACCATCGACCAGGTTTTTCTCATAGACGGTCAACTCGCCGCCAGTGACGTCCAGGCCGGTGAGCACGACCGGGTCGTTGTTGTTATGCACCTGTAGCACCAGGTTGGCGGTGCTGGTGTCGCCGTCGAGATCATTAAGCTGATAGGTGAAGGTTTCGGTGCCGTTGCCGCCGCCATTCAGGGCGATAAATTGCGGGTCAGTTTTGTCCAGGGTGTAGGTGTAGCTGCCATCCGCGAACAGCTGCAATGTGCCGTAGGTACCGACGATAGTGTTGGGCGTAACCGGGCCGGTGGCGATGCGGTCGGCGCCTTGTACGTCGTTGCCCAGCACGCTACCGCTCAGGGTCAGCAGGCTCTCGGAGGCGATACCTGCGGGATTGTCGTCGACGGCTTTTGGCACGTCGTCGACCACATTGACGTCCAGTGAACCGTTGGCACTGCTGTTGTTGCTGTCGGTGGCGGTCACCGTGAACGACTCGCTAATGCTATTGGTACCCGCGCCGGTTGGGTGGCTATCGGTGCCGTTGAGGGTGTAGCTGTAGCTGATCACCCCGGTGCTGGCGTTGTAGCCGGTGATGGTCAGGGTGTTGCCGAAGCCGGTGGGTTCTGATTGTGGGAAGGTCGCGGCGACGCCGTTAGTGACGACGCTAATCCCCCCTACTGTCAGGTTTTTCAGGCCGTCCAAGGCCGTCACCGTGAAGGTGCCGGATTGAGTCAGCGCAGGCCCATCGTTAGCGCTGCCCAACGGCAGGTTTTTCTCGTAGACGGTGACTTCGCCACCATTGACGTTCAGGCCGGTCAACACCACTGGGTCGTCGTTGTTATTCACCTGCAACACCAGGTTGGCAGTGCTGGTGTCGCCGTCGAGATCGTTAAGCTGATAGGTGAAGGTTTCGGTGCCGTTGCCGCCGCCATTCAGGGCGATAAATTGTGGGTCAGTTTTGTCCAGGGTGTAGACATAGCTGCCATCGGCGAACAACTGCAATGTGCCGTAGGTACCCACGATGGTAGTTGGCGTAACCGGGCCGGTGGCGATGCGGTCGGCGCCTTGTACGTCGTTGCCCAGCACGCTACCGCTCAGGGTCAGCAGGCTCTCGGAGGCGATGCCTGCGGGGTTGTCGTCGACGGCTTTTGGCACATCGTCGACCACATTGACGTCCAGTAAACCATTGTCGCTGCTGTTGTTGGTGTCAGTGGCAACCACCGTGAACGACTCGCTAATGCTATTGGCACCCGCGCCGGTTGGGTGGCTATCGGTGCCGTTGAGGGTGTAGCTGTAACTGATCACGCCGGTGCTGGCGTTGTAACCGGTGATGGTCAGGGTGTTGCCGAAGCCGGTGGGTTCCGATTGTGGGAAGGTCGCAGCGACGCCGTTGGTGACGACGCTGATGCCGCCCACAGTCAGGTTTTTCAGGCCGTCCAAGGCCGTCACCGTGAAAGTGCCGGATTGGGTCAGCGCAGGCCCATCGTTAGCGCTGCCCAACGGCAGGTTTTTCTCGTAGACGGTGACTTCGCCACCATTGACGTTCAGGCCAGTCAGCACCACTGGGTCGTCGTTGTTATGCACCTGCAAGACCAGGTTGGCGGTGCTGGTGTCGCCGTCGAGATCGTTAAGCTGATAGGTGAAGGTTTCGGTGCCGTTGCCGCCGCCATTCAGGGCGATAAATTGCGGGTCAGTTTTGTCCAGGGTGTAGGTGTAGCTGCCATCCGCGAACAGCTGCAATGTGCCGTAGGTACCGACGATAGTGTTGGGCGTAACCGGGCCGGTGGCAATGCGGTCAGCACCTTGTACGTCATTACCCAAAACACTGCCGCTCAAGGTCAGCAGACTTTCCGAGGCCACTTGTGCATTGGCGTCATCAACTGCAGTAGGCACATCGTCGACCACATTAACGTCCAGCGAACCATTGTCGCTGCTGTTGTTGGTGTCAGTGGCGACCACCGCGAACGACTCACTGATGCTGTTAGTACCAGCGCCGGCTGGGTGGCTATCGGTGCCGTTGAGGGTGTAGCTGTAACTGATCACACCCGTGCTGGCGTTGTAACCGGTGATGGTCAGGGTGTTTCCGAAGCCAGTGGGTTCCGATTGTGGGAAGGTCGCGGCGACGCCGTTGGTGACGACGCTGATACCGCCCACAGTCAGGTCTTTCAGGCCGTCCAAGGCGGTCACCGTGAAGGTGCCGGATTGAGTCAGCGCAGGCCCATCGTTAGCGCTACCCAACGGCAGGTTTTTCTCGTAGACGGTGACTTCGCCACCATTGACGTTCAGGCCGGTCAACACCACTGGGTCGTCGTTGTTATGCACCTGCAACACCAGGTTGGCGGTGCTGGTATCACCGTCGAGATCGTTAAGCTGATAGGTGAAGGTTTCAGTGCCACTGCCGCCGCCATTCAGGGCCATGAACTGCGGGTCAGTCTTGTCGAGGGTGTAGACATAACTGCCATCGGCAAACAGTTGCAGGGTGCCGTAGGTACCCACGATGGTAGTTGGCGTAACAGGCCCGGTCGCTATGCGGTCAGCACCTTGTACGTCATTACCCAAAACACTGCCGCTCAAGGTCAGCAGACTTTCCGAGGCCACTTGTGTATTGGTGTCATCAACTGCAGTCGGCAAGTCGTCGACCACACTGACGTCCAGCGAACCATTGGCACTGCTGTTGTCGCTGTCGGTGGCGACCACCGTGAACGACTCACTGATGCTATTGGCGTCCGCGCCGGTTGGGTGGCTGTCAGTGCCGTTGAGGGTGTAGCTATAGCTGATCACCCCGGTGCTAGCGTTGTAGCCAGTGATGGTCAGGGTGTTGCCGAAGCCGGTGGGTTCCGATTGCGGAAAAGTAGCGGCAACGCCGTTGGTGACGACGCTGATGCCGCCCACAGTCAGGTTTTTTAAGCCGTCTAAGGCGGTCACCGTGAAGGTGCCGGATTGAGTCAGCGCAGGCCCATCGTTAGCGCTGCCCAACGGCAGGTTTTTCTCGTAGACCGTAACTTCCCCGCCATTCACCTCAAGCCCCGTCAACACCACCGGATCGTCGTTGTTATGCACCTGCAACACCAGGTTGGCGGTGCTGGTGTCGCCGTCGAGATCGTTAAGCTGATAGGTGAAGGTTTCAGTGCCGCTGCCGCCGCCATTCAGGGCCACGAACTGCGGGTCAGTCTTGTCCAGGGTGTACGTGTAGCTGCCATCCGCGAACAGCTGCAATGTGCCGTAGGTACCCACGATGGTAGTTGGCGTAACCGGCCCGGTCGCTATGCGGTCAGCACCTTGTACATCATTGCCTAGCACGCTGCCGCTCAGGATGAGCTGGCTCTCGGAGGCGATACCTGCGGGATTGTCGTCAACGGCTTTTGGCACGTCGTCGACCACATTGACGTCCAGTAAACCATTGTCGCTGCTGTTGTTGGTGTCAGTGGCGACCACCGCGAACGACTCACTGATGCTATTGGCGTCCGCGCCGGTTGGGTGGCTGTCAGTGCCGTTGAGGGTGTAGCTATAGCTGATCACCCCGGTGCTAGCGTTGTAGCCAGTGATGGTCAGGGTGTTGCCGAAGCCGGTAGGTTCTGATTGCGGAAAAGTAGCGGCAACGCCGTTGGTGACGACGCTAATCCCGCCCACAGTCAGGTTTTTCAGGCCGTCCAAGGCGGTCACCGTGAAGGTGCCGGATTGAGTCAAGGCCGGCCCATCGTCAGCGCTACCCAACGGCAGGTTTTTCTCGTAGACGGTGACTTCGCCACCATTGACGTTCAGGCCGGTCAACACCACTGGGTCGTCGTTGTTATGCACCTGCAACACCAGGTTGGCGGTGCTGGTATCACCGTCGAGATCGTTAAGCTGATAGGTGAAGGTTTCAGTGCCACTGCCGCCGCCATTCAGGGCCATGAACTGCGGGTCAGTCTTGTCGAGGGTGTAGGTGTAGCTGCCATCCGCGAACAGCTGCAGAGTGCCGTAGGTACCCACGATGGTAGTTGGCGTAACCGGCCCGGTCGCTATGCGGTCAGCACCTTGTACGTCATTACCCAAAACACTGCCGCTCAAAGTCAGCAGACTTTCCGAGGCCACTTGTACATTGGCGTCATCAACTGCAGTAGGCACATCGTCGACCACATTGACGTCCAGCGAACCATTGTCGCTGCTGTTGTTGGTGTCAGTGGCAACCACCGCGAACGACTCACTGATGCTGTTAGTACCAGCGCCGGCTGGGTGGCTATCGGTGCCGTTGAGGGTGTAGCTGTAACTGATCACACCCGTGCTGGCGTTGTAACCGGTGATGGTCAGGGTGTTTCCGAAGCCAGTGGGTTCCGATTGTGGGAAGGTCGCGGCGACGCCGTTGGTGACGACGCTGATACCGCCCACAGTCAGGTCTTTCAGGCCGTCCAAGGCGGTCACCGTGAAGGTGCCGGATTGAGTCAGCGCAGGCCCATCGTTAGCGCTACCCAACGGCAGGTTTTTCTCGTAGACGGTGACTTCGCCACCATTGACGTTCAGGCCGGTCAACACCACTGGGTCGTCGTTGTTATGCACCTGCAACACCAGGTTGGCGGTGCTGGTATCACCGTCGAGATCGTTAAGCTGATAGGTGAAGGTTTCAGTGCCGTTGCCGCCGCCATTCAGGGCCATGAACTGCGGGTCAGTCTTGTCGAGGGTGTAGGTGTAGCTGCCATCCGCGAACAGCTGCAGAGTGCCGTAGGTACCCACGATGGTAGTTGGCGTAACCGGCCCGGTCGCTATGCGGTCAGCACCTTGTACGTCATTACCCAAAACACTGCCGCTCAAAGTCAGCAGACTTTCCGAGGCCACTTGTACATTGGCGTCATCAACTGCAGTAGGCACATCGTCGACCACATTGACGTCCAGCGAACCATTGGCACTGCTGTTGTTACTGTCGGTGGCAACCACCGCGAACGACTCACTGATGCTGTTAGTACCAGCGCCGGTTGGGTGGCTATCGGTGCCGTTGAGGGTGTAGCTGTAACTGATCACACCCGTGCTGGCGTTGTAGCCAGTGATGGTCAGGGTGTTGCCGAAGCCGGTAGGTTCCGATTGTGGAAAAGTAGCGGCAACGCCGTTGGTGACGACGCTAATCCCGCCCACAGTCAGGTTTTTCAGGCCGTCCAATGCCGTCACCGTGAAGGTGCCGGATTGAGTCAGTGCAGGCCCATCAACAGCACTGCCCAACGACAGGTTTTTCTCATAGACCGTAACCTCCCCGCCATTCACCTCAAGCCCCGTCAACACCACCGGGTCGTCGTTGTTATGCACCTGCAACACCAGGTTGGCGGTGCTGGTGTCGCCATCGGCATCCGTCAGGGTATAGGTAAAGCTTTCAGTGCCGCTGCCACCGCCATTCAATGCCAGAAAATCGCTATCGGCGGTATTCAGCGTGTACACATACGTGCCATTCGCCGCCAACTCCAACGTGCCGTAAAGCCCCGTGAAGGAGCCCGGCGTAATCGGCCCGGACGCGACCCGATCGGCGCCTTGCGCGTCATTGGTCAACACCGTGCCGCTCAGGGTCAGCAGGCTTTCGGAGGCCACTTGCGCATTGCCGTCATCGGCAGCGGTCGGTACATCGTCCACCACACTCACGTGCAGAGTGCCGGTGGCGGTGCTGTTGTTGGTGTCGTTGGCGATAACGCTGAAGCTCTCGGTCAGGTCATTCAACCCGCCCGCCGACGGATGCGCCTCGGTGCCCGTCAGGGTATAGCTGTAGCTGATCACCCCGGTGGCCGGGTCAAACCCGGTGATGGTCAGGGTATTGCCCAGGCCGGTGGCGATGGATTGCGGGAAGCCGGCGGCGACACCGCCGGACACCACGCTGATACCGCCCACCGACAGGTTCTGCAAGCCGTCCACGGCCGATACGGTCAGGCTGCCGGCGCGGGTCAGCGCGCCAGCGTCAGGGCTGCTGCCGTCCACCAGGTTTTTTTCATAGAGGGTCAGGTCGGCGCCATTTACGCTGATGCCGCCAATCACCACCGGGTCATCATTGTTGTGCACTTGCAGCACCAGGTTGGCGGTGCTGCTGTCGCCGTCGGCGTCGGTCAGGGTGTAGGTGAAGGTTTCGCTGCCATTGCCGCCGCCCTGCAGCGCGACAAAATCAGGGTCGGCGGTGTTCAGCGTGTAGGTGTAGCTGCCGTCAGCCGCCAGCACCAGAGTGCCGTATTGACCGCTGAACGTGCCGCCGGTGATCGGGCCGCTGGCGACGCGGTCGGCACCCTGGGTGTCGTTATCCAGGACGTTGCCGCTGAGGGTCAGCAGGCTTTCCGAAGCGCGGCCCTCATGGCTGTCATCCAGCGCCTTGGGCACGTCGTCGATGAGGGTGATATCCAGCGAGCCGGTGGCGCTGTCGTTATCGCTATCGGTGGCGACCACCGCGAATTGTTCACCCAGGCTGTTGCTGCCGTTGCCCGACGGATGGGCCTCATTGCCGGTCAAGGTGTAGCTGTAGCTGATCACCCCGGTGGCTGCGTTGTAGCCGGTGATGCTCAGGGTGTTGCCCAGCCCGGTGGTGATAGTTTGCGGGAAGCTGCTGGCCACCCCGCCGCTGACCACGCTGATGCCGCCCACGGTCAGGCTTTGCAGGCCATCGGGCGCCGAGACGTTGAAGGTGCCGGTCTGCACCAGCGCCGCCGGATTGCTGGCCGAACCTTGTGCAAGATTGGCCTCGTTGAGCGTCAACTCGCCGCCCTCGACCTCCAGCCCACCCAGGCTCACCGGGTTGTCGGGAGGCACTACCACGGGCTGGTCGTTGCCGGTATCGGGCTGGCCGGCGACCTGGAACAACGGAAACTCAGGGATCCCGCCAAACCCTGCCGTGGGAAAGCCGATGACCGGCTCCACCCGCCCGGCAACTTCGGTCAACAACACAAAGGAGTGCCCACCGCCCAGCTCACCTGCCGCCGTGCTGCCGGTTTGGCCGGCGGCCGTGGCTTCAGCGGTCTGGGTCGGGTCGTCACCGGCGGCGATGGCTTTTTGCAGTTGCTGCACGTCGGTCAACTGTGCCTGGCTCGGTGCAAGGTCTTCCGAGGCGTGAATCCGCGGCGCCTGGCCAGCCAGCAATTGCGGGGAAAGGCCCAGGCTGCTGTCGCGCCCCAGGGTCAGCTCCTGGCCGTTGGTCAGTTGCACCGCGACTGCACCGGCCGCACCGGTCTGCAGTTGCTCGCCGGCAAACAGTCGGTCGCCTTCGATCAGGCTTCGGCGACTGCCATCTCCTGCCACGGCAAAGACTTCCCCAACCACCTTGCTGACAACACCGATTAACTTGGCCATGCGCTTATCTCCCTGTCCGACCCCAGTAGTCGGCACCTCGGTTACGTGCACAAGTGCAGTGGATCGGGGGGGGCCGGAAGTGGCACAAAACTGATTCAAATCAGCCGCCAACCCGCGCTTCAACCCCGTTACAGAGAGCCTTTCAAAAAGAGAGAGAGTGACAAAAAACCGTCACCAAAAAACGCCCTTTTTTTCGCTACCCCATCACCTGCTCGCACTTGCGATTGAACTTTCCCCGAGCCGAAAAACACGCCACAGCGCACATAACTCAAGGCTTGTGCTTTGAACAATGTCTTGCTTCGCGCAGAACGCATAAGTTTTTTTGGACATAAACATTATGAGAAATCCTTCTTAGCTCCCCCCGCAAATGTTCTTAGCTGTGTTGTTACAAGCCTGAGACGGTTTGCCCCCTAAATTCGTCAAATAAATGGCGACAGACCAGTAACACTGACACCGGGAGATGTACCCATGCGCGCCTTTACCCCCCTCTGCAGCGCGATTCTGATCGCCATGGCCTGCACCAACACCCAAGCAATGTCGCTGACCCAAGCGATCCAAAGCACGCTGGACACTCACCCGGAACTGAATGCCAGCCGTAACAGCCGGCTTTCGGCCGATGAAGATGTGAAAGTCGCCAGAGGCGGCTTCTACCCCAGTCTCGACCTCAATGCCGCCTACGGCCGTGACTACAGCGACAACAGCACCACCCGCGCCCGTGGTGGCAATCACCACACCGAGACCGACAACTACACCCAGTCGGAACTGCGCCTGCGCCAGATGCTGTTCGACGGTTTCAACACCTCCAACGAAGTGCAGCGCACCGGGGCGGTGGTCAACTCCCGCGCCTATTACACCCGTGGCACCGCCGAGAGCCTGGCCCTGCGCACCGTCGAGGTGTACCTGGAAGTACTCAAGCGCCGCGACCTGCTGACATTGGCCAAGAACAACCTGCAGGCGCACCTGCGCGTCACCGACCAGATCGGCCTGCGCACCGAGCGCGGCATCGGCAGCACCGCCGACCGCGACCAGTCCACCGCCCGCCGGGCCCTGGCAGACAATAACTACCAGACCGCACTGGTCGACCTGCAAGACGCCGAATCGAACTTCTATAGCGTGGTCGGGCGCATGCCGGATGAACTGGAAAGCCCGGCCTCGATCAAGGGCGAGCTGCCCAGCGACCAACTCGGCGCCCGGCGCAGCATGCTGGAGAACAACCCCTATCTGAAGTCGGCCCAGTCCGATGTGATGGCCGCCGAGAGCCAGTACGAGGTGGCCAAGTCGCCGTTCTATCCACGCTTCGATGCCGAGGCGGCGGTGGGCGCCAATAACAATGTGCAGGGCGACCTGGGCCACGACAACGAATGGCGGGTGGGTGTGGTGATGAACTACAACCTGTTCCGTGGCGGCAGCGACAAGGCCCGCCTGGCGTCGGACTCGCACAAGATCAACCAGGCCATGGACATCCGCAACAACGCCCTGCGCATGCTCAACGAGAACCTCAACCTGGCCTGGCATGCCATGGACAACGCCCGCATCCAGACCCCCACCGCCCGCGAATATGCCGAAACCACCCAGCGCGTACGCGCGGCCTATCAGGACCAGTTCGGCCTGGGCCAACGCACCCTGCTGGACCTGCTGGACAGTGAAAACGAGCTGTACAACGCCAACCGGCGCTACACCGAAGTGCGCTACACCGAAGAGTTCTCCATGTACCGCGTGCTGGCCAATATGGGCGAGTTGCTGAACAAGGAGCGCGTGGTGGTGCCGGCCGAAGCCATTGCCCAGTCGGAAGTCAGAAGCGAAGCCCACCTGCCTGACCTGAAGTAGCCAACGACGTGGAGCAGATCGCCGTGAGCCAGATGGAACCGCTGAACCCGGGTGTCGACCCGCGCCAGAGCTTTGATGACCCGTTGCTCGACGGCCTGCTGATCCTCTGCAAGCTGCACGGCTGCAGCGTCAGCCGTAGCAGCCTGAGCGCCGGCCTGCCCTTGGCGCAACAACGCCTGAGCCTGAACTTGCTGCCACGGGCCGCGGCCCGGGCCAGCTTGCAGGCGCGGGTATTGCGCCGGGACTTGAAGGCCATCTCGGCGCTGAACCTGCCAGTGCTGTTGCTGCTCAACGAAGGCCGCTGCGCGGTGTTGCGGCGCTGGGGCGAGGATGGCCAGGCGCTGATCCTGCCCAGCGAAGCCGAAGGCGGCGAACAGTGGGTCAGCCGCGAAGAGCTCGACGCGGCCTACAGCGGCCAGGCCCTGTTTGCCCGGCCACGGCACGAAATCGAAGACCTGCGCGCGCCGCTGGTGCCAAGAGTCGAGGCGTGGTTTCGCGACACCTTGAAGCTGTCGCGCTGGCTGTACAGCGATGCAATTCTCGCCAGTTTGCTGATCAACCTGCTGGGCCTGATGGTGCCGCTGTTCGTGATGCAGACCTACGACCGCGTGGTGCCGAACCAGGCCACCTCGACCTTGTGGGTACTGGTGATCGGCCTGCTGATCGGCACGGCGTTCGAGCTGGTACTGCGGGTGGTGCGCGCCCATCTGCTGGACACCGCCGGCAAGAAGACCGATGTGATTTTGTCAGCGACCCTGTTCGAGCGCATCACCGGCATGTCGATGAAGGCGCGCCCCGCCACCATCGGCGGTTTTGCCCAGAGCATCCATGACTTCCAGGGCCTGCGCGAATTCCTCACCGCGGTGACCCTTACCAGCCTGATCGACCTGCCCTTCGCCGTGCTGATGCTGCTGGTGATCGGCCTGCTCGGCGGCTGGCTGGTGATCATCCCTTTGTGTGCGTTCCCGCTGACCATCGGCTTTGCAATGCTGATCCAGGTACGCCTGCGCGACACCGTGCAAAAAAGCCTGAGCCTGGGCGCCGAACGCCAGGCGCTGTTGATCGAAACCCTCAGCGGCCTGGAAACCCTCAAGGCCTGCAGCGCCGAAAGCGAGCGCCAGCACCAGTGGGAAAGCACCCACGGCGCCCTCACCCGCCTCGACAGCCATGCGCGCAACCTCTCGGCGCTGGCCACCAATGGCACGCTGTTCATCCAGCAGTTTTCCGGGATGGCGACCATTGTTGCCGGGGTCTACAGCATCATCGCCGGCAGCCTCAGTGTCGGCGCGCTGGTGGCCACCTACATGCTCGGCAGCCGGGTATTGGCGCCGCTGGGGCAGATCGCCGGGTTGATCACCCGCTACCAGCAGGCGCAATTGACCATGCGCAGCACCGACGCGCTGATGGCCCTGCCCCAGGAGCGCGACCCGCAGCAGCGCCCACTGGAGCGCACGCAACTGAGTGGCGCCCTGGAAGTCAGCCAGGTCACCTTCCGCTATGCCGGGCAGAACACCCCGGCCCTGAGCCAGGTCAGTTTCCAGCTCAAGGCCGGCGAGCGCGTGGGTATTATCGGCCGCAGCGGCTCGGGCAAAAGCACCCTGGGACGCCTGGTGATGGGCTTCTACGCGCCAGAAGAAGGCCAGTTGCTGCTCGATGGCCTCGACCTGCGCCAGCTGGATGTGGCCGACCTGCGCCAACAAGTGGGCTATGTGGCCCATGACCTGCCGCTGTTGGCCGGTAGCCTGCGCGATAACCTGACCCTGGGCGCGCGCTATATCAGCGATGCGCGGATGCTCGAAGTGGCCGAACTGACCGGCGTCAGCGAACTGGCCCGCCAGCACCCACAAGGCTTCGACCGGCCAGTGGGCGAGCGCGGGCAACTGCTGTCCGGCGGCCAGCGCCAGGCGGTGTTGCTGGCCCGCGCGTTGCTGCTCGACCCGCCGATCCTGCTGCTGGACGAACCCACCAGCGCCATGGACAACAGCAGCGAAGAAACCCTGCGCCAGCGCCTGGAGCTGTGGGTCAAGGGCAAGACATTGCTGTTGGTCACGCACCGCACCTCGATGCTCAGCCTGGTCGACCGCTTGATCGTGCTGGACAACGGCCGCATCGTTGCCGACGGCCCCAAAGAAAGTGTGATTGATGCACTGCGCAAGGGCCGTGTCGGCTCGGCCGCCGTCTAGGAGCCCCACCATGTCAGCCACTCCCGCGCCACCGGGCTACTTCAAGAGCTTTGGCAAAACCGCCGACAGCGAATTCATGCCCGAACTGGCAGGCGCTGCGCTGCAGGACTCGCCGCGCCGTTCACGGATTATCGTGTGGCTGACCGCCGGCCTGATCATCTGCGCCCTGCTGTGGGCCAACTTTGCCGTTCTCGATGAAGTGACCATGGGCGAAGGCAAGGCCATCCCGTCGAGCAAGGTGCAAGTGATCCAGAACCTGGAAGGCGGCATCGTCACCCAGATCTACGTGCGCGAAGGGCAGATGGTGGACAAGGGCGACAAACTGCTGCAACTGGACGACACGCGGTTCCGCTCGAACAAGGGCGAAAGCGAAGTCGACCGGTATGCCCTCACCGCCCAGGTCGAGCGCCTGTCGGCCGAGGCCGAGGGGCGGCCGTTCAAATTGTCCGATGAAGTGATCGCCAAGGCCCCGCAAGTGGCCGAAGACGAACGCTCGCTGTTTGAACAACGCCAGCGGCGCTTGAGCAGCGAGCAACGGACCTTGAGCGAACAGCTGCGGCAGAAAACCCAGGAGCTGGCGGAGTTTCGCTCCAAACAGGGCCAATTCAGCTCCAGCCTGGCGCTGCTGCAACAAGAGATGAACATGTCGGCCCCTCTGGTGGGCACCGGCGCGGTGTCACCGGTGGAAATCCTGCGCCTCAAACGCAGCGCCGTGGAGATCCGTGGCTCGTTGAACGCCACCACCCTGGCAATCCCCCGGGCGGAATCGGCGATCAATGAGATCAAGAGCAAGATCGACGAATCGGTACAGACCTTCCGCTCGGAAGCCGCCAAGGAACTCAACGAAAAACGCACCGACCTGTCAAAAATCACCGCCACCAGCATCGCCATCGATGACCGCGTCAGCCGCACCACCGTGGTCTCCCCGGTGCATGGGGTGATCAAGCAACTGAAGGTCAACACCATCGGCGGCGTCGTCCAGCCGGGCAGCGACATGGTGGAAATCGTCCCGCTGGAAGACAACCTGCTGATCGAGGCCAAAGTACGGCCCCAGGACGTGGCGTTCTTGCATCCGGGGCAGAAGGCGATGGTCAAGTTCAGTGCCTATGACTACACGATCTACGGCGGGCTGGCGGCGAAACTGGAACTGATCGGCGCCGATACGATTACCGACGACAAGGGCAACAGCTTCTACCTGATCCAGGTGCGCACCGATAAGAACCATCTGGGCGGGGAGAAAAAACCGTTGCTGATCATCCCGGGGATGGTGGCAACGGTGGACATTATTACCGGGGAGAAAAGCGTATTGGATTACTTGCTCAAGCCGGTGTTGAAGGCACGCACGGAGGCGATGCGCGAGCGTTAGCGGTGTTTGGGCAGGCGCCATCGCCGGCAAGCCAGCTTGTATGGTTAGACTTGTAGGGGTGGTGGGACTAAAAGCCAGCATCTGACTCTAGCCAGTACAGACCGTGGGAGACTTCGTCCCACCCCTTCACCAAAGCGCCGATAAGGAATGCATCGGCCATGACCGACGATAGAAGCAAGCCAGCGCAACGGTGAAGCCCCGACAAGCCCGTAAACCCTAACCCGGAGCTTTTCTCATGGCAATGACTGTCTCGCAATCAATCATTGGAGTGGATGTCGCTAAAGCCGAAGTAGTTGTTTATCAAAGTGAAACTGCTGAAACAAAGATCGTATCGAACAAGAAAAGCGAGCTGAAGGCATGGCTGAAGTCTTTGCCTGCGGGCAGCGCCATCGCAATTGAAGCCACCAATATCTATCACGTGGATACCGTCAATTTGGCTCATTCGATGGGCCATATCGTTTACGTGATTGATGGATATCGCCTTAGCCATTACCGCAAAGGCACAGGTGGTCGCGCTAAAACAGACTTCAGTGATGCGCAGTTGCTGGCTCGCTACTTGAAGAATGAACAGGCTGATTTACGCGCCTGGAATCCGCCGCCGAAGATTTATACCAAGCTTCAAAGCTTGCTGCGTCGACGCGCAGCGCTGGTGAAAATGCGTGTTGCACTGAATCAGAGCTGGGCGGGCGAGCCATCACTCAAGGCCTCGTCCAAGAGCATTTCAGCGTGTCTTGATAGGCATGAGGGGCTCATTGAGAAAAGGATATTAGATGCTGTTACTGAGGCGGGGCTTTTGCATCAGGTCAAGCGCTGCCAAGCCGTCGAGGGCATTGGTTTTCTGACAGCGGTTGCCCTGGTAATGGCGTTTCAGCGAGGAGAATTTGAAAGTGCTGACGCTTACATCGCGTTCTTGGGAATGGACTTGAGAGTATCCGATTCCGGGCAAATGAGCGGACGCCGCTCATTGAGCAAGAAGGGAGATTCAGAGATACGCAGATTGCTGCATAACGCGGCGTCAGCAGGTATCAGGTCAGAAGCCTGGAAACCTTTATACGAGGGTTATCTGGCCAGGGGCCTGAAAACGACTCAAGCCCTGGTCATCATTGGCCGCAAGCTGGCGCGCATCGCCTTTTCGCTCATGAAAAACCTGAGCGAATACCAGTCAAAAGCGGTTTTGGGGGCTTCCCCAAAACCATAGAATCTCCCACATCGACCGCGCATGTCTTGAGCGGCGCTGTCAATGGGGGAGCTGGACCTCGGTGAACCGGCTAATCACCCCCATGATTGCGCTGAAACACCTCCTCCCCCATCGCCGCTATCTGCCCGTCGATCAACGCCTCAAACGGCCGCAACAACGGATCAAATGACTGCGGCGCCTCCAGCACCTGCAACGCCTGCACAATTGCCTCCACCGTCGACAACGCCCCCGGCCCCGGTGCCTTGCGCAATCGGTAGCGGGACACTGCGCCCGCCGCCAGCGTCACCCGTGGCAACGCCGCCAGCAGCGGGTTGAGGTGCAGCAACTTGCGCGCCTTGCGCCAGGTACCGTCGGGCACCACCAGCAGCAACGGCTCATCGGATGGGCCATAGGTCTGCAGCGACTGCGCCTCTTCGCCAGGAAACAGCAGCCGTGCCTGATACCCCGGAGGGTTGAGCAAGGTCTGCAAGTCTTCAAATACTTCGCCCACTACCAACTGCGCATTCACCAGGCCCAACGCGGCGAGGCGCGCGGTGTTGAGCGCATGGTTGACCTCGCTGGGATGCTGCAACAGCAACACCCGGGTACGGCTGTGCAGGCTCGGGATCAGTGCGCACAGGCAGTGGGTGGTCGGCCGCAGGCAGCGGGGGCATTGGGGTCTGGACATATTCAGGCCTGATTGAGCTGTGCTTTGAGTAAATCGCGGAAGGTCTGGATCAACGGTTCGCGGCTGCGCCCACGGCGCATGATCAGCGAAAACGGCGCCTGGTAGCCAAAGGTCGCCGGCAGCAGCACCCGCAAGTCGCCCTTGTCGGCCCAGGCCTGGGCGTAGTGCTCGGGCAAGTAGCCGATGTAGGCGCCGGACAACACCAGGATCAACTGCGCCTCCATACTTTCTACAGTGGCGGCGCTGTGTTTGAAGCCATGGCGCGCCAGTTCCGCCTGGCTCCAGTAACCGCGCCCGACCATGCGTTGCTGGGTAATCACCTGCTCCGGAATGCGTCGCTCGCTGAACAGCGGATGCCGCGAGCTGCAATAGAGCCAGTGCTGTTCGCGGTACAGCGGCATGTAGACCAAGCCGCTCATGCGGTTGGAGAAGGCGCCAATGGCCAGGTCCAGACGATTGTCCTGCACCCCCAGTTGCAGTTCGTAGGGGCTCATCACCGATAAGTGCAGATGCACCGCCGGATGCTCGAGGCTGTAGGCGCCGATGACTTCGGCAAATGGCAGGGCCTTGTCGCTGACGGTCGAATCAAGCACACCCAGTTTGAGCGTGCCGCGCAGTTCGCCCTTGAGCGCCGCCGCGTATTGCTCGAAGCCCTCCAGTTCGCCCAGCAGGCGCAAGGTTTCCTGGTGAAACAACTCGCCCTTGCTGGTCAGGCTGAACCCGCCACGCCCGCGATGGCACAGCACCAGGCCCAACGCGCCTTCCAGTTGGCTCATATAGGTGCTGATGGCCGACGTCGACAGGTTGAGCTCATGCTGGGCATTGGCAAACCCCTGGTGGCGCACGACGCTGACGAAGATGCGCAGCAATTTCAGGTCGGGCAAGGCATTGGCCATGGACGCTCCAGGCAAAAAGTCGGCGGACAGGGAACAGGTTTCGCAAACCGGTGGAGTCTACCCCAGGCATTAGTTTAGAAAAATCTGAACTAAGTATTTCCCCACAGCGATTCTTCCGTTGCCGGGCATTTCGCAGAATCGGCCTCTGATAACCACAACAACGATGAGGCACTGCCGTGGACAAGATCTTTCACCAACCACTGGGCGGCAACGAAATGCCGCGCTTTGCCGGCATCGCCACCATGATGCGCCTGCCCCACCTGCAAACCGCCGCCGGCCTGGATGCGGCCTTTGTCGGCGTGCCCCTGGATATCGGCACCTCGCTGCGCGCCGGCACCCGCTTCGGGCCGCGTGAAATCCGCGCTGAGTCGGTGATGATCCGCCCCTACAACATGGCCACCGGCGCTGCGCCGTTCGACTCGCTGTCGGTGGCCGATATCGGCGACGTGGCGATCAACACCTTCAACCTGCTGGACGCCGTGCGCATTATCGAAGAAGCCTACGATGAGATCCTCGGCCATAACGTAATCCCGCTGACCCTGGGCGGCGACCACACCATCACCCTGCCGATCCTGCGGGCGATCCACAAGAAACACGGCAAGGTCGGGCTGGTGCATATCGACGCCCACGCCGACGTCAACGACCATATGTTCGGCGAGAAAATCGCCCACGGCACCACCTTCCGCCGGGCCGTCGAAGAGGGCCTGCTCGATTGCGACCGTGTGGTGCAAATCGGCCTGCGCGCCCAGGGCTATACCGCCGAAGACTTCAATTGGAGCCGCAAACAGGGGTTCCGCGTGGTCCAGGCCGAAGAATGCTGGCACCACTCCCTCGCGCCGTTGATGGCCGAAGTTCGGGAAAAGGTCGGCGGCGGCCCGGTGTACCTGAGTTTCGACATCGACGGCATCGACCCGGCCTGGGCGCCCGGCACCGGCACCCCGGAAATCGGCGGGCTGACCACCATCCAGGCGATCGAGATCATCCGGGGCTGCCAGGGCCTGGACCTGATTGGTTGTGACCTGGTGGAGGTTTCGCCGCCCTACGACACCACCGGCAACACCTCGTTGCTGGGCGCCAACCTGCTGTACGAAATGCTCTGCGTGCTGCCTGGAGTCACGCACCGTTGATGTAGCGCGTCACCTGATTAGTCCATAAAAACAATAACTGGAGAGGCGCCACCATGGCTCTGGATCTATTCGTCGTACTTATCTACGCCGCCGGCATGCTCGTGCTCGGCTATTTCGGCATGCGCCGGGCCAAGACCCATGAAGATTACCTGGTCGCCGGGCGCAACCTGGGGCCGACCCTGTACATGGGCACCATGGCCGCGACGGTGCTGGGCGGCGCGTCCACGGTGGGCAGCGTGCGCCTGGGTTATGTGCATGGTATTTCCGGGTTCTGGCTCTGCGCGGCGCTGGGCACGGGGATCATTGCGCTGAACCTGTTTCTCGCCAAACCCTTGCTCAAGCTGAAAATCTTCACCGTGACCCAGGTCCTGGAGCAGCGCTACAACCCCACGGCCCGCCAGGCCAGCGGGCTGATCATGCTGGCCTATGCGCTGATGCTGGCGGTGACCTCGATCCTGGGGATCGGCACCGTATTGCAAGTGATGTTTGACCTGCCGTTCTGGGCCGCCATCCTGCTGGGTGGTGGCGTGGTGCTGGTGTATTCGACCATTGGCGGCATGTGGTCGCTGACGCTAACCGATATCGTGCAGTTTGTGATCAAGACCGTCGGCCTGATGTTTATCCTGCTGCCGATCTGCCTGTACCGCGTAGGCGGCTGGGATGAACTGGTGGCCAAACTGCCGGCGGCCAGTTTCAGCTTCACCAGCATCGGCTGGGACACCATCATCACCTACTTCATGATCTACTTTTTCGGCATCCTGATCGGCCAGGACATCTGGCAACGGGTGTTTACCGCCCGTGACGCAAAAGTCGCCCAGTACGCAGGAACCTTCGCCGGCTTCTACTGCATCCTCTACGGCCTGGCCTGCGCCCTGATCGGCATGGCCGCCCATGTGCTGATCCCGGACCTGGACAACGTCAACAACGCCTTCGCCGCCATCGTCAAACTGTCGTTGCCCGATGGCCTGCGCGGCCTGGTGATCGCGGCGGCCCTGGCGGCGATGATGTCCACCGCCAGCGCCGGCCTGCTCGCCGCGTCCACCGTGCTGACCGAAGACCTGCTGCCGCGCCTGCGCGGCGGCAAGCAGTCGAGCCTGAACATCAACCGCTTGTTCACCCTGCTGACTGGGGTGGCCGTGCTGGGTATCGCCTTGATAGTCACCGACGTGATCAGCGCACTGACCCTGGCCTATAACCTGCTGGTCGGCGGCATGCTGATCCCATTGATCGGGGCGATTTACTGGAAACGCGCTACGACGGCGGGTGCGATCAGCGCCATGGCATTGGGGTTTGTCACGTCACTGGTGTTTATGGTCAAGGATGGCTTGGAGGCAAACACGCCGATCTATTACAGCCTGGGCGTGAGTGTGGTGAGTTTTGTGCTGGTGAGTCTGCTGTCGCGTCGGCCAGAGGTGGCGGCGGCCGATGCTGCCTGAGTGAAGCTGGCTTGAGCGGGTGCGATGTCGGTTGTCGCACCCACCCTCTTATTTACTGTTCAGGTCTTTCAAACAGATCACCACATTCGTCACAGGCAAAGTACTGCTCTTTCGCCGAACACCAGATGACCCCAGTAGCTCCCGCCCTAACCTGCCATGTGCAGATATGCCCGTTGTACTTCAGGTTGCCCTCCAGATAACAAGGGGCCCACTCGTAACGGTCATGCAGGGTGCGGCTATCAATCTTCGAGGCGCGCTGGAAAAACGCCTGCACACGGTTTGGATCAAGGGGCACATCAGAAGGCCGGCAACTCTCAGGTTCTTGGGATTGGAAGCTGGAGACAACAATGCCTTCAAGGTCGGGCGTGTGCCGATCCGTACATCCCGCAAGAACGAGTAATGCGCCTATCGGCCATGCTTTGATCGGCATCATTCCCACACCGCACTACTGGCTTCACCCGGGTTTTTATAGGATATCTGCGGATGCCTGTAGACATCACCCGAGGACAGGTTGAAATGAACATATAACTCGTTGACGAGCCATTGAAGGGATTGGTTCTGCAAGGGGGTAACGGACTCATACCGCGAGGTATCCAAGTGTTTGCCCACCAATTCGATGCCAATAGAGTCGGAGTTCACAGGATAGCGTTCAGGATAGCTTTTTGCTCGCTCATGTGCGTCCAACGCCTTGATCTGCGCAGTCCACGATAACGCTTGAATACGGGCCACCTGGGCGCTGTCACACGATTTTTTATCAATCGCCAGGCACTTCGAGCGTATGAGCTTTCCAACGTGGTAGCAGCGCTTTTTCAAGCTGGCCGTCTGGTAAACAAAGCCATTTTTATCAATCAGAAAGTGCGCACCACTGCCTTTTGCAAGGTAGCCGTTGAACGTATGTTGCGCAGTAGGTGCATCCGTCTGGTGGACAACTAAAGCATGTATACCGTGCAGATCCCCATGCTCAATCGCGTAAAACCGACGCAGTATCACCTTGGCGGAAACCAGCATTCCATCACTGTTAACACACGACATAGCCCTGTCTTCCTTCCTTGAAGAGAGCAGGAATATAAAGCGTCCAAACACGGAAGTGGTCGAGGGAGCAGACAAAAAGAAACGTCCGACCAGAATACTTCCAGGGTCAGACAAGGTGAGCGCAACTTAATTTAGGAGTCCGGACTTAGACTGGTACAAAGCAATCGCATACAACCGCACGCCCAATCTACTGTGCTTCAGGGACAGTGTGACGAGTGATCGCGCCCAAACACCAATGTCTGAGCGCTTTTCCGGACTTACCTGCGACGCGGGCGGCGCTGTTCGTCATCGGTGCGGATTGGCACCGGTTGCAGCGGTGGCTCGATCAAGCCGAGTGCGACGCCGAGGTCGTGCAGCCAGTTTTGCAGTTTTTCTTTCATGGTGCCCCCTTTGAGGGTAGTGCCGAGCAGCTGGAATTCTGTGGCTGCTTCCTACAGATAGTAGTACTAAGTCCCACGTAATGCTTGTCTGAAACCGCAACGAACCATTACTGAATTGATACAAATCCTGACGGGGCGGTCAGGCAATCGCCCGGGACTCTTGTACAGGCCGCGTCTTGCCCTCTTGCTGCAGGTCAATCCATGCATTGAGATTAGCCCCGAGCATGCCTTTGCGCCACATCAGCCAGGTGGTGGCGTGGGCAAATGGCTCGGCCAGGGGATGGATCGACACGCTGTCCTTGCCGGGCAGGCTGTCGAGCATCGACTCGGACATCAACGCAACCCCGGAACCGGCAATCACACATGCAAGCATGCCTTGATAGGACTCGATCTCGATGGCGCGACCCATGGCCACACGGTCGTGGGAAAACCACGCCTCCAGGCGCGCCCGATAGGAACAACTGCGTCGGAAGGTGAACACCGCGCGCCCGGCCACATCCTGCGGGCCGCGTACCGGTGGGTGGTCCGCCTCGCAGATCAGCAGCAGGCGCTCCTCACACAGCGGTACGCCGTCCAGGGTCGCCAGGGTCAACGGGCCATCCACCAGCGCCGCATCCAGGCGCCCGGTGATCAGGCCTTCGAGCAGTTCACCACTGGGCGCCGACTGCACTTGCAGGTTCACCATGGGGTAAGCCTTGTGATATTGCGCCAGCAGTTTCGGCAAATGGATCGCAGCGGTGCTGTACATGCTGCCCAGCACAAAATCCCCGGCCGGTTGGCCACCCTGCACGGCACCGTGCGCTTCATCATGCAGGGCCAAAAGGCGCGTGCTGTAGTCGAGCAGCACCTTGCCGGCAGGCGACAGTTGCAGGCGCTGGCGCTCGCGCACGAACAGCTCGACGCCCAGTTGCTCTTCCATTTGCTTGAGGCGGGTCGAGAGGTTCGATGGCACCCGGTGCAGACGCTCTGCAGCACGGGTGATGGAGCCCTCTTCGGCCACGGCCTGGAAAATACGCAGTTGGCTGAACTCCACGACCTTTCTCCTAAACTGAACAAGTTGCTCAGTATTATTCATTTTTACTGAACACTAATCCACCTTAGCCTGAGGTCATCGCTTCTTCCTGGAATTTGGCCCATGTCTCCCCTGATTCGTTTACTCGCCAGTTTTATCGCCCTGATGATGGCCATGGGCATTGGCCGCTTTGCTCTCACCCCGCAGATGCCGCACTTGCTCAGCGAAGGGCAAATCGACCTGACCGCCGCCGGGCTGATTGCCGCGGCCAACTACCTGGGCTATTTCGTGGGGGCCGTGGACTCGATGTTCGCGCGCAGTCATCACCACATACGCGGACGGTTGCTCGGCGGGTTGTGGTTGTGTGTGCTGCTGACCCTGGCGTCGTTCTGGGCCAACGGCTTCTGGTCGCACCTGTTGCTGCGCTTCGGCACGGGTGTGGCCAGCGCCTGGGTGCTGGTGATGATTACCGGCCTGAGCCAGCCGCTGGCGATTGCCGCCGGGCGCCCGCGGCTGGGGGCACTGGTGTTTGCCGGGCCTGGACTGGGGATCCTGCTGACGGGATTGTTGGCACTGGCCTCCAACCTGTTGGGCGAGGATTCGGCAACACTGTGGCTGGTGTACGGCGTGGTCGCCCTGGGCATGTTGCTGGTGATCCTGCCGTTCCTGCCCAAGCCGGACAAGGGGGCGCCGCAAAGCAGCGCCCCTGCCGGGCGCAACGGCAGCATCGCGCATCTGGGCTGGATTTACCTGCTGTATGGCCTGGGCTACATCATTCCGGCCACCTTCCTGTCGCAAATGGCCAGCGCGCAGTTCAAGGGCGCCTGGCAGGCAGACCTGTTCTGGCCATGCTTTGGCTTGGCGGCGGCCCTGGGCGTGTTGCTGGTCAGTCTGCGCAAGCCCAACCCCGACACCACACGCTACTGGTTGATGGCAACCCTGGGGATGCAAGCGATTGGCGTCTTCGCCTGCCTGTGGGGCAATGGCGTGGGATTGGTGCTGGGTGTATTGCTCTGTGGGCTGCCATTTCTGGCCTGCATGCAATTGGTGATGCAACGTTCGCGGGAAGTTGCGCCCCACGGCGCGCAACGGAGCACCGGCCTGCTGACGGCGTGTTTTGCCCTGGGCCAGTTAAGTGGCCCGCTGCTGGCGTCGTTGAGCAACCATTTTAGTGGCGGCTTGCAGCCGGCACTGACGTTAGCCGGCAGCGGCTTGATACTGGCCGGGGCGCTACTGTTACGCCCCGCCCAGATTAAGGTTGATTGCCGGGCGCCGGTCAGCCGCTGACGCGCCGCGCCGCCCAGTATCCCAGCGAGCAGCAGGCCGCGGTGAGAAAGGTGCCCCACGCCATGTCCATCATTGCCAACCCCGCAGACCAGCCTTGCAAGGTCGCCCAGTTGCTCAGGTCGTAGGTGCCATAGGCGACCAACCCAAGCAAGGCACCGAGGCGGGCAGCCCGTTGCCAGCCGCCACTGGCCAGCGCCGGCAACACTACAAAGGCCACACAGCCGAATACATAAAGGCAGTAGAACAGCGCCGCCGGGAGCAATCGCGGTTGCTCAAGCATCAGCGGCCCGAGCAGGCCCTTGTAGGTCGGCCCCATCAATACCCCAAGCCAGAGGCCATCGAGCACTAAAAAAGCCAACAACGTACCGAGGTAAGCAAACACGACTTTTTTGCCCATGGCGATGACCCACTGCAGGAGCCGGCTGACCGGCGATAGCGACGCCTACACAAGAGCAGGTTGCAATCAGCTTAGTTCAATACGATCAGCGTGAATTACGATCTGCCCCTGCTTGTACAGCGCACCAATGGCCTTCTTGAAGTTGCCCTTGCTCACGCCAAACAAGTTGCTGATCACGGTCGGGTCACTCTTGTCGCTGACCGGCAGGCTGCCGTTGTTTTCACGCAACTTGGCGAGGATCTTCGAGTTCAGGCTGGACGCCGCTTGCTCGCCGACCGGCTGCAGGCTCAGGCTGATATTGCCGTCGGCGCGGATTTCCTTGATGAAGCCCTTCTCTTCCTTGCCCGGACGCAGGAACTTGAACACTTCGTTCTTGTGGATCAGGCCCCAGTGCTTGTTATTGATGATTGCCTTGAAGCCCATATCAGTGGCTTCGGCAACCAGCAAGTCGACTTCCTGGCCCACGGTGTAGTTGGCCGGCGTCTTGTCCAGGTAACGGTCCAGGCGCGCTGTGGCGGTGATGCGCTTGGTGTGTTTGTCGAGGTAGACGTGCACCACACAGTATTCACCGGCGGTCAGCTGGCGTTTTTCTTCGGAATACGGCAGCAGCAGGTCCTTGGGCAGGCCCCAGTCGAGGAACACCCCGATGCTGTTGACTTCAACCACTTTCAGGCTGGCGAACTCGCCCACCTGCACTTTTGGTTTTTCAGTGGTCGCGATAAGTTTGTCATCGCTGTCCAGATAAATAAAAACGTTAAGCCAGTCTTCATCTTCACTGGGAATATCTTTGGGAATATAACGATTGGGCAAGAGGATTTCGCCCTCTTGTTCACCGTCCAGATACAAACCAAAGTTAGTGTGTTTAACCACTTGCAAACTGTTGTAGCGCCCGACTAAAGCCATTTCCAATACCCTCATTGCGTGGGCGGCATTCTACCCGAGTTGAAGGCGGCGGTCCCGTGTCCAGGCGCGCAACCCTGAAAAATCGCGGGTTTGCCGGGCACTTGCCGACAATTGCCCCGCTCGTCAGGTCAAGCTGCCGCCGTGCAGCAATGGCCAGGTGCTATTTTTACCCACGGTTTCTATTTAAAACAGCGAGTTAGGGCCTTCGACCAAAGACCAACTTCGGGCTTCTATAATAGCGCAGCTTATTCCTGGGAGATATTTACCAAGCAATTGTCAAGCATTTCATGTACGATGCCTGGCCAAGTTAATTTTCTACAGGTTAGTGGCCGCCATGCGCGTAAAAGCATCCAACAGCAAAGCAAAGCCAGCTCCCGCCGTTGAAACCAGCGAATCGATCAACAACCAAATCGCCGCGTTCCTCAAGTCCGGTGGCGAAATCCAGCAGATCGCCAAGGGCGTGAGCGGCCAGACATTCGGCCCGTCCAAGCAGATCACCCTGGGTAAGAAGTAAGCGCGCAAGCCGCCTACGCAGCCCACCTGGTCCCTAAGCGCCTTGCCTATCAAGGCGCTAGGACTAGAGCCAGCAACATCCCCCCGACACACATTCAACCACGCCAATCGACGAACGGGTCTCAATACCTGACTTTCGCCGGTATGCTTGCACACGTCTAGAACGGGCATTTGCCCGATTTCTCCCGTTACTGCTCCTCGCTTTTCATGGAGTGAAGCGTGCTCAAACCCTGTATTTTTCTGGTCAGCGCCCTGCTTGCCAGCCCCCTCGCCGAAGCGCAGGTGTTCCAGCGTGAACTGGGCGACTTCGACTTGAAACTGGGCACCACGCCCGGCCGCAGCATGGCCCAGGGCCTGGTCAAACCCACCACACCGGGCAGCAACTCGTTTCACGGCGGCCTCGACCTGAGCCACGCCAGCGGCCTGTACTTCGGCCAGTTCTCTCCGAGCATGGGCCTGTCGCCCGCGAGCAAACTGGAAGTCGATTCCTACATGGGCTTCAAGCGCCCGTTCGACCAGACCCTGGGCTATGAACTGGGGATGATTCACTACAGCTACCCCAAGCTGAGCCCCCTCGACAGCCAGGAGTTCTACGGCGGCCTGAACCTGCTGGGCAATCGGTTTGGCGTGTCACTGGGCAATGACCCCGACCGTCGCGACAGCACCCTGTTTGCCGACCTGGGCGGCACCCAGCCGTTTGGCATTGGCGTGAGCATGAAGTACACCACTCATCAGTTGGGCGCCCCGGCCTCGGTGGAGGGCGGCTCTATCCGCAGTTTCAGCGACTGGTCGGTGAAATTTTCCCGACCGTGGATGGGCATGGACCTGGACCTGATCTACAGCGACTCCAACCTCAACGGCAGCGACTGCTCGGCCTACTCCGGACACAATTCGCAATGTGATGGCCTGTTGACCCTAAAGGCCGAGCGGTCGTTTTATTGATGGGCTGAACTGTCACGCCCCCGGCGGGTTCAGATGAACATCCCTGGTCTGCGCAAGGACTCGCCCATGCTGCGTCGGTTAAGAATCCTGGCTGCTTTACTGGTCCTGAGCGCCCTGCTTGCCGGCTGCAACCGCGTGGGCCTGGCCTATCGCAATCTCGACGTGATCATCCCCTGGACCCTCAACGACTACCTGGACATGAACGCCGGGCAGAAAAGCTGGTTCAACGAAACGCTCAAGGAACACCTGGCCTGGCACTGCACCACCCAATTACCTGGCTACCTGGACTGGCTCGACCGCCTGCAGCAGATGGTCGACAGCCACCAGGTCAGTGACGCCGCCCTGCAAGCCCACGCCCTTGAAGCCAAGCAAGCAATCGCCGACGTCGCCCGGCAAATCACCCCATCAGCCATCGAGTTGCTGCGCGGGCTGGATGAGCAGCAAGTGCGCGAGATGGATGCCGCGCTGACCAAGGACCTGGGCAAACGCCAGAACGAATACCTCAAGCCGCCCCTGGAGCAACAGATCAAGGAGCGTAGCGAGCGCATGAGCAAGCGCCTGGATGCCTGGCTAGGCCCATTGAGCGCCAGCCAGCAAGAGCGTGTGCTGGCCTGGTCCACTGCCCTCGGCGCGCAGAACCAGCAATGGATCGGCAACCGTGCCCATTGGCAGGCGCAGTTCATCGCCGCAGTCAATCAACGGGCCAGCAGCGACTTCCCACGCAAGATGGAGCAGTTGCTGGTGGACCGTGAAAGCCTGTGGACCGCGGACTATCGCCAGGCCTATGCCCAGACCGAAGCCGCAGCCCGCAGTCTGCTGGTGGACGTGATGGCCGAAAGCACGGTGCAACAACGCCAGAAGCTGGTGCAGAGAATCGCTAAGGTGCGCAGCGATTTCCAGGCACTCAAGTGCCTCAAGGACAGCCCGGCCTAGTCGGACGACATCGGGCCCAATGTCCCCAGCCCTGCCACCAACCCCAGGATCAGCAGCACCGCGCCAAACTCCAGGCTCAAACTGCGGCGCAGGGCACGACAGGCCATTGCCTGCTCGCCGGTCTCCACCGCCCGCAGCAGAAGCGGGCTCAGATGGAAGCGGTTGAGTGCCGCCATAGCCAACATCACCCCAAACAACGCCAGTTTCAGGCTGAATAAAATGCCGTAGGTACTCTGGATAATCCCGTCCAGCTTCGCCCCGACCACCAACAGGTAATTCACCACGCCAGTGACTATCAACACCGCCACCAGCACCGCGCCGACCACCTCAAAGCCGGTCAGCGCCCTGGCCAGGATCCTCACTGGCGCAATGTCCTGCGTGTTCCCAGGCAGCAACAGCAGCCCAAACGCCGCCAATGCCCCGAACCAGGCGCCGGCCGCCAACAGGTGTGCGCTGTCGGCCATCAAGTGCCAGGCGCGCAGCGCCCCGTCACTCATCGCGCCGTGACCGGCCCAGGCCAGTGTCGCCAGGGCGACACCGGCGGCACAGGTCGCCAGCCATAGACTGCCGGTGGGCCATGCCGCACCGGCCATAACAGCCAGCACCGCGAACCACAACGCCCCGATACGCAGTATCCAGGTCAAGCCCAGCTCGGTCTGCCACAGCATCATCTGCACATGCGGCCCAAGGGCCTGCCACGCTTGCTCGCCGCTCATGGCCCGCGTCATCACCAGCAACGAAGCCATTGAAAGCAGCACGCCCAGGATGGCAGTGCCGGCCAGCCAGCCCCTGATATTCAAGACCACACCGGACACTCGTTCCGACGCCTTCAAGCCATACAGAGCAAACAACCCCAAGCCAAACAGCAGCATCAGGTCCAGGTACAACGCAAACCGTAAGGCGATACCCAGTAAGTCACTCATGGCTGGACGCTGAACACCAGATTACCGGTGATGGGATGGGTATCCGACGACACCGCACGCCAGTCCACCCTGTAGGTCCCGACCGGCAGCGGCGCCGTGGGCTTGATCAGCATCACCTTGGGATCACTGCCGCCCGACACGCTGGCCTTGACCGGCATGGGTGAATGGGCCATGCCGGGCATCGCGGTCATGATCAGTTTGGCCCCGGAGAACTGCGTTATCAGGTTCTCCGAAAAATGCAGCTCGATGGTTGCGGGGGCAGCGCCCTTGGCGCCATCGGCTGGCGATGAAGACAACAACGTCGGATGTGCCAATACCGGCACACTCATCAACAGTCCAGCACACAGCGCAACCGCTTTAAACACAGACATGCAAGGCTCCTGGCCGCTCATGACGGCAGGTTATTAGTAAAGTGGTGTTCCATCAGAACCACAGGCGTACACCCAAGACCCAGCGCACCTCGTTGCGGTCCTCGCCCTCATCCCTGGCGTATTCGGCCGTCTGGCCATAGGCGCGATTCCAGGTCACGCCGACATAAGGGGCAAACTCGCGGCGGATTTCGTAACGCAGCCGCACCCCGAGTTCGGTGTCTGCCAGGCCGGAACCAATCCCGCGCCCGGGGTCGTTTTTCCCATAGAAGTTGGCCTCGGCGGTGGGCTGCAAGACCAGCTGGTTGGTCAGCAAAATGTCGTAGTCACCTTCCAGGCGCGCGGCGCTCTGGCCGCCGTCGCCGACAAACAGCGTGGCCTCGGCTTCAAAGTTGTACAGGACCATGCCTTGCAGGCCGAAGGCCGCCCACGTCTGACTGTCGCCTGGCTTGAAGTCCTGGCGCATACCGGCCACCACATCCCACCAGGGGCTGATAGCGTGCCCCCATAACGCCTGGACCTCGGCCTTTTCGGTCTTGCCCTTGGCGCGCTCGCCCTCGGTGCGTAACCACAGGCGATCAATATCGCCGCCCACCCAGCCGTTGACATCCCACCCCAGGGCATTGCCATCGTCGGAGCCCTGCCATTCCAACTGATTGATGACAAACAACGAGTTGAGACCGCTGTCATGCACCTTGTGCCCACCCGGTGCGTTGTAGACCGCTGCACGGTCTGCGTCGGTCAACACCGGGATCGGCGTGCGACTGTGGCTGGTGGCCGCCGGCTTGGCGGGCGCCATGCCCTGCATCTGGCTGTGATCCATGGTTTGGGCAGTGGCCAGCGCCACCGGTGCGCAGGTGGCGATCAGCAGTGCAACAGGTCGAAATAAAGGGTTCATGGTCGGCTCCTCACTCTTGCACCCGGACTTCACGGAACATGCCCATTTCCATGTGGTACAGCAGATGGCAGTGGAAGGCCCATCGCCCCAGGGCATCGGCCGTCACCCGGTAGCTGCGACGCGAGCCCGGCGGCATGTCGATCGTATGTTTGCGCACCATGAACTGGCCGTTTTCGTCTTCCAGGTCGCTCCACATGCCATGCAGATGGATGGGGTGGGTCATCATGGTGTCGTTGACCAGCACCAGCCGCACGCGCTCGCCATAGGTCAGCCGCAGCGGCTCGGCATCGGAGAACTTCACCCCGTCGAAGGACCAGACGAACTTCTCCATATGCCCGGTCAGGTGCAACTCGATGGTGCGGCCGGGTTCGCGGCCATCGGGGTCGGCAAAGGTGCTGCGCAAGTCGGCATAGGTCAGGACCTTGCGTCCGTTGTTTCGCAGGCCAATCCCCGGGTCGTCGAGCTTGGGCGAGGTGCTCATCGCCTGCATGTCCACCAGCGGGTTGTTGCTTTCGCTGGCCGGATGGCTTTGCATCGACATCCCCGCCATCGCGCTGTGGTCCATGCCGGGCATCGCACTGTGGTCCATGCCTGCCATGCTCTGCCCATCCATGCCGGACATGCCTTGCATCACCCCGCCGTCCATCCCGGCCATCTGTCCATGGTCCATGTCCGGCATATCGCCCATGGCGCCGTGGTCCATGCCGCCCATCCCCACATCGTCCATGGTCAACCAGGGACGCGGGGCCAGCGCTGGAACCGGCGCCAGTAATCCCGGCTGGCGGCTGAGGGTGCCGCGTGCATAGCCGGTACGGTCCATGGCTTGGGCAAACAGGGTGTAGGCCGCCTCGCTTGGCTCGACGATCACGTCATACGTCTCGGCCACGGCGATGCGCAACTCGTCCACGCTGACCGGTTTTACCGGCTGGCCGTCGGCAGCCACCACCGTCATCTTCAGGCCTGGAATACGCACATCGAAGTAGGTCATGGCCGAGCCGTTGATAAAGCGCAGGCGGATTTTCTCACCGGCGCGAAACAGCCCGGTCCAGTTTTGCGCTGGGACCTGGCCGTTCATCAAATAGGTGTAGGTCGTGCCGCTGACGTCCGCCAGATCCGTGGGGTTCATCTTCATTTTCGCCCACATCAGGCGGTCGGCGGCAGTAGCCGACCAGCCCTTGTCGGCCACATCCTTGATGAAGTCGCCCACGGTGGGCTTATGCAGGTTGTAGTAATCGGACTGTTTCTTCAGGGTTTTCATCAGGGCGGCGGGATCTTCGTCGGTCCAGTCGCTGAACATCACCACGTAGTCACGCTGGTAAGTGAAGGGTTCGGGCTCCCTGGGGTCGATCACCAGCGGGCCGTAGACCCCTTGTTGCTCCTGGAGCCCGGAGTGGCTGTGATACCAGTAGGTGCCGTGCTGGTTGACCTTGAACTGGTAGACATACACCCCGCCCGGCTCGATCCCCTTGAAACTCAGGCCCGGCACGCCATCCATATTTGCCGGCAGGATAATCCCGTGCCAGTGGATCGACGTCGGCTGCGCCAGGCGATTGTGCACGCGCAAGGTTACGGTATCGCCTTCACGCCAGCGCAGCAGCGGGCCTGGCAGGCTGCCGTTGATCGTCAGCGCGGTGCGCACGTGGCCGGTGAAATTGACCGCAGTCTGGCCGATAGACAGCTCGAACTCGCTGCCCGCCAGCACACCCGGCTGCCCGGTGCTGGCCAGGGCCCAGACCGGTGGCCGCCACAGGCCTGCGCCGCCCAGCAGGCCGGCCGCAGCCAAGCCTTTGACGAAGGTTCGTCGAGAAGTGTTGGAGTGCATGCCGATACCGTTCCCGTCAATTGAATGACTGCAGAGTAGGGATCGGCGCCTGTCAGTTGGCTTAGCGCCAGATTACCGATTTGACAGTTTGCGCGTGCTCAGGCGATCTGTGCCTTGGAGGCCACCATCTCGAACGTCGCCGGGTCCAGCGCGTCGGCCTGCTCGTCGAGCACTTGGCGCGGGTGATCGTTACCCGGGATGGCGCTGTCGATCAATGCCAGCAGCTGCGCGCCCAAGGGCGTCAAAATGAAATTCTCGCCGTTGCCGCCCTCGTCTTCAGGCCGGGACTCGATAAAGCCGCGCTTGAACAACAGCGCTTCGTAATCGGCGGCGGTCTTTTTCAACGCATCCAGATCGCCAGTGAACTCGCCGGCCGTGGCCTTATCGGCCGCTTCCTGTTCGGCATATTTGCGCGGGGCAAAGCTGCCCTCGCCGTTCTGTACTTCATGCAACAGACGTTCGATCAGATCCCAATTGTAAGTGCTCATCCTGAATCCTCCTGCAGGCACACCGACTGGGTGCCTTCAAAAGTTGTGACCTGTGGCGGCTGCGGGCGTTCAGCCGGGTAGACAGGCGTGATTGCACTGAACTTTTCACAGGCCAGCCCTCTCAACCGGGTATCACCGCCAAGGAGGTCTACCCCATGAAAACCCTGATGCAACTGGCTGTCGCCGCCGCCCTGTTGAGCGCCCTGCCCGCCCGGGCCTGTACCCCGGAAGAAGCCACGGAAAAACGCGAACAACTGGCCAAGGAAGTCAGCACCCTCACCCAGCAGAACCCGACCAAGGCCAAGGAAATCAACGACGAGCTGCAGCAGATGGACCTGGACACCGAAAGTGCGAAATTTCCCGACAAGTGCCAGTTGATCGAGGCGCGACTCAAGGAGTTGAAGGAAGCGGCGGCCAAGGCGAAAAACTGAGGGCATAAAAAAACCGGACATTGTCCGGTTTTTTAGTGCGCTGGCGTATTACTCGGCAGCCGGTGCTTCTGGCTTGCGGCGCTTGAGCGGCGCCATGCCGTCCTTGCTGACCAACGACAGGTTGTCGGTCTTCGGCCGGTTGGCGATCTTGCGCTTGGTCGGCGACTTGGCGCCGGTTTTCTTCTTGTCGCCCTTGGCGTCGACCTTTTTCTTCTTCACGCCCACGGCCTTGCCCGAAGCCTTGACCTTCTTCGGCCCGGTGTAGGTGCCTTTGACTTCCTTGATGGTGCGGCGCTCGAACGACTGCTTGAGGTAGCGCTCGATGCTCGACATCAGGTTCCAGTCGCCATGGCAGATCAGCGAGATGGCCAGGCCATCGTTGCCGGCACGCCCGGTACGGCCGATACGGTGCACATATTCGTCGCCGCTGCGCGGCATATCGAAGTTGATCACCATGTCCAGGCCTTCCACGTCCAGGCCGCGGGCGGCGACGTCGGTGGCTACCAGAATCTTCACGCCGCCCTGCTTGAGTCGGTCGATCGCCAGCTTGCGGTCCTTCTGGTCCTTCTCACCGTGCAATACAAACGCCTTGTACTCCTGCGCCACCAGGCGCCCGTAGATCCGGTCGGCCATGGCACGGGTGTTGGTGAACACGATGGCTTTCTGATAAGTCTCGTTGGCCAGCAGCCAGTTGAGAATCTGCTCTTTATGCACATTGTGGTCAGCGGTGACGATCTGCTGGCGGGTGGTGGAGTTCAGGTCGCTGACGTTATTGACCTGCAGGTGCTCAGGGTTGTTCAGGACCTTGGCGACCATCTCGCGCAGGGTCGAGCCGCCGGTGGTGGCGGAGAACAGCATGGTCTGCTGGCGGTTGACGCACTCTTCGACGAGGCGCTGCACGTCGTCGGCAAAGCCCATGTCGAGCATGCGGTCGGCTTCGTCCAGCACCAGCACTTCGACTTCCTTGAGGTCCAGGTTGCCGGCGTTCAGTTGCTCGATCATCCGCCCAGGGGTACCGATCAGGATATCCGGGACCTTGCGCAGCATGGCGGCCTGGACCTTGAAGTCTTCGCCCCCGGTGATCAGGCCGGACTTGATGAAGGTGAACTGCGAGAAGCGTTCCACTTCCTTCAAGGTCTGCTGGGCCAGCTCACGGGTAGGCAGCAGGATCAGGGTCTTGATGCTGACGCGGATCTTGGCCGGGCCGATCAGACGGTTGAGGATCGGCAGGACGAAAGCGGCGGTCTTGCCACTCCCGGTTTGAGCCGTCACCCGCAGGTCACGCCCTTCGAGCGCGAGCGGGATGGCCGCTGCTTGCACAGGCGTAGGCTCGACAAATTTAAGCTCGGCCACGGCTTTGAGCAGGCGTTCGTGCAGGGCGAATTGGGAAAACACGGGTGCTACCTCGAAGAAATACAAAAAATCAGCTGCATAGGGTAACGGTTTCGGGCGCTCAGGCCGAGTTTCTTTACGCGAAGTGGGCCAAACAGATGGTTTTTTGTCAGGTGATTTGTCTGCCTGCACAACTTTGCAGCACTTAAATGCTCTAATCGCCCCGTCATGTCTTACAGAAGAATCGCGTTAAACCATGGATATCAAACAGCTCTGGCTCAACGTCCAAGACCTCTGGGGTGCCCTGGACCAACATCCGCTACTGCATTCAAGCCTGGCTTTGCTGGTGCTGCTGGTGGTGGCCCTGCTGGTCGGACGGGTGGCACGCTACCTGATCCTGCATGCGGTCAAGTTGCTCGGCCGCCAACCTGCCCTGCATTGGCTCAATGACCTGCGCCATAACAAAGTCTTCCACCGCCTGGCCCAGATGACGCCGTCGCTGGTGATCCAGTTCGGCCTGCACCTGGTGCCGGAATTGAGCAAGACCAGCACGCTGTTTATCGGCAACGTGGCGCTGGCGTTCACCATTCTGTTCCAGGTATTGGCCATGAGCGCCCTGCTCAACGCCCTGCTGGATATCTACGCACGCACCGAACATGCCCGCACGCGCTCGATCAAGGGCTATGTGCAACTGGCGAAAATGGTGCTGTTCGTGTTTGGCGCGATCATCATCGTTGCAACCTTGATCGACCGCTCGCCGCTGTTGCTGCTGTCAGGGCTGGGTGCGATGTCGGCGGTGATCCTGTTGGTCTACAAGGACACGCTGCTGTCATTTGTCGCCAGTGTGCAATTGACCAGCAACGACATGCTGCGGGTCGGCGACTGGATCGAAATGCCCCAGGTCGGCGCCGATGGTGATGTGGTGGACATCACCTTGCATACGGTCAAGGTGCAGAACTTCGACAAGACCATCGTCTCGATCCCCACCTGGCGCCTGATGTCCGAATCGTTCAAGAACTGGCGCGGCATGCAGGCCTCGGGCGGGCGGCGGATCAAGCGCAGCCTGTTTATCGACGCGGCCGGCGTGCGTTTCCTGCGTGATGATGAAGAAGTGCGGATGACCCAGGTCCACCTGCTGACCGACTACATCAGCCGCAAACAGGCAGAATTGAAGGCCTGGAACGAAGCCCAGGGCCACAGCGCGCAGTTGTCGGCCAACCGCCGGCGCATGACCAACCTGGGCACCTTCCGCGCCTATGCCCTGGCTTATCTGAAGAGCCATCCGGATATCCAACCGAACATGACCTGCATGGTGCGCCAGATGCAGACCACCTCCCAGGGTGTGCCCCTGGAAATCTACTGCTTTACCCGCACCACGGCGTGGGCGGATTACGAGCGGATCCAGGGGGATATTTTTGACTACTTACTGGCGGTGCTGCCGGAGTTTGGTTTGAGCCTGTATCAGCAGCCGAGTGGTAATGACCTGCGGGCCGGAGTACTGCCGGCGGTGTTGGGTGCCAGTCATTTGCCGGTGCCGGAGAAGGCTACGCTCTAACCAGGCGCGAAGCAGCGCCTGGTTAGAGAGGGCTTGCCCGCGATAGCGGTGGGTCAGTCAACACATCTGTTACTGATCGTCCGCTATCGCGGGCAAGCCCGCCCCCACCTTTGGGAACGATCATTGCCGGCTGAGCGGCGCCGGGCGAATCCCCAACCGGCTGATCCACACCGCCGCCACAATCACCGCCCCGCCCAGGAACAGGCGCCCCAGCGGCTCATGCTGGTTCCAGATCAGCAGATTGAGCAGCAGCCCCACCGGCACATGCAGGTTGTTCATCACCGCCAGGGTGCCGCCGTTGACCAGGCAGGCGCCCTTGTTCCACCAGTACAGACCCAAGGCAGTGCTGACCAGGCCCAGAAACAGCAACACACCCCACTGCAACGGCGCTTCAGGCAGGAAGTTGGCCTTGCCGAACAGCAGGAACGCCGGCAACACCACGGCCAATGCCCCCAGGTAGAAATAGCCAAAGCGCCGGTAGTGCGGCAGGTCGCTCGGGTGTCGTGCCACCAGGCGCCGGTACAGCACCTGCCCGGCGGCGTAGGTGAAGTTGGCCAGTTGCAGCAACAAAAAGCCCATGAAGAAGTCCGGGTTGATCTGGTCAAAGCGGATCACCGCCGCCCCCGCCACCGCCACCAGCGCGGCAATCAGCGCCCAGGGGTTGAAGCGCCGGTTCAACGCGTCTTCGATCAAGGTCACATGCAATGGCGTGAGGATGGTGAACAGCAACACCTCCGGCACCGTCAACACGCGGAAGCTCAAATACAGACACACGTACGTCACGCCGAACTGCAACGCGCCGATCAGCAGCATGCCGCGCATGAACGCAGGCTCCACCGAGCGCCAGCGGGTCAGGGGGATAAACACCAGCCCGGCCAGCAGCACGCGCACCAGCACGGCGAAATAGCTGTCGACATGACCCGCCAGGTATTCGCCGATCAGGCTGAAGGAAAACGCCTGGATCAGCGTGACAATCAGTAAGTAGCCCATGTGTGCCTCATATTCGAATGGGCGCGACATTAGCGTCTTTCACGGCGGGGCGAAACTCGGCGCAAAAAAAACCCGACCTCGCTAAAGCGGCAGTCGGGCAGGAGCACTCAGGAGCAACAAGTGCAAAGGGAGGTTCGATACGCGTACTTGAAGGGTTGCGTGGAGCTATAAAAACACCGTGCGATTATCTGGCGATTAACGCGTCAGGCAACCTGTGCCAGCAGGGCCTTGGCGTGGTTCAAGCCCTTTTCCTGGAAGTCGCCACCCAGGTTCACCCCTTCGGCGTGGATAAAGGTCACATCATGGATCCCGATAAAACCCATGACCTGGCGCAGATACGGTTCCTGATGATCGCTGCTCGCGCCGGTGTGGATGCCACCACGGGCGGTCAGCACAAACGCGCGCTTGCCGGTCAACAGGCCCTGGGGACCGGTGGCGGTGTACTTGAAGGTCACGCCGGCCCGCAACACATGGTCAAGCCAGGCCTTGAGGGTGCTGGGGATGGCGAAGTTGTACATCGGCGCGGCCATCACCAGCACATCGGCGGCCAGCAGTTCGTCGGTCAGGTGGTTGGAGCGCTCCAGGGACGCCTGCTCATCCACGCTGCGCTGCTCGGCCGGCTTCATCCAGCCGCCCAACAGGTTGGCGTCCAGGTGCGGCACTGGGTTGACGGCCAGGTCGCGCACGGTGATCTGATCGGCCGGATGGGCCGCCTGCCATTGGCTGATGAACTGTTGGGTCAGTTGGCGGGAAATAGAATCCTGCTGGCGGGCGCTGCTTTCGATGATCAGAACGTTAGACATGGCTTTGTAAGCTCCATCGGTAATTGCTGTAAGTCGATGGAGTGAAGGTTAAACAGAGCCCATTCGATAAAAAAGCGCAAAAAACTGCTATAACCCATCTATAAAGTTGTTTATAAGCGGGGCATGGCCAAGGCCCCGCAGCGAATTATTTGGGTTCGCAGGTCAGTTTGATCCGCATCTTGATAATCGCGCGGCTGAACTTGACCGTAGTGTTGGTGCTTTTCCCGGCAGGGACCGTGACCTTGCGCACCCGCGCTGGCTCCGGGCCATTGGTAAACGCGACCGTACACGCAGCGTCATTGCTGCCGTAGTTACTGAGCTGGATGGAGCTGATATCACCGTCAACATCGGAAGCGTTGTAGTCGATGCTGACCCCCTTGATCGACTTTGACACATCGATCGGATAGGCGAACGCGCTCAACGGCAACAGTGCCAGCAATACACAACAGAATTTTCTCATTCGGCAGTCTCCAATAAGGACCGCCAGCTTAGGACAAGAGGAGCTCATCTTGAAAGCGCCCCGCGTGACCCTTGATCAATGGCGCACGTTGCAAGCCGTGGTTGACCATGGCGGCTTCGCCCAGGCAGCCGAAGTGCTGCACCGCTCGCAATCCTCGGTGAGCTACACCGTGGCCCGCATGCAAGACCAGTTGGGCGTGCCTCTATTGCGCATCGACGGGCGCAAGGCCGTGCTCACCGAGGCCGGCGAGGTGCTGTTGCGCCGCTCCCGGCAACTGGTCAAAAACGCCAGCCAGTTGGAAGACCTGGCCCATCATATGGAACAAGGCTGGGAGGCCGAAGTACGCCTGGTGGTCGATGCCGCCTACCCCAACGCCCGCCTGGTGCGCGCCCTCACCGCCTTTATGCCGCAAAGCCGGGGCTGCCGCGTGCGCCTGCGCGAAGAAGTGCTGTCGGGTGTCGAGGAGCTGCTGATTGAAGGCGTGGCCGACCTGGCAATTAGCGGCTTCAGCATTCCCGGCTACCTGGGCACGGAAATGAGCGACGTGGAATTTGTCGCCGTGGCCCACCCTGAACACCCGTTGCACCGGCTCAACCGCGAACTGAGCTTCCAGGACCTGGAAAGCCAGATGCAGGTGGTGATCCGCGACTCCGGTCGCCAGCAACCGCGGGACGTCGGCTGGCTCGGCGCCGAGCAGCGCTGGACCGTGGGCAGCCTGGCCACCGCCGCCGCCTTCGTCGGCAGCGGCCTGGGGTTTGCCTGGCTGCCCCGGCACATGATCGAGCGTGAGCTAAAGGAAGGCCTGCTCAAGCAACTGCCCCTGGAGCAAGGCGGCAGCCGCCACCCCACGTTCTACCTGTACTCGAACAAGGACAAGCCCCTGGGCCCGGCCACGCAGATTCTGGTCGAGCTGCTGCGCACCTTCGACACTGCACCGCTGGACGCACCCTTTGCCGCTCCCCGGCAAGCCTGACACGGAGTTCACCCATGGCCTATTTCGAACATGAAGGTTGCACCCTGCATTACGAGGAATATGGCCACGGCGTGCCACTGATCCTGATCCACGGCCTGGGCTCCAGTTGCCAGGATTGGGAACTGCAAATCCCCGTGTTGTCCCGGCATTACCGCCTGGTGCTGCTGGATGTGCGCGGTCACGGGCGCTCCGACAAACCCCGGGAGCGCTACAGCATCGCCGGCTTTACCGCAGACCTGGTGGCGTTGATCGAACACCTGCAACTGCCCGCTGCCCATGTGGTCGGCCTGTCGATGGGCGGGATGATCGCCTTTCAACTGGCGGTCGACCAACCGCAGTTGCTCAAAAGCCTGTGTATCGTCAACAGCGCGCCCGAGGTCAAGGTGCGCAGCGCCAATGACTATTGGCAATGGGCCAAGCGCTGGGGCCTGGCCCGCGTGCTCAGCTTGAATACCATCGGCAAGGCACTCGGCGACCGGTTGTTCCCCAAACCCGCACAGGCCGACCTGCGGCGCAAAATGCGCGAACGCTGGGCAAGAAACGACAAACGTGCTTACCTCGCCAGCTTCGATGCCATTGTGGGCTGGGGCGTACAGGAACGACTCTGCAGAATCGCCTGTCCAACCCTGGTCATCAGCGCCGACCACGACTACACCCCAGTGGCGCAAAAAGAAATCTATGTAAAACTGCTGCCTGATGCGCGGTTGGTGGTGATCGAGGATTCGCGTCACGCGACACCGCTGGACCAACCCGAAACCTTCAACACAACCCTGCTCGATTTTCTCAAGACAGTCGAAACCACTTCCCAGGATCACTGACCCATGCTGAAAAAAATCGCCGTTTTTGCCGGTTCTGTTCTGTTTGCTGCCAACCTGATGGCGGCCACGCCGGCCAAGGCACCACACGTATTGATCTCCACCACCAATGGCGACATCGAAATCGAACTGGATCCGGTCAAGGCGCCGATCAGTACCGAGAACTTCCTGTCCTACGTCGACAAGGGCTTCTACACCAACACCATTTTTCATCGGGTGATCCCGGGTTTTATGGTGCAAGGTGGCGGGTTCACCCAGCAGATGTCGCAAAAGCCTACTGAAGCGCCGATCAAGAACGAAGCCAGCAACGGCTTGCATAACGTGCGCGGCACCTTGTCCATGGCCCGCACCAGCAATCCGAACTCGGCCACCAGCCAGTTCTTTATCAACGTGGCCGACAACGCCTTCCTCGACCCAGGCCGCGATGCGGGCTACGCGGTGTTCGCCAAAGTGGTCAAGGGCATGGACGTGGTCGATATCATCGTCAACTCGCAAACCACTACCAAACAAGGCATGCAAAACGTGCCTATCGACCCTGTCCTGATCAAGTCGGCCAAGCGCATCGACTAAGGTTCACAGGGAGTTGCGCGCGCCGCCCACAAGGCCGCGCGCGTCTTTAACAAGGAGAGCCCGCCCGGCGGGCGTCAGACCTAATGCTCTATCGTCGTTTTGAACAACTGATCGACATCTTCCGCGACGCTCCCAGCGCGGCACCTCCGGATAAAGTCCTACCCTTCTACCTCTATTACCTGCGCCAGGTGTGGCCGTGTTTTGCCGCGCTGTTGGTGGTGGGCCTGATCGGCGCGCTGATTGAAGTGGCGCTGTTCAGCTACCTGAGCCGCATCATCGACCTGGCCCAAGGCACGCCGCCGGCCAACTTCTTCCAGATCCACGCCACCGAGTTGATCTGGATGGCCGTGGTTGCCTTGCTGCTGCGCCCGATCTTCGGTGCCCTGCACGATTTGCTGGTGCACCAGACCATCAGCCCCGGCATGACCAGCCTGATCCGCTGGCAGAACCACAGCTATGTGCTCAAGCAGAGCCTGAACTTCTTCCAGAACGACTTCGCCGGGCGTATTGCCCAGCGCATCATGCAGACCGGCAACTCGCTGCGCGACTCGGCCGTGGCCGCCGTCGATGCCATCTGGCACGTAGCAATCTACGCCATCAGCTCCCTGGTGCTGTTCGCCGAAGCCGACTGGCGCCTGATGATCCCGCTGGTCACCTGGATCATCGCCTACAGCCTGGCGCTGCGCTACTTCGTGCCACGGGTCAAGGAACGCTCGGTCATCTCGTCCGAGGCGCGCTCCAAATTGATGGGCCGCATCGTTGATGGCTACACCAATATCACCACCTTGAAGCTGTTCGCCCACACCCAGTCCGAACAGGAGTACGCCAAGGAAGCGATCATCGAGCAAACCGAAAAAACCCAGCTGGCCAGCCGCGTGGTCACCAGCATGGACGTGGTCATCACCACCATGAACGGCCTGCTGATCGTCACCACCACCGGCCTGGCCCTGTGGCTGTGGACGCAGTCGCTGATCTCGGTCGGTGCCATTGCCCTGGCCACCGGCCTGGTGATCCGCATCGTCAACATGTCCGGCTGGATCATGTGGGTGGTCAACGGCATTTTCGAGAACATCGGCATGGTCCAGGACGGTCTGAAAACCATCGCCCAGCCGCTGGCGGTGATCGACCGCGAAAACGCCCCGCGCCTGAGCGTGCCCCGCGGCGAAGTGCGCTTCGAACAGGTCGACTTCCACTATGGCAAGAGCAGCGGCATCATCGGTGGCCTGAACCTGGTCATCAAACCGGGGGAGAAGATCGGCCTGATTGGCCCGTCCGGTGCCGGCAAATCGACCCTGGTCAACCTGCTGCTGCGCCTCTACGACCTGCAAGGCGGACGCATCCTGATCGACGGCCAGAACATTGCCGAAGTGGCCCAGGAAAGCCTGCGCGAACGCATCGGCATGATTACCCAGGACACCTCGCTGCTGCACCGCTCGATCCGCGACAACTTGCTGTATGGCAAGCCCGATGCCACTGACCAAGAGCTCTGGGACGCGATCCGCAAGGCCCGCGCCGACGAATTTATCCCGCTGCTGTCGGACGCCGAGGGCCGGATTGGCCTGGATGCCCACGTCGGTGAGCGCGGGGTGAAACTCTCCGGCGGGCAACGCCAACGCATCGCTATCGCCCGGGTCCTGCTCAAGGACGCACCGATCCTGATCATGGACGAAGCCACCTCGGCCCTGGACTCGGAAGTGGAAGCGGCCATCCAGGAAAGCCTGGAAACCCTGATGCAAGGCAAGACGGTGATCGCCATCGCTCACCGCCTGTCCACGATTGCCCGAATGGACAGGTTGGTGGTCCTGGAAAAAGGCCAGATCGCCGAGAGTGGCAGCCATGCCCAGTTGCTGGCACATGGCGGCCTGTACTCGCGATTGTGGCAGCACCAGACCGGAGGTTTCGTAGGTATCGACTGATTTCGGACTACTAACGGCGCTATCAATTCCGAACAATTCTGACAGTTTTTTCTATCTTGCTGGCCGTGTATCACAATCCTGCTGTACTGCAATCAGGGTCCAGGAGGGCCCTGACATCAGACTGCAGGGAAGCATCACACCCGTTGATTTAGAAGGACGCGTTCATGTCTCTGTTCAGACGTTCCGTTACGGAAGGGTTGGGTACGTTTTGGCTGGTGTTGGGTGGCTGCGGGAGTGCCGTTCTGGCCGCAGCCTTCCCGGATGTCGGAATCGGCCTGTTGGGCGTATCGCTGGCCTTCGGGCTTACCGTGTTGACCATGGCATTTGCCATTGGCCATATCAGCGGCTGTCACCTCAACCCGGCGGTCACCGTGGGCTTGGTGGTCGGCGGCAGGTTTGCGGCCAAGGAGATGCCTGCGTATATCGTCGCGCAAGTCATTGGCGGCGTAGTGGCAGCGGCCTTGCTGTACTTCATTGCCAGCGGCAAACCGGGTTTCGAACTGGCGGCGGGGCTGGCATCCAATGGTTACGGTGAACATTCGCCGGGCGGCTATTCAATGGCGGCGGGGTTTGTCACTGAACTGGTGATGACCGCGATGTTCGTGCTGATCATCCTCGGCGCCACCGACCGTCGTGCACCGGCTGGCCTGGCGCCCATCGCCATTGGCCTGGGGCTGACGCTGATCCACCTGATCTCCATTCCGGTCACCAACACCTCGGTCAACCCGGCCCGCAGCACCGGCCCTGCGCTGATTGTCGGCGGGTGGGCAATCCAGCAACTGTGGCTGTTCTGGCTGGCGCCGATCCTTGGCGCGGTGATCGGTGGCATCACCTACCGTTGGTTGGGCAAGGAAGAAAAGGCCTGATCCAACCGCGATGCACCTTGTAGACGCTGGCTTGCCGGCGATAACGGACTAACTGCCAGCACATCATGGGCAGATACACCGTCATCGCCGGCAAGCTGGCTCCTACACCTGTCGATAAGGCAACGCCAAACGCGCCTCCTCGGCATACGCCAGAATCCCCACCCGCTCGCGTTCCAGGAAATCCGCCACAGCGGTTTTCAAGCCTGGATGGCGCAAGTAGTGCCAGGAATGGGTAATCACCGGCTCAAACCCACGAATCAACTTGTGCTCGCCCTGGGCCCCGGCGTCGAAACGCTGCAGGCCATTGGCGATCGCGTAGTCCATGCCTTGATAGAAGCAGGTCTCGAAATGCAGCCGGTCAAATTCGCCCAGGCAGCCCCAATAGCGGCCATATAGGCTGTCGCCTCCGATCAGGCTGAACGCCATGGCCACCGGCCGCGCCCCTTGCTTGGCCAGCACCACCCGTATCGCCTGCGGCATGCGCTCGGCCAGCAGGCTGAAAAACGCCCGCGTCAGGTACGGTGACTGCCGGCGCACGGCGTAGGTGTTGGCGTAGCAGGCGTAGACAAAATCCCACTGGGCCTCGCTCAGCTCATGGCCTTGCAGCCACTCGAACTCGATGCCCTGCCCCGCGACCTGTTCGCGCTCCTTGCGCATCTGTTTGCGTTTGCGCGAACTCAGGGCGTCGAGGAAGTCCTGGAAGTCGCGATAACTGCGGTTCTGCCAGTGGAACTGGCAACCCAGACGCGCAAGCCAACCGGGTTGCTGGCCCAGGGCGGCATCGGCCAGGGCATCGGTGAAGTTGATATGGGCACTGGAAAGGCCTTCGATTTCCAGGTAACCAGGCAGGCTCTGGAGCAACTCCAGGCCGTCCGCACCATTGGCCACCAGCAAGCGCGGCCCGCTGACCGGGCTGAAAGGCACTGCTGTCAGCAGTTTGGGGTAGTACTCGATGCCCGCGCGTGCGCAAGCGTCAGCCCAGCCATGGTCGAACACGTATTCGCCATAAGAGTGCCATTTGCGGTAGCTGGGCAGCGCCGCCACCAGCCGCTCTCCCTCGTAATGCAGCAAGTGCTCCGGCTGCCAGCCAGAATGCCGGCCAAGGCTGGCACTGTCTTCCAGCGCACTGAGGAAGGCATGGCGCAGAAACGGCTGATCCTCGGGGACCAAGGCGTTCCATTCATCAGGCGATACTTCGGACAGGCTATTCAAACGTTTCAACGGCATGCCATTCCCCGACGGTAAACGCTCGCTCACAATATTCAGGCCATTCTGACAGAACCCGCCGCCCGCGCGGGCAGCAAAAAAAAACCCCGCCAATCGGCGGGGTAAAAAAGAGGATCGCGCTTTAACGGATGAAGAAAGAGCGCGTTGGAGCGGTATGACCGTTGCTTAGAACACGTACTGCACACGACCGACGATGGAATCACCGCTGTCATCGCCATTGGCGTTGGTGATCTTGTCGGTGCTGACCTTGCTGTAGTTCAGGGACAGCTTGACCGCTTCGTTGGCGTACCAGTTCACACCCAGGGTGTTGACGTTGGCCTTGGCATCGCCGGTTTCGCGGGTAGCGCTGCTGACGACGATGTTTTTGTCGTCAACCTTGATGTTGTCGTAGCGGTAGAACACTTCCCAGGCGCCGTACTGCTTGTTCTCAGGCTTGATGGCGTCGAACTTGCCGCCGTCGAGCTTGTAGGCACGGGATTCGCCGGTCAGGGTGTAGGCCAGTTGGCCGTAGAAACCGCTGGTTTTCACGTCCTGGTAGGCATTGCTGTCAGCTTTCATCTTGCGGCTCAGGGCTTCAGCCTGCACCGAGAATGGACCGCTGGCGAAGGCAAATTCACCCCCGAATACCGTGTCGGTATCGTAGGCGCCAACCGCCGTCAGGTTGCTGGCGTTCAGGCCCACACCACCGCCGAAAGTCGCGCGGTTGCCGTTGGAGCCGGCATCGTTACCACCGGTAGTTGCTACACCACGGGCGCCGAGACGCGGACGGATCCGCGAGTCGAAGGCGGCGTCGTTCAGGTCACGTGCCGCCAGGTTCAAGCCGAAGTGCAGGACGTTGCCGCCTTTGTTCATCGGTGCCAACACGATACGGCCGTTGAATTGCTTCACGCCCTTGCCGTCTTCGTCGTTGATGTCCTTGGAAGCCAGGCTGGCGGAGCCGTAGAACATATCAGCCGCAGTGCCGCTGACCTGGATGCCCATGCCGTTTTCGTGGGTGTTGACCCAGTCTGCAACCTCGTAAGCCGAGTTACGCTCCATGGCGGTGATCCACTTGGAGCTGGTGGCTTTTTCCAGACCGAAATCCGGGTCAAAGCGACCGACGCGGATGGTCACCGGCTTGAAGCCCACATAGGACATGGACGCTTCGTCGAAGTAACCGTCGTCGGAGTTACCCGAGTTGTGGGAGAAGTCGTAGTTGAGCTGGTATTTGAAATCCTTGTAGACGGTGCCACCCAGTTCCAGGAAGGCGCGACGGAAGTAAGCAGCGTCGCCCGAGTCACCGTTCTTGGTGTAGAAGCCGTCAAATGTGCCGTAATCGGCTTGCAAGCGACCACCCAGCTTGAAGCTGAAGTTCTGGTCGGTGGTAGCAACCTCAAGGCCGCCCTTGGTTTTGACAACGATATCGGCGCCGTCAGTAGTGACAGTACCAGCGAAAGCCTGGGCGGTAACGGCCAGGGCCAGGGCGCTGGCCGCGAAACCGGCGAAGTGCTTACGGATCATCGAAGAATTCCCCTAATTGGTGGTCTTTTGCGTTGGAAAACACACGGGTTCTGGCCCGCTGGTGTTGGGAGGGGATCTTGGCGAGGGGATATTTCAGACAAGTTGCCGCAAGATAAATATTTTATTACAGGGGAACTTTCTTACAACCACCGGGAATAAGCGCAACGCTACGGCCGGCGTGGGTTTGAGCAGAAAAAGTACGAGAAATGCCAGGTGAAAAAAAGGTGAAAAAAACTTACAAACCTGCAATGTTTTTCACCGAAAGGCTTTTCAACGACGTAAAAAAGCCCACGACAATGACGTCGCAGGCCTTGGGAAGCGCAGACAGCTCTAGGGTCAGGAGTTGCGTTTACGCTCCGAAGCCAGGCGTTCAGCCAACGCCTCGGCATCGCTCACCGGCGGTTCGGGCAGGAGGCGCAAGGTGGCCTGCATCAGGCGCATCTGGCGAATGAAGCGCCGGCAATTGGCACAAAACATCAAGTGATGGCGCATCAACAGGCGCTCACGAAAGGTCAGTTGCCCATCGAGAAAATCGCTGGAGCGCGCCACTTGTTCTTTGCAGGTCAACATTCGCCGGTTTCCTCGAAATGCTCCACCGTAGCGAAGACTTTAAGCCGCGCCCGGTGCAGCAGTACACGCACATTGGAGAGCGAGATCTGCAGAAGATTACAAATCTCCTCCAGCTCCAGCCCCTGGCGCTCGCGCAACAGCAGCACGCTGCTTTGCAGCTCGGAAAGGCTCAGTAAGGTGTGCTCCAGACACTCACGCAGCTCGTTTTCGGTGAGCAGCGCCTCGGGAGTGTCCTGGTGCCAGGCAAAGGGCGCGATCAGCCAATGCTCATCGCCGGCGGCAAAGCGCTCATCGCCGATGGTGCCATGGGGCGACGGCAGGTCGTCCAGCAACACCTCGCGACGGTTCTGCTTGTAGCGCCCCTTGGCCGAGTTGGCGGTGATGGTCAGCAGCCAGGTCTTGAGGCTGGAACGCCCCTCAAACCGGGCAAGGCTGCGCACCACCGAGAGCCAGGCGTCCTGCACCACCTCGTCGGCATGGCGCTGGCCAACGATGGCGTAGGCCACTGCACGCATCGCACTCTGGTAGGTGGTGACCAACTCCTTGTAGGCCTGCTGCTCACCCTTGAGCAGGCGTTCAAGCAGGTGCGCGTCGTCGGCTGCTGCCATTCAAAACCTCATTGTGCAAGACGTGACCGCAATTGCCTGGTTCTTAGCGCTTGCGCAGGATCACGCTGCCAATCGAATACCCGGCGCCAAACGAGCTGAGTACCGCCAGCGCGCCCTTGGGCAGGTCGTCCTGGTAGGTGTGGAACGCAATCACCGAACCTGCCGAACTGGTGTTGGCGTAGGTATCGAGAATCACCGGCGCTTCTTCGATCTCGGCTTCACGGCCCAGCAGCTTCTTGACGATCAGATGGTTCATGCTCAGGTTGGCCTGGTGCAGCCAGAAGCGTTTCACATCGGTAACGCTCAACTGGTTTTCCGTCAGGTGCTGGCCGATCAATTCGGCAACCATCGGGCAGACATCACGGAAGACTTTGCGGCCTTCTTGCACGAAAAGCTTGTCTGGTGCACCAATCCCCTCTTCCGCCGCGCGGTTGAGGAAGCCGAAATTGTTGCGAATGGTGTTGGAAAACTTGGTCAGCAACTTGGTGCTCACCACGTCGAACTGGTGCTCGGACGTCGCCAGGTCGGCACGCTCCAGAATCACCGCAGTCGCCGCGTCGCCAAAGATGAAGTGGCTGTCACGGTCACGGAAGTTCAGGTGGCCGGTGCAGATCTCCGGGTTGACCATCAGGATCGCACGGGCCTGGCCCAGCTGGATGCTGTTGCAGGCGTTCTGGATACCGAAAGTCGCCGAAGAACACGCCACGTTCATGTCAAAACCAAAACCCTGGATGCCCAGGGCTTCCTGGACTTCGATGGCAATGGCCGGATAGGCGCGTTGCAGGTTGGAGCAGGCGACGATCACCCCGTCGATATCGGCGGCGGTCTTGCCGGCACGCTGCAGGGCTTGCTCGGCGGCGCCCACGGCCATCTGGCAGAGGATCGACCACTCGTCGTTGGAGCGCTCCGGCAGGCGGGGGGTCATGCGCTTGGGGTCGAGGATGCCGTCCTTGTCCATGACAAAACGGCTCTTGATACCCGAAGCCTTTTCGATAAAGGCGGCGCTGGATTCGGTCAACGCCTGAACGTCGCCCTGCTCGATGGCCACGGCGTTGTCGGCATTGAACTGTTGAACGTAAGCATTGAAAGACTGCACCAGCTCTTCGTTGGAGATGCTGTTGGCCGGGGTGTACAGGCCTGTGCCGCTGATGACGACGTTATGCACGGTCGTTCCTCTAAATCTGTTCAGGCAGAAGGGATTGGTACCTTCGTACCAAACCGTAAGTCGCTCTAGTCCGCCGCGCGGACATCAAACGGGGAAACGCTTTGTCCCGGCGCGTCGAGGCTGATACAGCCAATCTAGACGATCCCGGCATTTATAGCGGCGAAGTTTGCCATAAACCGGGGGGTTTGGCGCCTGTCACGCGCACACCCGCCACCGGCACTACAGGTCAAGGTTCGACCTGGCTCCACTGTTTGCTCAAGCGCTTATCGGAAATCGGTGCCTTGGTGCCCAACTGCTGGGCAAACAACGACACCCGGTATTCCTCCAGCCACCAGCGGTAAAGCGCCAGCTGCGGATCGCGCTTGCCTTCCTGGGTGTGCTTGTTCAGGCGCGTCTGGTACTGGCTCCACAGACCACTCAACTCGCTGCTCCAGACCCGGTCCTTCTGCACTTGGCTGGGCAGTTTTTCCAGGCGTAGCTCGATGGCCTTGAGATAGCGCGGCAGTTCCTTGAACCACTGCGCCGGGGTCTCGCGCACAAAGCCCGGGTACACCAGGTTGCTTAGTTGCTGCTTGATATCGTTGAGTGCCACGGCCTGGGCCAGGTCGATCTTGCCCTTGAAACGTTTTTGCAGGCCATGCCACAGCTTCAATACTTCCAGGGTCAGGCGCGCCAGGCGTTCAGCGTGCTCGGTCCAGCTACCACGCTTGCGCTCGGCCAGGGCTGCCAGGCCCGCGCCATCCCGGGGCAGGCTGGCCTCGCCTTCCAGCACGCAGGTGTCGAGGCTGGCCAGCAAAATGTCTTCCACCAGGGCGTCGATACGTCCCAGCTCGCGGTACATCAGCCCCAGCTCGGTAAGGCCCGGCAGCTTGCCGCGCAGGAATTTTGCCGGCTCGGCCAATTGCTGCATCAACAAGCGCTGCAAGGCGCGGCGATGCTGGAACTCGGCTTCGGCGGCCGTGGAGAAACGTCCTTCCTTGACCGTGCCGTTTTCTTCTACCAGCGCCGGATACACCGTCATCGACAGGCCCGCAATCTTCTGCTGGGTAGTCTCGGCAACCGCCGCGAAGACCTTGGCCTCCACCGGCTGCTGGCTTTTGGCAGTTTGCGGCACTGCCAGGGCGGCCTGGCTGGCTTCGACAAACCGCGCAGTCAGCGCTGCCAGGTCGCGGCCCTCACCGAGGAACTTGCCCTGGGCATCGACCACTTCCAGGTTCATCTTCAGGTGGTTTTCCACCTGCTGCGCGGCTTCGCTCCAGGCTTCGTCGCTGACCCGCGCGCCGGTCATGCGCAACAGCTCACGCCCCAGCGCCTGGGGCAGCGAGCCCTGGGCAAATTCGATCCGTTGCAGCGCGGCCTTGACGAAGTCCGGCACCGGCACGAAGTTCTTGCGCAGGGCCTTGGGCAGGTTGCGCACCAGGGCAATGCACTTGGCTTCGATCAGCCCGGGCACCAGCCACTCCAGGCGCTCGGCGGGCAAGGCCGGCAACAGCGGTGCGGGCACGCGCAAGGTCACACCGTCGCGCGGGTGGTTGGGTTCAAAGTGATAACTCAAGGCCAGGGCCAGGTCGCCCAGGTGCAAGGTGTCAGGGTAATGGGCGGCGGTGACTTCACTGGCTTCGCGGGCCAGCACGTCTTCTTCGCGCATGATCAGCAGTTGCGGGTCTTTCTGGCTGGTGATCTTGTACCAACTGTCGAAGGTCGCCGTCTGGTGGATCTCTGCCGGCAGGCGCGCGTCGTAGAAGGCGTACAGGGTTTCTTCGTCAGCCAGGATATCGCGGCGCCGGGCCTTGGCTTCCAGTTCGTCCAATTGCTCCAGCAGCTGTTGATTGGCAGTCAGGCACTTGGCCCGGGACTGGATCTCGCCACGCACCAGGCCTTCGCGGATAAACAGCTCGCGGGACACCACGGGGTCCACCGGCCCGTAATGCACGGGCCGGCGCCCCACCACAATCAGGCCGAACAGGGTGATCTGTTCAAAGGCCACGACCTGGCCGCGCTTCTTCTCCCAGTGGGGTTCGAAGTGGTTTTTCTTGATCAGGTGCCCGGCCAATGGCTCGATCCAGTCGGCATCAATCTTGGCCACCATGCGCGCATACAGCTTGGTGGTCTCCACCAGTTCGGCGGTCATCAACCATTGCGGGCGCTTCTTGCCGATGCCCGATGACGGATGAATCCAGAAGCGCCGCTGGCGGGCGCCGAGGTAGTCGCCGTCTTCGGTTTTCTGGCCGATCTGGCTCAACAGGCCGGACAGCACCGCCTTGTGCAGTTTCGCGAAGTCCGCCGGTTCCTTGTTGACCGTCAACTGCATATCACGGCAGATCAGGCTCAACTGGCGATGGGAGTCGCGCCACTCACGCAGGCGCAGGTAATTGAGGAAGTTCTTGCGGCACCAGTTGCGCAGCGGGCTGGCGGTCAGTTCCTGGCGCTGCTCTTCAAAGCCGCGCCACAGATTGACCAGCCCGGCGAAGTCCGAATCGGGATCCTTCCATTGCGCGTGGGCCTGGTCGGCCGCTTGCTGGCGCTCCGGCGGGCGCTCGCGCGGGTCCTGGATCGACATGGCACTGGCGACGATCAGCACTTCCTGCAAACTGCCGAGCTTGGCCGCTTCCAACAGCATGCGGCCCATGCGCGGGTCCACCGGCAGGCGCGCCAGTTGCCGGCCCAGGGGTGTCAGCTGGCTGTTACGGTCCACCGCCGAGAGTTCCTGCAGCAGGTTGAAGCCATCGCTGATGGCCTTGCCATCCGGCGGCTCGATAAACGGGAAGTCGGTAATTTCACCCAGGCGCAGGTGCAGCATCTGCAGGATCACCGCCGCCAGGTTAGTGCGCAGGATCTCCGGGTCGGTAAATTCCGGGCGCCCGATAAAATCTTCTTCGCTGAACAGGCGCACGCAAATGCCCGGCTCGACCCGACCGCAGCGGCCCTTGCGCTGGTTGGCGCTGGCCTGGGAAATCGCCTCGATCGGCAGGCGCTGGACCTTGGCCCGGTAGCTGTAGCGGCTGATGCGTGCGGTGCCGCTGTCGATCACATAGCGGATGCCCGGCACGGTCAGCGAGGTTTCCGCGACGTTGGTTGCCAGCACCACGCGCCGCCCCGGATGGGACTGGAAAATACGCTGCTGCTCGGCCGGCGACAGGCGCGCGTACAACGGCAGGATTTCCGTGTGCTTGAGCTGGGCCTTGCGCAGCATATCGGCGGCATCGCGGATCTCGCGCTCACCGGGCAGGAACACCAGCACATCGCCTGGGCTCTTGCGCTCGCTGCGTTCAAAGGCGGCGATTTCATCAAGGGTGGCAAGGATCGCCTGGTCCACGGTCAAGTCGTCTTCGACGCGGTTGCCTTCCTCGTCCTGCTCCAGGGTCAGCGGGCGATACCAGGTTTCCACCGGGAACGTGCGCCCGGAGACCTCGACAATCGGCGCATCGTCGAAGTGCTTGGAAAAACGCTCCAGGTCGATGGTCGCCGAGGTGATGATGACTTTCAGGTCCGGGCGGCGTGGCAGCAGGGTCTTCAGGTAACCAAGCAGGAAGTCGATGTTCAGGCTGCGCTCGTGGGCTTCGTCGACGATGATTGTGTCGTAGCGCTCGAGGTATCGGTCGTTCTGGGTTTCGGCCAGCAGGATGCCGTCAGTCATCAGCTTGATCAGGGTGTTGGCGTCGCTCTGGTCCTCGAACCGCACCTGATAGCCCACCAGCGCCCCCAGCGGTGTGGCCAACTCTTCCGCGACCCGGCTCGCCACACTGCGCGCGGCGATCCGCCGGGGCTGGGTATGGCCGATCAAGCCGTACTGGCCGCGACCGATTTCCAGGCAGATCTTCGGCAACTGCGTGGTTTTACCCGAGCCGGTTTCGCCCGCGATGATCAGCACCTGATGCTTGAGCAACGCCGCCTTGATCTCGTCGCGCTTGGCGGCGATGGGCAGGCTGTCGTCATAGCGGACCTGCGGCACGCTGGCCGCGCGCGCCGTGACCTGGGCACAGGACGCCTGCATGCGCGCCACCCACTGCGCCAGCTTCTCCTCATCGGGCTTCTTGCGCAGCTCAAGCAACTGCCGACGCAAGCGGTGGCGGTCGGCGAGCATGGCGTGATCGAGGTTTTTCAGGAGTTGGTCGATAGCGGGCGCTTGGTCAGTCATCAGGTACTTTGAAGGTCGTCTATTTATGCACGGCCGGCAATTGTGGCAGAAAAGCGCACACAACGTTAAAGGCCGCGTAAATCACGCGTGGGAGCTGTCGAGCCCCGGCGAGGCTGCGATGACGGCGGCACGGCCAACATCAATGCTGCCAGGCCCAGCGCTATCGCAGCCTCGCCGGGGCTCGACAGCTCCCACAGGGTTTAGCCCCTATTCGTTATCCAGGCCCTTGCGCCGATACGGGAACACATCAATCACCTTCCCCGCCCGAATCGCCTCCTGCAGGCCTTTCCAGTAGTCGGCGTTGTACAACTCGCCGTGCAGCTCATCGAACAAACGCCGTTGCCCGGCATCGGCAAACAGAAATGGCGGGAACTCTTCGGGGAACACGTCCAGCGGGCCGATGGAGTACCAGGGCTCGGAGGCCATTTCATCTTCCGGGGTGCGCGGTGCCGGGATATGGCGGAAGTTGGCTTCGGTGAGGAAGCAGATCTCGTCGTAGTCGTAGAACACCACGCGACCATGACGGGTGACGCCAAAGTTTTTCAGCAGCATGTCGCCGGGAAAGATATTCGCCGCCGCCAATTGCTTGATGGCCAGGCCGTAGTCTTCGAGGGCTTCGCGCACCTGGGCCTCGTTGGCGTTCTCCAGGTAGAGGTTGAGCGGAGTCATGCGCCGCTCGGTCCAGCAGTGGCGAATCAGTACCGTGTCGCCTTCCACCTCGACTGTGCCGGCAGCCACTTCCAGCAATTCGGCCAGGCATTCAGGCTCGAATTTGCTCAAGGGGAAACGGAAGTCGGCAAACTCCTGGGTGTCGGCCATGCGCCCGACCCGGTCGACACTTTTCACCAGGCGGTACTTCTCGATCACCGTGGCGCGGTTGACGTTTTTCGATGGCGAGAAACGGTCCTTGATGATTTTGAACACCGTGTTGAAACCCGGCAGGGTGAACACGCTCATGACCATCCCGCGCACGCCCGGGGCCATGATGAACTGGTCATCGGTGCTGGCCAGGTGGTTGATCAGCGCCCGGTAGAACTCCGACTTGCCGTGTTTGTAGAAGCCGATGGAGGTGTACAGCTCGGCGATGTGCTTGCCCGGCAGGATGCGTTTGAGAAAGCCGATGAATTCCGCCGGCACCGGCACATCCACCATGAAATAGGAGCGGGTGAACGAGAAGATGATCGACACATCGGCTTCATCGGTGATCAGCGCGTCGATGCGGATACCCTGCCCTTCGCGGTGCAGCAGCGGAATCACAAGCGGCCACTGTTCATCGCGGGTGTAGAGGCGGCCCACCAGGTACGCGCCCTTGTTGCGATAGAGCACCGAGGAAAACAGCTCGACGTTGAGGTCCGGATCCTTGCACACCCAGTCCGGCAGGTTCTCGCGCAGTTGTGCTTCCAGGCGCTGCAGGTCGGCAGGCAGGTCGGCGTAGGGCTCGCTAAAGCGGTAGTCGCTGAAGATCTGCTCGAGCATGCCCGCCAGTTGGCCCTGGGGCTTGTAGGTACGGGTTTGCGCAGCACGGGCGCGGCGCAGGCTCGGGCGGGTGGTATGGATGAACATGCAGCCGTCGCTGATCAGGTCGTGGCTGAACAGCCCGCAAAAGATCGAGTTGTACCAGGTCTCGGACAGCTCATCGTCAAACCGCAGGTCGATCAGGCTGATATAGGCACTCTTGACCAGGGGCCAGGACTGGATGTCCAGCAGCGCGCCCTCGTCGAAGGTAGCCCGCAAACGCGTGGTGACTTCGCCGACCTTCTCTTCATACAGGTTGATCCGCGCCGCCGAGGCCGTTTGCGCCTCTTGCCACTGGGCCTTTTCAAAACGCTCACGGGCGCCGTCGGTGATCTGGCGAAAGTGTTCGCGGTAATCGTCGAAGCCATCGAGGATCATCTGGGCGATGGACTGCGCGGTGTCGATGGCAGACGTTTGCTGCGGCATGTCGGAGACCTCTGCGGGCATTCGGAAGACCTGAGATTAGCCAGTGTCCGCAGCCAGGAGAAGTACAATTTTTGCTGGGAGCTGTGTCCCGGATAGAGGGGCTTCAAACCCTGGCCGTGCACCTCAGTGGCTGGGTGACGCGCTTTATTGTGCAGTGGATACGTAAAAGATTGTGTCAGGCAGGCCCCTGGGCAACACTCTCGCCCTGGTTAAGAAGGAGTTGTCCGTGAGACCTGTCGACACCCTGTACCTGCTGGTACTGGCCGCCATCTGGGGCGCGAGCTTTTTGTTCATGCGAATCATCGCACCGGAAATCGGTACGCTGCCCACGGCGTTTTTCCGCGTTTCGATAGCCGCCGCCGGCCTGCTGGTGATCCTGGCCCTGCTGCGGGTGCGCTGGGACTTCCAGGGCAAGTTCAAGACCGTGCTGTTGCTGGGGGTGATCAACTCGGGGATCCCCGCCACGATGTATTCGGTGGCGGCCCAGGTCTTGCCGGCGGGTTACTCGGCGATTTTCAATGCGACGACGCCGTTGATGGGGGTGTTGATTGGCGGGCTGTTTTTCCATGAACGGCTGACCCCCTCGAAGATCGCCGGGGTGTGCCTGGGGCTGTTCGGCGTAGGCATCCTGACGCGGGCCGGGCCGGTGGCATTTGACCTGGAACTGCTGATGGGCGCCCTCGCCTGCCTGTTGGCCACCACCTGCTACGGCTTCGCCGGCTTCCTGGCGCGCCGCTGGCTGGATCAACAGGGTGGCCTGGACAGCCGTCTTTCAGCACTGGGCAGCATGCTCGGCGCCACATTGTTTCTCTTACCCTGGTTTGGCTGGAACGCCATCAGCCATCCGCCGGCCAGCTGGGGCGGCTGGAATGTGTGGTTGTCGTTGCTGGGCCTGGGACTGCTGTGTACGGCGTTCGCCTACATCTTGTACTTCCGTTTGCTGACCTCCATCGGGCCAGTGAAGTCGATGACGGTCACCTTCATGATTCCGCCATTCGGCGTGTTGTGGGGGGCGTTGCTGCTGGATGAGCCATTGTCCATGGCGCACCTGTACGGCGGGATGTTGATCGCGGGGGCATTGTGGCTGGTGCTGCGGCCGGGGAAATTGATCAAAGCTGTGTAGGAGCCGGCTTTCGGCTCCTACACAGGGGTATCACGCTTTACGGAAGACGAATACCAACCCAATGATGATCAAACCCATCCCCAGCACGCTCAGCACTGCCAGCCGATTGCCGAAGATCAGGTAGTCCATCACCGCAGTGACTGCCGGCACCAGGTAGAACAGGCTGGTGACATTCACCAGGTTACCCCGTGCAATCAGGCGGTATAGCAGCAGCGTCGCCAACACAGACACCACCAGCCCCATCCACAGCACCGGCAGGTAGAAGCCGCTGTTGTGCTCGAAAGCAAAGGGCTGGAACGGCACGAACACTGCGCACAGCAACAAGCCCGCCAGGTACTGCACCGGCAAGGTGCCCAATGGGTTATCGGTGATGCGCTTCTGCATGATCGAGCCCAGGGTCATGCTCGCCAGCGCCAGCAAACCAAACAGCATGCCGGCCAGGGACATGCCGGCCAGACCGATGCCCTGGTACACCACCATGATCAGGCCCGCCAGGCCCAACGCCAGGCCGAACATCCGGCGCCATGAACGCTGGCGCTCCATCAGCACCACGGTGAGGATCGGTTGCACACCCATGATGGTCGCCATCACGCCGGGGGTGACCTTCAGGTCCAGGGCCAGCAGATAAAAAATCTGATAGGCCCCCAGTAGCACCAGCCCGGTGGCCGCCGCATACCACAGCGGTTTGCCCGCGCGCGGCAACTGCAGCTTGAGGATCGGCACCAGCAGCACCAGGCCCGCCAGGGCAATGGCAAAGCGAATCAACAGGAAGGCAAAGGGTGACGCATGGGCCAGGCCCAACTTGGAGAAAATCGCCCCGCTGCTCCACAGCAGGACAAACAGGCTCGTCGAGGCCGCCGCGGCCACGGATTGTTTCGAAATAACAGACATAAGAACACCTGTAGTCAGGCAAAAAGCCAACTCAGCCAAGGCTGAAATTCAGTAGGTTCGGTACAGGCGGGCAACGGGGAACAGCAGTTTGCTGATCAGCCCGAAACGCCAACGCCCGGCGGTGATACGACTGCGTACACCGGCGTGCTACTGACAGGTGGGGGGTAATGACTGATCTGCACAGGCTGCGGATTCCCGCACGGCACGACCGCAGCGTTGACCGCTGAATCGACTACCGCTATGCGTGGGGATGCAGGCATGGGCTGATCTTTTTTGAAGGGATGAAAGGTGCTGCGAAACACCTGGCGCCGACTATAACCAGCCGGCGACACGCTTTGCAATGGCTTTGCCAAAAGGCCAGTAAGGACACGTTGAGAAACCACCTCTAGCCTTGGGAAAAACCAACGCACTCCACTTAAGGAGACTTTCGACTCATGACCGCCAATGCCAAAAACACGCGGCGCCTTGCGATACCAGCTCTACCGATCCAAAGCCTTACGCCTTGCTACTGCATCGACGCATCTCCCCTCTATCAAAACCTGGGCTTTGACTTCGATTCACGGGGCAGGCTTGTGATAGCGGTAGAGAACCAATAGCTTCGAAAACATGTTCAATTAATGATCAATTGTGGAGGCTGCATGGGAGAACGTATAAAAAAACCGCTCATACGAGCGGTTTTTTTGAACCCATCAGCCAAATAACCAATACACCAACGCCACAACCACCACCGCCGCCAACACCGGCCGCATGATGCGATAGGCTTTGGGATGCTTGCGCTTCCACTGCTTGACCACCCCACTGAAGCGATCGCTGAAGCTCTTGCTCCAGGCGTAGGCCTGGTTGATCCCGCCCACACGCTCGTCATCCAGGTTCTGTGGCGCGGTTGCACGGCCTAGCTGGGCACTGACCCAACGGTTGATGCGGGTCATCAGCCGGTTGCTCAGTGGTCGCTCGATATCACAGAACAGAATCACCCGGGTCTTCTCGGTTTCGTTCTTTACCCAGTGCACGTAGGTTTCGTCGAACATCACGTCTTCGCCATCACGCCAGGCGTAGATCTGGCCATCGACGAAAATGCGGCAGTCGTCGGAATTGGGTGTCGACAACCCCAAGTGATAGCGCAGGGAGCCGGCGAACGGATCGCGATGGGGGTTGAGGTGGCTGCCACCGGGCAACAGCGCAAACATGGCGCCCTTGACGTTGGGGATGCTGCTGACCAGGGCCACGGTTTTCGGGCACAGCAGCTCGGCCGACGGCAGCGGTTTGTCGTACCACTTGAGGTAGAAGCGCTTCCAGCCTTTCTTGAAGAACGAGCCAAAACCGGCATCGTTGTTCTTCTCGGCGGCGCGGATATAGCCTTCGTCGAACAGGTGCATGGCCTCGTCGCGAATCACTTCCCAGTTGTCCTTGAGCACATCCAGCTCGGGGAACTTGCTGCGGTCCAGGTAGGGCTTGGACGGCACCGCCGAAAAGATGTACATCAAAGCGTTGTACGGGGCGAACAACGCCGAATGGTTGACGAACTGGCGCAGCACCGGCAAACGTGCCTTGCCGCGCAAATGCACGTACAGCGTACTGCCGATAAACAGCAACAGCACCGACAGCTTGGCGGCCAAAGAAAAGGTCATGCAGCAACTCCTGGAAATAGCCTCCCGGCAGCGGGAAACCAGACATAGCAGCCGGCCATGATAAACACTCCGGGCCGGAGGAAAAACCCGCGTTATCCAACAATCCGTTTTAAGGGGCCCGCGGCGAGCAATCAATTATGCATATGAGGCATAAAACCGGGCTGATATGGATCAACCCGATTTCGGTACACCGACACCTGCAACGTCAGGCCTGGTTTTCCTGATCGGTGAACAGATCGCTGAACAGCATGCTCGACAGGTAGCGCTCACCGGAGTCCGGCAGGATCACCACGATGGTCTTGCCCTGCATTTCCGGTTTTTCGGCCAGACGCACCGCCACCGCCATGGCCGCGCCACAGGAAATCCCGCACAGGATGCCTTCCTCCTGCATCAACCGCAGGGCCATGGCCTTGGATTCATCGTCACTGACCAGCTCCACCCGGTCCACCATCGACAGATCAAGGTTCTTCGGCACAAAACCCGCGCCAATCCCCTGGATCTTGTGGGGGCTGGGCTTGATCTCTTCGCCAGCCAACGCCTGGGTAATCACCGGCGAGCTGATGGGCTCCACCGCCACCGAGAGGATCGGCTTGCCTGCAGTGTTCTTGATGTAGCGCGATACACCCGTGAGGGTCCCGCCCGTGCCAACGCCTGCCACCAGCACATCCACCGCGCCATCGGTGTCGTTCCAGATTTCCGGGCCGGTGGTTTTTTCGTGGATGGCCGGGTTGGCCGGGTTGTCGAACTGGGCCGGCATGAAATAGGTCGCCGGGTCGCTGGCAAGGATTTCACTGGCTTTCTCGATGGCGCCTTTCATGCCCTTGGCCGGCTCGGTCAGCACCAGTTCGGCCCCCAGGGCCTTGAGCACCTTGCGCCGTTCGATACTCATGGACGCGGGCATGGTCAGCAACAATTTGTAGCCACGGGCCGCGGCGACAAAGGCCAGGCCAATCCCGGTGTTGCCTGAGGTCGGCTCGACGATGGTCATGCCCGGCTTGAGTTTGCCGCTGCTTTCCGCGTCCCAGATCATGTTCGCGCCGATCCGGCACTTCACCGAATACCCAGGGTTACGCCCTTCGATCTTGGCCAGGATGGTCACGCCACGGGGCGCGATACGGTTGATCTGAACCAGGGGCGTGTTACCGATGGAGTGCGCGTTGTCTGCAAAAATGCGGCTCATGGCGGGGTCCTTTAGGCGGTTTTCAGGAAGGCAACAAGGGTATGCCTCGTACTCCAAGGCGTCCAGTCGAGGAACGTTGCCGCTGCCTGTGTAGTCAATCGCCTATACACAGGGAGGAATAACCTATGAAGCGTCGCTACAGTTGGCCGATATGGACGGTCGCCGGGCTGGTGGTCGTGCTGGTGGCACTGGATATCGCCCTGCCCTACCTGGTGCGCAACTACCTCAATGAAAAACTCGCCGACATGGGCGACTACCGTGGCCAGGTGACCGATGTCGACCTGGCCCTGTGGCGCGGCGCGTACCGGATCAATGGCCTGCAGATCGTCAAGGTCGATGGCAAGGTGCCCGTGCCGTTCGTCAAGGCGCCAGTGATCGACTTGTCGGTCAGTTGGCATTCCTTATGGTACGACCACGCGGTGGTGGCCGAAGTGCAATTCGTCAAGCCGGAACTCAACTTCGTCGACGGCGGCGCCAACAAACAGGCGTCCCAGACCGGTCGCGGCACCGATTGGCGCGCCCAACTGGGCAAGCTGCTGCCCATTACCCTCAACGAAGTGCGGATCGACGACGGCAAGATCGCCTTCCACAACTTCAGCTCCAAGCCGCCGGTCAATATGGGCGCCACCCAGGTCAATGCCAGCTTCTACAACCTGACCAACGTGGTGGACGTCGAAGGCAAGCGCGATGCGCGCTTTGACGGCAAGGCCCTGTTGCTGGGGCATGCGCCGCTGGAAGCCAGCGCGACCTTCGACCCGCTGAGCAATTTTGAAGACTTCGAGTTCCGCTTGCGCGCCCGTGATATCCAGCTCAAGCGCATGAACGACTTCGCCTCGGCCTACGGCAAGTTCGACTTCAATGCCGGCACCGGCGACGTGGTGATTGAAGCCCAGGCTGAAAAAGCCCAATTGACCGGCTATATCAAGCCGCTGCTGCGGGATGTGGAGGTGTTTGACTGGCAACAGGACGTGGAGAACCAGGACAAGGGGATTTTCCGCTCGATCTGGGAAGCCGTGGTCGGTGCCAGCGAAACCGTGCTGAAGAACCAGAGCAAAAACCAGTTCGCCACCCGGGTGGAACTCAGCGGCAGCGTTCACCAGCAAGATATCAGCGCGTTCCAGGCGTTTTTGCAGATTTTGCGCAATGGTTTCGTCCAGGCGTTCAACGCCCGCTACGAACAACCCAAACCCAGTGCGGAGTGACCCTGGCGTGACTGGTCATTCAGAGACTGAATAACCCGTCTGCGTTCACAGTCACCGGGGCTGCGCGCTATAGTCGCAGGCATGCTGACTACCGGCGTCATGTTCGAGGATTGAGAAATGAAGTTCGAAGGCACCCAGGCCTACGTTGCCACCGATGACCTGAAACTGGCTGTCAACGCTGCCATCACGCTGGAGCGTCCGCTGCTGGTCAAGGGCGAGCCGGGCACCGGCAAGACCATGCTTGCAGAACAACTGGCCGAATCGTTTGGCGCGCGGTTGATCACCTGGCACATCAAGTCCACCACCAAGGCGCACCAGGGCCTGTATGAATACGATGCGGTCAGCCGCCTGCGCGACTCGCAACTGGGCGTGGACAAGGTCCATGACGTACGCAACTACCTGAAGAAAGGCAAGCTGTGGGAGGCTTTCGAGTCCGAGGAGCGGGTGATCCTGCTGATCGACGAGATCGACAAGGCCGATATCGAGTTCCCCAACGACCTGCTGCAAGAACTCGACAAGATGGAGTTCTACGTCTACGAAATCGACGAGACCATCAAGGCCAAGAAGCGCCCGATCATCATCATTACCTCCAACAACGAGAAAGAGCTGCCGGACGCTTTCCTGCGTCGCTGCTTCTTCCATTACATCGCCTTCCCCGACCGCACCACCCTGCAGAAAATCGTCGACGTGCATTACCCCGACATCAAGAAAGACCTGGTCAGCGAAGCGCTGGACGTGTTCTTCGACGTGCGCAAGGTCCCCGGCCTGAAGAAAAAGCCCTCCACCTCCGAGCTGGTGGACTGGCTCAAGCTGCTGATGGCCGACAACATCGGCGAGGCGGTGCTGCGCGAGCGTGATCCAACCAAGGCCATCCCGCCCCTGGCCGGCGCCCTGGTGAAAAACGAGCAGGATGTGCAACTGCTTGAGCGCCTGGCGTTCATGAGCCGTCGCGGCACTCGATAAGGGCTTTTGCCATGCTGCTCAACCTGTTCAATGAAATGCGTGCAGCCAAGGTGCCGGTCTCGGTACGTGAGCTGCTGGACCTGATCAACGCCCTGAAACAACGGGTGACCTTCGCTGACATGGACGAGTTTTATTACTTGTCCCGGGCGATCCTGGTGAAGGACGAACGCCACTTCGACAAGTTCGACCGGGCTTTCGGCGCCTACTTCAATGGCCTGGAGAAACTCGACGACCACTTGCAGGCATTGATTCCCGAAGACTGGTTGCGCAAGGAGTTCGAGCGTTCGCTGAGCGATGAAGAGCGCGCGCAGATTCAATCCCTGGGCGGCCTGGACAAGCTGATCGAAGAGTTCAAGAAACGCCTGGAGGAACAGAAGGAGCGCCACGCCGGCGGCAACAAGTGGATCGGTACTGGCGGCACCAGCCCGTTCGGTTCCGGCGGCTTCAACCCCGAGGGCATTCGCGTGGGCGATGCCGGCAAGCGCCAGGGCAAGGCGGTCAAGGTCTGGGACCAGCGCGAGTACAAGAACCTCGATGACTCGGTGGAACTGGGCACGCGCAATATCAAGGTGGCCCTGCGCCGCCTGCGCAAGTTTGCGCGCCAGGGTGCAGCCGAAGAGCTGGATATCGACGGCACCATCGACCACACCGCCCGTGACGCCGGCCTGCTGAATATCCAGATGCGCCCGGAACGGCGCAACACGGTCAAGCTGCTGTTGCTGTTCGACATCGGCGGTTCGATGGATGCCCACGTCAAGACTTGCGAAGAGCTGTTCTCGGCCTGCAAGACCGAGTTCAAGCACCTGGAGTACTTCTACTTCCACAACTTCATTTATGAATCGGTGTGGAAGAACAACATGCGCCGCACTTCCGAGCGCACCTCGACCCAGGACCTGCTGCACAAGTACGGCGCCGACTATAAGGTGATCTTTATCGGCGACGCGGCCATGGCCCCCTACGAAATCACCCAGGCCGGTGGCAGCGTGGAGCACTGGAACGAAGAGCCGGGGTATGTGTGGATGCAGCGGTTCATGGAGAAGTACAAGAAGCTGATCTGGATTAATCCGTACCCGAAAGACACCTGGGGCTATACCTCGTCGACCAATATCGTGCGGGATTTGATTGAGGACCAGATGTATCCGTTGACCTTGCGCGGGCTTGAAGAGGGGATGCGGTTTCTCTCCAAGTAGGGGGTGGATTCACCGCCGCTATCGCAGGCAAGCCAGCTCCCACATTTGGACTGCATTCACAAAGCAAAATATGTGAATGCATTCTGAATGTGGGAGCTGGCTTGCCTGCGATGCCTTTAGCGATTCGTAAATCGCTGCAAATAGCTCAGATGCTCGCGATGCGCCGTCTCCTGCATCACCGGCGCCAGCCTCACCTTCTCCCCCGGCAGACACTGGGCCAGGCGCGCCAACGCCAATGGCGTCAAAGCCCCCAATCGCGGGTAGCCGCCAATGGTCTGGCGATCATTGAGCAATACAATCGGCTGCCCATCCGGCGGGACCTGGATCGCACCCAACGGGATGCCTTCGGAGATCAGCGACGGCCCCTGATACGCCAACGGCGTGCCCAGCAGGCGCATGCCCATGCGGTCGGCGCGGCTGTCCAGGGTCCATTCGGTATTGAAGGCATCGAACAGGCTCTGGCCACTGAACTGGCCGATCTGCGCGCCGAGGATCACGTCCAGGGGCGCGGTAGATTGCAACCGCTCAACCGGCAACTCACGCAACTCACTGCCGGTACCGGAATACACCAGGGACCCACCTTCAGCCAGGGCCCGGCCAAAACCGTCCAGCCCGCCCAGGGCTTCGCGCCCGACACTGGCACAACTGCCCAGCACCTTGGGCGCGTCAAACCCGCCTGGCGCCGCCAGGTAAGCCCGTGCACCGCGGTGGGGTTGGGTGAAGCGCAAGCGCTGGCCTTTTTGCAGAATGAAACTGCGGCCTGGGCTGATGGCGCGCTCGTCGATGTACGCGCCCAGGTCCGCGCCGGCCAGGGCCAGCACGCAAAGCTCCTCGGCCTGCACGGTAAAACCGCCCAGGGTGATTTCCACCACCGGCGCATCCAGCGAATTGCCCAGCAGCCAGTTGGCCCAGGACATCGACACCCAATCCAGCGCGCCGCCCTGGGTCACGCCCAGATGCCGCACACCAAAACGCCCGGCATCCTGCAACAAGCACAGCGCGGTGCTGGCCTCGATCAACAAGCGGCTCATACCTGGGCCTCCAAGGGCGTGTCATCGCCACCCAGGTTGATAAATTCAGCACGCCCGATGGCTTCGAAACGCACACTGTCGCCCGGCTGCATCAGGCTGTAGCCGTCGCGCTCGCGGTCGAACAATTTGGCCGGGGTGCGCCCGATCAGGTTCCAGCCACCCGGGGATTCCACCGGATAGGCTGCGGTCTGGCGCTCGGCGATGCCGACGCTGCCCGCCGCCACCCGTTTGCGCGGGGTGCCCAGACGCGGCGCCGCGAGTTGCTCTTCCACCAGCCCCATAAAGGCAAAACCGGGGGCAAAACCAAGGGCAAAGACCTGGTATTGATGCTGGCTGTGGCGGCGAATCACCTCGTTGACCGCAAGCCCGCTGCGCTGGGCGAGCAAGGTCAGCTCAGGGCCGACGCTGAGGTCGTACCACACCGGCAAGATATGACACTGCCCGCTGCCCTGGGCCTGGGGCTGCAAGCCCGTGAGGGCCTGATTGATCAGTTCCCGCGCCTGTGCCGGACTCAGCGCCAGCAGGTCGTAATGCACCATCAGGGTCGTGTAGGAAGGCACCAGGTCCACCAGCGCCGCGCCAAATCCCTCGCGCAGGCGGCGCGTGGCAGCGAGCATCCAGGGCATGTTGTCTTCGGCGATCACTTCAAACAGGCGCACCATCAGGCAGTCGATGGCTACCACTTCAATCCGTGGGTTCATGCTGGCGTCAACGCCTGGCGAATACGCTGCACCGCCGCCACCGAGCTGGCGTTATCGCCATGCACGCAGAGGGTGTTGGCCTGCAGCAGCAAGGGGCTGCCGTCGCTGGCAACCAGGGTATCGCCACGGGCAATGGTCAAGGCCTGCTCGAGAATGACCTGTGCATCGTGATGCACCGCGCCCGGCAACTGCCGCGAGACCAGATGCCCGGCGTTGTCATAGGCGCGGTCGGCGAAAGCTTCGAACCACAGGGTCACGCCGTACTCATCCCCCAAGGCCTGGGCGGCACTGTTGTCACGGGTGGCCATCAGCATCAAGGGCAGGCTGGCGTCATACGCCGCCACGGCCTGGATCACTGCACGCAGTTGCGCAGGCTTGGCCATCATGTCGTTGTACATCGCACCATGGGGTTTGACGTAGCTGACCCGGCCACCCTGGGCCCGGCAAATACCATCGAGGGCACCGATCTGGTAATGCAGCAGGTCCTGGATTTCCTGGGGTGCATAGGCCATGGAGCGCCGGCCAAAACCTGCCAGGTCCTGATACGCCGGGTGCGCACCGATCTGCACGCCATGCTGCAACGCCAGGGCGACGGTCTTGCGCATGATGCTCGGGTCGCCGGCGTGGAAGCCGCAGGCGATATTGGCGCAATCAATGAATGGCATGACCTCGGCATCCAGACCCATGGTCCAGGCACCAAAACTTTCGCCGATGTCGCAGTTCAATAGCAGGCGGCTCACGGTGAAGACTCCTGTAGGCTTTATTTTTTTGTAGTGTGGGATCTTTTACCAAGATCTCGCAACGATGTTGTCCTGAGCCCCGACGACGCTTATCGTGAGACAGCCCGATTTTTGGCGCGCAGCCCCTGTTGCGTCCAACTAATAAAAACCGATCCATGCATAAGAAAAAGTTGATCCCATGAATTTGAAGTTCCTCGAAACCTTCGTCTGGGTGGCCCGACTCAAGAGCTTCCGGCTCACGGCAGAGAAGCTGTTCACCACCCAGGCCTCGATCTCCAGCCGCATTGCGGTGTTGGAAGGCGAGTTGGGGGTGAAACTGTTCCTGCGTGACTCGCGTGGCGTGAGCCTGACCCCGGATGGGGTGAAGGTGCTCGAGTATGCCGAGCAGATGATGATCACCATGCAGGGGCTCAAGCAGTCGCTGGAAACCACCAGCAGCAAGGTCGGACGCATCCGTATCGGCGTGATGGACACGGTGATCCATACCTGGCTCAGCCCCTTGGTGACCGAGTTGATGAACCATTTCCCCCTGGTGGAAATCGAGCTGGTCGCCGATACCGCGCTGAACCTCTGCGATCAGCTGCAAAAAGGCTTTCTCGACCTGATCCTGCAAACCGACCTGCTGCGCCAGGAATCGGTGCGCAGCCTGGAGCTGGCCAGCCACCCCATGGGCTGGATCGTCGCCAGCCATTCTATCTACAACCGTGATTACACCTCCCTCGCCGAACTGGCCCAGGAACGGATCATCACCTACTCGAAAAACTCCCATCCGCACCAGGATGTACTGAGCCTGATGCAAGCCCATGGCGTCGCGGCGCCGCGCATGAACTGCGTGAACTCGGTGTCGGCCATCACCCGCTTGCTGCGCGACGGCTTCGGTATCGGCGCGATGCCGCCGGTGCTGGTCAGCGAAGAGTTGGCGCGGGGTGAGTTGATATTGCTGCCCATGGCGCAGCGCTTGCCGAACCTGCAGGTGGTGGTGTCGTGGCGGGTGGGGGTGGAGTTGGTGGAGGAAATCGTCGCGCTGTGCCAAAGCGTAGCGGCGCGGTATGCCGAGGAAGTGGGTGAAGAGCGCATGGTGCTCAACCAGAAGAAACCCGATTAAACCTAGCAGGCGCGGGCTTGTGTGAGAGCTGGTTTGTGTAGGAGCTGGCTTGTGTGGGAGCTGGCTTGCCTGCGATGCGAGCACCTCGGTACATCGGTTGCACCGCGGTGACGCTATCGCAGCATAGGAATCTACACAGCTATCCTCTGGGTATGTGTACATATCCATTGCTGCGGTAACGGCGGCTATTGGTTCCGCCCTTACGGCGGCTCACTTTGGAGAAGCGCCAAAGTAAGCAAAGCGCTCTTGCCCCACCACTCGGTGCCTCGCCTAGGCTCGGCATGCCCGCAGTCAGGCATTGCTCCGTGGGCCCGCCGCGATCGGCCATCCATGGCCGTGTCGCGGCTACCCCGGCATCCATGCCGGGGGTGCCCACTGCGCAATACCTGCCTGCGGCCATCGTGGTTTAACGGGGCGCCTAAGATCAAGATCAAAAGCCAGATCAAAAGCCGGATCAAAAGCAGAGCCAGAGCGTGAAGCTGCATTCCTCCCGGTGGGAGCTGGCTCCAACCGGGAGATCTGTGGCGTATTCAGAGGCCTTTGAGGTCCCGCTCTTCAATCGGCCGGCTCTGGCGCAGACGCTTGCCGCCCAGCACCACCCAGTCAATCAAACGGAACAGGCACTCCAGGCCGAACGACAGCAGCATCGCCCCGCCCAAACCCCAGCCCATGGCCTCGGGGGTCAGGAGGATCTGGTAGCTGTAGCCATTCCAGGTTTCCCGGCGGATATCCGGGTCGGCGGCCACCGCCACCTGCAAGGCGCGGATGTACCACGGCCCCTGCATGGCCTGGAACTGCTTGTCCAACGCTACCTGGCGATCGAGCAAACTGCCGAGGCTGTTGGCATCGCTGCGGAATACCGGGTCATCGCTGGCGCGGTAATGGGCGACCAGGGCCTGTAAATCGCCTTTGAAGAACTGCTGCGCAGTGCTTTCAAAACCGCGCAGGCCGGTCTGGGCCTCGATCAAATGGGCCTCGACCCGCTTGGCGTAGTCGTTGATAAACCCCGGGACTTGCACCCCGACCAACAAGCCAATGGCAAACAACACCAGGCGCAGATAGCTGAGCAACATAATCAACGTCCTTATGCAGTTGTGCCCTGGCTGACGCATTCGCCGCGCCGCCACAGGCTCCACTGGCCCGGTTCGTAACGGGTCCAGGTCTCGTTTTCGGTCAAGGGTTCGGTGGCAATCACCGTCACCACATCGTTTGGCGTGGTTTCGGCCTGAAAATCGACGATCACGTCGACATCTTTGAGGCGCGCCGGGCCAAAGGGTGCGCGCCGGGTGATCTGCGCCAGTTTGGTCGAGCAGTAGCAAAACAGCCAATCACCATCACTGAGCAGGCAGTTGAACACGCCCTTGCTGCGGTATTCGGCGCAGGCGGCGATCAGGTCCGGCAGCACCTGCTCGATATCCACGGGCTCGGGAAACGCCTCACGGATGCGGTTGAGCAGGTCGCAGAAGGCGGCTTCGCTGTCGGTATCGCCCACCGGGCGGTAGAACGTGGCCCGGGGCGTGAAGTCGGCGAGTTGACCGTTATGGGCGAAACACCAATTGCGCCCCCACAACTCGCGGACGAACGGATGGGTATTGGACAGGCTCACCTTGCCGACGTTGGCCTGGCGGATATGGCCAATCACCACTTCACTCTTGATCGGATAACGCTGCACCAGCAGCGCCACTTCCGACTCGCTGCTGGCCGCCGGGTCCTGGAACAGCCGCAAGCCACGGCCCTCATAGAAGGCAATGCCCCAGCCATCGCGGTGCGGCCCGGTGCGCCCACCGCGCTGCATCAGCCCGGTGAAGCTGAACACGATGTCGGTCGGTACGTTGGCACTCATGCCCAATAATTCACACATGCCAGGACTCTCGATGCTGGGCAAACAACGTTAAAGACGCGGTTCGACCCGCATACCACTGACGGGGGCCGGCGCACGGCCATAGGGTTCGTCGTCCTCAGGCTCGGCCGCAACCGCTGCCGCAGCGGCGGCTTTCTGCTCACGCCGGGCCTTGGCGGCACGTTCGATGGGCCAGCGGATCAGCACAAAGACCAGGTACAGGCCAAAGGCGATCATGGCGTACATCAGCAAGTCGGACACCGCCCGCCAGGCGTTATTGCCCACTTTGAGCAACAGATCCAGGGCGGTGATGGCCACGGCCGGGGCGAATTGCTCCTTGACCGGGTCGACAATGGTCGGGCTCAACAGCAGCACCGCCATCAGCAACCGCAGCGGTTCGCGCAGCCAGCGCCAGATCCAGCGGGTCAGGCGAAACCACACCAGCAGGCAGCCCAAAGCGGCGAAGGCGTAGAGGCCCCAAGCGGTCAGATAGTCGTTCTCGGTCATGGTGTCCATGGCAAGGTAGGCAAACAGGCCCGTATGATAACGGCTTTTGAGTGCCACGGCTGCAACGCCGTCGGCCCACCCCCAGACAGAGAGTGATCCATGCCTTCATCGACCCACGCCGCTGCCGCCCCAATTGCCCGCCAGGATTCAGGCCAGGACCCGTACGCCTGGTTGCAGGAGCGCGACAACAGCGAGGTGCTCGACTACCTCAAGGCCGAAAATGCCTGGCAAGAGGCGCAACTTGAGGAGCAGAGCGCGTTGCGCGAAAGCCTGTTCCAGGAGATCAAGGGCCGTATCCTCGAGACCGACCTGTCACTGCCCTCGCCCTGGGGCCCGTACCTGTATTACACACGCACCACTGCCGGTGACGAATACGCGCGGCATTACCGCTGCCCACGCCCGGCCGACGACAGCCAGCAGATCGACGAAAGCGCCGAAGAATTGCTGCTGGACCCGAATGTGCTGGCCAATGGTGGTTTTTTCTCCCTCGGTGCCTTCAGCATCAGCCCGGACCACAAGCGCCTGGCCTACAGCCTGGATACCAACGGCGAAGAGATCTACACCCTGTACGTGAAGGAATTGTCTTCAGGCAAGGTCAGTGAACTGGCCTTCGAAGACTGCGACGGCAGCATGACCTGGGCCAACGACAGCCTGACGCTGTTCTTCGGTGAACTGGACGACACCCATCGCCCGCACAAGCTGTATCGCTATCGGCTGGACGGCACCGCCGCCGAAGAAGTGTTTCACGAGCCCGACGGGCGCTTTTTCCTGCATTGCTACCGCTCCAGTTCCGAGCGCCAATTGCTGCTGTCGCTGGGCAGCAAGACCACCAGCGAAGTCTGGGCCCTGGACGCCGAGCAGCCGCAACAGGCATTTGCCTGCCTGGCGCCACGGGTTGAAGGCCATGAATACGATGTCGACCACGGCAAGCTGGACGACCAATGGACCTGGTTTATCCGCAGTAACCGCGATGGCATCAACTTTGCGCTGTTCCAGGCGGCTGACAACGGCAGCGTGCCCACTGAAGACCAGTGGCACAACCTGATTGCCCACGATGACGCAGTGATGCTCGATGGCGTGACCCTCAACGCCCGGGCCATGACCCTGAGCCTGCGCATTGGCGGCTTGCCGGTAATCGACGTGCACCCACAAGGCCTGCCGACTTACCGCGTGGAATTACCAGACGCGGCCTACAGCCTGTACGTGCAAAACAGCCTGGAATTCGACAGCGACAAGATCCGCCTGCGCTATGAAGCACTCAATCGTCCGGCCCAGGTCCGCCAGTTGGAACTGGCCAGCGGCGCGCAGCAAGTGCTCAAGGAAACCCCGGTATTGGGCGTGTTCAATGCCGACGATTATGTCAGCCAGCGGCTATGGGCCACTTCTGCCGATGGTACCCAGGTGCCGATCAGCCTGGTGGTCAAGCGCGACCAGGTGGGCCAGCCAACGCCGCTGTACCTGTACGGCTACGGCGCCTACGGTTCGAGCCTCGACCCGTGGTTTTCCCATGCGCGCCTGAGCCTGCTGGACCGTGGCGTGGCGTTTGCCATTGCCCATGTGCGCGGTGGCGGCGAATTGGGCGAAGCCTGGTACCGCGCCGGCAAGCAGGAGCACAAGCAAAACACGTTCAGCGATTTTATCGCCTGCGCCGAACACCTGATCGCCGAGGGCCTGACCACCTCCAAACAACTGGCTATCAGCGGCGGCAGCGCCGGCGGGCTGTTGATCGGTGCCGTGCTCAACCAACGCCCGGAGTTGTTCCAGGCGGCGATTGCCGAAGTGCCTTTTGTCGATGTACTCAACACCATGCTCGACCCGGACCTGCCACTGACCGTCACCGAATATGACGAATGGGGCAACCCACAGGAGCCCGAGGTGTATGAGCGGATCAAGGCCTATGCGCCCTACGAAAACGTCAGCGCCCAGGCCTACCCGGCGATGCTGGTGATCGCCGGCTATAACGACAGCCGCGTGCAGTACTGGGAAGCCGCCAAATGGGTGGCCAAGCTGCGGGCCACCAAGACCGACGACAACCTGCTGCTGCTCAAGACCGAACTGGGCGCAGGCCATGGCGGCATGAGCGGCCGTTACCAGGGTTTGCGTGATGTGGCCCTGGAATACGCCTTTGTGTTCAAGGCCCTGGGGCTGGTTTAAGAACCCGCCGCCTTCGGCTTGCTGTCGTTTTGCTGCAGGCCGGGCAAGGTCTGGTCCTTGGGCGGCTTGGGCATTTCAATCGGTGGCAACGGCACCCCGGCCCCTTGTGGCTTGGGTGCGGTTGGCGGGGTGATTTGCGGATACGGGGTCGGCGTTGCAGTGCCCGGCGCGCCGGTGGTGGTCGCCGGCGTGTTCGGCACCGGTTGCAACTGCTGGGCATGTGCGGCACCCAATGTGAGCACACTTCCTACAATGACCGCTAGAATGCTGCACTTCATCGATGGCTCCATGGCCTGACTGTTAACCAGTCCCAAGGCTACTCCCAACCGCGCAAGAATGCCCTTCCCAATGAGATTTCCATGAAACGTTTCGTGCTGCTCGACACCACCCCGATCCCCGATAACGGCGGCGCCCTGTGCCTGTTCGAATACGGCGAGGATTTTGTGATCAAGATCCAGGGCGGTGACGGCGGGCAATTGATGAACACGCGCATGCACGGTTCCGAAGATGCCCTGGCAGAGATTCCCTGCCGCAAGGTCGCCGGACGCCCCGGTTCACGGGTATTGATTGGCGGCCTGGGCATGGGCTTCACCCTGGCCTCGGCCCTCAAGCACCTGGGCAAGACGGCCGAAGTGGTGGTGGCTGAATTGGTGCCGGGCGTGGTGGAGTGGAATCGCGGCCCGCTCGGGGAAAAATCCGGCAACCCGCTGCAGGACCCGCGCACCGTGATCCGCCTGGAAGACGTGGCCAAGGTGCTGCAAGCCGAGCCCCAGGGCTTTGATGCAATCATGCTCGACGTCGACAACGGCCCCGAAGGCCTGACGCAGAAAGCCAACAGCTGGCTGTACTCCGCCGGCGGCCTCAGCGCCTGCGCCAAGGCCCTGCGCCCCAAGGGCGTGCTGGCAGTGTGGTCGGCCAGCGCCGACAAGCAGTTCAGCGACAAATTGCGCAAGGCCGGCTTCAAGGCCGAGGAAGTGCAAGTCTTTGCCCATGGCAACAAGGGCACCCGGCATACCATCTGGATTGCCGAGAAACTCAAGGGCTGAAGGGCGCGCCGGTCAGATCGAGCGGCGCAGGCGATTCAGATGCCGCAAACCTTCCAGCACCAGCACCACCACCGCCAGCCAGATGGGCAGGTAGGTCATCCACTGGCCCGGCTTGAGGCTGTCGCCCAGCATCAGCGACACCGCCACCAGCAGCACCGGCTCAGCGTAACTGAGCAGACCGAACAGGCTAAAGGGCAACAGGCGGCTGGCGAGGATGTAGCAGTAACCTGCCGCCGCACTGACCAGGCCCATCACTGGCACCAGCCAATACAACGCCGGGCGCTGCGCCAGCGTCTCGCCGATGGGGTGGCCGCCGAGGATGAACCACAGCGCCACCGGGATCATCAGCATCATGTCCAGCCATAAACCGCCCAGGTTGTCGGTGCCACAGCGCCGGCGCAGGACGAAATACAGCGGGTAACCGACGCAGACCACCAAGGTGGTCCAGGAAAACCCACCCGTGCGGTACAACTCATTGCCCACCCCCACCGCAGCCAACACGGCGGCAATCTTTTGCAGATGGGAAAGGCGTTCGCCATAAACGATACGCCCGGTAATGACCATGGTCAGCGGCAACAGGAAGTAACCCAGGGAAACGTCCAGGCCGTGGCCATTGAGCGGCGCCCACATAAAGATCCATAACTGCACCCCCACCAGCGCGCTGGTCAGCACCACGCAGGGCAGCAAGGCCGGTTTCTCGCGCAAGCGCTTGTAGATCAGCGGCACCCATTGCCAATCCCCGGACAGGGCGAGCAGCAGCGTCATGAAGGGCAACGAAATAAGGATTCGCCAGGCAAATATCTGCTGGCCATCCAAGGGCTCAAGAAGAGAGGTAAAGAAATACAGCACGCCAAACAGGAAGGAAGCGGAAACCGCCAGAACAACACCTTTAGACACAACAGCCTCTACAACAAATTGCATGTATTGAATTGAAGACCGAGCCGTTGAATATAAGCAAAATGAGCATCAAAACTTATTAACACGCACCACAAACTTACAACTCACATAGAATATAATTCCAGAGTCATGAATTTATAAGCACAGGGTAATTCGTCGTTTTTATTATTGGAAAGACGATCATCAGACTCTTCAACCTACCCGACTTCGGTGATAGGCAGCAGCACGCTCTGGACGAGCGCCTCTGATTTGAAACGCCACAACGCCAGCCGCGGAGGCTGATATCGTGATGGGAAAACCCGATTGCACGGGAAACTAACGGTCGCCCGGAAAGACCAGGCTTATTGAATACTCGACACCACAGCGGCGGTGGGCCAAGAGGCGCCACATTAAAGAACTTGGCAAAGTTAGTCCAACACTTTCTCGCCCCAGACTAACTTTTGCGCTCTTTAACTTCCCAACGGTTTTTAAATAGATAGGCGGGCATTATTACCCCGCTCCACAGCACCCCATCGCCAGCCGGCACCCGGGCTGAAAAAGCCAAGGGCTTATTGCCCCGCGAGCAGCTAGAATCAACGCCATCCGTGATCCACTAGAAAACAGGAGCCATGATGAGCTCAAGCAACCCGCCCTCCCACACCGCCAAGCTGGACCGCATCCTTGCCGATGCCCAGCGCGACCGGGAAATGGGCTACCGCGACAAAGCCCTGAAAATGTACCCCCATGTGTGTGGCCGCTGTGCCCGTGAATTCGCCGGCAAGCGCCTCAGCGAACTGACTGTGCACCACCGTAACCACAACCATGACGACAACCCCCAGGACGGTTCCAACTGGGAATTGCTCTGCTTGTACTGCCATGACAACGAGCACTCGCGCTATACCGACCAACAGTATTTCGGCGAAGGCTCCACCAGCAGCCCGACCATCGCCAAGGCCACGCACAACCCGTTTGCGGCGTTGGCGGGGTTGATGAAGAAGGACGACTGACGGTCGTCGCTGAACGTTACGACGTCATCGCGGGCAAGCCCGGCTCCCACATTTGAAATGTGTTCACCTGTGGGAGCCGAGCTTGCCCGCGATGACAATCGCCCAAACACACCATTTCTATAGCGACCGCTGCTCGAGCAATCCCCGTATAATTGCGGTTTTTCTCGAAGGCACCCTCTCCCGTGGGCAATAAACGCTACAGCTGCATCGGTCTGTATAACCCCAAATCCCCCGAAAACGTCGGTTCGGTCATGCGCGCTGCTGGCTGCTATGGGGTGGCTTCGGTGTTCTACACCGGTAAACGCTATGAGCGGGCCCGGGACTTTATTACCGACACCAAGAAAGTCCACCACGACATCCCGCTGATCGGCATCGACGACCTGAAAAAGATCCTGCCTCTGGGCTGCATTCCGGTTGCCGTGGAGTTGGTGGACGGTGCCCGGCCGCTGCCGGAATACACCCATCCTGATCGCGCGCTGTATATCTTCGGCCCCGAAGATGGCTCCCTCGATAAAGAGATCCGCGAGTGGTGCGAAGATGTGGTCTACATCCCGACCACCGGCTGCATGAACCTCGCAGCCACCGTCAACGTGGTGCTCTACGATCGCCTGGCCAAGGGCAATAACACCCGTTCGGGGCCCAAGTACTGATTTGGCGGGAACATCCACCTCTGGCCCGCAGTCAGTTGCATATCTATGGCCCTTTGTTGGAGACAGAACATGAGCGACAGCAAAACCCTCAAACCCATGATTGAATCGACACCGTTCCAGACCCAGCCGACCCAGAACGTCCAGGGCTGGGAGCGCATTGGCTCACTGGCCGGTGGCGTAGTGATGATGGGCAAGGGCATTCGCCGCGGTGGCTTTTTCGGCCTGATCCAGGTGGCGATTGGTGGTGTGGCCTTGGCGCGCGGGATCAGCGGCCATAGTTCGGCCAAGTCGCTGCTGGAAAAAAGCCGCCAGGATATGAATAGCGTGCGCACCCGCATCGAGCGCGCGGGTGAGGAACTGAAGAACCTCAAGACTCGGGCTGAAGTGGCTGCCGAAAAAACCGCGCCCTGAGGCACAAGCCAAAGGTGGGGGCTGGTTTAGTCGGGACGCCGCATAGGTATCTACGCAACTCTTTCGTGGTTCTTGGGGTTGTGTGCATATCCGTTGCTGGGGTCACGGCGGCTATTGGTTCCGCTCTTACAGCGGGTCACTTTTGGAAAAGAGCCCCAAAAGTAACCAAAAGGGCTCTTGCCCCACCACTCGGCACCTCGCCTAGGCTCGGTGTGCCCGTCATCCGACATTGATTTGGGGGGCCGCCGCGATGGGCCATCCATGGCCCAGCGCGGCTAACCCGGCGTCCTGCCGGGTTACCCCCCAAATCAAAATCGGATGACGGCCAGCGTGGTTTAACGGGGCGCCTAAGATCAAGATCACAAGCAAAGCGAGGCGGCCTGACAGCCGACCTGATCGTCGAGGCGTGCGCGGACTCCTGTGGGAGCTGGCTTGCCTGCGATGCGGCGACCCGACAAGCCAGCTCCTACACAAGCCTGTTTCCACTTGAGGTCAGCGCAGCAATTTGCTGTCGAGCACCACCGAGGATTGGCCGATCACGCTTTCGGCCAACTGCACAAACTCCTTGGTGCTGAAGCTGTCCAGGCGCATCAGTGCCTGGGTCAGGTCGTCCAGGGAGCGTTTGTTGTGGGTTTTCAGGCGGATTTCACGATCCAGCTCCTGCAACACCACCACTGCCCGCGCCACTGTGGCGCCGTTGACGTGCTCACCGCGTAACGTCGTTACGCCCTTGCCGTCCTTGCTCAAGCGCGCCTGTATCGCCCCATAACGCTCATCGCTGATACCGCCTGCGCGACGCAGCAGTTCGATGGCGTAATACTCCGCAAGGCCCTCACTGATCCAGTCACTGCCCTGATGGTCATTGAACCGGCCAATGGCCTGCACCACTTCGCGGATCAGCGGGCTACTACCGTTTTCACTGACCAGCGGCGTACGGCTATTGAGGTACACCGAATCGCGCCCGGCGAACGCGCCGCGGCGCATCGGGTCACTGGCGCCCACCAGCAGCAGCTTGGCCGGATGCCGGGGAAACGCCGCTTGTACCTGGGGCCAGACAAATGTCAGCAAGGTCAGCACGTCCATGCGGCGCATGGCCTGGCCCTTGGGCGAGGACACGGTGATTTCGGTTTCGCCCAGGCGCACCCGGCGGCTGCCCAGGCTGCCGGCGACCATCCAGCCGGTGGGCCGGTCGAACAGCCGGGAGACATTGTCGATACGGAACTTATGCTTGCCGATCCGTGGCCAGGCGGTCTCGACGCTTTTCCAGCCCGGCGGCAGCTCGAAGTTCAGCCGGGACACCAACTCCACGCCGTCCTGCTGGTCCAGGCGAGCCGCCGGCACCAGATCCTCGCCGCGAAACAGCGCCCAACTGGGGGTCATGCGCGACTCGTAGATGCCGGCCTTGCGCGCATGGCTCAGGCGCACGCGGTAGGTCAGGCTGGCCTTGTCGGCACCCGGCTGCCACAGGCCGCGACTGGCCCCCGCGTCAGGCGTGACCTGCCACTGGCCATCAGCCTTGAAGTCGCTGTAGTCACCGTCGCGACCCAGGTCGAAGTTCAGGCTGCGCACAGCCGACCCCTGGGACAGGCTCAGGCGCACCTCGGCCTGATCGCTCTGGGGCAACAGTTTGACGTGATAATCGAGGTCGACCTTTTTCGCCGACCACGCCGACGCGCTCAACCCCAGCAACAGCAGGCTCGCCGCCAGCTTGGCTTGGACCGTCATACGCTCTCCTCAGCCTGCGCGGAAAATCAGGTAATCCTCCCAATCGTCCTCGGGCACGCTGCCTTCGCTGAGCATGCGGCCGGACTGGGAAATGCGTTCGTGGTGCACCGCATCGCGGTCACCGCAGACCAGGTGGTGCCAGAGCGGCAAATCCTTGCGCTCACTGACCAGGCGATAACCACAGGTCGGCGGCAGCCACTTGAACTGGTCGGCCTGGCCCGGGGTGAGCTGGATGCAATCGGGCACCGAGTCCCTACGGTTGGGGTAGTCGGTGCACTGGCAGGTTTTCAGGTCCAGCAGTTTGCAGGCGATACGCGTGTAATAGACGCTGTTGTCGTCTTCGTCTTCAAGCTTTTGCAGGCAGCACAGGCCACAGCCGTCGCACAGCGACTCCCACTCCTCCTGGTCGAGGTGCTCAAGGGTTTTGCGTATCCAGAAAGGTTCGACTTTAGCGGCCATGGCTCTACATCAGTATCGGTAGGTGAAAAGGTCGCCAGTCTAGTGCCCAAGCCCCCTGGGGCCAAGCGCTTACGACTGCCGGTAAGGCGAGACTTGTCAGACGTGCAGCGGCGACGTAGTTTTGAAGGCCGTTTTTTTCATCAGGATGCGCTTATGAGCTCTGAGCCACGCGTTGCCGATTATCCGATTCATCCGCAGTTCACCGACCGTTGGTCGCCGCGTGCGTTTACCGGCGAGAGCATTGCGGTGGAAACCCTGCTGAGCTTCTTCGAAGCCGCACGCTGGGCACCTTCGGCTTATAACTCGCAGCCCTGGCGCTTTTTGTACGCGCGGCGCGATACGCCGGATTGGCAACGGTATCTGGGCCTGCTGAACGAGTTCAACCGTGGCTGGGCACAACATGCGTCGGCATTGGTGATCGTGATCTCGAAAACCGACTTTGCGGTACCCGGCGCCAGTGAAGAAACCCCGGCACTGTGGCACACCTTTGACACCGGCTCGGCCTGGGGCCACCTGGCGCTGCAGGCCAGCCTCAGCGGCTGGCACACCCACGGCATGGCCGGTTTCGATCAGGAGCTGACCCGCAAGGAACTGAAAATCCCCGAGGGCTATGCGCTGCACGCGGCCGTCGCCGTGGGCAAGCTCGGTGACAAATCGACTCTGGCGGACTACCTGCAGGCCCGGGAGGCTCCCAGCCCGCGCCGGCCTTTGACCGAGTTGGTGGCTGAAGGGGATTTCAACCTTTAAGCACGGGATCCGCCTGTGGCCAGGGCAGTCGCCGCCCCCCCTGCCGTTAAACACCGGCAGGGGGCATCGCAAGTTGCTCAAGGGGCTTTAGCGACAAGGCTGGCAAACGCCCTGCGCAGTTCCTCCTTCTGTCGCTTATAAGCCGCCATCACCACCGGCACCATAAACTCCGCGCCCTGCGAATCCATATCCACCGGATAAATCTTCTGGTCTTTGGCCGAATACATAAAGTTCTTTAATTGCAGATCATTGTGATAGATATCCTTGGCTTCCATCTGCGCCAATACATCATCCATTAATGATCGCGCTTCTGGCGGCAAACTGTTTCTTTCAAACTTACTGAGATCCACGCCATCGACTTTGCCCATCTTTATATATTTACGACCGTCCTCGATGATCACACTTGCAAACCCCTCACCATAATATTTATTCAGCGATATCGCCTCCATGCTGACGTATTCAGCGGGAGGTTTGATTGAGGTAGGGCCAAGATCCTTGTAGACACTTTTCCCGTCGCGACTTGCGTAGATGACCCCCTCGCCGCCAAGTCCAATCACCTCCCCCAGATCGTCTGCCACCGATTGCGGAGCGGCGCCGGGCAAACGCAGGCGCTGCCACTGATCGCCCTGTACATGCTGGACCAGCAGCGGTGTCTGCCGACCTTTGTGATAGATCCGAGCCTGCACCACCCCATCCTCGGTACGGGTGACTTGGCGGACTTCATAGACCGCAGTCTTACCAGCGCTGTCGGTGTGGCGGATATGGGACAGGTGGCCATCAGCCGCGACGTAGACCCCCTGACTATTGCGCGAAAGCCCGGCAATGCTTGCGGGTGCAACGCTGTACTCGAGCAGCATCCGATTGCTCAGCTCACTGCCCGGCGCAATACGCGCCACGGCAAGCGTGCCGCCCATCGCCTTGGTTTCTGCGGTGAACCCTTCAAGGGGCCCGCCATAAGGCCGCATCTTGTCGGCGTCGAAGGCATACCATTTGCCGCCCTGGAGCACCGTACCGCCCTCGACACGCTGCCCTGCGACCCTGAACGTGCCCGTGGCCGCGGTGCCATAGTCCGTACTGACCGCTTTCAACAGGTCATAGCTGCCGGAAGCCCCCCTGAGCCGGTTAACCGCCTCAATCCCTTTGGAAACGCCTTTCCCGGCTAACCTGGCACCGCCGACCGCCAACTCGCCCCACCCGCCAAGGGGGTTCAATGCACTGATCGTGGCAGCCCCAATGATCTTTGCGCCCTGTAAAACCTTCGCCGCTGCGGATAACGCAGTCCCACCCAATCGGCCCAATTTCCCTGCGCTTGCAGCGCCGGCGCTGAGCAAGCCAAAGATATCCAGCGCAAGGTCAGTAGCCCCTTCGCCATAATTACCCTGCTGGAAATTGCCAATCGCCGAATAAAACGGAACAAGGCTCAACAGATACGCTTCAGCCACTGCTGCCCTGCCCCGCTGTTTGTCCAACGTGGTCTGCCCCCGTGCGTGTTCCTTTATGTCGGGATCATCGAGATCAAGGTGTTCAACAAATGCATCGGCGATGTACCGAGTGCGATCCGAAGCAAAGCTATCCAGTAACGCGTTGCTTACCGGAACGCTTTGTTTTTTCTGCTGCACTGCGTCATTGCGCGGTATGAACTCTCGGGTCTCGCGGACAAGATTGGCCTTTCTTGAAGTGCGCACATCCGCTCGCCAGAGGTCAGTCGATCGAATAACACCTTGGGCAAAGTTGATTTCGTATGCTGCAGGCTCACCCTCCCCTTCAATTTTCAACAGCAGTTCCTGCCCCTTGGGATGATCGGTTTTATCCGTAAATCCAAGGCCTAGCGTGTGGGACAGGTTTTGATAGAAGGTGATTTTTCCATATTCGAATTTCTTCCGATCCGCCAATGGAAGCTGTGCGATCAGGTGTTTGATGGCGACAGCGATCGCAGCCTTTTTACTCCGGATCGTGTCATTGAACTGCTGGTTGAATGCCTCGGTTATGCCAAATCGGTGATTGGCATTCAACTCGGCCAGGGGGATGCGGCTGTCCGCCGAATAGAACACCGCCGGCGACGGCAGGTCCATCATGGCGATATCCAACAGCGAATGATGGCCGACCAGTGTGGTTGCCGGTGTTCCGGGACCGCCACGGGGATGATGGGTGGTGTTGATCAACGGCTCTTCAACAAGCCCGCCCAGCTCGCCAAACCGTTGCTTGAGTACCTCCAGGGCCATCGCTTTGCGACTGGGAATGTCCTTATCCAAGGACTGGCTGGCAGTGATCATTTGCCGCTGGCGGGTGTTGAAGGTGGTTTGCAGCAGGTTCAGCTCTGCGTCGCTGTAGCGCTCATCCTCCTTGCGTTCGAGCAGGCCATTGACCACGCCCCAGTCCACCAGGGCCGCCCGCTGCGGGTCGCGGGTGAGGCCAGGATCAGCCGTGCCCGCACTTTCTGCCTGCTGCATGACCTGGGCGAAGGTCATGTTCGGCACTTTCCCCGGCGACTGGGCCTCGATGGTCGCCGCAGCAATTGCCAGGCAGACCCAGGCCGGGCTGCCATAGGTCACCCGGTCCGGGATGTCCTTGACCAGAAATTCAGGCGCCTTGCGGGCCAGCAACCCATAGGCGCCTACCCCGGCCATCTGCGGGCTGGTCTTGCCACTGCTGCTCAGGTGCCTGCTCAACCTGTCCACCACGAAGGAGGCAGGTTTACCCCAGTGCGCATCGCTGGCCAGGTCGAAACCCGCCACCTTGTTGCGATGAGGCGCGGCGATGGACTGCGGATCCAACTGCACCGCGATGGCGGCCAGCAGATAGTCGTTGACGCTGCGGTCGGTGGCTATCCCGCCCATTTGCTCTTGCAGATGCTTTCCCAGCCGCTGCCCTTCAGCGGAGCTCACCAGGGATTCCAGGGCGTTGACGGGGTTGCTCGGTACCGGTGTGGCAACGGGCTGGCGCTGGTTCAGAAAATCCAGCAGCCCCTGGCCTTGTGCGCCCTGCGGCTGCTCTGCGAGGTAGCTCTGGGCGAACGCACCCAGCCTGCGTTGCTCATCCGGGCTCATGGGCACCGGCCACGACAACCCTCCGCCAAAATCGCCAAGGGGATGCTCCAGGGCTCTTGCAGTGACTGCATCGGCGAGGCTGGTGAGATGAAAGTGGCTGAGGGGCAGGAACAGGCCCAGGTGCCTGATGACGCTCGCCAAAGTGGCGCTCTTGCCGTCTGCCAGGGGATAGGAGGAGCCGGCGTCTATGTCCAGGGGGGTATGCGCCAACGCGGCCTGCACTGCCTGGGGGGTGGCGTTTACCCCCAGCCGGGTGGCGACTTCGTAGAGCTTTTGCCCCAGTACCTTGAGGTTCTGCCTGTCGCCCAGTGCAGCCTCAAGGCCTGGCTTCTCCTCGACCAGGCTGATCCGGACCTCTTCGCCGCCAGCTGCCAGGTTGGATTCCGCCGGTGGGGGGCTGACGGGATCAGCCAACGATACGGGCAGCATGGCCCCCTGAGACGGTTGCGAAGCAACAGCGCGCGATTCAAGCATGGAGAGGCCTCCCTTCTTAAGGTCAGTGAGCCTCCCACGTTGCCGCCAGCGATAAAATCAGATGCGCGCTACTCGCGATGTGGGGTGTTTCAGTATCCCCGCTCGAAACTCACCTCGCCACGCAGCGAATCCTTGGCCTGGTACGCCCGCAGATTTTCGACAAACAGTGCCACCATGCGCCGCGGGCAGGTCGGCGCCGAGCTGTGGCCGGTCAGCAACAAGCCCCAGGCGGTCCAGAACGGATGGCGCTGTGGCAGTGGTTCCTGGCGACAAACGTCGATGACCGCGCCGGCCAGGTGCCCTTCTTTCAGAGCCTCGACCAGATCGGCATCCACCACCGCCACACCCCGGCCGACGTTGATAAACAGGCCGGTGGGTTTGAACTGCTTAAACAGCGCCGCATCGTACAGATCGTGGGTATTGGGGGTGTTGGGCAGCAGGTTGACCACATAGTCCACCTCGCCCACCAGACGGCCCAGTTGATCCGGCCCGGCTACCTCGATAAACGGGGCCTGCTCCCGGGCTTGGCTGGCAATGCCGTACAACTCCACACCAAAGGGCAGCAGGAATTGCGCCACGCTCTGGCCGATATCACCGGTGCCGACAATCAGCACCTTGCGCCCCGCCAGGCTCTGGCCCATGCGGTTGTCCCACTTGCGCTCGACCTGGCTGACCAGGCGCGCCAGCACCTCACGCTCGTGACCGAGCATGTAGGTGAGCACGTACTCGGCCATCACCTGGCCAAAAATGCCGACCGCGCGGGTCAGGCGATAATCCCGAGGCAAGCCATCGGCCAGCAGCGGCGTGATGCCAGCCCAGGTCGATTGCAGCCATTGCGGGTGATGGCCCTGGCGCAGCAGGGTTGCCAGCAGGTCCGGCTGGCCCAGCCATACCGGGCAATCGGCGGCATGGCGCGACAATTGGGCCGAGTCGCCACTGGTCAGGACTTCAAGATCCGGCGCCGCTTCGCGCAGCAGTCGGGCGTACAGCGGGTGGTCCTGTTCTGCTATCAGAACGCGCATGGTTCAAACCTTTCAAAAACAGTGCAGGCGGCCACCGACAGCAAACTGACTGCAGGGCTCGGGGCTCGCCAGGTCATTCGATTCAAACGTGTCCCGAGCGGGACACGGGTCGATCACATCGGGTCGTTACGGCGCAGCAGTTCTTCGGGCAAGTGCTCGATGTATTCATCATCCGGCGGTGGCATTTGCAGGTGGTAACCCTGCTTTTGCAGGTTGTCCAGGACCGCGACGATATCTTCCTGCTGCAGTTTGCGTTCCGGCGTCAGCACCAGGTTGAACGCGTGTACCGGCTTGCCGAACACGGTCAGCAGGCCCTCGGGCACGCGTTCCAGGGCATCGCTTTTGAGCACATAGAGGTACATGCCTGCGCGTTTCGGGCTGCGGTAGATGGAACAAATATGTTTCAAGGCTGTTCTCCGGCAGTGGCCAGGCTGTCGAGCAGCGCCTGGCCCATCAACTCGCGGCGCCAGCCACGCAGCGAGTCAGGCAATTGGTAAGGCCCATCGGGGTAGCCACTCTTGACCAGTGCCTCGAGGGTTTTCTTGCGCAGCATCAGCTCCGGGGCCATGTCCAGGCGTTCGGCGAAGGTCTGGCCAAGCGCGCGCAGTTGCTTGATCAGCACAGCGGCATCCACCGGCAACGGCTCAGGCACGGCCGGCGGCCATTGGTCCATCGGCACACTGGCGGCACGCTTGATCAGGCCCAGCAGGAATTCGCCGTCCTGGCGCACGGTACGCGGGTGCATGTCTTCGATTTTGCCCAAGGCCGCGAGGTTATCCGGCTGGGACTTGGCCAGGGGCCATAGCGAGTGTTCGCGGACGATGCGGTTGCGTGGCAGGTCGCGGGCACGGGCTTGCTGCTCGCGCCAGGCGCACAGTTCGCGCAGGACGGCGAGCTGGGCACGGGACAGTTTCCAGGCCAGCTTGGCGTCGCGGTACACCTCGTAAGGGTCGATTTCCCGGCGCAGGTTGGCCACCAGCTCGGCGCCGTCTTCCAGAACCCAGGCGTATTTTTCGTCCGACAGTCGCGGACGCAGCCGTGTATAGACTTCCGCCAGGTGCACCGCGTCTTCAGCGGCGTAACTGACCTGGGTCTCGGACAATGGCCGCTGCAGCCAGTCCGAACGGGTCTCGCCCTTGGGCAACTCGATGTCCAGCACCGCTTGCACCAGGCGCGAGTAGCCCATGGAGAAACCGAGGTTCAAGTAGGCGGCTGCCAGTTGGGTGTCGAACAATGGCACCGGCAGGCTGCCGGTCAGGCGCAGCAGCACTTCCAGGTCTTCACTGCAGGCATGCACCACCTTGATCACCGCCGGGTTTTCCAGCAAGGCGGCCAGGGGTTGCCAGTTATCAATGGTCAGGGGATCGATCAGATAAGCGCGTACACCATCCCCGATCTGGATCAACCCGGCGATGGGATAGAAGGTGTCGACCCGCATGAATTCGGTGTCGAGGGCGACGAATGGCAACTGCTGCCATTCGGCGCAATGCTGGCCGAGGCTATCGTTGTCGCAGATCCAGTGAATATCGATGGCCACACGGCTCTCCCTTGAAGAATGGCGCGCAGTATATATCGCCAGCGGGACTTTCGAGCACCCGCAGTGTGCCAGCCATCATGAAAACTCTGACAGGAGACGAAGAATAGCCCGACAGTTGAGGGTTATCCTCTTTTGCGCAGCACATAAACCCGCCACAGGGCCGAGCCGGGCATGAACTCTTGCTGGTTCAGCACCGTAAAGCCCGCCTGGCGAAACTCCGCTTCCACCTCCACACGATGGGACAACAAGGGTTGCCCTGTGCCCGGCGGGTGGAGCTGACGATGGCGGCTGTCGCTGTCCACCGCGACAATCACCGTGTCGCGGCTGACCCGGTGAAACTCGCGCAACAGCGTCAGTCGCGCCTCGACACTGGAGACGTGGCGAAACAGTTCCAGGCAAAAAATACAGTCCACCGCGTTGGCCGACAGGCCGATGGAAAATGCCGAACCCTGGAACGTCTTGATCCGCCGCAGAAAGGCCGCGCCATAGTGGCTCTGGGCATGATCAAGCATGGTCTGGGAAAAGTCCGAGGCCAGGATCACGCGATTGCTGTGCTCGGCCAGCACCGGCCAGAAGCGTCCCGCCCCACAGGCCAGGTCCAGCAACAGGCCGGGCTCCCCCGCGACTTTCAGAGCCTGGCGCACCAGGCGCTCGTCGCGCCATAACCACAGGCGCCGCAACAAGCCTGGCGGCCGTGGGTCAGCACAGACGCGAGCGTGGTCACGGTCACAGCGCGCGGCGAATTCAGCCTCGATGGACGATGGGGGTTGCGACGACATCACGGTACTCATGTAGATGAACCGGTCTCTACGGACACTGGACTTTCAGCTTAATCACCCCCGCGTGAAAAAAAGGTCGAAAGACTCAGGGTTCATCATCACGCCTGGTGCAGGTACCAGCGCCAGTCCTGCTCGCCCACCTCGCCCATGAACTGCCGGTACTCGGCCCGCTTGACCGCCAGGTACACGCCGAGAAATTCCTGGCCGAACGCTTCACGCGCCCAGGCCGAACCTTCCAAGGCACGCAAAGTGGTGAGCCAGTCGGTGGGCAGCAGCTCCTTGGCCTGGGCATAACCGTTGCCCGTCACCGGCGCGCCGGGATCGCGCTGCTCGCGAATGCCACGGTGGATCCCCGCAAGGATGGCCGCCGCCGCCAGGTACGGGTTGGCATCGGCGCCACAGATGCGGTGTTCGATATGCCGCGAAAACGCCGGCCCACCCGGCACCCGCAGGCTGACGGTGCGGTTGTCGACACCCCAGGTGGCCGCCAGCGGCGCATAACTGTTGCTCTGGAAACGCCGGTAAGAGTTGGCGTTGGGACAGAACAGCAGCAAGGAATCGAGCAAGGTGCTGAGCATCCCGCCGACCGCCTGGCGCAGCAGCGGCGTACCGTCGGCTGCCTCGCTGGCAAACAGATTGTTGCCATCGGCGTCCGCCAGGCTGACGTGCATGTGCATGCCGGTGCCGGCCAGGTCGTCGAACGGCTTGGCCATGAAACAGGCGGTCATCCCGTGTTTGTGGGCCACGCCCTTGACCAGGCGCTTGTAACGCACCGCCTCGTCCATCGCCTGCAACGCATCGCTGCGATGCTCGAGGGTGATCTCCACCTGGCCGGGGGCGTATTCGGAAATCGCCGTGCGCGCGGGAATGCCTTGCAGCTTGCAGGCGCTGTACAGGTCGGCCAGAAACGGCTCGATCTGCTCCAGCTCGCGCAGGCCGTAGACCTGGGTCGAGCGCGGGCGACCGCCGTCCATATCCCGCGCCGGTTGTGGGCGGCCGTTACTGTCGGGCTTCTGGTCCAGCAGGTAGAACTCCAGTTCCGCCGCCATCACCGGGTAATAACCATCGGCCTTGAGCCCGTCGATGACCTTGGCCAGCAGGTGCCGGGGGTCGGCCACGGTCGCCGGCAAGCCTTCCTCCGGGTGCATGCTGACCTGCACCGCCGCCGTGGGAATCAACCGCCACGGCATGCGCTGCAAACTACCGCTGATCGGGTAGGCGCGGCAGTCGATATCCCCCACCTCCCACACCAGGCCGGAGTTTTCCACGTCATCGCCATTGAGGGTCAGGCCCAGAATGGTACTGGGCAGCGGCCGGCCGGTGGCGTAGACCGCCAGCAGTTCATCACGGTGCAGCAACTTGCCGCGGGGCACGCCGTTGCTGTCGAGGATGAATAGCTCGAACATCTCGATATCGGGGTTTTGGTCAAGAAAGGATTGGGCTTCGTGCAGGCTGGCAAAGACGGTACTCATGGCAACTCTCTTACGTTTGCGTCAGGCAGGCGCGCGCGACGGCGCACCCGTGATAGGGGCAATCAGCGTAAGGGAGCGGTATCCGGCGGGCGGGCATGGCGGCAGTGCCACAGTGCCCAAAAAGCCAGTTCAGAAGGCAGTGCATCAACGCCCAGCCGACACACCGGGCGGCTGGGCGCGGTGGCGCCAGGCGAGGCCTCGGGGTGAGTGTCGGGGGAACCGTCCATGCAGGGATCACAGTGAAGAGATGAGCGCCAGCCTCACACGCTGGGTTACGCCCTTAAAGTCAGTCTTGGTGGAGTTCACTTTCAGGATGACTAAACATTCGCCACCCACTCACCACGTCGACAAACGCCCGGCATGCCGCGCTGCGATAAGCGCCCTTGCGACTGAGCAGGGCCACCGTGCGCTGCGGCAACGGCGGGCGCAGTTGCACCGCGTGCAAGCCCTGCTGGGCCATGGCCACCTCGCGGGGCAGGATCGTCGCCAGTTGGGTATGGCGAATAATTTCAATCACCGCACTGATCGAATTGGCCTGCATGGCAATCTGCGGCGTTATCTCCAGCGTCCGGCAGTAGTCATCAATGTAACGTCTCGTCGCAAATCCGCTGTTCAACAGCACTAGGGGTTGCTGCTTGAAGTCAGCCAGCTTGAGCCACTGTTTGCGCTTCAAGGTTGGATGACTGGCGCTGGCCACTAAGCTCAACTCCTCGACAAACACCCCTTGGCATTCGATGTCTGGCATGTGCTCGCCGCTGAAGCCAATGCCGATATCCAGCTGATCCTCGGTCAGCGCGCGCTCAAGACGGTCCTGGGGCATTTCCTCGACGCTGACGGTGATCCCCGGATACTGCCGATAAAACCGGGCCAGCAGCGGCCCGATCAGGTACGCGGTGAACGTCGGGGTCATGGCCAGGCGTAAATTGCCGCGGCTCAGGTCCTGCACGTCATGCATGGCCCGGGTGCCCGCCTGCAGATCCTGCAGCGCCAGGCGGGCAAACCGCACATAGGCCTGGCCCGCGTCGGTCAGGTTGACACTGCGCCCGGAACGATCCAGCAGCGGTGCCCCCAGGCTCTCTTCGAGTTGCTTGATCTGTTGCGACAATGTCGGCTGCGACACATGCAACGCTTCGGCAGCCCGCGTGAAGTTACGGTGCTCGGCGACGGCCAGCAGGTAGCGGATATGGCGTAGCAGCATGCAAAACACTCCAACTATAGGCATGACTTATAGAAACCATAATAAGCCGGTCTTGGACACTATAACCAAACACTTCCATCCTTGCCCCATCAGCGACGCAAGGAGAAACACCATGCAGCATCTCATCGACGGCTTGCGCAAGTTCCAGAGCGAAGCCTTCAGCCAGCGCAGTGACCTGTTCAAGCAACTGGCAACCACGCAACACCCCAGCACGCTGTTTATTTCCTGCTCCGACAGCCGTGTAGTCCCGGAGCTGTTGACCCAGCAGGAACCAGGCGATCTGTTTGTGATCCGCAATGCCGGCAATATCGTGCCGTCCTACGGCCCGGAGCCGGGCGGGGTCTCGGCCACGGTCGAATATGCGGTGGCCGTGCTGGGGGTCAGCGATATCGTGATTTGCGGCCATTCCGACTGCGGCGCCATGACGGCCATTTCCACCTGCAAATGCCTGGATCACTTGCCCGCCGTGGCCAACTGGCTACGCCATGCCGAGTCGGCCAAGGTGATCAACGCCGCACGTACCCATGCCTCGGATGCAGAGCGACTGAGCGCTCTGGTACGGGAAAACGTGGTCGCACAATTGGCCAACCTCAAGACTCATCCCAGCGTCGCCCTGGCGCTGGAACAGGGCCGGCTGAGTCTGCATGGCTGGGTCTACGATATCGAAAGCGGCTGCATCAACGCCCTGGATGGCCGCACCGCTCGCTTTGTATCCCTGCTGGACAATCCACAGACCCGCGCACACGCCGCCTGAACCTTATTTAACCGAAGAGGAAGTCATCATGCTGCAATCCCAATTGTCCCAAACCCCACGCCTGGCCCTGGCTGACACCGTGATTGATATCAAGGCCCGCAAAAACCTGTCCTGGCAGGACCTCAGCGACGGCACCGGCCTGAGCCTGGCGTTCGTCACCGCGGCCCTGCTCGGGCAACACCCGCTGCCCAAGGACGCAGCCGATGTGGTGTGCGCCAAACTGGGCCTGGACGCGGACGCCAGCCGTCTGCTGCAAAGCGTGCCTCTGCGCGGCAGCATCCCCGGTGGCATTCCGACGGACCCGACCGTGTACCGTTTCTATGAAATGCTGCAGGTCTATGGTTCAACCCTCAAAGCCCTGGTCCACGAGCAGTTTGGCGATGGCATCATCAGCGCCATCAACTTCAAGCTGGACATCAAGAAGGTCGAAGACCCGGACGGCGGCTCCCGCGCGGTCATTACCCTGGACGGAAAATACCTGCCGACCCAGCCGTTCTAATCCCCGGGCAACCGTCTACGCTCTTGGGACATTCACAAGAACGAGGGACGGGTAATGAAGGGAATGCTCCGCGCCACCTGGCTGCTACTGTTGCTGTGTTTCAGCCAGGCCCAGGCCGCAACCCCCAATGAACAGGACGCCCAGGCCGCCAAGGCGCTGCTGGAGAAGGCCCTGGCTTATTACCACGACAACGGTGACAAGGCCTTCGCCGCCTTCAGCCGCCAGGGCGAGTTTGTCGAAAAGGACCGCTATGTGTTCGTGGTCGATACCAAGGGCGTGCTGCTGGCCAGTGGCGGTCCGTCATCGGCGCTGATCGGGCGCGACGTGTCCGAAGTGCTCGGGCCGGACCTGCGCCAGTCGTTCAAGGCGGCGCTGAAGATCCCGGAAGGCAATGGCATCCAGCAGGCCGAGTACCGCTGGCAGAACTGGAACGACGGCAAGGTGGAGCGCAAACATGTGTTCTATCAGCGCATCGGCCAGCGCATCCTCGCCGTCGGCTATTACCTGCCCCGGGCCACGCCCGAACAGGCCAAGGCCCTGCGGGACAAGGCGGTCAGGGAACTGGAGAAAAACGAAGCCGGCGCGTTGAAAGCCATCAATGCGCTGCAAGGCGGCTTTTTGCAGGACGACCTGTATGTGTTTGTGGTCGACCTGGATACCGGGCGCTATGTGGCCCACGGCACCAACCTGCGCCTGATCAATACCGACTTCGCCAAGGTCAAGGACCCGGACGGCAAGCCCGTGGGCGAGCCGATCCTGCAACTGATGAAGGAGCAGGATCAGGGGGAATATCAATACCGCTGGAAAAACCCGGTGACCGGCAAGGTGGAAAACAAGCATGCCTATCTGCGTAAGAGCGGGCATTTTCTGGTGGCGGTGGGTTACTACAGCCCGTAAGCGGGCTACGCGCACAGCTGCATTGCATGTAGGAGCCGGCTTGCCGGCGCCTACGCTATCGCGCCTTGTCTTCGCGCCCCCGCAACAGGTGGTTTGGCATCGCAATCGCCGCCGCCAACCCCAGCAACGACACCGCCGCACTGACCATCAGTAAATGCCGGAAGGTGCTCAGCAACTCCCTCCGCAACGCATCCTGCGCTGGGCCAGGCGCCGCGTTGAGGCCATCGAGCAACACATTGCCGGAGCTGCCTTCGGCCATCATCGAACCACTGGCCAGATGGGCAAAACTCGAATCCTGCAACAACGCCAACAGCAAGGCCGACATGCACGCCACCCCAACCGCGCCACCCAGTGAGCGGAACAGGTTGGTGGTGCTGGTGGCGACGCCAATGTCGTGTTGCGCCACCGAGTTTTGCGTGCCCACCAGGGAAGTCGGGAACTGCATGCCCGAGGCAATGCCGCTGAGCACCATGAACAGGCTGCTGAGCATCAGCGACTGGGGTGCGCTGAAGGCCATGCCGAGGATCGCAATCGGCGTGAGCAGCGCCCCGCCAAGGATCATCGGTTTATAGCGACCGGTCACCGAGGTCATGCGCCCGGCAAAGAACGCGCCCATCGGCAAGCCTATGGCCAGCGGCAGCAGATGCAAGGCGGCGCTGTCGGCACCGGCACCGGTGACGCTCTGGTAACGCAGGGGCATCAGCACGATCAGCGAGATGGCCTGGAAGCTGGTGAAGAAAATCGTGCACCAGCACAACACCGCGCTGCGGTTGGCGAACAGGTGCATGGGCAACAGGGGCTCCCGCGCCCGGCGCTCATGCCAGACAAATACGCTCAGCGCCACCAAGGCACACGCCAGCAGGCCCAGCACCTGATCATCACGCCAATGATGGCCCTGGCCGATTTCGGTGATGCCCAGCAACAACGCCGTCAAGCCAATGATCATCAGCAGCGTGCCGAGGTAATCAATAACCGGCTTGCGCTGCGGCACCGGCAGCCCTACCAGGGTGCGATGGGCCACCCACCAGGCGCCCGCGCCCAATGGCAGGTTGATCAAAAACACCCAGCGCCACGACAGGTACTCGGTCATATAGCCGCCCAACACCGGCCCGGCCACGCTGGCGACCGCGTACATGCTGCTGAAGTAACCCTGGTAACGCCCACGCTCACGGGGCGGGATAATGTCGCCGATGATCGCCTGGCTCACGGAAATCATCCCGCCTGCGCCAATGCCCTGGAGGATGCGCGCCAGCACCAGCTGTTCCATGCTTTGCGCCATGCCACAAAACAGCGAGGCGACGGTAAACAGGCCCATGCCGATCAGCATCATCGGCCGCCGCCCATACAGGTCGCCGAGCTTGCCGTAGATCGGCACGGCCACAGTCATCGCCACCATATAGCCGGAGATGACCCAGGCCAGCAGGTTGACGTCGTTGAACTGCGCAGAAATGGCCGGCATCGACACGGCGACGATGGTCTGGTCCAGCGCGCCGAGGAAAATCGCCAGCATCAGGGCGGCGAGGATACTGCGTACAGAAGGAGTGGGCGGGGTCACGACAGAACCTGTAGGCAAGGCCCACGGGAAAAGAGCCCCGTGGCAATGCCCGATAGCTTACTCGATAGCCGGCTACTCGATAGCCTCGTAAGGAAGTCCGACGTAATTTTCTGCAATGGTTTTGCGCCCCGCCTGCGACTCGACAAAGTACTCCAGCTCGCTCTGGGCAATACGTTGGCTGAAGCCATCCGCCTCGGGAAACTGGTGCAGCATCGAGGTCATCCACCAGGAAAACCGTTCAGCCTTCCAGATGCGCCGCAGGCAGATCTGTGAATATTTCTCCAGCAACTCCACGCGCCCTTCCCGGTACACCTTGCGCAAGATGCTGAACAAGGTGCTGACATCGCTGGCCGCCAGGTTCAGGCCCTTGGCGCCGGTGGGTGGCACGATATGGGCGGCGTCCCCCAGCAGGAACAGGCGCCCGTACTGCATCGGCTCCACCACGAAACTGCGCAGCGGGGCGATGCTCTTTTCGATCGACGGCCCGGTCACCAATTGCGCGGCCAACTCATCGGGCAGGCGCGCCTTGAGTTCATCCCAGAAGCGCTGGTCGGACCATGCCTCAAGCGACTCCTCGGCCGGCACCTGCAGGTAATAACGGCTGCGGCTGGGCGAACGCATGCTGCACAGGGCAAAGCCGCGTGGGTGCTTGGCGTAGACCAGTTCGGCGTGGACCGGCGGGGTGTCGGCAAGGATACCCAGCCAGCCGAACGGGTAGACCCGCTCGAAGGTCTGGAGCACATCGGCGGGGATCGACTGGCGTGCCACGCCGTGGAAGCCATCGCAGCCAGCGATGTAGTCGCAGTCCAGGCGCACGTGTTGGCCCTGGTGCTCGAAGGTCAGCCAGGGCCGTTCGCCCTTGAGGTCGTGGGGCTGAACATTGCGCGCTTCATACAGGGTGATCGCACCGGCTTGCTCGCGGGCCGCCATCAGGTCGCGGGTGACTTCGGTCTGGCCGTAGATCATCACGGTCTTGCCGCCGGTCAGGGATTTCAGGTCGATATGTTGCAAGCGCCCGTTCAGCGCCAGCTCGAAGCCTGCATGTACCAGGCCCTCGGCGTCCATTCGCTGGCTGACCCCGGCCTGGCGCAACAGGTCGACCATGCCCTGCTCCAGCACACCGGCGCGAATACGTCCGAGGACATAGTCGGGGGCCTGGCGCTCAAGAATCAGGGTTTCAATCCCCGCATTGTGCAGCAACTGGCCGAGCAGCAGCCCCGAAGGGCCGGCGCCGATAATGGCGACTTGGGTTTTCAGGGTTTTCATTATTTTTATGGCCCGCCTGCTTCCCCCGAACGTATTCAGTGAAAGCGTTGTCATTGGTTTTGGTGCTGGCATTTTTCCCTTGAGTGAGCCCCATAAGAAGGTGAAAACTGAGCCAAAGCCTGCGCTTTTCGCCAATTGGGGCGATTACCGAACCACTGTCCTGAGTATCGGATTGAAACCATGACCAAAAATGCCAGTCCCGCCGTTCCAGTGTTCAAACTCTATGGGGAAAGCCAACAGTGGCCGACCCCGGATTTGTTGCACTGTGAAACCATCTCCCGGCGCAGCCGTGAGTACCAGTGGGAGATCCAGCCCCACCGACATGCGGACCTGTGCCAGTTGCTCTACGTGTACAAAGGCCAGGCGCAGTTGGAGATCGAGGGCCAGCGCACGACGCTGACGGAATCGACCCTGCAAGTGCTGCCGCCGTTATGCGTGCATGGGTTTCGGTTTGCCGAGGATGTGCAAGGGTTTGTGGTGACGCTGGCTGCGCCGCTGGTGGCGCATCTGCAAGGCCAACTGGGCTCGGCGGTAGATGGCTTGAGCGCCCTGGGCAGTTATCCGGCGGGCCAGGACAGTGACTACCTCAATAGCCTGTTTGCCCGGTTGCAGGATGAATACAACGACAACTTCCCGGCCCGGGACATGATGATGCACGCCCTGGTCAGCGTGCTGCTGGTGTGGATCAGCCGCCAGGCCATCCAGCGCTGCCATACCCGGGTGCCACGCAGCCTTGAGTATTTTCGGCGCTTCACCCAGTTGGTGGAGCAGCACTACCGCGAACACCCGAAGATCGAAGACCTGGCGCACAAGCTGGGGATCTCGGTGTCGCACCTCAACGGCACCTGCCGCGAACTGGGCGGGCAGCCGGCCTTGCAGATCATGCACGACCGCCAATTGCTGGAGGCCAAGCGCCTGCTGACCTACACCAGCATGACCATCAATGAAATGTCCGACGTACTGGGGTTCTCTGATCCGACGAACTTTTCTCGACTGTTTCGCCGGCGCGTCGGGTTTTCACCCAAGGTGTTTCGCGAACAGTTGAATGCAGAGTGATCGTCCGCCCACATTCTGTAGGCCGATTTACTGTGGTGAGAAGGTTTATTGTGCTGAGGGGGCTTGTTGTGGCGAGGGGGCTTGCCCCCGTTGGGGCGCGAAGCGGCCCTGAAATGGGACTGCTGCGCAGTCCAACGGGAGCAAGCTCCCTCGCCACAAGAGCCATAGAAGCCCCTGGAGCTCCATTGCCTCCACAGCCCTCCGGCTTAGCGCAACGCGCTCAGGGTCGCCGAGTAGGTACATTGTCCGTGGTTGCAGGTTGCGGCCATGCCGGGTTGCATGCGGGCCTGTTCGGCGCGGTAGACGGCGGTGCCATAGAGGGCCGTGGCCAGGGCGCAGAGGGTAAAAATCATCAGGTACTTTCTGGTTTTGATCGTCATGGCGGTGACCTCCGGACAAATCAAGAAGGTGCTGTGGTAAGCATAGGTCAGCCAGGGCGAGTTGCCAGTATTGAGGGGTATTCAGGCGCCTTATCGCACGTCCAGCCCTGCATCCCATTGCGGCTGCGGCGGGAACCTCAACACCAGGAAATCCAGAAGGCTGCGCAACGCCTGGGGCATGTGCTTGCGCGAGGCATACACCGCGTACATGTTCATCTGCCGTGGCTCGGCATGGGGCAGCAGGCGGATCAACTGGCCGCTGCGGATGTAGTCGCCGGCCTGGTAGGTCGGCAGCATCGCCACCCCCGCCCCGGCCAGGGTCACGCGTAGCAAGGTGCTGGCTTCATTGGCGCTGATGTTGCCGTGCACCGGCACCGACACCGGCTCGCCATCTTCCTCGAAATGCCACAGGCTTTTGCCGAAGTAGGAATGGGTCAGGCAATTGTGCCCCGCCAGCTCTTCTACCCGCTGCGGTTGCGGATGTTCCAGCAGATAGGCCGGCGACGCGCAGATCACCGAGCGGCATACCGTCAGGTGCCGCGCAATCAGGTTGGGGTCCAGGTCGTTGCTGGTGCGAATCGCCAGGTCGATGCGCTCATCCACCAGGTTCACCGTGCGGTCGAGCATTTGCAGATCAATGGTCACCTGCGGGTAGCGCTTGACGTACTCGGCCATCGCCTCCGCCAGTTGCGCCTGGCCAAACGAGGTGCTGACACTCAGGCGCACCAGGCCACGAGGGGTGTCGTCCGGTTCGCTGACGGCGGCCTGCATGTCGCAGGACAATTCCAGCATCTGCCGGCAACGCGGCAGGGTTTCGCTGCCGGCGGCGGTCAGGCTGAGCTTGCGCGTGGTGCGGTGCATCAGGCGCGCGCCCACCCAGTCCTCCAGCTCTGCCAGGTAGCGCGACACGACTGGGCGCGACAGGTCCAGATGATCGGCGGCCGCAGACTGGCTGCCCAAGTCGACCACCGTGACAAACACGCGCATTGCTTGAAGACGATCCATGATTTGCCCGGTTTTAGAAACAAACTATGTTCCAGCATCGCATTTTTTGCTGCGTTAAGTGCAACTAAGCTCTGTCCATCGCCTGCCAAGGCACCTCTGACCTGGACCTGAACATGCTCACCACCCTCAAGCGCTTTGTATTGGCCACCACCGTACTCGGCTTTGCCGCTCACGCAGCTGCCGCCGACCTTACTCTCGACGTGTATAACCCCGGTGAATCGGCGATCTTCCCCGTCAGCTCGGTGCTGGTCAGCGGCGAGAAAGACGCGATCCTGGTAGACGCGCAGTTCGGCAAGGGCCAGGCCGAGCAACTGGTGCAGAAGATCCGCGCCAGTGGCAAACAGCTGACCACCATCTATATCAGCCATGGCGACCCGGATTACTACTTCGGCCTCGACACCCTGGCCAGCGCTTTCCCACAGGCCAAGATCCTTGCACCGCAGCCGGTGGTCGACCATATCAAGGCCACCGTTGCCGGAAAAGTCGCCTACTGGGGCCCGAAAATGGGTGCCGACAAACCCGCCAAGACCATCATTCCTCAGGTCCTCGAAGGCCATAGCCTGACGCTCGAAGGGCAACCGCTGGAAGTCATCGGCCTGGACGGCCCGCAGCCGGATCGCAGTTTCGTCTGGATCCCATCAATCAAGGCCGTGATCGGCGGCGTGGTGGTCTCGGACAATATCCACTTGTGGATGGCCGACACCCAGGGTGCGCAATCCCATGCCGATTGGCTGGGCACCCTGCAACGTATCGAAAAACTCAAGCCGGTCACCGTGGTGCCGGGCCACTACCTGGGCACGCCTTCGGTCAAATCCGTCGCCTTCACGGCCGACTACATCAAGGCTTTCGATGTAGAAACCGCCAAGGCCAAGGATTCCGCCGCCCTGATCGCAGCCATGAAAAAACGCTACCCGAAGCTGGCCGATGAAAGCTCCCTGGAGCTGAGTGCCAAAGTCGCCAAGGGCGAAATGCAGTGGTGAATTGACCCAACCCTTACCGCACTGGAGAACGTCATGAGCAAGATCGCAATCATTGGTGCCACCGGCCGTGCCGGTAGCCAACTGCTGGAAGAAGCCCTGCGTCGCGGCCATACGGTCACGGCCATCGCACGCAACACTGGAGCTATCGCTGCGCGCCCGGGCTTGACCGTCAAACAGGCCGACGCCCTGGACGCTGCAGCCCTGCAACAGGCCATCAGCGGCAGCGACGTGGTGATCAGCGCTGCGCACTTCGCCACCCTGCCTGCGCCTGCGGTGATCGGGCCGGTAAAACAGGCGGGCGTGAAGCGTCTGCTGGTGGTGGGTGGCGCGGGCTCGCTGCTGTTGCCGGACGGCGGGCGGGTCATCGACAGCCAAGGTTTCCCTGCCGAATACAAGGCCGAGGCCAGTGCTGGCGTGGCATTCCTCGACACCTTGCGTCAGGAAAAGGGCCTGGACTGGACCTTCCTTTCGCCCTCGGCAGAGTTTGTCGAGACCGAGCGCACCGGCACCTTCCGCCTGGGCCAGGACGACCTGTTGGTGAGCAGCGCAGGCCGTAGTTGGATCAGCTTTGCCGACTTCGCCATTGCCCTGATTGACGAAGTGGAAACACCGAAGCATTCGCGCCAACGCTTTACCGTGGGTTACTGACACACCCTGCCGACGAAATCGCCCTGGCTTGTGTGGGAACTGTCTTACCCGGTTCCCACACAAGCCGGTGCCGGTTTTTTCAATAGTCCCTGCGACTTTCTGATTTGCCCACTGCCCTGCGCAGCCGCCTAATAGCAGCCTTGTCCATTCAAGGCCCGCCCATGGAAAACGTCCACGCCAAACCCACCACCGCTCTCTGGCTGATGATCAGTGTTGTGCTGGTGGCCCTCAACCTGCGCCCGTCCATGGCAGCAGTCGGTCCTTTGTTATCGTCGATCCGTGGCGATATGCCGCTGAATTTCAGCACCGCGTCGTTGTTGACCATGCTGCCGGTGATGGCGATGGGCTTGGCGATGTTCTTCGGCATGGGCCTGGGCAAACGCTTTGGCGAACATCGCAGCATCGTGCTGTCGCTGGTAGTGATTGGCCTCGCCACGCTGTCACGGCTATTTCTCGACTCCGCCGCCGAATTGATCCTCAGCGCCATCGCCGCCGGCGTGGGCATTGCGCTGATCCAGGCGTTGATGCCGGCGCTGATCAAGTCGCGCTTTCGTGACAATGTTTCACTGTTCATGGGCCTGTACGTCACCGCGATCATGGGCGGCGCGGCATTGGCGGCGTCATTCTCGCCGTTTATCCAGGTGCAGACCGGCAGTTGGCGGATCGGCCTGGCCATCTGGGCGGTGCTCGCCGTGCTGGCGCTGCTGTTCTGGTATGCCCAGCACGCGGCATTGCCTCCCCTGCCCCACGCCGCTACCGGTGCGCAGGCGTCGTTTTGGGGTAATCGCCGCGCGTGGTTGCTGGCGATATTCTTCGGCCTCGGGACCGCTTCCTACACCTGCGTGCTGGCATGGCTGGCGCCGTACTACGTCGAGCAGGGCTGGAGCGAACAGAGTGCCGGTTTGCTGCTGGGTTTCCTGACCGCCATGGAGGTAGTCTCCGGGCTGATCACCCCGGCCATCGCCAACCGGCGCCAGGACAAGCGCGCTGTGGTGGCCGTGTTGCTGGTGCTGATCATCGCCGGCTTCTGTGGCCTGATCCTCTCCCCACAGCACCTCACCCTCCTGTGGCCATGCCTGCTGGGCCTGGGCATTGGCGGGCTGTTCCCAATGAGCCTGATCCTGTCCCTGGACCACCTGGACAACCCGCGCCGTGCGGGTGGCCTGACAGCCTTCGTGCAGGGTATCGGCTACCTGATTGCTGGCGTGTCGCCACTGATCGCTGGGGTGATTCGCGACCAACTGGGCAGTTTCGAATGGGCCTGGTGGTCGCTCACGGCGGTGGTGGGGGTGATGCTGCTGATGGTCCTGCGCTTCGACCCGCGCCACTACGCACGGCATATTCGCTAGGGCGTCGTGTTCCAAACAGTATCTGTCCCACAACAGACATAGAAAGGTCCGACAGACCTTTCTATTGGCACGAGCGTTCCGTTAACATTTTGCCTTGTTTGCGCTGCGGTCGCGCAACAGGCTCACGGACGGAACGAATGCTAAACAGCAACTTGCTTAGAAAGCTCGATATGCAGGACCTGATGGTGTTTGTCGCTGTGTATGAGCAAAGCAGCGTCACCGATGTGTCCGAAACCCTGTTTGTCAGCCAGTCCACGGTCAGTTACAGCCTGAAGAAACTGCGCACCAGCTTCGAAGACGATCTGTTTATCAACACCCGTGCGGGCATGCGCCCGACCTACAAAGCCAGCAGCATGTACGGGCATGTGCAGAAAATCCTCGAAAGCATCAACCTCTGCCACGCGGGCGCCCAGACGTTCGACCCCACGCAAAAAGCCGTCACCTTCAACCTTTGCGCGCCCGAATACTTCGAGCAACTGATCCTGCCCAGGTTGCTGAAACACTTCGATCACGCCGACCTGCCAGTGATCGTCAATGTGCAGAAGCTGGAAACCGAGATTCCCGTCGAGGCCCTGCGCGACGGGCGCCTGGACCTGGTGATTTGCTTCGGCCCGCACTTTCACCGTGAGCACAAGGATCTCAGGACGCAGATGCTGCTGGAGGACGACCTGGTCTGCGTCTTCGATAAACGCGCCGCCCCGCGCGAGCCGGCGTTCAGCCTGCAGTCGTTTGTGGCCCGCCGCCATGTATTCCCGACACCCTGGACCTCGGACACCAACATGATCGACGGCTGGCTCGCCCGCCAGGCCCACAAGCGCCAGGTTATCGCCCGGGCCAACAGCTACAGCGCGGCGTTGAAGATGATTGCCGGCACCGACTTTATCGTCACCCTGCCCCGGCGTGTGCAACAGCTACTGGCCCTGGAGCCGCAGTTCGGCCACTGCGAAGCCCCCAACGGCCTGCCAGGGTTCACTCTGGATATGCAGTGGAACGACGTCAGCGAGCAGGAAACTGCCAACGCGTGGTTTCGCGAGCAGGTGGTCAAGGCAGTGGCAAGCGTCAAGCAGGATGCGGCAAGAGAAGCGCAGAGATGACGTGCCGCTTAGCGCTCTCAGCCCCCCATAAATGCTTCCAGCCGCGAGCGCATCCAGCGTTCGGCGGGGTCACTGTCAACGTGGCTGAGCCAGACCATGGACAAGTCCAGGGTCGGCGTATCGAACGGGAACGGCTCACAAAACAGATTGCCCGCTGCGGCCATGGCCTGGGCCGTGTAATCCGGCAGGCTGGCGATCATATCGGTGCCGGCCAGCAGTGCCGGCAAGGAACTGTATTGCGGCACAGATAACACCACATGCCGCTTGCGACCGATCTCCGCCAGCCACTCATCGGCAAACCCTGCGACGTTGGCGGTGTGGGACACCAGCACATGGGGTCGTGAGCAATATTCATCGAGGGTCAACGGCTGATCCGAGGCATCTGCGCGTAGCACGCTGGGGCGGATATGGCGCAACAACTTGCGCTTGGCATTGGCCGGCAGGCCACGGGTCTGGGTGATGCCGACGGTGATATCGCCAGAGGCCAGCAAGTCCGGGATCCGCCAGTAATCGACATGCTGCACCACAAACACCACCTGCGGCGCTTCGGTGCGCAGGGCCCGCAACAGCGGCGGCAACAGGCCGAACTCGACGTCATCGGACAGGCCGATGCGAAAGGTCATGGTACTGACAGACGGATCGAAATCATGGGTAAGGCTCAACGCCGCCGACAGCGAGTCCAGGGCCGGCGACAGATGCAAGATAAGCTCCTCGGCCCGCGCCGTGGGCTCCATACGATGGCCGACACGGATAAACAGCGGGTCGTTGAACAACGTGCGCAAGCGGTTGAGGGCCGAACTGACCGTGGGTTGGCCGAGAAACAGCTTCTCTGCCACACGCGTTACGTTGCGCTCGAGCATCAGCGTTTCAAAGACCACCATCAGGTTGATGTCGGCCTTGCGTAATTCATTGCGATTCATGGCAAACGCCCTACAGCCCAAGACTGCCGGCAGTTTAGGAACACTGCAGGGCCTGCGTCTATGCGTCGACTATCCAACCCACGTGTTTGAGACTATAAATCAGCTTCCATGACAACCGAGAACATCCCCGTGCTGGTCATTCTTGCCCTGGCCATCCTTATGGCCGGGCTGTGTATCTGGAGTATCAGACTCATCGCCCACCCAACCGCCAGGACGCTGCTGCGGGTGTTTGTCGGGCTGTGCCTGGCCGCCATCGTTGCGTATCTGGTCCTGGCGTCGGGGTTTCCCACGGCGCTGCTGGTATAGGCAGATTGACGAGCCCGGCGCCTCGCCCTCTAATTAGCCACTTTCTTCAAGCAAGGAGCGCTTAGCCATGAAATTCGCCTACACCATCGTCTACGTCCCGGACGTGGCCGCGTCACTGCAGTTTTTCGAAAAGGCCTTTGGCTTCAGCCGACGCTTCCTGCATGAATCAGGGACCTATGGCGAGTTGGAAACCGGGGGCACTACGTTGTCCTTCGCCGCCCATGAGCTGGGGGAGATGAACTTCAAGGGTGGGCACGTCGCCGCCCATACCTCGAAGCAACCGCTGGGCATGGAGCTGGGGTTTGTAACCGAAGACGTACCGGCGGCCCACGCCAAAGCGCTGGCCGCAGGTGCCAGCGAACTCTCGGCACCGAGCAGCAAGCCCTGGGGCCAGGTAGTGTCTTACGTGCGCTGCCCGGATGGCACGCTGGTAGAGCTGTGTACGCCGATAGCCGGATGAAAGCGCTGGGGGCGCTCTCATCGTCGGACGTCAGGGCTTAAGCGGGCGCTCCTGGTCGCGCTCGGACAATTCCGTCCCATCATCCGGGTGCTTCCAGGTCTGCGGTTTCTCTTCTTCGTGAAGCCGCCGAGCCCGCTCCTGCGCCGAGTCGTCGCGTGGCTTGGGTTCGTTATTCATACCCACCTCCCATCCATAAGAATTGGTCTTATGACCCAGCATAGAACTGGAGATAGCCATGGACAGCTTTTCTGATGGATGGTGGCAAGCCAAGCCTTTTCGTGAGAAATGGACAGCCTCAGGTAAGACAGCGCATTCCCCCATAACCTATGGAAACAACCACCGGCCTTATTCAGAAGGGTCGCCTCTCAGCTTCCTCGCTCTTTATTGGATTGGGAGAGCACAGAGGCGGCAAGCGCTCTCGTCTGCTCGCTGTACTGATCGCTCTGAAGCGTCTTTCCAGCTTTCTCCTCCATCTGCGCACTGGTCTGCTTATCCGTACCACTCTGAGCCAACGCCGAGGCAGCCAAGCTTCTGGCGATAGCTGAGGCGTTTGGATTATTCAGGGTTTCGGCTGCTAACGTGGCCATCTTGTCGGAGGTCTTTTTCGTGTTTTTACTCATCAGGCATTCCTTTGCAGTGTTGGGATGGGAGAACTATCTCGCACACGGCAAACGATATTGACTTACAGAGGGGCGCGCAACGCAGGCGCTGTGCGTAACGTTTTGGAAGCCTGCATGAAAGGTGGGAGTGTTGAGTAGTACGGGGAGTGAATCGTAGGAGGCGGTATTTTCAGCAAGTTTCGGAAACGAAAAAGCCCCGTAGTTTTTCAACTACGGGGCTTTTTCTGTGTAATGGCGGAGAGATAGGGATTCGAACCCCCTCTTTCGTCGTCATAGGCCGCTCAAGGCCAACAAACATGGGCTTATCCGCCTTGTCCTTTGGCCTCCTGCGGTCTATTGCGGCCCTAGATTTGCCCTAAATTTGCCCTAAACATCATTTTGACCACTCCCCCCCTAGGCAGAGTAATTAATGGGTTTTGGGCTTAAGCGCATCCAGAATCGCAAGCATCTGAGCCGAAGGTTTCATTGCTTCCTGAATCGCAAGCATCTGAGCCGTAGGTTTCATTGCTTCCTGAATCGCAAGCATCTGAGCCGTAGGTTTCATTGCTTCCTGAATCGCAAGCATCTGAGCCGAAGGTTTCATTGCTTCCTGAATCGCAAGCATCTGAGCCGTAGGTTTCATTGCTTCCTGAATCGCAAGCATCTGAGCCGTAGGTTTCATTGCTTCCTGAATCGCAAGCATCTGAGCCGTAGGTTTCATTGCTTCCTGAATCGCAAGCATCTGAGCCGAAGGTTTCATTGCTTCCCGAAGCGCATCCATTGGCCTCATTGCTTCCCGAAGCGCAGCCATGTGCGCCACTGGCATCCCTGTAGCCTGGCGTACAGCATCAAATATTGGTCTAGTCGATACGCCAATGCTTGGCAATTGCCCTGACGGGCTCACGCGGTCTTCTCGCAGAAGCAGTTGCTGAACCGGGCGAGCTGTGGGGCGGAATGCGTCAAGATGCATAAGGCCCAGCTCGGCCGCAACGCCCTCCGCTTTTTCGACCGACACGTTCCAGTGACGCGATAAACGCCGTGAAATGGGCGCAATGAATTGCCCTATTGCCAGCGATTGACCGGTATATATAGCTCCATTTTGTTTAGCCTGCGAACGCAAATCTTCGAATCCACCATACCCCAAGATTTGAGCAAAGGTTCGCTGCACCACTGACAGCTTCGGCTTAAGAGGCTGATCGGGATGATGCTTACTAAGCTTGGAAACAGAGCTCTTGATGCGGCCACTATCGAAGTCGGCCAATGTAACGGGAATACGAACCATATAAACACCTCATACAGGGGCACAAAGTTCATACAGCAACTGGCGGGCCGTGGTGCACCTGACTAGGGTCAAGTTTCGTATCAAAAGAATGGTCGTAGCGACTGAAGCAGGTTGGTCTCGTATCCAAAGAATTCGCGCAAGGCCAGCAGCGCCGAACGAGACCAGTCCGGCTTAGCTGAAAAAATAAAATATCTAAAAAGTATTGTCAAGCTAAATTAACCCAGATCGCTAACGAAGCTCTCCCAGAACTTTTCTCAGCGGCTGATTGGCGTCATCAACTCTGACGCGATTTTCTTCAACATGAAAGTTTCGCGCTGAATGGACTGCCCCATCGAGGACTCCTGACGCTGCATCACGGCTTCATTGTGTGTAATGGCCTCTTGCAGGTTGATCCAAACAGGACGCATACCATTAGCTATTTCATGACTTTCCATTCTCACTGGATCTAGCTGTAACGCTACTCCGCAAAGATAAAAATGCGAAGTCATATGCATCAAGTCGTATTGGGGCTTCCAGTAGGGCCGGTACTCTTCAATATAACCATAGTGCCGGCGTATCTGAATTTCGCGAGCACCAGTCTCCTCCTCAAGCTCACGCTTCAGCCCTGTGACGATGTCCTCGCCAGCATTAAGACCGCCGCCAGGAAAGCTAAAATCGTTATACCGCTCAGTGAATAGCAGCAGGATCTGTTCATCTCGCAATACGATGCCGCGTGCAGCATGACGACGGAATACTCTGCCCTGCATGGATTTCAGCTCTGGATGAATAATTTCGGCTATGAGTTGCATGTGGTCTCGTTGCAGCAAGTTCAGTTAATCATCATTCAGGATCGCCACAGCATTTCCGGACTTTGGAAATACTGTGGTCGGGACGCTGTTTCACCGAAGCAGCAATACCGGAAGAGTGACTGTTCGCAGCATCGTCGTCGTCGTGCTACCTACCAAAAACTGCCTGATGCGTGAGTGCCCATACGCGCCCATGACCAGGAGATCGATGGCGTGCTCGGCTTGATACGCATGCAGAACCGATTCTACCTCGCCTGACCGGATCTCGGCTTGAACCTTCAGGCCGGACGAGATAAGTATGCTTCGTGCTTTCTCAAGCTCGTTCTGGTTGTCTTGAGAATCTATTCCAACCATAACGATATGAATCGGCAGGCCTTCGCACAATGGGCTGGAAGCAAGCATCTGCACGGTTCTATGGGCTGTAGGGCTGCCGTCAAATGCAAGCATTACCCTCTCTGGCTGTTTAAATTTTCTGCTTGTAATCAGAATGGGCCGATGGATAGTTCGGACAACTGCTTCAATCTGGCGGCCAAGAGTGTGAGCGTTGTGCGTGCTGTCTTCACCCACTCTCCCTATAACCAGTAGGCGAATATCTTCCTGCAGGTCGCTCAGGCTTTCAACGAGGTGGCCATGTCGCTGTTTCAGGTCAGGCGCTACGGCACCGGAGATGACCGTCCGCTCGCGGGCCTTTTCAAGCATATGTTGCCCTTGCTCCAAGGCGAGCTTGGCACGCTGCGCATCTAGCGTAGCCAGTTCTTCCAATAGATATTCTCTGCTGCCAAGACCGATATTACCGCTGAGATCGGCGGATGCCGGATATTTCTCCTTATCCAGCACATGGAGCAAAGTCAGCGGGGCACTAAGTCGTTGCGACGCCCATGCTGCATAGTCGCAGACCGCCAATGAGGATTGAGAGTTATCAATGCATGCCATTACGTGAGTCATTGTCGTTCTCCTTAGTGGCTCATGAGCTTGTCGATAGCGCCAGGTTTGTCATGCACGCCAAAGCGGTCAACGATTGTCGCGCTTGCTTCGTTGAGACCCAGCACTTCGACCTCGGCACCTTCACGACGGAACTTGATAACCACTTTATCCAGCGCTGCGACGGCGGTGATATCCCAAAAGTGCGCCTGTGTAAGATCGATGGTGACCTTATTGAGCGCCTCCTTGAAATCAAACACGTCGGTGAACTTGTCTGCCGAGCTGAAGAATACTTGCCCCATGACACGATAAGTCCGATGCGACTCATCTTCTTCAAGAGTGCTCTTGATGTCGAGGTAGTGTCCTACCTTGTTCGCAAAGAATAGCGAAGCCAGCAGTACGCCAACCAATACGCCGTAAGCCAAGTTATGCGTTGCCACGACCACCACCACGGTTGCGACCATTACAAGGTTGGTCGATAGCGGGTGCTTTTTCAGGTTGCGAAGTGAATCCCAGCTAAATGTGCCGATGGAGACCATGATCATTACTGCAACGAGTGCTGCCATCGGTATTTTGGAGAGCCATTCACCGAGAAACACCACCATCAGCAGCAGGAAGATCCCCGCGCATAACGTCGAGAGGCGGGTACGCCCACCCGATTTCACATTGATAATCGACTGGCCGATCATCGCGCAACCTGCCATCCCGCCAAGCACGCCGGCAGCGATGTTGGCCACACCCTGACCTTTGCACTCGCGATTTTTGTTGCTGGTGGTATCGGTGAGGTCGTCGACGATGGTCGCGGTCATCATCGACTCCAGTAAGCCTACAACTGCCAGCGCTGCGGAGTAAGGAAAGATGATGCGCAAGGTTTCAAGGTTCAGCGGCACTTCAGGCCACAGGAAAATCGGCAACGTGTCCGGCAGTTGCCCCATGTCGCCAACGGTACGAATATCCAGCCCCAGGTAAATCGCGATAGCAGTCAGGGTCAAAATGCACACGAGCGGCGAAGGAATCAGCTTGCCAATCTTCGGTACATACGGAAACAGGTAGATAATTCCGAGGCCTGCTGCGGTCATGGCGTATACATGCCAGGTGACGTTGGTTAATTCAGGCAACTGCGCCATGAAAATCAGAATAGCCAATGCGTTTACGAAACCAGTGACCACTGAGCGGGAGACGAAGCGCATCAGTGAACCGAGTTTCAGGTAACCCGCGAGGATTTGGAGTACCCCACAGAGCAAGGTGGCTGCCAGCAGATACTGAAGTCCATGATCTTTTACCAGCGTGACCATCAACAGTGCCATCGCACCTGTAGCTGCCGAGATCATGCCTGGGCGTCCTCCGACGAAGGCGATTACGGCGCAGATACAGAAGGAGGCGTAGAGACCGACCTTAGGGTCGACGCCGGCGATGATGGAAAAAGCAATTGCTTCCGGAATCAGCGCGAGTGCGACTACGATTCCCGCGAGCACATCTCCACGGACGTTGGAAAACCACGTTTGTCTAAGTTTTTGCAGCATAGAAATATCCAGGGCAAAGCATCGCACACGCCAAACGGACGGCGAGCAAATCGATACTAATTCAAATTTTAGGATTATTGCGCTGTGTGCTTTAGGTCAAAAACCAGGCGTACAGCAGTACGCATCCGCGAGCGAAACTAGCGGAAGCAAGGTGTTGCGAGGGGGGCGTAGCGCTAAGGCGGCGTAGGCTGCCAGTACATCGTTTGGAGTACAGTCATGCTGATATTCCTGTAGCTCAAGGGGGTATGCGGTGCCGGCAGTATACAACGAAGCCGGCCTCGATGGCGACCATCAAAACAGCCCTCCTAAGGCGGCTGGTTCCCAGTTCATGATCACTAATTCTCCGCTAACCTCGGCCTTGCCTTGCCGTTGGTTTGTGTTGCTGTAGCGGATGTCGATTGTTTCAAAATGGAAACCTTCGAATACCCGGCGGATGTCCGGGTGATCGTTGATGCTGACCATCACCTTCCCCTTGCAACGCCTCATAAAATCAGCCATTCGCTCGTAATTCTCAAAGGGAAAATCCACGCCATAACCGGCCGTCTGCCAGTAAGGCGGATCCATGTAGTGGAAGGTATGGGGACGGTCGTAGCGCTCGGCACACTCAAGCCAGCCCAGATTTTCAACATAGGTGCCGGATAACCGTTGCCACGCTGCAGACAGGTTTTCCTCGATCCGAAGCAGGTTGATTGCCGGCCCCGTCGTCGCGGTACCAAACGTCTGCCCCGTCACCTTGCCGGCGAAGGCATGATGCTGCAGGTAGAAAAACCGAGCGGCGCGCTGGATGTCGGTAAGGGTTTCAGGGCGGGTCATCTTCTGCCACTCGAACACCTGCCGAGAACTCAGCGCCCATTTGAACTGGCGTACGAATTCTTCCAGGTGGTTCTGTACGACGCGGTAGAGCGTCACGAGGTCGCCGTTGATGTCGTTGAGGACTTCAACCGGCGCGGCCTGGGGTCGCATGAAGTAAAGTGCGGCGCCGCCGGCAAAAACTTCGACGTAGCATTCGTGGGGTGGGAAGAGCGGGATCAGGCGGTCGGCTAGGCGGCGTTTGCCGCCCATCCAAGGGATGATGGGTGTAGACATATAAAAGCAAGACCTTTGCTGTATGGATAAACAGTGCTAGGCTCACTTCGCTTTGTGCACGAAGCAGGAGCCTTGGCTGGACTTGCAGGGACGTTCTGCGGGGAAGGTGGCCGGGTTGGATGTTGACGCATCCTGCCCGGCCGCTCCTTTTACTTCTGTGTAGAGACTTCTTTTGCGTAGGCCTGACAGGCCAGCAGGGCGATCAATCCTTGGTCGCCGGCATCGGTGATGCCGATAATTCGTTGAGCATGCGCTGGGTCAAGTTGGGCTCTTGTGGGGCCATGAACCACGCGGCCGGTGGTGGCGGTGGCTGGCACTGAACAACTGCCGGTGGCGTCGGTGGCGGCGAGTACGACTGACAACCGCAGATCAGCAGTAGCCAGGCGATCACGCAGGCGAGCCTGTTTCGTTTGCTCATTGGTCAATTCCTTGTGGTGGGTTTCATCTTTGCTCTGCAGGCGCCGCTCCAGTGCCAGGCGCTTATCCTGCTCTGTTCGCTGCTGTCTGGCAGATGCCTGGGCAAGCTCGTTGAGGGTGTCAGCCTGGAGGCGAGCTTGGCGCTCAAACTGCTGACCGTACCGCCAGCCTTGGACGGTCCAGGCCAATGCAGCAGATCCGACGGCCAGCATCATCAACAGCAGGCTGACGGCGGCGATTCGGAACTGGGCGGGGATCAGGTCGAGGAGACGCATAACACCGCCCTCGCCCTACCCCAAAGCTGTAACCGATCCTCCAAGCCGTTGAGGCCACCATTGATCCGGCGGGTGATGGTGTTGAACTGCTCCTTGTCAGCAAGCAGGTTCAACCCATTCACCCACCAAAACCACGCCGCCGACTCGGCGGCCCATTGCGGCAGCTCCAACAGTTCCGGCGTGCGTAGCAAGCGTTCATCGCCAAATAGCGCCAGGCTGCAACGCAAGTAGTTGTTGTGCCCGGTGACCTGGATCAGTCCGCGACCACGATAGCGCTGACCATCGCCATCAGCTTCCGGGGTGTTACCCAACCTGGCAGCAAGGGTGCCGGTGTCGTATTTACTGAGGTACTGCTCACCCCCCAATTCACGCACGTATTGAAGCTGGCCGGACTCATGCCCGACCTGGGCGAGGAACGCGGCCTGGCGCTTCGGCGTATCGATCTGTCGATTTGCCATGGCTGTGTTTAGGGCAGATACAAAAACGCCCGCTTGGCGGCGGGCGTTGGGCATGATGCGTTGGAGTTGCTGCTCGGTGATGGACATCGCGTTTTCCCAGACAAAAAAAATACCGCTCGAAGGCGGCGGGTGATGGAACAGAAAGGCCAGGTCACAGCTCCAATACTTTGACCTCTTTGGACTTTTTCGCTTTCTTTCCGACCGCCTTGGCCTTGCCCTTCTTCCCTGCATTGCATTCGACCGTGGTGCTCCAGCCGGTTTGGGTGAATACCTGTTCCACCGAGTCCACCAGAAACACGCCGTCGAGGCCTTCCTTGAAGCCTTGCGCGTTAATCTGCCGTTCCGCGAACAGATCCGTGCGACCGACCATCTCCAGCCGGACCTCGGCGGTTGAGCGGTTGAACGCTGCAAGGCGCGCCTTGGCTGCCTGCTCGGCAGCAGACTTGTTAGGATGGATGTGCCGGTCGGTGTGAACAGGTGGCAATCCTGCCGGCGCGTCTTCATTGTCCAGGGACAGGTTGACCAGCTCGCCGGTTTTCTTGTCCTGGTACTTAGCCTTAACGGCCTTCTGCGTAGTGCGGTCGGTGAAACGGAATTGCCAGCGGCTGACATCACTACGCCGGATGATGACCGCCGCCAGGGATTTGCCGCTGGCTGTTTGCCCGCGTTGGCGAGGAAGGACCAACAACTTGCTGTCGGCGACCTTCGCGGTGCAGTCATGGTCCTTGGCGAGCCGGGTGATGAAGTTGAAGTCTGATTCATTCAACTGATCAGCCCGAGGCACTACCGTTGCCACTGAACACTCTGGCACCCAACCGTTGCGAGCGCCGATGTCGCTGACGATCCGGGACAACGGGACGTTTTCCCAACTGCCGCTACGGGTGGTTTTGCCACTGCCTCGCATGTCGCTGGCCTTGCCACGAATCACCAGGGTGTCGGGCGGGCCAGAGACCTCGATGTCGTCAACCGTATATCGGCCCAAGCGGGCCAGTGCGTTGCTACCGTAGCCGAGGTAGATCTCAATACCGGCGCCGCGCTTGGGCAATGTGACGGCGCCGTCACGGTCGTCGATGCGCAGCTCGAATTCGTCCGACTCCATGCCGGGTTTGTCCAAGGTACGCAGCAACAGCAGACGGTCATTGATCAATGCGGTGATATCGGAACCATCAGCAACAATCCGAAAGGTGGGTTTCATGTTCGAACCTCGTTGTTCAATCCCACAACTGCACCTGCTCGACTATTGGCTCGGCCACATCAGGAAAGCTGATTATCAGACCAGCCCGAAACGGCTGACGCTCGTCCGCCAACAACCGATTCGCCGCCAGCACCGCCTCGACCGTGCCGTTCAGGTGCCCGTACTGCTGGTAACACAGGGTATCCAGCAGGTCGCCATCAGACGTTCTGCATATCGTCGCCATAGCGCGTGAACTCCAAACTAAAGGTTTGCTTACGCGGGATCCCACCGGCCAGCAACGCACCCTGCTCTTCCTCCAGGCTGCGCAAGCACCAGGTGCCCAGCACGAAGCCATAGCCAGTGGTCAAGTTGAGCGGTAGCAGCTTGGCCCCGATGGAGCGCAGGGTATCCAGTTGTTTGAGCCCGCCCTTGAAGGTGGGAAAGATCGCCCCCTTGAGGCTCAACTTTTCCTCCCCCATACCCACGCCCTGCTGCGCCGGCCGGCGGCTTAGGCGCTCTTGCGAGGCCCAGCGAAACTCTGTCTGCCGGCGCAGTTCATCGAAAGCGGCCGTGTCCAGGTTGAAGTAGAACGGCTGGGCATTGGTTTGCAGTGGCTGCAGGATCAGCAAATGCGGGAACGGTTTGACCGCTTCCGCCATGGGTGTGGCATTGGGCGCCAGGGCACTGGTCGGCAGGATGTTTGCCAGGCGGGGATCGATCTGGCCGGCGACCTTGTTGATCGCCGTCCCGGCACGAAAGACCTGTTCCTTGAGCGTGCCCATGCGCTCATCGATGCCCGTCATCGTCCGAGTCGCCTTGTTGTAGGTAGCCAGAACGGCACCGACTTTGGACTGCGCCGTGCCAATCCCACGCATAACCCGTTGCAGCTTTACACCAACACCGGGCGGCACACCGGGAAGGTTGGCAATTTCCTCGGCAGCGCCAGTAATTTCGCTGATCGCGCCGTTCACCGGGCCGATCATGTCATCGATGCTACGACGCCCCGCCTCCCCAGCCTTAACCAGGTATTTGAAACCTGACTGCAATTGTTCCAGGTAAGTCATTGCGGCTCCTTATACGTGGGGTGCATCGAACAGGTTCCGGCGGGCTTGCTCACGGCTGAAGTCCTGAAACATCTGCTGCATGTACGGCATCAGTTCCTGGGCCAACTGCCGCGGGTCTTTGACGTCACCCTTCACCGTTACCGGCATGGTTGGGGAAAACGTCCACTGCTGATCTATCCGTGCGGGCTCAGGTTTCACCACTGCAGCCGCATTGAGCAACGCAGGTGCTACCACTGCTGCAGGCGCGACAGCCAATGAGCGTGCGACATCCCCTAACGCCGGCCCCGCAACAGGTGCTTTGGGTATCAACGGACCAGACGGCACAGGGGGAGCAACACGAGCAACGTCCGGTGCCGGTGTCGTGCTGACCGGGGGCAAACGCAACGCTTTCGCAGGCGTCTTAAGCATCAACGGACCAGTCGACACTGAGGGCGCCATCTGGCCGAGGATCGGCATCGGTGTGTCACCTGGAGGTTGCAGACGCAATGGCGAAGGTTGCGCCGGTAGAATCAAACGTTCAGCCGGCGCATCTGGGCCGCCGAATGCCGCTTTACCTACCACACTACCTAGTTCACCGCCGCCCCAACTCCCAAGGAAGCCGCCAATCAGACCGCCGACCACGGTGCCGATCACCGGCACCACCGAACCAATCGCGGCACCAGCTGCTGCACCGGCAAGCGTGCCGGCCAAGGTGCCAGCGGCATTGCCGTAGCCTTCGGCCTTTTCGTCGCGGGTTTCAGCGTTCTGGTAGGTATCGGCGGCAATCAGCCCGGCCTCGATCAACGCTAGGGGCGCGCCGACCTTGGCGAACCCTAACCCTTTACCCATCATGGCCTTGGGCGCAAAGCGACTTGCTGTTGCTCCAACTGGCGAGGCAGGTACGCCACCACCAATTGGCGTCCGCCCGCCCCTCCTCCTATGTCCTTTACCTCTGCGCCCTTTTTTACCTTGCCCATCAAGGCCACCGCCATCGAGGCCACCGACCGGCATATTGGTCACGATGACTTTCTGCGCAATGTTGGGGTTTCCCATCAGTGTGCCGCGAGCGACATTGAGCATGCCTTTGCCCATTTTGTAGGCACTCATTGCGGCGCCTAAGCCGACAATACCTGCGGCCAAAACCGTCGCACCACTGACAACGACTGGAAACTTCCCGGCCAGCTCACTCAACCCATAAGCCACCTTCGCTAGCCCATCTGCCGCCAGATCCGTCAGCGGCCGCACCGCGTCCCCAATCTGGGTCATCGACGACTCAATCCCTGCCGTCGCCGCCGACCACTTGCGATTCGACGTCTCTCGCGCCTTGGCCGCGTCCGCCTCGATCTTGGCCTTGCCATCTGTCTCCTTGATGGTCGCCATATCAGCCTTGATCTTGTCGCCGTATTTGATCTGCGCGAGCAAACCGGCACTGGCACTCTGATCGCTGACGATATTCGCCAGCCCCGCCGCCTCGGTCAGCGCGACCATGGCCTGCTCTTCCTCAGCACTGCCATCCGCCGAGGCCTTGATCTTGGCCTTGAGCGCCTCGATTTTCTTGGCCTTGGCCGGGTCCTGCTTCTTGATCAGTTGCTCGCTGAGCATGATGAAGGCATCGACCGGGTTGGCCGCCTTGCCGCTTTTGGTCGCAGCGAGGATCGAGCCGGTCAGGTCGTAGCCTTCCTTGGCGAACCGTTCCTGGCTGGTGCTGCTGATCACCGCGTTGAGCAGGTTGTTCATGTTGGTGGCCGCAGCCGCAGAATCCTGCGTTTGCGAGAACTGCGACTGCAGGCTGGCCCCGAGAAAGCGCACCGCCTCCGGGCCTTCCATACCCAGGCGTTTGATGTTGCCGAGCATGGCCGGCAGGTACTTGGCCATCTCCTTTGGACCGAACGCACCGATGTCACCGGCCGCCGCCACCTGGCCCAGCATGGCGCCCATGTCGGCCTGTTTGACACCGGCCTCCTTGAAGGAGTTAATCAGGGTGGCGATGGTTTCGGGCTCCATGCCCTGGCCGTCGATCAGATCGGCAATCTGCCCGGCGTAGCTAGTGGCAACATCCCACTCCACGCCCTTCTCGATCAGCGCCCCGACCGACCGGGCGAGCAGTTGCTGGCTCATACCCTTCTCTGCCGCGACCTTGCTGATGCTGGCTGCCAGTTCGGCCTCGTCGCCGGTACCGGCGGTGTGTGCCCACAACGACATCTGGCGGATCTGCGCCTGATAGTCGCCGGAGACCTTGGTCGGGATTGCCAACGTAGCGGTCAGTGCCGCCGCCTGGCCGAGGGAGCTTTTCATGCCCTCCTTGCCCTGCTGGATCTGCGTGTGGCCCAGCGCCTTGAGTTCAGCACCCCGTGCTACCTGCCCCAGGGCTTGGTATTCCTTGCGCAGTTTGCCGACCTCGATGCCCTGTTCCTTCAGGATCCTGAGGTTTGATTCGAGTTTTCGCAGCAGGCCATCGGCCGAGGCCGAGCCGGTGTCATGGGCTTTCTTCCATTCGTCCCGCAGGCGCACTGTGTCGCCGATGGTGCTCTGCAGAACGCGGGCCTTGGTGCCTTGTTCACTGAGTTTCTTGATGCGGCCTTCGACATCCTTGAAGGCGGCGCCGACCGTGGAGCTGACGGCGCCGCCGATGACCAGGCCGAGCGCCAGGTTGTTTGCCATGATTGCACTCCAGGCAGGGATGCAGGGGTCAGTCCATGAGCCACCAGATCATCGTGGAAAAGGGCATGGTCTCGATTTCATTGGCGGCAAATGAATACTGCGTCGCCAAGCGTTTCGCGACCTGCTTTTGCAGGGCCGGGTTAAATCCCGTCGTCCTGCACCAGGCGAAAGTAGGCGGCTTGCAGCCGCTGGTAGTCCGTCAGCTTGAGCCCCTCCAAGTCCTTAGTGTCGGATTCGGACAGGTTAGCGAGCAGGATCGTGTCACGCTGGTCGTCATCGCCGGCAGACGCCGACGTCGCGGCGCGAACATCGCGTACGGTGGGGGCGCGCAAAGTCAGGCGGTCAATTTTGAGGGCCTTGATTTCATAGCCCTTGGAAAGGGTCACAACCGCCCCCTCTGGATCGACGACCAGCCACGCGGGCAGTTGGTCTTTGTCTTCAGGCATACCCGTGTCCATCGACAAACGCGAGTAACCCGCCTGCAGGCGCGCATAGTCCGTCAGTTTGAGGGCCTCGATATCCTTGGTCCCGGCGTCGGCCAGCGAGGCGAACAGAGTCACTTCACGCAACACTGGGTCATCGCCACCAATAGCATCAGAGGCACGGACCTCGCGCAGGGTCGGGGCACGCAGGGTCACTTGGTCGACCGCGATGTTGTTGATCTCACAGGGTCGGGTCAGCTTGATCGTCGCAACATCTGCAGTGACGGCGAGCCAGGATGGAATCTTGTTCAGTTTTTTCATGGGAGCAATTCCTTACAGGCCCAGGTCGCGGCGGACACTGGCAAGTTGATCAACACCGTCAATGACCCGCACGCATGCCAGCGGATCGATCTCGTACATCAGGCGGCCGCCGACTTCGAGCTTGTAGTAGCTGACGCTCAGGGCGTACTTGAATTCGGCAGGGTCGCCCGGCTTCCAATCACCCGGATCCAACTCTGTGAGCATGCCGCGCAGGGTGGCGACCACCGAGGTCGTGGCGCCCTTCTGCACTTTGAATGAACCCCGGAAAACCGCGTTGAATGCAGTCTGGTCAGCTAGGCCAAAAAAACGCATAGCCTCACGCCGCACACCCTTGGTGCTGAAGGACGCCTCCATTTTCTCCATGCCCTGATCCATATCGATAGGCGCATCCATGCCACCGCCACGATATTCATCGGTCTTAAGTTTGAGCTTGGGCAGAGACAGCGTGGGCACGTCGCCGGAGAAGTTGATGCCATCGACAAACATGTTCATCAAGTACAGCGTTTGCGGAACCATAGCCATTGCGGGTTCTCCTTAGCCGTTGGTATCGAGGACTTCGGTCAGCCACTGGTTGGTGACCTCGACCCGGAAGTTGGGGTTTTCAGCCGGCGGTACGTCGGTGAATCGGATGTTCCAATACACCTTGCCCTGCTCCAGCTGGCTGGCCGTGTTCAGCTCCGGATCGGCGAAGACCTCGAAGTTGATAATCGCGCCCTGGAGCTTCAGGTCGCGCATGAAGTTCTGCAGCCCGGCGGTGACGTCGCTGACGTAGGTCTTGGTAATCGAACGATCGACCGCCCATTTGTGGCCGTAGAGGATCGCGTCCATGACGATATCCATGGTGCGGACGCGGGTGACAAACGCCCACTTAGCATCACTGGAACAGGTACGGTTGCCCCACAATCGAAAGCCGTCATCACGGATGATGGTGGTGATGTTCGCATTGTTGAGCAGGTTGGCCCGGCAGGTTTCGTCACCGTCAAGAAACTCCACCGGCCGCTTGGTACCGGTGATACCGACAAACTCTTTGTTCGACGGCGAGGCCCAGAAGCCGTATTCCGAATCGGTCCAGGCGAACAAACCCGCAGTCCAGGCCGATGCCGGACAGTCGACGGAGGCATTGGCGACCGTGCTCCAGATCTGCACGCCCGGGTCCACCAGGTACACGCGCTTGCTGCCGAAGTTTTCGCCGAACGCGATGGCCGCTTCGTCGGTGGTGTTGGGACCGTCGACAATTGCCACCGCCCGCAGCTTGCCAGCCAGGGCATCCATGGCCGTGGCGACCGCCTGTGTCGAGGAATGACCGGGGGCGATCAGCAGGCGCGGTTGCGAGTTGAACTTGCTCTTGCCATCGAGCAGCGCCTGCAGGCCGGTACGCTCACCATTTGCCAGAACGCCGCCGATGATGGCCGAGGTCTGCTGGGCCGGATCTTCGGTCAACGCCACACCGACTGCGACGATAACGGCCTTGGCCCGAGCAAATACCGCTTTGGCCGATTGAGTGATGGCCGAGTCCGGGCCAAAGGCGGCGACCGCTTCGGACTCGCGGGTCAGCAGCACCAATTGGTTGGGTTTCGCCAGCGCCGGGGCGCCTGGCGTGAATGTGTCACACAGACCGATGATCGACGAAGACGGCACCGCAATCGGGCGCGATCCGGTATCAACGTTGGTGACCGTGACCCCGTGAAAAAAAGACATAGAACAAACTCCAGAAACCAGAAAGCCGCGCAAGTGCGCGGCTTTCTATAATGAAAACGCCCCGACAATGCGGGGCGCTCAAGGTTTGGCTAGACGATGCAATCAAGCGTCGCCGATACCGACCACGCTCTCGCGAATGAGGGCAATGGCCTGATCAGCCGCTGCCTCGGCTGCGCGGTGACTGGTCGCCTTGAGCACCCCCTGCTTGCCCATCAGGCGAGCGGCGCGGATCTTTTGCAGCACCTCAACCCAGTCGGCCCATTCGGCCAGGATGCTCTCGGCCGCTGCTTGCGGCGTAAGCTCAGCTGCGTCCACCCAGGCTTGTACAGACCGTGGCACGTCCCCGGTGAAGTCCGCCGCGGCAAAAGCCTTGGCCTCGGTGGCGGCCAGGTCCAGCTCAACAGCGCGCAGCGGATCACCCAGCACCGACGTCCGCGCCTGGTTAGCGACCTGATCAATCTGCTGTTGTGCGGCCAGCAGTGCTGCCCCCAACGGCAGGTTGTCGAACTCGTAGCCGACATAGGAAGTGCCACCAAAAATGACGTTCAAGTATTCTTTTTGCATGGTGTTCTCACAGAGTGGCAAGGTTGGTGGTGACGTAGCCCAAGTCTTTAGAGGCCGTACCAGCGGCCACACCTGGGAAAATACGACCGTTCAAAGCGGCAGGTAGCGACGTGCCGACCAAGGCCAGCTGAAACAGCGAAGTACCAGCCCCCATAAGCAGGCCAAGGAACGTACCGCGAAGCTCAAAGTTCACGTTGTAAAGGCGCAGCGAATTAACCGCAGGCGCCGAACTCCCACTACAAAACGCCAGCGCGTAGTAAGCCCCCACCTCACCTGCGGTGCTGGCCGGAAGACTCAGTGTCAGGTTAGCCAGCTCAAGTGCCGACTCGTCGCTCTGCCAGAAGGACCCCATTCGGCGGGTGTTGACGCCTTCGTTCTCGACCAAAAACTCATTGAGGACGAGCTTGCGTGCGCTGCCAACCTCGCCGCGAATCATCATTTTTCGCCCCAACATCTGCACATGGGCACTCAAGGTGTAATCACGCTGTAGCGTCACGTCTACCCGCCCGCCTTTAGGCGTGACTTTAATGGCCGCTTCAATGGTTTTGAAGGGACTTCCCGATGTGCCCAGGTTTTCATCACTGCCCAATTGGCTGTCGACAAAAAAGTTGCGGGAGATAGCAGGTGCGGCCGCAACAGCGGCAGAAACCGCTTGATCAATGGCCGCTTTCTTACCGTTGAAGTAGGTGATCAGGTCGGTCACTTTCGAGACCAGGTTGGCAATTTCGCTTTCGAGTGACATGGCGGATTACGCTCCGTACTTGGTGGTAACAAAAAGGGTTTGTGTTGCAATGATTCCAGCGGCGTTGGCGACAATGGCCCCCAGCATTCCCTCGCGGTCGTTCGCACGCTGACGCTCAACCTCCTGCATCCGACTGGACAGATCCTCTAACTGAATACTCGAGGACGCATGCTGCTTACCGTGATCGCTCAACACATCCTGTTGATTGAGCCCTCGCAGGTCGGCGGCTAGTTGCGCCGCTGCCAATGTCGCCAGCGGCGCAGCCAGGGTCAGGTTTAAGCCGCCCGGTAGTGACGTGATGGTCACGCTGTTGGCAGGTAACGCGGCCAACAACAGGTCGTAAGCCAGAAGCAGGTCGGTAGCGACAGGCTTGTATGCCAGCGCTTCGGTCGGGTGCGACCAGACCGCGAGCAAGGTGCCGTCAGACAGCAAGAAGCCCACCTCCCGCACCCAGTACGCACGATCTCCATCGGCCACCGCTGTGAGGTGAATCTGGTGGTCACCCAAGCGCTCGCCGCCGGCAATCGGGTACTTGGCGACCTGTGCCCGCAGCGTCTTTTGCTCGTTGTTCGGCGTGTAACCCTGCGAGCCCAGGACCACATGGGTGATTTGCGCGGCCACCCCGGTGCTGTCGGCACGGAACACCGCCGATAGCCCTGCCTTGGTGATAATCGGTTGAAGCGCGGTACTCATAAGATGGCCTCCATCATGCTTCGGACGACAATACGAAGCCGCGCCGCCGTGGCGATCACGATCTCCCCTTGCGCGTTGATTGGGACGCCCTGCAAATCCGTACTTCGCCGCGTGATGCAGCGGGTATTGATTGCACTGGCGGAACCTAGTATTTGCTCTGATTCAAGGGACGCAGCCACCGCGTCGGCCGAACGCCGCTGAACCATGCGGCTTTGCGTAACGCTGGCAACTCCAAGCCCGCCGTCAAAACGGGCGCCGAGCCGAAAGGTGTAGTGGCTGCGCTCGTTTTTGGCCGAATCCACCAACGCCTTCAGTCGGGCGTACAGTTGCGGGGAAATAATCGAGCCTTCCCCTGGCCGGTTGTTGTTCGCCCAGGCGGTCAGTTGGAAAGTGAACGGGGCCGCCCCCGGCACATCGCGCCACTCCTTGAAGTCCGCATTCACCTGCACGGCGCTGAGCACCCGGCGTATAGCACCCACGGTGCCCTTGGTCTTGTGGACAGGAATCGACTGATTGATCAGAGCCCGCTTCTGCTCTTCGGTTTCAGCCGCTTCCCAGCCATCTACCTTCATGCCCCAGGCCAGCCAGGGCAGGAAGTTTTCGGGGCATCGAGCAGAGTCAGCGATGCCACGGATGATGTTCGGATCGATACCCAGGTCACAGGCATGCTCCACCGCCTGTTCTAGCGGCGTGGGGTTAAGCGGCAACAGGCTCATGGCACCACCCGCGACGTCAGCAAAATGTTGGTGCAACTGGGGTAATGCCGCTTATCACACACCACATCCGCAACTGGAGAAGTCAGCCGCACGCGCCGAACACCCGAAACGTGCAAAGCGGCGTAGAGCGCCGACAGTGGTAATTGCCCTTCCAGGGACCGAGCTTGGGCGATAGCGGCATCCAACCCCGCCCTGGATGCACTCAATACCACCGCTGGATCCGGCCCACTCTCCAGCTCCAGATCCGCGATCACCTCGTAAGGCGTGGGCTTGCCGAGTTGCGCACGGGGCCGGTCAGTCAAGGGACGCACATCCTCCGACGACAACACCCGCAGGACAGTGTTGACCAGCTCATCCCCAGGCTCCGCGCTTTCCAGAGTCGGCAGCACCGCCAGCGACACGTCGCCTGGCAACGGGTCTTGCAAGCCCGCGTCGTAGTCGCACACAACCACAATCGCACCCGGTGGCAATTGAGCCCGAAGAGCGGCGTTGACCTCCACACCTATGAAAGTCGGGGAATCGACCGATACGTTGGCTACGTTGGCCGAAGCGGACAGGCCATGAAATTCATAGGCACCGCGACTGCCGGCGACCGACAATCCCTCTAGTGACAACCGGGTGCGGTAGCGCAGCGCGTTGTCGCTTTCCATCACAGCGACAACTGGCGGTATGGCATCCGGATCTGCCGGGATGATCGTCAACCGCTGGACATCGTAATCAGCAGCACGGTTATCAAGGTCCGTACGTTGGGCGTAGGCTAAAAGACTGGCCTTGGCCGCATCGTTGACCCGCGCCCGGCCCAGCATTTTTTGATACGCCGCGACCTCCAGCAATTTGACGACCGGATCAGACTCCAGCACTGCCGTCCACTGATCGCCCATCTGCTGACGAAAGTCAGAAAGCACTTCCTGGTACATCGTTTCGAAGTCGATGGGCTCCAGCACCTCGGGTGCCGGCAACGTTGATAAATCAATCATGCACTCACCTCCAGCAGTTGCCGTTCGCCCAGGTATTCGCCGGTCAGCTTGATGTCGATACGACCGCCAACGACGGCGACAACCTGCACCTGTTCCAGTTTCAGCCGGGGCTCCCAGCGTTGCAGCGAACGGGCGACCTCGGCCTGTACCGCGCTTTTCCAGCCTTCGTTTACTGGCATATCAACAAAACGCCGTAGCCGACTGCCGTACTCTGGCCGCATACGGCGACTGCCCAAGGGCGTGGCGAGAATGTCCTCGATGGACTGCCGGAGATGGTCGAGCCCGGACAGCGATTTGCCGCTGCGGCGATCCATTCCGATCATCGGAACTACTCCGTAGCGGGTGTTAGTTCAGGGTGATTGCGCAGAAACTCGTACTGATCATCGCCGCAGGCGACCGCAAGCCCCCCTATAACGGGGATGTTTTGACCGTCCCGCATTACCAGAACACGTGAGGTGTAAGCCGTATCCCGAAAGGTACGGGCCGGACCAATCTCCACGGGTTTGGGGTCTGTCTTGTCGGTTGCCCCCACGGCGCCGGGAAAACCTTGCGGCAACGGATTCAAACCCGGCACCGGCAAAGCCTCAGCCAAGGAGGTTGGTTCAAGTTCGCGTCTGAGCTTGCTCATAAATGAAGTCTCCAAAAACGAAGAAACCCGCACTCGGCGGGTAGTGGATAACGGGTCGATCAGTGCTCGTGGTTGGCCGTATTGCCGCCCGCATCAATCACCTTGCCGGCTGTTCTGATGTCGCCGGTCGCATCTAATGTGCCGTCGATGATCACCGCGCCCACCAGGTTGATTTGCCCGGACACCAACCGCGTACTGTCAGGCGTCATCTCCAGCACCGAGCCGCCGACCTTGATGGTGACGGTGCCGGCCGGCAGGTCGATGGTGTAGCTGTTGGCCTGCCAGTCGTAGACCAGCGAGCCGCCATCCTCGAAGCGCCAGACTTCCACATAATCGCGGTTGTCTGGCTGGGCACCCGCATTGCCGTATAGGCCAGGGATAAACGTGCCCATCGCCGGCTCGCCACTGGGGCTCAACAGCGCGCCCTGCTCCTTCAGACTTGGCGCCCGCCAATGGCGAGCCTTGCCGGCGGCCTGAGAGTGCCAGCGCACCCAGGCGCTGACCCAGTCACCCGAACGCACCCGCACCATGCCGGTGGACAGATCGACTGCCTCCACCACACATGGCATGAGCATGGAGGCGATCATGCGGTCATGCTGGGCGACGGGGTAGCTCATTGCAGATCCTCGGGGCTGAAATACTTCTCTTCATTACCTGGACCTGTGTCAGGGCTGAAGCCGAACCGCAAAGTGCCCGGTGGCTCATCCGGCCACGGCCATTCCTCAGTGCCCAGACAGATTGTTTGGTCCCACTCCACCAACCAGACGAAGTAGCCGTCCAGCTCAGGTTTGGTCCAGTCCTGGGTAGAGCGCACGAACTCGGCGCAATCGACCCCCAGGCCCCAGCACTGCCCCCGAAGCAACACGGCCAGTTGCGAGGCCAGTTGCACCGCCTGGCGTTGCGGGTCGAGGCTGATCGAATCGACGATAATCCGCGCCTCAAACTTGCAAACCAGCGACGTTTCCCCGGTGCCGATATCCTGGCCGGGCTCCACCTCGGCCAGTTCCAGCAACACCACGGGCGTGGGGATGGTGGATTCTGCCGACAGGTCCGGCCAAAACGTGGCGCCCTGGATCCCCGGCAAATGCTCCTGCAGGTGCTGCTCGATGGCCTCATACAACTGGTCGAGGCTGAATGGCTGCTCAGACACGGGCGATCCCCTTCAAATACTTCTGCAATTCAAAGTTGAGTTCCTGCTTGAGGATCTCCAGCAAGCGCTCATCGGCACGTTTGACCCAGCTTTCGAAGTGCGGACGCACCTGATCCAGCGAAACTTTGGCTTTTGCCAGGGGGAAGCGGTTATCGCTTTCCTCGACAAAGCCCGAGCGCCGCCGGCCCTGTGAGCTGTCGGGATAGTCCGTGCTGTTGAAGTGCTTGCTGGAGGTGCGGATCCAGACATCAGGACTGTTGCCATACACCTGCTTGAAGAACGCGCCCTGATACCGCCGTCCGGCCACCGATACCCCGGCGCGTGTTTGTCGAGCCCGGCCGATACGGCTGGCCTCGATGGCGTTGACCCCAAACCACAACTTGCCGCGCATCGTGCCGCCGCTCACCGGGTAGGCCCGCAAGCGTTGCCGGACGGCGCCGATGGCGATCCGTTCCTGCTTGCCCACTGCCCTGGCGATGTGCGTGCGCAACCAGCCCAACGTCTTGTTGATGGCCCGACGCTGGGCCGCCGCTGCCGCCTTCGGCACCAGCTGCCCGAACTCGCGCAACGCCTGGGAATGCACCGCTGACGGCTGGATGTTGATCATCCCGCTGTTGCGCGTCTGGTGTACGTAGCTGCCGACACTCATGGGCGCGTCCTCAAGATCAGAGCCACCAGGCCATTGCCGTTGGGCTCCAGCTGCAGCAGGTCGTAGTCGCCGCCACCGTCCAGGGCCGGCACATCGACCGTGACCCGCAAGCCCCTGCTCAGGCCGTCCGAATCCTTCACACGGATCTCAAAGCGTGGCTCACGGATGGCGGTCTGGACCTTGCCAAACTGCGGGGCCTTCCAGGGTGCGCTGAACATGCCCAGCACCGGCTCGGCGCGACCTTCGATCAAGGCGGTATCGCCGAGGGTGTCGAAGATCACGTCGTCGATGTCGTCGATCAGATCGCGGAAGGCCACGGTTAGAGTTCCAGCAGGATCTGCGCCCGAGGCCGCGTGCAAAGGTGCAGTGGGTTGGACTGCGCCTCGCCAGCCACGCCCTTATTGAAGGGCAGCGGCTCGATCTTGCTGTAGTACGGAATGCCCTGGGTGTTGACCGTTTCCATATAGTCGGCCGGCGCAAAGCACGAGATGTACAGTTCAGGCACGCCCTCCGGGATCAGCAGCGCCTTGTCATCGTGGATAAACGATACGCCGGCAATCTTGCCGCGATAGCGCTCCCAGACGATCCCGCCGAACTCAAAGCTCTCGCGGGCATCACCGCGAAGGGCGGCGGCCTGCTGGCTGTTGAGATAAGTCTTTTTGATCGATTCATGTTCGACCAACTCGTTCCAAAAGTTCTTGCCGCAGAAAGCACGGGAACCGGTGCTGGTGATGCTGCCCAAAGCGTCCTCTTGCATGTCCAAGGCTTCGCCGCATTTGACCCGCAGCTCGGTGCCAGGATTTTTCAAACCCATTGACAGCCGTTGGCGTTGCACACCAAAAATCTTGTAGATATCCATCAGGACTGTTTTGCCATCGGCATCCAGCACCTGCCCGTTCAACGCGCCCATACGCTGGAATTCGTGAGTGGCATCCAACTGTCGGCGCGCCCTTGCCAGGCGATTGTTGACTACGTCTTGCACTGCCTGCAATTCGCTGCGAGTGCCAAAGGCACGAATACCCTGGATCTCGTCCGCCTTGATCGTGAAGCGCTGTGGCAGATGCACGGTATTGAATGGGATCATCGTACGCTTGGTCCCACCAATCACCAGACCCGACGTGCCACGCTCTCCAGCTGGCACCAGGGCTAGGGTCTCGCCGTCCTTCTCGATCTGCACGGTCAGGGTGCTGATGCCCTCCTCGCGGAAAAGGCCCAAGCTGCTGATGCGGCCGGGCAGGTATTCCTGGTCATTGATTGCAGCGGTCAACGAGGAAACACTGAACACATCGTCTTCAAAAATGGCGATATCGGCCATGGGGGTACTCTCCAGAAACGAAAAATCCCGCACTCGGCGGGATGAATAAACGGGGGATCGCCTTAGCGGACGATCACGAAATTGGCGGCCAAGGCCTTTTCACCTGCAGGATCAAGGCCCGTCAAGTGGGCTTCGCTGACCTCGGCCAGCCGCACCACTGCACGACCGCGACGAGGGACATCCGACTCGCCCAGCGGCCCCCAAAGGATCGCGACAGCATTTTCGCTGCCGTCTTCAGCGGTGGGGGTATACGGTGCGAACTCGCCCGAAAGCGTCACCAAGCCAAGGATCTGGCCGGGTTGCAGCGCCGGCCCTGCTGCGACGTTGATCGCTTCACGGGAAATGTTTCCGGCGCCTTCGGACAGCAGGAACTCGCCTGCGTGCATCGATTCGACTTTGATGGTCATGCTCTTGCTCCTTTCGAGGTTCCGTTCTGCGCCGCCTGACGGGATGCCCAGATCGCTTGGGGGTCGGCCTGTTTGGCCTTGATTGTGGGTGCTGGGTCATCCTCCAGCGGCAGGCTGTTGTCGATTTCAAAGCCGCCACCTTTGCCCACCAGCTTGTCGAACAGACGCGCCCGCACAGCGGCTTCGTCCAGCCCGGCGTTAATAAACTCTCCGGTCAGCTCTGGAAGGCGTGCTGCCACACAGAGGCTATGCAGCGCCTTGGCCTTGGTCAGTGCCGCCTGGATCACGGCCTCGCTTTCCAGCTTGGTCGTAGCGAGCAACGGTTCCACCAGGTTGCTGATGCCCGCTGCTGCACAACCCTGCGTCACCATCAGCGCCAGCTTGGCCGCATCCAGTACAGGGGCCGGTGGGTCGACCGGCTCCGTTGGCTCTGTCTCCGGTTCGTCATCAAGCTGGGCGAGCAGCTCGGCGGGGGCGTTCTGGAAACGCTGCAGCACGCTGCCCTGGCCGAGACAGGCTTGAACCTTAAGGCCGTCGCCCACCTCATCGGCCAACCCCAACGCCACCGCCTCATTAGCGGTGAGCCAGGTTTCGGCGTGGACCATGCGCCGCAGCTCCACTTCGTCGATGTCCGGCGCCTTGGACTTGTAAGCCGCAATGATCGCTTCCAGGGTCTGGTCCAACACATCGGCGACCCGGCGGAAGTCTTCGGCATCACCGCCGCTGAAGGTGTAGGGGTTGTGGATCATCAACATGGCGTTGGCCGCGATCACCACCCTGTGCGCGCCACACACCGCGACACTGGCCGCGCTGGCCGCCAGTGCATCAATACGGCCGGTGCAGCGCTCGCCCAAGCGTGATAGCGCGTTGTGGATCGCCAGGCCGTCGAACAGATCGCCGCCGATGCTGTTGAACGCCACGATGATCGGTGAGGTCCCGTCATCCATGGCGCGCAGATCCTGCACGAACTGATTGGCGGTAACACCCCACGCGCCGATCTCGCCGTATACGAAGATCTCAATGCTGCGTTGCTCGGCTTCGCCGCTGGCCTGGAGGGTGTACCAACTCTTGTCCGCGACCTTTACCGGCTTGCCAGCCTTGTCATAAATGCGCGGGATCGCTTTTTTGCTCATGGTTGTTCCTTGTCATCAATCGGCTCGATGGCATCAAGCGTGGTGTAGTTGAGGCCGAGGTCATTGGCCCTGGCGAGGTCAGCGGCGTTTTCCGAATCGATGGTTTCGGCGTCGTAGCCGTTGCGCAGGCACATCTCGCTGCGTGAACCAAAACCGGCCTGCACTTCCATCCGCCGCGCCTGTACGTCCTGCACCGGCTGGATGTAAGCCCAGCCTTGCGGCACCCAACGTGTACGCAGGTATTCACGGCGACGTTGCGCGTAATCCTCCAGCACCAGGGCACCGGACAGCACCGCCATGTCCATCCAGGCAGCTCGCACCGGGCGGCATAGCTGATGCACATACACGCCGAATTGCAGTTGCTCCAGACGCCGCCGGAACTCGTTGAGCACCACCCGAAGCGCCCGGTCATTGACCTCGCGCATGTCGCCCGTGAGGATCTCGTAGGGCGTGCCCGAACCCGCCGCCGCAGCCATCAGTTGCTGACGCATAAAGTCCGGGTAGTTGTTGCCGGCGTCTGGTGGTTTGGAGAACTCCACCTCTTCGCCTGGCCCCAGTTCCTGCATGGTGCCGGGCTCCAGTGCCACCATCGGAGTGAAACCATCGCGGTCCAGATTCAGCAGTTGGCCGGTGGTGGGATCTCGTGGCTGTTGCGTGGCTTCCGGCGCTGGCCTGCTGATGAAGCCGGCGAACAGGTTGGCGACTTCCTGCCGGAACAACACCGCGTCATCGTAGTTATCCAGGCTGCGCAGGCGTTTCAGGACCGGCGCCAAGCGCGGCACCCCGCGCAACTGGCCCGGCTCCACCGGCTCAAATATGTGCAGCACCTGGGTGGCTGGCACGCGCACCAACTGGTTGTAACCGCTGTTCAACCACGACGAATCGCGAGGGTGTGAACGGTACATCCAGTACGCTACGCGTTTGCCCGCCGGAGTGAACTCGATCCCTGCGCGGATGATGTTGCCGTTTTTGGCAGTCTCAAATTTGTCGTGCGGAACGAACTCCGGGGCCAGAGCTTGCAGTTGCAATGGCACCGCCAGCCCTTCGTCCAGACCACGAGGCCGCAACCGGACAAAGCATTCGCCGGCAGTTTCCACGGTGCGTGCCACCAGGGCCTGCATGCCGTAGAAGTCAGTCAGCTCGTCGGCGTCTGCCTCGTCCACCCAGTCATCCCACAGCTGCTGTTTCACCTTGCGCAGGGCAGCATCGTCGGTGGTCGGCCTGGGCGTGATGCCCGTGCCGATCAGGTTGCTGACGCGTTTGTCGATGACGTTGAACGCATACGGATCGTTGCGCACCGCCGCCCGTGATCGCGCCCGCAGGTTGCGCAGGGCCGGGGTGTTGATGCTGTTGATGCCGTTGTCGCTGGCTTCCCAACTGGCCGAACGGCGGCCCTCCCCGGCGCCTTCGTAACTGGCCTTGATGTTCGACGGCAACAAGAATCCACTGCGCGAGAGCGTCGGAAAATGTCGGGCCATTAGATCCCCTTGCCTCCGTGAGTGAGCCGGATCACGCGAGAGCGTGGCCCGGCAGAGTCGGTCAACGACGTGCGGATCTGGTCGCGGGCCTTGAGTAGTTCGTCGATGGAGCGGTACTCCACCGTGCGGTCGCTGTAGCGCACGGTTTTTTCACCGCGTGCAATGGCGCGCTCGATGGCTTCGAGGTGTTTCGGGGTAAACGACATATCAGCGTCTCTTCAGGTAGCCGCTGGTGGAGCTGCGGCGATGTGGGGGTGCAGCGGGTCGCGGTTGGGCAGCCGGGACAGCAACTGGCGGCGCCGGTTGCGACTGGCGCGCCGCGACGGGTGCGGGCGTTTCGTTGTCGGCGAGGCGCTCGCCCTGGATGGATTTGATATCCTGCGGCTCATCGAACAAGCCAGACTGCGCCAATGCCTGGCGAACCCGCGCCCAGTCATGTTCCAGATACCGATTGATGCCCAGGTAATGCGCCATCGCCAGGCAATACACCATCAGATCGAGCGCCTCGTTGCGGTCAGCTTTGCCCTTGACCCATTCAATGCGTTTGCGACCACGGATGTAGCGGGCGACCTTGCGTTCAACCACACACTGATCGAAGAACTCGTCCGGTAAGTCGTTGGCAAAGTGCAGCGCACCAGGGCCATCCGCGAACGAATAGCGGTTATAGATCCAGTCTTTGGCGGTGTCTGTGCCAACAAACCACAGCTCGACGCCGTTGCGTTCGGTCTGGCCTTTCCAGGTCACGTCCTGCATCGAAGGCCGTTGAGCGATTACTGGCTTGCCGGGTTTACTCGCGCCCTTGATGGCGAAAATGTTGCGCCAGCGCCGCGCACGACAGAACTGATAAACCTCATCCGTGTGGTGACCGCCGGAGTCGACAGCCGTCGCCAGGATTGCCAACCCGACACCACAAGGATGGCGGTAACGCGCCTTGAGCTTTTCATCCAACACCGCCCATGTACGTTCATCGGCCGGGTCACCCCAGATGATCTGGTGATCGACCACCCAACGCTCCATGCCGACGCCGAAGCCCATCACCATCAGTTCCAAGCGGTTGGCCTGGACGTCGACGGCGCCGGTCAACATCAGCACGCCCACCGGCATACTGCCGAGGGTGTAGGTCTCCAGCCGTGCCCGAGCAATCAGCACCTCGGCCTTGGCTTGCTCTTGCGCGCTATCCCAGACCTTGGCGAGACGGGTGTTGTAGAACACCTGCATAGGCTCAAGATCACCTTTAGCCTTGGCTTTTTTTGCCTTCTCAAATTGCTTAGCGAGAGACCTCCAATCCATCCAACCCAGAGGCGAATACAAGGCGTTGAGATGGAAACCCACCGTCTCGCCGTCGCCCTCAGCGTGGGCTCGCCATTCGCCTTTGGCGAGCATCTCGCCTTTGTGGTACTCCTCAATTAGCACATCACAGTCTGGCCCGGCGCACTCGTAATGCACGACGCTGTAATCTTTCGAGTAGTGCAACCGCTCCCATTCCAAGGTTTGCATGTGCCCGCAACTCGGGCACGGTACGTAGAAATAGCGCTGGTCACTACCCTCGAACAGATCGTCGATGCGCGAGGCTCCCTTGATCGTCGGCGAACTGGAGAAGTAGAACTTGGCATTGCGGCCGAAGGTGCTGCCCCGTGTTTCCGCCAGCTCAATAGGGTCGCCTTCCTCACCGATATCCACTTCCCAGCGGTCAATCTCATCGCCATACACATAACGCGCCGACAGTTCTGAAAGGTTGGCTGCAGAGCCCGCTGTGGTGACGTACAGCGACCCGCCCTCAAACTCCTTAGTGTCCATGGTGTTGCGTGAATCTCGCGACCGGCTGGAGGCCACACGCTCACGTAGCACGGGCGTAGCCTTGATGGTCTTACTGATCCGAGACGACACACGTTTAGCCAGGCCAAGGCTAGGCAGCAGCGCAAGGATGTTGGACGGCGCCATATGTATCAGGCCGCCGATCCAATTCAATCCGATCTGCGTTTTCATTAACTGCGAGGCGACCATCGTGATCACGCGCTTGCAGGGGTGAGCCGGCGAAAGGCAACGCATAGGCTCGCGGGCATACGGTGTACGTGAGGTGCGGTACTGGCCTGGTTCAGCGGCACCTGTATCACGCGGGATCCGCATGTACTCGTCTGCCCACTGGTCAATCCAAACATCCGGGTCGGGCTGAAGCCCACGGAAATACGCCTCACGGTACACCTCTGCACCGTCAGGAATCTCCGTGTGCATGGGCTTAACTCGTGGTCAATGCATGTTCAAGGTCAGAGGAAGACATACGTTCGGCGTCCTCCAGCGAACGCCGGATGGCGGCGGTCAAATGCCTTTCGATTTGCCAAGGGTCGGACATTGCAGCCAGCTCCGGGGCAAGTTGTGGGGACATACCCAGCAGTTGGTCACGCAACAGACGGCCCGCGTTGTAGGCACCGGTTTCCACTGCTTCCCGCTCCACCAGGGTGCCTTGTTGTTTGCGATAGTTGTCTCGCTCCTGAAGGGCAAGATAGTGCTCTCGCAGAGCACGAGACTTCTGAAAGTCTGCCGCCGTCCCAACTTGCGGCACCGCAGGTTCTTCGGCGGCTGTTTGCGCCTCGCGCTGAAGGCGAAGCCGGTTGTGGCGGTCAGCGACAGCAGCTTTACTGGGATCCGCCGACTCAGCCAGCAGCGCTTCGGTGGCTTCCAGCTCGATCTTGCCGTCATCGGTCAGCACCAGGCGGTCCTGATTAGCCAACTTGGAAACATAAGATTTGGCCCACCCACGTCGTGCCGCAAACTCCGTTTTGCTGATTACGGTCATGATGGAATCTCCTGTTCACCCAATGAATCCAAGCAGTTCACCTGTTCACCTCAGTTCACTAAGCTGGTGAACTGTCCGCTAACACTTTCCCGCGGGTTTCATGCCCCGTGTCCCTCGGATGCCGCCAGGGTCCCCAGCGATTTTTCGGCGCTTTATTTTAGTGCAACTCGCTACAGACCACGTATTCCGTGACCTCCAGCGCATCACACCTGACCACCGCCGGAGGGTGGCACATCACACACGCCCAACCGCTTGGCGGCCCAGCGTTCGTACAGGCCAATCGCGACGTCGGCGCCGGCCATCGCGGTGAGGCACCCGATGCTACCCGCTGCCAGGACCGACATGCCCGATGCATGCAGCAACATCATTGTGGAAAGCCCGCAGACTACGCAGGCTCCGGATCGAAGCAGCAAGCGGCGAACCAATGACCAGCCGCTCACCCCTGCCTTGTCGGCCCGCCATGCTTCGCCCGAGATGCCGCCGACCAGGGACAGTACGATCACCATCCAGATCGGCATATCAATAAGCGCTTGCTGCTCGTTCGTCATCGCCCTACCCCATAAACGCAAAAACCCGGCGCAATGGCCGGGTTTAGTGTGGTGGTGAGTGCCGCTCTCTGCGGCCGCACCTATCGAAGATGACTACTTTTTACAGGTGGATTCCGGTGGCAGCAAGACCGTTTTAATGCCACTCGGCCAATGTCTGGGCTACGCCCTGGCAATGTCGGTGAATATCTTTATTCCGGCTTCCAGCGCCTGCGGCGCTGTCTTACCTGCCCTACAATCCTGAATAAAGGTAGGACAGCTACAGGCCCCTGAATTCGGGGCTTTGCCCTACTGCCCTACCTTTTTTAACTTTTCCTCGTGTAAAGAGAGAAAAACTAAAAGCACGCATGCGCGCCCATGGCGCGTGATGCATCGCGCTACGCTCACATGCGCGGAGTGCGATAACAGGTAGGGTAGTAGGACAGGCCACGAACTGCGCGGCCTGTGGCTGTCCTACCTTGAAAAATGGAGGTAGGGCAAGGCCGGACAGTAGGTCTGGTGCAGGCTTTGATATACGAGTGATCACGCAACTTTTCCCATCAGCATGCCGGCAATGTGAAGGTGAGCTTCATGCAGACGTTGATAGTAGGTATCCCGGCTGCACCCACAGTGCGTGTATTTCTGAGACAGGAAACTTTCGTGGTTGCAGTAATGCTCCCAAACGACCACCGATAGCTGCGCAGGCAAGTGTTTGTTGACGATCAACTCGATATCGGCCGACTCGTCCAACAAGATCCGACTACCGCGAGTACCGCGTATCAGCTCGCCCTTACACTCCATCAGCATGGCGATCATGTTGCCGCCACTTGGCCCACCAGAGTCTTCCGGCACTGGCGAATGCAGATCCTGCGCCCAGAGCTTGAGCATTTCATCGATTCGCTTAATCAAAGCAAGGCTCCTCGTCCCGTGCGCTATCAACCTGCAGAGCTGATGCATTGCCCCAATCATCTGGCTTCTTGTAGGCATATGGCCGAATACCACTTTTAGGCAACGGCGGCAGTCGCACCTTTCGCCATCCGAGGCGATGCATGATTGCCCCCACACGCATTTGCTCGGGCTTACCCCAATGGCCGTAATCGAGTTTCAGCGCGCCAGCTAAAATATCCTCTCCGCTTGCTGTCGCGCCGATCTGAGATTCTTCCAGCCACTTGACGACCGGCCCCTCCCACTCATCCACGACAAAGCGCGATTCCTGCGCCTCGGCGAATAGTGGCGCCTCATCCCGATTGACCCACCAAATGTCACCGGACTGATAACTGAACATCGCTTCGGCCCAGAGCTGGTCGCGGACTTCGCGTAACTGTTCCAAATCGACCTTGGTACACGCGACAGGCCAATAACGCCGGTTACCCGTGGCGTCTTTGAGATATTCGTCTTGGTTCGTCGTACCCACAAAAACACACTGGCGTGGCACGTCCATCGTTCTTCGGCCATAGCTCTCGCGATAGGTGTCAGTCGAAGCAGAGAAGAACTGCTTCGCCTTTGTCGACTCAGCTTTGTTGAAACTGTCCAGCTCCCCCAGCTCAATGATCCACTTACCACGGATCGCCTGGAAGCCATCTTTATCGCCCAGGGCGAAAGGTGTATCCATAAACCAGGCACCGCCTAGCACAGACATTGCTGTTGATTTACCAGCGCCCTGCGCCCCTTCGAGGATCATCACCGAGTCAGCCTTACAACCTGGCTGCATCACGCGCCCGACCGCTGACACCATCCAGCGCTTACCAACTTTTGAACTGTAGTCAGTTGCTTCAACGCCCATGATGTCAGTCAACCAGGTAGCCAACCGTGGAACACGGTCCCATTCCAGACCATGGAGGTAATTGCGTACAGGATGGAAGGCATGATCATGGGCAACCACACTAACTGCTTCGATCACGCTGCTGGACTTGACCCGAAGGTTGTACTGTTGCGCGAGCCACTTCATTACAAGCATGTCGTCGATATCTGCCCAGTCGCCGACACCGCCTCCGTATGGTGCCGCCCGTAACTTGACGATTTTGGAGCTGAAAGCACTAAAGCCAATCACGCCGGCCCAGCGCTCATCGTTGCCGAGAATTAATTCGACGTTCTGCATGTGCGATATCAGGGAGCCGTTTTCAGTTCGGGCCAATTGGTCTTTCCAACCACCGGCTGCAGGAGGCTTGACCACCGCCAATACCTGGCGGCGGACAGCCTCCAATCCCTCAGCAACATGCAGGTCGTTGAAGTCCGTCCACTTGACCTCGCGCTCGACAGAGAACACAGGGGCGACTACCTGACCACCGACAATCAGCGCGGCGTTGGTGGCTTTCTCCTCACCTGGGTTCCACGGATCACCGTTTGGGCGCTTGGTTTTCCAGTCATCGTCGCGGCAGATGATCAGCGGACAACCGGGGAAACGCTCGCGCATGGCCTTGGAGACCGGCAGAAGGTTACCCGCGTCAAAGGCGATGGCGACAGTGAGCGAAGTCGCCATGTGCAGGCTTGCGCCCGTGGCGTAGCCCTCACATACCAGTACCGGCTCGCCTGGTTCAGGGTGAGGGCCGATGAGGTGGAAGGCGCCTTCCTTCGACATGCCGTACGGCCAGTACGCCTTGTCGCGCCCGGTGTCCTCTTGCTTAACGGGGAAAATCACCTGCAGGCCGACGATCTGGTCGCGCACGTTGCACATAGGCACTAAAAATGCGCCGGTACGGGGCGCATAGCGAACCTTGAACCCTACTATCTGCTTTCGATCCAGATAGGCGCTCTTGCCCTTTTCAGGCATGCCTTTGAACAGACTGGCCGCACGGTTGGCAGCTCGGCGTGACGCGTTGGCCGCAACCTCGGCAGCTTTCCGCTTGGCATCTTCCTGTCGAGCACGCATGACTTCGCGCTCTTCGGGGCTCATACGCCCGGCCTTGACCCTGATCTTTTGGGTGTCGCCAGAGCGCCAGTCACCGAAGCTGCCGAAGATCAGCGTCTCGTTTTTTTGGGTCCGGTGTTCATGGACCACGTACCAGCCGTTTTTTTCCTTGCCTTTGTCCTGAGTGGTTTTACAGCGGGTCAGCTTACCGAACACTAAAGGCTGTTCGGGCTCCAAGCCGTAATCCGCGAATTGATTGAGGACTTCATCGAGCATAACGTGCAGCCCTCAGATCTTCCACAGACTGGCATTCGACGCAGAAGGTGCATCCGGGCTGAGCTAAACGCCGGCCTTCCGGGATCGGCTCTAGACACTCAGCACAGATTTCAAGCGAAGGCGCCGCATTAGCGGCCTTGAGTGCAGCACGTTTGGCCAGGATATGATCCAGACCGTCCTGCACCAGCTCATTGGCAAAGTCAGCTATATCAGCCACGGCCCGCCCCCCGGGTTGTCTGGTTGACGTACTGAGCACGGTTGAGCATGCCCAACAGCCCCTGGATTCCGCGAAACACTTGCAGGCGAATCTCGGCCAACTCCTGATCATTCACGACACCGTCGCCAATGCTTTTGGCCCAGGTGTCAGCCAGATCAGCCACCTGGCGGAAGTAGACCGCAATGCCGGTGGTCAATGTCTCCGGCATGTCGTTGGTGTACGCCTCGGCAAGCTCCTGCCAGGTCGTGTCGCCGACCAGCGCGTGCACCGCATCGAGAATGCGACGGTCCTTGGTCAACTCCAGGATCTCGCCGAACTCTCGGACGTTGATGACATGGTTAGGATTGGTATTGGTCGGGGATAGTTTGTGCTGCAAGGTGGTTCGATTTCGGCCGGTGGTGGCGGCGATTGCAGCAGCGCCGCCTGGGTAGTCCCGTGCGGCGTGGTACAGCGCTAATTCGAGCGTCAGGACTTCCCGTTGTGCTCGATCAACGCAACTCAGAGCAATTCGGCTCATGGCATTAATCCTTATAAGTTGCCAGTGCCGCGCGACGTGCAGTGGTGTTACATTTGCCGCGTGGCTTGAAAGGGCCCAAACGCCGGCTAGATCTTAGGGATCGAAACCGGCACCGTGCCGAGGCGAGCAATCCGTTGCTCACCTCTGGCGCAACAGCTGCCTAATCTGTGGTGGAGAAGGCAGCAACCCAAGGCATCCGTGCCTTGAAAGCGCGGCAAAGGTAGGTGGTTTAGCATGTGGTGTGCCCGCCTACCTTTATCGCGACCCGACAGCACTGTGGTGGTGTGTGCCGGGAGGAACTGGGCGGCCCTTGGGTCGCCTTTTTTCTATCTACGCTGCAGCTTTCTGCGGGGCCGATGCGTTGAGCAGCCAGGCAGCGTCAAACGCGTTGCCCTTTTGCTCAGCGGCGGTCGCTAAGAGTTTTGCGTAGTGGGTTTCACCTGTGTAATCGGTGCGTGGAAGGCTGGCAGCCAAGCGCCATTTATTGAGTGCTTGGTAACTCCTGTCACATACCTTGGCGGCGGCGCCGATGCCGCCTACTGCTTCAAATGCGAACGCGATGGCGTTCTGAAAATCTGCGGGGTCCAACATGGAAACCTCCATTTATCAACTCACGGTTGATATTAACATCAACTGACTATTGCGCAACCCCTGTGAGAGTATCAACTCATGGTTGATAAGAATGAGCTACGGGCAGCTTTCACGGCGCGCCTTCACGAAGCACTCGACGATGCCGGTGTACGCACCCGGGGACGTGGGGTGGATATTCATAAGCATTTGGTGAAGGTTGGAGTTGAGAAAAGCACTCAGGCAATCAGTAAGTGGCTGAATGGGGAATCAATACCTGAAGCTGACAGCATGGTTGTGCTGTGTTCATGGCTGAAGGTGCGGAGGGAGTGGCTGGAGTATGGCGTGCTGCCGAAAAAGCAGACCGGGGACAGTAACGTCCACCTGCTCAGCCTAGCGGGCCAGAGCAACGTTGGTGAGGTTACTCGGCGTTTTGGAAAAGTCCCTTTAATTTCTTGGGTCCAGGCCGGTGCATGGTGCGAATCAAACTTTGAGCAACATGACGGAGAGTCATGGCTATCATGTCCAGTACCTATCAGCGAGAGCGGTTATGCGTTAAAGGTGCTTGGTGACTCTATGACGAATCCAGGACCTGGCCGCAGCTACCCAACAGGATGTATTATATTTGTGGATCCGGAAGCAGAAACCAGAACCGGTGATCGAGTGATCGCAAGGGTTCCTCGAACAAACGAAGCCACATTTAAAATCTTGGTGGAGGATGCGGGCAGGCAATTTTTGAGACCTATCAATCCGCAGTATCCAATCATTGATATTACGGAGGAGACTCATATATGCGGAAAAGTGGTGGGTTCATTCATCCCCGAATAACAAGCTAAATTGCTACCTCCGCCCCCCACCTTAGAAGATGCGGTTCCGTTGGTAATGAGTCTGCAAGAGCAACTCTACATCCCTGAGAAGCAAAATACACACCTAATTTTTTAAGGTATTCATCATCAGCCTTAAAGTCACCTAGACCGAGAATCTGCATACCTAGTTTTGAAACATAAACTGTATTTATCTGAATAGGATAATCAGTCCTATCGTTGTCCCCCCTTACAACAACACAACGATCATTACTAGTTAATACACATATCCATGAATTAGGGCCATCGGGATTTTTTGCTAGCGTGAAATTAAGGCCAACGGATTCGACGCCTAACAAAATCCCCATTTCATGCAACTGCATTGCCTCGCCAAACGACAATGGCAAATTATTATTAGGTTCCCGCCAAATAAACCCATTCACGACATAACTAGCCATTTTGGCGATTAGGTCAGCTTCCGAGCGTGAAAGATTTCGCAGGAAATCTAAGCACCTGAGCGAATAGGTACCTGGAGCTTTAAATTCACCCGCAAGTAGCCGCCCCCATAATTTTTGCAGGTCGTCTTCGGAGACCTCACCAGAGTAATCATTCCAGCGGTATAGCCAATCATCATTCATATCTGCAACTGGAGCGGACGAGTCGTCAACACATAAAGCCTCCTCAGCATATACTATCGAACTAGCCGTATTAATTTCACGCCGTACAGCGTCATTAACTAGGTTAGTCCTTCCAACTTCTAAAGCCTCCAAAACATTAACGACAGGCTCACGTCTTATAGAATTCGCCTGTGCCACCTTCGGACGTTTCGAAAACTCCAACTCAATTGAAAAGTCCGAAATATCTTTCCGACCATGCTTTATATCCTCTACATCCCTTTCAGTTTGAGCCAAGGTCAGTAGTTTCGCCCGTTCTAGCTCAAGATTGACTAGCCCCTCCCGTCGCATTTGCCCAGGCTTGAGAAGCGATCCGATTCCCTTCTCTGAGATGGTTACCCAAAATTTTTCTAACAATTGCTCGCCCGGCAACCCCATTTTTAAGCTCTCTTCAAAGATCGATGACTCCAGCCGTAGCTCGCCTGGTCTGGAAGCAGTAGCAAAATGCCGCCAACAATTTATACCGCCTAAGAAAAACAAACAAATATCAACCAGTGGTTGTTGACATATCACAACCCTCGGTTGATATTAACCTCACTCTTCCACCACAGAGCGAGGCAACACCATGCACACCACAGCTACCCTGCACGTCCACCCAGCCGTTGCTAACCCCTGCCGCATCTTTGAAATCCGCCGCCTAGCGCAATACTGCGGCTGCACCTTCATTGCATCCAAACCCAAGCTCAAGCAACGCACTGCACCTGCTCCATTCGATCCGAATGGCGGAGGGCATGCAGCATGAGCAAGTTCAAAATCGACAATCGCACCCTTGCCCTACTGCACGCCCAGGTCAACCTGAGCGAAACCTTTAACCACACCTTGCGTTCCGCTCCACGTCGCGAGTCACTCGCCTTTCGCCTGAAAGTCGAGCGCAACAAAGCCGACACGCACTTCACCGTTGAGCTGGGAAGCGAACGCCACACGCTGACCCTTACCAACAGCAAAAAAATGCATCTCAAATTGGCCGACTTCATTGAAGAAATTGCCAATGGCCCCGTCGATTCCAGCAATCCACCTGAGTCTCCGACCGTACCTCACGCAAGCCGCCGCTATGGCACCTTTGAGGTGGAACACAAACAGCAGGTGTTCGAGTTGGTGCGCACCGGAGGCGCGATCAGACTCGACCTGGGCTTTGAGCAGCCCATCAATCTGGCGATTCACCGCAACAAAACGCGGACCGGTATCACCACCATCATGAGCATCGGCGTGAAGTCGCCGCGCACCAAGTGCTTCACCGTCTATGGGACTGATATCGAGCTGTACGGCATGGTCGCCGAATCCATCAACCACCTGGCCGCAGCAGCGACACCAGCCGCGCATGCAGCCTAGGAGGCCGAGATGGAACGTAGTCTGGAAAAAACCGCCAAGTACTTCGACCTAACCCGTCCCAAGCTGATCGCCCTAATGCGCGAAAAGGGCTTGCTCAACGACCGTAACCTACCGGCCTCCCCCGTCCGTGATCGCGAGTACCTACGGGTTAAGGACAGCAACTGGTACCACGAGACCGCAGGCATGCAGTACAGCCAGTCGACCAAGGTCCGGCAGGCTGGCATGCGCTGGTTGGCCGAGCAACTAGGACTCGAATTACCAGCCATCCCGGCAGACAACCGTGACGTGGCCTAGGGAGTACGCCCGCCAGATCGTCGCCATGCGCACACGCGAGGAGCGCAACGCTGCGCTTCTCGAAGTGCCGGAGCATTTGCGGGAGCTGACCAAACGCCACTGTTTGAATGCCTGGAACCACCCCTCACGACTCAAACGCAAGGAGGCCGATGCCCATGAGTAACTCCAGCCAAACACCGCTACGACTGCTACCCGCACCAGAGAGCGCCACCGTCGAGCTGGTGTACCGAACCTTCGGTGACGTACTGATCCCTTTGGAGGCAGTGCGCGTGAAGTACTTTCGAAATCTCAATGAGCAAACCTTTGCTTCCGATCTAGATAGCGGACGCCTACCACTTCCCGTGACCACGCTGAAGGATAGTCGTAAGTCTCCTAAGTACATCCATGTCCGCCACCTAGCGGCGTGGATCGATATCCGCGCCTATCTAGCTGATGAAGAGCAAGCGAAAAAGCAAACCTGTTCAGTTGAGCAGAACAACTAATCCAGAAATAGCTGTCACCACCAGCAAAAAACCACCAGGAGCACACCACATGACTGCAATTGAAATCTGCGCGCTTATTACCATCGTTATCGCACTCGCGATCCTCTATTGGGTCGGCTATCGGGGAGGCCTGATTGATGGCCGCATCGAAGGTATCGACGAAGGTAAAGCCATTCAGCAATCGGATAATTCAGGGGAGATTCAGGACCTGAAGCTTTTGCTTGATCAGGCCCAGGACCATCATAAGCAACTGTATTCCCACTACAAGCAGGCACTGGCGGCGTCGAAACTGGGGGAACCAGCGCGTCAAACCCTCTTGAAGATCGCCGAAAAGCTGCGAATTGCTGCAGAAACATTCAGCGCATTCCGTACCGGTAAAAAGCTTGAGCGCGACTCACTTTCCCTCCGCGACCAAGCTCTTGCCATGGCAGCTTTACTAGATCCAGCGGCACCAAAATTGGACCCGGCCCCAGCGAGCAGCTCAATCACTGAGCCCCAAGGTCAGTGGGTGATAGAGCGCGGGCCAATAGAAGGAATGTGCCCTGCAGAAGCCCGCAAAGCAGCGGAGTTCTTTCGAACCGAAGCGGAAACTAACGTCCGAAACCAAAAAACAGTCGGCGGTGACGCATGAGCCGCGCCATCCCCATGCTGCGCTTGTCACCACAAGCCGCCGGCACACTGCAACAGCAGCACGCCAAGGTCACCAAGGAGCTCCGCGCCCTGACCCGCTACAGCAAGGAACTCGACCGGCAGTTGAAATCGCTGATCGGTTATGACGGTTTGCGCCAATTGCACAAAGCAACCGAAAACGCCCTGCTGTTGGCCGATCTCGTGAAGGAGGCCGCATGAACTGGATCCTGACCTCCACCGGCAAGCGCTTTGATCTGTTCGAGCCCGACGCCGACATGATCGACCCGCGGGACATCTCGCACGCGCTGGCCCACCTGTGCCGCTTCAACGGCCACACCCGCGAGTTCTACAGCGTGGCTCAACACAGCTGCATCGTCGCCGAGCTGGTGCCGGAAGAGTACAAGCTCGCCGCCTTGCTCCACGATGCCGCCGAGGCGTACGTGGGCGACATGACTCGGCCCCTCAAGCAGTGGATTAGCGCCTACCAACACTTCGAGGACTGCATCTGGTGGCGCATTTGTGAGCGATTCGACATCGCTCCAGAACTTCCCGCCTGCATCTACAAGGCCGACCTGATTGCACTGGCGACAGAGCGCCGCGACCTCATGCCAACCGATCCGGCTATCTGGGATTGCTTGGTCGGCATCGAACCCATGACCGAAACCATCCGCCCATGGCCTGCCGCAGAAGCGCGCATCACCTACCACCAGCGCCTGATGGACCAACTCGCTATCGAACATCGGAGGAAAGCGGCATGAAGAACCACCAGGACAACGCCAACGCCCTGCCTGCTTTGCTCCGCGCTGCAGGTGGCGTCGACACGCCAGAAACAAACAGTCTCTGCTGCGTAGCAGCAGGCATTATTGCCCCTTCCAGCGCCACTGCCGAGGCACTTATACCCCACGAAAAGCTGCGCGGGGCAGCGTTCGCTGATGCAACGCTAAACGCTCAGGAACGCCCGCTCGCGCAGCCTGTCGTGGGGTATACGCAAGCTTCGGGCAATCTGGATGCCGTTGCGAAGGGCGAGCAGTTGCTAGCCCCAACCATAGTGGCCGGAACCCAGGATCAGAACGACTTTACGACCATACACAACGCCGAGGAGACGCTGAGAAGTGCGCAATTGGGGCTTTCCAAAGCAATTCAAAGTGCGTTCCCAGTCGGCAGTAAGCTACGAGTCAGCATAGGTCACATGGAACTCACCGTAGCAGTTACCAGCCACAGCCAAATATGGTGGCGACGCCCCGATGAGTTCTACGCCAAGAACGTAGAAACTGGGAAGCGGCAAATCTTTAGCCACCACCAAGTTCTAGAGGTTCTGTCATGACCACCCTCAGAACGCAACCGCTCGACTTCAAGACGCAGTACCGCCTGGGCTTCTCCCCTCTGGACGAAGAAATCGTTGTAGACTTCTTCTGTGGTGGCGGCGGGGCTGGTACCGGCCTGGAGATTGGTCTGGGCCGCGCAGTGAACGTGGCGAAGAACCACAGTCCGCAGGCGATCAGCATGCACACCGTCAACCACCCTGGCGCCAAGCACTTCACCACCGATGTGTTCGAGGGTGACCCGGACACCGAGTGCGGCGGCAAGGCCGTGGGCTGGTTCCACATGTCGCCGGACTGCACGCACCACAGCCAAGCCGCCGGCGGCCAGCCACGCAAACGGGAGATCCGCAATCTGTCGTGGATCGGTTTGAAGTGGGGAGGCAAGAAGCGCCCCAGGGTGATCAGCCTGGAGAACGTGAAGCAGATCCTGCAATGGGGCCGGTTGATCGCCAAGCGCGACAAGGCCACAGGTCGCGTGGTGACGCTGGACCAGGTGCCGCATCCAACCAAGAGGGGAAAGACCTCCAACCGCGTGGCAGCGCCTGGCGAACAAGTACCGGTATCGAATCAGTTCCTTGTGCCTGACCCAAAGCAACGCGGCCGCACCTGGCGCCGCTTTGTGGCCCTGCTGGAAGGCATGGGGTACGTCGTAGAGTGGAAGGTGATCAGAGCATGCGACTTCGGCGCGCCGACCAGCCGAGAGCGCCTGTTCATGATCGCTCGGTGCGACGGCCAGCCGATTGTGTGGCCCGAGCCAACTCACGCAAAGATCCCGGCCAAAGGCCAGCAGAAGTGGAAAACCGCCGCTGACTGTATCGACTTCAGTGACCTGGGCAAGAGCATCTTCGGGCGGAAGAAAGACTTGGCCGAGGCCACGCTTCGCCGCGTCGCAAAGGGCATGAAGAAGTTTGTCATCGACAGCCCCGCGCCGTTCATTGTGCCAATTGCGAACTGGTCGGGTGAGTCGGTGCAGTCCGCTGGCGAGCCGCTGCGCACTATCACCTCCTATCCCAAGGGCGGTGCCTTCTCGGTTGTCAGTCCGGTGATTGCACCCGTAACGCACCAGGGCAGCGACCGGATCAATGACCCGCGCGAGCCTTTGCCCACGGTGACGTGCGCGAATCGCGGCGAGCTGACACTGATCAGCCCCACGCTGATTCAATCAGGCTACGGCGAGCGCCCAGGACAAGAGCCACGGGTGCCGGGCGTTGATCAACCCTTGGGCACCGTGGTGGCCGGCGGCGTGAAGCACGCACTGGCATCCGCCTGCATCGTCCAGGCTGGTCACGGCGAAGGCACAGGCGCAAACAAACGCCGCTCCCACGGGGTGAACGATATCTGCGGCCCAGTGGGTACCGTCACTGCAAGCGGCGGCGGCCAGTCCGTCAGCGCGGCGGTGATGATCCAGGCCAATGGCGGATTCAACACCGTGCACGCCAAAGATATTCGCGACCCGATGACTACGGTGACCAACACCGGCAGCCAGCAGCAGTTGGCAACGGCGAACCTGGTGCACTTACGCGGCAACTGTGATTCAAGGGACGTGAGCGACCCGCTGCATACCATCAGCGCCGGCGGCCAACACCACGGACTGGTCAGCGCATTCATGGAGCGGGCATTCGGCGGGAGTATTGGTCAGGGCCTTGAAGATCCGGCACCGACCATTACAGCCGGCGGTGGCGGCAAGAGCTCCCTGGTATCGCTCACCCTGTCGCCTGAGCATGAAGCTGGTGCGTTGCGCGTAGCAGCCTTCCTGATCAGCTACTACGGCACCGAGAACGTCAGCGCTTGCGATGCACCGGCTCCCACGATCACCACAAAGGATCGTCTGGCACTCGTCACGGTGATGGTTCAGGGCACGCCCTACGTGATCGTCGATATCTACCTCCGGATGCTCAAGCCGCATGAGCTGTACAAGGCCCAAGGATTCCCGGCCGACTACATCATCACCCACGGCGCCGACGGAAAGCCATTCACCGTCACCCAGCAGGTGCACATGTGCGGCAACAGCGTCAGTCCGCCACCCATGGCAGCCCTCGCACGCGCGAACGATCCATGGCGCCAAGCGCACGCACTGAAGGAGGCCGCATGAAAGCCCTTCGCCGAACAGTTCGAATCCGCCAAGGGCAGATGGCCCCACTAGATCTGAGCACCATATGTGACAAGTGCAACAAATCACGAGCACACGGCAACCACCAAAATTGCAGCAAGCAGCGTCGGGCCGAAGGCATCGCCCGGCGCGCCGGGGAGATAGCACAATGAGCGCAGCAGAAAAAATCGACTTCCACATCACACCGGGCGCCTGGTTTCGGCAAGATCTGCTTTATCCAGTCTTCGGCCTAAGCACCGAAGCGGTTCGCAAATACCGCACGCGAGGTCTATGGCTAGAAGGCAAGCACTGGCGTTATGACCCGGCCAACGTAATCGTCTACAACCGCGCGGCCATTGAGCGCTGGATGGAAGGGAAGCCATGATGGACAAGATGCCCACAGGCGTTGAGATGAACGGCAAGCAGCTACGCATCTGGTTCATCTTCAACGGCCAGCGGTGCCGGGAACCCCTGGAAGGGATCTCGAAAGTAAACAAGGCAGCGATTGCCTATGCCGACAACAAGCGGCGAACCATACTCGCGGAAATCAAAGAGGGCCGCTTCGACTATGCAGCCCACTTTCCGAACTCGCCAAGGGCCGCCATGTTCACTGGAACCGGCGGCCCTTCGCTCAAGCGCACCGTAAAGGAAGGTATTGAGCGCTGGCTGGAGGTTCAGCGCGCACTAAAAGCCTCGAGCACGGTCATCAACTATGTGAGCAAGGCTGTGCACGTAGAAAAGAAGTTCGGCAAGCGCAGGATCGTCGACATCAGCAAGAGCGACATTGAGCTGTTTCAAGCACAACTGCTCAAGCAAGGCTTGGCCCCGAAGACAGTGAACGACATTTTCACCATCGTTCGCGGGGTGTGGGCGGATGCCTTCGGCGATGGCATCCTGAAGGCCAACCCGCTCGATAGGATCAGTAACGTCGGATCGGATGTGGACCTGGAGCATGCCGACCCCTTCAGTCGCACTGAGATCGAATTGATCGGCAAAACGGACCCCGACCGCCGGACAGACACCCGGATGATTGAGTTCAATTGCTGGGCCGGGATGTCCCTTTCCGAACTCATCGGGCTTGCCGTTGAAGATGTAGACCTTGATGCCGGCCTGGTGCACGTCCGCCGGGCATTGGTCGTCGGCGAGTTCAAAGTCCCCAAAGAACGCTCCAGGGTCCGAGTCATCGAGCTTATAGACCCAGCCCTCGCACTGATGCGAGAGATAGTTGCCGACGCCAAAGACGCGGTAGTCGAAGAAATCACCGTTATCCAGCGCGACAACATCACGTCCAAGAAGATGAAGGTCAGGTTCCTTTTCCGCAGTTCGACCAGCGGTCTACTTTGGAACGGCAAGACGTTGAGCAACTGGTTCACTGCCCATCTGAAAAAGGCAGAGGTTCGGCACCGAGGTGCTAACCAATGTCGCCACACGTTTGCCAGCCAGATGCTGTCGAGTTATGTCCCGGTCGAATGGGTAGCCCGTCAACTCGGGCACGCAGACACAACAATGGTAAGAAAGCACTATGGAAGATGGATACCGACGGACACCAAGAGCATGGCAGGCTTAGTTTCGAGTATGCTTGGGTTCAGAGAGATATAAATAAAACCAGATTCAAATAAGCCACCCTGAACATTGCAGCCAAAACAAAAAACTTGTACTTAAAAAAATGAAGTACAAGTTTTATAAAATAGAGATCCTTATGCTACTGGTTTCTTTCTTGGACGCTTAACTATTTTTTTATCTGAGGGAATACCTTGCTTTGCAAGGTGCTCCTGACGCCGCGCTTCATCTACGACAGCTTCTTCGCTCGCAGTCGAATTGAAGTCTGCAGAAGGCAATGACCACATTCCGTTTGGTCCCCGAGCAGTAAGATTAGAAACCATCTCTCTTATCGCTCCATACAGAATGGAATATCCGGTAGCCCTGATAGCACGGAACCGCTCCATGCCTGCGTGCTGATCTGACATGTACTTCATGTAAACCACTGCTTTAATGTCAACATTATACGGCAAAGGTTTACTATCGGGATCATCTTCATCTTCTTCGAGCATAATACTCAAGCCAAAGATAAAAGTTCTAGGGTCCTCAGATTTCGCCTTGTCGTATTGCAAACTCATTCGGCGCTTAAAAAGAACCCCATCAAAAGGAAAGTCCAACTGATGAAACTCTGAAGAATGCTCACCATCAAAATCACTATTAGATTCGACTCTAATATGTATGAATTCGACTTTAGAAATTGAAAGCGACGCAGCCTTCATTGGCCTCTACCTCTTCACATACAAAACTGAATATTTCATCGCTCATCGAAACAACCATTTCCCGATGAAATCCGTAGTCCTCATCATTACAACTAGCACTGATAACCACCACCGACTCAGGATCCGAAAATCTCATACCTGCCCAACTACTTCTAACAGCAGACTCACCAAAACAAATATTAAGTTTTTCTTCAACGGCATCAGCAAGCGAATGAACGGTGTCGAGTTTCAGATTTTGATCACCACGAAGCCATCTAGAGACATTGGCTTCCGAAACGCCAAGTCTTTCTGCAATATCGATATTCCTAAGCCCTTTGAGCTGCATCAAACGCCTAATTTCAAAGATCGGCGCAGCTCGTCGAGCGAATCCAAAAATCTCAGCGTCTTCGGCGATTTGTTGGGCGATATCAAAATTGTTCATAGGTAGACCCTAAAAGATAACTATAAATTTGCATCTATGATTTTCTTAATTAATTCTTCTGCACGATCCCTAACCGCCTTTTCTGTCTGCTGCTGGTTTTTATGGGCTGCTTCGAAAAAGAAAACGTAGCGCCCTACCTTTCCTGTATATGGATACAGGTAAATCCTGTCCTTGTTACCATGCTTCAGTTCCCGTAGGTTTTCCGACTTCCCTGAGTACTTGAAGCTGTGAGCCACCTTGTAATTGACAGCGCTATTCGCGAAATGTCCGGAAAAGTCATCCAGCATCATCCCGCTATAGATCGCATCGACCATAGCTAAAAAGTGAGCACGCTTAGAATTGTCATTGACGTCGCTTATCACAGATTTGGTGAAAAACGATTTGTCGGGGAGGCCCGAGGCAGGAAGGATCATCGCTGGTACCCACTTCAGAGTCCCGTTGATCGTTACTACTTTCGCGGTATCTATACCGGCCTTATCGAGTATGTACGTCCTTGACAACTTATGCAGCTTCATGCCGACTCCTTAACAAGCAGGTTAACTCAAACCTCACGACACGGCAAGCCGACCTGACGAGGTGGTGGCAATATGTCATAAACCCAGTTGAAAAGGCTACGCGTTGCCCGTAAAGCTCTCAGCAGCCCAAGCAAAAAGCCTAATGTTCCGCCCGATTTAATGTTGAAAAATGCCCTAAATATGCCCTAATAAAAGACATACGAAACGAAAAAGCCCCTGAAATGTTCAACCATTTCAGGGGCTTAGTCGTATTCAATAATGGCGGAGAGATAGGGATTCGAACCCTAGGTACCGGTGAAGGTACAACGGATTTCGAATCCGTCCCATTCGGCCACTCTGGCATCTCTCCAACGGCGCGCATCATAACAGTCTGTTTCGTGGAAGCAAAGCACCGAAGCAATTTTTTTCCGTGCTATCAGATGCTTGCGTCGATTACAGCGGTACGCCGAGACGGTTGGCGACTTCTTCGTAGGCTTCAATCACGTCACCGAGGCCCTGGCGGAAGCGGTCTTTGTCCATCTTCTTGCGGGTGTCTTTGTCCCACAGGCGGCAGCCGTCCGGGCTGAATTCGTCGCCCAGGACGATGGAGCCGTCGTGGAATACGCCGAATTCCAGTTTGAAGTCCACCAGCAGCAGGCCGGCGTCGTCGAACAGTTTGCTCAGGACGTCGTTGACCTTGAGGGACAACTCTTTCATGCGCGCCAGTTGCTCAGCGGTGCCCCAGCCGAATGCCACGACGTGGGATTCGTTGATGAACGGGTCGCCCTTGGCGTCGTCCTTGAGGAACAGTTCGAACGTGTAAGGGTTGAGCTTGAGGCCCTCTTCCACGCCCAGGCGCTTGACCAGGCTACCGGCAGCGTAGTTACGCACGACGCACTCGACCGGGATCATGTCGAGCTTTTTCACCAGGCATTCGTTGTCGCCCAGCAGTTTGTCGAATTGGGTCGGAATGCCGGCCGCTTCGAGCTTCTGCATGATGAAGGCGTTGAACTTGTTGTTCACCATGCCCTTGCGGTCGAGCTGTTCGATGCGCTTGCCGTCGAACGCCGAGGTGTCGTTGCGAAACAGCAGGATCAAGCGGTTGGCGTCGTCGGTCTTGTAAACCGACTTGGCTTTGCCGCGGTAGAGTTCTTCACGTTTTTCCATGATGGGCTCCGCTTGGTAAGTAGGTGGGCTAGGCGATATGTCGCCAGTCGAGCCCTGAATCTTGATCGGCCAGTTGCAGCCAGTCCGGGTCGCACCCGAGGGTGTCGACAAAACATTGCCGGGCAAGCTGCGGCAGGTTGTTCTTGCTGCTCAGGTGGGCCAGGACCAGGTGTTGCAGGTCTTGCCAGCCCAGCTCATACACCAGGTATGCCGCCTGGTGGTTGTTCAAATGTCCCAACTCGCCGCCAACCCGTTGCTTGAGAAAGTACGGGTAGTGACCGCGCGCCAGCAGGTCCCGGCAATGATTGGACTCGATCATCAATGCATCGAGGTCCCGATAGCCTTCCAGCACCTTGGCACAGTAGGAACCCAGGTCGGTAAGCAGGCCGAAGCGGCGCTCGCCGTCACTGAATACATATTGCGTAGGCTCATGGGCATCGTGGGCCACGGCAATCACGTCGATGCTCAAGGCACCCACCTGCAGTTGCTCGCCACCAGCCAGGAAACCTGCGGGTTCAACGGGTTTGCGCATCCCGCGCAAGGTGCCGCGACTCAGGTACACCGGAAGATTGTAGCGCCGAGACAGCAACCCCACGCCATGCACGTGGTCGGCATGTTCGTGGGTCACTAGAATCGCGCTCAACTGCGCCGGGTGAACCCCCAGGCGCAGTAGGCGTCGCTCGGTTTCCCGCAGGGAAAAACCACAATCCACCAGGACGTACGTGTCGTCGTGGGCTACAAGCGTGCCGTTCCCTTGGCTACCGCTGCCGAGAACAGCAAAACGCATCAGATCAGCCCAGGTTGTCCTGAATCACGCCCAACACTTTGCGCGCCGTTTCTGCTGGCGCCACGGTATTGATGTTCTTCTCGACGGTGACTTGCACGTTGTCGCCAACCTTGCTCAAGCGCACTTGATAACGCTCGGCGCGGGTCTCGATCTCTTCCTTGGTCGGCTCGCTGCCGAACAACTTGCTGAAGAAACCACGCTCTTCGTCTTTCTTCTCGGCCTTTTCAGCCACGTTGATGTAGTACAGGCCCAGGCTGCGGTTGATGTCTTCGACGCGCCATGGGCCTTGCTCCAGGGCACGGCCGACGCTGGCCCAGGCACGATCCAGGTCTTCACCCAGGTTGAGCACGACGTTGCCGCTGCCGTCTTCGGTGAGGCTGACACGGCTAGGCGTGTCGTAATCACGGGCAGCGAGCAGGGATACGGAACCACCCTTCTCGGAGATGCGGCTCATGCTGGCAAGCATCTCGTCGACCAGCGCAGCATCGACGCCGCTGTTGACCGAACGGTTGGTGAACTCGACGTTGGCGGTGCTGCCGGCAGGACGCGCGGCGCTGACCACGTAGACTTCACTGGTATTGCGCTGCACGCCTGGCTCGATGCGTACGCGGATCCGGCTTTCGCCATCAGCGGCAACACCACCGGCCTGCAGGCGCTTGGCCATATTGGCCGACAGTTCGTTCGACTGCTGCCACGCGGTGGTGAACTCACCGGTCTGCGGACGTTGTTCGTCGATACGGAAGCCATTGTCCTGGAAGAACTGCACCGCCACCGGCCAGACTTCGGCAGGTGGGCGCTGAGCCATGATCCAGCGCGAGTCGCCGCTTTTCTGCAGGCTGTAGTCGCTGGCATCGGCCATGGCCGAAATCGGCTGTGGACGCGGCACTTCGTACTCGCCCTTGACGGTGTCGTCGGCCACGTTGCGCGGGATCGGCAACAGCGGGTCAAGGCGCTTGGCGACATTGACGTCCGGCGGCAATTGCATCGGTGCGGTTTGTTGTGCTTCCAGGTAATCGCTGCCGCGGTCACGGAAGTAGCCTTCCGGGCCCCAGATCCAACCGCAGCCACTGGTGCTGGAGATAATCAAGGCAAGTGCGGAAAGTCCGGCCAATCGCTTCATGCGTAGTGCTTCCTCAATTAAACCAGGACGCCGGACTGGCGCAGGGCCTGTCGCAGCGGTTCGTGACAGGCGGGGCTGAGGGGGGTGAGCGGCAGACGGATACCGTCCGGCATCAGGCCCATCTCATGCAGCGCCCATTTCACGGGGATTGGATTGGATTCGATAAACAGGGTTTTGTTGAGCGGCATCAGTTGCTCATGAATCGCCCGGGCCTTGACGGCATCACCGGCGATTGCAGCGGCACACAGTTCGCTCATGGCACGCGGGGCCACATTGGCGGTCACCGAGATGTTGCCCTTGCCACCCAGCAGCATCAGTTCCACAGCCGTGGCGTCGTCACCGGAGTACAGCAGGAAGTCGCTGCTCACACCGGCCAGGATGTCCTTGGCGCGCTGCAGGTCGCCGGTGGCTTCCTTGATACCGATGATATTCGGCACGGTGGACAGGCGGATCACGGTCGCGGCCTGCATGTCGCACGCTGTGCGACCTGGCACGTTGTAGAGGATCTGCGGGATGTCGACGGCTTCGGCGATGGTCTTGAAGTGCTGGTACAAGCCTTCCTGGGTCGGCTTGTTGTAGTACGGCGTCACCAGCAGGCAGGCATCGGCGCCGGCTTTCTTGGCGTTCTTGGTCAGTTCGATCGCTTCGCGCGTCGAGTTGGCGCCCGTACCGGCAATCACCGTGATACGCCCTGCCACGCGCTTGACCACAAACTCGATCACCTTGATGTGTTCTTCCACATCAAGCGTGGCCGATTCACCTGTGGTGCCGACAGCCACAATGGCGTTGGTGCCTTCTTGCAGGTGAAAGTCCACCAGTTTGCCCAGGCTATCCCAGTCGAGATTACCTTGTGCATCCATGGGTGTGACCAGTGCCACCATACTGCCCGCAATCATGCAACCGCTCCTGCCGGAAAAAGAGAGCCGTAATGGTACTGGCGCCAAGATGCTTGCACAAGCGAAGTACCCTCTGAGGACGCGTTCTGGATCAACTTAGTTGCCAGCAACGCCATCATTGGGCCAAAGCACGGCCAGATGCCGCTGAATATGCAATGAAAACGCCACGTCCTAGCCCTTGGCGGCGCTTTTCGCTACCCTTGATCCTTTGATCGGTACCGCACGTTCGTATCGACCGCTCATCGCTTTAGGAATGCTGCATGTCCACCCCCACAGTCCGCGAACAATTCCTTGTTATCAGTGCCCTTGGCGCCAACCCCATGGAGCTGACTAACGTCCTGTGCCGCGCCAGCCATGAAAATCGCTGCGCCGTTGTGACTTCACGCCTGACTCGCCATGGCGAGTGCAGCGCGCTGGTCCTGCAGATTTCCGGGAGCTGGGACGCCCTGGCGCGCCTGGAAGCCGGCTTGCTGACCCTGGCCAAGAAGCACGACTTCACCGTCAATGTAGTACGCAGTGCAGCCTTGGAGAACCGTCCCCAGGCGCTGCCGTATGTGGCCTACGTCAGTTCGGCCTACCGTTCGGACATCGTCAATGAGCTGTGCCAGTTCTTTATCGACCATAACGTCGAACTGGAAAACCTGACCTTCGACACCTATCAGGCCCCCCAGACCGGCGGCACCATGCTCAACGCCACCTTTACCGTGACCCTGCCGGCAGGCGTGCAGATCAGTTGGCTGCGCGACCAGTTCCTGGATTTCGCCGATGCGCTGAACCTGGATGCACTGATCGAACCGTGGCGCCCACAGAATCCAATGTAAGGAAGTTTTTCATGGCGGTAGTCATCGACACACCAGTCGCCGATTTCGAAGCCCAGGCGACCAGCGGGCAGACGTTCAGCCTCGCCGGGCTCAAGGGCAAGCAAGTGGTCCTGTATTTCTACCCGAAGGACAGCACCCCGGGCTGCACTACTGAAGGCCAGGGGTTCCGCGACCAGCATGCTGCCTTCCAGGCTGCCAACACCGAGGTGTTCGGGGTGTCCCGGGACAGCCTGAAGTCCCATGAAAACTTCAAGGCCAAGCAAGCCTTCCCCTTCGAGCTGATCAGCGACAAGGATGAGGCGGTTTGCCAGCTGTTTGATGTGATCAAGCTGAAGAAGCTATACGGCAAGGAATACCTGGGCGTTGATCGCAGCACCTTCCTGATCGACAAGGAAGGCGTGCTGCGCCAGGAATGGCGCGGCGTGAAAGTGCCGGGGCATGTGGAGGCGGTATTGGCCGCGGCACAGGCACTGCACAAGGCTTGATGGGGCGAGTGGCAGTTAGATAGCTATCGCAGGCAAGCCAGCTCCCACATTGGATCGGTGCCAGGCAAGACAGCCCGGCCAGTGTGGGCGCCGAATCCGCCCCCCCTCCCCGCAGGCTCAGGCCTTGCGCAACCAGTAGCGATAGACGCCATTGTCGGCCTCTTCGTGCACCAGCACATGCCCCGCCAGCTTGGCAAACGTGCGGAAGTCCCGCTGCGACCCGGCATCCGTGGCAATCACCTTGAGCACCGCACCACTGGCCAGCCGATTGAGCTCCATCTTGGCCTTGAGCAGTGGCAACGGGCAATTGAGGCCACTGGCATCGAGCTCAGCGTCGTGGTTTACAGCAGCGGTCATGGTTTTGCTCCGGATGGCATCAGGGGATGCTTAGAATATCTGGTCCCAGGCTCAGTGTCCGGCTACAGTAAGGTCTTTGTCGAAAGGCTTTGTGCATGACTTTTTTGCGCCCTACCCTGCTGACGCTGGCTTGCCTGCTTGCCTCTCCAGGCTTCGCCGACGACCTGCCGTCACTTGGCGACGCCAGTTCTGCCATTGTCTCGCCACAACAGGAACACCAACTGGGCCGGGCATGGCTGGCGTTCCTGCGCGGCCAGGTCTCGGTCCTCAATGACCCGCAGCTCAAGGATTACGTCGAGACCAGCGTCTACAAGCTGGTAGAGACCAGCCAGGTCAATGACCGGCGCCTGGAGTTCATCCTGATCAACAGCCCGCAACTCAACGCGTTTGCCGCGCCGGGTGGGATTGTCGGGGTCAACGGCGGCCTGTTTCTCAATGCCCAGACCGAAGGCGAATACGCCTCGGTGATGGCCCACGAATTGGCGCACTTGTCCCAGCGCCACTTCGCCCGAGGCGTGGAAGCCCAACAACGGATGCAGATCCCGATGATGGCCGCGCTGCTCGGCGGGATTATCGCGGCCGCCGCCGGTGCCGGTGACGCCGGGATTGCCGCGATTGCCGGCAGCCAGGCTGCAGCGATTCAGGAGCAGCGGCGCTTCTCGCGGCAGAATGAACAAGAGGCCGACCGCATCGGCATCCTCAACATGGTCAAGGCCGGTTACGACCCGCGCTCGATGCCGACCATGTTCGAACGCTTGATGCGCCAGTACCGCTTCGATGCCAAACCTCCGGAATTCCTGCTGACGCACCCGGTCACCGAATCGCGGATCGCCGATACGCGCAACCGCGCCGAACAGGCCAAGACCGGCGGCACCGAAGACAGCCTGCGCTATCAACTGATTCGCGCCCGAGTTCAGCTGTATTACGAAGACACGCCCGGGCTGGCCGCCAAGCGCTTCCGTGCGCAACTGGATGAGAACCCGAAAAGCGATGTAGCACGTTATGGATTGGCCATAGCCCAGATCAAGGGCACCCAGCTCAACGAGGCGCGCGAGACCCTCAAGCCTTTGCTGGCCAAGGCACCCAACGACATCACCTACAACCTGGCGCAGATTGAGCTGGATATCACCAACAATCGCATGCCCGATGCGCAGCAACGTACCGACCGCATGCTGGCCCAGTACCCCAGCAACTACCCGCTGAACCAGGTGCGCGTGGACCTGCTGCTCAAGCAGAACCGCACCGCCGACGCGGAAAAAGCCCTGGAAGGCCTGCTCAAGTCGCGCTCCGACGATCCGGACGTGTGGTACCAGGTGGCCGAGACCCGCGGCCTGTCCGGCAATATCATTGGCCTGCATCAAGCCCGCGCCGAGTACTTCGCGCTGGTCGGCGACTTCCAGCAGGCCATCCAGCAACTGGACTTTGCCAAGCGCCGGGCCGGCAGCAACTTCCCGCTGTCGTCACGCATTGATGCGCGCCAGCGTGAGTTGATCGAACAGGAACGCATCGTCAAAGGCATGATGAGCTAAATCCAGCGCCCACAAAAAAGCCCCGCTCTCGACTATCGAGAGCGGGGCTTTTTATTGACCTACGGCTAGCGGATTACTCGGCCAGCTTGAAGGTGATGAAGCTGGCACGCCCTTGACGCAGGACGCGCATCGACACCGAGCGATTCTTCGGCAGCGCCTTGGCGATGTCGGTGAATGCCTTGGTGGAGTTGATCGCCTGGTTGTTCAAGTGGGTGATCACATCACCCGGTTGCAGGCCGATCAGGGCGGCCGGGCCGTCCTGGACCTCCTTGATCACCACGCCACTCTTGAGGTCGAAGCTCTTCTTCTGCTCGTCAGTCAACTCGACCACGGCGATGCCCAGGCGATTGCTGCTGCGCTCGGCACCCGATTTACCGCCCAGCGCGCCTAGCTCCTGACCTTCTTCAGGGATCGCGCCCACGGTCAGCTCGACGTTCTGGCGCTTGCCTTCGCGGATCACTTCCAGCTTGGCCTTGCTGCCCGCCTTGAGTGCGCCGACCAGGTGCGGCAGGTCGGCCGACATGACAATCGGCTGGCCGTTCATGGTCAGGATCACATCGCCAACCTGCAAGCCGCCTTTGGCCGCCGGGCCGTCGTCCTGAATCTGCGCGACCAGGGCGCCAGCAGGCTTGTCCAGGCCAAAGGACTCGGCCAGGTCTTTGTTCACTTCCTGGATCACTACGCCCAACCAGCCACGGCTGACCTTGCCACCGGCTTTGAGCTGGTTGGAAACATCCATGGCCACATCAATCGGGATGGCGAAGGAGACGCCCATGAAACCGCCGGAACGGGTGTAGATCTGCGAGTTGATCCCCACCACTTCGCCCGCCAGGTTGAACAGCGGGCCACCGGAGTTACCCGGGTTGATCGGCACGTCGGTCTGGATGAACGGCACGTAGTTCTCGTTCGGCAGGCTACGACCGATGGCACTGACGATGCCCTGGGTCACGGTGTGGTCAAAGCCAAACGGCGAACCGATGGCCACCACCCATTGCCCGGCTTTCAGATCCTGGGACTTACCCAGTTTCAGCACGGGCAGGTCCTTGCCTTCGATCTTCAGCAAAGCCACGTCGGAGCGTGGATCGGTGCCGACCAGCTTGGCCTTGAGTTCACTACGATCTGCCAGGCGCACGAGGATTTCGTCGGCGTCGGCGATCACATGGTTATTGGTGAGGATGTAGCCATCAGGCGAAATGATAAAACCCGATCCCAGGGACTGGGCTTCACGCTGACCGCCACCGCCGCCACGGGGTGAACGCGGCTGAGGCATACCGCGCTCGAAGAACTCCCGCAGCATCGGCGGCAGGCCTTCAAGGTCAGGCATCTGCTGGTTCGAGACTTTACGCTCCGGCAGCTTCTGCGTGGTACTGATGTTCACCACGGCAGGCGAGGCTTGCTCTACCAGCTGGGTGAAGTCAGGCAGCTCCGCCGCTTGCGCGGTAACGGCCTGACCCAGCACCAGCACCGTGGCGACTATGGAAAGGTAAGACTTCAAACGTGGTATCGACATACAGCTCCCGTTACGACGAGCAGGGTTGGGCGACAAGGTTCTTTAAACGCCGGAGACTACTACTACCGACGTCAACATTGCGTGAACAACACAAGGCCAGAACCGAGAAGTTCTGACCTATAAAAAACATAAGGAAATTTTGCAAGTGAAAATACTCTCCAGACATTTCATGTTCTGTGCAGCAGGGCAGGCACTTCCCGCATTACTGTGAACAATCTGGATGAGCATAGGATTAACAGCTCACGGTTTTTCGGGCGCCGTGCCACTGCGCACCGACAGCGCGATCCGTTCGGCGGTGCCGAGGGGGATCTCCCCGACCACCGTCACCATGATCTCGCCTTGAGGGGTATTCATGCGGCGCGATACGGCAACCGTTGGCCCCAGTTGCACCCGGCTCTCCGTCGCAGCCTCGCCACTGACGGGCTCCAGGAACACCGAAAAACGCGCCAACCCATCCTCGTACATCAAGCTGTTTACCACCACATGGGTCCGGGAGTCCTTACGCGAAGCGCTACGGGCCAACTGGAAGCCAGGCGGCAGCCAGCTCGGATGCCAAGCCTGGGGGGCGACCACGTCCTCGGCCTTGCTGCTGGCGACCGACAATGGCTTGCAGTCCCTGCCGGGTTGCAAAGCGCTCTCATCCGGGGCTTTGGTACTCAATTGAGTGAACTGGAAACGCTCCAGCAACTGCCCCTTTTCATTGATCAACAATGATTTGAGCGGCAGCGCGGTTTCACGATCCAGATGCATCTCAAAGCCGTAGCGGTGCTGGTCGCGCGGCGTCAACGAGACGATCACCGCTTTACGACCAGCCACACGGGATTCGCCGATGGTGGCAAGCGTGTAAAAAGAATTGAGTTTTTGCGGATCAAGCACATGGGCGGAACCGCCCGGGGAGTTACCAAGACCCGCTACCAGGCTGCCGCTGACACATTGAGTGTGCCCATCGACACGTACGACTTCCTGAGCTGATCCATCGAGCTGCAATATCCGTTCGCGGACCTGACCATTCTGGACTAGACGCCAGATGTCATGGGTAGAGAAACTACCGTTACGCTCGTAGATAAATGTACCTTGGTAGCTTTGCTGCTGCTCTGCCCGCCCAAGACGCTTCAGCCAGTCTTGGGCTTCATCGGCATGGGCGGGAACTGCAAACCAGCCACTGAGCAAAAGCGCAAGGAGCGGTATGGCACGCATAAGGCTCCTTAACGGTTTAGCGGTTTTCCAGGCTTGCAGCGCGAGCGTATGGCAGCGCGCTTTCAGTGCCTTTTACAGCCGATTCCTGAGCGTGCTGGCGCAGATAGCCTGGCAGACGCTGATCCTGCCAGCCGGATTGCCCTTGAAGCACGCCATTGGCCATCGGACCCGTTGCGTCGGAGCTTTCCTTGTAGCCAGCCAGAACAGCTGGACCCTTGACCTGCGGACCGGCCATGACCGGCTGCTGGGTTTGCTGGGCCAGTTCGGCACCGGCGATCTCGTCCTGGTTGTACAGGCGCACACCAGCCAGTACGGCCACCGTCACGGAGGCAGCGACTGCCAGGCGACCCAGGCTACGCCAAGGACCACGAGCAGCTTTTGCCGGAACGGCTTCATCAGCCAGCGCAGCAGAAACGGCCGCAGCAATATCCAGACGAGGGATTAACAGATCTTTGTGCATCACCGCCCGAGCGACTTGGTAACGAGACCAGGTATCACGGGTTTCGGCATCATCAAATGCATTGAGCACTCGACGAAGTTCCAGTTCATCCGCTTCGTTATCCATCACTGCGGACAGCGATTCCTGCAGGGCATCACGACTCATGGCGGTTCCTCTCTTGGCTGTCGCCGCTGTCTTTAGTTTTCCTGCAACAACGGTTGCAAGGCTTTATCAATGGCTTCCCGAGCCCGGAAAATCCGGGAGCGTACGGTCCCCACCGGACATTGCATGACGCTCGCAATGTCCTCGTAACTCAGACCATCGAATTCACGTAAAGTTAATGCCGTACGCAAATCTTCTGGCAGTTGCTGAATAGTGCGATGGACAGTGCCTTCGATCTCGTCGCGCAGCAATGCACGCTCCGGCGACTCGAGATCCTTGAGGCCGTGATCACCATCGTAAAATTCTGCATCTTCCGAACTCACATCACTATCGGGTGGGCGGCGTCCGCGAGACACCAGATAGTTCTTCGCCGTGTTGATGGCGATGCGGTACAGCCACGTGTAGAACGCACTGTCACCGCGAAAATTACCGAGTGCACGGTAGGCCTTGATAAAGGCTTCCTGTGCAACGTCCTGCGCTTCATGGGTGTCGTGCACAAACCGCACGATCAACCCGAGAATTTTGTGCTGGTATTTCAGCACTAGCAGATCAAATGCACGCTTGTCACCGCGCTGAACGCGCTCGACCAGCTGCTGATCCTCTTCCTGGGTTAGCATGAACACTCCTCGTTGTACTTGAAGGAGGCTTGCATAACTAAACGATCAGGCTTGCAAACATAGACTAGGACTTTTCGCAAAAGTTCTCCCCCTTCAAGCAAGTTTCCGGTGGGCTCTGTTTTGGCACACACGAAAAACGCAGCGCGGGCATAGCCGGCTGCGTGAATAATCTTGTCGCCGGTTTTCTGACGCTCCCATGCTCCAGGCCAATCAGTAAAACCAACGTTTTCCCAGCTTTCGGGCATCCTGTTATGGAGTCGGAGTGGATACAAAAGTTCCCACCTCGACGCCGGACCGCCTCATCAAACCGTGCAGTTCGTTCACCGTAGTCTCACAATGCCACGAATGCCCGGCTATTGTGCCGATCCCCCCCTCTATATACTAGTGGGCCGTGTGACCCTTTGATTCGCCGATCCAGGCGTCCTGTTTGCGCCACCCCTACGGATCGCTTTTTGCGGAATCCCATAAATGAGCCAACAGTTTCAACACGATGTCCTGGTGATTGGTAGCGGCGCCGCAGGCCTGAGCCTTGCTCTGACTCTGCCGAGCCATCTGCGCATAGCCGTCCTGAGCAAGGGCGACCTGGCTAACGGTTCGACATTCTGGGCCCAGGGCGGGGTTGCCGCCGTGCTGGATGACACCGACACGGTGCAATCCCACGTTGAAGACACCCTCAACGCCGGCGGCGGCCTGTGCAATGAAGACGCGGTGCGCTTCACCGTCGAGCACAGTCGCGAAGCCATTCAGTGGCTGATCGACCAGGGCGTACCCTTTACCCGCGATGAACATGCCGGCAGTGACGACGGCGGTTTCGAGTTTCACCTGACCCGTGAAGGCGGCCACAGCCACCGGCGCATCATCCATGCCGCCGACGCCACTGGCGCCGCAATCTTCAAGACCCTGCTCGCCCAGGCCCGGCAGCGGCCGAATATCGAACTGCTCGAGCAACGAGTCGCCGTCGACCTGATCACCGAGAAACGCCTGGGCCTGGCGGGTGAACGCTGCCTCGGCGCCTACGTGCTCAACCGCGCCAGCGGCGAAGTGGATACCTACGGCGCGCGCTTCACCATCCTGGCCTCAGGGGGCGCCGCCAAAGTCTACCTCTACACCAGCAACCCCGATGGCGCCTGCGGGGACGGCATCGCCATGGCCTGGCGCTCGGGCTGCCGGGTGGCGAACCTGGAATTCAACCAGTTCCACCCCACCTGCCTATATCACCCCCAGGCCAAGAGCTTCCTCATCACCGAAGCCCTCAGGGGGGAAGGTGCGCACCTCAAACTGCCCAATGGCGAACGTTTCATGCAGCGCTTTGACCCACGGGCCGAACTGGCGCCACGGGACATCGTGGCTCGCGCCATCGACCACGAGATGAAGCGCCTGGGCATCGACTGCGTCTACCTGGACATCAGCCACAAGCCCGCCGACTTCATCAAGACCCATTTCCCGACGGTCTACGAGCGCTGCCTGGCCTTCAATATTGATATCACCCAAGGGCCGATCCCGGTGGTGCCGGCGGCGCACTACACCTGCGGCGGCGTGATGGTCGACCAGCAAGGCCGCACCGATGTCCCCGGCCTGTACGCGATTGGCGAGACCAGTTTCACCGGCCTGCACGGCGCCAACCGCATGGCCAGCAACTCGTTGCTCGAATGCTTCGTCTACGCCCGTTCCGCCGCCGCCGATATCCTCGAACAACTGCCACGCATCCCGGTGCCGGCCGCCCTGCCCCGCTGGGATGCGAGCCAGGTCACCGACTCGGACGAAGACGTGATCATCGCCCACAACTGGGACGAGCTGCGGCGCTTTATGTGGGACTACGTGGGTATCGTGCGCACCAACAAGCGCTTGGCGCGGGCGCAGCATAGGGTGCGGTTGTTGCTGGATGAAATCGACGAGTTCTACAGCAACTACAAGGTCAGCCGCGACCTGATCGAGTTGCGCAACCTGGCCCAGGTCGCCGAACTGATGATCCGCTCGGCCATGGCGCGCAAGGAAAGCCGGGGGCTGCACTACACGCTGGATTATCCCGAGATGCTGCCAGAGGCCCTCGACACTATCCTGGTGCCAACCACCTACGGCGACTGAACTTCAAGCGCACGCGCAGGCGCCGATGCACATCGGCGGCCTGCGAACCGCGCGGTACGCACACCGAGCGTACTCGCCAGTCTCCCGGCAGTCGGTAGCGCAGCACCACGATCAGCGGCAACGCCAGGCTGTCGGGACGCAACTGCACCGCATGCCAACCCCGCGCTACGCTCCACAGTTGCCAGCCGTCAGCATTGCGCCGCAGGCCACGAACCGACGAACGGTGGGTCAAGCGAATATGGCGTGGCAGCGTCCACAGGGCGTGGCCCAGGCACGCGAGCACACCCAGTGCCGCGATCGAAAAAGGTATAGCCAGCAGACACAGCGCACCCAGTGCAAGCACCTGTGCGAGGAGATACGCCGCCAGCAACAGCCCGCAGGCCTGCCAGCGGCATTCGAAGCTATTACTTGGGCTGGACACGATCCAGGATCATCCGGACCATGCGCTGCAGCTCCGGATCTTCTGATTCGGCACGTTCCATGAACCAGCCGAACATGTCCTGGTCTTCGCAGGTCAGCAACCTGACGTAGAGGTCGCGGTCTACCTTATCGAGGGTCGCGTACACCTCTTTGGTGAACGGTACCAACAACACATCCAACTCCAGCATGCCGCGACGGCTGTGCCAGTACAGGCGATTGATTTCTACATCTTCGACCATGGAGCGCTCCTCAAATAGGGCGCAAGTATACAGGCCCACGCCCCTCGGAACAGTCGGCTTTGGTCGGGCTTATGAAACTACCCATTTGCCGGGCGCCCCTCTATGATGCACTCATGACTCTCCAACTGCGATGACCCATGGCTGACTCTGCTTTCTTCTGCTCCCTGTCCCACGAAGGTGTCCTGGCCGTTCGCGGCGCTGACGCGGCCAAGTTCCTCCAGGGGCAACTGACCTGCAACCTCAATTACCTCGACGACACCCACGCCAGCCTCGGCGCGCGCTGCACCCAAAAGGGGCGCATGCAGTCGAGCTTCCGGATCGTGCTGCAAGGTGACGGTGTACTGCTGGCCATGGCCAGCGAACTGCTGGAACCGCAACTGGCGGACCTGAAGAAATACGCTGTGTTTTCCAAGTCCAAGCTGACGGACGAAAGTGCTACCTGGGCCCGCTTCGGTCTGGTGAATGCCGATCAGGCTCTCGCCAGCCTGGGCCTGGATTTGCCGGCCGAGACCGACAGTGTGGCGCGCCATGAAGAACTGCTGGCCATTCGCGTCTCCCCGGGCCGCGCCGAACTCTGGGCGCCCGCCGCGCAAGCCGAGTCCCTGCGCAGCCAACTGGCCGCCACACTTGCCGAAGGCGATCTCAATGCCTGGCTGCTGGGGCAGGTTCGTGCCGGCATCGGCCAGGTCATGGCCCAGACCCGCGAGCTGTTCATCCCGCAGATGCTCAACCTGCAAGCGGTCGGCGGCGTAAGCTTCAAGAAAGGCTGCTACACCGGCCAGGAAATCGTCGCCCGCATGCAATACCTGGGCAAACTCAAGCGGCGCCTGTATCGCCTGAGCCTCGACAGCCATGCGCTGCCCGAGCCCGGCACGCCACTGTTTGCCCCCAGCCATAACAGCGCCATCGGTGAGGTAGTCATCGCCGCCCGGGCCGACGAAGGGATTGAACTTCTGGCAGTGCTGCAAGCCGAAGCAGCCGACAGTGGCAACGTGCATTTAGGCACGCTGGAAGGCCCAGGCCTCAAGTTACTTGACCTGCCTTACCAACTGGACCGTGATCGCGAGATCCAGCGCTAATCGCCGTACCCTTTTGCAGCACCCTAGAGAGCATGAATGAATAAACTGGCGGAAAAAGTCCAACAGGCGTTGGTGATGGCCATCGGTAACGATGACCTGGTTCTGCCCACGTTACCGGAAGTGGCCCTGAAAATTCGTCAGGCCGCCGAAGACCCCGAAGTCAGCATCAGTCATTTGAGCAAAGTCATCAGCCGCGATACCGCCCTGACGGCGCGGCTGATCAAGGTCGTCAACAGCCCACTGTTACGCGCCACCCAGGAAGTCACCGACCTGCACACCGCCATCACGCGCCTGGGCACCAACTACAGCAGCAACCTGTCGATTGGTCTGGTGATGGAGCAAATCTTCCATGCCCGCTCAGAAGTCGTCGAACAGAAGATGCGTGACGTCTGGCGCCGCAGCCTGGAAGTCGCAGGCGTCTGCTACGCCCTGTGCCGCAACCACAGCCAACTCAAGCCGGACCAGGCAGCACTTGGCGGGCTGGTGCACCAGATCGGTGTGCTGCCGATCCTGACCTACGCCGAAGATCACTATGAACTGCTCTCCGACCCGGTCAGCCTCAACCATGTGATTGACAACATCCACCCGCTGCTGGGGGACAAGCTGCTGAGGGGCTGGGACTTCCCGGAAATGCTGGTAAATGTGCCCGCACACTACCAGGACCTCGAGCGCGATTCGGCCAGCCTGGACTACGTCGACCTGGTGCAAGTGGCGGTGCTGTACTGCCACAAGAATACCGATCACCCGCTGGCCAACGCTGCGCTGTCGAGCTTGCCGGCATTCAGGAAGCTGCGCATCGACCCGCTCAACGAAGCGGTGCGCACCGAGCTGGACGAAGCGCGCTCGATGTTCTATTGACCGGTCGGTGTGGCAAGCACGGCCCTACCCAGCGATAAAACTCACCCGCACCTTAAGCCCTTTCAGCTCGCCATCATGCAGGCTGATCTGGGCCAGGTGTGCGCGGCAGATCTCCCCGACAATCGCCAACCCCAGGCCCGAACCCGCGCCCTGCTGGTTACGTCGATAGAATCGCTCGAACACCCGGTCCCGTTCGTCCTGCGGAATCCCAGGGCCATCGTCCTCCACCTCCAGCACTGCCGGCGCCGTCACCCGCAAGATCACATTGCCACCTGACGGCGTGTGGGCCAGGGCGTTATCCACCAGGTTGCTCAGCAGCTCGTTCAACAAGGTCGGCTCGCCCCGCAGCCACACCGGCTCATCCGCCTCCAACGCCAGCGCCACCCCACGGGCATGTGCCAGGGGCGCCATGGCCATACCCAACTCACGGGCCAATTGGCTGAGGTCGAGCAATTGCGCACCGCCTTCGGCAATCGCCCGCGCCCCGTTTTCGATGCGTGCCAGGGACAGCAACTGGTTGGCCAGGTGGGTCAAGCGATCCGTGCCTTGCGCCGCCGTTTCCAGGGTGCTGCGCCAGATCGCCGGCTCCGCGGCGCGCAGCCCCAGCTCCAGGCGGGCTTTGAGCGCGGCCAGCGGGGTGCGTAATTCGTGGGATGCGTCGGCAATAAACTGCGCCTGGCGCTCGAACTGCCCGCGCAGGCGTTCGGTGAAGTGGTTCAACGCCCGCACCAGCGGCCCGAGTTCGTGCTGCACTTCAACCAGCGGCAACGGCCGCAGATCATCCGGCTGGCGCTCCTCTACCGCCGTGCGCAAACGCTCCAGCGGGCGCAGCGCCGCACTCACGGTAAACCACACCAGCAGCAGGGCCCCGACGCCCAGCATGCCCAGGCGCAGCAGGGTATCGGCCATCAGGCTGCGGGCCATGCTGACCCGGGCTTCGTCGGTTTCTGCGACGCGGATTTCTGCCATGCCATTCATGTTCGGCTCCGACACCGCCTTGAGCAGGCTCACCACCCGCACATTCTGCCCCTGGTACTTGGCGTTATAGAACCGCGCCAGGGCCGGGTAATCGTCGGTGCGCGGCGTCCCGGGCGGCGGGCCTGGCAGGTGTTCGTAACCGGAAATCAGCTTCTGGTGAATATCATTGACCTGGTAGTAAATCCGCCCGGCACTGTCATAGGCGAAAGTGTCCAGCGCCACGTAGGGCACATCGGCACTCAGGGTGCCGTCACGCTGGGACAGCCCGGCGGCGATGGTCCGCGCCGAGGCCAGCAGGGTGCGGTCGTAGGCAGTGTCTGCGGCCTCGCGACCGTTCCAGTAGGCGCTCAGGCCGCTGGCCAGCATCAGCACCACCAACAGCAGTGCCAGGTTCCACAGCAGGCGCCAACGCAGGCTGCTGTGCTTACGCATCGCGGGCTTCCAGCAGGTAGCCAAGGCCACGGAAGGTGACGATGGCGACCGGCTGGCCATCGAGTTTCTTGCGCAAGCGGTGCACATAGATTTCGATGGCGTCGGGGCTGGCCTCCTCATCCAGGCCAAACACCTGGGACGCCAATTGCTCCTTGCTCATGACCCGGCCGGGACGGGCGATCAGCGCCTCGAGCACCGCCTGCTCGCGAGAGGTCAGGGTCAGCAGTTCACCGCCGAGGGTAAAGCGCCGGGTTTCCACGTCATACACCAGCACGCCACAGGTCTGCTGCCGCTCGCCACCCAGCACGCTGCGGCGCAACAGCGCCTTGACCCTGGCCTCCAGCTCGGTCAGCTCAAAGGGCTTGGCCAGATAGTCATCGGCGCCCAGGTTAAGGCCATGCACCCGATCCTTTACATCACTGCGGGCGGTGAGCATCAGCACCGGAAGATTTTTCCCACGGGCCCGCAGGCGTGCCAACACCTCGAAACCATCCATGCGCGGCAGGCCCACGTCGAGAATCACTGCCGCGTATTCCTCGCTGCTCAAGGCCAGGTCCGCAGCCACGCCATCGTGCAGCACATCCACCGTCAAGCCCGTGCTCTTGAGCGCCTGGGCGACACTTTCGGCGAGCTGCAAATGGTCTTCGACGAGCAGGACACGCATGGATTTGTACCTCGTTAAGGGGCAGCCGATGCCGCCCTCTGTTTACCGACTCGCGGCGCAGTTTACAGCCGCCGCCTGTGCTGTGAAGCCCGAAAACATTGAAAGACCGTTGAAAGGTTAGTGAAAGGTTCGCCCATTAGCATCCAGAAACGGACGGTTACACCTTCCGAGCTATTTCACCCATAGCGCCCGAAAAACGCCTCGAAGCGTTTTCGCCCTATAAGAACAATAAACGGAGTGCTCTACGATGCTGTCGACACAGCCCCAGGCTTGCCCGCCTGTTCGTTTTTCCCGCCTGACCCAGACCGCCCTCGCCAGTGCCGCTGCCCTTGCCGGTTTTTCGCCGCTTAGCCAGGCTGCCTTCTTCGAAGACAGTAGCGCGACCCTGGAAACCCGCAACATGTACTTCAACCGCGACTTTCGCGACGGTACCAGCGCCCAGCAATCCAAACGCGACGAATGGGCCCAGGGCTTCATGCTCAACCTGCAATCGGGCTACACCGACGGTACCGTCGGTTTTGGCGTGGATGCGCTGGGCATGCTCGGGGTCAAGCTCGACTCCAGCCCGGACCGCACCGGCAGCGGCCTGCTGCCCACCCACGATGATGGCCGCGCCGCTGACGAGTACTCGAAACTGGGGCTGACCGGCAAAGTGAAAATCTCGGCTACCGAGCTGAAAATCGGCTCGCTGATTCCTGAGTTGCCAATCCTCAAGGCCAACGACGGACGCATCCTGCCGCAGACGTTCAACGGCGGCCTGCTGACCTCCAAGGAGTTCAAGCACCTGACGTTCACCGGCGGCCGTCTGGACAAGGCCAAGGACCGCGACGACAGCAACTACGAGGACATCGCCCTCAACAACAAGAACGGCCGCTTCGTCGGCGGAGCCACCGGCAAGCACTTCAACTTTGGTGGCGTGGACTACAAGTTTGCCGAGAAGGTCACCGGCAGCTATCACTTCGCCCAACTGGACGACGTGTACCGCCAGCACTTCCTCGGTGTCGTCGCCTCCACTCCGATGGGCCCCGGCACTTTCGGTACCGACCTGCGCCTGGCCATCAGTGATGACACCGGCAGCGCGCGGGGCGGCAGCATTGATAACAAATCCCTCAACGGCCTTTTCAGCTACGCCCTCAACGGCCATAAACTGAGCGCCGGCTACCAGCACATGTCCGGCGATAGCGCGTTCCCATATGTGGATGGCAGCGACCCGTACCTGGTCAACTTTGTGCAGATCAACGACTTTGCCGGTGCCGAAGAACGCTCCTGGCAGGCTCGCTACGACTACGACTTCGCCAAGCTGGGGATTCCCGGCCTGAGCTTCATGAGCCGCTACCTGTCCGGTGACAATATCCAACTCAAGAACGGCGACACCGGCAAAGAGTGGGAACGCAACACCGAGATCAAATACGTGGTGCAAAGCGGCACCCTCAAGGATGTGGCCGTACGCCTGCGTAACGCCACTTACCGCTCCAACTATTCGGCACGGGACGCAGACGAAGTGCGCGTGCTGGTCAGTTACAGCGTCGCGCTGTGGTAACCCTGCAAGTCATATCCCCAATAACAACAATGACGGAGTTCCCCATGTCCTCATCCCTGCGTAAATTTGCCCTGGCCGCCGGCTGCATGCTGTTTGCCGGCCAACTGCTGGCAGCCGAAGAACCCAAGCGCCCGGAATGCATCGCACCGGCCTCCCCCGGCGGTGGTTTTGACCTGACCTGCAAGCTGGTGCAAAGCGCACTGGTCAACGAAAAGCTACTGAGCAAGCCGATGCGCGTGACCTACATGCCCGGCGGCGTGGGCGCGGTGGCCTACAACGCCGTCGTCGCCCAGCGCCCCGCCGATGCCGGCACGCTGGTGGCCTGGTCCAGCGGTTCGCTGCTGAACCTGGCCCAGGGCAAATTCGGTCGATTTGATGAAAGCGCAGTGAAATGGCTGGCCGCCGTCGGCACCAGCTATGGCGCGATTGCGGTGAAAGCCGATTCGCCCTACAAGAGCCTCGATGATCTGGTACAGGCCCTGAAGAAAGATCCGAGCAAAGTGGTAATTGGTTCCGGCGGCACAGTCGGCAGCCAGGACTGGATGCAGACCGCACTGATCGCCAAGGCTGCCGGGATCAACCCGCGTGACCTGCGTTACGTGGCCCTCGAAGGCGGCGGTGAAATCGCCACTGCCCTGCTCGGTGGTCACATCCAGGTAGGCAGTACCGATATCTCCGACTCCATGCCACACATCCTCAGCGGCGATATGCGTCTGCTGGCGGTGTTCTCCGAAGAGCGCCTGGACGAGCCGGAAATGAAGAATATTCCGACTGCCAAAGAGCAAGGCTACGACATCGTCTGGCCAGTGGTACGGGGCTTCTACCTCGGGCCAAAAGTCAGCGATGAAGACTACGCCTGGTGGAAGGCTGCGTTCGACAAGCTGCTGGCCTCCGAAGAGTTCTCCAAGCTGCGTGACCAGCGCGAGCTGTTCCCGTTCGCCCTGACCGGACCGGAACTGGACACCTACGTGAAGAAACAGGTGGCTGACTACAAAGTGCTGGCCAAAGAGTTCGGCCTGATCCAGTAATCGCCCCCCTGTCGCGCGGCCACGCCCCTTTGAATCGGGGGCGTGGCCCAGGAGTTCTACATGCTCTTACAACGCATTTTCGCCGCAGTGCTGTTACTGGTGTGTATCGGCCTGGCGCTTATGGCCTGGCCCTATCAGGCGGCCTTTTCCTACGAGCCAGTAGGGCCTCGGGCCTTCCCACTGCTGTTGCTCGGGCTGATGGGCCTGGCTCTGACCTACATGCTGATTCGTCCGCAACCGACCCAACACACTGACGATGAACCGCCGCTGGACCGCCCGACCCTGATTAAGATCGGGATCTGCGTGAGCTTGCTGCTGGTGTTTGCCGGCACTTTCGAATCTCTGGGTTTCATTCTCAGCAGCATGCTGATTGGTATTCCGATGGCACGGCTGTATGGAGGGCGCTGGTTGCCCGGCGTGGTGATCATCACCTTGATGAGCGTCGGTCTTTATCTGCTGTTCGATAAAGCCATGGACGTACCGCTGCCCCTCGGTCTGCTCGACGTTCTGGAGAACTGATATGGATACTTTTGGCTATTTGGGCCAGGGTTTCGGCGTCGCGCTGAGCCCCTATAACCTGGTGACCGCGCTGTGTGGCACCCTGATCGGCACCATCGTCGGCCTGTTGCCGGGCCTGGGCCCGATCAACGGCGTGGCGTTATTGATCCCCATTGCATTTGCCTTGGGCCTGCCGCCCGAATCGGCACTGATCCTGTTGGCAGCCGTGTACCTGGGCTGCGAATACGGCGGCCGGATCAGCTCGATCCTGCTGAACATCCCGGGCGAAGCCTCCACCGTGATGACCACCCTCGACGGCTACCCAATGGCCCGCAAAGGCATGGCTGGGGTGGCGCTGTCGCTCTCAGCCTGGAGCTCGTTCATCGGTGCGTTTATCGCCACCTGCGGCATGGTGCTGTTCGCCCCGCTGCTGGCCAAATGGGCGATTGCCTTCGGACCTGCGGAATACTTCGTACTGATGGTGTTTGCGATTGTCTGCCTGGGCGGCATGGCCGGTGACAAGCCACTGAAGACCTTTGTCTCGGCGTTGATCGGCCTGTTCCTTGCCTGCGTCGGCATTGATGCCAATAGCGGTGTCTACCGATTTACCGGTGACAACATCCATCTGACCGATGGTATCCAGTTCGTGGTCCTGGTCCTGGGTCTGTTCTCCATCAGTGAGATCCTCCTGCTCCTGGAAAAAACCCACCGTGGCCAGGAAGCGGTGAAGGCCACCGGGCGCATGATGTTCAACGTCAAGGAAGCCTTGTCGGTGTTGACCGTGAACCTGCGCTGCGGTGTATCGGGCTTCATCATCGGCGTATTGCCAGGTGCTGGCGCGACCATGGCCTCGGCCGTGGCCTACATGACCGAAAAACGTATCGCGGGCGCCAGCGGCAAGTTCGGCCAAGGCGACATGCGCGGCCTGGCCGCCCCGGAAACCGCCATCGGCGCTTCAGTCTGCGGTGCCATGGTGCCAATGCTGACCCTCGGCGTTCCGGGCTCGGGCACCACGGCGGTGATGATCGGCGCCCTGTCGCTGTACAACATCACGCCAGGCCCGCTGCTGTTCCAACAGCAACCAGACATCGTCTGGGGCCTGATCGCTTCGTTGTTTGTCGCCAACATCATGCTGGTGGTCCTCAACATCCCGATGATCCGCATCTTCACCCGCATCCTTGCCGTGCCGAACTGGGCACTGGTGCCGGTGATCGCAATCATCACCGCGATTGGCGTCTATGCCGTACACGCCACCACCTTCGATCTGTTCCTGATGATCGCCATCGGCATCTTCGGCTACATCCTGCGCAAGCTGGACTTCCCACTGTCGCCGCTGCTGCTGGGCTTTATCCTCGGCGGCCTGATGGAGCAGAACCTGCGGCGTGCATTGTCGATTTCCAATGGCACCCTGGAAATTCTGTGGTCGAGCCCGATCACTTTGGGCGTCTGGGTACTGACCGCCATCATGCTGCTCGTGCCATTGCTGCGTATCTGGCGCAAGCGCGCGTTGCAGCGTCGTGCCGTAGCCGATGTCTGAGGTCACCCTTAGACAATGGTGGGGAACACCGCTGGTCGGCCTGGCCGGCGGTTACCTGGCCAGCCTGGTCGGCTGGCCTTTGCCGTATATGGTCGGCTCGTTGCTGGCGATCATCCTGGTGCGCTGCCTGACGCCCTGGCAGTTGGGCGAGATTCCCGGCGGGCGCAAATGCGGGCAGTGGGTGGTGGGCATTGGTATCGGCCTGCACTTCACCCCGGTGGTGATCGAACAGGTGATGAGCCACTTTGGCCTGATCTTCTTCGGCGCGCTGGTCACCAGCCTGTCGAGCATTGTCGGCGTGTGGTTGATGCGCCGCAGCGGTGAAGATCGCGCCACTGCGTTTTTCTCAAGCATGCCGGGCGGTTCCGGGGAGATGGTCAACCTGGGCGCACGCAATGGCGCGGTGCTCAGTCGCGTGGCAGCTGGCCAGAGTCTACGGGTGTTGCTGGTGGTGCTGTGTGTGCCGGCAATCTTCAAGTATTTACTGGGCGGCGGCGCACCACAGTTTCACCCGGCGCCTGTGGATTGGGTCTGGCTGGCCCTGCTGTTTCCCATTGGCGCGCTGGTGGCCTGGGGCTGGCAACGCTTGCGCCAACCCAACCCCTGGTTGTTCGGGCCGTTACTGGTCAGTGCCGTCGCCAGTATCACCTGGGATTTGCACATCGGCCTGCCAGAGGGTGGCAGCCAGATCGGCCAATGGTTGATCGGCAGTGGCCTGGGTTGCCACTTCAACCGGCAGTTCTTCCGACGGGCACCGTCGTTCATGGGCCGCACGGTGGTTGGCACACTGCTGAGCATGCTGATCGCGACCTTTGCGGCGGTGGGTTTGAGTGCATTGACGCAGTTGGATCTGCGCTCGCTGACGCTGGGGATGATGCCCGGTGGGATTGCCGAGATGAGTTTGACGGCAGAGACCCTGCAACTGTCGGTGCCGTTGGTAACGGCGATGCAGGTGATGCGGCTGTTGTTTGTGCTGTTCCTGGCGGAGCCGTTATTCCGCCATTGGAACCGCCAGCCGGACACCATTTAAATATAGGCGCTGGCTTGCCTGCGATTGCGGTGTGTCTGCCAACAGAGATATCGGCAGACTGTCAGTCATCGCAGGCAACTTCTACCTTGTGCTGACCTTCAGAGCGGCGGCAACCGCCACTCGATCGGCGTCTCGCCATTCTGCTCAAGAAACTTATTCGTCCGGCTGAAATGCCCGCAGCCCAAAAACCCGCGATACGCCGACAACGGCGACGGATGCACCGAGGTCAGCACCAGATGCTTGGTCGCGTCGATCAGCTTTTGCTTGCCCTGGGCATGGGCGCCCCACAGCAGGAACACCAGGTGCGGCTGATGCTCGCTGACAATCTCGATCACCCGGTCGGTGAAGAACTGCCAGCCCTTGCCCGCATGGGCGTTGGCATTGGCGCGCTCCACGGTCATGGTGGTATTGAGCATCAACACACCCTGGTCGGCCCAGCTTTGCAGGCAGCCGTGGCTGGGGATGTCGATATTGAGGTCGCGCTTGAGCTCTTTGTAGATATTGACCAGGGACGGCGGCGCCGGCACGCCCGGTTGCACCGAGAAGCACAGGCCGTGGGCCTGGCCCGGGCCGTGATACGGGTCCTGGCCGAGGATCACCACCTTGACCTTGTCCAGCGGCGTGGAGTTGAGCGCGTTGAAGATCAACGGGCCCGGCGGGTAGATTTCCTTGCCCGCCGCATGCTCCTGGCGCAGGAACTCGCGCAATTGGCTCATGTACGGCTGCTCGAATTCCTCACGCAGGGCGTGTTTCCAGCTCGGTTCAAGTTTGATACGGTCGTCGACAGTCATCAGAAAAGCATCATGTAAAAAGAATGGGCGAACCCTAGGAAAGCCCACCCCACTTGTCAATTGATCTGACGCGCAACCGGCACTTTCCCACGAAGGGATCATACTCAACGTTCAATTTACCGATTGAGGTCATGATGAATCTGCACTTCGAAGAGCTCACTGGCACAGACGGCGCCCGTATCGGCATCGCCAGCCTGGACGCAGAAAAGTCTCTCAATGCCCTCTCCCTGCCGATGATCCTGGCCCTGGGCGAGCGCCTGGCGAGTTGGGCCAAAGACCCGCAAATCGTCTGCGTGCTGCTGCGCGGCAACGGCGCCAAGGCGTTTTGCGCCGGCGGTGAAGTGCGCAGCCTGGCCCAGGCCTGCCGCGAGCACCCGGGCGAAGTACCCGCCCTGGCCGCGCAGTTTTTTGCTGCCGAATATCGTCTGGACTACCACCTGCACACCTACCCCAAGCCCCTGATTTGCTGGGGCCATGGCTATGTTCTGGGCGGTGGCATGGGCTTGCTGCAAAGCGCCGCCATCCGCATCGTCACCCCGAGCAGCCGGCTGGCCATGCCGGAAATCAGCATCGGCCTGTACCCGGACGTCGGCGCCAGTTGGTTCCTCTCGCGCCTGCCCGGCAAGCTCGGCCTGTTCCTGGGCCTCACCGGCGCCCATATGAACGGGCGCGACGCCCTGGACCTGGGCCTGGCCGACCGCTTCCTGCTGGATGAGCAACAGGACGAAATGCTTGAGGGCCTGTTACAGCTGAACTGGCAGGAACAGACGGCGATGCAGCTCAACAGCCTGTTCAAGGCCCTGGCCCAGGAGGCCGCCAGCCAGCAGCCCGAACCACAGTGGCTGCCGCGCCGCCAGCAGATCGACGCATGGTTGGATGTGGGTGATGTGCACTGCGCCTGGCGCGCCTTGAGCCAACTGCGCGAGCATGCCGACCCGCTGTTCAGCCGGGCCGGCAAGACCTTGAGCGAGGGCTGCCCGCTGACCGCACACCTGGTCTGGGAGCAGATCCGACGGGCGCGGCACCTTTCTCTGTCGCAGGTGTTCCAGATGGAATACACCTTGAGCCTCAACTGCTGTCGGCATCCGGAGTTCAGCGAAGGGGTACGCGCTCGCCTGATCGACAAGGATCAGCAGCCACACTGGCACTGGCCAGATATCAAGCGCATTCCCGAGGCGGTGGTCGAGGCGCACTTTCACAAGGCCTGGGAAGGCCGCCATCCCCTGGCAGACCTGTCTGATTTATGACAGACGCAAGTCAAGCGGCGGGCTAGTATTTTGGGCGATCGAGGGTGAACGAACAGTTGTCGGGCTGGCTGTCCGTGCACACAAAAATTTCCTGGTCAAACGGCCCGCGGGCCGGCATCCAATGGGTGGAGTCGGTCAGCGACATGCCGGACAGGGGCTCGGGCGCCTGGAACCTGAGGTTGACCCACTGGTTGTTGGCCGCCTTGTAGCTGCAATACTCCAAGTAGCCTTGTTTGCGCTCCTGGTCATTGGCCGGAATAAAAACCGCCCCGACAAATCTTTCCAAAAAACTGTCGGCCCCGCCTGCAGGGCTCCTCCAGTGGCCATTGTCACTTTGGAAATGGCCCGCCTTGCGCTTGATCGACGAGGGATAGGGGCAACTGAATTCTGCGCTGGCGTGAGCGAAGGAAAAAAAACCGAGTAAAAAAAGAATAAGTGCCCGGCTGATCATGTGTCATTCCGTTGAGCTACTGAGGTCTTGCCACCCAGTAAAGTCCTAGAAGAGCACTTAAGATAGCTGTTAAATATGACAGCCCAGACAGATGGTCGCCCACAAAAAAACGGCGCATTTCGCGCCGTTTCAAAGAAAAGTCTGACTACCGATGCCCGCCACGTCCCCGGCCATGATCACCGCCACGTCCATCGCCGCGACCATGGCCGTTGTAGCCCCGATGATCCCCCCATCCCTGACTGGGATAGGGACGGTAGCCCGCCCTTGGCCCGGCCTGATAGTAACGGGGCGCCGGCTGGTAATAACGCGGCGCCGGGTAATAGCGTGGTGGCGGTGCGTAATAACCGCGCCGGTACTGGTATGACGGACCGCCGCCGTAGTAATAGACCGGCGCGGGTGCGGTATAGACTTCGGATCGATAGTAGCTGGAGCCTCCATCGTAATAGGGCACGCAAGCAGAAAGGGTCAAACCGAGCACAGCTATGATGAGCAATCGACGATACATGGCGGCCTCCTGGACCGCGGAAGAGCACACACCAGCGACGCTGGGGGGCGACAGACAGCTTTCACTGAATGACAAGAGATCAGACCGCAAAAAGCAAATCTGGTGCGACTTGGACATAGATTGATACATCTATGGCGCAATAAACCGCCCAGGTCTGTATCGTGCCAAATACACCGGTTTCGCCGGAACCTCGACGCCATGACACCTGAACCGACCGATGAACACTCCCACACTTTGCCCGGCCTGCGGCGCTCGCAACGATTGCACCCTGGCCGACCCGCGCACCGCTGACCGTGCCTGCTGGTGCTACAGCGTCACCATCGATCCCAAGGTGCTCGAAGCCCTGCCGATGGAGCTGCGCAACAAGGCCTGCCTGTGCCCGCGCTGTGCCCAGGTCGACGCACAACTGCGCGCAGCCGAGCCCCGGTAATGCGTATCGACCGATTCCTCAGTAACCTGCCCCGCTTCAATCGCCAGCAAGTGCGCTTACTGCTGGCGGAGCGACGGATTCAAGTCGATGGGCTGCCGGTTGCCGACCCCCACCATGAAGTGCGCGAGTTCAGCCGCGTGGAATGTGATGGCGAGATCCTGCAGGTGGGGAAACCCGCGCGCTACTTCATGCTGCACAAGCCGCCAGGCTGCGTCAGTGCCACCGTCGACCCCCAACACCCCACCGTCCTCGACCTGCTGGATGAGCCGGACAAGGGCGACCTGCATATCGCCGGCCGCCTGGACTTCAACACCACCGGCCTGCTGCTGATCACCAATGATGGCCAGTGGTCCCGGCGCCTGACCCAGCCCAGGACCAAGCTGCCCAAGGTCTACTACGTGGAGACCGAACAGGCGATTGGCCCGCAGTACGCCGCAACGTTCAGTGCCGGCCTGTACTTCGCCTTCGAAGACCTGACCACCCAACCGGCCGACCTGCAAGTGTTGAGCCCCAAAAGCGCGCGCCTGAGCATCATTGAAGGGCGTTATCACCAGGTCAAGCGCATGTTCGGGCACTTCGACAACAAGGTGACGCGCCTGCATCGCGAACGCATGGGCCCGCTGGTGCTGGATGAACAACTCGCCCCCGGCCAATATCGGCCGCTGACAGAAGCTGAAATCCGCCAGATATGACCGTTCAGCCGGTGATCGGCAAAAGCCCAGGGTCAAACGTGCGACCTGGCCCGCCTCCTGCTTAAATCAAACCGCCAGCCGCAATCTGACTGGCGAGTCACCCGACCTCCAAGAAACACATTGCCGGCCCGTACCGCTTGACGTAGGGGCCCAAGCAAGTTGCCCGCCATAACAACACCCGTCGGCCAGCCTCATCGGACCGACATGGGCCTCCCTTCCAGGCGTATGCCTACCTGTCACAAAGCTCGTGCAGAGTGATCTGCGCGCATCACCCGCTTGCCAGGAGTCTTACGACATGAGGCCAGAAATCGCTGTGCTGGATATACAGGGTCAGTATCGGGTTTACACGGAGTTCTATCGCGCGGAGGCTGCTCAAAAGACCATCATCCTGGTCAACGGCTCCATGGCCACCACCGCGTCGTTCGCCCAGACCGTGAAAAGCCTGCATCCGCAATTCAATGTGGTTTTGTACGATCAGCCCTACGCCGGTCGTTCCAAAGCCCACAACCGCCATGAGCAAATGCTGACGAAGGACATTGAGGGCCAGATCCTTCTGGAACTCATCGAACACTTCGCCGCCGAGCATGTGCTGTCGTTTTCCTGGGGCGGTGTCGCCACGCTCGTCGCCCTGTCCCAGCGTCCCCGGCGCGTGGAGAAAGCCGTGATCAGCTCCTTCTCCCCAGTGATCAACGCACCGATGCGCGACTACCTGGAACGTGGCGTCGACTACCTCGGCACCCTCGACCGCCACAGCGTCGGCAACCTGGTCAACAGCACCATCGGCAAACACCTGCCGCCACTGTTCAAGCGCTTCAACTATCGACACGTCAGCACCCTGGCCGAGCACGAGTACGGGCAGATGCACTACCACATCAGCCAGGTGCTCAATAGCGACCGCCAGTGCTACCTCAAGGCCGCACGGCAGATCGACATTCCGGTTCTGTTCTTGAATGGCGAGTGGGACGAATACACCAGTGCCGAGGATGCCCGGCTGTTTGGGCAACATGTAGCGAACAGCAGCTTCGGCACCATCCAGGCCACCGGGCACTTTCTGGACATGGAGCACAAGGCCGCGTGCAATGACAGTCGGCAGGCATTGATGGGCTTTTTGAAACCGGAACAGTCGGTGAGTCGACTGCGGCATCACCAGGGCCAGGCCCTGCATGCGTTTGCGATTTGAAAGCAAGGCCCTGGGCAGGGACGGTGCAGCGTTTCTGCCTGGGGTGGGCTCAAAGCATCCGCTGACGCTCGCAACTTGCACATTTTTCAAAGAAAAACTTCAAATCGCCGCGCACTTCTGGTACAAAGTCAGCCGCTCTGAGCGGGTATAGTTTAGTGGCAAAACGAAAGCTTCCCAAGCTTTAGTTGAGGGTTCGATTCCCTCTACCCGCTCCACTCAGATTGTCCTCCCCCATCAGCTTGTCCTTGATGGAGGATGAATAAAAAACCGGCTCCTGAAGCCGGTTTTTTTGTGCCTGGGATTTATCAGTAAAACCCCGCAATACCTTCGTCCAGCAGCCTCGCCCCGCCCCCATAAACTTCTTGCACCGCCTGCCCTCTTTTGTTGGTGGGTAGAGTGTTGAAAATTTTTATTTAGTAGTTATAGTCACCACCAACACACCACAAGGAGGTGATGTGGATAGCCGATATTTGATAGGCCATATCGTGGCTGATGGCTGGTACCTGGTGCGCGTCAGGGGCAGCCATCATCATTTTAAACACCCTGCCAAGCCTGGGCTGGTGACCATTCCCCACCCCAAGAAGCATCTGTTGGACAAGACCGCCAAGAGCATCTTGAAACAAGCTCTGCTCGCTTGAAGCGTACCTGGAGGACAAGAACATGCTGTATCCGATTGCAATTTCAACCGGCGACGATGACCACGCCTGGGGCGTAGAAGTCCCCGACATCCCTGGCTGCTTCTCTGCCGGTGATGACCTGGACGACGCCATGGCCATGGCACGGGAAGCCATAGAAGGCCATTTTGAGCTGCTGGCCGAAGAGGGCGCGCCCATTCCCAGCGCACAAAAGGTCACGCTGCACGCAGCCAACCCCCTGTACGCCGGCTGTACCTGGGCGGTGGTGGATATTGATGTGACCAAGTACCTGGGCAAGGCGCAAAAACTCAACATCACGCTGCCTGGCTACTTGCTCAACCGCATTGATGAGTACGTGCTGCACCACCCGGAAGAAAAAAGCCGTTCGGGGTTCCTGGCATCGGCAGCGCTGAAGGTGCTGCAACAGGAGCGATAACATCGCCGAATTTGAGCGCAAGAAACGTAGTTCAACTACCCGCGACGAGCGCTAAAGTGCAGGCGATAAACGATCCACTCAACAAGGAGCCCGCTCATGCCGCGTGAATACAAACTCATGCCCTCCCCCGTCGGCCAACTGACCCTGGTTGCCCGCAACGGCAAGCTCGCCGCCATCTTGTGGGAGGCCGAGCGCGCCAACCGTGTGCGCCTGGGCGAGCTGGTGGAAGTCAACCACAGCGCGGTGCTGCTGGAGGCCGAGCGGCAGTTGAACGAGTATTTTGCCGGCACCCGCGAGTGCTTCGAGCTGGAACTGGACTTTGACGGCACCGAGTTCCAGAAAAAAGTCTGGGGTGCGCTGCTGACTATTCCCTTCGGTGAAACCCGCAGCTACAGCCAGATCGCCCAACAGATCGGCAACCCCAAGGCTGTACGCGCGGTGGGGGCGGCGAACGGGCGCAATCCTATTTCGATCGTCGCGCCCTGCCATCGAGTGATTGGTGCTGCGGGCGGCCTCACCGGGTTTGCCGGCGGGCTTGAAGCCAAGCAGTACTTGCTGACCCTCGAGGATGGCGGGGTCACAAGGTCATTGTTCTGACAGCCACGTAGCGCTAGGGCTGATCAGCCTTGGAATCCTTCATTTGCACCGAGGATTTGCTGCCGCCGGTGTTGTCCTGGGTTTCATTGTCAGAGCTGTCGAAACAGCCTTGCAACAGCACCAGGCAGCAGGCCAGGCAGAGAGTACGAGAGAGGCTCATGATCGCGCTTCCATTCAACGGGGTGATGAAACAGTGACCAGCCTGCACAAGCAGGGTTCGATGCCTGCACCCCGCACCTGCCCAACGGTTGCACGGCCCGACCGAATTCATGTAGGTCAACAATTGTAAAAAGAAATTTCAGCGTGCCGCCACGGTCAGTACTTTCATCAGCACTTACCTGGAGCATCGCCATGAAGCCTCGATGGCCTGGACTTCAAAGCCCTGGAAAAACTGCGCAGCGAATACCGTACCTTGGGCGAGCGCCATACCGTCAACCTCGGCGGCGACGGCACGGCGGCGGACCCAGGCAAGACCGACCTGAACCAGGCGTAAAAAAACGGCGGTTGGATCAGCTCCAACCGCCGTTTCCTGGCAAAGCCCGCGATCAACCGTCGCTGTTGCGGCTCTTGCTGTAGGACGAAGCCAGCGCCCGGGCTTTTTCCAGGCGGGTTTCCAGCTTGGGCAGGGTTTCGTCGACCAATGCCTTTATCTCAGGGATATCCGAAGCAGCGCTTTCCTGCTTGAACAACGCGATTGCATCTTCGTTGGCCTTGACCTGCTGAGCCGTGTAGGCGGCGTCAAAGGAGTCGCCATCGGTCAGCTCAGGCATCAGGGTTTCAGCCTTGTCGACGATCTGGTCGCGAGGCGCCACCGGCAAGTCGAGTTTTTTCGCAATGGCCGCCAAATGTTGATTGGCCAGGGTGCGTTCGTTGATGACCTCGATGGTGTAGTCCTTGATTTCCTGAGACGAGGTCTTGGCGTGGGCCATGCGGCTGGTTTCGATATCGGCCATGCCCTTGGCCGAGGCTTGCTCGATAAATTCGGCGGGGCCTTGGGCAAAAGCATTGCTGGCGCCGAGGCCCAGCAGCATCGCGAAAGTGGCGGTGCGTAACCGGATAGCCATGCGGCTCATGATGGGTTCCTCCAGGTAATAAATACATGCCGGGGAACGAGCCCCGCCCTGAATCTGAATTTTCAGGGCGGCAAAGGTTTAGAAAAAACTTGCTGGTGCGACGAACGGTCGTCGGTACTCAGGACGTTTTACTGCCCAGCAAGCCCGGCAACGCATGGGCCAGGGCATTGATCGCGAAGCCGATAAACATCACCCCGCACAGCTTGGTGATCAACACTTCATGACGCTGATACACCGTACGCACCTGCCGCGCGCCCACGACGCCGATGAGGATCCCGTAAGCCAGCAGGCCGCCTACAAAGCTCAGGACAATCAACCACGGCAGCATGCTCCAGGTCAGCAGCTCGGCCCGGCTCGACAGGAGTGCGGTGAACGTGGCCACGGCCACCGGATAGGCCTTGGGGTTGGTCAGGCCAAACAGAATGCCGTGCCAGAACGGTTGGCGCGCCGCCCCCTGAGGCGCGTCCCCGCTGCGGTTGCGGGTGCGAATAGCACGGATGCCGAGCCAGAACAGGTAAAGGGCACTGAGCACACCCAGCACATCAAACGCGCTGCTACCGATCTCCCGGGCGCCGACAATCGCCACCAACGCGGTGCTGCACCACAGCACATCGCCCAGCAGGTGCCCACACAGAAAACCCGCGCCGGCCCGACGGCCGCGTGCCGCACCAATGCCAAATACCGCCAGCACCCCGGGGCCCGGCGTGATGCCATAGATAAAGCCCGAGGCGATGACGGCAAACAGCAATGATGAAGTCATGGGTAACACGCTCAGAAAAGAGGGGGCGCGTCGATTGTGCACAATCCACCGGGCACTGCAATGCTAGGCCGCACGTTTGGCCAACACGTCTTGCACTTGGGTGATCAGCCACTGCAAGGCGCCATCCCCCGCGCGGCGTTTATGCCAGGCCAGTACAAAACCGAAGGATGGGATATGAAACGGCGGCGGCACCACCAGCAAGTGCCGCGAGTCGATGTTCAGCAGCCCTTGGGAGGACACGGTAAGGATCAGGTCAGTGCCCTGGATCAACTGCGGCGCGATGCCCCAATGCGGCAGGCTGATCGCCACGTGCCGTCGCTCGCGGATCGCGGTCAGCGCCCGCTCGATTTCCGGGGTGCCGCTGCCGCGCATTTCCAGTAGCACATGGGGCCGTGCCAGGTAGGTCGGCAGGTCGAGCCCACCGTCGGCGGGCAAGCTGTCGCGGTCCACCAGGCAGGCGTAGTGCTCTTCGAATAACGGCGTGCTGCGCAACTCGGCCGGCAGGTCGGGAAACACGCCGGCGGCCAGGTCGATCTCCCCACTGAGCACCCCTTCCTGCATGCCTTCGCGACTGGCGTGGGTGATGGCCAGATCAATCCCCGGCGCCTGCTCGCGCAGCGCCCGCACCAGCCCAGGCAACAAGAGAGCCGCGCCGTAATCGGACATGGCCAGGCGAAAGGTGCGCCTGGCCGACGCCGGATCAAAACGGTTCGGCGCCAGCAACGACTGGACCTGGACCAAGGCATCAGCCAGCGGCGCCGCCAGTTCCAGCGCGCGAGCGGTGGCGACCAGGCCGCCGCCTTGGCGCACCAGCAACGGGTCGCCTAGCAGATCACGCAAGCGCCCCAGCGCATGGCTGACCGCCGGCTGGCTCAGGTGCAGGCGCTCGGCAGCGCGGGTGACGTGCTGCTCGCTGAGCAACGCGTCGAGGATCACCAGTAGGTTAAGGTCAACACGGCGCAGATCATTCATGGCATGCATGTTTAGCATAAGAACTTGGAATTTAAATCTGCGCGACGAATACCGTAGAGTCCAGTAAAACCTTTTGGAGATTGATCATGACCACTTTGCATTGGCTGGGCTTGTTACTGCTGGCGGTGATTGCCGGGGCGGTGGTGCCGTTTCAAAGCGCAATCAACGCCAACCTCGGGCGCGGCCTCGGGCATCCGTTGTGGGCGACCCTGGCCTCGCTGCTGGTGAGTATTCTGGTGTTATTGCCGGTGATCCTGGCGTTACGGCTGCCGCTGCCAAGCCTCGGCTTTATCACTAAGGCGCCGCTATGGATGTGGACCGGCGGCGCATTCGGCGTGTGCTTTATCTCCCTGGCCCTGGTCTTGCTGCCCAAGCTCGGGGCCTCGGGGTTTATCGCCCTGGCCATGGCCGGGCAAATCCTCGCGTCATTGTTGCTCGACCACTTCGGCCTGTTTGGTCTGGTGGAGCGGCAACTGACCGCCCCCCGCTTGCTTGGGGTGCTGATGTTGATTGGCGGGGTGGTGTTGATTCAGTTCAGCAGCGCGCCGGCCAAGGCATTGGCTGGCGTGAGCTGAGTCGTCAGCGCTTGTCGGAGGTGCGCAACTTATGCGGCAAGCCCCATAGCAGCAGCGCCGCCGCAATCAATGCACACACGCCAATCACATACAGCGCCGGGGTCGTGCTGCCCGTGATGTCCTTGATGCGCCCGACCATTACCGGGCTGACGATGCCACCGAGTTGGCCCAACGTATTGATCAGCGCAATGCATAGAACTGCCACTCGGCCGTCACAAACACCATCGCGGCCGTCGCCAGCCCCCAGGACACCATGATCCGGGCAATCCAACGCCGGGCGCCGACCTTGTACAACATCATGTTGCTCGGGACTTCGAAGATCACATATCCGATCACAAACAGCCCTGCGCCCAAACCGTAGGCGGTGTTGCTCAAACCCAGGTCAGCCTGCAACTGGAACTTGGCGAAGCTGATATTGATGCGATCAAAAAAGGCAAACAGATAACACACCATGATCAACGGCATCAGGCGCCAGGCGACGGATCAGGCTTTTCGAGAGCATTACAAACGCTCGGCAGCCAGGCGATGGATCTGCGCAGGCTCAATCACCGCTTGCGGAGCGCCATGCCGGACCACCGCGAGCATCGCCCGGCCCACGGTCTCGGTACTCACCACCCAGGCTGGTCGCATGCGCCGGACCAGGGACAGCAGCGGCCCGATCAGGTTGTAGATCGTCTGGTAGAGCGCGGTTTTCGAACGCACGCCATGCAGCGGCTGAATGATCCCCGGCCGGAATAGATACACCGCCTTGAATGGCAGGCGCAGCAAGGCGTTCTCGGTCTTGCCCTTGACCCGCGCCCACATCACCTTGCCCTGCTCGGAACTGTCGGTGCCGGCACCGGACACGTACACAAACGTCATCTGCGGATTGAGCCGCGCCAGGGTACTGGCGGCGACCAGGGTCAGGTCGTAGGTCTGCCGGGTGTAGGTGGCTTCATCCACGCCCACCGACGACACCCCCAGGCAAAACAGACAGGCATCAAAGCCCTGCAGCAAATGCTCCAGGGGCTGGAAGTCGAACATATCGGCATGCAACACCTGGTGCAGCTTGCCATGCGCCTGGGTCAACGCCGTGCGCCCCACCGCCACCACTTCCTGCACATCAGCGGCCAGCAGACACTCACGCAACACGCCCTGGCCGACCATGCCGGTGGCGCCGAATAGCAGAACTCTCATCAGGGAGGCCTCAGTGGCAAGTTTCAAGCTAAAGACAAATACACTAACAGCTTGTAGCTTTGCGCCTGAAATTTAGCGTTCAGAAAGGAACTCGCCCCCTTGAAGAGCACCACAACCCTCGCCATTGCCTGCTGCACCGCCTTCCTGTCCCAGGTTGGCATCAGCATTTACCTTCCCGCAGTCCCGGCCATTTCCCAAGCGCTGCAGGCCCTGGAGGCTCAAGCTTCGCTCGCCTTGGCGGTGTATCTGGTAGGCATGGCGTTGCCCATGCTGCTATGGGGCAGCCTGGGTGAGCGCCTGGGCAGGAAGCCGGTATTGCTGGCGGCATTGGCCCTGTATGCAGTGGCCAGTGCGGCCATCCCCTTGGCTCACAACATCGAGACGTTTCTGTCGCTACGGTTTGCCCAGGGCCTGGGCGCCGGTGGCGTTTCGGTGATGGCTCGGGTGTTGGTGCGCGACAGTTTCAGCGGTGCATTGTTGGCCAAGGGGCTGTCGTGGCTGGGCATGACCTTCGTGATCGCCCTGGGCATCGGCCAGTTCATTGGCTCGGTATTGCAGGTGGCGTTTGGTTGGGAGGCGATCTTCTATGGCCTGGCGTTGGCGGCAATCGGGCTGATTGGCGTACTGCAAGGGGTGGCGTTCCCGGCGCGGATGAAAGCCGATGGACAGGTTTCTGCGTGGCGTATCTACCGCATGATTTTGCAACACCCGGCGTTTCTCCGAGCGGCGTTGGCGGGCGGATTGGGGTATGGCGTGATCATCGCGTTCAACACCTGCGCTCCGCTGATTCTGCAGGGTCGCTTCGAGTGGACTGCTGCGCAGTACGGGCTGCTGGGTTGGCCGATCAGCGCGGCCTATCTGGCGGGCGCACTGATGGTCAATCGCTGGGTTGCCCGCAGCGGGCGCCTGCCGATGATGACATGGGGTGTGACATTGGTGATGGGCGGCAGCTCGGTGATGTTGCTCGCAGGCTGGTTCGCCAGCGATTGGGCCTGGCTGCTGTGGCTGCCGTATTGCGTGGCGGTGTTCGGGCAGTCGATGAGTTACCCCATCAGTCTGTCCTTGGCCAACGATCACTCTCCGATAAGCGGCTCGTACGCCATGGCCCTAAGTGGCTTTCTGCACCAGTTGCTGGCGGCGCTGATAGGGGGTGTGGCCAGCTTGCTGGTCAGTCAGCAAGTGTGGCCATTGGCCGCGCTATGTGTAGCTCTGGCGGGCGGCGCACTGTGGTGCGTCGCCCGTTCCAGGGCGGATTAAAACGCGCTACGGAAAATCTCCTCAATCTGGCGCTGGTCCGCCCGCCGAGGGTTGGTCAGGCCGCACGCATCCTTGAGGGCGTTGGTGGCCAGCAGCGGGATATCCTGCAGCTTGGCGCCGAGCTCACGCAGGCCGGCCGGGATATCGACGTCCTGGGACAGGCAGCGGATCGCCGCGATGGCCGCCTGGGCGCCCTCTTCCGGGCTGGCGTGTTTGTTATCCACCCCAAGGGCGCGGCCGACGTCGCTCAGGCGCGCTGCGCTGACACTGGCGTTGAAGCTTTGCACGTGGGGCAACAGCACCGCGTTGCATACGCCGTGGGGCAAGTCGTAGAGGCCGCCCAACTGGTGGGCCATGGCGTGGACAAACCCCAGGGAGGCGTTGTTGAAGGCCATGCCGGCGAGAAACTGCGCGTAGGCCATGTTTTCCCGGGCCGCCATATCGCTGCCGTCGCGCACGGCCAGGCGCAGGTTGGCGCTGATCAGCTCGATAGCCTTGATCGCGCACGCGTCGGTGATCGGGTTGGCGGCCGTGGACACATAGGCTTCGATGGCGTGGGTCAGCGCGTCCATGCCGGTGGCGGCGGTCAGGCCCTTGGGCATGGCGACCATCAGTGCAGGATCGTTGACCGACAGCAACGGTGTGACGTTGCGGTCGACGATGGCCATTTTCACGTGGCGGGTTTCGTCGGTGATGATGCAGAAACGGGTCATTTCGCTGGCGGTGCCGGCGGTGGTGTTGATCGCCACCAGGGGCAGCTGTGGCTTGCTCGATTGGTCGACACCTTCGTAGTCGCCGATATGCCCGCCATTGGTGGCACACAGGGCAATGCCCTTGGCGCAGTCATGGGGCGAACCGCCGCCCAGCGACACCACGAAATCGCAGGCACTTTGCTGCAACAACGCCAGGCCGTTCTCGACGTTCTCCACATTGGGGTTGGGCTTGGCGCCGTCGTAAATCACTGAGTCGATGTCCTGCATTGCCAGTTTCTCGGCAATCATCCTGGCCACGCCCGCCTTGGCCAGGCCGGCGTCGGTGACAATCAGGGCCTTGCGAAAACCGTAGTTGCGGATCGCGTTCATGGCTTCGTCGAGGCAGTCGATGCCCATGATGTTGACGGCGGGAATGAAGAACGTGCTGCTCATGATGAATCCTCGGGGATGCGTTGATTCCTACAGCATCAACCTCACCCGCCTGCGGCATCTTGACCAAGATCAACGCCCGCCCGTGATAAAGTCACCGCCCAGCCGTTTTTGAGTAGACCCGCCGCAATGAAGGATTTCCAGGATATCGACGCCACCCTTGAAGACTGGAACGCACTGCGCAACAGCATCGCCTTCGACGCCATCCTGATCGGCAACGGCGCCAGTCGCACAGTATGGGAAGACTTTGCCTACGACTCGCTGTTTGAAAACGCACGCACCGTGGAAGAAAAGCCCTTGAGCGCTTCCGAACTGAGCGTGTTTGACGCGATGCAGACCCGCAGCTTCGAGCAGGTGCTGGGCGCCCTGAAAACCACCAGCCGCGTCAACAAGGCCCTGGCCGTCAGCTCCGCCGCGCCGCGAAATCGCTACTACGCGATCAAGGAAGCGCTGATCAATACCATCCACGCCGTGCATATCCCGTGGCGCCTGGTACAGCCGTCGACCCTGGTGACCATCAATCAGGAACTGGCGAGCTACAAGACGGTGTTCACCAGCAATTACGACCTGCTCAATTACTGGTCGATCCTGCATACGCCGGGTATCGACGACCTGTTTCGCGGCGCCGAATCACGCTTTGACTTGCGCGATACCGCAACCACCGCGACGCGCATTCTGTACCTGCACGGCGGCCTGCACCTGGTACGCAACCTGGATGGTTCGGCGCGCAAACTGGCCTCCACCGACAGCACGTTGCTGAGCAGCTTTGCGATCAACAACACGATCAAGACCCTCGATGATGTGCCGCTGTTTATCAACGAAGGCACCAGCAGCGAAAAGCTCAAGAGCATTCGCAGCTCGGATTACCTGTCGTTCTGCTATGAGCAATTGCTCGGACAGGAAGGTGCGTTGTGCCTGTTCGGCCATCACCTGAGCGAACAGGATGGGCACTTGGTGGAGGCAATTCGCCGGTCGAAGATCAAGACCCTGGCGATCTCAGTGTTTGGCCGCAGCGACGGGTTTATCCAACAGCAGAAACGCCGGTTTGCCGCACTGTTTGAGGGGATGGAAGTGGAGCTCAGGTTCTTTGCTGCACGCGGCCATGCACTCGGCAACCCGGCCCTGGCGGTGCCTGTCGAACACTGATCGGGTTAACGTAGGCGATCAAATGTAGGAGCTGGCTTGCCTGCGATGGCGGTGTATCAACCACACCGCTATCGCAGGCAAGCCAGCTCCTACATTGAGCGAGTTCCAACACAGGCTCGGCGTCATTCCTCGGCGCTGTGCACCACCACCAGCAACTGCGCCTGCACCTCGCCCACCGAGCGAATCCGATGGGGCTTTTGCGCGTTGAAGTGCAATGCATCGCCACGCTCCAACAGCACCCGTTCGGTCATGAAGTCCACTTCCACCCGGCCTTCATGCACAAACAGAAACTCTTCCCCCAAATGCTCCTTGAAGGTCTTGTCGCTGAATTCTGCCGGCGGATAAATGATGAACGGCAGCAGGCTGCGCTCGCTGACCTGATGGGCCAGTACTGCATAACCCGGCGCGGTCTCGGGCCGCTCGTGGCTGCGCACCAGGCTGTAGCTGTCGAGGCTGACGCTGTCTTCGCTGAACAGTTCCTCGACCTTGACGTTCAACGCCTTGGCCAGTTTCAGCGCGGCGGCAATCGACGGGGTGTTCAAGCCGCGCTCGACCTTGGACAGGTAACTCTTGGTCATCCCGGATTTTTCGGCCAATGCCTCCAGGGTGACGCCGAGTTTTTTTCTCAATAGTTTCAAACGGATAGACATGCGCAGCGATTAATCCAAGCAGAATGCGATGATTATTGCTTGCCAATGACACAAAGTGTCATATAGCCTCTTTAGTGTCATTTGCAGAACCCAACGACCTTGCGAGCAGCGGGAACCAGCAAATCGACGTCCATTGAACCACCCAAAGGACACCGATATGGCCAAGACATTAGCACTCCCGAAAGAACAACTGGTCAAGCAAGCGCTGACCCAGATGCAAAGTACCCTGGCGGATAATACGTGGACCGACCGGCAAAAGCTGGCCCTGACCTGCCGTATTCTGTTCGAGAACGGCCACGACTCGGGCCTGGCCGGGCAGATTACTGCCCGTGGCCCACAGCCTGGCACCTACTACACCCAGCAACTGGGCCTGGGTTTCGATGAAATCACCGCCAGCAACCTGCTGCTGGTCAACGAAGACCTGGAAGTGTTGGAAGGCCACGGCATGCCCAACCCGGCCAACCGTTTTCACAGCTGGGTGTACCGTGGTCGGCCGGATGTGAACTGCATCATCCACACCCACCCCACCCACATCGCCGCGCTGTCGATGCTCGAAGTACCGCTGCAGGTGTCGCACATGGACCTGTGCCCGCTGTATGAAGACTGCGCGTTCCTCGAAGCCTGGCCGGGTGTGCCGGTGGGTAACGAAGAAGGCGAAATCATCACCCAAGCCCTGGGCGACAAGCGCGCCATCCTGCTGTCGCACCACGGGCAGCTGTCCACCGGAAGCACCATCGAAGAAGCCTGCGTGATCGCGCAATTGATCGAACGGGCGGCCAAGTTGCAATTGCTGGCCATGGCCGCCGGGACCATCAAGCCGATCCTGCCGCAGTTGGGACGCGAGGCCCATGACTGGATCTCCAAGCCCAAGCGCCACGGCGCCGCGTTCAACTACTACGCTCGGCAGAACCTGCGTCAACACGCCGATTGCCTGAACTGAAGCCTTTTTCGACCGGAGATATTCCATGTCCAGCCCTACTATTCACGGCATCATCGGCTACACCATCACCCCGTTCAGCGCCGACGGCAGCACCGTTGACCTCGACGCCCTGGGCCAATCCATCGACCGCTTGATCGACAGCGGCGTCCACGCCATTGCCCCGTTGGGCAGCACCGGTGAAGGCGCTTACCTGAGCGACGCCGAGTGGGACGACGTCAGCGCCTACAGCATTCAAAAGGTCGCCAAGCGCGTGCCGACCATCGTCAGCGTATCCGACCTGACCACCGCCAAGGCCGTGCGTCGCGCGCGCTTTGCCGAAGCCGAAGGCGCCGATGTGGTGATGGTGCTGCCGACGTCGTACTGGAAGCTCAGTGAAGCGCAGATCCTCGCGCACTACGCGGCCATCGGCGACAGCGTCGGTGTGCCGATCATGCTCTACAACAACCCGGCCACCAGCGGCACGGATATGTCGGTGGAGCTGATCCTGCGTATCGTCCACAGCGTCGACAACGTGACGATGGTCAAGGAGAGCACCGGCGATATCCAGCGCATGCACCAGCTGTACCGCCAGAGCGAAGGCCAGGTGCCGTTCTACAACGGCTGCAACCCACTGGCCCTGGAAGCGTTCGCCGCCGGTGCCAAGGGTTGGTGCACGGCTGCACCGAACCTGATCCCGCAACTCAACCTGGACCTGTACCAGGCGATACTGGCCAATGACCTGAACCAGGCGCGGGAGCTGTTCTATCGGCAGTTGCCGGTGCTGGACTTCATCCTCAAGGGCGGCTTGCCAGCGACGATCAAGGCCGGCTTACGCCTGACCGGGCTGGAGGTGGGTGATCCACGGTTACCGGTGTTCCCACTGGACATGGCGGGTCAGGCGCAGTTGCAGAAGCTGCTGACCTCATTGAGCTAAAACATCCCCCTGTAGGAGCGGGCTTGCCCGCGATAGCGGTGGACCAGACACACCGCCATCGCGGGCAAGCCCGCTCCCACAGGGGAATGCACGCATCGCTAAATTTACGGAGACAAATAGCAATAATTCTCGATATCATTCGCGACTTTTCTGCAGCGTGCTGCGTCAAGAAGGATATCCATGCCTCGTTTCAAGCCCGACCCGCTGTCGGCCGATGCCTTTCGCGGGTTCTATGCAGATATCCTGCATTACCTGCGTAAACGCACGGACAACGCCAGCGACGCGGCGGACATGACCCAGGATGTCTTTACCCAATGGCTGGACTACCGCGACCGAGCCAAGGTTGAGCAGCCACGGGCCTTTCTGTTTCAGATGGCGCGCAACCTGTTGCGCGACCATTGGCGCAAACAGAAGGTGCGCCACGGCGTCCATCACGAGCAGGCCGAACGGGATGCCGAACCTGTCAGCGACGAGCAAAACGATCCCCTGGCCGCCGCCCAACGCCTCCAACGCCTGGAACAGTTGAAAGAAGTCCTCGCCGAACTCTCGCCCCGCAGGCGAGAAGCCCTTATGCTGCACCGCTTCGAAGGCCTGAGCCAGGCGCAGATCGCCGAACGCATGGGTATTTCGATCAGCATGGTGGAAAAGCACATCGCCTTTGCCCTGCTGCACTGCAAGCAGCGACTTCAAAAAGACCGGGCAAGGAGCAGCCAGAATGACCCGCTTGAGTAACCGCGACAGCCACAACATTGATGAGCACGACTGCATCGATGCCCAGGCTGCCAGTTGGTTTGCGCGCAATCGCAACGAAGGCAACACGCAGGAGCGCAAGGCCTTCGCCGCCTGGCATGCCGTGCCGGCCCATGCGCGCGCCTACGCCGAATTCGAACAGCTGTGGGCCGACCTCGGCGAGTTGCAGCAACTGAACAAACCCGTGCCCTTGCCCGCCCGCAAACCCGCGCCCTGGCGCCCCGCCCTGGCGGTGGCAGCCGCGCTGGTCTGCGCCTTGCTCGCCAGCAACCTCGGGGCCCCCGCGGGCTGTATCAGACCGACATCGCGGCGCAGGACAAAGGCATGCGCACCTTGGACCTGCCGGACGGCAGCACCTTGTACGTCAATGCCAGCACGCAGTTGCGGGTGGACTTCGATGCCCATCGCCGTGTGATCCATCTGGACCGGGGCCAGTTGTACCTGGAGGTGGCACCCGACAAGGAGCGGCCGCTGTTCGTGCGCGCAGGCGAGGCCGATGTGCGGGTGGTGGGCACCGCTTTTGATGTGCGCCGCGGCCAGCAGCAACTGGTGGTCAGCGTGGCCCACGGGATGGTCGCCTTCGCCCCCGACCAGAAAGCCAGCGCCGTTATGCTCGGCGCCCAGCAGCGGGCGACCTACAGCTACGCCAAGGGCTCCGTGCAGCAGCAAACCGTGGCCGCTGGCGAAGTCGCCGACTGGCGCAGCGGGCACCTGTCCTTTCGCAACCGCGAACTGGCCAGCCTGCTGGATGAGTTGAGTCTGTACCGGCCCAAGGCCGTGGTGTTGGCCGATGGCGCGGTGGCGCGGTTGAAGGTTTCTGGCAATCTCGACGTGAATGACCCGGACGCGCTGATCAGTGCCCTGCCGGCCCTGTTGCCGGTGAAAACCGTGGCCCTGGGCGATGGCAAGATCCGTATCGAAGCGCGCAAGTAACACCACTTGAGAATATTTTGCATTCGCATGTGAGGATTTTTTTTCCTGCCGCGTCTTCCTCCGGTCTGCGTTTGATACGCATGCCTTTTTTGGCTATTTAGCCGCTTTGGGGGATTTCATGTTTCGCGCGCCTTGCCTTGCCCAGCACCTGTTTGTTCGACCGACACTGATCGCCGCCTGCCTGGCCGTCAGCCTCACGGCCCAGGCCGAGTCGTTCACCCTGCAACTGCCGGCCCAACCCTTGGCCACGTCCCTGAGCCAGGTGGCGCAACAAGCAAAAATCCAGCTGCTGTTCGATGAAGACCTGCTGAAAAATATCCAGGCGCCCGCGCTCAACGGCGACTTCACCCCCGAAGTGGCGATCCGCACCCTGCTCAATACCGGCGCGTTCACCCTGATCAAAGTGGGCAACACCTATGTCGTGCGCCCCGAAGAAAGCCGCACCACCAACAGCGCCAGCTTACAACTGGACGCCTTGAGCGTGATCGGCACCGGTAACCAGGTCGACGCCAGCACCGTCGGCCGCTCCACCCTGTCCCAGGCCGATATCGACCGCCTGCAGCCCAACAACATCGCCAGCCTGGTGCAGACGCTGCCGGGGGTGACCATGGGCGGCTCGATGAAACCGGGCGGGCAGATCATCAACATTCGCGGCATGGGCGAGGCCGAAGACGTGCCGATGACTGTCGATGGCGCCACCAAAAGCGGATTCGAGCGCTATCAGCAAGGCACCGTCTTTATCGAGCCCGAGATGATCAAGAACGTCGAGGTGGAAAAAGGCCCGCACTCGGCCTTCACCGGTAACGGCGGGTTTGGCGGCACGGTCAACATGGTCACCAAAGATGCACCGGACCTGCTCAAGGACGGGCGCAACAGCGGTGCGATGCTCAAATACGGGTATGCCAGCAACGACCACGAACAGGTCTACACCGGCGCCGTGTATGGCCGCACCGAGGACGGGCGCATCGACGCCCTGGCCTACCTGACCCAGCGCGACGGCGGCGATTTGAAGCTGGCCGCTGCGCGCGACTACGACAGCAAGCGCTACCCGATCAACCCGCAGCGCCTGCCCAACAGCGCCCAGGATGTGGACGGTCAACTGTTCAAACTGAACATGTACCTCACCGATGAGCACAGCCTCGGTTTCTCCTACTCCCGGGCCAACAGCGAACGCTGGACACCTTTCTCGGCCAGAAGCTACCCGTCGCCACCGCAGCAGAAAGATATCGATCTCTATGGCTACGAAGCTGCCGTAAGACGGTATCTGGCCAACCGCCACACCGTCGATACCACGTGGTCGGGCAAGTACGAATACCACCCCCTGGACAACCCGCTGATCGACATGAAGCTCAGCTACTCGGAGTCCAACACCGACCAGACCGACGAGCGCGACGCCACGGCCGTTGTCGGCTTGTCCACCGGCGGGCGCAAGATGGACACCGCCTACACCGACAAGATTCTGGAGCTGCGCAACATCAGCCGCTTCAACACCGGCCCGCTGGACCATGCCTTGACCACCGGGGTGCAGATCCGCAAGCACATCCGCGATACCGACAGCTGGATGCCCGGCGCCAAGTACGACACGCCTGAGTACAACTACGGGCATTTCCAGCCGGCGTTCATGCCCCACGGCAAAGTCGACACCAACGCGTTCTACATCCAGGACGCGGTCACCCTGGGCGACGTGACCATCACCCCATCCCTGCGTTATGACCACGTGCTCAACCGTGGCAAAGCCAACGATGCGCCGTACTACAGCAACCCCGATCCGGCCTACGGCCATGACTACGGCGACCGCACCTATGCCGGCTGGTCTCCGCGCCTGGCGGTGTTCTGGAAAGTCACCCCGGACGTGGTGATGTTCGCCAACTGGAGCCGCACCTGGCGCGCACCGGTGATCGACGAGCAATACGAAGTCCAGGGACTGGGCAGCCGCACCTCCACCAGCCGCAACCTCGACCCGGAACGCATCACCGCCATTACCGTGGGTAACGTCACCAGCTTCGCCAACGTGATCGCCAGCGGTGACAGCCTGCAACTGCGCAGCACGTTGTTCCACAACAAGATCGAGGACGAGATCTTCAAGGCCACCGGCCTGGGCTGCGCGCAACAGAACTCCATCAAAGGTTCCATCGCCGAGGTCTGCACCGATATGGCGTCGAAGACCAACTACCGCAACGTCGGCAGCATGACCATCAAGGGCTTCGAGCTTGAGGGCTACTACGACTCGACTTATCTGTTCGGCTCCCTGAGTTACTCGTGGGCCACCGGCAAACGCGAAAACCCCTACACCAACCCATGGGCGACCGACATCCACGTCTGGGCCCGGGATATTCCACCGGCCAAGTGGGTTGCCGTGCTGGGCACCAAGATTCCGGCCTGGGACGCTCAGGTGGGTTGGCAAGGTCAGTTCGTGCGCAAGACCGATCGTCTGCCCAGCGACAAATACTCAGGCGGCCTGAACAGCGGCTTCGGCGACAGCTTCTACGACCAGTACCCCAACGCCAGCTACGACACCCAGGGCCTGTTCGCCAAATGGACGCCGCAACAGGCGTACCTCAAGGGCACCGAAGTCAACTTCACGGTCGACAACCTGTTCAACCGCAGCTACATGCCAGCCTTGAGCGGCGACAGCGCCACCAGCGTCGGGCGCAACGCCAAGATCAGCGTGACGCGGTTCTTCTAACCCCAGCGCCTGCAGGAACTGTACGGTTCAATCTGCAGCCAGCTGTAAGCCCGCGTCCTGCGGGCTTTGTGGCTAGATGGGCATCAACCTCTAGCCCATTTGAATCCGGTCGCGCCCCATGAACTCCCGCGAAAACACCGGCATGGCCCTCGGCCTGCTCGGCGTCGTTATCTTCAGCCTGACCCTGCCCTTCACCCGCATCGTGGTGCAGGAAATCCATCCGCTGCTCAACGGCCTGGGCCGCGCGCTGTTCGCGGCGGTGCCGGCGGCCTTGCTGTTGCTGTGGCGCCGCGAAGCCTGGCCGACCTGGCGCCAGGTGCGCGGCCTGACGCTGGTGATTGCCGGGGTGATCCTTGGTTTCCCGGTGCTGTCGGCCTGGGCCATGCAAACCCTGCCGGCCTCCCATGGCGCCCTGGTCAACGGCCTGCAACCGCTGTGCGTGGCGCTGTATGCGGCGTGGTTGTCCCATGAGCGTCCGTCCAAGGCCTTCTGGGCCTGCGCGGCGCTGGGCAGTGCGTTGGTGCTCGGGTATGCATTGATCAGCGGTGCCGGCAGCATCCAGGCCGGCGACTTGTTGATGCTCGGGGCGATTGCCGTGGGTGGCCTGGGTTATGCCGAAGGCGGCCGACTGGCCAAGGAAATGGGCGGCTGGCAGGTGATCTGCTGGGCGCTGGTGCTGTCGACGCCGCTATTGATCGGGCCGGTGACGTACCTGGCGCTGCAACACGACGGCGCAATCTCGGCGCGCACCTGGTGGGCATTTGGCTACGTCTCGTTGTTCTCGCAGTTCCTGGGGTTCTTTGCCTGGTACGCCGGGCTGGCCATGGGCGGCATTGCGCGGGTCAGCCAGATCCAACTGCTGCAGATCTTTTTCACCATCGCCTTTTCCGCGCTGTTTTTTGGCGAACACATCGAACCGATTACTTGGCTGTTTGCCTGCGGGGTAATCGTGACGGTGATGCTGGGGCGCAAGACCGCCGTGCAGCCGGCGCCCTCTCCCAAGGTAAATGCAATCTAATGTGGGAGGAGGCTTGCCCGCGATAGCGGTGTATCAGGCGCCAGATAGGTTGACTGACACTCCGTCATCGCGGGCAAGCCCGCTCCCACATTTTGATCCGCGCACTCTTCAGGATAGGTAGCCGTCAGCGCGCAGCAAGGTTTCCAGGCAGTGCTCACTGATCTGATAAAACGCCTTCAATTCCCGGATCTTCTCCAGCAACTGCGTGTTATCCGCAGGCTCCGCACGCTTGACCGCCAAAATCATCTTGTTCTTGTTGGTGTGGTCCAGGGAGATGAACTCAAAGACCTTGGTCTCATACCCACAGGCTTCCAGGAACAAGGCGCGCAAGCTGTCGGTGACCATTTCTGCCTGCTGGCCCAGGTGCAGGCCGTATTGCAGCATCGGTTTGAGCAGCGCCGGGCTCTGGATCTGCAAGCGGATCTGTTTGTGGCAGCACGGCGAGCACATGATGATCGACGCCCCGGAGCGGATGCCGGTGTGGATTGCGTAGTCGGTGGCGATGTCGCAGGCATGCAGGGCGATCATCACGTCCAGCTCGCTGGGCGCCACGCTGCGCACGTCACCGCACTTGAACACCAGCCCCGGGTGGTCCAGGCGGGCGGCGGCGTTGTTGCACAGGGTCACCATGTCTTCGCGCAACTCCACACCCGTCACCTGGCCTTCGGCCTTGAGGGTGTTGCGCAGGTAGTCGTGGATGGCGAAGGTCAGGTAGCCCTTGCCCGAACCAAAGTCCGCGACACGTACCGGCCGGTCCAGTTGCAAGGGGGATGAGGTCAGCGCATGGCTGAACACTTCGATGAACTTGTTGATCTGCTTCCACTTGCGCGACATCGCCGGGATCAGCTCGTGCTTGGCGTTGGTCACGCCCAGGTCGGCGAGAAATGGCCGGCTGAGGTCAAGGAAGCGGTTTTTCTCGCGGTTGTGCTCGGCCGACGGCGCCTCACGCAGCTGCTGGGGCTTGCTTTTGAACAGCGAGCTTTTGTTCTTCTTGCTGTATTCCAGCTGTGCCTCATCGGTCAACGCCAGCAGGTGCGCGTTCTTGAACGAGGCCGGCAGCAGCTCGGCAATCATCGCGACCCCATCGGCCAGGGCGAAGTTCTTGGTGATGTCACGGGTCTTGTAGCGATAGACAAAGGACAGGCAGGCCTGCTCCTTGACCGTCACTGGCTTGATGATCAGGCGCTGCAGGTCCGCCTCGTCGCCCACGTACTTGGCCAGCACCAGCTTGATAAAGGCGTTCTGCTCAAGGCTTGCGCGCAGCAGTTCGATGAACTGGGCGTGATGGTCCGGCGCGGGGCTGGCAGGTTTAGCGGTGACAGACATGAACAAAAACGCCTCGGGCTGGGAATGCCGGGCATTTTAGGGGGGATGGGGGCTCAGGGCACGGAGTTATTTGCCCAACGGTCAGCGCAATTCAAAATGTCGCTTGTGTAGGAGCCAGCTCCCACACAAGCCAACTCCCACAGGTTATTTCAGGACGACCAAGCGGTTGGGCAGTTCATTGCGCGTGTGCGTCTGCGGCACATGCACCTTGAGCAGTTCGCCACAGGCCTCAATGCACGTGATAAACCCGCTCAACGTCTGCCCCTGTTTCACCTGCTGGGTAAACGTCTTGACGATGGCATCCCAACTGCTGTCATCCAGCCGTTTGGAAATGCCGTCATCCACCAGGATCTCCACGTAACGCTCGGCCTCGCTGACAAAAATCAACACCCCGGTGCTACCCAGGGTGTGGTGCAGGTTCTGCTCCAGGAACTGCCGGCGTGCCAGGTTTGACGCGCGCCAATGCCGTACCGAACGCGGGATCAGGCGGGTGGTGATGGCCGGCAGGCGGAACACCAGGCACAGCACAATGAAGGTCGCCCATTGCGCCAGCAACAAGGTGTGCATGGTCAGCCAGCCCGACAGGTAATGCACGATCCCCGGCACCACCAACGCCACCACACTGGCCCACAACAGCGGGATATAGGCGTAGTCGTCGGCGCGGGCGGCGAGTACGGTCACCAGTTCGGCATCGGTCTGTTGCTCGACCCTGGCAATCGCTTCGGCCACCTGGCGCTGCTCGTGTTCTGTCAGTAAAGCCATGGTTGTAGATGCTCTTTAGTTATTGTCATTACCAGCCACCCGAAGCCCCGCCGCCGCCGAAACCACCGCCGCCGCCCCGGAAACCGCCGCCTCCACCACCGCCACCGCCACGCCCGCTGCTGCTGAGAATCGCCAGCAGGATGGCGCCCACCGGCAGCCCCATGCGGTTGCACAGCCACAGTACCACCAGCAACAGGATGAACAGGCCGATGGAAAACACCGGGTTGTCCTTGGCGAAATTGGGATCCGCCACATGGGCCGGCACGGCCAACGGCTCACCGCCAACCACCTGGATCATGGCGGCCACGCCGTCGCTGATGCCCTGGGTGAAATTGCCCGCCTTGAACTTGGGCGCGATCACCTGGTTGATGATCACCCACGACTGCGCATCGGTGAGCACGCCTTCCAGGCCGTAGCCCACTTCGATGCGCAACTGACGCTCGTCCCGGGCCACGATCAACAGCGCGCCGTTGTCCTTGCCCTTCTGGCCGATGCCCCAGTGCCGGCCCAGTTGATAACCGAAGTCTTCAATGGGCAGGCCTTGCAGGTCGGGCACCGTGACGACCACTATCTGGTCGCCACGGGTTTGCTCCAGCGCCTGCAATTGCTGGTTCAGTTGCGTGCGCACCGCCGGGTCAATCATCTGCGCGTTGTCGACCACCCGCCCGGTCAGCGCCGGAAAGTCCGGGGCCGCCTGGGCAGTCAGGCTAAAGGCCAGCAGCAGCGCCGCCAGCCACCAAGCACGCCGGGTCATCAGAATTTCACTTGCGGCGCTTTATCGGCATCGGCACTGGTGGCCTCGAAGTTGGCGCGTACTGGCAAGTCGCTGTACATCACGCTGTGCCACAGGCGGCCAGGGAAGGTACGGATCTCGGTGTTGAAGGCCTGCACCGCGGCGATAAAGTCACGACGGGCCACGCTGATGCGGTTTTCGGTGCCTTCAAGCTGGGATTGCAGGGCCAGGAAGTTCTGGTTGGCCTTGAGGTCCGGATAGCGCTCGGACACCACCATCAGGCGGCTGAGGGCTCCGCTCAGGCCTTCCTGGGCCTGCTGGAATTGCTTGAGTTTTTCCGGGTTGTCGAGGGTGCTGGCATCGACCTGGATCGAGGTGGCCTTGGCCCGCGCTTCGATCACGGCGGTGAGGGTGTCCTGCTCATGGGCCGCATAGCCCTTGACCACTTCCACCAGGTTGGGGATCAGGTCGGCACGCCGCTGATACTGGTTCTGCACCTGGGCCCAGGCCGCCTTGACCTGTTCGTCCAGGGTCGGGATCTTGTTGATGCCGCAACCGCTCAGCACGCTGCTGATCAGTAGCAGGGCGGCGGCTTTCCAGCCCCATCGAATAGTCTGTGCTGCTTGCATGGTGTGTCTCCTGACCAACCTTATGGAATTTGACGACTGACCCTATACATCACGCGCTTGGGGCATAATCCGCCACTACTGGATTACAGCGAGCCAATCAGCTAAAAGATGCCCTTCTTTATGGATAGTTCATAAAGAGCTGAGAAGTGTGCGGTATTTATCCACACAACACCCGAACAACAATAGTCGCTCCCCACATTTTGGCCGAGCAGTGTTTTACCTGAACGCTGCGCAGTACGCCGAAAAAGGATATTCATGAAAAAGCTGTGTTTGCTGGGCCTTGTTGCCACTCTGGCCAGTCACTCCGTCGTTGCCGAGACCAAGCCCGCTGCGCTTAAAGACAAGGACGCGTTCGTCAGCGACCTGCTCCGGCAGATGACCCTGGATGAAAAGATCGGCCAGTTGCGCCTGATCAGCATCGGCCCGGAAATGCCCCGCGAGATGATCCGCAAGGAAATCGCCGCCGGGCGTATTGGTGGCACGTTCAACTCCATCACCCGCCCGGAAAACCGTCCGATGCAGGACGCGGCCATGCGCAGCCGCTTGAAGATCCCGATGTTCTTCGCCTATGACGTGATCCACGGCCACCGCACCATTTTCCCGATCAGCCTGGCCCTGGCCTCGAGCTGGGACATGGACGCCATCGGCCGCTCCGGGCGCATTGCCGCCAAGGAAGCCGCCGCCGACAGCCTCGACATCACCTTCGCGCCGATGGTCGATATTTCCCGCGACGCGCGCTGGGGTCGGACCTCCGAAGGCTTTGGCGAAGACACCTACCTGGTGTCGCGCATCAGCGAAGTGATGGTCAAGGCCTTCCAGGGCCCGAGCCCGGCCCAGGCCGACAGCATCATGGCCAGCGTCAAGCACTTCGCCCTGTACGGCGCAGTGGAAGGCGGTCGCGACTACAACGTGGTCGACATGAGCCCGGTCAAGATGTACCAGGACTACCTGCCGCCCTACCACGCCGCCATCAAGGCCGGCGCTGGCGGCGTGATGGTGGCGCTGAACTCGATCAACGGCGTGCCTGCTACCGCCAACACCTGGCTGATGAACGACCTGCTGCGCAAGGAGTGGGGCTTCAAGGGCCTGACGGTGAGCGACCACGGCGCGATCTTCGAGCTGATCAAGCACGGCGTGGCCAAGGACGGTCGCGAAGCGGCCAAGCTGGCGATCAAGGCCGGCATCGACATGAGCATGAACGACCAGCTCTACGGCAAGGAATTGCCAGGGCTGCTGAAGTCCGGCGAGATCGAGCAGAGCGATATCGACAACGCCGTACGTGAAGTGCTCGGTGCCAAGTACGACATGGGCCTGTTTGCCGACCCGTACCTGCGTATCGGCAAGGCCGAGGATGATCCGGCCGACACCTATGCCGAAAGCCGCCTGCACCGCAGCGAAGCGCGCGATATTGCGCGGCGCAGCCTGGTGTTGCTGAAAAACCAGAACGACACCCTGCCGCTGAAGAAATCCGCGACCATCGCCCTGGTCGGCCCGCTGGCCAAGGCCCCCATCGACATGATGGGCAGTTGGGCCGCCGCCGGTAAGCCCGCGCAATCGGTAACCCTGCTGGACGGCATGAACGCGGTGATCGGCGAAAAGGGCAAGCTGATCTACGCCCGTGGCGCCAACATCACCAGCGACAAGGCGGTGGTGGACTACCTGAACTTCCTCAACTTCGATGCCCCGGAAGTGGTGGATGACCCGCGCTCGGCCCAGGTGCTGATTGACGAAGCGGTCAAGGCCGCGAAAAACGCCGATGTGGTGGTAGCCGCCGTGGGTGAATCCCGTGGCATGTCCCACGAATCATCGAGCCGTACCGACCTGAACATCCCGCAAAGCCAGCGCGACCTGATCAAGGCCCTGAAAGCCACGGGCAAGCCGCTGGTGCTGGTGTTGATGAACGGCCGACCACTGTCGATCCTCGAAGAGCACCAGCAAGCCGACGCGATCCTGGAAACCTGGTTCGCCGGCACCGAAGGCGGCAACGCGATTGCCGACGTACTGTTTGGTGACTACAACCCGTCGGGCAAGCTGCCGATCACCTTCCCACGCTCCGTGGGGCAGATTCCGACCTACTACAACCACCTGACCATTGGCCGGCCGTTCACCCCGGGCAAACCGGGCAACTACACCTCACAGTACTTCGACGACACCACAGGCCCCCTGTACCCGTTCGGTTATGGCCTGAGCTACACCAGTTTCAGCCTGTCGGACATGGCGCTGTCGTCCACCACCCTGAACAAGACCGGCAAGCTCGACGCCAGCGTCACCCTGAAAAACACCGGCAAAGTTGACGGTGAAACCGTGGTGCAGTTGTACATTCAGGACGTGGCTGGCTCGATGATCCGCCCGATCAAGGAGCTGAAGAACTTCCAGAAGATCCTGCTCAAGGCCGGCGAATCGAAGGTGGTGCACTTCAGCATTACCGAGGATGACTTGAAGTTCTACAACACCCAGCTCAAGTTCGCCGCCGAACCTGGCCAGTTCAATGTGCAGATCGGCCTGGACTCCCAGGATGTGCAGCAGCAGAGCTTTGAACTGCTCTGACTTGAAGCTGTAAACACGGTCAATGTAGGAGCTGGCTTGCCTGCGATGGCAGCACCTCGGTGTAACTGATAGACCGAGGTGCCTGCATCGCAGGCAAGCCAGCTCCTACAGTTGATTGCGGTGTGTTCCCTACCCTCTTCGATCCAGCAGATTGACCACCAACCGGTCGATCCACCCCCACACCCGCTGCTTCACCCGCCGCCACAACGGTCGGGCCTTCCACGCCTCAAGGCTGACCGCCTGGCTCTGGGCAAAGTCGCGCTCGAAACTGCCCGCCACCGCCAGCGTCAACGCCGGGTCCAATGCTTCCAGATTGGCTTCCAGGTTGAAACGCAGGTTCCAGTGATCGAAATTGCACGAGCCAATGCTCACCCAGTCGTCCACCAGGACCATCTTCAGGTGCAGGAAACACGGCTGGTACTCAAAGATTTTCACCCCCGACTTGAGCAGGCGCGGGTAGTAGCGGTGCCCGGCGTAACGCACCGAGGGGTGGTCGGTGCGCGGCCCGGTCAGCAGCAGGCGCACGTCCACACCACGCCCTGCCGCACGGCGCAGGGCCCGACGCACGCCCCAAGTGGGCAAGAAGTACGGCGTGGCCAGCCAGATACGGTGCTGGCCGTTGTTCAAGGCGCGGATCAGCGATTGCAAAATGTCCCGGTGTTGCCCGGCGTCGGCATACGCCACTCGTCCCAGGCCCGGCCCGGTCGCGGGCACCTTGGGCAGGCGCGGCAAACCAAAATGCGTGGCCGGCTTCCAGGCCCGGCGGTGGTCGTTGACCCGCCATTGCCTGTCGAACAGGGCCTGCCAGTCCTGCACCAGCGGGCCGCTGATCTGCACCATCACTTCGTGCCAGTCGCAGGTGTCCTGGCCAGGGGTCCAGAACTCGTCGGTGACCCCGGTACCGCCCACCACAGCAATGGTCTGGTCGACCAACAGCAGCTTGCGATGGTCGCGGTAGAGGTTACGCATCCCGCGGCGCCAGCGTAGCGGATTGTAGAATCGCAGTTGCACCCCGGCCTCGATCAGGCGGCGCCGCAGGCTGAGGGTAAACGCCAGGCTGCCGTAGTCATCGAACAGGCAACGCACCTGCACCCCACGCTCGGCCGCCTGCACCAGGGCCTGGACCATCGCCTCGGCGCAGGCGCCCGCCTCCACCAGATACAGCTCAAGCTCCACCTGGTGCTCGGCACGGGCAATCGCCACGAGCATCTGCGGGAAAAAATTCGGGCCGTCGATCAGCAATTCATAGCGGTTGGCGCTGCGCCAGGGGAACACCGCGCCGCTCATGTCAGCGCGCCGTGAAAATCAGCACCGCACCTACCGGCACCGACAGGCTGATCGCGTCCAGGCCCGCAGCCTTGCGCAGGGTCTCGACACCGGTGAGCAAATCAAAATCCTTGGCGTGCAGCACCAGCGGCTCCAGGGTCACCACCTGGAAACGCCGGTCATCCAGGCGCGTGGCCAGCAGTTCGGCGTTGTAGGTCTGGGTCTTGCCGTGCAGGGTGACCGACAGCGGCAGGCGCAACTCCAGTTGCGCGCCGGTGGCCAGATCGTTGATCGGCTGCAGATTGATTTGCGCGTTGATCTGCGCATCAGGGTGGGTCTTGATCTGGAACAGGTCGTTGCGCATGCGCTCGTCACGCAGCGGGATGCCACTGTTGATCGACTCCAACTCGACTTCCAACTGCGCGGCACCTTTCTCGTCGACCTTGCCATGCAGCACCAGGAAGCGCTGGACTTCGGAAACATCGGTGTTTTTGGTGGTGACGAACGACAGCCGTGAGGATTCGTTATCCAGATACCAGGCGGCCTGTGCGGGCAGGGAGGCAGTGGCCAGCAGCAAGAGAGCCAGGGGTTTGAGGAGGGATGTGTTGAACATTAAACACTCGCGCGGAGAAAAACCTGCCTGAACATTAACTGGCCGGCTTGCTGCACGCAATGTAAGGGAGACAGCAATGTATATCCCCCTCAGCCCAACGCATGCTGCACCCCGCGCACAGTCGCCTCCAGGCTGGCCAGATGCAAACTCAACACCCGCTCCACCGGCGCCTGGTGCATCGGCCAGTGCAACGCCATGCTCCCCACCAACCGGCCATTGGCCCGCACCGGCAGGGCCACCGCGCGGATCAGGAACGGCAAGCGCACCGGGTACTCCCAGTACCCCTCGGTACGCTGGCCAAACCCCTGGTGCTGGGATTGCTCACAGGCGCGGTACTGGTCGTCGGCCGGCACATGTTCGCGGCTGGCCAGGCGCTCTACTTCATCAGAAGCCAACTCGGCCAGGCACGCCTTGCCCATGGCCGAGTGGAACAAACTGGCATGCTGGCCGACGATCTGGCAGTTGTTCGGGTACAGCTTGCGCAGCACCGTGGGGATCGCGCTCTCCATGACTTCCAGGCGTTCGCCGTCAAAGTTCGACAAATCCGCCACCAGCCCGGTGCGTTCGCTGAGTTCCAGCAGCCAGGGCGCCGCGCACTCCACCAGGCGGCGCTTGAACCGTTGCTGGGTATCGCCAAACAAACGCTGGGCACTGATGCGATAACGCCGGTCGCTCAGGCCGCGATAGATCCAGCCCTGCTCCTGCAAGGTCAGCAGCATGCGCGACACCGTGGCCTTGGGCAGGCGCGTCAGGTAATGCAGCTCCTCAAGCCCCAGGGCCTGGTGCTCACCGAGCAACTCGATGATGGCCAGTGCCCGCTCCACTGAGCGCACAGTACCTGTGTCGGCGTTGCTGCCCATGGCTGATCTCCCGGTTGCTGATGGATGATCGAATTTCACAGCAAGATACAGGCCGCTGCCAGCTCAGGCGTTCGCCCGCAAGCATTGCGGAGGGCGACGCTGCACCCAGCGTGTCAGTTGTTCATGGGCATACGCCAGTTGCAGCACGGCGCGATCCGCCTGGGCCGGGCCGATGATCTGCAAGCCCATGGGCAAGCCACGGTGGTTGAAGCCCACCGGCACACTCATGCTCGGCAGGCCGGCCAATGTGGGGCCGATCACCACCTCCATCCAGCGATGATAAGTGTCCATGGTTTGCCCCCCGACGACGCGTGGCCAGGGCTGTTGTGCATCGAAAGGGAACACTTGTGCGCTGGGCAGCAGCAGAAAATCGTAACGTTCGAACAACCTGGCCAAGGCGCGATACCAGTCGCTGCGCGCCAGCGACGCCTGATACACATCCGCCGCGTTCAGGCCCAGGCCGCCCTCGACTTCCCACTGCGCTTCAGGCTTGAGCAGCGCACGTTTATGGGGGGCGGCATAGGCCGCCCCCAGCGTGCCCTGCACCAGCCAATGGCGATGGACCAGCCAGGTTTGCCACAGGCGCGCCATGGAAAAGTCCGGCTGGCAGCTTTCTACCTCGCACCCCAGCGCGCCGAAATCGCCGAGGGCTGACTCACACAGGCCCAGCACGCCGTCGTCCATCGGCAGATAGCCGTTGTAGTCCCCCAGCCAACCCAGGCGTGCGCCGTTGAAATCACGGGCCAACGATGTGCCGAACACGCCGGGATCGTCTTTGAGCGACAACGGCACCCGCGGGTCATAACCGGCCTGGACGCTCAACAGCCGCGCCACGTCAGCCACACTGCGCCCCATCGGGCCTTCGGTGGCCAGTTGCTGGACAAACACCTCCGGCGCCGGGCCATGGGGTACGCGGCCCTGGGAAGGACGCAGGCCGAACACGTTGTTGAACGCCGCCGGGTTGCGCAGCGAACCCATCATGTCGCTGCCATCGGCCACCGGTAGCATGCGCAGCGCCAGGGCCACCGCCGCCCCGCCGCTGCTGCCGCCCGCGACCAAGGTCGGGTCATAGGCATTGCCGGTGGTGCCGAATACGCTGTTGTAGGTCTGCGAACCCAGGCCGAACTCCGGCACGTTGCTCTTGCCGATGATAATCGCGCCACTGGCACGCACCCGCGCCACGACGATCGCGTCTTCACTGGGAATCTGCTCGGCGAACAGGGGCGAGCCCAGGGTGGTGCGCAGGCCCTGGGTCGCCGCCAGATCCTTGATGGCCTGGGGCATGCCGTGCATCCAGCCACGGGAGCGGCCCTGGTCCAGCTCAAGGTCACAGGCACGGGCTTCGGCCAGCACATCGGCTTCGTCGCGCAACGACACCAGGGCATTGACCGAGGGGTTGAAGCGCGCGATCTGCGCCAGATAGGCCTGCATCACTTCGTGGCAGGACACCTGCCGTGCATGGATCGCCCGGGACAGCTCGAGCGCATCCAGTTCAACGATGTTCAAGGTTTCACCCCCTTGGCAAAGCGCGCCGGCGCTGCAGCCCTCGGCGCTTCATGCATGCAGTAAGTGCCCAGCAGCGTCAGGACGCAAGCGAACAGCACATAAAACGCCGGGGCCACCGGTGTGCCCAACTCTTTGCTCAACCAGGTGACGATCAGCGGGGCAAAACCGCCGAACACCATCACCGCTACGTTATAGGCCACCGACACACCGGTGGAACGCACCTCGATGGGAAACTGCTCGGCCAGGGCGGTCGGCGCCGGGCCGAAGAAGCCGCCGATGGCGGTGCACAGCATCACTTGCATCACCAACAAACGCTCGATGGACGGCGCCGCCGCGACCCACACATACAGCGGGTAGACCATCACAAAGAACGCCAGGGTAAAGCCCATCAACACCGGGCGCCGGCCCAGGCGATCCGACAGCATGCCGGACAAGGGGATGACCACGGTCATCAGCGCCACGGCAAACATCTGCACCATCAATACCTGGTCCAGGGGCAGGCCGAGGTTCTTGTGGGCGAAGGTCGGCATATTCACCAGCACCACGTAGAACGACACCGTCGCACCGCAGGCCAGGCCCATGCTCACCAGGATGCTGCGCCGATGCTCACGCAGCACTGTCATCAGGCTCGGGGCCGGGCCAGTGGCCTGTTTGCGCGCTTCGATAAACTCCTCGGGGTCTTCCATGTGCCGACGAATCCACAAGCCCACCGGACCGATCAGCAAGCCGAACACAAACGGCAGGCGCCAGCCCCACAGGTCGAGGGTCTGCGGGGAAAAGAAGTGAGTGACCAATGCCACCATCGCCGCGCCGCCAAACACCGCCAGGCACTGCCCGACCAATTGCCAGGAGCCGTAAAGGCCTTTGCGATGAGCCGGTGCGCTTTCCACCAGGAACGCCGTGGCGCTGGCATATTCGCCGCCGGTGGCAAAGCCCTGGAGCATCCGCGCCACTACGATCAGCAGCGGTGCGCCCATGCCGATGGCGGCGTAGTTGGGCGCAAACACGATCAGTGCGATGGACACGGTCATCAAGCGGATAATCAACTGCATGGCGGCCTTGCGGCCTTTGCGGTCGGCGTACATGCCGAGCAGGATGCCGCCCACCGGGCGCATGAAAAAGCCCACGCCGAAGGTGGCCAGGGCCATCAGCAGCGATGCGTATTCATCGTCCGAGGGGAAGAACTGCCGGGCGATGATGCTGGCCAGAAAGCCATAGACGATGAAGTCGTACCACTCCAACGCGTTGCCGACCACCGCCGCTACCACTTGCCGGGTGCGGGACACACCTTTTATTGAAGTCTGCATGAGAACACTCCATTCAACCTGTTGAGGAAAGGTCCAGCGGCAGGAAAAAGGCAGGTGGTCAGGCCGGCTTGAGCCAGCTCTCGGCCAGGGCGCCCCAATAGGCGGCGCCGGTCAGCAGGATCTCGTCGTTGAAGTCATAGGCCGGGTTGTGGACCATCGGCCGCGACACGCCGTTGCCGATAAACAGGTAGCTGCCGGGGCAGCGTTGGAGCATCCAGGCGAAGTCTTCGCTGCCCATCAACTTGGGCGTATTGGCGTCGACCGCCGCTTCACCGAGCAAGGCAATGCCGACCTGGCGGGCGAACTCGGTTTCGTCGGCATGGTTGACCAGCACCGGGTAGGCCGGGCGGTGTTCAATCTGTGCGGTACAGCCAAAGCTGGCGGCCTGGGTCTGGATGATTGCCTTGACCCGCTCCAGCATCTGCTCGCGTACCGGCGCATTGAGGGCACGCAGGCTCAGGCGCAGGATGGCCTGCTGAGGAATCACGTTGGCGGCCTGCCCCGCTTGCAGGGCACCGACCGTGACTACCGCAGCTTCCTGGGCATTGATATTGCGCGCGACCACCGTCTGCAAAGCCATCACCGTACTGGCGGCGGCCACCAGCGGGTCCACGGTCAGGTGCGGCATGGAACCGTGGCCGCCGACGCCTTCGAGGGTCACGGTGAGCAGGTCCTGGGAAGCCATCATCGGCCCGGTCCGCAAGCCCAGGTGGCCGGCGGGCAGGCCGGGCATATTGTGCATGCCGAACAGCGCGTCGCAGGGGAAGCGCTCCAGCAAGCCATCGGCGAGCATCGCTTCGGCGCCGCCCTGGCCTTCTTCGGCCGGCTGGAAAATCAGGTTGAGGGTACCGTCGAACTGACGCGTCGCCGCCAGGTAGCGCGCGGCGCCCAGCAGCATGGCGGTGTGACCGTCGTGACCGCAGGCATGCATGCAGCCGGCGTGCTGGCTGCTGTAGGCGACGCCGGTGTTTTCGATAATCGGCAAGGCATCCATATCGGCCCGGATCCCCAGGGTGCGTGGACTGCTGCCATTGCGCAGCACGCCGACCACGCCGGTGTGGCCGATGCCGGTATGGACCTCGAAGCCCCAGTCCTTCAGGGATTGTGCGACCAGGGCCGAGGTGCGGTTTTCTTCAAACCCCAGTTCAGGGTGGGCGTGGATGTCCTGGCGCACGGCGTGCAGGTCGCTGGCGACATCGCTCAGCCAATCCAGGATGTGCTGGTGTGGGCGCATGGTGACTCTCCTCGCAGGCGGGTGTTCCCGTTCTTTTTTGTGGCACCGCCACAGATAACCGCGATGGGCGTGCGAGGACAATCAAAGGTGGTTCCACCCTGTGGAACCTCAGGGCAGCAGGCGGCAGCCCTGGCGCTCGCCCAGCCATTGGGCGCTGTGGCTGCGGCCCAGGCCGCTGGCGGTGACCAGGCGCGTTTGCGGATGATCGGCAAAGGCGCTGGTGGGAACGTATTGCTTCACATACCCCAGGCAATAGTCAGCAGGATTGCCCGCCACATACCGACACGAGCAATACTCCTTGGCCGTATACGCCGCGATGATGTCGGGGAAGGCTTGCAGGTTGACGCGCTCGTGCCAGATCCATCCCAGCAAGGCGAGCAACAGCAGGAGAAACAGACTGATAAACGGGCGACGACGGATCATGGTTGCACCGCCGCGAGCACGCGTTTGAGCAGTTCGTTGTGGCGATAGCTGCCGTCGCGGTCATCGCCGTAGCGCACGATCACCAGCTGTGCCTCGGGCAACACATACAACGCCTGGCCCCAGTGCCCCAGGGCCGCGAAGGTATCGTCGGGCGCATCCGGCCAGGGCCGGGCAGCGCCCTGCACGTGGCGGTTGAGCCACCAGTGGCCGCCGGGTACCGCCTCGTCCTGGCCCGCGATGTACTGCGCCAGGGGTTGGCGATTGAAATCGACCCAGGCCTTGGGCAGCAATTGCCGCTCACCCCAACGCCCGTCCCGCGCCATCAACAAGCCAATCCGTGCCAGATCGCGGGCAGTCATATAGGCATAGGATGAGGCGACAAAGGTTTCATTGGCGTCGCTTTCCCAGCTGGCACTGCGAATGCCCAAGGGCGTGAACAGCGCGGTCCACGGGTAATCGACATAAGCCTTATGGCCAAGCATGCCCTTGAGGGCAGCAGACAATAGATTGCTGTCACCGCTGGAGTAGCGGAATGCCTGGCCAGGTGCGGCGAAGGGGCTGGTATCAGCGGCAAACTCCGCCATATCAGCGCGGCCACGGGTGTAGAGCATGGCCACCACCGAGGATTTCAGCGGCGCGTATTCGTAGTCTTCCTGCCAGTCCATGCCCGAGGCCCAATTGAGCAGGTGCCCCAGGGTAATGGTCGGGTGCTGCTTCATCGGTGGATAAAAGCGCGCGGCCGGGTCGCTCAGTTTGAAACGGTTTTCGCCGTACGCCACGCCCAGGACGGTGGCCATCAGGCTTTTGCTGATGGACCAGGTCAGGTGCGGGGTGGTGGCGGTGGTCGGTGCTGCATAGCGCTCATAAATGACTGCGCCATCGCGGATCACCAGCAGCGCGTCGGTGCGGATGCCTTCGCGGGTGATGTCATTGCGCGCCGGGAACGCATAGTCCTCCAGCGCCTTGACGGCGGGACCGGCCAACTGCGGGCCCTGGGACCAATCCTTTGCCGGCCAGGTCTGGGCATGGGCGGTAGCGGTGAACAGCAGCAAGGCGACGGACAGCAGGCCTTTGACCATGGACAAGCACTCGGGGGCATTCAAGCCCGCGAGCCTAATGCAGATAAATGACGGTTTGGCGACAGGCCTGGGAACCACCACATAGCGCCTGTGGGAACGGGCTTGCCCGCGATGGCCATAGGTATCTACACAACTCTTTAGCTTATTGGGTTTGTGTACATATCCGTTGCTGCGGTCATGGCGGCTATTGGTTCCGCTCTTACAGCGGGTCACTTTTGGAAAAGAGCCCCAAAAGTAACCAAAAGGGCTCCTGCCCCACCACTCGGTGCCTCGCCTAGGCTCGGCATGCCCGCAGTCAGGCATTGCTCCGTGGGCCCGCCGCGATCGGCCATCCATGGCCGTGTCGCGGCTACCCCGGCATCCATGCCGGGGTGCCCACTGCGCAATACCTGCCTGCGGCCATCGTGGTTTAACGGGGCGCCCAAGATCAAGATCAAAAGCCAGATCAAAAGCAGAGCAACAGCAAAGCCGGGGCGCGAAGCTGCATTCCCCCCTGTGGGAGCTGGCTTGCCTGCGATGGCGGTGTATCAGTCGATAAATGTATTGGCTGATACACCGCCTTCGCAGGCAAGCCAGCTCCCACAGGTATATGCGTACATCTCGACGATCAGGTCGGCTGTCAGGCCGACTCGCTTTGCTTGTGATTTTGATCTTAGGCGCCCCGTTAAACCACGCTGGCCGTCATCCGATATTGATTTGGGGGGTAACCCGGCAGGACGCCGGGTTAGCCGCGCTGGGCCATGGATGGCCCATCGCGGCGGCCCCCCAAATCAATGTCGGATGACGGGCACACCGAGCCTAGGCGAGGTGCCGAGTGGTGGGGCAGGAGCCCTTTTGGTTACTTTTGGGGCTCTTTTCCAAAAGTGACCCGCTGTTGAACTGCCCCCCGAATGTTGGACACCTGACCCCTCGGGAGGGTGTTCCATGACGAAATACAACCTAGCGCTCAAGCAATCACTGATTGAAGAGTGTCTGTCTGCCAGTAGCGTTCATGAGGTGGCCCTCAGGCATGGCTTGAGTCCATCGCTACTGCGGCGCTGGATCAAGGGTTTTGAAAAGCACGGTTCCTCTGGCTTGATTGCTAAGTACAGCCATTACGATGCCCAGTTTAAATTGAAGGTTTTGCAGTGCATCGAACAAGACGGACTGTCGGCCCAACAGGCCTGTATACAGTTTGATATCCGTGGCCCAAGCAGTATCAGGCAGTGGCAAAAGCTGTACGATGAGGGCGGCGTAGAAGCGCTACAACCGCATCGTCTTCAAGAGTCCAGCATGCCCCGCAAACCTTCCAGACAACCCAAAGCAAGTCCTGCTCTTCCTGCGGACGCAGAGCTGACCCCTGAACAAATGCTCGCAGAACTGGCCTATCTGCGCGCGGAGAATGCCTATTTAAAAAGCTCGATGCCTTAATCCAAGCGGATCCCCGTACTGCGCAGCCAAAAACGCAGGCCGTCCAAGGATTGAGGCATGAGCATCCACTTGCTCTGTTGCTACGTGCAGCGGGACTTGCACGCAGCACCTTCTATTACCAAAGCAAAACACTGCTAACCGACAAGCATGCCGACCTTAAAGATCGCATCCGCAGCGTCTTTCACGGGAATAAGGGGCGTTACGGCTACCGCCGTATCACTGCGACCCTTGGAAACAGTGGTGAGTTGATCAATCACAAAAAGGTGCATCGGCTGATGCAGATAATGGGCCTCAAGTCGCTGGTCAAAGTGAAGAAATATCGCTCTTACCGAGGTGCTGAAGGGCTTGTTGCGCCTGATCTACTAAAGCGCGAATTTAAGGCAGAAGCCCCTAACCAGAAATGGGTAACCGACGTGACGGAGTTCAAGGTGAAGGGGCAAAAGCTGTTTCTCTCGCCTCTCATGGATTTGTACAACGGCGAGATCCTGGCCTACCAGATCAACCGACGTCCCGAATTCAGGATGGTCTCGATGATGCTGGAAAAAGCCTTCGGGCGACTGAGTCGAGATGAAAAACCAATACTGCACTCTGACCAGGGTTGGCAGTACAGGCAGCCTACCTACCGACATATGCTGGCCGAAAAGAGCATCGAGCAGAGCATGTCGCGCAAGGGTAATTGCTTGGACAATGCCGCCATGGAAAGCTTTTTCGGCACACTCAAGAGCGAGTTTTTCTATCTGGAATCATTTGAGAGTGTGGAGCAGCTGGCATCAGGCATAGAGGATTACATTGCCTACTACAACCAAGACCGCATAAGCCTCAGACTGAATGGCTTGAGTCCGGTACAATTTCGTATCCAGACGCTGAATCAATAGCGTCCCTGTCCAACATTCGGGGGGCAGTTCATGTAAGAGCGGAACCAATAGCCGCCGTTACCGCAAAAACGGATATGTACACATACCCAGAAGAGAGTGTGTAGATACCTATGCCCCGATGGCGGTATATCAGTCACCGCCTGTATTGCCTGCCCCCCCTGCTATCGCGGGCAAGCCCGCTCCCACACAAGCTCATCCCACAGTCAGCGAGGGGCTGGGTTCAGGGCTTTTTCCAAGCGTTTGGCCCGGGCGCTGGCGGCGAGGTCCAGCACGGCTTGGTCGCGCTGCCACATCGCGGCCCACGGTCCCGCCCCCATCGCCTGATTGACCTGCGCCTTCAGCCCCTCGAACTGCACAAACAATCCCCCCAACAACACATGCCCCGCCGCCGACGCGCTGGGTTGGCGAACAACCTCGGCACAGCCGGCCAGCAATGCCAACAACTGCAAACGCAGGGCCTGGGGCCAGTCGCATTCCTGGCCGATGCCATGCAGCCAGGCGGTCATCGCGCTGAGTACATAGGTGTCCTCCAGGGTGCGGAAGGGTTTGACGTAATCGTCCCAGCCATCCCCCGGCAAGCGCTCGCAGGCGGCGTGGTCGAGGTGGACGCGACCATGGCTGATATCGGGCATCAAGGGGATCGCCGGCAAGGGCTCCACACGCACGCCGGGCTCGCCGGCCAGCACCACGGCCAGGGTCAGGCGCGGCTTTTCGCCGGGGGCCTCGCAGCGGGCGGCGATCAACAGCCAGTCGGCGGCATCGCCGGCGGTGACGAAATCCTTGCGTCCGCTCAGGCGCAGGTCGTCCAGGCGCGTTTGCATGTCCAGCGGGCGCAGGCTGCGCTGTTCGGTCGCACACAGGGCGCCCAGGCTGTGGGGCGCGCTGGGCCATAACGCGCGCAATGCTGCTTGATAACCCACCAGGAACGCCAGGCCGGGCGTGGCCATCAGGCGGGCGCCCTGGGTTGCCAGCTCGAAGGGCGTGAGCGGCCCCAGGCGTTGCAATAAAACGCTGTAGCCCTCGGCCAGGTTGGCGTGGACGGGCAGTCGGGCAGGTCGGTCGAGCAACGCGTGCCAGGGCATGGAAGGCTCCTTGGGGGCTGTCATCTAAGCGTCACCGTAGATTCATGGAGATGACACCGGGGGTACATAGCCTGACTTTGCACAACAAAGTCGACTGGCCGCAACCCTGGCCGGCACCTGGAGACTCGCCATGACTCAGATCGCCCGCATCAGTGACACCGGCAATGAACGCCGCCTGCAAGCCGAACGCCTGATCGGCGCCCAGGCGTTGCAGGAAGCCCAGGCCCTGCGTTTCAGCGTTTTCAGCGGCGAGTTCAATGCCAAGCTGAAAGGCGCGGAGCTGGGCCTGGACATGGATGACTATGATGTTCACTGCAGCCACATTGGCGTACGGGACTTGAACACCGGGCGCCTGGTGGCCACCACCCGCCTGCTGGATCACCAGGCGGCCAGCACCCTGGGCCGGTTCTACAGCGAAGAAGAGTTCAGCCTCCACGGCCTCCTGCACTTGCAGGGGCCGATCCTGGAGATCGGCCGTACCTGTGTCGACCCGGCCTACCGTAACGGCGGCACCATCGCGGTGCTGTGGGGCGAGTTGGCCGAGGTGCTCAACCAGGGCGGCTACAGCTACCTGATGGGCTGCGCGAGCATCCCGATGCACGACGGCGGCATCCAGGCCCACGCGATCATGCAGCGCCTGCGCGAACGCTATCTGTGCAACGAACACCTGCGCGCCGAACCGAAAAAGCCTCTGCCGAGCCTGGACTTGCCGTCCAACGTCATCGCCGAAATGCCGCCACTGCTCAAGGCCTACATGCGCCTGGGCGCGAAGATCTGCGGCGAGCCGTGCTGGGACGAGGACTTCCAGGTGGCCGACGTGTTCATCCTGCTCAAACGCGACGAGTTGTGCCCGCGGTATGCCCGCCACTTCAAGGCGGCCATGTGATGGGCCGCCTGCGGGTCTACGGGCGGATCGCCCGCGTGCTGCTGGTGGTGGCCCTGGGCTTGAGCATGGCCGGCGTGTTTGGTGTGTTCGAGCGCCTGGGAATCGCCAACTCCATGGTGCGGCGCCAGCGCTGGTCGCGGTTTTTCATGGCGCGCCTGAGCAATGCCCTGCCCTTTCGCGTGACGGTGCACGGTGAGCTGCCGCAACAGCCGATGCTGTGGGTCAGCAACCATGTGTCCTGGACCGACATCCCGCTGCTGGGGATGGTGGCGCCGCTGTCATTCCTGTCCAAGGCCGAAGTGCGCACCTGGCCAGTGGCCGGTTGGCTGGCCGCCAAGGCGGGCAGCCTGTTTATCCGCCGTGGCTCGGGGGATAGTCAGTTGATTCGCAAACAGATGACTCGTCATCTCGAGCAAAAACACCCGCTGCTGATGTTCCCCGAAGGCACCACCACCGATGGCCGCAGCCTGCGCACCTTCCATGGCCGGCTACTGGCCAGCGCGATTGATGCCGAGGTGGCGCTGCAACCGGTGGCGATCCGTTATTTGCGCGAGGGACAGATTGATCCGCTCGCACCGTTTATTGGTGACGATGATTTGCTCTCGCACCTGATGCGTTTGTTTGCCAATGATCAGGGCGACGTTGAGATTCATCTGCTCAAACCCATTGCCTGCGCCGGCCAGGAACGTGCGGCGCTGGCGTATCAGGCGCAGCAGGCGGTGCAGAAGGCCTTGTTCGGGCCGGTGCCACAAAACCAGCCAGTGCCGGTTCGGCCGGCGTATGCGGCCTGAAGCAAACGCAGTACCCAATGTGGGGGCTTGCTCCCACATTCAGGTTTGTATTACCAAGTGGCTATTCGAGAACGCCTGCAACTGGGGATAGAACACCCGGAAATCCTCGCTCAACGGCTCATACAGAACTCGCAACTCCTGCATCGCCTGGTCCAGTTCCTGGGGTTGGCTCAGGCGCCGGGAAATCCCCCGCAGCACATGCTCCATCACCGCAAACTCGCGGTAGGAGCCCAGCCAGTCATCCGTCGCCATAGACGGTGCAATCTGCGCCAGGCGCCCCGGCAATTGCGGTTCGGCCGCCAGCACCTGGTACACCTGGGAGGTAAAGCGCTCCAGTGGCTGATCGGCATACAACGCCCAATCCCGCGCCAGGCAATGGTCGAAGAACACGTCGAGGACGATCCCCGCATAACGACGCCGAGTCAGGGTAAACCGTGACAACGCCTGCCCGACCAATGGGTGGCTGTCGGTGAAACGGTCGATGGAGCGATGCAGCTGGATCGCCGCCTCGATTTGCGGGCTGTACTGGCCCTGCAGGCGGCCTTTGACGAAATCGCCATAGAGGCTGCCCAGCAGTTGTGCAGGAAGTTGGCCGCCGAGGTGCAGATGTGCGAGATAATTCATGGCGCGCAGTTTAGCACTGCTGCCAACGTATCGTTATAACCCGATATACCGATTTATTAAGTAACAAGATCAAAATCGTATTGGTATATCGGGATATAGCGATTTAAAGTTCGCCTCATCGCGATATAACGTTTTACCCACACCGAGCCCTGCCATGTCCATTGACCTCGACGAAATAATAAAAGCCCTGGCACACCCAGTACGGCGAGACATTCTCAACTGGCTGAAAGACCCGAAAGTGCAGTTCCCCGAACAAGTCCACAACCACGAGTACGGCATCTGCGCCGGGCAGATCGACCAACGCTGCGGCCTGTCGCAGTCCACCGTGTCGGCGCACCTGGCAACCCTGCAACGGGCAGGCCTGATCAGTAGCCAGAAAGCCGGGCAGTGGCACTTTTTCCGCCGCAATGAAGACGTCATCCAGGCGTTTATCCAAGCCATCACCGAAGAACTCAGCCCACCGCTGTAAAGGATCCCGCATGCCTCTCTCGCTCCTCATACTGGCCTTAAGCGCCTTCGCCATCGGCACCACCGAATTCGTCATCATGGGCCTGTTGCCCGATGTGGCGGCCGACCTTGGTGTGTCGATTCCTGGCGCCGGCTGGCTGGTGACTGGCTACGCCCTGGGCGTGGCCATTGGTGCACCCTTCATGGCACTGGCCACCGCCAAACTGCCACGCAAGGCTGCCCTGGTAGCGTTGATGGGCATTTTCATCGTCGGCAATCTGCTTTGCGCCCTGGCCAGTGACTACAACGTGTTGATGTTTGCCCGGGTAGTCACCGCGTTGTGCCACGGTGCCTTCTTTGGGATCGGCTCGGTGGTGGCCGCCAACCTGGTGCCAGCCAACAAACGCGCATCAGCCGTGGCCCTGATGTTCACCGGCCTGACCCTGGCCAACGTGCTCGGCGTGCCCCTGGGCACCGCGCTGGGCCAGGAAGCCGGCTGGCGCTCGACCTTCTGGGCGGTGACGGTGATTGGTGTGATCGCGCTGATCGGCCTGATCCGCTTCCTGCCGGCCAAGCGTGATGAAGAGAAACTCGATATGCGCGCCGAACTGGCGGCCCTCAAGGGTGCCGGGATCTGGTTGTCGCTGAGCATGACCGCGCTGTTTGCCGCGTCGATGTTCACCCTCTTCACCTACGTCGCGCCGCTGCTCGGTGATGTCACCGGCGTCTCGCCCAAAGGCGTGACCTGGACCCTGCTGCTGATCGGCCTGGGCCTGACCGTGGGCAATATCATCGGCGGCAAACTGGCGGACAAACGCCTGGCGGCGACCCTGATCGGCGTGTTTATCAGCATGGCCGTGGTATCCACCGCATTGACCTGGACCAGCGTCGCCATCATCCCCACCGAAATCACCCTGTTCCTCTGGGCCACCGCGTCGTTTGCCGCCGTACCGGCACTGCAGATCAACGTGGTGACCTTCGGCAAGGCCGCGCCCAACCTGGTGTCGACCCTCAATATCGGCGCTTTCAATATCGGCAACGCCCTGGGCGCCTGGGTCGGCGGCAGTGTGATTGCCCACGGTTTCGGCCTGACCAGCGTGCCGCTGGCGGCTGCGGCCCTGGCGATCCTGGCGCTGGTGGTCACGCTGATCACCTTCCGCCAGAGCGCCGATGCTGACCTGGCCCCTGCTACCCATTAATCACTTAGAACAGACGAGTATTTGCGATGACGACTATTTTCGATCCGATCAAACTGGGTGATGTGCAGCTGTCGAACCGCATCATCATGGCACCGCTGACCCGCTGCCGTGCCGACGCCGGTCGCGTGCCCAATGCGCTGATGGCTGAATACTACGTGCAGCGGGCGTCTGCCGGCCTGATCCTCAGCGAAGCCACTTCGGTGACGCCGATGGGCGTGGGCTACCCGAACACCCCAGGCATCTGGTCCAACGACCAGGTGCGCGGCTGGACCAACATCACCAAGGCCGTGCACGGCGCCGGCGGCAAGATCTTCCTGCAACTGTGGCACGTGGGGCGGATCTCCCACCCGTCTTACCTGAACGGCGAGAGCCCGGTAGCCCCGAGCGCCATCCAGCCCGCCGGCCACGTCAGCCTGGTGCGCCCGCTGGCCGACTACCCAACCCCACGAGCCCTGGAAACCGCAGAAATCGCCGATATCGTCGATGCCTATCGCGTGGGTGCCGAGAACGCCAAGGCTGCCGGTTTTGACGGGGTGGAAGTGCACGGCGCCAATGGCTACCTGCTCGACCAGTTCCTGCAAAGCAGCACCAACCAGCGCACCGACGAATACGGCGGTTCCCTGGAAAACCGCGCGCGACTGTTGCTGGAAGTGACTGACGCGGTGATCGAAGTCTGGGGCGCCGGCCGCGTGGGGATGCATCTGTCGCCACGGGCCGACCTGCATGACATGGGCGATGCCAACCTGGCAGAAACCTTCACCTACGTCGCCCGTGAACTGGGCAAGCGTGGCATCGCCTTTATCTGCGCCCGCGAGAAAGAAGCCGGCGACAGCCTGGGCTCGCAATTGAAAGCCGCGTTCGGCGGTCCGTACATTGCCAACGAACGCTTCACCAAGGACAGCGCCAATGCCTGGCTGGCCTCGGGCAAGGCCGATGCGGTGGCGTTTGGCGTGCCGTTTATCGCCAACCCGGACCTGCCGGCCCGTCTCAAGGCCGATGCATCATTAAACGAAGCGAACCCGCAAACCTTCTACAGCCCAGGCCCGGTCGGCTATATCGACTACCCGACCCTGGCGCTCTGACCCGCAACAATGCAAAAGCCCCGGCTCGCAAGAGCCGGGGCTTTTTATTGGATCTTGAAAACACCGCGCCCGCTCCCACAGGTTCGGTAACAATCCTTCACAGCAATGAAACAATATCGCTACAAAATACTTAGCCGGCTACCTTTCAACCTGGGGCCAGCGCGTATATAACGTCACCCCACAAATAAGTCGGAAGGACGATTGATCATCCTTAGGCTTTACTGTTGACACCAACGAACGCAATTACGCATTTTGTATCAATTGTGCAGGCTGGGACTCAAGCGCAGCATGTCCAGCCCGATATCCACCAGGCGCTCGGCCTGCTGATACAGCTCAAAGCTGTCTGGCACCAGTAGCCACTGGCCAATAAGCCCGTTGATGTAGGCATGAATGCACACCGCCCCGCGAGCGGTGTCGAGGTTTTCCGGAAGTTGCCCGCGGTGGACTGCATTGCGCAGTGTCAGGCCAATGCGCAGGTTGCACTCAAGGCTGTGGGTCTGGCGCTGACGGCGCATGTCACACATTTCATCGGTAAATTCGCACTTATGGAACAAGATCTCATTAATGCGCCGGGTTTTCGGGTCCAGGGCCACCTGATGAAAAAGATGGATCAGCAGCTTGCGCATGCAGCCCAGCGGATCTACCTCATCCTCGCTTTCACTGGCCCTGGCCAATTCGTCCAGGGGCTCGTGCAGCGTGTCCAGCAGCGCCTGCAGCAGGTCCGACTTGTTGCTGAAGTGCCAATAGATCGCGCCTCGCGTCACGCCCGCACGCGCCGCGATATCCGCCAGCGTAGTACGGGCAACGCCACGCTCATAAAAGGCTTGCTCGGCAGCTTCAAGAATCTGGCTGCGGGTTTCCTGAGCTTCCTCTTTGGTACGACGAACCATGGCAGTAACACCTCAATCAGGACACGAGCGGTGGTTGATAACCACCTTCTGAATAATTATGGGACGACACCGTCAAGGGCGCCGAACGTAATAGAATCGAGGCTTTCAGCGCTGCCTTGCAAGGAATCCGCGAAGCCTGTCAAGAGTTTACAAACAACCATGAACGTAAGTATATTGCCTAGCAAGCTACTTATCTACTCACTGCCTGTTTTTTACCCTTCCACACTTCTTGTGCGCATCGAGCGCGCCTGACCCGAGGATCTTCATGCAACTTAAGCCAGCTGTTACCGCTCTGGTCACTGCCGTCGCCCTGGCATCGCTGCTCAGCGGATGTAAAAAGGAAGAAGCGGCTCCGCCCGCTCAAACCCCTCAGGTCGGCGTGGTCACTATTCAACCTCAAGCCTATACCCTGACCTCCGAATTGCCGGGCCGCACCACTGCGTTCCGCATCGCGGAAGTCCGCCCGCAGGTCAATGGCATCATTCTCAAGCGTCTGTTCAAGGAAGGCGGCGACGTCAAGGAAGGCCAGCAGCTCTATCAGATCGACCCATCGGTGTATGAGGCGACCCTGAAAAGCGCCCAGGCCAACCTGCAACAGACCAAGTCGATTGCCGACCGCTACAAACAACTGGTCAACGAGCAGGCCGTCAGCCGCCAGGAATACGACACCGCCGTATCCAACCGCATGACTTCCGAAGCCAACCTGCAGACCGCCCAGATCAACGTGCGCTACACCAAGGTGTTTGCCCCGATCTCCGGGCGTATCGGGCGTTCCTCGGTCACCGAAGGCGCTCTGGTCAGCAATGGCCAGTCCGACGCCATGGCCGTGATCCAGCAACTGGACCCGATCTACGTCGACGTCACGCAATCCTCCGCCGAGATGCTGAAGCTGCGTCGCGACCTGGAAAGCGGCCAACTGCAGAAATCCGGTGAAAACGCGGCCATGGTCAAGCTGACCCTGGAAGACGGCAGCGAGTACGCGCAACAGGGCAAGCTGGAATTCTCTGAAGTGTCGGTCGACCAGACCACCGGTTCGGTAACCCTGCGCGCCGTGTTCCCCAACCCTGATCACACCCTGTTGCCGGGCATGTTCGTCCACGCCCAATTGCAGGCCGGCGTGAACAGCAAGGCGATCCTCGCCCCACAACAAGGCGTGACCCGCGACATCCGGGGCATCCCGACTGCGCTGGTCGTGACCGCCGACAACAAGGTCGAACAGCGCGTGCTGGTGGCCAACCGTACCGCTGGCGCCTACTGGCTGGTGGAAAAGGGCCTGAATGCCGGTGACCGTGTGATCACCGAAGGCTTGCAGTTCATCAAGCCGGGCATCACGGTTGACGCGAAGGAAGCCACCAACGCCAAGCCTGCCGGTACTGCTCCTGCCGCCGCCGCTGGCAAAGGGGAGTAATACATGTCGAAATTTTTTATCGACCGTCCCATTTTCGCCTGGGTAATTGCCCTGGTGATCATGCTGGTCGGGGCACTGTCGATCCTGAAGTTGCCCATCAACCAATACCCGGCCATCGCGCCAACCGCCATTGATATCCAGGTGACCTACCCAGGCGCGTCCGCACAAACCGTGCAGGACACCGTGGTACAGGTGATCGAGCAGCAGCTCAACGGTATCGACAACCTGCGTTATGTGGCCTCGGACAGTAACTCCGACGGCAGCATGACCATCACCGCGACGTTCAACCAGGGTACCAACCCGGACATCGCCCAGGTTCAGGTGCAGAACAAGCTGAACCTGGCGACCCCATTGCTGCCGCAAGAAGTGCAGCAACAAGGGATCCGCGTAACCAAGTCGGTGAAGAACTTCCTGATGGTGATCGGCCTGGTGTCCGAAGACGGCACCATGAGCAAGGATGACCTGTCCAACTACATCGTTTCCAACATCCAGGATCCGATTTCGCGGACGTCTGGCGTGGGTGACTTCCAGGTCTTCGGTTCCCAGTACGCCATGCGTATCTGGCTGGATCCGGCCAAGTTGAACAACTTCCAGATGACCCCGGTGGATGTCAGCAGTGCCATTGCGGCGCAGAACGTCCAGGTGGCCACCGGCCAGTTGGGCGGCCTGCCAGCCCTGCCCGGCACCCAGTTGAACGCCACCATCATCGGCAAGACCCGTCTGCAAAGCGCCGAGCAGTTTGAAAAGATCCTGCTGCGCGTGAACAGCGATGGCTCCCAGGTACGCCTGGGCGATGTCGCCCGTGTCGAGTTGGGTGGCCAGAACTACAGCATCAGTGCCCAGTTCAACGGCAAGCCGGCTTCCGGCATGGCGATCAAACTGGCATCGGGTGCCAACGCCCTGGACACCGCCAAGGCCATCCGTGCCACGGTCGCGTCCCTGGAGCCGTTCTTCCCGCCAGGCATGAAAGCCGTGGTTCCGTATGACACCACCCCAGTGGTGACCGAGTCGATTTCCGGGGTAGTCGATACCCTGGTCGAGGCGATCATCCTGGTGTTCCTGGTGATGTACCTGTTCCTGCAAAACTTCCGCGCCACCATCATCACCACCATGACAGTACCGGTGGTATTGCTGGGTACGTTCGGCATCCTCGCGGCCTTCGGCTTCACCATCAACACCTTGACCATGTTCGGCATGATCCTGGCCATCGGCTTGCTGGTGGACGATGCGATCGTGGTAGTGGAAAACGTCGAGCGGGTGATGGCCGAGGAGCATCTGTCGCCTAAAGAGGCAACGGTCAAGTCCATGGACCAGATCCAGGGCGCCCTGGTAGGTATTGCCCTGGTACTCTCGGCGGTACTGCTGCCGATGGCGTTCTTTGGCGGCTCGACGGGGGTCATCTATAAACAGTTCTCCATCACCATTGTGTCGGCGATGGCACTTTCGGTACTGGTTGCACTGATCTTCACCCCGGCCCTGTGCGCCACCATGCTCAAGCCGATCGACCCCGAGAAACACGGCCAACCCAAGCGTGGTTTCTTCGGCTGGTTCAACCGCACCTTCGACCGTGGCGTACTGAGCTACGAGCGCGGCGTGGGCAACATGATCAAGCACAAGGCGCCTTCGTTCCTGGTGTACCTGATCATCTTCGCCGGCATGATCTGGCTGTTCACCCGTATCCCAAGCGCGTTCCTGCCCGAGGAAGACCAGGGCGTGATCTTCGCCCAGGTACAGACGCCGGTTGGTTCTTCGGCCGAACGCACCCAGACCGTTATCGACGACATGCGTGCTTTCCTGTTGAACGACAAGGAAGGCGAGCCCGGTGAAGGCAAGGCCGTGCAATCGGTATTTACCGTAAACGGCTTCAACTTTGCCGGTCGTGGCCAAAGCTCGGGCCTGGCATTCGTCATGCTCAAGCCATGGGACCAGCGCGACGCATCCATGTCGGTGTTCGAAGTGGCCAAGCGTGCCCAGGGCTACTTCTTCCAGACCTTCAAGGACGCCATGGTGTTTGCCATCGTGCCCCCATCGGTACTGGAGTTGGGTAACGCCACCGGTTTCGACGTGTTCCTGCAGGACCAGGGCGGTGTGGGTCACGAAGCGTTGATGAACGCACGTAACCAGTTCCTCGGCATGGCCGCGCAGAGCAAGATCCTGGCCGGCGTACGTCCCAACGGCGTCAACGATGAGCCGCAGTACGAGCTGACCATCGACGACGAGAAAGCCAGTGCCCAGGGCATCAGCCTGTCGAGCATCAACCAGACCCTGGCGATTGCCTTGGGTGGCAGCTACGTCAATGACTTCATCGACCGCGGTCGAGTGAAGAAGGTCTACATCCAGGGTGAGGCCGCTGGCCGGATGACCCCTGAAGACCTGAACAAATGGTTCGTGCGCGCCAACGACGGAAAAATGGTGCCACTATCAGCAATTGCCTCTGGCAACTGGATCTTCGGTTCGCCGAAACTGTCGCGGTACAACGGTGTAGCGGCGATGGAAGTCCTCGGTACCCCGGCGCCTGGCTACAGCACCGGTGATGCGATGGCGGAAGTCGAACGCATCGCCAAGCAATTGCCGGCAGGTGTGGGCTATGCCTGGACCGGCCTGTCCTATGAAGAACGCTTGTCCGGCTCCCAGGCACCTGCGCTGTATGCCCTGTCGTTGCTGGTGGTGTTCCTTTGCCTGGCAGCGTTGTACGAAAGCTGGTCGATCCCGATTGCGGTAGTGCTGGTAGTACCGCTGGGCGTGATCGGTGCACTGATGGCCACCAGCCTGCGAGGACTGTCCAACGACGTGTTCTTCCAGGTGGGGTTGTTGGTCACCGTGGGCCTGGCTTCGAAGAACGCCATCCTGATTGTCGAGTTCGCCAAGGAACTGCATGAACAGGGCAAGGGCATCGTCGAGGCGGCCATCGAGGCGTCCCGCATGCGTTTGCGTCCGATCATCATGACGTCCATGGCGTTCATCCTCGGCGTACTGCCGCTGGCGATCTCCTCGGGTGCAGGTTCGGGCAGCCAACACGCAATCGGTACCGGCGTAATTGGCGGTATGATCACCGCCACTGTTCTGGCTATCTTCTGGGTGCCACTGTTCTTCGTGACCGTGTCCGCCATTGGCAGCCGGAAAAAAACTGACAAGTCCGATACACCGAATACTCCTAAAGAGGCTGGCTAATGCGCAAGTCGCTACTCTCCCTGGCAGTCACGGCATTTGTGCTCAGTGGCTGCTCGCTGATCCCTGATTATCAGCAGCCTGAAGCGCCGGTGGCCGCCCAGTTCCCGCAGGGGCCGGCGTACTCGTCGGCCCAGGCACCGAGCCAGGCCGCGGCCGAGCAAGGCTGGAAGCAGTTTTTCCACGACCCTGCCCTGCAGCAACTGATTCAGGTCGCGTTGGTCAACAACCGTGACCTGCGCGTCGCCGCGCTGAACATCGACGCCTTTGCCGCGCAGTACCGCATCCAGCGTGCCGACCTGTTCCCGGCCGTCGGCGCCAATGGCAGCGGCAGCCGCCAGCGCGTTCCGGCACGGGCCTCGCAAACCGGCGAATCGAACATCACCAGCTCCTACTCGGCGACCCTCGGGATCAACGCCTACGAACTGGACCTGTTCGGCCGGGTGCGCAGCCTGAGCGAAGAAGCGTTGCAGAAGTACTTCGCCACTGAAGAAGCACGCCGCAGCACGCAGATCAGCCTGGTGGCCAGCGTGGCCAATGCCTACCTGACCTGGCAGGCCGACAAGGAACTGCTGAAGCTGACCCAGGACACCCTGGCCGCCTACGAGCAGAGCTTCAAGCTCACCTCGCGCAGCAACGAAGTCGGCGTGGCCTCGGCCCTGGACTTGAGCCAGGCGCGGACCTCGGTTGAAAGCGCCCGCGTGCAACTGGCCCGCTACACCCGCCAGGTGGCCCAGGATGAAAACAACCTGACCCTGCTGCTGGGCACCGGTCTGCCGGCGAATCTCGTCACTCAGCCGCTGTCCGACGACCTGTTGAGCGAAGTACCGGCCGGCCTGCCTTCAGACCTGCTGCAACGTCGCCCCGACATCCTCCAGGCCGAGCACAACCTCAAGGCTGCCAACGCCAATATCGGCGCGGCACGGGCTGCGTTCTTCCCGAGCATCAGCCTGACGGCCAATGCCGGGACCTTGAGCCCGGACCTCGGCGGCCTGTTCAAGGGCGGCTCGGGTACCTGGTCGTTCGCACCGCAGATCAACATCCCGATCTTCAACGCCGGTAGCCTGCGCGCAAGCCTGGACTACTCGAAGATCCAGAAAGAGATCAACGTCGCGACCTACGAGAAGTCGATCCAGACCGCGTTCCAGGAAGTCTCCGACGGCCTGGCAGCACGTGCGACCTACAACCAACAGTTGCAGGCCCAGCGTGACTTCGTCTCGGCCAACCAGGACTACTACCGTCTGGCCGAGCGTCGCTACCGCATCGGGGTTGATAGCAACCTGACCTTCCTCGACGCCCAGCGCCAGCTGTTCGCTGCCCAGCAAACGCTGATCACCGACCGCCTGGCCCAACTGACCAGCGAAGTGACCTTGTACAAGGCCCTCGGTGGCGGTTGGAACGAACAGACGGCGCAGAATGAGCCGGTGAAAGAAGAAGCGCCGAAGCTCAAGTTGTTCTGATCGGCGTAGCAACACAGGAAGCCCACCTTTTGGTGGGCTTTTTCATGGGCGTACAGTTCCGTTCGATCACCGCCCAGAACCCGCCCTCCCCCAATTGAACCGCCCCGGCAACGCCCCGCACCATGGCCCGCACCTGAAAACCACCAATAACAACAGGTCCCACGCCATGAGCACCTTGCACCCTCGCCGGCTATTGCTGGCTACCGCTGTCGCCAGCCTTGCCCTCCCAGTTGTCGCCGAGGAACACGGCTTTCTGGAAGATGCCAGCGCCAACCTCAACCTGCGCAATTTCTTCCTCAACCGCAATTTCACCAACCCGACCAAGGCCCAGGGCGGCGCGCAGGAGTGGACGCAGAGTTTCATCCTCGACGCCAAGTCCGGTTTCACCCAGGGCACCGTGGGGTTCGGGGTGGATGTGCTGGGCATGTACGCGCAAAAACTCGACGGCGGCGGCGGCGCCGGTGGCACCCAATTGCTGCCCCTGGATCACGATGGCAAACCGGCCGACAACTTCGGCCGCCTGGGGGTGGCGTTCAAGGCACGGATTTCCCAGACCGAATTGAAAGTCGGCGAGTGGATGCCAGTGCTACCGATCCTGCGTTCGGACGATGGCCGCTCCCTGCCGCAAACCCTGCGCGGCGGGCAGATCACGTCCAAAGAGATCGCCGGCCTGACCCTGTATGGCGGCCAGTTCCGCGCCAACAGCCCACGGGACGACAGCAGCATGACGGACATGTCGATGTTCGGTAAAACCGCGTTCACCTCCGATCGCTTCAACTTCCAGGGCGCCGAATATGCGTTCAACGACAAGCGCACCCAGGTCGGCGTGTGGAATGCCCAGCTCAAGGACATCTACCGCCAGCAATACCTCAACCTGACCCACAGCCAGCCCGTGGGCGACTGGACCCTGGGCGCCAACCTCGGCTTCTTCTATGGCCAGGACGACGGCAGCGCCCGTGCCGGCAACCTGGACAACCAGACCTGGTCCGGCCTGTTCTCGGCCAGGTACGGCGGCCACACCTTCTATGTCGGCCTGCAAAAACTCAATGGCAATAGCGCGTGGATGCGGGTCAATGGCACCAGCGGCGGCACCCTGGCCAACGACAGCTTCAATGCCAGCTATGACAACGCCGAAGAACGCTCCTGGCAGCTGCGCCACGACTACAACTTCGCCGCACTCGGCGTGCCGGGCCTGACCCTGATGAACCGCTACATCAGCGGCAGCAACGTGCACACCGCCACCGTCAGCGATGGCAAGGAATGGGGACGGGAAAGCGAAGTGGGCTACACCGTGCAAAGCGGCAGCCTGAAAAGCCTGACCCTGCGCTGGCGCAATTCCAGCATCCGTCGCGACTTCAGCAACAATGAGTTTGATGAGAATCGGTTGATTGTCAGTTATCCCCTTAGCCTGCTGTAGGCTGCCTCGCACTGACTAGGGGTACCAGCACTGGATATCTGCGGTGGCCCCCCCTGGAGCAGGCCGGCGACAAACCTGCGCGAGATACGCCCAACGGCAAACTTCAGGCCGTCGGCCTGCCGACCGCTGCCGCCCCCCCTTCAGTGTCAGTGCTGAAGGGGCCACTTGCCGCGAGTAGCGCACCGGCCCACCAGCGTTTAGCCTCAATGAAGAGATGGCCGGCCGTTGTAGTTCGTCAGCCAGATGATCACCCCGGTTATTCTTGCTGTATGGTGCCCGCCTGTTGCGGCCTCTCCTTAGGCGCAATCTGTGTCAGAGCCCGGCCCATACCATGAAATCCTTCGCCATCACCGCCGCCGTGTTCGCTTTGGCACTGAGCCTCAGCGCCTGCATCGGCGCGCCCGTGGCATTGACACCCCAGACCGAACAGCGCCTGCACGCCCAGGCCCCCATCCGTTTCCTGCTGACGTTCGATGACGGCCCCAGCGCCTCGGGCTACGCCAACCCTAGCCGTTTGGTCCTCGAGAGCCTGGCCAACAACCCGGTGCAACCGGGAATCAAGGCGATCTTCTTTTTGCAGACCGAGGCCTGGCGCTCTGGCGGCAGCCCGCGCGGGCGCAAGACCATGGAGCGCGAGCACGCCGCCGGCCATATCCTGGCGTTTCACACCGCCACGCGCTGGCATAGCAATCATCGGCTGTTGAACGACGAAGAGCTGACGCAGACCTTGAGCCTGGGCGCCGCGACTATCGCCTCGATCACCGGCGCTGCGCCGAACCTGATACGCCCGCCCTTCTGGAATTACGACAAACGCACCTTCGCTGCCTACCAGCGCCACGGCATGCAGATTCTGCTGACCGACCTGAGCGCCAATGACGGCAAGATCTGGGGCTTCAATGCCAGCCCACGGCGTCGGGCCAACCTGCTGCGGCAGCTGTCGCTGGTGCGCGAACGCATTGCCCTGGGCGAACTGCCGACTGTAGAAGGGGTGATCCCGGTGGTGGTGACCTTTCACGACATCAATCGCTACACCGCCCGGCATCTGCAGGAGTACCTGCAGATCCTGATGGACAGCGCCCAGGCCAATGGCCTGAAGACCGCCGCCGAACCGTTCTACACCGACCGCTCGGCACTGGAGCGCGGGGCCCTGGCGCGCACGGTGAAGGATGCCAGCCAAGCCGTGCACTTACCGGGGATGTGGGACTGGGTGTGGGACGCCGCCCCCCAATGATCCAACCCGACCACAGAGCCGTGTTTCGTTAACCGACACCCCAGACGATTTAGCGACGTGTGCAGCGGGCGCGAGCAAATTTCATTACGCCAGGACACAAAGCATCGGCCGGTATGGCGGAACCCTTTTATTCCAATCATCAACCTACAGAGAGCCCCCTATCTCGAATAGAAAGGTTCTCTGATGAACACTATCGCGCCACTGAACCACAGTCTGCCCCTCCCTTCCCTTGAGCCTTCCACACACTCGGCACCCGCCCCAGCCAAGAGGGAGCGCCGTCAAGCGCCCTCCCTGGCGCAGGACACTGGAGAAAGCCCTGCTCCGCCTGCGAGACGCGTTCGCCCATCGCAAGAACAGGAAGCGATACTGGTCGATGACGGTAATCTGATTGCCCGGCATTCAATCCGCACCCGGCAATATGACCTGGATAAACCCACCCTGCTGGACGATAAGCTGACGCTTGAAACAGGTAATACCTCAGACACTATTCATGTCAGTAACCGCACCGACGGACGACTCAATGTAGAGGTCAATGGCAAGTCATACATCTTTGACGCAAGAGACGCGAAAGATGAAGTCCCCACAAAACTCGTGATTAAAAGTAACGGCGGCGACGACAAGATAAAGGTCGATGCCGATGTCATGCTTTACGTAACGATTGAAGCGGGGGATGGCAATGATCACGTAAGGGCGGGAGGTGGTCCAAGCCGCCTGCTGGGAGGCAGCGGCAACGACTTTCTCCAGTTGGGCAGCGGTGCAGGCTATGCCGAAGGCAATGAGGGTAGCGACATGATGATAGGCGGCTCCGGTAACGCCATTCTGTACGGCAATAACGGCAACGACTGGATGTATGCGGGGCCTGGGGCAGCCAGCAAAAAAAGCCACATGGACGGCGGCAGCGGCTCAGACACAATGTATGCCGGCAACGGCCACACGATTATGAATGGCGGCCGGGGTGACGATGTGATGCTGGGTCGCGATCGAACCACCTTTTACAGCGGCAAAGGTAACGACACGATCCGCTCCAACAATCGGGACGACCTTATCTACGCAAAACCCAGCGACAGGTTCCTGAACTCTGCGCACGCGAAGTTAAGGGCAGTCACACCCAGTGAAGCCGGTAAAAGAGGGTTTAACGTCCAAGGCACAGCAGAGTTCAAACAACGCGTCGAAGATGACCTGGAGCTTTTACGCAGCTCGCCGGCAGGCCAGAAAATGCTTGCCGAGATGGACGCCGCCGCTGACAGAAATGGAGTACCGGTAACCCTTCAGGATGGCGGAAAAAGAGACAGGACAGATTACGCGTTCAACCAACAAGAGCCGGATCAGTTGGATCCTGAGGCCCCCGTAAAAGGTTATGTTCACAACGGGGTACAGGGCGCGCCAATCACCGATGGCGTCGTCCGCTACTCCCCTTCCAGTACGTTTGACGCCCCTGTATCAGGCGGTTTTCCGATAACAAATCTCTACCATGAAATGGTGCATGCCTATAACGGCGCCACGGGTTCCTTCCTCCCCGGAACGACCGAGGAGCCGGTCGCGGGTGAACCTCCCGAAGACACACCCAATATTGAACGACAGGCTGTCGGTCTGCCGACGGGTGCCGAGCCGTTCGACTTTGACCATGATCCACTCACCCCGCCGACCGCCACCAATCCCGCCCCCTTCACGGAAAACTCTTTACGCAAAGAAATGGGACTTAATCTGCGCGATCGCTATACCTGACGCTCCTTGTTTTAAGGCAGGCCAATGATACATAACCGTGCGCGACCGCGAAGTTCTACGCGTTCATGTGTGGTCCGAAAAAAACGGTATTGAAGTTCGGCGGAATCCTGTTCAGGCGGCCAACCACTCATCTCCAAACCCCCTATCGCGAGACGATGCAATGTCCATCTCAGCCCCTGCACAGTATCCAAACGTATTCTCCTCATCCGCACTCAGTCCAACACCGGCTGCTAACGCCCTGCCAAACCCCATTTCCATTGAAGTTCCCCTGCTACAAAACTCAAATGCGACTTTCACACCGAAATCAAAACCAACACCAGACCAACACTACGTAGAAAAATATCCAACCTATACAAACTCTGCTCCTTTATATAAGGACGACCTTATCAAAATCACCCATAAAACCACTTGGGAGACGGTCAGCGACAATGAACGCACAAACAGAAGCAACGTCATCAAAATCGAAACAGGTGAAAAGCCCGACGTTATAAAAGTCAATCAATCTTCGAACAATGAAGTCCAGCTGCAAGTCAACGACAGGCATTACACATTAAAAATCAACAATCACGAAAGTTACCCTGAAGAACTGCACATCAAGTCAAAAGGCGGCGATGATCACATTCGGGTTGATCCGCGCGTGACGATCCCCATTACGATCGAGGGCGGTAAAGGTCGAGACCGGATTGAAGCCCTTGGCAGTGGTGATACCCGTGTCTACGGAGGAGCGGGGAACGACAACATCACGCTGGGCAGCGGCAACGGCTACGCCGAAGGGAATGACGGCAATGACACAATGAAAGGCGGATCAGGAATAGCCGTCATGTATGGGAATAACGGCAACGACACTATGTCCTCCGGGACTGGCAGCGAAGGCACATTCAGCTATATGGATGGCGGCAACGGCAACGACACGATGGTCAGCGAAAGCCCGATGAATGTCATGCATGGCGGCCCCGGTGATGATTTGATGACAGGAAATGCACAGACCGTGTTCTATACAGGGCGTGGTCGGGATCGTGTCAACTCATACAATGCAAACGATACTATCTATGCCAAGAAATATGACCTCGTCACCAGTATTCCCGGCACCCGATATAAAAAAGTCAACATCAGCAATGCGGGTCATAAAGCGTTCAAGATCGAGGGCTCAAGCAAATTCAAACAACAAACCCAGGATGATCTTGAATTCTTCAGAAGCTCACCAACGGCACAAAAAATGCTGAGTGAACTGGACCGGGCCGCCGAGCGCAACGGTTCCTCCGTAACAATCCGAGAAACTACCGTCCGCCCCAATTATACATTCACCAACAACTTCACCAGAGAACACGACAAACAATTAAAAGAATATGACGAGCTCGCAGAATCACCCCAATTGGGATTCATACACGGCAACACCAAAGGCTCAGTCGCCACGGGGGCAAAGATACACAACAATCCCGGCCTCATCTTCCGTGAGCCTCCGGTCATCAGCCTCTACCATGAAATGGCCCACGCCTATAACGGCGCCAATGGCACCTTTTTACCCGGCAAAACCGCAGATGAACCGAATCGGGAGCGCCAAGCCGTCGGGGTAGAGACCAATGCCCCCGCCTTTGATTTTGACAACGACCCGTCGACACCCCCGACGACTACCAACCCCAACCCCTTTAATGAAAACGCACTGCGTGAAGAAACGGGTACTGCGCGGCGGGATGCTTACTTTCCGCCTGACGAGGGGTGAGCGGCTCCAGGCGGGGGTAAATCGTCGTCAATCCCGCGACTCAACCCCCAACTCATCCCACACCGACTCGGCCAGGTGAAACGTCGCATTGGCCGCAGGGATCCCGCAGTAGATCGCGCTCTGCATCAGTACTTCCTTGATCTCGGCACGGGTCACGCCATTGCTGGCGGCGGCGCGCAGGTGCAGTTTGAGCTCTTCGTTGCGGTTCATACCGATCAGCATGGCAATGGTGATCAGGCTGCGGGTGTGCCGGGGCAAGCCCGGGCGGGTCCAGATATCGCCCCAGGCATGGCGGGTGATCATTTCCTGGAACTCGCTATTGAACTCGGTCAAGGCATTGAGGCTGCGATCGACATGGGCATCGCCCAGCACTTCACGCCGCACCTTGAGCCCATCGGCGTAACGTTGTTTCTCGTCCACAAAACCTCCTAAAACCAACCATTAATGACTGTGCCACAACAAGCGCTACTCGCCTGGACCATCAGCCCGCCAACAAGAACGCCAGTACCCGCTCGCTGAACGCAGCCCCGGCCTGTACGTTGGACAAGTGCGCCGCATAAAACTCGGCATACTCGGCGCCCGCGACACGCTCTTGAATAAAGTGCCCGCCAGCCGGCGGTGTGACGGCATCCTCAGTACCGGCAATCACCAGCGTCGGCACCTTGATAGACGCCAGTTGCTCACGCAGATCCGCATCGCGCACCGCGCCACAGTTGGCGGCATAGCCTTGGGGCGATGTGGCCGCGAGCATGTCGGTAATGCGCTTGGCCTGAGCGGGATGAGCCTGGGCAAAATCGGCAGTAAACCAACGCGCAACCGACGCATCACGCAAGCCGACCATTGCCGCCTGGCCCTCGCGCAGGACCATTTCGATCCGCGGGTTCCAGATGTCCGCAGTGCCGATCTTGGCTGCCGTGTTGCACAGCACCAGCTTGAGCAAGCGCTCACCGGCGTTGATGCCCAGCCACTGGCCAATCAACCCGCCCATGGACAAACCGCAGAAATGCGCACGCTGGATATCCAGCGCATCCAGCAACGCCAGCACGTCACGCCCCAGTTGCTCAATGCTGTAGGGGCCCTCGGTGACCAGGGATTTGCCGTGGCCACGGGTGTCCAGGCGCAGCACCCGAAAATGCTCGGTGAAGGCCGGCATCTGGGTATCCCACATATGCAGGTCGGTGCCCAGTGAATTGGACAGCACCAGTACCGGCGCGCCTTCAGGACCTTCCAGTTGGTAATTCAGTTCGCCATCGGCGAGTCGTACAAATCCCACAGCAGCCTCCTCAGGCAGAAAAAGCAAAGTGCTCAGCCACGGCGCGGCTGACCCAGGTCTGTGCCTGGCCCAGGTAATGCGCCGGGTCCAGCAGGCGATCCAATTCCACCGCCGACAGCTCGGCGGTGACTTGCGGCTCATCGGCCAATACCGCGCGCAAATGGCGCTGCTCGGCGACCGCGCGTTTGCAACACTGTTCCAGCAGGTGATGGGCGGTTTCACGGCCCAGGCGCTGGGCCAATGTGCTACTGACGGCCTCGGCCAGCACCAGGCCCTGGGTCAGGTCGAGGTTGTGGCCCATGCGTTGTGCATCGACTTCCAGGCCTTCACTCACCAGCAATGCCTGATGCAAGGCACCGGACACCAGGCGGCAGATTTCGGGCAGGGTTTCCCATTCGGCATGCCACAGGCCCAGGCTGCGCTCGTGCTCCTGGGGCATGGCGCTGAACATCGTCGCCACCAGCCCCGGCACCCGCGTAGCAGCGCTGATCAACACCGCCGCGCCAACCGGGTTGCGCTTGTGCGGCATGGTCGAGGAGCCGCCCTTGCCTGGGGCTGACGGCTCGAACACTTCCGCCGCTTCGGTCTGCATCAGCAGGCTGATATCCCGCCCGAGCTTGCCCAGGCTGCCGGCGATCAGGCCCAGCACGCTGGCGAACTCCACCAGACGGTCACGCTGGGTGTGCCAGGGTTGTTCGGGCAGCGTCAGTTGCAACTCCGCCGCCAGGGCTTGCGCCACCGGCATGGCGTGTTCACCCAGTGCAGCCAAGGTGCCGGACGCGCCGCCGAACTGCAGGACCAGCAGGCGCGGCTGCAACTCCACCAACCGTTGGCGATTGCGCGTCACCGCCCCCAGCCAACCGGCGATTTTCATCCCCAGGGTGACCGGCGTTGCGTGCTGCAACCAGGTACGCCCGGCCAACGGCACGTCGGCATAGCGCTGCGCCTGGGCCGCGAGAACCGCGCCCAGCCGGGCCAGGTCCGTGTCGATCAGTTCCAGCGCCCGCCGCAGTTGCAGCACCAGGCCGGTGTCCATCACATCCTGGCTGGTGGCGCCCAGATGCACATAGCGTTCGGCGCCGGCGTCCTCGCTGGCAATCAGTTTGCCCAGGGCCTTGACCAGCGGGATCGCCGAATTGCCCGCCGTGGCAATCGCCGCGCCGAGGGCATCCACGTCGTACAACGAGGCCAGGCATGCCTGGGCAATCGGCGCGACGGCGGCCTGGGGAATCAACCCGATCCGCGCCTGTGCCCGGGCCAGTGCGGCTTCGACATCCAGCATGCCCTGCAAGCGTCCCTGGTCACAGAACACCTCGGCCATGCTGTCGGCGGTGAAGTAAGCGTCGAACAGTTGGTTGCTCGTGCGCAGTGTCATAAGTCATCCCTTACAGATCGTGGTGCAAGTACTCAGCCTGTTTCGGCAGGCGCAGGCTGAACAGGAACGCAATCGCCATCATGCCGGTCACGTACCAGTAGAAGGTGTTTTCCAGGCCAATGGATTTCAGGCCCAGGGCTACGTATTCCGCCGAACCACCGAAGATCGCGTTGGCCACCGCGTAGGCCAGGCCCACACCGAGGGCGCGCACTTGTGGCGGGAACATTTCGGCTTTTACCAGGCCACTGATGGAGGTGTAGAAACTCACAATCGCCAGCGCCAGGGTAATCAATACAAAGGCCAGGAACGGACTGGTCACGGTTTTCAGGGTCAGCAGGATCGGGACTGTGCACAAGGCCCCGAGCGCGCCGAACCAGAGCATCGAGTTACGGCGGCCGATCTTGTCCGAGAGCATGCCGAACAGCGGCTGCATGCACATATAGAGGAACAGCGCGCCGGTCATGATGTAGCTGGCGGTCTTGGCGTGCATGCCGGCGGTGTTCACCAGGTACTTCTGCATGTAAGTGGTAAAGGTGTAGAAGATTAGCGAGCCGCCGGCGGTGTAGCCGAGCACGGTGATAAACGCGGCCTTGTGATCGCGGAACAACGCGGCAATGCTGCCGGCGTCCTTGTTTTCCCGCATTTCCTTGCTGGTGGTTTCTTTCAGGGAGCGGCGCAGCAACAGCGAAATCACCGCCGCCACGGCCCCGATCACAAACGGAATGCGCCAGCCCCAGGCCCGCAGCTCGTCCTCGGTGAGCAGTTGTTGCAGGATCACCACCACCGACACCGCCAGCAGTTGCCCGCCAATCAGGGTCACGTACTGGAACGAGGCGAAGAAGCCGCGCTGGCCCTTGAGCGCGACTTCACTCATGTAGGTCGCCGTGGTGCCGTACTCGCCACCCACCGACAGGCCCTGGAACAGCCGCGCCATCAGCAGCAGGGCCGGAGCCCAGGCGCCGATGTCTTTGTAGGTCGGTAGAAAGGCGATGACCAGGGAACCGGCGCACATCATCAGCACCGAAATCATCATCGAATTCTTGCGCCCGTGCTTGTCGGCGACCCGGCCAAACAGCCAGCCGCCGATGGGGCGCATCAAGAAGCCTGCGGCGAACACGCCAGCGGTGTTGAGCAGCTGCACCGTGGGGTCGTCGGAGGGGAAAAACGCCGGAGCGAAATAGATCGCGCAGAAGGCATAGACGTAGAAGTCGAACCATTCGACCAGGTTGCCGGAAGAGGCCCCGACAATCGCAAAAATCCGTTTGCTGCGTTCTTCTCCGGTGTAGTGACTGGTACTCGTTGTCATGTTGTTTTCACTCGTAGGGAACGGGTTAGAGTCTAGACACACTTTGCAACAACCTCGTTCCGCAAGCAGACCTTTGAATGGCAGCCAAGCCCGCTCCCACAGGTGATCGCATTCCACTGTGAGAGCGGGCTTGCCCGCGACAGCGCCCTGGCAGGCAACTCAATAATCGAAAAACACCGTCTCTTCATCGGTGCCCTGAAGCACCACATTCCACTGATACACCCCCGACGCATCCGCCTTGGCAACCAACGTGCCGCGCCGCTCTGCCGGCACACACGCCAGCAACGGGTCATCGCCATTGGCCGCTTCGCCGTCGAAATAAATCCGCGTCAGCAAGTGCTTCACCAAACCACGGGCAAACACCAGCACCACCAAATGCGGCGCCTGGGTCGTACCCTTCAGGCCCGGCACGCTACCGGGCTTGATGGTGCTAAAACGGAAACGCCCTTGCGCATCCACCGGCACCCGGCCAAAGCCTGCGAAACTGGGGTCCAGGGCTTTGTCCTGGTCGTCCTCGGGGTGGTCATATTTACCGGCGGCGTTGGCCTGCCAGACTTCCAGCATGGCATCGTTGACCACCTCGCCATTGCCATCCACCACCTGCCCGGTGATGGCCACACGCTCGCCGAGGGTGCCCGCATTCGCCAGGTCTTCGCAGTTCAACCAGGTCAGGCCGATGTGGTAGTACGGCCCGACGGTGTGGGACGTGGTTGCGTTGAGGGTCATGTCATTTCTCCATCGGCGTGGCGTCGCGGCCGCGCAGGACGATGTCCCAGCGATAGCCGAGGGCATAGTGCGGCACGGTCTTTTCCAGGTCGAAACGGGCGATCAGGCGTTCCTTGGCCGAGGTGTCCGGCACGCAGTTGTAGATCGGGTCATAGGCCAGCAGCGGGTCGCCGGGGAAGTACATCTGGGTCACCAGGCGCGTCAGCACACTGGGGCCGAACAGCGAGAAGTGGATATGCGCCGGGCGCCAGGCGTTGTGGTGATTGCCCCACGGATAGGCGCCGGGCTTGATGGTCTGGAACTGGTACCAGCCATCGGCATCGGTGACGGTGCGCCCGGTGCCGGTGAAGTTCGGGTCCAGGGGCGCGTCGTGCTGGTCGCGCTTGTGGTTGTAGCGACCGGCGGCGTTGGCCTGCCAGATCTCCACCAGGATGCCCGGCACAGGCAGGCCGTTTTCATCCAGGACCCGGCCGTGAATGATGATGCGCTCGCCTTGGGGCTCGCCCTCGTGCTGGGCGGTCAGGTCGTTGTCGTGCTCGGCAATGCGTTCGGCGCCGATGGTCGGGCCGGTGATTTCCGACAGAGAATGGGGCAAAAACACCAGCGGCTTGGACGGCGAACGCAGGTTCGTCGACTGGTACGCCGGGTGCAGGTAATCAGGCTGAGTACCCGCTTGCGGGCGCCGGTATCCGGGCTTGTCACTCATGGAGCATTCCTCTTTTTCTTGTAGGTCTCAAACGCGTTCGATGGCCAACGCCAAGCCTTGGCCAACGCCGACACACAGGGTCGCCAGGCCTTTGCTGCCGCCGGTTTTTTCCAGTTGATGCAGGGCCGTCAAGACCAGGCGCGCACCGCTCATGCCCAGGGGATGACCCAAGGCAATCGCGCCGCCGTTGGGATTGACCTGGGGTGCGTCGTCCGCCAGGCCCAACTCACGCAGCACCGCCAAACCCTGGCTGGCGAAGGCTTCGTTGAGTTCGATCACATCAAAGTCGCTGACCGCCAGGCCCAGGCGCTCTACCAACTTGCGCACCGCTGGCACCGGGCCGATGCCCATCACCCGGGGTTCGACCCCGGCACTGGCCATGCCCAACACCCGGGCGCGGGCGGTCAGGCCGTGCTTTTTCACCGCGTCCGCGCTGGCCAGAATCAACGCGGCGGCGCCGTCGTTGACCCCGGAAGCGTTGCCGGCGGTGACGGTCTTGTCCGGGCCGTTGACCGGCTTGAGCTTGGTCAGGGCTTCGAGGGTGGTATCGGCACGCGGGTGTTCGTCGTGCTCCACCAGGGTCTCGCCTTTTTTATGGGCGACCCGTACCGGGACGATTTCTTCAGCGAAAAACCCCGCGGCCTGGGCCATGGCTGTGCGTTGCTGGCTGCGCAAGGCGAAGGCGTCCTGGTCGGCGCGCGAGACGTTGTAATCATCTGCCACGTTATCAGCGGTCTGCGGCATGGCATCCACGCCGTACTGGGCCTTCATCAACGGGTTGATAAAGCGCCAGCCGATGGTGGTGTCTTCCAGCTTCATGTTGCGCGAGAACGCGGCGTCCGCCTTGCCCATCACGAACGGTGCACGGGACATCGACTCGACACCACCGGCAATCGCCAGCTCCATTTCGCCACTGGCAATGGCGCGGAACGCGGTGCCGATGGCGTCCATGCCCGAGGCGCACAAGCGGTTGACCGTCACCCCGGGAATGCTCGGCGGCAGGCCGGCCAGCAGCGCGGCCATGCGCGCCACGTTACGGTTGTCTTCGCCGGACTGGTTGGCGCAACCGAGGAACACTTCGTCGACCGCGTTCCAGTCTACCGACGGGTTGCGCGCCATCAGGGCCTTGATCGGCAGGGCCGCCAGGTCATCGGCGCGCACCGTGGACAGGCCACCGCCGAAACGGCCGATGGGGGTGCGGATCGCATCACAGATAAACACGTCGCGCATCAGGCTTCTCCTGGGGTTTGGCCATGGGCCGCGGCGGTACGGGCTTCAAGATCGCGCAAGGCGTTCAGTTCGACTGGCGTGGGTTCGGCGCTGGTGCTGACCTGCTCGGCAAAGCGGATCGCCCAGCCGGTGGCGGCAATCACTTGCTCGCGGGTCACGCCGGGATGCAAGGCGGTGACCACAAATTCGTGGGTGCCCTCCTCCGGCTCCATGATGCACAGGTCGGTAATAATCCCGACCGGGCCTGCGCCTGGCAGGCCGAGGCGCTTGCGCGAGTCGCCGCCTTCGCCATGGCCGACCGAGGTGATGAAATCCAGTTTGTCGACAAACGAACGGGACGACTGCTTGAGGATGATCAACACGCTCTTGGCGGAGCCGGCAATCTCCGGCGCACCACCGGCACCCGGCAGGCGCACCTTGGGTTGGTGGTAATCACCAACCACCGTGGTGTTGATATTGCCGAAGCGGTCGACCTGGGCTGCGCCGAGAAAACCGACGTCAATGCGCCCGCCTTGCAGCCAGTAGCGAAAAATCTCACCCGTGGGCACGACACTGTCGGCGGTTTCCGCCAACTCGCCGTCGCCAATGGACAGCGGCAGGACCGAGGGCTTGGCGCCAATCGGGCCGGACTCGTAGATCAACACCACATCCGGCGACGACGTCAGGCGGGCCAGGTTGGCGGCCTTGGACGGCAGGCCGATGCCGACGAAGCACACGGCACCGTTCTTCAGGCGGCGCGCGGCGGCGACGGTCATCATTTCATTGGTCGAGTAAGTCATTACTTGGCCTCCTGCGCGGCAGCCAGTTTGGCCTGGAATTGACTGAAGTCAGCGGTACCATGGATGTATTCATTGATCCATGCGGTAAACGTCCCACGGTCCCGAGCGATCGGATCCCAGGCTTGATAGAAGCGATTGTCACGCTCGGTGTAACCGTGGGCGTAGGAAGGGTGCGCGCCCCCTGGTACATGGCACACGGCGGTCAGGGCCCAGGTCGGCAGCACGCAGGCGTTCATGGGGGCGTTGAGGTCGTCGACGATTTCTTCGACGGTGACGATGCAACGCTTGGCCGCCAATGCCGCCTCTTTCTGCACCCCGAGAATCCCCCACAACAGCACGTTGCCCTTGCGGTCGGCCTTTTGCGCATGGATCACGGTGATGTCCGGGCGCACCGACGGCACCGCCGCCAGCACTTCGCCGGTGAAGGGGCAGGTCACGGTCTTGATCAGCGGGTTGACCTTGGGCAGGTCAGAACCGGCATACGCCCGCAGCACCGCGAACGGCAGGCCGGAGGCGCCGGCCACGTAGGCGTTGGCCAGGTCCGCATGGCTGTGTTCTTCGATCTCCAACGGTTGCGGCCATTGCTTTTCCACCGCATCCCGCAGGCGATGCAGGGAACCTACGCCCGGGTTGCCGCCCCAGGAAAAAATCAACTTGCGCGCACAGCCGGCACCGATCAGTTGGTCGTAGATCAGGTCGGGCGTCATGCGCACCAGCGTCAGGTCTTTCTTGCCCTGACGGATGATTTCATGACCTGCCGCTGTAGGGATCAGGTGGGTAAAGCCTTCGAGCGCGACGGTATCGCCGTCATTGACGAACTGCTTTACCGCATCAGCCAGCGAAAGGATTTCAGCCATGGGGTTGGGCTCCCGGTGTAGGTCGAAAAAGGCGCTGGAGGCAGCGCCGAAGTACTTGAAGAGTAAGCCGGGGTCAGGGGTCAAACAATCCGATAATCGACTAACCGTTCGATAATCGAACAGATTGTTACCTGGCTAACATTCCTCCAAACACCCCTGCTTTCCATGCGAACAGCGTCCCTGTGGGAGCGGGCTTGCTCGCGAAGGCGGTGTGTCAGTCAACACACTTTTGTCCTGAGCCACCGCCTTCGCGAGCAAGCCCGCTCCCACATTTTTCAACCGTGCCTGCATTAAGTCTCAGGTGGCGTCGGCGTGGCTGACGAAGCCCTTGATCAATACCGCAGTGGTGGCCAATGCAGCCGGAATCACCAGTGCCGTCAGCACTTGCTCGAAGTTCCAACCCAGCCCCAACAGCGTGGCTCCCATCCACGCACCGAGGATCGCGCCAAAACGGCCAATCCCCAGCATCCAGGACACCCCGGTCGCCCGGCCCTGGGTCGGGTAAAACCGCGCCGCCAACGAAGGCATGGCCGATTGCGCACCGTTGACGCACATCCCGGCGATCAACACCAGGGTGGCCAGGAGGGTGATATTGCCCAGGCTCTGGCCCACGGCGTAGGCAAAGACCCCAGCCAGCAGGTAGAAAGTGCCGATGACCTTGTGCGGATTGAACCGGTCCATGGCCCAGCCCACGCCCACGGCGCTGAGTACCCCGCCAAACTGGAACAACGCGCCGATAAAAGCCGCCTGCTCCATGCTGGCGCCGCTGTCACGCATCAGGGTCGGCAACCAACTAGTCAGCAGGTACACAATCACCAGACCCATAAAGTAGGTGAGCCACAGCAACAGGGTGCCGGCGCTGTAGGTGCCAGAGAAGATCACCGCGAACACATTGCGCGCCTTGACGGTTTTCTGTTCCGGGACGCTGAAGCTGGAAGCCTGGGCGACGGTGGCCGGGTCGATGGGTGACAAGGCCTTGCGCACCTTGTCTGTGCCGCGATTGCGCACCACCAGGTAGCGTGCCGACTCCGGCAGCCACAGCACCAGCACGCCGACCAGGATCAAGGGCAGGATGCCGCCGATCAGCAGCAGGCTGTGCCAGCCGAACATCGGGATCAGCTTGGCCGAGATAAACCCGCCACCGGCCATGCCCAGGTTGAAGCCGCAGAACATGCTGGTCACCAGCAACGACTTGTGGCGCTCCGGGGTGTATTCGGACAGCAACGTCGTGGCGTTCGGCATGCCAGCGCCCAGGCCCAGACCGGTCAGGAAGCGCAATACCAGCAACTGATCAACGTTGCTGCTATAGGCCGAGGCCAGGCTGAACGCACCGAACACCAGCACGGCGCCGACCAACACCACCTTGCGTCCGAAACGGTCGGCCAACGGGCCTGAACCCAGGGCGCCAAACACCATGCCGATCAACGCGGCACTCATCACCGGGCCGAGGCTGGCACGGTCGATCCCCCAATCCTGGGACAGTGCCGGCGCAATAAAGCCCATGGCCGCGGTATCCAGGCCATCGAGAAAGACAATCAGGAAGCACAGGATCACCACCCGCCATTGATAGCGGGACAGCGGTTGCGCATTGATAAAGGACTGCACGTCCAGACATGTACCAACAGAAGGCGAAGGCTGATTCATTATTTTTATTTCCACACCGATGGCGGGCGGACGACGGCGAGTCGTCATTATTATTGGGGCGAAACCGAAACCGCGGCGGTAGAGGCTGTCGCGGTCAATCACGCTGCCGCGACATTAATGAGCCAGGGGAAACACCGTCAATTCGTCAAACTAGGATCTGTGCGGTCACCGAACAGCTTAAGCAAACAACTGGGCACTCAGCTCCTGGCTGGCGCAGAGCATGCTCGGCAGGAAACGTTGTTCCAGCTCACTGCGGCTGACCCGCCCGGCGTGGGTGCTGACATTCAGCGCAGCCAATACCTGGCCGGACGCGTCATACACCGGCACGGCGATGGAGCGCAGACCCTGCTCCAGTTCCTGGTCGACAATGCACCAGCCCTGTTGCCGCACTTGTTGCAGGCATTCAAGCAAGGCTTGCGGCGTGGTCAGGGTGCGGCTGGTCTTGGTTTGCAGGTCGGCATGATCCAGGTAGTCCTGCAGCGACGCGTCATCCAGGGCCGCCAGGAGGATTCGGCCCATGGAGGTGCAGTAAGCTGGCAGCCGGCCACCGACCGAAAGATCCACCGAAATCAGGCGTTGGGTGGTGGCGGATCGGGCGATATAGAGGATGTCGTCGCCCTCCAGGGTCGCCATGTTGCAGGCTTCATGAAGCTGCTCACTCATGCGGTCCAGGTAAGGCTGGGCAGAAACCGCCAGGGGCGTGGACGACAGATAGGCATGGCCGAGGGTCAGGACCTTGGGCAGCAGGGAGTACGTGCGCCCGTCGGTGGTGGCGTAGCCGAGTTTGATCAAGGTATGCAGGCAACGCCTGACGGCAGCGCGGGGGATTTCCGTGCGATGGCTGATCTGGGCGATGGTCAGGTGCCGCTTGCGCTCCTGGAACGCCTGTACCACGGCCAGCCCGCGGGCCAGGGAGGTCATGAAATCCGGGTCGCCGGTAAACGCCTGGATGCGCTTGGCCGGTGACGCAACGATCGGCGGCGCCACTGAGGCAAAGGAGTTGCGCAATTGATCGTTCATTTCAGGTCCTTTCTCTTATTTTCAAGCGCCATTACAAGCCGGCAGGCAACGGATGTACAAGGCAAGGGCGCCAACATTGGGCGATTATCGGACGGTCATTCGATAATCGCAATTTACGCCGCTGGGCGCTGCCAGGCCCCGCACTGAATTTGTTGCACTCACTTAACCGACGGCGTCCGGCCTGGCAATGTTGACTTAATTAACGACCGTGCAACTGTCACATACAGAGTGTTAGGCAAGTACGGCGTCAAGTTCCCGACATGAGGTGAATAGCAATACAGCTACGCCAAGTTGACGTTTTTTAACTTGTTGACGATAGTCTTATGCAAATGCGCCGCTATAATGCACCCTGTGACAAGGTCGAGTTGGCCTCAAGGGCATGCCTGCCCCCACCAAGCCTCAGCTTTTCCTTGTCCTGGCCTGGGTTGCAGATACCGGGTACTCAGCTCCACAGCCTGCCCATATTTGTGATGTAAAAAGAAAACTGTTGCTACGACAGCTGTTCTTCCCCGGTGCCGTGGCCGCGTGCAATAACTGAAGTGGTTGATCGTGTAATACGCCCATCACTTGCGTCATCGCGCATCACCGGAATCAAACTCAACTCAATTAGGTAACAAAGTGACGAAAGACGAACTGCGCGCGGAACTTGAGCGCCAGGAACAACGTTACAAGGATGTTTACGGCGGGGAAGTCACCACCTACGCCGCCCAACCTGAGCCGGAGCGCAAACCATGGCGCAAACGAGCCAGTCTGCTCGACCAGGCATTTGCCCAGGAAATCCAAAAGATCGAAAAGGACCTCAAGGCCGAAGAGCCATAAGCCTCTCGGACTGAGCCTTCCTGGCAAGTCATTGCCCTGCCAGCCCCCCTGGCAGGGGCGCCCGGGTTTTGCCCTGCAATCGTCAGTTTCGCCGCTCTGACGAAATTTCATACACCTGTTTCAGACCCTTCATCTTAATTGTCGCACCCTGCCACGGCCCCTCTATTCTTTATAAATCAATGAGTTGCCAAACCACCGAAATATCTGGTAGTCGCACCCCTCCTCCAAATTAATTCGTTGAAGAATGTTACCGGCGAGCAGCTAGTGCATAGATTACTGAGGTTTTCTGGCATAATCGCGCCCCCTTACGACCGGGTCATAAAACCTTCATGATCGATTTATTCAGCGGACTGGATGCTTGGGTTCTTGTGAGCCTGTTGCTCGCCCTCGCCTTTGTCCTCGCCTTCGAGTTCATCAATGGCTTTCATGACACCGCTAACGCGGTGGCCACAGTCATCTATACCAAAGCGATGCCGCCGCACCTGGCCGTATTCTTTTCCGGGGTGTTCAACTTCCTCGGCGTGTTGCTCGGCGGGGTGGGCGTTGCCTATGCCATCGTGCACCTGCTGCCGGTGGAGTTGCTGATCAATGTAAACACCGGCCATGGTCTGGCCATGGTGTTTTCATTATTAGCAGCGGCCATCACCTGGAATCTCGGCACCTGGTATTTCGGGATCCCGGCATCCAGCTCCCACACCCTGATCGGTTCGATCCTCGGTGTCGGCCTGGCCAATGCCTTGATCAACGATATTCCGCTGGCAGACGGGGTCAACTGGCAGAAGGCCATTGATATCGGCGCCTCGCTGGTGTTCTCGCCCATGGCCGGCTTCCTGGTCGCAGCCCTGGTGTTGATTGGCCTTAAATGGTGGCGTCCGCTGTCCAAGATGCACAAGACACCGGACCAGCGCCGCAAGCTCGACGACAAGAAACACCCGCCGTTCTGGAACCGCCTGGTACTGGTGATTTCCGCGATGGCCGTGAGTTTCGTGCATGGCTCCAACGACGGCCAGAAAGGTATTGGCCTGATCATGCTGGTGCTGATCGGTATCGTGCCCGCGCAGTTCGTACTCGATCTGGGCAGCACCACTTACCAGATCGAGCGAACCCGCGACGCCACCCTGCACCTCAACCAGTTCTACCAGCGCAACCACGAAACCCTCGGCGAATTCCTTGCCCTGGGCAAAAGTGTCAGAGACGACCTGCCAGGCAAGTTCCGTTGCAACCCGCAACAGACCGAGCCGACCATCAACGCCCTCCTCGGCACATTGAAGGGTGTCTCTGACTACCATTCCTTGACCTCCGACCAGCGCATTGAAGTCCGTCGCTACCTGCTGTGCCTGGACGACACCGCGAAGAAAGTCGGCAAGCTGCCTGGCCTTGATTCCCGCGAGAAGTCGGACCTGGAAAAACTGCGCAAAGACCTGACCGCCACCACCGAATACGCACCGTTCTGGGTAATCCTCGCCGTGGCCCTGGCCCTTGGCCTGGGCACCATGGTGGGCTGGAAGCGCGTGGTACTGACGATTGGCGAGAAGATCGGCAAGCAGGGCATGACCTATGCCCAGGGCATGTCGGCGCAAATCACCACCGCCACCATGATTGGCTTTGCCAATATCTTCGCCCTGCCGGTGTCCACCACCCACGTGCTGTCTTCGGGCGTGGCCGGGACCATGGTCGCGAACAAGAGCGGGCTGCAAGGCGGCACCGTGAAGACCATCCTGATGGCCTGGATCCTGACCCTGCCAGCCACAGTGAGCCTGTCGGCCGGCTTGTTCTGGCTGGCGTCCAAGGCGTTGGGCAGTTAACCGACAACGCAATTAAAAAGGCGTGACCTGCGAGGGTCACGCCTTTTTTTGTGCCTTTGTGGCTAGAGAGCTAAATATCGGGCAAAAAAAAGGGCGACCGAAGTCGCCCAAAATGCCTTGCGTGCTCATGTAACCCGGAAAAACCTATGGTTTTTTACGCTTGTTCGCGTCTTTCCAGATAAAAAATCCAAACCCTACAAAAAACAGCACCATGAGGCCGACAGTCAGCACCCCGGCAAAAACCACATTATCGAAAAACATGACCGGCCTCCTGCTCTTGCCTTGTTGCGATGGGGCTAAGTTAACCAAGAAGTCGGGGGCAGAAATTGACGGGGATCAATGTCGCCCGCAACGGGGCGTAAAGAAGGGAGATAACTGACCTGAATCAATAGATTCAGGGCATTTCAGCGCTTTTTCGGTTTGTTTTTCGACTTTTTCTTCGCCTTGCCCAGCGGCATGGCCTGCTCGAACGCCTGGCGCACGTCATTCAGGCGCTTGTCATTGAGATCGTGGACCCGTTTGGCGCGTTCGGCAGTCAGGTCGATCAGCTTGTCGTCACTCATGGCATGGCTTACGTGGTGGCTGGATTGACTCAATAATGCGTCCTGGCCCGCCCGGGGGTCAAACCTCGACGTCCACCCACAACCCCTGGCGGGGTGCATCCTCGATCAGCGGCGCGACCGGCACGGTGTTATCGGCATTCAGTTCGTCACCAGGAATAGCCAGGTGCTGCTCGGGATCTTCGTCGGCCTCGCGCCGGCGTTTTTGCTGTTCCTGCTGGCGTCGTTGTTCCTCGCGCAGCATCAGGGTCGATTGCTCCGCGTCGCGGTTCTTGAGGTCAATGGTGCTTTCGCTGGAACTCGCCTGCGCAGGCACCACCGGCGGGATATCGGGTTTGGGGCGCACGGGGTCGAGTTGTGACGTGACCGGCACAACACTCAAGGGCAAGATCGGTGGCAGCATAATTATTGGTCTCCTGTCAGCAGGCTGTCGGCTGCTGTACCAGCGACTTGAGCCTGGGGCCGCCAACTTGTGACCCAGTCGTCAGTCGCCAGTGCCCTGCCACCCGTCGAATCGTCCTCTTTCACTCCGGCAAGCGGAGTAGTTTTTGTCAGAGTCCTTTGGCTGGGGGCCTTGTTCCGTTAGAATAGTCGGCTTTTTCACGGCGGGAGTCAGGCAGCATGGCGCAGCAGTATCAACCGGGGCAACGCTGGATTAGTGACAGCGAAGCAGAGCTGGGGTTAGGCACCGTTCTGGCACAGGACGGCCGCTTGTTGACCGTGCTCTATCCGGCCACTGGCGACACCCGCCAGTATGCGCTACGGAATGCGCCCCTCACTCGCGTGAGGTTCTCGCCGGGTGACACCATCACCCACTTCGAAGGCTGGAAGATGACCGTGCGCGAGGTCGACGATGTCGACGGCCTGCTGGTCTACCACGGCCTCAATGGGCAGAACGAGCAGGTCACCCTGCCGGAAACCCAACTGTCGAACTTCATCCAGTTCCGCCTCGCCAGCGACCGTCTGTTCGCCGGCCAGATCGACCCGCTGGCCTGGTTCTCCCTGCGCTACCACACCCTGGAACACACCAGCCGCCAGTTGCAGTCCTCGCTCTGGGGCCTGGGCGGCGTGCGTGCGCAGCCGATTGCGCACCAACTGCACATCGCCCGTGAAGTGGCTGACCGGATCGCGCCACGGGTGCTGCTGGCCGACGAAGTGGGCCTGGGCAAGACCATCGAAGCCGGCCTGGTGATCCATCGCCAACTGCTGTCCGGGCGCGCCAATCGCGTACTGATCCTGGTCCCGGAAAACCTCCAGCACCAATGGCTGGTGGAAATGCGCCGGCGTTTCAACCTGCAGGTCGCGCTGTTCGACGAAGAACGTTTTATCGAAAGCGATGCCAGCAACCCGTTCGAAGACACCCAACTCGCGCTGGTGGCCCTGGAATGGCTGGTGGACGACGAAAAAGCCCAGGACGCACTGTTTGCCGCCGGCTGGGACTTGATGGTGGTCGACGAAGCCCACCACCTGGTCTGGCACGAAGAAAAGGCCAGCGCTGAATACCAACTGGTCGAGCAACTGGCCGAGACCATTCCCGGCGTGCTGCTGCTGACCGCAACCCCGGAACAACTGGGCCAGGACAGCCACTTCGCCCGTCTGCGCCTGCTGGACCCGAACCGTTTCCATGACGTCAAAGCCTTCCGCGCCGAGAGCGAGAACTATCGCCCGGTCGCCGAAGCCGTCCAGGAACTGATGGACAAGGGTCGCCTCTCGCCGGCCGCGCACAAGACTATCCAGGGCTTCCTCGGCAACGAAGGCGAAGCACTGCTGGCTGCCGTCAACGATGGCGACACCGAAGCCAGTGCGCGCCTGGTGCGTGAGCTGCTGGACCGCCACGGCACCGGCCGCGTGCTGTTCCGTAACACCCGCGCCGCCGTACAAGGCTTCCCCGAGCGCAAGCTGCACGCCTACCCGCTGCCGTGCCCGGACGAATACCTGGAACTGCCGCTGGGCGAGCATGCCGAGCTGTACCCGGAAGTCAGCTTCCAGTCGCAACCGGATATAGAAGAAGAAAACCGCTGGTGGCGCTTCGACCCGCGCGTCGAGTGGCTGATCGACCAGCTGAAAATGCTCAAGCGCACCAAAGTCCTGGTGATCTGCGCCCACGCCGAAACCGCCATGGACCTGGAAGACGCCCTGCGCGTGCGTTCCGGCATCCCGGCCACGGTGTTCCACGAGGGCATGAACATCCTCGAACGGGACCGTGCCGCCGCCTACTTCGCGGATGAAGAGTTCGGCGCCCAGGTGCTGATCTGTTCGGAAATCGGCAGTGAAGGCCGCAACTTCCAGTTCGCCCACCATCTGGTGCTGTTCGACCTGCCATCGCACCCGGACTTGCTGGAGCAGCGCATCGGGCGTCTGGACCGGATCGGCCAGAAGCATGTGATCGAGCTGCACGTGCCGTACCTGGAAACCAGCCCGCAAGAGCGGCTGTTCCAGTGGTACCACGAAGCCTTGAATGCCTTCCTTAATACCTGCCCGACCGGCAACGCCTTGCAGCACCAGTTCGGCCCGCGCCTGCTGCCGCTGCTGGAAAATGCCGACGACGGCGAATGGCAAGCCCTGATCGACGAAGCCCGCACCGAGCGCGAGCGCCTTGAAGCCGAGCTGCACACCGGCCGCGACCGTTTGCTGGAGCTCAACTCCGGCGGCGCTGGCGAAGGTGATGCGCTGGTCGAGGACATCCTGGAGCAAGACGATCAGTTCACCCTGCCGATCTACATGGAAACCCTGTTCGACGCGTTCGGCATCGACAGCGAAGACCATTCGGAAAACGCACTGATCCTCAAGCCCAGCGAAAAAATGCTCGACGCCAGCTTCCCCCTCGGCGATGACGAAGGCGTGACCATCACTTACGACCGCAACCAGGCGCTGTCTCGCGAAGACATGCAGTTCATTACCTGGGAGCACCCGATGGTCCAGGGCGGCATGGACCTGGTGCTGTCCGGTTCCATGGGCAACACCGCAGTGGCGCTGATCAAGAACAAGGCGCTGAAGCCAGGCACTGTGTTGCTGGAACTGCTCTATGTCAGTGAAGTGGTGGCACCGCGTTCGCTGCAACTGGGTCGCTACCTGCCCCCGGCGGCCCTGCGCTGCCTGCTGGATGCCAATGGCAATGACTTGTCGGGCCGGGTGTCCTTCACCACCCTCAACGACCAGCTGGAAAGCGTGCCACGGGCCAGCGCCAACAAGTTCGTGCAGGCCCAGCGCGATCAGCTGACGCCACGGATCAACGCCGGCGAAGAGAAAATCGCTCCGCGCCACGCCGAACGTGTGGCCGAGGCGCAACGTCGCCTGGCGGCAGATACCGACGAAGAGCTGGCGCGCCTGACCGCCCTGCAAGCCGTCAACCCGACCGTGCGCGACAGCGAACTGGTTGCCCTGCGCCAACAGCGCGAGCAAGGCCTGGCCATGCTCGACAAGGCGGCGCTGCGGTTGGAGGCGATTCGGGTGTTGGTCGCCGGTTGATCCGCGCCCTGCCCTGATGAACAAAAAGGCCCGCACAATGCGGGCCTTTTTTATGGGTGTCCTGCCGGTTTACCCCCCAAATCAATATCGGATGACGGCCAGCGTGGTTTAACGGGGCGCCTCAGATCAAGATCAAAAGCAAAGCGAGGCGGCCTGACCTTCGAGGCGTGCGCGTCCTTCTGTGGGAGCTGGCTTGCCTGCGATGGCGGCAGGTCAGCCAATAGATTTATCGACTGATACACCGTCATCGCGGGCAAGCCCGCTCCCACAGGGGAATGCAGCTTCACGCTCTTGCTTTGCTGTTGCTCTGCTTTTGATCTTGATCTGAGGCGCCCCGTTAAACCACGATGGCCGCAGGCAGGCATTGCGCAGTGGGCACCCCGGCATGGATGCCGGGGTAGCCGCGACACGGCCATGGATGGCCGATCGCGGCGGGCCCGCGGAGCAATGCCTGACTGCGGGCATGCCGAGCCTAGGCGAGGCACCGAGTGGTGGGGAAAAAGCGCTTTGGTTACTTTCACGCTCTTTGTACGGACCGGACACATGGTTGACGGGTGTGCGGGGACATGGTGGACACTTTTGGCGAGCCAACTTCGCCGGAAAGCCATCATGCCCTGGGACACGAGAGATACCATGAGCCTGAAAGAAGAGTTCATTGCCTTAGCACGGCAACCCGGCAGCAATAAACGAGAGCTGTGTCGACGGTTCGGCATCAGTCCGCAAACGGCCTATAAGTGGTTGAAACGCTATGAAATGCAGGGGCAGTCTGGACTGCAAGAGAAGTCCCGAAAACCTGCGACTAGCCCAAAGCTAACCGCGCCAGCTCTGGAAGCGGAAGTCATAGCGCTTAGGCGAGCACATCCCGCTTGGGGCGGACGTACAATCAGCAGCCTTTTGAAAAAGCAGATTGCTCCTAGCACTGTCACCAATGTTCTGCACCGATGCGGGCTGATTCAGCCTGTTCAGAAGGAACAAGAAGCAAAGCTGAGATTTGAACACGATGCACCTAACGATCTTTGGCAGATGGATTTCAAAGGGCACTTCCCGACGCAAGAAGGCCGATGCCATCCGCTGACGTTGTTGGACGATCACTCACGATTCAATTTGGCGATTCAAGCTTGTGATAACGAGCGTGGAATCACAGTGAAGGAAAAGATGATCGAGGTATTCCAGCGCTTTGGTTTACCGGCTCGCATCAACGTTGACAATGGGCCGCCATGGGGCTCGCCACGCAACCCTGGGGAAATCACAGAATTAAGTATCTGGTTGATTCGCTTGGGGATCAGGATCAGCTTCAGTCGTCCTTATCACCCTCAAACCAATGGAAAGATTGAGCGCTTCCATCGTTCACTCAAAGCCGAGGTGCTTGATGGGCGTCAATTCTCCACGATCAAGGATGCTCAAACAGCGTTTGATCAATGGCGTGAGGTCTATAACTTAAAACGCCCTCACCAAGCACTGGACTACAAGGTGCCTATGGACCGGTATCGAGCAAGCCCCTGGGCTTATCCGCAGCAGCTATCGGAGTTTGAATATGGGCCGGATGATGTGCTGGCCAAGGTTTATCACAGCCGATTTCGCTTTCAGAAACGTTACTTCAGCATTGCCAAGGGGCTGGTTGGGCAGCACATCGCAGTTCGGCCTAACCCTGAAAGTGACGGGCTCTTTGACGTCTACTTCTGCCACCATTTCCTACGAACGATCGACGTGAGCAAACCGGACTATGGTTCATAATGTGTCAACTATGTCCCCGCACATGTGTCCACTATGTGTCCGGTCCGTACACGCTCTTCGAAAGTGACCCGCCGTAAGGGCGGAACCAATAGCCGCCGTGACCGCAGTAACGGATATGTACACAAACCCAATAAGCACTAGATAAAAGAGTTGTGTAGATACCTATGCTGCGCTGGCGTCACCTCGGTTTCAAGCAGTAGCCGCCGCCGCCGGCACCTCAACCCTCCCCAACCCATCCTTCATCCGCTTGGCATCGCGCACAAAACACCGCGAAGCCTGGAACAGAAACAGCATGGTCAGGAACAACGCCACCGGAATCAGGTACATGGCGTCATGCAGCCCCACCGCCTTGAACGCCTCGGTCATTTGCTCGGCACCCGCCGCGTACATTGCCGCATGGGCAAAGTGATCAGACAGCGCGCCCACCACCACCGGCCCCATGCCACCCCCCAGCAGATACAGGCCGGCGAAAAACAGCGCCATGGCCGTGGCCCGCAGGCGCGGCTCCACCACATCCTGGATCGCCGTGTACACGCAGGTGTAGAAGTTATAGGCAAACAACCAGCCCACACTGAACACCGCGACAAACACCCCGATCTCGATGCGCCCCGCATGCAGGGCCCAGGCAGTGCATACCGTGGAGATAATCAGGCTGAAGGCGGCAAACAGTAAGCGGCCATTGGCAATGCGCTGGTGAATCTTGTCCGCCACCAGGCCGCCCAAGGTCAGGCCGAACAGACCGGTCACGCCGACAATCACCCCGGTCGCCACGGCCGCCTCCTGCAAAGGCATCAGGAAGTAACGTTGCAGCATCGGCACCAGGAACGAGTTACAGGCATAGGTCGCAAAGTTAAAGCACAGCCCCGCCAGCACCAGCCACAGAAAGGTCGGCACCGCCAGCACGCGCCGGATCGGCCGGTCGACTTTCTCCTGGGAGACTTGCACGGTTTCGGCGGCGCCGCGCTTGGGCTCCTTGATGTAGAACATGAACACCGCAAGGATCAGCCCAGGGACGGCCGCAATAAAGAACGGCGCACGCCAGCTGTCGAACGCCTCGACCATCGCACCGATGGTGAAGAACGCCAGCAACAGGCCCAGGGGCAGGCCCAGCATGAAAATCCCCATGGCCCGGGCGCGACGGTGGGCCGGGAACAGGTCGCCGATCAACGAGTTGGCGGCCGGCGCGTAACTGGCTTCACCAATGCCGATGCCCATGCGCACCAGCAGAAAGGTCCAGAAGCTGCCAACCATGCCGTTGACCGCCGTCAGCGCGCTCCAACTCGCCAGGCCCCAGCCCATCAGCTTGCTGCGCGAGCCGGTATCGGCCAGGCGCCCCAGGGGCAAGCCGGCAATCGCATAGACGATGGTGAATGCGGTGCCGATGATGCCGAGCTGGAAGTCACTGAGGTGCCATTCCATGCGGATCGGCTCGATGATGATCGCCGGGATCGTGCGATCAAAGAAGTTGAACAGGTTGGCCAGGAACAGCAGGAACAGAATGCGCCAGGCATTCGCCGCTTGGGTCGAGTTCTGCATGGGTCCGTCTCTTTTATTGTTATAGAGGCTCGATGCCGACGCATCCTGCCCGGAACCTGCAATCTAGTCAGGCGCGGCGCGGTTGTCTGTAATGATTCGTAAAGCTGATAGGGCGTAATTTCATCCAGGACAGCCGGATTTTCCCGCTAAAAAAATAAGCATGCGCCCCCCTTCCCAAGCGCCTTGGCAGGCATAGAATAGCGAGCCTTCCGCAGTTCCCCCTTACCTCTTATTGATGACGTGCCATGTCCGATGCCAGTCCGTGTCTGAATTGCGGTGCCTGCTGTTCACACTTTCGCGTGTCTTTCTTTTGGGGCGAATGCGCCTCATCAGGCGGCACCGTACCCGATGACCGCGTGGTACAGATCAACCCCACGCGGGTGGCGATGATCGGCACCGACCAGAAACCGGCACGCTGCTGCAGCCTGGAAGGCGAAGTGGGCAGCACCACCCGTTGTTCGATCTACGAGCAGCGTTCCAGCGTGTGCCGGGAGTTCGAGGCCTCATGGAGCCAGGGTGAAGTGAACGTCGATTGCGACGCCGCCCGCGCCGCATTCGGCTTGGCGCCGCTGGAGCAACCGCCTTACGAGTTCGAGCTGCCCATCAGTGCTTAGCACCATTGGCTATGGGGAGCATGCCAAAATCAAAGCAATCAAAATGCCATTACGGCTTGCGATTCCGTTGAGCCTTCTATACTCGATTCCATAGGTCATCGCCACGCGCAGTGACACGAGATGACTCTGCAACGGGACGTGCTATGGAATGGCTGGGTCTGCATTTTTTTACCCCGCTTCCCGAGAGCGGGTATTTATTACTTAATTGCACCCATAACCCCTTCCTGGTGCTACTGGCGTACCTGGTTGCCTGCGCCGCGAGCTTTGGCACCCTGGACATGGCGGAGCGTGTCGGCCACGTTGATAACCTGACGGCAAAACGCCATTGGCGCTGGATCGGTGCCGGTTGCCTGGCCGGCGGGATCTGGTCGACGCACTTCATCAGCATGCTGGCGCTCCAGGCGCCCATCACTATCCATTACGAATGGTTCCTGACGCTGGCTTCATTGGCGATCGCATTGATCGCTTCGTTGTTCGCCCTGCAAACCCTCAGTCATGCCCGAATGCGTTTTCATCAGTACCTGACGGCGGCCACCTGCATGGGCCTGGGCATCGCCCTGATGCACTACGTGGGCATGGCCGCCATGCGCTCCGAGGCCCAGGTGTATTTTTCCAGCGGGCTGTTTGGGTTGTCGGTGGCCATTGCCATTGGCGCCAGCCTGGCCGCCTTGCTGTTGTCCCGCTACCTGCGCAATGGCAATGGAATGTTCCACCAACTGCTCAAGTACGCTGCCAGCCTGGTGCTCGGTGCCGGCATTATCAGCATGCACTTCACCGGTATGGCTGCCATGCAATTGCTGCTGCCCACCGGGGCCTTGCCGGCATTGCCCATCGACAACAACCCGACGCAACTGGGCCTGTCGGTGGCCGTCATCACGTTGTTGGTCATCGGCAGCAGCATCAGCGCGGCCCTCGCCGACAAAAAACTGCAGCACAAGGAACGCGACCTGCGTCGGGTCAATGCCCTGCTGACCGAGCTGGACCAGGCGCGCGCATCCCTGCAGCAAGTGGCCCACTACGACGCCCTGACCAGCCTGCTCAATCGCCGGGGTTTCAACCAGATCTTCGCCGAAAGCCTCGCGCAGAAAGCCCAGGCCGAGGGCATGCTGGCGGTGATCTTCCTCGACATCGACCACTTCAAGCGGATCAACGACAGCCTCGGCCATGATGCCGGCGATGAGCTGCTGACAGTCCTGGCCGGCCATATCAAGAGTTCGATACGCAGTCACAATGATGTAGTGGCGCGCTTTGGCGGTGATGAATTCTGCATCCTGATCAACATCCGTCATCGCGACGAAGCGCGGCACATGGCCCAGCGCATCATGCAGAAAATGAAAGAGCCCATCGAGCTGGCTGGCCGGCGCATGGTGATGACCACCAGCATCGGTATCAGCGTGTTTCCCGAGGACGGGACCACCTGCGAGGAACTGCTGAAAACCGCCGACCTGGCGCTGTATCAATCCAAGGATGGCGGGCGCAACAGCTTGAACTTCTTCAGCTCCAACCTGAAAACCCGGGCCTTTCTCGAACTGCAGTTGGAAGAGGAATTGCGCAATGCATTGCGCAACCAAAAGGAACTGGTCCTGCACTACCAACCGATTCTGGACCTGCACAAAGGCAAGGTCACCCGCCTCGAAGCCCTGGTGCGCTGGCAACACCCGCAACATGGGCTGCTGGCGCCCGAACGGTTTATCGGCATCGCCGAAAACAACGGCCTGATCGCCGAGCTGGACAACTGGGTGCTGCGCCAGGCCTGTGCCGACCTGGGCTGGCTGACGGACCAGGGGCACCCGGACCTGGTCATGGCCGTGAATTGTTCGGCCCTGAACCTGGCCCGGGACGAACTGGCAGATGAAATCGAATACGCCTTGCGCAACAGCGGCATCGCCGCCAGCCGCCTGGAGCTGGAAGTGACCGAGAATGCCTTGATGGGCAACATCAGCAGCACCCTGATCCTGCTGCGGCAAATCCGTGCGCTGGGTGTGGCGCTGTCCATCGACGACTTCGGCACCGGCTACTCCTCCCTCTCCTACCTCAAGCGCCTGCCCCTCAACACGCTGAAGATCGACCGCTCCTTTATCCAGGACATTCCCAAGTCCACCTCCGATATGGAGATTGTCCAGGCAATCATCGGCATGGCCCACACCCTGCACCTGCAGGTCATTACCGAAGGCGTGGAAACCCAGCAGCAACTGGAGCTGTTGATCAAACATGGCTGCGATTACGTGCAGGGTTACCTGCTCAGTGCAGCGGTGCCGGCCAGTGAAATCAGTGCCGTGATCACGGCACTTGACCAGCGCAACCCGCCGGGCCTGGCGGGCAGCAAGGACACGACCAGCGCAAAGGGTTCATCGACGGGTTCTTCGGTAGTCCGCCCTATTCGCTGAAACGCCAGCATCAGGGCAAATAGCCAGTATTTGATTAAAGAACGCCGACGAACGGCCGATTCATGAGAGTCCAACGTAGCTTTTCCCTAGAAAACCTAGGGTTAAACCCTATCGGGTAAAGTCGCGAACTCTCACTCGGTGATGGCTCTTTGATGTTTTCCGGCCATCCGTCCAGGCACATGGCGCACAATGACTTCTAAAAATAATCCTGTTACCGCGGTATCCGACGTGTTGCTGACAGCGCCTGCGGAAAAACCCTCAGGTTCAAAGTCATTGACCAGTCAACGTGCGCTGGGCACCCAGCAATACCTGTACTTCACCGAAACCAACACCGACCGCATCCTCGACAACCTCGATGGCCTGCGCGACATGGTGTTCCCGCGCCCGCCGCACCTTGACGGTGACAGCGAGCTGCACAGTGAGCAGGAGTTTCCCTCGGTCTGCCTGATCGGCCTGGGGCGCTGTGGTTCCAACATCGCCCTGGATGTGGCGGAACTGGTGTACAACGCCCGCAAGTTTTATCTGAACGAGTTCAGCACCGAAGACAAATCCTACGTTGAAAAAGGCTACAGCCCGGCCCAGTGGATCCGTAACAACCTGCGCCTGGGCGCCAGCAAGGCCAGCAAGCCGGTGTTTCTGGTAGAACCCCTGGTGATGCTCGGCGACCTGGACAAAGACATCGCCGGACGCATCCGTTTCTCGCGCAAGGGCGAGAAAAGCGGCTTTTTGCGCGACTACAGCAAAATGAAAATCATGGACCTGTCGGAAGTGCATGCCGGTGGCGCCGGTAACGCACCGATCCTCGGCCAGTACCTGGCCAAGATCATCCTCAACAAAGACACCCAGCGTTTTTCCAGCCCTGACTGGAAGATGATCCATTCGTACCTGATCGACTCCTGCGGGATCAAGGCCAACCAGTCGCGCCTGTACTTCTCGATCTTCAGCGCCGGCGGCGGCACCGGCTCGGGCATGGCCTCGGAGTTCGGCCTGGCCCAGCAACACTCGTACATGAACAAGACCTTCGACACCAAACCTGCCGACGAGCATGACAGCAAGAGCGGCCATGCCTTTGTGTTCGAGCCGATTTTCACCAGCGGGATCTGCGTGCTGCCGAACATCTCCGATCACCGCAGCGAAATGTCCGAGGCGCTGCACATCAACGCCGGTCGGCTGCTGTGCAAGTACCTGTCGGAGGAATGGGATTTCTCGTACAACTTCGACAATGAAGACAGCAGCGAGGCCAGTGTCAAAGGCCGTATCCGCCCGTGGAACGCGATGATGCTGATCTCCAACGACATCATGCGTTACGCCGAAGAAAGCGACGACGGCAACATCCAGAACATTGACGTCAATGCCATGGAAAAACACGCCAACCAGTACATCTCACAGCAGATCTTCAACATCCTGACGGCTCAGGCGGTGACGACCGACTATGACCAGAACTATTTCCGCCGCGCCGGCATCGACATCGGTGAAACCATTCGCCTGGACGCCAACGACCTGTTCATGAGCCTGGCCGGGCCGGTGGCAATTGCCTACGCCGAGTCGGTGGTCCCGGAAACCCCGGCGCCGAGCAACGACAAGTTCAAGGTGTTTGAAAAAGAGCCGCAGCGCCTGAACATCGACGATTTGTTCTTCCGCTCCATCGACCTGCCCCACTTCAATAAAGTCACCCAGGCCATCGAAGGCATCAGCCTGTTGCCGATCGAATCCAAGCGCTACAAGGCCTCCCTGGAGCAGTACAAGAACTCCGGCTATGACGCAGCGGCCCTGCATGACCTGCACTTCTTCAAGAACTGCTCGTCGGTGGTGTCCATCGTCTCCCTGCCCAAGGACTACAAACTGTCCTATATGGACCTGAACCGGCTCAAGACCCACCTCAACAGCCTGTTCCCCAACACCACCCTCAAGCGCTACGCCCTGGTGATCGGTGCTTCGGCCAACCTGTCGTTGACCACCCTGATCGCCAAGAGCCCGTGCCTGTCGGATGACTTCCTGACGTTGATCGTGGCCTTTATCAAGCGCTGCTTTGCCCGCAACCCGTACCGTTTCGACGAGACCCTGGACAACTCGATCCTGGACTTCATCATCCATGAAGACTTCGACGAGGACCGTATCGACGAGTTGCTCAACGAATTCGAGAACCCGGCGAAGATCCTCGATACCAACTGGTACGCGATCAAGCCGATGTATGAGAAGAAGTACCGCGAGCTGATCAACGACAAAGAGAAGTTTGTCTCGATCAACGACATTCGCCTGTCGCGCGATTGCGTGAAGAAGGCGATCAAGTACCTGCGTGAGATTTATCGTCACCGGATTGGCAAGACCAAGGTGATCTCGCTGAACAACCATACGGGCAAGACCGCCTAGACCGAGGTGCGCCCATCGCGAGCAAGCCCGCTCCCACAGTTGTCCGAGTTCCACTCTTGGAATGCGGCTGGATGTGGGAGCTGGCTTGCCTGCGATAGCGGTCTAACCGGCAACAAATACCCCTAACCTTGCCACACCAAGAAACAATTCCCCAGGCCATCCGCGCCCCGCAAAACTGTTCCCCTGACGTTTACGTCACCCTCGCCTGTGACCTTTCTTCACGGCCAGTTGCCATCATGGGCAAAGCGGTTACTCCGCTACACACTTTTAATGGCGCGCAACTCGCACTATTTCGGTGCGCGCGTTTAGTTCGATGCCCTTTCCTGGATCAGAATCCACGGTGAAACCACCACCGCCCACAAGCTCGGATCACGCTCCACCAGGTCCAATGCCCGCGTCGCAGACACTTCGCCAAGGCTCCCGGAGGCCAGCCAGGCGGCCACTTTGTCACGGTTGTCCTCGGCCATTCCCTCGGCCGCTTCGATCAAATCCAGGCCAGCGTCGACCCACAATAGGGCACCCTTGGCAAAGAACGGTTCGAGCTCCTTCCAGGAAATTTCCGCGGTTTCGCCGAGCAGCTTGGCATAGAGGGTGCTAGGTTCTTGCGTCATGGGAACTCACCTGAGGAAAAAATCGGCGCAATCATACCGTCGAGGCTTCCCCAGAAAAACCCAGTTGCAATTGAGGCACCGATTGAAAGTGTCAGGAACGCCAAGGATTGCCCGAGACTCTGGCAAGCACCCGCCGCTATTCTGTCTTTTTCTTTCATTTAAGCGACATACCCGGCGTTTGCCCCCAGCAGCCAGCTTTTCAAGCGATCAACCGGCGCTCTACACTGTACCGGTACAGTTGCCAGGCCGCTGCCGGGGGATATCCGAGATATCTGATCCGGTTCTGTAGCCCACAAGGCCGCTAGAACTATAAAAAATACAACAGTAAGAGTGGAGCACTATGAATAAGGCTACTAAGCAGATTTCCAAACTGTTTGCCGCTATGGTCCTGGCTGGGGTTGCCGGCCATTCGTTCGCAGCTGACACCATCAAGATCGGTATTGCCGGCCCTAAAACCGGCCCTGTGACCCAATACGGCGATATGCAGTTCATGGGCGCCAAGCAAGCCATCAAGGACATCAACGCCAAGGGCGGTGTCGATGGCAAAATGCTTGAGGCCAAGGAATACGACGACGCTTGCGACCCTAAACAAGCCGTTGCCGTCGCCAACAAAGTGGTCAACGACGGCGTCAAGTTCGTGGTCGGCCACCTCTGCTCCAGCTCCACTCAACCTGCAACCGACATCTACGAAGACGAAGGCGTGATCATGATCACTCCGGCGGCTACCAGCCCGGAAATCACCTCCCGTGGCTACAAGCTGATCTTCCGTACCATCGGCCTGGACAGCGCCCAGGGCCCAGCGGCCGGCAACTACATCGCCGACCACGTCAAGCCGAAGGTCGTGGCAGTCCTGCACGACAAGCAACAATACGGTGAAGGCATCGCCACCGCCGTTAAGCAGACCCTCGAGAGCAAAGGCACCAAGGTTGCCGTGTTCGAAGGCCTGAACGCCGGCGACAAGGACTTCTCCTCGATTATCCAGAAGCTCAAGCAAGCCAACGTCGACTTCGTCTACTACGGCGGCTACCACCCAGAACTGGGTCTGATCCTGCGTCAATCCCAGGAAAAAGGCCTGAAAGCCAAGTTCATGGGCCCGGAAGGCGTGGGCAACGACTCCATCTCGCAAATCGCCCAGAAAGCCTCCGAAGGCCTGCTGGTCACCCTGCCGAAATCCTTCGACGCCGACCCTGCGAACAAGGCCATCGTCGACGCACTCAAGGCTGACGGCAAAGACCCAAGCGGTCCGTTCGTGTTCCCAGCCTACTCGGCGGTTGAAATCATCGCGGGCGGCATCGCAGCTGCCAAAAGCGAAGACACCACCAAAGTGGCAGAGGCCATCCACGCGGGCACCTTCAAGACCCCGACCGGCGACCTGAGCTTCGATAAGAACGGCGACCTGAAAGACTTCAAGTTCGTGGTCTACGAATGGCACTTCGGTCAACCAAAAACCGAAGTTTCCCCTCAGTAAGCCAGGCGTTACTGGATAACAAGCCCACTGTGCAAGCAGTGGGTTTTGTTTTACGAGGTTTATGGGCCACGCACCCGCGATCCGGGCGCTGGTTCACCTGAAAATCTTAAAACCGTCACCAGCGGTTCGCTGGCAAATGCTTTGTGCAAATGTGCTCACAGAACACAGCACCGAGCAGGAAGATGACTCCACCAGTGAAATGCGTATCGGGTTTTTAGGAGCGCTGTAATGCCTGAGATCTATCATTTTTTCCAACAGCTGGTTAATGGCCTGACCATTGGCAGCACCTATGCCTTGATAGCCATTGGCTACACAATGGTTTACGGCATCATTGGAATGATCAACTTCGCCCACGGCGAGGTGTACATGATTGGCTCCTACGTGGCGTTTATCGCCATTGCCGGGCTGGCCATGATGGGTATCCACTCCCTGCCGCTGTTAATGACTGCCGCGTTCCTTGCGTCAATCGTCGTAACCAGTGCCTACGGCTACAGTATCGAACGTGTTGCGTACCGCCCCTTGCGTGGCAGCAACCGCCTGATCCCGTTGATTTCTGCCATCGGCATGTCGATTTTCCTGCAGAACACCGTATTGCTGTCCCAGGACTCCAAGGACAAGTCCATTCCCAACCTGATCCCGGGGAGCTTTTCCTTCGGTCCAGGTGGTGCAGAAGAAGTGCTGATTTCCTACATGCAGATCCTGGTCTTCGTCGTCACCCTGGTGGCCATGCTGGGCCTGACCCTGTTCATCTCCCGCTCCCGTCTGGGGCGCGCCTGCCGGGCCTGCGCCGAAGACATCAAGATGGCCAACCTGCTGGGTATCAACACCAACAACATCATTGCCCTGACCTTCGTCATCGGCGCCGCACTGGCCGCCGTCGCTGCCGTGTTGCTGAGCATGCAGTATGGCGTGATCAACCCCAACGCCGGCTTCCTGGTGGGGCTCAAAGCCTTCACTGCGGCGGTCCTCGGCGGCATCGGCAGTATTCCGGGCGCGATGCTCGGCGGGCTGGTGCTGGGTGTGGCCGAAGCCTTTGGTGCCGATATCTTCGGCGACCAGTACAAGGACGTGGTGGCATTCGGTCTATTGGTTCTGGTGCTGTTATTCCGGCCGACCGGCATCCTGGGCCGTCCGGAGGTTGAGAAAGTATGAGCAGATATCTTAAATCGGCGTTTTTCAGCGCCTTGCTGGTATGGGCCGTGGCCTTTCCGGTACTCGGGCTCAAGCTGAGCATTGTCGGGATCAACCTTGAAGTACACGGCACCGGGCCAGTCACCCTGACCATCATTGCCCTGTGCTCGGTGCTGATGTTCCTGCGGGTGCTGTTCACCCAGCAGGTCGGTGCGCTGCTCAAGTCCAACCGTGGCCCGCTGGTCTCGCCCAAGGTCAGCCAGTTCCTGACCCTGCCGCGCACCCAGCGCTACATCATCATCGGCCTGATCGTGGCCGCGTTGATCTGGCCATTCTTCGGCTCCCGTGGTGCGGTGGATATCGCCACCCTGATCCTGATCTACGTGCTGCTGGGCCTGGGCCTGAACATCGTGGTGGGCCTCGCGGGCCTGCTCGACCTGGGTTATGTGGGCTTCTACGCAGTAGGTGCCTACACCTACGCGCTGCTCTCGCACTACCTGGGCTGGAGCTTCTGGATCTGCCTGCCTCTGGCCGGCATGGCGGCGGCCACCTTCGGCTTCCTGCTGGGCTTCCCGGTGTTGCGCCTGCGCGGTGACTACCTGGCCATCGTGACCCTGGGCTTCGGTGAAATCATCCGTCTGTTCCTGCGTAACCTCACCGATATCACCGGCGGCCCCAACGGCATCAGCAGCATTCCCAAGCCAACGTTCTTCGGCTTGTCGTTTGATCGCTCCGCTGCCGAAGGTATGCAGACCTTCCACGAGTACTTCGGGATTGCCTACAACCCGGTGAGCAAGGTGGTGTTCCTGTACCTGGTCGCCCTGTTGCTGGCCCTGGCCGCGCTGTTCGTGATCAACCGCCTGCTGCGCATGCCGATCGGGCGTGCCTGGGAAGCGCTGCGTGAAGACGAAATCGCCTGCCGCGCGCTGGGCCTGAACCCGACCGTCATCAAGCTCTCGGCCTTCACCCTGGGTGCCGCGTTCGCCGGTTTTGCCGGCAGCTTCTTTGCCGCTCGCCAAGGCCTGGTGACACCGGAATCGTTCACCTTCATCGAGTCGGCAATCATCCTCGCCATCGTGGTATTGGGTGGCATGGGCTCGCAGTTGGGCGTGATCCTTGCGGCCATCGTGATGATCCTGCTGCCGGAACTGATGCGTGAATTCAGCGAGTACCGCATGTTGATGTTCGGCGCCATGATGGTGCTGATGATGATCTGGCGCCCTCAAGGCCTGCTGCCCATGCAACGTCCACATATGGAGCTGCGCAAATGAGCCGCGAGATCCTGAAAGTCGAAAACCTGAGCATGCGCTTCGGCGGCTTGCTGGCGGTCAATGGCGTCGCCCTGACCGTCAAAGAGAAACAAGTGGTCGCGTTGATCGGCCCCAACGGCGCCGGCAAGACCACGGTGTTCAACTGCCTGACCGGTTTCTACAAACCGGCCGGTGGCAGCATCCTGCTGGACGGCCAGCCGATCCAGGGCCTGGCCGGTCACGAGATCGCCCGCAAGGGCGTGGTGCGGACCTTCCAGAACGTGCGGTTGTTCAAGGACATGACCGCCGTGGAAAACCTGCTGATCGCCCAGCACCGGCACCTGAACACCAATTTCTTCGCGGGCCTGTTCAAGACCCCGGCGTTCCGCAAGAGCGAGCGCGAGGCCATGGAGTACGCCGCGTACTGGCTGGACAAGGTCAACCTGACCGAGTTTGCCAACCGCCCGGCCGGCACCCTGGCCTACGGTCAGCAACGGCGCCTGGAAATCGCCCGCTGCATGATGACCCGCCCGCGGATCCTGATGCTCGACGAACCGGCTGCCGGCCTCAACCCCAAGGAAACCGAAGACCTCAAGGCGTTGATCGGTGTGCTGCGTGAAGAAAACAACGCCACCGTGCTGCTGATCGAACACGACATGAAACTGGTCATGAGCATTTCCGACCATATCGTCGTGATCAACCAGGGCGCGCCATTGGCCAACGGGACGCCGGAGCAGATCCGCGACAACCCGGAAGTGATCAAAGCCTATTTGGGGGAAGCGTAAATGCTGCAATTCGAAAACGTTTCCACTTTCTACGGCAAGATCCAGGCCCTGCACGACGTCAACGTGGAAGTGCGCCAGGGCGAGATCGTCACCCTGATCGGTGCCAACGGTGCCGGCAAATCCACCTTGCTGATGACCTTGTGCGGCTCGCCCCAGGCTCACAGCGGCAGCATCCGCTATATGGGTGAGGAACTGGTGGGCCAGCACTCTGCGGCGATCATGCGCAAGAGCATTGCCGTGGTCCCGGAAGGCCGTCGGGTGTTTGCCCGCCTGACCGTGGAAGAGAACCTGGCCATGGGCGGGTTCTTTACCGACAAGGGCGACTACCAGGAGCAGATGGACAAGGTGCTGCACCTGTTCCCTCGGCTCAAGGAGCGCTTCAGCCAGCGCGGCGGCACCATGTCCGGTGGCGAACAGCAAATGCTTGCCATCGGCCGTGCGCTGATGAGCAAGCCCAAGCTGCTGCTGTTGGATGAGCCGTCCCTGGGCCTGGCCCCGATCATCATCCAGCAGATCTTCGACATCATCGAGCAACTGCGCAAGGACGGTGTGACGGTGTTCCTGGTGGAACAGAACGCCAACCAGGCACTGAAAATTGCCGACCGCGCCTATGTGTTGGAAAACGGCCGGGTAGTGATGCAGGGCAGCGGCGAACAACTGCTGACCGACCCGAAAGTGCGCGAGGCTTACCTCGGCGGCTAGGGTCTGAATGTGGGAGCGGGCTTGCCCGCGAAGGCGGTGTGTCGGTGCCGGATGGTTTGGCTGACACACCTCTATCGCGAGCAAACCCGCTCCCACATTTGCTTTGTGTGAACCGTAGAATTTGCATTGTTTTAACTTTTATTCGAGCCGCCTGTAACGATCCCCTCCCCCCTTTCTCTAGTGGGGTATGCAAGCACAAACGCTTGCTTACCCACCTCACTGCTGGAGAAACATCATGACCACCCGTTCGCTGTCCGCCGCCACCCTCGTCCTCGCCCTGGGGTCGGCCTTGAGCCTGAGCACCCTGACCACTGTCGCCCATGCCGACGACGCGAAGATGGAAAAATGCTTCGGCGTCGCCCTCAAAGGCAAGAATGACTGCGCCGCAGGCCCCGGCACTACCTGTGCGGGCACCTCGAAAACCGACTACCAGGCCAACGCCTGGAACCTGGTCCCTGAAGGCACCTGCGTGAAGATGGAAAGCCAAACCTCGCCGACAGGTTTTGGCCAACTGGAAGCCTTCAAGGCCAAGTCCTGAATTACCCCTGCCTGAGTACTGACGATGACACTTTCATCCCTGCCTGATGTCGCCCAGGCTCAGGCACCCGGCCTTGCGTGCCGGGCCGGGCTGGGGCTCAAGAGCGAACACTGGCATACAGTGCTCGCCACCCTGCCCGATATTGGTTTTTTTGAAGTCCATGCCGAAAACTACATGGTGGCCGGCGGGCCTTTTCATCACTACCTGGGCCTGATCCGCGAGCAGTATCCGCTGTCACTGCATGGCGTCGGCCTGTCCATCGGCGGCGAAGGCCCGCTGAGCCAGGCCCACCTGGCGCGCCTGGCGGTACTGATCGAGCGCTATCAACCCCAGTCCTTTTCCGAACACCTGGCCTGGTCCAGCCACGGCCCGGTGTTTCTCAACGATCTGCTGCCCCTGGCCTATGACGACGCAACTCTCAAGCGAGTGTGCGAACACGTGGACCAGGTACAAACCACCCTCAAGCGGCCCATGCTGCTGGAGAACCCGTCGACCTACCTGCAGTTCCAACGCTCCACCCTGGATGAAACCGACTTTATCCGCGAGGTCATCCGGCGCACCGGCTGCGGTTTGTTGCTGGACGTGAACAATGTGTATGTGTCCTGCATCAATCATCAGCAGGATCCGTTGGCCTACCTCGATGCGTTGCCTTTGCACGCGGTGGGCGAGATTCATCTGGCAGGCTTTGCCGAAGACAGCGACAGCCTTGGTGATCGCCTGCTGATTGATGATCACGGCGCGCCCATCGACAACGCCGTCTGGCAGTTGTATCAGCAGGCCTTGCAACGCACCGGGCCGGTTGCGACGCTGATCGAGCGCGACAACGATGTACCGGCCTTCAGCGTATTGCACGCCGAAGCCCGGCAAGCCGAGCGCCACTTGCTAGCTGCGGCGGTGCGCCCATGAATGTGCTCGAACAGTTTGCAAAGGCCCTGTTGGCGCCGGGCCAGCCATGCCCGGAGGGTTTGTTCAGCCACAACGGCGCCGATCCCGCCAGCCGTTTTGCGGTGTATCGCAACAACGTCCACAGTTCGTTAATCAGCGCCCTGGCCGACGGTTACCCAGTAACCCGGCAACTGGTGGGCGATGGTTTTTTCCGCGCCATGGCCGGGTTGTATGTCCAGGCCTATCCACCCACCAGCCCACTGCTCAACGAGTACGGCAGCGACCTTGCCGCCTTTATCCAGGGCTTCGCCCCCGCCGCCAGCGTGCCTTACCTGGCGGACGTCGCGCGACTGGAGCACTTGCGGATCAACGCCTATCACGCCGCCGACACACCCGTCGCCGAGCCCCAGGCCGTCATCGACCAACTGCAACAGTTGCCCAGCCTGGGCAACGTACGCCTGCACCTGCACCCCAGCGTCAGCACCCTGCAGTCGAACTATGCCGTGGTGGCGTTATGGGCCGCGCATCAAACCACCGACACCGTCACCAGCCTCAACCCCTGGCAGGAGCAAAGCGCGTTGATCCTGCGCAACGGCCTGGAGGTCGAGGTATTCGGCATCGACAGCGGCTGCGTGACGTTTATCAACAGCCTGGCCAACGATTGGCCCCTGGAAATGGCGGTGGCGTACGCCCTCGACGCAGCGAGCGAATTTGACCTGCACCACTGCCTGGGACTGCTGATCAACCACCGCGCCATCACCCATATCAAGGTACAACCATGAATACTGCCGCTACGCGCCTGATTGCACGCGCCACCCAAACCTTCGGGAACATCCCCTACAGCCTGATCGCCCTTATTGCACGCTTTTCCATGGCGGCGGTGTTCTGGAAGTCCGGCCAGACCAAGGTCCAGGGCTTTGCCGTCGACCTGGTAGACGGCACCTTCGAACTGGGTGTGCCGCAGTTGGCCAACTCCACCGTGCCGTTGTTTAAAAGTGAATACCACGTACCGTTTGTGCCCGCAGAAGTGGCGGCGTACCTGGCTACGTTCGCCGAGCATTTTTTCCCGGTCCTGATTCTGCTGGGGCTGGCCACGCGCTTTTCGGCCCTGGCCTTGTTGGGTATGACCCTGGTGATCCAGTTGTTTGTCTACCCCGACGCCTACCCGACCCACGGCACCTGGATCGCCTTGCTGCTGCTGTTGATGGCCAAGGGACCAGGACGGGTGTCCATGGATCACTGGATTGCCCGGCGCTGGCGCTAAAGCCGGTCCAATGCCTCGCCATTGCGTTTGAACCAGCCCACCAGGTAATCGGCCAGTACTTGGGTACGGCGTGGCAACCCGCCCTGATAGGGGTGGACCAGATACATCGGCTGGCTGCGAGTCTGATAATCACGCAGGAGCCAACGCAGCCGGCCGTCAGCCAATTCCATCTGCAACAGATAGGAGGGCAGCCGTGCGATGCCGGCGCCCACCAACGCCGCCTTTTTCAGCAGGTTGTAGTGGTTGGAGGCAAACGTGCCATCCACCCGGACCCGCAGCAATTCGTGTTGCTGGTGATACAGCCACTCTTCGCGACCACTGTAGTGGCTGTTGAGCAAGCAACGGTGGCCGACCAGCTCCGCCGGTGTCAGCGGTTCCCCGTGTTGCTCCAGATAGGCCGGGCTGGCGCAGGTCATTTCATGCCAGGCCAACAGCGGCCTGGCGACCAGCCTTTCATCGTTGGCCACCGCCGAGCGTACTGCCAGATCAAAACCGTCCCGCGCCAGGTCACGATAATTGTTGTTCAGATCCAGCTCGATCTGTACTTGCGGGTACTGCCGGGAAAACTCCAGCAACAGACCATCGAAGAAGGTTTCACCCAGGGAAACCGGAACGGTCATACGCACCGGCCCTGCCACATCGTCCTTGAGTCGCGCCAATGCCTGACGCGCGCGGTCGACCTGGATTACCAATGCCTGGGCCTGGGGTAACAGCGCCGCGCCGGCGGCAGTGAGGCTTAAACGGCGGGTGGTGCGATGCAGCAACACCACCGAAAACTGCGCCTCCAACTGGCTGATGCGCTTGGACAACTGGCCCTTGCTGCACCCCAGTTGCTGGGCGGCCAGGGTAAAACTGCCGGCTTCGATCAACACCGCAAACGCCGCCAGATCATCCATCTCGCTCATGGATTGTTTCCATTTGAAAACCAAAGGTTGCCTATTAGTGCGCTTATCCGCAGAAAAAACCACTCTAGACTCAAGGCTCACCTGAACCTCTAGAGGAACGACACATGAAAATCCTGTTGATTGGCGCCAGCGGCACGGTGGGCTCGGCGGTCAAGGCCGAACTGTCCCAGCGCCATGAAGTGATCAGCATTGGTCGCACGAGCGGCGACTTTCACGTCGATATCAGCGACAGCGCTTCGATCCGCCGACTGTTTGCACAAACCGGCAAGTTCGACGCCCTGGTGTGCGCCGCCGGCAGCGTCAACTTTGTGCCCCTGGGCGAAATGGACGCCAGCCACTTCGACCTCGGCCTGCAAGACAAACTGATGGGCCAGGTCAACCTGCTGCTGATCGGCCGCGAATTTGCCAACGACGGTGCGTCCTTCACCTTCACCAGCGGCATCCTCAACCGCGACCCGATCCGCACCGGCGCCTCGGCGGCGCTGGTCAATGGCGCCATTGATGCTTTCGTCAAAGCGGCGGCAATTGAACTGCCACGGGGCCTGCGGATCAACTCGGTCAGCCCCAACGTACTGCTGGAGGCCATGGGCAGCTATGCGCCTTATTTCCGGGGCTTCAAGCCGGTGCCTGCGGCAGATGTAGCTTTGGCCTACGCCAAGAGTGTGGAAGGCTTACAGACCGGGCAGACTTACATCGTCGGCTGATCACTTGATCAGCGACGGCATCATCTCCAACAACTGATCGCGGGGGATGGAGAACCTCAGGCCCGGACCGTCGAGCACACCCTGGACCGTCGCCGTATTGAGCTGCCGGCCATTGAGGTACAGGGCCATCTGTTTATGCATGGCCGCCTCGGACAGCGCCTTCGTGCGCTCCTGGGCCTGCGGTGTCAGCGTCACGTCAACCTCGATAAACTCGGGGTGGAGGGCTTGGGCTTTTTTCAGGGTCAAGGTGATATCGGTGAAGTCGGTCTGTGAGGTATAGAACAGCTTGGCCGGCACCTCGGCCCAGGCCAGGGGTGCCACGCAGGCCAGGGCGAGAAGGGTCCATCGAATGTTCATATGAATGCGCCTTTCGAAAAACTTAAACTTGGCATAAGGCTTCCGTAACATCCACGGAAAAAGGCTTAATTTCAGGCTCCGTTAAAATGCTGCAACCTAATCGCCCATCACCGACTTGTGATGCAGCGCCAGCCTGCGTAACGTGGCGGCACTTGTCAGGAGACCCGATAATGCGTGCCGCCCGTATCCTTGCTCTGTTTGCCCTACTGCCCCTGTTCGCCGCCTGCCAGGTGTTTGAGCGCGACCCGGCCAAGCCGTCCACGGCGGGCCTGACCCGCATGCAGGGCGAGTTGACCGCCATCGGCGATAAACTGCTGTTCCAGCCCTGCCATGACCAGCGCAACTACGTGGTCAACGATACCGGCGGCACCAGCATCCTCCAGGAAGCGGCGTCCCTGGCCGGCCAGCAAGGGGCCTTGTTTGCCGACTTGCGCGGCAAGTTCTCCGGGGTCGCCAGCGGCACCCAGGGCCAGGTGGAGCTGCAGCAGCTGTACCGCGTCGAACGCTCGACCTCGGCCTGTGACGACCCGGACTTCAAGCGCATGATCCTGCGCGCCAACGGCCACAAACCCGCGTGGGCGCTGAATGTCACCAACAAGGGCATGGTCCTGCAGCGCGAGGGCCAGCCACCGCTGCCGGTACCTTATGTGGAAGAGCAACTGGGCGATGGCCGTTTCAACCTCACCACCGAAGCCAACGGCCAGAAGATCGAACTGTGGGTCGCGCCCCAGCGCTGCATCGACAGCGTCAGCGGCAGCCTGCAGCACATGAGCGCCGAACTTCGGATCAACGGCCAGGTGCAGCGTGGCTGCGCGGCGTTTGGCGGCTCGCGAGACGACTGATTCGGCCCTGCGCTGTTTTAGCATGACGGGAAACCGCCGTTGGGGCTTATAATCGCCGGTTTGCAAAACCGCCGGCCCTACCAAACGCCGCATACCGGATCCTGTCATGCTACGAATCACCGAACTCAAGCTGCCCATCGACCATCCCGAAGAAGACCTGCGGCCTGCGATTGTGCAGCGCCTGGGCATCGCCAGTGATGATCTGCTCGATTTCACCCTGTTCAAACGCAGCTACGATGCACGCAAAAAATCATCGGAGCTGTGCTTCATCTACACCGTCGACCTTGAGGTCAAGGGCGAAGCCGCCCTGCTGCTCAAGTTCGCCGACGACCGCAATATCAACGCCGCACCGGATGTCAGCTACAAGGTAGTCGGCCAGGCGCCGGCCGACCTGAGCGAGCGACCGATTGTGGTCGGTTTCGGTCCTTGCGGGATTTTTGCCGGGCTGTTGCTGGCGCAGATGGGTTTCAAGCCGATCATCCTCGAGCGTGGCCGCGAAGTGCGCCAGCGCACCAAGGACACCTGGGGCCTGTGGCGCAAAAGCGTACTCAACCCCGAGTCCAACGTGCAGTTCGGCGAGGGCGGCGCCGGGACCTTTTCCGACGGCAAGCTCTACAGTCAGATCAAGGATCCGAAGTTCCACGGGCGCAAGGTGCTGCACGAGTTCGTCAAGGCCGGCGCGCCAGACGAAATCCTCTACGTCAGCAAACCGCATATCGGCACCTTCCGCCTGACCGGCGTGGTAGAAAACATGCGCCAGCAGATCATCGCCCTGGGCGGTGAGGTGCGTTTCGAACAGCGGGTCACCGACGTGCTGATCGAGGACGGCCAGTTAAATGGTGTGGTCGTCGATGGTGGCGAGCAGATCCTCTCCAGGCACGTGATCCTCGCCCTCGGCCACAGTGCCCGCGACACCTTCCGCATGCTCCACGGCCGTGGCGTATACATGGAAGCCAAGCCGTTTTCGGTGGGTTTCCGTATCGAACACCCGCAGTCGCTGATCGACGCCGCGCGCCTGGGCAAGTATGCCGGGCACCCGAAACTGGGGGCGGCCGACTACAAGCTGGTGCACCACGCCAAGAACGGCCGTTCGGTGTACAGCTTCTGCATGTGCCCAGGCGGTACGGTGGTGGCGGCCACTTCCGAGCCAAATCGGGTCGTGACCAACGGCATGAGCCAGTACTCGCGTAACGAGCGCAATGCCAACTCCGGGATCGTGGTCGGTATCACCCCGGAAGTGGACTATCCGGGCGGCCCGCTGGCCGGGATCGAGTTGCAGGAGCGCCTGGAATCCCATGCGTTCATCCTCGGCGGCAGCAACTACGAAGCGCCGGCGCAACTGGTGGGTGATTTCATCGCCGGCAAGCCGTCCACCGCTATTGGTAGCGTGGAGCCTTCCTACAAGCCGGGCGTTGCTCTCGGCGACTTGGCCCTGGCCTTGCCAGACTTCGCCATCGAGGCCATCCGCGAAGCGTTGCCGGCCTTTGAGAAGCAGATCAAGGGCTACTCGCTGCATGACGCAGTCCTGACCGGGATCGAAACCCGCACTTCGTCGCCACTGCGGATCACCCGCGACGCGTCGATGCAGAGCTTGAATGTGAAAGGCCTGTTCCCGGCGGGTGAAGGCGCAGGTTATGCCGGCGGGATCCTGTCGGCAGGCGTTGACGGGATTCGGATTGCCGAAGCCGTGGCGCGCAACATCCTCGGGATCGAAGCCTGAGTAAACGCGCTCCATTGTGGGAGCGGGCAAGCCCGCCTCCCACAGTGATCGTCATGCGCCAGGCAGTTTAGATATTGGCGCGCAATACGCTGTCCGGCAACGGCTCGCCACGCTCGACACTGGCGGCAACCGCGTCGATCAACTCTTCCAGCGCATACCCCTGCCCAACCAGCCACGCATCGTCGTAGTAGGTCGTGGCATAACGCTCGCCACCGTCACACAGAATCGCCACGATAGACCCCGACTCCCCTGCCGCCTGCATCTGCTGCGCAGCAATCAACGCGCCGATCAGGTTGGTGCCGCTGGATCCCCCGACCCGCCGTCCCAAGCGCTGCGCCAGGTAATGCATGGCGGCCAGCGACAAGGCATCCGGCACCTTGACCATTGCATCAATCACCTTGGGCAGGAACGACGCTTCCACCCGTGGCCGACCAATGCCTTCGATCCGTGAGCCGCAGTCCAGGCGCAAGCTGGCATCACCGCTCTGGTAATACTCGAAGAACACCGAACGCTCGGCGTCGGCACACAACACTCGGGTGCAATGCTGGCGATAACGCACATAGCGCCCCAGAGTCGCCGTGGTACCGCCGGTACCCGGGCTGGAAATCAGCCAGCTCGGCTCTGGATGCCGCTCGAAGCGCAACTGCTGGAAGATCGACTCGGCAATATTGTTGTTCGCCCGCCAGTCGGTAGCCCGTTCGGCATAGGTGAACTGATCCATGAAGTGCCCACCGCTTTCCTGCGCCAGGCGCTCGGATTCGGCGTAGATCTGCGTGGGGTCCTGCACCAGGTGGCTCTTGCCGCCATAGAAGGCGATCTGGGCAATTTTTTCCTGGGACGTGGTGGCCGGCATCACCGCAATAAACGGCAGGCCCAGCAAGCGCGCGAAGTACGCTTCGGAAATCGCGGTGGAGCCACTGGAGGCCTCGATCACCGGCGCGCCGGGCTTGAGCCAGCCGTTGCACAAGGCATACAGGAACAAGGAGCGGGCCAAGCGGTGCTTAAGGCTACCGGTGGGGTGGCTGGACTCATCCTTGAAATACAATTCGATCCCCGGCAAGCCCGGCAATGCCAGTGGGATCAGGTGGGTGTCGGCGCTGCGCTGGAAATCAGCTTCAATAATGCGAATGGCCTCTCGGGCCCACGGACGGTGGTCACTCATGCTCAAGTTCCATTAAGTTTTCAGGCGTGATCTTAGGGTGTTTCCCAAACTGCACACAGATACAGTCATGACTTAATTCGATCCCTAATTGCTAGGCTTTGAGCCAATCCCTAGCACCGCACTTTTATATAACAAAAAAGAATATAACTTTTGTTTTAACAACTAACAGTACGGGTTAGGGTACGCCCCTATTGAACCTTGATTGGAGAGCGTCCCTTGCCTCTGCGTAGCACGTTTACCCGTTTCTTCCAGCTCGAAGCGGCCAGCGGTCTGTTACTGATCGCTGCAGCCGCCTTGGCCCTGATCATCAACAACTCGCCGCTGTCGTCGTTCTACAGCAGCTTTCTTGAAGTGCCCGTCGCCGTACAGATCGGCGCCCTGCAGATCGCGAAGCCATCGCTACTGTGGATCAACGACGGCCTGATGGCCCTGTTCTTCCTGCTGATCGGCCTGGAGGTCAAGCGCGAGCTGCTCGACGGCCATTTGTCCAAGCCTTCCCAGGTTGTGCTGCCAGGGGCTGCGGCCATCGGCGGCATGGTGGTGCCGGCGCTGATCTACTGGGCCTTGAACAAGGATAACCCGGCGGCACTCGGCGGCTGGGCCATCCCGATGGCCACCGATATCGCCTTTGCCCTGGGCGTGCTGGCACTGCTGGGCAAGCGTGTACCGGTGTCGCTGAAGCTGTTCCTGATGACCCTGGCGATCATTGATGACCTGGGAGCCATCATCGTCATTGCGATTTTCTACTCCGGCGAACTGTCCACTGCGTCGCTGGCGGGCGCCGGCGCCTGCCTTGTCGCGTTGATCACCATGAATCGCCTGGGCGTGGTCAAGCTCGGGCCGTACCTGATCATCGGCTTGATCCTGTGGGTCTGCGTGCTCAAGAGCGGTGTTCACGCCACCCTGGCCGGCGTCACCCTGGCGTTCTGCATTCCGCTGCGCACCAAGAACGCCGAGCCCTCGCCCCTGCTCGGCCTGGAACACGCCCTGCACCCGTGGGTGGCATACGGCATCCTGCCGCTGTTCGCCTTTGCCAACGCTGGCGTGTCGCTGGCCGGGGTCAATCTGGAAAGCTTCACCCACCACGTGCCGATGGGTATCGCGGCAGGTTTGCTGGTGGGCAAGACGGTCGGTGTGTTTGGCCTGACCTGGCTCGCCGTGAAAACCGGGCTGGCCGCCCTACCGACCGGCGCCAATTGGGGCCAGGTCATGGGTGTCGCCATCCTGTGTGGCATCGGCTTCACCATGAGCCTGTTTGTCGGCTCACTGGCGTTCTTGCCGGGCAGTAGCGAATACGCCGGGATGGACCGGATGGGCATTCTCACCGGCTCGATCCTCGCGGCATTGATTGGTTATGCCGTGACGGCGATGGCCAGTCGTAAGCAGGTGACAGTCAACGCTTAACGCGTTATGTGGGGGCAGGCCTGTCTTGCCCCCATGCGCTGTTTCAGCCTCTTCTCCCCTCGCTTACAGCACCTTCCTACCTTCTTTCTCCTGCGCCTCCCCTAACGTCGCACACCCGTCTGCAAGAACGGATGTCACGCCCAGGTGGGCAGGATGGCCAACAACAAGGACAGCCCTCTGCTGTCGGGGGCGTGTTCGCCAAATCCTCTCTACGAAAATCCAAAAGAACAAAGAAGATTCGCACCATGAGATATCTGATTGCAGCCTTCGATAAGGTTACTGACCTCCAGGCGTTTGTAGTCGAGCAACATGGCTGGGAGGTCTACAACCTGCCCCCGCTCAACTAACGGCTATAGAAACCTTGGCCGGCAGAGCAATAAATGACTCGGCTCATCACTTCCAACTTACCTGCAACGTTTAACGCGCCCGGCCGAAATCAAAAATCGCATTAAGAAAGTCCTTAGCCGAACCGAAAAAAACCCCGACCAGGCACCCGGTCGGGGTTTTTCTTTTACTGTATGACGCTTAGCGGGTAACGCGGCTGGTCCCATCTACAGTCATGATGCGCACACGGTCGCCGATGCGGAAGATTTCGTTTTCCTGCACCGCCTGGACGTAGGCGCGCATGCTGCCGTCGTCTTCGCGCACGGTGATTTCCACGCCCTGGGTACGGGTCAGGCCTTCTTCGGTGGCCGAGCCCAGCAGGCCGCCCGCCACTGCGCCGATAACGGCAGTCACGATGCTGCCGCGACCGCCACCGATGGCGCTACCGCCAACACCGCCGATGACCGCGCCTGCTGCGCCGCCGATTGGGGTCTTGGTGCCTTCGATCTTGACCGGACGCAGGGATTCGATGGTACCCATGCGCACGCTTTGCACACGACGGGCTTCGTCACGGGAGTACGAGTCGCCGGTCAGACTGGAGGCGCAGCCACCCAGCAGCAACGACATGGTGGTAAAGCAGGCAACCAGCAGAACAGACTTACGCATAGCATCAACTCCAAAGGACATATCTTTATTAGACTCCGCTGCTTGACGCCTGTCACGGCACGGCCCGGAGAAAATTGCTTTCATTCAGCCCCAGTACAGACAGGCTGTATCGCAAAAACCGACAAACGGTAGCACCTACACCCAGACAAGGAATTTCATGGACTACTTCATCATTGTAGCGACCACCGCCGCCGGCCTGTACTTCCACTGGTGGCTCTACCGGCGGATCAAGCGCTGGGTAGATCGCGACCTGGCGCTGTCCCTGGCTGGAGACGATCAGCGCAAGCGCAACTTTATGCTGCAACAGTTGGACCGCGCCAAGGCAGAGAAGGTCAAGCGTAAGGATTTACCACAATGGCTGCAGGACGCAGCCCGGCAATACACACCACAAGCCCCGGAGTAGAGACTTCGGCAGGAACACCTGACTCCAGGCCACAGCGCCCATATGGATTACAGGTGTTTAAAGGCGCACTCAGGGCGCCAGGCGCTCGCGGGTCCAGTCGGTACCCTGCAAGCGATAGTTCAAGCGGTCATGCAAGCGGCTCGCCCGGCCCTGCCAGAACTCGATGCGTTCCGGCAGCAGGCGATAACCCCCCCAGTGCTCCGGGCACGCCGGCTGGGTATCGCTGAAGCGCTGTTCGGTCAGCGTGAGCAAGTCCTGCAATTGCTGGCGATCACGGATCACCTGGCTTTGCGGGGAAGCCCAGGCACCGATGCGGCTGCCCAGGGGTCGCACCTGATAGTAGGCATCCGATTCCTCAGGCGTGACCTTGACCACCCGCCCCTCGATGCGCACCTGGCGCTCCAGGGTCGGCCAGAAGAAGGTCATGGCAGCAAACGGGCGGGCTGCCATTTGCTGACCCTTGGCGCTCTGGTAGTTGGTAAAGAAGGTAAAACCCTGGGCATCCAGGCCCTTGAGCAGCAGGACTCGGCAGTGAGGCCGGCCCTCCTGGTCCACGGTCGCCAGGGTCATCGCGTTGGCCTCCACCGGCGCTTGCTCGGTCTTGACCGCATCGCTGAACCACTGGTGGAACAAGGCAAACGGCTCGTCCGGGGCCTGGGCCTCGCTCAAACCGTCCCGCGTGTAGTCACGGCGCATATCCGCCAATGCCTGGTTCATGGGGCTTTATCCTTCTCGCTCAACTGCTCAGTTTTTCGCCTGGTCGTTTGCCGCTACTTTTTTCGCAGGTGCCGCTGCCTTGGCGGCCACCGGCTTTTTGGCTGCCGGCTTGGCGGCGGCTTTTTTCGCGGCTGGCTTGGCGGCGGTCTTCTTGGCCGGGGTTTTCTTCGCGGCCACGGCTTTCTTGGCCACCGGCGCAGGAGCAACGACGTCCTGTACCGCTACCAGTTCAGGCTTCGGCGGGTTTGGCGAGTTGTACTTGCTCAGCAGTGCCAGCATGGTGGTGCGCTGGGTGAACATGATTTCCATGCGACGGTTCAGGGCGCGGCCCTGGGTGCTGTCGTTGGCGGCGCGGGGCATCAGGTCGCCCATGCCACGCAACATCAGGCGGTCCTGCTTCAGGCCGCTGAGGCTGAAGATCGAAGCGATGGACTGGGCACGCTCCTTGGTCAGGGCCTGGTTCTGCACGGTGTCGATGTGGCCCAGGACCAGCACGGCAGTCTTCGGATCCTTTTCAACGGCCTTGGCGACACGGGTAAACGGACCCAGGGTCACCGGCAACAACATCGCCGGGCGCTTCGGGTTGTACGAACCATCGACCGGGGCAATCACCACCAGTACGTTGTCGCGACGTTCCAGTTGCAGGTTGCTGTCCTTGATCGCGGCGCGCAGGCGTGGCTCGTAGTCATCCAACCAGGCCTGGGTGATTTTCGGGTCTGGCATCGGGATGTTGGTCACATCGACTTTGTTCAGGGGTTTTGGCTTGCTTTCAAACGGCCACCACCATTTGGTGTCGCTTTCAGCCTTGGCCACTACCGGCGCCGCAGCGGGAGCAGGTGTTGCCGCCTTCAGATCGGCCTTGAGATCAGCCTTGGCGTCAGCCGCCTTGGCATCGGCCTTGGCGGTAACGTCCTTGGCCGCCGCCTTGTCGGACCCGAATGACCACCAATGCTCGCCAGACGCATCATTTTGTGGGTTTTGTGCACAGCCAGTAATAGTGAGGCAGAGCGCCAGAGCCAAGGACTTGTTCGATAACATGAGATATCCACAAAATGAGAAAACACAGGGGTCTGAATGACCCGTTAAACGGACGCTTCACGAAGTTTAAAGTAACAATACTTTTCCAGCGTCTTTTGTAGGTGCCTTTTTAACAAAAAAACGCCAGACAGCAAGCTATTTACAGACAACCGGCCAATATTCTTACCAACTTTTGCGCGCGCGGGTCCATAAGTACATGCGGCCCCAGTGTATTGGTCACAAAACCAAATGCTACATCATGTTCCGGATCGGCAAAGCCCACGGAACCACCGGCCCCAGGATGCCCAAATGCACGTGGGCCAAGGCCGAACGTCGCGTTGGGCACGTCTGGCTGGTCCAACATGCAACCCAGGCCAAAGCGGGTTTGCGTCAATAAGGTTTTATCCGGCCCAACACTGTGCTCGCGGGTCAGTTGTTCAAGCATATCGGCTTCCAACAAACTTCCGTCCAACAAACCACTATAAAACCCGGCCAAACTGCGCGCATTGCCATGACCATTTGCCGCAGGCTGCTGCATGCGGCGCCATTCAGGCTTGTTAGTGCTGGTTAGTATAGAAGGCGGATTGGTAAACGCCCGGGTAGTCATTGCTTCGGGCTCACGCAGGGTGACCTGTAACAACCGTTGGGCTGCCGCATCCCCCATATTGCCTTTGCTCCGGGCAATGTGGGCGACACGATAAAATTCCTCGTCCGCCAACCCGACATGGAAGTCCAGGCCCAGTGGCCGGGCAACCCGCGCCACAATCGACTCCCCCGGCCCACGCCCATCGGCGCGGCGCAGCAGTTCACCGACCAGCCAGCCATAAGTGATGGCCGCATAGCCATGGCCTTCGCCGGGTGTCCACCAGGGGGTTTCGGCGGCCAGGGCGGTAGTCATCAAAGGCCAGTCATACAGGGCCTCGGCAGGCAATATGTCACGCAACGCGGGCAGCCCGGCCTTATGGCAAAGCAGTTGGCGCAGGGTGATGTTGTGTTTACCTGCCGCAGCGAACTCCGGCCAGTAGTTGGCAACCGGGGCGTCCAACTGCAATTTGCCCTCGGCTACCAGTTGCAGCGCGGTGACGGCGGTGAAGGTCTTGGTGCAGGAGAACAGGTTGGCGATGGTGTCGCTGTGCCAGGCCTCGGCACCGTCCTTGTCGGCAGTGCCGGCCCACAGATCGAGGACGGTTTGCCCGCCAATCTGTACACACAGCGCCGCACCACGCTCCTGAGGGTCGTCAAACAGCGCGGCGAAGGCTTCGCGCACTGCTTCGAATTGAAGCTCGTAATGACCCTGAATCTGCACCTGCATCCCCCTCGGAAAAGTCCTGCGTTAAATGGCGTTCATTGTTCCAGCCATTACTGGCTTTGGGAACCCGTGGCAGCCTGGGCGACCTTGGCTTTTTCAGCTTTGCGGCCCAATTGCTGGATCGCCGCCAGGTTGCTTTTACGCACACTGTCGACAAAACCCTGGAAGGGCACATCGGTGATCCCCACCAGGCCGAAATGACCATTTTCACCGTCCAGCAATCGCCCGGTCACCGGCTGGTCGAGGTACTGGAACCAGTGCACGCCAACAATCGACGGCTCGGCCATGGCCTGCTTGAGGAACGTCGCGTAAGCCGGGCCACGCGCCTCCTCCCTGGCCAAGGGCGTCAAGCCGCCCCAGAACGGGCCACGGTCGGTCGAGCCGAAGTTGAACTCGCTGATCAATACCGGCTTGTCCAGCCCGCGCAGGGCGGCGAAGTCATAACCGTCCTGGGGCTTGAGGGTGTACATATTGAAGCTCAGTACATCGCAGTACTGGGCGCAGGACGCCACGGCTTCCGGGGTGCTGACCGCATAGCGGCCACCCAGCAGCAGCTGGTTGGGCGCATGCCATTTCAGCGCATCGGAGATGGTCTTGAAGTAGGCGTCAGCGAAGGTCTTCTGGAAGTACTGGAAATCAGCTTCGATTTCCGGGTGCTCGGGGTTGGGTACCGGCGGCTCGAAGCCTGGATCTTCCATCAACTCCCAGCCCGCCAATTGAATACCCCAGGCTTTGGACAGGCCATCTTCGTTACGGTATTTATCGCGCAGTTGCTTGAGGAACGCACGCTTGGCCGGCACATCGGTGGTCATGCGCAGGGTGCCGTAGGCCAGGGCATAGCGGGATTTCGCATCGTTGCCAGGACCGGCCCACGCCAGTTCGTTATCGGCAAAGAAGCCGATCAACCAGGGGTCGTCGCGATGGTCACGGGTGGCAATCGCGACCGCCCGCTCGGTGGCCATGGCAAAGCGCGGGTCGAAGGGATCGGGCATGCCGCCCCACCAGTCGATACCGGTGCTGATACTGGTGTAGTCGCCAATGATCGACAGCGGCAAGGTGTAAGGCACGCGATCCGCGCCAACCAGTTGCGGGGCGCTCCAGTTGCCGACGGTGTTGAAACCCCAGGCCTGCAGGCGGTCCAGGGTGTGGCTAACCCAGCGCGCCTGGTCAAACCCCTGGGCTGTGCAGGGCTGGGCCTGGGCTGCCGGGTCGCACGCCTGGCCATAGGTGCGTTGCAGGTTAGCGCCGTAGAAGTCATACCAGCGCCCCACATTGAAGCCACGCCCTACATCCGCGCCATTGCCGCCACGGTTGTCGCCACTGCCGTAATACTTGTCGAAGGGCTCACCCGCCTTGGGCAACGCGCCAAACATCCATTCGCGGCCGGCGACATAGGTCTGGCTGTTGTCCGGGGTCACCGTGTTGACGCCCAGGGAGTAGAACGGATGCCCCAGGGGTGTCACCAGGTACCAGCGCCCATCACGCTTTTCGGTACGGAAGAAGCCGCTGGCGTCAAAGGCCGGGCCCTTGGTCCAGCCGCCAAACTTGTCCAGGCCCGCCTTGTCACGCTCCGCAAGCCAGCCCTTGAGCTGTTGCTGCTCCTTGGCGGCCGCGGCTTTCAACTGCTCGTCGCTGCTGACCTTTTCCGGCCAGCGCGCGCGGTTGGACTGCCCGTAGGCATCCACCAACTCACTGTAGGCAGCCTTGAGCACCGGCTCGCTGTCCTGCACGCCAAAGCGCTCCAGCAGGATACTTTGCGGCGCAGCCGGCTGGATCATCGACAGCGTGACCGAGACCACCTGGCTGCGGTCGAGCTCGCCAGCGCTGCCGGCCAGCATCACGCGCTGACCGTCCACGGTGATCGGCATCGGCGGCCCGGCTTTCATACCCTGGCTCAAGGGCGAATTGGCTTGCAGTGGCACCAGCAGCGTTTGCGCAGGTCCCGCCGGCAAATCAATCCGGCTGACCAGGGTCTTGCCGTCGCTGCTCTGCACCTTGACGTACAAGGTCAGCGCCCAGTCCATCGCACTCTGGATACGCAGGCTCATGGCACTCGATTGCGACCAGTCCCACACGCCACTCTGCGGGCTGAGCACCAGGCTCGGTTCCGCCGCCGGGTTGAAGGTGATGCGGCGCAACACCTCGCCTTCCGGGGTCTGTTCGGCGTTGTATTGCGGCAAGCTGGCGTCCTGGGTCGCCACCTTGACCACATCGGCCGGCCGGACAAAGTTGAACAGCGTCTGTTGCCCGGCCGGCGCGGCCAGCAATGGCGCAGCGAACAACAAGGCAAAAAGAGCAGGCAGCGTGCGGATCATACGAACAAGGTTCTCCCAATTGGCCGGTGAATGGCCTGATGACATACATGAGATAGACCACGAAGTGGGCGAATTCGCCCACTGCGGCTTAAGAAATTTCGCGCCGGAAAGGCGGCAAGGCATTCAGGATCGCCTTGCCATAGCGCTGGGTGACCAGACGGCGGTCGAGCAAGGTGATGGTGCCCCGGTCTTCTTCGGTACGCAGCAAGCGACCACAGGCCTGGACCAGCTTCAACGAGGCATCCGGAACCGAGATCTCCATGAACGGATTACCGCCCCGGGCTTCGATCCACTCGGCCAGCGCAGCCTCGACCGGATCATCCGGCACCGAGAACGGGATCTTGGCGATCACCACGTGCTCGCAGTAGGCACCGGGCAGGTCGACACCTTCGGCAAAGCTCGCCAGGCCGAACAGCACGCTGGAGTCCCCGCCATCAACCCGCGCCTTGTGCTTGTTCAGGGTTTCCTGTTTCGACAGGTTGCCCTGGATAAACACCTGTTTGCGCCAGTCGCGGTCGAGGCCGTCGAACACGTCCTGCATCTGTTTACGCGACGAGAACAGCACCAGGGTGCCCTTGGAGCCTTCCACCAGCGACGGCAGGTCACGAATGATTGCCGCGGTGTGGGCCGGCGCATCCCGTGGGTCGGCCTTGAGGTCCGGCACCCGCAGCACGCCAGCGTCAGCGTGATGGAACGGGCTGGGGACCACGGCAGTGACGGCTTTTTTCGGCAGGCCGGCGCGCATGCGGAAGCGGTCGAAGGTGCCCAGGGCCGTCAGGGTGGCCGAGGTCACCAGGGCGCCGTAGGCCACATTCCACAGGTTGCGCCGGAGCATTTCTGCGGCAAGGATCGGGCTGGCGTTGACCTCGATATCGAACAGCGCACCGCTCTCCGACAGCGTCAGCCAGCGGGCCATGGGTGGATTGTCTTCCGGGTCTTCAACGGTGAAGGCCGTCCACAACTCCCAGTTGCCCTGGGCACGGGACAACAGGCTGCCAAACAACGGATACCACTCTTCGGCCTGGTTGCTGGCGATGCCGATATTGACCTCGCCGTCCATGCCTTCCTTGAGCAGGTCGGTGAGGCGGGTGAACAGGTCGGTCAGGCGTGAGAAGCCCTTCTTCAACTCCACGCCCATCTCGCGCATATGCTCGGGGATCAGCCCGCCGACAAAGCGATGGCGTGGCCGCTCGCGACCTTCAACGTCTTCGCCGGGCTTGAAGTCCGCCACCTGTTCGCAGGCGCTGAACATGAACTGTTGCTGGGTCTTGATCTCCCGCGCCAACTCCGGCACCTGTTCGATCAACTTGCCCAGGTCGCCCGGCAGCGGATGCTGGGCCAGCAGCTTGGTGAGGTTCTTGGCGGTGGTTTCCAGCCAGTCAGCGGTGGAACGCAGGCGTGTGTAGTGGGCAAAGTGGCCGATGGCCTTGTCGGGCAGGTGATGGCCTTCGTCGAACACGTAGAGGGTGTCGCGCGGGTCGGGCAGCACGGCGCCGCCGCCCAGGGCCAGGTCAGCCAGAACCATGTCGTGGTTGGTGACAATCACGTCGACCTTGCCCATGCCTTCGCGGGCCTTGTAGAAGGCGCACTGGCCGAAGTTGGGGCAGTGCCGGTTGGTGCACTGGCTATGATCGGTAGTCAGGCGCGCCCAGTCGGCATCTTCAAGGGCGTTGGGCCAGCTGTCGCGGTCGCCGTCCCACTTATTGCCGGCCAGCTTCTCGATCATGCTGGTAAACAGCTTCTGGCTGGCCTCATCGACTTCGATCTTGAAGCCTTCTTCTTCGAACAGCGAGGCCGTGGCGGTTTGCGCGTGGCCTTCCTGCAACAGCACATCCAGCTTGGACAGGCACATATAGCGGCCACGGCCCTTGGCCAGGGCGAAGGTGAAGCTCAGGCCGCTGTTGCGCATCAGGTCCGGCAGGTCTTTGTAGACGATCTGCTCTTGCAGGGCCACGGTGGCGGTGGCAATCACCAGGCGCTTGCCGGCGGCCTTGGCAGTGGGAATCGCCGCCAGGCTGTAGGCCACAGTCTTGCCGGTACCGGTGCCGGCCTCGACGGCCACGACCGCAGGGTCGCCACTGCGCCGGCCTTCGTCGTCGGTGTCGATATCCCCGAGGACCTTGGCCACTTCGGCGATCATCAGGCGCTGGCCGTAGCGCGGTTTCAAGCTCTTGGCTTCGAGAAAACGCGAGTAGGCGCCCTGGATCGTGGTTTTGAGTTCAGTGCTGATCATGGATAGTCGGGCGCAAAAAACGCTGGATAAATTTTCAGTGGTTCGGATCGGCCGCTATCATACCCCGCTAATTAATCCCGCGCAGAACGGAGTACCTCAATGACCGTGTTTAGCCTTGCCTACACCCTGCATGTATTGGCCGCCCTGGTATGGGTCGGTGGTATGTTTTTCGCCTGGATGATCCTGCGCCCGGCCGCAATGGCGGCGCTCGACGGCCCTCCACGGCTGAAATTGTGGATGAATGTGTTTCAGCGTTTTTTCGTGTGGGTCTGGGTCGCGGTGCTGATCTTGCCGATCAGTGGCGTCGGCCTGTTGCAACTGCGCTTCAACGGGTTTGAAACCGCGCCGCGTTATGTGCAAGTGATGATGGGCTTGTATGTGGTAATGACCGCGCTGTTTATCCGCATCCAGGCGTTACAACTGCCTGAACTGCGCACGGCTGTGGCGGCCGAGGACTGGGCGACGGGCGCGCAGGTGCTGGGAAGAATCCGAAAGCTGGTAGGGATCAATCTGATTGTCGGGTTGGTGGTGGTGGGCGTGGCTTCGGCTCGGCCGATGTTCTGAGGTTGTTCCTCAGTGCCTCATCGCGGGCAAGCCCGCTCCCACACTTTGATTTGTGAATACCTTAAAAATGTGGGAGCGGGCTTGCCCGCGATGGACCAGTGCCGATAGCTCAAAGCCGCTGGATGGTCACCGTACCGGCAGGCCCCGCCGGCCCCGCCTGGCCTTCCAGACCCGGCCGGCCTTTCTCGCCGCCGTCGGCACGGTACACCAGGCAGCCCTTGGACGCCCCGCCCTTGCCCGGCTTGCCGGCCACACCCGGTAAACCTCCCGCACCACCCTCGACCCAGACCTTGATCTGCTCACTCGGATAATCCCGCGGCAACTCGATGCGCACCGCCGCCCCCGCAGCCCCCGGCAGCCCGTCGCCGCCGTTGTCGCCATTGGCGCCACGTCCGGCCGAACCCCAGGTGCAACCAGGGTCTTCGCCATTGGCACCATCCAGGCCGCTGTAACCCTGGGCACCGGTGCCACCACGGGCATCGACGGACAGTTCTTCTGCAATCAACCCATTGATCCGCAGGGTCAGGTCACGCCCCGGCCGGGCCGGTTTTTCATGGGTGCCGGGCGCGCCACGGGAGGTGATTTGGCTGCCATGCTCCAACTGCGCGTGCCGCACCTGCAACTGCAGGGCCGAGGCGCTGGGCACGATGGCAATCCGCGCTTCGCGGCCCAGGTGCAGTTCGTCGACAGTGACCTGGGTGATATTGGCCGGAATCAACAAGGTGCCATAGTCCGCCACTTCCAGGCGCTCCAACTGCAGCACGCTGGTGCTGTTGGGCAAGCGCATCAGCGAGTGGGTCTCGACACTGACGCTTTCGGCCAGGGCAATGGGGCTGACCAGCAGGGCCAGGAGAAAAACCTTACGCATGATTGGCATCCTTGTTGTCTTGGTTAGCCGTAGGCGCAGGCAGGCCCTTTATATGGAACATCCCCAGCAACAGGATCAGCAGGCGGTCACGCCAGGGGTGAGCACGATGTTTGACGCTGGCGTTGAATAACACCAACTCCAGAAGATGGACCAGCAACAACAGGCTGCCGACCAGGTTGACCAACAGATGAAATGGATTAGTCAGCGGTTTGAACAGGTTGACCAGCACAACCGTCCAGAACAGCATCGCCAGCAACTTCCCCAATCCTAGCAACAGCTTCATGCCCTACGCCCCCTTGCACATTATTCTTTGGGCGCACAGTAACGAGTTCTACAGGCGATTTGCCAGTGAAGGATTAAAAAACTTGAGAAGGCTGCGACTTGGCGGCCAGATCGCCGAGATTCGTCTGATACAGCTGTAAGAAATGCCCCTGGCACCACCCAGGGGCATATCAGAAATGTCTTAGCGGTTGATTTGAATTTCCACGCGACGGTTCTGGGCGCGGCCGTCGGCGGTTTTGTTGTCGGCCACCGGATGGCTCTCACCAGCCCCCGTCACCGACACAAAGTTACTGCGGGGCACGCCGGAGCTGACCAGGTACTCGGTCACCGAACGGGCGCGTTTTTCCGAAAGTTTCTGGTTGTAGGCATCTTTACCGACGCTGTCGGTGTGCCCGCTGACCCGCAACTGCGCACTCGGCGCTTCCTGTTTCAGGCGTGTGGCAACCGTGTCGAGCTTGGTTTTGTCGGCGGCCGTCAGCCGGGCCGAATCGAACTCGAAGTGCACATCACGAATCACGATGGTCTCTTCCTGGACCACGACCACTTCCTCGACGACGACCGCCTCAGGTACCGGCGGGCAGCCGTTGGCATCCACCTGCACGCCCTTCGGGGTGCCCGGGCACTTGTCGCGACTGTCCGGGACGCCATCCGCGTCTTCGTCACCGTCGCCATGCACCCAGCAATAGGCGCCGGCCATGCCGCCAATCAACAATGCGCCACCGCCAGCCCATGAAGAGCTTTCGGTAGCGCCCAGCGCGGCCCCGGTTACGCCGCCGAGGGCGGCACAGGTGGGCCAGTCGGTTTTTTGCAAGCCTGCGCAACCTGTCAATACTCCGGTTAGCAGAACCAAGGGTAGAGCTGTCCGCATGATGCTCATTTGATTTCTCCTGAGGGGATCGGCCGCAAGCCGATGGGTGGAGTAAAGACCGCTCTTTTCATCTGCGCCAGCCGGCCATACCCCCGTATTCATTGGCCGAGGCCGCTTTTTCCGGTCGACAGGCGAGCGCCCGCTCTAGGCCCGCACGCTCAAGCAGGCTAGTCTTGAAGGTTCTGATGTGAGGATCTTCGATGACCGCCGGCAATTCTTCCCGTACTCCGCAGCAAGCACTCGCTGCCCTGCTTGATCGCCAAGCCCCCAAACGCCTGCTGGTGTTGGGCGCCGGCCACTTCCCGGCGCTGGAGGCATTCCAGCAGGCACACCCTGACACCGTGGTCTGCGTCGCCGGGCCTGGGCCATTGCCACCTGAGGTGGCCGCCCAGCGATTTGACCTGGCCCTGGTGGTCGATTGCCTGGAGCACCTGTCAAAACGTGCAGGTCTGGAGCTGCTGGGCGGCGTGCGCAACCTCAATGCCAGCCGCATCGCCGTTCTCGCCGACCTTGCCGCCTGCGGCTGGAAGGACACCGACTTTTTCTCCCTGGCCCTGCAGACCAATGAGCAGTTTTGCCGCGACAATCAGGTACTGACGCTGTTTACCTACGATCTGCTTGAATACAAACAAGTGCCGGACTGGCTGAATGCCCGGTTCTGGGCCAACCCGGAAAATTTCGGAAAGTATTGGTGGTAACCATGAGTACATCCATTTGCCCTTGCGGCAGCGGCAACCTGCTGGATGCCTGTTGCGGCCACTACCACACTGGCCACCCCGCGCCGTGCGCCACCGCGTTGATGCGCTCACGCTACAGCGCCTATGTGCTGGGGCTGGTGGACTACCTGGTGGCCACTACGCTACCGGCACAACAGAACGGCCTCGACCGTGATGCCATCGGGGCCTGGAGCGCACAAAGCACCTGGCTCGGCCTGGAGGTGGAAAGCTCCGAGGTGTTTGGTGGGCAGCCGGAACATGCCTTTGTCACTTTTACCGCACGCTGGCATGACAGCACCGGCGAACACAGCCACCGCGAACAGTCGTCTTTCGTACAGAACGATGGGCGTTGGTACTTTATTGATCCTACGGTGGAGGTGAAGGCCGGGCGTAATGATGCCTGCCTGTGCGGCAGTGGGCAGAAGTTCAAGAAGTGCTGTTCCAGTTACCTTTAAAAACCAAGGACACTGCGTTAAACCACACAACACTCGTCATCGTTGACGACCATCGCCGGCAAGCCGGCTCCTACAAGGGATTGCGTCATGGTCAGCCGATTACGAACCTACAGCTGTTTAATGGTATTGACCGTTGGCCTCTCGGGCTGTGCGTCCTGGTTCGCCGATGACACGCCGCCGCCACAGATCCACCTGGTCAAGGTCGAGTTGGTGCGGGCCAAGCTACTGGAGCAGAAATTCAAGCTGCACTTTCGCGTAGATAACCGTGACGACTCGGACCTCACCGTGCGCGGCCTGATCTATAAGATCAGCCTGGCTGACGTGGAGCTGACCGAGGGCGAATCCAACGAGTGGCTGACCATACCGCCCCATGGCCGGGGATTTTTCAAGGTCACGGTGCGCACCAACCTGTGGCCACAGGTGCGGGAGATCGCCGACCTGCTGAAAAATCCGCACCGCCCCATCCCCTATCGCCTGGAAGGTGAGTTGAAAACCGGATTATTCATCGGTAACGACGTGCACGTGATGCGCAATGGCGAGATAATCCCCGGCGATTTTATTCCGGAGCGACACCAATGACTCAGCAACCCCATGTCCATGGTCCTGACTGCAACCACAATCACGATCACCACGATCACGACCATGGTCATGTCCACGGCCCGAACTGCGGCCATGCCCACCAGGAACCGGTGCGCAACGCATTGAAGGACGTTGGCCGCAACGATCCATGCCCATGCGGCAGCGAGAAGAAGTTCAAGAAGTGCCACGGCGCCTGATACGCGTCCCGCAGGAGCCGGCAAGCCGGCTCCTACAGTTCTATCGTTAGACGCAAATATTTCATTGAATTTTCGGTAGCTGAGCACTACCTATACCTACAGGCACATCAGCGGGCGTCCTGCCCGTTCAAGCATCACCAATCCTGGAGAGCTTCATGATCGACCTGTATTACTGGACCACCCCCAACGGTCACAAGATTTCGTTGTTCCTGGAAGAAGCAGGCCTGCCCTACGAGGTGCACCCGATCAACATCGGCCAGGGCGACCAGTTCAAGCCAGACTTCCTGAAGATCGCTCCCAACAACCGCATTCCTGCCATTGTCGACCAGCACCCGAGCGACGGTGGCGCGCCGATTTCGCTGTTCGAATCCGGAGCCATCCTGCTGTACCTCGCGGAAAAAACCGGCCAGTTCCTGCCCAAGGACCTGCGCGGTCGCCAGGAAGTGCTGCAATGGTTGTTCTGGCAAATGGGCGGCCTGGGCCCGATGGCCGGGCAGAATCACCATTTCAGCCAGTTCGCCCCGGAAAAAATCCCCTACGCGATCAAACGCTACGTCGATGAAACCGCGCGCCTCTATGGCGTGCTCGACCGGCGCCTGGCGGACCGCAGCTTCGTTGCCGGCGAGACCTACAGCATTGCCGATATGGCGATCTACCCGTGGATCGTGTCCCACAAATGGCAGAGCCAGCGCCTGGAAGATTTCCCCCACCTGCATCGCTGGTTCAACCTGATCAAGGAACGCCCGGCGACAGTGCGAGCCTATGACCTGGTGCAGAAGGTCAACCCGCCGAAACCCTGATGCACGCTCCCCCCTGTGGGAGCTGTCGAGCCCCCGGCGAGGCTGCGATGCAGGCGCTGGGGCTGCCAGATACAGCACGATGCTCCTATCGCAGCCTGGCTAAAGCTCGACAGCTCGCACATGTGCTCAATCAAATCCTGAAAATTAGCATCGCCTCCCGCTTGCGTCGGTTCGCCGCGCTCACTAACGTAGCGCCTTTACTGACGCTACCCCCCGCAGGAGCTTTGCCATGGCCTCGCCAGCCCTTTCACGTTTTCTTCCCCGGTTCGGCGTTGCCGCGGCAGTGGCCAGTGCCTTGGGCCTGGCCGGTTGCCAGTCCCTGAACAGCCAGGACACCCTGCCCCCCGTTTCCGGCGTGCAGCCGCTCAAGGGCCTGGCGCAGAATGTTTCCGTACGGCGTAACAGCCAGGGCATGCCGCTGATTGAAAGCAATACCTTCCACGACGCACTGTTCACCCTCGGTTATGTGCACGCCAGCGACCGAATCAACCAGATGGTTACCCTGCGCCTGTTGGCCCAGGGCCGACTGGCGGAGATGTCCGGTCCGGACGTGCTGGATGTCGACCGCTTCATGCGCGCCGTCAACCTGAAGAAAAGCGCCAGCGAGCTGTACAACGCCTCGTCGCCGCGCCTCAAGCGCTTCTTTGAAGTGTATGCCCGCGGGGTCAACGCCTACCTGTTCCGCTACCGCGACAAACTGCCGACGGACCTGGCCCAGACTGGCTACAAGCCCGAGTACTGGAAGCCGGAGGACTCGGCGCTGTTGTTTTGCCTGCTGAATTTCAGTGAGTCGGCCAACCTGCAGGAAGAGTTGTCCGCCCTGGTACTGGCGCAAAAAGTCGGCGCCGACAAACTCGCCTGGCTGACCCCAAGCTACCCGGACGAACCGCTGCCTGTGGCGGAGTCCGACAAGCTCAAGGGCGTCAATCTCGGGCAGATTCCCGGCCTTGCCACGCTCAACAGCATCAACGAACACCTGGGCAGCCTTAACACCCTTGGGGTTTCCACCTCCAGCAACTGGGCCATCGCCCCGCAACGCAGCCGCAGTGGTCGCAGCCTGTTGGCCAACGACCTGTCTACGCCTATGCAGGCGCCGTCCCTGTGGAATTTCGTACAAATCCGCGCGCCGAAATACCAGGCGGTCGGGGTGTCGATTGCCGGGATTCCTACCTTGCTGTCCGGTTTCAACGGCAAGGTGGCGTGGAGCATGAGCCAGGTGTCCGGCGATACCCAGGACCTGTTCCTGGAGAAGGTCAAACGCCAGGGCAGCGCGCTGTACTACGAGCACAACGGCAAATGGCTGCCGACAATCGTGCGTAACGAAACCTTCTTCGCCAAGGGCCAGCGGCCGATTCGCGAGGCGGTGTACGAAACCCGCCACGGACCGTTGCTCAACAGCGCCCAGTCGCTGACCAGCGGTTACGGCCTGGCCCTGCAAACCGCCAGTTTCAAGGACGACAAGAGCCTGGATGCGTTTTTCGACCTGTCCCGGGCGCAGAATGTGGAAAAAGCCTCGGACGCCAGCCGCGAGATTCGGGCCATCGCCCTGAACATGGTATTTGCCGACGCCAGCAATATCGGCTGGCAGGTCACCGGGCGGTTCCCCAACCGCCGCGAAGGTGAAGGCCTGCTGCCCTCGCCGGGCTGGGACGGGCGCTTTGACTGGGACGGCTACGCCGATGCGATGCTGCATCCCTATGACCAGGACCCGCCACAGGGCTGGGTCGGCACGGCCAACCAGCGTACGGTGCCCCACGGCTACGGCATGCAACTGTCCAACTCCTGGGCCGCGCCGGAGCGCAGCGAACGCCTGGCGCAACTGGCCGGCAACGGCAAGCACGACAGCCGCAGCGTGATCGCCATGCAGTACGACCAGACCACGCTGTTCGCCGCCAAACTCAAAAGCATGTTCCAGGCGCCGGGCATGGCCCAGCCACTGAAGCAGGCGGTTGATGCCCTTCCTGCCGCTGAGCGGGCCAAGGCGCAGCAGGCCCTGGGCCGCCTGATGGCGTTCGACGGGCGGCTGGCAGCCACCTCGGCCGACGCCGCGATCTACCAACTGTTCCTGCAGGAAAGCGCCAGGCAGATTTTCCTCGACGAGCTGGGCCCGGAATCCAGCGCCACCTGGAAAGCCTTTGTCAGCAACGCCAACCTGTCCTACGCGGCCCAGGCCGACCATCTGCTGGGGCGTGAAGACAGCCCGTTCTGGGACGACCTGCGCACCCCTGGCAAAGAAGACAAACCGGCGATTCTCGCCCGCAGCCTGGCTGCTGCAATCACCGCCGGCGACAGCCAGTTGGGCGCAGATCACAAGGCCTGGCAATGGGGCAAACTGCACAGCTACACCTGGAAAAACACCGGCGGCCAGACGATTCGCGGCCCATTGGCAGCCGGCGGCGATCACAGTACGTTGAACGCAACGCCTTACAATTGGGGGCAGGATTTCGCCACCAGCCAAGTCCAGGCCCTGCGCATGATTGTCGATTTCGGCCAGGTGGAACCGATGATGGGTCAAGGCGGGATCGGCCAATCCGGCAACCCTGCCAGCCCGAACTATGCCAATGGCATTGATCCGTGGCTCAAGGCGCAATACCTGAGCTTCCCGATGCAGCCACAGAACTTTGAAAAGGTGTATGGCAAGACTCGTCTGACCCTGGTTCCGGGAAAGTAATCCCACGTAGGCGCCCCGCCCGCACTGCAATGGTGCTGAAGATTTTTAGCGCCCGATATCGGGCGCTTCCTACGTTACCCTTCGTGTAATCCCGCCAATTAAAAAGACTGTTCAGAACTATGGTGCAGAAATTGCTACTTGCGATTCGTCTGACACCGTTCAGTAACAGTCCTAATCGCGCCACAAGCGCTTATCTTGGTTCCCAGGGATTACATAATGAAAAAAGCATTGCTGACCCTTTCTGCACTCGCACTGTGCATGGCCGCCGGTACCGCCTTGGCCAAGGAATACAAAGAATTGCGTTTTGGTGTGGACCCTTCCTATGCGCCATTTGAATCCAAGGCCGCCGACGGCAGCCTGGTGGGCTTCGATATCGACCTGGGCAATGCCATTTGTGCGGAGCTGAAGGTCACCTGCAAGTGGGTGGAAAGTGACTTTGACGGCATGATCCCGGGCCTGAAAGCCAAGAAGTTCGACGGTGTGATTTCGTCCATGACCGTGACCCCGGCCCGCGAGAAGGTCATCGACTTCTCCAGCGAGCTGTTTTCCGGGCCGACCTCCTATGTATTCAAGAAAGGCTCGGGCCTGAGCGAAGACATCGCCTCTCTCAAGGGCAAGACCGTCGGCTATGAACAAGGCACCATCCAGGAAGCCTACGCCAAGGCTGTGCTGGACAAGGCCGGAGTGAAAACCCAGGCCTACCAGAACCAGGACCAAGTCTATGCCGACCTGACCTCGGGCCGCCTGGATGCGTCGATCCAGGACATGCTGCAGGCCGAACTGGGCTTTCTGAAATCGCCACAAGGGGCGGGCTATGAAGTCAGCAAGCCCGTAGACAGCGAATTGCTGCCCTCCAAGACCGCAGTCGGCATCGCAAAAGGTAACAAAGAGCTCAAAGCCCTTCTGGATAAAGGTATCAAAGCGTTACACGATGATGGCACCTACGCCACCATCCAGAAAAAACACTTCGGCGATCTGAACCTGTACAGCGGCAAATAACGCTGCGGCGCCCGCCGCTCCAAGGGGTGGGCGCACTACCGATTGCCAAAGGCGTACCCCATGTTTGAAGACCTGTTGCAGACCCTCGGGCTTGGCGCGTTCAGCTTGAAAGGGTTTGGCCCGCTGTTGCTGCAAGGCACCTGGATGACCATCAAGCTGTCGGTGCTGTCCCTGGCCGTCAGCGTGCTGCTGGGACTGATCGGCGCCAGCGCCAAGTTGTCGAGCCTGGCGCTGTTGCGCATTCCCGCGCAGCTGTACACCACCTTGATTCGCGGCGTGCCGGACCTGGTGCTGATGCTGTTGATTTTCTACAGCCTGCAAACCTGGCTGACCAGCTTCACCGACTACATGGAATGGGAATACATCGAGATCAACCCGTTCGGCGCCGGGGTGATTACCCTGGGCTTTATCTACGGTGCGTATTTCACCGAGACTTTTCGCGGCGCGATCCTCGCCGTGCCCCGCGGCCAGCTCGAGGCCGCCACGGCCTATGGCCTCAAGCGCGGGCAGCGCTTTCGCTACGTGACCTTCCCGCAAATGATGCGCTTCGCCTTGCCGGGCATTGGCAATAACTGGATGGTGATGCTCAAGGCTACGGCGCTGGTGTCGATCATCGGCCTGGCCGACGTGGTCAAGGCTGCCCAGGATGCCGGCAAAAGTACCTACCAACTGTTCTTTTTCCTGGTAGTGGCGGCCTTGATCTACCTGGCCATTACCAGCGCATCAAACTTCGTCCTGCGCAGGCTGGAAGCCCGTTACGCCGCCGGCTCACGGGAGGCCGTGCGATGATCGAACTGTTGCAGGAGTACTGGCGGCCTTTCCTCTACAGCGATGGCAACCATATGAGCGGCCTGGCCATGACGATGTGGCTGCTCACGGCCTCGATCTGCATGGGTTTCGTGGTGTCGATCCCACTGTCCATCGCCCGCGTCTCACCCAAGCGCTGGGTCCGTTGGCCGGTGCAGTTCTACACCTACCTGTTTCGCGGCACACCGCTCTATATCCAGCTGCTGATCTGCTACACCGGTATCTACAGCCTCGCTGCGGTTCGCGCACAACCATTGCTGGATGCGTTTTTTCGCGACGCGATGAACTGCACCCTTCTGGCCTTTGCCCTCAACACCTGCGCCTACACCACGGAAATCTTCGCCGGAGCCATCCGCAGCATGGCCCATGGTGAGGTCGAAGCGGCGAAAGCCTATGGCCTGAGCGGCTGGAAACTCTACGCCTACGTGATCATGCCGTCGGCCCTGCGCCGTTCATTGCCGTACTACAGTAATGAAGTGATCCTGATGCTGCACTCGACGACGGTAGCCTTTACCGCGACGATCCCGGACATCCTCAAAGTCGCCCGGGACGCCAACTCGGCCACCTTCCTGACTTTCCAATCGTTTGGTATCGCTGCGCTGATCTACCTGACCGTGACCTTTGCCCTGGTCGGTCTGTTTCGTCTGGCGGAGCGGCGCTGGCTGGCCTTTCTCGGGCCGAGCCATTAAGGAGCCCCTATGCGGCAACAGATTCATCCCCTCCTCGCCCCCGTGCCAGGCACGGCACGGCAGATCCACAGCTTTCACTTCGGGCCAGAGCAGGCCGAAGGCAAAATCTACATCCAATCCTCGCTGCACGCCGACGAACTGCCCGGCATGCTGGTGGCCTGGCACTTGAAGGTACGCCTGGCGGAACTGGCTGCAGCCGGCCGCCTGCGCAGCGAAATCGTGCTGGTGCCGGTGGCCAATCCAGTGGGCCTGGAGCAAGTGCTGATGGACATTCCCCTGGGCCGCTACGAGCTGGAGAGCGGGCAGAATTTCAATCGCCTGTTTGTCGACCTCAGTGACGAGGTCGGCAATCAGGTCGAGGGCCGGCTGGGGGATGATCCAAGGCGCAACGTCGCGCTGATCCGCGACAGCCTGCGCCAGGCCCTCGACCGCCATGTACCGGCCACGCAGCTGCAATCCCAGCGCCTGGTGCTGCAACGCCTGGCCTGTGATGCCGATATGGTGCTGGACCTGCATTGCGACTTCGAAGCCGTCGCCCACCTTTACACCACGCCCGAGGCCTGGCCGCAGGTCGAGCCGCTGGCCCGTTACATCGGCGCCGAAGCCTGCCTGCTGGCCACCGATTCCGGGGGGCAATCCTTCGATGAGTGTTTCACCCTGCTCTGGTGGCAATTGCAGCAACGTTTTGGCGAGCGCTTCGAGATTCCCCAGGGCAGTTTTTCCGTGACCCTGGAGTTGCGCGGCCAAGGCGATGTCAATCACGGCCTGGCCAGTCTCGATTGCCAGGCGATCATCGACTATCTGATCCGATTTGGCGCCATCAGCGGCGAACCTGCACCCCTGCCCGACTTGCCCTACCCCGCCACGCCGCTGGCTGCCGTCGAACCGGTGGCAACCCCGCTAGGTGGCTTGCTGGTGTTCCACGCGCTGCCAGGAGAATACCTGGAGGCCGGGCAGTTGGTCGCCGAGGTCATTGACCCCATTCACGACCGCGTCACCCCCGTTCACTGCCGCCATGCCGGCCTGATGTACGCCCGCTCGCTACGGCGCATGGCCACGGCCGGCATGGTGATTGCCCATGTCGCCGGCCTTACGCCCTATCGCAGCGGCTATTTACTATCGCCTTGAGGATGCACGCCCCATGTACAAACTGACCGTTGAAGGCCTGCATAAAAGCTATGGCGACCATGAAGTGCTCAAAGGTGTTTCGCTAAAGGCCAAAAGCGGTGATGTGATCAGCCTGATCGGCGCCAGCGGCTCGGGGAAAAGTACCTTCCTGCGTTGCATCAACTTTCTTGAACAACCCAATGACGGCGCCATTAGCCTGGATGGCCAGCCGATCCGTATGGTCAGCGACCGCCACGGCATGCGCGTGGCCGACGAAGCCGAGCTACAGCGCCTGCGCACCCGCCTGGCGATGGTGTTCCAGCACTTCAACCTGTGGAGCCATATGAGCGTGCTGGAAAACATCAGCATGGCCCCCCGCCGGGTCCTGGGCTGCAGCAAAAAGGACGCCGAGGACCGTGCCCGGCGTTATCTGGAGAAGGTAGGGCTGCCGGCACGGGTGGCCGAGCAGTATCCGGCGTTCCTCTCGGGGGGCCAGCAACAGCGAGTGGCGATCGCACGCGCCCTGGCGATGGAGCCGGAGGTGATGCTGTTCGACGAGCCGACATCGGCCCTCGACCCGGAACTGGTGGGCGAAGTGCTGAAGGTGATCCAGGGCCTGGCTGAAGAGGGGCGGACCATGATCATGGTGACCCACGAGATGAGTTTTGCGCGCAAGGTTTCCAGCCAGGTGCTGTTTTTGCACCACGGGCTGGTGGAGGAGGAAGGCACGCCGGAAGACGTGCTGGGCAACCCGAAAAGCGAGCGTTTGCGGCAGTTTCTAAGTGGCAATCTGAAGTAAGAGGCCAAGGCAAGAGGCCTTACTGTGGCGAGCGGGCTTGCCCGCGTCGGGCTGCGTAGCAGCCCCTGTAACGTTGCCGCCTGTCTTCAGATACACCGCGGCGCCAGGTTTCAGGGCTGCTGCGCAGCCCAACGCGGGCAAGCCCGCTCGCCACCACAAAAGCTACCAGCGGTTTGTGGAGGCCTGTCAGGCCACTGGAGCGGGTGGTGGCTCATCCGGCAGGGTCGGCACACCAGGCTCGGTAGGTTGTTCCGGGGTATCGGGGTCAGGCTGGCCAGGGATGCCGCCGGCGGCGGGGTCGGCCATCAGGGACCAGGCCAGAACACCAATCTGGTTGGGTTCAAGCCGGGCAAGTTCGGCGCTGATTCGCGGGTCGATCTTCATAGGGTACTCCTCAAGCGTGGCTCGGCGCGCTGTGCACGCGCCGAGGCAGTACTCCCAATAGAGTGCCTGCCCGCTGACAAATTCCCTTGCCCTGTAAGACGTTTCGATCAGGTGCGTGGCAGGGTGACGCCGCGCTGGCCCTGGTACTTGCCGCCACGGTCTTTATAGGACACTTCGCACTCTTCGTCGGATTCGAAGAACAGCATCTGTGCGACGCCTTCATTGGCGTAGATCTTGGCCGGCAAGGTGGTGGTGTTGGAAAACTCCAGGGTCACGTGGCCTTCCCATTCCGGCTCAAGCGGAGTCACGTTGACGATAATGCCGCAGCGCGCGTAGGTGCTCTTGCCCAGGCAGATGGTCAGCACATTGCGCGGAATACGGAAGAACTCGACAGTGCGCGCCAGGGCAAAGGAGTTTGGCGGGATGATGCACACGTCGCTCTTCACATCGACGAAACTCTTTTCATCGAAATTTTTCGGATCGACGGTGGCCGAGTTGATGTTGGTGAACACCTTGAACTCATCGGCGCAACGCACATCGTAGCCATAGCTGGAAACCCCGAACGAAATCAGGCGCTCGGCGCCCTCTCCGCGCATCTGGCGCTCGACGAAGGGTTCGATCATGCCGTGCTCTTGCGCCATGCGGCGAATCCACTTGTCCGATTTGATGCTCATGGCGGGTGTCCTGAATAGCGAGGTGGAAAATTCTGTTGGGCATCTTACCGGGGCTGGCCTCGCGGTTCAAAGGACGCGGGGGTTTTTCTTGATTAAGTTGCGCCCGATCACTGTCAGCCGTATGGGGCGGGCCCTGCCCCTGAATTAAAGGGCCGCAGGCCTGTAAAAGGCACCGCCAGTCACGAAAATAGAGAAACCTTCGGAAATACCATTGGCACGTTCCGGAAAAAGGGTTAAGGTGGCGCCACTGTGCTGCTTGTGTCACTGAGAATCTCTACACGATATGTTGAATTTCGATCCAACCATCTCCAAGAATTTTTCCTGCTCTTTGCACTCAGTCTCGGCCAGGGCTTTTCCTGAGTCGCAGTTAACTTTGTCCAAGGAGATACACCATGTCTAATCGCCAAACTGGTACCGTTAAGTGGTTCAACGATGAAAAAGGCTTCGGCTTCATCACTCCACAATCCGGTGACGACCTGTTCGTTCACTTCAAAGCTATCCAATCCGACGGCTTCAAAAGCCTGAAAGAAGGCCAACAGGTTTCTTTCATCGCTACCCGCGGTCAGAAAGGCATGCAAGCTGAAGAAGTTCAAGTTATCTAACTTGTACTGACTTAGTCGAAAGAACCCCGCCCTTAAAAGCGGGGTTTTTTTATGCCTGGAATTTGATGCTGCCCTTGCCAGCGAGAGCCGCCCTCAAGGTCGCCATCGTCGGCAAGCCGGGCTCCCACAACGCAAAACGCCCGGTGCATTCCCATGCACCGGGCGTTCTCATAGCTACCTTACAAGCCGTTACTGAAACAACGACTCACTCGACAAGCCATTCTTCTCCAGGATCTCCCGCAAACGCTTGAGACCCTCAACCTGGATCTGCCGCACCCGCTCGCGGGTCAAGCCGATCTCCAGGCCAACATCCTCCAGGGTACTGCTCTCATGGCCACGTAGACCGAAGCGGCGAATCACCACTTCGCGCTGCTTGTCCGTCAGCTCCGAAAGCCATTGGTCGATGCTCTGCGACAAGTCATCGTCCTGCAACAGCTCACACGGATCCGTTGGTCGGTCATCCGTCAGGGTGTCCAGCAGGGTTTTATCGGAATCCGGACCCAGCGAGACATCGACCGAAGACACACGCTCATTAAGACCCAGCATGCGCTTGACCTCTCCCACCGGTTTTTCCAGCAGGTTGGCGATCTCTTCAGGCGATGGTTCATGATCCAGCTTTTGAGTGAGCTCACGTGCTGCCCGCAGGTACACGTTAAGCTCCTTGACGACATGAATCGGCAACCGGATGGTCCGGGTCTGATTCATGATTGCCCGTTCGATGGTCTGGCGAATCCACCAGGTAGCGTAGGTCGAGAAGCGAAAACCCCGCTCGGGGTCAAACTTCTCCACTGCCCGGATCAGGCCGAGGTTGCCCTCTTCGATCAAGTCCAACAGGGACAGCCCACGATTGACATAGCGTCGGGCGATTTTCACCACCAGTCGCAGATTGCTTTCAATCATGCGCTTGCGCCCAGCAGGATCACCCTTTTGCGACAGTCGCGCAAAATGGACTTCTTCTTCGGGAGTGAGCAAGGGGGAAAAGCCGATTTCATTGAGATACAACTGGGTCGCATCGAGCGCCCGGGTGTAATCAATGTACTTATGCTGTTTTAACGCTGTGGAGTTTTTGGACTTGGTACGAACTGAAGGTACAGCGGGTCCCTCATTCGACATCGAATCCGTACCGATGCCGGTCTCCATAAGGAGAACCTCATCGTCGATGTCAAACTCCGGCGCTTCTTTACTGAGAGCCATTGTTATAGTCCTTTGGTGAGTTCGACCTCAAGCTCAAGCGACGCCTTTATCCTTGGCAACGCTGGAGCCTGTTCCTTCTACGTGAGGGAACAGGCTGACAACACATCAACGCCGGGGTAGGAATTGCAGTGGATCTACAGGCTTACCTTGGCGGCGAATCTCAAAGTGCAGTTTCACCCGGTCTGTACCAGTTGACCCCATCTCGGCAATTGTCTGTCCGACTTTGACTTGCTGCCCCTCCCGAACCAACAACCTGCGGTTATGACCGTAGGCACTGACGTAGGTATCGCTGTGTTTGATGATGACCAATTCGCCGTAGCCCCGTAAACCACTCCCGGCGTATACAACAGTCCCATCAGACGCAGCTAAAACAGGCTGTCCCAAATCCCCGGCGATATCAATGCCTTTATTCAAACTACCGTTTGAAGAGAATTTTCCAATAAGAATGCCATTTGAGGGCCATCCCCAACCCTTCGGCGCAGGCCCCACAGGTGGCAACGGCGCGGGTGCCGGCTTCCTCGCAGCCGCCGGCGCAGCGGTGCCTGCAGGCCGGGTGAAGACCGTCGTCTTGCTGGAAGAAGAAGCCGAGGAACCGGATTTTGTCACAACTGCCGTGGGTGCCGAACCCGTGCGCCCATCGAAACGTATCGTTTGCCCCGGATGTATCGTATAGGGCACCGGGATGTTGTTCCGCGCGGCCAGCGCCTTGTAATCCCAACCATAACGGAAGGCGATCGAGAACATAGTATCGCCCTTGCGCACCACGTACTGCCCGGTGGTCACCGTAGGCCGCTGCGGTGCCGCGCTATTGCGGTCGACGACCCGTGCCCCGCCGCCTGTGTTGGAACAGGCAGCCAACAAGGAACTCAAGACAAGGCCAATCACCAGTCGCTGAAAGCTCGTTTTACTCATACGCTGCGCAATGACTGTGAGACTCACCCGCCGCTCCCTTTGTGGTGGCTGAAACATGAACGCCTGTATCAGGCTTGAAATATGTCGCCAGTATAACTGGCTGCCGGACTTTAACCGGCAACAAGGTAGAAACGAAAAATTCATCTCGTTAAGTAACTACCCAACTTGATGTTGACTCAATGAACCCCGCTGTAAGACACATACCCGGCAATAGAATTCAGTGCGCCGTCATAAATGATCAGGCCAGCGGCCCATTAAGTAACGGCACAAAACGCACTGCCCCCAGGACATGCCGCGAAAAACCTTCTTCTTCGCGCACAATCAACATCAGTTGCTGCACTTCACCCGACCCGACCGGAATCACCAGGCGCCCACCCGGGGCCAGTTGGTCGAGAAGCGCCTGAGGCACATCCGTGGCCACGGCCGTCACGATGATGCCGTTATAGGGCGCCAATGCCGGCCAGCCCTCCCAGCCGTCCCCCCAGCGAAACACCACATTGCGCAGGTTCAATTCCACCAGGCGCTCCTTGGCCCGGTCCTGCAGGACCTTGATCCGCTCGACGGAAAACACCCGCTCCACCAACTGCGAGAGCACGGCGGTCTGGTAGCCGGAGCCGGTGCCGATTTCCAGCACTTTGTCCAGCGGACCCGCCGCCAGCAGCAGCTCGCTCATGCGCGCCACCATGTAGGGCTGGGAGATGGTCTGGTTATGGCCAATGGGCAGCGCGGTGTCTTCATAGGCGCGATGGGCCAGGGCCTCATCGACAAACAGATGACGCGGGGTACGACGGATGACTTCCAACACCTGGGCGTTGGACAGCCCCTCTTCGTAGAGCCGCTGGATCAATCGCTCACGGGTGCGCTGGGAGGTCATGCCGATGCCACGGCGCAACAGGTCGTCCTGTTCACGAGCCATCAGCGCAGCCCCTCCAGCCAGGGATCGAGACCACCGAAGGCATCATTGAAGGTGCGATCAAGTTGTAACGGGGTAATCGAAACATAACCTTGCATCACCGCATGAAAGTCCGTGCCCGGCCCGCCATCCTCGGCGTCGCCCGCTGCAGCAATCCAGTAGCCTTCCCTGCCACGGGGATCGACCACTTTCAGCGGTGCCGCGGCGCGGGCGCGATGGCCCAGGCGGGTCAACTGGATACCGCGAATATGGTCCAGGGGCAGGTTGGGGATATTGACGTTGAGCACTGTACGTGGCGGCAGCACCAGGGTGTCGTGGGCCTCCACCAGTTTGCGCGCGAAGTACGCGGCGGTCGCCAGGTTATCCACCTGGCGCGACGCCAACGAAAAGGCAAATGCCGTGCGTCCCAGGAAACGCCCTTCAAGGGCCGCCGCCACGGTGCCGGAGTACAACACGTCATCGCCCAGGTTGGCGCCCAGGTTGATCCCGGAAACCACTAAATCCGGCTCATCGACCAGCAAACTGTTGATCGCCAGGTGCACGCAATCGGTCGGCGTGCCATTTACGCTGATAAAGCCGTTGGCCAACGTTTGCGGGTGCAAAGGACGGTCGAGCGTCAGCGAACTGCTGGCGCCGCTTTTGTCCTGGTCCGGTGCAACCACCACGCACTCGGCGTAATCGGCCAGCGCAGCATGAAGCGCGGCAAGGCCGGGGGCGGTGACCCCGTCGTCGTTAGATATCAGAATACGCATGGGCTGTCCGTCTGCCCCACCGGCACCAGATCAACAAGCTCGCGCACCAAAACAGTGGCGAAGCATCCGGCCGGCAGGACGAATTCCAATTGCAGAATGTCAGTCTCGGGATAATGCCACGTCAACCCGCCAATGGGCAGTCGCAGAATGCGTCGCTCCTGACTCATGCCGGCTTTGGCCAGCCAATCGCACAGGTCTGCTTCGCTCGCTGCGACGGTTTGCTCCAGCGCATGGGTGGCGCCGCTGGCGGGCGATTCGCCTTCACCCCACTGCGGGCCGGTGGGATGCAGGTCGAGGATGGCCAGGCGCGGATCGCTGCACTCCGCCTCCCCGGCCGGGAAAAAGCTGCGGCTGTCGGTGAACGCCAGCAAGTCACCGACCTGGGCGCGCTGCCATGAACCATCGGCAACCCGCGCCGCCAGCACTTTATTGAACACAAAGCTGCGCGCGGTCGACAGCAGGCGCGAACGCACATTGCGCTGCTCCGGCAAGGCCTTGCGGGTCGCCCAGTCGCGGGCATCGACGACGTTACCGCCGTTATGGCCAAACCGCTGGGCGCCGAAATAGTTGGGGATACCCTGTTGGGCGATCAGCTGCAGGCGCGCATCGATCGCGGCGTGGTCACCGACCAGTTGGGTCAGGCGCAGGGTAAAACCGTTGGCCGCATGGGCGCCACGCTGCAACTTGCGCTTGTGGCGGGCGGTCTTGAGGATCTTCAGGGTGTCGTTTTCCGCCGCGCTCAGGTCTGGATCGGCCTTGCCGGGCAGTTGCACGCTGAACCACTGGCGGGTCAGCGCCTGGCGATCCTTGAGGCCGGCATAGCTGACCGTGCGCAAGGGCACGCCGGCAGCCTTGGCAATGCGCCGCGCGGCCTCTTCGGTGTTCAGGCCACGCTTTTCCACCCACAGCCACAGGTGCTCGCCTTCGCCGGTCAGCGGGATATCCAGCACCTCGTCCACCTGGAAGTCCTCAGCCGTCGCCTTGAGTACCGCGCTGCCCAGTGCTTCACCATAGGCCCGCGGCCCCAACAGTTGCAGGTCGTTCATGCGCGCAGCAACAAGGCGACGGAGTGCACGGCGATGCCCTCTTCTCGACCGGTAAACCCGAGTTTTTCGGTGGTGGTGGCTTTCACGTTGACTTGATCCAGTTCTATTTGCAGATCGGCGGCAATCACTGCGCGCATCGACTCGATATGCGGGGCCATTTTGGGCGCCTGGGCGACGATGGTGTTATCGACATTACCGACCTTCCAGCCCTTGGCATGGATCAGGCCGACCACATGCCGCAGCAGCACGCGACTGTCCGCGCCCTTGAAGGTGGGATCGGTGTCCGGAAAGTGTTTACCGATATCCCCCAACGCCGCCGCGCCGAGCAAGGCATCGCTCAAGGCATGCAGCACAACGTCGCCGTCGGAATGAGCCAGCAACCCATGGTGGTGCGCAATGCGCACGCCGCCCAGGGTGATGAAGTCGCCTTCGGCGAAACGGTGCACATCATAGCCGTGGCCAATACGCATAAAAAAACGCCCCGAGTTAATTCAGGGCGTGATTCTACCTACTTTTGCCGGACATTAACCGAGCAAAGCACGTCCATGATGACGCAAGTGGTCCTCGATGAAGCTGGCGATAAAGAAGTAGCTGTGGTCATAACCCGGCTGCAGGCGCAGCTCCAGCGGATGGCCGGCGGCCTTGGCGGCTTGTTGCAAGGCCTCGGGCTTGAGCTGGGTGGCGAGGAAGTCGTCGCGATCGCCTTGGTCCACCAGCAACGGCAGTTTTTCCGAGGCTTCGCTGATCAGCACGCAGGCATCCCATTCGCGCCACTTCGAACGCTCTTCCCCCAGGTAGCGGGAAAAAGCCTTCTGCCCCCAAGGGCAATCCATCGGATTGTTGATCGGCGAGAACGCCGACACCGACTGGTAGCGCCCAGGATTGCGCAAGGCACACACCAGCGCACCGTGGCCGCCCATGGAGTGCCCGCTGATGCCACGCTTGTCGGAAGCCGGGAAATGCGCTTCAACCAACGCCGGCAATTCCTGCACTACATAGTCATGCATCCGATAGTGCTTGCTCCACGGCTCTTGCGTGGCATTCAAGTAAAACCCGGCACCCAGGCCAAAATCCCAGGCATTCTCCGGATCGCCCGGTACACCCGGCCCACGGGGGCTGGTGTCCGGCGCGACGATGATTATTCCCAGTTCGGCCGCCATACGTTGCGCGCCGGCCTTTTGCATGAAGTTCTCATCGGTGCAGGTCAGCCCCGACAGCCAGTACAGCACCGGCAACTTGCCGCCCTGCTCCGCCTGGGGTGGCAGGTAGACGGCGAAGGTCATGTCGCAGTCCAGCACATCGGAATGATGTTTGTAACGCTTATGCCAGCCGCCGAAGCTCTTCTGGCATGACAGGTTTTGCAGACTCATGGCCGACCTCAGAAATGGATGACGGTACGAATGCTCTTGCCTTCATGCATCAGGTCGAACGCCTTATTGATATCTTCCAGGCCCATGGTGTGGGTGATGAAGGTATCCAACGGGATTTCACCGCTCTGGGCCATTTCCACGTAGCTTGGCAACTCGCTGCGGCCACGCACGCCACCGAAAGCCGAACCGCGCCAGACGCGACCGGTCACCAGCTGGAAGGGACGGGTGGAAATTTCCTGGCCGGCCCCGGCGACACCGATGATCACCGACTCGCCCCAACCTTTGTGGCAGCACTCCAGGGCCGCGCGCATCAGTTGGACATTGCCGATGCACTCGAAGGAAAAGTCCACGCCGCCGTCGGTCAAATCGACGATAACGTCCTGGATCGGCCGGTCGTAGTCTTTCGGGTTGATGCAGTCGGTGGCGCCCAGTTGCTTGGCGATTTCAAACTTGGCCGGGTTGATGTCGATGGCGATGATACGGCCGGCCTTGGCCTTCACTGCACCGATCACAGCCGACAAGCCAATCCCGCCGAGGCCGAAGATGGCCACGGTATCGCCCGGCTTGACCTTGGCGGTGTTGATTACCGCACCGATACCGGTGGTGACGCCGCAGCCCAGCAGGCAGACTTTTTCCAGCGGAGCTTCTTTAGGAATCTTGGCCACGGAGATTTCCGGCAACACGGTGTATTCGGAAAAGGTCGAAGTACCCATGTAGTGGAAAATCGGCTGGCCCTTGTAGGAGAAGCGCGTCGTGCCGTCCGGCATCAGGCCCTTGCCCTGGGTTGCGCGGATGGCCTGGCACAGGTTGGTCTTGCCCGACAGGCAGAACTTGCACTTGCCGCATTCCGGGGTGTACAGCGGGATCACGTGGTCACCCACGGCTACCGAGGTCACACCTTCGCCAATCGCTTCGACTACCGCACCGCCTTCATGGCCGAGGATCGACGGGAAAATACCCTCCGGATCGGCGCCCGACAGGGTGTAGGCATCGGTATGACAAACCCCGGAGGCAACCACGCGCAGCAGGACTTCACCAGCCTTGGGCATGGCGACATCCACTTCCACGATCTCCAGTGGTTTCTTGGCTTCAAAGGCGACAGCGGCGCGTGACTTGATCATCCGGGTTTCTCCTGGGGCTTAAAAAGTAAGACGGGCAGTGTAAAACATGGCTCATTGATTAATAATCCAGACAAAAGCAAAACATTATTGCTGTACTGGGATAATCACCATGCTTGAAAACCGCTGGGAAGGCATTGATGAGTTCGTCGCCGTGGCCGAGTGCAGCCAATTTACCGCTGCCGCCGAACGCCTGGGCGTGTCCTCGTCCCATATCAGCCGCCAGGTGGCACGCCTGGAAGAACGCCTGCAAACCCGCCTGCTCTATCGCAGCACCCGGCGCGTCACGCTGACCGAGGCCGGGCAGACCTTTCTGCAACATTGCCAACGCCTGCAAGACGGACGCGAAGAAGCCTTGCGCGCAGTGGGCGACCTGACCAGTGAACCCAAGGGTATGTTGCGCATGACCTGCGCCGTGGCTTATGGCGAACGTTTTATCGTGCCGTTGGTAACACGCTTCATGGGGCTTTACCCGCAATTGCGGGTGGATATTGAACTGAGCAACCGCCCCCTCGACCTGGTGCATGAAGGCCTGGACCTGGCGATTCGCCTGGGCCGCCTGCAGGATTCACGAATGGTCGCCAGCCGCCTGGCGCCGAGACGCATGTATCTCTGTGCGTCGCCGTCCTACCTGGAGCGGTACGGGCGCCCCCATAGCTTGTCGGAACTGAGCCGGCATAACTGCCTGATCGGCAGTTCGGATATTTGGCAGTTGGCGCAGGATGGACGCGAATTTTCCCAGCGCGTGCAGGGAAACTGGCGCTGCAACAGTGGGCAAGCGGTGCTGGATGCGGCGTTGCAAGGGGTGGGGTTGTGCCAGTTGCCGGACTATTACGTGCTGGAGCACTTGCACAGCGGCGCGCTGGTTTCACTGCTTGAATCCCATCAACCGCCGAATACGGCAGTGTGGGCGCTGTATCCGCAACAGCGGCATTTATCGCCAAAGGTGCGCAAGTTGGTGGAGTTCTTGAAGGAGGGGTTGGCTGGGCGGCCGGAGTATGGCGGGTGATCTGGGGTGCCTGGCCTGGCCTCATCGCAGGCAAGCCAGCTCCCACACCTGACCGCGTATCTCTGTTGGAATGCGGTCAGGTATGGGAGCTGGATTGCCTGCGATGAAGTCACCTCGGTCCAGCAGCCTACCGGCGATTAGCCCACCGCAACCTAAGCCACTCCAGATCCTCCGGCCGCGTCACCTTGATATTGTCCGCACGCCCTTCCACCAAACGTGGCGCCTGGCCAGACCACTCCATGGCCGAGGCTTCATCGGTGATGAGCGCATCAGCCACCAGGCTATCGGCCAACGCGCGGTGCAAGGCGCCGAGGCGGAACATTTGCGGGGTGTAGGCTTGCCAGATCAGGCTACGGTCAATGGTTTCCACCACCCGCCCCCGCTTGTCGACACGCTTGAGGGTGTCGCGGGCCGGTACGGCGAGCAAGCCACCCACCGGGTCGTCCGCCAACTGCGCCAATAACGTGTCGAGGTCTTCGCGGCTCAGGTTCGGCCGCGCAGCATCGTGCACCAGCACCCAGTCGTCATCGCCGGCGCCCAGGGCATTGAGTTGCAACAGTGCATTGAGCACCGAGCCTGAGCGCTCTGCCCCGCCGTCCGCACGTTGGATACGCGGGTCGGCAGCACACGCCAGGTTGGGCCAGTAAGGATCATCGACCGCCAGACTGACCACCAGCCCCTTGAGGCTCGGATGGTCGAGAAAACAGCCAAGGCTGTGTTCGAGAATAGTGCGCCCGCCCAACTGCAAATACTGCTTGGGACGGTCCGCGGCCATACGGGCACCGACGCCCGCGGCAGGAATCACGGCCCAGAAGGCCGGCAAACAGGCGCTCATTGGGCCAACTGGTAGAGGGTTTCGCCCTCCTTGACCATGCCCAATTCATGACGAGCCCGCTCTTCAACGGTCTCCATGCCTTTTTTCAACTCAAGCACTTCGGCATCGAGCACACGGTTGCGCTCCAGCAACACCTCGTTCTCGGCGTGCTGCGCGGCAATTTGCTGGGTCAGGTCGGTCACCTGCGCCAGACTGCCATTGCCCACCCAAAGGCGGTACTGCAGGCCAGCCAGCAGCAAGAGCAGGACGAGGAACAACCAATTGGGACTGCGCATCGAATATCGGGTATCCAGTGAAAAAAGACAGCCATGCAAAACTTTTGAAGCAACTGATAGCACGAAGCCTGGAAGACCCAGGCTTGTGCTTGATAGGCATCAGATTAGTGCGCAAATTCACTCTACAGCGAGTTTTCCGACACAATCCTTTGTCTTTTTACCATCAACTACTCAGCCGCGAAACTCGCCACGACCGTTGTATTTGGCTTTTCCGCCCAGTTGCTCTTCGATACGCAGCAATTGGTTGTACTTGGAAACGCGGTCGGAACGGCACAGGGAACCGGTTTTGATCTGGCCCGCCGAGGTGCCCACAGCCAGGTCGGCAATGGTCGAATCTTCGGTTTCGCCGGAGCGGTGGGAGATCACGGCGGTGTAGCCCGCAGCCTTGGCCATCTGGATGGCTTCCAGGGTTTCGGTCAGGGTGCCGATCTGGTTGAACTTGATCAGGATCGAGTTGGCGATCTTCTTGTCGATGCCTTCTTTCAGGATCTTGGTGTTGGTCACGAACAGGTCGTCACCGACCAGTTGGATCTTCTCGCCGATCTTGTCGGTAAGGATTTTCCAACCGTCCCAGTCAGACTCGTCCAGGCCGTCTTCGATCGAGATGATCGGGTAGCGCTGGGTCAGGCCCTTCAGGTATTCCGCGAAACCTTCGGAGTTGAACACCTGGCCTTCGCCGGACAGGTTGTACTTGCCATCTTCGTAGAACTCACTGGCCGCGCAGTCCAGGGCCAGGGTCACGTCGGTGCCCAGCTTGTAGCCAGCGTTGGCCACGGCTTCGGAGATCACTTTCAGTGCATCTTCGTTGGACGCCAGGTTCGGTGCAAAACCACCTTCGTCACCCACTGCTGTGCTCAGGCCACGGGCCTTCAGTACCGCTTTGAGGTGATGGAAAATCTCGGTACCCATGCGCAGGCCTTCGGAGAAGGTCTTGGCGCCCACTGGCTGCACCATGAATTCCTGGATATCGACGTTGTTGTCTGCGTGCTCGCCACCGTTGATGATGTTCATCATTGGGACTGGCATCGAGTACACGCCCGGAGTGCCGTTCAGATTGGCAATGTGCGCGTACAGCGGCAGGTCCTGGTCCTGGGCGGCAGCCTTGGCAGCTGCCAGGGATACAGCGAGGATCGCATTGGCGCCGAGGCTGCCTTTGTTTTCAGTGCCGTCGAGCTTGATCATCGCGTGATCGAGGGCTTTCTGGTCCAGCGGGTCCTTGCCCAGCAACAGGTCGCGGATCGGACCGTTGATGTTGGCTACTGCCTTGAGGACACCCTTGCCCAGGTAACGGCTCTTGTCGCCATCACGCAGTTCCAGCGCTTCGCGCGAACCGGTGGAAGCACCGGACGGCGCGCAGGCGCTGCCGATGATGCCGTTATCGAGAAGCACGTCGGCTTCGACGGTGGGGTTGCCACGGGAGTCGAGAACTTCACGACCTTTGATGTCGACGATTTTTGCCATTGTTGTAAACACTCCAAAGTTGACGAAAACGACGCAGCTGAAGGAAATCTTTTGACCGACCGCAAGGGTGGAACAACGGGGCAGGCTTGCAGACGACAAGACTCAGGCCCGGGGGCCTGAGCATAAAGCGCGGAAAGTTTACCGGAGAAACGCGGGTTACGCGGTCTCTACCGTCGGAAAACTCTTGACCAGTTCGTCCAATTGCTTGAGTTGGGCCAGGAATGGCTCCAGCTTGTCCAGGCGCAGAGCGCAAGGACCGTCGCACTTGGCGTTGTCCGGATCCGGGTGGGCTTCCAGGAACAGGCCTGCCAGGGACTGGCTGATACCGGCCTTGGCCAGATCCAGTACCTGGGCACGTCGGCCACCGGCGGAATCGGCTCGACCACCAGGCATTTGCAGCGCATGGGTCACGTCGAAGAACACCGGGTATTCGAACTGTTTCATGATGCCGAAACCAAGCATGTCCACCACGAGGTTGTTGTAGCCGAAGCTCGAACCACGCTCGCAGAGGATCAACTGGTCATTACCCGCTTCCACGCACTTGTTCAGGATGTGTTTCATCTCCTGGGGCGCGAGGAACTGGGCTTTCTTGATATTGATCACAGCGCCGGTCTTGGCCATCGCGACGACCAGGTCGGTCTGGCGCGACAGGAAGGCCGGCAACTGGATGATGTCGCATACCTCGGCGACCACACCAGCCTGTTCAGGCTCGTGGACGTCGGTGATGATCGGCACGCCGAAGGCTTGCTTGATGTCCTGGAAGATCCGCATGCCTTCTTCAAGGCCCGGGCCGCGATAGGAGGTCACGGACGAACGGTTCGCCTTGTCGAAGCTGGCCTTGAATACATAAGGGATACCCAATTTCTCGGTAACCTTTACGTACTCTTCACAGACCTGCATCGCCATGTCGCGGCTTTCCAGCACGTTCATGCCGCCAAACAGCACCATGGGCTTGTCGTTGGCAATTTCGATGTCGCCTACGCGAATGATCTTCTGGGCCATCAGGTTTACGCCTTCTTCTGATGTTGCGTCAGTGCTGCTTTAACGAAACCGCTGAACAACGGGTGACCGTCGCGCGGCGTCGAAGTGAACTCAGGGTGGAACTGGCAAGCGACGAACCATGGATGATCCGGGGCTTCGACCACTTCAACCAGCTTGCCATCACCGGAGCGACCGGAGATTTTCAGGCCAGCCGCTTTGATCTGCGGCAGCAGGTTGTTGTTCACTTCGTAACGGTGACGGTGACGCTCGACGATCACGTCCTTGCCGTAGCAGTCGTGCACCAGCGAGCCGGACTCCAGCAGGCAATCCTGTGCGCCAAGGCGCATGGTGCCGCCCAGGTCGGAGCTTTCGGTACGGGTTTCGACAGCGCCGGTGGCATCTTCCCACTCGGTGATCAGGCCCACGACCGGGTGGCCGCTGGTGTGATCGAACTCGGTGGAGTTGGCGTCTTTCCAGCCCAGCACGTTACGAGCGAACTCGATAACGGCCACTTGCATGCCCAGGCAGATACCCAGGTAAGGCACCTTGTTCTCACGAGCGTACTGCACGGCAGTGATCTTGCCTTCCACGCCACGCAGGCCGAAACCGCCTGGCACGAGGATCGCATCCACACCTTCGAGCAGCGCGGTGCCCTGGTTTTCGATGTCTTCGGAGTCGATGTAGCGCAGGTTGACCTTGGTACGGTTGCTGATGCCCGCGTGGCTCATCGCTTCGATCAGCGACTTGTACGCGTCCAGCAGCTCCATGTACTTGCCAACCATGGCGATGGTGACTTCGTGCTCAGGGTTGAGCTTGGCGTCAACCACCGCTTCCCACTCGGACAGGTCCGCGCCATTGCACTGCAGGCCGAAACGCTCGACCACAAAATCATCCAGGCCCTGGGAATGCAGGATGCCTGGGATCTTGTAGATGGTATCGGCGTCTTCCAGGGCAATCACCGCACGTTCTTCAACGTTGGTGAACTGGGCGATCTTGCGACGCGAGGAAATGTCGATCGGGTGATCGGAGCGGCATACCAGCACGTCCGGCTGCAGGCCGATGGAACGCAGTTCCTTGACCGAGTGCTGGGTAGGCTTGGTTTTGGTTTCGCCAGCGGTGGCGATGTACGGCACCAGGGTCAGGTGCATCAGCATCGCGCGCTTGGCGCCGACTTCGAAACGCAACTGGCGGATGGCTTCGAGGAACGGTTGGGATTCGATGTCACCCACGGTGCCACCGATCTCGACCATCGCCACGTCGGCATCGCCTGCACCCTTGATGATGCGGCGCTTGATTTCGTCGGTGATGTGCGGGATCACCTGGATGGTTGCACCCAGGTAGTCACCACGGCGCTCCTTGCGCAGCACGTGCTCGTAGACACGGCCGGTGGTGAAGTTGTTGTTCTGGGTCATGGTCGTGCGGATGAACCGCTCGTAGTGGCCCAGGTCCAGGTCGGTCTCGGCGCCGTCGTGGGTGACGAACACTTCACCGTGCTGGAACGGGCTCATGGTGCCCGGGTCGACGTTGATGTACGGGTCCAGCTTGAGCATGGTGACCTTAAGTCCCCGCGCCTCCAGGATGGCCGCCAACGAAGCGGAGGCAATGCCTTTCCCCAATGAAGAAACAACACCGCCCGTGACGAATATGTAGCGCGTCATGAAAAACCCTAGAAGTCTGCGTTAAAGCGGTCGGAGCCGCCGGGGAAAGCGAAGGAAGGCCGAAGCCCCCGATCACCTGCATTAATCACAGTGCACCTTTCAAAAAAACCGCCGCGTTGTGACAGACCAGCAATGGAACACCGGTACGTTGATCGCTACACATTTTTTGGAATCGCCCAGCAAAGACTGCTTGGTAATCGGCAACAACTGTGTTTCAGGAGAATCCACAGAAGTTGTATCAAGAAGGGAGCGTAGTCTACCGGAAAGGCGCTATCAGCTCAAACCTTGATCGCAGGTTGGTGGCGCCCAATGTAATTGCCAGTCATCCCCCTGCCCTGTCGAGGCCCCTGCCAGGTTGGCCACGGCCACCAGACGGCTGCCCTGGTACAGCAGCGGCAATCTGCCACGGATAAAGCCCGGTACAGCCGTTTCGTTGAGCAGACGCTTGAGGTCGCGCCGGCCACGGCCGGGCACGTCCATGACTTCACCGCCCTGGCGGTAGCGGATGCTCAAAGGGCCTTCAGGGGCATGCCCGCTGAAATACAACTGCCCGTTGCCAGGTAACTGTAGTGGGTTTTGCGGGTGCGACCAGCTCAAAGGACTGTCGGAAAACTCTGACCAATTGGTAGGTATCCACCAGATACGATCGTTGCAACGCTGCAATTGGCCGTCAGCCAAACGCCACACCGGCTGCGCGTCCTCCTTGGCATCGCGCAAGGCGCTCCAACCAACCCAATGTTCGCTGTCGGGCATCGCCGTCAACGGCGCCAGCCAATAGCGCAGGACGTTGCGCTGCCGAGCGTCGGAAAGATCGCGCAGTGGCGCAAGTGCCAACGATGGCAGCGCCAGCCAGGGAAACGCCGACGGCAGTTGAGCGGCCTGCATATCCAGTTGCGCCAACTCATCGAGCAGCTCCTGGGCCTGCGCCAGATGCCCGGCAGTACGGGCCAGGCTATTCACGGCCTGGGGCCAGCGCGCCGTAAGTACGGGAAACACATGATGGCGCAGGTAATTCCGGGAAAAGCGTGGGTCGCCGTTGGAGGGGTCTTCGATCCAGCTCAACTGCTGCTCGCGGGCGTAAGTTTCCAGTTCGGCTCGCGACACCTCCAGCAGCGGCCGCATCAGGTGCCCCCCACCCAAAGATCGCTGGGCGGGCATGCCGGTGAGGCCCCGCACTCCCGCGCCCCGCAGCAGGCGAAACAGCAAGGTCTCGGCCTGATCGTCACGGTGCTGGCCAGTGAGTAGCAACTCACCTGGGCCGATTGCCTCGGCGAACGCCTGGTAGCGCGCGTCACGGGCCGCACGCTCCAGGCTTGCACCCGATGGCACCTGCACACGCATGACCCGCAGCGGCACACCGGCGGCATCACAGACCGCCTGGCAATGGGCTGGCCACGCGTCGGCCGCAACCTGGAGGCCGTGGTGAACATGGATAGCCTGCAGTGGCGGCAAGGATTGGGTTTTTGCCAGATCGGCAAGGAGGTGCAGCAGAACCGTGGAGTCGAGTCCGCCGGAGTAGGCGATCTGCCAGGCCGGGGCGTCGCGCCAGGGGGCCAGGGTTTGCAGGAGTTTGGCGGTTAGAGTTGGTTTCATCGCACGTTACCGCCGCAAAACTGGAATACGTTAGCCAAGCATATACAACGCCAATGTGGGAACGGGCTTGCCCGCGACAGCGGTGTACCAGTCAACCCATCTGGCACTGACACATTGCTATCGCGGGCAAGCCCGCTCCCACAGGGTAATGCAGTAGCTTAGAGACCGTAGCTCATCAGGCGCTCGTAACGACGGGCCAGCAGCGCCTCGTTGTCGAATTTCTTGAGCATGTCCAACTGCGCGCAGAGTTCGGCGCGGATGGTGGCCGATGCGGCCGCCGGGTCGCGGTGGGCGCCGCCCAGGGGTTCGGCAATCACTTTGTCGACGATACCCAGGCCTTTCAGGCGATCAGCGGTGATCCCCATGGCTTCGGCAGCATCCGGGGCCTTTTCTGCGGTTTTCCACAGGATCGAGGCGCAGCCTTCCGGCGAGATCACCGCATAGGTGGAGTATTGCAGCATGTTCAGTTGGTCGCAGACGCCAATGGCCAGCGCACCACCGGAACCGCCTTCACCGATCACGGTAGCGATGATCGGGGTTTTCAGACGCGCCATCACGCGCAGGTTCCAGGCAATCGCTTCGCTCTGGTTGCGCTCTTCAGCGTCGATGCCTGGGTAGGCGCCAGGGGTGTCGATAAAAGTCAGGATCGGCATTTTGAAACGTTCAGCCATTTCCATCAGGCGGCAGGCCTTGCGGTAGCCTTCCGGACGCGGCATGCCGAAGTTGCGACGCACTTTCTCACGCACTTCACGGCCTTTCTGGTGACCGATCACCATCACTGGCTGGTCATCCAGGCGAGCAATGCCGCCGACAATCGCCGCGTCATCGGAGAAGTGGCGGTCGCCATGCAGCTCGTCGAATTCGGTGAAGATGTGGTCGATGTAGTCCAGGGTGTACGGACGGCGCGGGTGGCGGGCCAGGCGCGCGATCTGCCAACTGGTCAGCTTGCCGAAGATGTCTTCGGTGAGCGTCTTGCTCTTGTCTTGCAGGCGGGAGATTTCATCGCCGATATTCAGCGAATTGTCATTGCCGACCAGGCGCAGCTCTTCGATCTTGGCTTGCAGGTCAGCGATCGGCTGTTCGAAATCAAGAAAATTCGGGTTCATAAGCGTCCGTCTTGGGTCGACGGCCAGGGAGTGCCTGGCCAGCCGGTTGTCTATTCGCGCCCTACCTTAAGGGAGAGGCGCGTCAAGGTCGAGATTAAATGTCGAGTCGAGGTCAGGGGTACAAGGGCAGCCCTGACCGTCAACGGTATTGGAGGAAGACGTTGTCACGCCCGAACTGGTCACGCAATGCTTGAATCAAGCCATCAGCCGGGTCAATTCGCCACGTCTCGCCAAACTGCAACATCGCCTTGGCATCGCTGCCGGTGTACTCCATAGTCACCGGGCACGCACCACGGTGACGCTTGAGCAGATCCCCCAGCCAGCGTAGCTGATCGCCCTTGAGCGCTTCGGTTTTCACCTTCAGGCGCAGGCTTTCGGCCAGGTTGGTGCGGGCATCTTCCATGCTCATTACGCGTTTGATCCGCAGGCGCAGGCCGCCGGAGAAGTCATCGTTGCTGACCTCGCCCTCCACCACCACCATCGCGTCGGTCTGCAACAGCGACTGCGCGGAATGGAACGCATCGGCAAACAGCGACGCTTCGATACGCCCGGAGCGGTCGTCGAGGGTGATGAAACCCATCTTGTCGCCCTTTTTGTTCTTCATTACCCGCAGGGCAATGATCATCCCGGCCACGGTCTGGGTATCGCGCGCCGGTTTCAGGTCGATGATGCGCTGGCGGGCAAAACGCCGGATTTCGCCCTCATATTCGTCAATCGGGTGGCCGGTGAGGTACAGGCCCAGGGTGTCTTTTTCACCCTTGAGGCGTTCCTTGAGGGTCAGCTCCTTGGCCTTGCGGTGGTTAGCGTACACATCGGCATCTTCTTCGACGAACAACCCGCCAAACAGGTCGGCATGCCCACTGTCATGGGTGCGGGCGGTTTGTTCAGCGGCCTTGATCGCTTCTTCCATGGCGGTCAGCAGTACCGCGCGGTTACGGTCGATATTGGCCTGGTAGGCCTTCGACTCGTCATGGAAGTACGGACCAAGACGGTCAAGTGCGCCGCTGCGGATCAGGCCATCGAGGGTACGTTTGTTGATGCGCTTGAGGTCGACCCGGGCGCAGAAGTCGAACAGGTCCTTGAACGGACCGTCCTGGCGCGCCTCGGTAATCGCCTCAACCGGGCCTTCGCCCACGCCCTTGATCGCGCCCAGGCCATAGATGATGCGACCTTCGTCGTTCACCGTGAACTTGAACTCCGAGGCGTTCACGTCCGGCGCGTCGAGGCGCAGCTTCATGGTCCGCACTTCTTCGATCAAGGTCACGACCTTGTCGGTGTTGTGCATATCCGCCGACAGCACCGCCGCCATGAACGGCGCCGGGTAGTGGGCCTTCAGCCAGGCAGTCTGGTATGACACCAGGCCGTAGGCGGCGGAGTGGGATTTGTTGAAACCATAACCGGCGAACTTTTCCACCAGGTCAAAGATGTTACCGGCCAGGTCGGCGTCGATATTGTTGGTGGCGCAACCCTCAATGAAGCCGCCGCGCTGCTTGGCCATTTCCTCGGGTTTTTTCTTACCCATGGCCCGGCGCAGCATGTCCGCACCGCCAAGGGTGTAGCCGGCCATGACCTGGGCGATCTGCATCACCTGTTCCTGATACAGGATGATGCCGTAGGTCGGTGCCAGTACCGGCTTGAGGCCTTCGTACTGGTAGTCGGAGTGCGGGTAAGCCAGTTCGGCGCGCCCGTGCTTACGGTTGATAAAGTCGTCCACCATGCCCGATTGCAGCGGGCCCGGACGGAACAGGGCCACCAGTGCGATCAAGTCTTCCAGGCAGTCGGGCTTGAGCTTTTTGATCAGCTCCTTCATGCCGCGGGATTCAAGCTGGAACACCGCAGTGGTTTCGGCTTTTTGCAGCAGCGCGTAGGTGGGTTTGTCGTCCAGTGGGATAAAAGCGATATCCAGCGGCGCTTCATCCACCTTGGCGCGCTCACGGTTGATGGTCTTGAGCGCCCAGTCGATGATCGTCAGGGTACGCAGGCCGAGGAAGTCGAACTTCACCAGGCCGGCCGCCTCCACGTCATCCTTGTCGAACTGGGTTACCAGGCCATCGCCTTCTTCGTCGCAATAGATCGGCGAAAAGTCTGTCAGCTTGGTCGGCGCGATTACCACGCCACCGGCGTGCTTACCAACGTTACGCACCACGCCTTCGAGCTTGCGCGCCATGTCCCAGATTTCGGCGGCTTCTTCATCGACCTTGATGAAGTCGCGCAGGATTTCTTCCTGCTCGTAGGCCTTTTCCAGGGTCATGCCGACTTCAAAGGGGATCATCTTCGACAGACGATCCGCCAGACCGTAGGACTTGCCCTGTACCCGCGCCACGTCGCGAATTACCGCCTTGGCCGCCATGGAACCAAAGGTGATGATCTGGCTTACAGCGTTACGGCCATATTTTTCGGCCACATATTCGATGACCCGGTCGCGACCATCCATGCAGAAGTCGACGTCGAAGTCGGGCATCGATACCCGTTCCGGGTTCAGGAACCGTTCGAACAGCAGGTCATATTCCAGCGGGTCAAGGTCGGTGATCTTCTGCACATAAGCCACCAGCGAGCCGGCACCCGACCCCCGGCCAGGGCCCACCGGCACGCCGTTGCTTTTGGCCCACTGGATAAAGTCCATTACGATCAGGAAGTAACCGGGGAACCCCATCTGGATAATGATATCCAGCTCGAAGTTCAGCCGGTCGACATACACCTGGCGCTTGGCCTCGTAGTCTTCGGTGGTGTCCTTGGGCAGCAGGACGGAAAGACGCTCTTCCAGACCATCGAACGACACCTTGCGGAAATACTCGTCGATGGTCATGCCATCGGGAATCGGGAAGTTGGGCAAAAAGTGTTTGCCCAGCTTCACTTCGATATTGCAGCGCTTGGCAATTTCGACGGAGTTTTCCAGGGCCTCGGGCAAATCGCTGAACAGCTCAGCCATTTCCTCGGCGCTTTTGAGGTACTGCTCTTCGCTGTAGTTCTTCGAGCGACGCGGATCGTCCAGCGCCCGGCCTTCGCCGATACACACGCGGGTTTCGTGGGCCTCGAAGTCTTCCTTCTTGATAAAACGCACATCGTTGGTGGCGACCAGCGGCGCACCCAGCTTTTCGGCCAGGGCCACGGCAGCGTGCAGGTGCTCTTCGTCGTTGGGGCGATTGGTGCGCTGAACTTCCAGGTAGAAGCGGTCAGGGAACACCGCCATCCACTCCCGGGCGAGCACTTCTGCCTCCTGGGGATTGCCGCCCAGCAAGGCGAGGCCGACCTCTCCTTCCTTGGCAGCCGACAGCATGATCAGCCCTTCGCTGGCCTCGGCTACCCATTCGCGCTCGATGATGATCGAGCCGTTGCGCTGGCCGTCGATAAAACCGCGGGAAATCAGTTCAGTCAGGTTGCGATAACCCACGCCGTTCATCGCCAACAGGCTGATGCGACTCAAGGCGTTATCGGGGTCTTTATTGGACAGCCACAAGTCGGCGCCGCAGATCGGCTTGATGCCGGCGCCCATGGCGCTCTTGTAGAACTTGACCAGGGAGCACATGTTGTTCTGGTCGGTCACCGCCACGGCCGGCATATTCATGCCCACCAGGGTTTTGACCAGCGGTTTGATCCGTACCAGGCCGTCGACCAGGGAGTATTCAGTGTGCAGGCGCAGGTGAACGAATGAAGCCGGCATAGTGATCCTGTCTAGATACGTGTGAAAACAACAAGGCCCGGATTGTACCGGGCCTTGAGTAAAACATCAGCCTGCGCCTAAAGCTCGACCAGGCTTTCGCGCACCTCATAAGCCTGGCGTACCGGGGCAAACGAGCGGCGGTGGATCGGCGTCGGGCCCAATCGGGCCAGGGCTTCCAGATGAACGGGCGTCGGGTAGCCTTTATGGCCACCAATGCCATAGCCCGGATAGATCAATTCGAACGCCGCCATCTCACGGTCACGACTGACCTTGGCCAGGATGGAGGCGGCGGCAATTGCCGGCACCTTACTGTCACCCTTGACCACCGCCTCGGCCGGCATCGCCAGCTTCGGGCAGCGATTGCCGTCGATCATCGCCAGCTTGGGGGTGATGTGCAGACCCTCGACGGCGCGCTGCATGGCCAGCATCGTGGCATGCAGGATGTTCAGTTCGTCGATTTCTTCGACTTCGGCCCGGGCGATATGCCAGCTGAGGGCTTTTTCGCAAATTTCATCAAAAAGCTTTTCACGACGGGCTTCGGTGAGCTTCTTCGAGTCGTTGAGACCGAGGATCGGACGATTCGGATCAAGAATCACCGCCGCCGTGACCACTGCGCCGCACAACGGGCCGCGCCCTACTTCATCGACACCGGCGACCAGTTCGTGGGTTTGGGCGACCAGGCTGAAATCCAGGCCCATTTGCGTCTTCATAGGGTTTCCTGCTGGCGGCCGATCAAGGTCAACACGGCGTCTGCGGCCTGGTTCGACGCATCACGGCGCAAGGTACGGTGAATTTCGTCAAAGCCACGGGTTTGCTCTTCGCCACCGTCGATCAACGGCAGAATGGTCTGGGCCAAAGCCTCGGGGGTAGCAGCGTCCTGCAGCAACTCCGGCACCAGCAACCGCTGGGCCAGCAGGTTGGGCAAGGAGATGTAGGGGCTTTTGACCATGCGCTTGAGAATCCAGTAGGTCAGCGGCGCCAGGCGATAGGCCACAACCATCGGCCGCTTGTAGAGCAAAGCCTCCAGCGTGGCAGTACCGGAGGCGATCAACACCGCATCACAGGCCGCCAGGGCAAGGTGCGAACCACCGTCGAGCAGGGTCAACGGCAGGTCACGTCCTACCAGCAAGGCCTCGATCTGTGCACGCCGTTGCGGGCTGGCGCACGGCAGTACAAACCGCACCCCGGGCTTCAAGGCCAGCAGACGCTCGGCCGCATCGAAAAACAGTGCGCCCAGGCGCCCGACTTCACCGCCACGGCTACCGGGCATCAACGCCACCAGCGGCCCCTCGGGCAGGCCCAACTCGGCGCGGGCGGCGGCGCGATCAGCCTGCAGCGGGATGGTATCGGCAAGGGTGTGGCCGACAAACCTGACCGGCACGCCCTTCTCTTCGTAGAACCGCGCCTCGAAAGGCAGCAGGGTCAGCATCAGGTCGCAGCCTTCGCGGATCTTCAGCACACGCTTCTGCCGCCACGCCCATACGGACGGGCTGACGTAATGCACGGTCTTGATCCCGGCCTGACGCAGTTTGAGTTCGATATTGAGGGTGAAGTCCGGTGCGTCGATACCGATAAAGACGTCCGGTTTTTCTGCGATCAGGGTCTGGATCAGCAGTTTGCGCCGAGCCAGCAGCTCGCGCAGGCGCCCCAGCACTTCCACCAGCCCCATGACCGACAAACGCTCCATGGGAAAGTAGGAAGTCAGGCCTTCGGCCTGCATCAGCGGGCCGCCGACCCCAATGAATTCAACGGCTGGATGCTGCGCCTTGATGGCGCGCATCAGGCCAGCGCCGAGGATATCGCCGGAAGCTTCTCCGGCCACCAATGCAATACGCAGCGTGGCCATGATCAGCGGGTGATGCCGCGAGTCGATGCCTGGATCGAATCGCGGAAGATGGCAACTTCTGGAAACAGCGCCGCCGGCTCGGCCAGCTCGGCCAACGCCTGGTCAACCGTCAGCCCCTGGCGATACACCACTTTGTAAGCGCGGCGCAGGGCGTGGATGGCATCTTCGCTGAAACCACGCCGGCGCATGCCTTCGAAGTTCATGCTGCGGGCTTCGGCAGGGTTGCCAAAAACCGTGACGAACGCCGGCACATCCTTGCCAATAGCGGTACCCATGCCGGAAAAGCTATGGGCACCAATATGACAGTACTGATGCACCAGGGTGAAACCGGAAAGAATCGCCCAGTCGTCAACGTGCACATGGCCGGCCAGCGCAGTGTTATTGACGAGGATGCAGTGGTTGCCGATCACACTGTCGTGACCGATATGGGCGTAGGCCATCACCAGATTGTGATCACCCAGGGTCGTTTCCGCCCGATCCTGCACTGTGCCACGATGAATGGTCACGCCTTCACGAATGATGTTGTGATCACCGATTACCAGGCGGGTTTCCTCACCCTTGTACTTCATGTCCGGCGTATCTTCGCCTACCGAGGAGAACTGGTAGATGCGGTTGTGTTTGCCAATGCGGGTCGGACCCTTGAGGATCACGTGCGGCCCGATGACAGTCCCCTCGCCGATTTCCACACCTGCGCCGATGATCGACCAGGGGCCGACCTCAACGTCGGCGGCCAGCACGGCCGTCGGATCGATGATTGCGCGAGGGTCAATCAAACTCATAGTTTGCGTTCCGCACAGATAATTTCGGCGGAACACACAGGCTTGCCGTCAACAGAGGCCTGGCATTCGAACTTCCAGATCTGGCGCTTGCAGCTCACGAACTTGGCTTCCAGGATCAACTGGTCACCTGGGGTGACCGGGTTGCGGAAGCGCAGCTTGTCGGAGCCCACGAAATAGTAAAGCGTGCCATCGGCAGGCTTGAGGTCGAGCATTTTAAAACCGAGGATACCAGCGGCCTGGGCCATTGCCTCAATGATCAACACGCCCGGCATGATCGGATGCGCGGGAAAGTGACCGTTGAAGAATGGTTCGTTGATGCTGACATTCTTGTAGGCACGAATGCGCTTTTCCTCAACATTCAGTTCCACTACACGGTCCACCAGCAGGAACGGGTAACGGTGAGGCAGGTATTCGCGAATCTCGTTGATGTCCATCATTTCGGGGGGAAGCCTGTAATAAAGATTGGGAGCGCGCGGACTAAGGCACGCCCCTCTAGCAAATCAAGAAGGCAGTCTAGCTGCTGTGCACACTTGATATGGAAATGGTATCAGCCATCTGATGAAACATTACTGCCAGGGGTCACGTCCCCAACACGCTTTTCCAGATGTTTCAGGCGCCGCGCCATGTCGTCGAGCTGCCTTAAACGGGCCGCGCTCTTGCGCCACTCGGCCGCGGGTTGCATCGCTGTACCGGAAGAGTAGGCCCCTGGCTCGGTAATCGAATGGGTCACCATGGTCATGCCGGTAATGAATACGTTGTCGCAGATTTCAATATGGCCCACCAACCCAACACCGCCGGCCAGCATGCAATGCTTGCCGATCTTGGTGCTGCCAGAGATGCCGACACACGCGGCCATGGCCGTGTGATCGCCAATCTGTACGTTGTGGGCGATCTGGATCTGGTTGTCCAGCTTCACACCATTGCCAATCACGGTATCGGCCAGGGCCCCGCGATCGACGGCAGTGTTGACGCCAATCTCCACATCATCACCGATCAGCACACCGCCGACCTGGGCGATCTTCTGCCAGATGCCCTTCTCGTTGGCGAAGCCAAAGCCTTCGCCGCCGATCACGGCACCCGACTGAATCACCACTCGCTGCCCGATACGCACATCGTGGTACAGGGTCACGCGCGGCGCGAGCCAGCCACCTGCAGCGATTTCACTGCGGGCACCGATAAAGCAATGAGCGCCGACAGTCACACCGGCGCCAATGCGCGCACCACTCTCGATCACCACAAAAGCCCCGATGCTCGCCGCAGGATCTACCTGAGCATCATCGGCGATGACAGCAGAAGGATGGATACCAGGAGCCGCTTTGGGTTTCGGATCGAACAGGTGCGACACCCGCGCGTAAGCCGCGTAAGGGTCAGCCACCACCAGCGCACTCCCGGCAAACGTCTCGGCGTCAGCGGCCTTCAGCAATACGGCTGCGGCTTGGCTGTCGCCCAGGTATTTACGGTATTGGGGATTTGCAAGGAAGCTCAACTGAGCTGGGCCAGCCTCCTGCAAGGTGGCTAGCCCAGTGATTTCCTTCTCCGGGGAGCCACTCAAGGTAGCCCCCAGGAACTCGGCCAATTGACCGAGTTTGATAGTCGCGGTCATGGCTTACTTCAGCTGGTTCATGCGCTCGATCACCTGGCGGGTGATGTCGTATTGAGGTTTGACGTCAATCACGGCGCCACGCTCGAAGACCAGGTCGAAGGCACCTTTCTTGATGACTGCTTCCACGGCGCTGTCGAGTTTTGGCTTCAGTTGCTTGAGCATTTCACGGTCAGCAACAGCCTTGGCTTCGTTCAGTTCCTTGGACTGGAACTGATAGTCACGGGCCTTTTGCTTGAATTCAAGCTCCAGACGCTCGCGCTCGCCTTGCTGCATTTTATCGCCACCGGCGACCAGACGATCCTGGATGCCCTTGGCGCTGCTTTCCAGGGTCTTGAGCTTGGTCAGTTGCGGACCAAATTTCTTCTCGGCATCCACGGCGTACTTCTTGGCCGCATCGGATTCCAGCAGAGCCATCTGATAGTTCAGGACGGCGATTTTCATTTCGGCAAACGCCGGGGTCGCTACCAGCACAGTTGCCAGAAGAACCAATTGAGTCAACTTACGCACGATGCACTCCTACAGAATCCGTTGTCGTTATCTTGGGTCGGACGCTTAGAACGTCTGGCCGAGGGAAAATTGGAAAATCTGGGTTTCAGCGTTATCCGGTTTCTTGACTGGCATCGCCAAGGCGAAGCTCAGAGGACCCAGGGCAGTAATCCAGGTCACACCCACACCCACGGAACTGGCCAGATTGCTCAGGCTGACGTCGTTGCACTGGGTGTTGGACTTCAAGCCGCTTGGGTTACGGATCTGCTCGCACTTGGAGTCGAATACGTTACCCACATCCCAGAAGACCGAGGTCCGCAGGGAACGCTGGTCCTTGACGAACGGCAGCGGGAACAGAATTTCCGCACCACCTTGAATCAGCACGTTACCACCGAATGGCAGCGGATCATTGTCCGAGTCACGCACGGTGCCGACGTTACCGGTTTCGGCAACACCACGGCTTGGCGTACCACGTGGACCCAGGGTGCTGTCCTTGAAGCCACGTACCGAGTTGAAACCACCGGCGTAGTAGTTCTCGTAGAACGGCAGGCCATCGGTCGAACCGTAGCCATCACCATAGCCCAGTTCCGTGTGCAGGCGCATGGTGTAGTTATCGCTCAACGGCGTGAACAACTGGCCACGGTAGTCGAGTTTGAAGAACGACAGGTCGCTACCAGGGGTGGTGGCTTCCAGGGTCAGGCTCTGGGAATGACCACGGGTCGCCAGCACGCCTTTGTTCAGGGTGGACTCGGACCAACCGGCCGAGGCCTTGAAGTTGAGGAACTTGTCACCTTCGCGGCGGGTGAAGTCGAAGATTTCGTCCACGGTGTAGACACCGGTCTTGATCTCATCCTGCTGCGCGGTCAGGCCGAAGGTCAGACGCGAAGTCTCACTGATCGGGTAGCCCACGTTGACACCGGCACCCAGGCTGTCGATCGCATAGCTTGCAACGTCGACGTCGAGGTCTTTGTAGTCGGTGGTGCGGTAGAAAGCGTTGTAGCCCAGGCTCACACCATCAGCAGTCCAGTAGGGGTCCACATAACCGAAGTTGTAGCGGCTCTGGTATTCACTGCGGGTCAGGCCGATGGAAACCTTGTTACCAGTACCCAGGAAGTTGTTCTGGGTGATCGAGCCACCAAGGATCAGGCCTGCACTCTGTGCAAAACCGACACTGGCGGTGATCGAGCCGGAGGCTTGTTCTTCCACGGCGTAGTTCACGTCGACCTGGTCATCCACACCCGGTACGGCCGGGGTTTCGACGTTGACTTCCTTGAAGAAGCCCAGGCGCTCAAGACGGGTCTTGGACTGGTCGATCAGGTAGGTCGAAGCCCAGCCACCTTCCATCTGACGCATTTCACGACGCAGCACTTCGTCCTCGGACTTGGTGTTGCCACGGAAGTTGATGCGGTTGACGTAGGCACGCTTGCCTGGATCGACGACAAAGGTGATGTCCACAGTGTGGTCATCATCGTGGGGGGTCGGCACGCCGTTGACGTTGGCGAAGGTATAGCCTTCGTTACCCAGGCGACGGGTGATCAGCTCGGAAGTCGTGGTCATCAGCTTGCGCGAGAACACCTGGTCCTTCTGGACCAGCAGCAGGGACTTGACCTGGTCTTCAGGCACTTTCAGGTCGCCGCTGAGCTTCACGTCACGAACGCGGTACTTCTCGCCTTCGTTGACGTTGACGGTGATGTACACGTGTTTCTTGTCCGGGGTGATGGACACCTGGGTCGAGGCGATATCCATGTTGATATAGCCACGGTCCAGGTAGTAGGAACGCAGGCGCTCCAGGTCACCGGAGAGTTTTTCACGGGCGTACTTGTCGTCGTTCTTGAAGAACGACAGCCAGTTGGTGGTCTTGAGTTCGAACAGGTCGATCAGGTCGTCGTCGGCGAACTTGGTGTTACCCACCACGTTGATGTGCTGGATCGCCGCCACAGTGCCTTCGTTGATGTTGACCTTCAGGCCGACACGGTTGCGCGGCTGCGGCACCACTTCGGTTTCCACGGAAGCGGAGTAACGGCCCTGGGCAACGTATTGACGTTGCAGCTCGTTACGCACGCCTTCGAGGGTGGCACGCTGGAAGATCTCGCCTTCGGCCAGGCCGGACTGTTTGAGACCCTTCATCAAGTCTTCAGTGGAGATCGCCTTGTTGCCTTCGATCTCGATACTGGCGACAGAAGGCCGCTCGACGACAGTGATGACCAGGACGTTGCCTTCACGACCCAGTTGGATATCTTGAAAGAAGCCGGTTTTGAACAGCGCACGAGTGGATTCCACCAGGCGACGGTCGTCAGCCTGTTCCCCAACGTTCAACGGCAAGGCGCCAAAGACGCTACCCGCGGAAACCCGCTGGAGGCCGTTGACGCGAATATCGGAGATGGTGAAGGACTCGGCGTGAACTTCGGCGATCATCAATACGGTGAGAACCGCAGTTAGCAGCAGACGTTTCATGAAGTCCTTTCTTATTCCAACTGGCAATAAACAAACTGCCGCAAAATGCGGCAGATTCGCAATTCAGCGAAGCGTTACAGACGTCCCAGATCGTTGACCAAGGCTAACAACATCACCCCGACCACCAAACTGATACCGATCTGTATCCCCCAACCCTGCACCCGATCCGACAAGGGGCGACCACGCACCCACTCGACGAGATAAAACAACAGATGCCCCCCATCCAATACTGGAATGGGCAACAAATTCAGAACTCCTAGGCTAATACTCAGATAAGCCAGGAAATTCAGGAAATCAGCAACGCCCGACTGGGCAGAAGCGCCCGCCACTTTAGCAATGGTTATCGGTCCACTCAAGTTTTTTACCGAGAGCTCGCCGAACAACATTTTCTTCAGCGAATCGAGGGTCAGCACACTCATGGTCCAAGTGCGTCTTGCACCTTCGCCAATTGCAGCCAACGGCCCGAAGCTGACCTCCCGCACCATCGATGGCGGCCATTCGACACCTTTGACCCCGGCACCCAGGTATCCGCCGGCTGCCTTGGCCTCTCCACGCACCGCGAGGGTAACAGGGACGTCGATTTGAGCACCGTCACGCTCAACTTTCAGCACAATTTTCGTATCAGGACGTACACGAACCAGATCGACCACTTGCTGCCAGTCACCCAGCACCTGACCATCCAGGGCCAGCAAACGATCACCGGTCTTCAGGCCGGCCGCCTGGGCCGGCCCCTTCGGATCGAGCTCAGCCAACACCGGCGGCAGTGCCGGGCGCCATGGACGAATGCCGAGGGACTTGATCGGATCAGGCTCATCAGCGCCCTTGAGCCACTTGTCCAGGACCAGCTCGCGCGGTGTCTCGGCCGTGGAGTCCTGCTCGCGCACTACCAGTTGTACGGTGCCGCTCTCACCCAGGCGGCGAACCAGCTGCAGATTGACCGCCCCCCAGCCTGTAGTAGGCTCGCCATCAATAGCAACAATTTCCTGCCCGGCGCTCAAACCGGCCTTGGCGGCGATGCTGCCCGCCTCCACCGCACCGATGACCGGCCGCACTTGCTGGCTGCCCAGCATTGCCAGGACCCAGAAGAACACCATGGCCAGCAGGAAGTTGGCGATCGGGCCGGCAGCCACGATAGCGATCCGCTGACGAACGGTCTTGCGATTGAAAGATTGATCCAACTGATCAGCCGGCACTTCGCCTTCGCGCTCGTCGAGCATCTTGACGTAGCCACCCAGGGGAATGGCGGCAATCACGAATTCGGTGCCCTTGCGGTCGTGCCAGCGCAGCAGCGGCATGCCAAAACCCACGGAAAAGCGCAGGACTTTGACGCCACAACGGCGCGCCACCCAGAAATGACCGAATTCGTGGAAAGTGACCAGCACACCCAGAGCAACCAGGGTGCCGATAATCATGTAGAGCGCACTCATCTAATCTCTCCGCATTCCAATCCCGCGCCTGCCGACTAACCTGCGTGGCGTTTCAACCATTGCTCGGCCAAGACCCGGGCCTTGGCATCCGCCTCGAACACGGCGCCCAAATCATTCACGGCAACCACCGGCTCAAGGCTCAAAATTTCCTCGATGATACTCGCGATCTGTGGAAAGCGGATGCGCCGATCAAGAAACGCAGCAACCGCGACCTCATTCGCCGCATTGAGCATCGCCGGAGCGCTGTTGCCCGCCTCTGCCGCCTCACGTGCCAGGCGCAGGCAAGGGAAGCGCTGATCATCCGGTGCTTCGAAATCCAGGCGGGCAATGGCAAACAGGTCCAGGGGCGCCACACCCGAGTCAATCCGCTCTGGCCATGCCAGGGCATTGGCAATCGGCGTGCGCATGTCCGGGTTGCCCAACTGGGCCAGCACCGAGCCATCCACGTAGTCGACCAGGGAATGAATCACACTTTGCGGATGAATCACCACTTCGACCTGATCGGCGCGAGCATCAAACAACCAGCAGGCTTCGATCAGTTCCAGGCCCTTGTTCATCATGCTGGCCGAATCCACCGAGATCTTGCGCCCCATCGACCAATTGGGATGAGCGCAAGCCTGATCGGGAGAGACGTGCTCCAGCTCGGCCAGCGGCGTCTGCCGGAACGGGCCGCCAGAGGCTGTCAGCAGGATACGCCGTACGCCGACCTGGCTCAGGCCGCGGGCAAAATCGCCCGGCATGCACTGAAAAATCGCGTTATGTTCGCTGTCCAGCGGTAACAGTACCGCTGCGCTCTTGCGCACGGCCTGCATAAACAGCGCGCCGGACATGACCAGCGCTTCTTTATTGGCCAACAGGATCTTTTTGCCAGCATCCACCGCTGCAAGGGTTGGACGCAAACCCGCGGCGCCGACAATAGCAGCGACCACGGTATCCACTTCAGAGGCAGCGGACACCTGGCACAAGCCCTCCTCGCCAACCAACACCTGGGTCGACAGGCCCGCAGCCCGCAGATCGTCCTGCAAACCACGGGCAGCGGTCCCGTCCGGCACCACTGCGAACTGCGGCCGGTGCCGCACGCACAGCGCCAACAGCTCGCTCAAGCGACTGAAGCCGGTCAGGGCAAATACCTGGTAGCGCTCAGGGTGACGGGCAATCACATCCAGCGTGCTCAATCCGACCGAGCCGGTTGCCCCCAGCACGGTGACCTGCTGCAGGCGGCTCACGAAGCGGCCATCCACAACAATACGGCAAACACTGGGATCGCCGCCGTCAGGCTGTCGATGCGGTCCAGCACACCGCCATGGCCCGGCAGCAGGTTACTGCTGTCCTTGATGCCCGCCTGGCGCTTGAACATGCTTTCGGTCAGGTCGCCGACCACCGAGATCAGTACGACCACCGCCGCGCCCATCAGGGCCAGGAGGATTTGTTTGCCCCCCCAATCACGCATAACGCCAACAACCAGGGTAATCAACAACGTCAAGGCCAGTCCGCCGTATACCCCTTCCCAGCTCTTGCCGGGGCTGACCGCCGGGGCCAGCTTACGCTTGCCAAAGGCACGGCCGGAGAAGTACGCACCGACATCCGCGCCCCAGACCAGGACCATCACCGCCATGATCAACCAGTTGCCCAGGGCCATATGCTTGATATAGACCAGGCCCTGCCAGGCCGGCAGCAGGATCAGCAGGCCGATCACCAGCTTGCAGGCGACGCTGGACCACTTGCTGCTGGTCCGCGGATAGGTCAATACGAGGAATGTCGCCAACGCCCACCACAGCACCGCTGCCCCGAGCACCCAGGGTGCGACATCCGGCAGGATGTACATCAGGAACAGCAACAACGCGACAACGGCGGCGTACACCACCCGCGGCAGTTGTTCGGCAAACCCTGCCAGGCGCGCCCATTCCCAAGCGCCCAGGGTCACGACCAAACCAATGAACAGCGCAAAGCCTGCGCCTTCGAGCAGGAAAAACCCGCACAGGGCGATCGGCAGCAGGATCAGTGCCGTGATGATTCGTTGTTTAAGCATTAAACCCGGGCTCCAGCTTCGATCTGCTCGCTCGTTTTACCGAAGCGACGCTGACGGGAAGCGAAATCGGCCAGCGCATTACGCATGGCATCGTGTTTGAAGTCCGGCCAGAACAGGTCGGAGAAGTACAATTCGGTATAGGCCAACTGCCACAACAGGAAGTTGCTGATGCGGTGCTCGCCACCGGTACGGATGCACAGGTCCGGCAACGGCAGGTCGCCGGTCACCAGACAGGTTTGCAACAACTCGGGCGTGATGTCTTCCGGCCGCAGATGACCGGCCTGTACTTCACGCGCCAGGCGCTGCGCAGCCTGAGCAATGTCCCACTGTCCGCCATAGTTGGCGGCGATTTGCAGGACGAAGCGGTTGCTGCCAGCAGAGATAGCCTCGGCCTCACGCATGGCCGTCTGCAGTTCCGGATGGAACCGCGAGCGATCGCCGATGATACGCAGGCTGATATTGTTGTCGTTCAGGCGCTTGGCCTCACGACGCAAGGCCTTGAAGAACAGGTCCATCAAGGCGCTGACCTCTTCGGCCGGGCGCTGCCAGTTTTCACTGGAGAAGGCAAACAAGGTCAACACCTCGACCTTGGCCTCGGCACACACCTCGATCACGGCCCGTACCGCATCGACACCCGCTTTATGCCCGGCGACACCCGGCATAAAGCGTTTTTTCGCCCAGCGATTATTCCCATCCATGATGATCGCGACATGGCGCGGCACCACAGAGGGCACAGTCTGCTTGGTCTTTTCCATGAAGGCGTCCTGACCCCTTATACGGCCATCAGGTCCTTTTCTTTCTCTTCCGTGGCCTTGGTGATCAGGGCCTCGGATTCCTTGGTCAACTTATCGATATCGGCGATGGCACGACGTTCTTCGTCTTCGCTGATTTCTTTGTCCTTGACCAGTTTCTTCAGGTCACCCAAGGCATCGCGACGGATGTTGCGCACGGCAACGCGAGCATCTTCAGCTGCGCTGCGCGCCTGCTTGGTGAAGCCCTTGCGGGTTTCTTCGGTCAGGGCCGGCATGGAGATCAGCAGCAACTCACCCAGGTTGGTCGGGTTGAGGTTCAGGCCAGCGCTCTGGATAGCCTTGTCGACAGCAGCGAGCATGTTGCGCTCGAAGGCCACGACCTGCAGGGTGCGCGAGTCTTTTACGGTCACGTTGGCCACGCCGCTCAGCGGGGTGTCGGAGCCGTAGTAAGGCACCATCACGCTGCCCAGGATGCTTGGGTGGGCCTTGCCGGTACGAATCTGGCCAAACGCGTGGTTCAGAGACTCCAGGGATTTTTGCATACGCGCTTGGGCGTCTTTCTTGATTTCATTGATCATTGTTGGCCTTCCTCGATCAGAGTCCCTTCTGCGCCGCCGTGTACGATATTCAGCAGGGCGCCGGGCTTGTTCATGTTAAATACGCGCAGCGGCATCTTATGGTCGCGGCACAGGCAGATTGCCGTCAGGTCCATCACACCCAGCTTGCGATCCAGCACTTCATCATAAGTCAGATGATCGAACTTCTCGGCATGCGGGTCTTTGAATGGATCGGCAGTGTAGACACCATCGACCTTGGTGGCCTTGAGCACTACGTCGGCATCAATTTCGATGGCACGCAGGCAGGCAGCCGAGTCGGTGGTGAAGAACGGGTTGCCGGTACCGGCGGCAAAAATCACCACCTCTTTGGCATTCAGGTGGCGCATGGCTTTGCGCCGATCATAATGATCGGTCACACCCACCATGGAAATGGCCGACATCACGATGGCCGAGATGTTGGCACGCTCCAGGGCGTCGCGCATGGCCAGGGCGTTCATCACAGTGGCCAGCATGCCCATGTGGTCGCCAGTGACCCGATCCATGCCAGCAGCACTGAGCGCGGCGCCACGGAACAGGTTGCCACCACCGATCACCAAGCCGACCTGGACGCCGATACCGACCAGTTGGCCGACTTCCAGCGCCATGCGGTCAAGCACCTTGGGATCGATCCCGAACTCTTCCGAGCCCATCAGGGCCTCGCCGCTAAGCTTGAGTAGAATGCGTTTATAGCGAGCCTGATAACCACTGCCCTGCTGAGCCATTGCGAATCTCTCCTGCGGCGTATTTTTAAAAAATTCTTGGCGAGCCGTTTACGGCTTGCGTTCACTCTAGCTGGACGCTGTCACAGCGCCATCGGAACACGGCTTTGTAAGCCAGTTCCAAAGGGAAGCCAAATAAAATTGAGCATCCCATTTGAAAAGAGGCTGCGCGCGTGAGCGGGCAGCCTCTCTTGGGCGACAGTTGAAAACTGTCTTATTGCTTAGCGGCAGCCAGCTGGGCAGCAACTTCTTCAGCGAAGTTGTCGACCGGCTTCTCGATGCCGTCGCCTACTTTGAAGTAGGTGAAGGAAACGATTTCAGCACCGGCTTTCTTGGCCAGCTCGCCAACCTTGATTTCAGGGTTCTTGACGAACGCCTGCTCAACCAGGCTTGCTTCGGCCAGGAACTTGCTGATACGGCCTTTGACCATGTTCTCAACAATGTTTTCTGGCTTGCCTTTGATTTTTTCTTCGTTCAGCTGCAGGAACACAGCTTTTTCGCGCTCGATCGCTTCGGCAGAAACTTCCGAAGGCAGCAGGAACTCAGGGTTGCTGGCCGCTACGTGCATAGCGATGTCTTTGGCCAGTTCAACGTTGCCGCCCTTGAGGACAACTGCAACACCGATCTTGTTGCCGTGCAGGTAACCACCGACAACATCACCTTCAACGCGCACCAGACGACGGATGTTGACGTTTTCGCCAACCTTGCCGACCAGTACCAGACGATCAGCTTCTTGAGCGGCGATCAGCGGAGCGGCGTCAGTCAGTTTGTCGGCGAACGCTTTTTCAACGCTAGCAGCAACAAATGCCTTGAAGTCGTCCTGCAGAGCCAGGAAGTCGGTCTGCGAGTTCACTTCCAGCAGAACGGCAGATTTACCGTCTTCCTTCAGAGCGATAGCGCCTTCAGCAGCGACGTTGCCTGCTTTCTTGGCAGCCTTGATCGCGCCCGAAGCACGCATGTCATCAATGGCTTTTTCGATGTCGCCGTCAGCCTTTTCCAGGGCTTTCTTGCAATCCATCATGCCTTCGCCAGTACGCTCACGCAGTTCTTTAACCAACGCTGCAGTAATTGCTGCCATTTTCAAATTCCTCTTGGATAGGTTTTCAACCATTCCACCCGACTTGTACGGGCGTTCAATTCTTCCCGAACCACCCTTGTTAACCGCTGCACGTTACAGATGCTGTAGCTGTGCCGCTCACAAATGGTTTTCGAGGTGGCAAAAAGGGGGCCAAGCCCCCTTTTTGCTTACTGAGTCAACGCCAGGGCGTCAATTACTCAGCTGCAGCGACCGGTGCTTCTTCAGCAGCGAACTCTACGGTGCCGCCGCCAACATTGTTGCGGCCACGGATTACAGCGTCAGCCATCGAACCCATGTACAGCTGGATAGCGCGGATTGCGTCATCGTTGCCTGGGATGATGTAGTCAACGCCTTCCGGGCTGCTGTTGGTATCGACTACGCCGATAACCGGGATACCCAGCTTGTTGGCTTCGGTGATCGCGATGCGCTCGTGATCAACGTCGATAACGAACAGTGCGTCAGGCAGACCGCCCATGTCCTTGATACCACCCAGGGAACGATCGAGCTTTTCCAGGTCACGGGAGCGCATCAGCGCTTCTTTCTTGGTCAGCTTGGCGAAAGTACCGTCTTCGGCTTGCACTTCAAGGTCACGCAGACGCTTGATGGAAGCACGGATGGTTTTGAAGTTGGTCAGCATGCCGCCCAACCAGCGGTGATCGACGTACGGCGAACCGCAACGTGCTGCTTCTTCAGCAACGATCTTGCCAGCGGAACGCTTGGTGCCGACGAACAGAATCTTGTTTTTGCCCTGAGCCAGGCGCTCTACGAAAGTCAGAGCTTCGTTGAACATTGGCAGGGTTTTTTCAAGGTTGATAATGTGGATCTTGTTACGCGCGCCGAAAATGTATTTACCCATTTTCGGGTTCCAGTAACGGGTCTGGTGACCGAAGTGCACACCGGCCTTCAGCATATCGCGCATGTTGACTTGGGACATGATAGTTCCTTAATAAGTCGGGTTTGGCCTCCACGTATCCCAATGACCAACCAGCGGCTTCAAGGCCTCCGGCACCCAGGTCATCGTGTCGACACGTGTGTGGATTTAAGCTTTGCGGGGTATCCCCGGAAAGCGGCGCATTTTATACCACAGCATCGGCAAAAACGAAACCCGCAATCGCACTTGCTTGCCGCCAGCGCCACCCAAGCCATTGAATCGGGTGAAAATACCCACACCTTATAGAGAGAAGCGATAGCCAGACACTCATGGTTTACACCTTGCGTCTGTTAGAATCGCGTTTTTTGGGCTTGTGCGAACGCTGCACCTTTTTGTCGCACGCCCGTAAACCGTATTGATTTCAGCGCGTCGCGCTAGAGAGAGCCTGTATGACCGTTACCCTGAAAACCGCCGAAGACATCGCAGGTATGCGCGTTGCCGGCAAACTGGCGGCCGACGTACTGGAAATGATTGCCGAACACGTCAAGCCCGGCGTCACCACCGAAGCCCTGGACCGCATCTGCCATGACTATATTGTCGACGTGCAGAAAGCCATCCCCGCGCCGCTGAACTACAAAGGCTTCCCCAAGTCGATCTGTACCTCGATCAACCACGTGGTCTGCCACGGCATCCCAGGCGACAAGCCGCTCAAGGACGGTGACACGCTGAACATCGACGTCACCGTGATCAAGGACGGCTATCACGGCGACACCAGCCGTATGTTCCATGTCGGCAACGTGCCGGTGTGGGCCGAGCGCCTGTCCCAGGTCACCCAGGAATGCATGTACAAGGCCATCGAGCTGGTCAAGCCGGGCTGCCGCCTGGGCGATATCGGAGAAGTGATCCAGAAGCACGCAGAAAAGAACGGCTTCTCGGTAGTCCGTGAGTTCTGCGGCCACGGCATCGGTAAAGTGTTCCACGAAGAGCCACAGATCCTGCACTACGGCCGTGCCGGCACCGGCATGGAACTCAAGGCAGGCATGACGTTTACCATCGAACCGATGATCAACCAGGGCAAGGCCGACACCAAGGTGCTGGGCGACGGCTGGACGGCCATCACCAAGGACCGCAAGCTCTCGGCGCAGTGGGAACATACCCTGCTGGTCACCGAGACGGGCTATGAGATCTTCACCCTGCGCGCCGACGACACGATTCCCCGCGTTTCGGCCTGATGCTTGCAGCGGGCTTTCCAGATAGCAATGTTGTGACCTACACCTAGATAGAAAGGAAAGCCGATCAATGCCCCAGGTGGATCCAGAACTCTTCGACCGTGGCCAGTTCCAGGCGGAACTGGCGCTGAAGGCCAGCCCCATAGCAGCCTTCAAGAAGGCCATCCGCCAGGCCCGCGAGGTGCTCGACGAGCGCTTTCGCAGCGGCCGGGAGATTCGCCGGCTGATCGAGGATCGTGCCTGGTTCGTCGATAACATCCTGCAAAAGGCCTGGGAGCAGTTTGATTGGAGCGAGGACGCCGACATCGCCCTGGTGGCCGTCGGCGGCTACGGCCGTGGCGAACTGCACCCCTACTCCGATATCGACCTGCTGATCCTGCTGGACAGCGCCGACCATGAGATCTTTCGTGACTCCATCGAGCGTTTTCTGACGCTGTTGTGGGATATCGGCCTGGAAGTCGGCCAAAGCGTGCGTTCGGTGGCTGAATGCGCCGAAGAGGCCCGCGCCGACCTGACCGTGGTCACCAACCTGATGGAAAGCCGCACCATCTGCGGCCCCGAGCGTCTGCGCCAGCGCATGCTGGAAGTCACCAGCACCGCGCATATGTGGCCGAGCAAGGAGTTCTTCCTGGCCAAGCGCGCCGAGCAGAAAGCCCGGCATCACAAGTACAACGACACCGAATACAACCTGGAACCCAACGTCAAGGGCTCGCCCGGCGGGCTGCGGGATATCCAGACCATTTTGTGGGTCGCCCGTCGCCAGTACGGCACCCTCAACCTGCGGGCCCTGGCCGGCGAAGGCTTTTTGGTGGAGAGCGAAAACGCCCTGCTGGCCTCGTCCCAGGAGTTCTTGTGGAAGGTGCGCTACGCCCTGCACATGCTGGCCGGACGCTCCGAAGACCGCCTGCTGTTCGACCACCAGCGCTCCATCGCCACCCTGCTGGGCTTCGAGGGCGAAGACGCGAAGACCAGCATCGAAAGCTTCATGCAGCAGTACTACCGGGTGGTCATGAGCATCGCCCAGCTCAGCGACCTGATCATCCAGCACTTCGAAGAAGTAATCCTGGCCCCCGAAGACGAAGCGCCGCCGCAACCGATCAACGCCCGCTTCCAACTGCACGATGGCTATATCGAGGCGCGTAACGACAATGTGTTCAAACGCACGCCGTTTGCCATGCTGGAAATCTTCGTGCTGATGGCCCAGCAACCGGAAATCAAGGGCGTGCGCGCCGATACCATCCGCTTGCTGCGGGAAAACCGTCACCTGATCGACGACGAATTCCGCCACGACATCCGCAACACCAGCCTGTTTATCGAGCTGTTCAAGTGCAAGGTCGGCATTCACCGCAACCTGCGGCGCATGAACCGCTACGGCATCCTCGGGCGCTATCTGCCGGAGTTCGGCTTTATTGTCGGGCAGATGCAACACGACCTGTTCCATATCTATACAGTCGACGCCCACACCCTGAACCTGATCAAACACCTGCGTAAGCTGCAATACACCCAGGTGTCAGAGAAATTCCCGCTGGCCAGTAAGCTAATGGCCAAGTTGCCCAAGCCTGAACTGATCTACCTGGCCGGCCTGTATCACGATATCGGCAAGGGCCGGCATGGCGACCACTCGGAAATCGGCGCAGTGGATGCCGAAGCCTTCTGCCAGCGCCACCAGTTGCCGCAGTGGGACAGCCGCCTGATCGTCTGGCTGGTGCAGAACCACCTGGTGATGTCCACCACCGCCCAGCGCAAGGACTTGTCCGACCCGCAGGTGATCCATGACTTTGCGCAGATCGTCGGCGACGAAACCCGTCTCGACTACCTGTACGTGCTGACCGTCTCCGACATCAACGCCACCAACCCGACCTTGTGGAACTCGTGGCGCGCCAGTCTGTTGCGCCAGCTCTACACCGAGACCAAGCGCGCCTTGCGCCGTGGCCTGGAGAACCCGGTGGACCGCGAAGAGCAGATCCGCCGCACCCAGAACGCGGCCCTGGATATCCTGGTGCGCGGCGGCAACGACCCGGACGATGTCGAGCAGCTCTGGTCGCAGTTGGGGGATGATTACTTCCTGCGCCACACCGCAGGCGACGTGGCCTGGCATACCGACGCGATCCTGCAGCAGCCGGCCGACGGCGGCCCATTGGTGCTGATCAAGGAAACCACCCAGCGCGAGTTCGAAGGCGGCACGCAGATCTTTATCTATGCGCCGGACCAGCATGACTTCTTCGCCGTGACCGTGGCCGCGATGGACCAGCTGAACCTGAACATCCATGACGCGCGGGTCATTACCTCCAGCAGCCAGTTCACCCTCGACACCTATATCGTGCTCGACACCGAAGGCGAGTCCATCGGCGACAACCCCGAACGCGTGAAGAAGATCCGCGAGGGCCTGACCGAGGCCCTGCGCAACCCGGACGACTACCCGACCATCATCCAGCGCCGGGTACCGCGCCAGCTCAAGCACTTCGCCTTTGCGCCCGTGGTGACGATCCACAACGATGCCCAGCGCCCGGTGACGGTACTCGAGCTCAGCGCCCCCGATCGCCCTGGCCTGCTGGCGCGGATCGGCGGGATTTTCCTGGAGTTTGACCTGTCGTTGCAGAACGCCAAGATTGCCACCCTGGGCGAGCGGGTCGAAGACGTGTTTTTTATTACCGATGCCGACAACCAGCCACTGTCCGACCCTGAACTGTGCCGCCGCTTGCAGGACGCCATCGTCGCGCAATTGAGCGTGAATCAGGAGCCTGGCGCGGAGTTGTCCAGAATAACCATTTGAGTTGAATTTAATTTCCCTGTGGACGCGGACCTTGTAGGGGCTGGCTTGCCTGCGATGCGGGCGGCGCGGTGTATCTGGTGCACCGAGGCGATGCCATCGCAGGCAAGCCAGCTCCCACAGGGCCGCGCTCAACGATAGAGGCCCCGATGAACAACGCTCTGAACCAACTGCAACCCTACCCGTTCGAGAAATTGCGTGCCCTGCTGGGCAGCGTCACACCAAACCCGGACAAGCGCCCGATTGCCCTGTCCATTGGTGAACCCAAGCACAAGTCCCCGGATTTTGTAGCCCAGGCCCTGGCCAACAATCTGGATCAGATGGCGGTATACCCCACTACCCTGGGGATCCCCGCGTTGCGCGAGGCTATTGGGGCCTGGTGCGAGCGGCGCTTCGACGTGCCCAAGGGCTGGCTGGACCCGGCGCGCAATATCCTGCCGGTCAATGGCACCCGCGAAGCCCTGTTCGCCTTCACCCAGACCGTGGTCAACCGGGGCGACGATGCCCTGGTGGTCAGCCCGAACCCGTTCTACCAGATCTACGAAGGCGCAGCGTTCCTCGCCGGCGCCAAGCCGCACTACCTGCCGTGCCTGGATGAAAACGGCTTCAACCCGGATTTCGACGCGGTCTCGGCCGACATCTGGAAACGTTGCCAGATCCTGTTCCTGTGCTCCCCCGGCAACCCGACCGGCGCACTGATCCCGGTCGACACCCTGAAAAAACTGATTGCCCTGGCCGACCAGTACGACTTCGTGATCGCCGCCGACGAGTGCTACAGCGAGCTGTACTTCGACGAGCAAACTCCGCCGCCAGGCCTGCTCAGCGCCTGCGTCGAGCTGGGCCGCCAGGACTTCAAGCGCTGCGTGGTGTTCCATAGCCTGTCCAAGCGCTCCAACCTGCCGGGCCTGCGCTCGGGGTTTGTGGCCGGAGATGCGGAAATCCTCAAGGCCTTCCTGCTGTACCGCACTTACCACGGCTGCGCGATGCCGGTGCAAACCCAGCTGGCAAGCATCGCCGCGTGGCAGGACGAGGCTCATGTACAGGCCAATCGTGACCTGTATCGGGAAAAATTCGACGCCGTATTGGCGATTCTCAAGCCGGTACTCGACGTGCAAAACCCCGATGGGGGCTTCTACCTATGGCCGAACGTCGAGGGCGACGATGCCGCGTTCTGCCGCGATTTGTTCGCGGAAGAACATGTGACCGTGGTGCCGGGCTCGTACCTGTCGCGGGAAGTGGATGGCTTCAATCCAGGGGCCGGACGGGTGCGCCTGGCATTGGTTGCGCCATTGACCGAATGTGTTGAAGCCGCCGAACGGATGCGCAACTTCATCCAGCGTCGTCGTTGATGACAGGGGCCGCTCCCGCCCAGGAGCGGCCTGCGCGTTGAGATCGCGCAAGGGCAACAGGGGTAAGTCAGCCCACACGGCTACTTCTGGGTCCCCAGGTTGGCCTCACTCATATCCAGGTCGGCCAGCACTTCGCGCAGCACGTCATCGCCAATCTGGTGGTGACGGCTCAGGCTATACAGCTCCAATCGCTGCGCGCGCAGGGCCTTGAGCCGTAACTTGCGCTCCAGATGATCCATCTGCAGCGCCAGCGCCTGGGCTTCGGCCGAGTCATTGAACACCTCCAGTTGATGGCGATATTCCGACATGATCCGTGCCTTGAGCTCTGCCGCCAGTGCAGCCTGGGCCGCATCCAGGGGCGCCGCGTCGGCGGCCTCCTCTGCTTCCAGGGCATGAATCGCGGCTTCGGCGGTTTTCTTCCAGGCATCACGCACCTCGCCGCGCCGCTTGTCATCCGGGCTCTTCTCGATCCCCCGCAACAACAAGGGCAAGGCGATACAGGCGGCGACCAATGACAACAGGATTACCCCGGCGGCAATGAAGATCAGCAGGTCGCGCTCGGGAAACGCCTGGCCAGGCGCCATCAGCAACGGTACTGACATCACACCGGCCAGGGTCACCGCCCCGCGCACCCCGCCAACCGTCAACAGCCAGCAGGACCGCGCGGTGGGCACCAGTGTCAGCTCACTTTTACCGCGCAGGCGACGCAGCAGACCGGACAGACGCCAAATGCTCTGTACCCAGATAAACCGCAACACCAACAACACCAGGAAGATCGCGATCACGTCCAGGCAGCGATAGAACAAGGTCGGCCACAGCGTGGCTTCGTGGCTGGTCACCGCCTTGATGATGTCCGGCAACTGCAGGCCAAGCAGCAGGAAGATCAAACCGTTGAAGGCAAACTCCAGCAACGACCAGACACTGCGATTGAGCAAGCGTGTACTGGTCTGGCGTGGCAGCAGGTCCAGCCAGCTCTGCATCATGCCCGCCGCCACGGCCGAGAGAATCCCCGAGGCGCCCAGGCGTTCAGCCAACACATACGCCGCAAACGGCAGCAGCAACATAAACACCACATGGGTCGCCGGATCATCCCAGCCCCGGGCAATCATCCAGGCCCGCAGGCGCCCCACCAGCCAGCTCAAGGCTACGCCAATGGCCAGGCCACCGACCGCCACCAGCACAAATGTCAGGCTGGCATCGGCCAGGGAAAATACCCCAGTCAACGCCGCCACCAGGGCGAACTTGAAGGTCACCAGGCCCGACGCATCATTCATCAAGGCCTCGCCCTGAAGCATGTGCATCAAAGGCGTGGGCAAGCGGTTCTGGGAAATCGCCGACACCGCCACCGCATCCGTCGGCGACAACACTGCCGCCAGGGCGAAAGCCACCGGCAAGGGAATGCTCGGCAACAACCAGTGGATAAAGTACCCGGCGCCCACCACGGTAAACAGCACCAGCCCCACGGCCAACGTCAGGATCGGCCCACGCAGGCGCCACAGCTCACGCTTGGGCATGCGCCAGCCATCGGAGAACAGCAACGGCGGCAGGAATAGAAACAGAAACAATTCAGGGTCCAACGCCACATGCAGCCCCAGGGTCGGCCACGCCAGCAAGGCACCAGCGGCAATCTGCACCAACGGCAACGGCAAAGGGATCACACGCCCGACCAGACGCGAAACGCTGACCAGCATCAGCAGGATAAGAACGGTGTAGGCGGTTTGCATAAAGCGGGGTTCCTGGACAATCGACTTGCAATGACACACTTGAGGCAACAACGCGCCTTTGAAGTGCCATATTAGCTGCCTATGCTGTTGCCGGGCTTTTGCACATAAGTCGCACCTCGTACCGTAAGGAGTGACGAGCGGCACCGAAACTGTTTTGTCGTGGCATAATCCGTGATCGTTTGTTTCCAGCAGCCCAAAGGGGGCAGTTCCTTGACCGATTCAAGCAAAACATTGCACCTTTTTGGCATCAAAGCCTGCGACACCATGAAAAAGGCCCGTACCTGGCTCGATGAAAATGCCATCAGCTATGAGTTTCATGACTACAAGACGGCCGGTATCGACCGCGAACACTTGACCCAATGGTGCAATGAGCACGGTTGGCAGGTGGTTTTGAACCGTGCAGGCACGACCTTTCGCAAACTCGAAGACGAACGCAAAGCCGATCTCGACCAGGCGAAAGCCGTTGAACTGATGCTCGCACAACCCTCGATGATCAAGCGCCCAGTGCTCGATCTCGGTGACAGAACCCTGATTGGCTTCAAGCCAGATAGTTATTCGGCGGCCCTCAAGTAGGCCAGCCACTTCATTTTTGTAGAGGTAACAGCATGTCCAATTCCCTGTTCAGCCTGGGCTTCGGCGTCGGCACCCAGAACCGCCAAGGTGCTTGGCTGGAAGTGTTTTACGCGCAGCCATTGCTCAACCCTTCGGCCGAAATCGTCGCTGCCATCGCGCCGATCCTTGGCTACACCGAAGGCAACCAGGCGATCACCTTCACCATTGCCCAAGCCTCGCAACTGGCTGATGCACTGAAAAATGTAGATGCCACCCAGGCCGCCCTGCTGACCCGCCTGGCCGAAAGCCACAAGCCGCTGGTCGCCACGTTGTTGGCCGAAGATGCCGCACTGACCTCCACCCCTGAGGCCTACCTCAAGCTGCATCTGCTCTCCCACCGCCTGGTCAAGCCCCATGGCCTGAGCCTGGCGGGTGTGTTCCCGCAACTGCCGAACGTAGCCTGGACCAGCCAGGGTGCGATCGACATCGGCGAACTGGCCGAGCGCCAACTGGAAGCGCGCCTGCGTGGCGAGCTGCTGGAAGTGTTCTCGGTGGACAAGTTCCCGAAAATGACCGACTACGTGGTCCCGGCCGGCGTGCGTATCGCCGATGCCGCACGTCTGCGCCTGGGTGCCTATGTGGGCGAAGGCACCACCGTGATGCACGAAGGCTTCATCAACTTCAATGCGGGCACCGAAGGCCCGGGCATGATTGAAGGCCGTGTATCGGCTGGCGTCTTCGTCGGCAAGGGGTCGGACCTGGGCGGCGGTTGCTCCACCATGGGCACCCTGTCGGGCGGCGGCAACATCGTGATCAAGGTGGGCGAAGGCTGCCTGATCGGCGCCAACGCCGGTATCGGTATCCCATTGGGTGACCGCAACACCGTGGAATCGGGCCTGTACGTGACTGCCGGCACTAAAGTGGCGCTGCTCGATGAGCAGAACCAACTGGTCAAGGTGGTCAAGGCCCGTGAACTGGCTGGCCAGCCGGACCTGCTGTTCCGCCGTAACTCCGAGACCGGTGCCGTGGAGTGCAAAACCCACAAGTCGGCCATCGAACTGAACGCAGCGCTGCACGCTCACAACTAAGCAGCGACTCGATGCCACCGGAGCCGGCCGTGCCTTGCAGCACGGCCGGTTCATATGAGTCTTGAACCCATGCTTGTGCCCTCGCCCTGGCGCGCCGATTTCCCGGCCATCGCCACCTTGCAACGGCAAGACCAGACCTATCTGGACAACGCCGCTACCACGCAAAAACCTCAAGCCCTGCTGGACGCCCTTGGCCATTACTACGCCAATGGCGCGGCCAATGTGCACCGTGCCCAGCATTTGCCAGGCGCCCATGCGACCCAGGCGTTCGAGGACAGTCGCAGCAAAGTGGCGCAATGGCTCAACGTCGGTGACAGCGGGCAGATCATCTTTACCCACGGCGCGACGTCTGCGCTGAACCTCCTGGCCTATGGCCTGGAGCACCTTTTCAACCCGGGCGATGAGCTTGTCATCAGCGCCCTGGAACATCACGCCAACCTGCTGCCCTGGCAGCAACTGGCCAAACGCCGCGAGCTCACGCTGGTGGTGCTGCCCCTCGACGATGAGGGTTTGATCGACCTGCAAGCCGCCGCCACGATGATCGGCCCACGCACCCGCCTGCTGGCGGTGAGCCAGTTGTCCAACGTGCTGGGCGTCTGGCAGCCGTTGCCGCAGTTGCTGGCACTGGCCAAGGCCCACGACGCCTTGACCGTGGTGGATGGCGCCCAGGGCATCGTCCACGGCCGCCATGACGTGCAGGCCCTGGGCTGCGACTTCTACGTATTTTCCAGCCACAAACTTTATGGTCCGGACGGCGTCGGCGTGCTTTACGGCCGCACCGAAGCCCTGCATCGGCTGCGCCACTGGCAGTTTGGCGGCGAGATGGTGCAGCAGGCGGACTACCACAGCGCCAGCTTCCGCCCGGCGCCCCTGGGTTTCGAGGCGGGTACGCCACCGATTGCCGGGGTGATTGGCCTGGGGGCGACCCTGGATTACCTCAACTCCCTGGATCAACAGGCGGTGATCGCCCACGAAGCGGCACTGCACGACTACCTCTTGCGCGGTCTACAGGCACGCAAGGGCGTCCATCTGCTGGGCTCGCCGCAAGTCGCCCTGGCCAGCTTTGTGGTGGAGGGTGTGCACAACGCCGATCTCGCCCACCTGCTGACCGAGCAGGGCATCGCGGTACGCGCCGGTCATCACTGTGCGATGCCTTTGCTCAAGAGCCTGCATCTGTCGGGGGCGATCCGGGTTTCCCTGGCGTTGTACAACGACTCCGATGACCTGGAGCGTTTCTTTGAAGCGCTGGATCAGGCCCTGGACATGCTGCGATGAGCCTGCCCGCAGATGCACGTGTCGCGTTGCAGGCCTTTCAGGCCGTCGGCAGCTGGGAGCAACGCGCGCGCTTGTTGATGCAATGGGGCGAGCGGCTGCCGGCGTTGGCGGCTGAGGACAAGGTCGAAGCCAACCTGGTGCAGGGCTGTGAAAGCCTGGTGTGGCTGGTGGGATGCTTGCGCGATGGCCATTGGCAGTTTGCCGCCAGCAGTGATGCACGCTTGATTCGAGGGTTGGTGGCGTTGCTGCTGGCGCGGGTCAACGGGCTGTCGGCGGAGGCGTTACAGGCGGTCGACCTGCCCGACTGGTTCAACCAACTGGGGCTTTCCCGTCAATTGTCGCCGTCGCGCAGTAATGGCCTGAATGCGGTCCTGCAGCGCATGCGCCAATTGAGCCAAGCACAAAACTGAATGTGGGAGCTGGCTTGCCTGCTCCCCCACTGTGATGGATGCCCAGCCGTGAGATTCAGGCGGGCTTGACCCGCTCGGACGGCCTGCGCACCCCAGCCACAATCTTGTCCACCGCCTTGGTCGCCGCGACCATGCCAAAAGTCGCCGTCACCATCATCACCGCGCCAAACCCGCCGGCGCAGTCCAGCTTCACCCCATCACCGACAAAACTCTTTTGCAAACAGATGCTGCCGTCGGGTTTGGGATAGCGCAGTTGTTCGGTGGAGAACACGCAAGGCACGCTGTAGTGCCGGGTCACGGTGCGCGAGAACCCGTAGTCGCGGCGCAAGGTGGAGCGCACTTTCGAGGCCAGCGGGTCGTTGAAGGTGCGGTTCAGGTCGCACACCTGGATCAGCGTCGGGTCAATTTGCCCGCCGGCGCCGCCGGTGGTGATGATCTGGATCTTGCGGCGCTTGCACCAGGCAATCAGCGCCGCCTTGGCGTTGACCGCGTCGATGCAGTCAATCACACAGTCGATGGTCGGCGTGATGTACTCAGCCATGGTGTCGCGGGTTACGAAGTCCGCCACCGCGTGCACCGTGCAAGCGGGGTTGATCGCACGCAGGCGTTCGGCCATCACTTCGACCTTGGGCTTGCCCACCGTGCTGTCCAGGGCGTGCAACTGACGGTTGCTGTTGCTGACGCACACGTCGTCCAGGTCAAACAGCGAAATCTCGCCCACCCCGCAACGGGCCATGGCTTCAGCGGCCCAAGAGCCGACACCGCCCACGCCGACGATGGCCACATGGGCCGCTTTCAAGCGTTCCAGGCCTTCTATGCCATACAAGCGGGCGACGCCGGCAAACCGTGGATCTTCTGTACTCATGACCATTACCCCAAAAACCGGCGCGCATTATAGGGCTACGCAGCGATAAGTTCTAAGCTACAAGCTATAAGTAAAGAACTTACCGACGCTTTGGCTGCCCAATGCCCGGTTTTTCCTGGCTTGCTGTACGCAGAGTGCAGGGCCGATGGTAGGATGCGCGCCGTTCGGCGTACACCAACACGTCTATTCGTTCCACACCCTTTGGAACCCGAAACAGCTATGTCATCGCGTAAATTTGGACTCAACCTGGTGGTGGTGCTGGCAATTGCCGCGCTGTTCACCGGTTTCTGGGCGCTGATCAACCGCCCGGTCACTACCCCCAACTGGCCTCAGCAGATTTCCGGGTTTTCTTACTCGCCGTTCCAGCAGGGCCAGTACCCGCAAAAAGACCAGTACCCGACCGACGAACAAATGCGTCAGGACCTTGCGATCATGAGCAAGCTGACGGACAACATTCGGACCTATTCGGTCGACGGCCCCCTGGGGAATATCCCCAAGCTGGCGGAAGAGTTCGGCCTGCGTGTGACCCTGGGGATCTGGATCAGCCCGGACCTTGAGCGCAACGAGCGCGAAATCCAGCGGGCCATCGAGATCGCCAACAGTTCGCGCAGCGTGGTGCGTGTGGTGGTCGGCAACGAGGCCATCTTCCGCAAGGAGATCACCCCCGAGGAGCTGATTGTCCTGCTGGACCGGGTGCGCGCCGCCGTCAAAGTGCCAGTGACTACCTCCGAGCAGTGGCATATCTGGGAACACAACCCGCAACTGGGCAAGCATGTCGACCTGATCGCCGCGCACGTTCTGCCGTACTGGGAACATGTGCCGATGGCCCAGGCCGGGCAATTCGTCCTCGACCGGGCCAAGGACCTGAAGAAGACCTTCCCGAAAAAGCCACTGCTGCTGTCGGAAGTCGGCTGGCCGAGCAATGGCCGCATGCGCGGTGGCGCGGACGCCTCCCCGGCTGACCAGGCCATTTACCTGCGCACTCTGGTCAACAAGCTTAACCGCCAGGGCTACAACTACTTCGTGATCGAAGCCTTCGACCAACCCTGGAAAGCCAGTGACGAAGGCTCGGTGGGCGCCTACTGGGGCGTGTTCGACGCTGCGCGCCAGCAGAAATTCAACTTTGAAGGGCCGGTCGTGGCGATTCCGCAATGGCGGGTGCTGGCCATCGGCTCGGTGGTGTTGGCACTGCTGTCGCTGACCTTGCTGATGATCGACGGCTCGTCCCTGCGCCAGCGTGGCCGTACCTTCCTGACCTTCATCGCGTTCCTGTGCGGCTCGGTGCTGGTCTGGATCGGCTATGACTACAGCCAGCAATACAGCACGTGGTTCAGCCTGACCGTGGGCTTCTTGCTCGCGCTAGGTGCCATGGGCGTGTTTATCGTGTTGCTGACCGAGGCCCATGAACTGGCGGAAGCGGTCTGGACCCACAAACGCCGGCGTGAATTCCTGCCGGTTGAAGGGGATTCGCACTACCGCCCGAAAGTCTCCATCCATGTGCCGTGCTACAACGAGCCGCCGGAAATGGTCAAACAGACCCTCGACGCCCTGGCCGCCCTCGATTACCCGGACTACGAAGTCCTGATCATCGACAACAACACCAAGGACCCGGCGGTGTGGGAACCGGTACGCGACTACTGCCTGACCCTGGGCCCGCGCTTCAAGTTCTTCCACGTCGCGCCCCTGGCCGGCTTCAAGGGTGGCGCGCTGAACTACCTGATCCCGCACACCGCCAAGGATGCCGAAGTGATCGCGGTGATCGACTCGGACTACTGTGTGTCGCCCAACTGGCTCAAGCACATGGTGCCGCACTTCGCCGACCCGAAAATCGCCGTGGTGCAGTCGCCCCAGGATTACCGCGACCAGAACGAAAGCACCTTCAAGAAGCTCTGCTACGCCGAATATAAAGGCTTCTTCCATATCGGCATGGTCACCCGCAACGACCGCGACGCGATCATCCAGCACGGCACCATGACCATGACCCGCCGCTCGGTGCTCGAAGAACTGGGCTGGGCCGACTGGTGCATCTGTGAAGACGCCGAACTGGGCCTACGGGTATTCGAGAAAGGTCTGTCGGCTGCGTACTACCACACCAGCTACGGCAAGGGCCTGATGCCCGATACCTTTATCGACTTCAAGAAACAACGGTTCCGCTGGGCCTATGGTGCGATCCAGATCATCAAGCGCCACACCGCCAGCCTGCTGCGCGGCAAGGACACCGAGCTGACCCGTGGCCAGCGCTACCACTTCCTCGCGGGCTGGTTGCCGTGGGTAGCGGACGGCATGAACATCTTCTTCACCGTCGGTGCCCTGCTGTGGTCGGCGGCGATGATCATTGTGCCGACCCGGGTCGACCCGCCGTTGCTGATCTTCGCAATCCCGCCGTTGGCGCTGTTTGTGTTCAAGGTCGGCAAGATCATCTTCCTTTACCGCCGCGCCGTTGGTGTGAACCTCAAGGATGCGTTCTTAGCAGCCCTGGCCGGGTTGGCGTTGTCCCACACCATCGCCAAGGCAGTGCTGTATGGCTTCTTCACCACCAGTATTCCGTTCTTTCGTACACCGAAAAACGCGGATAACCACGGCTTCTGGGTAGCGATTTCCGAAGCCCGCGAAGAGATGTTCATTATGTTGCTGCTGTGGGGCGCGGCGCTGGGGATCTACCTGGTGCAGGGCCTGCCAAGCAATGACATGCGCTTCTGGGTGGTGATGCTGCTGGTGCAATCACTGCCGTATGTGGCGGCGCTGATCATGGCGTTCCTGTCGTCACTGCCGAAACCGGCAGCGGTGGCGGAGCCCGCGACGGCCGCGTAAAAACTTGCGCAATGCACTAAACGGCGGCCTCTGGTCGCCGTTTTGCTATAAGATAACGGCCCTTTATGGGTTCAGGCAGCCACTGCCCCCCTTGTGGGAGCGGGCTTGCCCGCGATGGCATCGCTGCGGTGCAACTGCTACACCGCGGCGCCTGCATCGCGGGCAAGCCCGCTCCCACATTGGATATATTTCACTCTCGTCTTGCGCCCTGACACACCTTCGGAGTTTTCCCATGACGGCCCACGCCGACCTTTCGCCGACCCTCCAACTCGCTATCGACTTGATCCGCCGCCCGTCGGTGACGCCGATCGACGCCGATTGCCAGAAGCTGATGATGCAGCGCCTGGGCGACGCCGGCTTTGCGCTTGAGCCGATGCGCATCGAAGATGTGGACAACTTCTGGGCCACCCACGGCAAGCACGAAGGCCCGGTGCTGTGCTTCGCCGGCCACACCGACGTGGTCCCGACCGGCCCGGTGCAGGCCTGGCAGAATGACCCGTTCGACGCATTGATCGACGAACACGGCATGTTGTGCGGGCGTGGCGCGGCCGACATGAAAGGCAGCCTGGCCGCGATGCTGGTGGCCTCCGAGCGCTTTGTGAAGGACTATCCGGACCACAAGGGTTCGGTGGCATTCCTGATCACCAGCGACGAAGAAGGCCCGGCGCACCACGGCACCAAGGCAGTGATCGAGCGCCTGGCAGCACGCAAGGAGCGCCTGGACTGGTGCATCGTCGGTGAACCGTCGAGCACCACCCTAGTGGGTGATGTGGTCAAGAACGGCCGTCGCGGCTCCCTCGGTGCGACCCTGACCGTGCGCGGTGTGCAAGGCCACGTGGCTTACCCGCACCTGGCAAAGAACCCGATCCACCTGGCCGCCCCAGCCCTGGCCGAACTGGCCGCCGAGCATTGGGACAACGGCAATACCTTCTTCCCGCCGACCAGCTTCCAGATTTCCAACCTCAATTCCGGCACCGGCGCCACCAACGTGATCCCGGGTGACCTGACGGCGGTGTTCAACTTCCGTTTCTCCACCGAGTCCACCGTCGAAGGCCTGCAACAGCGGGTCGCGGCGATTCTCGACAAGCATGGCCTGGACTGGCATGTGGAGTGGGCGCTGTCGGGCCTGCCGTTCCTGACCGAGCCGGGCGCGCTGCTCGATGCGGTGTCCGCCAGCATCAAGGCCATTACCGGCCGCGAGACCCAGGCGTCCACCAGCGGCGGCACCTCCGACGGGCGCTTTATCGCGACCCTCGGCACCCAAGTGGTGGAACTGGGCCCGGTCAACGCGACGATCCATCAGGTCAACGAGCGCATTCTGGCCAGCGACCTCGATGTGCTGACCGAAATCTACTACCAGACCCTGATCAAGTTGCTCGCCTGATGCTTGCTTGCCCCATTTGCAGTGCGCCCCTCAATGAGGTGGATAGTGGCGTGGTATGCCCGGCCGGGCACCGGTTCGACCGGGCCCGCCAGGGTTACCTGAACCTGTTGCCGGTGCAGCACAAGAACAGCCGTGACCCAGGCGATAACCTGGCCATGGTGCAAGCGCGCCGCGACTTCCTCAATGCCGGGCACTACGCGCCTGTGGCCAGGCGCCTGGCCGCCCTGGCAGCCGAACGCAAACCCCAGCGCTGGCTGGATATCGGTTGCGGCGAAGGCTACTACACCGCGCAAATCGCCGATGCCCTGCTGCGCGCCGATGGTTATGCCCTGGATATTTCCAAGGAAGCAGTCAAGCGCGCGTGCAAACGCAACCCGACGCTGACTTGGCTGATCGCCAGCATGGCCCGCGTGCCGCTGGCCGACGGCAGTTGCCAGTTCCTCGCCAGCGTGTTCAGCCCCCTGGACTGGCAGGAAGCCAAGCGTCTGCTCAGCCCGGGCGGCGGCCTGATGAAGGTCGGACCGACCAGCGGCCACCTGATGGAACTGCGCGAACGCCTGTACGACGAAGTGCGCGAGTACACCGACGACAAGCACCTGGCCCTGGTGCCAGACGGCATGAGCCTGCAACACAGCGAAGTGCTGGAGTTCAAGCTCAGCCTGGCCGACCCCGGGGACCGCGCCAATCTGCTGGCGATGACCCCCCATGGCTGGCGTGCCAGCGCCGAGCGCCGCGCCCAGGTGATCGAGCAGGCCGAACCGCTGCTGGTCACCGTGTCGATGCGCTACGACTATTTCGTGCTTCAATAACCGACTATTCCGGGCCTTTGCGCCCACCCTGAATCCGCGAATGGATTTTCGAATCCCGCAACGAGGAACATCCATGCGCCAACCCGATATCGAGATTTACCTCAAGGACGCCGACGTCGACTACAAGGCTATCGCCGCCTGGCTCGGCGCTGCCCTGGGGCCGTGCACCGACTGGATACAGAAGGGCCAGACCTACAAGTGCAAGGCCGGCAATGTGCCAGTGACCTGGCTGCCCAAGGCCGTGGGCAAATGGAACAGCCTGTACCTGGAAAGCGACCAGACTCCGTGGGAAGACGACATCGCCTGCGCCCGTGCGGCCTTTGCCGCGCTGAACGTTGAAGTGCGCTGCGCGCCGGGGACGTGGGTCGAGGAAGAAGGTGAAGAAAGCGCCGACACCTGGATTCGGATCAGCACCGACGGTGAAGAGCAGATCACCTGGAAAACCACCTGATTCTGAACTGTGAACCCAATCAGATGTGGGAGCGGGCTTGCTCGCGAAAGCAGTCAATCAGTCAACCTCTACAGTGACTGATTCAGCGCTTTCGCGAGCAAGCCCGCTCCCACATGGGTTCAGCGGCGTTGCAGAAATCGGCTTTAAAGACCGACTACATCCTCAGCCTGCAAGCCCTTGTCGCCGGTCACCACGGCGTATTCCACCTGCTGGCCCTCGGCCAGGGAGCGGTGGCCTTCACCGCGGATAGCGCGGTAGTGCACAAACACATCCTTGCCATCCTCCCGCTGGATAAAACCATAGCCCTTGGCGTCGTTGAACCACTTCACATTGCCGGTTTCGCGCGTTGTCATCTGTTTGCTCCCACTGGTTTTTATTGTTGAGTCAGTCGCATTGAACTGCCGAGTATAAGACAGGCTCAAAAACGATCAACTCAACTTTACATCGCTGCTTTTTTGCCGATTTTCGGCGAATACGGCACACTACCCGCCCGAGCGCCTGCTCGGTTTTTTCCACTCAAAGCAGCACGCCTATGACCCGCTCCCCGTTCCGCCGTCTGGTATTTGGCACCTTGCGCCGACTGTTGTACCTCTGGGTTCGCTCGGAGACGATCAACCAGTCGTCCCTCACCCTTAACCTGGACCGCAGCCGGCCGGTGTTCTACGTCCTGCAATCGCCCTCCCTGACCGAACTGGCCGTGGTGGATGCCGAGTGCACCAAGGCCGGCTTGCCGCGCCCGGTGCTGCCGGTGTCCGTTGGCCCGTTGATGGAACCGGCGGCGTTCTTCTACCTGACCCCGGACCCGGACTGGCTCGGCCGCCAGGACAAGCGCGGCGCGCCGCCGACCCTGACGCGCCTGGTCAACACCCTGACCGAGCATGCCGAAGAAAACGCCCAGATCATTCCGGTCAGCGTGTTCTGGGGCCAGTCGCCCGCCAGCGAGTCGAGCCCCTGGAAACTGCTGTTCGCCGACAGTTGGGCAGTCACCGGGCGCCTGCGCCGGCTGTTGAGCATCCTGATCCTGGGGCGCAAGACCCGAGTGCAATTCTCTGCGCCAATCAACCTGCGTGAATTGATCGAGCACAATAAAGGTCACGAACGCACCGTACGAATGGCCCAACGCATCCTGCGGGTACACTTTCGCAACCTGAAGACTGCGGTGATCGGCCCCGACCTGTCCCACCGGCGCAACCTGGTCAAAGGCCTGGTGAATATGCCGCTGGTGCGCCAGGCGATCCTCGACGAGGCCGAGCGGGAAAAGATCACCCCGGAAAAAGCCAAGGCCCAGGCCCTGCGCTATGGCAACGAAATTGCCTCGGACTACACCTACACCGCCATCCGCTTCCTCGAAGTGGTGCTGAGCTGGTTCTGGAACAAGATCTACGACGGCATCAAGGTCAACAATATCGAAGGTGTGCAAAAGGTCGCCCAGGGCTACGAAGTGATCTACGTGCCCTGCCACCGCAGCCATATCGACTACCTGCTGCTGTCTTACCTCCTATTCAAGAACGGCCTGACCCCGCCGCACATTGCTGCCGGGATCAATCTCAATATGCCGGTGATCGGCAGCCTGTTGCGCCGCGGCGGGGCGTTTTTCATGCGCCGTACCTTCAAGGGCAACCCGCTGTACACCTCGGTGTTCAACGAATACCTGCATACCCTGTTCACCAAGGGCTTCCCGGTGGAGTACTTCGTCGAAGGCGGCCGCTCGCGCACCGGGCGCATGTTGCAACCCAAGACCGGGATGCTGGCGATCACCCTGCGCAGCTTCCTGCGCTCCTCGCGCATGCCCATCGTGTTTGTGCCGGTGTATATCGGCTATGAACGGGTGCTGGAAGGCCGCACCTACCTGGGCGAACTGCGCGGGGCGACGAAAAAGAAAGAGTCGATCTTCGATATCTTCAAGGTCATTGGCGCGCTCAAGCAGCGCTTTGGCCAGGTAGCGGTCAACTTCGGCGAGCCGATCAAGCTGGCGGAATTCCTCGACCAGGAGCAACCGGACTGGCGCGCCCAGGATCTGGCACCGAACTACAAGCCGGCCTGGTTGAATGAGACCACCAACCGCCTCGGCGAGCGCGTGGCCCAGCACCTCAACGAGGCCGCTGCGATCAACCCGGTGAACCTGGTGGCGTTGGCGCTACTGTCCACCAGCCGCCTGGCCCTGGACGACCAGGCCATGGCCCGGGTGCTGGACCTGTACCTGGCGCTGCTGCGCCGGGTGCCCTACTCGCCTCACACCACGCTGCCCGAAGGTGACGGCCAGGCCTTGATCAAGCACGTCAAGGACATGAACCTGCTGTCGGAACAGAGTGATGCCCTGGGCAAGATCCTCTATCTGGACGAGCAAAACGCCGTCCTGATGACCTATTACCGCAACAACGTGCTGCATATCTTCGCCCTGCCGGCGCTGTTGGCCAGCTTCTTCCAGAGCAGCTCGCGCATGAGCCGCGAACAGATCCTGCGCTACACCCGTGCGCTCTATCCGTACCTGCAATCGGAGTTGTTCATCCGCTGGACCCTGGACGAACTTGACGCAGTGGTCGACCAGTGGCTCGAAGCCTTGGTAGAACAAGGTCTGCTGCGCTTTGAAAACAACATCTACCTGCGCCCGGCGCCCAGCTCGCGCAACTTTGTGCTGCTGACCCTGCTGTCCAAGAGCATTGCCCAGACCCTGCAACGCTTCTACATGGCCATTTCCCTGCTGCTCAACAGCGGCCAGAACAGCATCAGCGCCGAAGAGCTGGAAGACTTGTGCACGGTCATGGCCCAGCGCCTGTCGATCCTGCATGGCCTGAATGCCCCGGAGTTCTTCGATAAGAGCCTTTTCCGACATTTTATTCAGACGTTGCTCGAGCAAGATGTGCTGCGTCGCGATGAAGCCGGCAAGTTGAGTTACCACGACCTGCTCGGCGAATTGGCCGAAGGCGCAGCCAAACGGGTGTTGCCGGCGGAGATTCGCCTGTCGATCCGCCAGGTCGCGTTGCACCGCAATGAAGAAGCGCCCGCACCGGACGCCGAGGCGGACGAAACCCGCTAGATTTACCAGGGCGCCAGGGTGTTTCTGGCGCCGTTGACAAGGAGCTGTACCATGAAAAAAATCATCCTCTTGGGCCTGACCGCCCTGCTGGGAGCCTGTCACTCGATGAATCCTGCGCCCAAAGCCAGCCTTGATGGCGAAGTGTTCTACCTGCAACGCATCGCCCTGCCGCCTGCCGCGACCTTGAGCGTCAGCCTGCAGGATGTGTCCCTGGCCGATGCGCCCGCCGTCACCCTGGCCGAGCAGAACGGCCCGGTCAACGGCCAGGTGCCGCTGCCCTTCCACCTGAGCTACGACCCGGCCCAGGTCAAGCCTGGCCACAGCTATTCGGTCAGCGCTCGCATCGAGCTGGATGGCAAGCTAATGTTTATCACCACCGAGCGCCATTCGGTGCAGTTGAACGGCCAGGATTCCCAGCCGCTGCGCCTGCGCGTTGACGCCGTTGCCCACTGATCCAGTCGATTAAAAGGAAGCGCCCATGCTCCGTAACTCTCTTCGCCTCACCACCTTGTGTGCCGGCCTGCTGCTCGGTGCCAACGCCATGGCCCTGTCCCTCGGTGACCTGTCCCAGGGCGACGCTACCGGCGGCCTCAAGGACGCCCTGACCCAAGGCGCACAGATTGCCGTCAAGCAACTGGGGGCTCCCGGTGGCTTCAGCAACAACCCCGAGGTCAAGATCGGTTTGCCGGGCAAGCTGGAGAAAGCTGCCGGCGCCCTGAAAATGCTCGGCATGGGCGATCAGATCACCCAGCTTGAAGCCAGCATGAACAAGGCCGCCGAATCCGCCGTGACCCAGGCCCAGCCGATTCTGGTGAATGCCGTGAAAAACATGAGCGTGAACGACGCCAAGGGCATCCTCAGCGGTGGCCAGGATTCGGCGACCCAGTATCTGGACAAAAGCAGCCGTGAGCAGATCCGCGCCAAGTTCCTGCCGATCGTCAAGCAATCCACGGACAAGGTCGGTGTAGCCCAGCAATACAACGCGCTCGCCAAAAAGGCGCCCCTGGGTTTACTGGGTGGCAAGAGCGACAGCGTCGAAAACTACGTGACTGAGCAAGCGCTGGACGGCTTGTTCAAGATGATTGCCCAACAGGAAGAAAGCATTCGCCAGAACCCGGCAGCCGCCGCGACCAGCCTGGCGAAGAAAGTGTTCGGTGCCCTCTAGGTACACCGTCGGTAACCAACAACAACGCCCCGAATAATTGGGGCGTTGGTGTTATTGCCCAGCGGACATGCCCCTTACTACCATCAGCTGTAGCTGATTTTCCCCTCGTACTTGATGGTACTGGAGAACTGCGGCGGTTGAGCGTGGTGGTGGTGGTGGTGGTGGCAGGGCGGAGGCTTGCATTTGGATTTACCGCGCTTGCCCATTTTGAAGGCCATCATCGGCATCATGCCCAGACCTATACCTATACCACCCATTGCAAATAAACCCATAGGTAATTCCTCGCAGGTTGATAAAGCCTTGTTCTGTAACAACCCCGTTGCCAGAAGAAGGTACCTGTAACTCAGGTACCCCTAAGTGGCAAACACGCAGGAAAAAGTTCCTAAACCCTGTAGCCGATTCACGCAGGCTTATGCCGAGTGCGGCTTGACCCGGAACCACGCCGCATACAGCGCCGGCAAAAACAGCAGCGTCAACGCCGTCGCCACAATCAACCCGCCCATGATCGCCACCGCCATCGGCCCGAAAAACACACTGCGCGACAGCGGGATCATCGCCAACACCGCCGCCAGGGCCGTCAGCACAATCGGCCGGAAGCGCCGCACGGTGGCTTCGATAATCGCCTGCCAAGGCTCCAGGCCTGCCTTGATGTCCTGCTCGATCTGGTCCACCAGGATCACCGAGTTACGCATGATCATCCCCGACAACGCGATGGTCCCCAACATGGCCACGAAGCCAAACGGCTGGCGGAACACCAGCAGGAACAGCGTCACCCCGATCAGCCCCAGCGGCGCGGTCAGGAACACCATGGCCGTGCGCGAGAAGCTGCGCAGTTGCAGCATCAGCAAGGTCAGCACCACCACGATAAACAGCGGCACCCCGGCCTTCACCGAGTTCTGCCCTCGGGCGGAGTCTTCCACGGTGCCGCCCACGTCCAACAGGTAACCGTCCGGCAATTCGGCACGTACATCGGCCAGGGTCGGCAGGATCTGCTGGACCAGGGTCGCCGGTTGCTCCTTGCCGTAGATATCAGCACGTACAGTCACCGTTGGCAGGCGGTTGCGGTGCCAGATAATGCCTTCCTCGAAGCCATATTCCAGGGTGGCGATCTGCGACAGCGCCACGCTGGTGGCGTTGTCGGTCGGCACCGCCAGGCTCGGCAGCAGCGACAATTCGGTGCGCTCATGCACGGTGCCGCGCAGGAGGATTTCGATCAACTCGTTGTCTTCCCGGTATTGGCTGACGCTGGAGCCGGTCAGGGAGCTCTGGAGGAATTTCGACAGGTTGGCGGTGCTCACGCCCAAGGCGCGGGCGCGGTCCTGGTCGACATTGAGGTAGACGATCTTGCTTGGTTCTTCCCAGTCCAGATGCACGTTGGCCACATGGCTGTTCTCACGCACCTTGGCCGCGACCTTGCGCGCCAGGGCCCGCACTTCTTCGATGTGCTCGCCGGTCACGCGGAACTGCACCGGGTAACCAACCGGCGGGCCGTTCTCCAGGCGGGTGACCCGCGAACGCAGGTCGGGGAATTGCTCGTTGAGGGTTTCGATCAACCAGGTGCGCAGGGTTTCGCGCTCCTCGATGGTCTTGGCCAACACCACAAACTGGGCAAAGCTGGCCGCCGGCAGTTGCTGGTCCAGGGGCAGGTAGAAGCGCGGTGAGCCGGTGCCGACATAGGCCACATAGTTTTCGATCCCCTCATGCGCCTTGAGCAAGCCTTCGAGACGCTTGACCTGCTCGGCGGTGCTGCTCAGGGAGGCGCCTTCCGCCAGTTTCAGGTCGACCATCAGTTCCAGGCGTCCGGACGCCGGGAAGAATTGTTGCGGGACAAAACGGAACAGCGCCACCGAGCCGATAAACAGCAGCACGGTCAGCACAATCACGGTTTTGCGGCGGCGCACACACCACTCCACCCAGCGCCTTACGCGCTGGTAGAACGGCGTGCCGTACGGATCCGGCCCATCAGTACCGTGCTTGGCCGCATGAATTTTCGCCAGATCCGGCAGGAGCTTTTCCCCCAGATACGGCACAAACACCACAGCGGCGACCCACGAGGCCAGCAGCGCGATGGTCACCACCTGAAAGATCGAGCGGGTGTATTCGCCGGTACTCGATTGCGCGGTGGCAATCGGCAGGAAGCCGGCTGCGGTGATCAGCGTACCGGTGAGCATCGGAAACGCCGTACTGGTCCAGGCGAAACTGGCTGCCTTGAGACGGTCGTAGCCCTGCTCCATTTTGATCGCCATCATTTCCACGGCGATGATCGCGTCGTCCACCAACAGGCCCAGGGCCAGGACCAGCGCCCCCAGGGAAATCTTGTGCAGGCCGATCCCCAGGTAATACATGCAGGCAAACGTCATCGCCAACACCAGCGGAATCGCCAATGCCACCACCATGCCGGTGCGCACACCGAGGGAAAAGAAACTCACCAGCAATACAATCGCCAAGGCCTCGGCCAAGACCTGGACGAATTCGCCCACGCTGGTCTTCACCGCAGCCGGCTGGTCCGACACCTTGCGCAGTTCCATGCCTGCCGGAAGGTTCTTCTGCAGGCGTGCGAACTCGCCCTCCAGAGCCTTGCCCAGTATCAGGATATCGCCACCATCGCGCATGGCCACGGCCAGGCCGATTGCGTCGTCCCCCATATAGCGCATACGCGGCGCCGGTGGGTCGTTGAAGCCCCGGTGAATCTCGGCCACATCGCCGATGCGGAAGGTACGGTCGCCAACGCGGATCGGGAAATTGCGGATCTCTTCGACCGTCTTGAAGTTACCCGACACCCGCAGTTGCACGCGCTCGCTCGGGGTCTCGAAGAACCCGGCGGTGGATACCGCGTTCTGCTCCTGCAACGCCTGCTGCACCGCTGCCAGGGGCAGGCCGAGGGTGGCGAGCTTGAGGTTGGACAGCTCGATCCAGATCTTCTCGTCCTGCAACCCCAGCAGCTCGACCTTGCCCACATCCGGCACCCGTTGCAGCTGGATCTGGATACGGTCGGCGTAGTCCTTGAGCACCGCGTAGTCAAACCCCTCGCCGGTCAGGGCGTAGATATTGCCAAAGGTGGTGCCGAATTCGTCGTTGAAGAACGGGCCCTGGATGTCCGGTGGCAGGGTCTGGCGGATATCGCTGATCTTCTTGCGCACCTGGTACCACAGGTCGGGAATCTGCGCCGAGTGCATCGAGTCCCGCGCCATAAACGTGACCTGGGATTCGCCCGGGCGGGAGAACGAGACAATGCGCTCGTACTCGCCGGTTTCCATCAGTTTCTTTTCAATGCGCTCGGTGACCTGGCGCGAGACTTCCTGGGCCGTGGCCCCTGGCCAGTTGGTCTTGATGACCATGGCTTTGAAGGTGAACGGCGGGTCTTCACTTTGCCCCAGCTTGGTGTAGGACAACGTACCGACGACGGCCAACAGCAGCATCAGGAACAGGACGATCTGGCGATTACGCAACGCCCATTCGGAAAGATTGAAACCCATCGGGGACTACTCCTTGTTGGCCGCCAGATTCACCACCCGGTTGGAGCGATCCACCGGGCGTACTTGCTGGCCCTCATGGAGCACATGGACACCGGCGGCAATCACCCAGTCGGAGGGGCTCAGGCCTTCAAGCACCGGTACGCTTTTTTCGCCGAACGCGCCGATGCGCACCGCCGTGCGCTTGAGGGTGTTATCCGGCTTGACCAGCCAGACGTAGGACGCGCCGTTCTCTGCGCTGAGGGCAGACAGCGGCACCGACAACGGAATCACGCCGTTGGCCTGGATAAAGACCCTCGCGCTCTGCCCCAGCTCCGCCGGGACTTTGCCGGCGTTGAAGGCGACACGGGCGGCGAAGGTGCGCGACTTGGGATCGGCCGCCGGCGACAGCTCGCGAATGCGCCCCTCGAAGCGTTGGTCGGGCTGGCTCCACAGCTCCACGGAGACCGGCTGGCCGACCTTGAAGCGACCGAAGCTCTGCTCCGGGAAGCTGATCAACACTTCACGCTCGCCATCGGTGGCCAGGGTGAACACGGTCTGCCCGGCCGACACCACTTGCCCGACTTCCACTGCACGCTTGGCGACCACGCCATCCTGGGGGGCGCGCAGCACGGCATAGCCGGCCTGGTTATTGGCCACGTCGAATTCAGCCTTGATCTGCTGCAGGCGTGCGACCCCAGAACGGTAGAGGTTTTCGGAATTGTCGTACTGGGAACGGCTGACCATCTGACGGTCCATCAGGGTCTTGTAGCGATCACGCTCGGCCCGTACCAGGCTCAGGTTGGCCTCGGCTGCCGTGACCTGGGCACGGGTGGCCTGCAGTTGCAGGCGTACATCCTGGGGGTCGAGCTCTGCCAGCGGCTGGTTGGCCTTGACGCGCTCGCCCTCCTCCACCAGCCGGCGACTGACTTTGCCACCAATGCGAAAGGCCAGGTCCGGCTCATAACGGGCGCGAACCTCGCCTGGATAACTGTCCATTGCCAGCGCCGAGGGCTGTGGCTGCACCACCATGGCCGGGCGGACGGTGGTTTGGGCCGCTTCTTCATGGCCGCAGGCAGCCAATAAAAGAGCAAGGCTGGCAGGCAACGCGAGGTGCAGAAAAATGCTGCGCATGCTGAAGGACCTTTCGCAAATGGTGCTTGGAGTAATTATACTGGCCAGTATGTTATTAATACCAAACTCACCAGTCCAGTATTAAAGTGAAAATGTCCGACAATCCTGTAAACACCAATAGCCCCGGGCGTCCCAAGGACATGGCAAAACGCCAGGCAATCCTCGACGCGGCGAAAATCCTGTTTTTGAGCAATGGTTACGCGAGTACCAGCATGGATGCCGTGGCCGTTGAGGCTGGCGTGTCGAAACTGACGGTCTACAGCCACTTCACCGACAAGGAAACGCTGTTCACCGCCGCCGTCGAAGCCAAGTGCGAAGCACAACTGCCGGTGATGTATTTCGAGTTGCCGGACGACGTGCCAGTGGAGAAGGTGCTGCTGAACATCGCCCGAGGCTTTCACCTGCTGATCAACAGCGAGGAATCGGTGAACCTGCATCGCCTGATGATGACCTCAGGCAATCAGGATCCGAAGCTGTCGCAGATCTTCTTCGAAGCCGGCCCCATGCGGATGTTGCAGGGCATGGAGCGCCTGCTGGGCAAGATCAATCAAAGTGGCGCATTGCGCATCGACAAGCCGTTTACCGCAGCCGAGCACTTCTTTTGCCTGCTCAAGGGCACGGCAAACTTCTGCTTGCTGTATGGCTGCGGCGAACGCTTGAGCGAAGCGGCCGCCGAGGAGCATGTGCAGGAAGTGGTGGGATTGTTTATGCGGGCGTACCGGCCTTGAGCGCTTTCTTCGGATAAATATCGTACCGGCTGGATTTGCCATCCAGCGCATGGCTCGGCTTGGGCCCCTCAATGCACGGCGCCTTGCGTGGGCGCTTCACCACCACCCGGTGGCTGGCCAGGGCCAAGGCCGCCGCGAGCAATGCCGGGGCATCCGGATCGTCACCCACCAGCGGGCGGAACAGGCGCATTTCCTTCTTCACCAGGGCGGTTTTCTCCCGATGGGGAAACATTGGGTCGAGGTAGATCACCTGCGGCGGCTCACCTTCCCAATTACGCATCACCTCGATGGAATTGCCCTTGAGCAGGGTCATCCGCGCAACAATCGGCGCCACTTCAAAATCCTCCGCCCCACGCGCCAGGCCATCTTCGAGCAAGGCACCGATCAACGGCTGACGTTCGATCAGGCTCATCTCGCAGCCCAGGCTGGCCAGCACGAAGGCATCCTTACCCAGGCCGGCCGTGGCATCCAGCACTCGCGGGCGCACGCCTTGGGAGACCCCCACCGCCTTGGCAATCATCTGCCCGCTGCCACCCCCATAGAGCCGCCGATGGGCAGCACCGCCCTCGACAAAATCCACCCGCACCGGGCCAGGCGCATCCGGGCCCAGCTGTTGCAGCTGCAGGCCATGCTCACCCACTTGCAGGGCAAAATCGGCGTCCGCCAGTTGCACAGGCAAACCGAGCTGCTCGGCCCAGTGCTGGGCACGGGCCTGAAAACCGTCGGTCAAGGCCTCGACCCGAATGCGGCTGGCCGCGGGTTGTTCGCTCATCGTTTACTACGCTCAAAAATATTAAGGATCGGCAAACAGCGGCCGATAAAAAAGGATCAGGCATTTTGCCAGACCCTGAGCGTCGACCGAGAGAAATGTCAGACATTCATTCCCTATTCACCGGTGTCCTGCCGACCCACAACCACTTCGGCCTGCGCAATACCCAAGCGCTGGCCGGCGTCAGTCATGTGTGGCAGGACTTCTTCGCCCGGGCGTTGGCCGAGCAGTTTGGCCAGGAGCCAGGTGCGCAGCTGGCCGCCGATCCGGTGCCGGTGGATGCCTCGGTCGAACCCAGCGCCGGCAGCGACCTGCTGACGCAAATCGTCACCCAGCGTCATTGCGATGTCCAGGACACCGAGATCGCCCCGCCTGAGCCACTGTTCCTGCCGATTGCCGAGTTCGAACTGGACCTGCTGCCACCGGCGGCCGTGCCGTTCCCGGAGGATGAAATCGTTGCCCAGCAACGCCAGCAGAACTTCGAGAGTGGCTGGGTACGGCCGATCGTCCTGACCGCCGGCCAGCCATTGCCCGAGCCAGGCCCGGCGCCGCAACCCAAGCCGCTGTTCCTGCCGATTGCCGAATTCGAACTGGACCTGCTGCCACCGGCGGCCGAGCCATACCCCGACGAGGAACTGGTGCAACAGCAAAAGGCCCTGGACTTCGATTGCGGCTGGGCCCGCCCATTGATCCTCAACAACCTGCGCCTGGCGGCCTGACCCTTAGCGGCACACCCACCAACGCCCCATATCCAAATGGAAATGGTTGCGATGGGCGGCGTTGTAATCCGGGCTCAAGACCACGTTGAAATCATTGCACGCACTGTCGCGCACCTGCCGCAGAAAGCGTGCGCTGGCACCCTCTCCTGGCCAATCCTTCAACACATTGATGCTGCGCCCATCCGCCAGGCGAAACCCGGCAATGTCCAGGGCATTGGCCGAGGCATGCTGGCTGAGTCGCCCTTCAGCCCGCCCATACATGTTGCGGCAGGCAAAACTGCCGAGGTGATCGACCCGCGTCACCGCCTGGCCAAACACCGCCTGGGCAGCCGGCTGCAAGCTGTGGCGCTCGAACAGGGCAAACGCCACCGCCAAGGGGCAACTGGCGAGAAAACTGCTGCTCAACCCCACCTCCGCGCCCTGAACCCGCAACGTGTTGCGCAATGGGCAAGCCGCATCCGCCGGGCTGTCCGCTTGATGGCTGACCCGCAACCCGGAGGTTTTCAGCACCTGGTCGCACAGGGCGGGATCGTCCTGCAAGCGCCCCAGTTTGAAGCGGGTCAGCAGGTTAGGCGCAGCTTGCACATCCAAGGGCGCCCAGGGGTTCCACTCAGCGGGCAGCGGCACCCAGCCGCGCCAGATGCCTACGAGTAGGCCGCCGGCGAGTAGCAGCAACACACCCAACACTTTGAAAAAAGCCACGTCTCAACCCTTGCACAACTGATTTGCCTGGCTGAACGGCATCGAGCGCTCGGTAAAGGTAAAGGTTCCCAGTTCCTGAACCTCCCGCGCGGCCCTGAAGAACTCCCCATAGGCCGCCAGGGCCATGGCCGAGCCGACGCTGATGCGCTTGACGCCCATCTCGCTCAGTTGCGCCACCGAGAGCTTGAGGCCACCTGACATCAACACATTCACCGGTTTTGGCGCCACCGCCCGCACCACCGCCAATACTTCCTCAGCACTGCGCAGGCCTGGAGCATAAAGCACGTCGGCACCCGCTTCGGCGTAGGCCTGCAAACGGCGAATAGTGTCGGGAAAATCCAGGCGACCATGTAGGAGGTTTTCCGCACGGGCCGTCAGCATGAAGGGAAATGGCAAGCTGCGTGCCGCAGCGACGGCAGTCTCGATGCGTTCAACCGACAGATCAAAGGGGTAGATCGGGTCGACCGCAATCCCGGTAGCGTCTTCGATAGAACCGCCGACAATGCCGGTAGCGGCTGCCCGCAACAGGCTCTGGGCACAACCTTGAGGCGTATCGCTGAAGCCGTTTTCCAGGTCCGCCGCCACCGGCAGCGAGGTGGCCTGAACGATCATCCCGGCGTTGCCCAGAGTATCCTCCAGCGATAGCGCGCCTTCAGCATCCGGACGCCCCAGACTGAAGGCAAAACCCGCGCTGGTAGTGGCCAGGGCTTCAAAACCGAGGCTGGCGAGCATCTTGGCGGAACCGGCGTCCCACGGGTTGGGCATCACGAATGCACGATCACGCTCGTGCAGGGCTCGAAAGGATTCGGCGCGAAGGGTTTGGGCATCCATGACTGACTCCAGGCACAAAAAAACCCTAGAGTAACCCCAGTTGCTCCACCGCGGGTTCCCGATGCAACTGCGCCAGCGCCGGCAACCCCGGCAACCGCTCCATCAATTGCTGATGAAAGCGTATGGCCAGTTGGGCCGCCAGGCGGTTATCCGAGGTGTGCAGGAACACATAAGGCGTGCGCCCCTCCTCAATCCAGCCTGCGACTTTCTCAAGCCACGGCACGAGGAACGGGTCGTTGGCTTCCAGGTCCGGGTGGCCGATAAAGCGTACCTGGGGAAACTGGGTCAACGCCGCTGGCCGGGGCGGTACCTTGGGCTTTTTCGATTGGGCGTGGAGCACCGCTGCCGAAGTCGACGTGCAACTGAACAAAGCTCGTGGATCCAGGCAGATACGCTCGACCCCGCGATCACGCAGCAGGCGGTTGAGGCTGCGCTCGGCGTCACCCTTGGCGAAGAACTCACGATGACGCACCTCCACCGCCAACGGGCGCTCCAGGCCGTCGATAAACCCTGCCAGCTCCCCCAGCCGCTGCGGGGTGAAGCTGGCCGGCAGTTGCAGCCACAACGGCGACACCCGCTCGCCCAGCGGGCTCATCAAGCCAAGAAAGCTTTCGGCGGCGGGCAACTGTTCGCGCAGGTCGGCACTGTGGCTGATATCACCGGGAAATTTGGCGGTAAACCGAAAGTGCGCGGGCATGATCTCGGCCCAACGCTGCACGGTGGCCACCGAGGGCCGCGCGTAGAAGGTGGTGTTGCCTTCGCAGGCATTGAACACTTGGCAATACAGCCCGAGAAAATCCGTGGCGCGGGCGTCTTGCGGATACAGGTACTCGCGCCAGGCGTTTTCACTCCAGGACGGGCAACCGAGGAAATAAGGCAACAGCATCAGATGTGGATATCGAGACCCAGCACTTCCATATCCCATTCGACAAAGCCGGCAGTGGTCAGGTAGCTGGCCAGGGCCGTAGCGACGTTTTTGCTCATGGAGCGCGGGAAGATCATGTCTTGCTGGCGGGCCGGAACGCCGCCGATACGCGAACCGCTGGCACCTTGGGCACGGGCGGAAACTGCCGCGCCCTGGGAGGTTTCGGGCTGGACTTCAATAAAGTCGGGGGATTCTTCGACGGACTCGTCTACCGTCACGTTCGCCTTGCGTGGCTTGCGCTTGAGGGGGTAGGACTGGGTAGAAAAGCCGTCTATACGCATACATGCAGATCCGCTATCAATGATGGCAATTTAGCGGCACTTTCCTTGGCACGCAAATGCTCTGGTGATAACTAGAACACATAAACGGGCAAAGGTTTAAACCCAGGGGCAAATTCTGACGATTGGCGCGAATTGCCTGCGATCAACGGTGGGGCTCGACAGCTCCCACACTAGAGGCTGAGCGCAATAAGCCTAGAGCCCGCGCTCGGCCTTGGTCTGTGCCACTTTATCGCGCAGGTACACCGGAGCGGCCTGATCAGCCGGGATCGCCTCGCCGCGCTCCCAGGCAAAACGCGCCAGGCTCAGCAGGTCTTCGGCATGGGGCAACATCCCGGCATCCTGGCCGGCCGTGGCCACGGCGATACGTTCGCCATAACCCCACCCCGTACCAGCGCCAAACCAGTCGCCACTGGCATCGGCCGGCAACGCGGCGGCCTCGGGCGGCTGCACGGCCTCGACGCCGACCAGGCGCATCTCACCAGCGGTTTCGCGGTAGCAGCCCCAATAGACCTCATCCATCCGCGCATCAATGGCGGCCGCGACCTGGCGTGCGCCATGTTCACGCAACGCACGCTGGGCCAACACGGCCAGGTTGGACACCGGCAGTACCGGCCGCTCCAGGGCAAACGCCAGGCCCTGCACCACACCGATGGCGATGCGCACGCCGGTGAATGCACCCGGGCCGCGGCCAAAGGCGATGGCGTCTACCGCCGACAGGGTGGTGCCGGCATCGAGCAATAGCTGCTTGATCATCGGCAGCAGCTTTTGCGCGTGCAGGCGCGGGATCACCTCATAGTGGCTCGTGACCTTGCCGTTATGCAGCAGGGCAACGGAGCAAGCTTCAGTCGCGGTGTCCAGGGCCAGCAGGGTGCTCATCGGTATGGGTGTCCAAATCGAAAAAAAGTGCGCCAGTATAAACAACAACGGCCCGCAAGCGGGCCGTTGAACGTCAAGCCAATCGTCAGATCAGTTCAGCGCTTCCAGCACCTTGGCGGTGATGGCTTCCACCGAGCCAACGCCCGGGATGTGGCTGTATTTCGGCTTGCCCTGGGCAGCCGACAGCTTCTGGTAGAACTCTACCAGCGGCTTGGTCTGGGAGTGGTAGACCGACAGGCGATGACGCACGGTTTCTTCAGTGTCGTCTTTGCGCTGCACCAGGTCATCACCGGTCACATCATCCTTGCCAGCCACTTTTGGCGGGTTGTAGACGATGTGGTAGACGCGGCCCGAGGCTTCGTGAACGCGGCGACCGGCGATACGCTGGACGATCTCTTCATCTTCAACGGCGATTTCAACCACAGCGTCCAGCTCGACGCCGGCTTTCACCAGGGCTTCGGCCTGGGGAATGGTGCGTGGGAAACCGTCGAACAGGAAACCGTTCTTGCAGTCGTCCTGGCTGATGCGTTCCTTGACCAGGTTGATGATCAGGTCGTCGGAGACCAGGCCACCGCTGTCCATCACGCTCTTGGCGATCAGGCCCAGCTCGGTGCCGGCCTTGACGGCAGCGCGCAGCATGTCGCCAGTGGAGATTTGTGGAATGCCGAACTTTTCAGTGATGAACTTTGCCTGAGTACCTTTACCGGCCCCGGGAGCTCCCAGCAGAATGACGCGCATCGATGTGCTCCTCAATTTTTTATAGAGATGACGCTCGGATTCGCCGCGTGGGGCCAATCTCGTAGAATATGCTCGTAAAAATACGAATCCAGGCCGCCCAACCGGCCAAAGGCTGATCAAGATACACAGCGAGCCCTAACCACACAAGCCGCCAAAAGTCGGAAGAACCCGCACCACACAAGCCTTTTGGTCGCGGTATCCCTTGGTGCAACCCGGACACAAAACCGCCGGCACAGCCCTTTCGGGTCAGCCGGCGGTTTTGTGTGCAAGCCCTTGAGAACACGCCAGAAATGTCAGCCGGTGTTACGCAGCCCGGCGGCAATACCGGCCACGGACACCAGCAGCGCCTGTTCCAGAGGGCTGTCCTGTGTCGCCTCCTGCTGGCGGGAGCGGGCCAGCAGTTCGGCCTGCAACAGGTGCAACGGGTCGAGGTAGGTGTTGCGCAGGCGGATGAACTCCAGGGTGTCGGGGCTATGGGCCAGCAGCTGCGACTGGCCGGTCAGGCCAAGCACCACGGCGCAGGCCTGCGACAATAGGTCGCGCAAATGCGCACCCAATGGCAACAGGTCGGCTTGCACCAGACGCTGGTCATAGAGCCGGGCGATATCGGCGTCAGCCTTGGCCAGGACCATTTCCAGCATGTCGATACGGGTGCGGAAGAACGGCCATTGTTCGCGCATCTGCCCCAGCAATTCACCTTCGCCGCGCTCCAGGGCCTTGCTCAATGCCGCTTCCCAGCCGAGCCAGGCCGGCAGCATCAGGCGGGTCTGGGTCCAGCCGAAGATCCACGGGATTGCACGCAGGCTCTCGATGCCGCCGGCACGGCGCTTGGCCGGGCGACTGCCCAGGGGCAAGCGGCCCAGTTCCTGCTCGGGGGTGGACTGGCGGAAATACTCGACGAACTGCGGATTTTCCCGCACCACTGCGCGATAGGCGCTGACACCATCAGCCGCCAATTCATCCATCAAATGGCGCCAGGCCGGCTCCGGTGGTGGCGGTGGCAATAAGGTCGCCTCCAGCACTGCGGCCAGGTACAGATTGAGGTTCTGCTCAGCGATATCCGGCAAGCCGAACTTGAAACGAATCATCTCGCCCTGCTCGGTGGTGCGGAAACGCCCGGCTACCGAGCCCGGTGGCTGCGACAGAATCGCCGCATGGGCCGGGCCGCCGCCACGGCCCACGGTGCCGCCGCGACCATGGAACAACAACAGTTCCACCTGCTGCTCGCGACAGATATCCACCAGACGTTCCTGCGCCCGGTACTGGGCCCAGGCCGCAGCCGTGGTGCCAGCGTCCTTGGCCGAGTCCGAATAGCCGATCATCACTTCCTGCGGGCCTTGCAACCGCGCGCGATAACCGGGCAGCAGCAACAGGCGCTCGATTACCGGGCCGGCGTTGTCCAGGTCGGCCAGGGTCTCGAACAACGGCACCACACGCATCGGCCGCTGCACCCCGGACTCCTTGAGCAGCAACTGCACTGCCAGCACATCGGATGCCGCGCCCGCCATGGAGATGACGTAGGAACCGAGGGAAGCCGCCGGCGCAGCGGCGATTTCCTTACAGGTATTGAGCACTTCGGCGGTATCGGCCGAAGGCTTGAAATACCCCGGCAACAACGGGCGACGATTGGCCAACTCCTTCATCAGGAAGGTGATGCGCGCGTCTTCGTCCCAGTCCTCATAGCGACCCAGACCCAGGTAATCGGTGATTTCGGTCATCGCCGCCGAATGCCGGCTGGAGTCCTGGCGTACATCCAGGCGCACCAGGAACAGGCCGAATGTCACTGCACGGCGCAGGCAATCGAGGAGCGGGCCGTCGGCAATCACGCCCATGCCGCAGGCGTGCAGGGACTGGTAGCACAGCTCCAGCGGCTCCAGCAGGTCACGATTGTTTTGCAGCACATCGGCTGGCGCCGGGAGGCTGCCGGTCAACGCCGCGTGCGCCCAATTGCGGGTGGCGCGCAGGCGTTCGCGCAGTTGTTTGAGCAAGGCTCGATAAGGTTCGACGCTGTCGCCGACCTTGGCCTGCAACTCAGGGCTGGCCTGCTGCATGGACAGTTCCGAGGCCAGGTGGTCGATATCCCGTAAATACAGATCTGCCGCCATCCAGCGCGCCAGCAGCAGCACTTCACGGGTCACCGGCGCCGTCACATTGGGGTTGCCGTCACGGTCGCCGCCCATCCACGAGGCGAAGCGGATCGGCGCCGCCTCCAGGGGCAGGCGCAGGCCGGTGGCGGCGTGCAAGGCTTGATCGGCCTTGCGCAGGTAGTTGGGGATCGCGTGCCACAGCGAATGCTCGATCACCGCAAAGCCCCACTTGGCCTCGTCCACCGGGGTGGGCCGGGTACGGCGGATTTCTTCGGTGTGCCAGGCTTCGGCGATCAGCCGTTGCAGGCGTTGGCGAATCTGCTCGCGCTCGGCGCTGGTCAGGTCACGGTGATCCTGCAAGGCCAGTTGTGCGGCGATGGCGTCGTATTTCTGGATCAGGGTGCGGCGCGCGACTTCGGTCGGGTGGGCAGTGAGTACCAGCTCGATCTCCAGCCGCGCCAACTGCCGGGCCAGGGATTCGCTGCTGTGGCCCTCACTCTGCAGCCGCGCCAGCAGCTCGGGCAACACCCGCGATTCGAACGGGGCCGGCTGGGACTCATCGCGCCGATGAATCAGTTGGTACTGCTCGGCGATATTGGCCAGGTTGAGGAACTGGTTGAACGCCCGTGCTACCGGCAGCAGCTCGTCTTCCTGCAACTGGTTGAGGCTGGCGCTGAGTTCTTCACCGGCCGCCGCATCCGTGGTCCCGCCCCGGCGATCGGCCTTGGCGCCCTTGCGAATCTGCTCGATCTTGGCGAGGAACTCATCACCGTACTGTTCTCGAATCGTGTTGCCCAGCAATTCACCCAACAGGTGAACATCTTCACGCAAACGTGCATCGATATCGCTCATCAGCCAATCTCCAGCCAGGAATCCGTGATGCTTTGATCTTTAAGAGTGCCGATCAAGCCTTGGTCTGACAAGGAACTTTAAACCTTGGCGGTTGCAGCTAGTCTCAAGGGTACGTCGTCGCGTTATCCACGCTACGACTGGTCACTCATCACCGCCCGCTACCCCGGGCATCACTGAGGTTGCCATGAAAATCCGAGAACTGGCCCAGCAATGGGAAGAAACCGCCAAGGGTCGCCTGACCAAGACCGAATATGCCATCCACCTGGATGTAGAGGCCGCTGCCCGGCTAGCGGCCATCCGCGAGATGTACCCCAAGCGCAGCACCGAGGAATTGCTCGGCGAGCTGATCGGCGCCGCCCTGGAAGAGCTGGAAGCCAGCTTTCCGTATATCCGGGGCCAGCATGTGGTTGCCACCGATGAAGAGGGTGACCCGCTGTATGAAGACGTCGGCCCCACGCCGCGCTTCCTGTCGCTGTCACGGCGCTACCTGCACGACATGTCAGCCACGCCTGACGATCAGAAACACTGATCCACATTCGCTGATAAAAACCATCCCCCAGCGTACCGGGCCTTTCATAGGCCCGGCATACCGCTGCAGGTGGCAAAAGTTCCGATTTTTTATCGCCGCCCCCTCAGTCAGATTTGTTCAGATATTTTTTCGGGCAAATCGCCATCTTTGGCTGAACTATTCAAAAAAGCCTCGGGTCACAGCCAGTAAGCCATCACTTGGAACAGGCGTTTGAAAAGGCACACTGAGCTTCACCGCCAAACGCAGACGCTGAACACCGTAGATGGATTTGATGTTTTTCAGGAGTTATCTAATGGAGTTGAAGACGATGAAGACCAGCACTGCCAAATCCTCGTTTAACCACCTGCGCGGGCTCAAATTGGCCGCGTTGGCAATCGGCACCAGCTTCGTCCTCGCGGGCTGCGCCGGCAACCCGCCGACCGAACAGTACGCAGTGACCCAATCGGCCGTGAACAGCGCTGTAAGCGCTGGCGGTACCGAATACGCTGCCGTGGAAATGAAAGCTGCACAGGACAAGCTCAAGCAAGCCGAGCTGGCCATGCATGACAAGAAATACGACGAAGCCCGTCGTCTGGCCGAGCAGGCTGAGTGGGACGCTCGCGTGGCAGAGCGCAAGGCCCAGGCTGCCAAGGCCGATCTGGCGCTGAAGGATTCTCAGAAGGCTATTGAGGAGCTGCGTAACGAAGGCATGCGCCCTGCTGTGATCCAGCAGAAGTAAGCACCGCCATTGTTTGCATCGCACCCGAAATCGAATTGAAAGGACGACACCACTATGCGTAAACAATTGATGATCCCTGCCCTGCTGGCGATGAGCGTTGCACTGGCGGCTTGCTCCACCCCGCCTAACGCGAACCTGGAAAACGCACGGACCAACTTCTCGGCCCTGCAAGCCAACCCGCAAGCGACCAAAATCGCCGCCCTGGAAACCAAGGACGCCAGCGAATGGCTGGACAAGGCTGACAAGGCGTACCGTGACAAGGAAGACGAGAAGAAGGTCGACCAACTGGCCTACCTGACCAACCAGCGCGTTGAAGTGGCCAAGGACACCATCGCCCTGCGCGAGTCCGAAGCCAAACTGAAAAACGCTGGCGACCAACGTGCCCGCGCCCTGCTCGAAGCCCGTGACGCGCAGATCAAGCAACTGCAAAGCAGCTTGAACGCCAAGCAGACTGAACGCGGGACCCTGGTGACCTTTGGTGATGTGCTGTTCGCTACCAGCAAGGCTGATCTGAAATCCAGCGGCCTGGTGAACATCAACAAACTGGCGCAATTCCTCCAGGAAAACCCGGATCGTAAAGTCATCGTCGAAGGCTACACCGACAGCACCGGCAGCGATGCCTACAACCAGACCTTGTCCGAGCGCCGCGCTACTTCGGTGCAGGTTGCACTGATCAAGATGGGCGTTAACCCAAGCCGCATCGTGACTGCTGGCTACGGCAAGGCATACCCGGTTGCCGATAACGCCAGCGTTTCGGGCCGTGCCATGAACCGCCGCGTTGAAGTGACCATCTCCAACGACAACCAGCCGGTCAAGCCACGTTCTTCGGTTCAATAACCGACTGACAGCTACTGGTCTGAAAGCCCTGCCTGTGTTCCAGGCAGGGCTTTTTTGCATAAGAACTGCGGGCAGACTCTGCGGATCAGCCGAAATTGATTTGGCTGTTGTTCTCTTGAGGCATCTGCATGCCTTGCTGCTGATCGCCACTCATCTGCTTGCGCAGCGGGTCCTCTTCCTCGTTAGCACCGCCACTGCCGCCACTGCCCTGGGAGCCGCCTGCACCTCCCGCACCGCCCAACAGTTGCGCCAGGAGTTTCTTCAGCGCTTCAGGGTCCATACCGCCCTGCTGCTGACCGCCTTCGACGCCCTTGCCAACCATATTGCCGGAATCCCCCATGCCGGCGCCGCCGAAGTTACCGAACCCGCTGCCACCACCGCCTACTCCATTAATACTCATAGTGATACTCCACGTAATTAAGGGTTACTCGTCAGCGCTGCTGACGACCCAATCAGTGGTGTCATACGGAATATGGTTCCAAAAACTACCGGCAGGCTCACTCCTGCAGTTGCGGGGTTTCCTGGCCCATGCAACGCACCGCCTGCTTCTTGCTGTTTACCAGCACGCCCGTCAGCCCCTTTTGCTCGGTATCGAACAGCACCAGCACACCGTCGACGCATTGCGCCACTTGGGGGGCCGGGGTCAGGGAAACTTTGTAGTCCTCGCCGGGCACGGTCTTGAGCATGGTGTAGTCGCTGAGCAGCAACGCATCCTCAGGCTTGGCGAAGTGCAGGTAGCCGTAGTACCACAGGCAGCCAACGGTACCGATGATGGTGCCGATGCCGGTGAGGATCAGGGGGATCATGTTGCGTTCTTCGCTCATTGCGGGCTCTCTGATGATTCGGTTTTAGGATTGGCAGCCGCCGGATAATTGGGAATTTCCCCCAGGCGGCGCAAACCGTTGAAATGCTGCGGATCGTCAAGATAGCGCAGCATTACGGTTTGCCAGGTCTTGTCGGCAAAGGTCTGCACGTGACCGCCCCGGGTCAGTTGCAACACCCTTGGCGGCGGCGCAGCTTGATACAGACGGATGCCGTTGGAAAGCGGCACGATCGGATCATCCAGACTGTGGAACAGCAGTTTCGGCACGCCAGTCAGCTGTGGCATGCCATGGATCGCACTGTCGGCGTCTGGCACCAGCCACGACAACGGCACCTGGAACGGCCATGTTAGCCAGGAAGTGCTCAGGGCGAATTGCCCTACATCACGATAACTGGCGGGCACGCCATCGAGCACCAGCGCTTTGAGCCGGGGCTGTCGCTCGGGGTGTGCGGCCAGGTAATGCACGGCCAACGCCCCGCCCAGGCTCTGGCCGAGGACCACCAGCGGCTGCCCTTGGGTTTCAGGGGCCTGGTCGAGCCACTGGAAGGCGGCATCCAGATCCTGGTAAATGGCCGGCAACGAAGGTTTGCCTTCTGACACGCCATAGCCGCGATAGTCCAGCATCAGCACTTGATAGCCCTGGGCCGGCAACCACCAACTGCCGCCCAGGTGCCCGGAGAGGTTGCCCCCATTACCGTGCAGGTGCAGCACCGTGCCCTTGAGCGGCACGCCGGCCTTGGCTGGCAGCCACCAGGCCCGCAACTTCAGGCCATCGGCGGTGGTCAGGGTGACGTCACGGTATTCCAGGCGCGCCTGCTGTGGACTGAACGGCAGGCCGGGCTCGGGGTAGAACAGCAGCGAGCTGCAGCCATTGAGGGTGAGGAGCAGGCATAGAATGCCGAGGAGTCTCATCCGTTGAAACCTCGCAAATGGGTGGGGACACAACCCTGATAATCAATGAAGACTAACTGTGGGAGCTGGCTGTCAGTTACTCCACCGGTGGCTGACAGACCGCGATCGCAGGCAAGCCTGCTCCCACAGTTGATGGGATTTGGTCAGAGGATATTGGAGTAATCCGCCTCGATCCGGTCCAGGCTCAGGTGGTTGAGGAAGTTGGAGAAGCACATCCATGCCGACAGCGCGTTCATGTCACGGAACTGATCCGGCAGGTATTTGGGCGGCACCACCAGGCCTTCGTCCACCAACTGGCGCAAAGTACGCATGTCTTCCAGGGTGGTCTTGCCGCAGAACAACAGCGGCACCTGCTCCAGCTTGCCCTTGCGCACGGCCAGCTGGATATAGTTGTAGACCATGATAAAGCCCTTGAGGTACGACAGATCCTTGGTAAACGGCAGCCCCGTCGGCGTCGAGCCGCGGAACACCCGGCTGGCGTTGCCGTAGCTCTCGGCCATTTCAAAGCCTTGCTCGCGGAAGAACTCGAACACCTGCAGGAAATCGGCGCCCTCTTCCACCATATGGATCGCGCGGGTGCGGTTGGTCAGCTTGCGCAGGCGGCTGGGGTAAGAGGCAAAGGTGATGATCTCCATCAAGATTGCCAGGCCTTCCTGGGTCACGGTCGACGACGGTGGGCCCTTGGACAGGAAGGTGCAGATCGGCTGGTTCTGGCCATTGAGGGTGGTGCCCACATGGACCAGCCCTTCGTGCACTTCCAGGGCCCGCACATCCCGCTCGTTGAACATCGCATCGGCGCGGATCTTGATGTAGTCGGCGCCCGCCGCCGCGTCGGCAACGATGCCGTCGGACTCAAACACGCGAATGGTTTCTTCGGCTTCGCCAAACACTTTGTTCAGGCGGCTTTGCAGCAGGCCCACAGCGTCCTTGGCGGTCAGGGTCTTGGCTTCGTCCTTGAGGTCGCCACGACCGTCGATGTTATTCAGGTAGTCGGAAAGCATCAGGCCCAGGTCGGCCAGGGTCGGGTCGCCGGCATGGAACGCATCGGAGGCGGCGCCGTAAAGCTCCTGGGAAATCAGGCCGAAATCCTCGGTGCCACGGGCTTCGAGCATGCGCACCACCATGCGGTACTCCTTGCACATGCGCCGCATGATCTGCCCGACCGGGTTGAACTGGCCCAATTGGCGGGTGATATCGCGCTCGATGTTCTGGAACTCCAGCTTCACCTTGCTGGAATCGAACGACAGTGGCCGGTTCAGGTAATAGTCGCGATCCACGGCCGGCATGTGCTTGCCCTTGCCCTGGAGGAAGCCCTTGCGAATGTTGTCGTCCCACTTCACGGCGTCGAGGACGCGAATCGGTGTCTGCGCCAGCACAATGCGATCGGACAAGGTGCGTATCGTCTGCTGGTAATCGTCCACCCGGTGCTCCCTCTTTAAACGTTATTTGCCCACATGTTTATAGCGTACGGCTTCGACAAACACGTCGGCGTTGGCCGGATCATCCAGGTAAGCCAGGATCTGGCTCATGGGGCTGTCGATCAATATGCCGTCACCTTCGACGGTATCCACGTGGCTGCCAATCAGGATTTTCTGCGCGATGGCCTGGTTGATTGCCTCGGGGTCGAGGTTGTAGACCACCAATTCGCGGGCATTATTCAATTCAAAGCCGGCGAGGATAAAATGCCCACCCAGCTTGTCCGGCAGCGGTGCCGACAGGTACCAGCGGTTGCCGTGGCGGGACACGCTGAACAAATATTCGTCGCGCTTGACCGGGTTGGTTTGCGAAGTGCTCACCGCCTTGTAGCGATGCTGTCCAGCGCGGCTGATCTGCAGGTCGAGCGGTTCGCCCCAGGCGTTCCTGCTGGCCCACTTGCCCAGCAGCGCGTCAGGTGCGGCCTCGCTGGCCGGAAGGGGCTCCTTGAAGGTCACCAGGCAGCCGCTCAGGAGCAGCAACACCATTGCGGTCACAGCCACACGCCAGGTTTTCATCCATCACTCCACAGCTGTTTTGGGTGGCCCGGCTCCCACACGACTAGACCGAGGCCAGTACCAGGTGCATGTAACGCTTGAGAATCTCGAGCATTTCTTCGCCAGTCAGGGCCTCGGGCTCGAACAGCAGGCCCTGATATTCCATCCGACTGATAATCGCCGTCAACACTTTGGCATCTTGCTGGGGTTCGCGGGAGCCCAATACCTGGAAAAACTGGCAAGTGCCCTGCAACAGAATCTGCTGATGGGAGCGCACCAGGTCGGCCAGGCGCGGGTTCAACAAGGCCTCCTGGCGAAACGCCTGCTCGGCCATCAGGTACTCGCGACGGTTAAGCAGTTGGCGCAGGACGTAATCGGCGGTCAGCCGCGCAATATCGTCGGCCAGTTGCGAGCGCGACTCGGCGCTGCCATCACCATAAGCCACCATCTCGCGCAGCAAGCCCTCATTGCGCACCCACAACTTGCCCATGAACGCCGCACTGCGCTCCACGTACTGGGCAAAGGTGTCGGTAAGCAGGTCGTCGATATCCTTGAAGTAGTAGGTGGTGGCCGACAATGGCACACCCGCCTCCGCCGCTACCGCCCGATGGCGCACGGCGCGCACGCCGTCGCGCACGACAATGCGCATCGCTGCATCGAGGATGTCTTGCCGACGCTGCTCGCTGCCCTGGCGACTGGCCTTGCGCCCTTGGTACTGAACACTTTCAGCCACGGCGGCAGCAATGCCAGCGGCGCCTTCTTGAGCCATTACGCGCTTCACGAAAGATCGTCCTCTCCTATCAACAGAAGCCTGGCGCCGTTTGCTTGACGTTAGTTCAGGCCCCACAAAAAAGCCGCCTTATAAAAGGCGGCTTGATGATTTACTGCGGTTACGCTTGCGGCCGCATATGCGGGAACAAGATGACATCGCGGATCGACGGTGAGTTGGTGAGCAACATCACCAGACGGTCGATACCGATCCCTTCACCAGCCGTTGGCGGCATGCCGTACTCCAGCGCGCGCACGAAGTCGGCGTCGTAGTGCATGGCTTCGTCGTCACCGGCGTCCTTGTCGGCCACCTGGGCCATGAAACGCTCGGCCTGGTCTTCCGCGTCGTTAAGCTCGGAGTAGGCGTTGGCGATTTCGCGACCACCGATAAACAGCTCGAAACGGTCGGTGACGTTCGGGTTGTCGTCGTTGCGACGGGCCAGCGGCGACACTTCGAACGGGTACTGGGTGATGAAGTGCGGCTGCTCCAGCTTGTGCTCCACCAGCTCTTCGAAAATCATCACCTGCAGCTTGCCCAGGCCTTCGAAGCCCAGGACCTTGGCCCCGGCTTTCTTGGCGATGGCGCGAGCCTTGTCGATGTCGTTCAGGTCGTCAGCGGTCAGCTCAGGGTTGTACTTGAGGATCGAGTCGAACACCGACAGGCGCACGAACGGCTCGCCGAAATGGAACACCTTGTCGCCGTAAGGCACGTCGGTGCTGCCCAGGACCAGTTGCGCCAGCTCGCGGAACAGTTCTTCGGTCAGGTCCATGTTGTCTTCGTAGTCGGCGTAGGCCTGGTAGAACTCCAACATGGTGAATTCCGGGTTGTGACGGGTCGAGACACCTTCGTTACGGAAGTTGCGGTTGATCTCGAACACCTTCTCAAAACCACCCACCACCAGGCGCTTGAGGTACAGCTCCGGCGCGATACGCAGGAACATTTCCAGGTCCAGGGCATTGTGGTGGGTTTCGAACGGCTTGGCTGCGGCGCCGCCCGGGATGGTCTGCAGCATCGGCGTCTCGACTTCGAGGAAGTCACGCGCCATCAGGAAGCTGCGGATGTGCGCGATTACTTGCGAACGCACGCGGAAGGTCTGGCGCACTTCTTCGTTGACGATCAGGTCAACGTAGCGCTGGCGATAGCGCTGCTCGGTGTCGGTCAGGCCGTGGTGCTTGTCCGGCAGCGGGCGCAGCGACTTGGTCAGCAGGCGCACGTTGGTCATTTCGACGTACAGGTCGCCCTTGCCGGAACGGGCCAGGGTGCCTTCGGCGGCAATGATGTCGCCCATGTCCCAGGTTTTCACCGAGGCCAGGGTTTCTTCCGGGAGGGTCTTGCGGTTGACGTAGACCTGGATGCGCCCGGTCATGTCCTGGATCACCATGAACGAGCCACGGTTGAGCATGATGCGACCTGCCACCTTGACCGGGATCGCCGCTTCAGCCAGCTCTTCCTTGGTCTTGTCCGCGTACTGCTTCTGCAAGGCATCGCAGTAGTTTTCGCGGCGGAAGTCATTGGGGAAGGCATTGCCCTTGGCGCGCTCGGCAGCAAGCTTTTCCTTGCGCAGGGCGATCAGGGAGTTTTCTTCCTGTTGCAGGGCCTGGTCGAGTTGTTGGTCGCTCATGTCTTTAAATTTTCCATCACAGGTTCGTTGCCCCCAGGCCTTCGGCCTGGGGATCGCGGGCAAGCCCGCTCCCACAGAGGGTGTTACAGGCCGGACTTCAGGCTCGCTTCCAGGTATTCGTCGATATCGCCGTCGAGTACCTTGTCGCAGTCGCTGCGTTCGATGTTAGTGCGCAGATCCTTGATCCGCGAAGCATCAAGCACATACGAACGGATCTGGTGACCCCAGCCGATATCCGACTTGGTGTCTTCCAGCGCCTGGGAAGCGGCGTTGCGCTTCTGCATTTCCTGCTCGTACAACTTGGCCCGCAGCATTTTCATGGCGGTGTCCTTGTTGGCGTGCTGGGAACGTTCGTTCTGGCAGCTGACCACGGTATTGGTCGGAACGTGGGTGATACGTACGGCCGAGTCAGTGGTGTTTACGTGCTGACCACCGGCACCGGAGGAACGGTAGGTGTCGATCCGCAGGTCGGCCGGGTTGATCTCGATTTCCACCTTGTCGTCGATCTCTGGGGAGACGAAAACGGCGGAGAACGAAGTGTGGCGACGGTTGCCGGAGTCGAACGGACTCTTGCGCACCAGACGGTGTACGCCGATCTCGGTCCGCAGCCAGCCAAAGGCGTATTCACCCTTGATATGCACGGTCGCGCCCTTGATACCGGCGACTTCACCGGCGGACAGCTCCATGATGGTCGCTTCGAAACCGCGTTTGTCAGCCCAGCGCAGGTACATGCGCAGCAGGATGTTGGCCCAGTCCTGGGCTTCGGTGCCACCGGAACCGGCCTGGATATCCAGGTAGGCGTTGTTCGGGTCCATTTCGTGGCTGAACATGCGGCGGAATTCAAGCTTGGCGAGGTTGTCCTCGAGACGGGCCAGCTCGGCGACGACATCGCCCACTGCGCCTTCGTCGTTTTCTTCGACGGCCATGTCCAGCAGGTCGCGGCAATCGCCCAGACCGGTGTTCAACTCGTCGAGGGTGTCGACGATCTGCGCCAGCGCAGCGCGCTCGCGGCCCAGTTCCTGGGCGTATTCAGGTTTGTTCCAGACAGCCGGATCTTCAAGCTCGCGATTGACTTCGGTCAGACGCTCATGCTTTTGATCGTAGTCAAAGATACCCCCGAATAGTTTCGGAGCGCTCGGACAGGTCCTTGATGGTGTTCAGGATCGGGTTGATTTCCATGGCGGGCAGCACTCGTTGGCGAACTTTTGAAAGCCGGCGAGTATAACGGCAAAAGGCTGGAAACGGCAGTCCGCTTGGCCGAAAAGGCCGGGTTTGTGTGATATCTACAGGCCGATAACGATCAAAGTTGGGAGCGGGCTCCCACATTGGGTTGGCGGTGTCCTGCAGGCTATTCGATCCCCACCTGGTTGCGCCCATTATGCTTGGCCAGATACAACCCCTTGTCCGCCGCCGAGATCAATTGCCGGCAATCAGTCCCCAGCAGCGGCGTCATGGTCGCCAGGCCAATGCTGATGGTCAGGCTCGCCCCTTCAGAGGGTGCAATATGCGGGATTTTCAACGCGGCAACAGCCTGGCGCAGTTTCTCCGCCACCAACCGCGCACCGCCCGGCGAGGTGTTCGGCAACACCAGGGCAAACTCCTCGCCCCCGTAGCGCGCCGGCAGGTCCGAAGGACGGCTGCTGGCGTCACGGATGCTCGCCGCCACCTTACGCAGCGCCTCGTCTCCTTCCAGGTGGCCAAAGCTGTCGTTGTAGGTCTTGAAGAAGTCCACGTCGATCATCAACAACGACAACTGGGTCTGGTCCCGCATGGCGCGTCGCCATTCCAGCTCCAGGTATTCGTCGAAATGCCGGCGGTTGGACAGCCCGGTCAAACCGTCGGAGTTCATCAACCGCTGCAGCACCAGGTTGGTGTCCAGCAGTTGTTGCTGGCTGACCCGCAATGCACGGTAGGCCGCATCCCGCTGCAACAGGGTCATGTAGGAGCGCGAGTGGTAGCGGATACGCGCCACCAGTTCGATGTTGTCCGGCAGTTTCACCAGGTAATCATTGGCCCCGGCGGCAAACGCGGCGCTCTTGATCAGCGGGTCTTCCTTGGTCGAGAGCACGATGATCGGGATGTTCTGCGTCGCCGGGTGGTTGCGGTATTCGCGCACCAGGGTCAGGCCGTCCAGCCCGGGCATGACCAGGTCCTGGAGAATCACCGTCGGCTTGATGCGGATCGCCTGGGAGATGGCCTGGTGGGGGTCGGCACAGAAGTGGAAGTCGATATTCTCCTCATGGGCCAGACCGCGTCGCACGGCTTCGCCGATCATCGCCTGGTCGTCCACCAGCAACACCATGGCGGCGTTTTCGTCGGTCTTGAAGTCGTCGAGCTGTAAATCATTCATTTGCGGTCACCTGAATTACTACGTGCAGGCCAGGACAGCGAGTTATATCGGTCATTTTGCGAATACCTCCAGCAATCGTGGCGCAATTCTGTCCAACGGGCGAATCTCAACAGCGGCATCAATCGCCGCCGCCGCTTTGGGCATGCCGTAAACCGCACAGCTCTGCTGATCCTGAGCGATGGTCAGATAGCCCTGCTGACGCATCAATTTGAGTCCCTGGGCTCCGTCACGTCCCATGCCGGTCAGTAATACGCCGACGGCATCGCCGTTCCAATGGCTGGCGACGCTCTCGAAAAACACGTCGATGGACGGCCGATAAATCTCGTTCACGGGTTCCGCCGTGTAGGCCAACGTGCCGTTTTTCAGCAGCCGGATATGATGATTGGTGCCGGCCAGCAATACCACGCCGCTTTGCGGTGGCTCACCTTCGCGTGCCAGGCGCACCGGCAGGCCCGAGGCGCTGCTCAGCCACTCGGCCATGCCGGCGGCGAACACCTGGTCCACATGCTGCACCAGCACAATGGCTGCCGCAAAGTTCCGAGGCAAGCCCTTGAGCAGGGTTTCCAGCGCCGCCGGGCCGCCCGCCGAAGAGCCGATCGCGACCAGGCTCTGGCGCTTGCCCGTCCCCCGCGGATGCACAGGTTCGGCCCGCACCCGGCTGCCCCGCTGGCCGATCAGCCAGCCAATATTGAGGATCTTGCGCAACAGGGGCGCGGCCGCCTCCTTGGCATCGCCAACCCCCAATGCCGGGGTGTCCACCACATCCAGGGCACCATGGCCCATGGCTTCAAACACGCGGCTGACATTCTGCTGGCGATCCACCGTAACGATAACGATAGCGCATGGCGTCTCGGCCATGATCTGCCGGGTGGCCTCGACGCCATCCATCACCGGCATGATCAGGTCCATCAGGATCAGGTCCGGGGTCAGCTCGGCACAGCGCTGCACCGCTTCCAGGCCATTGGTGGCAACCCACACTACTTGATGGGCCGGTTCGAAGCTCAAGGCCCGGCGCAAGGCCTCGACCGCCAGGGGCATGTCATTGACGATGGCGATCTTCATGCCCGGGCGCCTCCAATCAGTTCCACCACCGCATCGAGCAGGGCGTCATCATGGAAACTGGCCTTGGCCAGGTAATAGTCGGCGCCGGCATCCAGGCCGCGCCGCCGGTCTTCTTCACGATCCTTGTAGGACACCACCATCACCGGCAGCGACTGCAGGCGAGTGTCACGGCGTAAAAGTGTGACCAATTCGATACCGTCCATGCGTGGCATATCAATGTCAGTAATCAGCAGGTCGAAGTCTTCGGAACGCAGAGCATTCCAGCCATCCATGCCATCGACGGCGACCGCCACCTCATATCCACGATTAAGTAATAGCTTGCGCTGCAGTTCACGCACGGTAAGCGAGTCATCCACCACCAGGATGCGCTTGCGCGTGGCCTCGACGGTTTGCTGCGCGCGGCGGGCAATGCGTTCCAGGCGGCCGGTGTTGAGCAGCTTGTCCACCGAGCGCAGCATGTCTTCGACATCGACGATCAACACCACCGAGCCGTCATCCAGCAGCGCACCGGCAGAAATGTCCTGCACCTTGCCCAGGCGATCGTCCAGCGGCAGCACCACCAGGGTGCGCTCGCCGATAAACCGCTCTACGGCAATCCCGTACACCGCATCGCGCTCGCGGATTACCACGACCTTGAGGGTATCCTGGCTGGTCTGCCCGGGCGGGCGCTGCAACAACTGGCTGGCCGCGACCAGGCCGACATGCCGGCCTTCGTGCCAGAAATGCTGGCGGCCTTCCAGTTGCACGATTTCGTCGGGTTCCAGGTCGCACATACGCTCGATATGGGCCAGGGGGAAGGCGTAGGCTTCTTCGCCAACCTCCACCACCAGGCTGCGCACCACCGACAAGGTCAGCGGCACTTCCAGATGGAAGCGGCTGCCCTGCCCTGCCGTCTGCTCCAGTACCACCGCACCGCGCAGTTGGCGGACCATGTGTTGCACCGCATCCAGGCCGACACCGCGCCCGGAGACTTCGGTCACCTTGTCGCGCAGGCTGAAGCCCGGCAGGAACAGGAAGGTCAGCAATTCCTCTTCGCTCAGGCGCAAGGCGGTTTCCAGTGGCGACAGATTGCGCTCGACAATACTGTCGCGCAGGCGCGCAAGGTCCACGCCGTTACCGTCATCACTCAATTCCAGTACCAACAGGCCAGCCTGGTGCGAGGCACGCAGGCGGATCAGGCCTTCGGCCGGCTTGCCCGCCAGCAGGCGCTGCTCGGGCATCTCAATGCCGTGATCGACGGCATTGCGCAACAAATGGGTCAGCGGCGCTTCGAGTTTTTCCAGGACATCACGGTCAACCTGAGTCTTCTCGCCTTCGATTTCCAGGCGCACCTGCTTGCCCAGGCTGCGGCCCAGGTCGCGCACCATGCGCGCCTGTCCCGCCAGCACATCGGCAAACGGGCGCATGCGGCACGCCAGCGCGGTGTCATACAACACCTGGGCGCGCTGCCCGGCCTGCCAGCCGAACTCATCCAGTTCGGCGGACTTTTCCGCCAGCAGCAACTGCGCTTCGCTCAACAGGCGGCGGGCATCGGCCAGGGCTTCCTGGGCTTCAAGGCTCAGGTCGACGGTCTTGAGCTGGCCATCCAGGTTGTCCAGGGCCCGGGCGCTATTGCTTTGGATGCGCTTGAGGCGTTGCAGGCTGGACAGGTAAGGCTTGAGCCGCTGGGTTTCCACCAGGGATTTGCTGGACAGGTCCAACAGGCTGTTCAAGCGCTCGGCGGTGACCCGCAACACCCGCTCGCCACCTTCGGTCATACGTTTGTTGTGGCGCGGCGCATCACTGCTGACCGGCGGCGCGACCTCCGGCTCCGGGGGCAATAGCAGCGATTCTTCAAGGGACGGCAGCGGCTGCGCGAGCGGCGCAGCCACGGGCGGCGGCGGCGGCGGTGCAACCACCTTGGCCATGGGTTGCGACGGGTCCAGCAAGCGTTCCATCAGCGCCACATACGCCTGGATATCGGCCGGGCCCACGGTGTTGCCCGGTGTGGCGATGCGCATCAGCAGGTCGGTGCCCTGCAACAACGCGTCGATATGTTCGGGTTGCAGAAACAGCCGGCTTTCCTGGGCGCTGACCAGGCAGTCTTCCATCACGTGAGCCACGCTGACGCCGGCATCGACCCCGACAATCCGCGCCGCGCCTTTGAGCGAATGCGCCGCACGCATGCACGCCTCAAGTTGGTCGGCCTGGGTCGGGTTGCGTTCCAGGGCCAGCAGGCCGGCACTCAGGACCTGGGTCTGGGCATCGGCTTCCAGGCTGAACAGCTCCAGCAGCGAGGCGTCGCGCATCTGGTCGGGGGTCATGACAGGCTCCGGGTCACGGCAGACAGCAGTTGCGTCTCGTCCAGCCAGCGCAGGCTGCGGCCCTTGAACGGCAACACACCCTGGGTGTAGCGCGCACTGGCCTGGGTGCCGGAGGCAGACGCGGCTTTCAGGGTGCGCTCCTCAATGGCATGGATGCCATCCACTTCATCCACCGGCACCACTACCGGGCCATCCTGCGCGGCGATGATCAGCATGCGCGGCATGATCCGCCCGCCACTGGCGCCGCCGCTGCTGTCGAGCCCGAGCAGCTCCACCAGGGACAGGCAGGCCACCAGAGCACCGCGCACATTGGCGACCCCGAGCAAGGCCCGCGAGCGCTGGTGGGGCAAGGAATGGATCGGCTGCAGGGGCGCCACTTCCACCAGGCAGCGAGTGGCGATGCCCAGCCATTCCTCGCCCAGGCGGAACATCAGCAAGGACCGGGTGGCCACCTCGTCGTCCGCCTGTGTCGCAGCGCCAGGGTGACGATCCTCTTGCTGCAATGCATAGCGATCCAGCAGGCGAGTGGCCGCTGCCGAATACACCGCACAATTGCGGCAGTGGATATGCTCGGCCAGCAACGGGCAGGATTTATCGCCGTGGATCCCGATGCGGTTCCAGCAATCGTCAATGGCCTGGGTATCGGCGACCGTCAGGTTCAGGCCGGTGTCCGGGGATGCGGAGCTACTCATCGTTTACGCTCACTGTCAGCGGCTCGCTCGCTACGGGCAGCACGGGCTTGCAAGCGCCGCGCCCCCGCCGTATCGCCCTGGGATTCCAGCAGTGCGGCCAGGTGCATCAAGGCCTGCGGATGCTGGGGTTCCAGGTACAAGGCTTTTCGATAATACCCCTGGGCTTCCAGGGCGCTACCCGCCACATCGCTGAGCAGGCCCAGCCAGTAAAACACCTGGGCCGCCGGCGGATGAGTTTGCAGGTACAGCTCACAGGCAGCACGGGCCTCAAGGCTCTTGCCTTCATTGGCCAGGGTTGCGATCTGCCCGAGCAGATCGGCAGCATCCGAATGCACTGGCGCAGGCTTGATCGGCGCCACCGGCGCTGCGAATGCACTGAAGGCTCGCGGTTTACTCGCAATCGGCGCTGCGCTGCGTTGCGGCAGCGGCGCCGGTATGGTGGTGAAGACCGGCTCAGGCGGCGCGGCTTCGGCGTGGCGACTGAAGGCAAACGACTGCGGCACACCAATCGAGCGCATGCCCAGGCGCCCCAACAGGCTGCCTTCGGCCGGGCCGATAAACAGCACGCCGTCGACATGGGTCAGGCCCTTGAGCACTTCAAAGACCTGCTTCTGGGTCGGCTGGTCGAAGTAGATCAGCAGGTTGCGGCAGAACACAAAGTCATAAGTCGGCTCATTGGCCAGCAACTGCGGGTCCAGCAGGTTGCCCACTTGCAGGCGCACTTGCTCACGCACCCGGTCGGCGACGCGATAGCCGTCGCTCTCGGCGCTGAAATGCCGCTCACGAAACTCGAGGTCCTGGCCACGGAAGGAGTTCTTGCCATACACCCCGCGCCGCGCGCGCTCCACCGACAATGGGCTGACGTCCATGCCTTGCACCTTGAACTGGTGGGGCGAAAGGCCCGCATCGAGCAGGGCCATGGCGATGGAATAGGGTTCCTCGCCGGTGGAACACGGCAGGCTGAGAATGCGCAAGGCGCGCATATGCTTGATTTCGCCCAGCCGTGTCACCGCCAGCCGCGCCAGGGTGGCAAAGGATTCGGGATAACGGAAAAACCAGGTTTCGGGGACGATCACCGCTTCGATCAGCGCCTGCTGTTCCTCGCTGCTGGTTTGCAGGCGTTGCCAGTACTGATCGGCACTCAGCCCCTGCAACGCCTGGCTGCGCTGGCGCACGGCGCGCTCGATGATGGCTTCGCCCACCGAGGCGACATCCAGGCCGATGCGTTCCTTGAGGAAGTCGAAGAAGCGTTGATCATTGCTCATCACGCCTCCCCAACGGTCAGGTCGGGGGCAAACAGCAAAGCGCAGACCTCGGGGGTCAGCAGGTCGGCGACGCCGATCCACTGCATCAGCCCCCGCTCGTCTTCGCGCACCGGCCCCAGGTAGGGCGCCTGGCGATTGTCCAGGCCGTAGGGCTGGAAGTCCGCCGGGTCGCAGCGCAGGGTGTCAGTGGCCTGTTCGAGGATCAGCCCCAGCCAGCGCGGCTCCAGCCAGGTTTCTGGCCGATAGTTGACCAATACCAGACGCGTACTGGTGCGGGCCTGGGCCGATGTACCAAAGGTCAGGGCGCTGAGGTCGATCACCGGCACCATGTTGCCGCGATGGGCAAAGATCCCGGCGACCCACACCGGCGCATGGGCAATCGGCTTGAGTGGCAGGCGCGGCAGCACCTCGGCCACTTCCGTGGCCTTGAGGGCGTAGCGCTCGCTGCCGATATGAAACACCAGGAACAAGGCTTTTTTGGCTGCTGTCATCGCGCCGCGTTTCGCCGCTGGATCGCTCATCAGACTTTAAAACGCGACACGCCGCTGCGCAGACCCACCGCAACCTGGCTCAGTTCATCAATGGCAAAACTGGCCTGGCGCAGGGACTCCACGGTCTGGCTGCTGGCATCGCCCAATTGCACCAAGGCATGGTTGATCTGCTCGGCCCCCGTGGCCTGGGCCTGCATGCCCTCGTTGACCATCAGCACCCGCGGCGCCAGGGCCTGGACCTGATGGATGATCTGCGACAGTTGCTCGCCGACCTGCTGCACCTCGAACATCCCGCGACGGACCTCTTCGGAGAACTTGTCCATGCCCATCACGCCGGCCGATACCGCCGATTGGATCTCGCGCACCATCTGCTCGATATCGTAGGTGGCCACGGCGGTCTGGTCGGCCAGACGCCGTACTTCGGTGGCGACCACGGCAAAGCCGCGCCCGTATTCACCGGCCTTTTCGGCCTCGATGGCAGCGTTGAGGGACAGCAGGTTGGTCTGGTCGGCCACCTTGACGATGGTCACGACCACCTGGTTGATGTTGCCCGCCTTCTCGTTGAGGATCGCCAGCTTGGCGTTGACCAGATCGGCGGCCCCCATCACCGAGTGCATGGTTTCTTCCATTCGGGCCAGGCCTTGCTGGCCGGAACCGGCGGCCACCGAGGCCTGGTCGGCGGCGGTAGACACTTCGGTCATGGTGCGCACCAGGTCCTTGGACGTGGCGGCAATTTCCCGCGAGGTGGCGCCGATTTCGGTGGTAGTGGCGGCCGTTTCGGTAGCCGTGGCCTGTTGCTGCTTGGAGGTGGCCGCAATCTCGGTCACCGAGGTGGTGACCTGCACCGACGAACGCTGGGCCTGGGATACCAGAGCGGTCAGCTCGGTCATCATGTCATTGAAGCCGGTTTCCACGGCACCGAACTCGTCCTTGCGGTCCAGGTTCAGGCGTTTGCTCAGATCGCCGGTGCGCATGGTTTCGAGGATATCGACGATGCGGTTCATCGGCGCCATGATCGCGCGCATCAGCAGCAGCCCGCACAGGCCGGCGGCGAGGATCGCCAGGAGCAGCGACACGCCCATACCGATTTTCGCTGCAGCCACGGCATCATCAATGGCCGCGGTGGCGTTGTCCGCGACTGCTTTGTTCTCGTTGATGATGTCATTGAGCTTCAAGCGCCCGGCGATCCAGGCCGGGGTCAGTCGCTCGTCGAACATCTTGACCGCTTCGGCTTCCTTGTTGGCCGCATGCAGCTCCAGGACCTGGGCAAGTACTTGGTTGTACTTCTGGTGCAGGGCTTCAAAGGTGTCGAACTCAGTACGATCCTGGCCGATATTGACCGTCTTGGCGTAACTGGCCATATGCTGCTCCAGCTGCGCCTCGAACGTCTTGTAATCCTGCCTATCCTCGTCGGAAATGCCCTGGTGCTCGCGCAACCCGATCAACTCCTGGGTCTGCAGGTAGCTGTCGACCCAGGCGCTACGGATCATCGAGCTGAAAAACACCCCCGGTACGGCGTCGTCGCGTACCACATTTTCGCTCGCTTCGATCTTCAGCAACCGTGAATACGAGACCACAACCATCAGCAGCATAATGGCGATAATCACCGCAAAGCTCGCCAAGATGCGTTGGCGCAAGGTCCAGTTCTTCACAGTAATTCCTCGAAGGCCGATCAAATGCCGGGGAGTATAGCTGAGGCCGTGCCATCATTTATCAATGGGTTGTGGGCCAAGTCTCACGAAATATAAAAACACCCCGCAACCTGGACGGTGACGGGGTAGTTTTCTGTACGGGGCGGGTCAGAGCGTGGCTTGGCGTACCTGTTTTTCCAGTTCGATCTTGAGGCCCGGCTCCAGCTTGAGTTGGCGGGCCAATTCGTCGAGGTAGGACTTCTCCATGAAGTTCTCCTCGTCCACCAGCATGACGCTGGCGATGTACATTTCGGCGGCCATCTCCGGGGTGCTGGCAGCGCGGGCGACATCGGTGGGATCCAGGGGTTTGTTGAGTTCGGCATGCAGCCAGCGTTGCAGTTCCTGGTCATTGTCCAGCTTGACGAATTCGCCTTCGATCAACGCACGCTCGCGCTCGTCCACATGGCCGTCGGCCTTGGCGGCGGCCACCAGGGCCTTGAGGATGGCCTGGCTATGCAGTTCGACCTGGGCCGGCGGCAGGCGGTCGAGGGTCTGCGGTTCGCCTTTTGGCGCGCCGGCCTGTTGTGCCTGCCAGTTGCCGTAGGCCTTGTAGGCAATCACGCCTAATGCGGCAAGACCACCATAGGTGAGGGCTTTACCGCCAAAGTTGCGGGCCTTTTTGTTGCCCAATAGCAGGGCCATGGCCCCGGCGGCCAATGCCCCGCCACCTGCGCCACCGAGCAGGCTGCCGAGCCCGCCACCGCCGAGCAGGCCGCCCAAGGCACCTTTGTCATCGCCTTTGCGTTGACCGCCAGCTTTGTTTTGCAGCATGTCCTGGCCGGACTTGAGCAACTGATCAAGCAATCCACGGGTATTCATTCATAGCCTCCAGAGACTTGGGTTCATAGGGTTGATAGGCCTTCAGCGTAAAACTAAGTGCCAATAATCCTGGATATAGAGTGCTTCCAGATGTAACTCAACTGCGATGGTTTTGGGTCGGTGTACATATCCATTGCTGCGGTCACGGCGGCTATTGGTTCCGCTCTTACAGCGGGTCACTTTTGGAAAAGAGCCCGGAGTGCCGGCCCAGCCAAAAGTAACCAAAAGGGCTCTTGCCCCACCACTCGGCACCTCGCCCAGGCTCGGTGTGCCCGTCATCCGACATTAATTTGGGGGGCCGCCGCGATGGGCCATCCATGGCCCAGCGCGGCTAAACCGGCGTCCTGCCGGTTTACCCCCCAAATCAATATCGGATGACGGCCAGCGTGGTTTAACGGGGCGCCTCAGATCAAAATCACAAGCAAAGCGAGGCGGCCTGACAGCCGACCTGATCGTCGAGGCGTGCGCGTGTACCTGTGGGAGCTGGCTTGTCGGGTCGCCGCATCGCTGCGATGGCGGTGTATCAGTCGATAAATGTATTGGCTGAGACTCCGTCATCGCAGGCAAGCCAGCTCCCACAGGGGGAATGCAGCTTCGCGCTCTGGCTTTGCTGTTGCTCTGCTTTTGATCTTGATCTTAGGCGCCCCGTTAAACCACGATGGCCGCAGGCAGGTATTGCGCAGTGGGCACCCCGGCATGGATGCCGGGGTAGCCGCGACACGGCCATGGATGGCCGATCGCGGCGGGCCCACGGAGCAATGCCTGACTGCGGGCACACCGAGCCTAGGCGAGGTGCCGAGTGGTGGGGCAAGAGCCCTTTTGGTTACTTTTGGGGCTCTTTTCCAAAAGTGACCCGCCGTTGGGCGGAACCAATAGCCGCCGTGACCGCAGCAATGGATATGTACACCGACCCAAAACCATCGCAGGCAAGCCGCCCCCTACAGGATCCCCCCGGCTGACACGTCTTGTTTCATATGCAACGCCATCATCCCGCTATCAATCAATTTTCCTTCCCCACCGAACCCCTTAAGCTATTCAGCATCTGTTTAATGTCCGTTGCGTTTGGCCGAAGGCATGTCCGAACCGTAATTTCTGATCCAGCACGCGCCAGGAACGGCACGGGATTGCTCACCACAGGTTGTATTTATGCACCGCAGGAATTTGCTCAAAGCGTCCATGGCCATCGCGGCCTACACCGGGCTGTCAGCCAGTGGTCTGCTGGCCGCCCAGGCCTGGGCCGGGAATCGTGCAGCCGATGGCGACGCCAAGGCGTTCGACTTCGACTGGCTCAAGCTGCAGGCCAAGCAACTGGCTGGTAAGCAGTATCAGAACACCCGCCAGGTGCTGCCGCCGACCCTGGCGACCATGACCCCGCAGAATTTCAATGCCATCGGCTACGACGGTAATCATTCGCTGTGGAAAGACCTCAAAGGCCAGCTGGACGTGCAGTTTTTCCACGTCGGCATGGGTTTCAAGACCCCGGTGCGCATGCACAGTGTCGACCCCAAGACCCGCCAGGCGCGGGAGGTGCATTTCCGTCCGTCGCTGTTCAATTATGAAAAAACCACGGTCGATACCAAGCAGCTCAAAGGCGACTTGGGTTTTTCCGGCTTCAAGCTGTTCAAGGCCCCGGAACTGGACCGCCACGACGTGGTGTCTTTCCTTGGCGCCAGCTATTTCCGTGCGGTGGATAACACCGGCCAGTACGGTCTTTCGGCACGCGGCCTGGCCATCGACACCTACGCCAATAAACGCGAAGAGTTCCCCGATTTCACCCAGTTCTGGTTCGAGACGCCGGACAAGGACAGCACCCGTTTCGTGGTCTACGCCCTGCTCGACTCCCCGAGCGCCACCGGTGCCTATCGTTTTGATATCGACTGCCAGGCCACCCAGGTGGTGATGGCCATCGACGCCCATATCAATGCGCGCACGGCAATCCAGCAAATGGGCATCGCGCCGATGACCAGCATGTTCAGTTGCGGCACCCATGAGCGGCGCATGTGCGACACCATCCACCCGCAGATCCACGACTCCGATCGCCTGGCGATGTGGCGCGGCAACGGCGAGTGGATCTGCCGCCCGCTGAACAACCCGGCCACTCTGCAGTTCAATGCCTTCGCCGATAAAGACCCGAAAGGTTTCGGCCTGGTGCAGACCGACCATGAGTTCGCCAGTTACCAGGACACCGTCGACTGGTACAGCAAGCGCCCAAGCCTGTGGGTGGAGCCGACCACCGCGTGGGGCGAAGGCTCTGTCGATCTGCTGGAAATTCCTACGACCGGCGAGACCATGGACAACATCGTCGCCTTCTGGACCCCGAAAAAACCGGTGGCCGCCGGCGACTCCCTGACCTTTGGCTACAAGCTCTACTGGAGCGCCCTGCCCCCGGTCAGCACACCGTTGGCACAAGTCAACGCTACCCGCTCCGGCATGGGCGGCTTCACCGAAGGCTGGGCGCCGGGTGAGCATTACCCACCGGTCTGGGCCCGCCGTTTTGCCGTGGACTTCAAGGGCGGTGGCCTCGACCGCCTGCCCGCAGGCACCGGGATCGAGCCTGTGGTCACCTGCTCCCATGGCGAAGTGAAAGACTTCAGCGTGCTGGTGCTCGACGACATCAAGGGCTACCGCATTCTCTTCGACTGGTACCCGACCAGCGACAGCGTTGCGCCGGTGGAGATGCGCCTGTTCATCCGCACCAATGACCGGACCTTGAGTGAAACCTGGTTGTACCAGTACTTCCCGCCCGCACCGGACAAGCGCAAGTACAGCTGATGCCCAACGTTCCCACGCTCATTGCGGCGTGGGAACGCCCCCACCCGGTTCAAAAACGCGAAATACTCCTCATCGCACCAATCAAATAACGCATTGCAATTTGATCGTTTTCGGTCAAGGCACGGTACTGCTCTAGCAACTGCGCCTCGTCCGAGCTCAACCGGCGGCCATGCAACGACAACTTGCGGCTGAAAAAAAGCACCAGAACCCCTGCGACACCAATGGACTTGACCATGGACTGTTTCTCCGTGTGATAAACAACAACTCCCGATGCCCATAACCCTATCCGCGAAGTGCAATGCCTCAGCGCGTAAACAGACTGACTTCCTGGGCCAGAAGCCGTCTTACTTCAAGCGTAGAAACTATCCTGGCGCTTGTGAGATTTTTTTAGAGTATTCACTTAAATAATGATCTCGAAGCAAAAAGCTTGCAGATAATTCTTACGCCTTATAAATTGAGTGACCACTCAATTAATGAATGAGACAGGCATGCGCACCCCTGACCCCCAGCAACGCGAAAGCAAACGCATGGCCCTGCTGGATGCCGCGTCCCAGTGTTTTGCCGAGGCCGGTTTTGTCGCCACGCGCACCGCTGATATCTGTGCCCGGGCCGGTATGAGCGCGGGCAATTTGTTCCACTATTTCGCCAGCAAGCACGAGGTGCTGCTGGCGCTGGTGGCCCGTGAAGGTGCACAGATCCAACAGGCCATGGCGCCGTTGGCCAAGGCGGCTGATCCGATGGCGCAGTTATTGGCTTTCCTCGATCAGGTCTGCCAATTGGCCTGCGACCGCCACTACGCCGGCCTGGCGCTGGAGATCTCGGCCCTGGGCCATCGTGACGAAGCCGTGGCGCGCCTGGTGAAGGCCAATGACCGCACCTTGCGTGACGGCCTGGAAGCCCTGGTACGGGCGGCTGACCAGGCCGGGCAATTGCACACCGCGCTGAGCGTGCCCGAAGCAGCCAACTGGCTGGCGGCCTTGATCGATGGCATGTTCGCCCGGGTGGCGGCCGACCCGGACTTTCACCCCGAGCAGCAGACCACGGTCCTGCGGGGCCTGGTGGTTCACCTACTGCAGGGGCGTTGAGCATGCCAGCCACGGCCAACGCGCGCTTGGTCCAGGTCGATGCGCTGCGCGGGTTTGCCTTGTTCGGCATTCTCAGCGTCAATATCTGGGCCTTTGCCGATCCCTACTACGCTTCGACCTCCAGCAACCCGACCTACGCCAGCGTGCTCGATCACGGGGTGCGGCTGCTGGTGGCGTGGTTGTTCGAGACCAAGTTCTACCTGCTGTTTTCCTTTCTGTTTGGCTACAGCTTCACCCTGCAAATGGCCGCCGCCGAACGTGCCGAAGCAGCATTCGTCCCACGCATGCTGCGCCGGCAACTGGCCCTGTTGATACTCGGCCTGGCCCATGGCGCGCTCTTGTATTACGGCGAGATTCTCTCGACTTATGCCCTGTTGGGCCTGGTGCTGCTGGCCGCCCGCAACCTGTCAGCGGCCCGCGCCCGGCGGTGGGCTATCGGTCTGGTGGTGGTCGCTTGTTCATTGTGGATGGTGCTGGGTGTCTTACAGGGCCTGGAAGGGCAATGGATCGGCACTGGCCATGGCGAGGCCCAGGCAAAACTCGCGGCATTTTCCGCCGGAGCCCTGCAGACCGTGCAATTTCACAGCCGGGAAGTATGGGCCACGGTGCCTGCGTTATGGCTATTGCAAGGGCCCAGCGCCCTGGCGATGTTCCTGTTCGGTTACGCCGCCGGGCGCCAGCAGTGGCTGGCCTCTTCACAGGCCTGGGCACCCCGTACCCGGCGTCTGCTGCTAACGACCGCCCCACTGGGCCTGCTCGGTGCGCTGGTCTACGCCCTGACCGCCGCTTACAGACCAGGCGGCGGCCTGGAAACCTTTGCCTTCGGCCTCGGCCAACTGACAGCACCGCTGCTGACTGCCGCCTATTGCCTAGTGATGCTGGCGCTGTTCAACACCGCCACTGGCGCAAGGCTGTGTGCGTGCCTGGCGCCGCTGGGCAAGATGGCCTTGAGCAATTACCTCATGCAATCCATGGTCCTCGGGCTGTTATTCACCGGCTACGGCGCGGGCTGGGTCAATCAGGTCGAGCCCTGGTTGCTGCTCCCCATGGCGGCTGCGATTTTTATCCTGCAAATGGGGTTGAGCGCGCACTGGCTACGCCGCCATCCCTATGGGCCATTCGAGTGGTTGTTGCGGGCCGCGACGTTGCTGGCCTGGCCACAGTGGCGACGTGAGGCCCGCTGACCCGGCGGGTCAGCGGCGGCTGGAGGGGTTACTTGTTGCGCAAATCCGACTCATGGATCGGCTGGTCGCGGTGGGTAGCCCGCTGGTACTGCGCCGGCCAGGTCGCCTTGCGGCCGCCCAGGTCGTCATCGGCGTGCAGCGGCCAGTACGGATCACGCAGCAGTTCCCGGGCCAGGAAGATGATATCGGCCTGGCAGGTGCGCAGAATATGCTCGGCCTGGGCCGGTTCGGTAATCATCCCGACCGTGCCGGTGGCCATACCGGATTCCTTGCGCACGCGCTCGGCAAAGCGCGTTTGATAGCCGGGGCCGATAGGGATTTCGGCATTGGCGGCGGTACCACCGGAGGACACGTCGATCAGGTCCACGCCCAGGTCTTTCAGGCGGCGCGCCAGTTCCACGGTTTCGTCCGGGTTCCAGCCGTCTTCCACCCAGTCGGTGGCCGAGACGCGCACAAACAGCGGCAGCTCTTGCGGCCACACCTCACGCACCGCTTCGGTGACTTGCAGCACCAGGCGGATGCGGTTTTCAAAGGAACCGCCATATTGATCCTGGCGCTGATTGCTCAGAGGCGAAAGAAATTGATGCAGCAGATAACCATGGGCCGCATGGATTTCCACCACTTCGAAACCGGCGGTCAGGGCACGCTTGGCGGCCGCCACAAAGTCGCTGATCACCTGCTGGATTTGCCCCTCATCGAGCTGCCGGGGGGCGGTGTGCTGAGGGTCGAAGGCTATCGGCGAAGGGCCAACAGGCACCCAGCCACCGTCTTCGGGCTTGACGCTGCCATGCTTGCCGATCCACGGCCGATGGGTGCTGGCCTTGCGCCCGGCGTGGGCCAGTTGAATGCCCGCCACCGCGCCCTGGGCGCTGATAAAGCGTGTGATGCGACGCAGCGGCTCAATCTGGGCATCGCTCCACAGGCCCAGGTCCTGGGCGGTGATGCGGCCATCGGCAGTAACGGCGGTAGCTTCGCTGAAAATCAGCCCGGCGCCGCCAACGGCGCGGCTGCCCAGGTGCACCAGGTGCCAGTCGTTGGCCAGGCCATCGACGGCGGAGTACTGGCACATCGGCGATACGGCAATGCGGTTGAGCAGGGTCAATTGGCGCAGGGTATAGGGTTCAAGCAACAGACTCATGGGGCACCTCTTCTCGTATCCGGTGGGCATTGGCTCCAGGGTTCTGTCTGACCGGTACGCGTGACGAGAAGATGAAAGGCCCGTCCCCTTCGGGCTAAAAAACAGACAAGGTCACAAGACCAATCACACAGTGCTTAGAGACTAGTCGACAACCGGGGATTGCACAGGGTTCAGCGCGGTTCGATGTGGGCAATCATCAATTGCACGGTTTCCTGGCCGCGGAACTCATTGACGTCGAGCTTGTAGGCCAACTCCACCCAGCGAATGGTCGGGTTCGGCCACACCTCGCGGTCGATGCCAAAGGCAATGCCATCGAGCTTCACTGCGCCGCACTCACTCTTGAGCACTACCTTGAGGTGCCGCTCGCCCACCACACGCTGCTCCACCAGTTGAAACACCCCATGAAACAACGGCTCGGGAAAGTGCTGGCCCCAGGGCCCGGCGTTGCGCAGGGCACGGGCCAGTTCCAGGTGGAACTCTTCCACCGCCAGGGTGCCATCGGACAACAGGCGCCCCGTCAGGTCTTCTTCACGCAGTTGCCGGCGCACTTCGGCGTCGAAGGCTTCGGCGAACAACGGGAAGTTGGCTTCAGGCAAGGTCAGGCCCGCCGCCATGGCGTGGCCGCCGTACTTGGCGATCAGGTTCGGGTGCTGGCTGGCCACCACTGCCAGGGCATCACGGATATGAAAGCCCGGCACCGAACGCCCGGAGCCCTTGAGCAGGCCATCACCGGCATCGGCAAAGGCAATGGTCGGGCGGAAATAGCGCTCTTTCATACGCGAGGCGAGGATCCCGATCACACCCTGGTGCCATTCCGGGTCGAACAGGCACAGGCCAAATGGCATCGACTCCACCGGCAAGTCCTTGAGCTGGGCCAGGGCCTCGCGCTGCATGCCCTGCTCGATGGCTTTGCGGTCCTGGTTCATGCCGTCCAACTGCGCGGCCATTTCCCGGGCCTGGGCGAAGTCGCTAGTGAGCAGGCATTCGATGCCCAGGCTCATGTCATCCAGGCGCCCGGCCGCATTCAGCCGTGGGCCGAGGATAAAACCCAGGTCGGTAGAGGTGATGCGTGCGTGGTCGCGCTTGGCCACTTCCAGGATCGCCTTGATCCCCGGCCGCGCACGCCCGGCGCGGATCCGCTCCAGCCCTTGATGGACCAGGATGCGGTTGTTGGCATCCAGCGGCACCACGTCGGCCACGCTGCCCAGGGCCACCAGATCGAGCAACTCGCCGATATTGGGCTGCGGCTGCTTGTCGTACCAGCCCAGGCTGCGCAGGCGCGCACGCAGGGCCATCAGCACGTAGAAAATCACCCCGACGCCCGCCAGGGCCTTGCTGGGGAACCCGCAACCGGGCTGGTTCGGGTTGACGATGGCATCGGCCGCCGGCAGTTCATCGCCGGGCAAGTGGTGGTCGGTGACCAGCACCTTGAGACCCGCCGCCTTCGCCGCCGCCACACCCTCGACACTGGAGATGCCGTTGTCCACGGTAATCAGCAAGTGCGGCTCGCGCTGCAAGGCCACGGCGACGATTTCCGGGGTCAGGCCATAGCCGTATTCGAAGCGGTTGGGCACCAGGTAATCCACATGGGCCGCCCCGAGCAGGCGCAGGCCGAGGGTGCCCACGGTGCTGGCGGTGGCGCCATCGGCGTCGAAGTCGCCGACGATCAGGATGCGCTGGCGCTGCTCCAGGGCCGTCACCAGCAAATCCACGGCAGCCTCAATCCCTTTGAGCTGCTGATAGGGAATCAGCCGCGCCAGGCTTTTATCCAGCTCATCCTGCGAGGTCACGCCACGGGCGGCGTAGAGACGAGTCAGCAACGGTGGCAATTCACCGAGGAACGGCAGGACAGCGGGCAATGGGCGGGGATCGATGCGCATGGGGTGATGGGGGCTTCTGTGCAATACAACGGTTAAAAAACACTATGAGTAACGACAAACATCAAATGTGGGAGCGGGCTTGTGTGGGAGCGGGCTTGCTCGCGAAAGCAGTGGGTCAGTCAACATCAATGCTTGCTGGGCCGACGTCTTCGCGAGCAAGCCCGCTCCCACATTTGATCTTCGCTGCTTTGAAGATTGCCTTCGCTTAACTGGGCAAGCCAGCTCCCACACAAACCCGTCCTGACAGGATCAGCCGCGTTCGCCGACCAGCCACTGCAGTTGCACTTCGTGCTGGCCGCGGTCATCGGTGACGAAGATCGTGCCTTCGCTGATCATCACATCCCACTTGATCACCCGGGGCATGTCCTTGGCCAGGGTTTCCAGGATTTCCTGGGGCACGGCGGCGATATGCACGTTTTTCAGGTTGTTGCCCACCGGCACCACCTTGCCTTCCCACACCCGCAGGCTGCCGTAGGCCAGCAGGCTGGTACGTTCGGTACGGCGCGAACACCAGGTCAGGCGGTCGGCATCGGGCTGGCCGACTTCGATCCAGTGCAAAACCCGATCATCCAGGCTTTTTTCCCACAGGGCTGGTTCGTCTACATCTGACAGTCCGCGACCAAACGACAACTGCTCGTTGTACCAAAGGGCGTAGGCCAGCAAACGCACGGTCATGCGTTCTTCGGTTTCCGAGGGGTGACGGGCGATGGTTTGCTTGACGCTCTCGTACACCGAACGATCGAGGTCGGTCAGGTTGAGTTCAAACTTGTAGGTCGTGGACGGCTGGGCCATGAACGGACTTCTAGAGACAGGGAAAGGCGGCCAGTCTAACCGATGGCGGGGTCATTCAACGAATCCTGCGCTGCATCATCCTTATCCCTGCAGCACTCGCCTATGTTAAAAGGCAATACATACCTTCCTGCGTTAGTAAGGATCCTCATGTCGTTTACCGCCAAACCGCTCGCCGGCCTGAAAGTCATCGAACTGGGCACCCTGATCGCCGGTCCGTTCGCCTCGCGCATCTGCGCCGAGTTCGGTGCCCAAGTGATCAAGGTCGAATCCCCCGACGGCGGCGACCCGCTGCGCAAATGGCGCAAGCTGTATGAAGGCACGTCGCTGTGGTGGTTTGTCCAGGCACGCAATAAACAGTCCCTGACCCTCAACCTCAAGCATCCCGAGGGGCTGGCGATCCTCAAGCAGTTGCTGGCAGACGCCGACATCCTGATCGAGAATTTCCGCCCCGGCGTCCTGGAAAAACTCGGCCTGAGCTGGGACACCCTGCACGCCCTCAACCCCAAGCTGGTAATGGTACGGCTCTCGGGCTTTGGCCAGACCGGGCCGATGAAGGATCAACCGGGCTTCGGCGCGGTCGGTGAATCCATGGGTGGCCTGCGCTACATCACCGGCTTCGAAGACCGCCCGCCGGTGCGCACCGGGATTTCCATCGGCGACTCCATCGCCGCGCTGTGGGCGGTGATTGGCGCGCTCATGGCCCTGCGCCATCGCGAGGTCAACGGCGGCCTCGGTCAAGTGGTGGATGTGGCGCTGTATGAAGCGATCTTCGCGATGATGGAAAGCATGATCCCCGAGTTCGATGTGTTCGGGTTTATCCGCGAGCGCACCGGCAACATCATGCCGGGCATTACCCCGTCATCAATCCATACCACCGCCGATGGCAAGCATGTGCAGATTGGCGCCAATGGCGATGCAATCTTCAAGCGCTTCATGCTGACCATTGGCCGTGAAGACCTGGCCAATGACCCACAACTGGCCAGCAATGATGGCCGCGATAGCCGGCGCGACGAGCTGTACGGCGTAATCGACCGCTGGGTCAACAGCTTGCCACTGGCCCAGGTGGTGGAGCAGCTGAACCAGGCCGAAGTGCCTGCCAGCCGGATTTACAGCGCCGAAGATATGCTGGGCGACCCGCAATACCTCGCCCGGGAAATGTTCCTCAAGGCCCAGTTGCCCGACGGCAAGGATTTCAAGATGCCCGGCATCGTGCCCAAGCTCTCGGACACCCCAGGCAGTTGCGAGTGGGTCGGGCCAGAGCTGGGCGAACACAATGCCGTGGTTCTGCAATCCCTGGGCTACGACAGCGACGCCGTGGCCCGTTTGCGTAAGGATGGCGCGATCTGATGCCCCGTGGAGCACTCTCAAGATAATGGCCGGCCGTTTTATCAGGGCGTTGCGGCGCCTATGGCTCATCGCCCCGCTGCTGGGGATGCTGCCGCTCTCGAGCCAGGCACAGGACACCCTGACCTGGCTGGTGCGTGACCTGCCACCGATGACCATTTTCGATGGCCCGCAAAAGGGCCAGGGCAGCGTCGATAAACTGCTGCCGCTGTTGATCGAGCGCCTGCCGCAGTATCGCCACCAGATCCTGCACGTCAATCGCGCCCGAGGCCTGCAAATGCTCAACACGCCCTCCTTCACCTGCGATCCATCGTTGGTATGGACCCCCGTGCGGGCCAGGAACATTGTGTTTTCCGCACCGGCGTTCGCCGTACTGAGCAATGGCATTGCGATTCGCCGCAACCAGCAGGACGCCCTGGCAAGCTATGTGGTGGATGGCCAGTTCGATCTGGTGAGGTTCCTCGATGTGCAGCAGATGCGTCTTGGAATCGTCGCCGAGCGTAGCTACGGACCTGGGGTGGACGAACAGTTGAATCACGCCGATCCGCTCAAGCTGACCCCCCATTACGGTAACGATGCACTGGGCAGCTTGCTGCAGATGCAGCGTCTGGGGCGGCTGGAAGCCGTGTTGGGCTACTGGACGGAAATCCGATACCAGGCAGCGCAACAGGGTATTGATCCGCAAGACCTGGTGTTCTATCCGATCAAGGGCACGGCGCGCTATCAGCGGATTCATATCGGTTGCTCGGACACCCCGATGGGGCGCGAGGCCATTAGCCATATCAATCGCGAGTTGCAGAATATTCCCCAGGAGACGTTGCGCCAGACCTACGCCAACGGGCTGGACCCGCTGATGCGCGAGCGGTACCTCAAGGACAACCCGAGGTTTTTCAGCGAAACGCCGCTGCCCTGATAAATCCCGGGCAAAAAGAAACCCCGAGCAGTGGGGAGACAACTCGGGGTTAAACGTGGCCTACAAAGACCAGTACAACAAGCTACAAGCACCGGAGCACAATGCTTGATCCTGCTGTTACATGGTCTGACTGGCCTTCCTGTAGGAAGGTTCCGAAGATAAAAATTTCTTCACGCCTGGACGCTGATGCGCGTCTGGGCGGCATTGCGCAAGGCCGCGATTACCGAAGGTTCCAGGCGCCCTTCGGCGATTTTCAGGTCGCGGAGCAGGCAGTCCACCACGTCCACCAAGGCGCGCTTGTCGGTCAATTGCGCACGATCCACTTCGCGTTCGACCACGATTGCGCCCGTGGGGCTCTTCACTGTCACCAGGCTCTCGCCGTGTACACCCGAGGTAGTCAGCGTGACCTGATAAGGGCTCAGCGCTTCACCGAGCAATAGGCTGATACTTTCCATCTCGATCACCACTCAATCATGAGAAAAATAAATAACCAGTGTAGGCGCGAGCATGCTCGCGAAAAACCTGAGAGCGCCGCGTTCGTTCAGGATGCCCTACATTATCGTTGACGTTTTTCGCGAGCAAGCTCGCGCCTACAGATAAGTGACCTACGCCAAAAGCACAAAGTTCGCCTTTGAGCTGAGCTTATCGAGCATGCATGGCCAATATGACAGAGAGAAAACAGCCGCCGACAGGCTAGAATCCCCTGATTATTGCCGGAGTCCGCCGTGAGAGACGCGTCTGAACAGCCCTTGCGTATTGTCATCGCCGACGATCATCCGATTTTCCTGATCGGTTTGCGGGCAGTGCTGGAGCGCGACGAGCAGGTGCGCATCGTCGGTGAGGCCACCTCGCCCCAGGCCCTGGCCGCCCTGCTGCAACGCTGCCCCTGCGATGTACTGGTCACCGATTTCATGATGCCCGCCGAACCCCAGGCCGACGGCCTGCGCCTGATCGAACACCTGCGCCGGCATTACCCGGACCTGCCGATTGTGGTGGTGACCATGCTCAACAACGCCGGCCTGTTCCACTCGATCCTGGAACTGGGGGTCATGGGTCTGTTGAGCAAGGCCAGCCTGGCCGACGAGTTGCCCGAAGCCATCGACAAGGTGCGCCAGCAGCGGCCCTATGTGGCCCGCACCATTGAACAGGCGCTCGCCCTAGCCGGTGCAGTGGGGGCTGATCGCCTGCACTCGCAGCACCAGTTGTCACCCCGGGAACTGGAGGTGATCCGCCTGCTGGCAGGTGGCAAGACGGTGGGCGAGATTGCCGCGCACCTCAATCGCAGCAAGCAGACCGTCAGCGCGCAGAAAGTCAGTGCCATGCGCAAGCTGGGGTTGATCAGCGATGCCGCGTTGTTCATCTATGTGCAGGAACACGGGTTGGCCTAGGTTTGTGCAGCGGCCGGCTTGCCGGCTCCTACAAGGCAATCGCCGTAGATTTCGCCAGCCAGTGTTGCAGCGCCTGGGCACTCATCGGATGAGCGATCAGGCAACCCTGCAGCCAGGCCGGCCCCAGCGCGCGCACCGCGTCACGGTCGGCGGGGGTTTCAATTCCGGTCACGACCACGCCAACCCCCAGGTGCTGGGCCATGCTCATGGCCCCGGCGACCACCGCACACTTGCGTTCGTCACCCGCCATCCCGCTGGCAAACGCCGGGGGAATCTTCAGCTCGGTGAACGGCAGCTCCAGCAACCGCTGCAGGCTGGTACCGCCGATGCCGAAATCGCCAATGGACAACTTGCAACCGATCATCCGCAGGCGCAGCAAACCGGTGACATGGGCGCTGTCGGTCTTCAGGCGCGAGGTTTCCACCAGTTCCAGGGTGAGGTTGCGCGCCGGGACGGCAAAGCGCTGCAGCAGGCCTTGCAGCGTGAGCGCGAAGTGTTCCTGATCCAGCAACCGCCCGGGAATGTTGACTGACACCGGCAGTTCCAGGCCCGTGTCCCGGGTCACCTGGGCGCATAGGCGCAACACCTGGTCCAGCACGTACCAGGTAAAGGCCTGCTCCAGGCCGGCCAACTCCAGCAGCGGCAGAAACTCGCTGGGCATCAACTGGCCATGCTCCGGGTCTTGCCAGCGCGCCAACGCCTCCACGCCTTGCAGATCACCGGCCTGGCTGACGATGGGTTGGTAGCAGACACGGGCGTAACGCTCAAAGGCGGCCTCGCCGACCTCAGCGCAAAGTTTCTCGGTCGCGAATTCACTCACTCCCAGCATCTGGTGCACACGCTCCCAGGACAGCGCTTGCGGGCTCGGCCGCAAGCGTTGCCGGCAGGCATCGAGCATCTGCCCGATGGAAGTGGCGGAAGCCGGCTTGGGCATGCACCCCAATACGTTCAACCCCGCATGACGCGCCATGCTCGCCACGCCTTCCAGTACATCCGGTTCGGCGTCGCTCAACAGGACCAGGACCTGGGCCTGGCTGTGCTCAGCCATTTCGCGGATCAGCCCCAGTGAGTCGCCATGCTCCAGGTACAGATCGCAGATGGCGATATCCACCGGCCCCTTGCTCGCCAGCGACTGGCGGGCGACCTCGACGCTGTCGGCCGTAAGCACGTTGAACACGCCGTTGGCGTTGAGCATCTGGTGCAGGGCCATCAGCTGGAACGGGTGATCTTCGAGAATCAGGACTTTGAGTGAGCGCATGGAAAACTCTGGGGCTGCGTGCAGGATGGCCCACATTAGCCAAAACCCGGACGCGACCACATAGGACGCGTCCTATTCTTGCTCCAGATAAGGCTGAATCTCCTCTCGCAGTGCCAGCAATGCCTGCGACAAGGCTTGCCAGCGCACTGGCAGCTCAGCGTCGCGGTGTTCCCGCGCACTGCTTTCAAGGGCGATGCAGGCCTTGGCCAGCGGCAGCGCATCCACCAGGCAACAAATGCCCTTGAGGCGATGCAGGCTGGCCCGCACCTGCACCAGGTCGTGCTCGGCCATGGCGTTGCCCAACAGATGGTGCTCGTGCTCCAAATTGTTCGCCAACTCCTGCAACATGCTTTGCAGAATCGGCCCGTCGGCCTGGGTCATCTTGCGCAGGGCCTGCAGGTCGAAGGCCGGCACCGCCGTGACCCGGGCCAGCACCCGCGCCCACTGCTCCAGGGTCACCGGCTTGACCAGCAGCACATCCATACCCGCCTGCTGGTCGCGCTGGCTTTCGTCCTCCTGGGCCGCAGCGGTGCAGCCAATCAACGCGCAGCGCGGGCGCTGCTCCTGGGTTTCGATCTGGCGAATAGCCTCGGCCAGGGCATAACCGGACATGCCCGGCATATGACAATCAGTCACCAGCACGTCGAACGCCTCGCTGCGCCAACGCTGCAATGCGGCCTCGGCACTATTGAGGGCCACCACCTGGTGCCCGAGGAATTGCAACTGCTGGACCAGCACCAAGCGGTTGGCCGGCAGGTCGTCGACAATCAGCACCGACAGCACCCGGCCCGCAGCCAGCACCGGCGCGGCGGCCACCGGCGCCGGCAGGTCGTCACTGCCGACCCGGTCCAGGCGCAGGTCGATACACACGGTGGTGCCTTCGCCCAGGGTGCTGCGCAGGGTGATTTGCCCGCCCATCAGGTCCACCAGTTGCTGGCAGATACTCAAACCCAGCCCGGTGCCGCCATGTTCGGCGGCCGTCAGCGGGCTGCCCTGGATAAACGGCCGGAACACTCGTGCCTGCTGTTCGACGCTGATGCCGGGGCCAGTATCTTCGACGCACAGGTGCAAGTATTCGTGACCCTCACCATCCACCTGGCAGGCGACACGCATACGCACATCTCCGCTTTGCGTGAACTTCAGCGCATTGCCCAAAAGGTTATGCATGACCTGGCGCAGGCGCAGCGGGTCGAACCAGTAAAAGCCTTGGGCCTGGGGATCGAACGCCAGGGTCAGGTGCAGGCCCTTTTTCTGCGCAGTGGCTTCAAACAGGCGCTGGATACCTTCGAAGAAACCTTTCAGGTCAGTGGTCTGTGGCGCCAATTGCAGATGGCCGGCTTCGATCTTCGCCAGATCAAGGCTATCTCCCATCAGGGCAATCAACTCCCGTGCCGAGCGATGGGCCACCTGCAACGCCTCGGAAACAGGGGCGCCCGAGGCCAGGGCGCGCTCCTGTTCCAGCTCCAGCAGGCCGATAATCGCCGTCATCGGCGTACGAATCTCATGACTGAGGTTCGACACAAAGGCACTCTTGGCGTAGTTCGCTTCATCGGCAGCGCGACGCGCGTCCATCAGTTGGGTTTCCAGGACCTTGCGCTCGTTGATATCGACCCAGCCCCCGAGCAAACCCCGCAACTGGCCCTCGGCATCGTAAAACGGCACGGTCCATTGATAGACATGGGCGATACCGCCGTTGAACTCCAGTTGGCGGTCGATAAACAACGATTGCTGCGTCTCCAGTTGCTCCATGTGCCCCACATGCAGGCGCAAGGCGGTGGCGGCCGGCAAAATTCCACTCTCCGGCAGGGTCAGGCCCTGGATCAGTTCAAGCCGGGTGGCCAACTGCTGTTCATAGCTTTTGTTGCAGGTGACCAAACGGCCAGCGAGGTCACGCACAAACACCGGGTTGGGCATGCCATCGAGCAGGGCGCGCTTGAACGCCAGTTGGTCATTGAGCCGTCGCTCGGCCTCCACACGCTGGCGAATCTGACGCTTGAGCCGGCTGTTCCAGACCAGAGATACCAGCACAAACAGCAACGCCGTGGCGACCGTCCAATAGGCCCATGGCGGCACACGCTGCCAGGCGGGCACCGGGACCGCCACCGCGCCCATCCAGCGCAGGCGCAACGCGCTCAGTTCGGCTACCGGCAAGGCTTCCAGGGCCTTGTTCAAAATACTCAGCAGCTCGGGATGGTCCTTGCGCACTGCCAGGTTGTCACTGGACCACTTGCCATCGACACTGCGACCGACCCGCAACTCATCGTTCGGATAACTCTGCACCTCGACTTCACTCTGGATGGTCGCAGCCGCTTCTCCCCGGGCTACCAGAGCGCGGGCCTCGGTGTAGTTGGCCACCGAGCGCAGGCGGATCTGCGGGTATTCACGCCGGATGTCGCCTTCGAGCACATGCCGCGCCGGCAGCGCCAACACCTCGCCCGAAAGCTGGCTGAGGCTGGTCAGCGGTGGCGTATCAAGACGCTCGACAAACACCCAGCCGGCACCGCCAAAGCCGTGGCTGAAATCCAGAAACCGCCGGCGTTCGGTGCTTTCCACCAGGGTAGTGCTCATATCCGCACTGCCCTTTTCCAGGATAGCCAGGGTCTGCGCGGTGGAAAACACTTCCTCCATGACGAACTGCAAACCGGTCATGCGCGACAGGCGATTGAGCAGATCGACATTCAGCCCGACCCAGCGCCCGTCCTTGTCTTTGAACACATAGGGCGAGTATTGCTGGGACGCCACCACCACATGGGGATGCTGCAGCACCCAGGCCTGCTCGGCGGCCGACAGGGGAATACGCTCACCGACGACGTCCACCCCCAGCCCGGTGGTCCAACGGGCCAGGATCTCACGGCGCACCGAGTCATCAATGCTCTGCAACGCCCGGTCCATCATCTTGCCCAGCAACGGATCGGCCTGGCGCGTGGCGAAGGCAAAACCAATCGGCGCCAGGCGGCTTTGCTCCTTGATCTGCATGCTCAGGTAAGGACGCAGGGACTTGTAGGCGCGCACGATCACTTCATTGCCGATAAACGCATCCACATCACCCTGCTCCAGGGCTTCGAGGCCGCTATAGAGATTGGGCGCCAGCATGATGTGGCTTTGCGGGTAGGCGGCATGCACGTTCTTGACGTTGGCGTAGCCATCGAGCAACACCACCTTCTTGTCCTGGAGTGCGTCGTTTGGCGTGGCGTCGGCACCGCGCGTCACCACCACCGAACGGTCGGGCATATAGTCCGCCGTAAAGGCCAGGCCGGGCACGTCACGTTCATAGCCGTTGGCGCTGGTGAGGATATCGATAGCCCCGCTGCGCAACGCCTCCACGGCCTGGGCCCGCTCGGCGAAGCCCATCACCTGCATCGACACGCCGAGTCGCGCCCCCACCAGGCTCAAGTAGTCGGCACTGATGCCCTGGTAGCGATTGCGATCGCGGGTGATGTCGATGGGTTGGTAGTCATCAATGGAAATCCCCACCCTCAGGGTTCGGTGTTGCGCCAGCCACTGGCGCTCGGCGGGTGCCAGGGGGATGGGCGCCAGGGTGATAAACGCCGGCACCAGATTGAACGGCAGGCTGACGGCGGCCAGGCTTGCAGGCAGGTGGCCGAGCAGCAGCGCGCTCAGTAGGCACAGGTGCCATCGGGTCGTGAACCGCACCGTAGGGGTTTCCTTGTGGGTTATTTTTGGTTCGGTGGACATATCCGTTGCAGGGGTAACGGGGCGCCCCGGATCAAAAACAGGGTGCGATACCCGCCAAGAAAAACGGCGCTTCCCCATCTCTGGACAAGCGCCGTTTGCCTTATTCGTGCAGCCTTTCAGAACTCAGAGCGGCTTACCACGATTGCCATGCTGGCTGACGAACGCCTGAATAGCCTTCAGGTCATTAGGCAATACCGTGCAACGCTCTTCCCGCTCAAACAGGTCAGCCAGGTGCGGCGGCAGTTCCAGAGCCTTGCCGACACCGGCCTTCTGCACCGCCTCAGGGAATTTCACCGGGTGGGCCGTGCCGAGGATCACCATCGGGATGTCCAGGCTGCGCCGGCATTCGCGCGCGGCCTTGACGCCAATGGCGGTGTGCGGGTCCAGCAGCTCGCCGGTCTGGGCATAGACTTCAGCGATGGTCTCGCAGGTCTGGGCATCGTCCACGGCCAGGGAGTCGAACAGCTTGCGGGTTTCGGTCCAGCGCTCCTGATCGACGCTGAAACCACCACCCTGCTTGAAGCTGTCCATCAGGCCGGCCAGGGCCGCGCCGTTACGACCGTGCATGTCGAACAGCAGGCGTTCGAAGTTCGACGAGACCATGATGTCCATCGACGGCGACAGGGTCGCGTGCAGGGTTTCCTTGACGTACTGGTTGCCGCTCATGAAGCGGTGCAGGATGTCGTTGCGGTTGGTGGCGACGATCAACTGGTTGATCGGCAGGCCCATGTTGCGTGCCAGGTAACCGGCGAAGATATCGCCAAAGTTGCCGGTCGGCACCGAGAACGACACCGAACGTGCCGGCCCGCCCAGCTGCAGCGAGGCGTGGAAGTAGTAGACGATCTGGGCCATGATCCGCGCCCAGTTGATCGAGTTCACCGCAACCAGACGCGTGCCTTTGAGGAAGCTCTGGTCAGCAAAGCTGGCCTTGACCATTTCCTGGCAGTCGTCGAAGTTGCCTTCGACCGCGATATTGTGGATGTTCTCGCCGAAGATGGTCGTCATCTGCCGGCGCTGCACCTCCGATACGCGGTTGTGCGGGTGCAGGATGAAGATGTCGACGTTTTCGCAGTGCTTGCAGCCTTCGATGGCCGCCGAGCCGGTATCACCGGAGGTGGCACCGATGATCACCACGCGCTCGCCGCGTTTCTCCAGCACGTAATCCAGCAGGCGACCGAGCAGTTGCAGGGCGAAATCCTTGAACGCCAGGGTCGGGCCGTGGAACAGCTCCAGCACCCATTCGTTGCCGTTCAGCTGACGCAGCGGGGCGATGGCGTTGTGCGAGAACACGCCGTAGGTTTCTTCGAGGATCTTCTTGAAATCGGCATCGGGGATGCTGCCGGTAACGAACGGGCGCATGACCCGGAACGCCAGCTCGTGGTACGGCAGGCCAGCCCAGGAGGCGATTTCTTCCTGGGTGAAGCGTGGCAGGTTTTCCGGCACGTACAGGCCACCGTCAGTGGCGAGGCCTGCGAGCAGGACGTCTTCGAAATTCAGGGCCGGTGCCTGGCCGCGGGTGCTGATGTAACGCATGACTGGCTCCTCTACAACATTCTTGAACAGAGGCCGCCGAACCTGCGGGGCCTCTGCAACCTATCGTTAGTTCAGGTGTTCGACGCGGATCCGCACCACCGGCCCGACCACGCCCTGCAGGGCTTCCAGCGCGGCAATGGCATCGTTCATGTGCTGTTCCAGCACACGGTGAGTCAGCAGGATCATGGGCACCAGGCCGTCGTGTTCTTCGACTTCCTTCTGCATGATCGACTCAATGTTGATGCCGCGCTCCGAGAGGATGCTGGCCACCTGGGCCAACACGCCCGGGTGGTCCTTGGCCTGGATCCGCAGGTAGTAGGAGCTTTCGCAGGCTTCGATCGGCAGGATCGGGTGGGCCGACAGCGAATCCGGCTGGAAGGCCAGGTGCGGCACGCGGTTTTCCGGGTCGCTGGTCATGGCGCGGACCACGTCCACCAGGTCGGCGATCACCGACGAAGCCGTCGGCTCCATGCCGGCACCGGCGCCGTAGAACAGGGTCGAACCGGCCGCATCACCATTGACCATCACCGCGTTCATCACGCCATTGACGTTGGCGATCAGGCGGTCGGCCGGAATCAGGGTCGGGTGCACGCGCAATTCGATACCGGCAGCGGTGCTGCGCGCCACGCCCAGGTGCTTGATGCGGTAGCCCAGGGCTTCGGCGTAGTTCACGTCGGCGGTGGTCAGCTTGGTTATGCCTTCGGTATAGGCCTTGTCGAACTGCAGCGGGATACCAAAGGCGATGGACGCCAGGATGGTCAGCTTGTGCGCCGCGTCGATACCTTCTACGTCAAACGTCGGGTCGGCTTCGGCGTAACCCAGGGCCTGGGCCTCGGCCAGCACGTCTTCGAAGGTACGGCCCTTCTCGCGCATTTCGGTAAGGATGAAGTTACCGGTGCCGTTGATGATGCCCGCAACCCAGTTGATACGGTTGGCCGACAGGCCTTCGCGGATCGCCTTGATCACCGGGATACCGCCAGCGACGGCGGCTTCGAACGCCACGATCACGCCCTTCTCGCGGGCCTTGGCGAAGATTTCGTTGCCGTGCACGGCAATCAGCGCCTTGTTGGCGGTAACCACGTGCTTGCCGTTTTCGATGGCCTTGAGCACCAACTCACGGGCGACGGTGTAGCCGCCGACCAACTCGATGACGATGTCGATTTCAGGGTTCGTGGCCACATCGAAGACATCGTTGGTAATCGCAATACCGGTCGTTTGGTACTGAGGCTTTGGCGTACGCATGGCAATTTGTGCCACTTCAATCCCGCGCCCTGCACGGCGGGAAATCTCCTCAGCGTTACGCTGAAGTACGTTCAAGGTGCCGCCACCGACGGTCCCTAACCCACAGATGCCTACTTTGACCGGTTTCACTGAAGAACTCCCCATGAAACGGCCGACTCAAGGTCGGCCGTGAAAAACAGCCGCACAACTGCGGCTCTCTGTTAACGACCCGTCGACGTGTCGGCGGGCCTGATCGTCAAAGGCTCGACAATACTGTTTATTTGGCACCCAGTGCCAGTTTGGCGACTTGTGGCGCAGGCTGGTAGCCCGGAATCACCTGGCCGTCGGCCAAGACGATGGCCGGCGTACCGTTCACCCCGATGGACTGACCCAGAGCGTACTGCTTGGAAACCGGATTGGCACACTTGGCGGACTTGATTTCTTTGCCATCGACCATCTTGTCCATGGCTGCTTTCTTGTCGGTTGCGCACCATACCGCTTGCAGTTGCTCGTCGCCCGGCGAACCGAGGCCCTGGCGCGGGAACGCTACGTAACGCACTTCGACACCCATCTTGTTCAGCGCAGGTATCTCGGCGTGCAGCTTGTGGCAGTACGGGCAAGTGGTGTCGGTGAAGACGGTGATGTGGGTCTTGGTTTCGCCAATCGCGGGGTAGACCACGGTCTCGGCCACCGGGATACCGTTGATCAGCTTGGAGATCCCAACGCGCTCGGCCTTCTCGGTGAGGTTGACCGGCTTGCCGTCTTTCAACTGGAACAGGTAGCCCTGGACGATGTACTGACCGTCGGCGCTGGCATACAGCACGCGGCTGCCCTTGAGCTTGACCTCATACAGGCCGGCCATCGGGCTGGCGCTGATGCTTTCGACCGGAGTTTCGAGCTGGAGGCTTTCCAGACTCTTACGGATTGTCTTCTCGGCGGCGTCATCGGCGACGGCAAAGGTTGAAACCAACGCAATGGCTGCGGCGGCAAAAATCTGGGTCAAGCGCATGGGAACTCCTGAAGGCAGATGCAGGGACGAAGGCCAGGACGCCGATCTGGAAACACGGCTCGGGACCGTCCCCTTTGCAAACCGGCAAAGCCTACCACAATTGGGCGCCAGGGCAGACGCTGGCGGCCAAATTGGGGCCTGTCAGCCCCTTGGGTGATGTTTGGCATGCAGGTCCTGCAACCTTGCCCGCGCCACATGGGTATAAATCTGCGTGGTGGACAGGTCGCTATGGCCCAGCAGCATCTGCACCACGCGCAAATCCGCGCCATGGTTGAGCAGATGGGTGGCAAATGCATGGCGCAGGGTGTGGGGGGACAGCGACTTACCGATCCCGGCGACCTTGGCCTGGTGCTTGATGCGATGCCAGAAGGTCTGGCGGGTCATCTGCTCGCCGCGCAGGCTGGGGAACAGCACGTCACTGGGGCGCCCGCCGAGCAGCTCGCTGCGGGCATCGCGCATATAGCGCTCGACCCACACGATTGCCTCTTCGCCCATGGGCACCAGGCGCTCCTTGCTGCCCTTGCCCATCACCCGCAACACACCCTGGCGCAGATTGACCTGCTCCAGGGTCAGGCTGATCAGCTCGGTGACGCGCAGGCCGCAGGCATACAAGACTTCCAGCATCGCGCGGTCGCGCTGACCGATGGCTTCGCTCAGGTCGGGCGCGGCCAGCAGGGCTTCGACGTCGGCTTCTGACAGGGACTTGGGCAACGGCCTGCCGAGTTGCGGCATATCGACTTGCAGGGTCGGGTCGACAGCAATCAGCTTTTCCCGCAGCAAATAGCGATAAAACCCACGCACTCCCGAGAGGAATCGCGCAGTGGAGCGCGGCTTGTAGTTCTGCTCAAGGCGCCAGGCCAGGTGATCGAGGATCAACTCACGCCCGGCGTGGCTCAGCTCGAGGTTTCTCTCCAGCAACCAGCCATTGAACAGGGCCAGGTCGCTGCGGTAGGACTGGCGCGTGTTGTCCGACAGGCCTTTTTCCAGCCAGAGGGCGTCGAGGAAGCGGTCGATCAGGGGATGGTCAATGGCGGGCATGGGGGCTCAGGCTGAGTACTTTAGTGTCTGGTAGATCCTATCGCAGGCAAGCCCGCGCCCCCAGGGAAATGCATGGCTAATGTGGGAGCTGGCTGGCCTGCGATAGCGGCGACGCGGTCTCGGATCAGTCTACAAACCCAGGCAGCACTGGCACCGGGCGCTTATCGTCATCAATTGCGACAAAGCTGAACACACCCTGGATCGCCTTCTCGCGGCCATCGGCACTCATGCTCTCGACAAACACCTCCACTTCCACCTTGAGGCTGGTGTTACCGACTTTGATCACGCGGCCAATCAGCTCGACGATGGAACCGGCCGGGATCGCGTGATTGAAGTCGATACGGTCGGTAGACACCGTCACCAGCGGCAAACGGCAAAACCGCGTGGCGGTGATGAACGACACTTCATCCATCCAGGCCAATGCAGTACCGCCAAACAGCGTGTTGTGGTGGTTGGTGGTCGGCGGGAATACGGCTTTGGTTACATGGGTCACGGACAGGTCGGTGCGGCGCTGGATTTCTTCGAGGCGGGTGGTCATGAACGGGTTCCGGGCAAGAGGCAAATTTCAGGCACAAAAAAGCAGCCCGTAGGCTGCTTTTTTCTGCATCGGGAAGCTGGACTTAAGCCAGTTTTTCCTTGATGCGAGCTGCTTTACCGGACAGGTCACGCAGGTAGTACAGCTTGGCTTTACGTACGTCACCGCGACGTTTAACGGCCATGCTGTCGATTTGCGGGCTGTAGGTCTGGAAAGTACGCTCTACGCCAACACCGTTGGAGATTTTACGAACAGTGAAAGCACTGTTCACACCACGGTTACGCTTGGCGATTACGACGCCTTCGAACGCTTGCAGACGCGAACGGTCGCCTTCCTTCACTTTCACCTGAACGACAATAGTGTCGCCCGGGGCAAAGGTAGGGATCTCTTTGGTCATCTGCTCTGCTTCGAGTGCAAGGATGATTTTGTTAGTCATGCTGTGCTCCTAAGGTAGATCGTCGGATCTACCATCGATACGTTGTTAACTATCGTCCCGCGCGAGGATGTATTCCTCGAGCAGCTTCTTCTCTTCTCCAGAAAGCGAGCGGCTTTCCAGAAGATCGGCGCGTCGTTCATAGGTCCGACCAAGGGACTGCTGTAAACGCCAACGCCGGATGTGTGCGTGATTGCCACTTAGCAACACGTCGGGAACACGCTGATCCGCATACACCTCCGGTCGGGTGTAGTGCGGGCAATCCAGCAAACCATCCGTGAAGGAATCTTCCTCCGCGGAGTCCGCATGCCCTAAAGCTCCAGGCAGCAGTCGTGTAACCGCATCTATCAGGACCATCGCCGGCAGCTCACCGCCAGACAGGACATAGTCCCCAATCGACCACTCTTCATCGACATGAGCTTCAATAAAACGCTCGTCAATGCCTTCATAGCGACCGGCAATCAGGATCAGTGCTTCCTCATTCGCCAGTTCGCGTACCGCCGCCTGTTTCAGCTGACGGCCTTGAGGGGACAGGTAAATTACCTTCGCCTTCTCCCCTGCTGCTGCCTTGGCCTGAACCAGGGCGTCTTCCAGGGGCTTGATCTTCATCACCATGCCCGGGCCACCGCCAAATGGGCGATCGTCCACAGTGTGATGTCGATCCGTCGTGTAGTCTCGCGGGTTCCAACAAGTGAGCTGCAAGAGCCCTTGTTTCACCGCCCGACTGGTGATGCCGTACTCGCTGATGGCAGAAAACATCTCGGGAAACAAACTGATCACTTCAATGCGCAAATTAGCCACGCTTAGAAGTCCGCGTCCCATTCCACCTTCATCTCGCCCGCTGCCAGGTCGACAGCCAACACGCATTGCTCGGTATAGGGCAACAGGCGTTCGCGATCATCCAGGCTGCCAGCGCAAGGCTTGACCACCATTACATCATTGGCGCCGGTTTCCAGAAGATGGTCGATTTTCCCGAGCAATTGCCCGAGTTGATCAATAACCTTCAGACCTTCCAGCTGGTACCAGTAGTACTCGCCGTCGGTCAATTCAGGGAACAGGTTGCGCGGCACGCAGATCTCATAACCGGCCAGAAGACGCGCTTCTTCACGATCATCGAGACCCTTGAGCTTTGCGACCAGGAACTTATCGTTCCCACGTCCACTGACCAGCTCGACCTGTTTCACACTACCTTCGCGCTTGAGCGTCCAGGTCTTGTACTGCAACAGGTTTTCAGTCGGATCAGTAAAGGAATACACCTTCACTTCGCCGCGAACGCCATGAACAGAGTAAATCTTGCCGATAACGATCAAATCATCAGCAACAGCTGGCGTCGCGTTCATATTGCTCAGGCTGCGGCCTTAGCCGAGTCCTTCAACAACTTGGCAACACGCTCGGAAGGCTGTGCACCAACGCTCAGCCAGTAGGCTACGCGCTCTTGGTTCACGGACAGACGAACTTCTTGACCACGAGCAACAGGGTTGAAGAAACCAACCTGTTCCTTGTGCGAACCGTCGCGCGGGTTGCGGCTGTCGGTTACGGTCAAGTGGTAAAACGGGCGCTTTTTGGAGCCGCCAAGGGCAAGACGGATTGTTAGCATGTGAACATCGTTCCTGTAGTCGGTGCTGCAAATCTAAATGCACAGCGGGCATGGGTGCCCGAAAGGCCGCATATTCTAAGGAATATCCGGACTTTTGCAAATGTCTTTTTCCGGCGCCTGACCGCGGGCCATTCAGATCTGCTATAGAGCCGTCGGTTAAAACGGCGAGTCAGCTCCCGCCAACGGCGGGTTTGCTGGAGATCCCACATCCTTGTGGGTCTGCGCAAGAGCAAGCCCTTGCGCGAATTCTTTACATCTTCGGCATGCCACGGCCGGGCATCATACCGCCCATGCCGCGCATCATTTTGGCCATGCCGCCTTTGGCGGAGAATTTCTTCATCATCTTTTGCATCTGCTTGTGCTGCTTGATCAAGCGACCGATGTCCTGCACCTGGGTGCCGGAACCCATGGCGATCCGACGTTTGCGCGAACCGCTGATCAGCTCAGGGTCGCGGCGCTCGGCCGGGGTCATGGAGTTGATGATGGCTTCCATCTGCTTGAACTGCTTCTCTGCCGCACCCTGGGCATTGCCCATTTGCGCCAGGTTCACACCGCCGATGTTCGGCAGTTTGTCCATCAGGCCGCCGAGGCCGCCCATGTTCTTCATCTGTTGCAGCTGATCGCGGAAGTCTTCGAGGTCGAAGCCCTTGCCCTTTTTCAGCTTCTTGGCCAGTTTGTCGGCCTTGTCCTTGTCGAGGGTCTGCTCGGCCTGCTCGATCAGGCTGAGCACGTCGCCCATGCCGAGGATCCGCGAGGCAATCCGCTCAGGGTGGAACGGCTCGAGCGCTTCGGTCTTCTCGCCCATACCGATGAACTTGATCGGCTTGCCGGTGATTGCGCGCACCGACAGTGCGGCACCGCCACGGGCATCACCGTCGACCTTGGTCAGGATCACGCCGGTCAGCGGCAGGGCATCACCAAAGGCCTTGGCGGTGTTCGCCGCGTCCTGGCCGGTCATGGCATCGACCACGAACAGGGTTTCTACCGGGTTGATCGCGGCATGCAGCGCCTTGATCTCGCCCATCATCTCTTCGTCGATGTGCAGGCGACCGGCGGTATCGACGATCACCACGTCGATGAACTTGAGCTTGGCTTCTTTAATGGCAGCGTTGGCGATGTCGACCGGCTTCTGGCTCAGGTCGGACGGGAAAAAGGTCACGCCGATTTCACCGGCGAGCATTTCCAGCTGCTTGATCGCGGCCGGACGGTACACGTCCGCCGACACCACCATCACGGATTTTTTCTTGCGCTCTTTAAGGAAGCGCGCCAGCTTGGCAGCGGTGGTGGTCTTGCCCGCCCCCTGCAAACCGGCCATCAACACCACGGCCGGCGGCACGGCGCTGAGGTTCAGGTCTTCGTTGGCCGCACCCATCAGGCTTTCGAGCTCGGCCTGGACGACCTTCACAAAGGCCTGGCCCGGCGTCAGGCTGCGGGACACTTCAGTGCCGACCGCACGCTCCTTGACCGAGTTGACGAAATCCTTGACCACAGGCAAGGCAACGTCGGCTTCGAGCAACGCCATGCGCACTTCGCGCAGGGTGTCTTTAATATTGTCCTCGGTCAGCTTGGCCTTGCCGGTGACATGGCGCAGCGTCTGCGAGAGACGGTCAGTCAAGTTTTCAAACATGCGCGATCCTTTCAGGCCCTATTCATCGAAGTGCATCGGTAGACCGAGGTAATGGCGGCCCAGGCTGTGTAAATCGCTATTAAAAACAGCGCTTGGCGAGCCTGCGGCGTGGGCAGGTCGCGGATTATAGCGAAGACTGCCGTCATGCACACCCGCTGTCTGGCCCGCTGGTCTTTCGTGGAACGCAGGTGTGTGCCAAACTCATCGGCTTTCGGGCTTGCCTAACAGGATTTATGCTCCCTTTGTCACCCAGTTTGCTACCCAGTCTCGCCGCCGCACTCTTGTATGCCGCTGCGACCCTCTACCAGGGCACCCGTCTGGCCCAACGCGCCAGGGCGGACAAACGCCTGCTGGCCGGCCTCGGCGTGTTCGCCTTGCTGGCCCACGCTGCCAGCCTGTTCACCCACCTGATGACGCCAGTGGGCCTGGGCCTGGATTTTTTCAGCGCCGCCAGCCTGATTGCCGCTGCGGTCATTGCCTTGACGCTGCTGGCCTGCGCGCGGATCCCGGTGGAGAACCTGCTGTTGCTGCTCTTCCCCCTGGGGATGCTGACAGTGCTGCTGGCGCAATTTGCCCCCACCGGCACGGTGCAGGTGATCGACGAGGAGCCGGGCATCCTCGCGCATATCCTGCTGTCGATCCTCGCCTACGGCATGTTCACCATCGCCGTGTTCCAGGCGTTGCTGCTGCTCTTGCAGGACCACCAGCTCAAGCACAAGCACCCTTCCGGGCTGATCAAGAACTTCCCGCCGCTGCAGACCATGGAAAGCCTGCTGTTCGGTTTCCTCTGGGCCGGCTGGACGCTGCTGTCGCTGTCGCTGATTTCCGGCTGGCTGTTCGTCGAGAACCTGTTCGCCCAGCACCTGGTGCACAAAACCCTGCTGGCGTGCCTGGCCTGGGTGGTGTTCAGCGTGCTGCTGTGGGGCCGCAATCGCCTGGGCTGGCGCGGGCACAAGGCGATCCGCTGGACCCTGGCCGGCTTCTGCCTGCTGATGCTGGCGTATTTCGGCAGCAAGCTGGTTCGCGAATTCATCCTGCATATCTGACGGGCGGCAATCATGCACAACTTGCCCCTTGAGCCGATGCTCGCGGTAGTCGCGCTGCTGGTCTTGTGGTCGGCGCTGTTTACCGCCATCGAGGCGGCCCAGCTCCATTTGCTGGCCCTGCGCCCCGGTACGCGGCAGGGCGACAAGGCCGCCGCCCGCCTCAACTTCCCGCGCAACAGCCTGATCCTGTGCAACACCCTGTGCCGCGCGGTGGTGGTGATTCTGTGCACCCTGCTGGCGATCTATGCCTGGGCCGAAAACGGTCCCTGGCTGGGTTGGCTGGTCTCCAGCGGGCTGTTGCTGGTGCTGGCCGACTACCTGCCGCGCACCCTCGCCACCCGCTATCCGCACGCGGTGCTGGGGTTTGGCAATACGCTGCTGGGTGTGCCGCTGAAAATCCTCTATCCCCTGGCCTGGCTGCTCAATGGCCTCAGCCTGCTGTTGCTGCGCCCTTTCGAACGCAAGTCGGGGATCGTCAAGAAAAGCGACGAGCCACAGAGCGACCCGTCCGACGAGCAAGCCTCAGACGCGAACGACGACCCTCGGCCGGGTATGCCGGGTATCCACGCCCTGGACAACATTACCGTCAATGACATCCTGGTGCCGCGCAGCGAAGTCGATGGCATCAACCTCGACGACCCTATCGAGGAGATCATCGAACAACTGCGCAGCTCCAAGCGCACGCGGCTGCCGGTGTTCCACAGCGATATCAACCAGGTCGAGGCGGTGCTCAACACCCGGCAGATCCAGCACCTGCTGCCCGATGCCAGCCTGACCAAGGAAGCCCTGCTCGCAGCCTGCCACGAGCCGTACTTCGTCCCGGAAAGCACGCCGCTGCAACTGCAATTGCTCAACTTCCACAAGCAGCAACGCCGCCTGGGCATGGTGGTGGACGAATACGGCGAAGTGCTGGGCATCGTCACCCTGGAAGACATTCTGGAAGAGATCGTCGGCGAATTCGAAAGCGAGCAGAGCCTGGATAACCCGCTGATCCAGCCCCAGCCTGACGGCCGCTATGTGATCGACGGTGCCGTATCGATCCGCGAGCTGAACAAGTGCCTGGGCTGGCACCTGCCTAGCGACGGTCCCAAGACCCTCAACGGCCTGGTGACCGAAGCGCTGGAGACCATTCCCGATTGCTCGGTGTGCGTGAAGATCGGCCGTTATCGCCTGGAAATCCTCGAAACTGAAGACAATCGGGTGAGCAAGGTGTTGATCTGGCATATCGGCTCAGCGCCGATTGCCACCTGACTCACGGTGGACAAGCCCGTGTGGAAGCGGGCTTGCCCGCGATAGCCTCACCTCAGTGTCACTGATACCCCGAGGCGCCCGCTTCTCCCACATTTGATCTTTTCAGCCCCTAAGACCGCGCTCCAGCCCTTGTTTGCAGCGCAACCCCCTTCCTATAATCAATCGCGCTTACCCAAGCCCTGCCCGACCGCGTGCTATCCGCACTGAGCGTGTCCAGGCACCGCAACCCCGTGTCTGACCGGTACCCGCTCCCATCCCGAGCCAACGCCGCGCACTGCCCTGATCCATGGGTGCAAGACCAATAATAATCCGCGCCAAGCGCGCAATGACCATCAGGGATACCTCAATGAGCACCACCTATAACGAGGCCGCTCCCGCCGCCCCGACCAACTCGACCAGCCGGGTCGCCACCGCGAGCATCATCGGCACCGCCATCGAGTTCTACGACTTCTATATCTACGCCACGGCCGCCGCGCTGGTGATCGGCCCGGTGTTCTTCCCGCAGAGTTCCGGCACCGCGCAGATGCTGGCGGCGTTCCTGACCTTCGGTATCGCCTTTATCGCGCGGCCACTGGGTTCGGCGCTGTTCGGCCACTTCGGTGACCGCATCGGGCGCAAGTCGACGCTGGTGGCCTCCTTGCTGCTGATGGGCGTGTGCACCACCCTGATCGGCCTGTTGCCGGGTTACGACACCATTGGTGCCTGGGCCCCGATCCTGTTGTGCGTGCTGCGTTTCGGCCAAGGCCTGGGGCTGGGCGGGGAATGGGGCGGCGCCGCGCTGCTGGCCACCGAGAACGCGCCCAAGGGCAAGCGTGCCTGGTTCGGCATGTTCCCGCAGCTGGGGCCTTCCATTGGCTTTTTGGCGGCCAATGGGCTGTTCCTGATCCTGGCGATGAACCTGGACGATGAACAATTCCGTAGTTGGGGCTGGCGTATTCCGTTCCTGCTCAGCGCCGCGCTGGTGATGGTGGGCCTGTATGCGCGCCTCAAACTGCATGAAACCCCGGTGTTCGCCAACGCCGTGGCCAAGGAAAAACCAGTAAAAGTGCCGCTGGTGGAGCTGTTCAGCCAGCATTGGTTGCAAGTGCTGCTGGGCGCGGCCGCGATGGTGGTGTGCTATGCGCTGTTCTATATCACCACGGCGTTTTCCCTGAGCTATGGCGTGAGCACCCTGGGCTACAGCCGCGAAACCTTCCTCGCCCTGCTGTGCTTTGCCGTGTTGTTCATGGGCGCGGCCACGCCGCTGGCAGCCCTGGCCAGTGACCGCTATGGGCGCAAGCCGGTGTTGATCGTCGGTGCGGTGCTGGCGATTCTGTCGGGTTTCACCATGGAACCATTGCTGACCCACGGCTCGACCTGGGCGGTGGCGCTGTTCCTGTGCCTGGAACTGTTCCTGATGGGCGTGACCTTTGCGCCGATGGGGGCGTTGTTGCCGGAACTGTTTCCGACACGCGTGCGTTATACCGGGGCGTCGGCGGCGTATAACCTGGGCGGGATTGTCGGGGCTTCGGCCGCACCGTTTTTCGCGACCAAACTGGTGGCGATGGGTGGGCTGAGTTATGTCGGCGGGTATGTGTCGGCGGCAGCGTTGCTCAGTTTGATTGCGGTGCTGTGCCTGAAAGAGACGCGGGATAACGATTTGAACAAGGTCGCCTGATAGACCGCTATCGCGGGTAACCCCGCCCCCACACTGGAACGCCTTCCACATGTGGGAGCGGGCTTGCCCGCGATGCTTTTACAGCTCTACAACCACCGCTTGAGAAGCACGGGTCGCCTTGGCCCGGGCAGCCTCGATCGACTCATCCCGCGCCAACGCCACGCCCATGCGGCGCTGACCATTCACTTCTGGCTTGCCGAACAGACGCAGTGCGGTATCCGGCTCGCTCAGGGCCGCGCCGAGGTTGGCGAACGCCGTCTGGGTCGATTGCCCTTCCACCAGAATCACCGCCGAAGCCGAAGGCCCGAACTGGCGGATCAATGGGATCGGCAGGCCAAGAATCGCCCGCGCGTGCAGGGCAAACTGCGACAAGTCCTGGGAAATCAGGGTCACCAGCCCGGTGTCGTGAGGGCGCGGCGAGACTTCGCTGAACCACACCTGGTCGCCCTTGATAAACAGCTCGACCCCAAACAGACCACGACCACCCAGGGCCTCGGTCACGGCTTTGGCGACGCGCTCGGATTCGGCCAGGGCCGCCGGGCTCATGGCCTGGGGCTGCCAGGACTCCTGGTAGTCGCCCTTCTCCTGACGATGGCCGACAGGCGCGCAGAAGGTGGTGCCACCGACGTGACGCACGGTCAGCAGGGTGATTTCGTAGTCGAAGTCGATAAACCCTTCGATGATCACCCGACCTTTACCTGCACGCCCGCCTTCCTGGGCGTAGTCCCAGGCTTTCTGCACGTCATCGGCGCTACGCAACAGGCTCTGGCCCTTGCCCGACGAACTCATCACCGGCTTGACCACGCAGGGGAAGCCGAGGTCTTCGACGGCCTTGCGGTAGTCTTCCACGGTGTCGGCAAAATGGTACGGCGAGGTCGGCAGGTCCAGCTCTTCAGCGGCCAGGCGGCGGATGCCTTCACGGTTCATGGTCAACAGCGCCGCACGGGCTGTGGGGATCACGGTAAAACCTTCAGCCTCCAGTTCCACCAGGGTGCCGGTGGCAATGGCTTCGATTTCCGGGACGATGAAGTGCGGCTTTTCCGCCTCGATCACCGCACGCAGGGCTGCGCCGTCGAGCATGTTGATCACGTGGCTGCGATGCGCCACCTGCATGGCCGGCGCGTTGGCGTAGCGATCCACGGCAATCACTTCAACGCCCAGGCGCTGCAGCTCAATTACCACTTCCTTGCCCAGCTCACCGCAGCCACACATCAATACGCGGGTCGCGGTTGGCGACAATGGAGTTCCGATTCGGGTCATCTCAGGTCCTCAGGGGAGCGGATCAGGGGGAGAAAGGCCGGCATTTTACATGAACGGCGGGCATTGGCCTCAGTTGGCGACGCGCTGGCGCCGCAAACGCCAGGCCATGGCCAGCCACACCACGGTGACCCCGGCAAATTTCGAGGCCAGGGCGGTACCGACCACCGCCGGCGTCAACGCGCCGATCAGGCCAAAAAAGATAAAGGTATCGAGGGGAATGCTCAGCGCCGAGCTGATCCACAGCCGGTCATGCAACGGGCGCTTGGTGATGCTGAAGACCAGCCAGTCGATGCACTCGGAGACCGCGAACGCCGTGGCGCTGGCCAGGGCGATGGACGGATCGGAGGTAATGTAGGACAGCACCAGCGCCGCGAGCATGGCGATAATCGCCCCGTGGCCGAAGCGCGTTTGCACCATGTCCCGCAGGATAAACACCAGGCCACCCCAGGCGGACCAGATGACATCCAGGTGCGGGGCGGTGGAAAAGGCGAAGTTGATCAGCACGACGCTGCTGATATAGGCGATCAGGAAGAGCATGGGGCGAGGGACCTGTGGGTAATGCGCACAGGGTACACAATTAAAGGGATGTCGTCTGGAGGGGCCTCATCGCAGGCAAGCCAGCTCCCACATTGGAATGCATTTCAAAATGAGGGAGCTGGCTTGCCTGCGATAGCGCCCTGTCAGGCGCCAGATTTCCCAGGAATCATCCACAACACCCCACTGGCTTTCGCCCGCTCATGACATAACCCCAGCACCACCCGGCGCTCGGCGTTGTCCATGCGGCTCCAACGGGTGATTTCGTCGACATTGCGCTGGCAACCGGTGCAGATATCGTCGTCATCCAGCGCACAAATGCTCACGCAGGGCGAGGCAACGGGGCGTTCAACCGGGTTCATTCCGGCTGCTCGACCAGGTCACGGGCATAGCGCTGAGAGTTGTGCACATAGTGCGCAGCACTGGCCTCCAGCATGTTCTTCTGTTGCTCGGTCAATTCCCGCACCACCTTGCCGGGCGAGCCCATTACCAGCGAGCCATCAGGGATTTCCTTGCCTTCGCCGATCAACGAATTGGCGCCGATGATGCAGTGCCGGCCAATCTTGGCGCCGTTGAGGATCACCGCATTGATGCCAATCAGGCTGTAGTCGCCGACGGTACAGCCATGCAGCATGGCGTTATGCCCCACCGTCACACCGGTGCCCAGGGTCAGCGGGTAGCCCATGTCGGTGTGCATCACGCTGCCGTCCTGCACGTTGCTGTTCTTGCCGATCAGGATCAGTTCGTTGTCGCCACGCAACACCGCGTTGAACCAGACGTTGGCGCCCTCCTCCAGCTTGACCTTGCCCACCAGCGTGGCATTGGGGGCTACCCAGCTATCTGGATGTGTCTCGACGCGGGCATCGCCCAGGCGGTATTTCATGGTCTTCCCTCACGGCTTGCCATTCAAACGATGGCTTAAGTATTGATAAAGCTTTTCGGCGGACGGTGCAGGCTGATATCGGCATCGTCATAGAGCAGGTTGATCAACTCGACGATCATGATCGCCGTCAGGCCCCAGATCTTGTATTCACCAAAGCGATAGCTGGGCACGTACCAACTGCGGCCCTGGTAGTCGATACGGTGGGTGTGCTCACGCGGGTCCTGGCGGAAAAACTCCAGGGGCACGCTGAATACGGCGGCAATCTCGGCATCGTTGGCCAGGTATTCGACATAGTCGGGGATCACGCCCACATACGGGGTCACGCGGATGCCGTGCAGGGAGATCAGGGGGCTCAAGGGCCCGATCACTTCCACCAGGCCCGGTGGCAGGCCGATTTCCTCTTCGGCCTCGCGCAGCGCGGTGAACACCAGGTCCGGGTCTTCGGGGTCACGGCGCCCACCCGGAAACGCCACTTCGCCGCCATGGGTCGACAGGCCGCTGGCACGCAGGGTCAGGATCAGCTCGGGTTCGTCACTGCGGGTAATCGGCACCAGCACGGCGGCCTCGGGGAAACGGCTGTCAGTTTCCAGCGTGCGTGGCGTGTGATTGGTTACCCGGCGAAGTAGCTCGTCCAGCATGAGTCATCTCGATCTGTTGGCTACCTTGCATCATGCACCAAAGCGTACGGGTGCCCAACCCCAAAACCCCGGCGGTGTCGCTAAACGACAACTTGCAGGCCACTGCCCTGCACGCCAAGATAGGCGCAGTCCCCAGGAACCCAAGCATGAATTTCTGCAGCCAGTGCGGTAAACCGGTCATCCAGCGCATTCCCGAAGGCGACGCGCGCCTGCGTTATGTGTGTGACCACTGTCAGACCATTCACTATCAGAATCCCAATATCGTCACCGGCACCCTGCCCGTCTGGGGCAACCAGGTGCTGCTGTGCCGGCGCGCCATCGAGCCGCGCCTGGGCTACTGGACCCTGCCGGCAGGTTTTATGGAAAACGGCGAGACCGTGGAACAGGGCGCAATGCGCGAAACCCTCGAAGAAGCCTGCGCCAGGGTGCGCAACCTGACGATCTACACGCTGATCGACGTACCGCACATCAGCCAGGTGCATATCTTCTACCGCGCCGAACTGATCGACCTGGACTTTGCCGCCGGCCCCGAGAGCCTGGAAGTCAAACTGTTCGATGAAGCGGACATCCCTTGGTCCGACCTGGCTTTCCGCACGGTACGGCGTACCCTAGAATGCTTTTTCGCCGACCGTCGGCAACAGGTGTTTCCCGTGCGCAGCGAATCGGTGCCACCCTTGACTCACCCTGCACAATAACAATCGAAGGTCACCGTCAAAGGGATACCGCTGCAATGCGTTGGTTGCTTGCTCTGCTCTGCCTGTCGTTCGTCACCCTGTCGTCAGCCACCACCCTGCAAACCCTGGGCGGTAAAACCGTCGATAAGATCCTGGTGCTCAAGTCCGCCCATCAGTTGCAACTGATCCACGACGGCAAACCGCTGAAGACCTACCGCATCTCCCTGGGCAAGAACCCCAAGGGCCACAAGCTGATCGAAGGCGACCGCCGCACCCCGGAAGGCTTCTACTGGATCGACTGGCGCAAGACCAGCGACCGTTTCAACCTGTCCATGCATATCTCCTACCCCAATATCAGCGATGCCGCCCGCGCCCGCCGCGAAGGGGTCAAGCCCGGCAGCATGATCATGATCCACGGCACGCCAGACAGTGAGGAGTATCCGGAACAGTGGTTCCACACCCTGGACTGGACCGACGGCTGCATCGGCATGCGCAATGTCGACATGCGCGAAGTGTGGAACCTGGTCAAGGACGGCACGATGATCGAGATCCGTCCGTAACTTCGACCGTTGGTAAAATAATTCAAAAAAAACCTGCCTCTGCCACAGCCCCTGCCGGTGAATACCATTTCATCGGCGGGGGCTGTGCGTTTCTGCGCGCGACAAAGACCTCTCTAATACCACTTGATACCACCCCCTGAAAAAGTGCCCTGCAAGCCGGTTCCGCACGCTTTTGGCGGCATTGACATGGTATTTAAGTGGTATTAATTTCCGGCCATTACCGGGCGACAACACTCCAATAACGCATCGGAAACCCTACAGATGAATCCCATCCAGACCCTGCGTCCTGACGACCGACAATCCACGCCGTTGTACCTGCAACTGGCCCGCAACCTCGAAGCGGCGATCCATGCTGGCCAGTGGAAATCCGAGCAGGCCTTGCCCTCGGAGCGTGTGCTCAGCGAGCAGTTGGGTATTTCCCGGGTCACCGCCCGTAAAGCGCTGGAAGTGTTGTTTGCCCAAGGCCTGATCCGCCGCAGCCAGGGCTCTGGCACGTTTATTACGCCACGCCTGGAACAGCCGCTGTCACGCCTCTCGGGGTTCAGCGAAATGCTGCGGCTCAAGGGGTTTGCCCCCAGCTCCCAGTGGCTGGTGCGCGAGATCACCCCGCCGACCCACGAAGAGCTGATCCGCCTGTGCCTGTCGCCCACCGACAAAGTGGCGCGGCTCAAGCGCCTGCGCAAGGCAGATGACACCGTGATGGCCATTGAAATGAGCGCCCTGCCCGCCTCGATCGTGCCCACCCCCCAGGCCATCGGCAGCTCGCTCTACGAATACCTGGAAGGCATCGGCAAACCGGTGGTGCGGGCCCTGCAACATATCCAGGCCATCAACGCCTCGGATGAGTTCGCCGCCCTGGTGGGCATCGCCCCCGGCACCGCCATGCTGCTGATGACCCGGGTCGGCTACACCGCCGACAACACGCCGATCGAAATCACCGACACCTACTGCCGCAACGACTACTACGACTTTGTCGCTGAGCTGCGTAGGTACGACTTTTCCGCCGAACTGCGGCCTTAGAGAACTGCCATGTCCGAAGACAATATCCTCACGCCCCACGGCTGGATGCGCGGCCGCCTGGTGCACCACGAAGGCAAGGTCAGCGCCGTCGAAGGTGTGCCTTGCGACCCGGCCGACAACGACCTGCCCTACCTGCTGCCGGGTTTTATCGACCTGCATGTACACGGCGGCGGCGGCAAGGACATCATGGAAGGCCGCAGTGCCTTCGAGACCATCACCCGCACCCATGTGCGCTTCGGCACCACTTCGCTGCTGGCCACCACCATGACTGCACCGGTCGAGGAAATCTCCCGCGTGCTCGGCGAACTCGGCCAGTTCTGCGAAAACCGTCCAAGCGGCAGCGCCCGGGTGTTGGGGGTGCATCTCGAAGGCCCCTACATCAACCCAGGAAAGCTCGGCGCACAGCCCAACTTTGCCCACACGGCATTGATGGCCGAGGTCGAGGAGTATCTGCGCCTGGCACCGATCCGGGTCATCACCATTGCCCCGGAAATCGCCGGGCATGACGGCCTGATCCGCACCCTCAGCCAACGCGGCGTGCGCATGCAGATCGGCCATACCCTGGGCAGCTATGAAGAAGGCGTCGCAGCGCTGGCCGCCGGCGCCACCAGCTTCACCCACCTGTACAACGCCATGAGCCCGCTGCATCACCGCGAGCCGGGCATCGTCGGTGCCGCACTGGCCCACGCGCAATACGCCGAACTGATCCCGGACCTGTTGCACGTACACCCCGGGGCCATGCGCGTGGCCCTGCGCTCGATTCCCTGCCTGTACTGCGTCACCGACTCCACCGCCGCCGCCGGCATGCCCGACGGCGAATACAAGCTGGGCAGCCACACCGTGACCAAATGCCTGGGCGGCGTACGCCTGGCCGACGGCACCCTGGCCGGCAGCACCCTGACCATGGATCAGGCGCTGCGCAACCTGGTGAAGATCGGCCTGCCCATCAGCGAAGCCTCACAGCGCCTGTCGCAATTTCCTGCGGATTACCTGGGCCTGGAACAACGCGGCCGCCTGCAACCCGGCAGCTTTGCCGACTGCGTGCGCCTGGACCGCTCCCTGCACCTCACCGACGTAATGGTCGAAGGAGAAACCATTGACTTCAAAAATGCTTGAAGAGGCCCTGTCCTCCTGTGAGGCCGTCGCGGCCCAACTGCAATGCCTCGACCCGCTGCTGGCCGAGGTCGCCGGCCGCCTGCGCCGCCAGCCGCCGCAAGTGGCGATGACCGTCGCCCGTGGCAGTTCGGACCACGCCGCCAGTTACTTCGCCTACCTGACCATGCAGCATGTGGGCGTTCCCGTGGCGTCGCTGCCAATGTCGGTGGTGACCCTGGCGCAGGCGCCACTGAAGGTCAGCGGCCAGGCGGCCTTCGGCTTCTCTCAGTCGGGGCAGAGCCCGGACCTGGTCAACAGCCTGCGCCTGCTGCGCAAGCGCGGGGCCTTGAGTGTGTCGATGGTCAACGCCGAAGACTCGCCCCTGGAAGCCGCCTGCGAATTCCATGTGCCGCTGTGCGCCGGCCCCGAGCGTAGCGTGGCCGCGACCAAGAGTTTTATCGCCACCTTGAGCGCCAGCGCCCAGTTGGTCGGGCACTGGAACCAGGAAGACGGCCTGCTCGAAGCTTGCCACGCCCTGCCTGCCGGCCTGCGCGAAGCGGCGACCCAGGATTGGAGCCTGGCCATCGACGCCCTGCGCGACTGCCAGCGCCTGATGGTCATCGGCCGTGGCGCCGGGTTTGCCATCGCCCAGGAAGCCGCGCTCAAGCTCAAGGAAACCTCGGCGATCCAGGCCGAAGCCTTCAGCAGCGCCGAAGTGCGCCACGGGCCGATGGCCTTGATCGACGATAACTACCCGTTGCTGGTGTTCGCCCCACGCGGCGCCGAACAGCCGGGCCTGCTGAGCCTGGCCACGGAAATGCGCCAGCGCGGGGCTCGGGTGCTGCTGGCCGCGCCCGACGATATCGCCGAACGCGACCTGACCCTCAGCCGCGCCGAACACCCGGCCCTGGACCCGATCCTGGCAATCCAGAGCTTCTACGTGATGGCCGCCGGCCTGGCGCAGGCCCGGGGCATGGACCCGGACCAGCCCCGCCACCTGAGCAAAGTCACTCGCACCCACTGAGTTGATTTCTGTCGTTTCCTGATGAGTACCGTGCCCATGCCCGACAATAATAATGACCTCACCCTCAGCGCCCCCCTCAGCGGGCCAGTGCTGACCCTGGGCAATGTGCCTGACGACGTGTTCGCCAGTGGCGCCATGGGCGACGGGATTGCCATCGACCCCCTCAACGATTGCCTGCATGCGCCGTGTGCCGGGGTCGTGATCCACGTTGCCCGTACCGGCCACGCCCTGACTATCCGCGCCGACAATGGCGCCGAGGTGCTGCTGCATGTGGGCATCGACACCGTCGAACTGCAAGGCGAAGGCTTTGCCTTGCTGGTCCAGCAAGGCGCACGGGTCAGCAATGGGCAGCCCCTGGTGCGCTTTGACCTGGATCGCATCGCCCGCCAGTGCAAAAGCCTGGTCAGCCTGATCATCCTCACTAACGGTGAGCAGTTCGAACTGCGCCCCGTGGCCGTGAACGCCGTCAAGGTCGGCGAAGCCCTGCTGCGCATCGTTGCGCGTCAGGCTGGCGTCGTGCAGCCCGTGATGGCCGACACCGCCGAGGCGCACGCCAGTGCCAGCGTGCGCATCACCCATCGCGGCGGCCTGCATGCGCGGCCCGCAGCGCTGATCCGCAAGACCGCCCAGGGTTTCAGCAGCCTGTCGCAGCTGCATTTCGCCGGTAAATCGGCGTCGTGCGCCAGCCTGATCGGCTTGATGGGGCTGGGCATTGGTGAACAGGATGAAGTGCAGGTCACGTGCCGTGGCCAGGATTGCGACGCGGCGTTGCAGGCACTGGTCGCCGCCCTTTCGCTAGCCACTGCCGAAGCCGTACAGGCCCCGGTGATAGCCGCTGCGCGTCCAGTCAACCGTGAAGCAGGCGTATTGCAAGGGGTGTGCGCCGCGCCGGGCCTGGTCTGCGGGCCGTTGTTCCGACTCAACAGCATCGAGTTGCCAGAAGACCCACGTAACCATGCGCGCCATGAGCAGTTGCAGCACCTGGACAGCGCCCTGGAACAGGTGCGCGGCGAAATCCGCAATACCCTGGAGCACGCCCGCCAGCGCCAGGCCGTCGAGGAAGAAGAGATCTTCGCCGCCCACCTGGCGCTGCTGGAAGACCCGACCCTGCTGGAGGCCGCCACCGCTGCCATCGAGCACGGCAGCGCCGCCACCATGCCTGGCGCGATGCGATCCAGGCCCAATGCGCGGTGTTGCTGGGCTTGGGCAAGCCGTTGTTTGCCGAACGTGCCAACGACCTGCGGGACTTGCAGCAACGGGTGCTGCGCGCACTGCTGGGCGAAGCCTGGCAGTTCGAGTTGCCCGCCGGCGCGATTGTTGTCGCCCATGAGCTGACGCCTTCGGACCTGCTGCAACTGAGCGCGCAAAACGCGGCCGGTATCTGCATGGCCGAAGGCGGCGCCACGTCCCATGTGGCGATCCTGGCCAGGGGCAAAGACTTGCCCTGCGTGGTGGCGCTGGGCAGTGAAGTATTGGCAATAACCCAAGGGCAACGGGTGGTGCTGGACGCCGCCAATGGGCGCCTGGAACTCAACCCGGACGATGCCCGCCACGCCCAGGTCCACCAGATCCGCGATGCGCAGAAACAGCGGCGCCAGCTGCAACAGGCCCAGGCCCATGCTGCCGCCAGCACCCTGGATGGCGTGGGCATTGAAGTGGCCGCCAATGTCGCCTCCAGCAGCGAGGCGCAGATTGCCTATGACAATGGTGCCGATGGCGTGGGTCTGTTGCGCACCGAGTTTCTGTTTGTCGACCGCCGCACCGCACCCGATGAACAGGAACAGCGCCAGGCCTATCAAGCGGTAATGGACGCCATGGGCGACAAATCGGTGATCATCCGCACCATTGATATCGGCGGCGACAAGCAACTCGACTACCTGCCCTTGCCCGCCGAAGCCAATCCGGTACTGGGCCTGCGCGGTATTCGCATGGCCCAGGTGCGCCCGGAACTGCTCGACCAGCAACTGCGTGCCCTGCTGCAGGTCAGCCCGTTGCAACGTTGCCGGATCCTGTTGCCGATGGTCAGTGAAGTCGACGAGTTGCTGCACATTCGCCAGCGCCTCGATGAACTGTGCGCCGAACTGCAACTGACCCAGCGCCCGGAACTGGGGGTGATGATCGAAGTCCCGGCCGCCGCGCTGATGGCTGAGCAACTGGCCGAGCACGCGGACTTTTTGTCGATCGGCACCAATGACCTGTCCCAGTACACCCTGGCCATGGACCGCGACCACGCCGGCCTCGCCGCGCGGGTCGATGCGTTGCACCCGGCGCTGCTGCGCCTGATCGCCCAGACCTGCAGCGGCGCGGCTAAACACGGGCGCTGGGTCGGTGTGTGCGGTGCCCTCGCTTCCGACCCGCTGGCCACCCCCGTGCTGGTGGGCCTGGGGGTGCGGGAGCTGTCCGTCAGCCCGCCGCAGATTGCCGCCATCAAAGACCGCGTGCGTCACCTCGACGCCGCGCAATGCCGGCAACTGAGCCAGGCCCTGCTCAACCTGAGCAGCGCCGGCGCCGTGCGCCAAGCCTGCCAACACCACTGGCCGTTGAGCTGACAACAACAAGAAAAAGGAGACTCGCCATGTACCAATTGTTTATCGAAGGCCTGCAACGCCTGGGCCGTGCGCTGATGCTACCCATCGCCATCCTGCCGATTGCCGGCCTGCTGCTGCGCCTGGGTGACACCGACCTGTTGAACATCGCGGTGATGCACGACGCCGGGCAAGCGATCTTTGCCAACCTGGCGCTGATCTTCGCCATCGGCATCGCCGTGGGCTTTGCCCGCGACAACAACGGCACCGCCGGACTGGCCGGGGCCATTGGCTACCTGGTGATGGTCTCCACCCTCAAGGTCATGGACAGCACCATCAACATGGGCATGCTCGCCGGGATCGTCAGCGGGCTGATGGCCGGGGCCCTGTACAACCGCTTCAAGGACATCAAGCTGCCGGAGTACCTGGCGTTCTTTGGCGGGCGACGCTTTGTGCCGATTGTCACCGGGTTTTCGGCGGTGGGCCTGGGGGTGATCTTCGGCCTGATCTGGCCGCCGGTGCAGCACGGCATCAACAGTTTTGGCGTGCTGCTGATGGAAAGCGGCAGCCTCGGCGCCTTTGTGTTCGGCGTGTTCAACCGCTTGCTGATCGTCACCGGGCTGCACCATATCCTCAACAACATGGCCTGGTTTGTGTTTGGCAGCTTCACTGATCCGGCCACCGGCGCAGTGGTCACCGGCGACCTGACCCGCTACTTTGCCGGCGACCCCAAAGGCGGCCAGTTCATGACCGGCATGTTCCCGGTGATGCTCTTCGGCCTGCCCGCCGCGTGCCTGGCGATGTACCGCAACGCCCTGCCGGAGCGGCGCAAGATCATGGGCGGGATCTTCCTGTCGATGGCCCTGACCTCATTCCTCACCGGGGTCACCGAGCCGATCGAATTCGCCTTTATGTTCCTCGCGCCGTTCCTGTACCTGCTGCATGCGCTGCTCACCGGCCTGTCGATGGCGGTCACCAACCTGCTGGATATTCACCTGGGCTTTACCTTCTCCGGTGGGTTCATCGACATGGTTTTGGGCTGGGGCAAGTCCACCAATGGCTGGCTGGTGATCCCGGTGGGCCTGGCCTACGCGGTGATCTACTACAGCGTGTTCAACTACTGCATCCGTCGCTTCAACCTGAAGACCCCTGGCCGTGAAGACATCCAGGTGGTACAGGCCGAAGCGATGAGTGATAACCAGCGGGCCAGTGCCTATATCCGCGCCCTGGGCGGCGCCGACAACCTGCTCAGCGTCGGCGCCTGCACCACCCGTCTGCGCCTGGACATGGTCGACCGTAACAAGGCCGTGGACGCCGAGCTCAAGGCCCTGGGGGCGATGGCCGTGGTGCGCCCCGGCAATGGCGGCAGCTTGCAGGTGGTGGTGGGGCCGATGGCCGACAGCATTGCCGATGAGATTCGCTTGGCCATGCCGACAGCCGGCCAGCCCTCGCCCTCATCTCCCAGCCCTCAGCCCGCGGTGGCCAACGTTGCCCCGCCCCAGGCCGAACAATGGCTGAACGCACTGGGCGGCGGCGACAATGTGCTGCAGCTCGATTGCGTGGCCATGACCCGTCTGCGCCTGCGCCTGGCCGATGACCGGGCATTGTCGGAATCCCAGCTCAAGACCCTTGGTTGCCAGGGCATCAGCCGGCTCGACGGCGGTATCTGGCACCTGCTGGTGGGCGAGTCGGCCCAAGGCTTGAGCACTGCCCTCAAGGCCCTTGCCAGCCGCGACCCGGTGCGTACCGGGGCCTGAGCCCGCTACTTATCTACCGCCCTGCCCAGGGCACGGCTGCCCATGCTGAGGGTTCTTATCCTCAGCATGGAGAGCGTGCCTGTGAGCACCACATCCCCAACCTTTGAAGGCATCAAAGGCCACCTCAATCAGATCGGTCATCACCTGCTTCAAGTCGATGCGCCGCTAGTGCCCGAACACAAACCCTCTGCTGCACTGGCCTATCTGGAAAAACTCAACGGCATGCTGATGTCCTATCGGCAGCTGTATCTGAACAAGAGCCGGCCGCTCTACCGAGGGCTTACCCAGAGCAACCTGGCCAGCCGCGTGGCAACGCTCAAGACCACGCTCAACGCCCATCTGCAGCACCTCGACCGCTATGAGCAGATAGATGGCAAGCCACGCAAATCCTTTATGACCTTTGAAGCCGGGTACGTCGCCCTGGCCCATGCAACAACCCTCAGTGCCGAGGACCGCCTGTTGCACCCGCAACAGCAGGCCTTGCTTGGGCGTATAGCGCAGGGCATAACCCTGCGCCCGGGGCTGTATGCACTGACCTTGCGTTATCAGGAACAGAGCGTCGAGCTGGCGGGGGCCTTCGTGGTGACCGAGAAGTCCAGCCCGGTGCCCAGCGATCTGAGTTCTGCACTGCCCCTGGGTGAGGTAATGCTGTTTACCCCCACCCGCGGGATCGAGTGCCTGGGCTCCCTGGCGCACTTGAATACGCACTTGCGCCAAGGCATGGACGATGCCGAGCAACGGCGCGACTTCATGCAACTGCTGCCCGTGCGTTATCGCGATATAACACCGGCCGCGATCTGGCCGCTGGAATTGACGCCGATCGACAAGACCCCGCTGTTTGAACACACCGACGCCGCCCTGATCGCCAAGCGCACCCAGGACATCGAGCGGGCGCTGAGCCTGGTCGACAATCCGCAGCCGTCAGCCGCTCAACTGATCAGTGACCTGGATCGCGCCATCAGCGCCTCTGTGCCGGACATCAGCCCACGCCTGGCATGGCGCGCCCGCCGCTTGCTGGAGCGCTACCTGCGCCAGAGCGCACCGGACTGGTACCGCAGCGCCAGTGCAGACCGTCGGGCCACACTCGCCACCCACTTGGCGAGCTACAACGAGGCACGCCAGCATCTGCTCGACCTGCTGAGTCCGGTCACCAGCCCCGAGGCACTGGCCCGCTACCAACTGCTCGAACGCCTGAGCGATGAGCTGGACATCCAAGACCTGATGCCCGAGCACCTGGTGATCAACACCCGGCGCTACGTGGACCCCATCGGCGAGTACGAACATGACCGCAACCTGATCGACCTGGCCCTGCGCGGCCTGCAAACCGGCGATGCACTGGCGGGCTCGGACTTTCTCAACAAAACCACACTCACCTACCGGGATGCCGTGTTGCCCAAGGCCTATCGGGACCTGACACCCGCCTGGCTGGCGCAGACGCTGAGCACCCTGCAGCCACGTATCGACTTTGCCGACGCCCAGCAGCAGATGCACGGCAAACCCGCCGTCAGCCGGGCAATCGAACAGATGCTCGACCAGCGGATCAACGCGCTGGCCTACACGGCCTTGCTTCAGGGGCACCTCACTGAAGAGGACTTCCAGTTGGTGCAGAGCCTGCGCCAAGACACCGACCCGCGCCTGAGCGCCGCCACCCTGTCGCTGCACGAAGCCCAGTTGCAGGATATGTGGGTGCTGCGCCAGACCGATGCCAACGGCACCGTGATCCGTGTGCTGTTATGCACCCCCGAGGCACCGCGCGAGCAGCAGTTTCAGGCATTCGACAGTGAGATCGCGTGCCAGAACCATATCCTCGGCTGGAGCCAGGACAGCGGCGGCCTCACCGACTACCTGATCAAGCGGGTTGCCCTGCGTTTTCGCGATGCAATGAAACAGGTATTGACGGGCCTGAGCTTCAAGTTTCACGCCCGGGAATACACACAGATCCGCTTTGGCAATATCGGCAAGCATGCCGACTGCCTCCAGACCATGTCGGCCCATGTCCTGGCAACCCGGGTCGATGACTATGAATTCGGCACCCCGAACTGGTATCGCTCCACCAGCGTCGACAACCGCCAGAAACTGCTGAAACTGGCGCAAGACAGCGAAGGTGCACTGCAGGCCTACAACGACTTCCCGTTGTCCGATGCACACGTTCCCGGCTTCTCCACCTACGTGCACGAACGGGCCAGAAAACGCCTGAACGAACTGCTCGGACGCCATCAGAACGACATCGACCCCGATACGGTCTGGGCCTTCTCGCCCCCGGCGCTGCTCGCCTCATGGACCCCCACCCCCCTGACCTACACCCAGCTGTACCGCGATGGCTACGCCGACGGCGTAGGCTTTCTTGAGCAGAAATTTTCGCGCGCCGCTCGCTTCAAAGGCCCGCCCGGTGTTGACCTGAGCCCGCTGACCGCTGAAAAGGTCGCCCGCTCGATCACCGGCACCTGGGTTGGCCAACACTACATCAACGAAGTCAAACGCCGCCTGCTCAACGCCGGCAGTGCCGACTATGCCTTGCGGCGCAATGCCACCCTGAGCATTACCCAACGGCAGATGCAGAACGCCGCCCTGGAATGCCGCCTGCAAGGGCATATCGCCGGGGTCGATGGCGACTGGCTGGAACGCAGCATTGCCAGCATGGGCGATACTCGCACCGAGGTCCGTGGCACCTACGCCCTCCACCGCTTGCTGGTAGACGGCGAATGGGTGATCGATAACTTCCTCTTCAGCCACGCCGGTTTCCCGACGTTGCTTTACACCCCAAACGCACCCGACGGCATCAGCTTTCGTGAGGCGCGACAGTTCAACTATCTGCTGAAAAAGACTCCCGGCATGGTCGGCTATTTCACCCTGCGGGTCGGTGCTCAATCCCAGGCGCGCGTACGCAGCTTCCTGGAAGAGGCCAAGGCGCAATTACCCGAGGACTTGAATAAAACCTCCGTGAGTCCGCCGCGCTACGACTCGACCCACGGGCAAACCCCATTACTGGATCTGCGCCAGGCGCTGTACGACATGAAGCAGCAGCGCAAGATTGACGACGTTGAAGGCACCACGGCGAATCGCAGCCAGATGATCAGCGGTATTCTGTGGACCTGCGTGGAGTGGGTCAGCGGTATCGCTACCGCGCCGTTCCCCACCCTCAGCCTGAGCCTGGGCATGCTGTTGGCATTCAAGGACGGCATGCTGGCGCTGCACGCCTATCAGCAGGGCGATACGGGGGCGGCCGTGGAACACTTGATCGGTTACGTGCTCAACAGCGCCGGGGCGGCCTTTACCGATCTGCGCCCGGCCCTGGTGTCGCTCAAACAACTGGTAAAACCGGCCGTGCGCCCGGCCACCGAGGCTGCGGCGGCGCTGAACGAGGTCTTGAAGCTGATCCAGCCACTAGAGCCCAAGCCGCTGGCGCTTGAGGACATGCAAGCCGTGCTGTTCGGTGGCGAAAGCCTATGGGCAAAAAAGACCCCCGACCCGATCGGCCGCTATTTGCTGTACCGCCTGGACCCGGCGACCGGCAGACTGGTTTCCACTACCCGCCTCGCCGCCCCCGATGCGCAAGGCGTCTGGCGGCGTACCGGGGTGACTGGCGGCGCGCCGAAATATGAAAAGCTGCCCGAGCCACCCGAGCCATTGAAGAACTATGAAATCCCGGCAAAGTACGCGGGCAAACTGGAGCTGGCCCTGAACCCGGATGTACGGGCCGGGATAGTGCAGCGAACCGAATGGGAGTTCGGCTCCCGGGACGTCGCACTGGAGAATGCTGCCCGAGACTTGAAAGCGGTGCGCGCCGCCTACTTGCAACAGGCCGAGCAACTGACAGCCGACGCCCGCCACTTTTTCAAACATCTCGACCCACTGCCGGCCCGCGCCGATGTGCCGGCCATCGGCGCCGACACGTCCTTCTCGCAATGGATCGCCAGCAATGCCTTTGCCGGGAACAAGCCCCTGGTCATCGGCGCGATACCCGGCTCCATTGCAGCTAAACAACTGCTGATCACGCAGATGGACAGCTTGCTCAACCAAGGCTTCAAACACCTGTACATCGAGCACCTGCCAGCCGATATATTCCGGGCGAAACTGGAGAAGCTGAACAGCGGGAAATCCTGGCAACATATCCAACGGCACCTGAAAACCATCGATACCGCCTTGGGTTTTGCCGAGAATGCCGAATACTCCTACGTGGCCCTGGTGCGCAAGGCCCAGGCAAAGGGCATGAAGATCAGGGCCCTGGACGCATCCACCTCCTATCTACTGGATGACGTCCTGCAAATGGCCGACACCCCGACCACCACGCCCCGGGACAACGGGATCAGGAACTTCTACTCCCACAAAGCCCTCGAGACCGACGCCATCGGCACACCCGGTGAGCGCTGGGTGGCCCTGGTGGATTCATCGCGCCTGCGCACTTTCGATGACACCCCCGGCCTGGCCGACTTGCAAGGTGCCGTTGCCCTGCGGGTGGACGACGTGGCCCCGGGCCAACCCGTGGGGATCTGGCTCGACACCGCCGGTGCCATTGCGGGCGATCCCTTGGCCAAGGGCGATTACCGCCTGGCCCTGCAGACCGCGTACAAGGCACCCGAACCCGCAGCGTCGTCCAGCGCGGCGACTGCCGCGGTCGTGACGCATTACAGCGACTACGACATTCCCCTACCGCTCAGGGACAACCTTGCGCAACAGATCGTCGCCCACCGCGGGTTGGACAGCCGCTACTTTGCGCTGAATCCGCACGAGCGCGAAGCATTCCAGGCCTTCCAGAGCGCCAGGGATCGCCTGAGTAGCGATGCCCAGGCCTACCTGGCCAGCCAGGTACCGCCGGCAAGGCCAGACCCGGCCGAACTGGCCGCCCACACGACCCCAGAGGCATTTCTGGAAAAACTGCGTCAAAGCGAGTTCCCGGGACTGATCCTTGGTGAAGGGCACCAGGAGCAATCCAGCAAGCGCTGGCTGCGCGACCACATGAAAAAACTCAAGGAACTGGAGTTCAAGACGCTGTACGTCGAACACCTGCTGACCGATATGCATCAGGCGGACCTGGACATGTTCCTCAGTACGCAACGGCTGCCGGACACACTCAAGCGCTACCTCACACGGCTGGATCGCGGCCATATGCCAGGCTACAACGGCGACGATACCTACACCGAAGTCATCCAGGTGGCGGCCAGGCATGGCCTGCGCATCCGGGCCCTGGACTGCACGGCCAGTTACCACGTCAAGGGGCTGCGGGACACGGTGCAGTCGCGCAACCAGATGTTCAGCTACTTCGCATCGCAGGTGATCAAGGCCGACCAGGCGGCCCACGGACCGCATAAATGGCTGGCCTTCATCGGCAGCGCCCACACCAACATCAACCTGGGGGTGCCCGGCCTGGCGGAGCTGCAAGGCGCCGTCAGCCTGCAAATCCGGGACACGGCCCCGGCACTGGCGCAGAACATTCGCCCCGGCACCTGGGAGACGTTTGCCGAAGGCCTGACGCCTTACACCCGAGCCCTGCGCAGCGATTTCATCCTGGACGCCGGCGTAGAAGGCATCAAGGCCCCCTCCCCCTTCGTCCCCGCGGACAGGACACGCCTGAACCGTCCCGGCCTGTTCCTGATCGAACGCCCGTCGCCGGCGCAGAGCAACCTGCTGCATCGTTCCCGCAGCGGGGAAATCGTCTCGACACCGATCAAGGTCGACCACAACGGCCTGTTTTATGTCGAGCGCTGGGAGCCGATGCAGGGCAAGCGGTTCGGCTACGAAAACCTGTTGATCAGCGCCTTGAAGGCTGAAGTGGGGCTGGTGCCCGCACCGTGAGTGATTGAGGCTTGCCCATGGCGGCATGATCGCCCACAAAAAAACCCGCTGGCCAAGTCGGCCCAGCGGGTTTTCTGTCTACAGCCGGCCGATCAGAAATCCGCCAGCTGCCACACCTCATAAGCCGGTGTTTCATAGGGGTGGCTGAGCTTCAACGCAGCGACAACTGCCTTGATCAACTCATCAGCCACCACCAGCTCGACCTTCCATTCTTCAACCACTTCGACCTGGCCCACCTGCCCGATAAACGGCTGGCTGCCGTCCATCGGGCGGAATTGGCCCTGGCCCAGCACTTGCCAGGCACAGCTGTCGTAGTCGCCGATGCGCCCGCCACCGGCCGCGAAGACGGCGCTTTTCACCGCCTCCACATGGCTGTCGGGCACAAAGAAGCTGAGCTTGTACACGGCCTTAGTTCACCCACACACGAGCGTTACGGAACATGCGCATCCACGCACCGTCTTCGTTCCACTCTTCCGGGCGCCACGAGTTCTGCACCGCGCGGAACACACGCTCCGGGTGCGGCATCATGATGGTCACACGACCGTCGCGGCTGGTCAGCCCGGTGATCCCGCGCGGCGAGCCGTTCGGGTTGGCCGGGTAGTTTTCGGTGACCTTGCCGTGGTTGTCGACAAAGCGCAGGGCCACGGTGCCGGACAGGTCGGCTTCGAGCAGCGCTTCTTCGCTGGCGAACTCGGCATGGCCTTCACCGTGGGCAATGGCGATTGGCATGCGCGAACCGGCCATGCCTTGCAGGAAGATCGAGTTCGATTCCTGCACCTGCACCATGGCCACACGGGCCTCGAACTGCTCGGAACGGTTACGCACGAAGTGCGGCCAGAACTCGCTGCCCGGGATCAGTTCGTGGAGGTTGGACATCATCTGGCAACCGTTGCACACACCCAGGGTGAAGCTGTCGTTACGCTCGAAGAAACCCTGGAACGCATCGCGGGCACGGCTGTTGAACAGGGCCGACTTGGCCCAGCCTTCACCGGCACCCAGCACGTCGCCGTAGGAGAAACCGCCGCAGGCCACCAGGCCCTTGAACTCATTGAGGTCAACACGACCGGCGAGGATATCGCTCATGTGCACGTCAATCGCATTGAAGCCGGCACGGTCGAACGCGGCCGCCATTTCCACCTGGCCGTTGACGCCCTGCTCACGCAGCACGGCAACCTGTGGGCGGATGCCTTTCTTGATGTACGGCGCGGCAATGTCCTGGTTGACGTCGAAGCTGAGCTTGGTGCTCAGGCCCGGGTTGTCTTCTTCCAGGATCACGTCGAATTCCTGCTCGGCACAGGCGACGTTATCGCGCAGGCGCTGGATCTGATAGCTGGTCTCGGCCCACTGGCGTTGCAGCAGGCGGCGCTGGCCTTCAAACACGGTGTCGCCGTTGAACACGATGTTGATCACACCGTTGTTGATCGGCTGGCCGACCACGGCCACGCAGTCGCCCAGCCCAGCGGCGCTGAACTGTGCAAGCACGTCCGGGGTGGCGTCCTGGCGCACCTGGATGACCGCGCCCAATTCTTCGTTGAACAGGATGGCAGCGATGTCAGCGGAAGTTTCCGCCAGGCCGTCGAGGTTCAGGCTCAGGCCGCAGTGACCGGCGAAAGCCATTTCCACGACGCTGGTCAGCAAACCACCGTCGGAACGGTCGTGGTAAGCCAGCAGGTGGCCATCGGCATTCAGGCCCTGGATCACGGCGAAGAAGGCTTTGAGGTCTTCGGCGTCATCGACGTCCGGCGCCTGCTTGCCGAGCTTGCCGTGGGTCTGGGCAAGGATCGAGGCGCCCATGCGGTTCTGGCCACGACCGAGGTCGATCAGGATCAGGTCGGTGGTGCCCTTGTCCATGCGCAGTTGCGGGGTCAGGGTCTGGCGGACATCGGTGACTGGCGCAAAGCCGGTGACGATCAGCGACAGCGGCGAGGTAACGCTCTTGTCGGTGCCTTCATCGTTCCAACGGGTGGCCATGGACATGGAGTCCTTGCCCACCGGAATGGTGATCCCCAGTTCCGGGCACAGCTCCATGCCGACTGCCTTGACGGTGTCGTACAGGCGCGCATCTTCACCGGGGTGGCCGGCAGCGGACATCCAGTTGGCCGACAGCTTGATATCGGACAGCTTGCCAATACGCGATGCGGCGATGTTGGTGATGGTTTCACCAATGGCCATGCGGCCCGACGCCGGGGCGTCCAGCAGGGCCAGCGGGGTACGCTCGCCCATGGCCATGGCTTCACCGGTGTACACATCAAAGCTGGTGGCGGTCACGGCAACGTCAGCCACCGGCACCTGCCAAGGGCCGACCATCTGGTCACGGGCAACCAGACCGGTGATGGTGCGGTCGCCGATGGTGATCAGGAAGCTTTTGCTCGCCACGGCCGGGTGGTGCAGCACGCGCTCGATGCTGTCGGTCAGGTCCAGGCTGCTTGGGTCGAAATCATCGCCCAGTTCGGCTTCACGTACCGCCGAACGGTGCATGCGCGGGGCCTTGCCCAGCAGCACTTCGAGGGGCATGTCCACCGGGCTGTTGCCGAAGTGGCTGTCGGTCACGGTCAGTTGCGGCTCGGCAGTGGCTTCGCCGACCACGGCAAACGGGCAACGCTCGCGTTCGCAGATGGCCTGGAAGCGCGCGAAGTCTTCAGGGCCGACCGCCAGTACGTAACGTTCCTGGGATTCGTTGCTCCAGATTTCGTGCGGGGCCATGCCCGGCTCGTCGTTTGGAATATTGCGCAGTTCGAAACGGCCGCCACGGTCGCCGTCATTGACCAGTTCCGGGAAGGCGTTGGACAAACCGCCGGCGCCGACGTCGTGGATAAAGCTGATGGGGTTCTTGTCACCCAACTGCCAGCAACGGTCGATGACTTCCTGGCAACGGCGTTCCATCTCAGGGTTTTCGCGCTGAACAGAAGCAAAGTCCAGGTCCGCCGAGCTGGTGCCGGTGGCCATGGAGGAAGCCGCGCCGCCGCCCAGGCCGATCAACATGGCCGGGCCGCCGAGCACGATCAGCTTCGAGCCGACGAGGATCTCGCCCTTCTGCACGTGGTCTTCACGGATGTTGCCCATACCGCCGGCCAACATGATCGGCTTGTGGTAACCGCGCACTTCATCGCCACGGGGGGTGGTGATGGACTGCTCGAAGGTACGGAAATAACCGGTCAGGGCCGGACGCCCGAATTCGTTGTTGAACGCGGCGCCGCCCAGCGGGCCTTCGATCATGATGTCGAGTGCGGTAACGATGCGCTCAGGCTTGCCGTATGGCACTTCCCACGGCTGTTCGAAGCCTGGGATCTGCAGGTTGGACACGGTGAAACCGGTCAGGCCCGCCTTGGGCTTGGCGCCACGGCCGGTGGCGCCCTCGTCGCGGATCTCGCCGCCCGAGCCGGTGGCTGCGCCCGGGAACGGGGCAATCGCGGTCGGGTGGTTGTGGGTTTCAACCTTCATCAGGATGTGCACCGGCTCCTGCACCGCGCCGTACTGGCGGGTTTCCGGGTCCGGGAAGAAACGGCCGGCGACAGAGCCGACGATCACCGAGGCGTTGTCTTTATAAGCCGACAGAACGCCTTCGCTGTGCATCACGTAGGTGTTCTTGATCATGCCGAACAGGCTTTTTTCCTGGCTCTGGCCGTCGATATCCCAACTGGCGTTGAAAATCTTGTGGCGGCAGTGCTCGGAGTTGGCCTGGGCGAACATCATCAGTTCGATGTCGTGGGGGTTGCGCTGCAAACCGTTGAAGGCGTTGACCAGGTAGTCGATCTCGTCTTCGGCCAGGGCCAGGCCCAGCTCGGTGTTGGCCTTCTCGAGGGCGGCGCGGCCACCGCCGAGCACGTCAATCGCGGTCAGCGGCTTGGGCTCGGCATGGCTGAACAGGCCGGCAGCCTGTTCCAGTTGGCTGACGATGATCTGGGTCATGCGGTCGTGCAGGCTGCTGGCAATCAGCTCGGCTTCGGCATCGCTGAACTGGCCAGCCACGTAGAAGGCGATCCCGCGTTCCAGGCGCTGGATTTTTTCCAGGCCACAGTTGCGGGCGATATCGCTGGCCTTGCTCGACCAGGGCGAGATGGTGCCGAACCGTGGCAGAACCAGGAACAAGCGGCCAGTCGGCTCTTGAACGGGAACGCTGGGGCCGTACTTCAGAAGGCGTGCCAGCACTTGCTGTTCGTCGGCGGTCAAAACGCCGTTAACGTCGGCGAAGTGAGCAAATTCAGCATACAAGCCAGTGACAGCTGGAACCTTCTGGCTCAGTTGCTCAAGGAGTTTGCTGTGGCGAAAGGCAGAAAGGGCAGGAGCGCCGCGCAGGATCAACATCTTCGGGACAGCCTCGGGAAGGGGGTGTGCTTTGAGGCCGTGCATTCTAGCGTAAACCTGCGCCAACGGCACCCGAAACGGTGCCGCTGGCCGCTGCCGAACGTCAGTTGGCACAGATTGCACGGTATCGGGGCGTTTTCCAGGGTGGCCGACGCAGTTATTTTCACCCTCACCATTGCGCCCCAGGCCACGTTTCTGCGGGCTGCAGCACAGTTTCGCAGGCGCTAGCAGACAACTCCCATGCTGTCGAGATATGGCGCCGTGGGCCGTTTGCGTATACTGCCCAGATGTTCTCCCCAACTGCTTTGCGCCCGCGATGTGCCAAATGGCTCCTCGCCACCGGACTCTTCCTGATGCTCAGCGCCTGTGTTGATAAGCCCAGCACGCTCGAGCGAATCAAGGAGGATGGCGTATTGCGGGTGGTCACCCGAAACAGCCCGGCCACCTATTTCCAGGACCGCAACGGCGAAACCGGTTTCGAATACGAACTGGTCAAGCGCTTTGCCGACGACCTGGGGGTCAAGCTTGAAATCGAGACCGCCGACAACCTCGATGACCTGTTCGACCAGTTGGGCAAACCCGACGGTCCGGTATTGGCCGCCGCTGGCCTGGTCAGCAGCGAGCAGCGTAAACAACAGGTGCGCTTTTCCCATGCGTACCTGGAAGTCACCCCGCAGATCATCTATCGCAACGGCCAATCCCGCCCCACCAATGCGGCCGACCTGGTGGGCAAAAAGATCATGGTGCTCAAGGGCAGCACCCATGCCGAGCAACTGGCCGAGCTGAAAAAGCAGAATCCTGCGATTGAATACGAAGAGTCCGATGCCGTTGAAGTGGTCGACCTGCTGCGCATGGTCGATGAAGGGCAGATCGACCTGACCCTGGTCGACTCCAATGAAGTGGCGATGAACCAGGTGTACTTCCCCAACGTGCGGGTGGCCTTCGATCTGGGCAACGCCAGCAACCAGAGCTGGGCCGTGGCTGCCGGTGAAGACAACAGCCTGCTCAACGAGGTCAACAGCTACCTCGACAAGGTCGAGAAGAACGGCACCCTGCAACGCCTCAAGGATCGTTATTACGGGCATGTCGATGTACTGGGGTACGTCGGCGCCTACACCTTTGCCCAGCACTTGCAGCAGCGCCTGCCCAAGTACGAGAAGTTCTTCAAGACCTCGGCCAAGGAAGAAAAGGTCGATTGGCGGCTACTGGCAGCCATTGGTTACCAGGAATCGCTGTGGCAACCGACCGTCACTTCCAAGACCGGCGTGCGCGGCCTGATGATGCTGACCCAGAACACCGCCCAGGCCATGGGCGTGTCCAACCGCCTGGACGCGCGGCAGAGCATCAAGGGTGGCGCCAAGTACCTGGCGATGATCAAGAGCGAACTGGACGACAAGATTCTCGAACCTGACCGCACCTGGTTTGCCCTGGCGGCCTATAACGTCGGCGGCGGTCACCTGGATGACGCGCGCAAGCTGGCGCAAAAGGAAGGCCTGAACCCGAACAAGTGGCTGGACGTGAAGAAAATGCTGCCGCGCCTGTCGCAGAAGCAGTGGTACAGCAAGACCCGCTACGGCTACGCCCGGGGCGGCGAGCCGGTGCACTTCGTGGCCAACATCCGCCGTTACTACGACATCCTGACCTGGGTGACCCAGCCGCAGCTGGAGGGCAACCAGATGGTGGAAGGCAACCTGCATGTGCCGGGCGTGGACAAGACCAAGCCGCCGCAAGATACCCCCCAACTCTGACCCCCGGGTCCGATCAGACAGCACAAAACCCAATGTAGGAGCGGGCTTGCCCGCGATAGCGGTGGGTCAGTTGATGAGTATTTGACTGACCCACCGCTATCGCGAGCAAGCCCTCTCCCACATTTATTTTGTGGTGTTCTACAGGCCAGTGATCAGATGCACCACCCCGCCCGCCAGCACCATCACCGCCGTGATACCCGCCGCCTTCAGCGCCGCCTCGTCCACTAGCGCCGGGTCCTGTAGCTGCACGCGGGTCCGCGTCAACGCCACCCGCTGCTGTGTCTTGAGATTCGCCGCCCCACCCAATGCACTCAGCACCGCCGGCGCCAACATGCCGTCAGCCTTCGGCTCGGCAACCAGCGTTTCCGCCACCAGGTCCGGGGTCAGGGCTTTCCAGAACGCCTGCTGCAATTTCTCGAACATATTCAGTTCTCCACAACCAATGAGGTTTCGACGGTCGCTGCGTGGTACAGGCTCAGAGCCTCGCGCACCTGGGCGGCCTCTTCCAGGTTCAACACCTGGTGGGCGATCAGTTGGCAGTCCGCCAGGTCCAGGTCACGCACGGTGGCCTTGATACTCGGGATCAACGGTACGCTGACAGACAACTCGTCCACCCCCAGCCCGATCAACATCGGCACCGCCAGTGTTTCGGACGCCAGCGCGCCACACACACCCACCCACTTGCCATGGGCATGGGCGGCCTTGACCGTGGTGGCGATCAGGCGCAGCACCGCCGGGTGAAAGCTGTCGGCCTGGCTGGCCAGGCGCGGGTGGTCGCGGTCCATGGCCAGGGTGTATTGGGTCAGGTCATTGGTGCCGATCGAGAAAAAGTCCACATGGGGCGCAAACACATCCGCCATCAATGCCGCCGACGGCACCTCAATCATGATCCCCAGCTTCGGCAGCTCGGCAAGCCCCAGGGCCAGCGCTTCCTCTTCGAGGATCTGCCGGGCCTGATGCAGCTCCGACAACAGGCTGACCATCGGCAACATGATATGCAGCCGCGCCAGGCCCGCGCTGGCAAGGATTGCGCGGAACTGCTCGCGCAGCAGTTGCGGGCGCTCCAGGCACAGGCGAATGCCGCGCAGGCCAAGAAAGGGGTTGGTCTCGCTGTCCATCGGCACATAGGCCAAGGGTTTGTCACCGCCCACATCCAGCGTGCGTACCACCAGATTGCGCTCGGTGCCCAAGACACCGGCAATGGCGCTGTAGGTCTGGGCCTGTTCCTGCGGGCTCGGCGCGCGGTTGCGGTCCAGGTAGAGAAACTCCGAGCGCAACAGCCCGACCCCCTCGGCCCCCAGGACCAGGGCTTGCTGCACCTCCTGCAGCGAAGCGACGTTGGCGGTCACCTCAATATGATGACCATCGCGAGTGATGGCGGCCAAGGCGGCCTGCTGCAGATCGCGCTGGTGGCGCACAACCTGCTGCTCGCGCGCAGCCCGCAGCGTCTCGATCACCGCCAGGTCCGGGTCGAGGTGCAGTTCGCCTTTGTCGGCGTCCAGCAACACGGGCTTGCCATCGGGCAACGCCAGGACCTGGGCCGACACACCGCACATCGCCGGCAAGCCCAGGGCGCGAGCAAGAATGGCGACGTGGCTGGTGGCCCCTCCGGCCACGGTGATAAACCCCAACACCTTGCCCGGATCGAGGCTGGCGGTTTGCGAGGGGGTCAATTGCTCGGCAATCAGGATGGCCTGCTCCGGCAACTCCCAGGCGCCGTCTTGAACCCCGAGAATCAGCTTGAGCACGCGCTGGCCAACATCCGCCATGTCGGCGGCGCGTTCGGCCAGCAGGGGGCTGCCTGATTGCTCGAACAGCCCGGCGGTAGCGAGTGTGGCGCTGTTCCAGGCAAACGCGGCGCTCTTGCCTTCGGCGAGCAGGGCGTGGGCTTGTTCAAGCAGGGTCGGGTCTTCGAGCAATTCCTGATGGGCACGGAAAATCTCTACCTGGGCACTGCCGCCGGGCTTGTCCTGCAACGCCTGCAGCGCCTGGGTTGCAGCGCACAAGCCACGTTCCAGGGCGGCCCGTTCCAGCGCCTCGCCAGCCCCCTCTTCAGGCACATTCAGCTGCGGCTCGGCCACCTGCACCACTTGGCCAAACGCCGAACCGGGCGACGCACAGACGCCGCGCAACACGCTCGCCGACGACAGCGGCGCGACCGGTTTAACCTCCTCGGCCAGCACCGCTACGGTTTCGCCACAGCCCTCCAGCAACAGCGCGACCAGCGCCTGAATCGCCGCCTCGGCGTCCTGCCCCGCCGCGCTGACTTGCAAGGTATCGCCCTGCACCGTCTGCAACGCCATGATCGCCACCAGGGACTTGGCGTTGGCGCTCTGGGTTTGCTTGTGCAGGCAGATGCTCGCATTGAAGCCCTTGGCCGCCTGGGCCAGCACCGCCGCCGGGCGGGCATGCAGGCCGTTGGCATTGGGCAACGTGAGGGGTTTGGAAAACAGTGCGTCGCCCTCCTCTTCCTCGTCGTTGGCCGCACGGATTACCGGGGTCACCCGCAGCAACGGTTGCCCGGCGGCGACGAGTCCGGTGTCCGTCGCCAGCAGCACAAATGGCTCGCCGCTGACCACCAGCATCAGGGTCAGCAAGCTGCGGGCATTGAGCGCGATAAAGTCGGCATCAAACTCGATCAACGGCTGACCCGCCTCGACCCGCTGGCCTTCCTCGACCAGCCGGGTAAAACCCTTGCCCGCCAGGTTCACGGTATCCAGGCCGATATGCATCAGCACCTGCACGCCGTGGTCGTCGGTGACGCTGACCGCATGCCCACTGTCCTGGACATTGCTGATCACCCCGGCCAGCGGCGCGCAGAGGGTCTGCGAGGTGGGGTCGATACACACGCCATCGCCGATCAGGCGACTGGAGAACACCGGATCCGGCACCTGGTCCAGGGGCAACAGCACACCCGCCAGGGGCGCCAGCAGTTCCAGGGGTTGAGTTGTGGTCATGACATCACCTGCTGTTTGGTTCTGTAAAAATCATCGGCCGAGTACAAATCCCGGGGTGAAATGGGCCCCAGTGGGAGCTGGCTTGCCTGCGATTGCATCAATACGGTTGCACTGGAACACCGAGCCGCCGGTATCGCGGGCAAGCCCGGCTCCCACATAAAGCCGGTGTTTATTTCCACCAGTATTCGACCTGCACACCGAAGTTGGAGCCATGCCGCGCGGTGCCGTAGGAGCCGGTGTCGGACAACGCCGAACCCGCCGCCAGTTCATTGGCCGCGCGCTTGGCCGCTTCGTTCCAGGTGGCATAGGTGTAGTACAAACGCACCTCCGGCCGCGCCCAGAAATCCGGGCCTTTGGGCGACCAGGTCGGGGCGAAGGTGAATTTGCTGAGTTTGCGCGTGCCGCCGCTGGCGTCGACCTGATCATGCCCCAGTTCGGTGACCAGCTTGAACTGCTCGCTGATGGCATACGCCGGGCGCACACCGATGGACATCCAGGTCTGGTCCTGGCTGCCGGGGCGCACGTCTTTCTGGTACACCGCCTCGACCTGGCCGCCAAAACGCGGGGTCACTTGCCAGTCGAAAAACTCCACCGCGCGGTAGCTTTTGCTGCTGCGCTCCAGTGCCGTGTTGCCGGTGTAGCCAAGGCCAGTGCCCGGCCCTTCGCCGTACTGCAGGGCGAACTTGTTCTTGCCACCGAGGAACGCGGCCTGCACATGCTGCGCAGTGAGGGCCCAGCCACTGTGGGTGTCGCGCCCGCCCGCCTGTTCGATATAGCTCAGGCCCAGCTCCAGCTCGCCGCCGGGGTTGGTCTTGAAGCCTGCGACGTTGAAGTCGTGACGGGTGGCGTATTCCTTCTGGTACAGGTTGTCCTTGCGCGACAGGGCGTAGCTGTATTTCAGATCGCCGATCAGCACGTCCTCGATGCCACCGCCGGTGGCGCTCTGGTTCCAGTAGTAGAAGTCGGAAATATGGATGTCATTACGTTTGTAGTAGCGCCGGCCGGCCCACAATGAGCCGCCATTGAGGCTGGGCATATTCGACCACTGCGCATACATCTGCGGCATGCGCGCCGAGCCGTTGTTTTCGCCCTGGAACTTCAGCTCGCGGTCGTACTTGTTGTACAGCGAGGCCATGGCATCCACGCTCAGCACCGAGCCGTCATCCAGGGTGAACAGGTCCTGGCGCAACTCCAGCTCGGCATATTGTTCGCATTCGTTGCCCAGGCGGTATTTGGATTGGGCGCCCGGCAGTTGGAAACATTGCTGCGGGCCGCTGCCGGTCGAGGTGCCGGCGCCGCTGCGCAGGTAGCCGGCAAATTCCAGGGCATGCGCCGCCAGGGGCAGGGTCAGACAGGATGCAACGAGGCCCAGCTTTATTGTTGTTTTCATGAAGCGCTCCATTATTTTTTCTTATTTTTTCCCTGTCGGAGCCGGCAAGCCGGCGCCTGAAAAGGGGATGTTTCAGTCGGTCAGGTGCAGCACAAAAGACTCGTAAGGACGCAAGATGACCGTGTCCGTGGGTACCGGGCAGTCGGGGTAGTTGCTGATCAGCAGGCGTTGCTCACTCGCCGCGCTGATCAGGTTGTTGGGCAACTGGATTTCGCAGGGCTGGCCATAGAAGTTGTTCAGCACCAACAGACGCTCGCCATGGCCTTCACGCAGGTACGCCCAGACCTTGTCGTGGTCTTGCAGCAGTTGGCGGTAGACGCCTTCTTGAATCAGCGGCTCAAGGCGCCGCAAGGCGATCAGCGCACGGTAGTGATGCAGTACCGAATCCGGGTCATCCAGCTGGCTCTGGACATTGATCTGCGCCGCATTGGCCGGGATGCCGATCCACGGTTCAGCGCGGCTGAAACCGGCATTGGCCTGGCTATCCCACTGCATCGGGGTACGGCCGTTATCGCGGGATTTCTGCATGATCGCAGCCATGCTCGAGGCCTCGGACTCACCGGCATCGCGCTTGAGGCGGTAGATGTTGAGGGTCTCGACATCACGGTACTGCTCGATGCTGTCGAAGCCCGGATTGGTCATGCCCAGCTCTTCGCCCTGGTACACAAACGGCGTGCCCTGGAGGAAGTGCAAGGCCGTGGCGAGCATCTTGGCCGAGACCACGCGGTGCTCGCCGTCATCACCAAAGCGCGAGACCACCCGCGGCTGATCATGGTTGCACCAGAACAACGCGTTCCAGCCGCCACCGGCCTGCATGCCCAGTTGCCAGTCGGAGAAAATCCGTTTGAGTTGCTGGAAGTCGAAGTCGGCGCGCACCCACTTTTGCAGGTTGGGGTAGTCGACTTTCAGGTGATGAAAGTTGAAGGTCATCGACAGCTCTTTCGACTCTGGTCGCGAGTAGCGAATGCAGTGTTCGAGGCTGGTGGAGGACATCTCGCCGACGTTGATCAGTGCGTGGCCCTCGAACACTTCTCGGTGCATTTCCTGCAGGTAGGCATGCACGTTCGGCCCATCGGTGTAGAAGCGCCGGCCGTCGCTGTTGTCTTCGGGAAAATCCGCCGGCTTGGAGATCAGGTTGATCACGTCCAGACGGAAGCCGCCCACGCCCTTGTCACGCCAGAAGCGCATGAGTTTGTAGACTTCGGCGCGCACCTTGGGGTTGTCCCAATTGAGGTCGGCCTGGGTGTGGTCGAACAGGTGCAGAAAGTACTGGCCGGTCTGCGCCTCGTATTCCCAGGCCGAGCCGCCGAACTTGGATTCCCAGTTATTGGGCTGGTCGCGCCAGATGTAGAAGTCGCGGTACGGGTTGTCGAGGCTGCTGCGCGCCTGCTGGAACCACTCGTGCTCGATGGAGGTGTGGTTGACCACGATATCGAGCATCAGCTTGATGCCGCGCTTGGCCGCTTCGCTGATCAGCAGGTCGCAGTCGGCCATGGTCCCGTAGCTGGGGTCGATGGCGTAGTAGTCGCTGATGTCATAGCCATTGTCGCGCTGGGGCGAGCGCAGGAACGGGGTGATCCACAGGCAATCGACGCCCAGCCACTGGAGGTAGTCGAGTTTATCCACGATGCCCAGCAGGTCACCGGTGGCGTTACCCGCATGGCTGTGGAAGCTTTTGGGGTAGATCTGGTAGATCACCGAGTGTTGCCAGTCTTGCATGGTGGGCTCCTTCAGTAGAGTGGTGTGCTGGTCTTGCGGGCCTCATCGCGGGCAAGCCCGGCTCCCACAGGGGAACGCATTCCAGATGTGGGAGCTGGCTTGCCTGCGATGGCGATCTATCAGGCGACGCGATAACCCGGCCGAACAATTTTCATGCTCAACCCACAGGTCAGAACAAACGGCACGACAATCGCGATGACCATGCCGATCACAAACATCGCGATGGATTGCGGCACGATCGAAATAAATCCGGGCAGGCCGCCCACGCCGATGGCCGAGGCCTGCACCTTGTTCAGCGAGAGGAAAATGCTGCCCAGGGCCGAGCCCAGCAGGGCGGCATAGAACGGGAACTTGAAGCGCAGGTTCACCCCAAACATCGCCGGCTCAGTGATGCCGAAGTAAGCGGAAATCGCCGAGGTCGAGGCCATGCTTTTATCCCGCGCATTGCGGCTCATGTAGAACACCCCGAGGGCCGCGCTGCCCTGGGCCAGGTTGGACATGACAATCATCGGCCAGATAAACGTGCCGCCCTGGGTCGAGATCAGCTGCAGGTCCACGGCAAGGAACATGTGGTGCATGCCGGTAATCACCAGCGGCGCATACAGCAGGCCGAAAATCGCCCCGCCCACCATTGGCGCCAGGTCAAACAGAGTGACCACGCCTTCGGTGATCAGGATGCCGAGGTGCCGGGTCACCGGGCCGATGATTGCCAGGGCCAGCACGCCGGTGACGACGATGGTGGTGATCGGCACGACGAGCAATTGGATGGCATTCGGCACCCGCGCCCGCAGCCATTTTTCAATCACGCTCATGACGTAGGCGGCCATCAGGATCGGCAGGATCTGGCCTTGATAGCCGACCTTCTCGATCTGGAACCAGCCCAGAATATCGAAGTACGGCAAGCTCTGGCCGTCGAGCCCGGCCACCGCCTTGCCGTAGTTCCAGGCGTTGAGCAAGTCCGGGTGGACCAGCATCAGGCCGAGCACGATGCCGAGGATTTCACTGCCGCCAAAGCGCTTGGCCGCCGACCAGCCCACCAGCGCCGGGAGGAACACAAACGAGGTGTTGGCCATCAGGTTGATCAGGCTCCACAGGCCATCCAGGTTCGGATAAGCCTCGAGCAAGGTCTGGCCCTCGATGAACATGCCCTTGGCGCCCATCAGGTTGTTGATACCCATCAGCAGGCCGGCAATGATCAGCGCCGGCAGGATCGGCATGAACACATCGGAGAACACCCGCACCAGGCGCTGCATGGCGTTGGTCTTGTCGGCGCCCTTCTTCTTCACATCGGCAATGGTGGCGGCGGCGAGGCCAGTCTGCTCGCGCAGGGCGGCGTAGACCTTTTCGACTTCGCCGGGGCCGATGACGATCTGGAACAGACCGCCGGTGAAGAACGAGCCCTTGACCAGGTCGACCTGGTTCAACGCACTGCCGTTGACCAGGCTAGGGTCCTTGAGGGCCAGGCGCAGGCGCGTCACGCAGTGGGCCGCCTGCTCAAGGTTATCGCTGCCCCCGAGGTTCTGGAGAATCTCGCGGGCGATGTTGGAATAGTCGTGGCTCATGCTTGTTCTTCCACTTTAGATTCTTGTTATTGGCAGCATGCCGAGGGCAAAAGTACTCGTACAGACGAGTTAAAGCAACAACTCGTCTGTACGAGTTACAAAAATAGTCGCCCACTGCTTTCCAAGGGGCCAATGGACAAAGCCCGCCTCTGCCACTAAGGTTCCTGCCTTGAACGCAAACGCGGCACAGAGCCCTCTCCATGAGTAAATACAACCAGATCTACACCGATCTGCTTGCCAGCATCACCACCGAACGCCTGCAACGCGGCACGCGCCTGCCCTCCGAAACCGAATTGATGGACACCTACCAGGCCAGCCGTGGCACCGTGCGCCGGGCCATCGAGCAATTGCAGGAGCGTGGGTTCGCGCAAAAAATCCATGGCAAGGGCACCTTCGTGCTGTCGCCCAACCCGATTGAGTTTCAACTGGGCGGCATCGTCAGCTTCCACGAAACCCACGCCGACCTGGGCGATGACGTACGCACCGAAGTGGTCGAATTCACCCAACTCCCGCTGGAAGGCTCGCTGCTGCAACATATCGAGGCCGAGCCCGGCACCCTGATTACCCGCATCAAACGGGTGCGGCGCATCGGCGGCAAACGGGTGATCCTCGACATCAACCACTTCGTCGCCGAGTTGATCCCCGGATTGGACCAGGCGATTGCCGAGCAGTCGATCTACGCCTTCATCGAACAGACCCTGCATCTGCAGATCAGCTACGCCCAGCGCACCATCGAAGCCCTGCCCCGCAGCAAGGACGACCAGGCGCACCTGGACCTCGACGGCCAGAGCCATGTGATTGTGGTGAGCAACCAGACATTTTTGCAGGACGGGCGGCAGTTCGAATACACCGAGTCGCGGCATACGCTGGATAAGTTTTACTTCTCGGATATTGCACGGCGCTAAAGCAGGAAAAAGGAAAAGCCCTGTGAATATTCCAAACAAATGGCGTGAACAGTTCCCCCATGCGCTGATCGAGCAGCAGGCCATCGGCGAGTCGCGGGCTGACGTCTTCCGGCTACGCAGGGACAACGGCACGGACCTGTTCCTGAAGGCCGAGCCCCTCGTAGAACACGCCGAGCTTGCCGATGAAATCGAGCGCCTTCACTGGCTGCAACAGCAGGGCCTGCCGGCGCCGGTGGTGCTGGATGAGGTGCAGGAAAACCTTCACCACTGGCTGCTGATGAGCGCCATCCCGGGACAGGACCTGGCCAGTAGCAGTGACCTTTCTGCCGCGCAGATCATCGACATCCTGGCCAACGCCCTGCGTACATTGCACCAGATCCCCGTGGCGCAATGCCCCTTCGATCACACCCTGGAACTGCGCATCACCGTCGCCCAGGCACATATCAACGCCGGGCTGATTGATGTAACGGACTTCGACGATGAGCGATTGGGACGTAGCGCCACCGATGTGTTCGCCGAACTCCTGTCGACACGGCCCACCACCCATGACTTGGTGGTAACCCACGGCGACGCCTGCCTGCCGAACTTCATGGCAGCGGACGGTCACTTCAGTGGTTTTATCGACTGCGGCCGCCTGGGGGTCAGTGACCGTTATCAAGATCTGGCCCTGGCGGCCCGCAGTGTCGAGCGCAACTTGGGGCAGGAATGGGTCAGGCCGTTCTTTGAGAGGTATGGTGTGGAACCTGATGAGCAGCGAATGGCTTTTTACTGCCTGTTGGATGAGTTTTTCTAGTTACTCCTGAGCAGCCCTCGACACTACCTCGACAAGCTCGCTGATACGACGCATACGATATCCGAGCCAAACCATGAGGAAGAACGCCATGCTCACGAAGAGCCTGTTGCTGAGTTTTTGCGCTGTGTTATTGATTGGCTGCACGGGCAGGGGCTTTCAACCTCCGCCGCCGGAATTTACCAATTGGAAGAAGAACGGAGTGTCTGAAGAAGGCGTCAAGAGTGCTATGACCGCCTGCGGCTATACCAACCTGACAGGGACAGGGGACAGGACGCCGATTGACCAGGTGCTCACGCAGTTTTATTGCATGAAAGACGCCGGCTTCAAGCGCACAGATAACATCGACCTGTGCAAGGAAGGCCGCATCGGCGAATCACCGGTGTGCGAAGGCCGCCGGTAACCCATTACCAAAAGCCCGCAATTAAGCGGGCTTCAGGGTACTTTTTGCTAGAGGGTGCCGGACAATGCCGGACATCCAATCATTCCCACTCTATTATCAATGTGGCCTAAAACCGCCATTAAACAAGGCGATCAGTAACACTTTTACTACAAATACCATGAAAAATACCAAAGTATTAACAGTTAGCCTTGAGCACGCATCTTATACCTAAGCTGAGCTTCGAAGAGCCGCCAAACCCCGAAACTCTTGAATAGCGGCCTGCCAGCCGCGGCCATAGTCGCAAGCCCAAGCGAGCCAAAGGGTTCGTCAATGGCCCCTACATCGTTGGAAAAAACACCGAAAATTGCGTACCAGGGGTACGCCGTCATTTCTTAGGTGATACCGAGGGCGAATGATGGCACTCTGTACATCTCCTTACCCCCTACCCGACATCATTCAATAGGACGTGGATGGGGTGGTAGCAGAATTACCACTGAAAAAAGGATTTTGTGAATGAGCCTTCCTCTTGTAAACACCTTTTCCCCGCCCTACGAAAAATGGGAAACAAGGCATCCCACCGTTGAGGAGATGCTGGCAGCTAACAATCTCCACATGAGCGTCAAGGTTAGACTAGAGGCGACAGTCGCGAACGCTTACGAGGCGGCCACTCACATAGGGCGCGTCGGAGCAGACAACGGCCTTGGGAATTTCATCAATGCAGTACTGGATGACAGTCCCGCCCACAAGCAATGGCGACAGGCTATGCCATCAAAAACTCCTGATGCGCTGGCGCGGTATCAGAAGTCATATCCAAATTGCGACTTTGCACAGGTCTCGATAGAGATCAATGCAATCGCACAGGTGCTCAGTGAAGGCCAGTGCCTTTTTCATGCAGGGTTGTGGCCTGACGGTGCCACGTTAATCACGGATCGTCCTCTATCTACCTCATTCTGTCCCCAGGTAGCACTGCGAAATGCAGACCATCAAAGCAAAGCATACGACGCAGGCCGCATTGATCTATTCGTGCTGACAGCAACTAGCCCAAAGACGAATATCTTTGCTTATAAGCGCAACGGTACGAACCTCGGCCATGAAAATGAGGTTCTGTTCGCCGCAGGTGCGAGTTTAAAGCTGGTATCGGCCGAAGTGGTTAATACCAACTACCCGGCAGCGAAAGCTGGGTTTCCTGAAAAACGGATTTCGGTTCGCGTACTCACCATTGACATTTCATAGCTGATTTTGCAGCTAACGTGCGCAGCGCGGTGACCCGCAAGAAATTATATGCGCGTGGAATTCTCTTTTTGTTGATCTAACCCGATATACAAAACGAATCAGAGCAAGGGAAGGTCTGTGAAAAAAATTCTATGGGTGAAGTTTGGCTGGTCAGAATACTATCGTGGAGGGCCGGTAGACGGTAATTTTGGGTGGCTCAACGAAAACAAGGGCAAAAAAAACGAAGGACGGGGGCACGAGGCGTTCAACTTCAATCCTAGCCCTGATGGAACCTATTACTGTTATGTTCCCCCCCAAGCAAGCGCGTACGCGCCTTATAACGATGATCCAAATGGTTGGACAGTGATCTGCCTCGCGAAAAATCCAAAGCATACCGGCGTCCATATTGTCGGATGGTATGAAGATGCCACCCTGCATGGCGAGTGGCTTGATCTTCCGGATGGTCTGATCAAAAAGCGAGGTGATACCGCCCACCCGGCCTATGACTGGTCGTACTGCATCTCTAGCAAGTCCGCATATTTCGTTCCACCCGAGAACCGGATTATGCCTTTCTCGGATCCATCCGTGAGGCAGGGCAAATATTCATTCCTGAAAGGGCCGAGCGTAGACGGCAACGAGAACAAAGTGAGAGTGCTGGAACTTCTCAGCAGCCGTCTGAAAGCGATGACCCCAGTCGCTATCCAAAACCCTAACGAAGGTTCGTTACCTGATCCCGAACTCGACGGGACCGATCCTCTAAAAGGATTTGGTACGCCCGAACATCGAAAAAGGGTGGAGCTAGCAGCAGAATTCGCCGTTATTGACTATTACAAAAGGAAAGGATATGCCTACGAACGCGTTACACATTTACCATGCGGGTATGACTTCGTCTTCACCAAAGGTAAATCGGTGCGACACGTCGAGGTCAAAGGCACATCCAGTCCCACTCCTCGATTCTTCATTACTCGGAATGAGTATGTGAAGGGTCTTGAGTCCAATCCAGTATGGCGTCTTGCCATGGTTACCTCAGCGCTTTCCGAAGCCCCGAGCATAGTTGAATACGATGCTCTCCAATTGCGGCGAGTGTTCGACCTTGAACCCTACGTCTATATTGGTAAATTCATCCCGAAATCGGAGAGTTAACAAGCAGGCCTGATGATCTAGGCTAACCGATATATTCATGAAGAACCAGTCAAAGCATTAAAGCTTCACACTCATCACGCTCGATACCATGTGAGCTTGCCTTAAACAAACATGGTATCGATGTACTTCTTTCAAGACATGGCCTAGCTTACGGCCTGAGTGCTGCCAAACAAGGTTTAAGAGATCAAACCTCGATCAGCAGATCAATTACTGTTTGAACCGGCGTGTAAATATCGACATCAACCTCAGGGGCTTCAATAGTAACCACTAGGCTAAAGCGCGCTTTCTTTCTCCAGCTCTCTTCGGAAGTCTTGTATTTCCACCAACCGCCAACAGGATAGACAGCAATATGCTTCATACTTGCGAGCTTAGCAGCATCTCCAGTCCAAAAATCGGAGTGAATTGAGCCGCGCTTCCTGAGTTGTGGACCGAATTGCCAACCAGAGTTATCTCCTTCAGGCCCATCATAATCTTCATCATCCTCATTGGTCAGACCGTTCACGAACAACTTAAAATTCGCGAGGCTTTGTTCAGGTCGAATGACCTCGAACCGTAGCCCATGCGACTGATAGCTGTATCTGCTTCTGTAACCTTTTCTCCCAGGATTAGGCTCAATAAAGTATGAGAGCGTGACCTTCAGTCTGACTTGAGTATCCTGGAGGGATTCCAGAACCTCTTTCGGCCAAGGAAGTTCGTAAAGTACCATCTCATTAAGTTTAGCATCTGAAGAAAGTGATTCTTTCCCCGGCGTTTTTATAAAAGGCTGAATTTCTTCTTGCGAAATGAGAGTTAAGATATTGTCGGCACTGTGCTGGGCTTTTGCCAAATTTACGACGCCATGCCCCACAGTTCTGAGCATAATTTCTTTGGACTTAGATAAATTATGCGCTTGTTGTAGTGCCTCATACCGCTCAAACATACGCTCGGTCCAGCCCGCAGAGTGAACCATTAAACCACGGATGGTTTCCGGCCAGAAGTCCGGGTACTCCGCAGTAAGTATGCCCGCGTCTCGCGAGACTAAGCCGCTTGCCGCACTGGTGTCTTTGGTAGTTTCCAGTACAAGTCCTGCAGAGCGTCCTGATGTAGTAAGGATAGAAACGCAATCAGCATCTGTGAGTTCTGTCTGGTTAGGCGATAGAAGCCGGTTCCCACCCTCGGCTACCACTTCTGGTTTATAAGGTGCCTGCTTACGCCAGCTCCAGTTTATTGATGATCTGGATGATGCAGAAATATCACCTGGATGGGAGAATGGCGACCAGCCCTGAAAAGTGGGATCATCCACACCTGTTAGAAACGTGCAAGCTCCCACGGTCACCGCATTCCAAGATTGAGCAGGGTCCTCAATTTCAGAGAGGTGAACTTGATCCCAATAGTCTATGCCCGTTCTTATATTGGTGTTGTTGCCAGCGGAAATTATGAACAAACGCTGCTTCTCATCTTGGTAACCAGAGGCGTAGTAGTCAATCTCTGCTGACCAAGAGGACGGTAGTCCACTTGGACCTGACGGTTGTGCGGTCACCGCCATGGAGTAAACTCTATTCCAATTTGGGCTTTGTATCTCGATCTTGTTAGCTGTATCGATAGTTACGGCACCATACAACTCAGGATCATTCATGCCAACTGGAGGAAAAATTCTAGCAGACTCAATATGATATGGCACTTCAAACACGCTATTTGAGAAAAGTAGCTCTTGCAACTCTAATCCATATAGGGCTAGTCCTGCCTGTCGGGAACCGTGATCATTATAAGCGCTGCCCGGGGTGTCAAAATGACTCCACCGAGCATCCCAACACTCAGATTTTTCAGCACTGCAACTTGAAGACAAAAGAGGATTATTGTAGTTGATGCCGGTATCAAGAATACAAATTGAGGCTACGCTATTATTTTTAAAATTAGTCCTAGCCAGTAAATTTTCCGATAGTTCCTACTGGTCGCTCGGACCCAATGTTATGGAGATGTTTGGAGAGCACTGCGCCTTACGCAACTCCGACAAGTTTCCAATTAATTCCGGAGCTGTTTGCAGATTATTGGCCGATGTCCGTATTAGAAACACTGCACACTTAAAGAAAGTTAAATACGAGCCGGATGCCTCTGCACCAATTCTTTCGGCAAGTTGATTGGCAAGTGGCAGAGGGCTTCCCAAACGGTCGCTCCAGTTCATCCATACTTCCCACCAAATTATCTCGTCAGCATTAATGGGGTACGCATCACCTCTATCTGTCCAAAATGATCTTAGACTGGCTAGCTTTATTTCCTCGATGCTGTCGATCAGCTTGCGGTTTTTTGGGGTTTTATTTCCTGTTTTAGCATTTTCAAAGTCTTTCTCTGGATTCAAGTACGCTTCTACTTTCTTAGAGAAATCCAGTCTTTTACTGTCTGGTACAAAAATGACTGCGACCTCACGGTCTCCATCCAGATGCCAGCTTTGTAGGTGATAACTTTTTTTCGTATCAAGACTATCAAGCTGTAGTTGGCAGCCTGGAAAACTTCTGACCTCAAGATATATGCCACTTTCTTCTGTTAATGGCTGAACGTTCGCTTTTCGATGACTGCCTGCCGATATTGCATTGTTATACCCGGCAAAAATCCTACCACCATGAACCCCGCGATCCTGTGAAGGTATCAAGGGATTTCTACCTACACCCTTAGGCTTGAATTTTTCTTTCTTGTTGAAGCCTGGTATTACAATGTGTGGCAATCCTTCGCGCATGCGGGCTTTCCGGTCAGTTATGAATATGTTTGTACGCTAGTGCGTCTGTCAGCAGTTTCGTCGTGAGGTCGGAATCATGATGAAGAACAGCTTCTTTAGCTGCATCCTCACAGGCTCTAGTGATTTCAGCGGAACTTAGACCTGTTGCCTTGCCGACTACCGACTGCCAGCGAATTCCTTTAAGGCTAAACTGACTCAACCGATTTATGATGATCTTTTTTATATTTTCTTTGTCAGGCTTTTCAAAAGGTATTATATCATCAAACCTTCTGTATAACGCCTTATCGAGAAGCTCGGGGTGATTGGTTGCTGCGATAATTATGCTTTCTGATGTATCTTGCTCAACAAAAAGCAAGAGAGAGTTCAAAACTCTTCGTATTTCTCCGACATCGTTTTGCGACCCGCGCTGCGTACCAATTGCATCAAACTCATCAAAAAAATAGATGGCTCTAGTTTGCTTTATATGATCAAAAACCAATCTTAGCTTTGAGGCTGTCTCACCCATATATCGAGTAATCAATGAGTCTAGAACTATAGTGTAAAGTGGAAGTTTTAGTTCAGCAGCGAGCACTGAAGCAGTTAGGGTTTTCCCTGTTCCAGGAGGACCGGTAAAAAGCATCTTCCTTCTAGGGAGGAGCCCAAAATCGTGCAACTTGTCTTTTTGCCGCTGTTCAATGACGATCCTATCAATTCGACTTTTAGTTTCAGAAGATAATATTAACTCGGATAATCGTGCGGACGGATGCGAAAGCTCAAGCAGTCCATTTAGTTCTTGAGATGAGCGATTAAGCTGAACTGTACTCTTCACTGAAGAAAGTTTAGGCTCAGAATTAGAGACCTGCGCTTTCTCTATGAGTCCCTTTATTTCCCCCGCAAGTTTCGTATGGCCCACGCGCGCCTCTTTCGCCGCAACCTGCAAGGCGATCGAGTAGAAGCGATGCTCGTCACGATCAATGTGACTTCTAAGCAGCGCTTTAATCTGTTCGGCTGTTGCCATTATAAGTCCCGTATTACGCTAGCTAGACCCTTATGCTCAATTTCACATTTCTCATGTGAAATTTAAAAGCATATCCCTGTCACATTAGACATCAGCATCAAGCTCACGATCCCCTCCTTAGGTGTCTGGGGGCACTGCCTGAAGGCAAGCGTCCGCTGTGTCTGATTATGACAGCTCTCTCTCTTCAGCAACACGACTCAATGATGGGTGGTCCGCAGCCGATTGCGCACGAAACCGCTGAATCCCTCGAGCCAGTTGACCTCATCTCCAAGGGCCGAAAACGCTTTGTTTCACTTCTCTCAAATCCGCTGCGGAGGGTTGGTAACCTTCTCCTGGATGAACCTTGGTCCAACAGCTCGTGTTGGCTGGTGAGCTTAGGAGCGGTTCGCAGATTAACGATGGGCTACGAGTCTGTTGACGGACAGCGTTGTGAGGTAATGGAATCTCGATTTTCCATTTGGACCTTGCCTCAATAGCTCGCGGTTTCGTTTGCAAAGTGGTCCATTGCAGCCAAGACGTCATCTTGGCTGCTCGTGAGCTCCAAACGCGAGGGATAGCTGTTGTAGCAAAATATCCAGTTCCGCTGGGCTGCCTTCGCGTAGCACGTCGGCAAGTAGTTCAGCCGCGTATGCTGGGTCAGCACGAAGCTGCTCGGACATTGCTTCACTGTGCGATCGATCTTTCATCTGGTCTTCCCCCTATCGCCTAGTGACCTGCGAGCTCAAGCCAACCAATAGCATACGTTGAGCAACTGAGCGACGGCATCGTTCTCTAAACAGTCCGAGAGGCAGCCTATCGGCTATCAGTCTTTGTGGATTGCACAATCCAAAAGCTGTTCAGAACTAAGACTTACCTGTGAGCTTTGACAATCGCTCCCATCTTCATTCCTACAGCCACCTGCAACCTCCGAAACTCCATCATCACACTTTCCACATCAATTGCGTTCGCGCCTTCTCCACGCTTCTCTGCAAGCCAGAGTTTTAACAGACCAGCAACCCGCCCGAGGTCGCCACTCACCTTGGCCAAGTCACCCACGGCGGTCAGGTCAACGACCGACCGAATGGGCGTGTTCATGCCTATGGCGCGAAGGTAGCCTGATCGGGACATGCCAGCTTCTTTGGCCTTATTCGTGATCACCGCCTTTTCCTCGTCAGTGACCCAAACCTCGATTGGCTTGCCGCGTCGGCGAGCCGTTGTTTTGTCTTTGGTGACACCTTTCATGGGTGCTCCTGCCGTTGCTATCTTTTTGCTCTTAGACGCGGCAGCGGCTGCACGCCTCGCAGAGCGAGATACGTTGAGCCGAAGGCGAATAAGATTAGGTGTTGGGAGGGTGCGGGCTTGCCCGTACCCGTACAACACACATCTTGCCGTCTGCCTGAGTGCAATTCAAAGAAATTTAGTGCTAATAGCCGTTTCGGTAAAGTCAGTTGCCTTAAATTTCCTTGAGTTGCGTTAATTCCCCCTAAGTTGCCTAGAGTTGCATTAATTCAGGTAAGGAATTGCCTAAAATTGCTTTGAATTAACTAAATCGACTAAATTTAAATCAATGGTTCAAACAGGGCGGAAAAAGTATGATTTCCGGCCAACTTGCCGTACCCACGCTTAGCTCGCAGCGATGCCGACCCTGATATGGTTAACAACTCCAGCGGTCGGTAGAATCTCCGCTACCCACAATAGATCAAGGCCGAAACGGCACCAAAAAGGAGCATGAAACATGGCTAGAAAAACTCTTTCTGAGCGTCGAGCTGATGCCTGCTCTGAACTAGAGATGGCTAAGGCAAGGCTTGCAAAACTAGACAATGAGGCAGCAGAAAGAATTGCAAGAATTGCAATAAAATCAGGATTAGTTAATCTTGATCTTGCGGACGATCACATCCGGGAAGAATTCGACAGAATCGTGGAAAGGATAAGCAAGAGGAATTGATTATGAAGACAGCCCACCGCATCAGCGCTTTGGCCACTCAACTCAACGAACTGCAAGCCTGCCTCGGTCGAGCCAGCGGGCAATCTGGTAAGCGTATTGTGGAGGCCCAGCGCATTGCGGCCGAGCTAGCTTCTTCACTCGAAGAGTGGCACCTTGAGACGCTGCACATCCCTGAAACTGAGCGTTGCCTCTACCGCACTCATAATCCTTATTACGCAGCCCACTGACGCCGCGCACCAACTTATAAAAAGCGCACTTCGGTGGGATTTTTTTCGTCCGCAAAACGCATCAAACCGGACAGCCGATTCTTCTTCCTCATGAAAGAAAAACCCTAGACAAACCAGAGAGTTGGCATCAGTTAAGGGGTTGATTGACGGACAGTTTCCGGACGCAACTTATTGAAATCTATGCGGATAGACTATTATCCGCATATTCAAAACAGCGCCATATCGGAGAATAATCAAGCCTCAAGTTACTACAAAATGAGGTATTCGGTATGGAAATAGAATCGCAAAAAATGTCAGTTTATATCGCTCGGATATTTGGCCGAGGCGCGGCGCTAGCTGTGGCAATGGCAACCACAAGCCTTGGTGTATTTCTCTATATGACACCTGCCCCGGCTTACGCCATTTACTGCTCTAACTGCTCGACGTTCTATCAACAGATGTTCGAGTACGCAGAGCAGGTCAACACGGCGCTGAACACCGCCGAGCAACTGCAAACGCAAATTCAGCAGTACCAAAACATGGTCACGCAGGGCACGGGCTTGCCCGATTCGATGTTCGGCAGCATCGCGTCTGACTTGAAAAGCGTGGTCAACATCTACAACCGCTCCCAAGCCTTGGGCCGCCAAGTCCAGAACATGGATTCGCAATTCAACACGGTTTTTCCCGGCTTCGAGTACTACCTAAATCAAGCAGCGAACTCGGCAGAGGTCCCGGCGCAGGATAGCTATCAAAAGTGGTCACAACAGGGCCGCGACAACGTGAAAACGGCGATGGAAGCGACGGACCTCAATACCAGCACCTTCGAGTCCGAGAACGCTCAGCTAGACCGCATGGTGGCTCGTTCGCAGTCGGCCATTGGTCGGATGCAGGCGATTCAGGCGGGCAACGAAATTGCCTCGCAAAACGTGCAGCAACTGCAAAAGCTGCGCGACCTGCTGGCCACGCAAATCAACATGCAGGGCAATTACATGGCTCAGCAAGGCGACCGGAAGGCTGCCAGCGAAGCCGCCGAACAGCAGTTTGAAGCGCGCAAAAACACACGCGGCGGCGTGAAGGAGTACTGAGAATGACTATTTCGAAATGGATCATCGCATTGATGTGCGCCGGATCCGCACTGGCCGGTTACATGGTTACCGTGGTGGTTCAAAGCAATAGCGAATGTACTGCGATGGCTGAGCAACAACGTCACCAGCGTGACGCTGATGCGTCGTTTGAGGCGCGCCCGAACACTCGCGGCGGTGTGAGGGGGTACTAGCTAATGGATCGTCGTCTATTGTTGTTCCTCGCCTTAGCGAGTGTGTTCGTGGCCGGAAATGCTGTGGCCGCGACCGACCTTTCGCATGCCGACACATCGGTTCAGGGCCTACTCGACCTAGTTTTGCAACAGTCGCACCAGTGGTCAGCGAAGCTGTATGACTATGCGATCAGACTGTTCTGGCTCCTGGCCTCAATCCAGTTTATTTGGACTTTCATGCCTCTGGTCATGAAGCAAGCCGATTTCGGCGAGATTGTCGGCGAGCTGCTGCGCTTCGTGCTGGTGATCGGTTTCTTCCTTGCAGTCATGAAGTACTCGGTGGAATGGTCGACGGCCATTGTCGATAGCTTCCGCGATGCGGCGGCATCGGCGAGCGGCCTGGGGCGTGCATTAGAACCCGGCGATATGCTGGCAGTTGCGCTGGATTTTGGCCGCACCATGGTGGAGGGCATTTCAGTGTTTTCTCCAGCCAAGGGACTTCTGATCGCTGTATGCGCAATCCTTGTGTTGGCATGTTTCGCCTTCATCGCTGCATTCATGTTTGTCACGCTCGTAGAGTCTTACGTCATCATCAATGCTTCCGTACTGTTCATCGGCTTTGCCGGTTCGCAATGGACGCGGGACTTTGCAATTGCGCCGATGCGCTTCACCGTTGCGATTGGCGCCAAGCTATTTGTACTAACCCTGATCGTCGGCCTGATCATACAGTCGGCAAAACAGTGGTTGGCCGCCTACACCAATGACGAAGCGTCATTGATGACGATGGTCGGTTTGGCCTTGGTGTGCTGTTACCTCACGAAGACAATTCCTGACCTGATCGGTGGCATGATTAGCGGCACGTCAATGGGCGGCGGCTCGGCCATTGGCGGGATGGCAGTGGCCGGTGCTGCCGGGGCGGCGGCTCCTGCTGCTGCCCTCGGTGCTGCCGGTACTGGTAGCGCAGCCGGGGCTGGGGCGGCGGGTATCGGTGGACTGGGCGGAGGCGGTCTGGCGGGGGCGATTAACTCCAGCTTTGCCGGTGCCAGCTCCGCAGGCGGTGCCGCGTCGTCTATGGGTGCAGCGGCGTCCTCCGGCGTGGGTGCCAGCACCGGCGGCGCAGCGGTCAAGGGTGCGAGTTCCGCAGGCGCGAAGGTCGGCGGCAGCTCCGCCAACCTTGCCGGGCAGGCGTCGGCCCCTCCGTCCTCTCCAACCAGCGGCGTACAGCAGGCCGCCAAGCAGGCCGGAAAGACCGCGCGGGGAAACGACAACGAAGACCAGCAGACAATCCCAAACGGGGGAGTTGTCAGCTCCGGCAGCGCACTTTCCCATGCGGCCGACGGTGCCGCAAAGATGCTCGGCGTGATGGCCTCGATGGCAGTGCCAGGTATGGAGAATGCGCACGCCTTGTCTCTTGGTGCAGGATCTCCGCCATCAGTTTCCGACGATACCAACTCGACCACTCCAACCAATGGAGCAGAATCGGTCACGGAAGCTTCACAAGCTGAGCCTAACGTCATCCGTCCGGCCTCGAATACTAACTCTACTTCCGGTCGCCTCGCCTCGCTCAAAGTGCCGGGAATGACCTCGAACGATCAACCGGAGAAATAACCATGATGGACGTTCTGATGTTCGCTGGATTTGTAGTATTTGCCTCGACGTTCGCCATCGGCATGTGGGCGCTCAGCAGATGGCTACGCAGCAAGGGCTATGGGCCGCAACTCGATAGGCTGGATCGCCAATTCACGGCCTTGCAGCTACGAGTAAGCCCGCTGGCCTTGTCGGCTTCTTATCGCATGTTTGCCGGGGCGCATACCATGAATCGTTTACCTCTGCTGGGCAGCAAGAGTAGCGCCACTCTGAACCAGCAGGTGTTGATGGCCATCCAAGCCGCGCAGGAAGCACAGAAGCAAGATAAGCGCGGTGAGCACTGATCGCTGGCCAGCCCCACAGAACCCCGCCTCAGTGCGGGGCTTTGCTTTCTCCCCCTTTGGTGTTACGAACACTCCGCATCTTCGGTGCTGCGCGTCCCGTGGACAACGCTTCGCGTTGACACACCGGACTTGCGGCTACTCGTGATATTTCATCACGGGGCTACTCCCGGCTATGCCGGACAAAATCCCGGGAGGCTTCGCCACTAGTAATACGCACGGACATTGAACACCTGCACCTGGCATTGCCGATACCGATACGGATGGGCTTATGTCAGCCACATGACAACCCTCGAAATCACCGCGAGCGGGGCGCCGTCAAAAGCGCGGGGGCTTCTCCATTAGTAATACGCACGGACCTGTCTCAGTTCCGTCTATTACACCCTGTAAGGCCCTGTGCTGTATCAGCACAGCATCCCGTTACCACCCGCTAAAAAGCGCCTTACGGCGTGTCCTGCGGCATTTTGGCGAGCTCGAAAGGCAGGATGTCCAAGGTGGTTGAGGGGGTGTGTATTCGACTGAGCGAATCTGCCTGCGTAATTGCATAGACTTGACCACTCATTTGCATCCGTGCTGACCAGCCGTTTGCATTCGACTTGACCAGCACACGCCGTTGTGAAGATCGGCAGAGAACGGCCAAAAGCCGTCATCGAGTGCCTACAAACTCAGAGCCGATTCACCCCATCTGAAAAGGTGAAACTCTCAACCTACGCGTTATATCTGCAATTACCTGTGGCAAGCCCTCTGTGAGACTCACGTCCTCCATCGCCCTCTGATGCAAGTGCTGCAATAGAAGAGTATTGCGTTGGGCTCGCTGAAGTTCGAGTCTCACTTCATCCATGTCGGGCACTACGCTGCCATAACGAGCCTGTCTTGCAATGATGTGCCGCCAATGGTCAGCCGATTCATCTTTGACCCCTGAAAACACGTACACGGCCGCAGCGGCGACGGCGTCCGCAATCTGAATACCGTGTGCCTCATGTGATGCAGCAAATTCTATTGGGCCGGACAGGTTGAACGTGATCGGATGTTGCTCTCCTCCGATTTCAGAGAAGCTCTTTGTCGTATTGCCAACCATTGAGGTGAACATCTCCTGGTTGTGTTGGAGAGGTTTAGAGTGATCGCAGACTGCTGTGATTACCTCATGCTCGGCTCCCCAATTAGCCAAGAGGGTATATAAAGCGGAGTTGGTCAGATCAAGCACCCATTTGCCCGTCTCACCGTTCGCTAATGATGCCAATTCACTGCGAATATCTTGGTGACGCTTTTGGGCAAACTCACGGATCAACCTGATAGTCTCGGAGTGCTCCGCAACCGCTGACGACGAGAAAATAGTTTCAAGATTTTGCCCGCTGCCGTCCCTCATCAGCGCTTCAAACTCAGCGAAGAGCTCGTCCGCACCCGCACCGCGGGTGATGAACTCCATATACAGCACGTTCGCTATGAAACGATGGAAACCAATCCCATAGAAAAGAGAGTTGATATCGGAATAACAAGGCTCAAAAATGTACTCGTGAAACTTTGCGGCTAAGGCAAACTTTTTGTCAGAAACTGAGACTTTAATTCGACCATCGAAAGCATCAAGCAACTCCGTAATTGCTTTCCTGCCTTTCGCAAACTTCACAAGATTGGCACCTTTTAGCTCGCCCCCTTGGATGTTGTATTTCTTAATAATCCTCTCTACAGTCGTTCTCGCCTCATCATCATCTGTAGCAACAGAGGCGTATGCGAAGTAACTCTGTCTTGGGTGCAGCAGATTGTTCCCTGTAAATCCGGACTCATCAAAATATATTTTTTGTGACATTCCACATTCCTTGTAGTGATATAAATTGGCGTTCGGCACATTAGTGCCCCTATTGGGCTAAAGAGGACGCTGGTGGAAGCCCAATTCTGATCTTAAGGAAGATCGCAACAAAGGCGGAGAAAAGCTACCAATTTGCCATCGGCTAGTCCATCGACTGCTTTTGGCCGATTGTGTTGAAAAAGTCGATTTGTCCAAAACGCTCGGATACTGATAGGTAAAAACACCTGTTTTGCGTGCTGCTACATGAAATCCGAGGCGTGAACCTTCTGCCGAAAACACAGATTTCAATCTCGAGCGCGAACTTTTCTACCGTGGAAACCGAAGCCGACCTTTTCAACACAATCGCTCGATGACTGCCTGTCGCCAGCGGCAGCAATGGGCAGCTCTCTACCGATCATGTTTACTAAGCGTGCTGGTCAAATCCGATGCAATCGGTGGTCTAATCGAATGCAAACGCCTGGTCAAGTGGAGTGCAATTTCGCATCTGCCCTTCCTTTTGGTGCTCAACGGCCGTAGGCCGACCGGCAAGGCCGGACCGCGCCTAGGCGCGGTCTTTGCCGCGCAGGACTGAATATCCTGAATATCCTGCTAACTCCGGGCGGGTGTGCGACGTTTCGGGCGAGTGTGGGACGCTATCGGGCGGATGTGCGACGCTTTCGGGCGGGTGTGCGACGCTTTAAGCGTTACCAGGACCTTTTTTCCTTACCCTAGCGCCGTCGATAATCAGGCCTAGTTCATTCAATTTGTCCGCTTCTTCCCTTAGTCTGAATCGTGCATCGCGGATTGCCTTGCTGAGCACCCTACCGGCGACGGCCACAATAAGCGTGTCGAGATACCATCCGCCTGTTGGCTCTACTTTATGGCTCAAAACGTGCCGAGCTACAGCTTGGCTGATGCCGTGTTCTAGACGCGCAATTTGCGCGGGGTCGTAGTAAAGATGTAAATCGTGCTGAAGTAGCATTACAAGAGCAACGCCGAGCCGCACCTTCCACAGACGCCGCTCCCCCCCCCGTCAGGGGATTAGGTCGCGTCTTTTCCGAAGGAACTACGTGGTCAATCAGCCCACCTATAATCGGAAAATCGAATTGGGGTGTTTCGATGGTTATGGTTGCAGCTCGTAGCTCCGCCAATAGCTTTTCAAGCTGGGAGAGACTGTAGCGACTTTCTGACAGCGTTTTCCGCAAGCGGGCAGGGTCTACCAAAAGCTCAATGCCGCCATCGTCGACCACGCGCTTACGTTCTGAGCAATATAAAATCGCATCCATAACGTCGGCGTGTCTCTGGCCTAGTCTGCCTACCACGCGGCAACGCCCAAATGATGTATCGGTCCAATCGCCTGCGCGATGCTGCGGGCGCTGGCTAGGCTGATAAAGCATCACTCGGGCCAGTGCGCTAGTACTGGTGGGGGTCACGACGTTACCACCGCTCATCGTCACTCCCACTTACGATCTGCAGGGCGCGTTCTTTCTTAACCGCCTCCAATACCACCGGTACAAGCACGCCGCCATCGTGGCGCTTGTACCATTGTTCGAGCGGAGTGGCATCGTAGTTCTGCTTGCTAACACCGAAACGAACAAAGAAACCTCTTCGGTCGTTACCGATGGGCTGGCGATCATAGGCGCGGTCGCTGAGAATTTTGGCCTGCTCCTCCGTCATCTTTGCGACAAAGCCGCACCAGCGGGCGTTGTCGATTAGAGCGGATGCGCCTCGTGCTGCCTGTTGCTGATCGGTTTGCCCCTCGCGGGCACTGCCCTTGCTGACATGGTGCAGGTACAAGACTGATGCCCCAGTATTGGTCGCGACGTGCTCAAGCGTGGCGACTAGCCGTGACATGTCGCCGTTGCTGTTCTCGTCTCGGTCGTGAATTCGGCTTAGGGTATCCAGCACTATCAACCGGGCACCTTCGCAAAACTCTGTTACACGGGCAAGATGCCGATCATCCATGACGTTCAGTCGTTTACCCATGATCGACTCAAGAACGAGGTTCTTCGCGATGGCCTCGCGTGCCTGCTGATTTAAGTGCTGGCCTATGGCATGGATGCGGCGCACCAATGCGACTTCCGGGTCTTCTCCAGCGAAATAGACGACTCGGCCAGCGCATGAGGGGGCAAGCCCTACCAGATCACCGCCGGCAACGCTGCATGCGATAGCCATCGCCGCTTCCAACGCCCAGAAGCTTTTCCCTGTAGCTCCGGGAGCTACCAATGCTCCCACTGTGCCAGCGAGGAAGCCGGGCCATATGAAGTCCAGTGTGGGCGGTTCGTTCTCGAATGCTGCCCGTAAGTCAATCGCCACAACTCAAGCTCCCATTCCGGGACGCGTGGCCGGGCCGGATTGCCTGCACGTATCAATCCATGTCTCGACCTCTTCCAAATCCCAAACGACCTTCCGGCTGCTAACGGCAATACGACGAGGGAATTTCCCCTTCTTTTCGAAGTTATAAATCGTCCGCTCACACAAGGGGATCATTGCCAGCAATTGCTTTTTGCTGATGAGCACTTTGCTCGACTTCCTCGATTCTTTTTCCACACCGAACTCCTCGTTTTGTCGCATTTGAGGTTCGATTATTGCCCCATATTTCCAGAGCATTCCACTCATATTTATGGATTTATTCCCTTCAAAATCAGTATCTTACTGTCCGGCAAACGTATAATTCCGGACAAAAGAGACAACGCGATGTCGTTGTTCTTTCAGGAGTTTTTTCCGTCAAAAACCTCAAAAAAAACGTGTCCCACAAACGGGTAGTTTCCGGACAAAAAAAAACCACGAATGTGGTTTTTTGATAGAGAAAAATAGATCAGCTCCCGCTCAATCCCATCACGAAAAACGAAATCAACTCTCTGAACGCGTTCTCTTGCGCGTCCATTCATCAATCATATCCGCCCAATCCTGCAACATCGCCCGACGCTGATCGCGGTATTCAGCCTTGTTGTAGACGGCTCTTACCCCCTTCTGCTCGTGCGCAAGGCACTTCTCAATCCAGTCTGAGTTGTAACCCGCCTCATGCAGCAGCGTGCTCGCTGTGCGCCTCAAATCATGCGGTCCGAACTTGCTCAGCGGCTGCCCTTCTTTCTGCGCAAGCCGGTAGGTGAGCGTCAGCACCTGATTGATCGTCGCGGTGCTCATAGGCAAATCAGAATCGTACCGGGAGGGAAAGACGTAATCTGAACCACCGGCAAACGTCTTCAACGCGATGAAGAAATCCAAAGCCTGCTGAGATAAGAACACCAAATGGGGGTTGCGGCGCTTCATCCGCTCTTTCGGAATGGTCCATAAGGCTTCGCTGAAATTGATTTCGCTCCAGGTAGCGTTGGTCAATTCACTTTTACGAACCATGGTCAGCAACAGCAGCTTAGCGGCGACTCTCACGGATGAGGCAGTGCCGATGCGGTCCAGGTACTGATACATCAACGCGATTTCGTCAGGCCCTAAAGCACGGTCACGTGGCTCGAATTTAGCGATGCTTGCAGGACGTACCAAATCAGCCGGATTCTCGACCTTCTGGCCTCGCTCTATCGCCCATCGGAACACCTGCATCACAATCTCGCGGGAGTGCACGGCCGTGGCTGGAGCTCCACGCTCCACAATTGCATCAGTCAGCGTTCGCAGATCCTCATGATTGATTTCCACCAGCTTCTGATTACCGAAGTGCGGCTTTAGCTCGCGCTCGTAAACCGATCGGCGCATGTCACGCGTCGAGTCAGCCATCTGATACCCACGCAGCCATTTCTCAGCCCACGCATCAAACGTCTCTGCCCCTTTGATGCGTGCCTTGGCACGGGCTTTTTCTTTGGCAGGTGACTTACCCGCCGAAACCATCTTTTTAGCCTCGCCCAGGCGCTCTCTGGCTTCCGCAAGTGTGATGCCACCCATGCCATAACGACCGAACGTGATGGTCTCCTGACGGCCATTGATTGAGTAGTTGTAACGAAATGAGATGGAACCGGCAGCAGTGACGGCCACGTACAACCCGTCGCGGTCGTTCACCTTGTAGAGCTTTTCTTGCGGTTTGAGGTTACGCAGCTTGGTATCGGTCAGCATGGCAGTTACGGATCCCATGGAAAAAATACCATGCTCAGAAAAGCACTCATGCACCACGATAAAACCCAATGAAACCGGGCTGATGATGAGATTTGATACCATGCCCTTCCCTACTAGGGCGACATGGTATCGAGCACCGAACATGGCATTTGGCTCAGTCAATGCCCCGTACCATGCCATACAAACACGGTGCTTGGCGATGCACAAAGCTGCCAGAATTTGCCAGACCCAAAAAGCCAAAAGCCCGCAATTACGCGGGCTCCAGGGCATTTTTTGCTAGATCGTGCCGGTCAATGCCGGACGCCCAATCATTCCCACTCAATCGTCGCCGGCGGCTTGCTCGACACGTCATACGTCACGCGCGAGATACCTTCGATTTCATTGATGATACGGCCGCTGACAGTCTCCAGCAGTTCGTACGGCAGGTGTGCCCAGCGGGCGGTCATGAAGTCGATGGTTTCTACGGCACGCAGGGCCACGACCCAGGCGTAGCGACGGCCATCGCCTACAACCCCAACCGATTTCACAGGCTGGAACACGACGAAGGCCTGGCTGACTTTGTGGTACCAGTCAGCCTTGCGCAGTTCTTCGATGAAGATGTGGTCGGCACGACGCAGCAGGTCGGCGTATTCCTTTTTCACTTCACCGAGGATGCGCACGCCCAGGCCCGGGCCTGGGAATGGGTGGCGGTAGACCATGTCGTACGGCAGGCCCAGTTCCAGGCCCAGACGGCGGACTTCGTCCTTGAACAGTTCGCGCAGCGGTTCTACCAGCTTGAGGTTCATTTCCTCAGGCAGGCCACCCACGTTGTGGTGGGACTTGATCACGTGGGCCTTGCCGCTCTTGGCGCCGGCCGACTCGATCACGTCGGGGTAGATGGTGCCCTGGGCGAGGTACTTGATGTTGTCCAGTTTGTTGGACTGGGCATCGAAGACGTCGATGAAAGTGCGGCCGATGATCTTGCGCTTCTTCTCTGGGTCGGACTCGCCGGCCAGGTTGTTGAGGAACTGATCTTCGGCGTTGGCACGGATCACCTTGACGCCCATGTTCTCGGCGAACATGGCCATCACTTGCTCGCCTTCGTGCAGGCGCAGCAGGCCGTTGTCGACGAATACGCAAGTCAGTTGGTCGCCGATGGCCTTGTGCAGCAGCGCAGCAACCACGGAGGAGTCTACGCCGCCGGACAGGCCGAGCAGGACGTTGTCAGTACCGACCTGGGCACGCACGTTGGCGATGGCGTCTTCAGCGATCTTCGACGGGGTCCACAGGGCTTCGCACTGGCAGATGTCGAGGATGAAGCGCGACAGGATGCGGCCGCCCTGCTTGGTGTGGGTCACTTCCGGGTGGAACTGCACGCCGTAGTAGCCGCGCTCGTCGTTGAACATGCCGGCAATCGGGCAGCTCGGCGTGCTGGCCAGGATGTGGAAGTCTTCCGGCATCTTGGTGACCTTGTCACCGTGGCTCATCCAGACGTCGAGGCCGAACAGGCCGTCGGCGTCGATGTGGTCTTCGATGCCGTCCAGCAGGCGGCTCTTGCCGACCACGTCGACACGGGCGTAACCGAATTCACGCAGTTCGGAACCTTCAACCTTGCCGCCCAGTTGCTCGGCCATCGTCTGCATGCCGTAGCAGATACCGAAGACCGGCACGCCCAGGTCAAACACCGCTTGCGGGCAACGCGGGCTGTTGGCTTCGTGCACGGACTCGGGGCCACCGGCCAGGATGACACCTTTAGGGGCGAATTCGCGGATCGCTTCGTCATCCATGTCGAACGGGTGCAGTTCGCAGTACACGCCGATTTCACGCACGCGGCGGGCGATCAGCTGGGTGTACTGGGAACCGAAGTCGAGGATCAGGATGCGGTGGGCGTGAATGTCGAGGGCCATGAAGTCAGTCTCGTCTAATGAATCAGAAACAACTCGGGGCTGAAAGAACAGCCCCGGTTACTTAACGTTTTGCTGGAAGCCTCAACCTACGCGGTAGTTTGGCGCTTCCTTGGTGATCTGCACGTCGTGGACATGGGATTCAGCCATGCCGGCGCCGGTGATCCGTACGAACTCTGGCTTGGTGCGCATTTCTTCGATGTCGGCGCTGCCGGTGTAGCCCATCGAGGAACGCAGGCCGCCCATCAGCTGATGGATGATGGCGCTCAGGGTGCCCTTGTACGGCACACGGCCTTCGATGCCTTCCGGTACGAGCTTCTCGGCGCCTGCCGAGGAGTCCTGGAAGTAACGATCGGAGGAGCCTTGCGCCTGGGACATGGCGCCCAGCGAACCCATGCCACGGTAAGCCTTGTAGGAACGGCCCTGGAACAGTTCGATCTCGCCTGGTGCTTCTTCGGTACCGGCGAACATCGAGCCCATCATCACGCAGGAGGCACCGGCTACGATGGCCTTGGACAGGTCACCGGAGAAACGGATGCCGCCGTCGGCGATCAACGGTACGCCAGTGCCTTCAAGGGCAGCGGCAACATTGGCGATGGCGCTGATTTGCGGCACGCCCACACCGGCGACGATCCGCGTGGTGCAGATCGAGCCAGGGCCGATACCGACCTTGACCGCGTCAGCGCCCGCTTCGGCCAGGGCCTTGGCCGCTGCGCCGGTGGCGATGTTGCCGCCGATCACCTGTACGTCAGGGAAGTTCTGCTTGACCCAGCGCACGCGGTCGATCACGCCTTTGGAGTGACCGTGGGCGGTGTCGACCACCACCACGTCAACCCCGGCAGCGACCAGGGCCGCAACGCGGTCGCCGGTGTCTTTACCAGTACCAACGGCGGCGCCAACGCGCAGACGACCTTGGTCATCCTTGCTGGCCAGCGGGTAAGCCTTGGCTTTTTCGATGTCGTTGACGGTCATCATGCCTTTGAGGGCGAATTTGTCGTCGACGATCAGCACGCGCTCGATGCGGTGCTTGTGCAGCAGTTCACGCACATCGTTCTTGTCGGCGCCTTCCTTGACCGTGACGAGGCGCTCTTTAGGCGTCATCACTTCACGGACGGTGACTTCAAGACGGTTTTCGAAGCGCACGTCACGGGAAGTGACGATGCCGACCAGGTCGCCATCATGCAGCACGGGAACACCGGAGATGTTGTGCAGGCGGGTCAGGTCGAACAGGTCGCGTACGGTGGCGTCGGCTTCGATGGTGATTGGATCTTTCACCACACCGGCTTCGTAACGCTTGACCTTGCGCACTTCGGCAGCCTGCTGCTCGATGGTCATGTTCTTGTGGATGATGCCGATGCCGCCTTCCTGAGCCATGGCGATTGCCAAACGGGCTTCGGTGACGGTGTCCATGGCAGCGGAAACCAGGGGAATATTCAGCTCGATGCCACGGGTTAGGCGGGTCTTGAGACTGACTTCGTTAGGAAGCACCTCGGAATAACCGGGCACTAAGAGAATGTCGTCGAATGTCAGAGCTTCTTGGCTGATACGCAGCATCGCGGGGGCTCCCGAGCGGGAAAATGGAAGCGCGTCATTATACTCAGACACCCCTCGGGCCTCAACGTAAAACTCTGACAAACTTGGTAATACTGATAGATGGGGAATTTCCAGGCCCTGATCGTTCCCAGGCGGAGCGTGGGAATGATCGGGGCGCTCCTAGAGTTCGACTTTGACCCAGCTGATTTTCTGATCGAGCCAGTCGGCAAACTCGTCGATAAAGCTCTGCTTGAAGCCCGCTTCCGCCCAGTTGTTGAAGATGAAGCCCAGGTTGGAGAAACCGCATTCCTGCAGGAACAGAAACCCGTTGATGTCATCTTCATGCCCACACAACGGGCAGGTGAAGTTGTCGGTGTGGCCGGGCATCCAGTCTTCCAGGCTGTCGAACAGCGCCTCGCCGACTTCTTTAAGGCATTCCGGGCAGCCGGCTTCTTCGAGAAAGCCCTTTGCCGGGGTGTAGATGCAGCGTTTGTAGATGATTTCCAGGCCATTGACCGGCTCGTTGAACGGCAGCGCCTCGGGGTGCAGCACCACGGCGCGGGCACCGTCGGCCAGGGCGTAGCCCATGCGGTTGCCGGTGCGCCCGCAGGTGGTCAGTTCTTCCTTGATGATGTTCTTGCGCACCAGCCAGCGCACGATGGCCCGGGCGCGGGGTTCGTGGACGGGCAAGGTGGAGATTTTCGGGACAAGGATGCTTTGGGAATTCATGGGAGTCCTGCGGTGTGGCGTCTGACGCCATCGCGAGCAAGCCGCTCCCACATTCGATTGCATTTCAATGTGGGAGCAGGCTTGCCCGCGATGAGGCCCTAGAGCCCGGCAGCTTAATCCCTGAAACCCACAGGTCAAGTACTCAAATACCGCCCAATCAAGGCAATGCCACTGGCCAGCACCAACCATGTCACCAAGCGCACAAACGCCTCACGGGACATGCGCAGGGTCAATCGCCGCCCCGCCCACAGCCCCAGGGCCATCGCCGGCAACAGGCACACCGCCAACATCAGCAACGGCAACTCGGCATACACCCCGGCGATCAAAAACAGACTCAGGCGCACCACCGTGCTCGCGCTGATCAACGCGCTTTGGGTCGCCCGCGCGCCGTCCTTGGGCAGGCGGCTGTTCAGATAGATCGCATATAAAAAGCCGCCACTGCCAAACAACGCACCAAACAATCCGCCCACCACGCCCATGGGGACCGACCAGCCGGCAGCCAGGGCCGTGGGCTTGGCCCTAACCGCCAGGCTGTAGATGGCATAGGTGCTGATAAACAGGCCCATCAACAGCAGCAGCAGGTCCGAGTGCAGGTTGAGCAAGAAGATCACGCCGAGGGTGCAGCCAATCGCCATGCACGGCAGTAATCGCAACAGCTCCGGCTTGACCACATCCCGCCGCGATTGCAGCAGGTTGCCAAAGGCCGCGACGAAATCCAGCAGCACCAGCAGCGGGATGATCTTCGACAGCGGCATAAACATAATCAGGATCGGCCCGGCCACCAGCGCCGTGCCGAAGCCGGCGATGCCAAACACGATGTAGGCCAGGGCAATCCCCAGGCCGATTACCAACCAGTCCAGCGCCCCGAACGACCACTGCCCCATCAATTCAACCAGGCTCATGCAATATTCCTTGTCAGCGATGGCCCTCACTTTAGCCAAGCGGATGGGTTGCGACTAATATCTTCCAAGCCCTCCACTTATCTCGAAAAGGCATGACTCGTGATTTCCACCCGGCAACTGCGTTACTTCGTCGAAATCGCCGAGAGCGGCAGCTTCAGCGCCGCCGCCGAGCGCCTGTTTGTCGCGCAATCGGCCCTTAGCCGGCAGATCAAGGAGCTGGAAATTATCCTGCAAACCCCGCTGTTCGAGCGCACCGCCCGCCAACCCAGACTGACCGCCGCCGGCGAGGCGTTTTATCCACGGGCGCGCAACCTGCTGGGCGAGTTGCACAAGGCCAGTGAACTGGCGACCCAGGTCGGCCACGGCCAGCTCGGCACCCTGCGCCTGAGCCACTCCAGCACAGTGCCGATGAGTGGGCGGGTACTGCGCGGGATCAGCACCTGGCTGGAACAGTGCCCAGGGGTGTCGATGGATATCGTCAAACTGTCCTCCGAAGCGCAGTTGGAAGACATTGCCGATGGTCGCCTGGAGGTCGGCCTGCTGCGCCTGCCGGTACTGCGTCAGCGCGAAGGGGTGCGCATCGTGCCTTTATATAAGGAGCCACTGTTGCTGGCCGTGCCGCCGGCGCACCCTTTGGCCCGGCACACATCGGCCATTGAACTGGCACAGTTGAAAGACGAAGCGTTTATTTCGATCCCCCACCCGCAACGCGGAGGTCTGAGTTATCTGTCGGCCGAATTGTGCATGCGTGCCGGATTTTTCCCCAAGGCCGCACGGGTGATGTCGCGCAAGACCACCCAGTTGCAGCTGATCCAGGCGGGGTTTGGCATTGCCCTGCTGCCCGAGTCGATGCGCGATATTGCCCCAGCCAATATTCACTTCCTGCCCCTGGCCGACCCCGATTGCCACAGCACCGTGGCCCTGGCCTGCGCGCAGGCGCCGAGCGCGTTGGTGGCGCAGTTCTGTCAAACCTTGGGCGAATGCCTATAAACTGCCGCCCATGACTAAAGATCTCTTCCCATGATTAAAGACCCGTTTGCCCGCCTGGGCCTGGACCGCGAAGTCCTGACTGTCAGCCAGCTCAACGGCCGCGCGCGGGTGTTGCTGGAGGACGTGTTCACCAATATCTGGGTCGAAGGCGAGATCTCCAACCTCGCCCGCCCCGCCTCCGGCCATGTGTACTTCACCCTCAAGGACAGCGGCGCGCAGGTGCGTTGTGCACTGTTTCGTAACAATGCCGCACGGGTGCGTCAGGCGCTGAAGGATGGCCTGGCGGTCAAGGTGCGGGGCAAGGTCTCGCTGTTCGAGGGCCGTGGCGACTATCAGTTGATCCTCGACACAGTGGAACCGGCCGGTGATGGCGCGTTGCGCCTGGCCTTCGACGCCTTGAAGGAAAAGCTCAGCGCCGAAGGCTTGTTCAGTGCCGAGCGCAAGGTGGCGCTGCCGGCCCATCCACGCCGCATCGGGATTATCAGTTCGCCCACGGGCGCGGTGATTCGCGACATCATCAGCGTGTTCGGCCGCCGTGCACCGAACGTGCAACTGACCCTGATCCCCACCGCCGTGCAAGGCCGCGAAGCCGTGGCGCAGATTGTCCGCGCCCTCAAGCTGGCGGATGCCCGTGGCTTCGACGCGCTGATCCTGGCCCGTGGCGGCGGCTCCCTGGAAGACCTCTGGTGCTTCAACGAAGAAGCCGTGGCGCGGGCCATTGATGCCTGTATCACGCCCATCGTCAGTGCGGTCGGCCATGAGACCGATGTGTCCATCAGTGACTTCGTGGCCGATGTGCGTGCGCCTACGCCGTCGGCGGCGGCTGAGTTGCTGGCGCCGGATGCGAGCAATCTGGTGCGCCAGGTCGAAAGCCTGCACCGGCGCCTGGTGATGCTGATGCGCAATCGCCTGACCCACGACCGCCTGCGCCTGGAAGGCATGGCCCGCCGCCTGCGTCACCCCGGTGAGCGCCTGCGCCAGCAGGCCCAGCGCCTGGATGACCTGGATATGCGCCTGCGCCGCGCGTTCGAGCGCAGCCTCAACACCCGCCGCGAACGCCTGATCCGCCTGGAGACGCGCCTGGCCGGGCAGCATCCGGGACGGCAACTGGCCCTGCTGCGCCAGCGCCTGGACAGCCTCGCCGAGCGCCTGCCCCGGGCCATGCGCGAGGGCCTCAAGGCCCGTCGTCTGCAACTGCAAAGCCAGGTGCAGACGTTGCAGGTGGTCAGCCCGCTGGCGACCCTGGGCCGTGGCTACAGCATCCTGCTGGACGAGCGCGGCCAGGCGATTCGCAATGCCGCGCAAACCCACACCGGCCAACGCCTGACCGCGCGCCTCGGTGAAGGCCAATTGCAAGTGCGGGTGGAAGATAACCACCTGACACCCGTCACCCTTTCATTACTGGATTGATTGATGCCTCGTCTATTTAGCCTGCTGATGCTGCTGTGCCTCGCCTTCAATGCCCACGCCGACAGCTACATCACCCGCACCCTGAACAAGCCGGTACCCGGCGGTGTGGCCGTGGTCGACCTGGGCCCCGCCGCCGCCGCACCGAAAGCCACCTACCAGGGCAAACCGGTGCTGGTGGTCAAGGAACAGGACAACTGGCTGGCGATTGTCGGCATCCCATTGACGGTAAAGCCCGGTAACGAGCGCATCAGCAGCGGTGGGCGCACCCTGCCGTTTATCGTCGGTTTCAAGAAGTACCCGGAACAGCGCATCACCCTGAAGAACAAAAGCCAGGTCAACCCCGCTCCGGCGCAGCTCAAGCGCATCGAAGGCGAACTGGCCGTGCAACTCAAGGCTTACCGCAGCTTCAGCCCGAACCTGCCAAGCAACCTGGTGTTGGACAAACCAGTGAACGGCCCGCTGTCGAGCAAGTTCGGCGTGCGTCGCTTCTTCAACGGTGAAGAACGCAACCCGCACTCGGGCCTGGACTTCGCGGTGCCTGCCGGCACGCCGATCAAGACCCCGGCCAATGGCAAGGTGATTCTGGTGGGCAATTATTTCTTCAACGGCAATACGGTGTTTGTCGACCATGGCCAGGGCTTTATCAGCATGTTCTGCCATATGTCGAAGATTGACGTGAAGGTGGGCCAGCAATTGGTGCGTGGAACGGTGGTGGGCAAGGTCGGAGCGACGGGCCGGGCGACCGGGCCGCATATGCACTGGAATATCAGCTTGAATGATGCGCGGGTCGATCCGGCGATCTTTATTGGGGCGTTCCAGCCTTGATGTGATCGCTGGGCATACGGGCGTTATCGCGGTGCAACGATTCAACGTGCCCGCGATGACGCCAGCTCAATTCCACTGATTGCGCATCCTGAAACCCTCACGCAAACAAAACAAAGCCTTGAGCGTTTACCAACCATAAAATCTCGTTTCTTACAGAAATAGCAGAACTTCTCTCAATTTTTTTCGACTGCTTGCCATCTTTCACCCCGACGGTTAGGGTTGAGCTTATGAAAACCTCTCACACCCTCATTCAGCTCCGCCAGCACCGCAGCCTGTGCCTCGTCAGCGCACGACTGCCAGGCTGAATCGATCTGCCTCGTCCCCGGTTTGCATCCCTAATAAACGTTTTCTGGCAGGCCGCCTCTTCTCGGCCCTACAACAAGGATTCTTCTGATGAGCATGCTCAAAGACCCGTCTTCGAAATACCGCGCATTCCCGACCATTGATATCCCGGATCGCACCTGGCCGTCGAAGACCATCACCACCGCGCCGATCTGGTGCAGCTCCGACTTGCGCGACGGCAACCAGTCGCTGATCGAACCGATGGATGCGGTGAAAAAACTGCGCTTCTGGAAAACCCTGGTCGCGGTGGGCGTAAAGGAAATCGAAGCCTCGTTCCCGGCCGCTTCGCAGACCGACTTTGACTTCGTGCGCACCCTGATCGAAGACAACCACATCCCCGAGGACACCACCATCCAGGTGCTGACCCAGGGCCGTGAAGACTTGATCGCCCGCACCTTCGAATCCCTGCGCGGCGCCAAGAAAGCCATCGTGCACTTGTACAACGCTACCTCGCCGTCCTTCCGCCGTATTGTGTTCAACCAAGACAAGGACGGGATCAAGGCCATCGCGGTCGACGCGGCCAAGCTGTTCGTCAAGTACGCCGCCCAGCAGCCGGAAACCCAGTGGACCTTCGAATACTCCCCGGAGACCTTCAGCGCTACTGAACTGGAATTCGCCAAGGAAGTGTGTGACGCGGTGATCGAGGTGTGGAACCCGACGCCTGAGCACAAGATGATCCTCAACCTGCCGGCCACCGTGGAATGCGCCACGCCGAATATCTATGCCGACCAGATCGAGTGGTTTGGTCGCCATATCAACCGTCGTGACAGCGTGATCATCAGCCTGCACACCCATAACGACCGTGGCACCGGTGTCGCGGCTACCGAGTTGGGCCTGATGGCTGGCGCCGACCGTGTTGAAGGCTGCCTGTTCGGCAACGGCGAGCGTACCGGTAACGTTGACCTGGTCACTGTGGCGTTGAACCTCTACACCCAGGGTGTGGACCCTGAGCTGGACTTCTCCGACATCGACGGCGTGCGCAAAGTGGTCGAGGAATGCAACCAGATCCCGGTGCACCCACGTCACCCATATGTCGGCGACCTGGTCCACACCGCATTCTCCGGCTCCCACCAGGACGCGATCCGCAAGGGCTTCGCCCAGCAGAAACCGGATACCTTGTGGGAAGTGCCGTACCTGCCAATCGACCCGGCCGACATTGGCCGCAGCTACGAGGCGGTGATCCGCGTCAACAGCCAGTCGGGCAAAGGCGGCATCGCCTACCTGCTGGAACAGGAATACGGCATCAGCTTGCCACGCCGCATGCAGATCGAGTTCAGCCAGGTGGTACAGGCCGAAACCGACCGTGTGGGCCTGGAAATGACCGCCGCGCAGATCCACGCGTTGTTGCAGCGTGAATACCTGCAAGCCAACACCCCGTACGCGTTGGTCAGCCATCGCCTGCAGGAAGAAAACGGCAACAGCTCGGTAGAAGTCGAAGTCTCCGGCAAGGGCCAGGGCGAAACCAACCTGCGCTGGCACGGCAAGGGCAATGGCGCACTGGAAGCACTGGTGGCCGGCCTGCCGATTGGGGTCGAGATCATGGACTACAACGAACATGCGATCGGCGCGGGGACCAACGCCAAGGCCGCGGCTTACATCGAGCTGCGCGTGAACGGCGAACGCCCGGTGCATGGCGTGGGGATTGATGAAAACATCACCACCGCCAGCTTCAAGGCGGTGTTCAGCGCCCTGAACCGCTCGTTGAGCCAGCTGGAAGCGAAAGCAGCGTAACTGACCGCTGAAAAGCCAAAGGCCCCTGGATGCGAATCCAGGGGCCTTTTTAGTTTGGGGTTGTGGTGGTGCTGATGGCCTCATCGCGGCATAGGTATCTACACAACTCTTTTATCTAGTGCTTATTGGGCTTGTGTACATATCCGTTGCTGCGGTCATGGCCACTTAGGGTTCCGCCCTGACGGCCAGCGTGGTTTAACGGGGCGCCTAAGATCAAAAGCCAGATCAAAAGCAGAACAACAGCAACAGCAACAGCAAAGCCGGGGCGCGAAGCTGCATTCCCCCTTGTGGGAGCTGGCTTGCCTGCGAAGGCGGTGTATCAGCCAATACATTTATCGACTGATACACCGCCTTCGCAGGCAAGCCAGCTCCCACAGGTATATGCGTACATCTCGACGATCAGGTCGGCTGTCAGGCCGCCTCGCTTTGCTTTTGATCTTAGGCGCCCCGTTAAACCACGCTGGCCGTCATCCGATATTGATTTGGGGGGTAACCCGGCAGGACGCCGGGTTAGCCGCGCTGGGCCATGGATGGCCCATCGCGGCGGCCCCCCAAATCAATGTCGGATGACGGGCACACCGAGCCTGGGCGAGGTGCCGAGTGGTGGGGCAAGAGCCCTTTTGGTTACTTTTGGCTGGGCCGGCACTCCGGGCTCTTTTCCAAAAGTGACCCGCCGTAAGGGCGGAACCAATAGCCGCCGTGACCGAAGCAACGGATATGTACACAAACCTAAGAATCACTAAAAAAATCTGTAGATACCTATCCTCATCGCGGGCAAGCCCGCTCCCACATTTGGAATGCATTCCCCTGTGGGAGCGGGCTTGCCCGCGATAGCTATCCCACTGACAACAGGCCCCTGTCAGACAAACTGAAAACTATCGGCATCCAGATTTGCCGGAAACCGCGTGCGATAGTCCGCCAATTGCGCCGCCTCCAGGCACACCTGGAACACCCCGTCCGCCTCCCCTGCGCTCAGCAGGCTTTCGCCCTGAAAGTCCAGGACCTGGCTGTCGCCGGTGTAGGCAAAGCCCTTGCCATCCGTACCCACTCGGTTCACCGCCGCCACATAACACAGGTTTTCGATGGCCCGAGCCGGCAACAGGCGGTTCCAGTGCTGGCGCCGTGCACCCGGCCAGTTGGCGGTATACAGCAGCAGGTCAGTGTCCTGGGCATCACGGCTCCACACCGGGAAGCGCAGGTCATAGCAGATCAGCGGGCGAACCCGCCAACCCTTGAGTTCGAATTGCACCTGGCGCTCGCCGGGGGTGTAGTGATTGTGTTCACCGGCCATGCGAAACAGGTGGCGCTTGTCGTAGTGCAACACTTCGCCATCGGGCCGCGCCCACAACAGGCGGTTGCGGTGGCTGCCGTCAGCGGCCTGGATGATCACGCTGCCGGTAATCACCGCGTTGTACTTCCGCGCCTGGGTCTTGAGCCATTCATGGGTCGGGCCGTTTTCGGCTTCGGCCAGCAATTGGGACTCCATGGAAAAGCCGGTGGTGAACATTTCCGGCAGCACGATCAGGTCGGCGCCCCTGGCCTGCTCCAGCAGCAGCTCGAAATGCTCCAGGTTGGCCTGGCGGTCATGCCAGGCCAGGGTGGTCTGCACCAGTGCAATGTTCAGGTCGGGTAAAGCACTCAGATCACGCATAGTTTCTCGGCTGCTTGACGCAGCGTCTCCTCGCGTTTGGCAAAGCACAGGCGCACCAGGCGCTGGCCTTGGGGTGGGGTCCGATAGAACACCGAGACCGGAATTGTCGCCACGCCATGCTCGCGAGTCATCCACAGCGACATGGCCACGTCATCCAGGTCCGGGCGAATCTGTGAGTAATCCACCAGTTGAAAGTAAGTACCGGCTACCCGCGTAAAACTGAAACGCGAGGGGGCCAGCAGATCGCAGAACAGGTCACGTTTGGCCTGGTAGAAAGCGGGCAGTTCCTCGACATGCTCCGGGTGTTCGGCCATAAAGTCGGCCAGGGCATACTGCAATGGCGTAACACCGCAGAAACTGACGTATTGATGCACCTTGCGCAGCTCCGCACTCAAGGCCGCTGGCGCCACCACGTAGCCGGTCTTCCAGCCGGTGACGTGGTAGGTCTTGCCAAAGGAGCTGACCACGAACGCGCGCTGATACAGCTCTTCGTGGGCCAGGACGCTGACGTGGGGTACGCCATCGAATACCAGGTGCTCGTAGACCTCATCGCTGACCAGATAGATATCGCGATCGCGGATCAGCTCGGCCAATTGGTCGAGCTCGGCGCGAGTGATCAGGGCACCACTGGGATTGTGCGGGGTGTTGAGGATGATCATGCGTGTACGCGGGGTCAGCGCGGCCTTGATCTGTTCGAAATCCAGGCTGAAATCCGCCAGCCCCAGTTGCACATGCACGCAACGCCCTCCAGCCAGCTCCACCGAAGGCTCGTAGCTGTCGTAGCACGGGTCAAAGACAATCACCTCGTCACCGCTGCGGATCACTGCCTGGATCGCACAGAAGATTGCCTGGGTGGCGCCGGGGGTGATGGTCACTTCGCTGTCGGGATTGACCGACACGCCGTAGCTGCGAGCGATCTTGGCTGCCACTTGCTGGCGCAGGGCCGGCAGGCCGGTCATCGGCGCGTATTGGTTATGACCACTGGCAACGTGTTTGCCCACCGCGTCGAGCAAGGCCTGGGGACCATTGAAATCAGGAAAACCCTGGGACAGGTTCAACGCGCCGGTTTCGACAGCGAGTTGCGACATGGTGGTGAAAATGGTGGTGCCGACATTCGGCAACTTGCTGGTGATCATGCGGTGGGCCCCTGGCGGTGAGTTACAAGTTGTAAGCTGCATGCGCCGAGGGGTCAATCGTGAGGCACAAAAAAGGGCTCATTCAGAGCCCTTTTTGGGTAACGCCTAACGTCTGTAGGAATTGGCTTGCCTGGGATGGCGCTGGGTCAGTCAGCAGGTTGGTGTCTGATCTATCGCTATCGCGGGCAAGCCCACTCCCACACAAGCCCACTCCACTGTCAGCGGCGGTCTTTACGCTTTTTGTCAGCCTTTTTGTTGTGGCTCATCAAGCGACGTTTCTTGTTCACTTGGCGGTCAGTCAGGCTGTTCTTGTTACCTTCGTACGGGTTCTCGCCACCTTTGAACTCGATGCGGATCGGTGTGCCGACCAGCTTCAAGACACGGCGGTAAGTGTTTTCCAGGTAACGCACGTAGGACTTGGGCACCTTCTCGATCTGGTTACCGTGGATCACGATAATCGGCGGGTTGGCACCACCCAAGTGGGCGTAACGCAGCTTGATCCGGCGGTTGTTGACCATCGGTGGCGCGTGTTCGCCCACCGCGTCTTCAAGGATCTGGGTCAGGCGGTTGGTCGGCCAGCGGGTGACCGCCGACTTGAACGAGTTCTGTACCGAAGCGTAGAGGTTGCCCACGCCAGTACCGTGCAGCGCCGAGATAAAGTGGATATCGGCGAAGTCGACGAAGAACAACCGGCGTTGCAGCTCGACCTTGACGAAGTCACGCTCGCTTGGGGTCATGCCGTCCCATTTGTTGATCGCGATCACCAACGCCCGACCAGCCTCCAGGGCAAAGCCCAGCAGGTTGAGGTCGTGGTCGACCACGCCTTCGCGGGCGTCCATCACGAAGATCACCACGTTGGCGTCTTTGATCGCCTGCAGGGTTTTGACCACCGAGAACTTTTCAACTTCCTCGTGGATCTTGCCGCGCTTGCGCACACCGGCGGTGTCGATCAGCGTGTACTTCTCGTCGTTACGCTCGAACGGGATGTAGATGCTGTCGCGGGTGGTGCCGGGCTGGTCGTAGACGATTACCCGGTCTTCACCGAGCATGCGGTTGACCAGGGTCGACTTGCCCACGTTGGGGCGGCCGATGATAGCGATCTTGATCCCGTCTTTTTCACTCGGGCCAGGAATGCGCTTGGCTTCCTCACCTTCAGCGACGATCTCTTCTTCGCCTTCAACTTCTTCGGCGTCATCCTTGGGGAAGTCGCGCAGGGCGATTTCCAGCATCTGGGTGATACCGCGACCGTGGGCACCGGCGACAGGAATCGCGTCACCCAGGCCCATCGGGCTGAATTCGGCACGGGCCGCTTCAGGATCGATGTTGTCGATCTTGTTGGCGATCAAATAGGAGCGCTTGTTACGTTTGCGCAAGTGCTCGCCGATCATCTGGTCGGCGGCGGTGTAGCCCGCACGGGCGTCCACCAGGAACAACACGACATCAGCTTCTTCAATGGCCAGCAGCGACTGCTCGGCCATCTTTTCGTCCATGCCATGCTCGTCACCGGAGATACCACCGGTGTCGACAATAATATAGGAGCGCCCTTGCCACTTTGCCTCACCGTATTGGCGATCACGGGTCAGACCGGACAAGTCGCCGACGATGGCGTCGCGAGTCCTGGTCAGGCGGTTGAACAAGGTGGACTTGCCGACGTTAGGTCGGCCCACCAGGGCGATTACGGGAACCATGCGGCTCTCCACTGCGTTATTTCAGAAAATACAAAAGCCGCTGCAAGGCAGCGGCTGGTGCTCGGGGCAACACCCGAAGGTGTCGCATGCCCTGCCGAAGCAGGGCCGCCTGGGGGTTACCCCAAGCATAGTTCTTACTTGATGGTCAGGGCTTCCAGCTTGCCGCTGTTACCAAACACATAAAGCATGTTGCCTACTACCAGCGGACGCGCACGCAGGCCGTCGCTGTCGATACGTTCACGGCCGACAAAGCGACCATCTACCTGGCTCAGCAGGTGCAGGTAACCTTCCAGGTCGCCTACCGCTACATAGCTGGAGAACACTTCCGGAGCCGACAGTTGACGGCGAGCCAGCGAGTCATTGCTCCACAGGGCTGTGGTGGAACGCTCATCGACGCTTTCAACGGTGCCCGATGCCAGGCTCACGTAGACGCTGCCAAAACCTTGGGCGACACCGGCGTAGCTGGAGGCATCACGCTGCCAGAGGACGCGGCCGCTTTGCAGGTCCAGCGCCGCGACACGGCCCTGGTAAGTGGCGACGTACAGGGTTTCACCCGACAGCAGCAAGCCGCCGTCGATGTCCACCACACGGTCCAGCTCGGAACGACCTTGCGGAATGGCGACCCGCGATTCCCAGGCTGGCACGCCGTTCTGGGTATCCAGGGCGACCACTTTACCGGTCGAAAGACCTGCCAGCGCCAGGTTATTGGTCACAACCGGACCACTGGTACCGCGCAACGTCAACACCGCAGGGGTGCTGTCGTACAGCCAGCGCTGCTCGCCGGTGTTGGCGTCAAGACCGATGACACGGTCATCCTGGGTCTGCACCACGACGATATCGCCGTTGGTGGCAGGCGGTGCGAGGACTTCACTGGTCACGCGAGCGCGCCATTTCTCTTCACCGGTGCTCGAATCCAGGGCCACGACTTCGCCTTTCAGCGTGCCGATCATCACCATGCCGTAACCCACGCCGACGGCGCCGGAAACAGGCAACTCGAGGTCTTTCTTCCACTTGACGTCGCCGTTCATGCGATCCATGGAGATCACCACGCCGGTCACGTCAGCGGCCACAATGTTGTCACCGTCGATTGCCGGTACCAACATGTTGTAGGTGTCGCCCTGGCCGTCACCGATAGAGCGGCTCCACTGCTTTTGCAGGACCACTTCTTCCTTGAAGCTGGTCAGCTCGGCCGGAGGCAGTTCTTTTTTGCTGTTGCTGCTGCAACCCGCGGCCAAAACGGCCAGAGCCAGCAATGCTGCATGTTTCCAACGGATCACGTCACGCATCCCCTTTGGCCAAGTCGTCCAGCTTGATTTGTAAGCCACCGACCGCTGCTTCATCAGACAGCGCAGCCTTGGCTTTTTGGTACGCAGCATTGGCTTCGTCGGTACGACCCAATTGGACCAGCAGGTCGCCCTTGAGCTCTTCGCGAGTGGCTACAAATGCCTTGTCAGCATCGCCGTCGAGCAGTTTCAGTGCTTCGTCGGCCTTGTTTTGTGCGGCCAGGACCTGGGCCAGGCGCTGACGTGCGATTTCACCCAGGGTCGGGTTGCTCGGCTTGTCGGCGATGGCTTTGAGCTCGGAGGCTGCATCATCCAGCTTGCCGGTATCGACCGCGACTTTCGCGACGAACAGGCTACCGTATTGGGCGTAGGTGCTACCGCCAAATTCGTTTTTCAGCTTGCCGGCCAGGTCCGCCACTTGGGCAGGATCAGGCTTGCCGGTAGGCGTCAGCGTGGTTTCCAGCAGTTGCTGATAGAGCATCGAGGCGCCTTGCGACTGATTGCCCTGATACTTCTGGAACGCCTGCCAACCGAACACCACCACCAGCGCCAGCAGGCCGCCAGTTACCAGGGGTTTGCCGTTACGCTGCCACCAGTCTTTGAACTCGGCCAGCTGATCATCTTCAGTACTCGACACCCCAATACTCCTTAATCGCTAAATTCGGCTGTTTGACAGCTTCAACCCTGCACGATGCAGGTGGCCAAGTGCGCGGCAAGCGCATCAAAGGCAATGCTTTGTTGTTCGCCCTGGCCACGCAGGGGTTTGACACTTACCACTTGCTGGGCCAGTTCATCGTCGCCCAGGATCAGCGCGTACAACGCGCCGCTCTTGTCGGCTTTCTTGAATTGGCTCTTGAAGCTGCCAGCGCCGGCATTGACCTGCAGGCGCAGGTTCGGCAGTTGGTCGCGCAACTGTTCGCTCAAGGCCAGGCCAGCCAGTTCGGCTGCCTCGCCAAAGGCGCACAGGTACACGTCCACCTGACGGGAAATTTCTTCAGGGATCTGCTCCAGGGTTTCCAGCAGCAGGATCAGCCGCTCGATGCCCATGGCAAAACCCACGCCCGTGGTCGGCTTGCCACCCATCTGCTCGACCAGGCCGTCGTAACGACCACCGGCACACACGGTGCCCTGGGCGCCGAGCTTGTCAGTGACCCACTCAAACACGGTCTTGCTGTAGTAATCGAGGCCGCGCACCAACTTGGGGTTGATCACGTAGGGAATCCCGGCCGCATCCAGGCGTGCCTTGAGGCCCTCGAAGTGCGTGCGGGACTCGTCGTCCAGGTAGTCGGCCATTTTCGGCGCGTCGACCAGCACAGCCTGGGTCTCGGCGTTCTTGGTATCAAGGACGCGCAATGGGTTGGTCTTCAGGCGACGCTGGCTGTCTTCATCGAGCTTGTCCAGGTGAGCGGACAGGTACTCGACCAGGGCTTCACGGTAACGGCCACGGGACTCGCTGGTGCCCAGGCTGTTGAGCTCGAGCTTGACCGCGTCGCGGATGCCCAGTTGGCCCCACAGGCGCCAGGTCAGCACGATCAGCTCGGCGTCGATATCCGGGCCATCAAGGTTGAAGACTTCGCAACCGATCTGGTGAAACTGGCGATAACGGCCTTTTTGTGGGCGCTCGTGGCGGAACATCGGGCCGATGTACCACAGTTTCTGGGTCTGGCCACCACCGGTGATGCCATGCTCGAGCACAGCGCGCACGCACGCGGCGGTACCTTCCGGACGCAAGGTCAGGGAGTCGCCGTTGCGATCTTCGAAGGTGTACATCTCTTTTTCGACGATGTCAGTCACTTCACCGATGGAGCGCTTGAACAGCTCGGTGAACTCGACGATTGGCATGCGGATCTGCTTGTAACCGTAGTTATCCAGCAGGCGCGCGACCGTGCTCTCGAAATAGCGCCACAGGGGCGTCTGTTCGGGCAGGATGTCGTTCATGCCACGAATGGCTTGCAGAGACTTGCTCACATCAGATCCTTAAATTCGTTCGATCAGCCGCGAGCGATCAGCGCTGCGTCAGAGGCGACCTTCTCGGCCGCTTTCTCGCGGATCAGCCGTTCCAACTGATCCACCAGATTATCATTCGTCAATTTCTGCGACGGCTTGCCGTCGATGTAAATCAGGTTCGGGGTACCGCCGGTCAGGCCTACGTGCGCCTCCTTGGCCTCACCCGGCCCGTTGACCACACAGCCGATCACCGCAACATCCAGCGGTACCAGCAGGTCTTCCAGGCGTACTTCCAACTCGTTCATGGTTTTCACCACGTCGAAGTTCTGCCGCGAGCAACTCGGGCAGGCAATAAAATTGATGCCACGGGAGCGTAAATGCAGGGATTTGAGAATGTCGTAGCCGACTTTCACTTCCTCTACCGGGTCCGCCGCCAGGGAGATACGAATGGTATCGCCAATCCCGTCGGCCAGCAGCATACCGAGACCCACCGCAGATTTCACTGTGCCTGAACGCAAACCACCGGCTTCGGTGATGCCCAGGTGCAATGGCTGCACGATTTCCTTGGCCAGCAGGCGGTAGGCTTCTACCGCCATAAACACGTCGGAAGCCTTTACGCTGACCTTGAAATCCTGGAAGTTCAGGCGTTCAAGGTGCTCGACATGGCGCAGTGCCGACTCGACCAGGGCTGCCGGGGTAGGCTCGCCGTATTTCTTCTGCAGGTCTTTTTCCAGGGAGCCAGCGTTGACACCGATGCGGATCGGGATCCCGCGGTCACGGGCTGCGTCGACCACGGCACGCACGCGGTCTTCGCGACCGATGTTGCCCGGGTTGATCCGCAGGCAGTCGACGCCCAGTTCGGCCACGCGCAACGCGATCTTGTAGTCGAAGTGGATATCGGCGACCAATGGTACCTTGACCAATTGCTTGATGCGGCCGAAGGCTTCGGCAGCGTCCATATCCGGCACGGAAACCCGCACGATATCGACGCCAGCGGCTTCCAGGCGGTTGATCTGGGCCACGGTGGCCGCTACGTCATTGGTGTCGCTGTTGGTCATGCTCTGCACGGCGATGGGGGCATCACCACCCACCGGCACGGAGCCGACCCAGATCTTGCGCGATACGCGACGTTTGATTGGAGATTCGCCGTGCATGACTATTGTCCCAACTTCAGGCGAGCGGTCTCGCCACTGGTGAACGGCGCCACGTCTACAGGCTGGCCGTTATAGGCCACTTGCGCGCCACGGGCAAAGCCCAGACGCAGCGTCAAAGGAGGCTTGCCGACCTGCTCAAGCGTATCTCCCTTACGCTTCAAAGCACTGAACAGGACTTTGCCATTGCCATCGGTGACTTGTGTCCAGCAGTCAGCGACGTAGGTAATGTGGAGACGGCCATCCCCCGCCACGCCGGCAGGCGCCTGGTCGGCAGGTGCAGCGACTGTTGGTGCGACTGGCGCGGCCGGAGCCTGGGCCGGGACAACAGGCGTCTGGACCGTGGCGGCCGGGGCCTGGGTCACGGGAGCCGTTGGAGCCGGTGCAACGGCAGCCGGAGCTGGCTCACCGCCGGTTTCGGCAGGCTGCTGGCCCGCTTGCAGCTCAAGATTGGTTTCAGGGGCAGCCTGGCCCTGGACGACAGCCTGGTCTTCCGGCTCGTCCAAGGGGTGAATCTGGGTGGTACCGTCAGCGCTTTCGACTTCGACGTGTTCCAGGGCGTTGCTGATCAGATCCTTGCTGCGCAGCGAGGTCTGGTCCTGCCACCAGATAAAACCACCACCGATCACTGCAATCAGCAATAACAGGCTGACAATTCGCAAAATAGTATGGGAAACCCGCACCGGCTCTTCAATACGACCAAGACCGTGTACGTTACTGCCCTGGGAATCCGTACCGGTGAACTGGTCGAATTGCTGGACCAGGATGGCCTGGTCAGTGCCCAGCAGCTTGGCATAGGCGCGGATGTAACCACGGGCGAAGGTATGCCCTGGCAGTTTGTCGAACGCGCCGTTTTCCAGGTTACCCAGGGAAGTGGTGGTCAAATTGAGCTTGAGGGCCACTTCTTCCAGCGACCAACCATTGCTTTCGCGGGCCTGACGCAAGGTCTCGCCTGGGTTTACGCGATTAGCGGCTACAACTTCCGGGTGCGCGGCTTTCATCATTGCTCCGACAGGTATTGCTGATATTCCGGGGTACCGGGATAGAGTCGTTCTAATTGCTGACCAAAACGTGCGGCCTTGTCGCGTTCTTCATGAACCGTGGCGAGGCGCACACCAAGCAATAGACTACGTGCATTTTGCCCACTGAGCAGGCTAAAACGCTCGTAATAGTCACGTGCCGGCACATAATGCCTGTCTTCAAACGACAACTGGGCCATTTCGAGCAAGGCCCGTGGCTGGCGCTGATTCAGGTGCAGGGCTTTTTCCAGTTGCTGGCGGGCATCTTCACGCTGGCCGAGACGCACGGAGGTCACTCCCAGGTTCTCGAAAACCCGCGAACGTTCAGGATATAGGGTATCAGTGGCTGCTTGCTGGAAATAACCGGACGCTTGCTTATAACGCTCCTGCTGAAACAGGAAGCTGCCGTAGTTGTTGAGCAGGCGTGGATCATGGGGGCGAACAGCCAGGGCCTTGCGGTAATACTGGTCGGCCAGCTCGGGCTCGGCCTGGGCCTGGAACACCAGGGCCAACGCCGCATTCGCGTCGGCATCATGGTTGTCGAGGGCCAGGGCCATTTGCAGCGGCACCTTGGCCTGCTCGCTCAGGCCCTGGCGCAGGTATCCCAGCCCCAACTGCACATAGGCAGCACGCGCTTCGTCACGGCCCTTGCCGGTTTGCAACGGACTATCAGAGCCCGATGAAACACAGCCAACCGACAGGCTGGCAACAAGCAACAGCAGCGCAAGGCGCAAGGGCATAGAGATCCTCTCTCAGGTTCGTGTCGCGGCGTTCTGCGCCAGATCGCTGTCGGCGCTCAATTCGCGCACTGCGATGTAACGCTCGCTACGACGGGTGCGATCCAGCACCTGTCCTACCAATTGGCCACAAGCGGCGTCGATGTCCTCACCACGGGTGGTGCGCACAGTCACATTGAAGCCAGCCTGGTGCAGTTGATCCTGGAAACGACGGATGGCGTTGTTGCTCGGCCGCTCGTAGCCAGAATGGGGAAACGGGTTGAACGGAATCAGGTTGATCTTGCACGGGGTGTTCTTGAGCAACTCGATCATCTCGACCGCGTGTTCAACCTTGTCATTGATATCTTTGAGCAAGGTGTACTCGATGGTCAGGACGCGCTTTTCGCCCAGGGACGACATATAACGCTGGCAAGATTCGAGGAGCATCTTAAGCGGATACTTCTTGTTGATCGGCACCAATTGGTTACGCAATGCGTCATTGGGTGCGTGCAGCGACAACGCCAGGGAGACGTCGATGTGCTTGGACAGCTCATCAATCATCGGCACCACGCCGGAGGTCGACAGGGTCACACGGCGCTTGGAGATGCCGTAGCCCAGGTCGTCCATCATCAGGTGCATGGCCGCAACCACGTTGTCGAAGTTCAGCAGCGGCTCACCCATGCCCATCATCACCACGTTGGTGATGGCACGGTCGACGGTCGCCGGGACGCTGCCAAAGGATTTGTTGGCAATCCACACCTGGCCAATGACTTCGGCGGCGGTGAGGTTGCTATTGAAGCCTTGCTTGCCGGTGGAGCAGAAACTGCAATCCAAGGCACAGCCTGCCTGGGACGAAACGCACAAGGTGCCACGTTTGCCCTGGGGAATGTAGACGGTCTCGACGCAGCTGCCGGACGCCACGCGCACCACCCACTTACGGGTGCCGTCGCTGGAGATGTCCTCGCTGACCACTTCAGGACCACGGACCTCAGCAATCGCCTTGAGCTTGTCGCGCAGGGCCTTGCTGACGTTCGTCATGGCGTCGAAATCGTCGACGCCAAAGTGGTGAATCCACTTCATTACCTGACCGGCACGGAAACGCTTCTCCCCGATTGAGTCGAAGAATTTTTCCATTTCCTGTTGAGTCAGACCCAGCAGGTTGGTTTTTACAGTCGATGTAGTCATGGATTCACCTTCACTCTTAAGCCAATGCTTAGCGAGTGGTTACTTCAGTAGCTGCGAAGAAGTACGAAATTTCGCGAGCAGCAGCGGCTTCGGAGTCCGAACCGTGTACAGCGTTGGCGTCGATGGAATCAGCGAAGTCAGCACGGATAGTGCCGGCAGCTGCTTCTTTAGGGTTGGTAGCGCCCATCAGCTCACGGTTCAGAGCGATAGCGTTTTCGCCTTCCAGAACCTGAACAACAACAGGACCGGAGATCATGAAGGCAACCAGGTCACCGAAGAAACCACGAGCGCTGTGCTCAGCGTAGAAGCCTTCAGCTTCAGCCTTGGACAGTTGCTTGAGTTTCGAAGCTACAACCTTCAGGCCGGCTTTTTCGAAACGAGTGGTGATCTCGCCGATGACGTTTTTTGCAACAGCGTCAGGCTTGATGATGGAGAAAGTACGTTGAACAGCCATGGTGTAACTCCAGAAACGGTAATTTGCGAAAAATTAAACCCGCGAATTATACGCGGGTTCTTGGGTATTGCCTAACTGCGTAAGGGAGGCTTCAGTCCTGTTCTTCTTTCCAGGCAGTCTGGATCGCTTCGAGAACCTTTTCACCACCACGATCCCGCTCGTCTTCGAACCCTGGCAACGCCATGACCATGTCACGCAAAGCTACAAAGTTCACCGAATAGGGATCCGTATCCGGATGGCCGTCGGCCAGCAGAATAGCGATTTCTTGCACATCAACCCATTTAAGACTCATGACACTTCCTTGAATCAGTGCGGCGCTTCGGCGGCATGGTTGAGCGAATACTTTGGAATTTCGACGGTGAGGTCTTCTGTCCCCACCTTGGCCTGACAGCTCAGGCGCGAAGTCGGTTCCAGGCCCCACGCCCTATCAAGATAGTCCTCTTCCAGCTCATCAGCCTCTTCGAGACTGTTGAAACCTTCGCGGATAATGCAGTGACAGGTGGTGCAGGCGTTAACACCACCACACGCACTCTCGATCTCGATATGGTTGTCATGGGCAACTTCGAGAATGGACTTGCCGGTCTCAGCCTCCACGACCATACCGTCCGGGCAATGCTCGGCGTGTGGCAGAAAAATGACCTGTGGCATCAGTTATTCCTCGATTTCATTCAGGTTGCGTCCCGCCAGGGCGGCTTTCACCGTCTGGTTCATACGACGGGCAGCAAAGGCATCGGTTACTTGTGAAAGGCGCTTGGTCTGTTGTTCGATGGCATAGCCATCGGTGCCTTTCATCAATTGGGCCAGTTCCTGCATCTGCAGGTCGATGACCAGACGCTCTTCAGCATCCAGCAGGCGCTCGCCGTCGGCCTCAAGGGCGCCCTGCACCGCTTCAAGCAGGCGCTGGGCATCGACTTGCTGCTCACGCAACACCCGGGCGACCTTGTCATCACCGGCGTACTGGAACGAATCCTTGAGCATCTTGGCGATTTCGCCGTCAGTCAGGCCGTAGGACGGCTTGACCTGGATGCTCGCCTCAACGCCCGAACCCAGCTCGCGTGCTGCCACGCTGAGCAGGCCGTCGGCGTCAACCTGGAACGTCACGCGGATCTTCGCCGCACCCGCGACCATGGCCGGGATACCGCGCAATTCAAAACGCGCCAGGGAGCGGCAGTCGCTGATCAGCTCGCGCTCGCCTTGCAGCACATGAATCATCATGGCCGTCTGGCCATCTTTATAAGTGGTGAAGTCCTGGGCGCGGGCGACGGGAATGGTGGTGTTGCGCGGAATCACCTTCTCCATCAGGCCGCCCATGGTTTCCAGGCCCAGGGACAACGGAATCACATCAAGCAGCAACAACTCGCCGCCATCGCGCTTGTTGCCGGCCAGGGTATCGGCCTGGATCGCGGCACCGATGGCCACCACCTGATCCGGGTCGATTTCGGTCAGCGGCTGGCGACCGAAGGCGTCGGCTACCGCTTCGCGAACCCGTGGCACACGGGTCGAACCGCCAACCATGACCACCGCGCCAACTTCTTCCAGTTCGATGCCGGAATCACGTACGGCGCGACGGCAAGCCTTCAGACTACGGGCGACCATTGGCTCGATCAGCGCATCAAAGGCTTCACGGGTCAGTTGGGCCGACCAGGAGCCGTAGGAAACTTCAACAGATGCGGCGTCAGTCAGCGCTTCCTTGGCGGCGCAGGCGGTTTGCAGCAGGTTACGCTGCTCGCCCGGATCCAGGTCGGCGGACAAACCGGCACTGGTGATCATCCAACCGGCAATGGCGTGGTCGAAGTCATCCCCACCCAGGGCACTGTCGCCACCGGTGGCCAGCACTTCAAACACACCGCCAGTCAGGCGCAGAATCGAAATATCAAAGGTGCCGCCGCCCAGGTCATAGATAGCAACCAGGCCTTCAGCGTGCTGATCCAGGCCATAGGCCACAGCTGCCGCCGTCGGCTCGTTGAGCAGGCGCAGCACGTTCAGACCGGCGAGTTTCGCCGCATCCTTGGTGGCTTGGCGCTGGGCGTCATCAAAATAAGCCGGGACCGTGATGACCGCCCCGACCAATTCGCCACCCAAGGTAGTTTCTGCACGCTGGCGCAGTACCTTGAGGATATCGGCCGACACTTCCACCGGGCTTTTCGGCCCCTGCACGGTGTCGATGAACGGCATATGGGATTCGCCGCCGACAAAGCGGTACGGCAGCTGGTCGCCCAATTGCTTGACGTCGGACAGCCCACGACCCATCAAGCGCTTGACCGACAGTATGGTGTTCAGCGGGTCGGCAGACGCCGCCAGCCGAGCGGACTCGCCCACTTCGATGCGGTCAGCGTGATAGCGCACGGCGGATGGCAGGATGACCTGGCCATCAGCATCGGGCAGCGGCTCGGAGAGACCGCTGCGCAGTGCGGCGACCAGTGAATTGGTAGTACCCAAGTCGATGCCAACCGCCAGGCGACGCTGGTGCGGTTGAGGACTTTGGCCGGGTTCGGCGATCTGCAGTAGAGCCATGGTAATCAGGTCTTATCTGTCTATCAGGCGTGCAATCTGTGCAGCACTGGGTTAATCGTCGAGGCGCTCTTCTAGCTGGCGCACTTCGTAAGTGAGCTTGTCGAGGAACTGCATGCGCCGCATCAGGCGTTCGGCCTGTTCACGTTGCGCTGCATCGTCCCAACAGGCTGCGAAGCTTTCGTTGAGTTCATCCTGGGCCACTTTCAGACGCCGCTTGAAGACCGCGACGCCAGCCAGATCGGCCTCGTCCTGCAAGTCTTCAAGCTCTTCACGCCACTGCATCTGCTGCATCAGGAAATCGGGGTCATGGACCGTGACTTCCAGCGGCATTTCGCCACCACCCATGGCGAGCAGGTAACGCGCGCGTTTGGGAGGGCTTTTGAGCGTCTGATAGGCTTCGTTGAGGCTGGCTGACTGCTCCAGCGCCAGGCGCTGCTCACGCTCGGAAGCGTCGGCAAAGCGATCCGGATGCACCCCACGCGCCAATTCACGGTAGCGCGTGGCAAGCTGCTCGAGGTCCAGCCGAAAGCTCGGCTGCAGCTCGAATAAAGCGAAATGACAAGGAGTACCCACAAATAGCCTCAGATGTTGAAGCTTTCGCCGCAGCCACACTCACCGCGTACGTTGGGGTTGTTGAACTTGAAGCCTTCGTTCAACCCTTCCTTGACGAAATCGAGTTCGGTGCCGTCCAGGTAGGTCAGGCTTTTCGGGTCGATGATCACTTTCTCGCCGTGACTTTCGAACACCTGATCTTCCGCAACCACCTCGTCGACGAACTCCAGCACGTAGGCAAGGCCGGAACAGCCTGTGGTGCGCACACCCAGACGAATCCCCTCACCTTTACCGCGCCCATCCAGGGAGCGTCGCACGTGCCGCGCAGCCGCTTCTGTCATGCTGATAGCCATCGTTGACTCCTTACTCGTCGCCAAATGCTTAGATCAAGCCTTTCTTCTGCTTGTAATCGCGAACGGCCGCCTTGATGGCGTCCTCTGCAAGTACCGAGCAGTGAATTTTCACGGGCGGCAGGGCCAGTTCTTCGGCCAACTGGGTGTTGCTGATAGTGACAGCTTCATCCAGGGTCTTGCCTTTCATCCATTCGGTCGCCAGGGAACTGGAGGCGATGGCTGAACCGCAGCCGTAGGTCTTGAACTTGGCGTCTTCGATAACGCCAGCGTCGTTGACCTTGATCTGCAGGCGCATAACGTCGCCGCACGCCGGAGCGCCGACCATGCCGGTGCCCACATCAGGATCTTCCGCGTCCATCTTGCCGACGTTGCGCGGGTTTTCGTAGTGGTCGATGACCTTTTCGCTGTAAGCCATGGTACTGAATCCTCACTCATCAGGGCCGCTCTGGAACCCTGTAGAAACGCCTGCGTTTTCCGCCACGTTCCTACAGAGCTTGGGTGGCGGCTTCTATATTTAGTGTGCCGCCCACTCGATCTTGGAAATATCGACACCGTCTTTGTACATGTCCCACAGCGGCGACAGAGTGCGCAGCTTGGTGACCGCTTCGCAGACTTTCTGCGCTGCGTAGTCGACTTCTTCTTCGGTGGTGAAACGGCCGAACGTAAAGCGGATCGAGCTGTGCGCCAACTCGTCGTTGCGGCCCAGGGCGCGCAGGACGTAGGACGGCTCAAGGGAAGCCGAGGTGCAGGCCGAACCGGACGAAACCGCCAGATCCTTGAGCGCCATGATCAGCGACTCGCCCTCGACGTAGTTGAAGCTCAAATTCAGGTTGTGCGGTACACGGGCGGTCATGCTGCCGTTGATGTACAGCTCTTCAAGGTTCTCGACCTGCTTGTAGAAGCGATCGCTGAGAGCCTTGATGCGCACATTTTCGGCAGCCATGTCTTCTTTGGCTACACGGAAGGCTTCGCCCATGCCGACGATCTGGTGGGTCGCCAGGGTGCCCGAGCGCATGCCGCGCTCGTGACCGCCGCCGTGCATGGTGGCTTCGATACGGACGCGAGGCTTGCGGCTCACGTACAGCGCGCCAATGCCTTTAGGGCCGTAGGTCTTGTGGGCCGAGAACGACATCAGGTCGACTTTCAGCTTGGACAGGTCGATATCGACCTTGCCGGTGGACTGGGCAGCATCGACATGCAGCAACACGCCTTTGGAGCGGGTCAGCTCGCCGATGGCGGCGATGTCGTTGATGGTGCCGATTTCGTTGTTCACGTGGATCACGGAAACCAGGATGGTGTCTTCACGCATCGCGGCTTCGATCATTGCCGGGGTGACGATACCGTCGGTGGTGGGCTCGAGGTAAGTAACCTCGAAACCTTCACGCTCCAGTTGGCGCATGGTGTCGAGGACAGCCTTGTGCTCAATCTTGGTGGTGATCAGGTGCTTGCCCTTGGTCGCGTAGAAATGCGCGGCGCCCTTGATTGCCAGGTTGTCGGACTCGGTGGCACCGGAGGTCCAGACGATTTCACGCGGGTCGGCATTGACCAGGTCGGCGACCTGGCGACGAGCGTTTTCCACCGCTTCCTCGGCCTTCCAGCCGAAAACGTGGGAACGGGAGGCCGGGTTGCCGAAGTTTCCGTCAACCAGCAGGCATTCGCTCATCTTTTGCGCGACACGCGGATCAACCGGGGTGGTCGCTGAGTAATCAAGGTAAATCGGCAATTTCATGGACTTTCTCCTAAATCAGGCTGGCTGGCGTGCCGTTAGCTCTTCGGCTGTCACTCGACGGCGGACGCTTCAATCTTGTCCAGACGCGGCACCTTGGTGTTGCATCGGCGCTGGTCCTGACGCTGGGCTACTTCCTGCACCTCACGGCGAGTCACAAGATCAGCCAAGCTGATACCACTCAAAAACTCATGGATCTGCAGGCTCAGGTCACACCACAAGTGGTGTGTCAGGCAGGTGTCGCCGGCATGGCAATCACCCAGACCCTGGCACTTGGTAGCATCGACGGACTCATTGACCGCGTCGATCACCTGGGCCACCTGGATGCCCTGCATATCGCGGGACAACTGATAACCGCCACCCGGGCCACGCACACTAGAAACCAAGTTGCTGCGGCGCAGCTTGGCGAACAGCTGCTCAAGGTAAGACAGGGAAATGCCTTGGCGCTCGGAGATATCGGCCAGGGACACCGGCCCGTTTTGCGCGTGCAGGGCCAGATCGAGCATGGCGGTCACCGCATATCGGCCTTTTGTAGTCAGTCTCATGGACAAGTACCAAGGTGTTTCAGAATGGGAGCAAGTATGCGATTCCCGAGTATTTAAGTCAACTATAAGACCTAGTACTTTAGTCAGGAATACCCGTAAAAAGGGCGCGCGAATCATAGCAGGATGGGGTGGGATCGAACAGCAGGAACAGGGCCAGGGCTCAATCTCAAGACCAATGGAGATCAAATGGGGGAGCTGGCTTGCCTGCGATAGGGGTGGATCAGCAGCCCAAGGGGTGACTGGCAGACTGCTATCGCAGGCACGCCAGCTCCCACAGGGCATTTTATCGGACTTAAAACCTAACCAGCCTTGGTGGCACCGGCCTCATCCTTGATCTCAGCGAAGTCCTCTTCGCGCAACTCAGGGAGATCTTTCGCACAGTAAGGACTACCCAGATCCTTCAGCGCGCCGCACATGCCGTCCAGCTTGCCATCCACCGCCTGCAGGTGGTCGAGCAACTGGCCGATGGCGCGAGCCACCGGGTCCGGCATGTCTTCGCTGACGCCATAGGCGTCGAAGCCGATCTTCTCGGCCATGGCCTTGCGCTTGGCCTCCTGCTCATCGCCGACTTCCGGCTTGACGATGATCCGCCCAGGAATGCCCACCACGGTTGCGCCCGGTGGCACCGCCTTGGTCACCACCGCATTGGAACCAACCTTGGCACCGGCACCCACGGTAAACGGCCCCAACACCTTGGCGCCCGCCCCTACCACTACACCGTTTTCCAGGGTTGGGTGACGTTTACCCTTGTTCCAGGTGGTACCGCCCAGCGTCACGCCTTGATACAAGGTCACGTCATCACCAATTTCGGCGGTCTCACCAATAACGATGCCCATGCCGTGATCGATGAAGAAGCGACGACCGACCTTGGCCCCCGGATGAATCTCGATCCCGGTCAGCCAGCGACCAAAGTTCGACACCAGCCGCGCCAGCCACTTCCAGCCCATGCCCCACAAGGCACCGGACAAGCGGTGAATCCAGATCGCGTGCATGCCCGGGTAGCAGGTCAGCACTTCAAAGGCGTTGCGCGCCGCCGGGTCACGATGGAAAACACTCTGGATATCTTCTCGCAAACGCTCGAACATTTTTAATCCTTCCGCTTAAGAAGCTCGCCACGGGCCGCTTTCTGGGTTTCCGTGAGGATGCCACGCAATATATTCATCTCTGCCCGGCTGACCGAGCTGCGCCCATACAGCCGGCGCAGGCGCGCCATCAAGTGCCGTGGTTTTTCCGGATCAAGGAATTCAATGGCCACCAGGGTCTGCTCCAGGTGTTCATAGAACCGTTCCAGTTCATCCATGGTGGCCAATTCACCACTTTTGGTGGATGCGACCTCGTCCTTCTCCATCTTGCTCGGCTGGCCTTGTGCTGCCAGCCAGGCCATGCGCACTTCATAACTCAACACCTGCACGGCTGCCCCGAGGTTCAGCGAGCTGAATTCAGGGTCTGATGGAATGTGCACGTGATAATGACATCGCTGCAGCTCGTCATTGGTCAGGCCGGAGTCTTCACGGCCAAATACCAGAGCGATTTCAGCACCGCCAGCAGCCTCTTCGACCACTTTGGCCCCGCACTCGCGGGGATCGAGCAGCGGCCAGGGGATGCGCCGGTCACGAGCACTGGTGCCGAGCACCAGGTTGCAACCGACCAGGGCGTCTTCCAGGGTGGCGACAACCTGGGCTTTTTCCAGGATGTCATTGGCGCCTGAGGCACGAGCGTCAGCTTCGTGGTGCGGGAACACCCGTGGCTCCACCAGCACCAGGCGCGTCAGCCCCATGTTTTTCATGGCCCGCGCCACCCCGCCGATATTGCCGGGGTGACTGGTATTGACGAGGACGACACGAATGTTTTGCAGCAAGGGAGGCGCTCTCGGACATGGGAAAGGGGGGCAAATATTACAGAACAGCCTAAGGTTATGCCATGAAAGCGAACGTCGTCCTTCACCTGAAGAAAGTTTCTGCTAGAATGCCCGGCTTTCTTTAACAACCTTAGGTGACACATCCATGCAGCCCATGCTGAATATCGCGCTGCGCGCCGCCCGCAGCGCCAGTGAATTGATCTTCCGCTCCATCGAGCGCCTGGATACCATCAAGGTCGACGAAAAAGACGCCAAGGATTATGTATCCGAGGTGGATCGCGCCGCCGAACAGAAAATCATCGACGCCCTGCGCAAGGCCTACCCTACCCACGGCATCCTCGGTGAAGAAACCGGCCTGCACAAAGGTAGCGGCGAAGGCGAAGACTACCTGTGGATCATCGACCCACTGGATGGCACCACCAACTTCCTGCGCGGCATCCCACACTTTGCCGTGAGCATTGCCTGCAAATACCGTGGCCGCCTGGAACACGCCGTCGTGCTGGACCCGGTTCGCCAGGAAGAATTCACCGCCAGCCGTGGCCGTGGCGCCCAGTTGAACGGTCGTCGCCTGCGTGTCAGCGGTCGCACCAGCCTGGACGGCGCCCTGCTGGGCACCGGCTTTCCGTTCCGTGACGACCAGATGGACAACCTGGAAAACTACCTGGGCATGTTCCGCGCCCTGGTTGGCCAGACCGCCGGCATCCGCCGCGCCGGCGCCGCCAGCCTGGACCTGGCATACGTTGCCGCCGGTCGTTTTGATGCGTTCTGGGAGTCGGGCCTGTCCGAGTGGGACATGGCCGCAGGCGCCCTGCTGATTCAAGAAGCCGGCGGCCTGGTGAGCGACTTCACCGGCGGTCACGACTTCCTGGAGAAGGGTCACGTGGTAGCAGGCAACACCAAATGCTTCAAGGCAGTCCTGACGGCGATCCAGCCGCACCTGCCGGCTTCGCTGAAGCGTTAAGCGAGCGAGCACAAAAAAGCACCCCTCGGGGTGCTTTTTTTATGCCTGGGATTTGGCCATGCCTCGCTTTCAGCGACAACACAAATCAAATATGGGAGCGGGCTTGCCCGCGATAGCGGAGTGCCTGGTTAGACACATTTGACTGATTCACCGCCATCGCGGGCAAGCCCGCTCCCACATTTTGAGCTGCGCCAGGCTTGGGATTACTGTTGATTTTGGCCCAAGATCAAACGCCCTTCTTTATCCACTGGGATCTGGCTACCCGGATCACGCTCCATGCGCACCGATCCTTCCTTGCCATCCAGGTTGTAACGCACGTCATACCCGACAACCTTGTCGCTGATGTCGTTGACGGTATTACAGCGCGTCTGGGTGGTGGTGTAGGTATCACGGTTCTGCATGCCTTCCTGAACCTTGTTACCGGCATAACCACCACCGACTGCGCCAGCTACGGTGGCAATCTTCTTGCCTGTACCGCCACCGATCTGGTTACCCAGCAGACCACCTGCCAGGGCGCCGACCACGGTACCAGCGATTTGATGCTGATCCTGCACCGGACGCTGCCGGGTTACGGTGACGTCCTTGCAGACCTCACGCGGGGTTTTGATCTGGGTCTTGACCGGCTGCACTGCCAGCACTTGCGCATACTCAGGGCCGCTTTTTACCAGGCTGTAGGTGGCGACAGCACCCCCGGCAGTCACACCGACAGCACCCAATACCGCACCAACCAGTAACGACTTGTTCACGTGAACCTCCTGACCATCACAAGCGGACTGAAACGTCCGCGCTATACCCAGCCTTGGAGCAAAAAAAAAGGCGCGAGTTCAATACTCGCGCCTTCTTTGTAACAGCCGATCAACAAAAACCCATCAAGGGCGCTCGTCGACCTCCTTGTCTGTCGCAACAGGAGGAATCAGGTCTTCGCTGTTGAGGTTCAGCCAGATCAGCACCACGTTGGCGATGTAGATCGACGAGTAGGTACCTGCCAGGACGCCGATGAACAGCGCCAGGGAGAAGCCCCACAGGTTGTCGCCACCGAAGATCATCAGCGCGCCAATCGCCAGCAAGGTGGAGATCGACGTCGCCATGGTACGCAGCAGGGTCTGGGTGGTGGAGATGTTGATGTTCTCGATCAACGTCGCCTTGCGCAGCACCCGGAAGTTCTCGCGAACCCGGTCGAATACCACGATGGTGTCGTTCAAAGAGTAACCAATGATCGCCAGCACCGCCGCCAATACCGTCAGGTCGAAGGTGATCTGGAAGTACGCCAGGATCCCCACGGTCACGATCACGTCGTGGATCAGCGAGACAATGGCACCGACGCCAAACTTCCACTGAAAGCGGAACGCCAGGTAGACCATGATGCCGGCCAGCGCCATCAGCATGCCGAGGCCGCCCTGGTCGCGCAGCTCTTCACCCACCTGCGGGCCGACGAACTCGACGCGCTTGACCGAAGCCGGGTTGTCGCCACCGACCTTGAGCAAGGCCTCGGCCACCTGGTGACCCAGTTGCGGGTCTTCACCGGGCATCCGCACCAGCAGGTCGGTGGTCGCACCAAAGCTCTGCACGATCGCCTCGTTATACCCGGCCTCGTTCAGCTGGGCACGCACCTTGGTGACGTCGGCCGGTTTCTCGTAGGTCAGCTCGATGAGCGTACCGCCGGTGAAGTCCAGGCCGTAGTTCAACCCCTTATGGAACCAGCTGAACAGCGCCAGGACGGTAAGGAGCACAGTGACGCCGAACGCAACGTTGCGAACGCCCATGAAGTTGATTGTACGTAACATGGCAGCCCCTTAAATCCACAACTTCTTGAAGTCACGCCCGCCAAAGGTCAGGTTGACCATTGCGCGGGTCACCAAAATGGCCGTGAACATCGAGGTAAAGATACCGAGGGACATGGTCACCGCAAAACCCTTGACCGGGCCGGTGCCCATGGCAAAGAGAATCCCGCCGACCAGCAATGTGGTCAGGTTGGAGTCGAGAATCGCGGTAAATGCCCGGCCGAAGCCTTCGTTGATTGCCCGCTGCACGCTCATGCCCGCTGCAATCTCTTCACGAATCCGCGAGAAGATCAGCACGTTGGCGTCTACCGCCATACCCATGGTCAGCACGATACCGGCGATACCCGGCAGGGTCAGTGTAGCCCCCAGCAGCGACATCAGGGCCAGCAGCATCACCATGTTGCCCGCCAGGGCTACGGTGGCGATGACGCCGAAGAAGCGGTAGATGGCAATGATGAACAGCGAAACGAACAGCATGCCCCACAGCGCCGCATCGACACCCTTGGTGATGTTGTCAGCACCCAGGCTTGGACCAATGGTGCGCTCCTCGGCGAAGTACATCGGTGCCGCCAGGCCACCGGCACGCAACAGCAGCGCCAGCTCGGAAGACTCACCCTGGCCGTTCAGGCCGGTGATGCGGAATTGAGCACCCAGAGGCGACTGGATGGTCGCCAGGCTGATGATCTTCTTCTCTTCCTTGAAGGTCTGTACCGCCACGTCTTTCTCGACGCCATTGACCATTTGCTTGGTGTAGGTGGTCACCGGGCGTTGCTCGATGAAGATCACCGCCATGCTGCGACCGACGTTGCTGCGCGTGGCGCGGTTCATCAGTTCGCCACCATGACCATCCAGACGGATGTTCACTTCAGGCGTGCCGTGCTCGCCGAAACCAGCCTTGGCATCCGTCACCTGGTCACCGGTGATGATCAGGCTACGCTCGATCTGCGCGGCTGGGCGGTTGCCCTCGCGGAACTCGAAGGTTTCGGAAGTGGCCCTGGAAGCACCCGGCTCGGCCGCCAGGCGGAACTCCAGGTTGGCAGTCTTGCCGAGGATGCGCTTGGCTTCAGCAGTATCCTGCACGCCCGGCAGCTCAACCACGATGCGATTGGCACCCTGGCGCTGAACCAGAGGCTCGGCCACACCCAGCTCGTTGACGCGGTTACGTACCGTGGTCAAGTTCTGCTTGATGGAGTATTCACGGATTTCCGCCAGCTTAGCCGGGGTCATCGCCAGACGCAGTACCGCCTGACCATTGAGGTCGGCCGGAACAATGTCGAAATCGTTGAAGTTTTTGCGGATCAGTGCACGGGCCTGTTCGCGGCTTGCTTCGTCAGCAAAACCCAGCTGGATGGCACCATTGAGCTGCGGCAGGCTGCGATAACGCAGGCGCTCTTTACGCAACAGGCTCTTCACATCGCCTTCGTAGACTTTCATGCGTGCGTCGAGGGCTTTGTCCATGTCCACTTCCAACAGGAAGTGCACACCACCGGACAAGTCCAGACCCAGCTTCATGGGATGCGCGCCAATGCTGCTCAGCCATTTTGGCGTGGTCTGAGCCAGGTTCAGTGCAACGACGTAGTCATCACCCATGACCTTGCGTACAACATCCTTGGCCGGCAATTGGTCTTCTTGCTTGGTCAGGCGCAGCAAACCGCCCTTCGCATCAGCTGCCAATGTTGCCGCTTTAACCTGGATACCCGCGTCGATGAGCGCCTTGCTCGCACGGTCCAGGTCAGCCTGATTGACCTGCAGCGAAGTGCTGGCACCGGTGATCTGGATCGCCGGGTCATCAGGATAGAGATTGGGAGCGGAATAAATAAAGCCGATCGCCAGCACCGCCAGGATCAGTACGTATTTCCACAGAGGGTATTTGTTCAGCATCACGCCGCCCGCTTATGACGCGGGGCGCCTTGCGCGCCCCGTCGATTGGTAAAAGTTGTTACTCAGATCGCTTTGAGCGTGCCTTTTGGCAGCGTGGCGGCAATGGCGCCTTTCTGGAACTTCATTTCAACGGTGTCGGAGACTTCCAGTACCACGAAAGCATCGGAAACCTTGGTGATCTTGCCAGCGATACCGCCGGTGGTGACCACTTCGTCGCCTTTTTGCAGGCTACCCAGCAGGTTTTTCTGCTCTTTGGCGCGCTTGGCCTGTGGGCGCCAGATCATCAGGTAGAAGATGACCAGGAAGCCGACCAGGAAAATCCACTCGAAACCACCGCCCATAGGACCGGCAGCGGCCGGTGCAGCGGCGTCAGCCATAGCGTTAGAGATAAAAAAGCTCATTTAGCACTCCAGTTGCAAATAGTGAATCTTAGGGTCGGGAAACTCAGTCCAAGGGCGGCACGGGCAGCCCGCGCTTGGCATAGAAGGCATCGACAAAGGCGGCCAATGTACCCTGTTGAATAGCCTCGCGCAAACCAGCCATCAGGACTTGGTAGTGACGCAAATTGTGGATGGTATTCAACATGCTACCCAGCATTTCCCCGCATTTGTCCAGATGGTGCAGATAAGCACGGGAGAAGTTCTGGCAGGTGTAGCAATCACAGGTGGGATCCAGCGGCGAATCATCATGGCGATGGAACGCGTTACGGATCTTCAGCACGCCTGTATCAATGAACAGATGCCCATTGCGGGCATTACGGGTTGGCATCACGCAATCGAACATGTCCACACCGCGGCGCACACCCTCTACGAGATCTTCTGGTTTGCCAACGCCCATAAGGTAACGAGGTTTGTCAGAAGGCATCAGGCCTGGCAGGTAGTCCAGCACCTTGATCATTTCATGCTTGGGCTCGCCCACCGACAGACCGCCAATGGCCAGGCCATCAAAGCCGATCTTGTCCAGGCCTTCCAGCGAGCGCTTGCGCAGGCTTTCGTGCATACCGCCCTGAACGATACCAAACAACGCCGCCGTGTTTTCGCCGTGGGCATTCTTCGAGCGCTGGGCCCAGCGCAACGACAGCTCCATGGAGATCCGCGCCACGTCTTCATCGGCCGGGTACGGCGTGCACTCGTCAAAAATCATCACAATGTCGGAGCCCAGGTCGCGCTGGACCTGCATCGACTCTTCCGGGCCCATGAACACCTTGGAACCGTCCACCGGCGAGGCGAAGGTCACGCCCTCCTCCTTGATCTTGCGCATGGCGCCCAGGCTGAACACCTGAAAACCACCGGAGTCAGTCAGGATCGGGCCTTGCCACTTCATGAAGTCATGCAGGTCGCCGTGCTTCTTGATCACTTCCGTGCCCGGGCGCAGCCACAGGTGGAAGGTGTTGCCAAGGATGATCTCGGCGCCGGTGGCGACGATGTCACGCGGCAGCATGCCTTTGACCGTGCCGTAGGTGCCGACCGGCATGAACGCCGGGGTCTCCACGGTACCGCGAGGGAAGGTCAGGCGGCCGCGACGGGCCTTGCCGTCGGTGGCCAATAATTCAAACGACATACGACTCATAGTTGTTCCTCTGGGCCGCGCGGCGCCGGATTACGGGTGATAAACATCGCATCACCGTAGCTGAAAAAGCGGTATCCATTGTCAATGGCTGCGTTATACGCGGCCATTGTTTCGGGATAACCCGCGAAGGCCGACACCAGCATCAACAGCGTGGATTCCGGCAAATGGAAGTTGGTGACCAGGCAGTCGACCACATGAAACGGCCGGCCTGGGTAGATAAAGATGTCGGTGTCGCCACTGAACGGCTTGAGCACGCCATCGCGCGCCGCGCTCTCCAGGGAGCGCACGCTGGTGGTGCCCACTGCGACCACCCGCCCACCGCGCGCCTTGCAGGCGTTGACCGCGTCCACCACGGCCTGGCTGACTTCCAGCCATTCGCTGTGCATATGGTGATCTTCGATGTTCTCCACACGCACCGGCTGAAACGTCCCGGCCCCCACGTGCAGGGTCACATAGGCAGTCTCGACACCCTTGGCGGCAATCGCATCCAGCAGCGGCTGGTCAAAATGCAACCCGGCCGTCGGCGCGGCGACGGCGCCGAGGCGTTCGGAGTAAACCGTCTGATAGCGCTCGCGGTCCGAGTCTTCATCGGGACGGTCTATATAAGGAGGCAACGGCATATGGCCGACACGCTCCAGCAGCGGCAACACTTCCTCGGCAAACTTGAGCTCGAACAGCGCGTCATGGCGCGCGACCATCTCGGCCTCGCCACCGCCATCAATCAGAATGCTCGACCCCGGTTTCGGCGACTTGCTGGAGCGCACATGGGCCAGCACACGATGGCTGTCCAGCACCCGCTCGACGAGAATTTCCAGCTTGCCGCCGGAAGCTTTCTGGCCAAACAGCCGCGCCGGAATCACCCGGGTATTGTTGAAGACCATCAAATCGCCTGGGCGCAAATGCTCAAGCAAATCAGTGAATTGACGGTGTGCAAGGGCACCGCTGACCCCGTCCAGGGTCAACAGTCGGCTGGCGCGACGCTCGGCCAAAGGGTGGCGGGCGATCAGCGAATCCGGGAGTTCAAAAGTAAAGTCAGCAACGCGCATGATGGGGTTCGTCTAGCAGGGCCGGGAAGTCTAGCGGAAATAGTGAAAATAGACCATGAAACGTGATTGACCAACGGTAATCACCTCTCTATACTTCGCCGCCATTGAGCCCTGATGGCGGAATTGGTAGACGCGGCGGATTCAAAATCCGTTTTCGAAAGGAGTGGGAGTTCGAGTCTCCCTCGGGGCACCATATAGCAGTATCTGAAAGTCTCTACCAGACTCTCAGCACCAGAGAAACCGGCCATTTGAGCCGGTTTTTTTGTGTCTGGCTATCTACCTCTGTATCCCCTTATCCGTTGTATCCCTGTATCCCTGCTTGTATCCTGAGAAAAATACCGAACTTTGGGATACAAGGATGAAGCGCGCAGATATCAAGCGCCGCCCTCTCGCAGACACAACGCTTGCAGGGCTGGAGCCGGAGTCAAAGGAATACCGGGAGCTAGACGGAAACGGCCTCTACTTCAGGGTCAAACCAGATGGTGGTAAATCCTGGCAGCTACGCTACAAACGTCCGGCGGGCAATTGGGCTTGGATGGGGCTCGGGGGTTACCCAGAGGTCAGTGGTGCGCTGGCAAGAGACAAAGCTGCCGATCTACGCAAAGTAGTGAGTAGCGGCGCCGATCCCCTTGAGCAGAAACGATCCGCTAAAGCTGCAATCGATGCGGCCAAAGCTCGAACCTTTCGAGCCGCTGCTGAAGCCTGGCTCAAGGCCAAAGAAGAAAAGGGCTTGGCCCCCTCCACCATCAACAAAATCCGCACCTACCTCGACAAGGACATACTCCCGGCATTGGGAGATAAGCCCCTCGACGAAATCACCCGGACCGACTGCGCAGATCTCCAGGCATCCTTGGAAGCTAGAGACGCTCACAATGTGGCGGAAAAGTGCCGTACCTGGATAAACCAAATCTTCGGCCGAGCCATTGGTTTAGGACTCACCGAAAACGATCCAGGTAGCCGACTTCGCGATATTGCCGCCCAGGCACCTAAGACTCAGCAGCATCCACACTTGCTGGAGCCTGAACTGGCTGAGTTCCTTCAAGCACTCAAAAACACTCCGAGCAGACTTACGGCACGCACCGCCGCATGGCTTTGTATCTGGACGGCATCCCGCCCAGGCATGGTCCGCTTGGCTGAATGGAAAGAGTTTGACCTTGAGAAGGCGGTTTGGACGACGCCTGCTGCCAAGATGAAGATGCGCCGGGATTTTGTATGCCCCCTTCCCCATCAAGCAGTTACAGCTTTGAGGGATCTGCACAACTTAACGGGGCGGAGTCGTTGGCTTTTCCCCGGTGTAGGAGCGAAGAACCCAACCATCAGCGAAAACACGATCAACAAAGTCTTCGCAACCATCGGCTACAAAGGTCGTCTCGTAGGCCACGGCACTCGACACACCGCGAGCACGTTACTTAGAGAGCATGGCTGGCCGAAGGAACATGTTGAAGCGCAGTTGGCTCACAAAGAGGAAGGCATCTCGGGGGTATACAACAAGGCACAATACTTTGAGCAACGTGTAAACATGATGCAATGGTACGCCGATCATCTTGATTCCCTAGTGGCCGGAAATGTAGTGCAAGGTCAATTTGGGAAGGCCGTGTGAAGCCGTTAACCCTATACCCCTTCAAAAATGGTGTTACGGGTGTTACGCGCGTTACACATCTCGATAACCTTATGTTTTTATTGAATATATTAGGCGTTACACGCACTGAAAAACTTCTGAGCAGCACGTGTTACATGGAGGGGTCGTGTTACAGAACGACCACACCCGTGACCCTGCTGGCATCGGCGTTTTTATCCGCAAATCGCTGCGTTAGCCCACTGGTCTCGGGGCGTCGGGGAGACCTAAATGGACATTGAGCGAGGCATCGATGCAGAGGAACTCGAAATTGCAGGAGTCGACGTAACGTGCCTGGTGTGGGATCAGGACGACGTCGAGATTGCCGTTCGCAATCTTATGCTGTTTCCGCAGTTCAACGAACATTTCAAAGATGCCTTCGATCTGATCAGCACCGCTACATCGTTCTGGCTTGAGGACGGCTCCTACGCTCCGTGCGCAGAGTCTGTAACAAGAACTCTTTATCGACTTCGCGATGCCATTAGCGAACATGCCAGTTATGCAGAAGCAGGCTCATTGCCCAGTGTCATTCGACGGCTTCTTGGAGTCAGTAATTCCGCAGCAGACTCACAGCTTGTAGCCACCTTTGCCTTGGTACTGGGAACTCAGGCCGTGGAGAAGCTTGCAAATTGGCTATTCGACCTTGAGCTTGCGACCTACGACATTGATGCGGATCTCATAGAACAGCTGAAACATGACTCACCACGCCAGTACCTTGCCCTGATTGAAAAAGAGCGGGACCGCAGTAGCGGAAACGAAATCCGAGCACGAGAAGACTTCGCTACTTTGCTAGGAGAGGCGAACCAGGCGTTGTTGATGGCGAGTCTTTATCGCCAAGTGGAGCAGATGGATGTGTTTAAAAAAGGCTTCAACACATCAAGCCTGATGCATCGAATTCTCGACGACGCTTTTTCGACAAAGGCGACGAGAAGGGGCCAGGAAGCAGGTAATGGGAACCGCAATCCCAACTCAGCGATACAGACCTCCGCTACGGATAGGCAGGCAAAAATTAAGGCAGCCGCAGAGCAAATCATTAACGGCCGGAAAAGTGAAAAACGAAGTCTGTCCGATGCTGAACTGACCAATCTACTTTTCGACCAAGCCGGCAACGGCACGAAAAAAACCATTCGAGAGCACTTAGTCGCTCTGGGCCTTAGACCTCTGAAATAAAAAAGGGAGCGGACACAGTCCACTCCCCCTCCCCTGCGTAGCGTATGACCCGTTGTCTCAATTAACAAAGGGTTAGCTCGCTATGACTACCGTATTAAAAGCAATTCCCTCGCATGATCCCTCCATGACCCTCATCCGCATGCCTGAGGTCATTTCAATCGTAGGGCTCGCACGCCCGACTATCTACAAGCTGATGCGTCAACCTGAAAGCGGATTCCCGTTGCCGGTAAAGCTGAGTAACAGCAATGCACGAAGTGCTCCGGTTGCGTGGGTATTGGGGGAAGTTCAGGCATGGACACGGGCACGCATCGCTGCCCGCGATCAGGCGGCAGCATGAAAAGTCGTGTCGCTAACAACGCCATTTTGCAGCCTTTTTCTGTACTCAGAACAGTCGGATTCTCATCACGCGGTATGCAGCGTTTTGAACGTTACCGCACAGAGCAAAAACGCCTGAACCGGGACGTGATGGTGATGCGATGGGCAGACGGCATCTGGTGCGCATTATCCGTTCCTTGCCAAGCCCCGCAAGCAATCATCGTCGACGAAGGCCAACAAGTCGACGCCTACGAAGATGCACGATCTTGCCTCGAAGCCAACTTCCTGCCCCTCCTGTCCTTGCGTTGGGAAGCCCATGCCTGAAATGAAAACGCCCCCGGGGGGCAACCGGAGGCGTTGAGGTAAATCTGTATGCCTAAGCAATTTATGTTGCATCGAAAAAATCCGCAAGCATTCAGCACAGTTGCACTTTCAAAAAACGGACGCTACTCTCTGCGCGTCGCTGCAAATTCAGCGACCGGGCGTAGGAACCCGAGAATTAGTAGGCGCATCAGCGCCCAGATCACAACTGCCGGCGTTTTTTTTCGTCCGCAGTTACGTGTTATGGCGGCTGTGTGCGGGCAGGCTTCGGCCTGGCCGGGTGCCTACTATCCCGGTATTCCTACCCCGTGCACAGCTGCCACCCAATCCCGTAGGAAGGACGGTGGCGGCTCCAGTCTGAAAGTAGGAGCTCACCACATGCACGCCCTTAATCCGTCCAAAATTCGCGCCGCTGCTCATCGAGCAATGGCTCTCGCCGCTTTACACGCCAACTCCAGCCTCGCTACACGCCTCTCCCGTTACAACGCCCATATGTCCAAAGCGCGGGCTCTGGAAGCCGCAGGGGGTGCCCAATGAGCATGTTCCCAGGCTTTGCACTACCCGAGGATCTCCTCTGCGTCAGCCGAGACGCCGAAGCCGGCCTGCCTATCGACGCCATCACCTGCGCGCTCGACCGTGCCGACTCCGTTCTCATGCTGCTGGAAGACCACTTAGACGGGGATAAACCCCTGCTCTCCAACCACGTGCTGTCGTCCGTTATTTGGGACGTGCGTGGCACCTTGGGGTTGATCAAAACACTCACCATGTACGGTGATGCCTCATCTGTGCCGATGGGCCAGAAAGGCGGTGCGCTGTGACCCACTCCAACACGCTTGGACGCTCCGAGTTTTCCCCTGCCAACGGTAACGGCCAAAACCTGTTTCGGGTGAATGCCGGTATACCGCTGGAGGATGCACTTGAAGCCGTCTCTCAGATTCTGCACCACGCAAACCAACTGATCCTCGATGCCGCCATCAGCGATGCGGGCGAGCGATTTAGTTGGCCTGCGTTCTACCTCGGCGAGATGGCCAAGGCACTGATCGACGACGTGAACGAGGCACTGCTTGAGTCGAGGACCGCACCATGACTCAGCGCACCGGCAACACCTCAAAACGTCCTAGTTTTGCCGACGTAAAAAGCGCTGCCCTGAAGAACATCGACCGCGTCCTTACTCACTGGCTGCCGAACGGCAAACGCGTCGACGGCGGCAAGGAATACACCGCACCGAACCCCACACGCCCCGATAAACGAGCAGGCTCACTCAAGGTCAATTTGGGCAAGGGCACCTGGGCGGATTTTGCCACCGGCGATAAAGGCGGCGACCTGATCGATCTGGTGCGCTATATCGACGGCGGCACCGATGTTGAGGCCTGCAAAAAACTGGCGGATCTGCTCAGTGTTTCCGCTGGATCTGCGACCACCAAAGGCGCACCGGCCAAAAGCGCAACACCGGAGTGGATCGCAATTCAGCCGATCCCAGCCGAGGCCATGAACAAGTGCCCTACCAAACACCGGCAACATGGCGCCCCATCCAAGGTGTGGATCTATCGCGATGTTCAGGGTCACCCGGTCATGGCGCTGTATCGCTTCGACCTGGGCCCCGATGAAGACGGCAAACCGCGAAAAGTCTTTGCGCCGTTGACCTGGTGCAAGCGTTCCGATGGCCAAACCACACAATGGCGCTGGCAAGGCTTGCCGGAGCCTCGGCCACTGCTGCGCCTGGATGAGCTGGCAAAGCAGGCGAATGCACCTGTGGTGCTGTGTGAAGGCGAGAAGGCTGCTGACGCCGCCGCCGTACTGATGCCCGACCACATAGCCACGTGCTGGCCGAACGGCTCCAACTCTTGGCACAAGGCCGACCTGACGCCGCTCAAAGGGCGCACGGCGGTGCTGTGGCCGGATAACGATGCCAGCGGCAAGACCTGCATGGACTCCATCGAGCTCAAGCTGACTGAGCTGGGCGCCGCTTCAGTGCAACGAATCTCGCTCGACGTGTTCAAGCTCAAGCCCAGTACCAAGGGCGGGAAACCGACACTCGTTAAAGGCGGAACATGGGAAGACGGCGATGATGCCGCAGATGCCTTAACCAAAGGTTGGACCGCTGGCCACGTGGCCGAGCTGGTGCGCAACGGCGAGTTTTTCGGCAATGCCGGTGAGACTACTGAGCCTCAACAACCGAAGGCAAAGTCACCCGCCAAACGTCCTGCGAAATCGAGAAATGACCTGTTGCCGGGCGGCTTTCGCCTGACGCCTGAGGGGGTGTTTTATTCCGGCGACGATGGCGAGGCGCGCCCCGTGTGCTCTCCTCTCGAAATCATCGCTCGCACTCGCGACGACAAGGGCCACAACTGGGGCTTATTGGTCGAATTCGACGACCCGGACGGCGCCAAAAAGCGCTGGAACATTCCGGCCCGAACGATGACCGGCGACTTCGGCAAGGATGTACTCGGCCCACTGGTAGACATGGGCCTACGCCTTGCCGGGAGTCGGTCGGGGCGCAATGCACGCAACGACCTACAGAGTTACCTCGGCGGCTTCGACAGCGCCCAGCGTGCACGATTGGTGACGCGCTTGGGCTGGCACGACAACGCCTTCCTTTTGCCCGAACAGCAAATCGGGTCGCACGCCGAACACCTGCATTTTTATGAAGCCGGGGCGCAATTACCACCGATCAACGAGGCGGGCTCTCTGGAGCAATGGCAGCAACAAATTGGCGCGCTGTGTGTTGGCAACCACCGCCTAGCGTTTGTCGTCTCTGTGGCGTTTGCAGGTCCTCTATTGAACCTGCTAGGGCATGAGTCGGGCGGCTTCCACCTGTATGGCGACAGTTCCGGGGGCAAGACCACCCACTTGCAGGTAGCGGCCTCGGTTTATGGCGGGCCGCGTGTGGTGCGTTCATGGCGTTCAACAGACAACGCCCTGGAATCCATCGCCGCCGCACATTCAGACGGCCTCCTGGTGCTGGATGAAATCGGCATGTGTGACCCACGCATTATTGGCGAGACGGTCTACATGCTTGGTAATGGCACCGGCAAGGCCCGGGCAAATGATCGAGGACAAGCGGGCCGACAGGTGCAGGAATGGCGCTTGCTGTTTCTCTCAACGGGCGAGAAGACGTTGGCGCAGCACATGGCGGATGCCAACAAAGAGCTAAAAGCGGGTATGGAAGTCCGCATGCTCGCCGTGCCTGCGGATGCCAGCAAAGGGCTAGGTATGTTCGACGTACTGAACGGCTTTGAGGATGCGGCCGCCCTATCCGACGCACTCAAAGCTCGCGTAGCCAAATACTACGGCACACCCCTCACCGCCTTCCTGCACGCACTGTGCGCGCCTGGAGAAATGCTCAGATGGTCGGTGATCGTGCGCCGCACGGTGGAGCAGTTCATCACCCAAAACCTGCCCGCCTCTGCCAGTGGACAAGCACAACGTGCCGCCCTTCGCTTCGGCCTCGCAGCAGCGGCCGGAGAGTTGGCCACCGCCTTTGGCGTCACTGGCTGGCCTGATGGCACAGCTACAACCGCTGCACGCGTGTGCCTGCATGCGTGGCTGGCCGAGCGTGGCGGTGCCGGTAACTTCGAGAGCGATGCAATTTTGGCGCGCTTACGCCAGGTCATTGAGCGATTTGGTGAAAGCCGCTTTACCCGCTGGGAGTCAGCCGCCGCCAAGATCGATGAACACGGCCCACGCACGATTGATCGGTTGGGCTTTCGCAAGACGATGGAACACGGCATGGGCGACGCCCTGCACACCACCAACACCTACTACGTGCTGCCTGAAGCCTGGAGGGCCGAGATCTTCAAGGGCATGAATATCAGTGCGGTGAACAAGGAGCTGCTGCAACGGGGCGTGCTCGAGCCGGGAAGCGACGGAAAGGCGTACAGCTTGATTCGCCTGCCGGGGTTAGGGCCTCAACGCTGCTACGTGGTGAAGACCGTACCAGGAACGGATGAAGGCGAGGCCAAGGCCGCCTGACGGCATGCCTGCTGATCGAGGTAGCGCCGGCTCATTTCCGGCCTCGCCAGCCGTTCAACCATCCTTATCAATCGTAATGCACAGAGACAGTACAGATGAACACTATCCAAGAACTGAAAGACCGCCGCGACGAACTGACCCTAGAAATGGAGAGCATTCAGCACGACCTGGCGCCCTTTGAGGCGGCATTGGAAAGTCCCGAGGTTATCCAGGAGGGCCGTCAAAGGGCCGTCCAGGATGAAATCAACGATCACAAAAGACGCATCGACTCACGAAATCTTGAGATCCACATCCTGAATCAAAAAATTGATCGCCGTGAAGCACTGGCGAACCGTGAGAGCTTGGCTGCGGGCTACATCAGCGCGATGGCGACTTGGAAAGCCGACGAGATGGAGCTCAACGAAAAGCGCAACAGCATTGAGACACGGTTGCAGCAGGTCCGCCAGAGCGATCAGGAAGACATGGCAAAGGCTCGACAAGCTGAAACGGACGCAGCCACCGCTTATGCGCAGGCTGTCGCCTGGGGCGATGTGGAGGGCGAGAAAGCGGCTAACGCAGAAGCTCAAAAAGCAGCAAAAGCCCTCGCAGTTGCGGTTGAGCATCACCGCCGCCAACAACTACTCATCACCGCGCTGGAGCAGGAGCTCGTGACGATTGATCAGCACATCACAGAGGCACAAAAAGAACGCGCCAAGATCGAAAACCAAGCGGCTCATCTGGCGAACACAGTGTTAGAAGAACAATGGAATGAGGCCGCGAAAACACTGCTAGAGACAGGCGGCAAGCTGTGGGCAGCACGCAACCTGATTAGTCGTGACCCGGTGGCACTGATGAAGCTGGATATCCCTGAACAGGGCGAGCACTTTGGAAGCTGGACCTGGCGCGAACTCGTGGATCGCTCACACCAACACAGCCTGCTTGACCTGCTGGCCGCCTAACCCAAACCTACCCCGAAGCAACTGGCGAGGGCTGGTTGCTTCGGGCCTACCATCGGTCCAATCATGAACAAACCACCACAGAATAGCGCACAGATGCCTGATTACCTGAAGGCCCGAAAGCTTCATTTGAACGGGATAATTGTCGTCCTGGCTGGCATGAAAAAGCTGAATGCGAGCGCAAACAAAGACACTAAAGTCGAGACGCTCACGATTGATGCAATCAAGGCAGAGCTTGATTTTATTGACCTCCAGCTCAAAAGAAAGAGCGGTTGATGAAGACGCGGAAGCTTAGGCAGCTTCCGCTTCGCTAGATCCTCCCATTACAAGCAAGGCTTCAGATTTTTCGGCTTCTGATCTGTGGCGGCTGTGGGCCTATGAACGCTTTCGGCCAGAAGCGACAATAAAATTTTCGCTCTCAAATGCTGCCAACCCCACCACTTGTCCCTCAGAAGGGGGAAGTGAGGTAACTCCATTACGAAGAATAATCTTTCACCAGTTTCGAAAAGGAATGGAGGTTTTCCGCACTTCGATTGGTGTCGAGTAATCTCCGTCTAGCAATCTAGGAGGAAACATATTAATAAGGAAGGCCTCTGTGGCCAGTACTGCAAGCTCGGGGTGAGGAGTGTGACCAACAACAATTTCCTGGACAAGTGGTAGAAAATTAAATTTGTCATCATCACTACTTCGCAGGCTAACTTTATAAAAAGGAGTAAGCATTGACTTTCCAGCACGAAAACTTAATTCTCTAAAGCTTGCGGTCACAATAATTCGCCATTCAGCCTCCTCTTCGAAGCTCGGATCCTTTAACACGGGGGCGATCTCTGATAGTCGGTCAAGAAAAGTCGACGTGCTTTCATAGCTAATGTCGAACCCATACTCAGGCTCGGGCTCGTCTTTAAACTCCTCAATCAGCGCTTCAATCATCTTAGAGACAACGCTTACCTGCTCTTCCTTGTTGTATATGCACTGCACCAATTTAAATCCCTGCAATCTTATGTAGGGCTCCAGCGCATGATAATTCAAGCCGATAGAGTATCCACCATGGCTCTGCGAGTACCCTCTCCACTGGCTAAGTAAGTCTCCATTTTCAGTTAGGGAGCAAACACATACATTCCTATCTTTAATGTGAACTATACTGTCTTTGTAGTGATTTAGCCGTCCCTTTACATTTCGGCCTTGTGATTTTTTTGCGTAACTTTCTAAAAGTTTCGCTGCAAGATCCAATGCTAGCTTATGTTCATTGGAGTCATTGAGAAATTGAATCTTGGTTGCCCATAGCTCTCTCTGCTGGAAAATACCCATAAATCCATTTTGGTCTGTATAATGATATAGGATCATTTAAATTATAACTCTGAAAAATATTGTCTTGGCTGCCTGTAATTATTTAGCTGGCAAATTTCGCTGGTGTGTAATTTTACTTGCTGGGTTTGTGCTTTAGGCTATTATAGGCAAAACGCCATCACTGGATAGTGCCATTAGGTTCATTTAAGCAGGTCCTACCACCACAAGAATGCTTTGATCATCGCCACCTAACATTAATAGGTGATCGTGCGGTGGGTTGCTGCATGCGGGTGCTAGTCGAACGCTTTGGCGTCGACGGTTGTCGGTCAAGGCGCTCCCATTGCGCTGGTCAAATTCGATGCAAACAGCTGGTAAAGTGGAATGCAATTGCCCACTCTAACTGATAAGGGACTGAGGTCGAGAAGCATGGATGACGAATATGCAGGCTGGCTTGCGAGCCGTCCCTCTCTGGTTGAGCACAGAAGCCACCCAAATCATTGGTTTAATCGTGCCGCAGACTTGAAAGCGTCAGCGGGTGCACTCTGGCACTCGATGGGGCCTCAAGACGCGTCAATCGCACAGGAGCTTGGTTACGGCAGCGGGTACAGCATGAAAGTGGCGTGCTGGCCGGCGTATCACATGCTCTGCGGACTCTCTCTAGAACTGATCATGAAAGCTGTTCTTGTTCAGCGAGTTACGCCGCAGAGACAGGTTGAAATTCACTTTTTGCACAAACTCCATCAGGCGCTCGGCCTGAGCCTCGATGATGAGCGTAAACAGCTACTCGACTTCTACGAAGCTTCGGTCGTTTGGGCCGGTCGCTACCCTACGCCACGCAATCCGACGGACGAAAAGCTTTTGAGCCATTACAGCCTTGAGAGTAGCGTACTCACCAAACCCATATTAATGGGGCCACCCGACACCCTACAGTTCAGAGCATCCAGCGACACCACAGATTGGGACAACTTTTCAAAGCTGTGGTGCGAATACGCGAAGCTGTTCGATCACACCTAAAAGCGAACCTTACTCCGGCCAAACAGGTTGCCTCGGTGCCAGGCGAGGTATTCATGGTGCCTTGGTGACAGCTTCACTTTCAGCTCTGCCGAGCAATTCAGGATCTGCCTGTCGTGGTCAGAGACGTGAGGAGAAATCAGAATCCTTCCTCCCTCGTCGAACGAAACATATCCCTTATCAAACAAGGCATCGAGGGCGGGACTGAGAAGCAGGCCATTAAACACATCGAGCCGTTCAGCGTTGCTGGACTCGCTCCAAGGCTTGATGTGTGAAGCCTTGAGAATGTCGATCTGTGAACATCCAGTGGCCGCGCATGCTCCCCAGTGTTCGATCAGTTTCTTACGAAAAGCCCCCTGGCCGATCCGAGCCAATATGACCTGGCGCTTTTGCGTTTCAGTTAGCTTCGCGTCCGCCGTCACCTGCTCCTCTTGGTCCTTGATGATCACATCGGAAACTTCGTCCGTGATCCAGAATTTTCGCGGCGCGCCATAACCTCCGTCACGATTAGGTGTAACGCCGGTTGAAAAGCAAAATTTCTCAAAAGCCAGTTGCAAAATCTCATTCGGGGCCGGCGGAGACCCATAAATCCGGCTCAGGGCATCATTGGTGCGACTACCGTGCTTATCCTGGTTACTGCCATGTGCCTGGATTTCATTTCCTACATAACCAATAAACCTTGATGGGGCGAAAGCGATGCCCGCCCCGGTGAGGTAGGGAAGGTAGCATTTTCCATTTTTGATCAGGTCACGACAGATGTCCCCATCCCCGCCTGCAAGACGCCTTGTACGATCCAGGACATCAAGATTCTTTAAAACCTGCTCCTCGTTTACCACGAGTTCCATTACCACTCCCTACTCAGACAACGCTGAAGATAAACAACCAATGTATGGACAGGTTTTATCCTACGCCATAGCCGATAGATAGACCGGAGAGCCCCCTCAACAAGTGTCGCTAGGTGTCAGTTTTCAGAGCGCGCTATAGGGCAGCCCCAAATCAACACGCACGCGAATGTCCGCTTTCGGCCAAAAGAAGACGGTCGCAGAAGTGTGCTTTCGTCCAAAATTTGTCACTCCGGAAATTACCAAACCTTGGGGCGATTCTTGGGGGCTGCGAGCCAACTGAAGAGAATCGCATCACCATTGCCGGCGTGGAAGCGCAGGTAGTCTGAAAGTGGTCGGCTTACTGGATTACGAACCGTAAGTCCTCTCACCCCCTATCCGTCATGCGACCGGCTCAGGTGTATTAAAATTTGCGACCTCAGAGCAATAAAAACATTTTCGTCCGCGTCTATTCATGCTCTCGTTAATATTGAGGCAAGCTTATCTTTTAACGCTTTTGCTCGACCTTTAGGTATATATGAAACATTTAATCTTTGACACATCTCTTCGACTTCTGGCTTGTCGTGAACTGAATAGACTATTATTTTATTACCGTTAATCCCTTTCGTTCGAGCTTGCTGCGCTATAAAGAGGCCTCTGAATTCTTGAAATAGTTTCCCCTTTTGCTCCAATACGCTTTCAAACTCAGAAGAGGCGGGCACATTGAGATCAAAAATCAGTGCTGCATAGTCATCTACGCTGGCGCCCACTAGCTTTTTATTTGCATCATCTATCGAGGTTGAAAAATCCACGCTGAAACCTAGTGACTCGACATAGTCCTCTAGCCAATCCAAAAACATAGGTTCATCATCAAGAATTAGAATTTTTGCGCTCATTTTAAAAACCCATTTGGTATTCTGATTTCAAATTTCGTAACTCCAGAAGATGAATGACTCCCGTCAATCGTCCCCTGAAATGCATTCTCGACGATTAGCTTACAAATATGAAGCCCTAGGCCGGACCCGGAAGATGTTCTTTCTTTTGCACGTTTTGCTCGATATCCGATTGCGAAAATATCGTCTTCGTTAGAAAATGCCTCGCTTTGTCCTTCAAATATTATGATCAGGTTGTTAGTTTTTTTCTGTATCCAATTTTTTATTGTCAAAGTCGAGCCGGCTTTGCCATATTTAACTCCATTATCGATGAGATTCATGAAGACCTGTTTAAGTAAATTCGGATCACCCTTTACGCAGTTTTGAGTGTTTCTATCCTCTAACTCTACCTTTACCCTACTACTCGTCCCTTGTTCTTGAAAGAACTGCGCAGATTCGATAATGGCCTGTGGTATGACAGTGGTTTTGATGGAGGAGTTCGAAATTGACTCAGTATTTCCCGATGCGTACTCTGCAAAATATGAAAGGTTTCTTATCAGCGAAACCGTATATTCTAGTTGTGCCCTAGCGCGTGCTAATCGCTGAGCCTTTTTATGCTCTGGAATTACGTCATTTATTAAATTGTCGAGTGTTCCAATCACGCCACTCATTGGATTTATTGCTTGGTGAGTAATATTTTGAATGAGGAATAAGGTTTCTTTGTTATCCATTTATACGGCCCTTTTAATTATAGATAAGCTAATATTTTCAGCCCCCAGTTGAGCGCTAAAATTTGACAGGCCTGAAAGCGCTTGGATGTGATTTTCTTCCGACTCAATTAAAGTTCTCGGCAATTCAATTGCCAAGTTAAGTTCTTGGTCTTGCGTGATTACTGGTGCCGTCTTAAAAATAAATACTAAGTATGCAAATAGCGCTCTAATAGAGAATCGATCATAATGTTTGACACATAACCCTGAATAATCTATCCATTCGAATTGATCTTCAGTTTTGTGAGTTCGAAAATAAAACTCATCTGAAACTTTTACATCTGACATCCTAGTCGATACCAGTTCGCTGATAGAATGAGCCAGCCATAGTTTTATTTCAGGTATCGGCCCAGTGTCCGGCGAAAGAGTATTAGATATCTTAATAAGTAGTAAAATGGAGGGGTAAAAAATATCGAGTTTAGATGCCGCCTCTGATTTCAGCCCGTACTTCCTTGCGAGTTCGGGGTAAAGATTTAATTTCGCAGCAACCTCAACTGCGCCCCAGAATCTAATAGTTGGTTTTTTTCGTGTTTCATTCCAGGCTCTAACCTGATCAACTGCTTGCGGCGTGAGGGAAGAGCTTGTTACGAACAAAAGCATATCAGCGCTTTGCGCTTCGGCATATGATATTTTATTCCACACTGTAGGCCAGTCAACAGAACCTGTATATCTTTTGCATTCAACATACCACTTTTGGCGTTGATACTGACCGGATAAATCCGAAATAAAATAATCACCTTCAATGTCTCTTCCGACATCGCTCCCAGGAGTTCTCCATACTGTATTTCTCAATCCGAGCGTAGTAACAATATCAAATGTCATACTTTCAAATTGTTCTGGGGAAAGACTTAATAAATTCAATGTTCCTCCTTGAAAATCCTAGTAGATCTTGGCGGTGACTTCATGACAGTACTCTAGCCTTCTGGAAACTGAAGCTGCTTCTGGCCAATTTTAGTCACTCCCAATGGGCTGTTAAGGCATCAGGCTTATTGATAATTAAGCATCAAAGGTTAAGCGGGCAAATCCAAAGTATATTCCTCTCCGTTTTTTATTTTCTCAAGTAGCTGCCGCAGCAAGTTAGAGTATCGATGCGCCTGAACCTCATTACCACTCATTACAGCACAATGGTATTTATTGTCGAACGATTTTATATCTACACCAGTAGTGTTCTTCAAAATCTCGAGCAGCTTATTCGCGTCGTGCCATCCTTTGAAACCCAAACTTACACCTAAAGTTGATGGTGTGTGTGGGAAATTGACGTTGAAGGCTAGACCGTCAGAGGCGTCAGCTATTCCGTAAAGTTTAGCTAATGCTCCCTCTGACTCAGAGACGTTTGCAAGTACAGTGTAATCAACTTGAATGGGGTTTTTCGGAATGTCAGAACGCACTAGCTCATAGGTTCTTGCCAGTAGAGCACGTAGTAACTTTGGGTTGACGTTGTCAAGTGCTTGGTTAGCGCCAAAAGCCTTGTATACCCAGCTATAGTCATGTGCAACGATACTTTTTATACGTATGCTTTTATTCTCTGATACCGATATCAGGCGTTCACGCCTAGGATATTCGGTAACTTCCTTGCTTGACCACTCTAAATGGTAAATATTTGGAATTAACGCGCCATTTTCGGAAAGAATCTCATCAATATCCGAAAGTATAGCTCTAATGTTTGGATCTTCGGCGCTGTAGCCAACAAAAATAAGAGGATGCTCCGCAAAAAAAGCAAGCATTTTGGCGCTTAGATACTTTTTCTTTTTCAGAAAGTTATCGTAGTCCTCTCGTGTGATGACTACACTCCTAGAATCCGAAGCACATCCATGTATCTTAAATATTTCACCAATGCTTGAATGATTTGCATAGAGAATTCGCTGTCCAATGATTGGAGCGTAGTCAGGGAAAATGCTCTCAAGTAAACAATCATAGTTGGTTGTGATTATTGAGTGAGGGTGAATCTTTTTTAGCAGTTCGATTTCGTTTTTATCCGTGATAATTGCTTCACTTAATAATTTCTTAAAAATCTCACACACTGCATGTTTGAAGTAAATATCGGACTCATTGCCTGAGCCAAATAATTCACCGGGAAACTCATCTTCGCCGCCACTCCAAGCCCAATCATTGAATTTTTCGGAGAAGACGGTTCCAATGTCGACAAGATTAGGATAGCGCTGCAAATAATAAGCAAATTTTTTATCGATCTCGGGACACATTTCACTAAGTGAGTGCAGTAACTCCTCCCAGTTAGGGCCGTTAAGGTACCTTTTAGTTAGGCCTGACCCTACGAAAAGTATGGGCTGGCAGCCCATCGCTTCAATACATGTTTTAATATCATCCGTCACATCGTCTTTATATTTATCATAATCGCTCATATGCGCTCCCTGGTGTTTTTGTGCCTGCTGAGCGAGGGGCGGTCACGTGACGGGATTCGTCAAGGATCTCAGTCTCCCCCAATGAGCAATGTCAGAATAGCCACTAGCCATCTCTGGTGGCTAGTGGCTTTGATCAAGATCGACGATTTTCATTTCTTTGATAACGATTACAGAGCCCTAGCAAGCAGAATCTGGCGCATCCAGCTTAGTGATTCGGATAGCAGCTTTTGGCCGATAGCGACCCCTATAAGCGAAGGGCTCTGGTCCGATGACAGTCGCCTTAATCATCATAAATCGCACCTCCCAGAGCATTCATTGATGTAACACCTATTGGCCATGTAACACACATATCGGCAAACCAGTCACAGCTGTGTAACGCCATATAAATCATTTAAAATCATATACTTATAGACCTACGTAACACACGTAACACCCGTAACACGGTTTTATTAGGGTATCCCCTAGCCCCATTAGTATTGCTCCTTCAGCGAAGCGAGGTGGGTCATGCTCTTAGCTTTGGTTCGATAGTGGGGACCCTGGAGCACTCTCGAAGGTACGGGGTAGGAAACCCGCGTAATCGTGTTAGCGGAAAGGTGCCCAGCTTAGTGAACAGGTGAACCGGGTGAACTGCTGTTCACCAGTGCATTTGCCCAACGAATCGGAAAGCCGCTGGGGCCCCTGGGCATTTCGGATAGACACGGGGCAAAGAACCCGCCGGATCTCGTTAGTGGCTGGGCTCCAAAGTTAGTTGACTGGTTGACCGAGTTGACCAGGCCAATCGTGCACTATCCTGAACGAAACCCATGACCGTTACAGATCCGGTAAAGATGTACTTTTCTCTTCAAGATCCTTTCAATTTCAACGTTGAAATTTCAGTAAGCTGGTGCGGCTGCCGCTACCACGATCCCGCGGGTTTCATGCCCCGTACTTGCTCAAATAGCTCAGGGTCCCCGGCGGCTTTCAGCCTTATTGATTAGTCAACACCGTTCAGAGCAGACGATAACCTTCCACCTGCAAAATCAAACGGCGATGCACATCTGCGCCTAGTGGCGTATCGCCCCGACTTTCTGTAAAACACGTTTCAGACGAAGCCTAGTTGCTTGTCGCTCCCCCAATAAAAACATAGCCAAGGAAAGGAAAATGCCTTATTCGGCAAGCGTCTTTAACGTACTGATAGCTTCACCATCGGACGTTCCCTGTGAAAGGCAAGCAATTGCTGAGAGCCTGCATGAATGGAATGCTCTGCATTCACAAAGCACAGGCAAGGTTCTATTACCAGTGATGTGGGAATCACACAGCGCTCCCAGCATGGCGGACCGTCCGCAAGGTGTGATCAACGACCTGGTGGTGAAATCATGCGACATGCTGATCGGTGCTTTCTGGACCCGGCTTGGTTCACCTACCGGCGTCGAAGATAGCGGCACGGTGGAAGAAATTAAGTGGTTTCTGAAGCAAGGCAAGCCAGTGATGCTGTACTACTCAGACGCTCCTGTTCAACCGAGCAAGATCGACAAGGACCAGTTGGATCGACTTGAACAATTCAAGAAAACTATCCGGAATAAGGGTATCCAAGAGCAGTACTCTTCTGTCGAACAACTCAAGGTCCAACTATCACGGCACCTAACGATAATCACCAGGGGCCTCTCCGTTGGGACCGTCGTAGACGCATCAGTCGTTAAGGCGGCGAAGGAGTCTACAAAAGTACCCGTTGCCAAAAAAGCGCCCGCCCCTAAGGTGCAACCAGCATCAGTCGGTATTGAACTACACGAATACTCAGACCGGTCATTCATCGTCACCGGTGACACAAAAACCAAAAAGGATGAACTGAAAGATCTCGGTGGAAAGTGGATCAAGACACGTGATGGAAGCTGCGCCTGGAACTTTTCGAAGAAAAAAATCGATGCTGTGGCTGAACTGCTTGATATCCCACCCTTCTTAATTGAACAATCTGATGCCTAAACCAAGCTGTCGATTGTAGAGCGATCACTGGGCAGTAACCTTCAGCTTGTATCCCTAGCTGTATCCCAAACTATATAATCGCGCTACAAGTCACGGTCTACATAGGACGCACGAGTCTCCCTCGGGCACCATCTTAAAAAAAGACCTTGAAATTCAAGGTCTTTTTTTTCGCCTGTAGAAAAGTGATCATCGCCCACCGCACCAGACAGTAGAGGTACCAGGACCATGGAATTGACACTCGAAGCCGTTGCTCTGTTCGCCCTCAAACTGGTGCATGAGACGGAAGATGGCAGCCCGATCCTGCGCGACGATCTGGTCATGGATGGGTATGAGCGGGAGGTGTTTGGGTTGTTGGTGCGCACTGGCGACCTGACAACTATCCAACGCAAGTTGGATGAATGCATGAAGTTGGCCCTGGAGACGTTGGGGGGTGCCAACACGGTCATGGGCCGTGAGCTGCAAAAGCTGGCGGCTGAAGTCCAGCAAGCCTCGACGCTGGAGGAACTAAAGACCCCGCTCGACGCACTTATGGACTACCTCAAGGCCATCTTGTAACGCACCCTCCCTGCCCCACGACAAGGACCGCCCAATGATCGACTTCAACAACAAAGGCTTCTTCAAGCTCAAGCAAAACAATGAATACGCCGAACGCGTTGCATCCCTGCTGCTCGATGACGAACAGGTAGTAGATGCCTACAAAGCCATGCGCGACGGTGTGGTGTTTACCACCAAGCGCATCATCGCCGTGAACGTGCAAGGCATCACCGGCAGCAAGAAGGACTTCACGTCCCTGCCGTACAAAAACATTGTCGCGTACTCGGTGGAAACCTCCGGCACGTTCGACCTGGATTCGGAGTTGGAGATCTACTTCTCGTCATTGGGCAAAGTGAAGTTCGAGTTCACGGGCAGGACCTCGATGGTGGAAATCTCCAGGCTGATTTCCAAACACATGCTGGGTTGATCGGCCGGTAAAAACTAAGGTCTTTTTACCGCAAGCCGTGTGATTCAGCGGCTGTACGCCATCAAGTGTGGGAGCTGGCTTGCCTGCGATAGCGCCCACCCCGGCACCATCGAACTACCCGTCTACAGCAACTCTCTCACCCAGCGCTCCAGGTCCTTCCTCGGTCAACCATACCGATTTGTTCCGCTTCACCGGATCACAGATGCCAGCAACACCTTACGGCAGGCAACGCACCTTGCCAGGCAGGTGAAATGATTTGAATCCAGCGCGCGCCTTCTAGACAATCCCCACCTTTGGCTCGAAAGGATGCGTGCAATGAAGTTCGAAGGGACTTTCCAATACATGGGCAATCACGGGATCGTGTTCAACGTCTCGCAGATCACCCTCACCGACAGCGAGCGCGGACGCTTGGGCGAGTTGCATTTTGGTGAAGCGAAAAGCGCCCACTATGAGGTCAACCGCAAGGTCGTCGAGGTGTACGACAAGATGCTGGCCAAGAACCTGCCGTGCCTGATGATGATCGGCATCTCCAAGCCGCTGACCCGGCAACAGGGCGATGTTCTCAATGCCCAACGCACCAAGATCGCTAACCTCGCGGCCTCGGCCTTCGCTGGCGCCACCTCTTATATAGCCTCCCCCTACGTGGGTGCCCCTGTCGGCGCCGGTGTGCGCATGTATGTGAATGAAACCCTGCCCACCTATCATGCAGGCGACATACTGGTCAGCATCGAGGCGCAGGTGAATGGCGGTATCGGCCCACAACGTAGCGCCTCGACACTGATCATCAAGACCTGATGGGAGAAACACATGTCTGACATTACCCAGTTGGTCATTGCCTTGGTGCTGTTCTTTCTGCTCGATCGGTTTCTGAAGCCGTACCCACTTCGCAAATGGCTAGGGGTGCTGCTGGTAGCGATCGGAGCGGTCGGCTGCGTGGCTGCAAGCCAAATCCGTTTGTTTGGGTTTGACCTGGGGCTGCTGTCGATCTTTGCCGTTGCACTGGGGGTGGGGTTGTTCCTGAAGCGGCGGCGGTTCGAACAGAGAGGGTGAAGGTGGCAGGAATTTGCGCTGATTAGCGCCCCAAAGCCCCAGTAGTAAAAGGGGACGGACTTGTTTGAAAATAGATCCGTGCCCTTTTCCTGATCAGGATGCAGCACTGCAGATCGGGATTGCCTGCCAAGCAACGGATACATTTATTCCCAGCGGGGCCTGAAGTATTCAGGAGCAAGCCAAAAAAGAGGTTCCTAGAGCTGGGCTCCTACCCCCGAAGCAAACGCCGACGGAACCAAACAACTCCAACTAAGATTGAAACCCCAACTACCACCCCATTCCCTAACAACCAAATCCCAAAATTCCGACTCTGGTCCGCATCATTCTCGTAAAACGGCCCAAAGTAAGCCGAAGCCGCTACAACCAACCCGTTAAACACCGCAACCGCCACAGCCACCACCAACGCTACAAATAACATGCCCTTAACTACCGTCATAAAACCTTCCAAAACCAAATCTCCCTGGACTCGTGATAATCCGAGAACGTCCCCTCAATCAAAAACCCAAGTTGAATACGCGGGTAGCTCAACCAATCCGTCAACCGCCGCCCATTCCACAGATCAATGTGATCACCACTGCGATTGCCAAATGTCTCGCTCCCCCGGCGCCAAAAGTCCTTGAAGAAAATGATGCCTCGCTGCCCTTGCAGCTCATCCTCGAAACCTTCGGGTGTGACCTTTCTCATTCGTTGCAAGCCGGGAATGTTCGTACCGCTTAATGCTCTGGCCATTTCTTCTGCTGCCAGTACATGGCCCTCAGCCTTGGGATGCTGCCAACAATAGCGCACGCCTCTTAATTTGCTCAGATCAGCGCCTGATCTGCGCAGTGCAACACCAAGGTTGATCGCGCATTGATCACTGAAGTTTTTGGCACCGTTGGCCCGGCATGGCGCTGCGTCTCCATAGATCTGCGGGTGGTTTTTCCATAGGGAATCGAAAGTGAGCATTCCGCGTCTCCATCGCGTATTTTTCACGCAAAAGTAGCAAACGCAGTGCTGCCAAAGACGGGGCTACATGAAAACAGGAAAGATCCTACCAGCACGCAACGTTTAGGACAGAAAAGCAGCGGCGGTAAGCTTAGAGCTCGTATCGGCGCGGTCGTGGCAAAGACCCAACCACGCCAAGGCAGGCACTTGCCCTTGACCGTCCTACATCTCATATCGGCCCAGCCAATCCATCCCCCCAATCTATCGATTTGAGCTCTCCCCCACCCTCCCCGACTATTGGTGCCACTTCCAACAACAAAAACCAGGAACACGCCATGACTGCCCGATTCCATAACCCGGTAGACACCCGCGTCGGCTGGGGCTGCCTGCAAGACCTGGCCAGTATCACTGCGCAGCAGACCGTCGCCCTCGTCACCTTCCCGGAGGCCCGTGGCCTGGGCTTGGTCGAGCGGATCCAGGGATTGCTGGGCGAGCGTCTGGTGTATGTCGTCGAGGATGTGCAGCCCAATCCCGATGTCGCGCAATTGCGTGAAACCTACGAGCGCTTCTGGCTGCAAGCCGGGGATTGCGATGTGGTGCTGGCCGTCGGTGGCGGCAGTGCGATTGATACGGCCAAGGCGCTGATTGTCGGCACTGAGTCCGGGCAGTTCGATGAATTACTGGCATTGTTGGCGACCGGCCAGCCGTTTGTGCCGGCGCACTGCAAGACCTTGATCGCTGCGCCGACCACGGCGGGCACCGGCAGTGAGGTGACGCCCTGGGCGACAATCTGGGATTCGGCCAGCCACAAGAAGTATTCCCTGCACCTGGATTGCACCTGGCCGAAGGTGGCGATTGTCGACCCACAATTGATGCTGACCGTACCGGCCGGGGTCACGGTGTCGACGGGGCTGGACGCCTTGTCCCACGCGCTGGAGGCGATCTGGAACATCAATGCCAATCCGATTTCGGACACGTTCGCGGTATCGGCCATCGAGGACATCCTGGAATGCCTGCCACCGCTGCGGCGCGACCTCGGTAATCAGGAGTTGCGCTCGCGCATGGCCTTGGCCGCGCTCAAGGCCGGCCTGGCGTTTTCCAATACCAAGACTGCGCTAGCCCACTCCATTTCCTACGAGATGACCCTGCACCACGGCCTGCCCCATGGCATCGCCTGCTCCTTTACCTTGCCGCTGGTCCTTGGCTTGGCGTGGGGACATGACGCGGCGCGGGATCGCACCCTGCAACGGGTGTTCGGTGATGACCTGGACAAAGCCCAGACCCGGTTGCGCAACTTCCTGCATAGCCTGGAGGTAAAAACCGAGTTTGCCGATTACGGCGTCACGCCCACCGAGGCCGCCGCGATGATCCGCTTCGCCCTGCAAGGTGCACGCGGCAAAAACTTTATCGGTTCGAAAGCCGCCTAGGCTCAACGCAATTCAGTCTTTCCTCTTGCACCTGTAAAGGGTGCCACCCCGTCGCTGCGGCTTCGGGGGCGAATAACAATAAGGAAAACATCATGAATCGTGCACAAACCCTGCCTGCCCCTGCCGTTCGCTCGGCGTCGTTCCGTTTTGCCCAGTGGCGCATGCTGCTCGCGGCGATGTTTTGTTACCTGTTTTTCTACACTGGGCGCCAGACCTTCGGCTTCGCCATCCCGGGAATCCAGGCCGAGTTCGGCCTGACCAAGGAAGTGCTGGGCTGGATCTCGGCCGCCATGCTCTGGTCCTATGCCATCGGCCAGGCGATCAACGGCAACCTGGCCGATAAGTTCGGCGGACGGCGCATTATGACCCTGGGCGCGGTGCTGTCCTGTGGCGCCAACTGGGTCACCAGTTTTGCCAGTGGTTTTGCCGGGTTGATCCTGCCGTGGGGCATCAACGGTTACTTCCAGGCCCTGGGCTGGGCGCCGGGTAGTCGCTTGATCTCCAACTGGTGGAGCGCCAGCGAGCGCGGCCGGGTCTATGGCTTCTACGTGTTCGCCGCCGGCTGCGCGTCGGTGCTGTCCTATGTGACCTCCATCGTGGTGTTGGAGGTGCTGCAACTGGAATGGCGCTGGATCTTCCGCCTGCCGGTCCTGTTGATGTTGGCCGGGGGTATCCTGTTTTACCTGGTGGCCCGTGAGCGCCCACAGGACCTGGGCTTCGAACCCCTGGCCGATACCGGCGTGGCCAACGCCGAGGACAAGGGCCATGAAGTGGCCCACGGCGAAGAGGAAACCTCGGCCCAGCGCTACAAGGCAGTGCTGAAAAACGCGCGCCTGATCATTGCCGCCGTGTCCCTGGGTTTCCAGAACGCTGCGCGCTACGGCCTGATCGTGTGGGTGCCGGTGCATTTCCTCGGCGCCAACTGGAAAAGCGGCGACAGCATGATCGATCCAAAGTGGATCACCGTCGCCCTGCCGGTGGGCATGGCCGTCGGCGCCCTGAGCAATGGCTGGGTGTCGGACAAGCTGTTCGGCTCCAAGCGCTACCTGGCGATCATGCTCTATATGTTCCTCGGCGCCGCGACCAGCCTGTGGATGTGGAGCCTGCCACCCCATAGCGCGATCGGCCTGGTGGCGCTGTTTCTCTGCGGGTTCTTTGTCTACGGCCCGGCGTCCAGCTTCTGGGCTTTGTGCCCGGACCTGGTGGGTGCCAAGCGCGCAGGCACGGCCACGGGTGTGATGAACTTCTCGTCTTATCTGTTCGCCGGCCTGGCAGAACCGCTGATCGGCAGTATGCTCGACAGTACCGGCAATACGTCGCTGATCTTCATCGTCGTCACCTCGGCCTGCCTGTGCAGCGCGGTGGTGGCCCTGTTTATCCGCCGTTGATGACCCGGCTCGGCTGATCCCTGGAACAGGATGCGTTATGTACCAGTACCACAAGTGGCTACGGTCCTTTCATGCGGTGGCGAAGACCGGCAGTTTCACCCTCGCCGCCGAGTACTTGAGCGTCGGCCAGCCGACTGTCAGCGAACAGGTCAACGGCCTGGAAAAGCAGTTCTCGGTGGAGTTGTTCCACCGCCGTGGGCGCTTTATCGAGATGAGCTCGGCCGGCCATGCGCTCTACGGGATCACCCAGGGCCTGTTCGGCCAGGAGGATGAGGCCATGCAACTGCTGCACAGCTTCAAGCAGCGCAAGACCGGGATGTTGCGCCTGGGCGCTGTTTCGCCGCCCATCGCCATGAACCTGACGTACGAGTTGATGCAGCGCCACCCGGATATCACGCTGGAGACCTCGTTTTCCCCGGAGAAGGAGACCCTCGACCGCCTGTTCAATTTTGATATCGACGTGGCAATCCTGGCCCTCTCGGAGTTTGACCAACGCTTCGATACGCAGCTGTACCGGCGTTACCCGATCATTGCGGTGGTGCGCGACGACCATCCCTGGGCTGCGCAGAAAGAGGTACACGTCGAGCAGATCAGCCAGGAGCGTTGGGTCATGCGCGAACGCAGCTCGCGCACCCGGCAACTGGTGGAAGAAAGCTGCAAGCGCCTGGGGGTGGACCTCAACTGCGTGATGCAGCTCAACAGCCGCGAAGCCATCGTGCATGCCATCGCCAAGGGTATCGGCATTGGCTTTGTATCGGCGGTGGAATACGCCGAAACGCCGGGTACCACACCGATCACCTTCGTCGACCACCCGTTTTCCATCGACTACCACCTGTGTTGCCTGGGCATCCGGCGCAACCGACCGATGATCGCCGAACTGTTCGAGGCCAGCCCCATACCGGCTACCTGATTCGCTTCACCCTTTTGCACTCAACCGGCTTACCTCGTGAATCGAGGGACGGCCTGCTCATACCCGAAAATGGAGATTGATCATGCATTACCAACAACCTTCTACGTTACAAGCCGTGGTCCTGGACTGGGCCGGCACCGTCGTCGACTTCGGCTCGTTTGCGCCCACGCAGATTTTCGTCGAGGCCTTTGCCGAGTTCGGCGTCGCCGTGTCCCTGGAGGAAGCCCGCGGGCCGATGGGCATGGGCAAGTGGGATCACATCCGCACCCTGTGCAATCAGCCGCAGATTGCCGAGCGCTATCGTGCGGTGTTCAACCGCCAGCCGACCGACGCAGACGTCACCGCCCTGTACGAGCGTTTCATGCCGTTGCAGATCGAGAAAATCGCCCTGCACTCGGCACTGATTCCCGGTGCACTGGAGGCGATTGAAACCCTGCGTGCCAAGGGTTTGAAGATCGGCTCGTGCTCGGGCTACCCGGCGGTGGTGATGGCCAAGGTAGTCGAGTTGGCGCGGCAAAATGGCTATGTGGCCGATCATGTGGTGGCCACCGACGAAGTGCCCAACGGTCGCCCGCATCCGGCCCAGGCCCTGGCCAATGTGATCGCCCTGGGCATCAGCGATGTGGCGGCGTGCGTCAAGGTCGATGACACCTGGCCGGGAATCCTGGAAGGACGCAGTGCCGGCATGTGGACAGTCGCCCTGACCTGCTCGGGCAACGCACTGGGACGGACCTACGCGCAATACAAGGCGCTGCCGGCCGAAGAACTGGCGCAGGAACGCGAGCGTATTACACAGATGTTTGAAGGGTCACGGCCGCACTACCTGATCGACACCATCGTCGACCTGCCGGCAGTAATCGACGATATCAATGCGCGACTGGCACGCGGGGAAACACCTCAAGGCAGTTGAAATCGCTGCCAATCCTGCAGGAGCCGGTTTGCCGGCTCCTGCAATGGATTTGGGTGTATCGCGCTATTGCGCCTGAAAGGTCTCCAGATAGGTCAGCAGGTTCTCGATCTTCTGCTGATCACTGATCCCCCAGAAAATCATGCGGGTGCCGCTCACCACTTTTTTCGGGTTCTCGATATAGGCCGCGAGGGTCTCCCGCGTCCACACCACGCCCGAATTTTTCATCGCGTCGGAATACTGATAGTCCGCCGTGGTGCCCGCCAGCCGCCCGATCACCCCGTTGAGCTGTGGCCCAAAGCCGCCACGGGCGTTCAACCCGACACTGTGGCAACCGCCACAGGTCTTGGCGAACAGCCGGCCGCCTGCCTCGGCATCGCCTGCTGCCACCGCCGACGTGTTGAAGAGCATGGCCGTGAGTAACAGGGTCAGTAAGGCAGCGGGTTTCATCAGGGGCTCCAGGTCACGGGCTTCAGGCGGTAGAGGCGGCAATTATGCCTGCGGTTTACTTGTCCTCGTCCACGTTATTGAAGCGTGCCCGGTTGATCTGCCAAGGCAGGGCTGGCTGTGAACGGATTTTTTTATGTTTGCCACGGCTGAAAAAGTGCGTTTGCAGTTCCAGGAAGTGCCGGTCGCGCCCTACCGACTCAAAGGTTACGACAAAGAAAATCAGCGGTGTGCTGGCCTTGGCCCAGAGCTTGGACGCCTTCTCGATGGCTTCGGGCAAATGGCTTTTGGTGCTGTAGGACACGAAAGTGGAGAACGCCGCCTGTTCATGGTTTTTAAACAGTTTGCTGATTTCATCCACTTTGTCGTTATGGGACTGGACCCACTCCCATTCGACGTTGGACAGGATGCTCTTGTCGGGATATTTCAGGACCGCATCGGTACGCCCGCCCTGTTCGAAATAGGCACGCGCGCCGAGCAATTTCGCGCACTCGCGCATCACCAGCCCCACATGAATCGTCCACCCGGCACGGTTGGTGACGGCATCCACCTCCACCGGAAAATCCTGGTACCACAGGCAATTGAACAGGGTGATGAAGTCGCGTTCGATCCGTTTCATTTTTACTTCCTTAGCGTCGACTGGATAAATGGCAAAGAGCCATCACTCTAAATCAACTGAAGACAAATCGCTCCCGCTGTCTGGCAAAACATTTGGACACAGCCATTCAATTGCCATCACTCCCGCCCTCTGTTTGCATGCGCACTTTCCATCAGCACGTCAGTTCAAGGAGAGATCAATGAGAACCATGGTGGTCGGTGCAAGCAAAGGTTTGGGCAGGGCATTTATGGAAGGCTTGGGCGACGTGGGGGATACCTTGATCGGGGTCTCGCGTAGCCGTCCTACAGGCTTGGTATCCAGCAGCGGCGCCGAAGTGTCATGGGTCGAAGCCGACCTTGGCCAGCCGGCGCAAGCCGCACAGGTCATCGAGCAGGCGGTGGCACAGGACGGCCTGGATACGCTGATCTATAACCTGGGTATCTGGGAAGAACAGGCGTTCGATGAGGCCTACAGCTTCCTCAAGGATGAAGACACGCAGTTGGAAGCCATTGTCAGCTGCAACATCACTGCCCCCCTGCTGCTGATCAAGCGCCTGCTGCCCGTGCTGTTAAAAAGCCCCAACCCACGCATCATCTTTACCGGCTCTACCTCAGGCCTGCCACAGAGTGGGCGCCCGGAGGTGACGTTCGGCGCGTCGAAGTTCGCCTTGCGCGGCATGGCCGATGCCTTGCGTGAAGGTTATCGGCACCAGCGCCTGGGCGTGACCTGCCTGAACCTGGGCTACCTGAATACCGAGGATCCATTGAGCACCTCCCGTCTCGAGGCCGAGCAGCGTGGCGACGGGCAGTTGATCCCGGTACACGACGTGGTGCAAGTGGTGCGCATGGCCTTGAGCCTGTCATCGGCCAGCTTTGTCAAAGAGCTGACTTTGCCGGCCCTGCTGGACGAGCGCTTCTGACGGAACAGGCCGAATCTTCAGACAGCCAGATAAAGCGCCATCAGGCACAACGGCACCAACACCAGCCCCAGCAGCATCATGAACACCACACTCATGGCGTTGGTCCGGGGCGTGCCGACGTGGCTGACAAAGCCCATGCACAACCGTCGCAACAGCTCCGCGCCTCGGGCGAATTGATAGACCACGCCGATGGTGAGCAGCGAGAGGGTTCCGGTCGCCGCGCAGTAAAACAGGATCGGCTCGGGCATGAAATAACTGGAGATAAAGCCTTCGGAGGTGGCATAGATAAACGTCACGGGCTGAAACAGCGCGATCGAATACAGCACATTGCGCAACGGGTTGAACGCGATCGTCGGCCGCACTTCGTCAGCGGGCAACATGGCGTACAGCTCGTTCATGTCCGACCAGCGAAACCAGTAGACCGCCACACTGAACAACAGGTAGGCCAAGGCAATCGTCGCCGAAAAGCACCCCAGGAACTGCCACGAACCAAACCCGCGACGCGCTCCCACGTTGATGCTCCATTTGGTCAACTGGATGGTCACGCAGTCGATCACCATCGCCACCAGCAGCCCCTTGCCGTAGAAGTCCTTGATGGCTTGCAGCACATTCGGCGGCGGCGGCACATTGAACACGTGCTCGGGATTTTTAAACAGGTAGAGATCCAGCAGCCACACCACAAAAAACACCAGCGACACGAGCAAGGTGTACAGCGGGATACTGATCAGTTGGCGCCGGGCGAGGTACGTTTGCCCGAACACCCGTTGGAAGAGGTTGGCCCACAACTGGGCGATCCCGATAAAGCGGTCGCGGCCAAGGCTCATGCCGCCCAAGGTCTTGAGTATTTCCAGGCGGCTTTTCTGGGTGGTAAACGCGACGGCGACCAATACCCCGGTACACCCGAACAACACGGTGGCAACGACGATCAACGCCCCAATCAGTTCTTTCACACTCGCATCCCTTGCTGTGAAGTTACGTGGCCCACATCCTGGCTTATCCCACCCGCGGCTCGCAAGCAGCGGCCGTTTTATCCACGTTGCCGACACGCCCAAGTGACCACCCATCGAATAAAAAATATTCAGTAGAACCTATCCCGTGACCTGCCACTCCACCTTACTCAACCCAGATGGTGGAGTAAGGATCATGGCTCAGCCATCGATATTGGTACTGGAAGACGACGAAATCATTCGCTCGTTGATGGTGGATGTACTGGAGGAGTTCGGCGCGGTGGTGACCTCGTTCCCATCGGCCGATGAAGGCATGATTTTTCTGGAGCGGACCAGTGATCCGGTAGACCTGATTGTCAGCGATATCCAGATGCCCGGCCTGCTCAACGGGTATGACCTGAGCAAGGTCGTGGCCCATCGCTGGCCGTCCTTGCCGGTGGTGCTGACCTCGGGCAATACGGTGATGGCGGCGCAACTGGGCAATACGGTGAAATTCCTGCCCAAGCCATGGAGCACCGAGCGCCTGCTTGACTGTGTGCAGTCGGCATTGGTGCAGGGTACCTCCCTGCACTGATAGCGTCACAACACGGCGGCAATCGAACTTCGCGATAAGGTGTGGGGTCTGTTTTTGAATATTGGGTTATTTTTCTGACAACAACGTCAGATTTTTTACCTAACTTTTCAGATAGAGACGACGGGACAAACAGAATCGTTGCCCGCCCTTCACCCACGCGTCAGCCATGGTTTGCCCTGGCCGACCAGTCCGAGCTTACTGCATGCATCCACAGGCCCATGACGTCGCGGCGCCCTCCCTGCTTGAAGCCTTGCGCGCAGGCACAGCCCTGCTCCATGTGGCCCTGGAAAAACGCTTGCCATTCTTTTCCCCGCAGTTGGATGCCGACGGGTATCGGCGTTTGTTTGAGGCTTACTACGGTTTCTACCACCCGCTGGAATCACGACTGTACGACTGCGCCTTGATTCCTGTGGGATTCAACCAGGCGCTGCGGGTGAAAACCCCTACCCTACACAGTGACCTGATTGCCCTGGGCCTCACCAGCCAGGCGGTTGCCGCCCTGCCCCTCTGCCCTCGCCTGCCACGCCTCGACACCCCGGCCGCCTGCCTGGGCGTGTTGTATGTGCTCGAAGGCGCGACCCTCGGCGGCCAGGTGCTGCGCCGGGAGATGGCCCGGCGCCTGGCGCTGGACGCCAGCAACGGCGGCGCCTTTCTCGATATATACGGCACCGAGACTGGTCGGCGCTGGAAAGACTTTCTCGACTACTTGGGCCACGTCCCGCTGGACGACCTCGGCCGACAGCAGGCGGAGGACGCGGCCTGCTCGACATTCAGCTGTTTTGAGCAATGGCTCGACAGCCAGGAGGTACTGCTATGAAACCCGAAGATTTTGAAGAACTGCTGGCCAACTGTGCCGACGAGCCGATCCGCTTCCCTGGCGCGATCCAGCCTCATGGCGCACTGCTGACCCTGCGCGAACCGGACCTGCAAATCGTGCAAGTCAGCGCCAACGTGTCCAGCCTGTTCAATCACCCGCCTGAGACCTTGCTTGGCCAGCCACTGGATACGCTGTTGGGCGCGGACAACGCGCGCACGGTGCAGCAGATCGCCAGTCAACTTAACTTTATCGACGCCCCGGCGCTGCATGTCACCCTCAACGGGAGCGAGTTCGAAGGCCTGCTGCACCGCCATCAAGGCGTGCTGGTGCTGGAGTTCGAGCCACGCTACGAGCACTTCCAGCCCAAGTCGGTGAACGGCCGCGCCAGCAACCTGGGCAAGATGTTGCAACGTTTGCAGTCGGCGAAAACCCTGCAAGCCTTGTACGAAATCAGCGTGAGCGAAATCCAGGCCATGACCGGCTATGACCGTGTGCTGATTTATCGCTTCGAAGAGGAAGGCCACGGCCAGGTCATCGCCGAAGCGTCCGCGCCGTCCATGGAACTGTTCAACGGCCTGTTCTTCCCGGCGTCCGACATCCCGGAACAGGCCCGCGAGTTGTACCGCACCAACTGGCTGCGAATCATCCCCAATGCCGACTACGAGCCGGTGCCGCTGCTACCCAAGCTGCACCCGGATACCGGGCAACCGCTGGATTTGAGCTTCGCGACCCTGCGCAGCGTGTCGCCGATCCACTGCCAGTACATGAAGAACATGGGCGTGCTGTCGTCCATGAGCATCTCGCTGATGAAAGGCGACAAATTGTGGGGGTTAATCAGTTGCGGCAACCGCGAGCCGCTGCACGTGCCCAACGACCTGCGCACCACCTGCCAGACCATCGGCCAGGTGCTGTCGTTGCAGATCAGCGCCATGGAGGCCCTGGATATCAGCCGCCAGCGTGAAGAAAAAGTCGAGGCCCTGGACACACTCAACCAGGCAATGAGCGCGTCAGCGGACACGGTGTTCGACGGCCTGGCCCAATGCCCGCAGGTGTTGATGGACCTGGTCCTGGCCGGTGGCGTGGCGATCATTGAGGGCCAGCAACTGCATCGCTATGGCAACTGCCCGGAACCGGCGCAGATCCGCGCCTTACACAAATGGCTGCAGGACACCGGGCAACCGGTGTTTGCCAGCCACCACCTGTCAGCGGTCTACCCGCCCGCAGCCGACTATCAGCCAGTGGCCAGTGGCGTCCTGGCCATGAGCCTGCCCAAGCCGGTGGACAACGGCGTGCTGTGGTTCCGCCCGGAAGTCAAAGAGAACATCCAGTGGAGCGGCGACCCGCAGAAACCGCTGGCCCTGGAACAATCCGACGCGGGCCTGCGCCTTCGCCCACGCACCTCGTTTGAAATCTGGAAGGTGGAAATGGCTGGCATCTCCACCAAGTGGAGCTCTGGCGACCGTTTCGCCGCCAACGACCTGCGCCGTTCGGCCCTGGAAAACGACCTGGCCCGCCAGGTCCTGCGCGAGCAACAAGCGGTGCGCGCCCGGGATGAACTGGTGGCGGTGGTGTCCCATGACCTGCGCAACCCGATGACCGTGATTTCAATGCTGTGCGGCATGATGCAAAAGGCGTTCAGCTCTGATGGCGCCCACACCTCGCGGCGAATTTCCTCGGCCATCGACACCATGCAGCAGGCCGCCGCGCGCATGAATGTGTTGCTGGAGGATTTGCTAGACACCTCAAAGATCGAGGCGGGCCGCTATACCGTCAAGCCGGTGCCCCTGGACGTCAGCCAGATCCTCGAAGAAGCCTATGCGCTGCTGGCGCCCCTGGCCCAGGAAAAGGGGGTTGACCTGTCGTTCAACGCCGAACCCGGCCTGCAGATCAACGCCGACCCGGAGCGTTTGTTCCAGGTACTGTCGAACCTGATCGGCAACGCCATCAAGTTCACCCCGCGCCAGGGCAAGATCGGGATTTCGGCGATGAGCAATGGCGAGGAGATTGTGTTTGCGGTGCGCGACTCCGGCGAAGGCATTGCCCCTGACCAACTGCCCCACGTGTTTGATCGCTACTGGACCCTGACCGAAAACAACCCCACGGGCAGCGGCCTTGGGCTGTACATCACCCAGGGCATCGTCAAGGCCCACGGCGGGCGGATCGAAGCCGAAAGCGAGCTGGGGCGTGGCAGTGAATTCCGCTTTACCGTCCCCAAGGTCACGCAGCCCCCATGCTGACCGCGCGGCCCACTGTGCCTACCTCTGTGGCGAGCGGGCTTGCCCGCGCTGGGCTGCGCAGCGGCCCCCTTCAGACCTCTACGGTGTGTCAGGCATACCATAGCGCCCGGTTTTGGGGCTGCTGCGCAGCCCAGCGCGGGCAAGCCCGCTCGCCACAACCACATCACAAAACTCAGAGCCAGACCGCATCCCATAATGGGTAGTCACCGATATGCTCCACCAGCCCTGCCCTCAGCGGATTGGCAATAATATAGCGAGCGATTTTCCGGTGGTCCTCTTCAGCCCTCACCGCACGGTCATGATAACCACGCTGCCAAAACGGCCCCGTGGTACCGCGAGCACGGTTTATCGTCAGCGTGCTCCGGGACTTGGTCCGCCCCATGACTTGCGCCAACCCCATCTCTTGCAGCTCAAACAGCCAATGAAGGTGATCCGGCATAATGACCCAGGCCAGCGAGTTGACCTGGCCTGAGTCATGGGTACGCTTAAGCTCGGCCACCAACAATCGGCCCAGGCGCAGATCACGGAACAATGGCCGTCGCCCATACACGACGGCGGTTATCAGATAGGATCGGCCTGGCTCCGAGTACCGGCCACGGCGTAACAAATGAGAGTCTGGCTGACGAAGCATTCCTTTGCGCCTTTGAACAATAAGTACATGTCGAGGCTAGCAGCGGATATCAGCCAATGACCGTAAGATTGGTGAACACATGTATCCGCTTGCCACAGTGAGCCTGCTTTGACAAAACACCGACATCCACTGCGTTAACCTACCCAGTCCAATCCCGCACAGAGCCGTGTTTTCATGCTGCAACCCGACACATTGCCCGCCGTCCTCGCCGGCCCCTTATTGCGTCGCCTGGAGCCGGGCCGCCTGGTGTTGTGGCTGGTGGGCAGTCGCGCGCTGGCATTGACCTTGCGGCTGCAGTTCTGTCAGGACGAAGGCGAACAGTCCCTGGATATCGACCTCGACGCCACACGCTGCCAGGTCATTGCCGTGGGCCGCGCGGCGTTTATCCACCTGATTGATGTGTCGCTGGCCACGCCGCTGCCCCAGGACGTGCCCATCCGTTATGACCTGCTGATCGAGGGTGGCGCCGGCATCGCCCAATGGGCCCCGCATCTGTTGTACCCAGGCGCCCAGGCCCCGGACTTCATCCTGCACAGCCGTATCCGCCAGTTGCTGCACGGTTCTTGCCGCAAACCCCACCATTACGCCGACGAGGGCCTGCTCTGCGCTGATCGCCTGTTGGCCGCCGACCGCAGCCTGGCCCAGCGCCCGGCGTTGTTGATGATGAGTGGCGACCAGGTGTACGCCGACGATGTGGCCGGGCCGATGCTGCGCGCCATCCATGGGCTGATTGCGCGCCTGGGCCTGTTCGATGAGCACCTCGATGGCGCCGTGGTGGACGACAGCGCCAAACTCTACGACCACCCTGCCAGCTATTACCATCGCGCCGATCTGTTGCCGGCCCTGGAGAGCAACGAGACCCTGCGCGAACGCTTTTTTGGCGGGGTGAAAAAGCCGATCTTCACCAGCAGCACCGCCGACAACCACCTGGTGACTTTCGCCGAAGTCATGGCCATGTACCTGTTGGTCTGGTCGCCCACCCCCTGGACCCTGATCGCCACACAGCCGCCCACTCGGCTCACTGCCGAAGAACGGGCGCGCTACGCCCGCGAACAGGTGCCTGTGGATAAGTTTCGCGACGGTCTGGGCGGTGTGGCCCGGGTGTTCGCCCATGTGCCGTGCCTGATGATTTTCGATGATCACGACATCACCGATGACTGGAACCTCAGCGCCCAGTGGGAACAGACCGCCTATGGCCACCCGTTCTCCAAACGCATCATCGGCAACGCCTTGCTCGCCTATATGCTCTGCCAGGGCTGGGGCAACAACCCCGATGCCTTCGCCACGCTTGTGGAAAAAACCCTGGCCCTGAGCGCGACGGCCCAGCAGCACGACAACCATTTACCCGCGCCCGCCCAGGACCAATTGCTTGAAGAACTCCTGCAGTTTCAACAGTGGCATTACGTGCTGCCCACCACCCCGGCGCTGGTGGTCATCGACACCCGTACGCGGCGCTGGCGCAGTGAATTCACCCTCAAGCAACCGTCCGGCCTGCTGGACTGGGAAGCCTTGAGTGAGCTGCAACAAGAACTGCTCGACCACCCTTCGGCAATCATCGTGTCGCCTGCGCCGATCTTCGGCGTCAAGCTGATCGAGACGGTGCAGAAAGTCTTCAGTTGGTGCGGTTACCCACTGTTGGTCGATGCCGAAAACTGGATGGCCCACCGTGGCGCCGCGCAGGTAATCCTGAATATCTTCCGCCACTCGCGCACCCCAGGTAACTACGTGATTCTGTCGGGGGATGTGCACTACTCGTTCGTCTACCAGGTGCTGATCCGCCATCGCAACGGCGGGCCGAATATCTGGCAGATCACCAGCAGTGGCATCAAGAACCAATTCCCGCCGCGCCTGCTGGAATGGTTCGACCGCCTTAACCGCTGGCTCTACTCACCACGCTCGCCCCTGAACTGGCTGACCCGGCGCCGGCGCATGCAAGTGGTGCCGTATATCCCGGAACATGCCGAAGCGGGAGAGCGTCTGTGGAACAGTGCCGGCATCGGCCAGGTGCTTTTCAATGAGCAAGGGCAGCCGGAGGCGATTTACCAGCACAACGCCAACGGCTCGGCTCCTACCCGGATGGTGGAACCGCTCTAGCTTGGTCACCAACAATAATGGCGTTTAGCCACAATTTTACCCAGACAAACCTCGCTGTACAGTACGCCCAGCCACGGAGTATCGGCGTTAACACCTGACTGGCCACAATGAGCCAGCATCCTCGCAGGGAGCGCGCAGATGGGCGATACATCCGATTTGGATCCGTTGAACAGTGAGCTTTTCGACGTCAACGCCGACCTGGTCCATGCCATCATGGAACTGGTCAGCGATGGAATCTGGGACTGGAATGCCAACACCGGGTTTGTCTATCGCAACCCCGGCTGGTACGAAATGCTCGGTTACGATCACCATTCCCTGGAAAACACCGTCTTCACCTGGGAAAGCGTGATCCACCCCGACGATTACCCCCATGTGATGAAAGTCTTCGATGACTACATCAATAGCCGCACCCCTCACTATCAAGCCGAATACCGCTGTCGAAAAAAAGACGGCACCTGGCTGTGGATCGAAGACCGTGGCTACATCATTGCCCGCAATGCCGATGGCTCGGTGTCGCGCATGGTCGGCGCCCACCGCAGCATTCATGAGCGCAAACGCTCCCTGGAACAGCTTGAGCGGCGCAACCAATCCCTTGAAGCGCTGGTGGCCGAACGCACCCGCGAATTGTCGCGGGTCAACCAGCAACTGCAGTTACAGCTCGAGGAAAACCGCTCCCTGGCCGAGCGCGATACCTTGACCCGCATCGCCAACCGCTATCGCCTGGAAAAAGCCCTGCTCGAAGAGTGTGCGCGCGCTCAGCGGTTTCGTCTGCCGCTGGCGGTGATTGCCATGGATGTCGATGACTTCAAGTTGATCAACGACCAGCATGGACACGCCGTGGGCGATGCCACCCTGCTGCGGGTAGTCGAATGCCTGGAGCATTGCGTGCGTCAGGGCGACCTGCTGGCACGTTGGGGGGGCGACGAGTTTATGCTGATTATGCCCAAGAGCACCGTGGAAACCGCCCGGATACTGGCCGAGCGCATTCGCCGGGCGGTGCTCGACCTGCCTCCCATGGGCGATTTCAACGTGACCCTGAGCCTGGGGGTGGTACAGCGCCTCGATGGCGAATCACCCGCCGACCTGATGGCCCGGGCGGACCAGGCGCTGTACCGGTCCAAGGCCGCGGGCAAGGACCGGGTTTCGCAATAACCGTTAGCGCACCGGCGGCGCGTACTGGATGCCGCCGTTGTTCCACAGCGCATTGAGGCCGCGCGGGATCTTCAGCACGCTGCCCTGGCCAATGTTGCGCTCGAACACCTCGCCATAGTTGCCTACTTGCTTGACGATCTGCACCACCCAGTCCTTGCGCAGCTTCAAATCCTTGCCGTACTCCCCATCGGCCCCCAGCAGGCGGGCGATGTCGGGGTTCTTGGTGGTCTTGGCCTGTTCCTCGACGTTCTTCGAGGTGATGCCCATTTCCTCGGCATTGAGCATGGCAAACAGCGTCCACTTGACGATGCTGAACCAGTCGTCATCACCCTTGCGCACCAGCGGGCCCAGGGGTTCCTTGGAGATCACTTCCGGCAGCACGATAAACTCATCCGGGTGCGCCATCTTGATCCGCTGGGCGTACAGGCCCGACTGGTCGGTGGTCAGCACGTCGCAACGGCCGGCTTCCAGGCCCTTGGCACTTTCATCGGCGGTGTCGAAGGTGATCGGGGTGTATTTCATGCCATTGGCACGGAAGTAATCCGAGACGTTCAACTCGGTGGTGGTGCCGGCCTGGATACAGATGGTCGCGCCATCCAGCTCCTTGGCGTGGGCCACTCCCAGCTTGGTATTCACCAGAAACCCGATACCGTCGTAATAGGTCACGCCGGTAAACACCAGGCCCATTCCGGAATCCCGGGAGCTGGTCCAGGTGGTATTGCGCGAGATCACGTCGATTTCCCCGGATTGCAACGCAGTGAAGCGCTCCTTGGCGGTCAGTTGGGTGAATTTGACCTTTGAGGCATCGCCAAACACGGCGGCGGCAACGGCATGGCACACATCAACGTCGATGCCGGTCATCTTGCCCTGGGCGTCCGGCACGCCGAAGCCTGGCAAGCCGTCGCTGACCCCACATTGGATAAAGCCCTTTTTCTGGATCGCGTCCAGGGTCGCGCCTGCGTGAGCGGTGCCGGCCAGGCCCAGGACAGTGGCGGCGGTGAGTGCTGCCAGGGTGGATTTCAGATGCTGCATGCAAGGCTCTCCGTGTTGGATTTTATTATTTGGCGCCGCAAACCCGGGCCAGTTTATTTATAGTGTTGCCGGTCAGTATCAACGGCTTTACACCTGGGTCACAAATGACGTTTAGGCAAAGGCTCCTTCCTGTTTGGAATGAACTCCCATGATCTCAAAACGCTTGACCCCTTCGATGACTGCCCTGCAATGCTTCGAAGCCGCTGCCCGGCACCTGAGCTTCACCCGTGCCGCCGAAGAACTGCACCTGACCCAAAGTGCGGTGAGCAAGCAAGTGGCGCAACTGGAGGAAATGCTCTGCCACAAGCTCTTCGAGCGCGTGCGCCAGCGTCTGTACCTGTCGCCGGCCGGCTCGCTGTACCTGGCAGAAGTGCACAAGATCCTGACCCAGGTGGATATCTCCAGTCGCTATATCCTCACCTACGGTGGTGAAACCGAGGTGCTGCGCATCGCCACCCAACCGACCTTCGGCGACCGCTGGCTGGTGCCCAAGCTCAAGGACTTTGCCGCCCGTCATCCGAATATCCACCTGGATGTGCGCAACGAGCTCGAACCCTTCGACGTGCTGCAGGCCAAGGCCGATATCGCGTTCTTCTTCGGCCAGGGGTCATGGCCGGGGGCCACCTGCATTGAGCTGTTTCGCGAAGCGGTAGTGCCGGTGTGCGCACCGGGGTTTGTCGCCCAGGGCAGCGACGCTTCATCGCAACACACCTTGCTGCAATGCACCTCACGGCCCGAGGCCTGGCACGAGTGGTTCCTGGAACAGGGCCTGCATTCACAGAACAGCTACCACGGACCGCGCTTCGACACGTTCTACATGTGCATACGCGCGGCGCAATCGGGTTACGGCGTGGCACTGGTGCCGCACTACCTGGTGGCTGACGAATTGGCCCAGGGCAGCCTGGTGGTGCCATGGGACTATGCGATGCCCAGCAGTGGCGCGCACTTTATCGCCCATGCCGAGCATGCTGGGGAGATTCCCAAGGTGAAGGCGTTTTTGCAGTGGATGGTGGAGTACACCCACTCTCACTGTGGGGGCGGGCTTGCCTGCGATGGTGGTGTATCAGTCAACTGATGGGCTGCCTGATGCTCCCCCATCGCGGCATAGGTATCTACACACTCTCTTCTGGGTATGTGTACATATCCGTTGCTTCGGTAACGGCGGCTATTGGTTCCGCTCTTACAGCGGGTCACTTTTGGAAAAGAGCCCTGTACGGACCGGACACATAGTGGACACATGTGCGGGGACATAGTTGACACATTATGAACCATAGTCCGGTTTGCTCACGTCGATCGTTCGTAGGAAATGGTGGCAGAAGTAGACGTCAAAGAGCCCGTCACTTTCAGGGTTAGGCCGAACTGCGATGTGCTGCCCAACCAGCCCCTTGGCAATGCTGAAGTAACGTTTCTGAAAGCGAAATCGGCTGTGATAAACCTTGGCCAGCACATCATCCGGCCCATATTCAAACTCCGATAGCTGCTGCGGATAAGCCCAGGGGCTTGCTCGATACCGGTCCATAGGCACCTTGTAGTCCAGTGCTTGGTGAGGGCGTTTTAAGTTATAGACCTCACGCCATTGATCAAACGCTGTTTGAGCATCCTTGATCGTGGAGAATTGACGCCCATCAAGCACCTCGGCTTTGAGTGAACGATGGAAGCGCTCAATCTTTCCATTGGTTTGAGGGTGATAAGGACGACTGAAGCTGATCCTGATCCCCAAGCGAATCAACCAGATACTTAATTCTGTGATTTCCCCAGGGTTGCGTGGCGAGCCCCATGGCGGCCCATTGTCAACGTTGATGCGAGCCGGTAAACCAAAGCGCTGGAATACCTCGATCATCTTTTCCTTCACTGTGATTCCACGCTCGTTATCACAAGCTTGAATCGCCAAATTGAATCGTGAGTGATCGTCCAGCAACGTCAGCGGATGGCATCGGCCTTCTTGCGTCGGGAAGTGCCCTTTGAAATCCATCTGCCAAAGATCGTTAGGTGCATCGTGTTCAAATCTCAGCTTTGCTTCTTGTTCCTTCTGAACAGGCTGAATCAGCCCGCATCGGTGCAGAACATTGGTGACAGTGCTAGGAGCAATCTGCTTTTTCAAAAGGCTGCTGATTGTACGTCCGCCCCAAGCGGGATGTGCTCGCCTAAGCGCTATGACTTCCGCTTCCAGAGCTGGCGCGGTTAGCTTTGGGCTAGTCGCAGGTTTTCGGGACTTCTCTTGCAGTCCAGACTGCCCCTGCATTTCATAGCGTTTCAACCACTTATAGGCCGTTTGCGGACTGATGCCGAACCGTCGACACAGCTCTCGTTTATTGCTGCCGGGTTGCCGTGCTAAGGCAATGAACTCTTCTTTCAGGCTCATGGTATCTCTCGTGTCCCAGGGCATGATGGCTTTCCGGCGAAGTTGGCTCGCCAAAAGTGTCCACCATGTCCCCGCACACCCGTCAACCATGTGTCCGGTCCGTACAGAAAAGAGCCCCAAAAGTAACCAAAAGGGCTCTTGCCCCACCACTCGGCACCTCGCCTAGGCTCGGTGTGCCCGTCATCCGACATTGATTTGGGGGGCCGCCGCGATGGGCCATCCATGGCCCAGCGCGGCTAACCCGGCGTCCTGCCGGGTTACCCCCCAAATCAATGTCGGATGACGGCCAGCGTGGTTTAACGGGGCGCCTAAGATCAAAATCACAAGCAAAGCGAGGCGGCCTTAGAGCCGACCTGATCGTCGAAGCGTGCGCGTACCCCTGTGGGAGCTGGCTTGTCGGGTCGCCGCATCGCTGCGATGACGGTGTCTCAGTCGATAAATGTATTGGCTGATGAACCGCCATCGCAGCGATGCGGCGACCCGACAAGCCAGCTCCCACAGGGGAATGCAGCTTCGCGCTCTGGCTTTGCTGTTGCTCTGCTTTTGATCTGGCTTTTGATCTTAGGCGCCCCGTTAAACCACGCTGGCCGCAGGCAGGTATTGCGCAGTGGGCACCCCGGCATGGATGCCGGGGTAGCCGCGACACGGCCAGGGATGGCCGATCGCGGCGGGCCCACGGAGCAATGCCTGACTGCGGGCATGCCGAGCCTAGGCGAGGCACCGAGTGGTGGGGCAAGAGCGCTTTGCTTACTTTGGCGCTCTTCCAAAGTGAGCCGCCGTAAGGGCGGAACCCTAAGTGGCCGTGACCGCAGCAACGGATATGTACACATCCCCAACAACCAAATCAACCAACCCATCTGCTGACTGATACACCACCATCGCGGGCAAGCCCACTCCCACCGCAAAGCCATTGCCACATCCCGATTTTTGCGAATGACCCGGCGACTTTATTTCGTTTGCCGGGCCACCGCGCTCGCGGCTTAGATAGGCGCAAACCGCCCCTTTGCGAGCCCGTGATCCATGAGCCACGAAACCATCAGCCAGTCGATTTCCATCGTCCATCCCATCTGCCTGAGCCACGGGCGCAACGCCGAAGTCTGGGACACCGAGGGCAAGCGCTATATCGACTTTGTCGGCGGCATTGGCGTGCTCAACCTCGGCCATTGCCACCCGGCTGTGGTCGAGGCGATTCGCGAGCAGGCTACCCGGCTCACCCATTACGCCTTCAATGCCGCGCCGCACGCGCCCTATATCCAGTTGATGGAGCGCCTCAGCGCCTTTATCCCGGTGGCTTACCCGGTCAGCGGCATGCTGACCAACAGCGGCGCCGAAGCCGCCGAGAACGCGCTGAAGATCGTCCGTGGCGCCACCGGCCGCACCGCCGTGATTGCTTTTGACGGCGGCTTCCACGGGCGCACCCTGGCCACCCTCAACCTCAACGGCAAGGTGGCGCCCTACAAGCAAAAAGTCGGCGTGCTACCCGGCCCGGTTTTTCACCTGCCCTACCCCAGCGCAGACAATGGCGTGACCACAGACGATGCACTCAAAGCCATGGAGCGCCTGTTCAGCGTCGAAATCGACATCGCCGACGTGGCCTGTTTCATCCTCGAACCGGTGCAGGGCGAAGCCGGTTTCCTGGCCCTCGACATTCCCTTCGCCAGAGCCCTGCGGCGCCTGTGCGATGAACACGGCATTCTGTTGATCGCCGACGAAATCCAATCCGGCTTTGGCCGCACTGGCCAGCGTTTCGCCTTCTCACGCCTGGGCATCGAACCCGACCTGATCCTGCTGGGCAAAAGCATCGCCGGCGGCGTGCCCCTGGGCGCCGTGGTCGGACGCAAGGCCTTGCTGGACAACCTGCCCAAAGGCGGCCTGGGCGGCACCTATTCCGGCAACCCGATCGCCTGCGCGGCCGCCCTGGCCACCCTGGATGTGATGAGCGACGAACACCTGCAAGCCTGGGGCGAACAACAGGAAGCCGCGATCTGCGGGCGCCATGCCGCCTGGCAGGCGAAAAAAATCTCGCCCTACCTCGGCCGCCTGACCGGCGTCGGCGCCATGCGCGGTATCGAGTTGGTCAACCCCGACGGCAGCCCAGCCAGCGCCCAACTCCAACAACTGCTGAACCTGGCCCGCGACGCAGGATTGCTGCTGATGCCCAGCGGCAAGGCCCGGCATATCATCCGCTTACTGGCCCCGCTGACCATCGAGCCGGCGGTGTTGGAGGAAGGCTTGGATATTCTGGAGAAATGCCTGGCACAGCTGGACGCGCCGGCATGTCGCAGATGACCCAGCGGGCTCTGGAGCGAGGCGATGCGGCTGTCACCCTCGGCCTGTCTGTGCTGCAGGTACTGGGTTTGGGACAGGACATAGCCCATATCGCCGCCAAAGGTGGCGATTGGCAACGGATACTGATTGCTCCAGGCAGAACATTGGGCGGCGCACGTCCAATGCGACGGCCACCTGCGGATCGCCAATGGCCGACATTGGCCAACGCCATGGACGTATCTCGTCAAGAACAGGATCGGATGAGCCGGGAATTCAGGCTGGCGCTGTAGGAGCCGACAAGTCGGCCCCTACAGGGTTGAGGTCAGTAACGCGCGTCCACCGGCTTACCGCCGTTCGGCCAGTCCTTCACCTTGTCCGGGAAGTCCGGGCGTGGTTTTTGCGAGAAGTAGGCGGCAACGTCTACCGCTTCCTGGTCCGACAAGCCGCCCTGGCCCAACGGGAATTTCTCGTGGAAGCCGATCGGCATATTGCGTTTGACGAACGCGGCCGCCGTGTAGGTGCGGGCCATGCCAGCGCCGATGTTGAAGGACTGGTCGCCCCACAACGGTGGGTACACCAGGCTGCCGTCGGCACGGGCCAGGCCCTCGCCGTCGCTGCCGTGGCACACCGCGCATTGCTTGGCGTAGACCTGCTCGCCATTGGCCAGGTCGGGCTTGATGGCCGGGTCGATCTTGCCGACACCACGGCCAGGGACTTTATCCTCGGGCTTGGTGTTGTTTTTCATCCAGTCGAAGTACGCCACCATCGCCTGCATATCCGCCGATTGAGGCGGTATTGGCTTGCCGTTCATCGAGCGGCGGAAGCAGCCGTTGATGCGCTCCTCCAGGCTCACCACCTTGCCGGCACGTGGGGCGTAGCTGGGGAAGAAGGCCGACACGCCCACAAACGGCGAGCCATCTGCCACGGTGCCAGCGTTGAGATGGCAACTGGTGCAGTTCAGCGCGTTGCCGACATTGTCTGGCAGCAGTTCCTTGGTTTGCAGGTGCAGGCGCATGCCGCGGACCACTTGATCGGCATTGGATGCTGCCAGCAGGTTGGCCAGGCGCGGCGTCTCGAACGCCGAGGAGTCGGTGCTCACCGGGTTGAGTTGGTCACGCATTTTCTTCACCTGGGCGGTGCTGATCGGCGTGCCTTCGTTGCCCCAGCGTGTGCGCACAAAGGTGAGGATTTCCGCCACTTCGTTGTTCGCAAGCCTGGCAAAGCCCGGCATGGTGTAGACCCGTGGATGGGCGGCGGTCTCGGCGGTTTCCCAACCGGTCAGGGTGATGTGCAGCAACGAGGTCGGGTTGCTGGCAACCACGCCGGTGTTGCCGGCCAATGCCGGGAACAGGCCCTTCACGCCCGCGCCATCGCTGCGGTGGCAATCGCTGCAGAACTGCATATAGCCCAGGCCGCCACGGCTGGTGAACAAGTCCTTGGGCAGTTCGGCCGGGCCTTTGGCGACGGCCGGCATCGGCAGGTCATCCTTGCCCGGTGGCAGGGATTTGAGATAGGTCGCAATGGCCGTCAGGTCAGCATCCGTGAAGTGCTGGGTGCTGTGCCGGATCACGTCCACCATGTTGCCCGATACCGTGGCAAAGCGGTTCTGCCCGGTCTTGAGCAGTTGCACGGTGTCTTGCACCGTCCATAGGTTGCGCAGGCTCAAGGCGCGCCAATGCTCGACGGTTTCCCCGCCCAGGTAATGCTCGCCGCTGCTGCCGGCGTCGCTCATGGCTTTTTCCTGGAAGGCGATACCGCGCGGGGTGTGGCACGAGCCACAGTGGCCGAGGCCCTGGACCAGATAGGCGCCCCGGTTGAGCACGGCATCCCGGGCCGGGTCGGGCTGGAACGGTTGCTTGTCGAGGAACATGAAATTCCACAACGCCAGGCCCCAGCGCTGGTTGAACGGGAAGCCCATGTCGGCTTCGAGGTTGGCCTGTTTCACCGGTTCGACGGCGTGCATCAGGTAGGCGAACAAGGCACGCATGTCCTCTTCGCTCATCTTCGCGTAGGACGGATACGGCATCGCCGGGTACAGGTTCATACCCGCCGGCGTCACGCCTTCGCGCATCACACGGTCGAACTGTTCGAAGGTATAGGCACCAATCCCGGTCTCGCGGTCCGGGGTAATGTTGCTGGAGTAGATGATGCCCATGGGCGTGCTCAGCTCCAGGCCACCCGCCATCTCGGGGCCTTGCTTGGCGGTGTGGCAGGCGATGCAGTCACCTAGTTGGGCAACGTATTTGCCCTGGGCAATCAGTTCGGTATCGGGTTTGGCGGGTTCGTTGGCGTGCAGGGGAAGCGCAAGACACAGCGTCGCCCCCATCCAGGCCAAACGTGACAGAGAAAGGGCCATCGCATTATTCCTTTAATAACCTGGCCGGGGGGTTGGCCCCTGGGTACAGGTTTGTCTGCGTTTTTATGAGGTCATCAGGCGGACAACCGGGGCTTTGTAAGCCCCGGTTTGTTGTAGCGGATTTTCGAGGGGAGCCCGTTGATATGGATCAGGCCGAGGGCGGTTCAGGCGTTTTGCAGGTAGTGCGCGGCGTCGAGCTCGATCATCACCGGTTGACGGCTGTCGACCAGGGTTTGCAACAGCGCGTGCAAGGCCTGTGGCGTGTCGGCCGTGTGATAGGCGACGTGGCAGCTGCGGGCCATCGCGGCAAAGTCCGGGGTCAGGATATCCACCCCCAGCGGCACGATTTCCCGGGCCTGCATATAGTCCCGGATCTCGCCGTAGCACTGGTTGTTCCACACCACCAGGATCACACCGATGCCGGCCTCACGGGCCGCGATCAGTTCGTTGCTGGCAAACTGCAGGCCGCCATCGCCGACCAGTGCCACCACTGGCCGTTCAGGCTTGGCCAGCTTGGCACCGATCGCCGCTGGCAATCCGTAGCCGAGGGTGCCGTAGCCGGTGCCGGCGTTGAACCAACTGTTGGCCGCCGGCGCTTGGTAGCCCACCGCGCCCTGGTACACCGGCTGGGTCGAGTCGCCGACGATCAGCGGGTCGACCAGGCTGTCGCGCAACAGGTCCAGCAAGCCTTGCAGCCCCTGTTGCTTGGCGTTCCAGCTCTCGCGTTCCAAACGGTTGACGCGCTGCACGCTGTCCTGTGCCCAACGCCCGCTCGGCGCTGGCGGGCTGACCGCAGCCAGTAACGCCTGCAAGCCTTCGCGGGCATCGCCCAGCAGCCCGACATGGGCGCGTTGCACGCCCATGACTTGCATCGGGTCGATATCCAGGCGGATCAGCGGTGCCTTGAATTTCAGTGGGCCAAGGCCGAAGAAGTCGTAGTCGGTTTCTCCCAATTCAGTGCCCACGGCGAGGATCACATCGGCCTCGTCAAACAACGAGCGGCCATGCCTGGACGACTGCACACCATCCAGCAACAGCGGGTGCCCCATGGGCAGCAGGCCACGGGCATTGGTGGTCAGGGCCACCGGCGCTTGCAGGCGTTCGGCCAGTTGCTGCAACACCTCAGCGCAATCACGGGCACCGCCGCCGGCGAGGATCAGCGGCCGCCGCGCTTCATTGAGCAGGCTCAGCGCCGCCCGCAGCGAGGCCGGCGCCGGAGCCGGGGCGCCGGGCAGGCTGCGAGGCATCAGGTTGAGGTCGATGGCCGGCATCTCCAGCACATCCAGGGGGATTTCCAGATGCACCGGGCGCGGGCGCGCGCACTTGAACACCGCGAAGGCGCGGGCCAGCAGTTCCGGCAATTGCTCCGGTGATTGCAGGGTATGGCTGAAGGCACACACACCGGCGACCATCGCCCGCTGGTCCGGCAGCTCGTGCAGATGCCCGTGGCCCAGGCGCAGATGTTCGCGGCGGTTGGTGGTGGAAATCACCAGCATCGGCACCGAGTCGGCATAGGCCTGGCCCATGGCCGTCAGAATATTGGTCATGCCGGGGCCGGTAATGATGAAACACACGCCCGGCTTGCCACTGGCGCGGGCGTAGCCGTCGGCCATAAACCCGGCGCCCTGCTCATGGCGCGGGCTGACATGCCGCAGACGGCTGCCATGCAGGCCGCGATAGAGCTCGACGGTGTGCACACCGGGGATGCCGAACACGGTATCTACCCCATAACCTTCCAGCAGGCGAACCAGGGACTGGGCACAGGTGGTCATTGCTCATTTCCTTCTTATTGTTCTGTGTCGATTGGTCGGACCTTAGGGGGCGCTCCGAGGGCGGACAAGCAAAAAATTTGCCGGCCATTGGCAAAAAAAATTCACGGATTGCCGCGCACTACAGCCCGCCACCCAGCTGCGACTTCACCCACTCGCCAAACGCCTGCACCACCGGGCGCTCGACTTTCTGGTGATCGGCCACCAGGTAATAGCCACGGTTGGATTCGATCTCGGTCTCGAACGGCCGCACCAGCAAGCCCCTGGCCAGGGCCTCGCCGCTGATCAGGTTGTCGCCCATGGCGATGCCCTGGCCGGCGATGCACGCCGACTGCACAAAGTGCGCATCGGCAAACACGATGCCACGCTGCACATCCACATTCGGCGCCCCGGCGGCGGCCAGCCATACGCGCCAGTCGGAGTAGTCGATCATATGCAGCAGCGGTGCGCCGGCCAGGTGTTCCGGGTTCTTCAGGCCGCCCATGGTGTTGACCAGGCGCGGGCTGCACACCGGGAAATAACGCAGCGAGACGATCTTCTGCACATGCTGGTTAGGCCAGTCGCCCATGCCGTAGGCGATAAACAGGTCGGCGCCGTGGTCGCTGGTGTCGTCCGGGGTGCGCGGTGATATCAGGTGCAGTTCGACCTGTGGATAAAGTGCCTGGAAGTCGGCGATATGGGTGCACAGCCAATAGGTGGCAAACCCCGCCGGGCTGCTGATACACAGGCGCCCGCTGACCTGCTGGCCATCGAAACGCTGCCCGGCTTCAAGGATATTGGCCAGCAGCCCATGGATATCCCGGGCATAGCGCTCGCCCTGCCAGGTGATGCGGATATTGCGCCCGGTGCGCTCGGTCAGGGCAAACCCCAGGGTCTGTTCCAGGCTCTTGATCTGGTGGCTGATGGCACTGGGGGTGAGGTTCAGCTCGGCGGCTGCCTCGGACACGCTGCCCAGCCGGGCCACCGCGTCCAGCGCCCGCAAGGCGGTCATGGAGGGGTAACGCATGGATGTTCACCTGCTCGAAGATACCCGCACCATAGCCGGAATCAGCCGTCAGACATAGCCACTGGCGAGCGGGACAGTTGAATTAAATTTCAATATCGAGCGAAAAATGCTCGATTGACCTCATGTGGCCAGTGGCTATTCTCGATCCTCATCACTGCATGCCTGTGCAGCTTTGCGCAGGAGCCGGCTCCTGCAGAAAACTGCCTAATCTACAAAAATAAAGAGGGATAACCCTTGAACCCAGTCACCCCGGTGGTCGCCATTGATGCTCTGCACAAGAGCTATGCCGCGCACCATGTTCTCAAAGGCATTTCCCTGCGCGCCAACGAAGGCGATGTGGTGTCGCTGATCGGCTCCAGCGGTTCGGGCAAAAGCACCCTGCTGCGTTGCATCAACCTGCTGGAGATCCCGTGCAGCGGCAGCCTGCGCATCAATGGCGAAGAAGTGCGCCTGAAAAAGGACCGCGCCGGCAACCCGCTGATCGCCGATCCCGACCAGGTGGCACGCCTGCGCACGCAACTGGGCATGGTGTTCCAGAGCTTCAACCTGTGGCCCCACCGCACCGTGCTGGAAAATGTCATCGAAGCACCGGTGTATGTGCTGGGTGAAGACCGCAAGGACGCCATCGCCCACGCCGAGCACCTGCTGGAAAAAGTCGGCCTGGCGAGCAAGCGCGATACCTTCCCGGCCTTCCTCTCCGGTGGTCAGCAACAGCGCGTGGCCATCGCCCGCGCCCTGGCCATGCGCCCGCGTGTATTGCTGATGGATGAACCCACCTCGGCCCTCGACCCGGAGTTGGTCGGCGAAGTGCTGAAGGTGATCCAGGGCATCGCCGAAGAAGGCCGCACCATGATCCTCGTCACCCACGAAATGGCGTTTGCCCGGGATGTATCGAGCAAGGTCATGTTTTTGCACCAGGGATTGGTTGAAGAAGAAGGCACGCCCCAGCAAGTCTTCCAGAACCCCACCAGCGAGCGTTGCCGCCAGTTCGTCATGGCCCAGGACAATCGCGTTTGAACTGCCGCTTCCATCCTTCAAAACAATAACTTCGAAAGGGTCAAGCCATGCATAACTCTCTGAAATCCCTCGCCGCCGGCTGCGTGCTCGCCGTGCTTTCCCACAGCGCAGTGGCCGCCGAAAAAATAGTGTTCGGCATCGCCCTGGAACCCTACCCGCCGTTCTCCGAAAAAGCCGGCAATGGCGCCTGGAGCGGTTTCGAACCAGACCTGATCAAGGCCCTGTGCGAACGCCTGCAAGCCCAATGCCCGCTCAAGGAAGTGTCCTGGGACGGTTTGATCCCGGCGCTGCAATCGAGCCAGATCGACGTGATCCTCAACTCCCTAAGCATCACCGAAGAGCGCGAAAAGGTCATCGCCTTTACCGCCCCCTACTACCAGACCCCGGCCATGTGGGTCGCCGACAAAAGCCTGGACCTGGTCACCACCCCCGAAGGTCTAAAGGGCAAGTTGATTGGTGTGCAGGGCTCGACCTCCAACGCCACCTACCTCAAGACCTACTACGCCAAGGGCTCGACCCTGCGCTACTACAACACCCAGGACGACATGACCGCCGACCTGCAAAGCGGGCGCATCGACGTGATGCTGGCCGACGCGCTGACCATCGAGCCGATGCTCAAGTCCAATGCCGGCAGTGGCCTGGCTGACAAGGGCCTGGCGCCCAAAGACCCGTTGTTCGGTTCCGGTATCGGTGCCGCCGTGCGCAAGGGTGACGACCGCCTGCGCGAGCAGCTCAACACCGCGCTGGCGGCAATCAAGGCCGACGGCACCTACGACAAAATTCGCAGCCGCTATTTCAGCGTCGATATTTCCGCGCAATAACGTCCAACGGAACGCGCCATGATTTCTTTGTCCGAACTCACCCAGTTGTTCGTCGCCGACGGCTGGCTCAACGCGCTGCTCCAGGGCGCGGTGGTGACCTTGCAGATTTCCGCCGGGGCTTTTGTGCTGGGCCTGGGCATCGGTTTGCTGGTGGCCATGATCAAGCTCAAGGGCCCACGCTGGATGGTGCGCCTGGCCAACCTGTACACCACGCTGTACCGCGCGGTGCCGGAGCTGCTGCTGATTTTGCTGCTGTATTACGCCGGCACCGACCTGCTGAATATGGCGATGGCCGCCATGGGCCGCGACAGCGTGACGGTCAACGGTTTTATCGCCGCCGTGCTGGTGCTGGGCATCGTTCAGGGCGCGTACTCCGCGGAGATCATTCGCGGCGCGATCCAGGCCATTCCCGTCGGCCAGCTGGAAGCGGCTCGGGCCTTTGGCATCGAGCGCTGGCTGCTGGTGCGCCGGGTGTTGCTGCCGAGCATGTTGCCGTTTGCCATGGCCGGTCTGTCGAACCTGTGGCTGGTGCTGGTCAAGGACAGCGCACTGATCAGCATCGTCGGCTACAGCGAGTTGCTCTCGGTGGGCAAACAGGCGGCCGGCTCCACCAAGCATTACCTGGTGTTCTACCTGGCGGTGGCGGCGGTGTATTTCATCATCACCCTGATTTCCAACGGCGCCTTCCGGGTGTTCGAGCGACGGATCAACCGCTGGATGCCGCAGCACTAAGGAGCGCAGCCGATGGACTTTTCATGGATCAACAGTTTTGGCAACGAGCTGCTGCACGGCCTGGGTATCACCCTGAAGTTGCTGGCCTTGTCCGGGGTGTTTGGCTTTTTGCTGGCGGTGCTGGTGGCCTTGGGGCGCTTGTCGTCCAACCCGCTGATCAGTGGGCCGTTGCGCGCCTATACCGCGGTGTTCCGAGGCACGCCGCTGCTGGTGCAGATCTACATCCTGTATTACGGCGTGGGCAGCGTGTTTGCCAGCTACCCGCTGATTCGCGGCAGCTTCCTCTGGCCGTATTTGCGTGAAGGCTTCTGGTACGTGGCCCTGGCCCTGATTCTGTGTGTCGGCGCGTATGTCGGCGAAGTGCTGCGCGGCGCCCTGCGTGCGGTGCCACGGGGCGAGCTGGAAGCGGCGCGGGCGTTTGGCATGAAGCGCCTGATGGTACTGCGCCGGGTCTGGTTGCCACGGGCCCTGGAGCTGGTGAAGCCGACCCTGGTGGGCGAAACCGTGTTGCTGCTCAAGGCGACCGCGCTGGCCTCCACCGTGGCCGTCACCGACCTGCTCGGCGCCGCCAACCTGGTGCGGGCGCAGACGCTGCGGGTGTATGAGCCACTGTTGGCCGTGGCGGTGATCTACATTGTCCTGGCGTTCGTGATCGAACACGTCTTCTCGCGCTGGGGCAAAGTCCCGCAGCGCCAGGCTTGAATCAATTTTAGGAGAACAAGGATGCGTTATTCACCGTTTGTCGAGCGCATTAGTGGCGAGTCCGTTAGCGCCTGGGATATTCACTACGCGGCCGTCGAAGCCCGTGGCCGTGGCGAAGATGTGATTGTGTTGAGCGTCGGCGATCCCGACTTCGCCACCGCCAGTGCCATTTGCGAAACCGCCGTCGACGCCCTGCGCGCCGGCGACACTCACTACACCCATGTCCTCGGCCGACCGGCCCTGCGCGAGGCGATTGCGGCCAAGCAAAGCCGTCTGCAAGGTATCGCCGTACACGCCGATAACGTGGCCCTGGTGGCCGGTGCGCAAAACGGCCTGTTCGCCACCTCGCTGTGCCTGTTCAGCCATGGCGACGAAGTGCTGGTGCCGGAGCCGATGTACCTGACCTATGAGGCGTGCATCCACGCTTCCGGGGCGCGCATCGCGACCATCGAGCAACCGGCAGCCAACGGCTTTCGCCTGACCCGCGCGGCCCTGGAAAAAGCCATTACCGCCAAGACCCGGGGCATTGCCCTGGCCACGCCGTGCAACCCCACCGGGAACGTCTACAGCCGTGAAGAGCTGGAGTGGGTGGCCGAAGTCGCCCGTGAGCACGACCTGTGGGTAATTTCCGATGAGGTCTACGGCCAGATCACTTACGACCAGCCGCACCTGAGCATTGCCTCGCTGCCAGGCATGGCCGAGCGCACCGTGGTGCTCAACAGCCTGTCGAAAACCCACGCCATGACCGGCTGGCGCGTGGGCTGGGTGGTGGCGCCGACCGCGTTGGTCGGCCACCTGGATAACCTGCTGCTGTGCATGCTCTATGGCTTGCCCGGGTTTATCCAGGAAGCGGCGATCAAGGCCCTGGAGCTGGATGACGAGGTGGTGAGCGACGCGCGCACGGTGTATCGCCGCCGGCGCGACCTGGTGGTGGCCGGCCTGGGTGGCATCGCCGACCTTGATTGCCGGGTGCCACAGGCCGGCATGTTTATGCTGGTGGACGTGCGCCGCACCGGGCTGTCGAGCATGGACTTTGCCTGGCAGCTGTTCCGCGCCACCGGGGTGTCGGTGCTCGATGCCCAGGCGTTTGGCGCCAGTGCCGAAGGCTTTGTGCGCATCTCCTTTACCGTCGCCGACGACACCCTCAAAGACGCTTGCCAGCGGATTGCCGGGTTTGTCGAGGGCCTGCGCGCCAACCGCTGAGCTTTATGTGGGAGCGAGCGTGCTCGCGATGCGGGCAACTCGGTCCCACAGGCACAACGCGGTGATGCCATCGCAGGCAAGCCAGCTCCCACCCTTTGATCGTCGCCGCTTCTGAATATTGAGGTTTCCCCCGTGACCGCTTCCGACCAATTCACTTCCACCCACTCCGTTGTCGGCGAGCACGCTGACCTAGTGCTGCACCACGGCCGCTTCTACACCCTCGACCCGGCCCAGCCGTGGGCCGACGCGGTGGCGATTCGCGGGGGACGTTTTATCGCAGTCGGTACATTCGCCGACCTGCAACACCTGATCGGCCCGCAGACCCGCCAACATGACCTGCTGGGCGCATTCTGCATGCCCGGCCTGCACGATATGCACACCCATCCCGACCTCGCCCTGGCGCCACGCTACAGCGATGACCTGGATGTGGGCATCGAAGATCCCACCCCCGAACAACTGGCGGCGGCGATCCACGCCTACGCCGATGCCCACCCCGGCGATGGCTGGATCTACGGCCAATACTGGGTGCGCTACACCTTCCGCGAAGCCGGGCTGACCCCAGGGCGCGAATGGCTCGACAGCATCATGCCGGACCGCCCGGTGGCGCTGCTGGACCGTATGTGGGGGACCATGATGGTCAACTCCTGCGCCTTGAAACTGGCCGGCATCGACCGCCACACCGCCGACCCGCGCAACGGCTATATGGAGCGCGACGAACTCAGCGGCGAACCCAACGGATTGATGATCGACGGTGCCTACGCGCTGATCCACGCGGCCATGCCGCCGACCCCGGTGGCGGTGCTGCGCCGGGCCTATCGCGACGGCGTGCATTTCCAGAGCTCGCGTGGCGTTACCGCGACCAAGTATGTTCACGTCTGCGAGCGGCGTCTGGACGCCCTCAAGGAGCTGGACGATGCGGGCGAATTGAGCCTGCGCGTGGAAGCCGCGATCAGTTGGCAGGACGATATCTTCCCGGTGCGCCGGCGCTGGGAACTGCTCGGCGGCGAGCGTCACTACTATCGCAGCGCGCGGCTGAACGCCAACGCGGTGAAATTCCACTTCGACGGCACCGTGGAGCCCAAGTCTTCGTACCTGATGACCCCCTGGGCGGCCGACTCCACCTGGCGCGGCAAGCTCAACCTGACCCCGGAACATATCACCGACATGGTGGTGGACATGGACCGCCGTGGCCTGCGGGTGATCGCCCACTGCACCGGCGACGGCGCTTCCGATGTATTCCTTGATGCGGTCGCCGAAGCGCGGCGGGTCAACGGTGACAGCGGCATTCGTCACCAATGCGCCCACAGCACCTTGCTGCATCCGGGCAACCTCAAGCGCTTCAAGGCGCTGAATGTGATCGCCGAATTCTCCCCGGCGGCCTGGTACCCGACGCCGTTTGCCAGCGGCGCCCGCTCCGGTTATGGCGCCGAGCGCCTCAAGCGCATCTACGACTTCAAAGGCGTGCTGGCCGAAGGCGGCCTGGCGGTAATGGGCACCGACTGGCCGGTGGCCTCGATTGACCCGTGGCTGGCCCTGGAAACCATGGTCACCCGGCAGAACCCCTGGAACCAGGAACCGGACTGCTTCGGCGAGCCGATCACCCTGGAACAGGCACTGCAAGTGGCGACCCTCAACGGCGCCCACGCCATGGGCCTGGAGCACTCCACCGGCAGCCTGGAGGTGGGCAAGTGCGCCGACCTGATCGTGATCGACCGTGACCTGTTCGCCCAGCCGGCGCGCAACTACATCCACCAGACCCAGGTGCTGCTGACCCTGGTCGATGGTCGGCCGGTGTACGACCGCCTCAACACCTTTGAAGGCACGGCGCTGCAAGCCGTGTGGCAAGGCCTGCCGCCGGTGATCGAATGAATAGCGAGAGCATTGCAGTCACGGTAGTTTCGGGCTTTCTCGGCGCAGGCAAGACCACCCTGCTCAACCGCATCGCCCAGCAGCCGCAACATGGGCGCATGGCGGTGATCGTCAATGACTTCGGCGAGCTGAACATCGATGCGGCGATCATCGCCGAAGTCACCGACGCCGTGTTCAGCCTGCAGAACGGCTGCATCTGCTGCACTGTGCAAGAGGACCTGCTGGCGCAGCTGGTGAGCCTGAGCCAACTGCGCCCCCGCCTGGACCGTATCGTCATCGAGTGCAGCGGTGTGTCCGACCCGCAACGCATTGTGCAAACCCTGGGTTATCCACAGCTCAAGGCGCACCTGCATCTGGATACGGTGATCACCCTGGTGGACGCCAGCGGCTATGGCGCCCTGGAGGGTGAGTTCGCACGCTTGTCCCGGGCTCAGGTGGCCTGTGCCGACCTGGTGTTGCTGAACAAGGCCGACCTGGTCAGCGCCGCCGAACTGCAAAGCCTGCGCGCAACTATCGGTGCCCGCACACGCGTGATCAGCACCGTGCAGGCGCAGATCCCCGATGCCCTGCTGCTGGGCGAGCGCACCCCGCGCAACGGCTTCACTCCCGTGCCGACGCCGCACCACGAACTGTTCGAAAGCTGGACCTGGCAAGCCACCCAGGCCCTGCCGGCCAAAGCCCTGCGCGATTGGCTGGGGCAACTGCCCAAGGACTTGTTCCGCCTTAAAGGCCTGGTGCATTTACAGGGCAATGAGCAACCCTTCTGGTTGCAACATGTGGGCAACCGCAGCCAGTTCAGCCTGGCCAGCGGCGAGCACGCGCAGGACTCGGCGCAACTGGTGTTTATCGCCCGACGGGATAGCGGGCTGCGGGAAACGCTGGAGGCGCAATTGCAGGAGATGCAGGAACTGTAAGCGCGGATGACGATGAAGGCAGAGTGCCGCCTTGACCTTGCTACCCCGGCCCTTGAAAATGCCCGACGTTTTTCCCGTCTCCCCGCTTACAGAAGTAGTGAAATTTCAATGTCAGATTCCCGTACTGAAGAATCCGTAGTCACTTTGCAGTCCAAAGCTGAATACGAAAACGCCATCAATCTTTCACAGCATGTGCCAGCGGCCAAGAACATCAGTGAAATGGTGCTGGACGCATTCCACACCTCCAAGGAAAGCGACCAGATCCGCGAATTGCGCGTCGCCATCCGCCAGGCCCACGATGCCTTTGACGATGACCAGGCCTATGACCTGATGGGCCAGCTCAAGCAGCTCAAAGACGCCGAAGCCGCCGACAACGCAGCCCTGGAAGACCTGAGCAGCAAGTTTTCGATCAGCCGAATCCTTTCCAGCTTCAAGGACGACCCCGAGTTCCAGGAACTGGTGTATGGCCTGGCGCTCAAGGTGTTGAACCAGACCCACCAGGCCATCAGCAACCCGAGCGCCGGCAAGGGCAAGGCTGCGCGGGCGAAGAAGGAAGTTGAGGTATTTGTGATCAGCAAGGACGGGATCAGCGTGACCCTGCCGATGCGCACGCCGCGTTCCAAGCTCAATGTTGACCGCGAGGCGCTGGAGTTTTTGGGCTTTAGTTTTGTGGGTGAAGGGGATGAGGCAGAGCTTGAGAGTGAAAGCTTTGTGGATAACTCCGGTGCCGAGCAGCCTTTGACGCGCAAGAGTATTGTGACGGCGCTGCAACAGCAGACGGCGTTTGATGGGTATAGCATTGCTCAGCAATAGGTCTTGATTGAGTACATATCCGTTTTTTGTAATGGCGGCTATTGGTTCCGCCCTTACAGCGGCTCACTTTTGTAGAGCGCGAAAGTAAGCAAAGCGCTCTTGCCCCACCACTCGGTGCCTCGCCTAGACTCGGCATGCCCCTCATCCGACATTAATTTGGGGGGGCCACGGTGTATCAGTCGATAAATCTATTGACTGACCTGCCGCCATCGCAGGCAAGCCAGCTCCCACAGGGGAAGGCAGCTTCGCACCCCGGCTTTGCTGTTGCTGTTGCTGTTGCTCTGCTTTTGATCTGGCTTTTGATCTTGATCCTAGGCGCCCCGTTAAACCACGATGGCCGCAGGCAGGTATTGCGCAGTGGGCACCCCGGCATGGATGCCGGGGTAGCCGCGACACGGCCAGGGATGGCCGATCGCGGCGGGCCCACGGAGCAATGCCTGACTGCGGGCATGCCGAGCCTAGGCGAGGCACCGAGTGGTGGGGCAAGAGCGCTTTGCTTACTTTGGCGCTCTTCCAAAGTGAGCCGCCGTAAGGGCGGAACCAATAGCCGCCGTTACCGCAGAAATGGATATGTACCCATACCCCCCCCCACAAAAAAGCCCCGCTCTTCTCTCAAAGGCGGGGCTTTTCATGACATCCCAACTCAGTGGGCGTAAGTCAGCAACAACTCTTTCGGCACCTGGAAATCCAGGGACATCATCACGCTCAAAGCCGTAATGGTGAAGATCGAGAAGACAAACAACTTACGCGCCCAGACAGTGTCATCCACCGCCTTGTAGCCGGTCCAGGCCATGTACAACCAGTACATGCCCATGGCCGCGGCGACGGCGAGGTAGCTCATGCCGGCATAACCACTGAAGGTCAACATCAAGGTCGCCACAAGGAAGGCCAGGATGTACAGCAGGATGTGTTTCTTCGCCACCTGGATGCCACGCTTGACCGGCAATACCGGAATCGAAGCCGCCAGGTAGTCGTTGAAACGGAAGATCGCAATGGCGTAGGAGTGCGGCATCTGCCACAGGCTGAACATCACCAGCAGCACCAGCGCAGCCATGTCGAAGCTATTGGTCACAGCCACATAACCAATCACCGGCGGCATCGCCCCCGACAGGCTGCCCACCAGCGTGCCGTGAACCGACTTGCGCTTGAGGTACAGGCTGTAGAGGCCGACGTAGATGACAAAACCGATCACGGCAAACAACGCCGCCAGCGGATTGGCCACCGTGTACAGCAATGCCACGCCGGCAACACCGAGGACGGTCGCGAAGATCAGTGCCAGTTTCAGGGAGATAAGGCCCTGGACCAGCACGCGATTCTTGGTGCGCTCCATCTTGATATCGATGTCACGGTCGATGCAGTTGTTGAACACGCAACCGGACGCCACAACAAGGGAAGTGCCGATCATTGCCGCCAGGAAGATGGCCAGATCGACATGCCCCTTGGAGGCCAGGAAGAAACCGCCTGCCACAGAAAGCACGTTACCGAAAATGATCCCCGGTTTGGTGATTTGGATAAAGTGCTTAAGCGACATCGGGTCTTACCTCACTTCGCCATCATGTAGGTGTGGATGCTGAACATGATCCACAACGACAGGCCAACCAGCAGCAGGATCACAATGGCCGTGAACACAAACGCAATCACGTTGTTGCGCTGGGCCTGGGAGCGATCCAGGTGCAGGAAGTAATACAGGTGGACAACCACCTGGATCACCGCGAACAACAGCACGATGGCCAGTGTCGTGGCCTTCGGCAAGGTTGGGTACATCACCAGGCCGAACGGGATGATCGTCAGGATCACCGACAGGATGAAGCCGATAGCGTAAGACTTTACGCTGCCGTGGCTCGCATCATGGCTGTCATGGGAGTGTGCATTAGCCATTACAGAGTCCCCATCAAGTAGACAACGGTGAAGACGCAGATCCAGACCACGTCCAGGAAGTGCCAGAACAGGCTCAGGCAGCTCAGGCGGGTCTTGTTGGTCGACGTCAGGCCATGCTTGTTGACCTGGTACATCATGATCGCCATCCAGATCAGACCGGCGGTTACGTGCAGACCGTGGGTACCGACCAGGGTGAAGAACGCCGACAGGAAGCCGCTGCGGCTAGGGCCGTAGCCTTCGGAGATCAGCAGGTGGAACTCGTTGATCTCCATGGCGATAAAGCCAAGGCCGAGCAGGAAGGTCAGGCCCAGCCACTTGAGCACGCCTGCCTTGTTGCCACGGAAGAACGCCAGCATGGCGAAGCCGTAGGTGATCGAACTGAACAGCAGCAAGGCGGTTTCGCCCAGCACGTAATTCAGTTCGAAGATGTCGTGGCCCGACGGGCCACCCGCTACGTTGTTTACCAGTACCGCGTACACCGCGAAGATCGACGCAAACAGGATGCAGTCGGTCATCAGGTAGAGCCAGAAACCGTATACGGTCATCTCGCCCGAGTCGTGGTGATGGTCATCGTGCCCATGGTCATCGACATGGGCGTGTCCAGCATTGGTCACTAAGTTCGACATGGTTTAAGCCTGTTCCAACGAGGTTTCAACACGGTTGGCCGGAATCTTCTTCTCGGCTACCAGGCGAGCGTGCTGCTCGGCTTCGATGCGCTCGATCACGTCGACCGGCACCATGTAGCCTTGATCATCACGCGCCGCGTGGATCACGAAGTAGATCACGGTGCCAGCCAGGCTAGCGATGGCCAGCCACCAGATGTGCCAGATCATCGCGAAACCGAAGACCGTCAACAGCGCGCCCATCACCACGCCAGTGGCGGTGTTGTTCGGCATGTGGATCGGTTCGTAGCGCACAGGTCGCTGGTACGCAGTACCGTTTTCCTTGGCTTCGGTGAACGGGTCGATGGTCTCGGCCTTCGGCAGTACAGCGAAGTTGTAGAACGGCGGTGGCGACGAGGTCGACCATTCCAGGGTGTGTGCATTCCATGGGTCGCCGGAGTCGCAGGCGTTTTGCTTGCGGTCACGGATACTCACGTACAGCTGGATCAGCTGGCAGGCGATGCCGACAGCGATCATCACCGCACCGAACATGGCGACGTACAGGTACGGCACCCACTCAGGGTTGGTAGTGGCGTTCAGACGACGGGTCATGCCCATGAAGCCCAGTGCATAGAGCGGCATGAACGCGACGAAGAAGCCGGTGATCCAGAACCAGAACGCAGCCTTGCCCCAGCCTTCGTGCAGCTTGAAGCCGAACGCTTTCGGGAAGTAGAAGCTGAAACCAGCGATGTAGCCGAATACCGCACCACCGATGATCACGTTGTGGAAGTGCGCGATCACGAACAGGCTGTTGTGCAGCACGAAGTCAGCACCCGGGATGGCCAGCAGTACGCCGGTCATGCCGCCGATGGCGAACGTCACCATGAAGCCCAGGGTCCACAGAACCTGGCTGGTGAAGCGCAGGCGGCCGTGGTAGATGGTGAACAGCCAGTTGAATAGCTTCACCCCCGTAGGGATCGAAATCAGCATCGTCGCCAGGCCGAAGAAGGCGTTGACGCTGGCCCCCGAACCCATGGTGAAGAAGTGGTGCAGCCAGACCATGAAGCCCAGTACGGAGATCGCGCCCGAGGCGTAGACCATCGAGTGGTGACCGAACAGGCGCTTGCCGGTAAAGGTCGAGATCACTTCGGAGAAGATACCGAACGCTGGCAGGATCAGGATGTACACCTCAGGGTGACCCCATGCCCAGAACAGGTTCACGTACATCATTGGATTGCCACCAAGTTCATTGGTGAAAATGTGGAAATCCATGTAACGGTCAAGCGTCAACAGTGCCAGGGTAGCGGTCAGGATCGGGAACGAAGCCACGATCAGAACGTTGGCCCAGGTGCAGGTCCAGGTGAAGATCGGCATGTCCATCAGTTTCATGCCTGGGGTACGCATTTTCAGCACGGTGGCCAGGAAGTTGACCCCCGTCAGCGTCGTACCTAACCCGGATAGCTGTAGCGCCCAGATGTAGTAATCCATCCCCACGCCCGGACTGTATTGCAGCCCCGACAACGGCGGATAGGCAACCCAACCGGTCTTGGCGAATTCGCCGACGCCCAGGGACAGGTTGATCAGCACCACGCCGGAAACCAGCAGCCAGAAGCTCAGGGAGTTGAGGAACGGGAACGCAACGTCACGCGCACCGATCTGCAGCGGCACTGCCAGGTTCATCAGGCCGGTGAAGAAAGGCATCGCCATGAAGATGATCATGATCACACCGTGGGCGGTGAAGATCTGGTCATAGTGTTCAGGCGGCAGGTAGCCAGGCGAACCCTCGGTGGCCATGGCCAACTGGGTACGCATCATGATGGCGTCGGCAAAACCACGCAGCAGCATGACCATGGCGACGATGATGTACATCACGCCGATTTTCTTGTGGTCGACCGACGTCAGCCACTCGGTCCACAGGTAGGTCCACTTCTTGAAGTAGGTGATTGCCGCAAACAGTGCCAGACCACCCAGCGCGATCATGGCGATGGTCACCATCACGATCGGCTCGTGGAATGGGACCGCTTCCCAACTTAATTTACCAAACATCGTTTACTCCTCTGCCCCGGCAGCTGAATGCGAATTTGCGTCCGTCCCTTCCACAGCAGCCACTTCTTTCTTCTCGTGCTTGACCGGCTTGCCTGGTTTCATCCCTTCATACTTGTCGATGATTTTCTGAAACAGGTCCGGCGTGTACGAGGAGTACAGCTCTACAGGGTTGTTCTGGCTTGGCTTGGCAAGGGCTTCGTATTCAGCTTTTTCAAGCTGTTTTGGTGAGCTCTTGGCTTCTTGTACCCAGGCGTTGAAGTCTTCCTGGGTGGTGGCGATTGCTTTGAATTTCATGCCGGTAAAGCCCGCGCCACTGTAGTTGGCGGAGATACCGTCGAGCTCGGCGTTCTGGTTGGCAATCAGGTGCAGCTTGGTCTGCATGCCCGCCATCGCGTAGATCTGACCACCCAGGCCCGGGATGAAGAACGAGTTCATCACCGCATCCGAGGTCACTTTGAAGTTGATCGGGGTGTTGGCCGGGAACACGATCTTGTTGACGGTGGCGATCCCTTGCTCGGGATAGATGAACAGCCACTTCCAGTCCAGCGCGACCACTTCGATAGTGATTGGCGGCACGTCGGATTCCAGCGGACGGTAAGGGTCCAGCTCGTGGGTCGACTTATAGGTGATGTAACCCAGGGCGATAATGATCAGTACAGGTACCAGCCACACCGCGATTTCAATCTTGGTGGAGTGCGACCACTTCGGCGCGTAGGTCGCCTTGGTGTTGGACGCGCGGTATTTCCAGGCGAACGCGAAGGTCATCACGATCACCGGCACCACGACCAACAGCATCAGCAAGGTGGCCGTGATGATCAGGTTACGTTGCTCTACGCCGACCTGACCCACAGGGTCGAGCAGCGTCCAGTTGCAGCCTCCCAGCAATAACATGCCGAAAAGCGGCACTATGCCTAGTAATCGGGTGTACCTGTTTTTACTCATCTCACGACCTCTAAAGCAGCTTGCGCAATGCAGTTGGGTTTTGATCGCCAACACTTCACCCTGCCAAGGGTTGGCATTTCTCTTCGATTGAATAAGGGCCTGCCCGGCGCTTCATGCGCTGATCGACACGTCCAGGTCTGGCGGTGAATTCTTATTCGATTTCGTTGGTCAAAGGCCTTGTTACAGACCAATTCCATTTGGTGCGGATAGTTGAAAGGCTGCCGGCACCTGGGGTCGCATGAAGCATTGTTTCCGCCTCTCGACCGCCCTATTTGCTCAGGGTTGAGCAGCACCGGACACTCAGTGCGGGCGATTGTAGTTAGCTGGCGATGTATAAACCATGACCTATAAAGAAATAATTTTTATCGTTTCCAGCAATAATCCTGCGCCATTGTTGCAAAGGTTCGGGATCGTATCGCGTTTGATTCTCAACAAAAACCCCAAAAAAAGCCGTGTTATTGCCCATTCTGTCGCACCCAGAGACCTCTTCCAGGGTCGCCAAACCCCAGGCAAGCCCGCTAAAAACAAGGCATTCGCCCATCATCGGATGTTCTGTAGAGCACGCCGCGCGCGGGGTCGGCCAGGGTGGAAAGTGACAGGCAAAAGCGCCCAACCCATGGTCGATTAAGCGCTGTGCCATGGGGTATGAAATGTCCTGCGGCGCCCTCAGTGTGACAACGTGTCGCACGTTGCGCGCAGCCAATCTTGTCCAGCGTCATGACCCCTTCACAAAATGCCCACACACAAAAACGCCCCTGCCTGCATCAGCAGGACAGGGGCGCTTTGTAGGACGAGTTAAGCGTTGTGCTTGCGATTACGGTAAATGCCCAGGGGCACCAGGATCACCGTCAACACAAACGCCACCAGCGCCCACTGGGCCAGGGACAAGCCCAGGACCGGCGGGTACGGGGTACTGCAGAAACCATCGACCTGGAAGCCCAGGGGGAAGATCTTCGCCAGGGGCAGGTCATCGACAATCGGCTGCAGCACATCGACGCCACAACTGATGGTCGGATAGAACTGGGTATACACATGGTGCCCGGCGGCAGCGACACCACCGAGGGCGCTGAGCACGACCAGCACTTCAAAGACCGTGACACTGCGCTGGGTGCGCATGGCCGCGCCAATAAAGGCAAAGAGCGCAATCAGCAACAAGGCATAGCGTTGCAAGATGCACAAAGGGCATGGCGCTTCGCCCAGCACTATCTGCATATAAAGCGCGCCACCGATCAGCGCCAGGCAGATGATGCCCAGCAACACCAGGAAGCGCCGCTCACGGCCCAACCGCATTTCGTCAATCATCCCCGTTTCCCTTTGCCTAATGATGGGTGTGCCAATGGCCGCAAGTTTACACACAGGTGGTGAAAATTTAGCAGTAGGCGTCGCAATCTTAGGCGCAGGCGGGTTAACGACACATTAATGTGGTGGTCTTTCGGGCCTCTTCGCGAGCAAGCCCGCTCCCACATTTGAATGTATTCACAGATCAAATGTGGGAGCGGGCTTGCTCGCGAAGAGGCCAATACGGTGTTGAAGAGCGGCCGCTTATTCCAGCGCCGCCGCCGGCCCGAAGAACTCATACCGGCTCTGCTTCTCAGGTACACCGAGCGCCTTGAGGTGACGCTTGATCGCGCTCATAAAACCCTTCGGCCCCAGGAAGTAGGCATCCACATCACGCTCTTCGGGCAACCACGCCGCCAGTTGCTCCTGGGTCAGCAGCCCGAGGTTGTCCGCCGCCGGGCTGATGCCGTCGTCTTCGGCATAGCAGTAAAAGCGCTGCAGTTGCGGATGGCGCGCAGCCAGGGCATCGACCCAATCGCGGAACGCATGCACGCCGCCATTGCGTGCGCAGTGGATAAAATGCACCGGGCGCTCGGTGGCCAGGGCCGCTTCCAGCATCGGCAAGGTCGGGGTGATGCCCACCCCGCCGCTGATCAGCACCAGGGGTTTGTCGCTGGGCACCAGGGTGAACTCCCCCGATGGCGGGAACAGGTCGATGGTCGCGCCCACGTGCATCTGGTCATGCAGGTAATTGGACACGCGCCCGCCCGCTTCACGCTTGACGCTGATGCGGTACAGGCCCGCATCGGTGCGCGCCGACAATGAATAGTTGCGGCGCACTTCTTCGCCATCGAGGATCAGCTTCAGGCCGATGTATTGGCCGGGCTCGGCGGCGAGGATCGGGCCATTGTCCACCGGGGCAAAGTACAGGGAGACGATTTCACTGCTCTCCTCCACACGCTTGACCAGCAGAAACGCACGCGCCCCGCGCCAGCCGCCAACGGCCTGGGCTTTTTCGTCGTAGATGGCGCTTTCTGCGCCGATCAGAATGTCGGCCAACTGACCATAAGCCGCGCCCCACGCGCTCATCACTTCTAGGGTGGCGATTTCGTCACCCAGCACCTCGGAAATCGCCCGCAGCAGGCAGTTGCCGACAATCGGGTAGTGCTCCGGGAGGATTTGCAGGGCCACGTGCTTGTTGATGATCTTGGCCACCAGGTCGCCCAACTGATCCAGTTGGTCGATATGCCGGGCGTACATCAGCACGCCATTGGCCAGGGCGCGGGGCTGGTCGCCGCTGGCCTGGTGGGCCTGATTGAACAGCGGGCGCACTTCGGGGTACTCGGAGAGCATCATGCGGTAGAAGTGGGTGATCAGGGCTTCGCCACCGCTTTCGAGCAGCGGCACAGTGGACTTGATGATGGCACGGTCTTGAACGCTAAGCATGGGGAGACTCCTGAGCCTTTAAGGCTTCTGAATGATTACCCTGTAGCAATCAGTATTCATGCCAACTAACAAACCATTATTTATCAACAACTTAAATTAAACATAGTCAATATGACTTCCTACACCTTATAGTCATTAGGACTACAAGGAGTCATTATGACTGCACATTCCCTGCTCACCACCCTGCTGCCACTGGTGGCTGACCTGTCCCGTGAACTGCCGGAAGGCGAGCGTTACCGACGCCTGCTGCAAGCCATGCGCACCCTGCTGCCCTGCGATGCCGCCGCGCTGTTGCGCCTGGACGGCGAATGGCTGGTACCCCTGGCCGTGGACGGCCTGAGCCCGGATACCCTGGGCCGGCGCTTCAAGATCAGCGAACACCCGCGCTTTGCCGTGCTGCTGAGCAGCCCCGGCCCGACCCGCTTTGACAGTGACAGCGAACTGCCCGACCCCTACGACGGCCTGGTCGATGGCTTGCACGGGCATCTGGAGGTCCACGACTGCATGGGCTGCCCGCTGTTTGTCGACGACCATCCCTGGGGCCTGCTGACCCTGGATGCCCTGGACACCGAGCGGTTTGACCGGGTCGAACTGGACGCCTTGCAGGCCTTCGCCAGCCTCGCCGCCGCCACGGTCAATGTGGCCGAACGCATGGAGCACCTGGCCCTGCGCGCCGAAGACGAACACCAGCGTGCGGAAATCTATCGCCAGGCCAGCGGCCAGCAGCACAAGGAAATGATCGGCCAGAGCAAGACCCACAAGCGCCTGGTGGAAGAAATCAAACTGGTGGGCGGCAGCGACCTGACCGTGTTGATTACCGGTGAAACCGGGGTCGGCAAGGAGCTGGTGGCCCAGGCCATCCACGCTGCCTCGCCCCGCGCGGAGAAGCCGCTGATCAGCCTCAACTGCGCCGCCCTCCCGGAAACCCTGGTGGAAAGCGAGCTGTTCGGCCACGTGCGCGGCGCGTTTACCGGCGCGCTGAACGAGCGTCGGGGCAAGTTTGAATTGGCCAACGGTGGCACCCTGTTCCTCGACGAAGTGGGAGAGTTGTCACTGACGGTCCAGGCCAAGCTGTTACGCGTCCTGCAAAGCGGGCAGTTGCAGCGGCTGGGTTCGGATAAGGAGCATCAAGTGGACGTGCGCCTGATCGCCGCCACTAACCGCGACCTGGCCGCCGAGGTGCGCAACGGCCGCTACCGCGCCGACTTCTATCACCGCTTGAGCGTGTACCCCCTGCAAGTGCCGGCCCTGCGTGAACGCGGGCGCGACGTGTTGTTGCTGGCCGGATTTTTCCTTGAACAGAACCGTTCACGCATGGGCCTGGGCAGCCTGCGCCTGACCAGCGATGCCCAGGCGGCATTATTGGCTTATGGGTGGCCCGGGAATGTGCGCGAGCTGGAACACCTGATCGGCCGCAGCGCATTGAAGGCCCTGGGCAATTGTCGCGAGCGACCGAAGATCCTCAGCCTCAGTGCCAAGGACCTGGACTTGCCCAATGACTCTGCGCCCTTGATAGAAGAGCCTGGCGAAATCCCCGTGGTGACTGGCGATCTGCGCCAGGCCACCGAGCACTACCAAAGGCAAGTGATCAGCGCCTGCCTGGAGCGCCACCAGCACAACTGGGCCAGCGCCGCCCGCGAACTGGGCCTGGACCGCGCCAACCTGGGGCGCATGGCCAAGCGCCTGGGCCTGAAGTAACGCGGATCACACTGTGGGAGCTGGCCTGCCTGCTCCCACATTAGATCTTCTTGCACATTAGGTTTGCTTCGGTTGCAAAAGCGGGCTCACAGGCGCAACCGCCCTGGGCTTACGAAACACCAGCACATTCCCCAGCATCACCAATACCAACCCGGCCAGCGCCGGGGCGCTCCATTGGTAGCCCTCGAACAGCGCCGAAACGTTCAATGCCACCACCGGGAACAGCACCGTGCAATACGCCGCCCGCTCCGGGCCCATGCGGCCGACCAGGGTCAGGTACGCGGTAAAGCCAATCACCGAACCGGGGATCACCAGGTACAGCAGCGAGCCGATATAGCGGGTGTTCCACTCCATCTCAAACGGAATGCCCTGGACCACGCAGTACAGCGCCAGCATCGACGCGCCATAGGCCATGCCCCAGGCGTTGGTGGTCAACGGCCTGAGCCCGGCTTTCTGTTGCAGGCTCGACAGCATATTGCCTGCCGAGAAACACAGGGTGCCCAGCAGCGCCAGGCCCAGGCCCAGGCCCAACAGTGTTTCGGGGCTGGCGGTATGCCCGACCAGTTCCGGCCAGAACAGCAGCCCCAGCCCCAGCAACCCAAGGCCGCCGCCCAGCAATACATTGCGCGCAACTTTCTGGCCAAAGAACACCCGCGCATTCAACGCATTCCACAGTGTCGCGGTGGAGAACACCACGGCCACCAGGCCACTGGGGATCCACTGGCTGGCCGTGAGGAAGCACATGAAGTTCACACAAAACAGGCACAAGCCCTGGGCCAGGCAGATCAGGTGACCCCGACGGTTCATCACCTGCAATTTGCGGCTGAGCAACAGCAGCCCAAACAGCACCAGTGCCGCCAGGCCGAAGCGATAGACGATCGAGACCGGAATTTCCACCACGCCCAATTGCCACTTGAGGGCAATCCAGGTGGTGCCCCAGATCAGCACGGTCAGTAAATACAGGGATAGGTTCATGGCGCACTCCGGTGGTTGAGCCACAGTTTCACCCCGCCTTGCTGCTGGGCACTTGCAGATTCTTGCGCTTTTGTCGGGCCGAGGGATCACAGCGCCAGCCGCCGGGAGTAGGATGCAAGGCGTCGGAGAGAGCCCCATGTCTGCACTGGAAAACCTGCAAGTCTTCAAAGCCCTGAACAGCTCGCCCAACGCTCGCCTGGAGCTGTCTGCCGAGCTTGGGGACGGCTTGTCTGCAGCTTTGTGGAGCAACCACCACGACGCCCAGGATTACCAGGCGCCCAGCCATCACACCTTGTCTTGCTATGTGGCCGGCGGCACCGGCACTTTCCGGCGCAACCAGCCCGGCACCAAGGGCGGCCCCGACAAGCTGTGCATCCTGCCCGCCGAGCATCAGTCGGCCTGGGTGATCAATGGTGAAATCCGCCTGGCCCATGTGTACTTCAGCCCCGAGCAATTTGCCCTGGGTTGCGTCACCTTGCTGGACCGTGAACCCCGCGCCTTGCAACTGCGCGAAAGCACCTTTCTGGAAGACGAACAGCAAGCGCGGCGTTTTCATCAACTGATCCGCCTCAATTGGCAGGAACCGGCAGAACGCTTGCTGACCAGCAGCCTGGCCTTTGAAATGCTCAACCATACCCTGCTCAGCCAGGTCGGCCTGCGTGAAGGATTGCGGCTCAAGGGCGGCCTGGCGGCGCACCAGCGCCGGCAGTTGGTGGAGTACATCGACCAGCAACTGGCCGAACCGATCAGCCTGGGGCAACTGGCGGGGCTGTGCGCCTTGTCGGAATACCACTTCGCGCGGATGTTTCGCGCAAGCTTTGGCCTGCCGCCCCATCAATATGTACTGGCCCGCCGCCTGTCGCGGGCCCAGGCCCTGTTGCGCAGCGGCTCACTGCCGCTGGGGGAGATTGCCCTGGCGTGTGGGTTTTCCAGCGCCAGCCACTTTACCAACCGGTTTCGCCAGGCAATGGGAGCGACACCGGGGGAATACCGGCAGGCGTTCCAGCCCTAGAGGCCTTACACAAAACCAATGTGTGTGGGTTTCAATCGAGGCTTTGTGCCAGGACCACGGCCAGTCGATCTTCCAGCGCCTTGATCCGGCTCCCCTGGACCACATAGTTGTTGGTCAGCATCGAAAACACCAACCGCCGCCCACCCGCATCGGTGATGTAGCCCGTCAACGAAGACACCCCACCCATCGACCCCGTCTTGGCCTGCAGGTTGTTTTGCGCCGCTGTCCCGCGCAGGCGGTAACGCAGGCTGCCGCCGTCCAGCCGGTCCGGGTTGCCGGCGATGGGCAGTGCGTCGTACCAGGCGTTGAACCACGGCTGCTTGTTAATGGCCAGCAACAGGTCGGTGAAGTTCTGCGCCGACACCAGATTACGTCGCGACAAACCCGAGCCATCCACCTGGCTTAATGTTGCCGGGTCCAGGCCCTGGCGCTTGATAAAGTCGGCCACCGCCGCAACCCCGGCCGCCGCCGTGCCGGCACTCGCCTGCTGGCGCCCCATGGCCTTGAGCAGCGCTTCGGCCATGCTGTTATTGGACAGTTTGAGCAAGGGCCTGATCAGCTCCTGCAACGGTGCCGACTGGTGTGTTGCCAGGACAGTGGCGGTCGCCGGACTCACACCACCGATCACCCGCCGCCCCTGCACGCTGATCCCCTGCTCCGCCAAGGCCTGGGCAAACAGATTGGCCACCAGTTGCGTCGGCTCCCACACGCTGACCCATTGGCGGCTTTGCTTGCCCGGCGGTAACGCGCCGCTCAGGCGCAGCAGGTTGCTGCCATGCTGGCGATTGAGCCCATAGCTATTGCCTGGGCCGCTGACGGCCAGGTTGCTGAGCTGTACATAGTCGGTGGGCGGACTCAGGGTGACACTCACCAACTGGCCGACCGTTGTGGGCGCCTTGGCCGTGACGATCAAGGTGCCCGCATCAAAATCAGCATTGGGTGACACGGTCAGCGCGGAAATCTGCGCGCCGTAATACTTGTCTTCGTCGTCATGGGCCCAATCCACACCCAAGCGCTCGGCGTCGAACCAGCTGTCATCGAACACCATATCGCCCTGGACCTGCCGGATGCCCTGGGCGGCGAGGCTCGCCGCCAGCGCCTGGTAATCCGCCCACTGGATCGTCGGGTCACCCAGCCCCCGCAGGTACAGGTTGCCCAGCAGGCGCGTGCCCTGTTGGCTGCCATTGCTCAGCAACTGCGTAGAAAACCGATACTGCGGGCCCAGTACATCCATGGCCGCCGCAGTGGTCAGCAGTTTCAGGCTGGAGGCCGGCACCAGCCGCGTGCGTGGGTTGTGCTGGTACAGCGTGTTGCCGCTGCGAGCATCACGCACCATCAGCGAAACACTGGCACCCGCCAAGGCAGGATCAGCCAGCAATTGGTCCAGCGCCTGTTCGCCGGTTTTCGAAGGCGTGGCACAGCCACCCAATAACAGGCTCACGCCCACCAGCATGGCGCTGGTGTGTATCCATCGTCCCAACTGCATCAAACCGTCCCGGCAATCATCAAAGAGCGCAACGCTAGCAGCTCAGGCCGCCAGCGTCATCGCCGACGGTCAGAACTCCAGGGTGCTGGACAACGACACCTGGCGCGCATCGCCCATGGACACAAACAAGCGGCTGACGGCCGAGGTGTAGTAGGTACGGTCAAACAGGTTCTTCACATTGAGCTGGAACTTGACCTTCTGCCCGTCAACCTTGGTGTCATAGGTGGCAAACGCATCGGCCACGGTGTAGCCCGGCAGGTCGAAGCTGTTGAGGGCATCGCCAGCCCGCTCGCCCACGTAACGCGCACCGGCACCGACACGCAGTTGATCGCCGCCGACGATGGTGCCGAAGTCATATACGGCTGAAACAGAGCCGGAATTTTTCGCCACGTTCTGCAGGCCCTTGCCTTTGAAGGTCGGGTGTTCGGTGACCTCGGCATCGGTGTAGGCATAGCTGCCGATCAGGCTCCACTGGTCGGTCAACTGCCCACTCAGGTCCATTTCCAGGCCACGGGAGCGCACCTTGCCGGCGACGCTGTAGATCGAGGTCGCGCCCTCGGTGATCGACACCAGCACGTTGCGTTTTTGGATATCAAACAAGGCCACGTTAGCGGTAATACGCCCCGGCATATCGAGCTTGGCCCCCAGCTCCCAGGATTTGGACTGTTCCGGGGCGATGCTGCCGTCGATCACCATCTTGTTGTCCAGCGGCGCAATGGTGGAGTTGGGTTTGAACGATTCGGTGTAGCTGCCATAGAACGACAGCTCATCGGTGTAGCGATACACCAGGCCGGCACGAGGTACCCACTTCTGGCCGTTGCTGTTGGTGTTGGCCGTGAACGGGCGGCCCTTGCCGGCGTATTGGTCGTATGCCTGGAAGCGCGCACCGCCGACCAGGATCCACTGGTCGGTGAGGTGAATGGCGTCCTGGAAAAACACCGAATCGCTGCGCAGCAGGTCGGTCTGGTTGCTGTCCGGCGCGCTGACGTTGGTGCCCGCCACTTCGCGGCCGTACACCGGGTCGTTGTAGTTGAACACGCTGCGGCTGGCCTGGCGGATCAGGTCGGCGCGGTAGATTTTGCGGTACTCGTCATCCAGGCCGAATACCAGGTCATGGCGCATGCCGGCCACGTCCACCTTGCCTTCAAGGCTCACAGTGGTGAAGCGGTCGGTGGTCAACGCGCCCTGGGTGCCGTCCATGTTGCGCGTCAAAGTGCCATTGGCATTGACCTTAGTCACACGCACCTGGCTGGCGTCGTAGGTTTCGCGGTTCCAGCTGTAGCCGAAGTGGGCCGTCCAGTCGTCGTTCAGGTCGTGGTCGACTTGGACGCGATACAGGTCCGAGCGGCCTTCCATATTGTTGAAGGGCTCATCCAGGCGGCGCGTGGCAGGGATGTTAAGCGGGTGATTGGTCTTGGGGTCGATGGCCGTGCCACGGTCGAACGGCGAGAGAAATTCGCGGTGCTCGTAGGCCAGCAGCACCTGGGTGGTGTCGCCGTACCAGGCTAGGGACGGCGCGATCAGGCTTTCGCGATAGGTGCCGAAGTTGCGCCAGTAGTCCTCATCCTGATGGTCGACGATCAAGCGGTAAGCCAGGCCGCTGTCGCCCAACGGGCCGGTGGTGTCGAGGTTGCCGCCGCTGCCGTTCTTGCCGCTGCCATAGGTCGAGCCACGCACGGTCAAGGCGGTGGATTGGGTCAGTTCGGGTTTCTTGCTGACAATGTTGATCACCCCGCCCGGGTCCTGAATGCCATACAGCAACGACGCCGGGCCCTTGAGCACTTCGACGCGCTCGGCGGTTTCGTTCAGCGCCCGGCCTTGCACCACCGGCATGCCATCGCGCATCACCGAGCCATTGCGGTTGTCGCCAAAGCCACGCAGCATCACCGCATCCTGGGTGCTGCCCAAGGTGTTGGTCTGGGTGATGCCGCTGATGTTGGCCAAGGCATCGTCGAGGTTGCGCGGCACCTGGTCGCGCATCACCTGGGCCGGCACCATGTTCACGGTTTGCGGGGTTTCCAGCAGCAAGCCCTGGGAGCGCATGACCGAGCTGGTGGGCGGTGGCTGGTAGCTGGTGGTTTGCTGCTGGTTGACACCGCTGATGGTGGTGGCGCCGAGGTTGACCGCGCCTTCGCTAGGCAGCGGTTCCAGGGCCAGGGTGCGGGCGTCGATCTGGCGGAAGGTCAAGCCGGAGTTGCCCAGCAGGCGCTGCAGAGCCTGGGCGGCACTCATCTGCCCACTGACGGCCGGGGCGTTGAGGGTGTAGGGGGCTTCGTCGGTGTAGACCACGCTGATGCCGGTCACCCGGCTGAAATCGCTCAGGGCCTGGGGCAACGGCTTGGCCGGCAGCGCAAAGCTGAAGACTGCGCTCTGCTCCTGCGCCGCTTGCGCCAGGCTCAGGGGTTGTAATGCCAGGCCTGAAGCGGCCAGAAGGGAGGCTCCCAGCCACTGTTTAACCGAACCGCCTACCGCCGCTTTTGCCCTGGACTTCATGCTTGAGAACCCGTGTAGAAAACGCTGTTAATGCGAATTGATCGCAGTTTCAAGCACTACACGGATGGCGTGGGGTTTTACCTCAGGTGAAATTGAAAATAATTTCAACATCAGCCTTTATTCTTGTTTTTCGCCCCGCCCTGCCGGGCCTTGAAGCGGGGGTTGGATTTGCAGATCACATAGATCCGCCCCCGGCGCTTGACGATCTGGCAGTCGCGATGACGGTTCTTGGCTTCTTTGAGGGAGGACAGGACTTTCATAGGGTGGCTCCTTTGCATGAATGTAATAACATATCATAAATGCAAATAAGAATAATTATCAACTTTCTCTTCAGGCGTTCACGATTCCTGTGGGGCTGGTTTTTAGCGGACCACGATCAACCGCCCCAACACACTGTGCTGCTCAAAGCCCAGCACCGCTTGCAATGCCTTGAGCACCGCCTCGGGGTCTTTGCTCGGAAAGCTGCCGCTGACCCGGCGGGCGCCGAGTTCGTCATTGAACAGCAGGATGCGGCCGGGGTAGTAACGGCCCAGGTCCTTGACCACATCGGCCAGCGGGGTCTTGTAGTAGTTGAGCCAGCCATCGCGCCAGCCCAGGCGCGATTCACTGTCCACCGCATGCCGCTCATCAGCCACACCCTCGGCGTAGGCCACTTGCTGGCCGGCCGTCAGTATTTGCTGAGGACCCTGGGCCGACGGCGTAACCCCTACCCGCCCCGACAGCACCGTCACCTGGGCGCCCGCCGGTTGCAGGCGCACTTCAAATTGGGTGCCCAGCACCCGCACTTCGCCGCTGTCGGCGTGCACCACAAAGGCTTGCCCGGTGTGGGCCACGCTGAAGAAACCGGCACCGCGACGCAATTGGATATGCCGCTCACCGTGACTGAAATCCACGGCAATCGCGCTGTCGGCATCCAGGGTGACTTGGCTTTGATCAGCCAGGGTCACGGTTTTGACTTCACCCGGCGCACTGACGTAATCGGCGCCCAGGTCATCGACCCAGCGCTGCGGCTGCCACCCCGCGCCCAGCGACACCATCAGCACCAGGCACGCCGCCACTGCCAGCGCTGCAGACCAGCGGCGCATGCGGGAGCCTTTCGCACCGTCCATGGCCTTGAGGTAACGCTGCAAGGCCAACGCGTCTTCGTCAGCCAGAGTGCTCGCCGGGACTTCGCTCAGTTCCCACAGCACCTGGGCCTGGGCATACGCCTCGACATGGGCCGGGTCGGCGCGCAACCAGTGGCTGAAGGTAGCCTGGTCGCCACTGCTCGGCGCATCGTGCAGCAGGCTGAGCCAGGCCAGGGCGGCCTGTTCCTGGGCGGGTGTCGGGGTGACGTTCACGGTGCTTTCCCTGGCGAGCGTGGCGGATGGGCTTGCCGAAGGCTGGCTTTGCAGGCCTCGAGGGCGCGCATCATATGTTTTTCCACGGCACTTTGGGACAGGCCCATGGCCTTGGCGATTTCTGCGTATTTGCGCCCGTGGATGCGGTTGAGCAAAAAGATCTGCCGCGTACGCTCCGGCAAGCTGCGCAGCGCCGCTTCGACATGGCGCAGATCGTTGCCCGCTTCCAGCGCGGCCTGGGGCTCGGAACTGTGATGGTCGTGCTGCTCCGGCATCCAGCCTTCAGTGCCGCGCACCCGCGCGTTTTCGCTGCGCAGGTGGTCGATGGCGATATTGCCGGCGCAGCGCAGCAGGTAGGTGCTGAGTTCTTCGACCTGCACCAGGGGCCGGCGCCAGAAACGCAGAAACAGATCCTGTACCAGGTCCGCTGCCGTCGCCCGGCAGCCTACGCGGCGGCTGACCAACGCCTCCATCTGTGAACGCTGGGACAAAAATACCTGCAGGAAATGTGCGCGCCCGCCCGACGCTTCTGCGTGGGGCTGATCCTGGGACTCGGGCGGCGTGGTGATCATCAAAAGGGGCTCAGAGGGTCGCGAAAGCCGCAACGGGGCTGACCAGCAGGCCGACGCCTGCGAGAACCAGGGCCAGCCTTGGCCGATACGGCAACAGCAGCACCAGCAACAGCCCACTGAGCATCAGCACCGCGCACCAGTCCACCAGGCCCCGGCTCCAGCCGGCCATGTGTACCGCCGGCCAGATCGACAGCCCCAGCAACAACCAACCGCCCACGCGCAACCCCAGGCGCCGTCGTGGCGAAGGTTTGCTGTGCAGCAACTCGCCATGGTGACGGTCCAGGGACAGGCACAGTGCAACAAAGCCCGCATAGCACAGCAACAAGGCCAGCAACATCAGTGCACCTCGCTTTTGAGGGTCAGTGGGCGGGCGCGCTCGGCCCGGGGCTGGGCGGCGCTGCGGTGCTGCATTTTCCAGGCAGCCCAGGCCAGGAACAGGCCGCTGCCCAGGCAGGTCAGGTCAAAGCCGGCCATGGCCCAATCACCCTTGGCCACTGACACGCCCAGGTGCTCGGAGGTGGTCAGCACATTGAGCAGCGGCACCGCCATAAACAGTACGGCGCCCAGGCCCAGTTGCTCGATCCAGGCACGGCGGCCACGGCGCAACATGGCATGGAGCAGGGTCAGGCCCCAAGCGATAAAGAAACTTTGCACTTCCCAGTCCGAGCGTTCGGCGAAGCTCACAGGCAGCAGGCGATTGGCCCAGAAAAACGCGGCAATGGCGATGACCAGCCCGGACATGCTGGCAATATTCAGCACTTCCACCAGGCGCAATTCAAACGGCATCACCCCGGTCTTTACATGCTTGAGCTGACGCTTGCCCAGCCAGATCACCAGGCCGGTGCCAATCATCGCCGTGCCCGCCAGGCCGCAGATAAAGTACAACCAGCGCAGCAGCGGGCCGGCGAAGTGCCCCATGTGCAGGCCGTAGAAACTGCCACCGATTGCCATCGGCAGCGACTGCTCGGCACTGACCCGCAGCAGTTCGCCGGTGGAGCCATTAAAGGACACGGTGCTGCCGAAATCATGCACCACCCGGTCAGAACCGGCGCGGGAGACATTGACTGCGGCATTCACATCGCCGGGGTTGTTCACCGCCAGCCGCCCCACGTGCCCACCGTCCCACTGCGCCCGTGCCTGTTCTACCAGCGGCGCCAAGGGCAGCAGCTTGCCCGGCTGGCCGAGGGCCGGTGCGTTGTTGGTGGCCGGGAACAGTTCATTGAAGAAGGCGCGGGTATCGCCGTCATAGGACGCAAGGATGCTGGCGGGCATGACCATGGTCATGAAGATCACCAGGCTGCTGTAGGTGATCATCAGGTGGAACGGCAGCACCAGCACGCCCACCGCGTTGTGCCCATCGAGCCAGGAGCGCTGGCCCTTGCGCGGGCGGAAGGTGAAGAAGTCCTTGAAGATTTTCTTGTGGGTGATGATCCCGGTGATCAGCGCGACGAACATCACCATCGCCGCAATGGTCGACAACCAGCGACCCCACGGGTGAGGCATCTGCAACTGGAAGTGGAACCGGTAGAAGAACTCGCCGCCCATGGTTTCCCGGGCCTGGAGTTGCTCGCCGGAGACCGGGTCGAGCATTTTCTCAATGAAATTGCCGCGCCGGCCAGGGTCGACCTTGTCTTGCCACATCACCGACAAACCGGGGTCGCGGCTGTTGGGCAGGCCGATAAACCAACGCGCCGCCGTGGGGGCGTGCTGTTCCAGATAGCTTTGCGCCACGGCCACACTGCGCGCATCGTCCACCGCATGGGCGGGCACTTCCGGCTGCATCCAATGGGTGATTTCGCCCTTGAAGTAAGCCAGGGTGCCGGTGAGGAAAATCGCGAACAGCAACCAGCCGAAAATCAACCCGGCCCAGGTGTGCAACCAGGCCATGGCCTGACGGAAACCCTCTTTCATGGGCGCGCCATCCAATAGGCCAGGCCTGCCAGGGTGGCCAGTATCGCGCAGGGCACCAGCACGCCAAACCAGGCGCGGGCGGCACTGCGGCAGGCAAAACACCAGATCACTGCCAGCAGGTAGAACACAAAGGAACTGAGCATGCCGCTGACCACCGCATCGGCGCGGGAGATTGGCAGCCACAAGGTCAGGCACACGCTGGCCAGGGACGCCAGCACATAGCCACCGACCACAGCCGCCAGCAGCCGCGACGTCACGCCGAGACGATAGGAAACAGGAAGTGATGCTTTGCTTTTCATGCCAGTGGCACCTGGTTTATCAGGGGCGGGAGTTTAATGATAATTATTCTTATAAGCAAAAGAGAACGGATGAAGCCAACACCCACAGGGTCTTGTGGCGACTTTAAAACGGCTATCGGTCCTGTGCTAATTGCCGAATGCCACCTGGCCACTCTACAATGCGAACAATTCTCGTTATCTAAAGCATGCAGATGCTGCCGGAGTGTTCGCGTTGCGGCCGTCCAATACCGTCGAAGTCCTGTATCACGACCATCACCACTGGCTGACCGGCTGGTTGCGACGCAAGCTCGGCTGCCCGCACAGCGCCGCCGACCTGGCCCAGGACACGTTCATCCGGGTGTTAAGCGCCCGCGAAACCCCGACGTTGATCGAGCCCCGCGCCTTCCTCACCACCATCGCCAAGCGCGTGCTGTTCAACCACTACCGCCGCCAGGACCTGGAGCGCGCCTACCTCGACGCCCTGGCGCAAATGCCTGAACTTGCTGCGCCATCGGAAGAAGCGCGGGCGATCATCCTGCAAACCCTGATGGAGCTGGACCAACTGCTCGACGGTTTGCCCGTGCTGGTCAAACGCGCCTTCCTGCTGGCCCAGCTCGATGGCCTGACCTACGCGCAAATCGCTGCCGAACTGGGGATTTCCATCGCCACCGTCAAACGTCATCTGAACAAAGCGGCCATGCGCTGCTATTTCGCCCTATGAACCCCACCACACACTTCTCGACCCAGGTCGCCGAACAGGCGGTGCAATGGCTGATGCAAATGCAGCAAGGCCCGCTCAACCCGCGCCAACAGGCCAAATGGCAACACTGGCTGGAGGCCCACAGCGAGCATCAACGGGCGTGGGAGCATATTCAGCGGGTCAACCAACGCCTGCGCGGCATGCCCTCGCCCCTGGCCCACGCGGCGTTGAACGCACCGCAATCCAGCAGCCGGCGCCAGGCCCTGAAACTGCTGCTGATCCTCGGCGTCGGCTCGGCGGCTACGTGGGGCTTGCGCCAGCAGCACTTGATCCCGCCGCTGACCGCCGACTACCGCAGCCCCCTCGGCCAGCGCCGCAAGGTACAACTGGCCAACGGCAGCCAGCTGCAACTCAATACTGCCAGTGCGGTGGATGTGCAATTCGATGGCCCACAGCGCCTGATCCGCCTGCTCGAAGGCGAGATATTGCTGCGCACCAGCACCCCGTTGCAGATCATCACCGGCCAGGGCGTCGTCAGCACCCAGGCGGCACAGGTGAATGTGCGTCAGTTCAACGATCACACCCAGGTCGCGGTGCTGGATGGCCAGGTGGAGATTGCACCCAGGTCCTACAACGGCCTGCCCCTGCCCCTGGAAAAATCCCACCAGGTCAACCTCACCCGCAAAGGTTGGGATACCCCGCGTCTCACCGATGCCAACACGGGTGCCTGGGCCGACGGCATGCTGGTGGCATCGCACATGCGCCTGGCAGATTTCCTCGAGGAACTGAGCCGTTATCGCCGTGGCCAATTGCAGTGTGATCCGCAGGTGGCCAACCTGCTGATCTCCGGCAGCTACCCGCTGGACGACAGCGAGCGCATCCTCGACCTGCTGCAAATCAGCCTGCCGGTTAAAGTGCGGCGGTTTACCCGCTATTGGGTCAGCGTCGAAGCCCGCGCCTGAATTATTTTCGACACCCGTGAGCCGTTTTCCGTACCTCGCGTGACAGAGAGGGAAAGCCACCCTGTTTCCCACCTCTGAGGAACGTTCTTCATGCCCCAGCAACCGACTCGCCTGACGCCACTCGCCCGTACGCTGCGCCACTTGCTGCTGGGCGCCAGCCTCAGTTTCAGCGCCCTGCCTTACGCCCTGGCGGCCGAGGCCAAGCCTTATCACATCGCCCCGGCGTCTCTGGAAGCGGCATTGAATCAATTTGGGCGTGAGGCTGGCGTGCTGATTTCGTTTGGCTCCGAAGTGACTGCCGGCGCGCAAAGCCAGGGCCTGCAGGGCAACTACACCACCGAGCAAGGTTTGAACGCGTTGCTCAAGGGCACCGGCCTGCAAGCCCGCGCCGAAGGTGACAATGCCTATAGCCTGCAACCCCTGAACGCGCCGGCCCCCCTGGAGCTGGGCACCTCCAATGTGGTGGGCGACTGGCTCGGCGATGCGGCGCAGATCAATGTCTTCGAACACCCCGGCGCCCGCGATGTGATCCGTCGTGAAGAATTCGAGCGCCAGGGCGCAACCCAGGCCCGTGACGTGCTCAACCGTATTCCCGGGGTCAACGCGCCGGAAAACAACGGCACCGGCAGCCACGACATGGCGCTGAACTTCGGCATTCGCGGGCTCAACCCGCGCCTGGCGTCGCGCTCGACGGTATTGATGGACGGCATTCCGGTGCCTTTCGCGCCGTATGGCCAGCCGCAGCTGTCGTTCGCGCCCATCAGCATGGGCAACATGGATGCCGTGGACGTGGTGCGCGGCGGTGGCGCGGTACGCTACGGGCCGCAGAACGTCGGCGGCGTGGTCAACTTCGTGACCCGGGCAATTCCCGATGCACCGATGGTCAAGGGCGGCCTGCAGACCGAGACCAGCCCGTCTTCCAGCCACGATGGCTTCAAGACCACCGGCAACCTGCTGGCCGGCGGCACCGCCGACAATGGCCTGGGCGGCGCGCTGCTGTATTCCGGCACCCGCGGCGGTGACTGGCGTGAACACAGCGACACCCAAATCGACGACCTGATCCTCAAGGGCCACTACCAGCTGGACGAAGCCAACAGCTTCAATGCCATGGCCCAGTACTACGAGGGTCAGGCCGATATGCCCGGTGGCTTGAGCACGGCGGCCTACAAGGCCGACCCGTATCAATCCACCCGGCCCTACGACAAGTTCTGGGGCCGCCGTACGATGTTCAACGTAGGCTATCGCTACCAGGAAGATCGCCGGGAATTCACCGTCAACAGCTTCTTTACCAAGACCTTGCGCAGCGGTTATCTGGACCAGGGCAGCTTCCTTTCGCTGTCGCCGCGCGAATACTGGGTACGCGGCCTGGAAACCCGCCTGGCCCAAGGCTTCGACCTCGGCCCGAGCAGCCACGAGGTGGGCGTGGGCTACCGCTACATCAACGAGGCCGGGCATGAATTGCGCTACCGCACGCCGATCAGCGCCAACCAGCAACTGCCCAACACCGACAGCCGCAACGACCGCGACACCCGGGGTGGCACCGAAGCCAACGCGTTCTTTATCGACGACCGGATCGATATCGGCAAATGGACCGTGACCCCGGGCATCCGCTACGAGATGATCAAGTCCCAGCAGACCAACAACCTGACCGACGTCAAATACAAGGGTGACTACAACACCGCCCTGCCGGCGTTGAACGTGCTGTATCACCTGACCGACGACTGGAACCTGTACGCCAACACCGAAGGTTCCTTCGGCAGCGTGCAGTACAGCCAGATGCCCAACCGTGTGAGCAGCGGTGCGGTCAAGCCAGAAAAGGCCCGCACCTGGGAAGTCGGCACGCGCTACGACAATGGCGCGCTGCGCGCAGAAATCGGCGCGTTCCTGATCAACTTCGACAACCAGTACGAAAGCAACCAGACCAACGACTCGGTGATCGCCCGGGGCGAAACGCGGCACCAGGGTATCGAGTCCAGCGTCAATTACGCCCTCGACGGCTTGAGCCCGGCGCTGGCTGGCTTTGATGTGTACGCCAGCTACGCCTATGTCGATGCAACCATCCGCGAAGACGGCCCGAACAAAGGCAACCGCGTGCCCTTCTCGTCCAAGCACAAAGGTACCCTGGGCGTGGGCTACACCGAAGGTCAATGGAAGTTGAACCTGGACAGCACCTACCAGAGCAGCCAATTCGCCGATAACGCCAACACCCAGGCCGAAAGCGTGGATGGCAGCAATGGGCGCATCCCCGGCTACATGCTGTTCAGCAGCCGCGCGGCATACGACTTCGGCCCGCAGTTGTCGGATCTGAATGTGGCGGTGGGGGTGAAAAACATCTTCAACACCCAGTACTTCACCCGTTCGTTTGACGATAACAACAAGGGCAAATACGTGGGAGAACCGCGCACCGTGTATGTGCAGACCTCAGTCGCGTTCTGACGGGCCGGCAAAGATCCTGAATACACTGCTGGCCAGCTCCGACATTTGATACCTATCAGCCACAAAAAAAACGGGCCTGCATCTGCAGGCCCGTTTTGTATGGGGTTGAAAAACAGTCAGCAATCAGCTGTTAAGCGCAGCCTGTTCGTTTTCCAGGAATTCCTCTTCAAGCCCGGCTTCATCGACTTGGTTGTTGGGCGTGCGTTTCTCTGCACGCGGCTTGCCTTGCAGTCTGCCGAACAGATGTTCCAGCGCGTTATCCAGCTTGGTGGCCGCCCCGTCGATCGCTTGTTCCAGGGTGTCGGCTTTATGGATGACCGAAATCGGTTGATGGCCCTTTGGCCGCGCTTCCAGGCGGCAACTCAAATCATGGGGGCCCGGCTTGTCGCCGTTCTCATCCCGCAGGTAGACCTCGACGCGGGTCAGGTCTTCTTCATAACGTTCGAGCGTGCTCTCAATGGTAGTACGTACCCACTCCTCCAGTCGGATGCTGCTTTCAATATGGTTGTCGCTGTTGACTTGGATTTGCATAGTGTTTCCCTTATTTCAGCTAGCTCGCCAGAGATCACCACTGCAACACCGATGCGGTGAAACCATGACCTCTTAACTACACAATTGAGCACCTGAAGGAACAATTCAACCCCTATGCAAAGATAAATCCCACATTACAAATTAAGCCTGACAGCCGCCCAAAGCGCTGTTATCGTCGGGAGTTGGGTATCCCCACCTACCTGCGTAATTCCTCACAATTGCCCCTCTCCCAAGGGGTGCAATCCGCGAAAAATCCCCGCCTCTTCCACCAGCCAATCATGCACCGCACGCACGCCGGGATGGTTCAGTGCGCCTGGCGCATACAGCAGCACGTAGCGCTTGTGATTCGGTACCGCAAGGCCGAATGGCACTATCAGGGTGCCGCGCTCCAATTCGTCATTGAGCAGGGTGCGCCGGGCAATCGCCACGCCCATGCCGGCAATCGCCGCCTCGATGGTCAGGTGGTTGCGGTTAAAGGTGTGCCCACGTCGCACGTCGGCGTCGGGATAGCCGATCGCATTCAGGTAAAACTCCCACTCGGCGTATTCATAACTCCCACGCCAGGCCGTGATGTCGTGCAACAGCGGGAAGTGGGCCAGGTCGGCCGGACCGTGCAGCGGCGGCCGCCCGCGCAACAGGCTTGGCGCGCACACCGGGAATATCTGCTCGTCGAGCAAGGCTGTGGATAACAAACCGGGATAACTGCCGTCGTTGAGGTCGATGGCCAGGTCAAAGTCGCCTTCGTGCAGGGCAATGCTGCTGTCCTCGGCCACCAACCGTAACTGGATATCCGGGAAACGCTGCTGCAGACGCGGCAAACGCGGCGTCAACCATTTGCCCAGAAAGGACGGAATCGAGCGCAGCCGCAGGGTGCCGCTGATCATCCCCGCATCCAGGCGCTGCAACTCGGCATCAATGCTGCCGTAGGCCTCGCTTACCGTGGTCGCCAGCCGCTGCCCTTCGGCACTCAACTCCACGCCACGCGCCCGGCGATGGAACAGGCGAAAGCCCAGACGCTCCTCCAGTTGGCGAATCTGCTGGCTGACTGCCCCAGGGGTGATGTGCAGTTCTTCGGCGCAACGGGTAAAGGATAAATGCCGTGCAGCGCAGGCAAATACGTGCAACCAGACATAGGTCTGGGCATGCAGGGGGCGAGCCATAGAGTTTAGTCCTGCTAAAGGGTGTCTTAGGATAATTCGTTGGTCAGTGCCGATCTAGAGGCTCAGTATCGCGCCTCTTCCGCTTGTCCTACAAAACATGGCAGCGATTTCCTACTCCATAGCTTGTAAGGCTTTAGCATGGCTATCAGCGTTTTTGATCTATTCAAGGTGGGCATCGGCCCATCCAGCTCCCATACCGTGGGCCCTATGCGGGCTGCGGCAACCTTCGCCCAGTCCCTCACCGACCAACAATTGCTGGAGCACACCCAACGCGTGGAAGTGCGCCTGTACGGCTCGCTGTCTGCCACCGGCGTGGGCCACGCCACCGATCGCGCGTGTGTGATGGGGTTGATGGGCGAATGGCCAGATCGGGTTGACCCCACCTCGATCGGGCCGCGTATCCAACAGTTGCGCGAATCCTCCAGGTTAATGCTTGCAGGCCAAAAAGAAATTGCCTTCAACTGGCAGCACGATCTCCTGTTGCTGGAAGAAAGCCTGCCCTACCACCCCAACGCCATGTCCCTGCATGCCTACGGGGCAGACGGCCTGTTGAGCGAACAGACCTACTACTCGGTGGGCGGCGGTTTCATCATCGAGGCGGCCGAGGCCGAGTCGGGTATTGCTCCCACCAGCGATGTAGAACTGCCCTACGACTTTTCCAGCGCCGTCGAACTGCTGGCCCTGTGCAACAAGCATGGCCTGCGTGTCTCTGAATTGATGATGGCCAACGAACGCGCCTGGCGTAGCGATGAAGAAATCCGTAGTGGCCTGCTGCATATCTGGTCGGTAATGCGCGAGTGCGTCGAGCAAGGCCTGCGTGATGAAGGCATCTTGCCCGGCGGCCTGGATGTGCCGCGCCGCGCCGCAAAACTGCACCGCAGCCTGCTGGAAATCGGCAAACCGAATGTGATCACCTCGACCTTGTCGGCCATGGAGTGGGTCAACCTGTTCGCCCTCGCCGTCAACGAAGAAAACGCCGCCGGTGGGCGCATGGTCACCGCACCGACCAATGGTGCAGCCGGGATCATTCCGGCAGTGCTGCACTACTACATGAAGTTCAATGCCGACGCGTCCGACGATGATGTAGTCAACTTCTTCCTGGCCGCAGCCGCCGTCGGCATCCTGTGCAAGAAAAACGCCTCGATCTCCGGCGCTGAAGTCGGCTGCCAGGGCGAAGTCGGTTCGGCCTGCGCCATGGCCGCTGCGGGCCTGGCGGATATTCTCGGCGCCACCCCCGAGCAACTGGAAAACGCCGCCGAAATCGGCCTGGAGCACAACCTCGGCCTGACCTGCGACCCCGTCGGCGGCCTGGTCCAGGTGCCCTGCATCGAGCGCAACGCCATCGCCGCCGTCAAAGCCATCAACGCCACGCAAATGGCCCTGCGCGGCGACGGCAAACACTTCATTTCCCTCGACCGGGTGATCCGCACCATGCGCGATACCGGCGCCGATATGCATGACAAATACAAAGAAACTTCACGGGGCGGCCTGGCGGTCAGCTGGGTGGAGTGCTGAGGAGCACTGCTACCTGCCCCCTACGTGAGCCCGCGCAAAAATAATAATGAGGCAATAACGATGACCGATGTACGTACACCTGCTGCCGAAAACCCCGCTGCTGTCACGCAAACCGTAACGACCGGCTGGAGCAAACACGACACCACCTGGATGCTGGGCCTCTACGGTACCGCCATCGGTGCTGGCACTCTGTTTCTGCCGATCAACGCCGGGGTCGGCGGCTTCTGGCCGCTGATCGTACTGGCGCTGCTGGCCTTCCCCATGACCTTCTTCGCCCACCGTGGGCTGACGCGCTTTGTGCTGTCGGGCAAATCCGGCGACATCACTGACGTGGTGGAAGAACATTTCGGCGTCGGTGCCGGCAAGCTGATCACCCTGCTGTACTTCTTCGCCATCTTCCCGATCCTGCTGGTGTACAGCGTTGCGCTGACCAACACCCTCGGCAGTTTCATGGAACACCAACTGCACATGACTGCGCCGCCACGGGCGATCCTGTCTCTGGTGCTGATCCTCGGCCTGATGGCCATTGTGCGATGCGGCCAGGGTGTGATCGTCAAGGCCATGAGCGTGTTGGTCTACCCGTTCGTCGCCGCCTTGCTGCTGTTGGCCGTGAGCCTGATCCCCAACTGGAACGGCGCGTTCTTCGCCTCCGCCAGTGAGGGCATGCCCCTGCCGGTGTTCTTCAAGACCCTGTGGCTGGCGATTCCGGTGATGGTGTTTTCGTTTAACCATTCGCCGATCATCTCGGCCTTTGCGGTGGACCAGAAACGCGTGTACGGCGCCCAAGCCGAACGCAAGAGCAGCGGCATCCTGGCCACGGCCCACGGCATGATGGTGCTGACGGTGATGTTCTTCTGCTTCAGTTGCGTACTGGCGCTGTCACCGGCTGATCTTGCCGCCGCCAAGGCGCAGAACATTTCGATCCTGTCCTACCTGGCCAACCACTTCCAGACCCCGGTCATCGCCTACGCGGCGCCGTTGATCGCGCTGGTGGCCATCACCAAATCCTTCCTCGGCCACTACATCGGCGCCAGCGAAGGCTTCCAGGGCCTGATCGTCAAAACCCTGCGCGGGCGCAACCGCACCTTGTCGGCGCGCTGGCTGGAACGCTGCACCGCGGTGTTCATGATCCTCAGTTGCTGGGCCGTGGCCACGTTCAACCCAAGCATCCTGGGCATGATCGAAACCCTCGGCGGGCCGATCATCGCGTGCTTGCTGTTCCTGATGCCGATGTACGCAATCCGCCGCGTGCCATCGCTGCGCCAGTATTCGGGCCAGGTGTCGAATGTGTTTGTGGTGTTGGTGGGGCTGATTGCGCTGTCAGCGGTCATTTTCTCGCTGGTGCCCTGAAACAGCTCACTGCACAGATCAACCTGCGGGAACGGGCTTGCCCACGATAGCGCTGCATCAGTCACTGAATGGTTGGCTGATCCACCGCAATCGCGGGCAAGCCCGCTCCCACAGGGGCAGTTCGTCGTCAGAAAGATAGCTGTACGGCACGCCCCTTGCTGTACACCCACTGAAGGAAAACGGAGCTTGCGACCGGTGGTTAGGCAACACGAACCAATCGCCATACCGGTCGTCAATCAGTGCATGTTCTTATCAGGCGGTAACGCACCATGGACAATCCTTTTCAACTGATCACCGACACGTTCGCCCCCCAATACCGGGTCAACCTGAGCATCCAGCGCCTGGACGGCAGCATCATGCTGACCCTCTCCGACGACAGCGGCGTGGTCGCCAAACGCATGATCAGCGCCGAACAGCGCAACGACCCGCAACGCCTCAAACGCCTGGTGCAAAGCGTGCAATTCGGCATTGCCATTGAACAAGGGCACAGCGCCATGGAGATTTTGGCAGTGATGACCGACGGCGACAGTCACAAACTGCTGCAGCGCCCGCCGAGCAACCGGCCGCCCATCGCGGCCGGGCTCTGACTCAGGATTCGGACTTTTCCTTGACCGATGGGTAGCGCGACGAAGCAAAACGCACCACCAGGATGGCGAACGCCAACAACAGAATCCCGCCACACAAGTAAATGATGCCCAGGTCCGGGGCATTGTGGTGGGACACGTCGCCGATCAGCAGGCGGGTCAACGCCGTGATCGCCACGTAGAGCAGGAAGCGGATGGGCATGTGGTTGGTCTTGAAGTAGATCCCCACCATGGCGCCCAACTCCAGGTAGATAAACAGCAGCAGGATGTCATCAACGCTGATACCACCTTTTTGCAACATGTCGATAAAGGTCATTATTGCCGCATAGGCGGTGATTGCACCGATACCAAAAAGCGCCAGATAGTGAAACGCCTCCACTGCCAGGTTGCCCAGGGAATCTGCATTCGCGTGCAGGCTTTTGCGCACTTTGTCGGCCCACTTCATTTCTGTCATTGCTCACCACCACTGTTTAAAAAATAGCCAACCCGGCCAATACCTGCGTCGTGCCTCACGGCGGATCGGATAATGCCCGTTCGGCGTGACGATAGTTAGGCATGCAGAAAAAAGGCCAGGGATTGCAGAGTGAGATGATGGCGGCTTGATATGAGGCACTTCAATCAATTGAATGTCTTGCGACCCTGGCGTCAATCAGCGCCCGCATTTCTGCCATGACGTGATCATGAGGGACGCCACGGCTTGGATCATCAAGGGCAGCGTTCACCTGGGAACGGAACCAGCGGTCATAACTGGCGGCGGGCTCTTGGGTATCTGCGGGGATATCTGAGGGAAAAGAAGTCTCGATAAAAATTCAAAGCCTATGCCGATTTTGTAGGAGATTCTATGGTTTTGGGGAAGCCCCCAAAACCGCTTTTGACTGGTATTCGCTCAGGTTTTTCATGAGCGAAAAGGCGATGCGCGCCAGCTTGCGGCCAATGATGACCAGGGCTTGAGTCGTTTTCAGGCCCCTGGCCAGATAACCCTCGTATAAAGGTTTCCAGGCTTCTGACCTGATACCTGCTGACGCCGCGTTATGCAGCAATCTGCGTATCTCTGAATCTCCCTTCTTGCTCAATGAGCGGCGTCCGCTCATTTGCCCGGAATCGGATACTCTCAAGTCCATTCCCAAGAACGCGATGTAAGCGTCAGCACTTTCAAATTCTCCTCGCTGAAACGCCATTACCAGGGCAACCGCTGTCAGAAAACCAATGCCCTCGACGGCTTGGCAGCGCTTGACCTGATGCAAAAGCCCCGCCTCAGTAACAGCATCTAATATCCTTTTCTCAATGAGCCCCTCATGCCTATCAAGACACGCTGAAATGCTCTTGGACGAGGCCTTGAGTGATGGCTCGCCCGCCCAGCTCTGATTCAGTGCAACACGCATTTTCACCAGCGCTGCGCGTCGACGCAGCAAGCTTTGAAGCTTGGTATAAATCTTCGGCGGCGGATTCCAGGCGCGTAAATCAGCCTGTTCATTCTTCAAGTAGCGAGCCAGCAACTGCGCATCACTGAAGTCTGTTTTAGCGCGACCACCTGTGCCTTTGCGGTAATGGCTAAGGCGATATCCATCAATCACGTAAACGATATGGCCCATCGAATGAGCCAAATTGACGGTATCCACGTGATAGATATTGGTGGCTTCAATTGCGATGGCGCTGCCCGCAGGCAAAGACTTCAGCCATGCCTTCAGCTCGCTTTTCTTGTTCGATACGATCTTTGTTTCAGCAGTTTCACTTTGATAAACAACTACTTCGGCTTTAGCGACATCCACTCCAATGATTGATTGCGAGACAGTCATTGCCATGAGAAAAGCTCCGGGTTAGGGTTTACGGGCTTGTCGGGGCTTCACCGTTGCGCTGGCTTGCTTCTATCGTCGGTCATGGCCGATGCATTCCTTATCGGCGCTTTGGTGAAGGGGTGGGACGAAGTCTCCCACGGTCTGTACTGGCTAGAGTCAGATGCTGGCTTTTAGTCCCACCACCCCTACAAGTCTAACCATACAAGCTGGCTTGCCAGCTCCTGTGTATTGGGATCGGCCTATGCCACCTGCTCTAGCGCGCGGTCAACCAGTAAACCACCCATCTCCACCAACTGGTGAATTGCCAACAGCAAGCTGCGCTGTGAGCCATCAAGATCAAAAGCCAGTGTGCTTGCCATTTCACGGGCGCTATTCAAGGTTTCGCTGGCGTTGACCAGTAAGGTTTGCGTGTCAGCCCGAGGCGTTACGCTGAAAAGCGTCGCGGGGGGCTCCGGAGCAGGTTGAAGCGATTCAGACCGCAAGTAGTGATCAATGGCCCGATTGGCAGCCGCTTGCAGCCGAGCGTCATTGCCTGAGTTGTCTGGGGGGTTGGGGGAATGCTTTTTCATGGTGTAGTTCCTTAGCAGAGAAACCATCACCGCCTGCCGCCAAGCAGGTTGGGTGACGGATTGCACAAGGTTGGCGGACCGGTAAGGAAGAAACCCGGCACCCCGAAGGGTCCATGCGCAACCCGCCATGACATAAGAGTGCAGATGCAAAAAACGCCTGCAAGCTCATTGAGGGTTGTTGCGCTTTCCTTGCTGGGCCGCCAAGCCCACTCGCTGCATACGCAGCGCCCGAGGAAGGTAAGCCACCGGACAAATCCAGCGCAACCCCGGCAAGTTGTCAGAAATTTCCGTTGTAGCAAACCCCCATTTCCCAACTACATTAAAAAGCTGCTACCCAAACCCCATGGATTGGCTTATCCTTTTAGCTGTATATAAATACAGTAGTCGCAATAGACAACTATCGTGAAGGCATGTGAGGTGGTGAATGGCCGTCGAAGTGGTATACCGCAGCAGCCGAGATCTGGAGCGTTTGTTCATGGATAAAGCCGAAGCTGACCGTCATGACAAGATGCTTGAACTCGCTGAGTTGCTCGCAGAAGTGTTGCAAAAAGCCGTGCCGTCCCTGAGCGAGCAGCAGGTGGAGGAAGCCGGGATCTACATGGCGAAGAATCGCGATGTGTTTGCCAAGGCGTTCAAGAGCCAGCCGGATGCGTTGTCCGAGTTGCTGAACCCGGCGGCGGAATAAAGCCCGAATTGAACAGGCCCTGAATCATTGATTCAGGGCCTTTTTAATAAGGGCTCGGCGTACAGCAGCCGTTCGGCCAGCTCATCGGCCACTCGGGCAGGTGAGCGTTTTTCGGCCTGGGCGTGGCCGAAGATTTCGGTCAGGCGGGTGCCGATGTTGGACAGGTGCGCGGTGATGGTCGCCAGGTCCGCGCCGTTGTGCTTGAGGGCGACATAGATCAGGCCGCCGGAGTTGATCACGTAGTCCGGTGCGTAGAGGATCCCACGCGCCTCCAATTGGTCGGCCACTTGCAGGTGGGTCAGTTGCGCGCTGGCGGAGCCGGCCACGGCGGCGCAGCGCAGTTGGGCGACGCTCTGGCGATTGAGGACGGCGCCCAGGCCGCACGGCGCGAGAATGTCGCAGGGGGTGCTGAGCAAGGCTTCGTTGGCAATCGGGTGGGCGCCCAGTTGCTCCATGGCCAGTTGCACTTTACCTGGGTCGATATCGCTCACCAGCAATTCGGCGCCAGCGGCGTGCAGTTGTTCGGCCAGGGCGTAGCCGACGTTGCCCAGGCCCTGGATTGCCACACGCAGGCCTTCCAGGTTGTCGCTGCCCAGGCGGGCCATGGCGGCGGTGCGGATGCCGGCGAATACGCCCATGGCCGCATGGGGTGACGGGTCGCCAGCGGCAGTGGTGCTGGTGACAAAGCGCGTGTGCTGGGCGATGCAGTCCATGTCGGCCACAGAGGTGCCGCTGTCGATGGCGGTGATATAGCGGCCATCGAGCTGCTCGATACACCGGCCAAAAGCTTCGAACAGCGCGGCGCGGCTTTCCACATGGGCCGGGCGGATGATCACCGCGTTGCCACCGCCCACCGGCAGACCGGCCAGCGCGGCCTTGTAACTCATGCCTTGGGCCAGGCGCGCGGCATCGGCCACGGCGCTTTCATCGTCGGGGTAGGCCAGGTAGCGACAGCCACCCAGGGCCGGCCCCAAGCGACTGCTGTGGATGGCAATGACCGCCTTCAACCCGGTCACCGGGTCAACGCTCAGGTGCAGGGATTCAAGGCGGGTGCTGTGCATGAGAGCAAACATCGTCAAGCTCCCGAATCACTTCTTGTAGTCGCCAAGTATAGGCTGCCGGGAAAAGGTTGCCGGAGCGTGCAGGAATAAGCAGCCCGCAATTACAGGCTTTGCGACATATCCAGGTAGGTAGGTTCTCAAGAAGCTGGACGAAAGTTCTTGGCAAGGCTAAAACGGGACATCCGACGGAGAATGCAATGAATCCCCGCCAAGCCTTTTTCGAATGCCTGCACCGCTCGCCTCCGGCGCTGTTTGAAGCCGCGTTATGGATCGCTGCCGAGCACGACCCTGCCGTGGACCCGCAGGCGATCCTGGCTGACTTCACGGTGCTGCAACAGCAAGTCAGCCTCGGCATGCCGCTGCTGCCGGCCGATGAACTGGGCCAGCCGTTGCTGCGGATAATGAATGACCTGGGCTTCGCCCAGGATGACTTCACCCCCTTGCGCCCCGCCGCCGCCCTGTTGGACAAGGTGTTGCAGCGCCGACGCGGACAACCCCTGGCCCTGGGCCTGATCGCCCTGGAGTTGGCGCGGCGCCTGGAGATCCCTATGGTGGGGGTCAATTTTCCGGGGCACTTCCTGCTGCGGGTAAGCGGTGCCGATCATTTGCTCGACCCCTGCGGCGGGCGGCGGCTGTACCCCAACGACTGCCGCGAACTGCTGCAACGCCAGTACGGCCCCAATCTCAAGCTGCAAGCCGAACACCTACGCAGCGCCGAGCCGCGACTGATCCTGCAGCGGCTGTCGCGCAACCTGCGGCAACTGCACCTGACCAATGACCATCACCTGGCGGCGCTGATCGACGCCGAGCGCGTGCTGGAGCTGGGCGACGCCAGCGCCGCCGACTATCTGGCGCGGGCCAGTCTGTACAAGCACCTGGATTGCCCGAATGCCGAGCGCTTCGATCTTGAGCATGCGCTGTTGCTCAGTGAAGACCCGGTGCAGCGGCTGCGCCTGACGGAACGGCTGGGGCATTTGCCGCTTGGGGCGGTGGTGCATTGACGGAGACCTTGAACCGCGCCGCCCCCATCGCAGCCCCGCTGGGGCTCGACAGCTCCCACAAGTAAGGGGGTTGCCCCTCAGGATTCAAGCGGGTGCTGAAGGATCTCAACCGGCGCCTTGGCCTCGGGCGAGCGCACCTGAATGATCAACAACGCGGCGATCACCGCCGGAATCGCGCAGAAGAAGAAAATCTGCTGCACCGGCACGTGCATCGCCAGCAGCATGCTGCCAAACAACGGCCCCAGGATCGAACCAAACCGCCCGACACCCAGTGCCCAGCCGGTGCCCGTGGCACGTACATGGGCCGGGTAGAAGTTGCTGGCAAATGCATTGAGGGTCAACTGGCCGCCGATGATGCAAAAGCCCGCCGCAAACACAAACGCCACCAGGTAACGCGGGTTGTCATGGTTGAGCCCCAACAGAATCGTGCACACCGCCGCTGCCGCCAATACACCGGAAAGCAGGCGTACTTTGCTTTTCAGGCGGTCGGCAAACCAGGCCATGCCAATCGCGCCCAGGGTGCCGGCGAACAGGAACATCGAGGTCACCAGGTTGGCTTTGTTCAAGGCCATGCCACTTTCCAGCAGCAGTGACGGCAACCAACTGATCATGAAATACAGCAGGATCAGGCTGACAAAAAAGGTCGACCAGATCAGCAGCGTCGGCCGTGCATAGCCATTACGAAACAACTCCACGACAGTCAGCTTGCTGCCCTGCTCCTGGCGATTCTGTTCTTCGCTGGCCGCCGGTGCCTGCCAACCGGGCAGCATGCGCGCCGTGACTTTCTGCAGGCGCGTATAGGGCGGTGCATCGCGCAACAAACGCGGCAAGGATTCAGGCAGCAGCCATACCAGAAAGGGAAACAGCAGCAACGGCGTCACGCCACCGGCAAGGAACACCGCCTGCCAGCCAAAGCTGTCGATAAACCCCGCCGCGACAAAACCGCCTGCTGCCCCGCCGAACGAGAACCCGCAGGCCGCCAGCGTCACCATCAACGTGCGCATACGCGGTGGCGAATATTCCGACATCAAGGCCATGGCGCTGGGCATCGCGCCGCCCATGCCAATGCCGCAGATAAAGCGCGCGGCCATCAGGGTATTCAGGGAGTTGGCGAATACCATCAGCACCGTGAGGCTGGCGTAGATCAGTACGCAGGCGAGCAGGATGCGGCGCACGCCGAAACGGTCGGCCAGGGGCGTCACAGCCAGGGAGCCCAAGGTCAGCCCCAGCAGGTTGGCACTGAACACCGGGCCGAAGGCGGCCTTTTCCAGGCCCCAGTCCTGGGCCAGGGCCGGGACCACGTAGCCCAACACTTGAGCGTCATAGCCATCGGTGACCAGCAACAACGCTAACAACAGGAGAATCAACCACTGGTAGCGCGACACCGGACGGGCGTCGAGTGCCGCGCGAAAGCTGGCAATCTGATTGTGCATCGCAAGGACCTTTTTATTTTTATGGGGCATCACTTGTGGGAGCTGGCAAGCCAGCTCCCACATGGATCTAGGGGGTGTCAGGGGTGTCAGGTTGGTTGGAGGGGTGGGCCTGGATGAAGGCGGGGTGTTTGGCTGCCAATGCGGCGACACGCAGGATTCGCGGGTAACCCTCCAGCGCCACCTTGAAGCGCTCTGCCGCATACAACTGCGGGATCAGAAACGCATCCGCCAGCCCTGGCTGGTCACCGAAGCAATAGCCCTGGTCACCGATCAATTGCTCCACGGCGCCCAGGCCCTGGCTGATCCAGTGCCCGATCCACTCCAGCAATTGCGCCTCGTCATGCCCCCACTGACGCAGCAGGTTCTGAGTGCTGGAGTTGTGCAGCGGGTGGATGTCACAACCGATGATCGACGCCACTGCACGCTGATGGGCGCGGGCCGCCAGGTCCTTGGCGAGCAGCGGTACCTGTGGATAACGTTCGTCCAGGTATTCGATGATCGCCAGCGACTGGATCAACAGTTCGCCCTCGTCGGTACGCAACGCCGGGACACGGCCCTGGGGGTTGATCGCCAGGTACTCGGGCTGGCGGTTGGCGCCGCCCTTGGGCACCAGCAGGTTGACCGGCAGCGCGGTAAAGTCCAGGCCCTTGAGCGCCAGGGCGATGCGCACCCGATAAGACGCCGTGGAACGATAGTAGGTATAGAGCTCCATCCCCTCGCCCCCTTAGCGCGCGGCGACCACAGTGCCACGGCATTCGCCGAAACCAATGGAGGCAAACCCCTCACGCTGGCAGCGGGCGCGCAGGATGATTTCATCGCCGTCTTCAAGGAACTTGCGCACTTCGCCGGAGGCCAGTTCGATCGGCTTTTTGCCGCCTTCGGTGATTTCCAGCAGGCTGCCGAACTGACCGGCCTCGGGGCCCGACAGGGTGCCCGAACCAAACAGGTCGCCGGCCTGCAGCTGGCAGCCGTTGACGCTGTGGTGCGCGACCATTTGCGCCACGGTCCAGTACATGTGTTGGGTGTTGCTCAGGGTCAGACGATGGGGCGCCAGGTTCTGCTCGCGCATCGCGGCGGTGGTCAGCAGCACTTCCAGTTCGATATCAAAGCCGCCAGCGGCCTGATCACGGGGGTCCAGCAGGTACGGCAGCGGTTGTGGATCGCCGGCCGGGCGTGCGGGCTGGGCCTTGCGGAACGGTTCCAGGGCTTCGGCCGTGACCACCCAGGGCGAGATGCTGGTGATAAAGCTTTTCGACAGGAACGGCCCCAGTGGCTGGTATTCCCAGGCCTGGATATCGCGGGCCGACCAGTCGTTGAGCAGGCAGAAGCCAGCGATATGCTCGGCGGCATCGCCAATGGCAATCGAGTCGCCCATGGCATTGCCCTGGCCGATCCAGATGCCCAGTTCCAGCTCGTAGTCCAGGCGTGCGCACGGGCCGAAGGTCGGTTCGGTCTGGCCGGCTGGCAGGGTCTGGCCCTTGGGCCGGCGCACCTCGGTGCCGGAGGTACGGATGGTCGAGGCGCGGCCGTGATAACCAATCGGCACGTACTTGTAGTTGGGCAGCAAGGGGTTGTCCGGGCGGAACAGTTTGCCGACGTTCTGCGCGTGTTCGATGCCGACGTAGAAGTCGGTGTAATCGTTGATTTTCGCCGGCAGGTGCATCTGGCAATCGGCGGCCAGTGGCAACACCTGGGCGCCCAGGGCTTGCAGCTGGGCTTGCTGGCTGCTGCCCTCGGCGAGCAGTTCCAGCAGGCGTTCGCGCAGTGCCACCCGTGGGCCGCGGCCCAGTTCGAAGAAGGCGTTCAGTTGGCCGTCCGCCATAGCGTCGATGGCGCGGCGCGCTTCACCGTCAAACAGGTCACGGGCCGCTTGCAGATCAAAAATGTGCTCGCCGATCGCCACGCCACTGCGCGGTGCCGAACCGTTGTGGCTGAAGATGCCCAGGGGCAGGTTCTGCAGGGGGAAATCCGTGTGACCGTTGGCCGAGGCCACCCAACTGCGGGTGAGAGTGGACTGCGTCATGGCTTATCTCCGATTCGGGTTGAAGGTTGCCGGCAGCGTGGCCCAGCAAACGTCGTAAGTGTTTTGCAATTGCGGGCAATCCAGGGCGAAGCGGGTCGGGCGCAGCACCTGGCTGGTCTCGAACATAAAGGCCATGGTGTTATCAATTTTGTGCGGCGCCAGGTCGACGGCGATGGCCTTGGTGCAGGTCTCGCCATCCGGACCGTGGGCGCTCATACAACTGTGCAACGACGCGCCGCCGGGCAGGAAGCCTTCGGCCTTGGCGTCATAGGCACCCTGGATCAGGCCCATGTATTCGTTCATCAGGTTGCGGTGGAACCAGGGTGGACGGAAGGTGTTCTCGGCCACCATCCAGCGCGGCGGGAAGATCACGAAGTCGAGGTTGGCCAGGCCGTGAACGCTGGTGGGCGAGGTCAACACAGTAAAGATCGACGGGTCCGGGTGATCGAAGCTCACCGTGCCGATGGTGTTGAAGCGGCGCAGGTCATATTTGTACGGCACGTTATTGCCATGCCAGGCCACCACGTTCAGCGGCGAGTGGTCGAGGGTGCAGCCCCACAGCTCGCCGAGGAACTTCTGCACCAGGGGCGTCGGTTGCGAAAGATGTTCGTAACGGGCGACCGGGGTCAGGAAGTCCCGGGGGTTGGCCAGGCCATTGCTGCCAATCGGCCCCAGGTCCGGCAGGCGCAGCGGCGCGCCGTGGTTTTCGGCGACGTAGCCGCGAGCCTGGGCATCCAGCAGCTCGATGCGAAATTTCAGGCCCCGTGGCAACACGACGATTTCCAGCGGCTCGACCTCCAGCACCCCCAGTTCGGTGGCGATGCGCAGGCGGCCTTGCTCAGGGACGATCAACAGTTCGCCGTCGGCATTAAAGAACACCCGCTCCATGGAGCAGTTGGCACGGTAGTGATAGATGCTGATGCCGGAGGGCTTCTCGGCGCCGGCGTTGGCCACCATGCCGACCAGGCCGTCGATAAAGTCGGTGGGTTCTGCAGGTATATCCAGCGGGTTCCAGCGCAGGCGGTTGGGCGTGACCTCGCCCAGCGGGCCGCCGGCCAGTTGCCGGTCCAGCTTGATGAATGCCGGGTGATTGGCCGACGGCTGGATGCGATACATCCAGGTGCGCCGGGCTTCGCTGCGCACCATGGTGAACGCGGTGCCGGAGAACAGTTCGGTGTACAGCCCGTAGGGCGCTTTTTGCGGGGAGTTCTGGCCGACCGGCAGCGCACCTGGCAAGGCTTCGCTGGCGAATTCATTGCCAAAGCCCGATTGATAATCGAGGGTCATGGATCGTCCTCAGTAAGGAAGTTGTTTTTATCGTAATCCAGTTACGCATAACGTAATTTGCTCCGTATCGACCGTCAAGCTATAAAGACCGCCATTCGTCTTTCGGACACACGCTCTCCATGGAAAAGCCGCCCGCCCCCCGCGACACCGGTAAACAGAAAGTCCGCTCGGCCGAAGTCGGCACCGACATCCTCAAGGCCCTGGCCGAACTGTCGCCGGCCACATCCCTGTCGCGTCTGGCCGAGCACGTGCAGATGCCGGCCAGTAAGGTCCACCGCTACTTGCAGGCCCTGATTGCCTCGGGGTTTGCCGAACAGAACGCGGCCACCAACCATTACGGCCTGGGCCGCGAGGCCTTGCGCGTGGGGCTGGCGGCGCTGGGCAGCATGGACGTACTGAAAGTCGCCACCCTGCCCCTGGCGCAGCTGCGCGACGAGTTGAATGAAACCTGCTTTCTCGCGGTATGGGGCAACCACGGCGCGACCGTGGTGCATATCGAACCGGCGGTGCGTGCGGTCACGGTGGTGACGCAATTGGGCTCGGTGCTGCCGCTGCTCAGTTCCTCGACGGGGCTGGTGTTCAGCGCGTTTTTGCCAGAGCGCGAAACCGTTGACCTGCGCGCGCAGGAGATCCAGGCCGGCATCGCCCATGCGCTGGCGGACGACCAGGCGTATGTGCAGGCCTGTGAGCAGATTCGCCAGCGTGGCCTGCACTTTGTGCATGGTTTGCTGATGCCGGGGGTCGATGCGCTGTCGGCGCCGGTATTCAATGCGCTGGGGCAGGTGGTGGCGGTGATGACGGTGGTGGGGCCGACCTCGTTGTTCCATGCCGATGAAGATGGACCGGCGGCCCGGCAATTACTGGCAGCGAGCCAGGCGGTGAGTTGGCGGATGGGTTATCAACCCTGACTCGCTGGAACTGAATGCATGCGGGCTAATGTGGGAGCTGGCTTGCCTGCGATGGCGGTGGGTCAGTTGATACATTCTGCGACTGATACACCGCCATCGCAGGCAAGCCAGCTCCCACCTGTTGATCGGCGTTGCTGGGAGTAATCAGGCCATCAGGCCCAGGCTCTTGGCCTTGGCCACCGCCTGGGTGCGCCGCTCCACCCCCAATTTGCTGTGAATCCGCCTTGCATGGGTTTTCACCGTGTGCAGCGAGATAAACAACAGGTCGGCAATTTCCAGATTGGAGTTGCCCAGCGCGATCAGTTGCAACACTTCCAGCTCCCGTTGGCTCAACGGGTTTTCCCCCGGCGCCGCCACTGCCTCCTGAGGTTCAAGCCCCAACTCACTGAGCAACCCCGGCTGGCGCAGGCGCAGTTCACGCACCGCCTGCTGCACCTGACAGCGCGCCGCCAGGGCCAGACCGGTTTGCAGCGCACGCACCGCCAGCGCTTTCTCCCCCAGTTGCCAGGCCACCTCGCCCAGCACCAACTGCAACTCCACTTCCAGGCACTGCATGCCAGACTCGCGGGCGGTGTCGAGCAAGGCGGTGAGCCGCTGGATGGGTTGCTCGGCACGGCGCAGTTTGACCTGGGCCAGCACCAGCAGGTACTCCAGCCGGGGGATCAACTCCAGGGTCGCCGGCGGCGCCTGCTTGGCGTGGGGGCCGTGATAATGGCGCAGTACCCGGCTGACCGCTTCCAGGGTCAGTTCGGCCCGCCCCTGTTGCAGCCAGAAATGCCCGCTGAGCAACAGCAACACCGCCCGGTACACCGTGTCGGGCACCTGCCGGCGCTGCATCAGGCGCTCGGCGTCGCGCAGTTGGATAAACGCCTGGGCGTAGTCGCCGCGGTTGGCCGCCAGCATTGCCAACCCGAGGAAGCCATACAGCACGCGCTTGTCCTGGCTATGCAGGCACATGCCCAGGCCGGCTTCGAGGCATTCGGTGGCCAGGGCGTCATGCCCCTGGCGCAGTGCCAGATGCCCTCGGCGCAAGGCAATCCGGCCCATCAGCGGCCCGGTCTTGAGACGCTGCTGGATCAACATGGCCTGCACGCCTTCCAGCAGGCTCTGGGCCCGGTACGGTGCGCCCCGCTGCTCCAGCAGTTGCGCATGATCCAGCTCCAGTAGCGCCTCCAGCAGCAGCGAACCATGGGCCCGCGCCAGGCACAGCGCCTCGCGGTTGAGGGCCTGGGCCACGTCCAGTTCGCCGCGCAACAGCGCTTGCTGGGTCAGCCCGGACAGGCACATCAGGCGCGACGTCCAGGCGCTGTCCGGCAGATCATTCAACGCATCGAGAAAGTGCGCGCGGGCCCGCACCGCTTCGCCCCCCAGATGCAACAACCACCCCCACTGCGCCTGCCAGCGCGCCAGCAGATGCCGTTGCAAGGCGGCCGTGGGTTGCGGGGTGAAACGTGCCAGTTGATCAACACATTGCGCGGCCTGCTCGAAACGCCCGGCAAACAGCAAGGCGGCGGTGACCAGCCCCACCCGTTGCGCCGAGCCGAGCATCAACTCGTCACCGTGCTGCTCATGCAGGCGCAACAACAACACGGCGTTTTGCTGACGGAACAGGTCTTCGAAACTGAAGTGCTCCAGCAGGCTCACCGCCGCTTCGTACTCCTCGGCCAACAGCGCCTGCTCGAACGCCGCCTGCCAATCCTGGGCCGCGCTGAACCATTGGCAGGCGCGCCGGTGCCAAGAGCGCCGGGCCGGCCAGGGTTCGTCGCGCAGCAACTGGGCCAGGGGGGTGAAGACCTGCAGCCAGTCCGGCGAGTCTTCCCAGGGCTCGATAAACGCCCCCAGGGCCTGAAGTTCGCGCAGGTAGTCGGCGCCATCGCCAAAGCCAAACAGGTGTTCGCATAGCCCCTGGTTAAAACGTGGCAAGTGCGCCAGTACGCGCCAGGCCTCCTCCAGCTCTTCAGGCAGGGTGCTGAACAGCTCGTGCTGCAGATAGTCGAGCAGGGTCTGGGAACGCCCATGCCAGGCGCCGCTGTCGGGATGGCTGTCGCCTTCCAGCAGGGCAATACGCACGCCAGCGCACCAACCGGCGCTGAATTGCAGGACCTTGTCGGCAGTCTGCCCGGCTGCGGCGTGATGCTCGAGCAGTTGCTGGACCTCGCGCTGATCGAACGCCAACTCGGTGCCGCCGCACTCCCACAATTCATCATCGAGCAGCAGCCGCGGCCAATTGCAGGCCGGTCGGCGCCGCGCCCCCAGCCACCAGACCAAGGCCGGGCTGCTGGCCGTCAGCACCCGGTCGAGCAAGGCATCCAGGGCCGGTGCCGACACCCGGCAATAGTCATCGAGAAACAGCCAGGCCGGCGCTTGCCAGCGGCTCAGGTCCAGCAGCAAGCTGGCTTCATCGACAAACGCCAGGCCCAGGCTCTGGGCCAGGCGCTGGCAGAAATCCAGCGGGGCCAAAGCCGCGCCATTGAGCGGCAACCAATACACCTGGCAGCTCGCCGGGGCCTGCAGGGCACATTCGGCCAACAACGCACTCTTGCCGCTGCCGGCCGGCGCGCACAGCAACCGGACCCGCGCCTCGGTACCCCGCAACGGCTCGGCCAGGCGTGGGCGCAGCAAATGGTGGGAAGACAGACGTGGCATGAATCCAGGACGATCCAGGCGACGGGTCATGGCGGTCATTACAGCGTCCCTTTTTTATTGTTATGCGGCGTGCGGACTACCGTAGTCCTGTCAATGGGCGTTGTTGAAGAAGTATTCAGCGGGCTGATTGCCGAGCATAAAAAAGCCGGGCTTCATTTGAGCCCGGCACAGGATTGGGTTTACAACCTCAGGTCAGCGTACGCCCGAGGCGCGCAAGGCCGCCGGGGTGTAGTCCGCTGCCTTGGCGTTGAAGCCGAACACAAAGCTGCTCTTCTCCTCGTTCTTCATGCCCAGGGCGATGTAGCGCCCGGCGATGATGTCGTACAGGGTCTCGACCGTGTAGGCCGGGGTCTGGTGGTTGTAGTAGAACTGCGCATGGCCTTCGGCAACGCGCCACAGTTGGCCACGGCCGTCATAGTGATCCACCAGCGCCACTTGCCAGCTGTCTTCGTCGATGTACATGTGGCGCTTGGCATAGATGTGCCGTTCGTTGGGCTTGACCGTGCCGACCACTTCCCAGACCCGGTGCAGTTCATAGCGGGTCAGGTCCTGGTTGATATGGCCGGCCTTGATGATGTCGTCATATTTAAGGGATGGCGAGTCGAGCTTGTAGGCGTTGTAGGGAATGTACATTTCCTTCTTGCCCACCAGCTTCCAGTCGTAGCGGTCTGGCGCGCCGGAGAACATGTCGAAGTTATCCGAGGTGCGCAGGCCGTCGGACGCGGTACCCGGCCCGTCGTAGGCCACTTGCGGTGCACGGCGCACGCGGCGTTGACCGGCGTTGTAGATCCACGCCAGGCGCGGTTCCTTCACCTGGTCGAGGGTTTCGTGCACCAGCAGCACGTTACCCGCCAGGCGGGCGGGCGCGGTGACCGACTGCTTGAAGAAGGTCAGCACGTTGGCGCCCTTGGTCGGGTCCATGTCCGGGATCAGTTGCGGCACCGCCACTTCTTCTTCGAAGCGGATCGGCGTGTAGCTGCCGTTGGTCTGCGGTGTGGCCTGGGTGATGATGCGCCGCAGGTTGCCGCCGTGGTAACGGGTGATGTGGTTCCACAACACCTCGACGCCATTCTTCGGAATCGGGAAGGCGTAGTAGCGGTTGCCGGTGAAGTTTTCCAGGCCGTTGCCGTCGTTGATCGACTTGACGTTGAGCGCGCTGCGCTTGATCGACTCGTAGATATCGTCGGGCAGGTTGACCGTGCGGTGAGTGGTGTAGACCGGGATTTTGTAGGTCTCGGGATAACGCTTGAACATCGCCACCTGGCCGTCCGAGAGTTTGTCCTTGTACTTGTCGACCGTGGCCGCAGTGATCACGAACAGCGGTTTTTCATTGGCAAACGGGTCGGCCAAAAAGCCCTTGCTGTCCACCGCACCGGCGTTTTTCGGGATGCCGCCGGTCCAGGCCGGGATCGAGCCATCGGCGTTACCGGCCTTCTCCGCACCCACCGGGGTCAAGGTGGTCCCCAGCTTGGCGGCTTCTTGCGGTGACACCGCGGCCATCACGTTGGCGGCCAACAGGCTGAGGGCCAGCACACCGCACTGCAAAATCGTCTTACGCATGGTTGTTGTCCTTGTTCTTTTTTAGCCGAATCAGAAGTTCACGCCGAAGCTGAGGGCGAGGAAGTCACGATCGGTCAGGGTGTTGTAGTCACCGCCAAAAAAGTCGGTGTAGCTCAGGCTCGCGGTGTAGGTATTGCGGTAGTCCGCATCGACCCCGACGCTGAGCGCCTTGGCCCCTTCGTTGAACAGGCCGTTGGGGCCATAGCCCTTGACGTCATGGGACCAGGACAGGTTGGGCTTGAGGTTGATCCCGGCGATCACGTTGTTGTAGTCGAGGATCGCCCGGGCGCGATAACCCCAGGAGGTCGCGGTGACGAAGCCGTCAGTGTCACCGCCAAAGCCGTATTGGCCATAGACCGAATCGCGGCCGTAGCGCAGCTTGGTTTTGTTCTCCAGCCCGCCGACCCGCACGATGGCCGCCTCGCCCACCACGGTCAGGCGCTCGGCGCCCAGCACCTGGTCGAAAAACTGGGTCATGGTGGTCTGGAACTGGGTAATTTCCTTGCGCCGGTAGCCGATGTTGTCGGCGCCAAATGAGCTCCTGATAGGTGACACGGTGTTACCGGCAATCGGGTTGACCAGGGCCAGGGTCAGGTCAGTGGTGTTGAGTTGCACGGGGGCGTTGGGGCGGTAGCTGATTTCCCCGGTCCAGGCCGTGCCGGTGGGTAGGGTCGTGGAAAAGCTGGCGCCGTACAGGCGGATATCTTCGGGGTAATCCAGGTAGTACTGGCCGCGCCCGAGCATCACGCTCTGCGCCAGGCCGGCGCCACTGCCGGGGGCAATGCCGTTGGCGGTATTGATGATATTGCCGATGGTCGCCAGGTTGGTGTTGGCCGTGAGGGTGCCCACCGTCGGCGTGCGGCTGTGGTAGTTCATGAAGTACAGGCCGTACTCGGTGTCATCGCCCAACCAGCGCAAGGCCATGCCGAACTGCCCGGAATCCCGGGCGTCACGGTCGGCGGCGCGGCGTACGATCACCCCTTCATTGGTTACGCCAAAGCCCTGGCCGAACGCGGCAGCGACCGGTTGCAGCGGGCGGATCGCCGGGCTGCCAACGGTGTAGTTGTCGGTGCAGCCATCGGCCGCCACATCGCCACCAAAGTAGGTGCCGCAGTTATCCAGCACGGTCTGGTCCCATTCCAACTGGTAGAAACCTTCCACGGTCAGTTGGTTGGTCAGGCCCTGGGAGGCGAACAGCATGTTGACTGGAATCAGGCCTTCCTTGATCTCGGCGCCCGGCCGGCGGAAAGCCGAGACGTCAATGGGGTTGATGCTGTTGATGGAGTTGCCGATGAAGGTACTTTCGCCCCAACTGACCACCTGTTTACCGGCGCGCACGGTGCCCGGCAGGTTGCCCAGGGAATAGTTGTGATAGACGAAGGCATCGAGGATCTGCGCACCGCTGGATTTGGAGCCTTCCTTGCGGTTGTGGTCGCTGATCGGCTTGAACTCGCGGTCTTCGTCCTTGAGTTCGAAGTCGTACCAGTATTTGCCCCGCACAAACACACCGGTATCGCCGTACTTGAGTTCCAGGTCGTGCAGGCCCTTGAAGATTTTCGAGAAGGTTTCGCCCTTCTTGAAGTTCAAGCGCCCGTCATCCCCGGTGGAGGCCTGGCCACTGCCGCCGTTGACCGTCCCCACCAGCTTGCGGTCGGCATCGCGCATGCCCCAACTGGCCCCGACCGACAGCGATGAATCGAATTGCCCCTCGATCTCGCCGATATTGAATGAAACAGCCTGCGCCTGAACGCAGCAGCCCAAAGCAACCGCAGCGGCCAGCGCCTGTGGCCTGAAGATGGCGCGCATTGTTGTTTTTGTCATGCGTCTTCCCCGGTGGTGTGACAGAAGGCCCCACCCTACTGCCCGCCAGCAGGAGCGATAAGCGCACCAAGGAGGTATTCGTTGTGTCGCTCGAAAGGATTAGCGCAGGCTCTAGCGTGGGTATCAGCGGGGCTATGGACGCAGTGGATGGAACGCCATCAAGAGAATGGATACCCCCGCCCGGCAGGGGCGCCACTGTTGTTGTTTTGGTAACAGTCCTTGTCCTGAATCAGTGTTTTTCATTCTGTTACAACGGACTATTCTTGCCGGGCGTTCAAGGCAAACCGCCTGCTTCACGAAAGCCAGTTCTGGATGGATTGAAGCTTATTTTCAGTCTGTTAACGGTGTTCACTGACGTTGATTTGTAGCTCCTTGATCCAACGTCTTACTTCGGCCGCTGCTTTTGCAGCGGCCTTTTTTATGCCTGAAAAAAAGCGGGGCGCTCTCAGCGCCCCGCAGGATTAAATGTTTTTCAGGTAACGATCACAGGCTGTACTTCTGCAGGTTGTCCATCATCTCTTTCAAGGCTTCGATATTGTCCTTGGGATGGGCCGCCCCTTCAAAGTCGCAGATCTGCTGCCAGTGCGCCGCCACATCCTCTGGCGAGAAGCCAGCCTCAGGATCAAAGCCTACGCCCAGGCTGCGTTCCCAGCGGGTCTTGCCGATCCAGCCGCCGCCCACTTCAAACAGCCCCGAGGTTTCCTGGCAGGTCTCGCTGCCCAGGTACACCACCAGCGGGCTGACCAGCTCGGGCTTGAGTCGCTCGAACACCTGCGGCGGAATCAACCCTTCAGTCATGCGCGTGCCGCCAGTGGGCGCGATGGCGTTGACCAGGATGTTGTGCTTGCGCCCTTCCAACGCCAGGGTGCGGGTCAGGCCATACAGGCCGAGCTTGGCCATGCCGTAGTTGGACTGGCCGAAGTTGCCGTAGATGCCTGAAGTGGACGCGGTGAAAATCACCCGGCCGTAGCCTTGCTCGCGCATATGCGGCCAGGCGGCGCGGGTCACTTTGTAGGCACCTTCGACGTGCACGCGGTACACCAGGTCCCAGTCGCTGTCCTCCATCTTGTGGAAGGTCTTGTCCCGCAGGATCCCGGCGTTGTTCACCACCACGTCGATGCGGCCAAACACGTCGAGGGCGTGTTGCACGATCTTTTCGCCGTCGGTCACCGAATCGTGATTGGCCTCGGCAATGCCGCCGGCCTCACGAATCTCGGCCACTACGCGGTCGGCCGCCGAGGCGTTGGCGCCTTCGCCCTGAGTCGAGCCGCCAAGGTCGTTGACCAGTACCTTGGCCCCGTGCCTGGCGAACAGCAGCGCATGGGCACGGCCCAAACCACCCCCGGCCCCGGTGACGATCACGACTTTATCTTGGAACTGCACAGACTCACTCATAGGGAACTCCAGCGAAGACAGTGGACGATGGCTTGAGTGTCAGGCACCGGGCTTGTGGTCACAATAAATACGGGCGGGGGTGAATGGTGCGCAATAAGGCACGGGGATGATTGAACTGATGCAGGAGATAGCTTGTGTGGGAGCTGGCTTATGTGGGAGCTGGCTTGCCTGCGATTGCATCACCTCGGTACAACTGATTTACCGAGGTGTACCCATCGCAGGCAAGCCAGCTCCTACACAAGCCAGTTCCCATAGCGGGTCTTTGCTGTTGCCGATGCCGTCGCGAAATACCAGGTAATGCTTGAGCACCTGCACCGGCGCCTCGATCTGCGGGTAGTGGCCGATATTGGCCAGCAACACCGTGTCGGCGTCCGGTATCAACTCGCGGTAACGCGCGACCATGTGCGCGCCGGAGACCGGATCGACTTCGCCATCGATCACCCGCAACGGCACTTCGCCGCGCTGCATGGCCGCCACCCAGCGCTCACGCTGGCGACGGCGCTGGGGAATGTAGGCGATGAGTTTGTGCAGGATCCGCGGGCCGTCGTTGTTTTCGATCAGGCTCCAGAAATCATCCAGGGCACTTTCGCTGGGACGGGTGTCGGGGCCGAAGATCTGCTTGAAGCTGTCGGCCAGGGCGTTGCGCCCGAATGCGCGACCGATCATCCACCCCAGGGGGCTGAGCAAGAGTTTTTGCACCAGCGCCGCGCGGTGGGTCTCGGGGAACAGCCCGCCATTGAGAAATACACAACTGGCCAGTTGAAAGCGACCTTCGTAGTGCCGGGCGAGCAGTTCCTGGGCCACGCTGTCGCCGTAGTCATGGGCCATGACATGCACCGGCTGTTGAATCCGCAGATGGGCCAGCAGCGCCTGTTGCAGGTCGGCCTGTTCCAGCAGGCAATAAGTGTGGTCCAGGGGCTTGGCCGAGTCGCCGAAGCCGAGCATGTCGCAGGCGATCACCTGATAACGCTGGGCCAGGGGCTGCCAGAGGTAATGCCAGTCCCAACTGGCGCTGGGGAAACCGTGGATCAGCAGCAAGGGCTCGCCCTGCCCGGCCACCCAATAACGCAGGGTCTGCCCGCGAAAGACAAAACTCTGCCCGCGCTTGCGCCAGGCGCTCAGGGGGATCTCGGCCAGTGGCATCAGAGTCGGTATCCTGGGTCTTGTTGGTCCAGCTTGCGCAACAATGCCGGCCAGGCCAGCGCGCCGCCCATGCCTTGGGCGCTCTTGGTCACGCCCGCAATCATCGCCTTGGCCCCCGCCAGAATCTGCGGCTCGATGGCAATCAATTCCGCACCGCCGTTTTGCGCCAGCACCTGGATATCGCAGGCGCGCTGGAAGGTGAACATCATCAAGAACGTATCGGCGATGGTCGCACCGCAGGTCAACAGGCCATGGTTGTGCAGCATCAGGAAATTGTTCGGCCCCAGGTCGGCCTGCAGGCGGGCCTTTTCCTCGTGGTTCAGCGCTACGCCTTCGTAGGCGTGATAGGCCAGGCTCGACAGCACGAACAGCGATTGCTGGCTGATGGGCAGCACGCCCTGCTTCTGGGCCGACACGGCCACGCCGGCCGCCGTGTGGGTGTGCAGCACGCAGACCACGTCGTGGCGTACTTCGTGTACCGCGCTGTGGATGGTGTAGCCGGCCGGGTTGATCTCGTAGGGGCTGTCCATCAACTTGTTGCCGGCCTGGTCGACCTTGACCAGGCTGGAGGCGGTGATTTCGTGGAACATCAGCCCGAACGGGTTGATCAGGAAGTCTTCGGTGCCCGGCACCTTGGCCGAGATATGGGTGAAAATCAGATCATCCCAGCCATGCAGGGCCACCAGGCGATAGCAGGCGGCCAGGTCGATACGGGCCTGCCATTCGGCGGCGCTGACCTGGTCTTTCACACTCTGTGTCGATTGAACGGGGGCTAGGCTCACGGCAATGACCTCGACGCGGTGGTGTTCTTATTATTTTTTTAGGGTGATGGGCCAGTCTAGTCAGACCTCGGGGCAGCCGTAGTTGCGTTGGCAGCCAGCTTGATGACCGAGCGAGTCAACTACGAGGATAGTTCAGATTCGTACAACAAGGTGTCAGAGAAGCGACGCCAATAAAGGCGCGGCAAACAGGTTGAGCAAACCGGTCAGGACCATCACCAGTCCGGCCACCGAGCCCTCCTCGCCCCCCACTTCATGGGCACGGCTGACGCCCGCACCGTGGGCGCCCACGCCAAACAACGCGCCCCGCGCCAGGGCACTGCGCAGCGGCAACCACTTGAGCAGTACCCCGCCGAGCATGGCGCCGAACACACCGGTGAACATCACAAATACTGCCGTCAGCTCCGGTACACCGCCCAAGTCATGGGCCAGGGGCATGGCAAAGGGCGTGGTGATCGAGCGTGGCACCAACGACATCGTGACCGAACTGTCCAGGGCCAGGGCGTTGGCCAGGCCAAATGAGGTGCCAATGGATGCCGCGCTACCCGCCAGCATCCCCAGCAGCAACGCCGACCAGTGCCGCATCAATAACTGGCGCTGCTGCCAGATCGGAATGGCGAACGCCACCGTGACCGGCCCCAGTACCAGCATCAGCCAATGGGTGTCGGTGGAGTACTCGGCATAGGCGGTGTTCAGTGGCACGGCCACCGCCAGCAGCAGCGCGGGCACCAGAATCAGTGGCGACAGCAGGTAGCGCCCGGTACGCCGATAGATCCAGCGGCTGAAACCATAGGCCACCAGGGTCAGGGCCAGCCAGAACAGCGGCATCAGTTCAAGCTTCATGGCGCAACTTCCAGCGGCAGACCAGTTCGACGGTAAACGCCGTGACCAGCATCACCATCAGGGTACTGAGGGCGATCACCAGCATGATCCGCCAGCCGTCATGGCGCATCAGGCCGCCGTAATCGAGCAGGCTCATCAGCGCCGGGATAAAGAACAGCAGCATCTCTGCCATCAGCAGGCCAGCGCCCAATTGCAGGGCCGCCGGCTTGATCAGGCCGCTGGCGAACACCAGCAACAGCAAGCCCAGGCCAATCACCCCGCCAGGGATCGGCCAGGCCAGCCACACGGCCACTTGGCAGCCCAGCAAGTAAATCGCCAGCAATACCAGCAACTCAACCAGCAGCCGGCCCAGATGTTTGAAGGTTAAGCGTTTAGTAGACATAGGTTCCTCGCAGGCCTTCATTTTAAAGAGCCGCGTGGCATACCCGAAGCGAATTGTTAGACTGCAAGCCATTCCAAACAGGAATTACCGCAATGGAATTCAAACAACTGCGCAGCTTTATCGAAGTGGTCCACCGTGGCGGGTTTACCCAGGCCGGGAAAACCTTGCATATCAGCCAGTCCGCCGTGAGCAAGCAAGTGGCGCAACTGGAGCAAAGCCTGGGCACGCCGCTGCTCGACCGCATTGGCTCCCAGGTGCGCCTGACCGCCGCCGGGCAGGTGGTGCTGCAACGGGCCGAAGCCATGTTGCGCCTGCAAACCGAGCTGCTGAGCGAGCTGGACGACTTGAATCAACTCACCCGTGGCGAGTTGCGCATGGGCCTGCCGCAGTTGGGGGGCGACACCCTGTTTGCCGGGCTGTTTGCCGAATATCGCCGGCGCTACCCCAATGTCAGCATCCAATTGCTCGAAGGCGGCAGCCGCAATATTGAGCAGGCCATCCTCGCGGGTGAGCTGGACGTCGGCGGCAGCCTGCTGCCCACCGATCCGGCTTTCGCCTGGCAAGCTTTCTGTGATGAACCGCTGGATGCGCTGCTGCCCGTGGACCACCCACTGGCGCAGCACACAGAGATTGGCCTGGAGGAGTTGGCCGACACGCCATTTTTGATGTACCAGCGCAGCTTTGTGCTCAATGACCGGCTACTCCAGGCCTGCCAGCAACTGGGCTTCACACCCCGGGAAAGTGGGCGCAGTGGTCAGGCGGACTTTCTGGTGGCACTGGTAGCCGCCGGCCAGGGCGTGGTGCTGCTGCCCAGCGTGGTCGCACGTGGGCTGGAACGTCCCGGCGTGGTGCGCCTGACACTCAGGGCACCGCAATTCCTACGTTGGGATATCGCCTTTATCTGGCGCCAGGGCGCCTATCTGTCGAAAGCCGCCCTGGCCTGGCTGGCGCTGCTGCGCGAATACCCGATCAGCCGCGCAGTGCGCTGACCAACTCTGCCAGCCATGGCTCCGCGTCAGCTTCCGGGGTGACGCTTTCGCTGGCATCCAGGCGCAGCATTGGCAGGACTTCGCGCACCCCCAATTCGCCGAACAGCTCACGCATCTGCTCGCCGCCGCCACAGAAGGTGTCGCCGTAGCTGGCGTCGCCCAGGCCGATCACCGCGCCAGGCAAACCGCGCCAGGCGGCGGGCAGTTGGTCGCGGATCATCGAATACAGCGGCATCAGGTTGTCCGGCAGTTCGCCCATGCCGGTGGTGGAGGTGACGGCCAGAAAGGCGTCCGGGGCGAAGGCCTGCACATCGGCCAGGGTCGCCCGCGGGTTATGCCAGGCCTCGAAACCGGCTGCATTGAGGATACCCATGGCGTGGCGGGCAACTTCTTCTGCCGTGCCATAGACCGAGCCGGAAAGGATGGCGACTTTCATCAATCTGATCCTGTAGTTGAGTGAAAACCTGGGATATTAACAGTTGGCAGCCGGGTGGGTTGCCCTACACTAAGAAATCCACAAACACGCTATGGATCGCTCAATGATCAACGCCAAGCTCATGCAAATGGTGGTCAATGCCTCCAACGACGGGATTGTCGTGGCGGAACGGGAAGGCAAGGACAAGCCGCTGATTTACGTGAACCCCGCCTTCGAACGCATGACCGGCTACAACCTGGACGACGTCCTTTATCAGGATTGCCGCTTCCTGCAATCGGGTGACCGCGACCAGCCGGCCCTGATGGCCATTCGCGAAGCCCTGGACAGTGGCGGCGCATGCCGGGAAATCCTGCGCAACTACCGCAAGGACGGCACGCATTTCTGGAATGAACTGTCATTATCGACGGTTTATAACCAGGCCGATCAGCAGACTTACTTCGTCGGCGTGCAAAAAGATGTCACGGTTCAGGTCAAGGCCCAGCAGCGTGTGACCCAGTTGGAAGCCCAGGTAGCAGCACTTACGGCCGAGTTGGCAACGCTCCGGGCGACGAGCGGATCTAACAAACTTTAGAAAATATGGTCTTTAGGGTGATAATCAGTTTAATCACGCATTTCCTTGAGCCACATCAATGCAACGCGACGCGCTTTTGACCCAGGACGAGCTGGATTTCATCCAGAACATGCACCACAACCCGCAGCTGAATGTGCGGGATGTGTCGTCGAGCCTGACGGTCAACGGTGGCGCGCAGATCCGCGACCTGCTTACGCGCCTGGCGGCCCATGAGCAGGTGACGATCCAGGCGCAGTTCGATAACCAGCAAATGACCTTTCCACTGCAACTGGTGGAAGACGAGTTCCATGCCCTGCACTTGCGTCTTGGGGTGCCGAGTATTTTCGAGGATGGGCCGATGATTCGGCCCTGGCGCCTGGAGCTTGAAGATCCGGTCGCCCTGGAAAACGTCAGGGGTCAGCCGGGAGCGTTGTGGGTGCATGAAGTGTCGTTCAAGGGCCTGCTGGTGCAGTGTCGCGGCCGCAGCAAACCACCGCGCACGTTCTCGATGTGGTTCAGCCCCTCCGGCTACGAACGGATTGCCGTGCGTGGCACGTTAGAGCGCGAAACGGCTCGCGGCCTGTTTGCCTACCGCTTGAGCCAGGGTGATGCGGATGAAACCGAGCGCCTGCGCCAGTTCATCCTGCAACAGCATCGCCTGGCCCACCCCGAAGTGCATGCCTGATCTCAGGTATCCAGGGTTCCACTGAGAAACTGCTGCAAGCGTCGCTGCATCAACCGCCCTTCATTGCCCAGGCAACCGATGGCAGTACCGGCCAGTTGCTTGTCGGCCATGTCCGAGGCATCACCGGCCAATAGCAGCGGGCACTCCAGGGTCAGGGCCAAGCGCTCCAGCCGATTGGGCAAATCGTGGGTCGGTGAGTGGTTGGAGAACAGCACCAGCGCCTGCGGCCGGGTCTTCTCGCAGATCAGCGTCAACTCATCCAGGGGATGGCCCAAGCTCAACACGTGAACGGCCAGTTCATCACCACTGAGCATCAGCCCCGCCACCAGCAACTCCAGTTCTCGGCACTCACCGGCAATGGCCGCCAGCAATACCTGTGGCGTACGGCCGGCACGGGCCATCTGCAGGCGCTGGGAAATCCGCGCCCGCAGGAAACTGTCGAAAAACAGCCATTCGCTGGCCTGGCCGAAACGCCCCTGGTGACGCAACAACTGTTGCCAAAGGGGCATCAGGATGTCCTGGAACACCACCGCAACGGGGTATGCCGCAAAAATCTGTCCGTACAGGCGTTCCAGTTGCAGCTCATCAAAAGCGCCGATGGCAAGTTGCAATTGCTGCTGCCACTGAGTCGACTCGTGTTCTGCGTCGCCTTCCTGCAACTGGCGCACGAAAGAGGCCTGCGAATCGTCGCGCGCGAGGATCTTGCCAACTTTGCTGACCGCCACGCCACGCTCGATCCAATCCAGAATGCGATGGACGGTCTCAATATCCTTCTGCGTGTACAGGCGATGCCCGCTTTCGGTGCGTACCGGTTGGATCAAACCATAACGCCGCTCCCACGCTCGGAGCGTGACCGGGTTGATACCCGTCAATCTCGCAACTTCGCGAATCGGGAACAACTCATCTGCCGCACAGTGGGCGCTTGGTGCAATACCTTGGGATGGTGCTGTGATTACAGGCATCGGCTGACCAAAACTATACAAAGTTGGATCCCATTTAACGCTTTTATACCTGTCTTTTTCAAGGGAATTGCCCAGCCGTCCAATGTCGCTGGCGTATTTCGTCAAATCAGGAATAATCCTTGCCTGTTTTTTCTGCGTCGCCGCTCTACCCCGCGGTTTCGCCAGGGACGCCACCTACCCGGTACAGCGCTCCCACACATTCGGAGATACACAATGTCTACCCTCCCCGTCACCTTGATGGTCGCGCGCCGCGCTGCCCAAGGTCGCTATCAAGACATGATGAGCTGGCTGCGTGAAGGCGAGCAACTGGCCACTGACTTTCCCGGTTACCTGGGCTCCGGCGTGCTTGCCCCGCCTGCCGACGGTGGCGAATTCCAGATCATCTTCCGCTTCGCCGACGAGCAGACCCTGCACGCCTGGGAATTCTCGGCCTCGCGCAGCGCCTGGCTGAGCCGTGGCAGCGAGTTGTTTGCCGACCCTATGGAGCATCGGGTCAGCGGCATGGAGGGCTGGTTTGGTGCCGTAGGCCAACGCCCGCCGCGCTGGAAACAGGCCGTGGCGATCTGGCTGGCGTTTTTCCCGGTGTCGCTGCTGTTCAACTTTGGCCTTGAGCCCTTGCTGGCCGAACTGGGCCTGTTCAGCCGCGTGCTGGTCAGCACCCTGGCCCTGACGCCGTTGATGGTCTATCTGTTCATTCCGCTGTCGACCCATTTGCTGGCAGGCTGGCTCAATCCTGCGCCGCCACGGGTAAAACCTGCCGAAGCAACCGTTTGAGCCGATCCGCAACAGGCCGGTCGCTGGTATAGTTTTAGCTTGCCCGCGACTCGAGCTTCCCATGACTTCTCCCGCTCCGATCCTGATCACCGGCGCCGGCCAACGTGTCGGCTTGCACTGCGCCCTGCGCCTGCTGGACGACAACCAGCCGGTGATCTTCAGCTATCGCAGTGAGCGTCCCGGCGTGCAGGCCCTGCGCGAACGTGGGGCGATTGGCGTGTTTGCCGACTTCTCCTCTGAGGCCGGCATCCTGGCATTTATCAGCGAACTCAAGAGCCATACCGATAGCCTGCGGGCGATTATCCACAATGCCTCGACCTGGGCCGCAGAAACACCTGGCGACGAAGCCCACGCCTTTATTGATATGTTCAGCGTGCACATGCTTGCGCCGTACCTGATCAACCTGCATTGTGCTGACTTGTTGCGCTGCTCGACGCTGGCCGACATTGTGCACATCAGCGACGACGTGACCCGCAAGGGCAGCCGCCAGCATATCGCCTACTGCGCCACCAAGGCCGGGCTCGACAGCCTGACCCTGTCCTTCGCCGCCCAATACGCGCCCCGGATCAAGGTCAATGGCATCTCGCCGGCCATGGTGATGTTCAACGACGGCGACGACGCGGCCTATCGCGCCAAGGTCCTGGCCAAGTCTGCATTGGGTATCGAACCCGGGCCTGAGGTGATTTACCAGAGCGTGCGTTACCTGCTGGACAACCCTTATGTCACTGGCACCACCCTGACCGTCAATGGCGGGCGGCATGTCAAGTAAACCCGAACACCAGCCGCCTGGGGTTCCTGCAACTGATTGGACGGAGCAAGTAGCAATGCCACAACTTCAACCAGGTATGGCGCGCATCCGGGTCAAGGACCTGTGTCTGCGCACCTTTATTGGCATCAACGAGGAGGAGATCCTCAACAAGCAGGATGTGTTGATCAACCTGACCATCCTGTATGCCGCACAAGACGCGGTGCGCGATAACGACATTGACCACGCCTTGAACTACCGCACCATCACCAAGGCCATCATCGCCCACGTCGAAGGCAACCGCTTTGCCCTGCTCGAACGCCTGACCCAGGAACTGCTGGACCTGGTGATGAGCAATGAGTCGGTGCTGTATGCCGAAGTCGAAGTCGACAAGCCCCATGCGCTGCGTTTTGCCGAGTCGGTGTCGATCACCCTGGCAGCCAGCCGTTAACCCCCTGAACCTGCGTGAACCCCATGACTGATCAACAACGCCTGGAACTCGAAGCCGCCGCCTTCCGCCGGCTGGTCGCACACCTGGACAGCCGCAAGGACGTGCAGAACATCGACCTGATGAACCTCGCCGGGTTCTGCCGCAACTGCCTGTCCAAGTGGTACAAGGCCGAAGCCGACGAACGCCAGATCGAGGTCAGCCTCGATGACGCCCGCGAAGTGGTCTACGGCATGCCGTACGCCGAGTGGAAAGCCCAATACCAGCAAGAAGCCAGCGCCGAACAACAAGCGGCGTTTGCCAAAGGAAAACCCCATGACTGACCTGAACACCCTGCGCGCCAGCCTCAACAGCGGCGCACACGTCTTTGCCGACACCCTGGCGTTTATCGCTGCCGGCTACGACTACCAGCCCCAGGCCTTCACCAACGGTGACGTAGAAAACGCCGCCGGGCAAAACGAGGGCTCGTGCAAGACCCTGGGCCTGGCGCTGCTGGAAGGCTTGAGCGACCAAGAGGCCCTGCTGGCGTTTGGTGAGCACTATCGTTCGGTGCTGGCGACGCCTGAGGGCACAGATCACGGCAATATCCGCGCGTTGATCGAGCATGGGTTGGCGGGTGTGAAGTTCGGCGCCCAGCCCTTGAGCCGGCGCTGATCGGGTTAACACGTCTGTACTCTGGCGTTGCTTGAATCGCGCCCATAAAAAAACCGGCCTCGCAGCCGGTTTTTTCATTGCAACGGTTTAGAAAGCAGCGTCTTTCAAGCCGTCGAGGTAACGCTCGGCATCCAGGGCCGCCATGCAGCCGGCGCCGGCCGAGGTGATGGCCTGGCGGTAGACGTGGTCAGCCACGTCGCCAGCGGCAAAGATGCCTTCGATGTTGGTCGCGGTAGCATTGCCTTCACGGCCGCCCTGCACCACCAGGTAACCGTCTTTGGCGGTCAGCTTGCCTTCGAACAGCGAGGTGTTCGGAGTGTGGCCGATGGCGATGAACACGCCGTCGACTTTCAGCTCGTCGAAGCTGCCGTCGTTGTTTTTCAGGCGCGCACCGGTCACACCCATGTTGTCGCCCAGGACTTCATCCAGGGTGGCGTTGAGCTTGAGGATGATCTTGCCTTCGGCAACCCGCGCGTGCAGCTTGTCGATCAGGATCTTCTCGGCGCGGAAGGTTTCGCGGCGGTGAACCAGGGTCACGGTGCTGGCGATGTTGGCCAGGTACAGTGCTTCTTCGACAGCGGTGTTACCACCACCGACCACAGCCACCGGCTTGTTGCGGTAGAAGAACCCGTCGCAGGTCGCGCAGGCGGAAACGCCTTTGCCCATGAACGCTTCTTCCGATGGCAGCCCCAGGTAACGGGCGCTGGCGCCGGTGGCGATGATCAGCGCGTCACAGGTGTAGACGCCACTGTCGCCGGTCAGGCTGTAGGGCTTTTTCGAGAAGTCCACGGCATTGATATGGTCGAAGACGATTTCGGTCTCGAAACGCTCGGCGTGCTCTTTCATGCGCTCCATCAACACCGGGCCGGTCAGGCCGTGGACGTCGCCCGGCCAGTTGTCGACTTCAGTGGTGGTGGTCAACTGACCACCCGCCTGCATGCCGGTGATCAGCAACGGCTTGAGGTTGGCCCTGGCCGCGTAGACCGCAGCGCTGTAACCGGCAGGGCCGGAACCGAGAATAATCACTCGCGAATGACGGGTATCAGACATGACTCACTCCTATCGACCGCCCGGACTACAGAGCGGCTGGAATAAAAAAGGACCGCGAAGCACTTGGGGAAGGCTTTTTAACTCGCAGGCCCTAAAAATAATGGGTGCAGCGTATAGAGGGGGGCAAGATTAAGGAAATACGGATTAACAATCCAGCTCATAGGCGGTCTCTATGCCGTGGCACCTATTAATCAACATGTTTGTTACCGTTAATGTCGGCTTGCTGACCGTGCTTTCACCCTACCGGCAAAGCCGGTAAGGTCGGCGCGTTTACCCTTTTGCCCGGAGTTTTCCATGCCCGCCCCCGTTCTGTCAGGCCCACAATACCTGCGTGAAGGCCTGAAACTGGTCTTGAGCCCAGGCCTGCGCCTGTTCGTCCTGCTGCCCCTGGCGATCAACCTGATACTGTTCGTCGGGTTGATTTATTTTGCTGGCCATCAGTTCAGCCTGTGGGTCGACACCTTGATGCCGACACTGCCCAGCTGGCTGAGCTTCCTCAGCTACATCCTGTGGCCGCTGTTTGTGCTGCTGGTGGCCTTTATGGTGTTTTTCAGCTTCACCATGCTCGCCAATATCATCGCCGCGCCCTTCAATGGCTTCCTCGCGGAAAAAGTCGAAGTGGTGGTGCGCGGTACCGATGATTTCCCCGCCTTCAGCTGGGCCGAGCTGTTCGCCATGGTCCCGCGCACCCTGGCCCGGGAAATGCGCAAGCTGGGCTACTTCCTGCCCCGGGCCATCGGCCTGTTTATCCTGTCCTTCATCCCCGTGGTCAACCTGATTGCCGCACCGCTGTGGCTGCTGTTCGGGGTGTGGATGATGGCGATCCAATACATCGACTACCCGGCCGACAACCACAAACTGGGCTGGAACGAAATGCTCGCCTGGCTGCGCCAGAAGCGCTGGCAGAGCATGAGCTTCGGCGGGATTGTTTACCTGGTGTTGCTGGTGCCGGTGGTCAACCTGCTGATGATGCCGGCGGCGGTGGCCGGGGCCACGTTGTTCTGGGTGCGTGAGCGCGGCGCCGAAACGATGCTGGCGCAAAAGCCCTAACCTGTTCGATTGACCTGGATCATGGCGATTTGCCCACACAGAGCACATGGTTATTAAAACTATAAGCCTGTGGGGAGCACACCGTGTACAGACCGTTAATGCTGATGTTCGGATTGATGTTGGGCGGCGAGGCCTGGGGGGCCGCCGCCGCCAATGAACCCATCCTGCCGGTGCAACCGGCGAAGATCACCGATGCCAACAAGGTCGAGTTGGGCAAGCAATTGTTCTTCGACCCGCGCTTGTCCAAGTCCGGTTTTATTTCCTGCAACTCGTGCCACAACCTGAGCATGGGCGGCAGCGACAACCTGCCCACCTCCATCGGCCATAACTGGCACCAGGGCCCGATCAACTCGCCGACGGTGCTCAACTCGAGCATGAGCGTCGCGCAGTTCTGGGACGGGCGCGCGGCGACTCTGCAGGAGCAGGCCGGCGGCCCAATCGCCAACCCCGGCGAGATGGGCTTTACCCACGACCTGGCGGTGGACGTACTGCGCTCGATCCCGCAATACCAGGCGGCGTTCAAGAAGGTGTATGGCGATGACGGCATCAAGTTCGACGATGTGACCAATGCCATTGCGGCCTTCGAAGAAACCCTGGTCACCCCCAACGCCCCATTCGACCGTTGGTTGCTGGGCGATAAAAAAGCCATCAGCGCCACTGCGGCGCAGGGCTACCAGCTGTTCAAGAGCATCGGCTGTGTGGCGTGCCATAACGGCGAAGCGGTCGGTGGCAGCACCTTCCAGAAAATGGGCATGGTCGAACCCTATGCCACCCAGAACCCGGCCCAGGGCGTGGCGGGCCTGACCGGCAAGGATCAGGACCGGATGATGTTCAAGGTACCGACCTTGCGTAACGTCGCCCTGACCTACCCCTACTTCCACGACGGTGCCTACTGGAACCTCAGCGAAGCCGTGGACGTGATGGCCCGCCTGCAACTGGGGCGCAAGTTGAGCACCGATGAGGTCAGCCAGATTGTCGCATTCCTCGACACCCTGACCGGCGACCAGCCGGACTTCAAGCTGCCGATCCTGCCACCGTCCTCGGCCAAGACCCCGCGTCCTGCGCCGTTCAACTAAGCCAGTACCGGGCCTGTCGTCATAAATCCGTCATTGCGATGACACAATGACGACATGGCCCGCGCCGACACTGGCTGCATGACGACAGCTTCCCTGAATATCACCCTGATCACCGAAACCTTTCCACCGGAAATCAACGGCGTGGCCAACACCCTTGGCCGCCTGTGCGACGGCCTGCGCGCCCGTGGGCACCAGGTGGAGTTGGTGCGCCCACGCCAGGGTGGCGACTCGAGCCGCCTCAGCGACGACGGCCTATTGTTGTGTCGCGGCTGGCCTCTGCCAGGGTATCCCGGCCTGCAATGGGGCCAGTCCTCGATGCACAAACTGCTGCGGCGCTGGAAACGCCAGCGTCCGGACGTGCTGTACATTGCCACCGAAGGCCCGCTGGGCTTGTCGGCCTTGCGCGCGGCACGGCGCCTGGGGATCAGCGTGGTCAGCGGTTTCCATACCAACTTCCAGCAGTATTCCAGCCAGTACGGCCTAAGCATGCTCAGCCGCATCCTGACCCACTACCTGCGCTGGTTCCACAACCGTTCCAGCCTGACCCTGGTGCCCAGCGTCAGCCAGCGCCTGGAACTGGAACGCCGCCACTTCGAGCGCCTGGACCTGTTGTCGCGCGGGGTCGACAGCCAACTGTTCCACCCGGCCAGGCGTGACAACACCTTGCGTGGGCAGTGGGGCCTGGGCAATGACGATATTGCGATCTTGCATGTCGGACGCCTGGCGCCAGAGAAAAACCTCGGCTTGCTCAAACGCTGCTTCGAGGGGTTGCAGGCGACTTATCCACAGCGTCGTTTGAAGCTGATCGTGGTCGGTGACGGGCCACAGCGGGAGACACTGGCGAAGAGCCTCCCCGAGGCGATTTTCTGCGGCACGCAACGCGGCGAGGAACTGGCCCGGCACTATGCGTCAGGTGACTTGTTTCTGTTCCCCAGCCTCACCGAGACCTTTGGCAACGTGGTACTGGAAGCCATGGCCTCCGGATTGGGCGTGGTGGCCTACGACCAGGCGGCCGCCACCCAGCATATCCGCCATGGCTACAGTGGTGCCGTGGCGATGCCGGGTGATGAGGATGCATTTTGCGATGCCGCCAGTTGGTTACTGGAAGAACCCGAGAGTCTGCGCCGGATGCGCCTGAATGCCCGCCAACATGCCAGTCGCCAGGGCTGGCCGGCAATTATCGAGCAGTTCGAGCACCAACTGCGCAGCGTGTGCGGTGAGGAACCTGTCGATACAGGCAGCTCGCGCCTGGTGTGATGTATATCCAGTTACTTTAGACATGGAACCATCAGCTCTCTAGCGCCATACAGATAGGGCTGCAGATTCAGGCTCGTGCAGGTCTGCGCAGACAATCATGCGATGGAGTCTTAACCATGTTAATCAACACCAACCCTTTACCGACCTCAGCCCTCCCCCCGAACAACGGCCAGAAGGATCCCGCGCAGTATGATCATTTATGGCAAAAGCACGGCAGAGACATCGAACCCTTCACCGCCGACGAGCAGAAACTGCTGAACAGTGACCGATTCAATCGACTCACACATGAGGCAGACCTCCCTGATCAAACAGCCGTGCAGGAAAAAGCGCAGCGCAATCAACTTCGGCGGCAGTTCGGGATATCGTCGCAAGAGCCCTCACACTCACCCAGCCAAGTCAGCTCGGGTCAGCCTAAGGCAGAGTCCCGCCCCTTTGAGCAGCTTACTTCCGCCCCAAGGGTGGATAATCCGCTACCGCCCGAGGTTGCATCGCGCCCCTTGATGTACGCTCCGAACACCGCCAAGGGTGGATAGCCCGCCCTTCAGCCGCAGCTAACGCATGGGGCAGCAACCTCAGATGAGCCGGGCCAGCCGGCTCATCCTGAGCGTCACACCAAGGTCATCAGCGCTTCACGACTGAACGGCAAGATATCGCCCTCACGGCCTTCACGGACCTTCAGCGCCCAATCCGGGTCGACCAGCAGCGCACGACCAACGGCCACCAGGTCGAACTCATCGTTATTCAGGCGCTCCAGCAGTTTTTCCAGGCTCGCCGGCTGCGCCACTTTGTCAGTATTGACCATGAACTGCAGGAACTCGCCATCCAGGCCCACGCTGCCCACAGTGATGGTCGGTTTGCCAGTGAGCTTGCGGGTCCAGCCCGCCAGGTTCAGCTCGGAGCCTTCAAACTCCGGTTCCCAGAAACGCCGTGTGGAGCAGTGAAAAATATCCACACCCGCGTCCGACAACGGCTTGAGAAACTCACCCAGTGCCTCGGGCGTTTGCACCAGACGCGCGGTGTAATCCTGCTGCTTCCATTGGGAGAAACGGAAAATGATCGGGAACTCGGGACCTACCGCCGCCCGCACGGCCTGAATCAACTCGATGGCGAACCGGGAGCGATTGGTCAGGCTGCCGCCGTATTCATCCGTACGCTGGTTGCTGCCTTCCCAGAAGAACTGGTCGACCAGGTAACCGTGGGCACCGTGGATCTCCACGCCGTCCATACCGATGCTCTGGGCATCCTTGGCGGCCTGGGCGAAGGCAGCAATCACCGCCTGGATATCCTGGACCGTCATGCCGTGGACCACCACGTTACCGTCCTTGAGTTTTTCCATCGGGCCATAGGCCGGCACGCTGGCATCGGGTTCTGTGCCTATGCGCCGCACGCTGCCAACGTGCCACAGTTGCGGGACGATCTTGCCGCCCTCGGCATGCACCGCGTCGACCACTTTCTTCCAGCCGGCCAATGCCGCTTCACCGTAGAAATGCGGGACATTCGGATAGCCGTTGGAAGCCTGGTGGCCCACCACCGTGCCCTCTGTGATGATCAGGCCAACGCCGGCCGCCGCGCGACGGCGGTAGTACTCGATGACTTTGGAATTGGGTACGCCACCGGGGGAAAACGAACGGGTCATCGGCGCCATGACCACGCGGGTCGGCAATTGCAGTGCACCGAGCTGGAAAGGTTTGAACAAGGCTTGGACAGGCATGGCAGCACTCCGCATGAAAGGGGTTTTATGATGCGGATAATATGGAGTGCAGACCGCACTGGATAGCACTATTGATTGCGGTGATTAAGGTGCAAAAGCGGGAGGATACATCGACTTGTGGCAAAGGGGCGTGCCCCCTCACCACAGCGCCAAATCAGGCCAGGGCCTTTTCGATGGCCTGGATAACACTCGGATCATCAGGCGCGGTACGTGGGGAAAAACGCGCCAGCACCCGCCCATCCTTGCCCAGCAGGAATTTCTCGAAGTTCCAGGTGATATCCCCTGGAAACTCCGCGCCCTCACCTGCCAGCAAGCGATACAACTGATGACGATCGGGACCGTTGACCTCCAGCTTGCTGCCCAGGGGAAAGCTCACGCCATAGTTGAGGCTGCAAAACGCCTGGATCTCGTCTTCGGTCCCGGGCTCCTGGCCTGCAAATTGATTGCACGGCAGGCCCAGCACGGTGAAACCCTGGCCCTTGTACTGCTGATAAAGTTTTTCCAGCGCCGCATACTGCGGGGTCAGTCCACACTTGGAGGCGACATTGACCACCAGCACAACTTGCCCCTTATAGGGCGTCAGAGGCAGCTCCTGACCATCCAGGGCTGTGAGTTTAAGGTCGTGGAAAGCACTCATGACGAACTCCAGATTTCCCATATTCTGTGTAACGGCCATTCGAGATTACAGCCGCCCAGCCGGCAAGAATAGCCGCCAATCAAAAAAGGCGCCCGAAGGCGCCTTTCTTTTCAACTGACTGGACGTGGCCCGTCAATCAATGGTGGTGACCACCTTCGCCGTGTACGTGGCCGTGGGCAACTTCTTCCTGGGAAGCGTCGCGGATGGCAACGATCTTGACCTGGAAGTTCAGGCGCTGGCCTGCCAGCGGGTGGTTGCCGTCGACGGTGACATCGTCGCCGTCCAGGTCGCGGATGGTCACGATCTGCATTTGGCCGTCCGGAGCGGAGGCGTGGAACTGCATGCCCACTTCCAGTTCGTCGACGCCTTCGAACATGCTGCGGCTCAGGGTGCTGACCAGTTCGGCCGAGTACTCGCCGTAGGCATCTTCAGGTTCTACGGCAACGGTCAGTTCATCACCAACCTCTTTGCCTTCCAGGGCCTTTTCCAGGCCCGGGATGATGTTACCTGCGCCTTGCAGGTAGACCAGCGGCGCGCCGCCGGCGGAGCTGTCGATGACCTCACCAGCGTCGTTGGTCAGGGTATAGTCAATGGAGACAGCCTTGTTGGCGGCGATCGGCATGGGGCGAGACCTTTTGCATAAGAATGAAGAACGGACAAGTCTAAACAAGGATTTGCCCGAAAGCGAACACAACCCGGACAGACGGAGTCGATCCAGTGACTCGACGGTCGTCGGATTTCATCAGGACGCAGACGGCCACTGGGTCGCCGCGCTGTCCTGCGGCCATACGCAACACCTGCGCCACCAGCCGCCCTGGCAATCCAGGGGCTGGGTGATTGATCCGGCGCAACGCCTGGCAAAAATAGGCCAGCCCTTTGCCTGTGGCTGGTGTGCGCAGCGCCCGGATAACGATACCCTTGGCAACTGATTCCCGGTCGGCGCGCAGCCATAGCGCACCACCGAAGCCATGCACCTTCAGAGAATTCGCATGCAGACTTTTTTTATCGCGCCCACCGATTTTGGTGTGGGTCTGACCTCCATCAGCCTTGGGCTGGTGCGTACCCTTGAGCGGGCCGGGCTGAAAGTCGGCTTTTTCAAACCGATTGCCCAGCCGCACCCCGGCGATACCGGGCCTGAGCGCTCCACCGAGCTGGTGGCGCGTACCCACGGCCTGAAACCGCCGCAACCCCTGGGGTTGGCCCATGTCGAGCGGATGCTCGGCGATGGCCAGCTCGATGAGTTGCTCGAAGAAATCATCACCCTGTACCAGCAGGCCGCCGTGGGCAAGGACGTGCTGATTGTCGAGGGCATGGTGCCGACCCGCAGCGCCAGCTATGCCGCACGGGTCAACCTGCACCTGGCGAAAAGCCTGGATGCCGAAGTCATCCTCGTCTCGGCCCCGGAAAACGAAGTGCTGACCGAACTGTCCGGCCGCGTGGAATTGCAGGCGCAACTGTTCGGCGGCCCGAAAGACCCGAAAGTGCTGGGCGTGATTCTGAACAAGGTGCAGACCGACGAAAGCATGGAAGTCTTCGCCGCGCGCCTCAAGGAGCATTCGCCGTTACTGCGCAGTGGCGATTTCCGCTTGCTGGGCTGTATCCCGTTCCAGCCCGAGCTCAATGCCCCGCGCACTCGCGACGTGGCCGACCTGATGGGCGCACAAGTGCTCAATGCGGGCGACTATGAAACCCGGCGCATGAGCAAAATCATCATCTGCGCACGCACCATGCGCAACACCGTGGAGCTGCTCAAGCCCGGCGTGCTGGTGGTGACGCCGGGGGATCGCGACGACATCATCCTCGCCGTCAGCCTGGCCGCGATCAATGGCGTGCCCCTGGCCGGCCTGCTGCTGACCAGCGACACCCTGCCCGACCCACGGATTATGGACCTGTGCCGTGGTGCGTTCCAGGCCGGGCTGCCGGTGCTGTCGGTGAGCACCGGCTCCTACGACACCGCCAACCAACTCAACAGCCTGAACAAGGAAATCCCGATTGATGACCGCGAACGTGCGGAGATCATCACCGATTTCGTCGCCAGCCACCTGGACGCGCGCTGGCTGCACCAGCGTTGCGGTACGCCACGGGAGATGCGCCTGTCGCCGGCAGTGTTCCGCTACCAGTTGATCCAGCGTGCCCAGGCCGCCAACAAGCGCATTGTGCTGCCCGAGGGCAGCGAGCCGCTGACCGTGCAAGCCGCCGCCATCTGCCAGGCCCGGGGCATTGCCCGTTGTGTGCTGCTGGCCAAGCCGGCTGACGTCGAAGCCGTGGCCCGCGCCCACGGCATCGAGTTGCCCGAAGGCCTGGAGATTCTTGACCCGGACCTGATTCGCGAGCGCTATGTCGAGCCGATGGTGGCCCTGCGCAAGAGCAAAAGCCTCAACGCGCCGATGGCCGAGCAGCAACTGGAAGACACCGTGGTGATCGCCACCATGATGCTGGCGCTGGATGAAGTGGACGGCCTGGTCTCCGGGGTCATCCACTCCACCGCCAATACCATCCGCCCGGCCCTGCAACTGATCAAGACCGCGCCGGGCTGCACCCTGGTGTCGTCGGTGTTTTTCATGCTGTTCCCTGAACAAGTACTGGTCTACGGCGACTGCGTGATGAACCCGCACCCCAGCGCCGCGGAACTCGCGGAAATCGCCCTGCAGAGCGCCGACTCGGCCGCCGCCTTCGGTATCACCCCGCGCGTGGCGATGATCAGCTACTCCAGTGGTGACTCGGCCAGTGGCGAAGAAGTGGAGAAAGTCCGCGAGGCCACCCTGCTGGCCCACGAACAACAAAGCTCGCTGCTGATCGATGGCCCCTTGCAGTACGATGCCGCCGCCAACGAAAACGTCGCTCGGCAACTGGCACCCAACAGCCTGGTGGCGGGCAAGGCCACGGTCTTTGTGTTCCCCGACCTCAACACCGGCAACACCACCCACAAAGCCGTGCAGCGCAGTGCCGATTGCGTCAGCCTCGGCCCGATGCTCCAAGGCCTGCGCAAACCTGTGAACGACCTGCCCCGTGGGGCCCAGGTGGACGATATCGTCTACACCATCGCCCTGACCGCGATTCAAGCCGCCAACCGACCTATGGATGCCTAAATGCTGGACTTTCTGCCTGCCCCCCTGCGTGGGGTCCTTGCCTCGCTGCTGCTGGCGTTGAACACCATCCTGCTGTGTTCATTCCTGTTTATCGTCGCGCTGTTCAAGGCGCTGCCGTTCGCCAAGCGCTTCAGCGAGTGGTTGATGAACCACACCCATGAAGCGTGGATCAGCAATAACAAGGCCTGGATGAACCTGGTGCGCCGCACCCGCTGGCACCTCAAGGGCCTGGAAGGCCTGGACTACCAGCACTCGTACCTGGTGACCAGCAACCACCAGAGCTGGGTCGATATCATGGTGTTGCAGTACGTGCTCAATCGACGGATCCGCCCACTGAAGTTTTTCCTCAAGCAGGAGCTGATCTGGGTACCGGTGATTGGCCTCGCGTGGTGGGCGCTGGGCTTCCCCTTCATGAAGCGTTACACCAAGGCCTACCTGGAGAAACACCCGGAGAAAAAAGGCAAGGATCTGGAAACCACCCGCAAGACCTGTGCGAAGTTTCGCGATAACCCGGTGGGTATTTTCAACTTTGCCGAAGGCACGCGGTTTACCCCTGGCAAACATGCCCAGCAACAATCGCCGTTCCGCTACCTGCTCAAGCCCAAGGCCGGCGGCATTGCGTTTGTACTGGATGCCATGGGCGAGCAACTGAAGTCACTGGTCAATGTGACTATCCACTACCCAGGCGGGCGCCCGGGGTTCTGGGACTTGTTGTGCGGCAATGTAAAAGACGTGGTGGTGCAGTTTGAAGAGGTGCAGATCCCGGCCGAGTTCATTGGCAAGAATTATGAGCAGGATGGGGAGTATCGGTTGGCGTTCCAGGGCTGGATCAACCAGTTGTGGGAAGACAAGGATGCCCTGTTGAGCCGGCTTCACATCGAGTACCCAGGCAATCGGTGATCACCATGTGTGGCTTGCCTGCGATAGCGGTCTGTCAGATGTAAGTGCATTGCCTGAACCACTGCCATCGCAGGCAAGCCAGCTCCCACACTGACTGTGTCAACCTGAAGAATGTGAAAAGCCCGCCACCGAGTGATCGGTGGCGGGCTTTTTTGTGGCGGCGAGGTTTAGATCGCGCCGCGCTGGCGCAACAGCTCCAGCACTTGCTTGACGCTGTCGTCCAGCGACAGGGCCTGGGTGTCGAGCACCAGGTCGGCATTCAACGGCACGTCGTACGGGAACGACTCACCAGGGATGTTATCCCCACCCGCAGCATACAGGCCTTGCGGGTCACGCTCGGCACACACCAGCGGCGAGGCCTGCACGTACACGGTCAGCAAACGCTCACTGCCGATCAACGCCTTGGCCTGTTCACGGCCTTCGGCATCCGGCGCCACGAAGGCCGCCAGGGTCAGCAGGCCGGCTTCGTTGAACTGACGCGCCACGTGAGCAGCACGCCGCCAGTTCTCGGTACGCCCGGCTCGGTCCTGTGGCAGACCTTTATTGAGGTCATGGCGCAGGTTCTGGCCATCGAGTACGAACACCGCACGGCCCATGTCGAACAATTTACGCTCAACTGCATAGGCCAAGGTGCTCTTGCCTGCGCCCGACAGGCCGCTGAACAACACGGTGGCCGGCTGCTGGCCGAAACGCTGGGCGCGCTCTTCGGTGGCCACGTGGGCCAACTTGCCGTGCTGCGCCGCGCCGCCATGGCTGACCGGTGGTGCGATGATCATGCCCGCGGCCACAGTGCCGTTGGTCAGGCGATCAATTACGATAAAGGCGCCGGTGGTGCGGTTGCTGGCGTAACCGTCCAGGGCAATGGCCGCGTCGAGGCTGACCTTGACCCGACCGATCTCGTTCAGTTGCAAGGCACTGGCGGGGCCTTCTTCCAAGGTGTTCACATCCACACGATGCACGATGCTGGTGATGGAACCCGGCACGTAGCTGGTAGCGCGCTTGATGTCGTATTTCTTGCCCGGCAGCATCGGCTCCTCGGCCATCCACACCAGCATGGCGTCGAAGGCGTCGGTCACTTGCGGCACGTTGTCGGCATGCACCAGCAGGTCGCCACGGGAGATGTCGATCTCGTCTTCCATGGTCAGGGTCACGGCCTGGCCTGGGCCTGCGTGCTCCAGTTCACCTTCGAAGGTGACGATGGATTTGATGCGGCTGCTCTTACCCGACGGCAACACCACCACTTCGTCGCCCTTGTGCACGATGCCGCTGGCCAGGGTACCGGCGAAACCACGGAAGTTCAGGTTCGGGCGGTTGACGTACTGCACCGGGAAACGCAGGTCGGTGTAGTTGCGGTCGTTGGCGATCTCGACGGTTTCGAGGATCTCCATCAGCGACTGGCCGGTGTACCACGGCGAACGCTCGCTCTTGTTCACCACGTTGTCGCCCTTGAGCGCCGACATCGGCACAAAGGCCATGGTGCTCGGCTTGAATGCAATGCCCTCGGCAAACTTCAGGTAGTCGGCCTTGATCGACTCGAAGATGCTCTCGTCGAAACCGTTGAGGTCCATCTTGTTGATCGCGATAACGATGTGCTTGATGCCCAACAGCGAGGCGATAAAGCTGTGGCGACGGGTCTGGGTCTGCACGCCGTAGCGCGCATCCACCAGGATGATCGCCAGGTCACAGGTGGACGCACCGGTGGCCATGTTGCGGGTGTACTGCTCATGGCCGGGGGTGTCGGCAATGATGAATTTGCGCTTGGCGGTGGAGAAATAGCGGTAGGCCACATCAATGGTGATGCCCTGCTCACGCTCGGCCTGCAGGCCGTCGACCAGCAAAGCCAGGTCGATATCGTCACCGGTGGTGCCGACTTTCTTCGAATCGCGGGTGATGGCTTCCAGATGGTCTTCGTAGATCATCTTGGAGTCGTGCAGCAGGCGCCCGATCAGGGTGCTCTTGCCGTCGTCGACGTTGCCACAGGTCAGAAAGCGCAGCATTTCCTTGCGTTCGTGCTGGCCCAGGTAGGCGAGGATGTCCTCGCTGATCAAATCAGATTGATGCGACATGACAGCCCCTTAGAAATAACCTTGACGTTTTTTATCTTCCATCGAGCCTGCACCATCGTGGTCGATGACACGGCCCTGGCGCTCGGAAGTTCGCGTCAGGAGCATTTCCTGGATGATGTCCGTCAGCGTCTCGGCTTCGGACTCCACCGCGCCCGTCAACGGGTAGCAGCCAAGGGTACGGAAACGGACTTTCTTTTTGACGATGCGGGCTTTGTCCTCGTCGGACAGGTGCTCGAGGATGCGCTCGTCGTCGATCATGATCAGCGTGCCGTTCTTCTCGATCACTTCACGTTCGGCGGCGAAGTACAGCGGCACGATGGGAATGCCTTCCAGATAGATGTACTGCCAGATATCCAGCTCGGTCCAGTTGGACAGCGGGAACACGCGGATCGACTCGCCCTTGTTGACGTTGCCGTTGTAGACGTTCCACAGCTCCGGGCGCTGGTTTTTCGGGTCCCAGCGGTGCTTGCTGTCGCGGAACGAGTACACGCGCTCTTTGGCGCGGGATTTCTCTTCATCGCGACGGGCGCCGCCGAAGGCTGCGTCGAAACCATGCTGGTCCAAGGCTTGTTTCAGGCCTTCGGTCTTCATGATGTCGGTGTGCTTGGCGCTGCCGTGGGTGAACGGGTTGATGCCCTGCGCCACACCGTCCGGGTTGACGTGAGTGATCAGCTCCAGGCCCAGTTCCTCGACCATGCGGTCGCGAAACTTGTACATTTCCTGGAATTTCCACTGGGTGTCCACATGCATCACCGGAAACGGCAGCTTGCCCGGGAAGAATGCCTTGCGCGCCAGATGCAGCATCACGGCGGAGTCTTTGCCGATGGAGTAGAGCATCACGGGGTTGTCGAACTCGGCGGCAACCTCACGGATGATGTGGATGCTCTCCGCCTCCAGCTGTTTCAGATGCGTCAGTTTGTCGACCATGGCTACTCACGGAAAAACGATCTTATGGACGGCCTGCGGGCCGTGTTCGAGCGAGGCATGCTAGCACAGCACCTACTTCTAATCAGGGAGCTGGCTAGATCGAAACGGTATATGGATATACCGCTCGGTTTGCCTGCAATGAAGGGCCTGTGGGGAGGCTCAGATCGGGTTGGGGCAGTCGATAAACAGGTGCTCGAGGGCAAAGCGCCGGGCCAGGTAATCGCCCAGGGCCTGCACGCCATAACGCTCGGTGGCATGATGGCCGGCGGCGATAAAGCTGATGTCGTTTTCCCGGGCACTGTGGAAGGTCTGTTCCGAAGCTTCGCCGCTGAGGTACAAATCCACCCCGGCCAGCACGGCCTGGTCGATGTAGCCCTGGCCGCCGCCGGTGCACCAGCCCACGCGGCGGATCATCGCGCTGCCTTCGATCAGCAGCGGCTCGCGGCCCATGGCTTCCTGCACACGGCGGGCGAAATCCCGTGCCGACAGGGGCTCGGCCAAGGAGCCGACCAGGCCGACGACCTTGAGGTTGTCCGGGTCCAGCGGGCCTTCGACGGTGATGTCCAACTGGCGGGCCAACTGCACGTTGTTGCCCACGTCCGGGTGCAGGTCCAGCGGCAGGTGGTAGGCCAGGAGGCTGATGTCGTGCTTGAGCAGGGTCTTGAGGCGGCGCTGTTTCATGCCGGTGATGCACGGGCTCTCGCCTTTCCAGAAATAACCGTGATGCACCAGCACCAGGTCGGCCTTGGCCTCCACCGCCGCGTCGAGCAGCGCTTGGCTGGCAGTCACGCCACTGACAATGCGCAACACCTGCGGCCGGCCTTCGACCTGCAGGCCATTGGGGCAGTAATCGGCAATTTTCGCGCTGTTCAAGTAGCGATCCGCTTCTTCAACCAGGGTGCTCAGGGCGACGGCCATAAAAGACTCCTAAATATCCCGTTCAGAGGCGCTCGCGGCCTCGTATAATGCGCGACATTATGGGCGCTCCCGCGCCCCCTGCAACCTGTCAGGACTTACTTGATGCTCAAGGCGCTGCGTTTTTTTGGATGGCCATTGTTGGCCGGCGTGCTGATCGCGATGCTGATTATTCAGCGTTATCCGCAATGGGTCGGCCTGCCAAGCCTGGACGTCAACCTGCAACAGGCACCGCAAACCAGCGCGGTGCAACAAGGCCCGGTGACCTACGCCGATGCGGTGGTGGTCGCTGCGCCCGCAGTGGTCAACCTATACACCACCAAAGTCATCAATAAACCGGCGCACCCGCTGTTTGAAGACCCACAGTTCCGGCGGTTCTTCGGTGACAATTCGCCCAAGCAGCGCCGCATGGAGTCGAGCCTCGGCTCCGGGGTGATCATGAGCCCCGAAGGCTACATCCTGACCAACAACCATGTAAGCACCGGGGCCGACCAGATTGTCGTGGCCCTGCGCGATGGCCGCGAAACCCTGGCGCGGGTGGTGGGCAGCGACCCGGAAACCGACCTTGCGGTCCTGAAGATCGACCTGAAGAACCTGCCCTCCATCACCATCGGCCGCTCCGAAAGCCTGCGGGTCGGTGATGTGGCCTTGGCGATCGGCAACCCGTTCGGCGTCGGCCAGACCGTGACCATGGGCATCATCAGCGCCACCGGGCGTAATCAGTTGGGCCTTAACAGCTACGAAGACTTTATCCAGACCGACGCGGCTATCAACCCGGGCAACTCCGGCGGCGCGCTGGTGGACGCCAATGGCAACCTGACCGGCATCAACACGGCGATTTTTTCCAAGTCCGGCGGCTCCCAGGGCATCGGTTTTGCGATCCCGGTGAAGCTGGCGATGGAAGTGATGAAGTCGATCATCGAGCACGGCCAGGTGATCCGTGGCTGGCTGGGGATTGAAGTGCAACCGCTGACCAAGGAGCTGTCGGAGTCGTTTGGCCTGACCGGGCGCCCAGGCATCGTGATTGCCGGCATCCTGCGCGGCGGCCCGGCGGAGAAAGCCGGGATGCAGGTGGGCGATGTGATCCTCAGCATCGACGGTGAACCGGCGGGCGATGGTCGCCGTTCGATGAACCAGGTGGCGCGGATCAAACCGACGGAAAAGGTCGCGATCCAGGTGATGCGCAACGGCAAAGAGATCAAGCTGCTGGCCGAAGTGGGCCTGCGCCCGCCGCCCGCCCCGGTGAAAGAGCAGGAATAAAGGACGATCCTTAAAGAGATACACTCTCAATAGTCATGTTATATTATTTCAATATTGATATTGGAATGTTAGACCATGACGTCTCGAAAGTTTGCGCCCCTGGCCGGTCTCGCCCTGGGATTGCTGGTGGACCCGGTGTTTGCAGAAGACACCAACACCCTTGAACTGGGCACCACCAGCATCACCGGCGAGGCGTATGAATCCGCTACCGGCCCGGTCACGGGTTACCGTGCGACCCGCTCGGCCAGCGGGACCAAGACCGACACCGCCCTGCGGGATATCCCACAGTCAATCAGCGTGATCCCCACCACAGTGCTCAAGGACCTGGGCAGCAACAACGTCGAGCGCGCCCTGGAGTTTGCCGGCGGGGTGTCCAAGCAGAACAACTTCGGTGGCCTGACCCTTTACGAATACAGTATTCGCGGCTTCACCACCTCGGCGTTCTACCAGGATGGTTTCAGCGCCAACCGTGGCTACCCGAGCACGCCGGACACGGCCAATATCGAACGTATCGAAGTGCTCAAGGGCCCCGCCGCCAGCCTCTATGGCCGTGGCGATCCCGGCGGCACCGTGAATATCGTCACCAAAAAGCCCCAAGCCGAAGCCTTTACCACCCTGCAGACCAGCGCCGGCAGTTGGGACCGCTACCGCACCGCCGTCGATATCAACACCCCGCTGGACAGCGAAGGCAATGTGCTGTCGCGGGTCAATCTGGCAGTGGAAGACAACCACAGCTTTCGTGACCACGTGCAGAGCAAGCGGGTGTTTGTCGCCCCATCGTTCAGTTGGCAACTGGACCCGGACACCAGCCTGTTGGTGGAAAGTGAGTTCGTGCGCCACAGCTCAACGTTCGACCGGGGCATCGTCGCGCCGAATGACCGCTGGAGCGGCATGTCCCGCTCGACCTTCCTCGGCGAGCCCAACGACGGCGATATCGACAACCACAACAACCGCCTGCAAGCCACCCTCGAGCATCACTTGAACGATGCCTGGAAGCTGCGCCTGGCCAGCCATTACAAACAAGGCAGCCTCTGGGGCCACGCCTCGGAAAGCCGCCCGCTGAATGCCGATGGGCATACCGTCAACCGCCGTTACCGCGAACGCTCCACGGGTTGGCACGACAGCATCACCCAGTTGGAGCTGCGCGGTCTGTTCGATATCGGCAGTTGGCAGCATGAATTGCTGATCGGCACCGAGTACGAGGACTACCGCAAGAAAGAACGGGTGACCGCCATCACCGGCAGCTACCCGATTGATATCTACCAACCGGTCTATGGCCAGCCCAAGCCCAATGGCAAGCCCACGGGCACTGATTTTTTCACCCAGGTGAAAAGCCAGGCGCTGAACCTGCAAGACCAGATCGTATTTACCGACCGCCTGCGCGGCCTGGTGGGCGTGCGCCTGGAGCACGTCGAGCAAAGCTCAGAGGACTTCACCCGCAACGGCGCCAAGAGCCAGAAAACCCACGATGTCATGACCCAGCGGGCCGGCCTGCTGTATCAACTGACCCCGCAGGTGGGGCTGTTTGCCAACGCCAGTACCTCGTTCAAGCCGCAAAGTGACCTGGACGCAGCCGGTAAATTCCTCGAGCCCGAAGAAGGTGTTGGTTATGAAGTCGGTATCAAGACAGAGCTGTTCGACGACCGCCTGAGCGCCACCGTCGCCGCCTTCCATATCAATAAAGAAAACACCCTGGCCACCGACCCGGCCACCGACCTCAAGCGCGCCATTGGCAAGGCCCGCAGCCAGGGGGTTGACCTGCAACTGAGCGGGCAATTGACTGACGCTGTGCGGGTGATTGGTGCCCTGGCCTACATCGATGCGCAAGTGACCAAGGGTGACAAAGAAATCCCCACCGGCAGCCGCGTCCCTGGCGTGGCCAAGCGCAGTGGCAGCCTGTTGGGCGTGTATGAGTTCCAGGATGGCGCCCTGCGGGGCTCGGATCTGGGCGCGGCCTTTACCTACGTCGGCGACCGCTCGGGCGAGGCCGGTAAAAGCTTCGAGTTGCCGGCCTACCACACGGTCGACCTGCTGGCCCATTACAAGGCCAGCGACAACCTCACCGTGGGCCTGAACCTCAACAACCTGTTCGATGAAAAGTACTACGAGCGCTCCTACAGCAACTACTGGGTAACCCCCGGAGAGCCGCGCAACTTCACCGTCAGCCTGACCCTCAATCTGTAAAAGGACCTCACCATGCAAGCGCTCAAATCATTGGCCGTGCTCGGCCTGCTGTTCGCCACCCAGGTATCGGCCCACGGTCTGTGGACCGAGCAACGCCGGGGGCATATCGAGGTGGTCTATGGCCACGGTGCCGAAGACGAAGCCTTCAAGGCCAGGAAAGTCAGCGGCGCCTGGGCCTATGACGCCAGTGGCCGGATGATCCCGGTGACCGTACAACGCCTGGACGACCAGGCGCGCCTGCAACCGCTCAAATCTCCTGCGGTGCTGGCCGTGGCGTTTGATAACGGCCTGTGGACGCAAACCCCAGACAAGAAATGGGTGAACAAGGGCCACAGCCAGGTGCCGGGCGCCGTCGAAACGACCCAGGCCCTGAAGTACAGCCTGGCGATCTATCAGGCCGGGGCAAAACTGCCCAAGCTGGATCAGTTGAGGATGGTGATCGTGCCCGAAGTCGACCCGCTGACCGTCGGCCCAGGCCAATCGCTGCCTGTACGGGTGCTGATCGACGGCAAGCCCGCCGCCGGAATCAAGTTGATTGGCGACTACCGCAGCGCGCCGAACACCTTGAGTACCGAGACCGACAAGGATGGCCGGGCCCAGGTACTGGTGCGCAATGAAGCGCTGAATGTGATTGCGGCGCAGGCACAAGTGCCGGTCAAAGATAACGGCGAGGTCCACATCCGCGCGCTGTTCAGCTCACTGACCTTTCTTGGCCAGCCCCATCACGAGTAAAGCCCGCTGAAGCCATGTGGGAACTGGCTTGTATGGGAGCCAGCTCCCACACAAGCCGCCACATTAGAGGCTGACGGGCGCTCTTTCGCACAAGGTGTTAAGTGCCGCCGCCCACTGCGGATCATCATTGAGGCACGGCACCAGCACTAACTCCTCGCCCCCGGCTTCGCGGAACTGTTCCAGGCCGCGATCACCGATCTCCTCCAGGGTCTCGATGCAATCGGCGACAAACGCCGGGCACATCACCAGCAACTTCTTCACCCCCTGCTGAGCCAGGGCCTCCAGGCGGGCCTCGGTGTAGGGTTCGATCCACTTCGCCCGGCCCAGGCGCGACTGGAACGCTACCGACCATTTACCCTCAGGCAGGCCCATGCGCGCGGCAAAGTCGCGGGCGACGCTGAAGCATTGCCCGCGATAACAGGTGGTACGCACCTCAGGCGACGCATCGGCGCAACAGTCGCCCGCACCGTCCAGGGAATGCCCGGGGTTGAGTTTATTCAGATGCCGTTCCGGCAGGCCGTGGAAGCTGAACAGCAGGTGATCGTAATCCTGCTGCAAATGCGGCCTGGCACTGGCCACCAGAGCATCGAGGTATTCCGGCTGGTCGTAGAACGGTTGCAGGATCGAGAACTGCAGGTCGAGTTTCTTCTCGCGCACCACCCGCCGCGCTTCTTCGATCACCGTGGTCACGGTGCTGTCGGCAAACTGTGGATACAACGGCGCCAGCGTGACCTTATGAATGCCCTGGCCGGCCAGGCGGGTCAGCACGCTTTCAATCGACGGTTCGCCATAACGCATCGCCAGTTCCACCGGGCCATGGGTCCATTGGCTGGTCATCTGCTGCTGCAGGCGGCGACTGAGGACCACCAGCGGCGAGCCTTCGTCCCACCAGATCGAGGCGTAGGCGTGGGCCGACTGCTCGGGACGCTTGATCAGGATCAGCGACACCAGCAAGCGCCGCACCGGCCACGGCAGGTCGATCACATATGGGTCCATCAAGAACTGATTGAGGTAGCTGCGCACATCGGCCACCGAAGTGGACGCCGGCGAGCCCAGGTTGACCAGTAACAACGCGTGATCCGTCATGCAACATCCTATCTCTAGAGGCGGCTGGACAAGTCGTCCAGGGCCGCGTGCAACTCAGTGAACTGAAAAGTGAAACCGGCGGCCAACAACCGCTCGGGTAGCGCCTTCTGCCCGCCCAGCAACAGGCCGGACAACTCGCCCAAACCCACCCGCAAGGCAAACGCCGGCATCGGCATAAACGCCGGGCGGTGCAGCACCTGGCCCAGGGTCTTGGCAAACTCGCGGTTACGCACCGGCTGGGGCGCGCAGGCATTATAAGGACCGCTGGCGTCAGGTTTGTGTAGAAGAAAATCAATCAGGGCGATTTGATCCTTGATATGCACCCACGGCATCCACTGCCGACCGTTACCGATAGGCCCGCCCAGCGCCAGTTTAAAGGGCAGTAACAACCGCGACAAAAAGCCGCCCTCGGCCGCTAGCACCAGGCCAGTACGCACCAGCACCACCCGCAGGCCGAAGGCCTCGGCGCGCTGGGCGGTTTCTTCCCAGGCAATGCACAACTGGCTGGGAAAATCGTCCAGCACCGGGCCGCTGGCTTCGGTCAGCTCGCGCTCACCGCCATCGCCATACCAACCCACCGCCGACCCGGAAATCAACACCGCAGGTTTCACCGCCAGGCCTTCAAGCCAGGCCAGCAAGGTTTCCGTCAGGCTGATCCGACTGCTCCACAGCAATGCCTTGCGTTTATGGGTCCAGAGCCGGTCGGCGATCGGCGCGCCGGCCAGGTTGATAACAGCATCCACCGGCTGCGTTACATCCTGCAAACGGGCAACGCCCTTCACCTGCGCACCGCACAGGGTGGCGACCTGCGCGGGATTGCGGCTCCATACCGTCAACTGATGCCCCTGGGCGCTCCAGTACTGGCAAAGCTGGCGGCCGATCAGACCGGTACCGCCGGTCAGCAAAATATGCATGAGATCTTCCTCCTGTAACGTTGGCCGGGCATCGCTGGTCTATTTTATAAGCAGGGATCTTTTTAATCGGGCGCGACCTACGTTTAACCATAGGCCACGCCACACGTTAAGGCATGCCGAAACTTATACCAAAAAACAATATTGTACAGCTATTGGTGTCGGCGTAGTCTGTACCCAAAGGTAAAACGAGGCCTCCCATGACTGTTCCCATCGCGATCATCGGTACCGGCATCGCCGGACTTTCTGCCGCCCGAGCGTTAAAAGATGCCGGGCACGCTGTACAACTCTTCGATAAAAGCCGCGGCAGTGGCGGGCGCATGTCCAGCAAGCGCAGCGAGGCCGGCACACTGGACCTCGGCGCACAGTACTTCACCGCCCGCGACCGACGCTTCGTCGATGAAGTGCAACGCTGGCAAGCCAATGGCTGGGTTGCCGAGTGGGAACCGCAACTCTACAACTGCCAATCCGGCCAACTGAGCCCTTCTCCCGATGAGCAGACCCGCTGGGTCGGCACCCCGCGCATGAGCGCCATCACCCGCGCACTGCTGGACGACCTGCCGGTGGAGTTCGGCTGCCGTATCACCGAAGTGTTCCAGGGCCAGCAACACTGGAACCTGCTGGACGCCGACGGTGGCAACCATGGCCCCTTCAGCCACGTAATCATTGCCACCCCGGCGCACCAGGCCACGGCCCTGCTGGCCGCGGCGCCGAAACTGGCGAGCACGGCAGCCGGGGTGAAAATGGACCCGACCTGGGCCATTGCCCTGGCCTTCGACACGCCGCTGGATACGCCGATGGAAGGCTGCTTCGTACAAGACAGCCCCCTCGACTGGCTGGCCCGCAACCGCAGCAAACCAGGGCGGGACGCCACGCCAGATACCTGGATCCTGCACGCCACCAGTGCCTGGAGCAAACAGCACCTGGACCTGCCCAAGGAAGCCATCATCGAATTGCTGCACGGCGCCTTTGCCGAACTGCTGCATTGCAGCATGCCGGCGCCCTCCTTCAGCCTCGCCCACCGCTGGTTGTACGCCCGTCCGGCGGGCAGCCATGAATGGGGAGTACTGGCGGATGCCGACCTGGGCCTGTACGTGTGTGGCGACTGGTGCCTGTCAGGCAGGGTCGAAGGCGCGTGGCTCAGCGGCCAGGAAGCCGCGCGGCGCTTGCTCGGACACCTGCAATGAACCGCATCAATCCAACAAAACTGCTGCTCTCCAAATGGACAGCAACCCACCCGCGAAACAAGGAAAAACATTTCCTGGTCACCGAGTTGTTTCGCGATGAAGAAGACAACGTACTGGAGATTGAACTGCAAGCCGTCTTGACCCGGCGCGGAGAACGCCTGACCTGGCAGAGCCTGCAAGATGCCGAGCGCTGGAAAATGGGCTGGCAATAACCTCATCAAAAAACTTGTACAAACTATTTGACTTGTACAGTGCAAAACCTATGATGAGATTAGTTGTACAGAAAACATTAACTGTACAGGAATCTTGTCGAGGCTTTGCCATGTCCTGCAACGTGTCCGTCACCGGCAAACCAAAAATCGCCATCAGCGCCTGCCTGCTCGGCGAAAACGTGCGCTTCAACGGCGGGCACAAACAATCCCCCCTGTGCAGCCAGACACTCAGTGACTATTTCGACTTCGTGCCACTGTGCCCCGAAGTCGCTATTGGCCTGGGCATCCCCCGTGAGCCGATTCGCCTGGTGGGCGACCCACTCCAGCCGCAAGCCGTGGGCACGGTCCACCGCGAACTGAATGTGACCGGCGCACTGGATGAGTACGGCCAGCGCATGGCCGCCGAACATACGGACCTGTGCGGCTATATCTTCATGCAGAAATCACCGTCCTGCGGCCTGGAACGGGTCAAGGTCTACCGCGACAACGGCACCCCGGCCGAGGGCGGCGGGCGCGGCATCTATGCCCAGGCATTCTGCGCACGCCATCCCAACCTGCCGGTGGAGGAAGATGGCCGCCTGCACGACCCGGTGCTGCGGGAAAATTTCCTGACCCGGGTCTTTGTCTATGCCACATGGCAACAATTGCTCGCGCAGGGTCTGACCCGTCACCAGCTGCTGGCCTTCCACTCGCGCTATAAATACCTGCTGATGGCCCATAGTCCGGCCCACTACAAAAGCCTGGGCAACCTGCTGGGCAGCATGAGCAAGGACTGTGACCTGCCAGTGCTGGCCGCCGAGTATTTCAGCGAGCTGATGACGGCCCTGAAAAAGTGCGCCACCCGTGGCACCCATTCCAATGTATTGCAGCACATCAGCGGTTACCTCAAGCAGGCCCTGAGCGCCGCAGACAAACAGGAAATGCAGGCGCTGATCAGCCAATACCGGCAAGGCATCGTGCCGCTGGTCGTGCCGCTGACCTTGCTCAAGCATCACTTTCGCCAACACCCGGACCGCTACATCGCGCAGCAGGCCTACCTGCAACCGCATCCGGAAAATCTCAGCCTGCGTAATGCGATCTAACCCATGAATGTTTCCCCGCAACCCCCTGCCCAACCCGTCGAAGATGTGGCCCTGGCCCTGGAACAAGGCTGGCTGCCGATTCGCGAAGTGGCCCGCCAGACCGGGGTCAACGCGGTGACCCTGCGCGCCTGGGAACGGCGTTACGGCCTGATCGTGCCGCAGCGTACGCCCAAGGGCCATCGGCTGTTCAACGCCGACCATGTGCAGCGTATCCAGACTATCCTGACGTGGCTCAACCGAGGCGTACCGGTAAGCCAGGTCAAGCAGTTGATCGACAACGCCCAGCCGGTGGACGACAGCGTCGAAAACGAATGGCAGAACCTGCGCCAGACCTTGATCCAGGCCATCGGTCAACTGGCCGAGCGCCGGGTCGACGACGTGTTCAACCAGGCCATGGCCCTTTACCCGCCGCGTACCCTGTGCGAGCAACTGCTGTTGCCACTGCTCAAGGAGCTGGAGCAGCGCTGGCAAGGCCAGTTCGGCGCGCAGACGGAGCGGGTGTTTTTCCATTCCTGGCTGCGCAGCAAGTTCGGCGCACGGATGTATCACAACAACCGCCAGCTCAACGGCCCGCCATTGTTGCTGATCAACCATTCCGACCTGCCGCTCGAACCGCACCTGTGGCTGAGCGCCTGGCTGGCCAGCAGCGCCGATTGCCCGGTGGAAGTTTTCGACTGGCCGTTGCCTACCGGCGAACTGGCCCTGGCCGTCGAGCACCTGCAACCGCGCGCCGTGCTGCTGTACTCGAGCAAGGCCCTCCATTTAGCGACCTTGCCGAAACTGCTGAGCGGCACCCACTGCCCGATCCTGATCGCCGGACCAACGGTGTGCATCCATCAAGCCGAGTTATCCGTATTAACTCAGGACACCCCTCAATTGGTGCTGGCCGAAGACCCCTTGTCGGCCCATCAGCTCCTGATCCAGCGTGGGCTTCTCTAATGCATCTGATCTGGCTGCGCAGCGACCTGCGCCTGCATGACAACACCGCCCTCGCTGCCGCCTGCCAGCGCGGCCCGACAGCGGCGGTGTACCTGATTACCGCCGATCAGTGGCTGGCCCATGACGATGCGCCGTGCAAGGTGGACTTCTGGCTGCGCAACCTCAAGGCCCTGAGCCTGGCCCTGGGAGAGCTGAATATTCCCCTGCTGATCCGCCATGCCGACACTTGGGACCAGGTGCCACAGGTACTGGTGCAGGTGTGCCAGGCCCTGTCAGTCGAGAGCGTGCACACCAACGAAGAATACGGGATCCACGAAAGCCGGCGCGATGCCGCCGTGGCCCAGGCTCTGGAAGCACACGGGGTAGGGTTTCACAGCTATCTGGACCAACTGCTGTTCCAGCCTGGCAGCGTATTGACCAAGACCGGCACTTACTTCCAGGTGTTCAGCCAGTTTCGCAAGGTCTGTTACAACCGCCTGCACAGTGCCCTGCCGCGCCGGGTGGCGACGCCCAAGGCGCAGGCCGCGCTGCCGTTCGCCAGTGATGCAGTTCCCGAGCAGGTCAAGGGATTTGCCCCGCCCAGCGACACCCTGCGCGCCCTTTGGCCGGCCGGTGAAGATGAGGCGCAGCGACGCCTTGCCCAGTTTGCCGACGCACAAATCAGCTATTACAAGGATGAACGCGACTTCCCGGCCAAGCCCGGCACCAGCCAACTGTCTGCGTACCTCGCCGCCGGCGTGATTTCGCCACGCCAGTGCCTGCATGCGGCGCTGCAAAGTAACCAGGGTGAATTCGAAAGCGGCGACATCGGCGCAATCACCTGGATCAACGAGTTGCTGTGGCGCGAGTTCTACAAACATATCCTGGTGGGTTACCCACGGGTGTCGCGCCATCGTGCCTTTCGCCCGGAAACCGAAGCTGTGGCCTGGCGCCACGCTCCCGCTGATCTGGCCGCCTGGCAAGAGGCACGCACCGGCCTGCCGATCATTGATGCCGCGATGCGTCAGCTCTTGGAAACCGGCTGGATGCATAACCGCCTGCGCATGGTCGTGGCGATGTTTCTGACCAAGAACCTGCTGATCGACTGGCGCGAAGGCGAGCGCTTTTTTATGCGCCACTTGATCGACGGCGACCTGGCGGCCAATAACGGCGGCTGGCAATGGAGTTCGTCCACCGGCACCGATTCGGCACCGTACTTCCGCATTTTCAGCCCGTTGAGCCAGTCCGAGAAATTCGATGGCGAAGGGCGTTTTATCAAGCAGTGGCTGCCACAACTGGCGGGATTGAACAAAAAGGAAGTGCACAACCCCGACGCTGTCGGCGGGCTGTTTGGCGTGGCCGACTACCCACGGCCCATCGTCGACCTGAAGTCTTCCCGCGAGCGGGCGCTGGCGGCCTTTCGTGCCCTGCCCTCACGCCAGGCGGCAGGGGGTGTGTATGAGTGACTTCCTGCGCCAGTTCGCCGAGTCCTTCGCCACCCTGGACAAACACAACCTGCACCGGCTCGACAGCCTGTACAGCCAGGACATAGCGTTTACCGATCCACTGCACCAGGTCCACGGCATCAGCGCGCTGAAGGCGTACTTTGCCGAGCTTTACAGCAACGTCGACCCATTGCATTTTGACTTCCACGGTTTCGACCACGTGGCCGAAGGCGAAGGTTACCTGCGCTGGACCATGAGCTTTTGCCACCCGCGGTTGGCGGGCGGCCAACAGATTCAGGTGCAAGGCTGCTCTCACCTGTTATGGCACGACAAGGTTTACCGGCACCGCGATTACTTTGATGCCGGAGCGCTGCTTTACGAACACCTGCCGGTACTCGGCCGGTTGATCCGTTGGTTGAAAGGGAGAATGGCATGAGCCTGACATCGCCACGCCGTTATTGGCTGACCGGGGCAAGCAGTGGTATCGGTGCGGCCCTGGCCGAAGAGTTGCTCGGCAGTGGGGCGCAGGTCGCGCTGAGTGCGCGCACCAAGGCGCCGCTGGAGCAACTTGCGCAACGTTACCCCGGGCAAGTGCTGGTGGTCCCCGGCGACTTGACCAACAGCCAGGTGGTCCGGGAAATCGGCGAGCACATCATGCAAACCTGGGGTGCCCTGGACACCGTGATCCTGAATGCCGGTACCTGCGAATATGTGGATGCCAAGCAGTTCGATGCGTCGATTATCGAACACGTGGTGCGCACCAACCTGCTGGCCAGCAGTTATTGCATCGAAGCCGCATTGCCGCTGCTGCGCGCCGGGTCAACCCCGCACCTGGTGGGCGTCGCCAGTGCCGTCACCTACCTGCCGATGCCCCGCGCAGAAGCCTACGGCGCGTCCAAGGCAGGCCTGCGCTATTTGTTCGAATCGCTGCGCATCGACCTGTCTCCCGAAGGCATTGATGTCACGGTGGTCAGCCCCGGCTTCGTCGATACGCCGTTGACCGAACGCAATGATTTCCCGATGCCCTTGAGCTGGCCGGCCGACAAAGCAGCGCGGCATATTTTCGGCAAACTGGAAAAACGCCCACTGGAGATCGCCTTCCCGGCACTGTTTATTGCCACCCTCTGGCCTTTGTCGAAACTGCCGAACCGCGCGCAACTGATCATCGGCAAGCGCATGCTGCGCAGCCCACCGCCACAAAAGGACGACCTGTGAAGATCGCCATTATCGGCAGTGGGATTTCCGGGCTGACCAGCGCCTACCTGCTCAGTCGCCGCCACGACATCACCCTGTTCGAAGCCGCCGACCGGATTGGCGGCCATACCCATACGGTAGACGTGACCGTCGATGACAGACATTACGCGGTGGACACCGGCTTTATTGTGTTCAACGACTGGACCTACCCCAACTTCATCCGTTTGCTGAGGCAGATCGGCGTGCCGTTCAAACCGACCGAAATGAGTTTCTCGGTCTGTGCCCCAGAGGAAAACCTCGAGTACAACGGCAATAACCTCAACAGCCTGTTCGCCCAGCGCAGCAATATCCTGTCCCCCGGCTTCTGGGGGATGTTGCGCGATATCCTGCGCTTCAATCGCCAGGCGCCGCTGGATTTGCAGGAGCAACGCATCAGCGCACAGACGACCCTGGGCGAATACCTGCAGGCGGGCAACTACGGCCCGCGCTTTATCCGGCACTACATCGTGCCCATGGGCGCGGCGATCTGGTCGATGCCCCTGGCGGACATGCTGGGGTTTCCGCTGCAGTTCTTCGTGCGCTTCTTCAAGAACCACGGCCTGCTGTCGGTGAACAATCGGCCGCAGTGGTGTGTGATCGAGGGCGGCTCCAGCCGTTATATCGAGCCCCTGACCGATTCGTTTCGCCAACAGATCCGCCTCAACTGCCCGGTGCAAAAAGTCGAGCGCACACCGGAAGGTGTGGTCATCCACAGTGCCGATGGCCGTGAAATTTTCGACAAGGTTGTCTTCGCCTGCCACAGCGACCAGGCCCTGGCCCTGCTGAACGACCCGAGCCAGGCTGAGCAGCAGATTCTTGGGGCGATAACCTACGCCGACAACGACGTGGCCCTGCACACCGACACCCGCTTGCTGCCCGATCGCCCACTGGCCTGGGCCAGCTGGAACTATCGACTGGACGCCAGTATGCACAAGCCAGCGGCCGTCACCTACGCCATGAACATCCTGCAAGGCATCGACAGCCCCACCACCTTTTGCGTGAGCCTCAATCAGACAGCAATTATCAACCCGCTGAAAATCCTTGCCCGCTACACCTATGCCCATCCCCAATACAGCCTGGCGGCGGTGGCGGCGCAAGCGCGCTGGGAAGAACTGCATGGCGCCCAGCACACCTATTATTGTGGGGCCTACTGGGCCAACGGCTTTCATGAAGACGGCGTGGTCAGTGCCCTGCGCGTGGCCCAGGCCTTCGGGGAAACCCTGTGAACAGCGCCCTCTACAGTGGCTGGATCGCCCATCGGCGATTTACCGCCAAGGGGCATGCGTTTCGCTATCGCATCGGCCTGCTGTACCTGGACCTCAGCGAACAGGAGCAGGTGCTGGGGCTGTCGCCGTTCGCCGGCCGTGGCCGCTTCGCGCCGTTTTCATTGCGCCAGCAGGACTACCTGCCTGAATTGACCCGCGACGGCACCTGTTTGACTGATGCCGTGCGCCAGGTGGTCAGTACGGCGTTGGGGCATACCCCACAGGGCACTGTCTGCCTGCTGACCCAGGTCCGCAGTTGGGGCCTAGCGTTCAACCCGGTGAGTTTCTTTTACTGCTTCGAGGCTGATGGGCAACTGGCGGCGATTGTCTGTGAAGTGACCAACACCCCATGGCGCGAACGCTATCACTACGTGCTGCCGGCCCGCGCCCTGGCGGGCGGCGAGCACCAGCATTTCGCGGTGGCCAAGGCGTTTCATGTGTCGCCGTTCTTGCCCCGGGACCTGGAATACCGCATGAGCTTCAGCCCACCCGGCCAGCGCCTGGGGGTGCATATGGCCGACTGGCAGGGCGAGACCAAGGTGTTCGACGCCACCTTGAGCCTGCAACGCGAAGCCCTGGACCGCGCCAGCCTGCATCGCTACTTGTGGCGCTTCCCGTGGATGACCGCCAAGACCGGCCTGGCAATTTACTGGCAAGCCCTGCGCTTGCTGCTTAAACGCACACCGATTTTCCCCCATCAGGCCGCCGATGGCGCCTGTGCAACTGGGTATCCCAAGGATCGCCGCCATGAAATCCCCTAGCTTATCGGTCAAATCCAATCGCCTGAACGTCAATGGCCTGACCGGCGCGTTGTTGCGCAAGGCCGTGCTGCGTCAACTCGGCAACCTGCGTCACGGCCAACTGGTGGTGGTCGAGGACGGTGAGCGCCAGGTGTTCGGCGCACGGGAGGCGCACTTGCTGGGGGAAATCCAGATCCTCGACCCGGCGGTGTGGGGCCTGGTAGCCGCCAACGGTTCCATCGGCGCCGGCGAGGCGTTTATTCATGGTTACTGGAGTAGCCCGGACCTGACCGCGGTGGTGCGGGTGATGGTCAGCAACCTTGAGGTACTGGATGCCCTGGAAGGCGGCCTGGCCAAGTTGGCCCGCCCATTCACCCAGGGCCTGCACTGGCTCAACCGCAATACCCGCAAGGGCTCGCAAAAGAACATCGCTGCTCACTACGACCTGGGCAACGACCTGTTCCAGGAGTTTCTCGACCCGACCATGATGTATTCGGCGGCGCAGTTCCTCACCGCCGACGACACCCTGGAACAGGCGCAGCTCAACAAGCTCGAACGCATCTGCCAGAAACTCGCGCTCAAGCCTTCGGACCACCTGCTGGAAATCGGCACCGGCTGGGGCAGCATGGCCCTGTACGCGGCGCAGCAGTATGGCTGCCGGGTCACCACGACCACCTTGTCCAAAGAGCAGTTTGCCTACACCGAACAGCGCATCCAGGCCCTGGGCTTGCAGAATCAGGTGACATTGCTGTTGCAGGACTACCGCGACTTGAGCGGGCAGTACGACAAACTGGTGTCCATTGAAATGATCGAGGCCGTGGGCCATCGTTTCCTGCCCACCTACTTCAAGCAATGCGCGCACTTGCTCAAGAGCGACGGGCTGATGCTGTTGCAGGCCATCACCATCCGCGAACAACGCTATGAACAGGCCAAGAGCAGCGTCGACTTTATCCAGCGCTACATTTTCCCCGGTGGCGCCCTGCCCTGTGTACAGAAGATGTTGCAGATCGTCAGTCGCGACACCGATATGAACCTGCTGCACATGGAAGACTTCGGCCTGCATTACGCGCGAACCCTGCGCTTGTGGCATGAGAATTTTCGCCGTGCCCATGGCCGCCTCACGGAACTGGGCTACGACGAATACTTCCTGCGGTTGTGGGAGTTCTACCTGTGCTACTGCGAAGGTGGTTTTATGGAACGCACCATCGGCACCGCGCAATTGCTCCTGGCCAAACCTGGCGCGGTGACACAACCACTGCTCGGGCGCTTCAATGCTTAAAAACCTGGCCAATGCCGCGCTGTTCCAGTGCGGCTGGTTTGCCTGTGTGATGGGTGGCGACAGCCTGTGGTTATTGCTCGGGCTGGGCGTGCTGGCAATCCACCTGCTGTGGATAACTTCGTGGGCCGTTGAAGGGCGGTTGATCTTGAGCGTGACCGTGCTGGGCACCCTGCTCGACACACTGTTGCGCACGGCCGGTGTATTTGAATTCAGTGATCCAGGCCCGTTGATTCCTCTGTGGTTAATCTTGCTGTGGGCGCTGCTGGCGACTACCTTGCGCCACTGCCTGGCCTGGAGCGCCCGGCCCTGGTGGCGCGCAAGCCTGCTGGGAGCAGTGGGCGGGCCGCTGTCGTACTACGCCGGTAGCCAGTTGGCAGGCGTGAGCTTCGGGTTTGCCACGGCCCCGACCCTGGCGGCCATCGCACTGCTGTGGGCTGTGGTATTTCCTGGCCTGCACCGGCTCGCGCGCTGACGTCCGTCAGAGCTTTCACACGCGCCCGACCGGCTTGCCTTACACTGCGCGCCTATGACCACCATTCCCCACATTCAAATCGCCGAACCCGCCGTGACGTGCTCCACGTGTGCAGCTTGCTGCTGCCAACTGGAAGTCATGTTGATCACCGACACCGGCGTGCCTGATCGCTTTATCGACACGGACGATTGGGGCGGCGAAGTCATGCTGCGCCTGGACGACGGCTGGTGCGCGGCGCTGGATCGCGACACGATGATGTGCACCATCTATGAGAAGCGACCGCTGATTTGCCGGGAGTTCGAGATGGGCGCGCCGGAGTGCCTTGAAGAGCGCCAGGGGATTGCGACGGTCTACCGCTGACCGTGAAAACTGCCGAGCTCAAATGGGGGAGCGGGCTTATGTGGGAGCTGGCTTGCCTGCGATAGCATCACTTCGGTTTGTCTGAAGCACCGAGCCATCTGCATCGCGGGCAAGCCCGGCTTCCACATGGGTTCTGCTGTGCCGGGGAATATCAGAGCGGCAGGGTGTAGTTCAACGAATAGCTCTCGATACCATCGTTGTGACTACTGATGCCTGCGTTGGAATAGTGCGTGGCACGGATCCCCACCTGATGCCCGCCGGCAAAACGCAAGCCGAAGCCCAGGCGGTCTTCGAACTGGAAGGCCCCGCCGATGTTGTTGTCCTCGACCCGAGTGCGTGAGAACAGCGCCACGCCGATCCCCGCTTCGATATAGGGTTTCACCGACTCGCCGGCGAATTCGTACACAAACACCGGCGAAAACGACAGGCTGCTGACACTCGCACGTTCATCACCGTCCCAGAAGGTATAAGCGCCGCTCCAGTAGCCGGTCAGGCGCCCCACATCGCTCTGCCACCAGCTCTTGTCCCAGTCCGATTGCAGGCCCAGACGATAAGTCATGGTCGAATCGCTGGTATGCCCTACCGCAAATTCCAGGCCGGCAGCCTGGGCCGAAACCGAGTGTCCCAACACAGCGGCTGCAATCGCAGCCAAACAGAACAAGCGCTTCATAAGAAACATCCTTTCCAAACGAAGTTGTATGGTTGTGTACCGCTAATCAAGAGCTATAGAAATCACGGACTACGCAGAAGTTCAGCTAAAAAACCCGCTATTTCACGAATTTTTCACAGACCGAAGCTTCGCACAACGCCGCTGAACTTCCACAGTGTGGGTAGGATATTTCTTAGATGCTGCGGATCACCGCTGGTCCAGAACTGCGCAGCCCGAGGATTGCCCTCGGCCAGCAGTTGGCGCTCGCCCAGCAGACGCTGCAACTGACGCGCCACGGCCGCCCCGGTGTCGATCAGGATGACCGTCGGTGGCAGCATCGTCGCCAGCAATGGCTTGAGGAAAGGATAATGAGTGCAACCGAGGATGATGGTGTCGCACCCGGCCTCGACCAGCGGCGTGACGTACCCCTGCAGCAACTGGCGCAGCGCCGGGCTGCCCAGGTCGCCGGCCTCGATCAACTCCACCAGCCCCGGACAGGGTTGGGTGACCACCCGCACATCGCTGGCAAAGCGGTCCAGTAACGCGGCGAACTTGGCGCTTTGCAGGGTGCCCGTGGTGGCGAGCACCCCGATCACCCCGCTGCGGGTCGCGGCGGCGGCTGGTTTGACTGCCGGCTCCATGCCCACCAGGGGCCAATCCGGATAATCAATACGCAAGTCCGCAACCGCGGCTACGGTTGCCGTGTTGCAGGCGATCACAAAGGCCTTGGCGCCCTGCTCGCGGAAAAACTCCGCGACCACCCGCGAACGTTCGCGAATGAACGCCGGGGTTTTCTCGCCGTAGGGGATATGCCCGCAATCCGCCACGTACAGCAGCGACTCATGGGGCAATAAACGATGAATTTCGTCCAGCACCGACAGGCCGCCAACGCCGGAGTCGAACACACCAATCGGTGCATCCTTAACCATGCTGGCTGCCGCAGACGCTGCAACCGGGATCGCGCTTGACCCGCAGTTCGCGAAAACGTGTGCCCAGGGCGTCGATCAACAGCAGGCGCCCAACCAGCGGTGTGCCAAAGCCAGCCAGCAGCTTCAGGGCTTCCAGGGCTTGCAGGCTGCCGACCAACCCCACCAGCGGGCCGACGACGCCGGCTTCGCTGCAGGTCAGCTCGGTATCGCTGCCGTGCCCATATAAGCAGTGGTAGCACGGGCTTTCCGGACGCCGCGGATCAAACACCGAGAGCTGGCCTTCGAGGCGAATCGCCGCGCCGCTGACCAGGGGCTTGCCAGCTGCCACGCACGCCGCGTTCACCGCTTCGCGGGTGGCGAAGTTGTCACAGCAGTCGAGCACCAGGTCCACATTGGACACGGCGGCGGCCAACGAATCAGCGTCCAGCGCCGTGCGGTGGGCAATCAGTCGGATCTCGGGGTTGATCGCGCTCAAGCGGCCGATGGCGGAATCGACCTTGCTCAGGCCGATGCTGTCGGTGTCGTGGATGATCTGGCGTTGCAGGTTGGTCAGGTCGACGGTGTCAAAGTCCGCCAGATGCAGCTCACCGACGCCAGCCGCTGCCAGGTACAAGGCCACCGGAGCGCCCAGGCCGCCAAGGCCGACAATCAGCACGCGGCTGTTTTTCAGGCGTAACTGGCCGTCGATATCGACCTGTTGCAACAGGATCTGCCGGCTGTAGCGCAACAGCTCCTGATCGGTCAGCACGGCCGGCGCCCCAGGCTGATGCGCTCATGGCCGCCGAGGTCGATACGGCTGTGGACCTCTTCGAAACCTTGCGCCAGCAGCAGGTCGCGCACGGCCGGAGCCTGGTCGTAACCATGCTCGAGCAACAACCAGCCACCGGCCTCCAGGTGCTGCGGCGCCTGGGCGATGATCAGGCGCAGGTCGTCCAGGCCGTCGTGGCCGGCCACCAATGCGCTGACCGGCTCGAAACGCACATCACCCGCCGCCAGGTGCGGATCGCTGTCGGCAATATAGGGCGGGTTGCTGATGATCAGGTGATAGGTGTGATCTTTGAGGGCGCTGAACCAGTGACTATTGAGCACCGTGACGTTTTCCAGGTGCAGGCGCTGGCGATTGCGCTCGGCCAGGGCCACGGCTTCCAGCACGCGATCCACCGCCGTCACGCGCCAGGCCGGGCGCTCGCTGGCCAGGGCCAGGGCGATGGCGCCGCTGCCAGTGCCCAGGTCGAGGACATTGGCCGGGGTCGCGGGCAACAACTCCAGGGCCGCTTCCACCAGCAGTTCGGTGTCCGGGCGCGGGATCAGGGTGTGCGGCGCGACTTCCAGGTCAAGCTTCCAGAAACCTTGCTGGCCGAGGATATAGGCCACCGGCTCGCCGCTGCGGCGACGTTGCAGGTAGTCGGCAAAGCGCAGCGCGTCTTCGCTGCTGACGATTTTTTCCGGCCAGGTGTGCAGGTAGCTGCGGGACTTGCCCAAGGCAGCGGCCAGCAACAACTCCACATCCAGGCGCGCGGTAGGCGAGTCCGGCAGGTCGGCGGCGCGCAGCAAGCTGGCAATAATGGTCATTTATTCACCTATCGCGGCCAGTTGGTCCGCCTGGTATTCGGCGAGCAACGGCTCGATCACTGCGTCCACGCCACCGGCAAGGATCTCGTCCAGGGAATACAGGGTCAGGTTGACCCGATGGTCGGTAACCCGGCCCTGGGCGTAGTTATAGGTGCGAATGCGTTCGGAACGGTCACCCGAGCCCACCAGCAACTTGCGCTCACTGGCAATGGCGTTGGCGGCGGCGCTGGTCTGCTGGTCGTTGAGCTTGGCCGACAACCAGGACATGGCCCGCGCACGGTTCTTGTGCTGGGAGCGTTCTTCCTGGCACTCCACCACAATGCCGGACGGCAAGTGGGTGATGCGGATCGCCGAGTCGGTCTTGTTGACGTGCTGGCCACCGGCGCCCGACGAGCGGTAAGTGTCGACCCGCAAGTCTGCCGGGTTGATTTCAATGGCTTCCTGCTCGTCCGGCTCGGGCAATACCGCCACGGTGCAGGCCGAGGTATGGATACGGCCCTGGGATTCGGTGGCGGGCACACGCTGTACGCGGTGCACGCCGGACTCGAATTTCAGCTTGCCGTAGACGTTCTCGCCTTCGACCCGGGCAATGATTTCCTTGTAGCCGCCGTGCTCCCCTTCGTTCTCCGAGAGGATTTCCACGCGCCAGCCGCGCCGCTCGGCATAGCGCGAATACATGCGGAACAGGTCGCCGGAGAAGATCGCCGCCTCGTCACCGCCAGTACCGGCGCGGATTTCCAGGAATACGTTGCGCCCGTCGTTGGGGTCTTTGGGCAGCAACATGCGTTGCAGGTCGCCCTCCAACTCGATGAGCTTATCTTTGGCTTCGCGGACTTCTTCCACGGCCATTTCACGCATGTCCGGGTCGCTGTCCTTGAGCAGTGCCTGGGCACCTTCGAGGTCGGCCTGCACTTTGAGCAGTTGCGAATAGGTGGTGACAATCGGCTCAACTTCGGCGTATTCCTTGGAATAGGCACGGAACTTGGTCTGATCGGAAATAACCTCGCCATCGCCGAGCAAGGCAGTCAGTTCTTCGAAACGGTCCTGGAGCACGTCCAGTTTATTGAGCAGTGACGCTTTCATTGCGGTTTTTTATCCGAAGAGCTGTCTGACGCGCCCTCTCCGAGGGCAAAGAGTTCCTGGGCCATGGCCAGCGCATCGAGGCGGCCTTCGGCTGTCAGTTTTTTAAGCTGTACGCTGGGAGCATGCAACAGCTTGTTGGTAAGGCCACGGGCCAATTGCATCAAAATGTCTTCAGCGTTGCCGCCATTGGCCAGCAGGCGCTGGGCCTTGATCAATTCTTCGTCACGCAAGCGCTCGCCCTGTTGGCGATAGGCCTTGAGCACATCCACGGCGGCCAGCTCGCGCAGGCGCACCATAAAGTCATCGGCGCCGATCGCGACCATTTCCTCGGCCGCCTGGGCAGCGCCCTGGCGGCTCTTGAGGTTTTCGGCGACCACTTCGTGCAGATCGTCGACGCTATAGAGGTAAACGTCGTCCAACTCGCCGACTTCCGGCTCGATATCCCGGGGAACGGCGATATCCACCATGAAAATCGGTTTGTGCTTGCGCAGTTTCAGGGCGCTTTCCACTGCGCCCTTGCCGAGGATCGGCAACTGGCTGGCGGTGGAACTGATGACGATATCGCTGCGCACCAGTTCGGCCGGAATATCGGCCAGCAACACGGCGTGGGCGCCGAACTCTTCGGCCAGGATGCTGGCGCGCTCCAGGGTCCGGTTGGCCACCACGATGCGCTTCACGCCCAGGTCATGCAGGTGCCGGGCGACCAGGGTGATGGTCTCGCCCGCGCCGATCAGCAGGGCCTGGCTGCGTTGCAGGTCGCTGAAAATCTGCTTGGCCAGGCTGACGGCGGCAAACGCCACGGAGACCGGGTTTTCACCGATGGCCGTATCAGTGCGCACCTGTTTGGCCGAGTTGAAAGTGGCCTGGAACAAACGCCCCAACAACGGCCCCACGGTCCCGGCTTCGCGGGCTACGGCGTAGGCCGATTTCATCTGGCCGAGGATCTGCGGTTCGCCCAACACCAGCGAATCGAGCCCGGACGCCACACGCATCATGTGACGAACTGCCGCATCATCTTCATGCACATAAGCGCTGGCGCGCAGGTCATCCAGGCTCAAATGGTGGTAATCAGCCAGCCAGCGCAGCACCCCATCCGACGAAAGATGTTCCTGCTCTATATAGAGCTCGCTGCGGTTGCAGGTGGAAAGGATCGCAGCTTCGCGGCTGTCGGTGAGCCGGCACAGCTGCTGCAAAGCCTCAACCAACTGCTCCGGGGTAAACGCCACGCGCTCGCGGACGTCTACAGAAGCAGTCTTGTGGTTGATACCCAGAGCAAGGAAGGCCATTCAATATCGCTGATGATGTCGAGAAGCCGACAATTGTCCTACTTCGACTGATTCAGAACAACCACCGTCGTCTATTGTCCTAATGCCCTATGCCTATAAAGGCGCCAATTGAGACTCGGTTATGTTTGGCCGAGGGCTTGTGTCATGATGATCCGACCGCAGGTTAGTCGTCCTCTTCCTATATGAATAGATCTTCCGCGTTGCTCCTTGCCCTTGCCTTCCTAGGCGGCTGCCAGTCCATGGCCCCCGTATCGCCGCAGAGTCCTGCGCCGGTGGAAGACAACACCCCCGCCCCTGAAAAGCCCAAGGTTTATTCCTCGTTCAGCGAAGAAACGGTGTTCAGCCTGCTGAGCGCGGAGCTGGCCGGCCAGCGCAATCGTTTCGACATTGCCCTGGATAACTACGTGACCCAGGCCATCAACACCCAGGACCCGGGGATTTCCGAGCGCGCGTTTCGCATCGCCGAATACCTGGGCGCCGACCAGGCCGCCCTGGACACCGCACTGATCTGGGCGAAAAACGCCCCGGACGACCTCGAAGCCCAACGCGCTGCGGCAATCCAGTTGGCGCGTGCCGGGCGCTACGACGACTCCATGGTCTATATGGAGAAAGTCTTGCAGGGCAAGGGCGATACCCATTTCGACTTCCTCGCCCTGTCTGCTGCCGACACCGACCAGGACACCCGCGATGGTCTGATGAAGAGTTTCGACCGCCTGCTGCAAAAGCACCCGAGCAATGGCCAACTGGTATTTGGCAAGGCGCTGCTGCTGCAACAGGATGACGAACCGCAAGCGGCCCTCAAGCTGCTGGAGCAAAACCCGCCGGAAGAAGGTGAGATCGCCCCGCTGCTGCTGCGCGCGCGCCTGCTGCAAAGCCTCAACCGCGGTAAGGAAGCCTTGCCGCTGCTGCAAAAAAGCATCAAGAAGTATCCGGACGACAAGCGTCTGCGCCTGACTTATGCGCGCATGCTGGTAGAACAGGACCGCATGGAAGGCGCCAAGGTGGAGTTCGCCAGCCTGGTCCAGCAATACCCGGACGATGACGAATTGCGTTATTCCCTGGCGCTGGTATGCCTGGAAGCCAAGGCCTGGGAAGAGGCCAAGGGCTACCTGGAAGACCTGATCGCGCGGGAAAGCCATGTCGATTCGGCCCACCTGAACCTGGGGCGCATCGCCGAAGAACGGGATGACCCGCAAGGCGCGCTGATCGAGTACGCCCAGGTCGGCCCCGGCAATGACTATCTGCCGGCACAACTGCGCCAGGCCGATATCCTGATGAATAACGGCCGCACCGACGAAGCCGAAAAACGCCTGGCCGCCGCCCGCGATGCCGAGCCGGACTACGCCATCCAGCTGTATCTGATCCAGGCCGAAACCTTGTCGGCCAACAATCAGGGGGAGCGCGCCTGGAAAATCCTCGCCCAGGCCCTGCTGCAATACCCCGACGACCTGAACCTGCTGTACACCCGCGCCATGCTGGCCGAAAAACGCAACGACCTGGCGCAGATGGAAAAAGACCTGCGCCTGATCATCAAGCGCGACCCGGACAATGCCATGGCACTGAACGCCCTGGGTTACACCTTGTCAGACCGTACGACGCGCTATGCCGAGGCCAAGGCTCTGATCGAACAGGCGCACCAGCTCAACCCGGAAGACCCGGCAGTGCTCGACAGCCTGGGCTGGGTGAATTACCGCCTGGGCAACCTCGATGAAGCCGAACGCCTGCTGCGCCAGGCCCTGGAGCGATTCCCCGACCAGGAAGTCGCCGCGCACCTGGGCGAAGTGCTCTGGGCCCAGGGCAAACAACGCGAAGCCCGACAAATCTGGGGCAAGTTCCTCAAGGAACAACCCGACAGCCCTATCCTGCGCAGCACCATCAAGCGCCTGACCGGATCCGAGACTCTTTAATTCTATGTTTTTGCGCCACGCCATCGTTTTCAGTTTTATCGCCCTGCTCGCCGGTTGTGCGGGCTTCGGTGCCCGTGAGTCCGTCGAAGGCCAGGGCAACCCGGCACAGTGGCGACAGCATAAGGATCAGCTCAGCAGCATTGATGGCTGGCAGATCGAAGGCAAGATCGGGGTTCGCGCACCGAAGGATTCGGGCAGCGGCACCTTGTTCTGGCTGCAACGCCAGGACTATTACGACATCCGCCTTTCTGGCCCCCTGGGTCGCGGTGCTGCGCGCCTGACCGGTCGACCGGGGCAAGTGAGCCTGGAAGTGGCCAACCAGGGCCGCTACGAAGCGCCATCGCCGGAAGCCTTGCTTGAAGAGCAGGTCGGCTGGAAGCTGCCGGTCTCCCATCTGGTCTGGTGGGTTCGCGGCCTGCCCGCGCCCGAGAGCAAGAGCCGTCTGAGCCTCAATGGCGACAGCCGCCTGGCCACCCTGGAACAGGATGGCTGGCGGGTCGAATACCTCAGCTATGTGGAACAAAGCGGCTACTGGCTGCCCGAACGCATCAAGCTGCACGGCTCCAACCTTGACGTCACGCTGGTGATCAAGGACTGGCAACCACGCAAGCTGGGGCAGTGACATGAGCGAACGCCTGACCCTGCCCTCCCCGGCCAAGCTCAATCTGATGCTGCACATCCTCGGACGTCGTGAAGACGGCTACCACGAGTTGCAGACGCTGTTTCAATTTCTCGATTATGGCGATGAGATGACCTTCGCCGTGCGCGACGATGGCGTGATTCAGCTGCACACCGAATTTGCCGACGTGCCCCATGACAGCAATCTGATCGTGAAGGCCGCAAAAAAACTTCAGGAACAATCCGGTTGCCCGCTGGGCATTGATATCTGGATCGACAAAATCCTGCCCATGGGTGGCGGTATCGGTGGTGGCAGCTCGAATGCCGCGACCACCCTGCTCGGCCTCAATCACTTGTGGCAGCTTGGCTGGGATGAAGATCGCCTGGCCGCACTGGGCCTGACCCTGGGCGCCGACGTCCCGGTTTTTGTGCGTGGACACGCCGCATTTGCTGAGGGTGTAGGGGAAAAACTCACCCCTGTAGACCCCGAAGAGCCGTGGTATGTCGTGCTTGTTCCGCAAGTATCTGTAAGTACAGCAGAAATTTTTTCAGATCCGTTGTTGACACGTAACTCTTCTCCCATTAAAGTGCGCCCCGTTCCCAAGGGAAACAGTCGAAATGACTGCTTACCGGTGGTAGCAAGGCGTTATCCAGATGTACGTAACGCATTGAATTTGTTAGGTAAATTTACCGAAGCAAAACTCACCGGAACTGGAAGTTGTGTGTTTGGGGGCTTCCCAAGCAAAGCTGAAGCTGATAAAGTCTCGGCCCTTCTTACAGAGACCCTTACAGGGTTTGTAGCAAAGGGAAGCAACGTTTCGATGTTGCATCGCAAGCTGCAAAGTCTGCTCTAAAGGAACCGAGTACTGGGTACTCGTTGCAACAGATACAGGGGCGTCGCCAAGCGGTAAGGCAGCAGGTTTTGATCCTGCCATGCGTTGGTTCGAATCCAGCCGCCCCTGCCATTTTCTATACTCATCCAGGTTACCCTCAGCCTCTAGGTACTGCGCGTGTCCAAGATGATGGTCTTTACGGGGAACGCTAACCCCGATCTGGCTCGACGTGTCGTACGTCAGCTGCATATCCCTCTCGGTGACATCTCTGTCGGTAAGTTTTCCGACGGCGAAATTACAGCCGAGATCAATGAAAATGTCCGCGGTAAAGATGTTTTCATTATTCAGCCGACTTGCGCTCCGACCAACGATAACCTGATGGAACTCGTCGTGATGGCTGATGCCTTCCGCCGCTCCTCAGCGACTCGAATCACAGCTGTAATCCCTTACTTTGGTTATGCCCGTCAGGATCGCCGTCCGCGTTCCGCACGTGTGGCTATCAGCGCGAAAGTCGTCGCTGACATGCTGACCGTGGTAGGTATCGACCGTGTTCTCACGGTTGACCTGCACGCTGACCAAATCCAGGGGTTCTTCGATATTCCGGTAGATAACATCTACGGCTCCCCCGTTCTGGTGGATGACATCGAAGACCAGCGCTTTGAAAACCTGATGATCGTGTCCCCGGACATTGGTGGCGTCGTGCGTGCACGGGCTGTTGCCAAATCCCTGGGCGTGGACCTCGGGATCATCGACAAACGCCGCGAGAAAGCCAATCACTCTGAAGTGATGCATATCATCGGTGATGTCGAAGGGCGTACCTGTATTCTGGTCGATGACATGGTTGATACCGCCGGCACCTTGTGCCACGCGGCAAAAGCCTTGAAAGAGCACGGTGCGGCTAAAGTCTTCGCCTACTGCACACACCCTGTGCTGTCGGGCCGAGCGATCGAGAACATCGAGAACTCTGTGCTGGACGAACTGGTGGTGACTAACACCATCCCGTTGTCCGCTGCTGCTCAAGCCTGTGCACGTATCCGTCAACTGGATATCGCACCGGTTGTTGCTGAGGCGGTTCGCCGTATCAGCAATGAAGAATCGATCAGCGCGATGTTCCGCTAAGGGTCAAACCCTGGCGGCATCAACCTGACGAAAAGCGCCCCGCCCCAGCACAATGCTGGGGCGGGGCTTTTTTGCCCATATCGCCTTTAGCGCTGGTCGCAAACGCTGGGGCGAATGTGGTTATTTTGGAGATACAACATGAACGATTTTACTTTGAATGCTGAACTGCGTTCCGACCTGGGGAAAGGTGCGAGCCGCCGCCTGCGTCGTCTCGCAAGCCTGGTTCCAGCTGTAGTCTACGGTGGCGAAAAAGCCCCTGAGTCCATCAGCATGCTGGCTAAAGAAATTGCCAAACTGCTCGAAAACGATGCGGCCTACAGCCACATCATCGAGCTGAACGTTGGCGGCAAAAAGCAGAACGTCATCATCAAGGCCCTGCAACGTCACCCAGCTAAAGGTCACGTGCTGCACGCTGACTTCGTACGCGTCGTAGCAGGTCAGAAACTGACCGCTATCGTACCTGTGCACTTTGCTGGTGAAGAAGCTCCGGTCAAGAAAGGCGGCGAAGTCTCGCACCTTATCGCCGAGATCGAAGTGACCTGCCTGCCTAAAGACCTGCCTGAGTTCATCGAAGTCGACCTGTCGGCTCTGGAAATCGGTGACATCGTTCACCTGTCCGACCTCAAGGCCCCTAAAGGCGTTGAGTTCGTTGCTCTGGCTCACGGTGATGACAAGGCTGTTGCCAACGTCCACGCTCCACGTGTTGCTCCAGAAGCTGAAGAAGGCGCTGCAGAGTAATTCACTCTGTAATGCCGGAGCTTGAGGAAACATCGCGGACCGAAACGTAGCGAGAAAGCGGGCGATAACGCGAAGTTTATCTCTGGATAAGTGAGCTCCTGTCGTCCACTTTCGCCGCAATGAGGTTGCGGCGATGTTATCCACAACTCCAAAGGAAGGGCCCCTGTCGTGACTGCCATTAAACTGATCGTTGGCCTGGGAAATCCAGGCGCCGAATACGAACAGACCCGGCACAACGCGGGGGCCCTTTTTGTTGAGCGCATCGCCCACGCCCAAGGCATCAACCTGGTGGCCGATCGCAAATATTTTGGCCTGACCGGACGCTTCTCGCATCAGGGTCAGGATGTTCGTCTGCTGATTCCCACCACCTACATGAACCGCAGCGGCCAGGCTGTCGCGGCGCTTGCGGGCTTCTTCCGGATCAAACCCGAAGAAATCCTGGTGGCCCATGACGAACTGGACCTGCCACCCGGCGTTGCCAAGCTCAAGCAAGGCGGCGGCCACGGCGGTCATAATGGCCTGCGCGACATCATTGCGCAGTTGGGCAATCAGAATACGTTTTACCGCCTGCGGCTCGGCATTGGCCACCCAGGCGTTGCCAGTATGGTTTCAAATTTCGTCCTGGGTCGTGCGCCACGCGCCGAACAGGAAAAACTCGATGCCAGCATCGACTTTGCCCTCGGCGTGCTGCCGGATATCTTCGCCGGTGAATGGAACCGTGCGATGAAAAACCTGCACAGCCAGAAGGCCTGACTTTTTTGCGAGGGGAAACACCATGGGATTCAATTGCGGCATCGTCGGCTTACCTAACGTCGGCAAGTCCACCCTGTTCAACGCCCTGACCAAGTCCGGTATTGCGGCGGAGAACTTCCCCTTCTGCACCATCGAACCCAACACCGGTATCGTGCCAATGCCCGATCCGCGCCTGGAGGCCCTGGCGGCCATCGTCAATCCCAAGCGCATCCTGCCGACCACCATGGAGTTCGTCGACATCGCCGGCCTGGTGGCTGGCGCGTCGAAAGGTGAAGGCCTGGGCAACAAGTTCCTCGCCAACATCCGTGAGACCGATGCCATCGCCCACGTGGTCCGCTGCTTTGAAGACGAGAACGTGATTCACGTCTCCAACAGCGTCGACCCGAAACGCGACATCGAGATCATCGACCTGGAACTGATCTTCGCCGACCTCGACAGCTGCGAGAAGCAACTGCAAAAGGTCACGCGCAACGCCAAAGGCGGCGACAAGGACGCAGTGGTCCAGAAGGCCCTGCTGGAGCAGTTGATCGCACACTTCACCCTGGGCAAGCCGGCACGCAGCCTGATGAAGAACATGAGCGTCGACGAAAAGGCCGTGATCAAGGGCTTCCACCTGCTGACCACCAAGCCTGTGATGTACATCGCCAACGTGGCTGAAGACGGTTTCGAGAACAACCCGCTGCTCGACGTGGTCCTGGCCATTGCCGAAGAAGAAGGCGCAATGGTTGTACCGGTCTGCAACAAGATCGAAGCGGAAATCGCCGAACTTGAAGACGGCGAAGAGAAAGACATGTTCCTCGAGGCCCTGGGCCTGGAAGAGCCTGGCCTGAACCGCGTGATCCGTGCGGGCTACGAAATGCTGCACCTGCAGACCTACTTCACCGCCGGCGTCGAAGAAGTACGTGCCTGGACCGTCAAGGTCGGCGCCACCGCGCCACAGGCTGCCGGTGTGATCCACACCGACTTCGAAAAAGGCTTTATCCGCGCGGAAGTGATCGCCTACAACGACTTTATCCAGTTCAAGGGTGAAGCCGGGGCCAAGGAAGCCGGTAAATGGCGCCTGGAAGGCAAGGAATATGTCGTCAAGGATGGCGATGTGATGCACTTCCGCTTCAACGTGTAAGCTGGCTGTACGATCCAAGCGGTAGAACAAAAAGCCGATGCTCTGCATCGGCTTTTTTGTGGGCGATGATTTCTGTTACCCATCACAACGAAACAATCACTTACCTTATAAATCAAAAGATTCAAATACAAATATTCCACTCCGCAGACAAAAAATCTTCTCAACAGAAAACTCACAGCTACTTGTAGACTATTCCTGCCGAGAATAAGCATATCCACACAACCAGACACTTGACTTATATAAAACCCCAGGCCACCAAGCCTTTCGCACAACAAAGCCGCCATTTACCATTTTTAACCACGATGACAATCCAGAAATTTTACTATCTACTTACCAACATATAACAAACTTTAGTCCCACAATAGTGAAGCGACACATTATTGGAGCAACAGCAATATGTCGACCTCCTATCAGTACGAGTTCGAGACTGACACATCGCTAACCGAGTGCCCGGATATCGAAAGCACAATCCACAATACCGCCACGCAGAACATCGATATATTGCTGTTGGGCGAAACAGGCACTGGTAAAGATACACTGGCGCAACGTGTGCACCGTTTATCTCATCGAAAAGGTAACTTTGTTGCCATCAATTGCGCAGCGATACCGGAAAGCCTTGCAGAAAGCCAACTGTTCGGAGTCAACAGTGGCGCCTATACCGGGGCCATACAATCACGTGCAGGATTTATTGAAGCCGCCCATCTGGGCACTTTATACCTGGATGAAATCGATAGCATGCCACTCACTTTGCAAGCGAAGTTGCTGCGTGTGCTGGAGGCTCGGGGTGTCGAGCGGCTGGGCTCTACGCGGTTTATCCCGCTGGACATACGCATCATAGCTTCAGCCCAACATTCGCTGCACGACATGGTGGAACAAGGTGCGTTCAGACGAGACCTGTACTTTCGCCTGAATGTCGTCAACATCACCCTCCCCCCCTTACGTGAACGCCCCGAGCGGATTATTCCGTTATTTTTTAACATGATCCGGCAAGAGGCAGAGTACTTTAAGTGCCCAGTTCCACAACCGCCCAGCACCCTCATTCAACAATTGCTGTGTCACCCATGGCGCGGTAACGTCCGAGAGTTGCGCTCAACCGCCAAGCGTTTCGTGCTGGGACTGCCTCCAACTTCAGTGCCTTTAATGAGCACCGAAGACAATAATTTGAACTTAAAAGAACGCTTGCAGCAAATAGAGAAACTTCTGATTGAAGAATCCCTGCGCCGCCATGTTTATAACGTGGACAGTGTGGCGACCGAACTGAATATCGCCAAACGCACGCTCTACCATCGAATGAAGCAACTGGGAATATCGCTGGAGTGAATGAAGACTGCTCAACAAGGACATATTTCGATACAGCTGCTCCCACAGGCTTTGGAACGACATGCTATTTGCAACCACATAGATAATGGCTACAGGCTTTGACTGCCCAACGTCAAGGGGCATTTGAAACACTGTCAGCAACCACCTTTTACGTTAATGATCATGGAGTAAACAAATATGGGTGTCAGTGGCGTTGGTAATAGTAATAGTGGCGGCTCTTCAAATTTTGGTTTTGGCGACGGAGATAACGCAGACCTGAAAGCACAACGTAGAGCCATCCAGCGTGAATCCCTGAAGGAAGGTAACGAATCCTTCAAGCTGAGTGAACAGAAAAAAAATATTGAAGCAATGCGATAACCCACTGCGTCCCCTGCCTCCTGGCAGGGGACGCAGCCTCACTGTCTGGCTTCGGGATTTTATATGCGTACAGAAGCGCTACAGGCGTTTTCATCAACCGATGAAAAGCGCCTGAAAACCTCCACAATGGCTACATCTCCTGTGTTCCAAAGCGAGGATGTGAACTTTTTCATCTCAAGCCTGGAGCACTCAGGCCAAGCTGCAATAGCCGTAGCCCCAACGGTTACACCGAACGCCCTCACGGACATGTCCAACCAGTTGCTCAAATCGTCAAACTATATGGGCAGAGCCCTGAAAGCGATGGGGAACGGCACGAGAGAAAACTTCTCGCTCGGCTACTCCACCCAACTGTCCACTACGGTGCTGGGAACACAGATGCTGGTCAAGGGCCTCTCAAAGGGTGCCCAGCTCATCGAAAAAATCAGCAACCTGCAGTAGGTAAACATGATTCGTCTCCTGGTCACCGGGTTGGTTTTATCTCTGACATTAGTGCTCACGGGGTGTAATGACAGTGTCGAACTCCATCGCCAGCTTTCCGAGCAGGAAGCCAATGAGGTGATTGCGGAACTGGCAGACAAACACATACGCGCCCAGAAAATCCCCGCCAAAGATGGTGTGGTTGTACGAGTGAACAGCGCCGATATCAGTCGTGCAGTGCGTACACTTGATGCCGTCGGTTTGCCCAAGATGGCCCGCGCCACAATGGGCGATACCTTTCGCAAGGAAGGCGTCATCTCCACCCCACTGGAGGAACGTGCCCGCTACATCTACGCCTTGTCCCAGGAGTTGGAGGCGACCTTGTCAAATATCGATGGGGTGATTGTCGCCCGGGTCCACGTAGTGTTGCCAGAACGCGTTGCACCTGGAGAACCCGTGCAACCTGCATCCGCTTCGGTCTTTATCAAACACGATCCGCGACTGGAGCCTGACAGTATCCACGGACGCGTCCGGCGGATGGTCGCCAGTAGCATTCCCGGCATGGCCACGGCCGTCGATAACTCACAAAAACTGACCGTGGTATTCGTACCCGCAACGGCTTACCAGGAGCAGCAACGCCTGAGCTATTTCGGCCCGTTTCTGATACCGGGCGATGACCTTGTTTTTTGGCGCAGCACCCTCGCGTTGATAGCCGCCGTCATAGTACTTGTACCGGCTGGCGCCCTGTTCTGGCATAGGCGTGGTCAACGCCTGCGGCGTGAGACACTCACCACGGCCACCCCGGCCCATGAGTGAGCAGTTGGAGTGGGCCCGATGGTGGGCTTTCCCGTGGAAGTTTTCACACAGCGACTGGGGCAACTTCGACGAATATCATGCACAGAGCGCCCTGTACCACCCACGGCACGTTTTCGTGAATACCCGGCTGGGTATCGAACCCTGCCTGCCGCCCACGCCCCACTCCACAATCCTTCGCTTGGCGCTGGCCCCCCAGGAGCAACTCGAGAGCATGCTGGCGCTGCTGGACAACGTTTGTCGCCCCGCCACCGATAGCCAGTTGAGCCAAGACCAATACGAGTGGTGTCAGCGCCTGTCCAAGGCACTACGCCCAGACACGCTGTTGTCCGGTAAAGAAGACCCACTGCAATTGCTACGTGCCTGGGTAACCCCAGCCATCTGGCAACGCCTTCGATTGCGGTTTGAGCGCCGTCGGACCCACCCCCCTGAAGAGCACACACCCGCACTCAATGACGCTCGAAACCGCCTGGACACGCTGTGGCAGGCCATAGTCTGGCGAGCAACCACCATGCCAAGCGAGCAATCCTTCACTTATCAAACTGAGCAGAGAACGGATGATGTTGAACATACGTAAAATCGAGTTGCGCACCGGTGCTCCAGGATTACCGCAAACCCTGATTTCCCAGGAAATGCTGGCGGATTGCCGCAGGGCCAGTCAATTGTTGAGCCGTGCCAAGGTCCAAGCCAAGGAACTGCTGCGCCAGGCAACCGAACACCGGGAAAAAGCCCTTGAAAAGCTCACACTGGAGTTCTGGCGGCGGGCCAATGCGCAACTCAAGGAATGGGAAAAACAACAGCACGTTATGTGCGACAACCTGGAGCAATATGCCACCTCTATTGCCAACCAGACCATCCTCTGCCTGCTTGAAGAGGCACCTGTGGCACAGCGCCTTAGCGCCTTGGTCAAGCAATTACTGGCGACTCAAGTTCCATCAGGCAAGGCAACACTCCTCTGTCACCCACTTGAGTGTGCCGAGGTAGAACGCTGTCTTTCCAGGCAGCACGCCACGTTTTGGACACTACGTCCTGATGACCGGGTCCGTCCTCAATCCCTGGTATTGGAAACGGAGGAAGGGGACTTCTGTATCAACTGGGCCAGCCTGTGCGAAACAGTACTGGTCCGTGACGTGCAAACACCAGGTGCCTGACGGGTCAGGGAGCGTTGCCGAACAGATGTATCAATAAACACCGAAACAAATGGAACTGAAATTTGAGGGGAACCACATAGCTCAGACACATCAGGAGAAAAATATATGGATTTCCACCACGACGTGAAAAAGAACCTGCTCAGACAACTGCAGAGCAGCATAAACAAGGCAGCCGATATAAACGAAGATTTTGCCAACACAGATTTCGATGAGTATTTGTTCGCTGAGTTGATGAAACAGGAGCGTTACTCGTTGATCGCCTACAACGAGGCCGTTCGCGCCAGCCATACCATTCTCAAAATAGTTGCTGACGGCGTGCAGTAAGGTGGATGCGCTGATTGCCCGCTGGATGAACGACCAAACTGAACACATCAGCCTGATGGAGGGCAACGATGAGATTGTCTTACGGCGCTCTGGCCCAGTGCTGCTGTTAAGTGTGCAACTGACTCAGGAACGGCCCGACAAATCCACCCTGCAAAACTGGATGCGATTGGGACGCGCCAGCCTGAACCACTTCCAAGGAGCGCTGGCCCAATCACCGGAAAGTGGTGCGCTCTGGCTGCGTCAACAATTGATCAGTGGGTGCAGTCCAGAACAGTTGTGCAACACACTCGAAACGCTGCTCAACCAGCGCGACACCTGGCGCGCAATGATCAAGCGTCTCGCAAAGCCAAACCTGAAACACAAGCCCCTGTCACTACGCTCGCTGCCGTACTAATCAGAGAGTTCCCCCATGTATAACAAGATCGACAAGCGCAATCGCTTGCGCGCCGTCTCGCCTGCAGGTCCGCGAAAAATAGCCGATTGGCGCTGCCTGCTAGCGTTACCCTGGTTGCTTATGCCCCTGCAAAGTACGCTCGCGGCTATCCCCAGTGAATGGAAAAACACCGCGTATGCCTATGAAGCCGAACATAAGCCGGTGCAAGAAGTCCTGGAGGATTTCGCCCAGACCTTTGGCACGCAATTGCAGATCGACGGCCTGCTGGAGGGCAACGTCAATGGCAAGATCCGCGCTGATACCCCCCAGTCACTGCTCGACAGGCTGGGAGTAGAACATCGTTTCCAGTGGTACATGTACAACAACACGCTGTACATCAGCACCCTGGACCAACAGGAGTCCGCGCGCCTGGAAGTCTCCTCCGAAACCGTGGCTGACTTGAAGCAGGCCTTGACCGACATTGGCCTGCTCGATAGCCGTTTCGGCTGGGGAGAATTACCTGACGATGGTGTGGTGCTGGTGTCGGGCCCCAAGCGTTATATCGACCAGATCAAGCATTTCAGCAGCCAGCGTAAATCTCCCGATGAAAAACAGAGTGTGCTGACGTTCCCGCTGAAGTTCGCCAACGCAGCAGACCGCCCGATTGATTATCGTGGCGAAAAGTTGGCCATCCCCGGGGTTGCCAGCATGTTGCGAGGCTTATTGGAACCTCGGGACACCTCAGTGCTTTCGTCGAGGACCTCACGTCCCGCCTCGTCATCGCAGCCCTCGCCTGTCACCCCGATCCTGCCCCGCCTAAGCAACCCGATGCTGGACCAGATGCTCGGCGCGCCAGCTCCCCTCGGGCAGATGAATCCAGGCATGCCGCTCACCACCAGAGCCCCGGTTGCAAGAGGCCGGATCCGCGTTGAAGCGGATGTGCGTAACAACGCCGTATTGATCTATGACCTGCCAGAGCGCCAGGCAATGTACCGCGAGCTGATCGCCCAGCTCGATGTGGCACGCAAGCTGGTGGAGATCGACGCGATCATTCTCGATATCGAGCGCACGCAGCTGCGTGAGTTCGGGGTCAACTGGGGTTTCCAGAACAGCCGCTTTCGTGGCGGGGTGAACATGGCGCCGGGTACCTCCGCACAGATGTCGATTGGAAACCGCGACCGCTTCTACGCCGATATCCGCGCCCTGGAGGCCAAGGGCCTGGCGACCATGGTGTCCAACCCGTCGGTGCTGACCCTGGAAAACCAGCCCGCTGTGATTGATTTCAATCGCACCCAGTACCTGACCGCTGGCGTCGAAAACGCGACCATCTTGCCCATCACCGTGGGCACCAGTTTCCAGGTGGTGCCACGGGTCATCACCTCGCGCGGCAGCCATCAGGTCCATCTGGCGGTGGATATTGAAGACGGCAACTTCGACGAAACCAACCCCGAACGCATCGGCCCCGATGTACGCCGCGGCAAGGTCAGCACCCAGGCGGTGATGGCGGAAAAACGCTCGCTGGTGGTCGGCGGCTTCCATGTCAGCGAAAGCGCCGACAGACGCAATAAAGTGCCGGTGCTGGGCGATATTCCCTTGCTGGGCAAGACGCTGTTCCCCTCCACCGAGCGCAAGAACAACCGCCGTGAACGCCTGTTTATCCTGACCCCGCGGGTGATCGGCGACCAGGCGGACCCGTCGCGCTATTTGCCCCAGGACGACCAGGCGGAACTGCAGGCCGCCCTCAAGCCTTTGGCCAGGCGCTATGCCGAGCATCAGCCCGTGATCAAGCGCAGCGATATCACCAGCGCCCTTGCACACCTGGTCACCGGTCAAGTGCCCCACACGTTCAAGGCTGAGCCTATGCCGCTAGGCCTGAACACCTTGTGCAGCACCCGTGATCTGCTGGCGCTCAATACCGAACGCAGCCAGTGGTACACCGGCCCGCAGTTCAACGTGGCGGTGGTCGTGCTGCGTAACCAGTTCAAGCGCAACGTGCGTATCGATGAGAAGGAATGCAGCAACTCCCAGACCCTGGCCGTCGGTGTCTGGCCGCGGGCCTGGCTCAAGCCCGGTGAAGAGGCCGAGGTATTCATCGCCATGCGCCCGGTGGTGAAGGATGAACATATCGGTGTGACCCGCCCCTCCCTGCTCACCCCAACACGGAAAACTGCGCCATGAAACAGCGAATCGCCTGCATCACCCTCCTCGGCCTGACCCTGCTGCTGGAGGGGTGTACACCGACATGTCGAGGCGACTCCTGCTCCCGCCCCCAATCGAGCGCCGACAAACTGGTGGTGTGGTGGCCGCCGCAAATGCGTGTCGAACCCGGCCCCTCGGGGGAGCGCTCGGATTACCAGACAATCTCCCTGGAGCGATGACGGTCATGCCATTACCCGACGCTGGTTCGCATGACCAGGAGTTTCTGCAGAACCTGGTGAGCGGCCGTGTCGCTTACCACTCGCTGCACCCGGGCATTGGCCTGTGCCGTTTGAATCCCGGCTCGCAACCCGGCCTGGCCTTGCAGATTGCGCCTGAGGCGTTGCAGGTCGGCCAGTTGGAACGGGTGCTGGAGCGGCGCTTTGAACACGCAACGGCGTTCGATGGGTGCTTTGTGTTCCTCGATGCCAAGGGCAGCCTGGTGATCTGGCATGCACTGCCCTCCTGCGGCCACTCGCCCGCTGACACCCTCAGCCGCATGCTTTCCCTGGCCCGGCTCGAAGCGCTGGATGTACACCGCGCGCCCTAGCGGCGCGCAAGCTCCGGCAACTCCAGGGTCTGGCGCTTGGCTTCATCATCCAGTTCACGCAAGGTGCGATAGATCAGCGCCACTGCCTGCAGGGTCTCCCGGGGAATCGGCGCGCCCAGCTTGCGCTCATACAGCATGCGCGCCAACCACACACACTGGATCACCGGCACATCGGCGGACTTGGCCCGTTCAATCAACTTACGGGCCAGGGCATCCGTGCCTTTGTCCACCAGCATCGGCAGCGGGGTTTTGCCGGGGCGGTAGTACAACGCCACGGCATAGTGCGTGGGGTTGACCACCAGCATGTCGGACTCTTCCAGCTTGGGTAACTTGATCTTGGGTTCTTCCTGGGCGAGCTGGTAAGCCAGGGAACGCCGCTGCCCCTTGACGTGGGGGTCGCCCTCCATGTCCTTGTACTCCTTGACCACCTCCACCTGGGTCATGCGCATGCGCTTGGCAAAGAAGTGCTTCTGCATGGCCAGGTCGATCAGCGCGAGCACCAGCAGCAGCCCCAGGCAGGCATGCAGCAAGTGGCGGAACAAGGTGATCAGCGCCACGATATAGCTTTGCAGATCGCTGGTGGCCAGGTTGATCAACACCTGCAAAGAGGGGGTGATAACCACATACAGAATCAGCGAGAGCAGCAATGCCTTGCCTAGCCCCATCAACAGGTTGATCACCGACTGGGCGGAAAACATCTGCTTGAGCTGGTTCAGCGGATTGAGGCGATTGAAATCCGGCTTCAGGCTTTCCGGGGCAAACAGGAAGCCGAACTGCATCCAACTGCTGATCAGTTTCGTCGCGATCGCCACCGCGCACATCAACAGACCAAACGAGAAAAAAACGACCAGGCCATCGAGCAACACTTCTTCCAGGGCGCGAACAAACGGTTGGTCCAAGCGCGAAAACGGCAACACCATCAACTGCTGGAAGCGCTGCATGCTGGTTTCGGCGGTGAGCAACGCGATCTCGCTGATCGCGGTGAGCACCAGCAACTTGGGCACGTCCTGGCTTTGTGCAACCTGGCCTTTCTTGCGTTGGTCCTTGAGCTTCTTGGGCGTTGCCGCGTGTTTTTTCTCGCCGGAATCGCTCATTGGTTCACGCCCCGGAACATCAGGCCAAGGGCATGCTTAAGGTCGCCCAGCAGCCCCATGCGCCCTACAATCAGATCTTGCAGCAATGGAAAATACAGCAGTAAAAAGGCCAGTCCCGCCAGGCTCTTTGCCGGCATTGCCAGGGTACTGACCTGCAACTGCGGGCTGTACAACCCGAGTAAGGCGAAACCGAACTCCAGTAACAGCAGCACCGCGATAAAAGGCGCAGCGTAAAGCATCATGTGTGTGAAGGTTTCGCCAAGCATCCCAACGAACACGCTGAAACCGTTGACGGCCACCACCGGCAGCCAATCCGTGGCGGGCCAGATCAGGTAGCTATCCCAGATAACCTGGGTCAATACGCCCAGCCCAAGGGTGGCAATCAACAGGAAAATCACCACCTGCTTGAATAAATGCCCCACGGGCGTGGCGTCCGGGCCGAGCGAGGGGTTCAGTTGCCCGCCCGCCAGGGCCCCACGCTGGTTATCCAGCAGCGCGCCTACCGACTCGAACATCCAGAATGGCATGGACAACAAGACACCCAGCAAAACCCCCAGGCCCACCTCCTTGAGCAATAGCCCACCGAGCATCAGCACCGAGTATTCGTTGCCCGCCAGCGCAGCATGGATCATCGGCGCCGGCATAAACGCCATGACCATCACAATGGTATGCCGGGGCATACCGCGTATATGTTGAAAACAGAAGGCCGGCACCAGGAACGCGCAAGGGTAGATGCGTGCCATGGCGATCACCAGGCTGGCCAGGAAGTCGAGATAAGGCAGCACCGGTCGTACCTCAGTTCAAGGCCGAACGGGCGATCATGTCGAACATCAGGTTGATCAGTTGGATCAACTCCACGCCAATCCAGCGCCCCGTCAGGATCAGGGTAATGCCAACCGCCACCAGCTTGATGCCAAAGGGCAGCGTCTGGTCCTGTATCTGCATCAGGGCCTGTACCAGAGATGTCATCACGCCGACGATCACTGCCACGATCAACGGAGGTGCCGATAGCACCACCACCAGCAACATGCCCTGTTTGAAGAGTAGGATCGGTTCCATAGGCCACTCAGAGATAAGAAAAGAACAAGCTGTCGAGCAGGCGCGACCACCCGGACACCAGCACGAACAACAACAACTTGAGGGGTAAGGAAATGGTCATGGGTGAGACCATCTGCATGCCCAGCGCCAGTAACAGGTTGGAAACAATCAGATCGATGACGATAAAGGGCACATAGATCAGGAAGCCGATCTCGAACCCTGCCTGCAACTGCGAAAGCACAAAAGCCGGGATCAGCAGCAACAGGTCATCGCGATGGGCGTTTTGCGCCATCTCCGGCGGCCACATGCGCGCGGTGTTTTCCACCAAATGGGTCAGGACGTCCGGGTCGGTGTTGCGGCTCATAAAGGTGCGCAGCGGCTTTATCGCCTCTAGCCCCGTTTCTTGCAGGCGCTGCACGCTGCTCATGTCCACGGGGAATTGCTTGGCATTCTGTGCCATTTCATATCCCACGGGCGCCATGACAAACAGGGTTGCCGCCAGCGCTATGCCGTTCAACGCCATGCTGGGCGGCACCTGCTGCACGCCAATCGCGTTGCGGGTGATCATCAGCACAATGACGATTTTCAGAAAGGCCGTGCAGACAATCAACAACATAGGCATCAACGACAATGCCGCGAGAAACAACGCCAGGACAATGGGGTCGATCCCCTGAAAAGTCATCGCGCGAAAATCACACGGGACAACTGCAAGCCGAGGCGTCCATCCACCTCCACCAACTGGCCCTGACCAATCGGTCGATCGCCGTAGTAAAGCCCTGCCATGCCCGGGGCGTAGCCCGCGATGCTCAACACCGCGCCGGGGGCCAGATTGCGCAGCTCCCCGAGGGTCAGGTTCAGGGTCCCACAGCGCACATTCAAGGCCATGCTCAACTCATCGAAAGGCTCATGGCCAAAAACATCTACCACGGGTTCATCAAGATCATGCTCGTCATACCCTGAGTAATGTTGTGCTGAAAGATCCTCGTCCACAGACGTCTCCTCGATAGATATAAGTGTCAGGCACACAGACCCCGATTCATCATCAAGGCGCCCATGCACGCGATGCCTTCCCATCCGCAACCGACCATTGCCGTGCACATCGAAAAAGGCCTGTTCCAGCATCACCACATCACCGACACGCAGGCTGCGAACCTGGGTCAGGGGTAGCTGCAAGCGCCCCAGCGTCACGGCAATCGCCAGTTGAAACGAGGCCGGTAATGGCTGGGCCGTCGGCTGCCATTGCCCCGCCTCGCACAGCGCCAACAGACTTTCAGGGGTCAGCAACAGATACCCCACCACCCTGGAGGGCCCCAGCGTCACCGTAAGCCGGCAACCGAAATTCAGTTTTCCAGGAGGCGTGCGAAGGCGCAGGTAACCGAACAGCGCTCGCACCTGAGGGCTCAAGTGGTGCTGGAACAGCTCCCAGAACCAGGAATCCGGATCATTGCCAGCCTCTGCCAGCGTCACCGGGCACTCCCCCAGCAGGCTGAACATCGGCCCCGGCTCGCTGAAGGCCAGCAGGCCGCAAGCACTGTCGAAATACAGGGGGGCAGCGCTTCTGGGCGCGCGCCCGGGTTCCAGCAGCAACTCTCCCTGCTGGTCCTGGACCGTAAACCCCATGCGCAAGCCGCGCCCCAAACGAAGCCTCGCCGCCACCGTGCCGCTTTTGACCGATGGAATGAGCAAGGTCGGCAGGATCATGCCGTCCCCACATGCACCAGATGCACATTGACCGGCTGGCCCAACCCTTCGGCCAAACGCTCCTCGCAGCACTGGCGCACGCCCCCCAGCCAACGGGCGGTCAGCTCCTGTTCTGCCGCCAACTCTATGCTCCAGGCCCCCTGTTCACGACGCACACTGGCATTGATCCGGCCCAGGCGCGGCAGATACAGCAACGCCTGCAGGGGCCACTGCACTCCCCCACGGATCTGGGGGAGCAACTGGCCGGTCATGGCTTCAATCATCAAGATATCGGCGGACGCCGCAGCACCCGTGGCCGATGGGCCGTAACCGGCGCTCTCGTCGGTGTCGCCAAGCAGATGAGTAAACAACTGCCCCAGCTCCCTGGCCAAGCCGCCCACCATCACCGGCTCCCTGTCGTCCCGAGGCTCACGCAGACGCGGGCGTTCGGGTTTGCTTGCTGGAACTTGCGTCATATTTCTTCCTGTATTGCTTCCTGAGCCAACAAAACGGACAACTCCTGAAGTTTCTCGACCTCTTTAAGGCATTGGCTCACCTGTTGCTGCGCACTGGCGACCTGCACCACCTGCTCCTCACGCCGGCCATGCAGCTCATGCAACTGCCCTTCTTCGCGCCGGGTTCCGGCGGACAAAGTGCGCTCCTGGGTCCCCCAGGACTTGAGCTGGGACAGCGAGAGCACCTGCCCCTGGTGCTTCTCCAACAGCTCTGCGGTTTTCTGGATTTCCTCCAGGCGGGTCTGCTCAAGGGCTTGCTGGGCCTGCTGGATTTGCGCCAACAAGGCCTGCTGGTGCCGCTTGGCCTCACGCAACGCGCGCTCGGCGCGGTCGGCGCGATGCCTGCGCAGACGCCGCAAGGTGTCGAGTTCAGAAAGGGACATGGGTGGTCAGGCTCATCAATTGATCGAGGGTCATCGGCATCGGTGCCGGCTCGCGCAAGTCCTGGCGCAGGAAGCCATCCACCGCCTGGCGGCTGTCCACGGCCAGGTCCGTCAGGGCATCGTTGCCGGGCTGGTATTCCCCCAGCTTGAGCATCAGCTCGATCTGTTGGTACGCCGATAACAAGCGACGCAGTGCCGTCCCGGCCTGGATATGCGCGGGCTCGGCGACGTTGCTCAAAATCCGTGACAGGCTGGCCAGCACATCCACCGCCGGGTAGTGGCCGCGCTCGGCCAATTTGCGCGACAAGACGATATGGCCATCGAGCAGCGAGCGCACTTCATCGGCCACCGGATCGCTCATGGAGTCCTGCTCGATCAGCACCGTATAGATCGCCGTGATCACCCCCTCGCGGGTCAGCCCTGCGCGCTCTACCAGACGCGGCAGCAAGCTGTACACCGACGGCGGCAGGCCGCCACGCCCCAGCGGTTCGCCGGCGGCCAGGCCGATTTCGCGCTGGGCCCGGGCAAAACGGGTCAGGGAGTCGATCAGCAACAGGACCCGCTTGCCCTTGCGTCGGTAGCCTTCGGCCAGTGCCGTGGCGGTGAAGGCAGCCCGGGCGCGCTCCATGCTTGAACGGTCGGACGTCGCACACACCAGCACCGCCTTGGCCCGCAGTTGCTCATCCAGTTCATGATCGAGAAACTCGCGCAACTCGCGGCCCCGCTCGCCAATCAGGCCGAACACAATCACATCACAGTCGACGTTTCGGGCGATCTCCGCGAGCAAGGTGGTCTTGCCACAGCCGGCCCCCGCAAACAGGCCAACGCGCTGGCCTTCACCCAGGGTCAGCAGGCCGTCGATCGAACGCACCCCGGTGGACAATGCGCGGTGGATCCGCGGCCGCTCGGTGGGCAACGGCGCCTCGCACAACACCAGGCTGGTATCGTGGGCGTGCGCCTCGACAAAGGCGCTGGCCCCCTCCCCCGTAATCGGGCGGCCAAAGCCGTCCAACACCTGGCCCAACAGGTCATCGCCGACCCGCACCCGATGCGCAACCCCCAACTGCTCGACACTGGCCCCCACGCGCACGCCTTCCAGGTTGCCCAGGGCACTGAGCACCGCATCCTGCTGATCGAAACCGATAATTTCGGCCAGCATGTAGTCGCCCGTGGACTTTTCCACCTGGCACAAATCGCCAATACGCGCGTCGGGCAAGCGGCATTGCAGCAACATGCCGTTGACCCGCTGAATACGCCCACGTACCGAGACCGGCGCAAAATTGGCCAGGGCCTGTGATCGGTCCTGCTGCCAGGCCTCCAGGCGTGCCTGCAGCTCGCCACTCACCAGCGCACCTCATAGCGCTGCACGCCGTCGAACACCACCTTGCTGTTATCAATCAGGACCAGCCGCAAGCCATCCACTTCATCCCCGACAAACAGCCGGCTGCCTTCATCCAGGACCACATGCCCATTGGGCCCGCCGACGATCTGCAGGATCTTGAAAGGGAACACGGCGCTGCGCTCTTTGACCCGGCTGATCACCGGCACGGAGGTCTCGAACTGCTCGCCAAAACGACTGAGCATGCGCGACACCACTCCCACCTCGTCCAGGGAAACGTCACCGTCCAGAGCCACCTGGCCATTGATCACCTGCAGGCGGATCCGATTACCCAGCTCACGCTCGTTGAGCATTTTCAGCAGTTGCTGGCGGACTTCGTAGGGTGAGTCCAGCTCGTTTTTTTGACTTTTCACCGGCATCAACGACGCCTGCGCCTCGTGGTCGCCCGTGGTGGCCAGGCCCACCGCCGTAATGATGACGGCAATCACCAGCACCAGGCTGAGCATGCGCTTCTGTTGCGGCCCGGAAATCGAGGACAACGTTAATGCCGGCACCGCCTGGCCGACCGGCCTGGGCGCAGGCGCATCGGCAGCAGGCATCGCTGCTTGCGGCCAAGGCTGGTCGGCCAGGGTGACACACAGGCGAACATTGCCAATCGTAAAAGGACTACCCAGTGCCAGGTCGGCAATCTGCGCCAGAAGCCGACCGTCGCCGGCCCGCACCAGCCCTTCTTCGGCCTGCACCGACCAGCGCTGCTCGATACAACGCAACAGCACATGCCGCTCGGCAATACCTTCGTCATACAGCGAAAGATCAGCATCCGGGTGGGCCCCAATCAGCCATTGCCCGCCAAACAGTGGCAGCGCAGCCCCCTGGTGCAGACCATCAAGCACGCGCAATTCAAACATCATCTAGCCTCATCACCGCTGGAACGACATTGGCCCGCGCAAGACTCACCAACGCCCTCATGCCACCTCCTCGCGCATCAGATCGTCCCGGGCCAGATCAAAACGCCCCAGCACCTTGACCTTGGATGAAGCACTCAGCTCGGCGAACGACAGGACCGGCACATGGTTGAACTCTTCCAACAGCAGGGTGCGCAAGGGGCTGCGCAAGTCCTGCGCCACCAGCAGCACGCTCTTGCTCTTGGGGCGCACGGCAAAGGCTTGCTTGAGCAGGCTGACCAGCGCCGCACTGCTTTCGTGATCCAGGGAAAAGAACACCCCCGTCTGGGTCTGGCGCAGGGCATCGCGCAATACGTTTTCGGTGTGGGGTGACAGCAGCCAGGCATGCAGGCCGTCGACTTCGCTGTATTGGTGGAGAATCTGCGACTTGAGGGCTATGCGCGCATAGTCAGCCAGGGCATCCGGCTCACGCTCATGCTGACCGTGTTCGATCAGCGCCTCGACAATCAGCCGCACCGCCCGTAGCGGTACGCCCTCACCGGCCAGGCGCTGCAACACCGATGAAAACCGCGACAGCGGCATGATCCGCTGCAGCTCCTGCACCAACTCCGGCTGGTTGAACTCCAGCCAACTGAGAATCGCTTTGCTCTCCTGAATCCCGAGAAACTGCGGGCCGCTGAGCAACATCGCCCGGGTCATCCGCTCCTGGAGCAAGCTGTACGCCGTCGAGCGCGCCAGGTGTTCGTCCGCCAGCACCGGGTCATCGGGGGGGAACCAGACCCAGTCCTGTTCATCACGCTCCACCAGGCCCCTGCTGCCGCTTTCAGGCTCGGCCGACAGTGCCGCCAGCTCCACGCCGACCCAGTGACCTAGGGTGGCCTTCAATATGGGCACTTCATGCACGCAGAAGCGAAACTCATCGTCGGCCAGCGTAGGCGCAAACTCGACTTCAAACGGCGGCAGCGTCAAGCCGATCTGGGTCACCAGGCTATTGCGGCTCTGGCGCACCCCGTGGATCACTTCAGTGACCAGCGGGCTATCCTGCAGGGCCGGCGGAAACTGCAACAGGTAAGGCCGCGACGGATCGAAACCACGCAAGTCCTCCACCCCGTTCTGCTCCGGCGGGAGGCTATCGGCGACCGGTTCCTGCGCCTGCTGCTCACGCTGACGCTGGCGCGTAAGGTAATAACCCAGGCTGCCGGTCATCAGCGAAATAAGGATAAACACCACCGTGGGCATCCCCGGCAGCGTCGCGAACGCGAGCATGCCCACCGAGGCGATCATCCAGCTCTTGGGCTCACTGGTCATTTGCCGGGCAATCTCGGCGCCCATATTGTTGCTGCCTTTGTTGCGACCGGACGGCGCCACACGGGTGATGATCATGCCGGCCGTCAGCGAGATCAGCAGGGCCGGGATCTGCGCGATCAAGCCGTCACCAATGGTCAGTACCGAGTACAACGCCATGGAGTCGCCGGCGCTCATGCCATGCTGGAACATGCCGGTGGCAAAACCGCCCAGCAAGTTGATCACCACAATGATCAGCCCGGCGATAGCGTCTCCCTTGACGAACTTCATCGCCCCGTCCATGGCCCCGAACAACTGGCTTTCACGGGACAGTTGCTCACGTTTGTCACGGGCCTGGTTGCCATCAATCAGGCCGGCACGCAGGTCACTGTCAATGGACATTTGCTTGCCGGGCATGGCATCGAGGCTGAAACGCGCGGCCACTTCCGCAACCCGTTCCGAGCCCTTGGTGATCACCAGGAAGTTCACCAGGGTCAGGATCATAAAGATCACCAACCCCACCGCCAGGTTGCCGCCCACCACAAAGTTGCCGAACGCCTCGACAATGTCACCGGCGTCCTGCTCCAGCAGGATCAGACGCGTGGTGGCAATCGACAACGCCAGGCGAAACATCGTGGTCAGCAGCAGGATCGACGGAAACGAGGAAAAGGCCAGCGGCCCCGGCAGGTACAACGCCAACACGATCAGCAGGCACGAAATACAGATATTGACCGCAATCAGGATATCCACCAGCCAGGTGGGCAACGGCACGATAAAGATAAACACAATGGCCATGACGACCACCGCGCCCAGCACCTCGGCACGCTGTGCAACCTTCAACAGCACCCCGTTGATTGCCCGCAACGCACTCATGCCTTGAGCCCTGGCCACGTGTGGGTATGTCGCGCGCCTCGCTCCTGCATGGCGTATTCAAGCAGCACCTGCTTGTAGCTGTTCACGGCCTCTTCGCGCCGTCTTGCATCGCACCACCAGGCCAGGGGCAAGGCTTTGAGCTCGGGAAAAAAGGCGCCGAGGGAACTCAACTGGTGAGACAGCTCACTCCCCCCCAGGTCCCTGGCCAGGTGCTTGATTTCGTGGGGCGTAAGACCGTTGGCCGCATACCCCAGCAAGCGCTGCAACAGACCCAGCGGATCCAGATGCAGTTCGGGGTACAACAGCAGGGAGCGCCCGATCAGCTCCTTGCAGCGCGCGAGCACGCCGCTCAGCCGGCTGCAATCGTTCAGGCCCAACAGCAAAGTGCGCAACTGGCCCCGATCGACCGACGAGGTCTGCGCGGCAATATCATCGGCCAGGGCCCGGCGGATCAGCTTCAGCCCCGTCTCGAAGTCACCTTCACCATACAGCCCCAGCAGCGACTGCATCAGGGTCGCCAGCGATTGGGTCGTGACCACGCTGGTGTAATACAGGCTGCGCACCGCCTGGCGCATCTGTGGGTCATCGCTGCCGGCCTGCAGCGCCATCGCCGTGTTCAGGCCCGCCTGGATCTGCGGCTGGTAGTGGTTCTCCAGATCAGTCAGGGAACTGCGTGCCAGGCTAGCCTCCGCAGTACGCCCCTCAGCATCCGCCTGGAGCGCCACGTGCTTGAGCACCACATAGGCCCGCGCCGGGTCGTTGCCGGTGATCTGCATGATTTTGCCGACGCCGGCGCGGAGCAGCAATTGCCCCCTGACATTACGGGCAATGGTCGCCATTTTCGCCTGGGCCGGGTGACCCAGTTGCTCATAGAGCTGGACCAACTGCTCGGCCGGAGGCGTACGCAAGCCCAGTTGACGCTCGCTCAGGGACGTGGCGTTGCGTGCGACCTCCTGGCTGAACATCTCACTGAAATCGTCAGCGATGGGGGCGTTTATCTGCGACGACGGCCCACTCTCGAACCGTGCAGATGCCGGTTGATTCAACTGCGGGTGATTTTGCACATCAAGGTTGGGATCGACTTTCATGGGAGTGCCAGGACAAGAGATTCGTATCCTTGTGTGGCTACAGCACCCGATACAGTTCCATCTTCGCCGTCATTTCCCAGGGCAATGAAAATACCTGCACAAACTCATGATGCTTTGTGCAAGGCCTTGCATGAAAAACACCTAAAACAAGATATTTCCTTATATTTATCAACCAGATAGAGACTTTCCGCGCTTGGCACAAGCGGTGCTAACAGGGTTCTCGTCGAAACCATTTCGACTGCTTCTACCCTGAGGAAAAATCATGGATATCCCTATCAGTGTTTTAGTTAATTTACCCCGTGACCCTAGCCAATCCATCCAAGATCTGTCCGACGACCACCACAAGCGCCTGCGCCGGTTCATTCATAAACGCGTACTGAACCCAGAGGATGCGGACGACATCCTGCAACTGACGTATCTGGAGGCCTGGCGCAACCGCCATCACTTCAGCGCGCAGGCGTCACTGAGCACCTGGATGTGCGGGATCGCGCTGAACTTGATCCGCAATCACTTCCGCCGCCTCTATGCCAAGCCGGTGCATTGCGAGTTCGACGAAGCGCTCTCCCATGGGCAGAACGAAGAACAGGATCTGGCGCGCCAATTTGAGATCAGCCGCCGCCTGGAAAATACTCTGAGTGCCATCCAGCACCTGCCCCTGGAAATGCGCAATACCTTGTATGCCTCATTGGAAACCGACGGCAGCTACCAGGACACCGCCGACGCCCTGGCGATCCCGATTGGTACCGTCCGCTCCCGACTGTCCCGGGCGCGGGAACAGCTCAAACGCGCGACAAAGTCTCACCCCTACCAGTAGGAAAGGTGTTGCCCAGGGATAGGGCAAACCTTACGGCTTTACGCTTTTTTCGTGCGAGGCAACAGAATCGCCAGCACCCCGAGCAAAGGCAGGAACGAGCACAACGTGTACACGTACTCGATGCCATGAATATCCGCCAGATACCCCAGCAACGCCGCGCCAATTCCGCCAAACCCAAACATCAGGCCAAAGAACACCCCGGCGATCATCCCTACGTTGCCCGGTACCAATTCCTGCGCGTACACCACAATCGCCGAGAACGCCGAGGCCAGGATAAAACCGATCACCACACTGAGCACGCTGGTCCAGAACAGGTCGACATGGGGCAACAGCAAGGTGAACGGCGCCACACCGAGGATCGAGAACCAGATCACCGCCTTACGGCCGATCTTGTCGCCAATCGGCCCGCCAAAGAACGTACCCGCCGCCACCGCGCCGAGGAACAGGAACAGATGCAACTGGGAACTGGCCACCGACAGGTCGAACTTCTCGATCAGGTAAAAGGTGAAGTAACTGGTGAAGCTGGCCATGTAGAAGTACTTGGAGAACACCAACAGCCCCAGCACCACCAGCGCGCCGAGCACACGGTTTTTCGACAGGCCATGGGTGGCGGCCTGGCCTTGCTTGAGCTTGAACAGGTTCAAATGGTTGCGGTACCAGCGGCTGATCGCATACAGCACGCCCAGGGCAAACACCGCGAACAAGCCGAACCAGGCGACATTGCCCTGGCCGAACGGAATGATGATCGCCGCCGCCAGCAACGGGCCAAACGCCGAACCCACGTTACCGCCCACCTGGAAGGTCGACTGCGCCAGGCCATAACGCCCACCCGAGGCCAGGCGCGCCACGCGGGACGCCTCCGGGTGGAAGGTCGAGGAGCCAATACCGATCAACGCCGCCGCCAGCAGAATCAGCGGGAAACTGCCGACCTGGGACATCATCAAAATCCCCACCAGCGTACAGATCATCCCGCAGGGCAACAGGAACGGCTTGGGATGACGGTCGGTGTAATACCCCACCCATGGCTGCAGCAGCGAGGCCGTGAGCAGGAACGTCAGGGTAATCAGGCCGACCTGGGTAAAGGTCAGGCCATAGCTTTGCTTGAGCATCGGGTAGATCGACGGCAACACCGCCTGAATCAAGTCATTGATCAAGTGCGCCAGCGCCACGGCGCCGATGATACGCATGACCAACGGGCTGGATTGCGCCGCGGCCGGCGCCGTAGCCACTGAAGGCTGGGAATTGGTAAGGGCCATGAGAAACGTTTCCGTACAGCAGATGGATGCACAGGTGCAGGTGTGACAATGTGCCACTTAATGGGGCAGGAAGGCTATCCCGTTAGCAGGCTAACGAGTAGGTGAATCGTTGCAGCGAACACCAGCCAGGCGCCGAACGCGCCACAAATCAAATGTGTGCGGGCTTGTGTGGGAGCCGGGCTTGCCCGCGATGCAGGCAACTCGGTGTATCAGATGCCATCGCAGGCAAGCCCCACACTCAGATGTTCGCGGCCTGGTGAAGTGCACAAATCCCCAGCCACTGGTCGCCTCACCCGGTGTTTTTCCTTAAACAGTTGATAGCGTAGATAAATTTTCAAAAAAAGCGCTTGACGCATTCCCGTTCTACGCGAATAATGCGCGCCACTTGGCTACATAGCTCAGTTGGTTAGAGCATAGCATTCATAATGCTGGGGTCCGGGGTTCAAGTCCCTGTGTAGCCACCAAGTACCGATCCATAGATGTCTACAGCAGTCTATGAATCACCTCAAGAAGCCCGCCTCGTGCGGGCTTTCTTGTTTCTGGCTGTCTACCTCTACCCCATCCTTCCCCTCTGTGTAGGCCCAAACGCATGCTTCAATAGCACATGGCGGAGGCTCGGGCGCAGACCATCATCGATGAAGGCATCCCATCAGAAAAGACGCTTCGCGAACTGCTTATTCTTTGCTGGCACTCGTCCCGGGTAGCGGACTCATTCTTTCTATCTCACGCCAACTGCACCCGTTTTCTCGTCCAACTGGCGCAGATCGCAATTGACGAGAAAGACTATCAAGGCGACGCACCGCCCGCTGCTGCTTACTACCTTGAGAAGCTGCCACCTCCAGTGTTGAAGGGCGTCGCGGATATCCTGCTACGTGGTTTTCCCGTCGAGGAGTGCGGCCACAACAATTCACTCGCTGTCGCAATTGCACTCTCCGGGATCGAAGGTGGCAGGGCAAAAGTTCAGGGCGCATACGAGAATGATTTCCTCAACACCGACAGCTACGAAAAGGTCATGGCAATCTATGCCGAGCACTCGCAGCCCTGACCCTACGCTCAAGTTCGCTCAGTAAAGCGTAAGCTGGAGATGCGAATGGCCGAGGCTCATGCCAGGGTCGCTCAGGAGCTTGATACTGCGCGACGCGTCGGGACCACAGAAGTGTGGCGATGCGCCCTCAAAAGGGAGAGCCCAATGCAGCGGGCAATTGTTGATCAATGGGTTATCCAGTGATGCCCCGGATGAAGCTTCAGCAAATGCCGCCTCAGCCACGCCACCTCCTCATCGGGCAGCGTCGGCAAGGTCTTGTGAAAATCCTCCTCATCCTTTGGCCGCACGTGCAGGGCTTTGAACAAGAGGATCGCCGCAGGCCTTAAATATGGAATGCCTTCACTGCTCAGATACAACATTTCGGTACGGGGAAACCGGATAGACCCATCCCGTTTGTATACCCATACTTCAGGGCTTCCTGATTCAATCATCATGTCCACCCGCCAGGCTTGAGCAACAGGGTCGAAACACCACACCTGCTGAATGTCTAATCCTGGGCTTTGACCCACGGGGAGAAAAGTGAGCACTCCGGCCTTCGCGGTGTACATATCAAGGTCGCCAAGCGCGTGCCGGAACTCCAGAAAATCGTCTCGCAACAGGGTGAACTCTATATCGTCATGCTCCCTCGTTTTTTCGCCGTGCCATAGGTCAAGCGCCCACCCGCCGACAACGCACCAGGGGAGCGAGACGGTCTTCAGGCGAACAGCCAACTCAGCGGGCGTCCATGAACGCCATAGTTCTTGATCCGGCGCCAGAGCCTTGTCCGTCATAACCTGATCTCCGATCGTTCTGAAAATTACTGGCATGCCTAGCGCATTGGGCCACTCACGCATCACATCAATGAAAACCGCTTTCGATAATCACTTGGCCCAACGCCGAGACGCCGCATAAATGCCCTTCTGAACCCGTCCGCATTGGCATAACCGACTGTATCGGCCAAGCGTTTAAGTGAAACATCGGCATCTTCAATCAGCCGTCTGGCCGCATCAATGCGGGCCAATTCGACAAATTCGGCCGGGGTCGAACCGGCTTCAGCCTTGAAGGTACGGGCGAAGTTTCGCTCACTCATACCGGCGCGGGCGGCCAAGGCAGGGACGCTCAAGTCGGCCTTCAGGTGCTCTACCACATATTCCTGCACGTCCCGGATCACGCTGCGTTCGGCGGTTTGCGCTGCCAGTTGCGCGCTGAACTGCGATTGCCCGCCAGGCCGCTTGAAGAACATCACCATCTCACGGGCCACGCTGAGCGCCAATTCTCTGCCGTAATCTTCTTCGACCAGCGCCAACGCCAGGTCCATGCCCGCCGTAACACCCGCCGACGTGTAGATGTTGCCGTCCTTGATAAAGATGCTATCCGGATCGACGTGGGTGTGCGGATACTCCTTGGCAAGTCTTGCGCTGGAATTCCAATGGGTGGTGACACGGCGCCCGTCGAGCAGACCTGCGGCGGCCAGCAAAAAAGCACCGCTACAGACTGAGCCGATACGACGGACGGATTTGGCTTGCCGGCGTAGCCAATCTTGCAACGCAGGGTCATGCGCGATTTCGTTGATATGTGGGCTGCCGGCCACGAGCAAGGTGTCGACCTTGCCCTTATATGTTTCGAAGGTTTCATCAATGCCAAGCTTCAAACCACTTGAGGTTTTGATCAGGCCCTTGCTGGTACCGATGACTTCGACCCGATAGGCACGCGGGTTCCCCAGTTGCTTGGCGGCTTCAGCAAAGATATCGGCGGGCCCGGCGACATCCAGCAGTTGCACACGAGGGAATGCCAGGAGGGTGATACGCATGATGTCTGTCCTTGTCGAATAATTGGCTGAATTCATCGCCTGATGACTATTTCAGCCAATGGTTATTTGGCTGAAAATAGCCACAACAGCAAATTCAGTCAATCAAGAGACTAGCATGAACACTGCATACACCCCCGCCGTCGATACCGCTCGAGCGGTAATCGTCAGCAAAACTTCGATCAAAAACTTGCCTATCAATTTATTCGGCTCAGTGATGGGTTTGGCCGGCCTGGCCCTGGCTTGGCGCTTGAGTGGACAGTATTACGGCGTCGGCGGCAGCTTGGGTGAGGCCATTGGCGCGCTGGCCGGCCTGGTATTCGTGCTGTTGACCCTGGGTTACCTGACCAAATGGGTGAAACATCCAGCAGCAGTCAAGGCCGAGTTCAACCACCCGATTGCCAGCAACTTTTTTGGCACCGTCACCATTGCACTGCTGTTGCTTTCGGCAGTCGCGGGGGCCCACAACGAATGGCTCGGACAGGCTCTCTGGATACTAGGCAGCGCACTGACGGTGCTGCTCGCAGGCTTCGTGGTTTACCGTCTGTTGTCGGGCAATCAGGACCCGTTGAATGCCGTACCTGCCTGGCTGATTCCAGGCGTTGCCACCCTTGATATCGCGGTAACCGGTGCGCATATGCCGATGGCCTGGGCGACTGAGTTCAACCTGTTTGCCCTCGCCGTGGGTGCGGTGCTGGCGCTGGTATTCTTCACCCGAATCTTTTCGCGGCTGGTGCATGAGGCCGCTCCGGCCAAAGGCATGGTGCCTTCGCTGATGATCCTGATTGCCCCCTTTGAAGTAGGTTTTCTGGCCTACACCAACGTGTTCGGCGAGATCGACCGGTTTGCCAGCGTGTTGTTCTACTTCGGCCTGTTCCTGTTCGTGGTGCTGAGCTTCAAAGTGTTCCGTCGGGATGTGCCTTTTGCCCCTTCATGGTGGGCAATCAGCTTCCCCATCGCAGCGCTGAGCAACGCAGCGTTGAAATATGCACATGCCCAGGACAGCACCGTGTTGGTGGTCATCGCCGCTGTGATCCTGCTGTTCCTCACTGTGGCACTGAGCGTGCTGCTGGTGAAAACCCTGACCAGCCTGCTCAGCGGAAAACTGTTGGCCAACTGACCGTTTACCTCCCTTTGGCGAGCCTTAACCGGCTCGCTTTTTTGCCTTTGCGCATCGTCATGCCGGCTCTGAGTGCTAACTCACCTAGCGTACACCGCCAAAGACAATGGCTCCCATCAACCATGCTACTCCCCAAGCGCCAAACCGCGCCGTTGCCAGCCTTGATCGCGAGCAAACCGAACAATGGCCAGGCAAGGGTTATGTGAACCGCAGATTTGCGCCATCAGGCGGGCTCGCCCGCAACGGCTCTATCGCTACCTTTATCACCAAATGATCCGAGGTGAACGTTGAAAGGTAACAAGGCAGCTCCCCTTGTTGATCCCCTGACGACCCATCGGTTGGTACTGCGCACGCCCCATGCATCTCATGCGGCAACAATGCACACTTATTTGCTGGAAAATCGTACCTATCTCCAACCGTGGGAACCGCTGCGAGATGGTGGATTTTTCAACCTTGATGCCGTGACTCAACGGCTGCAGTTGATGGAGCACAAAGCCGCCAGAGGCGAGGCCTTGCACGTGCTGATGCGCGATAGCGATGAGCATCGAGGGTAGGAAGCTGCACCGGATCATGGCCAATGACCGACCGGAGAACCTGCGCAGCGCGCGTCTGTTAACGCACTTAGGATTCGAAACCGAAGGCAAGGCACGCGCCTACCTTCAGATCAATGGCGCCTGATCAATCCTAAAATGGACTGAGCCATCAGCAAGCCCGCGAGCAGCTGTTGCTCGCGGGGCATGGCTACACCTCAAAAGTAAGTCGTAGCCCCGGCAAAAAACGCCCGGCCCGGCACATAGAACGTCGTCGAACCATCCCGCGCATCTTCATCCAGCAAGTTCTGCACGCCGCCATTGAGCGTCAACCACTTGGTCACGGCCAGGTTCGCCGTCAGGTCATAGGTGGTGTAGGACTTGACGAAGTCGTTACCCACACCCCGCTGCTTGCCGACATGCTGCGCCGACAGTTCGGTGTTGAGTGTGTCGGTGGCTTGCCAGTTGATTGCACTGAAAGCCGACAACTTGGGCGCGCTGATCAGGTCTTCGCCGGTGGACAGGTTTTTGCTCTCCAGCATGTAGGTGGCGTTGGTGCGCCAGTCCAGGGAATCGGTCAGTGGTACGCGAACCGAGCCTTCCCAGCCGCGGGTGCGCGCTTCTTCGACGTTTTCCAGCATGGTCCACCAGCGACCCTGGAACTGGCCCAGTGGCGCGTATTCGATCTTGTCTTCGAAGTCGGTGTGGAAGTAGGTCAGGCTGGCCTCCCAACCGTCACGGTCGAAGGACACGCCTATTTCCTTGTTGACGCTGGTCTCTGGCGACAGGTTCGGGTTACCGGCCATCCAGCAACTGCCGCTCACATAACCCAGGGGTTTCAAGGAGCCGCAACCGCGACCGCCGGATTCAGTGGCGGCGCCGGCGCTGCCCTCTTTCAGGCTTGGCGCACGGAAGCCCTTGGACACCCCGCCGCGCACGGTCCAGTCCGGGTGCGGATGGTAGACCAAGTACGCCCGCGGGCTGTTGTGGTTGCCATAGTCTTGACTGTGGTCGAAACGGTTGCCCAGGGTCAGGGCCAGGTTGTCGAGCAGGTACAACTCATCTTCGATAAACGCGGCCGAGTAGTCACCCTTGAGCGACGAACCGGAAACCGCAGCGCCCTGGTAGTCCACAGGCACCGTGCCCAGGGTATCGCTGTTGGTCAGTTCTTCACGCTTCCACTGCCCGCCCACGGTCATGCGCTGGCTGAGCAACAACTCAAACGGAATGTTCAGGCTCCCTTCGGCGATTTTCTCTTCGGCGCTGGATTTGCCCCAGTCGATGTCGTTCTTGAATTTGTTCAGGTACAGGTCGACCTTCGAGGTGCCGAAACTCCAGTCCCCGCTGTGGGACACAGAGTAGCTGTCGCGAATCAACCGCCCAGGACCGAAGCCAGCGCCGAGGGTTTCGCCCCAATCGCCAAAGGTCTTTTTGCTCGACCAGGAGCGCTCGACGCCATGCACAGCCTCGAACGACAGACTTTGCTCGTCATTGATTTTCCAGTCGAGCAAGGCGTTGACGCTGTGGTCCTTGGCGCCGCCAGCGCCGTCGCCGTACATGAACTCGCCATCCTTATCCAGGCGCGCCGTGACCTCATCGGCGGCCCGCCGGGTCAGGTTGGCGCCCAGGCGCAGGCCCACGGACTCGGTCAACGGCCCGGACAGGTTGAGGCTGGTCTGGGTGGTCTGGCCACGGTCGGAATCTTCGGGAATCGTGGTGTTGACGTTGGCCGAACCGCTCCAGGTGCTCGAGACCTTGCGCGTGATGATGTTGATCACCCCGCCCATGGCATCCGAGCCGTACAGCGACGACATGGGGCCGCGCACGATCTCGATGCGCTCAATCATGTTCGGGGTGATCCAGTTCAGGTCCTGGCGCGCCAGGTCGCGGCGATAGCTCAAGTCTCCGGAACCGCCGAGGCGTTTGCCGTCCACCAGGATCAAGGTGTACTTGTCGTCCAGGCCACGCAGTTTGATTTTTGATTGCTCGCCCACCGGGCCGAAGCCACCGGTGACCCCGGGTACACGCCGCAGCAGGGTATTGAGGTCGTACACCGGCTGGCGCTCGATTTCTTCGCGGGTAATCACGCTGACGCTGGCCGGTGCGTCGCGCAGGTCCGTGGCGCCGCCGGTGGCGGTGACGAATGAGGTATCGAGTTCGGTGACGGCGTGTTTATCGACCTCGCCAATCTCTTCTGCCTGCAACACGGGGGCGGCGATCAGCACGCCGGCGGTGAGGAAAAGAGAGCTGAAAAGGCAGGGAGGGGTTTTCATTGCAAACAGTCCTTGTTGGGCCAATATGCACCATGGCGGAGCATTAAAGGCCAAGGATCGTAATGCAAATCCTTATCATTTAGAAAGACGTTTTTGAAAAATCTCGCAACAACCCCATGCGGTTGAAACAAGTTTGTTGTCTGCGCCACGCCTGGTCATAGGCCAAGATGGCCGAGAACGCCGAAGCCGGAGGGGGGATTTTGACGCTCCTGTCTCCCGCTGTTAGTGTCCGCCCTCCTCCCCGCAGATATCTGCCTGGTGCGTTTTACCCGCCAAGCATCACCCCAGGGACAACAGATCATTCTCAAAATGAACGGAGTTCAGCGCGTGCTTTTCAACCTACGCTTGCAGCGCCTTACCAGCCTCTCGGTGATCATCGCCGCCCTCAGCCTCGGTGCCTGCAACAGCACCAGCACCCCCGACCTGCCGCCCGCCCCGGAGCTGGGTTCGGGTTATCGCACGGACATGACGGTACGCCACGCCGAACGCCATATGGCGGCGGCGGCCAACCCGCTGGCGGCCGAAGCCGGGCGCAAGATCCTGCGCCAGGGAGGCTCGGCGATTGACGCGGCCATCGCCATGCAAGCGGTGCTGACACTGGTGGAGCCGCAGTCCTCGGGGATCGGTGGTGGCGCCTTTATCATGCTGTGGGATGGCAAGCAGGTACGGGCCTATGACGGCCGTGAAACGGCCCCGGCCGGCGCCACGGCCGATATGTTGTTGAAGGCCGACGGCACACCGATGGCGTTTGCCCAGGCGCAGATCGGTGGTCGTTCGGTCGCCACCCCCGGTGTGCTGCGCGCGCTGAAGATGGCCCACGAACACAGCGGCCGTCTGCCCTGGGCGCAGTTGTTTGCGCCGGCGATCCAGCTGTCCGAGCAAGGCTTTGCGATTTCCCCGCGCCTGCACAGCCTGATCGCCGCCGACCGCTACATCAGCCAGTCACCGGACATGGCGGCGTACTTCCTCAACGCCGACGGCAGCCCGAAAGCCACCGGCACCCTGTTGAAAAACCCGGCGCTGGCCAATGTGTTCAAGCGCATCGCCAAGGAAGGACCCGACGCGCTGTACCACGGCCCGATCGCCGAGGAGATTGCACGCAAGGTCCAGGGTCATCAGAACACGGGGCGCCTTGCACTGAACGATCTCAAGCGCTACCGCGCCAAGGAGCGCGCGCCGCTGTGTACCGACTACAAGCGCTGGCAAGTGTGCGGCATGCCACCGCCCTCTTCAGGCGGGGTGGCCATTGCGCAGATCCTCGGCACCTTGCAGGCCCTCGAAGCCCGCGACCCACGCTGGGCCCTGGCGCCGCTCAAGCCGGTAAAGAGCGCGACAGTCGCCGGCCTGGAACCGGTGCCCGAAGCGGTGCATCTGATTGCCGAAGCTGATCGCCTGGCTTACGCCGACCGTGGGCAATACGTCGCCGATACGGACTTCGTCCCGGTGCCGGTCGCGGGCCTGGTCGCCCCCGGCTACCTGGCCAGCCGCGCAGGATTGATCGGCGAACGCAGCATGGGCGTGGCCAAGCCCGGCCAACCGATGGGCGTTCAAGTGGCCTACGCGCCGGATCGCTCGCCGCTGCGCATTTCCACCTCGCAAGTGGTGGCCGTGGATGACCTGGGTGGCGCAGTGTCGATGACCACCACCATCGAAGCCGCGTTCGGTTCCCACGTCATGGTTCAGGGCTTCCTGCTGAACAATCAGATGACTGATTTTTCCTTTATCCCCGAGGAAAACGGCCAGCCGGTGGCCAACCGCATCGAGCCGGGCAAACGCCCCCGGTCGTCCATGGCGCCAACCCTGGTCTTCGACCGCCAAAGTGGCGAGCTGCTGGCCACGGTCGGCTCCCCCGGCGGATCGCAGATCATCGAATACGTGAGTAAATCCCTGGTGGGCATGCTCGACTGGAACCTCGACCCGCAAGCCGCCATCAGCCTGCCCAACTTCGGCAGCCGCAACGGCGCGACCGAGCTGGAGCAAGGGCTGTTCAGCGAGCCGTTGAAGGCGGCGCTCAAGGAGCGAGGGCATACCTTGAGCGAGATCGAGATGACCAGCGGCACCCAGGCCATCGTGCGAGTACGCGATGCCCAGGGTAAGGCGACCTGGAGTGGGGGCGCGGATCCGCGTCGTGAAGGGGAAGCGTTGGGGGATTGACCCAGGGTTGTATCGCCTTTACGGGCCTCATCGCCGGCAAGCCGGCTCCTACAGAGTTAACGGCAGAATACGCCATACCCTGTAGAAGCCGGCTTGCCGGCGATGGCGGTTGAAGCTTAGCGACTGATCTTCAGCCCCTTGCGCATCCCATGCCGCTCCAGCGCCAGTTCGATCAGGCGGCTGACCAGTTCGCTGTAGCTCATCCCCGCCGCCTGCCACAGCTTGGGATACATGCTGATGCGCGTGAACCCTGGCAGTGAGTTGACCTCATTGATCAGTACTTCACCGTCCTCGCAAAGAAACACATCGACCCGCGCCAGCCCGGCGCAGCCCAGCACTTCAAAGGCCTCGACGGCCAGGGCACGAATGCGTTCGCTGGCTTCGACGCTGATGTCCGCCGGCACCAGCACTTGGGCGGCCTGGTCGTCGATGTACTTGCTGTCGTAGGAATAGAAGCCGTCACGCACCACGATCTCACCACAACCGCTGGCGATGGGACGCTCGTTGCCCAGCACCGCGCATTCGATTTCGCGGCCTTTGACGGCAGACTCCACCAACACTTTTTCATCGAAACCCAGGGCCAGTTCAATCGCCGCCAGGTACTCGGCTTCGTCAGCCACCTTGCTCACGCCCACCGAGGAGCCTTGGTTGGCCGGTTTGACGAACAGGGGCAACCCCAGCTTTTGCCGAGCCTGGTCGAAGGTTGTGCGTGCCGCGTTGCCACGGTTAAGGGTGATAAAGGGCGCCACGGCGATACCGGCATCACGCAACAGGCGCTTGCTGATGTCCTTGTCCATGCACACCGCCGACCCCAGCACGTCGGAACCCACAAACGGCAGGTCCGCCATGCGCAGCAAGCCTTGCAGGCAACCGTCTTCGCCGAGGGTGCCGTGGACGATGGGGAAGATCACATCGACATGTTCCAGTAAACCCTGGCCCGAGGTTTCCACCAGTTGCTGGCTGGCCTTGCCCGGCACCACCGCCAGTTCGCGGTTGGACTGGTTGAGGGCGATCAGCGCCGGGTTTTCCTGGTTGAGCAGGAAGTTCGAGGTGTCGTTGAGGTGCCAGTGGCCGGCCTTGTCGATGCCGATCAGTACCGGCTCGAAGCGCGTGCGGTCGAGGGCGTCGACGATGTTGCGTGCCGACTGCAAGGACACTTCATGCTCGGCCGAACGTCCACCAAAAATAATACCTACCCGCAACTTGCTCATAACCTGCCTCACATTTGAAATGTAGGGTTTATTACCACGAGCGGTCAGCAGCCTGCCACCGTTGAAGCCGCGCACAATCGTTCAAGACCCTGGCAGACAGCCGCCCCAGACTCAGTTAACGTAACTCCATCCGACATATTTCGAAAACATCCCATGGGCAAACCCACTGCAAATATCGATTGGCTGCACCGGGCGCCTCATGCCAGCGGCCTGGAGCGGATCGAGGCATATTTCTCCGGGTTCGGCTTCGACCCTCATCGCCACGATACGTACGCCATCGGCCATACCCTGTTCGGTGTGCAGAGCTTTCATTATCGCGGCGGCCAGACCCACAGCCTGCCGGGCACGACCATGGTGATCCACCCCGACGAAGTCCACGATGGCTGGGCCGGCAGCGACGAGGGCTTCAAGTACCGGATGATTTATGTGGAGCCGGCGCAGATCCAGCAGGTTCTCGGCGGCAAGCCGTTGCCGTTTATCCACAACGGGCTGTCCAACGACCCATGGCTACACCGGGCCTGCCAGGCCTTTGTGCAGCAGCTCGACTGCCCGCTGGACCCGCTGCAGGAGCAGGACGCGTTGTTCGACCTGGCCCACGCCCTGAACAACGCGTCGGGCATCAGCGTCAGCCGCAAGACGTTTGATTACCAGGCCGCCGAGCGGGCCCGGGAATTTATCCACAGCGCCCTGGGGCGCAGCATCACCCTGGATGAAATGGCCGCGCACTGCGGGCGGGATCGTTGGGCCTTGTCGCGGGACTTTCGCCTGTTGTTCGGCACCAGCCCCTATCGTTACCTGACCATGCGCCGCCTGGATCTGGTGCGCAACCTGCTGGGCCAGGGCCAGTCACTGGTGGATGCGGCGCTGATCGCCGGGTTCACCGACCAGAGCCACATGACCCGGCAGTTTCGCAGTACCTTTGGCATACCGCCTTCGCGGTGGGTGAAGATGCTAGGCCGATAAGCCAATAGAAACGGTAGGACCAAGCTCGCTCCTACAGAAAATCCAAGCCGCCTGCAGAACAGGTCCGGACCGCAATGACCCCAGCCTCATTGCCACCAGCGCCCCGAGTGTGAGAAGAAAGGATGCGCTACCACCACCGCGAGGTTTTCCACGGATGAACCTGACATTGACGCCCCCCCAGTGGGATGACGTGAACGAGCTGCTGGCGTTCGAGCTGGCCAATCGGGCCTTTTTCGAAAGTTGGATCAATGCCCGGCCCGAGGCTTACTACAACGTGGAAGGGGTACAGCGCGCCATCGAGAGTGCGCTGCTGGAGGCCAGTGAAGACCGCGCCTATCAGTACCTGATCCGCGAAAACGGCGTGCTGGTGGGGCGGATCAACTTTACCCAGGTGCGCCGCCGCTACTATCACTCAGCGTCCCTGGGCTATCGCATGGGGGCCGAGTTCACGGGGCGCGGCCTGGCCCGGCAAGCTGTGGCACTGGGCCTGCAAAAAGCCTTTGGCGAGCACGCCCTCAAGCGCATCGAGGCCACTGTGCGCCCGGAGAACCCGGGTTCGTTGCGGGTGTTGCAGCGCAGCGGTTTTACCCAGTATGGGCATTCACGCAAGGCGTTCCTGCTCGACGGGCAGTGGTTCGACCTATTGCTGTTCGAGGTCCATGCCCCCTGACAAACACAGCTCCTGCCTTTGAGCCGGCCTGCGGCCTAGCTGGATAACTGATTGGCAAACTGGCCAACCGCACTCACTACTTTCTGCGCGCCGTCCTGGATCTCGACGATCACCGTACCGGCCTCGGCCGCCAGGGACAGCCCCTGCTCGGCCTGCAGCCGGCCATCGGTCATCAGCGCCACGGCATCGCGGGCCATGTCCTGGTTCTGGCGCACCACGCCGACGATTTCTTCAGTGGCTTTGCTGGTACGCGAGGCCAACTGCCGCACTTCATCGGCCACCACCGCAAACCCGCGCCCCTGCTCGCCGGCACGGGCCGCTTCGATGGCGGCGTTGAGCGCCAGCAGGTTGGTTTGCTCGGCAATCCCGCTGATGGTCTTGACGATACTGCCAATCACCTGGGACTGAGCATTCAGGGCCTCGATCCCCTCACCCGCCTGTTCCATGTGTTTGGCCAGGTCGCGCATCACCTCCACCGCCTGGGTGACCACGGCGGTACCGCGCTGGGCGCTGCTGTCGGTTTGCAGCGAGGTGCTGTAGGCAATGTTGGCAGCCTCGGCCACCGCGCGTTCCTGATTGATCTGGTCGGTGATCACCGTGGCGAACTTGACCACTTTGTACAGCCGGTTATTGGCATCCAGTACCGGGTTATAGGACGCTTCCAGCCAGACCTCGCGACCATGGGCGTCGACACGCTTGAAGCGCCCGGCCACAAACTCACCGCTGTTCAAACGCTTCCAGAACGCCTGGTACTCGGCGCTGTTGTAATCCTGCGGTTCACAGAACATACGGTGCGGCTTGCCCAGGATCTGCGCCAGGCTGTAACCCATGCCCTGCAGGAAACGCTCGTTGGCAGCCAGCACGTTGCCATTGAGGTCAAACTCGATCACCGCCGTGGAGCGCACCAGGGCGGTGATCAGGTTTTCGTGCTCGCGGGAGGCTTCGATGGTGCGGGTCAGGTCGCTGGAGTACACCGAAAACCGCTTGATGCGCCCATCCGAGCTCCGCACCGGCTGCACGATGGAACGCAACCACGCCTCCTTGCCGTTGCCGCGCAACAGGCGCACGGTGCCGGCATAGTGTTCGCCACGGCTCAGGGCGTTGTTGAAGCGCTGCTGGAATTCATCGCGTTTCACATGCTCGGGCACAAACCCGTGAATGGCATGGCCCAGCAGGTCGCTGGATTTGTAGAGCATTTCGTCGAGGAAGTTCTGGTTGACCGACTCGATCCGGCCCTCGGGGTCCAGGCTCAGGGCCAGCATCTCGCTCTCCAGGCTTTCCTGGACCTGCTGCAGGCTGGACAGTTCTTCGCGAAGAGCGGACAGCTCCTGCTTCAAGCGGGTATTGAACATAGGAACACCAGAGGGCAGAGATGAGTGGTTTATCTAACCATCGGCGCTTCTGGCGTTTTCTGAAGAGGGCTTGAGTGTTCGACTCAACTATTTTTTCAGTCCCTCAACAGCCGTTGTGACGGGGCCGCCTCAGGACCTGGGACTCCAAGGTAACCAACGCCGCGTTTCAGGGGGCTCGCGTGCGGATTGCCAATCCGTCATCCCGTGTGGAGCTGGCAAAATTGTAATGCGCATGCCACCTCGGCGTTATCCGCTGTTTGCAACTATGAGCCGGGCTCCCCTTATCAGGGACAGCTCTCCAATAAGAACGCCCCAGGCGACTAAAAAGCTCATAGCTGCCAACACCGAGGAGCGATACATGCGTACTAACCGCACACTTTCCCTTTCCATCATTGCGGCACTGGCCAGCGCTGCACCGCTGGCGGGCATGGCCGCAGGAGATAAACCCGAGGGTTTTATCGAAGGCAGTACGTTGAACGTGCTGGCACGCAACTTTTACTTCAACCGCGATGACCGCAAAGGCCAGTCCAGCCCGACCGGCAACGGCTACTCAGAGGCGTGGGCCCAGGGCCTGATCGGCAAGTTCGAGTCCGGGTTCACCCAAGGCACTGTAGGGTTTGGCCTGGATGCCTTTGCGATGTATGGCTTGAAGCTCGACTCCGGCACCGGGCGCAGCGGCGGCCGGGGTTCCTTCGACATGTTGCCGGTGGACAGCGACAATCGCCCTGAAGACGACTACAGCAAACTCGGCGGTGCCGTAAAAATGCGCCTGTTGGATACGGTGGTCAAAGTCGGCGATGTCTTTCCACAAACCCCGGTGGTGCATTACGGCGACTCACGCCTGCTGCCGGAAAGCTTTCGCGGCGTGACCCTGGAAAACACCAGCCTGGAAGGCTTGACCCTGCAGGGCGGACGCTTGCACGCCATGAGCCAGCCGAACAGCAGCAGTATGCGTGACGGCTTCGCGACGTTTTATGCCGGCAACCTCAACTCGCCCTGGGTCGGTTACTTCGGTGGCGACTATCAGTTGAACCCGCACCTGAGCCTCAGCCTCTACAGCAGCCGCTTGAAAGACGCCTGGGACCAGTACTATTAACCTGGCAAATAAATAGGGCATATTAGATAATCTGTCTCCATGAAAATAGATGCCCGCAAACTCAGCCCCCAAGAACAACGTGAAAAGCGCTCCACGGCCCTACGCATGCGTGAGCAGGGTTACACCTACAAGGCTATTGGCGAAGCGGTTGGTGTTCACCCCCGCACTATTGCTCACTGGGCGCAGGTCGCAGAACATAAAGGCGAAAAGGCTGCCATTGCCGGCGGCCAGCGTGGTGTGCGCCAGGGTGATCGCCGCAGTTTGAGCTCCAGCCAGGAAGTGCTGATTCGCACCTTGATGACCGATAAGATGCCCGACCAACTCAAGCTCGGCTTTGCGCTCTGGACGCGTGATGCGGTGCGAGAACTGATCCGCCAGCGCTGTGGTTTTCTCATGCCGGTTCGAACGGTTGGTGAATATCTCAAGCGTTGGGGCTACACCCCGCAGCGCCCACTGCATCGGGCTTATCAGCAGAAACCTGAAGTGGTTCAGCACTGGCTGGATAATGAATATCCACGCATCGCACAGCGGGCCAAGGCTGAGAATGGTGAGATTCAGTGGGGCGACGAAACCGGTATGCGCAGTGACAGCCATGCTGGCCGCAGCTACGCCCCTATTGGCGAAACGCCGGTGCGCCTGGTCAGCGGCAGTCGTTTTTCCACCAACATGATTTCCACCGTGACCAATCGGGGCAAACTGCGCTTCATGCTGTATCGGGAAACGCTGACAGCCCCAGTGCTGATTCGCTTCCTGAGCCGCCTGATTCGCGATGCTCAGGGCCGCAAGGTGTTCCTGATTCTCGACAACCTGCGCGTACACCACAGCAAAAAGGTGAGCGCCTGGGTTGGCGACCGCAAAGAGCAAATCGAACTGTTCTTCTTGCCGGCCTACGCCCCGGAGTTGAACCCTGACGAGTATTTGAATTGTGATTTGAAACATCAGGTCCGCACGGGCTTGCCGGCGCGTAATCAGGACGAACTGGAAAGGCGTGTTCGCTCGGTCATGAGACGATTGCAATTACGCCCTCAAAGAATCCGTTCTTATTTCCGGCATCCACGTATCGCCTACGCAGCATGATTTGGTGTATTTGATTGCCGGGTTAATACTTCGGCACCGCCGCCAGCTATCCGCTGACGGAAGAAGTCTCGCTGTTTGGCGGTTTCAACTACTACAACACCCAGGACGAGGGTAAAAAACTGCTGGGCGAACTCAACAACAACATCTGGAGTGCCAAGCTCGGGGTCAAGGTCGGCGCCCATCGCCTGGCCCTGTCGCACCAGCGCAACAACGGCAACAATGACTTCGACTACCTGCGCCAGTCGGACTCGATCTTCCTCGACAACTCGATCCAGTACAGCGATTTCAACTCGCCGAAGGAGCGCTCGTGGGCGCTGCGCTACGACCTGGATATGCAGCCCTTCGGCATTCCCGGCCTGTCGTTCATGACCCGTTATGGCAAAGGCACCGGCGCCGATTACAGCAACGCCAACGCGGTATATATGCGCCGTGATGCCGCGGGCGACCCGCTGACTGACCAGCGCCGCTGGGAGCGCGACATCGAGGCCAAATATGTATTTCAGGGCGGCAGTTTGAAAGACCTGTCCCTGCGCATTCGCCAGGCCACGGTGCGCTCCAGTGCCTTTGAATCAGACCTGGAAGAGTTCCGGCTGATCATGGAGTACCCGCTGGCCATCCTCTGATAGGCCCCAACGGCAAGTGCTTACATTCACTTGCCGTTGACTAGCACTTCTTCACAATTGGCAGTCTGTCAGAACTGTAATATGCGCCTCACGTTCTCGTTAAGTTGCACTTCATATACTGCCCGCATCGACCGGCCGAGTAGCTTTGGGCAACTAACGGCACGGGTCTTTTGCGGAGAAGGTTGATGAAGGTACTGCATAGTTTATTCACCGGTTTGCTCATTGCGGCCTCCACCGCAGCGCTGGCCGACGATGGCGGCGAGCGCTCCCGCCAGTTGCTGGCTGAGTTTCGCCAGCAACAGCAACAGATCCATGGCACCCAAGTGCTAGCCCAGCAAACACCCGCGCCCTCGACCTGAGCGGCGCACTCCGAGCACATTCATCTCTTGAAGCTTTTTTTGTGGAGCTCCTTTGGAAGGAGATGAATTTTTAGCGCCCTCACGGGCGCTTTTTTTTGCCTGCCCAGTGGAGTCAAAGCCCCGCCCCCAGCGACCAATCGTCGCACCTGTGCCCAAACAGCAGGATTGCGCGGGATGCGCCTTGACCCTGAAGTAGCTTCAAGGCTCAGAATTTTCCTACTTTTGGGACTACAGCCCTTATCTCGCGTAGCTCCCGTCGCCTTTCCGCTTACCAGTATGAGGTCAATCTGCATGCGTATCCTTGTGGTTGAGGACGAGCCAAAAACTGCCGACTACTTGCATCAAGGCTTGAGTGAAAGTGGTTATGTCGTCGATTGTGCCGCCAGCGGCATCGACGGCCTGCACCTGGCCGAGCAACACCGCTACGAACTGGTGATCCTTGACGTCAACCTGCCCGGCAAGGACGGCTGGCAGGTGCTGGAACAACTGCGCCGCAACAACACCTTGCGGGTGATGATGCTCACCGCCCGTGGCCGGCTGGCCGACAAGATCAAGGGCCTGGACATGGGCGCCGATGATTACCTGGTCAAACCCTTCGAGTTTCCCGAGTTGCTGGCCAGGGTGCGTTCATTGCTGCGACGCAGCGAGCCGATTGCGCTGCCGGAAGTATTCCGCGTCTCGGACCTGGAGCTGGACCCACGTCGCCACCGAGCGTACCGGGGCACGCGGCGCATCGACCTGACCACCAAGGAGTTCACGCTGTTGCAGGTTTTGATGCGCCAGAGCGGCGAGGTCCTGACGCGCACGCAGATCATTTCCCTGGTGTGGGACATGAACTTCGACTGCGACACCAACGTGGTGGAGGTGTCGATCAGCCGGCTACGGGCCAAGATCGACGACCAGAGCGAGGTCAAGTTGATCCATACCATTCGTGGCGTGGGCTATGTGTTGGAAGCACGCCAATGAGACCTGGCAGTTTATCCATGCGCCTGGGGCTCACCGTCAGCCTGATGGGCGCCGGCCTGGTGCTGTTGCTGGCGACCCTGGCGTACCTGGCCCTCACCCACGAGCTGGAAAACCTCGCGCGCAAGGGCCTGGAAAGCAAGATGGAGCAGATCCAGCACAGCCTGCTGCAGGATCTCAACACCCGCGACATCAGGGCCCGGCCCCATTCGCTGCTGGACCTGGTGATGGGCCACGACAATTTCTACCTGACCATCATCGGCCCGTCGCCCGCCAATACGGTGCTGCTGAGCGTCGGCGCCAAACCCCAGGAACCCTTGCTGCTCGACTTTGCCGCCAGGCCGACCCTGGGCTTTTTCAACTGGACCGATGGGCGCGGCAACCAGATCCTCAGCGCGTCGAGCCTGATGCCCCTGCACACCGGGGAGAAGGTGCGGGTGCTGCTGTCCCTGGACCGCTCCGACGACCAGGCGCTGCTCAGTGCCTATCTGCAATCCACGGTTATCGCCCTGCCGCTGTTGCTGATCCTGATCGGCATGGGCGCCTGGTGGCTGGTGCAGCGCGGGCTGGCACCGTTGCAGCAATTCAGCCGCGTCGCCGGCAAAGTCACCACCCAGGACCTGAGCCATCGCCTGGCCGTCGAGAATCTGCCCCGGGAACTCAGCGAACTGGCGCGGGGCATCAATGTGATGCTCGACCGGCTGGATGCCGGTGTGCAGCAGTTGTCGCAATTCTCCGACGACCTGGCCCACGAACTGCGTGCGCCCCTGACCAACCTGATGGGCAAGGCCCAGGTGACACTGTCCCGCGCCCGGGCGCCCGACGAGTACAAATCGGCGCTGGAGTCCAGCACCGAAGAGCTGGACCGCTTGGCGCGGATCGTCGCCGACATGCTGTTTCTCGCCCAGGTCAGCCATCCGGCGGCGCGGGTGTCGTTTACCACGGTGAACCTGCGGGATGAAGCGCTGCGGGTCATGGACCTGTTTGCCTTGAGCGCCGAAGACAAAGGGTTGCGCCTGAACCTGGCCGGCGACGCCTGGGTCCTGGGGGATCGGCTGATGATCCAGCGGGCCATTTCCAACCTGCTGTCCAATGCGATCCGCCACAGCCCGCACGGCTCTGGCATTGCATTGCAGATCGACAGCCACGACCAGCGCGTCTCACTCACCGTGAGCAACCCTGGCGCAGGCATTGAAGCGCAACACCTGCCCCACCTGTTCGAACGTTTCTACCGCGCCGACAACAGCCGCGCCCGCAGCGAGGGCGGCACCGGGCTGGGCCTGGCGATTGTGCGTTCGATCATCAGCCTGCACCAGGGCCAGGCCGAGGCCACCAGCGTGCTGGGTGGCGTGACCTCGTTCCGACTGATATTCCCCGTCCTGTCTGCCGCCCCAAAAGCCCCGTAGCAACCCTCTTAGTGGTCCGGCCCCCTGCTGAACATGCTTGCCATGGCCAGTTGGGGGGTTGTTGTGGTGAGGGAGCTTGCCCCACTCCCCCAAGGTCACTGGGGCTCCTGCTCCTCATCGCGACGATGGGCCCAGTGGTAGAGCGCAGGCAGTACCAGCAACGTCAGCAGCGTCGAAGAAATAATCCCGCCAATCACCACCGTCGCCAGTGGCCGTTGCACTTCGGCGCCGGTGCCGGTGGCCAGGGCCATGGGGATAAACCCGAGGGACGCGACCAGCGCGGTCATCAACACCGGGCGCAAACGGGTCAGTGCCCCCTCGTTGATCGCCACCGTCAGCGAACGCCCTTCCTCGCGCAGGTTGCGGATAAACGCGATCATCACCAGGCCATTGAGCACTGCCACCCCCGACAGCGCGATAAACCCCACCCCGGCGGAAATCGACAACGGAATATCGCGCAACCACAGCGCCATGATCCCACCGGTCAGGGCGAAGGGAATCCCGGTGAACACCAGCAACCCATCCTTGAGGTTGTTGAACATCATGAACAACAAGCCGAACACCAGCAGCAATGCCACCGGCACCACCACCTGCAGGCGCTCTGACGCCTCCTTGAGTTGCTCGAACTGGCCGCCCCAGGTGGTCCAGTAGCCGGCGGGGATTTTCACCTGTGTCGCCAACGCGTTTTCCGCCTCGGCAACAAAGGAGCCGATATCCCGCCCCCGCACGTTGGCGCTGACGATCACCAGGCGCTTGCCGTTTTCGCGGCTGATCTGGTTCGGGCCCAGCACCAGGTCCAGGCTGGCCACTTGCGACAAGGCGATAAAGCCCAATTGCCCCGTGGTATTGCCGGCCAGCGCCGGGATCGGGATCAACAGCCGCGACAAGCCCTCGATATCGGTACGCAGGGTTTCCGACAAGCGCACGACCATGTCAAAGCGTCGGTCGCCTTCGTACATCGTGCCGGCCTGGCGCCCACCCACGGCCACCGCGATGGTGTCTTGCACATCGCCCACGTTCAGGCCAAAGCGCGCGGCCTTGTCGCGGTCGATGTTGATGGTCAGCACCGGCAGGCCGGAGGTCTGTTCCACTTTCACTTCCGAGGCACCATCGAGCTTCTGCAAGGTTTCGGCAATCTCCCCGGCAGTCTTGTTCAGCACCGCCATATCATCGCCAAACACCTTCACCGCCACATCGCTGCGCACCCCGGAAATCAACTCGTTGAACCGCAGCTGGATCGGTTGCGACAACTCGTACTGGCTGCCCGGCACAATCGCACTGGCGCGCTGGATATCGGCGATCAGGGCTTCGCGGGATTTTTTCGGATCCGGCCACTGGTCCTTGGGTTTGAGCATCAGATAGGCGTCGGAAATATTCGGCGGCATCGGGTCGGAGGCAATTTCTGCGGTGCCGGTACGGGCAAATACCCGCTGGATTTCCGGCACCTGTTCCATCAAGGTTTTTTCCAGTTGCTGTTGCATCTGCACCGACTGCGTGAGGCTGGTGCCCGGCACGCGCAAGGCTTGCTGGGCGAAGTCACCTTCGCTGAGGCTGGGGATAAACTCGCTGCCCATGCGGCTGGCCACGGCGCCGGAGAGCACGATGGTCAACAGTGCCAGGCCAAACGCCCACGTACGGTGCGCCATCACCCAATCCAGCACCGGCGCATAACCCCGGCGCGCGTTGCGCATCACCCAGTTTTCGTCTTCCTTGACCTTGCCGGTGACGAACAGCGCAATCGCCGCGGGGACAAACGTCACCGACAGAATCATCGCGCCCAGCAAGGCCATGACCACGGTGAACGCCATGGGGTGGAACATTTTCCCGGCCACGCCCGTCAAGGCGAAGATCGGCAGGTACACCACCATGATGATCAATTGCCCAAAGATCAGCGCACGGCGCGCTTCCTTGGCGGCGGCGAACACTTCGTGCAGGCGTTCGCTGCGGGTCAGCAGGCGGCCGTGGCGTTGCTGCGCATGGGCCAGGCGGCGGATCGCATTCTCGACGATCACCACCGCACCATCGACGATAATCCCGAAGTCCAGCGCGCCCAGGCTCATCAGATTGGCGCTGACCTTGTTGGTGAACATCCCGGTAAACGTGAACAGCATGGCCAGCGGAATCACCATCGCGGTGATCAACGCCGCGCGGATATTGCCGAGGAACAAGAACAGAACCACGATCACCAGCAGCGCACCTTCGAAGAGGTTTTTCTTCACGGTGGCGATGGCTTTTTCCACCAGGTTGGTGCGGTCGTAAACCGTGACCGCGACCACGCCTTCGGGCAGTGAACGGTTGATCTCTTCGAGCTTTTTCGCCACGGCCTGGGACACGGTGCGGCTGTTTTCGCCGATCAACATAAAGACCGTGCCGAGCACCACTTCACGGCCATTTTCGGTGGCCGCACCGGTACGCAGCTCACGGCCGATATCGACCTGGGCCACATTGCGCACGCGGATCGGCGTGCCGTCCACGGTGTTGATCACGATATTGGCGATGTCGTCGATGGACGCCACCTGCCCCGGCGCGCGAATCAGCAACTGCTCGCCGCTGCGCTCGATATACCCGGCGCCAACGTTGGTGTTGTTGCGCTCCAGCGCCGTCACCAGATCACTCAAGGTCAGGTTGTAGGCCGCCAGGCGCTTGGGGTCCGGGGCGATCTGGTATTCCTTGGCAAAGCCGCCGATGGTATTGATCTCGGCCACGCCGGGCACGTTGCGCAACTGTGGCTTGATGATCCAGTCCTGGATCACCCGCAGGTCCGTCGGGGTGTAGGCCGAGCCGTCTTCCTTGCGCGCGCCGTCTTCAGCCTCCACGGTCCACAGGAATATTTCCCCGAGCCCCGTGGAAATCGGCCCCATCGCCGTTTCAATGCCGTCCGGCAGTTGCTCGCGGGCCACTTGCAGCCGCTCATTCACCAGTTGCCGGGCGAAGAACAGATCAGTTCCGTCCTTGAAGATCACCGTGACCTGGGACAGCCCCGAGCGCGACAGTGAACGAGTCTGCTGCAAGCCCGGCAGGCCGGCCATGGCGGTTTCGATGGGAAAGGTGATGCGCTGCTCGGTTTCCAGCGGCGAAAAACCGGCCGCCGCCGAGTTGATCTGCACCTGGACGTTGGTGATGTCCGGCACCGCGTCGATCGGCAGTTTCTGGTAGCTGGCGATGCCGACACCGGCCATCAGCAACACGGCCAGCAGCACGATGATGCGCTGCTCGATGGCAAATTGAATCAGACGTTCAAACATGGGCAATCACTCGCAGGATCAATGGGCGTGCTCGGCCGAAGCCTTGCCCAGCTCGGACTTGAGGACGAAGCTGCCAACGGCCGCCACCTGGGCGCCGGCCTCCAGGCCCTGGCGCACTTCGACGAAGCCGTTTTCACTGACCCCCAGCTCGACGTGGCGGGTGGCGAAGCCTTCGGCGGTGCGCACAAACAGCGACGGTTTGTCTTCCACGGTCTGGATCGCCTCCACCGGCACGGTGACCGGCGCCGAGTAGGTATCCGTGGCCACCTGCACCGCCACGAACAACCCGGGGCGCCACGAGTCGTCGGGGTTGGGTACGTTGACCCGGACCATTGCGGTGCGGGTCTGCTCGCCCAGCAAGTTGCCGACATAGGCCACGGTGCCCATCACATCGGTGCCCATTTCCGTGGAGCTGACCTTCACCGGCCGGCCCACCTGGACCTTGTTCAAGTCCTTGGGAAACACCCCAAACGTGACCCACACCTGGGACAGGTCCGACAGGGTGAAGGCAGCGCTGGTCTCACTCACCACTTCGCCGACACCCAGGTGTTTTTCCACCACCACCCCGGCAAACGGCGCACGCAACTCATAGCGATTGCCGCCGACCAGAACCGCGCTGCCGCTCAAGGCATTCATCTTTTGCCGCGCATTGTTCAGGGCGATCTCGGCTTCTTGCAGGGTCTGGCGGGCCAGCAGGTAATCCTGTTCGGCAGAGATTTTGTCCTGCCATAACTGGCGCTCACGCTGGAAGGTGGTGCGGGCCAGCTCGACCCGGCGTTCGCTGGCGGCCAACTCACTGCGCTGATCGGAAATCTGCTGGCTGGCGATCACCGCCAATAGCTCGCCCTGCTTGACCTTCTGACCAAGGTTGACCCTGACCGACTCCACCACACCCGCTGCACGGGGCACGATATGCGAGGTGCGGTCTTCATCGAATCGCACCTCGCCCGGCAACGACAGCACGCTGCTGATTTGCCGGGGTTGGGCCTTGGCCAGTTGAATGCCGGCGGCCTGGATCTGCTGCTCATTGAGCACCAGCACACCCTCTTCCTCTTCTTCCTCCGGTGCTTCGACGTGCGCTACCGGTGCCTGAGGCGCCACACTGGTGGCCGGCCAAAACACTATCGCCCCGAGGGCGACGGCCACTGCAACGGCCAAAGCCAGGCCTTGTAGTTTGTTCATGGGGAACTCCTGAAAGATCAAATGCGGGCAAGGTCGCCGTAAATCCGTTCGATGCGCACCCAGGCATCGGTGGCCTGGGCGAGTGCGGCGAGGTATTGGGTGCGGGCGGCGATCAAGGTGCGCTGGGCGTCGAGTACCTCGAGGAAGTTGAACTTGCCCATCTCAAAACCACGGGTGGCGCTGTCCACCGCGCTTTGGGCAGAGGGCAGGATCACTTGGTTGAAAGCGCGCACTTCACTGTTGGCCGTCGCCCACAGGTCCAGGGCCTGGCGGGTTTCGGTGCGCAGGCGCAGCTCGGTGGCGTTGCGCAAATCCCGGGCCTGGTCGGCACGACGGCTGGCGGCCAGTACATTGCCCTGGTTGCGATTGAACAGCGGGATCGGCATCGATACGCCCACCAGATTCACCCGCTCACGGACGCTGGCGTCGTACTGGCTGCCGATGGACACGTCGAGGTCGGGAATCCGCTGGGCCTTTTCCAGGCCCAGGCCGGCTTCCCGTTGCTGGATTTGCAGCTCCGCCAGGCGCAGCTCGGCAGTGCTCTCCAGGCGCGCCAACAGTTGGGTGGCCGAAGGCAACGCCGGGGTGCTCAGGGCCCCTGACTCGACACGCTCAAAGCCGATGTTGGCGCTGCCGGTGATGGCGGCCAGGCGGCGATAGGCATCACTCACACCAAGCTCGGCGCGGCTGCGCTCCAGACGGATTTCCGAGAGCTGTACCTGGGCGCGGGTGGCTTCGACCGGCGACGCCTTGCCCGCCGTGACCCGGCCATTGGCAATCACCAGGCCGCGCTCGGCCAGCGCCATCGAACGCTGGGCCAGCTCCAGGCGCTCCTGGGCCCGCAGCGCACCATAAAAGCCCTCGATGACCTCGGCCCGCAGCAGGTTGCGCCGCTGTTCCAGTTCCTGGGCGGCCGCATCTTGTGCACGCGAGGCCACGTCGATGCGTGCCCCGCGCTTGCCGCCCAACTCCAGGGTCTGGCTCAGCTTGACGGTGGTGGTGCGCGTGCTGCGGCGGGTGTCTTCGGCATCCCAGGAGGCCACCGGGTTGGGGATCAGCCCGGCCTGTTGCCGCCCACCCTGGGCAATCTCGATTTCCCACTGGGCTGCGGCCAGGTCCGGGTTGCCGGCAAACGCACTTTGCAGGGCCGATTCAAGGGTCAGGGTCTGGGCGCTTGCCACTTGGGACAGCGCCAAGACCCCCACTACAGAGCACACAATTGTTCTTAAAAACGTTGGCATAACAAGCGTTCCACACCCATGAGTTGGCGGACAAATCCAAGCAGGGGCAATGTAGCTTTCGCTCCTTATCAGAGGGGTGGCCGGAACATTACAAATCCGTTAGCAAAGGCTCTGTTCCGGGCTTTTGCTTTAATCTGCGCGCAACTATGCAGATCCTTTCTCCTGCCCCGAGGCACGCTCTACATGCGAATCCTGGTTATCGAAGATGAACTGAAAACGGCGGAGTACTTGCTTCAGGGACTGAGCGAAAGTGGCTATGTGGTCGACTGCGCGGCCAGCGGCGCCGACGGTGTGCACCTGGCGCGGCAATACGCCTATGACCTGGTGATCCTGGATGTGAACCTACCGCTGATGGACGGCTGGGAGGTGTTGCAACGCATCCGCCAGAGCAGCAACACACGCATCATGATGCTCACCGCCCAAGGGCGCCTGGCCGACAAAATCAAAGGCCTGGAACTGGGCGCCGACGACTATCTGGTCAAGCCTTTCGAGTTTCCCGAACTGCTGGCCCGGGTCCGCAGCCTGATGCGCCGCAGCATCGAGAGCGCAGTGCCGGACGTGCTGCGGGTGGCCGACCTGGAACTGGACCAGGGTCGCCACCGGGCCTTTCGCGGCAACCAGCGGATCGACCTGACCACCAAGGAGTTTGCCTTGCTGCACCTGCTGATGCGCCAGAGCGGCGTGGTGCTGTCACGCACGCAAATCATCTCGTTTGTGTGGGACATGAACTTCGATTGCGACACCAATGTGGTCGAGGTCTCGATCCGCCGCCTGCGCGCAAAGATCGACGACCCGTTCGAGCGCAAGTTGATCCATACCTTGCGCGGGGTGGGCTACGTGCTGGAAGAGCGCGAATAGCGGTCAGTGCGTGAGGGGTTCCTGATGAAAGCCCGCGCCTTCGATCTGAATGGTGACGTGGGAAATATCGAATTGCTCATGCAGCAATTCCGTCACCTGGGCGAGGACCTGTTGCTCGCTGCCCTGCGCCGGGTCCACCACCAGATGGGTGCTCAGCACGTTCTTGCCGCTGGTCAGGGCCCAGATGTGCAAGTCATGCACCTCCCTGACCCCTGGCACCGCGTGAATGGCCTGCTCTACCGCGTCGATATCAATGCCGTCCGGCACACCTTGCAGCAGCACGTTCATGCTGGCCTTGAGCAGTGTCCAGGTTCGCGGCACCACCCAAAAACCAATCGCGGCGGCCACCACCGAGTCGACCCAGCCCCAACCAGTGAGCATGATCAGCACGGCGGCAATGATCACCCCGATAGAACCGAGCATATCGCTCCAGACCTCCAGGTAGGCGCCCTTGACGTTCAGGCTCTCGCCACTGGCCGCGCTGAGCAGGCGCATGGAAATCAGGTTGACGATCAGGCCGAGCACGGCAATCACCAGCATGCCGGTGGACTGGATTTCGGCCGGTGCCTGCAGGCGCAGGTAAGCCTCATAGAGGATGTAGAACGCCACCCCGAACAGCAGCAATGCGTTGAACGCGGCGGCGAGGATTTCGAAGCGCGCATAGCCAAAGGTGCGCTTGCGGTCCGCAGCGCGCTTGGCCACCTGGATGGCCACCAGGGAAATGGCCAGGGCCAGGGTGTCGGTCATCATATGGGCGGCGTCGGACAACAGCGCCAGGCTGCCGGTGACAAAGGCGCCGATCACTTCGGCAATCATGAAACTGCCAGTCAGGCCCAGGGCCATCCATAACTTGCGTTCATGACCGGCGCGTACGGTGGCGTGGCTGTGTCCTGCGCTCATGGCATGTCCTCGTGGGGGGATGTGCGCTGATCATAGAGCGATAAGGGGAAACCTTTGGTATGGATTTCACAATTGTCATAACGCTGCCAGCGGGGTGTTAACCACATAGGGGAGTTGGCTTGCCTGCGATAGCAGTACACCCTGACCCACCGCCATCGCGGGCAAGCCCTAATGCCAGTCAGTTAAGCGCAGATCCCCTGTGGGAGCGGGCTTGCTCGCGAAAGCAGTGGGTCAGTCAACATCAATGTTGGCTGGGCCGACGCCTTCGCGGCGATGCGGCGATCCGACAAGCCCGCTCCCACATTTGATCTTCACTGCCTTGAGCATTGCGTTCGCTTAACTGATCGGCATTCGGGCAAGCCCGTTCCCACAGGGGGAATGCGGCGGCTTTAAAAAACCGGGCGCCGGCTAAACCGCAATGCGCTGGCCACGCCCACCGCGCCCATCACCACACAGTAGAAAACGCAGATCCACGGGCTGGTGGGCATCAAGGCGATCAGCATCAACGGCGTGGTACTCGCCCACAGCGCGTAGGCAATGTTGTAGGTAAAGGAAATCCCCGACACGCGCACCGGTGCCGGAAACAGGCTGACCATCACCGAGGGCACCGCACCCACCACCCCGCAACTCAACCCCGCAATTGCGTAGGCCGCGCCCAGCCACACGCCGCCGGCAATCAGGCTGGCATATAGCACGGCAATGCCCACCGGCAACAGCAGGCTGTAGACCAGCACCGCGCGCCAGGCGCCGATGCGATCCACCAACAGGCCGGCCAGCACACAACCGATGTTCAGGAAAACGATGCCCAATGCACTCAGGGCGAAGGTGTGGCTGGGGCTCATGCCGAAGGTTTTCTGCATCATGGTCGGCGTGATCACCACCAGCACCACCACCGCTGAGGTGAGCACACAGGTCAGCAACATGGCCGGCAGCAATGCCTGGCGGTGGTCACGCAACACCGTGCGCAGCGGTAGTTCGGCGTCGGCCTGGCGGCGCGCCTGCATGGCCAGGAACACCGGGGTTTCTCTCAGCCAACGCCGAAGCCACACGCCGATCACGCCAAACACACCGCCCAGCAGGAACGGAAAGCGCCAGGCGTAATCGAGGATCTGTTCAGGGGTGAACATCTGCGCCAGCAATGTCGCGGTCAAGGCCCCCAGCAGGTAACCGAAGGTCAGCCCGGCCTGCAGGAACCCCAAGGCATACCCGCGATGGCCGGCGGGCGCGTGCTCGGCGACAAACACCCAGGCGCTGGGCACTTCACCGCCCACTGCCGCGCCCTGCAGGACGCGCAGCGCCAGCAAAATCAGGGGGGCGAAATAGCCGATTTGCGCGTAGGTCGGCATGATCCCGATCAGCAGGCACGGCAAGGCCATCATCAGGATACTCAGGCTGAACACGCGCTTGCGCCCCAGGTGATCGGCAAAGTGCGCCATCAGGATCCCGCCCAGTGGGCGCGCCAGATAGCCGGTGACAAAAATCCCGAAGCTCTGCAGCAGGCGCAGCCATTCGGGCATTTCCGGGGGGAAGAACAGTTGGCTCAGGGTCAGGGCGAAAAATACGAAAATGATGAAGTCGTAGATTTCCAGGGCACCGCCCAGGGCAGCCAGCCCCAGGGTTTTGTAGTCGGAGCGGGAAAAACGCTGCGCCTGTGGATAAGCGGTGGCAGTCATGAAGAGGCTCGGCAGACAAACAAAATGGCGTGCAGGTTATGAGCTGAACCGGATCCTGGCAATCGCCGCCGATATATTCGTTTTACTCATTGATCCATGAAAATAACAACATTCCCAAATAAATAGCCGTGGGCCAAGATGCAGCGATACCTTGCCAACACCCCGACGCTTGCATAATAACTACAAGAGGTACTCCCACATGGCCGACCCTATCGAAGATAGCCGTTATGCCCGCTTTGCCCTGCGCTGCTCCAATTTTGCCGAACGCTGGTTTCCCGACTCCTGGGTGTTTGCCGCCCTGGCGGTGATCATTGTCACCGTGGCGGTTCTGGGCATGGGCGCTGCGCCCACCGACGCTGCCAAGGCCTTTGGTGATGGTTTCTGGAGCCTGATCCCGTTCACCATGCAGATGGCCTTTGTGGTGATTGGCGGCTATGTGGTGGCCAGTTCGCCGCCCGCCGTAAAGCTGATTGATCGCCTGGCACGCATCCCGAAAAACGGCCGCTCGGCCGTGGCGTGGGTGGCGCTGATCTCGATGGTCGCGTCGCTGCTCAACTGGGGCCTGTCCCTGGTGTTCGGCGGGTTGCTGGTGCGGGCCCTGGCCCGGCGCACGGATTTGCGCATGGACTATCGCGCCGCTGGCGCGGCGGCTTACCTGGGCCTGGGCGCCGTGTGGGCGCTGGGGTTGTCGTCATCGGCCGCGCAATTGCAGGCCAACCCGGCCAGCTTGCCGCCGTCGATCCTGGCGATCACCGGGACCATCCCCTTCACCGACACGATCTTTTTGTGGCAATCGGGGGTGCTGTTGCTGGCACTGATCGTGGTGTCGCTGATCATCGCCTACGTCACCGCACCGGGGCCCAACTCGGCCCGTGATGCCAAGGCCTGTGGCGTGGACCCGGCGTTCAACCTGCCCAAGCTACAACCGCCAACCCGCCCGGGGGAATGGCTGGAGCACAGCCCGCTGCTGACCATCCTCCTGGCACTGCTGGCCGCCGGCTGGCTGTTCCACGAGTTTTCGACCAAGCCTGCGATCAGCGCGATCTCGGGGCTCAACACCTATAACTTCCTGTTCCTGATGGTCGGCGCCCTGCTGCACTGGCGCCCGCGCAGTTTCCTCGACGCAGTGGCGCGCGCGGTGCCCACCACCACCGGGGTGTTGATCCAGTTCCCGCTGTACGGCTCCATCGCGGCGTTGATTACCGTGGTCAAGGGCGGCGACGGCCAGACCCTGGCCCACCATATCTCGATCCTCTTCACTTCCATCGCCTCCCACGACACCTACGCGCTGCTGATGGGCGTGTACTCGGCGGTACTGGGGTTCTTTATTCCGTCGGGCGGTGGCAAGTGGATCATCGAGGCGCCCTATGTGATGCAGGTGGCCAATGACCTGCAATACCACCTGGGCTGGGCCGTGCAGATCTACAACGCCGCCGAGGCCCTGCCGAACCTGATCAACCCGTTCTATATGCTGCCATTGCTGGGGGTACTGGGGCTGAAGGCGCGGGACTTGATCGGCTTCTCGTTTGTGCAGCTGCTGGTGCACACGCCGCTGGTGTTGTTCCTGCTGTGGGCGCTGGGGACGACGTTGAAGTACATGCCGCCGGTAATGCCTTAATCATTGGACGCCGCACCCGTCGTTGTGACGGGTGCATCCAGGTCGACATTGAGCGCCGTTGTTCCCTCTGAATATTTCAGGAAGGGAACCACGCGTTAATGACGGGCCACCTAACAGTGTCTTTTAGTAGCACCAGACACTCTTCAACTTAACTAAGAGACCACAACTAATTATTTAGAGTTACAACTGGAGTCATACCGATGAATATCGCACCTACCGCTACTACGCCCACACCTCAAAACAGCGCTGAGGCTGGCAATACCCAAGATGTCAACCCACAGCAAAATCCCGCGTTGAAAAAATTCAGACAATTCAAACCGGCGTTCGGCCAGCCGGCGGGAAGAATAGTATTTGCAGAGTCAAACCCTAACAAAAACCTTTTCAAGCCTGTTGCAGCGTTTAAAGGCTGATTCCTTTATAGAGGCTGTGATCCCCCTCAAGCCCTGGAGCTTCACAGCCTGCATTGAATACTTACAAGTAACGCGACGACCTCAAGCCTAGTTGCACATTCATGGACAACCACAGCAACGCGCAGCACTTCACGTTATAGCGAGGCGGCCAGGCCCTGCAAAAAAACCGCATTTTCCGAGGCATTTTCCCGGTCAGCCGCTACTGTGTGAAGGTGGGCATTCATCCCGCGCAGACGGGCATTAGCTGACAAGGAAACATGCATGTTTAAACTGACCAGGCTGTCCTTCACCTTTGTCGCACTTGCTGTGAGCACGGTCGTACAAGCCGACGTCGAACTTGATCTGGGCACGGCACAACGGGTCACGCAATTGTTCGCCTACCCCAACAATTGCAGCGTGATCTGCTTTCGGCCGCTGACCCTGGAACAGACCGTCGAACACTATCTGACCCAGAGCCTGCAGCGCGATGGCTACAGCCGGGCCAGGGTCAGCGTGAAGACCGAGCAGGGTCAGGTCCGCGCGCGCTTTACCGGGGTTCCCGATGGCTATGGGCAGCCCTTGACCGCGTTGCTGAACACCGCCGACCTGGCTTACGAGGGCGCCAGCCGGCTCAACCGCGATGGCAAGTGGCAATTTAGCTGGTACCTGTTCCTGCCGATGGGCATGGCCCTGGAAAACCGCAAGAGCATCGAGTTGATGCACTTTCCGCCGGATTACTCCCTGACCCACTACCAGGACTATCTGGAATCAGCCACCACCGACCGATGGGCCACGCTACTGAGCGCCAACGGTATACCGGCGACCCAGACCCCGGAATACCAGACCATCATTGATATCGCGCCCATTGCCGCCCCCTCCACGGCGGGCAAGGATCTGGAGGGCGTCTACAGCTACTTCAGCGAGTATCAGACCCGGGTTGTCCGGGAACTGAGCCTGCACCCCACTGGCCCGTTGCCCATGGTCGCCTTCGGTGCGCCCGTGCGCAGTTGGATCCAGCAACACTACGGGCAAACCCTCGGGGTACTGGGCCTGACGCAAATCAGCCCGGTCGAAGACAGTAAAGTTGCAGTGCTGGGGGCCAATCACCCCAGTTACATCTGGTACGCCGCCAACCCGGACAGCTACGACGGCGACGAACAGAAAGCCGACGAGGCCGGCTTGAAAGTCATGGGCCAGGACTTGAGCGCGGCCTGCTGGCAAGCCGGGATGGGGCAAAAACCTGCCAGCGACCCCAATGTGTTGCTCAAGGGCTGCATGAACACCTGGCAGGTGACGCGCAAGGAGCAGACCTGCGAATTGTTCTACACCTCGGTGCGCGAATTGTCCGCCGAGCAGGCCAAGGAAAAATGCACCAGCGCCTCGATCAAGCCCCAGCTCAAGCGCCTGAAAAGCCCTCTGCCAGAAGCGTCTGTCGCGGCGCCGGCGCTGTAGGCTCCTGCCCTTATCGCCAGTGTCTTACGCAAAAAAGCCGATACCCACTGTCAGATTTGACAGTAGATATCGGCTTTTTTTTGCGCAAACCTTGAGCGGTGCCCATTTGCTGCAAGACTGGCAGTCATAGCAACACCAGGAGGTCGATGCAGCCCGACAAGGAATGCTATGAAAACCCAGATCATGGAAGAGGCGCCTGCTGCGGCCAGTGACTGTCTGTACCCCTTCGCAACACTGTTGGCGAAAAAAGGTTACCCCTCGCGTCAAAACTTTGAGGTGGTACACACCCGCAATGGGCGCGGAACCGGGATCAAGGCCAAGGTGGCCTTCGACAGCCGTGTGCGAATCGCCAAAATTTCCGGGCACGCCCTGGGTGAACGGCGCTTGCACACGCTGCAGGTGTCTTCACGCATCCACTTGTACGACCCGTGGTTCAGCGGCCTGCTCCTGCATTCGTGCGATCCGAATGTGTTCCTCGACATCAGCGAGCTGGAGCTATGGTCGATCCAGGCCATCCGCCCTGGCACGCTGCTGACCATGGATTACGCCACCACCGAGGATGTGCTGTACCGGCAGTTCCCGTGCCGTTGCGGCGCGGGGAACTGCCGGGGCTGGATCACCGGCATGAAAGAGCCGCTTAACCAGCAAGGCCAACTGTTTATGGAACAGTGGCGCCAGCGCAAACGCTCTTAAAGGGCCTCCACCGGACGCAGGCGGTACTGCGGCGGCAGTTGCTCGAAGCCGGTGATGGTGGCGTTGAGGCTTTTCCAGCGGCCGTCCTTGATCCCGTAGATGCACCCGTGGATCGACAGGCTCTGCCCGCGATGCCAGGCGTTCTGCACGATGCTGGTGTGACCGACATTGGCGACTTGCTGGATGACATTGAGTTCACACAGGCGATCGACACGTTCTTCTTCGGTAGGCAACTGGGCCAGTACTTCGCGGTTCTCGTAGTACAGGTCGCGGATCGACCGCAACCAACCGTCGATCAGGCCGAACTGGCGGTCCTGCATCGAGGCGCGCACGCCGCCGCAGCCATAGTGGCCAGTGACCAGGATATGTTTGACCTTGAGCACATCCACAGCGTACTGGATCACCGACAGGCAGTTGAGGTCGGTGTGCAGCACCACATTGGCCACGTTACGGTGCACAAACAGGTCGCCGGGTAACATGCCGACGATCTCGTTGGCCGGCACCCGGGCGTCCGAACAGCCGATCCACAGGTATTCCGGGGTCTGCTGGCGGGCGAGCTTGGCGAAGAATTCGGGATCTTCCTGTTTGATCGCATCCGCCCAGCGTTCGTTGTTATCAAGCAGGTCTTGTAGTTCGTTCATCAGGGAAAGCCTCAGGAATGATGCGCAGCTTTGACAGACGACCGCCCGTCCGGGTCACGCCGTCTATAAAGATAGCCGGTCGGTAATGACTTGAATCTTGGGGCGCCCTGCCTGTCCACACACTATAAGCCCCACAGTATGAGGATTGACCATGACTGAATCACGACGTCCGTACGGCGCTACGCAGCCCGAACCGATTGATGACAACGAAGATCGCATGGGCTCGATGCGGGAGCTGGATTTTGACGAGGAGACGCCGACGGCGGAAATCGGCGATGAGATCCCCCGTGCTGAGCGCGAGCAGCTGATGCCCGACGAACGGGTACGCGAGGCTGGGATGACTGGGGCGTCGACGGCGGATCATGAGTCCACGGATGATGATATGAGCCCCGAAACGCTGATTCAGGAAGACGGCGCGCGCGATGCCCTGGAAGAAGGTGAGGACGAACCGGCCGATTGGGACCTGAGCATCGTCGATGAAGATGAGATTGGCGGCGGTAATGGGTTGGATGAGGCAGAGCTGGCGGACATTGATCCGGTCGACGGTAACCGCTGATACAGCGCCAGACTTATGGTGAAGCATGGCGGTGTGGGAGCTGGCAAGCCTGCTCCCACACAAGACTGCTCCCACCCGGGATCGTGTGTGTTAGTCGACCAGGGTGCAGGCCATGACAACTGCGTCTTCGCGGCCACCGACGGCCGGGTAGTAGTCGCGACGACGGCCAATTTCATTGAACCCGTAGCGCTCATACAGGCGGAAAGCCCCGGTATTGCTGTCGCGCACTTCCAGGAAGCACTCCCGTGCATGGGCGGCATACGCCCGCGACATCAGATGCTCCAGCAGGGCCAGGCCCAGGCCACGCCCTTGGTTTTCCGGCTTGACGGTGATGTTCAGCAAATGCGCTTCATCGAGGATGATCTGCACCACGCCGTGGCCCACTTGTTGCTCGCCTTCGAACATCAACCAGATCTGGTACTTGCCCAGCCCATCGAGAAAGATGCCCCGGGTCCAGGGGTGGCTGAACGCCGCGTATTCGATTTTCAGCACGGCGTCGAGGTCAGCCTCGGTCATCGGGCGGAAGGATAAAGCCTCACTCATCGGTTGTTTTCCAGCGCGCCATCAGCCGGCGCATGGCTTGCCAGACATCAGCCTTACGCTGTGGCTCTTCCATTAATAATTCCAGGCCCGGCAAGGCCCAGACCGAGCCCAGGCCTTCGACCTGCAGTTCGCGGTACCAGGCCTCGGCGTCGGCTTCGCCGGCAAACCGCACGGCCGGCAGGCCGATCAGCCACAGGCACACGCAGGGTTCGTCTTCCAGGCGGGCCGAGACAAAACCTTGCACAAAATCACGCGCGGCGTCCGGGCCCTGGTCCATATTGCCGCGCACCAGCAGCGGCCAGCGCACGGGCTCGCCGACGATCTGCGGGCTGTCGGGCAGGCCGGCGGCGCGCAGCATGTCCTTGAGCAGCAGGTAGGCCGGGTCACGCGTCTGGAAGCGCTCGCCGGTCGGCAACTCGACCAGCAACAGGCAACGCCCGGCCCGCAGCAACTGCAGGGCAAAACGCGGTGGCGGCACGACCGGGGCCTTGGCCACCGGGGCCGGGGCATCGTCGGCCACGGCAGCGGGCTTGGGCGCGGTCGAGGGGCGTGGTACTTCGATCTTGACCCGCTCCGACGGCCGCACAGGCACCTCGGCCACGGGTTTGACCAGCGCAACCGGCGCCGCCGCTTCCTCACCCGAGGCGTCGAACGGCTCGAAGGCTTCCAGCGCCTGCAGCAGTTCGGGCCGCGACGGCGCGGCAAAGGGCAATTCGGTGCGCGGCAGCCAGTTGACCACCTGCATGGCAGTCAAGTAAGCGCGACGTCGGGACTCGATAAGCAAGGCTCGGCCACTTGTGGATAACTAAAGAGCGCAGATTCTACCGCCCTTCGACGATGATCGCCCACCGTTGATGACTTTCTCTGCATTGCTGACCGCCCATCGCGAACGCGCCCTGACCGGCTGTGGATAAATCCCGCGCCTGATGCAGTACAATCGCTGCTTTTAATTCGCCAACCAGCCGGCCATTCCGATGATCGAACCCAAGCGCGTCTTGCGCGCCCTCGCCGAACACTGGGCCCTGCTTGAGCCACTGTGCGAACACTTCGACCAAGGCACCCTGAGCCTTGGCGAGTTGCGCGCGCAACTGGCCGCCCAACAACTGGACAGCACGCCACAGGACATCACCAACCTGCTGGACGTGTGGATTCGCCTGGATATCCTGGTGCCTGTCGCCAAGAGCCCGAACCGTTTCGAGCTCAACGCGCAGATCCATGACTTCCTGGCCTATCTTCGCAAGGAGCACCGGCTAGGCCTGTGCCTGGAAATCGAAGCCTACCTGCGCCACCTCGAGCGCCTGGCCGGTTATATCCAGGACGCCTTCGACATCCGCGACGGCCACGACCTGGCCCGCCAACTGCGGCTGCTGGACATGCGCGTGCGCGACGTGCTGAAAAAACTCGCCAATGACGAACAGGCCCTCGCTGCCGTGGCCGACCGGGCCAAGACCAGCGACCGGCAGATCCCGTTGCGCCAGCGTTATGCCGAGGTCCTGGCGACCTGGGACGAGTACGTCGAGCCGATGATCCAACTGGTGAACGCCGACGGTGCCTTCGAGCAAGGCGTGCGCAAGGTAGAGAACGTGCTGTTGCGCATGCTCACCGAGCAGCAACGCCTGGGCCACCTGGTGGACGACGACATGTTGCTGCGCACCCACGCGCGCATCCTCGAAATGCAGACCAGCGCCCAGTTGACCTTGCGCCATGCCCGGGAACTGCTGCTGCCGCTGCGCGAAGAAGCGCGCCGGCACAACGCCGTGACCCGTGGCGCAGCGCTGGCCCTGTCGGCGATCCGGCGCAAGGGCCTGGACGCGGTGCCGCAAGCGGCGATGCCGATGTTTACCCGGCCACAGAGCACCTTCCTCGGCAGCGCCAGCCAAGTGGAAGCCTATGTGTATGCACTGGCGAATTTCGAACCCAAGCCGGCGCGCTTCCCCAAGGCCCACAAATCCCACAAGGGCGAAGCCCAGCGTGCGCCGCGCACGGTCAAGGAGATGCTCGAGCGCTGCGAAGACGCACTGCCGATGCCCGACCTGATGACCTGGCTGCTGGAACAGGAACCAGACGGGGCCACCGACGAGTTGCTGTACTGGTTCTCGCGTTTGTCGCGGGAGAAGCGTTTCAAGCGCGAGCGCCTGGAACGCCGGGATTACCATACTCACGAGCACCAGGTCAGCCTGCGCTCATTCGCCCTGCTCCCGGCCAGCACCGACTTAGCCGAGAATTCTGCGAGCACACCTTATGCATCTTGATCTATCCGAACTGTCCCAGCTGGCGCCGATCTTTCGCGAGCTGTTCAAGGGTTACCACGTCAGCCGCCGCGACCCGGAGCTGTACGCGCAACTGTCGAACTTCCAGGACCAGTACCGCACGCTGTTCAAGGCCCTGGGCTTTGAGTTGGTGTGCGATACCCGGGGTTTCTACTACTTCGTACCCGACTCGGCCATCGCCAGCGCGCAGGTGAACAAGACTGCGCAACGCCTGGCGCTGTTCACTTTCATCATTGTCGAGCACCTGGCCGATCAGGGCCGCGACCCGATTGCCGTGCTCGACGGCGGCAGCCTGGGCCGCGATGAACTGCCCTCCTTGCTGGAGAAGTACCGCGACCTGTTTATCCAGGCCGAAGTGCAGACCCAGGAAGAACTGGAAGAAAAAATCATGCGCCGCATGACCCAGCTCGGGTTTGCCAGTGAAAACAACGGCGTCTATCGCTTCCTGCCGCCGATGCACCGCTTCCTTGATGTGTGCCTGTCGGTCCAGGCCGACCGCGACCTGGCAGCCAGCGTGCACAGCGTGCTGCCGTTGCCAGCGCCGGTGATCATCGACGAAGACAACGATGAAAAACTGCTGCAGACCGATGACCCGCTGGACTTGAGCGAATTTGAAAGCGAAGAAGATGCCCTCGCCCGCGCCATTGCCGAAGAACAGGAGACCGATGCATGAGCAAGGAACGCTACGGCATTCGCCGCTTCGCCCTATTGAATACCGCCGGCTACAGCCTGGGCCTGTTCCCGCTGGAAGAGCCGCTGTCGGTGTATGGCGCGAACAACCTCGGTAAGTCGGCGTCGATCAACGCCTTGCAGTTCCCGATCCTGGCGCGCATGTCGGACATGAGCTTCGGCAAGTACACCCTGGAACAGTCGCGGCGCTTCTACTTCGCCACCGACACCAGCTACATCCTCGTCGAAGTCTCGCTGCCCCACGGCCCGCACGTGATTGGCGTGGTCGGCCGCGGCCCGGGCGGTGGTTTCGGCCACCAGTTCTTTGCCTACGCCGGCAAGCTGGACCTGGCCCACTACCAGAAGAACGACACCTGCCTGCGCCAGAAAGAGCTGTTCACCAACCTTGAGCGCGAGGGCCTGAAGGCTTACGAGCTCAAGCCCGATGAGTTGCGGCGCTTGCTGGTCGGCGGCCATACCTCGATCCCGCTGGACCTGACCCTGATTCCGCTGCGCTCCACCAGCGAGCAGAGCCTGAAGACCTTCCGTGCGCTGTTTATCAACCTGCTGCACATGCGCGAAATCACCGCGGCCAAGCTCAAGCAGCTGTTCCTCGATGCCTTCGAACACAGCCTGCGCTCCGGCAGCGTGGATTACATCGCCGCGTGCGAAGAAGCGTTCCGCGATGTACGACGCATGGAGCAGGACTACAACTCCCTGGTGGCCGCCGGCCCTCTGGTGGAGGCGCTGTCCAACGGCGTGAAGCAGCGGGAAATCCTGCGCGGCAAGTTGCATCGCCTGTCGCCATTGCTCGACTCACTGCTGGGCACCTGGTCGGACTACGCCAATGCACGCAAGGAAGAGCTGACGATCCAGGCCGAACACTACCGCAACGAGCAGGATGCGCTGCAGAACGATCAGCGCGGCGGCACCCAGGAGCTGATGCGCCTGGAGCGGGAAATCAGCGGCATTCAACGCTGGCTGGGCGAGTTGTCGGTGCTCAAGCATCGCTTTGCCCTGGTGGATGACGTCAAGGTCCTGGAGCAGCAACTGCTGGCGGCCAAGGATGCCCACGACGAACTGGCCGGCGCCCTGGCGCAATCGCGACAGTTCAGTGCCGAGGACCTGGACGAACGCCTGCGCGACCTGGAAAAACGCCTGAAGTCGGTCAAGCAGCAACTCGATCACGCCGACAACAACAGCTACGCCAAACTGCGGGAAGAATTCTCACAGCAGGACGTCGAGCGTCTGATGCGTCTGTTCAACAGTTCGTTGTTCAGCCTGCCGCTGGGCGAGCATGGCATCACCCTGGATGAAGACGGCCAGTGGGTCAAATCCCTGGAGCTGATCCTCGATGGCTTCACCGGCGAGCGCTTTGAAGTGCCGGGGCTGTCCATCGACATCTCGCACATCGAGCCACCGGCCTTGCAGGCCCTGGCGGACCGCGCGGCGTTGCGCGACCAGAAGGAGCGCCTGGAAAAAGAACTCAAGCAACTCAAGACCCAGCAGGCCGTGGCCTCGGACCGCGCGGCGAGCAAGAGCCAGACCGAAGCGCTGTACCAGCAGGTACTCGATGCGCAGAAAGCCCTGGAAGACTTCCGCCGCGCCCAGACCCTGAGTGCCGAGGAAGGCGAGAAACTGGAAAACCTGGCGCAGATGGAAGCGGCCCAGGATGAACTGAAGCGCTCCAGTGATGCGTTCACCGAACGCGTCCAGCAATTGTCGGCCAAGCTGCAACTGGTCGGCCGGCAGATCGGTGATATGGAAGCCAAGCAGCGCACCCTCGATGACGCCTTGCGCCGTCGCCAGCTGCTGCCGGCCGACTTGCCGTTCGGCACGCCGTTCATGGACCCGATCGACGATTCCATGGACAACCTGCTGCCGCTGCTCAACGACTATCAGGACAGCTGGCAGGGCTTGCAGCGCGCTGACGGGCAGATCGACGCGCTGTACGCCCAGGTGCGCCTCAAGGGCGTGGCCAAGTTCGACAGTGAAGACGATATGGAGCGTCGCCTGCACCTGTTGATCAATGCGTATGCGCACCGTACCGACGAAGCCCTGACCCTGGGCAAGGCACGCCGTGCAGCGGTGACGGATATCGCGCGGACCCTGCGCAATATCCGCAGCGACTACGACAGCCTTGAGCACCAGTTGGCCCTGTTCAACCGCGAGATCAACAAGCGCCAGGTATCCAACCTGCAAAGCTTCCGTATTGTGTTGGCGCCGAACAAGGAAGCGCTCAAGCATATCGACCAGATCATTCACAGTGCCGGTCAGTATGAGGAAGGCGAAACCCTCTCGGTGTTCGATCTCAGCCAAAGTGCCGAGCAGGACAACAAGAACGAAGAGGCCAAGGAATACCTGGCACGCCTGGTCGCTGCCAACCATAACCAGCTGGGGCTCAAGGACCTGTTCGAACTGGCGTTCGAGATCACCAAGGTCAATGGCCAGCCGATCATTCACACCGACATTGATGGCGCCGCGTCCAACGGCACCACCATGACCATCAAGGCGCTGACCAACATGTACTTGTTGCTGCACTTGATGGACCGCGACCAGGCCGGTCGCGTGCGCCTGCCGTACTACCTCGACGAAGCGGCGGATATCGACGAGAAGAACCAGGCAGCACTGCTGGAGACCAGCCTGCAGCTGGGCTTTGTGCCGATCCTGGCCAGTGTGAAGCCGCAGGTCTCCGCCCAGGTGGCGATCGACCTCGAAGGCGGCAGCGGGCCGAACGGGATCTACATTGATGAGGCGGACTGGAAGTACATTCGCCGGCATGATGCGGTGAAGGCGACGGTGAATGTGCAGGCGGATGAGCCGGAGTTGGATGAGGTCTGATCCGCGCTGTTGAAATACAAAAAGGCCGCGATCCTATGGATCGCGGCCTTTTTTGTGGGCGGGTTATGCGGTGTTGGTGGGGGCGCTATTTACCCAGGGGGATCTTCGGCGCCCAGATCAGCCACTCGTCTTCGAACTTGTCGAATAACGGGAAAGTCTGCTCGGGCAGCGCCGGGTTGCCCATGCGCTCGCCATCCGGCGTGGCAAAGGCGATACCGCCCTGGACCAGGGTTTCCAGGGACTCGGTGCGCACTGTCGCGCCCTTGAACAGGCCAAAGTCCAGGCCAAAGCCGCTGCTGTTCCAGAAACGGCTGCCGCCGCGAACCAGCGGAGCGTATTTGGGCTCGATCAGCACATGGATCAGCACACGGTCAGCGGTCTTGCCCAACTCGTAGCCGGTGACCTTGCCGACTGTGACTTCCCGGTAGGTGACTGGCACGCCGACTTTCAACGAGCCACGGCGGGCGGCGCTGAGTACCAGGCTCAAGCCGGCTTCTTGCACGTTGCTCTCTGGCGGTTGGGCCAGGGCCACGAAGTTCTTTTGCGCACCGGTGCTTTTCACCGCCGGCAGCACTTCGATGTATTGGCCGGTGACCAGGGTTTCCAGGTTGGCGGTCTTCATCAGGCCCAACTCGGGCTTGACCACCCAGAACTGGCTGCCGGTACGGGCGATCCGCTCAGGGACTTCGGTGATGCGCGCAGTGAGCATCACCGACTGCATGTCCGGGCTCAGGTCAACGCTTTCAATCTTGCCCACGTCCAGGCCTTTGAAGCGAATCGGCGTATCGGTGCGCAGGCCATCGGCGCGGTCAACCTTGATCGTGATCAGGGTGCCACGCTGGGTGGAGGCTTCGCGATCGGCAAACAGGCGGAAACGCGGGATGCGATTTCTCAGCGGTACGTTCGGCTCTGGGGTCTCAAAGGCGATCCCCCCGGCCATCAGGCTTTGCAGGGATTCGCTTTTGACCTGGATGCCGCCGGTGAGCCCGCCGGTCAGGGTCACGCCACTGGCGTTCCAGAAGCGCGTCGAACCGTTGACCAGGCCTTCATATTCCTTCTCGATATGCACGCCGATCACCAGTTGCTTGCGCTTGCGCGAAAACTGGTAGCTCTGCACCGAACCGACCTTGACCTGTTTGTAGAGGATCGGGCTGCCAACTTCCAGGGAGCCGAGGCTTTCTGTGAGCAGGACCAGGTGCAAGCCAGGGGAGCGCAGGTCCAGCGGTGGCGCCTTGGCCCGGGCCACAAACTCGCGCTGGGGGTTTGCGCCTTTGTCACCAGGGCGGATGGCAATGTAATTGCCCTTGACCAAGGCTTCCAGGCCGGTGATGCCCGCCAGGGAGATGGATGGCTTGACCACCCAGAACTGGGTGCCCTCCACCAGGTAATCTTCGGCCAATGGGTCGAGGGTCAAGTCGGCGCTGGCGCTGGACAGGTCAGAGTCCACCTTCAGGGCCTTGAGGCTGCCGACCTGGATGCCTTTGTACATCACCGGCGTACGACCGGCTTGCAAGCCCTCGAAGTCACTGAGCTTGACCTTGATGCGGATCCCTGCGGCGGCGGCATCGAAGTCTTCGTACAGGCGGAATGGCAGGCTCGGGTCGGTGGGCGGGCTGTCCTTACGGTTCTCTGGCGTAGCGAAGGCAATCCCCCCGGCGACGATGCTGGCCAGGGACTCGCTGCGCACTTTGACCCCGGAGAGGTTGGCGTCGATGCTGATGCCGCTGGCATTCCAGAAACGCGTATGTTTGCGCACCAGGCTGGCGTAGGTCGGCTCGATATAGACCTTGATCTCGACCGTGTTCTGATCAGCCGACAGCAGGTAGCTTTTGACCTGGCCGACCTGGATCTGTTTGTAGAACACCGGGCTGCCACGGTCCAGCGAGCCGAGCCGCTCGGCCTTGACCGTCAGGTGCAGGCCGGGCTTGGCGTCGGATAATGGGGGCTCTTCGGAGAGCGCCTTGAATTTACGCGTGGGCTCACCGTCGCCGGGGCTGGCGGCGATGTAATTGCCCGAGACCAGGGTTTCCAGGCCAGTAATCCCCGCCAGGCTGACGCTGGGCTTGACCAGCCAGAAGCGCGTATTGGCCTTGAGGTATTGCTCGACATCCTTGTTCATCTCAATAGTCGCAATCACCCCACGATTGCTGCCCTCGTCATCCAATGCCAGGGTCTTGACCTTGCCCACGGGCATGCCTTTGTAGACCACTTCGGTCTTGTTGACCTGGATGCCTTCACCGCTTTCAAAGCGCACCTGGATCTCGATGCCCGTCTGGGTATAGGCGCGCCATCCGAGCCAGCCGCCGATCACCAGGGCGATCAACGGCAGTACCCAAATGGCCGACCAGTTCGAAGCGGGGCGGGTTTTAGCCTTTGGCAAATCAGTCATGGTCGTCGTCCGACTCCGTGTTATCCCAAATCAGTCGGGGATCGAAAGTTACTGCGGCAAGCATCGTCAAGATCACCACACTGGCGAACGCCACGGCACCGAGATTGGCCTCGATACTGGCTAGTCGCCCAAAGTTAACGACCGCCACCAGAATGGCGATCACGAAGATATCCAGCATGGACCAGCGACCGATAAACTCGATAAAGCGGTACATGATAATGCGTTGTCGGGCGGAAAGCGGCTGGTGACGTTGCACCGAGAACAGCAGCAGTGCGATGCCTACCAGCTTGAAGGTCGGCACCAGGATACTGGCAATAAACACCACGGCGGCAATTGGGAACATGCCGTGCTGAACCAGTTCGATCACGCCGGACATGATGGTGCTTGGAGCGCCCTGCCCCAGTGAGTTAACCGTCATGATTGGCAACAGGTTAGCCGGGATGTACAGAATTGCCGCAGTAATCAGCAACGCCCAGGTGCGCATCAGGCTGTTCGGCCGGCGCGCATGGACCAGGGCACCACAACGGGTGCAGGTTTGCTCGTCGGTGTCCGGGTCCTGCCTGTTCAGTTCGTGGCATTCGGTACAGATCAGAATGCCAGCATCAATCGCCCGCATGTTCGTCCTCCCCGGACAACGCTTGCCAGATCTGATGGGGTGACATCACCACCTCCAGCAGTACCTGGACCATCAACAGGCTGATAAAACAGGCCAGTCCCAGGCCCACGCTAAGGGCAGCCATATCGGCCAGTTTTACAATCGCCACCAGCACGCCCATCAGGTAGACCTCCAGCATCCCCCAATCGCGCATATGGTGATAAATACGGTATAGCAACAGGCCATAACTGCGGCCTATGTTCCAGCGGATACTGAGCAGCACCGCAAGCTGGCAGAGCAGCTTGAGCAACGGAATGCCCATGCTGCACAGGAACACCACCACCGCCACGCCTTGCATGCCGGTATTGAACAGGGCAACTACACCGCTCCAGACCGTGTCCTGCGAAGACTGCCCGAGTAGATTGAGCTGCATGATGGGTAGAAAGTTCGCCGGGATGTACAGCAATAGCGCTGCGATCACCAAGGCAAGGCTGCGCTCTACGACATTGAAGCGGTGGGCGTACATCTCATAACCACAGCGTGGACACAGGGCCTTTTCACCGTGCGCAAGCTCTGGCTTGCGCATCAGCAAGTCGCACTCGTGGCAGGCAACCAGGTCCTCCAGCGGTAGGTCGGACACCTGGGTGGTATCAACCGGGTCGGACATATAGGACTCTAAGACAAAATGATCAGGTGTGTATTCTAGTGTTCTGGTTCAGAAATAACTGTGCAAATTTGTCGGGATCAAGCGATGGCGATAGGCCAGAACCTTTTCGACCGCCCAAAACAAAACCCCAACTGCTTTCGCAATTGGGGTCTCGGAATTTAATCTTGACGATGACCTACTCTCACATGGGGAAACCCCACACTACCATCGGCGATGCATCGTTTCACTACTGAGTTCGGGATGGGATCAGGTGGTTCCAATGCTCTATGGTCGTCAAGAAATTCGGGTACTGAGTCGTGACCAGATGGCCTCGCTTCAGCAAATTGGGTATGTGACAGCTTTCGGTGTTTTGTGAGATTCGAACTTTCGGTTCATTTCGTCTTCACACACCGCAATCTGATGCTTTTGCTTGTTTCCAAGTCAAGAGTAGTCAAATTGCTTGGGTGTTATATGGTCAAGCCTCACGGGCAATTAGTATTGGTTAGCTCAACGCCTCACAGCGCTTACACACCCAACCTATCAACGTCGTAGTCTTCGACGGCCCTTCAGGGAACTCAAGGTTCCAGTGAGATCTCATCTTGAGGCTAGTTTCCCGCTTAGATGCTTTCAGCGGTTATCTATTCCGAACATAGCTACCCGGCAATGCCACTGGCGTGACAACCGGAACACCAGAGGTTCGTCCACTCCGGTCCTCTCGTACTAGGAGCAGCCCCTCTCAAATCTCAAACGTCCACGGCAGATAGGGACCGAACTGTCTCACGACGTTCTAAACCCAGCTCGCGTACCACTTTAAATGGCGAACAGCCATACCCTTGGGACCGGCTTCAGCCCCAGGATGTGATGAGCCGACATCGAGGTGCCAAACACCGCCGTCGATATGAACTCTTGGGCGGTATCAGCCTGTTATCCCCGGAGTACCTTTTATCCGTTGAGCGATGGCCCTTCCATACAGAACCACCGGATCACTAAGACCTACTTTCGTACCTGCTCGACGTGTCTGTCTCGCAGTCAAGCGCGCTTTTGCCTTTATAC